>NZ_CP199812.1:0-4800000 GCF_052695805.1 Achromobacter sp. NCFB-sbj8-Ac1-l | reverse complement strand
ACCGAGCTGGTGCGCAAGGTGATGTCGGTGTGGCGCCATTCGGTCGAGCGCGACGCGCGCCAGATCGAGTTTCACTACGATCTTTCCGACGATTTCTACGCTTTGTGGCTGGACCCGCGCCGGGTCTATTCCTGCGCCTACTACCGCACGGCGGACATGAACCTGGCCCAGGCGCAAGAGGCCAAGCTCGACCACATCTGCCGCAAACTGCGCCTGCAGCCGGGCGAGCGCTTCCTGGATGTGGGCGCCGGCTGGGGCGGCCTGCTGCTGTGGGCGGCCGAGCACTACGGGGTGGACGCCACGGGCATCACGCTGTCGCGCAACCAGCACGCGCACGTCAGCAAGCTGATCCAGGAAAAAGGCCTGTCGGGCCGGGTGCGGATGGAGCTGCTGGACTACCGCAAGCTGGACGAGGCCACGCCCTACGACAAGATCGCCTCGGTGGGCATGTTCGAGCACGTCGGCCGGGCCCAGCTGGAAAGCTATTTCGCCAAGCTGCGCCGCCTGCTCAAGCCGGGAGGGCTGATCATGAACCACGGCATCACCGCGGCCGGCGTCTACAACGCCGAGCTGGGCAACGGCATGGGCGAGTTCATCGAAAAGTACATCTTCCCGGGCGGCGAGCTGACGCACATCAGCGTGGTCATGGAAGCCATGACCAACGGCGGCCTGGAAGAGGTGGACGTGGAAAACCTGCGGCCGCACTACGCCCGCACGCTGTGGGCCTGGAGCGACGCACTGGAAGCGCGCCTGCCCGAGGCCGCGCAGATCTTGAGCGGTGAGCAGGGCGCGCGCTCGCTGCGCGCCTACCGCCTGTACCTGGCCGGCTGCGCCATGGCGTTCGAGCATGGGTGGATTGCGCTGCACCAGATATTGGGCCATCCGCCGGCCGGCGGGCGGGCGGACGAACTGGACAACCCGCCTGACCTGGCCTACCCCTGGCGGCGCGATTACATGTACCGGACCGAGGGCGGGCAGGGGAGCTGAACGCCTGGCGCCCGGGCGTGCGGCGGTGCGGGTTTTGAGCGGATTCGATCCTGTCCGGGATCGAATCCGTTCTTGTTTGCGGGGCGGTTTGATTCTGAACACGGGCTGAATCAAGCCTTTTTTTGCGCCGATTCGGGTCCGATTCGGGTCCGGTTTTGCTCTTCAAATGTATTTATACGAACAAAAGATTAACTAAATGTATCGTTATTTTTGTAGGACGATTTCCTAGGGAAAAACGAGGAATCACCCCTTGGGAATCGGGGTTGTCCCGCACGTTTTTTGGCCGGAATGTATCTGTTTCATTCAGGCTTGGGGTTGGGTAATGCGGCAATTTCGTTTAAGATGCTGCCTTCTTCTTTCAGTTTGTTCACTTTCTGTGGGTTCTCGAAAACTTAGTTTTTGAGACTCCTGTCTTGCAAGAGTCCGCACCCTGTGGATCCTCTTGTTGCTAGTGTCGGTTTGTATTGGCGGTTCTGCCCGTCTTCCGCACAACCCCCTTAGCTCCATGGCACGGCTGGTTTTCGCGCCGCCGTGTCCCTGAACCTATGGAGGCAAAAGCCAATGCGTTTCACCCCCGTCAAGACCCTGGCCGCCGCGGCCGTCTTGCTCGCCTTTGCTGGCACGGCCCAAGCCGCCGATGCCCCGCAATGCGAACTCAAGCGTCCGATCAACTTCGGCGCCATGAACTGGGAATCCAACCTGGTCCTGGTCGACGTTGAGCGTTTCATCATGGAAAAGGGCTACGGCTGCAAAACCGAAACCCTGCCCACCGAGACCTTGCCCGCCCTGGCCGCGCTCGAGCGCGGCGACCTGGATATCAATACCGAGATCTGGCTGAACAGCGTGGCCGACCCCTGGGAGCGCGCTGAAAAGACCGGCCGCGTCAAGCGGATCGGCGACCTCTACATGGGCGGCGAGGCCTGGTACATCCCCCGCTACACGGCCGAGCGCCTGCCCGAGCTGAAGTCCGCGGCCGACCTGCCCAAGTTCAAGGACAAGTTCAAGGACCCCGAAGAACCCGGCAAGGGCCGCTTCTACGGCTGCCCGGCGGGCTGGGGCTGCGAAGTCACCAGCACCAACCTGTTCCATGCGCTGAAGCTGGACGACACCTACACGCTGTACTCGCCCGGCACGGGCGCGGCGCAGAAGGCGGCCCTGATGTCGGCCTACAAGCGCAAGCAGAACGTGGTGTTCTATTACTGGTCGCCCACGCCGCTGGTCGGCGCCATGGACCTGGTCAAGCTGGACATGCCGCCCTACGACGCAGAAAAGCACAAGTGCCTGACGTCGCCCAAGTGCGCCAAGCCCGAGGCCAGCGCCTATCCCGACAACCCCGTCTTCACGGCCGTGAACACCAAGTTCTCGCAGGAAGCGCCGGTGCTGACCGAATTCCTGTCCAAGGTCTCGGTGCCGCTGCCCGTGATGAACGAAACCCTGGCCCACATGGAAGAGTCCGGTGACGAATCCGCCGCCGTGGCCAAGTGGTTCCTGAAGACCAAGCCCGACGTCTGGACCAAGTGGGTTCCGGCTGACGTCGCCGGGCGCGTCCAAAGCGCGCTGTAACCGCCCGCCGCCATCCTTGGCGGCGCAGCCGCCCGGGCATCCTCCGCCCGGGCGCGCCGCCAGTTGGACTTTTTCCCCTTGGGATGCCCCCAAGGGGAAAAAGCCCCTCGGCCGGCACAGGGCCCGCATGCGCGGGCAATGCGCAAGAGCATTTTCTCTTGCGCCAGCGGCACGCCTTCGCGGCGTACGCGCTGAAATGGAGTCGAAAGCATGTTTCCTGAAATTATTCCTGCCCGCCAAGTGCGGGGAGCCATCGACGGTTTCGTCGATCACCTGGTGACCAACTACGCCGACACGCTGGAAACGCTGTCGCAGCCTGTGCTGCACGCGCTGGTCTGGCTGGAGCAGCTGCTGCGCAGCTCGCCCTGGTGGGCCGTCGTGGCCGTCACCGTCGTCATCGCCTGGCTGGTCAGCCGCCGCATCGTGCTGAGCCTGGCCATGGGCGCGCTGCTGTGCGTCATCGGCGTGCTGGGCCTGTGGGACGCCGGCATGCAGACGCTGGCGCTGATGATCATGGCGGCCGGCCTGTCGGTCATCATCGGCATTCCGCTGGGCGTGCTGATGGCCCGCGTGAACTGGCTGCGTTCGATCATGCTGCCGGTGCTGGACGTGATGCAGACCATGCCCAGTTTCGTGTATCTGATCCCCGTGGTGATGCTGTTCGGCCTGGGCAAGATCCCCGCCATCATCGCCACCGTGATCTACGCCGTGCCGCCGCTGATCCGCCTGACCGACCTGGGCATCCGCCTGGTCGACCGCGAAGTGCTGGAAGCCTCGCGCGCCTTCGGCGCCAATCCGCGCCAGCAACTGTTCGGCGTGCAACTGCCGCTGGCCCTGCCCAACATCATGGCTGGCATCAACCAGACCACGATGATGGCGCTGTCGATGGTGGTGATCGCGTCGATGATCGGCGCGCGCGGCCTGGGCTATGAAGTCTTGCTGGGTATCAACCGTCTGGAGGTGGGCCGCGGCCTGCTGGCCGGACTGGGCATCGTGGTGCTGGCCGTGCTGTTCGACCGGATCACGCAATCGTATGGACAGCGCATGCGCATGGGAGGCCAGCGATGAGCAAGATCGAAGTCAAGAACATCTACAAGATTTTTGGACCGCATCCGAAGAAGTGGCTGAAGGCCGCCCAGGACGGCATGACCAAGGAAGCGCTGCTGGCCGAAAGCGGCCACACGCTGGGCCTGCGCGACATCAGCCTGTCGATCGACGAAGGCAGCATCTACGTCATCATGGGCCTGTCGGGCTCGGGCAAGTCGACGCTGATCCGCCACTTCAATCGCCTGATCGAGCCCAGCGCGGGCCACATCCTGGTGGATGGCGTGGATGTGGTGAGCCTGAACAAGCGCGACCTGGAAACCTTCCGCCAGAAGAAGATGAGCATGGTGTTCCAGCGCTTCGGCCTGTTCCCGCACCGCACCGTGCTGGACAACGCCGCGTACGGCCTGACCGTGCAGGGCGTGGGCCGCGCCGAACGCGAAAAGCGCGCTCGCGAATGGCTGGACCAGGTGGGCCTGTCGGGCTTCGAGCAGCAGTATCCGCACCAGTTGTCGGGCGGCATGCAGCAGCGCGTGGGCCTGGCGCGCGCGCTGGCCACCGATGCCGAAATCCTGCTGATGGACGAAGCCTTCTCGGCGCTGGACCCGCTGATCCGCCGCGAGATGCAGGACCAGCTGCTGCAGCTGCAATCCAAGCTGAACAAGACCATCGTCTTCATCACGCATGACCTGGACGAAGCCCTGCGCCTGGGCAACCGCATCGCCATCTTGAAAGACGGCGAACTGGTGCAGGAAGGCACGCCGGAAGACATTCTGCTGAACCCGGCCAACGATTACGTGCAGTCGTTCCTGCAGGACGTGAACCGCACCAAGGTGCTGAACGCAACCCACGCCGTGAACCCCGCGCGCCTGACGCTGACCATGCGTTCGCGTCCCGCGCATGCCGTGGACCGCATGCGGGCGCTGAACTACGAGTATGCGCCGGTGCTGGACGGCAAGCGCCTGGCCGGCGTGCTGACGCTGGTGGCGGCCGAGCAGGCGGTGCGCGAAGGCGGGCGCGACGTGTCGCGCTTTGTCGAGGACCTGGCGTCGGTGCCGGCCACGGCTGGCCTGGGCGAGGTGCTGGCGCAACTGGTGCACAGCGACCAGCCGGTGGCCGTGACGGGCGAGAACGACGAGTTCCTGGGCATGCTGTCGCGCAAGAAGGTGGTGGAACTGGTGACGCCGGCGCTGGCGGAATCGTCCACCGAGGCCGCGGCGGGTGACGCGGCGCAAGCCAGTGGCACGGGTCAACCCGCGGCGGGCGAACCGGCGTCGGGCCAGCCCGTGGCAACCGATGGCGCGGCCAACAGTGCGCCGGCGGCCGACGGCACACCTGCGCAGGCTGAGCTGGAAGGCCAGCCCCAGCCGGCCAAGCGGGGCGAAGCCGCCTGACGGCGTGGCGGCCGGCGATCCGGCGGCCGGCGAACCGGCGGCCGCTTGCCGCGCGCCAGGGCTTGCCCTGGCGCTGGCTCCGGATATGATGGCTGGCCGGCACGGATCGCCGGTTCGTCCCTATTCGGAATATCGGAACCCGTCATGCCTATCTTGAATGTCCAGATCATGCAGGGCCACTCGGCCGCCCAGAAGACCGCCTTGCTGAAGGCGGCCTCGCAGGCGGTGGTGGAAAGCATTGCCGCGCCGCTGGCCAGCGTGCGCATCGTCTTGCAGGAAGTGCCGGCCGAACACGTCATCGTGGCCGGCGAGATCGGCAAGGCCATGGCCCGCGTGGACGCCGCCCTGATCGAAGGCCGCGACGAGGCCAAGAAAGCGGCCCTGATCGCGGCGCTGAACCAGGCCGTGTGCGACAGCATCGGCATTTCGGGCGAAGACGTGCGCGTGCTGATCCGCGACGTGCCCAAGACCGACATGGGCGTGGCCAACGGCCTGAGCGCCAAGGCCGCCGGCCGCTGAGGCCCAGGGCGCCGGTCCGGGCAGGCCCCGGCGCCGGCGCGGCGGTATCTTGCCGGGCGTCTGCGCCCAGCCCGATCGCCCGCCATTGCCCAGCGCTTCAATCCAGCTTGACGCCGGCGTCCTTGATGACGGCGCCCCAGCGCTGGATCTCGCTCTTGATGTAGGCGCCGTATTCCTGCGGCGTCGATCCCAGGGCCTGCGCGCCCTGGACCTTCAACTGCTTCTGCATCTGTTCCGACTGCAACGCGCGGCGGATTTCGGCATTCAGTTTCTGCACCACCGCGTCCGGCGTGCCGGCGGGCACCACCACGCCTTGCCAGGCCCCCATCTCGAACCCGGGCGCCACCGTTTCCGCCACTGTGGGCACGTCGGGCAGTTGCTCGCTGCGCGCACGGCTGGTGACGGCAAGCGCCCGCAGCTTGCCTTCGCGGATGAAGCCCAGCGAATCATTCAACGTATTGGTCATCAACTGCACCTGGCCGCCGACCAGATCCGTCATGGCCGGCGCGCTGCCACGGTACGGCACGTGTACGGCGTCGATCTGCAGCGAACGCAAGAGCAGCAGGGCGCCCAGGTGCGTGACGTTGCCCGCGCCCGCCGATCCATAGGACAGCTTGCCCGGATGCTGGCGCGCATAGTCCACGAAGCCTTGCGCATCCTTGGCGGGCACCGACGGATGCACCAGCAGCACCAGGGGAATCACGGCGGTGGACGAAACCGGCGTGAAATCCTTGACCGGATCGAACGCCAGCGAGCGGTACAGGTTGGGACTGAGTGCGATCGACGAGGTGTTGTACAGCACCGTATAGCCGTCGGGCTTGGCGGCGGCTGCGTACTGCATGCCGATGTTGCCGTTCGCGCCGCCCTTGTTCTCCACCACCACGGTCTGGCCCAGTTGATCGGTCAGTTGCTTGGCCAGCACCCGAGCGACCAGGTCGGTGGGCCCGCCGGGCGGGAAGGGCACCACCATCGTGATGGGACGTTCGGGCCAGGCGGCCTGGGCGGCGGGGGCGCCGGCCAGCGCCAGGGCGGCCAGCAGGGTCGCGCGCAATGCGTGCTTCATGGTTGTCTCCTTGTGCTTTTCTGGGAATGAGGCCGCTGCCCGCGGGATGTCGCGTGGCGCGGCCCCAGCGCGGCAGCGCCCTCTGGGTGGGGCGCTTGTCCGCTGGGTGCCGGAAAAATGGGCGTTTCAGTCCGGCTTCCGATCCGGCCGGCCCGCCAGCATGCGCGTGGCGGTGTAGGTCATGACGGCCTTGCCGTGCTGGTTATAGACATCGATGGTGGACGAGACGACCGCACGGTTGTGCTGCGAGGTCGGGCGCACGCCGGTCACTTCGATCTCGGCCCAGACGGTGTCGCCGGCCACGACCGGCGCCAGCATCTTCTTGTGCACTTCCAGCAGCGCCAGCCCGGTGCCCTGCACCATGCCCTGCATGATCAGGCCTTCTATCAGGCCATAGGTCAGCGCGCCGGGCGCCGGGCGGCCCTGGATGGCGCCGTGCGCATAGGTGGCGTCGATGAAGATCGTTTCCAGCATGCCGGTGACGCTGATGAAGTTGACGATGTCGGTCTCGGTGACGGTGCGGCGGAAGGTGCGGAAACGTTGGCCGACGGCCAGGTCCTGCCAGTAGAAGCCCTGGCCGAGCTGGGCGGGAGCATTGCGGTCTGAAGTCATGCGGGGTCCTTGAGGGAAACGGGTGGGGGGTCGGCTTGCTGCGCGGCGCCGCTATGCAGCAGGGCCTCGATGCCGGCTTCGTCCAGGCCGGCCTGGCGCAACACGTCGCGGGTGTGTTCGCCCAGCCGTGGCGGCATGGCGGGCGGCACCTGCGAGCGTTGCAGCCGCACGGGGTTGCGGGTGAATCGGTAGTGGCTGCCGGACTCGCTTTGCAGCGGCTGGAAGAAATCCACGCTGCGCAGGTGCGGATCGTTTTCCAGGTCTTGCAGGCGGTTGACGGGGGCGGCCGGAATTTCCAGCCTTTCGCACAGCGCCAGCCAATGGGCGGTGCTGTGCGCGGCAACGATGCCGGCGAGCAGTTCGTATAGGGCGGCGATGTGTTGGGTGCGCGACGTGATATCGGCAAAGCGCGGGTCGTCAGCCAGGTCGGGGTGGCCCGTGGCCCGAAAGAGGTTGCGCCAGTGGGCATCGGTGTACGGCATGAGGCAGACGTCGCCATCGGCCGTGCGGCAAGGCTTGCGCCAGGGCGTCAGCACGCGCGGATAGCCGGCCTGCCCGTCGGACGCATCGGCCAGGTGGCGGCCGTAGTAGTGCTCGACCAGCACATAGGAGGCCATGCTTTCGAACATGGGCACTTCCAGCTGCTGGCCCTGGCCGGTGCGTTCGCGCTGGAACAGCGCGGCCAGGATGGCGTGTGCGGCAACCAGGCCGCAGGTCTTGTCGGCGGCCACCGTGGGCAGGTAGCGCGGCGTGCCGGTCTGGCGGTCGGCCAGGTCGGCAAAGCCTGCCAGGCCCTGGATGATGTCGTCGTAGGCGGGCCGGCCGTCGTAGGCGCCGCCCGCGCCAAAGCCGTACAGGCCGGCATACACCAGCCGCGGATTGCGGGCGCACAGCGTGGCCGGGTCCAGGCCCAGCGCGGCCATCTTGGCCGGCCGCATGCTGTGCATCAGCACGTCCGCCTGGTCCACCAACGCCAGCAGCGCCTGGCGTGCGGCGTCCTGCTTCAGGTCCAGCACCACGCTGCGCTTGTTGCGGTTCAGGCCCAGGAAAATGGCGGCCAGACCGGGTTCCTGCGCGGGGCCGGTGCGGCGGGTGGAGTCACCGCCCGGCGCCTCCACCTTGATGACGTCGGCGCCGTAGTCGGCCAGGATTTGCGAGGCGTAGGGGCCGAACACGACCGACGTCAGGTCCAGCACGCGCACGCCGCCCAGCGCGGCGGCGTGGGCAAGGGAGGGGGAAGGGGAGGTCATGGGGGAATCCTATCGGCGTGGCGTATACGCGTCTAATATGGCTTCGGTATTGCGTGATATGGAATCTGTTATGGCTATCGATCTACGGCAGTTGCGCCAGTTCGTCTGCATTGCCGAACTGGGCAGTTACCGCCGCGCCGCCGACGCGCTGCACATTGCGCAACCCGCGCTGTCGGTGTCGATCCAGAAGCTCGAACATGCCGTGGGCGTGCCGCTGCTGGTGCGCGGCGCCAAGGGTGTGACGTTGACGCCGGCAGGCGAGGCCCTGATGGCCGACGCGCGCCGCGCGCTGTTTCACACCGAGCAGGCCCGTCAGGCCGCGCGCCGCGTGGCGCTGGGCGAATGGGGCACGCTGCGGCTGGGCTTTGTCGGGTCGGCCACCTACATGCTGCTGCCGCGTTGCCTGCCGGTGTTTCGGGCTCAGTACCCGGACCTGCAACTGGAGCTGCGCGAAGACAGCACGGTAGGGTTGGCGGCGATGTTGCGCGCCAATGAAATCGACGCCGGCCTGGTGCGCGGCCCTCTGGCAGAGGACGCGGCGCTGGCGTCCTGGGTGGTCGAGCGCGACGACCTGATCCTGGCGGTGCCGGCGGGGCATCCGTTGGCGAGCGGCGGGCCGGTGGACCTGGCCCGTGCGCGCGGCGAGAGCTTCGTGATGTATTCGCCAGCCAAGGTGCCGGGCCTGCACGGGGTGGCGCAGGCGTTGTGCCGCAAGGCCGGCTTTTCGCCGCGCATCAGCCAGGAGGCGATCCAGGTGCAGACCCTGGTCAGCCTGGTGGCCAGCGGCATGGGCCTGGCGCTGGTGCCGGGGGTGACGCGGGCCTATTCCACGCCGCACGTGGCGTTCGTGGCGCTGACGGATGCGGAGGCGCGCAACGCGTTGTCGCTGTCGCTGGTGACGCATCGGGGCACGTCGTGCGCGTCGGTGCTGCGGTTGCGCGACAGCATGCTGGGGCAGGGCGCGTAAGACGTCAGGCCGTTTCCTTGTCGAACAGCGCTTCGCGCAGGAACGGTAGCGCATCCAGGTCGCTGGCCAGGGCCTGTGCGCCGATACGCTCGTGCCAGTACGATTCGGCGCCTGCCGCGAGGCGCCATTCGCGCAACCGCCGCGTATACAACTGCAGGTCGCATTCGTCGGTGATGCCGATGGCGCCGTGCACCGCGTGCGCGATGTCGGCCACCGGCGCTACCGCCTGGCTGGCGCGGGCCTTGCCCAGCGCGGCCAGCAGCGGCTGCGGCAGGCCGGCGCGGCCCTGGAAGGCCAGTTGCGCCGCCATGCGCACCGCCCAGACCTGTTCGGCCATCACGCTGATCTGCTGCTGCACGGCCTGGAAGCGGCCGATGGGCTTGCCGAACTGGCTGCGCGTATTGGCGTAGTCCAGCGTCATCGCCAACACCCGGTCCATGGCGCCGGCGATCAAGCCGGCACAGGCCGTGGCCGCCAGGGTTTCCAATGCGGGCAAGGCGGCGGGCGCGTCGATGCGCTCGCCGTCGTCCAGCGACCAGCGCGCGGGGGCGGCCAGGCTGCCGTGCACGCCGCCGGCAGCGATCGCGGCTTGGGCCACCGGCAAGAGCCAGGCCTGGCCGTCGATATACGCCAGCACGGCATCTGCGCTGCGCACCCAGGGCACCTGGATTCCGGCGACTTCGCGGCCTTGCAAGGTCCAGCCGTGCGGCGCCAGCGCAATCGATCCGCGCGATTGCGCGGCGCCCGCCTGCGCCAGCCAGGCGCGCGCCAGCATCGTGTCGACGATGGGGGAGGGGCACAGGTGACGGCCGGCGGCAGCGGCCAGCGGCAGTGCATCGGCCAGCGTCAACCCCGCGCCGCCCTGCGCTTCGGGCACCAGCGCATCGGCAAAGCCCGCGGCCTCGCAGGCCTGCCAGGCGTCGATGGGCGGCTGGCCCTGTTCGGCGCGGCGGATCAGGTCGGGGGTGCTGGTCTGGGCGAAAAGGCGTTCGGCGGCGTCGCCAAAAAGAGAATCCATGAGGTGTCCTTATCGAAGGCCGAGGCCGCGCGCGATGATGCCGCGCAGGATTTCGCGGGTGCCGCCGCGCAGCGAAAACGTGGGCGCGGCCTGCTCCAGGTAGGCCAGCGTGCGCACGAGCGGCGCGGGGGGCGGTCGGTCGGGGCGCCGGCCCAGCGCGTCGGCGATGAGGCGTGGAATGTCCTGTTCCAGCTCGGTGCCCAGGTCTTTCACCAGCGCGGCTTCGATGGCGGGGCTTAGGCCCGCGGCCAGCTTGCCCGCCACGGCCAGCGACATCGCGCGCAGCACCGCCATCTGCGACAGCACGGACCCCAGCAGCGCGGCGTCGGGGCCTTCCGTGCTGCCCTCGCCGCGGCAGTGCGCCAGCCAGCATTGCAGCAGCGCGATGCTGGAATACAGGCGTTCGGGTCCGCTGCGTTCGAATGCCAGTTCGGCGTTGACCTGGGCCCAGCCCGCGCCTTCCTCGCCGATCAGCGCGTCGGGCGGCAGTTCCACGTTGTCGAAGAACACCTCCGAGAAATGCGCGTCGCCGGCCAGGTCGCGAATGGGGCGGATGGTGATGCCGGGCAGCGACAGGTCGACGATGACCTGCGATAGCCCCTGGTGCCGGTCGTCGGGCGTGCCGGACGTGCGCACCAGCGCAATCATGTAATGCGAGCGGTGCGCGTTGGTGGTCCAGATCTTGCTGCCGTTCAGGCGCCAGCCTTGTGCAAGGGGTTCAGCGCGGGAGCGGATGCTGGCCAGGTCCGAGCCCGAGCCGGATTCGCTCATGCCGATGCAGAAAAAGGCCTCGGCGCGGCAGATGCGCGGCAGGTAGAAGGCTTTCTGCGCCGCCGTGCCCAGCTTGAGAATCAGCGGCGCGCTCTGGCGGTCGGCGATCCAGTGCGCCGATACCGGTGCGCCGGCACCCAGCAATTCTTCGGACAGCACGAAGCGCGCGAAATGGCCCCGCGCGGCGCCGCCGTATTCGCGCGGCAGGGTCAGGCCCAGCCAGCCGCGTTCGGCCAGCTGGCGGCTGAAACCCGCGTCATACCCCATCCAGGAACGGGCCCGCTGGTCCGGCGCCAGGCCGTCCAGGGCCTCGGCCAGGAAGGCGCGCACCTCGGCGCGCAGCGCTTCGTCTTGCGGGGGAATGGCGGTCAGGTCCAGCGTATCGATCATGGGGCGGGGTCCGGGTCGGGCGGGCGCCGGTCAGGCGCGGCGAGAGGCCACTATCCGCGAGCGCCGCGCCGGGTGTCCAATATTTTTTTCCGGGTCGGCGATACGAATCGGCTATCGCTGGGGGTTAGTCCGATAACCGACAGGCGCGTCCTTCGCGGCCGGCAAGGCCCCCGGCCCCGCGGGTATGATGGAACGCATTACAAGGAGGAAACACCATGAATGAAGTCATCGTCGCGTCCGCCGTCCGTACCGCCATCGGCGATTTCGGCGGGGCGCTGAAAGACGTGCCGCCCTGCGACCTGGGCGCCACCGTCATCCGCGCGGCGCTCGAGCGCGCCGGCGTCTCGGGCGACGAAATCGGCCACGTTGCCGTGGGCCACGTCATCAATACCGAACCGCGCGACATGTACCTGTCGCGCGTGGCCGCCATGAACGCCGGCATCGCCAAGGAAACGCCGGCCTTCAACGTCAACCGCCTGTGCGGCTCGGGCCTGCAGGCCATCGTGTCGGCGGCGCAGACCATCCTGCTGGGCGACGCCGAGATCGCCATTGGCGCCGGCGCCGAAAGCATGAGCCGCGCGCCGTATATCGCGCCGGCCCAGCGCTGGGGCGCGCGCATGGGCGACAGCGTCATGCAGGACATGATGACCGGCGCGCTGTCGGACCCCTTCGGCCGCATGCACATGGGCGTCACGGCCGAAAACGTGGCCGCCAAGTTCGGCATCAGCCGCCAGGACCAGGATGCGCTGGCCGCCGAATCGCACCGCCGCGCCGCCGCCGCCATCGAAGCCGGCTATTTCCGCGACCAGATCGTGCCGGTGGTGCAAAAGACGCGCAAGGGCGAAGTCGTGTTCGATACCGATGAGCACGTGCGCCGCGACGTCACCGCCGATAGCCTGGCCGGCCTGAAGCCGGTGTTCCAGAAAGAAAACGGCACGGTCACGGCCGGCAATGCCTCGGGCCTGAACGACGGCGCCGGCGCCCTGGTGCTGATGAACGCATCGGTCGCGGCCAAGCGCGGCATCAAGCCGCTGGCGCGCCTGGTGGCCTATGCCCACGCCGGCGTGGACCCCAACATCATGGGTATCGGTCCGGTGCCGGCCACGCAGGCCGCGCTCAAGCGCGCCGGCCTGACGGTGGACCAACTGGATGTCATCGAAGCCAACGAGGCCTTTGCCGCGCAAGCCTGCGCCGTGAGCCGCGAGCTGAAGCTGGACCCGGCCAAGGTCAACCCCAACGGCAGCGGCATCGGCCTGGGCCACCCCATCGGCGCCACCGGCGCGATCATCACCGTCAAGGCGTTGCACGAGCTGCAACGGGTGCAGGGCCGCTACGCCCTGGTCACCATGTGCATCGGCGGCGGCCAGGGCATCGCGGCGATCTTCGAACGCATCTGATGGCGCGGCGGGCGGGGCATGCCCCGCCCGCCTGCATGGCGCCCCGTCCGGGGCGTGACCGAATTGTGTCAGGCGCGGTCTGCGGCCGGCCCTACAATCGCGCCCATGCATAAATCCAAATTCCCCTCTGAACTGGACCAGCCCACCCTGTCCGAAGTCGACGGCGTGCGCTATCTGCACTTCAACACCGAATGGGTCCAGGGCGCCATGCGCATCAAGAACCCATCGGAGCTGGTGCTGGAATACACCAGCCAGATGCTGGCCTGGCTGCTGTTCCTGGAGCCGCCCAAGGAAGAGGCCATCGGCATGTTCGGCCTGGGCGCGGGGTCGCTGGCGCGCTTCTGCGTCAAGCACACGCGCAGCCCCTTGCTGGCGGTGGAATGGAATCCGCGCGTGACCGCCGCCTGCCATATGTTCTTCCGCCTGCCCGGCGAAAACCGGCTCAAGGTCGAACACGACGACGCCGCCGTCTGGGCGGCCGACCCGGCCAATGCCGGCCGCTGCCCGGTGCTGATGGTGGACCTGTACGACGCGTCCGCCGCCGGTCCGGTGCGCGACAGCGTCAAGTTCTATCGCGACTGCCGCCGCGTGCTGGGCGAGGTCGGCGTGGTGGCGGTGAACCTGTTCGGCCGCCACGAAAGCTTCGGCAAGAACATCGACAACCTGTCCAAGGCCTTTGACGACCGCATCGTGCTGCTGCCTGAAATCGACGCCGGCAACCAGATCGTGCTGGCGTTTTCCGGCCCGCGCCTGGCGATCACGCCGGCCGAGCTGCTGGCGCGCGCCGAGGTGGTCGAATCCAAATACGGCCTGCCGGCCCGCCGCTGGGCGCGTTCGTTGACCCGCCACGCGGTCGACGGGATCCTGCACTTCTGATTCCAGGCAAGTCCCTGCCCGCCCGCGCGTTATGTCGCGGGGGGTTAGGGCAAATCCTTAGCTGTCCGGCTAGCCGGAATCCGACCGCCAGGGATATGATGGGCTTATTCATAATTATGAATTACGGCGCATTGCGGCCGTCAGCCCATGACCCAACCCATCGTCCGGCAAGCCCTGTACCTGGAAGTCGCGGATCGCCTGCGCGGCATGATCCACGCGCGCGCCCTGCGCAACGGTGAATGGATCGACGAGCTGCGGCTGGCCGGCGAATTGGGCATTTCCCGCACGCCGCTGCGCGAGGCGCTCAAGGTGCTGGCCACCGAAGGCCTGGTGCGGCTGGAGCCGCGCCGCGGCTGCTTCGTCAATGAACTGTCCCCGCAAGACCTCGAAGACATTTTCCCCCTGATGGCCATGCTGGAAGGGCGCTGCGCCTTCGAAGCCGCGCGCAAGGCCACCGATGCCCAGCTGGCGGCGCTGGCGCCGCTGCACGAGGCGCTGGCCGGCCATGCCGCCGCCGGCCGCATCGACGCCTATTACCAGACCAATTACCTGATCCACGAGGCCGTGCAGGCGCTGGCCGGCAACCAATGGCTGGTGGACATGGTGGGCAACCTGCGCAAGGTGCTGAGCCTGTCGCGCCACCGCAGCCTGGCCTGGCCCGGCCGCATCCAGGAATCCTGCGGCGAGCACCTGGCCATCTTCGAAGCCCTGCGCGCCCGCGATGGCGAACGGGCCGAGGCGCTGGCGCGCCACCACCTGATGCGCCAGCTTGAAGTGCTGCGCGCCCTGGCCGCCGACGATCCGCAGGACACGCCGTTTTCCGACCTTCCCGTTGCTGAGGAACCCGCCCATGAACGCACCCGCCCATCTCGCGCCCGCGCGCGGTGCACGCACGCCTGAGCCCGAACCCGACACCGTGGAGTCGGCCGCCAGCGAAGCCGGCAGCCTGATCACGCGCCTGGGGCGCCTGTGGGAACGCGGCCGCCTGCCCAGCGAATCCGAAGTGCGGCGCCTGTTCGAGGCGCGCCTGACCGACGTGGCCGCCAACAAGCTGGCGCGGCGCTGGTGCGAGCAATACGGCGCGGCCGACGGCAAGGACCGCCGCCTGATGCTGGCCGCGCTGGCGCAGGTGCGCGGCAGCTTTGCGGGCGAGGCGGGCGAAGGCGTGCGGCTGTTCAAGCGCTTCAATGCGCAGCCGCTGGGGCTGCGTTTCCTGGTGGAACTGCGCGCCGACATGCTGCGCTGGCGCAAGCAGGTGGCGGGCATCCAGGCGCTGGACAAAGACCTGGAAGGCCTGCTGTCGGCCTGGTTCGACGTGGGCCTGCTCGAACTGCGCCCGCTGACCTGGGATTCGCCGGCGTCGCTGCTGGAAAAACTGATCATCTACGAGGCCGTGCACGAGATCAAATCGTGGGACGACCTGCGCCACCGGGTTGCGCCCGACCGCCGTTGCTACGCCTATTTCCACCCGCAGATGCCGGGCGTGCCTCTGATCTTCGTCGAAGTCGCCTTTGCCGGCCAGATGGCCGACAACGTGCAGGTGCTGCTGGACAGCGATGCCCCCAGCCAGGACCTGGACAAGGCGCGCTGGGCGATCTTCTATTCCATCTCGAACACGCAGCCGGGCCTGAAGGGCATCAGTTTCGGCAACTTCCTGCTCAAGCGCGTGGTCGAGCAATTGCTGGAAGAACTGCCCAAGCTCAAATCGTTTGCGACCTTGTCGCCGATTCCCGGCTTTGCCGACTGGCTGGGCAAGCTGGATGCCGATGCGGTGGAAGCCATCGTGCGCGAAGACAAGGCGCGGGCCAAGGCGCGCAAGCGCGAGGGCGTGCCCGATGGGCAACGCTGGGTGGCCCGGCTGGCGCGCGCCGCGCAGGCGAAAAAGACGCCTGACGTGGTCAAGCGCGCGGCCTTCCGGCTGGCCGCGCATTACCTGCAATCCATGAAGAACGGCCTGCCCGTGGACGCCGTGGCGCGCTTTCACCTGGGCAACGGCGCGCGCATCGAACGCCTGAACTGGGCGGCCGATACCTCGGCCAAGGGGCTCAAGCAGTCGTGCGCGCTGATGGTCAATTACCTGTACGACCTGGATGAACTCGACGACAACCTGGCGCGGCTGCACGACGGCAAGCCCCAGGTCAGCCGCAGCGTGGGGCGCGTGGCCTGACGGCCGCGCCGCCCGGCAATAAATACAGAAGAGCGCGGGCCTGTGCCATGCCGGCAGGTCTGCAGACAAACTCGGGAGGGGACATGACAGACGACGTGGCCGGCCGCGTGCTGCTGCAGCGCGAAGGCCATCTGGCCTGGGTGACGCTATCGCACCCGGGCCGCCTGAACGCCATCACGGTGGCCATGTGGCATGAACTGCGCGACGTGTTCACACGCATCGCGCAGGATGACGGGCTGCGCTGCGTGGTGGTGCGCGGCGAGGGCGGCAATTTCGCCGCGGGCGCCGACATCCGCGAATTTCCGGTCGAACGCGCCGACGCCGCGGGCGTGCAGCGCTATCACCGCGAGGTGCTGGCGCCCGCGCTGCGGGCGGTGGCCGAATGCCCGCAGCCGGTGGTGGCGCAGATCGAAGGCGTGTGCGTGGGCGGGGGCCTGGAAATCGCCAGCCAGTGCGACCTGCGCATCGCGGGGGAATCCGCGCGCTTCGGCGTGCCGATCAACCGGCTGGGCTTTCCCATGGCGCCCGATGAAATGCGCGGCCTGCTGGCGCTGGTGGGCCGCGCGGCCACGCTGGCCATTTTGCTGGAAGGCCGGGTGTTCGGCGCCGCCGAAGCCCGCGAACTGGGTCTCTTGACCCGCATCGTGGCCGATGTCGACGTGGCCGCCCAGGCGCGCCGCAGCGCCGAGCGCATCGCCCAGGGCGCGCCGCTGGCCGCCCGCATCAACAAGCGCCTGTCCGCCCGGCTGGCCCGCGGCGGCACCTTGACCGAAGACGAATACCAGGATTATTTCTCCTACGCCGACAGCCGCGACCACAAGGAAGGCGTGCGTGCCTTCCTGGCCGGCGTAGACCCTCTTTTTTCCGGAGACTGAATACGGTGAGCAACGCCAACCTATACGCTGTGCTGCAGGGCGGATTCCCCGCCAACCGCAAGCAGGTCGCGCTGGAAACGCCCGACCTTGAATACACCTGGGACGACATCGACCGGGCCACCGCCTGCCTGGCCAACCTGCTCAGCTCGCTCAAGCTGCCCGAAGGGGCGCGGGTGGCGGTGCAGGTCGAGAAATCGCCCGAGGCCCTGCTGCTGTACCTGGCCACGCTGCGCGCGGGGCTGGTGTACCTGCCGCTGAATACGGCCTATCGCGAAGCCGAGATCGAATACTTCCTGGGCAATGCCGAGCCCGCCGTGGTGGTGTGCGCCAGCAAGAACCGCGACTGGGTGCAACGCGCCGCCGACAAGGCCGGCTGCGCCCATGTCTATACGCTGGACGAAGACCGCAGCGGGACGCTGCTGGATGCCGCGGGCGGCCTGCCCCAGACGTTCAAGACCGTGGCGCGCAAGCCGGATGACCTGGCTGCCATTCTGTACACGTCCGGCACCACCGGCCGCAGCAAGGGTGCGATGCTGTCGCATGGCAACCTGGCGTCCAACGCGCAGGTGCTGCACAAATACTGGGGCTGGCGTTCGGACGACGTGCTGCTGCACATGCTGCCGATCTTCCACGTGCACGGCCTGTTCGTGGCCTCGCACGGCGCCTTGCTGGCCGGCGCCAGGATGATCTGGCTGCCCAAGCTGGATGCCGACCTGGCGCTGCGCTACCTGCCGCAAAGCACGGTGATGATGGGCGTGCCCACCTATTACGTGCGGCTGTTGGCCGACAAGCGCTTCAACCGCGAACTGTGCGCCAACATGCGCCTGTTCATCTCGGGGTCGGCGCCGCTGCTGGCTGAGACGTTTTCCGATTTCGCCCAGCGCAGCGGCCACGCCATCCTGGAACGCTACGGCATGAGCGAGACCGTGATGCTGACGTCCAACCCCTACGATCCGGCCGATGGCGAGCGCCTGGCCGGCACCGTGGGCCGGGCCTTGCCGGGCGTGCAGGTACGGGTGGTGGACGACGCCGGCATTGCGCTGGCGCCGGGCGAGATCGGCAACGTGCAGGTGCGCGGCCCCAATGTGTTCTCGGGCTACTGGCGCATGCCGGAAAAGACGCGCGAGGAATTCACCGCCGATGGCTGGTTCAAGACGGGCGACGTCGGCCGCTGGGGCGGCGAATCCGCGGGCCGCGACGTACCGGCCGACTACCTGTCGATCGTGGGCCGCAGCAAGGACCTGATCATCTCCGGCGGCTTCAACGTCTACCCGAAAGAAATCGAAACCCTGATCGACGACATGCCGGGCGTGGCCGAATCCGCCGTGATCGGCGTGCCGCACGCGGACTTCGGCGAGGCGGTGGTGGCGGTGGTGGTGCCCAAGGAAGGCGTGTCGCTGGACGCGGCGGCGATGCAGGCCGAACTGAAGGCGCGCATCGCCAACTTCAAGGTGCCCAAGCGCCTGCACATCGTTGACCAATTGCCCCGCAACACGATGGGCAAGGTGCAAAAGAACGTGCTGCGCGAAACCTATCAAACGCTGTAGCGCCGCGACACCGTGCCGGTCCCCAGGGACCGGCATTTTTTTCAAGGAGCCCGATCCCCACGCCAGTCCACAACATCCCCGCAATACCCTGGCAGCACCCGATCCAGAAAACACAAGAGACGAGACGCGGGAAACGCGCCGTCCCCACGCTGCAGCAAGAGGAGACAATATGAAATACCGCATACTCGCCACGGCCTTGCTGGCCACGGCGGCCGCAGGGTTTGGCGGCGCCGCCGGCGCCGCATCCTGGCCGGAACGGCCCATCACGCTCATCGTGCCTTTCCCCGCAGGCGGCGGCACGGATACCTTTGCCCGCCCGTTGGCACAGCAACTGACCATGCAACTGGGCCAGTCGGTGGTGATCGACAACAAGGGCGGGGCGGGCGGCACCGTCGGCGCAGGCGTGGCGGCCAAAGCCCGGCCTGATGGCTACACGTTCTTCATGGGCGGGGCGCACCACGCATTGGCGCCGTCGCTGTACAAGAGCCTGAACTACAACATCCAGAAAGACTTCGTGCCGGTCGCGCTGGTGGCGCAGCCGCCGCAGGTGGTCGTCATCAACGCCACCAAGCTGCCGGTCAAGACGGTGCAGGAATTCGTCGACTACGCCAAGAAGCACCCGGGCGAGATCAACTTCGGCACCGCCGGCAAGGGCAGCACGCACCATCTGGCCGGCGAATTGTTCGCCATGCAGACCGGCATCAAGCTGGTGGACGTGCCCTACCAGGGCGCCGGCCCCATGCTGACCGCGCTGATCGGCGGCCAGGTGGACCTGGCCTTCGACGGGCTGGGGTCTTCGTCCGGCCACATCCGCTCGGGCACCATCAAGCCGCTGGCGGTGGCCGCCGACAAGCGCTCGCCGTCGTTGCCCGACGTGCCCACTGCGGCCGAAGCCGGCGTGCCGAACTACGTGGTGTCGACCTGGTACGCGATCTGGGCGCCCGCCGGCACCCCGCCCGAGGCCGTGGACCGCATGACGGCCGAAATCACCAAGGCCCTGAACGCACCCAAGATCAAGGAAACCTGGGAAAGCAACGGCTCGTCGGTGCCGACGCTGACGGGCGCCGAGTTCGGCAAGTTCGTCGACAGCGAAGTCTCGCGCTGGGCCAAGGTGGTCAGCGATTCGGGGGTGAAGCTGGATTGATGGTCGGGCGGGCCGGATTGGATTACAATTGATAACTATTATCATTAATGAATCCACCCGGTCCGTCGCATGGCCATGCATCACAGCGGTTCTCAAGCGCCTGTCGAGGGGCTTTACCAGCAGCATCAGTCCTGGCTACGCAATTGGCTGCGGCGCAAGACCGGCTGCCCGTTCGATGCCGCCGACCTGACGCAGGACACCTTCCTGAAAGTGCTGCTGCGGGCCGGCGATGCGCGGGCCTACCGCGAGCCGCGCGCCTACCTGGTCACCATCGCCCACGGCCTGATGGTCAACCTGTTCCGGCGCCGCGACATCGAACGCGCCTATCTGGACACGCTGGCCGCCCAGGAAGACGGGCTGTCGCCGTCGCCCGAACGCCGTGCGCTGGCGCTGGAAGCGCTGATCGAAATCGACCGCCTGCTCGACGGCCTGCCGCCCAAGGTGCGCCGTGCCTTCCTGTTGTCGCAACTGGAGGGGCTGCGCCACGCCGAGATCGCCGAATGCCTGCAGGTGTCGGTCAGCTCGGTGCGGCAATACCTGGCGCGCGCCATGCAGCATTGCCTGACGGCGTGGTGAGCGGCCAGGTGGGCAGGCTGTCCGACGATGTGATCCGCGAGGCCAGTCTCTGGTTCGTGCGCCTGGGCGCGGACGATGCCGGCGCGGCCGACACGGCGGCCTGGCGCCGCTGGGTGGACGCCAGCCCGCAACACCGCGCCGCCTGGGATCGGGTCGAGCAACTGGGGCGCCAGTTCGGCCAGGTGGACCGCCAGGCCGGCATTGCCGCACTGGACCGGCCGCGTTCGCGCGGCCGTCGCCAGGCGCTCAAGGTCCTGTCGCTGGCGCTGGGCGCGGGCGGCCTGGCCGCCACCGGCCTGCAATGGCAGACCTGGACGGCAGCGCTTTCCACCCGCGTGGGCGAACGCCGCAGCGTGGCGCTGGACGACGGCAGTGTGCTGACCCTGAACACCGACAGCGCGGCCGACGTGCGCTTTACCGCGACCGAACGGCTGGTCATCCTGCGCCGTGGCGAATTGCACCTGGCGTCGCGTCCGGACGCACGCCAGCCGCCGCGGCCGCTGCGGGTGGTGACGCCGCTGGGGCAGGTGACTGCGCTGGGCACGCGCTATACCGTGCGGCTGCTGGACGGCCAGGCCTGGACGGCCGTGACCGAAGGCGCCGTGCGCATCCAGCCCATCCATGCCAACGCCGAGGCGGCAGAAACGGTGCAGGCCGGCTTTTCCGCCTATTTCGACGGCGGCGCGGTGCAGCCGGCCCGTCCGGCGCCGCACGCCGCCGCCTGGGTGCAGGGCGCGCTGTATGCCGACAACATGCGGCTGGACGATTTCATCGACGAACTTGGCCGCCACCGGCCCGGCCGGCTGGCCTGCGATCCGGCGGTGGCCGGGTTGCGGATTTCGGGCTCGTTCCCCCTGGGCGACACCGACCGCATCCTGGCGGCGGTGGAACGCGCGCTGCCGGTGCAGGCGCAGCGCTATACGCGGTATTGGGTGACGCTGCGCGCCAGGCCACAGGGCCGTTAGAAAAAAATCTCAGGCGGGACTGTCACTTTCGCGGTTTCGATTGGCATACGGGTGTAGCCCCAACTTTCTTTGCCTGGAACCCCGACCATCATGTCTTTGCCGTTTGCCCCTTCCCATCCCGCCGCGCCGGCCAGCCTGCGCACGAAGGCGTTTGCCGCGCTGGTGCTGGCCGCCCTGGCCGGCGGCGCCCTGGCCCCGCAAGCCGTGCAGGCGCAGGCCGCACCGCCCACCGCAGCCGGCCGCGTGGTCGATATTCCCGCCGGGCCGCTGGGCGCGGCGCTGGCCGGTTACGCGCAGCAGGCGCGGGTGCTGCTGTCGTTCGACCCCGCCCTGACCGAAGGCCTGCAAAGCACGGGTCTGCAGGGCGCCTACGGCGTCGAGCAGGGTCTCGCCGCGTTGCTGGCCGGTACCCCGCTGGAAGCGTTGCGCCGGGGCGATGGCGACTATCTGCTGCAACGCACGGGCCAGCAGGCCACGCAACTGGCGCCGGTGCTGGTGCTGGGCGCGGGCGCCACGACTGAAGGGTCGGGCCTCTACACCGCCGACTGGATGCGCTCGGCCAACGGCCTGGTGCTGTCGCAGCGCGAAACGCCGCAGTCCACCAGCGTGCTGACGCGCCAGCAACTGGATGACCGCTCGATCACCAGCGTGCGCGACGTGATGGAAAACGCCACCGGCATGAACGTGCAGCAGGCCGAATCCGAACGCCTGACCTACTATTCGCGCGGTTTTTCGCTGGATACCTTCCAGTTCGACGGCGTGGTCAAGCCGCTGAACGGGCTGTACCAGTTTGGCGACGGCAACCTGGACCCCGTGATCTACGACCACGTGGAAATCATCCGCGGAGCGACTGGCCTGATGAGCGGCACCGGCAATCCGGGCGGCTCGGTCAACTTCATCCGCAAGCGGCCCACGCGTGAATTCCAGGGCATTGCCAAGATCGCGGCCGGCACCGAAGACACCTATCGCGGCGAGATCGACCTGTCCACGCCGTTCAATGAATCCGGTTCGGTGCGCGGCCGCCTGGTGGGGGCCAAGGAGCGTCGCGGCGACACCATGGACCTGTACAAGAAAAAGCGCGACGTGCTGTACGGCATCATCGAGGCGGATGTGGCCGAGGCCACCACGATCAGCGTGGGCGGCTCGGTGCAGCGCACCCGCCCCAGCGGGATCAGCTGGGGCGGCCTGCCCGCGCTGGACGCCAACGGCAAGCCCATCGATTGGCCCAAGGGCCAGGCCATGGGCGCCAAGTGGTCGCGCTGGGACACCGATTCGCACGAGTATTTCGCCCAGGTCGAGCACGGCTTTGCCAATGGCTGGAATGCGCGCCTGTCGTACACCCGGCTGGAAAACACCTTCAATGCGCCGCTCTTGTTCACGTCCGACGTGCCGCTGACGATCGACGGCTTTTCCTCGCCGCCGCTCTTGCGCAAGTTCAAGGGCGGCAGCGACCAGGACGTGTACGGCGGGTCCATGGACGGCGGCTTCGACGCATTCGGACGGCGCCATCAGTTCAACCTGGGCTTTTCGCATTCGGTCATCAATGCCTGGAACCAGAGCTGGGACACCAGCGACCAGGCCACCTATCCGATTCCCGACGTGAAGCACTGGACCGGCGACTGGCCCACCCCCAACTGGGACATCCTGGCGCTGTCGCAGACCCACCGCGACAAGCAGACGGGCGTGTACGGCACGCTGCGCCTGGGGCTGACCGACAGCCTGCACCTGTTGACCGGCGCGCGCTGGACCCGCTGGGAATCCACCGAGACCAGCGGCGGCGTGACCGGCTATTCGCATACGTATTCCGAGGTCACGCCCTACGTCGGCCTGACCTACGACCTGAACGACACCTATACGGCCTACGTCAGCTACACCAACATCTTCCAGCCGCAGATGGTGAAGACGCGGGACTGGAGCATGGCGGGCCCGGCCTATGGCCACAACTACGAGGCCGGCGTGAAGGCCTCGTACCTGGACGGGCGCCTGAACGCGTCGGTGGCGGTGTTCCAGACCGACCAGAAGGACGTGGCCGAGTACGGCGGCTATGACTATGCGCACGACGACGGCTGGTACGACATCCTGGACGGAACCCGCACGCGCGGCTTCGAAGCCGAACTGGCGGGCGAGGTCATGCCGGGCTGGAACGTGTTCCTGGGCTACACCTACCGCCAGTCCAAGGACAACGCCGGCAAGAAGGTACTGACCACCCAGCCCGAACAACTGCTCAAGCTGAGCACCGCCTACCGCCTGCCGGGCGCATGGAACAAGCTGACGGTGGGCGGCGGCGTGCGCTGGCAAAGCCAGACCAGCGCGCAGACCTATTACGGCCTGCAGTCGGGGGCGATCGTGCAGAAGCCTTATGCCTTGTTCGACCTGATGGCGCAGTACAACTTCAGCGACAGGACGCAGGTGCAGTTGAACGTGCGCAACCTGGCGGACAAGAAGTACTACCGCTCGATGGGTTTCTATAACTCGGTGTTCTACGGCGAAGGCCGCAGCGCGCTGGTGACGTTGACGCAGCGCTTCTGAGGCCACGCCGTTGAGGGCCGCGCGCCGCCAGGCGCGCGACCATGAGGGCCGCTGCGGGCCGCCGCCCGAACCGGCCCTGCCGCCTGTCAGCGCCAGTCGCTGGCCAGGCTGAGTTTCGCCAGTTGGTCACGCGTCAGCGTCAGGCTGGCTGCTTTCACCAATTCTTCCAGCTGCGCCAGCGACGTGGCGCTGACGATCGGCGAGGTGATGCCCGGCTGCGCGATCTGCCAGGCCAGCGCCGCCTGCGCGGGCGTGCAGCGGGCGTCTTCGGCCACCTCGTCCAGCGCTTTCAGGATGCGGTAGCCGCGGTCGTTCAGGTAGGTGTCGACGATCTTCTTGCCGCGCGCGCTCTTGCCGACATCGGCCGGGCTGCGGTACTTGCCGCTGAGAAAGCCGCTGGCCAGCGCGTAGTAGTTGATGGTGCCCATGTCCTGCGCTTTCACCAGCGCCTGCAAGCCGGCCTCGAAGGGCTCGCGGCTGTACAGGTTGTATTCGGGCTGGATGCTTTCGTAGCGCGGCAGGTTATGCCGTTCGGCCGCGATCAGGGCTTCTGACAGGCGCACCGGCGTGTAGTTGGAGGCGCCGATGGCGCGCACCTTGCCGGCTTCGATCAGTTTGGCGTATTCGCCCAAGGTGTCGGTCAGCGGGGTGTCGGGGTCGTCCTTGTGCGACTGGTACAGGTCGACGTGGTCGGTCTGCAGCCGCGCCAGCGAGGCGTCGATCGAGCGCCGGATGTACGCCGGCGCCAGGCCCTTGGCGTCCGGGCCCATTTCCATGCCGACCTTGGTGGCGATCAGGATCTTGTCGCGCTTGCCCGAGCGCTTGAGCCATTTGCCGATCAGGGCTTCGGATTCGCCGCCCTGGTTGCCGGGCACCCAGCGCGAATACACGTCGGCCGTGTCGATGAAGTTCAGGCCCGCGTCAACCAGGGCGTCCAGCAGCGAGAACGTGCCGGCCTCGTCGACGGTCCAGCCGAAGACGTTGCCGCCGAAAGTCAGGGGAGGGATCTGCAGGCCGGAACGGCCCAATGCGCGTTTGATCATGGTAAGGCCTTTGGGTGGCGCCAATCAGGTACCGCGACGACTATGTCGCGGATGTCGTGTCGCGCGGGGGCGGCGCTTTTAGTATATTGGCGCCGCTCGCCCCGGCATGGGGCAGGCGTGCTGCGCATGCACCATTTCAGGGATTCCCCCCAAGTTAATTTGTATTGCGACACGTTAGACTATACGGCTTTACGGCTGGACCGGAACCGCAGGGAAGCCTGCGGTACAGCCGTAACAATGAACAAATACCAAGGGTTCAAGGAGCTTATCTATGCTGATCGGGAAAAAACATTTTCTGACGGTTGGCGCCATGGCGCTGGCGATGGCTATCGCCGCGCCCGTGTCGGCGCAGCAGAAGTCGGTGGCGGTCACCGCCATCGTCGAGCATCCGGCGCTGGATGCCGTGCGTGACGGGGTGCAGGACGCCCTGAAGGCCGCCGGCTACGAGCCGGGCAAGAACCTGAAGTGGCAGTACCAGAGCGCGCAGGGCAATAACGGCACCGCCGCCCAGATCGCCCGCAAGTTCGTCGGCGACAAGCCCGACGCCATCGTTGCCATTGCCACCCCGTCGGCCCAGGCCGTCGTGGCCGCCACCAAGGACGTGCCGGTGGTGTATTCCGCCGTGACCGATCCGGTTGCCGCCCAGCTCGTGTCCAGCATGGACGCCTCGGGCACCAACGTGACGGGCGTGTCGGATCTGCTGGCGCTGGACAAGCAGGTCGACCTGATCAAGAAGATCGTTCCCAACGCCAAGCGCGTCGGCATCGTCTACAACCCGGGCGAGGCCAACTCGGTCGTGGTGGTCAAGAAGCTGCAGGAAATCCTGCCCAAGTCGGGCATGAGCCTGGTCGAAGCCGCCGCCCCGCGTTCGGTCGACGTGGCGTCCGCCGCGCGCAGCCTGATCGGCAAGGTCGACGTCATCTACACCAACACCGACAACAACGTGGTCTCGGCCTACGAGTCGCTGGTGAAGGTCGGCAACGACGCCAAGATCCCCCTGATCGCCTCGGATACCGACAGCGTCAAGCGCGGTGGCATCGCCGCCCTGGGCATCAACTACCGTGACCTGGGCGTGCAGACGGGCAAGGTGGTGGTGCGCATCCTGAAGGGCGAAAAGCCCGGCGCCATCCCGTCCGAAACCATCAACAAGCTCGAGCTCTACGTGAACCCGGGCGCGGCCGCCAAGCAAGGCGTGACGCTGTCCGACGCGGTCATCAAGTCGGCCGCGGTGGTCGTGAAGTAAAGTATCGGCTGGTTCGCCCCGCTCGTGCCTACCCGGCGCGAGCGGGGCTTGTTTTTATCTTGTTTTCTTGTTTGCCCGGCCGACAGGCGGGGTCCACAGGGCGGCAGCATCCACAAGGTGCGCGCGGCCCGGCGCGATGGCGTTGGTCTTGAACGGCATGTCGGCTGCTGGCCGCCACGCTGCGTTTTGCTCCCCCGGAGCGTCCATCAAGCAGCCCGCTTGCGGCCCTGGCCGCCAAGCCTGGCGACGCCTTGGCAGGAATCGAGAGAAAATCACGCGGCAAGAAACGTTTATTGCAAAAGCTCGGGTAAAACTGATGCCGAAACGCAAGAAGTTGGACGTTTCAAATCTCTAATATGCTCGTTCCTTACCTGATTGGATTTGACCCATGTCATTGTTCTCGTTGTTAGGCGCACTGGAGATCGGCCTGATCTTCAGCCTGGTGGCCTTGGGCGTGTTTATCTCCTTTCGCCTGCTGCGCTTCCCGGACCTGACCGTTGACGGCAGCTTTCCGCTGGGCGGCGCCGTCTGTGCCACGCTGATCGCCTCGGGCACCGACCCGTTCGTCGCCACCATCGCGGCCACCTTTGCCGGCGCGGCTGCCGGACTGGTCACTGGCTGGCTCAACGTCAAGCTCAAGATCATGGATCTGCTGGCCAGTATCCTGATGATGATTGCGCTGTACTCCGTGAACCTGCGCATCATGGGCAAGCCCAACGTGCCGCTGATCACCGAACCCACCGTCTTCACCATCCTGCAGCCGGGCTGGCTGTCGGACTACGTGGCGCGGCCCCTGATCCTGGTGGTCATCGTGGTGCTGGCCAAGCTGGCGCTGGACTGGTTCTTCGCCACCCAGACGGGTCTCGCGGTGCGCGCCACCGGCTCGAACGGCCGCATGGCCCGCGCCCAGGGCGTGAACACCGGCCGCATGATCCTGTTCGGCATGGCGCTGTCCAACGCGCTGGTCGCCATGGCCGGCGCGCTGTTCGCGCAGACCCAGGGCGGGTCCGACATTTCCATGGGCATCGGCACCATCGTCATCGGCCTGGCCGCCGTGATCGTGGGCGAAAGCATCCTGCCGTCGCGCAAGCTGGTGCTGGCCACGCTGGCCGTCATCATCGGCGCCATCGTCTACCGCTTCTTCATCGCGTTGGCTCTCAACAGCGATTTCATCGGCCTGAAGGCGCAAGACCTGAACCTCGTCACCGCGGTCCTGGTCACCATCGCCTTGGTCATCCCCATGCTCAAGCGCCGGTTCCTCGGCAAGAAGGGGCGCTGATATGCTGTCCGCAAAAGACCTCAAGATCACTTTCAACGCGGGCACGCCGATCGAAACGCGCGCGCTGCGCGGCCTGTCGCTCGACATTCCCGAAGGCCAGTTCGTCACGGTCATCGGCTCGAACGGCGCGGGCAAGTCGACCTTCCTGAACGCCGTGTCGGGTGACCTGCCCATCGATTCGGGCAAGATCGAAATCAACGGCGTGGACGTCACGCGCCAGCCCGTCTGGGCCCGCGCCGGCCGCGTGGCCCGCGTGTTCCAGGACCCCATGGCCGGCACCTGCGAAGACCTGACCATCGAAGAGAACATGGCGCTGGCGCAGCTGCGTGGCGCGCGTCGCGGCTATGGCCGTGCCGTCAAGGCCTCGATGAAGGACGGTTTCCGCGAACGCCTGGCCACGCTGGGCCTGGGCCTGGAAAGCCGCCTGGCCGACCGCATCGGCCTGTTGTCGGGCGGCCAGCGCCAGGCCGTGAGCCTGCTGATGGCCGCGCTGCAGCCTTCGCGCATCCTGCTGCTGGACGAGCACACCGCCGCGCTCGACCCGCGCACCGCCGACTTCGTGCTGCAACTGACGGCGCGCATCGTGGCCGAAAACAAGCTGACCACCATGATGGTCACGCACAGCATGCGCCAGGCGCTGGACGTGGGCGACCGCACGGTGATGCTGCACCAGGGCCAGGTGGTGCTGGACGTGTCCGGCGACGAGCGCCGCGGCATGGACGTGCCTGATCTGCTGGCCATGTTCGAGCGTGTGCGCGGCGAAAAGCTGTCGGACGACGCCTTGTTGCTCGGCTGACCGTCGCGCCGACCCGGTCGGCAAAACGCCCGCTGCAAGCCTCGACCCGAGGCCCGCAGCGGGCGTTTTTCATGGCGGGCCGGTCAGGCCGCGAGGCCCCGCCAGGTCTTGATCAGCAGCGTTTCGATGTCGTGCACCGGCAGGCCGGTGGCGCGCGCCACGGCGTCGCGGTAGGGCGGCATGTTGGTGCATTCCAGCACGATGTCGGTCAGGCCGGGCGCCCGCGCCGCCAGGCGGGCGGCGGCATCCACCACGTTGCGTTCGACCTCGCTCAGGTCCATCACGGGGCTGTTTTCCAGGATGCGTGCATGCATCTCGCAGCCGGGCGCCAGCCCTTCGACGATGGCATTGGCCGGCACGTCGACCGCATCCAGAATGCCGCGCGACAGCGATTGCGCATCGAAGGTGACGATGCCCACGCGCGCCAGCCCACGGCATTGCAGGAGGCTGGACGTCACCACCGGCACGGGCACGGCGGCCTGTAGCGCCGACTGGTATTTGGCCAGGAAGCCGCAACTGGTGGAGATCAACGCCGCGCCGTCGCGCGCCAGGCCCACGGCGGCATCGATGAAGGGCTGCAGGAAGGCCGGGTCGGCGTCTTGCACGATCTTGCGTGGCGAGGCGCCCTGCACCGTGACGAAGCGCACGGGGATGCCGGCGCGTTCGTAGGTCTGGACGTTGCCGACATCGCCAGGCGGCCGCGGAAAGCGGGTGTCCAGCATCAGCACGCCAAGAAAGCCCGGGTTGCGCATGGGAGTGTCCTTGCTCTGTGCAGGCCTCAGATGAATCGGCCGGGGCGGAAGGCGGCGTGACGCTCGCCGCCCTCGCCGGACATCAGTTCGCCCAATATGCTTGCCGTGCCTGGCCCGGTGCTGAAACCGATGTGCTGGTGGCCCAGCGCCAGCCACAGGCCGGGGTGGCGCGGCGCCTGGCCGATCATCGGGCGGCTGTCCGGCAGGGTGGGGCGGCGGCCCAGCCAGGCCTGCGAATCCAGCCGCGCGCCCAGGTCCAGCGCCTCGCGGGCGCGGGTTTCCGCCAGGTCCAGCTGCACCGGTCGGGCGGGGGCCTCGCAGTCGTCCAGTTCGACCCCGGTGGTCAGGCGCAGCCCGCGGGCCATGGGCGACAGCACGTAGCCGCCGCCGGTGTCGTACACGGGCCGGCCCAGCGCCGGGCCGCTGCCGGGCGCGTAATGCATGTGATAGCCGCGTTCGAACGCCATGGGCAGGTCGATGCCGGTGGTCTTGAGCAGCGCCTTGGACCACGGGCCCAGCGCCACCACCAGGGCGGGTGCGCTGAGCGAGTCGGACCCCTGGTCGCCTTGCACGGTCCAGCGATCGACATCACGGCGGATGGCGGCCGCCCGCAGAGGCTTGAAGGTGCCCCCCGACCGCTGGAACAGGGCGGCATAGGCACGGACCACCGCCTGCGGATCGTCCACCGAGTACGAGCCCTGGATCCACAGCGCGCGTGCGAATATCGGGGCCAGGGCGGGTTCCAGCCGGGCCAGCTCGGCCGGGTCCAGCGCCTGGGTCGGCACCTGGTGGCGGGCATAGGCGCTGCGCGCCAACGCGCTGCCTTGCCAGGCCGCTTCGCTGCGGAACAGGAAGATCCAGCCGGTATCGCGCAACCGATGGCTGATGCCCGCTTCGGCCAGCAGACGCTGGTGCTCGGGGGCCGACAGCCGGATCAGGCTGTCCAGGGCCGTCGCCGTTTCCTGGAACACCGAGGGCCGGGCGCGCCACAGGAAGCTGGCGGCCCAGCCCAGGTTGCGGGCCAGGTAGCCGGGGCGGTAGCGGAATTGAACCGTGTCGTTGCGCAGCAGCCGGGGCAGTTGGCGCCACAGGCCGGGATGGTTGAACGGCATGAGGGAACTTCGGGCCAGCACGCCGGCATTGCCGTGCGAGGTTTCCTGGCCGGGGGCCTGGCGGTCGACCAGGGTGACATCCATGCCGCGGCGCTGCAGTTCCAGCGCGCAGCAGACGCCGACCATGCCGGCGCCAAGCACAATGACTGGCTTTCCCATCGTTTTTTCGGGTCTCGGGCTAGGGTCAAAGGGACCCGCCGGCGATTGTAGGGCAGCGGGGCGGATCAGGCCATCGCGCGGACGGACGCGCCGCGCCAAGGCCGCCCGGCCATCGCCTTCACGTCGCCGGGCGTTGCCCCAGGATGCGCCCGGCCGCCGTCACGCCCCACCACGCGGCTTCCTCGAAGACCGAATAGCCGGACAGGTCGGCGTGGGCGAACAGCACCGGGCCATCCACGTCGCGCAGCGCCGCCAGGCCGGGGTTGGACAGGTAGCCGCAATAGGGCGAGGCCATGGCGTGGCCGCGCACCGTGATTTCGAGCTGGCGTGCGTGGCGCCAGAATTCATCGCCATAGGCCGCCACCAGGTCGGCCGCCACCTCGTCGCGCAGGGCCTCGGGGCGCGCGGTGGTCAGCCACTGGCGCGTGGCCTGCGGCGTCTTGCCGCTGAGCGCGTCGTAGGCGGTGAAGACCGTGCGCGGCGACCGCGCCACCCGCAGCAACTGGTGGGTCGACACCACGTAGCCCAGCGCCTGGCCCTGGTAGACCACGTTGTCCCACGACAGCGGTTCGCCGGGCGCCTCGCGCGGATAGCCGTCCATGACGAAGTTGGACACCAGCCAGGGCGCATGCGGCGAGGCATGCACGGCCGGATCGTAGCCATAGGCGCGGATATCCGGCAGCACGTGCTGGGCCACGAACAGCGGCATGGCGCAGACCGCGCGCCGGGCTTGCAGCGTGTACACCGCCGGGGCGGGGCCGGTCGCCAGGCAGTCGATCTGCGGTCCGGCGGGCGTTTCGCGCAGGCGCATGGCGGTGCCGGGCAACAGCCAGTTGCCATGGCCCAGGCGGGCGCTGATCGCGTCGTGCAGGCGTTGCACCAGCGGCGCCAGGCCGCCGGGCCAGGTCAGTACCGCGCCTTCGGCGGCGTTGGCGGCATGGCCGTCGCGGCTGGCGAAGTAGTGCAGGCCGGCCCAGGCCGACACCACGTCGTACTGGGCGCCGTAGTCGTCGCGGCAGCAGTAGTTCAGGTACCAGTGCAGGGCGGGCGAGGTATAGCCTTCGCGTTCCAGCCAGGTCTTGAAAGTCAGGGTGTCCAGCGCCCGCCAGGCGGGGTCGCGCGAGGACAGGGCGATGGGAATGCAGAAGACCTTGCGGCCGTCGTTGCCGACCTGCCCGTGCAACGCATCCACCTGCGCCAGGAACTTGCGGTGTTGCTCGGCGTGGCCGTCGGGCAGCCCGGTCATGGGCAGCAGGCCGTCTTCCCAGTGGCCGCCGCGCAGCAGGCGTTCTTGCGGTGAATGCGCCAGGATGGCTTCGTCGTAATACGGCCGCGCGGCGTAGGCATCGCGCTCGGCGATGCCGAAGTCGGCCAGCATCTCGCGCACGTGGGTGGACTGCATCGAGGGTAGCGGCAGGTAGTGCGCGCCCAGCGGATAGTCCAGCCCGTCGCGCACGCCGGCCGCGGCGTTGCCGCCGTATTCCGGGCCTTGCACCACCACGAAATCGGTATGGCCCTCGCGCGCCAGTTTCCAGGCGCAGGACAGGCCGGCCACGCCGGACCCCAGGATCGCCACCTGGCTTTGGCGGGTGCCGGATGACGCCGGCAGCGCGGCGCCGTCGCGCAGCGCGTGGCCCGCCTGCATGCCGGGGTAGCGCACCTCGGGCGTGGTCTCGACGATGCGTGACCGGTAATAGCCCGCCGTGCCCGCCGCCGCGGCGGTGGCCGCGCCCAACAGGAAGGTGCGGCGGCGCATCAGCGGATGACCTTGCGCCAGTCCTCGTCGAAGTAGCGCACGAGCGATTGCTCGTTCAGGCGGTTCGGCGGCATGGCCAGCGCCGGCATGTCGGCGGGAAAGTGGAACAGCTCGCGCAGCGTGGCCGGGTCCAGGTAGCGGGTGGGCACCGAAATCGCCGTGGGCGGCGTGTAGTCGCGCCGCTTGCCGGCCAGGATGAAGCCCCAGTCGCCGAACGACGGCACGTAGGCGTGGTACGGCCAGGTGTTCAGGCCGGCTTCCTTCAGCGTGGCGTCCACGCTCCAGAACGAGCGCGGCGCGAAGTAGGGCGAGGTGGACTGGATGACCATGTAGCCGTTCTCGGCCAGATGGCGCGCCATCAGGTGGTAGACCGGCACCGAATACAGCCGGCCCAGGCCGAAGTTGGACGGGTCGGGAAAGTCGACCACGATGTAGTCATAGACCTCGGCGTGGCTTTCCAGCCAGCGGCCCGCGTCGTCGTTGATGACGGTGACGCGCGGGTCCGTCAACGAGTTCTGGTTCAGCCGCGTCAGCGGTTCGGACCGCGAAAACAGGCCTGTCATGGCCGGGTCCAGGTCGACCAGGGTCACGTGCTCGACGTGCTTGAACTTCAGGATCTCGCGCACTGCCAGGCCGTCGCCGCCGCCCAGCACCAGCACGTTGCGGGCCCACGGCAGCGCCTGCAGGCCGGGAATCACCAGCGACTCGTGATAGCGGTGTTCGTCGCGCGACGAGAACTGCAGGTTGCCGTTGATGTACAGGCGCAGGTCGTCGTGCCAGCGGGTCACGATCAGGCGCTGGTAGGGCGTGGTCTCGGCATGCACCACGTCGTCGCCGTACAGGCCTTTTTCGGCCCAGCCGGTCATCTGGCCCGAGAACGCAAAGCCCAGCGCCAGCAGGCCCAGCACCACGCTGCCGCGAATGGCTTTCTCGGCCGGGCGGCGCACTTCGGCGCGGAACAGCCAGGTGGTCCAGAGCGCCACGCTGGCGTTCAGGATGCCGAAGAGGAACCCGGTGCGCAGCAACCCCAGCTTGGGCGCCAGCAGCAACGGAAAGACCAGCGACACGGCCAGCGCGCCAAGATAATCGAAGGTCAGCACGCGGCTGACGATTTCGCGAAATTCCGTCTTGCGCTGGTTGAAGACGCGCATCACCAGCGGGATTTCCATGCCCACCATCAGGCCGATGATGAAGACGCCGACGTACAGCGCGGCGCGAAAGGGCGCCGACAGCCAGGCGAACACCAGGAACAGGACGGCGGCGGAGACCCCGCCCAACAAGGCGACGGCCAGTTCGACGTCGATGAACCGATTCAAAACGTCGTCGTCTTTTACATATTTTGACAACCACGATCCGATGCCCATCGCGAACAGATAACAGCCGATGACGGACGAGAATTGCAGGATGGAATCGCCCAGCAGATAGCTGGCCAGTGCGCTGCTGATGAGCTCGTAGCCCAAGCCGCAGGAAGCGACGATCAATACCGACAGGATGAGAACGCGGTCGCGCATGGGGGTTCCGACTCAGAAAATGCGTTCGCAGTATATCGAAGCCGCCGTATATACTGCGCGCAATTAGGGCCTGAAGGGGGCGAATATGGGAGAAGCGATGCATCCGGCCGTGACCTATCTGATCTACATTGTCTCGGCACTGGTCATGCTTGGCGTGTTCACCTTGGTCTACACCACCGTGACGCGCTACAAGGAATTCGAACTGATCCGCGAAGGCAATATCGCCGCGGTGCTGTCCTATAGCGGCGCGCTGGTGGGTTTTTCCTTCACGCTGTGCTCCAGCATCGCCATTCACGCCAGCTTCATCATGTTCGTGGTCTGGGGCGTGGCCGCCATGGCGGTGCAACTGGTCGTCTATGCGGTCATGGCGCGGGCCATCCGCGGCCTGAACGAGGCCATCGAAGAAAACAACATCGCCATGGGCGGCCTGATCGGTTCGATCTCGCTGGCCGCCGGCGTGGTCAACGCCGCCTGCCTGACCTGATCCGGCCCGGCGCGCTGATTCCGATCTGACACAGGAGAACTTGCCATGAGTCTCGGTTCATTTATCCGCAAGCAGTTTATCGACATCCTGCAATGGAACGAGGACGGCGACGGCGTGCTGGCCTGGCGTCATCCGATGCAGGATTTTGAAATCCAGTACGGCGCCAGCCTGACCGTGCGCGAGTCGCAGATGGCCGTGTTCGTCAACGAAGGCAAGGTGGCCGACGTGTTCGGCCCCGGCATGTACAAGCTGACGACGCAGACGCTGCCGGTCCTGACGTACCTGAAGAACTGGGACAAGCTGTTCGAGTCGCCCTTCAAGTCGGACGTCATCTTTTTCAGCACCCGCCTGCAACTGGGCCGGCGCTGGGGCACGGCGCAGCCGGTGACGCTGCGCGACAGCGAATTCGGCATGGTGCGCCTGCGCGCCTTCGGCGTGTATTCGTACCAGATCACCGACCCGGCCAAGTTCTACCGCGAAATCAGCGGCACGCGCGACGTCTATACCGTCGACGACCTGGAACTGCAGCTGCGCAACATGGTGGTCGCCGCCATGACGACGGCGCTGGGCAGCTCGAAAGTGCCGTTCCTGGACATCGCCGGAAACCAGGGCCTGATGTCGCAAAGCATCAGCGAGCAACTGGCGCCGGTGTTCGACCGCTACGGCGTCAAGCTGGACAACTTCACCGTCGAAAACGTGTCGTTGCCCGAAGAATTGCAGAAGGCGCTGGATACCCGGATCTCGATGGGCATGGCCGGCGACCTGGGCAAGTTCACCCAATACCAGACAGCCACGTCCATCCCGCTGGCGGCGCAGAACGAAGGCGGCATCGCCGGCATCGGCGCGGGCCTGGCGGCCGGCGCGGCGCTGGGCCAGACGATGGCGGCCGGGCTGGGCGTGGGGCAGGCCTCGGGCCAGCCGGCGCAGGCCGCGGCGGCGGGCGCCGCCGGGGCTGCCGCAGGGGCGGCGGCCGGGGGCGACCCCGTGCAGCGCTTGCAGCAGCTGAAAGATCTGCTGGACAAGGGCCTGATCACGCCGGCCGACTACGACTCGGCCAAGGCCGAGGTGCTCAAGAAACTCACGAGCTGAGCGCCGAACGTCCATGCAGCAGGTCTTGTGTCCGCAATGCGGAGCGCCCGTCAAGTTCACGTCCACGGCCTCGGTCATGGCGGTGTGCGGCGCATGCCGCAGCACGCTGCTCAAGGATGCCGAATCGGTCAAGCGCATCGGCGAAACCGCGGATGTGCTGGAAGACTACTCGCCGCTGTGCCTGGGCGCCGCCGGCCAGTTCGAAGGCAAGCGCTTCGACCTGATCGGCCGCATCCAGCTGCGTTACGAGGACGGCTTCTGGAACGAGTGGTACCTGTGGTTCGACGACGGTTCCGACGGCTGGCTGTCGGACGCGTCGGGGCAATACGCCATTACCCGCCGCCGCAAGGTCAAGTCGACCCAGGGCATGCCGGCGTTCGCCGACATCTCGCCGGGCGATGAGCTGAAGCTGGATGGCCAGCGCTTTTCGGCGTCGGACGTGCGCAGCTGCCGCGCCGGCGGCGCGCAGGGCGAACTGCCGTTCGTGCCGGGTGACGGCTGGGAAGCCAAGGTGGCCGACTACCGCAGCATCGACGCCTTCCTGACGCTGGATTTTTCCGACGGGCCGGAGCCCGAGCTGTATATCGGCAAGGCATTCGACCTGGCAGGCATGCAGGCGGCCACGCTGCGCTCGAACGAGCAGGTCGAGGAAACCGCCGGGCGTTTCCGCGGCCAGATCAAGGCGCTGGACTGCCCCAGTTGCGGCGCGCCCATCAGCTTTGTCGCGGCCATGGCCACCCAGGTGGTCTGCCCGTCTTGCACCGCCACGGTCGATTGCGCGGGCGAGACCGCCCAGGTCATCGCCAAGGCGCAGAAGCTCAAGGCCATCAAGACCACGCTGGCGCTGGGCGCCACCGCCAAGATCGACGGCGCCACCTTCACCCTGATCGGCCTGATGAAGTGCGCCGACCCGGATCCCGAAGAACCGTCCGACTGGATCGAATACCTGCTGTTCAACCCGGCCAAGGGCTTCATCTGGCTGGTGGAAACGGACGAAGGCTGGGAACGCGTGCAGGTCTGCGATACCTGGCCCAGCCGCAACAATGCGACCAGCGTGCGCTGGCGCAACAAGCTCTACCAGAAGCTGTACGACTACACCTCGCGGGTCGAGCTGGCGCTGGGCGCCTTCAACTGGCGCGTGCGGGTGGGCGACAGCACCCAGATCACCGACTACAAGGCCGGGAACCTCAAGCTGACCAGCGAACTGGGGCCCGCCGAGCTGGGCTGGTCTGCCTCGGGGCCGGTGGCGCCGGCCCAACTGGCCGAATGGTTCGGCAACCCCGAACTGGCCAAGCAGAAAGCCATGCCGCGCACGAGCACGTCGGGCGGCTATCGCAAGTGGGCCTGGTTCGCGACGATCGCCATGGGGTTCCTGAACCTGGGCAATATCTTCAATGGTCGCCTGCTGCCGATCGTGATCGGCCTGGCGTTTCTGTGGCTGCCGGCCAGCCTCGCGGACAAGATGTCCGCAAAGGACGACTAGCCGATGGGCAAGTTTCTCTATGCCATCTATGCCGTGATCGTGGTCATGGCCGCCACGGGCGCCAGCTCGCCCGGCGCCCGCTTCACCAGCGGCGGCAGCAGCAGCGGCAGCAGCAGCAGTTGGGGCGGCGGTTCATCGGGCAGCTCGGGCTGGTCGTCGGGCGGATCGCACAAGTGATGCCTCGGGACGCCACGCAGCGGGACCTGCCGCAGGCCGCCACGCCGCACGCCACCCCGGGCCGCCACATCCTGGCCGATTTCCGCGGCGTGGACGCCGGCCTGCTGGCCGACGCCGCCGCGCTGGAACGTGAACTGGTGCAGGCCGCCCAGGCCGCGGGCGCCAAGGTGCTGGGCGCGCATTTCCATCATTTCGGCGCCGGCGCGGGCGTGACCGGCGTGGTCATGCTGAGCGAATCCCATATCAGCGTGCATTCCTGGCCCGAACACCAGTTCGCGGCGCTGGACATCTTCATGTGCGGCGCCGCCCAGCCCGAACGGGCGCTGGAACGCCTGCGCGCGGCGCTGGCCCCCCGGACGGTGCGCGTCACCACCGTCGACCGCGGCTGAGCGTCCCCCTTCATTCCCAGGCATTTGACGTGGCGCAAGCCGGTACCGGACGCAAATTGACGAGCGTTATATACCTATATATATTTCGTTACCGAGATTGATCTTGTCCGAGGAGAGTGCCATGTTCCGCAAACACCCGATCCTGGCCGTGTCGCTGGCCCTGGCCGCCGTCTGGGGCCCCAGTGCCCATGCCGGCGACCTGGTGGTGTCCGCCGCGGCCAGCCTGACCAATGCGTTCAAGGACGTGGCGCAGGCCTACGAAAAGGAACATGCCGGCACCAAGGTGGTCCTGAACTTCGGCGCCTCCGACGTGCTGCTGCAGCAGATCGTCAAGGGGGCGCCGGCCGACGTATTCGCCTCCGCCGACCAGAAGGCGATGGACAAGGCCGTCGAGGAAAAGGCCGTCAAGCCCGAATCGCGGGTGGACTTCGCGGCCAACCAGATCGTGCTGATCGTGCCGACGGACAGCAAACTCAACATCGCCGCGCTCAAGGACCTGACGCGCGACGACGTCAAGCGCATCGCCTACGGCAACCCGGCTTCGGTGCCGGTGGGTCGCTACACGCAGGGCGCGCTGCAGGCCGCCGGCCTGTGGGATGCCGTGCAGGCCAAGAGCGTGCTGGCGCAGAACGTGCGCCAGAGCCTGGACTACGTGTCGCGCGGCGAGGTGGATGCTGGCTTCGTGTTCGCCACCGACGCGGCCGTCATGCCGGACAAGGTCAAGGTCGCCGTGCGCGTGCCCTCGCAAACGCCGGTGACCTATCCGATTGCCGTCACCGCGCGCGACGCCGCCGCCAAGGAAGCGCAAAGCTTCGTGGCCTATGTACTGTCGCCCGCCGGCCAGGAAATCCTGTCGCGCCATGGCTTCCAGAAGCCCTGAGGCAGGGCGTCGACATTGACATGTGAATCGCAGGCGTCATGAGCGATCCCGTCTGGGTGCCCCTGCTGCTGACCTTGAAGGTGGCCGGCTGGGCAACGCTGCTGGCCACCCTGGTCGGCACCGCGGCGGCCTACGGCCTGTCCCGCTGGCGCTGGCCGGGGCGGGACCTGCTGGACGCCATCCTGACGCTGCCGCTGGTGCTGCCGCCCACCGTCCTGGGCTATTACCTGCTGGTCCTGTTGGGCCGGCGCGGGGTGATGGGCGAAACGCTGGCGGCCTGGGGCATCGAACTCGTGTTCACCTGGCAGGGCGCGGTCATTGCCGCGTCGGTGGTGGCGTTTCCGCTGGTGTTCAAGTCGGCGCGCGCCGCGTTTGAGAACGTCGATGCGCAATTGGAAAGCGCGGCCCGGGTGCTGGGCGTCTGCGAGGTGGGCGTGTTCTTCCGGGTCACGCTGCCATTGGCGGCGCGCGGCATCGTGGCGGGCGTGCTGCTGGCCTTTGCCCGTGCACTGGGCGAATTCGGCGCCACGCTGATGATCGCCGGCAACCTGCCGGGCCGCACCCAGACCCTGTCGGTCGCCATCTACGAAGCGGTGCAGGCGGGCGATGACGCCACGGCCAATTTCCTGGTGCTGGTGACGTCCATCACCTGCATCGTGGTGCTGCTGGCCGCGGGCAAGCTGGTGCCCGTCCGCGCCAATCGCCGCAACGGAGGCGCCTGATGAGCGTCGACCTGCGCATTCGCAAGCAGATGGTCTCGGGCGAGCGGCATTTTTCGCTGGACGTGGCGTTCTCGTCGGCGGCCCAGCGCATCGCGCTGTTCGGGCCATCGGGCGCGGGCAAGAGCCTGACGTTGCGGGCGGTGGCCGGCCTGCTGCGGCCCGACGCCGGCCGCATCGCGGTCAATGGCCGCGTGCTGTTCGACGCCGACGCGCGCATCGATGTGGCGCCGCAAGCCCGCAAGGTGGCCTACCTGTTCCAGGACTATGCGCTGTTCCCGCACCTGACGGTGGCGCAGAACATTGCATTTGGTACGCGCCGTGGCTGGCTCAATCCCTCGCGCCGTGACGCATCGCCCGAGTTGCGGCGCTGGGTCGACGCCTTCGAGCTGGGGGCCATCGTCGGCAGCTATCCCAACGAGATTTCCGGCGGCCAGAAGCAGCGGGTCGCCCTGGCGCGCGCGCTGATGCTCAAGCCCGACATCCTGCTGCTGGACGAGCCGTTTTCGGCGCTGGATTCGCAGCTGCGCGGCAAGATGCGCCAGGAATTGAACGCCTTGCAGCGTCAGCTGGATGTGCCGATGCTGCTGATCACGCACGATCCCGCCGACGTCGAGGCGCTGGCCGACGAGGTGTTCGAAGTACGCGAAGGCAAGGTGCGCCGACGCGACGAAGACGTGGGCGTCTAGCCGCGAGCGGGCAGGGCGGCGGCGCGCTGCCGTTCATTGCCTGGCGGGGAAAAGCAGACTCAGTCCAACACGCCCAGGATCACGCTGGACGCCTTGAAGATGGCAACCGCCGCGGCGCCTTCGCCCAGGCCCAGTTCCTGTGCGCTTTCGTTGGTGACGATCGCCACCAGCGTGGTGCCGCCTTCCAGGTCGATCAGGATTTCGCTGTTGACCGCGCCTTCGCGCACCGCCGCAATGGTGCCCGCCAACTGGTTGCGGGCCGACAGCCGCAGGCCGGGGCCGGGGGCGCCGACGATCACCGACGATGCCTTCACCAGCGCCAGGGCTTCCTTGCCGGGCGCCAGTTCCAGTTCCTGGGTGCTTTCGCGGGTGATGGTGGCGGTGATGACCTGGCCGCCGGCAATGCGCAACAGGATTTCGTCGTTGACGGCGCCGGTGCGCACTTCCATCACCGTGCCCATGAGTTTGTTGCGGGCGCTGGTCTTGAGCATGAATCGCCTCATCAAATCGATGTCGCCGCTGGCCGTCAGCCCCGCGCGCGCCAGGTTGTCCATGAACTTGCGGTGTTCGGCTTCCAGTGCCCGGAAGGTGGCGATCAGGCTGCGCGCCCGGTCGGTCAGGCGCGTGCCGCCGCCGCCCTTGCCGCCGGCCGCCCGCAGCACGAGCGGTTCGCCCGCCAGGTTGTTCATGGCGTCGATGGCGTCCCAGGCCCCCTTGTAGCTCATGCCCACCGCGCGGGCGGCGGCCGTGATCGAGCCGGTGGCATCGATCTGCGCCAGCAGGTCTATGCGATTCTTTCCGCCCCAGTTCTGGGCGCCGGAACGAAACCAAATCGAGCCGTCGAGTTCCAACATGGAGGTATCTTCTGGTCTGGGTCTGAAATGACCCCCGAGTGTAATGGAGCCCGCGCCGACTGCGGCTTGATGTCGATCCAATGAGAATGCTTCCTTGTTGAAACTTTATCCGCTTCGCGGCACTATGAATGCGCCTGACGCCTGTTGACACTCGGACCCGCCCTGTGTGCGGGTTCCCCTTTTCGGAGATCGACATGAAAGCGTTCAAAATGCTGGCCGTGGGTTCCTTGACGGGCTTGTTGGCGGCGTGCGCCTCTGGCCCCACCGTCAAGGGTGATTACGATCACCAGGCCGATTTCGCGCAGTACCGCACCTTCGGCTATATGTCGCCGCTGGGCACCGACAAGGCCGGCTACAGCACCTTGCTGACCGAAAGGCTGAAAGACGCCACCCGCGGCCAGATGGAAATGCGCGGCTACGTCTACAGCGCGTCCAACCCCGACCTGCTGGTCAACTTCAGCGGCAAGCTGCAGCAAAAGACCCAGGTCACCGAAGCGCCGCCGCCCATGCCCTACTACGGCTACCGCAGCGGTTTCTATGGTGGCTGGCCCGGCTACGGCTGGGGCGACACCGTCTATCAGTACACCGAAGGCACCCTCAACATCGACCTGATCGATCCGCGCCGCAAGCAGCTGGTGTGGGAAGGCGTGGCGGTGGGGGAAGTGCAGAACCCCGAGATGGCGACGTCGGCGCAAAGCGTCGACAAGGCCGTCGCACTGATTTTCGCCAAGTATCCGTTCCGGGCCGGCGTCGCCGCCCCGCAGTTGCCGGACAAGAGCAAGCCCTAGGGCTTGCCGCTATGAAAAGGACCGCCGCATGAGTACACGCCGCAAGGCCTTGACCCCAGACACCGGCGCAACGCCGCCCTACGAAACCGTGGCCCTGGTCCTGCAGGGTGGGGGCGCCCTGGGGTCGTACCAGGCGGGGGTATACCAGGGGCTGCACGAGGCAGGCATCCGGCCCAACTGGATTTCCGGCATTTCCATCGGCTCGATCAACGCGGCGATCATCGCCGGTTCGCCCGAAGACGAGCGGGTGGAGCGGCTGCGCGGTTTCTGGGAAAGCATCTGCCGGCCCGCGGGGTTTCTGTCCGTGCCCTGGGGCGACACCCTGGCAGGCATGTTCGAAGGCATCCCGTTCGGCTTCGGTTCGCCGGCCATGAATGGCCAGCTGTCGGCCTTCCAGGCGCTGTTTTCCGGCCAGCCAGGCTTTTTCAAGCCGCGCTTTCCGCCGCCCTACTGGGTGCACGGCAAGGGCGCGGCGTCCACCAGCTTCTACGACACCACGCCCTTGGCCGCCACCCTGCGCCAGTACGTGGATTTCGACCTGCTCAATGCGGGCAAGGTGCGCGCCAGCTTCGGCGTGGTGAACGTGCGCAGCGGCAACTTCGCCTATTTCGACAGCCAGAAGCACACGCTGGGGCCCGAGCACATCATGGCCTCGGGCGCCTTGCCGCCGGGCTTTCCGTCGGTGGAGATCGACGGCGAGCATTACTGGGACGGCGGCGTGGTGTCCAACACCCCGCTGGCGCAGGTGCTCACCACGGACACCATGCGCGATACGCTGGCGTTCCAGGTGGATCTCTGGCCCGCCCGCGGCGGGCTGCCCACCACGCTCGAAGAGGTGGCCGAGCGCCAGAAAGACATCCAGTATTCCAGCCGCACCCGCATGGTCACCGATCAGTTGCGGCGGGTGCTGAAGCTGCGTCATGGCCTGCAGCAACTGCTGGACAGATTGCCGGAAAAAGACCGCAATGCGCCCGAACTGGCAGAGATCCGCCAGCAGGCCAATACGCCCGCCACCAACATCATCAACCTGATCTACGAGTCCAAGCACCGCGAGCGCTTTTCCAAGGACTACGAGTTCGGCACCGAGGCCATGCGCGAACACTGGGAATCGGGCCTGGCCGACATCCGCAACACGCTGGCCAAGCCCGGCATCCTGGCGCGGCCCACGCAGGACAGCTGCTTCGTCGCGCACGACATCCACCGCAACGGCAAGCACACCTCATAGCGGCAGGTCTTGCGGCATCCCGCTATGTGGTTGACCGCAAGCGGGCCGCTCCGGCAGGGAATTTTGCTAGGACTAGTCTTATTCCTGGGTCGCCGGGGGGCACAGCGTCCGCAAGCCCGGTAGTCTTTCGGCAGGATTAGCAACCTTGTTCCGGAAGCGGATCGCCGTGCCCTCCCGGCGGCGACCTGCCCGGTGGAGACTCCGGCATGACTGTTCCCGTTCCTCGCGCTTCCGTACCCCCCGCCGTCGCAGCCACCGCGTCGTCGCGGCCGGCGGCGGCACCCAAGCGTGCCGCCGCGGCCGAGGCCGACCCGGCCGCCGCGACGGCCTTCCCGACCGACGGCTGGTGGAGCCTGGCCTACCGCGGCTGGACCCTGCTGACCCCCGCTGGCGCCCGCCTCGACCTGACCGAGGTCGAACGTGCCTGCTTCCAGTGCCTGCTGCACAATCCGCGCCGCGAGCTGTTGCGCGAAGAACTCATGGCGGTCCGGCAGGGCACCAACCTGCGCACGCTCAACGTCGCTATCTGCCGGCTTCGCCGCAAAGTGCGACATCTCGATGCCCGTCTGCCGTTGCACACGGTGCATGGCGCGGGCTATGTCTTTCTTGGAAATCTGCGAGAGATATCCGACCTGTGATTCAAGCGTGGTAAATCCGCGCGGCGACTACGCCATCGCGCTGTGAAAATCAGTGATTTCCCCAATAACTGAGTTACATTAACGGGCTATTCACGTGTCACGCACGGCGCGCAGCGTTTTGTTTTGATCGCGGGCAGGGTTTGCGGTCAAATACGGCGGTCGGAGTCGGCCTTCGAAACCTGCGGCCCGCTTCGGCAACCAGACGCGGCGACGACCTATCGCCGTTACATTGTTGCGGTCGCTTGACGCGGTTAACTTCGCGGGGGTTTCAATGCGGTTTTCGCCTAAACGTGTCTCAGGTCTGGCTTTTTCCGGTGGCGTCCTCGCGCTGTTGTTGGCGGGGTGCGGTGAAAAACCGCAAATGAACCCCGGCATGCCGCAGGTCAGCGTCATCACCGTCCAGCCCCAGCGCACGCCCATCGTGGCCGAACTGCCCGGTCGCGTCGACGCGGTGCGCGACGCCCAGATCCGTTCGCGGGTCACCGGTATTGTCCAGAAGATCACCTTCGAACAGGGCGGCGACGTCAAGGAAAACCAACTGCTGTTCAAGATCGACCCGGCGCCCTACAAGGCCGCCTACGATCAGGCCACCGCGCAGCTCAAGCAGGCGCAGGCCACCTTGTTCAGCGCCAAGGTGCTGGCCGACCGCTACGCCCCGCTGGTAAAGGCCAACGCCGTCAGCAAGCAGGAATACGACAACGCCGTGGCGTCCTACCGCCAGGCCGAAGCCAACGTCGCCGCCGCCAAGGCCGCGCAGGACAACGCGTCGATCAACCTCGGCTACACCGACGTCACCTCGCCCATCACGGGCCGCATCGGCAAGCCCCTGGTGACCGAAGGCGCGCTGGTCGAGTCCACCTCGGCCACGCAGATGGCCACGGTGCAGCAACTGGATCCGGTCTACGTCGACTTCACCCAGTCCACCGCGGATCTGGCCACGCTGCGCCGCGCTTTTGCCAGCGGCAAGCTGCAGCAGGTGGGCAAGGACGCCGCGCGCGCCACCGTGGTGCTGGAAGACGGCTCCGAATACGACAAGCCGGGCAAGTTGCTGTTCACCGGCATCACCGTCGATCCGTCCACCGGCCAGGTCAATCTGCGCGCCGAAGTCCCCAACCCCGACGGCATCCTGTTGCCCGGCATGTACGTGCGCGTGCGCCTGGAGCAGGGCGTGAACGACCAGGCGCTGGTGGTGCCGCAGCAGGCGCTGCAGCGTACCGCCGACGGCTCGCAAAGCCTGATGCTGGTCAAGGACAACAAGATCGAACAGTTGCCCGTCACCACCGGCGGCGCGGTCAACAACGACTGGATCATCACCAGCGGCCTGAAGGCCGGCGACGTCGTCGTGGTCGAGGGCTTCCAGAAGATCCGTCCTGGCGCGCCGGTGCAGGCCAGCCCCTGGAACAAGAACGGCGGCAAGCCCGCCGCGGGCGGCCAGCCCCCCGCACAGCCCGGGGCCAAGCCCGCCGAGCCAGGCGCGCAGCCTGCCCAGCCGGCCCCCCAGGACAAGGCCTCCGGCCAGAAATCGTAAGCGGCCCGCAGCGCATCGCGCTGCGTTCCTCTTTAGTGAGCATCGCTTTCAGAGTCAGCCCACATGCCGCAATTTTTTATTGATCGACCAATCTTCGCCTGGGTAGTCGCCCTGTTCATCCTGCTTGCCGGGGTGCTGGCGATTCCCAACATGCCGGTGTCCCAGTACCCCGACGTGGCGCCTCCGGCCATCACCATCACCGCGACCTACCCGGGCGCGTCGGCCAAGGAAGTGGCCGAGTCGGTCACCAGTATCATCGAGGACAAGCTCAACGGCGCCAAGGGCCTGATCTACTACGAGTCGGTCAGCGATTCCTACGGCACCTCGACCATCACCGCCACCTTCGCCCCGGGCCGCGACCCTGACCTGGCGCAGGTGGACGTGCAGAACCGCGTGTCCAACGTGATCGCCCAGTTGCCCGCCGCCGTGCAGCAGCAGGGCCTGAAGTACGAGCAGACCAGTACCGGCTTCCTGATGATCGTCACGCTGTCGTCCACCGACGGCTCGCTGGACCAGACCGCGCTGGCCGACTACATCACCCGCAACGTGCAGAACCCGGTGTCGCGCGTCGCCGGCGTGGGCCAGTTCCAGCTGTTCGCGGCGCCGCGCGCCATGCGCATCTGGGTCGACCCCGCCAAGCTGGTGGGTTTCAGCCTGAGCATGGCCGAGGTCAACCAGGCCATTTCGTCGCAGAACGTGCTGGTGTCCGGCGGCAGCATCGGTGCGCCGCCCAACCCCGAATCGCAGCGCATCACCGCCACCGTGGTGGCCAATGGCCAGTTGAGCACGGTCGAAGGTTTCGGCAAGATCGTGCTGCGCGCCAACACCGACGGCTCCAAGGTGCTGCTGCGCGACGTCGCCCGCATCGAGGTCGGCGCCGACAACTACCAGTTCGGCGCGCGCCTGAACGGCAAGCCCACGGCGGCCTTCGCCATCGTGCTGTCGCCTGACGCCAACGCGCTGGCCACCGCCCAGGGCGTGCGCCAGCAGATGGACGAGCTGTCCAAGTACTTCCCCGGCAACATCACCTACGCCATCCCCTACGACACCGCGCCCTACGTCAAGGTCTCGATCGAGCAGGTGCTGCACACCCTGGCCGAAGCCATGGTGCTGGTGTTCCTGGTGATGTACCTGTTCCTGCAGAACGTGCGCTACACCCTGATCCCGGCGCTGGTGGTGCCGGTGGCCATGCTGGGGTCGTTCGCGGTCATGCTGGCGTTGGGGTTCTCGATCAACGTGCTGACCATGTTCGCCATGGTGCTGGCCATCGGGATTCTGGTCGACGACGCCATCGTGGTGGTCGAGAACGTCGAACGGATCATGGCCACGGAAGGGTTACCCCCCAAAGAGGCCACCAAGAAAGCCATGCCGCAGATCAGCGGCGCCATCATCGGCATCACGCTGGTGCTGGTGACGGTGTTCCTGCCGCTGGCCTTCATGAGCGGGTCCGTGGGCGTGATCTACCGCCAGTTCTCGGTGGCCATGGCCGTGTCGATCTTCTTCTCGGCGCTGCTGGCCCTGACCTTCACGCCCGCGCTGTGCGCGACCATCCTGAAGCCGGTGCCCAAGGGTCACCACAACGACAAGAAGGGCTTCTTCGGCTGGTTCAACCGCAAGTTCGACGCGACCACCCACGGTTACCAGAACTGGGTGTCCCGCATCCTGCACAAGGGCGGGCGCATGATGCTGGCCTTCCTGGTGCTGGTGCTGCTGCTGGGTTGGCTGTACCTGCGCCTGCCGTCGTCGTTCCTGCCTGAAGAAGACCAGGGCTACGTCATCAGCAACATCGAGCTGCCCACGGGCGCCAGCGCCAACCGCACGGTGCAGGTCATCGAAGAGGTCGAAGCCTACTTCCGCGACATTCCGGCGGTGGAAAACATCATCACGGTGCAGGGCTTCAGCTTCAACGGCAACGGCCTGAACGCCGCTATCGCGTTCACCACGCTCAAGGACTTCAAGGAGCGCAAGGGCAAGGGTGATTCCGCCGGCGCCATCGCGTTCAACGCGTTCCAGAAGCAGTTGATGGGCGTGCACGACGCCATGGTGTTCACGCTGGTGCCGCCCGCGATCTCGTCGCTGGGCAACGCCACCGGTTTCGACCTGCGCCTGCAGGATCGGGGCTCGGCGGGTACCGATGCGCTGGCCGCGGCCACCGGGCAGCTGATGGGCATGGCCATGAAGAGTCCGGTGCTGTCGCAGGTGCGCATCACCGGCCTGTCGGCCGGCGCGCAGCTGACGCTGGACATCGACCGCGACAAGGCCGCTGCCCTGGGCGTGAACTTCGACGAAGCGGCCTCGCTGATCTCCACCGCGGTCGGTTCGGCCTACCTGAGCAAGTTCCCCAACCTGGGCCGGATGCAGAACATCTGGGTGCAGGCGGACGCGCCCTACCGTATGCAACTGTCCGACGTGCTCAAGCTGAACGCCCGCAACGTGCAGGGCGGGATGGTGCCGCTGTCGACGTTCGTGTCGGCCAAGTGGTCGCAGGGCCCGGTGCAGGTGGTGCGCTACAACAGCTATGAATCCATGCGTATCGGCGGCAGCGCCGCGGCGGGTTACACCACCGGCCAGGCCATGGAAGAAATGCAGAAGCTGGTGGCGCAGTTGCCGCAGGGCTTCGGCTACGAATGGACGGGCTTGTCCTACCAGGAACGCCAGGCCGGCAACCAGGCCCCGATCCTGATGGGCCTGTCGCTCCTGATCGTGTTCCTGGTGCTGGCCGCGCTGTATGAGAGCTGGGCAATTCCCATCTCGGTCATGCTGGTGGTGCCGCTGGGCATGCTGGGCGCGGTCGCGCTGGTCAGCGCGCTGGGCATGTCCAACGACGTGTACTTCCAGGTGGGCATGGTGACCGTGATCGGGCTGGCGGCCAAGAACGCCATTCTTATCGTGGAATTCGCCAAGGATCAGTACGCGCGGGGCATGGGCCTTTACGAGGCCGCGGTGGAAGCCGCGCGCCTGCGGTTCCGGCCGATCCTGATGACGTCGCTGGCGTTCATCCTGGGCGTGGTGCCGCTGGCCATGGCCACCGGCGCCGGCGCTGCCAGCCAACGTGCCGTGGGCTTGGGCGTGTTGGGCGGCATGCTGGCCGCCACGCCGTTCGCGGTGATCTTCGTGCCGACCTTCTTCGTGGTGGTGCTGGGCCTGTTCAAGACCCGCCCGCGCCTGTTGGGCGCCGAACTGCGCGCCTTCGAAGAAGAGCAGGCGGCCAAGAAGGCGGCGGCGGGCCAGACCCCGCCGGATACCCCGCCGGCAACGCCCGCACCCGCTCAACCCAACAATGGTGGCCAGGAGGGCAAGGAATGAGCGCCCTGATGTTCAAACAGACCGCCTTGTCCGCCTTCGTGGCGGTGGCATTGGCCGGCTGCTCGCTGGCCCCCGACTACAAGCGTCCGGATGCGCCGGTGTCCGGCACTTTCCCGGACCAGCCCAAGGTGCAGTACGGTGCGTACGCCAACCCCATGTCGCTGGGCACGCAGCCCGCCGACGCGGTGGCGCCGCAGACGGGCACGCCCGCGGCGGACCTGGGCTGGCGCGAATTCTTCCGCGATGCGCGCCTGCAGCGCCTGATCGAACTGGCGCTGGTCAACAACCGCGACCTGCGCGTGGCCGTGCAGCGCGTCGAAGAAGCGCGCGCCCAGTACGGCGTGCAGCGCGGCGCGCAGTGGCCCAGCATCGGGGCCGGCATCCAGGGCCAGCGCCAGCATCTGCCGCGCAACATGCGCGCGGGCGGCTCCGATGCTCCCTCGATCAGCAGTTCGTACCAGGCCGGCATCGGCCTGACCACGTTCGAGATCGACCTGTTCGGCCGCCTGCGCAGCCTGTCCGAGGCCGCGTACCAGCAATACCTGTCGACCGAGCAGGCACAGAAAAGCACGCACATCGCGCTGATCGGTTCGGTGGCCGAGTCGTACTTCAACCTGCGCGCCGCCGAGGTCCAGCTGGAACTGACGCAGCGCACGCTGGCGTCGCGGCAAGAGTCCTACGACCTGGTCAAGCGCCGTTTCGATGGCGGCGTGGCGTCCGAGCTTGACCTGAACCAGTCCAAGTCGCTGCTGGATACGGCTTCGGCCGATCTGGCCCAGCTGGCGCGCGCCAAGGCCCAGGCCGTCAACGCGCTGGTGCTGGTGCTGGGCACGCCGTTGCCCGACGACCTGCCGGCGCCGGCGGTGTTTGGCCGCGACCAGTTGCTGGCCAGCGTGCCGGCCGGCCTGCCGTCCGATCTGCTGGAACGCCGGCCCGACATCCTGGCCGCCGAGAACCAGCTCAAGTCGGCCAACGCCAACATCGGCGCGGCGCGGGCGGCGTTCTTCCCGACCATTTCGCTGACCGGCCTGCTGGGCGTGTCGAGCCCGTCGCTGGATACGCTGTTCAAGGGCGGGCAGGGCTACTGGAGCTTCTCGCCGTCGATCACCACGCCGCTGTTCGCCGGCGGCAGCATCCGCGAAGGCCTGAACCTGGCGAAGGCGCGCGACAACATCGCGGTGGCGCAGTACGAGCAGACCATCCAGCAGGCGTTCCGCGAAGTCTCGGACGCGCTGGCGGGCGAAGCCACCTACGGCGCGCAGCTGGATGCGCAGCGGGCGCTGCAGGACTCGTCGGCTCGCACGCTGGAGCTGTCGAATCTGCGCTATACCAATGGCATCGACAGCTACCTGCAGGTGCAGACGGCGCAAGTGGATTTTTTCAATGCCCAGCTCGCGCTGGTGCAAACCGGCCTGGCCGCGTTGATCAACCGTGTGGAACTCTACAAGGCGTTGGGCGGCGGCTGGGAAGAAACGACGAAAGTGCAATGATAGAACTTGGTGTAAATATCGATCACGTCGCGACCCTGCGGCAGCAGCGCCATACGACCTATCCCGACCCGGTGGCGGCGGCGTTGCGCGCCGAAGACGCCGGCGCCGACCTGATCACGCTGCATCTGCGCGAAGACCGCCGCCACATCCAGGACGCCGACGTCTACGCCATCCGGCCGGTGCTGCGCACCCGCATGAACCTGGAATGCGCGGTCACGGCCGAAATGCTCGAGATCGCCTGCGCGGTCAAGCCCAGCGACGTTTGCCTGGTGCCTGAAAAACGCACCGAGCTCACCACCGAAGGCGGGCTGGAAGTGGCGGGCGCGTTTGCCGCCGTGTCCGATGCGGTGGGCCTCTTGACCGAGGCCGGCATTCGCGTGTCGCTGTTCATCGATCCGGACCCCGTGCAGATCGAAGCCGCCGCCCGCGCCGGCGCGCCGGTCATCGAACTGCACACCGGCGCCTATGCCGAAAGCGAAGGCGAGGCCGCCCAGGCCGAACTGCAGCGCATCCGCGTGGCGGTGGCCGAGGGCCTGCGCCACGGTCTGCGCGTCAATGCGGGCCACGGCCTGCATTACGGCAACGTCAAGCCGGTGGCGGCGCTGGACGGCATCTCCGAATTGAACATCGGCCATGCCATCGTGGCGCAAGCGGTGTTCGACGGCTGGGAAAAAGCGGTGCGCGACATGAAGGCCCTGATGGTGCAGGCCCGACTGGAAGCGGTGCGCGGCCGTTGACCGCAGGCGGCCCATGGCCAATGGCCAGCGGTCGGCCGCCAACTGCTAAGCTGGTCGCTGTCATTCCCGGCTGTAACCTTCAGCTGTAAGCCCCAGCTGTCATTTCCTTCAGACGCCGCAGCGATGTCCCAACCTGAATCCACCCCTGTCGTCCCGCCGCCCGCCGCCATCGGTGGCATCGGCATGGACCTCCTGCGCATCGATCGGATCGAGCGCGCCCTGGCGCGCCACGGCGACCGCTTCGCCGAAAAGATCCTGGGCCCCGAAGAACTGCTGAAGTTCCATGCGCGGCGGGCCCGCGATCCGGTGCGCGGGGTGCGCTTCCTGGCCACCCGCTTTGCGGCGAAAGAGGCCTTTTCCAAGGCGGTGGGCCTGGGCATGCGCATGCCCATGACGTGGCGCCGGGTGCAGACCCTGAACGCGCCGGGCGGCCGGCCGGTGCTGGTGATCGCCCCTGAACTGCTGGAATGGTACGTGCAGCGCTTTGGCGCCGCGCACGTGTCCATTACCGATGAATCCGACATGGCCGCCGCCTACGTGGTGGTCGAACGCAAGCCCTGACCGCGCCGGCGGGTGTGCGAGACACATACAGAAGGACAAGCCGATGGCCAAGAAGAAATCCCGGGCACTGCCGCCCGGTCCCGTGATGGTCGATGTGGCCGGCACCGTGCTGACCAAGGACGAAAAGAAGCGCCTGCGCCACCCGTTGGTGGGCGGTGTGATCCTGTTCGCCCGCAATTTCGAGAACCGCCGCCAGCTGACCGAGCTGACTCGCCAGATCCACAAGGCGCGCAAAGAGCGCCTGCTGATCCTGGTCGACCACGAAGGCGGCCGGGTGCAGCGCTTTCGCGAAGACGGGTTCACCGCCTTGCCGGCGATGCGCGACCTGGGCACCCTGTGGGACCGCGATCCGCTGACGGCCATGCGCCTGGCGACCGAAGCCGGCTACGTGCTGGCCGCCGAGCTGCGCGCCTGTGGCGTGGACATGAGCTTCACCCCGGTGCTGGACCTGGACTACGGCGTCAGCAAGGTGATCGGCAACCGCGCTTTCCATCACGATCCGCGCGTGGTCACGATGCTGTCGCGTGCGCTGATCCAGGGGCTGGCCCTGGCCGGCATGTCGGCCTGCGGCAAGCATTTCCCCGGGCATGGCTTCGTGGGGGCGGATTCGCACCACGAGATTCCCATCGATCCGCGTCCGCTCGAACGCATCCTCAAGGACGACGGCGCGCCCTATGCCTGGCTGGGCGACGCCGTGCTGCCCTCGGTGATGCCGGCCCACGTCATCTACCCCAAGGTCGACAAGCATCCCGCCGGATTCTCCAAGCGCTGGGTGCAGGACATCCTGCGCACCCGCCTGGGTTATGACGGCGTGGTGTTCTCGGACGACCTGACCATGGAAGGCGCGTCGGTGGCCGGCGACATCCTGGCGCGCGCCAACGCCGCGCTGGGCGCCGGCTGCGACATGGTGCTGGTGTGCAACCGGCCCGACCTGGCCGATGAATTGCTGGCGCGCCTGAAGGTCGACCATGCCCCCGAGTCCGTGGCCCGCATCCGCCGCCTGATGCCGCGTTTCGACGCGCTGGACTGGGACTCCCTGCAGGCGGAAAGCCGCTACCAGAATGCCCGACGACTTCAATCTCAAATCGTTCCTGGCTGACCTGCCGCATCTGCCGGGCGTGTACCGGCACCTGGATGCGGCCGGCGAGGTCATGTATGTCGGCAAGGCGCGCGACCTGAAAAAGCGCGTCTCGTCGTATTTCCAGAAGAACCTGGCCAGCCCGCGCATCGCCCAGATGGTGGCGAAGGTGGCGCGGCTGGAGGTCACGGTGACGCGCTCGGAAGCCGAAGCGCTGATCCTGGAAAACAACCTCATCAAGAGCCTGAAGCCGCGATACAACATCCTGTTTCGCGACGACAAGTCCTACCCGTACCTGCTGATCACGGGCCATGACTGGCCCCGCATTGCGTACTACCGCGGCGCGACCAACAAGCGCGGCCAGTATTTCGGCCCGTTTCCCAATGCCTGGGCGGTGCGCGAAACCATCCAGATCCTGCAGAAGGTGTTTCGCCTGCGTACCTGCGAAGACACCGTGTTCGCCAACCGCTCGCGCCCCTGCCTGCTGCACCAGATCGGCCGTTGTTCGGCGCCCTGCGTGGGCGCCATCGAGGCAGGGGACTACGCGTCGGACGTGCAGCGGGCGGTGCGCTTTCTGAACGGCGAGGCCAAGGAAGTAATGGGCGAAATCGAGGCCCGCATGCTGGAAGCCGCCGAGGCGCTGCGCTTCGAGGAAGCGGCCGCGCTGCGCGACCAGATGGGGTCGCTGGCCCGCGTGCTGCACCAGCAGACCATGGAAAACGTCAGTGGCGAAGACACCGACATCGTCGCCATCGCCATTGCGGGCGGTAAGGTCTGCGTCAACCTGGCCATGGTGCGGGGCGGTCGGCACCTGGGCGACAAGCCGTTCTTTCCGACCCATGCCGAGGGCGAGGCCGCGCCGCAGGTGCTGGAAGCCTTCGTGGCGCAGCACTACACGGACAACGCGCTGCCGCCCGTGCTGGTCTGTTCGCACGCCTTGCCTGATGCCAGCCTGATCGACCTGCTGGTCGAGCAGGCCGGCGGGCGGCCGTCGCGCGTGCTGACCCGGCCGCAAGGCACCCGCCGCGCCTGGCTGGAACAGGCACAGAAAAACGCCGACATGGCGCTGGCCCGCGCCCTGACCGAGTCCGGCGCCCGTGCCGCGCGCACGCTGGCGCTGGCCGAAGCGCTGGACCTGGACACCGACGAAACGGCGCTGGACGCCCTGCGCATCGAGTGCTTCGACATCAGCCACACGGCGGGCGAGGCCACCCAGGCGTCTTGCGTGGTGTTCGAACACCACGATATGCAGCCGTCGCTCTACCGCCGTTACAACATTGCCGGCATTACCCCGGGCGACGACTACGCCGCCATGCGCCAGGTGCTGACGCGGCGCTTTGCCAAAGTGGCCGACGGCGAAGCCCAGATGCCGGGCCTGGTCCTGATCGACGGCGGCAAGGGCCAGGTCGAGGTGGCGCGCAAGGTGTTCGTGGAACTGGGGCTGGACATCCAGACCCTGGTAGGCGTGGCCAAGGGGGAAGGGCGCAAGGTCGGCCTGGAAACCCTGGTGTTCGCCGACGACCGCCCGCCCGTGGCGCTGGGCGGTGAATCGGCTGCGCTGATGCTGATTGCCCAGGTGCGCGACGAGGCCCACCGCTTTGCCATCACCGGCATGCGGGCGCGCCGGGCCAAGACCCGCAACGTGTCGCGGCTGGAGGAAATCGAGGGCGTCGGCGCGCGTCGGCGCCAGCGCCTCCTGGCCCGGTTTGGCGGCTTTTCGGGGGTGGCGTCGGCCAGCATCGAAGACCTGGCGTCGGTGGACGGCATTTCGGAAGAACTGGCCGAGCGGATCTATGAAGCCCTGCGCGGTTAGGATTCATCTGCGTGATGTAGCATACGAACACTATGCCAATTAACGTACCCATAATCCTGACCTGGCTGCGGATCGCCATGATTCCGCTGGTGGTCGGGTTGTTTTACCTGCCCGAAAGCTGGATGTCGGTGCCCGTGCGCGACTCTTTCGCCGCCTGGGCCTTCATCATCGCCGCGCTGACCGACTGGTTCGACGGCTGGCTGGCGCGCCGCTGGAACCAGACGTCGGCGTTCGGCGCGTTCCTGGATCCGGTGGCCGACAAGCTGATGGTCTGCGCCGCCCTGATCGTGCTGCTGGACCTGAGCCGGGTCGACGCGTTCATTTCGCTCATCATCATCGGCCGCGAAATCACGATTTCCGCGCTGCGCGAATGGATGGCCAAGATCGGCGCCAGCGCCAGCGTGGCGGTGCACCGGCTGGGCAAGTTCAAGACCGCCGCCCAGATGGTGGCGATTCCGTGCCTGCTGTACAACCAGCCCATCTACGGGGTGTCCACCAAGATGCTGGGCGACGTGCTGATCATCGTAGCCGCGGTGCTGACGGTCTGGTCGATGCTGTATTACCTGCAGCGCGCCTGGCCCGCCATCCGCGAAAAGGCCCAGTAAGCCGAATACGCCGCGGCGGCCCGGCTCGCGCCCGGGGCCGCCGTTACATATGAAGAGCGATGCCGGCTGCCGCCGGCCCGGCCCCGCGCCGCATTCGCCAAAGGGACAACGGCCGGCCCGCCCGGACGTTGAGGAGACAACCCGCGAGCCGCCTGCAGGCGGCCGCTTATCGCCGCCCCGCGCGGCCCCGTGCCATGACTACCGCTGCAACCCCCCTGGCCTCCGATGCCGCCGTCCGCCGGCGCGACTGGCAGATCATCCTGCTGATCGGCGTGGCCCACGCCTCGTCCCACTTCTTCCAGCTGGTCCTGCCGTCCCTGTACGTGTCGCTGGGCAATGAATTCGGCCTGGACTTCGCCCGCCTGGGGCTGCTGGTGTCGACCTTCTATGTGGTGTCCGGCATCGGCCAGGCCTCGTCCGGCTTCGTGGTGGACCGTATCGGCGCGCGCCCGGTGCTGTGGTTCGGGCTGGCGTGCTTTGTGCTGTCGGGCCTGTTGATCGGGTCGGCCACCGGCTACCCCATGCTGATGACGGCGGCGGTGGTGGGCGGCATCGGCAATTCGGTGTTCCACCCGGCCGACTATTCCCTCATCAACCACCGCGTCACGGCGCCGCGCCTGGGGCACGCCTTTTCGACCCACGGCCTGACGGGCAACCTGGGCTGGGCGCTCACGCCCGTGTTCATGACCACCATTACGCTGCTGGCCAACTGGCGCGTGGCGGCCTACAGCGCCGCCAGCCTGGTGGCGGTGGTGCTGCTGATGACGGTGGTGTGGCGCGGCTTGCTGGGCGGAGCCGAACCGGCGGCGCAGCCCGACGGCCAGGATGCCAAGGCCGTGCGCGCCGCGCCCAAGCCGCAGGAAGGCGTGCTGACCACGCTGGCCACGCTGCTGGCCAAGCCGGCCTTGTGGGGCGCCTTCCTGTTCTTTGCCTGCACGTCGATCGCCTTGTCATCGGTGCAGAACTACACCATTCCGCTGCTGGGCCAGCTGTACGACCTGTCCAAGGTCGCGGCCAGCTCGGCGCTGTCGGGTTACATGGTGGCCTCGGCGGTGGGCATGGCGGCCGGGGGCTTCCTGGTGTCGGCCAACCCGAGGACCGAGCGCACCGTGATGGTGGCGCTGATCCTGGCGGGCCTGACGCTAGTGGTGCTGGCCCTGGGCCTGGTGCCGGCGGTGCTGGCGGCCCCGGTGGTGGCCTTGGCCGGCTTCTGCTCGGGCGTGGCCGCGCCGTCGCGCGACATGCTGATCCGCAAGGTCACGCCCAAGGGGTCCACCGGGTCGGTCTACGGCCTGGTGTATTCGGGCATGGACGTGGGCTCGGCCCTGGGGCCGCTGGCCTTCGGCCTGCTGCTGGATGCGGGGTTGCGCCAGGGGCCGTGGATCGGCGCCGGCGTGGCCTTTACCGCGGCTGCCTTGCTGGCGCAGTGGATTGCGGTGCAGGCGCGCCGGGCGGATCCCGCCGCCTCGCCTGCCGCGGCGCGTTCCTGACGCGTCCTGGCCTTCGTTGCCGCCAGCACAACGCCGCCCTCGGGCGGCGTTGTGTATTTTGGCCGTACGGTTCAGGCGCGCCGGGTCGGCGCGGCCAGGCCTGCCGGATGTCAGGCGCCCGCTTCGATGTGCGCGGCGATGGCGCGGCCGATGTCTTCGGTGCGGGCCTGGCCGCCCAGATCGGGCGTGCGCGGGCCGTCCTTCAGGCAGTGTTCGATGGCGGCCAGGATGGCGTCGTGGGCATCCTGGCTGCCCAGGAACTGCAGCATCAGCGCACCCGACCAGATCATGGCGATGGGGTTGGCGATGCCCTTGCCGTAGATGTCGGGGGCGGAACCGTGCACGGGTTCGAACAGCGACGGGAACTTGCGTTCCGGGTTCAGGTTGGCCGACGGCGCGATGCCGATGGTGCCGGTGCAGGCCGGGCCCAGGTCCGACAGGATGTCGCCGAACAGGTTGGACGCCACCACCACGTCAAAGCGCTGCGGCTGCAGCACGAAGCGCGCGGCCAGGATGTCGATGTGCTGCTTGTCGGTCTTGACGTCGGGGTAGTGCTGGCCCATGGCGTCGGCGCGTTCGTCCCACCAGGGCATGCTGATGGCGATGCCGTTGCTTTTGGTGGCCACCGTGAGCTGCTTGCGTTCGCGGCGGTTGGCCAGCTCGAAGGCGTAGCGCATGACGCGGTCGGTGCCGTGGCGCGTGAAGACCGATTCCTGGATGACGACTTCGCGGTCGGTGCCTTCGAACAGGCGCCCGCCCAGGTTGGTGTATTCGCCTTCGGTGTTCTCGCGCACGATGAAAAAGTCGATGTCACCGGCGCGCCGGCCGGCCAGCGGGCAGGCCACGCCGTCGAACAGCCGCACGTGGCGCAGGTTGATGTACTGGTCGAATTCGCGGCGGAACTTGAGCAGCGAGCCCCACAGCGACACGTGGTCGGGCACCGTGGCCGGCCAGCCCACCGCGCCGAAGAAGATGGCGTCGTAGCCTTGCAACTGCGCCTTCCAGTCGGGCGGCATCATGTCGCCATGCTGGGCGTAGTACGCGCAGTTGGCCCAGGGAAAGGTATCGATCTGCAGGGCCAGGCCGAAACGGCGGGCGGCGGCCTCTACGGCGCGCAGGCCTTCGGGCAGGACTTCATTGCCGATGCCGTCGCCGGCGATGGCTGCGATTTTGTAGACGTGGGACATGGATGGGAAACCTGGAAATGAGGGGGAAGGAAGCCCGGTCGCCGCCCCGACAGGCGGGCCACAACGGGAACCCCACCATGGTAGGCGTCTGCACAATCCATCTACAATGGGCTGTTCTGTGAAATGACTCTGCACGAATCATGAATAATGACCTGCTGCCCGCCGATCTGCGCGTGTTCAACGCGGTGGTGCGTGCGTCCAGCTTTTCCAAGGCCGCCGAAGACCTGGGCATGTCGCCCGCCTACGTCACCAAGCGCATCCGCCTGCTGGAAGCCAGCCTGGGCACGCCGCTGTTTCACCGCACCACGCGGCGCGTGGTGGTGAGCGAAGCGGGCGAGCGCGTCTACCACTGGGCCCAGCGCATCCTGGACGACGTGGACCACCTGGTGGAAGAAGTCGGCACCACGCGGCGCGAGCCGCGCGGCCTGCTGCGGGTGTGCAGCAGCTTCGGCTTCGGGCGGCGGGTGGTGGCGCCGGCGCTGTCGGCGTTCGTGTCGCGCCACCCCGCGGTGCAGGTGCGCTTCGAGGTATTCGACCGGCTGGTCGACGTGGCCGCCGAAGGCTACGACCTGGACGTGCGGGTGGGCGACGACATCGCGCCGCACGTCATCGCCCGCAAGCTGGCCACCAATCACCGCCTGCTGTGCGCCGCGCCGTCGTACCTGGCCGAGCGCGGCGAACCGCGCAAGCTGGCCGACCTGGCGGCGCACGATTGCCTGGTCATCAAGGAACGCGACCATCCCTTCGGCGTCTGGCGCATGCGCCGCGGCGACCAGGAACACACCGTCAAGGTGCGCGGCCCGCTGTCGGCCAACAATGGCGAGATGGTGGTGCAGTGGGCCGTGGACGGCCGCGGCATCATCCTGCGGTCAGCCTGGGACGTGGGCCCGCTGATCGCGGCAGGCAAGCTCGTGCCCGTGCTGCCGCAATACCGCCAGGAAGCGAACATCTGGGCGGTGTACCCGTCGCGCGTGAACGCGTCGGCCAAGGTGCGGGTGTGCGTGGATTTCCTGGAGGATCATCTGCGCAGGCAGCCGCTGATGGACTGAGCCGGGGCCCCGCACGGCATACGCTGATCGGGCGGCGGCCAGCCGCTGATGCCGTATCCGGCGCGGCCACGCCCGGCGCGAGCCGTTCGGGACGTCAATGGCTGCGCGGCGCTTACTGCCGGACGGTGCGCACGTCCGGCGGAGGCCCCGCTTCGAAGTTGCTGCGCCACGGGTTGATGTCCAGCCCGCCGCGCCGCGTGTAGCGGGCGTAGACCGTCAACTGCTCGGGCGCGCAGGCGCGCATGATGTCGGTGAAGATGCGCTCGACGCAATGCTCGTGGAATTCGGCGTGCTGGCGAAACGAGATGACGTAGCGCAGCAGCGATTCGCGATCGATCGGCGCGCCGCGGTAGCGGACCTGCACGCTGGCCCAGTCGGGCTGGCCGGTCACCGGGCAGTTGGACTTGAGCAGGCGCGAGCACAGGGTTTCGTCGACGGGATCGCCCGGACGGGTGCGCAGCAGTTCGGGCGCCGGCTCGTAGGTGTCGATCTCGATATCGAGCTTATCTATATAGATGCCGTCCAGTTCGCCCATGCGCAGCTCGGAAAAGCGCTGCGGCAGGATGAAGTCCAGCCCCACCGGGGCGCCGGCCGCGGCGCTGAGGTCGCGTTCGAGCCGGCCGCGCAATGCGGCGGAATTGACCAGGCGGGTCTGGTTGAACGAGTTCAGGTACAGCTTGAACGACTTGGATTCAATGATGTTGGGGCTGTCCGCCGGCACCGAGACCGTCGCCATGGCGACGCGCGGCTTGCCCTTGGCGTCGAGCCACGACAGTTCGTAGGCGTTCCACAGGTCTACGCCCGTAAAGGGCAGCGTGCCGGCGGCCAGGTCCAGCGCCTGGCGGTTGTGGGCGCGGGCGATGGGAAACAGCAGCGAGGGATCGTATTGCGAGGCGTAGGCCACGCTCTGGCCCAGCGGGCCGTGAGACAGCGTCATGGAAAGGGTCGTCGAAATGCTTGGGGATGACCGCATTGTAGGCGGTCGGCAAAGGCTTGTTTTTCACATCATGAAACGCCGATCTCGGTATGTGAAAGTTCGTGCTGCGGCGCATCGCAGCGTCATTTCACAGATGACAATGTCGTTCCGCAATGCGAAATGAAGTTCATAACTTGTTGATTTTATTCAATAACATTTTTCATCTTATATAAGAGGCACACCCACATTGCTCCGCAGCAGAGGCATAGACTTTGTCCAACGATTCACGCAATGCAAACCAGAGTTTTTTTGTCTTTTCAGCCATAGACCAAGGAGCATGACCATGAGCCACCGCGAAACCGAAATCCGCAATCTGCAGAAAGACTGGGCCGAGAACAGCCGTTGGCAAGGCATCAAGCGCGACTACAGCGCCGAGGATGTCATCCGCCTGCGCGGCTCGATCAGCGTCGAGCACACCCTGGCCCGCCGCGGCGCGACCCGTCTGTGGGAACAACTGCATAGCGAGCCTTTCGTGAATTCGCTGGGCGCCCTGACCGGCAACCAGGCCATGCAACAGGTCAAGGCCGGCCTGAAGGCCATCTACCTGTCAGGCTGGCAAGTGGCCGGCGACGCCAACCTAGCCGGCGAGATGTACCCCGATCAGTCGCTGTACCCCGCCAACTCGGTGCCGCAGGTCGTGCGCCGCATCAACAACTCGCTGACCCGCTGCGACCAGATCCAGTGGATGGAAGGCAAGAACCCGGGCGACGAGGGCTACATCGATTTCTTCGCGCCCATCGTGGCCGATGCCGAAGCCGGCTTCGGCGGCGTGCTGAACGCCTTTGAACTGATGAAGGCCATGATCGAAGCCGGCGCGTCGGGCGTGCACTTCGAAGACCAGTTGGCCTCGGTGAAGAAGTGCGGCCACATGGGCGGCAAGGTGCTGGTGCCCACCCGCGAGGCCGTGGCCAAGCTGGTGTCCGCCCGCCTGGCGGCCGACGTGATGGGTACGCCCACCGTGCTGCTGGCCCGCACCGACGCCGACGCGGCCGATCTGGTGACCAGCGACGTCGATGAAAACGACCGTCCGTTCATCACCGGCGAGCGCACCGTGGAAGGCTTCTTCCGCACCAAGGCCGGCATCGACCAGGCGATCTCGCGTGGCCTGGCCTATGCGCCGTATGCCGACCTGATCTGGTGCGAAACGTCCACGCCGAACCTGGAATACGCCCGCAAGTTCGCGGACGCCATCCATAAGCAATTCCCTGGCAAGCTGCTGGCGTACAACTGCTCGCCGTCGTTCAACTGGAAGAAGAACCTGGACGACGCCACCATCGCCAAGTTCCAGCGCGAGCTGGGCGCCATGGGCTACAAGTTCCAGTTCATCACGCTGGCCGGCTTCCACGCGCTGAACTACGGCATGTTCGAACTGGCCCACGGCTACGCCCGCCGCCAGATGAGCGCCTTCGTCGAATTGCAGCAAAAGGAATTCGCCGCCGCCGACCTGGGCTTCACCGCCGTGAAGCACCAGCGCGAAGTGGGCACCGGTTACTTCGACGCCGTCACGCAGACGATCGAAGGCGGCCAGTCGTCGACCACCGCGCTGACCGGTTCGACGGAAGAAGCCCAGTTCGACCACGGCAAGGTGCAGAAGGTCGCCTGAGCCTGACGGGATCAAGTTTGCAGTTGCAGTTGTAGTGCTGTTGTAGGGTGGATTCAGGGTGCCTTCGGGCACCCTTTTTTTTCGGCCAGATAGGCGCCAGGGGGCTGGCCCAGCGCCCGGCGAAAGGCGGACGTGAAGGCGCTGGGGCTGGCGTAGCCCAGGTCCAGCGCGATGCGGGTTACCGGCAGGCCCTGGCTCAGGCGTTCGATCGCGGCCAGCAGGCAGGCCTGCTGGCGCCAGGCGGCGAAGCTCGCGCCCGTCTGCGCGCGGAACAGGCGGGTGAATGCGCGTCGGCTCATGCCGGCTTGCCCGGCGACGGTGTCCAGGCTGATTGCGATGGACGGTTCGGCGAACAGTTGCCGGCAGGCGCGCGCCAGGCGTGGGTCGGCGGGCAGCGGTGCGCTCAGCGGCAGCGGCGCCATGGCGGCGATTTCCTCGGCCAGCAGGGCCATGAGCTTGCCGGCGCGACCGTCCAGGTCGTACAGCGCGGGCAGGTCGATGGCGGCGTCCAGCAATTGGCGCAACAGGGGCGACACGCCCAGCACGCAGCAATGCGCGGGCAGCCCCAAGGCCTGCGCCGCCGTATCGGCCAGGAAGGTGTTCAGCATGGTCACCGGGCCGCCCATGGTCATTTCGTGGGTGATGCCGGCGGGCACCCAGCAGGCGCGCTGCGGCGGCACCAGCCAGCGGCCGTGGGGCGTGGCGACGCTGATCGCGCCACGCGCGGCAAAGGCGAACTGGCCGCGCCGGTGGGCGTGCACGGGAAACGTCAGTCCGGCCGGGTAGTCGCAGGCGGTCACGACCACGTCTCGGGGGATGTCCTCGTAGGGATCGACCAGGGTGTTGCGCATGGCCCGGATTCTACAGCGATGGGCCTGGTATCGAAGGCGGGCCGAACGGGGGCGGCCTACGATGCCCAGGTCTTTGAAACCCACGGCTGCCCGTCAGGGGGCCGCGACCTCTGCTTGTGGAGTGTGAATGTCCAATACCTTTCACCGCGTGGGGCAAGGCCCCCATCCCGTCATCGTGCTGCATGGCTGGTTTGGCGACGCGCACGCATTCGAACCGATCGAGCCCTGGCTGTCGGCCACCGCCTTCAGCTATGTGTTCATGGACTACCGCGGCTATGGCGGCATGCGCGATGTCCCGGGCTCGTACCGCATCGACGAGATCGCCGCAGATACCCTGGCGCTGGCGGACGCGCTGGGGTTTGATCGATTCAGCCTGGTAGGGCATTCGATGGGCGGCATGGCCATCGAGCGGGTCGCGACGCTGGCGCCGCGGCGGGTGCGTGCGTTGGTGCCGGTGGCGCCAGTGCCTTGTGGTGGCGTGGCGATGGCGCCGGCCACGCGGGCATTGCTGGAGGGGGCGGCCGACGACCTTGCCAAGCGTCGTGCCATCATCGACCGCAGCACCGGCGGGCGTCTGCCGGCGGCGTGGGTACAGTGGAAGGCGGCGTATTCCGCCGAGCACTCGTCAGCCCAGGCGTTTGCCGCCTATCTGCCGGCCTGGGCCGATACCGATTTCAGCGACGTGGTCGATGGGCGCCATCCGGTGTTGGCGCTGGTGGGCGAACACGATCCGGTGTTCAACGCGGCGCTGATGGCGGCGACCTATGGACAGCGCTATCCGGGGGCAGCGGTTCAGGTGCTGCAGAATGCGGGGCACTATCCGATGAATGAAACGCCGCTGGCCCTGGTGGCGGCCATCGAGCGTTTTTTGCATGAGGTGGCGGCGGATTGATGCGCGCGGGGCGGGTTTGCGCCGGGGCTGCCCCGCGGCGCGGACAGGCTGCGGGCGATGCTACGGGCGGGCGCCTTCCAGCAGCGCCTGCACCAGGCGGTTGTCCTGGTCCGTCTGCCGACACACGAACGAGATCTGCCGATAGGGCGCGTCCTTGCCCAGCGGCAGCACGCGCACGGGATGCACGTCCAGCAGGTTGGGGCCGGGCTCGGGCAGGATGCTTACGCCCAGGCCTTCGGACACCAGCGCGGTCAGCGCGGCCAGCGATGGCAGGTCGATGCGGCAGCGGGCGTGCGGTGCATGCTGCGCAACATAGCGGGCCGCCAGGCGGCCGCCGATGGTGGTCTTGTCAAAGCGGATCCATTCGTAGCGTTCGAACAGATCGGCCAGCGATTTCTCGCGCGACTGCGGCGGAGCGATCAGCACGAGGCGTTCCCGAAACAGCGGCGTCCACGCCAGCCGCCGGGACCCGCCGGTTTCCGGCTGCGTGATGATCGCCGCGTCGATTTCGCCGGTCTTGAGCCTTTCGACCAGCTCGGTCGCGCGGCCGCGCACCAGCCGCACGTCCAGTTGCGGATAGCGCTCGCGCAGCACCCGCAGCAGCGGCGGCAGCAGGGTCACCTGCAAGGGCTCGATGGTGCCCAGCCGTACCCGGCCTTCGACCTGCGGCGTACTGCGCCGGCGCAGCTCGTCCAGCCGCGACAGGGCGTCTTGCAGCACCGCGTCGACTTCCGCGGCGAAGGCATTGGGGCGGGCCTGCAACGCCGACCGGTCGAACAGGGGCTGGCCGAAGTATTCCTCGATCTGCTTCATCTGCAGGCTGACGGCGCTGGGCGACAGGTTCATGTCGGCCGCGCCGGCCGCGAAGCTGCCGCCGCGCAACACGGCATTGAGCGTGCGGAACGATTCGATCTTCATGAGGAATCCTCACGTAGTGTTTTAAGAATCCTCGCTTTATATCACCAGGCGACAGGCCTAGCATGGCGTCGACCATAACAACACGGCGGGCACATGTCTGCCTGACCGTGGACACGGAGACATGCCATGAAGAAGATCCTGGGCGGCCTGGCGGCCGCTTGTCTGGCCGGGCTGATGGCCGCGGGCGCCTCGGCCGCAGCGCCCACCTTGCCCGCCACCGTCACGATGGTGGTGCCGTTCCCGCCGGGCGGCAGCAATGATGTGTTTGCACGGGTACTGGCCGAAAAGCTGGGCGCCCGCGTGGGCGCCACCGTCATCGTCGAGAACCGCCCCGGCGCGGGGGGCGCCATCGGCGCCGAATACGTGGCGCGTGCCGCCAAGGACGGTTCGGTGCTGATGCTGTCCTCGTCGACGCTGACGACCAATGCGGCGGTGCAGACCAATCTGAAGTACGACGTGGCGCGCAGCTTCGCGCCGGTGGCGATGCTGGCGCGCAGCCCGATGGCGCTGGTGGTGGGGCAGGACTCGCCCTACCGGTCGGTGGCGGATCTGCTGGCGGCGGGTCGCAAGGAACCCGGCAAGCTGACCTATGGCAGCGCGGGGCTGGGCTCGGTCAACCAGATGGCCAGCGAGATCCTGGCGGGCGGCGAGAAGACGAGCTTTACGCATGTGCCCTACAAGGGCATGTCGCACGCATTGAACGACCTGGCCGGTGGCCGGGTGGACTTCGTGATCGGCAGCTTTGCGTCGACCGCGTCGCTGCTCAAGGGCGGCAAGCTGCGCGTGCTGGCCGTGACCTCGCCGACGCGTTCGCCGTTCTATCCCGACCTGCCCACCATCGCCGAAGGCCAGCCCGGCTACGCCGTCGAATTGTGGTGGGGCGTGCTGGCGCCCGCGGGCACGCCGGCCCCGCTGGTCGAACATTTGAACGCCGAGATCCGCGGCATCGTCAACGATCCGAAGATGCGTGCCATGTTCGCCGAGGAAAGCGCGGTGCCGGCCGAATTGACCGTGGCGCAGTTCGCCGACCTGGTGCAGGCCGACGCGGCCCGCTGGAAGCGGGTGGCCGCCGACCGCAACATCTCCATCCAATGATCCGCAACCCCCGCCGCTGTTGAGAGTGCCCGAATGAGAAGCAAACTGTTTGTACCGGGATCGCGTCCCGAGCTCTTCGCCAAGGCCCTGGCCGGCCCGGCCGATGCGCTGTCGTTCGACCTGGAAGACGCCGTGGCCGCCGAACGCAAGGGCGAGGCGCGCGGCCATCTGGCCGCGCTGCTGGAATCGGCGGCCGCCGTGGCCAGCGCCAAGACGCTGATCGTGCGCGTCAACGCGCTGGATTCCGCGCATTTCCAGGCCGACGTGCAGGCCGTGGTGCGTCCCGCGCTGCGCCTGGTGAACCTGCCCAAGGCCGAATCCGTGACGCAGGTGCGGGCCGCGGCCGATGCGATCGAACGGGCGCGCCTGGCCAATGGCGTGGCCCGGCCGGTGGGGTTGCTGCTCAACGTCGAATCGCCGCGCGCCTTGCGCGATGCCGCCGCGCTGGCCGCTGCGCATCCGTCGGTGGCGGGCCTGCAATTGGGGCTGGGCGACCTGTTCGAGCCGGCCGGCATCGACCGCCGCGAGCCGGCGGCGGTACAGCAGGCCATGTTCGCGCTGCGGCTGGCGGCGGCCGAGGCGGGCGTGTTCGCCTACGATTCGGCGTTTGCCAATATCGCGGACGAGGCGGGCTTTCGGGCCGAGGCCGAATTGGCGCGCCGCCTGGGCTTCCTGGGCAAAAGCTGCATCCATCCGCGCCAGGTGCCGCTGGCCAACGCCGTATTCCGGCCCACGGATGCCGAGATCGCCCACGCGCGGCGAGTGGTGCAGGCGGCCGGGCAGGCCGAGGCACAAGGCGTGGCCGCCTTCGTGGTGGATGGTCGCATGATCGATGGCCCTTTCCTGCGCCGCGCCGAAACGGTGGTGCGCCTGGCCGACACGCTGGAGGCGCGATGACCCGAGCCACGACGCCGCGATCCTCCATCGGGCCGCTCGCGGGGGTGCGCGTGCTGGACCTGAGCGCCTATATTGCCGGTCCCTACGGCTGCGCGCTGCTGGCCGACCAGGGAGCCGACGTGATCAAGATCGAGCCACCCTCAGGCGACAACCTGCGCAAGTATCCCTCGACGCTGGAGGCCGAAAGCCGCGCCTTCCTGGGCGTGAACCGCGGCAAGCGCGGGCTGGTGCTGGACCTGAAGCAGGACGCGGCGCGGGACGTGCTGCGTACGCTGGTGACGGGCGCCGACGTGCTGGTGCACAACTTCCGCCCCAGCGTGCCGGCGCGCCTGGGCATCGCCTACGAGCAACTGGCCGAGATCAATCCGCGGCTGATCTACTGTGCGGTGACCGGCTATGGCGAAAGCGGCCCGCTCAAGGACAAGGCGGGCTACGACCAGGTGCTGCAGACCATGACGGGCATGTGCGCCTTGCAGGGCCGCGCCGACGGGCCGCCGGAAGTGCTGTACGGGTCGGTGGTGGACTACTACGCGTCGTCCATGGTCGCGGCGGGCGTGGCGTCGGCGTTGTTTGAACGCGAGCGCAGCGGCCGCGGCCAGTTCGTGGGCGTGTCGCTGCTGCGCAGCGCGCTGGCCTTGCAATCGGCGCGGCTGGTGTGGGCCGAAGGCGAGCCGCGCGAGATCGGGCGCGACATGCGGTCGGGAGGCATTACCGGCATCCATCCCACGCGTGACGGCTATCTGTATATCTCCGCCAACACGCCGCATTTCTGGCAGGCGCTGTGCGCCAAGACCGGTTTGCAGGCACTGGCGGCCGATGCCCGCTACGACTCGGTGCGCAAGCGTGCGCAGTACCGCGACGAGATCGTGCCGCGGTTGCACGAGGCCCTGCAGGCGCACACTGCCCTGGAGTGGGAAGCGTTGTTCGGCGAAGAGGTGCCCTGCGCCGCGGCCCGCGGCGTCGAAGACATGTTCGATTTCCCGCAGGTGCAGGCCGAGGGCATGATCTCGACCTTTGCGCATCCGGTGGTGGGCAGCTACCGGGGTTTTGCCCAGGCCATCAAGTATGGCCGCAGCGCACCGTCCACCCCGTGCGCGGCGCCTGCCTTCGGCCAGCATAGCGACGAGGTGCTGGCCGAAGCCGGCATCGATGCGGCGCAGGCGGCGAGGTTGCGCGCCAGCGGGGCGCTGGGGTAGGCGCGTTCGGGGCCGGCGGGTTCTTGCGGCCTGTTGGCGCGGCGTTGCCGCTTCACGGCGGGCGGCGTGCCCGGCCGCCGGCGTGGCCGCTAGGCGGCGCCATCCAACGTCGCCAGGCACTCGTCCAGCGGCGGAATCAGGCGCGCCAGCGCTTGCACGGCGGCGGCGTCCACGCGGTCCAGCGGCGGAATTTCCGCCAGCACGCGTACGTTGCCGAACCGTTCGATGGCTTCGCGGTTGCCGGCCGACAGCGGCCCGCTCATCACCACGCCCAGCACCGGGATGGCGCGGCGGCGCAGCGCTTCCAGGCTGAGCAGGGTGTGGTTGATGGTGCCCAGGCCGCTACGCGCGGCCAGCACCACCGGCAGGCCCAGGCGCGCGATCAGGTCGATCATCATATGGCTGTCGTCGATCGGCACGTACAGGCCGCCGGCGCCTTCGATGATGAGCGGGGCGTCGGTGCGGGGCGGCACGATGGCGGTGGCATCGATCTCGGCGTTTTCCAGCGGCGCGGCGGCCCAGGGCGACAGCGGCGCCTGCAAGACGTAGGCGGGCAGGTGCTGGCGTTCGGGCGGCAGTTGCGCCAGGCGTGCGACGGTGTCGGTGTCGCCGGGTTCCTCGGCCACGCCGGTCTGCACCGGCTTCCAGTAGTCGGCATTCCAGGCGCGCGCCAGGATGGCCGACACCAGGGTCTTGCCGATGCCGGTGTCGGTGCCGGTCACGAATACGCCTTTGAGGTCGGACTTATGAGGGTTTTTCCACATGCCGTAGGCCAGGTGATAGGTCACCGTGGCTCCTTGTTGGTTGAACTGCGCCAGCACCCGCCGCAGCGCGGCGGCCCCCAGCGGCGCTCGTCCGGGCGCCGGCGTGGTGGCGCCGATGCCCTTGAGCGCCTGCAGGAAATGCAGGCCGTCAGGATGTTGTTGTATCAGCCGTTCGCTGTGTACGCCACCGGCCAGATTGCCGCTGGCCGGACGGATGGCGTGGGGGGCCGGATACTGCGGCGTCGCCGCCGCCAGGCCGATGGCGTGGTGGGCCGCCCGCCATTCGGCGAAGGTGTCCGCGGCCAGTGTCGCCATGGCCAGGTGGCCGCCGGGCGCCAGCAGCGCGGCCAGCCGGCCCAGCCCGGCGTTCAGGTCCGTGAACCATTGCACCGCCAGGCTGGAGCAGATCAGGTCATAGCCGCCCGGCAGGCTATCGGGATGCTCGCCATCCAGCACCTGGTAGCGGGCGCGGCCGGGCAGGGCGGGGCCTTGCCGGGCGCGGGCCAGCATGGCGGGCGAGATGTCGGTGATGGTCCAGTCCGCCGGGCCCAGCCGCGCGGCCAGCGCCTGCGTCAAGAGGCCCGTGCCGCAGCCGATTTCCAGAATGCGCGGATGGGGCGGCAGCGGCAGCCGCAGGATGTCATCGGCCAGCCGTTCGGCCGTGATGCGCTGGGCGGGCGCGTGGGCGTCGTAGCGGTCGGCGGCGGCGCCGAATCGGTCGCCGATGCGGGTGTTGCGCGAATCCGGGCTCATGCGGCGGGCGCCAGGCGGGCCAGGAAGGCGCGGATCTGCGCGGCGCACCAGTCGGTGTCGGTGACGGGCAGCAGGTGGCCACCGCCTTCGCGCCAAACCACGCCGTCGCCGAAGGTGGCCTGCGTCATCGGGGCGGGCACGATGGGGTCGGCGTCGCCCGCAAGCGCCAGGCAGGGCACGGGCAGGGCGGCCAATGCCGCGCGCTGGTCGTCATCGCGCAGCGCCCGCAGGTCGCGCGCCAGCACATCGATATTGGGCAAACCGAACGCACCGGTAGCGCCGCAGCGCTGGCGAAAATCGCGCAGCACCGCATCGGGCTGCGCCGCCAGCCGGGCCAGCATGCGATCAAGCATGCGCGGCGGCACGCCCGGGGCGAAATCCGGGGCGGCGGCAAAGCGCGCGAAACCGTTGATGGACACCAGGCCGATGCCATTCGGGAGCCTCTCGCGCAGCAGCCGCAGCACGCCCAGGGAATGGCCGATGGCGATCACCGGGCCGTCGGGGCAGGGCGTGCGCGCGGGGCCGAAGTAACCGGCGTCGAAGGTGGCTTGAGGCAAGTCGAGCAGCGCGGCAGCCAGCGGCGCCCAGAAATCGGCGTCAAAGGCCCAGCCGTGCACGAACAGCAGGGTCGGGGCTTGCAAAGGCGTGTTCCGCATCAGGCAAGCGCGGCGGCCAGGCCGGCGATCAGGCGGTCGATATCGGCGTCGCGGTGCGCGGCGCTCAGGGCAATGCGCAGCCGGCTGGTGCCGGCGGGCACGGTGGGCGGGCGGATCGCCACGGCCAGCAGGCCGCGCTGTTCCAGGTTGGCGGCCAGCGCCATTGCGCGGGCGGCGTCGCCCACCATGGCGGGCACGATCTGGGTGGACGAGTCGGCGGTATCCAGGCCCTGTTCGCGCAAGGCGGCGCGCAGGCGGTCGCCCGAGGCCGCCAGGCGGGCGCGTTCGGCGTCCAGCGTGGGTACCAGGTCCAGCGCGGCGTCCATGGCGCCCAGCACGGCCGGCGGCAGCGCCGTGGTGTAGATAAAGCCTGAACACGCATTGACCAGGTAGTCGCACAGCGCGCGCGAGCCGGCGACATAGGCGCCAAAGCCGCCCAGCGCCTTGCTGAACGTGCCCATCGCCAGGTCGATGCGGCCGGGCGCCAGCCCTGCCAGGCCCATGCCGCGCGGGCCCAGCACGCCGGTGGCGTGGGCCTCGTCCAGATACACAAAGGCGTTGTAGCGGTCGGCCAGCGCGGCCAGGCGGGCCACGTCGGTGCGGTCGCCGTCCATGCTGAAGACGCTTTCGGTGACGATGAAGCGGACGGCGGGCGCTGCTTCGGCCCCTGCCCGGGCGGCCAGCAGCGTTTCCAGGTGGTCCAGGTCGTTGTGGCGAAAGCGGATCTGCTTGACCCCCGCCGCCTGGCAGCCGTGGTGCAGGCTGGCGTGGTTGAGCTTGTCGGCGTAGACCTGCACATCGCCCTGGCCTTGCGCCGCCCGCAGCAGGGCGGGCAGCACGGCGGCGTTGGCCTGCCAGCCCGATGCCAGCAGCAGCGCGGCTTCCGTCCCCTTCAAGCGCGCCAGCTTGGCCTCGACCTGTTCGTGCAGGTCCAGGTTGCCGCAGACCAGACGCGACGCCTGGGCGCTGGCGCCGTGACGGGCTGCCCATTCGCGCGAACGGTCAATCAGCAGCGGATGCTTGGACAGGCCCAGGTAGTCGTTGCTGGAGAAGTTCAGCGCGGGCGCGCCGCCCATCTCGATGCGTCCGGCCGGGGCCGCGGTGGCGGTGCGCAGCCGGCGGCGCACATGGCGCGATTCGGCCAGCGCCAATTCGGAAGAAAACAGGGGGTCCAGCTTAGACATGACGATTTCCCGCAGCGGCCGGCGCCGCAGGGAAGGGCCGGGCCAGGCCGTAGAATGCGAGCCATTGTAGTGGAGGTGAAACATGCAGACCCCCGACTGGGTGGCCCAGGGCCAGCCCCATATCTGGCTGCCCTATGCCCAGATGAAAACGGCCACGCCGCCCCTGCCGGTGGTGCGCAGCCGCGGCAGCCGGCTGGAACTGGCCGACGGCCGCGAGCTGATCGACGGCGTGGCGTCCTGGTGGACCGCCTGCCACGGTTACAACCACCCGCACATCGCCCAGGCGGTGCGGGCCCAGCTGGACGCCATGCCGCACGTCATGTTCGGGGGGCTGACCCACGAACCCGCCCTGACCCTGGCGCGGCGCCTGGCCGGCCTGCTCGGCCCGGGGCTGGACCGCGTGTTCTATACGGATTCCGGCTCGGTGGCGGTGGAAGTCGCCATGAAAATGGCCGTGCAGTTCTGGCTGAACCAGGGCGAACGCGGCCGCAGCCGCTTCCTGGCGTTTCGTGGCGGCTACCACGGCGATACCTTCGGCACCATGGCGGTGTGCGACCCGGACGAGGGCATGCACAGCCTGTTTCGCGGCATGCTGGCCGAACACGACATCGTCGACCTGCCGCGCACCGACGCGGCCATGGCCGAGCTGGACGCCTTCCTGGAAACGCGCGGGCCGCAGCTGGCCGGCATGCTGGTCGAGCCGCTGGTGCAAGGGGCCGGCGGCATGCTGCTGCACGACCCCGACGTGCTGCGGCGCCTGCGCACCCTGGCCGACCGCCATGGCCTGCTGCTGATCTTCGACGAGATCTTCACCGGCTTTGGCCGCACCGGCACGATGTTCGCCTTCGAGCAGGCCGGGATCAAACCCGACATCATCACGCTGTCCAAGGCGCTGACCGGCGGCACCCTGCCGCTGGCCGCCACCGTGGCCAGCCAGCGGGTGTTCGACGGTTTCTGGTCCGACGACCCCTCGCACGCCCTGATGCACGGCCCCACCTTCATGGGCAATGCGCTGGCCTGCGCCGCCGCCAACGCCTCGCTGGACCTGTTCGAGACCGAACCCCGGCTGGCCCAGGCCCAGGCGATCTCGGCCGCGCTGGCGACGGGCCTGGCGCCCTGCCGCGAACTGGATTGGGTGCGCGACGTACGCGTGCTGGGCGCCATCGGCGTGGTCGAGCTGGACGGCATCCAGGACCGCGAGGCCCTCAAACGGCGCCTGGTCGAGGCGGGCGTGTGGGTGCGCCCGTTCGGCAACGTGGTCTACCTGACCCCGGCCTTGACCATCGACGGGCAGGACCTGGACACCCTGATGCGGGCGGTGGTGACGGTGCTGCGGGCGCGGCGGCCTTGAAGGCTTGATCCACATCAAGGCGCATGGCGCGCGGGCGGCCTACCATCGGCGCATGCGAGCAAAATCCATCTTCGCCGTGCCGGCGACCTTGTCTGCCGACGAACGCCAGCAGCGCCGCCATGCGCTGGTGCGCCTGTCGCTGGCCTGGCTGGCGATGATGCAGGTGATGATGTTCGCCTGGCCCGGCTACCTGCGCCACGAAGGCATCCCCAAGGATGCGCTGGACACGCTGGACTGGGCCATCGTGCTGATGAACTGGGCCAGCCTGGCCCTGACCGTACCGGTGGTGCTGTATTCGGCCTGGCCGATCTGGCGCCACGCCGGCGCCAACCTGCGTCAGGGGCGCGCCGGCATGGACGTGCCGGTGGCCCTGGGCATCGTCGCCGCCTTCATTCCCAGCGTCCACGCCACCTGTACCGGGCGCGGCGAAGTCTATTTCGATTCAGTCACCATGTTCGTCGCCTTCCTGCTGACGGCGCGTTACCTGGAACTGTGCGCCCGCCAGTCGTTCGGCGGCGCCGCGGGCGGCCTGCGCCATGCGCGGGTCGAAGCGCAGCGGCTGGCGCTGGGCGCCGGCGCCGACCGCCTGGCCTCGCGCTTCGTCTTGGCCCAGGTGGCGCTGGCGCTGGGCGCGGGCGCGGTCTGGGCCTACATCGACCCGGCCCACAGCGTGCCGGTGATGGTGGCATTGCTGGTGATGAGCTGTCCCTGCGCCATGTCGATGGCGGTGCCGACCGCCATGGCCTCGGCACATGCCGCGCTGGCGGCCGACCCGGCCATGTCCGACGCCGCACTGGATGCGCTGCTGGAACGCGCCCGCCGCAAGGCGCGCCAGAACCTGCATGGCTCGCTGGCCTGGCACCTGCTGATGACGCCGCTGGCGCTGGTGGGGTGGGTCACGCCCTGGCTGGCCGCGATCACCATGCTGGTGTCGTCGCTGGCGGTGGCCTATAACTCGTGGCGGCTGACGCGCCATCACGGTCTGGCCGGCGAAGCCGCCGGCGGCGCGCTGGAAGCCGCGCCATGACCATTCTCTATCTGCTCCTGCCACTGTCGCTGCTGTTCGTGTTCGCCATCGGCGTATTCCTGTGGTGGGCCGTGTTCAACGGCCAGTACGACGACACCGACAGCGCCGGCGCCGCCATCCTGCGCGACGACGACAGCGGGCCGGCCGCGCGCGGCTGACGCGGTCTGTCGCATTCCCGCCGCGAGTTCCCCCGCGCCCTTTGCCCGGCTTGACGCATATCAACACCCGTTTGCGCGCCTCCCCCCATCATTGAAACCTGGAGCTATTTGTTTCTTTTAGGGGAAGGGTGATGAACGATTGCGCCGCAATCGCAAGCAAGGCCGATACCTTCAACTACAGGGTCGTGAGGCAATTCGCGCTCATGACGGTGGTCTGGGGCATTGTCGGCATGGCTGTGGGCGTTTTTCTCGCCGCGCAGCTGATTTGGCCTCAGTTGAATTTCGACACCGCCTGGCTGAGCTACGGCCGCCTGCGCCCGTTGCACACCAACGCGGTGATCTTCGCCTTCGGCGGCAGCGCGCTGTTCGCGACCTCGTACTACGTCGTGCAGCGCACCTGTCAGACCCGCCTGTTCTGCGACCGGCTGGCCGCGTTCACCTTCTGGGGATGGCAGGTCGTGATCGTGGCTGCCGCCATCACCCTGCCGATGGGCTTTACCAGCAGCAAGGAATACGCCGAACTGGAATGGCCGATCGACATCCTGATCACGCTGGTCTGGGTCGCCTACGCCATCGTGTTCTTCGGCACCATCATCAAGCGCCGGTCCAAGCACATCTACGTGGCCAACTGGTTCTTCGGCTCGTACATCCTCACCATCGCCATCCTGCACATCTTCAACAACATCGAGATGCCGGTGACGCTGTGGAAGTCGTACTCCGCCTACTCGGGCGTGCAGGACGCGATGGTGCAATGGTGGTACGGCCACAACGCCGTGGGCTTTTTCCTGACCACCAGCTTCCTGGGCATGATGTATTACTTCGTGCCCAAGCAGGCCGGCCGTCCGATCTATTCGTACCGCCTGTCCATCGTCCACTTCTGGGCGCTGGCCTTCACGTACATGTGGGCGGGCCCGCACCACCTGCTGTACACCTCGCTGCCTGACTGGACCCAGTCGCTGGGCATGACGTTCTCGCTGATCCTGCTGGCGCCGTCGTGGGGCGGCATGATCAACGGCATCATGACGCTGCAGGGCGCCTGGTACAAGCTGCGCACCGATCCGATCCTGAAGTTCATGGTGACCGCGCTGTCGTTCTACGGCATGGCCACGTTCGAAGGCTCGATGATGTCGATCCGCACCGTGAACGCGCTGTCGCACTACACGGACTGGACCATCGGCCACGTGCACTCCGGCGCGCTGGGCTGGGTCGCGATGATCTCGTTCGGCTCGCTGTATTACCTGATTCCGCGCCTGTACGGCCGCGAAAAGATGTACAGCGTCAAGGCCATCGAACTGCACTTCTGGATCGCCACCATCGGCGTGGTGCTGTACATCGCCGCGATGTGGATCGCCGGGGTGCAGCAGGGCCTGATGTGGCGCGACACGGCCGCCGACGGCACGCTGGTCTACAGCTTCGTCGAAGAACTCAAGACGCGCGTGCCCTACTACCTGATCCGCTTGCTGGGCGGGGCGCTGTTCCTGTCGGGTGTCCTGGTCATGGCCTGGAACGTCTGGAAGACCGTCAGCGGTGCGCAGGCGGTGAACCCCGCGATTCCGCAAGACGATCCCCACGCCACCCGCGCACCGGCCATCGCCGTCGCCGCGCCGGCCACCGTTTGACGAGGACATCATGGCCAACAAGCAACAAGGCTTCTTTTCTCACCAGACGCTCGAGAAGAACATCGGCTGGATGATCATCGCCAGCATCCTGGTGGTGTCCTTCGCGGGCCTGGTCCAGATCGTGCCGCTGTTCTTCCAGCACAGCACGACGCAGCCGGTGGCGGGGGTCGAACCCTACAGCCCGCTGCGCCTGATGGGTCGCGACGTCTACATCCGTGAAGGCTGTGTCGGCTGCCACTCGCAGCAGGTGCGCCTGCTGGCCGCCGAAGTGCAGCGCTACGGCTCGTATTCGCTGGCCTCCGAATCGGTGTTCGACCATCCCTTCCTGTGGGGCTCCAAGCGCACGGGTCCCGACCTGGCGCGCGTGGGCGAGCGGTATTCCGACGATTGGCATCGCATCCACCTGCGCGATCCGCGCAAGGTGGTGCCCGAGTCCAACATGCCGGCCTACCCGTGGCTGCAAAAGACCGTGATCACCGGCCAGAACGTGGACCAGCGCATGCGCGCCCTGCGCGCCCTGGGCGTGCCGTACACGGACGAAGACATCGCCGCCGCACCCAAGGCCATCGAAGGCAAGACCGAAGAGGACGCGCTGGTGGCCTACCTGCAAGGGATGGGCGTGGGCGTGCGCAAGGCTCAGCAAGCCAGGAAGGCGGAAGAGGCCAGGAAGGCTGCAGAAGCCAAAAAGGCCGCGGAGCCCGCCGCGCCGTCGGCCGTGCCAGCTGCCACGCCGCCCGCCGCAGCACCCGCCGCCGCGGCCGTGCAACCGGCCGCCACGGGAGGCTGACCATGGCATTCCTCAGCGCAATCGTCACCGCCATTTCGATGGCGACCTTTATCGGCATCGTCTGGTGGGCCTGCTCGCGCGGCCGCCAGCGTGCCAACAGCGAATCGGCCCTGCTGCCGTTCGCGCTGCCCGATGAATTCGGGCCGGCACAACAAGATGGAGCGGATCGGTCATGAGCGATTTCGTCAATGGCTTCTGGGGGTATTTCATCTCGATCGTCGCGGTGGGCGGCGTGGTCTGGTGCCTGTGGCTGCTGTACACGCAGCGCCGCTGGCTCAGCGCCAAGCCGGCCAATGGCCAGGTCGAAGACACCGGCCACGTCTGGGACGGTGACCTGACCGAGCTGAACAACCCCGTGCCCGGTTGGTGGACCTGGATGTACCTGCTGGCCTGCGTGTTTGCACTGGGCTACCTGTTCTTCATGCCCGGCCTGGGCGAATACAAGGGCCAGCTGGGCTACAGCAGCGCCGACGAAGTGGCGCGCCAGCAGGCCAAGATGGCCGAAGCGGTGCGCCCCATCTACGCGCGTTTCGACACCATGACGGTGCCGCAGATCGCCGCCGACCCCGGTGCCCGTGAAATCGGCCAGCGCCTGTTCCTGAACACCTGCGCGCAATGCCATGGCTCGGACGCCAAGGGCGGCCCCAGCTTTCCCAACCTGACCGACGGCGACTGGCTGCACGGGGGTTCGCCCGAAGCCATCACGCAGACCATCACCAACGGCCGCATCGGCATGATGCCGCCCTGGAAGGCCGCCATCGACGCCAAGACCGCCGGCGACATCGCGCAATACGTGCGTTCGCTGTCGGGCCTGACCGCCGACCCCGTGCGCGTGTTCCGCGGCAAGCGCGAGTTCGCCAATTACTGCGTCGCCTGTCACGGCGTCGACGGCAAGGGCAACCAGGCCTTGGGCGCACCCAACCTGACCGACGACGTGTGGCTGTACGGCAGCTCGGAAGCCACCATCGTCAAGACGATCCTGGATGGCCGCGACAACCGCATGCCGGCTCATGGCGACATCCTCAGCCCCGAGCAGATCAAGATCCTGACGGCCTGGGTCTGGGGCTTGTCCAACAAGCCGGATGGCGCGCAGCCGCCGGCGCAGCAACAGGCCTCGGCCGCCAAGCCGGCCAATTAGTCAGACGGCGCATAGGTGGGGGCGCGGCAAGCCGGCAGCCCCCATATCAGATGGACTTACCGCACGGAGCAGCACATGGATGATGGGTCAACCGCAAGCGTCAGCAGTTCGCCTGGCGGCGACCCGCCACCCTGGCGGCCGCACACGCGCCCGCCGCGGCCCGGCCAGGAAACGCTGGAGCAGACGCTGGCCGGCGTGCGCAGCAAGATCTATCCGCGTTCGGTCAGCGGCATCTTTGCGCGCTGGCGTATCGCTTTCGTCTTCATCACCCAGCTGATTTTCTACGGCCTGCCCTGGCTGCAATGGAACGGCCGCCAGGCCGTGCTGTTCGACCTGGGCGCGCGCAAGTTCTACCTGTTCGGGCTGGTGCTGTGGCCGCAGGACGTGGTGTACCTGGCCGTGCTGCTGGTCATCTCGGCGCTGGCGCTGTTCCTGTTCACCGCCGTGGCCGGGCGGCTGTTCTGCGGCTACGCCTGTCCGCAGACGGTCTACACCGAAATCTTCATGTGGATCGAGCGCAAGGTCGAAGGCGACCGCATTGCGCGCATCCGGCTGGACGAATCGCCCTGGTCCTGGCGCAAGGCGCGCATCAAGATCACCAAGCATGCGCTGTGGATCGCGCTGGCCTGGTGGACGGGGTCGACCTTCATCGGCTATTTTGCGCCGATCCGCGAGCTGGGCCACGAGCTGTTCACGCTGCAGCTGGGCCCGTGGCAATGGTTCTGGATGCTGTTCTACGGTTTTGCCACCTGGGGCAACGCGGGCTTCATGCGCGAGTCGGTGTGCAAGTACATGTGTCCCTATGCGCGCTTTCAAAGCGTGATGGTGGACCCCGACACGTTCGTGGTGACCTACGACAAGCGCCGCGGCGATCCGCGCGGCGGCCGCTCGCGCAAGATCGACCACAAGGCGGCGGGGCTGGGCGATTGCGTCGATTGCAGCCTGTGCGTGCAGGTGTGCCCGACGGGCATCGACATCCGTGAAGGCCTGCAATACATGTGCATCGGCTGCGGCGCCTGTATCGACGCCTGCGAGCAGGTCATGGACAAGATGCAGTACCCGTCCGGGCTGATCCGCTATACGTCGGAACGGGCCATGCTGGACGGACTGTCGGCGCAAAGCGCGCGCTCGCACCTGCTGCGACCGCGGGTGCTGATCTACGGCACGCTGATCCTGGGGCTGGCGGTGGCGTTCGTGGTGTCGCTGGCGCTGCGCAATCCGCTGCGCGTCGATGTGATTCGCGACCGGGGCGCGCTGGGCCGCGAGGTAGCGGGCGGCATGATCGAAAACGTGTATCGGCTGCAGATCATCAACACGTCGGATTCGCCGATGCGGCTGCGCCTGTCGGCCGAAGGCATGCCCGGGCTGGCGGTGCTGGCCGGGCAGGGCGGGTCGGACGTGGTGGAGGTCGAGGCGGCGGCGAACAAGCTGGTGCCGATGGTGATCCGCGCGCCGGCGGGGGCCGAGCCCGGGGCGCATGCCATCACGTTGCGGGCGCGCGCCCAGGATCAAGACAACCGGTCGATCGAGACTGACGAAGCCGCAAGCTTTTACGTACCGGATTGAATGCCGGACCTGCTGGACCCTGTTCCCGATTGAATTTCGACAAGGATGCCCACGATGAATACTGCCCATGTTGCCGCGCCGTTGACGGTCAAGCCCTGGTACCGGGAACCCTGGCCCTGGTTCCTGATGGCGGGGCCCTTCCTGGCGGTGGTGGGGTGTGCGATCACGATCTATTTCGCCTATACGCAGTTCGGCAATCAGCCGATCGTGGAAGGGGTGGTCAAGCGAGGGCTGGTGATCGAGCCGGCCGATCCGGCCGCGACGCCCGCGGCGCGTTGATGAATTCGGGAGGCACGCCATGGGGTTGAAGTCACTGATGTGGATACTGTGGCCGTCGTTCCTGGCGGCAGCGGTGGGCAGCGCGGTGGTGTTTGCCTTGATCGACCCGCTGGATGTGGCGGTGATGGGATACGTGCCGTCGGGTCGGGTGGGGTTCTATACGGTGTCGTTCTTTTTGCTTTGGGCGATGGCGGGAGCGTCCAGCGCGTTGACGGCGTATTTGATGCCTCGGGTGGAAGAGGACGAGGATCTGTAGGGGGGCGTGGTGGGCGGCTTCGTCGGTTGCCAAGGCGCACAGACGAAATCACCGCGCTACGCCGCCCCGTGCAGCAATTGCACGAAGTGCGTGGCCGCCGTGCTCAAGGGCCGGTCCTTGGGAACAATGCTGCCAAATGCCGTCAGCGATTGCTGAATCTGATACGGAATGATCGCCAGCAGGCCATGGCGCGCGTAGCGGCTGGCGACGGATTCGGGGATGACGCCGAGCATGTCGGATTTGATGGCCAGGTTCGTGGTGGTCAGGATCGAGGCGGACTCGATCAAGCCTTTGGGCAGGGTGGCGTTGTGGCTGCGAAATTCCTGTTCCATCACGTCGCGCATGGGGCTGCCGTGCGGTTGCAGAATCCAGGGGTAGGCCTGCAGGGCGTCGAAGGTCACGCGTTTGCGGCGGGCCAGCGGGTGGTCGGTGGCGGCGATGACGCACAGGGCTTCGTCGCCGATGGGGCGAAAGACGTAGTGGCGGTCCGATAGCGTCAGCATCCGCCCGATGACGACGTCGAGCTTGCCTTCGTTCAGGCGCTGGATCAGCAGGTCGCTGGTGCCGGTGGAGATTTCCACGGCCAGCAGGGGGTAGGTCTGTTTCAGGCGCAGCAGGGCGTCGGTCAGGTGGCCGGGCGAGGCGGCCATGATGCTGCCGATGAACAGCTTGCCGGCGCTGCCCAGGCGCAATTCTTCCAGTTCGCGGGCCAGGGACGACAGCGTGCCCCGCATGCCGCGAAAGTAACCCATCACGCAATCACCGGCGGCCGTCAGGGCCAGGCCGCGGCCGACGCGTTCGAACAGCGGTTGGCCGATAGCCAGTTCCAGCTCGTGCAGCATCTTGCTGGCGGCGGACTGGGTCATGTTGAGCTGGGCGGCGGCGGCGCGCAGGGTGCCGCGTTCTTCAATGGCCAGCAGCAGCACGATCTGCCGCATGCGCAAGCGGGCCAGCAGGGCGGGGACGTTGGGAACGCGTTCCATGATTGATCGCCTGGGGTGAACGGTTGGTGCAAAAGTTTCATTTTACGGAAACAGCGCTTGTTTCTAAGATGCACCCATAACAAAGCCCGTCACGGGCGATAAACCCCCAAGGAGACAACCATGAAAATTCGGCTATGTGCCGCCCTGGCGGCGGGCGTCTTGTGCCTGTCCGCTGCAATGCCCACCCCTGCCCAAAACGCGGATTGGCCGACGCGGCCGCTGCGTTTGCTGGTGGGCTCTGCGCCTGGCGGCGGCACCGATGCGATGGCCCGTGCAGTGGCGGACAAGCTGGGGCCGATGCTCAAGCAGACGGTGGTGGTCGAGAACAAGCCGGGCGCATCCAATACGCTGGCGGCGGACCTGGCCGCCAAGTCCGCCGACAACCACACGATGGTGATGGGCGTGTCGACGGCGCACGCGATTGCGCCGCATCTGCTCAAGCTGGGCTACGACAACGACCGCGACCTGACGCCGGTGGTGTTCGTGGGCGCGGTGCCCAACATCCTGGTGGTGAACAACGCGGTGCCGGCGCAGTCGGTGCAGGAACTGATCGCGCTGCTCAAGCGCAAGCCGGGCGAATACAACTTCGCCAGCAGCGGTTCGGGCAGCACGCAGCACATCGCCGCGGAACTGTTCAAGGACGCGACGGGCGTGCAGATGACGCACATTCCGTATCGCGGCAGCGGCCCTGCCATGGTGGACCTGATGGGCGGCCAGGTGCAGATTGCGTTCGAAACGGCGTCGTCGGTGATTCCGCACGTCAAGAGCGGCAAGGTGCGCGCGCTGGCGGTGCTGAGCGCCAAGCGCAATCCGCAGTTGCCGGACGTGCCGACGATGGCCGAGGCGGGTGTGCCCGGCGTCGAAATGAGCGCCTGGTACGGCATCTACATGCCCAGCGCGACGCCCGCCGCCGTGCAGCAGCGGGTGCACGACGCCGTCAACCGCATCCTGGCGTTGCCCGACACGCAGGCCCGCCTGCAGGCGATCGGCGCCGATATCAACCCGATGAGTCAGGCGCAGTTCGCGCAGTTCCACCAGGCCGAGAACCAGCGCTACGCCGGCATCATCAAGAAGAACCATATTTCCGTGGAATGAGCCGCAGCATGAATCCCGATATCAAACCCGTCATCGCCCTGACGCTGGGCGACCCCGCCGGCATCGGCCCCGAACTGATTGCGCGCCTGTTGGCGCGGCCCGAGGCGACGCAGCAGGCCAACATCGTGCTGGTGGGCGACGAATGGCTGTGGCGCGAAGGCCAGCGCGTGGCGGGCGTGCAGGTGGCCACGCAGGCGGTGGACAGCATCGAGGCGGTGCGCGCGCGGCCGGACACCGCCGCGCCCGCCTGGCTGGCGATGGACACGGTGCGCCAGCAGGACGTGACGGTCGGCCAGGCCCAGGCGGCCGGCGGGGCATCGGTGCTGCGCGTGCTGAACGCCTGCATGGACGCGGCGCGCGATGGCCACATCGACGCCATCTGCTTTGCGCCGCTGAACAAATTTGCGATGAAGCAGGGCGGCCTGCGCCACGATGACGAGCTGCACCACTTTGCGCAGTACCTGGGCGTGACGGGGTACTTCTGCGAATTCAATACCCTGGGCGATCTGTGGACGTCGCGTGTGTCCTCGCACATTCCGCTCAAGGATGCGGCAGCGGCCCTGAGCATCGACGGCATCAAGGCCGCGACCCGGTTGATCTATCAATCGCTGCGGGCCAATGGCGTGGCCGAGCCACGCGTGGCGGTGGCGGCGTTCAACCCGCATGGCGGCGATGGCGGCACGTGCGGGCGCGAAGAGGTGGACATCATTGCGCCCGCGGTGCGCCAGCTTAACGAGGAAGGGCTGCCGGTGCAGGGGCCGTTTCCGGCGGACACGATCTTCCTGAAGGCGCAGGCCGGGCAGTTCCAGGCCATTGTCACGATGTACCACGACCAGGGCCAGATCGCGATCAAGCTGCTGGGCTTCTCGCGCGGGGTGACGGTGCAGGGCGGCTTGCCCATTCCGATCACCACGCCGGCCCACGGCACGGCCTATGACATCGCGGGCCAGGGACGCGCCCATGTCGACGCCACCTGGCAGGCGTTCTGCATTGCCTGCCGCATGGGCCTGTCGCATCGCGCCACGCGCGCCGCCGCGGCCTGAATCCGACCTTCGTTTCCCGTTTCCCGACTCGTTCGACCCTTTACGCAGGAACCCCACATGAAGATCAAATCCGTCCGCGCACGCGTCTACGAATGGACCGGCAAGACCGTGCCGCCGCAAGGCAACTTCTGCTCCAACGCCATGGATCTGCTGTACTCGCCGCAGGAAACCATGAGCACCTTCCGCTTTCATGGCTGGACGGTGGTCGAGATCGAAACGGACGACGGTATCGTCGGACTGGGCAACGTGGCGCTGGCGCCGCGCATTGCCAAGGCCATCATCGATCAGTACCTGGCACCGCTGGTGGTGGGCCACGACCCCTGGGACTACGAATACCTGTGGCAGCGCATGTACCGCGCCACCCACGCCTGGGGCCGCAAGGGCGTGACGATGGCGGCGATCTCGGGCGTGGACCTGGCCATCTGGGACGTCCTGGGCAAGTCCGTGAACAAGCCGGTCTTCAAGCTGCTGGGCGGACGCACCAAGGAGAAAATCCCGGTCTATTACTCCAAGCTGTACCGCGGCGACCTGAAGGCGATGCAGGAAGAGGCGCAGACTTACCTGGACCAGGGCTTCAAGGCTTTCAAGATGCGCTTTGGCTATGGCCCGGCGCACTTGCAGCACGGCGTGTCCGAGAACCTGAAATCGGTCGAAGCGGTGCGCGAGGTGATCGGCTACGACACCGACCTGATGCTGGAATGCTATATGGGCTGGAACCTCGAATACGCCAAGCGCATGCTGCCCAAGCTGGAAAAGTTCGAGCCGCGCTGGCTGGAAGAACCGGTGATCGCCGATGACATCGATGGCTACGCCGAACTGAACCAGCTGACGTCCATTCCGATCTCGGGCGGCGAACACGAGTTTTCGTTGTACGGCTTCAAGCAGCTGCTGGACCGCAAGGCCGTGTCGGTGGTGCAGTACGACACCAACCGGGTGGGTGGCATCACCGCGGCGCACAAGATCAACGCGCTGTGCGAGGCCTACAGCGTGCCGGTGATTCCGCACGCCGGCCAGATGCACAACTACCACCTGACGATGAGCACGCTGGCCTCGCCCATGAGCGAGTATTTCCCCATGTTCGATGTGGAAGTGGGCAATGAATTGTTCTACTACCTCTTCGACGGCGAGCCGGTGGCCCGCGAAGGCTTCATCGACCTGGACGACAACAAGCCGGGCCTGGGCTTGACGCTCAAGACCGACTACCTGAAAGACTTCAACATCATCGAGTGAACGCCATGACGACGACAATGACGGCGGCTTCGATACCCGCAACCGCAGGCCGGGCGCCGCGCTATCGCGGCATCTTCCCGGTGGTGCCCACCATCTTCACCGAATCCGGCGAACTGGACCTGCCCGGCCAGAAACGCGCGGTGGACTTCATGATCGATTCGGGCGTGGATGGCCTGTGCATCCTGGCCAACTTTTCCGAGCAGTTCTCGCTGTCGGATGACGAGCGCGAGACGCTGACGCGCACGCTGCTGGAGCATGTGGCCGGGCGCGTGCCGGTCATCGTGACGACCACGCACTACGGCACCCGCGTCTGCGCGGCGCGCAGCCGTCGCGCGCAGGAACAGGGCGCGGCCATGGTGATGATCATGCCGCCGTATCACGGCGCCACGATCCGCGTGTCCGACGAGCAGGTGGTGGGATTCTTCCAGCAGGTGTCGGACGCGCTGGACATTCCCATCATGATCCAGGATGCGCCGGTCAGCGGCACGCCGTTGCCGGCGGCGCTGCTGGCGCGCATGGCGCGCGAGATCGAGCAGGTGTCGTACTTCAAGATCGAAACCGCCGGCGCGGCCAGCAAGCTGAGCGACCTGATCGCGCTGGGCGGCGCGGCGGTGGAAGGGCCATGGGACGGCGAAGAGGCCATCACGCTGCTGCCCGATCTGGATGCGGGCGCGACGGGCTCGATGACCGGCGGCGGCTTTGCCGACGGCATTCGCCCGATCATCCAGGCCCACCGCGATGGCCGCGCCGACGAGGCTTACCGCCTGTACGAGCGCTGGCTGCCGTTGATCAATTACGAAAATCGCCAGGGCGGCATCCTGACCGCCAAGGCGTTGATGCACGCCGGGGGCATCATCGCCTGCGACGCGCCGCGCCATCCGTTTGCGGCCATGCGGCCGCAAGTGCGGCAGGGCCTGCTGGACGTGGCGCGGCGGCTGGACCCGCTGGTGCTGCGCTGGGGGCGCTAGGGCGCCTGGCCAGCGCCTGCGCCCGCCTCGGGACTACGGCACCAGCGACAGGCCGATGCGGAATTGCGATTCGTTGCGTTGGTTGTAGCCCAGCAGCGTTTCGCCGTAGCCGTTGAAGTATTGCAGGTGCAGGTAGCCGTTCATGTTCAGCCAGGTGCGCTGCAGCGGCCAGGCGAAATCCAGCTGGGTGGTGCGGCGGCGCTGGTCGCCCTGGCGGTACATGGCCGATACCACCGCGCCATTGTCCTGCGCCCAGCGCAGGTTCCAGTCGACGCGGCCGGCGTAGTCGGCGTAGTCCCTGTTCTCGCTGGCCACGCCGAAGTAGGCCTTGACCTTGGGCGCGAACGTCAGCGTGCTGCCGCCGTCGAAGCGGTAGTTGAACTGGGGCTGCAGGTAGGCGTCGTTGACCGAACGCGAATCGTCACCGGCCTTGCCGTTGGAGTTGTGTTCGACGCCGGTGTTCAGCCCCAGGCGCCAGGCCTGGTTTTCCGACTGCCACATGTTGTCCGACAGCCAGAACAGGCTGGGGTTGAAGGTGGTGTCGATGAAGGGCATGGAATCGCCCTGCAGGTCCCATAGCGAGGTCTGGGTGTAGCCCAGGTAGAAGTTCTCGCCCCAGGTGGCCGGGCGGTTGCCCGACGGGCTGAACAACCGGTACTTGGCGCTGATCTGGAAGCGCGCGGTGGTCTGGCCGCGGGTGCCGATGTCGAAGTACACCGGCTTGTATTCCGAGATCGCGCTGCGGAAATGGTCGAACGCCGATTGCTGGTAGTTCGAGACGGCAACGGTGTCTGGCGCCGGGCCGCCTTCGGGCGATGCGCCGGCCGCGGCCACGACGGCCGGCGGCACGGGCTGGCCGGTGCGCGCGTCGACCACGGGGCCGGGGGCGGGCGTGCTGGCCAGGGTGCCGCTGTCGCGGCCGGTGGCGTCCAGCGCCATCATGGCCGGCTGGCCTTCGATGGCAATGGCCTGCAGGCCGCGGGCGGTGGCGGGCACGACCGCGCTCCACGACATGCGCGCGAAATTGTTGACCGGCACGCTGTAGTTGGCCTTGCCGCCTTGCAGCCTGGCCAGGCTGCGCACGATCTGGCCGTCCTGGCTGCGCCATTGCAGCACCAGTTCAGGCGGCGCCTCCCAGGTGGCGCGCGCGTTGCCTTCATTGAAATACACCGCTTCGATGGTGACGGTGTCGCCGGGCGCAGCGGACGGCCGGTCCAGGCGGTACGACACGCCGGCGACGGCGGTGCCGGCCAGACCCAGCGCCAGGGCGGCAGTCAGGATGCGCAGGGAAGGGGCGAAGCGTCGGCGTGTCGTCATGGGAGGCGGGTTCGATTTGTGACGAAGAAATGTAGCATCGACCCGGGCAACATTTTGTAAGTCAGGCTAATCGTATGTAGGAGGTGCAACATAACCCACGTCAAAAGGCCCCGTGGCATTGTCGACAATGACAATGCCACGGGGCCTGGCCCCTTGCGTGCGGGCTTACTCGCCGAACTTGATGCCCTGGGCCAGCGGCAGGTTGCGCGAGTAGTTGATGGTGTTGGTGGCGCGGCGCATGTAGTTGCGCCAGGCGTCCGAGCCCGACTCGCGGCCGCCGCCGGTTTCCTTTTCACCGCCGAATGCGCCGCCGATCTCGGCGCCCGACGTGCCGATGTTGACGTTGGCGATGCCGCAGTCCGACCCCGATGCCGACAGGAAGGTCTCGGCTTCGCGCAGGTCGTTGGTGAAGATGGCCGACGACAGGCCCTGCGGCACGCCGTTCTGCAGCGCCAGCGCCTGGTTGAAGTCGGTGTAGCGCATCACGTACAGGATGGGGGCGAAGGTCTCGTGGCAGACCACGTCGGTCTGGCCCGGCATTTCGGCGATGGCGGGGCGCACGTACCAGGCGTCCGGGTACTGGTCGGCCAGCACGCGTTCGCCGCCCGTGACCTTGCCGCCCTGTTCGGCCGCGGCCTTGAGCGAGGCCTGCATGGCGTCGAACGAGGCCTGGTCGATCAGCGGACCCACCAGGTTCTTGCCGTCCAGCGGGTTGCCGATAGGTGCGCTGGCGTACGCCTTGTGCAGGCGTTGCAAGAGATCATTGGCGACGCTTTCGTGCACGATCAGGCGGCGGGTGGTGGTGCAGCGCTGGCCGGCGGTGCCGATGGCGCCGAACACGATGCCGCGGGCGGCCATGTCCAGGTCGGCGGTGGGGCCGACGATGATGGCGTTGTTGCCGCCCAGTTCCAGCAGCACGCGGCCAAAGCGCTGCGCCACGCGCGGACCGACCTGGCGGCCCATGCGGGTCGAGCCGGTGGCCGACACCAGCGCCACGGCGTGCGAGTCGACCAGCGCTTCGCCGACCTCGCGGCCGCCGATCAGTACTTCCGACAGGCCGGCGGGTGCGTCGCCGAAGCGTTGCGCGGCCTGGGCGAACAAGGCCTGGCAGGCCAGCGCCGTCAGGGGCGTCTTTTCAGACGGCTTCCAGACCACGGCATTGCCGCAGACCAGCGCCAGCGCGGCGTTCCACGACCACACGGCCACGGGGAAGTTGAAGGCGCTGATGACGCCCACCACGCCCAGCGGATGCCAGGTTTCCATCATGCGGTGGCCGGGGCGTTCGGACGCGATGGTCAGGCCATAGAGCTGGCGTGACAGGCCGACGGCGAAGTCGCAGATGTCGATCATTTCCTGGACCTCGCCTTCGCCTTCGGCCAGGATCTTGCCGGCTTCCAGGCTGACCAGCTGGCCCAGTTCGCGCTTGTGCTGGCGCAGCGTCTCGCCCAGCAGGCGCAGCAGCTCCCCCCGACGCGGCGCCGGCACGTCGCGCCAGGCCAGGCTGGCCTGGCGGGCGCGGGTGATGGCCGCGTGCGCCTGCGCCACGGTGTGCTCGTGCACCCGGGCCAGTTCGGCGCCGTCGATCGGGCTGCGGGCGACCAGCGTGCCGCCGGTCAGGGTGTCAGGGTTCAAGCCGAGCGCGCGCAGGATGTCTTGGGGAGTGTCCATACCGGTTCCTTGGAGATTGCCTGCGAAGGAATGCCTTCGCTTAAGGGTTATGCCTAAGTGGCGATTCTGGAAATAAATTTACTATACGAAACTCCAGCGCGAAATGCGAAACCTTTTTTGAAGGCGATGCTCGTGTCAGAACCTTTGCTGCAAGTGCAGGGGGTCACCAAGACCTACCAGCGCGACGGCCAGCCGGACCACCTGGCGCTGGCGGGCATCGATTGCCAGCTGAACCGCGGCGAAGTGCTGGTGGTGGTGGGGCCGTCGGGCTCGGGCAAGAGCACGTTCCTGCGCACCCTGAACGGGCTGGAACGCATCGACAGCGGCACCATCCGGGTCGACGGCGTGTCGCTGACCGACCCGGCCACCGACGTCAACCGCTGGCGCACCAACGTGGGCATGGTGTTCCAGCACTTCAACCTGTTCCAGCACCGCACCGCGCTGGACAACGTGGCGCTGCCGCAGCGCGTGGTGCGCGGCCGCGACCGCGCGCAGGCCGAAGGCTATGCCCGTGAATTGCTCGACCGCGTCGGCATGGGCGAATACGGCGCCCGCTACCCCAGCCAGTTGTCCGGCGGCCAGCAGCAGCGCGTGGCGATCGCCCGTGCCCTGGCCATGGACCCCAAGCTGATGCTGTTCGACGAGGCCACCTCGGCGCTCGACCCCGAGACCGTCGGCGGCATTCTCGAACTGATGCGGGCGCTGGCGCGCGACGGCATGACCATGGCCGTCGTCACCCACGAAATGGGCTTTGCCCGCGACGTGGGTGACCGCGCCCTGTTCATGGACGCCGGCCGCATCATCGAATCCGGCACCCCCAACGACGTTTTCTGCCACCCCAAAGAACCGCGTACCCGCGCCTTCCTGGAAAAGATCCTGTAGTTCCCGCAGCACGCATCAAGCAGTACGCAGCACAGGCAGCAACCAGGCCCCGGCAGCGCTTCTGGCGCGGGCGCCTGGTGGTATCCAGGGCCGGCCCGGCCTCTCCGGGCGCCGCCGGCATCAGGCATTTGCCCGGAACGACACACGTCCATTCTTATCTTGAAGGGGAAGCAAATGCTGAAAATCAAACAATGGCTGGGAGCCGCGGGCCTTGCCGTGGCGGCCGCTTCGGTGGCGCTGCCCGCGCAGGCCGACGAGCTGGGAGACATCATCAAGCGCGGCGAACTGCGGGTGGCGGTGCAGACCTCGGGGCCGCTCATGAGCTTCATGGACAAGAGCGGCAAGCGCACCGGCCTGGCCGTGGAAGTGGCCCAGCGCATGGCCGATGACCTGGGCGTGAAGCTGGTGCTGCAAGACTACGAATGGAAGGGCCTGATTCCGGCACTGCTGTCGGGCAAGGCCGACATGGTGGCCGCCGACATGACGCCCACGCCGCAGCGCGCGGCCCAGGTGCTGTTCTCGGCGCCCATGTTCTACGCCGACACCGTCGCCGTGGTGCCCAAGGATTCGCCCTACAAGTCGTACAGCGAGCTGGACAAGGCCGGCGTGACCGTGGGCGTGCTGGGTGCCAGCACCTACGCCGAAGTCGGCAAGAAGATGCTGCCCAAGGCCACGCTCAAGGAATTCTCGGGCGGCAGCGCCCCGGTCGGCCAGGCCCTGTCCAGCGGCCGTCTCGATGCCGGCATCATGTCGCTGTCCACCGCCAATCAGTTCCTGGTCGACTTCGGCAACCTGCGGGTGCTGGACGGCATCATGGTGCGCGAGCCGCTGGCCTTCGCCGTGGGACCCAACGCCTTTCGCCTGAAGTTCTGGCTCGACAACTGGCAGACGCTCAAGACCGCCGACAACACGCTGCCCGAGCAGGTCAAGTACTGGTATTCGACCGACTGGAAGAAAGAGCACTGATCCGCATCCGCCGACAGGCGGCCGCCGCGCCGGGCCTGCGGGCCTGGCGCCAGGTTCTCCCCGAGTTGACAGGCTATCGCTCATGGATTGGTTGATCGACTACTACAACTGGCGCATCGTCAGCCAGTACACGGGCCAGTTCGCCACGGGCCTGGCCAACACCCTGATCGCGGCGGGCGCCAGCCTGGTGCTGTCGGTGCTGGCCGGCATTCCGCTGGCGCTGGCGCACATGTCGCCGCGCGCCGCGGTCTGGCGGCCGGTGGCCGGCTATGTGCAGTTCATCCGCTCGACCCCGCTGCTGGTGCAGATCTACCTGGTGTATTACGCCGTGCCCATGCTGATCCCCGGCGCCAAGGGCTGGAGCGAAATGGTGCTGGGCATTCTCGCCATGACGCTGCACCATGCCGCCTACATGAGCGAAATCATCCGCGTCGGCATCGAGTCCGTGCCACGCGGCCAGATCGAAGGGGCCAAGGCCTGCGGCATGAACTATCGCCAGCGGCTGCGCTACGTGGTGCTGCCGCAGGCCTTCGTCAACACGCTGCCGCCGCTGCTGGGGCAGACGGCCGTGCTCATCAAGGACACCTCGCTCCTGTCGCTGATCACCGTGTTCGAACTGGTGGCCGCGGGCGTGCAGATGAACAGCGACCGCATCGTGCCCAACGAAAGTTTCCTCACCATCGCTGCCGGCTATCTGCTGATCTACGGCGTGATGCTGCTGTTGTCGCGGGGCGTGAGCCTCTGGCTGGCGGGTCCCGCCTGGAACGCGAGGTAAGCATGCTGGATTCCTACCTGTCCACCGCCGGCGTCGTCCTGCCGTTCCTGCTCAAGGGCTTCTGGGAGACGCTGAAGATCTCGTTCGTGGCGATCATCGCCGGCTCGCTGCTGGGTTTCGTCATCGGCGTGATTCGCAGCTACCGCATCCGCGGCGTGCACCAGGTGCTGGGGCTGTACATCCACGTGCTGCGCGGCACGCCGTTCCTGGTGCAGCTCTATATCTTCTATTTCGTGCTGCCCAGTTCCGGCATCGAACTGCTGCATTGGGATTCCGGCACGGCGGCCTTCGTGTCGCTGTCGGTCTACACCTCGTGCTACGTGGCCGAGATCGTCATGGGCGCCATCCAGTCGGTGCCGCGCGGCCAGACCGAAGGCGCCATGACGCTGGGCCTGCGCCCCTTGCAGATCCTGCGGCTGGTGGTGCTGCCGCAGGCCATGCGCCTGATCGTGCAGCCCATGAGTGGCGTCTACGTGATGCTGATCAAAAGCACCGCCATCCTGTCGGTCGTCGGCATCACCGAACTGACCCGCCAGGGCGAAGTGTTCATCATCACCTTTCCGGCGAAATCGCTGTTCATCTACGGCATGATCGCCGCCATCTATTTCATCTACTGCTACCCGCTGCTGCGCCTGGCCAACTGGCTGGAAAAACGCCTGACCGGCGGGCTGCAGGGCGCCGGACTGCATTGACCCCAGACCATGGCCACCGAGTACATCGACACCTACTACAAGCGCACGCTGGGCGATGCGCAGACCTACTATGCGCCGTTGGCCGGCGCGGCCGACGCCGACATCTGCGTGGTGGGCGGCGGGCTGGCCGGCCTGTCCACGGCGCTGGAACTGGCGCGTCGCGGCCGCGGCGTGACACTGCTGGAGGGCCGCCGCATCGCCTGGGGGGCCTCGGGCCGCAACGGCGGCTCGGTCTCGCCGGCGTTCTCGGCCGGTGCCGACGCCATCCGCAAGCATGTCGACGAAGATCACTACCGCCAGCTGTACCGGCTGTCCATGGAAGGCGTCGAGATCATCCGCAACAACATTCGCGACCTGCACATCACCGACGCCCACAAGGTCGACGGCAGGTTGCGCGTGGTGCGCTACGAGGCCACCGACGCGTTGCGGCGCTACTGCGAAGACCAGTGGCGCGACTTCGGCCGCGACGTGCGCCTGTTGTCGCGCGCCGAGGTGCGCGAACGGCTGGTGTCCGATGCCTATTTCCAGGGCATCGAAGATCCGGCGTCGTTTCACTTCCATCCGCTGAACTACGCGCGCGCCCTGGCCCGCGAATGCGTGCGGCTGGGCGTGACGATCCATGAAGATTCGCCCGTGACCCAGGCCCGGCTCGACGGCGCGGTCAAGCAACTGGACACCGCCGCCGGCCAGGTGAATGCGCGCACCGTGGTGCTGGCCACCGGCGGCTACACCGGCGATGCCGTGCCGGCGCTGCGCCGGGCCATGCTGCCGATTGCCACGTACATCATGCTGACCGAGCCCCTGGGCGACCGGGTGCACGAGGCCATCCGTACCCCGGCCGCCATCGGCGACGACCGCCGTGCCGGCAACTATTACCGCGTGCTCGATGGCGGGCGCATCGGCTGGGGCAGTAGAATCACCACCCGTGTCGATGATCCGCCCGATCTGGCCGAGTCCCTGCGCCGCGAACTGCTCTCCGTCTACCCCCAATTGCAGGGGCTGCGGGTCGAGACCGCGTGGTCCGGGCGCATGGCCTACGCGCGGCATCTGATGCCGCAGATCGGCAAGCTGGCCCCCGAGGTCTGGTATTGCACGGCCTTCGGCGGACACGGCATGAACACCACCTCCATCGGCGGGCGGGTCGTGGCCGAGGGGATCACCGGCGACAGCCAGCGCTACCAGCTGTTCGCCCCGTTCGGGCTGGCCTGGAACGGCGGCGCCTTCGGCACGGCGGCGGTGCAACTCACATATTGGTCTTACCAGGCGCGCGATTGGTGGCGGGAGCGGCAGTCGCGTGCATGACAGGGTGTACAGATGCAAGGCAACAAACAGAGCGTGTTGGCACAACGGCTGCGAGCCCTGCGCCAGGCGCGGGATTGGACACTGAAGCAGGCGGCGCAAGCCACCGGCGTGTCCGCGTCCACGCTCTCGAAAATCGAGAACAGCCTGCTGTCGCCCACCTATGACAACCTGATCAAGATCGCCGCCGGGCTGGACCTGGACGTGGCCGAACTGTTCACCGCGTCCGACGCCCACATGGGCACCGGCCGCCGCAGCCTCTCGCGCCAGGGCGAAGGCCGCCAGTACGAAACCCCGTACTACGACCACCGCCTGCTCTGCACCGCGCTGTCGCACAAGCGCATGATGCCGTTCCACACCCGGGTCAAGGCCCGCAAGTTCGACGAATTCCAGGACTGGAGCCGCCATCACGGCGAAGAATTCGTCTACGTGCTGGAAGGCGAGGTCGAGCTCTACACCGAGTTCTACGAACCGGCCCGCCTGAAGGCCGGCGAAAGCTTCTACATCGACAGCCGCATGGGCCACCGGGTCATCAGCCTGAGCAAGAATGACGCCCTGGTGCTGTGGGTGTCCACGCACGCGGATATTGGCGAGGAATAGGGGCGGCGCACTTTCAGAATATTCCAATGGCTGGCCCCCCCCGGCCGGCCTATGCTGCCTTTCGATTTGTCCCGGCCTCGGGGCAAGATAGAAAGGAATTCTCGATGAAGTTCAATGCCAAACCGGATGACAGGCCACCGGTTGCCGCGGAAACGCTGAAGCTCTGCTATCGCATGACGCGCAGACTCTTGCTGATGTTTTTGCTTATTCTCGTGGTGATATTCGGCGTTCTTTACGCCACGCGCTTCGCCCCGCTGCCAGCGCTGTTCTCTTACCAATGGCTGCCAGGGCTGGATGTGGGCGGCACCTTGCTCGGGGCTGCGGTGTTGGGGGTGATCCTGTACGGGAAATGGTATGCCCGGCGGGTGGGCAATTTGCTGGGCGAGCCGTACGTAAGCATGACGATGGCCCTCTACCATATTGGCATGGCTGCGCTACGCTCTGGCTACCGCGGGGGCCTGATCACCCCGCTGCGCAAACGCCGGGCGCGATAGCCCGGGGCGGCATTTCCCGCATGGCTGCAGCGATCCGCCCACGGCAGGCCCCGCAACAGGGTAAAATGCGGCGCTCTTCGGAGATCATCACCACACCGCGCGGCAGTAGCTCAGCTGGATAGAGCACGGGCCTTCTAAGCCCGGGGTCGGGGGTTCGAGCCCCTCCTGCCGCGCCATTAAACCCAATGAATTCAACGGTTTACGGCCATTCTTGATTCGGCCGTGGCATTGGCCCGTTGCGACGATCCTGCGGCTGAAACCCCGGCGGCGGGTCGCCAGCGACCGTCAAGCCCATCTGCGCTTGTGGATCAGGACCCCAGGGATCCGTGCCGATCAGGATGTGGCGCCTGCGAACCGTGAAAGCCCATGTCTGCCCCCTGCTTGCGCAGATGCACGGTGTCACCCACCGCGGGGTGCGGCACGTCCTGAGGTCAGTGCACGTCAGAGAACATCTGTGTCGGCATCTTGATGTCGAGCAACGTTTTCAAGGTCGATTCCTTCTCAGACAGTGTGTTGTGTGAGAGCGCAAATCATAGCGAACCGGAATCTGTCACCTCGGCGTCGCTTCGGACGCGTCGAACCCGCGGCGGAATGAAACTTGCTGATGCCGTCGGCGGTGCTTTCCGCTCTGGAAACAGGAATGCATGCTGTCGCGCCAACCGCCGCCTGCGGGCACGAAACTTCGCAGAGCCCCTCTCATTGGCGGGAAGTCGAAACGCCATCCGGGCCGCCAGTGCGGAACACGCATTGACGCGCAGGGCGGCCTGTTTCAATGAATGGCATGCCCCGCCACATTGATGGAGAGAACGCATGATCGACCTTTCTGAGATTTTCGCGCTTCAGGCAGGCTTCGCTGAGATGTTTGTGCGGGGGAGCACGATGTATTGGGTTCTCTATGCGCTGCTGCGCGTGTCGGGTAGGCGTGATCTGGGCTCGCTGGGCGTGGCGGACATGCTCGTGCTGGTGCTCGTGGCCGATGCCGCGGGCAACGCGATGTCGGGCGACTCGTATTCCCTCGGTGACGGGATCATCGTGGTCACGACGATCGTGGGTTGGAGCTATCTGCTTGACCGTCTGAGCTACCACGTGCCGGCGCTTCGAAAAGTACTTGAGCCGCAGCGCGTATGCCTTGTGCGTGACGGCCGACTGATGGTGTCGGGTTTGCGGCGTGAGCACATCACTCGGGGCGAGCTCATGGAGCAATTGCGCTTGAAAGGGGTCGACCACCTGTCGTGCGTCAAGCGTGCCTACCTGGAATCCACCGGCGAATTCAGCGTCATCGCGACTGAGGAAGGGCGAAAGGGCGGGCTCCATGCGGAATAGGGCTTCGCACGATGACTGGCCCGGGACGCGCTGGCGAGATGTCGGGGAGTCGATTCGTGTCTCCTACAATCAACACTCTCGGACGACCTGCATGGCCACGGATGAGCATCAACAGTCGATTGAAGGGGTGGGCAACGCGCATCAAGCGTGACGCAGTCACGCTCTGGTTCGCAGGGAAGAACCCGCGAACGCCCTGGTACGCCAAGGCCCTCGGGCTGTTGGTCGTGGCCTATGCCCTCAGCCCGATAGACCTGATCCCGGATTTCATTCCAGTGCTCGGCTACCTGGATGATGTGCTGTTGCTTCCCATTCTGATCGGGTTGGCCATCAAGTTGCTCCCTGCGCCAGTGCTTGCCGAATGCCGTGCACAGGCGGACGAATGGATGCGGGTCAAGGGATCCAAGCCCAGCAGTCGTCTGGGCGCCACGCTGGTCGTGGTCATCTGGATCGCAATGGCAGTGGCCGCATGGCTGTGGCTGCGATCCCGGCTGTAGCCGGGATCGCGTGCCGCGACGATGTTCGAGAAGGCGAAGGGCCGCCTGTCCCGTCAATCGAAGACGTCAAACAGCACGTCCGCGACAATCGCCGTGGCAACGGCCACCAGTATCAGGTCTGAACCGGCGACTCTCCACTCGTAGCCCGGATAGGCAGGCAGACGCGCCAGCATCGGGCCAGGCACCATCTTTTTTGCGATTCCCGGGGGCAGGGGCTTGCCGCGCGCCAGGTTCTTGCGAATTCCCGGCGGCAATGAACTGTAGCCGGACAGTCCATATTCACTGGCGTAGCTTCTGGCCGTCGAGAGGGTGATGCCGGCGTGGCGAAGCGTCACGTCGACGTCATTGGCATTCTTGCCGCCGCCTTTGGAGGAACCGCCATTTCCGCCATTGCCCTTGTTGGAATTGTTGCCTTTGCCCGAGCCGTTGCCGTTGTTCTTGTTCCCCTGGCCCTGTCCGGCATTGTCCGGCTTGCCCTTTCCTTCCGGCGGGGCGGCCAGGACGTTGCCAGCCAGGAACATACAGCAGAGGGCTGCGGTGACGAATTGTTTGGTTCTGGGGGCGCTCATGGTGGGCTCCTGGAGGAGAAAAGCGGGAGTGAGTCGATTCTAGGATGGGGCGCGTCTCTGGGCGCACCGTCGCACTGATATAGATGTAAGCAGGTTTGAACCCGGCATTCTGCATTTTCAGAAAGTTCCAATAGGCTCGACCCGGTACGGCACCTAAGCTGCGAATCCTGCGGCCGACCCTTGCCTGGACGAAGGAAGACGCCGCAGACGTGGGCGCCGCCCGTCGGTGCGCCCTTTCTTGCTGTTGAACCCTCTACCTATAGGCATCAAGCCATGAAGCAGTTTTCCCTCAAGTCGGATCTGACGGTGGGCGATATCATCGGCCACGGCATCATCTGGATCTTGCTGAGCGTGGTGACGTTGGGCCTCGCCCTGTTCGTTTTTCCGTATTACATGCAGCGCTTCATCATCAGCCGCACGTCCGTTGTGGATGACCAGGGCAAGCGGGTGGGGCGTCTGCAGTGCACCATCGATCTGGCCAGCATCATTGGCAACATCGTCATCTGGGCGATCATTTCGATCGTGACGCTGGGCATCGGCTACTTCATCTTCCTGTACAAGATCCATGCGCATTGCATGAACCACACCCGTATCGTGGACGTCACGATCTGAGCGGTGGGCAACCCCACTGATTGGCCGCCTTCGAGGCGGCCTTTTGTTTGCGTCACGCCAGGGGCTACCAGCGTGGCAGGGTGACCATGAAGAGCAGGGTGGCGGTCAGGACGCCGGTCACGCCGCAGATGAAATAGATTGCCGCGAAGCGCCTGGCCGAGTTGGGGTCGCGGCCGTGCGTGCGCTTGAACAGCCCATGACGGACATGCCAGTAGGGAATCGGCAGCGCCAGGGCCGTCATGGCCAGCACCAGCCAGACCGACGAGGGGCAGATACCCAGGTAGCACACCAGGCGGCGGCAGGACCGCAGCCAGATCAGGTGCGCGGTCAGTTCACAGGCCAGCGTGACCAGGAAATAGAAGAATAGCCAGTGCCAGGGGCGAGCCCTGGGCTGCGAATGTAGTCGCATGGAGGTGAACGACGAGAGGATTGCGGGTGGGGGGATGCCAGCATCCAGGCCGCATGCCTGTCGTTGAACGAAAGGGAGCCCGGGCAAGCTTGCCTAGCTTGCGCCATGAGAGAGAATTCGGGTATTGGAACTTTCTGAATTTTGCGGGGCGCAAAACCCGTCAGAGCAGCCGCAGGTCGCGCAGGGCGGCATGCAGCTCGGAGTCGTTCTTGACGCCCAGTTTGCGCATGGCCGATACCTTGTGCGCGCTGGCGGTCTGCACCGTGCGGTTGACCTTGTTGGCGACTTCGGTCATGGACATGCCGGCGGCGAACAGGCGCAGCACTTCCAGCTCGCGTCCACTGAGGGCGCCGCCCGCCACGGCGTGGCGGCTTTCATCCAGCAGCGATTGCATGGTGGGCGAGCGGTAGGTCAGGCCGCCCCGCAGGCTTTGCAGCGCGATGGAAATATGGTTCAAGGGGTCGCGCTTGCTGACCAGCGCCGCGACGCCGCTGCTCATGATGACGCGGATCACGGCGGCATTGTCCAGCATGGTCAGCACGATGATCTTCAGGTCGGGATATTGCCGCTGGATCTGACGCAGCAGCGACAGGCCGTCGGCGGAGTCTTCCCGGGGCAGGGAGTAGTCGGCGATCAGGACGTCACACGGGGTGCTGGCCAGCAGGTCCCGAAGTTCGGCAATGGTCGACGCACGCCCCACCAGCCGGGTGTCGGGCAGGTCGTTGACGAGCTGCTCGATCCCGGCAAGGATGAGAGGGTGATCGTCGATGGCAATGACTCGCATGGTGTGCTCGCCTTTCAGGGTGCGTTGTCCAAGGTCATTATGCCGGCCGCTGCGTCGGCGTTGGTCTCTTTTTTCATGCGGGCCATGACCTGGCGGCATTCGGCGATGAAAGCGATTCCGATGGCCTCGCGTGCGGTCGCGTCGGCCGGACGGATGGCGCTCGAGAACGCGGCGACACAATCGATCAGGCCCGGATGCTGGACGGCATGGGTGGAGCCGCGGGCGCGATGGATCCAGTCATGCAACCTGCCATCGTCGTGCAGGGGCAGCAGATGGGCCAGGTCGTCCAGGTCCTGGTCGAACAGTTCCAGGAAGGTGGCGACGAACTGGCGCGCCTTGTCGTGGGTGCCGAACACGGTCACGAGGTTGTCGAGGTATTCGCTGGGCGGTGTCACGTCTGGGGCAGCCACGACAGGGGTGGGCGCGGTGAGCGGTTCGTTGGAAGGTGCGTTGGCCGCCGTCGGCGACTTCAGCAGCGCGGCACGCAGGGTGTCGAGTTCCACGGGCTTGACCAGCAGGCCCAGCATGCCGGATTCCAGGCAGCGGCGATAGGCGGTGGACGTCCCGTCCGCTGAATAGCCGATGACCGGTGGCTTGGGAACCCCCCAGGCCGCTGCGCCCGCCGTGATTTCCCGGGACAGCGTGTAGCCGTCCATGCCCGGCATGGTGCAGTCGGTGATGACGGCGGCAATGCCGCCCGCGCCATGGTCGTTCTTCCAGTCGTGGTGCAGGGCTTCCAGCGCCTGCGGCCCGGACGAGGCCGAGATCACCTGCATGCCCAGCAGGCGCAGCTGGGTTTCCAGCAGCATGCGGTTGGACGGGTGGTCATCGACAATGAGCACCGTGCTGGTGGCGGGCAGGCTCAAGGCCGGGAATTGTTCGGAGGTGCCCGTTTCGGATTCGATGGGCGCAGTCCAGGTGCTGCCATAGCGCATCGGCAAGGTCACCGTGACGGTGGTGCCGCTCCCTTCGATGCTTTGCAGGGCGATTTCCCCGCCGAAAAGCGCTGCCAGCTTCTTGCTGATGGCCAGCCCCATGCCGGTGCCGCCGTAGCGTTCGTAGGTGCCGGCGGTGGCCTGCTGGAAGGGGCTGAACAGGTGCGGCAGGACGTCGGCCGGAATGCCGATGCCGGTGTCTTGCACCGCGATGCGCACGACGCATCGGTCCTTGTCCTGGCGGACGATGCCGGCCGTGACGGTGACGCTGCCTTGATGGGTGAATTTCAGGGCGTTGGCCACCAGATTGTTGACGACCTGGCGCAGGCGGCCCGCATCGAACACCAGGTCGGCCGGAACGCCGGGTTCGACCCGGGCGGTCAGGCTGATGCGCTTGGCCTCGGCCGACCGGTTGAACGCCATGACCCAGCGAGGCAGTGCCTCGTTCAGGTCGCCCGCCGAGTAGTGCAGCGTCAGTTCGCCGGCCTCGATCTTGGAGTAATGCAGGATATCGTTGAGCAGCAAAAGCAGGGCGGTGGCCGAGTCGTAGGCCAGCGCGGCCTGCTGTTGGGCCGGCGGCGAGACTTCGCCCGCCTTGCCTTCCTTGAGCAGTTCCAGCGCGCCGACCACGATATTCATCGGGGTGCGGATTTCGTGGCTGATGGTGGCCAGGAACAGGGTCTTGGCACGATTGGCGGCGTCGGCATGCTGGATGGCCAATTGCAGCGAGCGTTCGGTGGCCTTGAGTTCGGTCAGGTCGACCCAGCCGCCCAGCAAGGCCTGCAGCTCGCCGCGGGGACCGAGCAGCGGCACGACCCAATGCTGGCCCGTCAATTCCCGGCCGCCCAGCGTCAGCGTCATTTCGGCGAAGTACGGCTGGTGCGTGGCCTTGACCTCGTCGTAGGCGCGGCGGATCTTCTGGCGGCTGTCGTCGTCGAGGGTGGCGATGCCCTCCAGGGTCAGGTGCATGTCCACCAGCGGGTCTTCGACCAGTTTTTCGAAGGCCTCGTTGCAGGCGATCATGATGCCGTCCGGATCCCAGACGTACATGGGGTTGGGGTTGGCGTCCAGCATCTGGCGCTTGAGCGTCAGGCGCTCTTGCATCAGACGGTCGTTGCGGCGCCGGTTCAGGAAGCGCACCAGCAGGAAGATCAACCATGCGGCCAGCAGCACGCTGGCGATGCTGCCGGCGATGATCAGGCCCCGGATCAGGGGCCCGCGGGCGGCCCAGCGGAATTCGAGCTGTTCGGAATATTGCCATTGGGCAATGGTGAATTCCATCTGCTCATCGGTGATGGCATTGAGGACCTTGTCGATGATCGAGGCCAGCAACGGATTGCGGTCGGACACCGGGTAGACAAACGGCACCATGTCCGGCCTGCCGATGCCGGTGATCTGCAGCTGGCCTTGATAGAAACGGGCGATCAGGTATTCGGCGGACGGATACAGCAGGGGCGTGGCGTCGGCCTCGCCGGTGGCGACGGCATTGAGCGCGGCCAGGCCGGTGGACACTTCGACGATGGCCGGCAATTTGCCCGGGCTGGCCGCCTGCAGCATGGCCTTGACGGGGGAGGCGCCGACCAGCGCCACGCGCAGGGGTTCGAGGTCGGCGATGGTCTTGGGGTGTGGCCCGTCGATGCGGGATATCAGCGCATAGGTGCTGTGCAGGACCGGCTGGGTAAGCAGCATGCCTGCGAAGTCCGCGTAATTGCCCTGCATGGTGCTGGCCATGTCGGCCTGGCCGCTGCGCACGGCCTGGATCTGGTCCAGTGCCGAGTCGTAGAACTCGGCCGTGAACTGCAGCCCGGTCTGGGCCGTGACCAGGTCCAGCACCGATGCGGAAATGCCGGCGGAACGACCAAAGCTGTCGCGGAACGTGAACGGCACGACCAGCGACGAAGTCGCCACCGTGACCTTGGGGTGGTCCTTGATCCATTGCAGTTCGGCCTCGGTGAACGGCACCTTGCCGTCCAGGCGGCCTTGTTCGGCCTGCACCCAGCGCCGTTGCAAGGTGTTGTGCACGCGCTCGGGGAAGGAGGCCAGCGCCTCATTGAAACTGCGCAGCAGGGCGGCGCGTTGCGGGTTGAAGACAAAGGCGTACTGGGTGCGCAGGCCGGTCGTGGACGGGCGCGCTTTCAGCATGTAGAACAGGATGGCGTTGTTGTAGGCCGAGATCGAGACCGTATCGCCCAGGAAAGCCACGTCTTTGTGGGTGGCAACCCGCTCCAGGCCTTCGTAATAGCTGTCCACCCCGTGCAGGGCGGTATCGGGAATGAGGCGGGCGACCGCGTCGGTGTCGAGTTCGCTGCGCAGGTAGCCCAGCGTGCCCGTGCCGAGCGAGCTGCCGTTGCGCACTTCAGAGCGCGTGATGACGATGGCCGCGGCACTGAAGATAGGCGTGGACCGCGGGAAGCGCGCTGGCGGCAGCACGGCGTCCGCGCCGACGGCGGCGTCGATTTCGCCTGCTTGCAGGGCGGCGGACAGGGCATCGATGCTGTCATAGAAGCGCACCCCGATCGACAGGTTCCTGGCGCGGCCGATGATGTCCAGGTAGTCGGCCGCCAGGCCGCGGGCGTGGCCGTTGCGGTCGCTGCGCGAGAGCATGGGCGCCATGCCGTCCATCACCCCGACGACGATATGGTCAGAGGGGGCGGTGGCCGGCTGGTCGCTGGAACCGGGCAGGACGACGCTGCTGGCTTCGGGGGAGGCGTCCAGGGGGGACGGGGAGGCGCTCGAATCGGCGGCCGCCTGGGAGGCGCCGCAGGCAATTGCCAGGGTCAGGACGAGCGCGGTCGCGCGCAGCACCCTCCCAAAGGTGGAGACAAACAGGGTAGGCACAGTGCCGAATCCTTCATTCCGGGTAGGCTTCGAGCGTCAAAGCGGATGGTTACAGTTTAGCTGCATAGTGAGGGGGGAGGTAAGGCGTGTTCGGCCGTCGGCAGCATGCCGCGGGCCCGGCAGAACGAGAGAAGCTGCCATTCCGGCATGGGAGCGCCGTACAGATAGCCTTGCTCGCGATCGCAGCCGAGTTCGCGGATGACCTTGCTGTGGGCCTCGGTTTCCACGCCCTCCGCCACGGTATGCATGCCCAGCCGGTGGGCCAGGCCGATCATCGATTCGACGATGGCGCGCTGGTGCGGATGGTTCGACAGGCCTTCAAGGAACGACCGGTCGATTTTCAGTTCGGTGAAGGGAATGTCGCGCAAGCGTGCCATCGACGAGTAGCCGATGCCGAAGTCGTCGATCGCCAGGCCGAATCCGGCCATGCGCAACTCGGCCAGGTTCTCGAACAGCGAGCCTTCCGCGGCGCTGTCGTTCAGTGTTTCCGTCAGCTCGAAGACCACGCTTTCGCGTCGGACGCCGCTGGCATCGGCAAGGGTGATGAGCGACTGCACCACGCTGTGCCGAGCCATCGCGGCGCTGCTGAGATTGATGGATACCGAGACGGCCAGCCCGCCTTCCAGCCAGTGTTGCTGGGCCGCCAGGGACTGGCGCATCATGCTGGCGGCCAGCTGGCCATCGAGGTTGCGTGCGGTGATGGTCGGCATGAAGGCGCTGGGGGAGAGGATGCCGTGCAGCGGCTCGTACCAGCGCGCCAGCGCTTCCACGCCCAGGATCCGCCCCGTGCGGCAGCAGATCTGTGGCTGGAACCACGGCTGTATCCGCCCGTCCTGCAGGGCTTCCAGCGCGGCGCGTTCGGTGACGGGAAAGCCCCTGCCGGCGGGCGGCGCGCTGGGATAGGCGTGAGCGTGGCGGCCGCTGCCAGTCAGGATCTGCCGCAGCGCGTCGACGGCCAGGGGCTTTTCGATAAGGCCGATCACCTCGACCGACGAGCTGCGCGCGACCAGCTCGGCAGACCGCAGGAAGCGAGGGTCCAGCGTGGTCGTGAAGATGACTTGGGGCGGCGAGTTCAAGGTCGCCAGTTCGCGCACCAGCGAGATGCCGTCCATGCCGGGCAGGCGCAGGTCGCACAGCAGCACGTCCCAGCGTTGGGCGCGCAGGCGCCGCAAGGCGTCCTGTGCGTCGCTGACCACTCCAAAGGCGGCGAGATCGCAGCGCGACAGCGCCGCAGACGCATAGCGGGCCTGAATGGGGTCATCTTCCAGTACCAGCACTCGAAGGGTCATGTGCTTTCCTATATTAGGGGCAAGACGGGCTGGACCATTCGGTGGCGCCAGCGGCGGCAAGGGCGCTTTGTCGGCGCGGTTGGAGAAGGCGGAGCAGGTCTGGCGGCGATCGGGTGACGAGGGCGCAACCGGCGAAGGCGCCGCCAGGGGGCTTGAAATCGGGTGAATTCTGCCCTGCAAGGGGGAACCTGGGCATTGGAAGTTTCTGAATTTTGTTACAGGAGTGCGGATTTGAAATTTGAGGTGCCCATTTCGCAGCAATTTTCAGAAAGTTCCAATTTTCAGAAGTCTTGGTGCTGGGCAACATGGGCGGATTCGCCGTATCCGGCACGTAAGAAAGGAACTCCCGCATGGAAAGAATCTCCCCCGTCGGCCGGCTTGTGGTCATCGCCGGCGGTGCGCTGTTGCTGTCGGCAGCGTTCAGTGACGTTGGCGCGCAGGCTGGTCCTTTGACCGGCTGCGCCGCCAAGACGTATCAGATCGAGCAGGAACTTGACGCCGCACAGCGTGCCCGGGCAGACAGTGCCCGCATTGCCGGGTTGCGCATTGCGCTGGTCCAAAGCCGGCAATGCGACGACAAGGCGCTGGCCCGCGAGCGAGCCGCCAAGGTCGAGGAAAAGCAGGGCAAGGTCAAGGAACGCCAGGCCATCCTGGATCGTGAACTGCGCGACGGCGATGGCAATCGCATCAGCCGGGCCAAGCAGAAACTGGACAAGGCCCAGCGGGAACTGCGCGCGGCCGAGCAAGAGCAGCACAGCTGATTCGCCGGGTCTCGTGCCGGCCGAGGGCCGGTCCGGTGCGAGGCCTTTTCATGGCGCGCCCTTGCCAAGCAGGGCGCGCCTTTTTTTATGCTGCGGGTTTGGGTTCGAGGCGGGCGCGGCCGCGGCGTTTGGGCAAATGATGCAGTGGCATGGGGGCGCCCGGTCGGTAAACCGGGGCGTGCCAGACGACGGACCATTTGATCTGCAGCCGCGTTTCGATGAACGGGGCGGTCCATTCGCAAAGCGGCACCATGCCGTTTTCGATGAGGATGTAGGTGATCAAGGTGAGATCGAGCCGGTTGGCGACTTCGGCCCGGCTCAGGCTGTTGGTTTCGCGCCAGGCGCGCAGCGCCGACCAGCCGTGTTCGCGCATGAGCATCAATACGCTTGGAGGAGGGAGCTTGTCCAGCAAGGCGGCCGGGCGGAACAGGGATTCCTCGGCGACTTCACTGAGTAGAGGTTCATTCATGTGGGGGGCGTCTGTGGATGCGATTTGAGAATGCATCACACAGTGTGAGAGCCAGCGGCAGCCCGCACCATTGGAAGATTCTAATTATGGTGGCGCGGCGCAAAGCGCGTATGCTGGTCACCGGTGTGCCGCGCAGCGTGTTGCTGCGTCGGTGCCACCCAGGAGCCATCATGGAAAAGAAAGACACCCCCCCGGAACAGAAAGACAAGCCGGCCACGCAGAAAAAGCCGGATGTTCCTGCCGCCGCCAAAGGGTGGCCGGCACCGAAGAACACGTTTGCGCCCAAGCAGCGGGCCATGGATCGCAAGCCGGGCAGCCGCGGATCGGCTCGCGGCCGCTGATCGAACCGCCCCTGATGTCATCGGCGACGGGCTGACTCAAGTGCGCTGGCGCGGCGTCAAGCCGTGGCGGTGGCCGGCTGGCCGCGGCCCATGGCGCGGCGGTAGGCATCAAGGGTGTGGGCCATCTGGCTGGCCAGGCGGAAATGCGCTTCGGCGTGGTCGCGGGCGCGGGCCACGGTGGCGGCGACCTGGCCGGGATCTTCGCGCATGCCCAGGATGTGGTCGGCAAACCCGGCAACGTCGCCGGGTTCGGCCAGCCAGCCGGTAACCCCGGGCCGCACGATTTCAGGCAGCCCGCCGACATTGCTGGCCACGACGGGGCAGCGCGCGGCAAATGCTTCCGGCACCACGCGCGACCAGGCCTCGGTGGCCGAAGGCACCAGCAGCACGTCGGACGCGTGCATCATGTCCGCCACGTCGATCCGGTGGCCCGCAAACACGACGTGGTCAGCGATACCCAACTGCACCGCCAGCGCGCGCAATTGCTGTGCGTAGGGCTGGGTATCGACGGTGGGCATGCCGACCACCAGCGCAACGGCCGGCATCCCGTGGCGGCGCAGGCGCAGCACCACGCGCAGCAGGTCGGCCTGACGCTTTTCGGGGCGCAGCATGCCGATCGTGGAGACCACGTAGGCGCTTGCATCCACGTTCAACGCGCGCCGTGTGCGCTGTCGTACCCCTGGCTTGTCGACGATGCGAAAGAACGCTTCGCCCGCCCATTCCCCCACCACGCTGATGTGTTCGGGCCGTGCCAGCCGCGCGGCCAGCAACGCATCGCGGCCGGCGTCGCTGGTGGCGATGACATGGTCGCAGCCCAGCTTCCATTCGAGCCGGCGCCGCGGGCTGGTGGGCATGGGCTTGGCGAAGTGACGGGTGCGGACCACGGCGCACAGGTCGCGGCACAGCGCGGCCGTCTTGCCGTCGGCGCGGCTGTGGCTGTCGATGATGTCGACGCCCATCAGCTTGACGGTGCGGCGCAGCGAGAGAATGGCGCGGGGGGAATAGGGCGAACCGAAATCGATCGGCACGGTGGGGACGTCGCGGCGGTAGGCGGCCTCGCTGATGGCGCTGTCGGCGGGCGCGGCGATGGCCGCGGCGTGGCCGTGGCGGTTGAGCCATGCGGCCTGTTCCAAGGTACGGAACTCAAGTCCGCCCAGGCTTTTTTCGCCAAGAATATGCAGGATCCGCATGGGGTCACAGGGTTGGGAAGGGGGGAAAGGCCGGTGCCATCAGGCCCGGGCGGTCGGGGCGTGGGACAGGACGTGGGCGCAGGCGCGCAGCACGTCGTCGGGCGTGATCGAGTTGATGCCGGCGCGCGGCTCGCGGGGCACGACGTCCATGGCGCCGCGGCGGCGCCAGAACCATTCGGGGTTGGACTGGTTGAAGATGCCGACATACGGCACGCCGGCGGCTTGCGCCACGTGCGACGGGCCGCAATCGTTGGCCACCACCAGCCGCGCGCGCAGCATGATGGCGCTCAATTCCGACAGGGGACGACAGTAGGCGATCCGGATGTCGGCGCGGCGCATGGCATCGAGTTCGGCGCGTTCGCGGGCTTCCTGCTGACCCAGTACGAAGGTGTAGCGGATGTCTGCGCCCAGCAGCGGCTTGAGGCTGTCGGCCAGCCGCAGGTAATGGGCCAGGCTCCAGCGCTTGAAGGGCCCCGAACCGCCGCCCGGAATGAAGACGACGTCTGCGCCCAGCTCGGTCTGGCGATGGCGCCGGCCCAGTTCGGCAAAGCAGCGCCGTGCGGTCGCTTCGGCATCCAGCGGCCGGTACGCGGCGAGCAGGCGCAAGTTGGCCAGGCCGATGTATTCGCTTTCGTCCTTGCGATGGCAATGCGTCCAGACCAGGTCGCTGAGTCGGGCATTGCGAAAGCCCAGCCGGATGGCGGGCAGCCGCAGCAGGTTGAGCAGGCCGAAGCGTTCGCTGCTGTGGTGCAGGTTGACCGATACCTGGGTCTTCGCGGTCAGGCTGCGCACATAGTCCCGCAGGCAGCGGGCGCGCTGGAATTCGTCGACCCAGGGCAGGTCGCGGTAGATGTGGCCGACATCGTCGCGCGCGACCACCTTGACCTGTCTGCCGGGCCACCAGGCCTTGAGCTGGTAGAGCGTGGCAAAGGCGACGATCTGGTCGCCCAGCTGGGGTTGGCTTCTGACGTAGACGACGATGTCCGACACGCGCGATCTCTCCGAGGTAACCGATGCAATGGCTACGCAATCTACGGGAGCGGATCGATGAATGTTCTTCGATAGATTTAAAGAATGTGAAGATTCGGGCGGGGCGGCTGCAAAGAAAAAAATATGTCGGCAGGCAGGAGGCATGCGCCGATGCCCTGCGTTTGGGGTATCGTGGCCGCGTTCTTTGCTGACCGTACAAGGCGCCCGCATGACGCATCCGCTGTCGACCCCCGGCTACCGCAAGCTGCTTGACCTGCAGCGCCGCATCCACGAATTCACGCTTGACGCCTGCGCCGAGGACGACGTGGACATCCGTGCCCCGGACCTGCCGCTGTGGAGCCGGGCGTACCAGTATCTGTCCATCGCGCCCTTGCTCGGCGGCCTGCAGGTGGAATATTTCGGCGAATCGTGGGAAGAACCTTTTGCATGGACCCTGGCCTGCCTGGCCGACCAGGAAGTCGCCGATGCGATCGTGGCGCTGTCGTTCACGGGGCCTGACGAAGGCGCCAACGGCACGCGCGAATGGGAATTCACGCCGCTGCTGGACACCAGCGTGCGATTCCCGGGATTGAAGTCGCTGGCCATCCGCCCCAGCGGCCAGGCCGACCACAATGTCGTGCTGATCCAGCGGGCCGGCACCATCATGGAAGAGGCCGGCGACATCGCCCGGTTCGTGGCCAAGGCGCCGCACCTGACCCAGCTCACCGTGCCGAATGCACCGGATGCGTCTTTCTTTGCGGTGCCGTTGCCGTCCTTGCAGACGCTGGTGGTGGAAAGCGGATTCGACACGCAGGATTTCATCGAGAACCTGGCGTCCTCCACCAACCTGACGGCGTTGCGATCGCTGGATTTCACGGAATCGACGGAATTGCACTCGACGTGGGCCCAGGCGCGCGTCGCCGGTTGCATCACGCCGTTTTCGGCCTATGAGCAGTTGCTTCGCAGTGCCACCGGCGAGCGCTTGCGGGCGCTGTACCTGCGCAATACCTGCCTGAACCTGGAGCAGTTGCAGGCGCTGCAGGCACTGCGGCCCAAGCTGGGGCTCATGGTGGTGCAGTCGCCGCGCGGCGGCTACGTCAGCCACTTCCGCCAGGACGTATTTCCCTGGCGCCACCTGGTGCAGCCCGACCCCGGCGTGCGATAAGGCCTGCGCCAACGGCCGGCAGGCGCTGGCAAGGGGCAGCTGAGCCATACAAGATTCCTGATGTATGGACTTGATGGGAGTTTGTTGCCATACTGGTCGGTTGATATCACCCATACATTGCGACATTTTTCCGCGATAAAACTCATGCATGACGACAATATGTATGCATCCTGGCCGCTGAAGTTCGTGCGCGGCGCAGGGCCCCGCTACCGCCAGATCGCCGATTTCATCGACAGCGCGGTGGCCGACAACCGCATGCAGCCCGGCGACCGCCTGCCACCGCAGCGCGGCCTGGCCCAGCACCTGGGCGTGGACCTGACGACGGTGACGCGCGCCTACGCCGAAGCGGGCCAGCGCGGCTTGATCGAACCGCGCGGCCCCCTGGGCACCTTCATCGCGCGGCCTGCCGACGAGCCGCTGTTGCAGATGCTGGACCTGGGCATGAACATGCCGCCGTTGCCGCTGGGCTGCGATCTGCAGGACCTGCTGCGGCGTGGCCTGGCCAAGGCGATGGAACGCCACGACGTGGGCGTGATGATGACCTACCACCAGGCAGGCGGCGGGCAGGCCGAACGCGAGGCCGGCGCGCAGTGGCTGGCGCAGTCGGTGGGCCGGGTGGACCCGGACCGCGTACTGGTGTGCCCCGGCGCCCAGGCGGCGCTGGCCGCGGTGATGCTGGCCTATAGCCGGCCGGGCGACGGCATCGTGGCCGAACCGCTGGTGTACCCCGGTCTGCTGACGGCGGCCCAGCAACTGGGCCGCCGGATACTGGTGGCCGAGACGGACGCCGACGGCATGACGCCGGCCGGCCTGGAACGCGCCTGCCGCGACGGCGCCCGCCTGGTCTACCTGAACCCGACGTTGCAGAACCCCACGGCGCACACCATGAGCGCCGCGCGCCGCCGCGACCTGCTGCGTTCGGCCGCGGCCTGTGGCGTGCGCATCATCGAGGACGATCCCTATTCGCTGTTCCTGGACGATGCGCCGCCGGCGCTGGCCAGCCTGGCGCCTGCATCGGTGTTCCACATTGCCACGCTGGCCAAGACGCTGACCCCGGGGCTGCGCACGGCCTTCGTGCTGACGCCCGACCAGGACGGCCGCCGCAATGTGCTGGCGGCCATGCGGTCGTTCGCGGTCATGGCCGCGCCGCTGATGGGTGTGCTGACCACGCAATGGATCGCCAGCGGCATGGCACAGCAGATCCTGGATGGCGTGCGCGCCGAAGCCCACGCGCGCCAGCGCCTGGCGCGCCAACTGCTGCCGGGGCCGTTTCCGGCGGCGGCGGCGGGCATCCACCTGTGGCAGGCGCTGCCGGACCGCTGGACGGCGGCCGACCTGGAACGCGTGGCCCGCGATGAAGGCCTGAGCGTGACGTCGTCGGACGTGTTCCACCAGGGACCGGGTGCACCCAATGCCATCCGCATTTCGCTGGGCAGCATTCCCGACCGCCAGGAACTGGCGCAGGCGCTGGAGCACCTGGCCAGCCTGGTGCGACGCCGGCCACGCGGGCTGCGCGATGTGATCGTCTGATGTTCGAGACGTTCCATGCCTTGCAGGACTCGATGGTGGACTTCGCCAAGACCCACGCGAACTGGCTGGCGCCGATGGGCTTTGTCTTCGCCTTCCTGAAATCGCTGCCGCTGGTGGCGCTGGTGATACCCGGCACGGCGCTGCTGCTGTCGATCGGCGCCATCCTGGGGCTGGGCGATGCCAACTTCGTGGCGGTATGGCTGGCGATCTCGGTGGGCGCGGCGCTGGGCGACTGGGTGCAATTTGCCGCGGGCGTATGGTTTGGCCCCAGCCTGATGCGCAGCAAGCCGCTGCGCAAGCGCCCCGAGCTGCTGCATCGCAGTACCCTGTTCATCCAGAAATGGGGCGTGCTGAGCATCGTGCTGTGCCGCTTTTTCGGGCCGCTGCGCGCCACCGTGCCGATGATTGCCGGCATCTGCGGCATGCGGGCGGCGGCGTTTCAGGTGGCCAACTGGGCATCGGCGTTCTTGTGGGCGGCGGCGCTGCTGCTGCCCGGCTGGTGGGGAACGCGCACGTTCCTGTAGGCCGGGCGGCATGTGCCGGCGTCTTGCTCGATGCGTCGGCACTGATGCCGTATGCCCGCTGACCTCTACGGCATCAGCTTGAGCAGCGCGGCAATCAACGCCCAGCGCCGTGTGACATAGACGCGCCGCTTGCGCAGCCGGATGGCGTGGGCGATCTGCCTGGCGACTTTTTCCGGCGAGGCCACCCAGAACAGGCCGCTGCCTTGCGCCATGGCGGTGGCCACGAATCCGGGGCGCACGTCGGTCACCGCGATGGGCAGCTTCAAATGCCTGACCTTCTGCCGCAACCCGTCCAGGTAGTTCGACACGAAGGCCTTGGACGCGTTGTAGGCCGGCGCGGCGCCGCTGCCGCGCAACGCCGCCACCGACGAAATGCCTACCAGGTGCCCCTTGCGATGCAGGATGAAATGCCGCAGCGCGACGTTGGCCATGGCCGCGAAGCCGTGCACGTTGATGCCGATGGTGTCGGATTCCTTGTCCCAATCCAGGTCCGTGTTCAGAAAGCCCACGCCGGCGCTGATGATGCACAGGTCCAGCCCTTCCATGCGGGCGATCAGGTCGCGCAGCGCGGCCATGGCGTCGGCGTCGCGGGCCACGTCCAGCACCAGGGTGTGCACAGTCGTGCCCGGCAGGTCGGCGCGCAGGCTGTCCAGCAGCTCGCCGCGGCGGCCGACCAGGCCCAGGGCGTAGCCTTCGCGGGCCAGCTGTTTGGCCAGCGCGCGGCCGATGCCGGAGGTGGCGCCGATGATGATCGCTCGTTTCATGGGGTGGGTGGGACGGCAATAGGGGAGCGCCGATACAGTACGACGCAAACTTCGCGGGGCGCGGACACATGCAGGATACAGCGGCTTGTTGGAATGCAGGCTCTCAGTTTGCACGACGCCGTGCTTTTCCCCCCGCATGTCCTACAAGGAGCCCATCATGGCCAAACCGCTGGAAACCGTTCTGTACACCGCTCGCACCCACACCACCGGCGGGCGCGAGGGCGCCGGCCGCACCGACGACGGCGCGCTGACGCTGCCGCTCAGCCCGCCGGGGTCGGGGCGCCCGGGCACCAATCCCGAGCAATTGTTCGGCATCGGCTATTCGGCCTGCTTCATCGGCGCCATGCAGCTGGCCGGCGCCAAGCTGGGCATCACCGTGCCGCGCGAGGTGGCGGTGGATGCCGAAGTGTCGCTGGGCAAGACCGACGGCGGCGCGACCTATGCGCTGGGCGTCAACCTGCACATCTCGCTACCGGGCCTGCCCGCCGAGCAGCAGCGCCAGCTGGTGGAAACGGCGCATCAGACCTGCCCGTATTCGGGTGCCATCCGCGGCAATATCGACGTGGAATTCTCGATTGCCTGATCGAAGGCTCAAGCCGACGGCTTGAGCCGTATCTCCGCTTCCAGCCCGCCGCCCTCGCGGTTCTTCAACCGCAGTTCGCCCTCCAGGATGCCCACCAGCTGCTGCGCGATGGCCAGCCCCAGGCCGGTGCCGCCGCTGTCGCGGTTGCGCGAGCCTTCCAGTCGGTAGAAGGGCTGCAGCACCGCCTGCAGCTGGTCATCGGGAATGCCGGGGCCGCGGTCCAGCACGCGGATCGACACGCCGCCGCCCTCGGCCGCGCCCATGACGACTTCGGCCGCACCGCCGAATTTCAAGGCATTGTCGATCAGGTTGCCCAGCACGCGGCGCAGCGCGCGCGGCCGCGTCTGCCATGGCGCGGGGCAGTGGCCTTGCAGCGTGACCGGCTTGCCGATGTCGGCGTAGTCGCACACCAGGCTGTCCAGGAAGGCGTCCAGGTCGATGCGCACGGCGGGTTCGGTGGCGGCGCCCGCGCTGCGGGCATAGGCCAGGCCGTCGCGCACCAGTTGTTCGACTTCCTGCAGATCGTGCGTGAGCTTGTCGCGGTCGATGGAGTCGTCCATGAATTCGGACCGCAGCTTCATGCGGGTGATCGGCGTTTGCAGGTCGTGCGAGATCGCGCCCAGGATCTGCATGCGTTCGGCCAGGTGGGCGGCGATGCGGTCCTGCATGGCGTTGAACGCGGCGGACGCCTGCGCCACTTCGGCCGGCCCGTCTTCGGCCAGGCGCGGGCTCTGGCGGTCGGGGCTCATGGCGTCGGCGGCGCCGGCCAGGTGGGTCAGCGGGCGTATCGCCAGGCGCACGGCCAGCCAGGCGCACAGGATCAGCAGCGCCAGTTGCGCCGCCAGCACTACCGGCAGCCAGACCGCCAGCGGCATGACGGCCATGTGGATGTCGAGCGTGACGGGCTGCCCGTCGGCCAGCAGGGCGCGCACCTGGATGTGCTTGGGGTCGTCGCCCACGGTGCCGAAGGCCAGTGGATAGGCGCCGTTCAGCGCCGCCTGGATCGAATCGCGCACGCCCTCGGCGGCCGGCGTCTGCAAAGGGCGGTCGAAATCGCCGGGGCCCAGCAGGTACTGGCGGTTGCTGCTGGCCAGGCGCGGCAGCCAATCGGCGCGCTCGGCGGCGGGCAGGCGGTTCAGGATGGCCAGCGCCACCACCACGTCGCGTTCCAGGTTGTCCAGCATGACGCTCTTGGCGGACTGGTAGCGTTCGTAGAACAGCAGCGAGAACGACAGCGCGTGGGCCAGCACCAGGCCCACCAGGAAGATCAGGAACAGCCGGCTGGCCAGGGTGCGAGGCCAGCGGCGCAGCGCCGGAACCCAGGCCATCTACGGCGCCTCGGATACGTCGACCTGCGCGGCGAACACATAGCCTTCGCTGCGCACGGTCTTGATGTACAGGGGTTCGCGCGCGTCTTCGCGCAGGCGCTGGCGCAGCCGGCTGACCAGCAGGTCGATCGAGCGGCCGAAGAAATCGGCGTCGCGCCCTTGCGTCAGGTTCAGCAACTGGTCGCGGTTGAGCACGCGCTGCGGGTGGTCCAGGAACACGCGCAACAGCCGGTATTCGGCGCCGCTGAGCGACACGATGGTGCCTTCGGCGTCCAGCAGGTGGCGCGCGGTGGTGTCCAGCGTCCAGGTGCCGAAGCGCACTTCGCGGCCCGGCTCGGTGACCTGGAAGTTGGGCGGCAGCATGCGGGTGCGGCGCAGGATGGCCTTGATGCGCGCCAGCAGCTCGCGCGCCACGAAGGGCTTGACCAGGTAGTCGTCGGCGCCCATTTCCAGGCCGAGCACGCGATCCATGTCTTCGTCGCGCGCGGTCAGCAGCAGGATGGGAGTGCGGCGGTGCTTGCCGGCGCGCAGCTCGCGGCACAGCACCAGGCCGTCGTCGCCGGGCATCATGATGTCCAGCACGATCAGGTCGACGGTCAGGCTTTCGAGCAGCGAGCGCATCTGGCGGCCGTCGGCGGCCAGGGTGACGTTCAGGCCGTTCTTCTTGAGGAAGTTGCCGGCCAGTTCGCGGATCTCGCGGTCGTCGTCGACGATCAGGATGTGGTCTATGGGGTCCATGGCTTACCCGTGCGGAGGAAACGGAAAGGCCGTCTGGCGGCGGCGTTTCGACAGTGGGCTCATTCTACTCATCGGGCTGCTCGCGGCGGCGGACCTGGCTGTCGTGGATCAGTTGGCACGGGCCGGGCTGCACGGCTTCGGCGCCCAGGCCGCCGGCCAGCAATGCCAGCATGGCGAACAGGCGGCGCAGGCGATTGCCGGCGGGGGGCTTGTGGGGCGTGATGGGGAGGCGAAGGGGGGGCATGCGTGCAGCTCCAGCAAGGGTGTCCGGCACGTTATAGCCCCGCCCGCCCGGCGAAGTGTGTCGTAGTGTATGCAGGCCCGGGGCGGATACAAAAGCGGTGCAAAAAGCCGCGTTCCGGGCACAGGGCGGATACGCGGCGCGCGTTCAATGCGGTCATCGACACGGAACGGACCGCCGCATCATGACCCTGATCAACACCCCTCTTGCGCTGGGCGCCGGCATGCTGACGGTGGCCTCGCCCTGCGTGCTGCCGCTGTTGCCCATTCTGCTGGGCAGCGCCGTCGAACGGTCGGGCCGGTGGCGGCCCCTGTACATCGTGCTGGGCTTCGTGCTGGCGTTTTCGGGGCTGGGCATCGCGCTCAGCCTGCTGACCCATGCCGTCGAATCGGCCCACGAGGCGGTGCGCGCGGTGTCGGTGGCGCTGCTGGCGCTGTTTGGCGTGGCACGCATCTGGCCACGGCCTTATGACTGGCTGGCGGCGCGGCTGGCCGGACCGTTGCAGGGCGTGATCGGCCTGGGCGGCAGGGGCGGTGATGGCAATGCCGGCGGCTTCGTGCTGGGCATGTCGCTGGGCGCCGTCTGGACGCCCTGCGCCGGCCCGGTGCTGGCGTCGATCCTGGTGCTGGCGGCGCGTGCCGAAGACCTGGGGCAGTCCAGCCTGTTGCTGCTGGCCTATGGGCTGGGCGCGGGCATTCCCATGCTGGCGATCGCCTATGGCGGCAGCTTCGCCGCCGGCCGCGTGCGCGCCATCGCCCGTCATGCCGTGCGTTTGCAGCGTGCCTTCGGCGTGCTGCTGGTGGCCTCGGCCGCCGCCATCTATTTCCAGTATGACGTGCTGGCCTATGCCTGGATCAGCCGTCTGTTTTCGTGACCCGACCGGGTCTTCGTGTCCCCCTGGGTTATCGCGACCCTGCAAGGAGAGTAACCATGATGTCCATCCGCCTGCCGGCCCGCCGGGCCCTCGTTTCCGTCAAGCTGGCGCTGGCCGGCCTATTGATCGGCTCGGCCGCCCAGGCCGCGGCCCCGGCGTCGGCCCCCGCGCCGGAATTCACCGGCATCCAGACCTGGCTGAACAGCGAACCGCTGACGCAGGCCGGCCTGCGCGGTAAGGTGGTGCTGGTCGATTTCTGGACCTACACCTGCATCAACTGCATCAACACCCTGCCGTACGTGAAGCAGTGGCACCAGAAATACAAGGACCAGGGCCTGGTGGTGGTGGGCGTGCACACGCCGGAGTTTCCGTTCGAGCGCAGCACCAAGAACGTGGCGGACGCCATCAAGCGCTTCGGCATCGAGTATCCGGTGGCGCAGGACAACCAGTACAAGACCTGGGACGCGTACCGCAACCAGTACTGGCCGGCGTTCTACCTGATCGACAAGCAGGGCAACGTCGTCTATCGCCATTTCGGCGAGGGGCGCTATGCCGAGACCGAAGCTGAGATCCAGCGTTTGCTGGCGCAACCGTAAGCGGTGCCGTGGCGGCGGGGGCGCCAAGGCAACGGTTGCCCTGGATATCCGGGTCAGCCCGGCGCGATGCCGCTAGCCGCCCGCCAGCGCCAGGGCCAGCAAGGCGCCCAGCAGCGCGGGCGGCATCACCCGCGCGCCCAGCTTCAGGAAGGCGAGGCCGCTGACGTGCTGGCCTTCGCGCCGCACGGCGATCAGCCACAGCAGCGTGGCCAGCGAGCCGGTGATGGACAGGTTGGGCCCCAGGTCCACGCCGATCAGCAGCGCGCCGGTGGTCTGCGCGGGCAGGTGGGCGATCTGGCCGACCGAGCCGGCGATCAGGCCCGCGGGCAGGTTGTTGATCAGGTTGCTGGCCAGTGCCGACACGATGCCGGCGCCCCACAGCGACTGCCCGGCGGACTGGCTGGCCAGTTGCACCAGCGCCCGCGCCAGCGTGTCGATCGCGCCGCTCAAGGCCAGGCCTTCGACCAGCACGAACAGGCCCGCCACCATCGGCAGCACGCCCCAGGCCACGTGGCGCAGCACCGGCATCGGGCTGATGCGCTGGCGCAGGTGGATGCCCGCCGCGGTGGCCAGGCCGGCGATGAAGGTGGGCAGGCCCAGGTCGGCATTGAACGCGGACGCCAGCATCAGCACGATGGCGGTCAGAATGATGCCCAGGCCGGTCAGACGCGCCCCGGCGCTCAGCGGCTGCGCCGGGATGTCGGCCTGCAGGGGCTGGCGCAGGGCGTCGCGCTGGGTGTAGCGCAGCGCCAGATAGGTCAGGGCGATGGCGGCCACCGACGGCAGGGTGAACTGCCGCAGCCAGTCGAGCAGCGGCGGCATCTGGCTGCCGTACACCACCAGGTTGGCAGGGTTGGAGATCGGCAGGACGAAGCTGGCGGCGTTGGCGATGAAGGCGCAGATGAACAGGTAGGGCAGCGGGCGTGCGCCGGCGGCCTTGGCCGCCGCATACACGGCCGGGGTCAGCACCACGGCGGTGGCGTCGTTGGACAGGAACACGGTGACCAGGATGCCCACCAGGAACACCAGGTCGAACAGGCGCCGCGCCGAGCCGCGGGCGTGGCGCGCGGCCACCATGGCCAGCCAGTCGAACAGCCCCTGCTGGCGGGCCAGCTCGGCCAGCACCATCATGCCGATCAGGAACAGGTAGACGTCCAGGCCCTTGCCGACCGCGCCCAGCGCCGCCTGCCAGGGAACCAGGCCGGTCGCCGTGACCAGCAAGGCCGCGCCGCCCGCCCAGACGTATTCGGGCAGGTTCCAGGGGCGCAGCAGAATGCCGACGATCGCCAGGGCGGAAATGGCCCAGAGGGCAAGGGTGGCGTCGGAAAAAGGCATCGGAACGGCAACGGCGGGACAGGGGAGCCGCGATTATCGCCTGCCAGGCGGCCTGGCGTGAGCCGGCAGCCAGGCGCCGGGGGCACCCCGTTGCCGCCATACGACGGTGGGCGCTAGTTGATCTGCAAGGTGTACATGGCCTGTCCGCGCACCAGCGTCAGCAGCAGCGGCTGCCCCGGCGCGGCGCCCGCCAGCAGCCCGCGCAGGTCGGCCAGCCGGCTGACCGGGCGCTGGTTGACGCCGATGATGACGTCGCCGCGCTGCATCCGCGCCGCGACCGGCCCGCGGTCGGGGTAGGTGGCGCTGACGGCCACGCCGTCGTTGCCTTTGAGCCGCTGTTCGCGGCCGATCTCGGTGAATTCCACGCCGTTCAGCCGTGCGTCAAGAGAGCCGCCGTGCAGCCGTTCGTTCTTTTCCGGTTCGATGCGCAGCACGGCTTCGGTGCGCTGGCCGGCGCGCAGCAGCGTCAGCCGCACCTGCTTGCCCACCGGCAGCAGCCCTTCGGCATTGCGCAATTGGGCGCTGGTGCCGATGGACCTGCCATCCACCGCCAGGATCTGGTCACGCGCCTGCACGCCGGCCTGCTGCGCCGGCGAACCGTCCGCCACGCGCGCCACCGCCACGCCCGTCGTGCCCGGCGCCAGTCCCAGCTGGCGGGCGTTGCGCGGGGTGACGTCGACGGTGTCCAGCCCCAGCCCGCCGCGCTGTACCTGGCCGTGTTGCAGCAACTGGCGCATGACTTCGCCGGCCAGGTTGGACGGGATGGCGAAGCCGATGCCGACGTTGCCGCCGGACGGCGTGTAGATCATGGTGTTGATGCCGACCAGTTCGCCGTTCAGGTTGACCAGCGCGCCGCCCGAGTTGCCGGGGTTGATGGACGCGTCGGTCTGGATGAAGTTCTGGTAGCCGGCCGCGCGCAGGCTGGAGCGTTCCAGCGCCGACACGATGCCCGACGAGGCCGATTGGCCCAGGCCGTAGGGGTCGCCGATGGCGACCACGAAGTCGCCGACGCGCAGGTCGCTGGAGTCCGACAGGGTCAACGCCTGCAACTTGTCGGGCGGAATGCGCAGCACCGCCAGGTCGGTGTCGGGGTCGCTGCCGACGACCGTGGCGGTGAAGCTGCGGCCGTCCTGCAGCGAGACGCGGATGGACGTGGCGCCGCGCACCACGTGGTGATTGGTCAGGATGTTGCCCTGGGTGGCATCGACGATGACGCCCGAGCCGATGCTCTGGCGGCCGGCCCCGGCGGCCTGGCCGATGCCGGGCGCCTGGCGGCTGTCGCCCTGGGCGGAAATGTTGACGACGGCGGGGGTGACGCGTTCGAGCATCGGCGCCAGCGACGGCAGCGGCTGGCCGTCCACGGCCATGGGCAGGGCGGCCCGGGCGGCGGGGACAAGCGAGGTCGCCAGGAGCGTAGCGGCCAGCGCCAGGGCGCGCGCCAACGAGGTGCGCCGGCGGGCGGCCAAGTGGGTGGACCAACGGATGGCCTGCTGCGGGAATCCGCAGGCGGACGAAAGCAAAGTCATGGAACCGTCAGGCAGAACCTGTGTGGGGATCAGCGTGCCAGTATCGCCCTGCGCCGCGTCGCCCATATGACCGATAAAGCGTGCTTCGTGGCCCGTATCGCCCCCTTCGGCCGGCCAGGCGTGACGCTGGCCGACGCAAGCCGGCGCAGCGTGCCGTTCGTTTAGAACCCCACCGCCTGCCCGTCGCGGCGCGAGTCCGACGCCGCCACGTAGCCGCCCTGCGGCAGCCGGCAGATCAATTGGGCCGAGCCGAATTCCAGGCTGTCGGTCGGCGCCACCGCCACGTTGTGGCCGCGTTGGCGCAGCGTCTGCACCACGTCGTCCGGCAGGTGCGCTTCGACGTTGACTACCGGGCCTTTCTCGACCCGGAAGCGTGGCGCATCGCTCATCGCCTGCGGGTTCTGGCCGAAGGCCGCCAGGCGCGTCACCATTTGCAGGTGGCCCTGCGCCTGCATCGAGCCGCCCATCACGCCGAACGACATCACCGGTTCGCCGCCGCGCGTGACGAAGGCGGGGATGATGGTGTGCATCGGCTTCTTGCGCGGCGCGACCTGGTTGGCGTGGCCGGGCGTCAGCACGAAGTTCAGGCCGCGGTTGTGCAGGCTGATGCCGGTGCCCGGCACCACCACGCCCGACCCGAAGCCGTGGTAGTTGGACTGGATGAACGACACCATGGTGCCGCCGGCGTCGGCGGTGGTCAGGTAGACCGTGCCGCCGGTGGCGGGCGTGCCGGCCACCGGCACGGCGGCGCGGTCCATCGAGATCAGGCGGGCGCGCTCGGCCAGGTAGGCCGGGTCGAGCAGGGCGCGCGCGTCGGTGCGCATGTGGCGCGGGTCGGCGACGTGGTGGTGCAGGTCGGCGAACGCCAGCTTCATGGCTTCGATGCTGACGTGGTAGTAGTCGGCGCTGTCGCGCCCCATGGATTCCAGGTCGAATCGTTCCAGCATGCCCAGCGCCATCAACGCCGAGATGCCCTGGCCGTTGGGCGGGATTTCGTGCAGTTCGTAGCCGCGGAACGATTGCGAGATCGGCTCGACCCATTCGGGGCGGTGCTCGGCCAGGTCGTCGGCGGTCAGCGCGCCGCCCGAGCGGGCCGCGAAGTCGGCGATCCTGGCGGCCAGCGCGCCGCGGTAGAAGCTGTCGCCACCGCTTTCGGCGATCTCGCGCAAGGTGCGGGCCTGGTCGGGAAAGCGCCACCATTCGCCGGGCAGCGGCGCGCGGCCCTGCGGCAGGAAGGCCTCGGCAAAGCCTGGCTCGTGCGCCAGCTTGGGCATCTGGGTGGCCCACTGGCGGGCGATGGTGGGGCTGACGGGAAAGCCGTCCTCGGCGTAGGCGATCGCCGGTTCGAACAGCGTGGCGAACGGCAGCTTGCCGAAGCGGTCCGACAGGGCCTTCCAGCCCGCCACCTGGCCCGGCACGGTGACCGTGCCCCAGCCCGTGGCCGGCATGGCCTCGCGTCCGGCGAAATACTCGGGCGTCCAGGCGGCCGGCGCGCAGCCGCTGGAATTCAAGCCATGCAACCGCCCTTCGTGCCAGACCAGCGCGAACATGTCGCCGCCGATGCCGTTCATCACGGGTTCGACGACCGTCAGCGCGATGGCGGTGGCGATGGCGCTGTCCACGGCATTGCCGCCGGCCAGCAGCATGCGCAGCCCCGCTTGCGCCGCCAGCGGCTGGCTGGTGGCGACCGCGTTGGCGGCCAGCACCGGCATTTTTCGGGAAGCGTAGGGGAAAGACCAATCGAAGGGGGAAGACATGGGCAAGGTTTTCTAAGGAGGTTTACTGCGGCGTGATGCCGGCCTGGTCGATCAGTTGCTTGGTGCGCGGAATTTCGGCCTTGATGAAGGCGGCGAATTCCTCGCGGCTGCCGCCCCGGGGCTCGGCGCCGGCTTCGGCCAGCTTACCGCGCAGCACGGGGTCTGCAAGCACCTTGTTGACGGCGCGGTTCAGCTTGTCCAGCACGGGGGGCGGGGTGCCTTCCGGCGCCACCAGGCCGTACCAGGGGGCAATGTCGTAGCCGGCGTAGCCTTGCTCGGCGATGGTGGGAATGTCGGGCGCCAGCACCGAGCGCTGCGAATTCGACATGCCCAGGGCCAGCAGCGCGCCGCTCTTGACCTGCGGCAGGCCGGTCATGATGGTGTCGAAGTACATCGACACCTGGCCGCTCAGCAGTGCCGGAATGGCTTCGCCGGCGCCCTTGTACGGCACGTGCAGGATGTCGATGCCGGCCACCGACTTGAGCATTTCGCCGGCCATGTGCGAGGTGGTGCCCGTGCCGAACGAGGCATAGGTCAGCTTGCCGGGGTTGGCGCGGGCGTAGGCCACCATTTCGGGCAGCGTCTTGAACGGCTGCTGCGGATTGGCCAGCAGGATGTTGGGCGTGTAGGCCACCATCGACACCAGCGCGAAGGCGTCCGGGTCGTAGGCCAGGCGCTTTTGCAGGAAGCGGTTGGTGACGATCGCGGCCGGGCCGCCCATCAGCAGCGTGTAGCCGTCGGGGGCCGACCGCGCCACCGAGGCGCTGCCGATCGCGGCGGCGGCGCCGGGGCGCGCTTCCACCACAAAGGGCTGGCCCAGTTCGGTGGACAGCGCCGCGCCCAGCTGGCGCGAAATCAGGTCGGTGGCCGAACCGGCCTGGAACGGCACCACGATGCGCACGGGATGCTGCGGCCAGTCGGTGGCGGCGGGGGCGCTCTGGGCGCCCGCCTGGGCGGTGAAGGCCAGGGCGGCGGCGCAGCCCAAGGCCCGGATGAGACGAAATTGCATGGATTCCCCTTGATCGCGAAGTAATCAGGCTATGTAGCCAGGCGGTTGCGCCGGCCGGGTCTGTCGCCCGTTGCGTTGCGGCGGGCGCGCACGGTCGTCGCGCCAGGACTGGATTTGACGCGACCCGGCCGGCCGCGGCCATAGGTATTTGCATCCATGGATCACTGGATCCAATTTGTGTTATTTTTGCGTTTATCTATCATGGCGCCTTTGCGAAACCCCGGGGACGAAGATGCTGCAATTCCAGAAGACAGCCGTCAGCGCCGAAGAAGAGGCGTACCTGCACCTGCAACGCGAGATCCGGCTGGGCAACTACCCGCCCGGGCACCGGCTCGTCCCGGACGTCATCGCCAACGAAATCGGCACCAGCCGCATGCCGGTGCGCGGCGCCTTGCGCCGGCTGGCATCCGAAGGGCTGGTGGACATCCGCGCCAATCGCGGCGCCGTGGTGCGCGGCCTGAACCAGCAGGAAATGCTTGAGGTCTTCGAGATGCGTTCGGTGCTCGAAGGCCTGGCCATGCGCAACGCCGTGCTGAACATGAGCGCCGAACACGTGCGCCGCCTGGCCAGCATGCTCGACCAGCTGGAGCAAGGGTCGGGCGATTACCTGGACTGGACCACCGCGCATCGCGATTTCCACGAATACCTGTGCAGTTTCTGCCAGCAGCCGCGCCTGCTGCGCCAGATTTCAGAGCTGCATTCGGTGGTCGAACCCTATATGCGCCTGTGGGCGGCCCAGCCGGGCCGCGTGCTGCGAGTGCGCGAGTCGCACCAGGAACTGATCGACGCGCTGCAAACGCGCGATCCCGACCGGTGCGAAGCGGCGATGCGCCGGCATGTGCTCAATACCGTACCGGCGTTGCAGGCGTTCCTGGAACAGGCGGGCTGATCGGACCGGGGCGGCGGCCCCGGCGCCAGACCTCGGCGCCAAGCCCGTCGCCGCAGCCGTCAGGCTTCACGCAGCTTGCGTTTCGGCTTGCGCTTGAACTTCACTTCACTGGCCAGCACCCCGGCCACGATCAGCGCGGCGCCCACCAAGGCCAGCGCGGGCAGGCGGTCGCCGGCCAGCCGGCCGACAATGCCGCCCCACACCGGTTCGCCCGCGTAGATCACGGTGGCGCGGGTCGGCGACACCGACTTCTGCGCCCAGTTCATCGTCAGCTGGATCACTGCGCTGGCCAGGCCCAGGCCGATGGCCGCACCGGCCCACAGCCAAGAGAACGTGGGCACGCCTTCGCCCAGCACCGGCATCAGCGCAAACGACACCAGACCCGCCGTCAGCAACTGCACGGCGGTGACGCGGCGGCTGTCCACCGATTGGGCGAAGTGGCCGATCAGGATGATCTCGGCGGCAATGGCCGCGGCGCCGGCCAGGGTGGCGATTTCGCCGGGGCTGAAATGCAGGGAACCCGCCTCGGGTCCGGCCAGCAGCACCAGGCCGGTGAAGGCCAGCGCCACGCCGACCCAGCTCATCAGGCCAGGCGGGCGTTTCAGCACGGCCCATTGCAACAGCGGCACGATCGGCACGTACAGCGCGGTGATGAACGCCGACTGGCTGCTGCTGATGGTGCGCAGCCCGACCGTCTGCAGGTAGTAGCCCAGGAACAGCGCGCTGCCGATCGCGATGCCCGCGCCGGCCTCGTGCCGCGTCAGGCCCGCCATGTGCTTGCGAAACAGCAGCATCGACATCGCGCCGGCGATGGTGAAGCGCAGGCCCACGAAGAACAGCGGTCCGCTATGCTGCATGGCGATATGGATAATGAGGAAAGTGCTTCCCCACAGCATGGTGACCAGCACCAGGGCGATTTCCTGGCGCGACAGGGCGAACATCGATTTGGGCTTCACGGCAGACTTGAGGTGTCACTAATTTGAGCAATATACTGCACATCACGAATTCCGACAGCGATGTCCTCACCCACGTCGGGGCCAACCTCAAACGGTTGCGCAAGGCGTCGGGCCTGAGCCAGACCGCGCTGGCCGATGCGTCCGGCATCAGCCGCCGCATGATCGCGGGCTTGGAAGCCGGCACGGCCAACATCAGCCTGTCCAGCCTGGACAAGCTGGCGCATGGGCTGGGGGTGGGGTTCGTGGACCTGGTCAGTGACCCGACGCGGGAACGCCGCCGCATCGAGGCGCGCGCCTGGCGCGGCAAGCGCCCGGGCAGCCAGGCGGTGCTGCTGGGCGCGGCCCCCGCCAGTTGCGAGGCGCAGCTATGGCTGTGGCTGCTGGCGCCGGGCGAGACCTACGTGGCCGAGCCCGATCCGCCTGGCTGGCACGAGATGGTCTACGTGATGGAAGGCACGCTGCAGCTGGAATTGTCGGGCGTGGCCCGGCAGGTGGCGGCCAACGATTTCGTCATCTACAGCAGCGCCCAGCCGTATGCGTATCGCAACGATGGCGACACCCCGCTGCGGTTCGTGCGCAACGTCTTGAGATAGCGCACCGCTCGCCGTCGATGCCGAGCGGCGCCGATGCTGGCGTGCCTTCGCCCGGGTGCGGCCGCTCACCGCTAAGCCAGTTCCGGCCGCGCGAAGCGCCGGTTCTTCAATACCGGCAGCACCTCGCGCGCATGGCGGATCCGTGCGGGATCCAGGTCGGCGAACAGCAGCGTGGCCTGCTCGCCCGCCTGGGCGATCACCACTCCCAGCGGGTCCACCACCATGCTGGCGCCGATATTGCGCGGCCCGCATTCGCCCACGGCCGCCACGTAGCAGGTGTTCTCCAGCGCCCGCGCGGTGCTCAGCACCGCCCAGTGCGCTTCCTTCAGCGGCCCCTTGACCCAGGCCGACGGCACCACCAGCACGTCGGCGCCATCCAGCGCCAGACGCCGCGCCAGCTCGGGAAAGCGCAGGTCGTAGCAGGTCATCATGCCCACCTGCATGCCGGCCACCGGCACCAGCGGCGGCACGTCCGACCCCGGCACCACGTTGACGGACTCCTGCATCGAAAATGCATCGTACAGGTGCAGCTTGCGGTACTGGGCGATGATCTCGCCACGGCGCAGCGCCACCTGCGTGTTCCAGACGCGGCCCCCGTCGGCCGGCGTGTGCACGGTCATGATGACGGTCAGGTCCAGCGCACGCGAGGCGTCCAGCAGTTGCGACAGGAACGGACCGTCCAGCGGCTGGGCGGCGCGGCGCACCAGGTCGGGGTCGGCGATGTCGCGGGCCAGGATGCCCTCGGGCAGCACCAGCAGGTCGGCGCCGGCGGCGGCTGCGCGGCGGATCAGGTCTTGGCAAAGGCGGGCATTGTCTTCCCAGGTCGGGTGGACGGCGAATTGCCCCAGGGCGATTTTCATGGCGATTCCTTGGCGGTGGTTCTTGAGGCGTCGATCGGCGTTCAGGGCGCGCGCGGAAACAGCTCGTCCGGCGTCATGACGCGATCGGTCAGTTGCTGCGCATGCAGTTCGGTGGCGAAGTCGGCGATCATCTTCCGATTCGGCTCCAGCCCGTTGCGGTTCCAGCCGGCGGGCAGGTCGCGCGAGGTCTGGATCAGCTCGTCCAGAATCCAGGGCGTGGTGTCGGCATACTTGCGGCGCTTGTCCAGCCACAGCGTGGCGGACGCGTCCAGCGCTTCGCTCAGCGCCTGCGCGATCCACGGGTGGGCGCAGGCCAGCGCGGGCTTGATGCCCAGCAGATGGATGCCCGGCACGTAGCCCACCTGACGGAAGTAATCCACCTCGCTGTCGCGGCAGGCCGGCAGCAATTGGCGCAGGTCCGAGCCGGCATCGAAGAAGCCGTCGGGCATGAAGGGCGTGAACACCGCGTCCAGTTCGCCGCTGCGCAGCAGGTCCACCAGCGGCCGTTCGCCGGGCGCCGCCTCGATCACGCCGGGCCGGCCAAAGCCGCCCAGGCGGTCGGTGATGGGATGCGCGCCGGTCAGGCGGCCCACTTGCCAGCGGGCGTCGTCCACGCCGATGCCCTCGCGTCGCAGCAGCGCGCGCGTCCAGGTGTTGCCCGAATCCTGCCAGCCGGTCATGCCGATGCGGGCGCCGGCCAACTGGTCCAGCCGGGTGATGCCGCTGGACCGCGCGGTAATGATGCAGCGGTGGCGAAAGCCACGCATCAGGAAATGCGGCACGCCGACGATGTCGGTGCGGCCCCGGGCGCGGCCCAGGCAGTACCGGCTCATCGACATCTCGCCGGCATCGAAGCGCGGGTCGCTCGCCAGGTCGTCGGGCAGGGTACCTACGCGATGGACGTCGAGGTCGATGCCGGGGACGGTGACGTCACCGAGTGCGAGCGGCACGATGTAATCCCAGTCGCGCACGGCGAGCCGGATCTTGATCTTCATGGGAGTCGTCCTCGCGGCCGGACGGCCGCGGTTCAGGGATGGGAAAAGAAGCCGTTCAGTCCAGGCGGATGCCGCGGGCTTTCACGATGTCGCGCCAGAAGGTCTGCATGCCGACCTGCATCTTGAGCAGGTCGTCGCCATACAGGTCCAGGATGTCGTTGCCCGAATTCAGGATGAACTCGCGCAGCGCCGGGGTCTTGAGCGCCTGCCGCAGGGCGCCCTGCAGCTTCTCCACCACCGCGGGCGGCGTGCCGGCCGGCGCATACAGCGCCGTCCAGCCGTACAGCGTCAGGCTGGGATAGCCCAGTTCGGCCACGGTCGGTACGTCCGGCGCCTCGGCCACGCGGGCGTCGCTGGTGGCGGCGATGGCCACCGTCTTGCCCGACTTCACGTAGGGCAGGGCGGACGACGGCGTATCGAACAGAATGTCGATGGTGCCGCCGATCAGGTCGGATTCGGCCGCCGCCGGCCCCTTGTACGGAATGTGCGACAGCTGGATGCCGGCCAACTGGCTCAACAGTTCGCCCAGCAGGTGCGGATTGGTGCCGGGGCCGGCGCTGCCGTAGGTGAGCTTGCCCGGTTCGGCCTTGGCGCGGGCGATCAGGTCCTGCACGCTGCGGATGCCCGACGCCTTGCTGGCCACCAGCACGAACGGCGACCGCGAAATGATGCCGATCGGCGCGAAGTCCTTGTTCTCGTCGTACGGCAGCTTGCGGCTCAGCACGATGGGCAGCATCACCATCGCGCTGGACGCGCCGGCCAGCAGCGTATAGCCGTCCGGCGCCGCCTTGGCCACGGCATCCACGCCGATCGCGCCGCCGGCGCCCGAGCGGTTTTCCACCACGAAAGACTGCCCCAGCTGCTCGCCCATGGCCTTGCTGACGGCGCGCGCCAGCACGTCGGACGACGCGCCGGGCAGGGTGTGGACGATGACCTTGACGGGTTTGGACGGGTAGGCATCCGCGGCTTGCGTCCCGCCGGCCAGGCCCAGGCAAAGTGCGGCCGCGGCGGCCAGTCGGTGTACTGCGTTCATGGAATTCCCCTTGCTGTTTTTACGACGGCGCCATCGTTGAGCGCCATCGGCAGGGCCATTGTCAGGACGAGGGGTAATGTGCGTCAATGTCGAAATTCGGCATAAAACTTGCATATCTCGCAACTGTCTGGAGACGCATCTTGAACTTCATGGCCCTGGAGGCGCTGCGCGCCTTTGTCGAAGGCGGCAGCATTGCCGAGGCATCGCTGCGCATCCATCGCAGCGCGTCACAGGTCAGCCGCCTGCTGGCGACGCTGGAAGAAGAGGCGGGCTTTCCGCTGCTGGTCAAGGAAGGGCGGCGGCTGTCCCTGACCGAGCAGGGCCAGGGCTTTTACCAGCGCATCGACGAGATGCTGCGGGCCGGCGACGCCGTCACCGAATATGCCCGCGGCGCGCGGCGCAAGAACCGCACCCACGTCAACGTGCTGGTGGCCCAGCACCTGATCGAAGGCCTGCTGGTCGAGGCCGTGGCCCGCGCGGTGCAGGAAGACAATGCCTTCGGCGTCACCATCAATGCGCGCATGCCGCCCAATGTGGATGCCTGGATCAGCCAGCAGCATTTCGACCTGGCATTGGCGCAATTGCCGGTCGAACACGCGCTGCTTACCACCGAGGTGCTGGCCGAATCGCGCGCCGTCGCCATTCTGGGGCCCGACGATCCGCGTGCGGCGCAGGCGGTGATTACGCCGCAGATCCTGGGGCAGGGCCGCTTCATCGGGCTGCCGCTGCGCGGCGCGCTGTACCACCGCTACGCGCGCGCCTTCGCCAAGGTCGGTTACCAGCCCGAGGCCCAGTTCGATGTGTCGTTCGGCTTCATCGCCTGCCAGTTGGCGGTGCGCGGCTGCGGCGCGGCGCTGAGCGATCCGTTGACGGCGCTCACGCAGACGCACCTGGGGGCGCAGATCCGCCGCTTCGAACCCGAAACGCCGCTGCAATACGGCCTGATCTACCCCAAGGCGCGCCCGCCGTCGCCCGCGGCGCAGTTGCTGATCCGGCATTTACGCGAGGTGGCGGCGGAAAAGCTGCAACGCGTGGATGCGCTGATCGCGGCGGGGCCGGCGCAGGGGCGGCCCAAGCCGGCGCGTGGCGGGCGGCAAGCCCCCCGCAGCCGATAGGGGGGCGGAATGGATGCCGTGGGTTTGCCGCAACGGCCCGATTTTTCCCCTGCCACGGCGGCAGGCCTCTCGGCTAGAATCGAGAATAATATTCATTCTTAAGCCGCTCGGTTGCATGGGCGTCACGTTCGCCCCATGTCAGACCAGGCCCCCACCCTCTCTCTCGAAGCGCTCTACAGCGACCACCACCCCTGGCTGGTGGGCATGCTGCGGCGCAAGCTCGGCAACCGCGACAACGCCGCCGACCTGGCGCAGGACACCTTCCTGCGCGTGCTGGCCAACCGCAACGTCGAAGCCATCCTGCGTCCGCGCGAATACCTGGCCACCATCGCCCGCGGGTTGGTGACCGATGCCTATCGCCGCCAGGCCATCGAACGCGCCTACCTGGAAACCCTGGCCGCGCGGCCCGAGCCGGTCGCCATTTCGCCCGAGGCGCGCGCCATCGTGCTGGAAACCGTGCTGGCCATCGACCGCATGCTGGACGAGTTGGGGCCGCGCACCCGCGAGATCTTCCTGCTGGTGCAGTTCGAGGAACTGACCTACGCCCAAGCCGGCGCCAAGCTCGGCGTTTCCGTCACCACCGTCAAGAACCACATGGTGCGCGCGCTGACGCAATGCCTGCTGCTGGCCGCCGACCAGGGTGTGCAAGTCGGCAGGCCATAGAGACTTCCTACCGTGTTGCAACGTACTGATCCATGACGGTTTCCGCAGAAACGCTTGAAGCGGCCGCGCGCTGGTACGTGGCCTTGCAGGACACCGACGCGGACGAGGCAACGCGGGCCGGTTGGGGCCGATGGCTGGACGCCGACGCCCGCCATCGCCAGGCCTGGGCGCGCATGCTGGATTTGCAAGAGCGCCTGGGCAGCGTGCCCGGCGACCTGCTGTTGCCCACCTTGCAGGCCGCCCGCCAACAGCAACGCCGGCGCCTGCTCGCCCTGGCCGTGCTGGCTGGGGGCGGGGCGGCGCTGGGCATGTACAACGCGCCTGCATGGCGGGTGCTGACCGCCGGGCTGCGCACCGCCACCGGCGAACGGCGCACCGTCACGCTGCCCGACGGCGGCATGCTCTATCTGAATACCGGGTCTGCCGTTGACGTCGACTACGGGTCCGAACGCCGGCTGCTGCGCCTGTACCAAGGGGAAGTCCTGGTGCAGACCGCGCCCGACAACGTGGGCCGCCGGCCCTTTGAAGTGCTGACGCCGGACGGCAGCGTGCGCGCGCTGGGCACGCGTTTCTCGGTGCGCCGCGAAGAACATGCCACGCGGGTGGCGGTATTCCAGGACGCCGTGCTGCTGCAGCCTGCCGATCCGGGCATCGCTTCGCAGCGCCTGTCGGCCGGCCAGCAAAGCCTGCTGACGGCGCGCGCCACCGCCGCGCCCCAGCCCGTGGTGCAGGGCCAGGCCGCCTGGGTCGACGGTCGGTTGGTCGCCATTGACCAGCCGCTGGGTGACTTCATCGCCGAGCTGGCGCGCTATCGCAGCGGCAGCCTCTCGTGCGATCCGGCGGTGGCCCATCTGCGCCTGTCGGGCGCCTTCCGCCTGGCCGATACCGATGCGGTGCTGGAAAACGTGGCGGCTTCGCTGCCCGTGGCGCTACGCACCCGCACCCGCTACTGGGTGCGTGTCGTGCCGCGTTGATCCAAAAATATTTTCATCGCGGGGTTGCTCTTTCCCGTTCTCATCCGGCCTACCAGATAGAGCCGCCTGGTCCGGGGGCTGCCTGCCCTGTCTGGACCGTGTGGCATGTCCTGTCCTGCCTATGAGAGCCGCCGTGTCCCGCAAGCCGCAAGCCGCCGTTGTCCGCCCTGCGTTTCCCTTGATGTCTGGTCTATCTTCCCGGCCGCCGCGCGCCTTGGGCGTCCCGCGCCTGTTGCCCGTCCTGCTCGCCGCGGCCGTCTGGGCCGCCTCGGCCGCAAGTCCGCTGGCGCCGGCCGCTCGGGCCCAGGCCGCACCCTCGGTCCGCAGCTACGATATCCCCGCCGGTCCGCTGGACGTCACGCTGAGCCGCTATGCCGCTGCCGCCGACATCACGTTGTCGTTCGACGCCGACCAGACCCGCGGCCGCCAGTCCGCCGGTATCCGCGGCAGCTACGCCGTGGACGCCGGCCTGGCCCATCTGCTGGCCGGCAGCGGACTCGATGCGCGTCATCGCGGCGGTGGCAATTATGTGCTGCGCGAGGCGCCTGCGGCTGGCGTTGCCACGCTGCCCGCCGTCACCGTCACCGGCGAAACCGCCTTCAGCGCCGTACCCGGCTACGCCGCCAGCCGTACCGCCACCGCCACCAAGACTGACACGCCGATCCTGGAAGTGCCGCAGTCCATCTCGGTGGTCGGCCGCGACGAAATGGACGCGCGCGGCGCGCTGGATGTGATGGACGCCGTCCAGTACACCCCGGGTGTGTCCGGCAATACCTATGGCCCCGATAACCGCGGCTGGGAATACATCAACCTGCGTGGCTTCTCGACCTATTACGTGTCGTTCCGCGACGGCCTGGCGCAGACGCCCACCGGCGTCACCCGTTACTCCACCGAGCCCTACGGCCTGGAACGCATCGAAGTGCTGCGCGGCCCGTCGTCGATGACCTTCGGGCAGGGCGATGCCGGGGGCGTTCTCAACCGCATCAGCAAACGTCCCACCGGTGAGCGCATCCGCGAGGTGGAGGTGCAATACGGCAGCTACGAGCGCAAGCAATTGGCCTTCGACCTGGGCGACGCCTTCGGCCAGGACGACGCGCTCAGCTACCGGCTGGTGGGGGTGGGGTTGGACAGCGACGACCAGGACAAATACCCCAATGGCGACAAGATCAACCGCAAGCGCCTGTACCTGGCGCCCTCGCTGCGCTGGCAGCCCAGCGCCGCCACGTCGGTGACCTTGCTGGCCGAGTACATCAAGAACAAGACCGGTGAAGATCCCTACTATTTCGCCAAGGACTACAAGCTTACCGACGTGAAGATGGGCGACCCGGGTTTCAGCCGCATGCGCAGCGAGCAGGCATCCATCGGCTACCTGCTGGAGCATCGCTTCAACGAGGCGTGGACCTTGCGCCAGAATTTCCGCTACAGCCATCTGTCGATGGACCGGCGGGTGATCTGGACGGACGAGGTCAACGAAGACGTCACCGCCATTTCCCGCGTCGCCCGCACCTGGGACGACCCGCTGAGCCAATCGGTGGTGGACACCCAGATGCAGGGAAATCTGCGGCTCTGGGGCACCGAACACACCGTGCTGATGGGGTTCGACTGGAGCGAACAGCGCGCCAAGGCCAACCGCTACATCGGCCCGGCGCCCGACCTGGATCTGCGCAACCCTGTCTATGGCGTGCCCATCGCGACGCCCACCAACCCGCTGGCCGACTACCGCCAGACGATCCGCCAGGCCGGCCTGTATCTGCAAGACCAGATCAAGCTGGACGACCACTGGATCGTGACGCTGGGCGGGCGGCAGGACCGGGTCACGTCCACCACGGACGATCGCCTGCACGACACCCACCAGACGCAGACGGACAACGCCTTCAGCGGTCGCGCCGGCCTGACCTACCTGGTGGGCAACGGCCTGGCGCCCTATATCAGCTATTCGGAATCGTTCGTGCCCAACAGCGGCGTGGACGCGGACAACAACCCCTTCAAGCCCAGCCGCGGCAAGCAGGTGGAAGTGGGCGTCAAATACCAGCCGGCCGGCTCGCGCAGCCTGTACACCGTGGCCGTGTTCGACCTGAACAAGACCCACATCGTCAGCTACAACCCCATCACCGACGAACAGCGCCAGACCGGCAAGCAGCGCGCCCGCGGCATTGAACTCGAAGCCAAGGGCGAACTGATGCGCGGCCTGAACGTTGCTGCGTCCTACACCTTGCTGGACATGAAGGTGCGCAGCAGCGGCGATCCACAAGAGGTCGGCAAAATCCCGATGGGCGTGCCCAGGCACACCGCGGCGCTGTGGCTGGACTACACGCTGGCCCAAGGCCTGGGCGCGGGCGCCGGGGTGCGCTACACCGGCCGGCGCCAGAACGACGAGCACAACACCTCCAGCGAGCCCGGCGTGGCCCTGGTCGATGCCGTGGTGCATTACGAAACGGGCCCGTGGCGCCTGGCGCTGAATGCCACCAACCTGTTCAACCGCGACTACTACTCGATCTGCTACATGGGCGAGTGCTACCGCGGCGCCGAGCGCACGGTGGTGATGACGGCACGCTATCGCTGGTAGGCGCGCAGAGTGCCTTGTGCCGCGGACAGTGCCGCGGCGCAAGGGCTTGCTTCAGTCGGCAAGCGCGGGATAGAACCGCTGCAGAACGCGTGCCTCAGAACGCATACTTCAACGTCGCCACGACGTTCCGTTCTTCGCCGTAGTAGCAGTAGTTCAGGCTGGCGCACGAGGCCACGTAGGTCTTGTCCAGCAGGTTGTTGGCCGCGACCCGCACGCTCATGCCCTTGAGCGAGGACGACAGCCGGCCCAGGTCGTAGCGCACCGACATGTCCAGCAGCGTGTACGCCGGCACTTTCAGCGTGTTGGTGTTGTCGGCCCAGCTGGTGCCCACGTAGCGCACGCCGGCGCCCACGCCCAGGCCGTTGTCGAACTGATAGTCGCCCCACACCGACGCCATGTGGCGCGGCGCCTGGTAGGGCGTCTTGCCCGCCAGGCCTTCGGCCGACTCGCGGTAGCGCATGTCGGTGAAGGTATAGGCGGCCAGCATCGTCAGGTTGTCGGTCAGGCGGGTCTTGCCTTCCAGCTCGATCCCGCGTGAACGTACTTTGCCCGCCGCGGTGTAGTAGGTCTGCGCCAGCACGCGGTTGGCAACGTTGTCCTGCGTCAGGTCGAACACGGCCAGCGTCACCATGTTCTCGGTGCCGGGCTGCTGGTATTTCACGCCCACTTCGTATTGCTTGCTCTGGGTCGGGGGCAGCAGGTTGCCCTGGCGGTCGACATAGGCGTTGGGGTTGAACGATTCGCTATAGCTCACATACGGCGACACGCCGTTGTCGAACAGATAGACCAGCCCGCCGCGCTTGGTGAACGTCGAGCCGTTCCAGTTCTTGTCCGACAGGTAGGCGCCGGTGCGGCTCGAATCCGTGGTGCGCACCTCGTCCTGGCGGCCGCTCAGCGTCAGGCGCCAGCGGTCGTAGGCCAGTTGGTCCTGCAGGTAGAAGCCGGTCTGCTCCAGCTTGCGGTCAAAGAACGTGCGGCTGGTGATCTGCACGTCGCCATTGGCATAGTCGGGGTGGAACGCATCCAGGTTCGACGCCGAGCCTGAATCCCAGCGGCCATCGGCGTGGCGATGCTGGTAGTCCAAGCCCAGCAGCAGCGTGTGCTTGACCGCGCCGGTTTCAAAGCTGCCCTGCAACTGGTTGTCGATGGCGAAGGCGCTGAGCGTTTCGCGGGCGCCCGAGTAATAGCGCGTCAGCTCGGTATCGTTGGCCCAGCCATAGCCGTAGACCTGCTTGAGGCGCACGTCGGACGACACGTAGCGCGCGTTCTGGCGGAACGTCCAGCGGTCATTGAAGCGATGGTCGAACTGGTAGCCGAAGATGCGTTCGTTGCGCTTGAACTGATTGTCGTCCGGGTCCGAATCCACGAAGTGGCGTGAAATGCGCTGGCCGGCGTGGTCGTTGGTGATGCTGGCGTCGGCCGGCACTCCACTATGGAAGCCGCCGCTGGGGTCGCGCTGCAAATAGGCCTGGAGCAGCAGGCTGGTGTCCGGCGTGAACTTGAACATCACCTGCGGCGCAATCGCGTAACGCTCTTCCCGGGTGTTGTCGAACTGCGTGTCGGTGGACCGGCCCAGGCCGGTCACGCGGTAGGCCACCTTGCCCTGGTCGTCCACCGGGCCGGCCAGGTCGAAGCCCGCGCTTTTCTGGCCCTGCGTGCCGTACGACACCTCTACCGAGCGATACGGCTCGAACAGCGGGCGCTTGCTGGTCAGTTGCACCAGGCCGCCCGGCGCGCTGCGGCCGAACAGCACCGACGAGGGGCCACGGAACACGTCGATGCGCTCGACGAAGTACGGGTCGATCTGGATCGAACTGAACGTGCCCGAATCGCTCAGCAGCTTCAGGCCGTCGTAGATGGTGTTGTCGGTGCTGTTCTCGATGAAGCCGCGCAATGCCACGTAGTCGTAGCGGTCGGCAGCGCCCACCAGGCCGGTGAAGGCGCCGGGCGTATAGCGCAGCGCTTCGGACACGCTGCGCGGCTTCTGTTCGTCCAGCTGTTCGCGGGTGATGACCGACACCGATTGCGGCGTTTCGATCAGGGCCGTGTCGGTCTTGGTGGCGCTGGAACTGGTCGAGGCCAGCAGGCCCGCGGTCGGGTCCAGCGCGCCGGGCACGCCCTGGCCGCTGACGCGCACCGCCGGCAGCGTGGTGGCGCCGGGTTGCGGCTGCGGGGTCAGCACATAGCCGCCCGCGCTGCGGGTGGCGGCGAAACCGCTGCCGGCCAGCAGCGCGCGAAAACCTTCGTCCACCCGATAGCGTCCGCGCAGGCCCGGCGTGGTCAGGCCCTGGATGCGGCTGGCGTCCACGGATATCGCCACGCCCGCCTGCTGGGCATAGCGGTTAAGCGCCGGCGCCAGCGGCCCGGCGGGAATGTCGTACGGCAACGCGGCGTCGGTCTGCTGCTGCGCGTGGGCGGGCAGGGCGGTGGCGCCTCCCAGGGCGGCAAGCGCCAGGCAAAGCGCCAGCGGGGTCAGGCGGTGGGTCAGGGTCGGCAAGGGCATAGCGGGTTCCGTGTGCGTGAGTGTCCTGATTGCTATGACGCGCCACGCGGAAAAAGCGGAACCGTTGCAGCGAAAAAAAGTAAAAAAAGTCAGCGGGCGGGCGCCACCCGGTCGATCATCACCAGCCAAGGGGTCAACATGCGCACCCGGATCGGGAAGCTGCTGGCCAGCAATTGCAGCGCGCGCTCGGGGTCGTCCAGCGGCAGCACGGCATTGACCTGCATGCCGGCCAGCGCCTCGCGGTCGATGCGCATGACGCCCGGCCGATAGCGCGCCAGGGTATCCAGCACGTCGACCAGCGGCTGATCCTGCACCACCAGGCGGCGGTACTTCCAGGCGTCTTCCAGCGCGGCCACGTCCACGGCCGTCGGTTCGCCCAGGCCCTGCGCGGTGATGCGCAAGGCCTGGCCGGCCGACACCTCGCGCCCCGCGCCGCCCGCCGCTTGCCGCGAGGTGGCCCGCACCTTGGATTCCAGCATGGTCAGCACGGTCACGCCGGCCTCGGCGTGCACCACGAAGCGGGTGCCCAGCGCGCGCACCGTGCCCTCGGCCGTGCGCACCGTGAACGGCCGGGCGGCATCCTTGGCGACTTCCACCAGGATGTCGCCGCGCACCAGTTCCACCTCGCGCCGCTGCGGATCGAAATGCAGGTTGAGCGCCGTGCCCGGTTCGAGCGTCACGCGGCTCTGGTCCGACAGGACGTGCGTCTGCCACTGGCCGGCGCCGCTGCGCATGTCGGCCAGCAGATACGACGAGGGATAGAAATGCAGGAACCCCGCCAGCGGCGCGGCCAGCACGCCCGCCAGCGCCAGGGCGGCCATGGCGCGGCGCACGCGGCGGCGCCGACCGGCTGCCCAGCCTGCCCTCAAGCCCGCGTGCAACGGCTGCGTCTGTCCCGCTGCGTCGTCACGCAGCGCACCCAGCTGCGCCAGCACGGACTCCATACGTTGCGCGGCGGCTTCGTGCTGCGGATGTTCGCGCTTCCAGGCGTCAAAGTCCGCCCGCAGCCGTTCGCGTTCGGCCGGACTGGCGTCATCCTCGGTCAGGCGCAGCAGCCACTGGGCAGCTTCGTGCGCGATGGACGGTGTGCCGGCCGCGCTCATGCCTGCACCTGTTCATGGCAATGCACCAGCGCCGACACCAGGTACTTGCGCACCATGCGGTCGGACACGCCCAGTGTCGCGGCAATCGCGGCGTGGGTCTCGCCATCCAGGTAGTGCAGCAGGAACGCCTGGCGCGGCCGTTCGGCCAGCCCGTCCAGGATGGCGCTGATCTGCGCCAGCGCCTGCGAGGTCATCAGGATCTGTTCCGGCGACGGCGCGCCCGGCTGGTCGCGCAGCGCCAGGCTCAGCTCGGCCAGGTAGGCGGCTTCGACCTCGCGGCGGCGGGCCTGGTCGATGATCAGCCGGCTGGCCGTGACCGAGAGATAGGCGCGCGGTTCGTTGACCGCGGCCAGCGCATCGCGCGACGTCAGGATGCGCGCAAAGGTGTCGTGCGCCAGATCGGCGGCGTTGTGCGGGCAGCCCAGCTTCTTCTTCAGCCAGCCCAGCAGCCAGCCGCCGTGGTCGACATACCAGGCATGCAGGTCGGGATCGGGGCGGGACGCGGCCGTGGGCATCGAAAACGCGCAGAGGCGGGTGGGAAAAGAGCCGCCTGGGCAGCCGTTCGGGAAGGGGTTTGGTAATGAAAATAACACTCAATTATATTTGGTCAGCTGGAAATTGCGAACCCACCGCCGGCCGACCGGCCACCGGACAGGTCGTTGTCGCCGCCGCATCCCGTCCATATAGCCGGGAGTAATATGGCGCGTCTGGCGGCCGGCTTTCGTTTGCACGCATCCCCTGCGATGTCTGAGATCTTGAAGCGCCCCGGGCGACAAGAATTCACCAATAAGAAGACAAGGAGCGAGGCAAGTGGAGAAGCAAGAATCAGGCGGCTGGTATTTCGGCTGGAACATCGTCGGCGCCGCCACGGTACTCACCCTGTTGACGGTGGGCCTGCGGATGGGCATCGGGCCGTTTTTCCTGCCCATGGCCGACGGCCTGGGTTTTTCGCGCAGCCTGCTGTCGGGCATCGTCGCGGTCGGCATGCTGTGCTATGGCCTGGGCATGCCGTTGGCCGGCTATCTGGTCAGCGCGCGCGGCACCCGCTTCGTGCTCTTGACCGGCACGGCCATCGTCGTGGCCTCGTCCATCTGGACCGTGTTCGCGCGCGGCCCCCTCGAATTCCTGCTGGCCTTCGGGGTGGCGCTGTCGATCGGCCTGGCCTTCACCAGCCCGGTTGCGCTGACCCCCGTGATCAGCCGCTGGTTCACGCGCCAGCGCGGCATGGCGCTGTTCTTTCTGTCCACCGGGTCCATGGCGGGCATCGCGCTGATGACGCCCACGCTCACCTTTGCCATCTCGGCCGTCGGCTGGCAGGAAACCCTGCTGGGCTTTGCCGTGCTGTTCGCGCTGCTGAACGTGCCCGTGGCGCTGTTCGTCATGCGCGACCAGGCGCCCGAACACACCGACCTGCTGCCGCACCAGATCGTCGAGAAAACGGCCACGGCCAAGGCGGCCGCCAAGGCACCGGACGCCAAGATCGGCGAGGCCGTGCGCACGCTGCCGTTCTGGCAGGTGGCGCTGGGGCTGTTCGCCTGTGGCTTCAGCATGAACCTGCTCGGCACCCACGGCATGCCCATGCTGATGGATCATGGCTTTGACGCCACCACCAGTTCGCTGGGCATCGGCCTCATCGGCCTGGTCGCCATCTTCAGCACGCTGGTGCTGGGCCGCATGTCGGATCAGGTCGAGCGCCGCAACATCCTGGCCACCATCTACCTGGTGCGCGGGCTGGGCTTCTTTGCGCTGGTGATGGTGGGGGCGCACTGGGAACTGTACCTGGCCGCCACCATCGGCGGCGTGGTCTGGGCGGGCAGCATCGCGCTGTCGTCCGCCATCCTGGCCGACGTGTACGGCGTGCGGCTGGTGGGCGTGCTGTACGGCCTGACCTACCTCGGCCACCAGGTCGGCGGCATGATCAGTTCGTGGCTGGGCGGGTGGGCCTTTGAACGATTCCACACGCATTGGGTGGCGTTCGGCGCGGCCGGCGCCTTACTGCTGCTGGCGGCCATCATCTCGATGCAGTTGCCGCGCCGCGGCGCCTTGCGCGCCGTGCCGGCGATGGCGGCGGGCCGGCCCTAGGCGGGCCAGGCCAGGCCTGGCCGGGGTCTGACCGGGTTTTGACCGATCAGCCGGCGTTCAGCCGGCATGCCGGCCCGGCCGATGACCGGGCCCGTTTTTTTCGCCTAGCGGTCTTTCAGCAACGACACCAGTTCGGGCACGTAGCGGTCGCCGCCGCCCTGGTCCACCGCCTGGTCATAGGTGTGCAGCACGGCCGCGCCGATCTCGCGCACCGCGCCCGTCTCGGCGGCCATGGTGTTGTAGTAGGACAGGTCCTTCTGCGCGTTCGACATGAAAAAGCGCAGCGACGACGGGTCCTGTTCGAGCAGATAGGGCTTCAGGCGCTCCAGCGCCACGCCGCCACCGCCGCCCTTGGTCAGCACTTCGGCGAACACGGCCGGGTCGATGTCCGCGCGCAGCGCGCAGGCGGCGGCTTCGGACAGCAGCGCGATCGCGCCGAGCGACACGTAGTTGTGCAGCAGCTTCATGCGGTGGCCGGCGCCGATGGGGCCGGCATGCGTGATGTTCTCGGCAAAGCACGCCAGGATCGGCCGGCATTCCGCGAACAGCGCGGCATCGCCGCCCACCAGCAGGTTCAGGCGGCCTTCGGCGGCTTCCTTGGGCGTGCGGGTCATGGGGGCGTCCAGGAAACGGCCGCCACGCTCGATCACCGCCTCGGCCACCTTCAGGGTGGACGACGGAATCGCGGTCGAGCAATCGATGATGACGGTGCCCGGGCGCAGCCCTTCCAGCACGCCGCCCGGCGACAGCAGCACGGCTTCGACCTGCGGGCTGCCCGTGACGCACAGGATGATCACATCCGACTGCGCCGCCAGCGCCGCGCCATCGGCGCAACTGGTGGCGCCCGCGGCCTTCAGGGCATCCAGGGGCTGGTTGCCCGGGTGTTCCAGCACGGTCAGCGCGTGACCGTGCTTGACCAGATTGCTTGCAATGCCATGGCCCATCAGGCCGATGCCAACCATACCGATTTTCGCCATCTTCCACTGCTCCTGCCTCACGGGCGTTTGTTGTGGCGTAAATCTTACTCTCAGAATTGCGATGGCAGCCGCTGCGGGGGGCGCTGGCTGGCCCCCCCGCCTTCCGCGTGTCAGACGATACGAATGCTCAGTTCCGGCAGGCCGTCCACATGCGCGCGGATCACGTCGCCGCGCACCACCGGCCCCACGTTCTCGGGCGTGCCCGAATAGATCAGGTCGCCGGGGAACAGCTCGAATGCTTGCGACAGCCGCGAAATCTGCTCGGCCACCGACCAGATCATGTGGCTCAGCGTGGCCTGCTGCTTGCGTTCGCCGTTCACCGACAGCCAGATCTCGCCTTCCTGGTAGTGCCCCGTCTGGGCCACCGGGTGGATCGGCCCGATGGGGGCGGCATGGTCGAAGCTCTTGCCGATTTCCCACGGCTTCTTCTGGTCGCCCATGCCGCGCTGCAGGTCGCGCCGCGTCATGTCCAGGCCCAGCGCGTAGCCGTACACGCATTGCAGCGCGTCTTCCGGCGCGATGTCGCGACCGCCCTTGGACAGCGCCGCCACCAGTTCCACCTCGTAGTGGTAATTCTGGGTCAGGGGCGGGTAAGGGTGGTCCGTCACGCTGTCGGGCAGCACCACCTGGATCGCGTCCGTCGGCTTCTGGAAAAAGAACGGCGGCTCGCGCGTCGGGTCCGAACCCATCTCGATGGCGTGGGCCGCGTAGTTGCGGCCGATGCAGTAGATGCGGCGCACCGGAAAGCGCTGCGCGCTGCCGGCGATGGGCACCGTGGTCTGGGCCACGGCAAAAGGGGTCTGGACGGGCTGGGTCATCGCGGGTCTCCTGAAGGTTGCGAGGGTTGCAGCCACTTTACGGTTGCCGCGCCCCGGTGCACTGGAGACGATTACGCAATCCCTGGACGATTCCGTGATTTGCAGGACGGTGCGGTCCCGGACCGCGGCAGATCGCGGCTCGGCGCGGCCGTCCGGCTCACCGGTCCGCGTTGCCCGCCCGCAGGCGTTCACGGTATTCGGTCGGGCTGACCCCTTCCAGCTGCCGAAAGCGACGCGAGAAGTACGCCTCGTCCGCAAAGCCCGCCGCGTGCGCCACCTGGCTGACCTTGCGCGCTGAATGCGCCAGCAGATCGCGGGCCAGCGCCATGCGGCGCTCGGCCACGAGTTCGGTGAAGGTCTTGCCGGTTTCCTTCTTCAGCAGATGCGCCAGGTAATTGGGCGACAGGAAAGCGGCCGCGGCCGCATCGTTCAGCGTCAGGTTCTCGGTGATGTGCGCGCCGATGTGCGCCAGCACGCGCTTGACGCTGCCGCGGCGGCTGCTGCCGGCGTGGTGGCGCGCCATGTGCAGCAGGTCGGCTTCATGGCGCTCGCACACCAGGCCGATCAATTGCAGGATCAGCCCGCGGATCGTCGTCAGCGAGCCAAAGCCGCGGCGCTGGTTTTCTTCGGTCAGGCGCTGGATCAGATCCTGCACCTGCGCAAAACCGGCGTCGTCCAGCTCGAAATCCAGGTATTCCTGAAACAGAAAGGGCGCCAGCGCCGGCGCCTGCGATACCGGCACGTCTTCCAGGTCCAGCGGGTCCACCGTCAGTTCCGGCCACAGGAAACGCTGCGCGAAATTGATGATCACGTAACGCGCGCCCGGCGGATGCGGCACCAGGTGCACCCGGTACGGCAGCACAAAGCTCAAGGAACCGCGCTTGAACGGGCGCACCGTGCCGCTGATGGTCTGGCGGGTATCGCCGTCCAGGTTCACCTGGATCTGAAAGTACTCGTGGCGGTGCGGCTGTTCGAGCGGCTCGCGCACCTGCTGCGCACGGATATCGAAATCGAAATAGTCCGCGCGCTCGGCCATGCCGTAGGTCTTGATGGGGTTCATGCGGGAAACTGGGTGCCGGGCGGTTGATGGCCAGACTGTAGCGCCGGCGCGACGGCCGCGCCAGCGGGCGGCGATATTGTCCGTTCACCGGTCGCCCGGCCGCCGCGCCCGCGCGGCACGGCCGGTTTGCGCTACCGTTGCAGGCTCCGCAGCGGATTTCTCCCTGACACCATGATCGATTCCATCCCCTCCGGCTTTGCGCCCTGGCGCCCCAGCAGCGCCTTCATGCAGCACCTGGCCGACCTCAGCGGCTTTTACCGGCGCGCGGCCGACGACGTGCTGGCCCTGCGCGTGGGCCAGGTCCACGGCAATATGCATGGCATGGCCCATGGCGGCTTTCTGGCCACCCTGGCCGACAGCGCCCTGGGATTCGTCATTGCCCACCAATGCCAGGCCTCGGTCGTGACCGCCCAGATGTCGGTGGAATACCTCAACGCCGTCATGCCCGGCGACTGGCTCGAAGCCCACGTCACCATCGACAAGCGCGGCAAGCGCCTGATCTACGCCACCTGCCGGCTGCTGGTCGACGACCGCCTGGTGCTCAAGGCCAGCGCGGTCTTTGCCGTGCGGCAGGCGGCTACGCCGACGTCGGACGGTTGAGCGGAAGCCCCCCACACCGACGCGCCGACCGGGGATGCCGCCTTCGATCCGTCAGGCGGGGCAACGCCGGTCATGCGCCTACAGATACGGCGTGGCCAGCCAGATCACCTTGTTGCGCAGGCGCTTGGCGAAGGGCGCCTGCTGCAGGTTTTCCAGGGTTTCGCGGCGCGCGTTGCCCACCAGCGCATCGATCTTCGCGCCGATCCAGCGCGCCACGGCGGGGTCGTAGATTTCCGTATCCAGCTCGAAATTGAGCCGCAGGCTGCGCGGGTCCAGGTTCGAAGAACCCACATAGGCCCAGCCGTCGTCCACCGTCATCAGCTTCGAATGGTCGAACATGCCTTGCGAGCGCCACACCCGGCACCCGGTGCGCACCACCTGGTCCAGTTGCGCGGTCATCGCGTAGTCCACCAGCCGCAGGTTGTTCTTGCCGGGAATCACGATGTCCACCACCACCCCGCGGCGCGCCGCCGTGGCCAGCGCGCCGATCAGCGGCTGGTCCGGCAGGAAGTAGGGCGACTGGATGCGCACGTGCCGCTGCGCCACCGCCAGCGCGCCCAGCAGAATGCTGTGGGCGCTGCCCATCGCCCGGTCCGGCCCCGACGGCACGCAGCGCATGGGCACCGTGCCATGGGGCGGCTGCGCGCTGGGGTCGAACCAGGGCGTGGCCGGCAGCGATTCGTGCGTCGTGAAATTCCAATCGTGCGCAAACACCGACATCAGCTGCGTCACGATCGGCCCTTCCACCCGGAAGTGCGTGTCGACATTGGTCGCCGCGCCCGACAGCGCCGTCACGAACGCCGCCCGCACATTCATGCCGCCGGTAAAGCCGATGCGCCCATCCACCACCAGCACCTTGCGGTGGCTGCGCAGATTGGCATAAGGCATGCGCAGCACGCCCAGCGGGTTGGTCATGAAGCGCGCCACCGGCACCCCGCCACGCGCCAGCATCCGCACGATCGGCGGGTGCGAATACTTCGACCCGATCGCGTCGATCAGCACGCGGACCTGCACGCCGCGCGCCTGCGCCTCGATCAACGCGTCGGCCATTTCGCGGCCAATCGCATCGTTGTCGAAGATATAGCTTTGCATCGCAATGGCATGGCGGGCGTTGCGTATGGCCTGCAGCATCGCCGGATACGCCTCGTCGCCGCCCGCCAGCGGCAGCACGGTATTGCCGCCCAGCAGCCGGAAGCGGCTGACCTGGTCGCCCAGCACCTTCAGCGACGCGAACTGCGGGCCTGAAATGGGCGCCACGTCCACGCTGGGCGTCTCCACCAGCGCGGCATCCACCAGCATCGCCTCGTCGCGCTGTTGCGTCATCCGCGTCTTGCGGATGCGGTTGATGCCCGCCACGAAATAGGCCAGGGCGCCGAACAGCGGCGAAAACAGCGCCAGCCCGACCCAGCCGATGGCCGAGCGCACATCCTGCTTGGTCATCGCGGCGTGCACCGCCGCGCCGGCTCCGGCAACCAGGCTGACGCCGAACACCAGGTGCGGCCAGTAGGCGATCAGTAATTCGTGTATGCGATCCATAGCGCCAGCGCGGGCGGGCCTCCAAAGGGTGGTCCAAGGGGTGTGCCAAGCGGCAAGGATAGCAAGGCTGGCGGGCAGGCATGCTGGGGCTGGCCGGGATTGACGGGGCATTGATGGCCGAGCCAGACAGGGCGTTTTACACACGCGAAAAAAACGTGCTAGAATTCGGCCTCTTCGCTGTTGAACACAACGAAGCCGCTGGCAAAATGCGAAAGCAAAATGCGAAAGCAAAATGCGAAAGCAAAATGCGAAAGCAAAATGCGAAAGCAAAATGCAAAACACGTAAGACACGCCGCAAGGGTGTTTGAGTGGCGGCAATAGTTCAGCAGCAAAGAAACCAGTGGTGGCTGTAGCTCAGTTGGTAGAGTCCTGGATTGTGATTCCAGTTGTCGTGGGTTCGAGTCCCATCAGCCACCCCACCAAATTCAAGAGAAAGGCACTTACGCGAAAGCGAAGTGCCTTTTTCTTTTTCGCGGTGCCAGTGCAGCGGTCGCATCGCTGCAACAACACGGCTGCAACAACACGGCTGCAACAACACGGCTGCAACAACACGGCTGCAACAACACGGCTGCAACAACACGGCTGCAGCAATCCTGCGCCAACATCACGGTCGGCAACGCCGCCTCATCACTTTCGTCGTATCGGCATCGCAGGTCCGCCACCGATACGCCGCGTCCCCTCTGCCTCCGTCACGTGCCACACGCGCGTCGCGTGGATCCTGTCGACCGGGGTGCCGCGGCGCATTCACGTCAATGGCCTATTTGTCCGAGCTCGCCGGCCTCGATTTCCAGCGGGATGCCAACCGCGTCATTTTATTCCATATATAAAAATTAATTTTATTAATAAAATTACAATCAAGGGGTTTTCAAACGATTTATCGGTGTTTACCCGCTATTTTCGCCAAAAATAGGGGGCAAGATCGATTTTTTCGTAGCGTTTTTCAATAAAACTTGATTTCATTAGAAAAAACGCGAGTCCGCGCAGGCGACCCGCAACAACGGAGACAACATGAAAATCAAGCGTTCCATCGAACGGATTCCCGGCGGCATGATGCTCGTACCGCTGCTAATTGGGTCCGCGCTGCACACCTTCTGGCCCGACACCGGCAAGTACTTCGGGTCCTTCACCAACGGCCTGATCACCGGCGTCGTGCCCATCCTTGCCGTCTGGCTGTTCTGCCTGGGCGCATCCATCAACCTGCGCGCCACCGGCACCGTGCTGCGCAAGTCGGGTGCGCTGATCGGCGCCAAGCTCGGCCTGGCCTGGGTGGTGGCCTTGCTGGCGTCGCGCTGGCTGCCGGAAGGTGGCATCGCCACCGGCTTTTTCGCCGGCCTGTCGGTGCTGGCGCTGGTGGCCGCGCTGGACATGACCAACGCGGGCCTGTTCGCGTCGTTGATGGAGGAATACGGCACGCGCGAAGAGGCCGGCGCATCCGTCTTGATCGGCATGGAATCCGGTCCGCTGATGACCATGATCATCCTGGGCACGACCGGACTGGCGGCGTTCGAGGCGCATCACCTGGTCGGCGTCGTGATTCCGTTCCTGATCGGCTTTGCGCTGGGCAACCTGGACGAAGACCTGCGCGAATTCTTCAGCCGCGGGCCGCGCATGCTGATCCCGTTCTTCGCCTTTGCGCTGGGCAACACCATCAATCTGTCCGTCATCCTGGATACCGGCTTGCTGGGCATCGTGGTGGCGGTGGGTGTGATGCTGGCGTCGGGCGTGGCGCTGGTGATTTCCGACATCCTGATCGGCGGCGGCCGCGGCACGGCGGGTGTGGCCGCGTCCAGCACGGCAGGCGCTGCCGCTGCCACCCCCAGCCTGGTCGCCGCCGCGGCGCCGCAGTTTCAACCGTGGGCGCCGGCAGCGACCGCCCTGGTCGCGGCATGCGTGGTCATCACCGCCTTGCTCGTGCCCATGCTGACCGCCTTCTGGGCAAAGCGCATCGCCCCGCGCGTGCGCCGGGGCAAGGCGCAAGCCGTGCCGGTGATGCGGGCCAGCGAGGTGTGATTTGGGTTGGAGCGTGAGGCTTGGATTCCCGCCTTACGCTGCCGACATCTCGTGCTCTGCTGCCATCGCTAGAAATGCGGAGCGTGACAGATGGCGCGCCTTGGCGACCTCATCGATACGATGCACGAGGTATTCGGGCAGGCTGATGTTCAGCCGAACGGCTTTAGTACTGATCTTGGATAGGTCGATCTCGACCATCATCCAGAAGCCGGCTTTGTAGTCTGCGTGTTTTGACCACTGGTCAGGAGTCGACGGGGGAGGGATATGCTCCGTTTCGCCGAAAAAATGAGCTTCTACGGCTTCTTGAGCCGCGCGTGGCAGATCTTGCAAATCATCGGCACCGGCGAAGCATCCGGGAAAATCCGGAAAGGACGCCCCAAAGGCGCTGTCTTTATCCTTTTGCACGTAGATCGGATAGAGCATAGGGTTCTCCGTGACAGGCTTTTATCGCAGGCCGGCTTGCTTCAGGATGCTGCGCTGAGTTGCTAGCGGCAGATCTTTCTTGGGATGCGGCACGGTGACCTTGCCAAGTTTGATCGGGTGCTTGAATTGGTGGTGGGAGCCCACGGTGTGCACTAAGTACCACCCGTCCGCCTTCAATTGCCTGATAAGGTCTGCGCTAGTCATTTGTGTATTTATACACAAGGCGTAATCATACACAATAATCGTTCGGTCTGAGTTTGTATGATGAATCACCTGTCGCGCCATTCGCCTGGGCGCATAGCCCAGACATCAGGCCTTCAAGTGCTCGTACAGAATAGTGGCCCCGATCCCGATCAGCGCCAGTCCCCCCAGCACTTCCGCGCGCTTGCCGGCGACGTTGCCGACCAGACGGCCGATCATGACGCCCAGGGTCACCATCAGCAAGGTGGCCAGGCCGATCGCCAAGGCGGTGACGACGATGTTGTTGTCGATGAACGCCAGGCTCACGCCCACCGCCATGGCGTCGATGCTGGTGGCGAAACCCGTGGCGGCCAGCAGCCAGAACGAATGGCGGCCGACGGGGGCGGCATCTTCCTTGTCCGCGCCCAGGCCGTTGCGGATCATCATCGCGCCCAGGATACAGAGCATGCCGAAGGCGATCCAATGGTCCCAGTCCTGCACGAACTTCGCGGCCATCGAGCCCAATGCCCAGCCGATCACGGGCGTGATTGCTTCGATCACACCGAAGATCAGGCCGGTGCGCAAGGCTTCGGACAGGCGGGGTTTGTGCAGCGCGGCGCCTTTGCCGATCGCCGCCGCGAAGGCGTCGGTGGACATGGCGAAGGCCAGGACTATCGTGGAAAGGGCATTCATGCGAGAGAAGCTCCGACCGGGCGAAACGCATAGACTTTTTCCCTATCGCCCGGTCAGAAGCTACGGAAAAGTCCATGGTCTCGCCAAACCGTATCGGTTGTTTGCGCCATGGCCAGGGGGGCCAAGAATGTTGACGCAAACGCTTCCGGACGGGGCCGGAAGAGGCTACTCCCCAAAGAGGAACGCCAGTTTACCAAAAGGCGCGTGGCGCGGGTGTGACAGCGCCGGGCGCCAGGCTCAGGTCAGCCGCGCCCCGTTGGGCACGTCAAGCTCGGGCGTGACCAGCACGGTGTGGTCGGCGTCGTCCGCCAGCCCCAGCACCAGCACTTCGGAACGCACCGGGCCCACCTGGCGCGGCGGGAAGTTCACGATGCCCAGCACGCGCTTGCCGGGCAGGTCTGCCAAGGCGTAGCGGCCGGTGATCTGCGCCGAGCTTTTCTTGACGCCGACGCCGGCGCCGAAATCGATGGTCAGCTTGTAGGCCGGCTTGCGCGCTTCGGGAAACGGATCTGCGGCGATGATGGTGCCCACGCGGATGTCGACCTTCATGAAGTCATCGAAGCTGACGGTCGGGGCGGGCGGCGTGTTGGGGTCTTGGGTGTAGTGCATGGCAGGAATTCTAGGCCAGATCGATGCCGCCGCGCGTCACGGATGCAGCCAGCAGGTCTTGCAGGTCGACCACGGCAATGCGCCCGTCTATCGTGCCGACCGCCAGGCGTTCGTCGCGTGCGTCCATGGCGTAGATCACGGTGGCTGCGCCTTGCATGCGGACCCTGGCATCCAGCCGCACGCCCCCCGTCAGCGCGTCGATCAGCATCAGCCGGCCGTCCAGGAATGCCGCGATCACCAGCCCGGCGGCCGCCAGGATCATGGTGGGCGACGCATGCGTGGCATGGCGCCACGACAGCAGACCGCGCGTCAGGCTTTTGCGGTAGATGAAACCGCTGTAGGTCCTGTCGACCGTGGGCGTGTAGTGCTTGCCGGCGATGACGACGCCGGGCCCCTGTTCGTCGTCGACATACGCGCCGCGGCATTCCATCGCATGGCTGGCGTGCGTGCCATCGGGTTGCAGCAGCGGCCACAGGCGCTCGATGCTGCCGTCGGCATGCACGATGCACAGGTGCTTGCCTTCGTGCGAGCTGGGCGGCGTGCCCTGCACGGCGAACAGGTGCGGGGCGCCGTTGATGCCGATGTAGTGGTTGAAGCAGTCGTAGTGGCCGACGTCCAGCCGCTGTTGCGTTGCCAGCGTGGCATCCAGCTGCACGTCATGGGCGCGCGGGCGCGTCGGGCCCATGCGGTCCTGGCGTCCCAGCAGGCGGCCGTCGCTCGCGATCGAGAAGGTGTATTGGCCAGCGTAGTCGTGCACCGCGACCAGGGCGTCGCCCCGCAGGGCATACAGGCGGGAATCGCGGCGGAACCGGTCGCCGGGATCGGGTGGGGCCACGGCATGCACCGTGACGGCTTCTGCGCGCAGGATTTCGGCGCCGTGGCCGCCGCCCTCGTGACGGGCGACCAGACGCCCCTGCGCGTCGTAGCGGTCCAGCAGGCAGTTGTCGTGCGTGGCGCCCAGGGCGTCGGCATTCAGCCACGCGAGATCCCAGATGGCCCCGCGCAATCCCAGGTCGGGTACGCCCAGCCAATCGGCCAGGCGGTCGGCGGCATCAGGGGCGGGCGTCGGTGCGCCGCCTGTCGTGGCCGTGGCCGGGTCCAGTGTCAGTGTTTCGGGCGACCGCGCATGCCAGGCCGCGTCTGAATCTTCGATCTGGATGGGGAACACGGTGTCCAGTACCTGGTTCCAGGCGCCGTCGGGGTCGTATTCCTGGTCGCCCCATTCTTCGTCCCAGGGCCGGACCCAGGCGTGCACGTGGCTGCCATCGTCGCTGTAGCGGCAACGCACGACTTCGGGAATCGCCGCGTAGGGGCGGCGGCTGTTGCCGCTTTGCCAATTCCAGAAGGCCAGGTCGCCTTCGAACAGATAGCCGCCGTCGTAGCTGCCCGCCCCGATCACGACGACGGGTTCGGTGGGATGGAACGCCACGTCGTTGACCGGCAGGCGCAGCGCGTCGTACACCGCGAAGGGGGCCGGCTCGCCCTGCCGGTACAGGCCGACGCGATAGCGCAGCGCGGCACCGCCATAGGCCGCCCGTGCGCGCGGCGTGGCCAGCAGTGGAAATACCGAAGCCACCGCGGCGATGTCGCCGGCAGGACTGAAGAAGACACCGGTGATATTGCCTGCACCGTGCAAGGCCGGGTTCATGAACGGGATCGGCGTCGCGTCCATGACCGGACTCAAGGCGTGCGCAGCAGTGGCGAATCGAACATCGCGGCGGGCGAGATGATCGGTTCTTCCCAGGGAATGGCGTCGCCGTAGCGCTCTCGCATCTTGGCGCGCACGGCTGGGGCAGTCAGATCGAATTGCTTCAGCGGTTGCAGCGCGCCGATCTCGATGCCGAGCGCGCGCTGATAGGTTTTCCAGACCAGTTCCGAGCAATAGATCTTGTCGTCCGACCAGCCGAACGCGGCGTCATACGGCTTGCCCGCATAGGTGGCGCCCATGGCGGCCAGGCGGTCGCGTCGCGCCGGCGTCAGTTGCGAGGGATCGCGCAGGCGCTTGACCACGTAAGCGCCGCGTTCGCCTTGCGCGGCCCAGGTTGCCAGCGGCGTGTAGCGCACCGTGGCAGCGGCTTCGAGCACGTAGGGGCGGCCTTGCCGCAGCACGATCATGCCCATGTGGCTGTAGGGAGAGTGGGTGGCCTGCTGCACCGCCAGGCTTTGGGCGGAACGTGACTGCTGGAACACCAGGTCGCCGGTCTGGACGTCGGGGGCGGCCACCACAGCCAGGGAGACGGCGCAGAGCGCGGCCGCGGCGGTACGGCAAAGCCAGGCGATGATGAAAGGGCGCATGGACAGGTGAGCGGGGTTCAGCCGCGCATCATGATTTGGCCGCGGCGGCGGCGGTCTTCTTGCTGCGCGGTTTGGCGACGGGCGTTTTTTCGGCGACGGGCGCGTCGAACTCCTGTTTGTTGCGTTCGCCCCGTGGGGTGTTTTCCGGATGGGGCTTGGGAAACGCCCAGGGCTTGGTCTTCTGATCCATTGCTAGTACTCCTTGCACAGGCGGAACAGTAGCATTTGCCGCGGCCGTGGGTAAGTGAGGGTTGACGTCAATATTCATCACATCGTGATATGAGAAAACGGGAATGCGCGGCGGTTGGCGGCTGGCCTTGAAAGGTGGCAGCAAGCTTGGCGATGGCGCCGGTGGCCACGCAGGCCTGCCGGGCTGTCGCAAGGCCGGCCATGCGGACCGGCCTTCTATGGACCGCCGCGGCGGCGACGGGTTCAATCGACGGCGGCGCGCAGTGTGCTGCTGGCGCCAGACCGCTGCTGGCCGCGGGGCCGCGGCGCGCAATTCTACCTTGGCTGCGAAAGACGATGCGTCCGATATTGGCCATGACACGTCATGTCCCGCTCACGGCAGGTCGGCGTGGCCGGGTCCGGATGCGGTCGGATGGCGGTCGTCGCGGTCGTGCCCGATCGTCGATCGCGGTTCGCATCGGCGCTCTCGCGGGTTTACCCCTTTGGTAGCAACCCGTATCAGCCCAATGGTGTCATCCGGCCGCCAGGTCAGCTCATCCTTCTGCGCGCCGCACGCCGCAATCGCGCCGGTATGCGCGGGACTACGATGGGGGCGTGCACATAGGGAGGAAACTATGGACACGACCAAAGAGTGGTACGCCGCCGTCAAGGAATGGCAACGCGCGCGGGACGAGCTCACCGCCGCCGTCGCCGCGATCAAGTGGCCCAATCCCACGCCGGGATGCCTGGACACCTATGATCGCGCCTACGAACATGAAACCGCCGCGCGCGAGCGCATGAACCAGGCCTACGAGCGCGTCCGACGATAAGCCTTGCACGCAGTTGCTACACTGCCGCGCATGACGCAACTTCCCTCATCCCCCCTGACGATCCGGCCGGCCCGAACGGCCGACGCCGCCGCCATCGAGGACGTGCTGACGCGCACCTACGAAGGCACCTGGCAACCGCAGATGACGCCGGAGAAATACCGGTATTTCCTGGACTCGGGCAAGATCCCCCAATATGTCGCGGCGCGTGGCACGCTGTTCCATGTCTGCGAGGTCGATGGCCGCGTGGCCGGCATGGTCGATTGGGAGAAAAACTTCATCTGGGCCCTGCACGTGCATCCGGCCGTGCAGCGGCGCGGCGTGGGCGCGGCGCTGCTGGCCCTGGCCGAAGACGGCATGCGCGCGGCCGGCTTTGCCGACGCCCGTCTGGAAACCGACACCTTCAATACCCAAAGCCGCGCGTTCTACCGCAAGCACGGCTACGCCGAAATCGACACCTATCCCGACGAGGAATGGGACAGCGGCTTCACCACGGTGCTGCTGGTGAAGGCATTGGCGGGCTGACTGTCCGGGCGGTCAGCCCTTGGGCAGGCTTCCCGGTGTGAACGCCCGTGTCACGGGCAGGTGCCCGTCGGCAGGTGTTGTGGCTCCATGAATTGGCGGCCATATGGCTCTGGTTATGGAGCCAGGCTGGCGCTATCGTGTGTTTTTCCCCGACATCACACATCCCTCTGCGCCATGTACCTGCCGTCCGCTTTCCGCGAAGATTCGCTCGAGGTCCAGCACGATTTCATCCGCGCCCACCCGCTGGGCGTGCTGATGACCAGCGGGGAGGGCGGGCTGATGGCCAACCACATCCCCTGTCTGCTCTATCCCGAAGGGCCGCACGGCGTGTTGCGCCTGCACATGGCCCGGGCCAATCCGCAATGGAAGGAACTGGCCGCGGGCGCGGAATGCCTGGTGGCGTTCCATGGCGCGCAGGCCTACATCACGCCGTCCTGGTACGCCACCAAGGCCGAGACGCACAAGGTCGTGCCCACCTGGAATTTTGTTGCGGTGCACGTATGGGGCACGCCGGTGATCCACGATGATCCCACCTGGGTGCGCGCGCAGATCGGCGCGCTGACCGAGGCCCAGGAAAAAGCGCGGGTGCAGCCCTGGCGGGTCGACGATGCACCCGAAGACTTCATCGCCGCGCAGATGCGCGCCATCGTCGGCGTCGAAATCGCCATCACGCGCATCGAGGGTAAATGGAAGGTCAGCCAGAACCGCACGCCGGCGGATCGCCAGGGCGTGGCCACCGGTCTGGCCGACGAGCAGGGCGATGCCGTCATGGCCGGTCTGGTGGCGCGCCGCGGCGGGCTCGACTGAGCGCATCGGCCGCGCTGCGGATGGCCCCACCGCCGTCCCGCAGCCGTGCGGTCAGGCCATCACGGGAGCTTGCCGCCGCGCCGAGGCGCCACGGCCCCATGTGAGGCACGCGATCGCCGCCGCCTGCACGCAGGCGGCCACGGCCAGGAACCAGAACATCGACCGGTCCGCTTCGCCCGAGACCGACCGCAGCACGCCGAATACGGCCGGCGCAAACGCATAGGCGCCTTGCGACAACGCCACGATCAGCGGCACCACCCGCAGCGCGTCTTCGCGCGCGAATTCCGTCTGCGCAATCAGCGGCGGCAACGACGTGGCATTGCCGATGCCCGAGCCGAACAGCACCACGCCCACCCACACCGCCCACATGTGGTCGGCCGCCAGCATCAGCACCAGCGAGCCCGCGATCTGTGCGCCATAGGACACGCAAGCGACCTTGCGGCGATCCGCGGTCGGCGGCATCAGCCACCCGACCAGGCTGCGCCCGGCGATGGCGCTGGCCGTAGCCAGCCCCATCGCGATGCCTGCGGTCTGTGCGCCCAGCAGCGGCGCCAGGAGCGACAGCAGGTGCGCGATCAGACCGATCTGCGCAAACAATCCCAGCGCCATGCCCGCGCCCAGCGTCAGGAAGGCGCGGTCGCGCCACAGCCTGGGCACGCGCGCCATCGTGTTGATCGCCGCCTGCGCGGGCGCGTCCGCCGCGGCGCCATCGGGCAACTGGCCCAGTTGCTGCGGCGTGACGGCAAACACCTTGCGCGCCAGCACGGCGATCACCAGCACCATCGCCGCGCCGACCCACAGCGCCGCCTGCGCGAAACCATAGCCCGCGATCAGGAACACCCACAGCGGTGAAAACACGATGCCGCCCACGCTGGCGCCGTTGTAGGCCATGCCCAGCGCCGTCGGCCGGCGCCTTACGAACCATGGCGCGATCAGCGCGTTGACCGCCGCCGCGCCCAGCGTCACCCAGCCCATGCCCGACAGCAGCGCCGCCGCGTACAACTGCCAGGGCGCGTCCGCCCGCGCCCAACCGGACACGCCCAGCGCCAGGGACACGGCGCCCGTCAGCGTCACGGCCGGCAGGCCCCAGCGCCGGTACAGCCGCGGCAGATTGGCCACCACCAACGTGCCGCACAGGAAATGCAGCGTCACGGCAGCCGACACCAGCGCCACGCTCCAGCCGGTGCGTTGCACCACGGCATGCAGGAACACGGGCGGGCCGTAGAAACCGACGCCCCAGCCGAACACGGCCAGGACGAAGGTGGCATACAGAACCTTCCAACCGAAAAAACGCGAGGCGTTGCGCATGATGGGGCCGGCGGCAAGGCCGGCTGTCTTGTTGAGATGACTCGCAGTATGCTTGGCCCTGTACACAACACTTTGGTCGTGGCCGAATTATGGAATCCAAGTTCGCCGACATCAATCTGTCGGCCGTTGCCGGCGCCATCGCCGATCCTGCCCGTGCGCGCATGCTGTGCGTGCTGCTGGACGGCCGTGCGCGCACCGCCACTGAACTGGCCGCCGCCGCCGACATCGGCGCGTCCACCGCCAGCAGCCATTTCCAGCGGCTGCGCGACCAGGGCCTGGTCGAGCTGGCGGTGCAGGGCAAGCATCGCTACTACCGCCTGGCCAATGCCGAAGTGGGCCAGGCGCTTGAAGCCCTGCTGGTGGTCGCGGGCGCCGAACGCACCCCGTTCAAGCCCAACACGCCGTCGGCGTTGCGCGAGGCCCGCACCTGCTACGACCACATGGCCGGCACGCTGGCCGTGCGCATCCACGATGCGATGCTGGCGCGCCAGTGGTTGGCGGCCGACGGCCGCGACTACGTCTTGACGCCGCTGGCCGAGGCCTCATTGGCGCAAGTGGGCGTGGACGTGGCCAAGGCGCGCCAGCGTCGCCGCCGCTTCGCCTGCGCCTGCCTGGACTGGAGCGAGCGCCGCTCGCACCTGGGCGGCGCGCTGGGCGCCGCACTGCTCGAGGCGCTGCTGCAACGCGGCTGGGTCGACAAGGACCTGGACTCGCGCGCCCTGTCGGTCACGCGCAAGGGCGCGCGCCAGTTCCCCGCGTTCTTCGGCATGCCGGACCAGGTGCCCGCGGACCGGGCCGACTGGACGCGGCCGGGCGATTCCGCGGCAGCCTGAGGTTCTATGACATCTTGCCGCCTGCACTTGCGGGCGGCACAAACACGGGTTTTTTCATCGGGCATTTGCCCTGTACAGGAGGTGGCCTTGCTTACGCTGGCCCTGCACGCTTTTCCTCGCGCCTTGCCTGTCGCGACGGAACTGCGCATCGACGTCAACCACGCTCCGCAAGAGGTGGACAAGGAACTCGATGCCATCTACGACCGTATGAATCGTCCCTCGGATCGCTTGCACGGATTGCAGGAGGTCCGTACCGACATCCCTGGCCTTGTGCTTCGCCATCGCGAAGCCGATGGCGAGTACTACGTGTACGTGGTGGACGTGCGGCGGGGCCGGCTGGCGGGCTATACCGTGTTCAACCGGTTGATCGAAGTGGGGCGGCGCGCCGACCCTTATGTGCGCGCGCCGCACTCGAAATACGCCGCGCCCTACCAGGGCATGGGCTTGGCGACCTCGGTCTATCGCTGGGGGCTGGATGCGGGCCTGTGCATCATGAGCGGTGCGCGCCAGTCGCCCGCCGCACACCGCCTGTGGCTGGGCCTGGCTCGTGACTATGCGCTGGGTTATGTCGACCTGCGACGCAAGCGCCTGAACTACCTGGGCCGTGCGGTGACGCCGACGGTGCTGGCCGACCTGCATACCCGCATGTTCCTGCTGGGGCGGGGGTGGACGCTGTCCGACTACCTGTCGGCCACCGGCATGAGCCCCGCTTGAAACCCTGACGACGCGACGAATGCCGCATGAAACCGCCCGGAAACCCGGCGGATAGTGCGCTTTCGCAACAGCTTTAGGGAAATCCCCGGGACAGATGACGCCCGCGGCCACTGGCCGCCGGCGTCATCCGGCTGTCAGCCGCGCCCCGCTTGCGCATCGGCGCGCCGAGCCCGTGCGGGGGGCGGCACGACAGAAACGGGGACGCAAGTCTTGCGATGCAACAATGTTTCCATGAGATGCCCGGGTTACAAAACATATCCGAACTGTCATGAACAGGCGGGGTATGCTGGCTCGCAGAAAGAGGGCATCCGAAGTGCATCAGAACAACTTGATCTACAAGGGATACCGGCTGACGGCCAAAGTGTCCCGGGGCGCTGGCGCTGAGGTTCAAGCGTTGCCCAGCGGCCCCGTCTTCATCGCATCGGTCATGGTGGTCCAGGCGGGCGCGGTCCGCGAAGGCGGCGACGAATACCCCGTGCCACGCTTCGCCGAAGGCGGTTTTGTCTACAGTCCGCGCGAAGCGGTGCATGCCGCCATCCTGCATGGCCGCGAAATCGTCGACGGCCTGACCAACATGCCAGCCTGAGGTCCAGGCCGGGAACCCTGGCCTGCCTCGCCGCCGGGCCGTCCGGCCATCGGCGGCGGCCGTGCGCCGCTCGCCTAGTCGGCGAACACGGCCTGCCAGTCGCGCGTCTTGGCCAGCGTCTGCACGGTGGCCGACTGCTCCAGGATGGTCACGGCCTTCTTGAATTCCTCGGCCGACGCGCCGTCTTCCAGAATCACCATGCGCGAGTTGCGCGCATCCGCCATTTTCACGTCCGACATCTTGCCGTGGGTCTGGTAGACCTGGGTCCAGTCCATTTTCTTGCCGGCCTTGAGCGCGATCGGCTCGATGTACGTCAGCGCCGTGCTGCCCGCGGCGCGCACCGCGAACGCAAAATCGGCGGTGTGGCCACTGCTGCCCTTGGCGCGCGCCCCCTTGACCATGCGGTTCACACCAACGCCCGCCGCCAACGCACGGCCGACCTGGGCGCGAAAACGCAGCTGGCTGAACTTGGGCATCCACTTGGCGCACTGGAACGACAGGGCCATGGCCAGCTTCACCGCGTCCCACAAGGCTTCCTGCAACTGCTCGTTGGGGCCCGAGGCCACGATGGCGCCCGACTTGTCGAAATGCGCCAGGCTCACGCCCGGCGTTTCGTTCAGGATGTCGATGCGCTTGGCGGCCAGCTCGATGCCGTAGCTGGACGCGTGCATCGCGGTCTCACAGGCATCGGTGAGATAGAACGTGGCGTCGTCCGGGTGCGCGATGAAGAACGCGGCGTGCTGGCCGTCCAGGCCGAGGGTCATCGGCGAGATGGCGCGGATGGCATGCTCGCCCGCCGGCAGGACGGTCCAGCCGGAGGCTTCCAGGAAATTGCTCATAGGATCAGTTCGATTTGTCGGCCTTTGAGGGGATGCGCGAATCCGCCGGTCAGGGTCAGGTTGGCCCTCGGCAGGAAATACTGCATCAGCTCGCCGATCGTGTGCAGGGCGGGCACGATGGGCTCGGCATAGCCTTCGCCTTCGTTCACCCAGATATGTTCATGGCTGCGGTCCGCCAGCGGCTTGCGGAACTGCGGGCGGCCTTCGCCCACCAGGCTGGTGTGGAACGAGTCGTCCGTGTCCACGCCGAACACGCGGTGCGGGCCCACGAACAGGCTCGCGCAGAACGCTTCGGTCAGAAAGAGGGTGGCCTGGCCGTGCACCACGGTGCGGGCGCCGCGGTAGGTGGCGCGAAAGATCACGTCGTCGCGCACTTCACCCTTGATGCGGCAGGGGCTGGCAAATTCCATCCATTGGGGGCTGGCGCCGACCGGCTTGGGCATCCAGGTGATCTGCTTGATGGTTTCCTTGGGCTCGGCAAGGATCTCTTGCACCTCATCAACGGTGATTAGCGGTTCGAACTTGTTGGCCATGGAAACGGATCTAGTGTCTGGAAATGCGTCGCGCGGTACGCGTCGCCGCAGGGGTCCGGCGTGCGCGCGGCAGCGCGAGAGGGGCGGTTTTTTCCCAATCAGGCTGTCCGCCGGCAGAAAGCGTCCGGCCCAATGGGAAAAGCCCCCTTGCGGGAGCTGGTCCGCGCAGCGGGAACTGCGCGGGGCGTAATCTTACAAGATGAAGACGGTGCCGGTCTTGCGGCTGTATGGATATACAGGCAAAACCGGCGCCTTGGCAGCGGACTGTCAGCCTGCGGCGCCGGACGCGACCCGGCGCCGCGCCGCGCGACGGGGATCGTCGGCGCTGCGCGCGGCTACAGCGAGCTGGCCGCGAACGTGTCGCATTGCTTCAGGTTGCCGCTTTCCAGGCCGCGCTTGAACCAGCGCACGCGCTGGGCCGACGAACCATGCGTGAAGGCGTCCGGCACCACGTAGCCCTGGCTTTGCTTTTGCAGGCGGTCGTCGCCGATTGCGGTGGCCGCGGCCAGCGCTTCTTCGACGTCGCCGCCTTCCAGGATGTTGCGCGCCGCGTTGGCCCGCTGCGCCCACAGCCCGGCAAAGCAATCGGCCTGCAGTTCGAGGCGCACCGACAAGGCGTTGGCCTGCGACGGATTGCGGCGGCGCAGGTTGTCGACCTGGTCTGATATGCCCAGCAGATGCTGCACGTGATGGCCGACTTCGTGGGCAATCACGTAGGCCTGCGCGAAATCGCCAGGCGCCTTGAAGCGGTTCTGCAATTCATCGAAAAACGCCAGGTCGATGTACACCTTGCTGTCGGCCGGGCAGTAGAACGGCCCCATCGCGGCCTGCCCGGTGCCGCAGGCCGTGGGCGTGGCGCCGCGAAACAGCACCAGCTTGGGCGCCACGTACTGGCGGTTCAGGTCTTTCTGGAAGATGGCGCTCCAGGTGTCTTCGGTTTCGCCCAGCACCTTCGAGACGAAGCGCGCCTGCGGGTCGTTGGCGGGCGGCTTGGTGGCCGGCGCCTGCTGCTGCGTGGGCGGCCCTTCGGCCATCTGCAGCACCACGTTGGGATCCACGCCAAAGTACATGGCCACCAACGCCAGCACGATGGTGCCGATGCCGATGGTGCCGCGTCCGCCGATGCGCGGGCCGCTGGCGCGGCGGTCTTCCACATTGTCGCTTTCGCGGGAATCATCAAGGCGCATACTGTGTCTCCGGGCGGGCCGGATGGACCGCCATGTGTTGCATCGCCGCCATTGGCTGGGCGGCCTTCAAGAGTGTTAGGATAATCCCATGGCCCTTCATTTAGATATCCACCCCGCGAATCCCCAACCGCGCCTGCTCAAGCAGGCCGCCCAATGGCTGACCGACGGGGGCCTGGTGGCGGTGCCCACCGACTCCAGCTACGCGGTGGTCGCGCGCCTGGACGACAAGAACGCCGCCGACGGCCTGCGCCGCCTGCGTGGCCTGGACGAACGGCATCACCTCACGCTGCTGTGCCGCGACCTGGCCGAAATCGGTCATTTCGCCCGCGTCGACAACCGCCAGTACCGCTTGCTCAAGGCTGCCACGCCCGGCCCCTGGACCTTCATCCTCGAAGCCACCAAGGAAGTGCCGCGCCGCGTCTCGCATCCCTCGCGCAAGACCATCGGCATCCGCGTGCCCGACCACGCCGTCATGCTCGGGCTGCTCGAACAGGTGGGCGCGCCGCTCTTGTCCACCACGCTGATCCCCAAGGATGAAACCGAAGCGCTGAACGACGCCGAAGCCATCCGCGAGCGCTACGACCACCAACTGGCCGCCATCATCGATGCCGGCGCCTGCCCGCATTCGCCCACCACCGTCATCGATCTCACCAGCGAAGAGCCGGTCGTGGTGCGCGTGGGCCGCGGCGATCCTTCCACGCTGGGTCTGGCCTGAATCCGCCTGCCATGCTCCACCGCCGGGCGCGGGCGCGCCCGGCGCGCGTCAGGCGATGCCTGCGCTGCGGCGCATGTCGTCATGCGGCTCCTCTACAATCCGGTTCGCCATGAACGACATCATCCAAACCATCGCGGTCTACGCGATACCGGTCATCTTCGCCATCACGCTGCACGAGGCGGCCCACGGCTATGTCGCGCGCATGTTCGGCGACCCCACCGCCTACCAGGCCGGCCGTGTCAGCCTGAACCCGGCGCGTCACATCGACCCCGTCGGCACGCTGCTGGTGCCGGTCGTGATTCTGCTGATGTCCAAGCTCATGGGCAGCCCCGGCATGCTGTTTGGCTGGGCCAAGCCCGTGCCGGTGGATTTCGGCCGCCTGCGCCGGCCCAAGAAAGACATGCTATGGGTGGCGCTGGCCGGCCCGGCCGCCAATCTGCTCATGGCCATCCTGTGGGTGTTTTCGCTGCGCCTGTTCCTCGAATCCGGCATGCAGGAAACCTTCTGGTACGAAATGGCCATGGCCGGCGTCCAGGTCAACCTGGTGCTGATGGCCCTGAACCTGCTGCCCATCCCGCCGCTCGATGGGGGACGCATCGTTTTCAGCCTGCTGCCCAACCGGCTGGCCTGGCAATACTCGAAAATCGAGCCCTACGGCCTGGTCATCGTGGTCGTGCTGCTGGTGACCGATGTGCTATGGATATTGATGCGTCCGATCCTGGCGTTAGGAACGACAATCGTTCAGTGGTTTCTGTAGGATTTCGGCCAATATCCGTTAAACTCAGCGGTTTCATTGATTCTGGCCCTGAGGCATCCCGCCATGGGGCGTTGGAGCCCTTCATTTATGGCATCCCCTGCAACCGCCGCAGGCGTTAATTTCCAGGGCAGCATGGTGGCCCTCGTCACCCCGATGCAGCCCGATGGCAGCCTTGACTACGCTGCCTACCGGTCGTTGATCGACTGGCACATCCAGGAAGGCACCGACGCACTCGTGGTGGTGGGCACCACCGGGGAGTCGCCGACGGTTTCCATGGAAGAACACGCGGAACTCATCCGCGTGGCGGTTGAACATGCCGCCGGCCGCATTCCGGTCATTGCCGGCGTGGGCGCCAACTCCACCGACGAAGCCATCCACCTGACCCGCCACGCCAAGGCAGTGGGCGCGCAGGCCGGCCTGTCCGTGGTTCCTTACTACAACAAGCCCTCGCAAGAAGGCCTGTACCGCCACTTCCGCACCATCGCGGAAGCCGTCGACCTGCCCACCATCCTGTACAACGTGCCGGGTCGCACCGTTGCCGACATGAGCAACGAAACGGTCCTGCGCCTGGCCCAGGTGCCGGGCATCATCGGCATCAAGGACGCCACTGGGGACATCGCCCGCGGCGGCCTGCTGCTGCGCGAAGCGCCTGCCAGCTTCCAGGTCTTCAGCGGCGACGATCCCACCGCTGCCGCCCTGATCCTGCTGGGCGCCCGCGGCAATATCTCCGTTACCGCCAACGTCGCGCCCAAGCTCATGCGCGACCTGTGCGCGGCCGCACTGGCGGGCAATGTTCCCAAAGTGCGTGAACTAAATGCACACCTGGCTCGTCTGAACAAGGCTTTGTTCGTTGAAGCCAATCCTATCCCCGTCAAGTGGGCGTTGGCCGAAATGGGCCGCACCGCACTGGGCTACCGGCTTCCGCTGGTTGAACTGGGGGCGCAGCACCATGAATCGGTGCGTCGTGTGCTCCAGGAAACGGGTCTGCTCTAAATATCGTGAGGATACGTATGAACAAGCGTCATGCCGGTCTGTCGGCATTGATGTCTCTGGTGTTGTTGGCCGGCTGCAGCGAGGTCAACCAATTCCTGGGCAATGAAGAATCCGTCAACTACAAGAGCGCCGTCACTCAGCGTGGAGAGCCTTTGAGCATTCCGCCTGACCTGACCCAGGCCGCCAGCGATCCGCGCTACCGCGCGCCCGCTTCCGGCTCGACGACGTACTCGCAGTTCCAGCAACAAGGCCAGGCGCAAGCCAGCAGCCCCAAGGCCAGCAACGTGCTGCCCGGCCGCCAGGACATGCGCGTCGAGCGTGACGGCGATCTGCGCTGGCTGGTCGTCGACCGTGCCCCCGAAGACGTCTTCCCGCGTCTGGTCGACTTCTGGACCGAAAACGGCTTTACCGTGGCCAGCAACAACCCGGCTGCCGGCCTGATCGAAACCGACTGGGCGGAAAACCGCGCCAAGATCCCGGAAAGCTGGCTGCGCCAAGCCCTGGGCGCGGTGCTGGAATCGGCCTGGGACAGCGGCGAGCGCGAGAAATTCCGCACCCGCGTCGAACGCGTCAACGGTCACACCGAAGTCTACGTCAGCCACCGCCAGATGCTCGAAAAGCGCGTCGGCGGCGACGGCTCGCAAGTGCAGTGGCAGAACGGCAAGGAAGATCCGGGCCTGAACGCCGCCATGCTGGCGCGCATGATGGTCTACCTGGGTTCCGACGTCGACAACGCCCGCAAGCTGGTGCAGCAGGCCGAAGCCGCGCCGCAAAAGCCCGCGGTTCAGCAAGACGTCCGCGCCCAGGGCGCCCTGCTGATCGTCAACGAATCGTTCGACCGCGCCTGGCGTCGTGTCGGCGTCGCGCTGGACGGCGGCGGCTTCGCCGTGGACGATCGCGACCGTTCGGCCGGCGACTACTTCGTACGCTACTTCGACACCGACACCGGCGAAAAGATCGACCAGCCGGGCTTCTTCAGCCGCATGTTCTCGGGCGACAAGAAGGCCGAAGCGCCGCAGTACCGCATCCACCTGACCGCCAGCGGCGACCAGACCAATGTGACGGTGCTGGATGCCAAGGGCGAACGCGACAGCAGCGCCACCGCGCAGCGTCTCTTGAGCGTGCTGAAAGACAAGATGTGATGTCGACCGCGGGCGCTGATGCAGCGCCTGCGCGGTTCAAAGGCCCCTGCGGGGGCCTCTTCTTTTGGTCGCTTTCATTCCTGTCAGACAAACAAAAGCCCCGGCATCGCTGCCGGGGCTTTGTCGTACCTAGAGCGGGGGTTCTTCTCTAATTACGATGCGGGCGTGGTCGAGCCGCCCGGGGTGTTCGAGCCGCCGCCAGGCGTGGTGCCGGGCGTGGGGGCCGGAGCCGGCGAGGTGGCCGGGGGCGTGGTGGAAGGCGCGGGGGTGCTCGCGCCCGGAGTGGGGTTGTTCGCGGGCGCCGGGGCATCTTCCTTCTTGTTGCAGGCGCTGAGCGACACCGCCAGCACCGACGCAATAATCAAGGTTTTGCTCATCATTTTTGGACTCCTGTAGATGACGACTCTTGAAACCCCGTCAGGGGAAACCAGAATCCAGGCTACAGGAAGCCGTAAGCCCTGCGAGTGTGAAAGTTAAAAAGGTCGCATCCCAACGGCAACAAACCTTTCCGCCACGTGTGATGTCTTTCCTTATGTGACCCCGCGATCAGACCTCATTGCGTTCTGTGCAATACAGATACGCATAGGTGTCTGGATACTACGAGGCCACATAGTGGATCCACCCTGAATCCAGCCAATCGGCCAGGCACGAGCGGGCTTCGTCGCACAGGCGGGCGCAGGCGGGGTCGGCGCAATCCAGGCTGCGGGTGTCGGCCAGCTTGCACAGCGCGGCCGAGGCCGGCGTCATGGCGGTTTCACCGTTGATGAACAGCTGCTTGCCGCGGTAGAGCATGCGGCTGCGGCGGTCCAGCACCAGCTTGCCGGCAGTGGGCCAGTCTTCTTCCAGGTCCACGTCCAGGTCTTCAGGGGCATCGAAAACGCTGAGGTTGCTGGGCTCGGTCAGCCAGCAGCCCAGAAAGCGCGAGGCCAGCGCGTCGTCAAAGCGCAGCTTCTGCACGGTCTCCAGGGTGGCCTCGACCAACGCGTCGGGCACCTGCGCGGGCGTCGTGACGGCGGCCTGGGCCGGGTCGCGGTACACGGCCGACAGCTTGGGGCCGGGCAGTGCCGGTTCGCCGTACGGACCACCCAGCAGGCCGACGCGCGCCATGACCTGGTCGGCCGCGGCTTCGAGCAGGCCACGGGCCAGCGTGGCCTGCGTGGGGGCGCGAAAACCGATGGAGATGGTCATGCAGCCGTCACCCGCGGCGATGCCGTCGTGGGCGGCCTGGGGCGGCAGGTACAGCATGTCGCCGGGGGCCAGCACGGCTTGCGCTTCGGGCTCGAAGCGGCTCAGGATCTTGAGCGGCAGGCCCGGTTCCAGCGACAGGTCTTTCTGGCGCCCGTAGCGCCATTCGCGTTCACCGGCCGCTTGCAGCAGGAACACGTCGTAGCTGTCGAAGTGCGGGCCGACGCCGCCGCCGTGGCTGGCGATGCTGATCATCACGTCATCCAGGCGCGCGTCGGGAATGAAGCGGAACTGCTGCATCAATTCGGCCGCGGCATCGCTGTGCAGGTCCACGCTTTGCACCAGCAGGGTCCAGTCGCCTTCGTTGTCTTTCGGCAGGCGGGCGAAGGGGCCGCTTTCCATTTGCCATTCGCCGTTCTCGCGCCAGATCAGGCGCGACTCGACGTCGTCGCGGCGGGCCAGTTTCTTGATGGCCGCGATGGTGACAGGCGGCTTGAAGTCGGGAATGGCCTGGCGGATCAGGAGCGGCTTCTTTTGCCAGTACCGGCGCATGAAGTCGTTGGGGCTCTGGTTGCCCAGCAGCGGCAGGGGATGATCGAGGTTCATTGCAGGTGCTTTTTCAGGCGGTAGAGGGCGTCCAGCGCTTCGCGCGGAGTCAGGCTGTCGGGGTCGATGCCGGCGAGTTCGTCACGCAGGCCGTCCAGGGCCTCGATGGCGTCGGCGCGGTCGGCCTCGGCGTAGGCTTGCGCGTCGGCGTCGGCAGCGGCCGAGAACAGGCCCAGCTGCGGCGTGGGCGCGCCTTGCGCTTCCAGGCGTTCCAGTTCGCGGGTGGCCTGGCGGATCACGGCGGCGGGCACGCCCGCGCGCTGCGCCACCTGGATCCCGTAGCTGCGACTGGCGGGGCCTTCGCGCACTTCGTGCAGGAATACGATGCCGCCGGCGGACTCGGCCGCGGCCAGGTGCACGTTGGCCGAGGCGGGCTGTTCGGCCGGCAGGCGCGTCAGTTCGAAGTAGTGGGTGGCGAACAGCGTCAGGGCGCGGTTGTGCGCCAGCAGGCGGCAGGCAATTGCCCAGGCCAGCGCCAGGCCGTCGTAGGTGGACGTGCCGCGGCCGATCTCGTCCATCAGCACCAGGCTATTGGGCGTGCTGGCCGACAGGATGGCGGCCGCTTCCGTCATTTCCATCATGAAGGTCGAACGTCCGCCGGCCAGGTCGTCGGCGGCGCCGATGCGGGTGAAGATGCGGTCGATCTTGCCGATGCGGGCGCGCGCGGCGGGCACGAAGCTGCCGATGCGCGCCAGCAATACGATCAGCGCCACCTGCCGCATGTAGGTCGATTTACCGCCCATGTTCGGGCCGGTGATCAGCAGCATGCGGCGCGCCGGGTCGAGCCGGCAGCCGTTGGGCGTGAAGCGTTCGATGGCGTTTTCCACCACCGGATGGCGGCCCGCATCGATGTCGATGTCGGCCTGCTCGGACAGTTCGGGTGCGATCCAATCGTGGCGGCGCGCATGGTCGGCCAGCGCGGCCAGCGTGTCCAGTTCGGCCAGGGCGCCCGCGCAGTCGGACAGCGGGCGTACGTGTTCGGCCAGCACATCCAGCAATTGTTCGAACAGCCACTTTTCGCGAGCCAGCGAGCGGTCTTGTGCCGACAGTACCTTGTCTTCCCAGGTCTTGAGTTCCGGGGTGATGTAGCGTTCGGCGTTCTTGAGCGTCTGGCGGCGGCGGTAGTCTTCCGGCACCTTGGCCGTCTGGCCCTTGGTGACTTCGATATAGAAGCCATGCACGCGGTTGAATTCCACGCGCAGGTTGCTGATGCCGGTGCGTTCGCGTTCGCGCGCTTCCAGTTGCACCAGGAAGTCGCCGCCGTCGGCGGCCAGCGCCCGCAGTTCATCGAGTTCGGGATCAAAGCCCGTGGCCAGCACGCCGCCGTCGCGGATGGCGACCGCGGGCTCGGCGGCAATGGCGCGCACCAGCAGGGCGGCCAGCGCCGGATCGACCGACAGGTGCGAGATCAGCTGGCCCAGGCGTGGGGAATCGGCCATGGGCTCGACCAGGTCGCGCAGCGCCGGCAGGGCTTGCAGCGCATCGCGCAGGCTGGCCAGTTCGCGCGGACGCACCGAACGCAGCGCCAGCCGTGCGGCGATGCGTTCGATATCGGGAAACGCGTTCAACGCACTGCGCAGGCCTTCCAGCAGCCCGGCCGAGCCGAAGGTCTGCTCGACGTCCATGCGGCCGGCCAGCAGCGCCGAGATGGCTTGCTGGCGGGCGTGGGCTTGCTCGTTTTCGCGCAGCGGATGATGCAGCCAGCGGCGCAGCAACCGGCTGCCCATCGGCGTGCGGCAGCCGTCCAGCAGCGAGAACAGCGTAGGCGCGTCTTCGCCGGACAGGGTCTGCGTCAGTTCCAGGTTGCGGCGCGTCACCGGGTCCAGCAGCACGAACTGGCCGGGCCGTTCGGCCGACAGGCTCTGCACGTGCGCCAGCGCCTGCGATTGCGTGCGGGCCGCGTAGCGCAGCAGTGCGCCGGCTGCGCAGATGCCCGCGGGCATGTCTTCGATGTCGAAGCCGGCCAGCGTGTCGGTCTTGAAGTGCGCCAGCAGATGCGCGCGCGCGCCATCGCTTTCGAAATGCCAGTCCGGCACGCGCGAACGGGCGCCCTCGAACGGGAAGTCGAATTCCGCGCTGTCCGCGCACACGATCTCGGCCGGGGCGATGCGATGCAGCTCGGATTCCAGCTGCGCCGGCGCGCATTCGGTCACGCGGAAATCACCGCTGGCCAGGTTCAGCCACGCCAGCCCGGCCCGCGGCGCGCGCGCGTTGCCGGACACGAAGACTGCCGCCAGTGCGCGATCGGCCTTGGCCGGCAGCAGCGCGTCGTCGGTCAGCGTGCCGGGCGTGACGATGCGCACGATGCGGCGCTCGACGGGGCCTTTCGAGGTGGCCGGATCGCCGATCTGTTCGCAGATGGCGACCGATTCACCTGCCGCTACCAACCGCGCCAAGTATTGCTCCATTGCGTGCACCGGCAGCCCGGCCATCGGGATGGGCGTGCCGTTGGACGAACCCCGCTTGGTCAGCGTCAGGTTGAGCAGCCGCGCGCCGCGCTCGGCGTCTTCATAGAACATTTCATAGAAGTCGCCCATGCGGTAGAACAGCAGCAACGGACCAGCCTCCGACTTGAGTCGGAGGTATTGCTGCATCATGGGGGTGTGGCCCGCGTGGGCGTCGGCGGCGGAGTGTTGTGTTGCGGAATTCATGCCCGTGATTGTATCGGGCCGGGGCGGGGGATGTGGCGGGCAGTTCATGGCCCGTGAGACGGGGTGAACGAAAAGTGGCGGTCAGCGGGAAGGGCGGGATTGTGGGGGGCAACAGCGAGCCAGTGACCCTGCTTTACGGAGAAGGCGGTGGCGTGACGGGGGCGAGAGGGGCTGGCATCGCCTGCGGCTGAGAGGGCGGATACGAATAGACCCACGGAGCAGCCGCCGGCGGCATGCGTTGCAGACCGAAGTAAATGGCGCCGATCACCGCGATGATGCTCACGATCCACTTGTAGATGTCGGTGTGGGCCCTCTCGACGGATGCGCGGATGCTTCCGATATCCAGCTTCGCGTCAATGCTCGCGAGCGTGGTCTTGACGGCAATGACGTCGCCTTTGAGGGTGTCGACGTCCTTCTCGATCCGACCCAGCCGGCCGTCGATGACATCTACGCGTTTTTCAAGGTGTGCCAGGCGATTCATTCGCGCATTATCGCCGCCGTGGCCCCCAGAGCCAAACGAGGATCCGCGACCACCCTGGATGGATGTGCGTGACGAGTCCTTTGATGTCAGTTCATTCTGCTTCACTGCCGTTCCGTTTTCTGATTCAACCCAGGCAGATTAATCAAAACCGTTCGTGCAGACTGCAAAGACGCTCGCTTGTAGGACGAGCTCGCATCCGGGGTCACCGCAGCGGGATTGCATACGTCGAAACAAGGCAGGGAATGGCACCGCAAGCCATTGAGGTTCCAGCAACCCGCTCAGTCGCTAACGGCGGGTGAGGATGGATAAGGTCGGCCCGGCTGTGGATGCCAGGCGCGTGCTACGACATGTCCGCCAGGGGCGGATTCAACAGCCGATCTTGGCTTCCTGGCCGTAGCCGAACGGCCAGCGGCGGCGGGTGGGTTCTGGCTTGGTGGTCTCTTCTTGCATGGTCTTCTCCTTGTCTTGCAGTCCCGAGGATTCTATTTCCCCGGATGTAACAGCATTGCAAGTGATCGTTAGCACTCTATCGGTCGAGGCGTCGGACGTGGCCACGGCGGCTCAATCGGCCGCGAACAGGGTGACCTGGCGTTCCAGCGCGTAGGTGGCGCGGTAGCTGGCGGGCGTGGCACCGCGGTCGATAAGGAGCAGGCCTTCGCGTTCGGCGGCGGCCAGGACGTCGCGCAGCTTGGGGCCGCTTTCCACGCCGGTGGCCTCTTGCAGGCGGCCCAGCGGCAGGTAGTCGCCATTTTTCACGCCAGCCAGGCGCGGGAAGGCGCTGAGCCAGATGCTGCGTGGGGGCGGGGTGTTGATCAGACTGGTCATGGTCGGGCCTCCCGTGCGGTCTAGATACTGTATGAATAAACAGTATATCCGATCAGTCCTATTTCGCTGGGCGGTGATGTCGCATCAGTCTGAGATGGGTGCCTTGGGGGCAGGTGCCACTCGCCTCATTCCGGCATTGCGGGCGCAGAGACGGGCGGGCACGCCGACGACAACTGCGGTCAGCCCGACGCCGCACCGTTATGCGCCAGCAAGCAGGCCACCAGCGCATCGAACACCACCTTGCAGCGCGGACTGGCGCGCAGGTCTTCGTGCATGGTGATCCACGTTGCCAGGGAAAAGGCGGCTTGCTGCGGCAGAACGCGCACCAGGGTCTTGTCGCGCCGGGCCAGCGCAGCCTGGCAGATGCCAATGCCGGCACCGGCGCGGATCAGGGCCAGTTGCGCCAGGTCGCTGTCGGCGCGCAGGGCAAAGGTGTCCCGGTGCCAGGGAATGGGGAAACGCTTGCCGGCTTCGCGCAGGAAGGGCGTCAAGGCGTCGTAGCCGATCAGGGTGTGGCCGGCCAGGTCGGCGGGCTTGGCCGGAGTGCCATGGCGGCGCAGGTAGTCTTTGCGAGCGAACAGGCCGAGGTCGACGGCGCCGACCGAGCGGGCGATCAGCTGTTCCTGCTGGGGTGGGGCCATGCGCACGGCGATGTCGGCTTCGCGCAGCAGCAGGTTCTGCACGCGGTTGGTGGGCGCCAGTTCAAGGGTCAGGCCGGGATGATCGCGTCGCAGTTGCGCCAGGACCGGCGGCAGCACTTCGATGCCGATGACTTCGCTGGCCGAGATGCGGACGGTGCCGGTGATGCCTGGGCCGTGGCCGGACGCGGCGCGTTCCAGCGCGGCGGCGTTGCTTTGCATGGCCTCGGCGTAGCCGCGCAGCGACAGGGCGGCGTCGGTGGCGAGCAGGCCGGTTTGCGACCGGGTGAACAGCACCTGGCCCAGGGCGCTTTCCAGGGCGGCAATGTGGCGGCCCACCGTGGGCTGGGTGATGCCCAGGGCGCGCGCGGCGCCGGACAGCGAGCCTTCGGCCAGGACGGCGAGAAAGCTGCGGTAGAGTTCCCAGCCGATCGTGTTGGTCATGCATAAATGTATAGCTGCACCGCCAGGTTCAGCAATTTATTTATTGAGGGCGCGGCGCCAGAATGTTTGCCATGGGACGACAGGAGCAAGACCATGAGCATGGCAACGATGATTCAGGCGCAGCAGCCCGGCACGGCGCTGGTATTGGGCGCCACCGGCGGGGTGGGGGGTGAGACGGCGCGGCAGCTGCGCGATGCCGGTTGGGGCGTGCGCGCCCTGGCGCGAGGGCTGGCGACGGAAACGGCGCAGCAGGACGGCATCACCTGGTTGCGCGGCGACGCGATGAACCGGCAGGACGTGGCGCGGGCGGCGATGGGGTGCGAGGTGATCGTGCATGCCGTGAATCCGCCGGGCTACCGCCGTTGGGGCGAACTGGTGCTGCCGATGATCGACAACACGATTGCGGTGGCGCAGGCGCAGGGCGCCACCATCGTGCTGCCGGGCACGATCTACAACTACGGGCCGGATGCTTTTCCGGTGCTGACGGAAACCTCGCCGCAGCATCCGCAGACCCGCAAGGGGGCGATCCGGGTGGAATTGGAACATCGCCTGCAGGTGGCCAGCGGCCGTGGCGCGCGTGTGATCGTGCTGCGGGCGGGCGATTTTTTCGGGCCGCGCGCCGGCAACAACTGGTTCTCGCAAGGGTTGGTGAAACCGGGGCGGCCGGTGAGCGTGGTGCAGGCGCCGAGCGCGCGTGGGGTGGGGCATCAATGGAGCTATCTGCCGGACGTGGCGCGCACGTTGGTGCAGGTATTGGCGCGCCGCGACGCCTTGGCACCGTTCGCGGCATTTCATATGGCGGGGCATTGGGATGCGGACGGCACGCAGATGTCAGCCGCGATCGTGCGGGTGGCAGGGCGTCATGGCGTTCGGCCGCGAGTGCGCGCGTTTCCGTGGTGGCTGCTGCGGCTGGCGGCGCCGTTCGTGCCGACACTGCGCGAGCTGATGGAAATGCGGTATCTGTGGCGCCAGCCGCTGCGCATGGACAATGCGCGGCTGGTCGAGCTGTTGGGCGCGGAACCGCTGACACCGCTGGATGAGGCCGTGGAGGCGACCTTGCGCGGATTGGGTTGCCTGCCCGCATTGCCTGCCAGGGCCAAGGCGTTGGCCTGACCCGGCAAGCAGGCAAGCACGCAGGCAGGCCCGCACGCACGCAGACGGGCAACCGAGCAGGCAACCGAGCAGGGACGCAGGCAATCAATCAGGCACGCAGGCAATCACTCAGCCAAGCCAGCCAGCCTGTCGGCCCGCCCGGCTTGCCCCCGTCAGACCCGGACATGCACAATGGCGCCACGCGGCCGTTGCAGCGCCGCGGGAGCCCCCGATGTCCGACCTGCCTTTTCCCGCCCCGCTGGATGCCAGCGAGCGGGTGACGATTGCCTTTGGCCCCCATCGCGCCGAGTTCGCGCCGGGTGGTGGCGGGCGCCTGACGCGCCTGTCGACCGACGCGCACGACTGGATCGTGCCGTTGGCCGAATCCGAATGGCCGCCCGCGAAGTGGCCGCGCGCGGGTTCCTATCCGCTGGCGCCGTATTCCAACCGGGTGCGCGATGGCGTCTTCACTTTCAACGGGGCGCGGCATCCCTTGCAGTCGTTGCCGGGACGGCCGCAAGCCATTCACGGCAGCGCCTTGTACCAGGCCTGGCAGGTACGTCACCTGGCCGACGATGCGGTGGATCTGGTGCTGGATCAGCCCGCCGGCGTGCTGGGCTGGCCGTGGGCATTTGAATGCGTGCAGCGTTATCGGCTGGACTCGCGCGGCCTGTCGCTGACGCTGCTGATGATCAACAAAGGCGATTCACCGATGCCGTTTGGCTGCGGCATTCATCCGTATTTCACGGCCGAGCGGGTGGCGCTGCATGCGCGCCGCCACTGGCCGGCGGATGCCGATGGCCTGCCCACCGGCAGCCAGACCACCCATGTGCGTGAGCTGGGCTGGTCGGCCGCGGGCTGCGATACCTATCTGTCGCAATGGGGCGGACGCGCCACGCTGCATTGGTCGGATGGACACGAACTGGCGCTGCACGCCGATCCGGCCTTCGCGCATCTGGTGGTGTACACGGCGCCGGGCTCGTCGTTCCTGTGCGTTGAACCCGTGACCAACGTGGCTGATGCCTTCAATCTGGCGGCAGCGGGCGACACTCGTACCGGCCTGCAAGTGCTGGAGCCGGGCGCGCGGTTCAGCGCGACGCTGCTGCTGGCGCTGCAACCGCCCCGTTGAATCTGCCGGCCGGTGTGAATGTCCGCTGGCAAGCGCCCGCTGCTACGGCGATAATCCGGCAAAACCAGTCCAGGAGTCGTTACGTGAAAAAGCTCAGCACCGAACAATTGCAGGCCGCGGCCGAGACGCTGCGCCGGGTCCAGGCCAAGCTGGCCCGCTCGGGCAACCTGCCGCTCGAGCCGACGATCTACGCCAGCGCCAAGGGCTTTCGGCGCAACGTGCCGGAATACGTGTGGTCGTGGCTGTCCGGCCTGCTGGCGCCGCACAAGAGCCTGTCCGCCTGGATGGATGCGCATCAGCCTGGCTGGCGCGAAGGCAAGACGCCGTCCGCGGTGGTGTATGCGCGCACCGAGAACGGCTGGTTCGATTGGCTGATCGCTGAGCTGGAAGCCGAAATCCGCGACCCGCATGCTCGCGCCAAGCGGGAAGGCCAAGCCTGAGTCCAGAAGGGGCGCGGCGCGCGCGATCGCTGGGCGGGTGATCGCAGCGGCCCGACGGCCGGGCGAAGCGAACCCGGCGGCGTGCAGTCAGGTCCGGGAACGCAGGCTGCGGGCGCGCAGCCGTTGCAGCAGCAGGAACAACCCTTCCAGCACGGCGGCCACCAGCAGCGCCGCCAGCACCGATCCCAGCACCAGCGCATCCCACATGCGCGGCGGGCCGACCCGGAACTGGATGGTGTCGAACACCAGGCCGGCGGTGACCCCGGCGACGACGGCCGCTTTCCACCCTTGCAGGGGGACCAGCCGCAGCATCAGCAAGGCGAACGCCACCATGCCCCACAGCATGGGTTCCGCGGCTTGGCCGAACAGGTGACAGATCAGAGCAGACTCCCGAAAACGCGGCGACAGGCCGAAAGCCCGTCGCGCGCAGTCGAGTTTGTACCTCTTTCTTTACGGCAATGCGAGACACCCGTCCTATTTTTTTCAGGAACCGCCCGCGGCGGTGCCGAAACGGGCGGGTGGGGTGTCAGAAGCCTTCCAGCACCACCTTGCCCTGGGCCTTGCCGCTTTCGATGAAGGCGTGCGCGCGCCGCAGGTTTTCGGCGTTGATCTTGCCGTAGTGTTCGCCCAGCGTGGTGCGCAGGGTGCCGTTGTCGATCAACCGTGCGGCCTGGTTCAGCAGTTCGTGCTGGGCGATCAGGTCGGGCGTGCCGTGCAGGGGCCGCGCGAACATGAATTCCCAATGCAGCGAGGCCGACTTGCCCTTGAGCAGGCGCACGTCGATGGCCGCGGGGTCGTCGATCAAGGCGATCTTGCCTTGTGGGGCGATGGCCTCGGCCATCTGCGCGAAGTGCTTGTCGGTCTGGTTCAGGCCGGCAATGAAGCTCACCTGCGGATAGCCGATGCGCTTGAGTTCTTCGGTCAGCGGCTGGCTGTGGTCGATGACGTGGTGGGCGCCCAGTTCGCGCACCCAGGCCTGGGTTTCAGGCCGGGACGCGGTACCGATGACGGTCAGGCCGGTCAGCTGGCGGGCCAATTGAACCAGGATGGATCCCACGCCGCCTGCCGCGCCGATGACCAGCAAGGTGCCCTGGCTGGGGGCGGCGTTGTCCAGCACGCGCAGGCGGTCGAACAGCAGTTCCCAGGCGGTGATGGTGGTCAGGGGCAGGGCGGCGGCCTGGGCGAAGTCCAGGCTTTGCGGCATGCGGCCGACGATGCGTTCGTCCACCACGTGCAGTTCGCTGTTGGCGCCGGGGCGTGTCAGGGCACCGGCATACCAGACGCGGTCGCCGGGCTTGAACAGGCTGGTCTTGGCGCCGACGGCGCGCACGATGCCGGCGGCGTCCCAGCCGATGATCTCGGGCTGGCCGTCCTTGGGCTTGCGGTTGGCGCGGATCTTCACGTCCACCGGGTTGACGGAGATGGCCTTGACCTCGACCAGCAGGTCGTGGTCGCCGGGCACGGGATCGGCAGCGGTGATGTCCTGCAGCGATTGGGGATCGGTGGCGGGCAGGTTCTGGAAGTAGGCGATGGCTTTCATGGGGGCTCGATAGATCAGTCAGGGGTCTGGAAACAGGGCGAGGCCGGGGCCGCGGCGGCAAGGGCCCCGACGAGCGTGAACGGAATATCAGGCGATGGTGCGCACCACGCCGCCATCCACTCGCAGCGCGGCGCCGTTGGTGGCCGAGGCCTGTTTCGAGCAGGCGTACACGACCATGTTGGCGGCTTCTTCCACCGTGGCCAGCCGGCGCAGCAGCGAGGTGGGGCGGTGCTGGGCGATGAAGTCGCGTTCCATCTGGTCTTGCGACACGCCCTGTTCCTTGGCCATCTCGGCAAAGAAGTCGGCCACGCCTTCGGACCGGGTGGGGCCGGGCAGTACCGCGTTGACGGTGACGCCGGTGCCGGCGGTCAATTCCGCCAGGCCGCGCGACACGGCCAGCAGCGCGGTCTTGCTGACGCCGTAGTGGATCATTTCGGTGGGAATGTGCAGGGCCGATTCGCTGGAGATGAAGACGATGCGCCCCCAGTTGGCGGCCAGCATGCGCGGCAGGTAGTAACGCGACAGGCGCACGCCGCTCATGACGTTGGTGTCCAGCATGCTCTGCCAGTCGTCGTCGGTGATTTCCGTGAACGACTTGGGTTCGAAAAAGCCGGCGTTGTTGACCAGGATGTCGATGTCGGGATGCGCGGCGCAGATCGAGGCGGCGCCGTCGGCGGTGGCGATGTCGGCCTGCACGGTGCTGACCTGGGCGCCGGGGTGCTGGCGCACGATGGCGTCGGCGGCGTGCTTGAGCTTGTCGGCATTGCGGCCGTGCAGCACGACTTGCGCGCCGGCTTCGGCCAGGCCCTGGGCGATGGCCAGGCCGATGCCGCCGGACGATCCGGTGACCAGGGCCTTCTTGCCGTTGAGTTCGATGTTCATGGGGGACTCCATTGCAGGTTCGGGGGTGTGGCCATGATTACCTGTCCGCGAACAATGAAAAACCGGCTAGCATCGGACTCAGTTTCAATAATTTTTTGAAAATGAGTCCATCATGCTTCGGTTTGAAGACCTGCGGATCTTTGTCGCGGCGGCCGATCACGGCAGTTTTTCGGCGGCGGCACGCGAGCTGGACCTGACGCCCGCGGTGGCCAGCGCGGCGCTCAAACGGCTGGAGCTGACGCTGGAAACGCGGCTGTTCGTGCGGTCCACCCGCAGCCTGCGCCTGACCAGCGACGGCGAGCGCTACCTGGAATACGCCCGGGCCGCGCTGTCGACCCTGCAGGCGGGCCAGAATGCGCTGGCGCGCGACAAGACGGCGATTTCCGGCACCTTGTCGGTGTCGATTCCGTCTGACCTGGGGCGCCATGTGCTGCTGCCCTGGCTCGACGCGTTCCAGCTGCGGCATCCGCGCGTGAGCTTCCAGGTGCGTATCAGCGACCGGCTGGCCGACCTGTACCGGCAACCGGTCGATATTGCCCTGCGCTACGGCACGCCCAACGATTCCAGCCTGGTGGCGCTGCCGCTGGGCGAGCACAACCGCCGGGTGGTGTGCGCCTCGCCCGCGTATTTCGCGCGCCATGGCGTACCGCAGGCGCCGGCGGATCTGCGTCGGCACAATTGCCTGTGCTTCGTGCTGGGCGAATCGCTGCACGACCGCTGGACGTTCGAGCGCGGCGGCGCCAGCCAGGTGGTGCCGGTCAAGGGGGATCGCGTCGGCGACGACGGCGACCTGGTGCGGCGCTGGGCGTTGGCTGGACACGGCGTGGCCTACAAGTCGCGCTACGACGTGCTGGCCGATTTGCGCGCCGGCCGGCTGGTCGAGGCATTGTCCGACTACGGCAGCGAGCCGTCGCCGCTGTACCTCTTGTGCGTGCACCGCATGCTGCTGTCGCCGACGGTCAAGCGCTTGCGCGAGTTCCTGCAGGCGCGCTTGCGCGACTTTGAAGCGGGCGTCGACACGGGGCCGTGAACCCCCGGCAGGCATTGCCCAGCCACGCCGCGGCGCCTCAGTGATGCGCGGCCGCCCGGGCATTGGCCGCGCGGGTCCGCGCTGCTTTCTTGGCGGCAGCCGAGCGTCCCGCCGCGCCCTTGGTCGCGGCCGCCTTCTTCGCGGCGGCCGAGCGGTCCGCAGCCGTGCGCGACGCGGCCGTCTTGCTGGCGTGGCGCGACAACGCGGCCTTCGCGGCCGGCCGGGGGCTTTCCTTTTTCAGGGCTCGGGTGGTGGCGCGGGCGCGTGTGGCGGACTTGACGTGGCCGTCATGGGCGGCCTGGCTGTCCTGTTCGGCTTTGCGCCGCGTCGCTGCACTGGCTTTCTTGGGGGCCGGCAGGTCGACACCGGCGCGGCGCGCCTGCGACAGGCCGATGGCGATGGCCTGCTTGGTCGAGCGCACTCCGTGCTTGCCTTGGCGGACGCGGTCGATTTCCTCGCGGACGAATTCGCCGGCCTGGGTGGATGCGGATTTGCCTTGCTGCTTGTCGCGCGCGGCGCGTTGCAGGGTTTTTCGTTCTGGCATGACGAGACCTCCTTGCTAGCGGTTGCGAAAAGCGAGTGGCGGGCCGCGACCGAGGCCGCGGACGTCGGAACTCGTAACACCACTCTAGCGCGCAGCGGGTATCCTGGGTGTTCGAATGGATTGCCGGTCGTAAGCGCCGGAACATCGCGCACGGCCGACGATTCGCGACTCACCCCCTCTACACCGGAGACGAGCTATGTCGAACCATGTCTACAAGCAGATCGAATTGGTGGGCTCTTCCACCAAGTCCACCGACGACGCCATCACCCAGGCCATCGCGCGCGCATCCGAAACCCTGCGCAACCTGGATTGGTTCGAAGTCACCGAGGTGCGCGGCCACATCAAGGACGGCAAGGTGGCCCACTGGCAGGTCGGATTGAAGATCGGCATGCGCCTGGAAGGCAACGAAGGCTGACGGGGAGGGTGCTCTTTTTTTGAGCGCCCCTTCCAAGTGGTTGTTGGATAAGGAGTTTTTCAGCTTGTTATGCGGCTGTTCAGAGGCTTGTCCACATTCGATGGGGACAAGCCTGGGCCGCGCCGGGCTGCCGCCGGCTGGGCGGTCCGCCAAGGCGGCCGCGGCCCGAGGTTGAGCGTTTATTGCCCGCATTGCGCAAGTCCTTGGCTCAAAAGGGATTTTCACCTCTGCCCGCAGGCTGTCCTCAGCCTTATCCACATTTCCCGGGGACAACCTGGCGCCCCTTCCTGCCCATTTGGGCCTTTCTTGACCACCCCTTGCAGGTCATTGATGCGCAAGGGAATTCCGCACCTGCCCTCAGACTGTCCTCATGCTTGTCCACAGAATGCTGGGACAAATGCACAACGGGCCGCGCTCGTGGCCGAGGATGCCCGATTCATCCTTGTGGCGGTGGATAAGTGGCCAAAAAATCAGCCAAAAGGACGATTGCGCATTTTTTGACCGGTGATCGCAAGTGCTTGCCTCCACACGGTTTTTCGAGACTGCCCGCCACCTGTCCTCAAGCTTTTCCACAGTTGAGGGGGATAAGAATCGCCCACAAAAAAAGCCCCCCGACGTAGCGGGGGGCTTGATCGCCCGGAGGTAAGCGGGCGATCTGTGCCGGACGGGGAGGCGCCCCGGCTCCGGCAACGGCGGCGATCAGGCGTTGAATTTCTTGACCCAGTCCACGTAGCGGTCGATCCAGCCTTGCAGGAACTTGCGCGTGCCTTCGTTGGTGATGGTGTACTGGTCGTCGACCAGGCCTTCGGTGTACTGCAAGAAGACTTCCGGCGTGGTCAGGGCGACGGCGCCTTCGGCGGCCAGGATGTTGCGCAGGTGCTGCTGCATGAGAGCGGTGCCGGCGGCGCTGGGCGAGGTGCCCACGATGCCCACGGCCTTGCCGGTCCAGGAGTTCTGGCCCCACGGACGCGAGCCCCAGTCGATCGCGTTCTTGACGGCGGCGGGCAACGAGCGATTGTGCTCGGGCGACACGAACAGGATGCCCTGGGCGTCCAGGATCTGCTGCTTGAGCTTGGCGGCGGGGGCGGGCAGGTTGTTCTCGTTGTCCTGGTTGTACAGGGGCACATCGCCCAGGCTGACGTAATCGAACTTGAAGTCCGCGGGTACCAGTTTTTCCAGCGCACGGGCCAGGCGCAGGTTGATCGACGCGGCGCGCAGGCTGCCGACGAAGACAGCGATCTTGTAGGTGCTCATGGGGCAGGTGCTCCAGGGGACTAGGGGAAGTCCAGTGTAGACCTGTCCTCATGACGGCTCAATGCCGGCGGCCCAATAAGGTTATGGGGTGGCCTGGCCTGGTCGGGCCCGTTGATCCCGCGTGTGGCTTACCCCGCCATCAGGCTGACGTGGGCCGACACCACGCGCCAGCCGTCGGGCGTGCGCATCCAGGTCTGGCTCTGGCGGCCGATGCGGTCGCTGCCGTCGCGCTGGAATTCGATGTTAGTGGTGGCGAAATCCCGGCCATAGGTGGTGATCGCCGTGCGCAGCACGCGGCGCGCCAGTCCTTGCGGTGAACGGCCTGCGCGAAAGGCGCGGATGGCGTCGTAGCCGTACAGGTTTTCCCCGGCGCCGTAGCGCAGGGTGTGGGGGCTGTTCCAGAACAGCTCGTCGAGCACCTCGACCTGGTTGTTGACCAGGGCGGTTTCATAGCGGGCGAAGGCGGCAGTGACGTCGGCGACGACGTCGGGCAGGTTGATGTCCATCGGGTTCCTGACAATGAATGCACCGTGATGGTGCGTTATTTAGGGTAATCACCAATATGGTGTCTGCTGCGGTGCGCAATTTGTCGGCGAAAGCCTGGCGCCCGGCCTCTTGCGGGGCGAATGCTGCACCGCAAGGCTGGCACGCGGCTTGCTAGGGTAAACACTGCATAACACGCTGCACGCTGCCCCAGGAGTTCCGCCATGTCCAGTTCCGCTGTTTCCGCCCCGGTCACCATGCTGGTCACCCGTCATATCACGCCCGAACGCTACGGCGATTTCCTGTCCTGGATGCGCCAGGGCGAAATCCTGGCTGCCGGCTTTCCCGGTTTTCTGGGATCGGGCGTGCTGCAACCGCCCGAGGGCGGCGACCAGTACCAGATCGTGCTGCGGTTCAACGACGAGGCCAGCCTGTCGCGCTGGGAAAAATCCCTGCCGCGCCGCATGTGGCTGGAACGCGGCGCCAACCTGGTACGCGCCAGCCATGCGCGCCGCGTCAGCGGCATGGACGCGTGGTTCGGCCCGCAAAGCCATCGCGCGCCGCCGCGCTGGAAGCAGGCGGTCAGCATCTGGCTGGCGTACTTTCCGGTGCTGCTGGCGTTTTCGCTGCTGGTCAGCGAGCACCTGACGTCGCTGCCGGTCTTCTGGCGTGCGCTGATCACCAGCGTGGCGTTGACGCCCGTGATGGTGTATTTCTGCATTCCGTTCGTCACGCGCAGGCTGGATCGCTGGTTGCGCCCCCGCTGAGCCTGGCCGGGGTGTTGCGGGCGCCGCATGCGGCGCCCGGGCCTTGAGCCGTGCGCTGGGACAGGCCATGCGAGGGCCTACGCCGCCTGCGCGCGGCGGGTGGCATACATGCGGTGCAGCGTGATCTTGCGCACCGCGGCCTGGCTGTCGCCGATATGGGCTTCGAGCAGCGCGGTCGCCCGCTCGGCATCGCGCTGCAGGATGGCGGTCAGGATCGCGCCATGTTCGGCATAGGTGCGGGCAATGCGGTCGGGTTGCGTGAAATCCAGCCGCCGCACGATGCGGATGCGTTCCGTGGCGGCGCGGTGTACCCGCGCGATCTCGGGGTTGCCGGCCGCGGCGACCAGGTCCATGTGAAAGCGTTCGTCCAGGTCGGCCAGCCATTCGCCGTCCCGGGAATGCTGGCTCTCGTCCACCAGCCAGGTATCCACCAGCGGTTGCAGCGGACGGAGCGGATCGGGGATCTGCCCGGGCGCGCACAGCGCGCGAACCGCTGCCGTTTCCAGCACCCGGCGCAGCTCATAGAAGTGATCCAGCGTGTCGAAGTCCAGCGGCTTGACCAGCCAGCCATTGCGCTGGCGTACCTCCAGGTAGCCCTCGCGCTCCAGGCGGAACAGCGCTTCGCGCACCGGGGTGCGGCTGACTCGCAGGCGGTCGGCGATTTCGGTTTCGGTGAAGCGGTCGCCGGGCGCCAGCCGGAAATCCAGGATGTCGCGCTTGAGCGTGCCGTAGGCCGCGTCGGCCAGATTGCGGGGGGTGTCGAGGACGGCGAAAGGGGAGTCCATGTCTGGGCCTGGAGTGACGGTCGGTGGGCGGATTTATGCCGCAGCCTGTGACGAGACGTTTGCGGTCGCTTGCGTGGCCGCTCGTGGGGCGGCCGTGGCGGCGCGCGCGCCGGCCGCGCCGGCCTGCTCCAGCCTGCGTGCGGCCAGCAGGCAGTCGGCTTCGCGCCACGGCGCGGCGATCAATTGCACGCCCAGTGGCAGGTGTGCCTCGCTGCCGTTGCCGGGCCAGGTCGGCGCGGCGCACACCGGCAGGCCCAGGCACGAGATGGGCTGGGTCAACAGGCCCATGCTGGCGCGTGCGGGCAGGGTGCGGCCGGCCAGCGTCAGGCTGTCGGTGCCGATGACGGTGGCGGGCACGGGCGTGGCAGGGGCGATCAGCACGTCGTAGTGCTCGAACAGCGCCAGCGCTTCGCGGTAGACGCGCTGGCGGATGCGCTGTGCCTGTTGTACCCAGGCCGTCGGCACGAGGCTGCCGGCCACCAGGCGGGCGCGGGAATGCGGTTCATATTGGTCGTAGTGCGTGGTGAGCCGGCGGCGATGCAGCGCGCCGCCTTCGGCCGCCGTGATGATGAAGGCCGCGGCGCGGGCCTGTTCGGCGCCGGCCAGTTCCACGGTATCGACGGCGCCCAGCGCACGGGCGGCGATGTCCACCGCCAGGCGGGCCTCGGGGCCGGTCCAGTGGGCGAAGTAGCCGCCCAGCACGCCCACGCGCAGCGGCCGGTCCGATGCCAGGCCGGCCAGCGTGGGTTCCGCGATGCGTTGGGCGCAGGCGTGGTCGTCGGGGTCCGGGCCTTGCAGCGCGTCGTAGGCCGCGGCCAGGCTGGCCGTGTCGGCGGCAAAGGGCCCAAGATGGTCCAGGCTGCCGACGAAGGGATACGATCCCGTGCGCGCCAATCGGCCGAAGGTGGGCTTCAGGCCAAACACGCCGCACAGCGATGCGGGCACGCGGATCGAGCCATTGGTATCCGAACCGAGCGTCAGCGGCACCAGACCGCCCGCGACTGCGGCGGCGCTGCCGCCCGACGATCCGCCCGCGATGCGGGTGGTGTCGTGCGGATTGCGGCAGGCGCCGTAGAAGGTGTTTTCGGTGGTGAAGCCGTAGGCGTGTTCGTCCATGTTCAGCGCGCCCACCAGCACGGCGCCGGCGTCGCGCAGGCGCGCCACCAACGTCGCGTCGTGCGTCGCGGGCGGGTTGCCGGCATTGACGCGGCCGCCGGCCAGCGTGGTTACGCCCGCGACGTCGAACAGGTTCTTGACCGCATAGGGCACGCCTGCCAGCGGCGGCAGGGTCTCGCCGCGCGCACGGCGGGCGTCGATGGCGGCGGCTTCAGCGCGGGCGCGGGCCTCGAGCACGGCGGTAAAGCAGTTGTAGTGCGGGTCAAGGTCGCGCACGCGCGCCAACGTGGCTTCCAGCACCGCCACGGCGCTGCGTTCGCCGCGCTGTACCTGCCGCGCAATGTCCAGGACGGCGCTGTTCACGGGCGGAACACCGATGCCGATTCCAACTCCACCGGCAAGGCCTCGTCGATGAACGTCGCGGCGATGTCGTGGATGCGCGAGAACTGCTGCACGACGTCGGCCGTGTCCGCGTCGCGCAGTGCATAGCCCGACAGCGCCAGCGCGCTGCGGACGTATTGGTCGATGGTTTCCTGGGTCATGGCGGATTCTCCGGCAATGGGTGGGTTCGATCAGCGGCGCACTTCGCGCTGGAAGATCTCCAGGCTCAGTTTCTTCATGCCGATGAAGCTGGGTTCGGACAGGGTGTCGACGGTGCGCGGACGCGCGTCGGTGTAGTCCAGGATTTCGGCCACGCGGGTCGGGCGCTTGGTCAGCAGCAACACCTGGTCGGCCAGGTACACGGCTTCTTCCAGATCGTGCGAGACCAGCAGCATGGTGGTGCCGGTCTGCATGAAGACTTCCTGCAGCTTTTCGCGGATGAACAGCGTCATCTCGAAATCCAGCGCGGAAAAGGGCTCGTCCAGGAACAGCACTTCGGGTCCCGGGGCCAGCGCCCGCATGATCGAGGCGGTCTGCTGCTGTCCGCCGGACAGTTCATACGGGTAGCGCTTGAGATCGAACTTGACGTCGAACGACGCCACCAGTTCTTCCACCCGGGCATCGACCTCGGCCTTGCTGCGGCCTTCCAGCCGCAACGGATAGGCGATGTTGTCGATGGTGCGCAGCCACGGGAACATGGCTTCGCGGTAGTTCTGGAAGACGTAGCCGATCTTGGTCTGCGCCAGCGACTTGCCGTCGAACAGGATCTCGCCGGCGTCGATGGGGGTGAGGCCCGCGATCATGTTGATCAGGGTGGACTTGCCGCAGCCGTTGGGCCCGAACACCGAGACGATCTTGCCCTTGGGAATGTCCAGGTTGAAGTTTTCGTACAGCGGCCAGCTGGCGAAGTACTTGGTCAGGCCGCGGATCGTGATGTGCGTGCCGGCCGGGCCCGGCTCGAACGGCGCGGGCGCGGGGGCAGGGGCGATGACGGGGTTGATGACGGTGGACATGGTTATCGGCCGCTCCAGTGGACCACGCGCTTTTCCAGCACCAGAAAGAGAATGTTGAGCACGTAGCCCAGGGCGCCCGCGGCCAGGATCGACGCGTACATGTCGCGTACGTTCAGCACCTGCTGGGCATTGATGATGCGATTGCCCAGCCCGCTGTCCGAGCCGATGAACATCTCGGCCACGATGACGATGACCAACGCCATCGACACGCCGCTGCGCAGGCCCACGAAGGTCGGCTGCAGGCTTTCCCAGATCAGCACGTCCTTGAAGATCTGCCAGCGCGAGGCGCCCATGACCCGCGCCGCCATCACCCGCTGCTTGCGGGCGTTGATGACGCCGTAGGCGCTGTTGAACAGGATCACCAGCACGGCCGCGAAGGCGGCGATGGCGATCTTGTTCATGTCGGTCACGCCGAAGATCATCAGGAACAGCGGGATCAGTGCGGACGACGGCGTCGAGCGAAAGAAGTCCACCAGGAACTCCACGCTGCGGTAGGCCTTTTCATTGCTGCCCAGCAGCACGCCCAGCGGCACGCCGATCACCCCGGCAATCACGAAGGCCTGCAACGTGCGGCTGACGGACGCCAGGAAGTCGCCCAGCAGCGGGCCGCCCGCCATGCCCTTGGCCAGCGCCACCAGCGTGGCGCCCGGGGTGGGCAGCAGCACGGGGCTGACCAGTTGCAGGCGCACCACCAGGTCCCACACCACGTACAGCGCCAGCGGGCCGATCAGCGGCAGAAGGCGTGCGGCGGTCCATTTGCGCGGCGGGCGCGACGCGGGCGCGCCGGCCACCGTGGCCGCGGCGGCCGGCGCGTTGACCGCGCGGTTGGCGTTGATCGCATCCATGGCTCAGCCCTTGTACAGCATCGAGGCCACGTCGACCTTCTGCGCGAAGATGCCCTTGTCGGCGAACAGGTCGAAGAACTTCTGGAAGTACTGGATGTCGCCGGGGGTGAACTCGTTGTAGAGCGTGTAGGCGGCCAGCGGCACGGCTTCGGTCATGGGGCCTTCGATGGCGGTGTAGCCCTTCATGAAGGGGCGCGCCTCGTCCGGTTTGGTGCGGATCAGTTCGATGCCGCGGGCGTATGCGGCGATGAATTTCCTGCTTTCCTCGGGATGCTTTTTCAGGAACGCGGTGGTCAGCGAGGCCGACCCGCCGAACCAGGGCGCCATCGGATCGCCCAGCACGTATTTGGCGATCACGCCTGCTTCCAGCACGCGGGTGGTGCCGTTCAGGCGGCCGACCGTGCCCGTGGGTTCCAGCGTGTAGCACGCGTCCAACTGGCCGGCGGCAACCGCGGCGACGTGCTGGCTGATCGCCAACTCGACCACGGTTGCCCCGGTTGCGCCGGCGCGCTCCAGCACTGCTTTGGCCAGCGTGGCATTCTGGATGCCGGGTCCAGAACCGACCTTTTTCCCCTTGAGGTCTGCGATGGATTGGATGGGACTGTCTTTCGCGACAATGAACTCGTCCAGCACGTTCTTGGCGTTGCTGGGGTTGGACGCGAAAATCTTGAACAGGCCGGGCGAGGCGATCTCGCCGATGGCCAGGTTGGCCGAGCCGGTGCCGTTGGCACTGCCGTCGGCGCGGCCGGCCAGCATGGCTTCCATGACCTGCTGCGCCCCGGCGAACTTGAGCGGCTCGACGTTCAGGCCGGCTTCCTTGAAGTAGCCCTTTTCGATGGCGGCGTAGAACGGCAGCCCGGCCGCCACCGGCCAGTAGCCGATGCGGATCGTCGGGCCCGACTGTGCGCGCACCAGCGCGGGCGCGGCCAACGCGGCGGCGCCCAGCGCAGCGCCTTGCATCAGCTTGCGGCGGGTGGCGTTGAAGGCAAAGGGCGCGGGGCGGTCGGTCATGCGGTACTCCTGGTTGGCGAGATGGGCGCTTGTAGACAAGCTTGCATACCAGCAGACAAGCAAGACCCGTGCCAACTCGTGAACATGGCACTGTTTCCTGGCGTAACGCGTTGGCGCGACCCGCCTCGGGGCGCGGCATGAACCACGTTGGTGCATGGCAGGCACCGTGACGGGGCGGGCAGGCGCGCAGGGCGTCCGCCCGGCCCCAGGCGCGGTAGGATGTGGGCGGATCAAGGCTTGCCGCCTTGGCGTTCTAGGAAAGGGGGTGCGCCGCCGGGCGTGCCGCCACGTGGATATGAATACCCGTTTTGTCGAAGCATTTCTGTGGTCCGCCCGCCTGGGCAGTTTCCGTGCGGCCAGCGACCGCCTGCACATCACCCAGGCCGCAGTGGCCAACCGCATTGCCTCGCTCGAAGAAGACATCGGCGCGCGGCTGTTCGAACGCGATGCCAAAGAGCTGCGGCTGACGGCCGTGGGCACGCGCTTGCTGGATTACGGCGAGCGCCTGCTCGAACTGCGCCAACAGATCCTGTCGCTGGGCCGCACCGGCGACGAAGTCTTCGGCCTGGTGCGCATCGGCGCCATCGAGACCGTGGTGCATACCTGGCTGATCGGCTTTCTGACCAATCTGCGATCCACCTATCCGGGCATCGAGGTGCAGCTGACGTCCGAAACCACCCGCGCGCTGCATCGTGGCCTGCGCGAAGGCACGCTGGACATCGCCTTCCAGACCGACCTGCTGACGGACACCGGCGTCATCAGCACGCCGTGCCTGCCGATGGAAATGGGCTGGGTCGGCCCGGCAGGCGACGAGGAATCACTCACGGTGCAGCAACTGCTGAGCGAACCCGTGCTGACCATGAGCCCCGGCTCGCAGCCGCACGAGGCCTTGAAGAACCTGTTCCGCGAGGCCGGCATCCCGCTGGGCAAGGTGCACTGCGTCAGCTCGATCTCGGCGCTGGCGCGGCTGGTGCGCAGCGGCTTCGGCCGCGCGCTGGTGCCGCTGCCGCCCATCCATGAATACGTGGCGCGCGGCGAGATGCAGGTGATTCGCAGCGACATGCCGGTGCCGCCGCAATTGCTGGTGGTGAGCTACCTGGAAGGCGCCGGGTCGGACGCCATCCGCCTGGTGGCCGAACTGGCCAGCCGGGCGTCGGACCAGTACACCGCGTCGGTCGCTCAGCCCAAATTTGGTTCGGCGCAATAGAGTTATCCCTAGGTGGGCTTTCAGTAATTCTGTTGCCGCCGCGAAAAATTACTCGTTTGGCTTGGAAAGGCCAGTCGGCCGAAGATGACCCCCTTCTGCAACCGAAGGGTTTTTCTTCTTGCCATGAGCCAAGCCAACACGTCTTCCACGCTGCCGCCCAACGGGATGCTGTTCGTCGCCTGCGACGTCGATCCCGCGTTCGAAACCGATTTCAACCGCTGGTACGACCGCGAGCACGTCGAAGAGCGCGTGCGCATCCCGGGCTTCCTGTCGGGCGCGCGCTATTTCTCGCTGTCGGGTGGCCGCAAGTACCTGGGCCTGTACCGCACGGAATCGCTGGGCGCCTTCACCACCGCCGACTACCGCGCGGCGTTCGAACGCCAGACGCCGTGGTCGGTGGCCAACCTGGACCGCATGCGCGACCCGATGCGCCGCGTCTGCGCCGTGCAGGCCGTGACCGGCTTTGGCAGCGGCAGCCACATCGCGGTGCTGCCGCTGGCGTTCGGCGGTGACGCCGGCGCGCTGGCGACCCGTGCCGCCGAAGCGGGCGCCACGCTGGCCAAGACCGACGGCTTCGTGCAGTCGTACCTGCTGGCGCCGGATGCCGCCCTGAGCGGTCCGCTGCCGCGCGAATCGACTGAGAACCGCCGCCTGGACCCGCTCTTCGTCGTCGAGGCCAGTACGGCCGACGCGGCCCGGGCGCTGGCCGACGCGGCGGCCGCGGCGTTGGGCGCGCGCGCCGCCGACGCCTGGCTGCTGGCGCTGGGCTGGAAGCTGGCGGCCGCCGACCTGCGTTGACACGCGGCGGCATTCACACATCACACTTGGGGAAACACAATGGCTGAAAACACGCTGCATGCGCCGGCCTGCGCGCATCCGTCGGCCTCGCCGGACAAGATGAAACGCCTGGCCATGGCCAGCTCGGTCGGCACCACGCTGGAGTGGTACGACTTCACCATCTACAACCTGATGGCCGCGCTGGTCTTCAATTCGATCTTCTTTCCGTCGTTCGATCCGCTGACGGGCACCATCCTGGCGTTCTCGACCTACGCGGTCGGGTACGTCTCGCGGCCGCTGGGCGGCTTCGTGTTCGGCCATCTGGGCGATCGCCTGGGCCGCAAGTTCGTGCTGGTCGCCACCTTGGTGATCATGGGCATCTCGACCGGCATGATGGGCATGCTGCCCACCTACGCCAGCTGGGGCGTGTGGGCGCCGGTGGCGCTGGTGGCCTTGCGCTTCATCCAGGGCGTGGCGCTGGGCGGCGAATGGGCCGGCGCGGTGCTGCTGTCGATGGAGCACGGCAAGCCCGACCAACGTGGCCGCAATGCCTCGTTCACGCAGGTCGGGCCGTCGTGCGGCACGCTGATCGGCACCGGCTTCATCGCCGTGATCTCGGCCTGGCTCAGCCCCGAGGAATTCCAGGCCTGGGGCTGGCGCGTGCCGTTCATTTCCAGCGTGGCGCTGGTGCTGTTCGGCCTGTGGCTGCGCCGCGGCGTGGAAGAAACGCCGGTGTTCCTCGAAATGGAACAGAAGCGCGAAACCGCCAGCACGCCCATCAAGGACGTGCTGGGCCAGCACTGGCGCCAGTTGCTGGTGGCCGGGGGCTCGCGCATCGGCTCGGATGTGCTGTACGCGCTGGTGGTGGTGTTCACGTTGACCTACGTGACGACGGTGCTGCACCTGTCGCGGCCCATGGCGCTGACCGCGACCATGCTGGGCGCGGCATTGAACGCCGTGGCCGTGCCGCTGTTCGGGCATCTGTCGGACAAGATCGGGCGTCGCCCGGTGTACCTGGCCGGGGCGGCGCTGGGCATGGTGTGGGCGTTCGTCTTCTTCACGTTGATGGACACTGCGCATCCCATCGCCATCTGCGCTGCCGTGGTCGTGGGCCTGTTGATCCACGCGATGATGTACGGCCCCCAGGCCGCCTTCATCACCGAACAGTTCCCGGGCCGGGTGCGCTACGCGGGGTCGTCGCTGGCCTACACGCTGGCCGGCATCGTCGGCGGGGGCTTTGCGCCGCTGATCATCGCCAGCCTGTTCAAGTCGTGGAACTCCACCTTGGCGATCTCGCTGTACGTCGCCGCCGCGCTGCTGGTCACCGCCATCGCGGTGCTGGCCGCCAAGGAAACGGCCAAGTCGCCGCTGCAACGCTGACGCCGCGCCGGGGCCGGGCAGGCCCCGGCCCCGCGACAGGGCTCGGATTCCGGGCCCTTTTTTCGTTTGGAAAGGGGCAAATCCCGGTGAATTCATTCGGCAAAACGTCAGGTATCTGACTTTGGGCTGAATATCAAACGAAAATTGTTTACACTCGCATCCACAAAATTCAAGTGTGAATGGGGCCGCCGCGGGGCGGAACCCATTCGAGTTACGGGAGAATGTCGATGCGCAAGTTGTTGTTGGGAGCGGTGCTGGCGGCCGCGGTGTTCGGGGGAACGGCGCACGCCGCGGTGCAGCCCAAGGCCGTGGTTGCCACCTATTCGGATCTGGCGCTGGCAGGCTACGAAGATTCGCTGACCGCTGCCAAGACGCTGCGCGACGCCATCAATGCGTTGGTATCCAAGCCCAGCGAGCAAACGCTCAAGGCCGCCCGCGACGCCTGGCTGGCCGCACGCGTACCCTACCAGCAGACCGAGGCCTATCGCTTCGGCAACCCCATCGTCGATGACTGGGAAGGCCGTGTGAACGCGTGGCCGCTGGATGAAGGCCTGATCGACTACGTCGACGCGTCCTACGGCACCGAAAACGACGAGAACGCCTACTATGCCGTCAACGTCATCGCCAATTCCAAGATCTCGGTGGGCGGCAAGACCGTCGACGTCAGCAAGATCACGCCCAAGCTGCTGTCCGAAGTGCTGCACGAAGCCGACGGCAACGAAGCCAACGTGGCCACGGGTTACCACGCCATCGAATTCCTGCTGTGGGGCCAGGACCTGAACGGCACCGGTCCGGCGCCGGCCGACCGCAAGGGCACGCCGCAGGAACGCCACGCCGGCAACCGCCCGCACACGGACTTCGATCCCAAGCAGTGCACCGGCGGCCACTGCGAACGCCGCATCGAATTCCTGAAGGCCGTGACCGACCTGCTGGTGACCGACCTGGAAGAAATGGTGGGCAACTGGAAAAAGGACGGCGCCGCGCGCAAGGCCGTCGAAGAAGACCCCAAGGCCGGCCTGATCGCGATGCTGACCGGTCTGGGCAGCCTGTCGTACGGCGAACTGGCCGGCGAACGCATGAAGCTGGGCCTGATGCTGCATGATCCCGAAGAAGAGCACGACTGCTTCTCGGACAACACCCACAATTCGCACTTCTACGACCAGATCGGCATCCGCAATGTCTACCTGGGTTCGTACACGCGCATCGACGGCAAGACCGTGGAAGGCGCCAGCCTGTCCGAACTGGTGAAGGCGCGTGATCCCAAGCTGGACGTCGAAGTGCGCGCCAAGCTGGATGCCACCGTGGCCGCCATGCAGGCGCTCAGGGTTCGCGCCGAAACGGTCGAGACCTACGACCAGATGATCGCGGATGGCAACAAGGAGGGCAACGCCCTGGTGCAGGCCGCCATCGATCGCCTGGTGGACCAGACCCGCAGCCTGGAACGTGTGATCACGCTGCTGGACCTGGGCAAGGTCGCCATCGAAGGTTCCGACAGCCTGGACAAACCCGACGCCGTATTCAAGTGAAGCTCGTATTCGTCGCCGTACTGGCGGCGTCGGCCCATGCCGGCGCCGCCGCCGCTCCCTCCGCGCCCGCCGGGCGCGATGACCTGACCGCTGAAGACCTCAAACGCGTCCTCGCCATTACGGCGCCCACGCGTGACTTCTCCAAGGCCGAGACCTTCGAGACCATGCAGGCGGGCGCCACCACCACCAACAAGCTCATCAACGCCGACATCTTCTCGCAGCCGTCGGCCAATATGAGCTTCGAACGCCGCCAGGAATTCCAGGTCGGCAACGGCCTGTTCCGCAAGGACTGGGTCTCGGCGCCCGCGTCCACGCAGGCCTCCGACGGCCTGGGGCCGCTGTTCAATGCGCGTTCCTGCCAGGCCTGTCACACCAAGGACGGGCGGGGGTCGGTGCCGGGTTTCGATCCCCTCGAACGCCCTGATGCCGTTGCGTTGCTGTTGCGCCTGGCCGTGCCGCAAGGCCCGGACCGCGGCCATCCCAAGCTCGCGCCCGGTGAGCTGGCGATGCTGCCCGAGCCTGTCTATGGGGTGCAGTTGCAGAACTTTGCGGTGGCGGGCCTGCCCGCCGAAGGCCGCATGGAAATCGAATACACGCCGGTCACGATCACGCTCAATGGCGGCGAAACCGCCACGCTGATGAAGCCCGTGTATCGCATCGACAACCTGGGCTACGGCCCCATGCGCAAAGACACGCAGGTGTCGCCGCGCCTGGCGCCGCCGATGATCGGCCTGGGGCTGCTGGAAGCCATCCACGAAGCCGACATCCTGGCCAACGTGGGCGCCGACAAGCGCGACGGTATCGTGGGCAAGCCCAACTGGGTCACCGATGCGCGCACCGGCGCGCGGGCGCTGGGGCGCTTCAACCTGAAGGCCGGCCAGCCGACCGTCGAGCAGCAGAGCGCCGCGGCGTTCTCCAATGACATGGGCCTGTCTACGCCGCTGTTCCCCAACCATTTCGGCGACTGTACGCCGGCCCAGGCGCAGTGCCTGAAGATGCCACACGGCGCGCAGCCGCGTTTCGGGCCCGAGGAAGTGCCGGCCAAGCTGATGGACTTCGTCACCGTCTATTCCACCAACCTGGCCGTGCCGCAGCGCCGCGACGCCGACGATGCCCGCGTGCTGGCCGGCAAGAAGCTGTTCTACGAGGCCAATTGCGTGGCCTGCCACGTGCCCAAGTACGTCACCAGCCGCAACGCCAGGCAGGCCGAGCACCGCTTCCAGCTGATCTGGCCCTACACCGACATGCTGGTGCATGACATGGGTGACGACCTGGCCGACGGCGTGTCCGATGGCCAGGCGACCGGGCGCGAATGGCGCACGCCGCCGCTGTGGGGCATCGGCCTGACCAAGACCGTGAATCCCTCGGCCACCTGGCTGCACGACGGCCGCGCCCGCACGCTGCTCGAAGCCGTGCTGTGGCACGGCGGCGCGGGCCAGCCCGCGCGCGATCGCGTCGTGGCGATGACGCCCGAAGAGCGCGCCGATCTCATCCGTTTCCTGGAGTCGCTGTGATGGCATTCCCTGTTGCACGCCGGTCCTTGCCGGCCAAGGCCTCGGCCGCCGCACTGTTGTTGGCCGGGGCATCGGCCTGGCCGCTGGCGGCCCGCGCCGAATTGCCCGCCGACCTGGGCGAGCGCCTGGCGCAGGGCTACGCCCGGCCAGCGGTGGCGGCCATGGCCGAGGCCGCCGGCGCACTGGAAGGTGCGCTGGGTCCCTGGTGCAGCAAGCCGGACGCGGCGGGCGCCAAGCGCGTCGAAGACGCGTTCGCCGGGTTGGCGCAGGCGTGGGCACGCATCGAGTTCCTGCGCTTCGGGCCGCTGGTGCAGTCCAACCGCTTTGAACGGCTGGCGTTCTGGCCGGACACCCGCGGCGTGATGCCCAAGCAGGTGCAGGCGTTGATCGCCGCGCAGGACGCCGAGTTGCTCAAGACCGGCGCGCTGGCCGGCCGCAGCGTGGCCGTGCAGGGCCTGCCGGCGCTGGAATACGTGCTGTATGGCGAACCCGCGCTGCTCAAGCAGGCGGGTACCACGCAGGGCACGCCGACATTCCCTTACGCCTGCGGCTATGCCGTGGCGGTGTCGGCCAATGTGGCCGCGATGTCGCGCGATGTGGCCCAGGCCTGGGGCGCGCAGGGCGATTTCGGTCGCCAGTTCGCGCGGCCGCAGGCCGGCAACGACCTGTACCGCGATCCGCAGGAAGTGGCGGCCGAAGCGATGAAGGCCCTGTCCACGGGCTTGCAGTTCGCACGCGACGTGAAGATCCTGCCGGTGCTGGGTGATTCGGCCGCCAACGCCCGGCCCAAGCGCGCCGCCTTCTGGCGCAGCGGCCTGACCACGCGCACGCTGGCCGCCAACCTGGACGGCCTGGCGGCGTTCTACACCGCCGGTGGCTATGGGCTGCCCAAGGGCGGTGAATGGATGGCGGGATCGGTGCTGGGTGAACTGGCCCGCGCGGCCGCGACATTGCGCGACGTGCCCGCGCCGCTGGAGCAGGCGTTGGCCGACGCCGAGGGGCGCCGGCAACTGGCGCTGGCGGCGCTGACCTTGAAGAACGCCAAGGCCATCGTCGACCAGGACCTGGCGCCCGCGCTGGGCGTCACCATCGGATTCAACGCGCTCGATGGCGACTGATCGTTCCTCGGCACGCGGGGCAGGGCGGGCTGGCGGCCTGCCGCCCGCGCAACCGGCTCGCCGCGACTTCCTGGCGCGCGCAGCGGCAAGCGCCTTGGGCGTGCGATTGAGCGTGGCCCTGGGTGGAACAGTCGGTGGAACACTCAGTGCTGCAGCGGGCGGCATGGTCGGTGCCGGCCTGGCTTGGCCGGGGGGCGCGCAGGCCGCGCCATCGCCGGGCGACGCTGCGCTGTACGTCACGGCGCGCCAACGCGGCGGACGCGATGAGGCGGTGGTGCTGGATGCCGCCGGCCAGGACCGCCGTGTGCTGCCAATGCCCGCACGCGGCCACAGCTTTGCCATCGACCCGGCCGGCGACCGCGCCGTGGTGTTTGGCCGCCAGCCCGGCTTTTTCGCGCTGGGCTTCGACCTGCGCGGCGAGCGTGCGCTGGTGGAACTGCCGTTGCCCGACGACCGGCATTTCTTTGGCCACGGCGCGTATTTTGACGGCGCCCGGCTGCTGGCGGCCACCGAGAATGACTTCGATGGCGGCCGCGGCGTGCTGGGCATCTACGACGCCACGCCGGGCGGCAACTACCGCCGCATCGGCGAATTCGACAGCGGCGGCATCGGTCCGCACGAAGTCGTATTGATGCCCGACGGCAAGACGCTGTGCGTGGCCAACGGCGGCATCCTGACGCACCCCGACTACGGCAAGCTGGAACTCAACCTGGACACCATGCGCCCGTCGCTGGCGTATATCGACGCGGCCAGCGGCCGCCTGCTGGAACGGGTCGAGCTCGCGCCCGAGCTGCACCGCCTGTCGATCCGCCACCTGGCGCTGGCGGGGGGCGGCAGCGTGTGGTTCGGCTGCCAGTACATGGGGCCGGCCGGCGACCGCCCCGCGCTGGTCGGCCGCCACCGCCGCGGCGCCGCGCTGGAACTGTTCGCCGGACCCGCGCAGGCGCTGCGCGACATGCGCAACTACGTCGGGTCGGTGGCGGTGGACGCGGCGGGCAAGGTGGTTGCCACGTCCAGCCCGGTGGGCGGACAGGTGCTGTACTGGGACGCCGAAAGCGGCCGCAGCCTGGGGCTGACGCGCCTGGCCGACGGCTGCGGCGTGGCGCCCGCGCAAGCGGCCGGCTTTCTCATCAGCAGCGGCCTGGGCGCCATGCTGCGCACCGACGCCGCGGGCGCGGCGCATCCGCTGTTGCCGCCCTCGCGCGAGCGGGCCTGGGACAACCACTTTCGCAAGGTCGCCGGCGCCACGTAGGATGCGTGGCGGCCGCCGCGACGGGGATCGACCACGCATGCGGATCGCGGCGCCGCATCCTTACAAAGCTTGACACACCGGCTGCATCATCCCGCCCTGTCGGCAAGCCGCATCTGATAAAGTTTTCGGCTGTCTTTTTTGCACGAGGGAGCGTTAACGATGGAAGACGCCTTGAACGAATTCAACGCCTGGGCCCCCAGGCTGGTGGACATGGGCATCAATCTGCTGGTGGCCTTGTTGATCCTGGTCATCGGCTGGTGGGTGTCGGCGCTGCTTGGCCGCTGGGTGCGCCGCATCGCCACGCGTTCCAGCAAGATCGATCCGACGATCGTGCCGATGTTCTACAGCACCGTGGTGTGGGCGGTGCGCATCTTCACGCTGATCGCGGTGCTGGCGCGCTTTGGCGTGCAGACCGCCAGCCTGATCGCGGTGCTGGGCGCCGCCGGCCTGGCCGTCGGCCTGGCGCTGCAAGGCACGCTGCAGAACATCGCGGCCGGCATCATGCTGTTGATCCTGCGGCCGGTGCGCGCGGGCGAATACGTGGGCCTGAGCACCGGCGCCGAGGGCACGGTCGAAGAGGTTGGCCTGTTCCTGACCCGTCTCGTGCAAGGCGACGGCATCCACCTGACCCTGCCCAACAGCACGGTCTGGAACGCCACCATCACCAACTACAGCCGCAACAAGACGCGCCGCCTGGATATCCCCGTGCCGGTGCGCTATGGCGACGACCTGAACGCGGTGCTGGCCAAGCTGCAAGGCATTGTCGATGCCAGCCCGGACGCGCTGAAAGATCCCCAGCCGCTCGTGAAGGTCGTCGACTACAAGGAAAACGGCGTGATCGTGAACGTGCGGGTGTGGGCCGAGGCAGGCAAGTACTGGGACCTGCGCTGGGGCCTGTACCAGGAAATCCGCAGCTCCCTCGAAGCCGCCGGTTTCCAGGCGCCGATCCCGCTGCGCGAGATCCAGAACCCCAAGACGGGCGCTCCGGCCTGAGCGGTTCGCGCAAACAGAAAGGGCGTCCGTGCCGGCACGGACGCCCTTTTGTGTTGCGTGGCCTTTCTGCGCGTAGAAAGGCGTCGCGGATGAGGCATCCGCGGCCGGGCTGGCTGGCGCGGCCTCAGGCCTGCATTGCCAATCGCGCCAGTTCGCCCTTGATCCACCCCGCGATTTCGCGCTGGCGCTGGGCCGGCATGCGGTCGATGATGGCCGTGACGCTGACTGCGAGCAGCGGCGCGCCTTGCGCATCGAGCAGTGCGCAGCCCACGCCCAGCGCGCCGCGCACGGCGTGGTTGCCCACCACCGAATAGCCGCGCGCGCGGGTGTTTTCGATCAGGCGGAACATTTCCTGGGGTGTCATGCCGCCGTACTCGTCCAGCCGGCTGGAGTTGCGCTCGACGATGCCGCGGGCCACGTCGTCGGGCAGGGCGGCCAACAGCGCCATGCCGCCCGATCCCACGCCCAGCGGCTGGCGCTTGCCAGCGTAGGTGGCCAGGATCTGCACCGGGTAGCTGCCGATTTCGCGGTGCAGGCTGATGGAATCGTCGTCGTCGCGCACCACCAGGAACACGGCGTCGCCGGTGCGGTCGGCCAGCCGGCGCAGCACCGGCAGCAATTGCCGCACCCGCGGATCGCGGGAACGCGTGTCGGGGTCCACCGCCAGCTGGGCGCGGTATTTCTTGGTGCCGGTGACAGGCAGCACCAGGCCCGCATCGAGCAGGGCGGCCAGCAGCCGGTAGATGGTGGGACGCTGTATGCCCGTAAGCCGGGCGATATCAGTCACGCTTAGCCCGTCGGGCCCTTGGTCCCGCAGGGCGGCCAGAACGGCCAATCCGCGCCGCAATGTGCGTGGGCCTGCGGCCGCGGCATCGCTGTCTTGCATGCAACTCTCTAAAAACTTGGGGGGTTATTGCGGAACGGTCAAGGGAAAACCATAGTCCGTAGCGTGGACTCTACCTTGATGCTCCGCTCGTGTATAGATCAAAATGCGTCATCCAATAATTCAAAACGTCCATTTAATGGACAGTATCTGCACGGAGACTCTATGACTACCGGTCAAAAGCCTGGTCTGCGGCGCTTTGCCGCTACGCTGCTGGCTACCGCCGCAAGCGCTTTCGCAATGGGTTCTGCCCAGGCTGCCTACCCCGACAAACCTGTCCGCATCGTGGTCGGCTTTTCCGCCGGCGGCACCACCGACGTGATCGCCCGCATCATGGCCAAGGAGCTCACCGAAGCCCTGGGCCAATCGTTCGTGGTCGAGAACAAGCCGGGCGCCGGCAGCAACATCGCCACCGACCAGGTCCAGCGCGCCGCCCCGGACGGCTACACGCTGTTGTTCGTGGCGGTCACCAGCGCCATCAACCAGACGCTGTACAAGAACGTCACGTTCGACCTGACGAAGGACTTCACTCCCGTGGCGCTGGGCGCCAAGGTACCGAACATCCTGGTGGTCAATCCCCAGGTGCCGGTCAAGACGGTGCAGGAACTGGTGGCCTACGCCAAGAAGAACCCGGGCAAGCTGGCGTTCGCCTCGTCGGGCAGTGGCACGTCCATCCACATGGCCGGTGAATTGTTCAAGATGCAGGCCGGCATCGACGTGCTGCACGTGCCGTACAAGGGCAGCGCCCCGGCCATCACCGACCTGATCGGCGGCCAGGTGCAGTTCATGTTCGACAACATGCCGTCGGCCTGGCCGCACGCGCAATCGGGCAAGCTGCGCGCCCTGGCGGTGACCACCAGCGAGCGTTCCAAGAGCGCGCCGGACGTGCCCACCATGAAGGAAGCCGGTTTTGCCAATTTCGACGTCTCGTCGTGGTTCGGCCTGATCGCCCCGGCCGGCACGCCGCCGGAGGTGGTCAACAAGCTGAACGCCGCCATGGTCAAGGCGCTGGACAAGCCTGAAGTGCAGCTCAGCTTCGAAAAGCTGGGCGCCGTGGGCGTGAAGACCACGCCGGCCGAATTCGGCCAATTCATCAAGTCGGAAGTGGAAGGCTGGGCGCCGGTGGTCAAGGCCTCGGGCGCCACGGTGGACTGACAGGCTTCGTGCCGCGGGCGGCCAGCCGCCCGCAGCCGATGCGCAGGGACGGGCGATGCCCGTCCCTATTTTTTTGTGCGCTCGCCCCGGGCGGTGGCCAGCATCGCGGTGCAGACGCCGCGCAGCATGTCGACCTCGTCGCGGGTCAGGCCCACGCGCGAAAAAAGGTGCCGCATGCGTGGCATCAGCTTCTTGGGATGGGCCGGGTCCAGGAACTGCACGCCCACCAGGGCTTCTTCCCAGTGGGCCAGGAAGGCCTGCACGGCCTCGCCGGAGGCCGGCTGGGCGCCGCGGGACGGCTCCTGCGCGGTCGAGGCCGGCAGCAGGGCGGCGCCCTGGTCCACCAGCAGGGCGTAACGCAGCTCCCAGGCGGCCAGTTGCAGGGCCTGCGCCACGTTCAGCGAGCTGTATTCGGGGTTGGCCGGGATGTGGCAGATGCGGTGGCACAGCCCGATCTGCTCATTGGTGAGCCCGGCGCGCTCGGTGCCCAGCACGATGGCGGTGCAGCCTTCGGCCGTCTCGGCCAGGTGGGCGCAGGCCAGGTCGGCCGCCTGGCGGATGTCGCAGGGCGGGGGACCCAGGTCGCGCACCCGGGCGGTCAGGGCGAACGCCAGGGTGACCGGCGCCAGGGCTTCTTCCAGGGTGTCGTGGATACGGGCGTTTTCCAGCACGTCCAGGGCGCCGCTGGCCAGTGCCACGGCTTCCGGCTGGGTGGTCACATCGGCGAATTTGGGGCCCACCAGCACCAATTCGGAGAAGCCCATGGTCTTGATGGCACGGGCCGCCGAACCGACGTTTCCGGGGTGGCTGGGGTTCACCATAATGAAGCGAACGCGTGAAAATGCTTGAGTCATTTAAAATGGCACGTTTGGCTTAGTGCCTTCCTGGTTTTTTGGGTCGATTTCCCCTATGGGGACAGCGGCGGATCCGGGGCGGCGGCTAGCGGCCTGTTCACCGCATACGTACGGAATTTTATGCACCCGATGCTCAACATCGCCATCAAGGCGGCCCGGCGTGCCGGCACCATTATCAACCGTGCCAGCATGGATTTGGAACGACTCAGCGTGGCTCGCAAGGGGCCGCGCGATTATGTCACGGAAGTCGATCGCGCCGCCGAGGAGTCCATCGTCGAGACGCTGCACGCCGCTTACCCGGATCACGCTGTCCTGGGCGAGGAATTTGGCTTGCAGGGCCCCGACCAGGCCGAGTTCCAGTGGATCATCGATCCCCTGGACGGCACGACCAACTTCATCCACGGCCTGCCCAACTACGCCGTGTCGATCGCGCTGACCCAGCGCGGCCAGGTCACGCAGGCGGTCATCTATGACCCCTCGCGCAACGAGCTGTTCACCGCCAGCCGTGGCAGCGGCACGTTCCTGAACGACCGCCGCGTGCGCGTCTCGGGCCGCACCCGCTACCACGAGGCCCTGCTGGGCGCGCACTGGCCCAACTCCGGCGATCCGGAACAAGGCTCGGCCCGCTTCCGCAACATGGCCGAAGGCAGCACCGGCGTGCGCCGCCTGGGCGCCACCGTGCTGGACCTGGCCTACGTGGCCTGCGGCCGCCTGGACGGCTTCTGCGGCGTGGGCCTGAAGCCCTGGGACCTGGCGGCGGGCAGCCTGATGGTGCTGGAAGCCGGCGGCCTGGTCGCCGACTTCGATGGCGAGCAAGGCTGGATGGATTCCGGCAACGTGCTGGCCGCCAGCCCCAAGATCTTCACGCAGATGCTGTCGGCCCTGAATCCGGCGCCCGCGGCCTGACGCCTGCACGAGCCGGCGGCCGTGGCCGCCGGGCTCGCACCCGCATGGGCGGCACGGCCGTGCCTGCCCGACGATGCGCCACATCGCGCTCGCGTCATTGCTCATCCCACCGGCCCCTTGCGGCCGGTTTTTTCATGGCCGGTGCCACTGGCCAATCGCCCCGTAACCCGCGGCCGTAGGGCATGCGGACGAGGCGTGTCACCGGCGTGTCACGGATTTTCCATGTACGATTACCGGTCGTGTAACTTCTGGAGCTCCTGATGGAGTGGCTGCTGGACCCCGCTGCGTGGGTCGGCTTGCTTACCCTGGTCGTCCTTGAGATCGTCCTGGGAATCGATAACCTGATTTTCATCGCCATCCTGGCGGACAAGCTGCCCCCGTCGCAACGCGACAGAGCGCGCATCTTGGGCCTCAGCCTGGCGCTCGTCATGCGGCTTGGCCTCTTGTCGGTCATGTCGTATCTGGTCACCCTGACCACCCCCTTGTTCGCAGTCGGACCCTTCTCGCCCTCTGGCCGGGACCTGATCCTCATGGTCGGCGGCTTCTTCCTGCTGTTCAAAGGCACGATGGAACTGCACGAGCGCCTCGAAGGCGGGCAGCACGGCGGCTCGTCGGGGCCGCGCGTGTACGCCAGCTTCTGGGTCATCGTCACGCAGATCGTGGTGCTTGATGCCGTGTTCTCGCTGGACTCGGTCATCACCGCCGTCGGCATGGTCGACCACCTGGCCATCATGATGATTGCCGTGGTCATCGCCATCGGCATCATGCTGCTGGCGTCCAAGCCCCTCACGCGCTTCGTCAACGCCCACCCCACGGTGGTCGTGCTGTGCCTGGGCTTCTTGCTGATGATCGGCTTTTCGCTGCTGGCCGAGGCCTTCGGCTTCAAGGTGCCCAAGGGCTACCTGTACGCCGCCATCGGCTTTTCGGTCGCCATCGAGGCGCTCAACCAGGTGGCGCGCCGCAACCTGCTCAAGCTGGACGCCCGTCGTCCCATGCGCGAACGCACCGCGTCCGCCGTGCTGCGCATGCTGGGCAAGCGCCCGCCCGCCGAAGAGCCTGACCTGCCCAGCGCCGACGGCCCCGCCATGCCGGCCTTCGGCGTCGAAGAGCGCAACATGGTCAGCGGCGTGCTGACGCTGGCCGAGCGGTCGATCCGGTCCATCATGACGCCGCGCACCGACGTGTCGTGGATCAACATCGACGATGATCCCGAGACCATCCGCCGCCAGATCACCGAGGCGCCGCACAGCTTCTTCCCGGTCTGCCGCGGCTCGCTCGACGAAGTGCTGGGCATCGCCCGCGCCAAGGACCTGGTGGCCGACCTGATCACCGAAGGCCGGGTACGCCGCAACCGCCTGCGCGATCCGATCATCGTGCACGAGGCCATCGGCATCCTGCGCCTGATGGACACGCTCAAGCGGTCGCGCGGCCAATTGGTGCTGGTGGCCGACGAGTTCGGCGCCATCGAAGGCCTGGTGACCCCGATCGACGTGTTCGAAGCCATCGCCGGAGAATTCCCCGACGAAGACGAGCTGCCCGACATCGTCGCCGACGGCCCCAACACCTGGAAGATCGACGGCGCAGCAGACCTGCACCATGTCGAACAGGTGCTGGAGACCGAAGGCCTGGTCGATGATGCGCAGGATTTCTCCACCCTGGCCGGCTACTTGCTGTCGCGTTTCGGCCATCTGCCCAAGCCGGGCGATGTCTGCGAATACGAGATCCACCACGACCATTTCCGCTTCGAAGTCCTGGAAATGGATGGCCGCCGCATTGCCCTGGTGCGCGTCGAAAAGCGCGCGCCGGAACTGCTGGACGAAGACGCCTCGCTGACCAACGACTAGCGCCGCGAATCCTGGACCCCGCCCCGGACCCGACCTCATCTACCTGGAACCCGCCATCGTGACCGATTCCACGCTCTACCTGATCAAGGCCTTCATCCTGGGCATCGTCGAAGGCCTGACGGAATTCATCCCCGTGTCCAGCACGGGCCACCTGATCCTGATCGGCGACTGGATCAATTTCGAATCCAGCCAGGGCAAGGTATTTGAAGTCGTGATCCAGCTGGGTTCCATCCTGGCCGTGATGTGGATCTTCCGGGCCCGCCTGCTGCAGCTGATCCGCGGCACGCTGACCGGCGTGCCCAGCGAGGTGGCCTTCACCCGAAACCTGATCATCGCCTTCCTGCCGGCCGCCGTCATCGGCGCCATCTTCATCAAGGCGATCAAGCAGGTGTTCTACCACCCGGGCGTAGTGGTGGTGACCCTGGTGCTGGGCGGCCTGATCATGCTGTACGTCGAACGCCGCACCCGCCACACGCCGGGCGACGTGCCTGGCGCCGCGGACGACACGGCGTCCGACGAACACGCCACGGCGCGCACGCTGGAACAGATCACCTGGAAGCAGGCGCTGGGCGTGGGCGTGGCCCAATGCCTGGCCATGATCCCCGGCACCTCGCGGTCGGGCGCCACCATCATCGGCGGCATGATCGCGGGCATCCAGCGCAAGACAGCCACCGAGTTCTCGTTCTTCCTGGCCATGCCCACCATGCTGGGCGCGGCCGTGTACGACATGTACAAGAACATGGACCTGCTCACCCAGCACGACCTGTCGGGCATTGCGGTCGGCTTCGTGGCGGCCTTCCTGAGCGCCATGGTGGTGGTGCGGGCGGTGCTGCGCTTCGTGGCCAACCACACCTACCGCGTGTTCGCCTGGTACCGCATCGTGTTCGGCGCCATCGTGGCGGCCTGGATCTTCCTCTGACACCGCCTTGCGCGGGGCCCGGGCCCCGCGCCCAGGCAAAAAAATGGGCCGCGTCATGTGACGCGGCCCATTTTCATGGCGCATGGCGGGGGCGAGCCCCAGGCCTACGCGTCGGTTTCGAGATCGTAGAACTGCAGGCCGTCCTGGTCGATGACCAGCCAGCCGCCGCGCGGCGGCGACACGTGGTCGCAGTCCCAGTCGGGCAGCACCCAGCGTTCGCGCTTCTTGCCGTCGACGTCAAGCACGTGGCGGGCAGGGCGATGGGTATGTCCGTGCACCAGCACGCTCACGCCGGCGTCGCGAAAGGCCTGCGCAATGGCGCCGGCATTCACGTCCATGATTTCCATCGACTTGGCCTGGTTGGCGGCCTGGCTTTCGCCGCGGGCCTGCTGCGCCATGGCCAGGCGCTCGGGAATGGTCTTGGACAGGAATTCAGCCTGCCACTGCGGATTGCGCACCATCTGGCGGAACTGCTGGTACGCGGCGTCGTCGGTACAGAATTCGTCGCCGTGCGTCAGCAGCACGTTGCCGTAGTCGGTCTGCAGCAGCGCCGGTTCGGGCAGCAGCTTGGCGCCCACGGCGGCGGCCAGTTCCTCGCCGATCAGGAAGTCGCGGTTGCCGCGGCCCAGCCAGACCGGAATGCGCGCGGCGGTGGCCTGCAACGCCTTGAGCACCGTGGCCAGCCACGGCGGCGCGGCGCGGATCACGTCGTCGCCGATCCAGGCATCGAAGATGTCGCCCGGCAGCAGCAGGGCGGCGGCTTCTTCTTCGGCGGCCTGCAGGAAGGCCAGGAAGGCCTCCGAGGTGGCCGGCGTGGCCGGCCCCAGGTGCAGGTCGGATGCCAGCCAGATCGGGCCGGCCAGGGCAAGCTTATTCAAGAACTTCGGCCTTCTCGATGATCACGTCTTCGTTGGGGACGTTCTGGTGAAAGCCCTTGTTGCCGGTCTTCACGCCCTTGATCTTGTCGACCACGTCGGTGCCTTCGGTGATGCTGCCGAACACGGCGTAGCCCCAGCCATTGGGCGTGGGCGCGGTGAAGTTCAGGAAGTCGTTGTTGGACACGTTGATGAAGAACTGGGCAGTCGCCGAGTGCGGGTCGCTGGTGCGGGCCATCGCCAGGGTGTACTTGTCGTTCTTCAGGCCGTTGTTGGCCTCGTTTTCGATCGGGGCGTGGGTCTGCTTCTGCTTCATGCCGGGTTCGAAGCCGCCGCCCTGGATCATGAAGCCGTCGATCACGCGATGGAACACCGTGCCGTTGTAGAAGCCTTCCTTGACGTAGGTCAGGAAGTTCTCGACGGTCTTGGGCGCCTTGGCGGCGTCCAGGGTGATGACCATGTCGCCTTGGTTGGTGTGAAGCTTGACGCGGGGATTGGTGCTCATGGCTTTTGTGCCTTCAGAGGGAGAGGTTGAGGGGGCGGCCGCGGGCGCGGCGCTGACGAGCGCTGGGGCAAAGGCGGCCAGCGCGAACGAGCACGCCGTCAGGCGCAGCAGGTGGAGAGGGGAATAGCGGGACATCATTTGTGTTGCCTATCCTTCAGCATGGTTTCGACTTCGCGGGCCTTGTCCTGCATGCCCGGCACGCCTTCCTTGGCGGCCTGCTTGTAGGTGCGCAACGCCTGCAGCAATTGCAGGTCGCCCAGGTTGGCGCGCGCGGCGGCGTAGCCTGGGTCGGCGCGCAAGGCCTGTTGCAGGGCGTCTTGTGCTTTTTCAAGTTCGCCCCGGCTGGCATATAGAGCGGCCAGGTTGTTCCAAGGTTCCGGCAGCTCGGGGAAGCGGGTCGTCATCTCGGTGTAGATGTCGATGGCTTCGGCCTTGCGGTCCAGGGCAGCCAGGGCGCGCGCGTGCTGGAACATCAATTGCACGTCGGTGCCGCGCTGCTCCTTGATCTGGGCTTCGCGCTTTTCGATCATCGCCAGCGCCTCGGCGTTGTCGCCGTGGTTCAGCAGGCGCTCGATGTGGTTGGTGATCTGCGAGGCGGTGGGCTGCAGGCGGGTGTCCACGCTGGGCTGCACGGATTTCAGCACATTGGCCAGGCCATCCCAGCCGCCTTCGGGCGGAATGGGGTCGAGCGTGGTGCGGCTGGCGTTCGGGTTCTGTCTCGAGCCTCCGGCCATGGATTGGGCGAAGGCGCCGGCAACCGGCGCGCCAGCCAGGGCCAGGGCGAGCAGGGTGACGCAAAAACGCGGCTTGATAGTCACGTGGGCATCCGTTAAAAGTCGAGGCCGGGCCGCGCATACGCGCGTGACCGGGCCGCTTGCTATACTTGACGACCGCCATTTTAGCCTCGGTTGGGTTTTTGGCTCGACATTGAGGCAAAACGCTGGCTGACAGGTGTAGCGGATCAGGTCGACAGATGAAAACCCATGGGATGAAACCCATGGGATGAAAACCCATGAAGCCCGGGGCGAGAAACCCCGGGTGGCAAGCCTGATCCTGGCAATGTCGGCAACCCTTGGGCGGCCGTCTTGAAGGTATCGTCCTTCGGGCACAACGTTTTCCGCAGCCGCCTCGGAAAAAATTTGGACAATCTCACAAGCGCCATGCTGCAAATCTACAACACGTTATCGCGTACCAAAGAACCGTTCAAGCCGGCCCAGGCCGGTCAGGTGCGCATGTACGTGTGTGGCATGACCGTGTACGACTTCTGCCACCTGGGCCATGCCCGCATGCTGGTGTCGTTCGACGTGGTGCAGCGCTGGCTGCGCGCCAGCGGCCTGGCGGTCGACTACGTGCGCAACATCACGGACATCGACGACAAGATCATCCGCCGCGCCGTCGAGACCGGCCGCCGCATCGGCGAAGTCACCGAGTTCTACATCGACGCCATGCACGCCGACGAGCGCGCGCTGGGCGTGGCCACGCCCGACCGCGAGCCGCGCGCCACCCAGTACGTGGGCGAGATGCTCGACATCATCGGCAAGCTCGAACAGAAGGGCCTGGCCTACCAGGCCGACGACGGCGACGTGAACTACGCCGTGCGCGGTTTCGAGGGCTACGGCAAGCTGTCCGGCAAGACGCTGGACGACCTGCGTGCCGGCGAACGCGTGGCGGTGGGCTCGTCCAAGCGCGATCCGCTCGATTTCGTGTTGTGGAAATCGGCCAAGGCCGAAGAACCCGCCGACACCAAGTGGGAATCGCCCTATGGCCTGGGCCGTCCGGGCTGGCACATCGAATGCTCGGCCATGAGCAAGTCGTTGCTGGGCCTGCCCCTGGACATCCACGGTGGCGGTCCCGACCTGAAATTCCCGCACCACGAAAACGAAATCGCCCAGACCGAAGGTGCCTTCGGCGGCGTGCTGGCCAACATCTGGATGCATTGCGGCCCGCTGATGGTCGATTCGGACAAGATGTCCAAGTCGCTGGGCAATTTCCGCACCATCCGCCAGACCATCGCCCAGGGCGAGCCGGCGGCCGACGTGGCCGATTACCGGGTCAATCCGCGCGAAGCCGAAATGGTGCGTTTCTTCATCGTGCGCAACCACTACCGCAGCCCGCAGAACTACACGCCGGACAACCTGGTCGACGCCCAGAACGCCCTGGACCGCCTGTACCAGGCGCTGCAGAACGTGCCGGCCGACGCCCAGGGCATCGACTGGAACGAGCCCCAGGCGCAGGCCTTCAAGGCCGCCATGGACGACGATTTCAACAGCTCCGGCGCCGTCGCGGCCCTGTTCGAGCTGGCGTCCGAGGCCAACCGCAGCAAGAGCGCCCGCAGCGCCGGCCAGCTCAAAGCGCTGGCCTCGCTGCTGGGCCTGTTGCAACAGGACCCGGCCGCCTACTTCCAGTCGTCCACCCGTTATTCGGCGGCCGCGATGGAACAGGGCGTGCGCAGCGAACTGGACGCCGATGCCATCCAGACCCTCATCGACGCCCGCGCGGCCGCCAAGGCGGCCCGCAATTTCGCAGAGGCGGATCGTATCCGCGCCGAGCTGCGCGATGCCGGCATCGAACTCGATGACAAACCGGGCGGCCTGACGCAGTGGCGTCGGGCGTGAACCCCCAGGAAACGCCCCACATGTCCATCGCAGATACCGACATTCCCAAGCCTGAGTATTGGGAAGCCGCCGTCGCCCACCTGATGCGGCGCGACCGCATCCTGAAAAAGATCATTCCCCAGCACCCCGAGGTCTGGCTGACCTCGCGCGGCACGCCTTTCGTGACGCTGGCGCGGGCGATCATCGGCCAGCAGGTCTCGGCCAAGGCGGCCGACGCCGTCTGGGACAAGTTCCTGGAAGCCGCCGGCAAGCGGCCCACCCCCGTGGCGGTGCTGCGCGTCGGCCTGGAGGGCCTGCGCGCCGCCGGCCTGTCCCAGCGCAAGGCCGAATACGTGCTGGATCTGGCCGTGCATTTCGGCGAACGCCGAGTCCACCCCGAAAAGTGGGCGGCCATGGACGACGAGGCCGTCATTTCCGAATTGACCGCCATCCGGGGCATCGGACGCTGGACGGCGGAGATGTTTTTGATTTTCAATCTGCAGCGGCCTGATGTCCTGCCGCTGGATGATCCTGGGTTGCTCAAGGCAATCTCGCTACACTATTTCAGCGGCGAGCCTGTCTCGCGCTTCGAGGCTCGCGAAGTCTCGTTGGCGTGGCAACCCTGGCGTACCGTGGCTACCTGGTATCTGTGGCGCAGTCTGGAACCGACGCCGGTCCAATACTGACGCAAACCAGGTCGCCCATCTACGGAACCACACTACATGCGCAATACATTTCTGGAATTTGAACAGCCGCTCGCCGAGCTTGAAAACAAGATCGAGCAGCTGCGCTACGTGCAGGCCGATTCGGCGGTAGACATCTCCGACGAGATCGGACGTCTGCAGCAGAAGAGCCAGACCCTGGCCAAGGAAATCTACGCCAAGCTCACGCCCTGGCAGACGGCGCTGGTCGCCCGCCACCCCCAGCGTCCTTACACGCTGGACTACGTGCGCGAAATCTTCACCGACTTCCACGAACTGCACGGCGACCGCATGTACGCCGACGACCAGTCCATCGTGGGCGGCCTGGCGCGCTTTAACGGCACGCCCTGCATGGTGATCGGCCACCAGAAAGGCCGCGACACCAAGGAACGCGCCGCCCGCAATTTCGGCATGCCGCGTCCGGAAGGCTATCGCAAGGCCCTGCGCCTGATGCGCCTGGCCGAAAAGTTCGGCATCCCCGTGTTCACCTTCGTGGACACCCCCGGCGCCTATCCCGGCATCGGCGCCGAAGAGCGCGGCCAGTCCGAAGCCATCGGCCACAACCTGTATGCCATGGCCGAACTGAAAGTGCCCGTGATCGTCACGATCATCGGCGAAGGCGGCTCGGGCGGCGCCCTGGCCATCGCCGTGGGCAACGCCGTGCTGATGCTGCAGTACGCGACCTACGCCGTGATCTCGCCCGAAGGCTGCGCGTCCATCCTGTGGCGCAGCGCCGACAAGGCCCCCGAGGCCGCCGAGGCGCTGGCCATCATCGCCCCGCGCCTGAAAGACCTGGGCCTGGTCGACCGCGTCATCAACGAACCGGTGGGCGGCGCCCACCGCGACCCGCGCGTCATGGCGCGCCTGTTGCGTCGCGCGCTGGGCGACGCCCTGCGCCAGCTGCAGGGCATGACGCCCGAGCAGCTCGTGGAACAGCGCGTCCAGCGCCTGCTGTCCTACGGCGCCTACCAGGAAGTGCGCGCCTGAGGCGCCCCGCGCGCCGGCCCGTGCCGGCGCCGCGGCAGGCCTGCCCAGCGCCGTCCGCCATGACCTGCCCCCCCACCGCGTCCGATCCTTCCGAAGCGGCCAGCGCGGGGCAGTCGTATCCCGTATCGCCCGACCTGGCCGGCGCCCTGCGCCGCGCCTTGCAGTGCCTGCCGCAACCACCGGGTCGCATCGCCGTGGCCGTCAGCGGCGGCGCGGACTCGGCCATGCTGGCCGTGCATGCGGCCGCCGTCGCCCGGGCCGCGGGCATCGACGTGGTGCTGTTCCATGTGCATCACGGCTTGCAAGCGGCGGCCGACGATTGGAGTCGGCAGGTGCAGGCCCTGGCCGGCCTGCTGGGGCTGCCGCTCCGGCTGGCCCGGGTCCAGGTGGACGAGGCCAGCGGCCAAGGCATCGAGGCCGCCGCGCGCGACGCCCGCTACGCCGCGCTGGCCCGCCTGGCCCAGGCTGACGGCGTGACGGCGGTGCTGCTGGCCCACCACCGCAACGATCAGGCCGAAACCGTATTGCTGCGCCTCTTGCGCGGCACCGGGCTGGCCGGCATGGCGGCCATGGCGCCCTTGACCCGCCGCGATGGCGTCACCTACCTGCGCCCCTGGCTGGACGAGGGCAGGCAGGCCATCCTGCACGCCGCGGATCAGTTCGCCGACGCCACTGGCTGGCGACCCGTGCAAGACCCCACCAACGCCGATCCCCGCTACACCCGTGCCGCCTTGCGCGCGCTGCTGGCGCCCGCGCTGGATGGCCGCTGGCCCGGCTGGCGCGCCATCGTCGCCCGCCACGCCCGTCACATGGCCGAAGCCGCCGAGATCCTGGACGAAGTCGCCCGCGACGACCTGGCCGGCCTGGAACCCGGACCGGATGGCGCCAGTTTTTCGTTGGCCGCCTGGCGCAGGCTGTCGCCGGCGCGCCAGGCCCAGGCGCTGCGCTACTGGCTGGCGCAGAACGGCGCCCGCATGCCGACCGACGCGCGCCTGCGCGACCTGCTGCGTCAACTGCGTGAACTGCACAGCCTGGGGCACGACCGCCAGTTGCGGGTGGAGCAGGCCGGGCACGTGATCCGCTGCCATCGGGGGCGGGTATGGCTGGAACCCCGCCGAGCGACGGGCCAGCCGTCGGCAAACGCCCGCCGGAACCCGGCTGCGAATCCGGAAAATTCGGCGAAAGACGACAAATTTCGCGAAAAATGACCGTGCGATGGAAAGAAAATTCCACGACCTGCGCAAATTTTTACCGCCGCGATAGAATATGAGGTTTTGCCCGTCAACACTTGCGGCGGGTTCCCAGCCAGAGTACGAGATGTCCCTGATCGTTCATAAATATGGCGGTACCTCGATGGGCTCGGTAGAGCGCATCCGGAACGTGGCGCGACGCGTCGCGAAGTGGCACGCTGCCGGCCACCAGGTTGTCGTGGTGCCCTCGGCCATGGCAGGCGAAACCAATCGTCTGCTGGGCCTGGCCCGCGAAATTACGCCCCAGCCCGACGCCCGCGAGCTCGACATGATCGCCGCCACCGGCGAACAGGCCAGCAGCGGCCTGTTGGCCATCGCGCTGCAAGCCGAAGGCGTGGCCGCCCGCAGCTACGCGGGCTGGCAAGTGCCGGTGCGCACCGATTCGTCGTTCACCAAAGCGCGCATCACGTCCATCGACGACGCCCGCATCCGCGCCGACCTCGACGCCGGCCGCGTGGTCATCGTCACGGGCTTCCAGGGCGTGGACCCGGAAGGCCACATCACGACGCTGGGCCGTGGCGGCTCCGACACCTCGGCCGTGGCCGTGGCGGCGGCGCTCAAGGCCGATGAATGCCTGATCTACACCGATGTGGATGGCGTCTACACGACCGATCCGCGGGTGGTGCCCGAAGCGCGCCGCATGGCCGTCGTTTCCTTCGAGGAAATGCTGGAAATGGCGTCGCTGGGCTCCAAGGTCCTGCAGATCCGCTCGGTGGAATTCGCCGGCAAATACCGTGTGCCGACGCGGGTCCTGTCGTCCCTGACCGACCCGCTCATCCCGCTCGACCAGGAAATGGTTTCGGGCACGCTGATTACTTTTGAGGAAGACGAAAAAATGGAAGCCGCCGTTGTCTCCGGCATCGCCTTCAGCCGCGACGAAGCCAAAATCACCCTGCTGGGCGTTCCCGACAAGCCCGGCATCGCCTTCTCGATCCTGGGCCCGGTTGCCGCCGCCAATATCGATGTCGACATGATCGTGCAGAACCAGTCCGTGGCCGGCACGACCGATTTCTCGTTCACCGTGAACCGCAACGAGTTCGCCCGCGCCGTCGACCTGCTCAAGCGCGAAGTCATTCCCGCCGTGGGCGCTCGCGAACTGTCCACCGACGAGAAGGTCGCCAAGGTCTCGATCGTCGGCATCGGCATGCGTTCGCACGTCGGCGTGGCCAGCCTGATGTTCCAGACGCTTTCGCAAGAAGGCATCAACATCCAGATGATCAGCACCAGCGAAATCAAGACCTCGGTCATCATCGACGACAAGTACATGGAATTGGGCGTGCGCGCACTGCACAAGGCCTTCGGCCTGGACCAGGCGCCGGCCACCAAGGCCTGAGGAGCGCAGTTCCGGCACGATTTTTTTCACGGGCAGGCCCCGCCAGGGAAAAACCGTTAAAAAGTCGTGCTAGAATCTCGTTCTCTTCGGAGATGTGCCCGAGAGGCTGAAGGGGCTCCCCTGCTAAGGGAGTATGTGGCTAAAAACTGCATCGTGGGTTCGAATCCCACCATCTCCGCCAGATTCTCAGCCTGGCTTTGCCAAGCTGAATAAAAGCCCGCAGAACTTCCGTTCTGCGGGCTTTTTCGTTTGGCACTGCCGCCAGGCGACTACTTGATCTTGCTGCAACGAAACGCCTCGATGCCTTTCTCGACATAGTGCGGTTCGCGGGCGCAGGCGGCGCGCATGGCCTGGTTGGCCAGGGTCATCAGGTTGGCGGCGTTGGTCATGGCTTCCAGGCCGTCCTGGCTGGGGCCGATCTTGTCGTAGCGTGCCTTGTACTTCTCGGCTTGTTCGCTGTAGGCAAAGGCACGCATCACGTCGGCATAGGCGATGGCGCGCGAGATGTCGCCGGCGGTGGGTTTCTTTTCGGCGGCGAAGGCGGGGCTGGCCAGCAAGGCCAGGGCGAGCAGGGCAGCGGAGGTGGCTTTCATGGTCGTCATCGGGTGTGTTCTCGCGGGTTGTCCGAGGTGGGCCGGCCGGCGGGGCGCATCAGCGGCGCGCGGCGCATTGCCATCACCACATCTTGCAGGTCGTGCCGTGGTTGACGAGGTCACCGCCGACGACGATGCCTTGCTCATTGACGTGCAGCATGGTGTAGCAGCTGGCCACGCCCGTGCGTCGTTGATAGATGGTGCCGGTGTTGTTGCCGAAACCGTAGCTGACGCCGCCGGGCGGGGGCACGTAGAAGGTACCCACCGCTTCGTCCCACGAGACTTCGCCGGAGGTCTGCCACTGGTAGACCAACTGGCCGACCGGCAGGTCGTCGCTGGCGTAGACGCGGTCGGGCACGCCCCACTCGGCCACGATGTCGTTCACCGGTTTGCCCTTGTGGCGCATCATCGCCACGTCCCAGGTGGTGCAGCCGCTCAATACGGCGCCGAACAGGCAGGCCGCCAGGGCTTTGAAAAAGCTGAATCGCACGTTTGTTTTCCTTGTTCAGATGCCAGACAGGTTCCCTACGCGCCGCATCATGCCAGCAGCCTGTGACGCTGGCGAGAGGGGGGTGTGGCGTGGATTCAACAGCCTGTTCGTACCCCGTTTTGCCCGGCAGATCGGCGTTGCCGGGGTTCCCATCGGGCAAGGTTCGGGAAAAGCGGGGGCGCTTCATAGGGCGATGGGATTGCGGCGAGCGTGCGGCACGTCGCGCGTGGCAGCCCAGGCCTGCGCCGCGTCGCTTCAAAGTGTTTACTTCTTTTACATTTGCGGGAGGATGGGGGGCGGTTTTGTCGCGGTGCCTTTAGCGGCTTGCGTGCAGCGTGGCCAGGATCTGGCCGGCGAGTTCGTCGACGCCTTCGTCGCGCTCGGCCTGGCTGGGCTGCGCCGCCAGGCGCGTCAACTGCGGTTCCATCGCCAGGGCGAGGGGGGCGGACGCGCTGACCAGATAGGCCAGAACGTTGTAGGTCCAGATGGGGTCATCGGACGCGAGGATCGTGCGCACGTGGTCGGCCAGCGGCGCGCCGATGCTGGCCAGAAAGGGCGCCAGCACGCGGGCGACGGGCCAGTTGATGTCCTGCATCCAGACGAGCAGGGCAGGCAATTGCGCGTGTACGGCGGGATAGCCCGACGCCACGATGATCTCTGCGCCGAGCAGGTCGTGTTTGTGGGTGGGCACCGCGTTGGCGGGATTGCGGGAGGAGTCTGCGTCGGCAGGCAAGAGGGGGCTCCTTGAGTGCCCGGGCCCGGCGCGTTGGCGACGGCATTCGCGGGCTGGGATCGGATCAGTCGGTCAAGGCGTCAATGGTTCAACGCCTGCGCATACTTGGCACGGGCGTCGATCGTGCCATCGTACGAGATGTTGCGGATGCGTTGCTGCTCGTCGAGTTCGGTGTTCGTCCAGGTATAGACGTGACGGCCTGCAATGGTGCGCGCGCTGCTGGGCACGCCCAGGCTGTCCATCGTCAGGGAGACCGGTTGGCCTCGCAGGCGGGCGAAGCCGCTGTTCAACTGATCGGTGACGCAGGTTGCCACAAGTAGGACGATGAAACCTTGCGGGTTCACGCAGTCCTTTCGGTAGCAAGCCTGGCAGGACGCACCGCCTTTGAGAATATTCTCAACCCTGCCGCCGACGTCGAAATTTATGATCATTTCATGATCGTAAAGCCCCGCATGCGGGAAGCATTGACGGCGGCGGCCCCGGGTTTGCCCATGCTTCTTCTTCACCTGTTCGCCGTCGCCCTGACGGCCTGCATTCTGGTGGGAACGGCGCTGTACGCCTATTGGTCGTTCACGGGGGAAGTCTCGAAATACCGCCGCCGGATGAATGCCGGCGCCTACAACGCACAGCTGTATTTCGACCAGCGCGAGGCGTTGCTGCGGTCGGTGGCGGCATCGGCGGTGCGCAATACCGATCGCATGCCCGTGTCGCGCACGCCGCGCACGTTTGGCGAGACCGGGCAGATCAGCGTCGACCCGCTAGTCGAGACGGACGGGGGCTATGAGTGGGCGCTGATCCTGACCCCGCGCGATCGCGCGGACGTCGCGCGGTTGCAGGCGCAGATCGTGTACGCCTCGCCGACCGATACGGCGGTCCGCCGACTGGCAGCCCGGGCCGCGGACGGCGCGCTTGCGGCGGCTGCCGGCGGCACGGCGGCGGCCACGTCCCCCTTGCCTGACGATATCTCCCGCTGGCTGGCGCACGCGCTGCGCCAGCGCGATACCGGCGCGGGTCGCGATGGCCGCACGCCGCTGGTGTGGCTGCGTCCGCCGATGGATCCGGCCAATCGATTGTTCCTGTACACCCCCGTGGATATCGACGGCGCCGAGCAGACCTGGATCGGGCTGGAGATGGGCGGACTGGGCGCGGTGGTCGGCCAGGCGCAGTGCGCAAGCGGCGGCGCGAGCTACGCCTTGTATGACGGCAACGGCGTGATGGCGCTGCACAGCGGCAATCTGCCGGCGCGCGTCGACGAGACGGCCGCACACCTGTCGCACGATGCATTCCGGTTGCAGGGCGACGGCTGGTGGCCGCAGACGCTGGTGCTGGTGAAGTCGGTGGGCGAGGCGGGTTGGCGGCTGGCGTATTTCGTGCCGATCAGCGATCTGCTGGAAGATGGCGCGCGTTCGTTCTGGACGGCGGGCGGGGTGGCGGCGCTGCTGATCGCCATCGTGCTGCTGGCGGTGCGCCATATCCGGAACCGGCTGGTCAGGCCTGCGTTGCGGCAGTACGAAGCCCTGGTCGACAGTGTGGCGCTGAACCAGAAGATCGTCGAAGTGGCGCCCGTGGGCCTGTGCCTGCTGCGGCGCTCGGACGGGGCCTTGCTGTTGTCCAATGCGGCCGCGCGGCAGTGGCTGGGCGAGCAGGACCAATGGCGTGAAACGCTGCGCCAGGCGGGCGCGCAGACGGGCGGCAAGGAATATGCGCTGGCCGATGGCCGCAGCGCCTACCTGACGTTTGCCGCGACGACGTACCAATCCGAAGACGTGGTGTTGTGCGGGATCAGCGACATCACGGCGCAGAAAGGGGTGGAACGCGCGCTGCGCAGCGCCAAGCTGGCGACCGACCAGGCCAGCGAATCCAAGGCCATGTTCTTTGCCACCATCAGCCACGAAATCCGCACGCCGCTGTACGGCATCCTGGGCACGCTGGAACTGCTGGCGCTGACCGGGCTGTCCGGCCAGCAGGAGCAGTACCTGCGGACCATCCAGCAGTCGTCGTCGACGTTGCTGCGCACCATCAACGGCACGCTGGACCTTTCGCGTATCGAGGCGGGGCGGGAAGAGCTGGAAATCGGCCCCTTCTCGCCGGCGGACGTGGTGGAACAGGTGGTGGCCAATTACCTGGCCCGGGCGCAGGCCAAGGGCCTGGACCTGTATGCCATTACCGAGGTCGGCATGCCGCCGACGACGCAGGGCGATGCCATCCGCGTGCTGCAGATCCTGAACAATCTGGTCAGCAACGCGATCAAGTTCACCGAGTCGGGCAGGGTGGTGCTGCGGGCCCGCGCCGAACCCGACGGACCGGGGCGCGTGCGGCTGCGCTTTCAGGTGGCGGACACCGGGCCGGGCATCTGCGAGAGCCATCGCACACGCCTGTTCGAACCCTATTTCCGTGGGCCGACGGCGCAGGATGGGGATGTCGCCGGCACCGGCCTGGGCCTGACCATATGCCGGCGCCTGTCGGATCTGATGGGCGGGACCTTGTCGGTGATCAGCGAGGAAGGGCTGGGGACCAGCATTTCATTCTGCCTGACCTTGCCGACCGCGACGGACGAGGCGTCGGCGGCGGCGCCGGTCGAGTTGCAGCCGCACGCGGTCTATGTGGATGGCGCGGTGCCCGAGGTGGTGGGCAACGTGTGCAGTTGGTTGAATGCGTGCGGCGCGATCGCCTTGCCTTACCGCAGGCAGTCGGACGCGGCCGACCTGGCGGGCGCCGTGCTGGTGCAGGCCTGGCCGCCGGCCGCGGCGGCGCCGCGCTGGTGCCAGCCGCGGGTGCGCGTGCTGGCGCCGGGGGCGGGGCAAGAGGCGTTCATGGCCTCTGCCGGCCGCCAGAGCCTGGCCAGCGCCTGCAATCCGGCCAGCATCTGCCGCGCGGTGCGGATGGCGCAGGATGGCGAGGAAGGCGGCGAGCAGGATCCGGACGGCGCCCGGCCGCGGCGCCTGGGCTTGCGGGTGCTGGTCGTGGAAGACAACGCCATCAACCAGCTGATCCTGCAGGAACAGCTGGAACATCTGGGCTGCACGGTGACGCTGGCGTCCGACGGCGGGCAAGCGCTGCGGCGTTGGGACGCCGAGCGCTTCGACCTGGTGCTGACGGACCTGAACATGCCCATCGTCAACGGATTCGAACTGGCGCGGTCGTTGCGGGACGGCGGCTATGCCGGCCCGCTCATCGGCCTGACGTCGAGTTCGGCGGCCGAGGTCGCCCAGCGTGCACTGGCGGCAGGCATGAGCCAGGTGTTGTCCAAGCCGCTGCCGTTCATGGCACTGGCGCAAACCTTGCATGGCATCGCAAAGGAACTGAAGTGAACAGGCTGTCCGATTACAAAGTGCTGGTGCTGGACGATCACGCCTTGCAGTGCCTGCAGTTGAAAGACCTGCTGGAAGAGGCCGGCTTTGGCCGCGTGGATACGCTGGAGAGCGCGCCGGACGCGTTGGCGCGAATCCGCGACGAGGGCTATCACCTGGTGGTGATGGATGTCAGCATGCCCGGGATGGACGGGGCCCAGTTCATCCACGCGCTGGCGCGCCTGAACCTGCGGCCGATCCTGGCGATCGCCACCGCGTGTTCGCGCCGGATCGCCAACAGCATCGGCCTGATGGCCAAGGAAAGCGGCTTTGCGATGCTGGGGGCCTTCGTCAAGCCGGTGACGCGCGAACAGATCGCGGGCCTGGCGGACCGCCTGCGGCACCGGCCGGTCGAAGGCCTGCCGGTGCCGCAGGGCGATGAGGACGATGCCCGCAGCCTGCTGGACCGCCAAAGCGTGGTGGCCGCGCTGCGCGACGGCAGCATCCAGGCGTGGTTCCAGCCCAAGAAGTCCCTGGCGACCGGCGCCATCGTCGGGGCCGAGGCGCTGGTGCGCTGGCGGCATCGCGGGCTGGGGTTGATGATGCCGGGATCGTTCCTGCGCACCGTGCGCGACTATGGGCTGGACCTGGAGCTGCTGATGCGCATGCTCGAAGACAGCCTGGCGGCCAGCCGTGCCTGGCGGCGCCTGGGACACCGCATCCCGGTGTCGGTGAATCTGCCGGTCAGCCTGCTGGACCGGCCGCAACTGCCGGACGAACTGTACGAACAGGTTACCCATGGCGGCATCCCGGCCGAAGACGTAACATTCGAACTCCTCGAGGACGACATGACCGTGACGCCCGGCAACTACTACATGGGGGCCAGTCGCTTGCGGTTGAAGGGGTTCGGCCTGTCGCAAGACGACTTCGGCAAGGGATATAGTTCGATGTACAGCCTGATCTCGACTCCGTTCACCGAACTGAAGATAGACCGCGCCTTTGTCCATGGCGCCGCAGGCGACGAGGTTCGCGCGGCCGCGCTGGTCTCGTCCGTGCTGCTGGGCCGGCAACTCGGGCTGCAAGTCACGGCGGAGGGCGTGGAAACGCTCGAAGACCTGCAATTCCTGCGCCGCATCGGCTGCGACTGCGTGCAGGGTTTCCTGATTTCGGCGGCGGTCGACCTGCCCACGTTCAATGGCCTGCTGGCCAACGAACCCGGCAACGAGGCGGCGCCCGCGCCATTGCTGGCGATTCCCGACCAGGCGGGTTGCAAATGAAACTGGACACGCCGCTCATCAAGGTCATCCGCGCCTCGCGCCGGCTCAATATCGCGCTGTTTGGCGTACTGCCGTTGTTGCTGGTGCTGGGCGGGGTCCTGTATTGGGGCGGCCAGCGCATCCTGCAGCAGGAAGAGGAAAAGCTGCGTATCGATTTCTCGATCCTGACGGGCTATGTCCGCGCCCATGAAACCATTTTGCAGGGCCTGCGTGCGCAGGGCCAGAACCCGGACGGCCATCGACTGGTATCGGCGACCCCGGTGAGCGAGACGCCGGGTTTCGAACGGGCGTCGTGGGCATTCTTCGATGGCCAGCACGCGATTGCGGCCATGCCGTTTTCGCTGCTGTGCCAAAGCCCGGATTCGTGTCCGGTGGTGGATGGGGTGTTCTTCGGCATCGGCGGCTACATGTCGGATTTCTATTCCACCCGCTGGGCGGCGTCGGTGTTTCCGGCGTCGCCGCTGTTCATCATTTCTCCGGGCCAGCAACTGAGCCTGAGCGTGCCGGCGATCTCGGCCGTTTCCGGCTATGAGCCGTTGACCCGGGCGGCCTTCCTGTCGGTGGTGGATGCGGTACACACGGCGTCCGGCGGCACCGATCCGGATGATCGCACCCTTGGCGACGGCGCCAAAGTCACCTGGCTGCGCGATCCGGACCTGCCCCACTCCATGATCGCCATGCTGCCGGTGATGCTGCCGTTGAATACCCGGGACGGCACGGTGACCCAGCGGCGCAACGTCTATGCGGTGTCGTTGCTCAACCGCAGCCGCGTCAGTGTCGCCGAGCGGGTGTTGAACGTGCCGCTGTACGACCAGTTCTGGCTGCAGCGCCAGGACGGCACGGTGCTGATCGGCGAGGGGCCGCCGCCGCAAGTGGCGAAGGCCGGATTTCATTTCACCTCGCAAGGCCTGATCCTGCGCATCGCGGACCGCACCGCGACCTGGACCGCCTTCTACCGCGTGGGCTATGGCGGCTTCTTTCGCGCCAACATGTGGCTGCCGGTGGCGGTGCTGCTGATGTTCGGCATCGGCCTGGCCGCGGGCGCCGGTTATCTGTTCTGGTACAACCGGCGCGTGATCCAGCCCGCCGAGCTGGCGCACCTGGACATGGTCGAAAGCGAGGAATTCAGCCGCACCGTGCTGGACACGGCGCCGGTCGCGCTATGCGTGCTGTCGCGGCCCGAGGGGCGGGTGGTGTTCGGCAATGCCCTGGCGGCGCAGTGGCTGGGCATCGGGGTGGGCGAACAGCTGCACGATTCGCCGGATGCCAACAAGCTGCTGCGCCAGGTGCTGGGGGCGACGGCGCCGGGCACGATCGAAACCTTCCGCACTCATGATGACCGGCCGCTATTCGTGGCCTTCGCGCCCACCCGCTACAAGAAGCAGGACGTGGTGCTGTGCGCGTTTGCCGACATCAGCGCCCGCGCCGAGATGGAACACACCCTGGCGCAGGCCAAGCAGCAGGCCGACCGCGCCAACGAGGCCAAGTCGACCTTCCTGGCCACGATGAGCCACGAGATCCGCACGCCGCTGTATGGCGTGCTGGGCACGCTGGAAGTGCTGTCCCTGACGCAGCTGGACGAGGCGCAGCGCCGCCACGTGGACCGCATCCAGGATTCGTCGGTGATCCTGCAGCAGTTGATCAGCGACATCCTGGATATCACCAAGATCGAATCGGGACAGCTGGCGCTGGAAATGGACCGCTTCGATCCGCGCGAACTGGTGCAGGCCTGCGTGGCCTCGTATGCCGGCATGGCCGAGCAGAAGGGCCTGGTGATCTACAGCTGCGTCGATACGGCGGTGCCGGCCTGCGTCATGGGCGATGGCGGGCGGGTCAGGCAGATCCTGAACAACCTGGTCAACAACGCGATCAAGTTCACCGATTCCGGCCATGTCGTGACGCGGTTGCGGGCCGAAGACCTGCCGGGCGGCCGGGTGCGGCTGCATATGCAGGTGGTCGATAGCGGCGTGGGCATCAGCGCCGAAAACCAGGTCCGCCTGTTCGAGCCGTTCTACCAGATCGACAGCGGCTCGCATCTGGTGCGTGGGGCCGGCATCGGCTTGTCCATCTGCGCCAGCCTGGCCGAGCTGATGGGCAGCAGCATCCAGGTCACCAGCGAGCCCGGCCTGGGCAGCAGCTTTTCGCTGGCCATCGATCTCGATGTGGCCGAGGCGCGGCCGGCGCCCGCGCCCGATCTGGCCGGCGTGCGTGTGTATGTGCGCAGCTCGCGCAAGGAACTGAGCGAGAACATCTGCCTGTGGCTGGCGCATTGGGGCGCCTCGGCCTGCCTGGCGCCGGCGCAGCCGCCTCGCGACGGCGCGCAGGACGGGGTGCTGGTCGACGTGCATATTGCTGGCGATGTGATGCCCCCCGTGCCGTGGCCCGGGCTGGTGGTGTCGGCAGGGGGCGGCGAACCCCTGGCCGCGACGCCTTACCCGGCCGACCGGCACGACCTGTTCAGCATCGGTTTTGCGGTGGCGCGTTGTGCGGCTGGCGACGCCGACGTGGTTCGCGAAACGGTCGCGGTACGCTATGCGCCGCTGAACCTGCGGGTGCTGGTGGCCGAAGACAACCCGATCAACCAGGTCACCATGCGCGACCAGCTTGAGCAGCTGGGCTGCCAGGTGACGGTGGCGCCGGATGGCGCCGAGGCCCTGGCGCAATGGCACATCGCACCGTTCGACGTGGTGTTGACGGACGTGAACATGCCGCGCATGAACGGCTATGAATTGGCGGGCGCCTTGCGTGCGCTGGATGCCGCGGTGCCCATCATCGGCGTGACGGCCAACGCCCTGAAAGACGAAGAAGCCCGCTGCAAGGCGGCGGGCATGAACCACTGGCTGGTCAAGCCGATCAAGCTGAGCCTGTTGTGGAATCAGTTGCGCGCCTGTCGAGGCGGGGCTGACGTGGCCCCGGCACGGCCGGCACCCTTGCCCGCGGCGCCGGCCGTGCCGGCGATACCCGCGAAGTACCGCGAGGTCTTTCTGCAGACCATGGGCCAGGACCTGGCGAGGCTGGAGCAGGCGCAGGCCGCCGGCGACGCCCAGGCGCTGCGCAAAGTGCTGCACCGCATGCGGGGCGGTTTCGCGGCGGTGCAGGCGCGCGATCTGCAGCAGTTGACGCAGCATGCCGAAGACCGGTTGGTGGCGGGCGGCCTGAACGACGCCGCCCGCGCCGGCCTGGCCGCCTTGACAGCGGCGCTGGGCCAGGCGCTGGCCGAGGTGTGAACCGGGCGCGGCGCTGCCCGGGCGCAGGCTACCAGCGGTAGCTGACATTGAGCATCCCGCCATAGCCGCGCTGATCGTGTTCGCCGGCCTGGCCGAACACGTGGCCGGACACTTGCACCCGCTTGCCCACGCGGCCTTCCGCGCCCAGTTTCAATTCCAGCGCGTTGCGCGCCGGCTGCGCTGCCAGGGTGTTCTCGCCCATGCGCACCTTCGGATTGCCGCCGTTGTGCAGCCAATTGGTCTCGAGGAACGGGCGCACCGCCGGCTTGTCGGCCTGGGGCGCGGTGCGCGGATACACGCGCACGCCCACGCGTGATTGCCAGGCATTGTCGGCGTCGCTGCGCATGCGGGTGCCTTGCAGCGTGGCGTCCTTGGCGTCATAACGGCTGTAGATGACCTGCGCATTCGGTTCGATCACCAGGGCTTCCAGGGTCGAGCCGGCCGCAAAGGGCTGGATCGCGTAGCCGGCTTCCAGCGAGGCGCTCCAGACGTTGGAACGATAGCGGACCGATCCCAGTTCGCTGCTGATCTGGTTGCGGTAGCGGCCGTACTGCAGCCAGGTGTCGGCATAGGCGCCCAGGCGGGTGAGATCGTTGGCGTAGTAGGTGCCGTATACCCCCACCGCGTAGCCGGAGACCTTGCCGCGGGCCCTCGCATGGGTCGATGCATGGGCGCCGGGAAGCATCAGCGTCGACACGGCGCGCGAGCGCGCATCGCCATAGCCGCCCATCAGGCCGGCGTAGGCGGCGCCGTCCTGGCCGACGGCAGCCTTGAACAGGTCGCCGCCCAACTGCACCATGGCGCTATCGGTATCGACATCGACTCGCCCTTCCGACATGCGCAGGCCGCTGTCGTGGCGCCCCTGCACCCGGGCCCACAAGCCGCGGCCGGTCGCCGCAGTGGCGTCGCCATCGGCATAGGCCGGTACGCGGTCATGCAGGCTGTGCGTGAACAGGCGCGTGCTGGCCAGGCGGTTGCCGGCCCAGGCGCCGCTTTCCGGCGATACGTTCTTGAAGCCGTTGCCGGGCAGCACTGGCTCGGGCGGCGTCACGGGCGGGGCGGGGACGTCGGGATCGGTCGGGTTCGTCGGGTCGGTGGGGCCCGGCGGCGCCGTGGGCGGCGTGTAGTCGGACGTCAGGTACCAGTCCGGTGCCACGCCGCCGTTGCCGCCGCGCACCAGGCTGTAGTCGTAGCCGTTCAGGGACACGGTGGCGGCGCTGGCGCGGTAGCCGGTGGACCCGCTGTCCAGGCGGAACGCGTCGGGGGTGGTGGTGCCGCCGTTGACGGTCTCGACGACCCGGATGCCGTATTGGGTCTGGCCACCGTCGCCGCCCGCGTTGACGATGCGCAGCGACGTGTTGCCCGACGTGGTGCCGCCGTCGATGACGAGCTTGTCGGTGGGCGACGCATCGTCGCCCAGTTGCGTGTTGAGCACCAGCGTGCCGCCGCCGACGTAGTTGTTGACCGTCAGCGTCTTGAAGCCCGTGCCGCCGGCCGGTGCGGCGAAGGCCACGGTACCGGCGTTGTTCAGCGTGCCCAGGCTGGAGTCGTTGCGCACGGTCCAGGCGCTGGCGCTGTCCAGCGTCAGGCTGTTGATGCGGCCGGGGCCGCGTTGTACCAGCGCGCCGGTCAGCGCCGAGCCGTTCTTGAGCGATACGTCCAGGATGCCGCTGTCGGCCAGCACGTCGCCGGTCAATACGGCGTTCGACGCGTCCAGGTTGACCTGTTCGCTTTCGATCACGGTCGACACGCCGCCGCTGGTCACGGTGACCGAGCGCGAATGCAGCAACACGCCGCTATCGATATCGCCGCCCGTGCGTGTCGTGATGTTGGAATCCGACACCAGGAAGGTATGGCCGCCGCCGGAGGCGAGCAGGCCCACGCCGTCCTGGGTGCTGATCTGGCTGCCATTGCGCAGCACGACGCTGTTGCTCAGCCCGGCGGCCGTCAGGTAGCTCCAGATGCCGTTGGCGCTCGCGCCCTGCAAGGTGAAGCGGGTGTTGTCCAGGGTCACGGCGGCGCGGTTGCTCATCGACAGCCCGGACGCATTGGCGCCGGACGTGTTGACGACGGTGTTGCGCGCCGACAGGCTGGCGCCGGTGCCGCTGGCGAACAGGCCATAGGCGGTGGCGCCGCGGGTGGTGACGTTGACGTCTTCCAGCGTGATGGCGGCGCCGCCCACGCGCGCCAGCACGCCGACCGCGCCGTCGCCCTGGGTATCGATGTCGACGCGGGTGGCCTGGATGGTGGCCGAGCTGCCGTATTCGCGCGACACATACAGGCCATGGGCGTTGTTGCCCAGGGTCTTGACGGTGCCGTCGGTCAGCGTGACCACGCCGGCGCGGTTGTCGATGCCCAGGTGCGCCGACGTGATGTCAAAGCGGTTGGCCGTGAAGGCCGTGCCGGTGGACGGCAGCCACACGCCGGTGCCCAGGTAGCCCAGTGCCGAGATGGACACATTGTCCACCACGGCCGAGGTGTTCGTCGCGTTGATGTTCAGGCCGTAGCTGACGTCGCCGGTGGACACGAGCGTGGCGTTGCGGATGTCGGCAACCGAGGCGGGGCCGCTGCCCGAACTGAGCATGATCGCCGCGCCGCTTGACGTGATGCTGCCACCGTCCATCTCGAAACGGCCGCCTTCGACGCGGGCGCCGGCGCCGTTGGCCGCGTTGACCACGGTGCCGCGCAAGGTCACGAGGGAATTCTGGTCATTCACGTTCACGCCAGGTGCAAGATTGCCGGTGACGGTGATGGTGCCGCCTTCTATGGCGATGCGACCGCCGCTGTCGACGTAGGCGCCGCCCGCGTTGTACAGCGATGTGGCGACGGTGACGTCCTTGGCGGTGATGACGGCATTGGCGCCTTCGGCGCGCAGGCCGCTGCTGCCGCTGCCCGACGTGGTGACGCTGCCGCCGTCCAGCTCGATGCGGCCGCCGTTCTGTGCGTAGACACCATGCGAATAGGCGCCTTGCGTGGAAATGTCGGTGTGCGCGGCGGTGATCAGGCTGCCGGCGCCGATGGCGGCCAGGCCGTGCGCGCCCTGGCCGTCGCCCAGCGTCTTGATGGTGCTGCCCGTCAGCGCAGCGCTGCCGCCGGCGCTGGCGCGCACGCCGATGGTGGTGCCCGCCGAGGCCGAGCCGGCATTGACGGCGATGCCGTCGCCGCGCACGTCGTTGCCGGCTACGGAAACGTCGATGGCGCCGCCGGTGCCGGCATGCGTGACGGTGTCGCCGGGGTTCAGCGTGACTTGCGTGCCGCCGGCCGGGTCATTGACGAGGACCTGGGCGAAGTCCGCGGCCAGGGCAGGGCCGGAAAAGGCGGGCAGCGTGGCGGCCAGCACGCCCAGCATGATGGGGTTCAGGGGGATGCGCATTGAGGGCTCCTTGGCCCTTGGCCTTGGCGCACCCGTACACATCGATCAGAACCCGGTCGGAGACACTCCGCATTGTTCAAGCGTACTGGCACGCACCGGACAAAGGCGATGACGTATCGGTAGCCTTCATGTTGCGTTGCGGCAGGACACTAAAAAACAGGACGATTCTCAAAAGCGCTGCATTGATTGGCAGGAGTGGTAAGCGACTGAAAACCAGAAGATTCTCAAACCCGCGAGCGCGATTCAATGCCTTGACGAGGGGGCGTGCGTCGTCCGTCGTTGGCTGGCCAGATCAGGCCAGGCGGTCGAGCAATGCGCGCGCCTGCGCCACGACGTCGGCGTCGTTGGGCCGGAAGGTCAGCGGCAAGGCCTGCGCAAGATGCGTGAAATGGGCCTGGCTGCTGCGCAGGTAGGTGGGGTCGTAGTGCCGCTCGATCAGTTCGCGCGCCAGGTCGGCGCGGCGGCCCTCGTCGATCATGCCGTGCCAGGCGGCAACGGTGTCGCGGCTGTGCAGGCCGACCATGCGTTGCAGCTGTACCTTGAACCACTCGGGATGCGCGAACAGCTGCGCGTAGTCCTGCTGCAGAAAGGCCGCGCGGTCTTCGCGGCTGGCGGTGACGGCGACGCAGGCGCCTTGGTGCATGGCTGCCAACAGCGCCGCCGGCAGCGCTACCGCGCCGATCTTGCGGCTTTCGGCTTCGACGAAGACCGGCCGGGCCGGATCGAACTGGCGCAGGCCGCAAGCCAGGCGGGTGTCGAACCCTTTTTGCGTGGGCTGCGCGGTGCCGGGCCAGCCGCCCAGCAACGAGCCACGGTGGGCGGCCAGCGCCTCCAGGTCGAGTGTTTGCGCGCCGGCCTGCGCCAGGGCGCCAAGCAGGCGCGTCTTGCCGCTGCCGGTGGGGCCGGTGAGCACCACGAAACGCAGCGTGGGCGGCAGGGTGTCCAGCGTATCGAGCGTGGCGCGGCGGTAGGTCTTGTAGCCGCCGTCGAGCTGGCGGGCGCGCCAGCCGATCATGTTGAACATCACGGTCATCGAACCCGACCGCTTGCCGCCGCGCCAGCAGTAGATCAGCGGTCGCCAGCCCTGCGGGCGGTCGGCAAAGGTGGTGTCCAGGTGGGCGGCGATGTTGCGCGCCGCCAGCGTGGCCCCCAGGCGGGTCGCCTCGAAGGGCGATTGACGGTACAGCGTGCCCACGCGGGCGCGCTCGTCGTTGCTGAACACGGGCGCGTTCACGGCGCCGGGGATGTGGTCGTCGGCGAATTCCAGCGGCGAGCGCACGTCGATGATTTCGTCGAAATCATCCAGTCTGTCCAGGCCGGCGAGCAGGTGTTTCAAGGTGGAACCATCCAGGGGGGATGGCGCATTCTCGCATGCGGCACCGCCTGGCGGCATGCCCGCGGCCGACGCACGGGGCGCCGGCCGCGGGCCTGGCCCCTTACGCGCTGAACGCCAGCGCGTTGGTCAAGTCGCCCATGGGCTGCTGGCCGCGGGCCTTCATGGCGTCGTCGCGGGCCTTCAGGCCGTCAAGCGTGGGCAGGTCGAACAGGCGCGTGGCCAGGCGCAGGATCGAGCCGGTGTCGTAGAGGGTGTGGTCGACGGCGCCCTTCCTGGCGAAGGGGGATACGACGAGGGTCGGGATGCGCGTGCCGGGGCCCCAGCGGTCGCCTTGGGGCGGCGCCACGTGGTCCCACCAGCCGCCGTTTTCGTCCACGGTGATGACCACCACCATGTTGTCCCATTGCGCGCTCTTGCGCAGGCTGTCGACGATGTGCGCGATGTGGCGATCGCCCGAGTCCACGTCGGCGTAGCCGGCGTGCATGTTCAGGTTGCCTTGCGGCTTGTAGAACGTCAGCGGGGGCAGCTTGCCGGCTTCGGCGTCGGCCAGGAATTTGTTGGTCGACGACAGGTCGCCCAGGCCGCCGTCGCGCAGGTGCGCGGTGCGGGCCGCGGTGCCGGGGCCGGTGCTCTTGAAGTAGTTGAACGGCTGGTGGTGCGCCTGGAAGTTGGGCGACGACGGAAAGCCGGTGTTGGCCGTCGAGTCGACCGCCGCTTGCCAGCCGCCGGCGTACCAGGCCCAGTCCAGGCCCTTGGCGCTCATCAGGTCGCCGATGTTGCTGTGGTCCTGCGGCACCATGGTCTGCGGGCTGGTGGCATCGGCCAGTTCGGGATGCGTGGCATCGCGCGAGAACGACGGCCAGTAGGGCGGGGCCATGGTGTTGACGCCATAGCCGTCCGGCGTCAGCGCGCTGGCGCCGAACTGCGGAATGCCGGTGAGGGCGCTGGCAGGCGAGGTGGGCTTGGGTTGCAGGCGCGGGTCCGTGGGGTCGCTGCTTTGCAATTGCGCGATCTGGGTACTGGCGACCGACGTGGTGGCGTTGGGATAGAACGGCGGACGGCCCGCCACCAGGTACTGGTGGTTCAGGAACGAGCCGCCGAATGCGCCCTGGAAGAAGTTGTCGCACAGCACGAATTCCTGGGCCAGCTTCCACAGGCGCAGGTTGTAGGCGGAATCACTGTAGTGGCCCATGACCAGTGCGCCCGAGTCGGCCCAGGCCACGAAGCGGTCGTTCTTGCCGCCGTTGATCTGCATCTGGTTCTGGTAGAACACGTGCCAGAGGTCGCGCGTGACCACGCCTTGCGGCAGCGGTTCGCCCTGCGGACCGCGCAGGTCGAACGGCGCGTTGGCCAGGTTGTTCATGTAGGGCGCGGCCTGGTCGACCTGGTAGGTGATGTGGTTGGCCTGTTGCGAGGTGGGCACCATGCCGCCCCACACGGGCGGCAACACCGACAGCGGGGTGCCGTCGCGGTCGTTCTGCGTGTAGTCGGCGGCGGTCAGCGCGGACAGCGGCTTTTCCACGCCGGGGAAATTGGCGAACAGGTTATTGAAGCTGCGGTTCTCGGCGAAGATCACGACCAGCGTCTTGACGTTCTTGCGCAACTGCGCGGTCACGTCGGGCGCGGCGGGCGGCGTGGCCGGCGGCGGGGGCGTCGTGGTGCTGTCGTTGTCGTCATCGCTATCGCTGGAGCAGCCGGCCAGCGCACCCAGCGTGGCGGCGCTGGCGCCGAGCGCGGCGATGCCGGTCAGGAAGCCCCGGCGGGTGGCGCGGACGGGCGAGTCGGCGGTCACGGAATCGGCGGCCGTCGGCGTCGCGGCAGCCTGCGCGTTCGCGCGCTTTTCTTTTTCAGACATGGTTGTAGACCTATGCGGATAGGGCGGCGCCCTGTCATGGCGCCACGGGATCGCCGGATGACAGCCGGCATCGTTAACGGCCGCTAGGCTAGTGACGCCAGGTTCTATCGATGTGACGTTCTGCTGTCGGCAAGCTGTACGCCGGGCGGGCAGGCACGGATTTCCCTTAGACTTGTGAAATTGGTGAAACCCGAGTGAAAGCTATGACCGACATCCCCGCAGACGAATCCGCGCGCAAGGCGGCGCCGTCGCGTACCAAGCCGCCGGAAGTGCGGCTGGACGAACTGATGGGTGCGGCCCAGGCGCTGTTCCTGGAAAAGGGCGTGGACGCCACCACCATCAGCGAGATCACGGAAGCGGCGGGCGTGGCCAAGGGCACGTTCTACGTCTATTTCCCGTCCAAGCAGGAAATGCTGGCCGCACTGGCCGAGCGTTACGTGCGCCACTTCGTGCAGGCGCTGGACGAGGCGATCTCCGCGTGCGATGAAGACGACTGGGTCGGGCGGCTGCGCGTCTGGATCCACGCCAACGTCACGACCTATCTGCGGACGTACCGGGTGCACGACATCGTCTTCACGCACACGCATCACCATGCGCGCGAGGGCCATACCGAGAACGACGTGATCCGGCAATTGAAGGGCATCCTCGAGGCCGGCATGCGGGCCGGCGCCTGGAAGCTGGACAATCCCCGCATGACGGCGCTGTTGATCTACGCCGGCGTGCACTGCGCAACCGACGACGCGATCCTGGCCCGGTTGTCGGACGTCACGGATTTCGCTACCGGCATCGCCGACGCCTACTTGCGCATGTTGGGCGTGCCGGCGCGCGGCTAAGGGGCGAGTCGGCGCGGCGCGCGGACCGCGATGGAGCCGCGCTGCATGACGGCATCTATCCCCCCTGACTTGCACACTTTGCGAAACAACGCTATGATTCAAGGCTTGCTTTTTCACGCGCCCGTAGCTCAGCTGGATAGAGTACCTGGCTACGAACCAGGGGGTCGTAGGTTCGAATCCTGCCGGGCGCGCCATTGAAATTCCTGCACGGGGTTCAATGGAAATCGTGAATCGTGAATCGTGAGTCGTGAAAAACGAAAGCGAAAACGAAAGCAAATGCAGTGCGGCGGTAAGATTATTCTGATATAATTTTGCCTCTTTGCCGGAGCGCCCGTAGCTCAGCTGGATAGAGTACCTGGCTACGAACCAGGGGGTCGTAGGTTCGAATCCTGCCGGGCGCGCCAAATACCGCAAAGAAGAACGTCAAGAAATACGCAGTAAAAATGAAAAGGCCTTTGATCTCGCATCGAAGGCCTTTTTGTTTTGCCCGCGGGTTTCGTGGGTGTGATGCGTGGCACGCGTTGTGTGCACGTGTCTTGTGCATCGGGATATCGCGTATGACCGGCGTCTTTCAGTCCGTGGCGGGGCGGGCCGGCGCGACAGGCTTGTCTTCGCTGTCTTCCAGGTCCCAGTGGCCAACGGTGTACCAATCGTCGCCCAGCAGTTCGGCGGGGTGCAGGGTGCGGCCCGAGCCATTGCCGCAGGCCAGCGCGTCGGTCGGGCAGTAGCGGTCGCAGCCCCAGCAGATGCGTTCGGGGTGCTTGGGATGCAAGGGAAATTTCTTGGCCATGGCGCGGGTAGGGGGGCGGCATGCGTGCCGGCCAGTCCAGCGTACTGCGGCCTGCGTGGGCGCCATTTGACGTGGCGCAAGCCATGCGCAGCGCTGCCCCGGCGCGAAAACCCGCCGCGCTGATTTGCAGACCCATCCTGCTTCATGTTATAAACACGCCTCTTTAGCGCGCCCGTAGCTCAGCTGGATAGAGTACCTGGCTACGAACCAGGGGGTCGTAGGTTCGAATCCTGCCGGGCGCGCCACCTTATTTGAACGGCCTGACGGTTTTCCGTCAGGCCGTTTGCTTTGGTGAATCGCGAGATGCGCCCTGGTCTGGTGGAACGCGCGCGTTCCTGCTGTACCCGCGCGCTTCGCGTTACCAGACGCGGTAGGTCTGGCCCGTCTGGGCCCCTTCGACGCTGCGGCTGTAGGCCAGCGCCACGCGCTTGGCGGGGGCGGCTTCGAAACCCAGGAAGTAGGGGCCATAGCCTTCCCACGATTCCTGCAGCACCGTCGGGCTGACCGAGTTGATGCGCGCGCCTGCCAGTTCCACGGCCGCACCCCGCACGAAACCATCGATGGCCGAGTTCACGGCCGAGGCATTGGCGCCGAAGCGGATGGGCTCGTCGCTGACGATGCCGCTGGTCAGCGTGATCGAGCCGCCCTGGTTCAGGTAGTGCTGGCCGATCAGTGCCAGGTCGACCTGGCCCAGCAGCTTGTCGTGCAGGCCGATCTTGAATTGTTCGGCGGTCATTTCCGCCAGCGGGCCGAAGTGCAGCGCGCCGGCGGTGGAGACGATGGCATCGACCTTGCCCACGCGTTCGAACAGGGCGCGGATGCTGTCGCTACGGGTGATGTCCACCTGGTATTGGCCCTGGGTCTTGCCCACGGCGATGATGTCGTGGCGCTGGCCGAGTTCCTGGGCCACGGCGCGGCCGACGGTGCCGCTGGCGCCGACTAGAAGGATTTTCATGGTGGTTTCCTGTTGATCAGTGAATGGGGCGCCGCGGACCGTCCGCCAGCGCATGAAAGCATTCTGCCGCGGGCATTCCTATGGAAAAATCCAGGAATGGTTGGAACACTTCACACTCAGGGTGCGTAATTCATGGATCGTCTGCTCAGCATGGAGATCTTCGTGGCGGTGGTCGAGCTGGGCAGCCTGACGGCCGCAGCCGCGCGCCACGAGATGTCGCCCGCCATGGCCGCCAAGCACATCAAGGGGCTGGAGGCGCGGCTGGGGCTGCGCCTGATGAACCGCACCACCCGCCGGCAGAGCCTGACCGAAGCGGGCCAGGCCTACTATGTGCGGTGCAAGGCCATCCTGGCCGACATCCGCGACGCGGAGCAGGGCGCCGAAGCGCTGCGCGTGGCCCCGCGTGGCACGCTGCGCATCACCTCGACCGTATCGTTCGGCTCGGTGGCCCTGGCGCCCGCCGTGGCGGATTACCTGGGCCTTTATCCGGACGTCAGTGTCGAGCTGGCCTTGAGCGACGTCGTCGAGGACATGGTCGCCTCGCGCTACGACCTGGCGGTGCGCATTGGCGAGCCGCAGGATTCGGGGCTGGTTGCGCGTCGCATCGGCAGCTACCAGATGATCATCTGCGCCGCGCCCGCCTACCTGGCCCGCTACGGCACGCCGGCCACGCCCGCCGACCTGGCCCGCCACCAGTGCCTGGACTTTTCGTATTGGGGGCGCCGTACGGGCTGGCGCCTGGCTGATGGCGCGGGCGGCGACGCCGATTACCCGCCGACCAGCCGCTTCATTTCCAACAATGGCCAGGCCCTGCGGCAGGCGGCACTGGCCGGTTTCGGCATCGTGCTGCAGCCTGAGATCCTGCTGGCCGACGATGTGCGCGCAGGCAGGCTGGTGCCCATCCTGCAGCCGCATTGGCCGGCCGCCCGGCCCATCACGTTGCTGTACGCCAAAGACAGGCAGGCGCTGCCCAAGCTCACGACGTTCGTGGAGTTCGTCGTGGCGCGGTTCGCGCAGAAGGCCGGCGGGCGGCGAGGCAGGTAGGGGGGATGCGGGCGTCAGCCGCGTCGTCGGTCCATTGCCGTCAGGCAGGTGCCGTTCTTGATCAGCTGGTAGACCTGTCCGCCCAGCCACGCGACCTTTTCGCCTGAGCTGGTGCGGCAGACGCAATGCGTCTTGGGATCGAAGCGGGACGTTCCCAGGGCCGAATAGGCGTCCGGGTCCGAAACGAAGCGTTCGATGCGGTACAGCGTACCGTCCGGCGCGGTAGCCAGGACGTCGGTCAATCGTCTTGCGGTTCCGAGCATGTGAAGTACCTCCGATGCGCGGGGCCGTCTTTCACGCGGCGCCAAGGTTGCTCGAACATTGCCATGGGTTCGGGCCAGGGTCGGGAGGACCCCGGTCGATATCAATGGACATGTCCTCCTAACGATGAATCATCGAGCTGGTCGGGTGAGACGCCCAGGGCTTCCGAGATGCGGTCCAGGATGATCTGGCGGGGCCGCGGGCGAGGCCTTTCCAATTCGATGTAAATGGAGTGATCCACCCCCAGGCGGGCAGCCATATCAGCGGTGCTGATATTCAGGTGCTCGCGCCAGGCGCGTATCAGGCTCCAATCGTTGCCGGTTTTTAGACTTGCGACAGCTGATGGTACGACGCTTTTCTTTGCAGCGGGTGGTTTATGCGTGGAGGTGGGGCGGCAGGCATCCCGCAGCGTATTTCTGGCCTTGGCGCTTTTGCGAGCGTCAGGGGGCGGCGCGGTGCCAGGCTCGGCGGTGAAGATCGTGCCGCCATTGATCTGGCGGTAGAGATTCTCGCCGATCCAGCACAGGGCTTCACCGTTGTCGAGCATGCATTCGCAATCCAGGTGGTAATTGCTGGGAATGCTCTCGAGCTTGGCGATGGTTTCCGTGGTCGTGGCATGCCGTACCACCCGGTGCAGGACACCGTCCGGCGAACGCACGAACACGTCGGGAAGTCTCCAGGAAAACGGAATGATGATCTCCAGGGCTGCAAGGATTATCTGCCACTGTATCCCTCTGCGCGTACGGTGAGATTTGGGGTTTCCCCTGCATCGCCGACGCTTGTTCATCGTAGTCCTCTCGCCATCAAACATCTTCACAAATCTTCACGGCGCAACGTGCTGTGCGCGGCCGAATGCCAGCAAGATTGCGAGTTGTTCGTCAGCGCCCGCCCCAGTTGCCGTGATGTCTTCGCCTGTGATCGACACCCCGCGATCCGCGCCGCGCGCGCACCGCATCACCTGGTGGGCCGCCGGACTCGCGTGTGGCCTGCATGCCCTGGTGGCGTGGTGCCTGTGGCGCGAGGCGGGCGAACGGCCCGCCATGCCGTGGTCACCACGGCAGGAAGCGGCATTCTTCGTGGACGTGTTGCCGGCCGAGCCGGCGCGGCGCGAGGCCTTGCCCGCCGCGGCGCCGCCCGCGCAGCCAGCCGCGGCGCAGGAACCGGGCGCATCCGCTGAGCCGGCCCGGTCGCAAGCGTCGGCCAGACCTCAAGAACCCGCCAGTCGGCAGGCGCCGCCGAAGCGGCTCCCCGCCGTGCCCGCCATCCCCTCAAGACAACAGGCGACCCCGGCATCGCCGAATGCCTCGTCGTCAACGGCCAAGCCGTCATCGGCGCCCGCCGCGGTATCGCCGCATGATTTCCGCTGGCGCGGCGAAGACGCCGCCGCGCAAGGCGCGCCGCGCGCGCGTGGGCAAGCGCGCGTGGACCTCGCGCCCAAGCCGCGGGCCGAGCCATCGGCATTGGCCAAAGGCATCGCCCAAAGCGCCAGGCCGCCTTGCCGCGACGCGCATGCCCATCTGGGATTGCTGGCCTTGCCGTTGCTGCTGGCCGATAGCGTGCGCGATGACGGCTGCAAATGGTAGCGGGGCGGTCGGCGCACAGGCAGCGCCCGGGCTTGCGCAGGCGCGCCTTGTCGCGGTCATGCGATGGCGATCGCGGGGCGCGCGGCACCGCCGCGATTCAGAACCCCGCCGCCTCCAGCAAGCGTGGCATGACTGCTGCGGCCGCGCCGCGCACGTTGTAGTGGGCCTGCGCATCCAGCGGCGTGGCCGCGGGATTGACCTGCACGACCGTCGCCCCGGCCCGCAACGCGTGCAGCGGCAACTCGGCAGCGGGATACACCAGCGCCGACGTGCCGATGGCCAGGAACAGATCGCATTGCTCGGCGGCCGCTTGCGCGGCCTGCCACGCCCCGGTCGGCAGGCTTTCGCCAAACCACACCACCCCGGGCCGTATCGGCGCGCCGCAGTGCACGCATGCCGGCGGCGTGATCGCGCGGCCTTCGTCAGCCAGCGCATCCGCGCCCTCCGCAGCAAACGTCGCGGGGCGCGCGCAGCGCGAACAGCGCGGCGCATGCAGGCTGCCGTGCAGATGCAGCACCTCGTCGCTGCCCGCGCGTTCATGCAGGTTGTCGACGTTCTGCGTGATCAGCGTCAGCGCAGGCACGTGGCCGGCCAGCGCGGCAATCGCGCGATGCGCCGCATTCGGCGAAGTGCGATCGACCTGCGCACGTCGCCATTCGTACCAGCCCCAGACCCTGTCCGGCTGCGCCGCAAACGCTTCGGGCGTGGCCAGCGCGCTGGCGTCAAAGCGCGACCACAGACCCGTAAGCGCATCGCGAAACGTCGCAATGCCGCTTTCGGCCGACACGCCGGCGCCCGTGAAGACGACGACGTTCACCGCCCGCGCCAACGTGTCGGCCAGCGCGGGCGGAATGGAAAGTGGGGCAGCGGTCATCGCGGAAACCTCTCAAGTGAACAGCCCGCTACGCTGCACGCGCGGGCAGGGGGCTGTCAAGCGTTGCCGGCGCCGCCCACGCCGCCAGGCATTGCCGCCGACGTCCCGAATCATGGATACTGGACAGCCTGATTGGGATTGTTCAACGGCAAGGCCCGGACGCGGCCCTGCCCGACCCGGAGACACGAGCATGTCCGAAGCACCCGCCGGCCTGGACCGGTTGCGCCATTTCATCGCCACCGCCACCCGCCTGGCCACGCCCGCCGGACTGGCGCAGTCCCCCGAACTCGAAGCCGAATTCGCCGCCCTCATCCGCCACGACGACTGGCTGCCCGACGCCTGTACCGTGCCCCACCCGCAGTACTACCAGCAATACCTGCTGCACTGCGACCCCCTCGAACGCTTCAGCCTCGTCAGCTTTGTCTGGGGCCCAGGCCAGCAAACCCCCGTGCACGACCACGAAGTCTGGGGCTACGTCGGCATGCTGCGCGGCGCCGAAGTCAACCAGCGCTACACCCGCGCGGCCGACGGCCGGCTGTCCACCCTGGGCCAGCCCGACACCTTGCGCCCCGGCGACGTAGAACGCCTGTCACCGCAAGAAGGCGACATCCACCGCGTCTCCAACGCCTTTGCCGATCAAGTCTCGATCAGCGTGCACCTGTACGGCGGCAACATCGGCGCCGTCTCGCGCCATGTGTACGACCCCGCCACCGGCCAGGCCAAACCGTTCGTCTCCGGTTATTCCGCGGCCAGCATCCCCAACCTGTGGGACCGCTCCGCCGCCGTGCGCGCCGCGCTGCCCGTCCAGCCCGCCTGAGGCCTGTTCGCGGGCCGGCGCCCGTGCTATGTTCGCGTCCTAAATATTGGGAAATACCAGAACAATGGACAAGACACTGCTCAAGGGGCTGATGGTATTGGAGGCCGTCACCGACGTAGACAACCCGCCGCGCACCATCGATGCGCTCGCGGCCCGCGTCGGCCTCACGCGCAGCAACACCCACCGCACCCTGCAAACCCTCATCCACGCCGGCTACGTCATCAAAGACGAAGATGGCGGCGGCTACCGCGGCGCCGTCCGCCTGTTCGAGCTCGCCGCCCGCCAGCTCGGCCAACTCGACATCCGCAAACTCGCCGCGCCCTTCATGCGCACCCTGGCCGACCAGACCGGCGAAACCGTACACCTGTCCGTCCTGGACGGCTTCGACGTCGTCTACGTCGACAAAATCGACAGCCCCCAACCCATTCGCGCCTACTCCATGGTTGGCGGCCGCGCCCCCGCCTATGCCGTCGCCACCGGCAAAGCCCTGCTCGCCTACCAGCCCGACGGCTACGTCGAACGCTACGCCGACAAACTCGCGCGCCACACCCCCGCCACCATCGTCTCCATGCCCCTCTTGAAAGACGAACTGCACAAAGTCGTCCGCGCCGGCTACGCCGTCAACCGCGGCGAATGGCGCGAAGGCGTAGGCGGCCTGGCCGTCACCCTCTTCAACAGCCTGGACCAACCCGTCGCCGCCATCGGCATCTCCGGCCCCCTGGACCGCCTGAGCGCCGCCCGCATGAAACAACTGGCCCCCGACGTCGCTGCCTGCGCCCAATCCATCTCCCAAGGCATGGGCTACCGCCGAGGCTTCCTGGGCCAGTAAAAAGCGGATCAGCGCCAGCCCCAATCCCCACCGCCACACCCCCAAGCGGTAGTCAATTCGCCAACAGCATTCCAAGCCGCCCAAACAAGCACCCCCGCCCAAACCGTTGGCATCCCCAAAACGCCAGCGCTTGGCGCCGTCGGCGGGCGTAGGGCGGGGCGTGTAGATTGCGCCCGAGGGAATCGGAAGGCAGTCGCCGAAGGCGACAACGACGATGACAGCGGGGCAGTCCGGAGCGAAGGCTCCGGACCGCAATCGTAGCCCCGCCCTACGCCCGCCGACGGCGCCAAGCGCGACTTAAGAACCCCACCTCCCGCGCACCCACACCCCCAAACGCCACAATAAAAAAACTACCGCCCCCCCGACAACCTGACGACCTCCCCCCACCGAGCAACCTCCTGCTTCACCACCACATCCGTATCCGCAGGCGTACTACCCACCGCATCCGCCCCCAGCTTCAACGCAGCCTCCCGCACCGCAGGCAACGCGGCCGCCCGCTGCATCCCCGCCGACAGCCGCTCCACGATCGCCGCAGGCGTCCCCGCCGGCGCCAACAACGCATAAGCCGTCGCCACCGAATATCCCTTCACGCCTTGTTCCATCAGCGTAGGCAGCTCGGGCAGTGCAGTCGCCCGCTTCGCCGTCGTCACCCCCAGCAGCCGGATCTTCCCGCTGGCCACCTGCGGCAGCAGCGCCGGCAACGTCTCGAACACCAGATCGATCTGCCCCCCCAGCAAGTCGGTGATCGCCGGCCCGCTGCCCCGATAAGGCACATGCATCAGCCGCGTTCCGGTCAGCGCCTGGAACAGCTCGCCCGCCATGTGCTGCGACGTCCCCGGCCCCGCCGACCCGAATGTCAGCGTCCCCGGCTGCCGCTTGGCCAGCGCAATCAGCTCCTGCACATTGTTTGCCGCGATCTTGCTGTTCACCGCCAACGCCATCGGCATGCTCGTGGCCATCGACACCCCCACGAATGCCGTGCCGAAGTCATAGCCCGGCTTGTCCGGCAGCGCCGCATGGATCGCATGGCTGCCCAGCGCCCCCATCAGCAGCGTATAGCCGTCGGGCGCCGACTTTGCCACGTATTCCGCCCCGATCTCGCCGCCCGCGCCCGCCTTGTTTTCCACCACCACGCTTTGCCCCAGAAAGTCGCCCAACTGCTGTGCATAGATGCGCGCCGCCGCGTCGGTCGCGCCGCCTGGCGGAAACGGCACCACCATGCGTACGGGCTTGTTCGGCCAGGTCTGTGCCAGCGTCGGGGCCGCGACGGCCAGGGTCAGCGCGGCCGCCGCGGCAATGCGCCAAAAACGTTTCATCCGAGTCTCCTTGGTGGGGCAGGGCCGTCACGCGTGGCGCGGATGCGCGATGAAACGCCGCGGTCCTTTTATAAGTCCTAAATAATAGGATTTGATTTTCAACAAATGGTTTACCAAGAATTCCACACGGTGCTATGCTGGTCAACAATTAAGCACCTTACCTAGGGATTGCTCTAGGAATTTCCGCTCACAGGGTCGGCGATGCCGGGCAGGATGCCACGCGCCAAGGTGCCGCTTTATACTTTTTTTCCAATCCTAAATATTGAATTTGTATAACGAGAGGTTGACGATGACTCCTAGCTCGGCATTGGCCGGCGTTACCGTGCTCGAGATCTGCAACGTCGCCGCGGGACCCTTCTGCGGCATGCTGCTGGCGGACATGGGCGCCGACGTGATCAAGCTTGAAAACCCCGAAGGCGGCGACACCTTGCGCAGCTGGCCGCCGCTCAGCCAGGGCTACAGCGAGAACTTCGCCTCGCTCAACCGCAACAAGCGGTCGATCACCCTGAACCTGAAAGACCCCGCCGACCTGGCATTGGCGCGCGAACTGGCCCTGAGCGTCGACGTGCTCATCGAAAACAACCGCCCCGGCGTCATGGATCGCCTGGGCCTGGGCTACGCCGCGCTGCAGGAGGCCAACCCCCGCCTGGTGTATTGCTCGATCTCGGCCTACGGCCAGTCCGGTCCGCGTGCCCAGGAAGGCGGCTTCGACCTGACCATCCAGGCCATGAGCGGCCTCATGAGCGTCACCGGCGAAGCCGGCGGCGAACCCGTCAAGTGCGGCGTGCCGGTGGCCGATTTCTCAGCCGGCCTGTATGGCGCCTTCGCCATCGCATCGGCCCTGCGCGCCGCCCAGGCCAGCGGCCAGGGCACCCATATCGACGTGCCGATGCTGGGCGCCACGCTCGGCATCGCCGCGCTGCAGACCTCCGAGTTCTTCGGCAGCGGGCGCGACCCGGTCAAGCTCGGCTCGGCCCATCCGCGCAACGCGCCCTACCAGGCGTTTCGCTGCAAGGGCGGCTACTTCGGCATGGCGGCCGGCAACAACGCCTTGTGGAAGAGCGTCTGCGTCACGGTGGGCCGCCAAGACCTGCTCGCCGATCCGCGCTTTACCGACACCAGCGCCCGCGCCCGCAACCAGGACGCGCTGCGCGACATCCTGGAAGCCCTCTTCGCCGCCGACGATGCCCCAACCTGGCTGGCGCGTTTTCGCGCCGCCGGCGTGCCCTGCGCGCCCATCAACACCTATTCCGAAGTGCTGGCCGATCCGCAGGTCGAACACATGGGCTGGGTGCAGCCCGTGGACCTGCCCAACGGCGTGCGCACCCGTACCTTTGGCCTGCCGGTGCGCTTTGACGGCCAGACCACTGCGCTGCGGCGCCCGCCGCCCGCGCTGGGCGAGCACAACGACGAAGTGCTGGGCGCGCTGCGCAAGAAAGGGGTGGCGGCATGAGCGCGGCACTGCGCATCGAGACGCGCGGCGCAGTGCACGCTCTGACGCTGGCCCGTCCTGAAAAAATGAATGCCCTGTCCGCGGACCTGGTCGAGGCGCTGATCACCGCGGTGGACGACGCCGCCGCGCAAGGCGCCCAGGTGATCCTGCTGCGCGGCGAAGGCCGCAACTTCAGCGCCGGCTTTGATTTCGGCGACTGGGAAAGCCAGAGCGAAGGCGACCTGCTGCTGCGCTTCGTGCGCATCGACACCTTGCTGCAACGCGTGGCCGCTTCGCCCTGCCTGACCGTGGGGCTGGCGCACGGGCGCAACTTCGGCGCAGGCGTGGATCTGTTCGGCGCCTGCAAATGGCGCGTCAGCGCGCCGGATGCCAGCTTTCGCATGCCGGGCCTGAAGTTCGGGCTGGTGCTGGGCACGCGCCGCTTCGGCGCGCTGGTCGGCGCCGAACGCGCCCGCACGATCCTGGAGCAGGCCAGCACTTTCAGCGCCGACGACGCGCTGCGCGATGGCTTTGCCAGCCGCCTGGCACCCCAAGACGAATGGCCGCAAGTCGAGCGCGAGGCCGAAGACACGGCCCAGGCGCTGTCGGCGGCCAGTCGCACGCAACTGTACGCCGCCCTCTCGGCCGAGCGGCCCGACACCGACCTGGCCCGCCTGGTGCGGTCGGCGGCCGAGCCGGGCCTGAAGGCGCGGGTCGCGGCCTATCTGCAAGCCCGTTGACGGGCCAGCGGCCAGCCCCCCGGCACCACCCCGGAAAAACCAAGGAGACAGCATGGGTTCGGGATTCAACCAGAAAGACAAGCAGCGCACGCTGGCGGAACTGGCGGCGCTCGTGCCGGACGGGGCGTCGATCGCCCTGGGCGGCAGCTTCCTGCACCGCGGGCCGTTCGCGTTCGTGCGTGAACTGATCCGCCAGGGGCGGCGCGACCTGGAACTGGTCAAGCAGTCGCCGGGGTACGACGTGGACATCCTGTGCCGCGCCGGCGCGCTCAGGAAAGTGCGCGCCGGCATCGTCGCCATGGAAGGCAATTTCGGCCTGGCACCCTGGTATCGCAAGGCGATCGAGCAGGGCGAGGTCGAGCTGGAAGAACATGCCTGCGCCAGCCTGACCGCCGGATTGCGGGCGGCGGCCTTCGGCGTGCCATTCCAGCCTTGTGGCGGCCTGCACGGCAGCGACCTGCCGCGTCTCAATGGCTGGCAGTGCCTGGACGACCCCTATGGCAGCGGCCAGAAGACCTGGGTGGTGCCGGCGGTGCGGCCGGATTTCGCGGTGATCCAGGCGTCTGAGGTCGACGCACTGGGCAATGTGCGCGTGTACGGCACCGCCCATTGGGACCGCATCATGTCGCGCGCCGCGGGCAGCGTGCTGGTGGTGGCGGAAAAGCTCGTGGACAGCGCCGTGTTCGAGGCGCAGCCCGAGGCCACGCTGGTGCCGTACTTCATGGTGCAGGCGTTCACCGTGCTGCCGCGCGCGGCCTGGCCGGGGTCGTGCTGGCCGGACTACGCCATCGATTACCCGGCGGTGGAATCCTACATGGACAAGCAGGGCGACCTGGCGGCCCACCTGGCCGCGGCGCCCGAAGCAGGAGCGGCGCATGGCTGAGCAATGGTCTGGCTTTTCGTATGTGGTCACGAACCTGGCGCGCTTCATCCGCCCCGACGAGATCACCTTCAGCGGCGTCAATTCCACCTTGCCGATGCTGGCCTGCCTGCTGGCCAAGCGCGCTTACGACTGGGACTTCGTCTACATCAACGTCGCCGGGGGCGTGGACCCGCGGCCCTCGCACATTCCGCTGTCCAGTTCCGACCCGGTGCTGGCCGAGCGCACCGCGTCCATCTTCGCCAACGAAGACTTCTACGACCTGTGCACGCGCGGCCGCATGGACCTGACCTTTCTGGGCGCGGCGCAGATCGACGGCGCGGGCTGCGCCAACAATTCCTGCATCGGTGACTGGCACGCGCCCAAGGTGCGCCTGCCCGGCGGGGGCGGCGGCGCCGTGATGCTGCCGACCGCGCGGCGGGCCTGCACCTGGCGCACCGAGCATTCGCGCCGCGCCTTTGTCGAGAAGCTGGACTTCATGACCTCGTGGGGCGGGTTCCATGGCGTGGTGACGCCGATCGCGGTGTTCGTCAAACGCGACGGCCGGCTGGCGCTGCAATCGTGGCATCCCGAGTCCAGCCTGGGAGAAGTGCGCGAACGCACCGGCTTCGTCTTCGATGCCACCGGGGCCGAGCCCACGCCGCTGCCGACCGAGGCCGAGGCCCGCGCGCTGCGCGAGCTGGACGCCGATGGCCAGTTCGAACGCGATGCGGCGGTGACGCTGCGCTGACGCGCGGCCTGGCGTCGTTGCTTGCGGCGACGCCGGGCCCGGATCGAAAGGAACGCTGATGCTGATGGATACCGACGCCACCGTGACGGCGGCCGGCGCGCGCCTGTGGGCGCAGCCTGACTGGGCGGAGCGCCCTGCCATTCTCGCGGCCGACGACGTGCTGACCTACGGCGACCTGCACCGGCGGGTCGGCGCCGCCGCCCACGCCTTGCACGCCGCGGGCGTGCGGGCAGGCGACTATGTGGCGGTGGCGATGGAACGTTCGCCGGCCCAGCTGGTGGCGATCTTGGGTGTGATGGCCGCGGGCGCCTGCCCCTGTCCGCTGGAGCCGCGCCTGTCGCATGAGGAAACCGCGCGTCGGGTGGCTGCGGTGGGGCTGGCGTGGATGCTGTTCGACGACGCGCATGCCGCCACCGCGCAGGCCAGTGGCCTGGCGCAGGCGCGGTTGCTGCCGGCGCGGGAACAGGCGCGGGGCGACGCCGCCTGGCCGCGGCCGGCGCGCGCTGCGCGCGACCCCGGCCTGCTGCTGTTCACCTCGGGCAGCACCGGCCACCCCAAGGGCGTGCTGCTCAGCCACGGCGGCTTGATGAACAACGCGCGCGGCGTGCTGGCGCATACCGGGCTGACGCCGGCCGATCGCCTGCTGCACGTGATGCCGCTGCACCATACCAATGCGCTCAACAACCAGGTGTTCGCGCCCTTGCTGGCCGGGGCCTGCGTGGCGCTGGCCGGGCGCTTTCGGGCCGAGGACATGCCGGCCCTGCTGCGCACGTGGCGGCCCACTATCATCACCGGCGTGCCCACCATGTATGCCCGCATGCTGGACCTGGCGTTCGATGCCGAGAGCCTGGCCGGGCTGCGTTTCGCGCGGTGCGGTTCAGCGCCCATCACCGAGGCGCTGCACCGGCGCATCGAGGCGTTCCTGGGGTGTCCGCTGATCGTGTCGTACGGGCTGTCGGAAGCCACCTGCACGTCCACCATGAACCCGCCCCACGCGCGGCGCATCGGCTCGGTCGGCACGGTGCTGGCTGGGCAGCGCGTGACGCTGCGCCTGCCGGACGGCCGCGAGGCGCCGGCGGGCGGCGAAGGCGAGATCTGCATCGAAGGCGGCAGCCTGATGCTGGGATACCTGGGGATCGAGGCGGAAGCGGCCGGGCAGGCGCCCACGCGGCTGGCCACGGGCGACCTGGGGCGATTCGATGCCGAGGGCTACCTGACCATCACCGGCCGCATCAAGGATGTGATCATCCGCGGCGGCGAGAACATCTCGCCCGCGCTGATCGAAGGCGTGGTGACGGCGATGCCGGGCGTGGCCGCCTGCTGCGTGGTCGGCGCGCCGGATGCGGACCTGGGCGAGGTGCCGGTGGCGTTCGTGCAGCGGGGAACCGCCTCGGACACGCCACAAGCGGCCGCCGTGCGCGCCGAGGTGCTGGCGCGGCTGGGGCGTATCTATGTGCCCAGGGACGTGCAGTGGGTGGACCGGCTGCCGGAGAATGCGGTGGGCAAGGTCGACCGCAAGGCGCTGGCGCGGCGGGTGGCGGGGTAGGCGCGGTCAGGCGTCGGCGCGCAGTCGTGCCAGTTCGGCGGCAAGCTCGGCTACGAGCGCTTCGGCGCGGGCCAGCGGGTCGGGGCCGGCGCAAGGGGTTGCCGTGGCGGCCGACTCGGCCCCTCGCAACCGCGGTTGGACGCTTTCGTGGGCCACGCTCACGTCCACGTCGAACACCAGCTTTTCGGCCCGGTGCCAGGTGGTGAACCATTCCAGCGGCTGGCCGTGCTGGTCCATGCCCTGGCCTTCCAGCATCAGCAGCGGCGTGCCGGACTGGGTGTCCAGCAGCTTGGCCAGCGTGGCATCGGCGGCCACGGCGCGGATCTGGTTGCGGCCGGCGCCAGGGCGCAAGCCGAAGCGCTGGGTCAATACGCCATGCAGCGAGGCATCGGTGAGGTCGGCGGCCCGCAGGCCGGGCACGGCGGCGGCGGGCAGCCAGGTCCGCACATAGGCCAGCGGTGCATCGGCCACGTGGCGCAGCCGTTCCAGCAGCAGCAGGTCGGTCGTGCCGAAGAAAGCGGCCACGGCCTGGGGCGGTTCACCCGCGCCGAACGCCAGCACGCGGGTCTTGAGCGCGACGCCGGACTGGGCGAATTGCTCGTACAGGCCGGTGGACCGCTGCACCAGCCGGCGGTGTTCCTGCGGCGCCGCCACCACGGCGGGGCGGCCCGCTTCGCGCTGGATCAGGCCTTCGGCGGCCAGCGCCGACAAGGCCTGCCGTACCACGCTGCGCGCCACGCCGAAGCGCTCGCACAGCGCCGCCTCGCTGGGCAGCAGGGCGCCGGCGTCGAGCTTGCGGGTGCGGATGTCGCCGCGCAGCAGCGCGGCCATCTGGGCGTGCAGCGGCACGTCACCCGAGCGGTCGAGCGTGGGCAAATCGTCAGCGGTGGCGGGCGCCATGGAATCAACCTCCTGTTTGAGCCCGCGCAGTTTCCCATACATGCGTCCAGCCCGGGGCCAGATGCGCGGCGCGCTCGGCGGCCAGGATCAGACTGTCTTCGCGGGCAATGCCCTGGCCCGCGATGTCGAACGCGGTGCCGTGGTCCACGGACACGCGCACCACCGGCAGGCCGACGGTGATGTTAACGCCGTCGTCGCCATATACGGCCTTGAAGGGGGCATGGCCCTGGTCGTGGTAACAGGCGATCACGAACTGCCATTTGCCGCGCACGGCCTGCGGGAACAGGGCGTCGGCCGGAATCGGGCCGGCAGCCAGGATGCCGGCGGCGTTGGCTTCGGCCACGGCGGGCGCCAGGATGTCGGCGTCTTCGCTGCCGAAGATGCCGTTTTCACCGGCGTGCGGGTTCAGGCCCGACACCGCGACGGGCTTGTCGCCGCGGCCCAGGGCCTTGGCGAACGAACCGGCCAGGCGCAGCACCGCGCGCATGCGGGCGGGCGTCAGGTCGTCGATGGCCTGGCGCAGCGAGACGTGGGTGGTGGCGTGGAAGATGTAGAGGTCGCCGGCCGACAGCACCAGCGAGAAGGTCTTGACGCCGAATTCATGGGCCAGCAGCTCGGTGTGGCCCGGCCACTTGTGGCCGGCGGCGTGCATGGCCGCCTTGTTCAGCGGCGCGGTGACGATGCCGTCGACCTCGCCGGCCCGCGCCAGGGCGCAGGCGGTGGTGACAAAGCGCACCGAGCCGTCGCCGGCCGCGGCGCTGATCTCGCCCAGTTTCACGTCGGCCAGCGACGGGCCGGCCTGCAGCACTTCGATCGTGCCCGGCGTGTTGGTGGCGTCCGCGGGGCGCTCCACGCGGCGCACGATGGCGGGGTCGCCACCCAGGCGGCGCACGGCGTCGGCCATCACGTCCACATCGCCGATCACCACCAGGCGCGCCTTCTGGCGCAGTTCGTCATGGCCCATCAGCATCTTGGCCGTGATCTCGGGCCCGATGCCCGCCACGTCGCCCAGGGTCACGGCCAGCAGCGGCGGATTGCGGGGAGGGGTTTGTGTCATCGCGAAAATCTCCTGTCGCGGATCGCGCGGACGGCGCGAACCAGTACGTCTTCGGTGCCAAAGCCGCCGGCCTTGGTCACCACGGGCAGGCCTGCGGCCGTGCCCCCGGTCAGCGTGCCCAGGGGCACGCCTCCCATCACTTCATCCACCAGGGCGATGCCGCTGGCGCCCAGCGCCAGCAACACCTGGCGCGCGCCGTCGCCGCCGGTGGCTACCACGCCCGCTGCGCGCGAGGCGCCGATGGCCTGCGCGGCCAGCGAGCCCAGGCGCTCGGCCACGGTTTCGGAATCGAGCCCGTCGCGCTGGCCTTCAGGGGCCAGCAGCAACAGGGTGCCGGCTTCGCGCGCGCCGTCCTTGGCGTGGGCGTCCAGCAGCGGTTGGCTCCAGGCCTGCCAGGCGGCGTCGTCGGCCAGTTCCGCCAGACCGGGCGCCCAGGTGCGGGCCCCGGCCGCCTGCAGCGCGGCGGCCTGGGCGCGCGCGGCGCTGTGTTGCGAGGTCACCACCACGACCACCGCGGCGCTCTGGTCGGCGCCGGCCCAGACGCGGGCCAGCGGCACGGCCAGGCCGCCCGCGCCCACCGGCAGCGCGCGGTCGCCCAGCAGGGCGATGGCACGGGCCAGGCGTTCCAGGTCGGCGTCGTTGCGCGCATCCACCACCACGGTGTGGCCGGCCTGTTCGATGCGGGCAGCCAACGATTCGGGCGTTTCATCGCCTTTTGCCGCGACGTGGGCGCAGCCCAGCAGCGTGGGCACGTGGCTTTCGGTCACCGGGGTGACCGGGTCGGTGGCGGCGGAGGTTTCGGTGACCGGCTTGCCGTCGACCTTGAGCACGCCGTCTTCCAGCGTGCGGCCGGTGGCAGGAAAGGCCGGGCAGATCACCGCGATGGCATCACGGCGCCAGGCGCCGCGCGCCGCGTCGATCTCGGCCTTGAAGGCGCCACGCAGCGTCGAATCCACTTTCTTGTACAGCCGCGTCACGCCCGCGGCGCGCAGCCGTTCGACGTTGCGGCGGATCACCTCGCCGGCCTGGGCGGCCGGCAGCGCGCGGCTGTGCGTGGTGACGGCCAGCACTTCGACGTCGTCGGAGGCCGGCGCGGCCAGGGCCGCGTCGGCGCCGTCGATCGACAGGTGCGTGTTCCAGCCGGCGCGCACGAACTGCACGGCGGTGTCGCCCGAGCCGGTCAGGTCGTCGGCGACGATGGCGATCGCGGGTTTCACAAGGCCTCTCCGCGCGCTTCGCGCAGGCCGCCGGCCGGCACGGCGGCGCTGTCGTCTTCGGACTTGAGCTCACCGGCGCGCTTCAGGAAGTACGAGGCCAGGACCGGCGCCAGGATGGAACTGATCAGCACGCACGCGGCGACCTGCGCGGTGGCGGTCGACACGTATTGTTGGAAGTTGGGGTCGGCCGCGGCCACCACGGCGGGCGTGGCGATGGCGTTGCCGGCGGTGGTGCCGGCCGCAAAGCCCAGGCCGCTCTTGCCGCCGCGACGCAGGATCAGGCGATAGCCCAGGTAGACCAGGCCGCCGGTAATGGGGCTGATGATCAGGCCCAGGATCAGGCCGCTGATGCCGCCGCTGACCACGGCGCCCAGGTTGATGCCGGTGCCCAGCGCGAAGGCGAAGAACGGGATCACGATGTTGGGCACGGGCTTGAGCACGTCGCGCCACTTCGGGTCCAGGTTGCCGACCACCACGCCCAGCAGGAAGGGCACCAGCGCCGCCACCAGCGCGATCATCGGAATGTCGGCCAGGCCCGAGGCGCCCAGGAACAGCAGGCTGAAGAAGGGGCCATCGTTGACCGCGCTGGCGACGTAGGCGCCGCGGTCGCGGGCATCGCCGTACTGGCCGGTGTAGGCCAGCCACAGGCCGCCGTTGCTATTGTCGAACGCGGCCAGCATCGCCAGGATGGACACGCCCAGCACGCCGTCCAGGCCCACGTAGCTGCCCAGGATGATGATGAGGGTGGCGGGCACCAGCGTCTTCATCAGCAGGATGGTGCCGGCGGTGGCCAGGATCGGGCCGCCGGTGCGGGTATTGACCTGGGTGCCGGTGGCGAAGATCAACAGGGCGATCAGGGGCAGGGCGCTGTTCTTGAACAGCGCGGTGGTGAAGCCGCCGATGGCCAGCGCGTCGGGCGCGAAGGTGCCGATCAGCGAGCCCAGGATCAGCGGCACCAGCATCAGGCCGCCAGGGATTTTCTGCATCGTGCCAAAGAAAGGCGAGCGGGAGGATTCGGTCGTCACAATCGGAGTCTCCAGGAGGGATGTTCTGGGGCGCAGACGTTCGTACGCGCGTCTGTCGGGGTTGAAAACCGACAGTGTACACCTGTACGTACATGCTGTACGTACAGGTTGTCCCTAAGCTCCGACCCCGCGCCGCCCTGGCCGGCCCGGGTCAATCCAGCCCCACGAAGCCGCCCGTCTGGTGGCTCCACAGCCGCGCGTACAAGCCGCCCTGCGCCACCAGGCTGGCGTGGGTGCCCGACTCGACGATCTTGCCGTGGTCCAGCACCACCAGCCGGTCCATGCGGGCGATGGTGGACAGGCGGTGCGCGATGGCGATGACGGTCTTGCCCTGCATCAGCGTTTCCAGGCTTTCCTGGATGGCGGCTTCGACCTCGGAATCCAGCGCCGAAGTGGCCTCGTCCAGGATCAGGATGGGCGCGTCCTTGAGCAGCACGCGGGCAATGGCGATGCGCTGGCGCTGGCCGCCCGACAGCTTCACGCCGCGTTCGCCGACATGGGCGTCCAGGCCGCGGCGGCCATCGCCGTCGACCAGGGCGTCGATGAATTCGTCGGCGCGGGCGCGGCGGATGGCGTCCCGCACTTGCGCGTCGGTGGCGCCGGGCCGGCCGTACAGCAGGTTGTCGCGGATGGACCGGTGCAGCAGCGAGGTGTCCTGCGTGACCACGCCGATCTGCGAGCGCAGGCTGGCCTGGGTGACGTGGGCGATGTCCTGGCCGTCGACCAGGATGCGGCCGCCTTCCAGGTCGTACAGGCGCAGCAGCACGTTGACCAGGGTGGACTTGCCGGCGCCGGACGGGCCGATCAGGCCGATCTTTTCGCCCGAGCGCACGGTCAGGTCCAGGTGCGAGATGATCTCGCGACCGCTGCCGTAGTGGAACGACATGTCGTCAAAGCGCACCTCGCCCCGGGTGATGCGCAGCGGCTGGGCGTCGGGCGCATCCACCACCTGGCGCGGCTGCGAGATAGTGGCCAGGCCGTCCTGCACCATGCCGACGTTTTCGGAAATGCCGTTGACCTCCCACATGATCCAGGCCGACATGTTGTTGATGCGGATCACCAGGCCCATGGCCAGCGTGATGGCGCCCAGGCTGATGCTGCCGATGCTCCAGAGCCACAGCGCCAGGCCCGCCGTGGCCACGATCAGCACGCCGTTGAGCGTGTTGATGGACACGTCCATCGCCGTGATGACGCGGGTCGACAGACGCTGCTTTTCCGTCTGCTCGGTCATGGCCTGGCGGGCGTAGTCCTCTTCCTGGCGGGTATGGGCGAACAGCTTGAGGGTGGAGATATTGGTGTAGCCGTCGACGATGCGGCCCATCAGCTTGGACCGCGCTTCCGAGGCGATCACCGCGCGCGCCTGCATGCGCGGCACGAAATAGGCTAGCATGCAGCAATAGATGCCGATCCACAGCACCAGCGGGATGACCAGGCGCCAGTCGGCCTCGGCGAACAGGTACAGCGCGCTGGCGGCATACAGGATCACGTGCCACAGGGCGTCCACCGACTGCACGGCGGAGTCGCGCAGCGAGTAGCCGGTTTGCAGCACCCGGTTGGCGACCCGGCCGGCGAAGTCGTTGTGAAAGAACGCCAGGCCCTGGTTCAGCACGTAGCGGTGGTTCTGCCAGCGCACCAGCGTGGTCAGGCTGGGCGAGATGGTCTGGTGCGCCAGCAGGTCGTGCAGGCCGATGGACAGGGGCCGCAGCACCATCACCACGAAGGCCATCCAGGCCAGTGTGTAGGCATGTTCGCGGAAGAAGTCGGCGGGCGCGGTGTGCTGCGCCATGTCGACCAGGTCGGCCAGGAAGCTGAACAGCGCCACTTCCACCAGCGCGCCGGCCAGGCCCACCAGCAGCAGCACGACGAAGATCGGCCAGACCTGCAGCAGGTAATAGGCATAGAACCGCAGGACCCGCCCGGGTGGCGTCACGTCCGGGGCGTCGCGAAACGGGTCGACCAGGTTCTCGAAGTAACGGAAAACGGGATTCGGTTTGTCGCCGGGCATGGCAGGTCCACAAGAAGAGGCCGGCCAAGCGTATCAGGGAAACCCCTGAAAAATAAAGGCGGTCCGCGCCGTCAGGTGTATTGCGCGCGCCGTGTTCCGCCTTCGCGCCGGCTGGCCTTTTCAGACACGATGTTGTCCTGCGCCATGCGCCGGCCACGCTGTTCGATGCGGGCCAGCAGGTCGCGCAGCTGGGCGATCTCGGCCGCGTCCAGGTCCTGCACCAGCAGGTCGTTCAGGCGCAGCACCTCGGGCAGCAGGGCGCGATAGCGGTTCAGGCCGTGTTCGGTGGCTTCGATGCGCACCACGCGGCGGTCGGCGCTGTCGGGCAGGCGCCGCAGCCAGCCTTTTTCGCACAGCGCGCCCAGCGTGCGCGAGGTGCGCGCCAGGTCCAGCTTGGCGGCGGCGGCCAGTTCGGCCGACGTCATGATGCCGCCTTCCACCGCACAGGCCAGGAGGCGCCATTCGCGCCGGGTGATGCCGAAGCGGCCTTCGCACAGGCGCACGAAAACAGGGTTGGATTGCGACCAGGCCTGGTAGAGCCGGTACATCAGCATCTCGGCCAGCGGGTATTCGACGGGTTCTCGAGGGGTCATATCGTTATGCCAGGTACTGGATTAGATCAAGCAATCTTCGCGGCGCTACAGTCGTCTCGCCTGTCTACGGGCCTGTGCTAGCCACAAGAACCATAACCGACAGCGGGGCCGCTGTCGCCAAGGAGATTACCGTGCGTAAATGGATATCCGGCGCCGCCTTCGCGGCGCTCGCGGCGGTTGCAGCCGCCCCGGCCTGTGCCCAGTCCGCGCCGCTGGACGGCGCGCTGACCATCGTGGTGGGCTATCCGCCCGGCGGCAGTTCCGACCGCGTCGCGCGGCTGGTGGCCGACCGCCTGAAAGACCGCCTGGGCGTGACGGTGGTGGTGGAAAACAAGACCGGCGCCGGCGGCCGCATCGCGGCCCAGGGGCTGCATGCCCTGGCCGCCCGCCAGAATGTGCTGATGCTGGCCAACCCCGCCGTCATGGTGGTGGCGCCGCTGGTCTATGCCGAACCGGGCTACGACGCCCGCCGAGATTTCAAACCGGTGTCGCTGGTCAGCCGCTACAAGTTCGCGCTGGCGGTGCCGGCCAGCTCGTCCATCCGCGACGTGGCGGGGCTGCGCCAGTGGCTGCAGGAGCATCCGCGCCAGTTCACGGTGGGCGTGCCGGCCACCGGCAGCCTGCCGCACTTCTTTGCGCTGATGCTGGGCCGCGAGATCGGGCAGGAGCCCGAGGTGGTCGGCTACCGCGGCTCGGCGCCGCTGATCTCCGAACTGATCGGCGGCATCCTGCCGCAGGCCGTCGACACGCTGGATACGCTGCTGCCGCAGCATCGCGCCGGCAAGATCCGCATCCTGGCGACCTCGGGCGACGCGCGCGACGCCGACCTGGCCGACGTGCCGACGTTCCGCGAAGCCGGGGTGGACCTGGCGGCCGACGGCTGGAACGCGTTCTTTGCATCCTCGTCGATGGCGCCGGCCAAGGCCGAGCGCCTGGGCGCGGACATCGCCGCGCTGATGCGCGAACCGGCCATGCAGCAGGCGGTGCGCGAGTCGTACCTGGAGCCGGTCTCGGCCGACGCCGCCGCCACCGCGGGCGCACTGGACGCCTACCGCAAGCAATGGGAGCCGGTGGTGCGCGCGTCCGGCTTCACGGCCACCCAATAGGAGCGAACGCCGATGAGCACGGTGCAGAATGTGTTGTTCATCATGGCCGACCAGCTGCGGGCCGACCACCTGAGCTGCTATGGCCATCCCTGCCTGAAAACGCCCAGCCTGGACGCGCTGGCCGCGCGCGGCGCGCGCTTCGAGCGGGCGTTCGTCAATTCGGGCGTGTGCGGGCCGTCTCGCATGAGCTACTACACGGGCCGCTACCCGTCGCGCCACGGCGCCACCTGGAACCGGGTGCCGCTGTCCATCAACGAGATCACGCTGGGCGAGTACCTGGACGGGCAGGGGCGCGACCTGGTGCTGGCGGGCAAGACGCACGTCATCCCCGACCGGGCCGGCATGGAACGCCTGTCCATCGACGGCGGCTCTGAATTGGGCGCGCTGCTGTCGCGCGGCGGCTTCATCGAAGCGGACCGCTACGACGGCCATCACGAACCGGGCAAGGAAAGCGGCTACCCCGCCTTCCTGCGCAGCCAGGGCTACGACAGCCCCGACCCCTGGACGGACTACGTCATTGCCGGGGTCGACGCGCAAGGCCGCGTGGCCAGCGGCTGGAACATGCGCAACGTGCACCTGCCGGCGCGTGTGGCCGAGCCGCATTCCGAAACCGCCTACATGACCGACCAGGCGCTGGATTTCATGAAGCGCCGCGGCGACCAGCCCTGGGTGCTGCACCTGAGCTACGTGAAGCCGCACTGGCCCTACATGGCGCCGGCGCCCTACCATGCGCGCTACACGGCCGATCAATGCCTGCCGGTGCGCCGCAACCGCGAGGAGCTGGCCAACGCGCATCCCGTGGTGGCGGCCTACCGCCAGCATGAGGAAAGCGTCAGCTTCTCGTCCGACGAGTGCGTGCGCGTGGTGCGGCCCGCCTACCAGGGCCTGATCCGCCAGCTGGACGACCATCTGGGCCGACTGTTCGACTACATGGAAGGCGCCGGCCTGATGCGGAACACGCTGATCGTGTTCACGGCCGACCACGGCGATTTCCTGGGCGACCACTGGCTGGGCGAGAAGGAACTGTTCTACGACACCGTGCAGCGGGTGCCGTTCATCGTGATGGACCCATCGGCCGCGGCCGATGCCACCCGCGGCCAGGCGCTGGCCGACATGGTGGAAAGCGTGGACCTGGTGCCCACGGTGCTGCGCGCGCTGGACGTGGAGCGGCCCTGGCACCGCCTGGAAGGGCGCGAATTGCAGTCCGTGCTGCACGGCCGTGCGGCCAACGCGCCGTGGCGCGACTGCGTGTTTTCGGAGCTGGACTACAGCTTTCGCCAGGCGCGGCTGTTGCGTGGCAAGACGCCGCAGAATGCGCGCGCCTGGTCCGTGCGCACCGACCGCTGGCGCTACGTGCATTGGCTGGACGAGCCCGAACAACTGTACGACCTGCACGCGGACCCCGACGAATTCCAGGACCTGGGCACCAGCAGCGCGCATGCGGCCGTGCGCGCCGAATTGCGCCAGCGTCTGCTGGACTGGATGCTGCGCGGCAAGCGCCGCACCACGATCGCCGACGACGCGGTCGAGCGCGGCACCAACGCGCACAAGCGCGCCGGGGTGTTCTTCGGGCAGTGGTGAAGCGGGCGTCGCCAGGCCGCAGCCTGGCGACGCCTCCCGCGCCGGCCGCTAGGCGCCGGCCGTGTCCTTCTGCGGCTGGGCGGCCGGCTTGAGCTCGCGCCGCAGGATCTTGCCCACGTTGGTGCGTGGCAGGTCGTCGCGGAACTCGACGTAGCGCGGCACCTTGTAGCCGGTCAGCTGGGTGCGGCAATGCGCGATCAGCGTTTCGGCGTCCAGGTTGGGATCCTTGCGGATCACGTACAGCTTGACGGCTTCGCCCGAGCGTTCGTCGGGCACGCCGATGGCCGCCACCTCGCGCACGCCGGGGTGCAGCGCGGCCGCGTCCTCGACCTCGTTGGGATAGACGTTGAAGCCCGACACCAGGATCATGTCTTTCTTGCGGTCGATCAGGTAGACGTAGCCGGTCTCGTCGACGTAGCCGATGTCGCCCGTGCGCAGGAAGCCGTCGGGGTACATCACCAGCGCGGTCTCGTCCGGCCGGTTCCAGTAGCCCTGCGTGACCTGCGGGCCGCGCACGCAGATTTCACCGGTTTCGCCCACGCCCAGTTCCTGGCCGTCGTCATTGCGGATGGACAGATCCGTGGACGGCACCGGCAGGCCGATGGACCCGGTGAACACCTGGACGTCCAGCGGGTTGATCGTGACGGCCGGCGAGGTTTCGGTCAGGCCATAGGCCTGCGCCAGCGACTTGCCGGTGACGGCCAGCCAGCGGTCCGCCACGGCGCGCTGCACGGCCATGCCGCCGCCCATCGTCAGCCGCAGCCGCGAAAAATCCAGCTTGGCGAATTCGGCATTGTTCAGCAGCGCATTGAACAGCGTGTTCACGCCGGTGAAGGCGCTGAACGGCACCTTGGCCATTTCCTTGACCAGGCCCGGAATGTCGCGCGGGTTGATGATGAGCAGGTTGCTGGCGCCGATCTTCATGAAGGTCAGGCAGTTCGCCGTCAACGCGAAGATATGGTAGAGCGGCAGCGCGGTGACGATGCATTCCTGCCCTTCCTTGACCAGCGGGCGCACCCAGGTATAGGCCTGGGTGACGTTGGCGGCCAGATTGCCGTGCGTGAGCATGGCCGCCTTGGCGACGCCCGTGGTGCCGCCGGTGTATTGCAGGCAGGCCAGGTCGTCCTGCGTCAAGCTCACTTCGTCGAACGGGGCGTCGCGGCCCGCGCGCAGCGCGTCGCCCAGCCGCAGCGCCTGGGGAATCGACCAGGCGGGCACCATGCGCTTGACCCGGCTCACCACGAAGTCGACCAGCCGGCCCTTGACGGGGCCGAGCAGTTCACCGATGGACGTGACCAGCACGTGTTCGACCGCCGTGTCGGGCAAGGCCTTTTGCAGCGTGGCGGCGAAGTTGTCGGCCACCACGATGGCGCGCGCGCCCGAGTCGGCCAGCTGGTGTTCCAGTTCATGCGCCGTGTACAGCGGGTTGCAGTTGACCACGATGCAGCCCGCGCGCAGCGCGCCGAACAGGCAGACCGGGTACTGCAGCAGGTTGGGCATCATCAGCGCCACGCGGTCGCCCTTGCGCAACCCGTTGGCATGCAGCCAGGCGGCGAAGTCGCGCGTCAGGCGGTCCAGTTCGCCGTACGTCAGCGACTTGCCCATGCTGATATACGCGGTCTTGTCGGCGAAGCGCCGGCAGCTGTCGCGGGCGATCGATACCAGCGTGGCCGCCGGGTCCAGGTCGATTTCCGCGGGCACGCCCGGCGGGTAGCTCTTTTGCCAGATTCGTTCCATCTTTACGGAGTTCCCAGTAGGGCTTTCTTCAGGGAAGACTGTGCCGGGTGGTCGCCCAGCCAGACCCGCAGCAGCGCGCGGGCAAAGGCCGGGTCGTCGATGCGGCCGCGCGGCTTGCCGTTGTCGGTGACCGAGACGCCGCGGGCATCGAAATCCAGGTCGATGACATCGCCTTCGCGGGCCGAGCCGATCTCGGCCATCAGGGCAGACAGGCGGCCGGCAGACCCTTGCAGGGCGGCGAGTTCCGCCTTGGGGGTATTGTCGCGCAATCCCTCCTGCAACGCGGCGTCCAGGCTCTTGCTGTCGACATCGCGCAAGAGTTGCAGCCGCATGCGGCGCGGTTCGTTGCTGTTGATCAAGGCCGCGGCGTCCTGGCTGCTGGCGCTGGCGTACAGCGCCGCGACATAGACCTTGACCACGAACTTGGTGCGCACGCCGGCGCCGTTCAGCACCAGCGTATGGCCGCCTTCGGACAACTGCGCCGGCACGCGCACGCCGGCCACGTCCAGGTCGGCGGCCAGCGCCGGGGCGCCTGCCAGGCAGGCGGCCAGGATAAGGCTCAGGGCGGTGGCTCGCCCTCCAGAGATGTCACGCATGGGTCTCCTCCAGTCGTTTTCTGCTTGTAGTACTTCTTGTCGGCGATGTAGATCGTGCGTTCCACGACGGCGTAGACGACGCCGTCCTTGTCCTTCAATTCCACGGTGTACGTCCGGGTGGTCTCGTGGTGCTGCGCAAGAATCCTGCGTATCTCCGCGATTTCTCCCGGCGGTAGCCGGAAGTCCACGTACAGCGTGGTGTAGGCGGGCTTGCGGTAGCGGATGGACGCCGCCTTGTCCCACACGATGTGGTCCGCGCCCAGCGCGGCCATCAGCATGGTGGGATGGGCGCCGTCGGTCACCGCGAACAGCGAGCCGCCGTACATGGACCCTACGATGTTGCGCGTGCGCCGCAGCAGCGGCAGCTTGATGCGGATGTGCTGGAAATCCGGCGACACGTGCAACACCCGGCCGCCGGTGGCGCGAAACGCCGGATGCAGGTTGAATCCCACCCGCATCAGGCGTGCGCGCCAGGCCGGCGATAGCCGTTTGAACCAATAGGGCTTCACCGGCTTACAGGGCCTCGAACAGGCCGGCCGCGCCCATGCCGGTGCCGATGCACATGGTCACCAACCCGTACTTGCCGCCGGTGCGGCGCAGGCCGTGGGTGAGCGTGGCGGTGCGGATCGCGCCGGTGGCGCCCAGCGGATGGCCCAGCGCGATGGCGCCGCCCAGCGGGTTGACCTTGGCCGGGTCGAGCTTGAGTTCGCGGATCACCGCCAGCGACTGGGCGGCAAAGGCCTCGTTCAGTTCGATCCAGTCCAGGTCTTCCTGGCGGATGCCGGCGCGGGTCAGCACCTTGGGGATGGCGGCCATGGGGCCGATGCCCATCACTTCGGGCGGTACGCCGGCCACCGCGAAACCGACAAAGCGCGCCAGCGGGCTGAGGTTGAATTCGCGCAGCACGCGCTCGGACACCAGCACCACGGCGGCGGCGCCGTCGGACATCTGCGAACTGTTGCCGGCCGTGACGCTGCCGCGCGCGGCAAACACCGGTTTCAGGCGCGCCAGCGCCTCGGCGGAACTGTCGGGGCGCGGGCCTTCGTCCACCTCGACCAGGCGGCGGGTTTCATGCACGTTGCCATCGGACCCGCCCGGCAGGCGGGTCACGACTTCAAACGGCGTCGTCTCGGCGCGGAAGTGGCCGGCGGCGATGGCGGCGCTGGCTTTCTGTTGCGAGGCCAGGGCGAAGGCATCCTGGTCTTCGCGCGACACCTTCCATTGCTCGGCAACCTTTTCGCCGGTCAGGCCCATGCCGAAGGCCATGCCGATGTTCTCGGGGTTCGAGAAGATGGCCGGGTTCAGCGAGACCTTGTTGCCCATGATCTGCGGCATGGCGCTCATGGACTCGGTGCCCGAGCCGATCATGATGTCGGCTTCGCCGGTGCGGATGCGGGCGGCGGCGTCGGCCACGGCCTGCAGGCCCGACGCGCAGAAGCGGTTGACGGTGACGCCGGCCACGCTTTGCGGCAGGCCCGCCAGCAACAGCCCGATGCGCGCCACGTTCATGCCTTGTTCGGCTTCCGGCATGGCGCAGCCGGTGATGACGTCGTCGATCCTGCCGGCATCCAGCCACGGCGTCTGGGCCAGCACGCCCTTCAGCGCGGCGGCCAGCAGGTCGTCCGGCCGGGTGGTGGCGTAGGCGCCGTTGCGCTTGCCCACCGGCAGGCGCGTCGCGGCGACGATGTAGGCCTCTTGAATCTGCTTGCTCATGTCAATTCCTCAATTTCGCAGTGGCTTGCCGGTGTCGAGCGTGTGGCGGATGCGGGCTTGCGTTTCAGGCGTGCGCAAGAGCGCGACGAACTCCTTGCGCTCGACCGCCAGCAGCCATTCTTCGTCCACCTTCGCGCCGGTCTCGACCTCGCCGCCGCACAGGGCCACGGCGGCGCTGCGCGCCACGCGGTAGTCATGCGCGCTGATCATGCCGCCTTCGCGCATGTTGACCAGCACCATCTCGAAGTTGGCGATGCCGTTGCGGCCGGCGACGGGAATGTCCTTGAACTTCGGCGGCGGCACGTAGCCGGCGGTGGCCGCGGCACGCGCCTGGCCGATGGCCACGTAGAGCAGCTCGCCCGGGTGGAACAGCACGATGTCGTGTTCGCGGGCAAAGCCGGCGTCGACGGCCTCGCGCGCGCTCTTGGCGACCTGCGCCATCGCGATGGTCTGGAACACCGGTTGCAGGTAGGGGAAGACCTCGCCGGGCGTGGCGGTCCTGGCAGCCAGGGCGGCCGCGCGGCCGGCGAATTCCTTGCTGCCGCCGCCGGCCGGAATCAGGCCCACGCCGGCCTCGACCAGGCCGATATAGCTTTCCAGCGCCAGCACGCGGTGCGAGGCATGCATCAGGAATTCGCAGCCGCCGCCCAGCGCCATGCCCTGCACGGCCGCCACGGTGGGGATCTGCGCGTACTTGAACGATTGCGAGGTGCGCTGGAATTTCTCGACGGTGGCTTCCAGCATGTCCCATTGGCCGGCGGCGCAGGCTTCGGCCACCTGTTGCAGGTTGGCGCCCACGGCGAAGGGGGCGTCATGCCAGATCACCAGGCCGTCGAAGTCGCGTTCGGCGCGGGCGACGGATTGCAGGATGCCTTCCAGCACCTCGGCGCCCAGCGTGTGATTCTTGGACGTGACCGACAGGATGGCGATGCCGGCGTCCACCTCGGGCAGGTTCCACAGGCGCACGCCTTCGTTTTCCCAGACGGTGACGCCGCGATCGTCGGCGCCTTCGCCGAACACGCGCTCGGGGAACAGCTGGCGCCGGTAGACCGGGAGCGCCGAACGCGGATGCAGCGTGCCGCTGCGGGCGGAATACGAGCCTTCAGGCGTGTGCACGCCCTTGCGGTCGGGCTCCAGGGCCCAGGCCGGCAGCGGCGCGTCGCTCATGGCGCGGCCGGCCTTGATGTCCTCGGCCACGGCGCGGGCAATGTCCTGCCAGCCGGCGGCCTGCCAGGTTTCGAACGGGCCCTGCGCCCAGCCGAAGCCCCAGCGCATCGCCAGGTCCAGGTCGCGTGCGTTGTCGGCCACCTGGCCCAGCTGCACGGCGCTGTAGTGGAATATGTCGCGAAACAGGCTCCAGAGGAACTGGGCCTGCGGGTGGCTGCTGGCGCGCAGCGCGGCAAAGCGCTTGGCCGGATCGCGTTCCTTGAGCAGGGCGGCGACTTCGTCGGCCAGCTTGCCGGCACTGGGCCGGTAGTCTTGCGCCTTCAGGTCCAGCACCAGGATGTCGCGGCCCGCCTTGCGATAGACGCCGGCGCCGCTCTTCTGGCCCAGCGCGCCCTTGGATATCAACGCCGACAGCCACGCGGGCGGGGTGAAATAGCGGTGCCACGGGTCGTCGGGCAGGCCCTTGTCCATGGTGCCGATCACGTGGGCCAGGGTGTCCAGGCCCACCACGTCGGCGGTGCGGTAGGTGGCGCTCTTGGGGCGGCCGATCCTGGGGCCGGTCAGGGCATCGACCTCGTCAAAGCCCAGGCCCAGGCGCTGCGTGTGGTGAATGGCAGCCAGGATCGAGAACACGCCGATGCGGTTGGCCACGAAGTTGGGCGTGTCCAGCGCGCGGATGACACCCTTGCCCAGGGTGGACGTGAGCCAGGTTTCCAGCTCGTCCAGCACGGCAGGCTGGGTGTGCGAGGTGGCGATGATCTCCACCAGCCGCATGTAGCGGGGCGGATTGAAGAAATGGATGCCGCAGAAGCGCTCGCGCAGCGAGGCGGGCAGGGCATTGGCCAGCGCGTCGATCGACAGGCCGGACGTGTTGGACGCGATGATGGCGCCAGGGGCGACGTGAGGGGCGATGCGCTCGTACAGCGCGGTCTTCCAGTCCATGCGCTCGGCGATCGCTTCGATGATCAGGTCGCAGCCGCGCAGGCGCTCGATGTGGTCGTCGTAGTTGGCCGGGGTGATGAGGGCCAGGCGGGCGGCGACGGCCAGCGGCGCGGGCTCGAGTTTCTTCAGGCCGGCCAGCGCTTTCTTGACGATGCCGTTGCGGTCGCCTTCGGGCGCCGCCAGATCGAACAGCGTGACGGGCACGCCGGCATTGGCCAGGTGGGCGGCGATCTGCGCGCCCATGACGCCGGCACCCAGCACGGCGACGTGTTTGACGACGAACTTGCTCAAGGAAGTCTCCTGAAAATGCAGGCGGCAGGCGGGACCGGCCCGTCCGCCGCCCGGGGCAAGGCTAGAAGCGGGACGACAGTTGCAGGCCGAAGATGTGGCCGCTGCTGTCATAGGTGCCCGCGACGCGGCCCTTGGTCAGCTGGTTGCCGGACGTGGTGTCGATGTCCGTCTTGCGCAGGTACAGATAGGTGTAGCCCAGGTCGAGCGTGGTGCTCTTGGTGGCCTGCCATTGCACGCCCGTCGAGAACCAGTAGCGGTCGTTGTCGGGCAGCGAGGTCGGGCGGTCTTCGGCCTTGTGGACCGGCGACTGGTCGTAGGCCAGGCCGAATTTCCACTTCCAGTCGGGCGCGAACTTGTACGACGTACCCACGGCGATGCGCCACGTGTCGCGGAAGTTCAGCGGCAGGTCGTCATCGCGCGCGCCGGTGCCCGAGTTGCGGATCTTCAGGTCGGGAATGCTGCTCCAGCCCGTCCACGAGATGTCGCCCAGCAGTTCCCACTTCTCGTTGAGCTGGTGGGTGGCGCTGAGGATCAGGGTGTCGGGCAGGTCGACCGAGGCCTTGGCATCGAACGACACCGACTGGCCGGTGGGGCCGATGTTGTCGATGTCGGTATCGCCCTTGGCGGTGTGCTTGATCTTGGAACGGTACGACAGGCCGATGCGGGTGTCTTCGGTGGGTTGCAGCATGAAGCCCACGTTCCAGCCCCACGCGTCGCCCTTCAGGTTCAGGTCGGCATCGCCATTGGTGAAGAGGGTGCGTCCGCCGGGCAGCGCCACGGGCACGACCGTCTTCTTCTTGTAGTTGGCGTCGATGTGCTGCCAGTTCACGCCGAAGCCCATCGAGAACTTGTCGTTGACCTTGTAGGCGATCGACGGGTTGACGTTGATCGTCTTGATCTCGAACTTGTTCGAGTGGTATTGGCCTTCCCAGCCCTTGTCGTATTCGGTCATCAGGCCGAAGGGGGCGCCGACGCCCAGGCCGATGAACCATTTTTCGCTCAGTTGCCACGAGCCATACAGGTTGGGCACGACGCCCAGGTTGCCGGCATCGCCGCCGTCGCCGCCGGTGGGGCGGGTGCCGCCCAGCGCCGTGGGGTTGCGGCTGTTGCCGTTGTCCGAGAACTTGAAGGAGGGCTTGATCAGGTTGACGCCGCCCGAGACGTTGATGCCGGGCAGGTAGGTCATGCCTGCCGGGTTGTAGTAGATGATGCTGGCGTTTTCCGGATTTGCCGCCGAGCCCGCGTAGGCGTTGCCCAGGCCGCTGGCATTCTGCTCCAGGAGCTGAAAGCCGGCGCCGTGGGCGGCGCTGGTCGCGCCCAGGCCGACCACAATGGCCGACAGGGTGCTCAGGGACAATGAACGTCTGCTCATGGTACTGCCTCCTCGTGTTGGATGAGTGTGTCTCTATGGCACTGCCGGTCTCGTGTCCCGGTCTATTCGGCTCAGGGGTAAAGGGTCCTATGGCCGGTTGTCTGCTGTGCTACGTACTGCGACTGCTCTGGTAATGCAGGGGTCCGCCCGTGAACGGTGCGAACCCGGTCCCAAAAATCACGCCCGCGTCGGCCAGGTCGGCGTCGGCCACCACGCCGGAATCGACCCGTTCGCGGGTGGCATCGATCAACGGCTGGATCAGGCGCTCGGCCAGGCCGGCCGGTGCGCCGGCGGCGTCTGTCTTGTCCTTGACCGGCTTGCCATCGCGCCAGGCATAGAAGCCGCGGCCGCTTTTCTTGCCCAGGTCGCCGCGCGCCAGCCGCTCGGCCAGGCAGCGCGGCGGCTCGGCGCCGCCGGCCAGTTCCTGCCCGGCGGCGCGAGCGATGTCCAGGCCCACGGTGTCGGCCAGTTCCAGCGGCCCCATCGGCATGCCGAACGCCACCATGGCCGCATCGACCGTGGCGGGCGACAGGCCTTCGTCTACGCTGCGCATGGCTTGCAGCATGTAGGGCGCCAGCACCGCGTTGACCAGGAAGCCGGGCGCGCTCTTGACGGGCAGGGCCAGCTTGCCGATCTGGCCGACGAAGGCGCAGGCGCGGGCCAGCGTGGCGTCGGCGATGCCGTCGGCGTGCACCACTTCGACCAGCGGCATCTTGGCCACGGGGTTGAAGAAGTGGATGCCCACCAGGCGCTCGGGGTGGGTGAGGCCGGTGCGCAGCGTTTCGAGCGACAGGCTGGACGTATTGGTGGCCAGCAGGGCGTCGGCCTTCATGCGCGGCTCCAGCGTCTGGTAGAGGCCGCGCTTGGCCTCGGGCTGTTCGCTGATGGCCTCGATGACCAGGTCGGCCAGCGGCACGCCGCCGCCGGCAGGGTCGGGCACCAGCCGGTCGAAGGCGGCGCGGGCCGCGCGCGGGTCTTTCAGGCGGCGCGAGAACAGCGTGGCGGCGCGCTTGATGGCGGGGGCGATGCGGGCCAGGTCCTGGTCCTGCAAGGTGACGGTCATGCCTTTGAAGGCGCACCAGGCGGCGATGTCGCCGCCCATCACGCCCGCGCCCACCACGTGCACGTGGCGGATGGGCGCCGCGCCCGCCTGGCGGCCATTGGCCTTCAGGCGTTCCTGCAGGCGGAAGACGCGCAGCAGGTTGCGCGCGGTGTCGGACGCGATGATGCCGTCGATGAGTTGCGGCGCCTGCAAGGCGTTGCCGCCATGTTTTTCCCAGATGTCGACGATGGCCGGTGCGGCCGGGTAGTGCACCTGCGGGTCCTTGGCGGCGATCTGCTTGCGGGCGCGGTTGGCGGCCACGGCCTTGAGCGGCCAACGGTTCAGCCAGGCGCCCAGGCCGCGCGCGCGGCGCGGCGGCTTGCCCGACAGCACGGTGGCGCGCGCTGCGGCCAGCAGCAGGCGCGGCGGCACGCGGGCGTCGACCAGGCCCAGCGATGCGGCACGGCGCGCGTCGGCGCCGCGGCCGGTCAGCATCATGTCCAGCGCGGCGGGCGCGCCGATGACGTCGGCCAGGCGCAGCATGCCGCCCCAGCCGGGGAAGATGCCCAGCATCACTTCGGGCAGCGCCAGCGAGGCGCCGGGCGCGTCCTCGACCAGCCGATAGCGGCAGGCCAGCGCCAGTTCCAGGCCGCCGCCCAGGCAGTGGCCCTGGATCAGGGCCAGCGTCGGGTAGCGCACGGCGGCCAGGCGGTTGAACAGGTTCCAGCCGCGCGCCACCAGCGCACGGCCCTGTTCCGGCGTGGTGAGCTCAGCGAATTCATTGACGTCGGCGCCCACGATGAAGCCCGACGACTTGCCCGAGCGAATGATCAGGCCCTTGGGCGGCTGGGCGTCCAGCGCGTCCAGCACCGTGGCCAGCTCGGCCATGGTGTCGGCCGACAGGGCATTGACCGCGCTGCCGGCGCGGTCGAAGATCAGCCACGCCAGGCCGTCGGCGTCGCGCTCCAGGCGCCAATGCGAAAGCGATTCCAGAGCGGTCATTGGCGGTCCTTGTTCAGTGTTTCGACCAGCATCGCTCCGCCCATGCCGCCGCCGATGCAGATCGCGGCCATGCCGCGTTTGGCGCCGCGCTGCTTGAGCGCGTCCAGCAGGTGCAGCACGATGCGGGCGCCTGACGCGCCCACCGGATGGCCGATGGCGATGGCGCCGCCGTCCACGTTCAGGCGGGCAGGGTCCAGCGCGCCCCACGCGGGGGTGTCGAAGTGTTCCTGGCAGTAGGCGTCGTCTTGCCAGGCCGCCAGGCAGCCTAGCACCTGGGCGGCGAAGGCCTCGTTGATTTCCCACAAGTCCAGGTCATTCAGGCCCAGCCCGTGGCGTTGCAGGATGGGCGTGGCCGCGTGCACCGGGCCCAGTCCCATCTGCGCGGGGTCCAGGCCGGCCCACTGGCTGTCCAGGATGCGGCCCAGCGGTTGCAGGTTCCAGCGCTGCACGGCATCTTCGGATGCCAGCACCAGCATCGCGGCGCCGTCGGTGACCTGCGAGCTGTTGCCGGCGGTGATGTTGCCCCAGGGCTTGTCGAATACGGGCTTGAGCTTGGCGAGCTTTTCGGGCGTGGAGTCTTCGCGCACGCCGTCGTCGTCGGGGTAGGGCTTGCCTTGCGCGTCGATCAGCGGCGCGATTTCGGCGAAGGCGCCATGGGCGCGACCGGCCAGCGCGCGCGCATGGCTTTGCGCCGAATAGGCATCCATGGCCTGGCGGCTGATGCCGAAGCGGGTGGCGACATTCTCGGCAGTCTGGCCCATGGACAGGCCCACCACCGGGTCCGTCAGGCCCTTGAGCAGGCCGATCACCGGCGCCAGGTCGCGCAGGCGCAGGCGGCGCAGCGCGGCCAGCTTGGCGCCCATGCCACGCGCCGCATACCAGCCCGCCAGCCAGCGCACCATGTTGTCGGAAAACAGCAGCGGCGCGCGCGACAGGGCGTCGACGCCGCCGGCCAGCACCAGCTGCGAGCGGCCGGTCTGGATGTTGGCGATGGCCGAATCCAGCGCCTGCATGCCCGAAGCGCAGTTGCGCATCACGGTCCAGCCGGGCACTTTGTCGCCGCAGCCCAGCCGCAGCGCGATGACGCGGCCGATGTTGATTTCGTCGGGCGAAGGCGCGGCGCAGCCCACGATGACCTCGTCCAGGTCCGTGGGCGCGTAGGGTTGGCGCAGCAGCAGGCTGCGGCCGGCCTGCACGGCCAGGTCGCCGGCCGAAAACGGGCCGGGGCCCGTGCGCGCCTTCAGGAAGGGCGTGCGGGCGCCGTCGACCACGTATACCGGTTTGAATGCCATCCGATCCCCCCTGGCTCAGGCCGCTTTGCGTTCGGCGGCCGGCTTGACCGCACCCGTGATGCCGAAGTCAAAGGGGAAATCATCCACTTTCACCACGGTATCGCGCAAGGTGTTCCGGCGTTTGACGACCGCATATTCTTCGGCGGTGATGCCACCGGCGGCAAACGCGGCGTCGGCCAGGTCGCGCACATTGGCCTGCGGATTGCCTGCCAGCGCGCCGCTTTTCTCGAATTCGCGGATCTTCGATTCAATGGGCTCGGCGTCCAGCGTGGCGGCCAGCGCCAGTTCGATCGCGCCGACCGGCTCGTCGGCGGTGGCGGGCAGGTGGCAGCCGGCGGTCAGGCGGTCGCGGGCGGCGCCCGGGTTGATGAGCAGCCGCGCCACGTCCTGGCCCAGTTGGTCGGACGGCAGCGATTGTGCATGCCCCCACGGGAAGACGATGCGGCGCAGGCTCCAGGCCACCAGGCGGTTCGGGTAGTTTTCGAGCACGCCTTCAAAGGCTTCCTGCAACCGGAACAGCGCGTCCTGGATCGACCAATGGGCCAGCGGCGCGTCGGCGGCCTGGCGGCCTTCGTCTTCGAAACGCTTGAGCGTGGCGCTGACCAGGTACATCTGCGACAGGATGTCGCCCAGGCGCGCCGACAGGCGTTCGCGGCGCTTCAGGCTGCCGCCCAGCACCAGCATCGAGGTGTCGGCCAGTAGCGCGAAGGCGGCGGAATACCGGCTGAGCAACTGGTAGTAGCGCTTCATCTCGGGCGCCACGTCGGCATTGATGCCGATCCAGCGGCCGCCGGTGAGCGAGGTACCCAGCGCGCGCAGCTTATTGCGCACGACGAAGCCGACATGGCCCCAGAAGGCGCGGTCGAAATCCTGCAGGCCCTGCTTGCGGTCGGGCGATTGGGCCGCCTGCATCTCGGCCAGCACGTAGGGATGGCAGCGGATCGCGCCCTGGCCGAAGATGATCAGGCTGCGCGTCAGGATGTTGGCGCCTTCGACGGTGATGCCGATGGGAATCTGCTGGTAGGCGCGGCCCAGGAAGTTGGACGGGCCCAGGCAGATGCCCTTGCCGCCGATCACATCCATGCCGTCGTTGACGACCTGGCGCGCGCGTTCGGTGACGTGGTATTTGACGATGGCCGACACCACCGAGGGCTTTTCGCCCAGGTCCACCGCGCCGGCTGTCATGCTGCGGGCGGCGTCCATCATGTAGGTGTGGCCGCCGATGCGGGCCAGCGCTTCTTCCACGCCTTCGAACTTGCCGACCGGGGTGCGGAACTGGCTGCGCACGCGGGCATAGGCGCCCACGGCGCGCGCCGTCAGCTTGGACATGCCGGTGTTGGACGACGGCAGCGAGATCGAGCGGCCGGCGGCCAGGCATTCCATCAGCATGCGCCAGCCCTGGCCCGCCATGGCCGGGCCGCCGATGATGAAGTCCAGCGGCATGAACACGTCCTGGCCACGGGTGGGGCCGTTCATGAACATCGCGTTCAGCGGGAAGTGGCGCCGGCCGGTGTCCACGCCGGGGTGGTCGTGCGGCACCAGCGCGCAGGTGATGCCCAGGTCTTTCTTGCTGCCCAGCAGGCCGTCCGGGTCGTACAGGCGGAACGCCAGGCCCAGCAGCGTGCAGACCGGCGCCAGCGTGATGTAGCGCTTGTCCCAGCTGACCCGCATGCCGATGACTTCGCGGCCCTGCCATTCGCCCTTGCAGACGATGCCGCTGTCGGGGATGGCGGCGGCATCGGATCCGGCCCAGGGGCTGGTCAGGGCAAAGGCGGGGACCTCTTCGCCGCGAGCCAGGCGCGGCAGGTAGTGGTTCTTCTGTTCGTCGGTGCCGTAGTGCAGCAGCAGCTCGGCCGGGCCCAGCGAGTTGGGCACCATGACGGACACGGCCAGCGCTGACGAACGCGTCGACAGCTTGGTGACGATTTCGGAATGGGCGTAGGCCGAGAACGCCAGGCCGCCGTATTCCTTGGGGATGATCATGCCCAGGAAGCCGTTGCGCTTCAGGTAGGTCCAGACGTCGGCGGGCAGGTCGAATTGTTCTTGCGTGACGCGCCAGTCGTTGACCATGCGGCAGGCCTCTTCGGCCTGGTTGTCCAGGAAGCTTTGTTCTTCGGCCGTCAGGCGCGGGCGCGGATAGGCCAGCAGGCGGCTCCAGTCGGGGCGGCCGCGGAACAGTTCGCCTTCCCACCAGACCGTGCCGGCTTCCAGCGCATCGCGCTCGGTGTCCGACATCTGCGGCAGCACCTTGCGGTAGAGATTGAAGATGGGGGCCGACAGCAAGGCCCGCCTGATCGGGCGCACGCCCAGCAGGACGGCAACCAGGAGCGCGATGACGACCAGCGCGATGAGGACTGCGTTCATTTCCTTGTCTCCTTTCTCTATGTTCTTGTGGGCCTGCCGCGTGCGTCGTTCGGTCTAGGTGGCGCAGTGCGGTGGCAACGGCGCGCGCAATCCGCCGAGCAGAAAGCTCATCAGGCGGGGCAGCAGCAGGCCGGGGTTGTCGGGTTGCTCGGCTTCGTCCAGCGTCCAGCCCGTCACCGACCGCAGCAGGTCGGTGCCGATGATGGCGTAGGAGGTTGCGCCCAGCATGAATTGAAAGCGCCACACGATCTCGGCGCGCGGCACGTCGGGCAAGGCGGCGAACAGCGCATTGCGGTAGCGCTCGAGCACATCGGCGTATTCCTCGGCAAAGAGCGCACGGATGAAGTCGGACGGGTCCGTCATGGTGCGTTCGAGCAGCGGCAGGAAGGTACTGCCGGCCTGGCCGGGGTCGGCAGCCAGGCGCAGCAGGGTGCCGAAAAAGGCATCGACGATCTGCGAGGGCTTGAGCGGCTTGCCGCCGGCCTGGGCTTCGAGCTCGTCGAGCAGGCGCAGGCGTTCGCGGTTGAGGATTTCAAGCCGCCGCTTGAGCACGGCCTGCACCAGCGATTCCTTGGAGCCGAAGTGGTAGTTCACGGACGCCAGGTTGACGCCCGCCGCACCGGTGATCTGGCGCATGGACGTGCCGTCATGGCCTTGCTGCGCGAACAGGGCTTCGGCGGTGTCCAGGATGGATTCACGAGTCGTGGAGGATCTGAGTTCTTGCATCGGGTTGAATTCAAACGTTCGTTTGAATGCAGTATGCGCGTCCCGGTGCAGGGATGCGATCCCGGCAATCCCGAATAGGGTTTACCCCTAACGCCCGGTGGGCATCATCCGAATGGCTTTCCGGGGTCCGCGCCTCATCCAGATGGCAGTGAGCCGTTTGTCCTCGGACGCCCGCCCTAGGATGAAAGCCGTCTGGAAGCCTTCGCCGAAACGCCTCAGTATCAGCGCGAGGACTTGAAAGCGTGGCACTGCGGATGCACCTGGCGAGCCCGATCGCCGTTCCGGTGCCGCGGGCCTCATCGCCCTGACACAGGAGCAGGAGATATGAAGACCTACAGAGTAGGGCTGTTGCTGGACGGGACGGACCAGCCCGGGTGGATCCACGACATGGCGGACTGGCTTGCGCGCAGCCAGGACTTCGAATTGGCGGCGCTGCTGGTCATGCAGAAGGCCGTTGTCGAGCCCAGACCCCGGCTGGGCGCGAAGGCGTTGTTCAGCACCTTGTCGCGCCTGGAGTCGCGCCTGTTGCCGGTGCGCCAGCGCCAGATGCTGAGCTGCCGCGACATGCGCGCCAGCGTGCCCGCATCGACCGCGGTGCTGACCCTGGCGCAAGGCACGGAGGGCAGCGACGACGGCGTAGCCGCATTGGGGCTGGACCTCGTGATCCTGTTGGGGGCCGTGCCGGCGGTGCGCACGCGCATGGTCGGCTGGGCCCGCCTGGGTCTGTGGCGGTTGAGCTATTCGGACATCGCTGTTTCCACCAGCCGCTACGCCGGCTTCTGGGAGGTCTACCAGCGCGAGGACCACACCACGGTGAAGCTGTGGCGGGTGGGGCTGGACGCAGATGCCGACACGCTGCTCGATCAGCGCAGCTTCAATACGGAAGTGTTCTGGCTGAAGAACCAGACGCGCGCATTCAGCCTGGGCAACTTCATGGTCTACGACGCGTTGCAGGCGCTGGCCCGCGCCCGGCCCGGCACCACGCCGCCCGGCATGCAGATCATGAGCGGCCAGCGCCGCGACGACCCGGCCGAGTGGGACAGCGCCGCCTATATCGCGCGCCAGGCCTGGTTAATGACGGATTTGATTGTGCGGCGCATCATGAAACGCAATGTGCGCTGGCGGATTGGTATGTTTCCCTCGGCCCGCCAACAGGCGGTGGTATCCGAGGCCATGGTATTGCAGCCGCCAAAAGGCCGCTTTTTCGCGGATCCTTTTGTATATACCAAGGACAAGAATCCCTATATATTTTTCGAGGACTACGATTTCACCTCCCGCAAGGGCACGATCTCCGTGGCAACCTTTGAGGACGGGGCTTTCCGCTTTCTGGGGACGGCCTTGAACCTGCCCTATCATTTATCCTTTCCGTACGTTTTTGAATATGATGGCGTGACCTACATGGTTCCTGAAACGTGCGGAAATCGCAGTATAGAATTATGGAAATGCACTGAATTCCCGTTGAAATGGGAATTGGATTTGACGCTGATGGATAATATTTCTGCCGTCGATACCATTATTTTCAAGCGCGGTGAATATTGGTGGCTATTAACCAATATCGATCGCACGGATGGCCAGAATCACTGTGATGAATTGTTCGCGTTCTTCGCCGATTCGCCGCGCACGACGCAGTGGACGCCGCACGCCAGCAACCCTATCGTGCGCAACCCGATGCGGGCCCGCAACGCCGGGATCGTTGTCTCGCCTGGGGGAGAGGTGATCCGCTGCGCGCAGTACCAAGGTTTTTGCCACTACGGCAAGGGCGTGTCGCTCAACCGCATCGAAGAGCTGTCGCCGTCGACCTACGTCGAAACGGACGGCGAAATCCACTACGCCAGCTTCCTGAAGAAGCGTCATGCTTCAATGCACCATTGGCACCATCAGGGGGGGCACACGGTATTTGACTTCGCCTATATGGAGTAAATGACCTGGCGTAATTGAAAATAAAAATGTTACCTATATTTCGATTGCCGCCGGCACGCCCGGGCTTGATGTGTCCGTGGAAACATATCGACAGACCTGTCGACGAATCTGGCCGATCCTGTCCGTCTGTGCGCCCGGCGCCAGCGGGCGGGGATCGCGCCTGTCAGCCGCCCGAATTCGCCCGCCCCGACATTCCTTTCATTCGGCCTCCCCGAGGGGGAGAGCGGTTTGCGCCCTGCGCATTCGTGGGGGAAACCCTAGCGTATGAAAGGATGATGGGGGCCTCTCATCCTGATTTACGAGGATGATTAAGGCTAACGAATGATTTCTGTTTTTGTCGGATTATATCGAGTCGAAGCGTCTTGATTTTGCCCATTTCGAACCATAAGATGGGTTCATGCCATCCGTTATGTTGGCTACGAAAGTCTCCCAGCCCAAACGACCCGGTACAGCTTCATTAGATATTCCGGGATACGCGGACCACCCCCGCGGGGCTGGAAAAAAAACAAGTCTTCAGCACAGCGAAGATCCCTTCTAGGCCTGTTGAACAACCGGGAGGACACCATGGCCAAGATGGTCCTGATTGAAGCTCATCCGCTCTTGCGGCTGGGGTTGTGGCAGATTCTGAGCAAGTTGGACGATGTGTGGGAAATCGAAGGGATGGGGCTGGCGGACGTTTCCAAGGCGGACGGCGCGCATGCGGGCGCCGACCTCTTGATCTACGGCCTGCCGGTAGACAACGAAGAAGCGTGGACGACGTTGCACGAGATCCAGCGGGTACTCAACCCGAAGCGGATCCTGCTGTTGACGGATGTCATGCCGCTGCCGATGCCGGTGCAGGGCTTGCCGGGCGCCAGTGTCTACGGATGCCTGATGAAAACGGCTTCGGTCGAGATACTGGAGGCGGCCATCCGCCTGGTCATGGCGGGCGGGCAGTGTTTTCCGAGCGAACAGGCGTTGCAGTCGCCGGCCCAGGTGGCCTGCGCATTGCCGACGCGTGATCTTGACGATGGCGCAGGCAAGAGTTCCATGCCGATGAGCGCCGGGGCGCAGTTGTTGCAGATCACGCCGCGCCAATACGAGGTGCTGGTGCTGCTGGCCAGGGGCTATCCGATCAAGACGGTCAGCCGGATGCTCAATATCTCGGTTGCCACGGCCAAGACGCATGCCTGCACGCTGTATCAGCGCCTGCACGTCAAGAACAAGGGCGAAGCGGTCTACGCGGCCCTGCAGCGCGGCGCCACGTTGGAATGGCATGAACCCAACGGCCGCGAGGCGGATGGCGGGCAGCTTTACGGACGCAAGCTCGGATAGCGGTCTGCGACGGCCCGGCAGCCGGGCGCGCGCTATCCTGTGGTTGCGGCGCCACCCGGCCATCCCGCCTAGGGCATCCAACGCAGCATCGGCGGTCGCCGTGCCGCGGCCTTCCTCCTCCAATCATCCTCCTGCACGAGATTCAGCGAACGTAGCCGCTGATAGCATGGGTTGTGTCCTCAAGCATGGGTTGAGATGGCGAATCACAATTACTCGCCAGCGCGATGCCGTGCAGTGGACGAGATTCCCGTGAGTCAGGCAACGCACTAGAACCCCGTTGCAGCGTGCCGCAGCCTTGGCCATGGGAACCGTGTCTGGGCCCCGCGTCACAAGGTTCTTCCCGGGATGACAACCGTTCTAATCGAAGACTACGCGCTGCTTCGTGTCGCCATCCAGCATGTGCTGGAGCGTGTCCGGAACGCCGAGGATATTCTGGCGATCTCGCCAGCCCATCTTTTGAACATGCCCAGTTCAATCAACCGACCGGTGGAACTGCTGGTGATCGGCTGTAGCGGCGTGGCCGAGCCCGATATCGGATTGCTGTCGCAGGCCATGGCGCTGTTCATGCCTCGGCTGGTGCTGGTGTTGTATTCGGTACTGGACCAGAGTGTGATGTCGGCCTGCGCCCGCGCCGGCGTGGCGGGTTATCTGCCCAAGGCGTCCAGCCCGGACGCGCTGGCCGCCGCGGTGAGCCTGGTGCTGGCAGGGGGCGAGTGCTACCCGCAGCCCACCGGACGGCCGCTGGCCGCGTCCAATACGCCCTTGCAGGAGCTGCGCGAACTGACGCAGCGCCAGGAGGAAATACTGCAGTTGCTGGTGCAAGGCAAGACCATGCGCGAGATCGGGCAGCACGTGGGCATTTCCGTGGCGACCGTGAAAAGCCACGCCCGTACGCTGTACTGGAAGCTGAACGCGCGCAACCAGGCCGAGGCGGCCTATATCGCGGTACAGATGGGGTTGGTGCGCGGCAGCGGCGCGCCGTCGCTGCCGCCGGCGGGCGTCAAGGCCGGCGACGAGGAATGAGGCGGGCCGGGCCGTCGATCACGTCGGCGAACGCCCGTTCCGCTGCCGCCAGCACCGCATCGATATGCAGATGGTCCAGCGCATGGCGGCGCGCGGCGGCGCCCAGCGTTTCGCGGATCTGCGCGTTGCTGGCCAGCTTGCGCACGGCCTCGGCCATGGCGGCGGCGTCTTCGGGCGGCGTCACCAGGCCACAGCGGGCCACCACGCCCGCCAGCTCGGTGCCGCGCGCCGCGCCGCACACGACCGGCCGGCCGCTGGCCAGCATGCCCGTCAACTTCGACGGCATGACCAGGTCGGCCGCGCCGGCGCGTTGCGGCAGCAGGTGGATGTCGGCCGTGTTCAGCAGCGCGCCCAGCCTGTCGGCCGGCTGCAGGTCCAGAAAGCGCACGCGCGCCAGGCCCCCGCAGTCGGCTTGCAGCGGCGCCTTCTCGGGCCCCTGGCCGCAGAAGACGAACCAGAGATTCTCCTGGGGCTCAAGCAGCCGGGCGACCTGCGCCAAGGTGCCCAGGCCCTGCTTGCCGCCCATGTTGCCGGAGTACAGCGCCACCACGGCGTCTGCGGGAATGCCCAGCTCGGCGCGCAGGTTGTTGGCAGGGTCTGGGGTGATGGCATGGACGTCGATCCAGTTGGGCAGCAGCACCACGCGATCGGGGTCCACGCCCTTGTTCAGCGCCAGGTCCAGCATGCGGCCCGAGATCGTCGACACGCGGTCGAAGCGCCGCATCAGCCAGCGTTCGGCGCGCAGCACCGCCGCGCGCAGCCCGGCGCCCTTGAGCAGGCCCAGGTCGAACGCCGCATCCACTTCGTAGTCCTGGATGTGCAGCCACGCCTTGGCGCCGCACAGCCGCGCCGCCAGCCAGGCCGCGGGCGCGCAGAACAAGGCCGGCTCGACCACCATGATCAGGTCCGGGCGGCCGGCCGCCGCGCGCAGCAGCGAGGGCAGGCTGGCCAGCGCGAAGCTGGCCAGGTGCAGCAGGCGCTTGGCGCCGCCGGGCCGCTTGGGCACCCACAGCGGCGCGCGCCGCACCGTGACGCCCGCGCGAGTTTCCTTGCGGTAGCGGCCGGCATGGTAGCCGTCGTGCACCTGCCATTGGGGGTAGTAGGGCGGCGCGGTGACCACGCTGACCTCATGCCCGCGGGCGGCCAGCCATTCGGCCAGTTCGGCGCTGTATTTGCCGATGCCGGTCAGTTCCGGCGCGTAGTTGATGCCGTACAGAAGGATCTTCATGCCGGCGGCGCCACGCGAGGCCTGACGGGCCGGCAGGGGTTGCCGTGGCACACCATGGCCGGCGGCAGGCTGCGAAACACCGAACTGCGCGCGCCCACCACGGCCTCGCGGCCGACGGTGACGCCGGGGCCGACGAACACATCGGTGGCGACCCAGGCGCCGTCTTCGATGCGCACGGCGCGCTCGCGCAGCGGAAAGTCGGGCTGCGCCGCGTCGTGGTCGGCGGCGCACAGGTAGCTGCGTTGCGACACCACGGCATGCGCGCCGATATGCACCGGGCCCAGGCTGTAGATCACCGCGTCGTCGCCGATCCAGGCGTAGTCGCCGATGTCCACCTTCCAGGGGTAGGTCACCGTGGCGCTCGGGCGGATCAGCACCTTCCTGCCCACCCGCGCCCCAAAGCGGCGCAGCAGCCAGCGGCGAAAGCCATACGCCACCTGCGGCGACCAGCGAAACAGCGACCCCTGCACCAGCCACCACAGCTGCACGGTCAGCGCCGAGCGGCCGCGCTGGCCGGGCGCGAGCGCGAACTGGTCCAGCCGTTGCAGCGCGCTCATTTGGCGGCTCCCGGCACGGCATCGCCCTGTTCTTCTGCGGCATCGGCCAGGCGGGCCTTGCGGATCTCTTCGGTCTTGATGCGGATCTGCCAGTAGTACATGGCGCGTGCCACGGCGTAGTCAAAGCCCGCGCGCCCATCCAGGAAGCCCAGCCGCAGCACGTAGGAATGCAGGAACGAAATGGGCGCCTTGAACGGCATGGCCTGGAAGACGCGCTTGAGCAACGCCCGCGCGCCGACGTTGGCTTCGCGCGGGTCGTTCATCAGGCCCTTGATGCGCAGGTTGGCTTCCCAGTCGGAATAGCGGTTGTGCTTGTCGAAGTAGTGGTAGAGCGAATCGTGGTCGTTGTGCACCATGCGGGCGCGCAGCGCGAAGGTCTCGCCTTGCACCTGCGGCTGGTAGTGGCCTTCGACCTCCCACATGTGGGCCACGTCCAGGTCGTCGTAGTCCAGGAAGCGCGACTGGTCGCGGGCCAGCAGCGCCAGCTTGTAGACGCGGTGGCCATGCAGCAGCTTCTTGCCGCAGAACACGTAGTCGAACGGCACGAAGGCGCCGCCGGCGCCTGCCGCAAAGCGGGGCAGGCAGGCGCGGATCTCGTCGGCCAGCGCCGGCGTCATTTCCTCGTCGGCGTCCACGTACAGCACCACGGGGTGCGTGAACGGCAGCTGTTCCAGGCACCACTGCTTTTTCTTGGGGTACTTGCCGTTCCATTGGAAATTGGACACCTTGGCGCCCAGCGCGGTGGCCATGGCGCAGGTGGCATCGGTGCTGTTGGAGTCCACCACGAAGACTTCATCGAAGTCGGCCAGCGCCTTCAGGCACTTGGCGATATTGCGTTCCTCGTTCTTCGTCATCACGACGACGGATACCGGTATCTTTGACATGGTGCTTTCCTGTTCAGGACGCGCGGCGCCGCAGCAGCGGCTGGAACAGCGCGATGACATCTTGGCAATGTCGTTCGAGTGAAAAGGCGTCGGCGCGCTCGGGGCCCTGGGCGGCCAGCCGTTCGCGCATCTCGCCGTCGTCGGCCAGGCGGCGCACCGCCGCGGCCAGGGCTGCCGCGTCGCCCACCGGCACCAGCAGGCCGTAGCGGCCCGAGTCCAGGATTTCGGCCGGCCCGTGCGGACAATCGGTGGAAATCACCGGCACGCCCAGGCACAGGGCCTCGACCAGTACGTTGCCGAAGCTTTCGCGCAGCGAGGTCAGGGCAAAGGCGCCCGCCCCGGCGATCATCGGGAAGGGGTTGTCGACGTGGCCCGCCAGCGTCACCGGGCTGCGCGACGCGTGCGCATCGATGCGCTTTTGCAGCGCCGCGTGCTCCGAGCCTTCGCCCAGGATGGTGAAGCGGATGCCCGGGTCGTCCAGCAACGCGGCGGCGTCGATCAGGGTGGCGTAGTCCTTGACCGCTTCCAGGCGCCCGACGGCAACCACGTGATACGGCTGCGTGACGTCGCCCGCCGCCGGTAGCGGCGCGGGCCAGGCCGAGCTCTGTTCGCGCACGTCTTCCAGGGGCACGCCGTTGTAGATGGTGCGAACCTTGCCGCGCAGCGGCGGGAACATGCTGACCAGGTCTTCCTTGACGCCGCGCGACACCCCGACCACGGCGTCGTGGCGGCGGTAGGTCTGGCTGACCAGCCAGCATTTCAGGCGCCGCATGCGCGAGGCGCCGTAGTGGATGGCCGGGCTGCTGTGTTCGAACGCGACGGTGGCGAACTGCCCCCGCAGCACCTTCTTGGCCAGCACCACCAGCATGTTGCACAAGAGGCCGTGCGAGCAGACCACGGCGGGCTTGTCGCGCCGGATCTGCGCCACCAGGCGGGCGAAGGCCAGCGGCAGCCGCAGCCGCAGCGCACTGGGCGATTCCAGCACCGGCAGGGCCCGCGTCACCCTGGGATTGGCGATCGGATATTCGCGGTTGCGCGAGCGCAGCAGGAACAGCGACGCCGGTACGCCGCGCTGCGGCAGGGCATCGGCGATGAAGGCCACGCATCTTCCGACCCCGCCATGCAGGTCGGGCGCGACGAACAGGACATCAGGCATGGGGCATGACTCGCGGGTGCGCCCGGCGATCGACGTCCGGGCGGGGGCTGGGGGCCGCGGCGGCGGGGCGGGGCACGGGCATGGCGCGGGCATTGCGCATCAACGACAGGCAATAGCACAGCAGGAAGCCGGTGAAGGCGGTCTTGGGCGCGTACGCCAGGCCGCCCGACAGCGAATCGACGAAGATGTACATCGGTGCGGTGGCCAGCAGGTAGCGCCGATGCAGCTCCAGGCCGGGATGCGCGTAGCGTCGGAACAGGGTCAGCAGCAGGATCAGCAGCGGCGGCAGCATGATCATGATGGTGCCGACGACGCCGAACTTCATCAGGTAGAAGGCCCAGGAATTGTGGGCGAAGGTGCTGAGCTCGAAGCCGTTCTCGCCCATGACCCAGCTGCGAAAGCCGGCGCCCTTGCCGAACACCGGGCTTTCGGCAAACGAGTCCATCTGGCCTTGCATTTCCTGGATGCGGGCGCCGTAGCTGGAGTCTTCGTCCAGCCGTTCGACGCTGAAGACCCGGTTGGTCAGCACGTCCAGGTAGCCGATGCTGGCGAACACCAGCAGCCCGGCCACCGCGGCGGGGGCGAAGATCATCACCACGCGGCGCCGGATGTCCGAGCCGCTGGCCAGCATCATCGCCAGCAGCACCGAGACCGCCAGCTGCAGGTACTGGCTGCGGTTCAGCGAGAACACCAGCGCCAGCAGCATGTACAGCGTCAGCATGTAGGCCTTGGGCCCGGACACGTTCAACGTCTTGCGAAAGTACAGCAGCGACACCACGCCGAACGGAATCGCCCAGACGCCCAGCCGCACGTTGCGCAGCGGATTGGCGACGTTGAAACCCTGCAACTGTTCCAGCAGCATCAGCGTGGCAACCGCCAGGCATGCCGCCACGATGTACTTCTGCAGGACGGCGTAGGCCTTGGGACTGTCGATGTCCTTGTAGCAAAGGAACGGCGTGCACAGGAAGTAGAAGACGATGCGCAGGTCGCGCGCGACGTCGCCGGTCTCGATGCCCGGATGGTGCAGCGATACCAGCAGCAGGTAGATCACCGACAGGGTCTGCAGGCCCAGCAGCATGCCCAGCGCGCCGCGCGGCAGGGCGTAGGCGCCGGGGTCTGCCAGCCGCAGCATCTTGACGAACAGGATCGCCACGAACAGCACGTCGAAGGGCGACAGCTTGAAGCTGCCCACGCCCAGGATGAAGCGGTCATCGTTCAGGGCCAGCGCGGTGAACGCGAACAGGCCCAGCAAATGCAAGGTGGAAAGGCGGCGGTGCGGTTGCATGGCGTCTCCATGGCGGGTGGCAGGCGTCAATGCGCGGCCCAGTCGTCGCGTCCCAACAGCTTGGTGGTCAGCTTCTCGAACAGGTAGGAAAGGTCGCCCTGGCGGGCGTGGGCCGCCACCTTGGAGGCGCGGCACGACAGCTCGAACAGCTTGCCCAGCCCCGGTTCCGTGCGGCGGATGCGGTCCACGATCTGCGAGCGTTCTTCCAGCAGCACGTCCTGCATCAGCGCGGTCTTGGTTTCGTCGTGCGTGGTGTAGACGCCCATCGCGTCGGGCACGATCAGGTTCTTGCCGTCCCGCAGCAGGCGGCTCCAGAGTTCCAGGTCCATGCAGTAGCGCATGCTTTCCTGCAACAGGCCGTGCTTGCGCAACAGGTCGCGGCGAAAGATCGCGGCCTGGTTGGGAATCGACGCCTTCACCACCGTCAGCGTGCCGCGGTTGACGGGGGTGTAGTGGATCTTGCGGAAGATGCGGTTGTTGGCGTCGGCCACGAACAGGTTGCCGCTGACGATCGGCGCGCGCCCCTTGGCGGCCGCCGCGCCCAGCTTGCGCAGCGCGCCGGGGTAGTACAGGTCATCGGAATTCTGCCAGCCGACGTAGTCGCCCGTGGCGCGTTCGAAGCCCTTGTTGATGGCGTGCGACTGGCCGCGGTCCGGGGCGCTTTCCCAATAGGTCAGGTAGCGCTCGTATTTGCGGATGATGTCCACGCTGCCGTCGGTGGAGCCGCCATCGATGATGATGTATTCCAGGCGCGGATAGCCCTGGTTCAGCACCGAGATGATGGTGCGTTCCAGGAAGCGGGCCTGGTTGAACGAGGGCGTCACGATGGTCACCTTGGGCAGCAGGCCCCCGGCGATCGGCGCGGGCGGACGCAACTCGCTGACGAAGTCGATGAGTTGACGCGAATACTCGTTGTGACGCTTGCGCATATAAGACCTCAACATGATGGCTACCGGGCCGCGGGCAATGCACCCGGGCAGTCTGGTCGGGATTGACGGATGGCGAGGGCCACGCCGGCCAGCGTGATCGCCGCGTAGGCCATGCGGCCCCAGGCCGCGGCATGTTCTCCGGCGGCCTGCACCAGGCCGGCCATGACGCACAGCATGGCCAGGCCGCCCAGGCCATTCAGAATGGCGACCGCGCGGGAATTGCCCAGCCCGAGCAGCGAGAAATGCGCGGCCGCGTTCAGTGACAGCAGGCCCGAGGCCACGATCAGCAGCCGGAAGGTGCCCAGGTGGCCGTGGGCCACGGCATCGCCCAGCAGCAGGTCGAGCAGCGGCTGGCTGACCGCCAGCACCGCCAGCGTGGCGCTGGCCGACAGCGCCAGGTTCCACAGCATCATGCGGCGGATTTCGGCCTCGGCCGCGCCGGGGTAGGGCGGGGATACCGACAGGCGGCTGACGCGCGGCATGGCCTTCTGGAAAATCGCCACTGATGCGGTGTGGATCATCTGGCCCACCTGAACGCCGACGGTATAGATCGCCAGCGCCGCCGGCCCCATCAGGCTGCCGACCAGCACCCGGTCAACCGAGCCGAAGGCCAGCGCGCTCAGGCTGTTCAGCCAGGACCAGCGCGAAAACCGGAATGCTTCGGCCATGGCGCCGCGGTCGCGCACGGGTCGCACCAGCACGCGGCCATAGCGGCGGGCGAACACGCGCATCTTGACCGAGCCGGCCAGCAGCAGCCCCAGGGCCTGGGCCAGCCCGGTCCAGGTGGGCGAGGCGGTCAGCCAGGCCGTGGCGCAGGCCAGCGCCATGGTGCCGCTGCGGCTGACGACCTCGCACAGCGCCGTGGCCCGGAAGTCTTCGCGGCCCTTCAGGCAGCCGGACATCAATTGGTCGTACTGCTGCGTCAGGTAGATGGCCAGCGCCGGCATCGCCAGCAGCGTCACGGCGACGCCGCCGAAGGTGGCCGCCGGCCAGCCCAGGTCCACCGCCAGCCACAGCACCATGGCCACCAGCGTCACCACGCCCAGCGCGCAGCCGATCAACGACATGGCCACGCCGGCCGCGCGCAGCGCGCCGCCCGGTTCGTGCATGCGTTCGGACACCAGCTTGGTGGCGGTGACCGCCGCGCCCAGGTTGGCGGCGTTGCCGAAGCCGGCCAGCGCGATGATCATGGAATACTGGCCAAAGCCCACCGTGCCCAGCTGGCGAAACAGCAAGGGCAGCGCCACCAGCGCCGCGACCGGGCCGATGCCGTATTCCACCAGCCCCCAGAACGAGGCATTGCCGGCGATGTGCTTCCTGATGAATCGGACCATCGGATAGCCTGTTGTCGGTTGTTGATTGGCCCTAGGCCACGGGCAGCGGATGGCGTGCCTGCTCGCGCAGGAAATGGCCATAGGCCAGCGTCACGCCATGGTGCAGCGAAATCTCGGGTTTCCAGCCCAGCGCGCGCACGCGCGACGAATCGAGCAGCTTGCGCGGCGTGCCATCGGGCTTGCTGGTGTCGTACACCACGCTGCCCTGGAAGCCCACCACCTGCGCCACCACCCGGGCCAGTTCGGCAATGGACAGGTCCTGGCCGGCGCCGATGTTGTAGATGCCCTCGGCCGCCGGCGATTCCATCAGCATCAGGCAGGCCTGCGCCAGGTCGTCCACGTACAGGAACTCGCGCAGCGGCGTGCCGGTGCCCCACAGCGTCACGCTCTCCTGGCCGGCTTCGCGGCCTTCGTGGAACTTGCGGATCAGCGCGGGCAGCACGTGGCTGCTGTGCAGGTCGTAGTTGTCGTGCGGCCCGTACAGGTTGGTGGGCATGGCGCAGATGAAGCGGGCGCCATGCTCGCGCTGGTAGGCCTCGCACAGCTTCAGGCCGGCGATCTTGGCGATGGCGTAGGGCTCGTTGGTGGCTTCCAGCGGGCCGGTCAGCAGCGCATCTTCGCGGATCGGCTGCGGCGCCTCGCGCGGGTAGATGCACGACGACCCCAGGAACAGCAGCTTGCGCACCCCGGCCGCGTAGGCGGCCCGGATCACGTTGCACTGGATCATCAGGTTGCGGTACAGGAAGTCCACCGGATGATTCTGGTTGGCCAGGATGCCGCCGACCTTGGCCGCGGCCAGGTACACCACGTCCACCGGGGTGGTCGAGAAGAAGCGGTGCACCTGGTTCTGGTTTTCCAGATCCAGTTCGGTGTGGCTGCGCGTAATGACGTTGCGATAGCCGCGCCGCTGCAATTCGCGCACCAGCGCGGCGCCCACCATGCCGCGGTGGCCCGCCACGAACACGCGTTGATCCAGGTTCGTCATGGCGGACTACTCCTTGTAGGCGTAGATTTCGTAGCCGTTCTGTTCCACCAGCGCATCGCGCCGGGCGTCCTTCAAGTCGCTCTCGACCATTTCCTTGACCAGCTGCGCGAACGTGGTGCGCGGCGACCAGCCCAGCTTTTCGCGCGCCTTGGTCGGGTCCCCCAGCAGGGTCTCGACCTCGGTCGGGCGGAAGTAGCGCGGGTCGACCCGCACGATGACCTGGCCGGGCTTGATGTCGTGCACCGGGCTGAACAGCACGGTGGCGGTCTCTTCCAGCCCTTCGCCTTCCCAGGCCAGCAGGATGCCCAGCTCGCGCGCCGCCGTATTGATGAACTCGCGCACGCTGTATTGCATGCCGGTGGCGATCACGTAGTCTTCCGGCGTGTCCTGTTGCAGCATCAGCCACTGCATTTCGACGTAGTCGCGGGCATGGCCCCAGTCGCGCAGCGCCGACAGATTGCCCAGGTACAGGCATTCCTGCAGCCCCAGCACGATGCGCGCCAGGCCGCGGGTGATCTTGCGGGTCACGAACGTTTCGCCGCGCTTGGGCGATTCGTGATTGAACAGGATGCCGTTGCAGGCGTACATGCCGTAGGCTTCGCGGTAGTTCACGCTGATCCAGTAGGCGTACAGCTTGGCGGCGGCGTAGGGGCTGCGCGGGTAGAAGGGGGTGGTTTCCTTCTGCGGCGTTTCCTGCACCAGGCCGTACAGCTCCGACGTCGAGGCCTGGTAGAAGCGGGCCTTGTCTTCCAGCTTCAGGATGCGGATCGCCTCCAGCAGGCGCAGCGTGCCCAGGCCGTCGGCGTTGGCGGTGTACTCGGGTTCTTCGAACGACACGCCCACGTGGCTTTGCGCGGCCAGGTTGTAGATCTCGTCGGGCTGCACCGATTGCACGATGCGGATCAGGCTGCACGAGTCCGTCATGTCGCCGTGATGCAGCACGAAGTTGCGCGGCTGGTCGTGGGGGTCCTGGTACAGGTGGTCGATGCGCGCGGTGTTGAACAGCGAGGCGCGCCGCTTGATGCCGTGGACTTCATAGCCCTTGGCCAGCAGGAACTCCGCCAGGTATGCGCCGTCTTGCCCAGTAACGCCGGTAATCAGTGCCCGTTTTGGCATGGTTTTATCCTTAAGACTTAGTCATTGCACGAAAAGAGCCGAAGGCTGCGGAACCGATGTTCAACGAGATTACTGTCGCACCCGCCGCAGAGATATCGGCCAAAAGGTCTAAGAGTTCAGCTTGGCGATAGGCAAAAAAGGATTGGATCCATTCGTCCAGCCCCCCCAGCACCGCCACCACCAACAGCGCCGTCAGCCCGGGCCGACGCTGCACCGAGGCGTAGATCAGCGCGGTCAGCACGGCATAGGCGGTCAGGTGCAGGCGCTTGTCCCCGAAGGTGTCCGACATCTGGGCGGCCAGCCCGGGCAGGTTGCCCACCGTGACCAGCACGCCGAAGAACGCCGCCGCGGCGGGCAGGCAGTAGCGCGCCACGCCCGGGCGCCAAAAGGATGAGGCCCGGCCCGGCGCGTCATACCCGGCCATACATGTCCTGGAAGCGCACGATGTCGTCCTCGCCCAGGTAGGCGCCGGACTGCACCTCGATGATTTCCAGCGGGATCTTGCCGGGGTTCTCCAGGCTGTGGACCTCGCCCAGGGGGATGTAGGTCGACTGGTTCTCGGTCAGCAGGTATTGCTTGTCGCCGTTGTAGATGCGCGCCGTGCCCGACACCACCACCCAGTGCTCGGCGCGGTGGTGGTGCATCTGCGACGACAGCCGCGCGCCCGGTTTGACCGTGATGCGCTTGACCTGGTAGCGCGGGCCGTGGCCCACCGAGTCGTACGAGCCCCAGGGGCGCTGCACTTCGCGGTGGTGGTTCATTTCGGACCGGTGCTGGGTCTTGAATACCTCCACCAGCCGCTTGACGTCCTGCGAACGCGTCTTATGGGCTACCAGCACGGCGTCGGCCGTCTCGATCACCACGATGTCGTCCAGCCCCACCGAGGCCACCAGGCGGCTGGTCGAATGGATGAGGCAGTTGCGCGAGTCCTCGACCATGACGTCGCCCGTCGTGGAATTGCCTTCGGCCGTCTTCTGGGCAATGCCCCAGACCGCGTCCCAGGCCCCGACGTCGCTCCAGGAGGCCGCCAGCGGGATGACCACGGCGCTGTCGGTGCGTTCCATGATGGCGTAGTCCATCGAATCGCTGGGGCAGGCCTCGAAGGCGGCGCCGTCCAGCTGGAACAGGGCGCTTTCGCCGTGGCCGGCGCTGACGGCCAGGCGCACCTGGGCCAATATCTTGGGCGCCAGCCGTTCCATTTCGGCCAGGAAGACCGAGGCCTGGAAGGCGAACATGCCGCTGTTCCAGTAGTAGCCGCCGTCCTCGATGAAGCGCTGCGCGACTTCCGGCGACGGCTTTTCGACGAAGCGGCGCACCCGGCGTGCCGGGGCCAGGTCGTCGGGTTCGGCGGCCTGGATGTAGCCATAGCCGCTCAGCGGCGCCGTGGGGGTGATGCCGAAGGTCACCAGCGCACCCTGGCGGGCGGCCTGGTAGGCCTGGGCAAAGGCCTCGGCCAGCACGGGGCCGTCTTCCAGCACGTGGTCGGACGGCATGATCAGCATCACCGGGTCTTCGCCGTCGCGCATCGCCCGCAGGGTGGCCGCGGCAATCGCCGGGGCGGTGTTGCGGGCAAAGGGTTCCAGCACGATCTCGGCGTCCTGGATGTCCAGCTCCAGCGCCTGTTCGGCGGCGATGTAGCGGTGCGCCTCGTTGCAGACCAGCATCGGGCGCGCCTGGGCGCCGGCCGAGCCCAGCCGCCGCAAGGTGTTCTGCAGCAGGCTGCGGTCATCGGTCAAACGGATGAACTGCTTGGGCAACAGCTCTCGCGACAACGGCCACAGGCGCGAGCCGGAGCCGCCGCAAAGGATGACGGCCCGGTACGGGGGATGGGGGTTGGTCATGGCGCTGACTCCTTGAAGTAGGCCTGGGTGTACGGATGCGCGCCGGGATCGGCGGCGATGGCCGCGGGCGGCTGCCAGCGGTAGCGTCGGTGCTGCCCCAGCGGCAGGCTGGCGGTATCCAGCGCCAGCTGGGCTTCGTAGGCGAGAACGATGTAGTGCGTCGAGCGGCCGTTCTCGCCGGCAAAATTGGTGCCATAGAAGTGTTCGTACACGCCGCGCGGGCGCCAGGCCTGCGGCGGCAGCGTCAGGCCCAGTTCTTCGCGGGCCAGCCGGCGCAGCGCCTGGGCCAGCGTTTCGTCCTTGCGCACCCGGCCGCCCGGCACGAACCAGGCGCCCTGCGCGGGCGGGTTGCAGCGCAGCCCCGTCAGGTAGCGGCCTTCGGGGTCGCGTAGCAAGAGGTCGATGGACACCAGCGGCAGCATCTGTACCGCCCGGCGAAAGTCGTCTTCGGGCAGCAGGCCGGGGGCCGGCGCGGCGGGGCGAGGGGCAAGGCGGGCGCGTGCGCCGGCCACGGCGGGCCAGCCCAGGGGTTCAGTAGACATTTCGGCCCGTCCATCCGGATATCGCCGTGCGGGCGATGATCATCAGGTCCATCCGGAACGTCCAGTGCTGGATGTAGTAGATGTCGTGCTCGACCCGGTCGCTCATCTTGCGCAGCGTGTCGGTCTGGCCGCGCAGGCCGTTGACCTGCGCCCAACCGGTGATGCCGGGCTTGACGCGATGCCGCATCATGTAGCGCTGCACCAGGTCCTTGTACATCTCGTTGTGTTCCAGCGCGTGCGGGCGCGGGCCGACCACCGACATGTCGCCGCGCAGCACGTTCAGGAATTGCGGCAGCTCGTCCAGGCTGGTGCGGCGCAGGAACCCGCCGACGCGGGTGATGCGGGCATCGTTGCGCGTGGCCTGGGTGACCACGCCGTGTTCCTGGTGCACGGTCATGGTGCGGAACTTGTAGACATGGAAGACCTTGCCGTCCACGCCCAGGCGCGGCTGGGTGAACAGTACCGGCCCGCGCGACGTCAGCTTGACCAGGCACGCCACGCCCAGCATCAGGGGCGACAGGCCGATCAGGGCGCACAGCGCAAAGCTGCGGTCGAAGGCCTCCTTGGCCAGGCCGCGTACGCCGGCCGCCGGCAGGCTGTTCAGCTGGATGGCGGGCAGCCCCAGGAATTCGCCGATGCGGTGCCCCAGCAACTGGATCGACATCACGTCGGGTATCCAGCGGATATCCACCAGGTCGTTGCGCAGGTGGTACAGCACTTCGCGCAGTTCCTGGCCGGCCTCCATCGGCAGCACGATCCACACTTCGCGCACGTTGTGCTCGCGAACGAAGCCGTGCAGGGCATCCAGTTGATGCAGCCGCCGCACCTGTGGCGGCAGGCTTTCGTGCGGTTCGGCGTAGATGCCCGCGACCTCGTAGCCGGCCTCGCGATAGCGTTCCACCCGGCGCCACAGGTCGTGACCCAGCGCGCCGAAGCCCACCAGCAGTACGCGCTTCTTGTTCAGGCCGCGGTCGCGCGCCGCGCCCAGTACGGCGTAGACCGCCAGGCGTACGCCGGCCAGCGCCAGGGCGGCCGTGCCGAACCAGGTGGCCGCCCACATGCGCGATACCGCCGCGCTCTGATGCATGAGAAAACTGACCAGGATGCCCAGCGCGAACACCGTGGCCCAGGCGGCCAGGCTGCGCACCACCAGGTCGGTCAGCATGCGGCCGCGCCACGATACGTACAGCCGGAAGGCGGGGAACAGGGCGATGACGCCCAGGCCGCACAGGTAGATCAGGAACAGGTGGATCTGCGGCGGTTCCGCCAGGGTCTCGTCCGCGAACTTGAGCTCGGTGACGGCCAGGCCGCAGATGACGACGATTGCGGCATCCAGCATGCGGTACAGATAGCTGGAGCGGTTGAATCTTGCCGACGTGTCCGTGTGGGACGATTCCATCGCGAACTCCTGGGTGGGGGGAGTCGCCCTGCGGCCGCAAGGAAAACAACGGTGCACTGCCGCAAAGCATGTGGCTACCGTGGGAATCTTATTGAGTGCAAGAGCCACCCGAAACCTCCAAACGATGTAGGAGAAGGCTTAGGGCATCCGTCGAATGTGCGGGGGCTGGAAAAGAGAGTGGAATGTCGCAACCCGTTACGCATCGGGCTCCTTTCCAAGCAACGAAGTCATTCACAGTGGATTTGCCATGACGACATTTTTCGGAACGTTGAGCCGAGCCATCGCTGCCATCGCGCTCGTGTCCTCGCTAGGCGCTTGCGCCCTCTCTCCCGGCATGACCTTCAACGCCAAGCATCGCGTCGATCCGCTCGACCCGAACTCGGTCGCCGATATTCGGGAAATCACGCCCAGCCTCGTGCTGGAAGACAACCGTGCGCGCCAGGCGCTGCTGAACAACGATGGGGTGTCGAAGCTGGTCGACAAGACCGAGCCGTACCGCATCGGCCCTGGCGACATCCTTTCGATCGTGGTGTGGGATCACCCCGAACTCGTGCTTCCGACGCAAACCTACGCCATCGGGACTGGGGTGACCGAACTAGCCTTCGGGGATACCGCCTCGGGCATTCCGGGCTATACGGTCTCATCCTCTGGATATATCCAATTTCCCTATACAGGACTGCTGAAAGTGGCGGGCTTGACGGAACTTCAGGCGCGCAATCTCATAGTGAACAGTTCGGGTAAATACATCCAGGACCCGCAGATCACGGTGCGGGTGCTGGGCTACCGCAGCAAGCGGGTCTACGTCGAGGGCGAAGTCAAGACGCCTGGCACCGTCGCGATCAACGACATTCCCATGACCTTGCTGGAAGCGATCAACCGCGCGGGCGGCATCCTGCCCACCGGTGACCGCAGCAGCGTCTATGTCATCCGCGAAGGCAAGGCCACACGCGTCAACCTGCCCGCCCTGATCGAGCGTGGGCAGGACCTGAACCAGGTCATGCTGAAGTCGGGCGACATCGTCCGGGTGACGCCACGCGACGAGAGCAAGGTGTTCGTGACGGGCGAAGTGACTACGCCCGCCTCGATTGTGATGAGGGATGGAAGACTGACGCTGAACGAAGCGCTGGGTGTGGCCGGCGGGCCCAACCAGATGACTGCGGACTCGTCACAGGTGTTTGTGGTGCGCAGTACCGAGCAGGCGACGCCGCTGGTGTTCCATCTGAACGCCGCATCGCCGCAGGCTTATGCGGTGGCGGAGAAGTTCGAGTTGCAACCCAAAGACGTCGTGTTCGTGGATACGGCAGCGCTGGTGCGGTGGAACCGCTTCATCAGCAACCTGTTCCCGAGTGCGCAAACGGTGCAGACCGTGCATTCCATCAAGTAATCGACCCGGGGCCCGCCCGGCGCCGTCCGGCGCGTGCGGGCCCCGACCCACGCCTTTGGGGGCGTCGCGACCGCGGCGGCGCCTATTCTTGGAGAGCTGCATGTCGTTGCCTATCGAATCGTTCGAGCCCTCCGTCCCGGCTCGCCAGCAGGAAACCCCGCTGTCCTCGCATGTGGACGCCATTTTCTCCAACCGATGGCTGATCATCGCCCTGACGTTGATTGCGCTGTTGGGCGCGGTCCTCTACGTCATGGTGACGCCGTCGGTCTACCAGGCGGACATCATCGTCCAGGTGGAGGAGGAACTCCCCCAAGGCCAGAACCGCAGCCTGCTGGGCGACGTCTCGGCCATTTTCGACACCAAGGCCGAGACCTCCGGCGAAATGGAAGTGCTGCGCTCGCGCATGGTGGTCGGGCCGGCCGTCGACAAGTTCAGGCTGTACATCCATGCCAAGCCGCGCTACTTCCCGGTGGTGGGTGAATGGCTGGCGCAGCGGCATGAAAGCCTGCCGTATCCGTCCGGGCTGCCGCGCGGCGGCTATGCCTGGGGCGGCGAGTCGATTTCGATTTCACAGCTGGACGTGCCCAACGAATGGCTGGGCAAGCCCTTTCGCATCACCACCCAGGGCGAAGGCGCCTTCACGCTGTTCGACAAGGTCACCGGGTCCACGTTCAAGGGCACCGTCGGCAAGCCCGAGCATTTCCTCTTGCCGGGCGGCGGCGCGATGGACGTGCACATCGATGCGCTCAGCGGGCGGCCGGGCACGGAATTCACCGTGTCGCGCACCTCGCGCCTGGCGGCCATCGAGGACGTGCAGTCGCGCCTGGGCATCTTCGAACGCGGCCGCACGTCGGGCGTCATCGGCGTCACGATGGAAGGCAACGACCCGGTGCTGACCACGGCCGTGCTGAACCAGATCGGCCAGGAATACGTGCAGCAGAACGTCAACCGCAAGTCGGCCCAGGCCGAGAAGTCGCTGGCGTTCCTGGACAAGCAATTGCCGCAGCTCAAGCAGGAACTGGACGCGGCTGAAACCAAGTACAACTCGCTGCGCAACAAGCGCGGCACCATCGACCTGAGCGAAGAGGCCAAGCTGATCCTGGCCCAATCGGTCGACGCCCAGACCAAGGTGATGGAACTGCGCTCCAAGCGCCAGGAACTGATCACCCGGTTCGCGCCGACCCACCCCAGCATCGTCGCCATCGACCGACAGATCGCCTCGCTGACGGGCGACGTCAACCGGATCGGTGACAACATCAAGCAGTTGCCCGACCTGGAGCAGGACGTGGTGCGGCTGGTGCGCGACGTGCGCGTCAATACCGAGCTGTACACGGGCCTGCTCAACAACGCGCAGCAACTGCGCCTGATCCGCGCGGGCAAGGTCGGCAACGTGCGCATCCTGGACGCCGCGGTGCAGCCGGATAAGCCGGTGCGCCCCAAGGCCGCCATCATCATCGGCGTGGCCACCGCCATCGGGCTGATCTTCGGCGTGCTGTGCGCCTTCGTGCGCAACGCGCTGTTCGGCGGACTGTCCGAACCGGACGACGTCGAACGCTACACCGGCCTGCCGGTGCTGGCCGCCATTCCCCACAGCGACCTGCAGGACAAGCTGTGGCGCCGCAGCCGGCGCAAGAATGCGACCGTGCCGGCGCTGCTGGCGCAAAGCCAGGGCAATGCGCCACCCATCGAAAGCCTGCGGTCCTTCCGCAACGTGCTGCAGGCGTCGCTGCGCCAGTCCGCCAACAACATGGTCATGTTCACCGGGCCGGTGGCAGGGGTGGGCAAGTCGTTCCTGTCCGCCAACTTCGCCTTCATCCAGGGCGGGGTGGGCAAGCGCGTGCTGCTGATCGACGCCGACTTCCGCAAAGGCCAGCTGAACCGCTATTTCGGCGTGCCCAAGGAAGACGGCCTGTTCGAAGTGCTGTCGGGCACCATCCCGCTGGAACGCGTGCGCAAGCACAGCGTGTCCGAAGGCGTGGACTTCATCGCCACGGGCGCGGTCACCTTCGATCCGTCGGAATTGCTGGCCTCGCCGATCTTCGGCCAGACGCTGCGTGAACTGTCCAGCCAGTACGACATGGTGATCCTCGATACCGCGCCGGTGCTGTCCTCGCCGGATGCGGCCGTGGTCGGCACGCATGCGGCGGCGGTGATGGTGGTGGTGCGTTCCGGCATGAATACCGTGGGTGAGATCCGCGAGACGGCCAAGCGCCTGATCCAGGCGGGCGCGCCGGTGGACGGGGTGCTGTTCAACGGCTTGAAGCTGATGCCGGAGCGCTTCGGCTTCCGGTCCAAGTACGGCGGCTACCGCTACTCGCGGGCCGCGTACTACGGCGATTTCAAGCAGAACGGCCCCAAGTAACCCCGGCGGAGAACTGGCATGCATGGAACTTTTGGCTGGGAATCCCCGCAGATCCTGGATGCGGTCTTCAAGGCCTACGACATTCGCGGCACGGTGCCGGACGAGATCGACGCGCGCTTCGCCCATAGCCTGGGCATGGCGGTGGGCGTGCGGGCGGTGGAACTGGGCGCGCGCGCCGTGGTGGTAGGGCGTGACGGCCGCCTGAGCAGCGTGGAACTGGCGGCGGCGCTGCAGGCCGGGCTGCGCTCGGCGGGCGTGCACGTCATCGACATCGGCATGGCCACCACGCCGATGGTGTATTTCGCGGCGCGCCTGATGGATACCGGCGCCGGCATTGCCGTGACCGGCAGCCACAATCCGCCGGCCCACAACGGCTTCAAGATCGTGCTGGACGGCGCCTCGCTGTATGGCGAGGGCATCACCGCGCTGCGCGATGCCATGCGCCTGCCGATCGAGTCCGCCAGCGTGGCGGGCGGTCGCACCCAGATGCAGATGCAGCCGTGCTACGCGGCACGGCTCTTGGGCGACATCCGCCTGTCGCGGCCCATGAAGGTCGCCATCGACTGCGGCAGCGGCGTGGCGGGGGCGGTGGCGCCGGCGCTGTTTCGCGCACTGGGCTGCGAGGTCACCGAGCTGTTCTGCGAGGTCGACGGCTCGTTTCCGGGCCACCATCCCGACCCGGCGGATCCGCAGAACCTGCAGGACCTGATCTATTGCCTGCGCTATTCGGACTGCGAGGTCGGCCTGGCCTTCGATGGCGACGGCGACCGGCTCGGCGTGGTCAGCAAGTCCGGCCAGATCATCTGGCCAGACCGGCAACTGATCCTGTTTGCCCGCGACGTACTGGCGCGCAACCCGGGCGCCGAGATTCTCTACGACGTCAAATGCAGCCGCCACGTGGCGCGCGCCGTCGTCGAGGCCGGCGGCAAGGCCACCATGTGCCGGACCGGGCATTCGCTGGTCAAGGCGAAGATGCGCGAAACCGGCGCGCTACTGGCTGGCGAGATGAGCGGCCACATCTTCTTCAAGGAACGCTGGTACGGCTTTGACGACGGCCTGTATGCCGCGGCCCGCCTGCTGGAGATCCTGTCCTCGGCGCCGGACCCCTCGGCCTTGCTCGAAAGCCTGCCGCAGTCCTGCGCCACCCCGGAAATCAAGCTGGAAACCGCCGAAGGCGAACACGTCGAACTGGTGGACGCCCTGCGCGAGAACGGGGAGTTTCCCGGCGCGCTGTCCATCAACGACCTGGACGGCGTGCGGGTCGACTACGCCGATGGCTTCGGCCTGGCGCGGCCGTCCAACACCACGTCGACGGTGGTGCTGCGTTTTGAAGGAGACACCGTGGCCGCCCTGGCCCGCATCGAGGAGGACTTCCGCAACGCGTTCCGGCGCATTGCACCTCATATCCGTTTACCGTTCTAAGGAGCATCACGCGATGGGAAAGGCGAATTTTGCGATAGAGGCCCTGGTCAACAGCGAGACGGCCGGGCTGGCCGGCAGCCCCGAATGGCTGGCGTTCGCGCAGTCGGCAAGCGATGCGCCGCTGGATGCCGCGGCGCTCAAGGTGATCGAAGCGGCGGGGCTGTGCGTGGACCTGACCATGCAGCGGCAGTCGGCGGCGCTGGATGCGGCCGCGGTGGCATTGCTGCGCGCCCGGGGGCTGGACGCGGCGCGCCAGGCGCTGTTCGCCGGGGGGCCGGTCAACTGGACCGAAGGCAAACCCGCCTGGCACACGGCGCTGCGAGCCGGCCGTACCCGCGAGCAGCCGGACGGGCAGGATGAAGATTCGGTGTGCGAATACGCGCGCATGGCCGATTTCGTGCGGCGTACCGACCAGACCGCTGATTTTTCCAGCGTGCTGCACATCGGCATCGGCGGCAGCGACTGGGGGCCGCGCCTGGCCATCCAGGCGTTCGGCGGGCCCGGCCAGCGCCGCCAGATCCGCTTCGTTTCCAACATCGACGGGCATGCCTTCCATGACGCCGTGGCCGGGCTGGACCCGCGCCGCTGCCTGGTGGTGGTGTCGTCTAAATCGTTCACCACCGCCGAGACGCTGCACAATGCGCGCGCCGCCATCGCCTGGCTCAAGCAGGGCGGCGTGGCCGACGTCTCCACCCACCTGGCGGCCGTGACCGCCAACGTGCCCGCCGCGCGCGCGCTGGGCGTGCCGTCCAGCCAGGTCTTTCGCATGTGCGACTGGGTGGGCGGGCGCTATTCCGTCTGGTCGGTGGCCGGCCTGTCCATCGCGCTGACCGTCGGGGCCGACGTGCTGATCGGCATGCGCGCCGGCGCCGAAGCGATGGACCAGCACTTCCAGCAGGCGCCCTTGGCCTCGAATGCGCCGGTGCAGCTGGCCCTGGCCGGGCTGGTCAACTGCAGCGTGCTGGGCCACAGTTCCCTGAACATTGCCGCCTACAGCGCCCGCCTGCTGCACCTGGTGACCTACCTGCAGCAGCTGGAAATGGAATCGCTGGGCAAGCGGGTCGCCGGTGACGGCAGCGAGGTCGGCGTGCCCACGGCCCCCATCATCTGGGGCATGCCGGGCACCGACGGCCAGCACACGTTCTTCCAGTGGCTGCACCAGAGCGCAGAAGGGGCGCCGGTGGATTTCATCGCCAGCCTGCAAGGGCATGCGGACAGCCCCGACGCGCATCGCATGCTGCTGGCCAACTGCCTGGCGCAGCGCCAGGCGCTGTTACGCGGCAAGTCCCTGCAACAGGCGCTGCTGGATGTGGCCCATGTCGATGATCCGGACAAGGCGTTGAGCCTCGCCCACCACATGGTGCACCCGGGCGGGCGGCCGTCCACGCTGATCGTGCTGCGCCAGCTGGATCCGCGCGGCCTGGGCGCGCTGCTGGCACTGTACGAGCACAAGGTGTTCGTGCAGAGCGTGGTCTGGGGCATCAACCCCTTCGATCAATGGGGCGTGGAACTGGGCAAGCGGCTGGCCACCGGCATCGAGCGCGAACTGGCGGTGCCTGTGTCGGCCGGCGTGGTCGACTGGGGCCATGACGCCTCGACCTCGTACTGGATCGACCGCTACCGTGGCCATGCGCAGGCGCCGCGTCCGCGCCATGCCTGGGTGCCTGGCGTGGCCGCCCATCTCTGACGGAGCCGGGCCATGGCAGACATGCGGGTACTGGTCACCGGCGGCGCGGGCTATATCGGCGCCCACACGCTGGTGGCGATGCTGGCCGCGGGCCAGCGGCCGCTGGTGCTGGACAACTTCAGCAACGGCAGCCCCGAGGCCGTGCGGCGGGTCGAGCGCCTGTGCGGCGCGCGGATTCCCCTGGTGGAAGGGGACATCCGCGAGCCCGGCGGCGTGCAGGCGGTGCTGGCGCAGGCGGCGGCCGACGGCGATCCGGTGCAGGCGGTGTTGCACCTGGCGGGTTGCAAGGCCGTGGGCGAGTCCGTGGCCGACCCGCTCAAGTACTACGACAACAACGTGGCGGGCTCGCTGGCGCTGCTGCGCGCCATGCGCGAGACGGGCGTGGCGCGGCTGGTGTTCAGCTCGTCCGCCACTGTCTATGGCGAACCCCAGTCGCTGCCCTTCACCGAAGCCCACCCCCTGGCGCCCGCCAACCCCTACGGCCGCACCAAGCTGATGGTCGAGCAGATGCTGCGCGACCTGTGCGCGGCCCAAGCCGATTTCGGCGCGGTGACCTTGCGCTACTTCAACCCGATCGGCGCGCATCCCAGCGGCCAGATCGGCGAGAGCCCGCGCGACGTGCCCAACAATCTGTTCCCCTTCATCACCCAGGTGGCGGTGGGTCGGCGTCCCTTCCTGAACGTGTTCGGCAACGACTACGCGACGGCGGACGGCACCGGCGTGCGCGATTACCTGCACGTCATGGACCTGGCCCAGGGGCACGTGCAGGCGCTGGCCTATGCCGCCGGTCATCCCGGCTTCGTGGCGGTCAACCTGGGCACGGGGCAGGGCACCAGCGTGCTGGAACTGGTGCGGGCGTTCGAACGGGTCAACCAGTGCCGCATTCCGCTGCGCACGGTGGCGCGCCGGCCGGGCGACATCGAGCGGATGTGGGCCGATCCGGCCCTGGCGGCTTCGCTGCTGGGCTGGCGCAGCCGCCACGGGGTGGACGCCATGTGCGCCGACGGCTGGCGCTGGCAGCAAGGCAATCCCGAAGGCTACGAGGCCGATCCGCCTGCGGCATAACCCCAACAGCCTGTCGGACGAGTTCCGCGAACGGCGCGCAAGCGGTTACAGTTGACGGAAATATTGCGAAGCAGCATCGCCGCGCGGCCCGGCCGTCACCCGGCGATGCACCGTCAGCGAGGCACCCTCATGTTTGCATTCCATTCCTTGGCCGGCCTGCGCGCCGGTTTGTCCACCCTGGCGGGGCGGTCCCTATGAGCGGCCCGACCTACCTGCCGCCCGCCCACTGGAACCTGGACAGCATCGTGTCCGGCCTGCGCGAGGCCCGCGTGGCCTGGCGCGGCCCGCGCGGCCGCCTGCGCGAAGATGCCGGCCTGCGCGAATTCCCGTCCCAGGAAAGCCTGCGCCAGATCATCAAGGATCTCTGTGGCGCCTTGTTCCCGATGCGCCTGGGCCCCATCGACCTGCGCGAGGAAGTCGAAGACTTCTACGTCGGCCACACCATCGGCGCGGCGCTGGATGCCCTGCTGCACCAGGTCGGTCTGGAACTGCAATACGTCGGGCGCAACGATCCGACCCTGCAGGCCGACACGCAGCAGCGCGCCATCGAGATCGTGCGCCAGTTCGGCGCCGAGCTGCCGCGGGTGCGCGCCGCGCTCGACCTGGACGTGACCGCCGCCTACCAGGGCGACCCGGCCGCGCACAGCGTCGACGAAGTGCTGCTGTGCTATCCCGGCGTGGCGGCCATGATCCACCACCGCCTGGCCAACGTGCTGTACCGGCTGGGCGTGCCCATGCTGGCGCGCATCGTGGCCGAGATCGCCCATGCCGACACCGGCATCGACATCCACCCGGGCGCCACCATCGGTCGCAGCTTCTTCATTGACCACGGCACCGGCGTGGTGATCGGCGAAACCGCCATCATCGGCGACCGCGTGCGGCTCTACCAGATGGTCACGCTGGGCGCCAAGCGCTTCCCGCCGGGCGAAAACGGTGAGCTCAAGAAAGGCCTGGCGCGCCACCCGCTGATCGAAGATGATGTCGTGATCTACGCGGGCGCCACCATCCTGGGACGCGTCACCATCGGCAAGGGCTCGACCATCGGCGGCAACGTCTGGCTCACGCGCAGCGTGCCGCCGGGCAGCAACGTCACCCAGGCCAGCCTGGTCAGCGACATGCCGGATTGCGGCCTGGGCGGCTGACGCCCGCGGTCCCACGCCCTCGGAGCCACGATGGACACACGAGTTTCGGATCTGGCCGCGCTGCGCGGCTTCGTCGACCGCCACCCGCGGCTGTTCGTCCTGACCGGGGCGGGCGTCAGCACCGATTCCGGCATCCCCGACTATCGCGACACCGACGGCGAATGGAAGCGCAAGCCGCCCATGACGTTGCAGACGTTCATGGGCGACGACCTGGCACGGGCCCGCTACTGGGCCCGCAGCATGGTGGGCTGGCGCCGCTTCGGCCAGGTGCAGCCCAACGCCTCGCACCGCGCGCTGGCGCGGCTGCAGCATCGCGGCCTGGTGTCCATCCTGGTGACCCAGAACGTCGACGGCCTGCACGAGGCCGCCGGCAGCCGCGACGTGGTCGACCTGCATGGCCGGCTGGACGAAGTGCGCTGCATGAACTGCGACTGGCGGGGCGGCCGCCAGGCCTGGCAGGACACCCTGCACGAACGCAATCCCGACTGGATCGCCTTCGAGGCCGATGACGCACCCGACGGCGACGCCGATCTGGACGGCGTGGATTTCGCCTCCTTCCGCGTGCCGCCCTGTCCGCGCTGCGGCGGCATCGTCAAGCCCGACGTCGTGTTTTTTGGCGAAACCGTGCCGCGCGATCGGGTCGACCGGGCCAATGCCGGCCTGATGGCCGCCGATGCGGTCCTGGTGGCCGGTTCGTCGCTGATGGTCTATTCCGGTTACCGGTTTGTGACGGCGGCCGCCCGCAACGGCCTGCCGATAGCCGCCATCAACCTGGGCCGCACCCGCGCCGACAACCTGCTCACGCTCAAGGTAGCGCTGCCCTGCGCCGTGGCGCTGGAAGCCCTATAACGGGGACGGAGACCGGCCGGTTTTTGACCGGTTTAACCAAGTACCCGCCCCGTAAGGGTTTTTTCGCGCGGTTACAGAGCTTTCCATAGGGTTGTCCACAGATACTGTGGATAAATCCTAGGGATAACCCCGATTTTTAGCGACTTTTAACGCCGTGATCGCCGGGGTTCAGCCCTCGGCGTCGGGGATGGCATCGCCCATGAGGGCCTTGCGGGCGGCGTGCCAGCTGCCCGCATCCGGGGCATACAGCAGGCCGCCGCTGCGGTGGGTGGGCTTGTAGGGCGACCCGTCAAAGCGCGCCGCATAGCCGCCCGCTTCGCGGTGCAGCAGCCAGCCGGCGGCGTGGTCCCAGGCGGTCAGCTGGTTGTACAGGGCGACATGGCTGTGCCCGGCCGCCAGCATGCGGTATTCGTGGGCGGCGCAGCGCAGGCTGGCCGTGCTGCCCAGGCGCGACAGGTTGCCGTTGACCGTGGTGCGCAGCGGCTCGGGCAGGGCGCCGGTGGAAATCAGCCCGTCCATGTCTTCGGGCGGCGCCGGGGCGGCCACGGCCAGTGAGGCCTGCTTGCCGTTCTCGTATTCCATCCATGCGCCTTCGCCGCGCACGGCCAGCGCGCTGTCGCGACTGACGGGGTCGTAGATGACGCCGGCGATCACGTCGCCGCGATGACAGGCGGCGATCATCATGCCGAACAGCGGCAGCCCGGCCACGTAGTTGCGGGTGCCGTCGATCGGGTCGATCAGGAACGCCAGGTCGGCGTCCACCAGCATGTTGAGCAGTGCCGGGTTGCGGGTCGAGGCTTCTTCGCCGATCAGCACGGCGCCGGGGTGCAGCTTGGACAGGCGCGCGGCGATCAGGCGTTCGGCGGCCTCGTCGGCGTCGGTGACCAGGTCGCGCGGCGAGGTCTTGTCGCGCACGGACCCCTCGGGCAGGTTGCGAAAGCGCGGCATGACTTCCGCCTGCGCCGCGTCTGCCAGGATGCTCGCCAGCCGGCGGGTGTCCTCACGGGTAAATGATCTGCTCATAGTCGCTCGTCCAGGGAACGCGCAAATCTATCACGCCTGGGCGGCAATTGATCGCGATTTATAACCGCATGAACTTAAAGGGAATTTTGCACCTGTGCAGGAGTTATCTGCCAGGTTGTCCACAATTCCTGGGGATAAACGGGACCCGAGCCCCGTTTATCCCGCCAGGACGGGCGCCGAGCGGCGCCCGGGCGATGCCGGGGCTCAGGCGCCCAGGTCGACGCAGAGGTACTTGATCTCCAGGTACTCTTCGATGCCGTACTTCGAGCCTTCGCGGCCCAGGCCCGATTGCTTGACGCCGCCGAACGGGCCGACTTCGTTGGAGATCAGGCCGGTGTTGATGCCGACGATGCCGTATTCCAGCGCTTCGGACACGCGCCAGATGCGGGCGTAGTCGCGGGTGAAGAAGTACGCGGCCAGGCCGAAGATGGTGTCATTGGCCATGCCGATGACCTCGTCTTCGGATTCGAAGCGGAACAGCGGCGCGACCGGGCCGAAGGTTTCTTCGGTGGCAAAGCGCATCGACTGCGTCACGTCGCGCACCACGGTGGGTTCGAAGAACGTGCCGCCCAGCGCATGTGGCTTGCCGCCGGCGATGACCTTGGCGCCGTGTGCGGTGGCGTCGGCAATGTGCTCCTGCACCTTTTCCACGGCGTTGGCGTCGATCAGCGGACCTTGCGTCACGCCGTCGCCAAAGCCGTCGCCCACCTTCATGGCGTTGACCTTGGCCACCAGGCGCTTGGCGATTTCCTCGTACACGCCGGCCTGCACGTAGATGCGGTTGGCGCATACGCAGGTCTGGCCGGCGTTGCGGTACTTGGACGCCAGGATGCCGTCCACGGCGCGGTCCAGGTCGGCGTCGTCGAACACGATGAACGGCGCGTTGCCGCCCAGTTCCAGCGACAGCTTCTTGATGGTGGGGGCGCATTGCTCCATCAGCGTGCGGCCCACTTCGGTCGAACCGGTGAAGCTCAGCTTGCGCACCACGTCGCTTTCGCACAGCGCGGCGCCAATGTCGCGCGAGCTGCCCGTGATGACGTGGAACACACCGGCCGGCACGCCGGCTTCTTCGGCCAGCACGGCCAGCGCCAGCGCGGTCAGCGGGGTCTGCTGGGCGGGCTTGACCACCATGGTGCAGCCGGCGGCCAGCGCCGGGCCGACCTTGCGGGTGATCATCGCGGCCGGGAAGTTCCACGGCGTGATCGCGGCGGTCACGCCGATGGGCTGCTTGAGCGCCAGCAGGCGCTGGCCGGCCTTGGGGCTTTGCAGCACGTCGCCGTCGATGCGCTTGGCTTCTTCGGCGAACCACTCCAGGAACGATGCGGCATAGGCGATTTCACCGGCGGCCTCGGTCACGGGCTTGCCCTGTTCCGAGGTCATGATGGCGGCGAGATCCTGCTGGTTCTGCATCATCAGTTGCGACCACTTCAGCAGGATCGCGGCGCGTTCCTTGCCGGTCTTGGCGCTCCAGGCGGGCAGGGCGGCTTGCGCGCTGGCGATGGCCTGTTCGGTTTCCTTGCGGCCCAGCTTGGGCACGGACACGATGGTCTTGCCGGTGGACGGGTTGTCGACGGGGATCGACGGGCCATTGCCCGCGGCAACCCACTTGCCGTCGATGTAGCAGGCGTCGCGCAGCAGTTCGGGACGCGAAAGGGGATGGGTCAAAGACGTCATTGCAAAAGTCTCCAATGGAATAGGTCCACCCCCGAAGCGCTGCGCGCTTCCCCCTCAAGGGGGCATGCCTGCGGACCGGCAGAGCCGGCTCCGCGGCATCTCGATCGGGCGGTACCCCGACAGGGGGGCGGGCCGTTATGGGGGGCCAAGGCCGATTCTTAAGCGGCCAGCGACTCGGTCAGGATGGCCAGCGCGCGATCGAACTGGGCGTCGGGAATGGTCAAGGGGTACAGGAAGCGCAGAACGTTGCCGTACACCCCGCAGCTTAGCAAGATCAGGCCTTGTTCCAGGGCGCGGGCCTGCACGCGCTTGACGGCTTCGGCGTCGGGCTTGCCGTTGGCGTCGTTCAGTTCCAGCGCCACCATCGAGCCCAGGCCGCGCACGTCGGCGATGCCGGGCACCTTGCCGCGCAGGCCTTCCAGATGGGCGCGCAGCTTGTCGCCCAGGGTGACCGAGCGTTCGCACAGCTTTTCTTCGGCGATCACGTCCAGCACGGCGTGGGCCGCGGCCACCGCCAGCGGGTTGCCGGCGTAGGTGCCGCCCAGGCCGCCCGCGGCCGGGCCGTCCATGACGTCGGCGCGGCCGACCACGCCCGAGATCGGGAAGCCGCCGCCCAGGCTCTTGGCCATGGTGATGAGGTCGGCCTGCACCGAGTGGTGCTCCATGGCGAACAGCTTGCCGGTGCGGCCAAAGCCGGTCTGCACTTCATCGGCGATCAGCAGGATGCCGTGCTCGTCGCAGACCTTGCGCAGCGCGGTCATGAGTTCGGGCGGGGTGATGTTGAAGCCGCCTTCGCCCTGCACCGGTTCGATGATGATGGCCGCCACGCGCTTGGGGTCGATGTCGACCTTGAACAGCAGGTCCAGCGCCTTGAGCGAATCGGCCACCGTGATGGCTTGCGTAGCGTTGGGGAAGGGCACGTGGTAGATGTCGCCTGGCATCGGGCCGAACGACAGCTTGTAGGGGGCGACCTTGCCGGTCAGCGCCATGCCCAGCATGGTGCGGCCGTGGAACGAGCCCGAGAAGGCGATGACGCCCGAACGGCCGGTGGCCGAGCGCGCGATCTTGACGGCGTTCTCGACGGCTTCGACGCCGGTGGTGAAGAAGGCGGACTTCTTCAGGCCGTCGATGGGGGCCAGGCGGTTGATGCGTTCGGCCAGCGAGATGTAGCCCTCGTAGGGCACGATCTGGTAGGCGGTGTGCGTGAAATTGTCGAGCTGGGCGCAGACGGCGGCCTTGACCTTGGGGTGCAGGTGGCCGGTGTTCAGCACCGCGATGCCGCCCGCGAAATCGATGTATTCCTTGCCGTTGGCGTCCCACAGCGTGGCGTTTTCGGCGCGCACGGCATAGAAATCACACATGACGCCGACGCCGCGCGGCGTGGCCAGGGAACGGCGGGTATTCAGGTCCTGATTCTTCATCTCAGCCTCGGATGGCAAGTGGGCGGGAAAAACCTTATTTAATGCTACTATGGCCCCATTGTTGGGAACCACTTTTATAAATCAGGTAGAACCAATTGCGGTCCATCGTTGGGGATTTGCTGCTGCTGCGCCTGGCCGATGCCGGCGGCGGGCCGATGAACAAGCGGCTCTACCATGGCATTCGAGAAGCCATCCTCGATGGTTCCATCGCGGCGGATTCGCGCCTGCCCGCCTCGCGCGACCTGGCCGCCGAACTCGGCATCGCCCGCAACACCGTGGTGCACGTCTACAGCCAACTGCTGGCCGAAGGCTACACCCGCAGCCGCCAGGGCAACGGCACCTTCGTCAACGCCTCGCTGCCCGATTCCTACCTGGCCAGCGGCCGCCAGTCGCGCCGCGCACCCACCCCGCAGCCGCGTCCGGCGCTGTCCGCGCGCGGCGCCGCCATTGTCGACGGCGTCTCGGCCTCGCCCTACCAGTGGGGGGCGTTCATGCCCGGGGTGCCCGACCTGACCGAATTTCCCCACAAGAAATTCGGTCGCATCTTTTCCGCGCTGTGGCGCAACCCCTCCCCCGATCTGCTCACCTATGCCTACGGCGGCGGCCTGCCGGCGCTGCGCGAAGCCCTGGCCGAGCACCTGGCGCTGACGCGTTCCATCGACTGCGACCCCGACCAGATCCTGATCACCGAAGGCTCGCACCAGGCCATCGACCTGGCCACGCGCATCCTGGGCGAAGCCGGCGAAACCGCCTGGGTCGAAGACCCGGGCTACTGGGGCGCGCGCACGGTGCTGCAGGCCAACGGCCTGCACACGGTGCACCTGCCGGTCGACGAAGAAGGCATGCGCCTGCCGGAAGGCGGCGTCTTGCCCGGCGGCGCGCCGCCGCGCTTCATCTTCGTCACGCCGTCGCACCAGTATCCGCTGGGGCCGGTCATGTCGCTGGCGCGCCGCCGCCAGCTGCTGGCCGTGGCGCACCAGCACGGCAGCTGGATCATCGAAGACGACTACGACAGCGAATTCCGCTTTTCCGGCCGGCCCATCGCGTCGCTGCTGGGGCTGGAGCCCGATGCGCCCGTGATCTACATGGGCACCTTCAGCAAGACGCTGTATCCGGGGCTGCGCGTGGGCTACCTGGTGCTGCCCAAGCCCCTGACCGCCGCGTTCCAGGCGGCCCACGCCGAGCTGTACCGCGAAGGCCACCTGATGACGCACGCGGCGCTGGCCACCTTCATCGCCGAAGGCCACTACGCCGCCCACATCCGCCGCATGCGCATGCTGTATGCGCGCCGCCGCGCCATGCTGGTCAACCTGATCGAACGGCGCCTGGGGCCCGACTGGCTGCATCGCGACGCCAGCCTGGCGGGCCTGCACCTGGTGCTGACCTTGCCGACACACATGGACGACCTGCGCGTGGTGGACGTGGCGCGCCGCAAGGGCGTGCTGACGCGCGCGCTGTCGCGCTACTACGTGGGCGCCGAAGGGCGCCGCCCCGGGCTGCTGCTGGGCTATGCCTGCGTGCCCGAGCACGACATCGCCCGCAAATTCGAAGTGCTGCTGGAAAGCCTGGCGGAAGTGGCACGCACGTCGCCCGCGCCGCTGGCGTTGGCCGAGGCGGGCGGCTAGCGCTTGCCGCCGTGGCGCCGCATGCGGGGCCGCGCCATCCCCTTCACGGCGGGCCGTCTTGCGTGCCGGGGGCGCTCAATGCCGCCTTGAATGCCGCGGCATTGCGCATGCCCTGGTCTTCGTAATTGGTGTTGAACACCGCGTGCGCCTGCGCGCTCTGCTGCGCCACTTGCTGAAAGCGGCGCACCAGTTCGGCCAGTTCCTCTTCCGAATATTCGTACTGGAAACGCCCCGACGACGCGCTGCCCGACGCGTTCCAGGTGGCCGTGTTGCGCCCGTGCAGGCGCAGCAGCGTCAGGTCGGGATGCGTGCACGCCCATACCGCGGGCACGCTGTTGTCAAAGCCCTGCGGCGCATCGACCACGGTATGCACCACCCCCAATTCGCGTTCCATCGCCAGCGTGGCCGCCGTGGCCTCGGGCGTCGCGAACCAGCTGCGATGGCGAAATTCCACTGACACCAGATGGTCTTCCAGCCGCCGCGCGCAATCGGCAACCCGCGCCATCCCGCGCGCATCCCGCTGGACCCAGGGCGGAAACTGAAAATGCACCGCGCCCAGCTTGTCGGCCATGCGCAGGGGCTCCAGCGCCAGCGTATAGCGGCGCCACAGTTCATCGCGCAGGTCATCGGGCATGCCGCGGTGATAGATCACCGGTTCGGGCCAGTCGCCCAGTTCCTGGCGGATATCGGCCGGCAGCGCCGCCAGCGGCGTCTGGTGGCCGGTGAACAGTCGGTACGCCTTGATGTTGAAGACGAAGTCGTCCGGCGTGCGTTGCGCCCACAGGTAGGCGTTTTCCGCGCTGGGCAGGGCGTAGTAGCTGGAGTCCACCTCGGCCAGCGAAAAACGCGAGGCGTAAAAACGCAGCCGGGCGTCGGCGCTGTTGGCCTGGGGCGGATAGAAGCGGCCGCAGGCCAATAGCGTGGGGTCGGTCCAGGAAGCGGTGCCGGCAAGCAGGCGCATGGCGTTGGGGCAAGCACCGCGGGGGGCGGCACGACGGATAGGAAGCCTTCGATTTTTTCATTCTCGTGCCGTTTTTTCAATTTTTGTTGCAACTTGAGCGACGTTGGTTGTCATTGACGCCAGATCGTCGTGGTATTTCTTCCTGTCCATCGGGGATGTTGACCCCGAGGCGTATCGACACTCGTTGTCGGCGCGCAGGTGCAATGCGACATGGGAGTTTCCTGATGCTGACATTGGTGCTATTGCGTGTCGGGCCGCTGCGATGAGTGGCCTGTTCAATTCCGACGCCCGCCTCTATCGCCTGCAAGGCGAGGGTGCGCTGGCGTCGCTGCACGTCGAAGGCTGGACCGGCCGCGAGGCGCTGTCGGGCGTGGCGCAACTGCGCATCGTGGCGCTGTCCGACGATGCCGGCCTGTCGTTGCAAGACATGATCTCGCGGCCCGTCACGCTCTGGACGACGCGCGCCGACGGCAGCCGCAGCGGCCGCAGCGGCGTGGTGCGCGAAGCGGAATTGCTGGCCGGTGATGCAGGGCTTGCGCGCTACCGGCTGACGGTGGCTCCGTGGCTGTGGCTGGCCACGCAGCGGCGCGCCAGCCGCCTGTTTGAAAACAAGCTGGTGCTGGACATCGTGCGCCACGTGCTCGATACCTACGAAGGCTACGTCTACCGCATCGCGGCCGACGTCGACAGCGCGCTGGCCGACCTGGCCCCGCGCCCCTACACCACGCAGTACCGCGAAACCGACTACGCCTTCATCAGCCGCCTGTTGGCCGAAGCCGGCCTGGGCTGGACCGTGCTGGAAGACGCCGAGGTGCCGGCGCGCCACGTGGTGCAGATTTTTGCCGACAGCCGTGCCCTGGCCGAAGACGCGGAATCGTCCAGCGGCGGCGTGCGGTTCCAGCGCGCCAGCGCCACCGAATCGCGCGACACCGTGCAGGCCCTGGTGCGCCAGCGCCGCCGCACGCCCGACAGCATCACGGTACTGGGCTGGCACGACAGCGGCAAGCGCGCCGTGGCCGCGCAGGCGCGGGTCCACGCGGCCAACGGGCAGGACGATGCAGCGGGGCTGGATTGGTACGACATTGCCGGCCACGGCGGTTTTGCCAACGAGGCCCAGGCCCGCCGCCAGGCGGAACTGGCGCGCGAGGCCGTGCGCGCCCGCGCCGAGACCTTCGCCGGGCGCGGCGTGGTGCGCACGTTCCGCTCGGGCACGCGCTTCACATTGCAGGACATGTCCTCGCTGGGCCCGACGGGCGAGGCCGGGTTCGAGCCGGTCTTCGCGCTGGACTGGATCGAGCACGTGGGCATCAACAACCTGCCGCCAGAGACGCGCACGTCGCTGACGCAGCGCCTTGGCGGGCTGGATGCGTATCTGACGCTGGATGGCGAGGCGATTGCCGCGCCGCAAGAGATCCCGCCTGGCGATGGTTCGACGTTGGATGACGCCTCGATCTCCCCCGACCCCGCCGTCCTGGCCAAGGCCCGCGAGGTCGGCTACGCCAACCGCTTCCAAGCCGTGCGCTGCGACCGCCCCTGGCGCCCACCCTTGCCGGAATCCCGCGGCGCCCGCCTGGGCGGCGCGCCCTCGGTCCACGGCGTGCACACCGCCGTGGTCACCGACGCCGAAGGCGGCACGCAACCCAGGCAAAGCGACGAGATCCTGCGCAACAAGCGCGGCGACGTGCGCATCAGATTCCATTGGCAGGCGGGCAGCCAGGACGGCGAGGCCAGCAGCCGCTGGGTGCGCGTGGCGCAGCGCCAGTCCGGCGCCGGCATGGGCATCAGCTTCGTGCCGCGCATCGGGCAAGAAGTGCTGGTGCGCTTCCTGGACGACGACATCGACCAGCCCATCGTCGTGGGCGCGCTGTACAACGGCCGCGGCGAAGGCGGCACGCCCGCCACGCCGGGCGGGCGCGCTGGCAGCGCGGCCGATACGCAGGTCTACGCCGCCGCGCGCGACAACGCGCCCAGCGCCCAGGCCAACCTGGCCGCGGGCAACGCGCCGGCCTGGCACGGCGCGGCCGCAGGCGAAGACAACCACCGCAACGCGGCCGCGCTGACCGGCTTCAAGAGCAAGGAATTCGGCGGCGCGGGCTACAACCAGATCGTGTTCGACGACACCGACGGCCAGCTGCGCATGCAGGTCAAGAGCAGCCAGGAGGCCTCGGAACTGAACCTGGGCCATCTCATCCATCAGGCCGGCAACTACCGCGGCGGCCTGCGCGGCGTGGGCGCCGAACTGCGCACCGACGCCTACGGCGCCGTGCGCGGCGGCGCGGGCGTGCTGCTGTCGACCTACAGCGCCACCGGCGGCAACGCCAGCGCCGTGGGCGATGCGGCGGGCGTGCAGGCGCTGGCCAGCCAGACCGACCAGATGGCGCGTTCGCTGGACAGCGTGGTCGGTGCCCACCAGGGCCTGCGGCTGGCCACGGCGCTGGGCACCAAGGGGCCGCAGGCCAGCGTGCTCGATGGCGACAAGGCGCCGCTGGCGGCCATGCACCGCACCGTCTCGGGCACGGTCGCGGGCGACAGCCTGGATGGCGCCCGCGGCGATGCCTCGGCCAGGCACACGCAGGCCGCGCCAGGCAAAGTGCCGCACCCCACCGATCCCGTCGTGCTGATGGCTGCGCGCGCCGGGCTGGCGCAGGTCGCGGCCAAGCACCTGCAAGTGACGGCCGGGGAGGCCGTGCACTGGTCGGCCGGCAAGGACCAGAACCTGGCGGTGATGGGCGCGCTGCGGCTGCACACCGGCCAGGGCCTGGGCATCGTCGCCGGCCTGCAGCAGGGCGGGGCGGAGGCGGGGCTGGACCTGATCTCGGCCAAGGGCAACGTCGACGTGCAGGCGCAGCACGACATTTTGCGGGTGCAGGCGCAGCAGGACATCACCATCGGCAGCGCACAGACCGCGGTGGAATACGCCGCGCCCAAGCGCATCCGCATCGCGACGGCGGCCGGCGCCAGCATCGTGCTCGAAGGCGGCAACATCACCGTCACCGCGCCGGGGCGCATCGACGTCAAGACGGGCGACAAGCGCTTTGCCGGCCCCGACCGATTGCCCTATCCGTTTCCCCAGATGCCCGAGAGCGTCTGCGTCAGCTGCGCCGTGGAAGCCGCGGCGGGCGGCCAGGCCATGACGGTGAAGAATGCTTGAGGACCGCGATACCTGGATCGATCCGGCCGGCCCCGCCGTGGGCCGGGCGCTGTACGACGCCGCGTGGAACCAGCCGCAGCCCATGGAGCGCTACGTGCTGCTCGACGCCGCCTTTGCGCCAGGGCTGCCCGCGCGGCTGGCGCGCTGGCTGGAGCCCGAAGACTACTGCTCGCTCTATGCCGGACGCTACGAAGGCGAAGGCCTGGACGAGGTTGCGCCCTACCTGCTGCGCCTGCCCTGGGTGCCCGCGCTGCGCCAGCCGCTGTGCGACAAACTGATGGATCTGACGCGGGGTAGACCCATGCTCAGCCTGCTGTTCAGTGAGGCCACGCTGGAGCCGCTGGCCGACCACCTGCGCGCGCAGATCGAGGCCGTCGGCGCTGATGGCCGCGCCTATCTGCTGCGTCTGGCGGACACGCGCGCGCTGGCCGCGCTGCTCGACGTGTTGACGCCCGCGCAACGCCAGCGCCTGCTGGCTGGCATCGCGCGCTGGTCCTACGTAGACCGCGCGGGTGAACTGCAATCGATCGAAGGCGGCCCGCCAGCCGCGCCCGCCATCGAGCCGACGCCTTATCAGATCGACGCGGATCAACAGCGCCAACTGCAGCAATGGGCCCTGCCGGACGCCATCCTGCGCTTCGTGCAATTGCGCGCCGGCCTGTTCGGCGAGCTGGCCTGCCGCCCGGCCGCGGCGCATCGCCTGATCGACGAAGGCGTGCAGCGCCTGGCTCGCCGCGGCGTGGATCACGACGCGCTGGCCTATCGCCATGCCTTGACGCTGCTGCGCCGCCACGGCCTGCTGGCCCCCGCCCATTCCTCACCCACGCCTGTTGTCTCCAGCCTGGAGCCGCAATCATGACGTTCAAGTTCCGCTTCGCCGGCCCATGCCGCGAGATTCCCACGGACCTGGATTTCCAGGAGCAACGCAAGGCCTGCCAGAAAATGGGCGAAAAGGCCGGCACGGACTGCTCGATCGAGTTGTTCTTCGGATTCTTCTTCGATGGCACGCGCAACAACATGTATGTGTCGGACAAAGCGCGAGACAACACGCAGACGAATGTGGCGAGGTTGCATAACGTATTTGACGATAAGAAAGACCCTAGTTACAGCGCGCGCCAACACCGATTTCGTACCTATGTCGAAGGCGTGGGTACTCCTTGCGTAGATAAGGTGGGTGATCCGGGAACTGGCGTGCATGCGCAGGCGGGAGCCGCAGCGGGATGGGGGGGAGAAGGTCGCATCAATTGGGCTCTGCTGGAATTCCAGAACCATCTGTATTCGCATTTCGTACCGAATAGCACTTTGACAGATGCGCTAAGGCAGGACACGCGAGCGCTGGTTCGGGAAATGAGCACGGATATGTCGATGTCTGGTTTGCAGATAGAAGAGCTGGCAAAGGGCGCCACCCTTCCTTTTGGACCAACGCCTGGTGACGCGGCGGACGTGGCGATTCGACGCGCCCAAGGTCTGGCTGCATCAGTTTGGAGAGTTCTGAGCGTTCATAAAGCCAGACCGAACAATATGGCACGCTATTCCGTGTTGTCGCGTCGTAACCGTGAGATGCGGCAGATGCTGTCCGGCTACCTGTCCACAAATCCAAAAGTCGAGCGCATTCGCGTCTCTATCTTTGGTTTCTCTCGTGGCGCGGCCGAGGCACGGGTGTTTGCCAATTGGCTCAAGGACGCCTGCGATGTTCCCGAAGGAATGTCTTTTTACACCCCTCGCGGAGACGGCGTCTTGCGCCTTGGGGGCATTCCTGTGGTCATCGATTTCATGGGCTTGTACGACACCGTGGCCTCGGCCGGCATTGCACAGTCGGCGCCTGGCGAATTGTGGGACGGCCACGGCGCGTGGGCAAGCAAGGAAGACATGGAAGTTCCAAGTATGGTCACTCGCTGCGTCCATATGGTCGGGGCGCACGAAGTGCGAGGATCATTTCCGCTGGACTTGATTGATGGTCGTGGCTTTGAAGAGATCGTCTATCCGGGGGTGCATTCAGACGTGGGAGGCGGCTACAAGCCTGCAGAGCAAGGCCGAGGGATGGCGGATAACGATAAGCTGTCGCAAATTCCTCTGTGCGATATGTATCGGGAAGCCGTGACGGCCGGCGTACCCTTGAGGTTGCACACGGCGCCTGCTCGCGACAAGGCCCGGTTTGAAGTGTCGGCCAACCTGCGCAATGCATTCAATGCTTACGTCGAGAACACTCGCGACATATCCAATGGGCAATCATCGACCCGCCGAATCATGTACAACCACTACGTTCAGTATGTGCGCTGGCGACGCTTTCGTGTTGATCGCGGGCCTGAGTGGCTGGGCGGCATTCCCAGTGCGCTGCGGGCCAAGGCGAACAATCCTCAGGACTACGAGGATCTGGTGCAAGCCAACGACGAGTTGCTGCTGGAGGTTCGAACGTTGACTGCGAACAATGCGCTTGAACGCAGCTCAACCCCGAATGTGATGCCGGGTGCGGAAGGCGCTCGGCTCTATGACAGTGTCATGTTGGCATTGCGAGGCAACAAAGAGAAGATGTGGCTGGATCAGATGCGCACCGTCTGGAACCTTCCTGGCAGGCCCGTCGCCGCGGTGATTGATTTTCTGGACAATTATGTGCACGATTCAAGGGCCTGGTTCAAGCCTCTGGGCAAGGATGACGACGTGTGGATGAGCATCCAGCGTGATCGTCTCAAGCAACTGGACCAGCGTGAAAAGCTGGCCGAACAATATGTATCGACCGGTCGGGCTGACCTGGCCTGGCCACTGATGCCCAGCAAGGAAGAGCGGGCAGAGTTGGTTGCCTATCGAGCAAATCCCAATGCCGTGCCATTGCAGGCCGGTGGACGGGAGTTTTACTCTCAATGGGGCTATTTGCGCTGGCGCTCTGTCTACGCCAATCCTCAGGTTCGGGCGCAACGGGAGGCGCAGCAGGACCGGGAGAATACGCAGCGTGCTCTGCAGAATATGCCAATAAACTTCAACGCCATTCCGCGATTCTGAGTATGCAGAAAATCAATTTTCTGATCAGCCTGTTCACTCGACTTCGCTCGCTTCGTTGGGGATGCTCTTTAGCCTTTTGCATGGCGTTGATAGGGCAGCCTGTGGCTGGTTGGACGCAGTCCATGCCTATTCCCGCAACGCTTGGCGTGCGGTTAGGCATCATCAATTACCTTGACGAAGGTTTGAGTCCCGTCTTCATCAATCGTGCATGGGCGGGAAGTGCTCGTGCGCAGGCTTACACATCCAGCACTTGCTGCGTTGCCATTGCGACCGAGTGGAAGCCGGGAATGACAATGAGGGTGGAGTGGAATTCTGATTCGATGTTTTATCGTGGCGAGAATGATCTATTGGTTCGCGATGTTCCGGTCATGCCATACGAGCCGTTTCACGATGGTTATGTCTGGGCCATTTTTCTGCCTGGTGGAGAGGTGCGGCTGCAACCATCACGCTCTCGTCCTGGCGCGGAAGGCTTTTTGTTGGGGTTGCCTCCACCCGGCGAGGCGACCGAGGCGGAATTGAAGCAGTTCATCGAAAAGACCCAACCCAAGCAGTAGGCATGCGCCCGAGCATACGGATTCTTCGTTCACGTGCACGCGGTCAGTCGCTACACGGCAGTGCCCGTCTGATTCGCCGATCTATGTTGGCAATGTTCCTGGGCGCTTCAAGCCTGATCGCTGGTCTGGCTTCGACACAGCCCGTGCCGACCCCCGAGGCGCTTGCTGTTCGATTGGGTATCGTCAATTATCTGGATGAGGGCTTGAGCCCGGTTTTCATCAATCAAGCGTGGGCAGGCACCGCTCGTGCGCAGGCTTACACATCCAGCACTTGCTGTGTTTCCCTGCCAAGGGAGTGGGTGCCGGGCATGACGATGCGGATCGAATGGAACTCCGATTCCATGTTCGAGCGCGGGCAGGATGCGTTGACGGTACGAGACGCGCCGGTCTTGCCTTACGACATTTCCTATAGCGGCTATGTTTGGGCGATTTTCTTGCCTGGGGGTGAAGTGCGTGTACAGCCTTCAGCGTCTGGGCCTGGCGCTGTGGGCTTTTTGCCGGGACTGCCTCCACCCGGCGAGGCGACCGAGGCGGAATTGAAGCAGTTCATCGAAAAGACCCAACCCAAACCTTGAGTCGTCCGGGCGCCGAGCGACCGTCGCGCTACCCGTCCTCGTTTCTTCCCCCGTCCCCGCCAGACTCCCGCCGGGACATTGCCCGCGGCTGGTATGATGCCTGGATATATAACCAGTTGTCAGGCCGGCCTTTCCGCGCCTGGCTGCCAGCCCCGCGCGCCATGTCCGACCCGACCCTTCCGCCTTCCAACAGCCGTCCCGACCCCTTGGCCGACCTGAATCCGGCCCAGCGCGAGGCCGCCGAATTCGGCGTGGCCGGCGCGGGCGACGACGGTCCCCTGCTGGTCATCGCCGGGGCGGGGTCAGGCAAGACCAACACCTTGGCGCACCGGGTTGCTCACCTGATCCTGAACGGCGCCGACCCGCAGCGCATGCTGCTGTTGACGTTCTCGCGCCGCGCCGCCCAGGAAATGGAGCGCCGCGTGGGGTCGGTGCTGCAACGGGTGATGAACCTGCGCGGCACCCAGCAGGCGCCGTCGCTGCCATGGGCGGGTACGTTCCACGCCATCGGGGCGCGCCTTTTGCGCGATTGCGCCCAGCGCATCGGCCTGTCCGACGCCTTCACCATCCACGACCGGGGCGACGCCGAAGACCTGATGGGCATGGTCCGGCACGAGCTTGGGCTGTCGTCCACCAAGTCGCGCTTTCCGCTCAAGGGCACCTGCCTGGCGATCTATTCGCGGGTGGTCAACAGCCAGACGCCGGTGGCCGACGTGCTGCACAGCGTGTTCCCGTGGTGCGCGCAGTGGGAAGACGAGCTCAAGAGCCTGTTTCGCGGCTACGTGGCGGCCAAGCAGGACCAGCAGGTGCTCGATTACGACGACCTGCTGTTGTACTGGGCCGAAATGATGGGTGATGCGGCCAATGCCGCCGACGTCGGCGGGCGCTTCGACCATGTGCTGGTGGACGAATACCAGGACACCAACCGCCTGCAATCGGCCATTCTGCTGGCCATGAAGCCCGACGGCCGCGGCCTGACGGTGGTGGGCGACGACGCGCAGTCCATCTATTCGTTTCGCGCCGCCACGGTGCGCAATATCCTGGATTTCCCCAACCAGTTTCCCAAGCCGGCGCGGGTCATCACGCTGGACCGCAATTACCGTTCGACCCAGCCCATTCTCAATGCGTCCAATGCCGTCATCGGCCTGGCGACCGAGCGCTACGCCAAAGACCTCTGGACCGACCGCACGTCGTCGCAGCTGCCCGAACTGGTCACCGTCAGCGACGAAGGCGGGCAGGCCCGCTGGGTGGCCGATCAGGTGCTGGCCCAGCGCGAGGGCGGGGCCACGCTCAAGTCGCAGGCCGCGCTGTTTCGCACGTCCAGCCACAGCGCGGCGCTTGAACTGGAACTGACCCGCCGCAATATCCCGTTCGTCAAATTCGGCGGGCTGCGCTTCCTGGAAGCGGCCCACGTCAAGGACCTGCTGTCGCTGTTGCGCTGGGCCGAAAACCCGCGCGGCCGCATGGCGGGTTTTCGCGTGGCGCAGTTGTTGCCCGGCATCGGGCCGGCCACCGCCGGCAAGCTGATGGACGCCATGGCGCAGTCGGCCGAGCCGCTGCGTGCGCTGCGCGAATTCAAGCCGGGTGCGGCGGCCCAGGCCGAGTGGGGCGCGTTTGCCGATACGTATGCCGCGCTCGCCGACCCGGGCCTGCGCTGGCCGGCCGACGTCGACCTGGCGCTGCGCTGGTACGCCGGCCAGCTCGAACGCCTGTACGACGACGCCCGGGTGCGCAAGACCGACCTGGACCAGCTGGTGCGCATCGCCGCCGGCTACCCGTCGCGCGAGCGTTTCCTGACCGAACTGACGCTGGACCCGCCCGATGCCACCAGCGACGAATCCGGCGCCCCGTCGCGCGACGAAGACTACATGATCCTGTCCACCATCCATTCGGCCAAGGGCCAGGAATGGAAGGCCGTGTACGTGCTGAACGTGGTCGATGGCTGCATACCGTCCGACATGAGCACCGGCACGGCCGAGGAAATCGAAGAAGAGCGCCGCCTGCTGTACGTGGCCATGACGCGCGCCAAGGAACGCCTGCAACTGATCGTGCCGCAGCGCTTCTATGTGCACCAGCAGACCGGCATGGGCGACCGCCATGTGTACGGGTCGCGCACCCGCTACATCACCAACGCCATGCTGCCGCTGTTCGACCACCTGCCCAAGCTGCCCGACCTGCCGGGCGGGCCGCGCGAACCCCGGCAGCCGCAGGCGCCGCAGGTGGACGTGGCCAAGCGGGTGCGCAGCCTGTTCGCCTAGCAGGGGGGGGCCTCGGCCAGGGCTGAACAGCGGCGCTGGGCTATCATCGCCCCATACCGATACGCTGTTTCCGCAAGGGCTCGCATAGCCGGAGGATGCCTATGTCTACCGAAGAAATCGTCGCCACCGATCCGCATAAAGGCGAGGTCGTGGCGTCCATTGCCTATGTGAACGGCCGGCGCGAGCGCGAGGTGCCCATCGAAGAAGTGGGCCAGTACGTCAACCAGGACCGCAGCATGCTGTGGGTGGGCCTGCGCAATCCCGGCCCCGAACTGCTGGGCCAGGTGGCCCGCGAGCTGGGCGCCTGCGACAAGAACCAGGAAGAAATGCTGGAGCCGCACCGCCGGCCCAAGATCATCGACTACGGCAACATGGTGCTCATCGTGGCCATCACGGTCGAGGTCGAAGCCGAACGCCCCATCTTCGGCGAAACCCAATTCCTGATCGGCGAAGGCTTCCTGGTCACGGTGCGGCGCGGTGCCACCGCCGGCCACAGCCCCTTGCGCGAACGCCTGGAAGCCTCGCCCGACCTGCTCAAGCGCGGCAGCGACTACGTGGCCTCCGAACTGCTGGACTGGCTGGTGGACCGCTACGTGGCCGCCGCCGGCAAGATCGAATCGGTGGTCGAGGGCGCCGAGCAGAAGCTGCTGATCCGCGGCGCGAAAGATTCCGATATCCGCAAGCTCTATCGCCAGCGCCGCGACCTGTTGCGCATCCACACCGTGGTGTCGCCGCTGGTAGAGATCAGCCGCCGCCTGGCGCGCGTCGAGATGTCGGCCGTGGACGAACACGCCCGGCCGTATTTCGGCGAAGTGGCCGACCGCGTGTCGCGCGTCGATGAACTGTTCAACGCGCTGCGCGAATCGCTGGCCTTCGCGTTTGAAGCCAGCCTGATGATCGGCCAGGCCGCGCAGAACGACACCACGCGCAAGCTGGCGTCCTGGGCCGCCATCCTGGCCGTGCCTACGGCCATCGCCGGCATCTACGGCATGAACTTCAAGTTCATGCCCGAGCTGGAATCCCCGTATGGCTATCCCGTCACCCTGGGGGTGATCGCGTCGGTCTGTTCCTTCCTGTACTGGCGTTTCCGCAAGTCGGGCTGGCTCTAGACCTGCCAGGCCGGCAGGGCGCCGGCGCCGGGTGGGCCGCGCCTTGCCTGCGCCGCCCGGGCTTGTGGCACACTGCCTCTCGTTTCTTTATCCGGAGCCCGGCCCGTGCGCGGCAAATCTCCTTTTGGCGGCGCCAGCAAGCTGACCGCCCTGATCGTCGCCCTGGTCCTGGCCGCGGCCGGCGCTATCGTCAACTGGCTGCAGCCGTCGGGGCAGGGCGGCCAGCGGCCCGGCGCCAGTGCGCCGGCCTCCCAACGCACACCCGGGGCAGCCCCCGCAGGCGGCGTGCCGACCGGCAGCTATACCTTGACCGGCATGATCGTCAACGTGGCCGACGGCGATACCGTCACGCTGCGCGTGCCCGACGGCCAACGCCGCATCCGCCTGGACAGCATCGATGCGCCCGAAGAGGGCCATGGCGCCGACCAGCCCGGCCAGCCCTATGCCGAGGCCGCCCGCAAGAACCTGGCCGACCTGGTGGCCGGCAAGACCCTGACCGCGCAGTGCTACGAAAAAGACCAGTACGGCCGCGAAGTGTGCGCCCTGATCCTGGAAGATGGCCGCTCGGCCAACCGCCTGCAGGTCGAAGCCGGCTACGCCTGGGCCTACACGGCCCGCCAGGGCGCCTATCTGCACGACCAGGCCATGCCCGGCCTGCAACGCCAGGCCAAGGCCGCCGGCCGCGGCCTGTGGGCGGGCAAGGACCCCGTGCAACCCTGGAAGTGGCGCTACGACTGCTGGCGCCAGCGCCAGTGCGGCTGACCCCCCGGCAGAACCCTAAGGGGATGCCTGGGTACTGGGGCAAGGGCACCTTTGCTATTCTCTGTCGCACTGAATAGAAGGAAAGGTTTCCATGCTTGCTTTGAAGCGGCTTTGGGCGGCGGCCATGCTGCTGTTGCTGGCGTTGGCGGGCTGCTCCCAGGAAAGCAGCCCCATCAACAGCCCGTACCCGTCCGGCGCCGAAGGCCAGAACACCCTGTATTCCGCCTTCGTCAAGCGTTCGCCCAAGTACCTGGACCCGGCCAGCTCTTATTCCGGCGACGAAACCCCTTATACCTACAGCATCTATGAGACGCTCTACGGGTACCACTACCTCAAGCGGCCCTACGAACTGATTCCCCGGGCCGCGGCGTCCATTGACCCGCCGGTCTACCTGGATGCGCAGGCCAAGGTCCTGCCGGCCGACGCGCCGGGCGAGCAGATCGCCGAAAGCGTCTACGACATCAAGATCAAGCCCGGCGTGCGCTTCGCGCCGCACCCGGCCTTTGCCCGCAAGACCGACGGCAGCTACGACTACTTCCCGCTGTCGCCGGAAGACCTCGAAGACAAATACGCCATTCCCGACTTTCCCCGCACCGGCACGCGCGAGCTGGTCGCCGACGACTACGTCTACGCCTTTCGCCGCCTGGCCAGCCCGCGGGTGGTGTCGCCCATCTATTCGCTGATGGCCGAATACGTCAGCGGCCTGAAGGACTATGGCGACCGCCTGCGCCAGCGCGACCAGGCGCTGCGCCGCGACCTGCCCGGCGGCGCGGGCGCTTCCTGGCTGGACCTGCGCGAGCCCGACGGCTTCACGGGCGTACAGGCGCTGGACCCCCACACGCTGCGCATCCGCGTCAACGGCAAGTACCCGCAATTCAAGTACTGGCTGGCCATGACCTTCACGGCGCCGGTGCCCTGGGAAGCCGACCGCTTCTACAACCAGCCCGGCATGGCCGAGCACGACCTGTCGCTGAACACCTGGCCCGTCGGCACCGGCCCCTACATGCTGGCCGAATCGCTGCAGAACCGCCGCCACGTGCTGGCGCGCAACCCCAACTTCCACGGCGAACCCTATCCCTGCGAAGGCGAGCCCGGCGACAAGGCGGCCGGCCTGCTGGCCGACTGCGGCAAGCCCACGCCCTTCATCGACCGCGCCGTGTTCAGCGTCGAAAAAGAGGCCATTCCGCTGACCGGCAAGTTCATGCAGGGCTACTACGACGTGCCGCAGATCGAGCGCGGTGAGTACGGCGTGGCCATGCTGGTGGCCGCGGGCGACAGCCAGGACAAGGCGCGCAAATACCAGGAACACGGCATCCGCCTGCCCACCACGGTCGAAACCGCCAACTGGTACATGGGCTTCAACTGGCTCGATCCGGTGGTGGGCAAGGGCGACACGCCCGAGCAGGCCGAAAAGAACCGCAAGCTGCGCCAGGCCATCAGCATCGCGTTCGACTGGGAAGAATACGTGGCGGTGTTCGAGAACAGCCAGGCGTCGGTGGCCTACGGCCCGGTGCCGCCCGGCGTGCTGGGCTACCGCGAGCCGCCCGAAGGCGTGAACCCGGTGGTCTACGACCTGGTCGACGGCAAGCCGGTGCGCAAGTCGGTCGACGTGGCCAGGCGCCTGCTGGCCGAAGCCGGCTACCCCGATGGCCGCAACGCCGTGACCGGTGCGCCCCTGGTGCTGTACTACGACTCGATGCAGGGGGGCGGCTCGAATCCCGCGTTCGACTGGATGCGCCGCCAGATGGCCAAGATCGGCGTGCAGATGGACGTGCGCGCCACCGACTACAACCGCTTCCAGGACAAGATGCGGCGCGGTTCGGCGCAGATCTTCCTGTGGGGCTGGAACGCCGACTACCCCGACGCCGAGAACTTCCTGTTCCTGCTCTACGGCCCCAACGCCAAGGCCAAGGATGGCGGCGAAAACGCCGCCAACTACGACAGCCCCGAATTCAACCGCCTGTTCGAGCAGATGAAGTTCCTGGATGACGGCCCCGCAAAGGAAGCCCTGATCGCCCGCATGGTCGCCATCGTGCAGCGCGACGCGCCCTGGATGTTCGGCTACTTCCCGATGTCGGGCGGCGCCTACCAGCAGTGGGTCGGCAACGCCAAGCCCACCCAGATGGTGCGCAACACGCTGCAGTACATGAAGATCGACCCGGCCCTGCGCGAGCGCAAGATCGACGAATGGAATTCCCCCATCTGGTGGCCGGTGGGCCTGTTCGCGCTGCTGATCGCGCTGGCGATCTGGCCGTCGTACCTCGCGCTCAAGCGGCGTGAACGACAGACCGCGTTTGGCCACGGTCCGCGCAAGGAGCATCAATCATGATCGGCTACATCATCCGCCGGCTGCTGTATGGCGTGCTGATCCTGATCGGCGTGAACCTGTTCACCTTCATCCTGTTCTTCGCGGTGAACACGCCCGACGACATGGCGCGCCTGGCCATCGGCGGCCAGCGCATCAGCCAGGACGCGGTCGAGAAATGGAAGGTCGAGCACGGCTACGACAAGCCGCTGTTCTACAACACAAAGGCCAGCGGTTCCGCCCAATTGACCGACACCGTGTTCTACCAGCGTTCGGTGCCGCTCCTGGTGATGGACTTCGGCCGCTCCGACGGCGGCCGCGACATCGGCCGCGAAATCCAGACCCGCATGGGCCCCAGCCTGGCGCTGGCGGTGCCCACCTTCTTTCTGGGGCTGTTCGCCAGCATCGTGTTCTCGCTGACCTTGGTGTATTTTCGCGCCACCCGGCTGGACTTCTGGGGCGTGGTGGTCTGCGTGATACTGCTGTCCATCTCCAGCCTGTTCTACATCATCGCGGGGCAGTGGCTGTTCGCCAAGGTGCTGCGGCTGGTGCCGTTCTCGGGCTTCGAGGGCGGGCTGGACATGGTCAAGTTCCTGGCGCTGCCGGTGCTGGTGGCGATCGTGTCGCGGCTGGGTCCCGAAGCGCGCTTCTACCGCACCCTGTTCCTGGAAGAAATCGGCAAGGACTACGTGCGCACCGCCCGCGCCAAGGGGCTGGCCGAACGCGTGGTGCTGTTCCGCCACGTGCTGCGCAACGCCATGCTGCCCATCCTGACCAGTACCGTGGCCGCCTTGCCGCTGCTGTTCATGGGCAGCCTGATCGCCGAATCCTTCTTCGGCATCCCCGGACTGGGCAGCTACACCATCGACGCCATCAACGCGCAGGACTTCTCCATCGTGCGCGCCATGGTCTTCCTGGGGGCGTCGCTGTACATCGTGGGGCTGATCCTGGCCGATATTTCCTACACGCTGGCTGACCCCCGCGTCCGATTCGAGTAGCCGCCATGCCCCAATTCGTATTCCTCTGGACCGATATTGCGCTGTGGCTGATGGTGCTGGGTGCGCTGGCCTACGCCTGGCGGGTGCGCCGCAGCCCGAACCTGCGTTCCACCTGGGCGCGCGTGGCGCGCGACACGCCGGCCATGTGTTCCGCGGTGGTGCTGGCGGCGTTTGCGGTGGTCGGCTTGCTGGATTCCGTGCATTACCGCCCCTTGCTGCCGCCCGCTCCCGGCGCGGCCGCGGACGCGCCGCCGGTCTACGCGCCCGCCGTCAAGTCGGCGCTGGACGGCCTGTTGAGCGGCTCGGTGCTGACGCGGCCGGAAAAAACCTATTCCAGTCCGCTGGCCGTGCGCCAGTTCACCAAGGAAACCCTGCTGGTCGACGACAAGCCGGTACGCGATTTTCCGCGCCTGCGGGCCGCGGGCACACACCTGGCCGACCCTGATCGCGACCATGCCGGCGACCTGTCCCGACGGTTGGGCCTGGGGCTGGCGGCGGGCCTGGCCGTGGCGCTGGCGGGTACAGGCCTGCTGTTCGCCGGGCTGGCCCGGCGCGCGGGCGTTTCTGCCGCGGCGCAGGCGCTATTCGGCGGCGATTCGGATGTGCCCTGGCGCGCCATGGCCATCACCTTCACGCTGCTGTGCCTGGCGGGCGGCGCGCTGGCGGGGCTGTCCACCGGCTACCACGCGCTGGGCACCGACCGCATCGGCAACGACGTGCTGTGGCAGGCCCTCAAAAGCATTCGCACCGCGCTGGTCATCGGCAGCCTGACCACCCTGGCGATGCTGCCGCCGGCCATCGTGTTCGGCATCGCGGCCGGCTATTTCAAGGGCAAGGTCGACGACGCCATCCAATACCTCTACACCACCATCACCTCGATTCCCGGGGTACTGCTGGTGGCGGCCTGCGCGCTGATGATGCAGGTCTACATCGACAACCACGCCGATCTGTTCGATACCTCGGCCGCGCGCGCCGACCTGCGCCTGTTCCTGCTCTGCATGATCCTGGGCCTGACCGGCTGGGCCGGCCTGTGCCGGCTGCTGCGCGCCGAGACGCTCAAGCTGCGCGAGCTGGAATACGTGCAGGCGGCGCGGGCCTTCGGCGTGTCGCACTGGCGCATCATGACGCGCCACCTGCTGCCCAACGTGGCACACCTCGTGCTGATCACCGTGGTGCTCGAATTCTCGGGGCTGGTGCTGTACGAGGCCGTGCTGTCCTACCTGGGCATCGGCGTGGACCCCAGCATGAATTCCTTTGGCTCCATGATCGATGGCGCGCGCCTCGAGATGTCGCGCGATCCCATGATCTGGTGGAATCTCCTGACCGCTTTCCTTTTCATGCTGGCCCTGGTGCTGGCGGCCAACCTGTTCGCCGATGCGGTGCGCGACGCCTTCGATCCGCGCACCCGCCGCTACAAGCCGAGCCGCCTGCCGGGCCTGGGCCTGTTCGGCCGCCGCCCCGACGCCGTGCTGGCTGCCGACGCCCGCTCATCCAAGCCCGGAGACGCCCCGTGACGCACGACACCCCCTTGCTGGCCGTGCAGGGCCTGGACGTCGACATCGCCGGCGAAAGCGGCATGACGCATGCGGTCAAGCGCCTGCAACTGGCCATCTCGCAGCGCCAGACCTTTGCCCTGGTCGGCGAATCGGGCTGCGGCAAGAGCATGACGGCGCTGGCGTTGCTGCGCCTGCTGCCCGATGCCGGGCGCATCGTCGGCGGCCAGATCGAACTGGACGGTGAAGACCTGAACCGCCTGCCCGAAAGCGCCATGCGCGGCGTGCGCGGCGGGCGCATCGGCATCATCTTCCAGGAGCCCTCCACCAGCCTGAACCCCGTCATGCGGGTGGGCGACCAGATCATCGAAACCCTGGTGACGCACACGCCGCTGCGCGGCGCTGCGGCACGGGCGCGGGCCATCGACTGGCTGCGGCGCGTCGGCATCCCCGAGCCGGAACGGCGCGTGGACGACTACCCGTTCCAGTTCTCCGGCGGCCAGAAGCAGCGCGTCATGATCGCGATTGCCCTGGCAGCCGAACCGCTGCTGCTGATCGCCGACGAACCCACCACCGCGCTGGACGTCACCGTGCAGGCGCAGGTGCTTGATCTGCTGGCCGACATCCAGCAGGAAATGGGCATGGCCGTGCTGCTCATCACGCACGACCTGGCCGTGGTCAAGAACGTCGCCCATCACGTGGCGCTGATGCGCGGCGGCGAAATCGTCGAAAGCGCCAGCGCGGAGGAATTCTTCCGCGCGCCCAAGCACCCTTATGCGCGCCAGCTGTTCGACGCCATTCCGACCTTCGAAAAGCGCGGCGTGCCGCTCAGCCAGCCTGGCCGCGACGCACAGGCGCTGGACCCGGCCGCCGCCCGCCGCCGGGTGCGCGACCCCGGTGTCGTGCTGGACGTGCAGGACCTGAAGGTGCATTACCCCGTGCGCAAGGGGCCGCTGCGCCGCGTGGTGTCGTGGGTCAAGGCGGTCGATGGCGTCACCTTCACGCTGCGCGCCGGTGAAACGCTGGCGTTGCTGGGCGAATCGGGCTGCGGCAAGACCACCACCGGCAAGGCGCTGCTGCGCCTGATCGACGGCGCGAACATCTCCGGCCGCGCCATGCTGCAAGGGCAGGACCTGCTCTCGGCCGACCGCAGCCGCTTGCAGCGTCTGCGCCAGGACATCCAGATCGTGTTCCAGGACCCCTATGCCTCGCTGGATCCGCGCATGCGGGTGGGCGACATCCTGGACGAAGGCCTGGAATCCCTGCGCCGCGGCATGAGCGCGCAGGATCGCGCGGCCCATGCTGCCCGGCTGATCGAACGGGTCGGCCTGCCGGCCAACACGCTGGCGCGCTATCCGCATGAATTCTCGGGCGGCCAGCGCCAGCGCATCGCCATCGCGCGGGCCCTGGCGGTCGAGCCCAAGGTGCTGATCTGCGACGAGCCGACCTCGGCGCTGGACGTGTCGGTGCAGGCGCAGATCCTGGACCTGCTGCGCGAATTGCAGGCAGAACTGGGCATCGCCTATCTCTTCATCACGCACAATTTCGGCGTGGTCGAGTACCTGGCGGACCGCATCGCCGTCATGGAAGGCGGGCGCATCGTCGAGCTGGGCGAGGCCGACGCCGTGCTGCACGCGCCGCGCCAGGACATGACCCGGCGGCTGCTCGACGCCGTGCCACGCCTGCAATTCGGGCCCCTGTCCGCCGACTGAAACCTGCCCCTTTCGCGCCGCGGCGGGCGAGGGGGCGGCGGTGTCGTGCGATACTGTCGATTCGAAATCCGCGAAAAACGACGTTCCGATACCGCCGGCCCCGCGCCGCCCGGAACGTCGCGCACACGTCACCCCGCCTTGGCGTCAGGTCGGCCAGCGATTCCCCCGACATCCCGTCGGACCGTCACGAGCAACTGCGCGCGCAGCGCGCCTTGCCCGTACCACCGGAACGCGCCATGAACCTCGCTATCCCCGCAGCAAACTCCCTGTCCCGTGCCCGTATCGCCATCGTCGGCGCCGGACTGGGCGGCCTGACGCTCGCACGCGTCCTGCACCTGCACGGCATCCCCGCCACCGTGTTCGAAGCCGACGCCTCGCCCGATGCGCGCGGCCAGGGCGGCTTGCTGGACATCCACGCACACAACGGCCAGATCGCCCTCAGGGCCGCCGGCCTGCACGAGGCCTTCCTGGCCCTGGCGCTGCCCGGCGAGGACGGCAAGCGGGTCGTCGACCGCCATGGCCGCATCCTGTTCGATCGTCCTGGCCAGGCCCAACCCGCCCGGCCCGAAATCGACCGGGGCGCGTTGCGCCGCTTGCTGGCCGCGTCCTTGCCTGACGGCACGATCCGATGGGGCCACAAGCTCACCGCTGCCGACGCCCTGGGCGATGGCCGGCATCGCCTGGCGTTCGCCCAGGGCGCCTCGTTCACCGCCGATCTGGTGGTCGGCGCCGACGGCGCCTGGTCCCGCATCCGGCCGCTACTGTCGGCGGCCCTGCCTGCGTACGTCGGCACCACCTTCATCGAAACACGCCTGTCCGATGGCGACCGCCGCCACCCCGCCAGCGCGCAGCTGATCGGCCGCGGCACCCTGATGGCCGTGGCGCCCGGCAAGGGCATCCTGGGCCATCGTTACGCCGACGGCACCCTGCAGGCGTACGTCGCCTTGAACCGGCCGCAGGCCTGGTTCAGCGCCATCGACTTCACCTGCCGGTCGGCCGCCCTGGCGCGGCTCGCCCGGGAATTCGACGGCTGGGCGCCGGCGCTGCGCGCGCTGGTGACCGAAGGCGAGGCCGACCCTATCGCCAGGCCGCTGCACGCCTTGCCGGTCGCGCATCGCTGGGAACGGGTGCCCGGCGTGACCTTGCTGGGGGATGCGGCGCACCTGATGTCTCCGTTTGCCGGCGAAGGCGCCAACCTCGCCCTGTACGACGGCGCCGCGTTGGCCCACGCGCTGTGCGCGCGCCCCACCGCGATCGAGACCGCCTTGGCCGAGTACGAACAGGCCTTGTTTGCCCGCAGCGCCTCGGCCGCCGCGCAGACGGCTCGCAACCACGAGCGCTTCTTCGGCCCGCTCGCGCCGGCCAGCGTGGTGGACCTGTTCGCCGCGCACTGACGCCACCCGGCGCGGACGCACCCAGGCCCCCACGCGGCCAGGACAGGGCCCCAAAGGAAAACCGCCCCCCGATCCGCAAGGACCGGGGGGCGGTGCGGGGGCCGCCTTTGCGGCCAGACGTCACTCGTGCGCGCTGCGCGTTTCCAGCCACACCAGGGTGTCGTGCCGCAGGGCGCGTACACATTGCGCCAGGAAGGCATGCACCACCTCCAGCTCGGCGGCGTCGTAGCGGCGCGCCATCAGCACCACCGCTTCGGCCACCCACTGGCGTTCCTGGGCCAGTTGCTGGCAGGCTTCCTCGACCGGCCGGATCACGATCATCCGGCGATCCAGCGGGTGGCGGCCCCGCTGCACATACCCGGCCGCTTCCAGGCGATTGATCAAGGCGGTGGCGCCGCCGGAGCTGATGCCCATCAGTTGGGCCAGTTGACCCGTGGGCAGGGCATCGAACTCCATCACCAGTTCCAGCGCTTTCAGATCCGCCAGGGGGATACCCAGTTTCTCCGCCAGGGCCGACTGGCATGCCGCGTTGTACACGGCGAACTGCCGACCCAGCATCAGGGCGATATCGTCAAGCATTCCGGGCCGCAGATCGTTGTTGCGAGATTCAGGCATCACGGTCACATGCTCGTGGTGAACGATGGTTTCTTGTTGCAGCATGGTTCGCTCCCTCACGGATCCGGTGGTTTACTTCTGGCCCGACAGGCCGCCGAGCAGGCCGCCCAGCAAACCGCCGTTGTTGGCACCGTTGGTGGTGGTGCCGCCGCCCACCGCGGCCGTCACGCCACCCAGCAAGCCGCCCAACAGGCCGCCATTGTTGGCCGTGCCCGAGGCGCCGGCACCGGCGCTGGCCCCGGCACCCGCACCGGCGGCTCCCGCTCCTGCGCTGACGGTCGCGCCGCCGGTCACCCCTCCGAGCAAGCCGCCGAGCAAGCCGCCATTGGCACCTGCCGCGCCGCCCGCCGTCCCGCCGGCCGTGCCGGTCACGCCACCGAGCAGGCCACCCAGCAAGCCGCCATTGGCGCCGGCCGTGCCGCCCGCAGCGCCGCCGGTCGCACCGGTCACGCCGCCGAGCAGGCCGCCCAGGAGACCGCCGTTGGCCGCGGTGCCGCCCGTGGCGCCGCCCACGGTGCCGGTCACGCCGGCAAGCAGACCGGTCACCGGTGCCAGCAGGCCGCCGTTGGCGCCCGTGGTGCCGCCGGTGACGCCGCCCAGGATGCCGGTGATCGGGCTGAGCAGGCCGCCGTTATTGCCGCCCGTCGCACCGCCCAGGCCCAGGCCGCCGGTCAGGGAGGCAACGGCGCCGGTGGCGTTGGCCAAGGTGGCGCCGAGCGGGTTGGGGTTGCCCGGGGTGGCATTGAGCAGGCCGCCGGCGCTGCTGACCGCGCCGCCCAGGCCTTGCAGCACGCCATTCAGGCCCGCCACATTGCCGCCGGGCAGTTGCGTGCCCAGGTTGCTGACCGTGCCGCCCAGGCTGTTGAGGATGCCGCCCACCGGCGCGCCCAGCTTGGTGGTGGCGCCGACTTGCTGCGTCAGGCCGACCACGGTGCCCGCCAGGGGGCTGGCCGTCGGATCCAGCGCCGCGCCAATGCCGCCCAGCGTGGGCTGCAGGCCCAGCGGCAGCACGTTGTCGACCGTCTTGCCCACATTGCCCAGCGCCGGTTCCAGCAGCGGCTTGGACGGGCCATCGAGCACGCCGCCGGTCACGCCGCCCACCAGTTGGGTCACCGGGTTCAGCAGGCCGCCGTTGCCCGACAGGCCGCCGGTCAGCGCGCCCACCGCGTTGGTGGCGTTGCCCAGGATCGTGGTCAGCGGTTGCGGATTCTTCGGATCGGCATTGAGCAGGCCGCCGGTGCTGGCGACCGTCTTGCCCAGGCCTTCCACCAGGCCGCCGACGCCGGCGCTCAGGCCGCCGGGCAGGCCGGTGCCCTTGACCGTGGTGCCCAGGCCTTCGACCAGGCCGCCGACCTGCTTGACCGTACCGTCGACGGGTTGGCCCAGGCCGGTGGTGGCGCCCACTTGCTGCGTCAGGCCGACCACGGTATCGACAACCGGTTTGACGGTGGGGTCCAGGGCCTTGCCCACGCCGCCCAGGGTCGTGCCCAGATTCAGCGGCAGGGTATTGTCGACGGCCGCACCGGTATTACCCAGGGTGGTTTGCAGCAAACCGGTGGTCACCGGATTGACCGGGGGATTCGGTTCGTTCGGGTTGCCCGGGTTATTCGGACCGCCGGGGTTATTCGGATTGCCCGGATTGTTCGGGCCACCCGGATTGGTCGGAAGATCGGTGCCCGGCAAACCAGCCGAAGGACCGCTCTTGTGGCCACCGCCTCCGCCGCCGCAGGCAGCCAGCGTGCTCATCAGAGCGGCCGCCAGAACGGTGGAAGTCAAAATACGTTGTACGCGCTGCGTTTCAATCTTGGCATTCATGGCGAGCTCCTGTGGGGGAAGTGTCAGGCGTCGAAACTGCCCGATACGTCTCTACATGCATAAACCGTGCCAATATTTTTCGAATGCCGTGCCAGTTTACGTTCAGCGCGTTTTTAGGTTTCTAAAATGTCAATAAAATCAATGGCTTGAGTGGTGTTAAAAGGGTTTATACCAATATTGGGAATCCCCCATTTTTACGATCACGCGGAGCCTGCGAATGTTACGTCTGACCGTCAATCGCCCGTTACGTTACGGCCCACGTTACGTAACGCGGTGTGTGGAACAGGCAAAAAAAAGCGCCCGTCGGAACGGGCGCCTGGGTTTTCCGACGGCAATCCATGGATTGCCGCCGCCAGATCAGAACGCGTCGTAATACAGCGAATAGTTCGCGTTGAAACGCACGTCGCGGTCGTTGTTCACCGTGGCCGAACCTATCGGCTTGGCCACGTTGAAATCAAACAGGTAGTACTTGTCATCGGTGAAGCGCAGGCCCAGCGCCACGGATGACAGGTGCCGTTGATTCAGTTGCTGCAGGCCCTTGTTGTTGTAATAGGTGCGGGCAAAGTCGATCAGCGCGTACGGCTGCACGTTCGACAGGTATTCCCAACCTGTGCCGAAACGGCGGTTCACTTCGGCTGATACGCCCACGCCCTTGTCGCCGCTTTGTTCGCCTTGCGGATAACCCATTGCGAAGCGCCAGCTGCCGAACGACACCTGTTCGGACGACGGCAATATATTGCTCGAATACTGGGCGGCGCCGGAAAGCGTCAGGCCGAACTGCGCTGGCAGGGCGAAGGTCTGCTTGGCATTCAGGTTGTAGCGGGTGAAGTCCAGGTCCAGGATCGGCACGGCCGAATAGCCGTAGTTGGTGTTGATCTCTTTCTTGGCGCCGGCCGAATTGAAGCCCTTGGCCACCGCCAGGGTCACGTCGGAAGTCGCGGCCTCGGACACCTGGATATAGCGCATTTCCAGGTTGGCGGCGCGCACCTGCGCATCCTGCTGCAGCCAGCGGTCGGAGTTCTTGGCCTCGTAGCGGTCCTTGGAGTTGGCGGCATAGACCCCCAGCGTACCCGTCAGCGAGCGCGTGTTGTTCAGCAGGAAGGGGTAGCTCACGCCGATGCCGATGCGGTCGTTCTTGACGCGCCGCTGGAAGCCCAGGTATTCGATCGCGTCGTCCTTGGGCTTGGCATCGTAGTGATAGCCATCCACCTTGACCGCCAGGCCGTCGTTGCCGATCGGCACGCGGATCTCGCCCGACACGTACTTCACGTCGTCGGTGTTGAACGGGACGGCTGCCGTCAATTTGACCTGCTCACCCAGCGGCGTCAGGCTGTTGGTGGCGGCATTCACCAGGGGCTGCATGCCGGTGCCCAGGTCCGCCACGCCGGCGGTCAGGCTGACCGGCTGGCGCGAAGCCGTCAGCACCAGTTCCGTGGCGCCGTCGGCGCGCCGCGGCAGGTCCAGCGCCGGCGTGAATTTCACGCCCGGCACCGTGCGCATCAGGTTCAGCACCCGTTCCAGCGTGGCCTGTTTCAGGGGCTTTTCGGCTTTCAGCGGCTCGGCCAGGGATTCCAGGCGGTCCTGCGCATTGCCGATGTCGCCTTCGATGCGCACCGTGCCGATATAGCCTTCCACCACCGTCACCACCACCAGGCCGTTGGCAAAGGTCTGGTTCTGCACCAGCGCGAACGACAGCGGATAGCCGCGGTCACGGTAAAGCTGGGTGATCTTGTCCACCTGCTGCACCAGCTCGCCCAGGCTGATTTCCTTGCCGGACAGGGGTTCGAGCAGGGCCGACACCTCTTCGAACGGCATTTCATGCACGCCGGTCACGTCAAAGTGCCGGGGCACGATGCGTTGCGCCAGCCGCGCCTGCAGCGCCAATTGCTCCGGGGTGGCGGTCTGCACCACAGGGGGCGGCTGCGTCGCGCTGGGAGGGCGTTCTATCTGCGGCATGGCGTCGACGGGGTTGCCCCGCAGCGGGCCATCGGCCCGTGCCGTGCCGACAGCGGCAAGGGTGCAGATCAGGGCGAGGTAAAGCGGACTTGCGGGAAGCGTACGTCTCATGCCTTGTTGTCTCTCATTTGCCGCAGGTGCCGTTAAACAGCATTCGATAAATGCCCGGATTAAGGCCGTCAATATACGGGGACGCTATATAAGTAATGACCGTCGCGTGCCGTTCAGGCGGTATGTTGCCAGCGCGGCAGGGCAATGACAAATTATTTCATTGTGACTGCTCGGAAACGTGGATATAACAACATAGTGAAATAGAAGGCAATTCCGGAATGCGAAAATTCAGGGTTTACCGGTATGCGAAAAAATGACGCCTGCGAATTTCCGAGTATTCGTTACAAGTAAGCTGTCGCAGTGTTGCGAATACTGGTATAAACCCTGATGTGTATTAATTGTTAATAGATAAGACTATATAAACGTTTCAAAACACATCGGGTTTACAGGCTATCGGGAGTCCGTAGATGAACCAGGATGACCGCAAGACAATCGTCGCAAGCAGACCCGCCGCAGACGGCCTCGATCCGCAGATTCACAGGGGCCATCCATGAACCCGGGCGATATCGTTCCGCTTTCTTTCAATGGCGGCCTCGTCGCGCTGTCGTTCCTGATTGCGGTGCTCGGTTCCTACGTGGCGCTGCTGGCCGCCGTCGGCATCCGTGCCGAAATGCAGGACGGTGAAATTCGCATCGGTTACATCCTCATCGGTGCGCTGGCCATGGGCGGCGTGGGTATCTGGAGCATGCACTTCATCGGCATGCAGGCACAGGACTTGCCGTTCGACGTGGGTTACCAGGTCGGATTGACCGCACTCAGTTTCCTGGTGGCCGCCGGTTTTTCCGGTTGGGCTTTCTGGTATGTGGGCCGCGACCGTTTCACATTTATGCGTTGTCTGGTGGGCGGCCTGGCCGCGGGCCTGGGCGTTGCCGCCATGCATTATGTGGGCATCAGCGCCATGCGCATGCCGGCCGTATTCATGTGGAATCTGCCGATGGTTGTTTTGTCGGTATTCATCGCGGTAATTGCCGCGTCAGCCGCATTGTGGCTGGCTTTCAATACGCAGAATGAGTTTCAGCGCGCCGGAGCGGCCGTTTTGATGGCAGTGGCCGTGTGCGGCATGCATTACACCGGCGCGGCAGCAGGCACTGTCGTCTGCACCACGCCGCGGGATTTTTCCAGCATGCAGATCGGCGGGGTGATGTTGCCGTATATCGCGTTCGTGCTGTCCGCCGTCATGCTGATCGCCATGCGGTGGCATCTGCAGCGCGCCTCGCGACGCTTTCGGGCGCGCCTGGCGCAGCGCATCGATTCGATCATCGAATCGGCTCCCTCGGTGGAGCCGGGCAGGACACCGGGTTCCACATTGGGCCCCGGTTAGCAGTCCCCGGAGGCGCGCGGGTGACGAACACGCCAGCGCACCGAAGTACCGGGTTTAGGGGGCCTGTGCCGCGACTGCGGCGAGGCTCAATTATCCAGCGAGACCTCAGGAGCTCGACATGAAAGCGAAACTTGCGCAGTTCTGGAACGACGAAGAAGGCATTACCGCCCTGGAATACGGGCTGATCGCGGGCACCATCGCGGTGGCGCTGGTGGCGGCTTTGGCGACATTCACGGGCGCGCTAAGCGGCCTGTTCACGTCGCTGCAAGCCAAGCTCGCCAACGCGTCCAAGTGAGACCGAAGGCCCCGGCCGCCTCGGCGTGCCTGGCTATGGCCAGGCGGCCCCGGCTGGCCGGGCCTGCTGCCCCGTTTGATACGGAGCTGAAGGAGACGGTGTCCCACTGGGCGGGCACCCGGTAGTTCGAACCGAAACCGTCAGAAGGTCCTGCCTTGTATCCAGGGGAAGTGCTGTGGTGGCTGTTGTTCGCATGCTGGAATCTGGTGTTGATCTACACCGATCTGCGCTATCGCCGCGTACCCAACACGCTCATCGTCGCGGGATTCGCGGGGCAGGCGCTGTGGCTGCTGGCCGCCTGGCTGGCTCCGGCTTGGGGCTATCCGCCACGCTGGGCCGGCTGGCCCATGGCCTTGGCCGGATTTGCCCTGGCCTTGCCCTTTTTCCCCTTATGGACCCGGCGCCTGATGGGCGCGGGCGACGTCAAGGCCATTGCCGTGCTGGGCCTGTTGACTGGCTTTGCACCGCTGGTGCTGACGCTGGTGTTTGCCAGCCTGCTGGCCGGGCTGCACGCCTTGCTGTACCTGTTTTTTTCCCGAAGCTGGGCATTGCCGCTTCGGGCTCGCCAGATTCCGTACGGCACCTACCTCGGCGCCGCCGCGCTCAGCGTGGTGTTTATTCCCTTGAATTCGGACTGGTATTCGTGGTGTTTTTCCTGGTGTTCTACGCGATCCTGACCTACGCCCTGGTCTTTACCGCGCAGCATTCCGTGACCCTGGCCGCCCAGGATGGCGCGCGCAAGGTGCTGCAGTGGCAGCCCGGCGCCACCTCGCTGACGACCCGTGCCAATGCCGGGCGCGATATTGCGCTGGACCGGTCCGGCTGGATCACCACGATGTCCTCGGCGGCCGTGGCTGTCGCCGTGTGCGGGCCGTCGGGCACGCTCAGCAGCACGGGCGGGGGCAGCTGCAGTGGCTTGCCGCTCACGGCCGACCAGATCGAGGTGACCGTCAGCTATCCCTACGGCGCCAATCCCCTGATTCCGAATTTCCCGTTCCTGGCGCAGGCCCTGATGCCGCCTTCCAGCGTGCTGACCGCGCGCGCCACGGTCCACCTGGGTAATTCGCTGGACGGGAGCCCCTGACATGGCTGCGCACGCCGACCCGGATGTCCCGCGCGGCCGCAAGGCCGGGCAGCAAGGCATCGCCACGCTGGAGTTCTCGCTGATGGTGACGATGCTGCTGATGTTCGTCTGCGCCGTCGTGGGCTATGGCGTGCTGTTCTGGATGCAGCAGCAGTTGGCCTCGGCCGCTTCCGAAGGCGCACGGGCGGCGGTGTACGCGCGCTTCGCGGGCCAGGCGGATGTGCCCGGTTCGGCATGCACGGCGGCCATGAGCGTGTTCGGCAGCGGGTCGGCGGTGGCGTGCGCCACCACCAGCGCACCCTGCACCTGGAGCGGCTCGGGTGGCCAGACGGCGCAATGCGCCACCGTCGCCATGACTTTCAACGTGCAGGCCTGGCCGGTGCTGTCGACCTTCCAGGCCTTCATCGCGATGTTGCCCGGGACGGACAAGAACTGGATTCCGACCCGGCTGTCGTCGAAAGCCATCGTGCAAATCTCCCAAGGGACACCATGAGCAGTCTGAGCAAAATCATCGCGGGTGTATTGCTGGCGGCGGGCCTGGTGCTGGCGTTCGTGGCATGGCGCCTGGCTTCCGAACCGTCGGCGCCTGCGCAGACACCCGCCGGGCCCGTGGCCACGACGACGCCCGCGCCGTCAGCGCCGCCGGCCAAGCGCTATCCGGTGGTGGTCGCGGCGACGCCGATCCCGGCCGGCACGCGCATCGACGGCAGCAAGATGCTCAAGGTGGATGAATGGCAGGTGGCCTTGTCGGGCAGCTTCAGCTCGCCGACGCCGCTGGAAGGCGCCTATGCGCGCATCGACATCGCGGCCGGCGATCCGCTGCTGCCCAGCATGCTGGCGCAAGGCCTGGGCCGCCAGCTCAAGCCCGGCGAGCGCGCCGTGGCGATCGCGGTGGATGAAGTCGTGGGGGGCGGCAATCGCATTGCGCCGGGAGATCTCGTGGACGTGTTCTTCATGCTGGAGAAGGGCGTCGAGGTCCAGGGCGGCCAGGCCCGGCTGCTGCAGTCGCAGGTCCGTGTGCTGGCCTACGGCGCCGCGTCGGTGGACGGTCCGGAAGAAAAGACCACGCTGCCCGGACCACCCGGGCAGCCGGCCAGGACGGCGGTGCTGGCCGTACCGGTCGAACAGGTCAGTGAATTGATGCTGGCCAGCCGCACCGGCCGCCTGCAACTGGCCCTGCGGCCGGTGGGCGACGACGCCGTGCCCGACACGCAGCTGTTCGCGCAGCGCAGCGCGGTATTGCCTGCTCGCGCCGACCTGACACCCGAACAGCGCGCACTGCTGCAGACCGGACCGAACCGCGCCTATGCCGGCGAAAGCCTGGCGCAGCTGGAAGGCACGTCGCCCGCCGCGAAACCCGCGCCGGTCCGTGCGTCCGGCGGCGGGGGCGGTCGTTCCGTCGAAATCTTGCGAGGAGACAAATCCGAGCGCGTGCGCTATTGAAACGCGGCTGCGCGTGGCCAGATGCCGCCCGTGGCTGGACCCGACCTGTCAACTAGATCCAGCACAATGAAGAGAACCCAGCGGACCCCTTTGATCTGCGTCCTGTCGGCCGCAGCGGCGATGACCTACGGCGCGATGAGCCTGGCGCAGAACGCCGTGCCCAACGCGTCCAGCCTGAATGCGCCCGCCCGCGACATCGCGGTGGCCGTCAAAGGCCAGCAGACGCTCATGCTGGATGGGGCGCCCACCCGCATCGCCATCGGCGACCCCGAGGTGGCCGACGTGAAGGTGCTGCCCGCCTCGGGCAAGCGCCAGGCGTCGCTGCTGTTGTACGGCAAGAAGGCAGGCACCACCACGTTGCAGATCTGGACGGGCGCCAATGCCGCGCCCCAGCTCTGGACGGTGCGCGTGGCCGGCACGGTGCAGCAGGTGCTGGCCGGACGCGGGGCGGCCGGCGGCGCCAATATCGACGTGGCGGGCGACCGGGCCGTGGTGTCGGGCCAGGCGGAGTCGCCGTTGTCGCATCAGGCGTCGGTGGCCGCCGCGGGCGCCGCCGTGGGCGACAAGAACGTCGTCGATGTCTCCACCGCCGGCACCGGCGGCGTGGTGCAGGTGGAAGTCAAGGTGGTCGAGGTGTCGCGCTCGGTCATGAAGCAGGCCGGCATCAGCTTTGCCGGCCGCACCGGCCCCTGGGGCGGCATCAGTTCCACCTCGCCCCAATCGCTTGGCGGGGAGCTCGGTTTCAGGACCGCCGCGCTGGACTCGGGGTTTTCGCTGTTCTACGACTCCAATAATTTCAGCGCTCGCCTGCGCCTCTTGCAGAACAACGGCATGGCGCGGGTGCTGGCCGAGCCCACGCTGGTGGCGCTGACCGGGCAAAGCGCCAGCTTCCTGGCGGGCGGCGAGCTGCCGATTCCCGAGGCCGGCGGCCTGGGCACGACCACGGTGACGTTCAAGCCGTTCGGTATCGGCCTGACAGTGACGCCGACCGTACTGTCGCGCGACCGGATCGCACTGAAGGTGGCGCCCGAGGCCAGCGAGCTGGACTACGCCAATGCCGTCATCATTCCGAACGGAAGCGGTGACGGCGTCGGCACGAGAATCCCGGCGCTGCGCACCCGCCGCGCCGACACCACGGTCGAACTGGGCGATGGCGAGAGCTTCGTGATCAGCGGCCTGGTCTCGCGCCAGACCAGGGCGCTGGTCACTAAAGTGCCGATGCTGGGCGACCTGCCCATCATCGGGTCGTTCTTCCGCAGCGTGGACTACACCCAGGAGGACACCGAGCTGGTCATCGTGGTGACGCCGCGTCTGGTGCGGCCCATTGCACGCGGCGTGACATTGCCGCTGCCCGGGGCCAGGCAGGAAGCGACCGACACTGCGTTCAACGCTTGGGGCTACTACCTGATGGGTCCCATGGGCGGGCAGCAAATGCCGGGCTTTTCACGGTGAGCAATATGAAGACACATGCCAGGGAGTGGGTGGGTTTGCAAAACGGCAACCGGTTTCTGTTTTGTTCAAAGGGCGACGGCGTGGCCGCGCAGCTCGGGCAGGCGCTGGGCGACATGGGCATGTTGACCCAGGAAGTGCCCGGCGTCGAAGAGCTGGGCCGCCGCCTGACCGAGATCGAGCCGCAGGTGGTGTTCCTGGATTTCACATTGAGCGAGGACGAGCCGGGCAAGCTGTTCAAGTCGGCCGAATTGGCGCGTTTGCTGGCGCGCATCGCGCCGACGATTCCGCGCGTGGCCGTGGGGCTGCTGAGCCAGCCCGAGGGCGCCATCGCGGCCTTGCGGGCGGGCGTCAGCGATTTTGTCGATCCCACCGTGGCCCCGCAAGAGGTCAAGGACGTGGTGCAGCGCCTGCTGGACGTGCCGGTGGGCGGGGCGCGGATGGATGGCTCGCGTCGCAGCGTGCTGCTGCTGGGGGCGCGTCCGGGCGTGGGCACCAGCACCTTGGCCGTGCATCTGGCCGGCATGGTGCAGGATCGCCTCAAGCACATGCATGGCGTGCGGGCGTCGGCCTCCGGCGCCAAGGCCGCCAAACCGGCGGCCGACACCGGCAGCCACCTGCCGCTGAGCAGCCGGGTGGCGCTGATGGACCTGGGCTGGCCCGTCGGCGACTGCCAGCTGTACCTGAACATCGGCAGCGATTTCGACTTCGCCGAGGCCGCGCGCAATCTTCGCCGCCTGGATTCCACCCTGCTCAGTTCGGCCATGGCGCACACCGCCAACGGCCTGAGCGTGCTGGCGCTGCCGCGCGACCTGAGCCAGATGCGCGACGTGTCGCAGTCCGATTCGCTGTTGGTGTTCGAACGCATGCGCCAGCATTTCGGCGTGGTGGTGGCGGACTCGGGCGGCTTTACGAATCCTGAATTCGTCGCGGGCCTGGCGCGCGCCTCGCAGCAGAACTGGATCGTCACCGACCAGAGCGTGGGCGCGCTGGTATCGCTGGCCGGTCTGCTGCAGGAACTGGAACAACTGCACGTGGACCGCCGCAGCCTGGGCCTGATCGTGAACCGCTACGACGAGCGCTACGGCATGACGGCGCAGCAGATCGCCGAACGCTTCCAGCTTGATTTGGTCGGCACCTTGCCGGACCGCACGCTGGCGCTGATGGTGTGCACCAACCAGGGCCATTTGCTGCACGAGGAAGCCGAGCGCGACGTCTACGTCCGCGCGGTCCAGGCGCTGGCCGAGAAGCTGAGCGCGGAAGAAAACACACCGGGCGGCCGGGCAAGCTGGCTGGCCACGTGGCTGCCTGGCGTGCACCGCCGCATGGTGGTCGAGTAACGGACGGCGGCGGAATCCGACATGATCATGACAGCGACCATAGAGTTCGGCGGCGATGGCGACAAGGGCTTCGCGTCCTCCAACCGCTTCCAGGAAGTCAAGACGGCGGCCTACGAGCACCTGCTTTCCCGCATCGAAGAGCTGGGCGCGGAATTCGGCAGGTGGGCGCGCTCGGCCATCCAGGAGTTCGTGGATATCGAGGTGGCAAGCTTCGTGCGCTTGCGCCGGGTGCCCATCAATGAAGGCGAAATGCGGCAGATCGCCGAGGCCCTGACCAAGGAACTGGCCGGGCTGGGGCCGCTGGAGGACCTGCTGGCCGATCCGGCCGTCGAGGACATCCTGATCAACGGCTACGACAACGTGTTCGTGTCCCGCCGCGGCGTGCTGGCGCGCGAGACGCTGCGCTTTACCGACAACCAGCACGTGCTGCGCATCGTGCGGCGCATCCTGGCGCCGATCGGCCGCCGGCTGGATGAATCCAGCCCCATGGTGGATGCGCGGCTGCCCGACGGCGGCCGCCTGAACGTGGTGATCGAGCCGCTGGCCGTGGACGGGCCGATGGTCTCGATCCGCAAATTCCGCCAGGACCCCCTCAAGCCGGCCGATCTCCTGACGCTGGGCACCTTCGACGAAGAGATCTACCGCCTGCTGCACGAGGCGGTCAAGAACCGCTGCAACATCCTGGTGTCGGGCGGCACCAGCTCGGGCAAGACCTCGCTGCTGAACGCGATGGCGTTTTTCATCCCCGAGACCGAACGCGTGGTGACGGTGGAAGATACGGCGGAACTGTCGCTGAACCACCCGCACGTGGTGCGCCTGGAATCGCGCCAGGGCGGTTTTGACGGCAGTGGCGCCGTCAGCATCCGTGAACTGATCCGCAACAGCCTGCGCATGCGGCCGGACCGCGTGGTGGTGGGCGAAGTGCGCGGCGCCGAGGTCATGGACATGCTGCAGGCCATGAACACCGGCCATGAAGGGTCGATGGCCACCATCCACGCCAACTCGCCGCGCGAATGCCTGTACCGGATCGAGATGCTGGCCGGCTTTGCGGGCTTTCAGGGCAGCGAGGACAGCCTGCGGCGCCAGATCGCCAGCGCGCTGGATTTCATCGTGCAGATCGGACGCCTGTCCAACGGCAAGCGCCGGGTGCTGTCGGTGACCGAAGTCACCGGCATGGGCGACAGCGTGATCTCGACCCAGGAACTGTATCGCCACGAAACCTTCGCCACGCCGGAAGGCGAGGAGAAGGACCGCTGGAATTGGCTGGGCATCCATCCGCACACTCCCAAGCTTGCGAAGATGCGCAATGAGCAGCGCCCCGCCGAACCGACGCCGGGCGAACCGGATGGCGGGGGCGGGGGCTTCTGGAGCAGGAGGCGCTGATGCTGCAAGCGGCCGTCTTCGGGGGCTTGGCGCTGCTGTTCGCGGTGGCGGCGGTATTGCTGTGGCGTCACGCCAATAGCGGCGCGCGCCGCGCGGCCAGCTCGGCCTTCCTGGAAGATCAACTGCGGCGCAGCCGCGGCGCGCCGGTCACGGGCAAGTTGCCGTTCGCGCAAGGCGCGCGCGCCCTGCGCAGCGGTTTTTCGCGCTGGGACATGCTGCTGTTGCAAGGCGGCGTGCGCCAGAGCCCGGCCTTTTACGCCAAGCTGATCCTGCCCATCTTGGTGGGTGCGCTCTTGGCGTGGTTGTTTCTGGGATGGCTGTCGGGCGTGGTGGCGCTGGTGCTGCTGTCGGTGTTCGCGTACTTCCTGCTGTGGCTGCGTGCGGATCGGCGGCAGCGGCGCCGGGTGTCGCAACTGCCCGCCTTCCTGGACAACATCGTGCGCCTGGTCACCATCGGCAACAGCATGGCGTCCGCCTTCCAGACGGCGGCCGCCACCACCGACGAGCCGCTGCGCGAAGTGGTCGAGACCGCGGCGGCGCTGAGCCGTTCGGCCAAGGAGCTGGACGCGGCGCTGGTGCAGGTATCGCGCCAGTACGACATGAAAGAACTGTACATGGTGGCGGCGGTGGTGTCGGTCGCGCTGCGCTTTGGCGGCCGCAGCGACCAGGTGCTGGAACGCATGGCCGCGTTCATGCGCGACATCGGCCAGGCCCGCGCCGAATTGACGGCCAGTTCGGCCGAAATCCGCCTGTCGGCCTGGATCCTGGCGTTGCTGCCCTTGGGCATCGCCGGCTTCATCATGGTGGCCAACAACGACCTGTTCATGGGCCTGTGGGTCGATCCCCTGGGCTTCAAGATGCTGATGACCGCGGTGGGCCTGCAATTGGCCGGCTCGTACATCCTGTATCGCATGGCCAAGGCCATTTGAGGACGCCGAGGATGCAAGCCCTTCAATCCTGGAATGTCTCGACCGTGCTGGCGGTGGCGCTGATGCTGGTGGCTGCCGCCATGCTGATCCTGGGCCTGAGCATGACGCGCCGCCTGCGCGGGCAGGACCGCAGCCGGCAGGTGGTGGACCAGGCGCTGGCCACGCGCGAGGGCCGCGCCAAGGCCGCCGCCATGGCGCCCGAGGGCGGGCAGGGCAGGCTGGCCGCGGCCACGCGTGCGGCCGATTCGTTCGGCAAGCGCCTGAGCGAAGGCCGCTTCGCCGAAGCCCTCCTGGCCGGCGAGGACCGCAAGCTGGTGGACATGGCGGGTTACGAGAACCCGGCCACGGCCCGACTGCGTTTCATCGTGGCGCGCTTCACGCTGGCGCTGCTGTTGCCGGCGGCAGCGGTGGCGCTGGGCCTGGGCCGCAAGATCAGCGATTCGTCGCTGGGCCTGTTCGTGGCGGCCTTCTTCGGCTTTGCCATCGGCTACATGCTGCCCAAGTGGTTCGTGCGCCGGCGCCTGTCGCGGCGTCGCAAGCAGGCGGCCAATGAGCTGCCGCTCTTGATCGACCTGTTGCGGCTGTTGCAAGGGGTGGGACTGTCGATCGACCAGAGCCTGCAAGTGCTGATCAAGGAGTTCGACCAGGTGATGCCGGTGCTGGCCTACGAACTGCGGCTGGCGTCCGAACTGTATGTGCGCGGACGTACCCGCGAGCAATCGCTGGCGCGGCTGGCGGGCGGCTTTGACAACGACGACCTGTCGGCCATCTGCCGCCTGATCGCCCAGGTGGACCAGCACGGCGGCGCGGTGCAGGAGCCGCTGAATCGTTTCGGTGAACGGCTGCGCGAGAAGCGGCGGCTGGAATTGAAGGAAAAAGTGGGCAAGACCACCGTCAAGATGACGGCGGTCATGATCGTGACCTTGTTGCCGGCGCTGTTGATCGTGACGGGCGGGGCGGGGTTTGTTGCGGTATTGCGCGGTTTGTCGCGCATGGGGGGCATGTGATGGCAGGCGGTATGGAAAGCGCGGGACGCGCATGGCGTTGGACCCTGGCGGCGGCCGTCGTCGTGGGCGCAGGAAGCCTGGCCGGATGCCAGAGCAACAACGCGGAAACCGCCTGGCAACTGATCCAGCAACAGCAGCAGGAACAGGCCCTGATGCGCCAGCGCGAGGACGAGGCCGAGAACCGGCGCAAGCCCGCCGAGCCGGAGATGATGCTGTCGATGATCGCCGAGTCGCAGCGCCAGGAACGCTATTTCGCCTCGCTGGCCTATATCGAAGCGTTCCAGCAGAAGTTCGGCAACGATCCGCGCGTGGCGGTCATGCGGGCCGAAGCGTTGCGACAGACCGGGCAGACGGCGTCCAGCGAACAGGCCTACCGCGCATTGCTGGGCACCGCCCAGGCCGCCGACGGCTGGCATGGCCTGGGGCTGATCGCCGGTTCGCGCGGCCAGTTCGAACAGGCGGCCGACGATTTCGCGCGCGCCGCCAAGCTGTCGCCAATGGACCCGCGCATCCTGGGCGACCTGGGCTTTGCGCGTCTGCGCGCCGGGGATCCCGCCGGCGCTCGCGTGCCCCTGGGGCAGGCGGCCGAACTGGCGCCCGAGAGCAGCAAAGTGCTGGCCAACCTGGCCTTGCTGCTGCTGGTGGAAGGCGAACCGGTGCGCGCCAGAAACGTGATGGACCGCGCCCAGCTCAGTGACGAGGCGCGCAGCCAGGTGCTGCGCCTGGCTTCCGAGATCCGCAGCCAGACGGCGGCGCCGCTGGCCGCCGCGCCCGCGGCCGGGGCGGCGGCGGGCGCCGATACGCAGGCGACCCGGGTGTCCCGTGGCGAAGGCATCGTGCTGCCGGTCATGAGCCCCTTGATGGACAGACTGGGCAACGGGCCCATCATGCGTTAACCGACTCCAGGAACCCTAGCCATGTCTCGAACCCTAGCTTTTGCTCCGTTTTCGCTGGCGCTGGTCCTGACGGCGCTTGCGCCCGCGGCCGGCCATGCGCAGTCGAACGCGCCCCTGACTGGCAGCATGACCGGGGGCGGCGCGGCCCAGGCCACGCCGGTGCCCGCGGCCCCGGCGGCCGCTGCGCCTGCCGGCCAGATGCCGTCGCGCCCGGTGGTGCAGCAGGTGCAGACGCCGATGCCGCAGCCCGCGCCCCAGGCCGCCCCGCAAGCCGCCGAGGCGCCGGAAGCCTTCGGCGACATCACGCGCGGCCTGCTGGCCGCCCAGGCCGACGGCCGCCGCGCGGGTGCGGCATTGCCCGTGCTGGGCCCGGTGTCGACCGCCGCCTGGAACCGCTACGTGGACAGCTTCACCCGGCCGATCCCCGAGTGGTTCACCAAGCGCGTGCAGACCAACAACACCAACTAGCGTTCTTCCGTCCCGGAGTCGCGATCATGCCAGCCCCTTCTTCGTGTCCTGCGTCTCCCCTGCGGCAGCGTGGCAGCATGACGGTGGCCATCGTGTTCGCGGTCATCGTCGGCCTGGTGCTGCTGGGCGTCGCCCAGCTGGGCTATGCCTATTACATGAAGCGGGAAATGCAGAAGGCCTCGGACCTGGCCGCCTTGTCGGCGGTGCAGGTGCTGGGCATGGGCGCGCCCGCCGATTGCACGCGGGCGCAGGCGGCCGGGCGCACCGCCGTGCTGGCCAACGTACCGAATATCCTGGACACGTTTGCCGCGGGCGACGTGACGGTGGAATGCAAGGTGTGGGACAACACCCGCGCCGATCCCACCGGCATGTATGTGTTCGATCCGGCCAGCGGGCAGGTGCCCAACGCGCTGCGCATCACCATCAGCAAGACCCTGACCAGCCTCATTCCCAGCTTTTCCGGCAGCACGTCGGGCGGCACGGCGGTGCAGGTGGTGTCGGTGGCGGCCAGCACGCAGCCGGTGGCGGTCTTCACCGTGGGCTCGCGCCTCTTGCGGTTGCAGAAGGGCGGCCTGCTGTCGCAACTGCTGTCGACCGTGGGGGCTTCGCCTGCGCAGCTGGACATCCTGGATGCGGCGGGTCTTGCCACCGTCAACATCACCCCGTCCGGCCTGCTGGAAGCGCTGGGCCTGCCGGTGTCGGTGGCCACCGGCGTGGGCACGCCCGCACAGCTGGCGGCCCTGAACAACCTGACGCTGGGCCAGTTGCTGCAGGCGACGCTGACCGTCATGAACAAGGCCGGCAACACCGCCGGCGCCAGCCTGGGCCTGCTGAGCAACGCCATCAACGTGGTGCTGAACGTGATGCCGGTGAACCTGCCCGTCAAGCTGTTCGGCGACGGCGGCGTGCTGGACCTGAACGTGGTGGGCGGCGACATCAACTCGGCCTTGCAGGCCAACATCAACGCGCTCAACGTGCTGGAGACCGCGCTGGTCATCGCCAACGGCCAGAACCTGGTCAACCTCGGCCTGAACGTGCCGTTGCTGGGCGTGCAGTCGCAAGTGCGCATCGTCGAGCCGCCGACCATCGGCGTGGGCGGGGTGGGCACGCAGGCCACCAGCGCCGGCATCCGCGTGTACCTGCGCGCCAACACCAGCAACATCCCCCTGTTGGGGCCGCTATTGGCCAATACGCTGGGCACCAAGGTCGACCTGCCCGTCATCATCGACGTGGCGCAATCGACCGGCACCGTGTCCAAGCTGTGCCAGGCCCCGCTGACGCAGCAGCAGGCCACCATCGATGTCACCTCGTCGGTGGCCAACATCTGCCTGGGCAAGTTCCCGGGCATGTCGTCCGCCGTCGACAACGTGCAGGCCAATTTCCTGTCCATCACCAACAGCTGCCAACCCAGTTCCTTCGCCGCCATCCAGCGCTACCAGGTGCTCAACGTGCTGGGCATTTTGCCGCTGACCGCCAAGGTGACGTTGCCGGTCTTCAATTCGACCGCGCCGGTGTCGGTGACGCTGACCCAGCCGCCTTCGCCCAATTCCACCGCCACCGTCAACGCCACGTCCATCAACCTGGGCGCGCTGGCGTCGAACCTGTCCGATGCCCTGATCGGCGGCATCCTGGGCGACCTGGTGGGCACCGGCACGCCGTTGACGCCCGAGCAGCGCACGGGCCTGGCCACCGATCTGGTGGGCGGCGGCGGCAACAACCCCGGCAAATCGATCTCGCAGGTGGTCAACGACATGCAATGGTCGACCACCGCGCTGAACCAGCTGGGACAGCGCCTGTCCACCGGCGGCCTGACCGGCGTGCTGGGCGGGACCTTGCAACTGGTGGGCAATATCCTGAATTCGCTGCTGCTGGCGCCCTTGAGCGACCTGACCTGCTCGCTGGCGATCGTGCCCGACGCCATCCGCCAATGCCGCGTCAACGCGGTGTCGTCGCTGGCGCTCAGCGGCGGCAACCAGGTCGGCGGCGTGCTGTCGATCGTGGTGGCGTTGCTGCAGCCGCTGCTGGGCATGCTGTCGACCCTGCTGCAGCAATTGCTTGACATGCTTGGCCTGAGCGTCGGCCAAACCGATGTATCGCTGCTGTCCGTGGACTGCGGCAAGCCCCGTCTGGTGTATTGATGATGAAGCTCTTGAACCCTGCCCAACCCTGGCCGGCGCGGTGGTCGCCATGACCCAGAAATTCTCGCGCGAAGAATTCGACGTGTATGTCTGGGAGGGCACGTCCGATATCGCCAGCCGCGCCGAGCGCTGCCTGGCGGGCATGGACGTGTCGCTGGTGCGTGCGGACGCCGGCACGGCCTTTCCGCCGCCGCGGGATCCGACCCGGCCGGCTGTTGCGCTGGTGTCGGTGTCGGTCATGGGCGATAACCGCTTCAGCGGCTACGACTGGCTGTCGGTGCAGGCGATGCCGGTCATCTGGGTGGCGTCCGAGGCCCGCGGCCGCGATCCCCGCTATTACCCGCCCGAATACTCTTACACGTTGCCGCTGGCCTTCACCACCACCGACCTGCGCAAGCTGCTGTTCGAACTGCTGGGCACCCTGGACCAGGTCAACCGGTCGGCGCCGCGGCGCGAGCAGCCGCTGATCGCGGTGTCCGAACCGATGCGGGCGCTGCTGGCCGAAGCCGACATGTTTGCCGACTGCCGCAGCAATGCCCTGATCCATGGCGAGACCGGCGTGGGCAAGGAACGCATCGCGCGGCTCTTGCACGACCATGCGGCCTGGTCCGACGGGCCGTTCGTGGCGGTCAATTGCGGCGCCATTCCCGAAGGCCTGTTCGAGGCGCATTTCTTCGGCCATGCCAAGGGCGCGTTCACCGGCGCGGTGGGGGCACACAAAGGGTATTTCGAGCAGGCCAACGGGGGCACGCTGTTCCTGGACGAAATCGGTGACTTGCCGCTGTACCAGCAGGTCAAGCTGCTGCGCGTACTGGAGCAGAGCGCCGTGACCCGTCTGGGTTCGACGGTGGAGATTCCGGTCGATTTCCGCCTGGTGGCCGCCACCAACAAGGACCTGCGGGTGCTGGTGGGGCAGGACGAGTTCCGCGCCGACCTGTATTACCGGTTGGCCGTCATTGAGTTGCGCATTCCCAACCTGGAGCAGCGCGGCCCCGAGGAAAAAGCGGCGATTTTCCGCGGCCTGCTCGAACGCATGGGGTGCGAAGGCGAGCCGCCACCCTGGCTGATCGAGCGCGTGGCGCGCACGCGGTATGCGGGCAATGTGCGCGAACTGTCCAACGTCGCCGAGCGCGTGGCGATCGTACGGCGCCAGTTCAAGGCCTGGGACCAGCCGCGTATCGAACGTATTTTCGATCAGTTGGCCGAGCCGCTGCGGGCCTCGGGCGCGCTGGGCGGCGCGGGCGCCAATACCCAGTGCGAGCCGCCGGTATTCACCGACGCCGAGCGCGCCGAGCGCGCCCGCATCCTGGCTGCGCTGGATGTGAATGGCTGGCGGCGGCAGGATACCGCCAATACCCTGGGCATCAGCCGCAAGGTGTTATGGGAAAAAATGCGCAAATTGCATTTGGGCGGCGGTCAGGGTGAAACTGCCGACGGCATTATCGAAGCGTCCTGACGACAGTATGGGGCGCAGTATGCAAGGGTTTTTCCACGGCGGTTTTCGGGCCGCCCTATAACGCGCAATAGGGAATCCCCCTTAGCGCACGACATTATCCGGGCGTGCTATGTAAGTGCGTCTGCCGCAAGCGAAATAAATTGCTATAGTTCCGCAACGATTTTTTTGGGGAAGGCATGAACGTCCACTTTATCCGTGCCGCTGCGCGCATGGCGCTGCTGGGCACGGCCCTGTCCGGCCTGGCCGCATGCGCCAGCGCGCAATCCGAACCCCCGCGGCCCACGGTCCAGCAGGTCGAGGACAAGCAGGCCGCTTCCACGCCGGTGACCCCGCCCGCGCCGGCGCCTGCCGCGCGCCCGTCGTCGACGGTGGCCGAGCTGCAGGGGTTGATCCAGAACCGCCAGGTTTCCGAGCTGCGTACGAGCTATAACGGCACGTACGGCGCCAGCCTGCTGTTCAAGCCGGACGATCTGACCTATTACGTGGCCCTGTTCCAGCAGAAGGATTTCTGGCGCGTGCTCAAGACCAAGTCGGACAAGCAGGCCGAAGCCACGTACCGTGCCTTTGTCGCCCAGTCGGCCGACCTGGCCGAAGTGGACATCAAGCGCATCAAGCTGCAGGCCGAATACACCCACGCTGAAAAGCTCCTGGCCAGCCGCAACGCCGAACTGAGCACGCTGCAGGCCGACCGTACGCTGCGCATGCAGCAGGAAGAACAGGTCGCCGCCCGCCAGGAACAGTCGCGCCAGGAAGCCACGGCCTTGGCTGACCAGCAAAAGGACGTCCGCCAGCAACTGCGTGACCTGCAACGCCAGATCGACGCCCTGCAAGCCCAGCAGGCGCAGATCGGCCAACCCGCCGCGGCCCCCAGGCGCGGCAAGTAGGCCAGGACAGGTCAGCGCCTTGGCGCAGGCGAAAGCGGGCCCGCGGGCCCGCTTTTTCTTTGAATCGGCCAAAACCCCGTCGGCGGCATGGCCGTGAGGCCGGCGCCAGGGCTTTCTTGTATTCTGGCGGCTAACCCCCATATTCCAGTCATGGCTCTCAAAGTTTTCGACCTCCAGTGCGAGCACGGCCACATTTTCGAAGGCTGGTTCGGTTCGCACGAAGACTATGACGCGCAGCAGGCGCGAGGCCTGGTGTCGTGCCCCGTCTGTGCATCCGCCAACATTACCAAGCGCCTGTCCGCGCCGCGACTGAACGTGGCGCACCTGCATGCGCCGGCCACGCCGCCGGCACCGTCGGCGGGCGCATCGGAAGCCGAAAAGATGTCGGCCTTGCAGGCGGTGGTCATGCGGCAGGTCAGGGCGTTGCTGCGCAACACCGAAAACGTCGGTCCGCGCTTTGCCGAGGAAGCCCGCCGCATCCACGAGGGCGATGCCGACGAGCGCCCCATCCGCGGCACCGCCACGCCCGAAGAGCGCGAGGCGCTGGCCCAAGACGGCATCGACGTCATGGCCGTGCCGGATTTCCTGGACGACGATCGACTGCAATAAATGTGGGCCCCCACGCCGCGCGCTGCGCGCTTGCTGCCCCCCGTGGGGGCTGCCCGGCCTTCGGGCGGCCGGGCGGCCGGGCATAAAAAAGCGCCAGACCCGTTAGGGCTGGCGCTTTTTTGCACCTGCTGCCGGCTTAGTTGTTGACGCGGCTGCGGTATTCGTTCGTGCGGGTGTCGATTTCGATCTTGTCGCCGATGGCGCAGAACAGCGGCACGTTCAGTTCGTAGCCGGTGTTGATCTTGGCCGGCTTGGTCACCTTGCCCGACGTGTCGCCGCGGACGGCCGGTTCGGTGTAGGTGATTTCGCGGACGATGGTCGTGGGCAGTTCCACCGAGATGGCGCGGCCGTCGTAGAAGACCACTTCCACGGGCATCGCTTCTTCCAGGTAGTTCAGGGCATCGCCCATGCTTTCGGCTTCGATTTCGTACTGGTTGTACTCTTCGTCCATGAAGACGTACATCGGGTCGCCGAAGTAGGAGTAGGTGCACTCCTTGCGATCCAGTTGGACGACTTCGAACTTTTCGTCGGCCTTGTAGACCGATTCGCTGGCCGAGGCGGTCAAGAGGTTCTTGAACTTCAGCTTCACGACGGCGGCGTTACGGCCGGACTTGTTGTATTCGGCCTTCTGGACCACGAGGGGGTCCTTGCCGACCATGACCACGTTGCCGACTCGCAATTCCTGAGCGGTTTTCATCGATAAAACTCCGGGGGGATGGGTGCACTCGCCGTGCTAGCAAAAAGCCGCAACGCCCCTTTGCAGGGCCCGCGTGTCCATCACGTTGGTTGACGTGTCGACGGCGACAGCCGCACAAATAGGCCAGCGTTCTCGGCTTCATGCACACCCCGGGAGGCGACATAGTTGAGGCCCGGTAATTCCTGGGCGACTCAGAAAACTCTCTATTCTAACGTTTCTTGGCCAACTCTGCGCAAAATCCAGCCAGATTTTCCGCCAGATCCGGCTGCAGGGCCTGTGCGGCGTCCCAGTCGCGGGCACGTTGCATCCAGGCCTGCCAGGCGGCGGGAGCCAGGGCGCCGGCCAGGGCGCGGGCGGCGCAGGCCGCGTCGCCGGGCTGGTTCCAGGCGCGGATCAGGGCCGCGGCGGTATCCGGGGCCGGATAGCGGGCCAGCCAGGCCTCGAGCTTTTCCAGGTGGATGTTCTCTTCCTGGGGATAGATCTGCCAGACCAGCGGGCGGGCGGCCCAGGCGGCGCGCACGAACGAGTCTTCGCCGCGCACGAAATTCAGGTCGGCGCACCAGAGCACGCGGTCGTAGTCGGGCTGGGCCACGAAGGGCAGCCGCGCCACGGCCGGGCCGCCGGGCCGCGCGCAGGCGGCTTCCAGGCCCGGTGCCACGCCTTGGGGCGCCAGCAGCACGGTGGCTTGCGGGTCGTCGGCCAGGGCCTGGACCAGGCCGTCGATGGGGGCGCTGGGGTAGCAAAACAGGGACACCGTGCGCGCGCCCGTGCGCCGTTGCGAGAGCAGTGTTTCCGGTACGCCCAAGCCGCGCAGAAAGGCGTCCTGCGCGCCGGGATCGGCCTGGAAAGCGTTGCGTTCGGCCGACAGGGCGGGCTCGCGCAGCAGACCGCCGGTGGCCGGCGTGAATCCGGGAAAGAAGAAATGCTTCACCAGCCCGTCGGGGCGCTGCGACGGCAGGCCATGGCAGCTTTCGACCCAGGCTTCGGCGCTGAGGTATTCCAGGTTGATCCAGACCGGGTGGGTGCGCCGCATGCTGTCCAGGAACCCGGCCGGGGGATCGCAGGCAAAGGCCTCGATCACGACGTCGCGGGCCGCCAGCGCCGGGTCGGGTGTGTCGGACCATTGCACGATGTCGATGCCCTGGCAGGCCTGGCGCGCCAGGCCCGCGGCGATGCCGGGTTGGATGCGGGCAAAGCTGGCCAGGTCGTCGACCCACAGGCGGACATCCCAGCCGCAACCGTGCGCCAGGCGGCGCGCCAGGCGCCAGCAGACGCCGATGTCGCCGTAGTTGTCGACGACCCGGCAGAAGATGTCTGCTTGCATCGGCGCCCCTCAGTGGAACTTGGCGGGGGCGGCCTCGGCGTCCTCGGGCAGTTCGGCGTGCACCAGTTCGCCCAGGGGATTGGGGAAGTAGGGCGCGCCGCAGTCCTCGCAGTATTCCGGCGGCAGCACGCCGGGAATGCGGCGTACGTCGTTCACGCCGTATTCCTTGAGCAGTGCCGCGATGTCGTCGACCACGTCGGGCTGGCCTTCGTCGCCGGGCAGGTCTTCTTCGCGGCCGTACAGGGGCCAGACGCAGCCGTAGTAGACGTCATTGCTGTTGCGCGCCGTGAAGCTGATGCGGTATTCGTCGATGCGGCTTTCGCCGCAGCCGGCCACCACCGCACGCAGTTGCGAGGCTTCGAGGCTGACGGCGCCTTCGAGCCAGCTGATGGCGGCACGCAACGACAGCGGCCGCACGCGGCGGTCGGCTTCGCGGTTGCTGACGTAGTAGGCGTCGGGCAGCAGCGATTCGAAGCCGCAGCCGGGCAACAGGCTGGCCAGCGTGGGCTGGGCCTGGGCGGCCCATTGTTCCTGGCAGGCGTCGCGGCTGGCGTCGGCCTCGCCGATCTGTTCCTGCCAACGGAAGACGGGCGCGAATTCCGGCACGGCCACCGCGGCCACGATGTAGCGTGTGTCGGCCAGCATGTTGGCGGTTTCGACTTCGGTGTTCAGCGTGGGTTTGGTGGTTTCCGCGCCCAGCGCCTGCGCGCCCAGGCGTTGCAGCCACTGCCAGGTCTCGGAGAAGGTGCGCGGCATCTGGTCGACGCTGACCAGCCAGGGCATCAGCGCCGTGCGTGCCTGGCTGGACAGCACGTGGCCGTGCAACTGGGCCAGCAGCGCCTGCTGGGCGCTGGCGGACACGGCGCCGGTGGGAATGGCGTAGCGGGTCCAGGCCACGATGGGGGCGACGATCAGCAGGACGTCGTAGCGCACGCCGTTTTTTTCGAGCTTCATCGATTCGGACAGGGTTTCGGCCTGTTCGATCAGGACTTCGTAGGCGCCCACGTCGCTTTGGGCGAGGTGGTCCAGGGCGGCCTCCAACGGGGCGTCCTGGCCTGCCTTGAGCAGCTTCGGAATCGCTTCGCCAAGCTGGTTCTCCCAGAACACGTCTTCAACGCGGCTGCCCGAACGGTTGAGCGACTGGGCAAGGGTGACCAGGCGGGTGGCATCGCGGTTCATGCGGGGAGTGGATTGGCTGCGGGATCGGGCCATAACTTCGGGGGCGTCCAGTAAGTGTGTAACGACGTAGTTTAACGCCCGCCACGGTCGCGGGCAGCCGCAACGCGTGGCAAGGCCGGCAGCGGGCGAGGCGGGCGCGGCGGCGATGCGCGTCCCGCCGCCGCAGGCGGGCATCTCCCAGCCGCATTGATGCTGATCGGGCAACAGATTATCCCTTTGGCGGGGGTTTATTGCCGAACTCAATCGACCGACAATGTTTGCATCGACATGATTTTCTGGAGTCACCGCCATGCGTTGGCCTACGCTGTTCGTTTCCCATGGTTCTCCCATGCTTGCCGTGGAGCCCGGTTTGACCGGCCCCGCGCTGGCCGCCTGGAGCCAGGCCCAGGGGCGCAAGCCCCGCGGCATCCTGGTGGTTTCGCCCCACTGGATGGGCCATGGCCTGGCCCTGTCCACCCGCGACCAGCAGGTGGCGTGGCACGACTTCGGCGGCTTTCCGCCCGAGCTCTATACGCTGCAGTACGCCGCGCCCGGTTCGCCCGAACTGGCCGCGCGGGTCCAGCGTCTGCTGGCCGAATCGGGCATTGCCGCCGATCGCGATCCGCGCCGGCCGCTGGACCACGGCGCCTGGGTGCCGCTGCGCTACCTGTACCCCGACGTGGACGTGCCGGTGGTGCAGCTGTCGCTGGACATGGGCCGCGACGCGGCGGCCCAGTTCGAACTGGGCCGCGCCCTGGCGCCGCTGCGCGACGAGGACATCCTGATCATCGGGTCGGGCTCGCTGACGCACAACCTGCGCGACGTGCGCATGCCGCAGGACGCGCCGCCCGTGCCTTATGTACCGGCATTCCAGGATTGGTACGCGCGCCACCTGGCTGCCCATGACGTGCCGGCGCTGCTGGATTGGCAGGCGCAGGCGCCGGGCGCGGCACAGGCGCATCCGCACGACGATCACCTGATGCCGCTGTACGTGGCATTGGGGGCGGGCGGTGACCAGGCCACGCGGCTGACCGACGAAATCTCGTATGGCGCGCTGGCGATGGACGCCTACGCGTTCGACTAGGGCCTGGCGTGCGCCCAGCCGCCGAGTGGCGCAGCGGCTCGGCGCCTCTACGCCTTGTTACGCCCCGCGGGTTGGAAACGGCAGAGCGGCTATGCATAATGGCTGCCGCCCGCCTTCGCGGGCGTTTCCTTGTGTTGGACGCATGCCGGCGCTGCCGGCGGGGGAGATAAAGATCGTGAAAGCGCCTATCGTGGCATCCGCAAGTCTGGCCATCGCCGCCCTGTGCCTGGGTGCCGCGCAGCCCGCCTGGGCCGAAGACGTGCCGGGGTCGAGCGACCATCCCGCGCTGACGCGTTTCAAGGGTGCCGAGATCCGCGCCTACGAACGCAAGGACTACGACGAAGCCTTCATGCCCAACCAGCCGATTGCCGAGGAAGCGACGGCCAAGGTCCTGGAACTCGAAGGCAAGGTCACCCGCATTTCATATCGCATCGGCGGCGACAAGTCGGCGCTCGAGGTGTATCGCAACTACCAGGGCGCCTTGCAGTCGGGCGGCTTCAAGACCGTGTTCGAATGCAAGGGCGACGATCAGTGCGGCCGCGACTTCCAGGCGTTCGTCAACAACGGCGGCAAGGTCCGCCCCACCGGGCAGGGCGATGCCGCGTTCGGCGGCAAGTACTACGTGGTGCTGGCCAAAAAGGAAGCGCCCTCGGGTGACATCTATGTGTTCCTGGACGTGATGGAAGACGCGTCCAACCAGATCACGCCGGTCTACGTGCAGGTGCTCGAGACCCAGCCCATGCAGACCGGGCAGGTCCAGGTGCTGGACATGGCCGCCATGCAGAAATCGCTGGCGGAATCGGGCCGCGTGGCCGTCTACGGCGTGTACTTCGATACCGACAAGGCCGAGGTCAAGCCCGAATCCAGGGCGGCGCTGGACGAGATGGGCAAGCTGCTCAAGGCCAACGCCAACCTGAAGGTCTACGTGGTGGGCCATACCGACAATCAGGGCACCCTGGCGCGCAACCTGGAGCTGTCGCAAAAGCGCGCCGATGCCGTGGTCAAGGCGCTCGAAACCGACTACAAGATTGCCGCCGCGCGCCTGTCGCCGCGCGGCGTGGCCTCGCTGGCGCCGGTGGCGGCCAATGACGCCGAAGCGGGCCGCGCCAGGAATCGCCGCGTGGAATTGGTCGTCCAGTGACGCGGCGCATTGCCTGATGCCTGGCGCCGCGAAGCGTTCGAAAGCCCAAAAAAAGCCCCCGGAACCGTCAGGTTCCGGGGGCTTTGTCTTGCTTGCCCAGGCGCTTACGCGGCCAGCAGCTGGCGCAGCACGAAGGGCAGGATGCCACCGTGCTGGTAGTAGTCGACTTCGATCGGGGTGTCGATGCGCAGCAGCACCGTCACATCCTGCTTCGAGCCATCCTTGCGGGTGATGGTCAGCGTGACGTCCTGCATCGGCTTGATGCCGTTTTCCAGGCCCGAGATGTCGTAGGTTTCTTCGCCGGTGATGCCCAGCGACTGCACGCTGTCGCCGCCCTTGAACTGCAGGGGCAGCACGCCCATGCCGACCAGGTTGCTGCGGTGGATGCGTTCGAAGCTGCGGGTGATGACGGCCTTCACGCCCAGCAGCTGGGTACCCTTGGCGGCCCAGTCGCGCGACGAGCCGGTGCCGTATTCTTCGCCGCCGAACACCACGGTGGGCGTGCCGGCCGCCACGTACTTCATGGCCGCGTCGTAAATGGACATCTGTTCGCCGCTGGGCTGGAACAGCGTGTCGCCGCCTTCGAAGCGGCTGCCATCGGCCAGCGGGGGAATCATGAGGTTCTTGATGCGCACGTTGGCGAAGGTGCCGCGCATCATGATTTCATGGTTGCCGCGGCGCGAACCGTAGCTGTTGAAATCGGCCTTCATGACGCCGTGTTCCTTGAGCCACTTGCCCGCGGGCGAGGTTTCCTTGATGGAGCCGGCCGGCGAGATGTGGTCGGTGGTGACCGAGTCGCCGAACACGCCCAGCGCGCGGGCGTTCTTGACGGCGGGCATCGCGCCCGGTGTCATGCCGAAGCCATCGAAGAAGGGCGGTTCGGCGATGTACGTGGAATCGGGCCAGTTGTAGGTGTCGCCGTTGACGCCCTTGATGTTTTCCCAGAGCTTGCCCGGGTTGCTCTTGACCTGGCCGTAGTTGGCCTCGAACGCCTTGGGGTCCAAGGCGTACTTGAGCAGCGATTCGACTTCTTCGGTGGTGGGCCAGATGTCGCCCAGCCAGATGTCGCCCTTCTTGCCACGGCCCACGGGCTCGGTCATCAGGTCGCGCGTGACCGTGCCGGCCAGGGCGTAGGCCACGACCAGCGGGGGCGAGGCCAGGAAGTTGGCCTTGATGTTCGGGTGGATGCGCGCTTCGAAGTTGCGGTTGCCGGACAGCACGGCCGAGCAGACCAGGTCGTTGCTGGTGATGACGTCGTTCAGGTCGGGCGTCAGGTCGCCGGCGTTGCCGATGCAGGTGGTGCAGCCGTAGGCGGCGACGTCGAAGCCCAGCTTTTCCAGGTAGGGCAACAGGCCCGTCTTGGTCAGGTATTCGGTGACCACGCGCGAGCCGGGGGCCAGCGAGGTCTTGATGTGCTTGGGCACTTTCAGGCCGGCTTCGACGGCCTTCTTGGCCAGCAGGCCCGCGGCCAGCAGCACGCTGGGGTTGGACGTGTTGGTGCACGAGGTGATGGCGGCGATGAGGATGTCGCCGTTCTTGACCTTGGTGCCGGTGCTGGTGGTGAAGGTCTGCTGCAGCTTCTCGGCGGGCTGGTTGAAGCCGTTTTCGGCCACCGGCTTGGAGAACAGGTCGATGAAGGTGTTCTTGACGTTGCCGATTTCGATGCGGTCTTGCGGGCGCTTGGGGCCGGCCAGCGACGGGGCGACGGTGGACAGGTCCAGCGTCAGCAGCTTGGTGAAGTTGATGTCCTTGGCGGCGGGCACGCCGAACATGTTCTGCGCCTTGAAGTAGGCTTCGAACGCGGCGATCTCGTCTTCGGTGCGGCCGGTGCCGCGGAAGTAGTCGATGGTGCGGCCGTCGACCGGGAAAAAGCCCATGGTGGCGCCGTACTCGGGCGCCATGTTGCCGATGGTGGCGCGTTCGGCCACCGACAGGCTGGCCGTGCCTTCGCCACAGAATTCCACGAACTTGCCGACCACTTTTTCACGGCGCAGCATTTCGGTAATGGTCAGGACCAGGTCGGTGGCGGTGACGCCGCCGCGCAGCTTGCCCTTGAGTTCCACGCCGACCACGTCGGGGGTCAGGAAATACACCGGCTGGCCCAGCATGCCGGCTTCGGCCTCGATGCCGCCCACGCCCCAGCCGACCACGCCGATGCCGTTGATCATGGTGGTGTGGCTGTCGGTGCCCACCAGGGAGTCAGGGTAGTAGACGTTGTTCTTCTTGTCCTGGTGCACGCCGCGCGCCAGGTATTCCAGGTTGACCTGGTGGACGATGCCGAAGCCCGGGGGCACCACGCCGAAGGTGTCAAAGGCCTGCATGCCCCACTTCATGAACTGGTAGCGCTCTTGGTTGCGCTTGAATTCCAGCTTCATGTTCAGGTCCAGCGCGTCCTTCGTGCCGAAGTAGTCGATCATGACCGAGTGGTCGACCACCAGGTCGACCGGCACCAGGGGTTCGATGCTCTTGGGGCTCTTGCCCATCTTGTCGGCCACCGAACGCATGGCGGCGATGTCGGCCAGCAGGGGCACGCCGGTGAAGTCCTGCAGCACCACCCGGGCGACCACGAAGGGAATTTCGTCTTCGCGCTTGGCGTTGGCTTGCCAGGCGGCCAGCTGGCGCACGTGTTCTTCAGTGACCTTCTTGCCGTCGCAGTTGCGCAGCACCGATTCCAGCACGATGCGAATGGAGACCGGCAAACGCTGCACATCGATGCCCAGGGACTTGCCCAGCGCCGGCAGCGAGTAGAACTGACAGGACTTGTTGCCGATCTTGAAATTCTTGAGTGTGTCTAGGGTGTTGTGCGGCATGATGGACTCCGTGGTTTCGCCCGCGTAAAGCCGGCATTTTCAGGCGTTTCGACGCGTTTGTCATTGTAGGCGACAGCGGCGCGGTCTGGCTGGTGTCTTATATCTTATATAAGACTTGAAGGGCACGTCAAAGTTCCTCGGCACCGTCAGGTCCTGGCTGCGCCCGGCAATCCGGGCCCCGCCTGGGGCGCCCCGGTATCTGGCGCCCGTCGAGGGCTGCATGCCCAAAGCGCTACTTTGGAGCAGGCGCGCCATCCCTGCAAGTCCCCTTTTTTTAACAAAGAAGTCCTACAGGCGCATGGCGGCCGGTCAGGCCAGGAAATCGCGCAACAGCGGCTCCAGTTCTGTTTTCAGGAAGTCCACCAGGGCGCGCTGGGCCGTGGACGGGTAGGGGGTGGGCGAGGTCAGGATATAGAGCTTGTCGCCCGGCCCCTCGGCCTGGTAGGCCTGTAGCACCGGGGCCAGCCGCCCGGTCCGCAGGTCGGGCTGCACGATGTAGGCCGGCAGCAGCGCCACCCCCGCGCCGTCGCGGGCGGCCTGGGCCAGGAAGGGGAAGTATTCGGATTGCAGGCGGGGCGCCAGCTTGGTCTCGTATACCTGGCCCTTGCGGTGCAGCCGCAGCGTCACCTGGGGCTTGGGACCGGGCGGGGCCAGGAAGTCCAGCCGGCCCAGGTCGCGCGGGTGGGCGGGGGCGCCCATCCGCGCCAGGTAGTCGGGTGCGGCGCACAGGTGCCACTTGATGCGGCCCAGTTCGCGCGCCACGTAGTCTTGGGGCGGGGTCGAGATGACCCGCAGCGCCACATCGATCTCGGACGAAATGAGGTCGCTCACCCGGTTCGAAAACAGCACCCGCAGGCTGAGACTGGGATGGTTCAGCGCAAAGCGCACCAGCAGCGGGCGCAAGGCTTCCAGTTCGCCCAGGCCGGTAGGCAGGCTCAGGCGTACGTGGCCGGTGGGTTCGGTGCCCAGCTTCTGCAGGGCGTGGCGGGCCGATTCAACCTCGCGCGCCATGCGGGCGCCGTGTTCGTACAGCACCGTGCCTTCGTGGGTCAGTTCCAGTCGGCGGGTGGTGCGCCGGATCAACTGGGCGCCAAAGGCGCGTTCCAGCTTCTGCAGGTTGCGGCTTACGTGCGAACGCGTCACGCCCTGGCGCAGCGCGGCTTCGCTCAGCGTGCCGGCTTCCACGATGGTCACGAACAGCTGGATCAGGTTCAGGTCCAGGGCGGGCAGGGCGGCCATGGCTTGCCTCATTGTTGCCTGTCAGGAAACATAGTTTAGTCATATCAGGGCATTGTCGCGGAACAAGGCCATTGATACTCTGAAATCAAACACAAGGAGACACCCCATGCGACAAACCATGTTCCGCGCCGACCTGTTCCAGGGCCAGCGCATCCTCGTCACCGGCGGCGGCACCGGGCTGGGCTACGCCATGGCCCGGCAGTTGGCGGCGCTGGGCGCCACGGTGCACATCTGTGGACGCCGCCTGGCGGTGCTGGAGCAGGCCGCCGAGGCGCTGCGGCGCGATTTTGGCGGCCAGGCCCATGCCCATGCGGTGGACATCCGCGACGCCAGCGCGGTGGACGCCATGGTGGCTGGCATCTGGGCCGATCACGGCGGACTGGACGCGCTGGTCAACAACGCCGCCGGCAATTTCATCAGCCCCACCGAAAAACTGTCCGAGCGCGGCTTCAACGCCATCGCCGACACGGTGTTTCGCGGCACGTTCTACATGACGCAGGCCGTGGGCAAGCGCTGGATCGCCACGGGGGCATCCGGGGCGGTGGTGTCCATCGTGGTCACCTGGGTCTGGACCGGTTCGCCCTTCGTGGTGCCCTCGGCCATGTCCAAGGCCGGCATCGACGCCATGACCAAGTCGCTGGCGGTGGAATGGGGCCGTCGCGGCATCCGCCTGAACGCCATCGCGCCCGGGGTCATTCCCACCGAGGGTGCGTCGGCCCGGCTGCGGCCCAACGATACGGGCACCGACGCCCTGGTCAGGCAGAACCCCATGCAGCGCCTCGGCCAGGACCAGGACATCGGCGAACTTGCCGCTTTCCTGCTGGCGCCGGGCAACGACTGGATCAACGGCCAGACCATCGCGCTGGACGGCGGCGACTACCTGGCCAACGGCGCCTACTTCAAGCAGTACTTCGAATGGACCGACGACGACTGGGCCGCGGCCCGCGCCGCCATCGAGGCGCGCAATGCCGAAGACAAGGCGCAGCGTTCGGCGGGCCGGGCATGAGGGCGTCGGAGCATCGCGCCACGGCGCCCGCAGCGTCCGCTGGCGCCGGACAGATCATCGTCGGCGATGCCGTGCTGGACCGCGCCACGCTGGCCGAGCGCGGCGAGCAGGTCGCGGCCGGGCTGGCGGCGATGGGGGTGGGTGAAGGCGACGTGGTGGCGGTGCTGCTGCGCAACGGCATGCCCTACCTGGAAATCATCCAGGCCTGCAAGCGCCTGGGCTGCTACTACTGCCCCATCAACTGGCACTACACGCCTTCCGAGGTGGCCTTTCTGGTGACCGACAGCGGCGCCCGGCTGCTCATCGCCGAAGCCGATCTGTGGCCGGCGGTGCAGGCCGCGCTGCCCGCCGACCTGCCCGCCTTGCGGGTGGGCGCTGCGGGCGCCGCCGACGACTACGCCGCCTGGCGCGACGCGCATGCCCCCTACGACGGCCCCGTGGTGGCCCCGCGTGGCCACATGGCCTATACGTCGGGCACCACCGGCCGCCCCAAGGGCGTGGTGCGTGAACCGTTTCCGCTGGATCAGCTGCCGCAGCGCCTGGCGGCCGTCGAGGCCGTCGTCGAACAGGCCTATGGCTTGCGGGCCGGCTGCCGGGCACTGCTGCCGGCGCCTATCTACCACAGCGCGCCCAGCGTCTTTGCCCAGGTGGCGCTGCGGGTCTGCGATACGCTGGTCGTCACCCCGCGCTTCGATCCTGTCGAGGTGCTGCGCCTGATCGAACGGCACCGCATCGACACGATCTACCTGGTGCCCATCATGTATGTGCGCCTGTTGAAACTGGACCCTGCGGTGCGCGCGTCGTTCGACCTGTCGTCGCTGCGTTTCGTGGCCTCCACCGGGGCGCCGTGCGCACCGGCGCTCAAGCGCGCCATGATCGACTGGCTGGGGCCCGTCATCCACGAAACCTACGCGTCCAGCGAGGCCGGCATGGTGACGGCCATCGGCTCGCAAGAGGCGCTGGTGCGGCCCGGCAGCGCCGGTCGGCCCATCGGCGGCGCGCAGGTGCGCATCGTCGGCGAGGACGGCGCCGCGTGCGCACCGGGGCAGGTCGGCCGCATTTTCGTGCGCCAGCCGGCCTATGCCGACTTCACCTATCGCAACCACCCCGACGCCCGCCGCCGCATCGAGCACGACGGCCTGATCGGCCTGGGCGATCTGGGCTACGTGGATGAAGACGGCTACTTGTTCGTGTGCGACCGCGAATCCGATCTGGTCATTTCGGGCGGCGTGAACATCTACCCGGCGGAAATCGAGCACCACCTGATGCAGTACCCGGGGGTGGCCGATTGCGCGGTGTTCGGCGTGCCCGACGACGAGTTCGGCGAGCGCCTGCTGGCGCTGGTGCAGCCGGCGGCGGACGCGCACGTGCAGCCCGAAGAGGCGCTGCTGTGGCTGGCGGGGCGCATTGCGCGTTTCAAGGTGCCGCGCGAACTGCGCCTGCAGGCCGCATTGCCGCGCGACGACAACGGCAAGATCGCCAAACGGCGCCTGCGCGACACCTTCTGGGCCGGCCAGGAAAGGAAGGTGTAGCGCGCATCTTCGCTCGATACAAGAACACAACGCCGCGTCCGTGACCGCCAGGCCTGGCGCGGTTGCCCATGCAGCACCGCCAGCGCAAGCCCATATTGCGCATCACACAATGACACTGGGGAGACAACCATGTCGAGGATGATTCACACGTTCGGCCGCCTCTCGGCCGCCCTGTTGCTGACTGCCGCCGGGGCGTTGCCGGCGTGGGCGGCGTTTCCCGACCACCCGGTCAAGCTGGTGGTGCCGTATACGCCGGGCGGGTCGGCCGACCAGCTGGCGCGGGTGCTGGCCGAGCGGCTGTCGCAGGAACTGGCGCAGCCCGTGGTGGTGGAAAACAAGCCGGGCGCCAACACCATGATCGCCGCCACCCAGGTGGCGCGGGCCCAGCCCGACGGCTACACGGTGTTCCTGGCCAGCAACGCCAGCATGGTGCTCAACCCCATGCTTTACCAAAAAATCTCGTACGACGCCGCGCGCGATTTCCGCGTGCTGTCGGTGGTGGCGGAATTGCCGCTGGTGGTGGTGGCCAACAACGACGTGCCGGCCGCCACGCTGGCGCAATTCGTCGACTATGCCCGCGCCCGGCCGGGCAAGCTGAACTACGCCTCGGTGGGCATCGGCAATCCCTTGCAACTGGCTACCGAGCTGTTGAAGTCGCGCACCGGCATCGACGTGGCGCACATCCCTTACAACGGCAGCGCGCCCGCGCTCAGTTCGCTGATGAGCAACGACACACAGCTGATGGTGGACGTCATCAGCACGTCGTTGCCGCTGGTGCGCGACAAGAAGCTCAAGGCGCTGGCGGTGACCACCCGTGAACGCCTGCCCGTGCTGCCGGACGTGCCGACCGTGGCGGAAAGCGGCTTTGCGGGGTTTCGCGCGGCCACCTGGTTTGGCCTGGCCGTGCCCAAGGCAACGCCGTCGGCCGAATCCCGCCGCCTGCAGGAGGCCGTGGCGGCGGTGATGCGGCAGCCGGACTTTCGCGATCGGTTCCAGGTGCAGGGACTGGTGATCCAGGCGCCGCGCAACCAGGCCGAGGTCGACGCCTATGTGGCCGAAGACCGCGAGCGCTGGGGGGCGGTGATCCAGGCCAACCAGATCAAGCTGGATTGAGGCGCGTCATGGCCTGGGCGATCCCCGGCTGGGCGCCTCCAGGTCTTGGGCCCGCCGGGCCAAGCGGCGCGCGCTCAGGCCACCAGCGCCGGCAGTTCCGCCACCGCGAACTCCAGGAAGCGCCGCAGCGCCAACGGCGCGCCGCGGCGGGCGGGCATGACCGCGTAGATGCGTGCCGGCGCCGTGTGCCAGGCGGGCAGGATCTGCACCAGGTCGCCCCTGGCCAGCGCGCCGGGGCACAGGTAATGCGGCAGCAGCGCCACACCCAGCCCGGCGCGCGCCATTTCGCGCAGCGCCGCCAGGTTGCTGCTCAGGCACCGCGGCCGGAATTCCACGGATTCGGCTTCGCCTGCCGGGCCGACGAAATGCCAGCTTTGCGGACTGTCCTGCGTAGCATGGGCCAACAGGGGCAGCGTGTTCAAGTCGCGCGGGTAGCGCGGCGCGGCCAGGGCCATGCCGGGGGCGCACACAAGAATCAAGGGCACTGGCGCCAGCTCGCGTGCGACCAGCCGGGAATCGGTGAGCGAGGCGCCCTGGGCGCGGAAGGCCAGGTCGTAGCCTTCGCCCACCAGGTCGATGATCTGGTCGCGGGTGTCCAGCAGGACGCGCACGCCGGGATGCTTCAGGCAGAAGCGGGCCACCAGGTCGCCCACCAGGGTCACGGCCAGCGCCGACGGCGCCGTCATGCGCAGCAGGCCACTGGGCGTGTCACCCATCGACGCGGCCAGGTCGAAGGCGCTGCGGGCTTCGCGCGCCATGGCCAGGGCGTGCACGTAGATCTGCTCGCCCATCGGGGTGAGCGACACCCGGCGGGTGTTGCGCTGGAGCAGGCGCATGCCCAGCCGCGCCTCCAGTTCGGCCACGCGCCGGCTCAGCTTGGAGCGCTGCATGTTCAGCACGCGGGCGGCGGCGGAAAAGCCGCCTTTCTCCACCACCTCGCTGAAAAGCAGAAGATCGTCGAGGTGATGGATGTACGTGTTCATGGGGTTTACGCGAAGAATTGTCCTGCTTAACAGGACAATTATTCCTGAAATCCGACTCTACTGTGCGCCCGGCAGAACCCATAAGCTCTGCGTCAGGTAATAACCAGGCAGCACATCCTTGACCATCCGCCTCAGCCCCCCCGTGGCCCGCCCCTTTGAACCGGCGGGCGACGCCTGTTCCCTCCGTCAATTCCGCCATACCGATTTCCCGCAGGGCATGTCGCCCCTGGTGCTGGTGGACCATTTCGTCATGACCGGCCCTACCTTTGCGCCGCACCCGCATGCGGGCATGTCGGCGGTGACCTTGCTGCTGGAAGACACGCGCGGCGCCATGCGCAGCCGCGACAGCGTGCACCACGACCACGAGATCCGCGCGGGCGACCTGCACTGGACGCTGGCCGGCCGCGGCATCGTGCACACCCAGCAACCGGTGGGCGAAGCCCGATTGAATGGCTTGCAGATGTTCGTCAACCTGCCGGAGCGGCTGAAATCGCTGGCGCCGGACACCTCGCTGCTGCGCGCCTGGGAGATGCCGGTCATCCAGACCGATGCCGGCCGCGTGCGGGTGGCGGCGGGCCGCTATGGCGGCTGGGAGGCGCCGCTGCATACCCCGGAACCGTTGCTGGTGCTGGACGGCTGGCTGCGGCCGGGCGCGTCGCGCCTGGTGCCGTTGCCGGCCGGGTGGAACGCCTGGCTGTACACGGTGCAGGGCGAATTGGGCGTGCGTGCGCGCCACCAGACCACGCCGGCAGCGGTCGGGGCGCCGACGGCGGCCGGCTGGGTAGGGCCCACGGCGGGTCGAGCACCTGGCGCAGGGCCTGCGAAAGGCGCTGCCGGGGCGTCCCCCGCTGCGGCGGGCAAACGGCCTGCGGCCAGCGTCAAAAGCGTGGTGGATCCCGATTTTGCCATCTTGTCCGAGGGGGCTGCCTTGGCCGCCTCGGCGGACAGCGACGGGCTGCTGCTGTTGATCGCGGGCAGTGCGCCCGCGCATTTCGTGCTGGTGGCGGGGCCTGCCATCGACGAACCCGTGATCCAGCGCGGCCCGTTCGTGATGGCGAGCTCACGTGCCTTGTCGCAAGCCATGGCGGCGTACGAAGCGGGGGAGTTCGGCACGTTGCGGCAAGAGGCGGGCGTGCAGGGGTGAGGCCGGGCAGGCGCTGACCCCGGGCTGAACGTCGGGCGGCCCCGTCGGCGCCTGATGTGCCCCAGGCGTTGTAACGCTGCAACAAGTGGTAATTTCTATATAAGGGACGCAATGAGAATGATTCCGTTTTATCTAGAATCTATCTCGCACGATCTCAATCCCCTTTGGTGAACAGGCTCGCCAGGGCCGGCCCGTCCGGCCCCGCGGCAGTTCGAGTGGCCAGCCGTTGACCCGCGTGACCCTCCATCGGGATGTTTGCGATTCCCAGCTTCTTGCGAAGCGCCCGCCTCTTGATATCCCGATATGAAACTACGAACTCTTGCGTGCGTGGTCGCGGCCTTGCCGTATTCCATTGCCCATGCCCAATCCACCGCGCCCGCCGCCGCCAACAGCCCCGTCGTGTCGATGGAAGCGATCAAGGTCGAGGCCAGCGCCGACGCCTCGGCCGGCGGCCTGGCCCAGCCCTATGCGGGCGGGCAGGTGGCGCGTGGCGGCCGCATCGGCGTGCTGGGCACGCAGGACATCATGAGCACCCCGTTCAGCGTCACCAGCTATACCAACGAGCTGATCCAGGACAGGCAGGCGCGCAGCGTCGGCGACGTGCTGCAGAATGATCCGGGCGTGCGCGTGGCGCGCGGCTTCGGCAATTTCCAGGAATCGTATTTCATCCGCGGCTTCATCCTGAGCTCGGATGACGTGGCCTACAACGGGCTGTACAGCCTGCTGCCGCGCCAGTACATCGCCACTGAACTGTTCGAACGCGTGGAAGTGCTGCGCGGCGCGACCGCCTTTTTGACCGGCGCGGCGCCCAACGGCGGCGGCATCGGCGGCGTGATCAACCTGGTGCCCAAGCGTGCGCCGAACGATCCGCTGACCCGCATCACCACCGGCGTGTCCAGCGGCGGCCAATTCCAGGTGTCCACCGACATCGCGCGCCGCTTCGGCCCGGACGACAGCACCGGCATCCGCATCAACGCGGCGCAGCGCAGCGGGGACACGGCCATCGACGACGAACATTCCCGCACCAGCCTGGTGTCGCTGGGCCTGGATTGGCGCTCGGCCGATACGCGCCTGTCGGCCGACATCGGCTTCCAGGAAAACAAGCTCAAGCGCGCCCGGCCGAACGTCAGCGTCGTGGGCCTGAAGGACCACGTGCCCGCCGCGCCCGATGCCAGTTCCAACTATGCGCAGCCCTGGTCCTATTCCAACGAGCGCGACTGGTTCGGCACGGTGCGCGCCGAGCACGATTTCAGCGACAAGCTGACCGGCTGGGCGGCGTTCGGCATGCGCCGCAGCGACGAGGCGAATTCGCTGGGCAACGTCACGTTGACCAACGCGTCCACGGGGGCGGGCAATTTCTACCGCTTTGACAACACCCGCGAGGACAGCGTCAATACGGGTGAAGTGGGGCTGCGCGCCAAGGTGCGCACCGGCCCGGTGGGGCATGAATTCGTGGTGTCGGCGTCTTTCTTCGACCTGAAGAAAAAGAACGCCTACATCATGGACTACGCCAATACGTTCCCGACCAATATCTACGACCCGCAGTCGTATTCGCAGCCGGCGTTCAGCGCCAAGGCGCTGCGCGGCAACGATATCGATGATCCGGCGCTGCAAGGCCGCACGCGCACCAGCAGCTACGCGTTCGGCGACACCCTGTCGTTCCTGGACGACAAGGTGCTGCTGACCCTGGGCATTCGCCACCAGCGCCTGTCCTCGCGCAGCTATGCCTACAACACCGGCAAGGAAAACGGCGCCTACGACCAGAGCCGCAATTCGCCGGCCGCGGGCCTGGTGTTCAAGGTGGCGCCCAGCGTGTCCCTGTATGCCAACTACATCGAAGCGCTGGTCGCGGGGGACACCGCGCCCACGGTCGCCAATGGCAAGCCGGTACCCAATGCCGGCGAGAGCCTGGCCCCGTATGTGTCCAAGCAGAAGGAAATCGGCGTCAAGTACGACGGCGACGGCCTGGGCGCGGGCCTGGCGCTGTTCTCGACCGACAAGCCGCGTGCGTCCTACGATGCGTCCAACAAGTTCACGGCCTCCGGCAAAGATCGCCACCAAGGCGTCGAGGTGACCGTGTTCGGCGAACCGATCAAGACCGTGCGCGTGCTGGGCGGCCTGACCTTCCTGGATGCCAAGCAGCGTTCCACCGGCAACACCGCCATCGACGGCAACCGCGTGATCGGCGTGCCGCGCTTCCAGGCCAACCTGGGCGCGGAATGGGACATTCCCGGCGTGCAGGGCCTGGCCGTGGACGGCCGCGTGGTCTACACCGGGGCGTCCTATGCGGACGATGCCAACACGCTCAAGGTGCCCGGCTGGACGCGCTTTGACGCCGGCCTGCGCTACATGATGGACGTGGACGGCCACGTGGTGACGCTGCGCGCCCGGGTCGACAATATCGCCAACCGCAATTACTGGTCGTCGGTGGGCGGCTACCCCGGCAACGGCTACCTGGTGCTGGGCGGCCCGCGCACGTTCTCGCTGAGCGCCAGCATGGACTTCTGATCGGTCCCGGTGTTCACCGGATCGCCGGTCCGTCCGAGGCGGACCGGCAAGACAAAAAAGCCCTGCCGGTTCATTGAACCAGCGGGGCTTTTGCTTTCTACGTCATTAACCAGCCACCTGCCACATCAAGCACCTGCCCGGTCACGAAGCGCGCCTGGTCCGATGCGAAGAAGAGGCAGGCATCGGCCACTTCTTCCGGCGTGCCCAGGCGGCGCAGGGCGGTGACGTCGGCCACGGCGTCGTTGATTTCCTTGGGCACGCTCTTGAGCAGCGGCGTGCTGATGCGCCCCGGGGCCAGGCCGTTGACGGTGACGTCGTATTCGCCCAGTTCCGCGGCCCAGTGGCGCGTCAGGCCCAGCAGCGCCGCCTTGGTGGCGGCATAGTGCGCGGCGACGATGTCGCAGTAGGCCTTGCCGGCCACCGACGACATGTTGATGACACGGCCCTGGCGCTGCTTGACCATATGCGGCGCGACCAGGTGCGTCATGTAGAAGACGCTGTTCAGGTTGACCGCTACCACCTTGTCCCATTCGCCGGGCGTCATTTCCCAGACCTTCAGCGCGCGGCCGTCGGTCTTGGGCGAGATGCCGACGTTGTTGACCAGGATGGTGGCCGGGCCGAGATCGCGGGTGATGCGCTCGTAGGCGGCCTGGCACTGGTCGAAATGGGCCACGTCGGCAGGCACGAAGGCCACGGCGTGGCCGCGTGCTTGCAACGCTTTTTCATACGCCTGGCCGGCCTGGGCGTTGAAGTCGATCAGCCCGACCTTCGCGCCTTCGGCCAGAAAGCCTTCGACGATGGCCGAGCCGATGCCGCCCACGGCGCCGGTGACGATGACGACCTGACCGGTGAAGCGCGCGCTCATGCCTGCACCTGCAGCATGATCTTGCCGATGTGCGCGCTGCTTTCCATCAGGGCATGGGCCTCGTTGGCCCGGGCCAGCGGAAACACGGCGTGGATGCGCGGCAGGCACTGGCCTTGTTCCATCAGCGGCAGCACCTTGTCGGCCAGTGACTGGGCGATGGCGCCCTTGTCGTCGTCGGACCGCGGACGCAGGGTGGATCCGGTGAACGACAGCCGTTTGGTCATGATGGGCAGGGCGTCGATCTCGGCCTTGCTGCCTTCGAGGAAGGCAATCTGCACCAGGCGGCCATTCACGGCCAGCAGGCGGATGTTCTTGTTGATGTAGCGGCCGCCCACCATGTCCAGGATGACGTCGACGCCCTGGGTGGCCTCGCGGATCTCGGCCTCGAAGTCCGTCTCGCGGTAATTCAAGGCGTGGTGCGCGCCGGCCGCCAGGCAGGCGCGGGCTTTCTCGGCATTGCCCACGGTGGTCCAGACCTCGGCGCCAAAGGCGCGCGCCAGCTGGATGGCCGTGAGACCGATGCCGCTGGAGCCGCCATGCACCAGGAATTTCTCGCCGGCCGCAAGGCGGGCGCGGTCGAACACGTTGGTCCAGACCGTGAAATAGTTTTCGGGGATGGCGGCGGCCGCCAGCAGGTCCAGGCCGCGCGGCACCGGCAGGCAGTGGCGTTCGTCGGCCAGGCAGTACTGGGCGTAGCCGCCGCCGGGCGTCAGCGCGCAGACCTTGTCGCCCACCTTCCAGCGCGTGGCCTGGGCGCCCACGGCGATGATGGTGCCGGACACTTCCAGGCCCAGGTAGGGCGACGCGCCGGGCGGGGGCGGGTACGAGCCGGAACGTTGCAGCACGTCGGGGCGGTTGACGCCCGCGTAGGCGACTTCGATCAGCACCTGGCGGCCGGTGGGCGATTCCATCTCGCGTTCGGCCGGGCGCAGGCAGTCGGGCGAGCCGCCCTTGCCGTGGTCGATGAATGTGCAGCGTAAAGACATATAGGGCAGGTCCTTGAAGAATCAGTGGCCCAGGTAGGCCTTCTTGACATGGGGGTCGGCCAGCAGCTCGGCGCCGGTGCCGGTGCGCACGATGGCGCCGTTCTCCAGCACGTAGCCGCGATCGGCCAGGCGCAGGGTGCGGAACACGTTCTGCTCGACCAGCAGCACGGTGACGCCGTGCGCCGTGACGTCGCGGATGATGTCGAACATCTGCTGCACCAACAGCGGCGACAGCCCCAGCGAGGGCTCGTCGAACACCAGCAGCTTGGGGTCGGCCATCATGCCGCGCGCGATCGCCACCATCTGCTGCTCGCCGCCCGATAGCGAGCCGGCATACTGGCCCAGGCGTTCGCGCACCCGCGGAAAGATCTGCAGCACTTCTTCCAGCTTTCGCTGCACGATGGGGCGGGCGGCGCGCTTGTACGAGCCCATCAGCAGGTTGTCTTTCACGGTGAAGTGCGGAAACAGCTGGCGGCCTTCGGGGATCATGGTGATGCCCGCGTCGACGATGTCGAAGGGCGGGCGGTTGGTCAGGTCCTGGCCTTCGAATTCCACGCGGCCCGTGGTGGCGCCGATGACGCCGCACAGGGTCTTGAGCGTGGTGGTCTTGCCGGCGCCGTTGGCGCCGATCAGCGTGACGATCTCGCCGGCGCGCACCTCGAAGTTCAGGCCGTTGAGCACCTGGCTCTTGCCGTAGCCCGACGAAAGATCCGAAACCTTAAGCATCCTGGTACTCCTTGCCCAAATAGGCTTCGATGACGGCGGGGTTCTCGACCACGTCCCTGGGCGCCCCGCTGACCAGCACCGCGCCTTCGTTCAGCACGATGATGCGGTCAGACAGCGCCATGGTGGCCTGCATCATGTGTTCGATCAGCAGCACGGACACGCCCGAGTCGCGGATGCGGCGGATCATCTGGATGGATTTCTCGATGTCGGTGGGGTTCAGGCCCGCCATCACCTCGTCCAGCAGCAGGATGCGCGGCCGGATGGCCAGGGCGCGGGCGATCTCCAGCCGCTTCATGCCGCCCACCGTCAGGCTGCGGGCCTCGGTGTTCAGGTACTTGAGCAGGTCGGTTTCCTCGGCCACCTTCAGGGCGATCTGTTCGGCTTCCTCGCGGTCAGCGGTGCGGATGAAGGCGCCCAGCATGATGTTTTCCAGCACCGTCAGGCCGGTGAAGGGCTTGGCGATCTGGAAGGTGCGCCCCAGCCCCTGGTGCGCGAATTCGTCCGGCGTGGTGCAGGCCACCCAGTTGCCCTGCGCATCGCGCATGGACACCGCGCCCTTGTCCGGCGACAGAAAGCCGGACAGCAGGTTGAACACCGTGGTCTTGCCGGCACCGTTGGGGCCGATCATGCCCAGGATCTCGTGCTGGTTCAGCGTCAGCGACACGTCGTTGGTGGCGCGCAGGCCGCCGAAGCTCTTGAACAGCTTGTCGGCCTTGAGCACGGGCTGGTCGTTGCGGACCGCGTTGTGCAGCCGGGCCGGCTCGTTCAGCTTGCGTTTGGCCCGCGGCGTGCCCAGGTAGGGCAGCCGCGCCAGCGCGCGTTCGATGGCGGGGCCGAAGGCGCCGGCCAGGCCGCGCGGAATGGTCAGCACCACCGCCACCAGGATCAGGCCGTAGATCAGCCCGTGCATGCCGTTGCCCACGCTGGACAGCCAGCCGCGCGCCAGTTCGGCGATGGGCAGCACCAGGAAGGTGCCGGCGATGGGGCCGGCCACCGTGCCCAGGCCGCCGATCAGGGCGAACATGGCGACCTGGATCGACAGTTCCAGCGAAAACGCGGAGCTGGGGTCGACGAAGGTCAGGTAGGTGATGTGGAAGGTGCCGATCACGCTGGTCAGCATGGCCGAGACCACCGCGGCGATGATCTTCACGCGCACGGTCGGAATGCCCACCGCCAGCGCCGCGTCCTCGCGTTCGCGGATGGCGATCAGGTAGTGGCCGATGCGCGATTTGCGGATGTACCACGACACCCAGGTCACCCCGAGGAACAGGCCGAACGCGATGATCACGTAGTTGATCTTTTCGCGGAACACCATCCAGGCCCAGCCGATGTTCAGCGGCAGGCTGATGCCGCTGGAGCCGCCGGTCCAGCTTTCTTCGTGGATGACCAGCAGCCGCACCACTTCCAGGATGGCAATGGTGGCCAGCGCGAAGAACGGCCCGCGCAGCCGCAGCGTGGGGTAGCTGATCAGGATGGCCACGGCCGCCGAGATGGCCGCGCCCGCCAGCATGCCGAACCAGGGCGAGATGCCGAAGTTCTGCGTCAGCAGCGTGGCGGTGTAGCCGCCGATGCCGTAGAACACCGCATGGCCCAGCGACAGTTGGCCGGCGTAGCCGCCGACGATGTTCCAGGCCACCGACAGGGCGGAAAAGACGAACAGCAGGACGAACAGATTGGTCCAGAACGGCGTGCCCAGGACGACGGGCACGATGAACATGACGATCAGCAGGATAAGGCTGACGTAGGCTTTGGGGCTTCGAAAGTCGGGAAACACGTCTCGCTCCTTGTGGCTCTGATCACTCTGTACCGACGCCGAACAGGCCGGTCGGTCGCAGGACAAGGATCAAGAGGAAGATCCCGAAATAGACGACCTCTTTGAGGTCGGGGGCGATGTAGTAGCCGGCCAGCGTATCGACGATGCCGATGATCATGGACCCGGCCACGGCGCCGTACAGGCTGCCCAGGCCGCCCAGCACCACGATCACGAAGGCGGTCAGCACGAAGTAGGTGCCCACCGTCGGGAACACGGGGTACTGCGGCGCCAGCAGGCCGGCCGCGATGCCGACGAAGGCGGTGCCCAGGCCGAAGGCGATGGCGTAGACGTTGTTGACGTTCACGCCCATCAACGTGGCGGCGTAGCGGTGCTGCGCTACCGCGCGCAGCGCGCGGCCCAGGTAGGTGCGGTGCATGAACAGGTGCAGCAGCACGGCCAGGCTGATGCCCACCACGAAGGTGATGAGCTGGCCCGTCACCATGGAATAGGCGCCCACGTCGATGGCGTTGGTGCCCAGTTCGACCGGCGCGCGGTAGACGTTGGCCCCGAAGATCACCAGGGCCAGGTTCAGCAGGATGGTGGACACGCCCACCGTGGCAAAGATCTGGATGTGCTGGTCGGCGTTCAGCAGCGGCTGGATGATGCCTTTCTGCGTCAGCGCGCCCAGCGCGAACAGGATGACCGCCACCGGCACCAGGCCGATGTACGGGTGCACGCCGAACTGCGCGGCGATCAGATAGACCAGGTACATGCCGATCATCAGGAATTCGCCGTGGGCGAAGTTGACGACCCGGACCACGCCGAAGATCAGCGTCAGCCCCAGGCTGATGATGGTGTATGCGCCGCCCAGCAACAGGCCATTGATGACCAGTTGAATGAAGATATCCATGGTGCAACCTCTTGGAAAGGGGAGCGCCCCGGCCCGGCGGCCGCGCCGGCCGGGCCGGGGCCTGCTGGCCCCGGTGTTACGCCAGGCGCCCCCGAGCGCCTGGTTGCTGGCAAGTTGTCGTGCTTGTTATTTCTTGAAGACAGGCTTGCCCAGCGCGAGGTTGCTCGGGGCGATGGTGACCAGCTTGCCGTCCTGCCACTGCATCACGTAGAACGTGGACGCATTGTTCTGGCCGTCTTCGCCGAAGTCGAAGGCCCAGCCGTTGGCGGTCTGGCCGGCGGGCTTCTTGTAGGCCAGCACGGCGGCGCGAATCTTGTCCTTGTCGGTGGACTTGGCCGCGGCGATGGCTTCGAAGAAGGCCTTGGCGCCGACGTAGTTGGTCAGGCTGTGGCCGGATTGCGGATCGCTCTTGTAGGTGGACTTGTAGGCTTCCAGGAACTTGTCCAGGCCGGGCGCGCCGGCCGGGTTGATGGACGATTGCGGGAAGTCCAGGTCGAACACGCCGTTCATGTCGGCGCCCACGGCCTTGGCGGTGTCGGCCAGCGAATAGCCGCCACCCGCGCCGATCACGACCTTGGGCTTGAAGCCCGCGGCGCGCGCCTGGCTGAAGAACAGGATGGCGTCGTTCTGGTAGGCCGTTTGCAGCACGACGTCGACCTTGGCGCCCTTCAGCCGCAGGATCAGCGACGACAGGTCGACCGTCTTGGCGGAGTAGGGCAGCACCTCGGCCACGGTGTAGCCGAGTTCCTGGGCGCGCTTTTTCTCGGTGGCGGCCACGTCGGTGCCGTAGGGCCCGTCTTCGTGGATGATGCCGATCTTGATGTCCTTGGGGTTCAGGCCCATGCCGGGCGCGATGGTGTCGTGCAGCGCATTGACCACCGAGACGCCGTACAGCGCGGTGTTGGGGTTGCTGCGGAACAGGTACTTGTAGCCGCGCGTGGTGATCTTGTGGGCGGTGGCGCCCAGTTCGAAGTAGGGCACGCCGGCCAGTTCGGTGACGGGCGAGGCCGCATACGAGATGCCCGACGCGTAGCTGCCGAACACGCCGACCACGTTGGACGAGATCAGGCGCTTGGTTTCGGAGACGGCCTGGGTGGGGTCGACGGCGTCGGCCTTGATGATCTGGATCTTTTCGCCGTTGATCCCGCCGGCGGCATTGATTTCATTGACGGCCAGTTCCAGGCCGCGGTAGCTCTCCTGGCCCAGCAGCGCCAGGGCGCCGCTGAACGGGAAGAGGGCGCCTACTTTCATGTCGGCCGCTGCGGTGCCGCTGACCATGACGCCGCACAGGCCCAGCGCGATGGCGAATTTATTGAACTTGAACACTGTCTACGCTCCTTTGTTGGTATGGGATGCGGACTGTATGCTGCTTCGTCCGTCTTTTTTAAATATATGATATATGCGCCGGCGGGGTGTGGGAACCTCGTTCTGGATTCTAGTGCCGGACTTGCAAGGCTGAATCGGGGATTTCCCTCAAGCCGCATGAATAAAGCGTTTGCGGGCGATTGGCTCCTATGGGGCGGCGTGAATTCCCCCCTTCGGATGAGGCGTATGGAACCACTTTTCGACAATTCCTGCGGCAAGAAACTGTCCGTTTAGATCATATATCCTATATGATCGAAAGGCGTTTCACGAAAAGAATCCAGGAGACATACGCATGTTCGAGGAAGTGGATTTCGCCGGAAAAAAGGTACTGATCACGGCCGGTGCCGATGGACTGGGCCTGGAAATGGCCCAGGTATTCCACCGCGCCGGGGCGTCGGTGCTGGTGTGCGACGTCAATCGCGACCGGCTGGCCGCGTTGCCGGGTGAGTTGCCCGGCGTGCAGGCGGTGTACGCCGACGTGTCGGACGAAGACAGCGTGGCCGCGCTGTTCACCGCCGTGCGCCAGACGCTGGGCGGGCTGGACATCCTGGTCAACAACGCCGGCGTGGCCGGCCCCACGGGCTTTGTCGAAACCCTGTCCAAGGCCGACTGGGACCGCACGCTGGCCGTCAACATCACCGGCCAGTTCCTGTGCGCGCGCCAGGCCATCCCGCTGCTCAAGGAATCGCCTGCCGGCGTGATGATCAACCTGTCGTCGGCGGCGGGGCACCTGGGGTTTGCCGGGCGGTCGGTGTATTCGGCGTCCAAGTGGGCGGTCATCGGCTTCACCAAGTCGCTGGCCATCGAACTGGGCGGCCATGGCATCCGGGTCAACGCGATCCTGCCGGGCGCGGTCGAAGGGCCGCGCATCCGCGCCGTCATCGCTGCCAAGGCCAAGACGCTGGACAAGCCGGTGGACGAGATCGCGGCGCTGTACGAAAACCAGGCTGCGCTGGGCCGCATGGTCACCGCGCGCGATATCGCCAACATGGTGCTGTTCAACGCCAGCGAGGCCGCCCGCAGCGTGACGGGCCAGGCCATCGTGGTGGACGGCTTCACGCAGAAGCTCTACTGATGGCGGCCGCCACCGCCCCGCGCGACGGGGCTGCGCGTCGCGAGACGGGGCCAGGCCCCGACCCTGCCGACGAACATGGCGGCATCGACCGCCGTTGCATCGACCGTCGCTGCGCGGCCATCATCGGCACCGGGTTGATCGGCCAGGGCTGGGCCATCGTGTTCGCCCGCAAAGGCTGGGACGTGCGCCTGTATGACGTCAACGCGGCCATGCTGGGCGAGGCCCGCGCCCTGATCCGCCGCCAGCTGGACCAGCTGCAGGCGCACGGGCTGCTGCAGGACGCCGCGGCGGCCGCTGCGCGCATCCATGTCGCCGACAGCCTGCAGGATGCGCTCAAGGGCGCGAGCTACATCCAGGAAAACTCGCCCGAGACGCGCGACATCAAGCGCAGCCTGTTCCCCTTGCTGGATGCGGCGGCCGAGTCCGACGCCATCATCGGCAGTTCCACGTCCAGCATTCCGGCCAGCGAATTCACCGAGGACCTGCCCGGGCGCCACCGCTGCCTGGTGGCGCATCCGGTCAATCCGCCTTACCTGATTCCGGTGGTGGAACTGTGCCCGGCGCCCTGGACAAGCGCGGACACCATGGCGCGCGCCCGCGACATCATGCGGGACATCGGCCAAAAGCCCGTGTCGATGACGCGCGAGATCGAAGGCTTCATCCTGAACCGCCTGCAAGGCGCCTTGCTGCACGAGGCCTTCCGGCTGGCGGCGGCCGGCATCGCCAGCGCCGAGGACATCGACGCCACGGTGAAAGACGGCCTGGGCCTGCGCTGGTCGTTCATGGGGCCGTTCGAAACCATCGACTTGAATGCCCCCGGCGGCATCGCCGATTACTGCGGCCGCTATGGCGGCCTGTACCAATCCATCGGCGCCACCCAGGCCGAAAGCGTGGCCTGGGAGGGCGCGCTGGTCGATGCCCTGTCGGCCGAACGGCGGCGCCTGCTGCCCGACGAAGACCTGACGGCGCGCCGCTATTGGCGCGACGAGCAACTGATGCGCCTCGCGCGCCACAAGCAAAGCAACGGAGACGAAATTGGCTAAACCCAAACAGAAAGTCGTGATCACCTGCGCCGTCACGGGCGCCATCCACACGCCCAGCATGTCGCCGCACCTGCCGGTCACCGCCGACGAAATCGCCGAAGCCGCCATCGGCGCGGCGCGCGCGGGCGCCGCGGTGCTGCACCTGCACGCCCGCGACCCCGAAACCGGCAAGCCGTCGCAAGACCCGGAGTTGTTCAAGCCTTTCCTTGAGCGCATCAAGGCCGAGACCGACGCCATCATCAACATCACCACCGGCGGCAGCCCGCACATGACGGTGCAGGAGCGCATGCGCCCGGCCACCACGTTCAAGCCCGAGCTGGCGTCGCTGAACATGGGGTCGATGAATTTCGGCCTGTTCCCGATGCTGGGCCGCTTCCAGGACTTCAAGCACGACTGGGAACGCGAGCACCTTGAGAACAGCCGTTCGCTGATCTTTCGCAACACCTACGCGGACATCGAATCGATCCTTGAACTGGGCAACGCCAACGGCACCCGCTTCGAGTTCGAGTGCTACGACATCAGCCACCTGTACAACCTGGCGCACTTCGTGGACCGCGGCCTGGTCAAGTCGCCGCCGTTCATCCAGTCGGTGTTCGGCATCCTGGGCGGCATCGGCCCGCACCCCGAAGACCTGATGCACATGAAGCGCACGGCCGACCGCCTGTTCGGCAATGACTACGAATGGTCGATCCTGGGCGCCGGCCGCAACCAGATGCCGCTGGCCACCATCGGCGCGGCCATGGGGTCGAACGTGCGGGTGGGGCTGGAAGATTCGCTCTGGATCGGGCCGGGCCAGCTGGCCGAGTCGAACCGGGTGCAGGTCGAGCGCATTCGCACCATCCTGGAGGCGCTGAATCTGGAAGTGGCCACGCCGGAGGAAACCCGCGCCAAGCTGGGGCTCAAGGGCGGTGACAACGTGGCGTTCTGAGGCGGCAACGCCCGGTGTGGGAAGGGAAGGCCCCCACGCCGCGCGCTACGCGCTAGCTGCCCCCCAAGGGGGCGCCCCCCCGCCTTGGGGCGGCCCGGCGGCGGAAGGTAGGGCCCCCACGCCGCGCGCTACGCGCTAGCTGCCCCCCAAGGGGGCGCCCCCCGCCTTGGGGCGGCCCGGCGGCGGGGGTGTTCTTATCGGCAGCTTTTCACGCGTGGCGGCGCAATGCGTCTGCGAGAGTCTTGATGTCCAGGGTGCGATCGAAATTGGCGGCGTGGCGCGCCTTGAGCGTCAGGTCGGCCGCCAGCGTCAGTTCGGCGTCGGTGGGGGCGACGGCGCCCAGCGCGTGCAGCGTGGTGGGCAGGCCCACCTGGTCGTACCACTGGGACAGCGTGGCCAGCATGCCGTCCTGGCGGTCTTCGAGGTCCAGCTGCACCAGCAGGCCGACGGCCACTTGCAGGCCGTGCAAGGCCGTGGCCACGCCCGTGATCTTGGGCAGGCCGCGCGTCAGGGCGTGGGCGATGGACAGGCCGCCGCTTTCGAAGCCCAGGCCGCTCATCAGGATCATGGCTTCCACCACGCGCTCGAACGCGGGCGTGGGCGCGCCGCTGCCGGCAACGGCCAGCGCGTCGGCGCCGTCGGCCAGCAGCGTGCGCAGGCAGCCGTCGGCGATCAACTGGGCCGACAGCAGCGGGGCGCCGTCGTACATGTTCTTGCCGCCGTTGCGGGCGCATTGCTCGGCTTCGAACTTCTTGGAAATGGCGTCGCCCAGGCCGGCACGAAAGAAGTGCGCGGGGGCGGTGGCGATGATGGCGGTGTCCACCAGCACGATGGTGGGGTTGAACAGCATGTGCTCGACCGCCAGGAGGTTGTGATGGGCGTCGTACAGCACGTAATTCTTGCTGGTGGGCGCGTCGTTCGAGGCCACCGTGGGCACGGTGACCAGGTGGCAGTGCGCGGCCTTGGCCACGGCCTTGCCGGCGTCCAGCGACTTGCCGCCGCCCACCGCGATGACCATGTCGATGCCCGCGGCCGCGGCCTGGGCGCGCAGCGCCGCAATGACCTCGGGCGTCAGGTCGCCTTCCACCAGGAGCGGCGTGAGCGTCACGTGGCGCGCCGCGCACAGCGCTTCGATTCTTGGACCCAGCACGCCATGGACGTAGCGGTCGATGACCAGGGCGGCATGGCGGCCGAACAGGGCGGCGTAGTCGCCCAGGGTGTCCAGTGCGCCCGCTCCCTGGATATAACGGCCGGGAGCGCCAAAAATCTTCAGCATGGGGTCTTCCTATTTGCGGGGCCCGGGCGGGCGGTAGTCGAGTTCTTTTTCGCGTTCGACCAGCCAGTCGATCATGATTTTTCCGCCCCAGACCAGGTCGGCCTGGATGGCCTTGGCCGCGGCGTCGGAATCGCGTGCTTCCAGGGCTTCCAGCACGGCCTCGTGGCGATGCTCGTTTTCGGAATAGTCGAGCCCGGCCGTCTTCACATGGAACACCTTGAGGATGGGGCCGGTGATGACCCAGAACGATTCCACGGTGTTGCGCAGGATGGGCTTGTTGCTGGCTTCGAGGATGCCGAAGTGGAACTTGCGGTTCAGGTAGCTGGCGCGCTTGGGATCGGTGGACGTGCAGGAGATGAAGTCTTTCTGCAGGGCGATCAGGTTGTCCAGCTGCTTGCGGGTGATGTGCTTGGCGGCTTCGGCCGCGCCCATGCCTTCCAGGTGGAAGCGGATCTGCTGGATTTCGCGCAGCTTTTCGGAATTGACGTAGGGCACGTACACCGCGGTGGCGGCTTGCATTTCCAGGCCCTGTTCGCTGATGAGGCGGAAGATGGCCTCGCGCACGGGCGTGATCGAGACGCCCATTTCCTGGGCCAGCTCGCCAATGATCAAACGTTCTCCGGGTTCGTACTGCCCGTTGATGAGGGCATTGCGGATTTCGTTGTAGACCTTGACGGAGAGGTTCTCTTTCTTTACCGGTTTAAGGCTGGGCATGACGGTTGGGGCTTGCGGGTTCGAGGGAGTGGGCCGGGGCCGGAAAACAGCGCCCGGCTGAATTCTAGCCCGGCCTAGCCAATTCGAGCGCGATGGGTATATTATATATCATATATTCTAACGACGTAAGGGAACGTCATGCGCCAGGACCGGGGAGCCCCAACCGAAGGGGAAATCCGCATGCTGCGGGAAAAGGCCCGCTACATACGGCTGGAGACAATCAGGCTGATCGAAATCGCCAAGGTCGGGCACTACAGCTCGGTCTTCTCGTGCGCCGAGATCTTTGCCGCGCTGTACTACGACGTGATGCGATTGCGGCCGGGCGAGGCCGCCTGGCCGGACCGCGACCGCTTCCTGATGGGCAAGGGCCACGCGGCGGTGGGGTTGTTTCCCGTGCTGGCCGACCACGGCTTCATTGCGCGCGAACTGCTGGACGGCTATACCCGCCTGGGCAGCCCGCTGGGCGACCACCCCGACATGACCAAGGTGCCGGGCGTGGATTTCAGCTCGGGGTCCATCGGCCACGCGCTGTCCAACGGCGCCGGCATGGCGGTGGGCGGGCGCATGAACGGGCGCGATTACAACGTCTTCGTGATGCTGGGTGATGGCGAGATGCAGGAAGGGCAGGTCTGGGAAGCCGCGCTGTTCGCCGCCCACCAGCGGTTGTCGCGCCTGGTGGCCATCGTCGACCGCAACGGCTATCAGCTGGATGGCAAGGTCGATGACGTGATCGGCGTGGAATCGCTGAAAGACAAGTGGCAGGCCTTTGGCTGGGACGTGCACGAGGTGGACGGCCATGATCTGTCGGCCCTGACCACGCTGCTGCGCCGCCTGCGCGCCGACCAGACGCGCGACAAGCCGGCCTGCGTCATCGCCAGGACCATCAAGGGCAAGGGCGTGGGCTACATGGAAACCGAACCCGGCTGGCATCTGGGCTACCTGGCGCCCCAAGACGCGCAGGCCGCCATCGACGAAATCATGACCCGCGAGATCTGAATGGCACAGGCACAGATAACTTCCCCCGATTCCTGGCAGTACCGCGCGCTGAACGCGGTGAACCCCGGGCTGTCGTATCTTTCCGATGCGCTGATCGACCTGGCGCAGGCCGGGCACCCGGTGGTGGCCGGCTCGGCCGACCTGCAATACTCCAACGGCCTGAACCGCTTTGCATCGGCCTATCCCGACCGCTACGTGCAGTTCGGCATTTCCGAGCAGAACATGGTGTCGGCGGCGGCCGGGCTGGCCACCACCGGGCTGATGCCCTTCGTGGCCACGTTCGCCTCGTTCCTGGGCCTGCTGTGTTGCGAGCAGATCCGCATGGACGTGGCCTATACCCGGCTGCCCGTGCGCCTGATCGGCCATCACACGGGCATCAGCCTGGGGTTCTACGGCACGTCGCACCACGCCACCGAAGACATCTCCACCATGCGCGCCATTGCCGGCCTGACGGTGGTGTCGCCGGCCGACGGCCCGCAACTGGCCGCTGCCATCAAGGCGTCGGTCGACTGGCCCGAGCCGATCTACTTTCGTATCGGCCGGGGCCGCGACCCGCAGGTGTACGAAGACGGCACGCCGTTCACGTTCGGCCGCGCCATCACCCATGGCACTGGCACCGACCTGAACATCATCGCCTGCGGCATCACGCTGCATGCGGCGCTGGAGGCGGCCGCGCGGCTGCGCGAAGACGGTCTGTCGGTCGGCGTGATCGACATGCCCACCATCAAGCCGCTGGATCGCGAGGCCGTGCTGGCCGCCGCCGGCCAGGCGCGCGCGTTGCTGACGGTGGAAGAACACAACGTGATGGGCGGGTTGGGGTCGGCGGTGGCCGAAGTGCTGGCGGATGCCGGCACCGGCACGCGGCTGCGGCGCCATGGCATCTACGATGAATACAGCCTGATCGCCCCGCCCACCACCCTGTACGCCCATTACCAGCTGGACGGCGCCGGCATCGAGGCCGTGGCGCGTGAGTTCATCCAGCGATAAGACACGGAGACAGCAATGAAGGAAATCAGCGGCAATACGCGCTTGTTCGGCATCCTGGCCGACCCCATCTACCACGTGAAGACGCCGCAGCGCATGAACGAGCACTTCGCGCGCATCGGCTTTGACGGCGTGTGCGTGCCGTTCCATGCGCGGCCCGACAACCTGGCCGAGGTGGTGGCGGGCCTGCGCCGCCTGGAAAACCTGGGCGGCCTGATTGTCACCATGCCGCACAAGACGGCCATCCTGGCGCTGGCCGACGAGGCCACGCCGGTGGCGCGCAAGATCGGCGCGGCCAATGTGGTGCGGCGCGAGGCCGACGGCCGCCTGGTGGCGCACATGCTGGACGGCGAAGGCTTCGTGCGCGGCCTGCGCACGGCGGGCGTGTCGCCCGAGGGCAAGAGCGCCTACCTGGCCGGCGCCGGCGGCGCGGCCAACGCCATCGGCTTTGCGCTGGTGCAGGCGGGCGTGTCGCGCCTGACCATCGCCAACCGCACGCCGGCCAAGGCCGAAGACCTGAAGGGCCGCATCCTGTCGCTGCATCCGCAGGCCCGCATCGATGTCGGCACGGCCGACCCGTCGGGCCACGACCTGGTGGTCAACGGCACGTCGCTGGGCATGAAGGAAGACGATGCGCTGCCGCTGGATGTACAGCGCCTGACGCCGGACCAGCTGGTGTGCGAAGTCATCATGCAGCCCAAGGACACGCCGTTGCTGCGGGCCGCGCAGGCGCGCGGCTGCCGGGTGCACTATGGCGCGCCGATGCTGGCCGGGCAGATCGAGCTGATGGCGGAAATGATGGGCGTGGCGCCCGCCGCGCAAGCCTGAGCCCGCGGAACCAGACGATGGGCGATTACGACTTCATTATCGCGGGCGGCGGCACCGCCGGCTGCATCCTGGCCAACCGGCTGTCGGCCGACGGCCGCCACCGGGTGCTGATGCTGGAAGCGGGCCATGAAGCCCGCAGCATGTGGATCGGGATTCCGGCGGGCTTTTCCAAGCTGCTGGTCAACCCGGACTACAACTGGCGCTTTGCCACCGAACCCGAAGACAACGTCCACGGCCGCACCATCGCCGTGCCGCGCGGCAAGGGCGTGGGCGGCTCGACGCTGATCAACGGCATGATCTACGTGCGCGGCCAGCCGGCCGACTACGACGGCTGGGAGGCCGCGGGCGCCACCGGCTGGGGCTATCGCCAGGCCGAACGCGTATTCCGCAAGATCGAGCACTACGAACCCGGCGACGCCAGCCGTGGCAAGAGCGGGCCGATGCACCTGGAAGAAGTGGCCGAGCGCTTTCCGGTGTCCGATGCGTTCTTGCGCGCGGCCCAGGAAGACGGCCTGCCGCTGAACCCGGACTACAACGGCGGCAAGCAGGACGGCGTGGGCTATTACCAGGTGCTGCAGCATCGCGGCCGCCGCTGGAGCGTGGTGGACGGCTACCTGAAACCCGCCGCCGGGCGCAAGAACCTGACAGTGGAATGCGGCGCGCACGTGACCCGGCTGCTGTTCGAGGGCAAGCGCTGCGTGGGCGTGGCCTATCGCCAGAACGGCCGCGAATTCACCGTGCGGGCCCGTCGCGAGACGCTGGTGTGCCTGGGGGCGGTGCAGTCGCCGCAACTGCTGGAACTGTCTGGTATCGGCAACCCGGCGCTGTTGCAGTCCTTGGGCATCGCGCTGGTGCATGCGCAGCCGCAGGTGGGCGAAAACTACATCGACCACTTCGCCACGCGCATGAACTGGCGGGTCAAGAATACGGTGACGCTGAACGAGATGTCGCGCGGCTGGCGGCTGGCGCAGCAGGTGGCGCGCTACTACACGCAGCGCAAGGGCATCCTGACGCTGGGAACAGGCCTCGTGCACGGCTTCATCAAGAGCGCGCCGGACCTGCCCGCGCCCGACGTGCAGTATTTCTTCGTGCATGCCAGCTACGCCAACGCGGCCGAGCGCATCCTGGACCGGCATCCGGGCATGACGCTGGGCGTGGCGCAGTTGCGGCCCGAATCGGTGGGCACCATCCACATCAAGTCGGCCGATCCGCTGGCGGCGCCCGCGATCCGGCCGAATTTCCTGTCGGCGCAGGTCGACCGCGACAGCCTGGTGGGCGGCATGCGGGTGGCGCGGCGCATCGTGCAGCGGCCGGCGTTGCAGCACTACGTCGAGGCCGAACTCAGCCCGGGGCCGGCGGTGGAGACCGACGCGCAATGGCTGGACTTTGCCCGCCGCAATGGCCAGACGATCTATCACCCGATCGGTACCTGCCGCATGGGGTCGGACGCCGCCGCGGTGACCGACGTGCGGCTGCGGGTCAACGGCGTGTCCGGGCTGCGGGTGGTGGATGCCTCGGTGATGCCGAAGATGGTGTCCGGCAATACCCAGGCGGCGGTGATGATGGTGGCCGAGCGCGGGGCCGAGATGATCCTGGAAGACGCCGCCGCGGCGTAAGGGCGGGGCTTCGGTGCAGGCAGCCGCCCGGCGACGGGCGCTGCCGTCGCCGGCCCCACGCCCGCTTTGTGCTTCAGTCGTGCCGGCTTCGATGCAGCGTCAGCTTGCCGATGCGGTCCCAGTCCCAGGCGATGCCCAGGCCGGGTTCGTCCGACGGGATGGCGCGGCCCTGCTCGATGCGCATGCCGCGTTCGGTCACCATGTCCAGCTGCGGAATGTATTCCAGCCAGCGGCTGTTGGGCACGGCGCAGCACAGGGCCACGTGGATCTCCATCAGGAAGTGCGGGCACACCGGCACGTTGCAGGCCTCGGCCATGTGCGCCACCTTCAGCCAGGGCGTGATGCCACCGATGCGGCCCACGTCCACCTGCACGATCGAGCAGGCGTCGCTTTGCAGGTAGTCCTTGAACTGCGACAGGCTGTAGAGCGATTCGCCGACGGCGATCGGCAGGGTGGTGGATGCGCTCAGGCGGCGGTGCGCCTGCACGTCGTCGGCGTGAATGGGCTCTTCGAACCAGGCCAGGTCCAGCGGTTCGAAGCAGCGGGCCCGGCGGATGGCTTCGGGCAGGGAAAAGCCCTGGTTGGCGTCCGTCATGATGTCCCAGCCCGGGCCGACGGCGGCGCGCACGGCCGCCAGCCGCGCCACGTCTTCGGCGACGTGGGGCTTGCCGACCTTGAGCTTGGCGCCGCCAAAGCCGGCTTCGCGCGCCTTCAGGGCTTCTTCCACCAGCTGCGTCTCGGTCAGGTGCAGCCAGCCGCCTTCGGTGGAATACAGCGGAATGTCCGCCTTGGCGCCGCCCGCCAGCTGGTGCAGCGGCAGCTTGGCGCGGCGGGCGCGCAGGTCCCACAAGGCGGTGTCGATGGCGGCCAGCGCGATGGACGTCAGCGCGCCGACGGTGGTGGCGTGCACGCGGTACATCAGGTCGCGCCACAGTTGCTCGATGTAGTCGGCATCGCGGCCCAGCAGCAGCGGCGCCAGGTGGTCGTCCAGCAGGCGCACCACCGACGAGCCGCCGGTGCCGATGGTGTAGCTGTAGCCGGTGCCGGTGACGCCGTCGGCGTCCGTGATGCGCACGATGGGGGTTTCCTGGCGCTCGAAGCTTTGCACGGCGTCGGTACGCTTGACCTTGGGCTGCAGGTCCACCTGCAGAATGTCGACGGAGACGATGCAGGCCATGTCGGGTTCTCCTGGGCGAGGTATCAGCCGCCGACCTTGGCGACTTCCTGCGGCAGGTCGACGCCGTGGAACTGTTTGTAGATGGTGTTGAGTTCGCCGTTCTTCAGGTTGGCGCGCACCCAGTCATCCAGCTTGGCCTTGAGCGCCGGCTCGTTCTTGCGCAGGCCGATGGCCAGCATGTTCAGGCGCATCACGAACTTCGATTCCATCTGCTTGGCGGGCGCCTTGTCGTTGATGGTGCGCAAGAGGGCGGGGGCGGTGGCGAAGATGTCGGCCTGGCCGCTGACCACGGCCGTGATCGAGGTGGCGTCGTCGTCGAAGCGGATGATCTGTGCGTCCTTGGGGGCGATCTTGGTCAGCTCGGTGTCGTTGGTGGTGCCGCGGGTGGCAATGACCTTCTTGTTGGACAGGTCGACCGCGCTGGTCAGCGTCATGCTCTTGGGGGCGCCCACCACGGCCAGGATGGCAGCGTAGGGCACCGAAAAGTCGATGACCTTCTGGCGCTCGGGCGTGACGGACATGCTGGAGATGACAATGTCGGCCTTGTTGGTCTGCAGGAAGGGCACGCGGTTGGCGCCGGTGGTGGGCACGATTTCCAGTTCCACGCCCAGGCCCTTGGCCAACAGGCGCGCGGTTTCCACGTCGGACCCGGTGGAATGGAGCGCGGCGTCTTTCATGCCGTAGGGCGGCACGCCCAGGTCGATGGCCACGCGCAGCTTCTTGGCCTTCATGATGTCGTCGAGCTGGTCGGCGTGGGCCGCGCCGGTGGCGGCCAGGGCGCCGGTCAGCGCCAGGCCGAGGAAGGCGGCGCGCAGCCGCGGCAGGAATACGGGCGTGTTCATGCAGGTGTCTCCAGTGTCTTGGTGTTGTGGTTATTGCTGCGAGAGGGCGGCGGCGTTACAGGCCGCTGCCCAGGAACTGCCGCAGTTCCGGCGTGGCGGGGGCCGACAGCATGCTGGACGGCCCCTGTTCCCAGACCTGCCCCTGGTGCATGAAGATGACCTTGTCGGCCACTTCACGCGCAAACGCCATTTCGTGCGTGACCAGGATCATGGTCATGCCGTCGGCGGCCAGGTTTTCCATCACCTTCAGCACTTCGCCCGTCAGTTCGGGGTCCAGCGCCGAGGTCACTTCGTCGAACAGCATCACCTTGGGCTGCATCGCCAGCGACCGGGCGATGGCCACGCGCTGCTGCTGGCCGCCCGACAACTGCTCGGGATAGGCGTCGGCCTTGTCGGCCAGGCCGACGTGTTCCAGCGCCTGCATGGCCTGTTCGCGCGCCTGGGCCGGTTTGACGCCCTTGACCGAGCGCGGCGCCAGCGTGATGTTCTGCAGCGCGGTCATGTGCGGGAACAGGTTGTAGCTCTGGAACACGATGCCCACGTCCTTGCGCAGCGCCCGCAGATCCAGCTTGTCGCTGTCGTGCAGCGCATGGCCGCAGACGTGGATGGTGCCGCCGTCGGTGGTCTCCAGGCGGTCCATGCAGCGCAGCGCGGTGCTCTTGCCCGAGCCGCTCTTGCCGATGATGGCGGCGACCTCGCCACGGTTGACGGAAAACGACACGCCGCGCAGCACGTGGGTGCCGCCAAAGCGTTTGTGGACCTGGTCCAGTTCAACGACGGGTTGCATTCAGTCTCCTTTCCAAGGAACGGCTCCAGCGTGACAGCGGGTAGCACATGAGGAAGTACAGGACGGCCGCGCAGCCGAAATACACGAAGGGCTGGAAGGTCGAGTTGTTCAGGATCTTGGCGTTGTAGGCCAGCTCGGCGTAGCCGATCACCAGCGAGGCGATCGAGGTGTTCTTGATGATCTGCACCAGGAAGCCGACGGTGGGCGGGGTGGCGATGCGCAGGGCCTGCGGCAGCACCACCTTGGCCATGCGCTGCAGCCGCGACAGGCCCAGGCATTCGGCCGCTTCCCATTGGTTCTTCGGCACGGCCTGGATGCAGCCGCGCCAGATTTCGCCCAGGAAGGCGCTGGCGTACACGGACATGGCCAGCGCGGCGGCGGCCAGGGCCGACAGCTCGCCCAGGCCGAACAGGCTGGGCCCGAAAAAGCACAGGCCCATCAGCACCAATAGCGGCGTGCCCTGGATGACCTGGATATAGCCGGCGGCCGCCAGGCGCAGCAGCTTGCGCGGCGCCACCCGGGCCAGCGCCAGCAGCAGGCCGGCCGCGCCGCCGCCCACGAAGGTCCAGGCCGACAGCTTGATGGTGCCCCAGGCGCCTTGCAGCAGGTACAGGGCGTGTTCGTCGGGAATGAAGAAAGCCATGGCGCGGGTCCTTACAGCGACGTGCCGAGCTTGCGCCGGCGCGGGAACACGATCTGCGCCAGCAGCCAGAAACCCAGTCGCATCAGCCACGACAACGCCAGGTATACGCCCCACAGCACGATGAAGACTTCGAAGTTGCGATAGGTGTCGGACTGGATGCGGTTGGCCACGCCCAGCAGTTCCTCGGCGCCCACCGCCGACATGATGCTGGAGGCCAGCATCAGCAGGACGAACTGGCTGGTCAGCGACGGATACACGCGTTCGACCGCCGGGCGCAGCACCACGTGCCAGAACACTTGCGGGCGCGACAGCGCCAGGCATTCGCCGGCTTCGAGCTGGTCCCTGGGAATGGATTCGATGCCGGCCCGCATGATTTCGCAGGTATAGGCGCCGATGTTGATGACCAGCGCCAGCACTGCACCGGTCATGATCGACATCGTCAGCCCGGCGCTGGACAGGCCGAAGATCAGGAAATAGGCCTGGATCAGGAGCGGCGTGTTGCGGATCAGCTCGACGTAGCCGCCGGCCAGCGCCCGCAGCCAGCCCAGCCGGCTGTTGCGCGCCAGGGCGCACAGCGTGCCCAGCACGAAGCCCAGCACCGTAGCCAGGAAAGACAGCTTGACCGTGACCCAGGCGCCTTGCGCCAGCAAGGGCCATTGTTCGAGCACGGACGCGAAATCAAACGTGTAGTTCACTACGTCACTCCTTGGGCCGGCTGGCTGCGCGGGCCGGTCAGGCCGCGCGGCTCAGCGGCAGGCAGGACGGGCCGATGGGCTCGAACGCCTTGTAGGTCAGGATGAATTCGCGGTGCCCCAGGTCTTCGGACTTGCTGGGGGCGCCGTTGGCCACCGCCGCGACCTGGGCGTGGATTTCCTCGGCAACCTCTTGCAGCGTGCCGCGGCCTTCCAGGATGCGGCCGGCGTCCACGTCCATGTCTTCGCCCAGCGCACGGTAGGTGTCGGGGTTGGCGCAGACCTTGATGACGGGCGAGACCGCCGACCCCACCACCGAGCCGCGGCCGGTGGTGAACAGGATCACGTGCGAACCGCAGGCGATCAGCTCGACGATTTCGGCGTTGTCGCTGATGTTGGGAAAGCCGAAGCGCGGCTCGCCGTCGGGCACCACGTCCAGCAGATACAGGCCGCCAAAAGGCGGCACGTCGCCGGGCTTGATGATGCCGTCGATGGGCGAGGCGCCGCTCTTGGCGTAGGCGCCCAGCGATTTTTCTTCGATGGTGGACAGGCCGCCGTCGGCGTTGCCGGGGGCGAAGCTGCCGTGGCCCATGATGCTGTAGTAGCGCGCGGCCTTGTTGACGCAGGCCACGATCTCGTCGCCCAGTTCGGGGGTGGCGGCGCGGCGGCGCATGTGGAATTCGCAGCCGACCAGTTCGCCGGTTTCTTCGAAGATACAGGTGGCGTCCTGGGCGATGAGCATGTCGAAGGCGCGACCCACCGCCGGATTGGCGGTGATGCCGCTGGTGCCGTCGGAGCCGCCGCAAATGGTGCCCACCACCAGTTCGTTCCAGCCCATCGGCACGCGGGCCTGCCCCGCCAGTTGTTGGGCGGTGGCGCGGACCCAATCGCGGCCCGCCGCCACCGTGCTGCGGGTGCCGCCGCGCTGCTGGATGGTCAGCGTGTGGACCGGCCGGCCGGAATCGGCGATGGCCGCTTCCAGCTTGCGCTTGTTCATGCTCTCGCAGCCCAGCGACACCAGCAATGCGGCGCCCACGTTGGGATGCGTGGCGATGGCCGTCATCATCTGCTCGGCATAGGCGTTGGGGTAGCAGCCGGGAAAGCCCACCAGGTGCACCTGCACATCGCCGGTCAGGTCGCGGAAATCCAGCGCGATCTCGCGGGCCACGTGGTGGGCGCATTCCACCAGGTAGGCCACGACGACCACGTTGCGTATGCCTTTGCGGCCGTCGGCGCGCGGGTAGCCCTGCAAGGGCGGGGTCAGATCCGTCATGGGAAAACCTCAGTGCCGGTCGGTGAAGGCGTGACCTTCTTCCAACGTGTAGGTGGGGGTGTAGTCGCTGTCCAGGTTGTGGGTATGGATGTGGTCCCCGGCGGCGACGGCGGTGGTCAGGCTGCCGATGACGGCGCCGTACTTCAGGATCTTTTCGCCGGCCGGCATGGCGTGGCGCGCCAGCTTGTGGCCCAGGCCCAGCGGCGTGGCGATGAGGGCGGTGCCGGTTTCCAGCTGCACACGGGCGCCGGCGGGCAGGGCGCTGCGCACGATCAGGCAGTTGTCTTCGGGGGAAATCAGCAATAGCTGAGGGTCCAGGGGGGCTTGTCTCGTCATGATTTTTTAGGAATGATTGTTTTGCGTATAAAAGCAAGTTTCATATCAGAGGTCAACATTGGTTTTCCCGAATTTTGGAATATTTGAAGGAAATTCGGGTAATTACCGATGGGTGCAGGCTTGCGCCGGCTTGCTGCATGCTAAATTTCCCGTGTATTGTGTTTTACAAATGAAATTCAATTTTCATTAAATGGATCCGGCGCAGGCCTTTGCGGCGACGCCGGGCCGCCTTACCCACCCGAGAGAAGAGACATGACCCTACGTTTGCAAGACAAGCGCGCGCTGGTCACCGCGGCCGGCAATGGCATCGGCCGCGCCAGCGCCCTGGCCCTGGCCCGCGAAGGCGCCCAGGTCTGGGCCACCGACATCAGCGAAGACGCGCTGGCCGACCTGGCGCGCGAGGCCCGCGAGGCCGGCCTGACCGGCCTGCGCACCCGCGTGCTGAACGTGCGCGACAACGCCGCGGTGGCCGACTGCGCCCGCGAGACCGGCGCGGTGGACGTGCTGTTCAACTGCGCGGGCTTCGTGCACGCCGGCAGCATCCTGGACTGCGAGGAAGCCGATTGGGACTTCAGCATGGACCTGAACGTCAAGGCCATGTATCGCACCATTCGCGCCTACCTGCCGCTGATGCTCGAGCGCGGCGGTTCGATCATCAACATGGCTTCGGCCGCATCCAGCGTGAAGGGCGTGCCCAACCGCTTCGTCTACGGTGCGTCCAAGGCCGCGGTGATCGGCCTGAGCAAGGCGGTGGCCGCCGACTTCGTGGCGCGCGGCATCCGCTGCAACGCCATCTGCCCCGGCACCATCGAATCGCCGTCGCTGCGCGACCGCATCGCGGCGCAGGCCCGCCAGCAAGGCAACGACGAGGCTACGGTGCGCGCCGCCTTCGTGGCGCGCCAGCCCATCGGCCGCGTCGGACGGGTGGACGAAGTGGCGGCGCTGGTGGTCTACCTGGCCAGCGACGAATCCGGCTTCACTACCGGTACCATCCAGGTTATCGACGGCGGCTGGTCCAACTGACCGGCCGGCCTCTTTCATTCCCTTCCAAGGATTACGCATGAAACTCGTACGCTACGGCCAACCCGGCCAGGAAAAACCCGGCCTGATCGATGCCCAGGGCGCCTTGCGCGACCTGTCCGGCGTGGTCGGCGACATCGATGCCGGCGCCATCGCCCCGGCCTCGCTGGCCAAGCTGGCCAAGCTGGACGCGGCCTCGCTGCCGCGCGTGGACGGCGCGGTGCGCTACGGCTGCCCCGTGAACGGCGTGGGCAAGATCGTCTGCGTGGGGCTGAACTACGCCGACCACGCGGCCGAGTCCGGCCTGCCGGTGCCGGCCGAACCGGTGCTGTTCCTGAAACCCAGCTCGTCCATCACCGGCCCCAACGACCCGGTCATCATTCCGCGCAACTCGGTCAAGACCGACTGGGAAGTCGAGCTGGGCATCGTCATCGGCAAAAAGGCGTCCTACGTCGAAGAAAGCGAGGCCCTGGAGTACGTGGCAGGCTACGCCGTGGTCAACGACGTGTCCGAACGCGAATACCAGATCGAACGCGGCGGCCAGTGGGACAAGGGCAAGGGCTGCGACACCTTCGCCCCGATCGGCCCGTGGCTGGTCACCCGCGACGAGATCGCCGACCCGCAGAACCTGGACATGTGGCTGGAGGTCAACGGCCACCGCTACCAGAACGGCAGCACCCGCACCATGGTGTTCGGCGTGGCCACGCTGGTCAGCTACATCAGCCAGTTCATGACGCTGCAGCCCGGCGATGTCATCAGCACCGGCACGCCGCCGGGCGTGGGCCTGGGCCAGAAGCCGCCGGTCTACCTGAAGGCGGGCGACGTGATGCGCCTGTCCATCGCCGGCCTGGGCGAACAGCGCCAGGTTCTGCAGGCCTGGTCGCGGGTCGAATAAAATTCGGTTCCCACCCAGAGCCACGCCATGACCGCAACCAAGAAATCCGCCTCCGCCCGCGCGACGCCCAAGACCGATGTGCCGGCTGACGTTCTGGCCGAATCCCCGGCAGACGCGTCCGCCGAAAGCCCGGGCGCGCAACGCTACGCGGCGCCCGCCCTGGAAAAGGGGCTGGATATCCTGGAAGCGCTGGCGGCCAGCCCGGCCGGCTACACGCTGGCCGAGCTGGCCCAGAAGATCGGCCGCAGCGTCAGCGAGATCTTCCGCATGGCGGTGACGCTGCAGCGACGCGGTTTCGTGCAGGTCGACGAAAACGACCGCTACACGCTGACGCTCAAGATGTTCGAGCTGGCGCACCGCCAGCAGCCGCTGAAATCGCTGGTCAGCGTGGCCCTGCCGCTTTTGCGCGAGTTGGCCAACCGTGCCCGCCAGTCGTGCCACCTGGCCGTGTACCAGGGCGGCCGGGTGGTGGTCATTGCCCAGGTCGACAGCCCCGAGCGCTGGTCCTTCGGCCTGAAGGTGGGCGTGATGATGGGCCTGACCGATACCTCGTCGGGTCACGTGCTGCTGGCGTTTCGCGACGAAGTCGAACGCACCCGCATGCTGGCCGCGCACATCAAGGTCGAAGGCGAACTGGAATCCGACCCGGGCGAGCTGTTTTCCATTCTGGCCGACGTGCGCAAGAATGGCTGCGCCTGCATGGCCAGCCGCCAGATTCGCGGCATCACCAACGTGGCGTTTCCGGTGATGGGCGTGGGCAACCACGTCATCGCCGCGATCAACGTGCCGCACATCGAACGCATCGACCAGAAAGAATCGCCCAGCATCGCCCAGGTGCAGGAGATCGTCGGCAACGTGGCCAAGCGGCTGTCGACGCTGATGGGGTACAGCGGGTATCTGCCGGAACAGGCGTAGGCCGCGGGCGGCCGGGCTACACCGCGTACACCACGCGGTGCGCCTCGGTGGGCAGCGGCAGGTCCCAGCGATGCAGCATCGCCGTCAAGGTCTTGTTGGACAGGGACGTGTCGCGGCGGGTATTGCGCCGCAGGAGTTCGGCGCGCGGTTGCTCCAGGTACACCAGGTCCACCTCGGCGTGGTAGCTGTACAGCAAGTCCAGCGTCTTCTTGCGCATCAGTTCGCTCAGGTTGGTGGCGTTCCACACGAACGGCTGGCGCCTGCGCAGCAGGTCCTTGGCGCGATCCACCGCCAAGTGCGCGACCTTGCCCTCGTTCTTGCCGTGGGCCAGGCCCAGGGCTTCGCGGGCGTCGTCGAACGACACCACCGGCAGGTCGGGATGATGCCTGGCCACCCAGCTGTTCTTGCCGCTGGCCGGCAGGCCCGACATCACGATGACCTTGGACCCGGGCTCCTGGAACAAGGCGTAGTCCGGGTGCACCTGCGCACCGCGGAAATAGCTGACGGCGGTATGCGCATCGGCAAAGTGGCGAGGCTGGCCGAAACAGGCTTCGTCGCGGGCCACTTCGCAGAACAGCGCAATGTTGTCCAGCACCTTGCCCTGGTCGGCGCAGACGCGGCCGCGCATGTCGGCTTCGGCCAGCATCGCCAGCAAGCGAATGTCCAGCTGCCACGACAGTTCGCGCACGATGAATTCCGCCGATTTGCCGCGGCGCGATCCGGCCAGCGCGTAGAACGGCACCTGGTGCACGCTGATCAACCGGCAGATCGCTTCGCGCACGGCGAACGGCACGCCCGCGTCCCACAGCGCGATGCGGGCGTCGATGGCGCCCTTGCGCGAGTGGCCCGGCTGGCCGATGGCGCCCGTGACCGGGTCGATCACGGTGGTGCTGTGCTTGGCCATGTCGTGCAGCAGCGCGGCCAGGAAGACGATTTCCTGGTCGCCGCGGCTGGCCTCGCGATACTGCGGCAGCGCCAGCAAGGCCTCGACCACCATCTGCGTATGGGTCCATACATCGCCCTCGCCGTGGTAGCGCGGGTCTTGCGGCGTGGTCTTGGCCAGCTCCAGCGCCGGAAACGCCGCCAGGCAGGCCGCGAAGTCCGGTTGTTGGTCGGGGGCGGGCGCCAGGGCCCGCAGGTGTTCGTAGTTCATGATGCCTCCGGCGAGTGTGGGGCGGCCGCGCGCAGGGTGTCCCAGTCGACAGCCGGCTGGCTGGCGTACAGGTCCACGCCCGGCGCCAGCAGGTTGGGCACGTAGGGCTGTTCGGAATGGTGCTTGTCGGATTCCAGGATGGCCTGCACGAAATCCGCGCGCACCCACTTGTAGCGGGCAACGGTCTGGCCGCCGGATTCGACCTTGATGTACAGGCCTTCGGACAGGTCCGACTTGTCGCATTGCTGCCAGGCCATGGGCAGATCGTGGCCTTCGCGCCGCAGCGTTGCCTCGAAGGCGTTGCGCCACTGCGCGGTCTTGGCCAGCGAGGGCTGGAGCAGCGCCTTCAGGGCGGCCAGCCGGGTCGGCGCGATGCCTTCGAACAGCACCGGCACCGACAGCACCGGGCCGCCTGCCAGCAGGTCGCGGCGCGCCGCGGTCGACAGAAATTCACCGGTCTGGCGGTCCAGCACGTCGAATTCGAAGAAGTGATGCGGCAAGGCGTCGTAGAACACCGAGTGCTTCTTCGACATTGTTTCGCCGTACATCACGTAGCGGTCTTCCAGGCGTTGCAGCAGCCAGTCGGCATGGGCCTGGGCCCACGCCTTGATGAAATTGAACTGGCGTTCGCGGCCGCCGCCGACCAGGTAGTGGCCGCGCGATTGCAGCAGCAGTTCGCCCGCCGGGCTGAAGCTGATGCCGGTGTTGGCACCGTCCAGCTTTTCTTCCACCACCAGGAACTGGCCCTGCAGGTGGCGGTAGGGAACGTGGTCGTGGCCCTCGTCGCCGTCCTGCAGGCGCGAGCCTTCCAGGTGCGGGGTGCGGGGGTAGCGATAGAGGTCGAAGGATTGCGCGTGCGCGCGCGGATCGGGCGTCATGGAACTTCTCCAGGCAAAGTGGGGAAGCCGACGACGCGGTCTGACGGGGAAGGGGAGGCGAGTGTGTGTTGCGCTTTCCGGAACCGCGCCTGCCGTGCGAGAGGCTCAAGACGCAGGCGTCGAGCCGCAAAGACGGACAGGCAGACCGCGATTACCCGGAAAGGGAAGTCGTCGGCGATTAGGCGAATTGACGGATGGCAGACACGGTTGCACTCGGAAAGAAAGGGGGTGAAAAGAAGGCTGCGTGAAAAGCAGGGCGCCATCCTAAGGCGGGGCAATGCCGGTTGTCAATGCGGGCCTGCCAAAATGCTGCATTGTGCGGGTGACGTGTGCATCGCAACTGCTCGTGACCACTGTGCGTGGTCATTGTTCAAGGCCGTTCTTTGTGGCTTTCGCCCTACAGCCCAGCGTTTGTAAAACGAAAATACAGCCTGTACTTTGTTTTCGGTCATGCGGGGCAATGTACGCATTGAGTATCGTGCACGCCTTTGCCCCGCGTGTCGGTCCCTACAGCCGTGTCACCTGCAACACCGCATCGGCAAACGCCTTGGGCGCTTCCTGCGGCAGGTTGTGGCCGATGCCGCCGGTGATGTCGCGGTGCTGGTACTTGCCGGTGAACTGCCTGGCGTACGCGGCGGGGGGCGGGTGCGGCGCGCCGTTGGCGTCGCTTTCCAGGGTAATGGTGGGCAGGGCGATCTTGGGGGCCGCGGCCAGGCGGCGTTCCAGCTCGTCGTAGCGCGCTTCGCCCTGGGCCAGGCCCAGGCGCCAGCGGTAGTTGTGGATCACGATGGCGACGTGGTCGGGGTTGGCGAAGGCCTTGGCGCTGCGCGCATAGGTGGCATCGTCGAAGTCCCATTTGGGCGAGGCCAGTTTCCAGATCAGCTTGTTGAAGGCGTCCACGTTGGCGGCGTAGCCGGCCGCGCCGCGTTCGGTGGCGAAGTAGAACTGATACCACCACTGGAATTCGGCTTCGGGCGGCAGCGGCTTGCGGTTGCCTTCCTGGCTGCCGATCAGGTAGCCGCTGACCGATACCAGCGCCTGGCAGCGCTCGGGCCACAGCGCGGCCATGATGTTGGCGGTGCGCGCGCCCCAGTCGAAGCCGGCGATGACGGCCTTGGGAATCTTCAAGGCGTCCATCAGGGCGATGATGTCGACGGCCACCACGGCCTGTTCGCCGTTGCGGGCGGTGTCGGCCGACAGGAAGCGGGTGGTGCCGTAGCCGCGCAGGTGCGGCACGATGACGCGATAGCCGGCGGCGGTCAGTTGCGGCACGACGTCGATGAAGCTGTGGATGTCGTAGGGCCAGCCGTGCAGCAGCACGGCGACCGGGCCGCTGGACGGGCCGGCGTCGACATAGCCGATGTCCAGGTCGCCGGCGCGAATCTGGCGGATGGCGCTGAACGTGGTGCTGGCGGCCGATGGCGTGCCGTTGGCGGCGATTGGTGCGGCCAGCGCCTTGGCGTTCAGGCCCAGGTTCAACAGGCTGGCGCCGGCCAGGGCCGAGGTGGTGCCGAGCAGGCGGCGGCGTTGAGTGTCGATCGGGTCGGGCATGGTCGGGGTCTCCGGAAGGGGATGGGGGGCAGGGACGTTGTAGCCAGCCCAAGGGCGCGAAGGGTGTCGCAATGTACGGGCCGGGGGCGCGGATACATAAGGACGTAAATCTCTTGATCGTCCGGGCGCCCGGCGGTGCCGTGCGGGGAGAAAACCTGCGCACGGTTGTGCATTGCGCCCGGACTTGGCATGATCCGCGCCATGGCAACGGCACCCGCTTTCCGCACGACATCTTCCCGCCCCGGCCGCACGGTCTTGTGGCTGGCGCTGGGGCTGGCCGCGCTGGTGGCGGCGGCCTATGGGGCGACCGCCGTGATGGAGATTCCGCCACCGCCGCAATTGCTGCGGCTGGAGATCTCGGCGCCGTCGCGCCGCGGCGATCTGTTTCCGGTCCGCGAGGTGGCGGCGCCGGCGCAAGCGTCCGCGTTGCCGTCACGCCCGCAGCCGATGCCGGCCGTGGTGCCCTGGAAGGGCGGCGAGCTGCCGTTTGCGCAGTTCCTGGCGGGCACCGCCACGAATGCGTTCGTGGTGCTGCGCGAGGGTGGGGTGGCCTACGAGTGGTACCGGCCGGGCGTGGATGCGTCCACGCGGCTGTCGTCGTGGTCGATGGCCAAGTCCGTCGTGTCGCTGCTGGTGGGGCAGGCGATTGCGCGCGGCGAAATCCGCGAAGACGACCGCCTGACCGCGCTGCTGCCCGAACTGGCCGGCGCGGGCGATTACGACCGCATCACGCTGGGCCAGTTGCTGGACATGGCGTCGGGCATCGACGTGGCGGAAAACTACCGGCCCTACTGGCCCTTTACGGGCACGGCCCGGATGTACCTGACCCGCGATCTGCCCGGCTATGTGCAGACGCATCGCGCGATGCATTTCGTGCCGGGCAGCCAGGGCGACTACCGCAGCATCGATACGCAGCTGCTGGGCATGGTGCTGACCCGCGTGACGGGCCGGCCCCTGGCCGACCTGTTGGCCGAACGCCTGTGGCGGCCGATGGGGGCCGAGGCGCTGGCGACCTGGAACCTGGATACGCCGGGCGGCACCGAAAAGGCGTTCTGCTGCCTGAATGCCACGGCGCGCGATGTGGCGCGCATCGGCCAGCAGGTGCTGGAGGCGGGGCGCGGGCAGAGCGTCATCCCCGCTGAGTGGGTCGCGCGCATCGCCCGGCCGCCGACGCATCCGGTGGACGGCTGGGGCTATTCGGCGCAGTGGTGGCAGCGTGATCCGCAGGGCAGCCCGGATTTCGCGGCGGTGGGTATCCACGGCCAGTACCTGTACATCGATCCGGCCAGGCGCGTGGTGATCGTAAAGCTGAGCGACTACGGCGAGAACCAGGACGAAAAGGAAACCTACGACGCGCTGCGGGCGATTGCCGGGGGGTGACGGCGGCAGCCGCCTACAGGATGCCGGCCGTCAATGCCTTGAGCGTGGCCGCCGCGCGGGTGGAACACTCCAGCTTGCGGAACACGCTTTCCACGTGGGTGCGCACGGTGCTGGGGCTGATGTTCAGGGCGCGCGCGGCTTCCTTGTTGCTGGCGCCCAGGCTGATCTGGCGCAGCACGTCCAACTCGCGTTGCGACAGCGCCGAGGCCGCGCGGCGCGGGGCGGCGCTGACGTCGCCGCCGGCCGCGGCGATGGCGGCTTCGGCAACCATGGCGTCGTAGCGGCCGGCCGCGGCGTCCTGGCGCAGGATGCGGGCGGCGTCCGGCAAGGCATGGGCGGGTCGCCACGGGCGGTCTTCCAGCAGGGCCTGCAAGGCCACGGTGGTGGCCAGCACCCGCTGCGGCAGGGTCAGCGCGGCGCCTGAAGCGCCCCGAAAATAGCCGCTGCCATCCAGCCGCTCGTAGGCATAGGAGGCCAGGTCGGCGGCCTGGCTCAGGCCCTTGATCTGGCGCGCGGCGCGGGCGGTCCAGTAGGGCATCAGGCGCAGCTGTTCCCATTGGTCGGGCGTGAGCGGACCGGGCGTGTCCCATAGCCGGTTCGGCAAGGCGGCGCGGCCGATGCCGTGCACCAGGGCGGCGGCCTGCAACTGCGCCTGCGCGTCGCCATCCAGGTCCAGCCGGGCGGCGGTCTGCACCGCCAGCGCGGCGACGCGGCGCGAGTAGCCGGCCAGCCACGGCAGCTTCAGTTCGGCCACGTCGGCCAGCAGGGTCAGGTCCGCCGGCGCGTCGGCGCGGCCATCGGCCAGGTGCCATTGCGAGGCATCGGGCGGCGCGGCGTCGATGTCGTCCAGCCAGGCCGGCCCGTGCTGCACGGCCAGCGCGGCGACGTCGGCCGGATACTTGGCGCCGGCCTGGCGCCGCAGGAAGTCCAGCGCGCTGTCGCGGCCATGCGCGCGGCTGAGAATTTCCAGGTCGCTGGCGGCGTTGACGACGAACGCCGTGCGCGAGACGACGGTGCCGTCCAGCGCTTGCGGCATGCCCTTGCCGTCGTAGCGTTCGAAGGCGTGGCGCAGGCCGGTCACCACAGCGTCCGGCATGCCCAGGCTGACGGCGACGTCGCCCGAGATTTCGCAATGGATCAGCGCCAGCGGCACGATCATCGATTGCGTGCGCGCGTCCAGCGGCGGCAGGGTCTGGGCCATCATGGCTTCGCGCGAGGCGATGTCGTCGCCCAGCAATTCGGCAAAGCCGCCCGCGTTGGCGGTGCAACCGGACCAGCGCAACAGGGCCACGGCGCGGGCGTGGTTCTGGCCATCGGCGTCGGCCCCCAGCGCGGCGGCCAGCAGGCCGGCCAGGCAGGCGGTGCGGCGCGAGTGGTCGGTGGCGCGGCCCATGCTCAGGTCGCCGACGAAGGCCATGGCCAGCACGGCGTCGGTGAGTTCAATGGCGCTAGCGGCGGTCATGGGCGGAAGGTGTGTGGGAAGGGCGCATCGGTCAATCAACCGATACCGGGGCGCAGGCGGCAAGACGACACTGGCATCCAGCGAACGCCGCGTCGGTGTTCGGCACCCAAGCAAAAGGAAATTCCATGAAGCGCCATATTATCGCAGCCTCCCTGTTGGCAGCCGGCCTGTTGGCCGGCGCGGCGTCGCAAGCCCAAGCCGCCCAGCCTTCCGTCGTGATCGTGCACGGGGCCTTCGCCGACGGCTCGGACTGGGCCAAGGTGGTGGCCCTGCTGCAGGCCAAGGGCGTGCAGGTGCAGGCCGTGCAGAACCCGCTGGAATCGCTGGCCGGCGACGTCGCCGCCGCCAATCGCGCCATCGACAACCAGCCGGGCAAGGTCGTGCTGGTCGGTCATTCCTGGGGCGGCACGGTCATCACCGAGGCGGGCAAGAACGACAAGGTCGCCAGCCTGGTCTACGTGGCCGCCTTTGCGCCCGAGGCCGGCCAGTCGGTGGCGACGCTGACAGAAGGCACGCCCAAGGCCCCGGGTTCGGACAGCATCGCGGCCGACAGCCATGGCTGGCTGAGCCTGTCGGCCAAGGGATTGGCGCGCGACTTTGCGCAGGACGTGCCGGCCGAGCAGGCCCGCGTCATGGCGGCGACGCAGGGCCCCATCAAGGCGTCGGCCTTTGCCGAACCCGTGTCGGTCGCGGCCTGGAAGACCAAGCCGTCGTACTTCGTCGTCAGCCAGCAGGACCGCATGATCCTGCCGGCGCTGCAACGCCAGATGGCCGCCCGCATCAAGGCCAAGGTGACCGAGTTGCCGGCCAGCCACGTGCCGCAACAGTCGCGCCCGGCCGATGTGGCGCAGGTGATCCTGGATGCCGTGGCCAGCGTGAAGTGACGATCGAGGCGAAGGCGCCGGCCGCTGGCTGACGCCTTCGGCTTTCCGGCCGCAAGCCGGATTGGCCTAGAATGCCGGCACCTGTTTCATGCGGCGCTGCTGCCGAGGATCGCGTGCCCTCTTTGTCGAAGACCATTCTATCGGGACGCCGCGGCGCCCAACGGTACGCCAGCATGGTGCTGGGGGCCGCCCTGTTGCTGCCGGGCGCGGCCCGGGCGCAGGCCGCGGCGGCGGCGCCGGATTACCTGAAGGCGACCCAGTCGATTGGCGGGGACTTCGAACTGGAAGGCTATCCGAATTCGACCTTGCGCCAGATCAAGTATCGGGGCAAGCCCTACCGGCCATTGAATGCGTACGAGTTCATCCAGGTGAAGGCCCTGGGGCCGACCCAAGGCGGCCAGCCGGTGCTGCTGGCGGTGTCGAACGACTTCATGGGCGTGGGCACGATACTGATCGCGGTGCAGAACGATACGCCGCTCGCACGGGTCTTGAGCCCCACCGTTGACATACGCGACCCGGACCTGGGCCTGGCGCAGCCCGGGCGTGAGGATCTGCTGCTGTTTACGGCGGGTTCGCGCGCCCTGGTGACGTCCACGGGGCAGGTGTTGTGGTTCGAGCATGCCTTGCCCAAGGAGTCTCTGCGATCCAGTCCGCTGCTGGTGTCGGTGTCGCCCGACAATCGCCATGGCGCGCTGCTGCTGGACAACGAGATCCGCTTGAGCGTGGCGGACGACGGCCCCTATGCCAGCGTGCCGTTCACCAAGGCCATGCAATTGAATGCCTTCCGGGCGGCCGGAAACCAGAGCGCCGAGCTTGCCCGCCAGGCGCTGGGCGAAGGCAAGCGTATCGACCAGCGGCGGCTTTACGACAACATGAAGGCGGAATGGATCAACCGGCATTTCCAGTGGCAGGCGGGCAAGGACGGGTGGCAGTTCGTTGGCCAAGGCCTCAAGCCCGTCGTGCTTGCCGCGCCGCCGCGCCAGGAGCCTTGAGGTGATGTCCCTGGTCGTGTCCCGTAGCGTGAGCGGGTTGGGCCTGGTGTTGGCCGCGGCGCTTGCCGGGTGTGCCAGCCAACCCGATATCTACCAGAAGCATATGCGCGCCGAGGACGCCAACCCGGCGGACGTGGTGTTGACGCTGGACGTGACGTTTGCACGCGCGCCTGACTACGCGCCCAAGAGCCATGAATATGGGTCGAAGGAGACGCGGCGGGAGTATTCCGGCTATCCCGGCATTGACGTGCCCTTCTACCAGAAGGGCCTGGGCTTTGACCTGGGTGTGCTGGGCGATCCCCGGGCGTTGCTGGCGCTGCCGTATCCGTCGCCCACGACCCGCACGACGTCCGCGCAGCTGAAGATCTTCGGCGAACGGCTGGACGCCCGGCGCTACCGCTTCGTCGTGCTGCCCCGGCCGGGATGGAACAGCATGAACAGCTTCCAGGTGGCGTTTGCCATCAACGGCCGGCGCGAGGGCATGACGTTCGCCTACAGCACGAAGGCGGTGTGCGAAAGCCGCTTCGAGGTGACGACGCCGACGTATGGCTTCGGCATGTCGGTGGCGGCGAACTTTCCGGGTGGCAAGCCGGGCTGCCTGAAGGCCTGCGACGCACGCCCCGGCTATCCGGGGCAGTGCGCGTTCTTTTCCGGCGTCGAGTAACGCGGCGCCGGGGCTTGCGTTCAGTGGGCCCGGCTGTGCTGGGCAGCTACCCCGCGCCCGCCCTGGCGGGCCGCCTCGCGCTCAGGCGTCGGCAGATACACCGCGCACAGGAAATTGGCACCGGCGATGAGGGCGAACATCAGCGCCATCGGCTGCCAGGTCAGGCCGAAGGTGTGTGCCACCCACAGGCCCACCAGCGGCGTGGTGCCGCCGAAGATCGCGCCGCATAGCTGGAAGCTGAGCGAAATGCCCGTGTAGCGCATCTCCACCGGGAAGGCCAGCGGCAGGTAAGGCGCCAGCACCGCGTAGTAGGCGCCGATCAGGAAGATCGCGGTGAGCAGGCCGATGGCGATGTTCTGGATGTCGCCGGTCAGGACCAGCATCATCATCGGCACGGCCCACAGCGTGGACAGCGCGGTGACCCAGATCAGGAAGCGACGCTCGCCGATGCGGGTGGCGATGTACGAGGCAATCGGAAAGCTGATCAGCTCGACCACGCCGGCCCAGGTCACCACGTCCAGGATCTGGCTGCGCGTGATCTTCAGGTAGGTGGTGGTGTAGGTGATCATCAGGGTGGTCACGAAATAGAACCCCGAGATGCCGAGCAGGCACAGGCCGATGCCCAGCAGCAGGGCGTGCTTGCGTTCGCGCAGCACCAGGCGGATGGGCGCGGTGGTTTCCTTTTTCTGCGCCTTCAGGCGGGCTTCGAGCTCCGGGCTTTCGTTGACGCCGCGGCGGATGATGAAGGCCACCAGCACCAGCACGCCGCTGATGATGAACGGCAGGCGCCAGCCCCAGGACAGGAAGTCTTCCTTGGGCAGGTCGGACACCAGGCGGAACACGCCGGTGGCCAGGATCAGGCCGATGGGGCTGCCGTATTGCGGGGCGGACGCCAGGAAGGTGCGCCACTTGGGCGGCGCGTGTTCGGCGGCGATCAGCACCGCGCCGCCCCATTCGCCGCCCACCGCGATGCCCTGCACCAGGCGCAGCGCCACCAGCAGCACCACGGCGGTCAGGCCGATGGAATGGTACGAAGGCAGCAGGCCGATCAGCGTGGTGGCCACGCCCATCAGCAGCAACGTGATGACCAGGCTTTGCTTGCGGCCGAAGCGGTCGCCGACGTGGCCGAACAGCACCGCGCCGACGGGCCGCGCAAAGAAGCCGATGGCGAAGGTGCCCAGCGAGGCCAGCGTGCCCATGAAGGGATCATTGGTGGCGAAGAACACGTCGCCGAAGACCAGCGCGGCGGCGGTGGCGTAGCAGTAAAAGTCGTACCACTCGATCATGGTGCCGAAGAATGCCGCGGCCGCGGCGCGGACGGGCTGCTTGCGGCCTGTGGAGTCGTTCATGGAAGGAATTCCCCTTGTTTTTCGCGGCTGCCGAATCGGCGCGGCGATGTCTGATAACGGCGTTGACGATAGCAACTACTGGCTATATCTTGTATAGCCACAATCCGTTCAGACATAGGTCCACTTCATGAAAGAAGTCCTGCTCGCCGATCTGCTTGCCGGGTCCCTCTCGCGCGAGTCCGACGAGCCGCTGCAAAAGCAGATCTACGACATCGTGCGGCGCGGCGTGCTGGACCACACGCTGGTGGCGGGGCAGCGGCTGCCGTCGTCGCGCGCGCTGGCCACCGACCTGGGCATATCGCGCATCACGGTGACGCTGGCTTACGAAAGGCTGATCGCCGAAAACTACCTCAGTGCGCGCGGCGGCAGCGGCACCTTCGTGGAAAAAACCGTGGACCGGCCGCTGCTGCCGCCCGAAACCCCCGAACACGTGCAGCGCCATCGCCCCGGCCTGTCGGCGCGCGGCGAGGTCATCGCCGGCGGCGCGGGCGGCCTGGCGCAGCACACCGGCGCCTTCGTGCCGGGCGTGGCCGATGCCAGCCTGTTTCCGTTTCATCTCTGGCGCCGGCTGGTGTCGCGCCACCTGGGCAAGTCCAACCTGGCGCTGTCCGGCTACGCCAAGGACGGCGCGGGCTACATGCCGCTGCGGCTGGCGATTGCCAATTACCTGCGCCTGGCGCGGTCGGTGGTGTGCGAGCCGGAACAGGTCATCGTCACCGCCGGCACGCACCAGTCGGTGGACTTGTGCGCGCGATTGCTGACCGAATGGGGCGATAGCGCGCTGGTCGAAAGCCCATGCCACTGGGCCTTTCCGCCGGTGCTGGGCGCGGCCGGGGTGCGGGCGCATGCCGCGGTGGTGGACGAGCAGGGGCTGGACCTGGCCGCCAGCAAGCTGCCGCGCCGCGCCCGCCTGCTGATCACCAGCCCGTCGCACCAGTACCCCACCGGCGTGGTGATGCCGCTGGCGCGCCGGCTTGAACTGTTGCAAGCGGCGCGGGCGCGCGGGCTGTGGGTCATCGAAGACGACTACGACAGCGAATTTCGCTACGACGGCGCGCCGATTCCGTCGCTGCAAGGGCTGGATGCCGATGGCCGCGTGATCTACATGGGCACGTTCAGCAAGACCATGTTCGCCGGCCTGCGCATGAGCTACATGGTGGTTCCGCCGCAAGTGGCCGCCTCGTTTTCGCAGGCGGCCGCCAGCATCTACCGGCCGGGCCAGCTGCACTTGCAGGCGGCGTTGGCCGACTTCATGGGCGATGGCCATTTCTCGCACAACATCAAGCGCCTGCGTACCGAGTATGCGGGCCGCCAGGCGGTGCTGCGCGAGGCGCTGGCGGCGCGCGTGGGCGATGCGGTGCAATTGTCGCAGGCGCGCGCCGGGCTGCACGTGTATGCGCGGTTGCCGCCCAAGGTGCAGGTGGCCCGGCTGGCGGATGCCGCCCGCGAAGAAGGCATCGTGCTGGGGCAGCCGGCCTACCTGCCCGATGCCGCTCGCCATGGCCAGCCGGCCGTGGTGCTGGGGTATGGCGGCGTGCCGTGCGAGCGCATCGATGATGGCGTGATGCGCTTTGCACGGGCGTTGGCGCGGGCCACGGATGCCAAGCCCGCAAGGCGCGTCAAGCGTTGATGTCCAGATGGCGGTGCGTGGGGCGGCGCAGGCTTGCGACCGCCCCACGCGCCATGTTCGCGCCTACAGTTCGCCCAGCACCTGGTCCGCCGCCGCCAGCAACAGGTCGGCGTGCTCTTGTCCGAAGGGCAGTTGCGGCCGCAGCTTGAGCACGTTGCCGTGCAGGCCGGTGGCGCTGAGCAGCACCCGGCGTTCACGCATCAGGTTGACGAAGCGGTGGGTGGCTTCCTTGGCCGGCGTCTTGGTGGCGCGGTCGCGCACCAGTTCCACACCGATGAACAGGCCATCGCCGCGCACGTCGCCGATCAGCGGGTGGCGTTCGGCCAGCGCCCGGAAACCCTCGCGCAGATACTGTCCGGTGCGCGCGGCGTTGGCTTGCAGGCCTTCTTCCTGGATGACCGCCAGCGTGGCCTGGGCGGCGGCGCAGGCCACCGGATTGCCGCCGAAGGTGTTGAAGTAGCGGGCCTCGCGCCCGAAGCGTTCCATGATGTCCGGGCGCGACACCATCGCCGCGATCGGGTGGCCGTTGCCCATGGGCTTGCCCATGGTGACCAGGTCCGGCACCAGCCCATGGCGCTCAAACCCCCACATCTTCGAACCCGTGCGCGCAAAGCCCGCCTGCACCTCGTCGGCAATGAACAGGCCGCCCGCGTCGTGGATGGCCTGCACCGCCGGCGCCAGGAAGCCCGCCGGGTCGCTGTAGACGCCGTCGCTGGAAAAAATGGTGTCCACCAGCAGCGCGGCCGGGCGGATGCCATGGCGGCGCATGTCGTCGATGGCGGCCTGTACCTGCGCGGCGAACCAGGCGCCCAATGTGGCCGGGTCCTGCCGGTAGGTGTCGGGGGCGGCCACGGTGCGCGTGTCCAGCCCCAGCGGCACGGCCTGGCCCAGCGACGGCGACACCGCCGCCACCGCCGAGGTCACGCCGTGGTACGCCAGCTGCGTGACGATGACGCCGGTGCCGCCGGTGTGGCTGCGCGCCACGCGCAGCGCCAGGTCATTGGCCTCGCTGCCGGTGCAGGTGAAGATCACCTGCGACAGCGGCTCGGGAAAGGTCGCCAGCAGCTGTTCGGCGTAGTCCAGCACCCCGTCGTGCAGGTAGCGCGTGTGGGTGTTCAGGATGGCGGCCTGCTCGGCAATGGCCCGCACCACGCGCGGATGGCTGTGGCCGACCGAAGCCACGTTGTTGTAGGCATCCAGGTAGCGCTGGCCGTCGGCGCCGATCAGCCACACGCCTTCGCCGCGCACGATGTGCAGGGGCTGGTCGTAGAACAGGCGGTAGGACGGGCCCAGCACGCGCTGGCGGCGGGCGATCAGGGCGCGTTCGGCCTCGGGCAGCGCATCGGCGGCCGCGGGGTCGAAGGCATTGAGCATGGCTTTGTCTCGGCTCATGTGAAACTCTCCATCGGGGTCAGGCAGGCGGCCAGCAGGATGTCGCTGGCCTGCTGGCGCGGCAGCGTGTCCAGCCGCGCCAGGCCGGACCAGGCCTGGCCATTGTTGCGCAGGATGTATTGGCGGTTTTCGGGATGCTGCTCGGCGCGCCAGCCGGTGATCGCCACCGTGATGAGGTGGCGCGCGGCGATCAGGTCGGGCAGCAGGGCGATTTCGGTGTCGGTCAGGGGCAGCGCCTGGTGGTAGCTGGCCACGCAGTGCCGCAACGCGGGCGATAGCGGATCGGGCGCGTCTTGCAGCAGATAAGCGCCGGCCACGGCCAGGTCCTGCACCAGCGGCGCGCGCACCATGTCGCCAAAATCCAGCAACGCGGCGATGCGTTCGGGGCGGGCCGGTTCGACCATCACGTTGTACGGGTTCAGGTCGTTGTGGATCACCTGGCGCCGCAAGCCTTCAAGCGCCGGCTGGGTGTGGCGGATGAAGCGGTCCAGGTGGCGTTCGGCCAGGGCGCGCCGTTCGGGGTCGGCAATGCGGGGCAAGAGGTCGGCCAGGCGGTCGGCGTGCTGCAGGTCCCAAAGCAGTTCGTGGTCGGCCATGGGGTGGCTGAAATGGGCCAATGCCAGATCGAACTGCGCCAGCGCACGGCCCAGCGCCTGGTGCTGCGCGGGGCTGCGGGCCACCTTGTAAAGCGGCACGCCATCGATATAGGTGATCAGCCGGATGGCGCGGCGGGCGCCGTCTTCGTCTTCGTGCCAATGCACGTAGTCGCCGGCCACGCCGGGAATCAGGCGCGGCACCGGTGGTTCGCCGCCGGCCTGCATCAGGCACAACTGCGCCTGGGTATGAAAGTCGGTGACCGCAGGATCTTCGGCGGGGTGGGTGGCCTTGAGCACATAGGCCGCGCCATCCGCGCACTGGATCAGGAAGTTCTGGTCGCGTTCGCTGGACAGGATGCTGGCGCGGGCCGTCAGCCCGTAGCAGGACAGGGCCAGGGCCTCGGCGTCCGCCAGGGTCAGTTTCGGGGGCTCGGCGGCGAACAGCGCCTGGCCGGCGCTGGGGCGGGTGCTGCGATTCATGCGGGGCGCTCTTCCAGTCCGCACCATTCGGCGATGAACAGCGCGATGGTCTGGGTCACCTTGCGCACCGATTCCAGGTTGACCGCTTCGTCGTAGCCGTGCGGCATGCGGCATTCCGGGCCGTAGACGATGGCCGGCGTGTCGGCGTACAGGCCATAAAAGCGCGCGTCGGTGGCGGCGGACGTGGCGTACTCGCGCAGCGGCTCGCCAAACACCTGCTCGTGGGCGCTGCGCAGCGCGGCTTCGACCTCGTCGGAATCCTTCAGTTCGTAGCCCTCGGCCATGAAGCCGTGGTAGACCACCTTGGGCGGATGCTTGGCCAGGAACGGGTCGCGCGCGGCGGCCTGCGCCACGAAGGCCTCGATCTCGGCGCGCGCGGCTTCCAGGCTCTGGCCGGGGTACACCGCCACACGCATGTCGAAGGTGCACCAGGCCGGCACGCTGGACGGCCAGTCGCCGCCCGCGATCTTGCCCAGGTTGAAGCGGATGGGGTGGGGGTGGTCGCAGAAATGGCGGTGGTCGCACTTGCGGCCGTTCCAGCGCGCTTCCAGCTCGTCCAGCGCCTGGATCAGGAAGATGGCCTTCTGGATGGCATTGGCGCCCGCGCCGGTGAACGCAGCCGAGGCGTGCTGGGGGTCGCCTTCGACCTGCACCTGGAACCACATTGGCCCGACCTGGGCGCGCATCAGCATGGGCAAGAGCGGTTCGGGAATGAAGGCCGCGTCGGCCCGGTAGCCGCGCGCCAGGCAGGCCAGCGCGCCGTTGCCGGTGCATTCTTCTTCCACCACCGATTGCAGGAACACGTCGCCCGCGGGCGCCAGGCCCAGGCTGGCCAGCGCGTCCATGGCCGACAGGCAGGCGACCAGGCCCGACTTCATGTCGCCCGCGCCGCGGCCGTGCATCCAGCCGTCGACGATGGCGGGGTCGTACGGGTCGCGGCTCCATTGCGACAGCGGGCCGACCGGCACCACGTCGATGTGGCCGTTCAGGATCAGCGAGCGGCCCTTCAGGCTGCGGGCGCGGTGCGCGCCGACCACGTTGTAGGCGTTGTCGTAGGACACCGCCACCGGCGAAAAGCCCGGCAGGTGGGCAATGGCGTCGACGTCGATCTTCCAGCGGTCCACGCCGTAGCCGCGTTCGGCATAGCGCGCCGCCATGAAGTCCTGCGCGGTGGCTTCTTCACCGCGCTGCGACGGCAGGCGCACCAGTTGCGCGGTCAGTTCGGTCTGGGCCGCAAAGCCCGCGTCCACGGCTTGGATGATGCGCTGCCGGAGCGCCGGGGTCAGTTCTGGCATGGATGTGCTCGAGGTTGACTGGGATGCGAGCCATCCTAAAGACAATTGGATCTGTGAAAAATAGCCAATCCGGGTTATTTGATATAGCCACTTTGCGGCGCTGGCGGCTTGGCGAGGCCGCCACCGTCCGCGCAATGACGGGCGACGCCGCCGCGCCGCCCGTGCCGGCCTACTGGCGAGGGATTTCGGCGCTGGCGATGGCCTCGCGCCATTGCTTGTCGCTGGCCTCGACAAAAAGGGCGAATTCCGCCGGGCTGGCGGGGGCGCTGACCTTCACGCCCAGTTCCTGGAAGCGCGCCTGCACGTCGGGTTGCGCCATCACGCGGGTGAATGCCTGGTTCACCGTGTCCACGACGGGTTCCGGGGTGCCGGCGGGGGCGAACAGGCCCGTCCAGAAATAGAAGTCCATGCCCTTCAAGGCTGCCGTTTCCCCGGCCGAGGCCATGTCCGGGTTGCCGATGTCGCGGTCGCGGCTCATCACGCCCACCGGCGTCACGCGGCCGCTCTTGACCAGTTCCAGCAGGGCGGGCAGGCCGGACACCGCCAGGTCGACCGTGCCGCCGATGACGTCGGTGGCGATCTTCGAGGCGCTGGCATAGGGAATGAAGGTGATCTCGGTGCCGGTCATCTTCTTCAGGCTTTCCATCGCGATGCTCGGCAGCGAGCCGACGCCGGTGGCGCCGTAGGTCAGCCGGCCGGGCTCGGCGCGGGCGCGCCGGATCAGGTCGTCGAACGAGCGCACGCCCAGCTTGGGGTTGGCCACCACGGCCAGGCCGCTGGTGCCCAGCGGGGCCACGGCCTGCAGGTCGCGATAGGTGTACTTGGCGGAGACCTGCACCTGCGGCGCGATCACCACGTCCGAGACGATGCCCATCAGCAGGGTGTAGCCATCGGGTTTGGCGTTGACGGCCCGCGTGACGCCGATGATGCCGCCTGCGCCGGCGATGTTCTCGATGACGATGGTCTGGCCCAGTTCCTGGCCGAGCTTGGGCGCGACCAGGCGGGCAAAGGCATCCACCGAGCCGCCCGGGGCGTAGCCCACGATCAGCTTGATGGGTTGGGTGGGGTAGGTTTGCGCGGCAACGGGGGCCGCGCCGGTTGCGAGGGCCAGCGCCAGTGCGGGCAGGATGAAGGGTTTCATGTTTGTCTCCGTGGGGTGTTGTTATGGGTTGCTGTGATCGAGGGTCGCCATGCGCCGAGCCGGGGACGTCAGGTCTGCAGCCACGCCCTGACCCGCTCGAACACGTCGTCGCTGTTGCGGTCCATCATGGGCAGGTGGGAGTTGCCGTGGACCCCCTCGGCCGGCAGGTCGATCACGCTGACCGGCGTGGTGTCGCGGATGCTGGCGAGGTAGGCGTCGGCCTGGCGCCGGTAATTGATCCAGTGCGATCCGGACGCTTCAATAAAGTCGCCCCACACGTGCAGATGGCGCGGCAGCGGCCCGGTCGGGCTGGGCGCAGGCATGCCGCCGGGTTCGATGCCGACCACCGACTGCACCCACTGCGGCCGACGCCGTGCGATCTCGGCGGCGAAGCCGGCGCCCTGGCTGTGCGCCACCAGGTGGCAGGGGCCGACCTGGTCGACCAGCGCTTCGTACGCGGCCAGGATCATGGCTTCGTGGCCCGGCCAGCGCGGCACCCATTGCCGGGCGAAATGGTCGAAGCTGTCGCAGGGAAATTGCTGCCCGGGAAAGGGATGGCGCGGCGCGGGCGCCGGCTCATAGCGGGGGCCGATGCGAAAAGTCAGCCAGGCCTCGCGCTTGGTGCGAAATACGGGCGCCTCGGCGTAGACCTCGGGATAGCGCGCCCAGGACGAACGGCCGCGCTCCACCGCGTCGCTGACCAGCACGTCGTAGCCCGCTTGCAGAAAGCGCATCAGCCAGCCCGGCCGGCCATCCGGCGTGTCTTCCCAGGTGCAGCCGGTCATGCCGCCGCCGTGCCACAGCAGCACGGGATGCGGATGGCGGGGCCGCGCCAGCCGGAAGGCCTGTACGTACATCTGGCCGTAGACCTGCTCACCGTTGGGATCGACCTCGCGCGGATGGCCGTTCAGCACCATGCTGCGGTGTTCGACGGGCAGGCCCGCCACCGTCGCGGTCTGGCCGCCGACAAAGAACGAGCTTACGGATTTCAGGCAGATATCGTCGCAATGCATAACAGGTCCGTTTTCGATGACGGGCGTAGCTTGCGATTCGGCCTATAGTTACGTCAATCGAATAAAAATCAAAGATTGTTGATCTATGGGAATCAATTACGACATCGAGGATCTGCGGGCGTTCTGCACGCTGGTGCGCACCGGCCAGTACACCGCGGCGGCGTCGCAGCTGTGCATCACCACGTCTGCCTTGAGCCGGCGCGTGGCCAAGCTGGAGGACCGCATCGGCGGCAAGCTGTTCGAACGCACGACGCGCCGCGTGGTGGTCACCTCGATCGGCCGCACCTTGTACGAACGGGTGCTGCCCGCCGTCAGCCGGCTGGACGCCTGCCTGCTGGAAGCGGCGCGCGCGGCGCAGGGGCAGGGCGGCAACCTGGCGGTGGGCACGGTGGCGTCGGTGGGCTATTCCGTGTTTCCCAAGGTGTTGCCCGCGTTCTACGCCGCGCATCCGCACACCTACCTGTCGATCCGCGACGCCAACGCCACCGTGGTGGCCAAGCTGGTGGAAGACGGCGAGGTCGAATTCGGCGTGACGACCGTGGTGTCGTTTCCGCAATCGCTGGTGGTGGAGAAGGCCGCCGCCTACGGCTACAACCTGGTGTACGCCAAAGGCTCGGCCTTCCGTCCGCGACGCCGCACGCTGACCTGGACGCAGGTGTCCGATTTGCCCGTGGTGGGGCTACACCCCTTGAGCTCGACGCGCCTGCAGATCGACAGCGTGCTGCACGCCAGCGGCATTGTCTTGCCCTGGAAGATCGAAGTCGATCAGCTGGCCACCATGGTCGGCCTGGTGCAGACGGGGGATTTCGTGGCGGTGATGCCCGGCTTGTTCGACGCGGCGGGCTATGGCTTGCAGTCGGTGCCGGTGGGAAGCCCGGATATCGTCCGAGATATCTACCTGGTCAGGCGTCACGACGTGAGCCTGTCACCGGCGGGGCAGTCGTTGCTGGGGTTGATTCGGGAGCGGTTGGGGGCGGGGTAGGGGGCACGACAACGTCCGGATGCAATGGGCCTTGTTCGACAGGAATTCTGCCCTGGGCAAACAATTTAAATCCATAATATTGTGTCTTAAGTTTGAGTTATGACTTTAAGGGCCAATATTTTGGAATTAACTTTTGCGAGTTCCAATGAGATTGTCAGAGCGCTTTGTGAACGATTGCGCAAAGAACGACTGGCGCAGCAACTGACGCAGGCTGATGTCGCCGCGCGCGCCGGCATTTCCGCGAATACGGTTTCCAATCTGGAAGCAGGCAAGAACGTGGCCTTTGAGAATGTGGTCCGTATCGCTATGCTGCTCGGACGCGCCAACGAACTGGAGGCGCTTTTCAAGTCCAAGTTGGATAGTCTCGACGACATCCTTCGATATGAACACAGCGCTGGCCGCAAGCGCATCAGGAAAAAGCTCGACAATGCAATATTCGTCGCCGTTGAACCCGGTGCACGATGATGCGTCGAACGACGGCTGGTCGCAGTCTTGGTGGCCGGCAAGCCGTCACGGACGAAAGCCAGCAAGGATCGGCGCGATCCATTCCTGGCCTCCCCCGTTGTCCCAGGGGCCGTTCTCTCGTCCACCGTAAAGCTCCTGGCTACCGGTCACTGTCTTGATGCCTTGCGGATGGCGCGCGGCGTCGAGAAAGGCGTTCACCACGTCGCGCAGGCCGGCCTCGTCATGGGGCGGCAGCGAGGCCAGGGCATCGTCGAGCGAATAGCGGATGTCGGCAATGACACATTCGTAGCGGACGGTCGCCATTTTTTGTCCGGGCAGCGCCGGATTGGGTTTGATCGTCTTGGACAGGACCTTGCAGCTTGATTGCGAAACGAGTGCCCGCTGTAGACGCAGGGCCTCGATCAACCGTTCCTTCGCCGCCTGTGGTTCGGTGGCATTGAGCAGCGCTTGCACCCGAATTTCCGCCGCGCGTCGGTACGCGCCTTCCCGCATGTTGTCCACGTTGCGCAAGACCTCCACGCGGATGGGTAGCTTGTCGGGATAGAAGCGCTTCGTGTAGGCATCCAGTTGACGCGCGCTGTTCATGTCGTCGTGGATGACGTAATCGAGGTAGAGCTGCCCGATCTGTTCGGGCGTCAGCGATTGTGCTGCGGCTGGGGCGATGGGAAGTAGAGATATCCAGCCGAACAACGCAGCGGCGACGGCACGGGGAAAGCTCTGAATCAGGCGCATGGCGGGCGAGGGCTGGGCGTTGGGGGACGGGCCGCAGTCGCCCTGTCGATCAAGTGCGCGGCAAGGCGTAGCGATGTCATTATGCCTGCGCGAGGGACGACAGCGCCGATGCGCCTGGCGGCGGCGGGGGCCAGCAAGGCGTTCGGCTTCGCGTGCGCGGCGGCGCCGGGCCGCCGCGTCAGCCGCGTCAGGGTTGAAACCCCGCAATGATCGGGTCGACCCACTCGTTGTAGTCTTCGGTGGACCAGGGCCCCTGGCTGCTGGGCGCAAACAGGTCTTTCTTGCCTGTCACCGTTTTCACGCCCTTGGGATGCCGCAGGGCGGCCAGGAATTCGTCGACCAGCGTTGTCACGCCGGCTTCATCGGGCGCGGCGAGTTTGCTCAGCGCGGCCTCGAAGGAATAGCGCACGTTGGGGATGGTGCATTGGTAGGTGACCTGCACGACTTGATATCCCGGCGGCAGGTCATTGGGCTTGATCTTGCTGGACTGCACTTTGCAGTCCGATTGCTGAACGGCGGCGTGCTGCAACTGCAGTGCCTCGGCCAGCTTGTCCTTCAGGACGCGGGGGTGCCTGGCGTTGGGCAGGGCGCCTGCCAACTGGGCCGCCATTTGCTGGAATTGCGCGCTGCGGATGGCCGCCATGTTCTTGACGGTGTTGACATCGAAGGTGTCTTTGCCGTCATTGGACAGCCTCAGGTAGTCGTTCAGCTGACGGGCGCTGTCGGCGTTGTCGTGCACGATGACGTCGAGATACAGCTGGGCGACCTGGTCGGGTGTCATCTGGACCGGCGTGGAGGTCAGGGCGGTGGCCGGGGCCGTAGCCAGCAGGCTGGCCAGGCCCAGCAACGCGGGAGCGAGGGAGCGCGTCAATCGTGGATTCGAGGACATGGTGATAAGGCTTGGGGTGGCAAGGAGCGGGCCTGTCGGTGGCGACGGATGGCCCATGGGTGAAGAAGGAGGCAAGCGTAGCAACGCCGAGGCGGTCGTGAACGCCCGGACGAAAGAAACAGAAATTTCCTACAAATCGGGCTTGCGGACCGCCTTCCCGACCGTCTCCGGCAGCGCCTGGCCGCTTCCCGGCCGCCGTGCCCCCGCCTTGCCTCAGGATCGCTGGCCCGGCTGGTGCAGCAGGAAGTGTTCGACGATGCCTTGCAGGGCGTAGTCGGCGCTGGCCTGGCGGATGCGCTGGCGGCTGCCGCTGAACTGCCGGGTGGCGGTGTAGACGATGGGGCTGGCGTCGGCGTTGCCGCTTTTGAAGGCCCAGGCGTAACACTGTGTGCCCGCCGGCACGCGGTCGTCGATGGCGTCGGTGACGCCGGTGTTGGCAACGGCGACGTTGGCGGGACTTTTGCGCGCGGCGCCCAGCGCCATGTCGCGGGCCACGGCTTCGCTGGTCAGGTTATGAGTGGCCAGGGTGGATTGCGGCACGTCCAGGCAGCGCCGTTTCGATTCGGCCGAATACACCACGAACGCGCAATCGAGCAGGGCGCCCGCGCCCGGGATGTCGGCCAGCGTGGCGGCGATCAGCCCGGCGGTGCAAGACTCGGCGGTCACCAGCGTCAGCCGATGTTCGTGCATGAATAAGGCGACTCTTTCGTTGGCATTCATCAGGGACTCCTGCGGTTGTCCTGCCTTCCCAGCAATTGCCATGCCGGAAATCGCCCATTTCCCGGGCCGTCGCAGGTGCTGACAGACACTCACAGAATAAGGTCGCGGGCGGTCGGCACGGCGCGCATAATGAAGCTTGCGGTGAAGGCAGTTCGGACCGAAGCGGTGCCTGTGGCGCCCATCAAGTTCCCTTTTCCAGCGGCGTTGCGGCGCCCCATCGAGGAACTCCCATGTCTACATCTGCGCAGGTCAGGACGCGAGGCGAATCAGCGCTTCGGCTGGCAGGTGAAAACCGCTACCGGCTGCTGGTCGACGCCGTGATGGACTACCAGATCTACCTGCTCGATGCCGAGGGCCGGGTGATCAGCCTGAACAAGGGCGCCGAGCAGTTCAAGGGGTACACGCTGCAGGAAGTCGCGGGCGAGGATTTTTCTCTTTTCTACACCGAAGAGGACCGCGCCGCCGGCCTGCCCCAGCGGGCGCTGGAAACCGCAAGACGCGAGGGCCGCTTCGAGGACGAAGGCTGGCGCGTGCACAAGAACGGCCAGCGCTTCTGGTGCAGCGTCGTCATGGATACCATCCGCGACGACGACGGCAGCATCCTGGGTTTTGCCAAGATCACGCGCGACCTGACCGAAAAGAAAAATGCGCAGCAAGAGGTGGAAGCCGCGCGCGAAGCCCTGTATCACTCGCAGAAGCTGGAAGCGCTGGGCCGCCTGACCGGCGGGGTGGCGCATGATTTCAACAATTTCCTGACCACCATCCGCTTTGCCGCCGACATGCTGGCCAAGCCCACCGTCGAGGCGCCCAAGCGGCTGGAACTGGCCGGACTGATTGCCGCGGCGGTGGATCGTGCCGGCCATTTGACGGCGCAATTGCTGGCGTACGCACGCCGCCAACCGTTGAAGCCCGCACGCTTTGACGTGCGCGGCTGCATCGAGGGCATGCAGGATATCTTCGCGGCCACGGCCGGGGCGGGCATCAGGATCGACTACCGCTTCGAGGATGGCCCGCTTTACATCTGCGCCGATCCGAACCAGCTCGAGACCGCGATCCTGAACATCGTGGTCAACGCGCGCGACGCCATGCCGCAAGGCGGAACCTTGACGATCTCGCTGTGCCGCGCGAACGGCGTGGCCGGCCCGGACCCGGCGGGCGGGGGCCGGCCGTGCGTGGCGATTGCCGTGCGCGATGCGGGCAGCGGCATGGCGCCCGAGGTCCTGGCGCACGTGTTCGAGCCCTTCTTTTCCACCAAGCCGATCGACAAGGGTACCGGCCTGGGGCTGAGCCAGGTGTTCGGATTCGCCCGGCAGTCCGGCGGCGACGTCAGCGTGAGCAGCAAGGAAGGCGAAGGGTCCACGTTCACCATCACCATTCCGGAAGACGCATTGCGGGGCGATATCCAGGCCGTGCAAGCCCCGCCGGCTGATCCCGGCGAGGCGTTCGAACGCATCGTGCTGGTCGAGGACGACGCCAGCGTGGCGGAGGTATTGCGTGCGCTGCTGGAAGACCTGGGCCACGAGGTCACGTTGTGCACCGGCGCCGATCAGGCGCTGGACCTGCTGGCCGAGACCCACGGCGGTTGTGACCTGGTGATCACCGATATCGAGATGGCCGGCCTGAACGGCATTGAGCTGGCGCATCGTATCCGTTCGATGTGGCCGCACATCCGCATCATCCTGACGACGGGGGCCGACGACATCCTGCACCGGTCGGGGCCGCGCGTCTTTCCGCTGCTGCCCAAGCCATGGTCGATGGCGCTGCTCATCGACCTGCTCAAGCGCGATCCCGGGCCCGTGCCCGAGGGCCGGGCGCCCTAGGCGCCGGTGGCGCAGAGCGCCACCGGGTGGTCGCGCAGCAGCGGCAGCACGGCCAGTTCGCCCGCCGCGCCGACCTGGTGCCGCCGGCCTGACAGCACATCCAGGAAGACCCGGCCCGCTTCGCGCGGCAGCAGCAGCCGCGTGTCCGTCCAAAAGGTGCGGGCGGTGGCGGCATCGCCCTGGGCGTAGCCGGCGACCGCCACGGCGCACAGCCGGGGCACCACCAGCAGCAGGTCCTGGCCGTCATGGCGCCGCAAATAGGCCACGATGCGATCGGCCTGCGGCCCCTGGGCCGCGACGGGACGGCAGTCGGCGTGGCGCAGCAGCTCGGGAAAGCGGGCGCGCAACCGCAGTGCGCGCTGGATCAGGGCCTGCTTGACCGCGCCGCTGCGCCAGGCGCCGGCGCAACCCGCCAGCGGACTGTCGGGCGAGGTCTCGGCCAGCAGCGCGGCGCGCGCGGCGTAATCCACCGGCCGGCGGTTGTCGGGATCGACCAGGCTGAAGTCCCACAGGTCCGTGCCCTGGTACAGGTCCGGCACCCCGGGCAGGGTGTTGCGCAGCAAGGTCTGCGTCAGGCTGTTGACCAGGCCCGCCGGGGCCAGGCGCAGCGCGTACGCGGCGATCTCGCGCAGCAGGGCGCGGCCCTCGGGCTCGGCCAGCAGATGGTCCAGGGCATGGCGGGCCGCCTGTTCGTACGCCGTGTCGGGGCTGGTCCAGCTGCTGTGCTGCTTGGCTTCGCGCAGGGCTTTCTGCTGCCATTGCGCCAGGCGCTCCAGGCAGGCCGCGACGAGGTCGGGGCGGGTGTCGATGTCGCCCGGCGCCAGGTCCAGCGGCCACGCGCCGACCAGGCTTTGCAGCAACTGATAGCGGTCGGCCCGGGACGGCATGCCGTCCTGCGTGGGCAGGCGTTCTATCCAGGCTTGCGCGGTGTGGATCCAGCCTTGCGGATCTTCGGTCAGCGCGGCCAGGCGGCAGCGGCTGTCTTCGCCGCGCTTGTGGTCGTGCGTGGCGGTGGCCAGCATGGCATCGGGGTGGCTGCGGGCGCGTGCGACGCAGGCGGCGTGAAACGCCTGCGGGTCCAGCGAGAAGCGGGCGGGACTGGAGCCGACTTCGTTGCGCGAAAGCAGCGGGGCGTAACGGTAGAACAGGGTGTCTTCCAGGGCTTTGGCCGCGAGCGGCGGGGTCAGTTGCTGGAAGTGGCGCAGCGCACGGTCGCGGGCGCTTTGCAGGGCGCGGCCGGCGCTGGCGTCCTGCGGTTCGCCGGGCGTGCCGTCCAGCCACTGGCCGAGCAGCTGGAGCAGGCGGTCGTCGGCGCTGCCGGGGCGCGCCCCGAGCTGGCGGCGGGCGTCGGCCAGGGCGGCCTGCATACGGGCCTCGTCCGCCGCGCCGCGGCCGCCGTCTTCCGCATAGCTGCGGTAGACGGCAAAGGCGGCGAGCACGGCGGACAGCACGCGGTCGATGGCCGGGCCGGCGCAATCCCGGGTGCGCAGGTCCAGCCGCGCCACCCGCGTCAAGGCGCGCACCAGCGTCTGCCGTTCGGCGACGAAGTGCCGCTCCAGCATGAGGCGGCGCACGGTCAGCAGTTGCTCGGACGCGCTGTCGTGCTGGCCGCTCAGGCGCTGCCAGAATTGTTCCAGGCCGTCGCGGGCGGCCGGGGCATGCAGCAGGGCGCCGACCTGGTCCATGAAGTCGTAGCCGGTGGTGCCGTCGGCCCCCCAGCGCGGGTCGGGCGTTTCGTCGTGGGCCAGGATTTTTTCCACGATCAGGTAGGGCTCGGGGCACAGGCCGGCCTGTTGGCGCGCGGGGCCGGCTTGCGCCAGCAGGCCGCGCAGGCGCCGCAGGTACGCGCCGGGCGCGGCCAGGCCGTCGACGTGGTCGATGCGCAGGCCGTCCAGCAGGCCCTGGTGGTACAGGCGCAGGGGCAACGCGTGCACGGCGTCGAAGACCGCGTCGTCCTCGACCCGCACGCCGATCAGCTCGCTGACCTCGAAGAAGCGCCGCCAATTGATCTGGTCGGGCGCGGTGGCCCACCAGGCCAGGCGGTAGTGCTGGCGCTCCAGCAACGCATGCAGCCGCTGCCGGCCCTGCGGTGTGTCCGCCGCGTGGGCAGCGCAGACCTGGGCGGGCGTGCCGCCGGCGTCCAGCGTGGCCTGCGCGAGCGGATAGCGTTGATCGCCGACGGCAATCGCGTAGCCGGCGCGGCCGTCCGGCACCAGCGCCAGGCCCCCCGATTCCAAACAGGTGCCGTAGGAATCGGGCAAGACCGGCAGCAGCACTTTGCCGCGCAGCGCGGGATCCGGTGCACGCCAGTCGATGTCGAAATGCCGCGAATACGCGCTGCGTTCGCCATGGCGCAGCACGTCGGCCCACCAGCGGTTCGAGACGTGCGCGGCCATGTGGTTGGGCACGATGTCGGCGATGAGGCCCAGGCCGAGCGCACGGGCGGCAGTGGCCAGGCGTTGCAGGGCGGGCTCGCCGCCCAGTTCGGGATTGACGCGGCCGTGGTCGATGACGTCGTAGCCGTGGGTGGATCCCGTGCGTGCCGTCGTGATGGGCGACAGGTACAGGTGGCTGACGCCGAGCGCGGCGTAGTAGGGCGCCTGGGCGGCGGCATCATCCAGGGTGAAGCCGGCATGCAGCTGCAGGCGGGCGGTGGCGCGCGGCCGCCCGGCGGTGGCGGTGGGGGGCAAGGCAAGCGTCATGGTTTGCGGTCTCTCAGGGCGCGCAGCGGCGCGAGCCGCGTGCGCACCGCCGGGTCGTCCAGGCAGCGGGCCGCGTCCAGCGGCTGGCGCTGGCGCCAGTTGGGATGCCGTGCGTCGGCACCCGGCAGGTTGGGCTGTTCGAGCATGCCGGTGGCGTCTTCCAGGGGCACCAGCGTGAGCGGACAAGGCGTGGCGGCGACGAAGGCGAGCAGTGCGGCGCCGGGGGCCTGCGCCGGCGCCGGGCTGGCGGGCAAATGCGCGTGGTCGCGCACGGCTTGCCACAGGTGTTCGCGATCCGCCTCGCGCTGGGCGTGCAGCTCGGCGGGAGCCTCGTGCGGACCCGTCAGCCCGAGCCGCGCGCGCCAGTCGAGATCGTGGCCCTGCCACCAGCCCCGCAGCGTGGGCAGGTCATGCGTCGTGGTCATGGCGGCGGCGCTGGCCGGCCAGGCGGCCGGCGGCAGGAATGCCGCGGGGGCGCGCGGGCTGGGCGGACCGCGCATGAACCAGAGCACGTTCATGCCCAGCAGGCCGTGCTCGCGCAGTGCGTCGTCAAAGCCCTCGGGCACCGTGCCCAGGTTTTCACCGATCACCAGGGCCCGGTGGCGCCACGCTTCCAGCGCCGTCAGCCGCAGCAGCGCGCGCAGCGGGTAGCGCAGGTAGGCGCCGTCGGCCGCGCCCGCGCCATCGGGAATCAGCCACAGGCGGGCCAGGCCCAGGATATGGTCGATGCGCAGTCCGCCCGCCTGCGCCAGGCTGGCGCGCAGCAACGCCAGGAAGGCCGCGTAGCCGGAATCGCGCAGCGCGCGGGGCGACAGGGCGGTGAGCGACCACGCCTGGCCCAGCGGGTTGTGGATGTCGGGCGGCGCGCCGACGCTGGCGTGCCGCAGCAGATCGGCCTGGCGGCTCCAGGCATGGCTGCCGGCCGGGTGGGCGCCGATGGCCAGGTCCGCAATCAGGCCCACGCGCATGCCGGCCTGCCGGGCCGCGGCGTGCGCGCTGGACAGGCTGAGCGCCGCCAGCCATTGCGCGAACCGGTGAAAGTCGAGTTCGTCCGCGTGCGTGCGGGCGGCGGCCTCGGCCTGCGCCGATCGCGGGTCGCGCAGCGCCTGCGGCCAGTCGGCCCAGGTGGCGGGCGCGCCGGGAAACTGCGCCTGGCGTGCATGCAGGGTTTCGAACAGGGCGTGGTCACGCAGGTCCTGTCCGCCCGCGGTGCAGAAGGCCTGGAAGGCCTGTTGCTCGGGCGCCGAGGCTTGCGCACCGAAGCCGCGATGCAGTTCGCGCAGCAGCTGCTGACGCCAGCGGGCCGCCTGCGGCCAGTCGATCAGGTCTTGTGCGTCCAGGGCCTGCAGCGCCGAGGCGGCGGCCGGCGGCAGGCGCGCCAGCGCTGCGCGCAGGGGCGCCTCGCCCAGCACGCCGGGGTCGGCATACAGGGTGTTAAGGAACAAGCGGCTGGAAGGGGAATAGGGACTGAATTGGGTCGGGTCGTCGGCGAACAGCGCGTGCACGGGACTGATGGCCAGCGCATCGGCGCCCGCGGCCCCGGCGGCGCCGGCCAGTTCGCGCAGCGCGCCGAAGTCGCCAAAGCCCTGCGTGGACCGGGCGGCGTCCGGCCCGCGGTAGCGCAGGCTGTAGACCTGCGCAGCCAGGCCCCAGGCACGCGGCGCGGCATCGCCCAGCAACTGCGCCAGGGTCGGCGCGCTGGGCGGCGCGACGGCCAGGGTGGTGGTGCCGCCGGCCAGTTCCAGCTGGTAGTAGCCTGGCTGGGTCGGCACCGCCAGCTCGGGCGCGCCGCCGATGCCCGGGCTGGTGTGTCCGCGCAACGGGGCTGCCTGGGGGGCGTGGATGGCATAGCGGCCGGCGCAGCGTGCGGGCAGGCTGAGCGTGCCGCCCGCCACCGCGACCCGCATGGGCGGCAGGTGGGCATGGCTGTCGGCCAGGTGCCGGCGGCTTGCCTGGATCTGGCCGTCGGCGTCGGCCGGCAGGTCCATGGCGCGCAGCAAGGCACGCAGCGTGTCCGGCGCCACGACCCGGGGGTGGCCATGCGCATCGGTCCAGTGCTCGGCCAGGCCGGCTTCGGCGGCCAGCGCCGCCAGCGCGGCGTGGGGAGCCGTCATGGGGCCTCCTGCAACAGATACACCGTGCTGCCGCGACACAGGCTGCCTGTGCCGATGGCGTCGAACGCGCCGGGCAGCGATTCGAACAGCACCTCGCCAAAGCCGCCGGCGGGCGCGAGGTCCGCCGGCAGCGGCACGTGGTCGGGCCCCAGGTTGGCGTAAAGCGTCAGTACGGCGCCGTCATTCATGGCCCACCGGGCCAGCACGGCGTGTTCACCCACTGCGCGGGCGCCGAGGCTGCTTGCGCCGCGCAGGCGCGGCGCAAGCAGCCGCTGGCGCAATTGCAGCAGCGCTTCGTAATACGTGCGCCAGGCCTGGGCGTCATCCAGATCTTCGTCCCCCCACGGCTGGCTGCGCAGATAGGTGGTTTCGGCGTTGGGGTCGGGCAGGGTGTCCGGGTCGTTGCCTTGTGCAAGGGCCGCGAATTCCAGCTGCCGGCCTTCGCGGACCGCATCGGCCAGGGTCGGGTCGGCATGGCTGGTGAAGTACAGGAAGGGCGCCTGGCTGCCGATTTCTTCGCCCATGAAAATCAGCGGCACCTGCGGGGCCAGCAGTTGCAGGGCCACGGCGGCGCGCAGGCGGTCGGCCGACGGCACCAGGGCGGTCAGCCGATCGCCCTGGGCGCGGTTGCCGGTCTGGTCGTGGTTCTGCAGGAACAGCACGAAGGCGGTGCTGGGCAGATGGGCGCTGGGCTCGCCGCGCGGCGCGCCGCCGCGATGGGCCGACGGCTGGCCTTGGTACAGCCAACCCTCTTGCAGGCAGCGGGCCAGCGCCCGGGCGGGGTGGGTGGCGTAGTCGGCGTAGTAGCCGTGGGCTTCACCCGTCACGAGATGGTGCAGCACGTGGTGGGCGTCGTCGTTCCACTGGGCGTCGTAGCCGGCCTGCAGCAACGAGGCGCGGTTGTCGTCGTTTTCCAGCACCAGGTGCACGTGGCGTGCGGGCAGTTGGCCGCGCACGTGGCGGGCCAGCTCGGGCAGCCATCCGTGGCCGGCAATGGCGTGCACGGCATCGAGCCGCAGGCCATCGAAGCGGAATTCGCTTAGCCAGTACAGCGCGTTTTCCTCGAAAAAGCGCCGCACGGCGGCCTGGCGAAAATCGATGGCCGCGCCCCAGGGCGTGCGGACGTCGTCGCGAAAGAAAGAGGCGGCGTAGTGCGGCAGAAAATTGCCGTCCGGGCCGAAATGGTTGTAGACCACGTCCAGCATGACCCCCATGCCCAGGCCATGGGCGGTATCGATCAGGTCCTTCAGCGCGTCGGGCGTGCCATAGGCGGTATCCGGCGCGTACGGCAGCACGCCGTCGTACCCCCAGTTGCGCGGGCCGGGGAAGTCGGCAATGGGCATGAGTTCCAGCAGCGTCACGCCCAGGCGAGCCAAGGCCGGCAGCCGCTGGCGCAGGCCCGCGTAGCCGCCCGCCAACCCGGGGTGCACTTCGTACAGCACCGTCTCTTCCCAGGGCCGGCCGGTCCAGTCGGGATGGCGCCATGGGTAGGCGTCCGGGCCGACGACGACGCTATCGCCATGGGCGTCGCCCCATTGCAGGCGCGACGCCGGGTCCGGCACCGTCAGGCCATCGGCCAGGCGATAACGGTAGCGCGTGCCGGGAGGGCAATCCACATCGACCTGGGCGAAGCCCAGTGCGTCCGGTTGCAGCGCGATCGGCGCGCGCCCCTCGACCAGCAGGGCCAGCCCGGGCGAGGCGGTCGGCGCCCACAGGCGAAAGCGGGTGCGGCCGTCGGGCAGCGGCAGCGCGCCAAACGAATAGGGCTCGGGCCAGGCCGTCATGGCGCCTCCCCGGGCATGCGGGCCGCGGTCAGCAGCACCAGGCTCTGGGCTTCGACCGGCACCTCGCCGCCGTTGACCGGCACGGCCGCGGTGGGGGCAGAGGAATCCAGTTCACGGATCCAGGCCAGCGCCGGCTCGGGCAAGGTGAAGGCCACGGCTTCCTGGCCGGGATTCAACAGCAGCAGCGTGACATCGGCGCTGCCGTCTTCGCGCAACGCGGCGCGGCGCAGCGCCATGGGCTTGGCGCCGCCATCTTCCCATGAGGCCGCGTCGATGGGCTGGCCGTCGGGGTTGAACCAGCTGACCGCCGCGACGCCCGGGCAGATTTCGGCGGCGGCATCGCCATAGCGCGCCGCGCGCAGGCCTGGATGGCCGCGTCGCAAGGCCAGCGCGCGCGCCACGAACTGGCTCAGCGCGCGCCCCTCGTCGCTTTGCGCCTGGGTCCAGTCCAGCCACGACAGGGCGTTGTCCTGGCAGTAGGCGTTGTTGTTGCCGTCCTGGCTGTTGCCGAATTCGTCGCCCGCCAGCAGCATCGGCGTGCCGTCGGACAGGCACAGCGTGGCCAGCAGCGCGCGTTGCACGCGGGCCCGGCGTTGCAGGATGGCCTCGTCGGTGGTGGGCCCTTCCTCGCCCCAGTTGTGGCTGTAGTTTTCCGAATGGCCGTCGGTGCCGCCTTCGCCATTGGCCTCGTTGTGGCTGCCGTCGTAGCTGACGATGTCCCGCGTGGTGAAGCCGTCGTGCGAGGCAATGAAATTGACGCTGGCCCAGGGGCGGCGATGACGCCGGTCGAACACGTCGCGCGACCCCGCCAGGCGGGCGGCCATGTCGCCGCGCTGGCCGTCGTCGCCGCGCCAATAGCGGCGCGTGGTGTCGCGGTAGCGGTCGTTCCATTCCGCGAACCCGGGCGGATGGTTGCCCAGCTGATAGCCGTCGGGACCGATGTCCCACGGTTCGGAAATGAGCTTGGCGCGCGCCAGCTGCGGGTCTTGCAGCAAGGCGTCGAAAAAGCCCGAGCCGGGATCGAAGCCGGTGCCTTCGCGGCCCAGGGTCACCCCCAGGTCGAAGCGAAAGCCGTCGACGCCGTACGACTGCATCCAGTAGCGCAGCGAGTCGGTCACCATCTGCAGCACCCGCGGGTGCGACAGGTTGACGGTATTGCCGCAGCCGGTGTCGTTGATGTAGTGGCGCTCTTCGCCCGGCACCAGCCGGTAGTAGCTGGCGTTGTCCAGGCCGCGCCAGGACAGGGTGGGGCCGAGCTCGTTGCCTTCGCAGGTGTGGTTGTAGACCACGTCCAGGATGACTTCCAGGCCCGCCGCGTGCAGGCGCCGGATGGCCTGGCGCAGGTCGTTCGGCCCGCTTTGCAGGTAGGTCGGCTCGGGGGCGAAGAACGACAGGGTGTTGTAGCCCCAGTAGTTGCGCAACCCCCGTTCGATCAGGAAGTGGTCTTGCAGAAACGCATGCACCGGCAGCAATTCCACGGTGGTGACGCCCAGGCGCTGCAAGTGTTCGATGAAGCGGGGATCGGCCAGCGCGGCGCAGGTGCCGCGCAGCGGCTGGCGCAGGTCTTCGCGCTGCATGGACGCGCCGCGCACATGCACTTCATAGATGACCGTGTCGGTCCACGGCGTGTCAGGCGCCTTGCTGCTGCCCCAGTTGAACGGCGCATCGTCGACCACGATCGCCTTGGGCATGGCGGGTGCGCTGTCGCGCCGGTCCAGGCTGAGGTCGGCGCGCGGGTGGTTCATGCGGTAGCCGAACAGCGCGTCGCTCCAGTTGACCGGGCCGGTCAGGTGGCGGGCGTACGGGTCCAGCAGCAGCTTGTGTGGATTGAAGCGGTGGCCATTGCGCGGATCGTACGGGCCGTGGGCGCGCAGGCCGTAGACCAGCCCGGGCTGGGCGTCGGGCAGGTAGCCATGCCAGATCTCGTCGGTGCACTCGGGCAGGTCGAAGCGGCGCAGTTCCTTGCGGCCACGGGCATCGAAGACGCAGACCTCCATGCGGGTGGCGTTGGCCGAGAACACGGCGAAGTTCACGCCCAGGCCGTCGCTCACCGCACCCAGGGGATACGGCTTGCCGGCGGTCATGCGAGTCAATAGGGAAGCGTCCATGGTCATTCGCCTTGATGCGTGAAATACAGGGTGGACAGGCCGGGCAGCGTCAGCGCCAGCGACTGCGCATGGCCGTGCGCCGGCTGGCCGTCGCTGGCCGCCTGGCCAAGGTTGCCGTGGCCGGCGCCGCCGTAGCTGCCGGCGTCGGTGTTCAGGACTTCGGCCCAGCGGCCGGGCAGCGGCACGCCGACGCGATAACCCTGCCGCGCCACGGGCGTGAAATTGCTGACCGCCAGCAAGGGGGCGGCGCCATCGGTGCGCAGGAACGCCACGACACTGTTGTCGGCGTCGTCCAGCACCAGCCAGGCAAAGCCGGCGGGGTCGGCATCGCGGGCGTGCAGCGCCGGCAGGTCGTGATACAGGCGGTTCAGGTCGCCCACCAATCGCTGCATGCCCTTGCGGGCCGGGTCGTCCAGCTGGTTCCAGTCGATGGGGCTGTCGTGGTTCCATTCGGCGGCCTGGGCCAGTTCGTTGCCCATGAAGAGCAGCTTCTTGCCGGGGTGTGCCCACATATAGCCCAGGTAGGCGCGCAGGCCGGCGTGGCGCGCGGTGAGATCGCCCGGCATCTTGTGCAGCAGCGAGCCCTTGCCGTGCACCACCTCGTCGTGCGACAGCGGCAGCACGTAGCGTTCGGCGTAGGCGTAGACCATGCTGAAGGTCAGTTCGGCGTGGTGGTACTTGCGATGCACCGGGTCTTCGCTCAGGTAGCGCAGCGTGTCGTGCATCCAGCCCATGTTCCACTTGTAGTGAAAGCCCAGGCCGCCGTCGGCCACGGGCGCGGTGACGCCGGGCCAGGCGGTGGATTCTTCGGCGATCATCATGGCGTCGGGCACCTCGGCGCGCACCGTGTCGTTCAGCGCCTTCAGGAAGTCGACGGCTTCCAGGTTCTCGCGGCCGCCGTGGCGGTTGGGAATCCATTCGCCGGGCTTGCGGCTGTAGTCGCGATACAGCATCGAGGCCACCGCGTCCACGCGCAGGCCGTCGACGTGAAAGCGTCGCAGCCAGTGCAGCGCGCTGGCGATCATGAAGGCGCGCACCTCGGTGCGGCCCAGGTTGTAGACCTGGGTGTGCCAGTCGGGGTGGTAGCCTTCGCGCGGGTCGTCGTATTCGTACAGGGCGGTGCCGTCAAAGCGCACCAGGCCATGCGCGTCGTCGGGAAAGTGCGCGGGCACCCAGTCCAGGATCACGCCCACGCCGGCGGCGTGGCAGCGGTCGACGAAATGCGCGAAGGCGGCGGGCGGCCCCAGGCGGGAACTGGGGGCGAACAGGCCCAGCGGCTGGTAGCCCCACGAGCCGCCGAAGGGGTGCTCCATGATGGGCATCAGCTCGATGTGGGTGAATCCCAGGGACGCGGCATAGGCGGGCAGCTTGTCGGCCAGCTGGTCCCACACGCAGGCGCCGTCGTCCGGCGCCAGCCACGAGCCGGCGTGGACCTCGTAGATCGTGATGGGGGCGTGTGGCGCGTGGCGGGCGCCGCGCGCCTGCATCCAGGCGTCATCCGTCCAGGGATAGGGGGCGGGGTCGTCCACCACCGACGCGGTGGCGGGCGGCAATTCGCTGCGGCGCGCCAGCGGGTCGGCCCGCAGCCGGATGGCGCCGGTGGCGTCGGTGATGGCGAACTTGTACAGCGCGCCCGGGCCCACGCCGGGCACGAACCGCTCCCATACGCCCGCCTCGTCGCGCTTGTGCATGGGGTGGCGGCTGCCGTCCCACCCGTTGAAGTCGCCCACCACCGCCACCTGGCGGGCATTCGGGGCCCACACGGCGCAGCGCAGCCCGGCCACGCCGTCGACCGTGTCCGGGTGCGCGCCCAGCCATTGCAGCGCCGCACGCCAGTCGCCCGCGGCCAGTGCGTGCAGGGCGTCATCGGACAGCAACGCACGCCAGCCGGGCGTGTCGTCGACTTGCGTGGGCGCCGAGTGCCGGGCAGCGGCGGGCGGGGAGCGATCGCGGCGGTTCATGATGAGGCATCCTCGGCATCGATGGCCGCGTTCTGTACCAGGCCTTGCGCCTGACTGGTCAGGGCGCACAGCGGAATGGAGATCCAGTCGGGCCGATGGCCGGCTTCGTAGCGGATTTCATAGGCGGCCTTTTCCAGCTGGGCCAGGGGCAGCAGGGCGGCCGACGCCTGCGATGCGGGCGCGCCGGCCTCTTCGTAGCCTTGCAGGAAGGCTTCGGTGGCGCGGGCGCGAAAGCGCGCCAGCAACGTGTCGCGCAATTGCGCCGGCGACCCGGAGACGGCGGCGCCATCCGTTGCGGGGGCCGCGTTGGCGTCCGTCTGTGCGCCGCCCAGCGGATCGCTGCGGGCGATGGCCGCCGCGGCGTAGTCGAACGACCGCAGCATGCCCGCCACATCCTTGCAGGGCGACGCGCGCTGGCGGCGTTGTTCCAGCGGGTGGTCGGGTTCGCCCTCGAAGTCGATCAGGTACGCGTCGGTCTGCGCGACCAATACCTGGCCCAGGTGCAGGTCGCCGTGCACGCGAATGAGCGCCGTGCCGGTCAGCGCCTGCGCCAGGCGCTGCACTTGGACGACCAGGCGGTCGCGATGCGCGAACAGCCATTCGGCGCAGGCGCGCGAGGCGTCTTCCAGCGTGCCTTGCCGGGCTTGCAGCGCCTGGATGGCGCCATCGAGCTGGGCGATGACGCGCTCGGCCAGCGCGTCCGCGTCCGCCTGCGAGGCCGTGGCGGGCGCGAAGGCGGCGTCGTCGCTCGGACGCGCCAGGGCCGCGTGCATCTGCGCCACGCGGCGGCCGATCGTGGTGGCCATGACCGCGTAGCCTTCCAGGCTGGCCTCGAATTCCTGCGGGCTGTCGCCGCCCAGCAGGGCGCTGGCCAGCGTGCGCTTCAGGTAGTCCAGCGTCCAGCGCCAGGCGTCGCCCTCGTTGGCGATGTAGGCGTGCAGCACGGCCAGCGTGCAGGGCACGCCGTCCGCGTCCACCCGCTGCACCTCGCCCAGCAGGGCGGGAATGTTGGCGTAGCCGGCGCGGGTCAGGTGGCGCGTCATCTCGACCTCGGCCGACAGACCGGGGTGGGCATTGCGCAGCAGTTTCAGGATGGCCTGGCCGCCCACGATGACCGAGCTGTTGGACTGCTCGCCGGTGACCCATTGCAGCGTGGATTCCGGCCCCAGGTCCAGGGCGGCAAGGCCGGGTTCGGCCAGGCCGCGCACCACGCCGGGTTTGTCGCCGGGCTTGCCGCCCTGGCGGCCGTCCCATTCGCGGCCGGCTTGCAGGGCCAGCACGATGCCGTGCACGAAGCCGGGTTGCAGGAAGGCATCGGCCAGCATGCCGACTTCGGGGCCGCGGCGCACCCGCGCGATGGGGTACTGGATCTGCGCGGCTTCGTCCCACACCAGGGCGAACGGCACCTGGACCCGCATGCCGGGGGCATCGTCGGCGGGTTCCGCCTCGGCCCAGTAGTATTCTTCGCCGCCTTCGGTCCCGAACGGCGTGGCGTAGGCCAGTCGCACCCGGGGCAGGACGCGGGCGTCGGGAAACCAGCGCTGGCGAGCCAGGTATTCGGGCAGCACCTCGGTTTCCAGCGTGTTGCGCGAGGCGTCGGTCAGCACGGCGTTGGCGTGGCCGCGCAGCACCAGCGTCACCAGTTCCGGCATCTGCGCCGGCCCGCTGGCGTGCCAGCCCGGCGGGGCCGCGTCGGCGCTCAGGTCCATCCAGTAAAAGCCATAGGGCGGCAGCGTCAGCAGGTAAGGCAGCGCGCCGATGGCGGGAAACGGCGTGCCGCCCAGCATCTCCACCGGCACGCGGTCCTTGAAGTCCTGCAGCGGCAGCTCGACCGGCTGTGCGGCGTTGGACAGGTTGGCCACGCACAGGATGGTGGTGTCGCGCCACTGCCGCAGATAGGCCAGGATCTTGCGGTTGCCGGCCTGGATGAAGCGCAGCGTGCCGCGGCCGAAGGCATGGCTCTGGCGCCGCTGGGCCAGCATGCGGCGCGTCCAGTTCAACAGCGAATGCGGGTCGCGCTGCTGGGCTTCGACATTGACGGCTTCATAGCCATACAGGGGGCCCATCAGCACGGGCAGCGGCAGGCGCTCGGGATCGGCGCGGGAAAAGCCGCCGTTGCGGTCGGGCGACCATTGCATCGGCGTGCGTACGCCGTCGCGGTCGCCCAGGTGCACGTTGTCGCCCATGCCCAGTTCGTCGCCGTAGTACAGCACCGGGGTGCCCGGCATCGACAGCAGCAGGCTGTTCATCAGCTCGACGCGGCGCCGGTCGCGTTCCAGCAGGGGCGCCAGGCGGCGGCGGATGCCCAGGTTGATGCGGGCGCGCGGATCGGCGGCGTAGACGCTCCAGAGATAGTCGCGTTCGCGGCTGGTGACCATTTCCAGCGTCAGCTCATCGTGGTTGCGCAGGAAAATCGCCCACTGGCAATTGGCGGGGATGTCCGGCGTCTGGCGGATGATGTCGGTGATGGGAAAGCGGTCTTCCTGCGCAATGGCCATGTACATGCGCGGCATCAGCGGAAAGTGGAACGACATGTGGCATTCGTCGCCCGTGCCGAAGTATTCCTGCGCGTCTTCCGGCCACTGATTGGCTTCGGCCAGCAGCAGGCGGCCCGGGTATTCGGTTTCGATGACGGCGCGGATCTGCTTGAGCACCTGGTGGGTCTCGGGCAGGTTCTCGTTGTTGGTGCCTTCGCGTTCGACCAGATACGGCACGGCGTCCAGCCGCAGGCCGTCCACGCCCATGTCCAGCCAGTGCCGCATCACGGACAGCACTTCCTTCAGCACCTGCGGATTGTCGTAGTTCAGGTCGGGCTGGTGGGAGTAGAAGCGGTGCCAGAAATAAGCGTTGGCCACCGGGTCCCAGGTCCAGTTGGACGTTTCGGTGTCGCAGAAGATGACGCGGGTGCCGGCGTAGGTCTTGTCGCTGTCCGACCACACGTAGAAATTGCGGGCGGCGGACCCCGGGCGAGCCGTGCGCGCGCGCTGGAACCACGGATGCTGGTCGGACGTATGGTTCACGACCAGCTCGGTGATGATGCGCAGGCCACGCGCATGGGCCGCGCGGATCAGCCGGCGCACGTCGGCCACCGTGCCGTAGTCCGGGTGCACGCCGCGGTAGTCGGCAATGTCGTACCCGTCGTCGCGGCGCGGCGATGGGTAGAAGGGCAGCAGCCAGATCGTGTCCACGCCCAGGTTGGCGATGTAGTCCAGCTTGGCGATCAGGCCGGGCAGGTCCCCCACGCCGTCGTCGTTGGAATCGAAGAACGATTTCACGTGCAACTGGTAGATGACGGCGTCCTTGTACCAAAGGCCGTCGTTCTGCGGGGGCTGGGTTTCGTTGATCATGGTGGCGGGCTCCCTGGCGGCGTCAGCCATGACGCGACAAACGCCAGATGCAATAGGGTTGATCGGGCGACAGCGCGACCGGGCGGGCGTGGGCGTGCCACGTTTGCCGGGTGCCTGCCAGCAGGTCTTCGGCCACCAGGCTGTCGGGCCAGGGCGCACCGAACACGCCGAAGGGCGGTTCCAGCCATGCCGTCTGGGCATGGAAGGGGTCCAGGCTGATCGCGGCCAGGATCACGTCGCCGTTGCCGGGCGTGGCCTTGGCGAAGGCGATGACGCGGTCGTTGCCGCTGGCCGCCAGCGTCAGGCCGCGATGGCTCTGCAAGGCAGGATGGGCGCGGCGCAGCTGGTTCAGGCGGCCGATCTCGGCGCGGATGTTGCCGGGCTGGCGCCAGTCGCGCTGGCGCAGTTCGTATTTCTCGGAATCCAGGTATTCCTCTTTGCCCGGCACGGGGGCGGCCTCGCACAGCTCGAAGCCGCTGTAGACGCCCCACAGGCCCGAACCCAGCGCGGCCAGCGCGGCGCGGATCAGGAAGCCGGGGCGGCCCGAGGTCTGCAGGAACAGCGGGTTGATGTCCGGGGTATTGACGAAGAAATTCGGCCGGAAGAAATCCGCGGCTGGCGGTTGCGAGATTTCCTGCAGGTAGGCTTGCAGCTCGGGCTTGTCGTTGCGCCAGGTGAAATAGGTGTACGACTGCGTGAAGCCGATCTTGGCCAGGCGGTACATCATCTTGGGCCGCGTGAAGGCTTCGGACAGGAACAGCACGTCGGGATGGCGCGCGTGCACCTCGGCGATCAGCCACTGCCAGAAGGGCAGCGGCTTGGTGTGGGGGTTGTCCACGCGGAAGATGCGCACGCCATGCTCGGCCCAGAACAGCACGATGTCGCGCAAGGCGCGCCACAGTCCCAGCTTGCGGCCCCGCTTGGGCGGCCCGCCGTAGAACGCCACGTTGACGATGTCTTCGTACTTCTTGGGCGGGTTTTCGGCATAGCGCAGCGAGCCGTCGGGCCGCCACGAAAACCAGTCCGGGTGCTGCGCCAGCCATGGGTGGTCGGGCGAGCACTGGATCGCGAAATCCAGCGCCAGTTCCAGGCCGTGGTCCGCGGCGGCTTCGACCAGCCGCAGAAAGTCTTCCAGGCTGCCCAGCCGGGGTTCGATGGCATCATGGCCGCCGGCGGGCGAGCCGATGGCGTAGGGGCTGCCGACGTCGTCCGGCTCGGCGCGCAGGCTGTTGTTGCGGCCCTTGCGATTGGCCAGGCCGATGGGATGGATCGGCGGCAGGTACAGCACGTCAAAGCCCATCTCGCGAATGTCGGGCAGGCGCAGGATGACGTCGTCGAACGTGCCGTGCCGTCCCGGTTCGGCCGCCTGCGAGCGGGGAAACAGTTCGTACCACGCGGCGTGCGTGGCCTGCGGGCGGTCGACCCACACGGGGTAGACGGCCGACAGCGATTCGAACGGATGGAGGTCGTGGGCTCGCATGGCCGCGGCCAGTTCGTCGCCCAGCAAGGCATCCAGCAGCGCGGCGTCCGGTTCGGCGTCGGCGTCCCGGGCATTGAGCGCTTCGATGAGCTGGGCGATGGGGGTGTCCGCGGCGCTGTCCGGCATGGCATCGCGTCGGGCGGTCCTGGCGGGGCCCCGGCGGGCGGCCGGCATGGTGTCGTGCAGCAGCCGCAGCCCTTCCTGCATCTCCAGCCGCAGCGGCACGCCCGCCTGGCGCTTGACCCGCAATTCGTGCCGGAAGGTCTCCCAGGCGTCGAACCAGGCGGCGATCTGGAACGCATGCGGGCCGATCCGCCCGGGGCGGAAGGCGGCCTGCCAGCGGTCATTGCCGATGGCCACCAGCGGCACTCGCTGCCAGGCCGATTCGTCATCGGCGCGCCAGCGCAGTTCGGCAGCCAGCCGGTCGTGGCCGTCCATGAAGATATCGGCCTGCACGGCAATGGCTTCCTGCACGCGGCGTTTGACGGGATAGGCGCCGCCGTCGACCGCCGGAGTGACCTGTTCGATGGCGACGCGCGCCGTCACGCCACCTTCGCTGCGCACGCTGGCGGCCACGCGCGGCGGGGTGCGCACGGGCCGGGCGGGGTACAGGTCGTAGCGGACGCAGGCGCCGGGCGGCAGCGCGTCGTCCGCCGGCGCGCCGTCATGGGGCAGGACCTCGCCGGGCGGCAGCAAGCCGGCCGCCAGGTCCCAATCCACCCGTGCGGCGGCCGTGGCGTCCGGGTTCAGGGCCAGCAGCGAGGTGCCATCCGGCGTGTTGCTGTCGCCGTTGGCGCGCACGATCAGCGTGGCGCCGCCATCGCGGCCGACGACAATGGCCGGCGCGCCCTCGGCCGGCGTGTCGCGCAGCCAGTCGTTGACCTCGGCGGCGCCCGCCCCGCGGTCGGCCTCGCCGGCCAGCCAGCCCGCGCCGCTCAGGGCGGCGGCCCAGGCGCGGCGCGTGTCGGGCGCGCCGGTCACCGGTGCGGGGCCGTCGAGGTCGCAGGCAGGTGCGATGACCGGTCCGATGGCACGCAGCCGTTGCAGTTCATCGGCCAGCCAGGACGCCCGGTAATCCCACCAGGGCAGCGACGAAAACACGCCGTCGAAATCGGCGCCGTGCAGGCGGGCCAGCGCCTGCGGCGCCAGCCCCGGGGTCCAGGCCAGGCAGCACAGTTCGGGACGCGCCTGGCGCGATGGCGCAAACAGCGCGCGCCAGGCTTGCGGATCGAGAAAGGGGGGCGCCTGCACCACGTAGCCGGCCACGCCGCAGCGTGTCCAGCGCAGCAGGCGCGCGGCCCAGGCGTCGATGAACGCCGCGGGCGGCTCGGGCTGCAATTGGCGCACGCCGTGTTCGGCCAGCGGCAGGCGCGGGTCGCGGGCAGGGTCGTCCACGGGCGCGCGATACCAGGCGGGCGGCGCGGTGCTTTCCACGGCGTCCTGCGCGACCCGTTGCAGTTCCACCCGCAGCAGCAGCGCCAGGCCATGCTTGGACGCCGCGCCGGCATCCTGCGCCAGGCGCTGCGTCAGTGGCTGCACGCCGCCATCGGCCATCGGCGCCTGGTCCGCATCCCTAGGCGCCAACGAGCGGGCGCGTGGCGGGCAGAGCCAGGGCACGGGCACCAGCACGGCGTTAAAGCCCTCGCGCCGCAATCCGGCCAGCAGCAGGTCGCGTGCGGACGTGTCCGCCGCCGAAGCGGCGGGCAGGCCGGTGCGGGCGTAGTGGATGCGCGGGCTTGCCTGGAGCGTGGCGGAAGGCTCTGCCATCGGCCGTTTCCTCACAGCGCCACGGGCGACGAGGCCCCCGATACCTGGCGCGCGGGCCGTTGGCGAGGCGCCACGGCATCGGGCTGCGGCATGGCAACGGTCTGCGTTCCGGCCGGTGCCAGTTCGCGGAACAGCGTCTGGTACGCGGCAACCGCGGGCCGCCAGCTGAAATCGGTGGTCATGGCGTTGCGCTGCATGGCGCGCCACAGCGTGCCATGCTGGCGCAGGTGCAGGGCGCGCGAGATCGCCGCGGTCATGTCGGCCGGATCGCAACCGTCGAACAGCACGCCGGTTGCCGTGGCCATCGCGGCCAGGGGCAGCTCGGGACCGGGATCTTCGATCGTGTCGGCCATGCCGCCGACGCGCGACCCGATCGGCAGCGTCCCATAGCGCATGGCGTACAGCGGCGTCAGGCCGAAGGGCTCGAAGCGGCTGCCATGCAGCAGCACGTCGCCGCCGGCATGCAAGCGGTGGGCGCCGGCCTCGTCATAGCCGATGCGCACGGCGCAGCGGCGTGGATAGCGCGCGGCCAGGTCCTGCAACGCAGCCTCCAGATGCCGCTCGCCCTGGCCCAGCACCGCCACCTGCAATTCGGGATGCGCGTCCAGCGCCTGGGGCAGGGCTTGCGCCGCCACGTCGGCCATTTTCTGGCCGGTCAGGCGGCTGCACAGGATCATCAGGGCGGCATCGGGGTCTGCCTGCAAGCCGAACTCGTGCTGGGCGGCCGCCTTGCACAGGCGCTTGTTGGCCAGGTCCGCGGGGGTGTAGCGCAACGGACCCAGGTGGCGGTCGCGGGCAGGGTCCCAGAGTTCGGCGTCGATGCCGTTGGGAATGGCCAGCAGGTCGCCTGTGCGGTCGCGTTCGCGCAGCGCGGCTTCCAGTCCGCAGCCGAATTCCGGCGTCAGGATTTCACGCGCATAGCAATGGCTCACCGTGGTGACGCGGTCGGCGTAGCGGATGCCCGCCTTCATGAAGTTCAGGCGGCCCCAGGCCAGCGCGCCGGATTCACCGCGGTAGGCGGCCGGGATGCCCAGGCGCTCGGCCTCGTCGACCGGCATCTGTCCCTGGAAGGCCAGGTTGTGGATGGTCAGCACGCTTTTCACCGCGTGCACGCCGGCGGCGCGCAGCAGCATCGGCGTCAGCGCGGCATGCCAGTCGTGCGCATGCACCACGTCGGGGCGCGGCACGCCGGGCAGACCTTGCGCGATGCGCACCGCGGCATGGGCCAGCGCGGCATAACGCAGGCCGTTGTCCGCGTGCTCATTGCCGTTCTCATCCAGGTACAGGCCAGGGCGGTCATACAACGCATCATTTTCCAGCAGCAGGAAGGAAAGGCCCGATTGCGGGCAGACGCCCGCCAGCAGCCGGGCGTTGCCGCCGGGCAGGCCGGTCAGGGCGGCCACGGGCCGGGGATTCGTCAGGCGCCGCGCCACGCCGCGATAGGCGGGCAGCAGCAGGGTAGGCGGGGTCTGCGCCTGGGTCAGCGCGCGGGCCATGCCGGTGATGGCGTCGCCCAGGCCGCCCGTCTTTGCCAAGGGAAAGGCCTCGGCTGCCACGATCAGGATCTTTGTTGTCGTCATGCTTGCTCCGGGGGGATGCGGAGCACCCGGCAATCGGGGTCATGTCCGCAAGACCTGCCTGTACGCAAGAGGCATGCCCAGGGTCCCTGCACTGCGGCAATCGGCGCCGGCGCGCCCGGCCGCGTGTCGTTGTTGCCGACGTTTGTAATCGGCGCGCTTCAGGGACGGACGGCTGGCGCATCGCGCGCCGCACCGGCAGAACCGGCAGGGCCATGCCGCTTGCGCCAGCCCAGGCGCGCTTCCACCGCGCCGAACGCCAGCAAGGCCAGGCAGAGCGGGCCGAAGGCGTACAAGGCGCGGTAGCTGAGCGCCGCGCCCAGCACCTCGGCGGCCGGCAGCCGCGGCGCCAGGACCGCGACAAAAATCGCCTCGGTGGTGCCCAGACCGCCGGGCACCCGCGTCACGACCGCGGCAAAGCTGGTGCACAGCAGAATGCCCAGCACCGCGGGATAGCTCACCTTGCCCTGCAACAGCACATAGATGATGGCGCCCATCAGCATCCAGGACAGCGCCGCGATGGCGCTTTGCAGCACGGCCATGCGGCCGCGCGGCAGGGTGATGCGCTGGCCCAGCCAGGTGGCGGACCGGCGCGTGGCGCACGCGCAGATCCAGACGTAGGCGGCGGCCGCGGCCAACAGCGCCACGCCGATCCCGCGCAATACGCCGCCGCCGATCTCCCAGCCCGCCGGCACCGTCACGGCGCCGCTGGCAAACACCCCTCCCGCCACCCAGGCATAGCCCACCCAGTTCGAGAGGGCGGCAAACAACGCGACCCGCGTGGCCACCGACTTGCGGCATCCCAGGCGGGTGTAAAGGCGCAGGCGCGTGCCCAGCCCGCCCACCAGCACGCCCAGGTTCAGGTTCAGCGCATAGCTCAGCATGGCCACGCCCAGCACCTTGGCGCGCGGCAGGGCATGACCGGTGTAGCGTCGCCCCAGCAGATCCAGCGACGCATAGGCCAGGTAGGCCGGCACCACCAGGGCGGCGGCCAGCAGCACCGCATCGCGCGGGATGCGCCGCATGGCCTGCCAGACCTGCGGCCAGTCCACCGAACGGGCAAAGTACGCCAGCAGGCCCAGCGCCAGGGCCAGTACCACCCAGGGCAGGATCTTCTTGATGCGCGGCCAGCGGTGGCGCGCGGCGCGCAGGGCGCGCGATCGGTACAGGCGGGATCGGTACAGGCTCATGCGGCCTCGCTTTCGCCAGCATCGCTGGCGAGGACGGTGCGCAGGCGCGGCTTGTGCGCCGGCAGCGCCCCGGCCCAGGCCGGGAAGCGGCGCAGGAAATGGAACACCACCACGCCCACCCAGAAGCGGCGCAGCCGTCGGCGCGAGGCCGGGCCGCGCGACACCGGCCGGCAGTCTTCGGCGATCAGCCGTTCCAGGCTGGCGCGCAGCGCGGCGTTCAACCCCGTGTCGCGTGCCACGACGTTGGCTTCCAGGTTCAGGGCCAGGCTCAGCGGGTCCAGGTTGCTGGAACCCACCGTCGACCAGTCCTCGTCCACGCACGCGACCTTGGCGTGCAAGGGCCGCTTGCAGTATTCGAAGATCTCGACGCCCGCATCGATCAGGTAGTCGTACAGCATGCTGGCCGCCAGTTGCGCGACCAACATGTCGGGTTCGCCCTGCAGCAGCAGGCGCACCCGCACGCCGCGGCGGGCGGCGTTGGCCAGGTCATGCAGCAGGCGGTAGCCGGGAAAGAAATAGGCGTTGGCGATCAGTACGTCCTGCCGCGCCGAACGCAGGCCGGCGCGGTAGTAGCGTTCGATGTCGGTCGGGTGGCTCAGGTTGTCGCGCACCACCAGCCGCCCGCCGCCATCGCCGTCGGGCACGGCCTCGACGCGGGCGGGCCGCTGGCGGCGAGGCCGCGCCGCGTCCAGCGCCGCGCGCGCGTAGTCCGCGATGTCGGCGGCCAGTGGACCCTGCACGCGCAACGCGTAGTCCTGCTTGGCTTCGGGACCATAGTCCGGCAGATGGTCGGCCGAAAAATTGATGCCACCGACGAATGCGCAGGTCCCGTCCACCGCCACGATCTTGCGGTGCATGCGTCGAAACACATTGGTGCGCACCCCCAGCAGCCGCGGCCGCGGGTCGAACAGGTGCACGCGCACCCCGGCACCGGTCAGCGCGGCCAGGAAGGCCGGTGGCAGCTCGTCCGACCCGAAGCCATCCAGCAGCAGGTCGACGCTGACGCCGCGTCCGGCGGCGGCGATCAGGGTCTGCTGCAGCGCCTGGCCGACCTTGTCATCGAACAGGATGAACGTTTCGATCAGCACTTCCCGGCGCGCGGCGTCCACCGCGGCCTGCACCGCCGGGAAGTAGGCCTCACCGTTTTCCAGCAGCGTGTAATGGTTGTCGCTGCGCCAACCGAGGGGCGGGGTCGTCATAGCGCGATCTCCGCCGAAATCGGCACGTGGTCCGACAGCCGCGACCACACCCGCGCCGCCAGCGGCACCGGCTGCCAGTCATGCACGTCGCGCACGTAGATGCGGTCCAGGCGCAGCACCGGCCAGCGCGCGGGAAAGGTGCGCGCGGGGCGTCCCACCCGCGAGGTGTACACCTCGCGCGTGCCGCAGCCGCGCATCAGGCCGTCGGCCCGCAGGCGCCAATCATTGAAGTCGCCCGCGATCAGCAGCGGCTCGCCGGCCGGGACCTCGCGTTCGACCAGCCGGCACAGGCTGCGCAATTGCTGGCCGCGGTGGCGCTCCAGCAGGCCCAGATGCACGCAGATGGCGTGTACCGCCTGCGCATGGCCGGGCACCTGCAGCACGCAATGCAGCAGCCCGCGGCTTTCGTGCCGCCCCACGCTGACGTCGTGGTTCTGGTAGCGCGCGATCGGGTAGCGCGACAGGATGGCATTGCCGTGGTGCCCCGCCGGGTAGACGGCGTTGCGGCCATAGGCGAAGTCGCGCCACAGGGTATCGGCCAGGAATTCATACTGCGATGCCGGGGGCCAATGCTGCGCGTGGCGCGCCGCCATGCCCTGGTGTTCGCCCACGACTTCCTGCAGGAACACCAGGTCGGGCGCCGCCGTGCGCAATGCATCACGCAGCTCGTGCAGCATGAAGCGGCGATTGAAGCTGGTGAAACCCTTATGGGTATTGACGGTAAGCACCGTCAGGGTCGTTCGGGGCGGATCGGACGGGACGGACATGGGGTCTCCAGTGGCAGGGCCGGGGCACGCAAGCAATTCCCGTTCCCGGGGCGCCGCGACCGCCGCCGTTTCCGCCCGGGCATGGCATTTGCTGGCGTGTCCGGCTGGTCGCCGGGCAGCAGCGAGCGCTATGCTGGGAATCCATCCCGCCCGGGCGATCCACCCTCCGGCATGCCCGCCGCGGCGCGCCGGTCACAAGAAGGAGCGGCATCATGGCGACACGAACCATCTGGAAAGGGGCGATTTCGTTCGGGCTGGTGCATATTCCCGTCGGCCTGCACACGGCCACGACCGAATCGGGCGTGGATTTCGACTGGCTGGACAAGCGATCGATGGACCCGGTCGGCTACAAGCGCATCAACAAGCGCACCGGCAAGGAAATCGACAAGGACAACATCGTCAAAGGGGTGGAATACGAAGACGGCCAGTACGTCGTGATTTCACCGGACGAGATTGCCGAAGCCTATCCGCGCACCACGCAGACCATCGAGATCCAGCAGTTCGTGAACGCCGCCGAGGTGTCGTTCGTGTACCTGGAACGGCCGTATTACGTGGCCCCCATCAACAAGGGGCAGAAGGTCTATGCGCTGCTGCGCGACACCCTGGCCAAGACCGGCAAGATCGGCATCGCCAAAGTGGTCATCCAGACCAGGCAGCACCTCGCGGCGCTGATCCCGTCGGGCGATGCGCTGGTGCTGAACCTGATGCGCTGGGGCGACGACGTCAAGTCCACCGAGGAACTCGATCTGCCCAAGGCCGGCAGCAAGGCCTCGGCGCCCAGCGCCAGCGAACTGAAGATGGCCAGGATGCTGGTGGACGACATGACGGGGCAGTGGGACCCGGAGCAATACAAGGACGAGTTCAAGGCCGTGGTGATGGACCTGGTGGCCAGGAAGGTCAAGGCCGGCAAGACGGAAACGGTGGTCGAGCCGCAAGAGGAATCGCCCGCCTATGCGGACAATGTGATCGACTTGACCGAGCTGCTGCAGCGCAGCTTGAAGGGGCGCTCGGCGGGCAAGCCGGCGTCCGGGGCGGCCAAGACGGCGACGCGTAAAACGGCCGCCAGGACCGCAGCCAAGGCAAGCGCCAGGCCCGGCAGCAAGCGCGCCGCCAGGGCCACCCCCAAGCGCCCCGCCAAGACGGCCGCGAAATCCGCGTCCGGGACCCGCAAGGCGGCATGACGATGGCGGGCACCGACACCCTGGCCAAATACCGCGCCAAGCGCAACTTCGACGTCACCGCCGAGCCCGCGGGGGGCGGCGAGGCCAACGAGGCGGCGCGCGCCTTCGTCATCCAGAAGCACTGGGCCAGCCACCTGCACTATGACTTCCGGCTGGAACTGGACGGCGCCATGAAAAGCTGGGCCGTGCCCAAGGGGCCCAGCTTCGATCCCGCCGTCAAGCGCATGGCGGTGCAGGTCGAAGACCACCCCATCGCCTACAACCAGTTCGAGGGCGAAATCCCCAAAGGCCAGTACGGCGCGGGCAAGGTCATCATCTGGGACGAAGGCACCTGGTCGCCGGTGGGCGACCCGGCGGACGGCTACCGGCGCGGGCACCTGAAATTCGACCTGCATGGCGTGAAGCTGAAGGGCCGCTGGGCCCTGATCCGCATGAAGGGCAAGGAATCCGACAAGCAGCCGCCGTGGCTGCTGGTCAAGGACCGGGACGACTACGCCCGCGATGCCAGCGCGTTCAGCGTCGTCGACGAACAGCCCGACAGCGTCGTGCCGCTGCGCCAGGCACAGCGAAAACCCAAGTCCCCGCCCAAGCCGGCCGCCGCGCCCCGCCTGCCGGGCCAGGCGGCCGACTGCCCCGGGATGCTCAAGCCGCAGTTGGCCACCCTGGTCGAGGGCGTGCCGGACCCGTCGCCAGAATGGCTGTACGAAATGAAATTCGACGGCTACCGGCTGATGGCCCGCATCGAAGCGGGCGACGTCCAGCTGTTCACCCGCAACGGTCACGACTGGGGCCCCAAGCTGCCGCACCTGGTCCAGGCCTTTGGCCGGCTGCCCGTGCAGAATGCCTGGATCGACGGCGAAATCGTGGTGCTGGCCGACCACGGCGCGCCCAGCTTCCAGGCGCTGCAGAACGCCTTCGATGGCGAACGCACGGGGGGCATTCTCTTTTACGCCTTCGACCTGCCGTACGTTGCCGGCCGAGACCTGCGTCACGAGCCGCTGCGCGTGCGCCGCGGCCTGCTGGCGCAACTGATGGACGCCATCGACGAAGACGCCCTGCGCTTGAGCGAGGCATTCGACGCCGCGCCGGCGGACCTGGTGGCGTCGGCCTGCAAGATGGGGCTGGAAGGCATCATCGCCAAACGGCTGTCGTCGCCCTATGTCTCGCGGCGCAGCGACAGCTGGATCAAGCTCAAGTGCGCCCGCCGCCAGGAATTCGTCGTCGTCGGCTACACCGACCCCAAGGGCACGCGCGTCGGGCTGGGCGCCTTGCTGCTGGCCTATCATGGCGACGACGGCCAACTGATCTACGCCGGCAAGGTCGGCACGGGCTTTGACGACCAGGGCCTGGTCGCGCTGCAACGGCGCCTGGCGGCCCTCGAAACCGCCGAGCCCGCGGTCAGGATTCCCGGCAGCGGACGCGGCACGCATTGGGTCAAGCCCCAGTTGGTCGCCGAGGTGTCGTTTGGCGAATGGACCGGCGCGGGCCATGTTCGCCACCCGGTCTTCCAGGGCCTGCGCAAGGACAAGCCCGCCCGCGCCATCACCAAGGAGACGCCCGTGAGCGCAGACGCCGTGACATCCGCTCGTGCCGCCCGGCGCACGAAGAAGACGACCCCGGCCGCGACCAAGGCCGCCGCAAAGACTGCCGCGCAGCCCGCCCGAACATCCGCCAGCCGGTCCACGCAGACGCCCGCCACCCGGGCCGCCAAGCCCGCCGCGACCGCCAAGCTGTCGCATCCCGAACGCGTCATCGACGCGTCCACCGGCCTGACCAAGCTGGACCTGGCGCGTTACTACGCCCTGGTCGCGCCGCTGTTGCTGCGCCACCTGAAGGGCCGCCCGGTTTCCTTCCTGCGCGCCCCGGACGGCATCGAGGGCGAACGGTTCTTCCAGAAGCATCTGGAAGCGCCGATGCCCGGCGTGCGCGCGTTGCCGCAATCGCTGGACCCCGGCCACGCGCCGCTGGTGGAATTGCCCACCGCGCAGGCCGTGCTGTCGGCCGTACAGATGAACGTCGTCGAGTTCCACACCTGGAACGCGGTCAAGACGGCCATCGACAAGCCGGACCGCATGCTGTTCGACCTGGACCCGGGCGAAGGCGTGCCCTGGAAATCGGTACAGCGCGCAGCCCGGCTGCTGCACGTGATGCTGGACGAGATCGGCCTGCAAAGCTGGCTCAAGACCAGCGGCGGCAAGGGCCTGCACATCGTCGTGCCGCTGCGCCGGCAATACGACTGGGACACGGTCAAGGCATTCTCGCAGGCCATCGTGCAGCATCTGGCCAAGACGCTGCCGCAGCTGTTCGTGGCCAAGAGCGGGCCGAAGAACCGCGTCGGCAAGATCTTCGCCGACTACCTGCGCAACGGCTTCGGCGCCACCACGGTGGCGGCCTGGTCGGCGCGTGCGCGGCCCGGCATGGGCGTGTCGGTGCCGCTGGCCTGGGATGAACTGGACGATGTGCCGGCCAGCGACGCGTGGACGGTCGCCAACATCCACACCCGGCTGGACGTCGGCGATTCGCCTTGGGACGACTATCGGCCGCAAGCGCTGCGGGCGGCCATGCAGGCCATGGCCTTCAAACCGGGCGGAAAGTGAGGGGCGTCACGCGGCCCCGGCCACTGCCGGGCGCAGCCGTCGCAAAGCAATCGGGGGGAAGCCGGCGCATGCCGGCCTCCCCCCGAGGCTTTCCGAAGATGCCGTCTTGATGGGCCTACAGCGCCTGCATCTCGGTGTTGGCGTTGCGGGCCGGCTGCGGCGCGGCCGGCTTGGGCGCCGCCGGCGGGTTCACCACCGGCACGCCGGTGTTGGCCGAGGCGTTGTCCGTCACCGGCACTTCCACGTAGGGCAGGTGCAGCGTCTGGCTGGTCATGGCGCGAATCTGGTTGGTCAGCGCGGGGCTGTCATTCAGCTTCTGGCCATACGACGGGATGATCTCCTTCAGGCGCGTCTTCCAGCCGGCTTCCATCTGCTGCGGGAAGGCCTTGGCCAACAGGTTCAGCATGATGGGGGGCGAGGTCGATGCGCCGGGCGAGGCGCCCAGCAGCGCGGCGATGGTGTTGTCCTTGTCGGTCACCACTTCGGTGCCGAATTGCAGGATCGGGCCCTTTTCCGGATCGCGCTTGATGACCTGCACGCGTTCGCCGGCCGTCACCAGGCGCCAGTCTTCACGTTTGGCCTGCGGGAAGTACTTCAGCAGCTGCGCGTGGCGGTCGTCGTCGGTCAGGCGGGCCTGGTTGACCAGGTACTTCACCAGGTCCAGGTTTTCCAGCCCGACGTCGACCATGCTGGTGACGTTGTTGTGGTTCACCGACGAGAACAGGTCGAACGCCGAGCCTTCCTTCAGGAACTTGGTCGTGGCCAGCGCGAACGGGCCGAACAGCACCACCGGCTTGCCGTCGAGCTTGCGCGCGTCCAGGTGGGGCACCGACATCGGCGGGGAATCCGTGTCGGCCATGCCGTAGGCCTTGACGTCGTGGCGGCCCGCGATGGACGACGCGTCAAACGCCAGGAACTGGCCGCCCACCGGGAAACCGGCGTATTGCTTCGATTCGGGGATGCCCGACATCTGCAGCACCTTCAGCGATGCGCCGCCGGCGCCGATGAACACAAAGCGCGCCTTGGTCGTGCGTTCCTGGTTGGTCTTCAGGTCCTTGACCGTGACGTTCCAGGTCTTGTCATCGTTCTGGCGCAGGGCGGTGACTTCATGCTGCAGCTGCAGCTTGAAGTTCGGGTTGCGCTGCAGGCCCTGGGTGAGCTGGTTGGTGATGACGCCGAAGTTCACGTCGGTGCCCAGCGGCATGTAGGTGGCGGCGACCTTCTGGCCGGGATCGCGGCCTTCCATCAACAGCGGCGCCCATTGCTTGATCTGGGCGGGGTCGGTGGAATATTGCATGCCGTAGAACAGCGGGCTCTTGACCAGCGCGTCGCGGCGCTTGCGCAGGTATTCGATGCGGTCATCGCCCCACACGAAGCTCATGTGGCCCGTGGGATTGATGAAGTCCGAGGGCTGGCCCAGGCGGCCGGCCTTGACCTGATGCGCCCAGAACTGGCGCGAAATCTCGAACTGCTCGGCAATGTTGATGGCGCGCTTGATGTCGACCGAGCCATCGGGCATTTCGGGGGTGTAGTTCAGTTCGGCAAAGCCCGAATGGCCGGTACCCGCATTGTTCCAGCCGTTGGAGCTTTCAAGTGCCACGCCGTCCAGCCGCTCGAACAGTTCGACGTGCCAGTCCGGCTGCAATTCCTGCAGATAGGTGGCCAGCGTCACGCTCATGATGCCGCCGCCGACGAGCACGGCGTCGACGGGTTTGTCGTTCTCGGCTGCCGGGACTGACCGCTGGTGCAGCGGCCAATAAAGAAACAGCGCCGCCGCAATGACCAGCAATGCAGCCAGGCTGCCCACGATTTTGAGGAACTTTCTCATGGGTTAGAAACCTTTTTGGTTCAAAGGATTATTTTTTTCTTATGGGGACTTGCAGGAAGACAGGGGTGGGCACCTCCGTGGCGGTCAAGCACGCGAAAGGCCGCCCGGGCGTCGGGAGACAGGGGCCGGGGTCAGGCAATCGGGCAAACGTGGATCAAACGCCGACCGGGTCGACGTGGGGGGCGCTGCACCGTCGAACACGGCCAGGCCGCTCAAAGACTAGTCGATTCTTGTTCCGAGTAGGGGAATACCCTGACAAAGGGTATTGGTTTCCCGGGGGGCGCGAGGGCCGGTTGTTGGTCACCCGCCACATTGCGCCCGCCGTCGGCAGCCTGACCATGCGTCCCCCTGGCCGGGCACGCCAGTTGCTAGGGCCCAGGCACGGCCATCCGCCCCGGATGTGACCGACCCACCGAGGCCGTCCTCCATGCTTCCCATTCGTAAAGCGGTATTCCCTGTCGCGGGCCTGGGCACGCGTTTTCTGCCGGCCACCAAGGCGATGCCCAAGGAAATGCTGCCCATCGTCGATCGTCCCTTGATCCAGTACGCCGTCGAAGAGGCCGTGGCCGCCGGCATCACGGAACTGATCTTCGTCACGGGCCGCAACAAGCGCGCCATCGAAGACCATTTCGACAGCATGCCGGAACTGGAACGCGACCTGGAATCCAAGAACAAACTGGCCTTGCTCGATACCGTGCGCAACGTCATTCCCGACAGCGTCAAGTGCGTGTACACGCGCCAGCCGGCCGCGTTGGGGCTGGGGCACGCGGTGATGTGCGCCGCGTCCATTGTCGGCAACGAGCCGTTTGCGGTGCTGCTGGCCGACGACCTGATCGACGCCGACGCGCCCGTCATCGGCGAAATGATGCAGGTGGCGCGGGAATTCGGCGGCAGCGTGCTGGCGATGCAGCAGGTGCCGGCCGCGCATACCCGCCAATACGGCATCGTGTCCGGCAGCGAGGTGGCGCGCGGCGTGCTGCGCCTGTCGGGCATGGTGGAAAAGCCTGCGCCCGACGAGGCGCCATCCAATCTGGCCGTGGTGGGCCGTTACATCCTGGAGCCGGAGCTGTTCGATGCCCTGGCGCGCACCGCGCCGGGCGTGGGCGGCGAAATCCAGCTCACCGACGCCATCGCCAGCCTGCTCACCACCCGCCGGGTGTTCGGTTATGCCTACGAGGGCGTGCGCTACGACTGCGGCAGCAAGGAAGGCTTTTACCAAGCCACCATGGAAATCGGACGCAAATACCACGGGCTGGGGTGAAGGCGGGCCGGTTCGGCACGCCGGTTGCTGACGGCAGGCAAGGGCCGCATGAGCGGCTTGCCAGATCCATGAAGGAGCCGGACCACCATGCGCACCGCATCGAACCACCGAAACGCCACCGTCCCGGGCCGCGACGCGCCGCCCCGGCGTGACCCTGCGCCGGACCCATCCCCCGCCGAGACGCCCGAACCCGTGCCGGGCAAGGGCCAGACCGACGACAAGGGCCGCTCGCCGCCCGACAGCCTGCCCAACCCCATGCCGGATGTCGATCCGCAACAGACACCGGGTATCGACCGGTTGTGAATGGCCGGTCTCGTCCCTCAACCCGCCGTTGCCTCCTGGAGGCCTCTCATGAAAACCCGACACACCGTAGCCGCATTGATGGCCCTGACGGCCTTGGCCGGCACCAGCAGCTGGGCGCAGACGAAACAGCCGGCGCCGACCCCGCCACCGCCCGCGGGCACCTCGATCATTCCCGAGAAGATGGCGCCCACGCCGCCTGCGACGCCGGATCGGCGCGACAGGCAGGAAAAACAGGACAGGCAGGAAAAGCAGGACATACAGGGCAAGCAGGACAAGCTGGACAAGTCCCGCAACGACGACAAGCCGAACAAGCCTGCCACCAGCCCGTCCAGCCGCCCGCCCGCGTCATCCGGCGGAGAAGGCGGCACGGACAGCCGCGGCCCTTCGTCCGGCCAGGGCGGCACCGGGTCGACGGGGCAGGGCGGCATGCCCGGGTCGGGCGCGTCGGCCGGGTCCGGTGGTGCCGCGGATACCCGTTGACCGCGTCCGGGCGCGCCGCGCGTCAGGCGTTGTTCTCTGACAGCCGCGGCGCGGCCGCGTCGGGAGTGTCCACGCCGCGCTTGCCGATACCGGCCACCTGCGCCACGATGCCCATGGCCACGATCACCGCGGCCAGGATCGCGGTGTACAGCACCTCGTTGCGGTACGTGCCTTCCAGCACCATCGTCACCAGCGCCGCGATGATGCAGACGATGACCGCGTAGGTCAGCCACGGAAACAGCCACATCTTGAATGTCAGTTCCACGCCCTGCGCCTGCAGGCGCTGGCGCATGCGCAGCTGCGAGCAGGCGATGGCCAGGTAGACGAACAGGGCGATGGTGCCGGTGGCCTGCATCAGCACGTCATACACGTCCATCTTGGACGTGGCCATCATCCACACCGCGGCAAAGGCGAAGACGCTGGAAATCAGCACGCCGACATACGGCGTGCCGGTATCGCGGCCGGTGATCTGCATGATGCGGTGGGCGTCGCCGCGTCTGGACAGCGAATAGAGCATGCGCGAGGCCGTGTACAACGCCGAGTTGAAGCAGCTGCACACCGAGGTCAGCACGATGAAGTTCACGATCAGCTGCGCGTGCGGAATGCCCAGCGCGTCCAGCGCCACGTTGTAGGTGCCGTGGGTGGGGTCGGTCAGGCCGGGGGCGTTGTAGGGCACCAGGCACACGACGATGAAGATAGACCCCACGTAGAACAGGCAGATGCGCCAGACCACCGAGCGCGTGGTCTTGATGATCTCGCGCCCCGGGTTGGCGGATTCGGCGGCGGCGACGGTGACGATCTCGGCGCCGATGAAGGCGAACATCACGCCCAGCAGCGCCACCACCACGGCCTTGGGCCCGTTGGGCATGAAGCCCTGGCTGGTCAGGTGCGACCAGCCGTTGGCATTGCCCCACGGCCACACGTGCACCAGCGCCAGGCTGCCGATGACGAGGAAGATGACGATGGCCACCACCTTGATCAGGGCGAACCAGAATTCGAATTCCCCGTAGTTGCGCACGTTCAGGAAGTTGACGACGATGAGCGACACGGTGACCAGCAGGCCGTAGCCCCAGGCCGGCACCATGGGGAACCACCCGTGCAGGATCTGGCCGGCGACGTAGGCTTCCCAACCCATCAAGAGCGCCCAGAAATACCAGTAGAGCCAACCGATGGTAAAGCCCGCCCAGCGCCCGATGGCACGGTCGGCGTAGGTAGAAAACGAACCCGTGTCGGGCTGCGCCACGGCCATTTCACCCAGCATGCGCATGGCCAGGATGACCAGCAGGCCGCCGCCGATGTAGGCCAGGATGACGGCCGGGCCGGCCAGTGCGATCTGCTTGCCCGAGCCCACGAACAGCGCCGCGCCGATGACACCCGCGATGGACATCATCGTGAGATGGCGCGATTTCAGGCCGCCTTTGAGTTCCGTGTTGGGAGTATTGGCCAACGTCTTCTCCTCTCCGAATGGCAGGGGCCATGGCGTGTCCGCCATCGGAATGGAAAAGAGGCCTGTCCCCAGCCGGTTTATCGCTATTGATTGTGCGAAAGAGGATACGTCAGCAGGCGGGCGGACAGGCGCCCGAGCCATGCTCTGTTGCAAGTGCAAGAATTTTGTTGCCGTGCCGGCCCGCGTGGGTTCGCGCTGGCGATGCGCGGGCCTGCTGGGCTCATTGCGCGATGGCTTGCGGGTCCGGAAAGCGCCACGAGCCATTCAGGATCTCGTCACCGGGCTGATAGAGCCTGACCGTGTAGTTCCAGCCCGGCATGGTGGGCAGGCAGTTGGCGATCTTGCCGTCGCAGCCGCCGAACTGGATGACGATCGAGCCGTCGTCGCCTTGCCGGGCGGTCAGGTTGTTCAACGAGTAGGCGTCGTACGCATTCTTCTGGAAGTACCCTTCGGCGTTGTACACGCTGACCGACCAGAAGCTCTTGACCGGCACCTTGTCCACCTTGAGCCGGTAGATGACCTTGCCGTCGTTCTGCGCGATCTTGCCGTTCAGGTAGGTGGCGTCCTTGGCCGGGTTGCCGCCCCAGCCGGCCGCGGTGCCCAGCAGATGCTGGATCGGATCGACGCTGGTCGGGGTGCCGAAAGCCTTGTCGTAGTTCGGCATGGTGGCGGCCAGCACCAGCAGGGCGTCGCGCACCTTGTCCTGGCTGGCCTTGTCCCATTTGGGCACGGCGAAGGTGCCGGGCTGGGCCTGGCTGACCTTGATGGCGTCCTGCAACGCGTGCACCTGCGCCAGGTCCTTCGGGTCCGCGGGGTCGACCAGGGTGCGGATGGCGACGAACACGTAGCGGGTGCCGACATCCTCTTTTTTCAGCGTGTGGGTGCCGGCGCCGTAGAACACGGCGGGAACGTAATGGTTTTCGTCGACGACCAGGGTCGACATGAAGCGCTTGCCGGCTTCGGGCAGCGTGATGGTGACGGGGCCGGCGTCCAGGTCGAAGACGGCCTGCGAATACAGCGTGTCGCGATTCATGCGGATGACGTTCTGGGCGTCGATGGCCACCATCGCGCGGCTGTGCACGAACTTGCCCAGGCCGCCGTCGGCCACCATCTTGCCCAGGTACAGGTCGGATTCGGCGCGGGCGAAGTTATCGACCGTGACCAAGGTTGCCGCGTCGGGAGCGGGCTGCGCGTGGGCGCTGGCAAATGCCGCCAGCGTCAGGGCGACGATGCGGGACGCGGAGGAATACGACATGGGAAAAGCCTCTTGAAGGGGAAATCGCGGCGACTGTACCCCGAGGCTCCGGGCGCAAACCGCTGACGACGGCGAGTCGAGACAGATCGCCATGAACAATGAGACGTTGCTGCGGGACGCGTTCGTCCTGCGCGCCCGTCCTGCCCGCCGCGAAGACGTCGGCCAGGCCGGCGCGGCGCGGGCAAACCCGATATAAAACTTTGCATGGTCTCCATGATCCAGCGTTATGCATGGTGCCGTGGGGCTGCGCCGGGCGGGGCGCCAATAGTCATTGGAATCAAAGGGTTGAGACGTTCTTGAAATGGCCGCGCCGCACCCGGCGCAAAGGGGGCGGGGCCATTTCGGATTTGTGGCGACGCATGCATGATGGGGCCTTGCGCCAGGCGCGCCGCCGCGTGCCTGCCCATGCATCGGACCCTGTGGAACCACTGTTCAGCATGGTCCTTGATCCATCCCGATAACCCCCCCGGAGACCGATATCGTGAGCAACACAAAACCCGCGCGAAAGATGGACCTTGCGGTCGCCCAGATGGGCGCCGTCAACCTGGCCGACAGCCGCGCGGTGGTGGTCCGCCGCCTGGTCGACATGATGCGCGAGGCCGCGGCCCGCAAGGCCGAGTTCGTGGTGTTTCCCGAACTGGCGCTGACCACCTTCTTTCCGCGCTACTGGATGGAAGACGCCGAGGCGGTGGAACGCTACTTCGAAAAGACCATGCCCAACGCCGACGTGCAGCCGCTGTTCGACACGGCGCGCGAGCTGGGCATCGGCTTTTACCTGGGCTATGCCGAACTGACGCCGGAAGGCCGGCAGTTCAATACGGCCATTCTGGTGAACCGCCAGGCCAGGATCATCGGCAAGTACCGCAAGATCCACCTGCCGGGCCATTCCGACCACAAGCCGGATGCGCCGTTCCAGCACTTGGAAAAGAAGTTCTTCGAAGTCGGCGACCTGGGTTTTGGCGTGTGGGACACCCATGACGTCAAGATCGGCATGTGCCTGTGCAATGACCGGCGCTGGCCGGAAACGTACCGCGTGATGTCGCTGCAAAGCGCCGAGCTGATCGTGCTGGGCTACAACACGCCGTCGCTGAACATCCACTGGAACGAGCCGGCGCACCTGCGCACCACCACGCACGAGATCGTGCTGCAGGCCAGCGCCTACCAGAACGCAGTGTGGGTGGCTGCTGCCGCCAAGTGCGGCTTTGAAGACGGCCACCACATGATCGGCAGCTCGATGATCGTGGCGCCGTCGGGCGAGATCGTGGCGCGTTCCAGCGGCGAGGAAGACGAAGTGATCACCGCGCGCATCGACCTGGCCATGGGCCAGGCGTTCCGCGACCACGTCTTCAATTTCGCCAAGCACCGCAGCCCGCAGCACTACAAGCTGATCGTCGAACGCACGGGCGCCGGCGACCCGCTGCCCGTGGCGGAAATCAGCTAGGCCGACGCCGGGCTGGGCGCCGTGTCACCGCAAGTGTCAGGCCCGCTGGAGAATGGCCTGCGTCATCGCAGGCAGTTCTTTTTTGACGATCTGCGAGAACTGCGTCAGGAAGGCCTTGGCAATCGACGGCGGGGGGTCGACGCGGGACTGCGACACGTGCACGAACAGCGGTATCGCCGGCTCGATGCGGCGCACCACCAGGCCATGCAGCAGGGTATCGGTCAGGCCGTAGGAATCGACCAGCGCCACGCCCACGCCCTGGCGCACGAACGAGCACGCCGTCTGCGACGAGCGCACCTCGATCGCCGGGGTCAGGATGTGGCCCAACGGGTCCAGGTGTTCGAACAGCGTGTCGCCCAGCGGCGTGTCGCGGCTGTAGCCCACCAGCATTTCACCGGCCAGCATCGCCGGCGCAATCACGCGTTCGCGGGCCAGGCGGTGGCCCGCCGGCAGCACGCAGACGACTTCGCCCTGCGCCAGTTCGGTGGTGATCAGGTTGGGGTGTTCGGGCTTGAAGATCGAAATGGCGATGTCGGCATAGCCCAGCAGCAGCTGCGGCAGCAGGGCGTCCATGCCCAGCGGTCGGTAGCGGATGCGCACGCCAGGGTTGCGGGCGCAGAACTTGGCCGTCGCCGCGGGAATCAGCCATTCGCCGAAGCTGGGGCTGGACACCACGCTGACCAGGCCGCCGCCGTGGCCGGCCAGGCCGGCGGCCATGTCGTTCAGGCGGTTGACGCCCGCCTGGATGGATTCGACTTCCTGGAACAGCTTGCGCGCTTCCTTGGTGGGATGCAGGCGGCCCTTGAAACGCTCGAACAGCGCATAGCCCAGCCGCAGTTCGATCGAGGCCAGCACGCGGCTGATGGCCGGTTGCGTCACGTGCAGCAGCCGGCCGGCTGCGCTCAGTGAGCCCGTGATCATGATGGCGTGGAAAACTTCGATCTGGCGCAAGTTCAACGGCGCAGACCGGACCTTTCCGGGTAATTGAGACATGCTGCGTGATTTCCTCTTGACCGGGACGGTGCCCGGATGCGTGCCGTCCCGCCTCTACTGACGAAGAATTCTACCCAATGGCGACGAACGCTCGCGTCACCCCGGCAAACCCGGCATCCAGGCCAGGCCGAGGCCGACGCCAGCATCGCGCCCCGGGTGCGGCCGGTGCGGCAGGAAGCCGCCGCGACCGATGCCTTCTCGTGGCCTGCTTCAGCGATCCCGGCCTGCGCGACCTGGTGCCGGCGCCCGTGCTGGGCATCGGTGCTTGTTCGGTGCTGACCGCCATGGGTATCGGCACGCACGTTGGCATGATCGCCATCGCAAGCCCCCTCAGGTGGCCACGCCGGCCAGATGGTCCAGCAGCACCCGCGCCGCGGGCGAAAGGCTGTCTTCGTCGCGAAAGCAGATGACGAAGCTGCGCGTGGCCCAGGCGTCGGTCAGCGGTATGACCACCAGGCCGTTGGCCTCGGCATAGGATTGCGCGACCTGTCTCGGAACGACCGTGATGCCGAGGTTGGCGCGCACCACGCGCAGGGCGGAGTCGAAGTTCGACACGATCACCCGGTGCAGCAGCGGCTTCCCGGCCTGCGCCGCGGACAGGTGCAGCTTGACCTGCACGGAGCTGGCCACGGGCATGCCCACGTGTTCATAGTCCAGCGTCTGCTGGAACTGCAGCGTGCGTTCGCGGGCCAGCGGATGGCTGGGATGCACCACGATGGCCAGGTGGTCGTTGCGGTAGGGGCGCGACCGCAAGCCATCGAGCGGCGAGGCATCCCAGCACAGGCCCAGCGATGCCACGCCCTCCTTGATGCCGCGGATCACCTGGTGGCTCAGGCCCTCTTCCAGGTCGATGCGTATGCTGCGATGGCGCTCATCCTGCAGGAACACGGCCACATCCTCGGCCAGGGATTCGGCGAGCACCGACGACGTGGCCAGCACGCGTACCTGACCGCGCAGGCCATGGGAGTACGCCGACATGTCGCGCTCGATGCGGGCCGTGCTGGTCAGGATGGCGCGGGCGTGTTCCAGCAGCGTTTCGCCGGCCGGGGTCGGTTCCACCCCGTGGCGGCGCCGCGTCAGCAGCTTTGCGCCGACGGTGTCTTCCAGTTGCGCGAGTCGCTTGCTGATGGCGGAACCGACGATATTCGCATTGGCGCCCGCGCGGGCGATGTTGCGCGTTTCGCAGACGGCCACGAACAGGCGCAGGGAAGTCAGATCGAGATCGCGCATGGGAAGGTCCTCGGTCGCGTCGGGTCAGGGAGGAACCCATAAGATATTCCAATATGGAACTTGATGCGTTCCAAATTAGCGACGCCGCGATGATTGGAGAAATCTAAACTGGGTCTACTCCTGTCTACCTGGACGACTGCTCTCTATGTCTGCAAATGCGTTTCCTGCTGGCTGGCCCGCGCGCGTGACCGTGCGCGAAGTGGGCCTGCGCGACGGCCTGCAAAGCCTGGCCCGTGTGGTGCCCACCGATATCAAGCGCGACTGGATCGCCCAGGCCTATGCCGCCGGCCTGCGTGAAATCGAGGTCGGCTCTTTTGTGCCGGCGCGCCTGCTGCCGCAGCTGGCCGACACGGCAGCGCTGGTGGCGTATGCCAGGACGCTTCCCGACCTGCATGCCTCTGTGCTGGTGCCCAATCTGAAAGGCGCCGAACACGCCATCGCCGCGGGGGCGGACTTGATGATCGTGCCGCTGTCGGCCAGCCGGGCGCACAGCCTGGCCAATCTGCGCAAGACACCGGACGAGGTGGTCAAGGAGGTCGCGCGGATCCGCGCGGCGCGTGACGCCGCGGGGTCGCGCATGCTGCTGGAGGGCGGGGTGGGGACGGCCTTTGGCTGCACCCTCCAGGGGGCCGTGGACCCCGCCGAGGTGCTTGCCCTGATGCAGGCCTTGCTCGATGCCGGCGCAGATCGCGTCAGCCTGGCCGATACCGTGGGATACGCCGACCCGCTGATGGTGCGACGCCTGTTCGAGGCCGCGCGCAAGATCGCCGGCGACCGCCTGGCCTGCGCGCATTTTCACGATACGCGTGGCCTGGGCATGGCCAATGTCATGGCGGCGCTGGAAACCGGCATGACCCGGTTCGATGCCTGCCTGGCCGGAATAGGAGGGTGTCCGCACGCGCCCGGCGCCAGCGGCAACGTCGCGACCGAGGACGTGGCGTATCTGCTGGGAAGCATGGGCGTGGCGACCGGCGTGGACATGACGCGCCTGCTGGCCCTGCGCGAACAGGCGGGCGTGTGGCTCGAGGGCGAAACCCTGCGGGGTGCGATCGCCCGGGCCGGCTTGCCCAGGACCTGGCCGGCGGCCGCCTCGGCCGCACCCCTGCCGGATGCGGCAGCGGAGCCGGCGCCGGTCGATGCCACGCCCGCCGTCCCGGCGACGCCCGCGGCTGCCACGCGCCGCCTGCCCTTGGCCGGCCTTCGCGTCGTCGAGTTCACCCACATGGTCATGGGGCCGACCTGCGGCCTGGTGCTGGCGGACCTGGGCGCCGAGGTGATCAAGGTCGAGCCTGTCGATGGCGACCGCACGCGTCATCTGCTGGGCGCCGGGGCGGGGTTTTTTCCGATGTTCAATCGCAACAAGAAATCCATCGCCCTCGATCTGCGCAGCGCGGAAGGGGCGCAGGCCGCGCGCAGGTTGTGCGCCAGCGCCGACATCGTCGCCGAGAATTTCAGGCCGGGCGTCATGGCCAGGTACGGGCTGGACTATGCCTCGCTGGCGCCGGGCAACCCGGGCCTGGTCTACGTCAGCTGCAAGGGCTTCCTGCCTGGGCCCTACGAGCACCGCACCGCGCTGGACGAAGTCGTGCAGATGATGGGCGGCCTGGCGTACATGACGGGACGTCCCGGCGACCCCCTGCGGGCGGGGACCAGCGTCAATGACATCATGGGCGGCATGTTCGGGGCGATCGGGGCGTTGGGGGCGTTGCTGGAACGCAAGGTCACCGGACGCGGCCAGGAAGTGCAGTCTGCCCTGTTCGAGAACAATGTCTTCCTGGTTGGGCAACACATGCTGCAGTATGCGATCACGGGCGAGGCCGCGGCGCCCATGCCCGAACGCATTTCGGCCTGGGCCCTGTACGACGTATTCAACGTCAAGGACGGCCAGATCTTCCTGGCCGCCGTCAGCGATGCGCAATGGGTCACGTTCTGCGACGCCTTCGGCTTCGACGACCTGAAAAACGCGCCGCACCTGAAAACGAACAATGAGCGAGTGCGGGTGCGAGCGGCCTTGCTGGCCGATCTGCGGGTCCGCCTGCAGCACTACGAGGTCGACGAACTGGCCCGCCGCTTCGAACGGCACGGACTGCCGTTCGCGCCCATCGTGAAGCCGGAGGAATTGTTCGCCGATCCCCACCTGCAAGCCACGGGCGGCCTGGCGGACATCCGCCTGCCGGACGGCGAACGCGCCGGACAGACGGCGCAGGCCACGCTGTTTCCCATCACGATGGGCGGCGCGCGGCTGGCGGTGCGGCTGCAACCGCCCACCGTGGGCGAACACACCGGGCAATTGCTCAGGGAACTGGGCTACGGGGATGACGATATCCGCGGGCTGCGAGAGCGAGGGGTCGTTCACTGATATTGCGCGACCCCCATACCTATAAATCAAGGAGACAGAAAATGAAGACAGGTGAAGGTTCGACCTCGCGCCGCGCATTGCTGGGCGCGATGGGGGCCGGCTGGCTGGGGGCGGTGCTGCCCTGGCGCGTGGCCCAGGCGCAAGGGCAGGGGGGCCGGCCGCTGCGCTTGATTCTGCCCATCAGCGTGGGCTCGGGCGTGGATACCATCGTGCGGTCGGCGGGGCCGGCCCTGAACCAGGCATTCGGACAGTCGGTGGTGGTGGAAAACCAGCCGGGCGCGGGCGGCATCCTGGGCACCTCAGCCATCGTGCGCGCCACGCCGGACGGCAACACCTTGGGCGTGGTCTCGAACAACCATGTGATCTTTCCCAGCGTTTTGAAGTCGGTGCCCTTCGACCCCATCAAGGACATCACGCCGATATCGCTGATCGGCACGACGCCGATGCTGCTGGTGGTGAATCCGAAAAAGCTGCCGCAAGGCAATGTGCGCGATCTGGTGGCCGCCTTGCGGGCCAAGCCGGACGCCTACAACTACGGTTCATCGGGCAACGGCACGATCCTGCACCTGGGCTGTGAACTGTTTCTGCAGCAGAACGGCCTGAAGATCCGCCACATTCCCTACAAGGGCACCGGCCCGATGGTGGCGGACATCATCAGTGGACAGGTCGATTTTGGCGTGACGTCGCTACCGTCCATCCTGCCGCACCTGAAAAGCGGCGCGCTCAAGGCGATCGGCACGGGCAGCAGGACGCGCAGCGCGGCCGCGCCCGAGATTCCGACGCTGCGCGAGCAGGGCATGCCGGACTACGAGGTCGAGGGCTGGTTCGCGGCCGTCGGCCCGGCGCACCTGCCCGGCGCGCAAGTGCAGCGCGCCTACCAGGCCTTCGCGGCCGCCTACCGCGATCCCGACACCCGCAAGGCCATGGACGTGCAGGGCAATGTGATCACGCTGCGCGACCCGGCAGACACGGCGGCCTATTTCGCCAGCGAGATGCGCAAGTATGCCCAGGTGGTGAAAAACGCGGATATCGAGGCCCAGTAGGACAGGGCATGCACGCCAGGGGGCCGCCGTACCCGTGTCAGGTATGGCGCTTGCTGGATGACTCCGATCAAGCCGTTCGCGGCGGGCACCGGCTGATCCGGTGTGTACAAGGAGATCTCCATGGCAAGCAAGAAACCCGGCAAGACCCAGACCCAGGGCCCCGTCGATACCGCCTTCAACAATACCGACAGCGGGCCCGCCACGCCGCCGGCCGCCAGCGGCGGTTCCGCGGCGATGCAGCGGGCGGCGGCGGTGGCCGCCACCGTGCAGGCGATGCCGCACAACCCGTCCAAGGCGCAGGAATATGGGGACGAGGGCGCCCGCTGCCCTTACCGGGGCGAACAGGCCCCGCCGCCCGATGCCTCGGTGGGGGCCAGCACCCTGTCCGAGCCGCAGCAGAACGCCAAGACGGGCGAGCCGGCCGAGCCCGGCGTGAACGCGGTCGCCGGCCAGCTGGCGCGGGTGCGCGCCGATGCCCAGGGGCAGGCGCTGACGACGAACCAGGGCGTGCCGGTGAGCGACAACCAGCATTCGCTGAAAGCGGGCTTGCGCGGCCCCGCGCTGCTCAAGGATTTCATCCTGCGTGAAAAAATCACCCACTTCGACCATGAACGCATTCCGGAACGCATCGTGCATGCGCGCGGGTCGGCCGCGCATGGCTACTTCGAGTGCTATGAACCCCTTGCCGATCTGACCCGGGCGTCGATCTTCGCCAAGAAAGGCAAGCGCACCCCGGTATTCGTGCGCTTTTCGACGGTGGCCGGGGAGCGCGGGTCGAAAGACACGGCGCGCGACGTGCGCGGCTTCGCGGTCAAGTTCTACACCGATGAGGGTAATTGGGACCTGGTGGGCAACAACATGCCCGTGTTCTTCATCCAGGACGCGATGAAGTTTCCGGACCTGGTGCATGCCGTCAAGCCCGAGCCGCATCACGGCATGCCCCAGGCGGCGTCGGCGCACGACACCTTCTGGGACTTCGTGTCGCTGATGCCGGAATCGACCCACATGCTGATGTGGCTGATGTCGGACCGCGCCATTCCCCGCAGCTATCGCATGATGCAGGGCTTTGGCGTGCACACCTTTCGCTTCGTCAACGACCAGGGCGAGTCGCACCTGGTGAAATTCCATTGGAACCCGGTGGCCGGCACCCACTCGCAGGTGTGGGACGAAGCCGTGAAGATATCGGGCGCCGATCCGGACTTCCATCGCCGTGACCTGTGGGAGGCCATCGATGCCGGCCATGGGCCGGAGTGGGAATTGGGCGTGCAGGTCTTCACCGAAGAAGACGCCGAGCGCTTCAGCTTCGACGTGCTCGATGCCACCAAGATCGTGCCGGAAGAACTGGTGCCGGTTCGTCCCATCGGCCGCATGGTGCTGGACCGCAACCCGGACAACTTCTTTGCCGAAACCGAACAAGTGGCGTTCTGTACGGCGCATGTGGTGCCGGGCGTGGACTTCACCAACGATCCCTTGCTGGCCGGGCGCATCCATTCTTACGTCGATACGCAGATTTCGCGGTTGGGCGGCCCCAATTTCCACGAGATTCCGATCAACGCGCCGCTGGCGCCCGTGCACAACAACCAGCGCGATGGCATGCACCGGCAGGCCGTGCACCACGGGCGCGTGGCGTACGAGCCCAATTCGCTGGGCGGCGGCTGCCCGTTCCAGGCCGGCATGGAAGGCTATGTCTCGTTTCCCGAGCCTGTCAGCGGCGACGAGCTGCGCGGCCATCCGGAACGGTTTGCCGAACATTACAACCAGGCGACCCTGTTCCTGAACAGCCAGACAGACTGGGAACGGCGCCATATCGTGAACGCCTTCGCCTTTGAACTGAGCAAGGTCACCGTCGCCGCCATCCGGCAGCGCATGGTGGCGTCGCTGCGCAATGTCTCCGATGACCTGGCGCAGGCGGTGGCGGACAAGCTGGGCATGGCGCTGCCCGATCCCATGCCGCGTGCCCTGCGCGACGTGCCCCAGCCCGAAGTCGAACAGTCGCCCACGTTGTCGCTGACCGCGCGGCCCGGCGAGGTGGGCGTGGTCACGCGCAAGGTGGCCATCCTGGTCGCCGAAGGCGTGGACGGCGCTGCCGTCTCGGCGGTGGCGCAAGCCTTGATCAAGGCCGGCGTCGTGGTGCGGCTGGTGGGCCAGCGCATCGGTCCGGTGGGGACGGCCGGCAGTGGCGCGTTCGACGCCGACGCGTCGCTGGACAACCATCCGTCGGGCCTGTTCGACGGGGCCGTGGTGCCTGGCGGGGCGGCGGCGGTCGCACGCTGGAACCAGGACGGCCGCGCGCTGGAATTCATCCGCGACAGCTACCGCCATGGCAAGACGCTGCTGGCGGTGGGCGACGGCGCGGCGCTGCTTGAAGCCGCGGGTATCGATCTGGCACAGGAGGATGGCGGCCTGGTCGTCGGCGCCACGCCGGCCAAGGCCACGGCCGCATTCATCGAGTCGTTGGCGCGCCATCGGCACCCCGAACGGGAAACCGACCCGGCGCGCCTCTGACGGCGCGGTACACGGCGGTTCGGGCACTGGCCACGAACCGCCGTGGCGCCAGCCTGGCGTTGTCGGGTCCGCCTCAGGCACGCCACTTGCTGGAGATGGTCGGCCATGCCTGATGGCTCTCCTGGAGTACACCCATGCTTACCGCTATGTCTGGAACCCTCGCTGCGCCGCAACAACCCGTGGTCACCGAAGCCGAACGGTGTGCCCGCCGAACGCTGGAGGCCGCTCAACGGCTGCTGCATCCCCAATCCGCCGTCACCACCGCCACCTCGACGATCGAGCTCGAGCTGGCGCGGTATGTCAAGGAAGCCTACGTGCCGCGCAAATCCGTCTGGGCGGAGCGTTGAGCGACGGGCGTCAAGCCCTCGAACGCCATCAGCTATTTCTTCGATCATTTCGCCGCCCGCAGGCGCGCCCGCCAAGGCACGCGCCCGGCGGGCGGTGGTTCATGACGCCAGCACGCGAGACGCCAGATTGAGCAGCGTCAGCAACGCCGTCCCGATCAACCACAGCATCAAGGCTGGCCATAGGCGGACCAGCCGCACGCGCAGCGTCGAGGGCGACGCGGCCGCGGACGGCGGCGCGGCGGCCTGAAGGCGTTCAGCATTGGCGGCGGCAAGGGGGCGTAAAGGCGTGCCGGGCTCGGGGGACACCAGCGTGTTGCCGATCAAGGTAGAGGACGAAGCAATTTCCGGGGAGATCACAGTAAATCCTGCCTTCCGCGTCGGTAGTAGCCCGCAGGGAGAGTTGAAGGGGGATTGCCTGGAGCAAACGGCGTGCCGCGGGGCAGGCGCGGTTGCGGATTGTCACCAAGTCAGCGGGCGTATCCCCCTTCCAGGCCGTGGCCTTGCCCGATAGCGGCCCGCACGGGGCGGGCGCGGCGCGCAGTGTCCGCAATGCGCGCCGCCTCGCATCGTTCAGGCCAGCCAGCGCTTGATGCGGCCGGCCAGCGCCTCTCGGCTGATGCCGTAGCGGTCATGCAGGGTGGGCAGGGCGCCGGCGTCGAGAAAGGCGTCAGGCAGGCCGGCCATCTGGAACCCGGCCGGCTGCACCCGGTGCCGCAGCAAGGCCGCGGCGACGGCTTCGCCCAGGCCGCCGATCACGGAATGGTTTTCGGCCACGACCACCAGCCGGTGCTTGTGGCGCACCGCCTCGACCAGGCTGGCCTCGTCCAGCGGCTTGATGGTGGGGCTGTGCATCACCGCCACGTCGATGTTGTCGCGCGCGAGGTCTTGCGCGGCTTCCAGCGCCCGCATGGTCAGGATGCCGCTGGAAATGACGAGGACGTCTCTGCCTTCGCGCAGCATTTTCGCCTTGCCCAGCTCGAAACGGTAACCCTCGATCTCGTCCAGCACCAACGGCACCTGGCCGCGCAGCAGGCGCATGTACACCGGCCCCGCATGCTCGCCAATCTGCGCGACGGCCTGCTCGATGTCCAGCGCGTCGCAGGGGTCGACGATCGTCAGCCCCGGAATGGCGCGCATCATCGCCAGGTCGTCGGTTGCCTGGTGGCTCGGCCCATAGCCGGTGGTCAGGCCCGGCAGCGCGCAGCAGATCTTGACGTTGAGGTTTTCTTCGGCGATCACCTGATGGATGAAGTCATAGGCCCGCCGCGTGCCGAACACGGCGTAGGTCGTGGCGAACGGGACGAGACCTTCCTTGGCCATCCCGCCCGCGGCGCCCATCAGCAGCTGCTCGGCCATGCCCATCTGGAAAAAGCGCTCCGGGTGGGCTTGGGCGAACAGGTGCAGGTCCGTGTATTTGGCAAGGTCCGCGGTCAGCCCGACGACGTCCGGGCGCGACTGTGCATACGCGACCAGGGCCTTGCCGAAGGGCGCGGCCCGTACGCGTTGCCCTTCGGAGGCGATCGACGCAATCATGGCCGACGTCGTCAGGCGGGGTTTTTGCTGGGTGCTGGCATTGCTCATTGCCGGGCTCCTTCGATCAGGGAAGCGGGGCGGTTCTGGTCCAGGATGTCCAGAGCCTGTTGCCATTCGGGCGGATCGACCCGGATGAAGTGATTCTTCTCACGCTGCTCGAGAAACGGGATGCCCTTGCCCATGCGGGTGTCCAGCAGGATCACGCGCGGCTTGCGATCCGGCAGATTGCGTGCGGTGTCGAATGCCTCGACAACGGCGGCCAGGTCGTTGCCGTCCACGCGCTGCACGTGCCATCCGAAGGCGGCCCACTTGTCGGCCAGCGGCTCGAATCCCAGCACCTTGCCTGACGGGCCATCGGCCTGCTGGTTGTTGATGTCGACCAGGCAGACGAGGTTGTCCAGTTCATGGTGGGCCGCACCCAGCGCCGCTTCCCAGGTCGACCCTTCGTCCAGCTCGCCATCCGACATGGAGTTGTAGACAAAGGCGGGGTTGCGCTTGTGCTTCAACCCCAGTGCGATGCCGACGCCGATGGCCAGGCCCTGGCCAAGCGAGCCGCCAGAGATTTCCATGCCCGGCGTGTAGCTCGCCATGCCCGACATGGGCAGGCGGCTGTCATCGCTGCCGTAGGTGTCCAGCTCGCTTTCCGGGATCACGCCCGCCTCGATCAGCGCCGCATAGTGGGCGATGGCATAGTGGCCGTGGGACAGCAGGAAGCGGTCGCGGCCTTCCCATTGCGGGTCGCCTGGCCGCAGCGTCATGGCGTGGCGGTACGCCACGGCCAGCACGTCGGCCCAGCCGAGCGCCTGCCCGATATATCCCTGCCCCTGCACTTCACCCATGCGGACCGCATACCGGCGGATGCGCCACGCGGCGGCCATCAGGCCGCTCAAAGACCCGGATTGCTCCATTTGAAGTTCCCTTTTGTTTGACAAGTTTTCAATGCAGGATGCTCGCCGGCACGTAGGAGACGAGCCCCAGCACGGCAAACGCGACCAGATAGAAGGGCACCAGTTCGCGAACGGTCTGGCCGACCTTGACCTTGGCCAGGGCGCTGGTGATGAACAGCGTGGTGCCTACCGGCGGCGTGTACAGGCCGATGGCCAGGTTCACGACCATCATCACGCCAAGCTGCGTCATGTCCATGCCGATGCTCTGCGCCAGCGGGACGAAGACCGGCGCCAGCAGCAGCACGGCCGCCGGCAGGTCGATGAACATGCCCAGGAACAGCATCATCAGGTTCATCAGCAGGATCACCAGCCATTTGGCATGCACGTTGTCCTGTACCCAGTGGGCGATACCCTGCGGCGTCTGGTCGAACGTCAAGAGCCACCCGATCGCTGACGAGGCCATGATCACCAGCAGCACCACGCCGGTCGCCAGGCCGGCATGGACCACGGCGGCGTTGAGCCGCTTCCAGTCCAGGTCGCGGTACAGCACCGCGGAAACCAGGCCGGCGTACAGCGTCGACAGGACGGCAACCTCGGTCGGCGTGGCGATGCCGAAACGCAGGAAGACGATGATCAAAAGCGGCAGCACCACCGCGGGCAGGGCGTAAAGCAGATGCCGGCGAAAGGCCGCGCCGTCGAAGGGCGCCGTGTCCCGCGGGAAGTTGCGGCGCCGGCCCACCCACCAGCATGCCGTCATGAATCCGGCGCACAGCAGCAGGCCCGGCAGTATCCCCGCCACGAACAGCGACGCGATGGACGCGTTGGCCGTCAAGGCAAACAGGATCAACGGGATCGAGGGGGGAATCAGGATGTCGATCGTTGCCGCGGCGGCCAGCGTGGCGGCCGAGAACGCGGCAGGGTAGCCCAGCCGCTTGTGCCACGGAATCATCAAGGAACCGATGGCCGAGGCGTCCGCCACCGCCGAGCCCGATACACCGCCGAACAGCGTGGACGAGAGCACGCCGACCTGCGCGGGTCCGCCGTGATAGCGGCCGATCAGCGCCGACAGCACGCCCACCAGCGCTTCGCCGAGCTTGCCGCCCATCATGAGCGAACCCGTCAGCATGAAAAAGGGGATGGCGATCAGGGGAAAGCTCTGCACCTGCGCGACCATCTGCTGCACCAGCACGTCCAGGGGCACGCGGTCCGTGGTGGCCACGGCCGCCGTGGCGGCGATCAGCAAGGCGTGGGCGATGGGCATGGCGGCCACGGCCGCGCCCATGAACAAGACAAGTATCAATGCACTCATGTCGGGTCTCCCTGTTTACCAGTGCACGGCGGGCGCCTGCGGCTCGCCTTCGGGCTGCGCCGCGGCTTCGCAGCCACGCCAGCTCTGCCATGCGGATTGCGCCGCCAGCACGGCGAGCAGCAGCATGCCGCCCATGACGCACGCATAGGTGAGCGAGCCGGGCATCTGCAGGATGGGAGACTTCTCGTCGTGGACGATATCGAGCATATTGAACGTCGCCCACGACAGGGTGGCGTACAGGGCGGTGACGGCCGCCCAGCTCAGGGTGGCCACCACGCGGCGCGTGCGGGCCGGCAGCGCGTCCATCATGAAAGTGGTGGCGATATGGGCGTTGTGCAGCGCGGCCAGCACCACCCCCGACATGACGAGCCACGGAAAGAGCAGCTCGGGTATCTCGTTGGCCCACTCCAGGCTTGATCCGGTCGCGTATCGCAGGCCGGTGTTGATGACGAGGATCACGAAGATCACCGTGGTGGATAGCCAGAGGATCAGGCGGCACAGGCCGTCGATGATCCTGCCGACCAGTCCGTGTGGATCGGTATTCATGTTGTCTCCTGCCTTGTGCGCGGTCCGCCGGCGTGCCCGCCGGGGCGGGACGCGGGCGGCCGAAGGACGTGTCAGTTGCCGCGCGCCGCGGCCAGAACCTTCTTGACGTAGGGGCCGATGGGACTGGCCAGCCATTTCTCGTCCACCGAGGCGGTGGCCTTGGCGAAGCCCGCCGTGTCAGGCGTCGTGACCAGCACGCCCTGGGCCTTCAGTTCCGCCAGCAGCCTGACGTCGGCCTCCTGGCTCAGCTTGCGCTGCAGCGCCGACGCTTCGTCGGCCGCTTCCTGCACGACTTTGCGGTCGGACTCGCTCAGGCGATCCCAGGTGCGCTTGCTCATCAGGAAAGGCGTCATCTGGAACTGATGATGGGTCATCGCCAGATGCTTCTGCACCTCGTACAGCTTGCTGGCCTGGAAGTTCACCAACGGGTTTTCCTGGCCGTCCACCACGCCTTGCTGCAACGCCACGTAGAGTTCGGCGAACTTGATCTGCTGCGCCTGCGCACCCAGGGCATTCATGATGTCGACCAGCGTGGCGTCAGGCGGCACGCGCATCTTCAGGCCTTTCATGTCCTCGACCGTGTTGATGGGGTGCTTGCTGTTGGTCATCTGGCGGATGCCGTTGTCCCAGGTTCCCAGCAGGATCAGGTTCTTGCTGGCCGACTTCTCGGCAAGCTCCTTGCCCAGGGGGCCATCGAGCAGCTTGAAGGCGGCGCCGGCGTCCCGGAACAGGAAGGGCATGCCGTAGGCGGCGTATTCTGGAACCGCGGCCGCGACGGCGCCTTGCGAATTGGCGCTGATGTCCAGGGCGCCGGTGCGCAGCGCCGTCACCATGGCGGCGTCATCGCCCAGTTGGCCGGACGGCGCGACCTGGACTTCGATGCGTCCGCCGGTCTTGGCCTTGAGCACCTGCGCGAATTTCTCCGACGCCTCGTGGCGCGGATTGCCCACGGCCGCGCCATGCCCCAGGGTCAGCTTGATGTTCTGCGCCTGTGCCGCCAGCGGCAGCAGTGCGGCGGTGGCGAGGGCCGCCAGGCCCGTGCGAAGCAGTGTTCTGCTTTTCATGATTGGTCTCCTCCGATGGTGATGGGGTGCTGCGGATCAGTGAATCAACATGCCCCCGTTGACGTCGAGTGTGATGCCCGTGCAGTAGGCCGACAGGTCGCTGGACAGGAACACGCAAGCGCCCGCCACGTCGTCGGCCCTGCCCAGCCGCGCCAGCGGGATGGTGCCTTCGATATCGGCCTTGCGCTCGGCCGACAGTTTGCCCTGCGTGATGTCGGTCTCGATCAGGCCGGGGGTGATGCAATTGACGCGGATGCCGTCTGCGCCGAATTCGCGCGCCATGGCGCGGGCCAGCCCCAGGACGCCCGCCTTGGCGGCCGAGTAGTGCGGTCCGCCGAAAATGCCGCCGCCGCGTTGCGCGGACACCGACGAAATGCACACGATGGCGCCGGCGCGTTGCGCCTGCATGGCCGGCAGCGCGGCCTGCGACAGGTAGAGCGTGCCGCGCAGGCTGACGTCCAGGATCCGGTCGTAGTCCGCACCCGTGATTTCCAGCGTCTTGACCGGCTGCGTAATGCCGGCGTTGTTCACCAGGATGTCGATCCTGCCGTAGGCGTGGATGGCTTGTTCGATGGCGGCCACGCAGGCGGCCTTGTCGGTCACGTCCGCCACCAGACCCAGATGGCCGTCGCCCAGCCGGGCGGCGGCGGTGGCCGGCTCCGCGCGCGCCAGGTCCAGGATCACGACGCGCGCGCCGTGGGCGGCCATCTGGCGCGCGGTGGCAAATCCCAGTCCGTTGAGCCCTGCGCCGCCGGAAATCACGGCAACCTTGTCCTTGAGCAGCATCTGTCGTCCTCCTGTCGTTGTCATGTCAGTGCGGACTATTCTGGGTGCCTGCTAGCATTAAGACAAACGATGTGTCATCAGTCTAAGATGACAGATCTTCATCTGAAGTCAGGGTCTACCCCCATGCCTGCTCTGCCGCCCATCGCCAACCTGCTGGCGTTCGAAGCCGTCGCGCGCCGGCGCAGCTTTGCGATTGCCGCGACCGAGTTGCATCTGACCGCATCGGCGGTCAGCCATCAGATTTCCCGGCTGGAAGCGGACCTGGGCGTGCGGCTGTTCGAGCGCAGTGCCCACGGCGTGCGCCTGAGCCGCGCGGGCGAACAGTACCTGGCGCGCATCGGCGGCGCGCTCGCGGCCATCTCGACGGCCACGGAAGACCTGCGCCAGGGCGTCAGCAACAGCGTGTACGTGCATTCGGCGCCCAGCATCGCGAGTCTCTGGCTGGTGCCCCGGTTGCGGCGCTTTGCGCTGGCGCATCCGCAGGTGGCGCTGAATCTGTCGGCGGCCCATTCGCACAGCGATTTCGCGCTGGGCCAATCGGACGTCGACATCCGCTATGGGGTACCGCAATGGGACGACGTCGTGGTGGAACCCCTGTTCGAAGAGCGCATCCTGCCGCTCGCGAGCGCGGCGTTCATTCGCGAGCATCGCATCAAAAGGGTGGATCAATTGCTGGACGTGCCGCTCATCCAGAGCAACGTCAGCGTCATCCAATGGTCTGACTGGTTCGGCCGCTATTCCGAGCGCCGCGCGCCGGACCACTTCACGATCCGCTTCGATCGGGCGCAGATGTCCCTGGACGCTGCGGCACAGGGGCTGGGCGTGGCGCTGGAAAGCGCCACGATCGCGGGCTCGCACCTGGCCGCGGGCGGGCTGCGGCCCATCTTCGGCATGGCCAAGTCCATCGCGGTGAAGGCCCATTTCCTCGTCTACCCGGCCCGGCACGCCAAGCGTCCCTCCGTGGAGGCTTTTCTGGCCTGGATTCACGCCGAGGCGGCCAGGACCGTGGCGCAGGAATGAGTGCCGGGCCGGTACAGGGGGGCGATGCGGGTCGGCAAGCAGGTGCGAGGAAGGCGCGGGCCAGGCAGTCCCTGTCCCGCACAACCGGCTAACGCTTCTCGGGGGCCGGCGCAGGCGTCAATCGCAGCGCGTTGAGCACCCGCGAGAACGCGGGTGAAGGTTGCCGCCGGCTCGGGTAATACAGGTAGTAGCCGGGGAAAGGCGGGCACCAATCTTCCAGCACGCGCACCAGTTGTCCGTTCTCGAGGTGGGGCGCGAACTCTTCTTCGGGCAGGGACGCGATCCCCAATCCCGCCACCGCCGCGTCCACCATGCCGGGCGAGGTGTTGAAGATGAGCTGGCCATCCACACGCACGTTCACGGTCTGGCCGCGGCGCTCGAAGTCCCAGGTGTAGAGACCGCCCGCGGTCTGCATGCGCATGTTGATGCAATTGTGCTGGAGCAGGTCGCGCGGCGTCCTGGGAACCGGGCGTGTCTTGAAATACGCAGGCGATGCCGCGATCGCCATGCGCAGCTTCGGCCCGATCGGCATGGCAATCATGTCCTTGTCGATCGTGTCACCCAGCCGCACGCCCGCGTCGTAGCGGTCGGCCACGATGTCCCGCAATCCGTAGTTGATGTCGAACTCGATCTTGATGTCGGGGTAGTCGAGCATCAGGGGCGTGAGCTTGGGCAGCAGCGTGGTGCGCAGGATGTGCTCGCCACAGGTGATGCGCACCGTGCCGGCTGGCTTGTCCCGCATCTCCGTCAGCTCATCCAGCTCAGCGCCGATTTCATCGAAGCGATGGCCGATGGCATTGAGCAGCCGCTCGCCGGCGGCGGTGGGCGACACGCTGCGCGTGGTGCGCGTGAGCAGCCGGATATCCAGGCGCGCCTCCAGGCCGCTGATGGCCTGGCTGAGGGCCGACTGCGTGACGCCCAGCAGCGAGGCGGCGCGCGTGAAGCTGCCTTCGCGCGCCACGGTGACGAAATACAGAAGATCGTTGAGGTTGCGTTTGACCATGGCAGCAGTTTTTCACGAACCATTCATTAGTACAACTAATAGCGTCTTTAAGTTTTCATTAGCTAGTCAATCTGGTGCCGACGCCGCAACATGCAGGGTGTGGTCAATGCCGTTGCGCCTGCCGACCCTGGCACGCGCATGCAATGTCCGAATCGAGAGGGTCAAGTCCTTGGCACATGCCTGTTTCGCTCCATCGCGAGCACAACCCGCCCATTGGAGTGGCGTGTTCGCCATGTCGCTGTGCGTGTTTGCATTGATCGCGTCCGAATTCATGCCGGTCAGTCTGCTGACGCCGATAGCGGCCGACCTGCACGTCACCGAAGGCCTGGCCGGGCAGGGCATCGCGATCTCCGGCGCATTGGCCGTGTTCGCCAGCCTGTCGATCTCGTGGCTGGCCGGCGGCATCAACCGCAAGACGCTGCTGCTGGCGCTGACTTCGCTGATGGCCATCTCCGGCGCCGTGGTGGCGCTGGCACCGAACTACCTGACCTACATGGCGGGCCGGGCGCTCATCGGCGTGGTCATCGGCGGCTTCTGGTCTTTGTCGGCGGCTACGGCCATGCGCCTGGTGCCCGCCGACCAGGTGCCACGTGCCCTGGCGGTCTTCAATGGCGGCAACGCGCTGGCGACGGTGATTGCGGCGCCGCTGGGCAGCTACCTGGGGTCGGTGGTGGGCTGGCGCGGGGCGTTCTTCTGCCTGGTGCCGGTGGCCGCGATTGCCTTGGTCTGGCAGGGGATCAGCCTGCCGGCGATGCCCGCCCAGGCACGCGAGGCGGGCTCGGGCAACGTCTTCAAGGTGCTGGCAAGCCGGCCGGTGGCATTGGGCATGGCCGCCTGCGGCGCTTTTTTCATGGGACAGTTCGCGCTGTTCACCTACGTGAGGCCCTTTCTCGAGACCGTGACGCACGTGAGCGTATCCACGCTGTCTCTGATCCTGCTGGCGATCGGCGTGGCCGGCTTCATCGGCACGGCACTGATCGGCGCCGTGCTCAAGCGCAGCGTGTACGGGACGCTGATCGTCATTCCCGCCCTCATGGCCGTGATTGCCCTGATGCTCATTCCCTTCGGCGCCCGGGTCGCCGGCGTCGTCGTGCTGCTGGGGCTGTGGGGCCTGATGGCGACCTCGGCCCCGGTGGGCTGGTGGAGCTGGATCGCCGAGGCGATGCCGCACAACGCCGAGGCAGGCGGCGGCCTGATGGTCGCGGTGATCCAGCTGGCCATCGCCCTGGGGTCGACCGTCGGCGGCTTGCTGTTCGACTCGGCGGGCTACGCCAGTACCTTCATGGCCAGTGCTGCCGCGCTGCTGTTGGCGGCCTGCCTGGCTTTTCTCACCTCGCGTTCGCCCTTGCGGCAGGCCGCCTGAACCGTAACGCCGACGGGACGTGGCATGCGGATGAGTGCTAGTCGCAGGTCAAGGAATCCCGCTGCTGCTTGACTTGCTCGACGGACAGCGTCGGCGGTAGCGCGACGCCATTCTTGACCGCAAGGATTTCCGCCATGATGCTGACCGCGATTTCCGCGGGCGTCCGGCTGCCGATGTAGATACCGACAGGCGCGTGCAAATGGGCGAGAGATGCCGGGGTTTCGCCAAAATGTTCCATGAATCGCTGCTTGCGGCTGTTCGTGTTGCGACGCGAGCCTATGGCGCCGACATAGAAGGCGGGGCTGTGAAGGGCTTCCAATAGCGCAAGATCGTCCAGCTTGGGATCGTGGCTCAGGGCGACGATGCACGTGCGTGCGTCAGGCTGCAGCGCCTGAACGGCGTCATCGGGCATTTCACGGGTGATGGGTACGCCCGGAACCGACCAGCTGCCCAGGTGCTCCACGCGCGGATCGCAGACCGTCACTGAAAAATCGTTGAACAAGGCCATGGTGGCCAGGTATTCCGCCAGTACTCCGGCGCCGATGAGCAGCATTCGGTATTGCGGCCCCAGGGTGTGGGTCAGGGTCGCGCCGTCAAAGCGCAACGCTTCGGGCGCCGAAGTGGGCGTCAACGTCACCGCGCCAGTGGCCACGTCGACGGTGCGCTGGACGAGCTGGCCCGCTTCCAATTGCCGGACCAGGGCGTCGAGCGTGTCGAATGCCGGCTGGAACTCCAGCAGCAATTCCAGCGTGCCGCCGCAAGGCAAGCCGAAGCGGTGGGCTTCGTCCGCCGTCACGCCGTAACGCACCCGTTCGGGAACCTGTCGGGGAATGCCCCCCGCGCTGCAGGCAAGGGTGTAGCGATGTATCAGGTCATCTTCGATGCAGCCGCCAGACACCGAGCCGACACACCGCCCGTCTCCCCGCAGCGCCATCATCGAGCCGGCGGGGCGCGGCGAAGACCCCCAGGTCTTGACGACCGTCGCCAGCAATAGCGGGTGTCCCTGCGCATGCCAGGCGCAGGCTTCCCGCAGTACCCGGACGTCAACGGTTTCCATGCGAATGTTCCTTGGCAAGGCTGCGCACCGAGAGCATGGCCTGGGCGCGGTTCAGATCGTCCGGTGTGTCCACGTCCATCACGATTCCCGGGTCGTTCAACTGCAGTTCCAGCACGCCGTCATGCTGGCGGTATGCGCGCACGATGGAGGCCGCGCCCGTGTCCCCGCGAAGCGCCATCAGCGCCTGTGCGCATTCAGGCGCAAATCCGACGGGATGCCCCTGCCGGCCGTTCCAGAGCGGAACGACCACGGGCTGGGAGGCCAGGCCTTGCGCCACCCGGCGCAAACTGTGCGCCTCTACCAGGGGCAGGTCGCCAGGCAGGATCAGCCAGCCGGCGGCATCTTGCGTGGCCATGACCCCGCGGGCAATCGAGCGGCCCATGCCGTTCTCGGGGATCGCTGGCCCGGGCCGCACCACGTGGCATGGCAGGCCGGAATCGGCCACGGCTTGCAGCACATGCTCAAGCACCGGCACGCCTGCCAGCAAGGCGTCGAGTTTGTGCGTTGCACCGCCCGACTGGCGAAATCGCTCACCCTGGCCGGCGGCCAATACGATGATGGTCGGCTGTTTCATGGTCCGCGGGTCAGGCGAGGGTGCGCACGGGCAGGCTGCGAATCCGCTTGCCGGTGGCGGCGAATATGGCGTTGCAGACGGCGGGCGCCACGGGAGGCACCGGCGGCTCGCCCACGCCGCCAGGCGGCAGGGCGTGATCGTCGTTGACCAGATGGGTCCGGATCACGCGGGGTGACGCGTTGTGGCGCAGCACCTCGTAGTCGTGGAAGTTGCTTTGCTTCACACGGCCCTTTTCAAAGGTGATTTCGCTGGTGAGCGCCAGGCTCAAGCCCATGATTGCGCCCCCTTCCAGTTGCGCGCGGATGCGCTCGGGGTTGACCTGCGGGCCGCAGTCTATCGCCATGTCGACGGAAACGATGCGCACCTGGCCCTTTTCATCTACCGCGACCTCGACCACGGCGGCGGTGTAGCTCATGAAGCTGTAGCAGAAAGCCAGGCCCAGGCCGTGTCCCTTGGGCAGGGTCCTGCCCCATTCTGCGCCTGCGCATGCCGCGTCGATGACACCACGAAGGCGGCCCGTGTCGTAAGGGTAGCGCTCGGGAGATTCGGAGTAATTCCAGGTATCGCCCAGCGTCCCCGGGTCGATCCGGCGGGCCGGGCCGATGAGCTCGAGCGCGAAATCCTTGTGGTCCTTGCCCGCGCGCTCGGCCAACTCGGCAATGAAGCATTGCGCTGCGAAGGCGTGCGGAATGTTGGCGACAGAACGGAACCATCCGATGCGGGCATGCGCCTCGACTTCGGCCGTTTCCACCCGCACGTTCGGTATGCGGTAGGGCATGTTGATCGCAGACATGGCCGATTCGAACATCTGCTGCCCTTTGGCCCCTTCGGAGAAGAGCGACGCAATGGTGGGGGCGGCGCTGCGGTGCAGCCAGGATTGCACCTGACCCGTCTTGTCCATGACGGCTTCCAGCCGCTCGACCGATACGGTATGCAGGTAATCGTGATGGATGTCGTCTTCGCGCGTCCATACCAGCTTGACTGGCGTGCCTTCGGGCATGGCGCGGGCGACGATGGCGGCTTCATCGACGAAGTCGGGCTTGGACTTGCGGCCGAACCCTCCGCCCAGCAGCAGCACGTTCACTTTCACGTTGGCGGGATCAAGCTTCAGGCGGGCAGCCACGGCATCGCGCGCCGCCACCGGGTTCTGGATCGAGGTCCAGACATCGGCGTGGTTGCCGTTGATCTGCACCGTGGCCACTGGCGGCTCCATCGAGGCATGGGCCAGATGCGGCACGTAGTACTCCGCCGCCAGGCGGTCGGCCTGCGGCGCCTGGGCCCAGGCTTGCCCGGCATCCCCTTGATTGCGTATCGACTTGCCGGGTCGGCGCGCCGCCGCCTCCAGGGTCTGGCGGTAGGCCGTGGAATCGTATTGGCCATTCGGGCCGTCGTCCCATTCGAGCTCCAGGGCATCGCGGCCCTGGCGGGCGGCCCAGGTGTTGCGGGCGACGACCGCGACCCCCCCCAGTGGCTGGAACGCGGGGGCCCCCTTCATCGCCGGGATCTCGACGACTTTCAGCACGCCGGGCACGGCCAGCGCCTTGGCGCTGTCGAAGCGACGCAGTGTGCCCCCGACGACGGCAGGGCGCGCCACCACGGCATAGACCATGCCGGGCAGGTGCATGTCCATGCCGTAGCGTGCCTGGCCTTTGCCGATGGCCTCCAGGTCCACCAGGCGCACCTGGTCCTTGCCGATGTACCGGAAATCGGCCCGATCCTTGAGCTTGAGCGCATCGCCGGTGGGCACGGGCTGCCTGGCCGCGTCGGCCGCCAGCTCGCCGTAGGTCAAACGGCGCCCGGTGGGCGGATGCAGCACCTCATGCTGCACTGCCTTGACCTGAGAGAGGGGAACGGACCATCGTGCGGCCGCGGCGGCCTCGAGCATCTGGCGGGCGGCCGCGCCCACGCGCCGCATGGGCATCAGGAAGTGGCGGACGCTGCGGGAGCCGTCCACGTTCTGGTTGCCGTAGCGCACCTCGTTGGCTTCTGCCTGGATGACTTTCACGCGATCCCACCGCGCTTCCATCTCGTCGGCCACCACCATGGGCAGGCTGGTGCGAACGCCCGTGCCCATTTCGGCTCGGTGCGCCACGATGGTGACGGTGCCGTCGGCGGCAATGCTGACGAAAACCAGCGGGTCCTCGACCGTGCCGCCCGGCATGCTGTCGGCGCCATACTGCTTGTCGGTGCCGTCGGCCGCCCAGGCGGTCGTGATGAATCCCTTGGCCGAGACGGCCAGGGTCAGGGCGCCCAGACTGCCCTGCAGGAAGCCGCGGCGGGAAAGTTGAGCGGTGCGCGTCATTGTTTGCCCCCTTGGGCCAGGCGGTTGGCAGCCTGCCGGATGGCGGCGCGGATGCGAGGGTACGTGCCGCAGCGACAGATATTGCCGCTCATGGCGTCTTCGATATCCTGATCGGTCGGCTGGGACGTGGCTTTCAGCAGGCTTACCGCCGTCATGATCTGGCCCGCCTGGCAGTAGCCGCATTGCGCAACGTTCTGTTCTATCCAGGCTTGTTGCACCGCTTGGCCGATGGCGTCGGCCTCGATCCCTTCGATGGTGGTGATACGGTGACCCGCCGTGGCCGAAAGGGGGGTGACGCAGGAACGAATGGGGGCGCCATCCATGTGCACCGTACAGGCGCCGCACAATGCCATGCCACATCCGAACTTGGTGCCGGTCATGCCGAGCTCGTCCCGCAGGGTCCAGAGCAGCGGTGTTTCGCCGGGAACGTCGACATCCTTGACTTGGCCGTTGATGTGAAGTTGGGTCATAGCGGATTCCAGGTTGCAGGTTTGGAGACTCTACGGGATGTGCGTCCCGGGCGGGAGGACAACGCCTGATTATTCCTCAGCGCGTGCATTAGCGCACCTCATAACCCCTATAAGCGAACCGAGCCTGCCTGGCGACGGTACGCCGTCGTTCGCGGCCCACTTCCGTCGGCGTTCAGCGTCGCGCCCCGCAAGGGGGGGTAAGACGATTCTGAAAATGATCGTGCTGATGTCGACGCCCGGGTCTGCCACGACATAATCCGCGAGTCGTTGCAAGACATTGCGCGATGTTCCTTGTTGTTCGATTCCAGCTGTTCTTCCAAAAAGTGGCTCCCTGTCGGGATTGATGTCGTATTGCCCGGCGGGACATGACGCAGACCCAAGAGGGAAAAATGAGAACCAAGCAGTCGCATCACCAAGTAGCGCCGGGACCTGGCCTGCCTTACCTGCCGCGGGCGCGTCTGGCCGTCGTGGCGACGCAGGCCGCCTTGCTGGCTCAGGCAGCAGCCGGGCCGGCGCAGGCGCAGCCTTACGTCAATTACGATGGCACCCGTACCCGCGATCGGGTCTCTCCTGGCGTGCGGGCGAGCGCTTCTGAAACAGGCTGCGCCGCGGCGCGCCGCACGGCTCAGACCTGTGCCATGCCGCCGTCGACGAAGAGCTCGACGCCATTGACGAAGCTGGCGGCATCCGAGGCCAGAAACGCCACCACCTTGCCAATCTCTTGCGGCTCGCCAAGACGACCCAGCGGCACCTGTGCGGCCAGGTGATCGAACAATCCCTGACGGGCCTCGTCCGGGACCAGGCCGCCCAGCCCCGGCGTGCGGACCGGCCCCGGGCTCACGACATTCACGCGGATGCCGCGGTCTTTCAGATCCAGCGCCCAGGAGCGCGCAAAGTTGCGCACCGCCGCCTTGCTGGCGCTGTAGACGCTGAAATTCGCCGTGCCCAGGATGGAAACCGTCGACGCCGTGAGAATCACCGAGGCGCCATCGACCAGAAGCGGCAGGGCCTTTTGCACCGTGAACAAGGTGCCGCGCACGTTCGTGCCGAAGATGCGATCGAAATGCGCTTCGGTGATCGCGCCCAGCGGCAACATATCGCCGCCGCCGGCATTGGCAAACAGGATGTCGAGCCTGCCGGCGCTTTCGGCGATCTGTGCGTAGACGCGATCAAGGTCGCTCAGCACCGAGGCGTCGGCGCGAATGCCCGTGGCTGCGCCACCGAGACTGGCCACGGCGGCATCGAGTTCCGCCTGGCGGCGTCCGGTGATGAAGACGCGCGCGCCTTGTGCCGCCAATTCCTGAGCGGTGGCCAGGCCGATGCCCGTGGTGCCGCCGGTGACCAGTGCGATCTTGCCATTGAGTTGCTGATTCATGATGAGCTCCAAGTCCTGATAAGAAAGGTTTCAGTCCAGCCGTTCACCGGACTCATTTCCGTGTGAAGCGTTGTTGCTGACTGGCATGGAGGTCACTTTATGGGCAAGGCGGTATGAGAGTTAGTATGTAAAATTGAAATAACTATCCATGGTTATGGATAATCTGATTTCTGAAGGAGACCCGGGCATGGATCAGTTGACCGCCATTCGCGGCTTTGCCCGCGTGGTTGAAGCCGGCAGTTTCACCCGCGCGGCGGACTCGCTGGACATGCCCAACGCGACGCTGAGCAAGATGGTGCAGGACCTGGAAACGCACCTGGGGGTCCGCCTCTTGCAGCGCACGACCCGGCGCGTCACCGTCACGCCGGAAGGCCGCGACTACTACGAGAAGACCCTGCGCATCGTGCGCGACCTCGAAGACATCGACAGCGCGTTCAACGCGGTGCCGGGCCGACCCAAAGGGCACCTGCGCATCGATGTAGGAGGATCGACCGCACGCGACGTGCTGATCCCGGCGTTGCCTGACTTTCTGGCGCGCTATCCGGACATCCGTATCGACCTGGGCGTGTCCGATCGGGCTGTCGATTTGATCAGCAACAACGTCGATTGCGTGGTCCGTGGCGGGCCGCTCGACGACTCCTCGCTGGTGGCGCGGCACCTGGGCACCGCCGCCCTGATCACCTGCGCCACGCCGGGATACCTCAAACAGTTCGGTACGCCGGCGTATCCGGATGAGCTGAAAAACGGCCACAAGTTGGTGAGTTACCTCTCGCCGCAGAACGGCCGCGCGGTTCCCTTTCGCTTCGAACGCGAAGGGGAAAAGCAGGAGCTCAAGGTGGACCGCCACGTCGGCGTCAACGAAAGCAATGCCCATCTGGCCGCCGCGCTGGCGGGCCTGGGTATCGTCCAGACCTTCACCTACGCCGCGCGCCCGGCACTCGACAGCGGGGCGCTCGTCGAAATCCTGAAACCGTGGCGGCCGCAACCCTATCCGTTCCACGTCGTGTATCCGCACAATCGCCATGTCACGCAGCGGCTGCGCGTCTTCATCGACTGGCTGATGGAGCAGGTTCCGGCGCGACTGGGCGCCTAGCTCCATGCTTGACATTCAAGTCACGGTGACCGAGATCTTGCGCTGCTGCGCTTCCCGCAGGCGCGGGATCTGCAGCGTCAGCACGCCGTGTTTCAAGTTGGCCGTGATGTTGTCTTTGTCCAGGTCGTGGCCCAGCGTGAAGCTGCGGCGAAACAGCGGTTCGCGCAGTTCGTTATGCACCAGGCGCACCTCGGCCGGCACCTGCACCGCGGCTTCGCCTTCGATCAACAGTTCGTTCGACTGCACCTTGATCGACAGCCTCTCCCTGGACACGCCGGGCAGGTCGGCCAGCAACGTGATGCCGGTGGCGTTTTCGTAGATGTCCACGGCGGGCAGGGTGGCGGGACGATTGCTGTCGTTCGCGCCCTTGGCCAAGGGTTCCGAGCCGCCCAGGGCGGCAAGTGGGTTGCGTGCTTGCATGATGATCCTCCTGTGTCGTCGGCCGGTGTTCATTGGATGGCGATCAGGCGCGGCTTGGCGGATTCGCGCTTGCCGATCGAGATGCAGAGGCAGCCGTCGGTGTAGCGTGCCTGGATGTTGTCCGGATCGGCATCGCTGGGCAATTCCACCAGGCGACTGAATCGGCCGCGCGCGCGTTCGCGGGCATACAGGGTGGTTTGCCCGGAAGGCTCTTCTTCGCGCCGTTCGCCCGAGAGGGTCAGCAGGCCTTTTTCCATCGTGACCTCCAGCGCGTCCGGGTCGACGCCCGGCACGAACGCCACGACTTCGATCGAATCGGCGCTGACGCCGACGTTCACGGGGGGGAAATCGCCGCGCGCCGTGGAGCGCAGGTTGGAAGGCGCGCTCGAGGATCGCAGGATTTTGTCCAGCTGTTGCAGGGTGTCCAAGGCGGAACGGACGCCGCTATCGAAAAATGGATAAGTTGCCATGTTCGTCTCCCGATGAGGTCTGGTTCAGACGGGCGGGGGCTTGGCGGCAAGGGTGTTTTCAAGCTGCGTTGCCCCGCCATAGCGCAGATATGGCATCGGGCGCGCAGGTTTCAAGATCGGGATTTGATTGATTTATCCAATCAGGTGGGCCGCCAGAATTGCCGATTTTTTTGGCGCGGGATGTCGAGCGCTTGCCGCTTGGCGAAATGTTCTGTCCGCCGCCCCAGGGTATCCCCCAATCAAATTTCCCTTGCGGAAAATCAATCCCCTATAGGACACTTTGTGTCATAGCCGCATCCAAGCGGCGGACACAAGGGGAATGGCATGAAACGCAAGATCATGGCGGCCGCGCTGGCGTTGGCGGCGGGGCTGGGCGGCGCGGCGCAGGCGGCTTTTCCGGATCATCCGGTGCGGCTGGTGGTGCCTTTCGGGGCCGGCGGCATCACGGATATCGTGGCGCGGCAGGTGGGCAAGGGCATGGGCGACGCGCTGGGCCAGAGCGTGGTGGTGGAAAACCGGCCGGGCGCGGGTGGGGTGATCGCGGCGCAGGTGGCGGCCTCGGCGGCGCCTGACGGGTATACGATTTTCATGGGCACGGTGGGCACGCAGGTGGTGAACCCGCTGATCTATGCCAAGCTCAGCTACGACGCGGACAAGTTCTTGCCGGTGGGCCTGGTGTCCGGGTCGCCCTACGTGCTGGCGGTGCGCGGCGATCTGCCGGCGGCAAATTTCGGCGAGTTCGTGGCGTATGCCAAGGCGCATCCGGCCAAGCTGAATTTCGGGTCGGCGGGCACGGCCAGTTCGCCGCACCTGGGGCTGGAATTGCTGAAGCTGACGGCGGGCGTGGATATCGTGCACGTGCCGTTCAAGAGCGGCAGCGAGGCGGTCAATGCCGCCATCGGCGGGCAGGTGGACGTGGTGATGGACGCCAGCCCGGTGATCATGCCGCACGCGGCATCGGGCAAGCTGCGGGCGCTGGCCGTGGCGTCGGACCAGCGCTTGCCGTCGGCGCCGCAGGTGCCGTCGTCGCGCGAGGCGGGCGATGCGGGCTTGCAGATCAGTTCGTGGAATGCGTTTTTTGCACCGGCGGGCACGCCGCCGGCGGTGCTGGAAAAGCTGAATGCGGCGCTGCGCCAGACATTGGCCGCGCCCGACCTGAAGGCGCGCCTGGCGGCGCAGGGCACGCAGCTGTACACCGGCGCGCCCGAGGAATACCAGCGTTTCATCGCGGCCGAGAAAGCGAAGTGGGCCGAGATCGTCAAGCGCGCCGATATCAAGATGGATTGAGAATGGCGACGATGAACGGGGCCGGCACCCGGCCGACGACGCCCAAGACAAACCCGACCGAGACAACGTCGATGAGCACCGTGAACGAGACGACGCAGGCCTTGCATCCGCTGGCCGGGCAGCCCCTGGAACTGGCCGATACGCTGCGGTCGGGCAACGCGTGGAAGGTGCGCCTGGCCTGCGGCTACATGGGCCTGACGGTGACGCGCCGCACCTTCGACATCGTGCAGGGCGACCTGGAGACCGAGGCGTTTGCCCGCATCAACCCCTGGCGCCAGGTGCCGGCGCTGCTGACGCCGCAAGGCGAGTGGCTGGCCGAGTCGCAGGCGATCCTGTGGTATCTGGGCCGAGGCACGCCCTGGTTGCCTGAAGGCCGGCTGGAACAGGCGCAGGTGGCCAGCTGGCTGAGCTTTGAGCAGACCCAGCACATGCATGCGTTCGCGCAGCCGCGCCTGTTGATCCACCTGCGCCAGACGGCGCGGGTGGACGACCCGGCGATGGTGCAATGGCGCGCGATCGGGATGCGCGCGGCCGCCTGGATGGACGCCCACCTGGCGGAGCGCCTGTTCCTGGTGGGCGATGCGCCGACCATCGCGGACGTTGCGCTGTATCCCTATACCAGCATGGCGCAAGAGGGCGGCTATGACCTGTCCGCCTTTACCCATATCAGTGCCTGGCTGGCGCGCATGCGCGCCTTGCCGGGCTTTACGCCGTTGTTGGAAACGGCATAGAAAGGAGTCGAGATGGCCGATACCATGCACTTGGGCAAGGACGAATTGATACAGCGGGCGAAGGCCGACATGCAGCGCACGCTGGATACCCCGGACTGGACGCTGCGCGAGCGCCTGGCGCTGACCTGCCGCATTCTGTTCGACGGCGGGCACGATTCGGGCCTGGCGGGCCAGATCACGGCGCGTGCGCCGGCGCCCAACCGCTATTACACCCAGCGCCTGGGCCTGGGCTTTGACGAGATCACGGCGGACAACCTGCTGCTGGTCGACGAAGACCTGCAAGTGCAGGAAGGCGGCGGCATGCCGAATCCGGCCAACCGCTTTCATTCGTGGATCTATCGGGCGCGGCCGGACGTGAACTGCATCATCCATACGCACCCGCTGCATGCCGCGTCGCTGTCGATGCTGGAGGTGCCGCTGGAAGTCTCGCACATGGACAACTGCCCGCTGTACGGCGACGTGGCGTTCCTGAAGGACTGGCCGGGTGTGCCGGTGGGCAACGAGGAAGGCGTGATCATTTCGGGCGCGCTGGGCGACAAGCGCGCGATTCTGCTGTCGCACCATGGCATGCTGGTCGCGGCGGGCTCGGTGGAAGAGGCCTGCGTGCTGGCGTTGCAGTTCGAACGCGCGGCGCGCATGCAGTTGCTGGCGATGGCCGCCGGCAAGATCCAGCCGATTCCGCCGGCGCTGGGTCACGAGGCGCACGACTGGATCCTGACGCCCAAGCGTTCGCAGGTGGGCTTTGCGTATTACGCGCGGCGGGCGCTGCGCCAGCATCCCGACGTGCTGGGCTGAAACTCGACGAAGCCGTCGGTTTAGGGCATGCTTACCGGTCGTTACCGTGCCCTTTTCCGCCCATGATCGACCTGCCTCACCGTTTGCGCACGTTGCGTCGCCAGCAGTCCCTGTCCCTGGAACAGCTGGGCGAGCGCACGGGCCTGACCAAAAGTTATCTCTCCAAGCTCGAACGCGGTTTGAGCGAGCCGTCGATATCGACCGTGCTGCGCCTGGCCGAAGCCTATGGCGTGGGGGTGTCGCAATTGGTGGGCGGGGGCGACGGCGCCGCGCAGGACGAGGTCGTGAGCCTGGTGCGCGTGGCCGACCGCGAGGTCCTGCAACGCCGCGGCCTGGGTAGCGAATACCACTATGAATCGCTGGCCGGGCGCCGCAAGGTCAAGGCCATGGAGCCTTTTCTGGTGCATCCGCCGCGCGAATTTCCGGACGCCTCGGCGGTGTTTCCGCACCCGGGCGAGGAATTCCTGCTGGTGCTCAAGGGCGCCATCGAGGTGCGGGTGGGCGAACGCGAGTTCCGCCTGGACACCGGCGATTCCCTCTATTTCGATTCCGAACTGCCGCATCGCATGCGCACGGTCAGCCGCGGCGCGGCCGAAGTGCTGGTGGTGGCGGCGCATTGATTCCAAGGAAAGCGCAGTGAAGCACGATCAATCGCGGCTGGTCCGCATCGATGCCGGCCCCATGAAGAACCCGGTGCCCGGCAAGCCCAAGCGGCCGATTTCCGGCGACGCGGCGTTTCGCACCGTGACGGCATTCGAAGGCAACGGCGGCCGTGCCGAAGCCGGCGTGTGGGAAAGCACGGCGGGCAGTTTCCAGTCCAATACCACGGGCTACATCGAATTCGGCTACATCGTCGAAGGCGCGGCGCGCCTGGTCGACCCGGACGGCACGGTGCACGAGCTGACCGTGGGGGAGGCCTTCGTGATGCCGGAAGGCTATACCGGCCGCTGGGAAGTGGACACCTTCGTCAAGAAGATCTATTTCATCAGCCGCACGGCGTGATGCCCAAGCGGGCGGGCCGCCCGGCCTGATGCCGCGTCCTGCCGGGGCGCGACGGGCTTCACGGCGGCGTCGGCCGCTGCGGATACGCCGACGTGCCGAAGGTATTGCCCATGCGGTTGCCGATGGTGGCGGGCGTGGGCAGGCCCATCTGGTTGGGCGGCTTTTGCGTGATGGCCTCGGACCCCGGCGTGGGCGGGGGCCTGGGCGCGGCGTCGGGCGCCATCTTCTGGTTCAGGCAGTCATAGGACAGGGCATGGTAGCCATTGACCTCGGTGTCGATGCAGGCGCGAGGCGCGGGCTTGGGCGGGGTTGCCGTGGACGCGGCGGGCTGCGGCGCTGCCGGGCCTTGGGCCCCGGCCGCCATGGGCGTGGCCGCCAGCGCTGCCAGCAACAGCAGGCAGGCGCGATCCGGAATCAGGCTGAATGGGCGCATGCGGGCTCCTTGGACAAGGCCCGGCGGCCAGCGGCCGCCATGCGATCAGTATAGGGACGGATAACGCCGCGCAGGTGACGATTGCGTGGCGGCGGGACGGCGCGCTTGTGTGGCGTGTCACGATTACGTCATTCTCGCACCCTAGCATGGCGCCTTTCGCATCGAGGCGGGCGCACGGGCGTTCGCGGCAATGGCCATGCCTGGCAATTTTCCTACGTGTTGGCGTCGATGACCCTGGCCTGTCCGACAGGCGGGGGCTGGATTCGGCGCGCCTGCCTGGCGCTGGGGTTGTGCGCCCTGGCCGGTGCGGGCGCGGCGCAGACGCCGCCGCGCGAGATCGCTTTCTCCATTGCCGCCCAGCCCCTGGACCAGGCGCTGGCGCAGTACAGCCTGACCAGCGGCCTGACGGTGTTGGTGGACAGCGCCCTGACGGCGGGACGCGAGGCGCCCGCGGTGGTGGGCACGTATACGCCGGGAGACGCGCTGCGCCGGCTGTTGGCCGGCTCGCCGCTGGCGATCCGCTATGCCAGTCCGCATTCATTCACCGTGGTGGCGGCGCCGCGCGAAGCGCCTGCGCGGCCGGCCGGGCAGGCGCGGCTGCGCGACACCCCGTATGCCGCCGCCTTGCAGGGCGCGCTCAAGCGTGCGCTGTGCAAGGGGCAGGGCGCGGAACCGGGCCGTTATCGCGCGTTGGTCAAGCTGTGGTTCGACAAGGCCTGGCGCGTCAATCAGGTGGACTGGGTGGCCGACACCGGGTCGGCGCCGCTGAACCGGCGGCTGGAGGCGGCGCTGCGCGGGGTGACGGCCGGCCCGCTGCCTGCCGGCATGGTGCAGCCGGTGACGGTGCTGTTGCAGCCGGCCGGCGCGGCTGACTGCGGCGCCTTGCAGGGAGACGGCCGTGCGGGATGACAAGCCGTCCGGCTCGCTGCGCGCGCTGTTCCTGGAGCGCTACAACGATTTTCGCAGCCAGCTCAAGCGCCGCCTGGGGTCCGACGACCTGGCGCACGATGCCATGCAGGAAGCCTTTCTGAAGGTCAACGACATGCCGCCGGGCGGATCGATCCAGCAGCCGGCGGCATACCTGTTCCGGGTGGCGTTGAACATTGCCGAAGACCAGCGGCGGCGCGATGCGCGGCTGCTGACGGGGGTGGAGATCGCCGAGTTGATCGGCGGCACCGACGAGGCCGAGGACCCGGCGCGCATCGCGCAGGGCCGCAGCCAGGTCGACGCCTTTCGCCGCGCGTTGCGGCAACTGCCCGAACGCACGCAGCAGATGCTGATGGCGGCGCGGGTGCATGAGCTGCCGCATGCCGAGATCGCCAGGCGCTACGGCGTGTCCGAGCGCATCGTGTCCAAGGAACTCAAGCGTGCGCTGGAACACTGCGGCAAGGCGCTGGAGGCAGAGGCCGAACCGGTGCGGCAAGCGCCGGGCATGCCAACGCCGGCCGCGCAAAGGCCGGCCACGAAAAAGGAAGGACCTCCATGGGAAGCACCGCCATGGCGCTGATGATGCTGCCGGGCCGGCACAAGCGCGGCCCAGCGCCTGCGGACGCCGCGCGGCAGTGGCTGCTGACGTTGACCTCGGGCCGCGCCACGCAGGACGATGCCGAGGCGTTTCGCGCCTGGCTGGCTGCGGACCCGCGGCACGAGGCGGCGTTTGCCGAACAGAAGCGGCTGTGGCAGGGGCTGGGGCCGGCGGTGCAGGAGGAAGTCGCCGCGGCTGCCGCGCGCCGGCCGCGCCTGGCGGGCCGCCGGGCGTTCCTGGGCGGGGCGCTGGCGGCGTCGGCCGCCTATCTGGCGTGGCGTCCGCCGCTGGGGCTGTGGCCGGGACTGGATGAACTGGGGGCGGACTACCGCACGGCCACGGGCGAACAGCGCCGGGTGGCGCTGGGCGACGCGCTGGAACTGGAAATGAACACGCAGACGCGGATCAACGTGCGGTCCGGCCCGCGCGACGGCGCGGTGATCGAACTGGCGGCGGGCGAGGCAGAGATCCGGGTGGAACGGCCGGCGTCGGTGCAATCGTCGTCCGTCGCACCGGCCAGCGCGGCAGCCCCCGCGCAGGTGGTGGCCGGCGCCGGCCGCGTTACCGCGCGCCAGGCCGTCTTCAACCTGCGCTACCTGGATGGCGCGGCCCGCCTGTGCTGCTTGTCCGGCACGGTGCAACTGGCGCACGCCCAAGGCCATTTCGACCTGGCCGCGGGCCAGGAATTGCGCTACGACGACGCGCGGGTGCTGCCGCCGGCCAAGGTCGATACCGAGGCCGTGACGGCCTGGCGGCGCGGCTGGCTGGTGTTCGACCGGGTGCCGCTGGCCGACGTGGTGGACGAGATCAACCGCTACCGCCGCGGCCGCCTGGTGCTGCTGAACAAGCAATTGGCCCAGCGGCGGGTGCAGGCGCGTTTTTCGCTGGCCCAGGTGGCGGACGCGGAACAGTTGATCCGCGACGCCTATGGCGCCGAGGTGACCCGGCTGCCGGGCGGGGTGGTGCTGCTGTCGTGATTCCATGAATTATTTATGACAGGGTTCCGGTCGGCATTTTTCCATCCGTCTGTCTTGTTCTAGGTGGCGAACACTCGCGATTGGAATAAGGAAGGACGATCATGCAGGCACGGATGGCGCAACGGGACGGCAAGGCAATCATGGCGCGCGCGGCAAGGCGTGGCCGTCCGCAATGGCGTCCGACGCCGCTGGCGCAGGCCGTTGCCGCGCTGCTGATCGCGGGGGGCTGGAGCGGCGCGGCCCAGGCCCAGGCGCGAGCCTTCAGCCCGGGCTGGTTCGCCGACAAGAACGCGGTGCAGTCCACGGCGCAGCGCACCGGCCGCATGCCGGACGGCAGCCTGGCGGGCATCGGCAACGGCGCGCGCCAGCAGGCCGAATCGCGCCAGCAGCTGCAGCGGTCGCTGGACAACCTGAACCGCACGGCGGCCGCCGTGGCCGCGCAGCAGGCGGCGCAGGCGGCGGCCCGTGCCGCAGCCGCCGCCAACGGCGCCAGCGTGCCCGATGGCCTGGTCGAAGGCGGCCTGTGGGAAGCGCGGGGCGCGCTGGCCAAGTGGGAAGGCGCCAGGGCCGCCAGGGCCAGCACGGAAGGCGGCCGGCAGGTCGTCACCATCGAACAGACGCAGTCTCGCGCCATCCTGAACTGGGACACCTTCAACGTCGGGCGCAATACCACGGTGCAGTTCAAGCAGGGCGCGGACGATGCGGTGCTGAACCGGGTGGTCGGCGCCAGCGCCAAGCCCAGCCAGATCCAGGGCGCCATCAAGGCCGACGGCACGGTGCTGGTGGTGAACCAGAACGGCGTGATCTTCACCGGCACCAGCCAGGTCAACGCGCGCAACCTGGTGGCCGCCGCCGCCATGATCACCGACGCGCAATTCAAAACGAAAGGCCTGTACGCCGACAACGGCGCGCAGCCGACCTTCACGGACGCGCTGGGCGGCATCGAGGTGCAGGCCGGCGCGCGCTTGCAGACCGCGGCGCCCGGCACGTCCACCACGGGCGGCGGCTACGTGCTGCTCTTGGGCAAGACGGCGGCCAACGCCGGCACGATCGACACGCCGTCCGGACAGGCGCTGCTGGCCGCGGGCGACAGCTTCGTGATCAAACGCGGGCAGGGTACGTCGGGCAATCTGGTGTCCACGACCCGCGGCAACGAAGTGACGCCGGCCGGTACGCCCGGCCGCGTCGAGAACACGGGCCTGATCCAGGCGGCGCTGGGCGACGTGACGCTGACCGGCGGCGATGTCGCGCAGCGCGGCGTGCTGCTGTCGAGTACGTCGGTGGATGCGCGCGGCACGCTGCACCTGACCGCGACGGGCGGGCAGGGCCGCGTGACGGTGGCCGAGCACAGCACCACGGCCATCCTGCTGGACCGCAGCGGCGCCCAGGCGCTGGACAGCCAGCGTGACGGCCTGCGCGTGCCGCCCGCGGCGCAGGGCGATGCGCCGCTGCTGGCGGCGGGCGCCGACCGGCGCGAACTGTCGCGGGTGGAAATCAGCAGTTCGGGTACGGTGGACTTCGCGGCCGGCTCGATCACGCTGGCCACGGGCGGGCAGATCGCGGTGCAGGCGGCCCAGCGCAGCCTGCTGCGCGAAGGCGCGGTGCTGGACGTGGCGGGCGCGGTGGGCGTGCCCGTCGCGATGGAAAACAACAACCTCAAGATCAACGTCCAGGGCAACGAGCAACGCGACGCGCCGGTCAACCGGGAAAGCGGCAAGCTCAACAGCAAGGACGTCTGGGTGGACGTGCGTGACCTGGTCCTGGTGCCAGCCGGCACCAACGGCTACGCCACGGACCGCTGGTACACGGCCGGCGGCCTGCTGGAAGTGAGTGGGTATCTGGGCACGCAGTCGCATGGCGTCAACGAGTGGATGGCGCAGGGCGGCAATGTCGAATTCACGGGCGGCGACGTGGTGACGCGCGCCGGCTCGCAGATCAACCTGTCGGGTGGCACGCTGGATGTGCAGGATGGCATGATCCGCCAAAGCTGGCTGCGCGGCGTGGACGGCCGGCTGTACGAGGTGACGCGCGCGCCCGGCGACCTGGCCTACACCGGGCTGTACCAGGGCTACGAGGCCAGCAGCCAGCGCTGGGGCCAGACGCGCTATTTCTACAACCCGCTGATCGCGCCGCAAGAACGCTTCGAGGCCGGCTACACCGTGGGCCGCGATGCGGGCCGCCTCGTGATCGGCACGCGCAGCGCCGTGCTGGAAGGCGAGCTGATCGGCACGACGTTCCAGGGCGATCGCCAGAACGCCGCCGCGCAGGCCGGCCTGGATGGCTACCAGCAATCGCAGCGCGCCGTGGCGCGCGGCGCGCAACTGGTGGTGGGCACGTACACGCCTTACTACGACAAGCGCACCGGCGCGCTGCAATACGCGTTGGGGCGTGGCGACGGCACGGTAAGCCAGGTGGTGCTGTCCGATCGCGCCGACGCGGTCGCGGCCGGGCTGGATCTGGCGACGGCGTTGCCCGATGACCGCGCAGGCAAGCTGCTGCTGGATACGACCCGGCTCAATAACGCGGGGTTGGGCGCCATCAAGATCGCCGCGGGCGATATCGCGGTACGGTCGGACCTGGCCGTCGCGCCGGGGGGCGACATCACGCTGTTCGCGAACAACGTGACGGTGGACGCCGCGCTGACGGCCAACGCCGGCAGCATCCGGCTGGGCAATGTGCTGAACCAGGTATCGCCCTCCGGCATGAACGACACGGCGTCGGGGGGCGCGAATGCGGACGACCGAGTGACGCTGAGCGCGCGCGCCCGGCTGGATACGTCGGGCCTGTGGGCCAACCTGGCGCTGGCGCCCGGACAGGCGCAGGCGTTGCCCTACCTGAACGGCGGCACGGTGTCGCTGCGCAGCAACCGCGACATCGATCTGCAGGCCGGCAGCGTGATCGACGTGGGCTCGGGCGCCGCGCTGCGCGCCAAGGGCAAGCTGACCGGCGGCAAGGGCGGCAGTGTGACGGTGGAAGCGGTGCCCGGCGGTGCGGCGGGCGGCGGGCGTGTGGTGCTGGATGCCGCGCTGCGCGGCTATGGGGCGGATGGCGGGGGCACGCTGGCGGTGACGGCGGGCAAGGTGGTGCTGGGCGACCGTCCGGCCGATGCCGGCGATGACGTGCTGGCGCTGGCGGCGCCGTTCTTCCAGCAGGGTTTTTCGCGCTACGAGATCACCGGCAGTGGCGGCGCGTCTGTCGCCGACAATGCGCGCATCGACGTGACGATGCCGGTCTACCGGCCGGTGGCCGAGGCGGCCGGGTTGGCCACCGGTACGCCGACCGGCGCCGCCCTGGAAACCGGGCTGCCGCCCGTCTACCTGCACAACCCCGTGGCGGGCACGGTGACGCGGCGGCGCGGCGCCAGCCTGTCGCTGCAAAGCGGACGGTCCGTGGCGCTGCCCGGGGCGGACGCCGATGCGGCGCTGACGATTGGCCAAGGCGCGCAGGTCGCGGTCGATCCGGGCCAGGCGATCCAATTGCGCGGCGCGGGCCAGATCACGGTGCTGGGCGCGCTGACGGCGGCCGGCGGCAGGATCGATATCCGCCAGCTGCGCATGGGCGACATCGATGTGGCCGAGTCCATCGAAATGGCCGTGGGCCAGATACACAACCGATCGATCTGGATCGGCGAGCAGGCGGTGCTGAACGTGGCTGGCCGCGCTGAAACCGGCGTGGATACGCAGGGCCGCCGCTATGGCGTGGCCGATGCGGGCGGCGTGATCGTGATCGGCGGCGAGATCAATCACGACCGCGCCACGGCCACCGCGTCCGACGCCTACGTGGTGATCCGCCCGGGCGCCGTGCTGGACGCGTCGGGGTCGAGCGGGGTGGTGGACGTGAATGGCGTCGGGGCGGTGCCGCTGGACCGCAGCGGCGGCCGCATCGCGCTCAGTTCCTACAACGGCCTGTTCCTGGACGGCACCTTCATCGCGCGGGCCGGCGGCCCCACCGCGGCGGGCGGCACGCTGGACATCGCGCTGGAAACGCCGCTGTACCGTTCTCAGGGCGACAACCCGTCCGACCCGGCCGTGCAGGTGCCGCGCGAAATGGTGCTGGCGGCCGGCGGCGGCAAATCGTTGGCCGCCGACCTGAAGCCGGGCGAAGGTGCCGACGCGTTGCGCTATGGCCAGACCCGCCTGGATGTCTCCCGCTTGCTGGCCGGGGGCGGCTTTGACCAATTGGGGCTGCTGGCCAACGGCCTGATGTCGTTTGACGGCGCCGTGGACATCGCGGTGGCGCAAAGCTTGCGCCTGTATGCCGGCGCCTTCTCGCTGGCGCCGGACGCGGCGGCCACGACCCGCGTCAACCTGGCGGCCTCGCAGGTGCGCCTCTCGGGCCCCGGCAAGTACTACTCGACCAACGGCGTGATCCGGCCGCGCGTGCTGTTCGGCGATGCGCCGTCGGTAGCGGCGGGCGCGTTCACCGTGCACGCCGCCGACCTGCTGGAAGTGGGCAACAGCCTGTCGTTCGGCACCCAGGGCACCATCAATCGCCCGGTGGGCGGCTTGTTGGCGGTGACGCGCACGGGCTTTGACCGCGTCACGCTGGCCAGCGGCGGCGACCTGCGCTTCCTGGCGCGCAACGACGACGAGCCGCGCACGCGGCTCTGGACCCGCGGCGACCTGGACCTGATCGCCGCGCAGCTGTATCCGGTGACGGGCGCCGAGGCCGAGGTATTGGCGGGCTACACACGCAACCCGATCTCGAATGCCAATGTGTTCGACCCCACCCGCACGCTGCGGGTGGGGCGCGCCGGCGGCGCCGACGCGCCGCTGCCGGCAGTGCCGTATTCGGCGTTCGGTTCGCTGCGGCTGGCGGCGGCCACGGTGGAGCAGGGCGGCGTCGTGCGCGCGCCGCTGGGCGCGATCGTGCTGGGCGACGTCAGCGAAACCGTGGGGACGCGGCACCTGGCGCTGTTGCCGGGCAGCGTCACGTCGGTCAGCGGCGCCGGGTTGCTGATGCCCTATGGCGGCACTACCGATGGCGTGGCCTATAAATTCAAGGGCGCGGACGTTGCGCTGGTGGGCGCGGGCGGCGCCATCGGGGTGGGCAGCGGGGCGTCGCTGCAAACGGGCATCACGCTGGCCTTCCGTGACGTGGACATGCTGGCGGGGTCGGTGCTGGACCTGTCGGGCGGCGGCGAACTGACCGGCGCCGGCTTCGTGTCAGGCCGCGGCGGTTCGACCGATGCGCGCTATGCGCCGCTGGTGCGCAACAACCCGCAGGGCGGCTTCACCCTGCCGGGGTTGGCGGCCAACCCCGTCTACGCCATCGTGCCCGGCGCGCAGCCGGACTACGCGCCGGTGGGCGGCGAAGCCGGGGCCTCCCAGGCGGCGCCGGGGCAGCGCATCACGATCGGCGCCGGTGTACCGGGCCTGCCGGCCGGCACCTATACGTTGATGCCGTCCACCTACGCCTTGCTGCCCGGCGCGTTCCGGGTCGAACTCAATACCGGCGCGGCCGCGGGCGCCGCCATGACGCCGGCGCAGATGCGCAACCAGTCGTGGGCGGCCAGCGGACGGTTGTCCATCGCGGGCACGCAGGTGGCCGACGGCCTGGCGACCTCGGTGATCCTGACCCCCGCCAACGTGCTGCGCACTTATTCGCAATACAACGAGACCAGCTACGCCAATTTCGTGCGCGCCGATGCGGCCACGCGTGGCGTGCCGCGCGCGATGCTGCCGGCCGATGCCCGCACCTTGCGCCTGGCGATCCACCGCGGCTCAGAAGACGGGCAGGCGTTGCGCGTCGAAGGCCTGGCTGACTTCAAGCCGGCGGCCGGCGGCTTTGGCGGCGCGGCGGCCGTGGGCGGCAGTTTCGGCATGGAAATCCTGGCCGCGGGCCAGGCGCCCACGGCGGGCTACGATGGCGCCTCTGTCCACGCGGATGCCCTGGCCGCGCTGGGCGCCAGCCGCCTGGTGATCGGCGCATTGCCGGTGGTGCAGTACGGCCAGGGTGGGCGCTTCTACACCTTCCAGGGCAATGCCACGCAGGTGTTGGTCCGCGCCGGCGCGCAGTTGGCGGCGCCGGAAGTGCTGGTCTCGGCGCAGACGATCGAGCTTGAAGCGGGCGCGGGCATCTCGACGCTGGGCCGCGGCGCGCCGTCTGCGGACTCGACCAACGGCTATGCCTTCGAACCCGGCAGCGCCGGGCTGCTGGCCGTTTCCAATGGCCGCCTTGACGTGCTGGCCCCCCAGGCGACGGGGGCGGGCTCGATCCGCATCGGCACCTGCGCAGCGCAAGCCTGCCAGGGCGTGACACAGCTGTATTCCGAAGGCACCATCGCCGCCGCCACCAACGGCACCTTCGACCTGGGCGAGCAGGTGCTGTACGGCACCCGCAATCTGACGCTGGCGGTCGGCGCCGTCAACGCGGGTGCGGCCGACGCGCTGGCACAGGCCGCCGCGCTCGGCGTGCTGCCCAGTGGGCTGACGCTGAACCAGGCGATCCTGGGGCGGCTGCTGCGCGGCGACACCCGCACGGGCGCCCCGGCGCTTGAAAAGCTGACGCTGACGGCACGCGAGTCGATGAATTTCTACGGCACGGTGGCCTTGGACACGCGTGACCCGGTCACCGGCAAATACAGCCTGGCCACCTTGGCGCTGGGCACGCCGGCCCTCTACGGCTATGGCGAGGCGGGCGACGAGGCCAGCATCCGCACGCAGAACCTGGTCTGGAACGGCGCCACGCAAGCGCCCGGCGCGGTGGCGGCGGGCGGCGCGGGCACCGGGCGCGGCGCGTTGCGCATCGACGCCGACCGCATCGAATTCGGCTACGGCCAGGGCACCCAGCCCAGCGGCCAGGACGACAACGCGCGGCTGGTGCTGGGCTTTGGCGGCGTGACGCTGAACGCCAGCGACCGCATCACCGCCAACCATCGCGGCAGCCTGGCGGTGTACGCGTCGCAGGGCGCCTACGTCAGCGGCAGCGGCTATACGTACAGCGGCGGCAACCTGACGCTGAACACGCCGCTCTTGACCGGCGCGGCCGGTTCGGTGAACCGCATCACGGCGGGCGGCGACGTGCGGCTGCTGGCCGCCGCTGGCGCGCAGCCGCCCACGGTGCAGGACCTGGGCGCCGAGCTGAGCCTGTCAGGCGCATCGGTACGGGTGGACGGCACGATCGTGCTGCCCAGCGGCAAGCTGACGCTGCAAGGACGCGACGGCGTGTTGCTGACCGGCGCGTCGCAACTGGACCTGAGCGGCCGCGCCATCGCCTTCAATGACGTGCTGCGCTACAGCTGGGGCGGCGACCTGATCCTGGAAAGCAGCCAGGGCGGCATCCGCCAGGACGCTGGCGCGCTGATCGACCTGTCGGCCGTGGAGAACAACGCCGGCAGCCTGCGCGCCGTGGCGCTGGCGGCGGCCGATGGCCAGGTGAGCCTCTTGGGCCGCATCGTGGGCTCGGCCTCGGGCCGTTACGACGCGGGCGGCACCGCGGTGCCGTATCGCGCCGGCAGCGTGGACGTGCGCGCCCAGCGCCTGGGCGACCCGGCTGCGCTGAACACCGATTTCGATGCGCTCAACCAGCGCCTGAACGACGGCGGCGTATTCGGCGCGCGCGGCTTCCAGATCAAGCAGGGCAGCCTGACGGTGGGCGACACGCTGCGCGCCAACGACATCAATCTGTCCCTCGACGGCGGCAGCCTGACGGTGGCGGGCCGGGTGGACGCCAGCGGCGAACGTGTGGGCCGCATCCGCCTGGCGGCGCGCGACGGCCTGACGCTGGCGGCCGGCTCGGTGCTGGACGCCTATGGCTCGGTGCTGCGGGTGGACAGCTACGGCAAGATCATCGACGCACCCAACCGCGCGGTGGTGGAACTGAATTCCGGCCACGGCGTGCTGACGCTGGCCGGCGGCGCGCGCATCGACTTGCGCCATGGCACCGCCGCCACGCCCGGCACGGCGGCCGGGCAGCACGACGGCGCTTCACGCGGCACGCTGGAATTGCTGGCGCCGCGCATCGACGCGGCGGGCAATGCCGGCATGAACGGCGGCGGGGCGCCCGGCAGCGCCGCCACGCATGGCGACATCGCCATCGACGCGCGCGGCCCGATTGCGATTGATGGCGCCCGGTCCATCACGCTGACCGCCATGCAGCGCTACGACGATGCCGACGTGGGCAACCCCGCCGACCGCATCGGCGGGCGCACCTACCAGATCATCAACCAGGCCTACCTGGACGCCAAGCACGGCGACAGCCTCGGCTTCATGAGCGGGGCGCTGGCCAACGCGGCCCTGATGGACGGCAAGCTGGCGGGCCTGAACAACGCCGCCTATCGCGACGCGTTCCGTCTGCGCCCCGGCGTGGAAATCCTCAGCAAGACGGCGGACGGCGACCTGGTGGTGCAGGGCGACCTGGACCTGTCGGGCTACCGCTACGCCAGCGTCAACCCGCGCACGCCGCTGACGTCGGTGTACGGCTCGGGTGAAGCCGGTGCGCTGACGCTGCGGGCCAAGGGCAACCTGGATGTCTATGGCAGCATCAACGACGGCTTCGCGCCGCCGGCCCCCACGCCGGACGACGAGCATGGCTGGATCCTCACGCCCGGGGCGCAGCCGTTCGGCGGCGACGTGGTACTGCCGCGCGGCGGCGTCCAGCTTGCCGACGGCACCGAGTTCCCCGGCGGCAGAACGCTGAACTATCCCTTGCCGCTGAAGGCCGTGAAGCTGGCGGCCGGCACCCGGTTGCCGGTCGAAGCGGCGCTGGATCAGTCGCTGCCGCTGGCCGCCGGCACGGTGTTGTCCGGCGACGTGCGCGATGCCGCCGGCCAGTTGCTGTACGCGGCCGGCTCGGTGCTCAAGCAGGCGGTGGACCTGCCGGCGGGCACGCGCCTGGGCGCGGGCACGCTGCTGACGGATGGCACGTCGCTGCGCGCCTTCACCTGGCCGGCCAACGTGGCGCTGCCCAATCTCTACACCACGCAGGGTTACGAGGCCAACGTGCTGCTGATGGAAGGCACCATCACGCTGCAGCAGGGCGCGCTGATTCCGTCGCAGGCCAAGCTGGTGTTCCCGGCCGGCACCGACTACGTGGAACTGCGCCCCGGCACGTCGGCGGACCCGCGGCGCAACTGGGCCGTCGCCCAGATGCTGCCGGCGGGCAGCCAGTCGTGGTCCGTGCAGCTGGTGGCCGGCGCCGACCTGGACGCAGCCGATCCGCGGCGGGTGCTGACTGGCCCGGGCGCCGGCAAGCTGACGCTGGCCGACACCCACTACAACGCCAGCCTGGTGCAGGGCGGCGGCTGGGTCTGGGGCCCGGATGCCGATCAGTCGGGCTTTGAACCCGGCGCCCCGGTGCCGGACGACATGGCCTGGCTGTGCGACATCGTCGAAGGCTTGTGCGAACGCGGCGATTCCAGCGCGGTATCGGTCACGCCGCACACGCAGAATTTCAGCGTGCTGCGCACCGGCACGGGCGACCTGGACCTGGCCGCGGGCGGCGATATCAACCTGATGTCGGCCTATGGCGTGTACACCGCAGGCACCCAGTCACCCAATGTGGCGCCGGCCTACCAGTTGCCGCGCGGGCGCTTCGGCGCCACGGTGCTGGGCGACGATTATGCAAGCACCTACGAACCGTTCGTGACCGCCGGATCAGGCTACCAGGCCTGGTATCCGCAAGCGGGCGGCAACCTCAGCCTGTACGCGGGCGGCGCGCTGCGCGGCGATGTCTGGGGCAAGACGGTGATACCCACCTACGACGGTCGCGGCATCGACCCCAGCGTCGGCGTCGGCAACTGGCTGTGGCGCCAGGGCACCGGCAGCGCCAATGGCGGCGACACGCCGACCGCCTGGTGGATCAACTTCGGCAGCTACACCCGTGCACCCGTGGACTTCAAGGACACCACGCCGCTGCTGGTGGGCTTTACGGGCTTCGGCGCGCTGGGCGGCGGCAACGTCAGCGTGCGCACCGATGGCGACGCCGGCAACATCGAGCAGCGCGGCTCGCTGGCCAATCCGCGCAGCCAGGGGCTGGTCGTGGCGGTCGGCAGCACCGGGCGGATCGGCGCGGACGGCGCCATGACACTGACGGGCGGCGGCGATATCGACGTGCGCATCGGCGGTGTGCTGAATCCGACGCAAAGCGCGCGCGGCCAGGTGTCGTCCACCAACGGCCCCAAGCCCTACTACGGCGACCCCGCCATCGACCTGCAAGGCGCGCTGATCAACCTGCGCGGCAATGTACAGTTCGCGGGCGGCGCGATCGGCGGGCTGGCGCTGCAATACGGCAACAATGCCAGCCTGCAGGACGCCAAGGAACGTCGTGGCTACGACCCCTATGCGTCGACGCAGGCCAGCGCCACGGGCGGCCTGGCGCTGATTCCGGGCGATGCGGCGATCCGGCTGGATACGCGCGGCGACCTGGTGGTGGGCGGCGCGGGCGATCCGGGCCGGGTGGCGTTGCAGAACAGCACGCCGTTCCGGCTGCGCGATGGCACGCAGATCGATGGCGGCGGCTACAGCTGGTTCTCGATGTGGACGGCCAACACCGCCATTGAATTGTCCAGCGCGGGCGGCAACCTGACGCCCAGCCGGCAGACTTCACACAGTGCACAGGGCCTGTCTTTGCAGGTCGGACGCAACACGTCCGCGTCGGATGCGCGCTACCTGTATCCGTCGATCCTGCGCGCCACGGCGTATGACGGCAGCATCTATGCGGGCGTGTCGGCCGGCTACCTCAATGCCGAAAACGACGGCCTGCCGTATTCGCTGACCTTGGCGCCAGGCGCACGCGGCCAGCTTGAACTGCTGGCGGGCAATTCGATCTACGCGGGCGGCTACGCCATCAACCGTTCGGGCGCGGACCCGGCCAGTGTGGCCACTGTGCAGGCGCCGGCGTTCGCCGGCTATACCTCGCAGGGCACCAGCACGGCCGCGCTCAACAACCAGGGCGCCAACGGCATCGCCGGCGCCCGCAACACGCACTTCCCGTTGTTCTATTTCGATGCGCCCACGGCCAGCGCCGCCGCATCGAACCTGGTCACGCGCCTGTACGCCCGGGACGGCGACATCGTGGGGCTGCGCAGTGGCGAGGCGATCACGCTCATCGCAGGTCCCAACCTGGGGCAGGTCTGGTACGAAGCCGCGGGCCCGGTCTGGATGATGGCCGGCCGCGACATCGTGGCCTCGGGCACCGACACCGGTGCGCAGCAGTTGGTGCCGTCGACCAACGGTTATCTCTTCGCGCTCGGCGTCACCAACTCGGCGACCTCGTCCGGCAACCTGTTCGTGCAGGGCGATGCGCGCGACGTGTCGCGGGTGTCGGCAGGCCGCGACATTCTCTACAGTTCGTTCCAGGTGGCCGGCCCCGGCACGCTGGAAGTCTCGGCCGGCCGCCACGTGCTGATGGCCGACCGCGCGTCGCTCACCAGCCTGGGGCCGGTGCTGCCGGGCGATCGCCGCCCGGGCGCCTCGATCGCCGTGCTGGCGGGCGTGGGCGCGGCCGGCCCGGACTACGCGGGCTTCCTGGCGCGCTACCTGGATCCGTCGCGCCAGGCCGACGCCAGCCGTCCGCTGGCGGACCAGGGCCTGGCGTTCAAGACCTACGAGGCCGAGCTGCTGCTGTGGCTGACGCAGCGCTACGGCTTTGCCGGCAATGGCGACGACGCGCGCGCCTACTTCAGCGCGCTGCCGGCCGAACAGCAGCGCATCTTCGCGCGGCAGGTGTATTTCGCCGAGCTGCGGGCCGGCGGACGCGAATACAACGACAAGGCCAGCCCGCGCCAGGGCAGCTACCTGCGCGGCCGCCAGGCCATCGCGGCGCTGTTCCCCGAGACCGTGCCGGGCGCCTGGCAGGGCGACCTGACGCTGTACGGCGCGGCCGGCATCCGCAGCAGCTTCGGCGGCGACATCCAGTTGCTCACGCCGGGTGGCCAGCAGGTGTTCGGCGTGGAAGGCGCGGCGCCGCCCGCCAGCGCCGGCATCATCACGCAGGGCCAGGGCGACATCCAGCTGTATGCGCAGGGCAGCATCCTGCTGGGCCAGAGCCGGGTCATGACGACCTTTGGCGGCGGCATCACCGCGTGGTCCGCGCAAGGCGACATCAACGCCGGGCGAGGTTCGAAGACGACGGTGCTGTACACGCCGCCCAAGCGGGTCTACGACGCGGTCGGCAACGTCACGCTGTCGCCCAGCGCGCCGGCCACCGGCGCGGGCATCGCCACCCTGGCGCCGTTGCCGGAGGTGCCGGCGGGCGACGTGGACCTGTACGCGCCGCTGGGCACCATCGACGCGGGCGAGGCCGGTATCCGCGTGTCGGGCAACGTCAACATCGCCGCCTTGCAGGTGGTGAACGCCGCCAACATCCAGGCCCAGGGCGAAAGTCGCGGGGTGCCGGTGACGGCGTCGGTGAACACCGGCGCGATGTCGTCGGCCAGCGCGGCGGCGACCTCGGCGGTGGGCGCCGCGCAGGAATCGGCGCAGCGCGCCCAGAACCAGGCGCGCCAGAACCTGCCGTCGGTGATCAACGTGCAGATCCTGGGGTATGGCGAGGAACCGGTGGTCGGCGCCACCACCGCGCCGCCCGGGCCGTCGGCCGCGGCCACGCGCTATGACGCCGCCAGCGCGGTGCAGGTGCTGGGCGCGGGCACGCTGGACGACAGCGAGATGCGCGCGTTGACCGCGCAGGAAAGAAGCAAGCTGGCGATGTAGGAAAGGGGGGCGCCGGGCCGGTGGCCGCTGTCCGGCGCCTTTGACAGTCGTGCACGAAAGGCGGCCGGCGTGTCACGCCAGCGTCACAGGAACGACAGGCAAAAAGTGCATCAGGGCCCGCCAAACGCCGGGCCCTGATTCTTTTCTGCGCACCTTTTCCCGGGGCCCGCGCTGTTTCATGAAATTTTTCTTACAACGCGCAGTCCGCGCGGCCCCGGAACGTCTAGTAACAAGCAGAAGCTGTAGACGCGGGTATGCGGGCAAAAACCGTAACGGGAATGTCGCAAGCGCACTGCACGGTAGCGGCCGGTGCCAGACCGGTTATCACACAAGGAACTGAGTGCATCGCTATGCATGATTTCGAGAGCAGGGTCGGCGCGCTGCGCGCCATGATGCGACGCGCGCCGGGAGCGATGGTGCTGGCGCTGGCCGCGGGCGCGGCCTGGGCGCAGCCGGCGCCGGCCGCGGACAGCCACGCGCGCCGCGTCAACATCAACGAATACATCGTGCGCGGCAACACCGTGCTGGACGCGCGCGACATCGAAAAGGCCGTCTACCCGTACCTGGGGCCGGACCGCACGCTGGCCGATATCGAATCGGCGCGCGAAGCCTTGCAGACCCTCTACCAGGAACGCGGTTACCAGTCGGTCTACGTGGACCTGCCCGAGCAGCAGGTGGCCGACGGCATCGTGTTCCTGCAGGTGGCCGAGACCAAGGTGGGCCGGGTGCGCGTGGTGGGCGCCAAGCACTATTCGCCGCTGACGATCCGCGACGAAGTGCCCGCGCTGCAGGAAGGCGCCGTGCCCAACTTCAACCAGGCGCAGGCCCAGCTGACCGACCTGAACAAGGGCGCCAGCCGCCAGGTGGTGCCGCTGGTCAAGGAAGGCCGCGTGCCCGGCACCATGGACGTGGACCTGAAGGTCGAGGACAAGAACCCCTGGCACGCCAGCCTGGGCCTGAACAACGACTACAGCGCCGACACCACGCGCCTGCGCAGCACGGCCTCGCTGGGCTACGACAACCTGTGGCAGCTGGGCCATTCGGTCAGCCTGACCTTCTTCACCGCGCCCCAGGAAACCGACAACGCCAAGGTCTGGTCAGGCTCGTACTCGATGCCGCTGGACAAGCAGTGGAGCCTGCAGTTCACCGGCTACAAGAGCGACAGCAACGTGGCCACCATCGGCGGCACCAACGTGCTGGGCAAGGGCTATTCGTTCGGCATGAGCGCCATCTACACGCTGGCGCCGCAGGGCGACTGGTACAACTCGCTGTCGGTCGGGCTGGACTACAAGAAGTTCGACGAAACCACCCGTTTCGGCAACAACGAAGACCGCATTCCCCTGAAATACCTGCCGTTCACCTTCTCGTACAACGGCTACCGCTATTCCGAATCGTCGCAAAGCAGCCTGGGCCTGTCGGTCGTGGGCGCCAGCCGCTCGTTCTTCGGCATGGGCAGCGACTGGAAGGAATTCGACGACAAGCGCTATCGCGCCAGCCCCAGCTTCGCGCTGCTGCGCGGCGACGGCACCCATACCCAGAACCTGTTCGGCGACTGGCAACTGGGCCTGCGCGCCGGCTTCCAGCTGTCGTCCGGCGCGCTGGTGTCCAACGAACAGTTCTCGGCCGGTGGCAGCACCAGCGTGCGCGGCTACCTGGCCGCCGAACGCACCGGCGACGACGGCTTCCTGGGCTCGGTCGAGTGGCGCACGCCGTCGCTGGCCCGCTGGCTGGGCAGCAATGTCAACGAATGGCGCTTCTATGCCTTTGCCGACGCCGCCACGCTGCGCCTGCGCGATCCGCTGCCCGAGCAGGACGTCAGCTACTCGCTGGCCAGCGTCGGCCTGGGCACGCGCCTGCAGGTGCTGGACTGGCTGTCCGGCTCGCTGGACTGGGGCTATCCGCTCAAGGACGGCCCCAACACCAAGAAACACGATCCCCGCCTGAACTTCAGCGTACGCGCCAGCTTCTGAGCGCTCGCGAAACCGTATTCACCCCGGAGTCTTGACCATGCAACGCTTATTGATGCTCCTGCTGACCGTGCTGGCCGGCGTCTTGCCGTCCGCCGCCCATGCCTGGTGGCAGCCTGACTGGCAGTACCGCAAGCAGATCACCGTCGACAGCACGCCGCAGGGCGCGCCGCTGGGCGCCGCCGCGGGCCGCACGCCGCTGCTGGTGCGCCTGCACACCGGCAATTTCTCGTTCGACGGCATCAATGAAAAGGGCGCCGACATCCGCTTCGTGGCGGGCGACGACCAGACCGTGCTGAACCACCAGCTGGAAGCCTTCGACCCGCTGCTGGGCATGGCGCTGGTGTGGGTGGACCTGCCCGAGCTGGCCGACGGCCAGCGCCAGGACATCTGGATGTACTACGGCAACCAGAAGGCCCCGGCGTCCGCCAATGGCCAGCTGACGTTCGACCCCAACTACACGCTGGTCTATCACTTCGACGGCGCCGCCGGCGCTCCGCCGCGCGACACCACCGGCAACAGCAACAATGCCCAGACGCCGATGGCCGCTGCCGTCGATGGCGTGATCGGCCGCGCCGCGCAGTTCACGGGCGGCGCCCCGCTGATGCTGCCCGCCAGCCCGTCGCTGGCCGTGCCCGCCGCCGGCGCCTTCACCTTCAGCGCCTGGGTGCGCGCCGACCAACCGGCCGGCGAGCAACTGGTCTATGCCCGCCGCGATGCCGGCAACGCGCTCCTGGTCGGTATCAACCAGGGCGTGCCCTTCGTGGAAGTGAACGGCCAGCGCAGCCAGCCCGGCCAGTCGCTGACCCCGGCCGCCTGGCAGCACCTGGCCGTGACGGCCGACGGCAGCCGCGTCACGCTGTATGTGAATGGCCGCGCCACGTCGTCGCTGGCCGCCAGCCTGCCGCCGCTGAACACGCCCGCCGCCCTGGGCGGCGACGTGCCGGCCCCGGCCGTGGCCGTGGCGCCCGCCGCCGCGGAAGGCGCCGCCGCCAATGGCGCCGCCAACCCGGCCAACCCGGCTGCCGACGCCGCACCCGTTGCCGCCCCGCACGTCTATGCGCCGTTCGTCGGCGCCATCGACGAAGTGCGCCTGTCGCGCGTGGCCCGTCCGGCCGCGCTGATCCTGGCCGACGCGTTGTCGCAGGGTTCCGAATCGCGCCTGGTGGCCTACGGCACCGACGAAGAACAATCGGGCTTCGGTTTCGGCGGCCTGGGCTTCCTGCTCAAGGCCGTGCCGATCGACGCCTGGGTCATCATCGCCATCCTGGTGCTGATGATGGTGCAGTCGTGGATCATCATGATCAAGAAGAGCCGCAACGTGGCCCGCGTGGCCCGTGCCAACGAGCAGTTCCGCGAGTCGTTCGCCAAGGTCGGCCAGCGCCTGGAACTGCTGGCCGACGACAAGGCCCTGGCCACCCGCCTGGAACACGCCTCGCTGTGGCGCCTGTACCGCGTGGCCATCAATGAAATCCGCACCCGCCGCGAGCAGGGCGCCGACACCAGCTCGATCTCGGCCGCCACCATCGAAGCCATCCGCGCCTCGCTGGACGCCGTGCGCACCAAGGAAAACCAGCTGCTGGGCGCCAAGCTCGGCGTGCTGTCCAACGCCATCGCCGGCGGCCCCTATATCGGGCTGCTGGGCACGGTGCTGGGCATCATGGTGGTGTTCCTGGGCACGGCCATGGCCGGCGACGTGAACATCAACGCCATCGCCCCGGGTATGGCCGCCGCGCTGCTGGCCACCGCCATGGGCCTGTTCGTCGCCATCCCCGCCCTGTTTGGCTACAACCGCCTGGTCTCGCGCAACAAGGAAGTCAGCGCCGACATGCGCGTGTTCGTCGACGAATTCGTGACGCGCCTGGCCGAAGTGCATGGCGAGACCCAGGCCCAGGAAGCCGCCCACCACGGCGCCGCGCGCGCCCCGGCCGCGCGCCCCGCCGTGCGCGAGCCGCAGCCCGCCGAAGCGTAAGGAGACGACCCCATGGCTTCCGTATCCGCTTCCCAGGACGATGATGATGACGCGCCCGTCGACGGCATCAACATCACGCCGCTGGTCGACGTGCTGATGGTCGTGCTGGTCATGTTCATCCTGACCGCCACGGCGCAGATCGCCGGCATCAAGGTGAACCTGCCCAAGGCCAGCTCGTCCATCGCGTTGGCGCAGCCCAAGACCAAGGCCATTTCCGTCAACGACGCCGGCCAGGTCTTCCTGGACGCCTACCCGGTCACCCTGCCCGAGCTGGAAGACCGGCTGCGCACGGAGAAAGCGCTGAACCCCGATTTTCCGGTGATCGTGCGCGGCGACGCCGCCGTGCAATACCAGAAGGTCGTGGAAGTGCTGGATCTGCTGCGCCGCCTGGAACTGGCCCAGGTCGGGTTGGTCACCGGCAAGCCGAGATAGGGGCCGAGGCTACCGCCATGCCGCAACACGCATCCGATACCCCGCGCACCCCGCACCCCGCGCTTCGCTGGCTCAAGCTGGCGGCCGTGGCGGTGGTGTTGATCGCGGCCGCCTACGCGCTGTGGCGCTGGGCCAATGACATGGCCGGCGTGCGCCGCGACGCGCCCAAGGTCACCGCGATCATCCCGCTGCCTCCGCCGCCTCCGCCGCCGCCCGAACCGGAAAAGCCGCCCGAGCCCGAGCCGCCCAAGGAAGAGCCCGTGGCCCCGCCCGAACCCGAGCCGCAGCCCACGCCCGAACCGCCCAAGCCGCAGGACGAGGCGCCGCCGCGTCCGGCCGACGACCTGGCCAACCCGATGCAGATCGACGGCGACGCCCAGGCGGGCAGCGACGCGTTCAACATCGGCGCGGGGCAGGGCAAGGGCATGGCGGGCGGGGGCGGCGGCCGCGCCGGCAACGCCACCTACAGCCAGTACCTCGCCTACGCGCTGCAGAAGATCCTGCGCGAAGACGAGCGCACGCGCAATCTGACCTTCCGCCTGCAAGCCAACATCTGGCTCACGGCCAGCGGCCAGATCACGCGGGTGGAACTGACCCGTTCCAGCGGCGATGCCGACGTCGACGCCCGCGTGGTGGCGGCGCTGCGCGCGGTGCCGGGCCTGGATGAACGTCCGCCGGCTTCGGCCAGCATGCCCATCCGCGCATCGCTGACCGGCCGCCGCCCCTCCTGAAGTGCTGAATTGAACCGATCCTGGAGTGCCAAGAGAATGAAGTTCCAAATGAACCGGTTGGCGGCAACGCTGGCCCTGGCCGCGGCGGGCGCCGCCACGCTGCCGGCCCACGCCGCGCCTGCCCCGTCCGAAAACGCCACCATCAACCTGATCCGCCTGCTGGTGCAGCAGGGCGTGCTCAAGGCGGACCAGGCCGAGGCCCTGGTGGCCCAGGCCGAAGCCGAAGCGAAGGCCGCGCGCGCCGCGCCGCAAGACCGCGGCGCGGCCGCTGCCCAGCCGGGCGACGTGCGCGTGCCCTACATTCCGCAGACCGTGCGCGACCAGATCCGCGACGAGGTCAAGGCCGAAGTCATGGTGCAGGCCAAGGAAGAAAACTGGGCCCAGCCCAACACCTTCCCCGACTGGGTATCGCGCATCACCATCGACGGCGACGTGCGCGTGCGCGACGAATCGCGCCTGTACTCGGGCAACAACAGCAATGAAATCGTCGATTTCGCCAAGCTCAATTCCAAGGGTCCGTACGACCTGAACCGCAACACCAACAACAACTACCCGCCGATGCTGAACACGCGGGAAGACCGCCGCAACCAGCTGCGCATCCGCGCGCGGCTGGGCGTGCGCGCCGAGATCTCCGAGTCGTGGTCGGCCGGCATCCGCCTGGCCACCGGCAGCGACGACAGCCCGGTGTCCACGTCGCAGACGCTGGGCGGCGGCATGGGCAAGAAGGACATCTGGCTGGACCAGGCCTACCTGACCTACCGCCCGGCCAAGTGGGCCACGGTGACCGGCGGCCGCATCGCCAATCCGTTCGAATCCACCGACATGCTGTTCTCGAACGACCTGAATTTCGACGGCGTGGCCGCGATCTTCAAGCAACCGCTGGAAGGCCGCGACGTGACCCTGTTCGGCACGCTGGGCGCGTTCTCGACCGAGTACGGCTCCAATGGCTGGAATTCGTCCTCGTTCTCGGAAGGCAAGAGCGAAGACAAGTGGCTGCTGGCCGCCCAGGCCGGCGCCGACTGGAAGATCAATCAGCAGAACAGCCTGCGCGGCGCGCTGGCCTATTACCACTTCGACAACATCGCGGGCAAGCGCTCCAGCGCCTGCTCGCCGTGGGCCGGCCAGGAAAACTGCGACACCGACTGGTCGCGTCCGGCCTTCATGCAGAAGGGCAACACGCTCTTCCTGCTGCGCAACATCACCGCCAACCCGCTGGACCCGGCCAACACGCCGCAACCGCAATACGTGGGCCTGGCGTCCAAGTTCGACCTGCTGGACCTGAACCTGCGCTGGGACACGCGCGTGTTCAACGGCCTGGGCCTGCGCATGAACGCCAACTACATCCGCAACCTGGCCTACAGCAAGAGCAAGATGGCGAGCCGTTCGCAAGGCAACATCGTCAACAACTTCGGCGACAACGGCGACGTGGAAAGCGGCCCCAATGCCTGGATGCTGCAGGCCACGCTGGGCCGCTCGTTCGACCTGAAAGAGAAGGGCGACTGGCTGGCCTTCGTGGGCTACAAGTACATCCAGCCCGATGCGCTGCCCGATGCCTTCAACGACTCGTCGTTCCACCAGGGCGGCACCAACGCGCGCGGCTACTACATCGGCGGCAGCTACGCCTTCGACAAGAACGTGTACGGCGTCCTGCGCTGGATGAGCACCCGCGAGATCTACGGCGCGCCGCTGTCCATCGACACGATGCAGTTCGAGATCAACGCCAGGTTCTGAGGCCATGGACATGCACATCGTATGGGATGAATCCTGCCAGCCGCGGGCGTTTGGGCAGGGCCGGCGGCTGGCCGCCGCCGTGGCCCTGTGCGCGGCGGGCCTGAGCCTGGCCGGCCCGGCTCAGGCCGAAACCATGGAAGAGCGCCTGCGCACCCAGTTGCGCAGCACCACCCAGCAACTGCAGCAGCTGCAAAGCGAGCAGGCCCAGGTCAACGCCGCCAAGGCCGCGGCCGAGGCCCAGCGCGATGCGGCCCAGAAAGAGCTGGAAGCGCTGCGCGGCCAGTTGGCCCGCGCCAAGGGCCAGGCCGACAAGCTGGCCGAGCAGCAGGGCGCCGTCATGGAAAGCGCGCAGGCGCAGGTGGCGGCCAGCCATGCCCAGCTGGGCAAGTTCAAGGGCGCCTACGACGAGCTGCTGGCGCTGTCGCGCGCCAAGGAAACCGAGCGCGTGACGCTGGCCCGCACCCTGGCGCAGCGCGACGAGCAGGTCAAGACCTGCGTCGCCAAGAACCGAGAGATGTACGAGGCCGGCAAGGAAATCCTCAACGCCTACGAACGCATCAGCACCGGCGGCATCCTGGCCATGAAACAGCCCTTTGCCGGCAGCGCCCGCGTCAAGTTCGAGGAACAGGCGCAGGAATACGGCGACAAGCTGTACGACGCGCAAGTGTCGGCGGCCCCGGCCGCCGCCGCGGCTGCCACCCCGACCGCCCAACCCTGATTTTCAAGACCTGTCTTCATTTCTTCATCTAGGAAAACTGTAATGACCGACTCCAGCCTGATTCTCGACGTCAACGCCGAACGCCTGCAGGAACTGCTGCAATCCGCCGGCTACCGCGTCACCGTGTCCGAGCAGAACGGCATGGTGCAACTGCTCAGCGCCAGCCAGGGCGTGGGCTTCGCCGTGCGCCTGGGCAACCCGGCCGCCGAAGACGGCCACTACCTGGACTACACGCTGAGCTGCGCATTGCGCGTGCAGGGCGAGCTGCCTGCCGGCCTGGCCGAACGCTGGAACGTGGAAAAGCGCTTTGCCCGCCTGACCGTGCAAGGCGCCTTCCTGGTGCTGGAACTGGACGTGATCCTGGCCGGCGGCGTGTCCGAGAACTACCTGCGCGCCACCGCCGAACTGTGGGACCGCCTGTTGCAGGAATTCCTGCTGTTCCTGCGCGCCAACGCCACGAGCCAGGCCTCCGACGCGGGTGCGGCGCAGGAAGAGGCCGTCGCCGAGGCGGCGAACTGATCCATCCGCCGGGCCGGCGCCCGGCGGCGGGGGCGATGACCCCAACCACCGGCCGCCGTTCCGGGTGAATGGCGCATTCAAGCAAGCGAGGTTTCGACCATGACTATTCTTTCCGACAAGCCCACCCGGTTGCGCGTCACCGCCGCCGTGCTGCTGATCGCGGTGCTGGCCGGCGCCGTGGCGCTGATGCGCGGCAATCCGGCCCAAAGCAGCGAAGCCGCGCCCGCCAAGGTCGCCGCGGCCGACCCGGCCAAACCTGCCGCCGCGTCGGGCAAGGCCCCGGCCAACCCGGCAGCCCCCGCCGCCGCGCAGGCCCCGGCCGTCGCCACGCTGGGCGCCGTGCAGGTGGACCGCGACGAGCTGGTGCGCCAGCTGCAAGCCATGCCGCCCGAGGCTCGCGCCCAATTGCAGGGCAACCGCGCCGGCCTGGACCAATGGCTGCGCTCGCGCCTCGCCGAAAAGGCCCTGGTCGAACAGGCCCGCGCCCAGGGCTGGCAAGACAAGCCCGAACTCAAGCGCGCCTTCCAGGCCGCGCAGGAACGCATCGTGTTGCAGACCTACCTGGATTCCGTCAGCCGCGCGCCCGACGGCTATCCGGCCGACGCCGACCTGCAAGCTGCCTACGAACGGGCCAAGCCGCAATTGGCGCAGCCGGCCCTGTACCGCGTCAGCCAGATCTTCCTGCCCGCTGCGCTGGGGGATGCCGACGCCGTGGCCAGCGCCCGCAAGCAGGCGCTGGACCTGGTCAAGCGCGCCCAGGCCCCCAAGGCCGATTTCGCCGCGCTCGCCAAGACCTATTCGCAGGACGCGACCACCCGCGCCCAGGGCGGCGACATCGGCTACGTGCCGCTGGCGCAGCTGACGCCGGAAATGCGTCCGGCCATCGAGCAGTTGAAGGCCGGCGAGGTCTCGGCGCCGGTGCAATCGGCGGCGGGTTTCCACATCCTGAAGGTGGTCGATCTGCGCGCGGCCAGCGTCACGCCGTTCGAGCAGGTCAAGGAAGAATTGCGCGCCGCGTTGCGCAGCCAACGCCAGGAACTGGCGGCACGGGCTTACCTGGAGGGGTTGCTCAATGCAGGAACCGTCAGCATTGATGGCGCGGCCCTCAATGCCGCCTTCGAACAAAGCGCGTCCGCCGCGCAAGCCCAGCCCGCCCTCGCGGCCCGCGCGCCCTGACCGCGACAGCCTTGCCGCCTTGCTGGACGCGCGGCTGGACCAGGCCCTGGGCCAGGCCGGGCCGCCCGCCAGCCTGCAATGCGCCCCGGCGCTGTTGCAGTCGTTGCGCACCACCTTTGCGGGCGAGCTGCTGCACTGGCTGGCGCTGGTGCCGCAGGTCGAGGCCGGCCGCTCGCGCGATCCGCTGCGCGACCACAGCCTGGACCTGGCCGACCTGCGTGTGCTGTACCGGGCGCTGCGGGTGGCCTGGCTGGCCGAGCTGGTCTTCGACGGTTCGGATGGCGCGCGGCGCTGGCTGTGCAGCCCCAAGCGCCGGCTGCACGGCCGGGTGCCGATGCTGCTGTGCCAGCACGGCCGCTACGCCGCCATGATCGAGCAGTGGCTGATCAACATCGACGAAGGAAACGGCCCATGACCGCGCTTTGGCGCTTGAGCAACAGCCAGGACCTGCTGCCGCGCGCGCGCCCTGCCGGCCGCTGGCATGGGGCGGGTAGCTCGGTGGTGGTGCTGGACGCCTCCCCCGCGGCCGCCGTATTCGCCCGCCTGGCGCAGGCCGAGGTCGCGCACCCGCGGGCCTTGCCGCGCAACTACTTCCTGCTGGAAGTGCGAGTGCCGCCGCAGGCGGTGGCCGACCCGCGCCCGCCTGCGGCCTGGCAGACCGACCTGCAGGCGTCCCGCGCCTTCGGCAACGCCTGGCTGGCCGAGGGCGACACGCTGCTGCTGAAAGTGCCGTCCGCGGCCGGCGGCTTTCAGTACCTGCTTAACACGGACCACCCGCAACGGGCGCAATGCCAGATCGTGTCGTCGGTGGCCTACCCGTTCGCGCCGCATCTGACGGGCATCGACGGGGCCGTGCTGGACGGGGCAGGGTGGCTGGCTTCGGCGCGGGATTGATCGGTACGGGACTGATCGGTGCCGGGTAGATTGGCGCGGGATTGATCGGCGCAGGGTGGATCGGCGAGGGTTGGGGGGGGGCGGCACGGATGCGGCGCCCGGCACGCGCGTAACCGGTTCGTCGGTGGGCGCGGGTGATGCGCGGCAAGCGCATGGGTCACAGGTCAATCTTCCTAGGGTCCGAGTCCCGTCGGTTCCACCAGATCGGTTCAAAAATTAGAATCTTCCAATGTTCTGTCTGATTCGGATTGCGTAGCGTAAGCGGGCAATTTCCGGATCGCTGCTTTTGGCTTTGTCGATAGTCCGCGGGGTTTGGGCGGGCTGAAGGTCGGCTGTCGTGGCAACGGTTGTGGTTTCACCCCCTTTGCCGAGTCTTGCCTGATATGTCGACGTTACGCCGCACGATTGCCTGCTTGCTGGTCTTTGCGCAGATCTGGACGCCCGTCCTGGCGCAGACCTTGCCGATTTCGGTAGATCAGAACGTGGGTGGGCAGAAGCCCGTGGTGGGCGTGGCCAATGGCGTGCCGGTGGTCAACATCGCACCGCCCTCGGCCGGCGGGGTGTCCAACAACCACTACACCCAGTTCAACGTCGGCCCGTCCGGTGTGGTGCTCAACAACAGCGGCGCGGCCAGCCAGACGCAGGTGGCGGGGCAAGTGGCCGGCAACCCGATGTTGGGCAACCAGCGCGCCACCACGATCCTGAACCAGGTCACGGCGCCCAACCCCTCGCAACTGCGCGGCATGCTGGAAGTGGCCGGCAATCGGGCGAACGTCATTGTTGCCAACCCGGCTGGTATTACCTGCAACGGCTGCGGCTTTCTGAACTCCAATCGCGCCACGCTGACTACCGGCAAGCCGGTCGTGGGGCCGGATGGTTCGCTGGGCTTTGATATCGCCAGCGGGCGTTTGGCCATTGAAGGCGCGGGCTTGTACGGTGCCAATCTCAGCCAACTGGATCTGCTGGCCCGCACGTTGGAACTGAACGCCCAGGTCTGGGCGGATCGCTTGAACGTGGTGGCCGGGCCGGCTCGCGTCGGGTATGACGGTATCGACGTCTCGGCCCTGTCCGGCGCTGGTGCTACGACTGGCGTATCCATCGACGTGGCAGCCCTGGGCGGCATGTACGCCAACAGCATCCGGCTCATCGGTACCGAGGCTGGTGTGGGCGTGAACATTGGCGGCAACTTGGCTGCGCTCACCGGCACGCTGACCGTCAGCGCCAACGGCGACGTCAAGATTCTGCCGTCCGGCCGCATGCAGGCCGCCACCGATCTGTCGGTGCAGGGCGGGCGCGACATCGTCAACGACGGCACCGTCACGGCGGGTGGCGCGCTGGCGCTCAATGCGCCTGGCACGGTGTCCAATGCCGGCGCGATGTCCTCGGGGGGCAACGCCAGTGTCGTGGCACGGCAACTGGATAACCGCGGTGCCTTCACCGCGGGCCTGCAGGCCGATGGCTCCATTAGCCCCTTGGGTGCATTGAGCGTACAGGTCAATAGCCTGCAGAACGCCGGCACGCTGATGGCCGGTGGCAACGCTACGGTCACGGCCGATGCGCTGGGCCTGTCGGGCGGCAAGTTCGTCGCGGGCGGTGCGCTGACGTTGGATACCACCGGCGCAATCACCAATCGCGCCGGTTCGGTGTACGGCGGCTCGGTGCTGCTGCGTGCTTCCAGCCTGGACAACACCGGCGGCAAGCTCACCAGCGGGGCAGGGTTGACGGTCAACGTCGCAGGCGCGGTCGACAACTCCGCCGGCACCCTGGCGGGCGCCGGCGCGGTGGCCATCACCGGTCAATCCATCATCAACGCCGCAGGCGGCGTCGTCTCGGGCGACAGCGTGGCGCTGCGCGGTCCAGCCGGCATCAACAACCAAGGCGGTTCCGTCCAAGCCAATGGCGCGCTGCGTGTGGAAACGGCCGGCGCCTTGAACAACCAGGGCGGCAAGCTTCTGGGTGGCACGGCCGATATCCAGGCGACCAGCCTGGACAACCGCAACGGCGTTGCGCAGGCGGACGGCAAGCTCACCATCGCCAATACCGGCGCTTTGCAGAACCAGGGCGGTGGCCTCTTTGGCGGCTCAGCGGACATCAAGGCAGCCAGCCTGTCCAACACCGACGGCAAGGTCGTCAGCGGCGGCGCACTGGACGTGAACACCACCGGCAACCTGGACAACACCGGCGGCACCATTGCCGCCCAAGGGCAAGCGACGCTGAACGCGCAAGCCCTGTCCAACACCCGCGGCCTCATTGCCGCAGGCAACCTGACACTCAAGACGCAAGGCCTGCTGGACAACCGTGCCGGCCTGATCCAGGCCGACAACCTCTTGGCTTTGACGGCCGGCAGCCTGAACAACCGCGACACGCTGGCCAATGGGCTGGCCGGAGCAGGCGCCGCTACGCCTGGCGCCCTGGGCGTCATGGGCAAGCAGGTTGCCTTGAACGCCACGGCCATCGACAACCAATCCGGCCGCATCGGCGCGGGCCAGGACCTGGGCGTTGCCACCGGCACGCTCGACAACACGTCGGGCAATGTCTCATCCGACGCCAACGCCAAGCTCGCGGTCAACAGTCTGACCAACGGCAGCGGCGCGGTGACGGCCGGCAATTCCCTGGAACTGACCACCGACACCCTGGACAACGACGGCAAGCTCCACGCCGGCCAGGACCTGACGATCACCGCCAACACGCTGACCAACCGCGCCACCGGCGAACTGATCGCCCTGCGCAACAACACCCTGGTCATCAGCGGCTTGCTGGCCAATGCCGGCCTCATCGATGGCGGCTACACCCGCATCACTGCGGGCGGCCTGACGAACACCGGCAGGATCTACGGCGACCGCATCGGCATCCAGACGCCGACGCTCATCAACGAACCCAATGCCGTCATTGCGTCGCGTGGCGACCTGGACCTGGGCGTCGGCACGCTCGCCAACCGTGAACACGCCTTGATCTATGCCGGCGCAGACCTGCGCGTGGGCGGTGCCCTGGACGCCTCCGGAAAGGCCACTGGCCAAGCCGCGTTGCTGTCCAACGAATCGGCCACCATCGAAGCCGAGCGCAACGCCGACATCGCGGCGGCCAGCATCCAGAATCTGAACACCCATTTCACCAGCAGCATCGTTCAAACCAAGAGCGAAGAGAAATGGTTCTACCGCTTGAACGGCTCCACGGAGATCATCGACGGCGAGGGCATGTGGTTCTGCAACACCGTCAAATCCATTTGCGGACGCAGCCCCAGATGGATGGGCCAGTACGACGAACGGCGCCTGTTGCTGCCGTCGACCCGCTATCCGGAAAGCCAGTACGGCCCGCCCTTTGACTACAGCAGCATTCAGGAAGACCAGCAAGGCCGTGCCGGCGTCAGCGCACCGATCGGGCTGGCGTATATCCCGGAAGAGCCGTCGTGCGGCGGGGGGGACGCTGGGACTTGCGGTGTCAATCCCGCCCAATTTTTCTACAAACCCGACGCCAAGATCTGGTCGGTCTTCGAGGTCGAGCGCCCCACCGGCATCAGGAAACCACCGTCACCGGATGACTGCGGCTTTCGCTGCCCTGCGGACCTGGCCCAGCAACAGGCCACCTACGAGCGCGACCTGCAGCTCTACGACACGTTGAACGAGAAGATCCGCGACTTCAACGCCGACTTCCGCAACAACCGCATGATCAAGGACTTCACCTTCTACGAAGTCACGCAGATCACAACCGAAACCGGTGTCACGCAGAGCGATCCGGGCAAGATCATCGTGGGCGGCAATGCGCGGCTGGTCGGCAACGTCCAGAACGACAAGAGCCAGATCATCGCGGGCGGGGCCCTGAATGCCGAAGGCGGCACGTTGACCAACCTGGGCGCAGAGGGTTCTCGCACTGTCCAGCGCTCGGGAACGATGGTCTATACCTACGAAAAGCGGGACTCGCGTCGCTATGACCGCTCGCCCTATGGCGTCACCGTCTCGGTGGAGAAAATCGATGCCGGTCTGGGGGTGACGCAGCAGAACACCGGTATTTCCCCGGGAGGCGTCGCGCCTGGCGCCAGCGCGATTGCCGCGGCCTTGCCGCCGGCGACGGTCACGCGCGTGTCGCTGCCGGGCAATCTCGCGGTCGCCGTGGTGACATTGCCGCCCGTCATTCCCACCAGCGCGCTGTACCGCGTCATGCAGGCGCCAGACGCCCCGTACCTGATCGCAACCGACCGCCAGTTCCTGGGCTCGCGCACCGTCACGTCCAGTGATTTCCTGCTTCGCCAACTGAACCGCAATGGCACCTATGTCCTCAAGCGCCTGGGCGATGGCTTCTACGAACAGAAGCTGGTGGCCGAGCAGGTCATGCTGGCCACGGGCCAGCGCTACGTGGGTGACTACACCGACAACGAAACGCAATACAAAGCCCTGCTCGCCGCGGGCGCCGACTTCGCCGGTCGCTTCGGCCTGACCGTCGGCACCGCGTTGTCAGAAGACCAGATGCGGCATCTGACCGGCGACATTGTCTGGCTGGTCGAGCAGACCGTCACGCTGCCCGACGGCAGCCAGCAAAAGGTATGGGCACCGCAGGTGTACCTGGCAGTCAGGCCCGGCGACCTGCGCGGCGACGGCACGTTGATCGCAGGCGGCAGTGTCCACATCGACATGGGCGGCGATGTCGCCAACAGCGGCACCCTGGGCGCGCGCAACGCCCTGGTGGTCGCGGGACAAAACCTGCGCAACAACGTGGGAACGATTCAGGGCAAGGCCGTCAACCTGAACGCCCGGCAGGATATCGACAACATCGCCGGATTGCTCAAGGGCGACAGCGTCACCCTTTCCGCCTTACGCGACATCAACCTGACCACCACCGCGAGCAGCGCCAGCGGCGCGCGCACCCGTACGACCTTCATCGACGGCGTGTCACGCATCGATGCGGGCAAGCTCGATGCCTTTGCCAGGCGCGATGTGAACGCCACGGCCGCGGCGATCAGCGCAACGTCCGACGCCGCGATCAAGGCAGGCAGGAACATCAATCTGACCACTGTGACGCAGTCTTATGCGGACTCCGTCCACTGGAAAAGCAAGAACCGGGCCGATCTGTCCTTGAGCCAGGAAGTGGGCACGTCCTTGTCGGCGGGCGGCAGCTTGCAGTTGGTGGCCGCGCAAGACGTCAATGCGCGCGCTGCCCAGGTGTTCGCCGACAAGAACCTGACCCTGTTGGCCGGGCACGACGTCAACCTGACGGCCGGCGTGGCATCGGGCTCCGTGCGTGACGAGCACTACCAGAAGGTCAAGGGTTTCCTGTCCAGCCGCTCGACTCACACCATCGACAGCAGCGCCTACAGCACCGCCCAAGGCACGCAGTTGTCCGGTGAAAGCGTCCTGGTTGGCGGCGGGCGCGACATCCGCATGACGGGCGCGCAGGTCCTGGCTTCCAAAGACATCGTGCTGGACGCGGCACGCGACCTGGCCGTGCAGGCTGGCGTGAACGCCTACGCCGAAGACCACTACCGCCGGGAAAAGAAAAGCGGCTTCTCGGTGGGCGGCATGGGCATCTCGTATAGCCGCAGCGACAGCAAATCGAACCAGCGCGTGGACGGCACCACGCAAAGCGACGCGCGCAGCTTGCTCGGCACGACCGGCGGCAACGTCATCCTGACCGCGGGCCGCAATGCCAGCATCGTGGGCAGCGACATCGTCGCCGGCAAGGCGGCGGGCGATGTGACCGGCAGGACCGGCAACATCGACATTCAAGCGCAGAATGTCGCCATCCTGACCGGCCGCGATACGGAAAACACCCACAGCGACTATTCCAACAAGCAAAGCAGCTTTGGCGTGAAGCTCGTGGGCACGCCGGTGGACACCTTCAAGAACCTGTCCAACGCCGGCTCGGCAAAGGCCAAGGTCCAGGAACTGGCCCACAGCGGTGCCACCACGCCGGGCGTGACGCTCAACTTCAGCCGCAGCAAAAGCAGCGGTTCGCGGGATACGTTCAGCCAGGTCAGCAGCGGCTCGGAGCTGAGCGCAGCCGGCGACATTCTCATCCGCGCCACCGGCAGCGGCGCCAGGGATGCCGCCGGCCGCGCGGTCGACGGCGACATCGCCCTGATCGGCTCCAACCTGCGCGCCCAGGGCGGCGTGGTGCTCGATGCCAAACGCGACATCACGGTCGCTGGCGCGCAGAACCGGTACCGAGAATCCAGCAAGAACGATAGCAAAAGCACCAGCATCTCGGTGGGCAGCATGAGCCTGGGCGACATGGGCCGCGCCATCGACGGCGGCCCCAACGCCAGCGGCGTCAAGACGTTCCCCTTCGGCGCCCAGACCGCCACTGCCGGTGAAACGGCCGCGGGCACCTGGCAGACGGCATCGCTGATCACGGGCAACACCGTCTATCTGAACAGCCGCGAGGGAGACATCCGCATTGCCGGATCGGCCATCGACGCCGTCAAGAACGTGGGGCTGTCCGCCAGCAAGGGATCGATTTCCATCGACACCGGCACGGCGACGCGCGACCACACCAGCAGCCACCGCAGCAAAAGCGTCGGCGACCTGAGCGACGACGTCGGCGGCGCAACCACCGGCATCCGCAAGTCCAGCGGCACGCTGGCCGAGAACAGCCGCAGCACCAGCGGCGCGGGCAGCACCATCGTCAGCCGCCAGGGCGACGTGTCCATCATCGCCAAGCAAGACCTGCTGATCCGGGGCAGCGACATCTACGCCAACCGCGACGTGCTGCTGGGCGGGCAGACCGTCACTATCGAAGGCAGCTTCGACACCTCGGCCTTCCGGGATTTCCAGAAGACCAGCCAGATCGCGGTCACGACCAGCGTCAACAGCCCGGTCATCAAGGCGGTGGAAACCATCGACCGCATGCGCCATGCCGCTCAAGACACCAACAACGGCAGAATCCAGGCAGTGGCCGCCGTGGCCGCGGGCTTGGCGGCCAAGAACCTCTACGACGCGGTGGCCAAGAATCCCGCGCAGATGGGGGGCATCAGCGTCAACGTCGACGTGGGCGCCAGCAGTTCCAGCCAGACCCGCAGCGGACAAAGCAGCACCGCCAACGGTTCGGCCGCCTCGGCTGGCCGAGACCTGGCCATCATCGCCACGGGGAACGGCGCGCAGTCCAACATCACCGTATCCGGCTCGAACCTGACCGCCGGCCGCAACGTGTTACTGAATGCGGAGGGCGACATCCTGCTCACCGCCCAGAAAAACACGTCCAGCCAGAAGAGCGACGGCAAGAGCCGCAACGCCAGCATCGGCGTGGGCCTGACGGTGGGCGGCAGCCAGAATGGCTTTGCCATCAACGTCGGAGCTGGCGGTAGCACCAGCAAGGGCAACGGCCAGGACAGCTCCTGGAACAACACCCATGTGGTGGCGGGGGAAAAGCTCACCATCAGTTCGGGTGGCGACACCGTGCTGCGTGGCGCCCAGGCCCGCGCGGCGCAGATCGTAGCCACCGTGGGCGGCAACCTCGTCATCGAGAGCCTGCAAGACATCAGCAACTACGCCGCCCGTGACCGCAGCGGCGGCGTACAGGTCAGCCTGTGCATCCCGCCCATCTGCTACGGCGCCAGCAGCGTCAGCGGCAACTACGGCCAGACCAAGATCAACAGCCAATACGCCAGCGTCACCGAGCAGACGGGCATGTGGGCCGGCGATGGCGGTTTTCAGCTGAACGTGGGCAAGAACACGGGGTTGATCGGCGGTGTGATCGCCAGCAGCGACAAGGCGGTGGCTGATGGCAAGAACGTGCTGATCACCGGCACCCTGACCAGTCGAGACATCGAGAACCGCGCCAGCTATGAAGGGCAGTCGATTCAACTCGGAGGGGGCTTCAACTTCGGTGGCGGGGGTTCGGGCGGCAAGGACGGCGGCAAAGATGGCGCCAAGGGCGGCGGTGCCGGCAGTGGCAATAGCGCCATCGGCACCGACAACCAAGGCAACGTCGCCGGCGGCAGCAAGGCCACGCCGGGCTCCACGTTGCCCAGCTTCGATGGCCTCAGCGCCAACGTACCCATTGCGATGGGGGCTAATGGTGAGGCCAGTTCCACCACGAAAAGCGCCATCAGCGGCGGCACCATCGTCATCCGGGACGAGGCGGGGCAACAGGCGCTGACGGGGCAGACGGCGGCCGAAGCGATTGCCGCGTTGAACCGGGATACCAAGGACACGCTCAACGCGCTGGATCGGATCTTTGATGAGAAGGAGGTCCGGGCGGGGTTTGAGGTGACCAAGACCCTGGCGCAGGAGACGGGGGCGTTCTTGGCGAATCGGGCGGCGGAGGCGGACGCGCTGAAGGAAGCGATGCGCACCGAGAACGATCCGGCTAGATACGCAGACCTGGAACGGCAGTTTAACGCTGCTAAAGAATGGCTACCCGGTGGGACCTATCGCCAATTTGCCAACGCCGTTTTGGCTGGACTCGGCAGCAATGTGACCGGCGCTGCGACGGACATCGCGCAAAACGCTTTGGTCAACTATCTGCAACAGCAAGGCGCAGCGCAGGTCGGTAAGTGGGTGAGCGAAGGCCTCGTGCGAAATGGCTCACCCGAACATGCCGCATTGCAAGCGATCGTGGGTTGCGCAGGTGCAGCCGCGAGCGGCCAGAGTTGTGGCGCGGGAGCGACGGGCGGCGCCGCTGCGATCCTCGTGAACGCATTGCTGGATAGCACTAGTGGGAATACCAACGCCGAGAAAGAGGCACGTCGCAATCTTGTCGCGTCGCTGATTGCCGGCGCAGCGGCAGTTGCAGGTGCAGATGGTATCGCGACGATCACGAATGCGGCGATTGCTGAGCTGGACAACAACACGCTGAATCTGGCGCACGATCAGGATCTCATCGGCCGGCTGTCGCAGATCGACAAGTTGGATCCGAAGCAGCAAGACGATTTGATGCAGCAGATCAAAGCCGCGCACGCCGCGGGTACGCAGGCAGCGTTGGATCAGATGAAGAGCATCTTCGGTCCCGGCGAGTTGCAGGAAACGCGGGACCAGTTGGAGTCGATGCTTGGCAGTGGATCGGCATGTGGGCAGGTGCCTGCTTGCGCGTTCCAGCTGACGAAGTCAATTAAAGAACTCGATGGCCTGCTGGCTCAGTACAAAACGCAGAGTGAATTGACTCCCAAGGTTGATGCGGCGCTGCTGGCGTTCGACATCGCGTCAAGCGGCGTTCTGGGAGGGATTCGGAATACATTCGTTAACCTCATCAAACTGAGCGCTACGCGTGCAGCGCGCGGTTCGTTGGAGATGACGGTTGCGAAGATGGCCTATGCGGATGGGGCGTCTTGGACGGTGCGCAATGGGGAGGTGCTGCTGGCTGATGGCAAGACGGTGCTGGCGCGCCAGAATCCAGTCACCGGTAAATTTGACGGCGCTGGCGGTTCCTTAAAAACTCCCACTACGATTCCTTACGATCCGGCAGGCACGGTAGTTTTGCAGGGTAATGCACCTGTATGTGGACCAGCATGCGCGGCCATGACGATAACTGATAAGACTGGGAAATCTATCAGTCTGACCGAAGCCATAAACGGTTTCTCCAACGGTGTCAGGCCTACAGGTGTAAATACTATAGAGCTAGCAGAAGCTATATCTAGTGCTGGAGTTTCAAATTCGGTGAACTTATCAATGCTCCCTCACGAACTGAATTCGGCATTGAAAAATGGGAGCAATGTGATTGTTCAAGTGCGTGCTGGTGAGGGGTATCATTTCATGATTGTCGACGGAGTAAAGACCGTAGATGGTATTGGTTATTATATGATCAGAGATCCCTACACAGGCCCAAGAGGCGTCATGCAAAGTATTTTGGATCGAGCGATGGGCGCCGGGGTTAATTCTATTGTGATAGGAAAATAGGCATGAGTATCAGTGTCCATGATTTTTTGAAAAAAAAAATATCGACTGAACTTGAACTAAATTCTAAAAACTTCGAGATAGAAGGATGGCTGACGACGAAGGGCGGGGATTTAATTTTGATCGAAAATGAACAGATCGACGATAATTGTGTGGACGAAAATATAATAATTTCTAATTTTGAAATAATTTACGCGATAAGAGATAGGATTTTGCCTTTGGCTGGTGGAAGAAGTTTTTTGTTTCACAAAGCAAAAATAGTCGGAAAGCTGGTTGGAATTTCACCCCCTACAGTTTTTGTTGAGAAATTGCGTGTTTGTGAAAGAAATTCGAGCTTCCTTACTATTGATATAAGTAATAATTCTATTGAGAGTGGGAAAGGGAAATATGGTGACCAGCTATTAGGGAACAAGAAGCCGTATCCAGTGGATTGGCTAGATGAATTTTTGTGAAAATAAAATAAGGTGTCAGACTCTGAGGTTTCCCCACGAATTTCCCGGGAAACCTATTTCAAATCAGAGGCTTGAGGTGCAGGGCGAAGTCAAACGATTCGGGTATGAACCCCGGTGTCAGACTACGTTTTCGGCGAGCGTCTCTGGAAACGGTTGTCTGAATTGAGGTTTCTAGCCCGACCCTGAGGATTCAAGAATCCCGCGCAGATGGGGGGCATCAGCGTCAACGTCGACGTGGGCGCCAGCAGTTCCAGCCAGACCCGCAGCGGACAAAGCAGCACCGCCAGCGGCTCGGCCGTCACGGCAAACCGTGACCTGATCATCGTTGCGGCCGGCAAGGGCGCCGGGTCCAACATCACCGTATCCGGCTCGAACCTGACCGCCGGCCGCAACGTATTGCTGAACGCCCAGGGCGACATCCTGCTCACCGCCCAGCAAAACACGTCCAGCCAGAAGAGCGACGGCAAGAGCCGCAACGCCAGCATCGGCGTGGGCCTGACGGTGGGCGGCAGCCAGAATGGCTTTGCCATCAACATCGGGGCAGGGGGCAGCACCAACAAGGGCAGCGGCCAGGACAGCAGCTGGAACAACACCCATGTGGTGGCGGGCAACCGGCTCACGATCAACTCCGGCGGCGACGCCGTGCTGCGCGGCGCCCAGGCCCGCGCGGCGCAGATCGTCGCCACCGTGGGCGGCAACCTCGTCATCGAGAGCTTGCAAGACATCAGCAACTACGCCGCCCGTGACCGCAGCGGCGGCGTACAGGTCAGCCTGTGCATCCCGCCCATCTGCTACGGCGCCAGCAGCGTCAGCGGCAACTACGGCCAGACCAAGATCAACAGCCAATACGCCAGCGTCACCGAGCAGACGGGCATGTGGGCCGGCGATGGCGGTTTTCAGCTGAACGTGGGCAAGAACACGGGGTTGATTGGCGGCGTCATCGCCAGCAGCGACAAGGCGGTGGCGGACGGCAAGAATGTGCTGATCACCGGGACCTTGACCAGTCGAGACATCGAGAACCGCGCCAGCTATGAAGGGCAATCGATTCAACTCGGAGGGGGCTTCAACTTCGGTGGCGGGGGTTCGGGCGGCAAGGACGGCGGCAAAGATGGCGCTAAAGGCGCTGGCAGCAGTAATCAAAGCGCCATCGGCACCGACAACCAAGGCAACGTCGCCGGCGGCAGCAAGGCCACGCCGGGTTCCACGCTGCCCAGCTTCGATGGCCTCAGCGCCAACGTGCCCATTGCGATGGGCGCCCGCGGCGAGGCCAGCTCCACCACAAAGAGCGGCATCAGCGGCGGCACCATCGTCATTCGGGATGAGGCGGGGCAAAAGGCGCTGACGGGCCAGACCGCGGCGGAAGCGATTACCGCGTTGAACCGGGACACCAAAGACACGCTCAACGCGCTGGATCGGATCTTTGATGAGAAGGAGGTCCGGGCGGGGTTCGAGGTGACCAAGACCTTGGCGCAGGAGACGGGGACGTTCTTGGCGAATCGGGCGGCGGAGCGACAGGCGCTCGAACAGGAGCTTACCAACGAGCTCAAGAAGGGCGCTGCTACGGATGACGTCCGAGCATTCGAACTGATGTCGCAGATCGAGGATGCGCGGCTTTGGGCGCCGAATGGCGCCTATCGACAGATCATGACCGCTCTGGTTGCGGCGGCTGGCGGCAATGTCACCGGCTCAGGTGTTGAGTTTGTCCAGGCGGCAGCAGTCAACTATCTGCAGGGGCTGGGGGCATCGGGAGTCAAGAGGATCATTGCGTCGCTCGGAGATGGGCCTGGCACTGAACCAGCTCGCGCCGCGCTGCATGCGATTGTTGGATGCGCAGGCGCAGCTGGTCAGGGTGCCAGTTGCGGCGCAGGGGCGCTAGGTGCTGGTGCCGGCAGCGTTATCAATGCACTGATGGGGCCGTCCAACGGAGCAACTCCCAACGAAGTTGAAGCACGTCGCAATCTCGTGTCGAGCCTTATGGCTGGTATTGCCGCTAGTGCAGGGCTGGACCCCGCTGCGGCGAGCAATGCCGCGATATTCGAAACGGAGAACAACTGGGTCCCAGTTGTCATATTGGGCATAGAGGCAGCTTCAATTAAATGTGCCACGACTCCAACGTGTCAGCGTGTAGTTGCGCAAGTGTCAGGTGAAGTCGCCATCCTTGGTGTAAAGATGAAGGATGGAGCTGTCTATATATTGAGCGCGGCCTTGACCGGAATCGGGGCGGCGCTTAGCGACTCCCTGTTCAGCGATCTCGATGGTGTTCTCGGGCGCGATACATCCCTGCCGCCGTTGCCGGTCGACTATGGGAAGGAGCATGGGGGGGCTCTGCCTCCCAACCCTGGCTCGCAGGGCGGCGGCGTCGACCTCAGCATTCCGACATTCCCCGGCGATCTGATTCCGCCAGGCGGGACGCCTCCGACTACTGACGACGGCGGTTCACATACGGGGGGGAGTGTCACGCCGCTTCCTGATCCTGCCGGTCCTGAGCTAATTTTTAATGGCGGTGGTAGCAAGCTGCCCGATGGGCGTACTGCGGAAGAGTTTGAAAAAAGCTTGGTTGGCTTGCCTCCTGGTGAACGAGTTGCACAAATAAAGCAAATGGCCAGTCAAATTGCCTTGGCGAATGGAATGATCAAGGACAGTAGGTTGACGAAATTTAATGGTAGAGATGTGTTTCGTGGGGGGGATGGATTTCTTTATGGATTAGATACGCAGCATGGTAGATTTGAAGTTGTGGACCCAAAAAAAGGAAAACACTTGGGAGAGGTCTATTTTTCAATGAAAAAAACTAAATCAGCTGACCCCAGTGGGGGTCATGATTTGCGAGTAAATTAATGAATAAATTTGTGAAGTTGATGGATGCTCCAGGCGACGGACTATGGCATGGAAATATTCTTCGATTGAAGGCGAAGTGGCCCTACGAGAATGTTGTAGATTTCATGGTGTTTGATACTTTGGATGCGGAGAGGCCCAGCGGATTAATCGTCACTTCAGGTCATAAGGCTGGATTGATTTTGGTGCATTTTCCAGTAATTTGTTGTAATGATAACGGGAGGGGGGTTCGAAAGAAATGGTTGATTGATAATTGGGATTTGTGGGTTTATCCGGACTGTTCTGTCGACAAGGTCATGTTTTCAACAGGGTATGTGGTGGGGGAAAAAAACTAAGGCGCCTTTAAAAAAAGAAAATAAGATACCGTCTTGCCGGTCAAGCGTTTAGCTGTAGTCAAAAAAATAAGATACCGTCTTGCCCGTCAAGCGTTTAGCAGTAGTCTGGGCGGTATGGTGAGCGTGTTTTTAGTACACCGAAGCTAGTACACCGAAGCGCAGATGAGCGAGCTTTAGGAAGAACATGAGTTTGATGAAGACCAGCTTCGCGCTGAAGTCGCAAGAGGGGTGCAGAAGATGTGTGGCCTAGAATAGGGGCCACCCCCGTCGCACCCCCGGCATGTCGCCGGCCGACGATCCCGTTTCCGCCAGGAGCCCGCCGTATGACCGCCATTCCCGCTGCCCCGACCGCCGGCGCAGCGCTGCCCGCCGTGACCGCGCGGGTGGACGTGATTTCCATTCAATCCCAGGTCGTGTATGGCTACGTCGGCAACAACGCCGCCATGCCCGTGTTTCGCCAGGCGGGCCTGCGGGCCATTGCCGTGCCCACGGTCATCCTCAGCAACACGCCGCACTATCCCACCCTGCACGGCGGCGCCGTGCCGCTGGATTGGTTTCAGGGCCTGCTCAAGGGGCTGGACGAGCGCGGTGTGACCCAGGTGGCGCGCGCGGTGGTCTGCGGTTACCTGGGCCAGCCGGGCCAGGCCGATCTGCTGGCCGAGTGGCTGCCGGCGCTGCGGGCGGCCCGGCCCGATCTGCGGGTGCATATCGATCCGGTCATGGGCGATCGCAACGACGGCCTGTACGTGGATTCGGGTCTGGTGGCGCAGTACCGCAAGAAGCTGGTGCCGCACGCCGATGGCATGACGCCCAACCATTTCGAACTGGAGCAGATGGTGGGCCGGCCGCTGTCTTCTATTGACGAGGTGGCGGCGGCCGCGCGTGAATTGATCGCCGAGGGTCCGCAATGGATTGTCGTGACCAGCGCTGCGCCCATGGCGGCCGCGCCGGGCGTCTTGCAATTGGCCGTGGTGACTGACGCCGACTGCATCGTACTGACCCACCCCGAGATCGCTATCCCGCCGTCGGTGCACGGCACGGGCGATGTCTTCATGGCCGCCATCACCGCCCGGCTGCTGGCCGGCGACGCGCTGCAAGAGGCGGCACGGTCGGCCACCGCGGTGGTGACCGACGCGCTGACGCGCACACGCGAACTGGGCTGGGAAGAACTGGCGATCGAAGGCTGACGCCCGCCGTCCTTGCGGGCTGGGGGGGCCGCCCGCGGACGCCACCCGCACTTTCCGGCCCCGGGGCCGCGTCATGCGGCCCCGTCCTGCTCAATACGTCTTGTACGGCAGGAACTTGCCGCTCATCACGATCTGCACCCGGTCGCCTTTGGGGTCGGCCTCGCGCGTCAGGTCCATCTTGAAGTCGATGGCGCTCATGATGCCGTCGCCGAACTCTTCATTGATCAGCGCCTTGAAGGTGGTGCCGTAGACGTTGATCAGCTCGTAGAAGCGGTAGATCAGCGGGTCGGTCGGCACGCTGGTGGGCAGGGACCCCTTGTAGGGCACCACCTGCAGCTGCACCACGGCGTCGGCCGGCAGGTCCAGCACGCGCGCGGCGGCCAGGGCCTGTTCTTCGGTCAGCGTCATCTGGCCGAGCAGCGCGGCCGTAGTCCATTCCTTGCTCTGGCCGACGGCCTCGGCAATGGCGGCCCAGGACAGTTTCTTTTCCAGGCGGCGGGTGACGACCAGTTCGGTGACTTCGGCGCGGGACATCATGGGGGTTCACTCCTTGTGGGAAGCCTTGTCGACCAGGAAGTCGACGAGATGGTTGCGAATTTCGTAGTAGCGCGGCTCGTGGTGCAGGCTGGCGCGGGTCCGGCCGCGCGGCAGGTCCACATCGACGGATTCGGCGATGCGGGCATACGGCCCCGCGCTCATCAGCAGGATGCGGTCGGACAGCAAAATGGCTTCGTCCACGTCGTGCGTGATCATGAAGACGGTCTGGCGGGTTTCCTGGACGATGGCGCGCAGTTCGTCCTGGATGGTGCCGCGGGTCAACGCGTCCAGCGCGCCGAAGGGCTCGTCCAGCAGCAGCATCCGCGGCTGGATGGCAAAGGCCCGGGCGATGCCCACGCGCTGCTTCATGCCGCCCGACAGTTCGCACGGCTTCTTGTCGGCGGCGTGCGCCAGGCCGACCATGGCCAGGTAGCGCAGGCTGTGCTCGCGCACCTGCTCGCGGCGATAGGCCGGCCAGCGCGAACGCACGCCGAATTCCACGTTCTGCAACGCGGTCAGCCACGGCAGGAGGGCGTGCGCCTGGAACACCACGCCGCGCGCCAGGGACGGGCCGGCGATCTCGCGGCCGTCCATGATGACCACGCCTTCGCTGGCTTCGTCGATGCCCGCCAGGATGTTCAGGATGGTGGTCTTGCCGCAGCCGGAATGGCCGATCACGCAGACGAACTGGCCTTGTTCGATGTCGAAGTCGATGTGTTCGAACACGGGCGCGGCGGGCTGGCCGCGGCGGTCTGGATAGCGCTTGGCCAGCGCCTGGACTTGCAGGAAAGGGGCGCCCATGGTCATTCCCGGTAGCTGACCAGCCGCGCGGCGCGCGCCAGCAGGGTGTCCAGCAGCATGCCGATCAGCCCGATGAACAGGATGGCGCAGATGATGTTGGCGATCGACAGGTTGTTCCATTCATTCCACACGAAGTAGCCGATGCCGGTGCCGCCGATCAGCATCTCGGCGGCCACGATGACCAGCCAGGCGATGCCGACCGAAATGCGCATGCCCGTCATGATGGTGGGCGCGGCGGCCGGCAAGATCACTTGCAGGGCGGTGCGCAGCCGCGTCACTTCCAGGGTGCGCGCCACGTTCAGCCAGTCCTGCCGTACCGCGCCCACGCCGAAGGCGGTATTGACCAGCATGGGCCAGAGCGAGCAGATGAAGATCACGAAGATGGCGGACGTGTCGGCATCCTTGATGGTGTAGAGCGCCAGCGGCATCCAGGCCAGCGGCGAGATCGGCTTGAGCACCTGGATGAACGGGTCGAAGGCGCGGTACACGGTCTTGGACATGCCGATCAGGAACCCCAGCGGTATCGCGACCAGGGCCGCCAGGCCGAAGCCCGTCAGCACCCGCGCCACGGAATACGCCAACTGCACGCCGATGCCCTTGTCGTTGGGGCCGCGGTCGTAGAACGGGTCCTGCAGGTGTTGCCACAGCTTGGCGCCGACCTCGGCCGGGCCGGGAAACGGCGTCTTGGACCCGCTGGCCGCGGCGTTGCCGACCAGCGCGGCGTAGGCCGGGTCTACCGTCGCCGCGCCCGCGGCGGGGCGGGTGGCGGCGTGCCAGAGCAGCAGGAACGCCAGGAACAGCACGACGGACAGGAACGTCGCCCGCCAGGATTGCACGGCCCGCATCAGGTTCTCCGGATCTTGAAGCCGGCCAGGTAGGCCTCGGGCTGGCTCGGGTCGAACGGCTTGCCCATCACGCTGAAGGTCTTGTCGGTCTGCGCGGGCGGGGTCAGCCCGGCTTCGCGCATCAGGCGCACCGCGTCGGTGGCCAGGAACACCTCGCTGGCGACCTTCTGGTAGTCGACGTCGCCCTTGATCTGGCCCCAACGCTTCATCTGCGTCAGGATCCAGACGGCGAACGAGCCCCATGGCATGGGATCGAAATCGATGCGGGCCGGGTCCGTCAGCACCTTGCCCAGGCCGTCGGCATAGGTGCCGGTCAGCACCTGTTCGACCACGGTGACGGGCTGGTTCAGGTAGTTGGGCGCGGCGATGGCGGTGGCGATTTCCTTGCGGTTCGCCGGGTTGCGGGCGTAGGCGGTGGCCTCGATGATGGCCTTGAGCAGCGCCTGGTAGGTATTGGGCTGGGTGGTCACGAATTCCCGGCTGGCCGAAAACGCGCAGCACGGATGGCCGTCCCAGATCGCCTTGGACAGCGTGTGGATGAAGCCCACGCCGTCGTACACCGCGCGCTGGTTGACCGGGTCCGGGGCCAGGAAGCCGTCGATATTGTCGGCCCGCAGGTTGGCCACCATCTCGGGCGGCGGCACCGAGCGGATCTGCACGTCGGTGTCGGGGTCCAGCCCGTGTTCGGCCAGGTAGTAGCGCAACAGGTAGTTGTGCATCGAATAGTCGAACGGCACGGCGAACTTGAAGCCTTTCCAGTCCTTCGGGTCGCGCCGGTCCTTGTGCTTCATCGAGAGCGTGATGGCCTGGCCGTTGATGTTCTCGACGGCGGGCATGGTCCAGGGCACCGCGCGGCTGGCGCCCACGCCCAGCGAAATGGCCAGCGGCATCGGCGACAGCATGTGGGCGGCGTCGTATTCGCCGGACATGGCCTTGTCGCGGATCAGCGCCCAGCCGGCCGTCTTCACCACTTCCACGTCCAGCCCCTGCTTGCCGTAAAAACCCATGGGGTGCGCCATGATGATGGGCGTGGCGCAGGTGATGGGAATGAAGCCGACCTTCAGCTTCTGTTTTTCCAGCGGCCCGGTCGATTGCGCAAAGGCTTCCTTGGCGGCGGCCAGCGGGAACAGCGATGCGACGGCGGCCAGGGCCGTGCCGCTGCCGACGGCGCGCAGGAAGCGGCGGCGCAGCGCGTCCTGCGGGAACAGGGCGCGCATCACGGCGTTTTCAACGGCGCTGTCCGAGGCCGCGTCCAGCGCCACGCCGCCCTGGGCGCGCGCGTGCTCGGCCTGGGACGCATGGCGGCCGCAGCCGCAGGCCAGGCGGCTGCCGGGGTCGAACGGATTGCTGAACAGGGACATGGAAGCCTCCGGAATGGGGAAGGCCTTCATCTTGGCGCCGGCCGCGGGCGGCCGGTATCGCCGGTTCAACCATATGCGTGTAGGGCGATCACTACACGGTGCGCGGCCTGCGCCAGGGCGGTGCGCGAACGCGTCAGCGGGCACCCAGCTGGTGCGTGTTGGCGTAGGCCACCAGCTCCACCAGCGTGCGCACGCCCAGCTTCTCGAAGATGCGGGCGCGATAGGTCGAAATGGTGTTCACCGACAGCGCCAGCTGCTCGCCGATGGCCGAGACCGATTTGCCGGCCACCAGCAGTTGCAGCACCTGGAATTCGCGGTTGGACAGCAGTTCGTGCGGCGGCCGGGTGCTGTCCTGGCGCACTGTGTGCGCCAGCAGTTCGGCCACGGTGGGGGTCACGTACATCCTGCCGGCGGCGGCGTTCACCAGGGCGGCGAGCAATTCGTCGGGGTCGCAGCCCTTGTTCAGGTAGGCGTGGGCGCCGGCCCGCAGCGCCCGCACCGCGAACTGGGATTCCGGGTAGACGGACAGCATCACCACGCCCAGCGCGGGGTAGTCGGCGCGCACGGTCTTGAGCACGTCCAGGCCGTCGCGTTCGCCCAGCGCCACGTCCAGCACCAGGGCGTCGTAGCGGCCTTGGCGCAGCGCGCGCAGGGCGGACGGGGCATCGGCGGCCTCGTCCACCCGGCCCACGCGCGGGTCTTCCAGCAGGATGCGGGCCAGGCCGCGGCGGATGATGAGGTGATCGTCGACGATCAGCAGGTTCAGGGCCATGGCGTCGTTTCTCGGGCGGCGGGCGGGTTCAGGCGCAGGCGGGCGCGCATGCCGGCGCCGGGGGCGCTGTCCAGCACCAGGTCGCCGCCGATGGCGCGCGCCCGTTCGCGCATGCCCAGGATGCCGAAGGTCTGGCGCGTTTCAGGCAGTTGCATGCCCACGCCGTCGTCTTCCACGGCCAGCAGCAGGCCGCCTTCGCCCCAGGTGGCGCTGACGCTGACGCTGCGCGCCCGCGCATGGCGCTGCACATTGGTCAGCAGTTCCTGCACGATGCGGTACACGGCGATTTCGGCGGCGGGGGCCAGGCGGCGGCTTTCGGTGTCGGGCGGGCACAGGTAACGGCATTGCAGCCCGCTGCGCGCCTGCAGGTCCTGCAGCAGGGTTTCCAGCGCGGCCCACAGACCCAGGTGATCCAGCACCACGGGGCGCAGGTCGTTCAGGATGCGGCGGGTGGCGTCCATGGCCGTCTGCGTCACGTCCAGCATGCGGTCCAGGTGGGCTTGCAGCGGCGGCTGCGCGGCCAGTTGCCGGCGCAGCCAGTTCAGGTCCAGCTGCAAGGCGGTGAATGACGCGCCCAGGTCGTCGTGGATGTTGCGGGCAATATGGGCGCGTTCTTCTTCGCGCAGCGTGCTCAGGTGCGAGGACAGGCTGCGCAGCGACTCATGCGCGGCGCTCAGTTCGGCGGTGCGCGCCGCGACCCGGGCTTCGAGCAGCGCCCGGGTGCCGTGCAGCTCGCGTTCGATGCGTTTGCGCGCGGTGATGTCCGAAAACGTCACCACCGCGCCCACCACGTCGTCGTCGTTGCGGATGGGATAGGACGCGTACTGGGCGTCAAAGCACGAGCCGTCGCGCCGCCACAGCACTTCGTCGTCCACGCGTTCGCCGCGGCCGTCGCGAAACGCCTTGAAGATGCGGCAGTCGTGCACCGGCATCAGCGTGCGGTCGGCATGGGAATGGTGGATCAGGTAATGCATGTTGCGCCCCACCACCTCGTCCGGGGTGTAGCCCAGCATCCCGGCGCCCGCGCCGTTGATGAAGATGCAGCGCCCGCGCAGGTCGATGCCGTAGATGCCTTCCCCGGCGGATTCCAGCAGCATTTCCAGCTGGCGCCGCCAGGCGGCGTGGTGCGACAGGTGTTTCAGGTCCGCGAACATATCGATTCACCGGGCGCCAGGCAGCCCGGTCCCCTGGTTTGGGGCTGTCTGCCCCTTTTTGTGTGCACAAGAGTGTAAGGCAGCCCGGGGCGGTCTATCGCGTTTATCAAACACACCGTTCCATTTGGGCGAACAAGCCCGCCGGGCCGGGCGGGTAAAATCCAGGGTTATCCATCATGCTGGGAGCCAGAGTGCAGCCGGTCATTTCAGTACAGGGTCTATCGAAACGGTACGCCTCGGGGTTCCAGGCGCTCAAAAGCGTCGACCTGGACATCCAGCGCGGCGAGATCTTCGCGCTGCTCGGGCCGAACGGCGCGGGCAAGACCACCCTTATCAGCATCATCTGCGGCATCGTCAACCCGACCGAAGGCCGGGTGCTGGCTGACGGCCACGATATCGTGTCGCAGTATCGCGCCGCCCGCGCCGCCATCGGCCTGGTGCCCCAGGAAATCTCCACCGACGCCTTCGAAAGCGTCTGGAACACGGTCACCTTCAGCCGCGGCCTGTTCGGCAAGCCGGCCAACCCCGCCTACATTGAAAAGGTGCTGCGCGATCTGTCGCTGTGGGACAAGAAAGACAGCCGCATCATGGCCCTGTCCGGCGGCATGAAGCGCCGCGTCATGATCGCCAAGGCGCTGTCGCACGAGCCCAAGATCCTGTTCCTGGACGAGCCCACCGCCGGCGTCGACGTCGAACTGCGGCGCGGTATGTGGGAAATGGTGCGGCGCCTGCGCGAAAGCGGCGTCACCATCATCCTCACCACCCACTACATCGAAGAAGCCCAGGAAATGGCCGACCGCATCGGCGTGATCCGCAAGGGCGAGATCATCCTGGTCGAAGAAAAGAACGAGCTCATGGCCAAGCTGGGCAAGCGCCGCCTGACCCTGACGCTCAAGGCGCCGCTGCCGGGTATTCCCACGGCGCTCGATGCCTTCCAGCTGGACCTGTCCGACAACGGCCACAAGCTGGTCTACACCTACGACAACCACGGCGGCGGTGAAATCTCGGCCTTGCTGCGCCACCTGAGCGAACTTGGCATCGAATTCACCGACCTCAATTCTTCCGAAAGCTCGCTCGAGGAAATCTTCGTCAGCCTGGTGACCGCCCAATCATGAATTTCTACGCAATCCGCGCCATCTATCTGTTTGAAATGGCCCGCGCCTGGCGCACGCTGATGCAAAGCGTGCTGTCGCCGGTGATTTCCACGTCGCTGTACTTCGTGGTGTTCGGTTCGGCCATCGGCTCGCACATGGTCGACATCGACGGGGTCAGCTACGGCGCCTACATCGTGCCCGGCATGATCATGCTGTCGCTGCTGACGCAAAGCATCGCCAACGCCTCGTTCGGCATCTACATGCCGCGCTTTTCCGGCACCATCTACGAGATCCACTCCGCGCCGATCTCGTATATGGAGATCGTGGCCGGCTACGTGGGGGCGGCGGCCAGCAAGTCCATCATCCTGGGGCTGATCATGCTGGCCACGGCCCGCCTGTTCGTCTCGTTCGAGATCGTGCATCCGTTCTGGATGCTGGGCTTTCTGGTGCTCACCGCCGTCACTTTCAGCCTGTTCGGCTTCATCATCGGCATCTGGGCCGACGGCTTCGAGAAACTGCAGATCATCCCGCTCATGATCATCACGCCGCTCACCTTCCTGGGCGGCACCTTCTATTCCATCAAGATGCTGCCGCCGTTCTGGCAGACCGCCACGCTGTTCAACCCGGTGGTCTACCTGGTCAGCGGCTTTCGCTGGGCGTTCTACGGTGTGTCGGACGTCAGCGCCAGCGTCAGCGTTGGCATGACGCTGGTGTTCCTGGTGGTGTGCATGATCGCGGTGCGCTGGATCTTCAAGACGGGTTATCGCTTGAAGACCTGATGGGACAGGGCGCGGTCTTCGGGACCGCGCGGAAATGACGGGCGCGCCGCATACCGGGCGCAACCCGGACCCGACATGCAAAGGGCGCCGTCAATGGCGCCCTTTGCATGTCGGCGGGTGGTTCCGGTGCCTTATTCCGGTCCGGCCGCCGTCGGCGCATTGCGCGCCAGGCCGCCGTGGGCGTCCAGCAGGCGCTCGCGCCAGGCGTGCACCGGGTCGTCTTCGGCCAGCAGTTCCAGCGCGCTGGTGCAGCGCGCCCACATGAACATGCCGAACACGGCGTAGTCCGCATAGGCGGGCTGCGCGCCGGCCAGGAATGGCTGGCGCGCCAGCAGCTGCCGCAGCGGCAGCAGCGCGGCGCGCAAGGCGGCGATCTGGTCCGCGTAGCCGGCCGGCAGGTCTTCCAGGCGGCCGAAGCGCTTCTCGCGCGTGGTGCGGAAGTAGTCCTTGTCTTCGTCGCGGATCAATCCGTGAATCTCGGGCAGCAGCAGGCGCGCCAGCACCGGCACCAGGGTGGTGTCGGACCAGCCATTGACGAACAGGCTGAGCGCGCGGCCGGTGTCTCCGCCAAACAGCGAGGGCCGTTCGGGAAACGTGTCTTCGAGGTAGCAGGCGATCTGCCAGGAATCGCTGACCACGTGCGGCTCGTGCACCAGCACCGGCACCAGCTTCTGGCCAGAGAACGCGATGGCTTCCTTTTCGGTGAAGTGCCACGGCACGGTGCGGGCCGTCAGGCCTTTGTGCGCCAGCGCCATGTGCGTCTTCCAGCAGTGCGGGGAAAAGCGCAGCGTCGGGTCGGCGCCGGCCAGGTCATACAGGGTGAGTTCCGGGGTCAAGGCGGGGGCTCCTGGGTGGTCCTGCGAGAGGTCTGCCTAGGATAACCCCGGCCCGGGCCCATTGCATTGGGCGACGCCATCGGGCTGCTGCGTGGGCGCCATGCGCCGGTCCCATGCACCGGCCCGATGCCGCGGCGTGGTGCGAAAGCCTATTGCACCGCCGCGCCGGCCTTGCCCATGCTCATCAGCCGCTGCTTGAGCTGCGGATCCTGCTGCACGGCGCGGCCGATGCCGTTGAATTCCTCGACGGACAGGCCGTCGGCCTGCACCAGCTTGACCATCTTGGCGTCGGCTTCCTGGACGATCTTCTGCTTGGCCGCGTCGCTCTTGGCGGCTTCGACCTTGGGCCGGTATTCGTCCACCACGCCCGACACCTTCTGCGACGCCGACGCGAAGCGCTGCAATTGCTGGTCGGACGGCTGCACGGCCGGGGGCGCGGCTTGAGTCTGCGGCGGGGTCTGGGTGGCCGGGGCGTTTTGCGCCAGGGCAGGGGCACCGGACAACGCGGCCGCCGCGAGCACGGCCGATAGGATTGCGGTCTTGGAACGCTGCATGAAAAATCCTCCTTAGTGTTAACAGGCCCTTTTCCGGGTAAGTGTCTGGCCATGATGACAACCGGTCCGGGGAGGGTTCAAGTTTCGCAATGTGTTTTCCTGTGTCGGCGGACCACAGTGCTGCGGGGTCTGCACGGGGGAAGCGCCCCGGGCGCGCCGTGGAAACGTTTTACCCGCAACTTCGTGACATTGGGAAAGCGGATCGCAGGGCAGATGTCGGCTGCGCGGCCCTACGGCGCCAATTGCACCGCCGTGTACACGTGTCCCTGGCCGTAGCGATAGCCGCAATGAAACGACTGGCCACGCCGGAAATCCGGCCCGGCGTCGCGCTGCAAGCGCAACACCAGCCGTTGCGCGGATACGTCCGCGTGCATCACGGCCAGGTCGCCGAATTCCAACGGGTAGCGCGTCAGCGGGAATTGGCACTTGTAGAACGCTTCCTTGGCCGAGAACACCAGCGTGGCCCAGTCCGCGCGGGGCAGCGCATTGCCGACCAGCGCGCGTTCTTCCGGCAGCATGCAGACGGATTCGATGGCTTCCAGTTCGTCGGCATTGGCGATGGCTTCCAGGTCGATGCCCAGGCCGCGCGTGTCTTCGTGGCGGCCCACGGCCACCGCCAGCAACTGCCGGCTGTGGCTGATCGAACCTGTGAAACCGTCGGGCCAGACTGGCGCGCGGTCTGCGTCGGTGCCTACCTGTAGCGTCTGCGCGCCTAACCCCGCCAGCAGCGTGGCGGCCAGGTCGCGTCCGGCCTGGTATTCGGCGTGGCGGCGTTGCGCGGCAGGGGCGGGGGCGACGCCGGTGGCGTCGGTATGGGCTGCCCCGATATTGGCCGCCTCAGCATAGGCCGCCCCAGCATGGGCTGCCCCAGCATGGGCTGCCCCAGCATGGGCTGCCCCGACATAGGCCGGCTCAACTTCCACCGACAGCCGCAGCACGCGCTGGGCGATGCGGCCGGTCAGGACGAAAGGCGCGTAGGCGTCGGGTAGCGGATTCACGGTGTCGGGGGCAGGGGAAAATCGATGCACCGAGGTCCCTGGAGTCGATGTGACAGGGGGCATGGCGCGGGCAATCGCGACAGGCCGCCAGTCCATCTGGACGGGCCGCGACGCGCAGCCACGATCATAGGCCATCAGGCCCGGCCGATCCTACGCCAGCACCATGCTCACCATCACCAAAACCAACAGCAGCACATACACGCGGGCATGCAGCCGGTCCGGAATACGCGGAATCAGCGGCGCCGCCAGCCGGATGCCCACCAGCGAGCCTAGCGCCAGCGCGGCGAATGCCAGCAGGTCGACATAGCCGACGATCCACGGCGCCAGCGGCGCGGCCAGTTCGCGCGCCGCCGCCATGTAGGCCAGCGTGCCCACGATGGCCACGGGCAGCGTCAGCGGGTTGGCCATGGCCGCGGCCTTGGCCATGGGCAGGCCGCGGCGGCGCAGGAGCGGCACCGTCATCACGCTGCCGCCTACGCCCAGGAACGTGGCGATTGCGCCGATCACCACGCCGCCGCCCACGATCACCCCCTGGCCCAGCGGCCGCGCATCCTGCGTGTCCGTCTGCGCCATGAAGCCCTGGCGCAGCAGGCAGTCCAGGATCGTGACGCCCAGGTAGGCAATGAAGGCGTAGCGCACCAGGTCGCCACTGGCCGACGTGGCGGCCCACGCGCCCACCAGCGCACCCACGCCGATGAAGGCGGCCAGCGGCCACACATAGGCGCGCACGATGTTGCCGTTGCGCTGGTGCTTGCGGGTGGCGGCAATGGAATTGACGATCATCACGCAGGTGGATGTCGCCACCGCGATGTGCATCGCCGCCTGGCCAATGGCGTCCTGGGCGCCATGGGTGGCCGTCAGCACGCCGTACAGCACCGGCACCACCACGAAGCCGCCGCCAAAGCCGAACAGCACCGTGGTCACGCCACTCAGGGCGCCGAACAGCGCCAACACCACATACAGCATGTCATGCATCCTTGATGGGAAAACATCACGATAGGCCGGCGGGCGATGGCCTGCTTTCGAGGATTGGACAATAATGTTCGTGTTTCGGCCAACCGCCCGCCCATGCGCAATACCCACATCGACCTGCACGACCGTCTGGACCGCACGGTTGTCGCCATCGGCAACGACTACCCGCCCGGCCATCTGCTGCCGGCGCACTCGCATCGACGTGCGCAGTTGCTGTATGGCGCCACCGGCGTCATGCACGTGGTCACGCGCGACGGCAACTGGGTGGTGCCGCCGCAGCGCGCGGTCTGGATCCCGGCCGGCGTGGCGCACCAGGTCCGCATGCAGGACGTCAGTACCCGCAGCGCCTACATCGAGCCAGGCGCCGTGCGCACCGCCAGCACGGCCTGCGAAGTGGTGGACGTGTCGCCGCTGCTGCGCCAATTGCTGCTCGAAGCCGTCGACATGCCGCCGCGCTACGATCTGGCGGGTCGCGACGGTGCGCTGGCCACGCTGCTGCTGCACGAGGTGGATCGCGCTGCCGTGCTGCCGCTGCACATTCCGCTGCCGCCCGACAAGCGCCTGGCGCCGCTGTGCCGCGCCTTCATCGCCGCGCCCGACGTGCGCCAGACGCCCGAGGCCTGGGCCGAGCGCCTGCACATGAGCCCGCGCACCTTCAGCCGCCATTTCCGCCAGCAGACGGGCATGGCGTTTTCCGAATGGCGCCAGCGCGCCTGCGTGGTGCTGGCGCTGGCCCGGCTGGCGGCCGGCGCGCCGGTGACCGCCATCGCGCTGGATTTCGGCTACCAAAGCCCGGCCGCGTTCTCCACCATGTTCCGCCGCGTGCTGGGGCGGCCGCCCACGAGTTACCTGCGGGCGGAGTAGGGGCAACACAGGGCAGGGACGCCTGCGACGCGCAGCAAGCTTGCATGACGGCAGTCCAGGGAAGCCACTTCCGGCAAAGGTTGCGCGCGTTGGTACTATGCCCGCACTTTCCCTACACGGCGCCGCGTTCATGTCCCCCACGCCTTCCCCGCTTTCCATCGGCATCGCCGGCGCCGGCAGTGCCGGCCTGGCCACCGCGCTGGCCCTGGCCCGCGCCGGGCATCGCGTGCAGGTCTTCGAAAAGCACCAGGGCTTCACCACCCTGGGCGCGGGCCTCTTGCTGCAGCCGCCCGGCGTGCGCGGCTTGCAGGCGCTGGGGGTGGATATCGCGGCGCTGAACGTCGGCGCGCCCATCGACCGGCTGCTGGGCCTGTCGCATCGCGGCTGGCGCGTGGTGGATATCGATTATGTGGGCGACGGCGCTCGCGCCGTCAACCGCGCCGCGCTGGGCGGCGTGCTGTTCGATGCCGCCCAACGCGCCGGCGCGCAGTTTTCCTTCGGCTGTCCGGTGCAACGCCTGGACACCGAGCAGGGCCGCGCCCGCGTGCGCCACGCAGGCGGCGAATCGACCTTCGACCTGTTCGTGGTGGCCGACGGCGCTGCGTCCGCGCTGCGCGAACAGGTGGGGCTGGCGGCCCGCTCAAGCGTCTATCGCTGGGGCGCGCTGTGGGGCCAGTTCTGGGTGCCAGAATGGGCCGGCGCCTCGCAACTGCTGCAACGCTTTGCCGGCACCCGCGAAATGATGGGCTTGCTGCCGACCGACCTGGGGCCGCAGGGCGTGCGCCTGTCGCTCTTCTGGAGCATCCGCCACGACGCCTTGCCGGCCTGGCGCGCCGCGCCCATTGCCGCCTGGAAAGCCCGTCTGTTGCAGCTTTGGCCCGAGGCCGAGCCGGTGGTCAGCCAGGTCACCGCCCACGATGACCTGGCGGTGGCGACCTACCGCCACAGCTGGCCTCTCGCCCTGGCCAGCGGCCCCTACTGCGCGGCGGGCGATGCCGCCCACGCCATGAGCCCGCAACTAGGGCTGGGCACCACGCTGGCGGTGCTGGACGCACTGGCGCTGGCGCGGGCGGTCGACCAGCACGGCGCCGCGGACGGCCCCGCCCAATACGCGCGCAGCCGCCTCACGCCGTCACGCCTGTACCAGACCCTGAGCCGCGCGCTGACCCCATGTTTTCAGGCGTCAGGCCCCGGCCTGTGGCGCGACCTGGCCTTCGCCGGCAGCCTGCTGATACCCGGCATGCGCAGCCTGATGAAACGCGGCCTGCTCGCCATGCCTGAACCGGGGGCGGCGCGGCGTTCATCGCGGGCGTAAAAAAGCACCCGCTCGGGGTGCTTGTTGGCTAGGGTGTTCCGTCGCACCCCTACGCCGCATACCAAAGCACCGCAAAGAAATGGCACACCGTGCCCGCCAGCACGAACAGGTGCCAGATGAAGTGGCTGTAGCGCCAGCGGTTGTCGAAGACGAAGAACACCACGCCGCCGGTATAGGCCAGCCCGCCTGCGACCAGCCACCACAGGCCGCCGGTGGGCACGAGTTCGAGCAGGGGTTTGACGGCGATGATGACCAGCCAGCCCATGGCCAGGTACAGCCCGGTGGACACGGCGGGGCGGTTCAGGCGCTTGCTGGCTTTGAGGCCCACCCCCAGCAGTGCCATGCCCCAGACCAGCCCGAACAGCGTCCAGCCCCACGGCCCGCGCAGGGCGCCCAGCGCGAACGGCGTGTAGGTGCCGGCAATGAGCAGGTAGATGGCCGAGTGGTCCAGCACGTTGAACAGGCGCTTGGCGCGGTTGTCGGGCAGCGCGTGGTAGATGGTGGACGCCAGGTACAGCAGGCACATGGTGGCGGCGAACACTGCGGCGCCTGCGATGAAGGCCGCGTCGCCCTGGCGCACGGCCGCGACGATCAGGATGGGGGCGGCGGCCAGCGCGCCGGCCGCGCCCAGGCCGTGGCTGATGGTGTTGGCGATTTCTTCGCCCAGGGTCTGGCGGCGGTCGTTCGGGAACATGGTTTGCTGAAGGGAAAGGCAGGAAGTGAAGATCAGGGTTTCTACCATAGGCGTTTTGGGCCACCGCCTCAAGCGGAATGGGTCCGAAGACGCGCCTGCCTTGATCTGGTGCAAGCGCGCCGTCATGCCCCCGCCCGAAATGCTGCGAGGTTAAGTTACTGTGTGATACATTTCACACGCTAATCAATCTGCCCGACAGAGGCGGCGATTCAGCGGCTTACCGCGTTAACGACGGGCGACGCATCCGGCGTGCCCGCACAGACTCTTGAAGGGGAAGCACTTATGATTCCGGCAATCGGCCTGATGGTTGGGGCTTACATCGTCACGCGCATGACCGCGACGTTGACCCGGCCCGATACCAACAAAGTCGTCAAGGTGCTTTCGATTCTGACCATCGTGGTCGCACTGGTGTCCTGTCTGGACCTCCTGACCAGCAGCGCCGCGATTCAATCCGGCCGGTTCTGATCCGGCGGATTCCAGGGCATTGGCGTCCGCTCCCGCGGACGCGGCAGTCGGCGGGCCGCAGGGTGCGGCCAGGTGGTTTTCAAACGTCGTCGTGGAGTTAAAAAGAGGTTTACTGGCAGAGGCCTGACAATGGCGCGCAGTTTTACCAGCTTGTTTTTCAACGCCGCAAAGAAATTCAGCAAACTCCAGCGCGCGGCGCTGCGCATGGCGGCCCCCAAGGCGGCCCGCAAACGCACCGTATCGGCGCGCAAGGCCGCGGTGGCGCGGCAAGCGGCCAAGACCGCCGCTAGCGCCGCGTCCAGCCTCGGCGCCGGTCGCTGGGAGGCCTCGCGGCAATTCTCCGATGCGCTGGGCCGGCGCCTGACCTTCGCCCGCTACACCCCCGTCACCGCGACACGCCAGGGCATGCCCCTGGTGGTGATGCTGCACGGCTGCCGCCAGACGGCGCTGGCGTTCGCGCGCGGTTCGCGCATGAACCAATGGGCGGATGCCGGCGGCTTCATGGTGCTGTATCCGCAGCAGTCCATGACCCGGCAGGTGCAGCGTTGCTGGCGTTGGTTCCAGCCCGATGCGCAGCACGGCGGGGCCGACGCCGACCTGATCGCCGCGTTGATCCAGTCCGAGGTGGCGCGACATGGCCTGGACCCTGAACGCGTCTATATCGCCGGCCTGTCGGCCGGCGCCAGCATGGCCGCCCTGGTGGCCCTGCGCCATCCCACATTGATCGCCGCGGTGGCAATGCATTCCGGGCCGGTGGTGGGCGACGCGCATACCGCGGCGGCGGGCCTGAGTACGATGCGGCGCGGCTCGGTCAAGCCGCTGCTGCCGCTGGTGCAAAGCGTGGCGGATCCGGCCGTCTTCGAGCTGGGCATGCCCGCCATGATCCTGCAGGGCCAGATGGACCCGGCGGTGGCGCCGCGCAACGCCAAGCAGCTGTTCGAGCAGTTCCGCGCGCTCAACGGCCTGGGCGCGCAAGACCTGCCGGTCGAGCGCGTGCTGGGATTGGGCACGGAAAAGGCGTATCGCCGTGTCGACCTCGTGCGGGGGCGCAAGACCGTGCTGCGGCTGTGCGAGATATCCCGGGTCGAGCACGCCTGGAGCGGCGGCGATGCGTCGGTTCGTTACCACGCCCGCAGCGGGCCGGACGCCTCGGCGCTGATCTGGCGCTTTTTCCAGGGCCAGCGCCGCGTCGCGATCGGCCAGTAAGGGGCCGATACGATGGGCGGATCGATCGTTGCCAGTGGGGGCGGCGCTTCGCAACGGTGCCACGAGTATCGACGCCACGCCTGTCGGCGCCGCGATTGGCATGCGAAAACCCTGCGCCGCGCCGGCAATGGCGCTATTGTTCCGGAATCGGGAATGCAGTTGTCGCGGCCCTCGTCGGCCGCTTGAAAGCACCGGGCGCTAACATCGCCGCACGCTCGGAAATCCGGCGCCACGTCCGGCGCCGGCCGGCGACGTCTTTCGGAAAAACATCATGTCTTTGTCCATGTACCAGGCCAGCGTGCCTGTCTTCATCCGCGGCCTGACCGTGCTCGCCGCGCTGCTGGAAAAGGGCGCCGCCCACGCGGCCGCCAGCGGTATCGATCCGGCCGAACTCGTGAACGCCCGCCTGGCCCCCGACATGTACCCGCTATCGGGCCAGGTGCAGCGCGCCAGCGACGCGTCCAAGTTCGCCGTGCAGCGCCTGTCGCAGGTCGAGTCGCCCAAGTTTCCCGACGAGGAAGCCACCTTCGAGCAGCTGCAAAAGCGCGTGGCCGATACCATTGCCTATCTGCAATCGGTGCCGGCCGACAAGCTCGACGGCGCCGAAGGCCGCAAGGTCACGCTCAGCTTCGGCGACTTCAAGCCCGAATTCCAGGGCGACGCCTACCTGCTGACGTTCGCGCTGCCGAACTTCTATTTCCACGTCACGACCGCCTACGACATCCTGCGCCATGCAGGCGTAGCGATCGGCAAGCTGGATTTCCTGGGGCCGTACAAGGCCTGAGGGGGATGACGCGGGGGCTGTCCGGCGCCCCGCCACCGCATCGCCATCAGCTCTTTTTCTGCGCCGGATCGCCGCAGCCGCTCATTTCGCCCATCTTGGCCATGTTCTGCTGGATTTCCTCGGGCGTCAGGTCCTGCTTGTGGGTGGCCAGCGACCAGCGGTGGCCGAACGGGTCCATCACCTGGCCGTAGCGGTCACCCCAGAACATGTCCGCGGCCGGCATGGCCAACTGGGCGCCGGCCGCCACCGCCTGTTCGATGGCGGCGTCCGCGTCCTGCACGTACAGGTGCAGCGTCACGGGCGAGCCCTTGAGCGCCTTGGGCCCCAGGCTGCCCCATTCGGGAAAATCATCCATCAGCATCAGGACCGAGTCGCCGATGCGAATGGCGGCGTGCATCACCTTGCCGTTGGGGCCGGGCAGCCGGGCCAGCTCCTCGGCGTTGAACGCCTTCTTGTAGAACGCGATCGCATCGGACGCGCCCTCGCACACGATGTGCGGGGTCAGGGTGTGCATGCCGTCGGGAATCGCCTTGCTTGCGGGGGTTGCCATGGTGTGTCTCCGTTGTGGATGGGGGGCGGGATAGCTACTGCGGAGTAGGCCGCCGGTGCGCCGTCGGCCTGTCCTTGTCCTACGACGAACGGGCGGCGCCGGAATCGACAGCTCGCCCGAACTTTTTTTTATCGTGGGGCCACCTTGGCCACCAGGGTGGCGAAGCCGCCCCAGCACATGCGCTTGAAATCGAACACGCCCTCGCAGGACATGTTCGCCAGGCGCGGGTCGGCCATGACCTTGGCGTTGATGCGGTCGCGCTCGGCCTTGCTGGCAAAGGCGATCCACGAGAACACGACCGTTTCGCCTTCGCGCGTACCGGCCGCGGCGCTGAACGAACCGAAGCCTTCGCCGTCGATGTCGTCCGCCACGCATTCGCGGAATTCCAGGGCGCCGTATTCCAGCCAGATCGAACCGGCCATGTCGGCCATTTTCTTGTACGCGTCCAGGTTCGCCTTGGGCACGCTCAACAGGTAACCGTCTATGTATTGTTCCATCGTCAGCTCCTTCGCTCGGTGTTGTTTTGTGCGGCCGCCGCCGGCCCGCATCCTTGCCCGGCGACCGCCCCGGTATCCGTGCCGGGTGATGCCACTGTATCGGGATCGGCGCCGCTTTCCGATAGGCAATTGCGACATCTTCAGGGTGGATTGCGACACGCCTGCGGCGTATGCTTGGCGGCATGAAAAACATCGCGTTTTTGCTGCCCCGCGGCGCCAATATCGCGTCGCTCGAAACCGCCCGGCATGGTTTTTTGGTGGCCAACGAATACCTGGCCGCGCAGGGCCGTGAACCGCGCTTCCGGGTGCGCACGCTGGCCGCCACGCGCCAGGTCAGCCTGGACGACGGCCGCATCACGGTGCTGGCCGACCTGGTGCTGGACGACGCACAGGGCATCGACATCTGCATCGCTCCGCCGCTGCTGGGGGCGGTGTCCGACGTGGTGCTGTCCAATCGCGAACTGATCGACTGGCTGGCGGGCCATTACCGCCAGGGCGGCGAAGTGGCCAGCCTGTGCATGGGGGCGGCGCTGCTGGCAGCCGGCGGCCTGCTCGACGGCCAGCAGGCGGTGGTGCATTGGGTGGCGCGCGACCTCTACGCCAGCCTGTTTCCGTCGGTGCAGTGGTCCAGCGACCGCGTCGTCATGTCGGAAAACGGCATCTACACCAGCGGCGGTGCGTTTTCGGCCGCCCACCTGGTGCTGCACCTGATCGAAAAATACACCGACCGCGACACCGCCATCTGGTGCGCCAAGTACTTCCAGCTCGACTGGAGCCGCCAGAGCCAATTGCCGTTCTCGGTGTTCATGGGCCACAAGTCCCACGCCGACCAGGTGGTACGCGCGGTGCAGGACGAAATCGAAACCCGCTACACCGAAAAGATCACCGTCGAAGACCTGGCCGACCGCCACGCCATGGGGCGCCGCACGCTCGAACGGCGTTTTCGCCAGGCCACCGGCAACAGCATCGTCGAATACGTGCAGCGCGTGCGCGTCGAGGCGGCCAAGAAACGCCTGGAAAGTTCACGCAAGAGCGTGGCCGAAGTCATGTACGAAGTCGGCTACAACGACACCAAGGCGTTTCGCGACATCTTCAGCAAATACTGCGGCATGTCGCCCGTGGGGTATCGCGAACGCTATCAATGAGCAGGCGTGCGCGGCCTGCCCGATCCGGCAGGCCGGGTCGTCAGCCGCCGCGCCGCCGCCGAAACGCCCACCAGCCCATCAGCACGGTAAAGGCGGCCACCAGCAGGCAGATGATCCAGAAGCCGTGATGGTCGTCCGACAGCGGAATGCCGCCCACGTTCATGCCGAACAGGCCCGCCATGATGTTGATGGGCAGGGCCAGCACCGTCACCAGCGTCAAGGTGAACAGCGTTCGGTTGTTCTGTTCGTCCAGCCGCGCGGTCATCTCTTCCTGCAGCAGCTTGATGCGCTCGACCAGCCCGGCCATGTCGCCCAGCACCACCGAGAATTCCTCGGTGGATTCGCGCAGCTCCTGCACGTCGCGCGGCCGCAGCCAGGCGGGCGGACGGGCCAGCAGCCGGAAGACCGAACCCGGCTCGGGCGCCAATGTGCGTTGCAGCCGCACCAGCACCCGGCGGGTGCCGGCCAGGTCCAGGCGGCCGGGGCCGCCACGCGATGCCAGGAAATGGTCTTCGATGCCGTCGACGTCGACGCTGGCCTTGCGCACGATCTCCATCATCAGGTCGGCCTGGTCGCGCATCAGGTGCGCCAGCAACTGGGCAGGCGATTCGAACGGCTCGCCGCGCCGCACGTGCTCGCGCAGCCGGTCCAGCGACCGCAGCGGCTTGCGCCGCAACGTCACCAGCAGCCGCCGGTGGGCGCAGACCCACAGCGTCGATACCTGGGCAGGGGTGCGGTCGAAGTCGAAGATGACGTCGTTGAACACCGCCACCAGCGCGCCTTCCTGCTGCTCGATCCGGGTGGAATGAGCCTCGTCGCCCAGCATCGCGATGAAGGTGTCCGGCAGGTCCAGGTGGGCCTGCAGCCAGCGCACGCAACCGGCCTGCGACAGGTTCAGGTGCAGCCACAGAAAGGCGCCGTCGTCCGGCGCAGACTCGGGGCCGATGGCCTTGGCGCGGGCCAGCAGGTCCGCGAGCGCGGGCGGGGCGATCTCGGTGGCGGCGCCGCTCGCTGCGAAGCGGAACGCGCAGATCAGGCCGGAAATGTCGGATTGGTAGTCGGCCGGGGCCGCGGGCGTCGTCATGATGCGCGATGGTGACGCCAAAGCGTGACAGTTCGGAGACAGCGCGCCCGCCAGACCGGGCCGCATCAGCTATATTTCAAGCGCATTTCCTTCCCGCCGTTCCCGAGCCCGATATTCCATGTCCGAAAAACCCGTCGAACCCCAAGCCGTCCTCAGCCCCAACGCCCGCTACGCGATCTTCCTGGTCGCCACGCTGAACCCCGGCGCCGACAACGCCGCCACCGTACGCGCCTGGTGCGAAGACGTTGCCGCGCTGGTCCGCACGGTCGGCACTCGCGCCGTCGCGGCCGACCTGTCCTGTATCTGCGGCTTCAGCTCCGCCGCCTGGGACGCCCTGTTCGGCGCGCCGCGCCCGGCCTCGCTGCATCCGTTCCGCGAATTCGGTTCGGGCGACCGGGTAGCCGTGTCCACCCCCGGGGACATCCTGCTGCACATCCGCGCCGAAGCCATGGACGCCTGTTTCGAATTGGCCACGCTGCTGGTGGCCGGCCTGGGCACGGCCGCCAAGGTGGTCGACGAAGTGCATGGGTTCCGCTATTTCGACCGCCGCGCCATCATCGGTTTCGTCGACGGCACCGAAAACCCGCAGGGCTTCGAGCTGGCCGACTTCACCCTGATCGGCGACGAAGACCCGGCGTTCGCCGGCGGCAGCTACGTGCTGGTGCAGAAGTACCTGCACGACATGACCGCCTGGGAAGCGCTGCCGACCGAGCAGCAGGAACGCATCATCGGCCGTCGCAAGCTCACCAACGTCGAACTGCCGGACGACGTCAAGCCGTCGTATTCGCACAGTTCGCTGACCACGCTGGACGAGGGCGGCCAAGAGGTCAAGATCCTGCGCGACAACATGCCGTTCGGCCGCCCGGGCTCGGGCGAATTCGGCACCTACTTCATCGGCTACGCGCGTTCGCCCGCGCCCATCGAGCAGATGCTGGAAAACATGTTCGTCGGCCGTCCGGCGGGCAACTACGACCGCCTGCTGGATTACAGCCGCGCCGTCACCGGCGGCCTGTTCTTCGCGCCGTCGGCCGAGCTGCTGGAAGCGCTGGCCGAACGCGAAAGCTGACGCGCATCGCGGGGGCGGCCGCCAGGCGAATGAGGGCGCGTGGCCGCCCGCGCACCCCCCGCAGCCAGGCGCCGTCAATCCGGAATCTGCGGTTCCACCAGCCGCATCAGTTGGGCCAGGGATTCCTGCCAGCCCAGGTAGCACATCTCGGTGGGTATCACCGCCGGGATGTTCTCCTGCACCACGGTCATTTCCGTGCCGCAGGATACCTTGCGCAGCGTGATGGTGGTCTGCATCTGGCCCGGCAGGTTAGGATCGTCGAACTGGTCCGTGTAGCGGATCTTCTCGTTCGGCACCAGTTCCAGGTACTTGCCGCCGAAGTCGTGGCTATGGCCGGTGCCGAAATTGCGGAACGACATCCGGTGCGAGCCGCCCACCTTGGCGTCCAGTTCGTGGACCAGGCAGGTGAAGCCATACGGGGGCAGCCAGCGCACGATGGCGTCGGGTTCGAGAAAAGCGCGGTACACGCGGTCGGGGGCAGCGCGCAGCACGCGGTGCAAAGTTACGGTTCCTGTCGTCATGGTCATTTCCGCCTTGAAGGGAAAGTGGGGGATGTACTGGCTCGACGCATGAGCCTCCCGCAAATCGACAGGACACGGATCAGGATAAACCCTAGGGTGTCGGGGCGCGCGGGATGGCCGCCCGGGCGCCAGGCAAAAGGAGCATGGGCATGATCACGGCACAAGACAAACCCTACCTGGCGCGCTGCGTCGAATTGGCGCGGCAGGCGTTGGCGCAGGGCGACGAGCCCTTCGGTTCGCTGCTGCTGTCGGCCGACGGCCAGGTGCTGTTCGAAGACCGCAACCGCGTGGCCGGGGGCGACCACACGCGCCATCCGGAATTCGAGATCGCCCGGTGGGCCGCCGCCAACCTGACGCCCGCCCAGCGTGCCGCCAGCACCGTGTATACGTCGGGCGAGCACTGCGCCATGTGCGCCGCCGCGCACGGCTGGGTCGGGCTGGGCCGCATCGTCTACGCCAGTTCCACCCCGCAACTGAGCGCGTGGATGCAGGAACTGGGTTTTCCCGCGCCGCGGGTCAAGGCGCTGCGCATCACCGATGTCATCACCGACACGCCGGTGGACGGGCCGGATGACGAACTGGCCGAGCAGGTCGGGGCGCTGCACCGGGCGCGCCAGCGGCCGGCGGGTGCGGTCTGATGGGGGGCTGGCCAGCCTGACGGGCCTGACCTGACTGACCTGACCGAGACGGGCCTGATCGAGGCGCGCCTGACCGACCCGGCCGCCTAGCGCAGCAGCACGTCTTCGTAGAACGCGCCGATCGGCAGCGTCCGGTCGCGCACCTGGATCTCCAGCACCCAGATGCCATCGGCCGGCACGAAGTCGGCGTCTGCCAACTGGTGCTTGCCATACAACGCATGCGGAAAATCCGCCACGCGGTGGCCGGGAATCTCGCGCACCAGTTCGCAGCCATGTTCCCGCGCAAAGTCTTCGGCGCGGTCGTACAGGGCCGCGCCGCTCAACCCCTGCAGCCAGGCCTCGCGGGTGCGGGCGAACACCTGGCGGGCGGCCTCGGCACAGCGTTGGCGGTCGGCGTCCGCGCCCACCACGAAGGTGTCGCCGTAGTCGCCTTCATAGCCGTCCCATACCGGGCCGATGTCCACCACGAACAGGTCCTTGTCGCCCAGCCGCCGCTGGAAGTCGGTGGGATGCACGGCGGGCGATTGCGTATCGGCGCCGAACCGCACGTAGGTCGGATGCCAGTTGTGCGATGCGCCCATGCGGCGCAGGTGCGCGTCGGCCGCGGTGATGGCTTCGCGCGTGGTCATGCCGGGCTGGATCAGCGCGGCGATCTCGCGCACCGCCGTCAGCGACCGCCGCCGCGCACGCAGGATGCCGTCCATGGTGAAGCGCGGGCTGACCCGTTCCCACGGGTGGGCCGGGGCGGGCGCCACGACGGGGCCGGCGCCGGTCGCGGGCACGAAGGCTTCGGACAGAAAGCGGTCGTCGGGCAGGCCGGCCTGGCGCAGCCGGTCGCGCGCCGCGCGCACCATGGCGGGGTTGCCGCAGGCATAGACCACCGTTCGGGCCCAGTCATGGTCGGCGGCCGCGGCCCTGTCCTGCACGTAGGCGTGGGCCTGCGGGGTCGCACCGGCGTTGTCTTGCGGCACCACCGCATGCCATTGAAAACCGCCCTTGCCCAGCAGGGCGTTCAACATCGGCGCGGCATAGCAGTCGTCGGCCGAGCGGCCGCCCCAGTACAGCGTCACGCTCTTGATGGCCGGGCTTTGCAGGCCGGCCATCAGGATCGGGTACACGCCCGCATAGCCCGTGCCCGTGGCCAGCAGCACCAGGTGTTCGACGTCGTCCGGCCAGCCTTCGTCGGGCCAGGTGCAGCCGCCCAGCGGACCTTCCAGCGCCAGGGTGTCGTCGGGCATCAGGCGCGGCAGCAGGCGTTCGGTGAAGCCGCCGCCGGGCATGCGGCGGATCTGGAATTCCAGCCGGGCCGGGCCCGCGGCCGACGGCAGGCTGGCAATGGAAAAAGGCCGCCGGCTGCCGTCTTCCAGCAGGAATTCGACGTGTTGGCCCGGTTGCCAGGCGAAGGCGTCTTCGCCCTGCACCTGCACGATCAGCTGGGTCACGTCTTCGGTCAGCGGCACGCGCGACACGACGACGGCCTCGCGGCGTTGCGCTTGCAGGGCCGGTTCGCGCCAATGCGGAAAGCGCAGCGCCAGGTCGCCCGCCGCGCGGCACTGGCACATCAGCAGTTCATCGTCGGCGGTGACGTACGTGCGTTCGGTGGGCGGGGCCAGGCGTTCGTGGCGGCCGTCCACCACCGTGGCCCGGCACGAGCCGCATTCGCCGCGCTGACAGGAAAAGGGCACCGGCACCCCCTGGGCCAACGCGGCGTCCAGCAGCGTCGTCGTACCGTCGGTGGTGAAGTGGCCGGTGTCGAGGGTGATGGTATACAGGGAGGGCGTGGTCATGGCGCGTTTCCGTTGATAGGCCCGTGGGGGGCGCATGGAGCGCAATGTAGCGATAGAATGGCTTTGTCTACCAGGGCCATTTTTGTGAATATGACCAAGCCACTTTTGCGGGAAGCGCCACGGGGCTCCGACTCGGCCGCCCAGCCTGACGCGTTGTCCGTCCCCCCACGCGCCACCCGGCAGGCCGCCCGCCGCAGCGCCTCGCGGGTGCCACGCCAGGAAGCCAGCCTGGACTTGCCGCTGGACCCGCCCCGGGCCGGGGAATCCAAGCAGACCTGGGTCTATCGCCAGATCCGCGAGCGCATCCTCAAAGGCGTGCTGCCCTCGGGCAGCCGGCTGCCGTCCACCCGCAGCCTGGCCGGACGCTGGCACATTGCCCGGTCCACCGTCGAATCTGCCTACGACCAGTTGCACAGCGAAGGCTATACGGCGGGCACGGTCGGGTCGGGCACGTATGTGGCGGCGGTCATTCCCGATAATTTCTTTCGCGATGGCTTGCCCGGCGAGGCGGCGCAAGGGGGCGGCCGCCCGTCCACGCCGGCAGCGCCTGGCGCATCCGCTCCGTCACCGCTTGCCGTATCGGTACGCCCGGCAACCGGCCTGCCGCCGGTACCGCCGCCGCGTTCAGAGCCGCCTTTCACGGCCCGCAGCGCCGACGCCTCGCTGTTCCCGATGGCGGCATGGAGCAAGGGGCTGGCGGCCAGCGCCCAGCGCGTCACGCCGTCGCAACTGGCCAACGAGGAATCGCAGGGCTGGCAGCCGCTGCGCGAGCAGATTGCGCGTTACCTGGGCGCGGCGCGCGGCATCGCCTGCGATGCCGACCAGGTGGTGGTGCTGACCGGCATCCGCGACGGCATCGATCTGAGCGCGCGCGTGCTGTTGTCGCCGGGCGACAAGGTGTTGGTGGAAGACCCCGGCTACCTCAACGCCGTGCCGCTGTTCAGCCAGTACACGCGCCGCATCACGCCCATCGCGATCGACGAGCACGGTTTTTCGGTGGCCAGCGCCCGCCGCCAGCGCGGCGTCAAGCTGGTGCACGTCACGCCCGCGCACCAGTCGCCCACCGGCGTCACCATGCCCGTGTCGCGCCGCCTGGAACTGCTGGACTGGGCCGCGCAGACCGGCAGCTGGATCCTGGAAGACGACTACGACAGCGAATTCAACTACGACAGCGCCCCGCTGGCCGCCCTGAAAAGCCTGGACAGCGCCGACCGCGTGATCCACTGCGGCAGCTTCAACAAGACCCTGTTCAACGCGCTGCGCATCGGCTATGCGGTGCTGCCGCGGCCGCTGGTGGCGGCGTTCACGCGGACGCGCCACACCACGGGGCGGTCCAACAGCATCATCGAACAGATGACGCTGGCCAACTTCCTGGAAGACGGCAGCTTCGCCCGCCACGTGCGCCGTGTACGGCCCGTCTACGCGGCCCGGCGCGACCAGCTGCTGCGGCTGCTGCAACAGGCCGCAGGCTCGTCGCCGCTGCGGGTCAGCGGCGAGCAGGCGGGCTTTCACCTGGTGTGGTGGCTGCCGCCCGGCAGGGACCTGGCGGACCTGCTGCGCCGTGCACAGGCACGCGGCATCGGCATCCAGTCGGTGGCCGACTTCTGCCTGCGCGTGACAATGCCGCCCGGCGTGGTCATCGGCTACAGCGCACGTAGCGAGGCCGAACTGGAACAGGTGGGGGCGCTGCTGCGTGGGGCCGACGCCTGATTAGACGGCCTTGTCCTCCAGGAACGCCTCGATCAGCGCCGCAAACGCCGGCGGGCATTCCTGCATCGGGTAATGGCCGCAGTTCGGCATCACCCGCAGTTGGGCGTTCGGATGCCACGCCAGGAACGTCTGCCGCATGGCGGCTTCGTCCAGCCCCGGGTCCTTGTCGCCCACAATCACCAGGTACGGCGTCGTCAGCCCGCGCACCTCGTCCACGAAATCCGTGTGGACCAGCATGTCCAGGTAGGGAATGCGGCAAGCGGGCGCCACCGACGCGCGATGCCGCCGCAGCTTGGCCTGTGCCCAGCCGCGGCCCAGGCCGCCGGTCACGTATTGCATCAGGCGGCAAAAGGCCTCGTCGTCGTGCGCCGTGCTGGCAAAGAACGCATACGCGTCCGGGCCCAGCCGATTGCCCGCGGCCGACACCGGGCACACGGCAATCGCCCGCTTGATGCGGTCCGGCGCATTCGCCGCCAGGCGCTGCGTGACCATGCCCGTCATCGAATGCCCCAGCACGCTAAAGCGCGGCCAGCCCAGGTGGTTGGCCAGCGCCAGGCAATCGGCGGCGATCTCATCGACCGAGCAGGCGCCCGTCAGGTGGCGCGACAGGCCATAGCCGCGCAGGTCCGCGAACACATAGGTGCAGGCGTCGCCGTCCAGATAGGGCGTCATCGCGGCGTAGTTGCCGTGGTCGCCCAGCCAGTCGTGCAGCACCAGCACGGGTTCCGGGCCGTGGCCGTGGCGGACAAAGCCCAACAGGCTCGCCGCGGCGGTGTCGTTGCCGACGTTCGGACGGGAGGAGGGGAGATGGGTCATTTCAAGGGTTCCTTCTGGGTTGGAAAAAGCCAAAAGAAACGCCCTCCCGGCGGACCGGGAGGGCGTCTTGAAAGAAGCATCATCATATCGGGTTGGGGGGCGAAAATCCAGTGTCTGGCACAAAACTGCGTGCTAAGTGTCCCACGCGCGCGCTGCCCATGCGCGCGGCGGCTGGTGTACGCGGTGCGACAGTCCCCACGGCTACACTGTCGGGTGCGTGGAGCCATACAGGTTTGAACAAGCGGAGACGCCATGACGCGGCCAGTTCTGTACGTCGATTTCAATGAAATGGTGGACGCCAATACGGTGCTTCTTTGCGCAGGCGATTTCAAAAAGGATGTGTCCGGGGCTCTCGTTGAACTGCATGAAGGCTTGCTGGTGAGCATTTATACGGACGACGAGGACGAACACGGTGCCGTGGACAACTTGATCGCACAAGGGGTGGTCACGCGGCATTCAAGCCCCGATTTTTACCCTCACGTGAAATGGTGCTGCCGTATCGACGGCAAGGGAATTCGCCATCAATCAGACGTCGACAAGTCTGCCAGCCGTTGAACGCTGACTCGGGGCCTGGACGGACAGATCAAGCGCCAACGCGTTGCCACCGCAACCACCGATAGTGGTATTGCGCCTCTTGCACCTCATACGCGGCGCTGCTCAGTGGGCGATGACGTCGTCGAGAATGCTCATGGCTTGGCGAGGCTAGCGCTTGACCAGCCCGTGCCGATACCCGATGCCAAGCCCGCCGCAAGCACCCGCCCGGCGCCTTGTAGCAAAATAACGGCTGCTTCATCGCGTACGACACAGGAATTTCCCATGCCCCAGCTCGACCTTTACCAAGTAGACGCCTTCACTGCCGCTCCCTTCGGCGGCAACCCCGCCGCGGTGGTGCCGCTGGACGCGTGGCTGCCTGACGCGACGTTGCAGCGCATTGCCGAAGAAAACAACCTGTCGGAAACCGCCTACTTCGTGCGCCAGGGCGATGTCTACGAGTTGCGCTGGTTCACGCCCGCGGTCGAGGTCGACCTGTGCGGCCACGCCACGCTGGCGACGGCCTGGGTGCTGTTCGAACAGTTGGGCGTCCAGGACGACCTGCTGCGCTTTTCGACCCGCAGTGGCGAATTGCAAGTGCGCCGCGCCGGCAAGGCGCTGGCCATGGATTTCCCCGTCAAGCAACCGGTGGCCGAAGCCATCCCGGCCGCGCTGCTGCAAGCGCTGGGCTTGAAGGACGCGCGGGCGCTGTACCGCACCGACGACTACCTGCTGGTCATCGACGATGAAACCCTGATCGACGGCCTGAAGCCTGATTTCTCGGCGCTGGCCGCGTTTGACGTGCGCGGCGTGGCGGTCACGGCGCCGTCCACGCGCTACGACTTCGTGTCGCGCTGGTTCGGCCCGCGCGTGGGCGTCAACGAAGACCCCGTCACCGGCTCGGCCCACACCTCGCTCACGCCGTACTGGGCCGAGCGCCTGGGCAAGACGACGCTGACGGCCGAGCAGGGCGGGGCGCGCAAGGGGCAGCTGCAATGCGAACTGCCCGGCAACGGCCGCGTCATCATCAGCGGCCAGGCGGCGCTGTACCTGCGCGGCACGATCTACCTTTGACCCAAGGGCCATCATGATCGACATCGACGCCTTGCGGGACCGCTTTGCCCGTTTCGGTGAACTTCGCCCGCAAGGCCGCGACGAATGGCGCGGCGACATCCCGCTGCCCGACGCGCTGGCCGATTTCTATGCCCGCATCGGCCCGTTGGGCGAGACTTATCACGCGCACATCGGCCCGGTCGGCGTCACGCTGTCCGAAACCAATGTGTGCTTTCCCGCGCTCAGCCGCCTGTGGGATCTGCAGGCCGGCTACCGCTGGGATGCCTCGAACGGCCAACGGGTGCCGGCCTGGCAGGACCACTGGCTGGTCATCGCCGACCTGAACGCCGACCCCTTCATTCTGGACACGGGCAGCGGCCGCATCCTGTATGCGATGCACGGCACCGGCACATGGGCACCCGACGACATCGCGCCCGACCTCTGGACCCTGGCCGCCGCCCTGGCCGCCGTGGGTGAGATCTACCTGGACGCGGATGAAGACCTGCGCGACGACGACTGGGAAATCAAGCCGGCCTACCGCGATGCCGTGCTCGACCGACTGACCACCGTGCTGGGCGACCGGGGCGAGGCCGAAAGCTTCTACGAGGTCCTGCAAGGCTAGCCGGAACGCCTGCGGACAGGGTTCGACGGCGCGCGCGAGGCTTCGGCGCGCCATCATCGAAAACCTATTCCCTCATCAGCACTTCAAATAGCCCGGTCCGCCGCACCTGCCTAGAATCCCCGGTCATGACATCAAGAGGCCGCAACCGGCCCCGGAATCAAGGAGACAGCAGGCATGGACGCGGTATGGGTGGTGGCGATCGGCGCGGCGGTGGCGGGCTTCGTGCAGGGCCTGTCGGGCTTTGCGTTCGGCATGGTGGCCATGTCGTTCTGGGCCTGGGTGCTGGACCCGCGCCTGGCCGCCGCGCTGGCCGTCTTCGGCGCCTTGACCGGGCAACTGCTGGCCGTGTTCTCGGTGCGCCGGGGCTTTGACTGGCAACTGCTGTGGCCTTTCCTGGCGGGCGGCCTGGCCGGCATTCCGCTGGGCGTGCTGGTGCTGCCGCACCTGGACATGGACTGGTTCAAGGCGGTGCTGGGCGCCTTGCTGGTCTTGTGGTGCCCGGTCATGCTGATGTCGCAGCGGCTGCCGCGCATCGGCGGCAACCGCCTGGGCGATGGCGCCGTGGGCATGGTCGGCGGCGTGCTGGGCGGCATCGGCGGTTTCGCGGGCAGCGTGCCCACGCTGTGGTGCACGCTGCGCGGCTTCAACAAGGACACCCAGCGCGCCGTGATCCAGAACTTCAACCTGGCGATGCTGTCGGTGACGATGGCCACCTACCTGGCCACCGGCATCGTCACCCGCGACATGGCGCCCATGTTCGCGGTGGTGGCGCCGGCCATGCTGATCCCCACGCTGCTCGGCACCCGCCTGTACATCGGCATTTCCGAAGTGACGTTCCGGCGCACGGTACTGGGCCTGCTGACGTGTTCGGGGCTGACGTTGCTGGCGTCTTCGGTGCCGCAGTTGCTGGCGCGGTAGGCGCTACGCCAGCGCCACCCCGTCCCGCACACTTGCCGCCAGCATCTGCGCCGTCGCTGCCGACAGCGTCCACCCCAAATGCCCGTGTCCGGTGTTGTAGAACACGCCGGGCCGCTTGCCCGGGCCGACGCGCGGCATCATGTTGGGGGTCATGGGGCGCAGGCCGCACCAGGGCACCACGCGTGACGTGCGTACGCCGGGGAAGTGCTTGCGGGTCCAGTCCACCAGCGGCTGGATGCGCTCGGCGCGGATGTCCATGTTGAAGCCGTTGAATTCCGCCGTGCCGGCCACGCGGAAGCGGTCGCCCAGGCGGCTGGTGACGATCTTGGCGGCTTCATCGAGCAGGCTGACGGTGGGGGCGGCAGCGCGGCTGTCGGGCTCGTCCAGGTGCACGCTGATGGAATAGCCCTTGACCGGGTAGATGTTCAGCGAGTCGCCCAGCTGGCGCGCGAACTGGCGGCTGGCGGCGCCGGCGCAGATGACGATGGCGCTGGCCTCGTGCTGTTCCTGTTGCGTGCCGCCTTCGCGGGCAATGTCCAAGACGTAGGGCAGGCCGTCGCGGCTGATGGCGCGGATGTCGGCGTCCTGCTCGAAGCGCACGCCGCGGCGCGCGCAGGCACGGGCCAGGCCGCTGGTGAATTTGTGGATGTCGCCGGTGGCATCGGACGGCGTGTAGAAGCCGCCGTGGCAGGCCGTTTGCAGCGCGGGTTCGATGGCGCGTGCTTCGTCGGGCGTGACCGCGTGGCGTTCCAGTCCGCCTTCGCGCAGCAGCGCGTTGGCGCGGCGTGCGGTCTCGAAGCTGGCGGCGTCGTGGTAGATGTGCAGGATGCCGCGCCGATCCAGGTCGAAGTCGATGCCTTCTTCCTCGGCCATGGCGTACAGGTGCTGGCGCGCCTCGATGGCCAGCCGGGTGGTGGCGATGGTGTTCTGGCGGTAGTTGCGGATCTGCCCCATGAACTGGGCCAGCCACGAATACTTGTGCCAGCTGAAGCGCGGGTTGAGCAGCAGCGGCGCATTGCGCCGCCCCAGCCAGCGCAGGCCCTTCATGACGGTGGCGGCGCTGTTCCAGACTTCGGCGTTGCTGGCGGACAGCTGGCCGCCGTTGGCATAGGACGTTTCCATGGCGGGATAACGCTGGCGGTCGTAGACCGTGACGTCGTAACCCAGTTTGCTCAAGGCGTACGCAGACGTGACGCCGGTGATACCGGCGCCGATGATGGCGATGCGGGGCATGGTGGCTCCAGATAGCGTGGCTGCGGCCAACCGGCAGCAGCACCCCATCTGTCTTGGTACCTGAGAGCTTCACCCGGGCGGCGAGCGCCGCGGGATCCCCTTCGGTGGGCGCGCCTGGCGCCTCTCTCCAGATTGTCTACACCGCGCAGTCCTGTTGCCTGAGAGTTTCCGGGGCGGTTGCTCCGTCGGCGCCCGCCACGGGGGCGAGTCTCTTCTGCGGGGTTTTGAATCGACCGGAGCAGGATAGCCAAAATTTCGGTCGGACGAGACTTAGGGTTAGTACTAGGATGTGCCAATTTCGTCCTACACTGGGCGCCATTCGGCCGGCGCTAGCCGGTGTTACGCGATAGGAAGAATTGCATGCGTTTACTGGAGAAATTCCGCGCGCCGTTGTTGCTGCTGGCCCTGGCCGCCGCGGCGGGTTCGGCCGCTGCCGCAGACGCCGCAGCGACACCCAAACCCGCATCGAGTGGATCTGCGGCGAATGTTCCCACGGCCCCCGCAGCCCCCACGGCCGCAGCCCCCGTCATCGATGCCGCCGTGCTCGAGGTCATGCGCCAATACGACATCCCCGGCATGGCGATCGCCGTCACCCGCAACGGCCAGCAGCGCTTTTTCAACTACGGCGATGCCTCGCGCGCACCGCGCAAGCCGGTATCGCCCGACACGCTGTTCGAGCTGGGCTCGATCAGCAAGACCTTCACTGTGACGCTGGCGGGCTATGCAGAGGCCTCGGGCAAACTGTCATTGGGCGACAGCCCCGCCCGGTACGTGCCCGAACTGCAAGGCACCGACTTTGCCAAGACGACGCTGATCAACCTGGCCACGCACACGGCCGGGGGCTTTCCCTTGCAGGTGCCGGACGCCGTGCAGGACATGGCCCAGTTGATGGCCTACCTGAAGGCCTGGACGCCGCAGTACGCGCCCGGTACGCACCGCACCTACGCCAATCCCAGCATCGGCATGCTGGGCGTGGTGGCGGCGCGCAGCCTGGGCCAGCCCTACGTGGCGGCGCTGGAGCAGGGCCTGTTTCCCAAGCTGGGGCTGCGCAGCACCTATGTGAACGTACCGCCTGAAAAAATGCCGGACTACGCCTGGGGCTACGACAAGCAGAACGCGGCGGTGCGGGTGAATCCGGGCGTGCTGGCGGACGAGGCCTATGGCGTGAAATCGACCGCCCGCGACATGATCCGCTTCGTCGAGGTGAACCTGGGCGTGGCGCCCGCGGATGCCGCCATCCAGCGCGCCATCGCGGCCACGCATACCGGCTACTACCAGCTGGGCGCGATGACGCAGGACCTGATCTGGGAGCAGTACCGCTACCCGGTATCGGTGGATGACCTGGTGGCCGGCAACTCGGCCAAGGTGGCGTTCGAAACCCTGCCCGTGCAGGCCGTGCAGCCGCCGAGCGCGCCGCAGGAGGCGGTGTGGATCAACAAGACCGGCGCCACCAACGGCTTTGGCGCCTACGTGGCCTTCGTGCCGTCGCGCAAGCTGGGCATCGTGATCCTGGCCAACCGCAACTATCCCAACGAGGCCTGCGTGCGGTTGGCGTTGAGTGTTTTGGAAAAAATTAATATGTAGTCAAGTGCTATTTCATTTCTCCGGATACTCCGGGTTTTGTGGCCTCATAAGACTGTACCAATGCTTGACGGCTGTACAAGTTTACGTTTGTGTTTGGCGCCACGATATTTTTAGCCGAATGCCCGCGCGACCGCCTTTATAGGTAGTTCGCCTAGATCAATGAGAAAAACCAGAAATCCCTAAGTGGCAATGAGGGAACAGGAGGGGGTTTTTTATTGTATCTATTTGTTGTATTGTTTGGTCAGTTTTCCTTTCTTAGATGATTCCTGGCTTCTGTCGCTTGATTTCAGTTCGATGCGACGTGAAGGCTCAATGCGAGATTGCTTGGGAGAGAGTTCAGATGAGTAAATCAGAAGCTGCGACTGCTGTAGCAGAAGCAATCAGCAAATTTGAGCAGTCATTGACAGCTTTAGACCCTAATACGGCAACAGAAAAAGAACTAGATGCCGCACGGGCACTGTTGGTAACCGCGATTTGCACAGTTTGTGGTTTTTCTCAGCTTCAAGGTGGAGCCCACTTAGAGCAGGCAATAATCCGTTTAGAAGCGGCAAGCGAAGGGAAGCGCGAGGCCACTATCCTTCTAGTCCGATCGCTGTCAATCAGTGGTCTATTGCCAGTTGAGGCTCAGCAAAGCCGGTTTTCTCGCTGTTTACCTGCTCTTGTTGAGGAGGTCGCTCCTGATATTGCACGGCATTGCAAGCTACAAGATAAAAAACAGAACTACGAAAAAATTTCATTGCTGAGGGGGTTTCATGGGCAGATTTGTTCCAGTCTCTCGTTATTGCGTGAACTTCCGAATGATTTGGTTGAAATAAACAACATTAGAAGTCAGATTTCTAAGGCCCTGTCTACTAAGTCTTACCAAGGCTATCTGCAGCCCTTTAATTTTGTAGCGATTAGAGCAAAGGCTGAAGCGATAATTTATCAAGTAGAGCGGTTGGTTCAGTGCAAAGATTCAGGGTTTAAGTCGTTCTTTGATGAACTGGTTGATGATATTTGTGATATGACGACGCTTTGCAATAAGCATAGATCGTTTCTCACCGATGATTTTATCCGTCCCTTTGTTATGGCAGTACATAAGGGTGTGGGCGAGCTTGAGAGTTCCGCAGCACATCGATTTAAATGCGATATAGCGCCGAAGCGGCGGTCCATAAAGGCGGCTGAAAAAAAGTATCCACTTCATGAAGCAGATCGGTATGTGGTTTTCAATATCCCAATGGTTAATCATGGGCCGGGAATAGCTATTGATGTAACTGTAGAGGTTGATTGCGGAGAGAAAAACAGTGCTGTCTTGCTAGATAGTGAGGAATTGTCCTTAGGCGATGTGCCTCCTGGTGAATTCGCGCTTTCCGTACGTGCTTGCATTGTGGAGCCAACGTCCAGCGTGAAAATGACTATTCAAATTGAATGGCACCAACTCTTCGGCGATCGAGAAAGCGTAGTTTTTAATGTTGAAATCGATGCTCAAGATCCTTCGGTCGATTGGACAGTTCTTGAGTCTTTGGAACCATACAGCCTGGAGGTGGCTGAAGGTGACATGTTTGTTGGTAGGGTGGCTAAAGTAAAAACCATTGGCAATAAACTACTCAAGCGTCCAATGGCTTCCACGTACATCACGGGTCAAAAGAGGATTGGCAAAACCTCACTGGCCTATGCCGTTTCTGAGTATGTGCGTGGGGCAGATAGTGCGCACGAATATAGTTTTTTGTATCTAGAATATGGTGAATATTGCGCGGCTTCACCAGAGAGCACAGTAAAAGCTCTAGGAAATAGTGTTTTTTCATTTCTGCGTGGGTTTCTCCCTCACGGGCTTCATATTGCAGACGCCGATTTTAGTGAGTCGCTTGCGCCATTGAATTCTCTGGCACGTTTGTTGGAGAATAATGCCCCGACAAAAAGATTTGTCGTGATTTTGGATGAGTTTGATGAAATTCATCCGGAAATGTACAGAATGGGGGCGTTGGCGGAGACTTTTTTTGCGAATTTGCGGACATTGGCGGCAAGAAGCAATTTGGCTTTTGTACTTGTTGGTGGCGAGAAGATGCCATTCATAATTGGTGCTCAAGGAGATCAGTTAAATAAATTTGTACGAGAGCCGCTTGATTTTTTTGATCGAAGTCTCGAGTGGCAAGAGTATTGTGAGCTAATCTCGAAGCCTGTATCTGGTTTGTTAAACTGGGACGATGCCGCTTTGAGTGAGCTTTATAATTTTACTAATGGCCATCCTTATTATACGAAACTGCTTTGCGCAAAGATTGTGTTGAATGCAGTGCGGGAGCGTGATACGGAGATTATTTCATCCGATGTCCGCTATGCGTTGAACACCTTGGTAGAGGAATTGGATACTAATGCATTTGCTCACATGTGGAAGGATGGAATTAATGCGGAGCGTGAAGAAACGGAGGTGACTGAGTTAAAGCGACTTCGCTTGCTAGTCGCTCTGGGGAGGGCGTTGCGGGGGGGTGAAAGAAGTATTTCAAGCGTAATCAAAACGGCACCGTCAATTCGTCTTACAGAAGGGGAGGTGGCTCCGTTAGTGGACGATTTCATTCGTCGAGATATTTTGAGAGATCGAGATGGCGCATTGACTGCCAGTGTGCCCCTATTCGAGCGTTGGTTAATCGAGGTCGGTGTTTCTAAGTTGATTTCCAGCACGTTAGCCGATGATCTCGAAGTGGAGTTGGAACGAGCAGCGAAAGCCTCGTTTGTCGGCGGTGCGGAAATTCAACAGCTGACAGATAACTGGCCTCTCTATAGAGCGAGAAAGGTTGGACCTGAGGATGTCCGGGCTTGGCTGGATCAGGTTCCTTCACCGCAGGATCAACGCCTGCTGTTTAAGCTCCTACAAAAAATGCGGTTCCTCTCTCCGGACGAAATAGAAGAAAAATTGATCAATGCTCACGGACGGTTTGTACGGCCAATAGTCGGCGCTATGCAGATGGAGCGTAAGACAGACAAGAGAAGGGATATATGGATAACTTATTTTAATGGTGTGGGTAAGAGTGGAGTTCAATATGCAAGATACTATGCCAAGGTGAACTCGATATCCACGGAATGCATATTGGAGCCTGCTGCCATCGAACGACGTTTAAAAAACTTGACCGAAGGGGGGTGGGAAAAGCCAAAAGCTATTGTGATAATTGATGATTTTGTCGGATCGGGCAGAACGCTTGCAGACGGTGCGGTTGATTTTTCCGAATTATGTGGGGCGTTGTTAGTAAATTTGTCGATCCCTCTTTTGGCGGTGGTAATTGTTGGTACCGAAGATGGCGAGCGTCGAGTTAATTCCGTAATTGAGCAGAAGACAAATCTCCCACTGAAGTTGTACGTATGTGAGTATTTGCTGCAGAGCAATTATGCCTTTCTAAACCATGAACTAGGATTTTGGGAGAATGAAGAGGAAAAAATGCGGGCAAAGGCTTTGTGTCTAACCTTGGGAACGGGCCTGTACAAGGAGCCGTTAGGGTTTGGCGGGAAGGGGCTTTTGATGACGTTTCCAGATACCTGCCCTAACAATTCACTCCCTATCCTATATCGTTCGAGGTCTCACCCGACTTCGTGGCGGGCTTTATTCCCTCGTCCTGTTTCTTAAAGTGGTAGAACGTGTGGGTGCTCAGCGACCCCAATGCGGCAGCCAGCCCATCAAGCGCAGCCATTCGCACAACTCCCCCATTCGCCGTGGTTTGATGGGCGTCCAGATCTATATCGGCATAGTTCTAAAGTCCTGACCTTCGCGCAGGCCATTGCGGCCTAATTTTTTGTGACAAGCGATGATATCCGGTGCAGTGGTACGCGGGTCGATGGACTCCGCCAGATTGCGAGATGCTTAATGCAGGAGGCCGCCGCCGCCCCAGTCGATAAATTCTAAAAGTGATAATGCCGATAAGCGTAAACCGAAAGCTAATCGTATTGGGGTGTCGGTGTTTTCGGTGCTGGTCACGCCTTTCTTGGCCATGCATGCTGCCTCTTTCATGCCCAAGGCCTGGAGGCGCGGCAAGATTGGCAGCGACGAGAGCACATTGCTACCGTCGCCGTGACGCTGCTGATGGACCGGCTGTTCGGCAATCCCGAGACGGTAGGGGCTGTCGATGCCCCTCCTGATCGGCATGGGCATCCTCCTGTGCATGGCGCTGCTGGCCGTGGGCTGAGGTCAGTATTGGCGCAGTCGAGAGGGGAAGCGGGGGAGCAGTTAACGAGCACTGGGGCACTAGGAAGTGCGATATGTCTAAGGAAATAAAAATATTCAAGTATTTAATCTGAATCTCTTTCGCTGCGTGGTTTCTTGTGCTGTGTAGTGATTTTGGTAAAAAACCAGGAGATAAAAAATTGAAAGTCAGTGATTTCATTTTCGAATATGACGTGGGTGCCGACCGATCACCCGGGGCTTGCCGTCTTCGTATTTTCGTTAACCATTGTCAAGAAGTCTATGTCTTGATGACAGATCTCGAAGATCGATATAAAGGGCCGTCGATAACTAACACAGTGGAATCATTGAAAGAAGCATTGATTCTGAAAGGCCTAGTACCGACAGGCGCAAATTACATCGAGCACTATCCTCGTGAGTTAGGTCGGGAGGCGGCCACTTTTGATATCGTTACTTTTGACTCCGGTGGCCATCCGAATTGGAAGCACGTCGATAAGAAATGGGTGGAGGAGCAGTTGGAGTGCTCCAGCGAGGAGCTAGAATTCGCGTCAGTGCAGCAAGAGCGTATCCTTCGAGATATTGCTCAACTGCGCCAACGTGCGGATCCGTTTTCGGATTTTTCCTATCTGACGAGTCCTGTTGTCTTGTCTCGCCAGGCCCAAATCGAGCTCGGCATGCTGCCCCGAAGAGCCATTCAGGAACTGGTCGACGCCCGCGTTGATGAAAGAGGGTTGCTGCGCTTGCTGAAAACAGATTTGTCGGTGTTTGGCGAGGTCTACGCAGACAGAGATGAATACATCTGTTTTTCCGAGTTTCCTCTTGGCGACGGATTCGTGGATTTTGTCGTCTTCTCGGGTAGATCGCGGATGGATGTGACGTTCATCGAGATCAAGGGAGCCAATTTCAATTTGGTCAATCAAACCGGTTATGGCAAGTTTGCAAGTAAAGTGGAAGAGGCTGCTGACCAAATCAGGGATCGAGTGCGGACCGCGTATCTCGACTACGAGTCCTTTCGCAAAGCCATGCACGAAATTCGTTGCGAAGTGGAAGCTGGCAAGCAGCTCCATAACTCTTTTGTCGGTGCCCACGGCCATTTGGAAGTAGATGGAAACAAGGATGTGAACGTACGATGTGTCGTCATCGGTGGACGGTCAAATGACGATTTAGCAGAAAGCCAGCGGCGACATGTATATGAGCGGACCTTCAGCGTGCCATTGCGACTTGATTCTTGGGATAGCTGGATGAGGAAATTGAACAGACCTTAAGCATGTTGGCGACGTGCGGTCGGTTTTTCACTACCGTCTGACGCGCTAGCCCCATATGGGCTATAAAGCTGTTTCAACTCATCACTGCGCAGGCTAGCGCGGGCGCCGGACGCTCGGCCCTTGGCCGATAATCCCCCCGTCGCCCCCCAGCCGGATTTTTTCATGCCCCGCGTCACCCCTCGTCTTGCCCTTCCGTTGTGCGCTGCCCTGGCAGCCGTCCTCACGGGATGCGCCGCTCCCAAAGCCGCTTTCGAAAAAGAAGACTTCGCCCAGAACGACACCTATTCCCGGACGTTCCCGGCGGGCAGCACCACGGCGTGCGACGCCGGACGGCGGGCCTTGCTCAGCCAGGGCTACAACATCGACAAGTTCGAAGGGTCGCGCGTCACCGGGCACAAGAACTTCCAGGGCGACGACGGCCAGCATACGCAGATCAGCTTCAACATCGATTGCGCATCCGATGGCGCCGCCAACGAGCGCGCCACCGTGTTCGCCAACGCCGTGCAGGACCGCTATTCCATCAAACGCACCTCCAGCTCGGCCAGCGTGGGCGTGAGCGTGCTGGGGCAGGTGTCGATGCCGTTCGGCGCCAGCGACGATTCGCTGGTCAAGACGGCCAGCCAGACCGTGTCGCGGCCGGCGTTCTATGAAGGTTTCTTCCAGCTGCTGCAGCGCTTCCTGCCGGACGCGCAGGCCGCCGCCGCGCCCCATGTGCCGCCGCCTGGCCGCGGCAAGGCCGCCGCGCCCAAGCCGCCCGCGGATCCCGTGACCACGCCGGACGCGCCGGCCGATACGCTGAATCCCTCCACGGCCAGCGGTGCGTCGGCGGCCGGCGACAAGCCGGCGCCCGAGCCGGCCCGGGGGCAGCCTGCCGCGGCGCCAGCCAACGCTACCGGGGCGTCTACCGCGCCGGCCAGCCCGGCGCCGAAGACGGATTCGGCGGCCCCGACGTCCGCGCCGGCGCCCGCTGCGGCTGCCGCCACCCCCGCTGCGCCCTCGGGCGTCATGCCCGCCGCGCCCGCTGCCGCGACGCCCGCCACGCAGCCGGCGACCGACGCCGCCAAGTAATTTCCCGGGCCGGCGGCCCGGACCGCCGCGACGGCGTCATCCGCAGGCCGCCTGGTCGCCACGGCGTCATCCCGTTTGCCCCAGCGCAAACCCGGGCCGCAATACCGCCCCGCATCCGTCCGCCCTCCGGTGATAATGCCGCGCATGACCTATCAACTTCTGAAAATGCTGCATGTCGCCGCCGTGGTCGCATGGCTGGGCGGCTCGTTGTTCGTGTCCCTGTTCCTGTTGTCGTCGCAGCCGCCCGACAGCGACGAGGCGCCCAAGGAACGCAAGATGCTGGGCGCGCTGCGCCGCTGGACGCTGTTCGTGACCACGCCGGCCATGGTGCTGGCCTGGCTGATCGGCCTGCACCTGGCCATGACCTTCGGCTGGTTCGCCATGGACTGGCTGTGGATCAAGGCCGGCGTGGCGCTGGCACTGTCGGCGCTGCTCGGCATCCAGAGCGCCGCGCTGCGCCGCCTGGCCCTGGGCGGCGCCAAGCGCCCGCCCTTGGTTGACCTGTATGCGCCGTTCACCGTCATTGCGGCTGCGGTGATCGTGACGCTGGTGGTCGTCAAGCCGTTCTGAAGGCCAGGTTGGCGGACCGGGACTCTGCGCCCGTCCGCCCCAAGCGGTTCCGGCCAATCACCGTGCCGTCATATGCGCCCGCCACATAACCAAACACCCCTGTAATAAGGACTCAACCAACTATTCGTTCGTGCGCGCAGGGGCCGTCCCTAGAATCGTCTCTCTCATAACCGGCTTGACTTAGAGGCGATTTCCATATGACTCCCCGTACTTTCTCCGCCCGCACGGGCACGCTCATCAAGGGCTTCTTTGGCGCCGTGCTGGCCGCTGCGGCGATGTTCCACGGACCGGCATTCTCGGCCGATCCCAAGCCGTTGAAGGTGGGCGTGCGCGGCGGCGTCGACGAGCAGATCTGGGAAGTCGTGGCGCAGGTCGCCAAGAAGAACGGCCTGGCCGTCGAACCCGTCGTCATCACCGGCACCGCCAGCCCCAACGAGGCGCTGAACAACGGTGACCTGGACGCCAATGCCTTCCAGCACATTCCCTTCCTGAACGACCAGATCAAGCAGCGCGGCTACAAGCTGGTGTCGGTGGCCAACACGCTGATCTCGCCCATCGCGTTCTATTCCAGGAAGTACAAGTCGCTGAAAGATCTGCCCAACGGCGCCAAGGTCGGCATTCCCAACGACCCCAGCAACCAGACCCGCGCGCTGGTGATCCTGCGCGACAACGGCCTGATCACGCTGCGCGACGGCTTCGATCCGGCCACGGGCACCGCCACGCTGGCGGACGTGACGTCCAACCCCAAAAAGCTGGACTTCGTGGAAAGCGCCTCGGTGGTGCTTGCCCGTTCGCTGCCGGATGTGGACACCGCCGCCATCGTCAACAGCTTTGCCTATCAGGCCGGGCTGATCGCCACTCGCGACGGCATCGCGGTCGAGAAGAAAGAAAACAACCCGTACGTGAACATCATCGCCGTGCGCGAAAAGGACAGGAACGCGCCCTGGGTGCCGGAGCTGGTCAAGGCCTACCACTCGGAGGAAGTGCGCCAGTTCATCCTGAGCAAGTACGAAGGCTCGGTGATTCCGGTCTTCTAGGCGCGTCATGATCCAACACGAGTTTTCCCTGCCGCACGAAGCCGCGCAGGCCGAGGCCGGCGCGGCGCAGGATGCGCACATCGTCTTCGAAGGCCTGCAGAAGCACTATCCCGGCCCGCAGGGCCCGGTGGCAGCGCTGTCGGACATTTCGTTTTCTATCTCGCGCGGCGAGGTCTTCGGCATCATCGGGCGCAGCGGCGCGGGCAAGTCGACCCTGCTGCGTTCCATCAACATGCTTGAGCGGCCCAGCGCCGGCCGGGTGCGGGTGGATGGCGTGGACGTCGGCAGCCTGGACGAGGACGCGCTGGTGGGCCTGCGCCGCCGCATCGGCATGATCTTCCAGCACTTCAACCTGCTGTCGGCCAAGACCGTGGCGCAAAACGTGGCTTTGCCGCTGCGCGTGGCGGGCGTGAAGCCGGCCGCGGCGCGGGTGCGGGTCGACGCGCTGCTGGACCTGGTCGGGCTGCGCGACAAGGCGGATACCTATCCGGCCAAGCTGTCGGGCGGCCAGAAGCAGCGCGTGGGCATCGCCCGGGCGCTGGTGCATAACCCCGAAATCCTGCTGTGCGACGAAGCCACGTCCGCGCTGGACCCGGAGACTACCCAGTCCATCCTGGCGCTGCTGCAGGACATCAACCGCAAGCTGGGCCTGACGGTGGTGCTGATCACCCACGACATGGCCGTGATCCGCGAAGTCTGCCACAAGGTGCTGGTGCTGGACGGCGGCCGCAAGGTCGAACACGGCGAGGTCTGGCGCGTGTTCGGCGATCCGCAGGCCGACGCCACGCGCGCCTTGCTGCGCCCCTTGCAGCACGACCTGCCGGCGGACCTGGCGGCGCGGCTGGTGCCCGACCTGCAAGGCCTGGACGGCCGGCCGGGCGTGGCCGTATTGCGCCTGCGCTTCACCGGCCAGGGCCGCCCCGAAGGCGTGTCGCTGCAAGCGCTGGCAGCGCTGGGGCCGGGTGCGACGCTGCTGCATGGCGGGCTGGACCGGCTGCGCGGCCATGCGCAGGGCAGCCTGCTGGTGTCGGTGCCCGCCGCCGTTCTACAGGAAGAGGCCGCGCGCGCCGCGCTGGTGGCCGATCAGATCAAGGTGCTGGGATATGTCGCTGCCAATGCTTGATAAATACCTGCAGGCCTTCCTGCAGACGCTGACGATGGTGGGCATTTCCGCCGCCATCGCCATCATCGCCGGCCTGACGCTGGCCGTGGTGCTGACGGTGACCGCGCCCGGCAACCTGTACCCCAAGCCGCGCCTGAACAAGGCGCTGTCGGTCACGGTGAACACCTTTCGCGCCATCCCCTTCATCATCCTGCTGGTGGCGATGCTGCCGTTCACGCGGATGCTGGTGGGCACCACGCTGGGCACCTGGGCCGCGATCGTGCCGTTATCGGCCAACCTGGTGCCGTTCTTTGCGCGCATCGCCCAGGTCAGCCTGAACGACGTCGACCACGGACTGGTGGAAGCCGCCCGCGCCATGGGCTGCCGGCGCTGGCACATCGTGCGCCACGTGCTGCTGCCCGAGGCGCTGCCCGGCATCATCGGCGGCATGACCGTCAGCGTCATTGCCATGATCAACGCATCGGCCATGGCCGGCGCGGTGGGCGCGGGCGGCCTGGGCGACCTGGCCATCCGCTACGGCTACGAACGCTATGAAACCCGCGTGATGTTCGAAGTGATCGTCATCCTGATCGCGCTGGTGTCGATCGTGCAATTCACCGGCGAATGGCTGTCGCGCCGCGCCGACCACAAGCGTTGAGGGCGCGCCGCGCCGTCCGCATCCCCTGACTTTTCCTGGAGTCCCCTCATGTCCGATTCGCCCCAACACGGTTTTGCTACCCGCGCCATCCACCTGGGCTACGAGCCGCTGGATGAGCAGGGCGCTCTGTCGCCGCCGCTGTACCTGACGTCCACCTACACCCAGGACAGCATCGAGGCCTTTGACCAGATCCGCCTGGGCGATAAGGCCGGCTACGTCTATGGCCGCACCCGCAACCCGACGCAGGCGCTGCTGGAAGAGCGGCTGGCGTCGCTGGAAGGCGCCGAGGCCGGCGTGGTGACGGCGTCCGGCATGGCGGCCATTTCGGCCACGCTGCTGTCGCTGCTGCAAAGCGGCGACGAGATCGTGGTGGACCAGATCGTCTATGGCACCGCCTTCACGCTGTTCGCGCAGGGCCTGCCGCGCCTGGGCATCCGCGCCGTGTTCGCGGACTTCACCCGTCCGGAAACGGTCGCCGCCGCCATCGGCCCCAAGACCCGCGCGGTCTACTTTGAAACGCCGGCCAACCCCAACCTGCGGTTGGTGGACATTGCCGCCGTGTCGACGATTGCACGCGGCAAGGGGCTTCTGACCATCGTCGACAACACCTTCGCCACGCCGGTGCTGCAGCGCCCGCTGGAGCACGGCGCCGACATCGTGCTGCATTCGGCCACCAAGTACCTGGGCGGCCATGGCGACCTGCTGGCCGGCGCCGTGGTGGGGCACAAGGAACATATCGACGCGATCCGGCTGCAAGGCTTGCGCTACTTCACCGGCGCGACGCTGTCGCCGTTCACGGCATTCCTGGTGCTGCGCGGCATCAAGACGCTGGAACTGCGGGTCGAACGCCACAGCGAATCGGCCTTGAAGGTGGCCAAGTTCCTGCGTGAACACGCGGCCGTGGCCGACGTGTTCTATCCCGGCCTGGCCGGCACCGCGGGGGCCGACATCGCCCAACGCCAGCAAGCGGCGGGCGGCGGCCTGGTGGCGTTTGAACTCAAGGGCGGGCTGGCCGCCGGCCGGCGTCTGCTCAACAGCCTGAAACTGGCGCGCATCGCCGTGAGCCTGGGCGATCCCGAAACGCTGATCCAGCATCCGGCGTCGATGACGCACGCCAGCTACACGGCCGAAGACCGCGAGAAATACGGCTTGTCGGAAGGGCTGCTGCGGCTGTCGGTGGGCTTGGAAACCGCCGCGGATATCCTGGCCGACCTGAAGCAGGGGCTGGATCGGGTGTAGGCGCTGCGAAACGGCGCCTGGGTGGCGGATCGGCGATAACGCGGGTCCCGCCATGGCGCCGGATCCGCGTCAGGGCAGCGCCGGCATCAGCGCAGGTCCGACGTCAGGTTGTCGAACTGCTGCAATTCCAGCCGTGTGCGTTCGTCGGTCAGGCGTCGCACCGTCAATTGGTGCGCCTGAAACCGCGTCAAGAGCGCGTCCTGGTCGAACACGATTTCGTCGTGCTGGGCGCGCCAAGACCGGCGGTTGTCGTCGAGCAGGTTGATCATCTTTTCGAACTCGGCCAGCGTCAGGCGTTCGATTTCCCAGTTGCGCGCCAGGGTCGCCCGCTGGGTCGTGCGCGACTTGAGCGCGCCTTCGATCATCTGGTTCTTCTGCTGCTCGGTCAGGTCCAGGCTGCGGATGATGACGGGCACGTCGGTCAGCAGCTTCTGGTTCTGCTGGCTGTATTTCTGCACGATGTGCTGCGATTGTTCAAGGATCAGCCGGCTTTCCACCAGGCCGCGGTCGCGCGCCAGCCGGTTGGCGATGAACAGTTCAGACAGTCGCACCTCTTCCAGTTCCTTCATGTAGGCGCGGTACTGCGCCAGGCGCTGGCCCAGCATGATCTTCACGCCGCGCTCGATCTGGCCATAGGTGCCGCGAGCCTTGGGCGTGGGGTCGATGTCCGGCACGTCGCCGGTGGGATGGTCGGTTGCGTACAGGGCCGTGCGCATCAGCTCGCCGGCATGGCGGATCTCGGCGTAGGCGGTGTCTTTCTGCATGCGCTGGTAGGCGCCGATGGCGCTCAGCGTGACGCACGTGCCCAGCAGCGCCACCCCCACGCCGAATGCGATGCGGGTGCGGTTGCGCGGCGTGCGCAGCCGCTTGAAGAGCGACAGCACCAGTATCGCCACGGCGGGCGGAATCGCCAGCGCGAGGGCCGCGCCAATGCCGTAGCCGAGGGTCGACGCCGTGCCGGTATCCAGGGTGGATGAATCTCGCCGCACGCTGATCGCCATCAACCACAGACCGAGATAGATCGCCCAGGTCCAGAACGTGAGCGCGCGGCTGGCGGTGGGCGGGGTACGCAGGGCGGCGGCCAGCGGATCGGCCGCCGCAGGGGGGGCGGGCGAGGGCGGCACGGGGTCGGCCGCCATATCGGAGGGCACGCTTTCCAGGCTCGGGATGGGGGCTTTGCGCGTGTCCACGGCGGGCGGAAGGGGCGAGAAATAATTGGCGGTAAATGTTACTGTGCGACCTTTTCCGGCGCAATCGAATCTCGCTGCCAGGCCACCCATTCGCCCGCGCCGTCGAAGTGGCGCGGCCCGCGTTGCGCGGTGGCCAGACCGGCGCGGAGCACCTCGTGGTTCAGACCCGGCATGTGCCGCAGCAGGGCCGGCGGCAAGGCATCCACATCCAGCACGTCCTCGTCGAACTCCACCGCCATCAACGCGCCGTCGTCCTGCACCCGCACGTACCACAGGCCTTCCATGTAGTCGCCGTGCCAGGGGTCTGGAAACACGGCTTGGCGAAAACGAAAGCCGAATTCATGCACGTCTTCCCAGGGCCACGATTGGCGCAGGCCCATGCGCGCGGCCAGCTCGCTGGCGCGCGTGAAGCCGGCGTCGTCGAAGCGGATGGTTTCGGCGAAGGGGTCGGGCGGGGCGGGCGGGCCGGCAAGCAGCCTTTTCAGGAATGACCACATGATGGCGTCGGGGAAGCGGTTTCGATGCGGCAGTGTAGCGGCGGCACGGCGCTGGCGGGAGGACTGGCGCGGCCCTATGCGCAATGCGGCCCCGGTGGGGCCTGCGGGCCGCAGGCTGCAATGATGTTACAAGTCTTGATTCAGATCAACGTCCCGCGCCATGGCGCGGGTTAGGGTTGCGCTTTTTCCTGACGGGTCGCCGGCGACTGGCCGGAGCCCACGCGCAGCAAGGACAGGGATCCATGACAGACAAGACCTCGCAAGCCTCCGAATCCACCCAGGCCGACCTCGCCACCAAGCCGGCCTCCAGGTCGGCCACCAAATCGGCCAACAAGCCCGCCGCCAAGTCCGCCGCCACGCGCACCGCCGGGGTACGTGCTTCGGCCGCCAAGCGCACGCAAGCCGCCCGCCGCGCGCCCGGCGCTGCAACGACCGCCTCGCGCAGCAAGCGCGTAGAGGCCGCCGCCCAACTGCCGTCCATCGAGCCCGCCGTCACGGCTCGCAAGCGCGTCAGCGCGCGGGAAGCCGCGGCCCGCCAGGAAACCACCGCCGTGCTGGCGGACATTGCCCGCCGCTACACCGTGGGCGAATCCGGCGAGGCCCACGAGGCGCTGCGCTCGGTGATCGAAGAACTGTCGCCCGATGACGCGATGGCCGTGCACCGCGCGCTGCTCGAGGCCAGTGCGCAGGCGCCCGCCGCCCGCCGCAATCCCGACGAAGAGCTGGCCACCGATTGGCGCGAGGGCATCTACCCCTACAAGCACCGCATGCTGCGCCGCAATTACGAAAAGCAGAAGTACGCCTTGCAGGTGGAACTGCTGAAATTGCAGGCCTGGGTCAAGGCCACCGGCCAACGCGTGGTGATCCTGTTCGAAGGGCGCGACGCCGCCGGCAAGGGCGGCACCATCAAGCGCATGATGGAACACCTGAATCCGCGCGGCGCGCGCGTGGTGGCACTGGAAAAACCGTCCGACACCGAGCGCGGCCAATGGTATTTCCAGCGCTACGTGCAGCACCTGCCCACGGCGGGCGAGATCGTGATGTTCGACCGCTCCTGGTACAACCGCGCCGGCGTCGAACGCGTGATGGGCTTCTGCACGCAGGCGGAATATCTTGAATTCCTGCGCCAGGTGCCGGACTTCGAACGCAACCTGGTCGCCAGCGGCATCCACCTGGTGAAATTCTGGTTCTCGGTCAGCCAGGAAGAGCAGCGCCGCCGCTTCCTGCAACGCAAGGTGCATCCGCTCAAGCAGTGGAAGCTCAGCCCCGTCGACCTGGCCTCGCTGGACAAGTGGGACGACTACACCCGCGCCAAGGAAGCGATGTTCGCGCACACCGACACCGCCGATGCGCCGTGGATCGTGGTCAAGTCCGACTGCAAGAAGCGCGCGCGCCTGAACGCCATGCGCTACCTGATCGGACGCCTGCCGTACGAAGGCAAGAGCGCCGAGCCTGAAATGGCGCTGGATTCGCTGATCGTGGGGCGGGCGCTGTAAAGCCGGGTGCGTTGGGCCGGGCCTGCGCGTTGGCCGGGCCGCGGGCCGGCGCGGCGTCGCCGCTGCGTGCGAGGCGCGCCGCTTACTTGCCGCGCATCTGATCGATCAGTCGCCGATCGCGCTTGGTTGGACGTCCCGCTGCGATATCCAGCGCCGGCTCGGGCGCCAGGCGCCGCATTTCTGCCGCGCGGGCGCGGGCGGCGGCGCTTTCGGGGGTTTCCTCGTACAGTTGCCGGGCCACCGGCGCCGGGCCGCGCACGCCGCTGACCGCCACCACGCGCACGTGCAGCGCGGGGTCTTCCTTGCGCAGGCTGACCAGGTCGCCGGCGCCGACTTCGCGCGCCGGCTTGGCGGGCTGGCCATTGACCTGCACCCGGCCCTTGCCGATCTCGTCCACCGCCAGGCTGCGCGTCTTGTAGAAGCGCGCCGCCCAGAGCCATTTATCCAGCCGTATCTTTTCCATCGTGGTTCATCCAGACATCAGCCAGACATCATAGCGGCCGCGGCGACATCGCGTCGTCTTCAGCGCCGCGAATCGCGCAGCAGCGCGGCGAAGGCGCCGGCGGGCAGGGCGCGGCTGAACAGGAAGCCCTGCATGGCATCGCAACCTTCCTCGATCAGCATCTGGCGTTGCGCCTCGGTTTCGACGCCTTCGGCCAGCGTGCGCATGCCCAGCGAATGCGCCAGCCGCACCACGCCACGGATCACGGCGGTGGCCGTGGGCATCTTGCCCAGCGCCCAGACGAACGACTGGTCGATCTTGAGCGTGTCGATGGGCAGCCGCACCAGGTAGGCCAGGCTGGAATAGCCGGACCCGAAGTCATCCAGCGATGCCGAGATGCCGGCCTGGCGCAGTTCCATCAGGATGCCCGAGGCCTTTTCGACATCGCTCATCAGCGAGTTCTCGGTCACTTCGACATCCAGCAGCGCCGGCGGCACGCCGTGGGCCTGCGCCAGCCGCACGATGGTGCCGGCCAGGTCGGGCGCCACCAGCTGGCGGGCCGACAGGTTGAACGAGATGCGTGGCACCGGCAGGTCATCCGCCAGCCATTCACTGATGTGCTGGCAGGTGGCATTGGCCACCCACTCGGTCAGCGCCGATTCCAGCGGCGAATCCAGGATCACGTCCAGGAACGCGGCCGGGCCCAGCAGGCCGCGGGTGGGATGGCGCCAGCGCAGCAGCGCCTCGGCGCCGCACAGCGACCCGTCGTGCATGCTGATCTGCGGCTGGAAGTGCAGTTCGAACTGGTTGTGGGTCAGCGCGCCCTGGATGTCGCCGCGCAGCGACAGGCGCGCGCCCAGGCCCTGCATCAGTTCGCGGTGGTACAGCCGTACCTGGAAGCGGCCGGCCGACTTGGCGGCGTACATCGCGGCGTCGGCGTAGTTCAGCAGCATCTCGGCAGATTCGCCGGGCGAGTTCAGCATCGCGATGCCGATGCAGGCGCCCAGCGATACCGAACGGCCGTGGATGTCGCTGGGCCGCGACAGCGCGTTCAGGATCGAATTGGCCAGTGCTTCGGCCGCGCGCTCGTTGGTGTCGCGCAGCACCAGCAGGAATTCGTCGCCGCCGACGCGGGCGCAGAAGATCGACGGCGTCAGGAATCTGCGCAGCCGCTCGGCCACGTCGCACAGCAGCAGGTCGCCCTCGGCGTGGCCGAAGGCGTCGTTCACTTCCTTGAAGCGGTCCAGGTCCAGGAACAGCACGGCCAGCGACGGGTTCTGCGCGGTCAGCCCCGGCGCCGCGTCGGCGATGGCGCCGGACAGGGTCTCCATGCATTGGCGGCGGTTGGGCAGGCCGGTCAGGTAGTCGTGCGTGGCCTGGTACTTGAGCTGGGCGGCGGCTTCGCGTTCGCGCGAGACGTCGCGCAGCAATACCGCCACGCCGCCGGCACTGGGAAAGGCGCGGGCCTCGTACCAGCAGGCCAGCGGCGCGTAGTAGCCGGTATGGCTGGCGGGGCTGTCGGTCTGCAAGGCCGTCCGGCACGCCTCGTAGTAGCCGGTGGCGACCAGGTCGGGGCAGCTGTCCCACAAAGCCTGGCCGATCAGGTCCTGCCTGCTGCGCCGCAGCAGCCGTTCGGCGGCGGGGTTCACATGGCGCACGTGCCACGAACGGTCCAGCGAGATGAAGCCGTCGGCCAGGCCGTCGAGGGCGGCGCCGTCCAGGGCTGCCGCGGGTGTCCTGGCCGCGCCGGCGGGCGGGGGCGGGGAGGGCTCGTTGCTTTCTTGGTTCATCTCGTTCCGGATTTCCCTGAGCGCATGCGATCCGCTCTTTGTATCGCATCGGCAGGGCGCCGTAAAACCCGAACAAGCACCAAAAAAAGGGCGCCCCGAAGGGCGCCCCAAGACCGGCAATCCGGTTGCGGACCGTGAGGCCGCGTGTCAGGCATCCCGGGGATGCCGCCGCGGCCAGGTCCGGGCAGTACTCAATCCAGTTTCAGGCCGGCTTCCTTGACCACGCGCTGCCACTTGTCGATTTCAGCGCGGCGGAAGGTGTCCAGTTCGGCGGGCGTCGAGCCGATGGGCTCGGCGCCGATGCCTGCGAGCTGTGCGGCGATCTGCGGGTCCTTCAGCACCTTGGCCAGGGCTTGCGAGACCTGGTTGACGATCTCGGGCGGCGTGCCGGCGGGCGCGAAGACGGCGTTCCATTCGTAGGTCTCGTAGCCCGGCACGCCGGATTCGGCGATGGTGGGCAGGTCGGGCGCGGCCGTCGAGCGTTGCGATCCGCCGACGGCCACGGCGCGCAGCTTGCCGTTCTTCACGTGCTGCCAGGCCGAGCCCATGCTGGCGAACATTACCGGCACCTGGCCGGACATGACGTCGATCATGGCCGGACCGCCGCCCTTGTAGGCCACGTGCTGCAACTGGGTCTTGGCCAGCAGGTTGAACAGTTCGCCAGCCAGGTGCTGGGCCGAGCCGGGGCCGGCCGAGGCGAAATAGACGGGGTCCTTGGCGCCGGGCTGGCCCAGCTTGATGAGGTCGGCCACGGTCTTGACTTCGTACGACGGCGTCACCACCAGCACGTTGGGCACGCGCAGCAGCAGCGATACCGGTGCAAAGGCGGTCAGCGTGTCGAACTGCATCTTGGGGTGCAGCGCGGGGTTCTGGGCGTGGTTCGAGGCGTCCAGCATCAGCGTGTAGCCGTCGGGCTGGGCCTTGGCCACCACGGCGCCGCCGATCATGCCGCCGGCGCCGCCGCGGTTTTCGATCACCACCGGCTGGCCCAGTTCGGCCGCCAGCTTGGGGCCGATCAGGCGGGCCACCACGTCGACCGTGCCGCCGGGCGGATAGGTCACCACCAGCGTGACGGCGCGCTCGGGATAGGCGGCCTGTGCCGCGCCGGCAGCGCCGGCCAGCAATCCGGCGGCGGCCAGCAGGCAGCCGCGCCGCGCGAGGCGTTTGAACAGAGGGGTCATCGTGGGTCTCCTTGGAATTGGAACAGCTGCAACGGCGTGTCGGCGAGCACGGCGCGCCGTTGCGCGGGGTCGTCGATCCAGGCGTCCAGCCACTGCGTCGCCGCAGGGTAGGACGCCAGGTGGCGATGCTCGGTATGGGGCCAGTCGCTGCCCCACATGAGTCGGGCGGGCGTGCAGGCCCGCAGCAATTGCTGCGTCGCCTCGCGCCCGGATGCGGCACAGTCGGCGGCGGGCCAGTTGCGGTACGCGGCCGCCAGCTTGACCCAGACGCGGCCGCTGTCGGCCTGGCGCAGCAGATAGGCAAAGCCCGGGTCGGTCACGCCCAGCGCAGGGTCGGGCCGACCGAAGTGGTCCACCACCAGGCGGCAGCCGGCTTGCAGCAGCGCCGGCATGATATCGGCCAGGCGCGCGGCCTGCACGTGGATTTCGACATGCCAGCCCAGTGCATTGACGCGGTCCAGCAGGTGGCGCCAGGCCGGCGTCTGGATCTCGGGCAAGGGCAGGCCGATCAGGTTCAGGCGGATGCCGACCACGCCGGCCGCGGCCAGGGCCTGCAAGGCCTCGTCCGTGATGGCGGGATCGACCACTGCCACGCCGCGCAGCCGCTCGGGCTGCGCGCGCAGCGCCTCGACCAGATGGCTGTTGTCGGTGCCCAGGAAGCTGGGCTGCACCAGCACGCCGTGCGTCAGGCCGTGTGCGTCCAGCAGGGCCAGGTATTGCGCCAGCGTGGCGTCGTAGTCAGGCGTGTGGCGGCGCGTATCGGCCAGCGCCAGGCCTTGCCGGAATACGTGGGCGTGGGTGTCGACGGCGGGGCCGGTCGCGGACGGGGGCAAGGCAGTCTCCTGGGGCGGGTGCGGCGCCGGGGGCCCACCCGCTTCTGTAAGGTTTTGTAAGGCGGGATTGTAGGAAGACCGGGTATAGTTTTCTATTGTTTGAAAACGCTTTATTTATATTGAATCGATATGGAAACCCGGCATCTGCGCTATTTCCTGGCGGTGGTCGACCACGGCAGCGTCAGCCGCGCGTCCGAATGGCTGGGCATTGCCCAGCCGGCGCTCAGCCAGGCGCTGGGCCGCATGGAAAAGGACCTGGGCGTGCGCTTGTTTGAACGCTCGCGGCAGGGCAGCACGCCCACGCCGGCCGCCCTCGCCATCCTGGAAGATGTGCGTGCCAGCGTCACCCGCATCGACGCGGCCGCCCGCCGCGCCCAGGAAATCGGCCGCGGCAGCGCCGGGCAACTGACGGTGGGGCTGGTGTCCTCGGCGCTGTTCAACACGTTGCCCCGGGCGCTGCGCGAAATGCGCCGGCAAGCGCCCGGCGTGCGCATCATCCTGCGCGAAATGAGCAATGCCGAGCAGGCCGAAGCCCTGCAGACCGGCGAGATCGATATCGGCCTGATGCACACGCCGGTGGCCGTGGGCGGCCGCATGCGCGAACGCCAGCTGCTGCGCGACCGCCTGGTGGCGGCGGTGCCGGACGAATTCGAGGTTGCGCCGGATGGCCAGGTGTCGATGGCGCAGATCGCGCAGGCCGGCCTGGTGATGTATCCGCAGTCGCAATTGCCGGCCTTCTATGCCGACATCCTGGACGCCATGCGCAAGGGCGGCCACGACGCCCACGTGAACCAGGAAGCCAATCGCACGCTCACCGTGCTGGCGTGCGTGGCCGGCGGCTGCGGCGTGGCGCTGCTGCCCAGCTGGATCCGGTCGCTGGATTTCAGCGGCGTGCGTTTCTGCGAGGTGCGCGATGGCGAACGCCTGCCCAGCTTCGACCTGAGCGCCATCTGGCCGGCGCGGTCGGTGCCGACGCTGGCCGATACGTTCGCCAATCTGGATCTGGGCGCACAGTAGGGCCGAGGACGGCCTCGCCCCGGGTTCACCCAGGCTTTCAGTCCGCCTTCAGTTGCGCCGCCGAACGCTTAAGCCACGCTTAAGACGCCGCTTTTGCCGGAACTAGCCCTCCTGCGTCGTTCTAACCAGAAACGATGTGACAGGGGCATGACATGGATCTGAACTGGCAGCAGCAGCTGTGGGAAAGCGCGCTTTGGTTGGCGCGCGCATTTGGCATTGCGGCCGTCGGGCTGGTGGGGGTGACCCTGGCGCTGTCGCGCTGGACCGATTGGGGGCGCAAGTTCTGGCGCCTGGCCTGGCCCTACCTGACGCCGCGGCGCAGTTGGCGGCCGCTGTTGACGTTGGCCGCGCTGCTGTTCCTGGCGATGTTCTCGGTCCGCATGACCGTGCTGTTTTCGTATTGGTACAACGGCTTCTACAGCGCCTTGCAGGCGTTGGACCCGACCGCCTTCTGGCGCTTTCTGGGCATCTTCGCGGTGCTGGCCTGCGTGCACGTGGTGCGCACCCTGGTGGACAGCTACGCCGGCCAGGCCTTCGACATCCATTGGCGGGTGTGGCTCAACGAGCGCCTGACCGGGGATTGGCTCGGCGCGCGCGCCTACTATCGCAGCCATTTCGTCGGCGAGCCGGTGGACAACCCCGACCAGCGCATCGAGCAGGACATTGCCCTGTTCGTCACCGGTTCGCGCAGCCTGGCCATCGGTGCGCTCAGCGCCATGGTGTCGCTGGTGGCGTTTACCGCCATCCTGTGGAATCTGTCCGGTCCGCTGGACGTGGCGGGCGTCGAGATTCCGCGCGCCATGGTCTTCATGGTGTACCTGTACGTCATCGTCGCCACGCTGTTCGCCTTCAAGATCGGGCGGCCGTTGGTTCTGTTGAACTTCCTGTCCGAACGCCTGACCGCCAACTTCCGCTATGCCCTGCTGCGGCTGCGCGAGAACGCCGAGAACGTGGCCTTCTACCAGGGCGAAGCCGTCGAGCGCGCCACGCTCTGGACGCGCTTTTCGGCCTACATCGCCAACCTGTGGGCGCGGGTGTACCGGGGCCTGAAGTTCGACGGCTTCAACCTGGCGGTCAGCCAGGTGGCGGTGGTGTTCCCCTTCCTGTTGCAGGCGCAGCGCTTCTTCAGTGGCGCGATCAAGCTGGGCGATGTGATCCAGACCGCGCAGGCCTTTGGCCAGGTGCAGGATTCGCTGTCGTTCTTTCGTACCTCGTACGATTCCTTCGCCCAGTACCGCGCCACGTTGAACCGGCTGGCGGGCTTTCTGGATGCCAACGCGGCGGCGCGCGACCTGCCGGCGATCGAACCGCAACCGTTGCCCGACGGCATGGAGATCACCGGCCTGGACGTCTCGCGGCCCGATGGGCAGGCCCTGCTGCGCCAGTTGAATCTGTCGCTGCGTCCCGGTCAGGCCCTGCTCATCAAAGGGCCTTCAGGCAGCGGCAAGACCACCTTGCTGCGCGCCCTGGCGGGGCTGTGGCCGTACGCGCAGGGCAACGTGAAGCGGCCGCTGGGCGCGGCAGCGCTGTTCCTGTCGCAGCGGCCCTATCTGCCGCTGGGCGCGCTGCGCGACGCGGTGGCGTATCCGGGCCACGCGCAGCCGGGCGATGACGCCCGCCTGGCGGCCGCGCTGCGGCAGGTGAACCTGGGCCACCTGGCCGGCCGCCTGGACGAAGTGGCCGACTGGTCGCGCATCCTGTCCATTGGCGAGCAGCAGCGCGTGGCGTTTGCCCGCGTGCTGTTCAACCGGCCCGCCATTGTCTTTCTGGACGAGGCCACGTCGGCTACCGACGAAGGCCTGGAACACATGCTGTACAGCCTGCTGCGCCAGGACCTGCCGGATTGCATGCTGGTCAGCGTGGGGCATCGCAGCACGCTGGACCCGTTCCATACGCATCGGCTGGCGCTGGACGGCGAGGGCGGGTGGACGATGGGAGCGATGGACGTTGTGCCGGCTCGGACCTTGGCCGCAGCCTAGGGCGGGTATCCGTCCGCCGCATCATCTCCTTTTGGAGGGCTGGTCCCGTAGAAAGGCCCGTTCCAGCCGGGTGCCGCCTTCGTGATCTATCCCTGAGTCCTGCAAGACTTCTTGCCAGCGTTCGCTGACGACGTCTGCTACCTCTTCAACGATCTCCCAGGCACGCGCGTCGGATAGCCCGAATTGGCGAGCGGATGTCACTGCATTGTCGAAGCTCGATACTGCGCCGTCGTCGCCGACCAGCATGCCTTGATAAACCCGGTCGTTGTTGACCACGGAAGGCACCAGATCGAAGGCGGGGGCCAGTTGTAGGGTGTCTACCCAGGTGACATCGGGTCCGTCGACGAACCCGTGATTAAGCTCGTGGTCGTCGGTGTTCGATGTGGCTATGTTGAATATGAGCCGCCGGAATAGCTGTTTGCGATCGACGTCGGGATGCTCGCTCCATTTCGTCATTTGACGCGCCAAACCGGGGTAGCTGCCGTGCGGTGAGGGTGGTATGTCGGGCGCTTCCAGGGCGCTGCGTGCCGAGGCATAGCGCAATCGTCCGAACGCTCCGCCTGGTAGCACGGACACGTCAAAGCGCTCGGTCAGGAAAACGGCATTACCGCCTACTTCAATCAGTTTGCATGCCGGTACGTCGATGCCTGCGTATCTCGCCAGCAGATACATGGCGTGTTCTTGCCGCGCGACCTCGGGCAAGTCCGGCGCATCCTTGCTCGACCGAAATTTTGCGATCCAGATTCTACCGTCGGCCTTCACCGAGCACTTCGGCCGGGCGCCACCTAGAGACAAGGCGGGGCGCAACAGCCGCTGGGCATCCGGCGACAGGCGCTGGCCAAGCTCCAAGGCGCTCGCGGCTTGCTGGATGACGCTTAGCTCGGAAATGGCGGCAAGCCATATTGATGCATTTACAGTAGCCGGAGAATCGCTGAACAGCAGGGATCCACTTCGCACGCCACCATCAGATAGTCGGAGATAGCCCAACGGGTCTTGAGCGCCGTGAAGCCGATCGACTATCGCGCGCCCCCAGGAGTCAGGGCCAGCGTCCAGTAGAAAGCCGAAGTAGCCACCGTTTGCCGTCGTGTTGTATTGGACAGCGGTCAGTGGCACAGATGGGCAGAGCGCGACGCAATTCGGCCTGGCCAGATATGAGGCGCCATAGATGAAGCCTCCAACGCCTCGAGTCGACGTGACTTCTGTGTGCTGAAAGAGTCCAGCGACGACGGGCTCGCTTTGTCCCGGTAGATAGGTCCATACGTACAGCGAGCGCGCCATCGGCGGGTCCTTAGAAATTGTTATCCATCTGAGGAGGTGTGCCAGCGAGTGCGCCAACGTTTCCGGAGGTCAACAGATTGTCTAACTGTGCGTCCAGGTCCAGCGCCCATAGCATGGCGAGATAGTTGCCAATGGCGGTGGCTGGCTCGCCGTGCTCGATCGCGCGGACCGTGGACACGCCAATTCCAGCCACTTGGGCCAATCTTTCTTGGGTCCAACGGCGTTGCTTGCGCGCGTCGCGCAAGCGTCGTGCAAAAAGTGCCAGACGGTGATTGACGGTGGGCGGTAAATCAACTGTCTTATTCATTGCTATAGCACCGATGAATGCCGAATATAAGTGTTATAGCGCCGAAAACATGAATCTACAAGTTGGGTCCATAAGCGCGGGCGATGGCACGCCTGCGGGCACCGGGACGGTTCAGCAGGAACGCTCAAGTCCCGACGCGCAGCGGCCCGGTCAGCTTGCGCAGCGCGGCGATGACGCTTTGCGCGGTGATGCGGCCGGTCTTGGGGTTGGCCGACGGGATGTTCTGGATTTCCATCGAGAACGAGGCCGAATCGGACACCACTTCGACGCGGTGGATATTGCGTTCCAGCGACGGGTCGGCCCAGATTTCCAGCGTGGTGCGATCCGGCCCGATGCCGGCCAGCGATACGCTGACCGCGACGTTCAGGTTGGCCGGGAAACCCACGGCCGCTTCGCGCGGCGAACCACGGAAGATCAGGCGCGGTTCGGTGATGTCGGCGATGTCGATGTGGTTGTCCGTCAGGTACGGTGCGCCGAGCAGGCCGCGTACCGGCTTGCGGGTGATCATGGTGACTGAATGGATGACGCCTTCGGCGGCGGCGGTGATGGCGTCCAGCCCCAGGATGGCGCCGGACGGCACCAGGATCTGGCCTTGGTGGGCGCGCGCCAGTTCGATCAGGTCGTCGTGGCGCAGCAGCGCGCCCGAGCTCAGCACCACCAGCTTCTTGCCGGCCTTGAGCACCGGTTCGGCCAGTTGGCGGAACACGGCGGCGGGGGCGCATTCGACCACGACGTCGCAGTGCTCGACCAGTTGGTCGATGGTGGTGAACGTGGGCGTGGCCTGCTGCCAGGCGAAGGCGGGCGGGGCCTTGGGGTCGCGCACGGCTACGGCGGCCAGCGTCAGGCCGGGCAGGCCGGCATCCAGGGATTGCGCCACGGCCTGGCCGATGGCGCCGAAGCCGGCGATGCCGACGCGGTAGCTGTTCATGGAAGATTCCGGATGAAGGTCGCGGCGAACCGCGGGGTCGAAGGCTCGGCATGCGGGCGGCGGGCCGCCCGGCCAGGATCGGCGGTCACTGTAGCGAGGGGGCGGGCAGGCGTCAATCCGGGTCGGGAATTGTCGGACGCCCGGACGGGCCATCGCTCGCCGGGGCGTGGCCCGGCGAGTCAAGCCGCGACAGTCGAACGGGGACAGCCATCCCGGTGTTGGCCGCGTACACTTGCGCTTTCGCACCATGCTTGCCATCGCAACGAGAAAGGCCATGCAGATTTCCGCCGAGACTCCCGCCGACATCGACGCCATTTTCGCATTGACGCAGCAAGCGTTTCGCGACCATCCGCATAGTCAGCAGACCGAGGGGCACATCATCAACGCCTTGCGTGCTGCCGGCGTGCTGACGGTATCGTTGGTGGCGCGCGATGGGGGGCGTCCGGTGGGCCACGTCGCATTTTCACCCGTGACGATCAGCGACGGCGCGGCCGATTGGTACGGGCTGGGGCCGGTGGCCGTGCTGCCTGCGATGCAGGGCCTGGGCATTGGTACGGCGTTGATCCAGGCGGGCCTGGCCGAACTGAAGGCGCTTGGCGCGGCCGGTTGCGTGGTGTTGGGCGATCCGGCCTATTACAGCCGCTTCGGCTTCACGGCCACTGCGGCGTTGGTCTATCCCGGCGTGCCGCCGAAATACTTCATGGCGCAGGCCTACAGGCGGCCGGCGTCGGGGCAGGTGACGTACCACCAGGGCTTCGCGGCAACCGGGGCATAGCCTGCCGCCTTACCCGGTGCCCTCAAGCCGCCGCGCCCTCCAGCGCGAACTCCCGTCCGCGGTACTCGCCCGCCACCTGCACGTCGCCGCGCGCCAGGCGGGCCGACCAGTCGTCCAGAATGCGGCGTTCCTCGGCGCTGACGTCCGCGCCCAGCACCAGTCGCAGCGACGCATCGGCTTGCAGGCCGAAATGCGTGACCTCGCCCACCCGTAGCGCCCCGGCCGCGTGGTCGGCGGCGGCGCGCTCCACGCACAGGCCGGAGTCGGCCAGCGCCGACGCCAGGAACACGGCGGGATCGCGCGCGACCCAGTCGAGCACGTTGCCGATCTGGCGCAGGCCGTGGCGGCGGCACGACCGGGTGATGCCCTCGCGGCCGCCATCCATCATCGCGAACACCACTCGGGCGCCGCGCGCGGCCAGGCCGTCGGTCCAGGCGCTGGCCAGGTCCGGGTCGTGCTGGTTGCCGCAAAAGCCGGTCAGCGGGTCCTGGCCCCGCACGCGGCGCACGCCGTCGGCATAGGCCGCACGGCCCTTCAGGCCGGGCCGCACGCGTTCGCCGGACAGGTGAGCCGCGCCGCCGCGCAGCCCCGCCAGCACGCCGGCCAGAAAGGCGGTGTGTTCCTGCAGGATGTCGTACGAGGCCACATTGGCGGCGTGATGACTGCCCTGCGTGATGGCGAACTGCGTGCGCGCAAACCGTGGCGCGATGCGCGCCACCGGCACGTCGCCCTGGCCGCCATGCACGATGACCAGGTCGGGAGCGGCCGCGCACAGCTGCGCCAGGCGTTCGGTGCGTCGGTCCGTATCGTTGTCGGCGATCCATTCGATCTGCAACGCATGACCGGCACGGGCTGCGCGTGCAGCGCCTTCGACGGCGGCTTCGTTGAAGCCGCCTCGGCCGGGGTGGCCGAACAGCACCAGCACGCGGCGGGCGCTCACAGGCTGGCTCCGGTTGCACGCACCACCGGGCCCCAGGCGTCGGCCTGGCGGCGCACGAAGTCGGTGAATTCGCTGGGCGATTTCCGGGCCAGCACGAAACCCTGGCCCTCCAGCTTGGCGCGCACGCCAGGCGTTTGCAGCACCTGCGTCAAGGCGGCGTGCAGCCGCTGGCTGACGGCGTCGGGCAAACCGGCCGGCCCGGACAGACCGATGAAGTTCTCGGCCACCAGGCCGGGGTAACCCAGCTCGCCCACCGCCGGAATGGCCGGTGCCTGCGGCACGCGCTGCTGCGTGGTGACGGCCAACAGGCGCAGTTGGCCGGTCCGCAGGAACGGCAGGTTCTGCGGCAGTGCGTCCACCGCAAAACGGATCTGGCCGCCCAGCAGGTCATTGCGCATCGCGCCCGACCCCTTGTACGGAATGTGCTGCAGCGGCGCGCCGGTCTGGCGCGCATACAGTTCGCCCACGATCTGGCCGACCGAGGCCAGGCCGCCGCTGCCGTATTGCACGGGCTCGGGCTGCGCCTTGATCCAGTCGGTCAGTTGCGCGAAGGTGTCGACGGGCACCGCCGGATGCACCACGAAGGCCGTCGGCACGGCGCCGATATAAGCCACGTGCCGAAAGCTGGCCAGCGGGTCGTAGCTGTGCTGCGGCATCAGCGCGGGCGAGATCGACAGCGGCGCCGAGTTCGACATGAGCAGCGTGTAGCCATCGGCCGGGGCCTGCGCCACCTGCGCCGCGCCCAGGGTCGAGCCGGCGCCGGGGCGGTTCTCGATCACGATGGGCTGGCCCAGCAGGTCTGCCAGACTCGGCGCAATGATGCGCGCGGCGATGTCGCTGGCGCCGCCGGGCGGAAAGGTCACCACGAGCCGGATGGGACGTTCGGGCCAGGCGGCGGCGCGTGCCGGGCGGGGCCGTGCAAGCGGTAGCACCAGCGCGCTGGCAAGCAATAGTCGGCGTCGGGAAATCGGCATGGCGGTACGGCTCTTGGGCGGCAAAGGGCCGTACTGTAGGAAACCGCGCGGCGTCCCACAAAGACTTTATGGCGGTTTGCTTATGCCCGCCGCGCCAGACGCGGGCGGGGCGGGCGGCGCACGCCTTGCACGTGCGCCTTGCAGGCCTGCCGCGCGGGGCAGGCCCGGGCCGGCAGGCGAAGAAGGCTAGCTGCCTTTTTTGGCCTTGGCCATGTAGTCCACGGTCAGGTTCGACAAGGCGCGCACGCCGTTGATCAGGCCGGATTCATCCACATAGAAGCGCGGCGAGTGGTTGGGCGCGGCGGTCTCCGGATCGGTGCCCTTGGGCGTCACGCCCAGGTAGAAGAACATGCCCGGCACCTTTTCCTGGTAGAAGGAAAAGTCTTCCGAGGCCGTCGACTTGGGCTGCAGCCCGTAGTTGCCTTCGCCGGCCACGCGCCGCAGGGTGGGGCCCATTTCCTCGGTCAGGCCGGGGTTGTTGACGGTGGCGTTGTACAGCTCGACCACCCGCACATCGGCCTTGGCGCCCGCGCTCTGCGCGATCATCGTGGCCGTGCGTTCAATGCGCTGGTGGATGTCTTTTTTCATGCCCTCGTCATACGTGCGGATGGTGCCTGTCATGGCGACGCTGTCCGGCACGATGTTCATGCGGTTGCCGCCGTGGATGGCGCCCACCGTGATCACGGCGGGCTCCAGCATGCTGTTGATCTGGCGGCTGGGAATGGTCTGCAGGCCCAGGATGATCTGCGAGCTGACCACGATGGGGTCGATGCCCGACCAGGGCCGCGCGCCGTGGGTCTGCTTGCCGGTGACGTCGATCCAGAACTGGTCGGCCGCCGCCATGGCCGGGCCGCTGCGCCACGACAGCTTGCCCACGGGGTAGCTGCTGGACACGTGCAGGCCGAAGATCGCGTCGACCTTGGGATTGTCCAGCACGCCTTCCTGCACCATCATCTTGGCGCCCCAGATCTTCTTGCCGTCCGGTTCGAAGTCGGCCGGGCTTTCCTCGGCGGGCTGGAAGATGAATTTGACGCTGCCGGGCAACTGGTCCTTCATGCCGGCCAGCACTTCGGCCGTGGCCATCAGGATGGCGGTGTGCGCGTCGTGGCCGCAGGCGTGCATCACGTCGACTTCCTTGCCCAGGTAGGTGCCCTTGGCCTTCGAGGCGAACGGCACGTCGACCTGTTCCTTCACGGGCAGCGCGTCCATGTCGGCGCGCAGCGCCACCACCGGGCCGGGCTTGCCGCCCTTGAGCACCGCGACGACGCCCGTGCCGGCCACGCCGGTCTTCACGTCCATGCCCAATGCGCGCAGGTGGTCGGCCACCAGCTTGGACGTGCGGTTTTCCTGGTTGCCCAGTTCGGGATGCTGGTGGATGTCGCGGCGCCAGGCGATGAGCTTGTCTTCGATGGCCTTGGCGCGCTGGTCGATCTGCGCGGCCAGCGCCGCGTCGGGCGCCGCTTGCAGCGGGCCTTGCGTGCCGGGCGCGCTTTGCGCGGCGGCGGGGCCGCTCAGGGCCAGGTGCGCGGCAAGCGCCAGCGGCGCCAGGCGGAACAGGGTTCTATGGTGCTTCATGGCTTGTCTCCTCTTCGGTTGTTAACCTGTTATTGGCCGAAGATATTACCGGAGCAACCGTCCCTTGCCGCGTTTTTTACGCCTGCTTAAACACCCTGCCGTTTGATTCCGCGCGCTGGAATTCCGAACGATGGAACCGGGCGCGGCGCGGCCTGTTGCGCCGCCTTGCCGCGCGGTCCGTCCGGCGTTGCAAGGGGGCAGACCCGCTATCCTCACACCGTGCGCAAGACCGGCCGCGCGCCCCGGGTGACCGCCAGCAAAAGCAGCGCGGCCAGCGCCGACATCGCGCCGGCCCCCAGCATCGCGGCATGAAAGCCGCCGGCCAGCGCATCGGCAAACAACGCCGCCATGCCGTCGGCCTGCGCGGGCAGCACATGCTGCGTGACCGCGGCGCGCGCCACCGCCTGCGCGTCGGGTTGGCCCAGCCGGGTCAGTGCCGCGGCCAGGTGGTCGACCGCGCGGCCGCTCATCAGCGCGCCCAGCAGCGCGATGCCGATGGTCATGCCGGTCTGGCGCAGCGCATTCATGGTGGCCGACGCCATGCCCGAGCGTTCGCGCGGCACCGTCGCCATGACGGCCATGCTGGTGGACGGCACCGTCAGCCCCATGCCCAGCCCCAGCACCACCATCAGCGAACCCGTCAGCGCGTAGGGGGTGTGCGCGTCCAGGCTCATCATGCCCAGCATGGCCAGGCCGATCAGGCTGTAGCCGGCAATCATCAGGCGCGGCAGGCCGACGCGCGCGTTCAGGCGGCCAAAGACGGTGGACACCAGGCCCGACGCCACGAATTGCGGCGCCAGCTGCCAGCCGCTGGCCAGCGGCGACAGGCCCTGCACGTGTTGCAGGTACAGCGAGAAAAAGAACAGGCTGCTGTAGCCGCCGAAGCCCAGCACGAACGACGCGAAGTTGGTGACCGCGAAGCCCGCATCGCGGAACAGGCCCAGCGGCAGCAGCGGCCGCGCCACCTTCTGCTCGACCCATAGGAAGGCGCTCAGGCCGACGGCGGCGATGGCCAGCGCCGCCACGGTGTCCGGCGCCTGCCAGCCATGCTCGCCGGCGGCGATCAGGCCGTAGGTCAGGGCGCCCAGCCAGATCACGCTCAGCGCTTGCCCGGCGGGGTCGAACGCGGCGTGTTCCGGGTGCGCGCTTTCCTGGATGCCCCACAGGCCCAGCCCGATGGCCAGCGCGCCCACGGGCAGGTTGATGAGAAAGATGCTCTGCCAGCTGAAATGCGCCACCAGCACGCCGCCCAGCATCGGCCCCACGATCAGCGAAATGGCATTGCACGAGGCCCAGACGCCGATGGCCTGGGCGCGTTCGCGCGGGTCGGGAAAGGCCTGCGTCAACAGCGACAGGGCGCCGGGGATCAGCAAGGCCCCGGCCACCCCTTGCACGGCACGGCCGATCAGCAGCATCGGCAGGCTGTCCGCCACGCCGCACAGCGCGGAACCCACGGTGAACAGCAGCACGCCGCCCAGCCACGAACGCTTGCGGCCGTAGCGGTCGCCCAGCGGACCCGCCGATAGCATGAAGGCGGACAGGAACAGCGCGTACGCGTCCACCACCCACTGCAAGCCGGCCATGTCGATGCGCAGCGCGGCCTGCATGGTGGGCAGGGCCACGTTGACGATGCTGATGTCCAGGATGGTGATGAAGCTGCCCAGGTTGACGGCAAGCACCAGGGCACGGCGGCGGCTGGGGGTCATACGGATCGCCAGGAAAGGAAAGTGAGCCGTATTCTAATTACTGACTGACCGTCGGTCAATGAATAAGAGAATCATTCCGCGGCGAATCGTGCCGGCGCAGGGCGGGCCGTCCGCAGGCCGCATGACGGCCCTAATTCAGCTTGATCCCCAGTTCCTTGATCAGCGGACCCATCTCTGCCCGATCGGCGGCGATGGTGTCCGCCAATTCCTGTGCGGTGCCGCCGATGGGAATCATGCCCAGCGTCTGCATCTGCGCCTTCATGGCAGGTTCCTTCAGGATGTCGGACACCGTCTTCTGGATCAGCGCCACGCGGTCGGCCGCCACGCCCGCGGGCGCCATCAGGCCGATCCACGGCTGCGGCGCGTAGTCCGCCATGCCGGATTCGCGCAGCGTCGGCGTGTCCGGCAGGCCGGCGAAACGTTCGGGGCTGGTGATGGCCAGCGCACGCAGGCGGCCGCTGTCGATCAACCCCTTGGAACTGGATGGCGCGTCCAGCCCCACATCGAGCTGGCCGCCGATCAGGTCGTTCTGCGTCTTGCCGGACGATGACGACGGGATGTAAAGCGCCTTGATGCCGGCGCGGCGCGCGGTCTGCTCCCACACCAGGTGAAACGCGGTGCCGATCGAGAACGAGCCCACCGACAGGTTGCGCGCGCGGCTTTCCCGCACGAAGTCCTGCCAGGTCTTGATCGGGCTGTCGGCGGGCACGATGAACAGGAATGGCGTGCGCGCGACCAGCGCCACCGGTTGCAGGTCCTTCTGCGGATCGAACGGCAGGCTGTCCACCGCGAACGGCACGATGGTCACGGACGAGGCCACCACCATGCCCAGCGTGTAGCCGTCCGGAGCCGACTTGACCAGCGCGCCCGTGCTGATGATGCCGGACGCGCCAGGCTTGTTCTCCACCACCACCGCCTGGCCCCACACCTGCGACAGCTTGCTGGCCAGCACGCGCAGCATGACGTCCACGGGGCCGCCCGGCGGGTTGGACACGATGATCTTGACCGGCTTGTCGGGATAGGCCGCGCTGGCGGCGGCGGGCAACAGCAGGGCAAGCGAGATCGCGAGAGACTTCAACATGGATATTCCCCTTATGTATGTTGTGGGTGCGCCGGCCGTGCGAGCCGGGTCGCAGCCGACCGGCGTGTGGCTCAGTCCAGCAATTGCTGGTGCGGCGCCGCGGGCCAGTCGGGCGCCTCGCCGCGGATGAAGGCAAGCCAGGCGCGTTGGGTCGTCGCGGTCAGCCGCGCCGCCTGCGCGGGCGGCAGGCCGTGCAGCATGGGCGCCTGGGCAAAAGCGTCGAGGGTGCCGAACACGAACGGCAGTTCGATGCAGTGGCACGCCCGGAAGGCGTCGGTGGGCGCCACGTCAAAGCGCGCGAGCCAGGCCTGGCGGCCCTGGGCGGCGGCGTGTTCGGCCCATTGGCGCGACGGCGCGCCGAACACGGCCTCGCTGGCGGCCTGGCTGTCGGGGCCGGTGCCGTAGCCAGGAAACGCGGCCATCTCATCGCGGGTATAGGCCACCAGCACATCGGCGCGGCCGGCCGCCCGCTGCAATGCCGGGGCGATGTCGGCGGGCAGCACCTGTCCATCCAGCACCGGGCCGAACAGGCTGCGGCGGCCGCCCTCGGCCTGTAGCGCCGCGACCACTTGCGGCGCCTGCTGTGCGGCGAGCAGGCGGTCGACGGGCAGGGCGCGGGCCTCGTCCAGCGAGTTGGCGCCGGCCGCTTCCAGGAACGCCTGGCCCAATGCGGCGGCCTGTGCCGAACTGCGAAAACCGCGGCCCAGCGCGGCGCTCTGCAGAATGGCGCGGGCAAAGCGCGGCCGGCGCGCCAGCATGGCGCAGATCGACGAGGCGCCGGCGGACTGTCCCATCAGCGTGACGCGCGCGGGGTCGCCGCCCAGGTCTTCGATGTTGTCCATCACCCAATCGATGGCGGCTTCCTGGTCGAGCAGCCCGACGTTGGCGGTCTGCCCCGGCACGTGCAGCCAGCCCAGGGCGGCCAGCCGGTAGTTCACCGCCACCACCACCACGTCGCCCAGCGCGGCCAGGCGGGCGCCGTCGTACCAGTCCAGTGCGCCCGCGCCGCTTTGCCAGGCCCCGCCGTGCAGCCACACCACGACCGGCCGGCGCCGCGCATCGGGGGCCGGCATACGGGCTGCCGGCATACGGGCTACCGGCGTACCGGCTGCCGGTGTACCGGCTGCCGGCGTCCAGACGGTCAGGTGCAGGCAGTCTTCCGACTGCGGCGCATCGAAGTCGCCCATGGCGCCGCGCAGCCGCGACGGCAGCTGTGGCGGCACGGGGCCCGGGCGGGTGGCGTCCCGCGGACCTTGCCAGCGGGCGGGTTCGGGCGGTGCGAAGCGCAGCGCGCCCACGGGCGGCGCTGCGTAGGGAATGGCGCTAAAACGGCTGACGCCGCCTTCGCGCAGGCCGGTCAGCAGGCCGGCGCGCAGCCGGACCTGGACGGATTCGGTCATGGTGTTGCCCCTGGTCATTGTCATCGTGGGCGGCAACGCCGGATGGCATTGCCGTCTTCGGACTATGGTAGGGACGAACGGGGCCGGCATGGCATGCCGGTTTCGATCCGGGCCATGCGGGTTGCGCATGGCCCGGCCGTCGCGGGCGACGCCGGTTACTTCAGGATGCGCGCATCCATGCTGTTGTCGGCCAGCGCCTGCGCCTGCGCCTGGCTCATGCCCAGGTGCTCGTACAGCGCATGGAAGTTCTCGGTGACGTAGCCGCCGAAGTAGGCCGGGTCGTCGGAATTGACGGTGACCTTCACCCCCGCATCCAGCAGCGACAGGATGTTGTGCTGCGACATGTGTTCGAACACGCGCAGGCGGGTGTTGGACAGCGGGCAGACGGTCAGCGGGATCTGTTCGTCGATCAGGCGGGCCATCAGGCGCGGGTCTTCGGCGGCGCGCACGCCGTGGTCGATGCGCAGCACCTTCAGCAGGTCCAGTGCTTCCCAGATGTATTCCGGCGGGCCTTCTTCGCCTGCATGCGCCACGGCGGGCAGCCCTTCGGCGCGGGCGCGGTCGAATACGCGCTGGAACAGCCGCGGCGGAAAGCCCATTTCGCTGCTGTCCAGGCCCACGGCGATGAAGGCGTCGCGGTAGGGCAGCGCTTCTTCCAGCGTGCGCATGGCCTGCTCTTCGGGCAGGTGGCGCAGGAAGCTCAGGATCAGGCCGCTGCTGATGCCCAGCTTCTTGCGGCCATCTTCCAGCGCCTGGCTGATGCCGCCCAGCACCGCCGCGAACGGCACGCCGCGGTCGGTGTGGGTCTGTGGATCGAAGAAGGGTTCGGTGTGCACCACGTTCTGCTCGTGGCACTTGACCAGGTAGTCCCAGGTCAGGTCGTAGAAGTCCTGTTCGGTGCGCAGCACGTCGGCGCCCAGGTAGTACAGGTCCAGGAATTCCTGCAGATTGCCGTAGTTGTAGGCGGCGCGCAGCGCATCGATGTCGGGCCATGGCAGGGCGACACCGTTGCGGCGGGCCAGCCGGAACAGCAGCTCGGGTTCCAGCGAGCCTTCCAGGTGCAGGTGCAGTTCCGCCTTGGGCAGGGCATTGAGCCAGTCGTACATGGATGGGTGCTCCTATATTGCGTTGATGGCCTGGGCCAGCGTGTCCGCGAACGCGCGGGCCTGGCGGGTGCTGGGTCGGTCGCGGCGCCAGATGGCCGCCAGCGGCGATTTGCGCAGGGCCGGCCGGGCCGCCAGGACGACGACTTCGCCGCGCGCCGCCCGCACTGCCGCGACGCTGCCCGGCAGCATCCACAGATAGTGCCCGTCCAGCAGCATTTCACGGCCGAATTCCAGCGACAGGGCGCCGATCATATCCGGAATCGGCAGGCCCTCCTGGTGCAGCAGCATTTCCAGCTCGCCGCGGATGCGGCTGCCGGGCAGGGCGGTGATCCACGGATAGGTCACGCACTCGGCCAGGTCGGCGTCGGGCCGGCCCGCCAGCGGATGGTTCGGTCCGCAGACCAGCACCACGGCGTCTTCCAGCAAGGTGGCCGACCGGTACACCTGCGGATTGACCGTGGACGAGAAGCGGCTGATCAGCACGTCCAGCGCGCCGGCGTCCAGGTCTTCGATCAGGCGCTCGTGCGTGCCGATCTCAAGCGTCAGGGTGATGCGCGGATAGGCCTGGCGAAAGCGCGTCGCCGCCTGGGCCACCGGCCAGCCGGCGAACATGGAAAAACAGCCCACGGTCAGGCTGCCTTCGTCGCCGCGCGACAGCGCGGCCAGGTCGATCTCGGCCTTGCGAAAGCCGGTCAGCAACTGGCGCGCATGGCGGCACATGGCCTCGCCCAGCGGCGTGCAGCTGGTGCCGCGGGCCGTGCGCTCGAACAACCGCGCACCCACCAGTTCCTCGATTTCGGCGATGGCGCGCGACAGGCCCGACTGCGTGCTGTGCAGTTGCGTGGCCGCCTTGGACAGGTTGCCCAGCTCGGCCACCGTCAGCACGATTTCCAGGTGCCGGGTGCGGAGTTTTCCTTTGAAGGGCGTCATGGGAGCGGCGGTGGGCAGAGGGCGCAGGGCGATCCGCCGATTATTCCCCCCCGCCACGGCCTTGGCAACGCGGGGTTTCGGTATAGTGCGTGGCCATGGGACACGACACGATGGTAATAAAGACGGACCCTTCGGAGACACTGCCTGCGCCGTTGCGGACGTGCAAGGCAGGCGGGGCCGCGGCCCGCGCCGCCCGTCTGGCGTGGGCGGCCATGGCGCTGGCCGGCCTGTCGGCCTGCGGCGTCACCACGGTGGACGACGTGCGCGTCGCCTGGCCCGATTTCAAGCAGGGCGCGCCGCTGGTGCTGCCGTCGGACCCGGCGCAATGCCCGGACCTGGGCGGCACGTATCTCGCGGCCGGCGAACTGCGCGGCGGCAAGGCCTCGGTGGCCGGCCTGTCCGACCTGCAGCGCTTCCTGGCCAACGCGCTGGCGCTGCCGGACCTGCAAGACACCGCCGAGCGCCAATGGCAGCCCACGGCCGCGGCCCGCGTGACCTTCAGTCCCGCTGCCGGCGGCTGGAACATCCAGGCCGAAGACGGCCAGGGCAGCCAGAGCGCGGCGCTGTTGCGGCAACGCGATGGCGCGGCAGACCCCGATCCTGCCGACCCGCCGCAACCGCCCCGGGTCGGCGCCAGCCGCTATACCGGCTGCACCCAGGGCCGCTTCTGGGTGACGGCGCGGCGCGACTGGCATCAGTACGAATCCATGGGCGTGTACCGCTACGTCGCGCTGCTGCGGCCCCAGCAGGGTGGGCTGCTGGTCAGCGTGCAGCGGGAATCCCACAGCATCGGTCTGTTGCCCTGGTATTCGTCCGACAGCGAGCAGGCGCAGTACTGGTTCGCGCCGGCGACGATGCGTCCATGAGGTGCGCGAGCGCGCGACGGCGTGCGGATCGAATCGCGAGGGACGCGGCTGCCTCTTCCGCCGCGGCGGTGCCCGCAGGCATGCGGTAGCGATCTCTGGCGCGCAGGCGGGGCCGGTGGTTACCGATGGATAAATCGGTGCCACCGGGTTCGATTTCGGCGGCCGGTCGGGGTACGATCCGGGCTGACTCCGATTTTTCAGGATTGCCATGCGTCAGCATTCCCTTCGCGCTCGAATTGATCCCTTTGCCCGCGTGGTCCTGGCCGCTGCATTCTGCGCCGCCGCCACCGGCGTCGCCCAGGCCGAGGGGCCGTCCTCGGCCACGGGCTCGCGCAGTTCCGCCAGCCAGCCGGCGCCCGCGCCGGTGCTCACGCCCAAGCGCAGCTTCGATGAACCGGCAGCCACGCCGGCCGCGCCCGCCGCGGCGCCTGCCGCCGCACCGGCGCCGGCCGCTGCCCCGGCACACGCCGCACCGGCGGCCCCGGCCGTGCCTGCCCCGGCCGCCGCGCCCACGCCTGCCGCGTCTGCCACGTCACCCAAGGTCATCATCCCGACCGAACTCGACACCAAGGCCTGCATCGCCAAGCTGCGCAACGGCGCCACGGCCAACGGCCTCACGGTGGCCGACTGGGACAAGTACACGGCCAACGCCAAGCTGCTGCCCACCACTGTCGCGTCTGCCCAGGGCCAGCCCGAAGGCCGCGAGTCCTGGTGGGACTACATCGCCAAGACCGTCGACGACGAACGCGTCAACGACGGCCGCGGCGTGCTGGCCAAATACAGCGCGCAGCTGGGCACCATCGGCCAGCAGTACCAGGTGGATCCGGCCACGCTGGTCGCCATTTTCGGCATCGAGACCAACTACGGCCGCCAGGTCGGCAAGACCGACGTGCTCAACGCCTGGCTCACCCGCGCCTGCACCGAAAACAAGACCCTGTGGGAAAAGAACGCCTACGCCTCGGTGCGCCTGCTGCGCGACGGCGTGGTGCAGCCCGACAGTTTCGTGGGCTCCTGGAGCGGCGCCTTCGGCATGACGCAGTTCATCCCGACCTCGTTCTACGAGCTGGCCGCCGACGGCGACGGCGACGGCAAGATCGACCTCTACAACTCGCTGCCCGACGCTTTGGCGTCCACCGCCAACCACCTGCGCAAGCGCCGCGCCAAATGGACCCACGGCCTGCCCGCCGTGGTCGAAGTGCGCGTGCCGGCCGACGTGGCCGCCGCCATCCCGCCCGCGCCCGACGCCGAATACGTCGGCTCGCAAGACCGGCGCACCATCGCGCAGTGGGCCCAGGCGGGCGTCAAGCAGGGCAATGGCGCGGCGCTGAAGCTGGCCTCGGGCAACAACGAACAGGCCTACCTGTTCGCGCCCACCGGTGCCACCGGCCCGATCTTCCTGGCCACCGTCAACTTCGACGCGATCCTGCACTACAACCAGTCGCGCCGCTACGGGCTGGCGGTGTCGCTGCTCTTGAACCGCCTGCAAGGCGGCCCGGCGCTGGCCACCGCCTGGCCCACCGACGACCCGGGCCTGTCGCGCGCCCAGATCAAGTCGGTGCAGGAAATGCTCATCGGCCTGGGCTACGACATCGGCATCGCCGACGGCATCCCCGGCGCCAAGACCCGCGACGCGGTCCGCGCCGAACAGGAAAAGCGCAACCTGCCGCAGGACGGCCGGGTCGGCAAGCGCATCTACGACGCGCTCAAGGCAGCGTCCGGCGACGTCAAGGCCAAGCCCGGCGCCTGAGAAAAGGGGCTTACACCGCGATGCGCGTCACGGTGTAAGCCACCTCAGCCATGGCCGTGCGGCAGCGCGCTGGGTATGATGCAGGGCATCGTCTCCCTCGCGCCGCCGTCCGCTTCCATGTCGTCCTCCTTGCTGCCCGAATCGTTCGTCACTCCCCGCTTGCGCGCCGAGCGCATGTCGCAGACCCACCTGCCTTTCATCACCGCCATGCACGCGGACGCCGCCCTGATGGCCACCATGGGCGGCACCCGCGATGCCACGTCCACGCGGCGCTATGTGCAGCACAACCTGCTGCATTGGGCCGAGCAGGGCTATGGCATGTACGTGCTGACCGAGCGCGACAGCGGCGCGCTGGCGGGCCGCGCCGGGCTCAAGCTGGCGCTGGCGGGCGACGTGGAACACGTAGAAATTGCCTACGCCTTCCAGACTGCCTGTTGGGGCCGGGGCTATGCTTCGGAAATCACGCGGGCGTTGCTGGCGCTGGGCTTTGAGCGCCTGCCGGTGCAGGCGCTGAGCGCCGTGGCGGTCGTGGCCAATGCGGCGTCGCTGCGGGTGATGGAAAAATGCGGTCTGCGCTGGATCGACACCACCGGCGAGGGCGATGCCCGCAAGCTGCGCTACGAAATCCGGCGCGAGCAATGGCAGGCGCTGGCGGCCGGGCAAGCGGACGGCACAGCCACCGGGGCCGGGCCCGGCGGCGCTAACATGGCGTCATGAATGCCGTTTTGAAACCCACCATGACTACCCGCGACCTCCCGCCTGCAGGCGCCGACGACCCGCCGCCTGTTCCCCCCGAAGCGCCCGCACCCGAAGAATGCTGCAACAGCGGCTGCATTCCCTGCGTGTACGACACCTACAACGAGGCCATGGACGAATACCGCGACGCGCTCAAGGCCTGGCGCGCGCGGCACGGGCAAGCCGGGTGAGGTAAAGGCGGTGGCTACGCCTGCGGCGCCAACGGGCCGCTCAGCCCGCCAGCTTCATGTGGATGATCGGCCGGGGCCTGCCGGCCGAATCGGTTTCCGAGCGGCCCACGTCCTGAAAGCCGTAGTGCTTGTAGAAGCCGTGGGCCTGGGGGTTCTGTTCGTTGACGTCCACCTGCAGGCTGCCGTGCAGCGACAGCGCGAAGTTCAGCAGGCGTCGGCCCGCGCCTTTGCCGCGCTTGTTGGCGTCGACGAACAGCATTTCGACCTTGTTGCCGTTCAGGCCCATGAAGCCGGCGACCTCGCCGGTGTCGTCTTCGCAGACCCAGACGCGTACCGACGGCAGGTAGGTGTTGAGCACCTGCGGGTACATGGCCTGGATTTCCTTTTCGGTCAGGAACGTATGGGTGGCGCGCACCGAACGGAGCCAGATGTCCACCAGGGCGAGGTCGTCGCCGTGGTTGCGTTCTCGGATGTTCATGTCAAGCGCTACAAGCCCGATCGGTAGATGTCAGTGGCCGCCAGGACGGTTTCCATTTGCACAGTATGCGCGAAAACGAATCGGTCTCCGTATACGGTTTCATCCGGAAACTCGGAAATCAACGCCATCGGCAGTTCTTCCCGGTCGGTCTCCGTGACCTGTACGGGGATGCCGTTCAGCACATCGAATCCGGTTTCGAGCGCGTGGGCCTGGAATAGTTCAAGTTGGCGCGCATTGAATTCCACCAGGCCCGGCACATTGCGGGCCAGGCGCGCCGTTACGCCTTCGATCAGGCGGCGGGCACGCTCGCTCCAGCCCGGGTGGTGGCGCAGCACCAGGAAAAAGCCCTTCGGCACGGTCCACAGCTCGAAATGGCGCGGCAGGTAGCCCGAAAGGGGACGGGTCCACTCATGCGCCGGGTAGCCGTGCAGGTTGATGTGCAACTGCGCGCCGCTGATGGCGTGCGCCTGATGGCGGCCGTCGCGCTCGAAGAACGGGGCGTGTTCGCGGTAGGCGATGTCGTCGCCCAGCGCGCTGTAGCGCGACGCATGCAGCATGTGGCGCGGATGCTGTTCGCGCAGGCGGTTGAACAGCGCATAGCCGTCGGGGTTTTCCGAGGCGATCAGCGCGAAGTGGGCGTCGCCGCGCGCCTTGAGCGCTTCGGCCGCGCGCAGGGCGCCGACCACGCCGGAGGTTTCGTTGGCATGCTGCGCACCCGAAATGAACACCGCCGGGCCCGGGCCCCGCAGGTAGGTGCCCAGCACCGGACGGCCCTGGCGCGACACGGCCTGGAATTCGTCACCGGCCAGTGCGGCCACACAGCCCGCAATCTGCGCGGCGGGCAGGGGTTCACGTTGCTGGGCCAGCGGCGTGGTGAGCGGCGCGGGCGTCACCGGTGCGGGCGGCGCAAAGGGCTCCAGCGTCATCATCACGCGCGCCGCGCCATCGTGGCGGCGGACATCGGGAATGATCTGGCCGGGTTGCAGGCCGCGGTCGCCGGAAGGGCGGCCGGAATGCTGCTGAAAGTGTTCCAGCAACGAGAAATACAGGTCTTCGTGCAGGGCCTCGAAGGTGCTGACGATTTCCTCGTCCACCGGCAGGGCGAAGTCCATGCCCGGCAGGTCGACCCGGATTTCCAGGCGGTCGAAGTACGGCTCGTGCGCGCCCCAGGCGTGCTGGCGCACGGTGTCGACGATGCTGCGGAACGCTTGCTGGTATTCGGTGGCTTGCGGGCCATCGGTCTGCACGGCGCCGTCGGCGTCATGGACGCGCAGCCAGCCGGTGGGCGACAGTTCGGGCGTGCCGTCCTGGGCCTGGCCCAGCTGGTTGGGCGCGAACACGCGCGTCTGCACGCGGCGGCCGTCGGCGTAGGCCAGGGTGACGTCATAGTGCAGGTCCGACGCGCCCGGGTGCATGGCGACACGCACGCCGGGCAGCAGGGCGGCCAGTGGATACGCTTCCAGCGTGAAGCGCTTGGCCTGGGCATGTTCGTGCAGCGGGTAGCGCAGGTCGACCGACACCAGGCCGTCGCGCTCGACTTCTTCCAGGAAGTAATGCACCAGCGGCTTGTAGGCGCTGCGAAAACGCGCCGTGACCCCCGCCTGCGCCAACCGGGCCTCGGCCTCGCGACGCGCCTCGACGCCCTCGAACAGCCACCCCTCGACCGCCGCCCCACGCCAGGCCGGCGCCTTGTAGGCGTGGATCCACGCGTCAAGCGTGCGGTCGAATGTCTTTTCCAGCAAAACCATCGTCAGTCATCCTCAAATGCGCTTATTGGCGCCCCGCCCGCCCCGCCGCCGGGCCGCCCCAAGGCGGGGTCGCCCCCTCGGGGGGCAGCAAGCCCGCGCAGCGGGTGCAGCGTGGGGGTCCTATCCTTCGGGCCGCCCCAAGGCGGGGTCGCCCCCTCGGGGGGCAGCAAGCCCGCGCAGCGGGTGCAGCGTGGGGGTCCTATCCTTCGGGCCGCCCCAAGGCGGGGCCGCCCCCTCGGGGGGCAGCAAGCCCGCGCAGCGGGTGCGGCGTGGGGGCTCACACTTTTCCAGTGGGGTCGAGGCGATCGCGCAGCCAGTCGCCGAGCAAATTCAAGCCCAGCACCGTCAGCATGATCGCCAGCCCCGGGAACACGCTGACCCACCAGGCCGTCTGCATGTAGGTGCGGCCATCGGCCAGCATACCGCCCCAGCTCGGGATCATCGGGTCCACGCCCAGCCCCAGGAAGGTCAGGCTGCTTTCCAGCAGGATGTTGTTGGCGACGTTCAGCGTCATCAGGATCACCAGCGGGCCCAGCAGGTTGGGCACGATGTGATGGCGGATCATGGCCAGGTCGCGCACCCCGAAGGCGCGGGCGGCCAGCACGAACTCGCGTTCACGCAGCGCCAGCACCTGCGCCCGCACCAGGCGCGCATACTGCACCCACTGCGAAATGATCATGAAGAAAATGACGTTGAACAGCCCCCCGCCCAGGATGGCGATGAAGGTGATCGCCACCAGGATGAACGGCAGCGCCAGCTGCACGTCGGCAAAGCGCATCACGATCATGTCCCAGAAGCCGCGGTAGTAGCCGGCGATCAGGCCCATGACGATGCCCAGCAGCGCGCCGCCCAGCACCGAAATGAAACCGACCATCAGCGAGATCTTGCCACCCACGATCACGCGGGCCAGCACGTCGCGGCCCAGCGGGTCGGTGCCGAAGGGGTGGGCCGCGGTCGTGAACGGCGCGGTCAGGCGGGCGGCCAGGTCCATGGCTTCGCCGCCGTCGGGAAACAGCCAGCCCGAGGCCAGCACCAGAATGACCATGAGGCCGGTGAGCAGGGCGCCCAGCACGAATTCCAGCGAACGGTAGCGGCTGCGCGGCTTGGGGGCCGCGGGCGCGGCGGTGGGGGTGGTGGTCTGCATAAGGCTCAGCGCGTGCGGATTCGGGGATCGACGATGCCGTAGGCGATGTCGACGATCAGGTTGACCAGGACGATGACGGCGGCCAGCACGGTGACCGTGCCTTGCAGCACCGGATAGTCGCGGCCGGAAATGGCGTCGAACGCCAGCGTGCCTAGGCCGGGCCAGTTGAACACCATCTCGATGACGACGATGCCGCCGATCAGGCCGCCGAACTGCAGGCCCAGGTAGGTGATGAGCGGAATCGCGCAGTTGCGCAGCGCGTGCTTGTACAGCACCACGCGTTCCTTCAGGCCCTTGCTGCGCGCCACCATGATGTATTGCGCGGACAGCGTTTCCAGCATGGTGGTGCGCACCAGGCGGATATTGGTGGCCGACAGAATGATGGCCATGGTCAGCGACGGCAGCACCAGGCTGGCCGGACCGCTCCAGCCTGACGGCGGCAGCAGCGGGAAGGTGATCGACAACAGCAGCACCAGCATCAGCGCCAGCCAGAAATTGGGAAACGACAGCCCCACCAGCGACAGGATGCGGATGGTCTGGTCGGTGGCCTTGCCGCGCTTGATGGCGGCCTGGATGCCCAGCGGCAACGAAATCAGGATCGACGCGATCAGCGACGTGAAGGCCAGCATCAGCGTGGCGGGCAGGGCGTCGCCGATCAGCTTGGCGACCGGCGTGCCGCCCATGAAGCTGCGGCCGAAGTCGCCGTGGAGCAGGCCTTGCATGTAGCTCAGGTATTGCACGTGGAACGGCCGGTTCAGGCCCAGCGCCTGGCGGATGTTGGCCAGGTCCTGCTCGGTCACGCTGCCCGAGCCCTGGCTCAGCATCAGCGCGGGGTCGCCGGTCAGGCGCACGGCATAGGAAACAAGCAGCGTCACGGCCACGATCACGAAGACCGCCTGCAACACGCGTTTAATCAGAAATCCGGTCATGAGGCGCCGCCCCGGTTTTCACCGGGGCGGGTCAGTAGGGTTAATGCGCAAGCGCGCAGCGCTTCGGGGGGGTTAGTCCACCGACGTGTCGACGAAGCGGAAGCGGATGTCGCCCGGGACTTCCAGGTTCTTGACGCGCTTGTTCACGCCCACGATCGTGTTCAGGCTGTACAGCGGCAGTTCCAGCGCCTGGTCGGCCACGTAGCCGGCGATTTCCTGCAGCATGGCTTCGCGCTTCTTCACGTCATAGACGGTGCGTTGCGCTTCCAGCATGGCGTTCAGCTTGGGATCGTTGTCGTACGGGTTCCACTTCTGGCCCGAGTGATACATCAGGTAGGCCGTGTTGTCGTAGTCGTACGTCCAGCCGCCCCATTGGTTCTGCCACATCTCGCCGGTCTTGCCGCCGGGGATGATGTCGTTGAGCAGCACGCCGGTTTCGTACGGCTTGATGGTGGCGCGCACGCCCACGGCCTGCAGGTAGCCCGACACGGCCTGGGCCACTTCGCGGAAGTTCGAATCGCTGCCGCGCACGTCGATCTGCACCGTGGCGCCGGCCTTGATGCCGGCGCCGGCCAGCAGCTTCTTGGCTTCGGCGGGGTTGAACGGCAGGGGCTTCTGGTCGGGGTTGTAGCCGAACGACTGCGGGCCCTGGAAGCTGGCGATGGTCTTGGCCTGGCCCAGCAGCAGCTGCTTGACGATGGCGTCGCGGTCCACGGCCATGATCAGCGCGCGGCGCACGTCGCGGTGCTGGGTGATGCCGGTCTTGGTGTTGTAGCGCAGCGCGAAGGCCACCGGGCCGCCGGTCGAGATGACATCGGCGTTGCCCGACTTCTTCACGGTCTCGATCAGGCCCAGCGGGATCAGCGTGGCGACGTCGATGCGGCCGGCTTGCAGCTCGGCCACCTGGGTGCCCGGTTCGCCGATGAAGCGATACACCACCTTGTCCAGCTTGGGCTTGCCGCCCCAGTAGTCGTCGTTGCGCGCCAGGGTCACGTTGACCTTGGGCTGGTAGCTTTCGAACTTGAACGGGCCCGTGCCGACCGGGTGGGTGTTGAAGTTGTCTTCGCCCTTTTCCTGGATGTACTTGGGCGGCACGATCATGGCGCCGTAGCCGGCCAGCTTGGTCAAGAGCACCGGGTCCGGCTGCTTCAGGATGAAGTCGACGGTGTATTCGTCCACCACCTTGACCTCGCCGATCGAGTCGTAGTTGGACTTCTGCGGGCCCTTGGCGCCTTCGGCGCCCAGCAGGCGTTCAAAGGTGAACTTCACGGCTTCGGCGTTGAAGGGTTCGCCGTTGTGGAACTTCACGCCCTGGCGCAGCGTAAAGCGCAGGCGCTTGTTGTCGTCCAGGTATTCCCACTTGGTGGCCAGGCCGGGTTGCAGCTTCAGGTCGGCGCCGCGCATCGTCAGGCCGTCGTACAGGTTGCTGCCGACCGAACCCCAGAACGTCACGAAGGTGTCGATCGGGTCCCAGCTGCCCGGGTCCTGGTTGATGGCTACGTTGAGCGTGCCGGCGGCTTGCGCGGTCGACAGGACCGCGGGCAGCGCGCCGCCCAGCGCCAGGGCCAGGGCGGTGGCGGTGAAGGTTTTGCGTAGGGAGAGCATGTTCAACTCCAGGGACGGGAAATCGGGCGGGCCGACGTGAAAAAGAGGGGGTTCAGGCCGCACGGGCCACGCGGTGGCCGGGCGCGAATTCAACCAGGGGAATGATCGCGGGTTCGTCGCCCACGCGCCGCACGGGGCTGGGGATCTCGCCCTCGATCAGCGAGGTATCGATGTGGCGGCCCGGTTCGGCCACCGGCACGGCGGCCAGCAGCTTGCGGGTGTAGGCATGCTGCGGCGATTCGAAAATCTGGCGGCGGGTGCCCAGCTCGACGATCTGGCCCAGGTACAGCACCGCCACGCGGTGGCTGACCTTTTCCACCACCGCCATGTCGTGGGTGATGAACAGGTACGACAGGCCGCGGTCTTTCTGCAGGTCCATCAGCAGGTTCAGGATCTGCGCCTGGATCGATACGTCCAGCGCCGACACCGATTCGTCGGCAATGATCAGTTTGGGGTTGCTGGCCAGGGCGCGCGCGATGCACACGCGCTGGCGCTGGCCGCCCGAGAATTCATGCGGATAGCGGCGGGCGTGTTCGGGTTTCAGGCCCACTTGTTCCAGCAGTTCGCCCACGCGGCGCGCGATGGCGTCGTCGCCCGCCAGCAGGCCGTGGGTGCGGATGGGTTCGGCGATGCTGAACGCCACCGTCTTGCGCGGGTCCAGCGAGGCGTACGGGTCCTGGAAGATGTACTGGATTTCCTGGCGCAGGCGCTGGCGCCCGGCCGCGTCCATCGAAAAAATGTCCTGGCCGTTGTAGCGCACGGCGCCCGAGGTCGGCGCCACCAGCTGTTGCAGCGTCTTGCCGATGGTGGACTTGCCGCTGCCCGATTCACCCACCAGCGCCAGCGTCTCGCCGGGGTAGACGTCAAAGCTCACTTCTTCCACCGCGTGCACGCGGTGCGTGACGCGGCCGAACAGGTTGTGGCCGACGTCAAAGCGGGTAGTCAGTTTTTCCACGCGCAGCACCGGCTCGTCGTAGCGGGCGGTGTCCTGCTCGCGGGTCTCGCCCACTTCGCGCAGCGTGTCGCCTTCCAGCACCGTCTGCGGCGTGCGCAGCGGCAGGTCGCGGCCGGTCAGGCTGCCCAGGCGCGGCACCGCGGCCAGCAGCGCGCGGGTATAGGGGTGCTTGGGCGCGCGGAAAATCTCTTCCACGGTACCTTGTTCGACCTTCTTGCCGCGCAGCATCACGACGACGTCGTCGGCCATCTCGGCCACCACGCCCATGTCGTGCGTGATGAAGATGACGGCCGTGCCCAGGTCGCGTTGCAGTTCGCGCACGGTGTTCAGGATCTGCGCCTGGATGGTGACGTCCAGCGCGGTGGTCGGCTCGTCGGCGATCAGCAGCCGCGGCTGGCACGACAGCGCCATGGCGATCATCACCCGCTGGCGCATGCCGCCCGACAGCTGGTGCGGGTAGCGGTCCAGCAGCTGCTCGGCGTCGGGCAGGCGCACTTTTTCCAGCAGGGCGCGCGCCGATTTGCGCGCGGCCGACGGCGACAGCTGCTGGTGCAGCATGATCGCTTCGACGATCTGGTCGCCGATCGTGAACACCGGGTTCAGCGAGGTCATCGGTTCCTGGAAGATCATCGCGATGTCGTTGCCGCGGATGGCGCGCATCTGCTCGTCCGACGCGGCGGTCAGGTCGACTTCCTGGCCGGCGCTGTTCTGGAACAGGATCTTGCCGGTGGCAATGCGACCGTTGTTGTAGTCCGTCAGCCGCATGATGGCCATGGACGTGACCGACTTGCCCGAGCCGGACTCGCCGACGATGGCCAGCGTCTTGCCCGGTCGCACGTCGAAGTCCAGGTTGTCGACGGCGCGGAACACGCCGTTCGCGGTGTTGAAATCGACCGACACGCCGCGCACGGACAGAAGCGGCTGGCTTGAAGAGGCAAGGGTGCTAGACAACGTGAATTCTCACAGCGAGGTGGCGGCGCGGGCAGCCTGGTCGTACAGGCCCGACAGGGCGCGCAGGGTGTTGGCCAGCTGGCGGCTGGCGTCGTCCGCGGCGGGCGAATCAATGAACGGCTTGACCAGGCACTGCTCGCGCACTTCGGCGTAGCGCTGGATCGCGGCCGCGCCGGCATCGGTGGTGGTGTAGATCACTTCCTTGCCGGTCTTGGCGCTTTGCACCACGCCCAGCCGCTCGAGCTTCTTGAGCGAATAGTTCACCAGGTGGGTGTCTTCGACATTGAGCGTGAAGCAGATGTCGGCCAGCTTCTTGCCGCGGCCGCGGTGGAACACGTGGTTCAGCACCAGGATGTCCAGCGAGGTCAGTTCCGGCAGCCCGGCGCAGGCCATGCAGCGGACCATCCAGCGGTTGAAGGCGTGCGACGCGATGATCAGGCCGAACTCCACCTCGGACAGCTCCGGGGCGGACGAGGCGAGATGGGAGGAGGAAACAATGGCGTCCCGGACGGAAACAGACATGGGCGGCTAGTTGGGGACGGATCGACAACAAAACGTTGGCGAATTATTGACGATTTGTCGATATGGGCACATCCGGGATAACCCGTGGATATAAGCCACCCCGGGGCTTCATGACCGGGAGTTATCGCAGCCGTTATCCCGGCGTGCCGTCCTCGACCGCACCCGCCAATTGCGTCAGGTCGGGCGGCCGGTTCTCGATAATGGCTTCCATGCTGAAAAAGCCCGTCACCGTCGACAGCTCGAAGTCGGTGATCAGCTTCTGGTAGAAGCGGTCGTAGCCGGCGATGCCGCGGCAGGTGACCTTGATCAGGTAATCCCAGTCGCCGCCGATGCGGTAGAACTCGGTCACCTCGGGCAGGCGCTCGACGTGGCGCCGAAAGCCATCGGCCCAGTCCTTGGCGTGGTGGCTGGTGCGGATCATCACGAACACGGTCAGGTCCAGCCCCAGCGCCACCAGGTTGACCTGGGCGCGGGTGCCGCGAATGATGCCGCTGGCGTTCAGCCGCTGCAGCCGGCGCCAGCAGGCGTTCTGCGACAAACCGACCCGATCCGCCAGCTCGCGCTGCGACAGCGAACCCTCGCGTTGCAGGCAAGCAATGATACTTAGATCAAATTTGTCTATTTTTTCCATGAATTCGATCAAATGAACGGTTTTTAGTGATTTTCACCAAAATTTAGGTGAGGTTTCAAATTTATTTCCACCGTATGATATTCCGAGATAAATCCCTGTTCTCGTCTCACCATCATGTCTACCCAAGCGACCCCGGCCATCACAGGGCCGTTGCGCCAGTTTCAAGAATCCCTGGTATCCGCCGACATCGCCGCCGCCCTCGCTGACGGGCTGATCGGCAAGGACGCCGTCATCGACGGCCCTTACGGCACCAAGCCGCTCGTCTACGCCGACTACGTGGCGTCGGGCCGGGCGCTCATGCAGGTCGAACGCTTCGTGCTCGAGCACGTGCTGCCTTACTACGCCAACTCGCACACCGAGGCCTCTTACTGCGGCGGCTTCATCACACGCCTGCGCCGCGAAGCCCGCGCCGTCGTCGGCCGCTGTTGCGGCGCCAGCGACGAACATGCCGTGATCTTCTCGGGCTCGGGTGCCACGATGGGCATCAACCGCCTGGTGCACCTGCTTGGCGTGTCCGCCGCGGTGGCCGCGGGCCGCAAGGTCCGCATCGTCATCGGCCCCTACGAGCATCACTCCAATATCCTGCCGTGGCGCGAATGCGGCGCCGAACTCCTCTCGGTGGCCGAAAGCCCGCTGGGCGGCCCCGACCTCGCCGAGCTGGACGCCGCCTTGCAGGCCCCGGCCGGCACGCTGGTCGTCTGCGCACTGTCCGCCGCGTCCAACGTCACCGGCATCGTGGCCGACGTGGCGGCGATCACCCGGCGCGTCAAGCAGACCGGCGCAAGAATGGTCTGGGACTACGCCGGCGGCGCGCCCTACCTGGACATCCGCATGTCGCCCGCGGCCGATGCCTTGATCGACGCCATCGTATTCTCGCCGCACAAGTTCATCGGCGGGCCGGGGGCATCCGGCATCCTGATCGTACGCCGCGACGCCGTGGTGCCGGACACGCCCACGTTTCCGGGCGGCGGCACCGTCAAGTTCGTCTCGCCCGCCGGCCACGACTACAGCGCCAGCCTCGAAGCCCGCGAAGAAGCCGGCACGCCCAACGTGGTGGGCGACATCCGCGCCGCGCTGGTGCTGCTGGTGAAAGACGCGCTGGGCGCCGATTTCATGCAGCGCCGCAATGCCGACCTGGTGCGGCGTGCGCTGGCTCGCTGGCAAGGCGTGCCGCAGCTGGAGTTGCTGGGGTCGCTGACCGCGCCGCGCCTGCCGATCTTCTCCTTCCGCGTGCGCAACGGCCGTGGCGGCTTCGTGCACCAGCAACTGGTGACGCGCATGCTGAGCGACCGCTTCGGCATCCAGGCCCGCGGCGGCTGCGCCTGCGCCGGGCCGTACGTCCATCACCTGCTGGACATCGACGCGGCCGAATCCTCGCAGATGCGCCAGGCCATTCTCGCGGGCCGTGAAATCGAAAAGCCGGGCTTCATCCGCCTGAATTTCAGCGTGCTGCTGGCCGACGCCAAGGCCGATTTCATCCTGGATTCGGTGCTGGCGCTGGCGGCCGATGCCACCGACTTCGAAGCCGACTACGACTTCGACCCCAGCCGGGCGATCTTCTTCCCGCGCGTGGCCGAGCCAGAAGCCGTCGGCTGATCGGCCCGCTTGTCGGGGGTGCCCTGAACGTCGGCCGTACCTGCGGCCGACGTTTTCATCTGGGCGGCCGATTGCCGCGCGAGGTCATGCCTGGCCGGGTCGCGCGCCTGTCGTCAGGGCTGCTTCATGTAGGGGCCGCAGGTATCGATCCAGGCGGTCTTCTTGGCGGCCAGATTGTCCGGCAGCGTTGTCATCGACTGCACCGTCCTGTCCGGAAACTGGCCGCCGTCGCGCGTGCACTGTTCGTAGTCGTCGACCAGCGCAAACTCCATGTCGAGCAGGTCCAGTCGCCCCTGGCACAGCAGCGAATTCAGCTGGTGCAGATTGGTCACTTCGCGTTTGGTCTGCACCGTGACGGCCTCCTTGTAGCGCGCGACGCTGGCGTCGAATTGCGCCACGCATTGCTCGTCGGCCTGTGCCGATACGGGCAGCGCCGCGGCGAGCAGCAAGGCGGCGGACAAGGGGCGGGGCAGGAGGCGGAAAGCGTTGGGCAGGAACATGGAGGTGGGCGGGCGTTGCGGCGAGAAGGCGACAGGCGATGGCGGCATCATAACTGCCAGGGCCGATGCCCCGCGACCGGGGCCATCTCGCGGCCGCGATGGGCACTGCGTATAAACCCAGTTTACGCACGCCCGAAACTGGCCTACCGTGCAAGACGAATCGCGGGCTTGCACGACCTGGGGCCATCGCCCGTTCAACAGGGGCGGTCCGGCTGGCCCGGATGCGTGCCAGGCTCAAGGGGCGACAGCATCCGGCCCGCGATTGAGGTTCTGTTTTATCAACACTTTTGTTTTGCCAAAACACTACGTTGGAGATGAAAGAGAAATGACCGATACGCTCATCCGGGTCGACCTGGCCCAATCCCCCTACGAAAACAAGCAGATCCACAACCGCTGGCATCCGGACATTCCCATGGCGGTGTGGGTCAAGCCCGGCGATGACTTCATCCTGGAAACCTATGATTGGACCGGCGGCGCGATCAAGAACGACGACAGCGCGGACGACGTGCGCGACGTGGACCTGTCCACCGTGCACTTCCTGTCGGGCCCGGTGGGGGTAGAGGGCGCCGAACCCGGCGACTTGCTGGTGGTGGACCTGCTGGACATCGGCGCCAAGCCGGACAGCCTGTGGGGCTTCAATGGATTTTTCAGCCGCACCAACGGCGGCGGCTTCCTGACCGATCATTTTCCGCATGCGCAGAAATCCATCTGGGATTTTCACGGCATGTTCACGTCGTCGCGGCACATTCCGGGCGTGAATTTCGCCGGGCTGATCCACCCCGGCCTGATCGGCTGCCTGCCCGACAAGAAGCTGCTGGACACCTGGAACCAGCGTGAGCAGGCGCTGATCGATACGAACCCCAACCGCGTGCCGCCGCTGGCCAATCCGCCGGCCCCGAAGACAGCCCACATGGGCGCCCTGCAAGGGGCCGATCGCGACCGCGCGGCGGGCGAAGGCGCACGCACCGTGCCGCCGCGCGAACACGGCGGCAACTGCGACATCAAGGACCTGTCACGCGGCGCGCGGGTGTTCTTCCCGGTATACGTCAAGGGCGGCGGCCTGTCGGTGGGCGACCTGCATTTTTCGCAGGGCGACGGCGAAATCACCTTCTGCGGCGCCATCGAAATGGCCGGCTGGGTGCACATGCGCGTCACGCTCATCAAGGGCGGCATGGAAAAGTACGCCATCAAGAATCCCATCTTCAAGCCCAGCCCGATCACGCCGGCCTACAAGGACTACCTGATCTTCGAAGGCATCTCGGTGGACGAAGGCGGCAAGCAGCACTACCTGGACGTCAACGTGGCCTACCGCCAGGCTTGCCTGAACGCCATCGAATACCTGAAGAAGTTCGGGTATTCCGGGGCGCAGGCCTATTCCCTGCTGGGTTGCGCGCCGGTGCAGGGGCATATCAGCGGGGTGGTGGATATTCCGAATTCCTGCGCCACGTTGTGGCTGCCCACCGAAATCTTCGATTTCGACATCCAGCCGTCGGCATCCGGGCCGGTCAAGCACATCAAGGGCGGCATCGACATGCCCTTGTCGCGCGATCGCTGACCCGGCGCACAAGGAGCCTGCCATGCCCATGTATGACTATTCCTGCGCGGACTGCGGCGACTTCGCGGCGCTGCGGCCGTTGGCGCAGTGGCGCGATCCGGCGGCGTGTCCGGATTGCGGTGCAATGTCTGGCCGCATCGTCGGCGGCGCGCCGGCGATTTCGGCGTTGTCGTCCGCGGTGAACCGCGCCCATGCCGCCAACGAACGCAGCGCCAACGAGCCGCGCAGCACGCGTTCGGGCCACGGCATGAACTGCGGCTGCTGCGCGGGCGGGCGCAAAAGCGGCAAGACGCGCACCACTGCCGATGGGGCGAAATCCTTTGCCGGCTCGCGGCCCTGGATGATCAGCCACTGACCCCCGGCAAGGCCGCGCCTGCCGGAAGGCTACCCCTGGTTTTCCAGCGGCGCCACCGCCGCGCCCTGGATGTTGTGACGCGCCAGGGCGTCGGCGACGAAGCCCGTTTTCTTCATGGCTTCGACAAACGCCGACAGGTAGGCGCTGGCCTTCGCGCCACGGCTCTTGGGCACGCCCATGGCCTGGCGGATCAGCATGAAATGACCGTCCAGAAGGCGCAGGCCGCCCAGGCGCTCGGCGTCGGCTTCCAGCTGCTGCTTCACGCCGGCCGCGACTTCCAGGTTTTCCTGGATGAAGGTGTCGACCACGGCGGGCGAGGTGGGCGCGCGGAAGATCTCGGCGTGCTTGAGTTCACGGGTCAGGTACAGGTCGTAGGCGCTGCCTTTGCCGACCACCACGCGCTGGCCGGTGCAGTCCACTTCTTCCTGGCGGGTGATGGTTGAGTCCTGGCGCACCAGGTAGGCGCCTTCGATGACCACGTAGGGGGCGGTGAAGGCGATCTGTTCGCCGCGCAGCGGGTCGATCGCGAAAAAGCCCACGTCGGCTTGCTCGGCGGCCACCGCGTTGACCGACTCGCCGGCCGATTTGAACACCACCAATTCCAGTTTCACGTCCAGCCGGCGCGCCAGTTCCGTCGCCAGGTCCACCGACACGCCGCCAGGGGCACCGGTGTCGGGATGCGTGTTGGCCAGGATGGGGTTGCCCAGGTTGATGGAGGCGCGCAGCGTCCCCGTCGGGGCGAAGGCGTCGAGCAATTCGTGATCGGTTTTCATGGTGTTGCTTCCTTGGGTGCGCACCGGTACGTGCACGCCGCCCGGCGTGGGCCGGGCGGCGGGGCAGGTTCAGCCTGCAAGCATAGCCGGAAGACGGCGGCCTGCGCGATGCCGCCCCGGCGGCGCCTTGGGCTACCGGGCGCGCCGCAGCACGTAGTGCGGGGCCAGCGGGCCGGTCGGGCGGGTGCCATCGCGGTACAGCAGGATGACCTGGTTTTCGGCGATGAAATAGCGCTGGCTGTCGCCGGAGGCATCGAGCCGGATGGTGCTGCCGTCGGACTCCCAGCTGAACGTGCCGGCCACGGTTTCGGGCTGCGGCTGGCGGTCCAGGTATTGGGTGCTGCGTTCGTAGCGGCCGTCTTTCATCAGCGTCAGGCGCGTCTGGATGCCGGGGCAATCGGCGCAGGGCAGGGTGCCTTCGTAGCTGCCGGGCCAGTCCAGGGCGTTGCGGGCCGTATGGTTGTCCACGGGCACGGACCGTGCGGTGATGGGTTTGGAAGGGGTGCAGCCGGCAAGCAGGGCGACTGTCAGGGTGCAGGTCAGGGTGGTTTTCATCATGGCGAGCTCCTGTGTAGCTGAGCGTCCACGATACGGACGCAAGCTTGTCCTTGCTGAAACGGGTTGTAAAGGTCATGCGGGCGCTGTCCCGCTATGCGGGAAGGTGTTGCGGACGGCGGAATCAAGGAAGGCCCGGCTGCGCGTCAAAGGGGACGATGGCGGCAAGCGAGCCGCCGGATCTTGGCCGTGGTTGCCCCTCAGCAGGGCCGTATCGGTGCGCTGCACGCCGTTCGCCCACGCTACGCTTATATCTTGAGCCGGCCGCCTGCCGCGGCCACCAAGGAGACTCGCCATGAAGGGAAGCTGCCTGTGCGGCGCCGTGGCCTACGAAGCAGATCGCCTGTCGGGGCCGATCTTCCATTGCCATTGCGCCACGTGCCGCAAGTCGCACGGGGCCGCGTTCGCGTCGACCGCGCGGGTGGCGCGCGAAGACTTTCGCTGGACCCGGGGCCAGGCCACGCTGGGGGCGTATGAGTCCTCGCCCGGCAAGATCCGCCACTTCTGCACGGCCTGTGGCGCGCACCTGATGGCGCACTGGGTCGACCGGCCGCAGGTCATCTTGCGGGTGGCCACGCTGGACGATGACCCGGGTGCGCGGCCGGCCGCGCATATTCATATGTCGCACGATGTGCCGTGGCTGGTCGACGGGCCCGACGTGGCGGCGTACCCGGATGCGCCGCCTGCGTGAGGCAAGCCGGTCCGAAACGTGCGTCCGAAACGTGCGTCCCAAATGCGTGTCCCAAATGCGTGTCCCAAATGTGGGCCCCATTTGTCCCACATTGACCTTCACTGGCTTCGCGCGCTTGGGCTACGCTATCCGTCTTCGTACCCGCACTGCACCCTCAGGAATTCCTGCCATGAAAGGCGAACACCACTACGACGTCAACGTGACCTGGACCGGCAACACCGGCAAGGGCACCGCCAGTTATACGGCCTATTCCCGCGACCATGTCATCCAGGCGCCCGGCAAGGCCGACATCGCCGGCTCGGCCGATCCCGCCTTTCGCGGTGACGCGGCCCGCTGGAATCCCGAAGACCTGCTGGTGGCGTCGCTGTCGGCCTGCCACAAGCTCTGGTACCTGCACCTGTGCGCGGTCGAAGGCATCGTGGTCACCGTCTATCGCGACGACGCGCAAGGCGTCATGCGTGAAGACCCGGACCATGGCGGCGCGTTCGCGTCAGTGACGCTGCGGCCCGAGGTCACCATCCAGGCGGGCGGCGACGCCGGCCTGGCCGAAGCCCTGCACGCCCGCGCGCACCACTTCTGCTACATCGCGAACTCCGTGAAATTCCCGGTGCACTGCGAGCCGCGCATCGTCGTGGCCTGAAGCCGACCCGCGTGGCGTGGCTTGAACCCGGTCCGTGCATGGCGACCCGAACCTGACACGCATTGTTCATCCGCATTTCCGACCCGCATTTCCGACCCGCATTTCCCATCCATTTCAAGGACGCCAACATGCTGACCATCTGGGGCCGGCGCAGTTCATTCAATGTGCAGAAGGTGCTGTGGCTGGCGGGTGAACTGGGCCTGTCCTACGAACACGTGCCGGCCGGCGGGCAATTCGGCGTGCTGGATACGCCGCAGTTCCGCCGCCTGAACCCGCACGGCAAGGTGCCGCTGCTGCGCGACGGCGACACGGTGGTGTGGGAATCCCATGCCATCCTGCGCTATCTGGCCGCGCGCCATGGCGCCGCCGCGTTCTGGCCGGCGGATCCGGCGCGGCGCGTCCGGGCCGACGGCTGGATGGATTGGGCGCAGACGGCGTTGCAGCCGGCCTTCCTGTCAGGTGTGTTCTGGGGCTATTACCGCACCCCCGAAGCCGCGCGCGACACGGCGGCCATCGCGCGCAGCGTGGCGGCCACCCATGCCTGCCTGCAGCAACTGGACGCGGTGCTGGCCACGCAGCCCTATCTGGAGGGCGACGCGCTGACACTGGCCGACATTCCGGCAGCCACATCCCTGTACCGTTACTACGAACTGGACATCGACCACGCGCCGCTTCCCAATGTGCGCGCCTGGTACGAGCGCCTGCAGGCGCGCCCGGCCTATCGCGAACATGTCATGGTGCCGTTTGGCGAATTGAAGGGGCGGCTGGATTTTTGATTTAAGCTGCTCGCATGTCTTTCCCCATCACCGACTGGCCGCACCATGCCCCCGACCTGGGCATCGCCGGCCTGCGCCTGCGTCGGCTGCATGACGCGGACGCCGCCGATTGGTACGCCTACCTGAATGACGATGCCGTCACGCGCCACACCAGTTGGCAGCTTGACGGCCCGGAAACATTGGTCCGGCTGATCCGCGGCTATGCCGACCCGGCCGCCACGCACAGCGTGCGCCTGGCCATTGCCGGGGCCGACGACCGGCTGATCGGCACCATCGGCTTGAACGAGATTTCGTTGCCGAACTACCGCGCCGAAATCGCCTACGATCTGGCGCCGACGCACTGGCGCCAGGGCATTGCCACGCAGGCCTGCACGGTTGTCACCGACTGGGCCTTGCAGACGCTGGGCCTGGCCCGGGTGCAGGCCACGGTGCTGGATACCAACACGGCCTCGGCCGGCGTGCTGGAACGCTGCCGCTTTCATCGCGAAGGGCTGTTGCACCACTATCGCGTGGTGCGCGGCGAGTCGCGCCATTTCTGGATCTACGCCCGCATCTGGCCGCCCCCCATCGTGGGGGCGGAATGCGGCTAGGAAATTTCAAACCGGACCCTACGAGGAAAGCATGACGTCCGCCCTGATCGTGATCGATGTGCAACGCGCCCTGTTCGAGACCACCCCCGCCCCCGCTGATGCCGAGGCGGTGTTGGCGCGCATCAACGCGCTGGCCGATCGCGCCCGCGCGGCCGGCGCGCCAGTCATCTACGTGCAGCACGAAGCCCCAGGCAGCCCGATGGATGTCGGCCTGCCGGCCTGGCAGCTGGACACGCGGCTGCGACCGGCCGAGGGCGACATCCGGGTGCGCAAGACCACGCCCGATTCCTTCCTGCGCACCGACCTGGCGGACGTGCTGGCGCAGGCCGGCGCCACGCGGCTGGTGGTGTGCGGCTATGCCAGCGAATTCTGCGTCGACACCACCGTGCGCCGCGCCGCGGCGCTGGGCTTTCCGGTGACGCTGGCGGCCGATGCCCACACCACGCAAGACAAGCCGCACGCGCCGGGCGCGCAGATCCGCGCGCACCACAACGCCACGTTGTCGTCCATTGCCAGCTTCGGCGTCAAGATCACGGCCGTTCCGGCCGCCGACATCCCCTTTGGCGGCACGGCCGCCCCCTGATATCCCATGGATCCCGAACTGCTGTCGTTGCTGGTGACGCGCACCATGCCGTTTGGCAAGTACCAGGGCCACCTGATCGCCGACCTGCCGGGACCCTACCTGGCCTGGTTTGCGCGCAAGGGCTTTCCGAAAGGGGAGCTTGGCCGCTTGCTGGCGCTGATGCTTGAGCTGGACCATAACGGCCTGTCTTCCTTACTGGATCCTTTACGGACCGCGCCGCGCGCCTGGCCGGGCCAGCCGCCCGGGGACTTGTCGGTCAAGCCCTCCGCCGCCAGCGCGTCGGGTGCGGCGGCGCCCCCCAAGCGGGCGGCCAAGCCCTGATCCGGGCGTTGCACCCGCCGCCGGGAAACCGCAAGAAACAAATCCCGCGTCGGGCGTAGCGTCTTGGCACGCCCACGTGGGGCGCCCGGGGCTACCATAGACCGGCGCGTCACCGGACGGGGCAGTTGATCCTGGTCGGCTGGCGCGCATTCATTGATGAGAGGTCGCCATGAAAAAACTTCCGCTGTCCGCCGTCTTGCTGGCTCTGGCCTGCGTGGCCGGCGCGGCCCACGCGCAGAGCGCGGCGCCGGTCACCCAGGAATACCAGTATCCCAGCCAGCGCTCCAAGGACGGCAGCCTGTCGCCGCCGTCCACCTTGCGCATGACCGTCACGCCCGACCCGAATTCGGCCCCTGTCGTGATTCGCGATTCTGCCGAAAGCCAGGCGGAATACGTGCGCTGCCGCGAAGTCTCGGACCGCGCCGCCGTGTCCAATGCCCAGATGCAGGCCGGCGTAGCGCAATGCCTGCAACAGCTGGAGCAGCGGCGTCAGCCGCAGTAGCGGCAATAGCAGCAATAGCAGCAATAGCAGCAATAGCGGCATTGGCGGCAACGGCGGCAACGGCGGAAAGTCTCAGTCCCCAGCCGTGAAGGAAAGCGCAGGCGGCCACCCTGGTTCGGATGCCTGTGCTTGACCCGCGACCGCCGCCTACGCCTGGCCGGCCATCGATGCCTGGCGTGCCGCGCCGCGCGCCCAGTACCACGTCATCAGGCCCGCGGCCAGCACCACCGGCAGCATGGCCGCATTCAGCGCTTCCCACCCGAAGGTGTCCAGCGCCGGCCCGGCGGCCAGGGTCGCCAGGGCGGTGGCCGCATAACGCAGCATCTCGGCCGCGCCCTGGGCGCGGGCGCGTTCGGCCGGCCGGTACGACTGCGCCAGCAGCGTGGTGCCGCCCACGAACATGAAATTCCAGCCCACGCCCAGGCAGAACAGGGCCGCGTAGAACGCCGGCAGCGACGGCGACCCCATCGCAATCAATGCGCTGGCGATGTTGAGCAGCATGCCCGCCCACAGGATGCGGGCCAGGCCGAAGCGCTGGATCAGCGACCCGGCGAACAAGGCGGGCGCGTACATGCCCACCAGGTGCCATTGCATGATGCCCGCGCCATCGCCGATGGTGTGGCTGCAGGCCACGGCGGCCAGCGGCGCGGCCGTCATGATGAACATCATCGATACGGAGCCCACGACGTTGTTGGCCAGCGCCGCCACGAAGATCGGCTGGCGCGCGACCTCGCGCAGCGGCCGCGCCGGCAGGCCGGCCTGGGTATCGCCGGCGTGCCCCGGCGCCTCGATGTCGCGGTAGAACGCCCATAGCAGCACGGCCGACAGCAGCGCCAGCAGGGCCACCATCAGGTATGCGCCGGCAAAGGTGACGGGGGCAAACAGGTCGCGGCTCCAGTTCGCCAGCGCGGGGCCGGCAATGGCGGCGATGACGCCGCCGGCCATCACCACCGAGATCGCGCGGGTCTTGGCGGCCGGTTCGACCGCGTCGGCGGCGGCCAGCCGGTAATACTGGGCAAACGCCTGGAACACGCCGACCAGCGCGGTGCCGGCGCAGAAGGCCCAGAAGTCCGAATGGAACACCGCCCAGACCGAGATGCCGCCGCCCGCCGCGCCGGCCAGGGCGCCCAGCGCGAAGCCGTTGCGGCGGCCGATGCGCTGCATCAGCAGCGAGGCGAACCAGGTGACCACGGCGCCCGCCACGGTGATCAATGCGAAGGGCAGGGTGGACAGCGCCTTGTTGGGCGCCAGCATGTGGCCGGTCAGGGCCGTCAGGGTCAGGTCGATGGAGATCGCGGCGATGAACAGGCCCTGGCAGATGGCGAGCAGGCGGGCGTTGCGTTGGCCGGGGGTGGAGCGGGATGACGGGCGCATAGGGGCGGCGGGCAGGAAAGAGGCGGGCCCCGGCCAGGGCGGCGCGGGGGATCGGGGCACGAAGTACGAGGCTCGGGTTTGACAGCGTTTACTGTAGTGAGGCAGACTTTGGCGTAAATGACATAATTCCCTTAAAAAACGCCATCGTGTTCCCCAGGCCTGAATGACCTGCCTTGCAGACCGATGCGCGCCGGAATCCATGCCAGGCCTTTTCAATCGCTACAGGCGCTTGCCATGCCCCATGTCGTCGCTTTTCTGCTCGTGCCCGACTTCCAGCTGCTGGACATGTCCGGCCCCGCCGCCGTGTTCCAGACCGCGGGCGCCCTGGCGCACACGGCGGCCGGGCCCGCCTACACAGTGCTGACGGTATCGGAACAGGGCGGCCTGGTGCGCAGCACCAGCGGCATCGAGATCCAGACCCGCCCCTGGCGCGGCCTGCGGGCCGACACCCTGATCGTCTCGGGCGGCGAGGGCGCGCGCGAATTCGCCGTCACGCCCGGCATGCGGCGTTATCTGCACGCCCAGCGACAGGCGGGTCGACGGCTGGCCAGCGTCTGCACCGGCGCCTTCGTGCTGGCGGGCGCCGGGTTGCTGGATGGCCTGCGCGCTACCACTCACTGGCGCCGCGCGGCCGCGCTGGCGCGCAACCATCCGAGCGTGCGGGTCGACGCCGACAAGATCCACATCCGCGACGGCGATACCTGGACGTCGGCCGGCATCACCGCCGGCATCGACCTGGCGCTGGCGATGGTCGAAACCGACCTGGGGGCCGACCTGGCCGCGGAGACCGCACGAGAAATGGTGGTGTACCACCGGCGCTCGGGCGGCCAATCGCAGTTCTCGGCATTGCAGGACCTGGCGCCCGAGAGCGACCGCATGCGGGCAGTCCTGGAACACATCCGCAGGCATCTCGGCACGGCGCTGTCCGTGGACCAGTTGGCCGAAGTGGCCTGCGTCAGCCCGCGCCAGTTCCTGCGCAGCTTCAAGGCCGAAACCGGCGAAACGCCGGCCAAGGCGGTCGAGCGCATTCGCGCCGAAGCCGCGCGCGGCCTGATCGCGGCGGGCGACAGCAGCATTGAAAGCATCGCGCGGCGGGTCGGCTTCACCGATACCGAGCGCATGCGGCGGGCATTCCTGCGCGTCTACGGCCAACCGCCGCAGGCGCTGCGGCGGGCGGCCCGAAGCCAGGCTGCCGCCGCCTGACAGGGCGTCTGCCGGGCCAGGATCGCCAGGCGGGTCCGGTTAGCGCGGGCACGGGCCCCGCCGCCGCGCCATGACCCTGGTTTTCGTCGCGACAGCACTGCGCCGCCCGGGGTGACATGGCATTTCGGGCGGTTGCGGCTACACTTGTCCGCCGTTTTGCTTTCAGCCCCCGAATTTCCATGATTTCCACCGCATGCGGCGTCGACTTCGGCACCTCGAACTCCACCGTCGGCTGGAGCCGCCCCGACCAGCGCGCGCTTCTCGCCCTTGAAGACGGCAAGACCACCTTGCCCTCGGCCATTTTCTTCCACGACGAAGATGCCGAGGTCAGCTACGGCCGCGCGGCCATCTCCGACTACCTGGCGGGCTACGACGGGCGCCTGATGCGCTCGATGAAGAGCCTGCTGGGCAGTTCGCTCATCGACGGCTCGACCGAGGTGCAGGGCCGCTCGATTCCGTTTCGCGTGCTGCTCACCCGCTTCATCGCCGAACTCAAGCGCCGTGCCGAAATCGCCGCCGGGCGCGAGTTCACGCGCGCCGTGCTGGGCCGGCCGGTGTTCTTCGTGGACGACAACACGGCCGCCGACCAGACCGCGCAGGACACGCTGGGTGAAATCGCGCGCAGCGTCGGCTTTACCGACATCGAATTCCAGTTCGAACCGCTGGCCGCCGCATTCGACTACGAATCGCAGATCGACCGCGAAGAGCTGGTGCTGGTCATCGACATCGGCGGCGGTACCTCGGACTTTTCGCTGATCCGCCTGGGGCCCGACCGCGCCGGCAAGGCCGACCGCCGTGAAGACATCCTGGCCTACGGCGGCGTGCATATCGGCGGGGTCGACTTCGACAAGCAACTGAGCCTGGCGCACGTGATGCCGCTGTTGGGCCTGGGCAGCCAGTTGCGCAGCGGCAAGGACGTGCCCTCCACGCAGTACGGCAACCTGGCCTGCTGGCACACCATCAACCAGGCGTACACGCGCAAGGCGGCCGAGCATTTCGCCTACATCCGCGCCGAAGCCGGCGACCGCGAAAAGATCGACCTGCTGCTCAACCTGATCAAGCAGCGCGCCGGCCACTGGGTGGCGGTGCAGGTGGAAGAGGCCAAGATCGCGTTGTCCGAATCCCCAGCCGCGCGCATCGACCTGTCGCGCATCGCCCCTGACCTGGGCGTGGACGTCACCCGTCCGTCATTCGATGCCAGCGTGGCGCGCCTGATCGAAAAGGTCGAGCAGACCGTGGGCGCGTTGTTGCGCGATGCGGGCGTGGCCACGACGGAAGTGGACACGGTGTTCTTCACCGGTGGCTCCAGCCGCGTGCCGCGCCTGCGCGAAAGCGTGTCGGCCCTGGTGCCGGGTGCGCGCAGCGTGGAAGGCGACCTGTTCGGCAGCATCGGCGCGGGTCTGGCGCTGGACGCGCGCCGCAAGTTCGACTGATCGCCGCCGGGTCGGCCTTCGCCTGCCTCGCCCGCACGGCCTGGATACGGACCTGGCCGGCGCTGACCCGTGCCTACTTGGCCAGCATTGCCGGCACCCGCTCGGCCAGCGCGTCGATCGCCACGCGCGTGCGCGACGGCAGGTAGCGCGCCTGCGGCCAGACGGCGTGCACGTCGTGCGCGGCCATCATGTCGCCGTGCATCAGCACTTCCAGCTCGCCTGAACGCACATAGTGCGTCAGCATCCAGCACGGCAGCCACGCCAGCCCCGCGCCCGCGATGGCGGCGTCGGCGATGGCCTGCAGATCATCGAACCGCAGCCGCGGCGAGACGTGCAGCTGGATCACCTTGCCATCCGGCCCCATGACCGACCAGCCTTTCTCGACGCCGCCGTGGGCATAGACCACGCCCACGTGCTGGCGCATCTCGTCCAGCGTGGCCGGGCGGCCGTGGGCGGCGATATAGGCGGGTGAGGCGCCGATGCCCATGGTCTGCATGCCCAGGCGGCGCGCGGCCAGGCTGGCACTATCGGGCAGGCGGCCGATGCGGATGCCCAGGTCGTAGCCTTCCTCGATCAGGTCCACCACGCGGTCGTTGAAGGAAATGTCGATCTGCAGTTGCGGATACTGCAGGGCCAGTTCACGCAGCACCGGCGCCACGCAGTGCCGGCCGAACACCAGCGGCGCGCTCACCCGCAGGCGGCCTTGCGGCGAACGCCGGCCGCTGTCCAGCTCAGCCTCGGCGTCGTGCAGTTCCGCCAGCGCGCGCACGCAGCGGTCGTAATAGGCCTGGCCGGCGTCAGTCAGGCTTTGCTGGCGGGTGGTGCGGTGAAACAGCCGCGTGCCCAGCCGGGCTTCGAGGCGGGCAATGGCTTTGCCCACCGCCGAGCGGGTCAGGTTCAGGCGGTCGGCGGCCAGCGCGAAGCTGCCGGCCTCGGCGGCCTGCACGAAGACCTCGATGCCGCCCAGTCGGTCGTGGGGCGTGGGGGTGGCCATGATGATTGGTGCCTTGGTGGAAGCATTCAGTGGAAAAAATGCCGCCACTGGATAGTTTGGTTCCCGGATATCGTAACCCTACCGTGCCGCGCCGTCATGGCCGGCTTCCAGAACCCGATTCATCAAGGACCTCATCATGCAGGCATACCAGATCAGCGGCGGGCAGGGCATCGGCTCGCTCAAGCGCGTGACGCTCACCTCGCGCGAACTCGGCCCGTTCGAGGTGCGCGTGCGCATCAAGGCCGTATCGCTGAACTTTCGCGACCTGATGGTCGCGCGCGGCGACTATCTGAAGACCTCGGGCAGCCCCGTCATTCCGGCGTCCGACGCCGCCGGCGAAGTCGTGGCCGCAGGTGCCGGCGTGACGCGTTTCAAGGCCGGCGACCGCGTCATGGGCGCCTTCATGCCCAACTGGATCGACGGCGACCCCACGCCCGTCAACACCGCGCTGGCCCCCGGCGCGGCGACCGACGGCGTGCTGGCCACCGAAGCGGTCTACGCCGAGCACGGCCTGGTGGCGATTCCGGATTCGCTGTCGGACGAGCAGGCCGCCACGTTGCCCTGCGCGGCCGTCACGGCCTGGAATGCCTTGTTCGTCGCCGGCCGCGCCCGCGCCGGCCAGACCGCCTTGTTGCTGGGCACCGGCGGGGTATCGATCTGGGGCCTGCAACTGGCCAAGGCCGCGGGCCTGCGCGCCATCATCACCTCGTCCAGCACCGACAAGCTGGCGCGCGCCCGCGAACTGGGCGCCGACGGCCTGATCAACTATCGCGACACCCCGCAATGGCAGGACGAAGTGCTGCGCCTCACGCACGGCGAAGGCGCGCACGTGGTGCTGGAAGTGGGGGGCGAGGGGACGCTCGTGCGCTCGGTGGCGTCGGCGCGCATGGGCGGCACCATCGGCATCATCGGCGGGGTCAGCGGCTTTGCCGCCACGCCGGTATCGCCGCTGGCGCTGATCGCCGGCAGCAAGCGCCTGGAAGGCATTTTCGTGGGCAGCCGCAAGATGCTGGAAGACGTGACGCGGCTGGTGCACACCGCGCGTATCGCGCCGGTGATCGACCGCGTGTTCGGTTTTGACCAAGCGCCGGCCGCCTTCGAACACCTGGCCTCGGGACGCCACTTCGGCAAGATCGTGATCCGCGTCGACGCCTGACGGGTGGGCCGGGCCGGCGCCGATGACGCGCAGGCGGCGTCATCGGGTCGGTTGTCGCAAGCGCGATGGTAAGCTGCAAGCTTGCCCGCCGGGCCGCCTGTTGCGCCCGCCGCTTGACTGCCGACCCGTCCCGCCATGATCCACAAGCCCGATTCGCACCTGTTCGAAGAACGCGTTGCCAGCGAAGCGCCCTACGAGGGCCGCTTCCTCAAGATCCGCAACGACACCGTCCGCCTGCCCAACGGCCATACGTCCACGCGTGAATACGTGGTGCATCCCGGCGCGGTGGTGGTGATTCCGCTGCTGGACGACGGCCGCGTGCTGCTCGAACGCCAGTACCGCTACCCGGTCGGCCAGGTGATGACGGAATTTCCCGCCGGCAAGCTGGACCCGGGCGAAGACCCGCTGGTCTGCGGCCAGCGCGAACTGCTCGAAGAAACCGGCTACACCGCCACGCAATGGGCCCGCGCCGGCGCCCTGCACCTGGCCATCGCCTATTCCACCGAGATCATCCACATCTACTTTGCACGCGGCCTGCGCGCCGGCCCGCAGCAACTGGACCCGGACGAATTCCTGGACGTCTTCAGCGCCCAGCCGGCCGACCTGATCGCCGCCTGCGCCCAGGGCCAGGTCACCGACGCCAAGACCCTGACCTGCGTGCTGTGGCTGCAGAACGTGCTGTCCGGCGCCTGGCAGCTGGACTGGCAAGACCATCCGGCCTGAGGCCCGCCGCGCCCTCGGCCGTTGTTCGCCCCCGGTTCCGCCATGCCCGCCTTTCCCGTGCTGCTGCAACCGTCCGGCCTGCGTTTCGAGGCCGACGCCGACACGCCCGTGCTGGCCGCCGCGCAGGCCGCGGGCATCAAGCTGCCCAGCTCGTGCCGCAACGGCACCTGTCGCGCCTGCATGTGCCTGCTGCTGGCAGGCGACATTGCCTACCGCATCGAATGGCCGGGCCTGTCGCGCGATGAAAAGGAAGAAGGCTGGATCCTGCCCTGCGTGGCCCACGCCTGTTCGCCGCTCGAGATCCAGTCCTTGCAGGCCGAACGCATCGAAGCCGCCCCGCCCGCGCCGCCGCGGCCCCTGACCGGGGCGCGGCGCTAGCCGTCCTGGGTGGCCGGGCAGACCGCCGCGTGGCGGCCGGCCCCCGCATCACTCGTGCTTGTGCATGGCCGACTGGTGCTTGGTGTCGCGCATGGTGGCGTACACCAGCAGCGAAATGAAGATCACGCCCGCCAGGTAGTAGTAGAACCATTCTTCATGGCCCTGCTGCTTGAACCACAGCGCAATGGCGGGCGCGGTGCCGCCGAAGATCGACACGGTGATTGCGTAGGGCACCGCCACGCCGGTGGCGCGGATATTGGTCGGGAACAGCTCGGCCTTCACCACGGCGTTGATCGACGTGTAGCCGGCGGTGAACACCCAGGCCGCGCAGATCAGCAGGAAGGCAATGAATGGCGACCGCGTGTGCGACAGCGTCATCAGGATCGGCACCGTCAGCGCCGCGCCCGCAATGCCGAAGAACACCAGCAGCGGTTTGCGCCCGATCTTGTCCGACAGCGCGCCATACAGCGGCTGCAGGATCAGCGCGAAGATCAGCGAGGCCGCAATGACATAGGTGGTGACGATGTCGGAGAACCCGGCCGTCTGCCGCACGAAGGTCTGCATATAGGTGGTGAAGGTGTAGAACGCCGCCGTGCCGCCGGCCGTCAGGCCCACCACGATGGCGACCTCGCGCGGATAGCGCAGCAGGCCGCGCAGCGAACTGGTCTGCGGCTTGCGCCGGCTGGCTTCCTTGTACGAATCGGTTTCCGGCATGTCGCGCCGCATCAATGCCGTGATGACGGCCAGCATCGCGCCGATCACGAACGGAATGCGCCAGCCCCATTGCACCAGCTGCTCGTGCGTCAGGAACACGTTCTGCAACAGCAGCAAGACCAGGATGGCGCATAACTGCCCGCCGATCAGCGTGACGTACTGGAAGCTGGAATAGAACCCCCGGTGCTCGGGGTCGGCGATCTCGGTCAGGTAGGTGGCGCTGGCGCCATACTCGCCGCCCAGGCTCAGCCCTTCGATCACCCGCGCCAGGGCCAGCAGCGCCGGCGCGGCCAGGCCGATGGACGCATAGGTGGGCGTGACCGCGATGATGAGCGAACCCACGCACATCATGCCCACCGACACCATCAATGACAGCCGTCGCCCGTGCCGGTCGGCCAGGTGGCCGAACAGCCAGCCGCCCAGCGGCCGCACGATGAAGCCGGCCGCGAACAGCGTGGCTGCATTCAGCTGCTGGACGACGGGGTCGTGCGAGGGGAAAAAGGCGGGGGCGAAGTACAGGGCGAAGGCGGTATAGGCGTAGAAGTCATACCACTCCACCAGGTTGCCCATGGAGCCGACGAAGATGGCCTTGATACGGCGTTTGGCGTCGGGCATGTCCAGATACGATTGGGTCATCGCTGTCTTCCAGGGAAGTCCGTACCCCCTTATCTTGCGCCCGCGGGCGCAAAAATGCACCCCTGTATCTCATTGAATTTATTCAGCTTTTGGTCAGAATGGCGGTGCGGCCCGCGCCGCGCGGGCGGCCGGAAAACGGGGCCTTACTTGCCCGGCGGCGCGATCACCGAGCAGGCTGCGGCGCCAGGGGGCGCGATGGCGTTTTCGCCCAGCAGGGCGCGCACGCCGCAGACCGAGCCGAACATGCCCTGGTTCTCGTGCCCCACGCCGGCCACTTCGAAACCCGCGCGGTGCAGGGTCACGGGCTTGGCGCCGCGGCTGGCCACGATGCGCTCGTATTGCAGGTAGGCAGTGCCGCGCGCCAGCCGGGTGGCGCCCTGGGCCTCGGCGCCGCAGGTCTTGTCCAGCAGGCGGTGTTCGGGGTTGTTGTCGGCGCCGCCCAGCAGATAGGTCACGTCGCGCGCGGCGTAGCGCACGAACAGCTTGTCGTCGGCGGCGTCGTGCGCGTAGGGCGGCAGCTTGTCGGTGCCGTACTTGTACTGGTTGTAGGTGGGGCAGATGCCGCGTTCGTAGGGCGCGTAGCCCTTGCCGTCCGGGCGCGGGCGCTCGTTGGTCAGGTACAGGTAGGACGAGGGGTTCGCCACCACGTAGCGCAGCGCCACGCCGTCGCGGCGCAGCGGGCCGTCGAGCTGGTTCAGCACGGCGTAGCGTTGCACCAGCTGGGCGCCGCCGGAATGCCCGGCCAGCACGATGCCGGCCAGCGTGGGCAGGCGCTTGCGGTCGTCCAGGCTGCGCAGCAGGTCGTCGATGACCTGGAACGAACTGACCGGCGCCGGCCGGCCCGCGGCCTGCACGCTGTCCTCGCCGTCTTCCCAGCCGGACTTGCGCCAGGCGGCCATGCCGGCAAAGCCGGAATCGATCACGCCGACAAACCGCGGCGCCAGGATCAAGGTGTCGCCCGCGCGCGCCGGGTTGGCGGCCAGCAGGGTGGCGGCGGTTTCGTAATAGCGGTCGGCGTCGCGCTTGACGCCATGGAAGACGATGACGATTTGCTTGATATCGCGCAGGTCGTCGCGCGCCAGGTTGCGGTTAGCATAAACCGGTATCTTGTAGCGGCGGCCGGGCTTGCCCAGCTCAAGCGTCTGCCAGCGCGGCACCGCCACGCGCTTGGGCGCGGGCGTGGCTTCGTCGTAGTTGTAGGGGTCGGGCAGCGGCGTCTGGGCGCGTACGGCCGCAGGGGCCAGCAGCGCCAGGGCCAGGGCGGCCACCGCCGCGGCCCCGGCGGCACGCGCGCGCCGCGGAGACGGCGTCGGCGATGACGGGGCGGCGGGCGCGCGGTACATGGCGCGGGCAGGCAGGGTCAGCAGCCTTCGTGGCCCAGCAGCTGCTTGAGCGCGGGCAGGTCCAGGATGCGGACTTCGCGCTGGTTGATGCGGATCAGGCCGTCGCGGGCAAAGCGCGAGAACAGCCGGCTGACGGTTTCCAGCGTCAGGCCCAGGAAATTGCCGATTTCCTCGCGGCTCATGCGCAGCACGAACTCGGTGGACGAATAGCCCAGCGAGGCGTAGCGCTGCGACAGGTTCAGCAGGAAGGCGGCCAGGCGCTGTTCCGAACGCATCGAGCCCAGCGAGGCCAGCATCTGGTGCGACCGGGTGATCTCGCGGCTCATGAGGCGGCGAAACTGCTGCTGCAGCGACGGCAGGTGCGTGGCCACGCGGTCGACTTCGTTCAGGCGGATCACGCAGACTTCGGAGTCTTCCAGTGCGACGGCGGCCGACACGTGCTTGCCTTCCAGCATGCCGTCCATGCCGACGATTTCGCCGGGCAGGTGGAAACCGGTGATCTGGATCTGGCCGGTGGCGTCTTCAAGCTGCGTCTTCAGGCTGCCAAAGCGCACCCCGTAGACGGCATCAAGGGGATTGTCCAGCGAATACAGCGTTTTGCCTTTTTCAAGGCGCACGCGCTCTTTCACCAGTTCGTCCAGCTTTTCGACTTCGGCGGCGGCCATGCCGACCGGGACACACACGTGGCCCAGCATACACGTGGAACAGTGGGCGGCATCAGGGGCAACGGGGACCCGTTTTTGCATACGATGACCTCTAAAGTGGCCGGGCCTGGCGGGTAGCCGGGCAGGCGCAAAGCGTGAGACAGGTATCTATTGTAGTCCGTTGTTACTACGGGTGTCTTACGGGGTGGACAGGGGGCGGCCGCCGGGGACTTATCCGGCCGCCGGCCGGGCACGCCGGTAGGCCACCCAGTCGTCCCCCGCCACGTCGCGGGCCGCGCCGCGCAGGGCGGGGTCGATCGGGTAGTACTCGCAGGTCACGGGGGCGGCCCCGGCCGGGTCCAGGGGCTGGGCCAGCACCGTGCGGCGCACGAAGCAGCAGGGCTGGCCGGGCACGTATTCCTCGATCTCGTCCATCAGGGCGACGAGATCGGGCGTGACCTCGTAGATGTCGCCCAGCACCCGGCGTCCGTCGGCCACGGGGATCAGCCCCGGCCAGTCGCCGAAGTCCACCAGCGTGCCGGGCACGGTGGCCGCGCCCACATGCCGGGCAGGCGCCAGGCCGCGAGCCGCGGCGGCTTGCGCCAGATCATTGATTTCGCCCGCGCGTAGCGTGCCGTAGACAAAAACGTATATGCTCATAGTTCAGATTGTTGCGGTACGCGGATCCGTCCACGAGGCCCGGCCAGGTGTTGAAATTTTCGCATCCGGCCGCATATTCAGGTCATCGAGCCCGCCGGCATGTATCGGTCAGGCTCCTCAACAAGCCACTACGACCATTATGCGATTCGACAAACTGACTACCAAGTTCCAGCAAGCCCTGGCCGACGCTCAAAGTCTGGCCGCCCGCAACGACCATCCCTATATCGAGCCCGTCCACGTGCTGTCGGCGCTGCTGTCCGACCCCGACAGCGGCGCGGGCAGCCTGCTGGCGCGCGCCGGCGTGGCCGTCAACCGCTTGCAGCCGGCGCTGGACAGCGCCTTCAAGTCGCTGCCGCAGGTGCAGGGCGAAGACAACGTCCAGGTGGGCCGCGACCTGCAGGGCGTGCTGACCCGCACCGACAAGGAAGCCGCGCGCCGCGGCGACACCTACATCGCCAGCGAACTGTTCCTGTTGGCCCTGGCCGACGACAAGGGCGAAGCGGGCCGCATCCTGCGTGAAGCCGGCCTGCAGAAAAAGGCCCTGGAAGCCGCCATCGACGCCGTGCGCGGCGGCGAGAACGTGTCCGGCGCCGAAGGCGAATCCAATCGCGAAGCCCTGTCCAAGTACACGATGGACCTGACCGAGCGCGCCCGCCAGGGCAAGCTCGACCCGGTCATCGGCCGCGACGACGAAATCCGCCGCACCATCCAGATCCTGCAACGCCGCACCAAGAACAACCCGGTCCTGATCGGCGAACCCGGCGTGGGCAAGACCGCCATCGTCGAAGGCCTGGCGCAGCGCATCGTCAACGACGAAGTGCCCGAGACCCTGCGCGGCAAGCGCGTGCTGTCGCTCGACCTGGCCGCGCTGCTGGCCGGCGCCAAGTTCCGCGGCGAATTCGAAGAACGCCTGAAGGCCGTGCTCAAAGAGCTGTCGCTGGACGACGGCAGCAACATCGTCTTCATCGACGAGCTGCACACCATGGTCGGCGCCGGCAAGGCCGAAGGCGCGATGGACGCGGGCAACATGCTCAAGCCGGCGCTGGCGCGCGGCGAGCTGCACTGCATCGGCGCCACCACGCTGGACGAATACCGCAAGTACATCGAAAAGGATGCCGCGCTGGAACGCCGCTTCCAGAAGGTGCTGGTCGACGAACCCGATGTCGAGTCCACCATCGCCATCCTGCGCGGCCTGCAAGAGCGCTACGAGATCCACCACGGCGTCGAGATCACCGACCCGGCCATCGTGGCCGCGGCCGAACTCTCGCATCGCTACATCACCGACCGCTTCCTGCCCGACAAGGCCATCGACCTGATCGATGAAGCCGGCGCGCGCATCCGCATGGAAATCGATTCCAAGCCGGAAGTGATGGACAAGCTCGACCGCCGCATCATCCAGCTCAAGATCGAGCGCGAAGCCGTCAAGAAGGAAACCGACGACGCGTCCAAGCGTCGCCTGGGCGTCATCGAAGAAGAACTGGAAAAGCTGCAACGCGAATACAACGATTTCGAGGAAATCTGGAAGGCCGAGAAGGCCGCGGTGCAAGGCACCCAGGCCATCAAGGAAGAAATCGACAGCGTGCGCGCCGAAATGGCCGAACTGCAGCGCAAGGGCCAGTTCGACAAGCTGGCCGAACTGCAATACGGCAAGCTGCCCGACCTGGAAGCGCGCCTGAAGGCCGCTGAAGTGGGCGCGGCCCAGGCCGCCGAAGAAGCCGAAGGCGGCGAAGGCCGGCCGCGGCTCTTGCGCACCCGCGTCGGCGCTGAGGAAATCGCCGAGGTCGTGTCGCGCGCCACCGGCATTCCGGTGTCCAAGATGATGCAGGGCGAACGCGAAAAGCTGCTGCACATGGAAGACTACCTGCACAAGCGCGTGGTCGGCCAGGACGAGGCCGTGCGCCTGGTGTCCGACGCCATCCGGCGTTCGCGCGCCGGCCTGGCGGACCCGTCGCGGCCCTATGGCTCGTTCCTGTTCCTGGGCCCCACGGGCGTGGGCAAGACCGAACTGACGCGCGCGCTGGCCGAGTTCCTGTTCGACTCCGAAGAGCACATGATCCGCATCGACATGAGCGAGTTCATGGAAAAGCACTCGGTGGCGCGGCTGATCGGCGCGCCCCCCGGATACGTGGGCTACGAAGAAGGCGGCTACCTGACCGAAGCCGTGCGCCGCAAGCCGTATAGCGTGGTGCTGCTCGATGAAGTCGAAAAGGCCCATCCGGACGTCTTCAACGTGCTGCTGCAAGTGCTGGACGACGGCCGCCTGACCGACGGCCAGGGCCGCACGGTGGACTTCCGCAACACGGTCATCGTGATGACGTCCAACCTGGGCTCGCACCACATCCAGAGCCTGGCTGGCAAGCCGTACGACGTGGTCAAGGAAGTGGTCTGGGACGAGCTCAAGCAGACGCTGCGGCCCGAGTTCCTGAACCGCATCGACGAAGTCGTGGTGTTCCATGGCCTGGAAGCGCAGCACATCGAGTCCATCGCCCGCATCCAGCTGCGCCGCCTGGCCGAGCGCCTGGAAAAGCAGGAGATGCGCCTGGAAGTGACCGAACCGGCGCTGGCGGAACTGGCGCGCGGCGGGTTCGACCCGGTGTTCGGGGCGCGGCCGCTCAAGCGCGCGATCCAGCAGCAGATCGAGAACCCGGTCGCCCGGTTGATCCTGGAAGGCCAGTTCGGCCCGCGCGACGTGGTGCCGGTGGATTGGCGCGACGGCAAGTTCGTCTTTACGCGCACCTTGCAGTAAACCGCGCCCTCGGCGCGGCGAGGTGGCTGCCTCGCCTGGCGCAAAGGCCCCGCCCGGGAAACCGGGCGGGGCCTTTTGTTCTTGGGGCGCCCGGCAACCGGTCTGCCCCTAGGGGGCGGCGTAGTCCTCCCGTTGCTGGCGCATCTGCCTGCCCAGGCCTTGCAGCGACCGTAGCGCCAGCGCCAGGCCGCGCCGGGTGTCTTCGTCCCTGAACAGCTGGAACAGGCCCGCCAGGCCCGGCGGCTGCGCCTCTTGCATGCCCTGGGCCTGGGCCGCGCGCCACGCGTTGGCCAGCGTCCAGGCGGCGCCTGCCGCCTGGTCCGACAGGGCGCCCAATTTTTCCACCATGGGCGCGTCCAGCAGATCCACCAGGTCGGACGCCAACGCCAGCAGGTCCACCACGTTGTCCAGGCGGCCGCTGTCGGCCAGGGGCCGCAGCTTGTCCGCCAGCAACGTCAGGCTGTCGCCGCCATCGGCCGCCTGGGGAGTGTGAAGGACGCTGGCGCAGCGTTCGGGCGCCGGCAGGGTGTTGTCGTGGTGCGCGGTCATAGCATTCCCCTGGCAACGGACCAATACAGGCCTCGGTTGAAACCCTGGCGCAGCAGGCCGCCCAGCTTGGTGGGCGGCGTGGGCCGCACATCGTGCGTGTAGTCATACCAGAGCGGCATGCCGGCGTTCAGCCCCATCTGCGCGACCGCCTGTACGCGGCCTTCATAGACGCTGGCGGGATGGCCCAGCCGGATCTCGCCGGCGATGTTGTTGGCGATGACGGGCGCCTGGTTGTGGCACGAGCCGCCGGCCTTGCTGACGGGCAAGTCCACCGTGTCGCCGATCACATAGACTTTCTGCAAGCCATACACCTGCAAGGTCTCGTGATCGGTAGGCAGCCAGCCTTCGTTGTCCGGCGCCTGCGAGGCGCCGGATTCCAGCACCACGTCCACCGCGCGGATCGGCGGCGTGGCCATGAGGATGTCGAACGGCTGCTCGGCGCCTTCCTCCGAATAGGCGATGCGGCGTTCGGGATCCACGCGCGACAGCGTGAAGCCGCGCTGAAAGCGTATGCCGCGCTGCTCGAAAATGGCGGGCAGCACGTCGCAGGTGGGTTGCTGCAGGAACAGGCAATTGCGCAGCAGTTGCGCGGTGGTGGGGTAGGTGTAGACGATCTCGACCCGGTCGCGCACGCCGCGGCGGCGCAGGTAGTCGTCCAGCATCAGGGTGGTTTCGATGGGAGCGATGCCGCACTGGTGCGGCACATTGGGCGTCTTGGGGAACGTGACGCTGACGAAGACCCGGCCGCGCTCGATCCGGGATAGCCGGTCGGCCAGTTGGCGCGCCGGTTCGTACTGGTAGAAATGGTCGCCCGCTTCACGCAGGCCCTCGATGCGCTCGGGCGCCGGCACGCAGCCCGTGGCGATCACCAGGTAGTCATAGCCGTAGCGCTTGCCGCTGCGCGTGGTGACCTGCTGCGCGTTGAAATCGAAGCGGGTCACCTTATCGACGCGGAATTCGATTTCGGGACGTAGCAGGGACCTTTCGGGGCGCTTGAGTTCTTCCTGGAAAAACAGGTTGAACGCCACATACATGAAGGCGGGCTTGTAGTAGTGGTCCGGTGAGTCGGACAGCAGCAGGACGCTGACTTCGCCGCGCGATACCTCGGGGTACAGCTTCTGGACCAGTTGATTGGCCAGCATGGTGCCGCCCACCCCGCCCCCGACGACGACAATTCGCTTGCTCATAAAAATCCTCCGGTGAGAATAATCAGGAACCAAGTGCCTTGCCCGTCCATATGTAGCAAGCGTGGGGTGTTGGGTCAATCAAATAACTTCTATTTATAAAAAAACATCCTTTCCGGCCGGGGTTGTCGGGGGGCGAGGGCAGGTTGCGCGTCGGGGCGCCGCTCAGTAGCCGCGTGACGGGTCCGCACTGGTGTCGGGCCGGCCCCCGCCTTGCAGCGTTTGCAGGTTGTCCAGCGTCTGCCGGGCAATGGCCGCGGCCGGGGTGCGCGTGGCGATGTGGGGCGTGACCAGCACGTTCGGGTGGCGCCACAGCGGGTGGTCGGGCGGCAGCGGTTCCTGCGGTGTGGCATCCAGCGTGGCGTAGCTCAGCTGGCCGCTGTCCAGCGCCGCCAGCAGCGCTTGGGCGTCCAGGTGTTCGCCGCGCCCCGCGTTGACCACGTGGGCGCCGCGCGGCAGCTGCGCGAAGGTGGCCGCGCCCAGGAAGCCGCGGGTGTCGTCGGTCAGCGGCAGCAGGCAGACCAGCGTGTCGGCCTCGGCCAGCAAGGCGGGCAGGCCGTCGGCGCCATGATGGCCGGTAATCCCCGCCGGCAGGTCCGGCTTGGGCGTGCGGCTCCAGCCCGACACCCGGTAGCCCAGCGCCGTCAGCGCCCGGGCCGCGGCCAGCCCCAGGCGGCCCAGGCCGGCGATGGCGACACGGTGGTCCGACGGCGGCACGATGGGGCTTTCGCGCCAGAGGCCCTGGGCGCTGTTGCGGACATAGTCGTGAAAGTGGCGGTGGTGGTTGATGACCGCCCAGGCGACGTAGGTGCTCATGCCGGCCGTCATGCCGGCTTCGGCCACGCGGCACACCGGCACGTGGCGGGGCAGCGTCGGGTCGGCATAGAGGTGGTCCACGCCCGCGCCGATGGACTGGATCAGGCGCAGGTTGGGCAGGGTGGCCAGGAGGCCGGCGGGCGGCTGCCAGCAGACGGCCGCGTCGATGTCGGCCGGGTTGCCCAGGTCGTCGGCGGTGCGCCAGGCGATGTCGGGCCGCAGCGCCTGGAAGGCGGGCACCAGGTAGCGCATGTCCAGCACGCGGCTGAGCAGGGCGATGCAGGGCGGCCGGTCCGGGGTGACGGGTGCCATGACGGTTGGGGGCGCGGCCGAGGCGGTGGCGAGGGCGGCGGCGCTCATGCGGCCTCCGCGACCCGGCGCGCGCGCCCCGAGACGATGCTGGCGAAGTCCGGCACCGCCTGCACCAGTTCACGGGTGTAGGCCTCTTGCGGCTCGCCGATCACCTGCGCGGCCGGCCCGCATTCGATGATGCGACCCTGCTGCATCACGGCGATGCGGTCGCACATCTGCGCCGCCACGCGCAGGTCGTGGGTGACGAACAGCATGCTCAGGTGAAAGCGTTCACGCACGCTGGCGAACAGGTCCAGCACCTGGGCCTGCACCGACACGTCCAGCGCCGACACCGGTTCGTCGGCCACGATCAGGTCGGGGTCGGACGCCAGGGCCCGGGCGATGCCGATGCGCTGGCGCTGGCCGCCCGAGAATTCGTGCGGATAACGGCCGGCGGCGTCCGGGTTCAGGCCCACCAGTTGCAGCAGTTCGGCCGCGCGGGCGCGGGCCTTGTCGGGCGCCATGCCCTGCGCGATCGGCCCGGCCATGATCGAGCGGCCGACCGTGTGGCGCGGGTTGAGCGAGGCCTGCGGGTCCTGGAACACCATCTGCACCCGGCCGGTGGCCGGGCGGGCGCCGCGGGCCTGGCCGTTGAAAAGCACCTGGCCGCCGTCCTGCGCCAGCAGGCCGGCGATGCAGCGCCCCAGGGTGGACTTGCCGGAACCGGATTCGCCCACCAGGCCCAGCACCTCGCCGCGCCGCAGCGTGAAGCTGATGCCGCGCATGGCGGCGGTCTCGCGGCCACGGCGGAACAGCCCGCCGCCGGACACGTAGGTCTTGGTCAGGTCGCGCACGTCCAGCAGCACGGGCTGCGGCTCGGTGCTGCGCACGCTTGCCGGCATACCGTGCGGAATGGCGGCGATCAGTTTGCGGGTGTAGTCGTGGCGCGGGTGGCCCAGCACCTCGGCGGCCGTGCCGGCTTCGACGATCTCGCCCAGCTGCATGACAGCCACGCGGTCGGCGATCTGCGACACCACGCCGAAGTCATGCGTGATGAACAGCACGGCCGTGCCATGGCGGGCCTGCAGGTCGCGGATCAGGTCCAGGATCTGCGCCTGGGTGGTGACGTCCAGCGCGGTGGTGGGTTCGTCGGCGATCAGCAGCGCCGGTTCCAGCATCAGGGCGCAGGCGATCATGACGCGCTGGCGCTGCCCGCCCGACAGGCGGCCGGGGTAGCTGGCGGCGATGCCCTCGGGGTCCGGCAGGCGCACGTCGCGCAGGGCGCCGATGATGCGGGCGCGCTTGTCCGCGGCCGACAGCTTGACGTGGGCGTCCAGCGCTTCTTCCAGCTGGTCGCCGATGCGCATCACCGGGTTCAGCGCCGACATCGGGTCCTGGAAGATCATGCCGATGCGGTTGCCGCGCAGCGCGCGCCATTGCGGTTCGGCCAGCGTCAGCAGGTCATGGCCCTGGAAGGTGATGCTGCCGGCCACCGGGGCCACCATCGGCTGGGGCAGCAGGCCCATGACGGCGTTGGCGATCATGGACTTGCCCGAGCCGCTTTCGCCCACGATGCACAGCGTTTCGCCGCGGCCGATGCGCAGGCTGGCTTCCTTGACCGCCAGCGGGCGGTCGGCGCCCGCGGGCAACCGGATGGACAGGCCGCGAATGTCGAGCAGCGTGTCGGTGACGGTGGCGAGTGGGTCGGGCGCCAGGGCGCTGCCGGCCAGGCCGTCGGCGGCCGGGATGTCGACGGGGTTCATGCGCGGCTCCTTGGGTCCAGCCGGGTGTTCAGGCCGTCGCTCAGGCCTTCGCCGATCAGGTTCAGCGCCAGCACCGTCAGCAGGATGGCCACGCCGGGAAACAGGCTGATCCACCAGGCCTGGCGCAGCGCCGTGCGGGCCGCGCCGATCATGTAGCCCCAGCTCATCACGTTGGGATCGCCCAGGCCCATGAAGCTCAGGCTCGATTCCAGCAGGATGGCGGTGGCCACCATCAGCGACCCCATCACGACGATGGGGGCGGCCGCGTTGGGCAGGATCTGCGTGATGATGATGCGCAGGTTCGATTCGCCGGCCAGGTGGGCGGCATGGACGAAGTCGCGATGGCGCAGCGTCAGGAATTCACCGCGCACCAGCCGGGCCACCGGCGGCCACGACACCAGCGCGATGGCGGTCACGATGGATCCGACCGACGGCTGGAAGATGGCCACCAGCACGATCGCCAGCGCAAAGCTGGGAATCGCCTGGAACAGTTCGGTAAAGCGCATCAGGCCGGTGTCGATCCAGCCGCCGTAGTAGCCGGCCAGCGCGCCCACCGACACGCCGATCAACAGGCCCGCCAGCGTCGAGATCAGGCCGATGAGCAGCGAGATGCGCGCGCCGTACGCCAGCCCGGAACCGATGTCGCGGCCCATGGTGTCGGTGCCGAAGGGCAGGCCGGCCATGTCCAGCGGCGGCAGGAAGGGGCGCTGCACCATGGCCCAGGGGTCATGCGCGGCCACCAGCGGCGCGGCCAGGGCCAGCAGCAGCACCGCGGCCATCACGGCCAGGCCCGCCAGGGCGCCTTTGTTGCGGCGAAAACGCCGCCAGAATCCGTTGTTCATTGCAGTTCTATCCTCGGATCGGCCAGCGTGTAGAGCAGGTCGGTGATGATGTTGAACGCCACGGCCAGCGCCGCGGTGACCAGGAACGTGCCCAGCAGCAGGTTGTAGTCGCGCTGCACCAGGGCATCGAACATCAGCCGGCCGATGCCGGGCCAGGCGAACACGGTTTCGATCAGCACCGTGCCGCCCACCATGGAGCCGGCCTGGATGCCGGCCAGGGTGATGACCGGCAGCAGCGCGTTGCGCAGGATGTGGCGGCGCTGGATGCGGCGCGGTGACAGCCCCTTGGCGCGGGCGGTCTTGACGAAGTCCATCTGCGCCACTTCCAGCATGGCCGTGCGCGTCATGCGGGCATACACGGCCATGTAGAAGAGCGCCAGCGTGGCCGCCGGCAGCACCAGGTGGCTGGCGATGTCGGCCACGCGCGCCAGCCCGGCGTGGCCCGCGCCCACGGTCTCGAAGCCGAAGCCGGGCAGCCATTCCAGCTTGACCGAAAACAGCAGCACCCCCATCAGCGCCAGCCAGAACAGCGGCGTGGCATAGAACAGCATCGACAAGGTGCTGACCAGGCTGTCCAGCCAGGTCCCCGCGCGGGCACTGGTCCAGGCGCCCAGCGCCACCCCCGCGGTCAATGACACGACGAAGGCGGTCAGCGTCAGGAGCAGCGTGGCCGGCAGGCGTTCGCCGATCAGGCTCATGACCGGGCGCTGCTGGCGGTACGAATCCCCCAGGTCCAGCCGCGCGGCGTGGCTCAGGTAGGTGGCCAGTTGCTGCGGCAGGGGTTTGTCCAGTCCGAAGCGTTCGCGTACCTGCGCCATGAAGACTTCGTCGGAAGCGCCGGCTTCCCCGGCCATGACGGTGGCCGGATCGCCGGGCGCGGCGCGGATCAGCAGGAAATTGATGACCGCGATCAGGGCCAGCACCAGCAGGCCCTGCACGATGCGGCGCATCAGGTAAGCGAGTTTCTTCATGCGGCATTCCCCCTGTCTGGATCGTCGCGGTTTACGCCAGCGTGGCGCGCGCCAGGCTGTCGTTCAAGCCGATGCCTGAATTGATCAGGTTCTTGACGTTGTTGCGATACAGCGTGGGGAACTGCAGTTCCAGCAGCCAGGCCACCGGCACCTCGTCGACCAGGACGCGCTGCACTTCTTCGTACAGCTTGCGGCGGGCCTCGGGGTCGGCTTCACGGGCACCGCGCTCGAACAGGTCGTCGACCTTGGGGTTGCTGTACCCCTCGACGTTGTTCCAGGGCGAGCCCTTGGCGATCGTGGACGTCAGGTAGTTGCGGCTGACGCCCAGCGCTGCGTCGCCATACTGGTACAGGTAGCAGAAGGCGATGTCGTAGTCCCAGTTGGCGGTCTTTTCGCTCCAGCCGGCGACGTCGGTGGCCGTCATCTCCAGCTTGATGCCGGCCTCGGCCAGGTTCTGCCGGACGATCTCGGCAAAGCGCTGCCAGGTTTCGCCATAGGGCAGCGGCAACAGGCGCAGGGTCTGGCCCTGGTAGCCGGCTTCCTTGAGCAATTGCCTGGCGCGCGCCACGTCGCGCGGATAGCGCGTGACGTCGTCGGTGTGGTAGCGCACGCTGCTATTGAACGGGCCAGTCGCCACTTTGCCAAAGCCATACCAGGCCACGTTGCGCATGGCCTCGCGGTCCAGCGCATACATGATGGCGCGGCGCACGCGCACATCGCCCAGCAGCGGGTGGCGGTTGTTCAGCCACAGGAAGGAATGCGGGCCGAAGAATTCCCAGCCCTTGGTGGTGATGTCCACATTGGGCAGGCTCTTCAAGCGAGCGATGTCGAAGTATTCAACGGTGCCGCCGGGCAGCACGTCCAGCTTGCCGGATTCGAACGCGGCGGCGCGCGAGGCGGCGTCGGGAATGACGTGGAAGTAGACCGTCTCCACGCTGGGCAGGCCAGGCTCGTGGTACTGCTCGTTGCGCACCAGCTGGATGTACGAGCCGCGGCGCCATTCCTTGAACTTGTAGGGGCCGGTGCCGATGGGCGTGTTGTTGGCCGGGTTGGTCAGGTAGTCGGTGCCTTCGTAGATATGGCGCGGGACCATGGGCATGGTGCCGCTTTCGAACAGGCCCAGGAAGGGACCGAACGGGCGCGGCAAACGGAATTCGACGGTGTGGTCGTCCAGCGCCTTGATGCTGTCGACGAAGGCCAGGCCGGCGCGCAGCCGCGACTGGGTCTTGCGCAGGAACTGGTCCACGCTGAAGACCACGTCGTGCGCGGTGAAGGGCTTGCCGTCATGCCACAGTACGCCCTGCTTGAGCGTGAAGGTGTAGACGGTGGCGGTGTCGTTGACCGTCCAGGACGCGGCCAGGCCCGGCATGGGCTCCAGCTTTTCGTCGTAGCGCAGCAGGCTTTCGTAGATGTTGCCGCCGATCATCTGCGTCGGGCCGTTCTGCACGATGCCCAGCATCAGGCCGGGCGGCTCGGGCTGCACGGCAATGTTCAGCACGCCGTTGCGCGCGGCCGCGGCCCAGGCGGGCAGGGCGGCGGCGCCGCTCCACCAGCCGGCCGCGGCAGCGCTTGAAATCAGAAAGTCGCGTCGGTTCATGAGGTTCTCCTGGTGACGGGGCCGAAGGTGGCGGCAAGCGCGGCGCGGTCAGGCGCCGGCGGGTTCGACAAGCTTCAACAGCGCGCGCCATTCGCGTTCGCTGGGATCGGGGGCGCCGGGCAGGCGGTTGGTGTCGCCGCTGGCGTACTGGCGCGCGGTCTTTTCACTGACCTGCGGGCTGACCGGGTAGGTCGCCTGGCCGGTGGACTGGATCGCCAATTGCACACGGCAGGCGCGGTCCAGGTTGAGCATCAGGATGAAGGCCTGCGCCACGGTGGCGCCGGCGGTCAACAGACCGTGGTTGCGCAGGATCATCGCGTTGTGCGGGCCCAGGTCGGCGACCAGGCGTTCGCGCTCGTCCAGATCCAGCGCGATGCCTTCGTAGTCGTGATAGGCGACGCGGTTGTAGAACTGCAGCGCCCATTGGTTCACCGGCTGCAGGCCGCAGGCCAGCGACGACACGGCCACGCCGGCCACTGTGTGGGTGTGCAGCACGCAGCCCGCATCGGGGCGGCCCATGTGCACGGCGCTGTGGATGGTGAAGCCAGCCGGATTGACGTCGTACGGCGTGGGCGCCACCGGGCGGCCGTCAAAGCCGACCTTCACCAGCGATTCGGGCGTGATGTCGCGAAACAGATGGCCGTAGGGGTTGATCAGGAAGGCGCCTTCCTCGCCCGGCACGCGCGCCGAGATGTGCGTGTAGATGCTGTCGTCCATGCCGAAATGGGCGATGAGGCGATAGCACGCCGCCAGGTCGCGGCGGGTCTGTTGTTCCGCTGCGCTGAGGGGCTGGGCGGAATCCTGGGGGTGGGCCATTGATGCGTCCTTGGAGGGGAGGGGGGGGCGGCGGCGCGCCGGATGCTGGGCATTATGCGTCGATCGTCAACTGTCGACAGTTAGCAGTAACACTGATATGCTGCGCAAAATCGGGGTGCTATATAGCTGACGCGCCAAGCGCATTCACACCCCAGACGAGACTCCCATGCCTGAAACCCCGGCCGCCCTTACCGCTTTCGAATCCGTCAATGTTCCCGACCTGGTCGGCGTGGTCGAAGACCGGCTCACCCAGGCCATCGTGCAAGGCCGCCTGCCGCCGGGCAGCCGCGTGGTCGAAGCCGAGATCGCGCGCCAGATGGCGATCAGCCGCGCACCGGTGCGCGAGGCCTCGCGTCGGCTGGAACGCCAGGGCATCCTGGTGTCCAAGCCGCGCCGCGGCTTTTTCGTGCGCGAGATGTCGGTGCGTGAAATCGACGACCTGTTCCAGGTGCGCCTGAGCCTGGAAATGACGGCGGTGGCCGCCGCCTGCGAGCACGCCGATGCCGCCGGCCTGGCGCGCCTGACCCAGCTGCTGCAATTGATGATCGCCGAGGCCGCCGACGCGCCGCAGCACCGCCGCATCGAGCTGGACCTGAGCTTTCACACCCTGATCTGCGAGCTGTCGGGCAATGCGTACCTGCTGCGCCTGTTCTCCAGCACCCAGACCGAAATGCGCATGATCATTTCGCTGATCGACAACGTCTACCAAGACCCGGAACTGGTCGCGTCCACGCACCAGCCGATCCTGGACGCGTTGGCGCGGCGTGACGTGCAGGCCGCGCAGGCCTGCATGAAGGTCCACCTGGACGATGCCTGGGAGCACGTCCGCAATCTGTTCGTCTCGCAGCATGGCGCGGCGGGCGAAAAACCAAGGGGCAGCAAGAAGCCATGAAAGTCGTCTACAGCGATAAGCACCAGCTTCACGATCCGCAGTTTTTCATCGTGCGCGGCAAGGTCAAGCGCAGCAACGAACAGCCCGAGCGCGGCGCGCGCTTGCTAGCGGCGGCGCAGCGCGACGGCCACCGGATCATTGCGCCGGACGACTGCGGCGCGGCGCCGCGCGCGGCCGTGCATACGCCGCAGTACCTGCGCTTTCTTGAAACCGCCTACGCGCGCTGGCGCGAGTTGCCCGACGCCTCGGAAGAAGTGGTGGCCAACGTGCACCCGTTTCCGGGCCAGCCCTGCACCTATCCGGACCACATCGTGGGCCTGGCCGGCTATCACATGGGCGATACCGCCTGCCCGATCGGCGCGGGCACCTGGGAAGCGGCCACCTGGTCGGCGCACTGTGCCACCCACGCCGCCCAGCTGGTGCTGGACGGCGAACGCGCGGCCTATGCACTGTGCCGCCCGCCCGGCCACCATGCGTATGTCGACCGCGCCAATGGCTTTTGCTACCTGAACAATGCCGCCATCGCGGCGCAGCACCTGCGCACCGCGCATCGCCGCGTCGCCATCCTGGACCTGGACGTGCACCACGGCAACGGCACCCAGGGCATCTTCTATCGCCGCCCCGACGTGCTGACGGTGTCGCTGCACGCCGACGCGCACAACACCACGCCGTTCTTCGTCGGCCACGCCCATGAAACGGGCGAAGGCGACGGGCTGGGCTACAACATCAACCGCCCGCTGCCGGTCGGCACGGGCGACGAAGGCTACCTGGCCGCGCTGCGCCGCGTGTTCCTGGACATCCAGGCGTTCGCACCGGGTGCGCTGGTGGTGGCGCTGGGGCTGGACGCCCACGAACGCGATCCCTACAAGGGCCTGGCGGTCACCACCGAGGGCTTTGGCCGCATCCTGGCTGAAGTGGCCAAGCTGGGCCTGCCCACCGTGCTGGTGCAGGAAGGCGGCTACCTGTCGGACGACCTGGGCCCCAATCTGGCCAGCGCGCTGCGCGGCTTCGATTCCGCCGCCTGAAGGAGAGCGCCATGATCGATCAGGACTGCGCCCAGGACGTGCTGGCCGCGGCCTCGCCGGACATCGGCGAGGCGCAGGCCGCGCAACTGGCGCGGCGTCACTTCGGCATCGATGCCCAGGTGCGCCGGCTGGCCGGCGAGCGCGACCGCAACTTTCACCTGCGCGCTGACGATGGCCGGGAATACGTGCTGAAGTTCTCGCACCCGGCCGAAGACGCGCGCGTGGCCGATTTCCAGGCGCGCGCCTTGCGCCATGTCGAGCAGGCCGACCCGGGCCTGCCGGTGCAGCGCGTGCTGCTGGCCGATGACGGCGAGCCTTGCGTCTGGCTGCAAACGCCCGACGCGCCGCCGCGCGTGCTGCGGCTGTTCAGCTACCTGCCGGGCCTGCCGCTGCCGGACGCGCCGCGCTCGGCGGCGCAGCGCGACAACCTGGCGCGTACGCTGGCGCGGCTGGGGCTGGCGCTGCGCGGCTTCAAGCACCCCGCGGGGCAGCTGGACCTGCCGTGGGACATCCAGCGCACGGATGAAGTGGCGCCCTTGCTGGCGCACGTGACCGACCCCGCGCGTCGGGCGCTGGCCGAACGCGGCCTGGCGCGCTTCGTGAATCACGCCAAGCCGGCGCTGCCGGGGCTGCGCGCCCAGGCCATCCACAACGACCTGAACCTGTACAACGTGCTGGTCGATCCCGCCGACCCCGACCGCATTGCCGGCATCCTGGATTTCGGCGACATGGTGCACGCGCCGCTGGTCAACGACCTGGCGGTGGCGGCGTCCTACCAGCTGGAGCCCGGCGACGACGCCCTGGCGCCCGCCGTGGCCTTCACGGCGGCGTATCACGCGGTCAGCCCGCTGACGCCGGCCGAGCTGGACGTGCTGTTCGACCTGATGGTGGCGCGGCTGGTGATGGTGGTGGCGATCGGCGGCTGGCGCGCCGCGCGCTATCCCGAGAACAGCGCCTACATCCTGCGCAACAACGCGGTGTCGTGGGCGCGACTGCAGGCCTGCGACGGCATTGCCCGCGACGCGGCGCGCCAGCGCCTGCGCGCGGCGTGCGGCTTTCGATAAGAGGGCGGTGACCATGACTGTGACGCAACCCGGCGCGCCTGCTGCGGCCTTGCCCAACCTTCCCGCGAACGACGGCGGCGCCGCGCATACCGCCGCGCTGATCGCCCGCCGCCACCAGTTGCTGGGGCCGGCCTACCGCCTGTTCTACGAATCGCCCGTGCACCTGGTGCGCGGCGAAGGCGTGTGGCTGTACGACGCCCAGGGCAAGCCGTACCTGGACGCCTACAACAACGTCGTGCCGCTGGGCCACTGCCATCCGGCCGTGGTCCAGGCGATTGCCCGGCAGGCGGCGGTGCTGAACACCCACACCCGCTATGTGCACGAAACCGTGCTGGACTATGCCGAGCAATTGCTGGCGACATTTCCGCCCGGCCTGGGCCAGGTGATGTTCACCTGCACCGGCAGCGAAGCCAACGACCTGGCGCTGCGGATCGCGCAGGCGCATACCGGCGCCACCGGCCTGATCGTGACCCGCTTTGCGTACCACGGCGTGACCTTGTCGATCGCGCAGGCCTCGCCGTCGCTGGGCCGCTATGTGACGTTGGGGCAGGCCGTGCGCACCGTGGCCGCGCCGGACACGTACCGACAGGGGGCAGACGCCGTGGGCCCGGCGCTGGCGCAAGCCGTGCGCGACGCGGTGGCGGATCTGGCGGCCCAGGGCCTGCGCCCCGCCGCGCTGCTGGTCGACACCATTTTCTCCAGCGACGGCGTGCAGGCCGCACCCGAGGGGTTCCTGCGCGAGGCCGTGCAGGCCATCCACGAAGCCGGCGGCCTGTTCATCGCGGACGAGGTGCAGGCCGGCATGGGCCGCACCGGTCAGGCGATATGGGGCTTCATGCGGCACGGCATCGAGCCCGACCTGGTCACGATGGGCAAGCCATTGGGCAACGGCCATCCGGTGGCTGGCGTGGCCGCGCGCCCGCAGGTGCTGGAGGCGTTCGGCCGCAACGGGCGCTACTTCAATACCTTCGGCGGCAATCCGGTATCGGCCGCGGCCGGCCTGGCCGTGCTGCGCACGGTGCAGGAGGAAGCGCTGATGCAGAACGCCGAACGCGTCGGTCATTATCTGCGCGAGCGGCTGCAAGGCCTGGCCGCACGCCACGACCTGATCGGCGACGTGCGCGGCGCGGGCCTGTTCATCGGCGTCGAGCTGGTGCGCGACCGCCGCACGCGCGAACCCGCTACGCAAGCAGCCGCACGCGTGGTCAACGGCCTGCGCGACCGGCAGATACTGACCGGCAGCGCGGGCGAACACGCCAACACGCTGAAGATCCGCCCGCCGTTGCCGTTTTCCACGGCCGATGCCGACGTGCTGGTCGCGGCGCTGGACGAGACGCTGGCCGCGCTGTAGCGCCGCTGCAATGCAACAGGCCGCGGGCATTGGCTTGCCCGCGGCCTTTTCTGTGGGATGAAACGCGGGCTATCCCCCGCGTCCCCGCCTTACTGCTTGACCGTCACGAACACCGGATTCGAATAGAACCACAGGTCGTTGTAGTTGCGCGCATTGATCGCGTTGAAGCGCGCGGCGTTGTCGGCCAGGTCCACCTTCAGGTCGGGCAGCGGTTCGCCGTTGGCGGTTTCGCCCGCCACGTCCGGCGCCAGGTTGGTGCCGCGCAGGCGCAGGTACTGGCTCTTGTCGGCGGTCAGCTTGACCTTGATGACGTTGTAGCCGTCCTTGTCCACCGTCCAGTCGGCGCGGGTGTAGCGCGCCAGCACGCGGGTGCTGGGGTTGGTGGCGTTGTCATAGGCCGGCGTGCCGGGCGCGGCGCGCGGACCCACGTCGCCCACGATCAGGTCCACGTGATGCACCGTGGGCTTGACGTAGGTGGGGTTGCCGCTTTCGATCGGGTACTCGTAGTGGTTGCTGTCGGGGCTGCGAAAGCGGATGGTCACTTCCACCTGTTCGCCCTTGGCCGCTTGCAGCTCGCCGCCCATGTAGGCTGTGCCCGCTGCGCCCTGCGCCTGGAACTCCAGGGCGTCGATCAGGTCGCCGAACACGCCGAACATGCGGCCGCTCTTCAAGCCGGCCACCACGGCCGCCATGTCCTTGCCGTCCTTCCAGACGTAGGTCTTAGCGTATTCGCCGGGGGCGTAGCCGCTGCTGTACAGGCCCGACGCGGTGCGGAAATGGAAGTCGGAATCGGCCACGTTCCAGATGCGCCGGCCTTCGCCCAGCAGCGCATCCCAGGTGCCGCCGACCTTGGCCACCAGGTAGTCCACGCCGCCGTAGGTGCGGTTGGGCAGGTTCACGGGCGTGTAGGCCTCGGCATAGCCGCCGCGGTCCGGTTCCATCTGGTTGCCGACCATGCCTTCGATGCCGAAGAAGATCGTCGGCGCCAGGTCGTGCATGTCACGCAGCTGGCCGATGGTGTATTTGCCGGCATAGCGCGACGGGTGGTTCAGCAGCAGGTAGCTGTCCGGATGCTTGTCGCGCAGCCATTGCAGCGCGGTCAGCGAGTCGGCGTGGGTGGTGAAGGCGCGCGGCTGGCCGGCCAGGTCGGCCACCAGTTGCGCGTCGAACAGGTTGGCCGCCTTGTTGGTGTACAGGTACTCGTATTCGGCCACCGCGCGCAGCGACTTGGCCGACATCGGGTCGTTCACTCCGATGCCGATGTTGACGTGGTCATGTGTGGGCATGTCCCATTCGAACGACGAGAAGATGATCTTGCCGGCGTAGCGGCCCGCCGCCTGCGCCTGCCTGATGAACGGCACTTCGTATTGCGCCATGCCGGTGGAAAACGGCACGGGGCCGCCGGGCAGGGCGACGCCGGTGTTGTCGCGGTCGGACATGCGCAGGTGGTTCGACAGCGCGGCCCAGTCCAGTTTGTAGCGGTCGAACGCCTGGTCCAGCACGCTTTCCAGGGTCACCTGCGCGTCGTTGGACTGGATCGTGTGCACGTGCAGGTCTCCGGCGCTCCAGGCGCCCGTCTGCACGGGCGGCGGGGCCGGCGGCGTGGGGGGGGTCACCGCGGGCGGCGGGGCCGCGGGGGTCTCGTCATCGTCATCGCTGCCGCCGCAGGCGCTCAGCAGGGTCACGCAAGCCAGCGACAAGGGCATGATGGCCCGCCGCAGGCGGGATACTTCGAACCGCATTTCAAACTCCAGCGTCAGGCGGCCTGCAAGGCGCAGGGCCGCGAAGGCCCGCACTATGGGGTGTCAGGGTGACGTGGAAATGACAGGGGCGGCCGTGGCTAGCGCTTGCGCGCCGCCGGGGCCTTGTCGGCGGCCCCTCGCGGCGTCTCGCCGGCCTCGGCCAGCGCCTGCTGGATGATGGCATTCGCGGTCCAGCGCGCCACCTCGGTGACCTCGGGCAGGTCCAGCCGCCAGATGTCCTTGAGCACCAGGAACACCTCGGTGCCGTAGACCAGCGACAGCGCCTGCGCCACGCGGTCCTGCTGCGCGGGTGTCAGCGTGCCGGCCAGCGGCGCGATGGCGCGCTTGAGGATGTCGACCCGGTGGCCGCGCACCAGCCGCGGTTCGTTGCCCGCGCGGCCGGCGCTGGCTTCGGCGTGCTGCTGCAGCGATACCTGGATGGCGGCGCGCAGCGGCGCTTCGTGCGCTTCCAGCCGTGGATACGCAAAGCGCAGCAGCTCATCGACCCGGGCGGCGGCATCCGCCGCCTTCGAGTCCCAGGCCAGGATCGGGCCCAGGCTTTCGTCCACCACGGCGGCGATCAGGGCGCTCTGGCTGGGAAAGTAGCGGTAGGCGGTGGCGCGCGATACCTGCGCGTGTTCGGCCAGTTCGGCCACCGACGGCGTGATGCCCTGCGCCATCAGCCGGTGCGCGGCGTCCAGCAAGATCTTGCGCATGCGGGCGCGCGGTCCGTGCGGCGGTTCGCCGCTGGCGGCGGCCTGCCGGCTGGCGGGGCCGATCAGGCGGGCGACGGCGGGGGGCGACTGGCGGTCGGCGGGAGTTTGACGTGAGACAGGTGTCTCAGTATGATTCTTTCGTCTCATTTCTAGATTCTACAGGCCCAGGCGGCCCCAGACATATCGAGGCGCGCACCGAGTGTAGCCGCCCGCGGAGGAGTCATGACGCAAGCGAACCGGCGGGTCTTCGTGGCCGCCACCTACGACACCAAGGGCCACGAGGCCGACTACGTCGCCGACCTGCTCAAGCGGGAAGGGCTGGACGTCATCACCGTGGACGTGTCCACCACCGGCGCTGCCAGCGGCGCCCGCGTGCAGGCGCGCGAGGTCGCCCGCAGCCATCCGCAGGGCGAGCAGGCCGTCTTCACTGGCGACCGCGGCTCGGCCATCGCCGCCATGGCGCTGGCGTTCGAACGCTACGCCGCCGCCAACCCCGACATCGGCGCCTTGCTCGGCCTGGGCGGGTCGGGCGGCACCGCACTCATCACGCCCGCCATGCGCGCGCTGCCGATCGGCGTGCCCAAGCTGATGGTGTCCACCATGGCGTCCGGCAACGTCGCACCGTACGTCGGCCCTTCGGACATCGCGATGATGTATTCCGTGACCGACGTGGCGGGCCTGAACCGCATTTCGCGCCGCGTGCTGGCCAATGCCGCAGGCGCCATCGGCGGCGCCTTCCGCCAGGCCGCCAGCGCCGCGGACGACGACAGCCGCCCCGCGGTCGGCATCACCATGTTCGGCGTTACCACCGCCTGCGTGCAGCAGGTGACGCCGCTGCTCGAATCGCGCTTTGACTGCCTGGTGTTCCACGCCACCGGCACGGGCGGCCAATCGATGGAAAAGCTGCTCGACAGCCACCTCCTGGCCGGCGTGCTGGACCTGACCACCACCGAAGTCTGCGACTTCCTGTTCGGCGGCGTGCTGGCCTGCACCGAAGACCGCTTCGGCGCGGTGGCGCGTACCCGCGCGCCCTACGTCGGTTCCTGCGGCGCGCTGGACATGGTGAACTTCGGCGGCATGGATACGGTGCCCGAGCGCTACCAGGGCCGTACGTTCTATCCCCACAATCCGCAGGTGACGCTGATGCGCACCACCCTGCAAGAAAACAAGCGGCAGGGCGAATGGATCGCCGCCAGGCTGAACCAGTGCGACGGCCCCGTGCGCTTCCTGATCCCGGAAGGCGGCGTGTCGGCGCTGGATGCGCCGGGCCAAGCGTTCTGGGACCCGCAGGCCGACGCCGCGCTGTTCGCGGCGCTGGAAGCCAACCTGGTGCAGACGCCCAACCGCCGCCTGATCCGCGTGCCTTGCCACATCAACGATCCGCTGTTCGCACAGACCGCGGTCGATCATTACCTTGAAATCGCTACACACTGAGGACCCCGCCATGCCGCGTTTTGACCGCCCCCAACTGCTGGACAAGTTCCGCGCCATGGTGCGCGACCGCACTCCCATCGTGGGCGGCGGCGCCGGCACGGGCCTGTCCGCCAAGTGCGAGGAAGCCGGCGGCATCGACCTGATCGTGATCTACAACTCGGGCCGCTACCGCATGGCCGGGCGCGGCTCGCTGGCCGGGCTGCTGGCCTATGGCAACGCCAACGAGATCGTGGTGGACATGGGCCGCGAAGTGCTGCCCGTGGTCAAGCACACGCCGGTGCTGGCGGGCGTGAACGGCACCGACCCGTTCTGCGATTTCGACGTGTTCCTGGACGACCTGAAGCGCCAGGGCTTTGCCGGCGTGCAGAACTTCCCCACCGTCGGCCTGATCGACGGCAACTTCCGCGCCAATCTGGAAGAAACCGGCATGGGCTACGCGCTGGAAGTGGACATGATCCGCCTGGCCCACGACAAGGGCATGCTGACCACGCCGTATGTGTTCAACGAAGACGACGCCGTGGCCATGACGCAGGCCGGCGCCGACATCATCGTGGCGCACATGGGCCTGACCACCGGTGGCTCGATCGGCGCCGAAACCGCGCTGACGCTGGACGACTGCGTGGCCGCCATCGACCGCATCGCGGCCGCGGCGCTGTCGGTACGCCCCGACGTGATCGTGCTGTGCCACGGCGGCCCCATCGCCACGCCTGCCGACGCAGCCCACATCCTGCAGCATTGCAAGCACTGCCATGGTTTCTACGGCGCCAGCTCGATGGAACGCCTGCCCACCGAGCAGGCCCTGACCGCCGCCACGCGGGAATTCAAGCAACTGACGTTCTAAGGTTTCCGCTCACCCCCCCGCCGGCCCGCGCACGCCACGCTGCGGGGCCGGCGCTTGCCCAGGAGTCCGCATGCCGCATACCGTCTACACCAGCGCCATCATCCAGGCGCCGCTGGCCACCGTCTGGCCGCTGTTTCGCGATTTCAACGGCCTGGCCGGCTGGCACCCGGGCATCGCCCAAAGCCACCTGGAAGCGGATGGACGCCACGACGCCGTGGGAACGGTGCGCTACCTGACGCTCAAGCCGTCCGGTTTCGTGCGCGAGCAACTGCTGATGCTGGACGACCCCGGCACCGCGCTGCGCTATTCCATCATCGAGACCGACCTGCCGATGCGCGACTACCTTGCCGGCGTGGCGTTGCGCCCCGTGACGGAGGGCGGCGTGACGCTGGTGGAATGGTGGGCGGACTTTCGCGTGGAAGACGGCGCGGACCTGCAGGCGGTGGCGACCGCCGTCGGCCAGGGCGTGTTCGCGGCGGGGCTGGCGGCGCTGAACGAGACATTGCGCGGCTGACCGGCACACGGCACGGCGGCCGCCAAGCCGCCGGCCGCCGCGCCCCCGCTAGCCGCGCTTGCGCCCTGCACCCGCGGCCAGCTTGCACCCCGCAGGCAGCGCCGCGGTCCGCAGGTACGTGCGGATACCCAGGATCAGCGCCTCGGCCGCCGGGCTCAGCGGGTATTCCTTGTGGCGGATGATGCACATCGTGCGCACCACCGTCGGCCGCGCCAGCAGCGCGTAGGCCAGTTCCGGTTCCATCACGCGCTGCGCCGCCAGCGCGGGCAGCACCGCCACCCCCATGCCGGCCTTCACCAGCGCCGCCTGCGACGTGGTGCTGGACGCTTCGTAGAACGGCGCCGCGGCCTCGATCGGCAGGTCGGCGCGGGCCCGCAGCAGCGCCATGATGCCGGTCTCGTCCACCACCCCCACCAGTTTGCGGCCGGCCAGGTCCGCCCAGCGCATCGTGCCGTCGCGGCCCGGGCGCAGGTCGGCATCGTCGCGCCGATACAGCACGCCGAAGCGATCATCGAGCAGGGCGTCGAAGTGCAGCCCCGGCGCATCGGCCCAGCGGCTGGTCAGGCCGAAGTCGACCTCGCGCGTGGCCACCTTGCGCTGGATGCGGCCCGAGTTGTCGTCGCTGAGATATAGCCGGATGGCGGGGTATTGCGCCGCGAATGCGGCCGCCGCCGGCGCGATGATCTGGGTGATGGCCGATGGCGCCGCCGCCACGCCCACGCGGCCGCGTTCCAGCGCGCCAAAGCGCACCACGTCGCCGATGGCGCCGTCGAAGTCGGCCAGCAACCGCATCACGCGTGGCAGGAATTCCTCGCCTGCCGCCGTCAGCAGCACGCGCCGGCTGGTGCGGGCGAACAGCTGCGTGCCCAGCGCCTCTTCCAGCTGCCGCACCAGGCTGGTCACCGACGACTGCGTCTGGAACAGCCGCTTGGCCGCGTGCGTGAAACTGGATTCCTGCGCCACCGCCACAAAGGCGGTCAGGTGCTTGAGGGTGACATGCTTGGGCAGGCGATGCATTTCAAATCACGATAGATGGATCAATAAAAACAATTTTTCCAGATTGATCGCGCCGACGATACTAGGGCCTTCAGCAAGCGCCTTCAGCAAAGGCCTTCAGCAAGGTCCGTTCTCAGGACGGCCCTTGGCGCAACAAGCGGCCGGCAGGCCCACATCAAGGCGGAGCGGCATGCAGGACAATCTGGATCTGGTCATCGAAGGCGGCAGGGTGATCGACGGGCTGGGCGGACCGCGCCGGCGCGCCGACGTCGGCATCCGCGCGCAGCGCATCGCCGCCATTGGCGATCTGTCGGCCACGCCCGCCGCGCGACGCATCGATGCCGCCGGCAAGATCGTGGCGCCGGGCTTCATCGACACCCACGGCCACGACGACCTGATGTTCGTCGAAAAGCCGGGCCTGGAATGGAAGACCAGCCAGGGCATCACGTCGGTGGTGGTGGGCAACTGCGGCATCAGCGGCGCCCCCGCGCCGCTGCCCGGCAACACCGCGGCCGCGCTGGCCTTGCTGGGCGAAACGCCGCTGTTCGGCGACATGGCCGAATACCTGGCCGCGTTGCAGGTGCAGCAGCCGATGATCAACGTCGCGGCGCTGGTGGGCCACGCCAACCTGCGCCTGGCGGTCATGCGCGACCCGGCGGCGCAGCCCACCGAGGCGGAACAGCAGGCCATGCAGCAGAGGCTGGCCCAGGCGCTGGACGCCGGCGCGGTCGGCTTCAGTACGGGCCTGGCCTATCAGCCGGGCGGGGTTGCGGGGCAAGCCGAACTGGACGGGCTGGCGCAGGTGGCGGCGGCGCGTGGCGCGCTGCACACCAGCCACATCCGCAACGAAGGCGATGCGGTCGAGGAAGCGGTCGACGAGGTGCTGTCGATCGGCCGGCGCACGGGCTGCGCCACGGTGCTGTCGCACCACAAATGCATGATGCCGGACAACTGGGGCAAAAGCCGCGCCACGCTGGCCAACATCGACCGCGCCCGCGCCGACGGGGTGGACGTGGCCCTGGACATCTACCCGTACCCGGGCAGTTCCACCATCCTGATTCCGGAGCGCGCCGATCTCATCGACGATATCCGCATCACCTGGTCGACCCCGCATCCCGAATGCGGCGGCCGGATGCTGGGCGAGATCGCCACGCAATGGGGCTGCGACCGCGCCGAGGCCGCACGCCGCCTGTGCCCGGCCGGCGCCATCTATTTCGCCATGGACGACGCCGAAGTGCGCCGCATCTTCCTGCACGATTGCTGCATGGTCGGGTCCGACGGCCTGCCCAACGACGCCCACCCGCATCCGCGGCTATGGGGCAGCTTCACGCGCGTGCTGGGGCGCTTCGTCCGGGAAGCCGAACTGCTGACGCTGGAAGCCGCGGTGGCCAAGATGACCGCGCTGCCGGCTCGCGTGTTCGGCCTCGCCGACCGGGGCCGCCTGACCGTGGGCGCCTGGGCCGACGTGGTGGTGTTCGATGCCGACACGGTCGAGGACCGCGCCACCTGGGACGCGCCCACGCTCGCATCCGCCGGCATCGAGCACGTGCTGGTCAATGGCTGCCCGGTGTTTCCGGCCCTGGCCGGTGCCCAGCGCCCCGGCCGGATACTGCGCCGCGAAGCCGTAGCGACCGATCCCGATTTTCCGCAATAACAAGCAGAACCCATCCTCACAGGAGACAAGCCTCATGATCCGCAAGACTTGCGTCGCCCTGGCGCTGGCCGCCGTATTGCCGGCCGCCCACGCTGAATTTCCCGACCGGCCCATCACCCTGATCGTGCCATTCCCGGCCGGCGGGCCCACCGACATCGTCGGCCGCCTGGCCGCGGCCAAGGCGGGCGAAATCCTGGGCCAGCAGATCGTGGTGGAAAACCGCACCGGGGCATCGGGCACCATCGGCATGGCCGCCACCGCGCGCGCCAAGCCGGACGGCTACACCGTGGGCCTGGCCACCGTCAGCACCCACGGCACCGCGCCGCACCTGTTTCCCAACCTGTCGTATGACCCGGTCAAGGATTTCACCCCGGTCAGCAACCTGGTCACCAGCCCCAATATCCTCAGCGTCAATCCGCAGTACCCGGCCAAGACGCTGGCCGAATTCGTCACGCACGTGCGCGCCAACCCGTCCAAGGACGGCTACGCCAATGCCGGCGCGGGCGGCATCAATGACCTGGGCATGATCTGGTTCCTGCAGATCACCGGCGGCAAGATGAACAGCATTTCGTATCGCGGCTCGGCGCCTGCGCTGACCGACACGGTGGGCGGCGTGGTGCCGGTCATCTTCGACAACTTCCCGTCGTCGCTGCCGTACATCAAGAGCCAGCACCTGCGCGCGCTGGCCATCACGGGCCCGGCCCGCAATCCGCGCCTGCCGGACGTGCCCACCTTTGCCGAGCAGGGCTACAAGGACTACGACGTCACGGCCTGGTACGGCGTGGTGGGCCCGGCCGGCCTGCCCGACGCGGTGCGCGACAAGCTGGCACAGGCCTTTGCCCAGGCCGTGCGCGACCCCGCCACGGCGGCCAAGATGGAAGAGACCGGCGCGTTCCCGCTGGGCAACACGCCGGCGCAATTCGCCGAGCAGATCCGCACCGAGCGCGACCGCTGGAAAGCGGTGATCGACAAGGCGCAGATCAAGCTGCAATAAAGGAAGCGGGGCGGCGTTGCCTTGGCGTGAACGGCCCGGGCGGCGTTGCCGGCGCGGGATGCAAGGCGCCTGATGCCGGGGCGCCATGCCCCCGATTCAATACACGTCGCGCCGGTAGCGGCCATCGTGCAGCATCGCCTGCACCCGGTCCTCGCCCAGGATCTGGCGCAAGGCCGCATCCACGCCGCCAGCCATGCCTTGCAGGCTGCCGCAGACATAGATGGCGGCGCCATCGTCCACCCACGCCGCCACTTGCCGTGCCTCGTCCTGCAGGCCGTGCTGCACATAACGGCGTTCGGCCTGGTCGCGCGAATACACCGCGTCCACGCGGGCCAGCGTGCCGTCCTGGCGCCAGGCGTCGATCTCGGCTTTGCAAAAGGCGTCGTGCGCCGCATTGCGTTCGCCGAACAGCAGCCAGTTGCGCGTGTGCCCCGCGGCGCGGCGCGCCTTGATCAGCGCCCGCAGGCCCGCCAGGCCCGTGCCGTTGCCGATCAGGATCAGCGGCCGATCATCGTCCGGCGCATGGAAATTGCGATTGCTGCGTACCCGCAGGGCGATCTCGTCGTCCGGCTGCGCGATATGGGTCAGCCAGCCGCTGCCCAGGCCCAGCCCGCCATCGGCGGCGCGCATCTGGCGCACCAGCAATTGCAGCGCGCCCTCGGCAGGCAATGACGCAATCGAGTATTCACGGTGCGGCAGCAGCGGCCCGCCGCGTTCCTGGCGCGGGCCGATTTCAGCGATGTCGCCGGCCTGCCAGACGGGCGCTTCGCCGTCGGGCGGCGTCAGCGTCAGCAGATAGCAGGGGCCGCCCTGGCTGCCGGGGTTGAGACACTCGCGGTGCGCCAGGCGCCACGATTGATAGGCCGGGGCCTGCCAATCGGGCAGGTCGCTGCGGCCGGCCAGGAGACCCAGGTGATGCTGCCAGTGCCGCAGCGCGGCCGGGTCGCCATCGTCGACCTCGACGAGGTCGAACAGCGGCGTGGCGCCCTGGTCGTGCAGCCAATCATCCAGCCGATGACCGAAGCCGCAGAAGTGCGCGTAGTCGCTGTCGCCCAGCGCCAGCACGGCGTATTGCACGCCGGCCAGCGCGGCGGCGGGCGGCAGCACAGGCTCAGGGACTGCCGCCGCGTCAGGGCGCGTCAGGTGGTCGTGCGCGCCGTGCATGGCGTGTTCCGCGAACCCGGCCGCCGCGTCCGGCGGATCGCCTTCGCCGTAGGTGCTGGCAATGAACAGGATGCGGCGGTAGCTTGCCAACCGGGCGAGATCCAACTGTCCCAGCGGCACGACCTGTACGGCCAGGCCGCCGCTGCGCAAGGCGTCGGCGGTCTGGCCCGCCAGCGCCTCGGCGTAGCCGGTCTGGCTGGCATAGGCGATGAGCAGGGTGTCGGGGTGGGCCGGCGCATCCAGCCCGTGCCGCGTGGCCGCGGCCTGGGCCTGCCGTTGCCCGCGGCGCCAGGCCCAGCCGCACAGCAGCAGCCAGGCCAGCACCACGCACACGGCGGTCATCCAGCGTAGCGTCATGGATCAGTGCTGTACGGCCAGCGCCTGGAAGGTGGCGGTGGCGCTGATGCGATAGCCGCCGGCCTCGCGCAGGATGAACAGGGCGGCCAGGCCGAGGCGTTCGGCATAGGCCAGGCCCTCGCGTTCGCCCAGCACCGTCAGCGCCGTGGCCAGCGCGTCGGCCTGCATGCAGCCGGCGTGCAGCACGGTGACCGACGCCACGCCATTGCGCACCGGCTGGCCGCTGCGCGGATCGATCGTGTGGGCATAGCGGGCATCGCCGTCGCCGGCATGGCGGCGGTAGTCGCCCGACGTGGCGATGCTCAGGTCGTGCAGCGGCAACGCCAGGGCATGGTTGTCGCTGCCGTCCGGCACTTCCACCGCCACGCGCCACGGCGCGCCGTCGGGGCGCTTGCCGCGGGCGCGCAGTTCGCCGCCCACTTCCACCAGGTAGTCGGTGACGCCCAGCGCATCCAGCGCCTGGGCGGCGCGGTCCACGCCATAGCCCTTGGCAATCGATGACAGGTCCAGGTAGACGCCGCCCGGTTGCCAGGCGGCCTGGCGCGCCGGATCCAGCAGCACCCGTTGCCAGCCGCAGCGCTGGCGGGCCGCGTCTATGGCCGCGGGCGAGGGCGGCTCGAAGGCCCGCTGCCACGGCCCGAAGCCCCAGGCGTTGACCAGCGGCCCCACCGTCGGGTCATAGGCGCCGCCGCAGTCCTCGGCCAGCGCCAGCGCATGGCGCAGCACATGGAAGAACCCGGCGGGCAGTTCGCGCCAGCCGGGGCCGGCGCGGTTGTACCGGCTGATGTCGGCGTCCGCTTCCCAGGTGCTCATCTGGGCCACGACCTCGTCCAGCGCGGCCTGGATGGCCTGCCGCGCGGCCGCGTCCGTCGCGCCGGCGGGCAGCGCCAGCCGCGCCGACCAGGTGGTGCCCATGGTCGCGCCCGCCAGTGCGGCCGCGCGCCTGGGCAGCACGCCCAGGTCGACGCGAACCTGCAGGGCGGCTGCGCCACGCGGCGCATAGGACGGAACGGACGACATCGACGCGCCCGGGATCAGGGCTGCAGCACTTCGACGGTGCCGGCGTACGACAGGCGGCGCTTCTTGGCCTGCGGCACGCTGACCTTGGCGTCTTCGGTGCCGGCTTCGATCCAGTACAGGCCCGGCTGCGGCCACTTGACCGAGAACTTGCCGTCCTTGTCGGTCTTCAGGGCGATCTCGCCGACCTTGTCGCGGTAGCGGCTGCCGCCCGGCACGATGGTCACGTCCAGGTCGGCGGCGGGCTTGCCGTCCAGCAGCAGCTGGAAGTTGGCCGATTCGCCGGTGAACAGGTCGTTGGGGTGGGTGGCGGGCGCCAGTTCCAGGCCGCGGCCCACCGGCTTGATGGCCGAGGGCTTGCCGGCGGTGACGAAGGTTTCGACGCGGCCCAGGCTTTGCGTCACTTCCAGGTCGGCGGCGTTGGCCGGCACGGCCTGGGCCAGGCCTTCCGGCTTGCCGAAGTAGCGCTTGGGCTTGCCGTCTTCTTTCCAGCGGGCGAATACGCCGTCGTTCACCACTGCGATGCGGTAGGTGCCGGCCTGCTTGAGTTGCAGGTCGAAGGTGCTGCGCAGCTTGCCGCGATTCAGGTTCTCGGCTTCGGCGGCCGAGCCGTCCGGGGCCACCACGGCCAGGCCGTCCAGGCGCAGCGGCGCGTGGTTGAAGTAGAACTTGTCGTTGCCCACCGCGGCATCCACGGTGATCCAGCTGTCGGTGCCCGACAGCACGGTCGACGACGGCACCATCCAGACGTCATGGGCCTGGGCGGCGAAGGGCAGGCTCAGCGCCAGGGCGGCGGCCAGTTTGGCGGCGGATTTCATGGTTGCGTTCCTTGTGCAGGGATGGGGGCGGATCAAGGTTTCAGGTCCAGGGCGATGGCGCCCAGTTCGTGTTCGCCGCGGGCCGTCAGTTGCTCGGCCTTTTGCGGCGGCCACTGGAAGGGAATGCGCAGCAGCTCGCGGCCGCCGACTTCGCGCGCGGCCTCGACCACCACGGCGTACTGGCCCGGCTTCAGGCCGGCCAGCGGCCTGGACGCCGCGTCAAAGCGCAGGGCGTGCTTGCCGGCGGGCTTGGTCGCGCCGCTTACGCCGTCCACGGGAAAGGTCTGGTTGCGGCCGCTGCGGCGCCACCACTGGCGCATGTCCTTGAGCCATTCGGTGCCTTCGTTGTTCTTCTTGGCCACGTCGTACCAGACGGCCAGGTCGGCCGCCACGCTCTGGTCGGCGTTTTCGATCCAGATGGCCACGTACGGGCGGTGGTATTCGGCCACGTCCAGGCGCGGCACTTCGATGGACAGGCCGATGTCGGCGGCGTAGGCCGTTCGGGCGATCAGGCCGGCCAACAGGGCCGACAGCAACAACTTGCGCATGGAAATCTCCAGGGCGGATCGGATGAATCAGTGAATGAAGAGCAGCGCCAGCACCAGCGGGATCACGACGCCCAGCCCGACCATGGGCCAGGTCGCGCCGCGATTGCCCGCGTGCATCTTGAGCAGCACCAGCCCGGTCAGCGAAAAGACCAGACAGGCAATGGCGAAAATGTCCAGGAACCAGCTCCAGGCCAGCCCCGTGTTGCGGCCCTTGTGCAGGTCGTTCAGGTAGGCGATCCAGCCGCGGTCGGTGCGTTCGTATTCGACATCGCCGCTGGCCCGGTCGATCGACAGCCAGGCATCGCCGCCAGCGCGCGGCAGCGATACGTAGACTTCGCCGGCCGACCATTCCGCGGGCTTGCCTGCCGCCCCGGCGTCCAGTTCCGCGTCCAGCCATTGGGTGACGGGGGCGGGCAGGGGGGCTTTCTTCTGATTGGCCGGAAGGGTCAACTGCGCCAGCAGGGCGTCGGGCAGACGGGCTTCGCGGCTGGTCACGACCGCCTTCGATTCGATGTGCGAGGCGTTGTTCAGCGTCAGGCCGGTGATGGCGAACAGCAGCATGCCCAGCAGGCAGAGCGCCGAGCTGATCCAATGCCATTGGTGCAGCGTCTTGAGCCAGTAGGCCCGGCGCCGGGGGGATGCGTGACTGTCCATGAGGTGGGCAAAATTCAAGGGCCGGATTCTAGCATTCAAATGAGAATTACTCTTATAAAACACTTTATTAACGTGCGAAGCGATTTCAATCGATTTCGGACCCATTTCCCCGCGCGGCGATAAGATAGGGCACCCGTTACCACCACCGGAGGTCGTCATGCTGGAACAGCAAGTGGTTGATCAGATCGGTCGTCATTGGGGTTGGGTCGCGCTGCGCGGGGGGATCGCCATCCTGTTCGGCCTGATGGCCCTGTTCATGCCCGCCATCACCCTGTCGGCGCTGGTGCTGGTGTGGGGCGCATTCGCGCTGGTCGATGGGGTGCTGGCGCTGGTCGCGGGCATCCGCATCCGCGACCAGGGCAAGCCGTTGTGGGCGCTGATCATCGTCGGCCTGCTGGGCGTGGCGGCCGGCATCGTGACCTTCCTGTGGCCTGGCCTGACCGCGCTGGTGCTGCTTTACATCATCGCGATATGGGCGCTGGTGGCGGGGGTGTTCCAGGTCATTGCCGCGATCCGCTTTCGCAAGAACATCCACAACGAGTGGTTCCTGGGCCTGTCGGGGCTGGTTTCGATCCTGTTCGGCGCCATGCTGATCGCGCAACCGGGGGCGGGCGCGCTGGCGCTGGTATGGGTCATCGGCATCTATGCGGTGTTCTTTGGCATACTGCTGCTGGTCTTTTCCCTGCGCCTGAAGCAGCACCGCGCCCCTTGAGCCCATGTCCGTCTACCAGACCCTGATCCCCCTGAATTTCCTGGCCGTCGGCGTGGGGGCCATGCTCGGCGCATGGGCCCGCTGGCTGGCCAGCCTGTGGCTCAACACCGCGTCCTGGCCCTGGGGCACGCTGGCGGTCAATCTGGCGGGGGGGTATCTGGTGGGGGTGGCGCTGGCACTGGTGGCCGGCCACCCGGAATGGCCGGCCTGGGTGCGGCTGGGCGCCATCACCGGATTCATGGGCGGCCTGACCACGTTTTCGACTTTCTCGGCCGAAACCGTTGCCATGCTGGAGCGTGGCGCCTATGCCGGCGCGCTCGGCTATGCCGGCTTCAGCCTGTTGGGATCCTTGCTGTTGACGGGCCTGGGGCTGGCCACGGTCAATCTGCTGCGTTGACGTCGCCGCGTCGGGCCCGACGCAGGCCGGCGCGGCGGGCGCCGCCGCACGCGGCGACGGCCCGGGGCGGACAAGCTCAGTCGCCCGCGCGCGGATTGAGCACCCGCGCCGCTTCCAGGCCGCTGCGCACCGCGCCTTCCAGCACGCCGGGGTAGCCGGTGTCGGTCCAGTCGCCAGCCAGGGCCAGCGTGGGCCACGGCGTGGTGTTCAGCGGCCGATGCAGGCCCGGCACCGCGGCGAAGGTGGCGCGCTTTTCGATGAACAGTTCCGCGGACGACACTTCCGGCATCGGCGGCAGCCGTTGCGGGTGGCCCGCGGCCTGCTCGGCCACCTGGTCGATCAGCGCTTCGATGGCCTGCTGGCGGTTGCGATCGGTCAGCGTGGTGGCGGCGCTGGCCACCACCGCCAGTTCGCCCACCTGCGCGTCGCCCGCCAATTGGGCGCGATCGAACAGCCATTGGCCGACGTGGCCGCGCGCGCGTTCCTCGCGCAGCATCATCATGGGTTCAGGCAGGCGCCAGGGCTCGGCCAGCCGCAAGTTGAGCGTGGCGATCGGCAGGTAGTCGAAGGCGCGCAGCGCATCCAGCAAGCCGGTCGCGCCGGCCGCCCGCAGCGGCGCGTCGAGCAGGCGCGCGGCAAAGGTCGGCGGCACGGCCAGCACGGCCGCATCAAAGCGTTCCTGGTTGATGTCGATGCCGTCCGCCGACGGGTGCAACTGGCGCACCGTGCTGCCGTAGCGCATGGTGACCAGGCGCGCGGCGGCGTCGGGCCACAGCGCCGACAGGTCGGTGCAGGGCAGCAGCAGGTCGCTGTCTTCGCGGCGCCCGGCCAGGCTGTCGCGCAGCACGCGGGCAAACAGCACGGCGCTGGCGGTGGCCAGCGGCGTGTTCAGGGCGGCCAGGCAAAGGGGTTCCCAGACCTGGCGGATCAGCGCGTCGGACTGCGCGTGATAGTGCAGCAGTTGCTGCACGGTCCAGTCGCGCGGGGGCGTCCAGGACATCGCGCGCAGGCCGCGCATCAGCCGCAGCGTGGCCAGGCGATCGCCCCACGACAGGCCGCGGGCGCGCAGGATCGCCACGGCCATGTGCAGGGGGGCCGGCAGGCGCGGGGCCGACAGCCGGAAGCGGCCGTCCAGGCTGGCCAGCCGCAGGGGCCGGCGCATCAGCAGCGCATCGGGGTTGCGGCCCACCCGGCGCATCAGCGCCAGCGTGTGCTTGTAGGCGCCCGACAGCAGGTGCTGGCCATTGTCCAGGGGGGAGTCGAAAGCGTCGTGAAAGACGCGCCGGGCGCGCCCGCCGGGCGTGTGGCCGGCCTCAAAGACCGTGACCTTGGCGCCGGCCTCGCGCAGGGCGACGCTGGCGGCCAGCCCGGCCCAGCCGGCGCCGATGACTGCGGCCTTCATCGTGCCAACCGGCGGACCAGTCCACGTCCGCCGCCCACCCAGGTCTTCCAGGCCAGCCAGAGCTTGCGCAGGGGCGTCAGCGAAATGCGCTGATGCAGCACCTGCCAGTTGTCGCGTTCGATCTCGTCGAGCAGCGCGTGGTAGATCGCCGCCATCATCAGGCCGGGGCGCTGTGCGCGCCGGTCGGTCTCGGGCAGGCTGCGCATGGCGTCGCGGTACAGCTCGCGGGCGCGGTCGGCCTGGAACTTCATCAGGGCCGAGAAGCGCTCGGAATACTCGCCATTCAGGATGTCCGAGGCCTTGACCTCGAACTGCTGCATGTCGTTGACCGGAATGTAGATGCGACCGCGGCGGGCGTCGTCGCCCACGTCGCGGATGATGTTGGTCATCTGGAACGCCAGGCCCAGCTTTTCGGCATAGACCAGCGTGGCCGGATCGGTATAGCCGAACACGCCGGCCGACAGCTCGCCCACCACGCCGGCCGCATGCCAGCAGTACTTGCGCAGGCCGGGCCAGTCCAGGTAGCGGGTCTGGTCCAGGTCCATTTCCATGCCGTCGACGATGGCCAGCAGGCGTTCGCGGGTGATCGAACAGCTTTGCAGGTGCGGCTGCAGCGCGCGGGTCACGGGATGGTCGGGCTTGCCGTCGAACATCTGGTCGACCTGCGTGCGCCACCAGGCCAGCTTGATGCGCGCCAGCGACGGATCGGTGCATTCGTCCACCACGTCGTCGACTTCGCGGCAATACGCATACAGCGCCGTGATGGCGCGGCGCCGTTCGGGCGGCAGGAACAGGAAGGAATAGTAGAAGCTGGAACCGCTTTTGGCGGCTTTCTCCTGGCAGTACTCGTCAGGGGTCATAGTTGGCAGGGCCGGTTACTTACTTGATAGAGCGCCACAACATGATGGCCCAGTCTTTGGCGCCCAATTCGGGGCGATTCATGAATACATCGTAGCCGCCTGCCTCGATACGCTCCAGCACGCGCAGGCCGCCTTGCACCACCAGGCGCAGTTCCAGGCCGATGCGGCCCGGCAGGCGGCGCGCCAGCGGAGCGCCGAAGTGTAGCAGCGCGCGCGTGCGCTCGATCTCGAACGCCATCAGCTCGCGCCAGGCGGGCGTCAGGCGGGCCGCGGCGAGGTCTTCTTCGGACACGCCGAAGCGGCGCAGGTCTTCCTGCGGAATATAGACGCGGTGCTTGTGCCAATCGACCCGCACATCCTGCCAGAAGTTCACTTGCTGCAAGCCGGTGCAGATGGCGTCCGACTGTTCGACGTTCTGCGGCTCGGCCGCGCCGAACAGATGCAGCATCAGGCGGCCCACCGGATTGGCCGAGCGGGTGCAGTAGTCGGCCAGGGTGGCGTAATCGTCGTAGCGCTTGACGCTGATGTCCTGCTCGAAGGCGGACAAGAGGTCGTAGAAAGGGGTGATGGGCAACTGGTGCCGGGCAATGGTGGCCGCCAGCGGCACGAAGATGCTGGCCAATTCGGGCGCGCCGGGGGCGGGCACGGTGCCGGGTTCGGCGCCGATGCGGTGCAGTTCGGCGCGAAACGCCGCCAGCTGGGCCAGGCGTTCGGCGTCGTCGGCGCTGCCTTCGTCGGCAATGTCGTCGGCGGCGCGGGCAAACCGGTACAGATCGGTCACGGCGCCGCGCAGCCGTCGCGGCAGCAGCAGCGAGGCAACGGGGAAATTCTCGTAGTGATCGATGGGCATATGGGGTCCTGCGGTCTGGCCAGGGCGGGCCGGATCCGAGTCATTTTAGAGTACGCCGGGCGGCGCGATCCTGCTGCTGGCGCCACGCCGATCAGTTAGACTTAAGCGCCACAGGATCTCATACCATGCCCCGCCCAGTCTCTGCCACCGTTTCCGTCTCTGCCCTGGCGCACAACCTGGCCGCCGTGCGCCGCCACCTCGACCAGACCGCCGCCGCCGCTTCGGGCCTGCCGCCCTCGATCTGGGCGGTCATCAAGGCCAATGCCTACGGCCACGGCATCGAGCAGGCCGTCGCCGGCTTCTCCAAGGCGCAGGGCCTGGCCATGCTCGACCTGGACGAAGCCGTGCGCTGCCGCGAAGCCGGCTGGGGCGGCCCGATCCTGCTGCTCGAAGGTTTCTTCAACCCGTCCGACCTCGACCTCGTCGACCGCTACCACCTGAGCACCACCGTGCACCAGCGCGAACAGCTCGACATGCTGGCGCGGGCGCGGCTGTCGCGCCGGGTCGACATCATGCTCAAGCTCAACAGCGGCATGAACCGGCTGGGCTTTTCGCCGGCCGCCTACCTGGCCGCGCACGAACGCGCCCAGTTGCTGCAGCAGCAGGGCACGGTCGGCTCGATCGGCAAAATGACCCACTTCGCCTGCGCCGACGGCCCCCAGGGCGTCAGCGAGCAAATGGCGGTCTTCAATTCGGTGACGCATAAGTTGCCCGGACCGGTCAGCGTCTGCAATTCGGCGGCCACCCTGCGTTTCGCCGACATCGCCGTGGCCTCGGAAAACCAGGCCCACTGGGTCCGCCCCGGCATCTGCCTGTACGGCGCGTCGCCGTTCGCCGATGCCGACGCGGCCTCGTTCGGCCTGAAGCCCGCCATGTCGCTGCGCTCGGAAATCATTGCCGTGCAGGAACTGAAGGCCGGCGACTCGGTCGGCTACGGCGCGCTGTTCCGGGCCGACCGCGCCATGCGGGTCGGCATCGTGGCCTGCGGCTACGCCGACGGCTACCCCCGCCACGCCGCCACCGGCACCCCGGTGGCCGTGGCCGGCATCCGTACCCGCCTTGTGGGCCGGGTGTCGATGGACATGCTGATCGTCGATCTGGACCCCATTCCCGCCGCAGGCGTCGGCACCCCGGTGTCGCTGTGGGGCGAAGACGGCCCCTCGGTGGACGAAGTCGCCCTGGCCGCGGGCACCATCGGCTACGAGCTGCTCTGCGCCCTGGCGCCTCGCGTGCCGGTCACCCGCGACGCCTGAGCCATTCGGGGGGGATGTCCCCCTTCCGGTCACCCTCGGATGGGGGGCCTTTCCCCAGGGCGGGATGGTGTCCAGCGTGCAAGAATTGCTACGCAATTTACAAGACAGCCACCGCCGGATGGTGTCTACTTGAAAAAACCGGGCGCCCAGGCGCCCGTTTTCGACCCAGTAAACAATCAACGAGGTTTCGATCCATGAAGGACAAATGCGTGCTCATTACGGGCGCCACCAAAGGCATAGGCTGGGCGCTTACTCAGCGGCTGTCCGACATGGGTTGTCATGTGGTCGGCATCGCGCGCAATACCGGCGATGTGGACTTCCCCGGCTACCTCTATGCCTGTGACCTCGCCGATGCCGGCCGCACCGAAGAGGTGCTGCGCGAAATCCGCGAGAAATTCCCCGTCGACGCCGTCGTCAACAACGTCGGCATCGCCTCGCCCCAGCCGCTGGGCGAAATCGACCTGGCCACCCTGTACAACGTGCTGGACCTGAACGTGCGCGTGGCCGTGCAGGTCACGCAGGCCTTCATCGAATCGATGAAAGTGCGCCGCGCCGGCCGCATTGTCAACGTCTGTAGCCGTGCCATCCATGGCGGCCTCGAACGCACCGCCTATTCGGCCGCCAAGAGCGCGCTGGTGGGCTGCACCCGTACCTGGGCGCTCGAACTGGCCGAATACGGCGTCACCGCCAACGCGGTGGCCCCGGGCCCGATCGAAACCGAAATGTTCCGCGCCACCCGCCCGGCGGGCAGCGAAGGCGAAAAACGCGCCTTGGCCTCGGTACCCATGAAGCGCCTGGGCACGCCGGCCGAAGTGGCCGCCGCCATCGCCTTCCTGCTGTCGGACGACGCCGGCTTCATCACCGGCCAGGTGCTGGGCGTGGATGGCGGCGGCAGCCTGGGCGGCCGCTCCTGACCTGACGCTAGCGGGCGCGGATCGTATCTGCACCCTGCAAGACAGACCGGCCCGCTGCAAGCGGGCCGGTTTTCGTTGGGGTGTGATGACCGGGGCGTGGCGGCCGAAGCTGGGTAATCTCGGGGCGCGCGTCAAGGCCGGGGCGCCATCGTCCCCCAAGGCTTCAATACGGCCCGTTGGCCGCGTCCACCGTCTTCACGTTCTTGAATTCGCCCGCCAGCTTTTCCGCGGCGCGCGCGAGCAGCACGGCATCCACCCCCACCGCCACGAAGGTCGCGCCCAGCGACAGGTAATGGCGCGCCTGCGGCACGCCGCTATGCAGGATGCCGGCGGCCTTGCCCGACTTGACGATGCGGGCGATGGCCGCGTCGATGACCTGGGTGACTTCGGGGTGCTCGGGCTTGCCCAGGTAGCCCATGCTGGCCGACAGGTCGGCCGGGCCGATGAAGGCGCCGTCGACCCCATCCACCGCCAGGATCTCGTCCAGCGCGTCGATGCCGCGCGGCGTCTCGATCTGTACCAGCACGCACATTTCGTCGTTGGCGCGTTCGAGATAATCGGGAATGCGGTTCCAGCGCGACGACCGGGCCAGCGCGCTGCCTACGCCGCGGATGCCGGCCGGCGGGTAGCGCACCGCGGCCACGGCGGCCGCGGCTTCTTCGGCCGACTGCACCATGGGCACCAGCAGGGTCTGCGCGCCGGTGTCCAGGATCTGCTTGATCTGCACCGGGTCGTTCCAGGCCGGCCGCACCACCGGCGCCACCGGATAGGCGGCCACCGATTGCAGTTGGGCCAGCGTGGTCTGCAGCGTGTTGGGGGCGTGTTCGCCGTCGATCAGCAGCCAGTCGAAGCCGGCGCCGGCACAGATTTCAGACGTATAGGCGCTGGCCAGCCCGGCCCACAGGCCGATCTGGGGTTTGCCGGCGCGCAGGGCGCGCTTGAAGTGGTTGGTCAGGATATCCATGGGCTGCGTGGGGATCAGATGAAGTGGCAGTTGACGGAACCCAGCACGCCGTAATCGACATTGAAGGTATCGCCGGGGCGGGCCAGCACCGGGCGGGTGAACGACCCCGACAGGATGATCTCGCCTGCTTCCAGCGCCACGTCGTGGGCGGCCAGCTTGTTAGCCAGCCATACTACGCCATTGGCGGGGTGATTCAAGACGCCGGCGGCCACGCCGGTTTCCTCGATCACCGCGTTGCGCGACAGGATCGCGCCGACCCAGCGCAGGTCCAGCTCGTTCATCTTCACGGGCCGTCCGCCCATCACCACGCCCGCGTTGGCGGCATTGTCGGCGATGGTGTCGAACACCTTGCGCGGCCGCTTGCTGTCGGGGTCGATGCTGTGCGAGCGCGCATCGATGATCTCCAGCGCCGGAATCACGTAGTCCACCGCGTCGTACACCTGGAACAAGGTCACGTCGGGCCCGCGCAGCGGCTTGCCCAGCACGAAGGCCAGTTCCACTTCCAGGCGCGGCAGGATGAAGCGGCCTGCGGGAATGTCGCTGCCGTCGGCAAAGAACATATCGTCCAGCAGCATGCCGAAATCGGGCTCGTCGATCTGCGAGGCCTGCTGCATGGCGCGCGAGGTCAGGCCGATCTTGTGGCCGCGCTTGATGCGGCCTTCGCCCAGCTTGATGTCCATCCAGGCGCGCTGGATGGCGTAGGCATCGGCGATGGTGATGTCGGGGTGCTCCAGCGAGATCTGGCGGATCTGCTGGCGGGTGCGTTCAGCCTCGTGCAGGCGGGCGGCGATGGCGTGTACGGTGGGGGAGTCGAGCATGGCGAAGGTCCGGATAAAAGGAGTGTCAGGCGGGGTAGGGGGCCAGCGTGTTCACGAGCCGGCCGATGCCGTCGATCTCGGTCACGACTTCGTCGCCGGGGTTGACGTTGACGATGCCGTCGGGCGTGCCCGTCAGGATCAGGTCCCCGGGCGATAGCGTCATGAAACTGCTGAAGTATTCGATCAGGGCGGGAATGTCGAACACCATGTCGCGGGTATTGCCGCGCTGGGTTTCGAGGCCGTTGACGGTGGTGCGCAGGTCCAGGTTCATCGGGTCGGGCACGTCGTCGCGGTCCACCAGCCAGGGCCCCAGCGGCGTGCAGGTGTCGCGGCTTTTCACGCGCAGGTTCGGGCGGTACCAGTTTTCCAGGTAGTCGCGCAGCGCGTAGTCGTTGGCCACGGTATAGCCCGCCACGTAGTCGTAGGCCTGGCCGCGTGCGACGTTGCGGGCGGTCTTGCCTATCACGACCGCCAGTTCGCACTCGTAGTGCATGAAGGCCACGTCGGCCGGGCGCAGCGTCTGCGCGCGGTGGCCGACGAATGTGTTGGCCGCCTTCAGGAAACCCAGCGGTTCGTCCGGCGCCTTGAACGCCAGTTCCCGCGCGTGGTCGGCGTAGTTGATGGCCAGCGTGAAGGTGGTGCGCGGTTCGACGGGCGGCAGCCAGGTGACGGCGTCTTCCGCCAGGCAGCGGCCGTCGGCCAGGCGCACCTGGCCGGGGCCGGCTTCGGTGGCGGCGTGGATGGCGCCTTCAAAGACGATGCGTGCGTGTTTCATGGCGGGTTCCGGGATGCGTCAGGCCAGGGCGTTGCCCAGGGTGCCCACCTGGGCGATGCGGATGTCGTAGCGCTGCCCGGCGCGGGCGCGCGGCGGCTCGGCGGGGATGCCGGTGAGCAGGATGTCGCCGGGTTCGAAACGCATGAACGCGGTGACGTCGGCAATCAACCGCGCGACCGGCCGAACCCGATCGGCCGTCGTCGCGCGCTGTACCACTTCGCCGTCGACGCGCACTTCGATTTCCAGCGCGTCCGGGTCCGTCACCGCCGCTGCGGGCGCAAGATCGCGGCCCATGGGGCAGAAGCCGTCGCGGCACTGCTGCTTGAGGGCGGGCCGGAAGTAGCTGGCGTGCGGCGCCGACAGGTCGGCCACCACGCGGTATCCGGCCACGTAATCCAGGGCGTCGGCTTCGCGCACGCGGGTGGCGCGGCGGCCAAAGACGATGCCCAGGCAGGCGCCGATCGATATCTCGGGCACATCCGGCGGCAGCATGATCACGTCGCCGTCGGCGGCATAGGTGTTGGCGGGCTTGATGTACAGCACCGGCGCCTGCGGCGGCGCCTTGTAGGGCGGCGCGTGGACGGCCTCGCCCAGCGCGGCCAGGGCCTGGCGGCTGTTCAGCGCTACGCCGACCACCGTGCGCGGCAGGGCGGCGCGGGCCGCCGCCGCGCGATCGGCCAGGTACTCGCGATAGTTGTTGCGCTTGTAGTTCAGCACCGGGTCGGCCTCTTCGACCTGCAGCGAAATGCCCAGCGGCCGGCGCGCCATTTCCGCGGCCAGGGCGCGGTCCAGCGCCTGGAACACGCGTTCGCCCAGCGCCGCCTGCTGCGCGGCGCTGCGGCCGTGGCCGATGCGCAGCAGCACGTGCACGAACGCGTTGTCGGGGTGGCCGTCCACGATCAGGTAGTCATCCACCCGCACGGCGCGGGTGCGGGCGCCGGCCAGCGGGTACAGGCTGCCGTCGCCCACGGCCGCGTCCTGCACCACGCGCATCAGCGCACGGGTGTCCAGGTCGAGATTGGCGGAATACTCAATCCAGATGTGTGGCATGGCAGGCGTGGGACAAGCCCCCTCCGGCAGATATTGTTAGCATGTTAATTATCATAGTGAAAAAGCCCGTGGGCGGCAATGCGGGCCGCAAGGGGTTTTCCGCCGTTGACAGCGGCAATTTCCCGGGCATAAAGTTAACGAGTTAACTAAATATTCGGCAGGCCGAAGATCCGGCCCTCAACGGCCGACAAGGAGACACGCGTGAGCATCAAGCACTGGATCAACGGCAAGCAGGTCGACAGCGCCGACCGCTTCATCACCTACGACCCCGCCACAGGCGAGGCCATCGACGAAGTCGCCGCGGGCGGCCAGGCGGAAATCGACGCCGCCGTCGCGGCCGCCGCCGACGCCTTTCCCAAGTGGGCCGGCACGCCCGCCAAGGAACGCGCGCGGTTGATGCGCCGGCTGGGCGAACTGATCGACCGCAACGTGCCGCACCTGGCCGAGCTGGAAACCCGCGACACCGGCCTGCCGATCTCGCAGACCCGCAAGCAGCTCATCCCGCGCGCGTCCGAGAACTTCACCTTCTTTGCCGAAGTCTGCACGCGCATGAATGGCCACACCTATCCGGTGGACGACCAGATGCTGAACTACACGCTCTACCAGCCGGTGGGCGTGTGCGCGCTGGTGTCGCCCTGGAACGTGCCCTTCATGACCGCCACCTGGAAGACCGCGCCCTGCCTGGCGCTGGGCAATACCGCGGTGCTGAAGATGTCGGAACTGTCGCCGCTGACCGCCGACCAACTGGGCCTGCTGGCGCTGGAAGCCGGCATTCCGCCCGGTGTGCTGAACGTGGTGCAAGGCGATGGCGCGACCGCCGGCGACGCGCTGGTGCGCCATCCCGGCGTGCGCGCCATTTCGTTCACCGGCGGCACCGTCACCGGCAAGAAGATCCTGACCAGCGCCGGCGGCATCAAGAAGTTCTCGATGGAACTGGGCGGCAAGTCGCCCGTGCTGGTGTTCGACGACGCCGATGTCGAGCGCGCGCTGGACGCGGCCTTGTTCACCATCTTCTCGCTCAACGGTGAACGCTGCACCGCCGGTTCGCGCATCTTCGTGCAGGAATCCATCTACGCCGACTTCGTGCGCCGCTTCGCCGAACGCGCCCAGCGCCTGGTGGTGGGCGACCCCACCGACGAGGCCACGCACGTGGGCGCGATGATCACGCGCCCGCACTGGGAAAAGGTCACCGGCTACATCCGCCTGGCCGAACAAGAGGGCGCCCGCATCCTGGCCGGCGGCGCCGACGCCCCGCAGGGCCTGCCCGCGCGCCTGGCGGGCGGCAATTTCGTGCGCCCCACGGTGCTGGCCGACGTCGACAACCGCATGCGCTGCGCCCAGGAAGAGATCTTCGGCCCGGTCGCCTGCCTGATCCCGTTCAAGGACGAGGCCCACGGCCTGGCGCTGGCCAACGACGTCAAGTACGGCCTGGCGTCGTACATCTGGACGAGCGACATCGGCCGCGCCCACCGCCTGGCGCGCGGCATCGAGGCCGGCATGGTGTTCATCAACAGCCAGAACGTGCGCGACCTGCGCCAGCCGTTCGGCGGCACCAAGGAATCGGGCACGGGCCGCGAGGGCGGCGAATACAGCTACGAGGTGTTCGCCGAGATCAAGAACGTCTGCGTCTCGATGGGCAGCCACCACATCCCCAAATGGGGCGCCTGAGCCCCCCTCAGCATCCGGAGACAACACCATGGGCAAGCTCGCGCTGGCGGCCAAGGTAACGCATGTGCCGTCCATGTACTTATCCGAAATGCCCGGCCGGCATCACGGCTGCCGCGAGGCCGCCATCCAGGGGCATCGCAGCATTGGCCAACGTTGCCGCGACCTGGACGTGGATACGCTGGTCGTGCTGGACGTGCACTGGCTGGTCAACGCCGGCTATCACGTCAATTGCAACGAACGCTTCTCGGGCTGCTACACCAGCAACGAGCTGCCGCACTTCATCAAGGACATGGACTACGCCTACCGGGGCGATCCGGCGCTGGGGCGGCGCATCGCCGACTGCGCCAGCGCGGCCGGCGTGGCCACGCGCGCCCACGAAATAGCCAGCCTGGAACTGGAATACGGCACGCTGGTGCCGATGCGCTACATGAATGGCGACGACCGCTTCAAGGTCGTGTCGGTCGCGGCCTGGTGCGCCTGGCACGCGCTGGACGACAGCCGCCGCTTCGGCGCGGCGCTGCGCCAGGCCATCGAGCAGGGCGACAGCCGGGTGGCGGTGCTGGCCAGCGGGTCGTTGTCGCATCGCTTCAACGACAACAACAGCCCCGAAGCCGCCATGCACCAGATCAGCCGCGAGTTCTACCGCCAGGTCGACCTGCGGGTGGTGGAGCTGTGGCGCCAGGGCGACTGGAAGACCTTCTGCGCCATGCTGCCCGAATACGCCGAGCTGTGCGTGGGCGAGGGCGGCATGCACGACACCGCCATGCTGCTGGGTTTGCTGGGCTGGGATGCCTACGACCGCCCGGCCGAGATCGTGACGGACTACTTCACGAGTTCGGGCACCGGGCAGATCAATGCGATCCTGCCCGTGCCGGACTGATCCCGGGCCGGGCGGGCGCCGGCCCCGCCGGGGCGATTCAACGGATGCGCCGGGCGGGCGCCGGGCCGTGCGGGGGGCTACTCCGCGGTCGCGGGCTCACGCTTGATCAGCTCGACCATTGCGTCGACGTCGGCGTACAGGCGGTCGAGCAGTTCCTTGCCGATGCGGGCCTCGATTTCCTGGTACTTCGCATCCACTTGCGGCCGCATCCGGTCGATCAGCTTGTTGCTCTTGGCGGTCAGCGAAATCTCCTGGCGCCGCTGGTCGGCGTTGGAACGCACGCGCTTGATCAGGCCCTGTTCTTCCATGCCGGCCAGCATGCGGGTCAGGCTGGGGCTCAGGATCTGGCAACTGCGGGCAATCTGGTTGGGTTCCATGGAACCCACTTCGCTCAGGGTGCGCAGCACCCGCCATTGCTGTTCGGTCACGCCCGCGGCGTGCAATATCGGCCGGAAATGCGCCATGAGGGTTTCGCGCGCAAAAAGCAGCAGATGGGGAAGGTTGCGGTGGTGGAAGCTCGGACTCATGGCGGCCATGTTAGCAAGAAGCCGTTCGATTTCTTGAGGGTATCAACGTCCAGGCCCGCAACGAATGCGGGCCTGGGGGAAACGGAACGCGGGAAAAAACGGGGTCAGGAAGCGGGGTTCTGCTGCGCCAGCTCGTGCAGGTCGTCGGGCAGCGTCAGGTCGGGGGCGCCTTGTTGCAGCTCGCGCAGGGCGGCGACGGCCTCGTCCTGCTGGTCGTCCTGCATCAGGCTGCGGATATGCGCCACACGGGCTTCGATGTCCTGTTCACTGAAGGCGACGACCTCGGCGGTGGCGGCCTCGGCCGGTTGCTCGGCGGCGGCTTGCTCGGTGGCCTCGGCGGCTTGCGGCGCGGGGGCGGCGATCTGCACGGCCGGTTGGGCCTGCGCGTCTGCCGGCGCCTGCGCGGCACGCTGGGCCGGCGCGGGCGCGGGCTGGGGGGCAGGGGTGTCCGCAGCCATCATCGGACGAGGGGCGGGCGCGCGCTCGGCCGCAGTGCCGACTTCGTGGGGCACGGCCAGCTGGGCGTTCATGTCGGCCATCTCGGCGCTTTCGCGCATGTCGGTCCAGGCGAACACGCCGGCCACGATCGCCAGGCACGAGGCCGCCGCCCAGCCGGGATGCCAGCTGCGGCCGGGATGCCAGGTGCGGCGCACGGCCGCTTCCAATTCGGGGCTGCCGCCTGCCCTGGGTTTGCGATACAGGGCGCGCAAATCCAGGTCGTCGTCTTCGTCGAAGGGGGGGCGATAGGTGATGCTCATGCGCGTACTCCTCGCGCTTACGCCTGGTGGCAGGGCGTATTCGCGTTTGACCTCTGCTAGTGCCGCGCCGGTGGTCCGGCGATCTCGTCCAGGCTCGGGTCGTGTTCCGGTTTAGATGTTGATTATGCGCGATTTGAAGAAATCTGCCAGTGAATTTCGTGTATTTGCAGGCTGTAACTTCACGGTGTCCCCGATTGTGCAAGGAATCTGAAAGGTGCGTGCACCAGCGCGGGGCAAAACGTGTCGCAAACGCGCGCACGCGCAGGCCGACGAGGCGGGCTTGCCGGTACACTTTCGCCCATGGCCAAATCCCGAACCGTCTACGTGTGCGCCGAATGCGGCGGCACGACCCCCAAGTGGCAAGGCAAGTGTCCGCACTGCAATGCCTGGAACACCCTCGAAGAAACCGTGGAATCGTCGGCGCCCGCCGCCGCCGCGCACCGCTACGCGCCGCTGGCTTCCAGCAGCCCGGTGCGCAGCCTGTCCGAGATCGAGGCCCGCGAAACCCCTCGCCAGCCTACCGGGCTGGAAGAATTCGACCGCGTGCTGGGCGGCGGCCTGGTGGCCGGCGCCGTGGTGCTGATCGGCGGCGACCCGGGCATCGGCAAATCCACCTTGCTGCTGCAAGCCCTGGCCTCGCTGTCTGAAACCACCAACGTGCTGTATGTCACCGGCGAAGAATCCGCCGAGCAGGTGGCGCTGCGCGCGCGCCGGCTGGGCCTGCAGACCGGCAATATCAACCTGCTGGCGGAAATCCGCCTTGAAGCCATCCAGGCGGCGGTATCCGAGCAAAAGCCCACCGTGGCCGTGATCGACTCGATCCAGACCCTGTACAGCGGCGAACTCACCGCCGCGCCGGGGTCCGTGTCGCAGGTGCGCGAATGCGCCGCGCAGCTCACGCGGCTGGCCAAGCAGACGGGCATCGCCATCGTCATGATCGGCCACGTCACCAAAGACGGGGCGCTGGCCGGGCCGCGCGTGCTCGAACACATCGTCGACACCGTGCTCTACTTCGAGGGCGACACGCATTCGTCCTTCCGCCTGGTGCGCGCCTTCAAGAACCGTTTCGGCGCCGTCAACGAACTGGGTGTCTTCGCCATGACCGACCGCGGCCTGCGCGGCGTGGCCAACCCGTCGGCCCTGTTCCTGTCGCAGCACGAGCAGCAGGTGGCCGGTTCGTGCGTCATGGCCACGCAAGAGGGCACGCGCCCGCTGCTGGTCGAGATCCAGGCGCTGGTCGACAGTTCCCACGCGCCCAATCCCCGCCGCCTGACCGTCGGCCTGGAAGGCAACCGCCTGGCCATGCTGCTGGCGGTGCTGCATCGCCACGCGGGCGTCTCCACCTTCGACCAGGACGTCTTCGTCAATGCCGTGGGCGGGGTGCGCATCACCGAACCCGCGGCCGACCTGCCGGTGTTGCTGGCCATCATGTCATCGCTGCGCGACCGGCCGCTGCCCCGCGGCCTGATCGCCTTCGGCGAAGTCGGCCTGGCCGGCGAGATCCGTCCGGCGCCGCGCGGCCAGGAACGCCTGCGCGAAGCCGCCAAGCTGGGTTTTTCCATTGCCCTCATTCCCAAGGCCAATGCGCCGCGCCAGCCTATCGAAGGGCTCGAGATCTGGGCGGTCGACCGCCTGGATGCCGCGCTGGACAAACTGCGCTGACAGGAGCTTGACGTGAGTCTGTGGCTTATCGCCCTGTGCCTGGGTGCGGGGTGCCTTATCGGCTTCATGGGCGGCGTGCTGGGCATCGGCGGGGGCATGATCGCCATCCCCGCGCTGGTGCTGCTGATGGGCATGTCGCAACAGCTGGCGCAGGGCACCGCCCTGATCATGGTGTTGCCCACCATCATGATGGCCGTGCGCAAATACAACCAGCAGACCCGCATCGACCGGCGCGTGGCGCTGGCCGGGGCCGGGGGCGCGGTAGTGTTCACCTGGGTCGGGGCCCGGCTGGCGCTGGGCATCGATTCCAGCACGCTGCGCCTGAGCTTCGCGGTGTTTCTGTTTTTCATCGCGCTGTTCTACGCCTGGCAGACCTGGCGGGCGGGCGTGGCCGCGCGCTCGCCCAAGCCCGCCGCGGGCCGCACGGCGCCGGTGTTCACGCCGCGCCGCGCCAGTGTGCTGGGCGTGCTGTGCGGCACGCTGGGCGGTTTTTTCGGCGTGGGCGGCGCGGTGCTGGCCGTGCCCATCATCACCTCGGTCTTTCGCCTGCCGCAGACCACCGCCCAGGCGCTGGCCCTGTGCATGGTGATACCCGGGTCCGCGGTGGCGCTGGTCACCTATTCCTGGGCCGGGCAGGCCGCCTGGCTGGTGGGCCTGCCGCTGGCTGCCGGCAGCCTCTTGTTCGTGCCGGTGGGCGTGCGGCTGGCCTATCGGCTGCCTGAACGCAAGCTGAGAGCCTGCTTTGCCGCCATGCTGTTCGCCACCGTGGCGCTGCTGGCATTTGAAAGCTGAGGGCGGGCGCGCGCTGCGCGTTTGTCACCATCTCATGACGAAGCGTTAGCGCCGGAAAATTTCCTGTTCCGCGCTGAACCTTCGGCCGGGGGCGGGTTCCAACGGAGTACGGGTCATGCGGCGATGTTGCCGCCCCGAGTAGGAAAGGCCTTCGGGCCGATACCATCAGGAGTTCATGCAATGACGACACACTCCCGTATCGCTGCGTTCTTGTCTACCTCGGCCTTGTGCCTTGGCCTTGCTGCCGCGCCTTCGGCGTTCGCGGCGGGCGCCGATGCCACGACCAAGGCGGGCGATACCAAGACCCACGCGCAGCACAAGCAGCACAAGGCCGACAAGACCTCCGCCAAGCCGGCGGCGCCCAAGGCGGGCGCTGCCAAGACGGATGCATCGGGTGCCATGGCGCCCGCGAAGTAAGGCAGTACCTCAGTAACCGTAGTTCGCAGTAAATCTTCAACCGCAGTAAATCTCTAACCGCAGTGAATCTTCAATCGCAGTACCGCATTACCGGGCCGCAAGGTCCAAGTTCCTTTGCAAACGGCGGATGGCCCCCGGGCCTGAAAGCCGAAAGCCTCTCGGTATGGGCACCGAGAGGCTTTTTCGTTTGGGCGCCGCGCATCGCGCGGGCCCTGTCGGGTATGTGGGGCAGGCGATGACGCCCGCCACCCGCATCACTCCACCGGCGTGATCACGCGGCCGGTATCGAAGTAGGCCTGCAGGTTTTCCAGCATCAGGTCTTCCATCGACTGGCGCGTTTCCAGCGTGGCGCTGCCGATGTGCGGCAGCAGCACGGCCTGGTCGCTCTTGATCAGCGCGTCGGGCACCTTGGGTTCGTGTTCGAACACGTCCAGCGCCGCGCAGCCGAGCTTGCCGGCTTCCAGCGCGGCCACCAACGCGGCCTCGTCGATGACCGGGCCGCGTGCGATGTTGACGATGATGCCCTTGGGGCCCAGGGCTTCGAGCACTTCGCGGTTGACCAGGTGGCGCGTGCTGGGGCCGCCCACGGTGGCCACGATCAGGAAGTCGGCCCAGGCTGCCAGGTCGGTCAGCGAGGCTTCGTAGCCGTAGTCGATATCGTCGCGCTTCTTGCGGTTGTGATAGCGCACCTGCATGTCAAAGCCGATGCCGCGGCGGGCGATGGCCTCGCCGATGCGGCCCAGGCCGACGATGCCGAGCTTCTTGCCGCTGACGCGCTGGCCCAGCGGAATGCTGCCGTGCACCTGGCCCCATTGGCCGGCGCGCACGAAGCGTTCGCCCTGGCCCATGCGGCGCGCACCGGCGATCAAGAGGCCCCAGGCCAGGTCCGCCACGCAATCGGTCAACACGTCCGGCGTGTTGCTGACCTGCACGCCGCGCTGGTGCGCCGCGGCCACGTCGATGGTCTCGTAGCCCACACCCCAGCTGCAGATGGCCTTCAGGTCGGGCAGCGCGTTGATGAGTTCGGCGTTGGCGCCGAAGTTGGCCGACGTGACGACGGCGGTCACGCCCTTGCCCAGCTCGGCCAGCGCGGCCTTGCGGTCCGGCTGTTTCCACAGTTCGATGACGTCGTAGCGCTGCGCAAGGCGCTGGTTCGCGGAGGGCGAGCCGGCCAGCGAGCCGACCTGGATGATGCGATGCTTGGTGGTCATGTTGTCGTACGGGAGGGTGGCAAAACGTTCATGCTACTTGATCCTGCCTGGAATCCGGCTGAGAGCGGGACGCCCGGCGCGGCGCATGCCGGCCGCGCCGGGCGCGCTTAGCGTCATTCCAGCTGGATATTGGCCTTCTGGATCACCTCTTTCCAGCGCTTGACCTCGGCCTGCTGGAAGGCGGTGAACTGCTGCGGCGTGTTGGCCACGACCTCGAAGCCCAGGCCCTGCAGCGTCTTCTCGGTCTGCGGATCGCGCAGCGCGGCCTGCAGCGCCTGGGTCAGTTGCTGCACCACGGCCGGCGGCGTGCCCTTGGGCACGGCAAAGCCCTGCCACGAATACACCACCATGTCCTTGATCCCGGCCTCGGCCAGCGTTGGCACGTCGGGCAGGTCCGGCGCGCGGGCATCGCCGGTAATTGCCAGGGCCTTGAGCTTGCCGGCCTTGATGTGGTTCTGCACCGCGCCCAGATTCTGGAACGACACGTTGACCTGGCCGCCGATGAGGTCGGCGATGGCCGCGCCGCCGCCGCGGTAGGGCACGTCCACGCCGGTGGTCTGGGTGCGCTGGCGGAACAGCACCGCCGAAAGGTGGTCCGACGATCCCGTGCCCGACGACGCATACGACAGCTTGCCCGGGTTCTTGTTGGCGTAGGCCACCAGTTCGGCCACCGTGCTGGCCGGGAAGTCGGCCGAGGCCACCAGCACGTTGGGGTTGCGCACCGCCTGCGTCAGGTAGTCGAAGTCCTTGCTGGGGTTGTAGGACAGGTTCTTGTACAGCGCCTCGTTGATGGCGAAGGTGCCGATCGACCCGACCATCATGGTGTAGCCATCCGGCGTAGCGCGGGCCAGCGCCTGCGCGCCGATGGCGCTGTTGGCGCCCGGCTTGTTCTCGACCACGAAGGTCTGGCCCAGCGCCTTGGACAGGCCAGGCGTGACGCTGCGCGCCGTGATGTCGGACGAGCCGCCGGGCACGAAAGGCACGATCATCGTGACGGGCTTGGTGGGGTAGCCGGCCGCCTGCGCCGCCGGTCCGGCAAGCAGCGCGGCCGCGGCCAGCGCCACCGCGCATAGGGGTTTGTTCATGTTGTCTCCTGGTTCGCGTGATGATGAAGAACCCGTCGCCCACGCGTGGCGGCCGGGTCCGGACCGGCGCGGGTCAGTCGACCTTGGCGCCTGATTGCTTCACCACCTCGGCCCACTTGACGGTCTCTTGCGCCATGAACCGGGTGAACTGGGCGGGGGTGTTGCCGGACGGCGTGGCGCCCTGGGCCTGCAACTGGGCGCGCACCGGCTCCTGTTGCAGGGCCGCGGCGACGTCGCGCTGGATCTTGTCGACGATCTGCGGCGGCGTGCCCGCCGGGGCCAGCAGGCCGAACCAGCTGGACGCCTCATAGCCGGGCACCCCGGCCTCGGCCAGCGTCGGCACATCGGGCAGCGCGGGCGAACGCGTGGCGGTGGTGACCGCCAGCGGCCGCAGCTTGCCGCCCTTGATGAAGCCCATCGACGAGGGCAGGTTGTCGAAGATCAGGTCGGCCGAGCCGGCCATCACGTCGGTCAGCGCCGGGCTGCTGCCCTTGTACGGCACGTGCGTCATGCGCGTGCCCGTCATGGTCTGGAACAGCTCGCCGGACAGGTGCGTGGACGTCCCGTTGCCGGTGGAGGCCATGTTGACGCTGCCGGGGTTGGCCTTCAGGTACTTGATCAGGTCGGCCACGCTGCGGATGCCGTGCTTGTCGGCGAAGCCGGGGTTCAGTTCCAGCACATTGGGCACCGGGATCACCAGGGTGACGGGCTGGAAGTCCTTGACCGGGTCGTAGGGCAGCTTGGCATAGACGGACTGGTTGATGGCATGGGTGCTGACGGTGCCCATCAGGAGCGTGTAGCCATCGGGCGTGGCGCGGGCCGCCTCGCCGGAACCGACGTTGCCGCCGGCGCCCGCCTTGTTGTCCACCACCACCGCGCGGCCCCAGGACTTGCCCAATTCCGCCGCCACCACGCGCGCGGCGATGTCGGCGGTGCCGCCGGCCGGGAAGGGCACGATGATTCTGACGTCGCGTTCGGGGTAGTCCGCGTGGGCCGACGCGGCCGGTATCAGGAAGGCGGCCGCGGCCAGACAGGCGGCAAGGGCCAGGCGGCCTCGCTCAGGGACTGCATGCATGGAATTCGTCTCCTTGGTGTGCGCGTGGCCGCGCATCGTTTGTGAAACGAATATAGGTATTGAGCATTTACTTGTCAACCAAGTATACTTTTTTCACCTTACTTATTTGACAACTGGATTCCGGCGACGGGATCCGCCAGGAGCTTTCCCGCCATGAAAACGTCCCCGGTCACTGTCCAGGATCTGCAGCGCTCCGTCATCGCCGTGCCGCCCCTGGCGCGCCATGCCGACCTGTCCTTGAACGAGGCCGCCAACCAGGCCTTGTTGCGGCACCTGGAGGCCGGCGGCGTGCGCAATGTGATGTACGGCGGCAACGCCAATTTCTACAACGTGGGCGTGGGCGAATACGCGCGCATCGTGGACATGCTGGCCGCGCTGGCGGGCCCGGACACCTGGATCCTGCCGTCCGTCGGCCCCGACTTCGGCAAGATGATGGACCAGGCCGGCCTCCTGCGCAGCCGCGCCTTTCCCACGGCCATGCTGCTGCCGATGTCGTTTCCCTATACCGATGCGGGCCTGGCCGACGGCGTGCGCCGCTTCACCGACGCGTTGGCCAAGCCGGCCGTGGTCTACATCAAGTCGGCCGACTACCTGGCGCCGGCCACCGCCGCGCGGCTGGTCGAGGAAGGGCGCATCGTGGCCTTCAAATACGCCGTGGTGCGTGAGGACCCGGCGCGTGACGCCTACCTGACCGCGCTGCTGCAGGCGGTGGATTCGAACCGCGTGGTCAGCGGCATCGGCGAGCGCCCGGCCATCGTCCATTACCGCGATTTCGGCTTGAAGAGTTTCACGTCCGGTTCGGTCTGCGTGGCGCCGCGCGGGTCGATGCGCCTGCTGCACCTGCTGGCCGCGGGCCGCTACGACGAAGCCGAGTCGGTGCGCCAGCACTACCTGGGCCTGGAAGACTGCCGTGACGGCATCAGCCCGATCCGCGTGCTGCATGACGCGGTGACGCTGTCCGGCGTGGCCGACATGGGTCCGATGCTGCCGCTCCTGACCGGCATTTCCAGCGCCGAACGCGAACGCGTGGCGCCGGTGGCGCGGGCCTTGGCGGCCTGGGATCGCGAGGCGGCCGACGTCGCCGGCAATATCTCGGACAGGAAGACAGCCGCGGCGTAAGCCGCGCCATGGCGGCGCATGTGGCATTGACGGTACGATGACCGCTTTTGTCATTGCGCCCAGTTCCAGGAGGTTTCGTGGCCCGACCCAAAGCATCACCCCCCGCCGCGCCGCAGGCGTCTGCCGAGCCGGACGCCATGGGCGCGCTGGTGCTCGAACGGGGTCACCGCGTGCGCCTGGCCGACCAGCTCTACGGCCAGATCTTCGAGCAGATCGTCTCGGGCAAGCTCAATGTCGGCGACAAGCTGCCGTCCGAAAACGAAATCACCGAGCGCTTCGGCGTTTCGCGGCCAGTGGTGCGCGAAGCGCTGCTGCGCCTGCGCGCCGACGGGCTCATTACCGCGCACCAGGGCCTGGGCACCTTCGTCAGCCACCAGCCGGCACCGCGCCTGACCGCCTTCAGCGACGTGCAGAACGTGGGCGCCTACCTGCGCGCGCAGGAATTGCGCGTGGCCCTGGAAGGCGACGCTGCCCGCCTGGCCGCGCTGCGCCGCACCGACGAGCAACTGCAAAAGATCGAAGCCGCCCACGCCGCGTTCGCCGACAGCCTGGCGCGCGGCGAGGTCTCCGCCGAAATGGACCTGGCGTTCCATGCCAGCATCACCGAGGCCACCGGCAACGACTTCTACCTGGGCGTGCTGGAAAGCATCCATGAATCCATCAACGGCTTCATGCGCCTCACGCTCAACCTGACCCGCACCGGCTCGCGCCAGCGCGCCCAGCGCGTGCTGGACGAACACGCCACCATCCTCGAGGCCATCCGCGCCCAGGACGGCGAGCGCGCCCGGGTCGCCATGCAATTCCACCTGGGCCAGGCTCGCCACCGGCTGGTCGACCGCGAACGCGATTGACCCGCCGCACACCGGACCGGCTCACCCCACAGATCACAGGAGACTTCGCGTGCAAGGCAAGGGTTCGGCAATCACGGCGGCATCGGCGGGGCAGGTGCGGGAACAGATTCTGGTGGTCTTGCAGGCCTGGGGCATGGCGCCCGACCTTGCGGCCGTCACCGCCGGCCTGATGGCCGAAACCGATCTGCTCGGCATCGACTCGCACGGCATCTCGATGTTGCCGGCCTATGAAGAAAAATGGCGCGCGGGTTCGCTCAAGCTGGACGCGCGGCCGCGGCTGGTGCGCGACGGCGGCGCCAGCGCATTGCTCGACGGCATGGGCGGACTGGGCTATCCGGTGTCGGCACAGGCCATGAACCTGGCCGTGGACAAGGCGCTGGAACACGGCGTGGGCGCCGTGTCGGTCTGCAACTCGCACCACTTCGGCGCGGCCGGCGTGTACGCGCGCATCGCGGTCGAACGTGGCGTGGTGGGGCTGGTGACCAGCAGCGCCAACGGCGTCATCATGGTGCCCACGCGCGGCGCCATGCCCATGCTGGGCACCAACCCCATTGCGTTCGGCGCACCCGCCGCCAGCAACGAGCCCTTCGTGCTCGACATGGCCACCACCACCGTCGCTGCCAACAAGGTCAAGGTCTACGACTTCGTGGGCAAGCCGCTGCCCGCGGGGTGGGCGGTCGACGGGCAGGGCGAGCCGGTCACCGCGGCCGACAGCGCCATGCAGTTCATCTTCAAGCGGCCCGAGGGCGGCCTGACGCCTTTGGGCGGCACCGCGGCCATGAGCAGCCACAAGGGCTACGGCCTGGCCATGATGGCGCAGATCCTGGGCGGCACCCTGAGCGGCAGCGCCCTGGCCGCGCGTCGCAACGTCACGCGGCGCCCGGGCGAACCCGACGACGTGGGCCACTTCTTCCTGGCGCTCAACCCCGATGCCTTCCGCGCCGCCGGGTCGTTCGAATCCGACATGGACGACCTGATCGACACCCTGCACGACACGCCGCCCGCGCACCCCGACGAGCCGGTGCTGGTGGCGGGCGAGCCGGAAACCGCCGAGCGCGAACGTCGCCGCGTCCACGGCATTCCCATTGCGGCCGCGCTGGCCACGCGCCTGCGCGAACTCTGCCAACGCGCGGGCGCGCCCTATCTGCTGGACTGAGCCGGACGCGGCCTGGCTCGCGATGCTTTTTCTTCGCACGTTGCGCCAGCCGTAGCGCGCGAGGCCCCCACCGACCCGGACACCGGGCGGCATGTATTAGAAAAACACGACAAGGAGACAAACCATGCAAGAGAACACTTCGCCGGGTCGCCGGCGCCTGGGGCTGGCTGCGCTGGCGGCGAGCGCCCTCGTCGCGCTGTGCCCGGCCGCCCTGTGGGCGCAGTCCGACAAGTGGCCGACCCGGACGGTCAAGCTGGTCGTGCCGTTCCCGGCAGGCGGCAGCACCGACGCCGTCGGGCGCCTGCTGGCCGCCGAGCTGTCCAAGGAACTGGGCCAGAGCGTCATCGTCGAAAACAAGGGCGGCGCCAACGGCAACATCGGTTCCGACGGGGTCGCCAAGGCCGAGCCCGATGGCTACACGCTGCTGCTGTCCGGCGTGGGGTCCAACGCCATCAGCTACGCGCTCTACCAGAACATGCCGTACCGCGACAGCGACTTCGCGCACATCTCGCTGCTGGCCACCGGCCCCAACGTGTTGGTGGCCAACATGGATTTCCCGGCCACCAACGTTGCCGACTTCATCAAGCTGGTGCGCGCCAACCCCGGCAAGTACACCCATGCCAGTTCGGGCAACGGCTCGTCGGGCCACCTCGCCATGGAAATGCTCAAGCAGGCCGCCCACATCGATCTCGTGCACGTGCCCTACAAGGGCGGCGCCGCGGCCATCACCGACATGATCGGCGGCCGCGTGTCCGTGATGTTCCTGAACCAGGATTCCCTGCTGCCGCAGGTCAAGGCCGGCAAGCTGCGGGCGCTGGCGGTGGCCAGCGCGCAGCGCAATCCCGCCTATCCGGATACGCCCACCGTGGCGGAATCGGGCTATCCGGGCTTCGCCGCCGAATCGTGGTTCGGCCTGTCGGCGCCGGCCAAGACGCCGCCTGCCGTGATCCAGCGCCTGCACCAGGCCACCGTCAAGGCCCTGGCTTCACCGGATATCCGGCAGAAGCTGGAAAGCGTAGGCTTCGTGGTGGTGGGCGACGACCCGAAGGCCTTCTCGGCCTTCGTCCAATCCGAAATCACCAAATGGGGCGCGGCGGCCAAGGCCTCCGGCGCCCGCATGGACTAAGGACCGCACTCATGACTTCACCCTTGCCCAACCGCTTTCGCCAACGCATCCTGGCCCGCGAGCGCCTGATCGGCTTCTGGATGTGCATGTCCAGCCACATCACCGCCGAGGTAGCCGGTCTGGCCGACTTCGATTGGCTGCTGCTGGATGGCGAGCATTCGCCCAACACCGTGCCGATGTTCCTGCAGCAGTTGCAGGCCCTGCAGGGCAGCGCCAGCGCCGCCATCGGCCGGCCCACCTGGAACGATCCGGTCGAGATCAAGCGCCTGCTCGACATCGGCTTCTACAACCTGCTGATTCCCTTCATCGAGTCCGAAGACGACGCGCACCGCGCCGTGGCCGCCACGCGCTATCCGCCGCAAGGCATTCGCGGCGTGGCGGGCATGCAGCGCAGCAACCGCTACGGCACCGTGCCCGATTACCTCAAGACCATCAACGACAATATCTGCGTGCTGCTGCAGATAGAAAGCCGCGCGGGCATCGAGGCGGTCGACGAGATCGCCGCGGTCGAAGGCATGGATGGCGTCTTCATCGGCCCGTCGGACCTGGCCGCCGCGCTGGGCCATCTGGGCAACCCCGGCCACCCGGAAGTGCAGGACGCCATCCGCCACCTGTACCAGCGCGTCAGCGCGCAGGGCAAGGCCGTGGGCATCCTGGCGCCGGTGCAGGCCGACGCGCGCCGCTACCTGGACATGGGCATGCACTTCGTCGCGGTGGGTACCGACCTGGGCGTCTTCAAGCAGGCCACCTTCGCGTTGCGCGAAGCGTTTCCCACCTGAAAATGCCTGCGGGGCGCCTGGGCGCGGGTTTCAGTCTTCCAGCGCCAGCAGATCGGCCACCGTCTGGCGGCGGCGGATCAGGCGCGCTTCGTTCTTGTCCAGCAGCACTTCGGCGGCCAGCGGGCGGCTGTTGTAGTTCGAAGACATCGACGAGCCGTAGGCCCCGGCGTTATGGAACACCATGAAGTCGCCGATGCGCGGCTGCGGCAAGGCCTGGTCGGACACGACACCGCCCGCATCCTGCGTGAACACGTCGCCCGACTCGCACAGCGGGCCGGCCACGGCGATGCGCGTCTCGGCCGCACCCTGGGGCGCGCTGCCGTCCGGCGCATGCACCGAGATGCGGTGGTAGCTGCCGTACATGGCGGGGCGCATCAGGTCGTTGAACCCAGCGTCCACCAGCGCGAAGTCGCGCCCGGGGCGGCGGTTGATGGCGTGCACCTCGGCCACCAGCACGCCGGCTTCGGCCACCAGGAAGCGGCCCGGCTCGATCTCCAGGCGAACCTCATGGCCCAGGCGCTGCTCGATACGCTTGCGCGCCGCATCCCATTGATCGAAGTAGTGATCGCAGTCGATGCGCGGCTCGCCGTCGCGGTAGGGAATCGACAGGCCGCCGCCGGCCGAGATGGCTTCGATGTCGTGGTCCAGCGAGGCCACCACGTCCACCATCGCATCGCACACGCTGGACAGGTGGCCGTAGTCCACGCCCGAGCCGATGTGCATGTGGATGCCCACCAGCTTCAGGCCATGGCGGCGCACGATGGCGACGGCTTGTGCGACGTCGTCGATCCAGATGCCATGCTTGCTTTGCGGGCCGCCGGTATTGGTCTTGTTGCTGTGGCCGTGGCCGAAGCCCGGGTTGATGCGCAGCCAGACCCGATGGCCCGGCGCCGCCTGGCCCACGCGCTCGAGCATGTCGAGCGAACCGGCATTGACGGTGATGCCGTGCTTGATGACCGTGGCCAGGGTGGCGTGGTCGATCAGGTCGGCCGTGAACACCACGCCGGCAGGCTCGCCTTCGGGCTGATAGCCGGCGGCCAGGCTGCGTTCGATCTCGCCCAGCGACACCGCGTCCACCATCACGCCCTCGGCGCGCATCAGGCGCAGGATGTGCAGGTTGGAGCAGGCCTTCTGGGCGTAGCGGATGACATCGAAGCGGCGCAGCTGGGCGATGCGTTCGCGGATGACGGCGGCATCGTAGACCCACAGCGGGGTGCTGTACTGGGCGGCAAGTTCGGTGAGTTGGCGCGGATCGAAAGCCATTCTGGGGCAGACCTTGTATTCGGGGGAAGAATCAGGCGGGCATCATGCCCCATTCAGGTCATCCAGTAAAATGCTTAGATATTCAAGATCGATTCATTCCTGATATGGGTTCGCCATGCTCACCCACCGCCATATCGAAGTCTTCCGCGCCCTGATGATCGCCGGCAGCGTCACCAAGGCTGCCGACCTGCTGTTCACCTCGCAGCCGACCGTCAGCCGGGAACTGGCGCGCATGGAACAAAGCATCGGCTTCGCGCTGTTCGAACGCATTCGGGGGCGGCTGCGCCCCACGATGCCCGCGCTGGCGCTGTACGACGAAATCCGCCAGTCCTATGCCGGCCTGGAACGCGTGGCGTCCGCGGCGGCGCGCCTGCGGTCCTTCCAGGACGGGCAACTGGCGGTGATCGCCTTGCCGGCGTTCTCGCATTCCCTCTTGCCCGGGGCCTTCCGGCGCTTTCGCGACAGCCATCCGGGCGTGAGCCTGTCGCTGGAAGCGCAGGAATCCCCTTTTCTCGAAGAATGGCTGACCGCCCAGCGCTACGACCTGGGGCTGACCGAGCACGAGCTCGAACCCGCCGGCACGCGGCTGGAACTGCTGATCGAAGTGGACGAAGTCTGCGTGCTGCCCGACGGCCATCCGCTGTTGGCGCGGCAGGCGCTGGAACTGGCCGATTTCGCGGGTCAGCCGTTCATCAGCCTGTCGTCCAGCGACCCTTACCGTATCCAGATCGACGAGGCCTTTGCGGCGCAGGGCATCCTGCGGCGCGCCATCATCGAAACGCCCACGGCGGTGTCGGTGTGCACCTTCGTACGCCAGGGCCTGGGCCTGGCCATCGTCAACCCGCTGACCGCGCTGGATTTCATTGGCCGCGGCCTGCACATCCGGCCGCTGCGGCGTTCGTTTCCGTTCCGGGTGAACCTGGTGTTTCCGGAACACCGCCCCAAGAATCCGCTGGTGGATGCCTTTACCGCCTCATTGCGCGACGAGGCCACGCAGATCCGCACCCGGTTGGCCATGCGAGGCGATTGAGCGGATCAGTGCAGGCCGCCCCGGTCAAGCCACAATGTGCAGGCAACCCTGCGCAGACTTGCCGCGCGCAGGCAACAAAAAAGGATGCCCTGGGGCATCCTTCTTCATTTGCCGTATTCATGACGCCCCGCTAAGCAGGGCGGCAGAATGGCTTAGGCCAGCGCCTTGATGGCGGCAGCCAGGCGGCTCTTGTGGCGAGCGGCCTTGTTCTTGTGGATGATGTTCTTGTCAGCCACGCGATCGATCACGCTCGACGCCTTCTGGAACACTTCGCCAGCCGCAGCCTTGTCGCCGGCGGCGATGGATTGGCGAACGCGCTTGATGGCGGTGCGCAGCATCGAGCGCAGGCTGGAATTGTGCTTGTTGCGCTCAACGGATTGGCGAGCGCGCTTGCGGGCTTGGGCGGTATTGGCCATGTTGCTATATAAGTTGAATTCGGCAAAGTCGAACATTTTAGCAAGTCCCTGGGGGATTGCAAGCTTTAAATGCCACGTCTGCCGATGGAGCGCCCGTCAACCGGGCGGGGGGCGCTGCGGGGGGGAACCCCTGAGGCTGAACCGGGGTTGGAGAACCCTGGCTGAAAACCCCTGGCTGGCCCGCTGGCTGGATACCCGTTCACTGTCGGGGAAAATCCTTGCCGGGTTGCGCCCCGAGTTTCCGAGTCAAGCCTTATTGCGCCTACTGGATAAAAACACGGTGCTCAGTATACAACGAAGTGGCCTTTCGTTACAGGCCCGCGTCAGCGGGCGTGGTCAGGTCGCGACGTTGATCGAGACGAACCAGGGCGTATAACGGCGGACATGGATGGGCATCATGTCCTGCAATGCGCTCAGCGCGGCGTCGGTGTCGTCCAGCGGAAAGTGGCCGGACACCGGCAGGCCGCCGGCGGCCATGGACACGCGCAGGGTGCCGCTGCGGTAGGGGCGCAAGGCCGCGACCACCTCGGCCAGCGGGCGGCCGCGGGCGTCGACCCAGCCGGCTTCCCAGGCGGCCTCGGCCATCAGTTCGGCGCGCGGGGTGTCGATACGCGACGCGTCAAAGCGCGCACCCGTCCCGGCGCGCACGATGCCGTGGGCGCCGGCCATGGTTTCCACTACCACTTCGTGTTCATGCACCACCACCACCGTGCGCTGGGCCTGCTGGCGCACCATGTAGCGGGTGCCCAGCGCGCGCACCGTGCCTTCGGCGGTCTGGACCAGGAAGGGGCGGCGGGCGTCAGGGGCGACGGAAACGGTCACGGCGCCATCCAGCAGGCGCACCTGGCGATAGGCGGGCGTGAAATCCAGGTTGACGCGGCTGCGGGCATCCAGCAGCAGTTGGCTGCCGTCGGACAGGATGTAGCGGCGGCGTTCGCCGGTGGCGGTAGCGGCGTCGGCCGCGACATTGTTCAGCGGATAAAACGCGTTGCCCACGTACGCGGCACAGGCGCCGGCACTGGCGAGCGCCAGCGAGCCGGCCAGGAATCGGCGGCGTGGCGGCACGACGACGTCGGCGGAGGCCGCGGCGGCGGAGGGGGGCGAAGGCGGAATCGGCGGCTGGGTCGCCGTCGTGGCATAGCCGGCCGGATAGGCATCGCCCAACCGGCCAAAATTCGACCCTGCCAGCGTGCCCGTCAATTGTTGCCAGGCATTCTCATGCAAAGGGTCGGCTGCTCGCCACGCCAGGAAATCGTTGTAGTCCTGCGCTGTCGCTTTACCTGAGCGCAGCAGCAGCAACCAATTGATCACTTGGTCCGCCATGGGGTGTCCTTGGGCGTACGTCACTTCATCTCCCTGCCCTTGTTGCCGGGCGGGAATCCTTTCGATGGCAATTTGTAAATAATAAAGGTTTTTTACCAAAGATTACCGGGTTATTGTCAATTCTTGACGGCTTGAAAGTAAAAAAAGCCGGCGAAAGCCGGCTTTTTAAGGAGGATGGGTCGTTTAGACGAGGAATTACTTCGCCGGGCGTCGTCCAAAGTCTCGGGGACGGAACCCAAACAGTAACAACAGACCGAAGTACACCGCGCTGCAGGCGACCAGCACGCCTGCCAGCCACAGGGCGCGCTGGCCCGAATGGGCCTGCAGCCCGATCCAGTCAATACGGCCATCGGCGTAGACGAGCAGCGCGGCAAGCCCGGCCAGGGCGGGCACCAGCCGCAGCGCGAAACGGCCCCAGCCGGGCGTGGGCTGGTAAACCCCGCGGCGGCGCAGGCCGATCAGGAGCGCCAGCGCGTTCAGGCAGGCACCCAGGCCGATCGCCAGCGCCAGGCCCGCATGGGCCATCAACGGCACCAGCGCCAGGTTCATCAATTGCGTCAGGACCAGCACGCCGATGGCGATCTTCACGGGGGTGCGAATGTCCTGCTTGGCATAGAAGCCTGGCGCCAGGATCTTGACGGCCAACAGGCCGATCAGGCCGGCGGAGTAGGAAATCACGGCCAGGCGGGTCTGCAGCACGTCCTGCGCCGAAAAGGCGCCGTAGTGGAACAGCGTGGCCACCAGGCCATCGGACAGCAGCGCCATGCCCACCGCGGCCGGCAGGCCGAACAGCAGCACCAGCCGCAGGCCCCAGTCCAGCAGCGCGCTGTAGCCGCCGTGGTCGTCGCGGGCGTGCGCTGCGGACAGGCTGGGCAGCAGCACGGTGCCCAGCGCGACGCCCAGCAGCGCAGTGGGGAATTCCATCAGGCGGTCGGCGAACGACAGCCAGGTGACGCTGCCCGGCGTCAGCCAGGTGGCGATGTTGGTGTTGATGAGCAGCGAGATCTGTGCCACCGACACGCCCAGCGTGGCGGGCGCCATCTGCTTGAGGATGCGCTGCACCGTGGGGTCGGCCCAGGCCTGGCGAAAGCGCAGCGAAAAGCGCGGCGTCATGCCAAGCCGCGCCAGCGCCACCCACTGCACGGCCAGTTGGGCCACGCCGCCGATCATGACGCCGATGGCCAGCGCGTACACCGGCACGTCCATGCGCGGCGCCAGCCAGATGCAGGCGGCGATCATGGACAGGTTCAGCAGCACGGGCGTGAAGGCCGGCACGGCAAAGCGGCGCCAGGTGTTGAGCACGCCCGAGGCGAAGGCAATGAGCGACATGCAGAAGATGTAGGGGAACATCATCCGCGTCATCCAGACGGCCGCGCCGAATTCCGTATCGCGGGCGGCTCCGCGCAGGCCGCTGGCCATGGCGGACACCACCCAGGGCGCGGCGATGATGCCGATCAGCGTGATCGCCATCAGTGCCGCCGTCAGCAGCAACGCGACCCGGTCAAGCAGCGTGCGGACCTCGTCTTCGGACCGACTGTTGCGGGCATGGCCCAGGATCGGCACGAACGCCTGGGCGAACGCGCCTTCGGCGAACAGCCGCCGCAGCAGGTTGGGAATGCGGAAAGCGACCCAGAAGGCATCCGTGATGGGCCCGGCGCCAAAAGCGCGGGCCACCAGGATGTCGCGGATCAGGCCGGAAATGCGCGACAGCAGCGTAAAGCTGCTGACGGTGGCCGCCGAACGGAACAGGCTCATGGGATTGCTACAAAAAAGCTGTCCCGATAAGAAGGCTTTTTCCCGCCGGGCCGCCCCAAGGGAAAAAAGCCCCCTTGGGGGGCAGAGAGCCCTCGGAGAGGGCGAAGCGTGGGGGCACTATTTCGGAGGCATCCGGATGGCGCCGTCCAGGCGAATCGTCTCGCCGTTGAGCATGTCATTGGTGATGATGCTCTGAACCAGCTTGGCATAGTCTTCCGGGCGGCCCAAACGGGCGGGGAAGGGGATGCTGGCGGCCAGGGAATCCTGCACTTCCTGGGGCATGCCGAAGATCATCGGCGTGCCGAAGATGCCCGGGGCGATGGTCATGCAGCGGATGCCGGTCTTGGCCAGGTCGCGGGCGATCGGCAGGGTCATGCCGGCCACGCCGGCCTTGGACGCGGCGTAGGCCGCCTGGCCGATCTGGCCGTCGAAAGCGGCAACCGACGCCGTATTGATCATGACGCCGCGCTCGCCAGTCGGCTCGGGCGTATTGGCGCTCATGGCCTCGGCGGCCAGGCGCATCATGTTGAAGCTGCCGATCAGGTTGATCGACACGACCTTCTGGAACAGGTCCAGCGGGTGCGCGCCGTTCTTGCCGACGATCTTGGCGGCAGGCGCCACGCCGGCGCAGTTGATCAGGCCGAACAGGGTGCCCAGTTCTTTCGCCGCGGCCACGGCGCGCTGGCCGTCGGCCTCTTGCGTCACGTCGCAATGCACGTAGCGCTGGCCCAGCTCCTTGGCCAGTTCCTCGCCGGGACCGTCCTGCAGGTCGGCGATGACGACCTTGGCGCCGTTGGCCACCAGCATGCGCACGGTGCCGGCGCCCAGGCCGGATGCGCCGCCTGTCACGATGAATACCTTGTTTGCGATTTCCATGTCTCTACCACCAGATCAAATTCAAGGGATGAAAACGGGGGAACGAAAAGACGCGACGGGCGCCGGATGCGACAGGGCCTTCGGGACCGCGCCGGGACGCTTTGCGTCCGGCCGGCGCCGAAGGCCCTGTGCCATCAAAGCGCCGGTCAGCTCTTGACGGCTTCGAACAGGCGCGACTTGATTTCGTCGACGGCGCCCACGCCCGAGATCTTGCGATACTTCGGCGCGTCGGCGGGGTGCTGCTGCGCCCACGACGAGTAGTAGTCGACCAGCGGACGGGTCTGCTGGCGGTAGACGTTCAGGCGGTTGCGCACGGTGTCCTCGCGGTCATCGTCGCGCTGGATCAGGTCTTCGCCAGTGACGTCGTCCTTGCCTTCGACCTTGGGCGGGTTGAAGCGCACGTGGTAGCTGCGGCCGCTGGGCTGGTGCACGCGGCGCCCGCTCATGCGTTCGATGATGTCTTCTTCGGGGACTTCGATTTCCACCACGTAGTCCAGCTTGACGCCGGCGCTTTTGAGCGCGTCGGCCTGCGGGATGGTGCGGGGGAAACCGTCGAACAGATAGCCGTTGGCGCAGTCGGGCTGCTTCAGGCGGTCTTGCACGAGGCCGATGATGATCTCATCCGAGACCAGGCCGCCCGCGTCCATGACCTTCTTGGCTTCAATGCCCAGGGGCGTGCCGGCCTTGACCGCTGCGCGCAGCATGTCGCCGGTGGAAATCTGGGGAATGCCGAAGTGCTGGGTGAGAAACGCGGCCTGAGTGCCTTTGCCGGCGCCGGGAGGTCCGAGCAAGATGAGACGCATGAGTGCTCCTGAATGGGGTTTAATTTTTGTGGTCCGAGCGATTATGCCGCAACGCAGCAGCCTATGCGGAGCTGCGCCATGCGAAATAACCCTTATATCCGTTTGCTATAGATCAATCGAACGCGTTCCAGATCGGCCGGGGTATCTACGCCGGCGGCCGGAGGGTGCGACGCCCGATGGACGACGATGACGTGGCCATGTTCCATGGCGCGCAGTTGCTCCAGCGACTCGAACCGTTCCAGCGCGCCTTGCGGCAGGGTCGGGTAGCGGCGCAGGAACGACACACGGTAGGCATACAGGCCGATGTGGTGCCAGGCGGGCAGGCCGTCGGCCAGCACGCGTTCGCCGCCGGCCAGCGCGTCGCGCGCCCAGGGGATCGGCGCACGCGAAAAATACAGGGCGCGGCCATCGGCCGCGCACACCAGCTTCACGACATTGGGATTGAACAGCGCCTGGGCGTCAGCCAGCGGGCTGGCGCAGGTGGCGATGTCGGCCTCGGGGCTGGCAATCAGGCGGGCCGCGACGGCGTCGATGAGGTCGGGTTCGATGAGCGGTTCGTCGCCCTGCACGTTCACCACCACCGCGTCGTCGGGCAGGCCGAGCTGTTCGACCGCTTCGGCCAGCCGGTCGGTGCCGGTGGGGTGGTCGGCGCGGGTCATCAGCGCTTGCAGGCCATGGGCCTGGGCGGCAGCCTGCACGCGCGCGTCGTCCGTGGCGATATACACCTGCGAGGCGCCGGACTGCGCGGCGCGCTCGGCCGTACGCACCACCATCGGCTTGCCGGCGATGTCGGCCAGCGGCTTGTCGGGCAGGCGGGTCGAGGCGGTCCGCGCCGGGATCAGGGCGATGAAGCTCACGGGAGGGCGGATCAGGAAGATGCGGGGGCGTCGTCCAGCGAGCGCGCCTCGGATTCAAGCATGACGGGAATGCCGTCGCGCAGCGGGAACGCCAGGCGGTCGGCGCGGCAGACCAGTTCGGCCTGGGTCCGGTCGTGTTCGAGGCGGCCCTTGCACAGGGGGCAGACGAGAATGTCGAGAAGGCGGGATTCCATGACCGGGATTCTAAAACAGTTTGGGTGCCGCCAGCCCGTGACGGGCCGTTCGGCGGCGCGCAAAAAACAGCCTTGATTGCGTAGCTTGTTAATTATTGTCATGTTTTGACGCGGGCGCTACCTATTTCGGGACGGATCATGGCTATGATCCGCGGCGATTCTTAGAAAGAGGCTAGCGATGGATTCCAACACCCTTCGGATCGGATTGTTCCTCATCATCCTGATCTGGTCGGTCATCAGCGGCATTACCTATATGGTTCGCCGCAGCGACAACAAGAGCGCACTGCGCGAACTCAAGCAAGAAGGGCAGCCTCTGCGCCGTCTCAGCGCCGAGGAACAGGCGCTGGTGCAGCCGTTCCTGGTTCACCCGGCAAATCCCAAGAAAACCGCCCAGTTGCTTGGCGACGGGGTGTTCCCCCTGCGCGGCGCCTTCGTGCGCCATGGGCTGGAGAGCGGCCAGGGGACGGCGACGCTGCACGACACGCTGGGGGGCGTGGACGTAGTGCTGCCGTACGACGCCCGCGATTACCTGCGTGAAGACAATCAGGCCGAAGTCGTGATGACGGAGAAGTTCGCCATCGTGGTGGCCCTGAACGGCGAATTCGACCTGGCGGGCGGCCGCGAGCGCGATGTCCGCCGCCAGAAGCAGAACCAGCAGTGGGCCGGCGGCAAGCTGGGCGCATTGCAGGACGTGGTCGATGCCGATGTGGCGGGGCCCGATGCCGAGGCCGAACGCGAGTTCGCGGACGCGATGCGGGTCGAGATCCTGAGCCAGCGCGACGAGACGCCAGCCGAGATCGCCCAGCGCTGCCCGCCCGGCATCGGCTTCTGGCCGGCGCTGTGGTGGGTCGTCACGTTCGTCTGCCTCGGTATTGCCGGGGTGGGCGGCGGCACGCCCTGGCTGGCCGCCGCGGCTGCGCCGGCCTTGCTGGCGTTGTGGCTGACCTGGCGCCGCCGGTCGCCGGGGGCGCCGCAGAAGGTCAACCGCGCGCGCGGCGAGCTCAATGCCATCGTGCTGACCAACCCGGCCAATGCGCAAGCGGTATCGACGCAACTGTTCCTGGGCGACAAGCTGCCGGTCACGCTGCCGGACCACTGGCGCGCCAATCTGGAACTGCCCGACGACGGGCGGGTGGACCTGGACCTGCGGGTCGAGGATTACGCGGTGCTGCGCCTGGGCAGCCATTATTCGGTGGATGAAGAGCAGCGCCTGTATCCGCCGGTGTTCTGGGGCCGGCACGTGACGCTGACGCTCGCCGGCCTGCTGGGCGGCGTGGCGTTGGCCATGTTGCTGTCCACCCCGGGCGGCAGCCTGCAAGGCGATATCGCCCAGACGGCCGCCTGGCTGCGCGGCGCCGAGCCGCGCGCCTATGCGTCGGCCGCCGCCCTGGCGCAGGACCTGCCGGCCGTCGGCGACATGGTGTCGTTGCGCGGCCAGGGCCGGTGCCAGTTCCGGCCCGACGACTACCGGCCGGACGTGTTGCAGTTCGATTGCGAACGCCTGCGCTGGCAGGGGGATGCCGCGTCGGCCGATGAACTGCGCCTGGACCCGGCGGTGCTGCAACTGTATTCGGGCGCCTTTCTCAAGACGCGGCCCAATCCCATGATGGACATGCTGGTGCGCAGCCAGATCTACAACAGCATGGCGGGCAATCCGCTGGCCGCCTACAACGCGCGCAACGTGTCGGCGCTGACGGTGACCCGGCTCACCAATACCGTACTCACCATCGAACAGGCCTGCGAGGCTGCGACCGGCCAGGCGATCGCCGACTGCGACCGCATGAAGGCCGAAATGGCCGACACGCTGATGCTGACCCGCGACGAACCCGCCAACTGGCTCGAACTGTTCACGCTGGCGCGCGATGGCGCCTTCAAGCGGCAGGGCAACGCGGACGAGGGTGTATTCCTGACGCGTCACGCCGAGCGCATGCGCAACCTGGCCAAGTCCACCATGCAGCCCGTGGTGCAGGCCGCCATCGACCAGTCGGCACGCAGCCTGACGGAACGCCAGCGCGGCGGCGTCGTGCTGCAAGTCAGGTCCGGTCCCTACGCGCAGTTGCCGCAGCCGCTGGAGCGCGAGTTGATGCCGGACGTGCTGCTGGCATGGCAGCGCCAGGTGGCGATGATGTCGGCCGACGGCGCCATGCCGTTCGAGGTCGTCGGCCTGGTGACGGCAGTGGATCGCGACGCGTCGGGCGCGCCCGTCATCGGCATCGATGCCTGGCGTTCGCTGGCCGACCCCTGGCCGGCGGCCGCGCGCGTGCTGTGGCTGGTCCTGGCGGTCCTGCTGGTGGCCGTGCACCTGCCGCTGGCACTGGTGCGTTGGCGCGCCGCCGGTGTGCGTCGACGCAATCTGGAGGAATACGCCCGCCGCCGCAGCGCGGCCAAGCCGGCGTTTTTCTGAAACCGCGCGCCAGGTCCTAGGACGCGATGGGCTGGCGCAGCGCTTGCGCCAGCCAGTCGAACAACTGCGGGTCGGAAAAGCCGGCCTGCACCGGCACTTCCCACAGGCGCGCGTCGTGCAAGGCGGCGCATTTGATCGCGTCTTTGGAGGTCACCAGCACCGTCTGCGCCGTCAGGGCCTGGAATGGCGATGCCGCATAATCGTGGTGGTCGGGCAGCGGCATCGTGGCGTCAAGCGTGATGCCCTGCGCCCGCAAGGTCGAAAAGAAGCGTTCAGGATTGCCGATGCCCGCCGCGGCCGCCACGCCCGGCTGGCCGGCGAAGGTGGCCAGCGGGCGTACCGCGCCGCCTTCGATCTGACGGGCGTCGCCGGGTTCCAGCCACATCGCGACCTGGCGGGGGCGATCACGGGACGAGACCGCGGGGCGGCCATCGGGCAGCCCGATATTGGTGATGACCGCGTCCACCTCGCGCAGCCGGCTGGCCGGCTCGCGCAGCGGTCCGGCGGGCAGCAGCCGGCCATTGCCCACGCCGCGGGCATCCTGCACCACGATTTCGATGTCACGCGCCAGTGCCAGGTGCTGCAGGCCGTCGTCCGAGACAATCACATCCACCTCGGGGTGGGCCCGCAACAGCGCCTGGGCGGCCAGCGGGCGGCGCGGGTGCACCGACACCGGGGCGCCCGTGGCGCGCGCGAGCAGGGCCGGCTCGTCGCCGAATTCGGCCGCGGCCAGTTCGCCTTGTCCCACGCGCGCCTCGGGGCCGAGCTTGACGCCGTAGCCGCGGCTGACCACGCCCGGCGTGTAGCCGCGGGCGCGCAGGCCTTGCACGGTGGCGATGACCATCGGCGTCTTGCCGGTGCCGCCCACATAGATGTTGCCGATCACCACCACGGGCACCGGCGCGCGGTAGGCCTGCTTACGGCCGTCGCGATAGCGCGCGCGCTTGTCCGCCACCACGCGGGCGGTCAGCGCGGACAGCGGCAAGAGCAGGGTGGAGAGCCAGCCGCCGTGCTGCCATTGGCGGGCGAGCAGCGAGGCCTTGGACGGGCGCGCGCTCACCGGGCAGTCTGGGCGGCGAAGTTGACGCGGGCGATGCCGGCCAGCCGGGCGGCTTCCATGACGTTGATCACGGACTGGTGGGTGGCCTGGGCGTCAGCGTTGATGACCACCAGCGCTTCGGGTTTGCCGGCGGCGGCCTGGCGCAGCACGTCGGCGATTTCCGGCGGCGTCGAGACGTCGATCAGCGTGCCGTTCAGCGCATAGCGGCCGTCCTGGCTGACCGCGACCTCCAGCGCAGGCGGGGTTTCCTGGTCTGCGGAAGCTTGCGGCAGCGTGACTTTCAGCTGCGTGAAGCGGGCGAACGAGGTGGTTGCCGCCAGGAAGATGAGAATGACCAGCAGGACATCGATGAGCGGAATCAGGTTGATGTCCAGCTCGTCGCGGTCGCCCCGGGAACCCCGGAAATTCATGAACGCCCCTCGCGCGGGGCGGGCGCCACGGCGCGCGCCAGCCGCGAGGCGGACAGTTCCATGGCGTTCAGGTAGCCGTCGACCCGGCCGCGCAGGTAGCGGTGGGCGATCATGGCGGGAATGGCGATGAGAATGCCGAAGCCGGTGTTGTACAGGGCGATGGAGATGCCGCGCGCCAGTTGGGCGGGATCGCCGCCGCCGGGCGTGTACGAACCGAAGATTTCGATCATGCCGACCACGGTGCCGAACAGGCCCATCAGCGGGGCCACCACGGCAATGGTGCCGATGGCGGGAATGTAGCGGCTGAGATCGTGGGCGACCGCGCGGCCGGTGTCTTCGACCACGCTGCGCAGTTCTTCGCGCGGCAGGTGGCGGTGGCGCATGACCTCGGCCAGCACCCGGCCCAGCGGGGAATTGCGTTCCAGGCGGTTCAGGGCCTCGGGGGTGTCCTGGTGGTTGCGCAGCATGTCGGCCACTTGTTCGTTCAGCCCGCGCGGCAGGACCTGGCTGCGGCGCAGCGACAGGAAGCGCTCGAATATCAGCGCAAGACCCAGCACGGACGTCGCCAGCAGGGGCCAGATCGGCCAGCCGGCCTCGCGCAAGATGGAAAGCAAAGCGGTCAACTCCAGGTGCGCCGGGGCGGGGCGCACGGCCTCGTCCAGCATCTGATCAAGCCGAAACTGTAACGGCGCGGCGGGGTTGTGGCAAGGGTGGGTGACCGCCAAAGCTATCCACAGAAACTGTGGATAATTCTGTGCAAAACTTCGTTGGAACGCTTGTGGGCACAGGGGTTGCGCTTGTTTGCTTCACATTCGAGCAGCGCTGATTTTATAAAAAATCTATAAAAAACAGTGGGTTGTGCCGAATTTGCTGGCTTTCGGGCCAGCGGCTGCAAAAATGCCTGAACGCGGTATCATTGCGGCCCGCTACGTATGCCCTGTGGACAGGTACGCATCGGAAAGCCTTATGACAATTGAACTTGCAGTCACAAACAACGTATTTGCGCGGGATATCCTGACAGTTGCCCAGCTGAACCAAGCAGTGGGGCAGTTGTTGGAGCGCAGCATCCCGGCGCTGTGGGTGCGCGGCGAGATTTCCAACTTCACGCAGGCGGCTTCCGGGCATTGGTACTTCACGCTCAAGGACAGCCGCGCCTCGGTGCGGGCTGTCATGTTCCGGGGCCGCGCCAGTGCGGTCGGCTTCGTGCCGCGGGCCGGCGACCAGGTCGAAATCAGGGCCAGGGTATCGCTGTACGAGCCGCGGGGCGACTATCAATTGCAGGTCGACGCCATGCGCCGCGCGGGCGTCGGCAACCTGTTCGAGGCCTTCCTGCGCCTGAAGGAACAACTGGCTTCCGAGGGGCTGTTCGATCCGGCGCGCAAGCGCGACCCGGTGCCGCTGCCCCGAGCCATCGGCGTGGTGACTTCGCTGCACGCCGCAGCCCTGCGCGACGTGTTGTCCGCGCTGGCCCGCCGCGCGCCGCAGGTGCCGGTCATCATCTACCCGGCGCCGGTACAGGGCGCGGACGCCGCCGCCCGGCTGGCCGCCCAGGTGCGCCTGGCCAACGAGCGGGCCGAAGTCGACACGCTGCTGCTGGTGCGCGGCGGTGGCAGCATCGAAGACCTCTGGAGCTTCAACGACGAAGGCCTGGCCCGTGAAGTTGCCGCCAGTGCCATCACGGTCATCAGCGGCGTCGGCCACGAAACCGATTTCACCATCGCGGATTTCGTGGCTGACGTGCGCGCGCCCACCCCCACGGCGGCGGCCGAACTGGCCTGCGTGCCGCGTTCGGACCTGCTGGGCCGCGTCATGGCGTGTGCCCAGGCCATGGCCCGCGGCCAGCAGCGCCGCCTGGAACGCGCCGCCCAGCGCCTGGACCGCGCCAGCGCGCAACTGGTGTCGCCGGCCCAGCGCCTCGAACATCAGCGTGAACGCCTGAACAGCCTGGGTTATCGCCTGGCTTCGGCCTGGGCCGGTCCGCAGGCGCGCCGCAACGCGCGCGTCAATCTGCTGGCGCAGCGCCTGGCGCATCGCGTGCCCGACACGGGCCGCGCCGCCGACCGCCTCGCCGGCGTGACGCGGCAGCTCGGCCAGGCGCATGCGCGCCTGCTGGTGCAACGCCGCAACCGCCTGGCTGCGGCCAGCGCGCAACTGCGCGCGCTGGACCCGGGCAACACGCTGGCCCGCGGTTATGCCATTGCCCGCGATGCCGACGGCCGCATCGTGCGCGATGCCGCCGACCTGGCGCCGGGGCAGGGCCTGGATCTGAGCTTTGCACACGGCGGCGCCAAGGTCGATGTCACGCAGGTGCGCAAGACGCGCGACGCTTCCTGACGCGCTTGCCTTACGCTTTCCGGTTGGTATGTGCAATCCGGTCGAGCGACGTGGCGTGCGCCGGATTGTGTGGCAACATCGCCTGCGCAACGATCAGCCTGGGGTGGAACCATGCAGCAAAAGACACCACGCAAGGGCCGGCGCGGCACGCGTCCGGCTGCCGCGCTGACCGGCCTTCTGGCCGCGACGCTATCGCTGGGCGCCGTCGGGCTTGCCTCGACCGCGCAGGCCCAGGGGCCTGACAAGGCCAAGGCGGCCAGCAAGACCGAAACTCGCGCCGGCGCGGCCCAGCCGCCTGCCGCCCGCCCCGCGCCCGGCGGCAAGGACAGCTGCGATTGCAGCTCGCCCTACCGCGACTACAAGGCGGCCGATACGGCTGACACCCGCGCCTTGTTCGCCGCGGTCGAGGCGGGCGACGAAGCCGCTTTCACCACGGCCCTGGCCAAGGTGGCCCGGCCCGGCGACTATGCGCTCGAAGGCGTACCGCTGCTGCATGCGCTGCTGACGCCGCCGTGGCCGCGCAGCAAGCACGTGTATTGGGACATGCCCGCGGACGAAGCGGCGCGATTGCGCCAGGCCCATCGCGACGCCTTGCCGGCGCGCACCCGCATGCTGGCGGCCCTGCTGGCCACCCAGCCTCCCCTGAACGACATCACCTACGAATCGCGCCGTTCGCCGGTGCAGTTGGCGTTGCTGTACGGGTCGCCCGGCATCCTGGACATGCTGCTCGCGGCCGGTGCCCGCGCGGACCAGCGCGGTGATGACAACCGCAGCCCGCTCGACTTCCTGCTCAACCGCGATTTCGAATTCGCGGTGCGCATGACCTATCTGCCGCGTCTGGTCGACCGCCAGGACACCACGCGCATGGTGCTGGCACTGCTCAAGGCCGGCGCTCCGCGCCCCTTTGCCTATGTCGATGACCACGACGACGACGTCACGCGCAGTGCGCTCAAGGATGCGCAGGGCAAGCCACGCTTTGCCGCGGATTACCTGGCGTGGCCGGCGCTGGTGGAACTGACCGAAGGCGCCGACGTGGTGCGGGCGCTGGCCGCTACCGGCACCCGACCGGCCTATGGCGATGGCATCAGCCCGCTCGCGCTGGCCGCCTACACCGGCAACGCGGGCGCCGTGTCCGCGCTGAGGGAAATGGGCCCGCGCACGACGCCGGCCACGGGCTACGGCGAAACGGGCGACATCGATCTCTGGCTGGATGCGGCGCAGGCCGCCGTGGTCGCCGGGCATGGCGACATCGCCGAGCTGCTGCTGCGCGCCGGTATGCCGTTCAGCCAGCGTGGCCCGCAGACCAGCAACGACACGGCGGTGTTCGTCCGCATGCAGGCCGATACCCGGCCGATCCTGAACCTGGCCGCGGGCAAGGGCGACGTGGCGACGGTCAAGCGCCTGCTGGCGTTGGGCGCGCCGGTCGAGGGCGATAGCGCGGAACAATACGGCGACACACCGCTGGCCGACGCGGTGCAGGCCCGGCAGCGGGAGGCCGCGCGGGCGTTGCTGGCGGCCGGAGCCAACCCCGCGCTGCTGCGCCAGGGCTACGATCGCAAGACGGCGCTCGAACGCGCCATCGAAGCCGATGACCCTGCGCTGCTGCGTGACCTGCTGGCGGCAACGCCGCGCGAGGCCCTGCAGGCGCTGCTGGCCGACCCGGCGCATTCGCCCGTCCAGCAGGCCTTGCGCCAACCCGGCAAGCAAGGCGCCGCGCTGTTGCGGCAACTGGTCGATGCGGGCCTGGACCCGAAAACGCTGGACGCCGGTGCGATCCGCCAGGCGCTGGAAAACGGCGACGCCGCGATGGCAACGTATCTGATGGACGCCGGCGTGCCCGTCAATCCGCCGGCCAACGCCGTCGCCACGCAGGACGGCGCCTTCGATCGCAACGGCGTGCCGCCCCTGATGGTGGCCGTCACGTCGAACCAGCCCGCCATGGTCGACGCGCTGCTGGTCAAGGGCGCCGATCCGCTGGGCCTGGCGCCGGAAGGGCGCAGCGCCTTGTATTGGGCGGTCGCCAGCCGCAATGGCGCCGTGCTTGAACGCCTGCTGCGTGCCGGCGCCAAGCTCGATGATCCGCGCCTGCCGCGCGCGCCGGCCCGTTATGCGCTCTTGAATGCGGCGCTGGCGGCCGGCGACATGAAGACCGTGAATCGGGTCGCAGAGGGCAGCGGGCAAACGCTTGCCGCCGCCTGCCTGCCCGAGGGCGGCGAATATGCCTTGCTGGACCAGCCCGGCTATTTCGCGCAATTGCAGGCGGCGGGCTTTACCGGCGCGCACGGCGACTGCGTGCAAGCGGGCGAGGCGTTGCCGCAGCGGCTGCTGTCCGCCTTGCTGCGTGATCGGCAACTGGTGGTCGCGCGCCGCGACACCGTCATCGACGTGCTGTCGCGCCTGAAGGCCTCGGGCGCCTCGCTCGACGCGCGCGGCGAAAGCGGCGAGACGCCGCTGGTCGCCGCCATCCAGACCGGACGCGCCGACCTTGCCGACGCCCTGCTTGCCGCGGGCGCCAGCGCGGATACGGCGGATGGGCGCGATCGCAGCCCCGCATGGGTCGCCCTGGAAACCGGACAGCCCGCGATGCTGGCGCTGCTGGCGCGCTACCAGGCGCGCTTCGATGGCGCAGCCGCGCCGCAGGGGCAGTCGTTCTTGCAGACGCTCGCCTGCCAATCCGCGCCGGCGTTTGCGGCCACGTTGCAGGCCGCCGGCGTGGCCGTCAAGCAAGCGTGCCCGCCCGCACCCGCCGCCAGCAAGGGCGCCGCCCGGTCCGCGGCCCGCCTTGCCGGCCACTACTATCTGCGCGGCATGCGCGAAGTGGGCAGTGAGTTGCTGCTGACCGAAGACGGCCGCTTCCAATACCTGATGAGCTACGGCGCGGTCGACATCGAAGCCAGCGGCCAATGGCGCAGCGACGGCAAGCGCCTCCATCTGGACACGCCGCCGATCCAGCCGTTTTCCGCCATTGCCGGCGTGCGTGCCGATACGTTGCCAGCCCAGGGCGATGGCATGACCGTGCGCGTCTACTACCAGGGCAGGCCGGTCAAGGTCGACGTGGCCATGTCGTCGGCCACTGCCGATTTCGCTGGCGCGCCCAAGCAATCGGAAGGGGCCAGCGGCGTCAGCGCACCGATCGAGGCCGGCCAGCTCAAGGCCCTTGCCGTGTACGTGCCGCTGCCTTCCGGCGCGCGCTGGCACGACGTCGACATCAGCAAGCTGGATGCCCAGGCGCGGGCCGTGCGCGTGGATCTGGACGTGCCCGAATCCGCCAGCCTGACCCCCTTGCACATGACATTGGCATTGCATGACGATGGCGCCTTGACGGCCTCGCAGGGGGGGCGTGAACTGCGATATGAGAAAGAGTAGCGTTTACGTGCGGTGGTCATAAACACATACCTCTTAACCCCGCGCCGCCGCGGGGTTAACGCGGTATCCTCGCAGAGTTGCCGATACAATTGAACGGCTTGATCGTGCACTCAACAGAAGGAACCCACACATGGCACATACTCTTCCCCCCCTGCCTTACGAACTGGACGCACTGGCTCCGCACATCTCGAAAGAGACGCTGGAGTTCCACTACGGCAAGCATCACCAGACCTACGTCACGAACCTGAACAACCTGATCCCGGGCACCGAGTTCGAGAACCTGTCGCTGGAAGACATCGTCAAGAAGTCCTCGGGTGGCATCTTCAACAACGCCGCCCAGATCTGGAACCACACGTTCTACTGGAACAGCCTGGCTCCCAAGGCCGGCGGCGCACCCACCGGCAAGCTGGCTGACGCCATCAACGCCAAGTGGGGCAGCTTCGACGCCTTCAAGGAAGCCTTCAACAAGTCGGCCGCCGGCAACTTCGGTTCGGGCTGGACCTGGCTGGTCAAGAAGGCCGACGGCTCCGTCGACATCGTCAACACCAGCAACGCCGCTACCCCGCTGACCACGGCCGACAAGCCGCTGCTCACCTGTGATGTCTGGGAACACGCCTACTACATCGACTACCGCAACGCCCGTCCCAAGTACCTGGAAAACTTCTGGGCGCTGGTGAACTGGGAATTCGCGGCCAAGAACTTCGCCTGATCGGCGCCGCGTCGCGATCCTCGCGTAGCCGACGTCCGGTCGGTCGCGGCATGATCCGCTCGCACTGAAGAAGGCCTCTCGTTGCACGAGAGGCCTTTCGTTTTGTTCAGCCAGAATTCAGCTTTGCGCCGTTCCCGGGTCATAGGGCCCGCAATCGGTGTCGATTGTCGAGTTCATTGCGGTGAAATGAAGAATAAACAGCCAGTTCTTTCGCGTTCTTGCGGGAAATCGCAAACGCTATCGTTGCCCCCGGTCTGCGACTGAGCCACGGGGCCAATGACTGCGGCACGCCCGCCATAAACCGTGGCAATTGAACGGGATGGGAAGCATGTTGCGGTATTTTTCGGGTTTACGTATCGGCGCGCGCCTGTCGGGCGCGTTTCTGCTGGTCGCGGTGATCGGCGGCGCCATCGGCGCCTTTGGCGTGTGGGGGCTCGCCCGCATCAACGAAATGAACGACAGGCTCTACGACACCGAGCTGCGAGGCATTTCGGACCTCAAAGAAGCCAATATCAACCTCATTTACGCAGGCCGAGCCCGCAGCGGTTTCCTGGCCGCCTCGACCCAGGAAGAACGCCAGGCCTTGCGCAAGCAGTTCGACGACGCGGTCAAGACCATGGACACGCTGCGCGAGAAGGCCGCCGCGAATTTCCACGCGGAAGAGGGCAAGCGCCTGCTGGCGCAGTTCGTTGAAACCGAGCAGGTCTGGAAGCGCGAGGCGGCTGAATTCTTCGCCGCCGCGCAATCGCATTCGCTGACGCAGGCCGATGCCAAGGTCGACGCCATCGAAAAGCGCGTCATCGCCTCGTCGCAGAAGCTCGACGACCTGATGACCGACCTGGCCGTGGGCAAGGAAAAGGTCGCCGCGCAATCGGTGCAGGAAGGCACCGACCTCTACGAGACCGTGCGCCTTGTCATGATCGTGCTCGCCGTGGTCGGCGTGGCGGTCGGCATGCTGCTGGGCTGGCTGGTGACGCGCGGTATCGTGCGGCCGCTGCAGCAGGCCGTGACGGCCGCGCGCCAGGTGGCCGCGGGCGACCTCACCACCGACATCCAGGTGGCCACGCGCGATGAAACCGGCGACCTGATGGGCGCGCTCAAAGCCATGAACGAAAGCCTGGCGCGCATCGTGCGCGACGTGCGCGACGGCTGTGAGAGCATTGCCTCCGCGTCGTCGCAGATCGCGCAAGGCAACTCCGACCTGTCGCAACGCACCGAAGAGCAGGCCTCGTCGCTGGAAGAGACCGCGGCGTCCATGGAAGAGCTCACCAGCACCGTGCAGCAGAACGCCAACAACGCCAGCGAAGCCGAGCGGCTGGTCACGCAGGCTTCGACCGTGGCCGTGCGCGGCGGCGAAGTGGTCGAAGGCGTGGTGCAGACCATGAGCGCCATTTCCGACAGCTCGCGTCGCATCGCCGATATCACCGGCGTGATCGACGGTATCGCGTTCCAGACCAACATCCTGGCGCTCAACGCCGCCGTCGAAGCGGCGCGCGCGGGCGAGCAGGGCCGCGGCTTTGCCGTGGTGGCTGGCGAAGTGCGCACGCTGGCGCAGCGTTCCGCCGTGGCCGCCAAGGAAATCAAGGCCTTGATCGACGAGTCCGTCAACCGCGTCGAAGGCGGCACCCGCCAGGTCGACGAGGCCGGCCGCACCATGCGTGAAGTGGTCGACAGCGTGCGCCAGGTCGCCACCCTGGTGCGCGAGATCTCCAGCGCCTCGGCCGAGCAGTCCTCCGGCATCGGCCAGGTCAACCAGGCCGTGGCGCAGATGGACACCGTCACGCAGCAGAACGCCGCGCTGGTGGAAGAGGCCGCCGCGGCCGCGGCCAGCTTGCAGGAACAAGCCGGCCGGCTGGCGCAGGAAGTGCGCCGCTTCAAGGTCGATGCCGGGGCCGATGCGGCTTCGGCCGGCGCCGCGCAGGCACGCCTGGTCCAGGCCATCCCCGTCGCGCCGCGCAGGCCGGCGGCCGCCTCCGCCCGTCCCGCCCTGGCGCACGCCTCGGACGACGACTGGTCCACGTTCTGATCGCGTGGCGCGGGGCCTTGGCCGCAGGCCCCGCCGGCTTGCAGCGATCGGGCAGGGGCCGCCCATGCGGCTCGAACAAGCATTGTGGGCTGGCAGTCAGGCGGCGATGGTAAGGTTAGCGACGTTGGCGGGTGACCTCTGTCCGCTACGTCCTGTCTGCCACCGCCGCCCAGCGTCCCATGAACCTGCCCACTCCGTTGCGCCGTATCGCCACCGGCTCCCGCCACTTCCTGCGCCGCAAGGTGCGCCAGGCCAACCGCCTGTCGCGCAAGAGCGTACAGATGGCCTTGCTGCTCGGGGGCGCCGCGCTGGTGGCGCTGGTCTCGCTGGGCTTTGCCTATCTGGCCGACCGTGCGCTGGAATGGAATCGCGAATGGACCGCGGCCTATGGCTGGCTGGCCTTGCTGGTGCTGCCCTGCGCCCTGGCCGCCCTGCGCTGGGCCACCTTGCGGTTCGCGCCCAATGCCGTCGGCAGCGGCATTCCCCAGGTCATCGGCGCCTTGTCGTTGCCGCCGGGCCCCAGCCAGCACAGCCTGGTCTCGCTGGCACAGGCGCTCTGGAAAATTCCCCTGGCATTTTTCGGCATGCTGGCCGGCGCCTCGATCGGCCGCGAAGGGCCCTCGGTGCAGGTGGGCGCCGCCGTCATGCTGGCCTGGGGCAATTTCTGGAAGCGTCGCGGGGTGCAGCTGCGGGGCTTTCACGCCAATGAACTGATCGCGGCCGGCGCGGCGGGCGGCCTGGCCGCTGCGTTCAACGCGCCGCTGGCCGGCGTCATCTTCGCCATCGAAGAACTGGGCCGCGGCACGGTGCTGCGTTGGCAGCGCCTGGTGCTGATCGGTGTGCTGGCGGCGGGCTTCCTGGTGGTGGCGGTGGCCGGCAACAATCCTTATTTCGGCGTTTTCGGCGGGGCGCCGCTGACGCAAGGCATGCTGGGCTGGGTGATCGGCTGCGCGCTGCTCAATGGCGCGCTGGGCGGCATCTTCGCGCGATTGCTGGGCAAGGGCGCGGCCGGCATGGCGCCGGCAAAGTGGCGCAGCTGGATTCGCGCCCATCCCATCTGGACCGCCTTCGCCATGGGCCTGGCGCTGGCCGTGATCGGCCTGGCCACCGCGGGCAGCGTCTACGGTACGGGGTATGGCGCGGCGGCCGACCTGCTGTCGGGCCAGGCGCACGAGGCCTTGCCGGCCGGATTCGGCCTGGCCAAGCTGGCCGCCACCGTCGCGTCCTATTGGGCCGGCATACCGGGCGGCATTTTTACGCCGGCGCTGACCACCGGTGCCGGCATCGGCCACCACATCTGGCAACTGGCGGGCGAGGGCGTGGACCAGCGCGTGCTGGTGCTGGTCTCCATGGCCGCCTTCCTGGCCGCGGCCACGCAGGCGCCGCTGACGGCCAGCGTCGTCGTCATGGAAATGACGGGCAGCCAACCCATGCTGTTCTGGCTGCTGGTCGGTTCGCTCCTGGCCTCCGGCGTCTCGCGCCAGTTCTGCCCGCAGCCCTTCTATCACTTGGCCGCGGGCCGCTTTCGTCGCCAGGCCATCGTCGAGGCCGGTCGCGCGGCCAAGTCCGGCCCCGCGTCCTCGTAGCGCGGTCGCCCACCCGGCCTCATCGTGGTGCATAAGTGAACAGCGGTTGGACACTGTCCGTGCTGCGGACATCCCGCCGGTGCACCAACTTGGCGCGAAATCGCTGCGTTAAGATCGACGGCATTCGATTTCTTCACTTCCATTCGAGCTTCCCATGACCGTGCATGCCTATATTTGTGACGCGATCCGCACCCCCTTCGGCCGCTATGGTGGCGCGCTGGCTTCGGTGCGTCCCGACGACCTCGCAGCCGTAGCCATCAAGGCCCTCGTGGCGCGCAACCCCAACGTGCGCTGGGAAGAAATCGACGACGCCATCCTGGGTTGCGCCAACCAGGCCGGCGAAGACAACCGCAACGTTGCCCGCATGGCCACGCTGCTGGCCGGCCTGCCGGTCGAAGTGCCCGGCGCCACCGTCAACCGCCTCTGCGGTTCGGGCCTGGACGCCATCGGCAGCGCCGCCCGCGCCATCCGCGCCGGCGAAGCCGGCCTGATGCTGGCCGGCGGCGTCGAAAGCATGAGCCGCGCGCCCTTCGTCATGGGCAAGGCCGACAGCGCCTACTCGCGCAGCGCCGCCATCTACGACACCACCATCGGCTGGCGCTTCATCAACAAGCTCATGAAGGCCCAGTACGGCGTCGATTCCATGCCCGAAACGGCTGAAAACGTCGCCGACGACTTCAACATCAATCGCGAAGACCAGGACTTGTTCGCCCTGGCCAGCCAGCAAAAGACGGCCCGCGCCCAGAAAGAGGGCTTCTTCGACGCCGAAATCGTGCCGGTCTCCATCGCGCAGAAAAAGGGCGACCCCATCGTCGTCTCCAAGGACGAGCATCCGCGCGAAACCAGCCTTGAAGCGCTGGCCAAGCTCAAGGGCGTGGTTCGCGAAGGCGGCACGGTCACCGCCGGCAACGCCTCGGGCGTCAACGATGGCGCGGCCGCGCTGCTGCTGGCCGACGAAAAGGGCGCCGCCCGCCACGGCCTGACGCCGCGTGCCCGCGTGGTCGGCATGGCCACCGCCGGCGTCGCCCCGCGCATCATGGGCATCGGCCCGGCGCCTGCCACCCGCAAGGTGCTGGCCCAGACCGGCCTCACGCTGGACCAGATGGACGTCATCGAGCTGAACGAAGCGTTCGCCGCCCAGGGCCTGGCCGTGCTGCGCCAGCTGGGCATTGCCGACAACGATCCGCGCGTCAACCCCAACGGCGGCGCCATCGCCCTGGGCCACCCGCTGGGCGCCAGCGGCGCCCGCCTGGCCACCACCGCCATCAACCAGCTGCACCTTACGGGCGGCCGCTACGCGTTGTGCACCATGTGCATCGGCGTGGGCCAGGGCATCGCCCTGATCATCGAACGCGTCTGACGCGAGGCGGCCAAGGGCCTCGGCGGCAAGCCGCGTCCCCGGCCGGCCGGTCCGCCCGCACCACGGGCGGGCAAACAATAAGGGAGCCCTCGGGCTCCCTTGCTTTATGATTCGGCACGCGATGCGTGCGAGGCGTTCAGGGCAATCCGTCGATCTTGCGGCCGGCCTTGATGCCGTGCCCCTCGAACCAGCCCTGGGCCATCTCCAGCGCGTAGCGCACCGGTTTTTTCGAGCAGTGGGCGTCGTCGGTCTGCGGCGCCATGTCTTCGATGTTGACGATCGTGCCGTCGTCGGCGATAAACGCGATCGACAGGGGCAGGAGCGTGTTGCGCATCCAGAAGCACTGCACGTCGGGCTGCTCGAAGACGAACAGCATGCCGTCGTTGCCGGGCAGTTCCTTGCGGAACATGAGGCCGTCGCGGCGGGTCGCTTCCGTGTTGGCGACTTCTGCGCGGATAATATGGATGCCGGCAGCCAGTTGCGTGGTGGGCAGCGGCGCCTGCGGTCCGCTCGGGGCCTGGGCGCTGGCCGCCACGGGCAGGGCCAGCGCGGTAACGCTCAGCAGCGCGCAAAACGCGCCGCGGGATGCCGCTTTAATGAACGCTGTCTTGAACAACGTACGACCGACATGAAACAAAGCAGCATTCTTCAGCATGACCCGACGCGGTATTCGCAGTAATTAGAAAATAACAAGGCGGGGCCCGAAAGCCCCGCCTGATAATGGCGCAACCTTACCGTTGCGCTTTAAAAGGGTAACTCAGGCAGCGGTGATATTGAGCGCCTGTTTGCCTTTGGGCCCCTGGATTATCTCGAATGCCACTTTCTGGCCTTCTTTCAGGGTTTTGAAACCATTCATCTGGATGGACGAAAAGTGGGCGAACAGATCTTCACCGCCGTCGTCGGGCGTAATGAAGCCAAACCCCTTTGCATCGTTGAACCATTTGACGGTGCCCGTCGATTTGGGATTGTCCCCTTGGACGGCGGTTGCGGTCGTATCAGACATGCGGACTGCCTCATTGAATCGTATGTTGACAGAAGGGCATCGCGGCCTAGACCCCTGTCCCCCCTCCGGCCTCCTGGCAGGTTTTCGGTGAATTGAAAACCCCAGAATGCGTGGATAATGCGCCGCTTTTCTTTGCGGAGTCAAGTATGGAAACTACGCATTTCTACGTGTAATTTTGCGTAAGTTGCATGCAAGCCGTCCCCTGATTAAATAGAATAGCCGCCCTATGAGTTCTACCTTGGATACCCAGCATGATTTGGCCGTCGAGAAGGCTCCGGCGCGTGTCGCGCCGCCTCCGATGTACCAGGTCCTGTTGCTGAATGACGACTACACCCCCATGGAATTTGTCGTCAAGGTGCTGCAGAAGTTCTTCAACAAGAACCACGAAGAGGCCACCCGGATCATGTTGCAGGTGCATCACGAAGGCCGCGGGGTGTGCGGCGTCTATCCGCGCGACCTTGCCGCCACCCGCATCGCCCAGGTGGCGCAGTATGCGCGGGCGCGGCAGCATCCGCTGCAATGCGTGATGGAACCCGTTTAGAACATAGAAAAAAACGCCGCCGCAACAGGCGGCGTTGTGCTGCACAGGGTAGTACCGCAGGGCCCGCGCACCGAGAAGCGCGCGGGGCAGGTCGGCAGCTCCGCCGCAAAGGAGCGACGCATTCGAGTAGGCGGGGAGGTTTGCCGTGAGTGGAAAGAACAGCAAGACCTGGCTGGCGGTAGCCGGCGTCATCGTGTTGGCCGGCGCATTGGGCGTGGGCTGGTGGATGGGCAAGGGCGGTCAGTCCGCCGCGCCCACGGCGCCTGCGGCAACGTCCGCGCCCGCGGCAAGTGCCGCAGCCCCGGCGGATGCCAAGCCCGCCGCCTTGCCGGCCTCGGCCACGGTAGGCGCCGCCGATCCGTTCGCCGCGCTGAACTGCCAGCCGCGCCAATACAACGATTCGTTGGCGCTGGCGGTCACCTTCACCCAGCCGGTCGACGCCAAGGCCAAGCTCGAGAGCTTCCTGCAGGTCATCGACACCGGCGCCGCGTCGGGCAAGCCCGACCAGGACAGCGAACAGGCCGCCCGCCCCGGCGACCAGCCCGCGTCCGTCAAACCCGGCGATTCGGCCCCCAAGGGCAAGATCGTGCAGGGCAACTGGGTGGTGGGCGACAACCCCCGCATGGTCTATTTCCCCTACGTCCAGCCGCAGCGCTCGTACGCCATCTCGGTGCGCGCGGGCCTGCCGGGCGCCGGCGACAAGGTCACCCTGGCCACGGCTTCGCACTGCGAAGTGACCACCGAAGCCATGCCGCCTTCGTTCTATTTCGCCAGCCGCGGCGTGGTGCTGCCGGCCGGCCAGAACGGCGGCCTGCCGGTGGCCACCGTCAACGTGCCCGAGGTCGACGTGCAATTCCTGCGTGTCGCGCCCGAGCGCGTGCCGGAACTGTTCGAATCGGTGCTGGGCATCGGCCGCAACACCAACGCCTCGTCGGATGACGACGACAGCGCGGGCGGCTACGACGAAGAAGACGGCTGGCGCTATTCCGACAACCGCAGCCTGAAGGGCTCGGTCAGCAACTGGGACCTGGATCGCCTGAATTCGCTGACCACCAGCGTCTACCAGGGCCGTTTCCTGACGGACGACAAGCCCAACCGCCGCCACGTCACGTTCCTGCCCGTCGAAGGCGTCAAGGAACTGCAAGAGCCCGGGATCTATATCGCGGTGATGAGCCAGCCCGGCCGCTTCCGCTATGAATACCAGGTCACCTATTTCTACGTCAGCGACATCGGCCTGCATGCCCGCCGCTACACCGACCGCATCGAGGCCTATTCGGTGTCCCTGAAGACCGGCCAGGCCATTTCCGGCGCGGTCTTCGAACTGGTCGATGGCGCCGGAAAATCGCTGGCCAAGGCCCAGGCCGATGCCCAGGGCCACGTGCGTTTCGAAGGCAGCTTCACCAATGCGCGCGTCATCCGTGCCTCGCGCGACAAGGAAATGACGGTCTTGGCGCTGGCCGAGCCGGCGCTGGACCTGTCTGAGTTCGACACCGGCGGCCATATTTCCCGCCCCAACAACCTGTTCGTCTATGCCGGCCGCAATCTGTACCGCCCTGGCGAAACCTTCCACGTGTCGGTGCTGCCGCGCGACCTGGACGGCCGCGTCATGCCCGCTGCGCCCCTGACCGCCACGATCAAGCGCCCCGACGGCCGCGTGGTGTCGACCACGCTGTGGCAGCCCGCCAAGGACCTGCAAGGCTATGTCGAGCGTGCCATCGACCTGCCGCCCGACGCCCAGACGGGCGCCTGGATGCTGGAATTGCGCGTCGACCCCGCTTCGCGCGTGGCCGATGCCTCGTGGAAGTTCCAGGTCGAGGAATTCCTGCCTGAACGCATGAAGATGGCGCTGACGTCCGACCAGGACGTGCTGTCGCCCACCGAGACCCTGACCGTCGATGTGCAGGGCGATTACCTGTATGGTGCGCCCGCCGCCGGCAACCGCCTGCTGTCCAGCTTCCAGGTCAAGCGCGACCGCTTTGCCCTGCCGCAGCAATGGCCCGGCTTCATCTTCGGCGACGTGGCCGACGATACCCGCCGCCACTTCGAGGAACTGCCCGAAGCCGCGCTGGATTCCACCGGCGCCGCCCAGCTCGAAGTCGAACCGCGTACCGATGGCACCCACTCGCCCATGAAGGTGCGGGTCTCGGCCAGCCTGCTGGAATCGGGCGGCCGCCCGGTGGTGCGTTCCATCGAACGCAGCGTCTGGCCTGCCGACAAGCTGATCGCCGTGCGTCCGCAGTTCGACAGCGACGTGGCCCGTGAAGGCGCGCCTGCCGGTTTCGAGGTGCTGCGCGTGGATGCCCAAGGCAAGATCGTGCCGCTGGCCCAGGCCCAGATGCGCCTGTACCGCGAAGAACGTCAGTACTACTGGCGCTTCGATGACCAGCGCGGCTGGAACAGCGGCTATACCGAAACCGAAGAACTGGTCGATTCGCGCGAGATCGCCCTGAAAGACCGCACCCAGCTGACCGTGCCGGTCAAGTGGGGCCGCTACCGCCTGGAAATCGCCGACCCTGAAACGGGTGAAACCCTGCGCTACCGCTTCTACGCGGGCTGGAACGCGCAGGACGCCGATGCCATGGGCAACCGCCCCGACCGCGTCCAGATGAAGCTGGAAGGCGTGCCGGCCAAGCCGGGCGACACCGTCAAACTGACGCTGACGCCGCCGCACGACGGCCAGGCGCTGATCACCGTGGAAGGCGACCGCATGCTGTGGTCCACCTGGGTGGCCGTGAAGGCAACGGGCACGCAGGTCGAAATTCCTATCGACAAGACCTGGAAGCGTCACGACCTGTACGTGGCCGCGGCGGTGTTCCGTCCTGGCAGCGAAGGCGACCGCGTGACCCCGGCGCGCGCGCTGGGCCTGGCCTTCCTGCCGATCGCCAGCGCCGACCGCAAGCTCGACGTCAAGCTGACGGCGGCTGCCAAGACCGAACCCGAAACCAAGACCACGGTCCGCGTGAAGGTGGATGGCGCCCAGGGCAAGCAGGCCATGGTGACGCTGTCGGCCGTGGACGTGGGCATTCTCAACATCAACCAGTACCGCACGCCCGATCCGCTGGACTTCTTCTTCGGCAAGCACCGCTACGCGCCCGAATTGCTGGACATGTACGGCAAGCTCATCGAGAAGATGGACGGCACCAAGGGCAAGCTGAAGTGGGGCGGTGACGCCGCCATGCGCGGCGACAGCAAGAGCCTGCCCAAGAAGGTCAAGCTGGTCGACCTGTTCTCGGGCCCGGTCAAGCTGAACGACAAGGGCGAAGCCGACATCCCGCTGGACCTGCCCGACTTCAACGGCACGCTGCGCCTGATGGCCGTCGCGTTCACGCCGGACAACTTCGGCAGCACCGACACCGAAATGGTGGTGGCGGCGCCGATCGTGGCCGAACTGAACACGCCGCGCTTCATCACCCCGGGCGACCAGGCCGCTATCGCGCTGGACGTCACCAACCTGAGCGGCGCCGATCAAAAGGTGACGGTCAAGCTGGAAGCGCTGGATCCGCTGGGCATCGTCGACGGTACGCGTACCGTGACGCTCAAGGACAAGCAACGCACGACCCTGCGCTTTAACGCCACCACCACCGGCTCGTACGGGCTGGGCCTGATCCGCCTGACCGTGGACGGGCAGGGCGGCGGCAAGCCGGTGCACATCGTGCGCGAATCGGTGCTGCAGGTGCAGCCGGCCTACGCGGCCGAGCGCCAGGTACGCCGCCTGCGCCTGAACCCGGGCGAGTCCAACGCGCCGCAAGCGTCGTGGATCGCGTCCTACTATCCGGATTCCACCACGGTCAGCCTGACGGTCTCGAACCGTCCGCCGTTCAACGTCAACCGCCTGGTCGAAGGCCTGCTCAACTACCCCTACGGTTGCACCGAGCAGACCATCAGCGCGACCCTGCCTTGGGTCATGCTGGACGAAGACGCGGCCAAGCAGTTCGGCCTGAAGCCGCGCACCCAGGCCGAACGCGAAGCCAAGGTCGCCGGCGCCATCGGCCGCCTGTCCGGCATGCGCAATGCCGTGGGTTCGTACAACCTGTGGAGCAGCTCGTCCTCGCGCGACGTGTGGCTGACGGCCTACGCCGTGGGCTTCCTGCAGGACGCCCGCGACAAGGGCTTCGCGGTGCCCGAGGCGTCGCTGGACCGTTCGCGCCAGTGGCTGCTCGAACAAGTGCAGCAGAGCAGTGGCTCGTTCGGCACCTGGTCGGCCAACCTGAAGCGCAACGTCGAATCGGGCCGCCTGGACAGCGGCGACGTCAACACCCTGCGTGAAGACCATCGCCGCTTCGCCGGCCTGGCCACCGCCGTGCTGGTGCTGGCGCGCGACAACAAGGCGCCGCTGTCCACGGTGCGCCAGCTGTTCGACAACTACCAGGAACGCGCGCGTTCGCCGCTGCCCCTGATCCAGCTGGCCGCCGCCTTCAAGCTGATGGGCGACGAAGGGCGCATGAAGACCGCGCTGGATCAGGCCATGTCGCGCGAATACGGCATCTCCCGCCGCAGCCAGAGCGCCTACTACGACGAGTGGATGGGCGATTACGGCAGCGCCGTGCGTGACTACGCCTTGTCCTATGCCTTGGCCAACCAGTACCAACTGCGCCACGATCGGGTCGAAAACCTGCTGTCGCAGCTGGCCGCGCGCCTGGGCAACCGCTCGTACCTGTCGACGCAAGAGCAGATGGCCTTGCTGCTGGCCGCGCGCGCCGCGGGCGGCGACAAGGGCACGCCCTGGGAAGCCACGTTGACCGTCAACGGCGCACGCAAGCCGCTGACCGGCGGCAAGTCCGACCAGACCGTGTCGCTGACCGCGGCCGAACTGGCGGGCACGCAGCTCGTCAATACCGGCAGCCAGTCGCTGTTCATCGAGTACGACATCCAGGGCAGCCCCATGTCCGTGCCGGCGCCGCGCAACGACGTCATCCAGCTCAAGCGCGGCTGGTACCGTCCTGACGGCAAGCCGTGGGATGGCGGCACCTTGCAGACCGGCGACATGCTGGTGGTGTGGGTCCAGGCCAGCGCCAACCAGAACATCCCGGACGGCCTGCTGGTGGACCGCGTGCCCGCCGGCTTCGAGGTCGAGAACCTGAACCTGTCGCAAAGCCCCGAGATGCAGGACTGGAGCATCGGCGGACGCCGCGTGGCCGACGCGATGGCCGACCCCAACATCAAGCACCGCGAATTCCGCGATGATCGTTATGTTGCGGCGGTGTCGCTGGGTCGTGGCAAGGTCGATGTGTTCTATCTCGTGCGGGTCGTCACGCCGGGCCGCTATGCGGTGCCCTCGACGGTGGCCGAAGACATGTACCGGCCCGAGATCCGCGGCGTAGGCGAGCAATGGAGCACGGTCGAGATCCGCGATCGCGGCGCCAAGCAGCGTCCTTGACCGCCGCCGCCACCCCGCCGGCGGGCGCCTCGCGCGCCCGCCGCTGGCGGCGGCGCGGCATCTACGCGGCCAGCGTGTTGTTTGCGCTGGCCGCGTTGCTATTCGCGTTCGACCGCCTGTATCCCTTGCCCCCCATCGATTCCGGCGGCGCGGCCGTGGTGGTCGCCGCCGACGGCACGCCCCTGCGCAACTATCCCAGCCGTGACGGCATCTGGCGCTACCCGGTCAAGCCGGACCAGGTGTCGCCGTACTACCTGGATACGCTGCTGACCTACGAAGACCGCTGGTTCTACTGGCACCCCGGGGTCAACCCCGTGGCGCTGGCGCGCGCCGGCTGGCAATGGGCCACCAACCGCCGCATCGTCTCGGGCGGATCGACCCTGACCATGCAGGTGGCGCGGCTGATCGACCCGCAACTGGCCGGCAAGCCGTCGCGGTCGATGGCCGCCAAGCTGCGCCAGGCCTGGCGCGCCGTGCAGCTGGAAATGCACTACAGCAAGGACGAGATCCTGTCGCTCTACCTGACCCACGCGCCCATGGGCGGCATCGTGGAAGGGGTGGAGATGGGCTCGCGCCTGTGGCTGGGCAAACCGGCGCGCGATCTCAGCCCGGCCGAGGCCGCCATGCTGACCGCCTTGCCGCAGGCGCCGTCGCGGTTGCGGCCGGACCGCCATCCCGAGGCCTCGCAGGCCGCGCGCGACAAGGTGCTGGACCGCATGGTGGAACTGGGTCGCTGGACGTCGGCGCAAGTGGCCGATGCCAAGATCGAACGCGTGGTCGCGCCGCCGCTGCGGGCCCGCTGGCTGGCGCCGCTGGCTGCGCAGCGCCTGTTGCAGGAGGCCGGCCGCAAGACCGGCGGCCCGCGTCGCCCCGGTTCCCGGCCGCCGCTGCTGACCTCCACCCTGGATGCCGACATGCAGGCCGCGGTCGAGCGCATGCTGCTGGACCGGGTCGACAACCTGCCGCCCAAGGTGTCCATGGCCGTGTTGGTGATGGACAACGATTCCCTGGAAATCAAGGCCTACGCCGGATCCGCCGATTTTGCCGATGATTCCCGATACGCCCACGTGGATATGGTGCGTGGCGTGCGCTCGCCGGGTTCTACTCTGAAGCCTTTCCTGTACGGCCAGGCGCTGGACGACGGGCTGATCCATTCGGAAAGCCTGTTGATCGATGCGCCCATGTCGTTCGGCGGCTACGCACCGGGCAACTTCCAGGCGGCGTTTTCGGGCCCGATCAGCGTATCCCAGGCCTTGCAACGCTCGCTGAACGTGCCTGCCGTGGACCTCCTGGACCGGGTCGGACCCAGCCGTTTTGCGTCGGTTATGCTCAAAGGCGGCGTCTGGTTACGAATGCCTGCCGGCGCCGAGCCCAATCTGAGCTTGATTTTGGGCGGGGGCGGCACCACATTGGAAGAACTGGTGGGCGCTTACCGGGCCCTGGCCCGCGGCGGCATCTCCGGCCGGCCGCGGCTGCGTCCGGAGCAGCCGCGGGTCGAGTCCCGTATGATTAGTGCTGGCGCCGCCTGGATTGTCCGGGACATCCTCGAAGGCGGCGGCCACCCGGACAGGCCGTTCTACCAGTCGGGAAGCCCGGCTCGGCAACTGGCCTGGAAAACCGGGACAAGTTTTGGTTTCCGGGACGCCTGGGCCATCGGCGTGACCGACAGCTGGACAATCGGAGTATGGGTCGGCCGCCCGGACGGCACCCCGAACCCCGGATTTTTCGGGGCGAATGTGGCGGCGCCGCTACTGCAGGACATCGTGGCGGCGCTACCAGAGGGCGCGCAGCACGTCCGCGTCCGGCCCGACACGGTGCAGGCCGTCGTGACGTGCTGGCCGCTGGGCTACAAGCTGGGCAGCGTGCCGTCGGGCGCATGCCCGGAACAGCGCGCCGCCTGGGCCCTGAATGAAACGGTGCCGCCGTCGTTTGCCGGCTACGCCGACGCGTCGCAGGGGCCGTTGCGGCTGGGGGGCGTGGCCACGGGTTCGGTGTTGCGGCCCGTGCCAGGCAGCAAGCAGGTGGCGCTGGATGTGGATGTGCAGGGCGCCGAAGGCGAAGTATGGTGGATGCTCGACGGTCGCGTGGTTGGCCATGGCGCGTCGGGTCGTTCGTTTAATCTAGTGCTGGCGCAAGACGGCCGGTATACGCTTACCGTCATGGACTCGCAAGGCCGCCACGATAGTGTGGTTTTTGAAATCGCTGGCGTTACGCCATGATCGGCATAGAATATGAATCGTGTATTTGACCGCTTCGATGCGTTACGGAGGAAGCGTGATTTCCCAAGAGCTTGAAGTCAGCCTGCATATGGCTTTCGTCGAGGCCCGTTCGGCCCGGCACGAATTTATTACCGTCGAGCATCTGCTCTTGGCGTTGCTCGACAACGCTTCGGCAGTCGAAGTGTTGCGCGCCTGCGCAGCCAACCTGGACGACCTGCGCCGTAACCTGCGCCAGTTCGTTTCGGAAAACACCCCGGTGATTCCCAGCGGCGCAGAAGTCGACACGCAACCGACCCTGGGTTTCCAGCGCGTGATCCAGCGCGCAATCATGCATGTGTCCGCGGGCGGCACCGGCAAGAAGCCGGTGACGGGCGCGAACGTGCTCGTGGCCATTTTCGGCGAAAAGGATTCGCACGCCGTGTACTACCTGCAGCAGCAGGGCGTCACGCGGCTGGACGTCGTCAATTTTCTGTCGCATGGCATTACCAAACAGCCACAGGTGGAGTCCGCCGCCGTGCAGAAAGAGCAGCAGACCAATGGTGAAGAGCAGGGCGAATCGCGCCAGTCGCCGCTGGACCAGTACGCGACCGATCTGAACGCCGCGGCGCTGGCGGGCCGCATCGATCCGCTGATCGGGCGCGAGCACGAAGTCGAGCGCGTGATCCAGGTACTGTGCCGCCGCCGCAAGAACAATCCGCTGCTGGTCGGCGAGGCCGGTGTGGGCAAGACCGCCATCGCCGAAGGCCTGGCCTGGCGCATCACGCGTGGCGAAGTCCCTGAAATCCTGCAGGCCGCGCAAGTGTTCGCGCTGGACATGGGCGCGCTGCTGGCGGGCACCAAGTACCGGGGCGATTTCGAGCAGCGCCTGAAGGGCGTGCTCAAGCAGATCCGCGGCAACCCTGACGCGATCCTGTTCATCGACGAAATCCACACGCTGATCGGCGCCGGTTCGGCCTCGGGCGGCACGCTGGACGCGTCCAACCTGCTCAAGCCGGCCTTGTCCTCGGGCCAGCTCAAGTGCATTGGCGCGACCACGTATACCGAATACCGCGGCGTCTTTGAAAAAGACCACGCGCTGTCGCGCCGCTTCCAGAAGATCGACGTGCCCGAACCCAGCGTCGAACAGACCGTGCAGATCCTGCGCGGCCTGAAGAGCCGCTTCGAAGAGCACCATAACGTCCGCTATTCCGCCGCCGCGCTGTCGGCCGCCGCGGAACTGTCGGCGCGCTTCATCAACGACCGCCACCTGCCTGACAAGGCCATCGACGTGATCGACGAGGCCGGGGCCGCGCAGCGCCTGTTGCCGCGTTCGCGCCAGAAGAAGGTGATCGGCAAGGTCGACATCGAAAACATCGTTTCCAAGATCGCGCGCATTCCGCCGCAGTCCGTCTCCAACGACGACCGCAGCAAGCTTGCCACGCTGGATCGCGACCTGAAGACCGTGGTCTTCGGGCAAGACAACGCCATCGACGCGTTGGCGGCCGCCATCAAGATGGCGCGCTCGGGCCTGGGCAAGCCGGAAAAGCCGATCGGCGCCTTCCTCTTCTCCGGTCCGACCGGGGTGGGCAAGACCGAAGTCGCACGCCAGCTGGCGTTCACGCTGGGCGTCGAACTGCTGCGCTTCGACATGTCCGAATACATGGAACGCCATGCGGTGTCGCGCCTGATCGGCGCGCCTCCGGGGTATGTCGGGTTCGACCAGGGTGGCCTGCTCACCGAAGCCATCACCAAGCAGCCGCACTGCGTGCTGCTGCTCGATGAAATCGAAAAGGCCCACCCGGACGTCTTCAACATCCTGCTGCAGGTCATGGACCACGGCACGCTGACGGACAACAACGGGCGCAAGGCAGACTTCCGCAACGTCATCCTCATCATGACGACGAACGCGGGCGCCGAAACCTTGAACCGTCCGTCCATCGGTTTTGCCAACTCGCGCGTGGTGGGCGACGAAATGGCGGAAATCCGCCGCATGTTCACGCCCGAGTTCCGCAACCGCCTGGACGCGATCATCCCGTTCGCGCCGCTGGACCGCGAGATCATCCTGCGCGTGGTCGACAAGTTCCTGATGCAGCTCGAAGACCAGCTGCACGAGCGTCGCGTGGAAGCCGTGTTCACCACGCGCCTGCGCGACCACCTGGCCAAGGAAGGTTTCGACCCGCTCATGGGGGCCCGTCCGATGCAGCGCCTGATCCAGGACACCATCCGGCGCGCGCTGGCCGACGAGCTGCTGTTTGGCAAGCTGGTCGACGGCGGCACGGTCACGGTCGATCTGGACGAGGCCAACAAGGTCACGCTGGACTTCGACGACCACGGCAAGCCACCGTCGGCCGCGCCCGACAAGCAGGAAGTCGAGCTGATCGACTAGGCCCATGACCGACGCGGACCGCCAGCCGCTGATCGAGTGCGAACACTGCGCAAGCATCTATCGCCGACATCAGCTTGAACCTGGCGAGACCGCCAATTGCGCCCGCTGCGGTGCCACTCTGTGGCGCTACAGCGGGCTTACTTTGTCCAATTGGCTGGCGCTCGCTATTTCCGCCCTGATCATCTTCGGCGTGGCCAACGCCTACCCGGTCGCATCGATGTCGGTGCAGGGCATGGTGCAGCAGGCCTCTCTGCTGGATGCCATTTCCATCACCTGGCGCCAGGGTCACTACATCGTCGCCATCATGACCGGGCTGGCGGGTTTCGCCTTGCCGCTGTTGCAGCTGACCGTGCTGCTGTGGGTGCTGGGCCCCTTGTCGCGTGGCGTGGAGCCCGCCGGGTTCCAGGGCGCGATGCGCCTGTTGGGCTTGCTGCGGCCCTGGTGCATGGTGCCGGTGTTTTTGCTGGGCGTGCTGGTGGCGGTGGTGAAGCTGGCCGGCATGGCCGCGGTGTCGCCCGGCATCGGCCTGGCCGCCTTCGGCATCCTGACCATCCTCTTGACCATGCTGGGGCGGCTGACACCGCATGTGCTGTGGCGCTACGCGGAATCCGCCGAGGTCGTGCCGGTGCACGTGCCCGAGGCAGGGCCCGACGTGGTGCTGACCGGCTGCCACGTCTGTGGCCAGGTGCAGGCGCTGCCGCGCGAGGGCGATCCCGAAGCAGAACACCATTGCGTGCGCTGCCACGCGGTGGTGCACTACCGCAAGCCCGACCATCTGGCCCGTACCTGGGCCCTGTTGCTGGCGGCCGTGGTGTTCTATATTCCGGCCAATGTGTTGCCCGTCATGAAGGTCAGCTCGGTGCTGGGCGACAGCGCCCATACCATCCTGGGCGGCGTGGTCGAACTCTGGAACATGGGGTCGTGGGACATTGCGCTGATCGTCTTCATTGCCAGCGTGGCGGTGCCGCTGACCAAACTGCTGGCGCTGATCCTGCTATTGTTGACCGAACAATGGCGCAGCACGACGAACCTGCGGCCGCGCACGCGGCTGTATGAGATGGTCGAGTTCATCGGCCAATGGTCGATGCTGGACGTGTTCGTGGTGATATTGCTGGCGGCCCTGGCGGACTTCCAGGGCCTGATGGAAATCAGCGCCGGCGGGGGTGCCGCGGCGTTTGGGGTGGTGGTCATCCTGACCATGCTGTCCGCCATGAGTTTTGACCTGCGGCGCAGTTGGGACCTGGAAGGCACCAGCGAGATCGACATGGATCCGCCCGTGGCCGGCAGGCGGCGAGAGCCGGCGTCTGCCGCGGGCACCGAAATGGGCTGACGCATCCGGCCGGCCGCCTGCGGGGCGGGGCTGTACCGCGTTTACCGACCAAGAAGAAAAGGAAAAAAACAGATGTCCGACCAAGCACCTGGATCTGGTGAAGAGAAGTTTGCGTCACCGACCATTTCGCGCAAGCGCAAGAGCCGGATCTCATGGATCTGGCTGGTGCCCGTGGTTGCCGCGCTGATGGGCCTGTCGCTGGTGGTGCGCACCTGGATGCAGGCCGGGCCGGATCTTTCCATCGAATTCAACACCGCCGAAGGGCTGGAAGTCGGCAAGACCCAGCTGCGCTACAAGGACGTGAACGTCGGCACGGTGAAGTCCATCGGCTTCAACAGCGACCGCAGCAAGGTCGTGGTGCAGGCGGAACTGTCGCGGGAAGTGGCCGACCTGGCCCGCGAAGGCACCAATTTCTGGGTGGTGCGCCCGCGCCTGGATGTCAGCGGCGTGTCTGGACTGGGCACGCTGCTGTCCGGTGCCTACATCGGCGTGGACGCCGTGGAAAGCAAGGATGGCGCCAAGAAGGCCACCAAGCTGCACTTCGTCGGCCTGGAGACGCCGCCTGCCGTGACGCACGACCGCGCCGGCAAGCGCTTCAAGCTCAAGGCGTCGGACCTGGGGTCCCTGGATATCGGTTCGCCGGTGTATTTCCGGCGCATCAATGTGGGCCGGGTGATCGGCTATGCGCTCGACAAGACCGGCGACGCCGTGAACGTCGAGGTGTTCGTGGACGCGCCCAACGACAAATACGTCACCAATGGCACGCGCTTCTGGAACGCCAGCGGCGTGGATTTCAGCGTCAATGCCGACGGCCTGAAAGTACGCACCCAGTCGCTGGTGTCGATGGCGGTGGGCGGCGTGGCCTTCGAACCGGTCTACAGCGCGCGCGACGCCGCGACGCCGGCGCCGGCCGATGCGCGTTTCGAGCTCTATGCCACGGAAGCGGCCGCCAAGGCCAATCCGGATGGCGAGGCCTTCCCGATACGCATGCGCTTTGATCAGTCGATCCGTGGCCTGTCGGTGGGCGCATCGATCGATTTCTCCGGCATTACGCTGGGCAACGTCACGCAGATCAACCTGGACTTCGACCCCGTCAGCAAGCGCTTCTATTCGCTGGTGGACGCGACGCTGTATCCGGAACGCCTGGGTCGGGTCTACGAGGAAGTGCGCGCCCGCGCCGTCGAAGACGGCGAAGAGGCCGGTGGCCGCCTGCTGGGCATCTTGATCAAGCATGGCCTGCGCGCCCAGTTGCGCACCGCCAACCTGCTGACCGGCCAGCTGTACGTCGTGCTGGACGACTTCCCCAACGCCAAACCGGTGGACTTCAAGATGTCCAGCCCGGCCCTGATCCCGACCGTGCCGGGCAACCTGGACCAACTGCAGCAGCAGGTCAGCAATATCGTGGCCCGCATCGACAAGATTCCGTTCGACAAGATCGGCGAGGACCTGCGCACCACGCTGTCCAGCACTTCCAAGCTGATGACGCGCCTGGACAAGCAGGTGGCGCCGCAGGCGCAGGGCGTGCTCAAGCAAGCCCAGGAATCGATGGCCAGCCTGAACGCGCTGCTGGCGTCGGACGCCTCGCTGCCGGTCAACGCCGAGAAGGCCATGCAGGAATTGAGCCGCGCGGCACGCTCGTTGCGGGCGCTGGCCGACTTCCTGCAGTCGAACCCCGAATCGTTGCTGCGCGGCCGCGGCGACGACCCGATCCCCGGCGCCGGTCCGGTCAGGAACTGAACCCATGCATATCCTTCGCTCCCGATCCTTCCGCTCACCCCTGGGCACGTCCGCCCGGCAACTATCCCGCGGCGCGCCCGCGCTGGCGCTGGTCGCGCTGCTGGCCGGTTGCGCCTCGTCGCCGCCGGTGCATTACTACACCCTGCAGGGGCCGTCGGCGCCCGCGCCCGCCGTGCCGCGTGCGGCAGCGCCTTTCCTGATCGATGTGCAGAGCGTCAACGTGGTGGCCCAGGCCGACCAGCCGCAGTTGATGGTGCGTACGGGCGACGGCAGCGTGTCGGCGCTGTATTCCGAGCGCTGGACCTCGCCGCTGGGCGACGAGATCCGCGGGGCGCTGTCCGATGCGCTCAAGCATGACCTGGGTGCGCTGGACGTGCAGGTGGTCAAGCCGGGGCCTGTCGCGCCGGTCTGGCGGGTGCAGACCGACGTGCAACGGTTCGATCTGGTCGCGGATCGCATGGCGCAGCTGGATGCGACCTGGCGGGTGCGGCCGGTGAACCTGAAGGGCACCGGCCTGCTGTGCCGCAGCGTGGTCACGGTGAACGTGTCCGACGCCGCCGCGGGCGCGCCGACCTCGGGCGTGCCCGGCCTGGTCGCGGCGCAGCAACGCGCCGTGGTGGCGCTGGCCGGCGCCATGGCGTCCGCCATTCGTGGGCAAACGCCGGACAGCGGCGGCGTGGTGCAGATGCTGGGGTGTTCGCCGCTGCCGGACTGAATCGGCCGTCCCAAAAAAGGGTCAGGGTGGATGTCAAAAACCCGCCATGATCTCAACCGGTTAACCCTAGGGTTAACCTTAGTACAAACCCGGTTGCAACCTGATTAGCATACGGTCCTACCGATGCCGGGCCTCTCTGTGGGCCCGGTATGACCTTTGCCATGCGACAGGAAGCAATCTCTTATGGCCAGCACCACCCTCGGCGTCAAAGTCGATGACGCGTTACGCGACCGCCTGAAGGCCGCCGCGCAAAAGCTCCACTGCACGCCGCACTGGCTGCACAAGCAGGCAATCCTTGCCTACCTGGACAAGATCGAACGCGGCCACCTGCCCGCCGAAATGTCCCACCTGGGCGGGGAAGAGGGCGCCGACGACGAGGGTGGCGAACATCCCGCCGCGGCCACGCCGCCATTCTATGAATTCGGCCAGGACGTGCAGCCGCAATCGGTGCTGCGCGCGGCCATCACCGCCGCCTATCGCCGCCCCGAGCCCGAATGCGTGCCGTTGCTGCTGGGCCAGGCCCGCATGCCGAACCTGGAAAAGGTGCATGCGATGGCCACCGACCTGGTCAAGAAGCTGCGCGGCAAGCGCACAGGCGGCGGGGTCGAGGGCCTGATCCAGGAATTCTCGCTGTCCAGCCAGGAAGGCGTGGCGCTGATGTGCCTGGCCGAGGCGCTGCTACGCATTCCCGACCGCGCCACGCGCGACGCGCTGATCCGCGACAAGGTTGCCCGCGGCGACTGGAAATCGCACATGGGCGGTTCGCAATCGCTGTTCGTCAATGCCGCCACCTGGGGCTTGATGATCACGGGCAAACTGGTGGCCGTGAGCAGCGAGCAGTCGCTGTCCAAGGCGCTGACGCGCCTGATCGGCAAGGGCGGCGAGCCGCTGGTGCGCAAGGGCGTGAACATGGCCATGCGCATGATGGGCGAGCAGTTCGTGTCGGGCCAGACCATTTCCGAAGCGCTGGCCAACAACCGCAAGATGGAAAGCCGCGGTTTCCGCTATTCGTACGACATGCTGGGCGAGGCCGCCACCACGGCCGAGGACGCCGACCGTTATTACGCCTCGTACGAGCAGGCCATCCACGCCATCGGCAAGGCTGCGGCCGGCCGGGGCATCTATGAAGGCCCGGGCATTTCGATCAAGCTGTCGGCGCTGCACCCGCGCTATTCGCGCGCCCAGCGCGAACGCGTCATGGCCGAACTGCTGCCGCGCGTGAAGGCGTTGACGATCCTGGCACGCAGCTACGACATCGGCCTGAACATCGATGCCGAGGAAGCCGACCGCCTGGAAATCTCGCTGGACCTGCTGGAAGCGCTGTGCTTCACCCCTGAGCTGGAAGGCTGGAGCGGCATCGGTTTCGTCATCCAGGCCTACCAGAAGCGCGCCCCGTTCGTGATCGACTACGTCATCGACCTGGCCCGCCGCAGCCGCCACCGCGTGATGGTGCGCCTGGTCAAGGGCGCCTACTGGGACAGCGAGATCAAGCGCGCCCAGGTGGATGGCCTGGAGGGCTATCCGGTCTACACGCGCAAGGTCTATACCGACGTGGCCTACCTGGCCTGCGCCCGCAAGCTGCTGGGTGCGCCGGAAGCCGTTTACCCGCAGTTCGCCACGCACAACGCCTACACCCTGGCGGCGATCTACCAGCTGGCCGGCCAGAACTACTATCCGGGCCAGTACGAATTCCAGTGCCTGCACGGCATGGGCGAGCCGCTCTATGACGAAGTGGTGGGCCCGCTGGCGCAGGGCAAGCTGAACCGTCCATGCCGCATCTACGCACCGGTCGGCACGCACGAAACCCTGCTGGCCTACCTGGTGCGCCGCCTGCTCGAAAACGGTGCCAACACCTCGTTCGTGAACCTGATCGGCGACGACACCATTCCGGTCGAGACGCTGGTCGCCGATCCGGTGGAGGCGGCCTCGCGCATCGTGCCGCTGGGGGCGCCGCACGAGAAGATTCCGCTGCCACGCGAGCTTTACGGCAATCCGCAGCAAGGCGCACGCGCCAATTCGGCGGGCCTGGACCTGAGCAACGAACATCGCCTGGGATCGCTGTCGGCCGCGCTGTTGACCAGCGCCGCTACGCCCTGGCGCGCCGCGCCGATGCTGGGCGAGGGCGCCGAGGCCTGGGATGCGGCCCGTGCGATCGAAGTGCGCAACCCCGCCAACCTGCGCGACGTGGTGGGCCACGTGATCGAGGCCAATGGCGACGAGGCCGAGGCCGCCTTGCGCGCCGCGGCCAATACCGCGCCCATCTGGCAATCGACCCCGGTGGCCGAGCGCGCCCAGTGCCTGCGCCGCGCCGCGCAGCTGCTGGAAGAGCAGATGCAGACCCTGCTGGGCCTGATCGTGCGCGAAGCCGGCAAGTCCTTGCCCAACGCCATCGCCGAGGTGCGCGAGGCCGTGGACTTCCTGCGCTACTACGCGGACCAGGCCGAGCGCGAGTTCGACAACGACACCCACCGCCCGCTGGGCACCGTGCTGTGCATCAGCCCCTGGAACTTCCCGCTGGCCATCTTTACCGGCCAGGTGGCCGCCGCCTTGGCGGCCGGCAATACCGTGCTGGCCAAGCCCGCCGAGCAGACGCCGCTGATCGCGGCGCAGGCGGTGGCGATCCTGCGCGCGGCCGGCGTGCCGGCCGGCGCCGTGCAATTGTTGCCCGGCCGCGGTGAAACCGTGGGTGCGCAACTGGTGGCCAGCCCCGGCATACGCGGCGTGATGTTCACCGGGTCCACCGACGTGGCCCGCATCATCGCACGCACGCTGGCGGACCGCCTGGACGACGACGGCCACACCATTCCGCTGATCGCCGAAACCGGCGGCCAGAACGCGATGGTGGTGGATTCGTCGGCGCTGTCCGAACAGGTGGTGTTCGACGTGCTGAGCTCGGCCTTCGATTCGGCCGGCCAGCGCTGTTCGGCACTGCGCGTGCTGTGCGTGCAGGAAGACAACGCCGACCACGTGCTGACCATGCTGCGCGGCGCGATGCGCGAGCTGAGCGTGGGCAACCCCGACCGCCTGTCGGTCGACGTGGGGCCGGTGATCGACACCGAAGCCCGCAACGGCATCCAGCGCCATATCGATGCCATGCGCACGGCGGGCCACCGGATCGACCAGGCCGAGCTGAATGGCGAATGCCGCCAGGGCACCTTCGTGGCGCCCACCATCATCGAGATCGACTCGGTCAGCGAACTGACCCGCGAGGTGTTCGGCCCGGTCCTGCACGTGGTGCGCTACAAGCGCGAGGAACTGGACGCCTTGCTGGACGCCATCAACGGCACCGGCTACGGCCTGACCTTCGGTGTGCACACCCGCATCGACGAGACCATCGCCCACGTGACCGGCCAGGTCCATGCAGGCAACGTCTACGTCAACCGCAATATCGTGGGGGCCGTGGTGGGCGTGCAGCCGTTCGGCGGCGAATGCCTGTCGGGTACGGGTCCCAAGGCGGGCGGTCCACTCTATATGTACCGCCTGCTCGGGACGCGGCCTGCCGGCCTGCCGCCCGCGCTGGATCCGGCCGCACCCCTGCCGCAGCGCATTGCGCTGCCGGGCCCCACGGGCGAGACCAATACCTATATGGTCGAGCCGCGGGGCGCCGTGTACTGCGTCGCCGCCACCGAGGCCGGTGCGCGGGCGCAGTGGTCGGCGGCGCGCCTGACGGGCAACCATGCGTGGTTCGCGGACACGCCGGCCGCACAGACGCTGCTGGCCGGGCTGGATGCCGAGCAGCAGGGCCAGGCCGGCATCCTGGCCGATGCCGAGGTCGACCAGGCCGATTACCAGGCGGTGCTGTTCGAGGGCGACGGCGACGCGCTGCGTGCGTTGAACCAACGCATCGCACAGCGTCCTGGCGCTATCCTGGCGGTGCATGGACTGACGTCGGATGCGCTGGCGGCCGGCGCCGCCTACGTGCCCGAACGCCTGTTGACCGAACGTTCCATCAGCGTGAATACGGCTGCGGCCGGCGGCAACGCCAGCCTCATGACCATCGGCTGAGCGTGACCGAGGGGTAACCCTTGGGCAACCAAGGGTTATCTCCAATATCTAGCGAGGTTGCACTGGAAGCAAAATCCGGTCGCACCTGAAGTTCGATTGCGGCAACCCGGCAATTGGATTCAAACAGAAAAGCCTGGCCCAAAAGCCCAGGAATAACAAAGCCTCATCCGACATACCGGAGGATACCCATGAAGTTTCGCACCACTTTGAAGCTTGTCGCCGCCGGCATCGCGGCCGCCAGCATGGCCGCCGCCGCCCAGGCCGCCGACGTCAAGTTCGGCTTTGCCGCACCGCTGACCGGTCCCCAGTCGCACTACGGTGAAGACATGCAGAACGGTCTGAACCTGGCGATCGAAGAAGCCAACAAGAAGGGCATCAAGGTCGACGGCCAGCCCGCCAAGTTCGTGCTGGTCTCGCGCGACGACCAGGCCGACCCGCGCGTGGGCGTGCAGGTCGCGCAGCAGCTGGTCGACGAGAACGTCGTCGGCATCCTGGGCCACTTCAACTCGGGCACCACGATCCCCGCGTCGCGTGTCTACCATGAAGCCGGCCTGCCGCAGATCGCCATGGCCACGTCGCCCGAATACACCAAGCAAGGCTACGAAACCACCTTCCGCATGATGACCAGCGACACCCAGCAGGGCGCCGCGGTGGGCAAGTTCATGGTGCAAAGCCTGAAGGCCAAGAAGGTCGCGATCATCGACGACCGTACCGCCTACGGCCAAGGCCTGGCGGACGAAGTCGAGAAGGCCGTCAAGGCTGCCGGCGGCCAGGTGGTTCGCCGCGAATACACGACCGACAAGGCCAACGACTTCACGGCCATCCTGACCAACATCAAGGGCTCGGCGCCCGACGCCATCTTCTACGGCGGCCTGGATGCGCAGTCCGGTCCCATGAAGCGCCAACTGGCCACGCTGGGCCTGAAGTCGCCGCTGGTCTCGGGTGAAATGACCCGCAGCGACACCTTCATCAAGCTGGCCGGCGACGCCGCCGACGGTACCTTCGCCTCGCTGGCCGGCGTGCCGCTGGACAAGATGGCCGCAGGCAAGGACTTCGAAAAGCGCTACCAAGAGCGCTTCAAGAAGGCCCCCGGCGTCTACGCGCCCTACGCCTACGACGGCGCCTGGAACATGATCAGCGCCATCGAGGCGGCTGGCACGGCCAAGCCCGAGAAGTACCTGCCGGAACTGGCCAAGCTGAACCGCAAGGGTGCTACCAGCGAACACATCGCCTACGACAAGAGCGGCGACCTGAAGGAAATCTCGGTCACCATCTACGAAGTCAAGAACGGCAAGTGGGAGATGGTCGAGACGATGGTCAGCCAGGTCAACTGAGGCTGCTGCACCCGGCCAGGGGCGGCCGCGCCGCCCCTGGCCACTGACACCCGCCCGCGCCGCCCGGCGCGGGGGCGCGCCACAAAGGTGGCGGCCCTGCGGGTGCGCCGCGTGCGAGATGCGCGCGATTTTTCCAGGCTTATTCTGCGGCCCCTATGGATATCTTCATTCAACAACTGATTAACGGCGTCACGCTAGGCAGCGTGTACGCCCTGGTCGCCCTTGGCTACACCATGGTGTACGGCATCATCGGGCTGATCAATTTCGCGCATGGCGATGTCGTCATGATCGGCGCGATGGCGGCGACGACGATCGCCATCTCGCTGGTGGGCGGCGATCCGTCCACGTCCGCGTTCGTGGTGCTGGGCCTGGGCCTGCTGGTGTCCGTGCCGCTGTGCATGGCGGTGGGCTGGACGGCCGAGCGCGTGGCCTATCGGCCGCTGCGCCGTGCGCCGCGCCTGGCGGCGCTGATCACCGCCATCGGCGTGTCGATCATCCTGCAGAACGTGGCGATGATGGGCTGGGGCCGCAACTACCTGAACTTTCCGCAGGTGCTGACGCCGCAGGTGTTCGAGATCTTCGGCGCCCGCATGAGCACGCTGCAGATCGCCATCGTCGCGATCGCCGCGATCATCATGGGCGGGCTGCTGGCCGTGGTGCACAAGACCCGCCTGGGCACCGCGATGCGCGCCACCGCGCAGAACCGCGAAGTGGCCGGCCTGATGGGCGTGAACATCAATACCGTCATTTCGGCCGCGTTCCTGATCGGTTCGGCGCTGGCCGCCGTGGCCGGCATGATGGTCGCGACCTACTACGGCGTGTCGCAATACACCATGGGCTTCATGCTGGGCCTGAAGGCCTTCACGGCCGCGGTGCTGGGCGGCATCGGCAACCTGGTCGGCGCGATGGCCGGCGGCCTGTTGCTGGGCATCATCGAGTCGCTGGGCGCCGGTTACATCGGCGACCTGACCGGCGGCTTCCTGGGCAGCCACTACCAGGACGTGTTCGCGTTCTTCGTGCTGGTGCTGGTGCTGATCTTCCGTCCGTCCGGCCTGCTGGGCGAACGCGTGGGAGACCGGGCATGAGCGGCGCCATCAAACACAGCGGGCTGTCGACCCGCAACCTGATCGGCATTGCGCTGATCGGCATCGTGCTGGCGGTGCTGCCGTTCGTGATCGGCATGGCCGGCCAGAGCTGGGTCCGCATCCTGAACTTCGCGTTGCTCTACGTGATGCTGTCGCTGGGCCTGAACATCGTGGTGGGCTTTGCCGGCCTGCTGGACCTGGGCTACATCGCGTTCTACGCGGTGGGCGCCTACACCTGGGCGCTGCTGGCTTCGCCGCATTTCGGCCTGCACCTGCCGTTCTGGGCGATCCTGCCGATCGCGCTGGCGGTGGCGTGCCTGTTCGGGGTGCTGCTGGGGGCGCCGACGCTGAAATTGCGGGGCGACTACCTGGCCATCGTGACGTTGGGCTTTGGCGAAATCATCCGCATCTTCCTGAACAACCTGAACGCGCCGGTCAACATCACCAACGGGCCGCAGGGCATCAACCGCATCGATACGTTCAAGGTGGGCGAATTCGCGTTCGGTCGCACCGAAAGCCTGCTGGGCATCCGCGTGACCGGGCCGGAAAAGTACTACTACCTGCTGCTGGCGCTGACGCTCATCATCATCCTGGTGTGCGTGCGCCTGCAGAATTCGCGCATCGGCCGCGCCTGGGAAGCGATCCGTGAAGACGAGATCGCGGCCAAGGCCATGGGCATCAACACCCGCAACATCAAGCTGCTGGCCTTTGCCATGGGCGCCTCGTTCGGCGGCGTGGCGGGCGCGCTGTTTGCGTCGATGCAGGGTTTTGTCAGCCCCGAGAGCTTCTCGCTGATGGAATCCATTTCCATCCTGTGCATGGTGGTGCTGGGCGGCATGGGGCATATCCCTGGCGTGATCCTGGGCGCCCTGATCCTGGCCGCGTTGCCCGAATTCCTTCGGGCCGTGGTCGAGCCGGTGCAGCACATGCTGTTCGGCGCCGTGGTGCTGGACCCCGAAGGCATCCGCATGTTGCTGTTCGGCCTGGCCATGGTGTGCGTCATGCTGTTCCGCCCCGCGGGCCTGTGGCCGTCGGCCGTGCGCAAGCGCGAGCTGGCCACCAAGACCCAGGGAGGTGCGGCATGAGCAAACTGCTGCAAGCCCAGGGACTGGGCAAGCGTTTCGGCGGCCTGCAGGCCTTGTCGGACGTCAGCTTCGATATCGAGCAGGGCGAAATCTACGGCCTGATCGGCCCGAACGGCGCGGGCAAGACCACGCTGTTCAACGTGCTGACCGGCCTGTACATCCCCGAAGACGGTTCGTGCACGTTCAACGGCCAATCGATGTCGGGCAAGAAGCCGCACGAGGTGGCCTACGCGGGCCTGGCGCGCACGTTCCAGAACATCCGCCTGTTCGCCAACCTGAGCGCGATCGAGAACGTGATGATCGGCCGCCACATGCGCACCCGCGCCGGCGTGCTGGGCGCCGTGTTCCGCACCCGCGGGGCGCGCGCCGAAGAGGCCGCCATCGAGGCCCGCGCGCAGGAATTGCTGGACTACGTGGGCATTGGCCACCGCGCCAACGACGTCGCGCGCTCGCTGCCCTACGGCGACCAGCGCCGCCTGGAAATCGCCCGCGCGCTGGCCACCGACCCCAAGCTGCTGGCGCTGGACGAGCCGGCCGCCGGCATGAACGCATCGGAAACCGTGGTGCTGCGCAAGCTGATCGAGAAGATCCGCGGCGACGGCGTGACGGTGCTGCTGATCGAACACGACATGAAATTGGTCATGGGCCTGTGCGATCGCGTGCTGGTGCTGGAGTACGGCAAGGTGCTGGCCATGGGCAAACCCGCCCAGGTGCAGCGCGACCCCAAGGTCATTGAGGCGTATCTGGGCGCGGGCGCCGCCCAGGATCCGCTGATTCATCAGGAGCGCCCGGCATGACGACGGCAAGCAAACCCCTATTGGAACTGCGCGGCCTGCAGGTGGCGTACGGCGGTATTCGCGCGGTGCGCGGCATCGACCTGCGCGTGGACGAAGGCGAGCTGGTCTGCCTGATCGGTGCCAACGGCGCCGGCAAGAGCACGACCCTGCGCGCCATCTGCGGCCTGGTGCCGCTGGCCGGCGGCGAAGTGCTCTACGGCGATAAGTCCATCGGCGGCCAGAAGTCGCACGAACTGGTGCGCCAGGGGCTGGTGATGGTGCCGGAAGGCCGCGGCATCTTCGGCCAGCTGACCATCGAGGAAAACCTGGCGATGGGCGCATACATCCGCCGCGATGCGGCGCAGGTTCGGCAGGACACGGATCGCGTGTTCACGCTGTTCCCGCGCCTGGCCGAACGCCGCAAGCAGGCTGCCGGCACCCTGTCGGGCGGCGAGCAGCAGATGGTGGCAATGGGCCGTGCCATGATCGCGCGCCCCAAGCTGTTGCTGCTGGACGAGCCGTCCATGGGCCTGGCGCCGCTGATGGTCGAGAAGGTCTTCGAGGTGGTGCGCACCATCGCCAGCGAAGGCGTGACGATCCTCTTGATCGAGCAGAACGCCCGCCTGGCGCTGGAAAACAGCCATCGCGGCTACGTGATGGAATCCGGCGAGATCACGCTGTCGGGTCCGGCGCGCGAAATGCTGCATGATCCGAAGGTACGTGCGGCGTACCTGGGTGAAGTCGAAGAGGGGTAAAAAAAGCCGGCGCAAGCCGGCTTTTTTTACCTCAGGTGGGTTGCACCACGACCCGCTCACGCCCGATCAGCAGGGCGATGACGGCGGCGATCAGACCCGTGGCGCCGGCGGCGACGAACGCCATCAGGTAGCTGCCTTGCGATTCGCGCACCAACCCCGCCATCCAGGCCGCGCTGGCCGCGCCCAGTTGGTGGCCGGCCACGATCCAGCCAAACACGATGGGGGCCTCGCGGTCGCCGAAGGCCTCGGTGGCCAGGCGCAGCGTGGGCGGCACGGTGGCGATCCAGTCCAGGCCGAAGAACACCGCGAAAATCGCCAGGCTGTAGAACGAAAAGTCGGAATACGGCAGGTAGATCAGCGCCAGCCCGCGCAGCGCGTAATACACGAACAGCAGCTTGCGCGGATCGTAGCGGTCCGTCAGCCAGCCCGACGCCGTGGTGCCGAACAGGTCGAAGATGCCCATGATCGCCAGCAGGCCCGCGGCCTGCACTTCAGGCATGCCGTGGTCGCCGCAAAGCGCGATCAGATGGGTGCCGACCAGGCCGTTGGTGGTGAAGCCGCAGATGAAGAAGGTGGCGAACAGAAACCAGAATGTCCGGGTCCTGGACGCTCGCGCCAGGGCGCCGAAGGTGGCGGCGACCATGCCGGTGCGCGGTGCGCCCGGGGCAGGCGGGGCATGCGGATCGCTGCCGAACGGCACCAGGCCGACGCTGGCGGGGCGGTCGGGCACCAGCCACCAGGCCAGCGGCACCAGCGCGGCGGCTGCGGCAGCGACGGTCCAGACGACGCGGGTCCAGTCGCCGGACGAAGCCAGTGCGGCCAGCAGCGGCAGGAAGATCAGCGTGCCGGTGGCGGTGCTGGCGGTGAGCAGGCCCATCATCAGGCCGCGATGCTTGGTGAACCAGCGGTTGACCACGGTGGCGCCCATGACCACGGCCACGGCGCCCGAACCAATGCCCGAGAACACGCCCCAGGTCATCAGCAGGTGCCAGGGCTGGGTCATGTAGGCGCTGACCGCGCTGGAGGCGGCCATCAGCGACAGCGAGAAGATCAGCACGCGGCGCAGGCCGAAGCGTTCCATCGCCGCCGCGGCGAAGGGCCCTACCAGGCCATACAGAAAGATGCCGACGGCGGCGGCGAACGACGTGGAGCTGCGGCTCCAGCCGAAGCTTTCCTCCAGCGGCACCAGCAAGACGCTGGGCGAAGATCGCAGGCCGGCCGACACGAGCAGGGCCAGGAAGACCACCGCGACGACGACGAAAGCGTACTTTTGACCGGCGTGGCGAAAGGGGATGGGGGGGTGGGCTATACTCATGTTACTGACCGGTACGTATTGAGGTTTGCGAATAGTACGTACCGGTCAGTAACATCGTCAAGTGCTTTTTTGACGGCCCTGTTTACAGGAAAGGAGTATTCGCATGGCCAGTAAATCCGGGGCGGCGGGCAAGGCGTCCGCCGCGGCGTCCCACGCCAAGCCGCTGCTTGCGGCCGACCGCATCCGCAAGACCGCGCGCGAGATGTTCTACCGCGACGGCATTCGGGCGGTAGGGGTAGATGCCATCGTCAACCAGGCTGGCGTCACCAAACCCAGCCTGTACCGCAGTTTCTCGTCCAAGGACGAGCTGGCCGCGGCCTATCTGCGCGACTACGACGCCGAGTTCTGGGGGCGGTTCAATGCGGCCTGCGATGCTCATCCGGGTGATCCGCGAGCCCAGTTGCACGCGTATCTGTCGGGGCTGGGCGTGCGTGCGGTGCAGAACGGCTACCGCGGCTGCGGCCTGACCAACGCGGCGGTCGAGTACCCCGAGGCCGGCCACCCCGCCCGCGTGGTGGCGGTCGAACACAAGGTGGAACTGCGGCGTCGCTTGACCGCGATGGCGGCGGAAATGGGCGCGCCGGATCCCGAGGCGCTGGGCGACGGGCTGCTGCTGCTGATCGAAGGCGCGTTCGTGTCCAGCCAATTGTTCGGTGAAGGCGGGCCGGCCGGGCGCGTGGCAGAGATGGCCGACAAGCTGATTGCTGCCCATCTGGGCTGCCAGCCAGGCTGATAGCTGGCTGTTGCGTTGCACAAAAATGGTGCCGGATATGGTGCCTATGCACCATCATGGTGGTGTTTGTACCCATTGCGCAACGGCGAAAATAATGTCAGGCAATTTATATTGCGACGCAGCAAACGCGGGTCTAACATGAAGTCGTGTTGTTCCCCATCGCGCTTTCTCAAGGAGAGAATCATGAGCGATACCGCGTTGAAAAATGCCCGCATGTCGGATGCGCTGGAGCGGTCCCTGATCCGCGAGGCCATCAAGGCGGAAACCCTGTCCGGCCCGTTCTCGCGGATGGGCTGGCGCCGGCTGAAGCTGCGCCTGGCCAAGCTGGGTGGCGCCGTCGGCGAAGTGCTGCACGACATGGACGCCGGCCGCCGCCAGCACCCGGTCGTCTCCGCCCGTCGTTGATTTCGCGGCAGGGCCCAAAAGAAACGCCAGCGCAAGCTGGCGTTTTTCTTGGGCGGGCCGACAGCGTCGCCGTCGGTGCAGGATCACACCACCATGTCCACCAGCAGGTAGCCATCGAGCAGCACGATGCCGACGGTGGCGATGACGGCGGCCCAGGCCCAGGCACCGCGCAGCGCATGGCGGCCCATCAGGCGCTTGCGGCAGGCCAGCAGCACCAGCGGACCCAGGGCGAAGGGCAGGGCCAGGCTCAGGATGACCTGGCTCAGCACCAGCAGTTCGTCCGGATCCTGGCCGCCGGTGAAGATCAACAGGCCCACGGCGGCCGCGCCCGCGATCAGCCGCGTGGCCAGCGCGCGGCGGCGGTCGGACCAGTTGCTGCGCACCTGGAAGCCGTGCGACAGGATGCGGCCGGCCAGTACGCCGGTGATGGTGGAGCTCTGCCCCGCGGCGTACAGCGCCACGGCGAACACGATGGCGGCACCGATGCCCAGCGTGTGGCCGATGACGGCGTGCGCATCATCCAGGCTGGACACGATCATGCCCGAACCGGACAAGGACGCCGCGGCAACGATCATGATGGCCGAGTTGATCAGCATGGCCACGCCCAGCGACACCAGCGTGTCGTTGCGTGCCACCCGCATGGCCATGTCGCGGGCATCGGCCGGCAGCGCCCGGGCGCGCTGCGCGAGCGAACCGGAATGCAGGTACAGGTTGTGCGGCATCAGGGTCGCGCCCAGGATGCCCAGCGCGATCAGGAAGCCCTGCGGGTTGCGCAGCGCCTGGCCCGTCTGGGTGATGCCGTGCGCCACTTCCGTCCAGGCCGGGTTGGCCTTGAACAGCAGGAACACGAACGAGGCCGCCACGATCGACAGCAGCACGGCGATGACGCGTTCATGCCGGTCGGCGTTGCCGCGGGTCAGGGCCAGCACGGCAAACGTGCCCACGCCCGTCACGGCCACGCCGCCGATCAGCGGTAGGTCGAACAAGAGGCGCAGCGCGATGGCGCCGCCGATCAGCTCGGCCAGCGCGGTGGCCAGGATGGCGGCTTCGCCGGCCAGCCAGGCCGCCTTGGACAAGCGCGGGGAAAGATGGCGGGCGGTGAGGGTGGCCAGGTCTTCGCCGGTGGCCAGCGCCAGGCGCGACACCAGCACCTGGAAGCCCAGGGCCAGGATGGCCGACGCAATCACGACCAGCAGCAATCCATAGCCAAAGCCGCTGCCGCCGGCAATGTCGGTGGCCCAGTTGCCCGGGTCGATGTAACCCACGGCCACCAGGATGCCTGACCCGACCACCCGGCGCAGGTTGGCCGTCACCTGGGCGTCTTGCGCGTACGCCGCCTTGCCGCCAGAGATCGCATAAATGAATCGGGTCATGGATTTTCCTGAGAATGGTTCTCATTTTCCATGGCTCAGGCATGACCGTCAAATTGATTTTCAACAAGCCCGGGATAGGGCGGCCCAATGGCGCCGCCCTATCCGGGCCTGGCGGGTCGATCAGGACTTGAGCTTGGCGTCCATGGTGATCTTGGCGTTGAGCACCTTGGAAACGGGGCAGCCCTTTTCAGCCTTGCGGGCGGCGTCTTCGAAGGCCTGGGCCGTGGCGCCGGGGATGACGGCTTCGACGGTCAGGTGCACGGCGGTGATGGCAAAGCCATCGTCGGCCTTGTCCAGCGTGACTTCGGCCTTCGTGTCCAGGCTTTGCGCCACCAGGCCGGCTTCGCCCAGGATGTTGGACAGCGCCATGGTGAAGCAGCCAGCGTGGGCGGCGCCCAGCAGTTCTTCGGGGTTGGTGCCCGGGGTGTCGCCAAAGCGGGTATTGAAGCCGTAGGGCTGGCTCTTGAGCGCGCCGCTCTGCGTGGAAATCGTGCCCTTGCCCGTCTTCAGATCGCCCGACCAGGCGGCGGTTGCGGTTTTCTTCATGCGTTGACTCCTGTAGAGGGGAACGCGCCCGTCACGGACGCGTCCGGTGGGGGAGGCGGGCCGCAGGGCGGCGCCGCGCAATGCCGAATGGGCAACGTTCATGATACGGCGGTGGCGGCGCGCGGATGTTCAAACCGGCCCCACACAACGGCAAGCCGATGTAACGGCTGCGGCCGCCACGCCTTGCCAGCGCGGCACCGCACGGTCACACTTCGGCCTGGTCAACCCGAACAGGCATTGGATACAGATGGTAGTGATCGACACCGAACAAACCCGCCGCGCATTGTCGTTCGATGCGGCGATTCCGGCGTTGCGCGAGGCCTTTCGCCAAGGCGCCCACGTGCCGCCGCGTCACGTGCACGCCATCGAATCCGGCGGCGCGCACGGCACCACGCTGATCATGCCGGCCTGGAACGAGCAGGGCTATTTCGGCGTCAAGGTCATCAACATCTTTCCCGACAACACGCGCCAATCCTTGCCGGGCCTGCACGCCACCTACAACTTGTACAGCGCCCGCACGGGCGTGCCGCTGGCGCAGGTCGACGGCGACCAGGTCACGGTGTTCCGCACCGCTGGCGCCGCTGCGCTGGGCGCCTCGTACCTGGCCCGGCCGGATGCACGGGTGCTCACCATCGTCGGTTCCGGCCGCATCGCGGGGTTGGTGGCCCAGGCCATGCGCACCGTGCGCCCGATCGACAAGGTGCTGGTCTGGAACCTGCGTCCCGCCGGCGCCGATGCCCTGGCGGCCGCGCTGCGCGAACAGGGCTTCGATGCCGGCAGCACGCCTGACCTCGAACAGGCCGTGCGCCAGTCCGATATCGTCAGTTGCGCCACGCTCTCGACCGAACCGCTGGTGCGCGGCGCCTGGCTGCGCCCCGGCACTCACCTGGACCTGATCGGCAGCTTCAAGCCCGACATGATCGAAACCGACACGGCCTGCTTCGACTGCACCACGGTCTACGTGGACACCGACGAAGCCCCCACCAAGGCGGGCGACCTGCTGGCCGCGTTCCAGGCTGGCGTACTGGCGCGGGACGGCATCCGCGGCACGCTGACCGATCTGGTGCACGGCCGCGCGCCGGGTCGCACCGATCCGCGTGAAATCACCGTGTTCAAGGCCGTGGGCAGCGCGCTGGAAGACCTGACGCTGGCCGCGCTGGTCTACGAGGCCCGCGCCGGTCAGGCAAAATAGCGGCATCCGCATTTCTTCCCTTCTGCGAGTTGCCGTCATGTCCCGCACTTTTCTTCGCTACGCCTGCGCTGTCGCGCTGGTGATTCCCGCCTTGTCCGCCCGCGCCGACATCGTCATCGGCGTGGACGTGTCCACCACCGGCCCGGCCGCGGCGATCGGCATCCAGACCAATAACGCCATCCGCCTGTGGCCCGCCACGCTGGGCGGCCAGCCGGCCCGCTACGTGGTGCTGGACGACGGCACCGACGTCAGCCGGGCCGTCAAGAATCTGCGCAAGCTCACGTCCGAAGACAAGGTCGACGCCATCGTCGGGCCCAACACTACCGCTGCGGCGCTGGCGGCGCTGGACGTGCTGGCCGAAACGCGCACGCCCATGATCGCGCTGGCCGCCTCCAGCGTCATCGTCGAGCCGTTGTCCGACCCCAAGCGCGCCTGGGCGTTCAAAATGCCCCAGAACGATTCGCTGATGGCGACCGTGCTGGTCGACGACATGAAAAAGAAGGGCTTCAAGAACGTGGCCTTCATCGGCTTTGCCGATTCCTATGGCGACAGCTGGTGGAAGGAATTCACGGCCGCGGCGGGCAGCGACCTGAAGATCGTGGCGCAAGAACGCTTCCAGCGCACCGACGCGTCGGTGGTGGGGCAGGTGCTCAAAGTCATTGCTGCCAAGCCCGATGCGGTGCTGATCGCGGGCGCCGGCACGCCGTCGGCGCTGCCGCAGAAAACGCTGCTCGAACGCGGCTACACCGGCACCCTCTACCAGACCCATGGCATCGGCACGCTCGAATTCCTGCAGATCGGCGGCAAGGACGTCGAAGGCACGCTGTTCCCGACCGGTCCGGGCGTGGTGGCACGCGAGCTGCCGGATTCCAACCCGGTCAAGAAGGTGGCCGTGGCCTTTGCCGACCAATACGAACGCCAGTACGGCGCCAACACGTTGACCCAATTCGCCGGTGACGCCTATGGCGCCTGGATGCTGCTGGATTCCGCCGTGGCGCGCGCCCTCAAGACCGGCGCCAAGCCCGGCACGCCGGAATTCCGGTCTGCGCTGCGCGATGCCCTGGAAAACACCCGCGACCTGGTCGTGCCCAATGGGGTGCTCAATATTTCCAAGGACAACCACCAGGGCTTCGATGAGCGCGCCCGCGTCATGGGTGTCGTGCGCGACGGCAAGTTCTCGTATGCGCAATAGGGGCCGCAAGGGTCAAAAATTGGGGACGACATAGTCGTCTACCCTTCGTAACGTGTTCTAACCTCCCATAGGGCAGGACAGGGGAAAAGCAGGCTGCGGCCTGCTTTTTTTCGTCCATATCATTAGAGGTGAAATGATTTAATGTCGTATCATTTTTAGCGAAGCCATGTACCTAGAAATAAATTCGGGAGAAAACGATCATGACCCTGCGAATGACCCGCCGCCTGCTGCTGGCCCTGAGCCTGGGCCTGTTGGCCGCGTGTTCGGATTCTGGCGGCGACAAGACCGCGGCCGGCAAGGCGCCTGCGGCGGCCAACACGCTGGAGGCCGCCAAGGCAGCCGGCAAGATCCGCATTGGCTACGCCAACGAGGCGCCGTTCGCCTTCATGGACAGCAAAGAGGCCAAGGTCACGGGTGAATCCGTGGAAATTGCGCGGGTCGTGCTCAAGCGCATGGGCATCGACGAGGTCGAGGGCGTGCTGACCGAGTTCGGCTCGCTGATCCCGGGCCTGCAGGCCAAGCGCTTCGACATCATCGCGGCTGGCATGTACGTGACCCCCGAACGATGCGGCCAGGTGGCGTTTTCCGACCCCACCTATGGCGTGGGCGAGGCGTTCCTGGTCAAGCAGGGCAATCCCAAGAACCTGCACAGCTACGAAGACGTGGTGAAGAACCCCGACGCCAGGCTGGGCGTGGTGGTGGGCGCCATCGAGGGCGAATACGCCTCCAAGGTCAAGGTGCCGCCCGGCCAGGTGGTGGTGTTTCCCGATGCCGTCAGCGCGCTGTCCGGCGTGCAGGCGGGCCGCGCCGACGCCTATGCGGCAACCGCCCTGACCATCAATGACCTGATGGGCAAGACCGACGCCGGCAGTGGCCTGGAAAAGGCCGATCCGTTCACCGACCCCGTCATCGACGGCAAGGGCGTGCGAGGTTACGGCGCCTACGCCTTCCGCCCGGACGACAAGGCCTTTGCCGACGCCTTCAACGCCGAATTGGCCAAATTCATCGGCACCGACGAGCACAAGCAACTGGTGGCGCCGTTCGGTTTCACGCCCGAGGAATTGCCTCAGGGGGTCACGGCCGCCAAGCTCTGCGCCGGCCAATAGGAGGCGCCGATGCCGCTCATTCCCGAACATATCGCCGAGCTGGTGCCGCCGCTGCTGGAAGGGCTGTCGGTGACGCTGGAAATCATGGGGGGCGCCGTGGTGCTGGCCGTGCCGCTGGCGCTGGCCGCCGGCATCGGCCGCCTGTCGACGCTGCGGCCGGTGCGCTGGCTTGCGTCGATCTACGTTGAGGTCTTTCGCGGTACCTCGGCCCTGGTGCAGCTTTTCTGGTTCTATTTCGTGCTGCCGCTGTTTGGCGTGCAACTGCCGGCCATGCTGGTGGGCATCGTGGTGCTGGCGTTGAACGCCGGCGCCTACGGGGCGGAAGTGGTGCGCGGCGCGATCCGCGCCGTACCGCCGGGGCAGCGCGAGGCCGGCGTGGCGCTGAACCTGACGCGCGGCCAGATCATGCGCCGCATCGTCGTGCCGCAGGCCATTCCGGCCATGCTGCCGCCGGCCGGCAACCTGCTGATCGAATTGCTCAAGAACACCGCGCTGGTGTCGCTGATCACCATCACCGACCTGACGTTCCGTGGCCAGTTGCTGCGCAGTGAAACCTTGCGCACCACCGAGATCTTCGCGCTGATGCTGTTGATGTATTTCGCCGTGGCGCTCTTGATCACCGCGGGCGTGCGCCTGCTTGAACGGAGGGTCCGCGTCCGATGAAACCGATATTCGACTGGTCCTTCGCACTGGAAATCCTGCCCACCCTGGGCTCGGCGCTCATCATCACTATCCAGGCCACCGTGCTGGGCATGCTCGTGGCCGTGACGCTGGGCCTGGCGTTGGCCCTGCTGCGGCGCTCGCGCCTGGCCATCGTGTCGCTGCCCACGGCATTCGTGATCGAGTTCGTGCGCAGCACGCCGCTGCTGGTGCAGATGTATTTCCTGTTCTACGTGATGCCGCTGACCGGGGTGCAGATGTCGCCCCTGGCGACGGGCATCGTGGCGCTGGGGCTGCACTATGCGACCTATTGCGCCGAGGTCTACCGCGCCGGCATCGAGGCGGTGCCGCGCGGCCAGCTGGAAGCGGCCCGCGCCCTGAACATGTCGCCCTGGCGCACCGCGGTGGGCGTGGTGCTGCCGCAGGCGATTCCGCCGGTGGTGCCGGCGCTGGGCAATTACCTGGTGGCCATGTTCAAGGACACGCCGCTGCTGTCCGCCATCACCGTGGTGGAACTGCTGCAGCAAAGCAAGATGATCGGGTCCAGCACCTTCCGCTACACCGAACCCCTGACCCTGGTCGGCGCGCTGTTCCTGGCGCTCAGCCTGGTCGCGGCGTGGGGCGTGCGCGGCCTGGAGGCCCGACTGCAACGATACGGAGGAAAGCGATGAGCGCAAGCGTCACCATCAAGAACCTGCACAAGCGCTACGGCGATCTCGAGGTGCTGCGCGGCATCAACCTGGAGATCCCGGCCGGCCAGACCGTCGCGGTGATCGGGCCGTCGGGCTCGGGCAAATCGACGCTGCTGCGTGTGCTGATGACGCTGGACCGGCCCACCAGTGGCGATATCGAGATCGACGGCCAGGCCATGTGGACCGACGAACAGGGCCGTCCGGCCGGGCCCAATTCCGAACACCTGCGGCGCGTGCGCGGCAAGATCGGCATGGTGTTCCAGCACTTCAACCTGTTCCCGCACATGACCGCGCTGGGCAACACCATGGAAGCCCCGGTGCACGTGCTGGGCATGTCGCGCGACCAGGCGCGCGAGCGCGCCGTGGAATACCTGGACATGGTGGGCCTGGGCGACAAGCTGGACGTGTATCCCGCGCAGTTGTCGGGCGGGCAGAAGCAGCGCGTCGGCATTGCCCGCGCGCTGGCCATGTGTCCCGAGATCATGCTGTTCGACGAAGTCACGTCGGCGCTCGACCCCGAACTGGTGGGCGGCATCCTGCAGATCCTGCGTGACCTCGCGGCCCGGCGCAGCATGACCATGATCATCGTCACCCACCAGATGAAGTTCGCCGAACGCAGTTCCGACCGGACCCTGTTCTTCGACCAAGGCAACATCGTCGAGGACGCCGAGTCGCAGACGCTGTTCAGCGCGCCGAAAGAGGCGCGCACCCGGCAGTTCCTGGACAGCGTCATCGAAGGGCAGTAGGGCGGCCGGTTCACGGCTTGTCCCTTTAACCCTGTTGCGGCCGTTGGGATTTGCGGGCAGGTGCGGCGGGCGGCGCTATGCTGTGCATCCGCGTCCATCGCCCGGAGTTTCACGCATGAGTCACCTGTTCAGTCCCACGTCAGTCGGCAATGTCGACCTGGTCAATCGCATCGTCATCGCGCCCATGTGCGAGTACTCGGCCGAAGACGGCCGGGCCACCGATTGGCACATGATCCACCTGGGCCACCTGGCCCTGTCGGGCGCGGCGCTGCTGTTCACCGAAGCCACCGCCGTCGAAGCGGACGGCCGCATTTCCCCGGGCGACCTGGGGCTGTGGTCAGACGAAACCGAAGCCGCGCTGGGGCGGGTAGTGCAGGCGGTGCGCCGCTATTCGCCGATCAAGCTGGGCATCCAGCTGGGTCACGCCGGCCGCAAGGCGTCCAGCCATGCACCCTGGGAGGGCGGCCAACTGGTGCCGCCGGAACAGGGCGGCTGGCAAGGCTGGGCGCCGTCGGCGATTGCCCACAAGGCATCCGAGCCGCCGCCGCGCGTGCTGGACGCGGCCGGCCTGGCCCGGGTCCGCGATGCGTTCGTGGACAGCGCCCGCCGCGCCATCCGCCTGGGCTTTGACGCGATCGAGCTGCATGCCGCCCACGGCTACCTGCTGCATCAGTTCCTGTCGCCCCTGGCCAACCAGCGCGACGACGAATACGGCGGCTCGCTCGAAAACCGCATGCGCTTTCCGCTGGAAGTCTTTCGCGCGGTGCGCGAGGTCACGCCCGCCTCGGTAGCGCTGGGCGTGCGGGTGTCGGCCACCGACTGGGTCGATGGCGGCTGGGACCTGGAACAGACGCAGGCCTTTGCGCTACGCATCAAGGAATTGGGCGGCGAATTCATCGACGTGTCCAGCGGCGGCGTGTCGTCGCAGCAGCAGATTCCGGTGGGTCCCGGCTACCAGGTGCCGTTCGCCGATGCGATCAAGCGCGCGGTCGGCCTGCCCACCATCACCGTCGGCCTGATCACCGAGGCCCAGCAGGCCGAGGACATCCTGGCCAATGGCCAGGCCGACATGGTGGCGCTGGCCCGCGGCATGCTGTATGACCCGCGCTGGCCGTGGCATGCGGCCGCGCAACTGGGTGGCCAGGTCAGCGCACCGCGTCAGTACTGGCGGTCGCAGCCGCGCGAGCAAAAAGAACTGTTCGGCGATACGCGCTTCGGTCAACGCTAGCCGGCGCCGTCCCATCCAGGCCGAACCGCCATGAAAAACGCCGCTTTGCAAAAGCGGCGTTTTTCATGCGGCGTCGTGGTGCGAGGCTTACAGCTTGGTGTAGGCGGCTTGCAGTTCGCGGTGCAGCACGTCGGCAAAGCCGGCTTGCGACGCGTCATGTTGCGACAGCAGGCGGGCCAGCACGACGTTGTCTTCTTCGCCGTTCCAGATCTTGATGTAGGTGCCTTCCTTGTAGCCGTGCTGCTGGCGGAAGATGTTCAGCACGTTCTTGGAAACGTACTGGGTGTAGGCATCGTTCCAGGTCATCTCGCAGGCGGTCATGCTCTGTTCCAGCAGCTTGAAGCTGGCGCGGCCGCAGACGGCCAGGCCGCCGATCAGTTCCAGCAGTTCCGGCACGGCCAGGCTGGTCAGCGCGTAGCGCTGGCCATCCAGCGTCACCGAGGCCGGGCCGGCCAGGTCGGCCACCAGCGCGGCGGCGGCGGCATTGACGTCGCCCTTGGCCTGCACGATGGTGTGCGACAGGTAGAAATGCAGGATGTCGACCAGTTCCATCTGCACCTGGGGCAGGTCGATGGTCTGCTTTTTCCACCACTTCCAGCCGTAGTGCTCGAGTGCCTCGGCCGATTCGACGAAGGCGGCGCGCAGGAAGCGGGCGCCGCCGTTGATCCAGTCCGGATTGATCATGCTGTTCAAGTCGCCTTGCAGCTTCAGCATCGTGGCCGCCTGGGCCTGGTTCAATCCGACAACGTTGTTCACTTTCACTCCGGTATTCATGGGGTCTTTCGACGGCGGCGGAAATGTTAGCACCAATGCGTGGGGGGCCAGGCGCCGCCGTCGGCGTTCAGCCGTCCTTGCGGTACGACGTGGTCTTGAGCGGCGGCAGTTTGCCCAGCGGCTGCTTGCGCGGGTCGCGCGCCCCGCTGGCGGCCTTGAACAGCATGAACGCAAAGAAGGCCAGGAACACCGCCGGCATCAGCTCGTCCAGGTCGAAGTGCGGCGCGCGCAGCGCCCTGAATGCGATGTTGACCGCGGCCCAGCCGGCGATGGCCCCGGCAATGGTCAACACGATACCCAGCTTGCGCTGGCGTGCGCGCTTGGCCATGGACACCGTGGCGGCGTCTTCCTGGCCGGGCACGCCCGCCAGCGGGGCGGGTTCGGCGCGGCGCGATTGCAGCGGCGGGGGCGCGGATTTGCCCCAGGTCAGGTCGTACAGCGAATCCTGGGCAGGCTGGGATGCCGGCGCGGCGGCCGGCGTGCCGGCCTGGCGGCGCTTGGCCTCGGCCTTGTCAGGTACCCGGCCGGGCGAGGCGCCGCCGGCGCGCGACAGGTTTTCGACGTAGCGCGCGAAGTCGCCGTTTTTCGGCTCCATATCTATTGCCATGCTCTTCTCCGGGCGGGCCTGATGACGACGGGTCGGGCCCTAGTTGCCGCGGCGCGCCCGCGCCGGTTGCCGGCGTTTGCGCATCATCGCGACCAGAAGCCCGAATCCTAGCAGCACTGAGAAGCCCGCGCCGATCATCATGGCGATCTGCTGCGCGTTTTCGGCGGCGCCCAGGCTGCGCGCCGTGATGTAGCCTGGCGCCAGCATCAGCGGCATCCACAAGATGGCCGACGCGACGTTGGCCAGCTGGAAGCGGCCGTGGGCCATGCCCATCACGCCGGCCACCGTCGGGATGGTCGAGCGGATGGGGCCCAGGAAGCGACCGATCAGCACCGAGGCAAAGCCATAGCGGTAGAAGAACAGCCGGGCGCGGGCCACGGCGGTGCGCTGCTGCTTGAGCGGCCAGCGGCGCAGCACGTTCGGGCCGGCCCAGCGGCCCAGGCCATAGGACAGGGCATCGCCCACGATGGCGCCGGCGATGCCCCAGGCCAGGATGCTCCAGAGGTCCAGCGTGCCCGCGCCGATCAGGCCGCCGGTCAGCAGCATCAGTGCCGTGGCCGGAATGAACAGGCCCAGCAGCACCATGGATTCGCCCAGCGTCAGCAGGAAAGTGATGGGCCCGGCCCAGGCCTGGTTGGTTTCGATCAGCAGGCCGATCTTGTCGATATAGTGGTCCATGAGGCTGAAGTTGAAAATTAGCTGAATGCAATCGGGTATCTTAACGCCTGCATCGTGGACGGCACGTGAAAATGGCGGCCACCGGAAGGCTATCGTCGGAGTTCTATGGATTCGGTTACACAAGCCGTGCTGGGCGCGGGCATACAGGGGGCGCTGCTGGGGCGCGTGCAGGGGCGCCGGGCGCTGTTCTATGGCGCCGCGCTGGCCACCTTGCCGGACCTGGACGTGCTGATGCGCTACCCCGACCCGGTGTCGTTGATGACCTATCACCGCGGGTTCTCGCATTCGATCTTCGTCCTGACCGGGCTGGCCGCACTGCTGACCTGGCTGATCCGCAAGTACTGGCCGCAGGCGCCCTACAGCGGCAGGCGCCTGTTCCTGACCTTGTGGCTGGTGTTGGTGACGCATCCACTCCTGGACGCGTTCACCGTCTATGGCACCCAGCTGTTCTGGCCGATCCCGTCCATTCCCGAAAGCTGGTCGGCGGTCTTCATCATCGATCCCCTCTACACCGTGCCCTTGTTGCTGGCCGCGGTGTACGCCACGGCGGTCGGCATGACGCGCAGCGCTCGCCGCGTCCTGGCAGGGGCGCTGGTGTTCAGCACGGCCTATCTGGGCTTCGGGCTGGCGGGCCGCATTGCTGCCGAGCACCGGGTGCGCGACGCCATGCAGGCGCAAGGCATCGCCGTCACCGAGCTGCGGGCCATGCCCATGCCGCTGAACACGCTGCTGTGGCGCGTCATCGCCAAGACGCCCGACGGCCACTACTACGAGGCCGTCAGCAGTTGGTTTGATGGCGCGGTGCCCGAGTTTGTGCGTCAGCCGCTCAACCTGGACGCCGGCCAGGCGTTGGCGGGCGTCCCGCTGCACGAGCGGCTGCGCTGGTTCACCGATGACTGGCTGCGCTATGACGTGATGGGCGATGCGCTGGTGGTGACCGACCTGCGCATGGGCATGGCGGGTCATTACAACTTCCGCTTCAAGATGGCCGACCGGGGGCCGGATGGGGCCTGGCGGGCGATCACCCCGTCGCGTTGGCCGGGGGAGCGGGGCGGTTGGGCCGAACTGAAGTTGGTGCTGGCCCGCATCCTGCACGCCCAGCCGCCGCTGCCGTTGGCGCAGTGGGCGGAAAAGGCGTCGCCCTAGCGCCTGCCGCGTCCGACTGCCTGGCTGGCAAGCCCCTCTGCGTCGTCCGCGAGGGGCTTTTGTTTTTGGCCGCCCTGGATTATTCTTGTTCGCTATTAAGGAACAGTAGTTCCGTTTTATGGAACATTTATGAGTATTCTAGACGGCGTCCAGCGCGTGCTGTCGCTCTATGCGGACGGCGTGGCCGAGTTGAGCTTCACCGACGTGGCGCAGCGGCTGGCCATGCCCAAGAGCACGGCATCGCGCCTGCTGAACCAGATGGAGCATTACGGCATGCTGGATCAGGACGCGGCCACGCGCCGCTATCGCCCGGGCGTGTTGTTGACGCAGGCGGTGCGCGCCGGCCAGCACGCCACGCCGCTGGACGAGGCCTGCCGCAAGGTGCTGGTCCGTCTGTCCGAAGACAGCGGCCTGACCGCCTATCTGTCCACCCTGAACCAGCGCGAAACCGTGGTGTTGCAACGCCTGAACGGTTCGCATCCGGTGCAGGTGCTGTCCCCGCCTGGTTCGCGCCGCGCCGCGTCCGGCACGGCGATGGGGCGCGCGCTGCTGTCGCGGCTGACGCCGACCGAATTCGAGGCGCTGTATGGCGCCGATCCGTCGGCACCCCTGCAGGTGGAGGGCAAGGATTGCCCTGCCACCGTCGGCGAGCTGGCCCAGCGCGTGGCGCAGGTCCGTGCCGATCATTACGGAGTCGCCATCGATCAGGCCATGCCCGGTATCGGCGCCGTGGCCGCGGCCGTGCGCGATCCGGCCACCGGCGAGCTGCGCGGCCTGTGCCTGTCGTTCGTGTCCTTCCAGGCCGACGCCGCCCGCGTGGCGACCCTGCGTGAATCCCTGACCCAGCAGGTCGCGGCGTTGGGCCGCGAATTGAACGATCCCTATTGGCTCGGCTGACGCCGGGCCTGATTCCCTTGACCGACATTGCCGTATCCCGGCCGCGCCCGCGCGGCATCCGACTTACCGATTCCAAGGAACCTCTCTCATGAACCTTCTGCTTCTCAGCAATTCCAGCAGCGACGCCGGCTATCTGGTGCACGCGTTGCCCGACATCCGCGAACTGATCGAATCGCTGCCGGCCGGGGCCAAGGCCGTGTTCGTGCCGTTCGCGGGCGTGACGCGCAACTGGGACGACTACACCGCGCTGGTCGTGTCGGCGCTGGCCGATACGGCCCTGGACATCCAGGGGCTGCATCGCGCCGCCGATCCCGTGGCCGCGCTGGAAGCGGCTGCGGTCATCATCGTGGGTGGCGGCAACACCTTCAATCTGCTGGGCCAGTTGCGCCGCCAGGGCCTGCTCGACGTGGTGGCCCGCCGTGTGCGTGAAGGCGCCGCCTACCTGGGCTGGAGCGCTGGCTCCAACCTGGCATGCCCCAGCATCTGCACCACCAACGACATGCCCATCACCGACCCCGAAGGGTTCGATGCGCTGGGCCTGCTGTCGTTCCAGATCAATCCGCACTACACCAACGCCCACCCGCCCGGACATCGCGGCGAGACTCGCGCGCAGCGCCTGGCCGAATTCTGCACCTTGAACCCGACCATGCCGGTGCTGGGCCTGCCGGAAGGCGCGGCGCTGCGCGTGCGCGACCAGGCCGTCGCATTGGTCGGCCCGCACGACGCGCCGTTGTTCCTCGGGCATGCCGAACCCCAGGTGTTCCGCCCCGGTCCGCTGGAGATTCCGGCATGAAGCAAGTCATCGATACCATCGAGCTGCTGTCCTCGGCCCACATCACGGGCGAAGCCGTCGCGCAGCACCTGCGCGCAGCCGGCCATTGCCAGGTCGACGTGACCCACCTGGAACGCGACGGCGCCGCCACCGACTTCCTGTCCATCGTCATCCCGGGCGCGGATGACGCCGCGCCGCAGTTGGGCATCATCGGCCGCCTGGGCGGTATCGGTGCACGCCCGGCGGTCACCGGCCTGGTGTCCGACAGCGATGGCGCGGTGGTCGCCATTGCCGCCGCACTCAAGCTGATGGCCATGGCGCGCCAGGGCGACGTGCTGCCCGGCACCGTGCGCATCCGCACCCACATCTGCCCGCGCGCCGGCACCCGTCCGCACCATCCCGTGCCGATGATGAAGTCGCCCTTTCCCATGCGCGAAATGATGTCGCACGAAGTCGACCCGCGCATGGACGCCATTCTCTCGGTCGACACCACCCGCGGCAACCGGCTCGTGAACCAGCGCGGCGTGGCGCTCACGCCCGTGGCCAGGCAGGGCTACCTGCTGCGCATTCCGGAAACCATGCTGGACGTCATGGGCTGGGTCAGCGGCGAACTGCCGCTGACGCTGCCGCTCACCACGCAGGACATCACGCCCTACGAAAACGGCCTGTCGCACGTCAATTCGCTGATGCAGCCCACCATCGTCACCGACGCGCCCGTCGTGGGCGTGGCCCTGACCGCGCAGACCGCCGTGCCGGGTTGCGCCACGGGCGTGACCAACGCCGTGGATGCCGATGTCGCCATGCGCTTCTGCATCGAAATCGCCAAACTGTTCGGCCAGGGCGCCATGACCTTCGTCGACGCGGCGGAGTGGGACGTGCTGCAAAGCCGCTATGGTTCCCTGGCGCACTTGCAGACCACCGGTATCGAACCCGGGGGTGCCCAATGAGCGCGCACGCGCCACGCCGCGTCGCGTTCTTCACCATCGGCCAATCGCCGCGCAGCGATGTGGTGCCCGAAATGGCGCCCTTGCTGGGCGCGCACGTGCAGATCGACGAGTTCGGGGCCCTGGATGGCCTGGACGCCGCCGCGTTGGCCGCGCTGGCGCCGCGTCCGGGCGAATACCGTTTCGCGACGCGGCTGCGCGACGGGGCGCAGATCGAACTGGACGCGGCCGCCGCCGAAGCCCGCCTGGCGCAGGTGATGCGCCAGGCCGACGCCTCCGGCTACGACGTGCTGGTGCCCTTGTGTACCGGCACGGCGATTGCCCCGATGCGCACGCTGGTGATCGAACCGCAGCAGGTCGTGGACCATCTGGTCGCGGGCTTGTCGCAGCACTGCCGCAAGGTAGGGCTGGTGGTGCCGCTGGCCGCCCAGGTCGATGCCTTCCATCTGGCCGTCCCGCTGGAATGCCAGGCGAGCGTGGTACACGCCTCGCCCTATGAATCCGACGCGGACCGCGCCGCAATCCATTTCGCGCAGGCCGGCCGTGACCTGGCCGACTGCGATTTCATCATCATGCACTGCATGGGTTACGCCGAGCGCATGCGGCAGGCGGTGGCAACGGCGTCTGGGCGTCCGGTGCTGCTGTCCAACCGCCTGGTTGCACAGACGCTCGCACAATTATTGGTCTAAGGGGAAACCACTTCATGTTCCGCAGCACTTTGCATCGCGCCATGGGCGCACTGTTCATCGCCAGCTCGCTGGCGGCCGCGCCGGCCTTGGCCACCGACGCCTGGAAACCGACCAAGCCGATCCGCCTGCTGGTGGGATTTGCGCCCGGCGGCTCCGCCGATACGCTGGCTCGCCTGCTGGCCGAACCGCTGTCGCAGCGCCTGGGCCAGACCGTCGTGGTCGAGAACCTGGCGGGCGCCGGTGGCAACATCATGGCGTACCGCCTGTCGCAGTCGCAGCCCGACGGCTACACCATCGGCATCGCCGCTGCCGGCTCCATGGCCATCACGCACGTGCTCAACCCCAAGGGCACCAACTACAAGCCGGCCGACTTCACGCCGATTACCTTGGCAGCGGTGCAGCCCAACGTCGTCATCGTCAACAAGGACGTACCGGCCAACAACCTGGCCGAATTGAAGGACTACTTCCAGAAGACGCCCACCGCCACCTACGGCACGGCCGGCGTCGGCATTTCGAACCACCTGATCGCCGAGACCATGCTGTACAAGATGGGCGTGAAGGTGCCGCACGCGGCTTACCGCGGTGCCGCCCCGGTCATCACTGACCTGCTGGGCGGTCACATCGCCATGACGATGGACAACATCTCCACCGCCGCGCCGCTGGCCAGCCAGGGCAAGGTCAAGGCCATCGCCGTGGCCTCGCTCAAGCGCTCGGCGCAGTTGCCCAACGTGCCCACGCTGGACGAACAAGGCCTGAAGGGCTTCGACATGCCGACCTGGCAGGGTGTGTTCGCGCCGGCCGGCGTGCCGGCCGATGTGCTGGCCGCCTACTACGCCGCGCTGCAGGACGTGCTCAAGCAACCGGCGGTGATCGAGAAGATGGCGGGCCTGGGCTCGGAACCGGTCACGGGCATGACGCCCGAGAAGTTCGGCCAGTTCCTGGACAACGACCGCAAGCAATGGGCCGACATCGTGCGCGCGGCCAACATCAGCCTGGAGCAGTAGCGCAGGCTGGCAATGCCGGCATCGGGATCAGGCCTGGCCGGCTTCGTGCCGTGCGGCGCGGGTGGGTCAGGCCGGCAGGCGCGCGGCGATCTCGGCGATCAGGCGGCGTGCGGCGTCCAGCTTGTCGGCGGCCGGCAGCGGGTGCGCGCCCTGGGCGTCGAACAGCACCAGTTCGGTCGTGTCGGCGTCCATGACTTTGTGCGCCAGGTTGCCGACCAGCAGCGGTATGCCCTTGCGTGCGCGCTTGGCCTCGGCGTGCTCAGCCAGCTTTTCGGTTTCGGCGGCAAACCCCACGCACCAGGGGCCGTCTTTCAGCTTGGCCACTTCGGCCAGGATGTCGGGGTTGGGTTCGAATTCCATCAGCGGCGCGCCGCCGCCTTCGCTGGTTTTCTTGAGCTTTTGCGTGCTGACGTTCTTCACGCGCCAATCGGCCACGGCAGCAACCGCAATGAAGATGTCGGCATCGGTAGCGCTGGCCATCACGGCATCGTGCATCTGGCGGGCGGTAGTGACCGACAGCGCGGTGACGCCGCGCGGCACGGGCAGGGCCGTGGCGCCGGTGATGAGGGTGACGCGGGCGCCGGCTTCGCGCGCGGCGCGGGCCAGCGCATAGCCGGTCTTGCCCGACGAACGATTGCTCAGCACGCGCACCGGGTCCACGGGTTCGGATGTGGGGCCTGCCGTCAGCAGCACGTGGCGTCCGGCCAGCAGCTTGGGCTGGAAGAAGGCGATCAGGTCGGTCAGGATTTCGTGCGCTTCCAGCATGCGCCCGTCGCCGGTTTCGCCACAGGCCTGTTCGCCCGCCGACGGCCCCAATATGCTGATGCCGTCGGCGCGCAATTGCGCCACGTTGCGCTGGGTCGCCGGGTTGGCCCACATCTCGCGGTTCATGGCGGGGGCCACCAGCAGCGGGCAGGCGCGCGCCACGCACAGGGTGGACAGCAGGTCGTCGGCCATGCCATGCGCCAGCTTGGCCATGAAGTCCGTGCTGGCGGGGGCGATCAGCACGGCGTCGGCGCCGCGCGTCAGGTCGATGTGCGCCATGTTGTTGGGCACGCGGGCGTCCCAGGCGTCGACGAACACCGGGCGGCCCGACAGGGCCTGCATGGTGACGGGGGTGATGAAGTGCGTGGCGGCTTCGGTCATCACGACATCGACCGTGGCGCCTTGTTCGGTCATGCGCCGCACCAGCTCGGCGATTTTGTAGCAGGCGATGCCCCCGGTCAGGCCGAGGACGATGCGTTTGCGGGCGAGGTCGAGCATGAGGGTCGGACAGCGGGCAAGCGCCGTCAAATCAAGGAACGGACAGTGATTTTATTCTGCATTGCGGTATTGCGCCGTTCGCCATGCCGATAGGGGGCGTCAAACAAGACAAAACCCGGCCATCGGCCGGGTTTTCGGGGGCGGGCGGGGACGGGAATCAGGCCCGCGGCTTGCGCGCCCGCAGCAGTTCGTCCAGCACCAGCAGCACCGCGCCGCAACTGATGCCCACGTCCGCCAGGTTGAAGGCGGGGAAATACCAGTCGCGCCAATAAAACAGCAGGAAGTCCACCACGTGGCCATAGACTACGCGGTCGATCACGTTGCCGATGGCGCCGCCCAGGATCAGCGTCAGGGCCAGGCAGAACCGCGGCTGGCCGCGGGTGCGGCGCAGGATCACGGTAATGACCACGGCAGCCACGATGCCCAGCGCCGTGAACAACCAGCGCTGCCAGCCTTCTTCGGACGCCAGGAAGCTGAACGCCGCGCCGCGGTTGAACAGCAGCGTGAAGTCGAAGAACGGCAGCAGGTTCAGGCGTTCGCCGTACTGGTACGAGGTGTTGAAGTACACCTTGGTCAGCTGGTCCAGCACGATGATCGCCAGGGCGATCGCCAGCCAGCGGCCCACCTTGGCGGGGGGCGCGCTGGCGGCCGCGGACGCGGTGGCGCCTTGCGGGGCGGGGCCGGCCATGCTCAGGCCTTGTCGCGGGCTTCGCCCGAGCCGAACAGGTTGGACACGCAGCGGCCGCAGATCTCGGGGTGGTCCGGATCCTGGCCCACGTCCAGGCGCCAGTGCCAGCAGCGTTCGCACTTCTTGTGCGTCGACGGCGTGACCTGGATGCGGGTTTCGCCTTCACCGGCGTGCACGGTGGCGCGCGAGACGATCAGCACGAAGCTCAGGTCGTCGCCCAGGCTGGCCAGCAGTTGCTGGTCTTCGCCGTTGGCGTACAGGTCCACTTCGGCCTGCAGCGACGAACCGATGTCGCCGGCCGTGCGCACTTCTTCCAGCTTGCGCTGGACCTCGGCGCGAATGGCGCGCAGGCGCGTCCACTTGGCCGACAGGGCCTCGGCGTCCGCGAACGGCGGCAGCGCGTGGTAGACCTCGGTGAAGATGGTCACGCGGGCCGCGTCGGCCTGGTGCTTCAGGGCCGATGCCACCAGTTCCTTCCAGGCTTCTTCGGCCGTGAACGACAGGATCGGCGCCATCAGCTTGAGCAGCGTCTGGGTGATGTCCAGCAGCGCGGTCTGGGCCGAACGGCGGGCCACGCTGCCCACGGCCGACGTGTACAGGCGGTCTTTCAGGATGTCCAGGTAGAACGCGCCCAGGTCTTCCGAGCAGAATGTCTGCAGGCGCGACACGGCCGGGTGGAAGTCGTAGCGTTCGTAGTTGGCCTGGACTTCGGCCTGCATCTGCGCGGTCATGGCCAGCGCGTAGCGGTCGATCTCGAACAGGTCGCCGTAGGGCACGGACTGCGACACGGCGTCGAAGTCGGCCAGGTTGGCCAACAGGAAGCGCAGCGTGTTGCGGATGCGGCGGTAGCCTTCGACCACGCGCTTGAGGATCTCGTCGGAAATCGACAGTTCGCCCGAATAGTCGGTGGACGCCACCCACAGGCGCAGGATTTCCGCGCCCAGCGAGTCGGACACCTTTTGCGGGGCGATCACGTTGCCGACCGACTTGCTCATCTTGCGGCCCTGGCCGTCCACCACGAAGCCGTGCGTCAGCAGGGCCTTGTAGGGCGGTTGGCCGTACAGCATGCAGCCGGTCAGCAGCGACGAATGGAACCAGCCGCGATGCTGGTCCGAGCCTTCCAGGTACAGGTCGGCGGGCCAGGCGAGCTCGGCGCCGTGCGAACCGGCAAAGGCGTGGTCCTTGCCGCCCAGCACGGTGGCGTGGGTGCTGCCGGAATCGAACCAGACGTCCAGCGTGTCGCGGTTCTTTTCGTATTGGTCGGCCTCGTCGCCCAGCAACTCGCGCGGGTCCAGCGCCTGCCAGGCCTCGATGCCGCCTTGTTCGACGCGTTGCGCCACCTGTTCAAGCAGCTCGGACGTGCGCGGATGCAGCTCGCCGGTTTCCTTGTGCACGAAGAACGCCATCGGCACGCCCCATTGGCGCTGGCGCGACAGGGTCCAGTCCGGACGGTTGGCGATCATGGCGTGCAGGCGGGCACGGCCCCAGGCCGGGTAGAAGGCCGTGGCGTCGATGCCGGCCAGCGCCGACTCGCGCAGGGTCGGGCCGCCGTCTTTCGGGGCCACGTCCATGCCGGCGAACCACTGGCTGGTGGCGCGGTAGATGATGGGCGTCTTGTGGCGCCAGCAGTGCATGTAGCTGTGCTTGTGCTTTTCGACATGCATCAGCGCGCCGGCTTCGGTCAGGGCCTCGACGATCTTGGGGTTGGCATCCCAGATGGACAGGCCGCCGAACAGCGCCAGGCTGTCGACGTACTTGCCGTCGCCCATGACCGGGCTGATGAAGTCGGTGTCTTTCATGCCGTGCGCCTTGCACGAGATGAAGTCTTCGATACCGTAGGCGGGGGCCGAGTGCACCACGCCGGTGCCCGAATCGGCCGTGACGTAGTCGCCCAGGTAGACGGGCGACTTGCGGTCGTAGGCGGCGTCGAACCGGGCCAGCGGGTGGCGGAATTCAATGCCCGACAGGGCGGCGCCCGGGGCGGTGGCGATGACTTCGCCTTCCAGGCCCCACGATTTCAGGCAGGCTTCGACGCGTTCGCGGGCGACCAGCAGCAGGGGGCCGAACTTGGGCACGGGCGATACGCGCACCAGCGCGTATTCGATTTCCGGGTGCACGTTCAGGGCCTGGTTGGACGGGATGGTCCAGGGCGTGGTGGTCCAGATGACGATGGCGCCGTCATCCACCGCGTCCAGGCCGAAGGCCTGGGCCAGCTTGGCCGGTTCGGCAAACGGGAACGCCACGTCCACCGCCGGGTCGACGCGGTCGGCGTATTCGACTTCGGCTTCGGCCAGCGCCGAACCACAGTCGAAACACCAGTTCACGGGCTTCAGGCCACGGAACACGTAACCCTTGTCCAGGATGCTGCCCAGCGCGCGGATTTCGTCGGCTTCATTGCTGAAGTTCATCGTCATGTACGGACGATCCCATTCACCCAGCACGCCCAGGCGCTTGAAATCCTTGCGCTGGCGGTCGATCTGCTCGAGCGCGTAGGCTCGGGCCTTGGACTGCACTTCGGCCACGGGCAGGTGCTTGCCGTACTTCTTTTCGATCTGGATCTCGATCGGCATGCCGTGGCAATCCCAGCCCGGCACGTAGTGCGCGTCGTAGCCGGCCATGTTGCGGCTCTTGACGATGATGTCCTTCAGGATCTTGTTGACCGCGTGACCGATGTGGATGTCGCCGTTGGCGTAGGGCGGGCCGTCGTGCAGCACGAAGCGCGGGCGGCCTTTGCTGGCGGCGCGGATCGCCTGGTAGACGTGGTTTTCCTCCCACTGCGTAATCCAGGCGGGCTCGCGCTTGGCGAGGTCGCCCCGCATGGGGAAGGGGGTATCGGGCAGGTTGAGGGTCTTTTTATAGTCCATGAACGGCAAAATAGGCGCGCGCGTTTCGCGCGTCTTCGGCGATGGCGGCAGTCAGGGAAGGGAGGTCAGGAAACTTTTCTTCGTCCCGCAGCTTGTGCAGGAACTCGACACGCACGAGTTTACCGTATGCGTTGACGGTCTCGTCGAGCAGGTGTGACTCAAGCAGCACGCGGCCGCGGTCTTCGACCGTGGGGCGCACGCCCAGGCTGGCCACGGCCGGCAGGGCGCGGTCGCCCAGGCCATATACCTGCACCACGTAAATGCCCGAACGGGCCGCGCAGCGCTCGGCCACCCGCAGGTTCATCGTGGGAAAGCCCAGGGTGCGGCCCAGTTTCTGGCCGTGGATCACGTGGCCGCTGATATGGTAGGGGTGGCCCAACAGGTGGCGGGCCCGGTCCAGGTCGCCGACCGCCAGCGCGGTACGGACTTCCGAACTCGAAATGCGGTGGCCGTGGCGGTCGGTCACGTCGGCCAGGGTCTGGACCTCGAAGCCATGGCGCAGGCCGGCTTCGCGCAGCAGGTCGATGTCGCCGCTGCGCTTGTGGCCGAAGCGGAAGTCTTCGCCCACCAGCAGCCACTTGGCGTTCAGCCCCCGCACCAGCAGGTTTTCGATGAACGCGTTGGCCGACATTTCGGCCAGGCGGGCATTGAATCGCTCGACCACGACCTGGGCGACGCCGTAGCGCGCCAGCGCCGCCAGTTTGTCACGCAGGCCGGAAATGCGCGTGGGCGCCAGTTCCGGACGGTGGTTCAGCGTGGCGAAATACTCGCGGGGGTGCGGCTCGAAAGTCATCACCGCCGGGGTCAGCTCGCGCTCGCGGGCAACCTGGCAGACGCGCGCCAGCATGGCCTGGTGGCCGCGGTGGACGCCGTCGAAATTGCCGATGGTCAGCGCGCAAGGGGCGCGCTGAGCGGGCGGAGGAAGGGATCGGTAGATACGCAGCGATGGTTTCACGAGCGAGAGTTTACAATTTTGGATTACGGGATTGTTCGACATCCCCAATTTGGATTGGTCATCTTGCCGGAAACTTCTACTACACAGCGCCGCATTGTCATCCTGATCTCAGGGCGCGGCAGCAACATGCAGGCGCTGGTCCAGGCCTGCCGCGAGCAGGGCTGGCCCGCCCGCGTCGCGGCCGTCATTGCCAGCCGGCCCGATGCAGGCGGCCTCGAATGGGCGGCCAGCCAGGGTATCGCCACGGCCGCGCTGTACCACAAGGACTACGCCAGCCGCGAAGCCTTCGACGCCGCGTTGGCCGCTGAAATCGACCTGCACGAACCCGACTTCGTCATCCTGGCCGGCTTCATGCGCGTCCTGACGCCCGGGTTCGTCAACCGCTACGCCGGCCGGCTGGTCAATATCCATCCGTCGCTGCTGCCCGCGTTCCCCGGGCTGCACACGCACGCCCAGGCCTTGGCCACCGGCGTGCGGGTGCACGGCTGTACCGTGCATTTCGTCACCCCGGTGCTGGACCACGGTCCCATCATCGCTCAGGGCTGCGTGCCGGTCCTGGCCGGCGACACCCCGGAAATGCTGGCCAACCGCGTGCTGGAGGTAGAACATCAGGCTTTTCCCGCCGCCGTGCGCTGGCTGGCTGAAGGCCGGGTTACCCTGACAAGCGACCACCGGGTGGACGTGCAGGGCGATCCCGACCGCCTGTTCACCTGGTCCGCGGCGTCCTGAGCCGCGACCCTTACACCTCGCGGGCCGCCCGACGGCCCTGCATCGCATTTATCGGGCGCAATCCCTGCGCCCCACTGGAATACACCATGAGCAAACCCCAATCTCCGCGTTCCCGCCCGGCCGGCGCCCCGAGGGCAGCCTCCGAAGGCCGCGACGGTCGGTCCTTCTTCTCGCGCCCCAAGGGCGAGGCCCGCGATGCCGCCCCGCGCGAACGCGCCCCGCGTGACGAACGCGCTGGCGGCCGCGAAGAACGCGGCTCGTTCGGATCCGAGCGCCGCGAAGAACGCGGCAATTTCGGCGCCGAGCGTCGCGAAGGCCAAGGCCGTCCGACTCCCCGTCCGTCCTATGACGCGCCCCGCGGCGACAACCGGGGCGGCCAGCGGGGTTCCTTCGGCTCCGAGCGCCGCGAAGGGCAGGGCCGCCCGGCCCCCCGTCCTTCCTACGACGCCCCGCGTGGCGACAGCCGGGGCGGCGAGCGCGGCTCGTTCGGCTCGGACCGCCGCGAAGGCCAGGGCCGTCCGGACTCCCGCCCGTCCTATGGCGGCCCGCGTGGCGACAGCCGGGGCGGCGAGCGCGGCTCGTTCGGCTCGGACCGCCGCGAAGGCCAGGGCCGCCCGGATTCCCGCCCGTCCTACGGCGCCCCGCGTGGCGATAGCCGTGGCGGCGAACGTGGTTCGTTCGGTTCGGACCGCCGCGAAGGCCAGGGCCGCCCGGATTCGCGCCCGTCCTACGGCGCCCCGCGTGGCGATAGCCGTGGCGGCGAACGTGGTTCGTTCGGTTCGGACCGCCGCGAAGGCCAGGGCCGCCCGGATTCCCGCCCGTCCTACGGCGCCCCGCGCGGCGACAGCCGCGGCGGCGAACGTGGTTCCTTCGGTTCGGACCGCCGCGAAGGCCAGGGCCGCTCGGACTCCCGCCCGTCCTACAACGGCCCGCGTGACGACGCCGGCCACGGCCAGCGTGAAGCCGCGCCGCAGAAACCGCAATTCAACCGACCGCGCCTGTCGTACGCCGCCAGCCGCATCGACCAGGTGCAGCGCGTCCTGGGCGAGATACTGCAATGGACCTACCCGGCCGATGCCGCGCTGTCGCACTGGCTGCGTCATCACCCCGGCCTGGGCGCGCGTGACCGCTCGGAAGTCGCCGAAGCCGTCTATGACGTGCTGCGCCACCTGCGCCGCTACCGCCAGTTCGGCGAAAGCGGCGTCGGCCCTGCCTCGCGCCGCCTGGCCATCCTGGGCCTGGCCGCGACGCTGGGCGTGGACGCATTGGAAGAGGGCATGGATGCCGGCGAAGCCGCGTGGCTCAAGCGCGTCAACCAGATCGACCTGGCGACGCTGCCACGCGCCGTGCGCGGCAGCATTCCCGACTGGCTGGACGAGCGCCTGGGTGCCATGGACAGCCCCGAAACCTTGATCGAAGCGCTGAACCGCCAGGCCAGCCTGGACCTGCGCGTGAATCCGCTCAAGGTCGAGCGCGATGCCATGCTGACCGAACTGCAGCAAAGCGCCGGTCGCTACGAACCCGTCGCCATGCCGTTCTCGCCCTGGGGCATCCGCATGGAAGGCCGCCCGGCGATCAACCGCTGGCCGCAATTCGAAAACGGCAGCATCGAAGTGCAGGACGAAGGCAGCCAGCTGCTGGCCCTGCTCGTAGCCCCGCGCCGCGGCGAAATGATCATCGACTTCTGCGCCGGCGCCGGCGGCAAGACCCTGCTGCTGGGCGCGCTGATGCGTTCGACCGGCAGGCTCTACGCCTTCGACGTGTCGGCCGCCCGCCTGGCCCGCGCCAAGCCGCGCTTTGCTCGCAGCGGCCTGTCCAACGTGGTGCCGGTGGTCATCGACAGCGAAAACGATGCCCGCGTCAAACGCCTGGCCGGCAAGGCCCAGCGCGTGCTGGTCGACGCTCCGTGCAGCGGCATCGGCACCTTGCGCCGCAACCCAGACCTGAAATGGCGCCAGCACCCCGAGGCGCTGGCCGAACTGGGCCAGTTGCAGGAACGCATCCTGAACAGCGCGGCGCGTTGCGTGGCCCCGGGCGGCCGCCTGGTGTACGCCACCTGCAGCCTGCTGGCCGAAGAAAACGAAGTGCAGGCCGAACGTTTCCTGGCCAGCCACCCCGACTTCGAGCGCCTGGACGCGGCCGAAATCCTCGCGGCGCGCTGCGAAAACCTGAAGCTGGACGGCCCCTACGTCCAGCTGCGCCCCGACGTTCATGGCACCGACGGCTTCTTTGCCGCTGTGTTCGAACGCCGCAAGAAAGCCTCCGCCGCCCTGGAAACCGAGGCCCAGGCCGAGGTCGACGCAGAAGCGGACGCCGTGGGTACGGTTCAAGGCGGTGCCGAGGCAGAGGCCGAGGCGGTCGTGCAGGCTGCCCAGGCCGAAGCCGAAGTGGTTCTGGCGGAAGTGGAGTCGGTTCAGGCTGAAGCCACTCAGGTGGCTGACGAGGCCGATGCGGCGGAACCTGCCGACGCCGAACCGGCCCCGGTCAAGCCCGCCGACGCCAAGCCCGCGGCTTGACGGCACGCGGGCCGCGCCGGCTCAGTTGGCCGGCGCGATGCCCAGCGTGGCGCTGTAGCGGCGGATGCCGATCGTCTTGTTCTGGTATTTCACTTCCCAGGCCAGCGAGTCCGAACCGGGCTGGTTGGCCTGGTAGACCAGTTGGGCAATCGGCACTGTCTTATATGCGCAACGTCCCGAATCGCCGGATTGGCCGCGCGTCTGCACGATGCTGGCGGTGCCCAGGCGCGGCTGCAGCGTGACCGTCACGCGCGGCGCGCGCAGGGCCAGGCAATCCGACCCCCTTATTTCGTAATACGACGCCAGCACGGCGACGTCCCCCGTTTTCATCGACTGGGCCAGGGCAGGCGTCGATGTCGTCAGCCCGGACAGGGCCAGCAGTGCAAAGAACTGGGGACGGATTTTGTGGCGAAACATCGTGGAGCGGACCGGGTAAATGGCGGACGGGCGGACCGAAGTGTGCGCCAGACGCATGGCGCCCGCAAGACAGGCGCGGGACCTGACAGGAACTTTAATGGCGAAATATGGCCAAAACACCATGCCTTGCGAAGGCTTCCCCCCTCCCGGGAAGCGCCGGCCCCGCCGCCGGAAGCCCGCACGGTGTCAGTCCGCGGCTTGCGAGTGCCGCCGCGAGTGTGCGGTTTTGTGCTCAAAAGCGGGGCTTAGTCCTTGATTTCGCTCAAAAACTATTTTGAAACTCCATTGTCATAAGATGGCAAAGGTAAGCTAAACTTCAGGCACTCTTCAAACGAGGCTCATAACAGCTTTATGGATTACATCCTCTCCTTCATTGCCGGCGGTCTGACTCAAGCCTCTTGGTGGCAGATCGTCGTTTTCACCCTGGTCGTGACGCACATCACCATTGTCGCGGTCACGGTCTTCCTCCATCGCAGCCAAGCGCACCGCGGTCTGGATTTGCATCCGGCTGTCATGCACTTCTTCCGTTTCTGGCTCTGGATGACGACCGGCATGGTCACCAAGGAATGGGTCGCCATCCACCGCAAGCACCACGCCAAGTGCGAAAAGGAAGGCGATCCCCATTCGCCCATCCTGTTCGGTATCTGGAAGGTGCTGTTCCGCGGCGCCGAGCTGTACCGCGAAGAATCCAACAACAAGGAAACCATGGCCAAGTTCGGCCACGGCACGCCTGACGATTGGCTCGAACGCAACGTCTACAGCAAGCACAGCCTGTGGGGCGTGCTCAGCATGCTCGCCATCGACATCGCCCTGTTCGGCGCCATCGGCGTCACGGTCTGGGCTGTCCAGATGGCCTGGATTCCCTTCTGGGCGGCTGGCGTCGTCAACGGTATCGGCCACTACTGGGGCTACCGCAACTACAACAGCCCGGACACCAGCACCAACGTGTTCCCCTGGGGCATCGTGATTGGCGGCGAAGAGCTGCACAACAATCACCACGCCCACGGCACGTCGGCCAAGTTCTCGGCCAAGTGGTACGAATTCGACATCGGCTGGTGCTACATCAACATCCTGAAGTTCCTGGGCCTGGCCAAGATCAAGAAGGTCGCGCCCAAGCTCAAGCTGGATGACTCCAAGACCGGCATCGACCTGCGCACCCTGCAAGGCGTGATCACGCACCGCTACGAAGTCATGGCCCGCTACGCGGACGTGATCAAGAGCGCTGCCCGCGAAGAACTCGCCAAGCTGAAGGCCTCGCGCCAGGACGGCAACGCCGATTGCGGCTGGAACAAGCTGCACAAGGTGCGCCGTGCGATCCACCGCAACGAAGACATCCTTCAGCCGGAACAGCTCGAAGCCGTGGACAAGGCCATTGCCCAGAACCAGTCGCTGTCGACCCTGGTGCAAATGCGCCGCGAACTCGGCCGCATCTGGGAAAGCTCCAGCGCCAGCAGCGAACAGCTCCTTCATGACCTGCAGGCCTGGTGCCAGCGCGCCCAGCAAAGCGGCATCGCCGGGCTCGAGCAATTCGCTCAACGTCTGCGCCGCTACGCGGCATGATGCTAGAGAAGCTCAACCCTGAACAACGCGCCGCAGTAACGTTAGAACCGCAGCACGCCCTGGTCCTGGCCGGGGCGGGCAGCGGGAAGACCCGGGTGCTCACCACCCGCATGGCCTGGCTGATTCAAACCGGCCAGGCTTCGCCTTTTGGGCTTCTGGCGGTCACGTTCACCAACAAGGCCGCCCGCGAAATGCTGGCGCGCATGTCGTCCATCCTGCCGATCGATACGCGCGGCCTCTGGATCGGCACCTTCCACGGCCTGTGCAACCGCATGCTGCGCGCGCATCATCGCGATGCCGGCCTGCCGCAGACCTTCCAGATTCTTGACGTTACCGATCAGCTGGCGGCCATCAAGCGCCTGATGAAGGCCAACGGCGTCGACGACGAGAAGTATCCGCCGCGCGACGTGCAGCGTTTCATCAACGGCGCCAAGGAAGAGGGCCTGCGCCCCAACGACGTCGAGGCCTACGATGCCCACCGTCGCCGCCTGATCGAGATCTATCAGCTCTACGAAGCCCAGTGCCAACGCGAAGGCGTGGTCGACTTCGCCGAGCTGCTCTTGCGCGCCTACGAATTGCTGTCGCGCAATGCGCCCGTGCGCGAGCACTACCAGCGGCGTTTCCGCCATATCCTGGTGGACGAGTTCCAGGACACCAATACGCTGCAGTACAAGTGGCTGCGGCTGCTGGCCGGCGGCGGCGCGGCGATCTTCGCCGTGGGCGACGACGACCAGTCCATCTACGCGTTTCGCGGGGCCAATGTCGGCAATATGGCCGATTTCGAGCGTGACTACGCGCACGGCACCGTCATCCGTCTCGAGCAGAACTACCGTTCGTACGGCCACATCCTGGATTCGGCCAACGCGCTCATCGGCCACAACAGCGGCCGCCTGGGCAAGAACCTCTGGACCGACCAGGGCGAAGGCGAGCCGGTGCGTGTCATCGAGCAGCCTTCCGACGGCATGGAGGCCCAATGGATCGTGGACGAAATCCGTTCGCTGATCCACGACGGCAGCCTGCGCCGCGAGATCGCCGTGCTGTACCGCAGCAACGCGCAATCGCGCGTGATCGAACACGCCATCTTTTCCGCCGGCATTCCGTACAAGGTGTACGGCGGCCTGCGCTTTTTCGAACGCCAGGAAATCAAGCACGCGCTGGCGTACCTGCGCCTGATGGCCAATCCGCACGACGATACGTCCTGGATGCGGGTGGTCAATTTCCCCACGCGCGGCATCGGCGCGCGCACGCTCGAGCAACTGGCCGACGCGGCCCGTGCGCACGATTCCAGCCTGTACGCGGCGGTGGCCATGGTGGCGGGCAAGGGCGGGTCGAACCTGGCCCAGTTTGCGCAGCTGATTCATCGCCTGATCGAAGAAACGCGCGATCTGCCGTTGCCCGAAATGGTCGAGCACATGCTCGAAGCCAGCGGCTTGAATGCCCATTACAAGGCCGAGCGCGAAGGCGCCGAGCGGCTGGAAAACTTGAACGAACTGATCACCGCCGCGGCGGTGTTCGCGTCCGAGGAAAACTACGACGGCCTGCCGGCCGGCGTGCCGCCTGCGCAAGACACCTCGTCCACCTTGATGCCGGGCGTGGTCGACGCGCCGCCGGTCGTGGCCGACACGATGACGCCGTTGGCGGCATTCCTGTCGCACGCGGCCCTGGAAGCCGGCGACAACCAGGCCCAGCAGGGCCAGGATGCCGTGCAGCTCATGACCGTGCACGCGGCCAAGGGCCTGGAATTCGACGCCGTTTTCATCACCGGCCTCGAAGAAGGGCTGTTCCCGCACGAGAACAGCATTCTCGAACAGTCCGGCCTGGAAGAAGAACGCCGCCTGATGTACGTGGCGATCACCCGTGCGCGCCAGCGTCTGTATATCAGCCTGGCGCAAAGCCGCATGCTGCATGGCCAGACGCGCTACGCCATGCGCTCGCGCTTCCTGGACGAAATCCCCGAACAGCACCTGAAATGGCTGTCGCCCAAGGCTGGTCTGGCCCCGGTCAGCAGCACGGGCGCGGGTTGGAACGGCAATCGCGGCGACGCCTTTGGCCGCAAGCCCACCAACACGATTGCGCCGCGTCAACCGCGCGGCACGGCCACGGGTGTCACGGTCGGCGACAAGCAGTATCGTGTGGGGCAGGGTGTCCATCATGCCCGGTTCGGCGATGGCACGATCATCGGCCTGAGCGGGGTGGGGCAGGACGCGCAGGCCGAAATCCAGTTCCGCGATGTCGGCGCCAAGACCCTGGCGCTGGGCATCGCCAAGCTTGATATTGTTCAAGGTTGACAAAGACATGGCCAAAGACGATTCCCCGAAAGCCGAACTGTCGGCGCTGCGCGCCGAGGTCGACGAAATCGATCAGCAGATCATCCTGCTGCTGGGTGTGCGGTTCCGCTGCACGGACATGATCGGCGAGCTCAAGCAAGCCCACGACATGGACCTGGTGGACCCGGTGCGCGAAGACCAGCAGGTCCAGCGCATCCGCCGTCTGGCCGAAGAGGCCGGCGTGCCCCCCGCGCTGGCCGAAACCATCCTGCGCGAAGTGATCGATACCGTCGTCGACCACCACACGCGTCTGCGCGAGCGCCCTTACTCTTGATGCGGGACGGTTGACACGGTTCGCGAGATGACCGTCCCCAAGGGCGGTCGCTGCATCGTGTTGCCGCTTTGTCCCTGCCTCACACGCCGGGTGGCGGTATCGCAATCCGCGTGCTTGCTCAAAAATGCTGCGTCCATGTCGGACGCAGCTTTTTTTACAGCGCCTTCAAGAACGCCAGCAACGCATCGATCTCATCCGGGCTCAGGTCCAGCGGCTTGATGTGTGCCGACTTGCGCGGTGCATACGGATAGGGCGGATTGTCCGGCGCCGGATCGCGGCCCATCCCGGCGTTGTACATGCGCAGCAGCCCCTTCAGGTCAGGAAACAGGCCGTTGTGCATCCAGGGTCCGGCGCGCGAGACGTTGCGCAGGCTGGGCGTGCGGAACTTGCCCAGGTCGTCGAGCTCGCGCGTGGCTTCGAAGCGGCCCAGGTCCTGGTTGCGGCGGCCGTAGAACGACAGGCCGATGTTGTGGAACTGGTGGTCGGTCAGCAGCGGGCCGCTATGGCAATTCATGCAGCGGGCCCGTGTGCGAAACAGATGCAGGCCGCGCAGTTCGGTGTCGTCCAGCGCGTCGGGCTTGCCGGCCAGGAATTCGTCGAACCGCGTGGGCTCGGGCCGTAGCGACGCAACGAACGCCGCCAGCGCGCGCGCCATGCGGTCCGCATCCACGGGTGACGGCGGCGTGGGGGTGGCGCCAGGCGCCTCAGCAGATGCCGCTTCAGGCGCCGCGCCGAATGCCGCCAGGAACAGCGGCGGATAGGCGTCCGTCTGCCGCAGCCGCGCCACCGCGCCGGCCGCGTCGTGGTTCATTTCACGCGGATCGTGCAGCGGCCCCATGACCTGTTCCTTCAGGCTGGCCGCGCGCCCATCCCAGAACAGGCGCGGGGCGAACGGCGCGGCCAGGAGCGGGATGGAACGACGCCGGCCCATCAGTCTGTCTTCGCCCACCGCCAGCGCCAGGCCGTCCGTGTAGGCGCGCTGCGGCAGGTGGCAGGACGCACAGGACACCTGCCCCTTGCGCGACAGGCGGGTGTCGAAGAACAGCATCTGGCCCAGCATCACGACCGGCGCACGCGCCACGTCGGCCGCCAGTTCCGCCTGGCCTGGGTTCGCGGCTGTCCAGGTCAACGGCGGATCGGCGGCTGCCGGTACCGCCGCCCATTCCGTCCAGCGCACGCCCGGGTCGATGGTGGGCGCCGGCCACGTAGCGGCGGGTCCGGCGTAGCGGAACCGCAGGCAGGCGGCGTCTTCGCCTGTTGCGTTGCGGCAGGCGGGGGAGACGGCCCATGGGGCAGCCCCTGGCCCTTCGGCGCCCTGCACGGCGCTGGCCACGGCCAGCGCCGCGCCCGCCATCAGAAGCGATAGCCGACTTGCAGCCATAGCTCGCGTCCCGATTGGTAGGTGCTGCGGTTGGTCTTCAGGTTGGGGTTGCTGGCCGTCACGGCGGGCATGCGGTTCAGCACGTTCAGCACTTCGACCGTGAATTCCAGGTTGCGGGCGAACGTGGGTTGCCAGGCCAGCTTGGTGTCCCAGGTCCAGTACGAAGGCAGTTCGCCAGATTCGTAGCGGTCCAGGTAATAGGGTTTGGGGCCCACGCCGACATAGATCGTGGCATCACGCTTGCTGCGCCAATTGACCATGTTGCTCCAGGTGAGCCCGGCGCGGGGCCACGCGCCGATCAGCGTCATCGTGGCGACCTGGGGCTGGTAGAAGCTGCTGGGGGGCAGGTCGATGGCGCGGATCTGCGAGCCGTTGTAGATCACGTAATCGTCCGGTGCGCGGGCATCCGCGGTGTAGCCTTGGACCAGGTCCGCGTTGGTCTTGCGTTTTTGCCAGCTCCAGGACGCCTGCATGTTCCAGCGCGTCTCGCCCAGACGCCAGGGTTCCAGCATGCGTAGCGTCAGGCTCACGCCGTCGGTGGTGGACAGGCCGTCGTTGGTGTATCGATAGCCCTCGCGTTCGTTGCCGGTCTTGGTCCATTGGTCGCGGCCGTTTCGGTGCACGTAGCTCAAGGTGCCTTCCAGCCCCGCCAGGCGTTGGCGCAGCGACACGGCCCATTCGTCATCGTAGGGCAGGCGCAGGCCTTGGTATTCGACGAAGTATTCCTTGCTGCCGTCGGCGACCGGCTTGCCCTTGGCGTCCAGCACCTGTTTGCGCAGGCGGCTGCGCTCGGCTTCCAGCGCGGTCTCCAGCACTTCTGCACCGTAGTAGCGTGACCAGCCGGCGCTGAGCAGCGTGTCGCCCGAGCCGAACAGGTCCCAGTCCAGGCGGGTGCGCGGCGAGAGGTTGGTGTTGCCCAGGAAGGTCTCGCGGTCATAGCGCACGCCGGCGTCCAGCGCCAGGCGCTGCCATTCGATGCGGTCGGACAGGTACAGGCCGGCCATGTCGTAGTTCACGTTCACGGTGCCCGGCAGGTAGCGGACCTTGCTGAAATCCTGGTACTTGCCATTGGCGCTGTAGGCGCGGCGGTAGGAATACGATTCCTGGTAGCGCTTGAAGCCCGCCTCGACGTGCTGGATGTCCGCGCCCGCGTACAGGCTGTGCGTGAACACCCCGGTACGCACCGGATCCAGGTCGATGCGGCCCTTGAGCGTCCAGGTGTCCTGCTCCGTCTGTTCGCGTCCGAAACCGCCGGCGGTATATTGCGGCAGCTTGTACGGCTGGTACGTGACCAGTTCACTGCCCACCGATTGGCGATTGCTCATCGAACGGTCCCAGCCCGCCTGCAGCGTGAAGCGACCTCCCTGGAACAGGTGGTCGACGTTGCCGCTGACGCCGCGCGCACCGTGGTTGTTGTCCCAACGGGTGTTGCGGAACAAGTCGCTGGCCAGGGTTTCGCGGCGGTCGCTGTATTTCAGCGTCAGGTCGGCGACGGTGTCGGCGCTGGCCCGCACGCTGAACTTGCCCAGGAAATTGTCGATGCGATCCCGGTATCGGTCTTGTCCGGGCAGGGGCTGGCCCTTGTCGTCCACGCCCATGTTCCAGCGGGTGATGTCCGATTCGCGGCGCGACATCGCCAGCACGGCGCCGGTTTTCTCGTTGAACGCGATGTCGCCCACCGCCGAATAGAAGCGCTTCTTCCATTCTGGCGAGTAGCCGGGCTTGCCTTGCGCCCAGCTGTTCTCGTCGCCTTCCGACACCTGTTGCCGCGTCATCTTCGACGTGTTCCAGCGGTAGTCCAGGTTCAGGTGGTTCTCGCCGGAAAAGCGCCGCAGTCGTGCATCGACCACACCGCCAGTGAAACGCCCGTACTCCACCGGCACGAAGCTGTCGTGCACGCGGACTTCGTCCAGCAGGCTGGTGTCCACGAAGTACGACTGCGGATTGCTGGGGATGTTGCCGACCTGCAGGTTCAGGTTCTTGCTGGCAGGGTCGACGCGATTGGTCGCGTCCATGCCGTCGATCTGGAACAGGTTCTGATAAGGGCTGGAACCATGGAAGGAAATGTCTTCCACGTTCAGCGAGCCGCGGTTCTGCGAGCCGGCCACGCCGGGATTGGTGCGCACTGCGGGGTGAGTGGCCAGCAAGGTGCTCAGGTCGCGGTTCGACGACGGCGTGTCGGCGATTTCTTCGCGGCCGTAGATGCGTTCGCCGACCTGTTCGCCATAGACCCGCACGGCCTCCAGCCGCAGCGCCGAGAACTGGCTGGTCTTGTCCGCGAAGACGATGTAGCGGCCCGGGCCGTCGGCGCGCAGCGCCAGGCCGGACCCTGCCAGCAGCTTGTCCAGCGCCAGCAGCGCCGAATACTCGCCTTGCAGGGCGGGCGCGATCTTGCCGGCCACGGCGGCGGGCGGGAACGAGATCTCCAGCCCGGCCTGGCGACCCAGCGCCAGCAACGCGTCGCCCAGCGGCTGGGCGGGAAGGTCGTATGTGGTCGCACGAGTCGGCGGTTGGGCGACGACGGGTGTCGCCAGGGCCAGCGCGGCGCAGAGAATGGCGGCCGAAGCGCCTGCTCGGCGCCGGGCGGTGCCGTCAAAGGGAAAAGCCATGAATACGTCCCAAGCGGTGTTGATGTCAGCCGTAGGACGGGGTGACGCTGCCGTTACCTCAGTGCAGGATCGATGAATAATTTATATCGATTCTCATTTACCGATTGGTGCCCGCGCTTCAACGCAGGATCAGCAGGCCCGGCAGGTCCGTGATGCGCACCGGGGTGTGGGCCAACAGCAGGTCCAGCGCCCGCTTGGGATTGGCGATGTTGGCCGTGCCCGACACGCGGGTGCGTCGCGCGGCGTCCCCCATGACCACGATGTGCTTGCCGGTGTAGCGCGCCAATTGCGCGGCGGCGTCCGGCAGCAGCGCGTTGTTGAACGCCAGCAGGCCCTGGCTCCAACCCGGCGCGGTCTCCTTGGGGGCCTCGCCGCGGGTGATGCCCGCGGCCGATACGGCGGCGTCCTGGCCGGGGCCCAGGATCAGCGACGGGCCGCCGTCGCAGGCCAGGCACTGGACCGCGACGCGATGCTGGTACACGGTGACCCGCGTGCCGTCCGCCTCGCGCGCCACCGTGTAGCGGGTGCCCAGGGCGGTCGCCGAGGCGTCGGGCGTGGCCACGGTGAACGCCGGACCCTCGGCAATGCGCGGGGCGGCATTGAACAGCGCCCGGCCAGCCAGCAAGCGCACTTCGCGCTTGCCAGGACTGAAGTCCACCGCAATGGCGGAATGCGCGTCCAGCACCGCGGCGGAGCCGTCGGGCAAGGCGACACGCAGCACCTCGGCGCCGCTGGCGTAGTCGGCCCCCGGATGAAAATCCCGCAGCGTGTGCCAGGCGATGCCGGTGCCTGCCAGCAGCGCCAGTGCCAGGGCCGTGCGCCGCTTGCGGGCCGGCCGTGCGGCGGCCAGCTTGCCGCGGTCGATCTCGCCCATGCGGCGCCACACCCGCGCCAGCCGGTCGTACGCCGCGGCATGGCTGGGGTCGGCGTGGTACCACGCCTCGAACTCGGCCTGTGCCTGGGCGTCCAGCGCCTGTCCACTGGCTCGCACGATCCAGCGCGAGGCCTCGTCATTGGCGGTCCGCGGCCCGCGAACGGACGGCGCCATGCTCACGCCAACGCCTGGTCGCAGGCCAGCAGGATCCGCATCATGTGCTTTTCCACGGCGCTGACCGAGATCGCGAAACGTTCGGCGATGGCGCGATAGGTCAGGCCATCATGGCGATGCAGCACGAATACGTCCAGGCTGCGGCGGGGCTGGGCGAGCAGGGCGGTTTCCAGCCGGCGCAGCAGTTGATTCGCTGCGGCCACATCCAGCGTGTCGGCTTCGAAGGCAGGGGGCTGTGCGGCGGCGTAGTCGGCGACGGCGGTCAGTTCGCGGCCGCGGCGGCGGTGCCAGTCGGTGGCAATGTTGGCAGCGACCCGGAAGACATAGGCACGGTCATTGTCCGGGCGGGTCCTGTCCTTGAACTCGGCCAGCTTGATCCAGGTGTCCTGGGCGCAGTCCTGGGCCACATCGCGGGATCCGGTGCGTAGCGAAAGAAAACCCAGCACCTCGCGGTAGTGGCGGAGAAATACATCGGTAAGCGAAGACATGTCGCTGACGCCCGGCGCCAGATAGAGTCAAATTCGCAACCAATTATAAATGATAACTATTATTATTAATAGATGGCCCCCGCCCTGGCGGGAAGGGGCGAGCGGCCGAGCCGCCCGCCGCCCTCAGGCTTCGCTCTGGTCGATGTCTTCCTGCGAACCCTGCAGTTCAAGCCACTGTTCTTCCAGCGTTTCCATGCGCTTGCCGTATTCGCCGTGCTCGGCCATGACCTTCTGGCGTTCGCTGCGGCGCGCGTCGGAATACAGGTCGGGGTCGGCAATGACGCCGTCCAGCGCCTGCAGCTTGGCGCGCAGTTTTTCCATTTCGGATTCCACCTTGGCCAGCTTGGCTTCCAGCGGCTTGCGCAGGGCCGACAGGCGTTGGCGCTGTTCGGCTTCGGCGCGGCGTTGCGCCTTGCGGTCGACCACGGGTTCGCCGTTTTCGGCGTTGTCGCGGGCCGCTTCGGCGCGTTCGCCGGCATTGCGGGCTGCGAGCCAGTCCCGATAGTCTTCCAGGTCGCCGTCGAACTCGCGCACGGCGCCGTCGGCGACGATCCAGAAGCTGTCTACCGTCGTGCGCAGCAGGTGCCGGTCGTGCGAGACCAGCAGCATGCTGCCGCCGAATTCGGCCAGCGCGGCGGCCAGGGCCTCGCGCGTTTCGACGTCCAAGTGGTTGCTGGGTTCGTCCAGCAGCAGCAGGTTGGGCTTTTGCCAGACGATCAAGGACAGCGCCAGGCGCGCTTTTTCGCCGCCTGACATCGGGCCGACCTTGCTGTTCACCGTATCGCCCGAGAAGCCGAAGCCGCCCAGGTAATTGCGCAGTTCCTGCTCGCGCGTTTCCGGCGCCAGGCGCGCCAGGTGCGCCAGCGGCGTGCTGTCCAGGTCCAGCATGTCGAGCTGGTGCTGGTGGAAGTAGCCGATGGCCAGGCCGCGCGAGGCGCGGCGTTCTCCAGCCTGCACCGGCAGTTCTTCGGCCAGCGTCTTGATCAGCGTGCTCTTGCCGGCGCCGTTGGCGCCCAGCACGCCCACGCGGCTGCCCGCGCGCACCATCAGCGTGACGTCGCGCAGGATCGGCACGGCGTTGCCCGCCGCATCGGTATAGCCGGCGGACAGGTGTTCCAGCGTCAAGAGCGGGTCGGGCACCTGGTCGGGCGAGGGGATGCGGATGTCGATGCCCGCTTCGGCCTGCAGCGGCGCCAGCACCTGCATGCGGGCCAGCGCCTTGACGCGGCTTTGCGCCTGCTTGGCCTTGGACGCCTTGGCCTTGAAGCGGTCGATGAAGCCTTGCAGGCGGGCGGTTTCGCGGGTCTGGCGTTCGTACGCGATATTGGTCTGGCGCAGGCGCTCGGCGCGTTGCGTCAGGAAATCACCGTAGCCGCCGCGATAGCGCACCAGCTTGGCATGGTCGAAATGCAGGATGGACTTGGCCACCGCGTCCAGGAACTCGGTGTCGTGGGAGATCAGCATGACGGTGCCCGGATAGGCACCCAGCCATTTCTCCAGCCACAGCATCGCGTCCAGATCCAAGTGGTTGGTGGGTTCGTCCAGCAGCAGCAATTCGGACGGCGCCATCAGCGCGCGCGCCAGCGCCAGGCGCATGCGCCAGCCGCCGGAAAAGCTCGCCACCGGCTGGGTCCATTCGGCCGGCTTGAAGCCCAGGCCGGCCAGGAGCTGTTCGGCGCGAGAGGCGGCGCTCCAGGCGCCGGCCTCGACCAGGGCGGCCTCGACCTCGGCGATCTGCGTGCCCTGGTCGTCGGTCAGTTCGGCGCGGCGCGCTTGCAGCGCGCGCAGCCCCGTGTCCCCGTCGATGACGAATTCGCGGGCGGGACGGTCGTCGGCGTGCAGTTCCTGTTCGACGCTGGCAATGCGCCAGCCGGCGGGCACGGCCAGGTTGCCGGCATCCAGGTCCAGCGCGCCGGTCAAGAGCGCGAACAGCGACGACTTGCCGGCGCCGTTCTTGCCCACGATGCCGACGCGTTCGCCGGGATGCACCACGAATTCAGCGTCGTCCAGCAGCACCTTCGTGCCGCGGCGCAAGGTCAATCCAGTAGCACGTATCACGTCGTCAACTGCTCGCGGGTCAAGAGCAGAAGCTGGTCGGATGCCTCTGCCGTATCCAGCCACACCGGCGACAGTTCGGGGAAGGCGGCTTCGAAGAAGTCGCGCTCATGGCCGATTTCCAGCACCAGCACGCCCTCCGCCGACATAAAGCGCGGGGCGGCTTCCAGAATGCGCCGCACCAGGTCCATGCCGTCGGTGCCGCCGGCCAGCGCCAGGTGGGGCTCGTGGCGGTATTCCTGCGGCAGCACGTCCATCGAGCCGCTGTTCACGTAGGGCGGATTGCACACGATCACGTCGTACTGGCGCTCGGGCAGGCTGTCGAACAGATTGCTTTGATGCAGTTCCAGGCGGTCGGCCAGGCCGTAGTCGTCCACATTGCGGCGGGCGACTTCGAGGGCATCCGACGACACGTCGACGGCATCGACGTGGGCATACGGAAAGGCCATGGCCGACAGAATCGCCAGGCAGCCCGATCCCGTGCACATGTCCAGCACGTTGTCGACGGCCTGCGCATCCTGCACCCAGGGCGACAGGCCTTCGTCCAGCAGCTCCGCGATGGGCGAGCGCGGCACGATGACGCGCTTGTCCACGTAGAAGCGATGCCCGCGCAGCCAGGCCTCGTTGGTGAGGTAGGCAGCCGGCACGCGCTCGGTCACGCGGCGGTCGATCAGGTCCAGCACGCGGCTGCGCTCTTCGGTCAGCACGCGGGCGTCCAGGAAGGGCTCCAGCGTGTCCAGCGGCAGGTGCAGGGCGTGCAGGACCAGGTAGACCGCCTCGTCCCAGGCGTTGTCGCTACCGTGACCCAGCGCCACCTCGGCGGCGTTCAGGCGCGATACGCCGTAGCGGATCAGGTCGCGCAGGGTCAGCAGTTCTTGGCGGGCGGATTGATACATGAGTGGCTTTTTACTTGGCGGGCAGGAGGTTTTCCAGCGTGCGCCGATAGATGTTTTTAAGCGGGTCCAGCGAGGCCAGCTCGATACGCTCGTTGACCTTGTGGATCGTGGCGTTGCACGGGCCGAACTCGATCACCTGCGGACAGATCTTGGCGATGAAGCGGCCGTCGGACGTGCCGCCCGTGGTGGACAGCTCGGCCGTCACCCCGGTTTCTTCGCGGATGGCCTTGACCAGCGCATCGGTCAGCGAACCGCGCGGGGTCAGGAAGGGCTCGCCGCCCAGTTCCCAGTCCAGCGTGTATTCCAGGCCGTGGCGGTCCAGCACTTCATGCACCCGCGCCCGCAGGCTTTCGGGCGTGCTGGCGGTGGAGAAGCGGAAGTTGAAGAGCGCCACGGCATCGCCCGGCACCACGTTGGTGGCGCCCGTGCCCGAGTTCAGGTTCGACACCTGGAACGTGGTCGGCGGGAAATACTCGTTGCCCTGGTCCCATTCGATCTTGACGATGTCGGCCAGCGCCGGCGCCAACTGGTGCACCGGGTTGCGGGCCAGGTGCGGGTAGGCCACGTGGCCCTGGATGCCCTTGACCGTCAGCTTGCCCGACAGCGAGCCGCGGCGGCCGTTCTTGCAGGTATCACCCAGCACGTCGCCCGAGGTGGGTTCGCCGACGATGCAGTAGTCCATCTGCTCGCCACGCGCTTTCAGTGCATCGCAGACGATGGCGGTGCCATCGATCGACGGGCCTTCTTCGTCGGACGTGATCAGCAGGGCGATCGAGCCGCCGTGCTGCGGGTTGGCCGCCACGAATTCCTCGGCCGCCACCACGAAGGCAGCAATCGAGCTTTTCATGTCGGCTGCGCCGCGGCCGTACAGGTAGCCGTCGCGCTCGGTGGGCACGAACGGATCGCTTTCCCACTTTTCGCGCGGACCCGGCGGCACCACGTCCGTGTGGCCGGCAAAGACGGCCAGCGGCGCGGCCGTGCCGCGGCGCGCCCACAGATTGGTGACACCGCCCTGGGCGATGGTTTCGCAGGTGAAGCCGATGCGCGCCAGGCGCGCAGCCAGCGTCGCCTGGCAGTCCGCGTCCGCCGGCGTGACCGACGGGCGCGAGATCAGGTCCTTGACCAGATCAAGAACAACGGAGCCCGACATTTGGCTTAAGCCCTCAGCAGATCATTGATGCTGGTCTTGGCGCGGGTCTGCGCGTCGACCCGCTTGACGATCACGGCGCAGGCCAGGCTGTGCGAACCGTCGGCCGACGGCAGCGAACCCGGCACCACCACCGAACCCGACGGCACGCGGCCGTAGGTGATCTTGCCCGTGGCGCGGTCATAGATCTTGGTGCTTTGCGACAGATACACGCCCATGGCCAGCACCGAGTTCTCTTCGACGATCACGCCTTCCACGACTTCCGAGCGGGCGCCGATGAAGCAGTTGTCTTCGATGATGGTGGGGTTGGCCTGCAGCGGCTCGAGCACGCCGCCGATGCCGACGCCGCCGGACAGGTGGACGTTCTTGCCGATCTGGGCGCACGAACCCACGGTGGCCCAGGTGTCGACCATCGTGCCTTCGTCGACGTAGGCGCCGATGTTGACGTAGGACGGCATCAGCACCACGTTGCGGCCCAGGAACGCGCCGCGGCGGGCCACGGCGGGCGGCACCACGCGGTAGCCGCCTTGCTTGAACGCGTTGTCGCCGTATTCCGAGAACTTGAGCGGCACCTTGTCGTAGAACTGCAGCGGCGCCTGGCCCATGATGGCGTTGTCGTACAGGCGGAACGACAGCAGCACGGCCTTCTTGATCCACTGGTGCACGACCCAGTCGTCGTTGATTTTTTCGGCCACGCGCAGGCGGCCCAGGTCCAGACCGTCGATGGTGTGCTCGACGGCTTCGCGCACTTCGGCGCAGGCATCGCCGAACGACAGGTTGGCCCGGTCGTCCCAGGCTTTTTCGATGGTGGTCTGCAGGTCGAGAGTCATAACGGGGTCAGCTTTTCAAAGGTTGATCAAACAGAAGTATGTACAAAATGGGCAATGCGTTCGGCCGCCTGCACGCAATCGGCCAGCGGCGCCACCAGGGCCAGCCGGATGCGGCCCTGGCCCGGATTCACGCCGTGCGCGTCGCGGGCCAGATAGCTGCCCGGCAGCACGGTAACACCGGTGCGGCCATAAAGGTCGCGGGCAAACGCCGTATCAGACCCCGGCGTGGCCGCCCACAGATAAAAAGACGCCTGCGGCCGTGACACATCCAGCACGTTCTGCAGGATGGGCAGCACGGCCTCGAATTTTTCCCGATACAGGCGCCGGTTGTCCTTGACGTGGGCCTCGTCCGTCCACGCCGCGATACTGGCCGCCGACACGATCGGGCTCATGGCGCTGCCATGATACGTGCGATACAGCAGGAAGCGGCCGATCAGCGCGGCGTCGCCCGCCACGAAACCCGACCGCAACCCCGGCACATTGGACCGCTTGGACAGGCTGGAGAACGCCACCAGGTTGCGGTAGTCGTTACGGCCCAGGCGGCGCGCCGCCTGCAGCCCGCCCAGCGGCGGGTTGCCCTCGTCCAGGTAGATCTCGGAATAGCACTCGTCCGACGCGATCACGAAGCCGTAGCGGTCCGACAGGGCGAACAGGTCTTCCCATTCGTCCAGCGTCATCACATTGCCGGCCGGGTTGCCCGGCGAGCACACGAACACCAGCCGCGTCTTTTTCCAGACCTCGTCCGGCACCTGGTTCCAGTCGCAGGCGAAATTGCGCAGCGCGTCTGCATTGACGTAGTAGGGCGTGGCGCCGGCCAGCAGCGTCGCGCCCTCGTAGATCTGGTAGAACGGGTTGGGGCAGATCACCACCGACCCGGCCGACGGATCGATCACCGTCTGCGTAAAGGCGAACAGCGCTTCGCGCGAGCCCAGCGCCGGCAGCACCTGGGTCTCGGCGTCGGGCGCCGGGATGCTGTAGCGCCGTGCCAGCCACTCGGAAATCGCCCGACGCAGGGCCGGGTCGCCCTTGGTCGACGGGTACACGGACAGTCCGCCCAGATGGTCGCGGATGGCCTGCCCGACGCGCTCCGGCGCGGCGTGCTTGGGCTCGCCGATCGACAGATTGATAGGCGTCAGGCCGTCCGGTTGCGAGCTGGCCGAGGCCAGCAAAGCCCGCAATTTTTCGAACGGGTAGGGGTGTAAAGCATCGAGGCGCGGATTCATGACGCAAGATTTTAACAAGCAAGCTACAATAGTGGGCTTGGCTTTGCGAAGGTGGCGAAATTGGTAGACGCACCAGGTTTAGGTCCTGACGCCGTAACAGGTGTAGGGGTTCGAGTCCCCTCCTTCGCACCAACTTATTGAAAACCGTTGATGGGCTAATATCAAAGCCTTTCAAATCAACGGTTTGTCGGGGTGGGTGGGTGATCGGTTGACTGCCAAAAAGCAAGAATTCGCAGTCTCCGGCCCCATCTAGGCCCCGTCCTCGGCCCCACATGGCAAGCATCCAGAAGACGGCAAAAGGGTATCGAGCCCAAATAAAACTCGCAGGCGTGCGTGATAGCGAAACCTTTCCTACGCGCCGCGAGGCAGTCGAGTGGGCCGCCAGGCGCGAGGCAGAGATCCGCGACCACGCCACCAAGCCGGCCGGCGACCTGCATACCCTGCGCCAAGCGTTGCGAAAATACAGCGATGAGGTGTCTCCGCATCGCAAGGGCGAGCGGTGGGAACAGGTGCGCCTGGCGGCCTTCGAAAGCTACAAGTTGCCGCTGGAGCTGCCCATGTCCAAGGTAACCGCCCAGCACGTCGCCGCGTTCCGGGACGACCGCGCCAAGACCATTGGCCCGTCCTCGGTACTTCGTGAATTGAGCTTGCTGGCCTCGGTATTCGAGGCTGCCAGGCTTGAATGGGAGTGGGTGGAGGTAAACCCATGCCGGGGCATCCGCAAGCCCGCCAAGGGCAAACACCGCGACCGAGTGATCGCTATGAAGGAAGTGCGCGCCATGCTGCGCGAGATGGGCTATCGGCGCCGCGGGCGAGTGGCCAGCACCGGGCAGGCGGTGGCCAACTGCATGCTACTGGCGCTGCGCACCGGCATGCGCGCCGGCGAGTTGTGCGGGCTGACATGGAAGAACGTGCACGAGCTGCACGCCCACCTGCCCGACACGAAAAGCGACCGGCCGCGCGATGTGCCGCTGTCGTCCCGAGCGCGTGCCATCCTGGCGCGGATGAAGGGCTGGGACGATGACCTGGTGTTCGGCCTCGCTTCTGCGTCCCTGGATGCCCTGTTCCGCAAGTACCGCAAGCGCGCCAAGCTGGAGGGGTTCACCTTCCACGACACGCGCCACACGGCGGCGACGATGATCGCCAAGAAGATCGACGTGCTGGACCTGTGCAAGATGTTCGGCTGGACCGACCCGAAAATGGCCATGGTCTATTACAACCCGCACGGGTCAAGCATCGCTGCGAAGCTGGGCTAGATACCGGCGGATTTCGGCGCCGGTGATACGACCGTCGACAGGCCGAATCTTGCCTTCCTGGATGCGCTTTTTCAGCGTGTTGTAGCTGATGCCCAGGCGCTCGCAAGCCTCGTTGAAGTGGTAACAGACCAGGTCGTCGATCGCGTGATTTGCGCCCTGGCGCGCGGCCTCAACCAGCATGCGCTGCAGCTCGTGCTGTTCGATGGTGATGACCATCTATTCCTCCTTCTTGTCGGTGTCGGCCAGGACGCTGATCGCGAATACGTGCACGCGGTCAGGTCCAAAATGCGGGTGCCTGATGGTCTTGATGGCGAAGCCGCGCCAGGGCAGCACCAGGCGCCGCTCGTGATCATCGAGCTTGGGGTAGCCCCTGGTCAGCACGATGCGGTCGTAGGAACGGCCCACCAGTCGCTTGCTCCAGTAGGGCGTCACCAGCCGGTATTCCTCGGTCTTGGTGCCAGCCTTGATGGCGTCGAAGTATTCGCCCTTGAGGGCCAGGTGCAGGTCAGCCATTGTCCGCGCCTCCGTCGTTGTGCTGCTTGGGATGGGCTGCTCCATAATCCAACTGCGCGGCAATCCACCCTCGTTTGAATGCTTCACCTGCTGATGTGGTCATCTTGTCTTCACTTATCAGCTGCCACGCCTGTTCAGCGGGCATCGTAGGAATGAATGGGCCTAGCCATCGGTTGTGCCAGCATTCCCCGTAGGCGGGTGACGGCGTTTGGCGCGCCCAAGCCTTGAATGTCTCCCGTCCGCAGTCGACCATGTCAGCCATCGACTTCCCCTGTTCTCTGCGCTCCCGGTTGCGCGGACAGGGCGGCGCGCTGCTGGCGGTCGGCCAGGACGGCGGCGCGGGCAAAGTAATCCAGCGTCTGGTCGGTGTGGCCAAGCTGGCCCGGCCGTAGCGCAAGGGCCTCAGGCAGCGGCGGCAACTCCACGTCTTCCGATATCGTTATTCCGGCATCGCGCACCGCCTCGCTGGCCTGGGGCGCGGCATCGAATTCAATCCTGGCGTCTTCCGTGAAGAAGATGCCAGGTCCGTATTCGGGGTGAGTGTGGGGAATCGTGTCAGCTTCTTGAACTACGATGCACCCGGAGGGAATCACTTGATTTCTCGCGGCTACGTCTATCAGGTCCCGCATCACGTCCGCCCGGTGCCAGCCCAGGTACTTCACGGGCAGCTCGCCGGACGCGATCCGCTTCTGAATGAAGTCGGTCTTGTCGAACCATTCATTCAAAGCGGTGTGCGCCTCCCCGGCTACAGGGGCGCTTGCCCCGCCAGCGTGGGGCAGCCGGAACGACAGGCAGCACCAGCCATCCGCAAGCCCGTAGCCCGTCAGGACATGGCTGACGAACCGCTGGCATTCGCGCCCGGTGTACACCAGCGGCGCGCCGGCCCGCATTTCCGCGCCGGTGTGCTTCGTTTCGCGCAGGCCCAGTACGTCGCCAACGGCATAGCCTCGGTCGTTCAAGCGGATTTCGAACGTCTTCGCTCCGGACAGGACCGCCTGGAACGCTTCCGGATCGGTCTTGAGAATGTGGTAGCGGTCCCTCTGCGCCTGGGCGGCGTTGTTCTGGTTGGTCATGCTGGCTCCAAGTCCAATTCGTTCTGATAGGCTTCGCACGACTCGCTACAAGATCCTGGCTCGTCGTCGTAGGGGAGGATGTGGCCGCGGGCCAGTTCGAAGGCTTGGCGCATGTCGGCGCTATCGCGCTCCAGCCGGAAGAACTTGCGTGGACCGGGGCGGTTGTTGGGCCCGACGTGAGAAAAGTCCCGCTCTAGGCCGGCCACGAAGTCGAAGGCGCCTGGATCGTCGCGGTAGACGGCGGCCAGCTTGCGGTCGGACTTCTGGAAGCATGCCCGGCAGTTCCCCATATGCTCGGGGATGGCCAGATCCCAATCGAAATCTTCGAAGAAGGCCAGCACGTCTTGCTTGTCGGTAGGCCAGGTGGTGGCGAGCGGGTACAGGATCCGCTGCTGCGCCGCTGTGGGGCTGATGCGTTTCGGCTCGTCCGCGCGGATGCCGATGGCCGTGAAATGCTCATCCCAACCGATGGAGCGCATGTAGGACTTCATGGCGTTGAGCTTCATTTCTCGGTTGCACAGCTTGAACGTCCGATTAGGGAGGCCATACTTGGCAACCACGTCCCGGAAGACTTCGCCATCGCGTTTGGCGGTTTGATAGGTAACGATCCGGTGCCCGCTCGACTTGCGCTCATCGTGATGGGCGACCGCTTCGAGCCACACCAGGTCAAGCCCGAACTCCCGATCTACCGCGTCTACAAAGCGGAGGGTGTCCGGGTGCTCAAACGAGGTATTGGCGAAGACGAAGCGCAGGTCGTACAGGTGCGCCCAGTGTTTCTTGACCATGTAGGCCATGAATGCCGACGTGCGGCCGCCGGAAAAGCTGACCTGCAATTTGGGTAGGTCCATGCTCACCTCCCCGCGCCCTTGCGCCGCAGGGTTTCGACCATGGCGCGCAGCTCGGCTTCGAACTGCAGCAGGGCGGTCAACAGGGTCTTGATGTATGCCTCGTCGCGCGGGACGCGCTGCACGTACAGGCGCCAGGGTTCGGCCATGCGCGGGTCGTAGCTGATGAAGTCCCACCACTGGCGGCCGGTCACGAGCATGTTTCCCTGCACCTGCGCGATGTGGCAGTCGGGCATGCCTTCCAGCCAGGTCTGGATGTGGACCTGCTCGTCGTGCGGGCACTTCATTTCGATGCCGCCGTCTGCACCGACCAGGCCGTCCGGGCTGGCGCCGATGAAGTCGTACGTGGGGTGCAGCACGAAGCGGCTGTCTTCGACCAGCGCGCCCTTGTCGACCATGTAGGCCTCCTTGGCGGCGTCTTCCAGGTCGCGGCCCCACGACAGGGACTTGGCGCCAATCTCGCGCCGCGGGATGCCGGCCAGGCGCTCGAAGGCCAGCGTACGCATCAGGCGCGTGCGCTCCAGCGTGGGCTCGGCCACCTTCGGCTGCCCCTTGCGCGGACCGGTCTTGTAGACGCCGTCTCCTGGAGTCACGGCGATGGCCGCGGCAAAGTTGCTGGCGGTGATCTTGCCGGCGCGCTCCTGCCGCCATTCCTCGGTGCGTTGTTCGGCGGGCGCGTTCATTCCTCGACTCCGTCGAAGGGGCTGTCTTCGGCGACCTGATTGGCCGGCGCGTCATCCTGCTGCGTGGCCTGCGCCGGCGTGGCGTCCTCGGCGGCAGCCAGGGATTTCAGGCGCTTGATCTCGTCCGCGCCCACCGCGGCGCGCTCGTCCTTGGTCAAGTTCTGCCAGGCGGCCTGGAGGTCTGCCGTGCGCTTGTCTGCGGGGTCACCGCTGCGCGCGATCATTTCCAGGTCGCGGATGATCTGGTCGCGGTCAACTTCGGCTGCCGGCTGCGGCTTGGCGGCCTGCGCGAATTCAGCAGCGGTCTTTGGCGTGATGTCGCGCTCGCGCGGCGGCGCATCGATCAGCTCGTCGGACGTGTACACGCCCAGCAGCGCGCCCGGGGTGTAAGCGCGGGTCCAGTTCTTCACCTGTAGATAACCCATCTGCTGGCGCGGATTGGTCTTCCACAGGGGCGAGTTCTTCACGCTGACATCGGAGATCTTGAGCCATTCGCTCCAGGTGATGTCCGTCTCGCCGGCGATGACGGCGCCCACGCGGCATTCCAAGGTGTTGCCGTCGCTCTTGTACTCGTAGTGGAACCGTCCGGAGATGGCGCCAGACGACTGCACCACCGCATTGACCAGCTGCGCCTCGTAGCCCAGCGTGCCGTTCACCAGGTGGGTTTTCTGGGCCACCACGAACGGGTTCATGTTCCACTGCATCGCTTGCATGATCACGGCCATGCAGTCGGACGGGTTGCCCTGCAGGTGTTTGGGCACGGTGGCGCGGCCCGCCGCCATCATCTCGGCCGCGCGCATCATGGCCTCCATGTTGTCGGCGTGCAGCACCAAGCCGCTGGTGCTGGTGTTCGCCGCCGGCAGATCCAGGGCGGTGGTGGGTTGCTGGTCGATCGTGGTGGTGTCAGACATTGCTTTCTCCTGCCCGAGACTCGGCCGGGCGTTGTGGATGGGTTAGGCGGCCAGATCGGCCAGGGGAGGGGGAGTGAACTTGGAAAGCCAGTTCAGGACATCCGAGATTTCGACGCCGTAGTGCTGCGCCAGCACGATGACGATTTCGGCGTCGCCCGGGCCGTTGGCCAGGAACTCAGCTTCTTCGCGGCGCGCCTGTTCGGCCAGGCGTTCGCGCTCGGCCGCTTCGGCTTCGGCACGCGCGGCGGCTTCCTTCTCCTGCTGGGCGCGGGCCTCGGCTTCGGCGCGTTCCTGTTCGGCGCGGCGCGCGGCGGCCTGCTGTTCTTCGAACTCGCGGCGCTGGCGGTCAATCTCTTCCTGCTGGGCGCGCAGCGCGGCGGCCGCCTCATCCTGCTGGCGCTTGAGCGCCGCGGCGGCCTCGGCATCCTTACGGGCCTGCTCGGCGCGCGCGGCTTCCTGGCGGGCGTTCTCTGCGTCCCGCTCGGCCTGCAGGCGGCGCTGCTGCTCTTCCAGCTCGGCGCGCTCCTTGGCCAAGCGCTCGTCCTCGGCCTTGCGCGCGGCGGCTGCGGCCGCTTCCTGCTCCAGGCGCTGGCGCTCCAGCTCCGCCCGCTCAGCGGCCAGGCGCGCGGCCTCCTGTTCCTGCGCGAGTGCGGCGCCGTGCATTTGTTCCAGCTTGGCGACGGTGTCCGCCTGCAGGGCCATGGCCTCGCCGGCGCGATGTTCGTACAGCTCGGTGGTGATGGGCAGCTCGGCAACGGCGGCCAGCAGCGCGGCGATATCGGCGGCGCTCTTGCCCGCGGCCTGCACCGGGTACTGGCTGATGGTGTTGATCCGAGACTGGATGACCTGCTGGCGCGCCAGTTCGGCCGCTTCCTTCGCCGCCTTGATTTCCGCCCTGCGCGCCTCTTCGGCCTTGATCTGTGCGTCGATCGGCTCTTCAACCGCCTTCACCTCGTCCTTGATCTTGGCCAGGATGGCGCGCATTTCACGCTGCTTGGCCAGCATCGGCTTGTTCCAGCCTTCGTAGGCGGCATCGGCCGACGTGCGGATGCTGACGCAGCGGGCGCGCGCGGCGCGGGCGGCCTTGTCGCCGGCGGTGGTGGTGACGTCGAACTGCACGCCGTCCAGCTCCTGGCGCAGTGCGGCCAGGCCCTTCTGCACGGCGTTGAATTCAACGATCGCGGCGGGCGCGTCCAGGATTTCATCTGCAACTTCGGTCATGGTGGTTGTCTCTCAGGGTTGGCGCGCGGCCACAGCGGTCTTGCCGCAGCCTTCGCAGGTGGGGTAGGGGGCCGGCTCGTCCAACAGGCCGGCCAGGGAGAAAGCGACGGTCATCAGCAGCGCCATGACGATGCCTTCCCAGTGGGCGCGCAGGAGGCGGCGGATCATTGCTGCTCTCCCTTGGCCTTGGCTATGGCGGCCTTGGCTTTGATCACAGGCTCCAAAGCATCCCCGAGGTGCGGGCGTTTCCACTTGTACAGAGCAAGGACATCAATCAATGCCTCCAGAAGCTCCGGCGCGGCGGCGATCAGGCGGGCATCCTCTGCGCGCCAAATGCTCTCGGCGATCAAATGGCCGCCGTAATACTCGACGTGGTCGTGCCCGCCGTTGATGGTGTAGTCGGGCAGCGGTTGGTCGGATACAACGGTGCCGCCGGTCTTGCCGAGGGTCCAATTGCCGGGCGTGTGGTTCGTCGTCATTGGGCACCTCTCGCGGCCAGCAGGCGGGCGCGGATTTCGTCCGCGTGTTCCTGGTCGGTGATGACGAATTGATGCTTGGCGGCCTCGGCCTTCCAGTACTGCTCCACTTTCAGGCCGGGCTGCATCATTCGGTCGTAGGTGTAGCTGCCGGTGATCCTGGCGATTTCAGGGCGCGTAATGAAGTGGTCCCACTTCATGACCAGGAACGGGCCTTTGCCGGCGGCAATCGCATCGCTGACCAGCGACGGCTGCGGCGCGAGCGCCCACACCGTGCGCGGCAGCGGCTCGAACGTCTGCGTGCCAGCGTCTTCCCAGCCTTCCAGCACTGTGCCATCCCAGTTGCCGTCGCGGACGATGAAGAAGAATTCACGGCCACCAAAGGTCAGAATGCCCTCGGCGCGCACATTGATGGCGTCGATGCGGTCCCGGCTCAGGATGCTGACGTGCTGCGGGTGGTAGTCGTCACCGCATTGGGCGGTTTCGCAGATCATCTGCATCACGTTGTCGCGCTCCTCGGCGGGAATGTCGCGTTCAAACGCAGCTTCCACGGTCAGAACTTCACTCATGCATTTCTCCGGTGCAGGGCCATAGCGGCGTCGCCGGCGAGGCCAATCAGGTACGCCGCGGCCAGGCCGCCGGCGATGAATTGAAGGAGGGCGGTCATTTGCGGCGCGCCGGCAGTTCGAACGACACATCAAGCTGGCGCTCGGGATCCTCGATGGCGTCGGCCAGGTTCTCCACGTAGTGCGCGCTGGCGCCGTCCATGAAATTGCTGAACAACTGGCCGATGCGGCCGAACGTGTCGCCGTGGGCGTAGGCCTTGGCCACCGCATCGAATGCCTCGACCAGGGCCTTGTTGCCGATGCTGTCCTCGTAGATGGCGTGCGCCACCGGCTGGCGGTTCGGCTCGGCCACGGCGTAGCGCACGACCTCGTGCAGCCCGTCGCGCAGCGCGGCGCGCACATCGCCGGCCAGGTCCATGCGCAGTTCCTGCGCGGGCGTGATCTTGGGTTGGGCGTAGGCCATGGCTCAGTTCCTCGACGCGCGGTCGGCCTCGATGGCCAGCTTGCTGTAGTGCACCTTGGTGGCGTACTCGCGGAACGTGTGCGGCCACGCCTTACGGATGATTTCGCGGTTCGCATCGTCCGCGGCGTCCCACAGGTTCATCAGGTGCTGAACGAAGTTGCCGCCCAGCGCGCGCATCTCGCGTAGCACTTCGGCCTCGGTCGCGTTCGGGCCCGCGGCAGGCTTGCGCGCATCGCGCGCCCATTGCTGATGACGCTCAGCGGCCTGGATGTCGGCCTGCGTCTGGAATTCACCGGGATAGTCCATGGTTGTCTCCTTGCCCCGGCACCCGGGGCGGGTGGGGGTTAGGCAGTGAGCAGAGCCATCTGGGCCTCGGCGTGCTGCTTGGCCTCATTGACAGTGCTGTGGATGGTTTCGCGCGGGCTGAAACCACATCCGGGCGTCCAAATGCTGCATTCAGCGAACGACGGGTAGGTCTGGACTGCGGCGTAGAGCGACGAGGTTTCACTCGGTCCGAGGTATTGACCACCCAAGCCAACGCCGTCGTCTTTCCATTCCAGCCGCTTGTCCATGCTGTTTCTCCCGTTCTCCCCGGGGTGGGGAGGTGTTGGAAGAATTATGCGCAAACGAATAAATCAAGTCAATACTAAAACGAATAAATAATTCGTAAGGGTATTCCCTTGGGCGAAAAAAAACCGCCCGGAGGCGGTTCGTTCAATGGCGGCGGGGTCAGAAGTCTTCGCTGCGCCAGACCTTCAGCACGCGGCCGAAGACCTCGAAATCCATGGTGGGTTCGACAACCCAGGCCTGGTAGGCCGGGTTCTCCGACAGCGCCACCAAGCCCTTGCCGGGGATCTTCTGTAGGCGCTTGATGAACCCCTCGCCATCCACGCGGAAGAAGTAGACGGCGTCGTAGTCGGCCGTGATGACGCCGCGGTCGACCAGGAGGGGATCGCCAGGGTTGAACATCGGGCGCATCGAGTCGCCGAAGCCCGTCACGATGCACAGATTGCTGGCTGACGTGGCGCCGCGCACGTTCTGCGCCAGCCATGCCTGGTCCACGCGCCAGCTCTTGATGAGGCCAGGCTGGTCGCGCAGCTCAAGGCCGTCGCCCATCTTGCCGCCGGTGTCGAACTGCGGGATCGGTACGTCGTCCGACACCTCGACGGTAGGGAGTGCCGCGAGTGTCTGGTCGCTGTCGCTGCTGAACAACGTCGCCACCAGATCGGCGCGCGCGCGGTCGCTGAGAAAGGCCTCGACCGGCACGCCGTAATAGCGGGCGATCGGCTCGAAGGTAGACACGCGCGGCTCGGCCGCCGTCCCAGACAGGAATCGGTAGATGGTGGGCTGCGGCACCTTCGCCTTGCGTGCAAGGGAGTTCGCGGTGTCGCCGGCGCGCGACATCAGCGCCGCCAAGAATTCACGGGAGTTCATGGCGAAACTATGCATGAATGAATAATTCGATTGGGTATTGCATGGTTATTCGGAAACGTATAATCTGACGCCCATGGACACCGCTACCGACCTCATCAAGCGCATTCGCGCCGCCGGATTGACCCAGTCGGAAATCTCCCGACGCACAGGCATTCCGCAGCCGCGCCTCTCTCGTTGGGAGGCTGGCGCGCCTTCCGCCGGCGCCAACGACGCCCTGAAGCTGGCCGAGCTGGCCCGCTCGCTGCCGCCGCCGGCCGAGCAAAGCGCGGCTGCGCAGTGTGCGACATGACCCCATCAATGCACCGTCGCGCCGACGCGGTCGTCGGTGGCCCATGCCATGCGGTCGCGCTCGGCGCGCAGCTCTTCGAAGATGGCCATGACGGCTGCTTCGGACGGGTCGACGAACGTGCGCCGGGCCATGTCCTGGGCGGTGATGAGCAGCTTTTCGGTTTCGGTCAGATTTTTCATGCCGCCAGTGTGCCGAGCCGCGCTTTCAGCGGCATTCCTTTTCACTTGAACAGCGTTGAAGCCTCATGAACGCCCCTCAGATTCCCTCCGCATCACAGCCTCAGGGCGAAACCCTGATCCGCAAGGCTTTGACCACCATGTCCAAGGCCACGCGCGCCGACGTCATGCAGGCGGCTGGCTGGAAAGATGAATCGTCGATCACCCAGGTGCTGAACAACAACGCCGGCATCAAGCTGGAGCAGTTGGACGCCATCCTGGAGGTGTTCGGCCTGTCGATCGTCGAACAGTGGTACATGGACTATCTGGCCCGTGGCAATGCCATCGGCGCCAACTGCTGCCGGGCCCGACTGAGCCAGGGCACATGCGGGGCGGCATAGCCATGCGCCAGCGCCTGCACAACCCCCGCACGTTCCTGCTGGTCGGCGCCAGCCAACAGGCCGCCGCGCAGACGTTCCTGGCAAACCTGCCGTTGGACGCCGACGAGCCGCTAGAGGTGGTGGTGCGCGAGCGTGTGAAGCCGCGCAAGCTGTCTCAGAACGCGCTGATGTGGGTGGGACCGCTGGCTGACATCGCGGAACAGGCCTGGGTGGGCGGCAAGCGCTTCACGGCTGAGGCCTGGCACGAGCATTTCAAGCGCGAGTTTCTGCCCGAAGAGTTCGACCCCGAACTGTGCCTGGATGGCTACGTGAAGTGGCAGATCACCCCGCGCGGCGACCGCGCGCTGGTGGGGAGCACCACCATGCTGACCGTCAAGGGCATGGCCCAGTACCTGACACAGGTCGAGGCCGCCGGCGCCGAGCTGGGCGTCGAGTTCCGTAGCAGGGGAGTGCGGCCATGAAAAAAGTCGGGATTCCGACTACCGGTCTGCGCAACAGTTCTCTCATGAGAACCGCACCCCTGACCCGCAAGACCCCGCTGCGCGCCACCGGGTTCCGGCTCTCCAGCGGCTCCGTCGCCACCTTGGCGCGGCAGTCCACGCTGCAGCGTGCCGCCATCAAGCGCCGCGCGCCGAAGAAGCGCCGCGGCCACGAACCGAAGTACCTGGCCGCATGCCGCGGCGAACGCTGCTACCTGCAATTCGCCGGCTGCTGCAGCTACCAAGACGACCCCACGGTTGTGCCCGCCCACCAGAACGAAGGGAAGGGCATCGGCCTGAAGGTCCCCGACAAATTCACCGTTCCCGCCTGCCACTTCTGCCACACGCTCTACGACCAGAGCGGCATTGACCGCGAGGTCAAGCGCGCCACCTGGGACTGGGCCTACACGCGCTGGGAACCCGTGCGTGCCGAGAAGATGGCCGCGAACAGCGACAAGTTCAAGGAGGCCGCGTAATGGCCGCTGACTGGATCAAGATGCGCGTCGACCTGCCGACGCATCCGAAAGTTGTCCGCATTGCGTCCGCTTGCGAAGCGGACAGACTGCGCGTGATTGGTGGACTTTTGTCCGTTTGGGGTCTGTTCGATGCCCACTCGATCGACGGAAAGCTGGAAGGCTACACGCCGAAAGTGATGGACGAGACCGTCGGCTTTCCCGGATTTTCGGACGCCATGATTTCCGTCGGTTGGCTGGAATTTGACGGCAATTCCCTCTGCATGCCTGAGTTTGACGAGCATAACGGCCAGTCCGCCAAGAAGCGCGCGCAGGACGCAGACAGGAAGCGAAACGACCGAAATTCGTCCGCTCCGCAAGCGGACAAAAAGCGGACTAGAGAAGAGAAGAATAGAGAAGAAGAAAAGAAGAAAGAACCCCCTATATCCCCCAAGCCCGAAACCGACAAGGCGAAGGCCGGAGCGGCCATCACAGCCATCGACCTGCAAGCCCGGGGCGTAGATCCCCAGGTGGCTGCCGACTTCCTGGCGCTGCGCGCGAAGAAGCGGGCGCCAGTCACGGCTACCGCGCTGGCCGGCCTGGAGCGTGAAGCCGCCACTGCCGGGATGACACTGAACGCCGCTCTGCGCACCTCCGCCGAGCGCGGGTGGCAGGGCTTCAAGGCCGAGTGGGTCCGGCCTGACAGCGGCGCGCACGGCATGCCTGGAGTCGCCAACGGGTCGGCCGCAAACGCCGCGCAGATCAATGCCGAGGCGAAGCGCTTGGTGTTCGGCGGTGGGGCCAGCCGGCAGGAGGTGATCGATGTCTGAGGACGATTTCGAGCGGTTCTGTGAACTGCTGGACGATGTCGCGGAGCTTCGGCAGTTGAAGGTGCTAGGCGTGCGCGCCAAGGCGCTGTTCTTCCAAGCCGTGCGGCGCTACCCGCTGTCGCTGGTCGAGAAGGCCATCCAGGCCCACCTGCTCGACGCGGACGAGGGCAAGTACAAAACCATGATCCAACCGGCGCACATCGTCGCGCAGATTGAGGGCGCGGCCGCACAGGATGGCCGGCCGGAAGCGGATGAGGCATGGTCGATCGCCATGCAGGCCGACGACGAGGCGGTCACGGTGGTATGGACCGACGAAATCGCCGCGGCGCTGACGGCGGCCCGGCCTGTGCTGGTGCGCGGCGACGAGGTTGGCGCCCGGATGGCGTTCAAGGCTGCCTACGGCCGGATGGTCAGCAAGGCCCGCGCCGAGTTTCGCCCCGTGCGCTGGATCGCATCCCTGGGCCAGGACGCGGCGCAGCGCGAGCAGGTGCTGCATTCGGCGGTGAGGCTGGGCCAGCTGCCCGCGCCGCACGTGGCCGGCCTGCTGCCGCCACCCGCGGCAGAGAACGGCATGCCCGACGATGAAGTCGCCGCCGAGAACATCCGCAAGCTGCACCAGATGTTGGCCAAGGCCATCACGCCGTCCGAGAAGCGCCGCCGCGACGCCGAAGCGGCCAGCCAGGCCGAGCGTGAGCGCCTCGACGTGCTGAAAGCCGAGACGGCGGCCAAGGTCGCCCAGCACCAGCAAGGGGCCCGTGCATGAGCGCCTACGCCGAAGCCAGCGCCGCCGTGGGCGGCAACGAAAGCGGGGGCTATGGCATCTGCGCTGCCTTCGGCTGCTGCCTGCCAGGCACGATGACCGCCAGTACCCAGGGCACCAAGGACTGGCACTGCCGCCTGCACTTCGGTGCACCTCGCTCGGAATTCGACGACATCAGCGCCCGGGCCCAGAACCGCAAGGCCCTGTTCACCGCCGCCTACTGGCTGGTCAACCGCCCCAAGGGCGACACGGTCAGCCGCAAGGTGCTGGACCGCATCGAGGCCCTGGGCCGCGCAGACATCCTGGCCAGCGCTGCCAAAGCCGAAAGGCTCACCGCCTACCACCTGGGCGCCCACATGCTCCGCGTCCTGGGCGACGAATGCCGCCAGCCCCAGGCGCACATGGGCACCCCCAAACCCGCCGGCCAGGGATCGACCTGGCTGGATCACAACCAACCCGAGGAAGCCGACGCATGACCGCTTCACACAACCTCACCGAAGCCTACGACCCGATGGCCGGCACGCTGGCGAAGCGCGCCGAAGTTCTGGCCATTGCCTGCGGCGGATACGCCGTGCCAGCCCCGGACAGCTTCGCGCGCGCACAAGGGCCGGCCGGCGTTCTACTGACCCTGCCGTACCCGATCAGCGCGAACCGCTACTGGGCCAGCCGCACGGTCACGCCGCGGGGAAAGCCGGCGTTCACCAGCACCTATGTCACGCCCGAGGCGAAGGCCTACAAGGCCCAGGTGCAGAAGCTGGCGCTGGTGGCGGGCGTGCGCAAGCCGATCGCCGGCCGGGTGCGGGTGGAGTTCACCCTGTACCCGAACCGCCCGCAGGATTGGCAGAAGCGCATGCGCAAGGACGGCGCGGCCTGGGATGACACCGTGCAATGCCTGGACCTGGACAACGCCCAGAAGGTGGTGCTCGACAGCCTGAAGGACGTCGTTTTCCAAGATGACGCCTGGGTGCGCGAGATCAGCGCCCGCCGGGCCGAGCCGGACGAGTTCGGCGCGCGGCTGGTGGCGGTCGTCACGCCGCTGGCTGTCGAGCGGCCCCAAACCGACCTCTTTGGCGCCGTGGCGCAGGAGCGCAACCCATGAACACCACCCACGAACAGACCGCGCGCAACGCGGAAATCGTCTCGCGGCGCCTGGCCGGCGAAGGCACGGCCGCCCTGGCGCGCGAATTCGGCGTGACGTCCACGCGCATCGCCCAGTTGGTGCGCCGGCACCGGGAGAAGATCGGCGAGATTCCGACCCGGCCGCGGGTCAAGGCCAAGCCCAGAAAACGCGAGCCGCGCGAGGTGAAGGCCGCAGGGACGCCGCGGCGCCGCGCGACCGAGGTGTCGGCGCCCATCTGGCCAGACGTGCCCTATACAGGCCCGGTGACCGTGGTGCCCGGCACTCAGGTGGCCGCGCGACCGTTCTCTATGTCGCCAGCCATGGCACTGGCAGCCGCCCGCGCCCGCGCCGAGCAGGAACCGCTGCGCTCGCTGGCCGGGATCAGGGAACGGCGCATATGACCTGGGCCCGCCAAACCGAGCGCGGCGACCCACTCAAGGTGCTGGAGCGCCGCCAAGAGCCACCGCCGGCCCGCACGTGCGCGGGCTGCACTGAAATCCGCCTGATCACCAACCCCTTCGGCGGTCGGCGCGTCCTGCGCTGCGCCCTGGGCGAAGAGATCGGGCAACGTTGTTCGAAGTACCAGGAGCGCCCCGCGCCATGACAATTTCCAAACTGCTGCTGGACCGGCTGCCGGCCGATTTCCATGAACGGCTTTGCAATTGGGGGGACGTCATGCGCAGCCGCGGCGGCTACGGCGTCTCGCCCACCTACGAGATCTGCCGCATGTTGGCCAAGAAGGCCGGCAAGCTGACCGAAGCGGAGGAGCCGCAGGAGGAGGTGGACGAGGCCGACGCTGCGTTCATCGAGGCGGCGTGGCGCAATGCCGTGTACCGGATGTTGCACCAACACCGCGAGCTGCTGCGGGCCCATTATGTGCAGCGCGCTTACTGGAAGGCCACATGCCGCGCCCAGGGCATCAGGTTGCGCGAGTACGACGACATCCTGGTGCGCGCTGTTGGGAACTTCGAAGATTTTGTTGCGCAGTACGCAAGCCGGGTGCATAATCGTCGCCAAGACAACTTGACTACCGTCTAACGACGTGACCCGATGCCCATGGCGGGCGTCGTGCGTCCGAAAGAAACGAGCCCCGAGCGAAAGTGAACTGACCCCAAGAAGTTGGACAGTAAGAAGCTAAGGGCCGAAGGCCTGGGTCCGGTATTGAACCGGACTCAGGCCTTTTAGCTTGAGCTTGATGCGGTGGTGATTGTAGTAGTGGATGTATTGGCGGATGCCGGCCTGTAGCTGCTCGATGCTCTCGAAGCGGTTCAGGTGGCAGAACTCTGACTTGAGCGTGCCGAAGAAGCTTTCCATGGCGGCGTTGTCCAGGCAGTTGCCCTTGCGGGACATGCTCTGGGTGACGCTGCGCTCGTCCAGCAGGCGCCGATAGGCGCGTTGCTGGTACTGCCAGCCCTGATCCGAGTGCAATAACGGCCTATCCGCGGGCTTGAGCTTGGCGAAGGCCTTTTTCAACATCTTGGTCACCAGCCCGAACACAGGGCGCGGCTCGATCTGGTAGGCCACGATCTCGCCGTTGTACAGGTCCATCACCGGGGACAGGTACAGCTTCTCGCCCTGGACGTTGAACTCGGTCACGTCGGTTGCCCACTTCTGGTTGGGGCCAGAAGCTTGGAACTGGCGCTTGAGCAAGTCCGGCGCGATCCGGCCCGCATCGCCGCGGTATGAGCGGTATTTCTTGACCCGCACCAGCGACTTCAGACCCAACACCTGCATCAGGCGCTGCACCGTCTTGTGGTTGACCAGATCGCCAGCCTGGCGCAGCACCGACGTGATCCGGCGATAGCCATAGCGCCCCTTGTGATGGGCATAGACGGCACTGATCCTGGCCTTCAGATCAGCGTACTTGTCCGCTGCGCCTTGTACCTTTAGGTGGTAATAGAACGTGCTGCGCGACAGTCCAGCTGCGCGCAGCAACAATGCCAGCGGGTGGGCCGACCTCAATCCTTGGACCATTTGCGCTTTTTGACCAGCGCTTCGGTCCGTTCCGCTTGGATCAAGGCCTTCAATTTTTTTAGGTAATCATTCTCCGCACGCAGATAAGCCAGCTCTTCTTGCATCTGCTCGACGGTCATATCCTTGGAGACCGGGGCGGGGGGGTATTTGTGAGGCATTGTGCGCCTGCTTCTAGGTTGCGACGCCAATGCGCCTACACCCCCAGCATCATACTGGGCGCGCCAGATGCCGATGCTGCCCGCGTGACGGATGTCATAAAGCGCTGCTGCCTGGCGATCGGACAGACCATCACGATCTATCCGCTCAAGCACCCCCTGCTTGAACGCCGCATCGTAGTGACTGAACTTTTTGGCCAGTCCAGCAGCGCCGTGCTGCTCATAGCTTGACACCCAACGGCGCAGCATCGAATGCTCGATCCCATGCAGCCCGGCCACCTCTCGATAGCTAAGATTGCCTGACACGTAATGCTTAACTGCCTTGAGCTTGAATCGCTCATCGTACTTCGTCATGAAAAACACCCCAAAGGTTGGATCAGTGTCCAACTTTTGGGGTGCAGTTCAAAGCCGGGGCTTTTTTCATGCCTGTTTCCAGAGAGCAGGGGCCAGAGAGAACCGTCCGCCGGGCCGCATGGGCACCGGCTGGCAGACGTCACGCTCCGGCCTCTGCTCTGTGGGAACAGCCGCCGCAATCGACCAGACAGCAGCGCGCCAATGGCCAATGCTGCACTCGGGGATAGCCCCGTACCGCTGGCTCCGACCGGCGCCGCCCGAAGTCTCCCTGCGCCACACAGCGCCACGTGCAACGCGTGCTAGGGGGAGGGGCCCCACTTCCTACCAATACCCCCATGAGTCGCCTCAGCTGGCCTGGCGCCCGCGCAGGGGCAAATGCGCGGGGCACTTCTTTCCGGTCTTGTCGCCGGCGGCCAGCACGACGAGAACCGCCGCGCCCAGCCCGCCGTGGCGGGTAGTCGGATGGGGGCAACCACACCGAGAACCGAATGACACAGCCCAAGAAGGCGCCACCCGACTGGGAGCGCATCGAGGCGGGCTACCGCGCGGGCGTCATGTCCCTGCGCGAGCTCGCCACCCTGCACGGCATCACCGAGGGGGCCATCCGCAAGCGCGCCAAGCGCGACGAGTGGCCCCGCGACCTGAACGCCCGAGTCCAGGCCAAGGCCGACGAGCTCGTGCGCAGGGATGAGGTACGCAGGCTAAGTACGCAGTCCACGGCCCGCAGTGAATCGAGTGCGCACCGGGTCAAGGAAGAGATCGCCATCGGCGCCCAAGCCCTGGCCGACGTCAAGCTCAAGCACAAGTCGACCATCCGCCGGATGCGCGAGGCCACCGAGGCCATGCTGGTGGAACTGGAGGCCGAGACCGGCCACCCCGAACTGTTCCGTGACCTGGCCGAGTTCCTGCGCAGTGACGAAGACGGCGCCCAGGGAAAGCGCGAGACGGTCTACAACCGCGCCATTTCCATGGCGTCCCGCATTGACGGTTTGAAGAAGCTGGCCGAAACGCTCAAGGTGCTGATTGCCCTGGAGCGCGAGGCCTACGGCATCCTGCCCGTACCGCAACAGATCAACCTGAACACGCCGCCGCGGAAGGCCGATGACTTCACCGACGAAGAACTCCTTGCCCTCGCGACAGGAAGCGGCCAGGGAGCTGCTGATCCGGAGGCGGGCGAGGGCTGACATCCTCCAGTACGCCAATGCGATCGAGGTGCCGGGCCGGCCGGTGGACGAGGAAGACCCTGACGCCGAGTTTTTCGAGCCCATCGAGACCACCATGGCGGTGCACCACCGCCTGCTGCTGGCCAAGCTGGAAGAGACCAGCCAGCGCCGGCACGGCCGGATGATCGTGTGCATGCCGCCGGGCAGCGCCAAGTCGACGTATGCGTCGGTGGTGTTCCCCTCGAAGTACCTGGGCGCGACGCCGGGCCGGCGCGTCATCCTGGCCAGCTACGGCGACGATCTGGCCCGCAAGATGGGGCGCCGCACGCGCTCGATCATCAAGCAGCCGCGGTACCGGAATATCTGGGGCGCGGCGCTGGTGTCGGATTCGAACGCCGCCCAGGAATTCGCGCTGTCCAACGACAGCGAATACATGGCGTGCGGCATCCTGTCCGGCATCACCGGCAACCGCGCGCACGGCATCATCATCGACGACCCGATCAAGGGCCGCGAGCAGGCGAACTCGGAGACGATCCGAAACAAGACCTGGGATGCCTACGAAGACGACCTGAAGACGCGCCTGATCCCGGGCGGCTGGATTGTCCTGATCACCACCCGGTGGCACGAGGACGACCTGGCCGGCCGGGTTCTGCCGGATGACTGGAAGGGCGAAAGCGGGCTGATCCGCTGCAAGGACGGCAACGACTGGGAGGTGCTGTGCATCCAGGCGCGCTGCGAGGTCGACAGCGACCCGCTGGGCCGAGCCCGGGGCGAATACCTCTGGCCGGAATGGTTCGATCGCCAGCACTGGGCGCAGTTCGAAAGCAACTCGCGCACCTGGTCGTCGCTCTATCAGCAGCTGCCGACGCCGCTGGATGGTGACCTATTCAGGCCCGACCAGATCCAGATCATCGACGCGCTGCCCGCCGGCCGCATCGACTGGGTGCGCGGCTGGGACTTCGCCAGCACGGACGGCGCGGGCGACTTCACGGCCGGCCCGAAGCTGGGGCGCCTGCCGACCGGTCAGTACGTGATCGGCGACATGGTGCGTGGCCAGTGGGGCCCGGACCGCCGCGACAAGGCGCTGGAGAACACCGCGGCGCTGGACGGCCGGCAGGTCCGCATCAGCATTCCGCAGGACCCGGGCCAGGCCGGCAAAACGCAGGTGCTGTACCTGACGCGCGGCATGCCCGGCTACCGGATCGTGAGCAGCCCGGAAAGCGGCGACAAGGTTGTGCGCGCCGAGCCGTTCGCCGCCCAGGTCAACGTCGGCAACGTCCTGATGCTGCGCGGCGACTGGAACAAGGCGCTGATCGACGAGCTGCGGTCTTTCCCGAACGGCAAGCATGACGACCAGGTCGACGGGCTCTCACGGGCCTTCGCCGAGCTGATCACCAAGCGGCCGATGCAAATCAACCCCGACGCATTGAGGCGTGCATGAAACTACTCGACTGGATCCTCCGCAGGACGCCGGCGACGGCTCCCGCGGCGGAGCCGGCTGCGCGCCGCCGGCCTTGGTTCGGCTATCAGCCAGAGAGCAGCGGGCGTATGCCGCCGCCTCCGGCACCGCGCCGCGAGCCCGGGATGAAAATCAGCCTGGAGGCCCTGGGCCTGGCCAACGTGCCGCCGGCCGATCCCGTGGCCGCGCCGGTGGGCGAGTTCAAGCGTCCCGCCGTGGCGCCGTTCGTCATCCCTGCCGACAAGGAACAGGCGATGCTGGCGATGGACGAGGCGATGAATCCCGTCTATGCCTACGTGAGCGAGGCCTATGCCGGGATGGGCTTTATCGGCTACCCGTACCTGGCCGAGCTGTCGCAGCGGCCCGAGTACCGCAAGATGTCCGACGTCATCGCCAAGGAGATGACTCGGAAGTGGATCAAGCTGGAAGTGAAGGGCGAAGACGACAAGAGCGACAAGCTCGAAGTCATCGAGAAGGCCATGCGCAAGCATCGCCTGCGCGCCAAGTTCCGCCTGGCGGCCTTGCAGGATGGCCTGTTCGGCCGGTCGCAGATCTACATCGACGTGAAGACGCCCAGCGGCACGCTGGCCTGGACTGACCCTGACGAACTGCAGTCGATCCTGGTCAAAAGCCCGGCGAAGATCACCAAGGGCGCCCTGGCGGGCTTCAAGGTCATCGACCCGGTCTGGACCACGCCGTACCTGTACAACAGCGACAACCCGATGCGGCCGGACTTCTACAAGCCGACGTCCTGGTTTGTGCTGGGGCGCCAGGTGCACAGCAGCCGCTTGCTGAACATCGTGTCGCGCGAGGTGCCGGACCTGCTGAAGCCGTCCTACAACTTCGGCGGGATGTCCCTGACGCAGTTGACCATCCCATATGTCAACAACTGGCTGAAGACGCGCCAGGCGGTGGCCAACCTGATCGACGGCTTCTCGGTGGGGGTCTTCAAGAGCAACCTGCAATCGCTGCTGTCCGGTGAGCCCGGGGATGACGTTTTTTCTCGGATCGACGTCTTCAATCGAACCCGCAGCAACCGCGGGACCTATGCGATCGACAAGGACACCGAGGAGTTCGGTTTCGAGAACGTGCCTCTCTCGGGCCTGGATGCGTTGCAAAACCAGTCGCTTGAGCAGCTTTGCGTGGTCCCAGGCATTCCGCTGGTGAAGTACACAGGCATCACCCCCAGCGGCTTGAATTCGACCGCCGACGGTGAAATCCGGGTGTTCTACGACGAAATCCTCTCGGTGCAGGAAGCGGTGTTCCGCGACCCGCTACAGCAGTGCCTGGAGGTCATCCAGTTGGACGCCTTCGGCGAGATCGACCCCGACATCACCTTCAGCTTCGTGCCGCTGTGGCAGATGAGCGAGAAGGAACTGGCCGATGTCCGCAAGCTGGACGCCGACACGGACGCGGTGCTGGTGGACATCGGCGCAGTCAGCCCGCAGGAGGTGCGCGAGCGGGTGGCGGCGGACGAGACGAACGGCTACCACTCGCTGGACCTTGGCGACGATGACGACGACGGGGTGCCGGATGCTGTGCCCGGCGCGCCGCCGCCCCTGGAAGACGAACCGCAGGAAGACGCGAATGCCTGACCTCGTATCCCCGACTGGCCGCGAGGTGCCGCTGCGCCCCGTGCACGCCAACCAGGGGATCGAGGCGGCCTACCGCAAGCGCCTGGACCGCCTAATCGATGAGATGCAGCGGTCCCTGGTGTACTGGCTGACGGCGGCCTATCGGCGCAATGTTCCTGAGATAGCCCAGGACGAAAGCCCGGCCATGGCGCTGACCAAGATGATGCGGCGCCTGGCCAAGCAGTGGCAGCGCCGCTTCGACGAGGCGGCCCAGCCGGTGGCCAGCGAGTTCGCGGAAGGCTCGATGAGCGCGGCGGACATCTCGCTGCGCAACGCCCTGCGGCAGAAGGGCTTCAGCGTGCAGTTCCAGCTGACCCGGGCGGCCAATGACGTCTTCCAGGCCACCGTGCAGGAAAACGTCGGACTGATCAAGTCGGTCGCCGCCGAGCATCTGCAGGATGTGCAGGGCATGGTCATGCGGTCGGTCACGCAGGGCCGCGACCTGGAAGGGCTGGTCGAGGACCTGCAGAAGCGGTACGGCATCACCAAGCGGCGCGCGGCATTCATTGCGCGCGACCAGAACAACAAGGCAACGGCCACCATCACGCGCGTGCGTCAGCAGGGCCTGGGCATCAAACAGGCCAAGTGGCGGCACTCGCGCGGCGGCAAGCATCCGCGCAAGTCGCACCAGGACGCCGACGGCGAGATCTACGACGTGGACAAGGGCATGCTCATCGATGGCGAGTACATCCGCCCTGGCGAGCTGCCCAATTGCCGGTGCGTGGCCATCAGCATCATCCCGGGATTCGACGAATGAACCAGCAGAACCACCACGGCTTGGCCTTCGACCGCGCCACCGTCCGCCGGATCGACGTGGACGGCCGGATGCACGTCGAGATCAGCAACATCAGCAAGGCCACGGTCAACCCGTACCGCGGCAGCGAGATCCCGGATTGGGAAGCGCTGGGGCTGGACCCCAACCGCATCTACTTCCTGCTGCGGGACCCTGAAGAGCTGGCGCGCGCGGCGCCGACCTTCAACAACATCCCGCTGCTGTCCAAGCACATCCCCGTCTCGGCCGCCGAGCCGCAGAAAGAATTCGTGGTCGGGGCCACCGGTTCGAACGCCTCCTTCCTGGCGCCGTACCTCAAGAATTCCCTCGTCGTATGGGACGCCGTCGCGATCGCGCTGATCGACTCCGAGCAGCAGAAGGAGCTTTCCCCCGCGTACCGCTACCGCGCCGATATGACGCCCGGCATGTATGAGGGCGTCGCATACGACGGGGTGATGCGTGACTTGTGCGGCAATCACGTCGCGCTCGTCGAAGTGGGCCGGACTGGCCCGGACGTCGTCGTAGGCGACAGCAGTACCCTCAACCCTTCGGAGATCCCGAAAATGAAACTGAGCAAAACCGCCGCCGTCGTCGCCGGGGCACTCGGGGCGCATATCTGGCCCCGGCTGGCCCAGGACGCGGCACTGGGCGACCTGACCCCCTTCCTGAAGGGCGTCAGCCGCAAGAACCTGAAGTCCGAGCAGCCGCGCATCATCCGCGCTATGCAGAACCACTTCAAGGGCAAGCTGGCGCAGGACGCCGACCTGGAAGACCTGAAAGAGGTCATCGAGGTCTTCACCGACCCGACTGTCGCGCCGATCGGCGAAGACGAAGACGACGCCACCGCGCCGGACGCCCTGGGCAACGATGACGAGCTGATGGGCAAGATCCGCGAAATGCTGGGCGAAAAGCTGGGCCCGGACGAAGCCGCGCGCGTCATGGCCGCCTTGGGCGAACCGCCTGCGGCCAAAGACGAGCCGCCGCCCACGCAAGGCACGCCGGCCAAGCCCGTCACCCAGCAGGCCATGGACGCCGCCCTGTCGAAGGCCCAGAAGGCGGGCGAGCAGGCTGCCGTCAAGCGCATGACCGATATCCGCACCGCCGAGCAGGAATGCCGGCCCATCCTCGGCGAGATCGTCGCCCAGGACTCGGCCGAGGCGGTCTACAAAATGGCCCTGGACGCCAAGGGCATCGACCTGACCGATACGCCGCCCTCGGCGTACCGCGCGCTGGTCAAGATGGCCCTGGCGCAAGACCAGGCTCCCCAAACCCCGCGTATGGCGTTGGATGCTGGGGCTCAGAAGAGCTTCCGTGAACGCTTCCCGCATATTCCCAAGGCGATCTAATCATGGGCTTCCAGAAACAGGTCTACATCGAACCGGCCGCCGCGGTTGCGGGCGACTTCGCCAGCTCCAACCCGCGTTCGACCGTCTTGGCAGGCCCGGGCGCCTTGGTGGCTGACACCGCAGGCGTGACCGTTGGTCGCTTCGCCTGGGCGGGTGCCACCGGCAAGGTCACGAACGCCGGTTCCGGCGTGCCCACGGGCTTCGTGCACCGTGAGCAGCAGGGCGTCATCACCATCTGGCTGGCCGAAGCCACCATGCTCATCCCGGCCGGCCTGGGCGTCACTCTGCACGACGGCGGCGACTTCTGGGTCGCTACGAAGACGGTGGCCACCATCGGCCAAAAGGTCTTCGCGTCGAACACCGATGGCACGGTATCCACCGGCGCCGCCGGCGCCACGATCGCGGGCCACACCGAAACCAACATGTTCGTCGGCAGTGCGGGCGCGATCGGCGCTCTCATCAAGATGACCTCCTACAACCTGGGGTAAGACATGAAACGAAACCAAGACCTCGCGCTGCTGGAGAAGCACTTCGGCATCGTGTTCCCGGGCGCCATGGACTACCTGCCCGACGAGTACCGCCACGACTACGCTCTGGCTATGGATGAGGCCGGCCCGTTGGTCACTGTCAGCAACTCGGGCATCCCGAGCTACATGCTGAACTACGTCGATCCCGAACTGGTGCGCGTGCTGACGACGCCGATGCAAGGTGCCGTGATCCTGGGCGAGTCGAAGAAAGGCGACTGGACCACCCTGACCGCCACCTTCCCGGTGGTGGAATCCACGGGCGAAGTGTCGTCCTACGGCGATTTCAACAACAACGGCCGCGCCGGCGCGAATGCCAACTTCCCGCAGCGCCAGTCGTACCACTACCAGACCATGACGGAATGGGGTGAGCGCGAGCTGGAAATGGCCGGCCAGGCGAAGATCAACTGGGCATCGGAGCTGAATGTCGCGTCTGCCCTGGTTCTGCACAAGTTCCAGGACAACAGCTACTTCTTCGGCATCTCCGGCCTGCAGAACTACGGCCTGCTGAACGATCCGAACTTGTCGGCACCGATCGCCCCAGGCGCCACTGGGACCGGCTCGGGGACGACCTGGGCCACGAAGGACGGCCAGGCGGTCTACGACGACATTTCGCAACGCCTGTTCGCGCAACTGGTCAGCCAGACGCGCGGCCTGGTCACGCGGCGCGACAAGATGAAGCTGTGCATGTCGCCCGAGATCGAAGTCAACCTGACGAAGACGAACCAGTACTACGTCAACGTCTCCGACCTGCTGGCCAAGAACTTCCCCAACCTGACCGTCGAGACCGCCGTGCAGTACGCGACCGGCTCGGGCCAGCTGGTGCAGCTCATCGCCGAATCGATCGACGGCCAGAACGTTGGCACCGCCGCCTTCACCGAGAAGATGCGCGCCCACGCGATCGAGCGTAAGACCTCGAGCTTCTTGCAAAAGAAGTCGCAGGGTACCTGGGGCGCCATCATCAAGGTCCCCATGGCCATTGCCGGCATGATCGGCGTGTAAACCAAGCCATCAGCAACGAACAGGGGCGCCACACCGGCGCCCCTTTTTTATTCGAGGAAGAGAAATGTCGACCGTTACCGTTGCGTGCAAGCTGCCCAATGGCTTGATCCTGGACATCCCGGGCGCTCCCTCCGTCACCCTGAACGGTGCCAACCATCCCGACGCCATCGCCGGCCACGGCTTCACTGAAGTGCCGGCTGACTTCTGGGAAGCCTGGACCAAGCTGTATGCCGACTTCCAGCCGCTCAAGAAGGAAATGATCTTCGCCCAGGGCAGCGAGCGAAGCGCCACTTCGAAGGCCAAGGAGCGCAAGGACGAAAAGTCCGGCCTGGAAGGTCTGGACCCCGACGCGCCCGCGCCCGGCATCGCGCCGGAGAAGTACGAAGGCAAGAAGAAATAGGAGCGGCCCATGGCTGTCGTCGTCTTTGACCCCGCCGAGTTTCGGCAGATCTACCCGTCCTTCGCCACGCTCTCGGACGCGCAGTTGAACCATGCCTTCAGCATGGCCACGCTGTACCTGAGCAACAAGGACAGCAGCGCGGTCTGTGACATCGACGAGCGCAAGGTGCTCCTGTACCTGCTGACGGCCCACGTGGCGGCGCTGACTTATGGCGAGAACGGCCAGGGCCCGCGGCCGCTGGTGGGCCGCATCAGCAGCGCAACCGAGGGCTCGGTGTCGGTATCGGCTGAGTACAACGTGGCGCCGGGATCGGCGCAGTGGTACGCGCAGACCGGCTATGGCGCCCAGTATTGGGAGGCCACTGCCAAGTACCGGGTGGGCCGCTATCGGCCGGCGCCGACCGGTTACGCCGTCCCCGTGGTGTTCCCATGGCGGCCGTAGAGCTGAAGGGCGGCCAGGCCCTGGTGCGGCGGCTGGAGGAGATGGCCAAGAAGCTGGGCGACGGCGGCTCGCTGCGCGTGGGGTTCCTGGAGGGCGCCACCTACCCGGACGGTACGCCTGTCGCGCTGGTGGCCGCCGTCAACGAGTTTGGCCGGCCAGACCGAAACCAGCCTCCGCGGCCGTTCTTCCGGGCCATGATCGCCGAGAAGCAGAAGGACTGGCCGCGCGCCCTGGGTGCCGTGGCCAAGAACAACGACTACGACATCGACAAGACGCTCGGCCAGATGGGCGAGGGCATCAAGGGCCAGTTGCAGGAATCCATCCGGCAGTTGGACAGCCCGGCCTTGTCGCCTGTCACCGTGGCTCGCAAGGGCTTCGCAAAGCCTCTGGTCGACACCGGCCACATGATGAACAGCGTGGACTACGAGGTCGACACATGAATTTGCACGGAATCGCCAGCCCGATCATCGCTGCGGTCAATCCGATGATCGATGGCACGTTGCGCGCGAGCGACGGCTACGAGATCGGCGCCGGCCGCAAGCAGGTGCCGAAGTACAAGCCAGACGCCGCGGCGCGCCTGCAGGTACAGCCGCTCAGCGGCAAGGACCTGTCGCACATCGAGGCGCAGAACATCCAGGGGGTGCAGCGCAGCGTCTACATGTTCGGGGACACCAAGGGCGTCGTGCGACCGCTGGCCAAGGGTGGCGATCTGCTGGTCTTCGGCGGCCAGGTCTGGCTGGTGACTGTGGTCTTCGAGACCTGGCCCGACTGGTGCAAGGTCGGCGTGACCCTTCAGATGGACGCGGCACCATGAGCATTCCTGTTTCCGTCACCGAGGACGCACTGGTCGAGGCGCTGGGCGCGTTCGTCCAGGTCATCGTCGGTGACCTGGTCGCGGTGGTGCGCGGGCAGCAGAACCGCGTGCCGCCGCCCAAGGGCCGCTACGTATACCTGACGCCGTTCTTGGCGCCGCCGCTGTCCCAACCCCGCACCACGTATGCGGATGTGCCTGACGCCGGCACCATGACCTTGACGAGGCCCACGCAATGGACCGTGCAGGTCGATTGTTACGGGGACAGCGCGCAGGACATGGCCGTGGCGGTATCCATCGCGCTGCGCAGCTCCTACGGCTGCGATGCATTGAAGGCGAGCGGCGCGCAGCCGCTTTACACCGGTGACCCGCGGCAACTGCCGTTCATCACCGGCGAGGATCAGTACCTGGAACGCTGGTCAGTCGACGCGGTCCTGCAGTTCAACCCATCCATCACCGTGCCGCAGCAGTTTGCGGACGAACTCCACGTGGACCTCGTCGAGGTCGACACTACCTACCCTCCGGGAGCTTAAAGCTATGTCCATTCCCGCCAGTGAAATCGTCCAGGTCGTCCCTGGCGTGATCGGCGCCGGCGGATCGGCGCTCGACCTGAACGGCCTGATCCTGACCCACGATACGGCCGTGCCAGTCGGCACCGTCCAAAGCTTCGCCACCGCGCGCGACGTGCAGCGTTTTTTCGGTCCGACGTCGACCGAGGCCACCCTGGCCGGCATCTACTTCAACGGCTTCGACAACTCGACCCGCAAGCCTGGCAACCTGCTTTTCGCCCAGTACCCGGGCGAGGCGGTCGCTGCATACGTGCGCGGCGGCTCAATGGCCTCGACCACGCTGGCGCAGCTGCAGGCCCTGACCGGCGTGCTGACCGTGACGGTTGACGGCACGGCCAAGACGTCCAGCACCATCACCCTGTCGGCCGCCACCAGCTTCTCGAATGCTGCCTCGATCATCCAGGCCGCGTTCACGTCGTTCGGCGCCTCGTGCACCTACGATGCGCAGCGCGCGGCCTTCGTTATCACCTCGGCCACCGATGGCGCGGCCAGCACCATCAGCTACGGCAGCGGCACGATTGCGGCCGGCTTGAAGCTGACGCAGGCCACTGGAGCGGTGCTGTCGCAGGGCGCGGCGGCCGGCGTGCCGGCGGTCAACATGGGCGCGATCACGGACCTCACCCAGAACTGGGCGTCGTTCATGACGACGTTCGAGCCCGATACGGACGGCAAGGTCGCCTTCTCGGCCTGGACGAACAGCCAAGGCAACCGCTATGTCTACGTGGGCTGGGACACCGACGTCGCAGCCACGCAGCAGGGCAGCACCACGAGCTGGGCCGCGCGCGTGGCGGCGAACGAGTATTCCGGCTCGGTGCCGGTCTTCAAGGACATCCAGCATGCTGCATTCGTCCTGGGCGCGGTGGCCTCGATCGACTTTGCGCGCACCAACGGCCGGATCACGCTGGCGTTCAAGAGCCAGTCGGGCCTGGCATTTTCGGTGACCGACGCCACGACCGCGCAGACGCTGATCGACAATGGTTACAACTTCTACGGCGACTATGCGACCAGCAATGACCGCTTCCGCTTCTTCTACCCGGGGCAGATCAGCGGCAACTGGAAGTGGATCGACACCTATGTGAACCAGATCTGGCAGAACGCTGCGTTCCAGCAGGCGCTGATGACGCTGCTCACGCAGGTGAACTCGATCCCCTACAACCTGGACGGTTACACGCTGATCGACGCGGCCTGCCTGGACCCGATCAACGCGGGCGTGAACTTCGGATCCATTCGCGCCGGTGTGACGCTGTCCGCGCAGCAGAAGGCCCAGGTGAACAACCAAGCCGGCGTGGATATCGCTGAAACGCTCCAGACCCGCGGCTGGTACTTGCAGATCAAGGACGCCACTCCGCAGGTGCGCGAGGCGCGCGGCACGCCGCCGATGACGTTCTGGTATATGGACGGCGGCTCCGTACAACAGATCACCCTGGCCTCGCTGGCCGTCCTGTAAGGGCAACACATCATGACGACTTTGACCAGTGCCAATTCCGTCCTCATGCTGGGCGTGGGCACCGTTTTCGCGGTGCCGCGCAAGATCGAGGGCTATGCGACGGACGACGCCTTCGCGTTCGACGCGGTGCAGCTTGCCCAGGCAGTGATGGGCGTGGATGGCCGGATGTCCGCCGGCTATACGCCGCAGCCGGTAATTCAGACCATCACGATCCAGGCCGATTCGCCGTCGAAGGTGATTTTCGAGGTGTGGATAGCCGCGATGAAAACGTCGCGCGAGGTGTTCTTCGCCAATGGAACCCTCGCGATTCCCTCGCTCGAGCGCAAATACACATTGCAGCGCGGCGTGCTGACCCAGGCGCCACCGGTGCCCACGGCCCGAGCGATCCTTCAGCCCATGACGTTCCAGATCACCTGGCAAGACGTCAGCCCGTCGGTGGTGTGATATGGCCCGGAAGCAAAAGACCATCACCATCACCGCGGCCGGGCGCGACAAGGGCAAGGCGTTCCTGATCACCGAGCTTTCGGCTGCCGAGGCCGAAGAATGGGCGGGCCGCGCGTTGTTCGCGCTCATGAATGCTGGGGTCCAGATCCCAGACAACATCGCCAAGGCCGGCCTGGCCGGCTTGGCATCCGTCGGCCTGAAAGCGTTGAACAGCCTGAAGTTCGAACAGGCTAAGCCGCTTTTCGACAAGATGATGGAATGCGTGCAGCTGGATATGGGCCGGGCCGGCACTCGGCGGCTGGATGACGAAGACATCGAGGAAGTGGCCACGCGGTTGCTGCTGCGCCGCGAGATTGTGGCGCTGCACCTGGATTTTTCGCAAGCCGCCGGCCAATCGATTTCGGCGTCCAGCCCTGGCACGGCGGCAACCACCGGCTGATCAGCTACGCCAACGTGCCGCCCAACGTCGCCGCGGTTATCTCCCGGCACCCGCACATGTTGCACGACCTGCAGACCGTGTACGGGGCCGAGGATCTCTACAACCTGCTTGAGGTGATCGCGGTAGACGCGCACAACAGGCGTGTGCTATCCGAAGTGAGGAAGTAGCAATGGCCACCGTTCTGGATGCGCTCTTCGTCGAGCTGAAGCTGAACGCCAAAGGATTCAAGCAGGGCGTGGCCGAGGTCGACCGTTCGCTGAAACATACGACGGATGAGTCTGGCCGGGCTGCGCGGACGATGGAGGCCAATGGCAAGCAGGCCGCCATGTTCTTCAGCCGCATGCGCAACGAGGCCTTGGCGCTGCTGGCGGTGTTCACTGCCGGCGTGGGCCTGAAAAACTTCACCGCGAACACCATCAGCGGCGCGGCCGGCCTGGGGCAGATGTCCAAGAACCTGGACATGAGCACTGAGCGCCTGCAAGCCTGGCAGCGAGCCGCGGAGCGTGCGGGCGGCTCGGCGGAAGGCATCACCGCCCAGCTACGCCAGTCGGCCAGCGAGGTGGCGAAGTTCCGCCGCGGTATGTCGGCCGAGACGCTGCCGGCGTTCTTCCAGTTCGGCGGCAAGGTCGAGGACCTGAAGGACGGCAACAGCTACCTGCTGGCGCGCTCGCGCATCGTGTCGGAGATCTACAAGACCGACCGGGCCCGCGCCGCGCTGGCCGCCCAGATGATGGGCATTTCGGACGACCAGTTCGACCTTATCAAGCAGGGGCCCGCTGCAATCCAGCAGCTGGTGCTAGCGCAGGAAAAGCGCTCGGCCATCTCGGCAAAGGACGCCCAGGACGCCCAGCGGCTGCGCAACATCTACCTGGACCTGCGCGACACCTTCGAATCGGTCGGCACGAAGGTGTTGATCGCATTGATCCCAACCTTCGAAAAGTTGCTGAAGGCGGCCCAGAAGGTGGGGGACTACTTCCTGCAAAACCGCCAGCAGATCGTGCAGTGGATCGACCGCGTGATTGACGGCGTGGGCAAGCTGGTCGAGAAGGCAGACCAAGCGGCCCAGGCTGTGGGCGGCTGGAAGAATGTGCTGATCGGCCTGGCGGCGCTGAAGATCCTGTCGATCGTGGCGCCCATGGCGTCATTGGCGACTGCATTGGCCTCCATTGGAGCCTCGCTTGGGCTGATCGGTGGGGCGTCTGGTGCTGCTGGCGTCGCCGCCCTGGGCACAATCGCCACCGTCGCCGGCGGCGTGGCGCTGGCCACCTACAGCAAGTCGCTGAACCAGGGCGAGGACGTGCAGGTGAATGCGTTGAACAATCCGGCCTACCAGAGCGGCAACAAGGGCGCCATGGACGCCATCAAGTTCTTCGAGGGGAAGGGGTACTCGCGTGAACAGGCGTCCGGGATCGTGGCGAACCTGATGGCCGAAAGCAACCTGAACCCGAAGGCGGTGGGCGATAACGGGCAAGCGGTTGGCATCGGGCAGTGGCATCCCGTGCGGCAGGCCGATTTCAAGAAGGCGTTCGGCATCGACCTGAAGGACGCGCCGCTGGCCAAGCAGTTGGAGTTCGTGGACTGGGAGCTACGCAACACTGAGCGCACGGCCATGGAGAAGCTGCAGGCGGCCAAGACGCCGCAGCAGGCCGGGGATGCTGTGTCGCGCTATTACGAGCGCCCGAAGGACAAGGACGGCGAAGCCGAGAAGCGCGCCGCGGCGGCTGGTGCGCTGTACGGCGCTGCGCATATCGCCAGCATGGAAGCGGCGGCTGGGTCGTCGACCGCCGCGGCTGCCCAGGCTGCACCGGTCATGGCGCAGGCCGGTGCGAAGCCGTTGCCGCTGAACACCGAGAACAACCACGAGGTCAACATCAACGGGCCGGTGACGATTCACACGCAGGCGACCGACGGTCAGGGCATTGCCCGCGATCTGGGCGCGCTGGGTGGGAGCCAGAGTTTGGTTAGCCAGGCGAATACAGGGACATTCTGATGCCGCTAATTCCTTTCCCGAATGTGCCGCAGGTGCCGGGTGTGCCGGCGGTGCTGCGCGGGCTGACGATTCCATCGCTGGGTGAACTGGCCAATCTGGGCCTCGGCGCCATCGCCGCGCTGATCTTCGGCATTCCGCGCTGGGGGCTTTATGACCAGGACGGCCAGCTGGTGCTTCTGTTCGATACGTTCCTAGGCATCCGCTTTCGCAATGGATCGCGGATATCGAGTTTTTCGGTGGAGCAAGGCTCGTTTTCGTCGTTCAACAAGGTGGACACGCCGTTCGACGCCATGCTGCGGTTTGCGCTCAGCGGTGACACGGCGTCGCGTGGCGTGCTGCTGAACACCCTGGAGGCGTTGAAAGGGAGCGTCGACCTCTTCTCGGTGGTGACGCCGGAAATTGTCTATCCGTCGGCCAACGTTGTGGCCTATTCCTACGAGCGGAACACGCGGTCCGGGCCCAGCCAGCTGATTGTCGACTTGTATGTCGAGGAAGTGCGGCAGACTGCCCAGGCCGCCTTCAACGATACAGCTGAACCGGATGGCGCTGGCGAGCAGAACAACGGGCAAGTTCAAACCTTCCCGGTGTCTGAACCCACCGCGATTGACGCAGCGCCGCTAGATGGGAGTATCCAATGAGGCAGATTCCGCTGCGCGCCGTGCCGGCGCAGGCCTGCAACGTGGTGCTGGGCAACCAGAATTGCCAGCTCAGCGTCTACCAGAAGTCCACGGGGGTTTACCTCGACCTGCAGGTGAATCACCAGCCGGTCGCCATGGCGGTGCTGTGCCATGACCGCGTCTGGCTGATCCGGGAGATCTACAGCGGCTTCGTGGGCGACCTGACTTTCGTTGATACCCAAGGGCGCGACGATCCCGTCTACACCGGCTTTGGGGGGCGGTTCCAGTTGATGTACCGAGAAGGCACAGACCTATGAGCTTTGTCAAACGCCGGATCGATGTCACGATCAACCTGGCCGAGGGGCAGTTCGGTGACAACGCCGGGCCCGCTGTCACGCTGTCCGGCTACCGCGTTCAGGCGGCCGTCGTAGCCTACAACGGGGACGCGCAGGCCCAGCTGCAGTTGCGCATCTTCGGCCTGTCTCAGGACATGATCAACAAGCTGACTGTGATCGGGCCCATCCTGACCGAGCGGCGGAACAACCGCATTCTGGTCGCAGCCGGAGACGTGGGCGGCGATGTGCTGACCGTGGTCTATGAGGGCACGATCTCCCAGGCCTGGGCCGACTACAACCAGGCTCCCGAGGTGGTCTTTAACGTCGTGGCGCTTGCGGCGGCATTCGAGGCGGTGAAGCCTACGAATGCCCGCAGCTACAGGGGAGCAATACAGGCGGCAGTCGTTGCGCAGGACCTGGCCAAGGAAATGAACCTCGCCTTCCAGAACAACGGTGTGGATGTGACGCTGTCGAACCCGTACTTCCCTGGAACTGCGTGGGACCAGCTTAAAGCCTGCGCCCGGGCGGCGCGTTTCAACTACACGATTGATCGGGGGATTCTCGCAATTTGGCCGCAGGCCGGTGCACGTGCCGATGAGCCTGTGCTGATCCAGGCCGGCGACAACTTGGTGGGTTACCCGACCTTTACGGGCGGTGGCGTCGAGTTCTCCGTCCTCTACACGCCGCAGTTGGGCCTAGGCAACCGAGTGCAGGTGATTTCAGTTATCGAAGCGGCCCATGGCGAATGGACGGTTGTAAGCCTGGTGCACCAGCTGGAAGCAGAGGTCCCGGGCGGTGCCTGGGTGTCAAGAATCTTGTGCCAGAGGCCGGTAAATGGCTGATCCTCAATTCGGATACCGCGGGCAGGCGCCGGCCGCCGCCGGCTCCCAGGATTTCGGCGCCATCAGCTTCCTGGTGACGCAGATGCTGAACCGGCTGAACACATGCACTCTGGTACGCGTGGTCTCGGTCACGAACAACGGCGGCGTGTCGCCGGTCGGCTTTGTCGACGTGCAGCCGCTGGTGAACCAGCTGGACGGAAACGGGAATGCGGTGCCGCATGGCCAGCTGTTCCAGCTGCCGTATTTCCGGTTGCAGGGCGGCACCGATGCCGTAATCCTCGACCCCAAGGTCGGGGACATCGGCATGGCGGCGTTCGCGAGCCGGGACTTGTCGGCGATCAAGGCAAGCAAGCAGCAGGCGAACCCCGGGTCCTGGCGGACGCACGATATGGCCGACGGCCTCTACTTCGGCGGCCTGCTCAACGGCGCGCCGGTGCAGTATGTGCAATTCACTGAGGGCGGTATCAACGTGGTGTCACCTTCCAAGGTGACAGTGGTCGCGCCCAGCGTCGAGGTGAACGCCAGCGAGCAGTGCGCCCTGAATTCGCCGCAGATTGTGCTGAATGGCACGGTGCAACAGGGTGCCGGCTCATATGGCGGCACCTCGACCTGGCAGGGCAACATGAACACGCTGGGCACGCTGCGCAACAACGGCAAGGACGTCGGTTCGACGCACACGCATCCGGGCGTGCAGACGGGGCCATCGAACACCGGGACACCTAACCCATGAACACTCTCTTACTCGACCGGACGGCCTGGGATCTGGTCCTGGACGCGGCCAGCAACATCGCGATGGCGTCGAACCCCTATGCGGTGGCGCAGGACGTGGCCAGCGCCATCAAGCTGTTCCGCGGCGAGCTGTTCTATGACACCGCCAAGGGCGTTCCGTACTGGACCGAGGTGCTGGGCCAGCTGCCGCCGCTGGCACTGGTGCGTGAATGGCTGCGCACCGCGGCCTTGACCGTGCCGGACGTGGCTGACGCTGTGCCGACCATTACCGCATTCGAGAACCGTCGCCTGAGCGGCTACGTCGAAGTCACGCTGACCAACGGCACGACGTCGACCATCACTTTCTAGGGACCCCATGGCTACCTCCCAAGTACCGCGCGTGCAGTTCACGCCGGAAGGCCTCGTATTGCCTCAAGAATCCGAGATCCTGGCCGGTGTGCTGGCGGACATGGATAGCGCCTTCGGTGGCGGTTTGAACAAAAACCTGGAGACACCCCAGGGACAACTGGCCAGCACCACCACGGCAATCATCGGGGACAAGAACAGCGAGTTCGCCTCGTACGTGAACCAGGTGGACCCGGCCTTCGCCGCCGGCCGGATGCAGGACGCCATCGGCCGCATCTACTTTCTTGACCGCAAGCCCGGCACGGCCACCACCGTGGTCGCAACCTGCATGGGTCTGACCGGCGTCACGATCCCGGTGGGCGCCCGGGCGCAGGCGGTCGACGGCAATATCTACCTGTGCACGCAGGCCGGCACCATACCATCCTCGGGCAGCATCGATCTGCCGTTTTCCTGCTCGGTCAACGGCCCGATCAGCTGCGCGGCCGGCACGCTGAACCAGATCTATCAGGCCATCCCTGGGTGGGACTCGGTCTTGAATGCGGACGCGGGCACCGTGGGCAGCAATGTGGAATCGCGCGCCGAGTTCGAAGAGCGGCGGCGCCAGTCGGTGGCGATCAATGCCCGAAGCTCGCTCCAGTCCATCTATGCCGCGGTCGCAAACCTGGACGGAGTCATCGACGTCTACGTGACGGAGAACAACCTTTCCATCGCCCAGACCATCGGCGGCGTGTCGCTCGTGCCGCATTCCATCTGGGTGGCAGTGGTGGGCGGCGAGGCGGCCGATATCGCCATGGCCATCTGGCGCAAGAAGAGCAATGGGGCCGACTACAACGGAAACACGTCCTACACCGTCGAGGACCGGGACGGCTATTCCTATCCGTACCCGTCCTATGTGGTGAAGTGGGAAACCCCCGCCGCCTTGCCGGTGAAATTCGCGGTGCAGCTGGCAAACAATCCGGCGCTGCCGTCGAACATCGTGGAACTCACAAAGCAGGCCATCATTGCCGCGTTCAATGGCACGGACGGCGGCCAACGAGCGCGGATTGGTTCGACCATCTACGCAAGCCGCTTTTACGCGCCTGTGTCGTTGCTGGGGGCTTCGGTGTCGATCCTTTCATTGCTGCTGGGCGACGTCACGCCGTCGGCTCCCAGCCTGACTGTGCCAATCAACCGGCGCCCGACCTTGTCGGCAGCCGATATCTCGGTGACCTTGGTATGAGCGTGCAACCAAAACCCGGGCTGGTGGCGCGGACCATCATCAGCCAGTACGCGAACAGCCCGACGCTCGTTCAGTTGGCCAACAACATGGACGATTACATCAACCCGGACACGGATTTCGACGCCTTCTACAGCTTCGTCTGGAACGTGGAGACGGCGCAGGGATTCGGGCTGGACATTTGGGGCAGGATCGTTGGGATAGGGCGGATGCTGACAATCCCCGGCGACGTGACGTACCTGGGCTACGAGGAGGCCATCAGCTGGCAGCCCTTCAACCAAGCGACGTTCTTCACGGGCGCGCAGGCCACGCAGACCTATCGGTTGGCCGACGACGCCTACCGCAAGCTGATCTTTGTCAAGGCGCTGGCCAACATCTCGGATTGCACTTCGCCGAGCCTGAACCGGCTGCTATCCAACCTCTTCGCCGGCCGCGGACGCTGCTACGTGTCCGACACCGGCAAGATGGAATTTCGCTATGTCTTCGAGTTCGCACTTGAACCATACGAGATCGCCATCCTCACCCAGTCTGGAGCCATCCCTAAGCCTGCGGCCGTCTTGGCCAACGTGCTGCAGGTGGACCGATCTTCCACTTTCGGATTTAACGAGGGGCTGATGCAGCCTTTCGGGTCCGGCGTATTCTTCACTTCTTCGGGGCTCATCCATGCAGGTTAGCAACGCACCCAGCAAATCGGCCGTTCCCTTTGCGGATAGCGGCACCAAGAACAACATCCCCGTTTCGTCGCAGATTGGAATCACGCCTGGCGCGGCGTCATTCACCGACGGATTCCCGCCGCTGACGATGACGCCGCTGGCGGCCGGCGGGGTGCCCCCATATGGGGCGGACTTCAACGGCATTCTGAATTTCTTGAGCACGGCCGTACGGTGGGCACAGGCCGGTGGACGCTATCCCTATGATGCCGCATTCGCGACCGCGGCGGGCGGCTACCCGAAGGGAGCTGTTCTTGCCGCCGCTTCTGGAAATGGAAGCTGGCTGAACCTGGCCGACAACAACACGTCGAATCCGGACAGCGGGGGAGCCAACTGGGTATCGCTGGGCGCCGGGATCGCAACCACGACGCAGGCCCAGGCGCTGGTTGATGACCTGGCTTTGATAACGCCCAAGAAGCTTGCCGATGCGTTCGCGGGCGGCGCGCAATCTCTGGCAGGCAACGGCTACCAAAAACTGCCGGGTGGCCTCATCTTGCAATGGGGATTTCAAGCGAGTGCCGCCAGCACCACAACTAGCGTCACATTTCCGATTGCCTTTCCCAACACTTGCCTTGCTGTACTGGGTACAGGCTTGAGCATTGGCGGAAATATCCAGGCCTATGTGACGCTGAATGGCTTGACACAGCTCGGTTGCAGTTTCAACTGCTTTACGGCTGTTGGTGGGTCGGCGCCCGCTCTAGCGTCTACGGTGAACGCCGTGAACTGCCGTTGGCTTGCGATTGGATACTAGGAGAAGAAGATGTTCGCAAAATGGGTCGACGAGGATCAGCGCTTTTCATATGCGCTTGAGGACAACGGCGGGGTCGAAATATCTACCGATTTCCACGCTCAGATTATTGCTGATGGAGCCGCTGGTAAGTGGATCCAGCCCGACAAGGACGGTAAGCCTGTTGCGAGCGATCCGCCAGCGCCGACGACAGAACAACTGGCGGCATCCGCTCGCTCGCAGAGGGATTCCAACTTGCAGGTTGCTGCCTTTAAGATTGCGCCGCTTCAGGACGCGACTGACCTAGGGCTGGCGACCAAAGAAGAGGATGATCAGTTGAAAGCCTGGAAGCTCTACAGGGTAGCGTTGATGAGAATCGAGCAGCAGGCGGGATTCCCGGCCAATATCCAGTGGCCTGCGCCGCCGTCCACTTAGATAGTCAGGACAACAAGAACAGCCCGCTTCTGCGGGCCTTTTTTCGTCTATAGGGAGACAACGGTGACAGGGGATCCTCCCGGAATCAGCCAAGACACGAAGGCGATATTGGCCGCACTGCACGAAATGCAGGCATCGGCGAGCAGGGACACCAATGCGCGCTTCGAGGCTATGCAGAAAGAAATGCTTGCGATCTCAGCCGCGGTCAAGACTGGCTTCCCTGGTGGCGACTTCGATGGGCACCGGCGGTACCACGAGCTGGTCATTGAGCGCGAGGAGCAACGGCGCGAGTTTTGGCGCGGGCTCGCGCTGCATGTGGCAAAGGCCAGCACCTGGGCAATGATCCTTGGCCTTTTTATGTATCTGGTGCCGCTGGTGGGCGCCAGCATCAAGGAGTGGGTGCGTAGATGATGCTCATCCAGAACTGGCGCCGGAAGTTTCCTAGATTGTGGAGCGTGCGCCTAGCCCTGATCGCCGCCATGCTTTCCGCGATCGAGGTGGCCATGAATTTGTACCTGACTGGCAAGCCCCCGCTGATCGTGATTGGCGCGGGGCTTTTCTCTTTGTGCGCGGCAATCGCGCGCGTGATTTCCCAGCCGAGGCTGAACGATGAAGACAGGAACTAAGCGGACCCTGCAGGGGACCGTGGGCGCGGGCGCGGCGGCTATGCTGTTGAACTTCGTGCCACAGGTGGAAGGCACGATCCTGCGCGGCTACAAGGACCCGATCGGCATCGTTACGGCCTGCTCGGGCCACACGAAGACGGCGGTGCTGGGCCGCCCCTACAGTCATGAGGAATGCCGCCGGCTGCTGGAGGCCGACCTGGTCGACCATGCTGAGGGCGTCCTAGCCTGCACGCCGGCGCTGAGCGGCCATCAGTACCAGCTGGCAGCGGCGACCTCGTTCGCCTTCAATGTGGGCGTCGGCGCCTACTGCCGATCAACGACCGCGCGCCGGTTCAGTGCCGGGGATTGGGCCGGCGCCTGCCGCGCGATGAACCAGGCCGACAACGGCAAGCCGCAATGGGTCTGGGCTGGCGGCCAGATCCTGCCCGGCCTGGTCAAAAGGCGCGCGATCGAGCGCGAAATGTGCGAGACGGAGTTGCTCAAATGAACCCGTTCCTGCGCATGGCCCTGCCTTGGATCGGCGGCGCCGCGGTGGTGCTGGTGCTGGGCGCGGGCGTGGTGCTGTACGGCGCCAGCCGCTACCAAGCCGGCGTCGACAAGGCCAACGCCGACCACGCGCTGACCGAACTGAACGAGTTCAAGGCCCAGACCGGCCGGCTGGCCGGCATCGCCACCACCTTCGAGGCCGGCGTGGCCGAACTGCGCACCGCCGGGCCCAAGGTCATCGAGAGGTACACCCGTGTCGAAGTCCAAAGCCCTTTGCCTGCTGGCTGTCGTATTGACGCTGGCCGGCTGCAGCACATCAACGAAGCCGGCCGCCTGGCCAATACTGCCGGCCAACCTGGCCCAGCCGTGCCCGCCGGTGGCCGAGGTGACCAGCGATAGCTGGGACGACTTCGCCCGAAGCTACATGGCGCTTGCGGTTCAGTATGGGGAATGCGCCGCACGGCAACGCGCGGTTGTGGGGGCCTGGCCAAACTAGCGCGGTCCATGTGCTTCTCGCCGGAAATCAAGCTGATCATCCCCGACATGCGGCAGGTCATTACGCACAATGAGCTAGGAGCCAGGCTTTGCGACTGGCCCGGCGCAGATGACTAGGGCCTAAGTCTTAACGACGCGTTGCTTCAGGTTAAGCATATAGAAAATCCCAACCATCATAGCAGGCATCATTGGGATCAAGTATCGGCCTTGGCCTTCAAAAATAGCAATCCCGGCTAAAGTCAGACCAAAGATAGAGAGCGCCAAAATTAAAGATGGCTCCCCAAGGCGACGGAGCGTCAATGAAAATGCAACGAAGGCGAGTGCCACTACAGCAATCGTGATCAGCGTTGTGATCCTGATGATTAAGCGTGTAGTCGTTGAGTCGCTGGGGGCCAGCCATACCATGATCGAATTGCCAGAATTCATTAAGGTATTGGAAACGCGCTTAAGAGCAAGCTTTATGAACTGTGTGGGGTGCTCCCGCATCCATTGGATGGCCTCACTGGTCGCAACTTGATCAATCGCAGGCGTCCATCGAAAGGTCTTTTCGCTTTCGTCGCCAGGTTCAAAGATATCGTGAGCGCCAGCACCAGCAAATCTGTTGCGTTGCTCTTCCGTTAGCTTTATTTGACTCAGCCCCATCCAAGTCGCGGTAGAGTTGCTGCTGTTGTTGTTCACGAAAGCCACATAGCCACCATTCGCACTCACTAATACAGGGATTCCGAATGCTATTTGGTTGCGGATGATCCAGGGGGCAATGACGAGCGAAAACGAGACGGCCATGATGATCGCGGCACTGAATTCTCGGCGCCATAAGGCAACCAGTCCAATAATGGCTACGGCCGGCAAGTATTGAGGTCTTGTCAGGGCGAGAGCGGCCAACACAGCCCCGAGCATGACCGATGCTAGGGTGCCCTTGTACGTCCCGAGAAGAAGCGCCAAGCACACCAAGAAAACGGATAAGGTTTCTGAGCCTAGGATAGGCACAAAAGCGATGAAGCCGGGGTAGGTTGCAAAGACTGCTAGCAACACAACGGATACCCATGAGGGAGGTCCGATACGCTGTAGAGTCTTCAGCATCACCAATAGGGATGCAATGGAAAGAACCATGTTCGAGATGATTCCAACTTTTACGGAGCTGGAAAAAACATCAAACATGATGCCCAAAAAGAATGGATAGGCTGGTGGCTGAAATATGAACGGCTCGCCTCGAAAGCTAAACGAGCCGGTAGCACTAAATTCTGAAGCTACAGCAAAATAGCGTTGGAAGTCGGATTCTGGTTCGACGTACAAAGTGGCGCCCCAGACCCGCAAAAATATGCCGATGATGACAATAGCAGCAAGATAGATTGTTTGTTGAGACGTTGGATTTTTCGTTTTACTGAGCATTTTTTTCCTCTATTCCCAGCCGAGATAGTACTTTCTTATCGTCCCAACATCTAATCCGAGATGATTGATCAGGCTTACATCTTCTCCGCCCGCCGCGCCAGCCAGAACCAATGGCTGCGTTTGGCGCGCCTGGTCAACTGGCGCCGGAAGATCACGCGCACCATGCCGGTGTCGCCCGCGTCGATTTCGACCAGGTAGTCCCGATCCTCGGCGGTGACGGCCGGCGGCAGGGATAGCTGGGCCTGGGCGATGTAGTTTCCGCCGACCTGTTCCAGAATTCCGTTGTCTTCCATGGTTCGAGTATACGAGTGCGCGTTCGAGTCGGCGTGGTGCCGGGAAGGGCTGGGGCCAGCCCCAAATTGGCCCCAAAAGTCGACGAAACCCGCGCCAATCCTGGATTCGAGAGTCCCCTCCTTCGCACCAAACCCCTATTAGATGCTGTTTTGGCCCGGGTGGCACCCTGGGTAGGCAGTGTCTGCAAGACTGTTGCAACTGGCCTTCAGGCCGGGTTGCAGCGCGGAAACCCCCTTGGCAGGAATGCCTTGGGGGTTTTTGTTTTTGGGCAGAACCCGCTGAGCAGGGGTTACAGCAGGAATGGCAGCAGGACGATGCCGTGGACCAGAACAAAAACGCCGAATTTTGTCATGCCACTCAGCAATGGGCGCATTTGGACGCAGTATCGGCACCCTCTTTGGGTCGAGGACGGCCAATCCAGGCACCGATATGCCCGTAGGGGATTTACGTAGAACCGGGTCATGCTTGTGCTACATCCACCCTTGACCAGCAATCAACCCAAAGATACGAGAGGCCATGGTTAATATTTCCCGCGAGACCCCTGAGCAAACAGAGCAACGTCTACGTCAAGTCATCACCCAGGCCCGGCTACGGATATACCCGGGCACATATGCCTTCATTGAGTTCCCGTTGGACAAATTTCCCAGTGCTGTCCGCGCAGATGCCCTTGCTCTGGTAAGGGATGACAGCGTGTGGAGCCAGCTTGTACCTAGTGACGGAACGCATGACGAGCAATTCGGGCTGTTTCGATTCCATTTTCCTCCCGGGGCGGACAACAGCGGTTTCGTTGGGTGGCTGGCAACACACTTCAAGAATCTGTTTGGTACAGGCGTGTTTGTCACGTGCGGACAGAATCTGTCGGATGGCGGGATATTCGACTATTGGGGTGTACCGAAGACGCTCGCGGAAGAGGTGTTCACCGAGGTCAAGCGGTTAGTTGAGGGTCGCTAGCCTGTAGTCCATGAATACGCCGCAGCAGGCATGTCCTTGTTGCAGGATCGGGCTTGGTACGAAAGGGCTAGGCGGATTGACCCAGGTTGGGCCCGGCGGTGCATTCGAACCTGTTTTCTGGAGATATTCAGCGCATGAGCGCCGCATCCGTTTTCGTCCTGTGCAGTTTCCTCACGCTGGCCGCCCTGATGATGATCGGCAAAGCGGTCAATTCAGCCGCGCGAGCGCCGCAGATGAACGGCGCGCGAGTCGCATTCTGGACATTGCTGATTGCCATGGTCGTGATCCCGGTCGGCCTGCTGGGATATTTCGAGCTGTTCCAACCCAGCGAAGACCTGGAGCTTGCATACGCCCGAGGCGGGCTTGCCGGGGAAATCTGCTCGGCAATACTACCGGCCGTGATCGTGGCGGGGATCTTCTCGTTCCTGTTTTCACGTCGCCACGGAAAGAAGCGCGGAAAGGCCGCGCAAATCCGTGGTGGCGCCCGTACCGCACGATGAATCGCGCCTCCAGGATGCCGAGCGCGAGAGGAATCTGGAATCTGTGGCAATGCAGCGCATCTTTGGCGACGCGTTTTTGCCCGCGATTGTCAATGCGATTCCGGATGACCCTGACCAGATATAACCCGTGTGGGGGTGTGTGGGCGATCCGGCGGGTTGGCGGGATCGGCGCTTGCTGGGCTTCTCTGATGGCGTCGTCAGGCGCATGTTTCGATTCATCGAGGAGAAGTCCATCATGGCTGCATCAAAGAAAGGCAATATCAAGCAAATCCACGACCTGTTGTTCCAGGCGCTGGAGACGGAAATCGGGGGCATCAGCGTCTATACCGCTGCGCTTTCGTGTGCAGTGAACGACGACCTGCGCAAGGAGTGGCAGGGCTATCTGGACGAAACCAAGACGCACAGGCAGGTGCTATTGACCGTCTTCGAAGAACTGGGGCTGGACCCCGCTACGCCCGCTCCCAGCAGAAAAATCGTCAAGCACCATGGCGACAGCCTGGTCGCCGCCATCGAGATGGCGAAAAAAGCGGGCGATCCGTCCGCAGCCCAGATCGTGGCGGGGGAATGCGTGGTGTTGGCCGAAACCAAGGACCACCAGAATTGGGAATTGATCGGCCTGGTCGCCGACAAGCTCTCGGGGTCCGAAGCTGCCATCTTGAAAAAGGCGTATGAGGCGGTGGAAAAGGACGAAGACCACCATCTGTATCACACCCAGGGCTGGACACGGGAGCTATGGATTGAAGCGCTGGGGTTTCCTGCGGTGCTGCCCCCGCCTGAAGAGGTGAAGAAGGTGGAAACCGCGATTGGGGCGTCCAGGGCGGAACACAGCCGCGATGACATGCTCAAGCACCCGCAGTGAAAAGGGGGGCGGGTTTGCGCGATGCCGATCGCGTTTTGATCCGCCACCCAGGCTTGCTATAAAGACGGGTCAAGCCTGTTTTTTCGAGCGAGGGTACATGTCGATTCAAACGCTATGCCGCGGCGGCTTCCTGCTGCTGTGCGCCGCATTGATGTCCGGATGCTCTTCTTCATCAACCCCTTCTCCCTGGTCTTCCCCCAATTCGGGCTCGGTGACCTCCGGTTCGCCTTCGTCTCGCGTGTCACTCGAATGCCGTGTCACCAGCTGCCTGTACAACGGCAAATATGAGCCCGGCGAGCGTGACTACGCCGAAGCGGAAGCCAAGCGCCTGAACCGCGCTGAAATGGAGCGGCTGCGCCGCGCGGCCGGAAACTGATCCGACCCGCTGGCGCGGCCGGCGGTGTTTATTTGCCCGACTGCGAGCGCACGCGCGCCAGCGTGTCATATTGATCGATCTGCCCCACGTCGACCCAGCCCGAGGCGCAGTCGCCGGCATAGTCGCCGTCCTTGCCTCGGTGGCATGCCTGGCCGCTTTTGGCTGACTTCCATTGCACCGGCAGGTCGGCGTCCTTGCACAGGTCGTTGTCGCGGCATTCCGGCACGCTGGCGGTCGGCACGACGATGACGTAATGGCGCTGGGTCTCGCCCTTGCGCGCCATGGCGGGGATGCAGACGAACTGGCGGTCCTGCACATGGGCCACCGGGTCGCCTTCGCCGTCGATGCGGTCGTTCAGGTCCAGGCCGCCATCGGCCGCGATCGAGCCGAACGCGGCGCCTTCGCCGCAGTTGCCGAAGTTCACGGAAAAGCCATCTGCGGTGCAGATCGCGCCGCCGTAGCCGTCGGCGCGGCACTCGATCTTAGAGGCGGGCGTCATGCGGGTGAGCTGGGCCTGGGCGGCGGCGACGGCGCCATCGGAAGCCGAGGCGGCCAAGGCAGCGGTGGCGTACAGGCCGGTGACCAGGGTAGCCAGCAGGCGGGGCAGGGTCGTTTTCATGGGGGCTTCCTGAGAAGAGATCCGAGTGCGATGCAATCGGCGGGAATGGGGGCGCCGGGATCAGTGCGATGGGGTGCCCGCGTCAGGGGGGTGAGGCAGGTTCCGCGGCCTTTCCAGGCGCTTTGCCATACAGCACGCGGGCGCACACCACGCCGCCGACCGCGCCTGGCAAGGCTCCCATGAGCGACAGCGCCGACAGGTCCGACCAGGAATAGTCGCGTGATCCGAATCCCAGCTGGAACAGCATGGCGTACAACCCGCCCAGCAGGCCGGGCCAGCAATACGAGCGCCACGACACGCGAACCGGCAGAAAGGCGCCGGCCACGACGCCGCACAGCAAGGCGGGCACCCCGCCAAAAATGTAGGAATAGGGCACCAGGAAGAACATCATCGGCAGGTTCTTGAGGGCTTCCAGATCAAGGGCCGAGACGGTCACCAGCAGCGCAAAGGCCCCGACCCCGACAGGCGGCCCCAAGGCAACGAACAGGCCGGCGCCGCCGGCTGCGCGACGCAGAATGTCGCCCGGGGTCTTGTCGGCGGGGCGCCGCCAGATTCGCCAAAGCAACGCGGCCAGCGACAGCGCCGCGAGTGCGCAAACGGAAAACAGCAGCAAAACGAGGTGTCCTTATTCAGACGCCGGCTTGTTGGGGAACAGGTTCAGCGACAGGATGGCGTCGGGGTAGGTGGCCAGCAGCATGCCGGACATATGGCCATGCAGCGTGCCGAACAATTGCCAGTTCAGCGGTTCGCTGCCGGGCAGCAGGTCCAGCAGCAGCAATTGGCCGGTGCGCACCGTGCCGACGAAGTAGGCGCGTTCGTCGTGCTGGCCGGTGGGGGTGGCGCGGTAGATCTTGGTCGCGCGGGTGCCGTCGTCCTTGCGCCAGGTATTGCCGCTGGCGTCGGCTTTGGTGCCGATGGCGGCGATGTCTGCCTGGATGGTGTCCCACAGGGCGCGGGCATTGGCGGCGTAGACGACGATGGTCATGATGGCTCAGTCCTGTGAGGAAGAGGGGGCGCAGCAACGGTACCAATGTCGTGGTGTTCCGGCAAGCAGGCCCTAGTCGCCGGCCAGTTCGCGCAGTTCGCTGGCGCGGTTGGCGTTGAGCAGCATCGGGCAGTAGCCGTACATCGGCGACCCGACGTGCGCGCCGGCCAGCGAGCAGTGGCCGTTGCGGTAGACCAGCCAGGCCTTCTGGGCTTCTTCGAGCTTGACGGCGTCTTCCGGGAACTCGGTCGCCAGGCGTGCGTGGATCTTGGCGTACTGCGCGTTGATCTCGCGCTTGGCGGCGGACGATACCGCGTTGGAGCAGGCTTCGACGGTGCCGTTGTTGACGGCGCCCGCGTCTTTCAGGCAGCGGTCGTATTGGTCCATGTAGTCTGGCGGGGCGGCCAGAGCCACGGCGGGAGACAACAGCAAAGAGAGCGCAAAGGCGTGTCGGATCATGGCGGCGCGAGGTGCGGTCAAGGTGTTTCGAGAAGGATGGACGCACGCCCGGATCGACGTGCAGGCCAAGCATACCGCCAGTCGCCGATTAGCGTTTCTCCTGCTTGACACTCCTCGGGTTAGTCCATAAAGTCACCGCACAGATTTAGATAAAAGACCATCTGTAAGGTGGTCTTTTATCGCGTGCACGTTGCGTCGACCTCTTACAGAAATAATTCAAAGAGGAGACAGTCGTGCAATCAACATCCGTCAAGCTGCGTGGCATCGACGATGTCATCGCCTATATCGATTCGCGCCCGGGTATCGTGGGCCGAGCCGGCCTCATCTGGTGGCTCGCCCTGGGTGGATTGTTCCTGGACGCTTTCGCCAATTCCGCGCTCAGCGCCGGCCTGGGGCCCATGACGCGCAACCTTGGCCTGACCGCCGGGCAGGTGGCGCTGATGACCTCGTTCGCCTCGTGGGTGGCGATTGCCTTCAATCCCATCGGCGGCTGGATGGCGGATCGCTGGGGGCGCATGCGGCCGTTGATCGCGGCCAAGCTGCTGGCGTTGATCGGCGCATTGCTGGTGGTGTTTGCGCCGTCGTTCGAAGTGATCCTGGCGGGCCGGTTCTTCGTGGGCGCGGCCTACGGCATCGACTTCGCGATCGCGATGGCCGTGTTGGCGGAATTCACGCCGGTCAAGTTCAAGAGCCGGCTGAACACCTGGCAGGGCATGTGGTACACGGCGGTCTGCAGCAACCTGTTGCTGGCGCTGCTGTTCCATTCGTGGGACGTGGGCGACGCGATCTGGCGCTATTCGGTGGCGGCTACCGCGGTGTTTGCCGTGACCATCCTGCTGCTGCAGTTGCGCTTCATGATCGAAAGCCCGATCTGGCTGGCGCGCAAGGAGCGGGTCGACGAGGCCGCCGTGGCGATGACGCGCATCTACGCGCAGCCGTTCTCGGCCGCGCCGTTGGCCGAGCGCGTGCCGGTGGCCAACCAGGCCCGGCGCGGGCTGGCCAATGTGCTGCTGATCTTTCGGGGCGTGTATCTGCCGCGCACCATCCTGGCGGCCACGGTGCAGATCGGGCAGTCGATCCAGTATTTCGCGGTGGGCTGGTACCTGCCGCTGATCAGCGCGGCGCTGTTCGGCAAGGACTTCGTCTATGCCACGGTGGGCGCGCTGGTGTTCAACGTGTTCGGCATCTTCGGCGGCTTCATGTCGCCGTACATCGGCCGCAAGCTGGGCCTGCGGCGCGCGTCGGCTTTCGGCTTTGCCGCCGTGTTCCTGATGCTGCTCATCCTGGGCACCTTCCACGGCAAGATGCCGCTGTGGCTGGCGGTGGTGGTGCCCTCGCTCTTCATCCTGTTCCATTCCGGCGGGCCGGGCGCCAACGGCAAGAGCCTGTCGTCGCTGTCGTTCCGCGGCGAACTGCGGGCCGGCGCCAATGGCGTCATCGGCGCGCTGGGTTCCATTGGCGCGGCGGTCGGGCTGCTGGTGTTCCCGTTGTTCCGCGAAAGCTACGGGCTGGAGAAGACCTTCCTGATCCTGTCGGTGGTGCCGCTGATTGCCAGCATCATCTGCTTTGCCATCAAGTGGGACCCCACCCGTAGCGGGATCAATCCCGACAACGAGGCCGGGGCCCCGCAATTCAAGGGCGACGAGACCCTGCCCGCGCTGGGCCCCGCCTTGGGGAAATCGGCGCGATGACGGACGGAGACAGCATGCACAAAGACGTGATCCTGGCTATCGATGCCGGCACCTCGGGGACGCGCGCGGCCCTGGTGTCGGGCGACGGCCACGTATCGGGACAGCAGTACCTGTCCTTGCAGGTCGATGCGCCGCGGCCCGGCGTGGTCGAGCAGGACGCCGATGCCATCCTGGCGCGGACGGTGCAGGTGTGCCGCCAGGTCGTCGCCCAGGCACGCCAGGACGGCCGCGACATCGCGGCGTTGGCGCTGGCCACGCAACGTGCGACGGCGGTGCTGTGGGACACCACGACCGGCCACGCCCTGGTGCCGGCCATGGTGTGGCAGGACACGCGTTATGTCGACGCGCTCGATCGCCTGGCGCCCCAGTGGAACGCGCGCCTGCTGGCCCACGTAGGGCGACCGGCCGGGGTGCGCTCGCCGTATCTTTGGGCCGCGCGCCACCTGCGCGATACGCCCGCCGTGGCGCAGGCCTGGCGCGAACGCCGGCTGGCGTTCGGCACCGTCGATACCTGGCTGCTGTGGCATCTGTCGGACCGCCGCGAATGCGTCACGACGCCCACCAACGCCACGTCCGCCGGCGCCTATGTGCTGGCGGACCACTGCTATTACCTGGACTGGATCGACGCGCTGGAATTCCCGCGCGAACTGCTGCCTGCCTTGCGCCAGGAAGCCGATGACTTCGGCCACACCCGGGCAGACCTGCTGGGCATCGCGGTGCCGATCCGCGCATCGGCCGGCGACCAGCACGCCGGCGCCGTCGGCCTGGGGTGCCTGGACCGCGGACAGGCGATGTGCGTGCACGGCACCGGCAGCTTCGTCGACCTGATCATCGGGCCGCAGCCGCCGGTGAACAGCGGCCGCTACGAAGGCTCGTTGACGATGACGGCGCGGCGCCAGGACCAGGTCTCGCACTTCGCGGTCGAGACGTTTGTCGCCACCACCGGGTCGGCGTTGAACTGGGTCTGCGACAAGTTGAAGTGGTTCCAGAATGCCCAGGAGATCAGCGCCTTGGCCGCCACGGCCGAGTCCGCCGGGGGGGTGACGTTCATTCCGGCGTTGACCGGGCTGCGCGTGCCGCGCATGGAAGCCGGGGCAAGGGCCTCGCTGACCGGCATCTCCATGGCCACCACGCAGGCCGAGGTGGCCTACGCCATTCTGGAAGGCATCGCCCATTCGGTCGCCAGCTGCATCGAGGCGGACGAGGAGGTGTCGGGCGTGCAGGTGTCCGAACTGGTGGTGGGCGGCGGCCTGTCGTGCAGCGATCCGCTGCTGCGCATCCAGGCGGACCTGCTGGGCATTCCGATACGCCGCATGCAGGAAGCGGACCGCGCCAGCCTGCGCGGCGTGGCGTTCCTGGCGGGCGCGTCCGGCCTGCTCTGGCCATCGCTGCAGGCGGCGCGCGATACCGCCGCGACCGATGCGGTGTTCCTTCCGTCCCTGGCCGCCGACGCGCGCGCCCGGCGCCGCGCGCTGTGGCATTCGCGCGTGGAATCCGAATTGGCCCACGCGGGCCTGTACCCCCACGACAAGCAGGAGGCATTGCGCACATGATCGGGTGGCCATCAAGACAGCCCAGGAAGGACCGGGCCGGCATGACCCGCAGCGAACCGTTGCGGCTGGTCCGAAAGGAGCAGTCGGACCGGTTGGGCAGCGAGCAGTTCGACATGTTGATCATCGGCGGCGGCATCACGGGCGCCTATGCCGCGCTGGATGCCAGCCTGCGCGGCTATCGCGTGGCGCTGGTGGAAAAAGACGATTTCGCCTCCGGCACGTCATCGAAGTCTTCGAAGATGGTGCACGGCGGGCTGCGCTACATCGAACAGGGCAACCTGGGCCTGGTGCGCCATTCGCTGCACGAGCGTCAGCGCCTGCGCCGCAATGCGCGGCACCTGGTGCAGCGCCTGCCGTTCCTGTTTCCCATCCTGGAGCGCGACGGGGTGTTCGACAAGCGGCTGGCCAAGGCGTTCGAAAGCCTGCTGTGGACCTACGACCTGGCCGGCGGCTGGCGCGAAGGCATCCTGCACCAGAAACTGACGCCCGCCGAGGTGCTGTCGCATTGCCCGACCTTCAAGCAGGACAGCCTGCTGGGCGGTTTCCTGTATTTCGACGCGCGGGTGGACGACGCCCGACTCACGCTGGCGGTCGCACGCACCGCGGCGTTCCACGGTGCGGTCGTGCTGAACCACGCGAAGGCGGTCGAGATCACGCGCAATGCCCACGGCCGGGTCGACGGCGCCATCGTGCAGGCGGGCCAGGCTGAAATCCGGGTGCGCGCCGGCGCGGTCGTCATGGCCACCGGCGTGTGGCTGCGCGACTGGAACGGCAGCCGCCAGGGTGATCCGCAAGCGTTGCACATCCGTCCTGCCAAAGGCGTGCACGTGGCGGTGCCGTGGCTGAAGGTGCGCAACGACTGCACGGTGACGATTCCCGTGCCGGGACGCAATCGCCGCGCCACCATCACGCGCTGGGGCAACGTGTCCTACCTGGGCACGACGGACGAAGACTACGAAGGCGACCTGGACGACGTGCATTGCACCCGGCGCGAGTTGGACTTCCTGCTGGAAGGGGCCCGCTCGGCGCTCAAGACCGATCTGTGCGCCGAAGACGTGGTGGGCAGCATCGCCGGCTGCCGGCCGCTGGTGGCGCCGCCCGGCGGCAAGACGCTGGAAATCAAGCGCAACCACGAAATCCGCGTGGCGGCGGACGGCCTGGTGACCATCGTCGGCGGCAAATTGACCACCTCGCGCCATATGGCCGAGCAGACCATCGACGCCGCGCAGAAAGTGCTGGGCAAAAAGGCGCGCTGCGTCACCGCCAGCGCTTTCCTGTTGGGCGCGGCGGGCTACGACCCGCAGGCCATCGTGGCCTCGGGCGGCCTGGCGGCGCATCTGGGCGAACGCTACGGCACCGAGGCGCGCTTTGTCAGCGACCTGATGCAGGGGGACCCGGCGCTGGCGACGCCGCTGGTGCCGGGGCTGCCCTACACCGAAGCCGAAGCGCTTTACGCCGTGCGCCACGAACTGGCGGCCACGGTCGAAGACGTGCTGTCACGCCGCATGCGGGCGCGGCTGATGGCGCGCGATGCCTCGGCCTTGGCCGCGGCGCGCGTGGGCCAGATACTGCAGGCCGAACTGGGCCTGTCCGATACCGACGTGGCGCGGCAAGTGAACGGCTACCGCGCCGCGATCCAACATGAAAAGTCCGTACTACTTGGAGACGACTCGTGATCAGCAAAGAGGCAATCAAGCGCGGCTACAACCGTGGCAACTACGTGGTGGGCGCGCACACGCCGCCGGGCTATGCGGCCGGCCTGAAAGAAACCGGCACCGAACCCGGGCTGCAGCGCGACCCGGTGGCCGTGGCGCCGGAACACCTCCAGGCGCTGCGCGCCGCGGCCGACGACGTGCTGACCGCCACTGCCGACGCCGTGGCCTGGACGCGCGACTGGTGGGCTGGATCGATGATGACCGAAACGGCGGGCCGGCCCGCCACGCCGCGGGCCGTGATCGTCAAGGTGTCGACCGTGGCGCAGATCCAGGCCGTGATGCGCATCGCCCACGCCGCCGCCATTCCCGTCACCGTGTCGGCCGGGCGCAGCAACGTGACAGGGGCGGCATTGCCGCTGCGCGGCGGCATCGTGCTGGACGTGTGCCAGCTGAACCGGCTGGTCGGCTTTGATCGCGACAGCCAGCTCGTCGAGGTCGAGGCCGGCATGTTCGGCGATGTGTTCGAGCAGACCATTCAACGTGACTTCGGCATGACCATGGGCCACTGGCCGTCGTCGTTCGGCATCAGCACGGTCGGCGGGTGGGTGGCGTGCCGCGGGGCAGGGCAGCTGTCCACGCGCTACGGCAAGATCGAAGACATGGTCTTCGGCATGGACGTAGTCTTGGCCGACGGCAGCCTGATCACCGTGGGCGGCTATTCGCGTGCGGCGGTGGGGCCGGACCTTCAGCAGATGTTCATCGGCTCGGAAGGCACGCTGGGCGTGGTGGTGCGCGTGCGGCTCAAGCTGCATCGGCTGCCCGACTATGGGCGTGCCATCGCCTACGGCTTCAAGACGTTCGCCGCGGGCCTGCAAGCCTGCCGCCAGATCATGCAACGCGGCGCCAACCCCGCCGCATTGCGGCTGTACGACGCGCTGGAAAGCGGCGTGCAGTTCAGCCAGCCCGATCTGAATGTGCTGCTGATCGCCGACGAAGGTCCGCAGCCGATCGTCGATGCGGTCATGCAGATCAGCGAAGACGCGTGCCGCGAGACGGGCGACAAGCTGGATGGCGAGACGATGTTCGAGCGCTGGCTCGATACCCGCTACCTCACCGGCAAGAGCGCGGAAGGCTTCAAGCGCAGCCTGGGCTTCGTGGCCGATACGCTGGAGATGGCGGGGCGCTGGAGCGACCTGCCCGCCATCTACGACGAGGTCGTGGCCGCCATCAATGCGGTGCCTGGCACGCTGGCCGGGTCGGCGCACCAGTCTCATGCCTATGTGGACGGCGCGTGCCTGTATTTTTCGCTGCGTGGCGAGGTCGCGGTCGAGGATCGGGCCACGTGGTATCGGCAGGCCTGGGACGCGGCCAACGCCGTGTTGATTAAATACAATGCCGCGCTCAGCCATCATCACGGCGTGGGACTGCTGCGCGCGCCGTACATGCGCGAATCGCTGGGACCAGCCTTCGCCGTGCTGCTTGCGGTGAAGCAGGCGCTGGATCCCAAAAACATCCTCAACCCCGGAAAGCTCGGCCTGACGGACGAACTCTTCTACGATCAAGGCAAGCGATAACATGGACAGGTCACTCGGGGCATGCCTTTCGCGGCATCCGGTCATTGCCACGTTGTATGGGCCGGAACAGATCAATGCCTTTGTCGGCAGCGCGGCCGAGATCGGTATCGTGGCCAACGTCGAGCTGCGCAAGCTTGCGCCGGTGATCGCCGCCCTGAACCGGGCGGGCAAGTACGTCATCGTCAACATCGACAGCTGCGAAGGCCTGTCGCAGGACAAGGGCGGCGTCGACTACCTGGCGGACATCGGCGTGGCCAGCCTGGTGTCCACTCGCGTGGCCACCATCCAGCGCGCCAATCGCGCCGGCATGGTGACGATGCAGAAGGTGTTCGTGACCGATCGATCCACCTGGCCGCGCAGCGTCAAGGCGCTGGAGCAGAGCGACCCCAACCTGGTGCAGATCATGCCGGCGCCGATGCTGGCCCACATGGCGCCACAGGACCTGAAGGCGCTGCCGCCCATCGTGGCGTCGGGCTTCGTCTGCAATCAGGCGGACGTGGCCGCTGCGCTGAAACAAGGCGCGGTGGCGGTATCGACCAGCGATGCGGTGCTCTGGAGCGTGGACCCGAAAGTGCTGCGGTAGCGCCGCGGCGCTTTCGGCCGGCCGCGGTGGGCGTCAGTCCAGCCGCGCGCCGGATTGTTCCACCAACGTCTTCCATACCGGCAATTCCTGTCGGTAGTTCGCCGCGAATTGCGTCGGTGAGTTGCCCGTGGGGATGAAGCCCATGTCGATCAGCCGGGCCTGCACCTGCGGCGTGCGCACCATGTCGTGCATTTCGCTGGCCAGACGCGCGACGATCGGCGCGGGCGTGTCCCTGGGTGCGGCCAGCGCCACCCAGCCGACCAGGCGGTAGGCGTCCTCGCGCAGGCCCTGTTCGGCCAGCGTGGGGGCGTCGGGCAGCACGTCCATGCGCTTGTCGCCGGTGACGCCGATGAGCTTGAGCCGACCGTTGTCGATATAGGGCTTGGTGCCCAGCGCGCTGGCAAAGGCCAGCTGGATGCGGCCGCCGATCAGGTCCTGCAGCATGGCCGATTCGCCCTTGTAGGCCACGTGGGTCATGTCGCCGTGCTGCGAGGCATCGAGATAGGCCAGGCCCAGGTGCCCATACGAGCCAACGCCCCACGAGCCATAGGCGACCTTGCCCGGATTGGCGCGGACGTAGGCCAGCAGTTGCGGGCCATCCTGGGCCGGCACGCCGGGATGCGCCACCAGCGTCACGGGTGCGATGGCAATTTGCGAAATGAGGACAAAGTCGCGCAGCGTCTGGTAGGGCAGGTGCTGGTACAGGAACTGGTTCTGCATCAGCGACGAACTGAGCGATACCGTCAGCGTATAGCCGTCAGGCGCGGCCTTGGCCGCTGCATCGGTGCCCATGATGCCCGAGGCGCCGCCGCGGTTCTCCACCAGCACCGGCTGCCCAAGACGGTTCGACAGGCGTTCGGCCACCATGCGCGCCACGATGTCGGTGGCGCCGCCCGCGTTGTACGGCACGATGATGCGAATCGGTTTTGATGGCCACGCGGCCTCGGCGTGCAGCGGGCCGGCCAGCGCCAGCCCCAGCACGGCCAGTGCGCTGCCCGCCAGCCAGCGGCGGCGGGATCGTACGGTGTTTCCCTGGGTCATGCGCAAGTCTCCGGATCGGCGCGTTGTGGCCGCGGGGCGGGTCGCCACGCCGCTGTCGCGCTCGTTCCAGGATTCTTGTCTTGCGACGTGTTTTTGACAATGCGAGGTCAGGTTGACAGCATGTCAAATGGCCTTTGACGTCGGTAATTCAACGTAATTCGCTGCGCCGATACAGGCTCAAGCCCAGCGCCGGCAATGCCAAAGCCGGCGACGCGCATGCCGTGGCAAGCGCCGTTGTTCAGCGCCAGCAGCATGGATGGGCCGGGGCTGACCATGACGGCGCTCACGGTGACGACGTATAGCAATAGAGGGGTGGCGTCCATCGGTCATGGTGGGGGTAGGAAAACCGCGCCAAGCATAGCAATGTCAACAATCGAAAGGAATTTGCATTGCTTTGAAGTTGCCGGCGCCGCATTGGCCGACCATCGAATTTTCAGCTTGGAGGGCGAATCATGTACCCACTATCAAAGCGCTGCGGCGCGGAATGCTTCGGCACGTTCTGGCTGGTGCTGGGCGGCTGCGGGGCCGCGGTGCTGGCGGCGGGCTTTCCGCAATTGGGCATCGGCTTTGCGGGCGTGGCGCTGGCGTTCGGCCTGACGGTGCTGACCATGGCATTTGCCGTCGGCCATATTTCCGGGGGGCATTTCAATCCGGCGGTCACGGTCGGGCTGGTGGCGGGCGGGCGTTTCCCCGCGCGGGAAATCCTGCCCTACGTGGCGGCCCAGGTGCTGGGGGCGATCGCGGCGGCGGCGGTGCTGGCGGTGATCGCCGACGGCAAGCTGGGGTTCGACTTGAAGGGCAGCCATTTCGCCGCGAACGGCTATGGCGCGTATTCGCCGGGCAAGTACTCGATGGGCGCCGCGCTGGTGACCGAAGTGGTGATGACGGCGGGCTTTTTATTCGTGATCCTGGGCGCCACCGCCAAGCGCGCCCCGGCCGGCTTTGCCGCCATCCCGATCGGCCTGGCGCTGACGCTGATCCACCTGGTCAGCATTCCCGTCACCAATACCTCGGTGAACCCCGCGCGTTCCACCGGTCCCGCGCTGTTCGTGGGCGGCTGGGCGATCGAGCAACTGTGGCTGTTCTGGGTGGCGCCGATCGTCGGGGCGATCATCGGGGCGCTGGCGTACCGCTTGGTGAGCGAACCGGCCACGCAGGCTTAGGGGCGGGCTTGCGCCGGCATCGCCCGCGTGGACGCGGCGACGGGCGCCTGCGTGGGTGTCAGTCCAGTGCCTGCAACTGCATCACCTGCGCATCGCTCGGGAACCCCCGCGTGCGGTAGCGCACCGGATACACCTCTTCCCGTTCCAGCAACGGCGAGAGCACCGCCAGCGCCTGTTCCCAGTCGACCACGCGGACTTCGCCGATCTCGTCGTCGGCTTCCGGGCGCACCAGCGCCAGGCGGTCGACCTGGGGCAGCGAGGTGTCCACGCCGCGAGTCCAGGAGGCCACCGAGAACGAGGCGGTCGCGTCGTCGTGCTGCGTGAACAGGTTGTAATTGGCGACGAAGAGGTCGATGCCCTGTTCTTCGTGGATGCGGTCCAGGGTTTCCTTCTGGGCGTCATAATCACCCTTGGCCAGCAGGCGCGCCAGGTGGTTCAGCTGGCGGCGCGTCGTGTCTTGCGGCGGCAGGTAGCGTTCGACGCCGGCGTCGGCATAGTGGTACATGTGCGGCGACACCGGCCGGCCATGTGATACGACCTGTTGGCACAGCTCGGCCATTTTCATCAGGCCCGCAGCGTCGTTGTCGCCGCTGACCAATAGCAGGTCGCGGGTGGGCATCATGAATACCGGCCGGCCGCGCACCGGCACGCGTTCGAGCATGTCGGGAAGCAGGGCGCGGCTGGTGTCGTAGCCATCTTCCCAGCCGCCGCTGTAGACGCCGGGCGCCACTTCCATGAAGTCGTCGGCCGAATCGCGCAGGTTGTCGATGGCAATCGCCAGGGCCTGGTCGAACGAAATGCCCCAGGCCGCCTCCGGGCCGTTGGTCAAGGTCGAGATGGATTCGGGGTGGTCCAGCGCAAGCAGCACCACGCAATCGTCGCCGAAAGGCCGCAGCGCCGGATGGAAATCGGCGTCGTTGCCGTCGGTGCGTACGTGATGCATGCGCACATCTTCGATGGCGCCCAGGTTGCGGATCACGGGCCGAAGCAGCGGGCGGGCCTCGGCCAGCGATTGCGGCACGGCCTGGCCGCTGCTGAGCAGCGTCGAGACGAAGCCTTGCAGGGCGCCCTGGCGCTGCCCGCCGGGGGCATTGCAGTAGGCGTGATAAGCGTTGTGCAGGTTGAAGTACGAGCCTTCGCCCTGCAACAGGCGGAATTCGTCGGCCTTGTAGGCCAGGTCGCCGGCATAACCACGCTGACGCACGGCGGCGATGAAAAGCGCGGCGAACTGGTCCTGTGTCGGCTTGCGCCGTAACAGCGAATCTAGGAATCCCATGCTTTTCTCGGGTGGTTGAGGGGGCGTCGCAGGACGCGGCAGCGTTCGACTACGTTACGTCGCCGTCAGGCAGCGGACGGGGTGGGGGGGCGGATCGGGCAGCGGCTTGCTCGCGCAGGCGAGCGAGGGTGTCGACGTCCACCAGCCGGCGCAGCTCGCGCAACAGCGGCAGGGCGTCGGTGTACTTGCGGCCGTAGTCCAGGTTGAAGGCGTAGTCGAAATCGGGGCCGTTGGCGCCTTGGTTATGTTGCAGCAGGGTTTCCAGCTTGTCCATGGCTTTCACCGCCCGCGCTTCGGCCGACGAGGCGTTTTCATAGTCGTCCCACAAGGCCAGCAGTTGCGTGCGGGCAGGGGCGTCCAGCGAGCCGGCCAGGGTCAGCAGGTCCTGGCGTTCCTGGGCGCCCTTGTTCGCGCCGGGCGCCTGCTCGATCGCGGGCACGTCGCCGTGGATGGCCTCGCCCAGGTCGTGGATGATGCACAGCTTGAGGACGCGGACGAAGTCCAGGCCCGTCAGGCCTTCTTCGAGCATCATCGCCATCAGGCACAGGCGCCAGGTGTGCTCCGCGGTGCTTTCCTGGCGGCCGCCCGAACTGCGGGCGCTGCGCAGTACGTCTTTCAGTTTTTCGGCCTGGCGGAGAAATTCCAGCCGGCCCTGGAGCGTGTCGGTGTCCATGAATCAGGTCGTCGTAAGTCTGATATTCCTATTCTGGCGGGCCTTGCCTGGCCAGACAGGCGCATAGCCAACGAGTGTATCTTGTGACGGCTTGCGCCATCCCGACCCTCTGGCCGCCGGATCGGGGGTGGGCAGGTTGTACATTACGCACTATTACCTGCTTCACCTTTACAGGATCGCCTCATCATGACCGCCCCGGAAGTCGTCATCTCGCCCTCGATCGCCTGCGCCAACGACCAGCCCTTCGTGCTGTTCGGCGGGATCAACGTGCTGGAATCCCTGGATCTCGCCCTGCGTTCCTGCGAGGAGTACCAGCGCGTGACCACCAAGCTGGGCATCCCGTACGTGTTCAAGGCCTCGTTCGACAAGGCCAACCGTTCCTCGATCCATTCCTACCGCGGCCCGGGGCTGGAAGAGGGCATGAAGATCTTCGAGGCGGTCAAGAAGGAATTCGGCGTGCCGGTCATTACCGACGTGCACGAGCCGTGGCAGGCCGCGCCGGTCGCCGAAGTGGCCGATATTCTGCAACTGCCAGCCTTCCTGGCCCGGCAGACCGACCTGGTGGTGGCGCTGGCCAAGACCGGCCGTGTCATCAACATCAAGAAGCCCCAGTTCCTCAGCCCCACGCAGGTGCTGAACATCGTCGAAAAATTCACCGAGGCCGGCAATGAACAACTGATCCTGTGCGACCGGGGCACCAGCTTCGGCTACGACAATCTGGTGGTCGACATGCTGGGCTTTGGCGTGATGAAGAAGGTGTCGGGCAACCGCCCGGTGATTTTCGACGTCACCCACGCGCTGCAACAGCGCTCGGCCCTGGACGCCGCGTCCGGCGGGCGTCGCGAGCAGGTGGCCGACCTGGCGCGGGCGGGTATGGGCGTGGGGCTGGCCGGCCTGTTCCTGGAAGCCCACCCTGACCCCAAGAACGCCAAGTGCGACGGCCCCAGCGCCTTGCCGCTCGACAAGCTCGAGCCGTTCCTGACCCAGCTCAAGCAGCTGGATGACCTGGTGAAATCCTTTGCGCCCATCGACATCGAGCCCTGACCCGGGTTGTCATCGCAGGTCAGCCAAGTTGTTATACGATCCGGGCCAAATACTTTAGGGAGGCCTGGATGTCTTTTTACGCGATCGTCGCCGTTCGTAAAGAACCCGTCAGCGGCCATGTCGCCTATGTGCGCTGGGGGCTGGCCGAACGCGGCGTGCCCGGTTGGGTCAGCGACCCCGTGACGGCGGCGGCGTCCGAGGTCATCGAGGCCATCAAGGCCGGCGCCGACGTCGAAACGGTGATCAGCGTCGACGGTCTGTCGGTTGCCTCGCGCCCGGTGCGGGTGCTGGTCGACGACGACGGGCGTGAGCACCTGGCCTCGGTGCCGGTGCCCAGCTCCACCCTGCACACGGTGTTCGATCTGCCGGAGTTCTAGGCCCCGGCTGTCGGCATCGGGAATACCCTGCTTGCGCGGCATCGGCCGCGGCGCGACCCTGCTGGAGTCACCGCCAGAAGGGGGTCTGCATGTCCGAGCCGGAACCTGCCAGCGCCACCGCGGCCCCGCGTGCCCGCAGACGGCGCATTTCCTGGATCTGGCTCGTGCCCGTCGTGGCCGCCGTGGGCGGCCTGCTGCTGGTTCTGCATGCCTGGCTGGCCGCCGGTCCCACTGCCACCATCGCCTTTCGCACCGCCGAAAGCCTGGAGGCCGGCAAGACCCAGGTGCGCTTCAAGGAAGTGGTGGTGGGCGTGGTCGAGCGTGTCGCGCTCAACGATGACCGGACCGGCGTCGTCGCCACGATCCGCCTGAACCAGGACGCCGCGGATCTGCTGCGCGAGGGTACGGCCTTCTGGGTTGTGCGGCCCCGCCTGACCTTGAGCGGCGTGTCCGGCCTTGGCACGCTCCTTTCCGGCGCTTACATCGGCGTGGATCCCGCCAAGCCACGCAAGGAGGGTGCCCGGGCGGCATCCAAATCCGCGTTCACCGGCCTGGAGGTCCCCCCGCAGGTGTCGCAGGATCGGGGCGGCAAGCGCTACGCCTTGCATGCCCGCGATCTGGGGTCTCTTGAAGTCGGGTCCCCCGTCTATTACCGCCGGGTCGCGGTGGGGGAAGTCATCGGCTACCGCCTGGAGCCCGGGGGCTCGGGTGTCGCCGTCGAGGTCTTTGTCGATACGCCCTACGACGCCTACATCAACGCCGGCACGCGTTTCTGGAATGCCGGCGGCATCGATTTCACCGTGGACGCCCGCGGCCTGAAGGTCCGTTCGCAATCGTTGCTGTCGGTCGCGATCGGCGGGGTGGCTTTCGAGACCTTCGACGCGCGTGAGCGGCCGCCGGCGCAGGCGGATGCCGCGTTCGCTTTGTTCCCGAACGAAGAGGCCGCCCGCGCCCAACCCGACGGCGAGCCCTTGCGGATACGCATGCGCTTTGACCAGTCGGTGCGTGGGCTGGTGGTCGGCGCGCCGGTCGACGCCTTCGGCGCGACGCTTGGCCAGGTGGACGCGATCGGCCTGGAATTCGACAAGTCCACCAACCTGTTCTACGCGGTGGTGTCGGCCACCGTCTATCCCCAGCGGTTGGGTGCCCAGGTGCTGGGCGAAGTCAGGGACTACACCGGCCCCGACCTGTCCCGTCCCACCGGGCGCCTGCTGACGGCGCTGATCGAGCGCGGCCTGCGCGCGCAACTGCGCATCGGCAATCTGTTGACCGGGCAACTCTACGTGTCGCTGGCCGTATTCCCGGATGCCCGGCCGGTAACGTTCACGATGGAAGACGTTCCCTTCCTGCCTACCGTGCCCAACAACCTGGATCAATTGCAGCAACAGATCAATCGCATCATGACCCGCCTGGACAAAGTGCCTTTCGACCATATAGGCATGGAGTTGAGCAGCGTGCTGCGGGCCACCGCGAGCCTGGCGCGCAAGCTCGACTCCCAGGTGGCGCCGACGGCGCAGGCTTTGTTGCGCGAAGCCGGCCGCTCTCTGGCCGCGGTGGGCAACATGTTGCAGCCGGATGGGTCGTTGTCGGTGGGCACCGATGTGGCCGTGCGTGAGCTGGGCCGGGCGGCCCGCTCGCTGCGGCAGCTGTCGGACTACCTGCAAACGCGTCCCGATGCCTTGCTGCGGGGGCGCGGGGCGGACTCGGTCAAGCCCGCTCCTTAGCGCCAGGCCGTGCCGCCGCCGTCGTGCAGGCCCGATGGCGGCAAGGGTAGTTTTTTCATTATGGCCAGGCGGGCCGATGCGCCGATGCCTTGTCCGGCGGGCGTTGCGCCGGCCCCGCCCGGGCGCCCGGCAGGCATGGCGCTTGCTGCTGATCCGGTTGTCTGATCGCTGCGGTCCTCGGGGCCGCGGCCCGGCATCAGTGGGGACTCAGCATGGACCATAACGAAATGATGGCTCGCATGATCAGCAAGCCCGTCGCCCCTGGCAAACCCGAGGGCTGGGACGGCATATTGTCCGCGTACGCGGACTGCCTGATGAAAGTGCAGGGCAAATTGACGGACGAAGATGTGAGGGGGTTTCTGGATGTGGGCGCCCGAGTGTTCCGCAGTTGCTGCCAGGAAGAGGCCCGGCAGCGCTGGACAGCCGAACAGTTGGCCGCCTATCACCGCAAACCGCCGGTCACTGGTTGAAAGCCTGCGGGTCGCAGGCGGCAAGCCGTGCCGCTATAGGCATTGACGCAAGGCGAATTTCCGGCCGAAGGCCCGGATTTCGTCGCCATCGACGGATGCCGCGACATCCCAGTGATCTCCTCGGGTGACCAGGACCGACTGCGACGAGAACGCGTGGCGCAGCGCGAACATCCAGAAGGCCGCTTCGGAACCGACTGGCGCCAGGTCGTGAGGGCCGATCCGCAATCGCTCAGGCCGGGGCGTGGCGCCGAGCGACCAGCGCAGCGCGATGGCCAGGAAAGCGAAGCGTGCCGAGACGCACGACGGCTGGACGCAAAGCACGCGGATCTTCTGCTTCATGGACGGTGGCCTCCAGGTGTGTGACCCAGCCTAGCAAAGAAGGTTGCCTCCTTCCATACCGCGTTCGGCCGAGGCGGCGGCTGGGCGGCAGCGTCGACGCTATTCCTCGGTCAACCGGGTGAACACGTTGGTGACGATCATTTCGTCCGGGCGCCGGGTGTTCGGGGCCGGCGCAGGCATGAGCTTGTCCATTTCCTTGCGGTCCTGGATACGGGTGAGGGTCAGGTGATCGCCCTGTATCTTGACGTAGCGGATCGACGCGACGCCCAGCTCGTACTTGTTCGTGGATTGTTCCAGCGTCTGTTCGATGCGCTTGCCGTCCAGCCAGCGGTAAGTGCCGCTGGACACCATGCCGGGGCCTTGCATCGACCAGGTGCCATCCGCGCGGAACTCGGCTACGCCGGCCCCGCCGGCCGGCTGCGGCGGCAGCGCCTGGCCGTCCACCGTGCGCAGCATGGTCTGGTGCCGCCATTTGCCGACCAGGGCCTGCGCGGCCTGCGGCACGGGCGGTTGGGCGCAAGCTGCCGCGGGCAGCAGCGCAGCGGCGCAGAGCAGGGCGGCCAGGGCGCCGGGGCGCAAGCGCTTGATGGCAAGGGGCAGCGGTTGGATCGGCATCGGAGCGCGGCAGGTGATCGTTCAGGGGAGTGTTGGACTTGCGGCATTATGCGCGCAGGTGGCATTGTCGTCACGGCTCTCGCCGCAAGCCTTGCAGCAGCAATTCCTGCGCCTGCAACGCCAGCGCCAGGCGCGCCGGGCCGTCGTCGCCGGCGGCGATCCAGAACGCGCTTTCGGCCAGGGCGCCGTCAAGCATTCTTGCCAGTACGCGGGGATCGGCGGGGCCGATACGGCCTTCTTCCATCAAGGTCTGCAGCAATGCGCCCAGCGATACGCTGCATTGGTCCTGCGCCGTGTTGCCGCCCTGGCCCAGCACCGCGCGCGCATCCTGCAGCACGATCCGGCGGATCTCCGGTTCGGTCGCCATTTCCAGATACGCGCGACAGCGCTCGCGCAGCCCCGTCCAGGCGTCCGGAGCCCGCCGGGAGATATCCTGCAAGCGCGCATCCATTTCGCCATCGATCTGCTCGACGACCGCCGCCAGCAATCCCGACTTGTCACCAAAATGGTGATACAACGCTCCTCGGGTCAGCCCGGCGGCGGCGGTCAGATCGTCCATCGACGTGTCCGCATAGCCGGTGCGACGGAACGATTCCCGGGCCGTTGCGAGCAGCTTTCCGCGGGTTTCTTCAATCATCTCGGCGCGTGATCGCGACATGGTGGGCTCCCGTTGCATACGCCGCGTATGTTAATTGACATGCGCCGGGTATGTGAATACGATCTTGCATACGCTTCGTATGTCAATCTGTCCGGTGGCCCCGCCGCCGGCCTGCAACATCCCCCAGAGGTTCCGGGTGTCGAATCCCTATCGCGAATTGTTCAAGGCGCCCGGCGCCGCAGGTTTTGTGGCGGCGTGCGCCGTGGCGCGCCTGGCCCTGCCGATGATCGGCATCGGCATCATCACCATGCTGTCGCAGGTGCGGGGCGCCTATACCCTGGCTGGCGCCGTGGCGGCCACGTTTGCGCTGGCGACGGCGTTGTTGGCGCCGCGCATTTCCCGCCTGGTCGATCGGCATGGCCAGGGCAGGGTGCTGCCCGTGGCGGCCGGCGCCAGCGTCGCCGGCCTGCTTGGCCTGGCGATCTGCGTGCGGATCGGTGCCCCGGACTGGACGCTGTTCGTGTTCGCGGCGCTGTCGGGCAGCCTGCCCAGCATGCCCGCCATGGCGCGGGCCCGCTGGACCGAGATCTACCGCGACCAGCCGCAACTGCGCACCGCCTATGCGCTGGAATCGGTATTCGACGAACTCAGCTTCATCATCGGGCCGCCTGTTGCAGTGGGGTTGTGCGTGCTGCTGTTCCCTGAAGCCGGGCCGCTGGGCGCGGCATTGCTGCTGGGCGTGGGCGTGACGGCATTCGTGCTGCAGCGCGCCACGGCACCCATCGTGCAGCCGCGCGAGGCTGGCCGCGAAGCCTCGGTGCTCAGCGTGCCCATCATGCGGCAACTGACCACCATGATGGCGGCCATGGGCGTCATCGTCGGCACCATCGACGTGATGAGCGTGGCGTTCGCCCGCCAGCAGGGTCTGCCGGCGGGCGCCAGCGTGGTGCTGTCAGCCTATGCCTTGGGCTCGTGCGTGGCCGGGCTGGCGTTCGGCGTGCTGAAATTCCAGATGCCGCTGGCGCGCCTCCTGGCCATTGCGGCCACGGTGACGGCCTTCACCACGGTGCCGCTACTGCTGGTAGGCGACCTGCTGACCCTGTCGCTGGGCGTCCTGCTGGCCGGCCTGTCGTTCGCGCCGACCATGATCATCGCCATGGCGATGGTCGAAGGCAGCGTACCGGGGCGCCGCTTGACCGAAGGGCTGACCTGGTTGGTCACCGGCCTGGGCGCGGGGGTTGCGGCCGGGGCGGCGCTGGCGGGCTGGATCGTCGATCATCACGGCGTGGTTGCGGGTTTCTGGACGGCGGTCGGGGCGGGCACCGTCGTGTTGCTGGTGGCCCTGTACGCAGCGCGTGGCGCCAGGGCCGCCCCGGCGGCCGCCTGATCGGCCAGCGGTTCTAGAATGCCGGTAGCGCCGGGCCGCGGGGCGCGGCGCCTACAAGGAGAACACACATGTCCCGAACCGTCATCAATCCCGACACGGTTTTCAATTCGGTGCAATACGGCTTCAGCCAGGCCGTCATCGTGACCGGCCAGCGTCGCATGCTGCTGTCCGGCCAGGTCGGTGTCGATGCCGACGAACGCACCGTCGGGCCCGGCCTGCAGGAACAGACCGAAGCCGCGCTGGACAACATCGAGCGCGTCCTCGCCGCGGCGGGCGGCACGCTGGCGCAGGTCATCATGCTGCGCATCTACATCTGCGAAACGGCCCGCGAAGACCAGGAAGTGATCGCCCAGGCCCTGCGCGACCGCTTTCCAAAGGACCCGCCGCCGTCATCGTGGATCATCGTCAGCGGTCTGTCGCTGCCGGAGTGGCTGGTCGAGATCGAAGCCGAAGCCATGCTGGACTGACCCAGCCCGAACGCACGGGCGGTTCCGGCAGGTCTCAGTCTTTGTCGCGCCACGGCGTCGTCGCAAAAGCCTCGCGCAGGTGGGCGAGAAAGCCCGCCGTGCGCGCCGACAGGTCCTGGCGCGACTTCACCAGCGCTACCACGTTGGCCTCAGGCAGGCTCCAGCCCGCCAGCAATGGCACCAGGTCGCGGTTTTTCACGTGCTCGGCCACATCCCATTCCGACCGGGCCAGGATGCCGTGGCCGGCCAGCGCCCAGGCCACCGCCGCCGCGCCGGCGTTGGTCGACAACACCGGCGCAATGCGCACGCCCACCGCGGGGCCGCGGCCGCGCTTGAAGCGCCACAGCGTCACGTCTTCTTCGTTTTCCCGCAGGGCGATGCAGTCGTGGTCGCGCAGGTCTTCGGGCTTGGCCGGGGCGCCACGCCGCGCCAGGTAAGCGGGCGACGCGCACAGGATGCGCCGATTGGGGGCCAGCGGATACGCCACCAGTGTCGAATCGCGCAGTTCCCCGATGTGGATCATGACGTCCCAGTTGTCGCTGGCCAGTCGCGGCGGTCCGTCGGACAGGGTCAGGCTGGCGGTCACGTCTTCGCTGTTCTGGCGGAACTGCGCCACCCGTTCCGCCACGTATCGCTGGCCGAAACCCAATGGTGCCACCACCCGCAGATGGCCGGCCACCACGCCGCGCCGGCCGACCAGCTCGTCGGCCAGGTCATTGAGTTCACCGCAGATCTGCCCGGCGCGCAGGGCCAGCAGGCGGCCTTCGTCGGTCAGCGCCGTGCCGCGGCCGGATCGGTTCACCAGCCTTACGCCCAGCCGCTTTTCCAGTGCGTGCAATCGTTGCGTCACGGCAGGCGGCGTCACGTCCAGGGCGCGCGCGGCCTGCGCCAGCGAACTGGTCGCCGCCAGGCTCAGGAAAAAACGCAGGTCGTCGGTGGTAATCATTCAGAATTGCCTTAATGATTGATTAAGTCCTTATTAAACACGCAAGCCCCTGGTCGCGCCATACTTCCGGCATGCGGTTGCGCCCGGGCGGCGCCCGCTTCGATCCCCGCCTGTCCCCGCCCGTTTGCTTCCGACACTGCCATGACTGCTGCTAGCGCCACTCTCGATACCCTGGACACGCCCTGCCTGCTGCTGGACGAAACCCGCATGACCCGCAACATCGAGCGCTTGAATGGCCTCATGGCCGGCCACGGCGTGCAGTTGCGTCCGCACCTGAAGACGCCCAAGTCGATCGAGGTGGCCCGCCGCGTCATGGCCAGCCCGCAAGGCCCGGCCGCCGTGTCGACGCTGCAGGAAGCCGAGCAGTTCGCCGCCGCCGGCGTGACCGACCTGCTCTATGCCGTGGGCGTGGCGCCCGCGAAGCTGGACCGGGTCCTGGCCCTGCGCGGGCGCGGCGTCAACCTGACGGTGGTGGTCGACAGCATCCAGGCTGCGCAAGCCGTTGCCGAGCGCGCCACGCAGGAGGGAACCGCGATCCCCGCCCTGATCGAAATCGATTGCGACGGGCATCGCGCGGGCGTGCAGCCTGGCCACGTCGAGCAGTTGCTGGCCATCGCACGGGTGTTGGACGGCGCAGGCTGCCTGCGCGGCGTCATGACCCACGCCGGCGAGTCCTACGGCTGCCGCAGTGTCGACGCGATCGCCGCCATGGCGGAGCAGGAACGCCTGGCCGCCGTCACCTGCGCCCAAGCGATCCGCGCCGCCGGACTGCCGTGCCCGGTCGTCAGCGTCGGCTCGACGCCCACCGCGCATTTCGCCCGCAACCTGGACGGCGTGACCGAGGTGCGCGCGGGCGTGTACGTATTTTTCGACCTGGTCATGGCCGGGCTGGGCGTGTGCTCGGTGGACGACATCGCCGCGACCGTCCTCACGACGGTCATCGGCCATCAGCCCGACAAGGGCTGGATCCTGGTGGACGCCGGCTGGATGGCCATGTCGCGGGACCGCGGCACCGCCAAGCAACCGGTGGATCAGCTGTACGGCCTGGTGTGCGATGCGGACGGCAAGGTCTATCCCGACCTGCTGCTGGCCGAAACCAACCAGGAGCAGGGCATCATCAAGCTGCGCGCGGGCAGCGGCGCCGCCTTGCCGGACCTGCCGCTGGGCAGCAAACTGCGCATCGTGCCGAACCACGCCTGCGCAACCTGCGCCCAGCACGACGCCTACGAAGTCGTGCGCACCGGCGGCCGCGACGTCGTGGCGCACTGGGAACGCTTTCGCGGCTGGTAAGCCCATCAAGGAATCTCCATGGACACGATATACACCCCCAACGCCACCCCGCCAGCTGGCCACTATTCGCAGGCCGTACGGGCCAACGGCTTCGTCTTTGTCTCCGGGCAACTGGGATTTCAGGCCCCCGCCCAGCCGGGCGAACGCCCGCAACTGGCGCAAGGGGTGGCGGCCCAGACCGAGGCCGCCCTGCGCAGCATGGCGGCCATCCTGCAGGCGGCGGGTTCGTCGATGGCCCACGTGGTCAACGTCACCGTCTACATCCCCGATGTCGGCTTGTGGAATGAGGTGAACAGCGTCTACGAGCGCAGCTTCGGCGATCACCGGCCCGCCCGCGCCATCGTGCCCACCCGTGAATTGCACTACGGTGCCCTGGTGGAAATCAGCGCCATCGCGGTGGCGCCACCCGCTTGAAGGACGGGGACGGATGGGGCGCGCAGCCGCCTATAATGCGGGCGCCTCGATACCCCTGGGGGAGCCCATCCGCATGCACTACGAATATCTGTTCTGGTCCATGGCCGCCATGGTCGCCGTGGCCTTGGTAGGCGGTTCGCTCTGCGGCCGCCTGCGCTCGGTCGGCCGGGCGCTGGCTGGCGTCGCGATCCTCGCCGCGGCAATCTTCGCCGCCGTATTCACGCTGTCGCGCTCGACCGGATTTGGCGACCAGGCCGCGATGCTGTCGATCGCCGCCTTCATGTTCAGCCTGGTCATCGGCAGTGCGGCGGCGCTGCTCACCCGCCGCATCCTGCGCCGCGCCTGATCCGCCAAAAGAGCAGGGCGCCCGCAAGGGGCGCCCCGTGTCGGCCAGCAGGGTCGCGTACCGACGGCCCGTTGCCCTGGGTCCGCGACTCGTGCCGGCTTATTCTTCGGCGTCGTCGAAGTCTTCGTCTTCTTCGTCTTCCTCGTCCTGTTCCAGGGCGTCATAGCCCTTCCAGGTGATGCGCCAGCGCGTATCGCCGGCAGTGGCCGCCGTCTCGCTGACCTGTTTGACCAGCCCGGCATCGGCCAGCAGGTCCAGGTGATGCGCAATCAGTTGCAGGCCCTGTTCCTGCGCGTGGGGTGCCAGAGCGGCGTTCTTGATGTCGTGCGTGCTCAGGTTGGGGCCTGCCGCGTCGCGCAAGGCACCCAGGATGGTGACGACCAGATCGAAATCGCGTTGCATGATGTTGTCCGCCAAGTTGGGAAAAAAGACAGGCCGACAATAGCAGAGTTCCGTGGCGTGCACGCGACAGCTGCGAGCGCGGGTTAAAGTGGCGGGTTACCGACAACCCTTACGGGCAGTACCCATGAAGAAACCCGCAGAGCGCGATTGCCTCGCGCTGATCCCCGGCTACACCGGCCAGGCCGCCAAGCTCTTTCTGACCCGCACCGAAGCAGGCGCCATCGACGGCGTGACCGTGTTCGACCTGCTCGGCCACGTCAAGCTGCAAGGCGACGCCCAGGCTGCGGCCGACTGGATCGCGGACTGGCTGGCGCAAGAGTCCGACAATCGCAAGGCTCGCCGCACCCAGCTGCAGGCCCAGATGTTCCTGTGCAAGCTGGCCGGCGACGAGAAGGCCACGTTCCTGGCCGCCCAGAAGCCGCTGCTCGCCGCGCTGGCCGCCGCGGGGGTGCGCAGCCGCAGCGTGGCGGCCACGTCCGGCGCCGCCCGGCGTTCGCTCGGTCCGATTGTCAGGAAGCCTTAGCATAAGGCTGTTATAGTCGCGCCTGGGCGTGTGTGCACCTGTACGGTGCGTGCCCAGGCGGGCTCGGCCCGCAAGTCTAGGAAGATTGATCATGGAAATACTCAGTCGGCACGTTGCCGACGTGACGGGCGGCGTTGAGCTCCACACAACGCTTGATGGCGAAAGCATTAGCACTTATGTCGTATCCGGCGTAAACGATCTCAATGCCATCGCCGACATCGTGCCCCCCGAAAAAGTCGAAGGCGGAGCGGACATTCACGCTGCCAATGTCGACAATGTTGATAATGCGCAAGACCAAATCGACCAGGTCCTGGAAAATATGAATCCCGGCGACGTGGCGGTTTTCCTATGCTCGGGCCCCGAGGCTTTCGGCGCGGCGCTCGATCTGTTGGGCTTACCTATCGACGAGTAAGCCTCACGGCAAACCAAAAAGTGCCCCACCCAAACGGCGTATGAGTCCGATGCGCGTTTGACGGCATTTATATAAGCCTCGATTGTTTTTTTATGATGTGTGGGTGTTTACACCTATGCAGGGCACCTTTTTGCCTATGGAAACCTGTTAATTTTGTGCGCAGTTTCTCTTTGTTGCATTATTGGCACGTATTTTTTAGGATTATGTTGACTTGTGAGGGGAACATAACGATAGTGTCGGCACACGATCACAAGCGTTGCGATTTTCGTTCAGTGCCGTGCCTTTTCCGGCTCAGCGTTATTGTTCTACTGTCCCCTCCTTGATTGATTCGTGACCTCCGGGCATTTGCCCATTATCTCTAGGAAATACAGTATGGAAACCGGCGTCGTTAAGTGGTTCAATTCGGAAAAAGGCTATGGCTTCATCACCCCGGAAGCGGGTGGTAAGGACCTGTTCGCTCACTTCTCCGAAATTCAGGGCTCGGGCTTCAAGTCTCTGGAAGAGAACCAGCGCGTCAGCTTTGTGACGGCCAATGGCCCCAAGGGCCCGCAAGCCACGAAGATCCAGGTCCTGTAAGGATTCTGGCTTTTCGGAAAAGCCCCTTCGGGGGCTTTTTTGCGTCTGGGGCTCCCGCAAGGGGGCCCTTTTGCATGGCGCCAGGCGTGCCGCGGTATCCTTGCCGCAGCTTTCCGTTTCTTGCCCGGCATCGCGTCGGGCGTACCCGCTACAGGACGAATCCATGACCCAGCCCAGCCACGCCCCGCTTTCCCTGCAACCGCAAGACGTGGTGGCCTTTTGGCGCGATGCGGGGCGCGAGGCGTGGTTCACCAAGGATGCGGCCTTCGACGAGCGTTTCCGGCAGCATTGCGGGGCGGCCCACCTGGCTGCGGCGGCCCGGCAACTCGATGCCTGGCTGGATGATCCCGAAGGCGCGCTTGCACTGATGATCCTGCTGGACCAGTATCCCCGCAATGCCTACCGCGGCACCGCCCACATGTTCGCCACCGACCCTTTGGCGCTGGTGTTTGCCGAGCGCGCCGTTGCGGCGGGGCACGACCTGGCGGTCGACCCGTCGCTGCGCCAGTTCTTCTACCTGCCGTTCGAGCATGCCGAGAGCCTGGTGGCGCAGAATCGCGCGGTGGCCTTGATGGAACCCTTGGGTGCCGATTCGGTGCGCTGGGCGGTTCTTCATCGCGACATCATCAAGCGTTTCGGCCGCTTCCCGCATCGCAACGCCGCCCTGGGCCGCCACACGACCCAGCCTGAACAGGAATTCCTGGACGCCGGCGGCTTCGCCGGGTGAGGCGGGGCGGCGCTCGGGTCAGACCGCCTTTTCCCGCCTGAGTCCAGGCCCGCTGCCGTGACGGTATCTGCTTGTATCGACGCATGGCCAGTTGAAAATTTTGCCCCGCTTTGCGCCAGGGCAAGCCGGGCGCGGGCTGGCGGATGGCCGCATATTTGACGTTTTTCCGGGTTCACCAATACACTGGGTTCAGCGAGATTTTCAAGAGACGCGGTCTGCGTTTAACTTGTCGCCGTCAGTGGTGCTGCGGTTGCTTCCTCTCCCATCCTTGATGATCTGGCGTCCCGCGAGCAATCGCATCTTTTAGGTTCGAGGAAATTCCATGGCAACCGGCATCGTCAAGTGGTTCAACGCCGAAAAGGGTTATGGCTTCATCATGCCCGACGACGGCAGCAAGGATCTGTTCGCTCACTACTCTGAAATCCGCAGCGAAGGCTACAAGTCGCTGCAGGAGAACCAGCGCGTCACGTTCGAGGTCGGTACCGGCCCGAAGGGCCCCAGCGCCAAGAACATCAAGGTCGCAGCCTGAGTTCCGTCCGGTAGCGGTCCAGCAAAACGGTCCGCTCCAATGAAAAGCCCCTGCACGCAATGTGCAGGGGCTTTTTCTTTGCCGTGGCGAGCGGGGCGTCAGTGCTTGGGGTGTGCCGGCGTGGACAGCTTGTCGACCAGCGCAATGCCCAGGGCGGACAGGATGAACAGGGCGTGGATGATGGTCTGCCACATCACGCCCGCCTCGGAAAAGCGCGCATTGGGCGTGCCCAGGGTGCCGGCCTCGATGAAGGTGCGCAGCAGATGGATCGACGAGATGCCGATGATGGCCATGGCCAGCTTGACCTTCAGGACGCTGGCGTTGACGTGGCTGAGCCATTCGGGCTGGTCCGGGTGGCCCTGCAGGCGCAGGCGCGACACGAAGGTCTCGTAGCCGCCGACGATCACCATCACCAGCAGGTTCGAGATCATCACGACGTCGATCAGGCCCAGCACCAGCAGCATGATTTCCATTTCGCCAAAGCTGTTGGCGTGCGTCAGCAGATGCCAGAGTTCCTTCAGGAACAGCATGACGTAGACGCCCTGGGCGACGATCAGGCCCAGGTAGAGCGGCAGTTGCAGCCAGCGCGAACTGAATATCAGGCTGGGCAGCAGGCCAAGGCGGGGAGGGGTGTTCGGGGTCATGAGTGGGTGCGAGCCAAGGTTGGGTGCGAAAAAGTGCGGCGGCAATTCTATCAATGCCGGGCCACGCGGTAATGGGTTTTTGATGACAGATTGGTATCGCGGCGCCGGTATTTACCACGCTAACGAGTCATTTGCATGCCTTTTATGTAAGCGAAGTTCGCATTTGCGAAACTCTGTGGCGAAACGGTTTGCACGGTTTTGCCGTATATAGAATTGCCGCCTCACTCGTACAGAGTCAGTCAAGAGGAGTTTGTTCCATGAAGATCCGCTACACCGTTGCCGCCCTGACCGTTGCGCTTGCCCCTTATTCCGCGTCGCATGCCCTCGACATCGGAGGCCTGGTGGGCGCCGGCAGCAAGGTGGTGCAGGCCGCCACCCTCAGCGATGCCGAAATCAAGACCTTGTCCGACAAGGCGTGCGCGCAAAGCGATTCCCAGGAAAAGATCGCCGCGCCGGGCAGCAAGTACGACGCCCGCCTGCAAAAGATCGCCAAGTCCCTGGGCGCCACGGTGAATGGCCAGAAAGCGAACTACAAGGTCTACATCACCAAGGACGTGAACGCCTGGGCCATGGCCAACGGCTGCATCCGCGTCTACAGCGGCCTGATGGACATGATGACCGACGACGAAGTGCTCGGCGTGGTCGGCCACGAAATCGGCCACGTGGCCCTGGGCCACAGCAAGAAGGCCATGCAGACCGCCTACACCGTGTCGGCTGCGCGTGACGCCGCCGGCGCCGCAGGGGGCGCCACCGTGGCTGCCCTGAATTCGTCCCAGTTGGGCGACCTGACCGAGAAGTTCATCAACGCGCAGTTCTCGCAATCGCAGGAAAGCGCGGCCGACGATTACTCGTTCGACCAACTGCAGGCCAAGAAGCTCAATACGCGTGGCCTGGTGACCGCCTTCCAGAAGCTGGCCGAGCTTGATGGCGGCAAGAGCGATATGATGAGCTCCCATCCGTCTTCGGCAAAGCGCGCTCAGCACATCGAGGATCGCATCGCCAAAGCGAAATAAGGCGCCCCAGCGGGCGTTTGCCTCCCTTCGGGGGTGGAAACGGGGTGCGAGCATCCGGGCTTATCCGGGGGCTCGCACCCCTTTGCGTCAGGGTTCCGGAAGTTTCCGGTAAAATGGCGCGTTTATCCGCCCGTCATCTCTTATTCTCTCGGAAAATAGGTCTTTTAATGCAGCCTGTGGTTGAAACCCTCTCCGGCCTGGAGCGCCGTGTTGATCTGGCCGTCTCGGTGGCCGACGTCGAAAAGGAAGTCCAGGCGCAATTGAAGCGCGTGGCCCGTACCGCCAAGGTGCCCGGCTTCCGTCCCGGCAAGGCGCCGCTCGCCATGCTCGAGCGCAGCCATGGCCCCGGCATCCGCTACGACGTGATCAATAGCCAAGTTGGCCGTGCGTTCGAACAAGCCGTCGACGGCGCCAAGCTGCGCGTCGCCGGTGCCCCGAACCTGGAACCCAAGACCGAAGGCGTCACCGACGACACGCTGGCGTTCACCGCCACGTTCGAGGTCTACCCCGAAGTCGCCGTGCCCGACCTGTCGGCACTGTCCGTGACCCGCTTCGAAACCGCCGTCACCGACGCCGAAGTGCAACAGACCCTGGACGTCCTGCGCAAGCAGCGCGCCACGTTCGAAGCCCGTGAAGGCCGTGCCTCGCAAGACGGCGACCGCGTCACCCTCGACTTCGCCGGCACCATCGACGGCGTGCCGTTCGAAGGCGGCAAGGCCGAAGACTTCCCGTTCGTGCTCGGCCAAGGCCGCATGCTGCCGGAATTCGAAGAAGCCGCCCGCGGCCTGAAGGCTGGCGAAAGCAAGGTTTTCCCGCTGAAGTTCCCTGACGACTACCAAGGCAAGGAAGTCGCCGGCAAGACCGCCGAATTCACCATCACCGTCAAGGAAGTGGCTGAAGGCGTCCTGCCCGAACTGAACGCTGAATTCGCCAAGTCGCTCGGCCAGGCCGAAGGCGACGTCGAAAAGCTCAAGGCCGACATCCGCAGCAACATCGAACGCGAAGTCAAGGTGCGCTCGCAAGGCCGTACCAAGTCCAGCGTGATGGACGCCCTGGTCGAAGCCGGCAAGTTCGACGTGCCGAAGGCCCTGGTCGACAACGACGTGCAAAGCCGCATCGCCGCTGCCCGCGAAGAACTGAAGCAACGCGGCGTGCCGAACGCCGAGTCCGTGCCGATCCCCGCCGAAGCCTTCTCGACCGAATCCGAGCGCCGCGTGCGCCTGGGTCTGCTGGTGTCCGAACTGGTCAAGCAAGCCCAGCTGCAAGCCAAGCCGGAACAGGTTCGTGCCCGCATCGAAGAATTCGCGGAAAACTACGAACAACCCGCCCAGGTTGTCAGCTATTACCTGGCTGACCGTCAACGTCGTGCTGAAATCGAAGCTATCGTGCTCGAAGACAACGTCGTGGCACACGTTCTGGACAAGGCCAAGGTCACCGAAGAAAAGGTGCCTTTCGATCAGTTGATGGGGATGGCGTAACACTATGCAGAGATTCACCGATTTCTATGCGGCAATGAATGGCGGGTCTTCGGTGACCCCCACCGGCCTGGGCTACATTCCCATGGTGATCGAGCAGTCGGGGCGCGGCGAGCGCGCCTACGACATCTATTCGCGTCTGCTCCGCGAGCGGCTCATTTTCCTGGTGGGCCCGGTCAACGACGCAACGGCCAACCTGGTCGTTGCACAGTTGCTGTTCCTGGAATCGGAGAATCCTGACAAGGACATTTCCCTGTACATCAACTCGCCTGGCGGGTCGGTGTACGCGGGCATGGCCATCTACGACACCATGCAGTTCATCAAGCCGGACGTGTCGACCCTGTGCACCGGCCTGGCGGCCAGCATGGGCGCCTTCCTGCTGGCGGCTGGCAAGAAGGGCAAGCGTTTCACCTTGCCCAACTCGCGCATCATGATCCACCAGCCCTCGGGCGGCGCCCAGGGGCAGGCCTCCGACATCCAGATCCAGGCTCGCGAGATCCTGGACCTGCGCGAGCGTCTCAATCGCATCCTGGCCGACAACACCGGCCAGTCGATCGAGCGCATCGGCCTGGACACGGAACGTGACAACTTCATGTCCGCCGAAGATGCGGTATCGTATGGACTGGTGGACAAGGTGATGACCTCCCGTTCGGAAGGCTGACTTCCCGGTTGAGTCCGACCCGCTGCTGCCACGTTTGAGTAAGCGCAGGCGCCGGGCCGTTTACCCGGTCCGGCGCTTCTTTACCTGAGATACGACTACATATGCCTGAAAAAAAGGGATCGGCAGACGCAAAAGTGCTGCATTGCTCGTTTTGCAATAAAAGCCAGCACGAAGTCCGCAAGCTGATCGCGGGTCCGTCGGTATTCATCTGCGATGAATGCATAGACCTGTGCAACGACATCATCCGCGAGGAAGCGCAGGCTACCGCGCGCGCGGCGATTCGTTCCGAACTGCCCACTCCGGCTGAGATCAAGACGTTCCTCGACCAGTACGTCATTGGGCAAACCTCGCCCAAGCGCATGCTGGCGGTGGCCGTCTACAACCATTACAAGCGCATTCGCCACGGCGAAATCAAGGGCGACGAAGTCGAGTTGTCCAAGAGCAACATCATGCTGATCGGCCCCACCGGGTCGGGCAAGACGTTGCTGGCGCAGACGCTGGCGCGCATGCTGAACGTGCCGTTCGTCATGGCCGACGCCACCACGCTGACCGAAGCCGGTTACGTGGGCGAAGACGTCGAAAACATCATTCAGAAGTTGCTGCAGAACTGCAACTACGAAGTCGAGAAGGCGCAGCGCGCCATCATCTACATCGACGAAATCGACAAGATTTCCCGCAAGTCCGACAACCCGTCCATCACCCGCGACGTGTCGGGCGAGGGCGTGCAACAGGCCTTGCTCAAGCTCATCGAAGGCACGGTGGCCTCCGTGCCGCCGCAGGGCGGGCGCAAGCACCCCAACCAGGACTTCGTCCAGGTTGATACGACCAACATCCTGTTCATCGTCGGCGGCGCCTTCGACGGGCTCGAAAAAGTCATCCGCGACCGCACCGAAAAGTCGGGCATCGGCTTCTCGGCCTCCGTGCGCGCCAAGTCCGAACGCGGCGTGGGCGAGCTGTTCTCGGAAGTCGAACCCGAAGACCTGATCAAGTTCGGCCTCATTCCCGAGCTGGTCGGCCGCCTGCCGGTGGTCGCCACGCTGGACGAACTCGACGAAGCGGCCCTGGTCCAGATCCTGACCGAGCCCAAGAACGCCTTGCTCAAGCAGTTCCAGAAGCTGTTCGCCATGGAAGGCGCCGAGCTGGACGTGCGCCCGGCAGCCTTGAAGGCGATCGCCCGCAAGGCGCTCAAGCGCAAGACCGGCGCCCGCGGCCTGCGCTCCATCATCGAGCAGGCGCTGCTCGACACCATGTATGACCTGCCGTCGCAAGGCAACGTCAAGCGCGTGGTGCTGGACGAAGGCGCGATCGAAGGCGAGGGCAAGCCCTTGCTGATCTACGCGGACGAAGAAAGCGCCGCCGAAAAGCCCGAGCGCGGAGAAGTCCGCGACGCCGCGGCCTGACGGTTATTTCAGAAAAACCCGTTCTCGTAACGGGTTTTTTTACCTCGGGGCCTGACCTTGAACGGATGGTCCCGGGGCGTGTCCAAGAAAACAAGGGAAACCGGCCGCTGTTTTTTTTGCCGTTTTGTTTATCCGGCAGCCGGGATCTTGAATTTTCGGCTATTGTTCCCATAACAGACGTAACTGACGAAGATGCCTGGGTATACCCGGGCATCCTGTCCCCGATACGCCGAGTCATACCGAGGAACCTCCTATGTCTGCCAGCCAGACCCTGCCTTCCGACCCGATCGACCTTCCCCTGCTGCCGCTGCGCGATGTCGTGGTGTTTCCGCACATGGTCATCCCGCTGTTCGTCGGCCGTCCGCGCTCGATCCGCGCGCTCGAGGTTGCGATGGAAGCGGGCAAGAGCATCATGCTGGTGGCCCAAAAGTCCGCCGGCAAGGATGATCCCACCCCCGAAGACGTCTACGAGATCGGCTGCGTCGCCGGCATCCTGCAGATGCTCAAGCTGCCCGACGGCACCGTCAAGGTGCTGGTCGAGGGTACCCAGCGTGCCCGCATCAACAGCATCGAAGACGCCGATTCGCACTTTACGTGCCAGGTCACGCCGATCGAGCCGGATGCCGTCCAGGGCTCCGAAACCGAAGCCCTGCGCCGCGCGATCGTTGCCCAGTTCGAGCAATACGTCAAACTGAACAAGAAGATCCCTCCGGAGATCCTGACCTCGCTCGCCGGCATCGATGACGCCGGTCGCCTGGCCGATACGATCGCCGCGCATCTTCCGCTGAAACTCGAGCAGAAGCAGAAGATGCTCGAGATCGTCGGCACCTCCGAACGCCTTGAAGGCTTGCTCACGCAGCTGGAAACCGAAATCGACATTCTCCAGGTCGAGAAGCGGATTCGCGGCCGCGTGAAGAAGCAGATGGAAAAGAGCCAGCGCGACTACTACCTGAATGAGCAGGTCAAGGCCATTCAGAAAGAGTTGGGCGAGGGCGAAGAAGGCGCGGACATCGAAGAGCTCGAAAAGAAGATCATCGCTGCCCACATGCCCAAAGAGGCACGTAAAAAGGCCGATGCCGAGCTCAAGAAGCTCAAGCTCATGTCGCCCATGTCGGCCGAAGCCACCGTGGTGCGCAACTACATCGATACGCTCATCAACCTCCCCTGGAGAAAGAAGAGCAAGATCAACAATTCCATCGCCAACGCCGAGACCGTACTGGACAACGACCACTACGGCCTGGAAAAGGTGAAGGAACGCATCCTTGAATACCTTGCCGTGCAACAGCGCGTGGACAAGGTCAAGGCGCCTATCCTGTGCCTGGTCGGCCCTCCGGGCGTCGGCAAGACCTCGCTTGGCCAGTCCATCGCCAAGGCCACGAACCGCAAGTTCGTGCGCATGGCCCTGGGTGGCGTGCGCGACGAAGCCGAGATCCGCGGCCATCGTCGGACCTACATCGGTTCGATGCCGGGCAAGATCGTCCAGAACATGTCGAAGGTCGGCGTGCGCAATCCCTTGTTCCTGCTCGACGAAATCGACAAGCTGGGCATGGATTTCCGTGGCGATCCCTCGTCGGCGCTGCTCGAAGTGCTGGATCCTGAACAGAACCACACGTTCCAGGACCACTACATCGAGGTTGACTTCGATCTGTCCGACGTCATGTTCGTGGCGACCAGCAACACGCTGAACATTCCGCCGGCGCTGCTGGACCGCATGGAAGTGATCCGCCTGTCGGGTTACACCGAGGAAGAAAAGATCCACATCGCCCGCGACCATCTGCTGCCCAAGCTGATGAAGAACAACGGCGTGAAGGATACCGAGCTTACCGTCGACGACAGCGCCTTGCGCGACATCGTGCGCTACTACACCCGCGAAGCCGGTGTGCGTGCGCTCGAGCGCGAAGTGGGCAAGATCTGCCGCAAAGTCATCAAGCAATTGCTGACCCAGACCGATCGTGCCAAGGCCGAAGGCAAGACCCTCGAGGTCAAGCCGGTCAATGTCACGGGCGACAACCTGAGCGACTACCTCGGCGTGCGCCGCTACACCTTCGGCATGGCCGAAAAGGAAAACCAGATCGGTCAAGTGACCGGCCTGGCCTGGACGGAAGTCGGTGGCGACCTGCTCACGATCGAAGTGGCGGACATGCCCGGCAAGGGCGTGATCCAACGCACCGGTTCGCTGGGCGACGTGATGAAGGAATCGGTCGAAGCGGCTCGTACGGTGGTGCGCTCACGCGCCCGTCGCTTGGGCTTTGCAGACAGCGTGTTCGAGAAGCATGACATGCACGTGCACGTGCCGGAAGGCGCGACGCCCAAGGACGGTCCGTCTGCGGGTATTGCGATCACCACGGCCATGGTGTCGGCGCTGTCGCGCATCCCGGTGCGCGCCGATGTCGCCATGACGGGCGAAATCACGTTGCGTGGCGAAGTCCTGCCGATCGGCGGCTTGAAGGAAAAGCTGTTGGCCGCTCACCGCGGTGGCATCAAGACGGTCTTGATCCCGGAAGAAAACGTCAAGGATTTGGCGGAGATCCCGGACAACGTCAAGAACCATCTCGAGATCGTGCCGGTGCGCTGGATCGACAAGGTGCTGGAACTGGCCCTGGAACGCCTGCCCGAGCCGCTGGCCGAAGACGAGGCGGTGAAGGAACCGCTGGTGGCCAAGCCGGCCGAGCCTGGCTCGACGGACCCGGTGCTCAAGCACTGATGCTGGCCCGAGAGGCGCTGCTTGCGGCGCCTTCAACAAGAAACCCCGCCTTGGCGGGGTTTCTTTTTTAGGCTTGGCTGCACTGCGGCGTGTCTCGGCGACGCTGGCCGGGCGGGAGCCGTATAGAGAACCTGGAACGGCCTGCGAGGCCAGCCAAGCGCGGTTCAGTGGTGCATCAATGCAGTGCGTGGGTGCGGATCAGGCCGACCGCGATGCCTTCGAGCGCGAATTCCTGGTCGGCTTCGACCACGATGGTGTCGAAGTCGGGGTTTTCGGGCAGCAGTTCGATACGGCCGTGCTGGCGCTGCAGGCGCTTGACGGTGACGTCGTCGCCCAGGCGGGCCACCACGATCTGGCCGTTGCGGGCTTCGGAGGCCTTCTTGACGGCGAGCAGGTCGCCTTCGAGGATGCCGGCATCGCGCATGCTCATGCCGCGCACCTTGAGCAGGTAGTCGGGTGCCTGGGCGAACAGGCTGGAGTCGACGCCGATTTCGCGTTCGACGTGTTCGGCGGCCAGGATGGGGCTGCCGGCGGCCACCCGGCCTACCAACGGCAGCAGCAGCTGCGCCAGGCCTGGCAGGGGCAGGGCGGCTTGCGTCGGGGCGGCCGAGGCGTCTTTCAGGCGGATGCCGCGCGAGGCGCCGGCCGTGAGCTCAATGGCGCCTTTGCGGGCCAGGGCCTTGAGATGGTCTTCGGCCGCGTTGGGCGAGCGAAATCCCAGGGCCAAGGCAATTTCGGCGCGGGTGGGCGGAAAGCCCGTGCGCGCGACGGTTTGCCGGATGAGGTCCAGGATTTGCTGTTGACGATCAGTGAGTTTGCTGGCCATGGCGATGATCCGTTTGGGGTCGGACTGTACATATATACAGCAGCATTCTGGGGGACATAACGCAAAAAAGCAAGCGGGTGTCGAGCGCCAGGGCAAGAGACCCATAAATCGCGGGCAATGAAAACGGGACCCGAAGGTCCCGTCTGGCTGGTGCCGGCAGTGCGAGGCGCTTTACAGCACCGCGGCGATGCCCTTGGCGACCTGGTCGATGTTGCCGCTGTTCAGGGCGGCAACGCAGATGCGGCCGCTGGAGACGGCATAGACGCCATGCTCTTCGCGCAGGCGGTCGACCTGGGCCGAGGTCAGGCCCGAGTACGAGAACATGCCGCGTTGCTGCAGCACGAAGCTGAAGTCCTGCTTGCCGCCGTGTTCCTTGATTTTCTCGACCAGTTGCTTGCGCATCAGGCGGATACGGTCGCGCATGGCGCCGAGTTCCTGTTCCCACATGGCGAACAGTTCAGGCGTGTTCAGCACCGTCGAGACGATCGTGCCGCCGTGGGTGGGCGGGTTGGAATAGTTGGTGCGGATGACGCGCTTGAGCTGGCTCAGGACGCGGGTGGCCTGGTCTTTGCTGCCGGCCACGACGGTCAGGGCGCCGACGCGCTCGCCGTACAGCGAGAACGACTTCGAGAACGACGAGCTGATGAACATGGTCATGTTCAGGTCGGCGAACAGGCGCACGACGGCGGCATCTTCCTTGAGGCCTTCGCCGAAACCCTGGTAGGCGATGTCCAGGAACGGGACCAGGTTGTTTTCCTTCACGACGGCGGCGATCTGCTGCCATTGTTCGAAGGTGGGGTCCACGCCCGTGGGGTTGTGGCAGCAAGCGTGCAGCACGACGACGGTCTGGGCCGGCGCGGCCTTCAGGGCGGCCAGCATGCCATCGAAATTCAGGCCACGGGTGGCGGCATCGTAGTAGGCGTAGGTGCCGACTTCGAAGCCGGCGCGTTCGAACAGCGCGCGGTGGTTTTCCCAGCTGGGGTCGCTGATCAGGACCTTGGCGGTCGGCAGCAGCTGGCGCAGGAAGTCGGCGCCGATCTTGAGGGCGCCGGTGCCGCCCAGGGCCTGGGTGGTGAGGACGCGGCCTTCGGTCACCAGGGGGGAATCCTTGCCGATCAGCAGGGCTTGCGCGCCCTGGTTGTAGCCGGCGATGCCCTCGATCGGCAGATAGCCGCGGGCAGCAGCGGCTTCGATGCGGGCGATTTCGGCCTTGCGCACCGCGCCCAGCAGGGGAATCCGGCCCTGGTCGTCGTAGTACACGCCAACGCCCAGGTTGACTTTACCGGGGCGGGTATCCGCGTTGTATTGTTCGTTCAGACCAAGAATGGGGTCGCGCGGCGCGAGTTCGACGGAATCGAAAAGGGTGCTCATGGGACTCTGCTGAGGGTGAGTGGACGCAGTGGGAAGTGCTGTGGATAATGGGGGGTTTACCCTGGGAACAGTCTAGCATGCCTAAGAGCGCAATAGACCCAAGTACGGCGGGTGCCGCAGCCGCGGGTTCGACCACCGATCCGGCCGGCGCAGCCCCCGTTGCGGCGGCGCCCGGTGCTGGCCCGGCGGGTGCCGGATTCGTGGATTTCCCGGATAGCCCGTTTCATCTGTACCAGCCTTACCCGCCGGCCGGCGACCAGCCTGCGGCCATCGAGGGCCTGGTCCAGGGGGTGCAGGACGGCCTGATGTTCCAGACCCTGCTGGGTGTGACCGGGTCGGGCAAGACCTACACCATGGCCAACGTCATCGCCCAGCTCGGGCGGCCGGCCCTGGTTCTGGCCCCGAACAAGACCCTGGCGGCGCAGTTGTACGCCGAAATGCGCGAGTTCTTCCCCAAGAATGCGATCGAGTATTTCGTTTCGTATTACGACTACTACCAACCCGAAGCCTACGTACCCACGCGCGACCTGTTCATTGAAAAGGACTCGTCCATCAACGAGCACATCGAGCAGATGCGCCTGTCGGCGACCAAGAGCCTTCTCGAACGTCGCGACACGATCATCGTCGGCACGGTGTCGTGCATCTACGGTATCGGCAACCCGGGCGACTATCACGCGATGGTGCTGATCCTGCGCGCGGGCGACCAGATCTCGCGGCGCGAGATCCTGGCGCGGCTGGTTGCCATGCAGTACACCCGCAACGACGCGGAATTCACCCGCGGCGTGTTCCGGGTGCGCGGCGAAACCATCGACATCTTCCCGGCCGAAAGCGCCGAACTGGCGCTGCGGCTGACCTTGTTCGATGACGAAATCGAAAGCCTGGAGCTGTTCGATCCGCTGACCGGCCGTATCCGCCAGAAGCTGCCGCGCTTTACCGTCTACCCTGGCTCGCACTATGTGACCCCGCGCGATACTGTCATGCGTGCCATCGAGACCATCAAGGAAGAACTGCGCGACCGGGTCAAGCGCTTTGTCGATGACGGCCATCTGGTCGAGGCCCAGCGTCTGGAGCAGCGCACCCGTTTCGACCTGGAAATGCTGCAGGAGCTGGGGTTCTGCAAAGGCATCGAAAACTACTCGCGGCATCTGTCAGGCGCGGCGCCGGGCGATCCGCCGCCCACGCTGATCGACTACCTGCCGTCCGATGCCCTGATGTTCATCGACGAAAGCCACGTCACCATCGGCCAGCTCAGCGCCATGTACCGCGGCGACCGTTCGCGCAAGGAAACGCTGGTGCAGTACGGCTTCCGGTTGCCGTCGGCGCTGGATAACCGGCCGCTCAAACTCGAGGAATTCGAGGCGCGGATGCGCCAATGCGTGTTCGTCTCGGCCACGCCCGCCGCCTACGAGAAAGAGCACACCGACAATGTGATCGAGCAGGTGGTGCGGCCCACCGGTCTGGTCGACCCGATCGTCGAGGTGCTGCCTGCCCGCACGCAGGTGGACGACTTGCTGGGCCAGATCAAGGTGCGCGTGGGGCAGGGCGAGCGGGTGCTGGTCACCACGCTGACCAAGCGCATGGCCGAGGACCTGACCGACTTCCTGTCCGAACACGGGGTACGGGTGCGCTACCTGCACTCGGACATCGACACGGTCGAGCGCGTCGAAATCATCCGCGACCTGCGCCTGGGCACGTTCGACGTGCTGGTGGGGATCAACCTGTTGCGCGAAGGCCTGGATATTCCGGAAGTGTCGCTGGTGGCCATCCTGGACGCCGACAAGGAAGGGTTCCTGCGGTCCGAGCGCAGCCTGATCCAGACCATCGGTCGGGCTGCGCGCAACCTGAACGGCCACGCCATCCTGTATGCCGACCGCATCACGGATTCGATGCAGCGTGCCATGGAAGAGACCAGCCGTCGCCGCGCCAAGCAGTTGCAGTTCAACACCGACAACGGCATTACCGCGCGCGGCGTGCACAAGGCGGTCCGCGAGCTGATCGATGGCATTGTGGCGCCGGTGCAGCACGACGCCCTGGAAGCGGCGGTGCCGGCGGAGTTCCTGAAGGACGAAAAGGCGCTGGCGCGGGAAATCAAGCGGCTGGAAAAGCTGATGATGGACCACGCCCGCAACCTGGAGTTCGAGCAGGCCGCCGCTGCCCGGGATGCGCTGAACGCGCTGAAGCAGCGCGTGCTGCTGGATGGCGCGGTGTGATATCGCGTGGGTATCTAAATGTGTCTGCGCGCTGACAGGCTGCTGAATAGCAGCTGACAGCGCGCTGTTGCAATCGCGTGCTCAATAATTGGACAATCGATTCACGCAAAGCATCTTGCGAAGCCTTAAATATAGTCCGTAACTATATGATTTATAGTTGATATTTAAGGGGACGCATTTGCTCGGCATCTTGGCCGGCGCTACAAAAAAAGCTTGCCTTATCTCGGGTTTTCCCGCACACTTACTCCCATGATGACCAAGGTACTTTTCGTTTGCATGGGCAATATCTGTCGCTCGCCGAGCGCAGAGGGCGTGTTTCGCCATTTGGTGAACGACGCGGGTTTGGGCGATGTGGTTCGCATCGACTCCGCGGGCACGCACGCGTTTCATATCGGCGAGGCGCCTGATGCCCGGGCGCAGGCTGCGGCACGTAAGCGCGGCTACGAGATCACGCACTGCGAGGCGCGTCAGGTCACCGCGGAAGATTTCCGCGACTTCGATCTCATCCTCGCGATGGATTGGGACAACCTGTCCGCCATGCAGCAGCAGTGCCCCAAGGCCTACCAGCACAAGCTGATGCTGCTGATGCGCTTTGCCAACGAGTTCGAAGAAGCCACCGTGCCCGACCCGTACTACGGCGGCGCCGACGGTTTCGGCAAAGTGCTCGACTACCTCGAAGACGCCTGTCAGGGCGTGCTCGAGCTGGTCCGCAAGCGCGCTACCCAGTACCAGGCGGCCTGATCCCCTGGTGCGCCAGGCCGCCCACGGGCGGCCTCGGGCAATTTGGTAGTGAAAAAAACCGCGCAGCTGCGCGGTTTTTTCTAGCCGGGAGCCATACCAAATTAGTCGGGAATTTGCTATACTTGAGCCAATTACTCGGGTATTGACCGCCGGATTCGCCGACGGCCATTGCCGAATCACAGGGAACCCACCATGCGGCTAACTACCAAAGGGCGTTTCGCCGTGACTGCCATGATCGATCTGGCTATGCGGCAGCATAGCGGCCCGGTCACTCTTGCGGCCATCAGCCAGCGTCAGAACATTTCGCTTTCGTACCTGGAACAGCTGTTCGGGAAACTGCGTCGCCACGAACTCGTGGACAGCGTGCGCGGCCCGGGCGGCGGCTACTCGCTTGCCCGCCTGGCGCGCAACGTGACGGTGGCCGACATCATCTTTGCCGTCGACGAGCCGCTGGACGCGACCAGCTGCGGCGGCAAGCGGGACTGTACGAGCGGCAACGACGGCAAGCCCGGCAAGTGCATGACGCACGAGCTCTGGGCGACGTTGAATCGCAAGATGGTGGATTACCTGGATTCGGTGTCCCTGCAAGATCTGGTTGATCAGCAGCGCGTGCGCCAACTGCAGGAAGCCAACAATCAAGCGCAGGCCTGCGCGGTGCGTGTGAATCGGGTGGGGGGCGCCAATGCCGCCGCCAATGCCCCGACCACGACCGTCGCGGCCAACGCCACCGTATAAGCAGCATCAGGAGTTGTAGAAATGACCACCCGCCCGATCTATCTGGACTATTCGGCCACGACCCCCGTCGACCCGCGCGTCGTCGACAAGATGGTGCCCTGGCTGTACGAGAACTTTGGCAACCCCGCTTCGCGCAGCCATGCCTTTGGCTGGGAATCCGAGGACGCGGTCGAACGCGCCCGCGAAGAAGTCGCCAAGCTGGTGAATGCCGACCCGCGTGAAATCGTCTGGACCTCCGGCGCCACGGAATCGGACAACCTGGCCATCAAGGGTGCCGCCAACTTCTATTCCGAACGCGGCAAGCACATCATCACCGTCAAGACCGAGCACAAGGCTGTGCTGGACACCTGTCGCGAACTCGAGCGCCAGGGCTTTGAAGTGACCTACCTGGACGTCAAGGACAATGGCCTGATCGACCTGGACGTCTTCAAGGCGGCGCTGCGTCCCGACACCGTGCTGGTGTCGGTGATGATGGTGAACAACGAAATCGGCGTCATCCAGGATATCGAAACCCTGGGCGAGATCTGCCGCGAGAAGGGCATCATCTTTCATGTGGACGCCGCGCAGGCGACCGGCAAGGTCGAGATCGACCTGCAGAAGCTGAAGGTCGACCTGATGTCGTTCTCGGCCCACAAGACCTACGGCCCCAAGGGCATCGGCGCCCTGTACGTGCGCCGCAAGCCGCGTGTGCGCATCGAAGCGCAGATGCACGGCGGTGGCCACGAGCGGGGTTTCCGTTCGGGCACGCTGGCTACGCACCAGATCGTCGGCATGGGCGAAGCCTTCCGCCTGGCGCGCGAAGAAATGGGTACCGAGAACGAGCGCATCCGCATGCTGCGTGATCGCCTGTGGGCCGGCCTGTCGCAGATCGAAGAGGTCTACCTGAACGGCGACATGGATCAGCGCGTGCCGCACAACCTGAACGTCAGCTTCAACTATGTCGAAGGCGAGTCCCTGATCATGGCGATCAAGGAACTGGCCGTGTCCAGCGGTTCGGCCTGCACCTCTGCCAGCCTGGAACCGTCGTATGTGTTGCGCGCCCTGGGCCGCAACGACGAACTGGCACACAGCTCGATCCGTTTCACCCTGGGCCGCTTCACGACCGAAAAGGAAGTGGACTACGCCATCGAATTGCTCAAGAGCCGGGTCGGCAAGCTGCGCGACATGTCGCCGCTGTGGGAAATGGCCAAGGAAGGCATCGACCTGAATACCGTGCAGTGGGCCGCGCACTGAGCGCCCGCGCCAACGAAATACGTGGAGAACTGATATGTCTTACAGCACCAAAGTCCTGGATCACTACGAAAACCCGCGCAACGTCGGTTCGTTCGACAAGTCGGACGACTCGGTGGGCACCGGCATGGTCGGCGCGCCCGCCTGTGGCGACGTCATGAAGCTGCAGATCAAGGTCAACGAATCCGGCGTCATCGAAGATGCGCGCTTCAAGACCTATGGCTGTGGTTCGGCCATTGCCTCGAGCTCGCTCGTGACCGAATGGGTCAAGGGCAAGACGCTGGACGAAGCGATGAACATCCGCAACACGCAGATCGCCGAAGAACTGGCCCTGCCGCCCGTGAAGGTGCACTGCTCGATCCTGGCCGAAGACGCGATCAAGGCCGCCGTGCAGAACTACAAGGAAAAGCATTCGGTTGCGGCCGAAGCTGTGGCGAACTGACATGTCCGTTACCCTGACCCAACAGGCTGCCACCCACATCGGCCGCTACTTGCAAAAGCGCGGAAAGGGTATTGGCTTGCGGCTCGGCGTTAGGACGACGGGCTGCTCCGGCATGGCCTACAAGCTGGAGTACGTGGACGACGTGGCCCCCGAAGACCAGGTCTTCGAGAGCTTCGGCGTGAAGGTGTTCGTCGATCCCAAGAGCCTGGCCTACCTGGACGGCACCGAGCTGGACTACGCCCGCGAAGGCCTGAACGAAGGCTTCAAGTTCCGCAACCCCAACGAGAAGGCGACCTGCGGCTGCGGCGAGTCGTTCACGGTGTAAGTCTTGGCTGGAGACGACCACTTCAGCCTGTTCGGCTTGCCGGCACGCTTTGACCTGGACGCGCAGGCGCTGGAAACCGCCTGGCGGACCGTTGCCGCGCAGGTGCACCCTGATCGCTTTGCCACGGCCAGCCCCGCGGAACGCCGCGTGGCCATGCAATGGGCGGCGCGCGCCAACGAAGCCTATCGGCAGTTGCGCGATCCGCTGTTGCGGGCGCGCTACCTGTGCGAACAGGCGGGCATCGATTTGCAGACCGAGAGCAACACGTCCATGGACACGGCTTTCCTGATGCAGCAGATGACCTGGCGCGAAATGCTGGACGACGCGCGCGAAGACGCCGGCGCCCTGGCGACGCTGCAGGCCGAGCTGCAGGAAGCGCGCGTGCAAATGCGGGCGACGCTGACGCGGCTGCTGGACGAGCAGCACGATTACGCGGCCGCGGGCCTCAAGGTGCGGGAATGGATGTTCGTGGAAAAGCTGGCGCAAGAGCTGGCACACGCTCACCCCTAGCCTGAGCGATCTGGACAGGCCTGGCCGCCCGGTGCCCGGGCTTGGCCGCCTACTGAGCAGAAAAATAGAATCATGGCCTTATTGCAGATTTCCGAGCCCGGTGAATCGCCCGCGCCGCACCAGCGCAAGCTGGCGGTAGGCATCGATTTGGGCACTACCAATTCCCTGGTTGCCGCGGTGCGCAGCAGCGTGGCTGAAGTGCTGCCCGACGCAGAGGGCCACGTGCTGCTGCCGTCGGCCGTGCGCTACTACCCGGGCGGCCGCGTCACCACGGGTCGCGAACCTCTGGCGCAGCAGGCCGAAGACCCGCTGAATACGGTGGTGTCGGTCAAGCGCTTCATGGGGCGTTCGCTGGAAGAGGCCCGTGCCACGCGCGCGCCCTACGAATTCGTGGACGCGCCTGGCATGGTGCGCATCCGCACGGCGCAGGGTGACCTGAGCCCGGTCGAGGTGTCGGCGCAGATCCTGGCGGTGTTGCGCCAGCGTGCCGAAGACGTGCTGGGCGATGATCTGGTGGGCGCCGTGATCACGGTGCCGGCGTATTTCGACGACGCCCAGCGCCAGGCCACCCGCGATGCGGCGCGCCTGGCCGGCCTGAACGTGCTGCGCCTGTTGAATGAACCGACCGCCGCAGCCATTGCGTACGGCCTGGATAACGCCGCCGAAGGCGTGTATGCGGTGTATGACCTGGGGGGCGGCACGTTCGATATTTCGATCCTGCGTTTGACCCAGGGCGTGTTCGAAGTGATTTCCACCGGCGGCGATACGGCGCTGGGTGGTGACGACTTTGATTCCCTGATCGTCGACCATGTGGTGGCGGCCGCTGGCGTGGGCGAGCTGACGCACGCCGACCGGCGCGGCCTGCTGATGGCGGCGCGTGCGGTGCGCGAGGCGCTGTCCGACGCACAGGAGGCACGCCTGCAATTGACGCTGGCCAACGGTCAGGCGATTGAACGCCTGCTGACGCGCGCCGAATTCGAAACGCTGGCGCAGCCCCTGATCCAGCGCACTCTGGAATGCGCGCGACGCGCCTTGCGTGATGCCGAGCTCAAGCCGGCGGACGTGCGCGGCGTGGTGATGGTGGGCGGCGCGACGCGCATGCCCGTGGTGCGTGCGGCGGTGGGCGAGATGTTCGGCACCGCGCCGCTGACCGATCTGGACCCCGACCAGGTGGTGGCGTTGGGTGCGGCCTTGCAGGCCAACCTGCTGGCCGGCAACCGTGCGCCGGGCGAAGACTGGCTGCTGCTGGATGTGATTCCGCTGTCGCTGGGCCTGGAAACGATGGGGGGGCTGGTCGAGCGCGTGATTCCCCGCAACAGCACGATTCCGGTGGCGCGCGCGCAGGAGTTCACGACGTTCAAGGATGGCCAGACGGCCATGAGCATCCACGTGCTGCAAGGCGAGCGCGACCTGGTGTCCGATTGCCGTTCGCTGGCGCGTTTCGAGCTGCGCGGCATTCCGCCGATGGTGGCCGGCGCCGCGCGTATCCGCGTGACCTTCCAGGTGGATGCCGACGGGTTGCTGAGCGTGACGGCGCGCGAGCAGAGCAAGGGCGTCGAGGCCGCGGTGTCGGTCAAGCCGTCGTATGGCTTGAGCGACGACGAGATCGCACAGATGCTGGCCGACAGCGTGGCACAGGCCGATACCGATGCCCGCGCCCGCATGCTGCGCGAGCAGCAGGTGGATGCGCGCCAGTTGGTGGAGTCGGTGCAGGCCGCCCTGGCGGCCGATGGCGATCTGCTCGATGCCGATGAACGCAAGCGGGTGGACGAATGCCTGCAGGCGGCGATCGTGGCGCAGGATGCCCAGGATGTGGACACCGTGAAAGCCGCGACCGAGGCGCTGTCCGCAGCGACCGACGACTTTGCCGCCCGCCGCATGGACCGCAGCATCCGCGCCGCCCTGGCTGGCCGCAAACTTGACGAAATTGCCTGATAAGAAGCTATGCCGAAACTGACCGTACTGCCTCATCCCGATTACTGCCCCGAGGGCGCCGTGATCGAAGACGCGCCCAAGGGCGTGTCGATCTGCCGCGTTCTGCTGGACAACCACATCGACATCGAACATGCCTGCGAGCTGTCGTGCGCGTGCACGACCTGTCACGTGGTGGTCAAGCAGGGCTACGCGTCGCTGGAAGACGCGACCGACGACGAAGAGGATCTGCTGGACAAGGCCTGGGGCCTGACGCCCACGTCGCGACTGTCGTGCCAGGCCTTGGTGACCGATGCCGACCTGACGGTCGAGATTCCCAAGTACACCATCAACCACGCGAAAGAGGGCCATTGATGAAGTGGACCGATACCTACCAGATTGCTGAAGCGCTGGTGGACGCCCATCCGGACGTCGACCCCAAGACGCTGCGTTTCACCCAGCTGCGCGAATGGGTGCTGGCCTTGCCCGGGTTCAGCGATGACCCCGACCGCAGCGGCGAGAAGATCCTGGAAGCCATCCAGATGGCCTGGATCGACGAAGCCGACTGAACCGCGCCGCAAACGCTCCCCTTGGGGAGCGTTTTTGCTTTGGCGCGCTGGCTGCGCGGTATCATCAAGACTCTCTTTGTCGTTCCTACCTCCCGAGTCTACCGATGCCCGCTGCCCCCCTGCGCTTTGGCCTGGCCGCCAACCGACTGCACCATGAAACCCCCGACGCCGCCTTGTTTACCTGGCTGCGGGCGTGTTCGTCCACCATCCGCGAGCTGGGCGTGCAGCTGCACACCGTGGGTCGCACGCACGATGCGATCGTGCGCGAAGGCATGCTGCAGGGCTATAGCGGCCTGATCCGCTATCCCTATGGCCGCGAGGGCGGCTTGATGAAGCTGGTGGCGCGCGTGACCGAGGGCCGTGACGGGCAGGCGCCGTTCGACGGCGCGATCTATCTGATCGATCCGGTGGACCCGTCGTCGATTTTCCCCGAGGCGCTGGCGCTCAAGCGTCAGTGCATCACGCATGGCCGGCCGTTCATTTCGACGCTGGCCGGCGCGATCGAATGGATGGAAGTCGAGCGCGTTCATGCCGGGCTGGCGCCGGACATGTCGGCGTCGCGGCTATTCAACTACACGGGCCAGACGCTGGCGCTGATCGCCCACGATGCACTCAAGGACGAGATGGTGGCGTTTGCCAGCGAACACTTTGACGTGCTGTCGCAGTTTGCGCGGCGGGTGGCGACCGGCACGACAGGAGGGCGCCTGAATGAGCTGGCCTGGTCGCGGGGGTGGCCCAAGGACACGCCCTGGGTGCACCGCTACCTGAGCGGTCCGCTGGGCGGCGATGCGCAGATCGCCGAACTGGTGCTGGAGCACCAGTGCCAGCGGGTGATCTTCTTCGAGGATCCCCATGTGGCGCGCCAGCACGAGGCGGATATCCAGCTGCTGGAGCGCGCCGTGCGGGTGGTGACCGAGTCGGCCACGTGCGCGACATCGCCGTCGGTGGCGCGGCGCTGGGCCCAGGCGGTGCAATTGCGGGCCGCGCGCGCATAACACAGCAGAGGGGGCGGCGCGAGGGCCGCCCTTGTAGTTTGTGGTTTCTTGGCTATTCGAATCGTAAAAGGAACCATTATCTAAAGAAGAACCATTAACATTTGGCTTTCAAAATCCATACAAAAGGGAGCCATGTTGATGTTTTGTCCTGTCATGCGCCGCCGCGTCGGAGTGGCCGCGGCATTGGGCTTGCTGCCCACCGTACTGTTCGCGCAGCAAGCTGCCGTGGGGCCCACCACGACGCTGCCGACCGTGACCGTGGAGGGCAGCGGTGAAGAGACGGCGACCAGCCCGGTGCTGGGTTATGCCGCCACGCGGTCCGCCACGGCGACCAAGACGGATACGCTGCTGAACGAAACGGCGCAATCGATCACGGTGGTGCCGCGCGACCAGATCGTGGACCAGGGGGCGACGAGCCTGCAGGAGGCGCTGGGCTATGCGGCCGGCGTGCGGTCCGATGCCTATGGCCTGGACTCGCGCTCCGACAGCGTGCGCGTGCGGGGCACGGACGCCGATGTCTACCTGGACGGCCTGCGCCAGGCGTTTGATTACTACACCAGCACGACGCGCCCGGACCCGTATTTGCTGGAGCGCATCGAGGTGTTGCGCGGTCCGGCGGCCATGACGTACGGCCAGGGCAGCACGGGCGGCATCATCAACATGGTGAGCAAGCGCCCGCTGGCAGAAACGCAGCGCGAGGTGGGGGTGCAGTTCGGCAACCACGGGCGCAAGCAGGTGCAGATGGACCTGACGGGCCCCATTACCGAAGACGGCCAATGGCTGTATCGACTGGTGGCGCTGGGGCGCGATGCCGATACGCAAGTGCACCACGTGCCGGACGACCGCGCGCTGGTGGCGCCCTCGCTGACGTGGAAGCCCAGCGCCGCCACGACCTTCACGTTGCAGGCCTTGTACCAGAAGGACAAGTCCGGGTCGACGGCCCAGTTCATGCCGTGGTCCGGCATGCGCACGCCGAATCCGAATGGCACCATCCCGACCTATCGCTTCATTGGCGAACCCGATCACGACCGTTACGATTCGGAGCGCCGCAGCATCGGCTGGTTGTTCGAGCACAAGTTCAACGACAAATGGTCGTTCAGCCAGGGCTTTCGGCATGCCAACAACAAGGTGACGTACTTCACGCACTACGCGGATTCGTTCACGGAGCCGGGCGGCTGGGCGGATGATCCGATCAACCAGCGCATCATCGGCCGCTATGCCGATGACACGATCACCAAAGTGCGCATGGATACGCTGGACCAGCACCTGACCGGTGAGGTGCGTACCGGCGCCGTCACGCACAAGCTGCTGCTGGGGCTGGACTGGGCACGCTATCGCCGCGACCGCGAAAGCGGCAGCGGCAAGGATTCGATTGACGCCTATGCGCCGGTCTACGGCAATGGCTACATCCCGGAACTGACGGGCGAACCGCGGTTCACGCAGAGCCAGACGGGCCTTTACCTGCAGGACCAGATGAAGTTCGGCCAGCACTGGATCGTGACGGCGGGCCTGCGCCATGATCGCGCGCGCAGCCAGCTCGACGGGGGGGATGCGGACAAGGTCCAGGCCACCACCAAGCGTTTCGGGCTGATGTACGCGGCCAGCAATGGCTGGTCGCCGTATGTCAGCTACAGCGAATCGTTCACGCCGGTCGCCAGCACCACGCGCAGCACGCCCGAGGGCGCCGTGCCCGAGCTGTACAAGCCGCTGCGAGGCAAGCAGTGGGAAGCGGGCGTGAAGTACCAGTCGGCCGATGGCGGCCACCTGGCCACCGCGTCGGTGTATGACCTGCGGGAGAAGAACCGCCTGGTGCCGGATCCGACATCGGCGCTGAACAACATCCAGACCGGCAAGACGCGCACCCGTGGCGTGGAACTGGAATGGCGCGGCCAGGTGACGTCGTCGTTCGACGTGATTGCCCACTACAACTACATCGACCTGGACCCGAAGCTGGAAGGCATACCGCGCCATCAGGCTGCGGCGTGGGGCCGCTACCGCTTCGGGCTGGACAACCTGGATGGGCGCTTCACCGTGGGCGCCGGCGCACGCTGGATGGCCTCGTTCCGGGACGGCAACGGGCCGAAGCTGCCACCGGTGTGGCTGGTGGACAGCATGGTCTCGTACGAAACCAGCCAGTGGCGCTATGCCTTGAACGTCAACAACCTGCTGGACAAGACCTACCTGGCTACGTGCCTGTCGCGCGGCGATTGCTGGTACGGCGCACGGCGCAGCGTGATCGCCAGCGTCAGCTACAAGTTCTGACGCCGGTCGCCGGATGGGCCGCCTAGCGGCCCGTGAAGCGCGGTGCGCGTTTTTCGCGGAAGGCGCTGACGCCTTCCGCGAAATCGTCGCGTCGGGCCGATGCCAGGAAGGTGGCGGTTTCTTCGGCCAATTGTGTTTCCAGCGAGGCTTGCGCGGCGCTGCGCAGCAAGCGCTTGGCGCCGGCGATGCCGTGCGGCGCATGGCTGGCGATGGCCTGGGCGTAGGCCCGCGCCTGCGGCTCTAGCTGGCCGGCGCAGGCGCTGCGGGTGATGATGCCCCAGGCCAGCGCGTCGGCAGCGGTGAAGGCATCGTGGCGCAGCAGCAGGTCGAGCGCACGCTTGGGGCCGACGACGCGCATGAGGCCATGCGTCATGCCGGCGTCGGGCGTGGCGCCCAGCTTGAGATAGGCGGTCATGAAGCGCGCGTCGGCATCGGCGATGGCCAGGTCGCAGGCCAACACGAGCGACAGGCCGGCGCCCGCGGCCACGCCGTGCACCTGGGCGAGCCAGATCTTGTCCATGCGGGCGATGCGGGACAGGAAATCGTTGAGCGGCGTGAACAGGTCGAGCAGCTTGCCGCGCACGGCATCGGCGCCGCCTTCGAACATCGCGATGTCGCCGCCGGCGCAGAAGGCCTTGCCGGCGCCGCGCAACAGCACCACCCGGATGTCGCCCTGCGTGTCGAGCCATTGGGCGGCGCGGGACAGGTCTTGCGCCATGGCCACGCTGATGGCGTTGAGCGCCGCGGGCTGGTTCAGGTTGAGGGTGGCGATGCCGTCGCCGGTCTCCAGAAGCAGCGTTGGAAAGATTGGAAGGGAAGGGGTCATGGCCTGTCTCCGTTATCGGGTAAATACCAACTTTCGATCCAAAAACCGCGATGCTATGGTCGGAACCGAGCGCTTGCTTGGTTGACGATCCGCACGGCAAGCGTAACGCATAGAACGATTTTCCGGCGCTGTACCAGCGTAGGTAAAGACAGGTTCGCTGCATCGCCTGCCTCGGGGCTACGCTGATTCACCGCCATTAGAAAAACAGCTTCGCGACACAGCGAGGAGACAAAGGTGGATCAATCCGAGAGCCCTCCCTTGCTGGAGGTGGATGGGGTCACGTTGGCGTTCGGCGGGGTCAAGGCGCTCAGCGGCGTGGGCTTTCGCGTGGCGCCGGGATCCATCACCACGGTCATCGGCCCCAATGGCGCGGGCAAGACTTCGCTGTTCAACACCATTTCCGGGTTCTACCGGCCGGCCGCGGGCACGATCCGTTTCCTGGGCCGCGACATCACGCGCGTCGCCGCGCCCGAGCGGGCGAAGATGGGGCTGGCACGCAGCTTCCAGAACATCGCGCTGTTTCGCGGCATGACGGTGCTGGACAACATCAAGCTGGGGCGCCACGCGCACCTGCGCAGCACGGTGCTGGACGCGCTGCTGTACCTGGGCCGCGCCCGCCGCGAGGAAATGGCGCTGCGCGCCGACATCGAAGAACGCATCATCGATTTCCTGGAGATCGACCACATTCGCCACGCGCCGGTGGCCGCGCTGTCGTACGGGCTGCAAAAGCGCGTGGAACTGGCGCGCGCGCTGGCGATGAACCCGAAGGTGCTGATGCTGGACGAGCCGGTGGCTGGCATGAATCGCGAGGAAACCGACGACATGGCGCGCTTCATCCTGGATGCACGCGCCGAATGGGGCGTGACGGTGCTGATGGTGGAGCACGACATGGGCATGGTGATGGACCTGTCGGACCACGTGGTGGTGCTGAACTTCGGCCAGGTGATTGCCGACGGGGCACCGGCCGCAGTGCAGGCCAACCCCGAGGTCATCAAAGCCTATCTGGGCGCCGGTGACGTGGGCGACCTGCGGCGCCGTTTGCGCGAGGCGGCCTGATGGACGGGCTGTTCTTCCTGGAAGTGTCGCTGGCAGGCCTGGGCAGCGGCGGGTTGTACGCACTGGCGGCGCTGGCGTTCGTGATCGTCTACAAGGCCACGCGGGTGGTCAACATCGCCATCGGTGAATTCCTGATGCTGGGCGCCTATGTGTTCTACGCCTTCGCTGCCGGCATGGCGTGGCCGGTCTGGCTGGCGATCGCCGGGGCGGTGGCCGTGTCGGCGGCGCTGGGCGCCTTGGTCGAGCGTTTGACGATCCGGCCGATGCTGGGCGAATCGCCGATTTCGGTGTTCATGATCACGGTCGGGCTGGCGTCGATCCTGGTGGGCGTGGTGGAACTGATCTGGACGGCGGACCAGCGCCGGCTGCCGGAATTCATGCCGCGCGCACCGGTGATGGTGGGCGAGGCCTTCGTGGCGCCCAAGGTGTTCTACGGCTTCTGGGTGGCGGTGGCGCTGGTGTTGCTGGTGCTGGCCGTGTTTCGCTATTGGCGCGGCGGGGTAGCCCTGCGCGCCACGGCATCGGACCAGGGCGCGGCCTACGCGATGGGTATCAATGTGCCGCGGGTGTTTTCGCTGTCGTGGGCGGCGGCGGGCGCGATTGCCGCGGTTTCGGGGGTGATCGTTGGCGCGATCGGCGGCATTTCGTCGTCGATGGGGGTGTTTGGCCTGTCGGTGCTGGTGGTGGTGATCGTGGGGGGCCTGGACAGCGTGGCGGGCGCGCTGGTGGGCGGGATTTTCATCGGTTTGCTGGAGGCCTGGGCCGGCGCCTATCTGGGCGGCGAATACAAATTGCTGGCGACCTTCGTGGTGCTGGTGGTGGTGCTGATGCTGCGGCCTTACGGGCTGTTCGGCACCCGCGAGATCGAGAGGCTGTAGCCGATGCGCATCGCGACCGCGAAAGAGACCTACCTGGCTGACCAGGCCCTTTTCGATACCCGCACGCAGCGGCTGTGGCTGGCGCTGCTGGCGGCGTCCCTGGTGTTGTTCCCGTTCGTGGCGGACGCCTATTGGCTGTACCTGGCCTGCCTGGTGGCCATCAATGTGGCCAGCGCGACGGGCCTGAACATCCTGACGGGCTACACGGGCCTGGTGAGCCTGGGGCAGGCGGCCTTCATGGGACTGGGCGCCTACACGGTGGCGGTGATGGAACTGCGCCTGGGCACGCCGGTGCTGGTCAACCTGCTGGGCGGGGGCGTGGTGGCGATGCTGGGCGGGCTGCTGGTCGGCATTCCGTCGCTGCGGGTCAAGGGCCTGTACCTGGCCATATCGACCATCGCGGCCTCGTTCATCGCGCATTTCGTCTTCGCCAATTGGCAGTTCACCGGCGGCACCGGTGGGTTGCAGGTGCCGCCCGCCCGCATCCTGGGCATGGATCTGGACACGTCGTTCAGGATCTATTGGCTGATCGTGCCGCTGACCGTGCTGATGGTGCTGGGCGCGGCCAATCTGTTTCGCACGCGCATCGGCCGCGCGTTCATCGCGATCCGCGACCGCGATATCTCGGCCGAAGTACTGGGCATCCACCTGCTGCGCTACAAGCTGCTGTCGTTCGCCCTGTCGTCGTTCTATGCCGGCGTGGCGGGCGGGCTGTGGGCGTATTTCTTTCGCGTGGTCACGCCGGAGAGCTTTCCGCTGATCATGTCGATCTTCTTTCTGGCCGCCATCATCGTGGGCGGCATGGGCTCGATCCTGGGGTCCATCCTGGGCGCGGTGTTCATGACGATGGTGCCTGAATTGCTCAAGCTGATCGTGGGCTGGCTGCCGGTCGGGGGCGACGCCCTGAGCCTGATTTCGCCAGTGCGCACGATTGTGTTCGGCCTGCTGATCGTGGGCTTTCTGATCTTCGAGCCGCACGGGCTCGCGGAAATCTGGCGCCGCGTGCGCCGTTACTTCCACCTGTGGCCATTCCGCACGTAGACGGCGGCCGCGCACCCAGAGAACCAGGAGACAAGATCATGAAGCGCATCCGGATAGGCAGCGGTTTATCGAAGTGGCTGGCGCCCTTGGGCGTGGCGCTGGCCCTGGCGGCCGCGCCCGCGGCCCACGCCGAAGAAGACCTGGTGCTGGGCGGTTCGATCCCGCTGAGCGGGGTGTTTGCGTTTGCCGGGCAGGGCATCCATGCCGGCATCACCGACTACGTGAAGATCATCAACGAACAAGGCGGGGTGAAGGGGCGCAAGGTGCGTTACGTGCCGGAGGACACGGCCTACAAGGTGGATGCGTCGGTGGCGGCCTTCAAGAAGATCACCAGCCAGAACAAGGTGAATTTCTACTACGGCGATTCGACCGGGTTTTCCAAGACCATCAACGCCGAGCTGAACCGCACGGGCAGCATCCTGATGACGGGCGCCTCGTTCGCCACCGAACTGAACGACCCGGCCAAGTATCCGGCGCAGTTCATGCTGGGGCCGGACTACACCGAGATGTTCGGCATTCTGCTGCGTTATATCGCCAAGGAAAAGCCCGGGGCCAAGGTGGCGTTCGTGTATTCGGACACCGAGTTCGGCCGCGACCCGATTGCGAGTTCGCGCGCCGTGGCGCAGAAGCTGGGGCTGACGGTGGCCACCGAGATCATGACGCCGCCCGGCAGCGTGGACGTGTCGACCGAGGTGATCAAGCTGCGCCGCGCGGACCCGGACTTCACCATTTTCCACGGCTACGTGCTGGCGCCGATTCCGGAATTCGTCGGGCAGGGCAAGCGTATGGGCCTGAAGACGCGCTACATGGGCACGTTCTGGACGATGGACAACTCCACCGTCATGCAGATGGGCGAAGACGCCGAAGGCTTCATGGGCGTGATGCCTTACCGTTACTACTATGACAACGCGGCGGACGCACCGATGCTCAAGAAGATCCGCGAGATGCGGCCGCAATACCAGAGCACGGGCTACATGCAGGGCTTCCTGGCCGCGATGCTGTTCACCGAAGTGGCCAAGCGCACGCTGGACGCGGGCAAGGAACTGACCAGCGCCAACATGAAGGCGGCGCTGGAGGGCATCAAGGATTTCGACACCGGCGGCCTGATCGGCGTGCCGATCTCGATCAAGGGCAATTCCATTCCCGTGGGGCGGATCTACCGCGCGGACACCAAGCAGAAGCAGATGGTGCCGGCGTCGGACTGGATCGTGCTGCAGTGAGGCGGCCGTGATGCCTGGCATCGTCGCACAGACGCCAGCGCCGCCCGCGGCGGTGCTGGACATCAACAACATCGAGGTCGTCTACAACAAGGCGGTGCAGGTGCTGCGCGGCCTGTCGCTGTCGGTGCCGACCGGCGCCATCGTGGCGCTCCTGGGCAGCAACGGCGCGGGCAAGTCGACCACGCTGAAGGCCGTGTCGCGCCTGTTGGACCTGGAGGACGGCGAACTGGTGCGCGGCCGCATCGCGTTCGACGGCGGCGACACGGCGGGCACGCGGCCGCAGAACCTGGTACGCGCGGGGCTGGCGCATGTGATGGAAGGGCGCCGCGTGTTCGAGGACCTGACGGTGGAAGAGAACCTGGTGGCCGCGACCTACGCGCTGACCGGCCGGCCCGGCGTCAAGGTGGATTTCGATCTGGTGTATGGCTATTTTCCGCGCTTGCACGAGCGGCGTCGCGGCCTGGCGGGCTATCTGTCGGGCGGCGAGCAGCAGATGCTGGCGATCGGCCGCGCGCTGATCGCCCAGCCCAAGCTGATGCTGCTGGACGAGCCGTCGCTGGGCTTGTCGCCGATGCTGGTGGAGACCATTTTTTCGATCATTGCCCGCATCAATCGCGAACAGGGGGTGTCGATGCTGCTGGTCGAGCAGAACGCGTCGGTGGCGCTGGCGGTGGCCCATTATGGCTACATCATGGAAACAGGCAAGGTGGTGATCGACGGCACGGCCGACAAGCTGGCGGCCGACCCGGACGTGCGCGAGTTCTATCTGGGCGTGGGCGGCTCGGGCGAGGCCCGCGGCTTTCGCGATATCAAGCACTACAAGCGCCGCAAGCGCTGGCTGTCATGATGGCGCCCGTACCTTCGCGGCCGGCGGACGGGCTCTGGCCGGCGTTGACCCTGCCGCAGATGCTGCGCGAACAGGCGCGCCGCCAGCCCGCCGGCATTGCCGTGCGGCAGAAGGATTTCGGGATCTGGCAGCCGGTGCCGTGGGCGCAGTACTGGCAGCGCGCCTGCCGCGTGGGACTGGGCCTGCAGGCCGAAGGCCTGTCTCGCGGCGGCCGGGTGGCCATCGTGTCCGACAACCGCCTGGAATGGCTGCTGGTGCAGCTGGGCGCGGGCGCGGTGGGCGGCGTGGCGGTGGGGGTGTACGCGACCAGCCCGGCCGAGGAAATGGGCTACGTGCTGGAACATGCCGATGTCGAACTGGTGGTGTGCGAAGACCAGGAGCAGACCGACAAGGTGTTGCAGGTGGCGCACCGGCTGCCGCTCTTGCGCCGCATCGTGGTGATGGAAACCAAGGGGCTGCGCTCGTATCCGCCCGCCGAACGCGCGCGCATCGTTGCCTTCGCCGAACTGGAAGCGGAAGGCCAGCGGCGCGAGGCCGACGGGCTGGAGGCGCTGAATGCATGGCTGGACACGCAGCAGCTGGATGACCTGGGGCTGATGATCTACACGTCGGGTTCCACTGGCAAGCCCAAGGGCGCGATGCTGAGCTACCGCAACATGCGGGGCGTGGCGCCTGGCATCGCCGACCGCCTGTCGATGGATGCCGCCAGCGTGCACCTGTCGTACCTGCCGCTGTGCCACGTGGCCGAACAGATGCTGTCGACCTTCGTGCCGATCTATCTGGGGGCGCAGGTGAATTTCGGTGAGTCGATCCGCACGGTGCAGGAGGACTTGCGCGAGGTGGCGCCCACCGTGTTCCTGGGCGTGCCGCGCATCTGGGAAAAGCTGCACGCGTCGATCTCGATCAAGATGCAGGAAGCCGGCCGCTTGCAGCAATGGCTGTACCGGCGGGCGCTGGCGGCCTGCTCGCCGTTCCTGGAAAAATCGGCGCGGCAACGCGGCTTGGGCGAAAGGTTGACCTATGCGCTGTGGTACGGCCTGGTGCTGCGGGCCTTGCAGAATTTCATCGGCTTGCGGCGGGTCAGGGTGGCGATGACGGGCGCGGCCCCCATCGCGCCCGACGTGGTGCGCTACTTCCGCACGATCGGCGTGCCGTTGGTGGAGGTGTACGGCCTGACCGAATCGGCGGGCATGATCTTCGGCCAGCATCCGGACCGCGTCAAAGTGGGGACGGTGGGCGAGGCCATTCTGGGCGTCGAATGGCGGCTGGGGGAGGCAGACGAGTTGCAAGTGCGCGGCGAGATGGTGTTTGCCGGCTACTACAAGAACGACGCGGCCACCGCCGATACCGTGCGGGACGGCTGGCTGCACACGGGCGACGTGGCCGCGGTGCAGGACGGACGCCTGCGCATCGTCGATCGCCTGAAAGACATCATGATCACGGCGGGCGGCAAGAACCTGACGCCATCGGAAATCGAGAATGCGGTCAAGAGCAGCCCCTATGTGAAGGAGTGCGTGATCGTCGCCGACGGCCGCCGCTTTGTCGCAGCGTTGATCCAGCTGGAATTCGACACGGTGGGCAAATGGGCGGAATCGCGGCGTATCGCCTTTACGCATTTTCGCTCGCTGGCCGAATGCGCGGAGGTGCGCGAACTGGTGGCGGGCGAGGTGGCGCGCGCCAATGCCGGGCTGGCGCCCGTGGCGCAGATCAAGCGCTTTCATCTCTTGACCAAGGAACTGGACCACGATGACGGCGAGGTGACCGCGACCATGAAGGTGCGGCGCGCCAGTATCTACCGCAGCTATGCGGACGAGATCGAACGGCTGTACGCCGAGGAGGCAGCGGCATGAACGAAGCAGTGATTGTGGAGGCCGTGCGCACGCCCTTCGGGCGGCGCGGCGGCCGCTGGGCCGACAGGCGGCCTGATGACTTGCTGGCCGATGCCATCCAGGGTTTGCTGGCGCGGGCCGGCCTGCCGCCCGGGCGGGTCGAGGACGTGCTGGCCGGATGCGTCAGCCAGGCGGGCGAGCAAGGCGCCAATATCGGCCGCCTGGCGGCGCTGCTGGCGGGCTTGCCCGAGACGGTGCCGGGCCTGTCGCTGAACCGCATGTGCGGATCCAGCCAGCAGGCGGTGCACATGGGGGCGCAGGCCATTGCCGCGGGCGACATGCGTTATGTCGTTGCAGGCGGGGTGGAAAGCATGAGCCGCGTGCCGATGTTCCTGGACGTGACCCTGGGACAGGGCGAGTTTCGCGGGTTCGATTCGCTGAACCCGGGCTTGTTGCGGCGCTATCCGCTGGTGCATCAGATCGAAAGCGCGGAACGCATCGCCGAACAATGGGGACTGACGCGCGCCGAGATGGATGCTTGGTCGGTGCAGAGCCACGCCCGCGCCTGGGCGGCGGCCTCGGCAGGCCGGCACAGCGAACTGCTGGCGGGGCCGGCGGGGCTGCCGCTGCGCGACGAGGGCATCCGCGAACGGGCGGACCCGGCCAAGATGGCGGCGCTGGCGCCGGCCTTGCGCCCGCCGGGCCAGGGCAACGTGACCGCGGCCCAGGCCAGCCAGCTGGCAGATGGCGCGGCGGCGGTGCTGCTGGCGGACCGGCAGGCCGCGTTGGCCGACGGGTTGCGACCCCAGGCTCGCTTTCGCGCCCGCGTGGCGGTGGGGTCGGACCCGGTGCTGCAACTGACCGGCGTGATTCCCGCCACCGAACAGGCGCTGGCCCGAGCGGGCCTGCGTTTGCAGGACATGGACTGGATCGAGATCAACGAGGCCTTTGCCAGCGTGGTGCTGGCCTGGCAGCGCACCTTGGGCGCGGACCCGGCGCGCGTGAACCCGTGGGGCGGCGCCATCGCCCACGGCCATCCGCTGGGCGCGACGGGGGCGGGGCTGATGGCCAAGATGTTGGCGGGCCTGCGTGCCACGGACGGTCAGTTCGGCCTGCAGGTCATGTGCATCGGCCATGGCATGGCGACGGCGACGGTAATCGAACGCTTATGAACCGGCCAGCCAGGGAGATACCGGCCAGCCACGAGGACGGGGCGGAGTCGCTGCGCCGCGATGCGGTGATCCTGACCGCTGGACGCCTGTTTCGCCAGCATGGCTACGAACGCACCACGGTGCGCGAACTGGCGCGGGCGGTGGGCCTGCAATCGGGCAGTCTGTTCCACCATTTCCGCAGCAAGGAGGAAATCCTGGTGGCGGTGATGAATCACGGCATCCAGGAAGTGCTCGATGGCGGCCGCCAGGCGCTGGATCACTTCCAGGCGCCGGCCGACCGCCTGGCGGCGCTGTTCCGGGTGCACATGTGGAGCATGCTGCACGGCGCCGGCGGCGACGCGATGAATGCGCTGGTGTACGAATGGCGCAGCCTGTCGGCGCCCAGCCAGGCCAGTGTCAAGGTGCTGAGCGACCGCTACGAGGCGATGTGGCAGCAGGTGGTGGCGGCGGCGGTCGCGGCCGGCCTGCTGCGGGGCGACGCCCGGGTGATCAAGCGTTGCGTGCTGGGCGCGATGAACCTGACGGTGCAGTGGTACAAGCCGGACGGCCGGCTGGCGCCGGCCGCATTCATCGACGAAATGCTGTTGGCCAGCCTGCCAGGCTTGCCGCCGGGCGCTGGCCGCTGGCCCCTGGGTCAGGGGCGGTTCGGCGATTCGCCGGCAGGCCAATAGTGGCTGTCCGGCAAGGCGCGGGCGCCGAAGATGGCCTGGCCCACGCGTACGACGGTGGCACCTTCTTCGATGGCGATTTCGAAGTCGCCGGACATGCCCATGGACAGCTCGTCCAGCGCGATGCCGGCGGGCGCATCCTGGCGCAATTGCTCGCGCAGGCCGCGCAGCAGCACGAAGCACTGGCGCACCCGCACCGCTTCGCTGGAGAACAGCGCCAGCGTCATCAGGCCGCGCACGCGCAGCGCGGTGTACGTCGGCATGGCGCGGACGAAGGCAGCGGCCGCTTCGGGCGGCAGGCCGTACTTGCTGGATTCGCCGGACGTGTTGACCTGCACGAAGACGTCCAGCGAGCGGCCTTCGGCCTGCAGGCGGCGGTCCAGTGCCTCGGCGACGCGCAGGCTGTCCAGGGCCTGGAATTCGCTGGCGTAACGGGCGACCAGCTTGGCCTTGTTGGTCTGCAGGTGGCCGATGACGGACCAGCGCAGGTCGGTCAGGTCGGTCGTGCCTTCCCATTTGCGCAGCGCTTCCTGCACCTTGTTTTCACCCAGCAGCCGGCAGCCTGCGGCATAGGCCAGCCGGATGCGGGACTCGTCCTTGGTCTTGCTGACGGGCAATAGCCGGACTTCGCGCGGGTGGCGGCCGGCGCGCGCGCAGGCGGCCTGGATGCGCGCGTGCACGGCGGCAAGGTTGCGCTGGAAGTCTTCGACGGTCAGGGCCTGGGGGTAGCGGCCATGCTGGTCGTGGCGGGTCCGGGTGTCGTCGCGGGGGAGCCGGTCGGGTTGCATTACTTCACCCTGCCCTTGGCGGTCGCGGGGGCGCCGAGCGCTGCGCCGGCATAGCGGGGGCGTCCAGGCAGACGGCCATGGAGCAGCGCGTGGGCCGCCAGGCCGATCACCAGGCCCCAGAAGGCGCCGCCGATGCCGAACAGCTTGATGTTGGCGGCGGCTGCCAGGAAGGTGATCAACGCGGCTTCGCGGGTTTTCGCATCGGCCAGGGCGCCTGCCAGGCTGGCGCCGATGGTGCCCAGCAACGCCAGGCCGGCCAGCGTGGTGATGAAGGTGGCGGGCAGTGCCATGAAGACGGCCGCCAGGGTCACCCCGAACACGCCGACGGCGATGTAGAAGATACCTGCCGCGATGCCGGCGATCCAGCGGCGGGATGGGTCTTCGTGGGATTCGCGGCCGGTGCAGATGGCCGCGGTGATCGCGGCCAGGTTGAAGGCGTGCGAGCCAAAGGGCGCCATCAGCAGCGACCCGAGCCCCGTGACCGTGACGATGGGGTTGGCGCTGGTCTTGAAGCCGTCGTTGCGCAGCACCAGCATGCCGGGCATGTACTGGCCGGTCAGCGTGATCAGGAACAGCGGCAGGGCTACGCTGAGTGCGGCATTGAGCGAGAACGCGGGTGCCGTGTACACGGGGGCGGCCAGCGTGAGCGTCAGGGCGGAGAGATCGACCCGGTTCTGCAACAGCAGCAGCGCCAGGCCCGACACCAGGATGCCGACCACGGCGTAGCGGGCCGTGAAGCGCTTGAGCACGACGTAGGCCAGGATCAGCCAGCCTGTCAGCAAGGGGTCCAGGCTGATGCCGCCAAAGGCGCCGATGCCGAACGGCAGCAGGATGCCGGCCAGGAGGCCCGCGGCGACGCCGGGGGGAATCAGGCGGATGAGTCTGTCGAAGCAGCCCGACAGGCCCAGCACGACGAAGGCGACGGCCGAGAGCAGGTAGGCACCCACGGCCTCGGCGTACGGCGTGGTGGCCAGGGCGGTGACCAGGAAGGCGGCGGCGGGCGTGGACCAGGCGGTGATGATGGGTTCGCGGCTGGCCCAGCTGAGCAGGATGCCCGTGACCCCCACGCCGATGGATATGGACCAGACCCACGAGGCGGTGTGCGCCGGGTCCAGGCCGGCCGCCTTGGCAGCCTGGAACACCAGGATGAAGGTGCCGCCGTAGTTGACGATGACCGAGATGAGGCCGGCAATGACGGGATGGATCAGGTCGCGCAGCGGCGGGGCGGGGCGGAGGGAAGGGGAGGACATGGCGTGAGGGGGCGCTAGGGCCGGGCAGGGCATGAAGGGGTTGGGTCAGCCCGTTTTATAGCGCCGCAATGGACTATTGGATCCCTATGCTTTTTTCAGTGGGACCAGACCACTTCTTTGGGGCGAGGCATTGCCGCCGCCCAAGCCGCCGCCCTAGAATGGCCTGCCGCGGCGCTTCAATCCGTGGAATCGAGGCAGACCACATGAGCAAGGCATTCGAACTGGAAACCCTGAAGATCCGCATGGCCGACGCGGATTTCCAGCGCCTGGACCTGCACCTGCGCATCCAGCGCGCGCTGGGGGCATTGATCCTGGACGGGGCACTGGGCGCCGGGGTGAAGCTGCCTGCATCCCGCACGCTGGCCCAGTCGCTGGGCGTGGCGCGGGACACGGTCGAGAATGCCTACGTGCAGTTGCACCGCGACGGCTTCATTGCGCGGCGCAAGGGGTCCGGCAGCTACGTGTCCGCCACCATCGGCGCGGAACTGCGCGGGGCGGGCGGCCGGCGGCTAAGGCATCCGGCGGGGGCTGTCCCGCTGTCGATGCCAGGCGATGGTTTGAGCCGGCGCGGCCGGTCCATCTTCGACAGCGGGGGCGTCAGTGACCAGCAGTCGATCCAGCCGTTTGCCACTGGCCTGCCCGAGACGCGGACTTTTCCGACGCAGATCTGGGAGCGCCTGCAACGCCAGGTGCTCAAGGACCATCGCGGCCACGTGCTGCTGCATGGCGATCCGCAGGGGGCCGAGCCGCTGCGCAAGGCGATTGCCACCTACCTGAACCTGGAACGCGGCGCCAAGGTGTCGGCGCGGCAGATCGTGGTGTTGAGCAGCACGCGCCAGGCGCTGTTCCTGTGTGCGCAGCTGCTGGCCGATGCCGGCAAGCCGATCCTGCTGGAGAACCCGGGCTACTTCGGCGCGCGCAAGGCGTTCGAATTCGCCGAGGCCCGCATCGTCCCCATCGACGTGGACGCGCAGGGCATCCGCACCGACCTCTTGCGCGCGGACCGCAGCGGCGCCGCCTGCGTCTACGTGACGCCGTCGCATCAATATCCCACCGGCGCCACGCTGTCGCTGGCGCGTCGGCTGGAGCTGACGCGCTGGGCGGGCGAAACGGGCAAGTGGATCATCGAGGACGACTACGACAGCGAATTCCACTACGACGGCCTGCCGACTGCCTGTGTGCAGGGCCTGGACAAGCAAGGCCGGACGATCTACCTGGGCACGTTCAGCAAGACGCTGTTTCCGGGCTTGCGAATGGGCTATATGGCGTTGCCTGATGAACTGGTGGACGCCTTCAGCCGTGCGCGCAGCATCGTCGATGGCCATACGCCGCAGATGCTGCAACTGACCTTGGCGCGCTTCATGGCCGACGGGCACTACAACTCGCATGTGCGGGCCATGCGCAAGCTGTATGCGGCGCGGCGCGAGACCATGCTGGATGCGGTGGCGCGCCATTTGAACGGTGTGGTGCGGGCGGTGCGACCCGAAGGGGGGTTGCAGATTCCGTGCCTGCTGGAACCGGGCTGGTCCGAGGCGGACACGATCCGCCGGGCTGCCGCGGCCGGGGTGGTGTTGCCGGGGTTGAGCCGCCTGTATGCGGGATCGGTGCAACAGCAGGGATGGCTGCTGGGCTACGCCTCATTGAGCGCCCACGATATCGAGACGGCCATGAAGCGCCTGGCCGTGGCCTTGCGCAGGACGTAGCCGGGCCAGCCCGCGTCAGCCGCGGCGCTTGAAGAAGGCGCCGACGCCGCAGGCGATGGCAATGGCCAGCAGGGCGCCGGCAATGGTGAGCAGGAAGTCGGCTTCGCCGTGATAGCCGCCGCCGGTGACGCCACCGGCGACGCTGCCCATCCAGATCACTGCGGTGATCAGTGCGCCCGACAGGCCCAGCGCGGCGGCCAGGCACAGGGCAATGAACAGCGGCGAGCGGCGCACGGGCGCCGGGCCGGCGCCGTAGCCGCCACGGCCGCGCCGCGGCTGCATCACCATGTAGAACAGCGCGGCCACGACCGCGGCCAGCATCAGGATCTTGAAGATCATGACGCGGCGCGCGGCTTAGTCTTCACGGCGCAGGTGCGGGAAGAGGATGACGTCGCGGATGCTGGGGCTGTCGGTCAGCAGCATGACCAGGCGGTCGATGCCGATGCCGCAGCCGCCCGTGGGAGGCATGCCGTATTCCAGCGCGCGGATGTAGTCGGCGTCGTAGTACATCGCTTCTTCGTCACCGGCGTCCTTGGCTTCGACCTGCGAGCGGAAGCGTTCGGCCTGGTCTTCAGGGTCGTTCAGCTCGGAGAAGCCGTTGGCGATCTCGCGGCCCGTCATGAACAGCTCGAAGCGCTCGGTGATGCCTTCACGCGAGTCGGACGCGCGCGCCAGCGGCGAGACTTCGACCGGGTAGTCGATGATGTAGGTGGGGTTCCAGAGCTTGGCTTCTGCGGTTTCCTCGAACAGCGCCAGCTGCAGCGCGCCCAGGCCGGCGCGCGACAGCACCGGGCCATCGGCGTCGGCGCCCAGCTTCTTCAATTCCGCGCGCACGAAGACCGGGTCGTCCAGTTGCGCCTGGGTGTAGCCGGGCGCGTACTTGAGGATGGCTTCGCAGATGGTCAGGCGGTCGAACGGCTTTCCGAGGTCCAGCTCGCGTTCCTGGTAGGTCAGGACGGCGCTGCCGGTGGCCGAGATGGCGGCCTGGCGGATCAGTTCTTCAGTGAAGTCCATGAGCCAGCGGTAGTCCGCGAAGGCTGCGTAGAACTCCATCATCGTGAATTCCGGATTGTGGCGCGGGCTGACGCCTTCGTTGCGGAAGTTGCGGTTGACTTCGAACACGCGTTCGAAGCCGCCGACGATGAGGCGCTTGAGGTAGAGCTCGGGCGCGATGCGCAGGAACATTTCCATGTCCAGCGCGTTGTGGTGCGTGACGAACGGCTTGGCCGCCGCGCCGCCCGGGATCGGGTGCAGCATCGGCGTTTCGACTTCGAGGAAGCCGGCGTTGAGCATGAACTGGCGGATGCTGCCCACGGCCTTGCTGCGCGCTTCGAAGGTGCGGCGCGTGGCGTCGGTCATGATGAGGTCGACGTAGCGCTGGCGGTAGCGCAGTTCCTGGTCGGCAACGCCGTGGAACTTGTCCGGCAGCGGGCGCAGCGACTTGGACAACAGGCGCGCCGTGGCGGCGTGCACCGACAGTTCGCCCTTGTTGGTCTTGAAGACCGACCCTTCGATCGCGATGATGTCGCCGATGTCCCATTGCTTGAACGCGGCGTAGTTGTCTTCGCCCAGCGTGCCGCGGTCCAGGTAGATCTGGATGCGGCCGGTGCTGTCTTGCAGGGTGGCGAAGCTGGCCTTGCCCATGACGCGCTTGAGCATCATGCGGCCGGCGACCTTGACGGTGACGGCGGCGGCGGCCAGGGCTTCCTGTTCCTCGCCGTCGTACTTGTCGTGCAGGGCGGCGGCGCGGGCGTCGGGAACGAAATCGTTGGGATACGCGACCCCGGTTTCGCGCAGTTTGGCCAGCTTGGCGCGCCGTTCGGCGATCAAGCGGTTTTCATCCTGGGCGGGTGCCGGAGCGGTCGTGTGGTCGGTCATGGTCGGGGATCAGTCGTAATTGCGGATGTCGTCGATTTCGGTGGTGCCGAAATCGTCGCGGTCCAGGTAGGCGAGGATGCGGGAGGCCACGTTGGCGGGCGAAGACAGCTTGCCGGTGGCGTGGAAGTCCTGGAACTTGGCCAGCGCCGGGAAGGCGTCGGGGTCGCTGGCGCGGATGGCGGCCTGCATGTCGGTGTCGACGATGCCGGGGGCCAGCGCAACGATGCGTGCGCCGCTTTCGCCCTGTTCCTGCTTGACCACGCGCGAGTACATGTCGAGCGCGGCCTTGGTGGCGCAGTACACGCCCCAGCCGGCGTTGGGGTTGCGGCCCGCGCCGGACGAGATGTTGAGCACGCGGCGGTCGGCCGGCAGGTCTTCGACGGCGGCCAGGAAGCGTGCGGTCAGCAGCATCACGGCCGTGACGTTCAGGTTGAAGGCGGCGGCGATGGCCGGGCCGTCGATCAGCGCATCGGTGCCGGACACGGGGTGCACGGTGCCGGCGTTGTTGATCAGCAGGTAACGGCGCGCGTCGCGGGGCAGGGCGCCGCAGATGCGCTGGGCGGCGGCTTCGGCCGCGGCCAGGTCGGAGAGGTCCACGGACAGCTGTTCGAGCTGCACGTCCTGCGAGCGGGCGTAGGCGGCCAGCTCGGGATCTTCGCGGCGCGCCAGGGTGACGAGGCGCGTGCCCGGTTTGACCAGGCCGCGCGCCATGGCGGCGCCGATGCCGCGCGAAGCGCCGGTGAGAATTGCGATGGTGTCAGACATTCGTGGACCCTCTGGGTGCGGTGGGCGGAACGGGCGGGTAACTCAGACGCCTTGCTTCAGGCTGGCCTGGATGAAGGGGTCCAGGTCGCCGTCCAGCACTTTCTGCGTGTTCGAGATTTCGACGTTGGTGCGCAGGTCCTTGATGCGGCTCTGGTCCAGCACGTAGGAACGGATCTGGTGGCCCCAGCCCACGTCGGTCTTGGAGTCTTCCAGCTTCTGCTGTTCGGCCATGCGGTTGCGCATTTCCAGCTCGTAGAGCTTGGATTTCAGCATCTGCATGGCTTCGGCGCGGTTGCGGTGCTGCGAGCGGTCGTTCTGGCACTGCACCACGATGCCGGTGGGCATGTGGGTCAGGCGCACGGCCGAGTCGGTCTTGTTGATGTGCTGGCCGCCCGCGCCGGACGCACGGTAGGTGTCCACGCGCAGGTCGGCGGGGTTCACTTCGACTTCGAAGGAATCGTCGACTTCGGGGTAGACGAACACGCTGGCAAACGACGTATGGCGACCGCCCGACGAGTCGAACGGGCTCTTGCGCACCAGGCGGTGCACGCCGGTTTCAGTGCGCAGGTAGCCAAAGGCGTATTCGCCTTCGATCTTGATCGTGGCCGACTTGATGCCGGCGACTTCGCCTTCGGATTCTTCGAGGATTTCGGCCTTGAAGCCCTTGCGTTCGGCGTACTTGAGGTACTGGCGCAGCAGCATCGAGGCCCAGTCCTGCGCTTCCGTGCCGCCCGCGCCCGCCTGGATGTCCAGGAAGCAGTTCAGGGGATCGGCCGGATTGGAGAACATGCGGCGGAATTCGAGGCTTTCCAGCTTTTCCTGGAAGGCGTCGGCGTCCGCTTCGATGGATTCCAGCGTGGCATCGTCGTTGTCGGCGGCGGCCAGTTCGAACAGTTCGTTCGAGTCGGCCAGGCCCGTGCCCAGACCGGTGAGCGTTTCCACCACGTCTTCGAGGGCTTTCTTTTCACGGCCCAGGTCCTGGGCGTGCTTGGGGTCGTTCCAGACGGCGGGGTCTTCGAGCTCGGCGTTTACGACTTGCAGGCGTTCAGTCTTGGCATCGTAGTCAAAGATACCTCCGTAGAGCCTGTTCGCGCTCCGCGTAGTCGGCGAGGCGGGCTGCGAGCTGGTTCTGACGTTCGGCTTCCATGATGATCCTGTCTGATGACTTTTGTGCGAAACCTGGCATTTTACCGTGGATGGAGCGGAGTTGCGGGCCAGGGGGGCAACAAAGGGGACGGATTGGTGCGAAATGCCTTCTAGGGGTTTGCGCGCAGAGGGGCGAGTTGTTCAGTTTTTTGTCAACTGTCGGATTCTAGGCTTGGTGGCCGGCCCATATGTCCCTGTCCAGGGACGCGGGACCGCGCAAGATGCCGGCAGGCAGCCGGCCTATCCCGTTAGAGGAGGAGACGTTGATGGAACACACTATGGCCCCCGGGGTCTCGCCGGCGATCCCGGCGGCTGAGGAGGACCGGATCTACCGCAAGGTGGGTTGGCGGCTGGTGCCGCTGCTGGTGGTCTGCTATGTCGTGGCCTACCTGGACCGCGTCAATGTGGGCTTTGCCAAACTGCAGATGCTGCAGGAGCTTCAGTTCAGCGAGACGGTCTACGGCCTGGGCGCAGGGATATTCTTCATCGGCTATTTCCTGTTCGAGATTCCCAGCAACATCATTCTTCATAAAGTCGGCGCCCGCGTCTGGATCGCGCGGATCATGATCACGTGGGGCATCATTTCGGCCTGCATGATGTTCGTGACCAGCGTGCACATGTTCTATTTCCTGCGCTTTCTGCTGGGCGCGGCCGAAGCCGGGTTCTTCCCGGGCATCATCCTGTACCTGACCTACTGGTATCCCGCCGCCCGCCGCGGCCGCATCACGACGTTCTTCATGACGGCCGTGCCGATGTCCGGGCTGATCGGCGGCCCGATCTCGGGCTGGATCATGAGCACCTTCCATGGCGACCACGGCCTGTCCGGCTGGCAGTGGCTGTTCCTGCTCGAAGGCATTCCGTCGGTGATCATCGGCGTGCTGGTGCTGATGTACCTGGACGACCGCATCAACAAGGCCAAGTGGCTGACGGCCAACGAAAAAGCCGTGCTGATCCGCAATATCGCGGCCGAAGAACAGAACAAGGAAGACCCGCCGATCCGCGCCGCGCTGACCCGTCCGCGGGTGTGGGCGATGGCGCTGATCTACTTCTCGTTCGTGATGGGGCTGTATGGGGTGGGGTTCTGGATGCCGTCGCTGATCAAGAGCACCGGCGTGCAAAGTCCGCTGGCGATCGGCCTGTTGACCGCGGTGCCCAACCTGTTCGCGGTGATCGGCATGATCCTGATCGCACGCAACTCGGACCGCAACCGCGAACGCCGCTGGCACGTGGCGATACCCGCCCTGTGCGGCGCCGTCGGCCTGATGTTTTCGGCCGTTTGGAGCGGCAACACGGTGCTGGCCATCCTGGCGCTGACCGTGGCCAACATCGGCATCTGCACGGTGCTGCCGCTGTTCTGGAGCCTGCCGACCGCCGTGCTGGGCGGCACCGCTGCCGCGGCCGGCATTGCGCTGATCAACTCGGTGGGCAACCTGGCCGGCTTCGTCAGCCCGTACCTGGTGGGCTGGCTCAAGGACATGACCGGCACCACCAACACCGGCCTGTACATGCTGTCCGGCTGCCTGGTGGTGGGCGCGCTGGTGGCGCTGGCGCAACCGGCAAAGCTGGTCAACAAGTAACGCGCGGGGCTTGATAAAACAAGGGCGCTTCCCGAGGGAAGCGCCCTTGCTATGTGGCCGGCGGGGGCTAGGATGTTTTTTTGCCGCCGGGCCGCCCCAAGGCAAAAACGCCCCCTTGGGGGGCAGCAAGCGCGCGTAGCGTGCGCGGCGTGGGGGCTCTCAACCCGCGTGTTCTATCACCAACTGCACCGACACCATCCCGTTCCACACGTTCTGCTCCAGCCGGTACGCCGCCTGGATGTGTTCCGGCAGCGACTGGTCGTGACCGAACCAGATGGCGTCAAAGCGCTGGTGGCCGCGTTCGAGCGACAGTTTCAGGTGCTTTTCGCCGACCAGGCGCTGGTTGCGCACCACGAATTCGTCCAGGAACAGCGGCGCGGCAAACCCCGCGCCCCAGACCTGTTGCTGCAGCATGCCGGCCACTTCGGCGTTGGCGTAGCCCGATTCGAGCGAGCCATCGGTTTCGATGACGGGTTCGAAGGTGTCGCGGCCGGTCAGTTCGCGCACGGCGGCGTCGAAGGCGGGGGCGAAGGCGGGAAAATCGTCCTTGCCCAGCGTCAGGCCGGCCGCCATGGCGTGGCCGCCGAACTTGCGGATCAGGTTGGGATGGCGCTTGGACACCAGGTCCAGCGCGTCGCGCAGGTGCACGTCGGGAATCGAGCGGCCCGAGCCGCGGATCTCATCGTCGCCGGCGGGGGCGAAGGCCAGGGTGGGCCGCCAGAATTTTTCCTTCAGGCGCGAGGCCACCAGGCCGACCACGCCCTGGTGCCAGCCCGGGTCGAACACGCAGACCGTGGCGCCGGCCGCGGCGTTGGGTTCTTCCATGGCGGCCAGCGCCTGTTCGCGCATTTCGGCTTCGATGGTGCGGCGTTCGCGGTTGATGTTGTCGAGTTCGCGCGCCATTTCCAGCGCCTGCGCCTCGTCGTCGGTGGTCAGGCAGGCGATGCCCAGGCTCATGTCGGCCAGGCGGCCGGCGGCGTTGATGCGCGGGCCCAGTGCAAAGCCCAGGTCAAAGCCGTTGGCGGTTCGCGGTTCGCGGCCGGCCACGGCGAACAGGGCGCGCAGGCCCGGTTGCAGGCGGCCGCTGCGCATGCGCTGCAGGCCCTGGGTGACCAGCAGGCGGTTGTTGGCGTCGAGTTTGACCACGTCGGCTACGGTGCCCAGGGCCACCAGGTCGGACAGGGTGTCCAGGCGCGGGCCGCCATCGGCCGCGTAGACGCCGCGGCGGCGCAGCTCGGCGCGCAGCGCCAGCATCATGTAGAAGATGACGCCCACGCCCGCCAGGTTCTTGGACGGAAAGCCGCAGCCCGGCTGGTTCGGGTTGACGATGGCCAGGGCCTCGGGCAGCGTGTCGCCGGGCAAGTGGTGGTCGGTGATGACCACGCCGATGCCGGCGTCGTTGGCCGCGGCCACGCCGTCGACGCTGGCGATGCCGTTGTCCACCGTGATGATGATGTCGGGCTTGCCGCTGCGGTGGCGGCAGGCCAGCTCGACCACCGCGGGCGACAGGCCGTAGCCGGTCTCGAAGCGGTTGGGCACCAGGAAGTCGACGTCGGCGCCCATGGCGGACAGGGCGCGCAGGCCGACAGCGCAGGCGGTGGCGCCGTCGCAGTCGTAGTCGGCCACGATCAGCAGCTTCTTGCCGGCCTGGATGGCGTCGGCCAGCACGCCGGCGGCGTGCGCCGAGTGCGTCAGGCCGGCGGGCGGCAAGAGCGACGGCCAGGCCAGCTTGGTCTGGTCGGGACGGGTGACGCCGCGGGCGGCCCACAGGCGTGCCAGCAGGGGGTGGATGCCCGAGGCTTCCAGGACGTGGCAGGCGGACAGGTCGGCCCGGCGGACGGTTAAGCGGGGTGAGACCACCAGGCGCTCCAGTTTTTCTTGGGGGCGGGCAGCAAGCCCAGCAGGCCCCCGCGCGGTTTCAGGGTCAGGGCGGCGCGGCGATCGTCGCCCAGCAGCAGCAATTCGGCGGGCGTGGCGGGCAGGCCATGGGGGCCGGCCAGCGGTTGCAGCTGCGTATCGAGTTCAGCCAGGGCGTCGAGCCAGGCGGCCCAGTCGCCCGCGCGTTGCGGCGCTTCGAGGGCGGTCAGGACGTGGGCGGCCTGGGCGGCCGGGCGCGCTGGCCACGGCGTGCCGCCGCCGTACAGCCACAGGGCATTGACGGGCGGCAGGCCGCGCGCCGCGCGGGCATCGTTGACGGGATGCTCGTGCCAGGCCATCTGGATTTCATTGAGCAGGCGACGCCAGGGGCGGGTTTCGGTGTCCTGGCGCCACCAGTCGTTCAGGCGTTGGCCGGCCACCGCCAGCGGGCTGGCGGTCTGCGGCCGCAGGCCATCGGGCAGTTGCAGGCGCCAGCGCGCCGCCGAGAGCGGCTGGACGGCGAAGCCCGTGCCGTCGAACAGCGGACGGGCGGTGTCCAGCAGCGCGGCGGTTTCTTCGTCGCGCAGGTCCATCAGGGCCGGGTCGAGCAAGGTGGCCTGGTCGGTGCCCAGGGCCAGGTGCACCAGCTCGGCCAGCCAGACGGGGCCGTTGCCGGCCGGGTCGCCAGCCAGCAGCGGGCCCAGTCCGGCGCCTTGCAGCAGGCCGGGTTCGGGCGCGTAGCCGGATTGGTCCAACTGCCAGGATTCGAAGGGCGTACAGCCGTAGGCGCGGATGTCGTGGGCCTGGACCCGGGCGCTGGCGGCTTGCAGCCAGCGGTGCAGCGTGGGCGCGCGCTGGGGCAGGAGCTTGGCCAGTTCGGCGGCAACGGGAAGGGCGGGCAAGGCGCCCGGAATGACGATCAGCATGGCCGCGATTGTAGTCGCTGGCCGCCCGGGGAACTAAGGCCGGTCCCGATTGCCATACGTTGACACGGCTGGTCGTCCAATCCCACATCCGCGGGGCGGTTTTCCAGCCGGTTAATGCCATAATGCGCACGTGCTGAAAATACCCTACGAACTCTGGATCGGCGCCCGCTATGCCGGGTTGGCTCGAATCCGCCAGCGACGCGGCCGCCGCGATCGCTTCATCTCTTTCATCGCTGCCAGTTCCATGGCGGGCATCGCGCTGGGCGTCGCCGCCCTGATCGTGGTGCTGTCGGTCATGAACGGCTTCCAGAAAGAGGTCCGTGACCGCATGCTGTCGGTGCTGCCGCACATCGAGCTCTACATTCCCGGCGCGGCGCCCGAGCGCGTGCTGGAGCAATGGCAGCAGTTTTCCGATGCCGCCAAGCGCAACCCCGAGGTCAAGGCCGGCGCGCCGTTCGTGGCGGCCCAGGGCATGCTGGTGCGCGGGCAGGCGCTGCGCGGGGTGCAGGTGCGCGGCATCGATCCGGGCACCGAAGGCAACGTGTCGGACCTGCCGCGCCAGATGGTGTCGGGCAAGCTGACCGACCTGAAGCCCGGCGGCTTTGGCGTGGTGCTGGGCAACGAACTGGCCGACGGCATGGGCGTCAAGGTGGGCGATACGCTGCTGATGATGGCGCCGCAGGGCTCCATCAGCCCGGCCGGCTTTGCGCCGCGCATGCGCCAGTTCACCGTGGTGGGCGTGTTCTCGTCGGGCCACTATGAATACGATTCGTCGCTGGCCTTCGTGGACAACGACGATGCGGCCAAGGTCTTCCGCGACAGCGGCACCGCGGGCGTGCGCCTGCGCATCGCCGACATGCAGAAGGCCCCCGAAGTGGCGGCCGAACTGCGCAATGTGCTGCCGCCGTACGTCATGGCCAGCGACTGGTCGCGCAACAACCGCACCTGGTTCGCGGCCGTGCAGACCGAAAAACGCATGATGTTCCTGATCCTGGCGCTGATCGTCGCGGTGGCGGCGTTCAACCTGCTGTCGTCGCTGGTGATGGCCGTCAAGGACAAGCAGTCCGACATCGCCATCCTGCGCACCCTGGGCGCGGGGCCGGGCGAAGTGGCCCGCATCTTCCTGGTGCAGGGCGCGCTGATCGGCGTGATCGGCACCTTCCTGGGCGTGGTGGGCGGCATCGTCATCGCCTACAACGTCGACGTGATCGTGCCGTTCATCGAACGCCTGCTGGGGGTGCACTTCCTGCCGCGCGAGGTGTATTTCATCAGCGCCTTGCCGTCGGACCCCCAGATGGGCGACATCACGGTCATCGGCCTGACGTCCCTGGTGCTGTCGCTGCTGGCGACCTTGTACCCCAGTTGGCGCGCGTCGCGCCTGCAACCCGCACAGGTGCTGCGCCATGATTGATTCCCTGACGCCGGCGCTGCATGCCGACAACATCGTCAAGGTCTATGACGAAGGCCCGGCCCGCATCGAAGTGCTGAGCAACGTCACCCTGACGGTGGCGCGCGGCGAAATGGTCGCCATCGTGGGCGCGTCCGGTTCCGGCAAGAGCACCTTGCTGCACATCCTGGGCTTGCTCGACGTGCCGAGCAGCGGCGCGGTCTCGGTAGACGGCCAGTTGGCCGTCGGCCTGTCCGAAGCCCGCAAGAGCGCGGTGCGCAATCGCAGCCTGGGCTTCGTGTACCAGTTCCACCACCTGCTGCCGGAATTCTCGGCGCTGGACAACGTGGCGATGCCGCTCATCGTGCGCCGCGAAAACCGCGACAAGGCACGCGAGGCGGCGCGCGAAGTGCTGGGCCTGGTGGGCCTGGCGGCGCGCGAGGGCCACTACCCCGGCCAGTTGTCGGGCGGTGAACGCCAGCGCGTCGCGCTGGCGCGGGCGCTGGTGACGCGTCCGGTCTGCGTGCTGGCCGACGAGCCCACGGGCAACCTCGATCGCCATACGGCGCACAACATGTTCGAGCTGCTGACCCGGGTCAACAAGGAATCCGGCACGGCCTTCGCCATCGTGACCCACGATCCCGAACTGGCGGCGCGCGCCGACCGCCAATTGCTGATGGAAAACGGCCGGCTGGTTTGAGTTGTCGGCCGACCCGGGCAGTATCCTCCCGCCCCGCGGCGGGGGATAATCCGCCCCAGGAGGCCCCGCCATGCTGATCGATACCCACTGCCACCTGGACGCTGCCGAGTTCGACGCCGATCGCCGGCAGGTCGCCGAGCACGCCTGCGAAGCCGGAGTGCAGTCCATTGTCATTCCCGCCGTCGAGCGCGCCAATTTTTCGGTGGTGCGTGATCTGGCGGCGCAGGTGGCCGGCGGCGCCTACGCGCTGGGTATCCATCCCTTGTATGTACAGCGCGCATCCGACGACGACCTGGACGCGCTGCGCCGCGCCGTCAAAGACGCCCTGGGCGATCCGCGCTTCGTGGCCATCGGCGAGATCGGGCTGGATTTCTTCGTGCCCGAGATCGCGTCCGGCGAACCGCGGGCGCGGCAGGAACGCTTCTACGCCGCCCAACTGGCGCTGGCCGCTGAGTTCAAGCTGCCCGTGCTGCTGCACGTGCGCAAATCGCAAGACATCCTGTTGAAGTACCTGCGGCGGCACGATCGCATCGGCGGCATCGCGCACGCTTTCAACGGCAGCGCCCAGCAGGCCCAGGCCTTTGTCGACCAGGGCTTTGCGCTGGGGCTGGGCGGCGCCATGACCTACGAGCGGGCGCTGCAGATCCGCCGCCACGCCACCGACGTGGGCTTGCAGCACCTGGTGCTGGAAACCGATGCGCCGGATATTCCGCCGGCCTGGCTGCATCCGCCCGAGCGGCGCAACCGTCCCGGGGAACTGGCTCGCATCGCCCAGGTGCTGGCGGACCTGCGGGGGATATCGCCGGCGCAGGTGGCGCAGGCGACCACCGCCAATGCCTTGCGGGTGTTGCCGCGGCTGTCGGCGGCCATACTGTCCGACGCCGACTGACCTCGCCCGCCTCGCCTGCCCAGCGCCGGGCGGGCAAATCCCGGGCGGCCTGGCTCAGGCGGACGATCGCGGTAATTCGATACGCACGCTCAGGCCTCGCGGCGACGCGTTGCGCGCCGAGATCCGGCCCTTGTGTGCCGCCACGGCAGCCCGGGCGATGCTGAGCCCCAGGCCCGCACCGCCTGCGGGTACGGCGGCGCCGGCGGTGCTCTGATAGAAGGGCTCGAACAGGTAGGCCAGTTCTTTTTCCGGCACGCCGGGGCCGCTGTCTTCGATTTCCAGGCAGGCTTCGCCGGCATCGGCGAGCAGGCGCACCTGGATGCTGCCGCCCGCCGGAGTGAAGCGCAGGGCGTTGCGCAGCACGTTTTCGATGGCGCTGGCCAGGCTGTCGCGGTCTGCGGTGACGAGCAGCGGCGCCGGGCGCGTCCAGGCAATGCCCAGCTTGCGGTCGCCGGCCTCGAAGCGCGCATCCTGCACCACGTCATCCACCACGTCGGCCAGGTCCAGCGTGTCGGTGGGCGAGGGCAGCGCGCCCATGCGGGCCAGCCGCAGGGTGCTGCCCACCAGCCCGTCCAGCCGTTCGCATTCGCGTTCGATGCGGTCCAGTTGCAGATCCAGACGTTCGTCCTTGCGGCGCGCCAGTTCCACGCCCAGGCGCAGGCGCGCCAGCGGCGAGCGCAGCTCGTGCGCGATGTGCCGCAACAGCTGTTCGCGCGTATCCACCAACGCCTGCAGGCGGTGGGCCATGGCGTCGAAATCGCGCGCCAGCAGGCCCAGTTCATCCTTGCGTTGCGACAGCTTGAGCGGCGTGCGGGTATCCAGGCGACCCGCCGACAACGTGCGCGCGGCCTGGCGCAACTGGCCCAGCGGCGCGGCCACGTGGCGGGTCAGCGCCCAGCAGAAGGGCGCGGTCACGGCCAGGGCGAACAGCAACAGCGCCAGCGTCACCGGGGTCAGCCCCAGCACTTCCCAATGCGACGAGTCGTAGGGCAGGAACAGCATCAGCAGTTCCGTGTGGTCCGGCAGCACCAGCAGTTGCGGGTCCCACCAGGACACGCGCAGGGCGGACGGGTCGGCGGGCACGTCCAGGGCGGCGATCAGGTTGGCGTCGTGCGACCCGCGAAAGGCGATGAGCCAATCGTGCAGGCGGGTGGGCAGGCGACGGTTGAGGATGTCCTGGTCTTGGGCATCGACCACGTAGATCTTCAGCGCCGAATAGCGGCTGTCCATCGCTTCGAGCCAGCGGCGCAGGCCGTCGGCGCCTTCCGCGCGGGCGATCTGGGCGGCGTCACGGGTCAGGTTGCCGGGGTTCAGGCCGTCCAGCGAATCGACGCGGTACCAGGCCACGGCCGCGGTCAGCATCATGCCGCAGACCATGATGACGGCCATGGCGCCCCAGAAGGTCAGGAAGGCGCGCCAGAAGAGGGAACGGACGGGCAGCCAGGCCATTCAGGCCGTGCCTGCCAGCACGTAGCCCAGGCCGCGCAGGTTGCGGATGGCGGGGGCGTCGTCGGCCTGGTCCAGCCGCAGCTTCTTGCGCAGGCTGCTGATGTGGGTGTCGATGCTGCGGTCGTAGCGGTCGGCCGTGCGGCCCAGCGCGTACAGGCTGATCTGTTCGCGCGGCACCACCTGGCCGGGGGCGCGCATCAGCACTTCCAGGATGCGCTGTTCGGCGCCGGTCAGCAGCACTTCCTGCGTGCCCAGCCGGGCGCGGCCGCTGGCGGCGTCCAGCGACAGGGCACCGACGTTCAGCTCGGCGGCGGGGGCCTCGGGCATTTCCTCGAAACGGCGCAGCACGGCGCAGATGCGCGCCTTGAGCTCGCGCGGGCTGAAGGGCTTGGCCAGGTAGTCGTCGGCGCCCAGTTCCAGCCCCAGCACGCGGTCGGTTTCGCCGCCGTGCGCGGTGAACATGATGACGGGGCGGCGCGAGCTTTGGCGCAGGCGCCGCAGCAGGTCCAGGCCATTGCCGTCGGGCAGCATCAGGTCCAGCAGGATCAGGTCGTAGCCGTCCTGCAAGGCCAGGGGCAGGCCCTGGGCGCTGCTGTGCGCCAACGTCAGGTCGACGTGGTGGGGGTCGAGATACTCGCGCAGCATCAATGCCAGGTCGACGTCGTCGTCGATCAACAGGATGCGGCGCGTCACCATTTGGGTAGGAATGGACATGCGCTTGGGTTCTGTTGCCGCCGGCAGCATAGCGGGTGCGCGGCTGCCGAAGTGTCAAGAAGTGCGAAGAAGATAAAAGTTGAGGAAAGCGTGTTGCAGCGTTCCGGACCCCTCAATTCTAATATGAGAATAGTTTTCATTAAAAATACGAAGCGGACGGCGGCGCTGCGCACGGGGCGTGGCAGCTGTCCGGGACGGGAGAGTCTGAAACATGAGCAGCATCGATCTGGCCGCGCGGCGCGCAGTCGGCCCGCGTACCCGCCTGACCGTCGCCTTGTGCGCGGCGGGCCTGGGCATGGGCCAATCGGCCTGGGCGCAATCGGCGGATTCTGCCGCGCCCAAGGTCATGGACACCGTGGTGGTGACGGCCAGCGGTTACGAACAGCAGATCCAGGACGCGCCGGCGTCCATCAGCGTGATCACGCGCCAGGACCTGGAAAAGAAGTTCTATCGCGACGTCACCGATGCGCTGGTCGAGGTACCCGGCGTGGTGGTGACCGGCGGCGGCGACCGCCAGGACATCAGCCTGCGCGGCATGGGGCCGAAGTACACGCTGATTCTCATCGACGGCAAGCGCCAGAACTCCCGCGAAACCCGCACCAACTCGGATTCGAGCGGCGTGGAAGGCGGCTGGACCCCGCCGATCTCGGCGATCGAACGCATTGAAGTGGTGCGCGGCCCGATGTCGTCGCTGTATGGGTCCGACGCCATGGGCGGGGTGATCAACATCATCACCCGCAAGGTGCCCAGCGAGTGGGGCGGTGAGATCCGCATGGACACCACCATCCAGGAAAGCAGCAAGTCGGGCGACATCTACCAGGGCAACTTCTACCTGGCCGGCCCGATCAAGAATGACCTGCTGGGCCTGCAGATCTACGGCCAGGCAACCCAGCGCGACGAAGACAGGATCGTCGATGGCTACCGCAAGCGCAACGCCACCAACATCACCGCCAAGCTGGCGCTGACGCCGAACCGCGACCACGACATCGTGCTGGAAGCCACGTCCAGCCGCCAGAAGTACGAGAACACCCTGGGCAAGACCGTGGCGCCGTTGCCGCCGGGCCAGGCTTGCGCGCGCACCGGTTGCCCGGCGTCGTCCGAGACCGACTACCGCAGCAACAAGTGGGCACTGTCGCACACCGGCCGCTGGGGCTGGGCCGTGTCCGACAGCTATGTGCAGCAGGAAGAGTTCGACAATCGCTCGCGCCAGATGAAGATCAAGAACCTGGACCTGCAGACCAGCTGGTCGCTGCCGCTGGGGTCGCACATGCTGACGCTGGGCGGCAGCTACCTGTCGCAGCGCCTGACCGACCAGACCGGCAACCAGCTGGCGGGTGGCCCGAGCAAGGTGGACCGCTACCAGTGGGCCGTGTTCGCCGAAGACGAATGGCGCCTGATCGACAGCTTCGCGCTGACCGGCGGCCTGCGCATGGACCAGGACGAGAACTTCGGCAGCCACTTCAGCCCGCGCCTGTACGGCGTGTGGCACCTGGCTGAACGCTGGACCCTGAAGGGCGGCGTGTCCACGGGGTTCCGCGCACCCGACCTGCGCCAGACCGTGGCCGGCTGGGGCCAGGTCAGCCGCGGCGGCAACATGTACGGCAACCCGGACCTGACTCCCGAGAAGTCGGTGACCGAGGAAATCGGCCTGCTGTATGACGATGGCGAAGGCTTCAACGCCGGCCTGACGCTGTTCAACAATAACTTCAAGGACAAGATCACCCGCGTCGCGTGCCCGCTGTCGCAGTGCACCGAGGGGCCGAACCAGTTCGGCGCCAACCCCACCACCTACATGAACGTGGACAAGGCGGTGTCGCGCGGCGTGGAAGCCAGCATGAAGCTGCCGCTGGCGCGCGACTGGTCCGTGACCAGCAGCTACACCTTCACCAAGTCCGAGCAGAAGTCGGGCCAGTACGCCGGCCAGCCGCTGAACCAGCTGCCCAAGCACCTGTTCACCACCACGGTGAACTGGCAGGCGTCGGACGCCCTGGAAGCCTGGGCCCGCGTCAACTACCGCGGCAAGGAAAGCCAGCCGATCACCGGCCCGTCCGCATCGTCGCTGGTGGCGCCGTCCTATACCTTCGTGGACCTGGGCGGATCGTACGCGGTCAACAAGAAGGTGTCGGTGTACGCGGGCATCTACAACCTGTTCGACAAGCAGGTCGGCTATGACGACTACGGCTACGTCGAAGACGGCCGCCGCTACTGGCTGGGCGTGGGCGTGAAGTTCTAAGCCCTCGGGCAGGGGCACCATCCGCGCGCACCGCCGCCAGGCCGTGCGCGCGCAACATCGAGAGGCAACAATGATGATCAAGCAAGCACAAGCAGGACGCGCCGGCCGTTGGCTGGCGCGCGTTGGCGCCGCCCTGGCGCTGGGCGCGGCCAGCGCGGTATGCGCGGCGCAGACCGTGCCGGTCAAGCATGCGCGCGGCGAAACCGCCGTGCCGCAGAATCCCGCCAAGACGGTGGTGCTGGACCTGGCCGTGCTGGATACGCTGCACGCGCTGGGCGTGGACGTGACCGGTGTGCCTGCGGCCGCCAAGCTGCCGCCGCAACTGAGCCAATACGCCGACAAGCGCTACCTGAAGGTCGGCAGCATGTTCGAACCGAACTACGAAGTGATCCACGCGGCCGCGCCGCAGGTCATCTTCGTGGCCGGGCGCTCGGCGCCCAAGTACGACGAGCTGGCCAAGCTGGCGCCCACGGTCGACCTCACCGCCGACGCCAAGGATCTGGTGGGCAGCGTGGTGCGCAACACCGAGACGCTGGCCGCCATCTACGGCAAACAGGCGCTGGCCAAGGAAAAGCTGGACGCGCTGCGCGCCTCGATCTCGGCGCTGCACGGCCAGGCCGCCAACGCCGGCACGGGCCTGATCGTGCTGACCACGGGCGGCAAGATGAGCGCCTACGGCCCGGGCTCGCGCTTTGGCGTGATTCACGATGCCTTCGGCATTGCGCCCGCCGCCAAGGACCTGAGCGTGTCGAACCACGGCCAGGCGATCTCGTTCGAGTTCATCGCCCAGACCGATCCGGACTGGCTATTCGTGATCGACCGCGATGCGGCCATCGGGCGTGAAGGCACGTCGGCCCAGCGCATGCTGGACAACGACCTGATCCGCCCGACCAAGGCCTGGAAGCATCAGCGCGTGGTCTACCTGAACGGCTACAACTGGTACCTGCTGGGTAGCGCGGGCCTGACCGCGATGCAGCAGAACGTGGACGATATCGCCCGCGCCCTGTCGGCGGCGAAGTAAACGCATGGCGCGCAACACGGGGGCGGGCAGGTGAAGGCTGGCGGGGCGATCAGGGGCTGGGCGGGGCTGGCGGCGTTGTTGCTGTTGCTGTTGGGGCTGTGCGCGGCCAGCATCAGCCTGGGCGCTGGTTCGTTTTCGTTCGCGGCGCTGACCGGCGGGCCGGATGCCGAGCGCGCCTGGCGCCTGCTGCTGGTCAGCCGCGTGCCGCGCACGCTGGCCTTGCTGCTGGCCGGCATGTCGCTGGCGGTGGCCGGACTGATCATGCAGATGCTGGTGCGCAACCGCTATGTGGAACCGACCACCGCCGGCACCGTCGAGTCGGCGACGCTGGGCATCCTGGTGGTGACCCTGCTGGCGCCGGACACGCCGGTCATCGGCAAGATGCTGACGGCCACCGGCTTCGCGCTGGCCGGCACGCTGCTGTTCCTGGCGCTGCTGCGGCGCGTGCCGCTGCGTACGCCGTTCATCGTGCCGCTGATCGGCCTGATCCTGGGCGGCGTGATCCATGCGGTGACGACCTTCGTGGCCTACCGCTACGACCTGCTGCAATCGCTGCATGCCTGGACCACCGGCGATTTTTCCGGCGTGCTGCGCGGCCGCTATGAGTTGCTGTGGATCGGCTTCGGCCTGGCCGCGGCGGCTTACCTGGCAGCCGACCGCTACACGGTGGCTGGCATGGGCCGCGCGTTTGCCGCCAACCTGGGCCTGAACCACGCGCGTCTGACGCTGATGGGCCTGCTCATCGTGTCGGCGATTTCCGCCGTGGTGGTGGTGACGGCGGGCGGCATTCCGTTCCTGGGCCTGATCGTGCCCAACGCGGTGAGCCTGCTGCTGGGCGACAACATGCGGCGTTCGATTCCCTGGGTGGCGGTGCTGGGCGGCGTGTTCGTGCTGGCCTGCGACATCATCGGCCGGCTGGTGATCCACCCCTATGAGGTGCCGCTGGGCACGGTGGTGGGGGTGGTGGGCAGCATCCTCTTCCTGTGCCTGTTGCGCAGCCGCAGGGGGCGCCGTGGCTGAACCCGTGTTTCGAACCGCATTGCGGGCCGCGACCCCGCGTTCGCCCCAGGCCTGGCGCCTGGCCGGGCTGGCCGTGTTGGCAACGCTGTGCGTGGCCGGCTTCATGACACTGGGCGCCAACGGCCAGTGGTCGTTCGTGATTCCGTTTCGCGGCGGCAAGCTGGCGGCGATGCTGCTGGTGGCCTACGCGGTGGCGGTGTCGTCGGTGCTGTTCCAGACCATCACGCACAACCGCATCCTGACGCCCGCCATCATGGGCTTCGATGCGCTGTACCTGCTGATCCAGGCGGTGGTGGTGTTCGGCTTTGGCCAGATGGCGGGAGCGGTGAACCATCCCGTGGCGGCCTTCGCGCTGGAGGTGTGCGCCATGACGGCGTTCGCCTGCCTGCTGTTTCGCTGGCTGTTCACCGACGCGGTGCGCAGCCTGCACCTGATGATGCTGGTGGGCATCGTGTTCGGCCTGCTGTTTCGCAGCCTGTCCAGCTTCGTGGTGCGCCTGATCGACCCCAATGAATTCCTGGTTCTGCAAGACCGCATGTTCGCCAATTTCAATTCGGTGCGCACGGGCCTCTTGCCCTTTGCCCTGGCCGCGGTGGCGGCGGCGACCCTGCTGGTCTGGCGCATGCGGCGGCGCTACGACGTGCTGGCGCTGGGCCGCGAGATTGCGCTGAACCTGGGCGTGGACTACCGCCGCACGCTGCTGTTGACGCTGGCCGCGATTGCCGTGCTGGTGTCCGTATCCACGGCGCTGGTGGGGCCGGTGACGTTCTTCGGCCTCTTGGTCAGCAACCTGGCCTATCAGGCCATGGGGTCGGACAGGCACCGCTACACCGTGCCGGCCGCGGTGCTGCTGGGTGTGATCTTCCTGGTGGGCGGCCAGACGTTGCTGGAACGGGTGCTGGGCTTGAGCACGACCGTCAGCGTGGTGATTGAATTCGTGGGCGGAGTGATGTTCCTGGCCCTGATCTTGCGCAGGGGACGCCAATGATCGATATCCAGCAAGTCAGCAAGCAATACGACGACACCGTGGTGGTGGACCAGGTGACGCTGGCGCTGCCGGCCGGCGGCGTGACCGCCATCATCGGCCCGAACGGCGCGGGCAAATCGACCTTGCTGTCGATGATCAGCCGCTTGTTGCCGATGTCGGCCGGGCAGATCCAGGTCGATGGCCTGGACGTCACCCGCAGCGACAGCCGCGAACTGGCGCGGCGCCTGTCCATCCTGCGGCAGGACAACCACTTGCCGCTGCGGCTGACGGTGCGCGATCTGGTGGCATTCGGCCGCTATCCGCACACGGGTGGGCGCCTGACGCTGGACGACAAGGCGCACATCGACCGCGCCATCGACTACCTGGACCTGGCGCCGCTGGCGGATCGTTACCTGGACCAGTTGTCGGGCGGCCAGCGCCAGCGCGCCTTCGTGGCGATGGTGCTGTGCCAGGACACGCGCTATGTGCTGCTGGACGAACCGCTGAACAGCCTGGACATGAAGCACGCCGTCGCCATGATGGGCACGCTGCGGCGCGCGGCCGACGAGCTGGGCAAGACCGTGGTGCTGGTGCTGCACGACATCAATTTCGCCTCGGCCTACGCGGACCGCATCGTGGCGATGAAGGCGGGCAGGGTGGCGCACCATGGCCCGCCGGCCGAACTGATCCGGTCCGAGGTGCTGGGCGCCTTGTATGAACTGCCGATCGACGTGCACGAGATCGGCGGCAAGCGCATCTGCGTGTATTACCGCTGAATGGTGGCCATGGCGGCGACCCCTGCCGCCGCCATGGCGCTGCGGCTTACTGGGTCAGGTCGACCGCGTAGCGCGAGAGCTGCGTCACCGCGTCGGGCGTGGCGTCATACACCGACACGTTGCCCACGCCGTGCGCCGTGGCCAGCGCCAGCGTGCCGGGCACCGACGAGAACACCACGGGGCCGGCCAGCGCGGCCAGCGGCTTGAATTGCCAGCTGCGGGCCAGGCCATAGGTGGCCAGGTCCAGCACGGGGTGCTTCTTGATGTAGCTGATCAGCACGTCGCGGCTGGCGTCCGGCGCTTGCAGCACGATGTCGCCCTTGCCGCCCGCCAGGCCCGGGAAGTCGCCGCCCCCGCTGGCGCGGTAGTTATTGGTGACCACCAGGAATTGCGCGGCCGGGTCCAGCGGCGCGCCTTGATACGTCAGCCCCGTGATGCGCGAGCCCTTGGGCTGGGTCACGTCGATCTGGTAGCGCAGGGCGTTGCCTTCGGCGTACAGCACGTCGAAATTGAAGGTCGGGAAGCTGGTGTCCACCAGGTCCTGCGGCGCGACCTGGGCGGGGTCGATTCGCTTGAACTGTTCGGCGGTCTTCTCCAGCCACTGGCGCACGATGTCGCCGCTGACCCGCACCACCTGCAAGGTGTTGGGATACAGGTACAGGTCGGCGGCGTTGTTGATGGCGATGTTGCCTTGCGGCACGAAGGTGAAGTCGCCCGGCCCGTTGCGTCCGCCCTTGAACGGCGCGGCCGCCGACAGGATCGGCAGGGCGCCGTAGGCGGGGTTGTTGCGGGCGATGTAGTCCTTCAGGTAGTCGATCTGCGCCATGTTCACCACTTGCAGCGCCGACACGTCGCCGGTCAGCGCGTAGTAGGTGGCCATGTCGAACTGGCTCTGGCCGATGGGCGTTTTGACGTAGGCGATGGTGGCCGTGTGTTCCGCCTGCACCAGTTGCTGCGTGGCGCTGTCGGGCTCGACGTAGGTGGCCGGGGTGCTGCCGCTCTGCGCGGTCAGGCGGGTGGAGATGCGCTGCACCTGGGTGGCGTCCTTCTGCACTTTCCAGCCCTTGTCATAGGCCAGCTTCAGCTTGATCTGCCCCAGGTTGTTGCCCCATTGGCCGGCCTGTACCGCCGGCACGCCGTTGATCAGGCCTTTTTCCAGGTCGATGCCCGGCTGCCCCGCGAATTGCGACTTGGGATTGGTGTCGGGAAACAGCAGATGTTGGTGGCCGGTGATCAGGGCGTCGATGCCCGCGACCTGGCTCAGGTAGCCGGCGCCGTTTTCCATCGACGGGCTGTAGGGCGTGGTCATGTCGATGCCGCCGTGCGCCAGCGCCACGATCAGGTCGGCGCCCGCGGCCCGCATTTCCGGCACGTAGCGCGCGGCGGTTTCCTTCCAGCCAGTGACCGCGACGTGGCCTTCCAGGTTGGCCTTGTCCCATTGCATGATGGGCGGCGGCGCAAAGCCGATCACGCCTACTTTCAGCGACACGTCGATGGACTTGCCGGCTGGATCGGTGGCCTTGAAGGTCTTGGTGAGCAGGGTCCAGGGCTTGAAGATCGGCTGCTGCGTGGCGGCCGACACGACGTTGGCCGACACGAACGGAAAGCCCGGCGCGGCGCATTCCTTGGCGCCGCCCGGATTGGTCTGGGCGGTGCCCTTGGTGATGCCTGCCAGGCCGAAGTCGACGTTGGTGACCTGCGACAGGAAGGGCAGGCCGTAATTGAATTCGTGGTTGCCCATCGTGGCCGCGTCGTAGGCCAGGAGCTTCATCTGCTTGTAGATGGCCAGCATGCCCGAGCACTGCACGGGGGCGACCAGCGCCTGGTAGTCGGACAGGGCGGTGCCCTGGATGGTGTCGCCGTTGTCGAACAGCAGCGTGTTCGGATTCTGCTTGCGGGCGTTGGCGATCAGCGTCGCGGTGCGGTCCACGCCGTAGCTCTTGTCTTCGGCCAGCTTGTAATAGTCGTAACCCAGCACGTTGGCATGCAGGTCGGTGGTACCCAGGATGGCCACGTCCAGCGTCGCGCCCTGGGGCACGGCGACCGCGGGCGGGGTGGCGTCGTCGTCATCGTCGTCACTGCCGCCACAGGCGGCCAGGCCCGCCAGCAGCGCGGCGCTGGCGGTCAGTGCAAAGATCCTTCGAATGGGGTGCTTCACCGTCGTTCCTTGTGTATCGGGAGAAGCAAAATTCTGGGGACGGGGTGTGACCCGGGCATGACATTGCGCCCGCCGGCAGCGTCGCGCCCGCGTGCCATGGGCAAGCTGAAAAATATCTGAATTAGACGGGCGTCTTATTTATCGTGGCCTGGCGGCAACGAAACGATAAAACGATTGTGACCGATTCTCATTGTCAAGAGAATGGCGAATCCTTTCATTTCAAACGACTTCAGAAAGACCTCGCTGGCCATGCACGCCCCTCGCTCCCTCTCTGCCGCCTTGCTCGCCCTGGCGCCCCTGGCCGCCTCGGCCCCCGCCCACGGCCAAAGCGCCGCGCCCACCGCCACCTTGCCCGCCATCAGCGTCACGGGGCAGGCGGACCCCGAACAGAGCTACAACCCGCCGGCGTCCACCAGCGCCACCAAGATCGACGCGCCGCTGCGCGACATACCGCAGACGGTGAACGTGGTGCCGGCGCAGGTACTGCGCGACCAGCATGCGATGTCGGTGCAGGACGCGCTGAAGAACGTGCCGGGCGTCAGTTTCTCTACCGGCGACGGCCAGCGCGACCAGGTGTCGATCCGCGGTTTCACCGCCATTGCCGACCAGTTCGTCGACGGCTTTCGCGACGACGCGCTGTACTACCGCGATCTGTCCAACGTCGAACGCATCGACGTGATCAAGGGCCCGGCGGCGGTGCTGTACGGCCGCGGCTCGTCGGGCGGCCTGATCAACCGCGTCACCAAGAAGCCGGGTGAAGACATCTCGCAGGTGGGCCTGAGCTACGGTTCGTGGAACGACCGCCGGCTGGATGTGGACCTGGGCCGTTCCAACGAAAGCGGCAGCATGGCCTGGCGCCTGACCGGCGCCGTGGAAAAGGGCGACAGCTACCGCGACAAGCAATTCATCGACCGCAAGGCGATTGCACCGTCGGCCCAGTTCAAGCTGGGCGAAAGCACCACCTACCTGATCCAGACCGAATTCCTGGAAGACCGCCGCCTGACCGACTTCGGCATTCCGGCCTATCACGGCCGCCCGGTGGACGTGGACCCGTCCACCTACTACGGCGCCGAGAACGCCCGCGATACCGACTACACCCAGACCCGGGTGCAGTCGTACGCCGGCACGCTCACGCACCGCTTCAACGACAACTGGTCGTTGCGCAACGCCACGCGCTACTACCACTACACGCTGAACCGCAACAACACGCTGCCGGGCACGGTCAACGAGGCGGCGCAGACCGTGTCGCTGACCCACGGCAACGTGCTGCGCGACGAGCACGGCTGGACCAACCAGACCGAGCTGATGCAGCGCGTGCAGTGGGGCGCGGTGCGCCACGACATTCTGTACGGCGTCGAAGTGGGCCAGCAGAACAAAGACCTGGTGAACTACTCGGCCGCCAACGTCGCGACCGTGAACCTGTTCGACCCGCAATTGCCTACGCTGCAGCGCCAGGTCAAGGGCGCGCCCGGGTCCGACAACCTGGGCCGCTTCAACACGCTGGGCCTGTACGTGCAGGACATGGTGTCGCTGGGGGAATACTGGAAGGTGCTGGGCGGCGTGCGCCGCGACCGTTTCGAGCAGAAGACCGAAGACCGCCGCACGGGCCGCAACCTGTCGCGCACCGATTCGAACCTGAGCCCGCGCCTGGGCCTGGTGTTCCAGCCGGACACCGTGCAGTCCTACTACGTGTCGTGGAGCCGTTCGTACCAGCCATCGGGTGAAGCCTTTGCGCTGGCCGCCAACAACGTCGACCTGGCGCCGGAAAAAACCACCAACTACGAAGTCGGCGCCAAGTACGACTTCCTGGATGGCAGGCTGTCGACCACCGTGTCCGTGTTCCGCCTGGAGCGCACCGACATCAAGGTCACCAACCCCGTGACCAACACGCTGGTGCCGGTGGGCACGCAGCGCACCGATGGCGCCGAATGGACGCTGTCGGGCGACTTGTCCAACGGCTGGCGCGCGATGCTGGGTTACGCCTACCTGGATGCCCGCGTGACGCAGTCGGTGGCGCGTGACGCCGGCAAGGATGTCGAAGGCAAGCGCGCCACGCTGACGCCGCGCCATGCTGGCAACGTCTGGGTCACCAAGGACCTGGGCGATGGCTTTGGCGTGGGCGCCGGCTTGAACCTGGTGGGTGGGCGTTTCGCCAATCCGGGCAATACGGTCAAGCTGCCGGGCTACGTCACCGCGGACGCCGCCGCATGGTGGCGCCAGGGGCCGTATTCGGTGCAGCTGAATATGTACAACCTGTTTGACGCCGGTTATATCGTGTCGGCGCACGGCAGCAGTCCGAACCTGAACATGCCCGGCGCGCCGCGCAATGCGATGCTGAGCTTGCAGTACCGGATGTAGGAAGGGCTACAGCGCCCGCATGATCGCCTGTCGGTCATGCGGGCGTTTGTGTCGTCCGGGTGCCGTCTGCGTGCCGTTTTCGTGCCGTCTGCGGAGGGCTGGGCAATGGCGTGGGCAGGCTGCCGTTGGCGCCTTAGCGCAGCGGCGATTCCCGCGTCAGGCTGTCCGTTTCCAGTGCGGCCAGCGCATCCAGGAACCGCCACGCGAACGAGCCCGGGCCGTCAGCCAGCGCTCCCGCACGGCGGCCAGCGATGCCGAAGCAGGACAGCGCCGCCACGGCCGCCGGATAGGCGTCTTGCTTCGATACCGCCACGAACGCGCCGACCACCGCCGTCAGCGCGCACCCCGTGGCGGTGACCTGCGGCATCAATGGCGAACCGCCGGTGACGCGCACTTCTCGCGTGCCATCCGTCACGAAATCCACTTCTCCCGTCACCGCCACCACAGTCTGTTGCGCTCGCGCCAGGTCGCGCGCCGCTTGCTCGGCCAACTGCACCGGGTCGCGCGCGTCCACGCCCTTGCTGGCGCTTTGGCCGCCGGCCAGCGCGATGATTTCCGACGCATTGCCGCGGATCACCGCCGGGCGCAGGGCCAGCAGCCGCTGCACCGCGTCGCGGCGAAACGCTGTGGCATGGTGGGCCACCGGGTCCAGCACCCAGGGCGTGCCGGCATCCGCCGCCGCCGCCGCGGTCTTGAGCATGCTTTCCAGCCAGGGGGCCGACAGGGTGCCGATATTGATCACGACCGCGCCGCTGATGCGAGCGAATTCCGGGGCTTCTTCCACCGCGTGCACCATCGCGGGCGACGCGCCGATGGCCAGGAGCGTGTTGGCCGCCGTGTTCATGGACACGAAGTTGGTCAGGCACTGCACCAGCGGCGCGTCGCGGCGCACGGCGGCGTAGAGGTCTTGCGAGGCCTGGGCCAATAGGGAAGGGGTCGATTGCGTCATGCCGGCGGGTCCTTGCGTAAGAGAAGGACTGGGCAGGAAGGGCGGGGATGCGTCGCGCCGGGCTTCGGGCGCGCTTGCGTGGCCGCACCATCCCTACGCCAGTATTGTCTGGATCAGGTTCAACGGGTCTACGCGCCGCAAGGGTTGGCGTATGAACGCCGGCCCCGCTATCGGATTCTCAGCTTCTTGCCGAAGCTCCCCGGGTGGATGGAGGTATGTTCGGAGGGGGCGGGGGGGATTGTCAAGCGGAAGGGGCTTTGAAACTGGCATCGCCGTGGGTTGCCAGACGGGGAGCGCTGTGACGGGGAGAGTGTCATAAAGAGTATTCAGTTCATGCCGTTAGAAAAGGACGCCCTTGAATGAATGGAGGAATGCTCATGCAGTCAATTCTGGACGTGGATCCCGATTTCGCTTCTTTGTCCCTGGGCAATGAAATACTGAAGAAATGGCATAAGTGCCTGGTTTCCTTTCATTCTGGTAAACCCCATTCTCCGAACACCGTCTTGACGGTAGGTAGCGGGTGTATCGCCAGTATTGGAGACCGGCTAACGATTGTCACGGCGTTTCACGTCGTGAGTGACTTCATCGAGAGTCGTCAAGGATTTGGGGCAATCGTAAACGGTCACCACATCGCGCTGGACGGTACGAAGTTCTTGGGTAGTGAGAGGGAGGATTGTGCATTCATGGACATTCCCGCGTCGTTGCCTGTAAATACGCTGCCCTCCATCGTGTCAGGACGGCGCCCTGAAATGCTGGCGACTTCGTCCTTCATTATTTTTGGATATCCGGAAACTCGCAATCGATTCGACTCGCGCAAGCCAGGGCAGGGTCTGCACGTGCATAGCGTGATCAGCCATTCATTCCAGAGTGACCCAATTGCCGGCACGCTTATCTTTCCCTATGACCCTAAGTACGTATATACCGAAGCCACGAGCGCGGCAAAGAGCGCTCCTCATCTGAAGGGCATGAGCGGATCGCCTGTGGCGCAGCTGCTTTTTAATCCCGTGTCCGGCTCGCTTGGCTTGAGGTTGGTTGGTGTTTTCATTCGATGGAGCAAAAATCAAAAAAACCTGGTGGCACACTGTTTTCCGGACTTCGGTAGAGAGCTGCATGAAGACTGGGACAGTTTTGGGACACGCACCCGCTGAGGTCCGCGCATTGTGTGCAGAACGGTCGCAACGGACGTTATTGAACGTCCGAATATTCACGGCCCGGCAGCCAGCAAGTTCAACTTCAGTATGTTGCCCCTGAACTGGCGGTAGACCGGGATAGACAAATTCATTCATTGCTGCGTCTGCCCAGATCTCGCATCGTTACGCTAGTCCGTTTCAGGAGACGGACATCAACGGTCGGCTGTTTTGCCTGGCTTTCGTGGCGGGGGCGGGAGGGGTGCAGCTGCTGCCTGCGCTGCCTGGCGTGGCGGCGTACGTGGCGGCGGCCGGCGTTTGCATCGTGGCGCTGGTGGCCTGGCGGCGTTGGCCGGGGCGCGTCGTCGGGCTTTGTGCGGCTGCGTCTATCGGCCTGTGCCTGGGCGCCCTCAACGCCGCCGCGCAAGCGCAACTGCGGCTGGGCGACGCACTGGCCGACGAACACCAGAACGAGGTCGCGCGGCTGGTGCTGCGGGTGGCGGAACTGCCCGATGGCGATGCGCGCGGGCAGCGCTTTGTGGGCGAGCAGGTGGCGCCCGCGCGTGCCGGCATGCCGTCGCGCATCCTGGTGTCGTGGCTGTCGCCGCCCGGTGGGCAGGCGAACCAACCCTTGCTGATGCCCGGCCAGGTATGGCGCATGGCGCTGGTGCTCCGCCGGCCCAGCGGCTTGCTCAACCCCGACGCGCCCGACAGCGAAGCGCGGATGTTCGCGCGCGGTTTGCGGGCGACGGGCACCGTGCGGGGGCAGCCCCGCTTGCTGGAGGACCAGCCTTGGGCATCCGCGGGCATTGCCATTGAACGCGCCCGCCATCATGTGCGGGAGGGCCTGCGCCGGGCGCTGGGCGACCACCGCTATGCGCCGGTGCTGATCGCGTTGGCGATCGGCGACCAGGCCGGCGTGGCGCGCGAGGACTGGCGCCTTTTCAACCGCAGCGGCATCACGCATCTGGTGTCGATCAGCGGCATGCATGTCACGTCCATTGCCGGCATCGCGGGGCTGCTGCTGGCCGCGGGGTGGCGGCGCGCGCGGTGGCGCGGGACCGGCTTGGCGGAATTCATTCCGTCGCGCATCGCGGGCGGCGCCGCGGCGGCGGCGGTGGCTTTGTTCTATTGCCTGATCGCGGGGTGGGGCGTGCCGGCGCGGCGTACGTTCTTCATGTTGTCGGTGGTGCTGGCCGCGGCGGTGTCGCGGCTGCGGATGTCGGCCGGGCGCATCCTGGCGTGCGCAGCCGCCGCGGTGGTGGCGCTGGATCCGTGGGCGCCGATGTCGGTGGGGTTCTGGCTGTCGTTCGGCGCGGTGGCGATTCTGCTGCGCATTGCCGATGCGCCGCGCGATGCGGACGCGGGCTGGCGCAAGCGTTGGGCGACGACGCTGGGGCAGGCGACGCGCTTGCAGCTGGTGGTGACGCTGGGCTTGACGCCGCTGTTGGCGTATCTGGTGCACCAGGTGTCGTTGGGTTCGCCGTTGGCCAATGCGGTGGCGATTCCCGTGGTGACGTTTTTCGTGACGCCGCTGGCGCTGCTCTGCGCGGCCTTGTCGGTGACGCCGGGGGTGGCGGCTGCCGCGGCGCTGGCGGGCCAGGCGGGGCTGTACGGGTTCGACCTCATGATGATCGTGGTGGCGTGGGTGGGCAATGCGCGCTGGGCCAGTTTTTCGGTGGCGGCGGCGCCGTGGCCCTGGCTGGCGTTGGCGGTGGCGGGCATGGTCTGGGCGTTGCAGGCGCCGGGCTGGCCGGCGCGGCGGCTGGGGTGGCTGTGCATGGCGCCGCTGTTGTGCTGGCGGCCGGATCGGCCCGAGCCGGGATACTGGCACATGAGCGCGATGGATATCGGGCAGGGCAGCGCCATTCTGGTGGAAACGGCCAGCCAGGCGCTGCTGTTCGATGCCGGGCCGCGCAGTTTCAGCGGTAGCGATGCGGGCGAACGGGTGATCGCGCCGTTTCTGCAGGCCCGCGGCCTTGGGGCGCTGGATGTGCTGGTGCTGTCGCACGCGGACACGGACCATGTGGGCGGCACGCGGTCGGTGCTGGCGGCGGTGCCGGTGGCGCGCAGCTACGCGTCCTTTGACCTGGCGGCGTTTCTGCGGCGTGATGCGCGCCTGTGGCCGGATGGCGCAGGCTTGCCGACGCCGCCGCCGGGCGAGGTACTGGGCTGCGCTCGTGACGTAGGCTGGGAGGTCGATGGCGTCACGTTTAGCTTCCTGCACCCGGCGGGCGGGACCAGCGGGCGAGTCGAGGATCGCAATGCCGATAGCTGCGTGCTGCGCGTCGAGGGCGTCGAGCACGCGCTGTTGCTGACGGGCGATATCGGCGTGGCGCAAGAAAGGGAATTGGTCGCGCAGGGCTTGGCCCCGGCGGATATCGTCATGGCGCCGCACCATGGTTCGGCGTCGTCGTCCAGCCGGGAACTGGTTGCGGCGTCCGGCGCGGCGCATGTGATTGCGCAGGCGGGGTATCTGAATCGTTTCCGGCATCCGGCGCGGGCGGTGGAATTGCGCTGGACGCGTGCGGGGGCGGTGTTCTGGCGCAGCGATCGGGATGGCGCGGTGATGGCACGATCACGTGCAGGGGTGTTGGATGTGTGGGCGCAGCGGGACGTGGGGCGGCGTTACTGGCATGGCCGTTGATGCGTAGTTCGAGTCTGTCGCCCGACTTTCAGCCTTGACGCATCAACCATCCCCGCGTCAACGCCGATCCACAATCACCGTATCCCGTATCGCCCGGAACGTCGCCAACGCGCCCGGCATGGCGTCGCGCGTGGTGGCGCAGGCCAGGCGGATGCGGCCTTCGGGGCGAGTCCAGTCGGCGATGTACTGGCGGGTGTCTTCATGGTCCGGACCGGCACCCGGCGCAACGATGTAGTCGATGCCGCGCCGGCCGGGCTGGTCGAAGACGTCGAGTTGTTCGATGGTGCCGCGCAGCGTGCGCTGCTGGCGGGTCGCGGCGGCGACCAGGGCGTCATAGGCCTGCGCGCCCTGGGGGGCTTTGGATGTGTCGGCGTCGGCCGCCGTGGCCGTGAATCCCGCCCGGCACAAGAACTTGGCGCCGGGGGCCACGGGTGGAAAGCCCTCGGGGGCGGAAATCTCGATCAGGGCGTCGTAGCGGCCCGACTGGCGCGCCGCGCCGATCTGAAAGGGAGCGGACACCGTTGCGCCAAAGCCGGTGGCCGGGTCGACGTAGCGCCTGGGCGCGACGGCCGGGGGCGCGGGGTCGTTGTCTTCCATCTGGAAGCGCACCGGCAAGGTGAGCGAGGTTTTCTCTTCCGTCATGTCCGCGGAAAACACGGGTAGCGGCGCGGCGCGGCGGACCATGGCGATCGTGGCCTTGTCGACCGCTTCATGGCCCGACGAGCGCGCGATCGTGACGTCGTAGATGGCGCCGTTGCGCAGTACGGTAATGTTCAGCGACAGCGCCAGCGTGCCGCTGAGATGCTGGGCTTCGCGAGGAAAATCCAGTCGGCTGATCAGCCGCCGCTGCACCGCTTTGCTCCATTCGGCCTGGTTGGCAGGCGCGGCCGCCAGGGTCGGGGCAGGGTGGGCCAGTGTGACGGCAAGGATCATGGCAACGCGGGATGCGAGGGACCGCCAGCGCATAGAGAGTTCTCCGGGTGGGGGTGGGCGATGCCGCCCGTGCGTTGTTGCGAGCATACCCGAGGGGACGCGGGAGGCTGGGCGAGCCGAAGGCGCCGTCGCTTGCGGGCATGCGGGTTGTGCCATCGCTTGCGGGCACAGCCGGTTGCGCCACCTCTTACGCAAACGCCTACGCAAACGCCGCCTGCACCGCCGCAAACGCCGCCGCCACCAACGGGTCTTCGCGCCGCGACGCCAGGGTGATGAAGGCCAGTTCCGCCTGGATCGCCAGGCCCGGCGCCAGCACCAGGCCATGCGCCTGCGATTCGCGCAGCGCGATGGAATCGCGCGCCAGCGTCAGGCCGACGCCCGAACGCACCAGGTCCAGCATCGAGGCTTCCTGGTCGACTTCGGCCACCGTGTTGGGGGTGACGTCCAGCTCGTTGAATTTGCCGGCCAACAGGCGATGGTGCACGGAGTCGGGCGGCGTCCAGATCCACGGCAAGGCGGCGATTTCACGCCAACCGCGCCCCGCCACCTGCGCGCCCCAGCCCTTGGGCGCCACGACGTAATACGAGAACGCCGCCAGCGGCAGCGCATGCAGGGCCGGCTGGCCGCGGGTATCTTCTTGCGGCCCCAGGAAAAAGCCCACGTCCAGCTCGCCCGCGCGCACCTGGCGGCCGACGGAACCGGACATGCCGTGGCGCAGGGTGGGGCGGATCTTCGGATAGTGCTCGACCAGGTATTGCAGCGTGGCGCCCAGGCGCAGGAATTCGGGGTCCAGGATGGTGCCCAGGCGCAGTTCGCCCTGCACCGTCGTGCGCAGCGCGCCGATGGCGCGTTCGAAGTCGTCCAGGGCGTCCAGCACCCGCTGGGCCGAGGGCAGCAGCGCGCGGCCGTCGGCGTTGGGCGCCAGGCCCTGGGCGGTGCGAGTGAACAGCGGCAGGTCCAGCGCTTCCTGGAAGCTCTTGAGCTGCAGGCTCAGCGCGGGTTGGGTCAGGTGCAGGTGTTCGGCCGCGCGGGTCAGGTTGCCCACGCGCGCCACAGCGGCAAAGGTGCGGATGTGCTTGAAGTCCATGGGGCGAGTCCGGTGGCGATGCCCCAGCGGGGCGATACCCATTATTAAAGAGACTTATAAAGCGCTTTTCAACAATTCATTGGACAGCCCCCGCGGGCTGCGCGACAGTGGCGCAGCCACTACACACCTAAAAGAAGAAGCGCCAATGGAGACATACGACTACATCATCGTGGGGGCGGGGTCGGCCGGCTGCGTGCTGGCCAACCGGCTGAGCCGGGACCCGGCCACGCGCGTGCTGCTGCTGGAAGCCGGCGGCCGCGACAACTACCACTGGATCCACATTCCGGTGGGCTACCTGTACTGCATCGGCAACCCCCGCACCGACTGGATGTACCGCACCGGCGCCGAGCCCGGCCTGGGCGGACGCTCGCTGATCTATCCGCGCGGCCGCGTGCTGGGCGGGTGCTCGTCGATCAACGGCATGATCTACATGCGCGGCCAGCGGCAGGATTACGACGAGTGGGCCGATATCGCGGGCGATCCGTCATGGCGCTGGGACGAGGTGCTGCCGGTATTCAAGCGCAGCGAAGACCACTACCGCGGTGCGGACGATTGCCATGGTGCGGGCGGCGAATGGCGGGTCGAGGCGCAGCGCCTGCGCTGGGACATCCTGGACGCCTTTGCCGACGCGGCCCAGCAGGAAGGCATTCCGCGGGTGCAGGATTTCAACCGCGGCGACAATTTCGGCGTGGGCTATTTCGACGTGAACCAGCGCCGCGGCTGGCGTTGGAATACGGCCAAGGCATTCTTGCGGCCGGTGCGCCAGCGTCCCAATCTGCACGTGATGACCGGCGCGCATGCCGAACAGTTGCTGTTCGACGGCACGCGCTGCGTGGGTGTGAAGCTGCGGCGCGAAGGGCAGTCCCGCAGCGTGCGCGCCGCGCGTGAAGTGGTGCTGGCGGCCGGCGCGGTGAATACGCCGCAATTGCTGGAACTGTCGGGCATTGGCGAACCGGCGCGCCTGCGCGAAAGCGGCATCACGCTGCGCCACGCCTTGCCGGGCGTGGGCGAGAACCTGCAAGACCACTTGCAGTTGCGCGTCATCCTGAAGGTGCGGGGCGTGAAGACGCTGAACCGCATTGCATCGACCTGGTGGGGCAAGGCGGGCATCGGCCTGGAATACGTGTTCAATCGCAGCGGGCCGATGAGCATGGCGCCGTCGCAGCTGGGGGCGTTTGCCAAGTCAGACCCTGGCCAGGCGCGCGCCAATCTGGAATTCCATGTGCAGCCGCTGTCGCTGGGCGCGTTTGGCGAGCCGCTGCACGGTTTTGATGCCTTCACGGCCAGCGTCTGCAACCTGCGGCCGGCGTCGCGCGGCAGCGTGCATGCGCAGGGGCCCGACGGCGCGCAGCCGCCGGTGATCACGCCGAACTATTTGCGCGAGGAACAGGACCTGAAGGTGGCGGCGGATGCCATTCGCCTGGTGCGCCGGATCAGCGCGGCGCCCGCGTTGCAGCGTTATCAACCCGAGGAATGGCTGCCCGGCCCGTCGTACCAGACCGAGGCCGAAATGCGCGAAGCGGCCGGCAAGATCGGCACGACGATCTTCCACCCGGTAGGCACCTGCGCCATGGGCCGCAAGGCGGACGATGGCGCCGTGGTGGATGCGCGGCTGCGGGTGCATGGCCTGCAGGGCCTGCGCGTGGCGGATGCGTCGATCATGCCGACCATCACGTCGGGCAACACCAATTCGCCGACCATCATGATTGCCGAACGGGCGGCGCAGATGATCCTGGAAGATGCCGCCGCATAGCCGGGCGGCGTAACCGGAACGCTTGCGCGGTTCGGCCCGCGCAAGCGCCGCCGGGCCGACAGACTCAGCGCAGCGAACGGTACATTTCCTGGCGCTGCGGATGCGTCAGGATGACCTGCCACAGCTGCCCTTCGCGCGACCGGAAGAAGCCCGCGCAACACATCAGGTAGTACTGCCACATGCGGTAAAAGCGCGTGCCGTAGCGTTCTTGCAGCTGCGGCCAGGCGCGCTGGAAGCGGTCCCACCAGGCCATCAGCGTACGGTCGTAGTCGGCCCCGAAGTTGTGCCAGTCTTCGACGATGAAGCGGCCTTCGACCGCGGTAGTGATCTCGCGGGCGGACGGCAGCTTGCCGTTGGGGAAGACATAGCGGTCGATCCAGGGATCGGTGCTCTGGCTGGTCGAGGCGATGCCGATGGTGTGCAAGAGGAAGATGCCGCCGGGCGCCATCAGCCGCTGCACGTTGGTGAAGTAGGTGTCGTAGTTCTTGGGCCCGACGTGTTCGAACATGCCCACCGACACGACCTTGTCGAAGCGGCCCTGCAGGTCGCGATAGTCTTGCAGCAGCAATTCCACCGGCAGGCCGCGTACGCGTTCCTGGGCCAGCGCCAGCTGTTCCTTGGACACGGTCACGCCGGTGACCTTGACGCCGTAGCGCTCGGCCGCGAACTTGGCCAGCCCGCCCCAGCCGCAGCCGATGTCCAGCAGCGTTTCGCCGGGCTTGAGCTGCAGCTTGCGGCAGATCATGTCCAGCTTGGCTTCCTGCGCGTCTTCCAGCGTGTCGGCGTTTTCCCAGAAGGCGCAGGAATAGATCATGCGGCTGTCGAGCATGGCCTCGAAGACGTCGTTGCCGGCGTCGTAGTGCTGCTCGCCCACTTCGAAGGCGCGGCTCTTGGATTGCAGGTTGAACAGCTTGTGGCGCAGGTGTTCGGCGATGAGCTTGACGCGGGCCAGGCCGAGCGCGGCGGACCCCATGTCGGCGCGCAAGAGGCGGGTGAAGAGTTCGTCCAGCTGTTCGCAGTCCCATTCGCCGTCCATGTACGACTCGCCCAGGCCCAGCGACCAGCTGGCGAAGACGCGTTCGTACATGTGTTTGTCATGAACCTGGATGTCCCAGGGGCGCGAACCGTTGATCTGGACGTCCGCTCGCCCGAGCAGGTCCTGCAGTACCTTGGGCGGCTCAGGCGGGGCGGTTTCGGTGTGTTGAGTGCTTAGCTGAGATGACGGACTGCTTTGTTGCATAGTGACTCCAAATCAATTCGGGACTGACTGATGTGGCAATGCTCGAAGCGCATAACTCTCGCCGGACCGGCGTCGGGATTCCAATTTAATGATTGAATCGTGCCGATAGGCAATTTAATTTCAGCGGGCTGTCAGCGCCGCGGACCCGCGGTCGCCGAACCGGGACCCGCCAATCTTAACCAACGTATGCTGCTGCGCAAGGCCCAGACGCATCCTGCCAGCAACAATGCGGCGGCACCGATAAAAACCATGGAGGCGATGGTGTCGTTCAAGGCGATGGGGGCGTCGTAGCGGTGGCGCGACAGATAGTCCAGCAGGCCGAACAGCGCCAGCGCCAAAGCCACCAGCAGCCAGGGTTTTCTGGGTAGTGGGGGCAGGGCGGGGTGCCGGGCCTTGAAGGCGCGGATGCTGCGCCGCAATCCCCACAGTGCCGCCAAGGCGGGCAGGGCCAGGGCATAGCGGGCGATCGTCACGACGCCGAAGATGTCGTCGCCGGCGGTCAGCACCAGCAGCCAGGGCGGCAGCAGGATCAGCGTCAGCAGCCAGGCCAGCAGCAGTTGCCGGCGGGTGCCTGGGCAGGCCAGCTTTGCTGCCACGAAGCCCAGGATCAGCACGCCGAAGAGCGCGGCGATGAAGGTCAGGGCCGGGGCGACGTAGTCGCCATTGAGCATGTATCCGCCGAGCATGGCGCGATGGGTTCCTGAAGGCGGGGGTTAGGGCAACGGCGTCATTCTAGGCCAGGGCGGCAGGGCGGGCCCCACGCTTCCGATAAGATACCGCCCATGCGCGGCGCCGCCACCTGGGCGGGCGCCGGCCATTTGGAGCACAACGATGTCGGACGCAAGCCTGGAACCCCGTTTGGAATTCGTCACCTGCGCCAGCCCGGCGGGCCTGCACCGCATGGCGTACTGGGAGTGGGGCGATCCGGCCAACGACCAGGTGCTGGTCTGCGTGCACGGCCTGACGCGCAGCGGCCGCGATTTCGATACCCTGGCGCGCCGGCTGGCTGGCCGCTACCGCGTGGTCTGCCCCGACGTGGTGGGGCGGGGCCGTTCCGATTGGCTGGTGAACCCGGCGTTCTATACCGTGCCGCAGTACGTGTCAGACATGGTGACGCTGGTGGCGCGGCTGCGGCCCGCCCGCCTGTCGTGGGTGGGCACGTCGATGGGCGGCCTGATCGGCCTGGGCCTGGCCGGCGCCGCCGCATTTGCGCGGGCAATGCTGCCGCTGCGCCCGCACGTGGGCATGCTGCCGCCGCAGGCCGGCGTGCGTCTGGACAAGCTGGTGCTCAACGACGTCGGCCCGCGCCTGGAAACCGGCGCGCTGGCTCGCATCGGCCAGTACGTGGGCGAACCGGGCGCGTTCGGCTCGTTTGCCGAGGCCGTGGCCAACCTGCGCGCCAATTCCGGGACCTTCGGGCCGCATACCGACGAACAGTGGGAACACCTGGCGCGCTTCGTCTATCCCGAGCAGGACGGCAAGTGGGTCAAGCACTACGACCTGGCGCTGGCCCAGCCGATGGCGATGACGCCCGAGGAACTCGCGGCGGGCGAACAGGTGCTGTGGCGCTCGTATGACGCGATCGATTGCCCGATCCTGATCGTGCGCGGCGAACAATCCGATCTGCTGACCCGCGCCACGGCCGACGAAATGCGCCAGCGCAATCCGCGTGCGCAGGTGCTGGAAGTGCCAGGCGTGGGCCACGCGCCGACGCTGATGGCGGACAGCCAGGTGACGTCGGTGGCGGATTTTCTGCTGGGCTGAGGCGGGGCGGGCCGCCGGTTCCTGCGAGACTCCTTTTAGTGTTAACAGGCCCTAATGGGGACACCGCCGGCCCGCCGTGCTATCCAGGGGCACGGGCGTTCTCTACAATAGGCCTCATGAACACCCCTGTCCTGAACATCGATCTGCATTGTCATTCCACCGTGTCCGACGGCGCGCTTGCGCCGCGCGACGTGGCGCAGCGCGCGCATGCCAACGGTGTCGATGTCTGGGCCCTGACCGACCACGACGAAGTCGGCGGCCTGGCCGAGGCCGCGTCCATGGCGCAGGAACTGGGCCTGCGTTTCGCCACCGGCGTCGAGATTTCCGTGACCTGGGCCGGCCTGACGGTGCATATCGTCGGGCTGCGCTTTGACCCCGCCAATACGGCGCTGGTCGAAGGCCTGCGCAAGACCCGCTCGGGCCGCGCCGAACGCGCCAGGCGCATCGGCGACCGCCTGGCCGACATGGGCATGCCCGGCGCCTACGAAGGCGCGCTGCCGTTTGCCGGCAACCCGGAACTGATCAGCCGCACGCACTTCGCGCGCTACCTGGTCCAAGCCGGCTACTGCCCCGATGTGCAGACCGTCTTCACCAAACACCTGGGCGATGACCGCCCCGGCCACGTGCCCATGCAATGGGCCACGCTGGCCGAAGCGGTGGGCTGGATCCGCGGCGCGGGCGGCATCGCCGTCATCGCGCATCCGGGCCGCTACAAGTACACGCCCTTGCAGTTCGCCGCGCTGTTCGACGAATTCCTGCAACTGGGCGGGGTCGGCATCGAAGTCACCACGGGCAGCCATACGGTCGAAGAGGCCCGGCAGTACGCCGACGTCGCGCGCCGCTACGGTTTCCTGGCCTCGCGCGGGTCAGACTTCCATAGCCCGAAAGAAAGCCGGATGGACCTGGGCCGCCTGCCGCCCTTGCCGTCCGATCTGAAGCCGGTCTGGCACGACTGGTTCTAGGGCCACTGCGGCCCCTTGCGGGCGGTGCGATGCCGCCTGGCTCCTGGCACGGTGCGACTGTGCCGCCCTTGAACTGAATGTGCGCCCCAGGCGCTGCCGCCATGAACAAAGCTTTTGTCAAAGAATCCGATAACGAGGACGACGACGACCTGCCGCAGGCCCAGGCCTTGCCCGCGGGCACCAAGAACTACATGACGCCTGAAGGCTACGAGCGCCTGCGCGCCGAGCTGACGCATCTGATGAACGTCGAGCGTCCGTCGGTGGTGCAGGTGGTGTCGTGGGCCGCGTCCAACGGCGACCGCTCCGAGAACGGCGACTACCTCTACGGCAAGAAGCGCTTGCGCGAGATCGACCGGCGCATGCGCTTTTTGACCAAGCGGCTGGACATCGCCGAGGTCGTCGACCCGGCCCTGCAGCCCAACCGCGACCAGGTCTTTTTCGGCGCCACGGTGCTGTATTCCGACAAGGCCGGCGAAGACCACACCGTCACCATCGTGGGTGTGGACGAAGCCGAGCCGCTGGCCGGCAAGATCAGCTGGATCTCGCCGGTGGCGCGCGCGCTGATCAAGGCCAAGGAAGGCGACACGGTGGTGCTGCGCACCCCCGGCGGCATCGAGGAACTGGACATCCTGGAAGTGCGCTATCCCGACTGACACGGGGGGATGCGGGCGCGGGTGGCCCGACGGCGGCCGTCGGGCCCCGTCAAACCGACTGGGCAAACGCGATCAGGCAGATCCCGTCAGGCGATCTTGATCTGCGGTTCCGACCAGGCATGCTTCATCGACGATCTTCGAAAAGGCGACGGGCGCCGGCTTGTGGCCGGCGCCCGTCTTTTGGTGGGCGGGATCTATGTCCCTGCCTCGGTTGGCGGCTTGCGCCGCCGTTCCCCTGGGGCTTGCTGCTTATTTCTTGCGAGCGGCGATGGACTTCTCGGCCAGGTTGACCAGGTCTTCGCCGATCTGCTTTTTCCATTTGTCGTAGACGGGCTGGGTGATCTTGGCGAACGCGTCGTGGTCGGCCTGGCTCAGCGCCGTCACGGTCACGCCGTGGCCTTCGATTTCCTTGAGCAGCGACGGGTCTTCGGGCGTGACGCCCTTGCGCGCGATCACGATCTGCTGCTTGCCGGCGTCCAGCGCGGCCTGGCGCACGATGTCACGGTCCTTTTCCGACCACGAATTCCAGACCTCGCGGTTGACCACGAAGATCAGCGGGTCGGCCACGTAGTTCCACAGCGTCAGGTACTTCTGGCCCACGGTGTACAGCTTGGACCCGGTGTAGATGGACAGGGGGTTTTCCTGGCCGTCGACCGCGCCGCTGGCCAGCGCCGGCTGGGCGTCTGCCCAGCTCATCTGGGTGGGGTTGGCGCCCAGCGCGGTGAACGTGTCGATGTACAGCGGCGAACCCACCACGCGCAGCTTCATGCCCTTCATGTCTTCGGGGCGCTTGATCTCGCGTTTGGAATTGCTGATCTGGCGGTAGCCGTTCTCGCCCCAGGCCAGCGGCACGACGCCGGCCTTTTCGATCAGCTTGAACATTTCTTTGCCCACGTCGCCCTGCACCAGCGCGTCGATGGCGGCGTAGTCGGGCATCAGGAAGGGCAGCGAGAACAGGTTCAGCTGCTTGACCTGCGGCGACCAGTTGATGGTCGAGCCCACGGCCATGTCGATCACGCCCTGGCGGATGGCAGTGAATTCACGGGTCTGGTCGCCTTGTACCAGCGAGGTGCCGGGATAGACCTTGATGTTGATGCGGCCCTGGGTGCGCTCGCGCACCAGGTTGGACCAGATCTCGGCGCCCTGGCCCCACGGGAAGGTGGTGCCCACGACGATGGAGAGCTTGTATTCGGCCTTGTAGTTCTGCGCCAGCGCTGCCGGCGCGCCGACCACGGCGGCGGCGCACAGGGCGGCGCCGATCAGGTTGCGGAATTTCATGTTGCGTCTCCTCTCTTTGCGGGTTTGTCTGTTGTTGTCATGCATGCCATGCCTGCCCGGGCGCATACCCGGCCAGGCGCCCTCAATAACCCAGCTTGTGCGGCAGCCACAGCGCCAGTTGCGGAAACGCCAGCACCGCCACCAGCACCAGGAACATCGCGCCCAGCAGCCACACCACCCAACGCACCGTCGATTCCATCGGCACGCGCGCGATGCGGCACGACACCATCAGGTTCACGGCCAGCGGCGGGGTGAACTGGCCCAGCGCCACCTTCAGCGTCAGGATCACGCCGAACCACACCGGGTCCCAGCCATAGGCCTTCGCGATCGGCATCAGCAGCGGCACGAAGATCAGGAAGATGGAGATGCCGTCCAGGAACATGCCGACGGTCATCAGCAACAGGATCAGCAGCGCCAGCACGCCCCATTCGCCCAGCCCGGAATTGACGATGGCGTGGGTGATCGGGTCGATCACGCTCAGCGTGGACAAAGCCCAGGCGAAGATGCCGGCCAGCGTCACCACCAGCATGATCACGGCGGACAGCTCGGCGGCTTCGCGCAGGATGGTGTACAGGTCGCGCAGCTTGATGGTGCGGTGGATGAACATGCCCACGAACAGGCCGTAGAACACGGCCACGACCGCGGCTTCGGTGGGCGTGAACCAGCCCATGCGCATGCCGCCCAGGATCAGCACCGGCGCGGCCAGGCCCCACGAGGCGTCGCGCAGGCTCTTCCAGAACGGCGGGCGCGGCAGGTGCGCTTCCAGCATGCCCATCTTGTGCTTGCGGGCCAGCCACACGGCCGGCACGATCAGCGCCAGGCCGGCCAGGATGCCGGGCACCATGCCGGCGGCGAACAGCGCCGGCACCGAGGCTTCGGGCACCAGTACCGAATAGATGATGAAAGCGACCGACGGCGGGATCAGGATGTCGGTGGCGGCGCCCGCGGCGACCACGGCGGCCGAGAACGAGCCCGGGTAGCCGGCGCGGGACATGGCCGCGATCATCACCGCGCCCACCGCGGCGGCGCAGGCCGGGCCGGAACCCGAGATCCCGCCCAGGAACATGGCCACGGCAATCGACACCAGCGGCAGCATGCCGGGGCCGCGGCCGACGATGGCGATGGCGAAATCCACCAGCCGCCTGGCCACGCCCGAGCGGTCGAAGATCGAGCCGACCAGCACGAACATCGGAATGGCCAGCAGCGGGTACTTGGCCAGCCCCGCGTAGAAGTTCTGCGGCACGGTCAACAGGCCATACCAGGGCGTATCCAGGTTGGACAGCACGATGGCGACCGTGCCGCCGATGCCCAGCGCCACGCCGACCGGCACGCCGATCAGCATCAGCGCGATGAAGACCGCGAACAGGATGCCGGCGATCATGCCTGGCCCCCTTGGCCCGTTGCGTCCTTGCGCTGGATCAGCCGGCGCAGGGTGCCCAGCGTGCGCAGCGAGATGGCGGCGGCCATGATCGGCAGCCAGATCGAATACCACCAGGTGGGCACGCCGATGGCCGGCGAGGTTTCTTCGTAGAGGTATTCGTCGGCCACCAGCTTGACCGACAGCACGGTCAGCAGCACGAAGAATGCCAGCACGCAGCCGTTGGAAATCAGCGCCATGATGCGCTGGCGACGGGGCGAGCCGTTGTCGGCCAGGATCTCGATGCGGATGTGATGGTTGCGCACGAAGGCGACGCTGCCCCCGACCATGGTCAGCACGATCAGCAGGAAGACCGAGATTTCCTCGGTCCAGGCGAACGACTGGTCGGTGAAGTAGCGCACCAGCACGTTCAGGAAGGTGATGGTGGCCAGGGCCCCCAACAGGATCACGGCCAGCCAGTCCTCGATGGCCAGCGGTACTTTCACGGCGGGGTCTGTTTCGGCGGGGATGATCGGTTCAACAGGCTCGACGGGGGCTTCGGGGCGTGACATGTGAGGCAACGGCCAGCGCGGCAGGGCGCTTTCTAGTTATAGGGTCGCTGCATCCTACCGTCGGGGCGCGGGCGCCGGTGTTCGTGTTTTCCCGCGCTGCGGTATGGCCGCAACATGGTGCATTGCAATAGCGGGGACGGGGGCTGGAACCCGGCTGGAGCGATATACCGGGTGGCGGGCAGGGGTTTGGTGCCGATATTGCTTTGCAGCAGTCGCGCCGTTGCGTCGCGGAATTCTTTTGTAACATCGTCCGGAAGGGCGCGGCGAGAGGCCGGATCGGGGTTGCGGTAATCCCGGCTCCGGGAAAACCCCTTAAACAGGTAAAATCCCTTTTCTTTGCTCCCCTCCTTATACGGCGCCCGCATCGTGTCCCTAGTTCAGCATCTGCCTGGTTCCTCTGTCCTGTCCTCCTTTCGTCGTGACCGCCTGCTGGCGCAATTGAAGGAAGCCGGCCTGCCCGTGGCCGACATCTCCGCCCGCTACGAGCACTTCGTCAGCACCGACGCCGCCCTGACGGCCGAACAGCAGCAACACCTGGCCCAATTGCTGGACTACGGCACCCCCGCCACCGGCGAAGCCCCCGCCAAGAGCCTGGCCCTGTTGGTCATTCCGCGCCTGGGCACCATTTCGCCGTGGGCCAGCAAGGCCACCGACATCGCCCACAACTGTGGCCTGTCGGCCGTGCACCGCATCGAACGCGGCGTGCGCTATACCATCACTCCCGAACGCGGCTTGTTGGGCACCAAGTCGTTCGACGACGCCATGCTGGCCCGCGCGGCAGACTGCCTGCACGACCGCATGACCGAAACCGTGGTCGACGCCAGCTTCGACGGCCAGGCGCTGTTCCAGCCGCTGGCCGGCAAGCCCATGCGCCAGGTCGACGTCCAGGCGCGCGGCGCGCAGGCGCTGGTCGAGGCCAACACGGCCCTGGGCCTGGCCCTGTCCGACGACGAAATCGACTACCTGGCCAAGTCGTTCACCGACCTGGGCCGCGACCCCACCGACGTCGAACTGATGATGTTCGCGCAGGCCAACAGCGAACACTGCCGCCACAAGATCTTCAACGCCCAGTGGGTGATCGACGGCCAGGAACAGCCCAACACGCTGTTCGGCATGATCCGCGCCACCCACAAGGCGCAGCCCGAAGGCACCGTGGTGGCCTATTCCGACAACGCCGCCATCATGGCCGGCGGTCCGGCGCAGCGCTTCCAGGCCGGCGTGCCCGGCGTCACGGGCGAGGGCGTCGACGGCGCCAGGTACATCCGCCGCGACACCACCGTGCATACCCTCATGAAGGTCGAAACGCACAACCACCCCACCGCGATCGCGCCGTTCCCCGGCGCCTCGACCGGCGCGGGCGGCGAAATCCGCGACGAAGGCGCCACGGGCCGCGGCTCCAAGCCCAAGGCGGGCCTGACCGGCTTCACCGTGTCGCACCTGCGCTTCGACGATGCCCTGCAACCCTGGGAAGCCGACCACCACGGCCTGCCCGAGCGCATCGCCTCGCCCCTGTCCATCATGATCGACGGCCCCATCGGCGGCGCGGCGTTCAACAACGAATTCGGCCGTCCCAACCTGCTGGGCTACTTCCGCTCGTTCGAGCAAAGCGCGGGCGGCACGCGCTGGGGCTACCACAAGCCCATCATGATCGCGGGCGGCCTGGGCAGCATCGACGCCGGCCTGACCCACAAAGACGTCATTCCCCCCGGCGCGCTGCTGATCCAGCTGGGCGGCCCGGGTTTCCGCATCGGCATGGGCGGCGGCGCCGCCTCCAGCATCAGCATGGGCAGCAACTCGGCCGAGCTGGATTTCGATTCCGTTCAGCGCGGCAATCCCGAACTTGAACGCCGTGCCCAGGAAGTCATCGACCGCTGCTGGCAGCAGGCCGAAAACAACCCCATCATCGCGATCCACGACGTGGGCGCGGGCGGTTTGTCCAACGCGTTCCCTGAACTGGTCAACGACGCCGGCCGCGGCGCCATCTTCGACCTGAAGCGCGTGCCCCTCGAAGAGTCGGGCCTGTCGCCCGCCGAAATCTGGAGCAACGAATCCCAGGAACGCTACGTCCTGTCGATCCTGCCGCGCGACCTCGAACGCTTTGACGCCATCGCCCGCCGCGAGCGCTGCCCCTACGCGGTGGTGGGCGTGGCCACCGAAGAACGCCAGCTGCGCGTGGTCGACGGCGAAGGCCTGCCCGGCCTGGACGCCATCCGCCCGCAAGGCGACGCCGAAGTCCGCCCGGTCGACGTGCCGATCGACGTCATCCTGGGCAAGCCGCCCCGCATGACGCGCGACGTGCGCCGCCTGCCCGGCGTGTCCGAACCCCTGGACCTGGCCGGCATCGACCTGACCGAAGCCGCCTTGCGCGTGCTGCGCCACCCCACCGTAGCCAACAAGTCGTTCCTGATCACCATCGGCGACCGCACCGTGGGCGGGCTGTCCAGCCGCGACCAGATGGTCGGCCCGTGGCAGGTGCCGGTGGCCGATTGCGCCGTCACCCTGGCCGACTACGAAGGCTTCCGCGGCGAAGCCATGGCCATGGGCGAACGCACCCCCATCGCCATGCTGAACGCGCCCGCCTCGGGCCGCATGGCCGTGGCCGAAGCCCTGACCAACCTGGCCGCCGCCGACGTGGCCCGCCTGGAAGACATCAAGCTGTCCGCCAACTGGATGGCCGCCTGCGGCGTCGACGGCCAGGATGCCGCCCTGTACGACACGGTGTCCGCCGTCAGCGAACTGTGCCAGGCCGCCGGCCTGTCGATTCCGGTCGGCAAAGACTCCCTGTCCATGAAAACGTCCTGGGAACAGGACGGCGAGCAGCGCCAGGTGGTTGCGCCCGTGTCGCTGATCGTCACGGCCTTTGCACCGGTGGGCGACGTGCGCGCCAGCCTCACGCCGCAACTGCGCACCGACGCCGGCGACAGCGTGCTGATCCTGATCGACCTGGGCCGCGGCCTGCACCGCATGGGCGGCTCGATCCTCGCCCAGGCCTACAACCAGGTCGGCGAAACCGTGCCGGACATCGATTCGCCCGAAGCCCTGCGCGCCTTCTTCGTCACCATCCGCACGCTGGCCGAAGCCGGCACGCTGCTGGCCTACCACGACCGCTCCGATGGCGGCCTGTTCGCCACGCTGGCCGAAATGGCCTTTGCCGGCCGCACCGGCATCTCGGTCAACCTGGACATGCTCACCTTCGACCCGCAATCGGCCGATTGGGGCGACTACAAGATCCGTCCGGAACAAGTGGCCGTGCAGCGCGAAGAACTCACGCTCAAGGCGCTGTTCTCGGAAGAAGCCGGCGCCGTGATCCAGGTGCCCGCCGCCCAGCGCGACGCCGTCATGCAGGTGCTGCGCGGTGCGGGCCTGTCGGCCCACTCGCACGTCATCGGCGGCCTGAACGGCGCCGACGAAATCGAGTTCTACCGCGACGGCAAGAAGGTCTGGGGCCAGCCGCGCGCCGAACTCGCCCGCGCCTGGAGCGAAGTGTCCTACCGCATCATGTCGCGCCGCGACAACCCGGCTTGCGCCCAGGCCGAGCTGGACGTCTGGAACGACACCAAAGACCCGGGCATGACGCCTTCTGTCGCCTTCGATCCGCAAGAAGACGTGGCCGCGCCGTTCATCAACACCGGCAAGCGTCCGCGCGTGGCGATCCTGCGCGAGCAGGGCTGCAACAGCCAGGTGGAAATGGGCTGGGCATTCGACACTGCCGGTTTCGAGGCCGTTGACGTCCACATGACCGACCTGCTGTCGGGCCGTGTCGACCTGGGCCTGGTACAGGGCCTGGTGGCCGTGGGCGGCTTCAGCTACGGCGACGTGCTGGGCGCCGGCGAGGGCTGGGCCCGCACCATCCGCTTCAACAGCAAGCTGTCGGACCAGTTCGCCGCGTACTTCGCGCGCCCCGACACCTTTGCGCTGGGCGTGTGCAACGGCTGCCAGATGATGGCCGCGCTGGCGCCGATGATTCCGGGCGCCGAGCACTGGCCGCGCTTCACGCGCAACCAGTCCGAAAAGTACGAAGCCCGCCTGTCGCTGGTCGAACTGGCCAAGTCGCCGTCGATCTTCTTTGCCGGCATGGAAGGCGCGCGCATTCCGGTCGCCGTGGCGCACGGCGAGGGCTACGCCGACTTCTCCCAGCAGGGTGACGCCGGCCGCGTGCTGGCCGCGGCGCGCTTCATCGACAACTACGGCAACGCCACCGAGGCCTACCCGTTCAACCCGAACGGCAGCCCGGCCGGCCTCACGTCGGTCACCACGGCCGACGGCCGCTTCACGGTGATGATGCCCCACCCGGAACGCGTGACCCGCAACGTCATGATGTCGTGGGCGCCGGAAAAGTGGGGCAATGCGGATACCGGCGGTGCGTACAGCCCCTGGATGCGCATGTTCCGCAACGCCCGCGTCTGGATCGGCTGACAAGGAAGGGCCCCCACGCCGCACGCGCGTTGCGCGCTTGCTGCCCCCCGAGGGGGCTCCCCGGCCTTCGGGCGGCCGGGCGGCCGGGGGGCTGTTCTAGCCCACAGGACGGGCGTTCTAGCCAACAGGGCGGGTGTTCCCGCCGACAAAGACCTCACCAGTTTCTGGTGAGGTTTTTTTTCGCCTGCTGGCCAGTCCGTGATGTAACCCAATGAGATATTTAACTTTTCATTGCAGTGGGCCGTAAAGAAGGGGGACAGCCCGTGGCGGCTGTCTCATGCAAACCCGGAAAGGCCCCCCAATGTTCAAGAACCTGAGTATCCGCGCGGTCCTGACGACCGCGCTTGGCGTTTTTTTCGCGCTGTTCCTGCTGACCGGCATTGCCGTCTATCAGCAGCTGACGTCCAACCGCAGTTCCATCGAAGTGCTGCTGGACACCAACCTGGTGCGATCCAACGCCATGGACGATGCCGGTGCCGAACTGTTGCGCGCCCGCCTGGTGCTGCTGGCCGCGCAGAGCGCGCTGCTGGAAGGCAAGCGCATCGACAGCCTGGCCAGCATGCAGCGGCTGGACGGCTACACCAAGCGGGCGGCCGACCTGGTGCAGAGCGCCCGCCAGACGCCTGAAACGTCACCGGTGGGCAAACCGCTGTTCGAGGCCGCGTTGGCGGCGTATGACGTGTACCTGCGCGACGCGGTCCTGCCGATGATCGCTGCCATCCGCGCCAGCAACGCCCAGGAGGCCAGCCGCCTGAACCTGGACAAGGTCACGCCGCTGGGCATCAACTTCACGCAGGCCAACCAGAAATACTCCGATTTCGCGGACGAGGTCGGGCGCCGCGTGGCAAACGAGTCGTCGACGCGCATCAATGGCGCGATCGCGTTCCTGATCGGCCTGCTGGTGGTCGTGGCGGTGCTGGTCGTCGGCTTGTATGCCGTGTTCGCGCGGTCGGTGTTCCGGCCGTTGCACGACGCCGGCCGCCTGTTCGACCGCATCGCCAGCGGCGACCTGACCAACCGCATCGAGCAACGCGGCAACAATGAAATCGGCGTGCTCTACGGCGCCGTCAAGCGCATGCAGGACAGCCTGGCGCGCACCGTGGCGGCCGTGCGGCTGGGGGTCGAGGAAATCCATACCGGTTCGCGCGAGATCGCGGCGGGCAACATCGACCTGTCGTCCCGCACCGAGCAGCAGGCCGCGTCGCTGGAGGAAACCGCCGCCAGCATGGACGAGCTGTCGTCCACGGTGAAGAACAACGCCGATAGCTCGCGCAGCGCATCGCAACTGGCCGTGGCCGCGTCCGATGTGGCCACCCGCGGCGGCAAGGCCGTGGGCGATGTGGTGGGCACCATGCGCGCCATTGCCGACAGTTCCAACCGTATCGCCGACATCGTCGGCGTGATCGACGGCATCGCTTTCCAGACCAACATCCTGGCGCTGAACGCGGCGGTGGAAGCTGCCCGCGCGGGCGAGCAAGGCAAGGGCTTTGCGGTGGTGGCCAGCGAAGTGCGCGCGCTGGCCCAGCGCAGCGGCCAGGCCGCCAAGGAAATCAAGGGCCTGATCGACGACTCCGTGCAGAAGGTGTCGATCGGTTCGGACCAGGTGGAAGCCGCCGGCGCCACCATGCAGGAAATCGTGACGTCGGTGCGCCGCGTGACGGACATCATCAACGAGATCTCCAGCGCTTCGGAAGAACAGTCGCAGGGCATCCAGCAGGTGAACCAGGCCGTGTCGCAGATGGATAGCGTGACGCAGCAGAACGCGGCGCTGGTCGAGCAGGCGGCCGCTTCCGCGGCGTCGCTGGAAACGCAGGCGCAACGCCTGCGCGACGCGGTGGCGGTGTTCAAGCTGCAGGCTGGCCGGGTGATCGACGCCGATGCACCGGCGCTGGGTCGGGACGGCGAGCCTGCATTGCTGGGCGTCTGAACCGGCGCGCGTTCAAAGTCGTCCTGCAGGGCATGCCGGCGGGCGCTCGCGCCAGCCGGTGGCCAGGATGTCGTCAGCCCGGCGCTTGCGCCGGGCTGACGACCAGGATGGATTGTCAGGCCAGCGCCCGCGCCAGCCAGTCGACCAGCGCGCGGGCGCGCGCTGGCAGGCGCCGGGGGCCGCTCAGCGCATAGAGCGTGACCGGCTCCATTTCCCAGCCCGGCAGCACCGGCACCAGCCCGGCGGCAAGCGGGGCCGCCGTGCCGGTGGCATGCAACGCGGCAATGCCGACGCCACGAGCGGCGAGCTGCATCGCCATGGCCGGCGCATCGACGCCATAGCGTTCACGCACCGTGACCACTACCCGTTCCGACCCCGACCACAGCCGCCAGCGAGCCGGCCGGCTATCGTGCCCGCGCTGCGGACCGACATGCAGGCCGATGCAGTCGTGCATCGCCAGTTCGATGGGATGTTCGAGCGGCGGCTGCCGCGCCAGGTAGGCGGGCGCGGCGTACAGGCGGGCACGCAGGGCGCCCAGGCGACGGGCCACCCGTGCGGGATCCGCGGGCGGCTCCAACCCGATGGAAAGATCGCAGCGCTCGCGCACCGCGTCAGTTTCGGCGCCGCTCGGGCCCAACTGGACCCGCACGTCTGGATGCCGCTCGGCGAAGGCCGCAAGCGCCGGCGCCAGCGCGTCGTGCACGCGGGCGTCCGGCAGGATCAGGCGCAGCGCGCCCGCCTGGGTCAAATCCCTCATCCCCATATCCGGTGCGATCGCCGCCGATCAGAACGCGTAGACCACGCCGACGCTGCCGAATACATTGGCGCGGCGCTCGGTGAGCGGACTGTCGCGCGCGTCGCCCAGCAGGGTGTTCACGCCGACGGTGGTGATGGTGCTCCAGCTGGGGTTGATGCGGTACGACCAGTTGGCGAACACGGCTGCCGACTTGAAGCCCGACGATGGCGAGTAGGTCGACAGGCCTTCGCGGCTGCGAGCGGCCTGGCTGGAGGTCACGCCGAACCAGGTCTGCATGGCATCGTGGCTGGCCCATTGCGTGCTGGCGCCGACGTTGACGCGGTGGGCGCCTTCTTGCCAGGCGTTATAGGTGGCGCGCAGTTCCAGCGTGCCGCCGTAGCCGCTGCGCGCGGCCTGCCGGTAGGCCGCGCCGAGCGACCAGGGGCCGGGCGTCCATTCGACGAAGCCGCCGTAGGTGGCGTGAAAGTCGATGTCGTCCAGCCCTTTGGTGCGGTCGGCGTCGCTGGCATCGCGGCCCAGCGCCATGCCCAGGAAGACGCCGGCTTTCCAGTCGGGCGCCAGGTCGGTCTGCAGGCCCATGGCGGGCAGGCCGGCGCGCGGCGAGATGAAGAAGTTGCCCGCACGGTAGTTGATCAGCGGGACGGGCAGGGCGCGGTAGTCGCGCGAGCCTTCATAAACCGGGACGTATCCAACGCCCAGGCCGATGAAATTGGTGCCGGGTTGATCGGCCTGGGCCTGGCCTGCGGCGCAGGCCAGGACGGCGGCGGTGGCGGCGCCTCTTGCTAACATTGCCAGCTTCATTGCGGGGGTCTTCCTTTCTGGTGAGCGTTGCGCGCGGCACGGCCGCGGCGCGACAAGGCGCTCATTGTCGAAGCGCGCTTTTAAAAATTCTTTAAATCCGGGGCGGCACAATGCCGCACCATGGATAGTCAGGGAGTGTTCGTGCAAGTCTTGCTGGTGGAAGACGACGCCATGCTGGGGGATGCCTTGCGCACCAGCCTGGCGGGGTCGGGCATGCAGGTCGATTGGGTCCGCGACGTGCCGGCCGCGCGCCTGGCGTTGGTCGAACATGGCTACGGCGCGGTGCTGCTGGACCTGGGCTTGCCCGGGGGCAGCGGCCTGGCGGTGCTGAAACACCTGCGGTCGCGCTACGACGCCACGCCGGTGCTGATCATCACCGCGCGCGACCGCCTGACCGAACGGGTGCAGGGCCTGGATGCCGGGGCGGACGACTACATCGTCAAGCCGTTCCAGCTCGATGAGCTGCTGGCGCGGTTGCGCGCCGTGGTGCGGCGCAGCCGCAATTCGGTGGTGTCCGTCCTGCGTTGCCGCGATGTGCTGCTGGACCCGGCCCGGCGCGTGGTCACCAAGGCGGGCGCCGAAGTGGTGCTGAGCGCCAGCGAGTACCGCACGCTCTTGGCGCTGATGGAACGGGCCGGCCAGACCGTCAGCCGCGAACAGCTGGAATCCGCGGTGTACGGCGGCAGCGGCACCATCGAAAGCAACACCGTGGCGGTCTACATCCACCAGCTGCGGCGCAAGCTGGGCGACGACCTGGTGGCGACCGTGCACGGCCTGGGTTACCGCATCGCCACGGCGGACGCGCCATGAAAACCCTGCGCCGACGTCTGACCGTCACGTTGCTGCTGACGTTGCTGGTGGCATGGGCGGGCGTGTTCTGGTGCCAGCAGCACGCCATGAACGAGGCGCGCACCGGGATCCGTGACCAGGCGCTGGCTGACGCCGCCACCAAGGCCATCCTGACGCTGCGGCGCAGTCTGCTCGACGAAGATTCCAACGAACGTTTCGAACTGCCGCCCTCGCAGCAGTATCGCGGCGACCGCACCACGTTCCAGGTCTGGTCTCTGCCGGACCGCCGGCTGGTGCTGCGCTCGCCTGAGGCGCCGGTCCAGCCATTGAGCCCGCGCTTTGAAGACGGCTTTCACGACAGCGATATTGGCGGCGAGGTCTGGCGCGTCTACGCGTTGAGCGACGCTTTCGACCAGGTGCAGGTGCAGGTCGCCCGCGCCGAAAGCGGCCTGCGGGCCGAAGCCCTGGCGTCCTTCAAACGCAGCCTGGTGATCGTGTCGGCGCTGTTCCTGATGCTGGCCGCCGCCACCTGGATGGGGGTGCGGCAGGCGTTCCGCCTGGTCGACCGTGCCGGCGAGGCCATCCAGCGCCGCGCACCGTTCGACCTGGCGCCGCTGCCGCTGGACGGCCTGCCCGGCGAATTGCATCCCTATGTGCAGTCCATCAATGCCTTGCTGCTGCGGTTGCAGGCCGCCATGGACCATGAACGGCGCTTCCTGGCCGACGCGGCGCATGAGTTGCGCACGCCGCTGGCGGCGCTCAGCGCACAGACCGAACTGCTGCTGCAAGGCATTGCCGGCACGCCGGCGGCCGAGGCAGGCACCAAGCTGCGCGCGGTCGCGCAGCGCACCGCGCGCCTGGCCGAGCAGCTGCTGGACCAGGCCCGCATGGACGCCGTCAGCGAAAAGGGCTCCGACCCGGAAACCGTGGCGCTGGATCAATTGGTGGTGCTGCTGGTGCGTGATGGCGAAGCGGCCGCGGCGCGCAAGCGCCAGCGCATCCAGCTGGACGTGCAGGCCTGCGAGGTGCGCGGGCGCATGGACACCCTGGGCGTGCTGGTGCGCAACCTGTTCGACAATGCCTTGCGCTATACGCCGGATGATGGCCAGATCGCGGTCGCTTGCGGACCGGCGCAAGACGGCGGGGCCTGGCTGCGCGTGGCCGACGATGGCCCGGGCATCGCGCCGCCCGAACGCGTGCGGGTGTTTGATCGTTTCTACCGCGGCGCGGGCGTGGGCGCCGGGGCGGGCGGCAGCGGCATCGGCTTGTCGCTGGTGGCGCAGATTGCCGCGCGGCACGGCGCCACCGTGGCATTCGCGCCGGGGCTGAACGGCCGTGGCGTGGGGCTGGTCGTGACGTTTCCCGGCTTGCTGCCGGCGGCCACCGCACTCGGATGAGCGCGGCCGCCGCCGTGGGCGCCGTTTATTGATCCAGCTGGATCTTGGCGTCGGCCGCCACGTTCTTCCACTTCTTCACGTCGCTGGCGATCACGTTCTTGAACGCCTCCGACGTGCCGGCCACCACCGTGCCGCCCAGGCTGGCCATCTTGGCCTTGACCTCGGGATTGTTCAGCGCCTTGACCGACGCGTCGTGCAGCTTCTGCGTCACGTCCGCGGGCAGGCCCTTGGGCGCCAACAGGCCGTTCCAGGCATTGGCTTCATAGCGCGGCAGGCCGGCTTCCTTGAAGGTCGGCGTGTCGGGCAGTTCCGGCGAACGCGTCTCGGCGGCGATGGCGATGGGGCGAATCTGCCCGCCCTTGATGTACGGCAGCGAGGCCGGCACGGGTTCCCAGATCATCGAGACCTGGCCGCTGATCACGTCGGTGAACGCCGGGCCCGCGCCGCGGTAGGCGATGTGCATGAGCTTGGCGCCCGTCATCGACTTCATCAGTTCCATGGCCAGGTTGCCCAGGCCGCCCGCGCCGGACGAGGCGTAGGTGTACTTGTCCGGGTTGGCCTTGGCGGTGGCGATCAGCGCGTTCAGGTCGGCGGCCGGAAAGTCCTTGGTCACGCTCAGCACGCCCGGCACGGTGACCAGCTGCGTGATGGCGGTGAAGTCCTCTACCGCGTCGTAGGTCAGGTTCTTGTACACGGCGGGGTTGGTGCCGTGGGTGCTGGACGAGGCCAGCAGCAGGATGTAGCCATCGGGCGCGGCATCGGCCACGAAGCGCGTGCCGATCGAGCCGCCTGCGCCGGCCTTGTTCTCGACCACCACGGTGGCGCCCAGTTCGGTGCCCAGCTGCGCGGCGAACACGCGACCGATGATGTCGGCGGTGCCGCCGGGGGCGAACGGCACGATCAGGCGCACGGGCTTGTTGGGATAGTCGGCCTGCTGGGCCGAGACCGCGCCGGGCAGCAGCGAAGCGCCGGTCAAGAGCGCCACGGCCAGGGTGGTTTTCGTCAATGTCATGGGGTGTCTCCAGGCGAAGGTTAGTCGAGGCCGTTGAGCCAGTCGACGATCAGTTCGGCGATGCGGTCGCTGTTGCGGTCCAGCATGCAGAAATGCGAATTGCCGGCGATGCCGGCGGCGGGCAGGTCCAGCACGTCGGCCCGCTTGCCCGCGCGGTGCAGCGCGTGCCAGTAGGCGTCCGTCTGGGCGCGGTAGCGCTGCCAGGTGTCGTGGGCGGCGAAGTGGTCGCCCCAGACCAGCAGTTGCGGGGGCAGGGGGCCGTCGACCGTGGCGGGCGTGCCGGTGGGTTCCACCGCCACCACCGCGCGGATCGGGCCGGGGCATTCGCGCGCCAGTTGCGTGGCGTAGCCGCCGCCCTGGCTGTGGCCGATGACGATGCAGGGGCCGGCCAGGTCCAGCAGCAGGCGATAGGCGTCCAGCGCCATCGCGTCATGGTTCAGCCAGCGCGGCACGAACTGCTTGGCGAAGGTATCGAAGGCGTCTTCGGGAAACTGCTGCCCGGGATGGGCGCGGCGCGGCTGGCCGGCCGGCGCGTAGCCGCCGGCCGGGCCGATGCGGAACAGCTGCCAGGCTTCTTCCTTGGACCGGAAGATCGGTGCGGTCTCGTAGACCTGTGGCGTCATGGCCCACGACGCACGGCCGCGTTCGGGCGCATCGGCCACGAACACGTCGTAGCCCGATTGCAGCAGGCGCCATAGCCAGCCCTGGCGGCCGTCGGGCGTGCTTTCCCATTGGGCGCCGGTCATGCCGCCGCCGTGCCACAGCAGCACGGGGCAGGGGTGGCGTGGCTGCGCCAGCCGATATTCCTGCACGTAGAGCTGGCCGGCGCTGTAGCTGCCGTTCATGTCCAGGGCCCGCGCCGAGGCATTGCCCACGACTTTCTTTTCCACGACCGGCAGTCCGCTCGCCACGACGTCGCGCCCGCCCAGGAAGTGGCTGCGCAGGGTTTTCAGCAGAATGGGGGCGTCGGGCATCGGCATCTCCGGAAGGACGCCGTAATACTAGTTGTAACTAAAGCCGGCTTTGTGCAAAATGTGCAGGCGCTGTGCCGGATCGGCACAGCGCCATGACAAGCAGTCGGAGACAAGATGGACATCAAGTGGCTGGAAGACTTCGTGGCGCTGTCCAAGTCGCGCAACCTGTACCAGGCGGCCGAGGCCCGCAACGTCACGCACCCGGCGTTCGGGCGTCGCATCAAGGCGCTGGAAGATTGGGCCGGCGTGCCGCTGGTGGAACGCGGCCACCAGGTGTCCACCCTGAACCCGGCCGGCCGCAGCATGCTGGCGGCGGCCATCGACGTGCTGGACATCCTGCGTGAAACCCGGCTGAGCCTGCAAAAGCCGGAACTGGCGCGCAGCCGCAAGCTCTCGATCGCCTCGGGCAAAACGCTGGCGCATTCGGTGCTGCCCGGGTTGATGGCCAGCGTGCAGCAAGGCCTGCCGCCGTTCCAGCTGAAGGTCATCACCACCACGCTGAACTACGGCGTGGACATGCTGGCCGAGGGCGAGGTCGATTTCCTGCTGTGCCATGCGCACGAACCGCTCTATGCCCAGATCGACAACCCCAATTACCGCTGCCGCCGGGTGGGCGCCGACAAGCTGGTGGCGGTGAGCGCGCCGCTGGCGGCGGGCAGCAGGCACCCGCGCCATGCCGTGCCCAAGCTGGCCTGCGACCCGGCCGTGCCGTTCCTGGCCTACGCCGACAGCATGTCGCTGGGCCGCATCCTGCACGACCGGCTGCGGGGACTGTGCGTCACCGCGCAGTTGCAGACGATGTATGAATCGGATCTGGCCGATGCCCTGCACGCCATGGCCCGCCAGGGGTTCGGCCTGGCCTGGCTGCCGCACACGCTGGTCGAGGCCGACCTGCGCGCAGGCAACCTCGTGCGCGCCGACAGTGCGCGCAACGATATCCATATGGAGATCCGGCTGTACCAGTCGGTGGACAACGCCAAACCGCTGGCGCGCCAGGTGTGGGGCCGGATCGAGGCCTACGCGGCGCGCTAAAATAGTCCGATTCCCTCCTGACATCCCACCACAGGATTCCGCGCCATGAACGCACGTATCCCCGACGACGCCCTTCCTCCTACCCTCGATCCGAAGGCTCTGCAGGCTTTTGTGGACGACAAGTGGGACAACGAGATCATTCCCGCGCTGACCGACTACATCGCCATCCCGGCCAAGAGCCCGGCGTTCGACGCCGACTGGGAAAAGAACGCGTTCATCGAGCGCGTGGTGCGCGACGCGGCGCAGTGGGTAGAAGCCCAGAAGGTCTCGGGCCTGACACTGGAAGTGGTGCGCCTGCCGGGCCGCACGCCCGTCATCTTCTTTGACGCGCCGGCCACCCGCAGCGACAACGGCGACACGGTGCTGCTGTACGGCCACCTGGACAAGCAGCCGGAATTCTCGGGCTGGCGCGCCGGCCTGGGCCCCTGGACCCCCAAATACGAAGACGGCAAGCTGTATGGCCGCGGCGGCGCCGACGACGGCTACGCCGTGTACGCCTCGCTGACCGCCATCATGGCGCTGGACAAGCAGGGCATTCCGCGCCCGCGCTGCGTCGGCATCGTCGAAACCTGTGAAGAATCCGGCAGCTACGACCTGCTGCCCTATGTGGACGCGCTGCGCGATCGCCTGGGCAACGTGGCGCTGGTGGTGTGCCTGGACTCGGGCGCCGGCAACTACGACCAGTTGTGGATGACCACGTCGCTGCGCGGCATGGTGTCGGGCACGCTGGAAGTGCAGGTGCTGGACGAAGGCGTACACTCGGGCGATTCCAGCGGCGTGGTGCCGTCGTCGTTCCGCATCCTGCGCCATCTGCTGGACCGCCTGGAAGACAGCGCCACCGGCCGCCTGCTGCCGCAAAGCCTGCATTGTGAAATCCCGGCCGAGCGCATTGAACAGGTCGCCGCCACCGCCCGCATCCTGGGCGACGAAGTGTGGCGCCGTTTCCCCTGGAGCTGCGGCGCCGAAGGCGGTTTCGTGCTGCCCATGACCACCGAACCCGAACAGGCCCTGCTGAATCGCACCTGGCGTCCGACGCTGTCGGTGACCGGCGCCGAAGGCCTGCCGCCGCTGTCCAGCGCCGGCAACGTGCTGCGCCCGCGCACTGCGTTCAAGCTGTCGCTGCGCCTGCCGCCGCTGGTCGACGCCGTGGCCGCCTCGCAGGAAATCAAGGAACTGCTCGAAGCCGACGCGCCCTACAACGCCAAGGTGATCTTCAAGGCCAACGAAGGCGCCGCCACCGGCTGGAACGCGCCCGCGTCCGTGCCGTGGCTGACCAGCGCGCTGGATGCCGCTTCGCAGCAGTACTACGGTTCGCCCTGCGGCTACATCGGCCAGGGCGGCACGATCCCGCTGATGAGCATCCTGCAGAAGGGCTTCCCCAAGGCGCAGTTCATGGTGTGCGGCGTGCTGGGCCCGAAGTCCAACGCCCACGGCCCGAACGAATTCCTGCACGTGCCCTATGGCAAGAAGCTCACGGCCGCGGTCGCCCAGACCATGGCGGCCATGCCGACTGCGTAAAGGGCGGGGCGGTAAACGCAACGCGGACCCGTACATGGGTCCGCGTTTTCATTGGTAGCTGCACTGATGGCGCAGCCTGAGGCGCTAAGCCGCTGCCCGTGTGGCCGAGCGAGAAAACACCACACTGAGCGATGTGTTCGAGGTGGCGCGCAACGTGACATCGCTGCGCGGCCGGGCCAACAGGGCTGAACCCCGTGCCATGACCCAAAGCCAACCGATGACCGGAATCATGGGCAGTACCGTTTCGGTGAACGAGGCCGGGCGGTTGATCGGGGTGAGTTCGACTGTGCTGGACAGGCCGTCGCGCGCCAGCAACGACTGGATGCGTTGGGTGGCGTCGTTCAGCGTGTCGATGTTCTCGAGAAAGAAACTCTGTCGCTGGCCCAGCACCGAGACCAGTTCATCGTCGTGCATGCGGTTCAGGAAATACGTGCGCGCTACAGACATCAAGACCTCCGCGATTGGGGTTCCGTCACTCTACACCAGGCGTGTCGGCCCCGCTGACCGGTCGCCTATACTCCCTTTTTTCTAGGACTTACCGTCATGATTTCCACCTCCGACGCCTACGCCAACGTGGTCGCAGAAACCCGCCACTGGCTGACCCAGGCCGTGATCGGCCTGAACCTCTGTCCGTTCGCCAAGGCGGTTCAGGTCAAGGACCAGATCCGCTTTGCCGTCAGCGACGCGACCGACGCCGAAGGCGTGTTGACCGACCTGCAGGACGAACTGGCCCTGTTGGCAGAGACCGATCCGGAAAAGATCGACACGACGCTGCTGATCATTCCGGACGCGCTGGACGACTTCCTGGATTTCAACGACTTCGAAGAGCTGTCCGACCGCCTGCTCAAGCGCATGCGCCTGGTGGGTGAATTGCAGGTTGCCACCTTCCATCCGCAGTTCCAGTTTGCCGATACGCAGCCGGACGACATCGAGAACTACACCAACCGTTCGCCGTACCCGATCCTGCACCTGCTGCGCGAAGACAGCATCGACCGCGCGGTGGAATCCTTCCCGGATGCCGCCGAGATCTACGAAAAGAACATCGAGACGATGAACCGCCTGGGGCTGGACGGCTGGAAACGCTTGATGACCAAGGCGTGATGCGTACCGGGATATCCCTAGATAGCCCCGGCGCCATATTGCATACAAGATACCGTCATTGAGACCCCCGCCGTTTGGCGGGCGGCCTGTGCCTCCTTCCCCCTTATCGTTGATCGCAGGGCTTGCCACGGCCGGATGCCGCGCGCCTGCCGTGCACGCCTGTCCGGAGAGCCTTATGCCGTTCACCCGCCGCCACGCCCTGGGCGCGCTTGCCGCGCTGCCGTTGATGCCTCGCCCCGCCCGGGCACAGGCTGACTTTCCCACCCGCCCCGTGCGGCTGCTGGTCGGCTTCGCGCCGGGTGGCCTGACCGATATTGCCGCGCGTGCGCTGGCCGAGCGCATGAGCAAGATACTGAAGGGCAACGTGGTGGTGGAAAACCGCCCGGGCGGCCAGGCCATCATCGCCACCGTGGCGGTGGCGCGGGCCGAACCCGATGGCTACACGCTGGGTTTTGCCGGCACCAATGGCATGATCCTGAATCCCTTGCTGTACAACAACCTGCCGTACCAGGTGTCCGACTTCAAGCAATTGGGGTCGATGGGCAAGTCGCCCATGCTGCTGATCGTGCATCCGGCCCTGGGCGTGAAGAACGTGCAGGAATTCATCGCGCTGGCCAAGAAAAAGCCGGGCGACCTGACCTGCGCCCACGCCGGTCGCGGCGTCATCAACCACCTGGCGCTGCTGCACTTCCAGTCCAAGACCGGCACGCAGTTCCAGGACGTGCCCTACAAGGGTAGCGGCCCGGCGCTGCTGGACCTGATGGCGGGCACGGTGCAGTGCACCTTCGATTTCCCGACCTCGGCGCTGCCCAATATCCAGTCCGGCAAGCTGCAGGTGCTGGCGGTGACGGCGGACAAGCGGCTGTCCAGCCTGCCCGACGTGCCCACCATGAAAGAGGCGGGCGTGGACGGCATGGAACTCTATACCCGCATGATGATCTCGGGCCCGGCCGCGATGCCGGGCAGCGTGGTCCGCACGCTGGAAAACGCCGTGCGTGAAGGCACGCGCGACCCCGGCCTGGTGCAGCAGTTTGCCGCGCAGGGCGTGACGGTGGAATTCACCTCGTCGGCCGACCTGGACCGCGTCATTGCCGAAGAATCCGCGTTGTGGGCCGGGGTGATCCGCGCCAACAACGTGCCCAAGACCGACCTGAAAGGTTGAGAACCGCCATGACCGAGCAGCCCCGCATCACCGTCAGCCCGGAATTCGCGCTGATCGACGTTGCCCGCGAGATCCGCCTCGACGGTTTCGCGCCCTATGCCTTCGTGACCGTCACGGCGCGCATGCGCATGTGCGGCGCGCCGTGGCAGTCACAGGCCGTGTTCCTGGCCGGCCACGACGGCAGCCTGGACCTGGCGCGTGACTGCCCGGTGTCCGGCAGCTATGCCGAGCCGTCGGCGATGGGCATCGTCTGGTCGATGGTGTGCACCGAGATGGATCGCGTGGTGTTTCCGCCCGATCGCACCGAGCCGCTGACCATCGAACTGCATGCCACGGACGGGCAGCGCAGCGCCAGTGCGCAACTGGTGCAGGATTTCGTGGACGACGGCGTGACGCACCGATCGGTGCGCGAACAGGTGGGCGGCATGACCGTATCCGGCGAACTCTACACGCCCGCCGGCCCCGGCCCGCATCCGCTGGTGATCTACATGAACGGCTCGTCCGGCGGCGTCAATGCGCCGCGCGCCGCGCTGTTCGCCGCCCGCGGCTACCAGTGCCTGGCGCTGGGCATCTTCAATTACGAAGGCCGGCCCAAGTACCTGAACGACATGCCGCTGGAATACTTCGAGCACACGCTGCGCTGGGCGCGCGACACGCTGCAGCCGCGCGATGGCTTCGTGGCGCTGTCGGGCATCAGCCGGGGCGGCGAGACCTCGCTGCTGGTGGCCGCGCATTATCCCGAGCGGGTCAGCGCGGTGGTGGCCTACGTACCGTCGCCGGTCACGCACGGCGTGGTCAGCGCGGGCGAGCCGGGCACCGGGCGCAATGCCCAGGTCTGGCTCAAGGGCGGCGAACCCTTGCCGCATCTGTGGCAGGACAACGCCAGCGCCGATTGGGACGCGGCCTACGCGTCCGATCCGCCCTACCGGCAGACCCACGCCTTTCTCAGCGCCAGCCGCGACGCGGCGGCGTTCGAGCGGGCCCGCATCCCGGTCGAGAACTATCCCGGCCCGGTCATGCTGGTCAGCGCGTCCGACGATGGCTTCTGGCCGAGCACGGCGTACTCCGAGATCGTGATGCGCCAGCGCCAGGCGCACGGCCTGCCCACGTTCCACCATGTCTGCATGGGGGCGGGGCACCACGTGCACTATCCCTATCTGCCCGCCACGCTGATCAGCAAGCCGCACGCCATGTCCGGCCTGCTGCTGGATGCGGGCGGCACGCCGGCCGCCAATGCGGCGGGCAACGAGGGGTCTTACCTGGCCGTGCTGGATTTCCTGGGGCGGGCGTCCGGGGGCGCCCGTTCGTAGGACGTTTCAAGGCCGGGCACGGGCGGGCGCGCAGCCCGTGTGGCCGGGGCAATCAGGGGGCGTCCGTGAATAGCCGCTCGCTGATGAAATCCACGAACACCCGCACCTTGGGCGACAGGTTGCGGTTGGACGGCCATAGCGCCTGGAAGCGGCCTTCGCCTTGCACGTGGTCGGCCAGCACGACCTGCAAGCGTCCGCTTGCCACCGCATCGTGCACCAGAAAGTCCGGCATGCAGCCGATGCCGAAGCCGCTGACGGTGGCGCCCAGCAGCGCTTCCATGTTGTTGCAGGTGAACGCCGTGGCGATGCGCGGCGGCGCTTCGCCTGCGGACAACGTCAGCGGCCATTCCTGCAGCGTGCCCGCGTTGGGGTAGCGAAAGCGCACGGCGCGATGCCGCTCCAGGTCGCGTGGCCGTGCAGGCACGCCATGCCGCGCCAGGTAGGCCGGCGCCGCGCATAGCTGCAACCGGTACTTGCCCAGCGGCCGCGCCGCCAGGCGCGAGTCGGGCAGGTCGCCGCTGCGGATCGCCACGTCGACGCGCTCGCCGATCAGGTCGACGATGCGGTCGTTGAAATCCATGTCCAGCTCGATGCCCGGATAGCGCGCCGCAAAGGCCGGCAGCACGGGCAAGAGAAAGTGATAGCTGACCAGCGGCGCGCTCACGTGCAGCCGCCCACGCGGCACCTCCAGGGTCTGCGACAGCATGGCGTGGGCATCGTCCAGGTCTTCCAGGATGCGCTTGCAGCGCTCGTAGAACAGCCGGCCTTCGTCGGTGAGCTGCATGCGGCGGGTGCTGCGCTGGAACAGGCGCACGTGCAGGTCCTTTTCCAGCTTGGCCACGGCCTTGCCGACGGCGGACGGCGACAGGTCCAGGTCGCGGGCGGCGGCGGCAAAACCACCCAGCTCGGCGCTGCGGACAAACGGCATCAAGCCGCTCAAGCGGTCCATGGGGGCTCCATTGCGGAAATTAATTCTCTTGTGTGTGGATTTTTACCCTATTTATCCGGAAGTCGTGCGCAAGTATCTTCAATGCCGTTGCGTCTACCTCTGGTTTCTTCATGTCCCCATCCCCTGTTGCGCCGCTTGCTGCGGCCCGCAAGACCCTGATCCTGATCGCCGTGTGCCTGGCCTGCGCGGCCATGCCGCTCAGCTTTACCGGCCCGGCGATCGCGCTGCCGTCCATCGCCCAGGCGCTGGGCGGCGAACCGGTGGCGCTGAACTGGGTCACCAATGCCTTCATGCTGGCGTTCGGCAGCGCCTTGCTGGTGGCGGGCGCCCTGGCCGACCGCTATGGCCGCCGCCGCGTGTTCCTGGCCGGTACGGCCGTGTTCATCGCGGCATCGCTCGGCCTCGTCCAGGCGCCCGGCATCGTCAGCTTTGACCTGTTGCGTGCGGTGCAAGGCCTGGGCGGCGCGGCGATCTTCTCGGGCGGCGCCGCGGCCCTGGCGCAGGAATTCGACGGCCTGCCGCGCATGCGGGCGTTCAGCCTGCTGGGGGCGAGCTTCGGCGCGGGCCTGTCTTTCGGGCCGATCTCGTCGGCCTTGCTGATCGAACGCTACGGCTGGCGCAGCATCTTCTTGCTGGTGATCGGCCTGGCGGGGGTGGCGTTGGTGCTGGGTGCGCGCAGCTTGCGCGAATCGCGCGACCCTGACGCGGGCCGGCTGGACTGGCCCGGCGCAGCCGCCTTCACCGCGGCCCTGGCGCTGCTGACGTGGGGCATCATGCGGGTGCCCCAAGAAGGTTGGGGCGATCCGCTGACGCTTTCGATGCTGGCGGGCGCGTTGCTGCTGTTCGTGGCTTTCACGCGGATCGAACTGCGCACGGCGCGACCGATGCTGGACCTGACGCTGTTTCGCTACCCGCGCTTTGTCGGCGTGCAGTGGCTGGCGGCCGCGCCGGCCTATGCCTTCGTGGTGCTGCTGATCCTGCTGCCGGTGCGTTTCATCGCCGTGGACGGCCTGGGCGAAATCGCCGCGGGCCGCCTGATGATCGCGCTGTCGGCGCCGTTGCTGGTGCTGCCCGTGGCGGCCGGCCTGATGACGCGCTGGCTGGCACCCGCCGTCATCTGCGGCGCCGGCCTGCTGGTGTCCGCGGGCGGCCTGGCGTGGCTGGCCGTGGCGATGACGGCCGGTGAACCCCAGGCCTTCATCGGCCCTATGCTGATGATCGGCGTGGGCATCAGCCTGCCCTGGGGGTTGATGGACGGCCTGGCGGTCAGTGTCGTGCCCAAGGAACGCGCGGGCATGGCGACGGGCATTTTCAGCACCACGCGAGTGGCGGGCGAGGGCGTGGCCCTGGCCATCGTCAGCGGCGTGCTGGCGAGGCTGACGGCGCGGCACATCGGCGCGGCCGTTCCGGGCGGCGCGGCGCACGCCGCCGAGGCCGCCCAGCGGCTGGTGGCGGGCGATTTTGCCGCCGCCGCGCAGTGGCTGCCCGTGGCCGGGCGCGCGGCATTGGTGCTGGCCTCGGGGCAGGCATTCGCCAGCCTGCTGTGGGGGCTGGCGGCCGTGACCGTGCTGACCGCGCTGATCGTGTTCCTGTGCCTGGGGCGAACGGAACCGAAGCGCGCCGCGCGTCAGCCCAGCCGCATCGACACTTCCACATCGCCGCTGAACGGCGTCGATAGATAACCCGATGCCGGCGACCGCACGCGGGCCAGGTATTCGGGGCAGTAGTCGGCGTTGTCGGCCACGATCATTGCCCCCGGGCGCAGGCGGCTTTCCAGCAGCGCCAGGATGTCGGAATACAGCGCCTTGGCGCCGTCCAATAGCACCAGGTCGATCGACGCAGGCAGGTCGGCGGCCAACGTTTGCAGCGCGTCGCCCTGGCGAAATTCGACCAGATCGGCCAGACCGCCCGCCGTCAGGTTCTCGCGGGCACGCACCACCTTGGACGGCTCGAACTCGCTGGTGATCAGGCGGCCGCCGCCGTTGTCGCGCAGCGCAGCCGCCAGGTGCAGCGTCGAGATGCCGAACGAGGTGCCGAATTCCACGATGTAGCGTGCGTTGCCGCTGCGCGCCAGCATGTAGAGCAGCGTGCCGGTTTCTGGCGAGACGGCCAGCGGCAGGTCTTTCATGCGGCCGTAGAAATCGAGGTAGTCAGTCTTGCTGCGCATCAGCCGGGTCTGTTCGGCATCCGACATCGTGGCCAGGGCCGGGTCGGCGGTCGACCACGACGCGTCGGCCTGCGTGAACAGCAGGTCCAGGAGCGGGGCGACGGGGGAGGAAGTCAGGGTGTTGGTCATGCGAAGGTTCCGATATCAAGTGAGCGGTTGCGGCAGCATCAAAGGGCCTGTCGGATCGGTCCGTTGAAGCGCCGCCAGTACCGGTTTAGAATACGACGAATTCGTCGCATTTCTCTATTCGCATTTCCGGATACCCCATGCCCACCCGCCGCAGCGCCCGGCTTTCAGAGCGAAAACAGCCCCAGCAGACCCGTTCGGCAGAACTGGTCGCCGCCATCCTGCAAGCCGGGGCTCAGGTTCTGGCCAAGGAAGGCGCACAGCGCTTCACCACGGCGCGCGTCGCGGAAAAGGCCGGTGTCAGCATCGGGTCGCTCTACCAGTACTTCCCCAACAAGGCCGCCATCCTGTACCGCTTGCAGATGGAAGAATGGGCGCAGACGTCAGGCCTGCTGCGCGGCATTCTGGAAGACGCCAGCCTGCCGCCGCCCGAGCGCCTGCGCACGCTGGTGCGCACGTTCCTGCATTCCGAATGCGAAGAGGCCGTGATGCGCGTGGCGCTCAACGACGCCGCGCCGCTGTACCGCGATGCGCCCGAGGCCAAGGCCACCAAGGAAGAGGGCGCCCGCATCGTCCAGGCCTTTCTGCGCGAAGCGCTGCCGCAGGCATCCGAGGCCACCCGCGCGCTGGCCGGCGACCTGATCACCACCACCTTCAGCTCGGTCGGCAAGCAATTCTCGGAAAGCCCGCGCACCGCCCAGGAAATCGACGCGTATGCCGGGGCGCTGGGCGACATGCTGTGTGCCTATCTGGACAGCCTGGGGGCGATGCGAGAGTAAGATTGCCGGTCCTTTTCGGCACATTGTCGGCCCCGTCCGGCAGCAGCGAGGTTTCGCCATGCATGCTTCCCCCGTCGCGCTGGTCACCGGATCCACGTCCGGCATCGGCGCCGCCATCGCCCGGCGCTTGTCGCGCGAGGGCTATTCCATCGTCTTGCATTCGCGCCGTTCGGCCGATGCCGGCCACGCGTTGGCTGCCGAACTGGGTTCGGCCGTCTACGTGCAGGCGGACCTGGCCGTGGATGCCGACCGGGTCCGGCTGGTGCGCGAGGCCGTGGCCGCCTGGGGGCGGTTGGACGTGCTGGTCAACAACGCCGGCATCAGCCGCGTCATTCCTCATGGCGACCTGGCCGCCGCCACGCCGCAGGTCTGGCACGCGATGCACGAGGTGAACGTGGTGGCGCCCTTTCGCCTGGTGGCCGAGGCGCAGGCGGCGCTGCTGGCCTCGGCGGCGGGCGGCAAGCCGGCGTGTGTCGTCAATGTCAGTTCACACGCCGGGGTGCGGCCCAAGGGCGCGTCCATTCCGTACGCCGCCGCCAAGGCCGCGCTGAACCACGTGACCCGGCTGCTGGCCGTGTCGCTGGCGCCGGCCATCCGCGTCAATGCGGTGGCGCCCGGCCTGGTGGATACGCCGATGACGCAGGACTGGACTGCGGCCCAGCAGCTCTGGAAGGAACGTGCGCCGATGCGCCGCGCCGCCAGCCCCGACGACATTGCGCAGGCCGTGGCGTTGCTGGTGCAGTCCGATTACCTGACGGGGGAAATCCTGCTGTCGGATGGGGGCTTGAACCTGACCTGACGGGCCTGGGCCGGCCGCGCCATCGCCCGCGCAATCATGGGGGGATGCCGGGCACGCCCAGCCGGATGTTGCGCGAGTACCGCGCCGGGTCGGTGGTGGCGCGGGCACGCTCGGTGTAGCGGCCGGCTTGTCGATAGGCCGCCGCACTGTCCGCGCCTTCCAGCGCACCCAGCCGGTACAGGTACTCGGGCAGATAGCCCGAGAGCAGCAGCCGGTAGTCCAGCGGCAGGCCCGGCACGATCTTGTCGGCCAGCTGGTAGATGATGGTGATGCAGTTGGCCGTCAGCGTGTTGTAGAAGCGGGGGCAGCGCGCCAACTGGCTGGCCGTGTCCACATACGACAGCAGCAGCTTGCGGGCCGCGCCTTCCGGCATGTGCACCCGATACAGGTAGCCGTCTTCGCCGCGGACATTGGTGCGTACGCGCAGGCTGTCTTCTTCGGCCGACGCCAGCACCGACAGTTCGTATCGGCGAAAGAACCCGCCGATTTCCGAGAACTTGTCGTGCAGCTTGCGGCGGATTTCGACCGAAAACACCACCTGCTGCCCATCGGTGAAGCCGAACGACACCAGCGCATGCGCGACGGCCGGCCGGCCCCAGTACGACAAGGCCAGGTCCACCGAGGCCAGGCGCGACAGGTCGTAGGTGCGCGTTTCCCAGCGCTCGTCGTAATCGGTGGCGCTGCGCCAGTTGAAGTTGCGCACGTTGTGCAGGGTCAGTGTATCGCCTTGCAGCGACCCGTGCGTGATGCGGGCGACTTCCGGAATCCACTCGCGGTCGTTGGACGGCCGCACCCCCCAGCGCCACCAGGCCAGCAACGCCAGCAGCAGCGCGCCGAAAGCCCAGGCCGGCAGCGTGTGGCCGGTGGCCAGCCCGATCAGCGCAACCGCCGCCAGCGCCAGCCAGACGATGGGCAGCAGGGGGCGCCCGCGCCCGCCCGCCAACGGCTGGAACCACAACGCCAGCGCGCCCCAGAGCGCGCCCGCCATGATGACCAGGCCCACGGCGACAGCCGCCATCACGGTTGCGCCTGCGCGTTGCGGGCGCCTGCCTCGCGGTCCTGGCGGCGCCAGCCGGCACGCAGCGCCGCGATCTGGCGAATGGCCGCCTGCGACATCTTCCACCAGCCGAACGGCCGGGGATCGGCCAGCATGCTCAGCGCGCGGGCGTAGTCCAGCGTCAGGCCCGGGGTCCAAGCCATGGTCAGGGCGCGCTTGCGGATCTGCGCGGCCACCCAGAGTTCGGGCGTGAGCAACAGGCGCAGCAGCACGCCCCAGCCCGCCTTCGGGCCGTGCAGGCGGCCCACCACGCCATCCAGCGCCGCTTCCAGCGCCGCCGACACCGAGCTGGAACAGTTGCGGTGCGTCAGGTTGTAGATCTCGGTCTGGCGGTATACGTCCCAGAACGCCTGCAGCTTGGCCGCGTCGTAGTTGCGGATGCGCACCTGCATGGTCGACGGGCACCAGGCGCGGGACTCGGTGGCGTAATCGGGCTGGTACACGCCGGGTACGTTGTTGTCGGCGGTGGCGCGCAGCAGCGTGCCGAATTGTTCCGGCGAATGGTCGATTTCCTGGGCGGGGTACAGGCTGATGTACACGCCTTCGGGCGATTCCAGCGCGGCGTGGCCGGTGGACACGACGCCGTTGATGTCGACCGCGGCGATGTAGCGGTCCAGCACCGGGTAGTTGCGCGTGGCCGTCTTGGCCGAGCCCGACGGCGTCCAGACATGCACCGTCAAGGCCCGTTCGCTGGCCAGCGGCGGCCCGTCGAACACGGTCTGGGCGGGGCCATCGACACGGGTGGGCATGAAGTCGGGACGCGGGTTGTCGGCCAGCGCGGGATTGGAATCCAGGCTGCGCACCCGGCGCGCCAGCCACACCAGCTTCATGCCCGAAAACGCCAGGAACAGGCCCAGGCAGTACGGCACCGTGCCGACGTAATGGGTGGGGTAGGGCTGGAAGAAGAAGATCGCCAGCAGGACTTCGACCACGCCGGACGCAAACACGTAGCGCCAGCGCGGATAGCGCACCACGTAGGCGGCGATGCACTGCAGCAGCCCGTCCGCCAGGAACAGCAGGCCGAAGATCATCGACAGCAGGAAGTGGCCATGATGGTGGCCGGCCAGGATCATGATGCCGGCCGCCAGCACGAACACGCCCTTGGCGTAGCGCAGCACCCGCTGGCCGCCCACGCCGGATGTGGCGATGGCCAGCGTCGCCAGCCCTTCGATGACGAACAGCACGGCAAACAGGTACAGGGGAAAATACAGCGCTCCATCCAGTGCGTCGATGAAGATGATGACGCCGGCCGCCAGCACCAGCCAGCCGACGATGGCGAGTGCGCGGGCGCGCTTGTGCAGGTAATCGACGCCGAGCAGCAGCAAGACCAGGTGGCTCATGTTCCTAGTGCTCCGTAGAGAGGGGCCGGTATTGCGATTGGGGTAGAGCAGGTGGCGCTGGGCGGACGATGTCGCGGCGCCGCTGCCAGGGCGGTACTAAAGTATCACGGGTGTCCCGCCGTGCGGGCACAGGGCCGGCCTCGCAAAGACACCGGCGTCGGGCGATGCCGGGCCGCCTACCGGTGGGCCACGGCCTGCAGCCAATGGCTGGCCAGGTCCAGCACGATGCGTTCCTGTTCGCGATGCGGCACGTGGCCGCAGTTTTCCAGCAACGCCTGCTTGCCGCCGGTCAGGCCCGCGATGCGCTCGGGATGCGCCGCGGAGCCGTATTCGTCCAGCTCGCCGTGCAGCGCCAGGACGGGGCAGCGCACGTGCCGCAGCGTGTCGTTCAAATTCCAGTCGGCGAAGTCGGGCGACAGCCACGTGTCGACCCAGGCGGCCAGCACCCAGGCGGCCTTGTCGCCGTGGTATTTCTTCAGCCGGTCCAGTTGGCCGGGGTCGGCGAAATTGCGTTGCGCCGCGCGAATGCCATCCAGCGTGCGGTCTTCGGCGAACGCCTGGGCCGATTCGGTGATGAGCGCCACGCAGTCGTCGGGGTAGGCGGCCGCGGCGCAGATCGCCATGCCGCCGCCCACGCTGTGGCCCAGGCCGATGTAGCGGCCGATGGCCAGCGCCTGGCGCAGGTCATGAAAGCCCTCGCGCGCCTCGGCTTCGACGAAGCCCGTGGCAAGCGTGGCGGGGTTGGGGTCCGACTGGCCAAAGCCCAGTCGGTCGTAGGCGATGACGCTGCGGCCGGTGGCCGCAGCCAGGTGCTCGGGAAAATCTCGCCACAGGTCCACGCAGCCCAGCGAGTCGTGAAACAGCACGACGGGCGCCGCAGCGCCATCCGCTGCCGCAGTCGCGGCCTGGCCCGCCGGTTCCCAGCGGCGCGCGAAAAGGCGGCCTTGCCGGGTGGGCACGTGGATATCCTGGCGGGTAATCGGAAGCATGTCGGGGTCCTGGTGGGGTGGGGCGCTCGGCGGCGCCGCCTGGGATAGCCTCCGATTATAGGAAAGCCGGCCTATTCCTCGCTGGTCCATTCGACCTGCACGCCCAGGCTGCGCAGGTTTTCGACAAAGCGCGGGTGGGCGCGGCGGATCGGCGTGGCGTTGCGGATTTCCGAGCGGCCGTCGATGCTGCTGGCGATCATGAACAGCGCGATCGCGACCCGGATGATGTAGGGGCTTTCGACCACCGCCGGCGTCAGCGGGTTGCCGCCAAAGGTGATGACCCGGTGCGGGTCGGACGAAAACACATGGGCGCCGAACTTGGACAGCTCGCCCGTCCAGCCCAGCGCGCCGTCGTAGACCTTGTTCCAGAACATCGCGTTGCCTTCGGCGCACACGCCCAGGGCGATGAAGATCGGCAGCAGGTCCACCGGAAAATACGGCCACGGCGCGGCTTCGACCTTGGTCAGCACATTGCTGGTGAAGGGCGTCTGCACCTTCAGGGGCCCGTTGCGCAGCGCGCGCGACCAGCCATTTTCGTGCACGATCTGCACGCCGAACTTGGCGAAGGTGCGGTCGATCAGCGGGAAATTGCCGGGCGTGCTGTTGCGCACCACCACGTCGCCGCCGGTGATGGCGCCCAGCGCCAGGAAAGTCGTGATTTCGTGGAAATCTTCTTCGAAGGTGAACTCACCGCCGCGCAGCGTCGCGCCGCCGCGCACCGTCAGGCGCGAGGTACCGATGCCGTCGATGTCGGCGCCCATCATGGCCATGAAGCGGCAGAATTCCTGCACGTGCGGTTCGGACGCGGCGTTGGTCAGGGTGGATTCGCCAGCGGCCGCCGCGGCGCACAGCACGAAGTTCTCGGTGGTGGTGACCGATGCGTAGTCCAGCCAGTGATGGGTGGGCTTGAGCGGACCGGCGCTGCGCACCAGCAGCGAACCGCTGGCGCGTTCGACCTCGCCGCCGAACGAACGGAAGATATCCACGTGCGGATCGATTTCGCGCACGCCCAGGGTGCAGCCCTTGACGTTGTCTTCCAGCCGCGCCACGCCAAAGCGCGCCAGCAGCGGCGGCACCAGCATGATGGACGAGCGCATTTCCTCGGGCAGCCGGTGCCTGGCCGCGTCGAACGCGGTGTCGCGGTGGTGCAGGTCCAGCGTGCGGGTGCTTTCGTCCAGCCGCACCTCGCTGCCCAGCGTGCGGAAGATGTCCAGGATCTTGCGCACGTCGGTGATGTCGGGCACGCCATGCAGCCGCAGCGGCTGGTCGGTCAGCAGCGTGGCGCACAGCACGGGCAGCACGGCGTTCTTGTTGGCTGACGGAATGACGCGGCCGCGCAGGGGCGTGCCGCCGTGGACGATGAGATTGGACATGGGCGAGGAGCTTGGACGACAGGAAAAGCGGGTTGGGGGAAGGGCGCGGGAAATTGTACCGGGCGGGCCAGGCGGGCGCCGGGCGGCCCTGGGCGAAATGGTGTCAGACTGCAAACCGTGTTGCCTGGCTTTGCGTGGGTAGGGGTATCGGTCTTGCGTTCAACCCTGGCGTTGGCCCAGGGGGGGCGGGTTCGAAATCTTGGCGCGAGCCTGGAATATTGGGGCCAGCCTGCATGGACGCCCCGGGGCAGCTTGGGTATAAAGTCCGCCGGGCCATTGCCCCGAGCCAGTCCGCCTTTTCGCCAAGGACCGCCGCCATGAGCACTGCCAACGCTGCAAAATCCGCAAAAGCCGACAAAGCCGACAAAGCCGACAAAGCCGACAAAGCCGACAAAGCCGACAAAGCCGATCCTGTCGCCGCCGCCGCGTCATCCCCCGCCCAGCAGATCGACGCCCGCATCCGCGAGTTGGCCGACTGGCGCGGTGAAGTGCTGGCGCGGCTGCGCCAGTTGATCCGGCAGGCCGTTCCCGATGTCATCGAGGAATGGAAGTGGCGCGGCGTGCCGGTGTGGTCGCACGGCGGCATCCTGTGCACGGGCGAGACCTACAAGAGCGCCGTGAAACTCACCTTCGCCAAGGGCGCCGCGCTCGAAGACCCGGCGGGCCTGTTCAACGCCAGCCTGGACGGCAATACCCGCCGCGCCATCGACATCCACGAAGGCGACGCGATCAACGGCCAGGCGCTGAAGGCATTGATCCGCGCCGCGGCGGCCTTGAACGCGGCGGGCAAGCAGGCAGCGGCCAAGAAAGCGATAGCGAAGAAAGCCGTAGCCAAGCAAGCCATACCCAAGAAAGCCCAAGGCGTCTGATCCCGTTCAGGCCAATTTCAGGGCTGCTCGTTAAGATGCGCCTGTTGTCGCGGCAGCTCGCCGCCGCACCGTAAGCGTTCACGTCAACCAACGCGCCTTCGGACCGCCTGTGCTGCGGCCGGGCGCGCCCGTGCGACCGCTGGGCCAGGCCCGCTCTGGCGCAGGCGTCCCCCGCATCGGGACTGCACTCATGACCCAACCCGCTATTCAAGCCTCGTCCGCCGCTGCGCCGCCGGACGCGCGCCGGCTGTTTTTCACCGCCTTGCTGGTCGCCGCCGCCTTCTTCATGGAGAACCTGGATGGCACCGTCATCACCACAGCCTTGCCCGCCATGGCGCAGGACTTCGGCGTGTTGCCGGTGGACCTGAATCTGGGCGTCAGCGCCTACCTGCTGACCCTGGGCATCTTCATTCCCATCAGCGGCTGGATGGCCGACCGCCACGGCGCGCGTCGGGTGTTCTGCGCGGCCCTGGTCATCTTCACCCTGGCGTCGCTGGCCTGCGGGCTGGCCGACGGCCTCTGGTCGTTCATTGCCCTGCGCGTGCTGCAGGGGGTGGGCGGCGCCATGATGGTGCCGGTGGGCCGGTTGGTGGTGCTGCGCCATACGCCCAAGCACGAACTGATCCGCGCCATGTCCATCCTGACCTGGCCCGCACTGACCGCGCCCGTGCTGGGGCCGCCCGTCGGCGGCTTCATCACCACGTACGCCTCGTGGCGCTGGATTTTCTATCTGAACCTGCCGCTGGGCCTGGCGGCCCTGGCTGCTGCCTGGGTGCTCATCCCCGATGACCGCGCGACCGAACGCCGGCCGTTCGACTGGGCGGGTTTCCTGTGGATCGGCGGCGGTCTGTCGGGCCTGTTGTGGACGCTGGAGCAGTTCGGCGCCTCGGCCCCGTCGTGGGGGCGCATCGGCTTGTGGATGGCTGCCAGCGTCGCGCTGCTGGCGCTGGGCGTGCGTCACCTGGGTCGGCACGCGCATCCCATGTTGACCCTGTCCCCGTTGAAGATCCGCGCTTACGCCGTCAACTTCTGGGGCGGCTCGCTGTTTCGCATGTCGGTGGGCGCGGTGCCGTTCCTGTTGCCACTGATGTTCCAGGTGGGCTATGGCATGGACGCCTTTCGCGCCGGCTTGCTGGTGATCGCGGTGTTCGCCGGCAACCTGCTCATGAAGCTGTTCACCACCCAGGTGTTGCGACGTTTCGGCTTTCGGCCAACCCTGCTGGGCAATGGCGCGCTCAATACCGTGGCATTGGCAGCGTGCGCCCTGATCGGCCCGCAGATGCCGATGGGTATCACCGCGCTGATCCTGTTCATCGGCGGCATGTCGCGGTCGATGCAGTTCACGGCCCTGAATACCCTGGCGTTTGCAGATATGCCGCAAGCGCAGATGAGCGCGGCCAACACGCTGTTTTCCACCATGTCGCAACTGGCGCTGGGCATGGGCATTGCGCTGGGCGCCATCGCCATTCGCATCGGTGAATGGGCCGTGCCGATGCTGGGTCTGGAGAGCGCGCCGGGTGCGGCCTATCGGTTGGCGTTCATTGTGGTGGGAGGGGTGTCGTTGATCGGCATGCTGGACCTGTTCGCGTTACCGCGCGGCGTGGCCGACGACGTGTCGCGGGGGCGGCGGGCGTAAGGCGCAACCCTGCCACGCCAGGCGCGTCGCGCCCAGGCGTGTGCGTCCCCGTGGCGTTAGCCGCCCGTACCCAGCAACCCGCCAGGGCCGAACGCCAGCCGCGCAAAGCGCTCGCCCATGCGGCGGTGCGACGCGCCGTCCGGATGCAATCGATCGGGCAGCGGCAGTTCGGCAAAGTCCGCCGGGCCATACAGCGTCATGCCGTCCAGATAGCGCAGTTGCGGGTCGGTGGCGGCGCGCTGCGCGACGATGCGGCGCAGTTCGTCGCGAATCACCGTCAACGTCAGCTTGCCGGCCTGACGCTCGGTCGGGTTACCGGTGGCGCGAAAGGCCACCTTGCCAGCGGCCAGGGCGTCGGTATCGAAGGCCCCGGGGCCCGGCGTGTCTTCATGGATCGGGCAATGGATCGGCGACACCACCAGCAGCGGCGTATCGGGATGGCCGTCGCGGATCGTGTCCAGGAAACCATGCACCGCCGGGCCGAAGGCGCGCAGTCGCATCAGGTCTGCATTGACCAGGTTGATGCCCAGCTTCAGGCTGATCACATCGGCCGGCGTGTCGCGGATGACGCGCGCGGTGAAGGGGTCGAGCAGCGCGCTGCCGCCGAAACCCAGGTTCACCAGTTCCACGCCGCCCAGGCGGGCGGCCAGCACCGGCCAGATGGCGGTGGGGCTGTCGCCGTTGGATCCGTGGCTGATCGAGCTGCCGTGATGCAGCCACACCGGCCGGCCATCGCTCTGCACCGGTTCAAGCGGGGCATCGCTGCGCAGGGCGACCAGTTCGGTGGTTTCGTTGTGGGGCAGCCAGATCTCGACCCGCTTGGCGTGGCCGGGCAGATCGTCAAAGCGCAGCGTCGCGAGTGCGCCCGTGTGCCGCGAGACTGCGCCCGTAGCCATGTTGATCGTGATCACATCGCCGCCATCCGCGCGGGCCTGCGCGGCCAGTTGGCCGTCGATCTGCAGGTCGTAGATGCCCACAGGCCGTGGCGGTATACCGGCATAGACGTAGCGCGTGGGGGCAACATCCAGTTCAATCCGCGTGGCGGTGGTCTGGAACACCAGGCGCACACCCGACGGCTGCGATTCGGCCATGGCCAGTTGCGGGTCCGGGCACTGCTGACGCGCCCACGCAGGCAGGCGATGCGGCAGCAGGCCGCGCGCGGTCGTTTCCAGTTCAAGGGCCCCGCGCACCAGCGCCGGGGCGATCGAGGTGGCGTTCAAGGCAGGGCGCGCGTTCGTCATGCGGTGAAATCCGTGCGGGTTCAAAGCGCGCGATCTTAGCAAGGGCGGGCGACCGGCGATAGCGCAGCGCCCGCCGGCCTGGCTATTGCAGCGCCGGGGGGCGGCGCTTGCGGATCAGCACCGAACCGCCGATGGTCAGGAGCAAGCCGCCACCCAGGTAGGGCAGCCCGAAGATCAGCACCCAGAAGAACAGCGCGGTCTTGGTGTCGTTGGCAGCCTGCGCGCCCGCCGTGGCGGCGTCTTGTACGCCGGGGTCCATCGTCAGCACACTGGCGAGCAGCGTCAGCAGCAGCGTCAGGCCGAGCAGCACGCAGCCCCAGCCGGCACGGCGGCGGTTGTCGGCAATACGAAGCAAGGCGGCCGCCACCACAACCGTGATCACCGCGCTGATGATCGTTCCGGTGATCAGCATGCGGTCCAGCACGGCGGGGTCATCGGCCACATAGGGCTGTCCCGCTGGGTGGTTCAGGCCGAACAGCACGATCAGGATGGGATTGGCGACACCAAATGCCGCCCGGCCAACCAGCAGGCCGAATGCAACGCCGGTAATCCATTTGATCAGGGTGGGGTTCATTCAGGGTTGCCGTAGGTGCCGAGGTGGCAACAGGATACCGCTAATCGGCGCGCCGCTTGGGGTCGGCGCTGGCGGTGGCGCGGGCCAGCGCCGCATTCGCCTGCCAGTAGCGCGACAGGGCCGCGAAGGCCGTCTCGGGCGTCATCTCGCGGGTGGGGCATGGCAGGACGTATTCCCGGGATTTGGCCGCATAGCGGGTGCGCGATCCCTTGCTTGCGGACCGTGGCGGCTGATAGCCGGCAGCCATCGTCAGGATGATCCGCTTGCTGACGATGGTGCTAGCGCCTGCCGACAGGTTCAGTTGTTCTTCCGTGCTGACGCCGGTGATCTGGTCCCAGGGAACCAAGGTATTCAGGTCCGGCAACCAGACGCCCTTGTGCGACAGCACGGCATAGGGTTGACGCTGCAGCCAGAACGCCCGCAGGGCCGCCCTGGTCAGTTGCAAGCCGCTGACGATGCCAATGGCGCCGATGAGCCAACGCTTCAATTCCAGGCCCGCCTGCAGGCCGGCAACCAGCAGCACCCCTCCTGCCAGGGCGCAGAGCAGGGCGGCGCCCCATCCGTGTTCGTAGAGTTTGGCCGGCGGGGTACCCGTCAAGGACTGGCGTTGCAGGGCGGCGATGTCCTGCGCAAGGGCCTGCCTGGCCAGGGCGCGGTAGTCGAATTCGGGGGGAGTGTCGAAGGACGAGGGGTCCCGGGCGACAATGACGTTCAGGGGGGTGATGCGGGGCATGAGGGGAATCGGGGATTGCGCGACGCGACTGCGGACAAGGCCAAGGGGGCAGAATACGTGGCGCAGCGTTGCACGAACATTGGAAGATTCTTATTTTTTCGCTGTGATACGGTATGGCTTTTTTCGCGCAGGTCTGTCTGCGCCCACCGCCAACATGTCCGAGCATCATCAGTTCTTCTTCCCGCTCCAGCCGCACCTGCCGCCGCCCGACTGGCAGGCGCTGGAGGCCCGGCTACGCCAGGGCAACTATGTGCTGGAGCCGCGCGGCGCTGGCATTCCGCGAGCGGCCCTGGTCGATTTCAGCTTGCTGCTGGCGCGCGGCCTGCAGCAGCCATACCAGTACCGGGACGGCATGCGCACCGCGGGTGACGTCATTGACCTGTACCGGCAGGCGGGCTATCTGCCGGCCAGCGTGCCCGTGCGCCATGACGACACCCTGGAAGAGACGCACGCCCTGTTGGCGGCTCATGGCATCGAAGCCGACCGCGAGCTGGTCGACGATGAATGCAGCGACTGGCATAGTCCACGCTATTGCCTGGGCCCGGCGGCGCGGCATGCGCTGTGCCCGCTGCTGCGCGAGCAATACGACGCCGATCCGCAATCGCTGGAGCTGATGCTGCTGGCCTACGACGAGCCGAACCCCCGCGTCGCGGTGGGCGAGAACCTGGAAGCGCCCAGCGTGCCCGGCTCGGACGAACCGCTGGAGGACATGCCGCCGTTCGGTTCGCATATCGACTTCATCGGCGCGGCCTATGAAGACCCCGCGGTGCAGTGGCGCAATCCCCGGGATGGACGCGACTACCGCATCCTGGACCTGGACTGGCACTACAGTTTTGCAATGGGGTTTCGGCTGATTCGCGCCCGGGGCCTGGATCCCGACAGCGCCGAAGGGCTGGCCGCCGTGTTGAGCGGCCTGGTCGGCCAGCCGATGGGCTGCAGCCACCGGCATCTGTGATGCCAAGGCGGGGCATGCCGCCCCGCCAGCCGGCATCCGATCAATAGTAGATATCGACGTAGTCGGTCAGGCCGCCGCACGCTTCCATCTGCTGCAGGCGCCAGTACTTGCGCTTGCCGGTGGCGCGGAATTCATAGTCCCCGGTGCGTTCGCAACGGCGGCCGGGATCGGGTGCGTTCAGGATCAGGATGGTGCCGCGGAAGATGAAGCGGTCGGCCGAGATCGACACCACTTCACCGCGGATTTCCACCGAGCGGTCGCCGTTGATCTGGCCGCCTTCCAGGCTCACCACATCGCGGTCATCGCGAGCCGTCAGGTGGCCGCGCTTGTCGCTCCAGAGCCATTGCAGGGTGACGCCGCTGTTGTTGCGCAGGCGCTCGTAGGCGGCCTGGTCCAGGATTTCGGTTTTCTGGACGCGTGCCAGCGGCTGGCCCGGGGCCTGGCCTTGGACGGCCTGGGGCGTGGCCGAGGGCTGCACCTGGGGCTGCACTTGCGGCTGCACTTGCGGTTGGGCTTGCGGGCGAGGCGGCAGTTGGCCCGGCGCCAGCGTCGGCGCGGCGCCGTGCGCGCCATCACCGGGCGCAGCCATGACCGGCGATGCGGCTGCCAGGGCCAGGCCGAGGGCAAGAGCGTAGAGACCGGACAGCCGCTTTTTAGCGGGTGCAAAAGCCGGGACGCGATCGGAGTGCATGTGCATAGTGGGTGTCTTGGAAAAGTGGGTAGCGCGTTGCCAGGTTGGCAGGGCCCGATCAAGGGGGACGCATTGCCGGGCCGTAAATTAGCACGCGTCTGAAGGCACGATGTGCGGTTTTCTGTCTTATGTATCTATTCGTTAACAAGAAAATCACGGGGCGGCCCGGCGCGGGGGCATTATTCCGAACCGCGCATCAGGGCTTGGGCGCGCGATTCATTTCATATTTGGGCCGGCCGCGGAAATTCTTCAGCGCATAGTCCAGGAATTCAGCCTTGCTGATGCGGCCATCGCCATCGGTATCCATATCGGCCACCTGTTCGGCGGTCGCTTCCTTCAAGAGCGGACCGCGGGTGAGATAGCCGTCGCCATTGATGTCCTGTTTGTAGAAGGCCGCTTCCATCCGGGCGTAGTATTCGCGTTCGGTCATGGGGCGGTTGACGGCATCGGGGGTGGGCGTGGCGTCGGTCTTGCTTTCACCGGCCTTGCCGGCCGCCGGCTTGTCCGCGCCGGGTTGCGCGGTATTTGCCTTGCCCGAGTCTGCCTTGCCGGTTTGCGCCGCAGCCGGGGCAGGGGCCGCCGATTGCGCCATGGCGCCACCTGTCAACAAGGCAAGCAGCAACGCTGCGGTCAGGCTACCCGTCCGGGTGACGTTTTTCATGGTTATCCTTTTAGGCATTCAAGCGGCGCAAATGATATCGCCGACTTGAATAATCGGTGTTGCCATATGTTTTCGAATAATAAATAAGCAGGGATCCAAAATGACGACGTTGGTTATCGGCGCCAGCGGGGCGACGGGGCGGCTGTTGGTCAGGCAATTGCTGGATCGAGGCGAATCGGTGCGTGCGGTCGTGCGCACGCCGCAGGGGTTGCAGGGGCTTTCGGGGGCCGCAGGCCTGTCGTTGATCCCGTGCAGCGTGTCCGAGGTTTCCGATGCCGATCTTGCCCGCCATGTCGATGGCTGCACGGCCATCGCGTCATGCCTGGGCCATACCTTGAGCCTAAAGGGTGTTTATGGTCCGCCGCGACGCCTGGTGGCGGACGCGGTGCGCCGCTTGTGCCAGGCGGTCAAGTCCCGCCCGGGCGCCGATCCGGTCCGTTTCGTATTGATGAATACGGCAGGCCACCGCAACCGGGATATGGCCGAACCCGTGTCATGGGCGCAGCGCTGCGTGGTGGGCGTGGTACGAGCATTGGTGCCGCCGCATGCAGACAATGAACAGGCCGCGGATTACCTGCGCACCACCATCGGCCAGCATGACCGCGCCATCCAGTGGGTCGTGGTACGTCCGGACAGCCTCGTCGATCAGGACGAGGTCACCGCCTACGAGGCGCACCCGTCGCCCCTGCGCAGCGCCATCTTCGATGCCGGCGTCACCAGCCGCATCAACGTCGCGCACTTCATGGCCGAGCTGGCGCTGGGTGGCGCCACCTGGGCCCGTTGGCAGGGCAGGATGCCGGTGCTTTACAACCGGACGTTGCCATCCGGCGCAGGATAGCGCCCGACCTCAGCTCAGGTCGTCGAATATGTAGGGCGCGTACTCGTAGGGGCGGGCAGCTTGGGCGGCCGGGGGCAGCAGGGGCTTGTGCCAGTAATTGCCCGGCTCGTTCAACCACCAGAATTTCTCTTCGCGGGCCAAGGTGCACAGGGAAGACAGGTCTGCACCGTAGCGCACCAATAGCGCGACCAGTTCACGCACCATGGCAGAACTGAGCCGGCGGCGGTCGATCTTCAGGGTGAAATCGTGGCCATGTCCGGTATGGCTCGTGATGGCCGGGATGGTCGCCAAGGCGTCGAAGAAGCGTTTTTCGTCACCTTCGGAAAAAAAACGGGCCAGCGGGATCTTCATGTCCAAGACGTAACGCTCCAGCGCGGAATCTGCCCGTGCCGACGGCCGCAGTGCGGGTGTGCCATCGGGCGCAGCTTCGCGCAAAACCTCTGAGGTTACGGGGTGGGTACCTCACACCACCATTGGAAGATTCTGATTTTTCAAGGCAGCAGCCGCATCCCGGTGCGTTTGACGAATTCTTCGTAGCTGATCGGCGGGCCGGCCTTGGTGCTGGCGCTGTTGGCCTGCCAATGCACCCACGAACGCCCGCTGGTGGCGTCGTACACCACTTTGTAGATATAGGTGGGCACCGCCACCCCAGACCCGATGGTCTTGGGCCGGTCGGCATAGACCGGGCCGGTGAACACGTACACGTCGCCCGCCGCCCGCATCACGTACTGGCGCGTGTCCTGTTCGATGCGGCTCCAGGGGCCGGCGTTGTGGGTCTGGTCCTGCGGCACCATGTTCGCCAGCGAGAAGCTCTGCGCCATGGCCTCGGGCGTCGCCATGTCGCCGGCCGGCGCCATGTGGCCGCGCGAATATCCGGACCCCCGGTAGTCGTCCAGCTCGGCGCGCTCGGCGCGTGGCAGCCGTGCGTCGGCATAGAACTTGTCGGTGCGGTGCAGCCCCTTGGCCTGCGCCAGGTTCTGCCGGTTCAGCCGTTCGGCCACGAAAACGGGCGTCTTGGTCTGGCCGTTGTGCAGGATCGCAAACGACGAAAAACACACCTCGCGCAGCCGCTGGCTGGCGGGTACCGCGGGCGGTCGGGCATGTGGAAAGAACTGCGGGCAGTCGGTGAAGGTGGTCTGCACCAGCGCCGAATTGGGCGTGGGCAGCGCCACCGGCGCCGTGCGCTCCTGCGACGGCCAGCCCAGTCGCGACAGCAGGTCGCTGGCCGATGCCGGCATCCGCCATTGCGGATTCAGCATGTAGGTGGCGGCGCCGAAGCTGGCCAGCGAGGTCACGACCAGCGCCCGTAAAAAACGGGGAATGCGGCCGGCGGACCGGGAATTCGTTCGGGAGGGAGAGCTTCTCTTTCTGGGAGCGGGTTTCTTCGCGCGCGTCATGCTACCTGGGGCTACGGACCGGCCGCCAGAGGCAGCCAATGTGACCCCGGATTGTAGATGAGTGATGAATTTGTCACTACGCTTGGTAACGCCTGCCTGTCGGGGGCGCGCAGTATCCTCGACCCCGCAGCATCCGTCATGCGGTCCGCGCCCGCCATTGCGCGCAGCCGGTCCGCCGGCGTGTCATCGACAGGAGCACCAGAATGGTCAGCAAAAACACGATTTGCCTCTGGTTTGACGGCGGCGCCCTGGAAGCCGCCCAGTTCTACGCCAGGACGTTTCCCGATAGCGCCGTGGGCCGGATCATGCATGCGCCCGGCGATTTCCCCTCCGGCAAGCAGGGCGACGTGCTGACGGTGGAATTCACGGTCATGGGCATTCCTTGCCTGGGGCTGAATGGCGGCCCGGGCGTCAAGCACAACGAGGCCTTCTCGTTCCAGGTGGCCACCGACGACCAGGAAGAAACCGACCGCCTCTGGAATGCCATTGTCGGCAACGGCGGCAAGGAAAACGTCTGTGGCTGGTGCCAGGACAAATGGGGCCTGTCGTGGCAGATCACGCCGCGCGTGCTGACCGACGCGATCACCGATCCCGATCCGGGCGTGGCCAAGCGCGCGTTCGAGGCCATGATGCAGATGGGCAAGATCGACGTCGCCAAGATCGAGGCGGCGCGGCGGGGGTAGCGACCCGGGGCCCGCGGCTCGCGCTGCCGCTCGCCGCCGCCGGTCGCTGCGCTAGCGCTGGCGCGCTTCGAATTCGCTGCGGTTGAACAGCTCGAAATACAGCACGTCCGACCACTCCAGGCCCAGCGGATACTCCGTGGCGCCGGTGCGGGTGCTGTCGAATTCGTTGTCCAGCCGCAGCCCGAACAGCACGTCCAGCGGTTCGGCTTCCTGCTGCACCGTGGCCGATTTCAACAGGCGGGCCGCCTCGGTGATATCCGCAGGCAACGCGTCCAGCGCCGCGCCGGCATGCTGGCAGCGCGCCAGTTCCTGTTCCACGCTGGCCTTCAGCGCGGCTTCGCCGGATTCGCTCATGATGTCCAGCTCGATGGTTTCCAGCAGCAGGTAGCGGTCGCGGTGGGCCTCCAGGAAGGCGATGGTCTCGTTCAGCGCGACCAGCAGGTTGGACGGCGGCGCATACGACGTCGTCGCGGCCTGCACCGGGATCGACGAGGCGGCTTTGGCGGCCGGTGAAAACAGCCGCTTCAGCCGCGCGAAGAACGAGGCGGGTGGGGGCGGCGCGGCGGGTGCTGCCGAGGCGGCCGGCGGCAACACGGCTACCGCCACCCGCAGGATTTCCGCAAAGCGCTTGACCCGTTCGAAGCCGGGTTCGAACGGGCTGCTGATGGCGTAGAGCCGGGTGCGCGAATCGGGCTCGTCGTCATCCAGCCCGTCGGAAACCAGCGACGCGCACAGCTGCGGGTCGCCGGACATCAGCAGGCGGTAGATGAAGGGCACGTCATACGCCCATTCGGACAGGCCCGAAATCGTCTCGGGCCGGTCGGCGTAGGACGTGGGGCGGTTGCTCAGGCTGTAGAGATACGAACGGTTGGCCATGGCGGCGGGGATCTCGCTAGCGTTGGGGACGCTAGTTGAACCCAAATTGCGTCAGGGCGGGGTGAAATTGCGTGTTGGCCTGCAAAAAACAGGGGCGTATCACCTTCGTGGTTCCCCGGATTCGTCACATCCGTACGAAGGATTTCCCCCTAAAATCGCGACTGCCGCCGCCCTCTGCCGGCGCAAACCCTGCCTATTCGAGATGTACGTCGATCTCCTCACCCTGTACCTCATCACCATCGGCACGCTGCTGGCCAGCGCCGGCCTGACGTTCTGGGAGCATCGGACCCATCCCACACGCAGCCATTCGCTGCGCCTCTTGGCCGCCGGTTTCGCCACGCTGGCGATCGGCTGTACTGCGGCATTGTTTCGCGCCGACCTGCCCGGCGCGCTGGGCCCGGCGCTCAGCAACCTGGTCATCCTGTGCGGTTACCTGCTGGTGCTGGACAGCGTGGCGTCGCTGAGCGAGCGGCGCTATCGACTGCGCGCGTTCGCCTTGCTGATCGTCATGGCCCTGATCTGGCTGGTGGCCGGTGCGGGCGGGCAGGACCCGGTCTGGAAGTACATCAGCGCCTTTCCCATCGCCTTGGTCAGCGGCCTGACGGCCTGGGAGCTATGGCGGTGCGATTCGCTCAAAGCCTTCAAGACCCGCCACATCGCCGTGGCCGTGGCGGGCATCCATGCGCTGATCTATCTGGCGCGCGCCGTCGTGCTGCCGTGGTGGGTGGCGGCCCACGGGCCGTCGGTGCAACTGCTGGCCAGCAACATCACCATGTATGAAGGGGTGCTGTATTCGGTGATTCTGCCGATGACGCTGATCAAGCTCATCCGCGAAGAAACGCTGAGCCGCCTGGTGCTGGAATCCCAGACCGACTACCTGACCCGTTTGGGCAACCGCCGCTGGTTCTTCGAGCAGGGCGCGCGCGCCATCGATGCCGCGGCCGGTCGCGGGCCGGTGGCCATGCTGGCGTTCGACCTGGACCAGTTCAAGGCTATCAACGACCGCTATGGCCACCAGACCGGCGACCACGTCCTCAAATCGTTCGCGCAGATCGTGCGGGACGTGCTGGGCCCCCAGGCCATCCTGGCCCGCATCGGCGGCGAGGAATTCGCGGCCTTGCTGGCTGGCGAGGCGGCTGGCCGGGCTCAGGCCTTGGGCGAGGCCGCGGCCCGCCAGTTCGCCGCCACGGTTGCCGATCCCGCCGGCGGCCTGGGGTTGCGCGCCACCGTCAGCATCGGGCTGGCGCGCTACGACCGCGACGCGCCACCGCTGGCCGACGCGCTGGCGCGGGCCGACCAGGCCTTGTACCGGGCCAAGGCGCTGGGCGGCAACCGGCTGGAGCCTGCCTGGGTGCTGGACGCCGCGGCGGCGGATTGAGCGGGGCCGGCACAGGCTCTTTGCTCAGCGCGCCGGCCACGGCTTGTCGGCCATTCCCAGCTTCGGTTCGCCCAGCAACGGCGTGGACAAGGCGTACGCGCCATTCTCGGTGAAGGCCCAGATGATGTTGCGGTCGTACTCGGTGTAGATCGAGAACACGCCCTTGCCCAGCGTGTAGACGGGCAGCTCGGATTCATCGGCCAGCGCGGGCACGAAGTACCCGGCGATGGTGGGCTTGGCGGGATCTTCCACATTGAAGATCTGCACCCCCGCGTTGTAGAACGAGTAGGGCACGATGCCCTGGCGCCACTGGCCCGGCTGGCCGATGGCATTGGCGCGTTTCGGACCGAAGTTGCCGCCCCGCTGGCAGAAGCTGGTGAACGGCGCACCCGCCGGCACTTCGGGTTGCGGCATCTTGGCCGCGACCTTCAGGTGCGAGGGGTCGCGGGCGTCGATGACGAAGATGTCTTTGTAGGGTTCATAGCAATCTCGGTTCATCGGGTAGCCGTTGGCGAACACGTAGCCGGTGCGCGCGTACTGGCTGACGTCGGCATTGTCGAATTCGGTGCCGGCGAAGCTGGGCGCCGTGTTCACGCCGCCGAGCATCCTGGGCTTGGCCGGGTCCGACAGGTCGAACGCGTACACCCCCAGTCCGCCCATTGCGCCAAAGCCGATCTTGCCGCCGTTTTCCAGCGGCTGCGACAGGAAAATGGGGTTGCGCGAGCCCATCCACGACGTGCGGTTGCCCGCCCGCGGATTCATCAGGTAGGCCTCTTCGTGTTCCTTGTCGCCCAGGATCTGGCCCGGCACGGCGATCTGCGACACGAACTTGGGATCGGCCGGATCGCTCATGTCCCAGACCTGGTAGCCGGGCGAATACAGGTAGTTCGGGTATTCGGTCAGGCCGTAGGTGTCGTCCGGCGCGGCCGACAGGATCATGTATTTGCCGCCGTAGTACTCCGGCGAATCCAGCGAGCCGGACCCGCGCTGCTGGCCGACCGGCGCGTCCGGACGCTGGTAGTCCGTCGTGCGGGTGGCAATCAGGCGCCACTGGCTGGGCAGGGGGCCGTCCATGACGAACACCTTGAAGCCCTTGAGCGAGTTGTACTGGCGCTGCGCGGCGACCTTGTCGGGCTGTTCCAGCTTTTCGTTCATCAGGCCATAGCGGCCGATCTCGAACGAGGCAACCAGCACCGGCTTGCCCAGCTTCTTGCTCCAGGCGATGGTGGCGCCGCCCAGATAGTCCTGCACGGTGTTCGGATCGTACTTTTCGCTGGACCCTTTCGGCCCCCAGACGCCGCCCCTGGAATAGACGATCTTGCCGTGGGCGGGGTCGGTGACGTCCAGGATGCGCAGGTAGTCGCGGTCGTGCACGTACAGGTAGCGGCGGCCCTCGAAGTCGGCGATGTTGTTCCAGGCATGGAAAGGCGAGCCCACGCCGGGGTAGAAGGCCAGTACCTTGACGTTCTTGGCGTAGCTTTGCTTGTCCCAGCTTGTCATTTCGCCGGGGAATTTCTGCCCGGTGTGCACTTCGGGTGTGGCCTTGGGCCAGATGAACTGGCCGGTCGCCGGGTCCATGCCGTAATCCACGCCGGGCTTTTGCGGCACGGGCCGGCGCTCGGGCGTCAGGCGCAACCATTGCGCCAGATAGGGGTCCTGCACATTGGGCGTACCGGGCGTGGCGGCCGGCGCAGCAGGTTTGTTCGGTGCGGCCGGCGCGGTCTGGGCGCAGGCTGGCAGCGCGGCGCCGGCCAGCAGCAGCGAGGCGAAGGCCGGGCCCGCGAATCGGACAGGCCAGTGGGGGCGGTGAATGGACATGCAGTCTCCTTGGGTACAGGGGCGCTCGCCGGATGCGGCAATGGCGGCGGGCATTCAGAAGGCGTGGCGGATGCCGACCTGGTAGCCAGTCGGGTTCTGGCCGGCGTTGGGATAGTTCTGGAAGGTCACGGGATACGGCACGGGCGCGGCGCGGCGATGCTGCACATGGGCCACGCTGGCGTACAGGTCGGTGCGCTTGGACAGGCCGTGGATGAATCCCAGGACGAAGCCATTGGCGCTGGACAGGCTCTTGTTGTCGTCGTCGTGGCGGTGCACCACGCTGGCGTAGAGGCGGTTGCGGCCGTCGATGTTCCAGCGCGCGCCCAGCTGAACGTCCCACCCGCTGGCGTTGAAGGCGGTGTAGGGCGGATAGGCGTAGTAGCCGTTGTAGGTATGGAAGATGAACGTGGGCTCGACCGAACCGATGCGATAGACGGCCGAGAAATAGTTGTCGCGCGAGGAATGCACCTCGGACGAGCGGAAGATGTCGCGGGTGTATTGCTGCTCGCTGGCCACGCCCAGGAACAGCGGGCCTTCGCGGTATTCAAGGGCGGTGCTGATGAAGCGCCCGGCCTTGGAGCTGCCGCCTTCGCCGTTGGTCATCATGAGGCGGCCCGTGAGGCCATGGAACGCCGGCGTCTTGTACTGCACCGCGCCGTCCACCCGGTACGACGCATAGAAGAATTCCATGTTGTTGACCATGCTGAACTCGGCGGCCCAGCTTGGGTCGGCATAGCCGGCGATCCAGTACGACGGCGTGAACTGCCGGCCCAGCGTCAATTCGCCCCAGTCGCCCTTGAGCCCCACGAACGACTGGCGAAACTGCGCGGCCTGCTGGCCGTTGTTGGCCGAGAACATGGGTTCGATCGTGAACACGGCCTTGTTGCCGTCACCCAGCTCTTCCACGCCGCTCAGGTTGAAGCGCGAATTGTTCAGGCCGCCGCTGGACATGCGCGTCGTCGAGCCGGGGCCTGACGATTGCAGGTGCTTGATGTTCATGTCGACGTAGCCGGACAGCCACACGCGGGTCTGGGCCTGCACCCCGGAACCTGCGCATAGCGCCACGACGGCAGCCAGTGCCGAAATCCTCTTCATTGGACTTTCCCCTCCTCGGTGAGCCGGTCCGGCCGCTGGGCGGTTCGGGCCTGTCGCTCGGGTCAACGTTGGACTTTTGTTGTATACATTTATTGATAAAAGTATACGGAGAGGGGAAGGAGGTTTACTGAACTGTCTGCTTATAGTGAAGGGCGATTTGGTTATAGCGGCCGTATTTCAAGCTGTATACATCAGGGGCTTCCTGAATAGGCGCGGGGCGGCGAATGCACCAGAATCGCGGCAGGCAGCATCCGGCCGGGCCGGATGCCTTACCTGGCCTTTGGACAAGAGGAATCCACCATGCATGCAGCGGAAGCGCTTCCCTGGAATGACCTGTCGCTGATCCGCCGTTTGAAGCTGAACCAGCTGATGATCTTCGGTCGGGTGCTCGAAGCCGGCTCCGTGATCGGCGCGGCCCAGGAATTGCGGCTGTCGCAGCCGGCGGTGACCAAGGTCATCCAGGAACTCGAGGCCTGTTTCGACGGCCCCTTGTTCGAACGGTCCAACCGTGGCGTGGCGCCGACCGCGCTGGGCGCGCTGCTGGGCCGCCGGGTCAAGCTGCTGATGGCCGAATTGCGCGGCATGACCGACGAACTGAATGATTTCCGCCTGGGCGCCAGCGGCCACGTCACGGTGGGCACGCTGATCTCGGCATCGGCCCGCCTGCTGCCCAACGCGATCGCGATGTTGAAGGCGCGTGCGCCCGGCGTATTGGTCACCGTGCGCGAAGGCGCCACCGCACACCTGTTTCCGGCGCTGGCCGCGGGCGACGTGGATATCGTCGTCGGCCGCCTGCCCGAACCCGAGCTGCCGCTGGCCAACGCCCATGCGCTCAGCCACCACGCGCTGTTCGACGAGGCCCTGTGCGTGGTGGTCGGCAAGGGCTATGGTCCGGCGGCCGACCGCGTCACCCACCTGGCCGAGCTGATCGGGTCGCCGTGGATCCTGCCCACGCCGGATTCGCCGGCGCGGTTGGCGGCCGAGCACCTGTTTCGCGGGGCCGGCCTGCCGTTGCCCACGGACATCGTCGAATCGTTGTCGATCCTGACCAATATCGGCCTGTTGCTGCACACGCCGCACGTGGCGCTGATGCCGCGCGCCGCGGCCCGGCAATTCTCGGATGCCGGCCTTTTGCGCATTCTCAACCTGCCCGAGACCGGCGCGTTCGGGACCGTGGGCTATTCGCTGCGCCTGAACCGCGAGCCCGGCGCCGCCTGCCAGACGTTCATTGCCTGCCTGCGCGAGGTGGCCGCGCCGCCGGGCGGCGGCGCGGCGGCGATGCGCTACTGAGGCTCGATGCCGGCCGCTTCGATCACCGGCTGCCAAAGCCCCTGTTCCGTCTTGATGCGGGTGGCGAAGGCGTCGCGCAGTTCGCCATAGGGCGTGATGCCGGCTTCTTCCAGCCGCGTGCGAAAGGCGGGGTCGGCGACGATGCGGCGGCCCTCGTCGGCCAGGCGGGCCAGCACCGCTTCGGGCATCCCCGTGGGGCCGACCAGGCCGTTCCAGGTTTCCACGACATGACCGGGGTAGGTTTCGGCAATGGCCGGCAGGTCGGGCAATTGCGCCAGCCGCCTGGCGCTGGACACCGCCAGCAGCGACAGCTTGCCGGTGGCCGCATGCGGCAGCACTTCTGACACGCTGGCGCTGTACAGGTCGATCTGCCCGGCCAGAACGTCCGCCAGCGCTTGCGCGCCGCCGCGGTACGGCACCATCGTCGCCTGCACGCCGGCACGCGTCAGGAAGAGCAGCGCCGACAGGTGTGTCAGCCCGCCGGTGCCGGCGTGGCCCACGTTCAGGGCGCCGGGGTTGGCGCGGCCGTAGTCCACCAGGTCGGCCAGCGTCTTGAAGCCGTGGCGGGCGCTGGCCGCCAGCACGAACGGGTTGCCGCCCACATTGATGATGGGCGCGAAATCGCGGATGGGGTCGTAGCGGATCTTGTTGGTCATGGGCGCCGTGACGATCTGCGTCATGGTCGACATGAACAGGGTCTGGCCGTCCGCCTTGGCCCGCGCCACGTATTCCGCCGCGATCAGGCCGCCTGCGCCGCCGCGGTTGTCCACGATGAAGGGCTTGCCGATGCGCTGGCCCAGCTTCTCGGCCATCATGCGCGCGATCAGGTCGGTATTGCCGCCGGGCGAGAACGGCACCACGATGGTGACGGGCCGGTTGGGCCAGCTGTCTTCGGCCCGCGCCACGAAGGGCGCGCCGGCCAGCAGTGTCATCGCGCCCAGGCTGAAGCGCCGCCTGGCCGGGTTGTTGGGGGTTGTCATGATGTCTCCTCGTTTTCCAGGTATGCGCCCGGCGTTGCCGGGTCGGTCATGCAATCCGGCAGGCCTGGGCGAAGTCCAGCCGCGGCAAGCGTGCAAAGAGCTTGTCGGGATCGCCCTTGCCCAGGTTGCACAGGAAATTCACGCGCCAGGTGCTGTCGGCAAAGAACGCCTGGTTCACGGCGTGGGCGTCGAAGCCGGACAGCGGCCCGCAGTCCAGGCCCAGGGCGCGCGCGGCCAGGATCAGGTAGCCGCCTTGCAGCGAACTGTTGCGCAGCGCGGTTTCCTCGGCCAGCGCCGCATCCGCCGCATAGGCGTCGTACTGCGATGGCCGATGCGGAAACAGCGTTTCGCCCCACTGGTGAAAGGCGCTGTCGTACGCAACGATGGCCGTGACGGACGCGCCCAGCACCTTGGCCACGTTGGCGGGCGCCAGCGCCGGCACCAACCGGGCCTTGGCCTCGGCAGTCTTGACGAACACCAGCCGCATGGGACTGGTGTTGGCGCTGGTGGGGCCGTGGCGCACCAGTTCGTACAGGGCGCGAAGCTCGGCGTCGGCGATGTCGCGGGGCAGCCAGCCGTTGTGGCTGCGCGCCTGGCGGAACAACTGATCCAGCGTGCGGGATTCGTTCATGCGCGGTCTCCTTCAGACGCCGGCCGTCATGCCTGCAGCGCCGGCAACGCTGCGCGCATGCGGGCTTCGACCTGCGCGGCGGTGCCGGCATCCAGCGGCACCAGCGGCGCACGCACGTGGCGCCAGCCGTCGTCGCCCGTCAACAGCGACAGGGTGTGCTTGACGGCCGCCACCATCGGGAACTGCTCGGCGGTCTTGCGTACCGCCGTGATGCGGTCGCCCAGGCGCGCGGCTTGCTCGGGGGAACCGTAGGCCAGCGCAATGTCGCGTGCATTGATGTTGTTGGTGGCCGAAATGCAGCCCGCCGCGCCCCGTTCCAGGCTGCGCAGCATCAGCACTTCGGATGCCGGGAAAATCGACAGCTGCGGAAAGCGCGCCAGCATGGCGGTCAGGTTGTCCCAGTCGCCCGAGCTGTCTTTCACGCCGACGATGTGCTGCGGGTACGCGGCCGCCAGCCGCTCGATCAGCGGCAGGGTGATGGCAACGCCCGAGACGGCGGGGATGTGATACAGCACGATGCGCAGGGCGGGGTTGTCCACCCGCTCGATCAATTGCCGGTAATAGGCAAACACGCCGTCTTCCTGCACGTTCTTGAAGAAGTAGGGTGGCAGCACCAGCGTGCCGGCGCAGCCCCGTTCCAGGGCATGGCGCGTCAGGACGACGGCGTCGTCGACCGCGCAGCAGCCCGTGCCGACCAGGATGCGGTCGGGGGCGATGCCCGCGTCGATCACGGCATCGACCAGCGACATGCGCTCGTCGAACGTTTCCGAGCAGGCCTCGCTGTTGGTGCCGGAAATCGCCAGGCCGGCGCCATCGGCGACCAGTTGCTTGCAGTGCGCGACGAACGCGGGCAGGTTCAGCGAAGCGTCCGCGCGAAACGGACTGACCACGGGCGCGAACACGCCGCGCAGCGAAGGATGTGACATGGAAGGTTCCTCAGGATGAGCGGCCCGGCGCCGGGGCAGCGGGGGCGGTGATGGGCAAGGGGCCGGCATGGGTGGCGACGAAATCCAGCAGCGCGGCGGCAAAGGCGCCGTCGGCGCTGCCCAGGTGCGCCACCACGGATGTGTGGTTGTGTCCGGGCACCTGGACGATGCGAGGCATCCGCCCGGTGGCGGCGACGCGCGCCGCGTATTGCAGCGCGTAGCGATCCAGGTACGGGTTTTCGTATTCGGCGATCGCGATCAGCAGTGGCACGGCCATGGCCTCGGCATGTGCCATGGGGGCATGGCGCCGCTGCAACGCGGGGTCGGGGCCGTAATAGGCCACCACGCCGGCGGCGTTGGGGTTGCCGGGCAGGGTGTCGGCCTCCAGGCGGGCGCTGATCAGCGCGGCGCCGGCCACGCCATCGGCCTGGCCACGGTAGCGCGGGTCGGTCAGGAAGGTGGCGACGTGGCTGCCGCCGGCCGAGTGGCCGATCAGCACGATGCGCCGCGGGTCGCCGCCCCAGGCGGCGGCATGCCTGCGCAGCCAGTCCACCGCCGCGGCCACGTCGTCGGCGCCGGCCGGGTAGGGCGCTTGCGGCGCCAGGCGGTATTCGACGTTGACACCGACGCAGCCGGCGCGTGCGAACAGCCTGGGCACGTTGGCATAGATGTACGGCGTGGCGTCCTTGCTGCCGCGCAGGAACGCGCCGCCATGCACGAAGGCCACGATAGGCCGCGCGGCGCCATCGGCTGCGGCCGGCAGGTATAGGTCAAGCTGCTGGCGCGGATCGTCGCCATAGGCCTGCGCGGGCAACGTGCGCAGGCCGTCCGCGGGCAGGCCGTCATGGACGGCGTCGTAGATCTCGCAGACCTGGCGCCGGTTGCCCTGGATGTCGTTGGCCCACGTCGGGCCCAGGGCCAGCATGGCGGCACGCTGCGCGTCGTCCAGCCCGGGAAACGGCGGGAAGGGGAATGTCATCGCGCGCCTCGGCTCATTCGGGCTTGTCTTGCTTGTCTGGCGCGGGCCGGCCTTCCTTGGCCGCCAGAATCGCCGGCGACGGCTGCACCACGAAATGCGCCAGGCGGTGCCGGTCGAACGATTCGAGGTCGCGGGCCCAGGTCTGCGGTTCGTGTTCGGCGCTGGTCGGTATCTGCTCCATGTCGGTGTAGATCTCGACGTTGTTGCCGTCCGGGTCCTTGAACACCAGGAACCAGTTGCTGCCCGGGCCATGCTGCCCGATGCCGCGCTCGATCTCTACGCCCAGCGCGCGCGCCACGTCCACCGCGCGCTTCATTTCGTCCAGCGATTCCACGTAGTACGAGAAATGCTCCAGCCCGGGTCGGGTGTAGCGCGGCAGGTCGTCGCGGTCGGGGGCGTCGGCCGGCAGGCGCGACAGGGCCAGGTCATGGTGGTCTTGCCCGGCGCGCAGGAAGACCATCTGGTCGGCGATGCGGTCCGATATCTTCAGGCCCATCACCTCGGTGTAGAAGCGCGTCGAGGCTTCCAGGTCACGCACCATCAGCACCAGGTGCCCGAGCTTGCGGGTCCGGATGGGTGCGATGGCCTTTGTGTCTGCGGCATTCACGGTTGTCTCCTCGCGGGGCTCTTGGCCCCGTCGTTATCAGGTTGCGTAGCAGGCTAACGGCTTTCGAGGGCCACCGGGTTCTCGATGGTGCCGATGCCTTCTACCCAGGCCGTCATCGTATCGCCCGGCTTGAGATACACGCCGCGGCCCATGCCCACGCCGTCCGGGGTGCCGGTGGCGATCAGGTCGCCGGGTTGCAGCGTCAGGATGCGCGACAGGTAGGCGATCTGCTCGGCCACCGAAAAGATCATCTGCGAGGTATTGCCGTCCTGCATGGATTCGCCGTTGACGCTCAGCGTCATGCGCAGGTTCTGCGGATCGGCGATGCAGCCGGCCGGCACCAGCCAGGGCCCCATCGGCCCGAACGTGTCGAAGCTCTTGCCGCGAAACCAGTCGTGCTTGAAGGGGTAGTCGGTGCGGCGGTTGAGGTCGCGGGCGCTGATGTCGTTGAAGACCGTGTAGGCGGCAATGACCGACAGCGCGTCTTCCACCGACACATGGCGGCAAGTCTTGCCGATGACCACGCCCAGTTCCACTTCCCAGTCCAGTTTCTCGGTTTCCGGGGGCATCAGCACCGTGGCCTGGGTGGGAATGACGCTGCTCTGCGCCTTCATGAAGACGTAGGGCTGGCTTTCGGCGCGGGCGGCGAGCTGTGTGCCCATTTCGTCGGCGTGTTCGTAGAAATTCGAGGCCACCCCGAAGATGCGCCGCGGGCGGTAGGGAATGGCGTAGGCCGCGCCGTCGATGGCGGCCACGCGGCCTTCGGCGGCCAGGCCACGAGCCTGCTCGGCCAGCGACGCCAGGCGCGGGGCGGCGGCATCCCAGTCGTCCAGCAGGCCGTCCACGGCGGGCAGGTCGCCGCTCTGCCCGGCCTGGCTGGCACGGGCCAGTTGCGCCAGGTCATAGAGCGTGTTGTCGACCACCAGGCCGGGCTGTTGGACGCCGTTCAGTTCATAGGTTGCTAGGCCGTGCCAGATCACGGGGATCTCCTTGTTGTGATGATGAGGTGAAGCGGCGGTCTGCGTGTTCTCACCGCCGCCTTTGTGAATACTTTAAAGCTTACGTGTATACACGTCAAAGGGTTTGTGATAATTTTTGCCCCCTCATCGTTTCACCCCCTTTTCACCCCATATCACCCCCTGAGGAGGCAATCGCCGTCATGAACGGAACCCCGAAAGACCCGAACACCGACGCGGGCCACGCCGGCCCGCTGCACGTGCTGACCCGGCTGCCGCTGGACGCGGACTGGCTGGCCGCCGTGGCCCCGCGCTACCACGTGACCCCCTGGGCGCAGGCCGACGCCGACGTCCGCGCCCGGGCGCGGGCGGTGGTCACCAATGGCTCGACCGGGCTCAGCGCCGACGAACTGGCCACGCTGCCCGCGCTGCAGCTGGTGGCAAGCTTTGGCGCCGGCTACGAGAAAATCGACCTGCATGCCGCGCAGGCGCGGCAGGTCCGCGTCTGCCATGCGCCCGACGCCAACGGCCAGGTCGTGGCCGACCACGCGCTGACCCTCATGCTGGCGCTGGTGCGCGGCATCCCGGCGCTGGACCGCGGCGTCAAGGCTGGTGGCTGGGAAGCCCTGCGCGCCGCGCGGCCCGGCCTGCGCGGCAAGACGCTGGGCATCGTCGGCCTGGGCAATATCGGCCACCGGCTTGCCAGGCTGGGCACGGCGGTGGGCATGCAGGTGGCCTACCTGTGGCATGAAGGCACGCAGGGCGGCGAGGGCTACGCGCCGCATGGCGACGCGGTGTCGCTGGCTGCCGCGTCCGACGTGCTGGCCCTGACCTGCCCGGGCGGCCCGCAGACGCATCACCTGGTGAATGCCCGTGTGTTGCAGGCGTTGGGTCCGGCCGGCTTTCTGGTCAATGTGTCGCGCGGCACGGTCGTGGATACCGACGCGCTGATCGACGCGCTGGCGCGCGGCGTCATCGCCGGGGCCGCGCTGGACGTGCTGGAAACAGAGCCTGTCGTGCCGCAAGCCTTGCGCACGATGGACCAGGTCATCCTGACGCCGCACCTGGCGGGCCGCTCGCCGGAAACGCGCATGGCGCAGCACGCGGCGCTGGCCAGCAACCTGGACGGCTGGTTCGAGCGGGGCGCGCCCGCGCATCCCGTCCGCTTGCCCGCCTGATTGCAGGCAGGCAAGCAGCGATGCCCCGGCGGGGCATCGCTGCGCAAGCGTGGCCTCAGAGGCCGTCGCGATCGGCTTTCAGGTCGGGGTTGCGCAGGGCCGGGCCCGCATCGCCGTCGCCGCCCGCGCGGGACGCGCCGCCCCAGCCGTGGTCGGTCAGGTCGATGATGATGCCGTTCGGGTCGCGGTACTTCACTTCATAGAAGATGTTGCCCTTCACCGGCACCTCGCCCATGTAGTAGTGGCCGCCCGCGGCCTCGACCGTCTGGCGGGCTTGGGCGATGTCTTCGACCCACACGCCGATATGGTGCAGGCCGACGAAATCCTTGCCGCGGTCTTCGCCCGCCGCGTGGTCGCTCTTGTAGTTCAGCAGCGCGATGCTGATGGTGCCGTCGGTAAGGTATACGCCGCGCGCCAGCGACGAATCCGTTTCGCCGACTTTGCGAAAACCGAATGCGTTCTGGTAGAACTCGGCGGCGGCCCAGGGGTCGGGCACGGACAGGGCGATGTGGCGCAGTTTGTTGCTCATGGAGATGCTCCTGGTTGGAACCGGGTGGATGAAAACGGTGGCGGGCGGCATCAGAACTTGTGCGTGATGCCCACCCCGAAAGCGGTCGCGGCGTCGCCCGCCGTCAGTTGCGGCAGCGGATTGCCGGACAGGTTGTAGCGAGCGGTCTCGCCGTTCACCAGCCGCGTGAACGACGTCCAGACCTCGGTGCGCTTGGACAGCGTGTAGCCGTAGCCCAGCGAGATCTGCCAGGCGCCGGACCCCGAGCCCGGCACGCCGATGCCGCCCACCGCCTTGGTGGTGTCCCCGTGCGCGTCGGCGCCGTAGGTGTAGGACGCGCGCAATTGATGCGGCCCGAAGCTGTGGGTGGCGGCGACTTGCCAGGCGTCGCGGTACACCGATTGCCCTGGCGCGGGCTGGTAGCGCAAGCGCTCATAGGCGCCGCGCAGTTTGGTGCCGCCAAAGGTGTAGGTCACGGCCAGGCGGTCGGCATGGTCGGCCGAACCGTCGTAGAAGTAGTCGCGGTGGTACTCGTGGCCCCAGGCCACGAACCAGTCGCCGCTGGCGTAGCTGGCCAGCCCCGACCACGCCATGGGATTGCCCGTGGGCATGCGTTCGGGCAGCGTCACGCCCATCTTCAGGCTGAAGCCGCGCCAGTTCGGCGTGGCGTACTGGAAGAGGTTTTTCTGGCGCCGGTCGAACGAGTGCGGCGCCACGCCATTGCCGGCCGTGGTGAAGCCGTTGCCCATGATCGAGTTCGACGCGAACACGCCGGCCGTGAACGGGTCCACCGTATAGACCGAGGCAAAACGCAGCGGCATTTCCCATTGCCCCATCAGGAACTCGCCCCAGGGGCCGCGCAGCCCCAGCCCGGAATTGCGGTCGGAGATTTCCGACGTGCCGGTGCCGGTCATGCGCAGATTGGTCTCGATCTGGAAGAACGCTTCAAGATCGCTGTTGATTCTTTCCTGGCCGCGAAAGCCCAGCACCGACAGGTCGTTCACCAGCCGGGTCAGGGATTCAGAGCGGCCATTGCCCGACAGCCTGACGGTTTCCACGTCTTCCTTGATGAAGCCGTAGATCTGCACGCTGCTGCCGGGCTGGGCCAGCGCGGGGCTTGCGGCGCTGGCCGCCAGCACGGCGGCGGCCACCCCCCTTCGGTGGGGCCGGCGCGCGGTGCGCGAACCCGATCTTGTGACGCCCCTGAAAACGGCTGAAATCGATGCCATGTGGTTGGTCTCCCCTTGTCCTGTTTAAGGTACATAATTTTCGCAAAGTGTACATTGTTATTGATGTGTATACACAAAGGATTTTTGGGATTTACAGGTCCAATGCAGGGGAAGCGGGCCTGGGATGAGGGAAATCCCTGGATAGAAGAGGCGAAATCGGCCGGCACGGGCGCGGTTGTTCACGGCGAACACGGAGTCGTGTTCATCTAGTGTGTACAAAAATAGGGATGTGCACGCAGATGGCGAGAATGAAATATCTTTGGCCGGAAATCCGGCCAAAAAATGGGGGCGTGTATAATTTTTGCCACTCCCGACACTGATTCGAAGGACATTAGTGCCAACCATCGCCGCCCAAATCAGCCAACAGCTCGCCGAAGACATCATCTCCGGCCTCCTGCCTCCTGGTGAGAAGCTTGAAGAGCCCGCCTTGGCGCAACGATTCCAGGTGTCGCGCACGCCCGTCCGCGAAGCACTGCGGTTGCTGGACGCGCGTGGCCTGATCGAACTGGTGCCGCGCCGCGGAGGCGTCGTCATCAACACCAGCCCCGACCAGCTGGCCGACATGCTCGAAGCCCTGTGCGAACTGGAATCGCTCTGTTGCCGCATCGCCACGCAACGCATGAGCGCCATGCAGCGCCGTCAGCTGGAACTGCTGCACGAAGAAGCCGAAGCCGTGGCTGACAAGCGCGATACCGAGGCCTATCTGGAACTGAACTCGCGCTTTCACCAACTGATCTGCCAGGGCACCCAGAACGCCACGCTGGTGGCCGCCGTCGAAAGCCTGCGCGAACGGCTGGCGCCGTTCCGGGCCGCGCAATCCGGCGTCGAACGTCGTTTCGAGGTCTCGCACCGCGAACACCAGAAAATCGTCGAAGCCATTCTGGCGGGCCAGCCGGAACAAGCCTACCTGGCCATGCGCAGCCACACCACGCGCCTGACGCTCAACGTCATGGAACTGATCCAGGCCCAGCGGGCGGGCAAGGCGGCGTCGCTTGCCGGCTGAACGCGACGGCTTCTGGTTCGATGCGCCGGATGCCTCCCTTGCCCTGAAGCGATCCGGCAACCAGGTCAGCCTGGCGCAGGCCGTGCCTCCCTGGATCGTGGTCGACCAGTCCGTGGCCAGCATCACGATCGGCAGCCGTTGGCCCGGTCGTTTGTGGCGCGTGCGGGTCACGCAGTTGGGGGATATGTCGGGTCTGGTGGCGCAGCCTGGCTACTGGCGCGCCGCCGCGATCGAACTGCTCGAAGAACTGCCGTTATCGGCCCTGTTCGGCCCGCGAGGCGAGGCGGTAGTCGACCTGCTTGAACAAATACGCGGCTTGTCGCGCCCGCAGGCCGAGCAGCTTGCGGCCGGCGTGCCGCCGCAAGCGTGGCGGGCCTGGGGCCGCGCCTGGATGCGCTGGTCCGCTGACGATGGCGCCGCACCCGAAACCGATAGCGCCCTGCAAGCCTGGGACGGCGTGCTCTCGGCCACGCGCCGCGTCGACAAGCAACGTTCGCCCATCCACGCCGGCTTTCTGCTGATACACACGCTGGTGCGCGAACGCGCCCAGGCGCTGGACGGCGACGCCGCTTTCGAGCTGGTCGAAGACGACGGTGAAATCGAACAATGGCTGGCGCCGATGTGGCGCAATGTCAGCGATGCCTGCCTGTACGCCGCCATGGCGCTGGGCGGCGCGCAGTGGGTCGCGGATGGACAGGCCGCGGTGTTGACGCAGGCTTGGCGCGGTGTGTTCGGCGAGTCCGTGGATGCGCCGGCCACGGCCGGATAGGCCGTCGAGCTAGCCGGCCAGCCCCACGACGGGCAGGGCCTCTGGCAAGTGCGAAGTCCCCGCGCCGGTCGGCCGTGATGGCTGCGGCGCGCCCCAATTCCGCAGGCTTTCCCGCAGCAACGACACCGCGGCGCGGCCGCTGTCGTTCAGCCGCTTCGACGCATACATGCCGAACTGCGCACGCAGGCCGGATGCGGAGTCGGGCCCGAGCGAGATGATGCGCATGGTGTCGGGCCGCACGCATTCGCTGGACAGCAGGGCAACGCCCAGGCCGTTTTCCACCGCGGCAATCGTGGCGCCCACATTGTGGCTCGTCAGCGTGACCCGAAAATCGCGGCCCGCGGCGGTCAGTGCATCAAACGCCAGGCGGCGCCACGAGCACGGTTCGGCATACACGATCACATCCAGCGGCGCGTCCGGGTCGGGCGCTTCGTCGATGGCGCAGACCCAGTGCAGGTCCACCGCCCAGGTCTGCACAGGTTCATCCACGAACGCCGCGCACACGCCCACCGCCACATCCAGCGTGCCTTCCTGCCAGCGCGCCGCCAGCCTTTCACCGTCGTCCACCACGACCTCAAGGTGCAACTGCGGGCAGGCGCGCCGCAGACGGCCCAATGCGGCGGGCAGGGCCGCCACGGCCACGTCTTCCGACAGGCCGATGCGCACGCTGCCCGCCACCGCGCGTTCGCGCAGCCGGGCCGCCGCCGCTTCGCCCAGCGCCAGGATGCGGTTGGCGTAGCTCAGCAGCAGTTCGCCTTCGGTGGTGGGCGCCATGCCGCGGCCGGTTCGGTGCAACAGGCGCTTGCCCACCTGTTCTTCCAGTCGCCGGATCTGCGTGCTGAGCGCCGATTGCGCGCGCCCGGCCTGGTCCGCGGCGCGGCTCAGGCTGCCATGGCGGCAAACCGCCACGAAGGTACGCAGCAGGGCGGGGTCGAAGTCACCGGACACGAGGGGGCCTGATATGAAGGGGCCTGACACGAGTGAGCCTGACATTATCAATCTGTTAAGTCTGGATTATGAGGGTTCAGTCTACCTGTATCTCTGCGGCGCTCCTAGTATCCCCGTATCGCGAAACCGCTTTCCCTTCGCGTCCCCTTGAACTACGGAGAACCTTTCATGTCCACCCCTCAGAATCTGCGTGTCGTCCTGGCCTCCCGCCCTGTCGGCCGGCCGCGTCCCAGCGATTTTCGCTTCGAGCAAGCCTCCATCCCCGAGCCGGCCGACGGCCAGGTGCTGCTGCGGGTCCAGTACCTGTCGCTGGACCCCTACATGCGCTGGCGTATCAGCGCGGCCAAATCCTACGCGCCGCCCATCGAGATCGGCGACGTGATCGTGGGCGGCACCGTGGCTCGCGTGGAAGTGTCCCGGCACCCCGATTGGGCAGAGGGCGACGTGGTGCTGTCGGCGGCGGGTTGGCAGCAGTACGCGCTGTCCGACGGCAGCGATTTGCGCCGGCTGGATCCGACCCTTGCTGCGCCGTCCACCGCGCTGGGGGTGCTGGGCATGCCGGGCTTCACCGCCTACGCCGGCCTGCGCAACATCGGCCAACCCAAGCCCGGCGAAACCGTGGTGGTCGCGGCCGCCAGCGGCGCGGTCGGCTCGGTGGTGGGCCAGATCGCCCGCATCCAGGGCGCGCGCGTCGTGGGCATTGCCGGCGGCCCCGAGAAGTGCGCCTTCGTCAAAGACGAACTGGGCTTTGACGCGGTGGTCGACCACCAGGCGCCCGACTTCGCGCAGCAGCTGGCCCAGGCGTGCCCCGACGGCATCGACGTGTATTTCGAAAACGTCAGCGGCCATGTGTGGGACGCAGTGCTGCCGCTCTTGAACAACTTTGCGCGCGTGCCGGTGTGCGGCCTGATCGCCAACTACAACGACGACCCGGCGGCCGCCAGCGGCCCCGACCGCCTGCCGGCCACCATGCGCGAGATCCTGGCCAAGAGCATCACGCTGCGCGGATTCATCCAGCATGAATTCGTCGACGCGCAGCAGGACGACTTCCTGCGCGAGGCGGCGCAATGGATCAAGACAGGCCAGCTGCGTTGGCGCGAAGACATCGTGGCCGGCCTGGAACAGGCGCCACAAGCGTTCATCGGCCTGCTCGACGGCAAGAACTTCGGCAAGCTGGTCGTGCGGCTGGATCGATAGCCGTCACGGGACCCGGGCGTCGTCATTGCGCGTTGCACAGGCACGCCAGCCCCTGGCCGCAACGCGCAATGACGGCGCCGGGTATCGAAAATTTCGCCATGCCCCCGGCGGAAATTTCCGGGCGCATGGGCCCGGTCGGCCTGATCTTTGGCGATATCATGGCGGCGCCGTCGCGGCCTTGAGATGTGGCTTTGAGATGTGGCCTTGATATGGCTTTGAAGCGGCTTTGAAGTGGTCTTGAGGCTGCCCTGTAGCGGCCCTGTTGCCGCCTTGCAGCGGCGTTGAATCCGCTCTCAAGCTGCGCTGCGACGCGCCCCTGCAGCGTTGACCAAGGACCCCGCAATGCGTCTGACTCAGTGCCAGAATTTCCACGACTTTCGCCGCATGGCGCGCCAGCGGCTGCCCGGCCCGATCTTCAACTACATCGACGGCGCCGCCGACGATGAAACCACCTACCGCCGAAACACCGACGCCTTCGAGGCCTGCGACCTGGTGCCCGACGTGCTGCGCGGCGTGGCCCAGGTGGACATGTCCGTCACGGTGATGGGCCAGAAGCTGGCGCTGCCGGTGTATTGCTCGCCCACGGCCCTGCAGCGCCTGTTCCATCACGACGGCGAACGCGCCGTGGCTGCGGCCGCCGGCAAGTTCGGCACGATGTTCGGCGTGTCGTCGCTGGGCACCGTCAGCCTGGAAGAAGCCCGCCAGATCAGCGGCGGCCCCCAGGTCTACCAGTTCTACTTCCACAAAGACCGCGGCCTGAACCGCGAGATGATGGCGCGCGCCAAGACCGCCGGCGTGCAGGTCATGATGCTGACCGTGGACAGCATCACCGGCGGCAACCGCGAACGCGACAAACGCACCGGCTTTGCCATTCCGTTTCGCCTGAACCTGGCCGGCATCGCCCAGTTTGCCGCCAAGCCGGCGTGGGCCATCAACTACGTCACCCACGAACGCTTCCGGCTGCCGCAGCTGGACACCCACGTCGACATGGGCGGCGGCGCCATGTCCATCAGCCGCTACTTCACCGACATGCTCGACCCCGCCATGAACTGGGACGACGTCGCCGCGATGGTGGCCGAGTGGGGCGGCCAGTTCTGCCTGAAAGGCATCATGTCCGTCGAAGACGCCAGGCGCGCCGTCGACATCGGCTGCACCGGCATCGTGCTTTCCAACCACGGCGGGCGGCAGCTGGACGGCTCGCGCAGCGCCTTTGACCAATTGGCCGAAATCGTCGACGCCGTCGGCGACCGCATCGACGTCATGATGGACGGCGGCGTGCAACGCGGCACGCACGTGCTCAAGGCCCTGGCGCTGGGCGCCAAGGCCGTGGGCCTGGGCCGCTACTACCTGTTCCCCCTGGCCGCCGCCGGCAGGCCCGGCGTGGAACGGGCGCTGGACCTGATGCGCATTGAAATCGAACGCGCCATGAAGCTGATGGGCTGCCAGACCGTGGCGCAACTGCAAAGGCGGCATCTGCGGTTTCGGTGAGTCGCGCGCGTGCCACGCCCGCCGCCTTGCCACAAGCCAAACCAAACAGGGACGCAACCTTCGGTGCGTCCTTGCAACAAGAAACTACATGAGAAGCGTTTGCATTACACTTCCTTGCAAATTATTGTTCCAGCCCGTGCAAGGAAGTCATCATGCAAGACCCGCGGCCCGTCGGCCACCTCTGCCTCGTTCGTCCTCGCGCCGCCTTGCGGCGCACCACCAGCCTGGTACTGATGGCGCTTGCCAGCAGCGCTGCGTTCGCCCAGCAGGCTGACGTCGCGACGCTGCCCGCCGTGAAGGTCGAAGGCCAGGGCGATATCACCACCACGGAAGGAACCGGCTCGTATACGCCGCGCGCCACCGCCGCCAGCACCGGCCTGACGATGTCGCTGCGTGACACCCCGCAATCGGTCACCGTCGTCACGCGCCAGCGCATCGATGACGAAAACATGCGGTCGCTGGCCGACGTCATGGCCAGCACGCCGGGCATTTCGGTGCAGAACTACGACAGCGAGCGCTATTCGTTCAACTCGCGCGGCTTTGCCATCAGCAACTACATGTACGACGGCATCCCTACGTCGTTCGATATGGGCTATGCGGGGGGCGAGTCGTCGCAGGACCCCATCATCTACGACCGCGTCGAAGTCGTGCGTGGCGCCACCGGCCTGCTGACCGGCGCAGGCAACCCGTCGGCGTCCGTCAACCTGGTGCGCAAGCACGCCACCAGCCGCGAGTTCACGGCCGACATGAGTGTCAGCGCCGGCAGCTGGGATACCTATCGCGCCACCGTTGACCTGTCGTCGCCGCTGAACGCCAGCGGCAGCGTGCGCGGCCGCATCGTGTCGGCCTACCAGGACAACCATTCTTTCCTGGACAACTACGAGAACCGCAAAAAGGTCTTCTACGGCGTGGTGGACGCGGACCTGACCTCGCGCACCACGTTAAGCGTGGGTTTCAACTACCAGGACAACCAGCCCAAGGGCAGCAGCTGGGGCGGTTTTCCGCTGTGGTACGCCGACGGCGGCCGCACGGACTGGAAGCGTTCGCTGAACACCGGCGCGGACTGGACCTCGTGGGCCAGCACCACGCAGGGCGCCTTCGCCAGCCTGGAACATCGCTTCGACAACGACTGGCGCATCCAGACTACGGCCTCGTATTCCAAGAACGAAATGGACGGCAAGCTGCTGTACCTGTACGGCCTGCCGGACCGCAACACCGGCCTGGGCGTGAACGGCTCGCCGGCCTGGTACTACGGCGACCGCCAGCAGAACAGCCTGGACGTGAAGGCCTCGGGCCCCTTCAACCTGTTCGGCCGCACCCATGAAGCCGTGTTCGGCGCCAGCTTCAGCCGCCAGTACGCCGACTTCCGCGGCCGCTTCCCGGCGTCCGGCGCCGCGCCCGTGGGCAATTTCTACGATTGGGACGGCTCGTATCCCGAACCGCAGTGGGGCGATTCCAGCACCGCCAGCCGCTACACCACCAAGCAGACCGGCTGGTACAGCGCGCTGCGCTTCAGCCTGGCCGATCCGCTGAAGCTGATCGTGGGCGGGCGCTACAGCACCTGGAAGACGGACTCGGTGGGCTTTGGCGGGGGCAGCAAGCAGGCCTTCGACAAGGACGCCTTCACGCCCTACGCCGGCCTGCTGTACGACATCAACGAGAACTACACCGCCTACGTCAGCTACACCGGCATCTTCAACCCGCAAAGCTATCAAGACCGCAACGGCAGCTGGCTGGATCCGCTGGAAGGCAAGGCCTACGAGGCCGGCGTCAAAGGCGAATTCCTGGAAGGCCGCCTGAACGCGTCCGCCGCGGTGTTCCAGATGAACCAGGACAACGTGGCCCAGGTCGACCCGGGCCAATTCGTGCCCGGCACCATCAATCAGGCCTATCGCGCTGGCCAAGGCACCCGCAGCCGCGGCTTCGACCTGGAAATGTCGGGCGAAGTCTCGCCGGGCTGGAACGTGGCCGCCGGTTATTCACACTGGACCGCGCGCGACGGCGACGGCAACGGCATCCAGACCGACCAGCCGCGCAGCCTGGTGCGCCTGTTCACCACCTACCAGCTGCCCGGCAGCTGGAACCGCCTGACCGTGGGCGGCGGCGTCAATTGGCAGAGCCGCATCTACACCCTGGCCAGCGGCCCCAACGGGCAGGAACGCGTCAGCCAGGGCAGCTACGCCCTGACCAACCTGATGGCGCGCTACAAGTTCGACCGCAACCTGTCGGCGCAGTTGAACGTCAACAACCTGTTCGACCGCAAGTACTACTCGCAGGTGGGGTTCTACAACCAGGGGGCGTGGGGCGCGGGGCGTAGCGCAACCTTGACGGTGCGCTACCAGTATTGAGGCAGCTTCAGTCCTCGGCGCGCCACGATTTGCGCCGCCGGGCCCGCGGCTTGGGCACCACGCCCAGTCGCGGGTCTCGCGCCAGCGCCAGTTCCACCAACTGCGCCGCCCGCGCTTCGAAACCTTCATCCGTCTGCGGCAGGTACAGCCATTTGCTCAACTGCGGATGCGGCACCAGCCCGGGCACGTCTTGCATCAGTGCCGCCTGGCGATCGTGCGAGGTGCACACCATGACCCCATTCCAGGGTTCGTCCCGGTCGGCCACGACCAGATAAAGGGACCCATCCAGATACGCCGCATCGCAGCCGAACATCTTGCGATGCGTGAAATTCGCGTCCCGTTCCAGGGGCTCGATGATCCACAGCAGCGAGTTCTGGCGCACGGGGCGCGCTTTTCTGGGCGGGGCGAACGGGTCGGGGGCGTGGCGCATGGGGCAAGTGTAGCCAATCGGGCCGGGGGCGGCGGGCAGGGCGCCGCACTGCCTATAATCATCCCTGATCCCCGCTTTGACGGCAGTCTTGCCGTGCCTCATGTCCCCTAAGCCTTTACGCGTCCTGTCGGTCATTCCGCCGATGACGCAGCTCAACACCCCATACCCGTCCACGGCCTACCTGACCGGCTTTTTGCGTTCGCGCGAGGTCCCGGCGGTGCAGGAAGACCTGGCGCTGGCCCTGGTGCTGCGCCTGCTGTCGGCCGACGGCCTGCGCGCCGTCGCCGCCCAGATCGACGCCTTGCCCCTGGAAAAGCACACCCCGCCCATCCAGGCCTTCATCGCCATGCAGCCGCGCTACCTGGCCACCATCGGCCCGGTCATCGCCTTCCTGCAAGGCCGGGACTCCACCCTGGCGCACCGCATCGCCGGCCGCAACTTCCTGCCCGAAGGGCCGCGCTTTGCCACGCTGGACGTCTATATGGACGAAGACGGCGGCGATCCCCTGGGCTGGGCCTTTGGCGCCCTGGGCCTGCAAGACCGCGCCAAGCATCTGGCAACGCTGTACCTGAACGACCTGGCCGACGTGCTGCGCGACGGCATCGACCCGCGCTTTGAATTCGTGCGCTACGCCGAATCGCTGGCCGGCAGCCAACCCACCTTCGACCCCCTGGCCCAGGCCCTGGCCGCGCCGCTGAACCTGGTCGACGAAACCCTGCGCGACCTGACCCACGAAGCCCTGGAACGCCACGCGCCCACCATGGTGCTGCTGTCGGTGCCGTTCCCCGGCGCCGTTTATGCCGCCTTTCGCATCGCCCAGGCCATCAAGGCGCACGACCCCGGCATCATCACCGTGCTGGGCGGCGGCTTCGTCAACACCGAACTGCGCGAACTGAAAGACCCGCGAGTCTTCGACTACATCGATTACGTCTGCCTGGACGCCGGCGAACGCCCCTTGCTGGCCTTGCTGGAACACGTGCAGGGCAAGCGCTCGCGCCAGCGCCTGGTGCGCACCTTCCTGCGCGATGCCGAATCCGGCCAGGTTCGGTACATCAACATGGTCGAGCCCGACGTGGCGTTTGCCGAAGTCGGCACTCCCACCTGGGATGGCCTGCCGCTGGACCGCTACCTGTCGCTGCTGGACATGCTGAACCCCATGCATCGTCTCTGGAGCGACGGCCGCTGGAACAAGCTCACCGTTGCCCACGGCTGCTACTGGAAGAAATGCAGCTTCTGCGACGTCAGCCTGGACTACATCGGCCGCTACGAAGGCGCGTCCGCCACCGTGCTGGCCGACCGCATCGAAGCCATCGTCCGCGAAACCGGCCAGACCGGCTTTCACTTCGTCGACGAAGCCGCGCCGCCCAAGTCGTTGAAAGCCCTGGCCACCGAGCTGATCGAGCGCAACGCCGGCATCTCGTGGTGGGGCAACATCCGCTTTGAAAAGACCTTCAGCCCCGAGCTGTGCGAACTCTTGGCCGACAGCGGCTGCATCGCCGTGTCCGGCGGACTGGAAGTCGCGTCCGACCGCCTGCTGAACCTGATGAAAAAAGGCGTCTCGGTCGACCAGGTCGCCCGCGTCACCCGCGCCTTCACCGATGCCGGCATCCTGGTGCACGCCTACCTGATGTACGGCTTTCCCACCCAGACCGTGCAGGACACCGTCGACGCGCTGGAATACGTGCGCCAGCTGTTCGAGAACGACTGCATCCAAAGCGGCTTTTTCCACCGCTTTGCCTGTACGGTGCATTCCCCGGTGGGCAAGAACCCCGAGGAATACGGCGTCACGCTGCAGCCGCTGCCCGACGTCACCTTCGCCAAGAACGACATCGGCTTTCATGACCCCACCGGCGTCGATCACGACGCGCTGGGGCGGGCGCTGAAAAAAGCGATCTACAACTACATGCACGGCATCGGTCTGGACGAAGACGTGCGGACGTGGTTCCCGTTCAAGGTGCCCAAGACCACGGTCGCGAAGAACCGCATCAGCCGCGCGTTGAGCCAGCGGGGGTAGGGCGGGTCTGGACGACCCGCCCGGCGGCTACAGCAGCAACGGCGAAATCTTGCTGCCGTCCACAGACACCCCGGCGACCAGGCCGCCGTTGTTCAGCACGAAGCCGACGATGGGCTGCTGGACGGTGTAAGAGTCGATATTGCCGTTCACGCCCAGATTCGCCACGGCCACCGTCGCGTCGGCGCCCACCGTCCAGCCGCTGCTGCTGCGGAACTTGGCCAGGGCATCGTCCGTCATGAACATGACCACCATGGCCTTGGACTGCGCGCCGATCTGCAGGCCGATGGACCCGCCCGTGATGCTGTAGTACCCGGTGTCCTGGCCATTCACACGCAGAACGCCCGACCCATGCTGGGCGCCGACGATGAAGCTGGCGCTCAACACCGCCGGAAACACCAGCACGCCACGAGCCTGGGCCACCAGCTGCTTGGATTGGGGCGCGGCCTCGTACAGCTTGGACAGGGTCGCCGTAGCGGCGGCGTTCAATTCCTGGCGCTTGTCGGCGGCAGACGCCGTCGATTGCGGGCCGGTGGTGGTGCAGCCGGTGAAGAGCGCGCTGGCCAGGCCCAGGGTCAAAGCGGTCAGGGCGATGCGGCGCGATTTCGACGAGAGATCAAGCATGGCGGTTCCTTTGGGTCGGCAAGACCCTTGACGACGCGTCAGAGAGCGAGTGCTCAGCGGCAGGATACTCTGGCTTTGGGTGGGCCGTGTGGATTGCGGGCCGGCATCGCACGGTATGATCCCTAGCTGTTTCCAGGCCGGCCGGCTCAATGGCCAGAGGGTTCACCGATGAAAAAATGCCTCCCGCTCTTGCTTGGCGTGTCCGTCCTGCTGACGGCCTGCGGCCCCAACAAGATCATCGTCGATCTGCCGTCGCCTGACGGCAAGTACCACGTCGAAGTGCGCAAATGCCCACAAGCCGGATCGTTGACGTGGACGGAAAAAACGCAGGTCTCGATTCTGGATCGCGGTGTGTCGGAAGCATGCCAGTCCGCCGTGAAATCCCTGGCGCAGTTCGACGCGCCCACCCCGGAAGATCAGCTGCAGCTGGAATGGCTGTCGGACACCGAGCTGCGCGCGTGGCACCCGTCGTTCAACCCGGAATATGGTCCGCAGTCTGCGAATTTCAAGCCGGGTACGCCGATCAAGCTGGTGTACGCGCCGAAGAAATAGAGAGGCGGGCTGTCGTCACAACAGGATCGGCGTGCCGCCACGCAGGCCATATACTGACCCTTCCGATGGGAGGGTGCCATGTGCAGCCACTACCAGACCCTGAAAGACGCCGAACTGCTGCTGAAGCTATTCGGCGTGCCGATGCCCGAAAAACCGTATGCGCACGACATGCGTCCGGGTGTGAATGGGGTGTTCGTGCGCCGGCCAGTCAAAGGCGATGGCAACGGCAATCGTGAACCGCGCGAAGCCGTGGTCGGACGCTGGGGCCTGACCCGGCGCGGCGCCGCGCCCTCGCCAAAACTGTCCACCTTCAACGCCCGGTCAGACCGACTGGAAACGGCCCGCACCTTCCAAGCCGCCTGGTTTGACGGGCAACGGTGCCTCATCCCGGCCGACGCCATTTTCGAACCGGACTGGCGTCAGAAATTCCAGATATCCACGCGCTTCACCCGTGCCGATGGCCATCCGCTGGGCCTGGCGGGTATCTGGGAGCGCGGTCGGGATGCCGAGGGCGGTGTGCTGGAAACCTACAGCATGATCACCGTCAACGCCGACGATCACGCATTATTCCAGCGGTATCACCGCAGCCATGAAGAAAAGCGCATGGTCGTGTTGCTGGCGGATACCGCCTATGACGCCTGGCTGGGGGCCTCGCCTGACGAGGCCATGGCCATGCTGCGCGGCGCGCCGGCAGAAAGCTGGTGTGCCACCCCGATGCCGCAAGGCAATGCGACCAATCTATCGTTGTTTTAGTCGCGCGGCGCTGCGGGGTTTCAAAGCCCCCGCGCCAGCCCCTTGGCCGTGTCCTCAAGCGACCGGTCTTCATTCACCGCATCCTTGAGTTCGGTGACGAACCAGGGCAGCACCAACTTCGTGTCGCTGTCCGACAGCCCGATCTGGAGCCGCTCTTTCGGTTCGCATGCCTCTGCGCCACTTTGCGATGCGCCCTCGTCCTGCACCGCGGCGGGCTTGGACAAACCGAGTGCGGGGGTGGAAAACACCGGGTCCATCGTGATGGCCGAGGCCGTGGCGGCCGCGCCAAGCAGCGCAACGCCTGCGAGCAGTTGGATTCGGAATGTCGGCATGGTGCGCATCCTTGGAAAACTTGGGGGCCTGCACGGCCGACCCGCCAGATTCTCGGGTCGCCGTGATGAAAGTATTCCGCTATTGTGCCGCCCGCACAGGCGTTCAGGTATGGGAGAGTTGTGATCGTCTGTGAAGATCTGCGCGCCGCGGGGCCAGGCTACATGTCGGCGCGCCGGATGAGCGTGACCAGCGGTTCGCCAGCTCGAAAGCGATGAACCATGTCATCGGGATCGAAAAGAATCCCGATGGGATTATGGGAAAAAGCCTCGCCCACCATCCAGGTGGTCGCCTCATCCGCGGTTTCAAACACGTCGATCTGCAATTCGATGTCGTTGCCATCCGGGTCCCGGTAGTACATCGACACCGTGGGGCCATGCAGGATGCACAGGTGCGGCACGATGTTGTCCTGCTTCAGCCGGGTATAGGTAGCCAGCAGCTCCGCCAGACTGCCATACGTAAATGCGGCATGGTGAAAGCCCACCCGGGGCGCGCCGGCCGGCTCGGCCGGTTCGTTGATCAGCGCCACCCGATGGTGTTCGTCGTCATAGGTCACGAACGCGATCTGTTCATTGGCAAAAACGATATGCGCGCCCAATACTGAGCAGTACCAATCCAGCATCACATTCAGCTGCCGTGTCCGAAATACCAGATGCGCCAGTTTCCGGGGCCGGGGGACGGCAGCGGGGACCAGGACAATCTGTTCCAACGGATTCCGTTCGGGATGACTCATCTTGTGCCTCCTGGGGGTTGCGTAGCGTGCCAAACGCTGGCGACTCGTCCTGCGGTTACCTTCTTTTCACGAGCGGTGCGCTACGGCGTAAGCGAGCGATCAACCGTGATCGCATGAGTGATACGCCGTTTCAAGCTACTGGAAGGGGGATATTTGGAAACTTGGATAATTCTGAATTTCGCTGCCGCGATGGCATTGATGCGTTGATTGAATGGCGGTCATCCTGGACACAAGGGAATATCGGCTATCGGGACTGAGTGGCCTGGACGTGCTTGTCCGATGGGCGAAGTTGTCACGTCTTATTTCTTCATGCATTTGCTTGCTTCGGAATCCATCCTCCAGCATTCAGGTACTATCTCCCATCGATCCCGCCATGTCCCCGAATTTGGACCACGGCCTGTGTCGAACCCCGACAAGCAAGTCTTGACGCGCGCGAACGCCGTTGACCGCGACGGCGCCTGGCGAAATCGGCTTGCCTCGACGGGGATTCGCTCGATCGTCAAACCCATCAAGAAAAACGGAGAAAGTTGATGCGCTTAAAGGCTCTTGCACTCTGCATGCTGGCAGGATTTGGAACGTCGGCCGCGGCACAAGACAGTACGCAGACATTGCAGCAGGCCTTGAAGCAGATACCGCAAGCGGCGCTCTCCACGCCGCAGGCGATGCAGATTTTCTTTATGGACGTGCAGGCCTGGCGCGGATTGGAAAAATCCGGGCCGACGGCAGACGGTATGCGCAGGCTGAGTCTGGCGCAGCCGATCCAGCCGATCGAATCCATCGGTTATGGCCTGGACCAGTGGTCGCTGAATGCGAAAGTCGCGGTGGACGAGGTTTTGTATTTCGCCGGGTTTGGCCAGGCGCCCTCCAATGTCAGTTATTGGGGGCTGAAGGATAAGCAAGCGGTCGAGAAACTGGTCGCCAATCTGAAGCAGGACGATTTTGTTGCGGTGGACGGCGGTGTGCCGGGCCTGATCGCCAATGGCGCCGAGGGCGCGATGGATCTGAAGAAGGCCAACCCGAAGAGCCCGTGGCGCGGCATGATGGGCAAGGCCAGCTTTGTGTTGCCGCTGGATTCTGCGTTGATCCAGGCGCCGTCAGCGGGGGGTATGAAGAGCCTGGCGCAGCCCAAGCCTTCGGTGGCAGACAGCGATGCGGTGGCAGCGGCTGTGGCCGGCTTGCAGGAAGGAGTGCCTGCGAACAGCGGCCGCATCGTGCAGGCCGCGGTGATTTCCCCGGTGATGGGGCTTAACGCGGTGGATCCGGCGAAGGTGTTGCTGTCGGCGAATGGCGATATCGACACCGCCAAGCAGAATCTCAAGGCGGCGACCGAGGCCAACGGGCGCGGTATTCCGCCTTACTTCTCGGGGATCATTGCGGACGTCCAGATCGACGCCGTGCCGGCGGTGGTGATGTCGCTGTCCTACGCGGATTGCGCGACCGCCAAGCAGGCCGTTGATGGCATCGATGCGGCCTGGAAGGCGAGCATGGCCGATGCGGTGCCGGCCAAGTTCTCGGGCAAGACGGTCCAGGCCGGCAAGCTGTGCGCGGCGGTGGTGAACCTGACGGCGCCGAAGGTGGAAAATGCCGGCAACCCGATTCTGGCGCAGGTGATGAACCGCTACATGCGGCGCGAATTCACCTTGCTGCAGATCGGCGCGCCGCGCTGATCGCGCGCCTAGGCTTTTTGCGTCTAGGCCTCTTGCGTCAACAGCTTCAAGGGCGGCCCATTTGCCACGCCAGTGGCACGTGGGTCGTTCTTTGCAGGGGCAGGGACGTGTCGGCGAAGCGCGCTTCGATGCGGTCGCGTTCGCGGGCGTCGACGCGTTCGCCCAGTACCAGCGGAAGCTGCCGGCAACGGTTCAACGCTTCGGCTGCATTGATACCCAGCAGTTCAGCGGCTGCCTTGGCGGCCCCCAGCAGGCGGTCTGCCGGGCATGCGGTCAGGTGCAGGTCGTATTCCGCGTAAATGTCGCGGGATAGACCCGGCGTCGGCTCGGGTTCTTTGCCGCCGCGATAGAACTCGCCACGGTCCAGGAACGCGTCTTGCTCGGCGTAGTGTTCGAGTGCGACGGCGTAGTCTTCCAGCTGCGATAACGGCTGCTGCCGTTTCTGCACGCTCAATACGTCGGCGAAGGTGGCGGCTTCCAGGTAGTTGACCAGTCCGTGCGCCATGGCGAAGGCGGGATGTTCCTCGCCGTCTTCATCGACGGCAGGATCGTCTTCGTCGTCGCGGGTAGACAGATAGAGTCGGGCGTCGACAAGCGGCACGTCGTCGGTCACGTAGACCCAGCAATAGCGGTCCCAGACGTCGCCGTCGTCATGACACGCGGCGATGGCTTCTATGGCGTCGCGAAGGCAGAGGAGTTTGCGCATGGGAAGGGGCCGCCCAAAAGGGCGATGATGCCAGATTCTGATGCATGGACTGCGAGTCCGACATGAATAGGCGGGATCCCGCGTGTACCGATCCAGACGCCCGGCACGAGGGTACGGTCGTGTCTTTCATTGACCCGCCACCGGCCTTTGACACCATTTTTTACTGCGTTTCGCGGCCGTAGCCGTCATCCTCACCCGTACACTACCGGGAACATCAAGGAGCAATATGTCGATTCAAACGTTGGGCCGTTACGGTGTCGTGCTGTTTCTCGCGGTGCTCAGTTCGGGCTGCGCCAAGGTCGTTGGCGAATGCGGCTGGGTCCGCAGCAGCTGCATGTATGACGGCAAGTACGAAGAGGGCGAAGAAGACTACGCCGAAGCCGAAGCCAAGCGGCTGAACAAGCAGTCCTCGGATCGGCTGCGTCGCAGCAATTGATTCCGCGGCGCGCATGCTGAAGCGGGCGAGGTCGCCGGCCTGTCCGTGCCGAAAGCCGTCAAAAGACAAAAAAAAAGCGAAACCCATTGCCGGTTTCGCTTTTTGCTTTACGCTGCCACCGCCGCATCCGGCAAGAAAAACCGATCCTTCAATTCCTGCAGGCCGATCCGGTCCAGCATCTCGGTCAGGCGTTCGGCCGGCTTTTTCTTCGGCAGGTTCTTGTACTGCGCGATGATCAGTTCGTTTTTCATCGAGTGTTCCCACCCGACCAATTCGGTCACGCTGACCTGGTAGCCGTGGGCTTCCAGTTGCAGGCAGCGCAGCACGTTGGTGATCTGGCTGCCGAATTCACGCGTATGCAGCGGGTGGCGCCAGATTTCGGCCAGGGGGTCGGCCAGGGCGCGGGCCTTGTTCTTTCTCAGCACGGATGCCACTTCGGCCTGGCAGCAAGGCACGACGACGATGTACTTGGCCTTTTTTTCCAGCGCGAAATGAATGGCGTCGTCGGTGGCGGTGTTGCAGGCGTGCAGGGCGGTGACGACGTCGATGGTCTTGGGCAGTTTGTCCGAGGTGATCGATTCGGCCACCGACAGGTTCAGGAACGACATGCCGTCAAAGCCCAGGCGCTTGGCCAGTTCTTCGGATGACTTGACGAGTTCTTCGCGGGTTTCGATGCCGTAGATGTGCGAGCCGCCCTTGGCGGCGTCTTTCTGTTCCTTGAAGAACAGGTCATACAGGATGAAGCCCAGGTACGACTTGCCCGCGCCATGATCCGCCAGGGTGACGGCGCCGCGTTCTTCCTGGACGTCCTTGAGCAGCGGCTCGATGAACTGGAACAGGTGGTAGACCTGTTTCAGCTTCCTGCGGCTGTCCTGGTTCATCTTGCCGTCGCGGGTCAGGATGTGCAGGGCCTTGAGCAGTTCAATCGACTGGCCGGGGCGGATGTCGTGGGTTTTTTCGGACATGGGGCAAGGCAATGCGCCCCGCGGGCAGCGGGGCGCAAAAGAAGGCGGGAAAACGTCAGTTTAACGAAAACGCGGCGCCTTTCGCCTGATGCCGGTGCCGCAGACTGACGCCGGCAGAGTTACCGCGTCAGGTTTGCGGAAAAACCGGCTCGCCCAGGTTCAGCATCAGGCGATTGGCCCACGCAAAGATCGCGTCCGAATGCAGCAAATCCAGCACCTCGCCTTCGGTCAGCCCCACGTCCTTCAAGGCCTGGATGCTGTCGGCATTGACGGATGCGGGGGCGTCGGTGATCTGGATCGAGAACTTGCCGATCGCCAGTTCGCGCGCGGTGGTGCCGGCGGTGGTGGGGTCTTCGAACACCTGGGCGATCACGTCATTGCGCTTGGCCAGTTGCTCGAAGCGCTGCGCATGCACCGACGCGCAGTACACGCAGCCGTTGACGCGCGACACGACGGTGGCGCCCAGCTCGCGTTCGGCGCGCGACAGGCCGCCGGGGGCGTACATGATGGCGTTGAATGCCGTGGACCGCTGGCGCAGGATTTCCGGCTGGTGCACCAGGAAGCGGTAGTAATCCGACACCTTGGCCTTCGGGTGGCTTTCTTCCAGCACGGCGATCTGGTCGGGCGTGGCCTTGTCCAGGTCAATGACGTCGAGCCAGGCCTTCCATTCCAGCGATTCGTTGGTAAAGCCGTGGTTCTTGATGACGTCGCCGGGCGCGGTGGCCGCGGTGTTGGCCGGGAAGGGCGCGGCGGGCGTGCCGGCCGCGCGGCCGGGTTGCTCGGCCAGCGACTTCATGGCGTCCAGGCCCGCCACCAGGCGCACCTGGTACGACAGAAAGGCGATCAGCTGCGACAAGGTCACCACGGCCGGCGTCGAAATGCCCGCGGCCGGCAGGGTCTTGAGCGCGGCCTCGTCGCCTTCGACGGGCTTTTCGATCAGCTTGCGCGTGAATTCCAGGATCGCGGCCAGGCGTGGATCGGCGGCGTCGGCGGGCTTGCCGGCGTCGGCCACCTGGATGTCGGCGGCGTTGGCGCCGGCGTCCACCAGGCGCTGGCGGTAGTGGGCCGCCAGGGCGGGCGACGGCGTCAGGCGCGACGCATACAGCGCGACCAGCAGGCGCTCGGCCAGGGTCAGGCCGGGCAGCGCCGGGTCGAACAGGGCGTCGTAGCTGCCTTGCGTGGCGGCGGCGACCTTGTCGCGCTGGTGGCGTGCGGCGTAGGTGGTGCTGTCGGCCTTCAGGCCGACGAGCTGGTCAACGAGGTCTTTCGCGGCGTCGTAGACGATAGGTTGTTGGGCCATTGAGAGCGTCTCCTTGAGTGTCATTGCGCCGGCTTGGCGGCGGCGCTGGCCGCGCGGGCTTTCACCGCCGCGTCCAGGAACGTCAGCACGCCTTCCCAGGATTCCTGGTCGGCGCGGGCGTTGTCCTTGGGGTTGCCGCCGCTGGTGCTGATCTTGCCGGACACGGGGTGGGCATAGACCAGTTGCGTGGTGGGCACGTACGGGAACAGGATGGAATGCCCGCCGTTCTGGTAGTCCAGCCACTTGACCGGATAGGGGTGCTGCACCTCGGCCAGCTTGTCCCGCACCATCTTCGAATACAGGCTGGACGGCCACGAGCCGTCATCCGTGGCGGACAGCAGCATGACCGGGCCCTGGATGTCTTCGACGCGGATGCGGGCTCGCGCCACGGCGTCCGGGTCCTGCAAGGCGGTCAGGATGGCCTTTTCGTGGCGGTGTGGCGACGGGCCTTCGTCAAACGGCGCCCAGGTGGCGGTGCGGTTGTTTTCCCAGACGTGGGGCAGGGGCTTGCCGCCCAGCAGCCAGGTCGGGCCTTCGCGGCCGATCTTCGGGTCGCAGGCGTTCTGGCCGCTGTGCACGACGGCGCCGGGCACATAGGCCACCACCGCCGACACTTCAGTGGGGAAGGTGGCGCCCAGCAGCAGCACCAGTTCGCCGCCGCGCGACTGTCCGCTGATGGCGACGAAGTCGTGCTTGGGCTGGACCTTCTTGCGCAGCCAGCGCAGGCCGGTCTGGAAATACTCCAGCGGCGTGTTCGAGATGTAGTCGGACAGGCCCGGCGCCTTGAAGTAGGCCAGCGCAAAGGCGGCGTAGCCGCGCGAGGCATACAGCGCCGCGCGCGGTTCGTTGATGCCGCCGCCCGAGCCGTTCAGGATCAGCACGGCCGGGTGCGAGCCGGGCGTGGCGCCGGCCGGCAGGTACAGCGTGCCGACCAGGCCTTCCTCACGCACCTCGATGCGGGTGACGCCGTCGGCGGCCAGGCGCTGCACGAAGCGGCCCTGGGCCTGCGCACCCGAGGCGCGCACGACGATGTCGGTGACCAGGGCGTCGGTGACCGGGTGGTTGAAGTGTTCGCGGCTGGGTGAGTCCACGGGGGACTGCGACCAGATCAGGCCCATGGGCGACACGCCGGCGTAGTCGCCCGACGCCGGGGCGTCGCGCGACAGGTCGACCGCGCCGTCCTCGCCCGCCACGAAAGCGGCGTGGCTTTGCCACAGCACGCCGTTGCGGCGGGTCAAGGCGGTGATCTCGACCGTCTGGCCGGGCGCGACGTGCTCGACCCGGATGTGGCGGGGCACGTCGATGAGCGCGTCGACGGGTTGGATGCTCAGGGTAGGGACCATGATGCGTGCCTTACTTGCCCGTGTCCTTGGTGACCATCATGGCCGCGGTGCGGTCGCTGGTCATCGGGGTGACCTTCAGGCCCTTCTTGGTGGCCCAGATGTTCTTGTAGTGGTACAGCGGGATGATGCCGACGTCGTCGGCCACCAGCTTGACCGAGTCGCGCAGGATGGCTTCACGCTTGGCCACGTCGAATTCCGAGGTGGACTGGTCCAGCGCGGCATCGACCTTGGGGTTGCTGTAGTGGCCCCAGTTGGACGCGCCCAGGCCCTTCTTGGCGTCGACGGTGGCCAGGATGTTGACCAGCGCGTAGCTGGCTTCACCCGTGCCATTGCCCCATGCCAGCATGCTGACGGCGAATTCGTTCTTGTTGGCGCGGCCCGAATACACGGCCCACGGCACGACTTCCACTTGCGTCTTGACGCCGATGCGGGTCCAGAACTGCGCCACGGCCTGGGCGGTTTCCGGGCCTTGCGGGTAGCGGTCATTGGGCACGTGCATCGTCAGCTTGAAGCCGTCCGGGTAGCCGGCGGCCGCCAGCAGCTTCTTGGCCTGTTCGACATCGTTGGGGATGTCTTTCACGTCGGGGTTGTAGCCGAAGGTGCCCTTGGGCATCCACTGGTTGGCTTCGGTGGCGGCGCCTTGCAGGATGCGGTCGGCGATGGCCTTGCGGTTGATGGCCAGGTTCAGCGCCTGGCGCACGCGCACGTCCAGCAGCGGGTTCTTGTCCAGCGGCTTGCCGTTGTTGTCGGTGATGTACTGGTTGGGCGCAGGGTTGAAGCTGGGCTGCAGGATCATCACGCGCAGGCCGTCGTAGGGGTAGACGGACACGTTGGGGGCCTTTTGCAGCTTGGCCAGGTCAGATACCGAGACCTTGTCGATCACGTCCACGTCGCCGGCCAGCAGCGCGGCGGTGCGGGCGGCGGCGTTGTTGATGTAGCGGTAGTTGACCTTGTCCCAGGTGGCTTTCTCGCCCCAGTAGCCGTCGTTGCGTTCCATCAGGACGCGGTCGCCGGGGGTGTAGGACACGAACTTGTAGGGGCCGGTGCCGACCATGGCCTTGCCCGAGTTGTAGTCTTCGGTCGTCGACTTTTCACCGACGTGCTTGCTGACCACGTGCACCGACGCCAGGTTCAGCGGCAGGTCGGGGTTGGGCGCCTTGGTCTTGACGATCAGGGTCAGCGGGTCCTTGGCGGTCATCGTGTCGATGGTGCGCAGATAGCCGGCGTAGGTGGCCACGCTGCCGGGCACGGCGCGGGCGCGGGTGTAGGAATAGATCAGGTCGTCGGCGGTGAACGGCGTGCCGTCCTGCCACTTGACGCCTTCGCGCAGCTTGAATTCCCAGGTGGTGCTGTCCAGCGGCTTCCAGCTCACGGCCAGGCCGGGCTGCAGCTTGTTCCACTTGTTTTCGATCAGCAGGTCCCAGAAGTGCAGGGCCACCGAGCGGTCGCCGGCGTGGTTGTTCAGTTGCGGGTCCAGCGACGACAACGGGTCGGCAAAGCCGATGGACAGGTTGTCGGCCGAGGCCGCGGCGGACACGCCCAGGATGGCGGCGGTCAGGGTCGAGAGAATCAGGCGTTTCATGTTCGGCGTCCTTGGTGAGGGGGAACGATCAGTAAAGGTTCCATGGATCGCGGCGGTAGCGCCGCGGTCCGCGAGCGTCAGGCCATGTCGTTCAGGTGACAGGCGCTCAGGTGGTTGATGGCGATTCCCTTCAAAGTGGGAACCTCGGTTTTGCAGCGCGGCATCGCATGCGGACATCGCGGATGGAAGTGGCAGCCAGAAGGCGGGTTCAGCGGGCTGGGAATCTCTCCCTTGATGGCGGTAAAGGTCTTGTGGCGCGATTTCAGGTTCGGGATTTCAGCCAGCAGCGCCTGCGTATAGGGGTGGTTGGGGCGCTGGAAGACTTCGTCGACCGTGGCCGTTTCCACGACGCGGCCCAGGTACATGATGACCACGCGGTCCGACAGGTGCTCGACCACGCCCAGGTCGTGGCTGATGAACAGGTACGTCAGGTTCAGCTGTTCGCGCAGGTCCATGAACAGGTTCAGGATCTGCGCCTGGATGGACACGTCCAGCGCGGCCACGGCTTCGTCGCACACCAGCATCGACGGTTGCACGGCCAGGGCGCGGGCAATGCCGATGCGCTGGCGCTGGCCGCCGCTGAACTGGTGCGGATAACGCTGGCGCAGCGCGGGGTCCAGTCCGGCGCGCTGCAGCTGGGCGCTGACATAGTCATCGAATTCGCCGTTGCCCACCAGGCCGTGGATGCGGGCCGCTTCGCCCACGATCTCGTCCACGCGCAGGCGCGGGTTGAGGCTGGCGTAGGGGTCCTGGAAGATCATCTGCACTTTCAGGCGGGCGGCGTGGGCTTGGGCCGACGTCATTTCGGCCGGGCGGCGGCCATTGATCAGCACTTCGCCGCCGGACGGCGTGAGCAGGCCCGCCGCGATGCGGCCCAGGGTGGACTTGCCGCAGCCGGATTCACCGACCAGGCCGACCACTTCGCCGGGGTTCACGATCAGGTCGACATGGTCGACGGCGCGCGTGATGGCGGGCGGCTTGGACAGGCCCAGGCGCTGCAAGGCGCGGCCAGCGGCGCCCACGGGGCGTTCGCCAAAGCGCTTGCTGACCTGGCGCAGATCGATCAGGGGCGTGACGCCGGCTTGTGCGCCGGCCGTCGTGTCAGGCTGCGCTTGCAACGGCGTGCCGATAGCGGATTGCTGGCTCATGCCGCCACCTCGCGCAGTTGAATCGTCGGGTGAAAGCAGCGCACCTGGTGGTCGGGCAGCACGTCGGTGATGGCGGGCGCCTGGCCGCACTGCGCCGTGGCGCGCGCGCAGCGCGCCGCGAACGCACAGCCGGCGGGCAGGTGGAGCAGGTTGGGCGTCATGCCGGGAATCTGGCGCAGGCGTTGGCCGCGCTGGTTGTTGCTGGGCAGGCTGTCGATCAGGCCCACCGTGTAGGGGTGCTGGGGGCGATCCAGCACGTCGTCGACCTTGCCGTGTTCGACGATGCGGCCGGCGTACATCACGGCCACTTCGTCGGCCAGGCCCGCCACCACCGACAGGTCGTGGGTGATCCAGATGAGGCTGGTGCCGTGCTGCTGCGCCAGCTTCTGCACTTCGGACAGGATCTGCGCCTGGATGGTGACGTCCAGCGCGGTGGTCGGCTCGTCGGCAATGATCAGGTCGGGGCGGTGCAGCATGGCGATCGCAATGGCCACGCGCTGGCGCATGCCGCCGGACAACTGGTGCGGGTAGGCCAGCAGGCGTTCTTCCGGGCTGGGTATGCCCATCATGCCGAGCGTGTCGCGGGCCAGTTCGCGGGCCTGCGACTTGCTCATCCTGCTGTGGGCGCGCACCGTTTCGATCATCTGCACGTCCACCCGCAAGACGGGGTTCAGCGTCATCATCGGATCCTGGAAGATCATGGCGATGCGGTTGCCCTGCAGCTTGCGCAGTTCGCGGGGGGCCAGTTTGGTCAGGTCACGGCCCTGGAACAGCACCTGGCCGCCGACCACGCGGCCGGGGGCGTCCACCAGGCCCATGATGGAAAAGCCGGTGACGGATTTGCCCGAGCCGGACTCGCCGACCAGGCCCAGGATCTTGCCGCGTTCCAGCGTGAACGACACGTCGTCCACGGCGGGCAGGGTGCCGGCGCGGGTGAAGAAATGGGTGCGCAGGTTGCGCACTTCCAGCGTGGCCGGTGCGGCCGGATTCGATACGGCGGCCGGCGCCGCGGCGGGGCGGACGGCGGTCATTTGTGGGTCCTCGGGTTCAGCACGTCGCGCAGGCGGTCGCCCACCAGGTTGATCGCCACGATGGTGACGAGCAGCGCGATGCCGGGGTAGAAACTGATCCAGTATTCGCCGGACAGCATGTATTGGAAGCCGTTGGAAATCAGCAGGCCCAGCGACGGTTCGGTCACCGGCACGCCCAGCCCCAGGAAGCTCAGCGTGGCTTCCAGCGTGATGGCGCGCGCAATCTGCAAGGTGCCGATGACGATCAGCGGCGGCAGGCAGTTCGGCAGGATGTGCTTCCCCATGATCCGCCAGTTGGGAATGTCCAGGCAGCGGGCGGCTTCGACGTATTCGCGGCGGCGTTCGACCAGGGCCTGGCCGCGCGCGGTGCGGGCGTAGTAGGCCCATTCCAGGATCACCAGCGTCAGCACCACGTTGCCCACGCCCTTGCCCAGGTAGGCCAGGATCATCATGGCCACCAGGATGGACGGGAACGACAGGATCAGGTCGACCAGGCGCATGATCAGCGCATCGACCTTGCCGCCGGCATAGGCGGCCAACAGGCCCAGCAGCGTACCGATGATGCCGGCGATCAGGGCCGAGCCCACGCCGACCATCAGGCTGATGCGCAGGCCGTACAGAATGCCCGACAGCAGGTCGCGGCCCTGGCCGTCGGTGCCCAGCCAGTAATGGAAAGTGCCCAGGCCGTTCATCGTGCCCGGGGGCTGGCGCGAATCCAGCACGTCGATCTGCAGCAGGTCGTACGGGTTCTGCGGCGATATCCACGGCGCCAGCACGGCCGCCAGGATCAGCAGGGTGGCGATGACCAGGCCGAACACCGCCGTCCTGGACGACAGGAATTCCAGCAGGTTGCGGCGCCAGGGGGACTCGCGGCGCAGAGCGGGCGTAGGGGTAGGGGTAGACGTGGCACTCATGCCGATGCCTCCAGCCGCACCCGGGGGTCCAGCACTTTATAAAGAATGTCCACGATCAGGTTCAGCGTCACGAACAGGCACACCACCACGATCAGGTAGGCCACGATCACGGGGCGGTCCAGCGCGTTCAGGCTGTCCAGGATCAGCTTGCCGGCGCCCGGCCAGGCGAAGATGCTCTCAGTGATGACGGCAAACGCAATGGTCGAACCCAGTTCCAGGCCCAGCACCGTCACCAGCGGAATCATGGTGTTGCGCAGCACGTGCACGCAGACCACGCGAAACGGCGACAGGCCCTTGGCGCGCGCGAACTTGACGAAGTCCAGCGGCATCACGTCGCGCACGCCAGCACGCGTCAGGCGGATCACCAGCGAGATCTTGAACAGCGACAGGTTCAGCGCCGGCAGGATCAGGTGGCGCCAGCCGTCGGCCGTCAGCCAAGACCACTGAAAGCCCAGGAATTCCACCGTCTGGCCGCGGCCGCTGGCCGGCAGCCAGCCCAGCGATACGCTGAAGGTCATGATCAGCATCAGCGCGACCCAGAAGGTCGGCAGCGAAAAGCCCACGATGCTGCCCGCCATCACCAGCTTCGAAAAGCGGCTGTCGGGATACAGGCCGGCCAAGAGGCCCAGCGGCAGGCCGACAATGACCGCCAGCATCAGGGCGGCGATGGCCAATTCCAGGGTCGCCGGCAGGCGCTGGATCACCAGTTCCACGGCGGGGATGTTGTAGACGAAACTGTTGCCCAGGTTGCCGTGCAACGCCCCGTTCAGAAAGCCCAGGTACTGCTGCCACAGGGGCTTGTCCAGGCCGAGTTCGGCGATGATGCGGGCGCGGTCGATCTGGTCGACGTCCTGGCCGATCAGGATGTCTACCGGGTTGCCGATGGCGTGCAGGCCCACGAAGACGATCAGCGTCATCAGGAAGACGACCACCGCGGCCTGCGCGATGCGGCGTAGCAGCCAACCGGTCATTGCGCGGTCTCCGCGTGCTTGGCGGGGGCCGGGGCCGGCGTCCACTCGTCGCCGAATACTTCCGGTTCAGAGAACGCTTCCATGTTGGCGTAGTGCACCGCCACGTCTTCGCGGTAGAACAGGCCGGCGATGCCCTGCGCCAGGCGCTTGGCGCCTTCGCTGATGGCGGGAATGTCGCCGGACACGGTGCCTTGGCTCAAGGCGGCGGGGTACGAGAAGCAATGCACCCGGTCCAGGCCCGGACAGGCGCCCGGGGTCTTTTCCTGCAGTTCGAAAACGGGACCCAGGTCGGGCGAGTCGTGCAGTTCCTGGTCTTCTTCGCCGGCCGGCGGGGTGTAGCGGTCGCCCCAGGCGCGCACGTGCGGGGCCAGCGCCGCGAATTCAGGACGCACGGTCCAGTCGATGCGAAAGCCCGTCGAGAAGATCAGGAAGTCCAGCGTGAACACGCCCTTGGGCGTGGTGACGCGAATGTCGTCGCCGGCCAGTTCCACGTCCTGCACGCCGCAGCCCAGGTTGAAGAAGGCGTTGGGATGGCGCGACACGCGCAGCGTGCTGCCGCGCGGGGGCGGCACCTGGGCGGCGTTGATGTAGTGGCGGATCTTCCACTTCCAGTCGTCGGGCAGGTGCAGGTGGCCGTGGGTCAGGCCCGGGTTGCCGGCGCCCTTGCCCTTGTTGATGCGGGGAATGTCGTTGCGGCGGATCAGCAGGTCCACGCTGGCAGCGCCCGCTTCCAGCGCAGTGGCCGCGCTGTCCATGGCCGATGCGCCCGCGCCCACCACGCCGACGCGCTTGCCGGCCAGGGTGGCGTAGTCCATCACGTCCGACGAATGGGCCCAGCGGTCGCGCGGCAGCTTGTGCGCAAAGGCCGGCACATAGGCGCCGCCCAGGCCGTCGCGGCCGGTGGCCAGCACCACGCGGCGCGCCAGCACCGTGCTGCGGCCCGCGGGCGATTCGATGTCCAGCTGCACCAGCTGGTCGGCGCGCGGCAGCACGGCCAGGATGCGGTGTTCGTTGCGCACGTCCAGGTTCAGCACGCGGCGGTACCAGCGCAGGTAGTCCATCCATTGCAGGCGCGGAATCTTGTCCAGCGCTTCCCACGCTTGCAGGCCGAACTGCGCCTCGAACCAGGCGCGGAAGGTCAGGGCGGGCAGGCCCAGCGCGGGGCCGGTCAGTTGCTTGGGCGAGCGCAGCGTTTCCATGCGGGCCGTGGTGGCCCAGGGGCCTTCATAGCCTTCGGGCGCCTGGTCGAAGATGGGGGCGACAACGCCCAGGTGCGTCAGCGACGCCGCCGCGGCCAGGCCGGCCATGCCGCCGCCCACGATGGCCACGTCCAGCACGGGCTGGCCGTCGACCAGGCGCGGCGTGACCCAGTTCTTGGCGGGGATTTCCAGCCAGGACAGGTCCTGGCGCAGGCGGGCCTCCAGATCGGCCAGGCCTTGCGGCGCGGGCGCCGGGGCGGCAATGGGCAAAGTCATAGTGCGGGGGTATCCGTAAGAGGGGCTTCATCACCGTAGATGGACTGCAGCAGCGCGCCGTGCTGGCAGGCGTCGTGCAGCACGAAGCCGGGCAGTAGCGCCGCCGCGGCCTGCGCCAGGGCATCGGCCAAGGCTTGGCAGGCCGGCGTCAGCGCTTGCGACTGCGGGGTGATGACCCCGAAGAAAAAAGGGATGTCCAGGTCGATCGGCCGGATCACCACGCCCGCCATCGGCGCGCCGTAGGCGGTAATGGGTTCCAGCACCGACACGCCCAGGCCGGCGCGCACGGCGGCCAGGGCATTGACGGACGAATTGGTTTCAATGGCGCCCAGCGGGTTGCCGTTGGGCGGCAGCGCGGCGTCCAGGCGCCGACGCAGACGGTACGGGTTGGCCATGGTGATGACGCGGCGCCCGGCCAGCTCGGCCACGGGCACCACGTCATGGCGTGCGGCCGGGTCGTTTTCCGGCAGCGCGACCACACAGGGCGCCTGCCCGATCCAGTGCACCGTCAGGCCGCGGTGTTCCAGCGGCAGGCTGGTCGCGCCCAACTGGGCTGCGCCGCTCAGCACCGCGTGCACCACGCGTTCGGGCGATGCGCTGCGCAACTGGATGCGCGCGGCGCCGCTTTGCGCTTCGATGCGCTTGAGGGCATCGGGCACCAGCCCGGCCGCCAGCGCCGACGTGGCGGCCAGCAGCAACGGCTGCGCCTGGCCGCGCGCGATTTCCTCGGCGCGGCCGCGTATCTGCTGCAGGCTGGACAGGGCGCGTTCGACGTCGTCGTACAGCAGGAAGCCCTGGTCGGTGGGGGTCACGCGGGGGCCGCTGCGAGCGAACAGGGCGTAGCCGATCTCGGCTTCCAGTTCTTGCAGCAGCCGGCTGATGGCCGGTTGCGAACGGCCGAGCAGCCGCCCGGCAGCGGTGACGCTGCCTGTGGACATGACGGCCGCGAAGGCCTCGAGTTGGCGAAGTTCCATCTGGGGTGCTTTATGCTCAGAACGCATTCTTGCCCACCCAGTATGCGCTGTACAAATAATTAAAGGGCATAAGCAAATTCCCTAATGGGGATTTCCTGATGCCTTTTCATTACTGCACGTTATTTCAATGACTTACCGGGTTTCCCCTAAGCCGCCCGTCGCAAGCGGGGATCGTTGTGCCCGGCGTGCAGAGGGATCATTCAGAACCAGCGGGGCGCCCAGGGGCATGCTGGGCTGCTCAGCCTTGGCTATGTCCGCAGCCTCGCTATGGCGCGGAAAGGCGTGACCCACGAGGCGTTTGTCTGCTCGGCATGTGGCGCGGAGTGGGACGACTTCCACGACAAGCGAGATGAGGCAGTGGGCTGGTCGCTTTCCTGACGCCTGAACGGCATTGCTCGGGGGGGCACGCTGACTCCATCGTGGATTCCCTCGATCAGCGTCGCGATGAAAGCGGACGATCTGATCGATGACGGGGGCGTCGGTGGACGGGGCGGGGAGGGAAGGGTAGATGTATTATTCTGAAACAGGCGTATCTTTGTTCAGGGCAATGACTGATAGTGGCGCCGGGAACATTTTTCCCTGCAAATCTAGGACTTACATTGAAGATTGAAACTGGTATCGTGAAGTGGTTTAACAACGACAAGGGCTTCGGCTTCATCATGCCGGAGCTCGGTGGCAAAGACCTCTTCGCCCATTACTCTGAAATTCAGGGTGATGGACACAAATCTCTTGAAGAGAACCAGCGTGTTTCGTTCGTCGCCGGCCAAGGGCAAAAAGGTCCTACGGCGACCATGATCAAATCGATTTAATCGCTGGGCTGCTTGCTGCAATGCAAGCAGTTCGGTAGCAGGTTGTGGGGCCGGATCCTTTGAAACATTGGATCCGGCCCTTTCGTTTTGGGCCGCACTCGCCATCTGGACCAACACGAAGGCCTTTCAGCGCGGCGCCATGCCTTTGCGCTGACCGGCAGGCGTTTCGAGTAGTTCGGCCGTCATCTGGTCGCGTTCAAGGATGCAGGGTTCCTGGGCCAGGCTGGCCAGCAGTTCGTCGTAGATATCGCCCATCAGCCCGGCGGGCCGTTTCAGGTCGCACGAGACCTGATGCATGCGCAGCAGCAGCGAGCGCATGCGCTTGACCTCCCAGAGCAGGGCAAGCACATCGGCGTTCCAGGGCTGGCGCTCGCGGATGACGCGCAGCTCGGCATGGGTGAGGGGGACTTTGAACGGCATGGCGAAAAACACTGGTTATATATCCAGTATAATCCGCCAAAAACAGGGCCAGGTTTGTTGCGGGTCGGCCAAGTGTTACCAATCGCCGAACCCTGTTTCCCGACCCTCTCCTACACTCGCGGCGTCTCAATCCTGCGAGTTGCATCATGAAAACGCTCTGTAGCCTGGCCGCCATCGTCTTGTTGCTGACCGGCTGTGCGGTCTATACCCCCAGCGGGTCCATCGTGGTCGATCCCCACGACGGCGGTGGCCGTGGCGGTTTCTGTCCGCCGGGGCAGGCAAAGAAAGGCAACTGCTAGGCTGTGGTCGGCCTGCCCGCGGGGCCGCGGCGGGCCGACGTATTCACTGCGCCAGGGCCAGGCTCAGCGCGGCTTCGCAATGCACCAGGGTCGTGTCGAACACGGGCACGGCGACGTTGCCTTGGTTGAGCAGCATGCCGACCTCGGTGCAGCCCAGAATCAGGCAATCGGCCCCGCGGTCGATCAGGCGGCTGGCGATGGCGACGAACTCGGCCCGGCTGTCTTCATTGATCTCGTCGCGGCAGAGCTCTTCGTAGATGATGCGATGGGTTCGAGCACGGTCGGCCGGCTCGGGAATCACCGGCTCCAGGCCGGCGGCGACGAGACGGTCCGTGTAGAAAGACTGTTCCATCGTGAAGGCGGTGGCCATCAGGCCGGGCGAGCGCAAGCCGCGGCGCTGGATGCTGGCGGCGGTGGCATCGGCGATATGCAGCAGCGGAATCGACACGCCCTGCATCATCGGCGTTGCCAGCTTATGCATGGTATTGGTCGCCAGCAGGAGGAAATCAGCGCCGCCGCGCTCCAGGGCGCGCGCTTCGTGGTTCAGGATATCGGCGGCCTGGTCCCATTGTCCCTGCGCCTGCAGCGTTTCGATCCTGGCGAAATCCAGCGAACGGATCAGCAGTTCCGGCGAATGCAGCCCGCCCAGGCGGGCTCGGGTCTGGTTGCAGAGTTCACGGTAATAGATCTGGGTCGAGGCGGCGGACATACCGCCCAGAATGCCTATGGTTTTCAAGAATTGCTGCTCCGGTAAGTCGGGCCGAATGCGGGATGCGAAATACGGCAAGGCAGCGATTGTGGCCGGTGCCGGGCTTTCTTCGCGAATTCTTATCCATTGGAATAGCGTTGAAGCATATGGATACTTTGCCCCCCCGCGTCGGCTGCGGGGCGAGCATGTCCGCCGGCTCGTTGCCGTCAGCGCCGTTTATCCGGGCGGCGCGGGGCCGGCAGCGGCGTGCCGACGTGGCTGGCCAGCCAGTGTTCGATCTTGTCGTCGCGGCGGGCGGCCCAGTCCTTGCCCAGTTCCAGCACCAGCATGTTGCGGGTGTCGCCGAAATCTTGCCCCGGCGCCTTCTGGAACATGGCCTGCCAGATTTCCGAGGCGACCAATTCGGTGGTGAGCAACACGCCGATGCCCTTGGCATCGATCCACAGGGGCGCCGCGCGTTCGTCCACGTGCGTCTTCAGGTTTTCCAGCAGCTTCTGGGCCATCGACGCGTTGTCTTTCGAGGCCGCGATCAGGACCAGGTACTGGCGCCGGTTGCTGGACGTGTCGTCCGAATCGCCAAAGGGATTTTCCATGGTCGTGCCTTCAGGGGAAGTATTGGGGCGACGGCCGGTTGTCGGCCGTCATGTCCGCACCATAGCACCACGCTGCCCTGGCTTCGGTCACGCTGCGCTTTTTTCGCGCGCATCCAGCCAGGCGCGGCCCTTGGGCGTCAGCACCGCAACGGCCGGGCCGCTGGCGTGGCCGCGGGTCAGGTCGATCAGGCCGTTGGCCGTGGCGTCTTCCCAGGCCGACAGGCGGGGGCACGACGTGCGCCAGGCGTCCATGATGTCGGCGTAGGTGCGCGGGTGTTCGGACACCCAGATGAGGAACTGCGCCAGATTGCCCAGTTGGGACGCGCTGGCTTCGAGGGCGGGACTGTCAGGCATGGCCGGCTCCTTTTCGAACAGCCAATGCCACGATACTCCCGTCAGGAAGCCTGCGTCACCGGGGTGTCGGCGCCTTTGTCGATGATCTTCTTCATCGACGGGGCCGGGTGCAACACATATTTTTCGCGTTCATAGAACGCCACCGCATCGGGCCGGGCATCCAGGAACACGGCGCCCATGTCGCGAGCCCGGGCATCGGCTTCGGCGTACGCCATCAGCGCCCGTCCGGCGCCGCTGCCGCGGATGGCTGCGTCGACCACCAGATCATCCACGTGCAGGTGCGGGCCGCGCGCCAGGGTATGCACCGGCCGGATACCCATCACGCCGACCAGTTTGCCGTCCAGGTACGCGCCGACCAGCTCATAGCCCGTGTGCGATTGACGCCGCACGCGATGCAGGAATTCCGCTTCGTCCAGCTTGCGCAATTGTGCGATCAGGGGATAGGCCAGCGCCCAATGGGACGGCTCGATTCTGTGGACTGCGATCATGGAATGCCCAGCGATGTTTTGTCGGGCGGTCAGGCTACCACGGCTGCAAATGCGAGCGGCGCGCTGAGGCGGGCCATGCCGGCCTGATAGGCGCCAAAGCCGGCTTGATGCGGGCGGATGGCACAGGGATGATGAAAAAAGGCAAAAAAAATCCGGCCCGAAGGCCGGAGAAAATTACAACAACAAGCACAACGGCTCGCCGGCACGAGCCAGTGCGATGAGAAATTTATCAGATATGCGATAGATTGCAAGGTCCAGTGTCCACAAGTCGGACACATTTACCTAGACCACCCGGGTCACCGTCGTGCCGTCCCGGAACCAGCCATCCAGGTTTGCCAGCATCAGGTCCGCCATGGCGCGCCGGGTTTCGTGGGTGCCGCTGGCAATATGGGGCAGCATCACCACATTGTCCATCCCGTTCAACGCCGGGGGCGTAGCCGGCTCGTGTTCGAACACGTCCAGGCCCGCGCCGGCAATGCGCCCGTCGCGCAGCGCGGCGACCAGCGCGGTTTCATCCACCACGCTGCCCCGGGCAATGTTGATCAGCCAGCCTTGGGGCCCCAGCGCGTCGAGCACGGCGGCGTTGACCAGATGCCGGGTTGCCGCGCCGCCCGGCACGGCCAGCACCAGGAAGTCGCTTTGGGCGGCCAGTTCCAGCACGTCGGCGCAGTATTGATAGTGGCCGGGCGCATCTGCCCGCGGCTTGCGGCTGGTGTACAGGATGGGCATGTCGAAGGCTTCGGCCCGGCGTGCGATCTGCCGCCCGATATTGCCCAGGCCCACGATGCCGCAGCGTTTGCCGCTCATGCGGGTACCCAGGCCGAAGCCCTCTTGCGGCCAGCGGCCTGCACGCACGAAGCGGTCCGCTTCGGCAATGCGGCGCGGGGCCGCCAGCATCAACGCCAGCGCGGTGTCCGCGACGCAGGCGTCCAGCACGCCGGGGGTGTTGGTGACCAGCACGTTGCGCGCCTGCGCCGCCGCCACGTCGATGGTGTCGTAGCCGACGCCGAAGCTGAACACGCCTTCCAGGGCGGGCAGCGCATCGATCAACGACCGGGATGCGCCAAAGCGGCCGCTGGTGGCGATGCCGCGGATGGCCGGGCCGTGTTCGCGCAGCAGCGCGGCCTGGTCGCGGCTTTCCCACCAGCGGTGCACGCGGTAGCGCGATTCCAGGTCGGCGGTCAGTTCGGGCAGCAGGGGGCCGACCATCAGCAGGTCGGCGGCGGGGGCGGTCAAAGTGGATGTCATGGCTGGGGTGCGGGGTTAAAAGGCGGCCTGCATCGCGCGGGCTGCCGAGGGGGAAGGACGCGGCAGGGATATCGCCGGCCCGCTGCCCTGGGGCGGCGGACCGGCACCGCTACCGGACGTGAACTACTGGACTTGAATATGCCGGGTCTTGATGATCTGCCCGTAGCGTTCGCGCTCGCTGGCGGCCAGGGCTTCCAGTTGCTGCGGCGTGGAGCCATGGGCCACGGCGCCCTGGGATTGCAGCTTGGTCTTCATGACGGGGTCGCTGGCCACCTCGCGAATCGCGGCGGACAGCTTGTCGATCACCGCTTGCGGCGTGCCGGCGGGGGCCAGCACCGCCGTCCACGAACCCGTCTGCGCGTTCTTCACGCCGGCCTCGTCGATGGTGGGCACGCCGGGCAGGGCGGGCGAGCGCGTGGCGCCCGTCACCGCCAGCGCGCGCAGCTTGCCGGAATTGACGTAGGGAATGGTCTCCAGCACCGACGCGAACAGCATGTCGACCCGGCCCGCCATCAGGTCCGTCATGGCCGGACCGCCTCCCTTGTAGGGCACGTGCATCAGGTCGACGCCGGTGGCCTGTTGGAAGATCTCGCCGGACAAGTGCGGCGCACCGCCGGTGCCCGAGCTGGCGTAGGTGTGCTTGCCGGGCTGCGCCCGCGCCAGCGCCACCAGTTCCGACACGTCCTTGGCCGGCAGGGTGGCTGGCACCACCAGCACGAATGGCAGGTCCGAAAATAAGGACACGGGTGCAAAGGCCTTGGCCGGGTCCGAATGCAGCTTGTAGATCCACGGGTTGATGGCCAGCATGCCGGAATTGGCGAACAGCAGCGTGTAGCCGTCGGCGTTGGCGCGCGCCACCAGGTCGGCGGCGATCTGGCCGCCCGCGCCGGGGCGGTTGTCCACCACGACGGACGCGGACAGCTTGTCGCCCAGTGCCGCGGCCAGCAGCCGCGCCGAGATGTCGGTGCCGCCGCCCGGCGCGAACGGCACGATCAGGTTGATGGGGCGTTCAGGGTAGGGCGCAGCCTGCGCCGCACTCGGCAGGACGCTGCTGGCGGCCAGGGCCAGCAGCGCGGCGATAAGCCGGATGCGGGGGCGCGCGGGTCGGTTTGTCTCCATGATTTTCTCTTTGTGGTGGATGGGTGGAGCGACGAAGGTCGGGCAATTCCGGCCGCGAAAAATGGGGCTGCGGCGGCTCGCCTCGATGTGCTGGGGGCAGGGTCCGCCGACACGGCGCAACGCCTCCTTTTGTGTCGGTGGACCTGGGTCTGACCCTTGCGGCCGAGTATAGGAATGCCTGCCGATGGATGACTGTTCGAGCTATAAATAGCATTGATCAATTCAAGGATTGAATCGATGGAATTCCGCCAGCTTGAATGCTTCATCGCCGTGGCCGAAGAACTGCACTTTGGCCGCGCGGCGCAGCGCCTGTGCATGACGCAGCCGCCGCTGTCGCGCCAGATCCAGTTGCTGGAGCAAGACCTGGGCGTGACGCTGTTCGAACGCAGCAGCCGCCAGGTGGAACTGAGCGCGGCGGGCCGGGCATTTCTGCGCGATGCCCGCCACCTGCTGGAATATTCCGCGCGCGCCGCGGCCATCGCCCGCCGCACCTCGGGCGGCGAGGCCGGCCACATCACGCTGGGGTTCACGGCGGTGGCGTCGTACCGGCTGATGCCGTCACTGGTGGTGCGGGCGCGCAAGCGGCTGCCCGGCGTGGACATCCAGTTGCGCGAAACCGTCAGCACGGATCTGTCGCGCCTGCTGGTGGCGCGCGAGGTGGATGCGATCCTGGCGCGCAGCGTGCCGCAGCAAAGCGGCATCGAGGCCCGCCTGATCGAACGCGAGCCGCTGATGCTGGCGCTGCCTGCCGGTTCGCCGCTATGTGCGCACGCCGTCGTGCCGCTGCGCCTGTTGCAGGGCCAGCCATTCGTGCTGTATTCGCCGCGCGAAGGCAAATACTTCTACGACCGCATCGTCGGCGCCTTCGGGCTGGCCGACGTGCAGCCGCAATACGTGCAGCGCGCCAGCCAGACGCACACCCTGCTGGCCTTGGTGCGGGCCGGCCTGGGTGTGGGCATCGTGCCGGATTCGGCGCGCGAGCTGCGCCTGGAAGGCGTGGAATTCCGGCCGCTGGGCCAGCGCGATTTCTACGCCGACATGTACCTGGCCTGGCACGCGCAGCACGACAACCCCGCGCTGGCCGCGTTTCTCACGCAAGTCGCGGAAACGGCGTGATCGAGGCCGGCGCCGTCCGAGCTGCCCGCGCGGACGGCGTCGTTCCACCCGCGCGAGCCGCCCAGGCGCTCCGCGCCTACCAGCGATGCGTGTACATCGCCGTCAGCGCCATGCCCGCGGCCGGCAGGCGGCTGCTGTTCAGGCTGTTGCGCATCAACTGGCTGTACTGGGGGTAATAGTCGCGGTTGAACAGGTTTTCGATGCCCAGCGTCAGCGTGTCCTGCTTGCTCAGTTCGTAGCGGCTGATCAGGTCCACCGTGGTGTAGCTGCTGACCTCGCGGCGTCCGAAGCTGTTCACGCCGTCCAGCCGGTAGTCCTTGCTGCCGAAATACGTGATCTGCACGCGGTTGCTCCAGTGCTCGCTGGGGCGGTATTGCAGATAGCCGGTCAGCTTGAGCGGCGCAATGCGGTAGCCGGTCATCGGCTGGCTGGGCTGGCCGTCCGGCGTTTCGCGGCCGCGCGTCCACGTGAAGGTGCCGCCGGCCCCCCAGCGGTCATCGTCGGTGCTGTAGTCCAGGCTGCCTTCGACGCCGAAGATCTTCTCTTGCGTGCGGGTCAGGATCAGCCCGTTGTTGAAGCTTTGCACGTCGCCCAGCTTGGACGTCGAATAGAACACCGCCAGCGTCGCCGACGTATTGCCGAAGCCGCCGCGCCAGCCCACTTCATAGTTGTTGGTCTTGACCGGTTGCAGGTCCGACGAGGCGATGTTGAACCCCGGGCGGGCATTGCGCATCTGCACGCCGATATCCGGCAACTGGAAGCCCTGACTGAACGAGGTATAGAACTCTTGCCCCCGCACCGGCGAATAGGCCAGCCCCGCGTTGAACAGCAGCGCGTCGTAGCTGACCGAGCCGCCCTTGATCGTCTGCGGATTCGCCACCCGCGACTGCGACAGCGGCACGAAATCGTCGAAACGGGCGCTGGAATACTCGTAGCGCACGCCGCCCTGCGCGGACCACTGGTCGTCGAACTTGTGTTCCAGCTGGCCGAACAGGCCGGTGCTGCGGGTGGTCAGCTCGGGCATGTAGGTCACCGTGCCGGTGCGGCGAAACACCCGGCCGCCGCTGGCGTCGTACGCCACGGGGTCGAAGATGTCGTTGGGCATGTCGCTGCGTTCCTGGTTGAAATCCAGGCCCCACAGCAGCTTGGTGCGCTTGGCATCGCCCAGCGGCGTGTCCACCGTGATGCGGCTGCCCAGCACGTGCGAATTCTGCATCACCTGGTCGACGTTGTTGCCGCGCGTGACCACGGCGCGCGCATCGAACGGCGTGAAGCGGGTGTAGTAGTCGCGGTAATACACCTGGGTGCTGAGCTTGCTGCCCCACAGCGACTGGTGCTGGTATTCCAGGTTGACCAGGGTATTGCGGATCTGGTTCTGGTCGTCCAGTTGCAGCCCGTCCAGCGGGCGGGCCGTGGCCGACCCCGGCGGCAGGCGCGCCACGGCGGGGTCCGACGCGTAGTGGGTGTCCTGGTCGGCGTTGTAATGGCTGACCGACAACTGCACGCGCTGATTGTCGTCCAGCCGCACGCCCAGTTTCGCGCCCACGTTGAAGGCGTTGGCGTTGAACATGTCGCCCTGGCTGGGCTCGGGGGCGATGCGGTGGCCGTTGGCGTCGTACGAACTGCCGATATGCCGGCCGCCCACGTCGAAGGCATAGTCCAGCTTGCCCTGGCTGCCGGCAAAGTGTTGCTGCAACTGGCCGCCCAGGCCGTCGGCGCGCAGGCGGGTCAACGGCGACGTGGCGGTCAGCGTGGTCTCGGCCACGTCCGGGCCGCCGGCCGGGCGCGTGGTGATGGACACGATGCCGCCCGTGGCGCCGGCGCCGTAGATCGCGCTGCTGCCGCGCAGGACTTCCACCCGTTCGATCAGCCCCGGGTCGATATTGGCCAGGTTGCGCGCGGAATCGCGGTTGGTGTTCAGCGGAATGCCGTCGACCAGCACCAGCATGCTGCGCCCGCGCAGCGTCTGGCCGTAGTCGGTAATGGTGCGGCTGGAATCGGCCATGCCCGGCACCGCCTTGGCCAGCACCGTGGCCAGGCTGTCGGAACCCGTGCGCAATTCCTGCAGCTGGTCACGCTCGATCACCGTGGTCTGCCGGGTCGGGCTGGCCAGGTCCGACTGGGTGCGTGACGCGCTCACTTCCACCGCGGCCAGCGTCACCGGGCCAGCCTGGGCCGCGGCAGCCCGTTGCAGCACGATGGCATTGCCTTCGCGGCGCTGCTCCAGGCCGCTGCCGCGCAGCAACCGGGCCAGCGCCTCTTCGGGCGTGTAGCTGCCCGACAGGGCCGGCGCTTGCAGACCTGCCACCACCTCGGGGGCGTAGAACAGTTGCAGTGGCGTGCGCTGCGCCAGGCGCTTGAGTGCGGCGTCCAGCGGCTGGGCGGGCATGCTGAATGCGATCGGCGCCGCCGTCGTGCCCTGGGCCTGCGAGGCGGCCGACGCAAACGCGCAAGCCAGCGCCAGCACGACCGGCGCCAGGCGCAGCGCGCCGGCTCGCCCAGCGCTGCGCAACGGGCTGCGCGCGTCCAATCCCAAGTGTTCCAACCCTGCCTGCACGTTCCTGCTCCTGTTCTTTGCCAAAGGGGGCCCGCCGTTGTCGGCGCCCGGGACAGGCGCCATGACATCGGAGGGCTTTTGCGGAAGACGCAATCCGGCAAAAAAACCTGAATGGGAATTTGTAACGATGGCGCGACAGCCGATTCCGGCAACGATCAGCGCGCGCTCACCTGCGCCGTGCCGTCCGGCAGCAGGCGCACCGTCACCGGCAGCAACTGGGGCAGGGCGGCCAGCAGGCTGTCGGGGTCGGCGGTATTGAACATGCCGGTCAGGCGCATGCGTGCCGACGCGGCATCGACCACGATCGGCACTCGGCGGTAGCGCGACACTTCACGCGCCACGTCGGCCAGCGCCGCGTTGGAAAACACCAGCTTGCCGTTGCGCCAGGCCAGCACGGCGTCGACATCGGCCGCCGTCACCGGCCCCAGGCGGCCCTGGGCGTCCAGCGCCACGCGCTGTCCGGCCGTCAGCGCCGCCGTGGCGCCCGCCAGGCCGGGCGGCCCGTCGACCCGCACGGACCCGGACTCGACCACCACGTCCGCGCCGGTGTCGCCGCGCCGCACCTCGAAGCGCGTTCCCGTGACCGTGACCGACCCGCGGCCCACATCGACGACGAATGGCCGCTGCGAATCGTGCGCCACCGTGAACATCACCTGGCCCGCCACCAGTTCCACCAGGCGCTGCGCCTTGCCCAGCCGTACCCGAACCTGGCTGCGCGTATTCAGTTCCAGCAGCGAGCCATCGGGCAGCTGCAATTGCTTGCGCTCGCCGATGCCGGTCGCCAACGCCATCACCTTGTCCCCGGGCATCATCAGCACGACGCCGCCTGCCAACGCCAGCGCCAGCGTCGCGCCCGCGCCCACCAGAAAACGCCGGCGGCGCGGCGCGGCGGCCTGGCGTTGCACGCGGTCCGGCCGCACCTTGGCGGACGCTTGCCACAGGCGGTCAAGAAAATCGTATTCGTAGCGGTGGCGCGGATCGGCTTCCAACCAATCGCGCAGCGCCTGCCGTTCGGCCTCGGTCATGTCGCCCGACTGCGCGCGGGCGAACCAACGCGCGGCGGCTTCATCCGGAGGGGGCGGGGCGGGCAGGGAGTGCGTCATGGCAGCGGCGCGCGGCTAGTGCGGTGCATGCGCGCTAAGGCGCTGCCGCAGGTGGCGCAAGGCGCGGATCATGTATTTTTCGACCATGTTCTTGCTAAGGCCCATGTGCTCGGCGATCTCGGCCTGGCTCAGGCCTTCCAGCCGTTGCCACAGGAACACCTGGCGGCATTTTTCGGGCAGCTCGGCCAGGGCGCGTTCCAGGTCTTGCGTCAATTGGCCCGACCGGGCCTGCGACAGCGGGTCGCCCAGGCGGCTGGGATGGGCCGCAATGATATCAAGCGGCAGCATCTCGACGCCGCCTTCTCGCCGATGCTGGTCGATGACCAGATTGCGCGCCGTCTGATGCAGATAGGCGCGCGGCTCCCGCACGGTGGCGTCGTCCGCCTCCAGGCACTTGAGCAGGGTGTCGTGCGACAGGTCTTCGGCCGCGGGCCGGTTGCCCAGGCGTCGCGTCCACGTGCGCAGCAATTCCTCGTAGAAGGGCAGGAATCCCTTCGCGCGTGATAAGCGGCTTGCCATACCGGTGGCCGTAAAGTGGGACCGGAATGATAATGCGTTGCATTTGGTTGTGGCAAGCGGCTTTCGCCGAAGCGCTCGGCCAGCGGGTGGGGCACGCGATGCTTGCCGCGGCTCGCTGCCGCGGCGGGCCGCGACGTCAGGCCGGCATCTTCTTCTTGCCCATCAGCGCCAGCGTCAGCGCGCGCCCGCGCCGCATGAACGGATACAGCGCCGCCGACAGGCACGGGCTGCGAAACACCGCGGCATTCACTTTGTTGAACAGGTCGTTGTCGGTGCTGATCAACGCCAGCCGGTTGATGCAGTCGGCGCCCCAGTAGGTCTTGCCGTCCAGCCGCAGCAGCATGCCTTCGTTCAGGTCGTAGCCTTGCTTGCGAAAGGCCGCGGCCAGGTCCGGATGTTCACGCATGTTCAACAGCGCCACCGGCCCCACGGCTTTGCGCAACTGCACCATCCGCACGTAATTCGTGCAGAACGGGCAGTCGCCGTCGTACAGCAGGAAGTTCCGGGGGGTGGCATCCATATAGACAGAGCTTACCAGCGTGCGCGGCGCGGTGCTGCCGTGGGCCGGGGCGGTGGCCGGGGCGTGGCCCTAGTTCCAGTCGATATCTTCCTGCAGATACCACGGCCCGGCCAGGGGCGTGACGACCAATTGCGGGTGCGACGGCAGCAGCGGTTCCTGCGGCGAATATTCGTACCAGAGCAGGTGACGGTCCGCCACATCCAGCGTGGCATGCGCCACCGCGCCCGACGCGTCATACTCGATACGAAAGGCGTCGATGGCCAATCCCAGCTCGCGGATACGCCTGCGCAAATCCGCATGCTGCGCGGCCGCTTGCGCATCAAAGGCCTGGCTTGCCGGCCGACCCGGCAACGCGCACGATGCACCTGCCGGTTCGCAATACCGAACGGCCCCGTAGGCCAATTGCTTCGGCCCCTTGGCCGAATAGCCCGCGATGCGTAGCGGTTGCACGTAGGCCAGCAGGGCCTCCAACCGGGGTACGTCGGACGCGCCCGGTTGCCGGCAGGCGTGCCAGCCCCAGGCGCCGGCCAGCGCCAACGCCACCGCGCCCAGGGCGCCACATGACCAGACACGGCGGATCATCGTGCTGCCTACGCCGCCGCGTCCGCCCACGCCAGGTGCATCGCGTAGTCGCGCACGTCCTGCGGCCAGTCGGCCAGCTGCCGCGCGAATCGCTCTCGGTCGCCCGCATACAGCGCACGCGTGGCTTCTTCGAAACCGGCCAGGTTGCCCGCCATGCTGGACATGAAGTGGTACGCGGCCTCTTGCCGCTGGCGTTGCTGGTCGCGCGCCTCGTTGTCGCGGCGCGCCTGTTCCACCAGCTTGCGCAGCGCCACCGAGGCGCCGCCGGGTTGCGCGGCCAGCCAGTCCCAATGGCGCGGCAGCAGGGTCACTTCGCGCGGCACCACGCCCAGCTTGGGCCGGCCGCGGCCACGCGGGGCGGCGTCGGGTGCATCTTCCGTTGGCGCGGCGTCGGCAGCCGGTTGCGGCTGGTAGCGCTGGCGAATCTGCGCCTCGTCGCCACGCAGGTCCAGGTCGACCTGCTTGCCGGTCTGGTCATCGAACACCAGGATGGCGGCATCGCTGCCGGCGGCCGACGTCTGCCGCACGGCCAGCGCTACATCGGCCAGCGGGCCGCGCGCCAGCAGGCGGTGGCCTTCGAAGGCGGTGTGCAGGGCGGCCGCGGACGTTGCGGCGGGGGAGGGAATCGTGGTCATGGCGGTCAAGGCTAAATTTTGCCCGGGTAAATTTTATGGAATGCATTGTGATCCGACAAAAAGCGCCTGTCAATATGATCCGGGTAAAAATAGTCGCGGCCGCGCCACGCCCATGAAAAAAGTCGCAAAAATCCTGCGCCGACCTAGGGTCAATACCTAGTCAAAACACACAGGCGGCGTATAATCTTGCTTTGCGCCCGGAGTTACCCATGCGTCTCGTTCAAAAAGCGCTCACCTTCGACGATGTGTTGTTGGTGCCTGCGTATTCCGAGGTGTTGCCGCGCGACACCTCCCTGGCCACGCGCCTCACCCGCAACATCAGCCTGAACATCCCCCTCGTGTCCGCCGCCATGGACACCGTCACCGAGTCCCGCCTGGCCATCGCCATGGCCCAGGAAGGTGGCATCGGGATCATCCACAAGAATCTGTCCGCCGACGCCCAGGCCCGTGAAGTCGCCCGCGTCAAGCGCCACGAATTCGGCATCGTGATCGATCCGGTCACCGTCACCCCCCAGATGAAAGTGCGCGACGCCATTGCGTTGCAGCGCCAGCATGGCATCTCGGGCCTGCCGGTCGTCGAAGGCCGCAAGCTGGTCGGTATCGTCACCAACCGCGACCTGCGCTTCGAAGAAAACCTCGACCAACCCCTGCGCAACATCATGACGCCGCAGGAACGCCTGGTCACCATGAAAGAAGGCGCCACGCTCGATGAAGCGCAGGCCCTGATGCACAAGCACCGCCTCGAGCGCGTGCTGATCGTCAACGACGGCTTCGAACTGCGTGGCCTGGCCACCGTCAAAGACATCGTCAAGAACACCGAACACCCGCTCGCCAGCAAAGACACCCAGGGCCAGTTGCGCGTCGGCGCAGCGGTCGGCGTGGGTGCCGGCACCGAAGAGCGCGTGGAAAAGCTGGTCGCCGCCGGCGTCGACGTCCTCATCGTCGACACCGCCCACGGCCACTCCAAGGGCGTGCTGGAAGGCGTGCGCTGGGTCAAGCAGAACTACCCCAAGGTCGAAGTCATCGGCGGCAACATCGCCACCGCCGCCGCCGCGCGCGCGCTGGTCGAATACGGCGCCGACGGCGTCAAGGTCGGCATCGGCCCCGGCTCGATCTGCACCACCCGCATCGTCGCCGGTGTCGGCGTGCCGCAAATCCATGCCATCTCCGAAGTCGCCAAGGCGCTCGAAGGCACGGGCGTGCCCCTCATCGCCGACGGCGGCATCCGCTACTCGGGCGACGTCGCCAAGGCCCTGGCGGCCGGCGCCTTCTCGTGCATGATGGGCGGCATGTTCGCCGGCACCGAAGAAGCCCCGGGCGAAGTCGTGCTGTTCCAAGGCCGTTCGTACAAGTCGTACCGCGGCATGGGCAGCCTGGGCGCCATGACCGACGGTTCGGCCGACCGCTACTTCCAGGACCCGGCCAACAACGCCGACAAACTGGTCCCCGAAGGCATCGAAGGCCGCGTCCCCTACAAGGGCAGCGTGCTGGCCATCATCTACCAACTGGTCGGCGGCATCCGCGCCTCGATGGGCTATTGCGGCGCCGCCACCATCGACGACATGCGCACCAAGGCCGAATTCGTGGAAATCACCTCCGCCGGTGTCCGCGAATCCCACGTGCACGACGTACAGATCACCAAGGAAGCGCCCAACTACCGCGCCGACTGATTCCCGTACAGTCAACTACAATGTCATGCATCACGCACCGGCAGAACCGCAAAATCAGTCAGCGGGTCTGCCGGTGCGGTTTTATTTACTGCGGTTTCATTCATTACCGGTAGAGTCTCCATGCACCAGCGCATCCTCATTCTCGACTACGGTTCGCAAGTCACCCAACTGATCGCCCGTCGCGTTCGCGAAGCCGGCGTCTATTCCGAAGTGCATCCGGGCGACGTCGACGACGCCTTCGTGCGCGAACAAATGGCGCAAGGCCTCAAGGGCATCATCCTGTCGGGCAGCCACGCTTCGGCCTACGAAGAAGGCTCCATGCGCGTGCCCCACGCCGTGTTCGAGCTGGGCGTGCCCGTGCTGGGCATCTGCTACGGCATGCAGTCCATGGCGCAGCAACTGGGCGGCGTGGTCAGCTTCTCCGACCACCGCGAATTCGGCTACGCCGAAGTCCGCGCCCACGGCCACACCAAGCTGCTGGAAGGCCTGGAAGACTTCACCACCGCCGACGGCCACGGCATGCTCAAGGTCTGGATGAGCCACGGCGACAAGGTCACCGAGCTGCCCCCGGGCTTCAAGATCATGGCGTCCACGCCGTCGTGTCCCATCGCCGGCATGGCCGACGAAGACCGCCGCTTCTACGCCGTCCAGTTCCACCCCGAAGTCACGCACACCGTTCAAGGCAAGGCCATGCTGGCCCGCTTCGTCAACGAGATCTGCGAATGCCAGGGCGACTGGAACATGCCCGACTACGTCGCCGAAGCCGTCGCCCGCATCCGCGAGCAGGTCGGCACCGACGAAGTCATCCTGGGCCTGTCCGGCGGCGTCGATTCGTCGGTGGCTGCCGCGCTGATCCACAAGGCCATCGGCGACCAGCTCACCTGCGTCTTCGTCGACCACGGCCTCTTGCGCCTGGACGAAGGCAAGCAGGTCATGCAGACCTTCGCCGAGAACATGGGCGTCAAGATCATCCACGTCGACGCCACCGCCCAATTCATGGGCAAGCTGTCCGGCGTGGCCGACCCCGAAGCCAAGCGCAAGATCATCGGCCGCGAATTCGTCGAAGTGTTCCAGGAACAAGCCGGCAAGCAGAAAAGCGCCAAATGGCTGGCCCAGGGCACCATCTATCCCGACGTCATCGAATCGGCCGGCGCCAAGACCGGCAAGGCCACCTCGATCAAGTCGCACCACAACGTGGGCGGCCTGCCCGACACCCTGAACCTGCAGCTGCTCGAACCCCTGCGCGAACTGTTCAAGGACGAAGTCCGCGAACTGGGCGTGGCTCTGGGCCTGCCGCCGCAGATGGTCTACCGCCACCCGTTCCCCGGCCCCGGCCTGGGCGTGCGCATCCTGGGCGAAGTGAAGCACGAATACGCCGAACTGCTGCGCCGTGCCGATGCCATCTTCATCGAAGAACTGCGCAACACCAAGGACGAAGCCAGCGGCCTGACCTGGTACGAACTGACCTCGCAAGCCTTTGCCGTGTTCCTGCCGGTGAAGTCGGTGGGCGTGATGGGCGATGGCCGTACGTATGAATACGTCGTAGCCCTGCGTGCCGTGCAGACGTTTGACTTCATGACGGCAGATTGGGCGCCGCTGCCGCATCCGTTGCTGGCTCGCGTGTCTTCGCGGATCATTAATGAAGTGCGTGGGATCAATCGGGTTGTTTACGACGTGTCGAGCAAGCCGCCGGCGACGATTGAGTGGGAATAAAGCTGCGGTGGTTTCGCGGTGAATAAAAAAAGGCGCCTCGGCGCCTTTTTTCATGGGATGTTCCTGAGACTACTGAGTCCGCTGGTTACAGGGGTAGCTACTTCAAATCATGCTGGAGTTTCCACGCGAAGACGGAGGTCCTGAACGTGTAACAGTTACGCTTGAGTTCATGCCCGCAGATAAGGTCTTGCGTGTTGTCACGATGATCTAGAACTGGCAGGTGCTATGGCTCAAGTTTGGCCTCCTCGACCACTACCAGATTTACGGGCCGCTTGAGCGGTGATCGCGGCTCTCATTTCGGCAACTGAATATGGAGGATCTCTTCTATGTACGACGTGATGACACGTGGCGCAGAGGGGGATCAAGTCTCGTATGGGGTCCACCTGATAAGCCTCGCCAATGGCCGACAATGGAGTGACGTGATGGACATGGATAAGATCGGCGCCAATTGTCCCATACTTGTCTTCATAGTTCAGGCCGCATGCTAGGCAGGTCGGTCCGTAGTACGCGATGCAGAGCTTCCGTGCCGTAGCGTTGCGCTCGTAGAGCGTCAATTCGACCGTCGTCGAGGCTCCTTCGGAGAGCGTTGATTCTGATGCAGCGCCGCTGATTGCTGGTGCAGACACGAGAGAGGGAGGCAAGACTCCTAGGACAAACTCGCCGCCTACGCCCGTGGCATTGGCTTCCCAAACGCCCCATTCGCCGATGGTCAAGCTCGACTTTGGCGGGTTCTTGTGAAGGCGCGAAGCCATTAGGCCGGTTCCGGGATCGCGCCACATTTCTTGCAGATCTGTGTTTCGCTCGTGAAGGTACCAAGCGGGCCACTCGCCTAATTGCCCCCTCCATGATTGACCCCTGGCATAGCTTCTGTGTACAAGCGCAAGAACCTCTTCCGCCGGAGGAACAGCAATAGAAATATTGAACGGCGGCGATGATTGGTCGGAGGGAGGGATGAAGTAAGCGTAGTTTTTTGTTTTCTTTACGAGCGTCCAGCCTCTTCTAGGGAGAATAACGCTGAGCGTCAACACCGCACCAAACCGATACGTAGTTGGGCCATACTTCTTTGGCGCCCTGCCACTCGGCACTAGTTCAATAGTCTGGATTGGCCAACCTGGAGGGGTATGACTTTTTGCAGCAAGTTCATCAAGCTCAAACTCTTTTGAATCATTCGAATTCATCTTTTTACCTCAGAGGCTGGCGAGCGTCCCGGCGATTCTCTATTTCAAGAGGACTCCAGCAGCGCACTTGGCCGAACCACGCCAAGGCCTTAGGTGGGCATGACCTAAGCCAGCAGACTGCTGGTCGAGTTTGGTCTGCGCTTCCGCACAAAGAACCTGCCCGCGCCGCATGGTGCAGTTGGCCACCAACCTACTAGCGGCGGAGATCCTGCGTGAACGAATCATCCTGCATCAAAGACGGCTTGAGTATGAATGGAATCGGGTTCAAAAAGACCGAGTTGGCGAACATGTCCCTCAGCGTGATCGGGATCGGTTGTGAAAAGCACTACTGCCAAATCTTTTAGAGCTCTGGTGCAACTCACATAGAAAAGGCGGCGTGTTCGATCCATGGTCGTTTCTTCGCCCGCCTCGATGTGTTTTCGGTCTGTATCCGAAGGCGCTTTGAGACCCAGGTACTTCTCGTAGGAAAACTGGAAATGGGTGCTTTCTGCATCGTCCAGCACGACTAGCACTCTGTCGAATTCTGCTCCTTTGATGCCTTGCTGAGTCCAAAAAGGGGAGCGCTCCGAGATGTAGGTCTGATACGGCAGAAGCTGTGTGGCAGGACATGCCAAAAAAGCATCCATAGAAGCGATTTCCTTGTCGGAGTCATCTTCTTCTTGGTCGTCGTCATCGCCCGCCTCCTCGACTGGCGGGACAGGTGGGGGCGCATTAGGGTCCAAGTACGATGCCAGTCGGTGGTCTAGGATTAGTAGTCCTGCGGCATACACCTTCTTCAATACTTCGCCGATCGTGGCATTGGAGTTTCCCGCTATGGCATCTGCGATTGAGGCTATAAGCTCACTGAGCACCTTGAGTCGCTCTGCGACGTTCGCTCCAAGTAAATTGTCCTTTTCGAGAAGCGGTGAGTACTCCCGGATTAGCCGCATCACTTCAAGTTGCCGGCTTTGATTGTGGGCTACGGCCACTGGAATCAAAAATTTAACGAACGGCGAAAGAGGCCACGCAGATCCATCCAGAAAACCATCCTTGAATGCTGTCGGCGCCTTGGAGTTTAGTGCCGTATAAAGCTCTCCGAACCCTAAACGCCTCGCGGCCATCTGGTGAACAATGACGAGAAGTTTGACCTGATCATGCTCATTTCGCCATTCGTTGTCATCGGTTCGCGCCGCCATCCAGTCTCGGACGCGTACCAAGTTCGCGTCCCGCGTATCGTCCGCCGGCAAGATGAAAAGATGGGCTGAACCTTCAGGGGTTGGCACGATGCCTTCGGATCCAAGGCGTTCGCCGGGAACCTGAATGAGGTCATCACCACCGCGCCGTATGGCGTTGGCGAGATTCAACACTTTGGTGGAACACCGAAAGTTCTCTGGCTTGGGAATGTCAGCCCAATTCGGCGATGCTTCGACCAGGCCACTTCCCGTGGCATAAATTCGTTGCATCGGGTCGCCGAAGAAGCCGAGGCAAAGTGACACGCCTGGTTCGCGTTCGACAATCTTCAATGCGTCGATGACTTCTGCAGTCGTGTCCTGACTCTCGTCTACAAATACGAAGGGAAACTGGCGCGCGAGAAGGGTTCGAAACAGAGGGCGCTCAGCGATGAGGTAGGGTACAAGCTTCAAAATATCGTCGTGTCCCAAGATTCCCTTGACGTAGTCGCTACCTGTTCCATACCGAAAACCTTTGACCGCTGCGATGCGACCAGACTGTCTGCGGAGACGTTCCATGTCGCGGGCGTCTTTATCTTTCGTACGCTGTTGAACTCTGGGGCCGTAAGTGGCCTGCTTCTGTTCAAGCGCCTCGATTTTCTCCGTGATGCGCGTGGACACCCAAGCGCGAATGTCCTTTTGAAACGGTTTGGCTAGCAGCCACATGAAACTGTGGATAGTCGAAACATGAACCATCGGATCACTGCCGACGTCCCTCCATATTTCTCCGGCCGCGATCTCCGTGTAAGTAATGCAAGCAATGCGCTGACGGGACTTCTTCAGTCTTTCGCCGTGTATGCGAATGGCCGACGACAGCCCCTTAATGAGAGAGGTGGTTTTTCCAGAGCCGGCACCAGCCTTCATTATGAAGCTGCGCGGTGGAGCCTCTCTAAGACAGTTGCGAAGATCTAGGTCCGCTTGGGTATCTGGCTTATTCGCCCGGCTACTCATGCTCTTCTCCTAGGGCGGCGGCTTCGGCATTCAGAACAATATCGGGCAATACATTCTCCACTTCGATGCGAACCTCGTCCCTTAACCAAACGAGTCCATCACGAATGTATGCAGGGACGTGCCACGTATCTTCGTTCTCGGTTAATAGAGCCAGTGCGAACTTAGTCTTGTCGAAGCTCTTGCCTGAAACCTTCTTATTAAGGCCTCTGGCAAGCTCATAAGGATTGGCGGCCCCCCCTTTCACAATCAGGCCAAGAGACTTCCTCGCTGCTGCTTGTGACCACTCAGCATTTTCGAGGCCGAAGTCCTCTTCGAGCGTGCGCCCGCAAAGACTTTCGGTGGAGCCGTTCCAAGTGATAGCACGTTCGGTTTGATAGGCAACGCGAACCTTTGCACCATCTTCAAGCTCATGAGTTTTGTCGGCATCGGAAGAGTTGCGCAATTCTTCGATTGTTAGCTTGCCAGGAAGCCATTTTATGAGGGTCTGGTTCGAGGTAGCGGCCCCAGCTTCACTTGGCAAGCAAGCCTTGCCGTACTTCTTCTTGGGCAGGGCTGCCTCTTGCGCGCCGATAGAATTTTGCCCATCGACCACAGCCTGCGCAGCGATGTCTGCCTCTGCATCAGCAGGAACCTCGAATTCCTCGGCTTCCTCGTCGTCTTCGTCCGCCTCGGCCCCGGGTATCACGAGCGCTACGCTGTCAATATCAGTGACGATTAGCGTAGTTAAACCAAGAAACTCTATGAGCGACTGGAAGCGATGACCAAAGGCTCCGCCGACCTCCAAAATACATAGGCAAGCTGAGCGAAGAGTTTTCGCCGTTTTCTGAATCATTATGGGCAATAGCAACCTTTCAACATTGCCTTCAACAAGAATTGCGGCATCTGAGAAGAAAAGGTCACAGTGAGTCAGCTTCAAATATCGTTCGAGAAAGTCTCGGTCATCTGGCTGAGCTTGGTAGAAGGCAGATAGATTTATGACCTCAGTCATCTGTTCGCCGCCAACCTTCTTTCTACGGAAATAGCGGATTGGCTTGAACCCTCGCTCATAAAGAATGTGTGGCGAGTGGGTGGTTATAACCATTTGACTTCCGAATATGCTTTCATCGTCGCCTTCTATGTTCAGAAGTTCAAGCACATTTCGGATAAAGACTTGCTGAAGCTGGGCGTGCAAGTGAGCCTCTGGTTCCTCGACGAAAATCAGGTGCAATGGAGGGCGACTGTCCATAGCCATCCATCTTGCTTGGGCGTCCAGAATCTCTACTACCATGTAGATCAGATTCTTGAAGCCGAGCCCGTTGTAACTATCAGGGAGTGTGGCAACATCTTCGCCATCTCCAATCTGATAGTGGACGCGCGCGTCTTGACTCATCACGTGGGCAGGGTCTAGCGCTGACATAATTTTCAATCGCGGGTTATTGATGCCCGGATACCCCAGCTTTGCTAGCCGATCGAGCATCGGCTTGAATACCCCATCCAAGTGAATGTTAAGTGCCTGCTCAGAGTCGAACAAAGCCTTGAGCGCTGTGTGATCGTCCTGCCTTTGATTAAGATTGCGCTTGTAGAAGCGGCTCAGACGCTTCGATAGGTCTTCTGATCTTCCGCCTGCTTCTGGATTTGGGTCGGCCAAATGCCGTTGAGCTCCCAGGCTATCAATATGGATGAGCGCTTTTAGGATTGTGCCCCCGCCTGGTTCGCCACCTATTTCTTCGGGACGATAGTCCTCAATTTCGTGAAAATTCTCATCGAAATGCGTTCGATCTAAAATGAAATAACGCAGCTCATATTCGCTTTTAAGTTCACGCTGAAGATAGTCAGTCATGGAGCGAGGCCAAGGTGTGTACTGTGACCCCGGCAGCAGTTCTGCGACTTGCTCAGCGGCTTTAGCTTTGGCTTCTTGGTAGTTTTGGATCAGAGTCGTGGGGTTTTTTGCACTAAGCGAAACCCGAATTCCAACCTTCGTTCCTGCCCACGCTGTGCTGGGAAGCAAGGGAATCACTAGGTATAGGTCTGGTGCGGCTACTTCGAACCAGAGATCCAGTTCTATGCTTGGCAGTGAAAAACCATCGGCAACTGGCTCAGCTAAGTTGATCTCTCCAGCCTGATCGAAAACTCTCCAGCATGAAGAGCTGAAATCATAAAGACTGAAGCGGTCCCTTCCACCCGTGACAAACGCTTGGATAGCCTGAGTTGCCGACGTCTTTCCGCTGTTGTTCGATCCTACAAATATCGAGATGTCATCAGCTAGCTCTATATGAGCGTCCTTCAAACGTCGAAAATTCTTGAGGCGATATGAGTGAAGATGCACGAATCCCTCCGATGCTTTAACGATCTCTAGGAGGCTGTATTCGCTAATTTGTGAGGAAGCATTTTTGCCTTACCGGATGCATCATCTCGCGGTAGCCGAAAACAGCGGTACGTAAATAAATGGTAAACGAAACACGTCGTTACGTCTCCGCTTCGCGGATCGCGCTGCTCCAGGTGGAGTTGCCGGAGTCGTCGCCCCCCAAGTTCTTCCATCTTCCGCACCAGACAAAGCGCTTTTCGGGTGACGGTAAATACGACGGTAGCGGCCCATGTCGCTCATCGCAAATCCCTTTGTCCACGCGGGCTTGCGAGACCTATTGATGATCGAGTGGGAATAAAACCGCAGTAGTTTCGCGGTAAATGAAAAAAGGCGCCTCGGCGCCTTTTTTCATTGGGAATGGGTTTGGAGAACAACCTACCGCTTCAATCCCTCCACCCCCATCCCGCTTCAGTGGGCTATCAGCCCTGCAGTTCCTTCCTCACAATCTCCGCGCCTTCGCTCAGCGCCAGCAGCTTGCCCTTCGCAATCGCCCGCGACAGCGGCGCCATGCCGCAGTTCGTGCACGGATACAGCTTGTCTGCATCCACGAACTTCAGCGCCTTGCGCAGCGTATTGGCCACTTCTTCCGGCGTTTCCACCTTGTCGCTGGCCACGTCGATGGCGCCGACCATGACCTTCTTGCCGCGGATCAGTTCGAGCAGATCGATCGGCACGTGCGAGTTGTGGCATTCCAGCGAGATGATGTCGATGTTGGATTGCTGCAGCTTGGGGAACGATTCTTCGTACTGGCGCCATTCCGAACCCAGGGTCTTCTTCCAGTCGGTGTTGGCCTTGATGCCGTAGCCGTAGCAGATGTGCACGGCGGTTTCGCATTTCAGGCCTTCGATGGCGCGTTCCAGGGTGGCGATGCCCCAGTCATTCACTTCGTCGAAGAAGACGTTGAAGGCCGGTTCGTCGAATTGAATGATGTCGACGCCTGCGGCTTCGAGTTCGCGGGCTTCCTGGTTCAGGATCTTGGCGAATTCCCAGGCCAGCTTTTCGCGGCTCTTGTAGTGGCCGTCGTACAGCGTGTCGATCATCGTCATGGGGCCAGGCAGGGCCCACTTGATGGGCTGCTTGGTCTGCTGGCGCAGGAACTTGGCGTCTTCGACGAACACCGGCTTCTGGCGGCTGACGTCGCCCACGACGGTGGGTACGCTGGCGTCGTAGCGGTCACGAATGCGGACGGTTTCGCGCTTTTCGAAATCGACGCCGCTGAGGTGTTCGATGAACGTGGTGACGAAGTGCTGACGGGTTTGCTCGCCGTCGCTGACGATGTCGATGCCGGCGTGTTGCTGTTCTTGCAGGGCCAGGCGCAGGGCGTCTTGCTTGCCCTCGACCAGTTCTTCGTCTTGCAGCTTCCAGGGCGACCAGAGCTTTTCAGGCTGGGCCAGCCAGGAGGGCTTGGGCAGGCTGCCGGCGGTGGAAGTGGGCAGGAGTTTTTTCATGGTCTGAGTTTCTTGTGTGTTTCGAGTGATTAGAGGGCGGTGTTGGCGGCCCAGCTTTCGAGCGTCTTGGCGTACGGCTTGATGAAGTGCTCTTCCGTGAATTTGCCCTGCTTGACGGCCAGCTGGCTGCGTTCTTCGCGGTCGTAGACGATCTGCGTCAACGAGTAGTCCTGGTTCTTCAGGCTCGGCTGATAGAACTTGCCGGCCGCGGAATTGGCGTTGTAGATCTCGGGGCGATAGATCTTCTGGAACGTTTCCATCGTGCTGATGATGCTGATCAGCTCAAGCGTTGTGTAGTGGCCCAGCAGATCGCCCTGGAAGTAGAAGGCCAGCGGCGCGGCGCTGCCCGGGGGCATGAAGTAGCGGACCTGCAAGCCCATTTTTTCGAAGTACTGGTCGGTCGACGAGAATTCGTTCTGTTGGTATTCAACGCCCAGGATGGGGTGCTGGTTTTCCGTGCGCTGGTAGGTCTTGCTGCTCGAGGCGCTGATACAGATGACGGGCGGCTTGCTGAAATTGGCCTTGTAGGCGCTGGAATTGACGAAGTGCTTGAACAGTTTGCCGTGCAGTTCGCCGAAATTGTCGGGCGTGCTGAAGGTGGCTTTGTTGTTGTTGTGCTCGGGCAGCAGCACGCTGAAGTCGTAGTCGCGCACGTACGACGAGAAGTTGTTGCCGACGATGCCTTCGATGCGCTCGTTGTTCTTCTTGTCGACGATGTTGGTCTTCAGGATCTCGATCAGCGGAAAGGCCGCATTGCCGCCTTCGGCGCCGATGTTCATTTCAACCGAGATGATCTCGAGTTCGACCGAGTAGCGGTCGCCCTTGGGGTTGTCCCAATGCGCCAGGTTATTGAAGCGCTTGTCGATCATCTTCAGGGTGTTGCGCAGATTCTCCTGGCGACTTGCTCCCCGGGCCAGATTGGCGAAGTTGGTCGTGATGCGCGTACTGTCAGACGGCTGATAATTTTCATCAAAATTGATGCTTTTGATGCTGAAGGTGAACGCGTTGCTCATTTTGATTGGGTGTGCCAGTTTTTCTAAAAAAGTCTGCGGGGCGATAACGCCGGTGTCGGTGGTTTGATGGACCGTGTTTCAGGCCGCGACCGCTTCTGGGGCGGTGACCGCGCGGGGATCGCGCGTCAGTTCAATGAAGGGCAGTGCCCGCTCGACGGCCAGTCGGGTCCGCTCGATCAGGGCCGGGTCCTGCAGGCGGTAGTCGACGAAATCCTTGTCGGTGGCGTAGACGCCCAGGGGCAGGGTGCGTGCCTGGAAGAAGCTGAACAGCGGCCGCAGTTGATGGTCGATCATCAGGGCGTGGCGTTCGCTGCCGCCGGTGGCCGCCAGCAAGACGGGCGTGTCGACCAGGGCGTCCTGGTCGATGAAGTCGAAGAAATGCTTGAACAGGCCCGTGTAAGAGCCGCGGTAGACGGGGGTGGTCACCACCAGAATGTCCGCTTGCTCGACGATGCTCAGTTCCCGCTCTACCGTGTCGGGCAATTGCGAACGCCAGACCGCGCCCGCCAGTTGGGGGGCAAGCTGACCCAGTTCGACCAGGTGCTGTTCGCAGGGGAATTCGTCAGCGATCAGGTCCAGCAGGTGCTCGGCCAGGGCCGCGGACTTGGAGGGGCGTTGCAGTCCGCCGGAAACTGCGACGAGACGGAGGGGGCGTGTCATTTTTGCTTCACTTGAAGGGATCTACGCGGCGCCGCATCTGCTTTGTGCAGGTGCAGCAACAAGCCGGAAGCGCATGCTAGAGGAGGGGGGTGATGAAGTAAAATGGTTTTATTTCACGAATCCATGAGCAGGAATCATCTGAATGCTTGAGCGCATCCACCTCAGCATCGTCCAGCAGGTCGAAAAGCAGGGGTCGTTGACGGCCGCGGCCGGCGTGCTGAACCTGACCCAGTCGGCCCTGAGCCACAGCATGAAGAAGCTGGAACAGCAGCTGGGCACCGACGTCTGGCTGCGCGAAGGTCGCAGCCTGCGCCTGACGCAGGCCGGCCAATACCTGCTGGCGGTGGCCAACCGGGTGCTGCCGCAGCTGGACCTGGCCGAAGAGCGCCTGGGCCAATTCGCGCAGGGCGAGCGCGGCGCGCTGCGCATCGGCATGGAATGCCACCCGTGCTACCAGTGGCTGCTCAAGGTGGTGTCCCCCTACCTGGCGGCCTGGCCGGACGTGGATGTGGACGTCAAGCAGAAGTTCCAGTTTGGCGGGATCGGGGCGCTGTTCGGCTACGAGATTGACCTGCTGGTCACGCCCGACCCGCTCTTCAAGCCCGGCCTGAAGTTCGAGCCGGTGTTCGACTACGAGCAGGTGCTGGTGGTGGCCAAGGGCCACCCCCTGGCGGGCGCGGCCTATGTGAAGCCCCAGCAGCTGACCCAGGAAGTGCTGATCAGCTACCCCGTGGACATCGAGCGCCTGGACATCTACAACCAGTTTCTGTTGCCGGCGGGGGTTACGCCCAGGCGCCACAAGGCCATCGAGACCACCGACATCATGGTGCAGATGGTGGCGAGCGGCCGCGGCGTGGCCGCGTTGCCCCGTTGGTTGGTCGAGGAATACGCGGCCAGGATGGACGTGGTGCCCGTGCGGCTGGGTGCGCGCGGCATCGCCAAGCAGATATTCCTGGGCGCGCGCGAGGCCGATACGGCCATCGACTATGTGCGGGCCTTCATCGAACTGGCACGCCATCCCGCCGCCGTGCCCGTCGCCGCCATTGCGCCGGAAGCCATTGCCTGAACCCTACCGCTGAACGCAGACCGTCCGCCGAGCCGACTGGCAAATCCATTTGTCGAGCCCGTTCGTCGAACCCGTTCGTCGAGCACATTCGTCGAGCACATTCGTCGAGCACATTCGTCGAACCATCTTTCGAGCCGTTCTGCGGGCCTTTCACTGATTCCCTGATGCATCCCAGTACGCTCAAGTCCTTTCGCCACATCACCGACGGCTATTCGCTGGAAGTCAGCACGAAGGACATTGCCGCGCTGACCGCCGCGGCGCCCCGGATATTGCCCGGGTCGACCATTTCCATTCCCTACCTGCCCGGGCAGGACGACCAGGCGCGACTGGCCGCGGCGCGGGTGGTGCGCGGGCTGGGCTTTGAGCCCATGCCGCACCTGTCTGCACGCCGTATCGCCTCGCTTGCCGAGTTGGAAACGTTCGTCACGCGGGCGGTCGCTGAAGCCGGGGTCGAGCGCTGCTTCGTGATCGCAGGCGACCCATCGACCCCGGTCGGGCCGTTTGCCGACAGTGCGTCATTGATCGAAACCGGCGTTTTCGAACGCGCGGGCATCCGGGTCGTTGGCGTGGGCGGGCATCCGGAAGGGCATCCGGTCATGAGCGCGTCCGATCGGTGGGAGGTGCTGGAACGCAAGTGCCAGATGATTACCCGCCGCGGCATGGCGCCCTTGATCATCACGCAGTTCGGATTTGATGCCGACGTGGCGCTGGCGTGGCTGCAAACGCTGCGCGAGCGGGGCATTGACCATCCCGTGCGAGTGGGCGTGCCGGGGCCCGCGGGTATTGCGGTGCTGGCGCGCTATGCCGCGCTGTGCGGCGTCAGCGCCTGCGCGTCAATGTGGTCCAAGTACGGTATCTCGCTGGGCAAGCTGCTCGGCACGGCGGGGCCGGATGTGTTCGTGGATCGCCTGACCGCTGGGCTGACGGACGCCCATGGATCGGTGAGCCTGCATTTCTTTCCGTTCGGAGGGATTGCGCAGTCGGTGAAATGGATCGAGCAGTATCGGGCGCGGACTCCGGCGCTGGATCGCGCCGGTCCGGCGGTATCGTGAAGCTCAGTCCGGCGGCAATGGACACTCAGGGTTCGTTCTCAAGGACGGTCAGCAGTTCCGCGGCGATTGTGAACTCATCGTCATCTACATCTCGGCTGATAACGATCGGTTCATAGCCGGGCTGCAGTGAATCCGGATGCAGAATAATTTGCTCGTGATGCCAACTGCCGTCAGCGTTGATCGTTTTCTTGCTTGAGTAGACTTTGACTGTGTATTTGCCACCCGTCTCTGGATCATCAATGCTGCGATGCTGCGCAATTACAACCTTGCCTTGACGGGTACCGCTCGGTTTCGCTCGGAACAGGCACCATGACCCGTTGGGGATTCTTCGGCTCATCGACTCGCCCACAACTTGAGCCACGAAGAGGCCGGGCTGCGGGGTAATCCAATCTGGCGGTTCTAGCCACTGGGTGGCGGCCTCGTCTAGCATCTGGGCGTCTGAGAAAGCCCCTGCTGCCATCTTGATGTCGATGAGTGGCAGCGCAGTAAAGCTGTTTTGACGCTTGGGTTCTATGACTTGTTTCAATGGCACGACGTTGGTGTCGTCGGTTTGCAAGATCGGTTCAGATAGCGGTTCCGTAGTAGAACCCAGCCTGTTGCGCAGATATTCACCGAGCGCTTTGTCGGTGCAATAGACATAGCAACCTTTCATGCCTCGGGTCATCAGCGTGCGGTAGGTGTTCTTGATGATGAGATCCGCCAGTCCCCTTGCATTATCCGGGTTCTCTCGCATCATCTTCTTGAGCCCACGTACAGATTGGTCGGAAGACGCACGCTGCGTAGCATCCGTCTTGATCTGACCATCACGGTAGACCAAGTCGTCGCCAATGATGACGCCGACGTAGTCCAATTCCAGGCCTTGACAGGTGTGGATGCAGCCCACTTCCTGGACGGAGCCGGGCTTGACGATCCATAGGCTCCCGTCTGTGCTGAGGTTCCACCGCTTTTGATAGCCGAATTGGGATAGTTCGATGTCCCACGCTGCGGGGTTCTTCTTGCTTGGCCAAGGCCAGCAATAGCCGGCAACAACGCGAGATCGGTTATTCAGCCGGTTTTTCGCAGCAATGAGGTCATGCATTTCGGTCGGGCTATCAAATACCCGGAAATCGTAGTCAGTTGGGTCTAGCACTGGATTGGCCGTGGGTCGAATTTCCAGCGTGTTGTCCAGCCAGGCGAGATAGCCTTCCGAACCATTGCATCGAAATTGCGACGTCAACTCCAGTTCCGTAATTTCGGCCCCCTGCGCTTTGGCCTGATTTTTCAGTTCTTCGGTGTGACCAATATCAAAGATCGTGACCCGTTGATCGTCGTCCGTAAAGAAGACAGTGCAGCGCGCTGATCGGATGATCTCCAAAACCTGATTCTCGCCCATGTTGCGATAGAGGCCACTCTTCTCGTTAAGTCGGTGCGCTTCATCCACCAACAGAACGTCATGGCTATCGGGCGTGTCGTCAGTGAAAGATCCTGAGCCGCTGAACAGGTTGCCAAGTCGAGTCTTGGTAAATGTACCCGTCAACTTGGCTTGAAACACCTCTCGGGGGGCGCGATTCTTCGTCACATATCGTGCGTTGCGCTGCTGGCCTATAAGTGCGGCTAAAAGATTTATGGCAAGAACCGACTTGCCGGTGCCAGGGCCTCCTCGGACGATGATGACCTGCTTCTGCGCGCGCGAGCGGGCTTCTATCTGCAGAATGGACTCGTAAACAACCTTTTGCTGATCAATAAGCACGAACTCGCTCTTGCCCTGCATCAGGCCCGTCACATAGTCCATCAGGCTCTTCGATGGCTGGATGCGACCACGTTCGATGGCATAAAGCGACTTCAAGCGATCGCCGCGTCGTACATGCTTGCTGATGAATCGGCTGAGCTTATCCTTGTCGCTTTTGAGAAAGAGGGGAGCCCGCTCCATGTGCGGCTCGTAGTGCGGATGGTCGATCTGACCATCGCGAGGATGATTGTGCAAATAAGCGCAGGGGTGCAGGCGAATGCCTTGTTCATGAACGGCCGCGTTGAGATCTTCAAGCCGCGCTGCGTACGACCAGGCTTGATACGAGGGGTGAGGGCCTTCTACCTCGGCGTTACGCCCACCCCGTCGTGCCCAGACAACCCCATCCTTGCTGCTGTATCTGGAAGTCGACCACTGCTTCAATTCGACGATAACGACCTTCGGGCACCCTGTGTCGTCTTCTCCCGTGACCATGAAGTCGATACGCTGTGAACTGCGGGGGAGCTGGTACTCGATGGCGATACCGGCGTCGTCTGGAATTTCAGCATCCTGAAGCACTTTGGCCATTTCGAACAACGAGCTTCGCCACGAACGCACTTCGCTTTCTCCGCCACCGGCGACACCGGCATGGCGGACATGGCGCAGCATGATGTCCTCGATGTCATCACGAAGCGCATGTTGGAGAAATTCTGTCTTGCTGGCCTGATAAATGATCAAGATTGCACCTGTTCCAGCACGTCAAAGTTGATCGTATTTCGTGCTGCGACCCTTGGCGCGGTTGACTGGGTACTTCTGCGAGTTGATCAGAATTTTTGCCTGCGCAGCTCGCACAGGATCAATCCCAAGCACGTTGCTCAGTTGAACGAGATAAAGGAGCACATCCGCTATCTCGCTACCAACAGCTTCGAGCTTTTCAGCAGAAAGTGCCCGGCTTTGCTCTTCTGTCAGCCACTGAAAATGCTCGAGTAATTCCCCTGCTTCCACGATCAGCGCGGACGCCAAGTTCTTGGGCGAATGGAACTGCTCCCAATCGCGTTCCTTTGCGAACTCGCTTTGTTGCTGGCTAAGATTTTTGAGCGTATCGGTCATGAATGAATTCTCAGCGTGATGCTGCTGGTGAGTCGGTGGATCCATTGGGATCGCTTATCAGCGACGGTGCAGGCTCGTAAGTGGATGAGCTGTGGACCGCTCTCTGTGAAAGAAGCGTGTCTACTCACTCCAACCAATGGCCTTCCAAATCAAACGACAGTTGCCGGTGGTGCCGGATCGAAAGCAAATATACCGTGCTGCCGATGCGTGCATATAGCAGCAGGTAATGCGTCATCACGTATTCGCGCAATTCGCCGTTGTCGTCGATAGCGTCGAGTTGCTTGGTCAGGCGTTCGATGCCGTTGAGCGCTTCGACCGATCGGGCCGGGCGTTCCAGAAACAGTCGCCCTAAGCTCGGATAGCGCTCCAGGTTTGGGACGACAGTGTCCGTCAATTCATCCAGCAACATATCGAATGCGTGGGGAATGTCGGCTTTTTGAAGAAACGCATCGATCTCTTCAAGGTTGGTCTCGAAGTGCGCAGTGAGTTTGACGGTATAGAGAACGGGCACTCGGTGAACTCCGTCCGTTAGCGAGTAGCTTTGGTCGTGCCGCGGCGTTTGAGCGCTGTGAGCGTGTCACGGGCGTCTTTCACCTTTCCGGCATACACATCAGCCAAGCCCTTGCCCGCGTCTTCCATGACCAGAAGATGGATGCGTTCACGCTCTAGCTGGTGGTAGTAATCCAACCGTTGGGCGTCAATGATGGCGACGTAGCTTTCCCCGTTTTTGGTCACGATTTTTTCTGCGCCAGCCTTTACCTGATCGGCCAACTCGGACAGGTTCGCCCGGGCTTGGGACAGCGGGATGACGTCACTGGAAGAGATGGCCATGGCTTTTTTCCTGGACTAGGTTTTGTACAAAATAACGTACATGATACAGGAAGTCGACGTTGGCAACTCAACCTTCACACAGCCTCCCGCAACATCTCAATCAACGCCCGCAACGCACCCGACACATGCCGGTGCCCCGAGTAATACAGACACAGCCCCGGATACGCCGGGCACCAATCGTCCAGCACCCGTTCCAGCCTGCCGTCCTCCAGCGCCTGCACCGCAAGATGGTCCGGCACGAAGGCAATGCCGATGCCATCCACCGCCGCGTCCACCATCAGCGGCTGGTCCGTCAGCGTCAGCGGCCCGTTCACGTTGATGCTTTCTTGCACCCCATGCCGCACGAACTCCCAGCGGTACAGGCCCCCGCTGTCAAAGCGAAACCGGATGCAGTCGTGCTGATGCAGATCCTGCGGCACCGTGGGCCGGCCTCGCGCCGCGAAGTAGGCCGGGGATGCGACGGCCGCGAAGCGCACCGGGCCGCCGACTCGCACCGAGATCATGTCCTGCGGCACGGCCTCGGCCAGCCGGATACCGGCGTCGAAGCCTTCGCCCACCACGTCGCTCAGCCTGCCGTCGCACACGATATCCAGATGCACCTGCGGATACGTGCGCAGGAAACGCGCCAGCAGCGGGCGCAGGACCAGCCGCACCGCGCCTTCGCTGGCGTTGATGCGCACCGTGCCGCGGGGCGTCTCGCGCAGGTCGTCGATTTCCTGCAGGGCTTGGCTGAGCGATGACAGGGTCGGGCGCAGCCGCGCCGCCAGCCGCTCGCCGGCATCGGTCAACGACATGCTGCGCGTGGTGCGGTTGAGCAGCCGTACGCCCAGCCGTTGTTCCAGCGTCTTGATGGAATGGCTGACCGCCGATGCCGTGATGTCGACTTCCTTGGCCGCCGCACGAAAGTTGCGGTGCGCAGCGACGGCCAGGAAGACGTTCAGGGCCAGCAGGTCGCAGCCTTTGAATTGGTGAATGAGATTCATCGAGTCGCCAAGCATTGATGTGATTGTTTTGATAGTAGCGTGTTCCTACACTGGCTGGCAGCAGTGCACATCTCAGTACGGAAGGAATGCAAACCATGTTTCAGAAGATCTTGATTACAGGTGCCAGCTCGGGTTTTGGCCGGGGCGCCGCAATTGAATTGGCGCGTCAGGGCCACCAGGTCGTGGCCACCGCCGAAACCTGGCCGCAGGTGCGCAGCCTGCGGGCAGATGCCGCGTAGGCGGGCGTGGCCATGGAGGTCATCAAGCTCAACCTGCTCGACAGCATCGACATCGCGCACGCCGGCCGTTTTGATCCCGACGTGTTGGTGCTGAACGCGGGCGTGATGGAAGGCGGCTCGATTGCGGATATCCCGATGCAGCGGGTCCGTGAGTCGTTCGACATCAATGTGTTCGGACATTTGCAGCTGGTGCAGGCCATCGTGCCCAAGATGGTGGCGCGCCGGTCGGGGAAGGTGGTGTGGACGTCGTCGATGGGCGGCATTCTGGTGGTGCCGTTTCTGGGCATCTACTGCGCGACGAAGCACGCCATCGAAGCGATTGCCGGATCGATGAAGGCCGAGTTGGAACCCCATGGCGTGAAGGTCGCCACCGTGAACCCCGGCGTCTTTGGCACGGGTTTCAACGACACGGGCGCAGAGAGCTTCGTGCAGTGGTACGACGCCGACAAGGCGGTGGTGCCGATGCCGGACTTCAGCGCAAGCCTGCTGAACCAGGCCGATCCGCAGGAAATGATCGACGCGATGGTCGAGATCATTCCCGCCGAGAAACACCTGTATCGCACCATGCGGCCGCTTGCGACGATCGATGTGGCCAAACAGTGGCAGGCCACGGAGTGGTCACAGAATGCCTGACATCGCGATTGACGAGGCGCATCGCCTGGTGGCCCGTGGCCGCCAGGCCGCCGAGCAGGCCGGGGTGAAGGCGGTGTTCGCGGTGCTGGATCGCGGCGCGAACCTGGTCACGTTTACGCGCATGGACGATGCGTGGCTGGCATCGAACGAACTGGCGCTGGCCAAGGCCCGGGCATCGGTGATGTTCCGGATGCCCAGCGAAGCGCTGAATGCGCCGTTGCAGGTGGGCGTGCCGGCGCCGCATTTTGATCATGTGCACGCAGGTGGGCTGTTGCTGATGGGCGGCGGGATACCGCTGTTTGACGAGCAAGGGGCGTTGCTGGGGGCGCTGGGGGTGTCCGGCGGTACGCCGGAGCAGGATGCGGCGATTGCGCGGGCGGCGTCAGGTCACGGCCGTGAGTAATACGGCAAAGTAGGATGCTGTAGCATCGAGTGTTACTTCTAAATTCTTAGTCGTCATACTTTCGATGCCACAACGTGAATGCATCGCCTGCGGCAGGCATTGCCGGGCAGGCAATAGGGTGGGGGCCTGATGGCAGTGGAACTGTCCCGCTTGCAGAGCCCGGCCGCCGTTCAACGCGCACTGGACGAGTTTGCGCAACTTGGCCGAACGGCCTTTCTGTCGCGTTACGGGTACGCGAAGTCGCGCAGCTATCTGGTGCGCGACGCCAAGACCGGGCAGTTGTGCGATTCCAAGGCCATCGTCGGCGTGGCGTTTGGCTATCAGTTTCCCGACGAGGGGCCGCTGAAACCCACGGACTTTTCGGGTGGCGAGGCGACCGTCGTGTCCCGGCTGCAACAGCTGCATTTTGACGTCGTGACCATTGGCGAGGATTGGACCGCGGACGAGGTGCAGGCGACCGTGGCGTCGTACTTCGAGATGCTTCGGCTGGAAGCCGCGCAACAGGGCTATGTGAAGTCGGAATTCAATGCGCAGCTGCGTCCGCAATTGCGCAACCGCAGCAAAGCGTCGGTGGAACTGAAGTACCAGAACATCAGCGCGATCTTGAACGGTCTGGAATTGCCGTTCATTCGTGGCTACAAGCCTCGAGGCAATGCGCAATTGCTGCTGCGCCAGGGGGTGCAGCGGTTCATTCAAGCGCAGCCGGCCCTGGTTTCACAGGTCGTTGACGCGCTCGAGGAAGTCAAGACGCCGGGCGAACGGACGTTTCATGCGTCGTTGGTGGAGCCGCCGGCCCTTGAGACGGTGGCGCAGCTGGAAAAGGGTGCGTCCAAGCTCAGGTTGCCGCGTAAAACCAACTGGGCGCAGCGCGACGAAGCGAACCGAAAGTTGGGGCGTGCCGGCGAACACTGGGTGATCGGGTTCGAGCAACGCCGCCTTGTCGAAGCCGGGTATCCGGAACTCTTCGAACAGCTGGACTGGGTGTCGGATCGGCTGGGCGATGGCATCGGTTACGACATCCTGTCGCACGAAACACCCAGCCAGCACCGCTTTATCGAGGTCAAAACCACGAACGGTGGCCATGCGTCGTCATTCATCATCAGCCGCAACGAACTGGAATTCTCCGAGGAAGCGGAAGATGCATTTCACCTTTACCGTGTATTCCAGTTCAGCGAAGCGCCCAAGCTTTACATACTGAAGGGCCGGCTGCACGATCAGCTTCACCTGGAACCGATTGATTATCGGGCGTCATTTCGGCGCGTGGCCGGGTAGCGCACGGCCGCCGAATGTCGCTTGACCGAGGTCGAGCGGACAACGGATGCTTGACCCGACCCCTGGGGCCACCCTCACGCTGACGGCTCTTGGTCAACATAAAGGGTGATGTATGCGTGCTTCTCAATCGTGCATGAGTGCTTCCGAGGCCGCCAGGCAACTTGGCGTGTCGGTCAAGGCGTTGCGGCTTTATGAGCGCCAGGGCTTGGTCAACCCGGGCCGCAGCGAGGCGGGGTACCGAATGTATGCCGCCGCAGACATGGCGCGTGCGGCGAAGGTGGCGGCGTTGCGCGGGTTGGGGCTTAGCCTGGCGCAGGTGGCCAGGGTGCTGGATGGCGATCCGGCTAGCCTGCAAGCGGCGTTGGCGGCGCACGATGCGGCGCTTGCCGGTGACATCCAGGCGCTGGCGGGCAAATTGGATAAAGTGCGGAGCATTCAGGCGGATCTGGCGCAAGGCCAGATGCCGTCGGGCGCGGCGCTGGCCGGCTTGCTGGGTCCGACGGCAGACATCCGTGCGGCGTTTGCGCTGCCCTGGCCGTGGGGCGGAGAATGGTTCGAACTGCGGGACGTCCGGCCCTTGAATTACCTGATCGGCTCGTTGGGTAGCGGCAAGACCCGATTGGCGCAGCGCCTGGCCCAGGCCTTGCCCAATGCCGCATTCCTGGGCTTGAATCGCCTGGACGACGGATGCGCTGCTGCCAAGGCGCAACTGGCGGCCGACGCAGCGCTGCAGGCACGCGTCAATGAGGCGCTGGCGTGGCTGATCGGCGAGGGGGCGACGCGATCCGACGCCCTGGTGGCATTGCTGGGCAGCCTGCTGGCCGACGGGCCCGACGTGTGGGTGGTGGATATGGTCGAGCAAGGGCTGGACCACGCCACGCAGCAAGCCCTGATGGCGCATCTGCGACATCGCGCCAGGCATGCGGGCCCGCCGCTGTTCTTGATGACGCGCTCTACGGCTATTCTTGATCTTGCTGCAGTCGGCCCGGACGAGGCGATTCTGCTTTGCCCGGCCAATCACAGTCCGCCACGTCGCGTCGCGCCCTATCCCGGCGCGCCAGGCTACGAGGCTGTGGCGATGTGCCTGGCATCGCCTGAGGTGCGGGAACGCATCGCGCGACACTCACCTGACCACCCATAGGACGCCCCATGCAAGTCAAGCGCATCATCGCCAATATCCCTGCCGCCGATCCTGCCGTGGTGGACCGGTTCTATCGGGAAATCCTCGGCTTGGACCTGGCCATGGACCATGGCTGGATCCGCACGTACGCAGGGTCGGCCAAGATGACGGTACAGCTCAGTGTCGGCAGCCAGGGCGGCGCGGATACGCCGCTGCCGGCGCTGTCGATCGAGGTGGATGACCTTGCCGAGGCGCTGCGCCGGGTCGAGGCGGCAGGTGTTGCCGTCGAGTACGGCCCGGTCAGCGAACCCTGGGGCGTGCGCCGGTTCTATGTCAGGGATCCCGTGGGGACATTGGTCAATATTCTGCAGCACGAATAGCGTGCGCCGCGATCAATGCGTCGACGCCACGGCTTCCAGCTGCGCCGCCGGCAACAGCGCAAACGCGAATTTCATTTCCCGCGCTTCTTCCCCCGGGCTGCGCCCGAACTGCCGCTTGAATTCCCGGTTGAACTGCGAGGCGCTTTCGTAGCCGACGCGGGCGGACGCGGCGGCGGCGGTGAGGTTGTCGCGGATCATCAGCAGGCGGGCCTGGTGCAGCCGGACGGACTTGATGTACTGGATGGGCGAGGTGCGGGCGATGGCCTTGAAGTGCGCGTGGAAGGCGGGCACGCTCAGGCCGGCTTCGCGCGCCAGCAGGCTGACGTCCAGCGGCCGCGCGTAGTCGTTGTGGATGCTTTGCAGGACGCGCGAGATGCGGCCGAAGTTGCCCTGGCTGGCCAGGGCGGCCCGGATCGCACCGCCTTGCTCTCCTTGCAGCACCCGAAAGCACAGCTCGCGCACGATGCCAGGCGCCAGTACCCGGGCTTCGATGGGTGAAGACAGGGCGCGCAACAGGCGCAGGGTGGTGTCGGCCAAGGTAGCGTCCAGCGGTGTCGAGACGATGCCTTCGGGCGCGGGGGCGCCTTGCGCGTTTGAGCCAGGCGCCGGCCGTTGCGCGCGCTGCGCCTGCCGCTCCTTGTCGTCGCCGTCGACTTCGATCGCCAGGTCTGCCACGGTGGTCATGTCCAGGCGCACGGACACGGCCAGCAGCGGCTCTTGCGGGGTGGCGTCGGTTTCGGTGGAGAAGGGGAGCGGCACGGACAGCACCAGATAGTGCTGCGCATCGTAGTGGTAGACCCGGTCGGCCAGGTAGCCCCGCTTGGAGCCTTGGCAGACGATGACGATGCTGGGTTCGTACAGCACCGGGGTGCGGCCCACGGGCCGGTTGGCGCGCATGAAGCGCACGCCGTCCAGCCGCGACCGGGTGTACCCCTCTTGCGGGGCCAACTGGGCGAGCAGGGCGGTCATCTGGTGCTGGGCAGTGGTGGCAGTCGCCATGGCGTGAATCTCCGGCTAAGAGTCTTAGGCATGATTTTGCCCGGTATTGGGCAAGAGTGGGGTCTTGGGTTTAGGAATAGGCAATCATCCGATAGCTGTGTGCCTATTCGACCAGGGCCTGCGCGCCTAGCATCTGTTCCTGCAATCCCCTCACATCAGGAGCACAGCAAATGCAAAATCATCAAGGCAACAACGTGTGGTTCATTACTGGCGCCGCTCGCGGCATCGGCCTCTCGCTGGCTCGCCAATTGCTGGCGCGCGGCGACAAGGTGGCGGCGACGTCGCGGACGTTGGACAGTCTGCACAAGGCGCTGGGCAGCGACACCCCGAATCTGCTTGCGCTGGAAGTCGATCTGGTGTCGGAAGCCAGCGTGCAGGCGGCCATCGAGCAGACCATGGCCACGTTTGGCCGCATCGACGTGGTGGTCAACAACGCCGGCTATGGTCAGCAGGGGGCGGTGGAGGCGCTGACGGACGAAGAAGTGCGGCGCAATTTCGAGGTCAACGTGTTCGCGCCGCTGCACGTGTTGCGTCACAGCCTGCCGCATCTGCGCCAGCAGCGCAGCGGACATATCTTCAACGTGGCGTCGATTGCCGGCTTCATGGGTGGCTATGCGGGCTGGGGTAGCTACGTGGCGACCAAGTTCGCGCTTGCCGGGCTGACCGAGACGCTGGCAGCCGAGGCGGCGGAATTGGGCATCAAGGCGACAGTGGTGTATCCGGGGCCGGTGCGCACGGAATTCCTGACGAACAACAGCCTGGTGATCGCCAAGCGGTCGATTGCGGATTACACCGCGGCGCAAGCCTCGCTGGATCTGCATCAGGGGCTGGACGGCAAGCAGGACGGGGACCCGGAAAAGGTGGCGTTGCTGATCCAGCAGGCTGCGTCGGTAGCCGAACCGCCCGTGCATCTGTTCGTGGGCAAGCTCGCCAACGGCTTTGCCGACGAGAAGCAGGAAGCGGTCCGCCGCGATCTCACGGGGTGGAGAGGCGCGTCCGAAGCGACGGATTTCGCGAACTGAACGGGGGCGGGCCGGTGTCGCTCCGGCCCGCCCGGCCTTCGGGTATCGTCTACGGCTGCGACGACCGGAGGTCCGGTAGCACTCGCACATCGATGAGGAAAGGCGATAGGCATGTCCGGTTTCCATACCCTGTTCAAGCACGGCGCGCGCCTGGCGCAGTGGGCATTGCTCGCGGCGTGGCCTGTGGCGCACGCCGCCCAGGCGGGCTCTTACACCCACGCCAACGATATCCCGCCGCGTCAGCAATGGACGGCCAATTACGGTTATTGCGGCGAGGTCGGATTGATCAGCGCAGGGCTGTATTACGGGCAGTATGTGTCTCAGTACGACGCCCGAGCGCTGGCCAGCCGCAATCGGGATCAGGCCAGGCAGGGCAGCCAGTTGCTGTTGGGCGTCAATGACGCCTACGCGGCCGCGCAAATGCGCTTGCAGGCCGTGCCGTGGCAGGGCGGTTCCGGGACGAGCGCGAATGACTTCCTGGTCTGGGTCAAGACCCATGTGGCGTCGGGCCATCCCGTCCTGATCGGTGTGTATGAAAACCTGCGCCTGTTCGAGGATACGGATGACGACGACGCGGGCGATGCGCAGTTCGACCATATCGTGTCGGTGATCGGCGTCTCGTCGACGCGGCCTGTGACGACACCGGCGGCCTATGCCGCCGATGAGGTGTTGACGTTCAGCGACCATGGATTGTGGTCGCCTGAGGGTAAGCCGGATTATCTGTACCGCTACGCCTTCGGGGCGTTTCAGGCGACGCGGCAGCAGGCCAACGCAGCGGACGGCGCGGTTTATTCCTTGCCGCGTGGCGCCGGCAACCATGGCCTGGCGATCACGGGGATCATTGACCGCGACGGGCAGACGCTGCCGGTGCGCTTGTCGACGAGCGTCAACGACGAGCAACCCGCGATGCCGGAAGGCGGCCGAGCCCGGCCCGCGTCCCGGCCGCTGACCTTGACGGTGACGGTGTCCGGCCTGAAGCCCGGCGTGCCGTACACCTTGTATCGCTACGACAGCTTCCAGGCGGTGCCGGATGCGGCCTTCAACGGCAATGCGTCCAAAGCCAGCAAGCAGTGGAAGCTGCGGGGCGATGGCGGGTCTACGTATACCTTGCAGGAATCGATTCGGTCCGATCAGGTAGCGGTGTATCGCGCCGTGCCGGACTCGGCGCCGTGAGGTGCCCGGGCGTCGTCAAAGGTCCACGACGCCATCCGGACGAATCGCCAGCGCAGCGTCATCCGCCAGTCCGGTCAGCGATTGCCACGTGACGCCGTCGTCGATGAACCGAAAATCCGACCCCACCCGGTAGGCGGTCCCGGTTGCAGGGCGGGGTGCTCGAGCGCCGCCGACGTTCACATAGCCTGCACCAAATAGATCCAGCGTCGAACGGCGCTGCCCCAGATGTTCTATCCAGGCGTGCGGAAAGCGCGTGCCAGGTTGCGCGCGCAGGGTCGGCACCGTGTCGTCGGCGCCGTAGCGGGTGCGCATCTGCAGTTCGCCATAGTCGACCAGCCGGTCAAAGAAACCGGCGTTGTCGTCCGTGCGGATCTGGAAGCGGGCGTCGAAGTCGGTGCGCAGCCACGCCTGTTCGCCGTTGCGGCGGGCCACCGGGCGGCGTTCGCGGTCGTAGGTATCCAGCAGGGTGGGGGCGGCGACGCCTTGCAGGACGTGGGCGATTTTCCAGGCCAGGTTGTGCGCATCGGCGATGCCGGTGTTGGCGTTGAAGCCGCCCCAGGGCGGCATCAGATGCGCGGCGTCACCCATCAGGAAGACGCGTCCATCGCGGTAACGGTCGGCGACACGGACTCGTGTGTTCCACGGAGACCGGTGCAGCAGGGTCACGGCAATATCGGCGCCGATGGCGGCCTGCACCAGACGCGTCAGGTGGTCGTCGGTCCACTGCTCGGGCTGCTGCGTCGCGGGGTCGCAGGCCAGGTGGAACGACCAGCGGGTGGCGTTGTTCATCGCCAGGAACAGGCCGCTGACCCGCTCGTTGTGCACCTCGCACTGGCTGAAGGTTCTGTCGGCGACCTGGCGGGTCAGGTCGGCTTCGAAGAACAGGTTCAGGTAGTGGCGGTTGGCGTCGATGCCCTGGCGCTCGATGCCCAGGCGCCGCCGGATGTCGCTGCGGCCGCCGTCCGCGGCGAACAGGTAGTCGGCGTGCAGGCTGTGTTCCGCGTGGCCTGCGATATCGCGGACCGTTGCGGTGACGCCGTCTGGCTGTTGTTCGAAACGCAGCAATTCCCAGCCGAAACGCACGTCGCCGCCACGCGCTTGGAGGGCCTGGCGCAACACCGGTTCGACCAGCGTCTGCGGGCAGGCGGTCAGCTCGCATGGCGACGGATCGGCCAGTGCGTGCAGCTTGGCGATGTCCGCGAGCGGCAGCGATTCGGCTTCCCGCATTGACCGGCCACGCCGGGCGCCGCCGAATTTGCCTTGCTTCCAGGCGGTCTTGGCGACGGCTTCGATGTCGTCCTGCAGACCGACCGAGCGATAGAGCTCGAGCGTCCTAGCCGAAAAGCCGCGGGCGCGCGGCAGGGGCGAACCGGTCTGGCTGCGTTCGACCAGGATGAAGGGGACGCGATGTCGTTGCAGGAACAGGGCGGCGGACAAGCCGACGATGCCGCCGCCGACGATCAGGACCGGAACTGCTTCAATGCGTGGGTGTGTCATGCCGTGGGCTCTCAAGCGGGGTTGGGCCCCGGGGTTGTATCTCTTGAGCCGCACTATAATTTATCAGTGATAAATTTTCAATTCACGCGTGGTCATTCCGGTACGCCGTCGCGGCGTGACCATTCAGTCCGCCTGGGCGGCGACCTGAACGGCTCGCTTGCGGGGCGTCTGCGATACCCGTTTGCGCCACCATGGCGACCCTGCATGCGGGGCGGCAAGATCCAGGCGTTCGCCCATTTCCGGGGTGGTCAGCGCCACGCCTTGCGCCGCCGCCAAGGCGCTGATGCGTTCGAAGGGTTCCTGCCAGGCATGCATGGCCAGGTCGAAGGTGCCGTTGTGTATCGGCAGCAGCACGCGGCCACGCAGGTCCAGGTGGGCCTGCAGGGTTTCTTCGGGCTGCATGTGCACGAAGGCCCAGCGCTTGTCGTAGGCGCCGGTTTCCATCAGGGTCAGGTCGAACGGGCCGTACGCGTCGCCGATGGCTTTGAAGCCGTTGAAGTAGCCGGAGTCGCCGCTGAAGAATACGCGCAGGTCCTCGTCCTGGATGACCCACGATGCCCACAGGCTGCGGTCGCTGTCGGTCAGGCCACGGCCCGAGAAATGCTGGGCCGGGGTGGCGGTCAGGCGCAGGTCGTCGACCACGGTGGATTGCCACCAGTCCAGCTGTTCGACCTGCTTGGGGTCGATGCCCCAGGCGATCAGCTGGTCGCCCACGCCCAGCGGGGTGATGAAACGCCCCGTCTTGCCGGCCAGTTGCAGGACGGCAGCGTGGTCGAGATGGTCGTAATGGTTGTGCGACAGGATCACGCCGGCCAGCGGCGGCAATTCTTCAATGCTGATGGGCGGCGCATGAAAGCGCGCCGGCCCGGCCCATTGCACCGGCGATGCGCGATCGGAAAACACCGGGTCGGTGATCCAGTAACGGCCGCGCAGTTTCAGGAGGATGGTGGAATGGCCCAGGCGGTACAGGCTGCGGTCGGGGGCGGCGTCGAGGTCGGCGCGGGTCAGGGCGCGCACCGGCACCGGCTGGTCGGGCACGGTGCCGGTGGGCTTGTCGAACAGGAAAGCCCACGTCAATTTCAGGCCGTTCCACCAGCCCATGGACGGGCGCGGCGACGGGTTGGTGAAGCGGCCCTCGCGATGTTGGGGAGAATCGGGATAGCTGGGGTTGCGGCTGCACAAGGCAAAGCTGGTCAGGGCGGTCACGGCAAGAAGTCCTAGCAGGAGAGCGGCGAAAGTGCGCGTCATCGGTAGTGTCCAAAATTACACTGTACAGTGTAGTTTTATTTTTCTGAAAAGTACACTCACCGGTGTAAAATTATCGATATGCCGACGACCCGACCTTCCAAGCCCCAGCCTCCCCAACGCCTGACCGACCGCAAGCGCGCGGCCATCCTGCGCGCGGCGGTCGAGGAATTTCGCAGCGCGGGCTTCGAGGCCACCAGCATGGACCGCATCGCCGCGGCGGCCGGTGTGTCCAAGCGCACGGTCTACAACCACTTTCCCAGCAAAGACGAACTGTTCGGGCTGACGCTGGAGCACCTGTGGAACAGCAGCGCCGACAGCGAAGATCTGGCTTATCGGCCGGATCTGCCGCTGGACCAGCAATTGCGCCAGTTGCTGATGCAAAAACTGGCGCTGCTGGGCGATGCGAGTTTCATTGACCTGGCGCGCGTGGCAATGGCCGAGATCATTCACTCCCCGGAACGGGCGCAGGCGATCGTGTGCCGCATGGGGGAAAAAGAGAGTGGGGTAACCGCCTGGATCCGGGCGGCCATAGCGGATGGCCGGCTGGCCAAGGTGGACGCGGATTTTGCCGGGCACCAGCTGCAAGGGCTGGTGAAAAGCTTTGCGTTCTGGCCGCAAGTGACGCTGGGCCAGCCGCCGCTGGCGCTGGCCGAGCGGCAACGGGTGGCGGATTCGGCGGTGGCGATGTTCTTGGGGTGTTATGCGCGGCCCGAGGCCGAGCCCTGAGGCGGTGGCATTTGGCGTCACGCAGGCGGCCGGATGCTCGAACGAACTTTTCGGAATACTGGATCAGGCGCTTCGGCGCCTTTTTTTCATATTCAAAAAATATTTGATTTTGACCCCTAAACTGATTTCGGACCGGGGGGATAACTTAGGAATGTAGCGGCGCGAAAGGCGCGCCGCGTGTGCTTGCCTGGTTTATCCATGTCCCGCGAAATCCAATGGTTGTGGCCCACTCCGATCATGCATTACAACCTGCGCGAAAGCGGTCAGGTGGATGCGGGTCTGCATGACGCACTGCAGGCGTTCTCGGAACGCAACCAGAGCCGCTTGCTGAACGACGAAAAGCGCTCGGCCACGCTGGAAACGCTTTATACCCGCTATGACACGGGCATATTCAAGCGCACGCGCAATCCGCAACTGAAAGCTATCCGGGAACTGATCCTGTCAGAGTGCGACGACTATGCGGCGCAGGTCTATGGCGACCAGGTGCGTCAAGCCAGGCGCGACCATACCATGTGGTTCGTCGTGCAGCGGTCGGGCCAGGCCAAGGACGCCGTGCACGCGCATTATCACGAAGGCTCGGACCTGGCCTTTGTCTATTACCTGACCATGCCAAGAGACGGCAGCGGCCAACTGGTGCTGATGGACCCCCGCGGCACGGTTGGCAGGGGCGGTTTCGTCGTGCCCCGCCACGCCCTGGTGAACATCATCCAGCCCCGTGAAGGGGACCTGATTCTGTTCCCCCGCTATCTCATGCACTACACCACGCCCAATACCGACAATGTAACAAGGCGCGTGATTGCAGGCAGCGTCAAGTACGAAAGACCGCAGTAGTTAAGGCTGAACGCAATGTTCCGTCAGGATCTTTGCGCTCTTTGATAGTTACAACATACATGTTCTGCAAATATAGGTTTCGTCTTGAGAAGGGTGCGCAGCGCCTTCAAGCCTCCAAGAATTCGCGCTGATACGCCGCAGTCGCCGTTTGCTCCGGGTTTTACATGTACTTCCTGTTCCGTCCCATCAAGCATCTGCATCCCATCCGCGAATGGGCGCTTGCACATGGCGCGGACGCCTCGTTGGACCCGTTGACGTTCGAAATGACGTTGCGCCACGGCGGCCGCACGGTCGTGCTGTATCCGCGCTTCGTGCGCCAGCACGAGGGGCGCACGATGTATCAGCGCCCGTTTGCCGGGGATGGCGATTTCATCGGCTGGATGCCGTATCCGGTGAAGTCCTGGGGCCTGTCCACGGACAAGACACTGTTCAAGGATTACGCCTTGGCCAACGGCCTGCGTGTCACGGCCAGCTGGACCGACGGGCCCGAACTGGTGCCGGACTACATCGTCAAGCCGGCGATCAGCTCGTTCGGCGTGGGCATACGCGGTCCGTTCGGCCCGCTGGCGCCGCCGGTGGGCGGACTGGCGCTGGAGTCGGGCGAGTTCTGCGAACAGTTCATTCGTGGCCGCAGCGCCAAGGCCTGGTTCTGGAATGGCGAGCCGGCAGCGCTGGAAGTGCTGACGCCGCCGCAGATCGTCGGTGATGGCCGGCGCACGCTGCGCGAGATCGCTACGCAGCCGCGCGGCAATTTCGACCTGGTGATGGATCTGGACGCGTCCGTGCAGATCCTGGCGTGGCAGGGCTATCACCTGGATTCCGTGGTGCCGGAGGGTGTGGAAGTGATGTTGGACTTTCGCTACCTGACGCCGCACGATCGCGTCACGCTCAAGAATCGCGATGTCTGGGACGCGGTGTCGACCGAGATCGCCGCGCAGTTCTGTTATGCCGGTCCGTTGCTCTACCGCGGCATCGACGAGCCGCTGCGGCGCAATTCGGTGTTCACGCTGGACGCCGTGATCGATGGCGACGACAGGGTGTGGCTGCTGGAAATGAACAGCCACCCCATGATCCACCCCAACGTGTACCCGTTGATGCTGGCGTCGGTCTTCGCAGACGAGCCCGCGGGGGCAGAGCCGGCGCTGGAGATCGGGAGCACACATGCGGCCTGATCTGGCGATTCAGCTGATGAGCGACCTGTTCTGGACCGGGTTGATGATCTGCGCACCCGTGCTGCTGCTGACGCTGGCGGTGGGCGTGGCCATCAGCATCCTGCAGGTGGTGACCCAGGTGCAGGAGATGTCGCTGACCTTCATTCCCAAGATCGTCGCGGCCGTGGTTGCCATGGTGATCTTCGGCCCCTGGATGCTGCGCACCCTGATGCAATACGCGACCACGCTGTTGCGGGATGTGCCGGGACTTCGCTGAGAGCGCCATGCTTGCCATTGATATTCCTGTCCTGGCGACGGCCGCCCTCGTGTCGATCCGCATCGCAGCGATGCTGGCGTTTACGCCCGTCTTCACGCAGTTTCCCATTCCGGCGACCGCCCGCGTCCTGTTGGTGGCCATGCTGTCCATGACGCTGGCCATGGCCTTGCCACGGACCGGCCAGCCGGTGCCGACCGACCTGGGTGGCTTCATCCAGGCCGCGGCGCTGGAATTCTCTTTCGGCTTGCTGCTGGCTTGCGGCATCTTCTGCGCCTTTTCGGCGATTGCCTTTGCCGGGCGTGCGCTGGACATCCAGATCGGCTTCGGCATCGGCCAGGTGTTCGATCCGGTCAGCCGCGCGCAGGTGCCGATCATGACGTCGGTGTTCCTGTACACCGGCGTCATCGTGTTCTTTCTGCTCGACGGCCACCATGCCTTGCTTCGGGGGCTGGCCTACACATTGACGGTGGTTCCTGTTGGCGGGTTTTCACCGCAGGACGTGAACGTGCGCGCGGTGATCGCGGCCTGGGGCAACGTCTACGGGCTGGGTTTCATGTTGATCGCACCCGTTGCGGCGCTGTTGCTGCTGGTCGAACTGGGGCTAGGCATCCTGGCGCGTGGGCTGCCGCAGATGAACGTGTTCGTGATTGCGCTGCCGATCAAGATCGTGGTGGGCCTGGCGGCGCTGGCCGCCTGGGCGCGCTTCATGCCGTCGGGCCTGTCGCGCATTTTCGGCCTGACGTCGGATGTCTGGAACGGGGCGGTGCGCTGATGCAGGAATTCGACAAGAGCGAAGCCGCCACCCCGTTCAAGCTGCAGCAAGCCCGCAACCGCGGCTCGGTGGCGCGCAGTCCCGACCTGACGGGCGCAGTCGCCATGCTGACGGCCGCGGCGGCGATGTATGCGTGGGCCTGGGAGGCCGTGCAAGCGCTGGCGGCTTTGGCGCGCGCGGCCCTCATCCATGGCCTGGGCATGCATGTTTCGGCAGCGTCGGTGGTGTCATTGATCGGTCGCGTGGGGGCGGATGCGTTGCATATCGTTGCGCCGTTCGCGCTGACGGTGGGCGCTGCCGCCCTGATCGCCAACGTGGCGCAGACAGGGCCGGTATGGAGCGGATTTCCGCTCAAGCCGGATCTGAACCGCATCAATCCGGCCAGTGGCCTGAAACGGCTGTTCTCGCTACGCACGGTGTATGACGCCGTCAAGAGCGTGCTCAAGGTCACCGTGCTGGCGTGGGTGCTGTACCTGGTGATCAAGGATTTGCGGTCGATGATCTACCTGTTGGGCGAGCGCACGCCCTTTGTTGCCTTGAGGCAGCTGCTGGAAATGCTGACGTCAATGGCTTTGAAGCTGGCGTTCGCAGCCTTGCTGTTGGCGCTGATGGACCTGGGTTACACGCGTTTCGAGTTCAAGCGCAAGATGCGCATGAGCAAGCGCGACGTGAAAGATGAGGTCAAGAACCGCGAAGGCGATCCGCGCGTGCGCTCGCGCCTGCGCGGGCTGCGGATCGAGATGCTGCAAAAGGCGGCGTCCGTGCGCCAGGTGGGCCAAGCCGATGTGCTGATCGTCAATCCCACCCATATCGCCGTGGCGCTGCAATACAAGCGTGGCGAGATGGCCGCGCCCGTGATGCTGGCCAAGGGCGCCGGCAGGCTGGCCGCACGCATGCGGGCCGAGGCCGCCCGGTATGGTGTGACGGTGGTACGCAGCCCCGCGCTGGCGCGCGCGCTTTTCTTCCAGGGCGACATGGGCCAGGTGATTCCGACCGCGCTGTACGCCGACGTGGCGCGCATCATGGTCTGGCTGATTGCCCAGCGCAATGCGCGCAATGCGCTCGGGGGGGCGGCATGAACCGGCTGTCGCAATGGCTGGCGAGCAACCGGGACATCGTGATGGTCCTGGTGGTGATGGGCGTGCTGATCGTCCTGTTCATGCCGATTCCACCGGCGGCGCTGGATTTCCTGATCCTGGCCAATTTCAGCTTCGCCTTCCTGATCCTGCTGCTGACGTTCTACATGACGCGGCCGGTGGAGTTTTCGACGTTTCCGTCGCTGCTGCTGATTGCCACGCTGTTCCGTCTGTCGTTGAACGTGGCCGCTACGCGCCTGATCCTGTCGGAGGCGAACGCCGGCAGCGTGATTTCGGCGATCGGCGGCTACGTGGTGGGCGGCAATTACGTGATCGGGCTGATCGTGTTCCTGATCCTGATCGTGGTGCAGTTCGTGGTGGTGACCAGCGGCGCGCAGCGCGTGTCCGAGGTGGCGGCGCGCTTCACGCTGGACAGCATGCCCGGCCAGCAGATGAGTATCGATGCGGACCTGAACATGGGTTTCATCACCCAGGAACAGGCGCAGGTGCGCCGCAAGACGCTGGAAAAAGAAGCCGCCTTCTATGGCGCCATGGACGGGGCTTCCAAGTTCGTCAAGGGCGATGCGATTGCCGGCATCCTCATCATGGCCATCAATATCATCGGCGGCCTGGTGATCGGGGTGATGCAGCTGGGTATCCCCTGGAGCGAGGCGATCCGCATCTATACCTTGCTGACGATCGGCGATGGCATCGTGACGCAGGTGCCGGCGCTGGTGATCGCGGTGGCGACCGGCATCATCGTGACGCGCTCGGCATCCGATGGCAATTTCAGCCAGGAGGTGGCGCGCCAGATCACGCTTTTTCCCAAGACGCTGTTCCTGGTGTGCGCGGCCCTGTTCGCGCTGATGGCGTTGCCAGGCATTCCGGCGCTGCCGGCCTTCCTGCTGGCGGTGACGGTGCTGGCGCTGGGCTGGGCGGCGCATCGGGCGGCCCGGGCCAAGAGCGCCGCGGAAAGTCCCGCCCAGGACGCGTTGCCGGCGGCGGCCGCGGCCGGTGACCCCTACGACGCCTTGAAGGTCGAAGCCGTCGAGATCCAGGCGGGCGCGCACTTGCTGCCGTCGGTGATGGACCACAGCGGCTTTGCCGACCGCATCGCCGCATTCCGCAATCAGTATGTGCAGGAAATGGGCATGGTCATTCCCACGGTCAAGGTGCGCGCCAGCACCCGGTTGGGGCCGGACGACTACGAGATCGTGGTCTACGGGGTGCCAGCAGGCAAGGGCCAGGCGATGGCGGATCGCTGGCTGGCGATCCATCCGGCTGGCGTGACCAAGACCGTGCGGGGCATCGAGACGCGGGATCCGACGTACGGCCTGCCCGCCGTGTGGATCGAGGAATCCGAAAAGGCCAATGCGCAGCAGGGCCGCTACACGCTGATCGACGGCCTGACCGTGTTGATGACCCACCTGACCGAGGTGCTGCGGCGCGAGTCCGCCAATCTGTTGACGCGTGCCGAGACCGATCGGCTGCTGGAGCGCGTACGCCAGGCGCAGCCCGGGCTGGTGGAGGAACTGACGCCCGGAATCCTGTCCATGACCGAAGTGCAAAAGGTGCTGCAGGCGTTGGTGCGCGAGAAGGTCAGCATTCGCAATCTGGAGGCAATCCTGGAGGTCCTGGCCGATGCGGGACGCAACCAGCGCGACCCTGGCTTTCTGGCCGAGCAGGTGCGCCAGCGGTTGGGGCAGGCGATCTGTCGCTCGTTGTCGGGCGATACGAGTACCTTGCACGTCATCACGCTGGACCCGCTGACCGAAGCGCACATCGGCAATTCCTTGCGCCACACCGCCGAAACGGGCGGCCGCCTGGCGATCGAGCCACGCGTGGCGGACCAGTTGATCGGCAGCCTGGTGCAGCAGGCGGAAGCCATGATGAAGGCCAACCTGCTGCCGGTGCTGCTGTGCTCGCCGGACCTGCGCCGCCATCTGCGCATGCTGACCGAACGGGTGCTGCCGCATCTGCGGGTGCTGTCCATGGCCGAGATTCCCGGCAGCATCGATCTGAAAGCGTTCTCGGCGGTGTCCGTTGCAGCACTGCAGGAAGCCGCGAACCGCGCCTGAACCAGAAGGAGTGAACCATGGAAATAATGAATCTGATCGGACAGGGCATGGGCGTGGACCAGGACCGCCTGACCGCCATCGCCGTGAACCTGGCCAATGTCCGTACACCGGCCTACAAGCGTGAACTGGTGAATGGCGCGGCTTTCGAAACGCAGATGGACGCGCTGGAGCGGCGCAGCGCCGGCGCCGGCACGCCGTCGCCATCGGCCACCTATTCCGACATGCGACCCGGGGCGGTGCGTTACACCGGGCGTCCGCTGGACGTGGCGCTTACCGGCGAAACCGCCTTTATCGAGCTGTCGCGCGATGGCAAGACACTGTATGGACGCCAGGGTTCGCTGCACGTGGATAGCCAGGGTCGCCTGGCCACGGCGGGCGGAGACCTTGTCATGGGGCAGGGCGGCGAGATCAGGTTGACGTCCACGGCGCCGCGGATCGACCCGATGGGCAACGTCTACGACCAGGGCCGCTTTGTCGACAAGCTGAGCCTGGCGTCGTTCACCGATCCGCAAGGCCTGACGCGCCTGGGCGGGGGCGTCTACGCGGCGTCGCAAGGCCGTGCACAACCGGCGCGCGAAGGCGAATCGTCGGTGCTGCAAGGCTATCAGGAAGGCTCGAACGTGGATCCGGCGCGCGAGATGGTCGGCATGATCGACGTCATGCGCCACTTTGAAAGCCTGCAAAAAAGCGCGCAGTTCATCGACGAGATGACCGGCCGAGCCGTCCAGAAATTGGGCGAATTCTAAGGAGAAACCGAATGATCGATTCCCTCTACATCGGCGCGACGGGCATGCATGCGCAGCAGACCGGCGTGGACGTCGTGGCCCAGAACCTGGCCAACATGAATACCACTGGCTACAAGAAATCGTATGTGGTGTTCGAAGACTTGATGACGCGCGCGGCCACCGGCGGCCAGCCGGCTGGCGTGTTGGGTGCGGACCCCGCCGCCAATATGGGCCTGGGGGTTGCGATTGCGCGCAACGCCAAGTCTTTCACCACCGGCGAAATCAAGCAGACCGGCAAGCCGCTGGACCTGGCCATTCGCGGCGACGGCCTGCTGGAGGTCAGCATGCCGGACGGCAGCATTGCCTACACCCGAGGCGGCACGTTGAAGATCGATCAGGACGGCATGCTGTCGACGCTCTCGGGCCTGCCTCTGAAAGCCTCGATCTCCGTGCCGGCGGACACCGAGAAGCTGACCATCGCGCCCGATGGCCGCGTCACGGCGTGGCGCAATGGCGGCCGCGATGCCGACGAGCTGGGCAAGCTGGAACTGGCGCGCTTTAACGCGCCGGAAGACTTGAATTCGTTGGGCGATGGCCTGTATCAGGCGACCGAGCGCTCTGGCGAGCCGGTGCAGGGTCGTCCGGGTGAGGACGGCCTGGGCCTGTATGCGCAGGGCTTTTTGGAATCTTCCAATGTGCAGCTGAACGAGGAAATCGTCAATTTGATGGTGGCACAGCGCGCTTACGAGGCCAACGCCAAGGTGGTGCAGGCTTCGGACGACATGCTCGGTCTCGTCAACAACCTGCGGCGCTAGGCGAAAACGTGCGCAAGCTGCTGTTGCTGTCGATGCTGTGGCCGTGCCTGGCCGTAGCGGTGCCGCAGGACGAGACTGCGGTGCTGTTCCTGCGCGCGGCGGTAAAGGTGCCAGCGGCGGTCCTGACGTTGGGCGATGTGGCGCGTATCGAGGCCCCCGCCGAACGGTTGCCCGCGTTGGCGGGACTGGCCATCGGTATCGTTCCGCCCGCAGGCGCAACGCGTGAGATCGACCGCGCGGAGTTGCAGCGCTGGATCGATACGGCTGCGCAAGAGTTGGGATCGGTGCAGTGGCGTGGCAACACATCGGTGCGAGTCACGCGCAAGACGGCGGCGCTGGATGCGGAGGCGGTGCTGCGGGTGGCGCAAGACGCGGCACGCAAAGCCTTGCAGGCGCGCTTTGACGATTTTTCCGTGGATGCGGCGGGTAGCCCCTTGCCGGATCTGGTGGCGGCAGGCGCTTTCGAGCTGCGGGCCCGCCCCGTGGCAGTGAGCGACACCCTGGCGTCACGTCTGGTTGTATGGGTCGAGCTTTGGCAACAGGGCCGGCTGTACCGGGCGGTGCCGGTGGCGCTGAAGGTACGGGCCATGGCACCGGTACTGCGGGTGAAAGCGGGGCTGCCAGTGGGGGCATCGGTATCAATGGCTGATGTCACGGTGGAACAGCGCGACGTCGCGGCCTTGGCCGGTGGGTACTGGCCGGCCGATGAGCCGTTGGGTGCGGTTCGGACCCGCCAGGCCGTCGCCGCGGGAGCCGTGTTGATGCGGTCGCAACTGGACGCCTTGCCGGACGTGGAGCGAGGCGATCAGGTGGCGCTGCGCGTTCGTGCCGGCACCGTGACCATCGAGACCACGGCACAGGCGATGCAGGATGGCTGGGCCAACCGCACGCTGCGGGTGCTGCCGGCCAACGCGACGGACACGATACAGGCACGCGTGATACGCGGCGGACTGGTGGAGGTAGTGCAATGAAGTTGAACGCTGTCTGGGTGCGGGTGGCGTGCGTACGCGCCATGGCCTTGGCGCTCGTGCTGGCATCGGGCTGGGGAGCAGCGCAGGCCGAAAGCCTCTACGACCCGGCGCTGTACCGGTCCCTGGGCACGGACCGCAAGGCCGCCCGGATCGGCGACGTGCTGACCATCCAGGTGGTCGAAACGTCGTCGGCAACCAGTTCGGCCGACACCTCGACGGGCCGCAAATCCAGCATCGATGCGGAATTCCGCCTGTCGCGCCGGCCGACGACCGCCGGCGGGTTTGAGATCGACAACGATTTCGAGGGCGGCGGCAAGACGCAGCGCTCGGGCCGCTTGCTGGCGCAGATGTCCGTGAACGTGGTGAATATCGCGCCCAACGGCGACCTGTACGTCAAAGGCGATCAATTACTGACCGTGAACGACGAGCAGCAGAAGATTCATGTCAAGGGCAGGGTGCGGCCGCAGGACATTTCACCGGGCAACGTCGTCCTGTCCACGCGTCTTGCGGAAGCCGAAATCATATACATGGGCGAAGGCGAGCTGGCCGGTCGGCAGCGTCCCGCCTGGTGGAACCGTTTTCTCAATTGGCTGGGCTTCTGATGCGCGCGTGGATCGTGGTTCTGATGATGGCAGGGATGCTGGCGGCGTCGCACGGTGCCGTGGCGGCGCGCGCGACCGATACCGAGGTGGTACGCATCAAAGACCTGGGCAAGCTCAAGGGTTGGCGCGAGAACTCGTTGGTGGGTTACGGCATCGTGGCTGGCCTGGCCGGCACGGGCGATTCACCGTCGAACAAGACCACGCGACAGGCGATGGCGAACGTGTATTCGCAGTTCGACCTGACCGTGGCGCCGGATCAGGTGCAAAGCCGCAACGTGGCGGTGGTGATGGTCAGCGCCATGTTGCCGCCTTTCGCCCGGCCGGGCGATGCCATCGATGTGGTGGTGACGTCGGCCGGCGACGCTCGCAGCCTGGTGGGCGGCAATCTGCTGGTGACGGCGCTGAAGGCTCCCAACGGCAAGATCTACGCGCTGGCCCAAGGGTCGTTGTCGGTAGGCGGCTATCGCTATGACATGAACGGCAACGTGGTGCAGAAGAACCACCCGACGGCGGGTTCGATTCCAGGCGGCGCGATGGTGGAAGTGGGCGTGAATGCCCAGATGCTGACGGAAGAGGGCACCATGACCTTCCTGTTGGCCAACCCCGACTACACCACGGCTGGCAGGGTTGCCGCCGAGATCAACCGCGCGCTGGGCCGGCCGCTGGCCAAGGCGCGCGACGCCGCGGGAGTGGATATCCGGGTGCCGGAATTCGAACGCGACGATCTGGTGGCATTCGTGTCGCGTATCGAAGCGCTGTCGATCACGCCTGACCAGCGCGCCAAGGTGATCCTGGACGAACGCACCGGCACGGTGGTGTCCGGCGGCAACGTGCGGTTGTCCAAGGTGGCGATTTCGCACGGCGATCTGCGCATTTCCATCGTGACGGACAACCAGGTGTCGCAACCCATCTTCGTGCGCCAGGGCGATGGCGGCGGCATCCGCACCGAAGTCGTCTCCAACTCCAGCATCGACGTGCGCGATGGCGAGGCCAGCGCTTTCGTCATGTCCGAGGGCAGCACGGTGGCCGACCTGGTCCAGGCGCTGACCAAGATCCGGACCAGTACGCGCGACATCATTTCCATCCTGCGCGCCATCAAGACGGCCGGCGCGCTGCATGCCGATCTCATCATCCAGTAACCCAATGAGCCCATCACGCCATGATTGATCCCGTTACGCTCGCAGTCCTGGGCGCTGCCCTGGATGCCGCCAGCCTGCGTCAGCAGGCCGGCGCGGCCAATATCGCCAACGTCAATACCGCGGGCTATGCCCCGGCGCGGGTCCAGTTCGAGGAACTGATGCCGTCGGCCGCCGCCGCGCTGGATCGCAACGGACGGATTGCCCGGCAGGACCTGGCCACGCCGCGCCTGGCGGTCGAGAGCCGCGTGTCGAACGTGCCTTACGGCGCCAATGGCGTGGCCATCGACCAGGAAGTGGCCGGCCTGGCCCGCAATGCCTTGCACTATCAGGCGCTGGTCAAGTCGCTCAATGGACAGTACGCGCTGGTCGAGTCTGCCTTGAACGACGGGAGGCGCTGAGCATGGATTACCAGAGCGCATTCGCCATCAGCGCTGCCGGCATGAGCGCCGAGAAGCTGCGCGCGGACGTCGCCGCCCTGAACCTGGCCAATGCCAACACGCCGCTGTCGGCCAAGGGTGCAGGCTTTCAGCCGCTGCGGGTAATGTCGTCTGCGCGCGCGACGCCCGCCGTCCGCAGTTTCGGCGCCATGGTCGAACAGGGCCTGTCGGTGGACCAGCGCTTGAGCGTGGCGCCATATCGGGCGCCGGCTCGGCGAGTCTACGAACCCGGGCATCCCCAGGCGGACAAGGACGGCTATGTCTCCTATCCGGGCGTGGACACGCTGACCGAGATGATGACGCTGATGGTGGCCAGCCGCGCCTACGAGGCGGACGTGGCGGCGTTCAACGCAGCCAAATCCATGGCGATGAAGGCGCTGGAGATCGGAGGCCGTCCATGACCGTTGCCGCAATCGATGCGTTGCAGTCCGCCGCGGTTCAGCTCCAGGCCCAGGCGCCTGCCGCGGCCGCGCCCGTGGCGGCGCAGTTCGACGCCCTGGTGCATTCGGGACTGACGGGCGTGAACCGCGCGCTGCTGCAAACCGAGACCGACGCTCAGCGGCTGGCCGTTGGCGATGTACAGAACCTGCACCAAGTCATGATCCATATGGAAGAGGCCAAGGCCAGTTTCCAGTTGTTCCTGCAAGTGCGCAACCGTCTGTTGGACGCATACCAGGAAGTCATGCGCATGCAGATTTGAACCGGGGTTGACCTGACATGTCTTTATCGGAGTTTTGGACGCGCCTGGACCGGCGTAAGCGCTACACCTTGATCGCGGGCGCCGTGGTCATCGTGGCGGTGGTGGCGACGGCGGGCTGGATGCTGACGCGCGGCAATTACCAGGTGCTGTTTTCCGGCATGAAGCCGCAGGACGCCTCGGTGATGCTGAGCGAGCTGGACAAGCAGAAGATCCCTTATCGGCTGGAGGCGGATGGCACCGCCATCCTGGTGCCCCAGGAGGTGGTGCACAAGACCCGCATCCGCCTGCTGGGCCAGGATCTGCCGCTGCATGGCGCGGTGGGGTTCGAGCTATTCAACAATGCCGATTTCGGCATGACGGAATTCGCCCAGCGCATCAATTACCAACGCGCGCTGCAAGGCGAAATTACGCGCACGATTCTGTCGCTGGCCAATGTGGAATCGGCGCGGGTGCTGATCGCGATGCCGGAGCAGGGGCTGTTCCATCGGGGTGCGGGCGTGCCCACGGCGTCCATCGCGGTGGCGCTGCGCGACGGCCGCAGCCTCACGCCCGAGCAGGTGCTGGGCATTCAGCGGCTGGTGTCGGCGTCGATTCCGGATATCGAGACGCGCAATGTCACCATCGTCAACCAGAACGGCGTTGCGCTGACGGCGGGGGCAGGCGAGTCGGACGGCGCCACGTCGGCCGACACGCGCCTGGCATTGAAGCGATCCACGGAGGAGTACCTGGCCCGCAAGGTGACCAGCATGCTGGACCAGACCTTCGGCAACGGTACGGTGGTCGCGACGGTGGACGTGTTGTTGAACATGGACCGGATTCGGATCACGACCGAAGACGTGCTGCCGTATTCGCCCGCCGGCAAGGGGCAACCCACTGGCGTGGTGGTGCGCGAACGGCGCTCGAACCGTGACGGCGAACCCGGTGCGGGGGTCAACAACGGCCGGCGTGCGGGGGGAGGAACGGACAACGAAACCGATTACCAGGCCGGCCGCAAGGTCGAGGAGATCGTGTCCACGCCCGGCGTCATCATGAAAATGGGCGTGACCGCCGTGGTGCGGGGGCCCATGGACGGCGTGGCGCTGGAACGCCTGAAGACGCTGGTGGGTAACGCCGCCGGCGCACAGGTCGAGCGCGGCGACACGGTCATCGTCTACAGCACCGAACAGATGGCCGCGCGCAGCGGCGTGGTGGTACAGGACGTGGGCATGACGGTGGCCAAGGCGGCCGAGCCGCCGCCATTGCGAACGGAGTTCGAATGGACCCCGCGCCTGGCGATCGCACTGCTGCTGGCGGTGGGCGGGGTGGGATTGATCCTGTTGCTGCTGGTGGGCCGCCGCCGGAACCAGGCCCCCAGACTGTCGGCCGAACAGCGTGAAGTACTGCTGCACCAACTGCGTGGCTGGCTGGAACCCGGCAAGACGCCCGCCGACGCGGAGAAGCCGTAATGGATGGTCTGCGTCTGTGCGCCCTGGCCCTGCATGCGGTCGCCGGCCGTGACCGGGCCTGGCTGCTCTCGAAGTTGCCGGATGGCCAGCGCCGTCAGTTGACGGCGCTGGTGGACGAACTGCGAGGCACGGGCATCCCCGCCGACCCTGAATTGGTGCGCCAACTGGTACGCGAACGCGAGCTGTTGGCGGGCGATCCGGCCCAGGCGCCGGCAGGGGCGCGCCTGTTGCGGGCCAGCGCCCAGGATGTCTGGGCCCTGTTGCGCGGTGAGTCGGACGCTTTGGTCAGCCGCGTGGTGCGGCGTCATGAGTGGCCCTGGAAGGGGGAACTGCTGGAATTGTGCGGTATTGCGCGGGCCAGGCGGATCGAGACGTTGGCGCTGCAACTGGCGCCCGCCGTGGCGCTGGAGCAGGCCATCGTGGACGAGCTGGAGCAGCGGCTGGGTGCGCGTCAGTCGGCGCTGGGGCGCCCGCGGCCCGCGCGTTGGCAATTCCTGCGGCGCGACGGGAGATCGGCATGAAGACCGCTGCCATCCTGCGCCAGATGCCGGTCGCGCCGTCTTCGCGCCTGTTGGGGCAGCGGCCGGCGTTGGCGCCGCGTCCGCCGGTAGCGGCCCATCCGCCCGCCACGCGACCGGCGCCGGAGGCGGTCGTCTCGCCTGCGCCCGCCGCCGCGCCGCCTGCGGTGGTGCCCGTGGATCCCGCCTTGACCGAGGCCGAAATCGAACAGCGCAGCCTGGCGCTGGCGCAGCGCATGATGCAGACCGAGTCGGATCAGTTGCGCAAGGCTGCCCGAGAGGAAGGCCTGCGGGCAGGTCGCGAGGAAGGGCTGCGCCAGGCGCAGACCCAGGTGGTCGAACAATTGGCGGCGCAACAGGCCCGCTTCCAGGAAGTGGCGGATGCGCTGGTGCAGGCGCTGGCGCGAGATCGCCAGGCGACCGAGGACGCCGCGCTGGAACTGACCCTGGCGGCCCTGGCGCGCATGCTGGGCGAGGCGCCCGATGCGGCGCGGGTCGCGGCGGTCGTGCGGCAGGCCGGCGCACAACTGCGCGACCCTGGCCAATGGCGGGTGCGGATGGCGCCGGCCGACATCGAACTCTTGAAAGAAGCCGGCATTGATCCGGCCGCCCTGGCGCCACAAGCTGCCGACGTGCAATGGGTAGCCGACCCTGCAGTGCAGGGCGGTTGCGTCTTGCAGACGGCGACCGGCAATCTGGATGCGCGCCTGCACAAGCAGGTCACCGCGCTGGCGGATGCGCTGTCGCAGGCCTACCGCACGCGTGGAGAGCAGGCATGAGCATGCCGGCCATGGCGCCCTATCTGAAGGCGATCGACAGCGCGGCGCTCTATGCCCGCGACGGGGCTGTGAGGCACGTCGCCGGCCTGGTCGTGACCTGCGCCGGTCCTGACGCCAGCCTTGGCGAGCTGTGCCGGATCACGCCGCAGGGCGCAGGGGCGGACATTCTGGCCGAAGTGGTGGGCGTGAGGCCCGATGGCGTGGTGCTGATGCCGTATGGCCGGCTGGACGGGGTGGCCGCGGGTTGCCGGGTCACCGTGGCGGGTAGCCTGGCGGGGGTGCCGGTAGGCCAGGCGCTGCTGGGCCGGGTGGTGAACGCATTTTGCGAACCGCTGGACGGCGGCGTGCCCGTGGCAGCGGACGCCCTGGCGCCATTGAAGGCGGCTCCCGTCAATCCCCTGCATCGCAAGCCGATCGACACGCCGCTGGAGACGGGGGTGCGGGTCATCGACGCCATGTTGCCCCTTGGGCAAGGGCAGCGGATCGGCATCTTCGCTGGCAGCGGCGTCGGCAAAAGCACGCTGTTGGGCATGTTGGCAAGGGGCGTGCAGGCTGACGTGAACGTGATTGCCCTGATCGGTGAACGCGGCCGTGAGGTACGGGATTTCATCGAGCGGCAGTTGGGGCCTGATGCCCTGGCGCGGTCCGTGGTGGTGGTGGCGACGTCGGATGAGCCCGCCTTGATGCGCGCCCGTGCCACCTATGCGGCGATGGCGATTGCGGAGTATTTCCGTGACCAGGGGCAAAGCGTGTTCCTGACGATGGATTCGGTCACGCGATACGCCATGGCGCGGCGCGAGATCGGGCTGGCTGCGGGCGAGCCCCCGACCGCTCGCGGTTACACGCCGTCGGTGTTCGCCGATATTCCCGAACTGTGCGAACGCTGCGGCCGGCTGGAAAACGGCGGATCGATCAGCGCCATCTTCACGGTGTTGGTGGAAGGCGACGATTTCAATGAACCGATCGCCGATAGCTTGCGGGCCACGCTGGACGGCCATATCGTGCTCACCCGCGACCTGGCCCATCGGGGGCATTACCCGGCTATCGATGTGCTGCGCAGCGTCAGCCGCCTGGCCGGCGAACTGTCCAGCAAGCCCGAGCGGGCGCTGATGGCCGAGGCGTCAGCCAGCCTGGCGCTGCTCGAGCGCAATCGCCAGATGGTGGACATCGGCGCCTATCAGGCAGGCACCAATCCCGCATTGGACGCCGCGCAGGCGCTGGCCCCCGCACTGGACGGCTGGCTGCGCCAGGAGACCGATGCGCCGGACACCCGCCGCGGCGCCTTCGAGGCGCTCGCGGCAATCATTGCCGGCGGGCAGCGGGAGGCGTCATGACGGCGCAGACCCGCTTCAAGTATTCGCTTGCCGCGTTGGAGTCCTTGTATACGCATCGGCTGGAACAGGCGCGTCTGGCGTTGACCCAGGCGCAGCAGCGGCTGGATGCGCATCAGGACGTCCTGCAAGGGCTGCGCCAGGCGTTGACACGGCATCACGCGGATTGGGCATCGACGGCGGCCGGCGGGTTCGACCCGGCGCGCCACGAGGTGGTGCGCGCGGCCTTGAGCGTGATGCAGGGGCGGCTGGATGCCGCCCGCGGCCATGAGGCGGCCTTGATCGAGGCTGTTCAGGCATGCCGCGAACAGGTGCTGCGCGCCCATCGGCGCAGCGACACCCTGGACCGTCACAAGCAGGACGCCGCGCGCGATTTCCAACAGGAGTCCGCGCGCAGCGACCAACGGCAGGCCGATGACGCCTGGCCGCTGCGGGGAGGCAACCATGACCGCCTTTGACGCACTGATGCCAAGCGGCGTCGGCCCGGCCGGCACGGCTGCCGGCGGCACTCGCCCAGGCGGTGGCACAGGCGATTGGCGCCAGGCGGTGGAGCAGGCCCAGGCCCGGTCGTGGCTGCGCGACCGGACCCCGGCGGCGGGGCAAGAGCGGGCGCCAGCGGGATCGGGTCCGTCTGCGCCGCCCGCCCGGCCCGGGGCGGAGCGCGCGGGGCAGACAGACGCGCCGTTTTCCGGCCCGCAGGACGAGGCACCCGCTTCGCCCAGCGCCTCGGCCGAAGTCGGGCCGCCCACAGCGGTTGCGCGCCTGACGATGGGCGCGGGCGCTGTGGCGCAAATGGGGTTGCCGGCGCCGCTGGCCGCCTTGCCGCAGCCTGCCGCCACATCGACCCGCCTGCAGGGCAACTCGGCGCTGCTCGCTGCCACGGCTGGCCAGGGGGAAGTCTTGCGCAGCGCCCGTGCCCGCAAACAGTCCATCCATGCAGAAAGCGGCGAGCAAGGGGTATCCGTCTGGATTCGGGACGCCTCGCTGAACAGTCGCGAGGCCAGCCATCTGGCCGCCGCCATTGCCGCCAGCCTGTCGTCGGGGCGGCAAGACGTGGCATCGCTGTATCTCAACGGCCGTCCAGTGGTGGACGGATCGCAATTGTCCTCATCCAAATCGTCGGAGTAAGCATCATGGCAATCGATTCGACCGCGGCGGCATCCGCCTCGACCCAACTGGGCATGCAGGACCTGCTCAAGGTGTTGCTGGCGCAATTGACCAACCAGAACCCCCTCAAGCCGATGGAAAACCAGGACTTCATCGGCCAGATCGCACAGTTCTCGTCGCTGGAGCAAAGCCGCCAGACCTACGCCAAGCTCGACCAGCTGGTGGGCCTGCAATCCACCCTGCAGTCGGTGGGGCTGATTGGCAAGACGGTGGACGTGCAGTCGGCCACGGGCAGCATCACTGGCGTAGTGACGGCGCTGAGCCTGGCGTCGGGCAGCCCCATGCTCAGCGTGCGGACCTCCAGCGGGTCCATCGTCAATGACCTGAGCCTGGGCTCGGTGTCGGCCATCCGTTAAAGGGGAAGGGCATGCTCGACAGCATCTGGCTCAGCCTGGCGGGAATGAACGGATTTTCCAAGGGGTTGCGCACCATCAGCAATAACGTCGCCAACATGAACACGCCGGGCTTCAAGAAGTCCCAGCTGCTGTTCGAAGAGCAGTTCAATGCCAGCGTGCCGTACAAGCACGATCGGCAGGGGCTGGGCGGCGATGGCAACGGCGGCGGCGTCAACGCCTACGCCAGCCGTATCGATTTCTCGCCGGGCGAGGCCCGCCAGACGGGCGCCAGCCTGGACATGGCCGTGGACGGCGCCGGCTATTTCATGCTGCGCGCGCCGGACGGCGAGGTGCGCTACACACGGGCCGGCCAGTTCGACTTCGGCGATGACGGCATCCTGCGCAACAAGAGCGACGGGGCGATCGTGTTGGGCACCGACCGCAAAGGCGAAGGGCCCCTCGGGCAGATCTCGCTGGCGGGCATGACGACGTCGCCCGCCAACTCCACCTCGTCCATCCGGTTCACGGGCTATCTGTCTTCGACAGGCACGGACCACCAACTGGCTGCCGTCAAGATCTACGACCGCAGCGGCGCCGAACACCTGCTGAAGGTGTCGTTCGCCAACATGGGGGCCACGCAGCCGGGCGCCTGGAAGGTCACCGTGGAAGACGGGCCGAACAAGATCGGCGAAGGCATGCTGGTATTCAAGGACGGCCGGCTGGACCCCGCTTCGGCCAAGATCGGCGTGACCTACGCGCTGCCGTCGCTGGCGACGCAGTCGATCACGCTGGATTTCAGCGAGGGCGTGACCTCGTTCGCGTCGGGCACCACGTCCACTCTGACCGTGTCCGGCCAGGACGGCTACACCGCAGGCACCGCCACGGGCGTGACGTTTGATGCCTCGGGCACGCTGTCGGTGGCCTATTCCAATGGTCAATCCGTGCAGGGCTCGCGTATCGCGCTGGCGCGCTTTGCGTCAGACGACGTGCTGTCGCCGCTGGGCGCCAGCCAGTTCGTGCTGGCGGACGCGCGCGGCCGTACGGTGGGCAACCCCCGCGAGGCGGGCTTCGGGCGCTTGCAGACCGGCCGCGTCGAAGGGTCCAACGTCGACCTGTCGCAGGAATTCAGCGACCTGGTCGTGATGCAGCGCGGCTACCAGGCGGCGTCGCAGACGATTTCCACCGCGAACGACCTGATCCAGTCGCTGTTCGACCTGAAAGGCAGGCGCTGATGACGACCTGGACGATAGCGTGGTGGGCGCAGGCGGAACGCGACCGGGCCGCAGACCAGGTGCGTCAGGCGTTGCGCGACTGGGCGGGGCAATGGGGCGCTGACGAATCCACCGTGTCCGGCGGCGACGTCACCGAAGCCGAGGCGGTTGTCGCGGGCTGGTGGCGCCTGACCGGCAGCGGCGACCGGGATGGCGTCTGGCTCACCCATCCGGATGCCGCGGCGCGTGAACTGGGGGCCGCGTTGTGCGACGACGCGCGAGATCCGGATGCGGTGACCCGCCATGGCGGTCCGGTATCGCAGGCTGCGGCGCGTCAGGCCGCCCGTGCGCTGGCGGCATCGCTGTGCACCCATTTCGATTGGACCGTGGCCCATGACGAGGCGGCGTGCGCCTTGCCCGCGGGGCTGTTGCGCGGCGGCCTGGCGCTGTCGTTGTCGGTGGCGGGTGCGCCGCTGGTGCTGGTGTGCAGCGCAGGCGTGGCGCGCAGCGTCGCGGCGCGTATGCCTGACGCGCTGGATACGCCGCTGGTGCCGCTACCGCAGGTGATCGGCCGGCGTCCGGTCACCCTGTCCGTCGCGCTGCGTTCGGTGCGGCTGGACATCGGCAGTCTTTGTTCGTTGACGGTGGGCGACGTGATCGCCCTGGACCACAAGCTGGATGAACCGGTGGCGCTGCTGGCCGGTGATGCGTCGCCGGTCGCCGACGCGCATCTGGCAAGACTCGGCCCGCAGAAGGCCATCCGGTTTGGACGGGCGGCGCCGTAGGCGACGTCCGCAATATTAGAAAAACGCTTCAGGAGTATGGATTTGACTACGCAACACGGAGACATTGCCGGCGCAATGGCTCAACCCATCGATTTTCCGGAAGGCGTGGACGCCCAGGCCGAGCAGCAGGCGCTGGCGATCCGCAATCTCAACCCCATCCACAGCGTCAGGGCGACGCTGTCCGTGCGGGTCGGCGAGGTGGAGCTGACGGTGGGAGACCTGATCAACGCCAAGAGCGCGCAAGTGTTCGCGCTGAACCGGCGGGTCGATCAGCCGGTGGACCTGCTGCTGGAAGGCAGCGTGGTGGCGCGAGGCGAACTGGTCGCGGTCGGTGACCATTTCGGCGTCCGCGTCATTGAGCTACCCCTGGATCTGCGTTCGCTCGCATGAGCGCCGGCACGCCCCTGGAGTGGGCGCGAGAAACGGCTCCAACCACGGGATTGCAGTCGTGGTCCTGGGCGCTGGCGATCTTGCTGGCGTTGGCTGCGTGCGGCATCGTGCTGTGGTGGCGCGCGCGTGCCGGGTCGCCAGCAGGCCGCCGGACTTCCGGTCCGGCGCTGCGGCGCCTGGGCGGCACGCGTCTGAGTCCGAAGGTCACGCTGGAGGTCATCGAGTTTGGCGGCCAGCGCCTGCTGCTGTCTGTCAGCGACGCCGGCGCCTGCGAACTGGCGCGCGAGCCCGTGGCGGACGAAGACGCGCGGAGCGCACCATGAAGCCGCGTCACTTTGCCGCCATCATGGCGGCGCTGTTGCCGCTCGCGTATGCGGGTAGCGCCTTGGCCGCCGGGCAGGCGCCCTCGGCGGGCTCTATGCTGTCCCCCACCGCAGCGCCAGAAACCGCCATGGCGCTCAGAGTCGCCATCGGCCTGACGGTGTTGAGCCTGTTGCCGGCCATGCTGGTCTGCATGACGGGATTTCTGCGCATCATCATCGTGCTGTCGATGCTGCGCCACGCCTTCGGCATGCAGGAGACTCCCCCCAATGCCGCGCTGCTGGGCCTGTCGCTTTTCCTGACGCTGTTCGTCATGGCGCCGGTGGCGCAGGACGTCAACCAGCACGCGCTGCAGCCCTTCATGCAGGGCACGTTGTCGATCGAAGACGCCTATGCCCGCGGCGCCCAGCCACTGCGCGCCTTCATGATCAAGCAGACCCGCGAGGAAGACCTGGCGCTGATGCTGGAGCTGTCGGGCGCGCCCAAGCCGAACACGCTGGAAGAGGTCAGCAACGTGCAGCTGATTCCCGCATTCATGCTGTCCGAACTGCGCGTGGCCTTTCAGATCGGTTTCGTGATTTTCCTGCCCTTCCTCCTGATCGACCTGATCGTGTCCAGCGTCCTCATGGGACTGGGCATGATGATGATGCCGCCGGTCACGGTTTCCCTGCCGATCAAGATCCTGTTGTTCGTGCTGATCGACGGTTGGGGGCTGGTCTTGCGTTCGACGATCGGGTCATTCCATTGAGCGCCCTGGCTATGAGCACAAGCTCCTACGAATCGGACTGGCCGCTTCTACCCGAAGAGGACCGGTTGTGGCTCGCCTACCGCGAGGCCCCCACCCAGACCCTGCGTGACCGGCTGGTGACCCGGTACCTGCCTTATGCCCGCGCCATCGCGGCCCGCATGTATTCGCGGCGGGGCGGGCAGGACTTCGAGTTCGACGATTACCTGCAATATGCGTCGCTGGGCCTGATGGAATGCGTGGACCGTTACCAGCCCGGGCTGGGCGCGTCCTTCAAGACGTACGCCACGACCCGCATGGCTGGCTCCATCCTGAACGGCCTGGAAAAGCTGACCGAGCGCCAGCAGCAATTGTCGATCCAGCGCCGGCTGACCGCCAATGAAGACCGCATGGCGTCCTGGGCCGAAGACGATGGCGAGGACGACGGCCTGGAATCCACCGAAGCCTTGTTTCGCCGGCTGGCCGCCGTGGGCGTGGGCGTGGCGTTGGGCGTGCTGCTCGAAGGTTCCGGCCTGATCGAATGGCAGGCGGGCCAGGCGGCTACTGGCCTGGGCGCCTACGAACAGGTCGAACTCAAACAATTGCGTGATCGCGTGCTGGCGCTGGTGACGGCCTTGCCCGAGCGCGAACGCCACATCGTGCGCGCGCACTATATGCAGGACGTCCCTTTCCAGGACATCGCGGCCGAGCTGGGGCTGACCAAAGGGCGGATTTCCCAGTTGCACAAGCGGGCATTGGAAATGCTGCGCAACGAACTGGCCAAATACCGGCAATCTTCGGCCGATTTCTGACCGCCGCGGATCGCGCTACGCTAACCCCTTGAACACATTTCGCTATACAGGAACGCTTGCCATGTCGAATCCCATAGACCGCCTGGATCGCTTTGACGGCTACCTGCGGCAGGACCCGGACAACACCGCTTTGGCGGTCGAGGCGTTCGAGCTGGCCCTGAGCCTGGGTCTGCACGAGCGGGCCGGGGCCTACCTGGACGCGGCGCAGGCCAGCGCGGGCGACGACCCGTACCTGGCGTACCGGCGCGGCGCCTGGCTGGCGGCGCAAGGCCGCTGGGGCGAGGCGCTGACGCTGCAGCAAGGCTTATGTGAGCGAGACCCGGAGGACGCGGATCTGGCTGCCGCGCACGCCAGTCTGTTGCACTACGCCGGCCGTCATGACGAAGCCGAAGCTGCCTGGGCGGTGCTGCAAGCGTCCGGCAAGTTGCCCGATTACGCGTGGGCCAACCGCTTGCGCACGCTGCACTTTCTGGGCCGCCTGAAAGAAGGCCTGGCCCTGGCCGGCATGCGCGGCGAGCTGTTGCGTGAGCAGCCCGAGGCCGCCGGGGTGCTGAGCCTGATGGCGCTGGACGCGGGCGATTTCGCCGCCGCCCGCCTGTGGGCAGATCTGGCGCTGGACGGCGAACCGCCTTCGCTCGAAGCGTTGACCACGCGCGGCGCCCTGGCATTGGCGGCCAAGGATGCGCCGGGCGCCTTGGCGGCGCTGGCACAGGTGGTGCAGGCCCGGCCCAATGAAGGCCGAGCCTGGTCGTCGATGGGCATCGCGCATCTGCTGCAGCAGGACGCCGGCGCGGCCCAGGCCGCATTTCTGCGGGCCACGGCCTTGATGCCCGCCCACATCGGAAGTTGGCACGGGCTGGGCTGGGCGCGGCTGCTGGGCCGCGATGTGGCGGGTGCGTCCACGGCGTTCCAGCAGGCCCTGGAACTGGACCGCAACTTCGGCGAAAGCCATGGCGCGGTGGCCATCGGCCTGGCCCTGGCCGGCCAGCGCGATCAGGCCGAGCATCACATCGAGCGGGCCCTGCGCCTGGATCCGGCATCGCTGTCTGCGCGTTTCGCCCAGGCGGTGCTGGGCGGCGCATTGCAGAATCCAGACGAATTCCAGGCGCTGGCGGCGCGGGCGTTACGCGGCGTCGAGGCGCCAGACGGCCGATCCCTGGCGGACTGGATTCGCCAGTGACAAGCGGCGCCCGAGGGCGCCGCTCTATTTTTCCGCCGTATCCTTCGGCATGGCGAGGAGCAGGCGCGCAGCGCGCCGGCTGGCCGCCAACAGGTCAGGCTGTGCTTCCATACGCTGCTGCACGATGTCCACCAGTTGATGGAATTTGGGGTCGTTGATCAGGTTCGTGCCCAGGTCCGAGAGCAGGGCGGCTTCCAGGAAGTAGCGAAAGGCCTTGCGCTCCCTGCCGGGGTCGTCGGGGCTCAAGGCCCCGACACGGGTCACGAGTTCGGTGAACGCGGGCGGTTCCGCGGTCTTGGCTGCGCCGTTGGCGCGGGTGGCCTTGTCGGCCTTGCCGGTGATGCCCGCGCGTCCGCCTGCCGCGGTCCGCTGCTGAATAAGCTGGGCCAGGCGCCCAATGCCGTCAATCATCGTGGGGCCTACAGGTTCTGCTTGTAGGATGCCAGCACGAACTGGGTTGCGGCTTCGTCTTGTTCCCCGGGTACGGGGTCGTCGGCGCGGCCTTGCAGGGCCTGGATATGCGCGGCGACCATGCGCATGTCGTGGTTCAGCGGCGCGTTCTCTTGATTGTTGGCGATGCCTTTTTCAATCAGCAGCAGCGCGTCGTCGAAGGCGTCGATCGCCAGCGCCGCGAAGGCGCGCTTGAACAGCACCAGGAAGTGGACTTCGCCCAGGTCCTCGAGCGGTTGCCAGGTCTGGAACGCAGCCAGGGGCCGCGCACTGGTGAACTGCAACAGGCCCAGCTGAAAGCGTGCGGTGGCCAGCGTGGGTTCAAGCTGCAAGGCGCCGATGAAGGCCGCTTCGGCCGCATCGGGTTCGCCGCGCTGCATATGGTGCGCGGCCAATACCGCCAGGACTTCGCCGGAGCGAGGCTGCGCCTGGCGGGCCTGCTGCAGCACGGCCAGCGCGGCGTCGTTGTCGCCGCGCTCCAGCGCCTGGGCATACGGTTCGAGAAAGGGTGGGGGAACGGGGGCTTGGGTCATGGCAATGGCGCGCGGCAGATGAGGGTCAGAGAGAGGCGATGGCGGACAATTGCAGATTGCCTGCCAGGGATTCGGCAAGCTGTGCGCAGTGCGTCGCATCGTGCCCGGTGACCGCAAACATGGGCCATGCGTGGCCGAGGTCGTAGGGGCGGCTCGAATCGTACGCCAGCTCTTGAATCAACGGCACGCATCCTGCGCCGAATGTCGCCTGGCGCCGGCCATGCTGCAAGGGTAACACCAGCCGCCGGATACCCACATAGGGGGTTGGCCAGGAGAATTCGAGGGTATCGGCCAGGCCCAGCATGTAGGCCAGCGCGGCTGGGTAGAAGGGCAGGCCCAGGCCGAGAAAAGCCCGGTCCGGCATGGTGCCGGGCCGCAGGTTGATGTCGATGGGGCACAGCTCGCCGTCCTTCTCCACGCATTGGATGTAGATGATGGACTGCCGCAGCCCGATATCGTGCAGCGACTGGATCATGCGGCCGATCTGCGTGTGGCGGGGGTGGCGTTGGCCCAGCAGCATCCATTCGCATTGCATCGAATCGCGCGTGAACCGCAGGCGGCCGCCTTCGTGAATCACGATCTTTTCCGGACCGGCCACGGCCGCGGCGGTGTACACGTCGCTGTCGCCGATGTACTCCATCGTCAGATACCGGCCGTACCAGGAATTGGGGTCGTTCTGGTAGGCCAGGAAGGCCTCCAGCAGGTCCTGGGCCACCAGCCAGTCATGAAAATGGCGCAGGCTGTCATAGCGCTGGTAGGCCCAGGGGTGCTCGGCGAACGAGCCACTGCCCTTGTCCGGCTTGACGATGATGGCGTAGGGCAGGTCCAGCAGCAGGTCTTCGGCGCGCAAGGGGGCATGCGCCCAGAGCGTGCTGAAGCCGCAACGCGCGAAATGGCGATAGGCCAGCGATTTCTGCGTGGCAATGGTGGTGGCCAGCACGTCGGGGCCGGCTACCCGGTGCAGCGCGGCGAGGTTGGCGGCGTCCACGCTGCGAAAGTCGCTGCAGGCGAACACGCCCAGCGTGTGGGCGTCGGGGTAGGGTACGACCGTCAGGTCCAGCGCGTGGGCTGCGGCGTGATATTGCTTTTCCTTGGCGGCGCTTTCGCGGCTGTGCGAGGCAAGTAGAACGATATTATGTTTCATGTGGATGCCTTCAGGTCGGGGTGCAACATGCCGCCGCGAAGCAGGTCAAAGGGATGCGTCCTGCCGAAGTGCCGGTTGGCCTGCCAGCTATCGCGCTGGGCGTCATGGTCGAACCAGGGCGCAAACCCCAGTACCAGGTGGATGCGGGGCGTATTGCTGGGTTCTTTCACGTAGACCCGGTGGGGGATGTTGGTATTGAAGGTGTAGGCATGGCCGGGCGCCAGGAAGTGCTCGGTCATGGTGTCGGAATCGGCCTGGGGCGTGTCCTTGGCGTGCTCGATCTGCAGGCGGTACGCCGGGTCGGACGTCAGCGGGATGTTCAGCCGAAGGTTCTCGAACACCGGCTCGTCGCGGTGCCAGCCGTCCATGAAATCCGCCGTGATGCCGCGTTCGCCGATCAGCACCGACAGCCGGGAACGGATCAGCGTCAGGCCGCACTGATCCAGGAACGTGCCCAACGCGCCCAGCCGGGCCGCGGGCGTGCGGACCCGAAAGCCGTACGAATCGAAGTAGGTGTTCTTCAGGGTGCGATGGCGCTCGACCGAGTTGTAGTAGAACTCGCTGATCGGGTTCATTGAGGTGCCCAGCGTGGCCTGGTGCACATCTTGCACGCCGGGGTCGTGCATGTCGGGGTTGTGCACCAGCGACAGCGACTGGTAGTTGTGATCGTCGTAGCGTCCTTCGGCCGACAGCCAGCCGTGCAGGCCGTGCGCCTCGATCGCCTGGATCGCGGCGTCCTGCAATCCCTGGTACAGGCCGGGCGGCAACGCAATCGCCAGCAATTGCGACGATGTCTGGCCCTGCATCGCCGCGCAGGCGTCGGCAAACGGCGTTTGCGCCTTCAGGTGCTGAACGATCGTCAGCGCCTCGGGCGCATCGTGAACCGGAAACGGAGTCATGGCGGAGCCTTTCAATTGAAGGGATGAGGGAAAGCGTGCTGGCGGCGGGGCCTGCCTGCGGCCTGCAAGGTGTGTTGATAGGCGGGATGCCCCTCTGCCGCGTTGCCGGCGCCGAACTTCAGGGGAATCAAGCCGGGTATGAATGCGCGCACGGTGGGCGTACGCAGCGGCGCGCCCTCGCTCAGGTCGACGGCGATCAGCCGTTGGCCGTCGCGGCGCAGGCGCGCGAGCAGGTCGTTGCCGTCCCGCGCGCCGTCGCCACGATGTATCGGCGGCAACGGCATGGACACCAGATGGTCCGCACGGCGGAAATACGCTTTCTGGCGATACAGCTCTGCATGGCAGGCGGCTTCTTGCACTTGCGCCGGGCGCAAGGGAGACGGCTGGGGTTGATGCATCGTCACGTAGACCTGCGCTTCCAATTCCATCAGCGCATGGTCCATGGCTGCGTCAAGCGTGTAGCCTGCGCTGCTGGCAACACGCGTGAACGCGTGCGCCGTGGATTGCGCAAAGCAGAAGGCGACCTGGCAGTACGGCGATGGCAGATTCCGCAGTTCGATCCGCAGGCCTGCCGCCCGCAAGCGCTGCACGCGGGTTTGTACAAGCGCAGGCAGCACCGTTTCGTCCACGGCATGGGCGGCCTGTCCCAGCCACAGACGCACAAAGGCGTCGCGTTCAATCAGTTCCAGCACGGCGTTTTCCAGCGCAGCTTGCATCGAGGCATGACTGGCGACGCCGGACGTATTGCCGCCGGTGTAGGCGGTGGGGCGGTGCAGATCGGAGAGTGCGTCTTCCAGGTACACCAGGTCTGCCAGCATGAAGCAGGGCTGGTCGGTGAAGACGTCGTGGGCCGCTTTCCACCAATAGGTGGCCGCGTCGTCGAAACGTTGGTAGGGAAAGCTTCGCCGACGATACTGGGCGTCGCGATAGCGCAGCACGTCGGCCGGGTGCACGGCGCCTGGCAGGTCGCGGCGCCGCGCCGCCACCAGGCCGTGCGGATGCAGCAGCGCCGCACGTTCGCGGCTTTCCATCTCGGCTTTCAGCCGGGCCTGGGCGGGTTGGGCATCGCGGCCCCACGACCAGGGGTGCGAGGGATCGCATCGGGCGCGGCCCAGATAAAAGCTTGCGTCGCCGGCGGCCTGCAGGTCGACCCAATCGAATTCGCCTTCGGTCGGCGCGTCAGCTTCTGCGCTGGCCGAACCGATGAACACGCTCGTGATCGGCACGACGGCGGCGGACAAGCCCAGCAAGCGGCCCAGCTCGCGTTCGATGAAGCCGCCGATCTCCACCGCGTGGCAACCGCTGGCGGCGGCTGCCAGCAGCGTGTTCTGGGCGGCGTGGCCGGCTTCCAGCGGAACATACGACAAGGCCCGGGGCCCGTACTTTGCCGCGCTGACGGAAAAATCGGCCGCGATCACCAGCACGCCCTGGGCGTGGTCCAGCAGTTGCGGCGAGGAAAATGCGGCGCAACTGCGCGACAGGTCGGCATCGATAGGCCCGTAATGCAAACGGCCGGCGGGTGCAGCGGTCAATCGGTACACCCCGGCAGCCAAGAGCGCCGGGCAGGACGCATCCGCGGCGCCGCAGTCTCGCAGATTGACGTAGAAATATTGCAGGGGATACAGCGCGCCCGCGGACGGACTGGTGGTGCGCGTGGCGTCGGCGTCGGCCACGATGCCGGCGGCCGCCCACAGCATCGCCGTCAATGTTGGCGCGTCGATGGCATCCGGGCCGAAGCTGCGCCGCGATCGGCGGGTGGCCAGCAGCGCATGCAGGGCCGTGGCGGGGCCGCGGCTGTCGATCGCGATCGCATCGCGTCGCGGCGCGGCATTCAAACGCTGTTGGGCCGCCAACACCAGGGCTTGCTGCGCCTGCGCATCGGGCAGCTCGCCCAAGGTGCGCGGGTTTTCGGCATAGGCCCACCAATGCCGCGGCGCATCGTGAAGGCTGACCAGCGCGCCTTCGTCGATCAAGGCCTGCAACAGGCCCGTGACGGAATCGGCGTGCCAATGCTCGGCTTGCCGACGCTGCAGCCAATCGCGCGGGGTGAGCGTGCCGTCGAATTCATGCAGGGCGCGCAAGACGCGCGCCGGTGCATCCAGCGACAGCGTGCGCGTCGGCAGCCGGCATTGCAGGCGATCGCCATGCAGCAGGCTTCCGGGCATCAACACATAAGGAAGATCCAGTTGCATGGGCGGCGCCTGCGCGGGGCTGCCGCCGCAGGCCTCGGTCTGCTTACTTGCCGCTGCTGCCCGCGGGAACGGGCACGGACTGGCCGCGACGCTGCTGGCTGGACGCGGTCCAGGTGAAGCGCTTGGGGTCGTTCTGGCCGGCGACGGGCTGGGGAGTGGTAACGGGGGTCTGGCTCATGGTGGCTCCGGTTTCAGGACATCTGCACGCCTTGCGGCATGCGTTGGATGAAGAGTCCGGGTATCAGCCGGCTCGCATAACTTGTCCGGGTGAAGACGGGGCGGTTTAGGGCGGTGAAGGAATTGATGAAAGGCAAGCGGCGCCGCTAAACCCGCGGCGCGCCGGTCGGAGAAGTTGAGTGCGGATAGTGCGCCCTCGAAGTGAGGGACGGCTAACAACGACTTCAAGGACTACGTAGAAAAATGGTCGCGATCGTAAGCGGGAACAGCCTGGGAATTAACCTGAGTTCTCTTGCCAAGCTGGGAGACCAGGGGGTATTTGGCAATGCCAATCTTGGCCGCAGTAACGACCAGGTCTACGTCAATGCCTGGAGCGGAAACCTGGTTTTCCGGACGCCGGATGACCAGTTGTCGGGTCACGGGTCGCTGTTCGGCTCGGTGCGCACCTACAACAGCCAAGGCAAGCTCGGACACACGGATGCGTGGTCGATTGGGGCGGCTCTGAAGAAGGTGCGATTGAACGGGCAACTGTTCAACTCGATGAGCTCGATGACGCGTGTCGACGACGATGGATCCGAGCAATCTTTCCTGACGGACTCGTCGACGGTGGCGACCTACGTGTCGTCGGCGGGCGCAGGGGCTTATGACAAGATCACGTACGACTCGGTCAAAGGGCAGTTTGTCTGGCAGGATGGCGCGACCGGCCTGATTGAACGCTACGAGGGTAGCGGAGCCGGCCGGCTGTTGAGTTCGACGGACGCCAGCGGCAATACGCGTACCTATGCCTATGGCCCGAATGGCAAGCTCAGCAGTGTGACCGACGCCAGCGGCGGCGTCACCTACTACGACTATGTCGGCCAGAACCTGACCCAGATACGCACCGTCACGGTCGAGAACGGCGTTCAGGTCATGCAGACGCGCGTCCGTTACGGCTATGACGGGCTTGGTCGTCTGTCCGCTGTGTCCATCGACTTGACGCCGGAAGACGGCTCGATTGCCGATGGCAAAGTCTTCCAGACGTTCTACACCTACGATGGCGATAGCGATCGCCTGGCCTCGGTGTCGCAAACGGACGGCACGCAGTTGTCGTTCACCTATGTACAGGATGGCGCGGATTTCAGGATTGCCAGCGTCACCGATGCGTTGGGACAGGTCACCCGTTACTCATACAGCTACGGGCTGACAACAGTTGTCAATCCCAAAGGCGAGGCCACGCTCTTCCAGCACAACTACTGGACGGGCGAACTGCGCACCGTGACCACGCCGCCGGTGAATGGCGTCAGCCAGGTCACGACATTCACGATGGACGGCAAGGGCAACGTCACTCGTATCGATCAGACGGGCGGCTATTCCGTCAGCATGACCTACGACACCCGAGGTAACCAACTGTCCTGGTCGGACTCGGGAAGGAACGTCATTACCCGAACCTACGACAGTGGGAACCGGGTGCTGACCGAGATCTCGTATGTCGTGCCCATGACGCAGACAGGCGGCGCGGCGCGAGGCGAACTGACCACGCGTTATGTCTACGATGCCGCGGGCCGGCTGCGTTTTCATATCAATCCGGTGGGCAACGTCACGGAATACCGCTACAACGCCTACGGTGAGCGGGTGTCGACACTGACCTACGCCGGTGATGTTTTCCCCCTCCGTACGTTGTACGTCAACGAATCCGCCACATTGGCGCAGATGGAAAGCTGGGCCGCCACGGTCAATTTCAGCCGGGTATCGCGAGTCGACTCGGTCTATGACTATCGCGGGCTGCTGCAGCAAACGATCGCCTACCAGCGGGTGTCGAGCAGCGGCGACGGCATCCTGGACGGCGATCAAGTCCTGACCCGTTATGTCTACGACCAGGCTGGTCGCCTCCTGACGTCGATCTCGCCCACCAATGGCGCGACGAGTTATGTCTATGACGGTCTTGGCCGTCAAATATCGGTGCAGGACGCCCAGGGCAACCTGACCTTGACGCAATACGACGATGCCGGCGGTCAAGTCGTCGTGAAGCAGGCGAATGGTCTGAGCATCGTCTCGACCTACGACAAGGCCGGCCGGCTGGTCAGCCGGATGAATCGAGATCAAGCGGGCGCGAACCTGGGCGAGACGCGGTACGCGTACGATGCCAATGATCGACTGATCATGACGACAGACCCGACTGGCGGGCGGCAGTTCAACATCTATGACGCCGCGGGTCGTAAGGCCGGCGAGGTCGATGCCAGTGGGGCATTGATCCAATATATCTACAACGATGCTGGCAAGCTTTGGCGTACCACGCGGTATTTCGGCAAAGTGAATCTGGCGTTGCTGGTGGACGCGCAGGGCAAGGCGCTGAGCCCTTCCATCGACAACATTCCCCCTAATACGGGCGGTTCGGCCACGACCTGGAATCTCTACGATACGTCTGGGCGCCTGGCCAAGACGATTGACGAGACCAACGCCATCACCGAGTACGTCTACGACGGCCTGGGTCGCATGACCGAGGAGATCAAGTACGCCCAACGCATGACGACGTGGAGGGTGGCGCAGCCCAGCCGCCCGGAACATGCCGTGGTGTCCGTCGATTCGGGCGATGTCCATCTCATGCGTTACTACAACGCGGACAGCTCGTTGCGGGGCGTGATGGATGGAGAGGGTGGTGTCATTGAATATATCTATGATGCTGCGGGCCAGGAAGTGCAAAGAATCTCGTACGCGACCAAGTCGTCGAGATCGGGCACCAACGCACAATTCGAAAGCATCAAGCCCGCGTCGTCGCCTAACGACATCAACGACTACAAGATCTACAACAACCTCGGCCGCCTGGTCGGCACCATCGATGGCGAAGGCTACCTGACCGAACTGGTCTACGACGCCAGCGGCAACCTCACCACCAAGATCCGCTACGCCACGTCGCTGACCGGGGCCAACAACCCCATCCGCAACACGTTGATCTTCACGCCGGATCTGGCCAAGATGCGGCCGGCGTCTTCGCCGCAGGATCAGGTCTGGACCTATTCCTATACCCGCCTGGACAAGGTGTCGTCCGAGCGCAACGCCGAAGGCACGCTGACCCTGTACGTCTATGACGACATGGGCCGCCTGACATCCACGGTGAAGGCCGCGGGCACCTCGACGTCGCGCAGCGTGCTGTCGCGCTACGACGTGCAGGGGCGTTTGATCGGTGAATTGTCCGGCGAAGGTGCGGCCAAGCTCGACGGCAACCAGACCCAGGCCGAGATCGATGCCATCTGGAAGACCTACGGCACCACCTACACCTACGACGCCCTGGGCCGCCGCACGTCCATGATGGACGGCGCGGGTCAGCGCACGCTGTATTACTTCGACGCCAGCGGCCGGGTCACGCATACGATCAACGCGCTGGGTTATGTGCAGGAACGGGTCTACGACAACATCGGCCAGCTGGTCGAAACCATCCGCTATGGCGCGCCGATTGCGCTGCAAGGCTTGAATGGGGGCCTGGTCAACGACGCGCTGCGCCTGGCCATCGCGGCCACCAGCAACGCCGACGTGGATATCCACGCCACCTACACCTACACGGCGGACGGCCGGGTGGCCAAGGAGACCGACGGGGCGGGTGGGGTGATCGAGCGCAGCTACGATGCGTTCGGCAATGAAATCATGCGGCTGACCAAGATCGCCGGGGCGATCAGCCGTACCGACAAGCGGGTGTACGACCGCATGGGGCGGTTGACGCAGACGATCGACGATCTGCAATACGGTCGCAAGACGTTCCGGGAGTACGACGCGTTTGGTCGGGTCACGACGACGCGCGACGGCAACGGCGTGTCTGTCAACTATCAGTACGACAAGCTCGGCCGCGAAGTGCTGACCTACGACAATATTGGCCGCAAGACCACCGCCTACGATGCGTTCGGCAATGTGCTGTGGCGTATCGACGAACTGGGCCGTCGGACCAGCTATGCCTATGACGCGCAGAACCGCAGCGTCACGATGACCACGCCGGATGGCGTATCGGTCACGACCGTTCACAACGCCTTTGGCCAGACGGTGGAGGTACGAGACGGCAACGGCAATGTCACCCAGCATACCTACAACGCCGATGGCAGCCTGGTGCGCAGCGAGCAGGGCGGCACGGTCGTCACTCAAGGCTACGACAGTCTGAACCGCCTGATAGAAGTGGTCGATGGCCGCGGCGTCAAGACCGTCTATACCTATGACGCCGTGGGGCAGCGTCTGAGCCGCACGGTCGACCCGACCGGGCTGAATCTGCAGACGCAGTATCGTTATGATGCCTTCGGCCGCCAGTACCAGACCACGGAGCCGGGCGGCAACCAGACGGTGGTGACGTTCGACAAGGCGGGGCGCGTCTTGTCGTCCACGGTGGACGCGAACGGCCTGAAGCTCGTCACGCGGTACACCTACAACGAGGCCGGCCAGCAACTGACGGTGACGGCCCCCAATGGCATTGTCACCGTCTATACGTATGACAAGCTCGGTCGCCGCGACAGCGAGACGGTGGACCCATCCGGCTTGGCGCTCAAGACTGTCTATACGTACGACATGAGCGACAACCTGACCACCAAGGTCGATCCCGGTGGCGCCAAGACGCAATACGTGCGTGACGGCCGTGGACGCGTGGTGTTTCAGGTCGATCCGGCCGGCTATGTGCTGGAGACCCGGTATGATGCGGCCAACCAGGTTGTCGGCACGATCGCCTATGCGACGCCGGTGGACAAGAAGCCCACGGGCTGGTTCAGTGCCTTTGAACTGCGCGGCCTGCTCAAGCCCAACGCCGCCGACATCGCCGAATACCGCTACTACGACAGCGCGGGCCGCCTGGCGATGACCGTCAGCGGTACCGGCAACGTCGTGGCCATGCGTTACGACGGCAACGGCAACCTGATCGAGCGCACCGCCTACGCCGCCCGCCTGCCGGCAGCCAGCATCGGCTCGGCCCAGATGCCCGCGGCGCCCACGGCCAGCCCGACCTACGATCAACGCCAGCGCACCGTCTACGACGCACTGAATCGCGCCGTGTTCCAGATCGACGGCCTGGGCGGCGTGGTGCGCCAGCGCTACGACGCCAATGGCAACGTGGTGGAGCGCGTGGCCTATGCCGGCCGCATTCCGATGGAAACGGTCATGACCGAGGCCGCCATCAACACCGCATTGGCCGCCGTGGCCGACAGCGCGCGCGACCAGCGCGCGGTCAATGTGTACGACAGCGTCGGCCGCCTGACCTACACGATGAACGGCCTGGGCACCGTGACGCGCAACGTCTACGACGCCTCGGGCAACCTGCTGCGCCAGACCGTGTTCGCCACGCGCCTGGCGCCGGGCAGCGACCCGGCGTCGGTGCCGGCCGCGGCTGGCGACATCACCGTGTCGCGGGTCTATGACAGCGCCAATCGCCTGGTGGCGTCCGTCGATGCCAACGGCAACACCACCCGCTATGTGCTGGATGCCGCTGGCCGCACCGTGTTCCAGATCGACCCGGCGGGCGCCGTCGTCGAAAGCCGTTACGACGCCGCGGGCCGCGTGGTGGCCACGCTGGGCTACGCCACCCCGATCGTCCTGCAGGGCCTGGGCCAGCAGGTAACCGACGCCGAGGTGCGCGCGCTGCTCAAGCCGCAAGCCGGCGACCAGGCCGAATACCGCTACTACGGCGCGGATGCCCGTCTGGCGATGACGGTATCGGCGCTGGGCGCGGTGGTGACCTACCGCTACGATGCCAGCGGCAACCTGGCCGAACGCACGGCGTATGCCAACCGGCTGCCCGCCGCCAGCATCGGCACCGCAGCCATGCCCGCGGCCCCGGCCGTGGACATGGCCTACGACCAGCGCCAGCGCACCGTGTACGACGCGCTGGGCCGCGCCGTGCTGCAGGTGGACGGCACCGGCGCCGTGGTGCGCCAGCGCTTTGATGCCAATGGAAATGTCATCGAACGCATCGCCTACGCTACCCGGGTGCCCGCCAACATCGCCCTGACGTCGGCCGCCATCGAGGCTGCCCTGGCCACGGCGGCCGATGCCGCGCGCGACTTGCGTACGGTCAATGCCTACGACGGCATCGGCCGCCTGACGCACGTGATGGACGGCCTGGGCGCCGTCACGGAAAACATCTACGACGCCGCCGGCAACCGGGTGCGCCAGATCCAGTACGCCACCCCGGTGGCGGCGGGCGGCGATCCGCGCAGTGTGCAGGGCAGCATGAAGGACCGCGCCAGCGACTGGGTCTATGACGGCATGGGCCGCCAGATTGCCAGCGTCGACCCCACGGGCGCGGTGACGCGCCGGGTGCTGGACGCCAACGGCAACGCGATCCAGGTCATCAGCTACGCCGTTCGCCTGGGCGCCGGCGTGCCGCGCACGGGCGAGGCCATCCTGGCCTCGTTGCAGCCCGGCGCGCTGGACCGCGCCACCACCACCGCGTTCGACGCCGCCGGCCGCGCCGTGCTGGTCATCGATGCCGAGCGCGGCGTGCAGCGCAACACCTACGACGCCGCGGGCAACCTGCTGGAGTCTTACCGCTATTCCGCACCGTTGACCGGCGCCGATCTGGCGGGCGTGGCGCCGGCCAGCCTGACGCTGGCCGCGCTGACCGCGCGTCTGCCGGCCACCGACAGCCAGGGCCGCAGCACCCGCAGCGTCTACGGCGCCAACGGCCTGCCGGTCTACAAGATCGACGCGGCCGGTTTTGTGACGCAATTGACCTACGACACCCGGGGCAACGTCACCAGCAGCCGCCGCTATGCCAATGGCGTGCTGCTGGGCAGCACGCCGTCGGCCGCGGACGTGGCCGCCGTGCTCAGCGCGGACAACACGCGCGACCGGGTGGATACCTTCGTCTTCGACGCGGCCGGGCGCCTGCTGGGGTCGACGGATTCGCTGGGCAAGTCCGAGTCCTATGGTTACGACGGCGTGGGCAACAAGGTCCGCTTCGTCAACAAGGCCGGCAACGAGTGGACTTACGAATACGACGCCGCGGGCCGCCTGCTGGTCGAGCGCACGCCGCAGACCAGCGTGGTGGATACCAGCTGGTCGGGCGCGGGCGACCTGGTGGTGGGCGCCACCAAGTCGATTTCCATGGTGACGCGCAACGTCTATGACGGCCTGGGCAACCTGGTGTCGCGGACCGAGGCCGACGGCCAGCCCCAAGCCAAGACCACCCGCTACGTCTACGACGCCGCCGGCCGGCAGATCCGGACGATCTTCGCGCCGGTCAATGTCTATGACGCTGCGGCCGACAACCTTCTGACCAACGGCGCTTCGGGCGTGGCCGCTCGCAAGGAAGGCGCGCCGATCTCGCTGACGTCGGACGTGCTGTACGACGCCTTCGGCAACGCCGTGGCCGGCCGCGACGTGGCCGGGGCCATCAGCTACAAGGTCTACGACAAGACCGGCGCGTTGAAATACGAGGTCGACGCCGAAGGCTTTGTCACCGAATACGAACGCAACGCCCAGGGCGACGTGACGCTGCGCCTGCGCTACGCCACCAAGACGGCGCTGACCAGCCACGGCTACACCGGCATCACCGCCGAAGCCGTGTCCGCCGCCGTCAACGCCGCCGGCATCGACCACAGCGGCGACCGCGGCGTGGTGACGCAGTTCGACCGCCTGGGCCGCGTGGTCGAGACCAGCCAGTCGCAGATCTACGCCTACGATTCGTCGGCCGCGGCCGGCGCGCAGTACTTCACCAGCAACAAGCTCACCCGTACGGAATACGACGCCTTTGGCCAGGTGGCGGCGGTGCGCGAGCTGGTCAACCCGGTGTCCCAGGTGTGGGCCACCACCACCCAGTACTACGACCGCGTCGGCAACATGACGGCCCGGGTCGATGCCCTGGGCTATGTCACGACCATGTCGTACGACGGCCTGGGCAACAAGACGTCGGTACGCGAATATGCCACGGCCACCAACATCTGGAACGCGCAGGGCTACGGCCTGCCGGTCACGCATGCCAACGACCGCCTGACCACCTACGCCTTTGACGCCCTGGGCCGCAAGGTCGCGGAAACCCGCGTCAACGTGGAATACAGCAACCAGTCCAACGGCACCGTGCAGCGCGGCGACCTGAAGACCACCTTCGGCTACGACGTCCTGGGCAACCAGACCTACGTCGCCAACCCCAACGGCGGCCGCACCTACAGCTATTACGACGCCCTGGGCCGCGTCACGGCAATCGCCGAGCCGATGCGCACCGATGCGTCGGGCAAGGCCTATGCGCCGCTGACGACCTTCTACCGCGATGCCCTGGGCAACACCGTGCTGACGATCCAGCACGCCAACGGCGCCTCGACCGTGCTGGAATCCGGCTATACGGCCGGCGTGGCCAGCAACCAGGACCGCTACAACTACGTCGGCTACGACAGCCGCGGCAACAAGATCCAGACCATCGACGCCAACGGCGCGCGCACCAACTTTTCTTACAACGCCGCCGGCCTGATGGCCAAGCAGTGGCGCGGGGTGACGGGCAACGACGGCAGCGTCAAGACCTGGTTCCAGGCCTACGAGTACGACAAGCTGGGCCACCAGACGCGGGTCATCGACCCGGCGTCCACCGCCGTCCTGAAAAACGGCATCCAGACCAGCTTCTCGTCGGCGCCCAAGGAATTCCGCCAGCGCGAGAAATACGTCGTCACCGGCGACAGCGCGATCAACCTGAACTGGTCGTCGCTGATCGATGCCGGCGGCGGCCTGGTGCGGGTGCAGGTGTACTACAGCACGGTCAGCACGCTCTACAGCGAAACCACCCCCACCGAAAGCGGTGGCGGTGGCGAAGGCGGCGAGGGCGGCGTGTCCACCGGCGGCACTACCATCACCTATGGCTCGGCCAGCGTGGCCACCAGCCGCACGGTGGACTTTGGCGCGGCGTCGGCCGCCTCGGGCGTGTCGATCCGCTGGAACGACTATCGGTCCAGCCAGGGCGGCATTGCCGAACTGAGCTATATCCGCATCTGGCAGCAGGATGCCGCGGGCAACTGGATCAGCAAGTGGGAAGGCAGCAATGCCCAGGCCAACGGCTCGGGCATCTTCGACGTGTCGCAACAGGAAGCCGGCTGGTCGGACACCGTCACGGAATACAACGCCTTTGGTGAAATGGTGCGCCGCGGCGTCAACGGCGGCCGCCAGGAATACTACCAATACGACAACGCCGGCAACGTGGTCCGCACCAACGCCAAGGACGGCAAGGACCAGATCACCCTGTACAACCTGCAGGGCAACGCCACGGCCAACCTGACCAGCGGCGGCGCGGGCGGCGGCAACGTCAACGTCGCGGCCATCGGCTCGATCCAGCAGGCCGCCAACATGGGCAACCTGCGGCGCGAAGACACGGTCTACAACCTGCTGGGCAACGCGGTCAAGACGCTGGCGCCGGAACGCTCGGTGTACGAAGGCGGCGTGACCGTCAACCGCGACTTCACCGGCGCGGCGATCACCTCGTCCGCCTCCCTGTATTACATCCCCAAGCCGGAAACCGGCGGCGGCTCGGAGATCGGCGAAGGCGGCAATGAAGGCGGCAATGGCCCGGTGGACCCGGGCACGCCGGCCTGGCGCGGTACCAACAGCGTGCAGCTGAGCTGGACCAGCCTGGCCAACCTGGGCGACGGCGACGTGCGCGTGGTGATGACCTACCAGAGCGCTGGTGGCACGCGCCGCAGCATCACCCAGAACTTCGCCGCGGCCTCGGCCACGTCGGGCGTCCTGATGAGCTGGGACGGCACCGCCACCAACACCACCGACGGCGGCGTGAGCCGCGTGGTGGCCATGGTGGTCTACAAGAAAGACACCAACGGCAGCTGGCAGGCGGTCATCAACCAGCAGGGCACCTTTGGCAACACCGGCAACTTCATCGACATTGCCGCGCCCGTCGACCCGGGCCTGAAGGTGCGGCTGGAAATCCGCGTGCCCAACGGCGGCTGGACCGAAGTCGGCCTGGTCAACTACGGCAATTCGCTGCGGTACGACGCCGAGGGCCTGGCCATCGGCAACTATGAATATCGCGTGTCGCAGATTGGCCGAGACGGCTTCGTCAAGGTGACCGGCAACGGCACCCTGTCGCTGACCGCGCCCAGCCTGGCATCCATCGGCAGCGCCATGGGCTTCGGGGCCGTCGGCAACGACGTCTTCAGCTGGCCGTCGTTTGGGGCGGGCGTGGATGCGCAGTTCCGCTACCGCGTGCCGGGCGGCGGCTGGGTGCAGCTGCCGGTGTCGGCGCGTGCATCGGGCCACGATGGCGTGGACTGGGTCAACATGGGCCCCGGCCGCTTCGAATACGAATTGCTGCTGATCGACCGCAGCTCGGGCGCGGCCTATGCCCACGCCACCGGCTACATCGACAAATCGGCCGCCGTGCCCGACCGCTGGGTGCCGCAAGTGGGCTATCCGCCCATCACCCAGGCCCTGACGCTGGATTCCAGCAACACCGGCATTTCCTGGACCACCATCGGCGACTGGCGCGAGCTGGAAGGCACCGCCACGCTGCTGTACCGCCTGCAGGGCAGCGGCGGCGGCTGGTCATCGGTGGTCATGAACAAGGTTCCCACCACCGTGCCGTTCGGCCCGGTGGGCACGGGCGGCGGCGTCACCGAAGGCGGCAACGAGGGCGGCGAGAACGGCACCGGCTTCATGACCTACTGGGTCAAGCTGGGCACGCTGCCCGCGGGCAACTATGACTTCGACCTGGTCTACACCCGGCCGGGCTCCAGCGAACCGTACAAGCACCGCGTCGGCGTCATTTCCCAGGGCGCCACCACGGGCGGTTACTACTACACCCGCTACTACAACGTCAGCGTCCCGTACCAGGTGTGGGTGCCGCCCGTGCCCGGCACGGGCGAGGGCGGCGAAGGCGGCGAGAGCGGCGGCACCCCTGGCTACTGGAGAACCGAGTACCGCACCGAGACCCGTTCCGAACAGGTCTGGGTCCCGGCGGTCACCCCGCGTCCCGGCATGTCCCAGACCACGGCCACCTACGTGCCGGGCTATACGGTGCCGGGGCGTCCCCCCGCGTATTCGCTGTCCAGCACCACCGGGTCCAACCCCAACCCGATCAGCACCAACGTGTCGGGCTACCTGGGTGTGGCCGCCTCGTGGACGCCCGTGGGCGCCAACGGCGGCGTGCAGTCCAGCCGTCCTACCGTGGAACGCACCTTCGACCGCTGGGGCAACGTCGCCACGGTCACCGACCCGCGTTCGCCGTACTGGATCACGCGCTACACCTACAACGCCAACAACCAGATCACGTCCGAAGTGCGGCCGTCGGCCGACGGCGTGGCCGGCGCCGGCCCGTCCACGACGCTGTACTACGACGCCCTGGGCAACAACGTCGCCACGCGTGACGGCAACGGCAACGTCAACGGCATCCAGTACGACGCCGGCGGCAACCGTATCGCCGAACTGCATGCCGATGGCGGCGTTTACCGCTACGGCTACAACGGCTTCGGAGAAAAAACCACCTGGGTCGATGCGCTGGGCAACACCACCAGCTACACCTACGACAAGCTCAGCCGGCTGGTCCTGACGTCCAACGCGGCCGTCACCAGCTACGTCATGAGCAACGGCACGACGCTGGCGGTCACAGGCACCAAGACCGTCACCGAGAGCGTGCGCTATGACGAACTGGGCAACAAGCTCAGCTCGACCAACGGCGCGGGCGACACCGTGTACTTCCGCTACGACCTGCGCGGCAACGTCACCGGCGTGCGCAAGCCCGGCATGTCCACGGAACTGCGCACCGCCTACGACGCGCGCGGCAACAAGACCTTCGAGGCCGACGGCAACGGCAACGCCTCGACCTGGGCGTACGACTACTTCGGCCGGCTGGTCGCGCACACCGACATCGGCGGTGCCAAGTACTACTACAGCTACGACAACGCGCGCCAGCTGCTGCAGCAGACCAACACGCGTGGCCAGAACCTGAACTACACCTACGACGCCACGGGCCAGGTCACGCGCATCTACGATGCCAGCCTGGGCAAGATCACCGACTTCTCGTACGACCACGCCGGCAACAAGGTGCGCGAGCGTACGAGCCAGGGCGGGGTGGTGTACCAGAACAACATCATGGCCTACGACGCGCTGGGCCGCCTGCGAGAGGTGTCCGACGGTTACCTGCGCCAGAGCATCGACTACGACGCCAACGGCAACCGCAAGCGGGTGCAGACCCAGTACACCGACGCGTCCGACACCTGGCGCAACCGGGAATACTGGTACGGCTACGACGCCATGAACCGCCAGACCACGGTCGAAGCGGTCAACGCCAACCTGGATATCAACGCGGCCCAGGGCCACAAGCTGACCTACGACGCCAACGGCAACCGACTGTCCGACACGTATTGGGACAAGGTCATCTACGCCGACGGCGGCACGGCAGCCGGCTTCACCACGGAAAGATACACCTATGACGCCATCAACCGCCTGACCACGCTGCGGCGCGACGGGCTGCTGCTGGACGCGCGCTACTACGACGGCGCCGACCGCGTGGTGCTCAGCGGCATCGACGGCTCATTGGGCAAGGCGTTCTTTGACCGGTCGGGGCTGGCGGGCGAACAGCGCCGCAACGTCTACGACGGCGCCGGACGCTTGTATTCGGCACGGGTGCTCAAGATGACCGATGCCGGCTTGTCGGGCGGCTACGCCACCACGTATTCCGGCTACGACCAGGCCGGCAACGTCACCCAGTACCGCATGGATGTGTATGACGGCTCGCCGTACACCAACACGTACACCTACACCCACGCCCGCTACGAAGGCTACCGCGAGGCCACCCTGTCCGGCACCAGCACCGCGCTGGACCCGGGCCAGACGACCTACCAGTACGACGTCAACGGCAATTTGATTGGCGTGGTCGACACCAAGGACGCCAGCAAGAACCAGACTCTGGTCAACGACGCCAGCGGCAAGATTTTGCAGCGGGTGCAGAACGGCCAGACGATCCGGTCGCTGGTGGTCAACGGCGAACTGCTGGGCACCACCGGCCCGGCCGCAGGCGCGGATGACTTCTCGCCGAGCTTCCGGCCGATTGACGGGGGCAACCCGTCGGCCAGCCCGGGGTCTTATCGGATTCAGGCGGGCGATACGCTGCAAAGCATTGCGCAGCAGGCGTATGGAGATAGCCGGTTGTGGTACCTGGTGGCCGAAGCCAATGGCCTGGCCAGCGACCGCGATCTGCGGGTCGGGGCCACGGTCACGATTCCGAATCGGGTGTCGGGTAACCATAACGACTACAAGTCGTTCAAGCCGTATGACCCGGGCAAGCTGATTGGCGATACGCAACCGACGATGCCGGTGCCGAAACCGGATAGCGGTGGCGGCGGCGGATGCGGCGGGATCGGGATGATCATCGTTGCGGTAGTGGCGGTGGTGGCAACGGTGTTTACGGCTGGGGCGCTGGCGCCTGTGGCGGCCGGCGCGGCTACAGGCTTTGGGGCCACGATGGCGGCAGGCGCTGCCGTCCTTACCGGTGCCTCAGCGGTGTCTGGATTGGCGGCTGTAGGGATTGGTTTGGCCGCTGGCGCGGTGGGAAGCATCGTGAGCCAAGGCGTCGGCATGGCGATCGGCGTGCAGTCCAAGTTCTCGTGGAAGGGAGTCGCGACGAGCGCGCTGGGCGCCGGAGTTACGGCGGGGGTGGGGTCAGCACTCAATGGAGCAAATATCCTGACCGCTGCGGGAGGCGGCACCGCGACAGGCCTTAGCACTGGGTCGGCCGCAATGGATCTGGCTTTGCGTGCGACGGTGAGTTCGACGGTTAGCCAAGGTCTGGCAATGGCGACAGGGCTGCAATCGAAGTTCAGTTGGACGAACGTCGCGGCGGCTGGCATTGGCGCTGGTGTGGGCTCTGCGGTTGGCTCCCAACTCTTCCCCAACGTAACGAATTTTGGCGAGCGCCTTGCACGCGGATTCGTGTCTGGCGCCGTGGGTGGGGTGGCAGCTTCGGTGCTCTCAGGCGGCAAGGCGAACTACATGCAGATCGCTGTTGACGCGTTTGGGAATGCTTTGGGCAATTCCGTACTGGACGAGATGGCTGGGATGTCGGGGCCATCGTCGCAACCCATTAGGGTGAACGATAGTGCAAGGTCCGGGCAGCAAATGCTGGGGTCCTTTGATTCACTGATGCCTGCTTCGTATCGTCCTCAGGGCGAGATGTCCTCCATTCCCGCCTTTTACGATTCGCAGCGAGAAGTGAATTGGGGAGCTTTGCAGGATCCGCCTCCTCAAGCGAATGTTGATGCGGTAGTGGATGCATTTTATCCGCGGGAGCAGAGGAGATTTGGTGGCTCCGTGACGGTGGCTTCGAGTACTGGTTTCGACTCTCAATCAGTCAGTCTGGCAATGAAGGAGCTAGATGCGGCCGACGGTGCGCGCTATGTCGAATTGGTCGGCCTTAAGGTGAATCAGGCACAATTGCCGCGGCCTCGGATGGGTGTGCTATCCGAGCTGGGAGAGCGAATGCTCGGAATGGTCGACATGACTGCCGGCATAGCTGGAGGAGCGGTGGGCTACGTTTATGACTCGGTGTTGACATCCGCAGACGCTGTATCGGGAGGGCGGCTTTCTGCCAACTTCGATGAGTTTGGTTACGCAGTTTCCAGGAACAGGGCCCGCGGTCAAATGTTGTGGAATGCTGGAGAGCGAATAGCTGGTTCCGGATTGCGCCTAGCCACCTTCAATATGGGCGTGGATGAGGCCTACCAGGGAGTTCGCGACTTCTTCCAGATCGACCGGGCCATGCAACTGGAGGCCAGTGGTGACTACCGCGGTGCGCAGGCATTGTGGGGGTCGATGGCGCTGAATGTGGCGGGTGGTGCGGCTGGGGCTACGCGAATTTTGCCGAGTGTGATGCCCGTGGCTTCGCAGGCGGTGCGAGAGGCGGGTATAGGTTTGCGCATGGTCGCGGAGGACTCGAAGTTCGTCCTTCGCAATGATAAAGTTTTGGACTTAGGGTCCAGGAAAGGTCTTGATCTTTCTGATAGGTTTGTTACGTCCAGGAGTGAGCAGGGTACGAGAATTCAATATGGCAGCCCTGATTATTGGGATGCAGTAGATTCCAGTCACGGTATTGTGGGTTTTGTCAACAAAGACGGCGTTCTAGGTTTCAATGTGTTTGCCAATCCAGAGTTGCGGGCTACACACGGTTCGGGTAGTGATATGTTTGTGGGTATGCTCAAGCGCTTGCGTCAGGATGGAGTCGATATCCAAGGGATAAGAGGGGCTTGGCTCCAAGGGGCAGATAGTGTTAATTATTCACAATACCGAGCAGGCATATCGAGAGGGTTGACTCCAGAACAGGCTGCCTTGGATACTTGGACAGGTAGGCAGGTCCAACAAGCGGGTTTTCCTCATGTTGAGAGTGTTTTGGATAAAGGCGATGTCTACGCTACTTTCCGTAAATTTAGATAAAGGAAATACGATTGTTTAGTATCCCTGTAAACGATATTTCTGAATGGAAGCAGCGACTTCGAAGTGAATCCACAGCGCTAGTGCTGAGAGAGATTGCTCGACGCTACTCAATAGGCAAGAGCGATTTGGGAATGGTTCTTCCTGACTTGTGTGATAACGTCATGCTGGAGCATATCCAAGTTGTTTGGAATTGGGATGTAGAGTGCAACGGTAAAGGCGTTTCTGATGAAAAGCTTGAAGCTCTATTAGCGGAATTGGATTTTAAAAAATAATCTGTGGAAATTGACGTTTAAACGTTTGATTTGACAGTATTTAAGAAGCCCCGACAGAAAAATGCTGTCGGGGCTTTTGTTTGATTAGCCCGGTAAATGTAGAACACATTTTCCGATTGGTCCGGTAAATTTGGTCTGACGCCTTTTTTACAAATAAATGAAAAATTCAGCCTCCTTGGTAAAGTTGTTGGACTTTATGTACGATGGGTATGGTGTTCCCGAAAAATATGGCGCGGAATATTTTTTGGAATTCAAAAATAATTTACTGTTGCATGATCCAATTGAAGTAATTTCTCTGCATATGGCTGCTTACTCTCATGTTTACGTGTTGGAGTTCATTATGGGGGCTCCTTACGTGTGGGAGGGATTTGACTCAAAAAAATGGGTTGAGTTGATGCGGCGGGTTTCTCCTAGACCGGATGCGTCTCGTTGTATTGAGGAGATTGCGGGTTATAGCGACATAGTTTTTTTAAATCGCTTTCTGCGTGTAGATGCATTGAGCAATTTTTTGGGCGACGAGCTGATTTCCGATATGGATAAGAGCCAAACTCGATCTTATTTCTCAAAATTTCCTGACCTCGTGGAAATAAACGATCTCGATAAAGATGACTTGAATGAAGTCTATTTGATGAGCGATGAGGAATTGAGGCGGAGAGCAAGAGTTATTTTGGGGGAAGGCGTTTTCAAAGAGTGTAAGCCGAAGCCTTCATCCGATTTTCATTGATTTATCGTTTGATTAACATGTCAGACTACGTTTGATGCCGCAAGAAATGGGAAACCCCGGCCACGGAGTGGTCCCGGTGTTTTTTATTTGCTGAGGTACGGTTTGGCTAAGCCAATTATTTAACTTGGTCATGATTTTTTCCTTGCACGGCCATTGCGAGATTCCGTCTGTGAGAGGAGTTGGACAGCTACCTGCGCCAGAACCTCGACTACGACGCCAACGGCAACCGCCTGTCCGACACGTATTGGGACAAGGTCATCTACGCCTACGGCGGCACGGCGGCCGGCTTCACCACGGAAGGGTACACATACGACGCCATGAAAGATCCTCATATTAAATGGGAGCCTGTGAATTCGGTTCCGTTGCACGACATTGAAGAAGCGATAAGCCCCCTGGTTGTCAATAAAGGGGGGTTTTCAATTATGAAAAACGGAACTCTGTTATTCATAAATAAATCTGATGATAATTATAAAAGTGCATGCTTAGCATTAAGTGAAGCCAAGTATTTGACGGACTTTAGAGTTAAAAAAATCGCGAATGGAAATTTTCTTGTGGCTTTGCATGGGGCTGTAGCGGTTTTTGTTGGGGCAAGAGAATTTTCAGAGAAAGTTGAAGAGATTAAGTCAAGGATTGATGATCTGAAATTTCCGGGTGAAGATATTATTGTTCCGCAGGGATGGACTGAGGAAGAATTTTTGGCGGGTTTGTACGGTAGGGCTAAAATGCAGCGAGATGTTCAGGAGCAGAATTTTTATATTCGCATAGATTGATGGAAAATTAACGTGCCAGAATACATTAAAAAATTAACGATTAACGTGCCAGGCTGTGTTTGATTCGATAGCAATTGGGAACCCCCGGTCACGCAGTCGTGCTGGGGGGGGGCTTGGACAAATTTAAGATACCGTCTTGCCCATCTAGCATTTAGCTGTAGTCGGGGCGATATGGTGAACGTGTTTTGAGTACACCGAAGCACAGAGGAGCGAGCTTTCTCATAGCAGCACCGAGTGCGGACATCTTGTTTTTGCCGGCCAGCAGAAGTCGGGGGTATAGGGCTTGGACGTGAGAAATTTAAAGTGTCAGAATAAATTTGTCGGAAATTCTCCTCCCCAACGCCAAGGCCTGACACCTCTTTACTGCTGAAGTCTGCGGTGTTCCTAACACCGCAAATCGATCAACCAGCGGGTCCGCCCGAACTCCAACCCGCTTTATCCATCGTGCCCGAGGCAAAGTTCACCTCGTGAACGTGATGCACCGTCGGCTCTTCGAAGAGATAGTCCTGCAATTCCTTCATGAAGATCCGATGGTCTTCGCTTGCTTCGAAGCCCGGGCAGTGATCTTCCAGTGATTGCCATTGGACGATCAGGTTGAATTGCCCGGGATTCTCGATTCCTTGAGCAAGCACATGCCCGCGATAGCCCTTTGCGCGGGTGAGCAAGGGAGCGACCTTGGCGAACGCCCGCTTGAACGACTCGGTATGTTCGTGGTGGACGGGAAGTTGTGCGATCTCGTAAATCATGGCGTTCCCATAATGTGGCGATGGTGGATTGGAATCATGCGATTGCACGATCCGCCAACGGCCCGACCGCAATCGCGATCTTCCCCTTCAGGCCATTGTTGGCGCTTTCCAACCGAGCATGGGCCGCCGGAATGTCCGCCAGCGTGTACACCGCGCCCACATGCGGCCGCAGTTGGCCGCGATCGACCAGCGCGCGCAGCTCGTCGAGCTTGCCGCGGTTCTGCCGGGTGAAGACGAAGTGGTAGCTGGCGTTCTTGCCCCAGGCCTGGATCAGGTTTTGAGGTTGGGCGATGTCTACGATGCTGACGACCCGGCCCAGCTGCGCCAGCACGTCGGGGCTGCGGGCCAGGGTGTTGCCGCCGACGGTGTCGAACACGACATCGACGCCGCGGCCGTCGGTCAAGCGCATGACGGCGTCGACGTAGTCTTCTTGTTCGTAGTCGATGACTTCGTCGGCTCCCTGGCTGCGAGCGAATTCGAAGTTGGCTTCGCGGACGGTGGTGTAGACCTTGGCGCCGATGGCTTTGGCGAGCTGGATGGCGACGTGGCCCACGCCGCCCGCGCCGCCGTGAATCAGGATGCTTTCGCCGACCCGCAGCCCGGCGCGCACGACCAGGGCTTCCCATGCCGTGCCGCCCACCAGGGTCAGGCTGGCCGCTTCAAGATGGCTGAGCGACGCGGGCTTTTTGCCGACGATGCTTTCGGCGGCGACGTGGTATTCGGCGTAGCTGCCAGGGCCGTCGAAGATCTGTGGGGTGTACCAGACTTCGTCGCCGACGGCGAAGGCGGTGACGCCGGGGCCGACGGCCTCGACGACGCCGGACACGTCGTGGCCGGTGATGGCGGGCAGGGGCACCAGGTCGGGGTAGTCGCCTCGGCGGACCTGGTAATCCAACGGATTGATGGCGGTGGCCTGCACGCGGACCAGGACTTGCCCCGCCTGGGGCACGGGCTTGGGCAGGTCACGCAGTTCGAAGGCGTCCGGGCCGCCAAAGGCGGTAAGTACTAAAGCTTTCATGAGAATCCTTGTTTCGGTAAAAAGGGATATCGGGAATTATCGATGTGTTGATGCGAAAAAATGGGGTGCGAAAAAAGTGCGAAAAAAAGGGTGAAGGGAACGGTGAAAAAAAGGGTGAAGAAAAGGGCACAGAAAAATCAGAGCTCTTTGCCAATCAGCCCGGCCAGCGCGCGGATGGTGGCTTCGTTGCGCTTGTAGTAGGTCCATTGGCCAATGCGCCGGACTTCGACCAGACCCGCGCGTTGCAGGGTGGCCAGGTAGTCGGACACGGTGGACTGCGACAGCCCGACGCCTTCTTGAATGCTGCTGACGCAGACGCCCACGGTGTGAACGTCGCCCTCGTCTTGCGGCGGGAAATTCTTGGCAGGGTCTTTCAACCCTTTGAGGATGTCCAGACGGGTGCGGTTCGAGAGGGCTTTGAAGATTTCGAGCAAGTCCATGGCTGCCATGATATCGGTATTTTCCGATATGTCAATACGCGGCCCGACGGCGTGAATGGCCTGTTCCCCTAAACCGGACGCCTGCGGACGGGAGAAGTTAACACTTGGGGGTGCGCAGGATTGTCCTGTCCACGCCCCCTGTCACGCCAGCCCCAGTCACGCCTCCCCAGCCACGCCCGAACCCGCCTCGATGCACTATCTTTTTCGCCCCATCAAACACCTGTACCCGATCCGAGAGTGGGCGCTTGAGCGGGGCGCCCAGATGCGGATTGCACCTGAAACGTACGAGATGTCGTTGCAGCTGGGCGAGCGCAAGGTGGTGCTGTTTCCGCGCTTCGTGACAGAAGAGCAGGGCCGCATCGTGTACCAGCGCGACATGTCGGCCGACGGCAATTTCATTGGCTGGATGCCGTACATCGTGAAGTCGTGGGCGCTGTCCAACGACAAGCGCAATTTCAAGGACTACGCGGTGGCCAATGGCCTGCGGGTGACGGCCAGTTGGTCCGAGGGCCCGGCCCTGGCGCCGGACTACATCGTGAAGCCGGCGGTGGGGTCATTTGGCGAGGGGATACGCGGGCCGTTCGGGCCCTTGGCGCCGCTGGATCCGACGGTGGCGTTGGCGGAAGGCGAGTTCTTCGAGCAGTTCATCCGGGGCCGCAGCGCCAAGGCCTGGTTCTGGAATGGCCAGCCCGTGGCGCTGGAGGTGTTGAACCCGCCGACGATCGCGGGGGATGGCCGGCGCAGCCTGCGCGAGATCGCGGCGCAACCGCGCGGCAATTTCGATGTGGCGCTGAACCTGGACGACTCGGTGCAGATTCTGGCCTGGCAGGGCGTGGATCTGGATTCGGTGCTGCCCGCGGGGACGGAAGTGGTGCTGGACTATCGCTACATGACGCCCTACGACCGGGTGACGGTGGCAAACCGCAATGTGTGGCCGTCGGTGGCGCCGGAGATTGCCGGGCAGTTCAGCTATGCCGGGCAACTGCTGTACCGCGGCATCGACGCGGCGGTACAGCGCAATTCCGTGTTCACGCTGGACGCGGTGATCGACGCCGAAGACCGGGTGTGGTTGCTGGAAATGAACAGCCATCCCATGATTCACCCCAGCGTGTATCCGCACATGCTGGCGTCGGTTTTCGATGATGAGGGGCAGGCCGACATGCACATGCTGTCCGACCAGCAAGCGGTGGCTTCGCCTTTGTCGTCCGGCCCGCCCGCTTAGCCCGGCTGGGCGGCTGGCCGCTTGATGTTGGCGGCGTCCACCAAGGTCTGCAGCAGGGTTTCATCCCACATCTTGAAGACGAGCACGCGGCGGTCGCTGGGGCAGATGCGCGAGACGGAGCGGCCGACGTGGTGGGGGTCGCCGCGCAGGATGGCGATGCGCCCCGGGCGGGGCATGATGCCGCCGCTGATTTCGCCGTCTTCGTCGAAGATCAACGTTTCGCCGGCCCAGGTGATGTCCCATTGCGGGCTGCAGTAGATCAGCACGGTCAGGTGGGCGGGGGCGACGGCGCGGTTGCGAAAGTCGAAGTGCGGATTGCCTTCGGTGCCGAAGGTGTTGGCGCTGACGCTGCATTCGTACAGGCCTAGCGTTCCGCCGAGGCGGGCGGCAACCATTTCCCAGGTTTCGCGCAGCACGTCCAGGGGCTCTTCCAGCGCATCCATCTGGTCTTGGACGCGGCCGAACAGCACTTCTTCGGTGACGGCGACGGGGTAGTACCAGTGGATGTCCAGCGAGTGGGTGTCGAACCGGCTGGCGCGGTTCAGGAAGTACATGGGCATCCAGTTGGACGCCTGGGTCAGGCGCTCGAGCAGGTCGGGCGTGAACCAGTCGTCGTGGATGTCAACGCCGGCGGGCAGTTGCATGGGGTTTCCGGATAGTGAAGCGTTCAGGGAAAGGGATGAGGGAAGGTCGACGCGGGATGGTGGCTGGCCACGCTGCCGCGCGGTTCCATGCCGCTGCCGAATGACATGGGCACCAGGCCGGGCGCAAAGGCGCGCGCAACCGTCAGGCGTTCGCCCGAGCCCAGGGCGCTCTGGCGGGGCGTGATGTCGACGAACAAGGGGGCGATGCCTTGCGCGACCAGGCCGTCGTACAGCGCCTGCGCGTTCGGCAGGTCGCGGCGTTCGGCCTGCGCGAAAGGCTGGTGGGTCGTGGGCGCGGCCAGGTGATCGGCCCGGTCAAACCAGGTGGGGTTGGCGTACAGGTCGAAGTGATCGTCGGGCGTACGGACGCTGGCCGGGCGGACGCGGCCGATGGCAACGCCGTGCAGCAGCGAGAACACGCGGGATTCCAGTTCGGCCAGGGCCGATTCCAGGGCGCGTTGCAGGCCTAGCCCGGCCCCTGCGCTGACGCAGGCGACACGCCGCTCGGCATGACGCGCCATCAGGAAGATCACCTGGGCGTAGGGGGACGGCAAGGTCTGGACCGAGACAGAGAAGCCGGTGTCGTGGATGGCCCGGACGCGGGCCAGGAACGCGCCAGGCAGCGAGTCGGCCGGCAGGCCCGTGCCGGGCTGCTGGGCAAGCCAATGGCGCATGAAGCCATCGCGTTCGATCAGTTCCAGCATGCCGGCCAGGCGGGCGTCGGCCTGGGTGGTGCCGGCGGCGCAGCCCGAGGAATTGCTGTACCAGTAGAACGCGCTTTGCCCATGGTGGTTGCGCAGCGAGTCGGCCGAATAGACCAGGTCGGCCAGCACGGCGATGCGTCGGCCGTCGGTCAGGCGTTCGGCGTTGGCCCAGAACTGGGGGGCGTGCTCATCGAATGGCTTGCAGGGAAAGCCTTTGCGGCGGTATTGCTGCGGCGTAAAGCGCGCGATCTCGTGCGGATGCAGGGCATCGGCCAGGTCAGCGTAGATGGCCTGGTTGAGGTCGCGCGGTTCGCAATAGCCTTGGCGTTCGATGGTCTCGGCGACGGCTTTGCGGCAGGCCAGCACGGGGTCGGTGTCGCGGCCCCAGGTGGGGCGTTCGATCGGGCCGTGCCGGAGTTTGGCGCGGCCGACGTAGTAGGGCAGCGTGTAGGCGGCCGAAGGCGCATCGGCCCACACGAAATCCACGGTGGGCGCGGCGTCGGCCTGGGCCAGTTGGCCGGCGCTGGGCAGGGCGCCGAAGATCGCCGCGCCCAGGATCAGGTGGTCCGGCGTACGACACAGGCTGCGCACGATGGCTTCGTAGTAACTGCCGAAGGTGACGAAGCCCAGATCGTGGCGGCTGGCGGCCAAGGCGCCGTTCTGCAATGCCATGCCGGCTTCGGTATACAGGTATTGCACCGCGCGGTTGCGATAGCGCAGCGTGGCCAGTTGTGCATCCGCCGCCAGGAAGATCATGCCCGCGGCCGATTCCAGCAGCCAGGGTTTGGCGATGGCGCGCGGCAGCGTCGCCAGCGACGGGTCGATCAATTCGTATTGCAGGCGATAGGCGTCGGGATAGCGCACGCGATACAGGCCCGGTGCCAGCGTCTGGCCCGCGTCGCCCTGGGTGGGCCGCTGCAAGGCGAGGTAGACCTCGGTCAGGTGCATGGCGCCGGCCGACGGCGTGGTGCGCCGCGGCAGCACGTGACCGGCGCGTTGGCGGGTGGTGCAGATGATGCCGGCCAGCGACCAGGCCAGGGCGTCCAGCGCGTCTTGCGACACGGGGGCATCGCCGTAGGTGTAGGTCGAGCGGCGGGCGTCCAGGGCGGCCTGCAGGGCGTCGTCCGGTTGGCGGGCGATGGCGCGTTGCAGGATGGGCCGGGGCGCTGCCGCGGCGGTGGGAAGGAGCTGCTCGGACGCGATGGCCGCGTGGGCAAACCGCTGGCCGATGCGGTCGGACAGGTTGTCGGGCGCTGGCTGGCCATAGGGATTGCTGCCCCAGGCAAAACCCATGTTGGCCAGCAGGTAGCTGCCGGCGTCCACCAGGGCGCCGCTGTCCAGCAGAAAAGGGATGAACCGGCTGAGCCGATCGCGGGTGTCGCGGTGGGTGACGCTGTCCAGCAGTTCCGTGACAGAACGGGTGCCGTCGCACAGGGCGAAGGCTCGGCGCAGCAAGGCGCGTTCGGCGCGAATGGCGATGTCGCCCTGGGCGTGGCGCACGGTGAGCGTGTCGCCATCGATCAGCGCGGGGCCGGCCAGCATGGGGCACACCCTGTCCGGGTCGTTGGCGCCCAGGTCTTCGGCGGTGATTAAGGCTGGCGTGAGCATGCAGAAGTCGTCAAGGAAAGGGATGGGGAAATTTGGCGTGGCGATGCACGGCGTCGACCATGCCCAGGGGTTCCAGGCCTACGCCGAACGTCAGGGGCACCAGGGACGGCACGAATGCCTTGACCACGTGCAGCGGGCGCGTGCCGTGGTCCAGTACGCATTGCGGGGTGGTGAGATCGACGATGACGGGCGCCAGGCCGGCCGCGGCCAGCCGGTGCGCCAGCGCGCCGGGCTGGGGCCGCTGCATCGGCTTGCGCCAGTCGACGGCGGGGGCTTGCGGTTGAATCAGCGCATCGGCGCGCCGGTAATACCGCCTGACGCCATACAGCTCGACATGATCGGACGGGGTGCGCACGGCGGCCGGGTGGCTGATCGTGGGGGCGTGGCCCAGGGTCCAGGCCAGCACGCGCGATTCCAGCTCGGCCAGGGCGTGCGCCAGGGCCTCGTGCGGATCGGCGCCTGCGGCCGCGCCCAGGGTCGTGAAGGGGCGTGCGTCGTCGCGCGCCCAGGCAATGAAAACGTGCGCCCAGGGCGAGTCCAGCCGTTGCAGGCTGACCTGGCAGGGCAGCCCACGCAGCCGTTGCAGGCTCGCCCGGATAGTCGCGGGGAGGTGGCTTTCGGCCAAGGGCGTGCCGGGCCGTTGGCCCAGCCAGTGGCGCATGAAGGCGTCGCGCTCGACCAGTTCCCACAGTGCGCGTTCGACGGCGTCGGGCAGCGTGGCGCCGGCCGCGCAGCCGGACGTCGTGGCGTAGGTCAGGGGGGGATGGTCGGCCAGGCCGGCGGCAACGAGCGACGGCCGGGCGTAGACCAGGTCAGCGGGAATCCAGGCGGGGCGGCCATCGTCGCTGTGCGTGGCGCGGGCCCAGTGGTAGCACTGGGCTGCCGAAAATGGCCGGAAAGGAAAGCCCGGCCGACGGTACTGGGCCGTGCGATACCGAATGAAGGCGGATGCGTCCCGCGCGCCGGGCAGGTCGCGGGCGCTGGCCTCGGCCGGCGCCGCCGGCGTACGCCAGGCCAGGCGTTCGATGGCTTCTGCACTGGCTTTGCGATAGGCGGTGTCCGGGTCCGGGGCGGCGCCCCAGGCCTCGTCGCCATCGGGCGCGTCGTGCCGCAGCCGGGCGCGGGCCAGGTGCAGCGACGGGGCGGCAGCCGACGTGGCCGCGTTGGCCGGCAGGCCGGTGTCGATCCACGAGAATTCCAGTTCCGGGCCGGTTGCCACCGCCACGGACGCGTTCGGCAGCGGGCCGAACACCGCCGAGCCCAGGATCAGTTGCGGCCCGGTGCCGCAAAGCGCCTGCACGGCCGCTTCGTCGTAGCAGCCCAGCGTGGCGTAGCCCAGGCCCAGCGCAGTGGCAGCCAGCGCGCCGTTGTGCAAGGCGGCGCCGGCTTCGGTGTACAGGTACTGCACGGCGCGGTTGCGGTAGCGGGTGGCGGCGACGGTGATATCACCGGCCAGAAACAGGGCGCCGGTGGCCGTCTGCACATGCCAGGGCTGGACGAAGGCGCGCATCAAAAGGGCGGCATCGCCGACGCGTTCGAGCGCCACCTGGCGTGGCCCGGGATAATGCACGCGGTAGACGCCCGCCGCACGGCCGTCGACGGGGCGGCGCAAGGCCACGTAGGGGTGGACCCGATGCAGCGCGCCGGCAGAGGCGAGAGTCCGCCGGGCCACGTCGCTGCCCAGCCGCTCGTGGCCGGTCCGCACGATGCCGCACAGCGCCCACAGCAAGCCCGTGAGGCTGCCGGCCGGCAGGGCCGTATCGGCGAAGGCGTAGCGGGAAATCCGCTTGTTCAGCGGCGCCATCCAGGCGGCGTCGTCGACGGTGTCGATGCGCAGGTCACCCGCGGCCGACGCGGCGGCGTGCGCGCGCGGATGCCGGCTGAGACGATCCGTGTCCTGTGTCGGCGCGGACCGGCCGTGCGGGGCGGCCTGCCAGGCGTATTGCAGTGCATGCGCCGTCAACAGATTGCCGTCCACCAAGGCCCCCGCCGCCAGCAGATCGGCCAGAAAGACCGCGAAGCGCGTGGCGTCGATGGCGGCGGGCAACGCCGACAGGATGGCATCGACAGGGCGCGTGCCGTCGCACAGATCCAGCGCCGCGCGCAGAAAGGCGGGCGGCGCGGTGACGGACAGCTCGCCGTCGGCGTGGCGGATGCGCAGGCGACGGCCAGTCAGGATGGCGGTGCCCATGACCGCCGGGCACATCGTGGTTGCCGCCCGCGGCGCCTGGGGGCCGGGCAGCGTGGCGGCGTCGGTCTGTGAAGCCATGAGGGTGTGAGGGGAAAGAAAAATCCCTCACTGCCGCCAGGCGGGCGAGGGATCGGGCAACGCGGACAACGCAGGGGGGGGCGGCGCGTGCTGCTCAGTTGCTGGCGTCGTCGCCGCTGCCGCCGGAGCCCAGCGGCATGCCGACTTTGTGGGGCAGGCGCATCTTGTGCGTTACCGACCATTCGACTTCCCGGCGGGGCTTCTTTTTCTCGACCTTGACCGCCGCGCCGCGTTCAAGCGCCTCGGCGGATTCCGCGACCTGTTGGGCAGCGATGAGCGTCATGGATATCTCCTGATATGTGTAGACAAAGAGGACCTGCATCGACCTTTTTTGCCATCCTCGACAACATATCCGGCTGGGGGTGGAAAAGTTTAGCGGAGCGACGGCATTTGCCGCGCGGGTATGGGGCATCAGCTTGCGCTACGATCTGGGCGGCCTGCATCCGATGACCGGTCGTCGCGTGTCGGATAGAGCGTTTGCGTTTTGGTTCGTGGCCTCGGCCGCGCACGCGTTGATTTTGTCACCGAATGAGGGAGCATGGCGCCCATTGCCATCCGAAGACGAAGGCCGTTTTTTCTGACGTTGATCCTGATCGCCATCCTGGGCTACGCCGGCCTGTCGATCTGGTCGTTCAAGCTGCAGGAAGACGGCGTGCCGCGCGGCAGCTGGTCTGCCCGCTCCATGCCGGCCATGCTGAACGCTTTTCCGGTGTTCGAGACGTGCGGTCCGGTGATGCAGCGGCTGGAAGGCCGGGACGGCGAACGTGCCCAGGCCAACTTTGTGTCGTATGCGTCTTCGTTGTCTGCCGAGGCGCTGCTCGGCCGCTACCAAACAGCCTTGGCGTCATTGGGGTGCACGGTCTCTCCGGGCGACGCGGCGCTGTCGCTCAGCCTGGCGTGTCCGGGCCAGGCCGTGTCGGGCTTCGATATCGAGGTCACCGACGGTCCAAGTTGCCGATCGGTCGAGGCGTTCTGGTGGGGCGGCGAGGACTGAGGCTTCCCGCGTCAGTGGGGCTAGGCCGTGCCCGGCGGCCCGTCTGGCAAGAACTCATCGTTGGCACGGGCAAATCGCTCGATCAGGAAATCCAGCAGCCGCCGCACGCGCGGCGCCATGTAGCGGGTGCCGTGAAACACGGCGTGCACACCCGATTCGGCGACGCTGTATTGCGGCAGTACGGCGTGCAGGCGCCCGGCGCGCAGGTCTTCGGCCGCGTCCCAGATGGTTTTGCGGGCAATGCCGCGGCCGGCCAGGGCCCAGTTGCGGGCGAGTGCGCCGTCGTTGGTTTCCCAGGCGCGTTCCAGCGGCACGGTAATGCTTTGGCGCTGGCCGTCGTGGGCGAAGTGGAACTGGTTCAGGGGGCCGGCGGCGGTGACCAGCACGATGAAGTCGTGGTCGGCCAGGTCGGCGGGCGTGCGGGGGTGGCCTCGCTTGGCAAGGTACTCGGGCGATGCGCACAGCACGCGCCAGTTGGGCGCCAGGTAGCGGGCGACCAGCGAGCCGTCCTGGGGTTGCCCGAAGCGAATGGCCAGGTCGATGTCGTCCTGCAGCAGGTTGGACAGCGAATCGGACAGGGTCAGCGCGATCTTCAGGTCGGGGTGGGCGGCGCTGAATTCGTCGAGCCAGGTGCTGAGCAGGTGGCGGCCGAAATCGGCGGACGCCGACAGGCGCAGCTTGCCGCGCACGCTGTGCTGGCCGGCCTGCAGCGCGGCTTCGGCATCGTCGATGGCGCGCAGCGCGACTTCGCAATGGGCCAGGTAGACGCGGCCTTCTTCGGTCAGGCGCAGTTGACGCGTGCTGCGGTGAAACAGTTTGGCGTGCAGCGCGGTTTCCAGCTTGATGAGGCGGGCGCTGGCCGCGGCGGCCGACAGGCCGAGCTTGCGGCCGGCGGCAGACAGGCTGCCCAGGGCCGCTGCCTGCGCGAACAAGCGCATGTCACCGAGTCGATCCGTTGCCATCTTTAAGCTGGATTTGAAAGTTATTCAAATTCTAGGCCAATTATCAAATTCAAAGGCAGGTAGCAGACTGGCGTCTCTTCAATCCAGGGCCTTGGCCCACGATGCAAGGGAAGCCAACAATGCGTCAAACCTCATCTTCGGCGGCAGTGGACGATCACGTGCCGGACGTCCGTACGTCGGACACCCGCACGTCGGACACCCGTATGCCAGACACCCGTAGGTCGGATATCCGTATGCCGGACGCCCGCATGCTGGCTACCCGTACGCCGGACGCCCGTACGCCAGACGCCCGTACGCCGGCTGCCCGAATGCCAGCAGCGCATACCCCCGCCCACGGGCAACCCGCCGCGAGGACGAGCCTGCCCATGGCGGCACTGCTGGCGCTGACGATGTGCAGTTTCATCGCGACGGCCAACGAGACCGTGCCGGCCGGCCTGTTGCCGCAAATTGCGCAGGGCTTCGGCGTGACCGAGGCGTGGGCCGGACAGCTGGTGACGTTGTGCGCGCTGGGGTCGGGCCTGGCGGCGATTCCGCTGACGCTGCTGTTGCGCGGCTGTCGGCGGCGCGTGGCGCTGTTGCTGGCGATAGGCGGATTTTTTGCCTGCAATGCGGTGACGGCGTGGTCGCCCTTTTACGGCTTGACGCTGGCCGCGCGTTTCCTGGTGGGCGTGGCGACGGGCCTGGCATGGAGTCTTCTGGCCGGTTATGCGCGGCGCATGGTGCCGCCCGCGCAGCAGGGGCGGGCCATGGCGGTGGCGATGGTGGGGATTCCGCTGGCGCTGTCGCTGGGGGTGCCGCTGGCGGCATGGCTGGGTGGCATCGTGGGGTGGCGCGGCATCTTCGGCCTGTTGTCGGGCCTGAGCCTGGCGCTGATGGCGTGGGTGTGGTTGAAGGTGCCCGATTACCCCGGCCAGGCCGAGGCGCGGCGCGTGCCGATGCGGCAAGTGTGGACGACGCCGGGCGTGCGGCCGGTGCTGTTCGTGATCCTGGCGTGGATTCTGGCGCACTACACGCTGTACACGTATGTCGCGCCGTTCATGGCGTCGTTGGGTATGGCGGGGGAGGTGGACGTGGCGTTGCTGGTGTTCGGCGTGGCGTCGTTGGCAGGCATCTGGATCACCGGGCTGCTGGTGGACCGTTGGCTGCGGGCGCTGGTGCTGGCCAGTCTGGCCGCGTTTGCCGTGGTGGCATGGGCGCTGGGACAGGGCCAGGCGCAGGCGTCCTGGGTGTTTGCAGGCGTGGCTGTGTGGGGCCTGAGTTTCAGCGGCGCGCCGACACTGTTGCAGACGGCCTTGGCCGACGCGGCGGGCGACGGGGCAGAGGTGGCGCAGTCGATGCTGGTGACGGTGTTCAACCTGGCGTTCGCGGCCAGCGGGGTGCTGGGCGGCGTGCTGTTGGAAACGACCGGGGCGGGCGCGTTGCCGCGGGTGGTGGCGGCGTTGCTGGCGGTGGGGCTGCTGGCGGCGGGGGCGGCGCGAACACATGGGTTCAGGCCAGGACGGCGCGCGTCGGGGCAATGAATTCGGGGCAATGAAGCCGAGGCACTGAAGGGATGGCTGTGAATCTGCGACATTGACTTGCGGCAATCACGGACAGCGTAGAAGGGGGGCGTCGCGGTACAGTTGGCAGCTTGGGCGGCAACGATGCCGCCGCTGCTTTTTCCCGGATGATTGCCGTGAATGCTTCGTTTGCCTTGTCCCGATTCGTTGCGGTCTGTGCGACCGGTCTGGCGTTGACGTCGCCCTTGCCCGCGCAGGCGCAAGCCAAGCCGGCGGCGTCGGGGTCAGCAACGGTTGGCTCGGGTGCTGCGGGCGCCAGCGCCGCACCCGCCGCGCCCATTTCCGTGCCCGCCGCCGGTACGATCGAAGTCGGTTTTTCTCCCGACCAAGGGGCCGAAACGCTGGTGCTGCGCGTGATCGATTCGGCCAAGACCGAGCTCAATGTGATGGCCTACAGCTTTTCCAGCAAAAGCGTCACCGAAGCGCTGGTGCGCGCGGCCAAGCGCGGCGTCACGGTGTCGTTGCTGGCCGACCATAAACGGAACCTGGTCACGGATCGCAGCGGCAAATCTCGCCATGCGCTGGAAACGCTGGCCGAGGCCGGCGTGAACGTGCGCATCGTGTCGGCCTTCAAGCTGCATCACGACAAGGTGCTGATCGCCGACAGGCAGACGGTGGAACTGGGCAGCTTCAATTTCGCCCATTCCGCGGCGCACGAGAATTCCGAGAATGCGCTGGTGAACTGGAACAACCCGGCGCTGGCCAAGGCGTACCTGGCGCACTTCGAGCGCAATTGGGCGCTGTCGCAGCCGTTCCGTTCGGCGGATTGACCGGCCGCGCGGCGGCTGTGCAAGCGGCCACGCCAGGTTGGCGCTCAGCCTGGCGTGGCCGGCATGTCCAACGCGGTGAAGGTTTCGCGCACGCATTCGGCCATGCGCCGGGCCAGCGTGTTGACCGGATGATGGTCGGACGTGACCGCGTAGCTGTGGAAATCGACCTTCTCTGAAAACGGGATCTCGCGCAGGTCCGCAATGCCGAGCGCGCGCGGCACCACGGGATTGACGATGGAAATGCCCAGGCCCTTGCTGACCATGGTGCAGATGGTGGTGGCGTAGGGCGTTTCTATCGACAGGATGCGGGCGTCGTCGGGAAAGTGGCGGTCGATGGCGGCGCGGTTGAAGCTGCCCGCGGGCAACGAGATGAAGTTCTCGTCGTGAAAGTCGGCCGGGGTCAGCAAGGCTTTGGCGGCCAAGGGATGCGCGGCGGGCACGATGCCGGCGCCGTGGGCGGTGTTGATGCGTTCGTAATGCAGGCCGGGCAGGTCGGTGTGCAGCGAGCAAAAGCCGATGTCGCAAACGCCCGTGGCCAGCCATTTGGCGACGACGTCGGATCCGCCGGTGTTGACCACCACGGGGATGTCGGAAAACTTCTCGCGGAACAGCCGGATGGCGTCGGGCAGCACGCATTGGGTGATGGACCCGACGGCGCCCACCCGCAGCAAGCCGGTGCCGCGGCGGCGGATCGAACTGGCGCTGTCGTTCAGCGATTCCAGGCCGATGAAGGCGCGTTCGACGTCGGCGTAGAAGGCCTCGGCTTCGGGGGTGGGAATGATGCGGGTGCCCACACGCTGGAACAGCACGAACCCCAGCGTTTTCTCGAGCAGGGCGATCCAGCGGCTGACGTTGGGCTGCGAGGTGTGCAACAGGCCGGCCGCGGTGGTCATCGAGCGCGTCATCATGACGGCGCGAAAGGCCTCGACTTGCTTGAAATTCATGGAAGGAAATCCTGGCGGGGCGAAACGGAAACACGCCGCTTGCGTCAGACGGCGCCGGGCGCATGGGCGTCTGCCAACCCCGGCGCGGCGAGCGGTCCAAATCATATCATTTCTGTATGAGTAGCTGTAAGAATCTGATTTGACGTATGAATTGGCCCGGCGAGAGACTACGGTTTTCCCTGTTTCCTCCGGACCCGATATGGAATCGAAAGTCAGTACGCGCTTGAAGCAACCCCTGGCCAAAGCGGTGTTGCAGCACCTTTTCCTGCCGCGCTTGAACCGGGAGTTCTTCGCCAATTTCGAGATGCTGACCCAGGTGAACCTGGCGCATCTGCTGATGCTGCACGAGCAGGGCATCCTGGACCACGACGCGTCGCAGCGCCTGGCGCAGGCGCTGCTGGTGATGCAGGCCGAAGGCCCCCATGTGGTCGAACTGGACGCGGCCCGCGAAGAGGCCTATTTCAACTACGAGGCGCACCTGATCAAGGCGGTGGGGCAGGAATTGGGCGGCCGCCTGCACACGGCCCGCAGCCGCAACGACATTGGCGCCACCATCGACCGCATCCGGGCGCGCGATTTTGCCGCCCGCATCGGCGCGGCCCTGATCGGCGTGTCGCAGGCGGCGCTGGTGCAGGCCGAACGTTACGCGGACTGTGTCATGCCCGGCTACACGCACATGCAGGCGGCGCAGCCGATCACCTATGGCTATTACCTGTCGGCGCTGGTGGATGCCTGGTCGCGCGATATCGGCCGGCTGGCGCACGCGCTGGAAACGGCGGATGCCTCGCCGCTGGGCGCCTGCGCGCTGGCCGGCACGTCGTTTCCGATCGACCGGGACAGGACCAGCGCGCTGCTGGGCTTCAGCGGCCCGCTGGCCAATGCGCTGGACAGCGTGGCGTCGCGCGATTTCGCGCTGGAACTGAGCGCGACGCTGTCGATCATGATGATCACGTGCAGCCGCATGGTGCAGGATTTCTACATCTGGTCCACGCCCGAATTCGGCTACCTGACGTTTCCGGACAGCATCGCGAGCACGTCCAGCATCATGCCGCAGAAAAAGAACCCGGCGGTGCTGGAATACCTGCGCGGCAAGACGGGCCACCTGATCGGGCTGACGTCGGCGGCGCTGACGACGGTGAAGTCGACCCATTTCACGCATTCGGGCGACAGTAGCCGCGAAAGCACGCGCACGTGCTGGGAGTCGTGCGAGGAAGCGCTGAAGGCGCTGGAACTGATGCAACTGCTGGTCGAGCAGGTGGCGCCCAACCGCACGCGCATGGCCGCGCGGGCGGCGGATGACTTTTCCACGGTGACGGACCTGGCCGACCTGCTGGTGCGCCGCGCGGATGCGTCGTTTCGCGACGCGCACCACGTCATTGGCGCAGTAGTGCGGCAGGCGCTGGAAGCGGGCCTGCCGGCGCGCGCCATCACGCCGGCAATGATCACGTCGGCGGCGGCCGAGCAGTTGGGGCGGCCGGTGACGCTGGACGAGGCGGACATCGCGGCTTGCCTGGACCCGGTGCGCAACGTGGCCGCGCGCCAGTCGCTGGGCGGCCCGGCGCCGCAATCGGTGCGGGCGCACCTGGCCGAGCAGCGCGCGCGGCTGGCGGTTCAGCAAGCGGCGATCGACGCGGCGCAGCGGCGGGCGTCCGAGGCGCGCGACGCCTTGCAGCGCCAGGCGGCCGCGTTGGCGGCCGCGGCAACGGCGGCGGCGTAGCGATCCTTTCAGACACGCCGTCTGATCCCGGCAGATTCACATCGATCCAACACACGGCACAAGGCGCGGCTTCCTGCGCCGCCGTATCAATCACAGCATGCAAGGGGAATTCAATCATGGTCAACGCATTGCCGAAGTTTGCCGTGGCGCTGGTCACGGCATTGGGCCTCAGCCCGGGCGCCCAGGCGGCGCAGGCGGGCTATCCGAACAAGCCGATCACGCTGGTGGTGCCGTTCGCGCCAGGCGGCACGGTGAACCTGATGGGACGCCTGTTGGCCAACCATATGTCCGAAAAGCTGGGGCAGACGGTCATCGTCGAGAACAAGCCGGGCGGGGGCGGCAGCATCGGGGCCAATTTCGTGTCCAAGGCGGCGCCGGACGGCTACACGCTGCTGCTGGCGACGATGGGGCAGCAGTCGATTCTGCCGCTCCTGTCCAAGAACCTGCCGTACAACGCCGACAAGGACTTCGCGCCGGTGGCGTTGTTCTCGACGGTGCCCAATGTGCTGGCGGTGTCCAAGGACGCACCGGCCACGACGGTGGCGGAATTGGTGGCGTACGGCCGCGCCCATCCGGGCAAGCTGAACATGGCGTCGGCAGGCATGGGGTCGGTCAACCATCTGACCGGCGAGCTGTTCATGTACCGTTCGGGCGCCAAGTTCGAGCACGTGCCTTACCGCGGTGCCGGCCCGGCCACGTCGGACCTGCTGTCAGGCCAGGTGCAGGTGCTGTTCGCCAATCTGCCCAACGTGCTGGCTTACGTGAAGACAGGCCAGGTGCGCGTGCTGGCGGTGGCCAGCGATAAACGCAGCGCGTCCCTCAAGGACGTGCCGACGCTGGCGCAAGCGGGCGTGAAGGATGCGGTGGTCGAGTCCTGGTATGGCGTGATGGCGCCGGCAGGCACCGACCCGCAGGTGATCCGCAAGCTGCAGGACACGGTGATTGCGATTGCCAACGACAAGGCGCTGGTGGGGCAGCTGGCCGATCAGGGCGCGGTGCCGTACCCGGGCACCAGCGAAGACCTGGCCAGGCTGTCTTCTGAAGAGACCCGGCGCTGGAAGGAAATCATCGACAGCGCGAAGATCCAGCTGGATTGAGCGCGTCAGGCGGGGCCACCGTGTTTGGCGGCCCCCCGGGCGTAGCCGCAGGGGGCAGACGCCTACAGGTCCATCACCATTTCATGCCAGGCCATGCCGCCATGGTCGGACGGCGAGGGCCGCACGTAGCGGTAGCCCAGCTTGCGGTAGAGCTCGACGTGGCGTTCCTTGCACATCAGGTGGATGGTCTGCTTGCCCCGTTGCCGGGCGTGATCGACGAAGGCGTGCATGAGGCGGGTGGAATAGCCCTTGCCCTGGTGGGCGGGGTCGACCACCACGGACATGATCACCACGTTGGGCGCGTCCGGGTCGTGGCCGACCAGTTCCTTGAACGCCTCGTCGGACATGACCACGTCGTGGGCGCAGCCGCTGTTGATGAAGCCGACGATCTGGCCGTCGGCCTCCAGCACCAGGAAGCCCTGGGGATACTGGGCGATGCGGGTGGCGATCTTGGCGTGCGTGGCGGCTTCGTCGCCTTCGTAGGCGGTGGTCTCGATCTGGAAGCAACGATCGACGTCGGCGGGTCGGGGCGGGCGAAATACCAGATTGGGCATGGCAGTGATGAGGCAGCTGAAACGAGCAAAGGCGGTATGGTAGCCGTTTCGCCGGCCGACGCTTCTTGCGCCGTGCCCGCCGATAAAAAAAGCGCATTCCCCAGGGCAGGGGAATGCGCCAAATAGCGGTGCGGCGTCGCACGAGAAACCTGCTTGCGGCGCCCCGCCGGCTTGCGGTACTTCGGCCCGAGTCCGCGAACTGCTGCGGGAACTCGCGGCCAGAGTAGATACTGTTGGTCGCACGGCTATACCGTGCGTCTCAGTTTGAGGGTAATCCACGGGTATTTACTTTTTGTTATGCTCGGCACAGCCCAGCCTGCAGCCCACCCGCGCAGCGACCCTCAAGCATGAACCCCAATGCTTTCCTGACCGGCCCGGCCCCGTCCGCCACGCCCGATATCGTCCACCATCATTTCGATGTGGCGGCGCAGGCTCCCGAACGCCGTTTCCTGGCGTGGCGCGAGCAGGTCGGGCATGTGGTGGATGTGCTGCCCAGCCGGGATGCGCTGCAGCAACCCTTCCAGGCCTCGATCGACCGCTTTCGGGTCGGCCCCCTGATGTTCACGGATTGCCGTTCCGATGCCATGCGCCTGGAACGGTCGCTGGTGCGCATTTCACGCGACAACATCCGAGATTTTGCCTTCCACGTGTTCCTGGAAGGCAGCGTGGACGAGGTCGCCGTGCGCAACGGCCCGCGTACGCCGGACGAGGGCGGCGCGGTACGGGTGCTGGCGGTGGATCTGGGCCAGCCGGTACGGATGCGGCGCCACGCCTGCCGCATGTTGACGTTTTTCGTGCCGGCGGACATGGTGCTGGAGGTGTTTCCGGACCCTGAGGCGCTGCATGGCCGGATGCTGCGGGACGCTACACCGCTGGTCCGGCTGGCGCTGCGGCAGGCCTCGGCCTTGGCGCAGGCGGTGCGCGGTTTGCGCGCGGCGCAGGCCCAGGACGACATCACCGCCTGCGTGCGCCTCTTGCTGGCGGCGTTCGGCCGGGATGCCCGGTTGTCCGGCAATGCCCGCGCGGCGGCGCGGGCCGCCATGTTCGGCGAGGTGCGGCGTTACATCCAGGCCAATCTGCACCAGGCCGGGCTGACGCCGGAAGCCGTGGTGCAGGCGCTGCGATTGCCGCGCCCGACGGTGTACCGGATGTTCCAGCACGAGGGCGGGCTGGGCGCCTATATCCGCAACCTGCGGTTGCGGCTGGCGGCCGAGGAACTGGTGCGCTATCCGCACCTGACGGTGATGGAAGTTGCCTACGGATTGGGGTTTGGCAGCGCGTCTGATTTTGCGCGGGCGTTCCGCCGCGCCTACGAGATGCCGCCGCAGGAATTCCGCGAGCAGTCCTTGCAGTGGCCGGACCGGATCAGGCGGCGGGCGTAGCGCGATCGTGTCGGGCGGGGGAGCGCCGTCGGCCGCCCTGACCGCCGGCCTTACGGCGCGCAGACCTGCCGTACGCATTCCCTCAACCAGCGGTGCCCGGGATCGGCGTCCATGCGCGGATGCCACAGCATGGACACGGTAAGGGCGGGCGTGTCGACGGGCAGTGCAAAGCTGTGCATGCCGGCGCGCAGGTTGCCGGTGTGGCGTTCGGGCACGCTGGCGATGAGATCGCTGCCGCGCGCCAGCGCCAGCGCGTCGGAAAAGCCGGCCACGAGGGTGGCGACGTGCCGGGTCAGGCCCAGCGCCGCCAGGGCCTCGTCGATGGGGCCTTTGTCCAGCCCGCGCCGCGACACCAGCACGTGCTGGCCGGCGGCGTAGCGGGCCGGCGTGATCTTGCCTTTGGCCAGGGGATGACCGGCGCGCACGGCGCCGATGAACTTGTCGCGGAACAAGGCGCGCGTGCGGATCTCGGGGCTGCTGGCGGCGCCGACCACGCCGGTTTCCAGGTCGACGGTGCCCTCGCGCAGGGGCGCGCTGTGCTTGTCGGACTTGGCGACAAAGCGCAGCGTGACGCCGGGTGCCTCGCGGCCGGCGAGCGCAATGAGCGCCCCGCCGAAATTTTCCACGAAGCCGTCGCTGGTACGCAGCGTGAAGGTGCGCGCCAGCCGGGAAGGGTCCAGCAGTTCGGCGGGGCGCAGTACGGCGTGGGCTTCCTGCACCAGCCGGGCCACGTGCTCGCGCAGTTCGATGGCGCGCGGCGTGGGCACCAGGCCGCGGCCGGCCCGCACCAGCAAGGGGTCGCCGGTGGTGTCGCGCAGGCGGGCCAGCGCCCGGCTCATGGCCGACGGGCTCAGGTGCAGGCGGCGCGCGGCGCGGGCGACATTGCCTTCGGCCAGCAGCACGTCCAGCGTCAGCAGCAGGTTGAGGTCGGGGCGGGACATGGCGCGACGTTATCACGACGCAGGCGTGGGATGGCGTCTGGTGCATGGATAAAGTGCAAATGCTGCGTCTTCCGCCAGGGTAAGGGCGGGCCTACGCTGGGGGGCAGGTCTGTTCGACGCATGTCGGGCGGTCCGTTCCGATGCCAACCTTCGCAGAAAGCCATGTCGCCAACTTTGTCGAACCCGAACCCGAACCCGGCCGCCGGCCGGCACCCCGCCTGGGCGCTGGCCAGCCTGTCCTTGTCCCTGTTGCTGGCGTCCCTGGGCACCAGCAGCGCCAACGTGGGGCTGCCGACGCTGGCGCAGGCCTTCGCCGCACCGTTCCCGCAGGTGCAGTGGATCGTGCTGGCCTACCTGCTGGCGATCACGGTCTGCGTGGTCGGCGCCGGCCGCCTGGGCGACCAGTGGGGGCGCAAGCGCCTGTTGCTGGGGGGCATCGCGGTGTTTACCGTGGGGTCGGCGCTGTGCGGCCTGGCGCCCACGCTTGGGCTGCTGATCGCGGCGCGGGCCGTGCAGGGAGCGGGCGCGGCCGTGATGATGGCGCTGTCGATGGCGTTCGTGGGCGACATCCAGCCCAAGCATCGGACGGGCAGCGCGATGGGGCTGCTGGGCACGATGTCGGCCGTGGGCACCGCGCTGGGGCCGACCCTGGGCGGCGTGCTGATCGCGGCGCTGGGCTGGCGCTTCCTGTTCCTGGCGAACTTGCCGCTGGGCCTGCTGGCCATCGTGCTGGCGGCGCGCCATCTGCCGGCGGACCGCGAAAGGACGGCTGGCCTGGGCTTCGACTTGGCCGGGACGGTCGTGCTGGGCGTCGCGCTGGCGGCCTATGCCCTGGCGATGACGCCGGGACGCGGCCAATTCGGCGGCCTGAACATCGGCTTGCTATGGGTCGCAGGGGCGGGCGCATGGCTGTTCCTGCGGGTCCAGGCGCGGGTGGCAGCCCCGTTGGTGCGTCCGGCCATGCTGCGCGATCGCGGCCTGGCGGCCGGCCTGGCCATGAACGCACTGGTGTCCACGGTGATGATGGCGACGCTGGTGGTCGGCCCGTTCTATCTGACCCAGGCGCTGGGGTTGGGCGCGGCCGCGGCCGGGGGGGTGATGTCGGTGGGGCCGCTGGTCAGCGCGGTGTGCGGCGTGCCGGCCGGCCGTCTGGTGGACCGCCATGGCGCGGCACGGATTGCGCGGCTGGGACTGGCGGCCATGGTCGCGGGCGCGGCGTTGCTCGCGGCGCTTCCCGTAGCGCTGGGGGTGGCGGGTTACCTGGGGCCGATTGTCGTGCTGACGGTCGGCTACGCGGTGTTCCAGGCGGCCAACAACACCGGCGTCCTGGCCGATGTCGACGCGCATCAGCGCGGCGTGGTGGCGGGCATGTTGAATCTGTCGCGCAACCTGGGGCTGGTGACCGGGGCTTCGGCCATGGGGGCGGTGTTTGCACTGGCCGCCGGGGCGGCGGACCTGGCGGCGGCGCCGCCCGAGGCGGTGGCGCGGGGGATGGGGGTGGCGTTTGGCGTGGCCGCGGGGCTGGCGGCTGGCGCCTGGGGAATCGGCTGGCGCCAGCGTCGGCCTTACCGGCTGCCGGTTTCGTAGATGTCCCAGGCCTGCCTGGCGTCGGCGTTGTCGTGAATCATTGCCATCAGCGCCCGCACCACCGCCGACGGGTCGGCGTGCTGGTAGACGTTGCGGCCATACACCAACCCCACGGCGCCCTGGTCCAGCAGTTCACGCGACCGGCCAAACACCTGGCGCAGGTCTTCGCGGCCGCCGCCGCGCACCAGCACCGGGCAACGGGCGGCCTGCACCACGCGATGAAAATCCTGCGCATGCGTGGTGGGGTCGGCCTTGACGATGTCGGCGCCCATTTCGCGCGCCAGCCGCACCAGCGTAACGATCTTTTCGGCGTCGCCGTCGACCATGTAGCCGCCGCGCTCGGTGTGCGGCGCCATGACCAGCGGTTCGATCATCAGGGGCATGCCGTAGCGGTCGCAGTCGGCGCGCACGCGGGCGATGTTGGCTACGCACTGGCGGAACAGGTCGGGTTCGCCGGGCAGCATGAACAGGTTGACCACGACGCAGGCCGCGTCCATCTGCACGGCGGGCAGCACGGGGTCTTGTTCGTTCTGCAGCACCGCCCACATGACGCGGTGGATGGTGGCGTTGTAGGGGTTGCCCATGTCCAGGCGCATCACCAGGGCGGGCTTGTCGCGGCCGGGTTGCTGTTGCAGCAGGTCGGCCTGGCCGTAGTTCAGCTGGATGGCGTCGGGGCCGGCGGCCAGCAACTGGGCCATGACGGCGGGCATGTCTTCCAGCCCGGACAGGAAGCTGGGCTCGTTGCACACGCCATGGTCCACGGCGATGTCCAGGCAACGGCCGGCGTTCAGCAGGCGGTTCAGGCGGGCTTGTTTAAGGTGCGGCATGGGGGGGGCTCCGGGGTCAGTCCAGCGCTTGCAGATGGCGCTGGGCGGCCGCGTCGATGGCGGCGATATGGTTGGGTTCCAGGCGCAGCGCGGCGGCGCGGGCGTTCTGGGTGGCCTGGCGGGCGTCGCGGGCGCCGCACAGCGCCACGGTGACGCCGCCGGGCCGGGTGGTCCAGGCGATCATCAACTGCGACAGGGTGCAGTCCAGTTGCCAGCGCAGCGGTTCCAGGTCCTGGAAAAACGCGTGCAGCCGGGTGCGGTTGGCAGTGGAAAAGCGCGGGTTGCCGGCGCGCTGGTCGTCGCCGCCGAACTGGCGCGCCGGGTCGATGGGGCCGGCCAGCAGGCCCAGCGCCAGCGACGAATAGCCGAGGATGCCGACATTGTGTTCGTGGCACAGCGGCATCAGGGTGGATTCGATGTCGCGGTCGATCAGGCTGTAGCGTTCCTGGATGGCGTCCACCGCGCCGTGGCGCAGGTATTCGGCCAGGATGTCGGGTTCCACATTGCTGACGCCGATGCCGCGGATCTTGCCCTGGCGCTTCAGGTCGAGCAGGGCATCCATGGTTTCGGCCACCGGCGTGGTGTCGTCCTGCCAGTGGGTGATGTACAGGTCGATGTAGTCGGTGCGCAGGCGCGCCAGGCTTTGCTCGACCTCATGGAAGATGGACGCGCGCCCCAGATGGCGGTGCACCGCCTGGCCGTCTTCGTCAAAGAAGTGGCGGCCCTGGCGGGTGTGCCAGACCAGGCCGCACTTGGTGGCGATCACGGCGTGCTGGCGGCGGCCTTCCAGGGCCCGCCCGACCAGGTCTTCGGCGTGGCCCAGGCCGTAGGCGGGGGCGGTGTCGATCAGCTGCACGCCGGCATCGAGCGAGGCGCGGATGGCGTCGATGGCGGCGGCATCGTCGTTGCCGCCCCACATCCAGCCGCCCATGGCCCAGGTGCCCAGGCCCACGGTCTGGCAGCGGATGCCGGAAGTGCCCAGCGTGGTGGTGTTCATCGGTGTCCTTTCTTGACGTTCATGAGATGGTCGACGGTGACGGCGCCCAGGAGGATCAGGCCCTTGACCACGTCCTGCCAGTACGGCGACACGTCCAGCAGGATCAGCGAGCTGGTCACCACCGACAGCAGCGCCAGGCCCAGCACGGCGCCCAGCACGGTGCCCGAACCGCCTTTCAGGCTGGCCCCGCCGATGACGACGGCGGCGATGACGTTCAGTTCCATGCCGACGCCGAACGTGGGCGTGGCGGCGCCGAAGCGCGCGGTGTACACCACGCCGGCCAGGCCGGCCAGCGCCGAGCACAGCACGGTGACCCAGAACTTGACGCGCCCGGTGCGGATGCCGGCATACAGCGCGGCCTTTTCGTTGCTGCCGGTATAGAACACCTTGCGCAGCAGGGCCGAGCGGCGCAGGGCGAAGTCGCTGAGGGCGACGATGGCGCCGAAGATCAGGATCACGGCGGGAATGCCGGCAATGGTGCCCTGGCCGATGAACTTGAACTGGGCCGGCAAGGAAAACAGCGACTGCGGCGTGCCCTGGGTGATGGCCAGGCACAGGCCGCGCACGATCACCATGAAGGCCAGCGAGGCGATGAAGTGGGAGAGGCCGATGCGCGTGACGCAGCCGCCGATCAGGGCGCCCACCGCGGCGCTGGCGGCAATGGCCGCCAGGCCGGCTGTCCACGGGTCCAGCCCCATCAGGAACAGCTTGCCGGTCACCACCATGGCCAGGCACACCACCGAGCCCACCGACAGGTCGATGCCGCCAACGATGACCAGGAAGGTCATGCCGACCACCACGATGCCTTCAATGGAAAACGACAGCAGCATCGCCCGCACGTTCTCCCAGGTCAGGAAGTGGGGCGAGGCGAAACTCATCACGATGCACAGCGCGGCAATGATCAGCAGCAGGCCGGCTTCGCGCAGGCTGGCCAGCCGGTGGCGCAGGCGCGGCGGCGCGTCGGCGGCCCGGGCAGGGGGCGCCAGCGCCGCGCCGGCGGATTGCGGGGAGGGTAGGTCGGTCATCATGCCGTCTCCTGTGCGCCCAGGCCCGAGGCCAGCCTGAGCAGCTTTTCTTCTGTCATGTCGGCGCGGGCCAGCTCGCCGGCCAGCCTGCCGTTGCGGATCACCAGCGCGCGGTCGCACAGGCCGATGATTTCGGGCAATTCGGATGAAATCACCACCACGCCGACGCCCTGGTCGGCCAGCTCGCGCAGCAGGTGGTGGATTTCGGACTTGGCGCCCACGTCGACGCCGCGCGTGGGTTCGTCCATCAGCAGCACGGCGGGGCGGGTGGCCAGCAGCTTGGCGATGGCCACCTTCTGCTGGTTGCCGCCCGACAGGCAGGCGGCTTCCTGGCCCACGCCGGCGGACTTGAGCTTGAGCCGCGTGCCCAGGTCGACGGCCAGCTGGCGTTCGGCCGTGCGCCGCAACAGGCCGAAGCGGCTGCTGATGCGGGCCAGCGCCATGGACGACACGTTCTGTTCGATCGGCATGTCCAGGAACAGGCCGGCGGCCTTGCGATCTTCGCTGAGATAGGCGATGCCATGGCGCAGCGCGTCGGCATAGCGGCGCAGCCGCAGGCGCTTGCCGCGCAGGCTGACCGTGCCTTGGCGCGCGCGCCGCAGGCCGCAGACGGTTTCGGCCAGTTCGCTGCGGCCGGCGCCCATCAGCCCGGAAATGCCCAGGATTTCGCCGCGCCGCAGGCGGAATGAAATGCCGTGCACGCGTGCGCCGTCGTCGATGTCCTGTACATCCAGCAGGATCTCGGGCGGCTTGCCGGTGTCGGCCTGGCCGGGCGGGTAATAGTTGCCCAGGTCGCGCCCGACCATGCTGCGCACCAGGGTGTCCGGCGTCATGTCGGCAATGGCGGCGCAATGCACGTCGCGGCCATCGCGCAGCACGGTGACGCGGTCGCAGTGTTCGAAGATCTCGGCCATGCGGTGGCTGATGTAGATGATGCCGATGCCCTGCGCCTTCAGGCCGTGCAGCACGCGAAACAGCGCGGCCGATTCCACTTCGGTCAGCGCCGCGGTGGGCTCGTCCAGGATCAGCACCTTGCAGTCCAGCGTCAGGGCGCGGGCGATTTCGACCAGTTGCTGGCTGGAAATGCCCAGTTGGTCCACCCGCAGCGCCGGGTCGATGTCCTGGCCCAGTCGCCGCAGCACCTGGGTGGCGCGGCGCTTCAGGTCGGCGTAGTCCATCCAGGCGCGCGGTTGCGTGTTGATGTGCGGCATGAACAGGTTTTCGGCCACGGTGGCATCGCCGCACAGCGCGATTTCCTGGTGTACCAGGCCGATGCCCAGCCGCATGGCGTGGGCCGGGCCGTCGATGACGACCCGCTGGCCTTCCAGCAGGATGTCGCCGGCATCTGGCGCATGGATGCCGTCGATGATTTTCATCAGCGTCGACTTGCCGGCGCCGTTCTCGCCGCACAGGGCATGGATTTCGCCCCGTTGCAGCGAGAAGTGCACGCCGGCCAGCGCCTGCGCCGCGCCGAAGCGCTTGCTGATGCCCTGCAGTGCCAGCAGGGGCGCGGCGGGCGTCATTCGTTGATGCCCTTGGTGCCGCGGCGCGCCAGGTACTTGTCCCAATAGAAGTCGTCGGCGTTGGCCTTGCTGACGATGGACAGGCCGTTGTCCAGGAACGGCACGGCCATGGGGTTGCTGCCGTTGCGCTTGGCGTCGTTCATCGGGTCGATCAGTTGCTGGTTGCGGGCCAGGAACAGCAGCATCATGCCCATGTAGCCCTGCACGCCCTGGTTGGGGTTGACCGAGCCGTAGACCTCGCCGGACTTGATCATGTCCAGGATCTTGGCGTTGACGTCGCAGCACAGCACCTTGATGTTCTTCTTGGTTTCGATGCTGGCCTGGGCCGCGCCCAGCGCGGAATTGGCCTCGGGCATGAACAGCGCGCCCAGGCCGGGGTTGGCCTGCGCCAGGCTCAGCGTGGCCTGGTAGGCCTTGTTGGGGTCCTGGTTGCTGGCCGCGCGGCCCACCAGCTTCATGCCGGGGTGCTTGGTTTTCATGCGGTTGATGAAGGCGGCGATGCGGCGGTCATGGTTGTCCTGGCCGGGGTTCTCCAGCACGGCGTATTCGCCCTTGCCGCCCAGGGCCGCGGCGATGGCGTCGGCCGCCTGCGCGCCTTCGCGGTCGTTGTCGGACGTCACGAACGACACGCGCTTGGAATTGGGCGAGTCGGCCGCAAACGTCACCACCGGGATGCCCATGGCCGCGGCGCGGTTGATGGGCTCGATGAACGGGTCCGGGTTCATCGGGTGCAGCAGGATGCCGGCGGGCTTGCGCGCCAGTTCCTGCTCGAACGAAGCCAGTTGCTTGTTGACGTCATATTCGGGCGTGCCGGAATACCGGGTGCGTACGCCGAGCGACTGGCCCAGCTGCTTCATCATTTCGTACACGGGGAACCAGTACTCCACCCCCGACACCATCACGTTCATCACGTAGACGTCGTCAGGGTTGCCGCGCAGCCCGGGGGCTTGCGGCGTGGCCTGTGCAAAGGCATTGGCGCTGGCCAGGCCCGCGCCCGCCGCCGCCACGGTCTTCAGGAAATCTCGTCTCATGTCTCCGCTCCTTGACTTGCATGGATGCAACCAACGGCCCTGTGGCCCGGGGAACCTGCCGATCGACCTGAAATGATCGATTCGTTGTTATGACATCGACAGCACTATAGGGCAGCCGAAATTTTTAGATTACTAGGGGAAACACTGCTATCCTGCCGAAAATTTCCGTAGACAATGTTATGACATGAGAACAGACATCTACCTCGGGATAGACATGGGCTCCACGGGCTTGAAGGCGGTTGCCTTCGAAGCCGGGAGCGGGGCCACCCTGGCGGCCGCGGGCGGGGCATTGCCTTACCGGCAACTGCCGCACGGCGGGTGCGAGCTGGCGGCCGATGCCATCGAAGCGGCGCTGGCGCATGCCTTGCAAGGCGTGGCGCAACAGTTGGGCGAGCGCCTGCGCGATCTGCGCGCGCTCAGTTGCACGGGCCACGGTGCGGGCCTGTATCTGCTGGACGAAGGTGGCCGCTTGCTGGGCGGGGGCGCGGTCGCCTCGACCGACCAGCGCGCCGCGGCCCGCGCCCGCGCGCTGGGGCTGCGGCTGGGCGATGCGCTGTATGACGAGGTGGGTTGCCGACCGTGGTCGGGGCAGTCGTCGCTGATCGCCGCCGAACGTTTCCAGGCCGATCCGACGCTGCGCGGCCGCACGCGGCACCTGCTGTTCGCCAAGGACTACCTGGCGTTTCTGCTGACCTGCCAAGTCGCCACCGATGCCAGCGACGCCAGCACGGCGGGGCTGTTGAATCTTAAGACCGGCGGCTGGTCGGCAATGGCCTTCGAGGCCGCCGGGGTGGCCGACCTGCATGGGCAGGCGGCGCCTCTTCTCACGGCTGGATCGGTGGTCGGGCAGGTGTCGGCGTCGGCCGCGGCCGCCTTCGGCTTGCCGGCGGGCGTGCCGGTGGTGCTGGGCGCGATCGATCTGCTGGCGTCGTTGCGGGCCGTGGGCGCCGAGCGCCTGGGCCACGCGGTGGCGGTGCTGGGCACCTGGTGCGTCAATGCCGTGGTGGCGCCCGCGCGCGAACCCAAGCCGCAGGTCGGCGCCATCGTGCGTTTCGGCGACCCCGACCGCCGGCTCTATCTTGAGAACAGCCCGTCGTCGATGGCCAACGTGGCCTGGGCCGCGCGGGCGCTGCAATTTCCCGATGCGGCCGCGGTGGTCGACAGCGCGATGTCGGTGCCCCTGGGGGCCGAGGGGCTGCGGTTCCTGCCGTTCATCCATGGCGGCAATTGGCCGCCGGGGGCCAGCGCGGGGTTCGTGGGGCTGCAAGGCCACCACACTCGCGCCCACATGGCCCGCGCCGTGGTGGATGGCGTGGCGGCCTGGCATGCCTGGCATCTGAAACGCCTGGCGGCGCAGGGGCTGGGCGTGCCGGGCAGGGTGGCCGCGCTGGGCGGCGGCGCGCGCGACCGCCGCATGGCGCAGTTGCTGGCGGGCCTGCTGGGCCACGCGGTGGAACGCTGCGGCGACGATGAAACCGGTGCGCGCGGCGCGGCGGGCTACGCGGCGCTGTCGCAGGGCGCGGCGGATTGCCTGCCGGCGCCGTGCGAGCGAGTCGAGCCGGATCCCGCCCAACGGTCGGCGCATGCCGACTTCTATGCCGAATTCCATGCGCTGGTGGACAGCATGGCGCCGGCCTTCGCGCAGGTGTCGGGAGCCGCGCGATGAGCGCCGCCGGTACGCCCACGGCCGGCACGCCCGCAGCCGGTATGCCCGCAGCTGGTACGCCCGCAGCTGGTACGCCCGCCGCAGGTACGCCCGCCGCCGACACCCCATACTTGCGTCCCGCCCAGCTCGCTGGGCGGCACTTTTCCACCGTGGTCGTCGGCGCCGGGGTCAACGGCGCGGGCGTGTTCCGCGACCTGTGCCTGCAAGGTGTGGACTGCCTGATCGTGGACAAGGGCGACATCGCCGCGGGCGCCAGCAGCGCGCCGTCGCGCATGATCCATGGCGGCCTGCGCTACCTGGAAAGCGGCGCGTTTTCGCTGGTGGCCGAGGCCACGCGCGAACGCAATCTGCTCTTGCGCAACGCCGCCCACCTGGTGCGGCCGCTGGAAACCGTGGTGCCGCTGTCCAGCCGCTTCGGGGGCCTGGTGGGCAGCGTGCTGCGCTTTGCGGGCCTGCGCGCCTCGCCGGGCGCGCGCGGGCTGTGCGTGGTGGGGCTGGGGCTGCGCCTGTACGACCGCCTGGGCCGGCGCCAGCGCGTCATGCCGGAACACCGCATTGCACGCGTGGCGGCGGCAGACGGCGCCTTGTTCGGCGCGGCGGTGCGCTGGACGGCCACCTACTACGACGCCTGGATCCGCCACCCCGAATGGCTGGTGCTGGAACTGATCCGCGACGGCCACCGCGACCAGTCCGAGTCCGTTGCGTCCAACTACTGCCGCGTCACGGCGTGCCAGGGGCGCACGGTGACCCTGCGCGATGCGCTCACCGGCGAATCGGTGCAGGTCACCGCCGACACCGTGGTCAATGCCACCGGCGCGTGGCTGGACCGTTCGGCCGGTGCGCTGCAAGGCCAGGGTTCGCGCGTGATGGGCACCAAGGGCTCGCACCTGATCCTGGATCATCCGGCGCTGCGCGATGCCTTGCGCGGCCGCATGGCGTATTTCGAGGCGTCCGACGGCCGGGTCTGCATCGTGTATCCCTTCCTGGACCGCGTGCTGGTCGGCTCCACCGACATTCCGGTGGACGATCCGGACCAGGCGGCCACCGATCCGGCCGAGATCGACTACCTGCTGGACGTGCTGCGCGAGGTGTTCCCGCGGCTGGATTTCGGCCGCGGCAACGTGGTCTACACTTACGTCGGCGTCAGGCCCCTGGCCCAATCGGATGCCGACAAGCCGGGCCAGATCTCGCGCGACCACGCGGTGGTGATCGATCCGCCGAATGCCTCGCGGGATGTGCCGCTGATCTGCCTGGTGGGCGGCAAATGGACCACCTTCCGTTCGCTGGCGCAACTGGCGGCCGACGCGGTGCTGGCGCAACTGGGCCGCACCCGCGCGCAGTCCACCGAGCAGTTGGCCATCGGTGGCGGCGCCGGCATGCCGGCCGATGCGCCAGGGCTGGACCGCCTGCTGGATGACATCCAGGCGGCCAGCGGCTTGAGCCGAACGCGCGTGGCCGAACTGGTCAGCCGGTATGGTTCGGGGGCGCGGGCGCTGGCGCGCGGCTTTGCGGACCAGGGCGATGCGCCGCTGAAGCACGCGCCGGAATACTCGGCCCCGGAAGTCCGCTTTCTGTGCCGCGACACGGCCGTGCAGCACCTGGCCGACCTGGTGATCCGCCGCACGCTGCTGGCCATTCGCGGCCGCATGACCGCCGCGCTGGCGGGCGAGCTGGCCGGTATCGCCGCGGCCGAGCTGGGCTGGAGTCCCGCGCGCCACGACGCCGAGTTGCAGGCCTGCATCGCCACCTTGCGCGACCGGCACTTTGTTTTGTTTCCCGTTTCGATTTCCAGTCCCGTCACGATATGAGCAGCTCGACCCCTACCGAAGACACCGTGCTGGACCGCAGCGCCGGCGCCCCGTTGTGGGCCCAGTTCCGCGACGTGGTGCGCGGCAAGATCCTGCAAGGCGAATTGGCCGTCGGCGCCAAGCTGCCGACCGAGGCCGAATTCGGCGAGCAGTACGGCATTTCGCGCATCGTGGTGCGCGAGGCCCTGGCCGACCTGGTGCGCAACGGCCTGATCTACAAGATCCGCGGGCAGGGCGCGTTTGTGTCGGCGCGCGAACGCGACGAGGATTTCGTCTCGACGGTGCTGGGCTTCTCGGATGAAATGGAGCGCAAGGGCCGCACGGTGCGCACCCAGGTGCTGCTGCAGGAACTGCGCGCACCCACCGCGCGCGAGGCCACGTCGCTGGGCTTGAGCGACCACGCGCAGGTCGTGGCGCTGAAACGCCTGCGCAGCGTGGACGGCGAATTGCAGCTGTTGGTGGAAACCGCGGTGCCCGCCGACCTGGCGCCGGGGCTGAACCGCACCCGGCTGGAAAATCGTTCGCTGTACGACGTGCTGCGCCGCCAGTATGGCCTGCGCATCGTGCGCGCCGAGCGCTGGATCGATGCCGTGCTGCCCGACGCCGAAACCTGCGCGCTGCTGGGCATGACCGAGCCCGAGCCGCTGCTGCGCATCGAGTCCATCGCCTACGGCGCCAATGGCCGGCCGCTGGAACACTACCGCGCGCTGCACCGCTGCCAGACCAGCCGTCTGCACGTCCAGACGACGACCTAGGGCCTGGGTGGCAGACGCCGTACCGCCGTCACAGCACGTTCATCAGCCGTAGCACCCACCAGCCCAGGCCCACGGCCACCACCCCCAGCACGATGCGCAGCAGGCCGCCGCCGCTGCGCGGCACGGCGCCTGGCGCCGGGGCATCAGGCGAAGGCGCGCTCGCCGCGAACGCATCCGCCCGCGGCGCGCCACTTGCCGTGGGCGCGGCATGGCGCACGTCGGGAATATCCGTTTCGATGATGAATTCCGGCTTGTCCGGATCGGGCCGGCCCGCCGCGCCCGCCAGTCCGCCGATATCCACGCCGGCGTCCTTCAGCATGTCCCACAGGCCGCCATCGGCCAGGCCGCCGCGCAGCGCCTCGATGCGCTCGCGCTCGGCGCGCGGCACCTCGTCCAGGCTGGCGTAGCGCCGGCCGTTCACCGTCACGGCGCCATCCTTGATCTCCACCTTGAACGGGCCGTCATCGCCGCTGCTGTCGTAGCGCCATTGCTCGCTGACCCGCACGTCGGTGCCGCCCAACTGGCCGTCCAGCAGCGATTCGATGCTGGCGCGCTGCTCGCTGGACAGGTCGTTCGTGGTGCTCCAACGGGTCGTCGTGGTCGACGTGCGCCAGGTTTTGCTTTTCTCGGTCATGGAGTAGTGTCTGTAAGTAACTTTTATTGGCAGGCTGTACAGCGTGCTGGCCGCGAAAGAAACGGGGCCTTCGCACTATACAGAGCGGTCGTGGGCGGGTCGTCTTCTTACAGTGTCCTTAATGCAAAACTGAATCCCAAGTCAAGAAAAGCGATCTGATCCGGTCTATCGACCGGATCAGATCGGTCAAAAAGCGCATAATGAGGGCCGCTTTCCCTTACGTCCCTTTTCAAAGGGCAAGCTGTTTTTATGTAACGAAAAGCGTGTTGTTTCTAGCCCGGCAGTTCGTGTTTCCAGGGTTCATGTTCGGTAGCGCGCTAGGACAACTTGGAATTCTCACGGAGATGTCTATGACACAAGACGCAAAACCGCGCAGGCGGTTTCTGCAGGCGTTGGCCATCGTGCCGGCGTCGACGCTGGCGGTTGGCACGTTGACCACGGCCTGTACCAACGCCTCGGAAGGCGGCGCGGCAAGCGCGGCCAAGGCCTACGAGCCCACCTACTTCACCAAGCCCGAATGGAACTTCATCGTCGCCGCGGTGGATCACCTGATCCCCGCTGACCAGTACGGTCCGGGCGCGATCGAAGCCGGCGTGCCGGAATTCATCGACCGCCAGATGGAAACGCCTTTCGGCCACGGCAAGCTCTGGTACATGCAGGGCCCGTTCCATCCCGACGTGGCGCCCGAACTGGGCTACCAGCTGAACCAGAATCCGCGCGAGGTCTATCGCCACGGTATCGAGGCCTGTGATGCCTGGTGCAAGAAGACCCACGGCAAGGTCTACGCCGAACTCGACAAGCCCCTGCAGGAGCAGATCCTGAAAGACCTGCAAGGCGGCAAGATCGAACTGGAAAGCGTGCCTGCCAAGACGTTCTTCAGCTTCCTCCTGTCCAACACCAAGGAAGGCTTCTTTGCCGACCCGATGTACGGCGGCAACAAGAACATGGTGGGTTGGAAGATGGTGGGTTTCCCTGGCGCACGTGGCGATTTCATGGACTGGGTCGACCAGCCCAACGTCAAGTATCCCTATGGGCCTGTTTCGATTTCCGGGGAAAAGGGGTAAGCCATGGCGATCAAGAAAGACAAAGTCGATGCCGTGCTGGTCGGATTCGGCTGGACCGGTGCGATCCTGGGTCAGGAACTGACCGAGGCCGGCCTACACGTGCTGGCGCTGGAACGCGGCGTCATGCAGGACACGCCCAAGGACGCGGAATACCCCAAGGTGCTGGACGAGCTGGCGTACTCCGTGCGCGGCAAGCTGTTCCAGGACCTGTCCAAGGAAACCGTCACGATCCGCCACGGCGTGGATGACGTGGCGGTGCCGTACCGCCAGAACGGCTCGTTCCTGTTGGGCACGGGCGTGGGCGGCGCGGGTTTCCACTGGAACGGCATGCACTACCGCGCGCTGCCCGAAGAGCTTGAACTGCGCACGCGCTACGAAACGCGCTACGGCAAGAAGTTCATTCCCGAAGGCATGACCATCCAGGACTTCGGCGTCACCTACGACGAACTGGAACCGTACTTCAGCAAGTTCGAGTACGTCTGCGGCACGTCGGGCAAGGCCGGCAACCTGAACGGCAAGATCGTCGAAGGCGGCAACCCGCTGGAAGGCAAGCGCAGCAAGGAATTCCCGCTGCCGCCGCTGGCCAATACCTACGGCGCCCAGCTGTTCGAGAAGGCCGCGCGCGAAGTGGGCTTCAACCCGTACCCTGCGCCGGCCGCCAACGCGTCCGGCCCGTACACCAATCCGTACGGCGTGCGCCTGGGCCCCTGCAATTTCTGTGGCTTCTGCGAAAACTACGGCTGCTACATGTATTCGAAGGCCTCGCCGCAGACCACGATCCTGCCGGTGCTGCTGAAAAAGCCCAACTTCGAACTGCGCACCCAGTCGCACGTCATCAAGGTCAACCTGGATTCGACCGGCAAGAAGGCCGTCGGCGTGACCTACATCGACGCCGAGGGCCGCGAGATCGAGCAGCCCGCGGATCTGGTGATCCTGTCGGCCTACCAGATGCACAACGTGCGCCTGTTGCTGCTGTCGGGCATCGGCAAGCCCTACGATCCCAAGACCAATGAAGGCGTGGTGGGCAAGAACTACGCCTACCAGATGAACGGCGCGGTCAACGTGCTGCTGCCCAAGGGCACCCAGCTCAACCCCTTCGTGGGCACGGGCGCGGGCGGCGTGGGCATGGACGACCTGAACGGCGACCAGTTCGACCACGGCCCGCTGGGTTTCGTGGGCGGGGCCAGCATCCGCCACGTGCGCTACGGCGGCCGTCCCATCAAGACCACGCCCACCATGCCGGGTACGCCCAGCTGGGGCACGGCCTGGAAGGCCGGCGTGCAGGACGCCTACCAGCGCTACATGACCATCGGCATTTCCGGTTCGGTCATGTCGTACCGCGACGCCTACCTGTCGCTGGACCCGACCTACAAGGACAGCTTCGGCCAGCCCTTGCTGCGCATGACGTTCGATTGGCACGACAACGAATTCGACATGCTGGGCTACATGGGTGGCCGCATGGACGAAGTGGCCAAGGCCATGAAGCCCGAAAAGCACTTCGTGGCCGTGCGCAAGAAGGGCGCGCGCTACGACACCCGGGTCTACCAGAGCACGCACAACACCGGCGGCGCCATCATGGGGTCCAACCCCAAGGAAAGCGTGGTCAACAAGTACCTGCAAAGCTGGGACGTGTCCAACGTGTTCGTGATGGGCGCCTGCGCCTTCCCGCAGAACATGGGCTACAACCCGACAGGGCTGGTCGGCGCCTTGGCGTACTGGGCCGCGCAAGCGATTCGCGACCAGTATCTGAAAAACCCCGGCCCGCTGGTCCAGGCCTGAGGAGCGCACAATGATGAAGAAAACCATTGCTGCGGCGCTCTCGATGCTGGTGTGCGGCGCCGCCTGGGCGGCCGACGGCACCCCGGCCGCCGCGGATGCGCAGATGATCAAGCAGGGGGAATACCTGTCGCGCGTCGGCGACTGCATCGCCTGCCATACGGCCACCAACGGCAAGCCGTTTGCCGGCGGCCTGCCGATCGAGTCGCCCATCGGCACGATCTATTCCACCAATATCACGCCCGACAAGGACACGGGCATCGGCAACTACACCTACGAGGACTTCGACCGGGCCGTGCGCCACGGCGTGGCCAAGGACGGGCATTCGCTGTATCCGGCCATGCCGTATACCGCCTACGCCAAGGTGACGCCGGATGACGTCAAGGCCTTGTACGCCTACTTCATGCACGGCGTTGCGCCGGTCAAGCAGGCCAACAAGGACACCGACATCACCTGGCCGCTGTCGATGCGCTGGCCGCTGGGCGTGTGGCGCTGGATGTTCGCCCCGGACGTCGTGACGGCCCCCGCCGCCAATGCCGCCGCGCTGGCCGATGCGGACAAGCAGGCGCTGCTGCGCGGCCAGTACCTGGTCGAAGGCCTGGGCCATTGCAGCACCTGCCACACGCCGCGCGGCGTGGCCTTGCAGGAAAAGGCGTTGAGCGACGCGGACGGTTCGGCCTTCCTGTCGGGCGGCGTGGTCGAAGGCTGGCTGGCCAAGAACCTGCGCGGTGACATGACCGATGGCCTGGGCAGCTGGAGCAAGGAAGACATCGCGACCTTCCTGAAATCCGGCCGCAACGGCCACTCGGCGGCGTTCGGCGGCATGGCGCAGGTGGTGCAGGACAGCACGCAGCACCTCACCGATGCCGACCTGAACGCCATCGCGGTGTACCTGAAGAGCTTGCCGCCGGTCAACAAGGACGCAACCAAGCCGCTGGCCTACAACGAGACGGTGGCGCAGGCGCTGCGCACCGGCACGGACAAAGGCGACGGCGCCATGGCGTTCCTGAACAACTGCGCGGCCTGCCACCGCAGCACCGGCAAGGGCTACACGGAAACGTTCCCGCAACTGGCGCTGAGCTCGACCGTGAATTCGGCGGACCCGACCTCGCTGATCCACATCGTGCTCAAGGGCGCGCAGATGCCGGGCACGACGGCGGCCCCCACGGCCTACGCCATGCCGGGCTTTGACTGGCGCATGACCGACAAGGAAGTCGCCGACGTGGTGACCTTCGTGCGGTCCAGCTGGGGCAACCAGGGCGCCAAGGTCAGCGCGTCCGACGTGGCCAAGGTGCGCAAGGACGTAGGCGCGGCGCCGCAGCCCAAGCGCTAGCTTCACGCGTTTTGCATGCGGCCAACGGCGTCGCGTTGCCTGCGGGCGGCGCGGCGCCGTTTCTTTGGAAGTCATCTTTGGCGGCTTGCCCGAACGTGGCCTGTGGGCAGCGACAACAGCCTTGCCGCGACCCTGCCGGGGCCCTATAGCGGCCGTTCGTAGCGCCGTGCCTGCGCCGTGATGCCGCCGATCTGGTCGGTTTCCGTGCCGGCATATAGCCAGCCCTGGCGTTCATAGAAATCGATGGCGCGGGTGTTGCCTTCCAGCGCGTACAGGTACAGGTGAGAGGCGCCGCGGGCGCGGGCCCAGGCTTCGGCCTGGGCCACCATGCGCTTGCCGGCGCCCGTGCCCTGGTAGGCGGGCAGCACGTGCAGGTTGTCCAGCAGCACGCCGTCCGGGTTGCCCTGTTCCTGCTTCACGCACACAAAACCGATAGGCTGGCCGTCCTGTTCGGCGATGAACACGGCCTGGGCGGCGGCGTTGGCGTCCTGCATCCGGTCTTGCCAGTGCACCATCCGTTCGCTGGCCAGATTCGTGTCGAGAAAGCCGTCGGGCAGCAGGCCGCGGTAGGTGACGGCCCAACTGGCCGCGTGCATCTGCGCGATGGCGTCGGCGTCGCGGGCGGTGGCCAGGCGCAGGGTCACGGTGGGAGCGGGCATGGGATCCTTGTTGACAGGGTTGCTGGGCGCGCGCATCATCTTCGCATGAACCGCCCGCAATCTTCGTTCGCCTTGATTATTCCCCCCATTGGGCCAATGGTGGGTTAGCGCGCGTCGGATCATCGCTACATCAACCCGCCACTGGCGGGTTTTTTGTTGGCCCGCCGCTTGGCTTCTTTCCTGAAGGCATGCCATGCAATCCACGCTTTCCCCTGCCACGTCCACGCCGACGCTGCACTTCCTGTGCGGCAAGATCGGCGCCGGCAAGTCCACCCTGGCCGCGCAACTGGCGTCGCGGCCGCACACGCTGCTGATCACCGAAGACGCCTGGCTGGCCGCGCTGTACCCGGGTGAAATCCTGGACGTCGCCGACTATGGCCGTTGCGCCGGCCGGCTGCGCAATGCCATGGGCAGCCACGTGGTTGCGCTGGTACGGGCAGGGCTGTCGGTGGTGCTGGACTTTCCGGCCAACACCCGCCGCAGCCGCGAGTGGCTGCGCGAGGTCGCCACGGCCGCTGGTTGCCCGCATCAACTGCATTTCCTGGATCTGCCTGACGCGGTCTGCAAGGCGCGGCTGCGTGCGCGCAACGCCTCGGGCACGCATCCGTTCACGACCAGCGAGGCGCAGTACGACGCCATCACCGCGTATTTCGTGGCGCCACAGGAGGACGAGGGGTTCGAGATCGTGCGGCATGGATGAATCCGCGTCACCGGCCAGGGGCCGCGGTGCACGGGGGGGGGCCGGCCTGCTATGATTACTGGATAAATAACCAGTCTTCCGGCGCCGCCGATGCTTGCCCCGCACCGCTACTACTACCTGCACAATTTCCAGCGCGCCCTGGCGTGGGTCGGCGAACGCTATGCCGACCTGCTGGACGACCGCGAACGCCGCTTCATGGCGGATTTCGCGGCGTTGCCGCAGGCCTCGCAGGCGTTGCTGGTGCGCATGCTGATGCGGCGCGGGCCGTGGTTTCGGGCCAGCCGGCTGGTCTACGAAGAAATCGCCGATACCGTGGATGCCGCGGCGCCGCTGCTGGCGCTGGGCTGGCTGGATGCCGATGCGCCCATGACGCTGGACGAACTGTTCGGGTTGCATACGCGGCCCGAACTCGACCGGATGTTCGCCGGGGCGGCGGCCAAGGGGGCGCGCAAGGGCGACTGGCTAGAGGCCTTGCGGGCAACCCACCCCGCGGCCCAACCCTATGCGGATTGGGCCGATCAGGCCGACCTCGCCTGGCGCGTTGAAGTGGCCGATCTGTGCGAACGCCTGCGCCTGATGTTCTTCGGCAATCTGCACCAGGATTGGTCCGAATTCGTGCTGGCCGACCTGGGCGTGTTCCAGTACGAAGCGGTGCCGCTCGATGCGGCGTCGCGGGCCTTTCAGTCGCGCGACGACGTCGACCGCTACCTGGCGCTGCACGCCTGTCGCCGGGCGCTGGATGACGTGCCGTACGACCTGCTGGACCTGGACGCCCTGTTGCAGGCGGTGGCCGATTGCGCCAGCGGCAATGCCTGGCTGGAAAAGCGTCGCGCCAAGGTGCTGCTGCGCATCGGCCAGGCGTGCGAGCGGGCGCAGGATTGGCCCGCGGCCCAGCGCGTCTATGCCCAGTGCGCCTATCCCGGTGCGCGGCACCGCCGCATCCGCGTGCATGAACGCATGGAACGTTTCGACGATGCGCTGGCGTTGGCCTTGCAGGCCCAGGCCCAGCCCGAAAGCGAAGAAGAAACCCAGCGCCTGGCACGCATGCTGCCGCGCCTGCGTCGCAAGCTGGGCCACGGCGCGCCGCGTGGCGCGGCGGCCGCGCCGGTCACGCGCATCGACCTCGAACTTGACCGCCCGCAGCCGCCCGCGCCCGTGGAATTCGCCGCGCGCGACCACCTGCACCGCGATGACGCACCGGTGCACTACGTGGAAAACACGCTGATCAATTCGTTGTTCGGCCTGCTGTGCTGGCCGGCGGTGTTCGCGCCGTTGCCGGGGGCGTTCTTTCATCCGTTCCAGCGCGGTCCGGCCGACCTGGATTCCCCCGACTTCCACGCCCGGCGCCAGGCGCTGTTCGACGAATGCCTGGCGCAGCTCGACACCGGGCAGTACCGCGCCACCATCCGCCAGCGCTACGCGGAAAAGCAGGGTGTGCAGTCGCCGTTCGTGTTCTGGGGCGCCTTGTCCGACGCGCTGCTGGATCAGGCGCTGGCCTCGCTGCCCGCCGCCCACCTGAAGCTGTTCTTCGAGCGCTTGCTGCGTGACGTGAAGGCCAACCGCTCGGGCTTGCCCGACCTGATCCGGTTCCAGCCCGACGCGCCGGGCTATGAACTCATCGAAATCAAGGGGCCGGGCGACAAGCTGCAAGACAACCAGATCCGCTGGCTGGCTTATTGCGCGGCGCATGGCATGCCGGTGCGCGTGTGCCATGTCAGCTGGCGCGAGGCCGCGGCATGAGTTATGCGGTCGCGGTGCGCGCGCTGTGCGAATTCACCGCCCGCGAGGGCGACCTTGACCTGCGTTTCACGCCGGCGCCCAGTGGGCTGGAGGGCATGGCCGGCCACGCGGTGGTCACCGGCAGGCGCGGGCCGGCCTATGAAACCGAAGTGGCCCTGTCCGGCCAGTACGACACGCTGCTGGTGCGGGGTCGCGCCGATGGCTACGACCCCGTGGCCAACCGCCTGGAAGAAATCAAGACCTACCGCGGCAGGTTCGACAGCGTGCGCGACAACCACCGCGCCGCGCATTGGGCGCAGGCACGGGTCTATGCGCACCTGCTGTGCCAGGCGCGCGGCCTGGCCCAGGTGCGGGTGGCGCTGGTGTATTTCAACGTAGCCACCGAAGAAGAAACCGTGCTGGCCGAAAGCCGCGATGCGGCCTGGCTGGCAGCGTTTTTCCAGGAACAATGCAGCCGCTTCCTGGCCTGGGCGCGCACCGAACTGGCGCATCGCCAGGCGCGCGACGCGGCGTTGGAAAAGCTGGCGTTTCCGCATGGCGAATTCCGTAGCGGCCAGCGCGAGCTGGCCGTATCCGTGTACCGCACGGCGCGCGATGGCCGCTGCCTGATGGCGCAGGCGCCCACCGGCATCGGCAAGACGCTGGGCACGCTGTTTCCGCTGCTCAAGGCCAGCCCGGGCACGGGGCTGGACAAGGTGTTTTTCCTGGCGGCCAAGGGGTCGGGGCGCGGCTTGGCGCTTGAGGCCCTGGATACCCTGAATGCGCAGCCCGCGGCGCCCGGGCTGCGGGTGCTGGACCTGGTGGCGCGCGACAAGGCCTGCGAGCATCCCGACAAGGCCTGCCATGGCGATTCCTGCCCCCTGGCGCAGGGGTTCTACGATCGCCTGCCCGCGGCGCGCGAGGCGGCGTTGGCATTGATTCAAGAGGGTGACCCACGCGAAGACGACGGCCCGCGCTCACCCCCAGGTCTCGATTCAAGCTCACGCCCGCACAACGGCGTGGTTGCGGGGCAAAGCGGGCGTCGGCCCCACGGCCGCCTGGATGCGCCCACGGTCCGCGCCGTGGCCCGCGCGCATCACCTCTGCCCCTACTACCTGTCGCAGGAACTCATCCGCTGGAGCGACGTGGTGGTGGGCGACTACAACTACTACTACGATGCCACCGCCATGCTGCATGGCCTGACGCAGGCCAATCAATGGAAGGTGGCGGTGCTGGTGGACGAGGCGCACAACCTGGTCGAACGCGCCCGCCGCATGTACACCAGCGAGCTGGACCAACTGACCCTGGCCGCTGCGCGCCAGGCCGCGCCCAAGCCGCTGAAAAAGGCCCTGGACGGCCTGCAGCGTTCGTGGACCGCGCTGAACAAGAAACAGGTCGAGGCCTACCAGGCCTACGACGCCGCACCGGCCGGGGTGTTGGCGGCCGTGCAGAAAGCGGTGGCGGCCATTACCGATTACCTGGGCGAGTCGCCGTTGGCGCAGGATGATCCCGTGCTGGCGTTCTATTTCGAAGCGCTGCATTTCATGCGCCTGGCCGAGCAGTTCGGCTCGCACGCCTTGTTCGACGTGACGCGGGCCGATGGGCGGGGGCAGGGCGCCAAGACGCCGCCGTCGACCCTGTGCGTGCGCAACGTGATTCCCGCGCCCTACCTGGCGGCGCGCCACGCGGCGGCGCATGCCACGGTATTGTTTTCGGGCACGCTGAGCCCGCAGCAGTTCTATCGCGATACCTTGGGGCTGCCGGCGGATGCTGCCTGGATCGACGTGGCCGCGCCGTTCCAGGCCGAGCAACTGGTGGTGAAGGTGGTGGGCAACGTGTCCACCCGCTATCGCGACCGCGAACGTTCGCTGGCGCCCATCGTGGACCTGATCGCGGCCGAATACGCACGCCGGCCGGGCAACTACCTGGGGTTCCTGAGCAGTTTCGATTATCTGCGGCAGGTTTCCGACCTGATGCGCCAGCGTCATCCGCAGGTGCCGATCTGGCTGCAGACGCCCGGCATGGGCGAAACCGATCGCGCGGCGTTCCTGGCGCGCTTTACCGAGAGCGGGCAGGGCGTGGGGTTTGCGGTGCTGGGCGGCGCGTTTTCCGAAGGGGTGGACTTGCCGGGCAAGCGGCTGATCGGCGCCTTCATTGCCACGCTGGGGCTGCCGCAGGTGAATGCGGTGAACGAAAACATCAAGCGCGCCATGGACTTGCGCTATGGCGAGGCGCAGGGCTACGACTACACCTATCTGTACCCCGGCATGCAAAAGGTGGTGCAGGCGGCCGGCCGGGTGATCCGCACCGAGCAGGACGTGGGCACGGTGCATCTGATCGACGACCGGTATCGGCGGGCCAAGGTGCGCAAGCTACTGCCTGGCTGGTGGCGGGTGGACTAGGGCCAGGGCAGCGGGCGCGGGCGGGCCGGGTCTACGGCAGGCCCTTACGCCGGGCGCAGGTCCGTCAACGGCTGGTTCGGGTCGCGGCTGAGCTGATAGCCGTACCACAGGCTGCGCGCCATACGGTTTGCCATTTCGCCCGCGGCCTCGGCCAGGGCGCGATTGGGCAGCGCGGCAAGGGTTTCGCCCCATAGCGCCAGCCAGCGTTCGAACAATTCGGCGCTCAAGTGCGGCATGGCCACGTGCTTGGGCATCGGCATGCCGGTGAAGCGCCGGGTGCCTCGCAGCACGGCCGACCAGAAGTCCGACAGTGTGGCCAGATGCTCGTCCCAGTCGTGCACCTGGGCCTCGAATACCGGGCCCAACGCGTCGTCGGCGCGCGCCTTGGCATAGAAGGTATGCACCAGGTCGCGGATTTCGGCTTCGGTGCAGAGGTCGGATTCGGACAAGGGCGTCTCCCCGGGCGACGGCTGAAAAGATGGCCTGGATAGTAGGGCGCGAGGGAGGCGGGCGAGTTGATCTGGCGCAAACCGGCGCGATCCGACGGCATCAGGATGTTTGCGTGCGCACGGTCGCTGCCGGCGTCGCCCGCGGGCGCGCCAGCAACGCGTACACCAGCACGGCCAGCAGCAGCGCGATGCCCGCCAGGACATACAGCACTTGGCCGAAGGCCGTGTCATAGGCCTGGTGCAGCAAGGGGCCTGCGCCGGGCAGCACCTCGGTCGCTTCGGCCAACTGGCCCAGGGCGGTGCGGTTGGCGGCTTGCAGCAGGGCCGGGGCGCCGGCGCCGGGCAGCGCGCTGGCCGCCTGCGCGTGGATCAGCGTGGCGAGCAAGGCGCTGACCACGGCAATGGCCACGCCGTCGGCGGACACGCGCACGGTGTTGAAGATGCCGGTGGCCATGCCGACCCGGTCGCGTTCTACCACGCTGACCGCCATGGCGTCCATCAGCCCCCAGGGCAGGCCGATGCCGATTCCGATCAGGCCCATGGGCAGCCACAGTGCATCGGCGCCGCCGGACAGGTCACGGGCCAGCCAGGCCAGGCCGGCCGCCACCGCGACCAGGCCTGCGCTGGACAGCGCGCCCGGGCTGGCCCAGCGGGTCAGCAGCGCCGCCAGGAAAGGCACGACCAGCAAGGGGGCGGCCAGTCCGATCATCAGTTGTCCGGCTTCCAATGCGCGATAGCCGTCGATGCCGATGAAGCGGCCGGGCAGGATGGCGATCAGCACGATGAAGAGAAAGGCGGGCGAGGCCGCCAGGACCTGCACGCCGACGAAGCGCGCGCTGCGAAACAGCGACAGGTCCAGCATCGGATGCGGCGTGCGCAGCTCGGCGATGATGAAGGCGGTGGCCAGCAGCACGGAGGCGATCAGCGACCCGGCGACCGCGGGGTCGGCCCAGCCGTTTTCGGGGGCCAACAGCATGCCGTAGGTGAACAGCCCCAACGCGCCCGTGAAGCTGAGCGCGCCGCGCCAGTCGAAGCGTCCGTGCGTCACGCCCGGCGTGGCCCGCACGCTGGCGGCCACCAGCGCCAGGCCGATCAGCCCCACCAGGCCGGTACCGTGAAAGACCCAGCGCCAGCCGGCCGTCTGCACCAGCCAGCCCGAGATCAGCGGGCCGAACGACAGGCCGATGCCGAACGTCGTGCCCAGCAGGCTGAAGGCGCGCGCGCGGGCCGCGCCATGGAACAGCGGCGCCAGCGACGACATGGCCGCGGCAAAGGCCGCCGCGCCGCCCACGCCCTGCATCAGCCGCAGAACGTCGATCCAGCCGGCCGACGGCACCCAGGCGACGGGAAACGTAAAGGCGCAGAACCACGCCAGCCCGCCCAGCCAGACGCGGCGCGGGCCGTACAGGTCGGTCAGGCTGCCGGACACCATGATGACGCTGCCGTAGGCCAGGATGTAGCCGTTCAGGATCCAGTTCAATTGCACCGGCGTGCCGCCCAGCGCCTGGCTGATCGAGGGCAGCACCACGGCGGGGCCGGTGAAGCACAGCGGAATCAGTACGGCGGTCAGGCAGGCGGCCAGCAATTGCAGCCAGCGGTTGGGGGCGGGGGAAAGCTCAGGCGATGTCATGGTCGGATCCGGCGGCGCAGCGCCGCAAGCGAAACAGGAATGTGGGCGTGATGTGGGGGGGGGCACGCCACTCAGCCCACGCAGTGCCCGCAGAATAGGCAGCCAGCCATAAAAGAAAAATAGGCTAGGATTCCGAATATTCCGGACATGAGAGTCCGTATTGAGATGGCGGAAGACGGAACAATGGACAGCAAGGCAACGGGATCGCGAGGCGAGGAAAATGCATGACCAGGCGACGCAATGCATGACGAGGCAACGCAATGAATGACGAGGCAACGCAATCAATGACGAGGCAGCGCAATGAATGACGAGGCAACGCAATCAATGACGAGGCAGCAATGACGAGGCGACGCAATGGATAGCCTGAGCGGTATCGGCGTGTTCGTGCTGGTGGCCGACACGCGCAGCTTTGCCGAGGCGGGCCGGGTGCTGGGGGTGTCGGCGTCGGCGGTGGGCAAGAGCGTGGCGCGGATGGAGGCGCGGTTGAAGGTGCGGCTGTTTCATCGCAGCACCCGTCACATTGCCCTGACGCCGGAAGGCGAGAAGTTCCTGGAGCGCTGCCGCCGCATCCTGTGCGAGGTCGAAGCGGCGGAACTGGAATTGTCCGAAGCCAGCGGCACGCCCAGCGGCCGGCTGCGGGTGAGCCTGCCGCGCTACAGCGGCTTGTTCGAGTCGGCGCTGGCCAGTTTCCTCAAGCGCTACCCGCAGGTCGAGCTGGACCTGGACTTCACCGACCGCATGGTCGATGTGATTGGCGAAGGCTACGACGCCGTGGTGCGCACTGGCGAGATGGACGATTCGGGACTGAAACGCCGCCGCCTGGGCCCGTTCCGGCGCGTATTGGCCGCCTCGCCGGACTATCTGGCAACACAGGGCACGCCGAAGCGCGCGGCCGATCTGCTGCGCCACAGCTGCCTGCATTACCGCTACCCCAGCACCGGCAAGCTGGAAAAATGGCCGCTGAAGGTGGGCCCCACGGCGCAGCCGCCCGAACTGCCGCTGACCCTGGTGTGCAACAGCGTCGAGATGCGGATATTCCTGGCGCTGAGCGGGCTGGGCATCGTCTGCCTGCCTGACTTCACCATTCGCAAGGAGCTGGCGGACGGTCGGCTGCAGATCGTGCTGGATGAACGCACGCGCGGCAACGGCACGATGTGGGCGCTATGGCCCGCCAGCCGGCATCCGTCGCCCAAGCTGCGGGTGTTCGTGGATCACCTGGCGCAGCATCTTTTTGAATAGGTCCCGAGGGGTGTCGCCACCGAAGGCGCCAGATGCCGCCGTCTGGCGATACCGTCCGATAAACGCGTTGCACGGATGAGACAGGCATCCAATCGCGGCATCTTTCAGGTAATAATGATACTTATTCCTATTAAATCGATGTCGATGCCATGCCGTGCCCGCCCACTGACGCCGCCGCCTTGTACAGCGACCACCATGGGTGGTTGCAGCGCTGGTTGACGTTTCGCCTGAACAACGCCTGTGACGCGGCGGACCTGGCCCACGATACCTTCGTGCGGGTGCTGGCGCGGCCACGCGGCATCGAGGGCGGCGAAGGCGGGCAGCGCGCCTACCTGACCACGATCGCACGCGGTCTGCTGGTGGACCATTGGCGCCGCCAGCGGCTGGAACAGGCCTACCTGGAAGCCCTGGCGGCTCGCCCCGAGGCCGTGGCGCCGTCCGAGGAATCACGCGCCATCATCCTGGAAACCCTGTTCGAGATCGACGCCATGCTGGACCGGCTGCCGCCCAAGGTCAGTCAGGCCTTCGTGCTGGCACAACTGGAAGGCGTGGGCTATGCGGACATCGGCGCGAGATTGGGCGTGTCGGAACGCATGGTGAAGAAATACATGGCGCAGGCCATGCTGCATTGCATCGCCCTTGCAGCAAGCGCCAGCGGCGCGCCAGGTGCGCCTGGTGCAGCCGGTGCAGCCGGTGCTGCCGGCACGATCGGCGCGGTCGGCGCGGCGACGGTCCCGCCGGGGCATTGAATGCGGCAGGCCTTGACGGAAAATCCGGTCGCCGCGGCCGGGCCCGCCCCGGATTTCGACACCCTGCAGCAGGCCGCCGAATGGTATGCGGTGTTGCGCGACCACGGCTGCACGGCCGCTGACCGGCAGCGCTGGACGCGCTGGGTGCAGGCGCGCGAGGCCCACCGCCAGGCCTGGTCGTATGTGGAACAGGTCAGCGGCCGTTTCGACGTGCTGGCCGGTCAGGCCGGCGCCGCGCTGGGAGCAGGGGTGTTGCGGGCCTCGGGCCAACGGCGCCGTCGCGTGTTGCGGCTGTGCCTGGCTTGGGGGGCGGCCGGTGTGGCGGGACTGTTCACGGTACGCGGGACGCCCTGGCGGTCGTGGCATGCTGGCCTGCGCACGGGGGTGGGCGAGGTGCGCGAAGAAATCCTGGCCGACGGCACGCATCTCTGGCTCGACACCGACACCGCGGTCGAACCGCGCTACGACGACCATCGCCGGCTGTTGCGCCTGTATGCCGGCGAGATCCTGGTGGACACCGCGGCCGATCCGCGCCAGCGACCCTTCCTGGTGTGTACCGACCAGGGCCTGCTGCGGGCGCTGGGCACGCGTTTTTCGGTACGCTGCGGCCCCACCGACAGCACGCTGGACGTGTTCGACGGCGCCGTGGAGCTGAGCTGCGCCGATACCGGCGAACGGCGCCGCGTGGCGGCAGGCGAACGGGCGGTGTTCACGCGGTCGGGCATCGCCCCCGCAGCGACCGCCGACCCGGCCCGGCACGCGTGGGCGCGCGGGGTGTTGCTGGCCGACAGCCTGCCGCTGGCCGATTTCCTGGCAGAACTGGGGCGCTACCGGCGCGGCTACCTGGGCTGCGATCCCGCGGTGGCGGGCCTGCGCGTGATGGGCAATTTCCCCTTGGCGGACACCGACAATGCGCTGGCCATGCTGGAAGCCGTGCTGCCGGTCAAGGCCAGCCGTACCTTGCCCTGGTGGGTGGTCGTCCGTGCAGTTCCCTTTTCGGTTCCTGGTTCGGTATAGACATTGCAGGCCTGTGCTTGCACAACCCGAATTCAGGAGCTTTCATGTCGATCCCCCACGCGCCCGCGCCGCGTCCGGCCTTGCGGCGGGCCTGGCTGTCCCGGCAACTGTCGGCCGCGGCCGCCACCGTGGCGTTGGCCACCACGCTGGCCCCGCCGTGCGCGGCGGCCGGTCCGTCGGCCCCGGCCGCCACCGTTCATCACGTCGATGTCGGCCCGGGCCGCTTGACCGACGTGCTCAACCGCTATGCCTTGCAGGCCGGCGTGCTGCTGGCTGGCGACAGTCGCCTGACCGATGCGCTGCACAGCGACGGCCTGCGCGGCGCCTACACGGTCGAAGACGGTTTTGCCGCGCTGCTGGCGCGCCACGGCATGCAGGCGCAACGCGGCGCGTCGGGCGCCTGGTCGTTGCGGGTCGTGCCGCAAGGCATCAGCACGTTGGCGCCCGTGACGGTGGACGGGCGCAGCGAAAGCGCCACCGGTCCGGTGGACGGCATGCTGGCGCGGCGCAGTTCGGGCGGCACCAAGACGGACACGTCCATCATGGAAACGCCGCAGGCGGTGTCGGTGATCACGCGCGACCAGATGCAGGCGCAGGATGTGCAATCGGTGTCGCAGGCGCTGCGCTATTCCAGCGGGGTGTTCACCGAGTACCGCGGGTCGTCGAACCAGACCGATGAAGTCTTCATGCGCGGCTTCGGCTACGCGCCCAAGTTCCTGGACGGGTTGGCCTATGGCTCGGCGTCCAAGGGGCAGATCGATCCCTGGCTGCTGGAACGGGTGGAAGTGGTGCGGGGTCCGTCATCGGTGCTGTATGGCCAGGCCAGCCCGGGCGGCATCCTCAACCTGGTCAGCAAGCGGCCGCAGGCCGAGCCTCTGCGCGAGGTGCAGTTCGATGTCGGCAACCACGAACGCGCCTCGGCCGCGTTCGATGCCGGCGGCAAGATCGACGACGACGGCAAGCTGCTGTATCGGCTGAGCGGACTGGCGCGCACCCAGCACAGCGACGTGGATGGCGTGCGCGATGAACGCGTGGCGCTGGCGCCGGCGTTCACGTGGCTGCCCAACAGCGACACGCGCTTCACGCTGCTGACCAGCTACCAGAACGAGCCCGAAGCCGGCTACCGCAACTTCCTGCCGGCCATGGGGCTGGTGTATGGCGGCAGCAAGGGCTATGGCCACATTCCGCGCAGCTTCAACGGCAGCGACCCCGACTACGACAAGTCCTGGCGCGAGCAGGGCTCGGTGGGATATGAACTGGAACACCGGCTGAACGGCACTTTCACGCTGCGCCAGAACCTGCGCTATTCGACCATCAGCCAGCGCTACCGCAAGCTGGTGTTCGGTGTGCTGCTGCCCGACCAGGCCACGTTCACGCGTACGGCCAGCGACGAGCACGAGAAGATCCGCCAGGTCGTGGTGGACAACCAGGCGCAGGCCGACTTCGACCTGGGCGCCACGCGCCACACCGTGCTGGCCGGGGTGGACTACCGCCAGACGCGTACCGACTACCAGCTGCTGCGCGGCAAGGGTCCGACGCTGGACTGGCGCAACCCGGTCTATGGCCAGCCCGTGGGGCCGCTGGCGCTGATGACCGACCAGTTGCAGACCGCCTCGCAATTGGGCGCCTACTTGCAGGACCAGGTGCGCATCGGCCAACTGAACGTGGTGCTGGGCGGCCGCAAGGACTGGTCGCGCGCGCGCACCGAGAACCGCCTGGGCGCCGACAGCCGCCAGGACGATGACGCCTTCACCGGCCGCGTCGGCGCGATCTACAACTTCGACAATGGCCTGGCGCCGTACGCCAGCTATTCGACGTCGTTCGAACCCGAACTGACGCGCGGCGCGCCCGGATCGGACCCGTTCAAGCCCACCACCGGCAAGCAATGGGAAGCCGGCCTGAAGTACCAGCCGCCCGGCACCGATGCGATGTTCACCGCGTCGTATTTCGACCTGCGCCAGCGCAACGTGGCCACCTACGACAGCACCATCGGGTTCAACGTGCAGACGGGCGAGATCGCCTCGCGCGGAGTCGAGCTGGAAGCCCGCGGCAACCTGACGCGCCAGCTGGAAGTGGTGGCGTCCTACACCTATGTGGACCCCAAGGTGCGCCAGAGTTCGCAGGCCGGCGTGCAGGGCAGGCAGCCGGCGCGCCAACCGGGCCACCTGGCGGCGCTGTGGGGCATGTATACCGCCGCCGAGGGGCCGCTGGCCGGCCTGGGCGTGGGCGCGGGGGTGCGCTATGTGGGCACCAGCTACGGCGATCCGCTCAATACCTTCAAGGTGCCGGCCGTGACGCTCTACGACGCTGTGCTGCGCTACGACCTGGCGCAGGTGTCGCCGCGGCTGGCCGGCGCGCGTCTGCAACTGAACGTCAACAACCTGTTCGACAAGACCTACGTGGCCTCGTGCGCCGGTGAAACCGCGTGCTTCTACGGCACCGGCCGCACCGTGTCCGCAAGCCTGAACTACCGCTGGTAAGGAAAACGAAGATGCATAGCAGCAAGATGAATCCGTGGCGGGCCGCTCCCTTGGCATTGGCGTTGGCCTTCGCGTTGGGCGGCCCCGGCGACGCCCGGGCGCAAAGCGCCCAGGGCCAGGTCGTGCCCGGTACGCCAGCGGACACGGCGTTGACCTTGTCCAAGGGCGAATTCCTGGCGGGTGACTGGGAAGCCGCGCGCGGCGTCACGCTGGACCTGCTGGACGCCGACGGCCGCCACGTGCGCCGGCTGAGCGACGATGAACGTCCGGCCGGCGGGCTGATGCTGGTGGCGCCGGCCGACGGCCGCTACCTCGTGCGCGCGGCCGGGCAGGGCGCCTACCGCTGGACGGTGGCCGAACGCGTGCCGCTGGCGGCGCAGCGCGCGCCCGCACCCGTTATCGACAGCCCGCGGTTGGCGGCCTTGGCGGGCACGCTGGCGCAGGGCGGCAGCACCGAAGCCTTCTGGCGCGAGATCGCCGAACGCGGCGCGCCGCTGGTGGAACCGGTGGATGCCACGCACGACCGCGTGACCTTCCTGTGGCGCGGCGCCGAGCGCAATGTGCGGCTGTTCGGCAGCCCGTCTTCCGACCACGCGCCGTTGCAGCGGCTGGGGGCGTCAGACGTCTGGTACAAGAGCTTCGTGCTGCCCCGGTCGGCGCGGCTGTCGTACAAGATGGCGCCCGACGTGCCCGAACTGCCGGCGTCCGACACGGCCCGGCGCCGCGCCATCCTGGCCACCGCGCAGGCCGATCCCTTCAATCCCAAGGCCTATCCTGAGCGCGGCATCGACGCCTTCCAGTACGCGTCGGTGCTGGAACTGGCTGATGCGCCCGCCCAGCCCTGGGTGGCGCCGCGCGCCGGCGTCACACCGGGCACGGTCCAAACCCGTCCCCTGGCCAGCGCCATCCTGGGCAACACCCGTGATATCCACCTGTACCGGCCAGCCGGTTGGCGCCCTGGCGCCGCCCATAATCATGTGCTGGTGCTGTTCGATGCCGGGCCCTATCTGAGCCGGGTGCCCACCCCGACGATTCTGGACAACATGATCGCCGCGGGCGTGATTCCGCCGACGGCGGCGGTGCTGATCTCGAACCCCACGGCCGATTCGCGCGCGGCCGAACTGCCGCCGAATCCGGACTTCGCCGATTTCCTGGCGCGCGAACTGATGCCGTGGGCGGCCCGGCAGGGCATCGCCGCGCCGGCCGCCCGCACCGTCATCGGCGGGTCCAGCTACGGCGGCCTGGCATCGTCGTATGCGGCGCTGCGCCATCCCGAGGTGTTCGGCAACGTGCTGAGCCAGTCGGGCTCGTACTGGTGGGGCCAGCCGGGCCAGGAAGACCAATGGCTGACGCGCCAGTTTGCCGCCCGGCGCACGCTGCCGGTGCGCTTCTACCTGGTGGCGGGACGGTTCGAGATGGGCCGCGGCGGCCAGCCCGGCATCGTCGAAACCAATCGCCATCTGCGCGACGTGCTGCAGGCCAAGGGCTATCGGGTCACCCACCAGGAAGTGGCGGGCGGGCACGACTACCTGAGCTGGCGCGGCACGTTGTCCGACGGGCTGATCGATCTGATCGGCACGGGCCGGGCGGCGCGCTGACCGGTTCGATGCGGGGAGCGGTCGGGCGTTGGCAGGATGGGGGGCAATGCCGGACAGGCTGGCGTCATCGAATGTTTGCTATATGATGGCTGTCATATCAGGATCATCAGCGTGTTCGACGATTGCCGTGGGCGTGCGCGACGCCCCGGTTGACCGGCCTTTCCCTTCCCATTCCGGAGCCCTGCGCATGACGTCCGATTCCTCCCAGTCCGCCCGCGTGTCCACCGCCCCGCAACGCGAACCCAGCCTGGTCGATCAGACCGGCGCCGGCCTGAGCGGCCTGGAGCAGTTGCGCGCGTTGTTGGCCTCGGGCCGCAAACCCGGCATCCTGGTGTCGCTGGACTTCGATTTCATCGAGGCCGAGGAAGGCCTGGCGGTGTTCGCCGGCACGCCCGGCCCGCATGCCTACAACCCCATCGGCACGGTGCACGGCGGCTATGCCGCCACCTTGCTGGATTCGGCCTGCGGCTGCGCGGTGCATTCGCGCCTGTCGGCTGAACAGGCCTACACCACGCTGGAACTGAAGGTGGCCTATCACAAGGCCATCACGCGCCACAGCGGCTTGCTGCGCGCCGAAGGCCGCGTGCTGTCATTCGGCCAGCGGGTGGCGTATGCCGAAGCCAAGCTGACCGATGCGCAGGGTCGCTTGCTGGCGTCGGCGACGTCCACGCTGTTGGTGTTTGCGCGTCCGTCCGTCTGATTCCGTGCGCGGCCGTGCGGCGCGATGACGCCGGAATGTCTCTCTTGATGGCTGTGCGCGCCGTTTGACGGCGTAGTATTGTCGGCGTGCCAATGGCGGCCCGATCGCCAGCCCGATCGCCAGCCCGATCGCCAGCCGGCCAGCAAGCCGGACCGACGGCTCGAACGCAGCCCCCAGAGCAGCCCCAAGAGCAGACCCAAGAGGAAACAACGATGGAACCCCGCACCCCCCCGCCCGCGCCCCTGGGCCGCCTGAACGATATCGTCGCCATGCCCGCCCATGCGCTGTCGGACGCCATCCGTCAGCGCCGCGTCTCTTGCCGCGAGGTCATGGCGGCCTATCTGCAGCACCTCGACGCGGTCAACCCGCAGTTGAACGCCATCGTGGCGCGGCGTGATGCCGACGACCTGCTGCGCGAAGCCGACGAGCGCGACGCGCAACTGGCGGCGGGGCAGTGGCTGGGCTGGCTGCATGGCCTGCCGCAGGCGCCCAAGGACCTGACCGCCGTGCGCGGCATGGTCACGTCGATGGGCTCGCTGGTCTACAAAGACCACGTCCCATCGCACGATTCCATCCTGGTCGAACGCATGCGCGCGGCAGGGGCGATCTTCATCGGTCGCAGCAATGTGCCGGAGTTCGGCCTGGGCTCGCACACCTATAACCAGGTCTATGGCACCACCCTCAATCCGTACGACCGGTCCAAGACGGCCGGCGGCAGCAGCGGCGGGGCGGCGGCGGCCCTGGCCGCGCGTCTGTTGCCCGTGGCCGATGGCAGCGATTTCGGCGGTTCGCTGCGCAATCCGGCGGCGTTCTGCAATGTCTACGGCATGCGGCCGTCGGCCGGGCGCGTGCCCTATGGGCCGTCCAACGAAGTGTTCCTCAAGCAGTTGTCGTACGAAGGCCCCATGGGCCGCACGCCGCGCGACGTGGCGCGCATGCTGTCGGTGATTGCCGGGCCGGATGCGCGGGTGCCGCTGTCGCTGGGCGATGATCCGACCGTGTTCGCGCAGCCGCTGGACGCCGACCTGCGCGGCACGCGCATCGGCTGGCTGGGCGACTGGAACGGCTACCTGCCTATGGAACCGGGCATTCTTGAACTGTGCGAGCAGGCGCTGGCGGACCTGGAAACGGCGGGCTGCGAGGTCGACGCCTACCGCGTGCCGTTCGACCCGGCGCGGCTGTGGCGCATCTGGCTGGCCCACCGCCACCTGATGGTGGGCGGGCAGTTCCATGGCCTGGTGCGCGACCCCGCAACGCGCAAGCTGGTCAAGCCCGCCCTGATCTGGGAAGTCGAAGGCCTGGACGGCATGACGGCGCACCAGGTATTCCAGGCCACCGAAGAGCGCAGCGCCTGGTACCAGACGGTGCTGGCCATGTTCCAGGACGTCGATTTCCTGGCGGTGCCCACGGCCCAGGTGTTCCCGTTCGATGCGCAGCTGGACTGGCCCAAGGAAATCGCCGGCCGCAGCATGGATACCTATCACCGCTGGATGGAAACCGTCACGCCCTGGACGCTGGCCGGTTGCCCGGTGATCAGCGTGCCGGTGGGCTTTGGCGCGGCCGGGCTGCCCATGGGCATGCAGCTGATCGGCCCGCCGCGTGGTGACCTGGCGGTGCTGCGGCTGGCGCATGCCTATGAGCAGGTGCGCGACTGGGTGGGGCAGCGTCCGCCTCAGGGCTTGTGGAACTGATTCATAGGCATATACAATTTTGCATATGCAATTTTGAGCGGCGGGGCTGCCATGACGATCCCGAAACCTGCCTTCCGGCCTCGCGAAGCCAAGCTCTTTCGCAACAACCGCAGCCAGGCCGTTCGCATCCCGGCCGAATTTGAATTGCCGGGCGATCGCGTGCTGATCCGCCGAGAGGGCGATAGGCTCATCATCGAACCGCTGGCAGGGCCGAGAAACGTCGTGGAATTGCTGGCGCAATGGCAGCAGGAAGCGCCGCTCGGACCTGATGATCAGTTTCCGGATATCGCCGATCCGCCACCGCCGCCCGAGGATGCGCTGTGAGCGGCTATCTGCTGGATACCAGCATCATCAGCGCGCTCCTGCGCGACCCCGCCGGTCCGGCGGCGCGGCATATTGCCCGGGTCGGTCATCGCAAGGTGTGCACCAGCGTCATCGTCGCGGCCGAGTTGCGCTTCGGGTGCGCCAAGAAGGGCTCCGCCAAGTTGCGCGCCAAGGTGGAGCGCTTGCTGGAGGTCATCCCCGTCTTGCCGCTGGAAGCGCCGGCCGATGCCAGATACGGCGCCATCCGCGCCGAGCTGGAAGCGGCGGGGCAGAGCATCGGCGGCAACGAGATGTTGATCGGCGCGCATGCCTGCGCGCTGGGTCTGACGCTCGTGACCGGCAATACCCGGGAATTCGAGCGTATCCGCGGCCTTGCCGTCGAAAACTGGTTGCGCTGAAGCCTGTGGCCGCAGGCATGCGAGCATTGGGTACGCGTTGTCACACTAAAAGACAAGCCCTTGTAAGAGGGCTTTGCTTTTTTCCGACGAACCAGGGCGGCTTTATGGGGTTTCCCCTGTTTTTTCATGGCTGAGCGGCCGCGCCTTTGCAATAATTGTTGATTATTCCCACATCCCGTCATGAACGGGCGGCCGGCGCGCCGACAACGTGCGCCGCCAGCGTCGACCGCGCCGATCCGAGCGCGGGCAGCCGATACTGCACAAAGGTCCCCGGTATGAAGAATCTGACACTACGTGAACGCATCATCGCCAGCTTCCTGGTCATCCTGGCCATCATGGCGCTGATGGTGGTGGTCGATTACCAGCGGTTGCTGCAGGTCGAGGCCGAGGCCGAGTCGATCAATTCGGACGCGGTGCCGGGCATCTACTACAGCACGTCGATCCGTTCGTCGTGGTTCGCGGGCTTCGTGGTGGTGCAGGACGCTTTCAACAGCGACTCCGAGCAGGAGCGCCAGGCTGGCCTGGCCGCGCTGCCCAAGAATGACCAGCAACTGCACGAGAACATCGAGCAATACCGCCGCACGGTGGTGCGCGGCGACGACCGGCGGATGTTCGAGGAATTCGAAAAGACCTTGCAAGCCTACATGCGCATCCGCGGCGAAATCCTCGATCCCGCCATGCAGGCGGACCCGGCCAAGGCGCAGGCCAAGATCAAGTCCGACCTGCGTCCGGCGTTCTACATCGGCCGCGATGTGCTGGCCCAGATGGTGGCGGCCAACAAGCAGCAGGCCGACGAGTCGGCCATCAGCATCCAGAAGGCCGTGGACACGGCCGAGGTCGGCATGCTCGTGTCGCTGGGGCTGGCGATCGTGGCCGCCGTCATCTGCGGCATCCTGCTGATGCGCGCCATCGTCAACCCCATGAATGCCATCGTCAAGACGCTGGAAGCCACCGGCAGCGGCGACCTGACGCGCCGGCTGACGCTGGCCCGCAAGGACGAATTCAACGCCATCGAGGGCGGGTTTAATGGCATGGTGGACGAACTGACCGGATTGGTCAGCAAGACCCAGCGCTCGGCCGTGCAGGTGGCCACGTCGGTCACCGAAATCGCGGCCACGTCCAAGCAGCAGCAGGCCACCGCATCGGAAGTGGCGGCCACCACCACCGAGATCGGCGCGACGTCGCGCGAAATCTCGGCCACCTCGCGCGAGCTGGTGCGCACCATGACGGAAGTGTCCGGCGCCGCCGAGCAGACGGCCTCGCTGGCCGGCAGCGGGCAGGTCGGCCTGGCGCGCATGGAAGACACGATGCGCAACGTGGTCGGCGCGGCCGGTTCGGTCAATGCCAAGCTCGCCATCCTCAACGAGAAGGCCGGCAATATCACGCAAGTAGTCACCACCATCACGAAGGTGGCTGACCAGACCAACCTGCTGTCGCTGAACGCCGCCATCGAAGCCGAGAAGGCCGGCGAGTACGGCCGCGGCTTCGTGGTGGTGGCGACCGAGATCCGTCGCCTGGCGGACCAGACGGCCGTGGCGACCTACGACATCGAGCAGATGGTGCGCGAGATCCAGTCGTCGGTGTCGGCCGGCGTGATGGGCATGGACAAGTTCTCGGAAGAAGTGCGCCGCGGCATGGCCGACATGCAGCAGGTGGGCGACCAGCTGTCGCAGATCATCCAGCAGGTGCAGACGCTGGCGCCGCGCGTGCAGATGGTGAACGAAGGCATGCAGGCGCAGGCGACCGGCGCCGAGCAGATCAACCAGGCCTTGCAGCAACTGAGCGACGCGGCCCAGCAGACGGTGGAATCGCTGCGCCAGTCCAGCCTGGCGATCGAAGAGCTGACGCTGGTGGCCAACGACCTGCGCAGCGGCGTATCGCGCTTCAAGGTCTGAGGCGGCCATGCCCGACCTTGCCCCGATCCCGCCCGCGGCGGCCGGCAACGCCGCCGCCCGGCGCCGTTTGTACCTGCTGTTTCGCATCGGCGCGGACCGCTACGCGCTGGACGCGGCCGACGTGGTCGAAGTGCTGGGCATGCGCGCATTCAAGCAGGTCCCCGGCACGCCGCCCTGGGTGGCCGGCGTGTTCGACTGCCGCGGCACGGCGGTGCCGGCCATTGACCTGAGCGCCTTGGCGGGCGCCGGTGATGCGGTGATGGTGACCAGCACCCGGCTGGCGCTGGTGCGCTACCGGCCCGACGGCCAGGGCGACGCGCGCTTGTTGGGGCTGATCCTGGAGCAGGCGACCGAAACCGTGCACTATGATCCCGCCGCGTTCCAGCCCGTGGGGCTGGACATGCCGGCCGCGCGCTACCTGGGCCCCGTACTGAGCGATGCGCGCGGCATGGTGCAGGCCGTGAGGGTGGCGGATCTGTTGCCCGAGCCGGTGCGCGCATTGCTGTTTCCCGCCGACGCGGCGCGGGCAGGAGCCCTGCCATGATGCGGGTGGATGAATTCAGCACGGTGCTCAAGCGCAAGATGGGGCTGGACAGCGGCTCGATCGGCAAGGCCGCGATCGAACGCGCGGTGCGCCTGCGCATGCAGGCCGTGGGCGCGGACGAGGAGCAGGACTACCTGATGCGGGTACAGACCTCGCCGGCCGAGATGCAGCAGCTGATCGAGGCCGTGATCGTGCCGGAAACGTGGTTCTTCCGTTACCCGGAATCGCAGGCCGCGATGGCGGCGCTGGCGCGCGAGCGCTTGTTTGGCACGGGGCTGTCGGCAAGGGCATCGGCCGCCGCGGCACCGGCCGCCGCGGCATCGGCCGCCGCAGCATCGGCCGCCGCAGCCACCGCTTCCAGCGAACAGGTCTTGCGGGTGTTGAGCGTGCCTTGTTCCAGCGGCGAAGAACCTTACTCCATCGCCATGGCCTTGCTGGATGCCGGCGTGCCAGCCGCGCGCTTCCAGGTGGACGCGGTGGACATCAGCGAACGCATGGTCGAATTCGCCCGCCGCGCCTGCTACGGCCGCAATTCCTTCCGTGGCGACGACCTGTCGTACCGCGACCGCTATTTCACCGAAACGGCCGAGGGCCATCAATTGGCTGCGCACGTCACGGCCCGCGTGCGCTTTCTGGCGGGCAACCTGTTCGACGACCAACTGTTGCCGCACACGGCGCCCTACGACTTCGTATTCTGCCGCAATCTGCTGATCTATTTCGACGCCGCCACCCAGGAACGGGCCGTGGCGGTGCTGCGCCGCTTTGCCCGGCGCGACGGCATTCTGTTCGTGGGGCCGGCCGAGACCAGCCTGCTGACGGCGCGGCGCCTGCCGGCGGTGCCGATGGCGCGGGCGTTTGCGTTCCGGGCCGAACCGGCGGCCCCGGTTGACGGCGCCGCGCCCGCTTCGATGGCCTGGACGGCGCCGCCGCCCGCTCCTCGGCCCGCCTTGGGGGCGCAAGGCCGCGCGCCGATCCGGGCCGTGGCGCCCCGCCCGGCCGTCGCCACGGCGTCCGCCTTGGCGGGCCATAGCGCCGCCCATTCCCCGTCCTATCCTGCGCCTGCCGCCCACGACACCGAGGCCTCGCTGCGCAGTGTCGCGATGCTGGCCGACCAGGGCCGTGTCGCCGAGGCGATGACGCGGTGCCGCGCTCACCTGGACCGCCACGGCGCCAGCGCCCAGGCGCTGTACCTGCTGGGCCTGTTGCAGGACGCCGAAGGCGACGCCCGCCAGGCCCAGGCCGCCTACCGCAAGGCGCTGTACCTGGACCCGACCCACCGCGAGGCGCTGCTGCACCTGGCCGCGTTGATCGCGTCCGAAGGCGACCAGGAAGGCGCCCGCCGCTTGCAGGCGCGCGCCGCGCGCCAGGAGGCCCGCCGTGACTGACGCATTGGCCAGGCTGTCCGAAGTGGACGATTGCTGGAACCGCATCGGCATCCGCGGCGATAAAAGCTGCGAACGGCTGCCCGAACACGTGCATTGCCGCAACTGCCCGGTGTATGCCGCGGCGGCCAAGCGCATCCTGGACCGCCTGCCGCCGCAGGCCGCGGCGCAGGTCGAGGACACCACTGCCGCCCTGGCGGCGCAGGCGCGCCTGTCGTCGCTGCTGGTGTTCCGCCTGCGCAACGAATGGCTGGGGCTGTCCACCAAGGCGCTGGACGAAGTGGCCAGCACGCGGGCCATCCTGACGCTGCCGCACCGGCGCGATCCGGCGGTGCTGGGGGTGACCAACGTGCGCGGCACCTTGACGGTGTGCGTGTCGCTGGCGCGGCTGCTGGGGCTGGACGCCACGGCGGCCGACAACGGCCGCGACCGGCCGTCGGCGGCGCGCATGCTGATCTTCGGCGGCGCCGGCCGCGCGGTGGTGCTGCCGGTCGACGAGGTCGAAGGTATCCATTCCGTGGACCTGGACGCGCTGGGCGCGCTGCCCGCCACGGTCGAAGGCGCCAGCCTGAAATATTCCCGCGGCGTGGTGCGCTGCGGTGCCCATAGCGTGGGCGTATTGGACGAGACCCTGTTGATGCAAGCCATGGAACGGAGCCTGGCGTGAACCCGGACCAGATGCGCGACGCCTCGTTGCTGGAACTGTTCCAGCTGGAAACCCGCGATCAGGTGCAGGTGCTGAACAACGGCCTGCTGGCGCTGGAGCACGACCCGACGTCGGCGCCCCAGCTCGAAGCCTGCATGCGCGCCGCGCACTCGCTCAAGGGGGCCGCGCGCATTGTCGACCTGCATCCGGCCGTGCGCATTGCGCACGCAATGGAAGACTGCCTGGTGGCGGCGCAGGAAGGGCGGCTGCGCTTGCAGGCCGCCGATATCGACGCGCTGCTGCTGGGTGCGGACCTGCTGCAGCGCGTAGCCACGCCGGGCGCCGAACTGGGCAGCGAGATCGACGAGTTGGTGGCCCGCCTGTCCAACGCGCCGAATGCGCCGCCGGCCGCGGCGGTGGTCGAACGTGCGCCCAGGCCATCCGACTTTCTGCCGCCGATCCAGCGGCCTGGCGACCCGCCGCCGCCGCCCCCGCCCGCGCGCCGCGTGTCGGACCAGGCGCTGGGCGAGGGCGAGCGGGTGCTGCGGGTCACGGCCGACACGCTCAACAAGCTGCTGGGCCTGTCCAGCGAAACCCTGGTCGAATCGCACTGGATCGCGCCGTTCAGCGCGTCCATGCTGCGGCTGCGGCGCCTGCAATCGGGCGCGGGCCAGGCGCTGGACAGCCTGCGCGCGTCGCTGGCCGAGGCGCACCTGGATGCCCGCAGCCAGGCCGCGCTGGACGATGCCCAGCGCATCGTCGAAGCCTGCCAGCAGGAACTGACGCAGCGCGCCAGCGAGGTCGATGAATTCGGCTGGCGCATGGGCCACCTGGCGCAGCGCCTGTACGACACGGCGCTGGCCTGCCGCATGCGGCCCTTCGGCGACGGCGTGGGGGGCATGGCGCGCATGGTGCGCGACCTGGGCCGCTCGCTCGGCAAGCAGGTGCGGCTGGAAATCGATGGCGACGCCACCCAGGTCGATCGCGACATCCTGGACAAGCTCGATGCGCCGCTGATGCACCTGTTGCGCAACGCGGTGGACCACGGCATCGAGATGCCGATGGACCGCCTGGAAGCCGGCAAGCCGCCCGAGGGCCTGATCCGGCTGTCGGCGCGCCACGCCGCCGGCATGCTGCTGATCGAACTGAGCGACGACGGCGGCGGCATTTCGCTGGACCGCCTGCGGGTCGAAGTGGTGCAGCGCAAGCTGACCAACAGCGAGACCGCCGCCCGCCTGAGCGAGGCCGAACTGCTGGAATTCCTGTTCCTGTCCGGCTTCAGCACCCGTGGCGAAGTGACCGAGATCTCGGGCCGCGGCGTCGGGCTGGATGTGGTGCAGACCATGGTGCGGCAGTTGCGCGGCGCCGTGCGCATCCACCAGCAGACGGGGCAGGGCACCCGCTTCGTGCTGGAAATGCCGCTGTCGCTGTCGGTGGTGCGCAGCCTGCTGGTCGAGGTGCAGGGCGAAATCTACGCGTTTCCGCTGGCCTACGTCAGCCACGCGTTGCAGGTGCGCGCCGAGGACATCGAGCAGCTTGAAGGGCACCAGCATTTCCGCTTCATGGACCGCCAGATCGGCCTGGTGTCGGCGCGCCAGATCCTGCGGTCGGGCGACCCCGCCCCGGCGGCCGAGACGCTGCAGGTCGTGGTGGTGGGCGACCACGACAAGCGCTACGGCATCGCCGTGGATCGCTACGTGGGCGAGCGCACCCTGGTCGTGCAGCCGCTGGACCCGCGCCTGGGCAAGGTGCAGGACGTGATGGCCGGTTCGCTGATGGACGACGGCACGCCGCTGCTGATCCTGGACGTCGAGGACATGCTGCTGTCGGTGCAGAAGCTGGTCGAAGGCGGGCGCTTGACCCGCGTGGACGGCGGTGGCCCGGTGGCGCAGGCGCGGCGCCGCAAGCGCGTGCTGGTGGTGGACGATTCGCTGACCGTGCGCGAACTGGAACGCAAGCTGCTGCTGAACCGCGGCTTTGACGTGGCGGTGGCGGTCGACGGCATGGACGGCTGGAACATGCTGCGCAACGAGCCCTTCGACCTGGTGGTGACCGACGTCGACATGCCGCGCATGGACGGCATCGAGCTGGTCACGCGCATCAAGGCTGACCCCAAGTTGCAAAGCCTGCCGGTGATGGTAGTGTCCTACAAAGATCGCGAAGAGGACAGGCGGCGCGGCCTGGATGCCGGTGCCGACTATTACCTCGCCAAGGGCAGCTTCCACGACGACGCCCTGCTGGACGCCGTCGAAGACCTGATCGGAAAGGCGCGAACGTGAGAATCGGCATCGTCAACGATCTGCAGATGGCCGTCGAAACCCTGCGGCGTGTCATCGCCCTGGAACCCGGGCTGGAAGTCGCCTGGGTGGCGGCCAACGGCCAGGAGGCCCTGGAACGCTGTGCCCAGGACCGCCCCGACGTGGTGCTGATGGACCTGATCATGCCCGTCATGGACGGCGTCGAGGCCACGCGCCGCATCATGGCCGAAACTCCCTGCGCCATCGTGGTGGTGACGGTCGACGTGGCCCGCCACACTGCGCGCGTGTTCGATGCCATGGGCTACGGCGCGCTGGATGCGGTGGACACGCCGGTGGTGGGCAGCGCCGACCTGCGCACGGCGGCCACGCCCTTGCTGCGCAAGATCCGCAATATCGGCTGGCTGATCGGCCGCTACGGCAATAACCGCACGGCGCTGACGCCGGTGGCCCGCAGCGCGACCCAGCTGGGCCCGTCGCAGGGGCTGCTGGTGATCGGCGCGTCGGCCGGCGGCCCGGCCACGCTGGCGCAACTGCTGCGCGACCTGCCCGTGACGTTTCCCGCCGGCATCGTGCTGGTACAGCACGTGGACGCCTCGTTCGCCGCTGGCATGGCCGACTGGCTCAACGATCAGGTCGATCTGCCGGTGCGGCTGGTGCGCGAAGGCGAGCGCCCGGCGCCGGGCCAGGTATTGCTTGCCGGCACCGACGACCATCTGCATCTGGTGGCGGATGGTACGCTGCGTTACACCGAGAATCCCAAAGAAAGCCTGTACCGTCCCTCAATTGACGTATTCTTTCATAGCGTGGCGCAGCACTGGCGCGGCCTGGCGGTCGGCGTGCTGCTGACGGGCATGGGCCAGGACGGGGCGCGCGGCCTGAAGGCGCTGCGCGAGCGCGGCTGCCTGACCATTGCCCAGGACCAGGCCACCAGCGCAGTCTATGGCATGCCGAAAGCGGCGGCCGCGCTGCAGGCCGCCGTTGAAATCCGCCCGTTGGACAAGATTGCCCCCCGTTTGATCCAGGCGTTTGCTTGAGCCGGCGGATACAGCGAGACATCAAGGACAGACACTATGCACCCTCCCATTGACAGCCCGGCGTCGGCGGACCTGAATTCGCATGCGGCCATGGTATTGCTGGTCGACGACCAGGTGATGGTCGGCGAGGCCATCCGCAGGTCCCTGGCCACGGAGGGCAACATTGACTTCCACTATTGTTCGGACCCCTACAAGGCCCTGACCGTCGCCATCCAGACGCGGCCCACCGTGATTCTGCAGGACCTGGTGCTGCCGGGCGTGGACGGCCTGAGTCTGGTGCAGGAATACCGCAGCCATCCGGTGACGCGCGACATTCCCATCATCGTGCTGTCCACCAAGGAAGACCCGGCCATCAAGAGCGCGGCGTTCGCGGCCGGCGCCAACGACTACCTGGTCAAGCTGCCCGATTCGATCGAACTGGTGGCCCGCATCCGCTACCACTCGCGCTCGTACCTGGCGATGGTGCAACGCGACGAGGCCTACCAGGCCCTGCGCCAGAGCCAGCAGCAGCTGCTGGAAAGCAATATGGAATTGCGCCGCCTGACCAATTCGGACGGCCTGACGGGCCTGGGCAACCGCCGTTATTTCGATGAATACCTCAACGCCGAATGGCTGCGTGCGCGCCGTGACGGGCGCGAGATCAGCATGCTGATGATCGACGTGGATCACTTCAAGTCCTACAACGACACCTACGGCCACATCGCCGGCGACGAGGCCCTCAAACGCGTGGCCAACACCATTTTTGCCAGCTGCGACCGGTCCACCGACCTGGCGGCGCGTTTTGGCGGCGAGGAATTCGCGCTGGTGCTGCCGGGCACGCCGGCGGGCAGCGCCCGCCTGGCCGCCGAAAAGCTGCGCCGCGCGGTGGAAGCGATGCAGATTCCGCAGAAGGATGCGGGCGGCGGACCGTGGCTGACCGTCAGCGTGGGCACTGCCACGGCCGTGCCGGTGGCCGACCAGCCTTGCACCGACCTGATCCAGGTGGCCGACCGCGGGCTGTACCAGGCCAAGCGCCAGGGCCGCAACCGGGTAGTGCAGGGGCAGATGTAATTCAGCAAACGGCCCCGGCGTTGTGCGGGGCCTGCGCGCGGGGCCGTGCCTTTGCAAGGCAAGGCCCCGCGGCGCTTCAGGCCAGCCTTATTGCCGGCGCCGGATCAGCGTGGCCGCCAGCATCAGCGTCAGGCTGACGGTCACGGCCACCGCGGCCATGGCCATGCCTTCCCCCACGGACCCTTGCTCGAACTGGCGCCAGACGAAGATCGACACCGTCTGCACGCCGGCCGGCGCCAGCAGTAGCGAGGTGACCAATTCGCGCGAGGCCACGGCAAACACCATCAGCATCGACGCGGCCAGGCCCGGCAGCACCAGCGGCAGCACGATGCGGCGCAGCGCCGCCGCCGCGCTGGCGCCGTGCACCCGCGCGGCCGCTTCGAGGTTGGCGCCGATCTGCGACAGCGCCGCGCCGACGTAGCGCACGGGGTAGGGCAGCAGCAGGCAGGTGTACGACAGCAGCAGGATGCCCCAGGTGCCGTAGGGCGACGCGGGCCAGAACGGCTGGTTCCAGGCCAGGATCAGCCCCACGCCCACCACCACGCCGGGCAGGGCGGCGGGCAGCAGCGCCAGCGCGTCGATGACGGCGGCGCCCGGCACGTGCCGGCCCGCCACGCACCAGGCCGCGAGCAGGCCCACGGCGCCGGCCGCCAGCGCCGTGCCGCTGGCCAGGAAGAGGCTGGTGGACAACGCCTGCCAGGCTTCGCCGCCGCTCTGGAACAAGGCCGCGAAATGGGCCAGGGTCAGGTTGGCCGGCGACAGGCCCGCCGAGACGTGGCGCGTCAAGGCGGCCGCCAGCATCGAGGCCAGCGGCGCCGCGACCGCCACCAGCGCGACGGCGACAAACAGGGCCAGCACCGGCCAGCGCCAGGGGCCGAGTGGGCCGCGCGCCAGCGGGGCGGGCTTGCCGGTGGTGGTTTCGAAGCCGCGTCCGGCCACCAGCGCGCGCTGCACTGCGTAGGCGGTCAACGCCAACGCTACCAGCACCATGGACAGCAGCGCGGCGCCGGGCAGGTCGATGGGCCAGTCCGCCAGTCGCCGCTCGATGGCGGTGGTCATGACGCTGACGCCGGCCTGCGCGCCCAGCGCGGCGGGCACGCCGTATTCCTCGATGGCCAGGGTGAAGGCGAGCAGCAGGCTGGCCGCGATGGCCGGCAGCGCCAGCGGCAGGGTGACGCGCACGAAGGCGCGCCAGGGCCCGGCGCCGAACACGCGCGCCACGTCCGCCAGCCTCGCGCCGGTGGCGGCCATGCTGCGCGACACGGCGAAATACACCACCGGAAAGATCGCCAGCCCCATCGCCAGCGTCACGCCCGCCGGGGAAAACAGCAGCGGGCCCAGGTGGAAGCCGGCCAGCTGTTCCAGGTAGCCGCGCGGTTGCAGCGCCATGGTCCAGGACAGCGCGGCGATGTAGGGCGGCAGCAAAAAGGGCACCAGGAACAGCAGGTCCCACAGCCGCGCCAGCGGCACCTGGAACAGACCGCGCAGGGCGCCCAGCGGAATGCCGATCACGGCGCTGACGGCCGCCACGCCCAGGCCCAGCTTGAGGGTGCCGCCGATCAAGGTCAGTGCGGCCGGCGTGGCCAGGGTGGCCGCCCAGGCGCCGAAGGGGTTGCGCAGCGACCCGTCGGCCAGGTGCGGAAAGATGGCCTGCAATGCGACGAAGGCCATCGGCAGGGCGACGAGCACGCCCAGGGCGGCCAGGGTGATGGCCGCCAGGATGAAGACGCTTTTCATGGTGGGGGTGGGGATGCCGGGCGGGCCGGCATCCCGGTCGGTCAGTGTTGGCCGAACAGGCGGGCGAACCGGGCCAGCACCTCGGCGCGGTGGGCGCCGGGCGCGGTCTCGGGCAGCAGCGCCAGGTCCTTGAACAGGGGCCGCTTGCCGGCCACGTCCTGGCGCGCCGGCATCAGCCAGGCGTCGGCGACGGCGCGCTGGCCGTCTTCGGACAGCACATAGTCGATGAACTTGCGGGCGTCGTCGGGCGCCTTGGTGGTCTTCAGGATCATCATCGGACGCGGCGCGATGGCGGTGCCGCTGGACGGGAAGATGACCTTGATGGATTCGCCCTTTTCGACGCTGGCGTACGACACGTAGTCGACCGCGCCGAACACCGCCGCCTTGGCGCCTTGCAGCACCGGCGTCAGCGCCTGGGCGTTGGGGCCCGAGATCGTCATGCCGTTGTCGCGCAGCGTTTCAAAGAGCTTCCAGGCGGCTTCGCCCTGGGCGCTTTGCAGGCCCAGCAGCAGGTCCAGCGAGGCGCCGGACAGCGCCGGGTCGGGCGTGGTGACGGCCTGCTTGAACTGCGGGCCGGTCAGGTCGGACCAGTCGCGCGGTTCGGGCGTGCCGCTGCGCGAATTCCAGACGATGCCCAGTGCGGAAATGCCCTGCGCGACGTAGGTCGGGGTCTTGAAGCGCGCCGGCACCTGGGCCGCATTGGGGCTGTCATAGGCGAGCAGCCAGCCGCGCTGGTCCAGGTCTTGCGCGGTGTCCCACGAGGCCGAGATCAGTACGTCGGCGCGCGGATTGGCGGCCTCGGCTTCCAGGCGGGCCATCACCTTGCCGGTGGTGGCCTGGAACACGTCGACCTTGATGCCGGTCTTTGCCTGGAAGCCCGCGGCCAATTGCTTGATCAGGCCGCCGGGGCCCGCAGTGTAAACGGTAAGCGCCTTGGCCTGGCCCGAGGCCAATCCGAACGAAAGCGTCATAAAGAACGTGGCGAGGAGTTTTGAAAGGGGTGCGTGGGGCATTTTAGGCAGAGTCCTGGGGTTTGGACATGACAAGGTCGGCGATGCGGCCGTGCGCCATGCGGGCGATCGTGTGCGCCAGGGCATGGGCTTCCTCGTGGTCATGGGTGACATAGACGGCGGTGGTGCCGAGCCGGCGCAGCAGTGCGCCGATCTCGACGCAAAGCGATTCGCGCAGGGCCCGGTCCAGGTTGGACAGCGGTTCGTCGAACAGCAGCACGCGCGGCCGCGCCACGATGGCGCGGGCCAGCGCCACGCGCTGCTGCTGGCCGCCGGACAGGTCCGACGGGCGGCGCGTGGCGTGCTGGTCCAGGCCGACCAGGGCCAGGGCTTGCTGCACCCGGGCGGGCCGCTCGCGCCGCGGCACCCCGCGCATTTCCAGCGGAAAGGCGACGTTCTGCGCCACGCTCAGGTGCGGCCACAGGGCGTAGTCCTGGAACACCATGCCCAGGCCGCGGCGTTCCGGCGGCTCGTGGCGCCGCGCGTCGCAGACGGTGGCGCCGCCGAAGTCGATGCGGCCGGACTGCGGTCGCAGCAAGCCCGCCAGGGCCTTGAGCAGGGTGCTCTTGCCGCAGCCCGACGGGCCGAGCAGCGCCAGGACGGTGCCCGCGGGCACGTCCAGGTCGACGCCGTCCAGCACGGTGTGGCCGTTGAAGGCGTGCCGCAGGCCGCGCACGGCAATCGCCGTGCCGCCCGCGGTGGGATCAAGCGCGCTCAAAACCGGTGCCGCAGGCCGAGGTTCAGGCCGAACTGGTTCTTGCCCGGCTCGACGTTGGCGCCGTACTTGCCGCCGATGACGCTCTGCGACGACTTGTCGTCGTTGACCGCGTAGGCCGCCACCGCATACACCGTGGTGCGCTTGGACAGGTCGTATTCGTTGCCCAGCACGAACATGGTCGACTTCTGGCCGGTGCCCGCGGCTTGCGCGGCGGGGCAGACGGCGTTGTTCATGTCGTCGCACACGGCATCGTCCAGGTGGTACACGGTGAACGACAGTCGGTTGTTCTGCACCGGCAGGTAGGTGAAACCCAGCCAGGTCAGGTTGTTCTTGTAGTTGCGCTGCGTCAGCTTCTGTTCCAGCCAGCGGTAGCCGCCGTACAGCTTGAAGCCGTCGAAGTCGTACGACACGCCGGCCACGATGCGGTCTTCGCGGTTGTCGCTGTTGGCGCCCTTGGCCGGCTTGTCGGCGTTCTTGGCGTGGTACAGCAGGCCGGCGTCCAGGCCGCCGGACTGATAGCGCACGCCGCCGCCGATCATGCGGCCCAGCGTCTTGTCGTCGAACGATTGTTCGTTGTTCCAGCCGAAGCTGTAGTAGCCGCCGACCGAAACGGGGCCGAACTTGCCGACGTACATGACGGCGTTGTCGGTGCGGTCGGAGAATGCCGCGTCAGGGCGCTTGATCGAGAAGTTGGCGTTGTCGAACGGGTTGTACTTGCTCATCCATTCGATCATCAGCGTGTTGTGGCGGCCCAGCGTCAGGCGGCCCCAGTCCTTGCTGGCCAGGCCCACGTAGGCCTGGCGGCCGAACAGGCGCCCGCCCTGCATGGTGGTGCCGTTGTCGGAATCAAAGCCGTTTTCCAGCACGAACACGGTGGACAGGCCATCGCCCAGGTCTTCGGTGCCGCGCAGGCCCCAGCGCGAACCGCTGAGATTGCCCGTGGCCAGGCCGGTCTTGCTGTTGCCGCCCGGACCGTTGTTGACGTATTGCAGGCCGGTGTCGATCAGGCCGTACAGCTGGACCGAGGGGGCGGTGGCCGCCGCCGAGAGGGCGGGGCAGAGGGCGAAGACGGACAGGCAGGCGCCAGCCGCCGCAATGCGGAGCGTCGATTTCATAACAGGAAGTCCTCTTTGGGATTCAATCGGAATCGACACTCTATTTTTCGGTCGCTACAGCTTCATGACACCTCTGGCGGCTGTGGTTTTCTGGCGCAAGGAGGCACGCCGCGGCAAGCGCTACAGATGCAGCTTGGTCGACGACTTCACTTCGTGCATCGACAGCGTGCTGAGCAGTTCCTTCACGCCGGGCAGCGTGCGCAGGCGGTTGCGCACGAATTCGGAATAGGCGTCGAAGTCGCGCGCCACGATGTGCAGCAGGTAGTCGTGCTGGCCGGTGGTGTTGTGGCAGGCCAGCACTTCGGGCATGGCGGCCACCGAGGCCTCGAAGGCGTGGCAGGTTTTCTCGGTGTGGTTGTCCAGCGAGATGCTGACGAAGGCCACCACCCCCATGCCCAGCGCGCGGCGGTCCAGGATGGCCTGGTAGCCGCGGATGACGCCCGAGGTTTCCAGGCGCTTGAGCCGCTTCCAGCAGGGCGAGGCGGATAGCGACACGCGCTCGGCCAGTTCGGCGTTGGACAGGCGACCATCTTCTTGAAGGATTTTCATGATTTTCCAATCGATCGCGTCAAGTTGATGTAACAAGGCAGTGTCTTTCATGGTTGGTGAGTTATGGGAAACGATGTTTCTCATTATCCGATTTAGACAGCAGAAATGGAAAGAAAATTGTGGCCGGGGCGGCCCATACTCGCTGCATCGCCCGGCGGGCGGCGCTATCGTGTCCGAACGAGCACGTTGCCCGCAGGTAGGCCGCAATTCCCCCAAAGAGAGGCACACCATGAGTTATTCCAGTTATCACAAGAAAGACATCTTCGGCCGTCCGCTGCACGCGGAAACGCAGATGATGTCGTATGGCTTCGACCCCTTCCTGTCCGAAGGGGCGGTCAAGCCGCCGGTGTTCCTCACGTCGACCTTCGCGTTCCGGTCGGCCGAAGACGGCGCCGAGTTCTTCGACCTGGTGTCGGGCCGCAAGCCCTTGCCGCAGGGCGAATCGGCCGGGCTGGTGTACAGCCGCTTCAACCATCCCAACCTGGAAATCGTCGAAGACCGCCTGTCCTTGCTGGACGGCTCGGAAGACGCCGCGGTCACGTCCAGCGGCATGTCGGCGATCAGCGCGGTGTTCCTGGCATTCCTGCGGCCGGGCGATCAGCTGGTGCAGTCCGTGCCGCTGTATGGTGGCACCGAAACGCTGATCGCCAAGATCTTTCCGGAATGGGGCATCGGCTCGCATCCGATCCATGACGGCCTGTCGGCGCAAAGCATGCGCGACGCCCTGGAAGCCGCCGCGGCCAAGGGCCCGGTGCGCCTGTTCTATGTGGAAACGCCGGCCAACCCGACCAACGCGCTGATCGACTTCCAGGCCATGACGGCCGAGCTGGACGCGTTTGCGTCGCGCCACGGCTACCGCCCGATCTCGGTGTGCGACAACACGCTGCTGGGACCCATCTTCCAGAAGCCGGCCGAGCAGGGCGTGGACCTGTGCGTGTATTCGCTGACCAAATACGTCGGCGGCCACAGCGACCTGGTGGCCGGCGCGGTCACTGGCACGAAAGAGCTGATCAAGAAAGTGCGCGCCATCCGCAGCGCCTTCGGGTCGCAACTGGACCCGCATTCGTGCTGGATGATCACGCGCTCGATGGAAACCGTGGTGCTGCGTATGAAGCAGGCCGCGCGCAGCGCGACCAAGGTGGCGCAGTGGCTGGCGGGCAATCCGCATGAAAAGGTGCAGATCTTCCATCCGGAAATGATCGCGGACGACGCCTACCAGGCCGTCTACAAGCGCCAGTGCAGCGGCCCGGGGTCGACCTTTGCGTTCGTGCTGGACGGCGGGCGGCCCAAGGCGTTTCGCTTCATCAACGCGCTGCGCCTGTTCAAGTCGGCGGTCAGCCTGGGCGGCACCGAGTCGTTGGTGTGCCATCCCGCGTCCACCACGCATTCGGGCGTGCCGGCCGCCGAGCGCGACGCGGCCGGCGTGTCCGAAGGCCTGATCCGCATTTCGATCGGCCTGGAGCACGAAGAAGACCTGATCGCCGATATGGACCAGGCCTTTCGCACTGCGGTCATGAAATAGCTGCCCGCCCGCGCGGCGGCGTCGGGCGCAGGATCAGCCCGCCGTCGCCCCGCGTGACCGGGCGCCGCCGCGCAGCCGGTTCAGCAACACCAGGATGGCGGTGCCCAGCAGCATCACCGTGGCCGTGGCGATGACCACGGCGTAGCCCGCATCGAAAGCCGTGCGGGCCAGGTGCGCCAGCGAGGCGCCCAGGTCGGCCGACAGGCCCTCGGCCACGATCAGGGCTTCGTCCAGGCTGTCGCGCGCGGCACCCGCGCCCGCCGCCGGCAGCCCCGTGGGCACATCCAGCGTGTGGGCATACACGCCCGACAGGATCGAGCCCATCAGCGTCACGCCCAGCGCGCCGCCCAGTTCGTACGACACTTCTTCGATGGACGCAGCCATGCCGGCGCGTTCCGGCGTGGCGCTTTGCATGATGGTGCTGGATGCGGCCGTCATGGTGGCGCCGATGCCCACGCCCAGCACGCACAGGCTGGTCATCTGCGCGGCCAGGGCGCCATCGAAGCTGAACAGGTAGCCGGCCATGCCCAGGCCCGACACGAGCAACGACACGAACAGCAGCCTCGCGCCGCTCACGCGCGACAGCAGCCAGCCCGCCAGCGGTCCGGCAATGAAGGCAGCCAGCGGCAAAGGCAGGATGTACAGCGCCGCGTCGATCGGCGACATGCCCAGCACCAGCTGCAGGCGCTGGCTGAAGACCAGTTCCATGCCCAGCAGGGCGGCCGCGGCGAACAGCGCCGACGCCACCGCCGAGCTGAAGCTGGGGTTGCGGAAGATGGCGAAGTCGATCAGCGGATAGGGCCGCGCGCGCTGGCGCCGCACGAAGACGGCCAGCATCGCGGCGCCGCCCGCGCAGGCCAGCCCGGCATGCAGCCAGGACGGCTGGGCGCGGCCCAGTTCCTTCAGGGCGTACGCCGTCAGGATCAGGCCCGCCATGACCTGCAGCGAACCGGTCAGGTCCCACGGGCGCTGGCGGTCGGGGCGGCTGGCCGGAATGTAGCGGCGCGCCAGCGGCAGCGCCAGCAGCACGATGGGCAGGTTGATGAGAAACACCGAGCCCCACCAGAAGTGTTCCAGCAGCACGCCGCCGATGACCGGGCCCAGCGCGGCGCCGCCCGAGGCCACCGAGGCCCACACGCCGATGGCGACGGCGCGCTCGCGTTCGTCGGTGAAGGTCAGGCGCAGGATCGACAGCGTGGCCGGCATCATCATGGCCGCGCCGATCGCCAGCACGGCGCGCGCGGCGATCAGGGCGCCCGGGTTGGGCGAATAGGCCGCGGCCAGCGAGGCCGCGCCGAACACCACCAGGCCCATCATGAACAGGCGCTTGTGGCCCAGGCGGTCGCCCAGCGTGCCCATGCCCAGCAGCAGGCCGGAAACCACCAGCGCGTAGATGTTGACGATCCAGAGCTTGGACGAGGCCGTCACGCCGAGTTCGTGCGTGAGCCGGGGCAAGGCGGTATAGAGCACCGTCATGTCCACCACGATCAGCAACAGGGCGCTGGACACGATGGCCAGCACGAGCCAGCGGCCAGGGGCGGCTGGGGCGACAGCGTGGGTAAGGTTGCGCTGCGTCATAGGGATACTCCTGTAAGGCCGCCATTATCTATCTACATAATTTCTATAAAAAGTTTGATTGCATCTATAAAATAGATGGATTGAAAGGGGCCATCATGAACTGGACGTTGGATCAGCTGAGGCATTTCGTGGCGGCGGCCGACGCGGGCTCGTTCTCGGCGGCGGCCCGGCAACTGGGCCGGGCGCAATCGGCCGTCAGCACGTCGCTGGGCCTGCTGGAGGCCGACCTGGGGGTGGAACTGTTCGACCGCTCGCGCCGCAACGCCACGTTGACGCAGGCGGGCCAGGTGCTGCTGCAAGAGGCGCGCGAACTGCTGCGCCAGGCGGCGGGGCTGGAGCAGCGCGCGCTGTCGTTCGCCACCGGGCAGGATGCGCGCCTGTGCGTGGCGCTGGACGAAGCCTTGCCCTACCTGGTGCTGGGCGAACTGGTCAAAGAGGTGTCGGCGCGCTTCCCGGCGCTGGAACTGACCCAGCTGAACGGCACGGCCACCGAAGTGGCCGACTATGTGCAGCAGGGCCGCGCCAGCGTGGCGTTTCATTTCGACCGGGGGGATCCGGGGGCGGCGTTCGCCCATCGCTATCTGGGCGACGTGGGGCAGGGCATCTTCGTGGCGCGCGGGCATGCGCTGGCCGCGCTGCGCGACGTCACGCGCAACGACCTGGCGCGGCATCGCCAGCTGGTGATGCAGATGGACGGCGTACAGGACGTGGTGATGAGCCCATCAGCCTGGCGTTCGGACAGCTTCTACAGCATTGCGGCGATGGCGGCCGACGGCCTGGGCTGGGCGATCCTGCCGCTGAACATCGCCGAATACGAGGGCTATCGCAACGATCTGGTCGGCGTGCCGTGTGCGGGCCTGTCCCTGCCGCCGCTGTCGGTGCGCACGCTATGGCTGCAGGGCCGCAGCCCCAGCCCGACCGAACAGTGGATACAGGAAAGAATGGGGCAATTGCTGCGCCCGGGGGCGTGATCGTGCCGACGCCGCGAGCCGGCATGCCTGCCGGCCCGCGGCGCCGTCAAACACCGCACGGGACGACGCTCAAGCCTGCTTGCGGTACACCAGCACCGGCGTCGTGGAATGCGCCAGCACCTTCTGCGTCTGGCTGCCCAGCACCACGGCGGCCATGCCGCGGCGGCCGTGCGAGGCCATGGCGATCAGGTCGCAGCGGCGGTCGCGGGCGGCGTCGATGATGGCCTGGTAGGGGTCTTCGTGCGTGGCGCGCAGCGTTTCGCACGGCACGCCGGCTTCGCGCGCCTGCGACGCCGCCGCGCTCAGCAGGCGTTCGGCCTGGGCGCGGATCTGGTCCTGGTATTCGTTCAGGTTGTGGGCCACCTGGGCCGCGCCCATGGCAAACACATGAAAGGGCTCTTCGACGGTCAGGATGGTGACCTGGGCCCCCAGCGCGCGGGCCAGGTCAAGGGCTTTGACGACGCCTTCCGTGGACAGCGGCGAGCCGTCCGTGGGGATGAGGATGTGCTTGTACATGATGTCTCCCGTGCTTGTGCCGCGGCCCCCGCGAATGGCGGCCGTCTACGTACCACTGTATCGGGCGGCCATGTGGCACAAGTTGAGCGGGATCAAACTCGCTGCACGTCAGCTGAGCAGGGCGGTCACCAGGTCGCCGCCGGCGCGGTCGTCTTCGTTGAAGTCCAGGGCGGTCTGCACGTGTTCCAGGTGCTCGTCCATCAGCGCGCAGGCGCGTTCGGCGTCGCCGGCGCGCGCGGCCTCGATGAAGGCATGGTGTTCGCGCGACGAGCAACTGGCGTCGTGCGAGCTTTGATACAGCACGGTAATGACGGCGCTGCGCGCCGACAGTTCGCGCAGCATGCCCGTCAGCACCGAATTGCCCACCGTCTCGGCCAGCAGGATATGGAAGTCGCCCAGCAGGCGGTTGCGTGCCTGCACGTCGCCGCTTTCCACCGCGGCGCGTTCCTCGGCCAGGTGGGCGTCAATGCGGCGGTAGTCGGCGGCGGTGGCCCGCGCCACGAATTCGCGCGCCAGCGCCGCTTCGAGGATGCGGCGCACGGCGTAGACCTCGCGCGCCTCGTTGGCGTCGGGCTTGCTGACGAAGGCGCCCTTGTCGGGCACGATGTTGATCAGCTTGTCCTTGGACAGCATCAGGAGCGCCGCGCGGATCTTGGTGCGGCTGACCTTGTAGACCCGCGCCAGGGCCTCTTCGCGCAGACGGGTGCCCGGGGGCAGGCGGTGGGCCACGATGGCGGCGGCGATGGCGCGGGCGATATCGTCGGCACTGGGGTCGGGAAGGGCTTGCTCGGTCATTGGGCGCGGCAACAATGGCCGACAGGGGAGAACGCAGGGCAGTCAGTCTAGCAAAAACGCGTACAGGAAAGGCAACATTTATTGCATACCAAACCTGTGCGCGAATGCGGTGGCGGCGCCTTGGCCCCGCTGGCGCCCCGGCGCTGGCGTGCGCTGGCCAGGAACGGCCGGGCCCGCGGCGCCAGGACACCGCGCCTGCTGACCGCGTGTGGCGGCCGCCCGTCAGTCCTGCCTGAACGCCGCCGGCGTATAGCGGCTCAACGCGTCCAGCAGCCGCGTCCAGGCCTGCACGCCTTCGCGGATCGAACCCAGCCGGAAGAACTCATTGGGGGCATGCACGTCCTCGTCCGGCAGGTTGAAGCCGAACATCAGCGTGTCGATGCCCAGCGTTTCCTTGAACACCGACGTGATCGGCACGCTGGCGCCCAGCCGCACGTGGATCGGTTCCTGGCCGGCGCTGGCCCGCAGCACGTCGCTGGCCGCGCGTACCAGCGGATGCCGGGGCGCCAGGGTCGAGGCGGGCGAACCGTCGGTCAGGGCGGTCACGTCCAGCGCGCAGCCGGGCGGGCAGGCGGCTTGCAGGTGGGCCAGCACGGCGCGGATGACCCGGGCGGGGTCCTGGCCCTGCACCACGCGCACCGTCAGCTTGGCCGCGGCCTCGCACGGGATGATGGTCTTGGTGCCCGCGCCGGTGTAGCCGCCCCACATGCCGTTCACGTCCAGCGCCGGGCGCAGCGTGATGCGTTCGCGCGGGCTGTAGCCAGGCTCGCCGTGGCTGGCTGCGCCCACGTCGGTGAAGAAGGCGGCTTCGTCGTACGGAAAGGCGGCGGTGTCCTGGCGCTGGCGCGGCGTGGGCGGCGTGGCGTCGTCATCAAAGCCGGCCACCGCCACGCGGCCGTCCGCCGCGTGCAGCGTGGCCAGCAGCGCCGCCATTTCGTGCAGCGCATTGCGCACGCCACCGCCGTAACGGCCCGAATGCAGGTCCTTGCCGGCCGTGCGCAGGCGGATTTCCAGCGCCGCGTGGCCGCGCGCGCCGGTATTGATGGTGGGCACCTGCGCGCTGGCGCGGCCGCCGTCGGCCGACAGCACCGCGTCGGCGGCCAGCAGCGGCCCGTGGCGCTGGATCAGGGTGCGCAAGGTGGGGCTGCCGGTTTCTTCCTCGCCTTCGATGAAGAGCTTGATGTTGACCGGGCAGCTGCGCAGCGTGGCCAGGTAGGCGAACACCACTTCCAGCGCGACCGTGGTCGACCCTTTGACGTCGGACGTGCCGCGGGCATACAGCCGGCCGTCGATCTCGGTGGGTTCGAAAGGCGGCGTGCGCCACAGATCCAGCGGATCGGCCGGCTGCACGTCGTAATGGCCATAGATCAGCAGCGTGGGCTTGCCGGGCGCGCCCAGCCATTCGCCGTAGACGGCCGGCTCGCCGCCGCCGTCCAGCAACTGCACGTTGGCCAGGCCTTCGCGGCGCAGCCGTTCGCACAGGAACTCACGCGCTTGCGCCATGCTTGGCGCAAAGGCCGGATCGGCACTGACGCTGGGAATGCGCAGGAAGGCCTTGAGCCAATGCTCGATCAGCGGCTGGCGTGCTGCAAGATGCGCCAGCACGGGCTGGATCAGGGTGTCGGACATGCGGAACTCCATGGATCGGAATGCAGGCCCCCGCGGCGGCCGCGCGGGGCGAGAAAGAGGAAGCGCCGGGCGCTCAGTCCGCCGTGAAACCGCTGGCGCGCACCAGTTCGGTCAGGGCGGCGGTCTGTTCGGCATAGAAGGCGGCGCTGTCGGCCAGGGTCTGCGGATCGAACAGGATCTTGCCCTGGGCCAGCAGCGTTTTGCGCGCCGCGGGATCGGCCAGGGATGCCTCGACGGCGGCATGCAGCTTCTGCACCACCGCGTCGGGCGTGCCCTGCTTGACCAGGTAGGCGGTCCAGATGGCGTAGTTGAAGTCTTTCAGGCTGGCGCTTTCCTGCACGCTGGGCACGTCGGGCAGCGCCGCCAGGCGTTCGCGGTTGAGCGTGCCGATGATCCTGAGCCGACCCTCGCGCCGCAGGTCGTCATAGTTGGCCTGGTACGGCATGATGGCAAAGTCGATCTGGCCGCCGGCCATGTCGGTGATCAGCGGCGCACCGCCGCGGTACGGAATGTGCGTCAACGGGACACCGGCGCGGCGCGACAGCGCTTCGGTGATCAGGTGGATCATCGACCCGGCACCGCCCGATCCGTACGTCAGCGGCACGCTGCGCGCGCGCGCCATGGCCACCAGTTCGTCGACATTGGCCGCGCCCAGGTCGGCGCGGGTCACCACCACATACGGCGAGGTCGCCACCGGCGCGATCATGCGGAACGCTTCCGGCTTGTACCTGACCGACTTATTGGTCAGCCCGGCCAGGATCAGTTCGTTGGGCGAGCCCTGGAACAGGTAATAGCCGTCGGCCCCTGCGCCCAGCACGCGGTTGGCACCCAGCGCGCCGTTGGCCCCGCCCAGGTTTTCCACGATGACCTGGCCGCCCAGCGCCTGCGCCATCGGGCCTTGCAGCGCGCGGGCGGTGATGTCGCTGGCCGCGCCGGCCGGGTAGGGCACCATCAGCGAGACGGGGCGGGCGGGGTAATCGTCGGCCCGGGCAATGCCCGCGCCCAGCGCGGCCACGATGGCTACAGCGGAAAACAGCAGCTTTTTCATGAAGGTCCCTTGGTGTGTCGTCGTGTTTTCCAGAATGCTAGAAGCGGTGATTTCATCTGTCCAATCGATTGATTGGCTGATTACAATGCGTTTTATGCATGGTTTTGTGCCCACCTGACGAGGCGATCCACTCATGAACCTGTCGCAACTGGCCCACCTGGTGGCGCTGCTGGAAACCGGCTCCTTCACCCGGGCGGCCGAAGCGCTGCACCTGTCGCAGCCGGCGTTCAGCCGCAGCATTCAGTTGCTGGAAGCCGAATTGGGCGCGCCGCTGGTCGATCGCATCGGCAAGCGCAACGAGGCCACGCCGCTGGGCCGCCAGGTGGCGCAGCGCGCCCGTCGCGTGCTGGCCGAAGTGCACGAAATCCGCCGCGAAGCCGAGATGCTGGCGCAGGGCCAGACCGGCTCGGTGGCGTTGGGTCTGGGCGCCGCGCCCAGCGCCTTGCTCAGCGTGCCGCTGATGCGCCGCATGCTGCACGGCCACCCCGCGCTGCGCGTCAAGCTGTCGCGCGGGCCCACCGATTCGCTGCTGGTCAGCCTGCGCGAACGCACGCTGGATGCGCTGGTGGTGCATGTGCGCACGCTGGACAACGACGCCGACCTGGACGTGGCGCCGATGCCGGCGCTGGCCTCGGGCTTTGTCTGCCGGCCCGGCCACCCGCTGTTGCAAGGCCCGCGGCCGTCGCTGCCGCAGGTGCTGGCGTATCCGGTCATGTCCACCGGCCTGTCGCCCGAGATCGCCCGGCGCGTCGCCGCGGCCAGGCCAGAGGGTTTTGCGCTGCACCGGGAAAGCGAAGACATTGCCTGCCTGCTGGATATCGCCGCGCAGTCGGACGCCGTGTTCCTGGGCGTGCTGGCGTCGGCGGCCTCGCTCGTGGCAGCGGGTGTGCTGGCGCGCGTGCCGCCGCCGGCCGATTTCGACATCGCCGCACACTTCGCCTTCGGCACGCTGCGCGGCCGCAGCGAAAGCCCCGCCACCCGCATCGCGCGCGACATCTGTTTCGACCAGATCGGCCAGGCGGCGCAGGGATTGCCTGCGGCCTGATGCCGCGGCGCCGCGATTGCTGTCGAGCGCTACACAATCGCCCTGACAGACATGATGAATCGCGGGGCGGTCTTGGCGTATCCTGCTGGGGTCTGCTGGCGTCTTGCGCGCGGATGTCCGGGCTGACATCCGCACGGCTTGACGCCGACGTCCGCACTGACTTCCGGGCTGTCCATCGGCCTGCCTTCATCCCTGCTTTTCGGAAACCCCTCCATGGCCATCGATCTTGCCGCTGCGCTGCAGCGCTTTCCCCGTTACGCCTTGCTTGACGGCCCCACGCCGATCCAGCGCCTGGCCCGCCTGGAAGCGGCCCTGGGCACGGCGGCCAATGGCGTGCGCCTGTACGTCAAGCGCGACGATCACATGTCGCTGGGCGGTGGCGGCAACAAGCTGCGCAAGCTGGAATTCCTGCTGGGCGAGGCGCGCGGCATGGGCGCCGACACGGTCGTGACCGTGGGCGGCCTGCAATCGAACCACGCGCGCCTGACGGCGGCGGCAGCCGCCCGCGCCGGCCTGGCCTGCGAGCTGGTGCTGGGCCGCGTCGTGCCGCGCAGCGATGCCGACTACGAAGAAAACGGCAACATGCTGCTGAATCGCCTGCTGGGCGCGGTGGTGCATGACCTGCCGGCCGGCGCCGATGCCATGGCCGCGGCGCTGGAACGCGTGCGCACGCTGGAACTGGCCGGCCGCCGCGTCTACCTGGCGCCGCTGGGCGGGTCCACGCCCACGGGCGCGCTGGGCTACGCGGCCTGCGCGCTGGAAATCCTGGCGCAGTCGCGCGAATCCGGCGTGGAATTCACCCGCGTGGTGGTGGCCAACGGCAGCGCCGGCACGCACGCCGGGCTGGCCGCGGGCATGATCGCGGCGGGCAAGCCGGCGGCGACGGTGCAATCGTTCTCCACGCTGGCCGAGCAGGCGGTCGCCCACGCCAAGACGCTGGATCTTACGGCCGCCACGCTGGCGCTGCTGCAGGCCGGGCCGGATGCAGAGCAGGCCGCGCCAGAAGCCCTGGCACCGGCCGACATCGTGGTGAACGGCAGCCAGCGCGGCCCGGGCTACGGCGTGCCCACCCCGGCCATGGTCGAGGCGGTGGAATTGCTGGCCCGCAGCGAAGGGCTGTTGCTGGACCCGGTGTATTCCGGCAAGGCCTTCGCGGGCCTGTTGGCCGACGTGCGCGCCGGCCACCATGCGCCGGATGCCGCCGTGCTGTTCGTGATGACGGGCGGCGCCCCGGGCCTGTACGCGTACAAGAGCGCCTTCTGAAAAGCACAGGCGGGGCCAGGCTGCGCGCCAAGCCCCGCCTTGACCCCTGGCCTTTGACTCCCGCGCACGCCGGGCCGAAGCCGCCCGGCGCGCGGCGGCGTCAATCCTTCGCCATCAGCCCCAGGTACTCGATCAGGCCCTTTTCCTTCGTGTAGGTGGCCTGCGCCCACGCCTTGTAGTCGGCGCTGTCGCGGTAGACGGGTTCCTGGTTCAGCTGCTTCATCACGTCCAGGCTGGCCGGATCGAGCAAGGCCTTCTTGAAGGCATCGTGCAGCACCTTGACCACCGCCGGGTCCATGCCCTTGGGGCCGGCCAGGCCGTACGGCGACGTGGAACTGACCTTGTAGCCCAGTTCCAGCGCGGTCGGCACGTCGGGCCAGCGGGTGGTGCGCTTTTCGCCGAAGGTGACCAGCAGGCGCATCTTGCCCGAGTCCACGAACTGGTCCCAGCCGGTGCCGTCGCTTTGCGCCATGACGTGGCCGCCCAGCAGCGCCTGCTGCATGTCGGCGTTGCCCTTGTAGGGCACGTGGTTCAGCTTGACCTTGGCATTGAGGGCGACTTCTTCCATCAGCAGGTGCGGCGACGACCCCACGCCGGTCGAGCCGTAATCGACGCTGCCCGGGTTCTTGCGCGCGGCCTCGATGTATTCGTTGAAGGTCTTGAACGGCGAATCGGCGCGCACCGTGACGCCAAAGGTATAGCCCGACAGCCCGATGATGAAGGTGAAGTCGTTGATCGGGTCCCAGGTGGTCTTCTGCATGTAGGGCATGCGCAGCATGGCCAGGGTGTATAGCGCGACCGTGTAGCCATCGGGCTTGGCGGTGCGCGACATGGTGGCCGGGCCCAGCGTGCCGCCGGCGCCGGGGCGGTTTTCGATGATGACCGTCTGGCCCAGGTACCTGGACGCGTCCTGCGCCACGATGCGCAGGTGGCGGTCGGTGGACCCGCCGGCCGGGAACGGCACGATCACGGTGATGGGCTTGGTGGGAAAGGCGCTTTGCGCCGACGCGGCGGGGGCCAGTGCGATGCCGGCCAGCGCCAGCAGGGCAGCCAGGCAGGTGCGGCGCAGGGGGGGGTGGACCATGATGGGGTTGTCTCCTGTGTGTTTTTTATGGGGGCGCCAGTCGTCAGCCGTGGACGGCGACCTTGACCGGCAAACGGGCCAGCGCCTCGCGCAGCTGCTCCTTCAGCGGCGCGGGGGCGGTTGCGTCGACTTCTACGGCGACGTCAGGTTGCGCATCGGCCAGCACGCGCAGGACAGCACTGTCCGGCGGCAGGCCGGCGCTTTGCAGCACCCGCTCGACCACCGCCTGCACCGACACGGCCGTGGCCAGGCGGCGCAGGTCGGGCTTGTAGATCTTGCCCACGTTGGTCATGGGCATGTGTTCGAGCACGATGACCCGCTTGGGCCGCGCGGGGCCTTCGTCGACATGGGCGGCGGCATAGGCCACCAGGTCGGCTTCGGACACGTCGGCGCCCTCGGCCAGCGTGACGAAGGCGATGGGCAGTTCGCCAGCGTAGGGGTCGGGCGCGCCGACGGCGGCGCAGATGTGCACCGCGGGGTGCGTGGCCAGGGCGTCTTCGATGGTCTTGGGGTCGATGTTGTGGCCGCTGCGGATGATCAGGTCCTTGGCACGGCCTTGCAGGTGCAGACGGCCCTCGGCGTCCAGCACGCCCACGTCGCCGCTGATCAGCCAGCCGTCGTCGGTGAAGGCGCGCGCGGTGTCCTCGGGGTCGAGGAAACCCGGAATCACGTTGGGCGACTTGAACAGCAGCATGCCGGGCTGGCCCGGCGGCAGGTCGCGCGCGGGCTGGCCGGCGGGCGTGTCCAGCGCGGCCACGCGCACCTGCACGTAGGGCAGCGGAAAGCCCACGCAATTGACCGGAAAGCGCGAGCCCGGCGGCGTGATGGACGTGATGCCGGCCATTTCGGTCATGCCCAGGCTTTCGTTCACGTGCAGGCCGAACAGCCGTTCGAAGCGCGCAGCCAGCTCGGCCGGCAAGGGCGCGGCCCCCGTGCGGCAATAGCGCAGCGAGGAAATATCGGCCCCGGCCAGCGGAATGTCGGCCAGCGCGGCCAGGATGGTGGGCACGCCCTGCAGCGAGGTGGCGCGGTGGCGCTCGACCAGCCGCCAGTAGTTGCGCAGCACGTCGCGGTTGCGCAGCAGCAGCGTCGTGGGGATGACGGTCTGCACGCCGGCCGACAGCGCCGCCAGCGAGGCCGGCAGCACGCCCGCCACATGGAACAGCGGATAGCCGTTGATGACCACGTCGCCCGGCCCGGCGCCTTGCAGCTGCACGGCGGCCCAGGCGGTGAAGACCTGGTTGGCGTGGGTGTGGATGGCCAGCTTGGGCGCGCCGGTGGTGCCGCCCGTATGGAAATACGCCGCCACGTCTTCGGCGCGGATGACGCGTTCGCTGACCAGGCGGTCCATCGGCTGCCCGGCCCGCGCCGCGTTGAAGTCCTGCGCGAAGTCCGGCAGGGTGGGGCGCTGGTCGGGCGCCTCGTCGTGCGGCGCCACGCGCAGCAGCGTCTTCAGGGACGGCACGCGTTCGACCAGGCGCAGTGCCTTGGACCAGGCGCCGCATTCCGCGTCCGAGCCGTAGGCGATCAGCACCTTGGCTCCGGCGGTGGTCAAGAGCGAGGCCAGCTTGTCGTCGGTCAGCAGCGGGTTCAGGGGCTGCACGATGCCGGCGGCCTCGGTGCCCCACAGCGCCAGGTGGTATTCCAGGCAGCCGGGCAGCAGCACGCCCACCGCGTCGCGCGGCCCGACGCCCAGGCGATGCAGCAGGTTGGCGGTCTGGTGGATCCCGGCCAGCAGCTCGTTGTAGCTCCAGTGGATGGGCGAGTCGTCCGGGTCGGCGCTGCGCAGGAAGGTGAGCGCCTTGCGCGCGCCAAAGGCCGCGGCCGAATTGCGGAAGATCTCGTAGGTGCTTTGCACCGTCAGCGTGTCGGCCAGCGGCCGGGCCGCCAGGCGTGCGACGTCGGCGGCGGTCTTGACCGGAAACGGCGCCGAAAAGGGCGGGGCGATAGGCGGGGCGGCGTAGGCCTGGGTCATGGTCGTGTCCTTGCCGATCATGCCTGCCCCAGCGCGATGTAGCGCCGCAGGTGGTGGTCTTCGTCGCCCAGTTGGTGGTCGATCATGACCAGGCGCTTGGCGTAGTGCGCCAGCGGCAATTCCCAGGTCATGCCGATGCCGCCGTGCAGCTGGATGCTTTCTTCGGCCACCAGCGTGCCGATGCGGCCGATGGTGTATTTGGCGGCCGACAGCGCGCGTTCGCGGGTGACGCGGTCGGGGTGGTCCAGCGCCGCGGCGGCGTTGATGACCGCCGAACGCGCCTGCTCGATTTCCAGCAGCACGTCGGCCATGCGGTGTTGCAATGCCTGGAAGCTGCCGATGGGCACGCCGAACTGGCGGCGCGTGCGCAGGTATTCCAGGGTGGCGTCGCGGGCGCAGTCCATGGCGCCCACGGCCTCGGCGCACAGCGCCAGGATGCCGCGGCCGGTGGCGTGTTCCAGCACGGCGTAGCCGGCGCCGGCCTCGCCCAGCAGGCTGTCCGGGCCCAGGGCGACCTGCTCGAACGTGAGCTCGGCCGCGCGGCCGCCGTCGATCAGGCCATAGCCGCGCGCCGTCAGCCCCGGCGTGCCGGCGCTGACCAGGAACAGGCTGATGCCGGCCTCGTCATCGTCGGCGCCCGCCGTGCGGGCCGACACCAGGAACAGGTCGGCATGCTCGCCCGCCGCCACCACGGCCTTGGCGCCATTCAGGACCCAGCCGTCGCCGCTGCGTTCGGCGCGCGTGCGCACGTCGGACAGCGCGTAGCCGGATTGCGGCTCGGCCGCGGCCAGCGCGGCGGTGATGCCGCCGGCGATCAGGCCGTCCAGCGCGTCGCGTTGCGCGGCGTTGCCAGCCTGCGCGATGGCGCTGCCCACCATCAGGGCGTCCAGCAAGGGTTCGAGCACCAGGCCGCGGCCCAGCGCCTCGAACACCACGGTAATGTCAAAGCCCGCGCCGCCCAGGCCGCCGTGTTCTTCGGCGAACAGCGCGCCGATGGCGCCCAGTTCGGCGTAGCGGCGCCAGAAGTCGGGGCTGTAGCCTTGCGGCAGCCTGGCGTTGCGCTCGCGGGTGGCGAAGTCGTATTGCTCTGCGACAAAGCGGCGCAGCATGTCGGACAGCATGCGCCGGTCTTCGGTGTGTTCAAAGTTCATGGCCGGCCTTTACAGTCCCAGGATCATCTTCGAGATGATGTTCTTCTGGATTTCGTTGGAGCCGCCGAAGATCGACAGCTTGCGGTTGTTGAAGTACTGCGCCGCGGCGCTGTCGGCGCCGTCCGGGCCGATGGGCGCGGCGTCGTAGCCGTCGTGCAGCGCTTCGGGCACGAAGGGGCGGGCGTAGGGGCCCATGGCGCGGCGGTTCAGCGCCGTGATTTCCTGGCGGATCTGGGTGCCGCGGATCTTCAGCATCGAGCTTTCGGCGCCCGGCGCGCCACCGCCGGCCGCGGCCGCCACCACGCGCAGGTTGGTGGTGCGCATGTTGGCCAGTTCGATTTCCACCCGCGCCAGCCGGGCGGCAAAGTCCGGGTCCTGGTCCAGGGGCTTGCCGTTTTTCTTCTGGCTGGCCGCCACCGCCTTCAGGCGTTCGAGCGCGGCGGTGGATTGGCCCACGCCGGCAATGTTGGTGCGTTCGTAGGTCAACAGGTACTTGGCGCAGGTCCAGCCGCGGTTCTCTTCGCCCACCAGGTTCTCGACCGGCACGCGCACATCGGAAAAGAACACTTCGTTGACTTCGTGTTCGCCGTCCAGCGTGATGATGGGGCGCACTTCGATGCCGGGGCTGGCCATGTCGATCAGGAGAAAGCTGATGCCTTCCTGGCGCCGGCCTTCGCTGGACGTACGCACCAGGCAGAAGATCATGTTGGCGTACTGGCCCAGGGTGGTCCAGGTCTTCTGGCCATTGACGACGTAGTGGCGGCCGTCGTCGCTGCGTACGGCGGTGGTCTTGACCGAGGCCAGGTCCGAGCCCGCGCCGGGTTCGGAATAGCCCTGGCACCACCAGTCGGTGCCATCCAGGATGCGCGGCAGCCAGTGGCGCTTCTGGGCCTCGTTGCCGTACTTGATCAGCACCGGGCCCAGCATGCTCAGGCCGAACGGCACGATGCGCGGCGCGCCGGCCAGGGCGCATTCGTTGTCGAAGATGAACTTCTGCGTGGTGCTCCAGCCGGTGCCGCCATGCTCGACGGGCCAATGGCTGGCCAGCCAGCCCTGGCGGTTCAGGATGGCGTGCCATTCGACCATGTCGGCGCGCGCCAGCAGCTTGCCCTGGATGACCTTGTCCGACAGGCGCGTGGGCAGGTGGGCGGCCAGGAAGGCGCGCACTTCATCGCGGAAGGCGTTTTCTTCGGGGGTGAATTCCAGATCCATGACGCGGTTCCTCAGTAGATTTCAAACAGGCCGGCCGCGCCCATGCCGCCGCCCACGCACATCGTGACGACGGCGTAGCGCGCGCCGCGGCGGCGGCCTTCGATCAGCACGTGGCCGGCCAGGCGGGCGCCGGTGACGCCGAACGGGTGGCCCAGCGCGATCGAGCCGCCGTCCACGTTCAGGCGGTCCATGGGGATGCCCAGGCGTTCCTGGCAGTACAGGGCCTGCGAGGCAAAGGCTTCGTTCAGTTCCCACAGGTCGATGTCCTGGACTTTCAGGCCATGGCGGGCCAGCAGCTTGGGCACGGCGTAGACCGGGCCGATGCCCATTTCGTCGGGCTCGCAGCCGGCCACGGCCAGGCCGCGGAAGGCGCCCAGCGGTCGGATGCCGGCGCGCTTGGCTTCATCTGCTTCCATCAGCACGCAGGCCGCGGCGCCGTCGGACAGCTGCGAGGCGTTGCCGGCCGTGACGAACTGGCCGGCGCCGCGCACCGGGGCCAGCGCGGCCAGGGCCTCGTAGGTGGTGCCGGGGCGGTTGCAGGTGTCTTTGTCGATCGTCACTTCGCGCTCGGTCACGGCGCCGGTGGCGCGGTCGGTGACCGACATGGTGGTGGTGACGGCGATGATTTCCTCGCGATAGCGGCCGGCGGCCTGGGCCGCTTCGGTACGCGCCTGGCTTTGCGCGGCGAAGCGGTCTTGCGCCTCGCGGCTGATGCCATAGCGGGCCGCGACGATGTCGGCGGTCTCGATCATGGGCAGGTACAGCTCGGGCTTGTTGGCGACGATCCAGGGGTCCATGCCGCTGACGCCATCGTCGCGGGTGCGGATGTGCGACACGCATTCGACGCCGCCCGCGATCATGGCGGGCGCGCCGTCCATGACGATGCGCGCCGCGGCCGAGGCGATGGCCTGCAGGCCCGAGGCGCAATAGCGGTTGACGGTGGCGCCGCCGATGCTCACGGGCAGCCCGGCGCGGATGACGGCCTGGCGGCCGATGTTGCGGCCGGTGGCGCCTTCGGGGTAGCCGCAGCCCAGGATGGCGTCTTCGATCAGGGCCGGGTCGATGCCGCTGCGCTCGACGGCGGCGCGCACGGCGTGGGCGGCCAGCGTGGGGCCGGCGATCAGGTTGAATTCGCCGCGTTGCGCCTTGGTGATGGGCGTGCGGGCGGTGGAAACGATAACGGCTTCGCGCATGTCGGTATCCGGGTAGGTGAAAGGGGTGGGGCGTCAGCCGGCGGGGTTCAGGCTGGCGAAATCGCGTCCGGATTCGGCCAGCTGCACCAGCAGCGGCGACGGCTTCCAGAACGCCGGGTCTTCTTTCGCAAACGCGCGGATGTCGGCCAGCACGTTCGCCAGGCCCACGCGGTCGGCGTAGTGCATCGGCCCGCCGCGATAGCGCGGAAAGCCGTAGCCGGACAGGAACACCATGTCGATATCCGACGGGCGCAGCGCGATGCCCTGGTGCAGTACGTTGGCGGCTTCGTTGATCATGGCGGCCAGGTAGCGGCGCTGGATGTCTTCGTGGCTGAAGGGGCGCGGGGTGACCCCGGCGCGCTGGCGCTCGGCGTCGATAATGGCCAGCACGTCCGGGTCGGGCGTGCCGGTGCGCGCGCCATCGGGGTACAGGTAGAAGCCGCGGCCGGTCTTCTGGCCGAACCAGGCGCGTTCGCACAGGCGGTCGGGAATCTGCACGTAGCGCAGGGCCGGATCGCGGGTGGCGGCGCGGCGCTTGCGCGTGGCCCAGCCGATGTCGCCGCCGGCCAGGTCGGCCATCTGGTAGGGCCCCATGGGGTAGCCGAATTCACGCACGGCGGCATCGATGTCGTAGGGCGACGCGCCGTCTTCCATCATCATGTCGGCCGCCTGGCGGTGCACGGCCAGGATGCGGTTGCCGATGAAGCCGTCGCACACGCCCGCGCGCACCGGAATCTTGCGCAGCCGGCGGGCCAGTTCAAAGCCGGTGGCCACCGTGTCGGCGCCCGTCTCGCGACCCACCACCACTTCCAGCAGCTTCATGATGTTGGCCGGCGAAAAGAAGTGCAGCCCCAGCACGTCGGCCGGGCGGCCGGTGCCTTGGGCGATGCGGTCCACGTCCAGGTAGGACGTGTTGGTGGCCAGCACCGCGCCCGGCTTGGCCACGCGGTCCAGTTGCGCGAACACGGCCAGCTTGACGTCCATGTCCTCGAACACGGCCTCGATGATCAGGTCGGCGCCGGCCAGCGCGTCGTAGTGCGTGGCGCCGGTAAAGCGCGCCAGCCGCGCGCGGCGTTCGTCGGCCGTCATGCGGCCTTTTTTCACCAGCAGGTCGTAGACCTGTTCGACCCGCTTGCGGCCGCGCTCCAGCGCGGCGTCGTCCTGTTCGACCATGACGGTGGGCAGGCCGGCGTCCAGCAGCGCCACCACGATGCCCGCGCCCATGGTGCCGCCGCCGATCACGCCCACGGTGTCCAGCGGGCGCGGCTGGGCTTCTTTCAGTTCGGGAATCTTGGCGGTGTCGCGTTCGGCGAAAAAGGCGTGGATGAGGCCGGCGCGCTGCGGGCTGTCCAGGCATTGCAGGAACAGCGCGCGTTCGGTGCGCAGGCCTTCGTCGAAGGGCTGCTCGATGGCGGCGCGCACGGCCTCGACGATCTTGGCGGGCGAGAACAGGCCGCGGGCGGTGCTCGCGACCTGCTGGCTGGCGGCGTTGACGGCAGCCAGCGCGGCGGCCTTGTCGTCCAGGGCGCGGCCATCGCGGCTGCGGCGCGGCTGGGCGCCTTGCGCCAGCAGGCGGCGGGCGTAGTCCAGGCCGGCGGCCAGCGGGTCGGCGCCGGAGGCGAGTTCGTCGACCAGCCCGGCGGCCAGCGCCGCCTGCGCGGCCAGCGGCTTGCCGGACAGCATCAGGTCCAGCGCGGCCTGCGCGCCGATCAGGCGCGGCGTGCGCTGGGTGCCGCCGGCACCGGGCAACAGGCCCAGCGTGACCTCGGGCAGGCCCAGCTTGGCGCTGGCCAGCGCCACGCGGTAATGCGCAGCCAGCGCGACTTCCAGGCCGCCGCCCAGCGCGGCGCCTTGCAGCACCGCCACCACCGGCTTGGCGCAGGCTTCGATGCGGTTGCAGACGTCGGGCAGGCTGGGCGGCACGGGCGGCTTGCCGAATTCGCGGATGTCGGCGCCGGCAATGAAGTTCTTGCCTGCGCCGGTCAGCAGCACCGCCCGGACCTGCGGGTCGGCCTCGGCCTCGGCGATGGCGCGGGCGAGGCCGCCGCGCACCGCGAAACTGAGGGCATTGACGGGGGGATGGTCGAGGGTGACGACAAGAATGTCGCCGTCGCGGCGCGTGTGCACCGCGCCGGCGTTTGCGCTGGCTGTCATGGGACAGTGTCTCCGGTAGGGCTCGCCGCCCGCGCTGGCCTGGCCAGGGTGCGCCGACATTGAATCGCGCGGGGCTTTTCAAGCAGGTCGGCACGCCCCGGAGGGGGACGCGGCGCAGTCACGGCGCCTGGCGGGCCAGGGACGGCCCGTCTTGTATTCGCTTATTCTTTCCCAGTAAAGAAGTCTTGACAATGACATCAATAATTGACATTGATGATAAAAAAAATTGACAATCCGCCGAGGAGATTCGACATGGACACCAAAGCCCTGACCCTGCTGGTAGAGATCCTGGACGCCGGCAACCTCAGCGAGGCCGCGCGCCGCCTGAAAATGACCCGCGCCAACGTCAGCTACCACCTGACCCAGCTCGAGCGCGCCGTCGGCATGCAACTGTTGCGCCGCACGACGCGCCACGTCGAACCCACGGAAATCGGACTGAAGCTGTACCAGCACGGCCGCAGCATCCAGGACGAACTCGCGGCGGCGCGCGAAGCCGTCGAAAGCCTGGGCAAGACGCCGCAGGGCAAGGTGCGCCTGAGCGTGCCCAGCGGCTACGGCCAGTTCGTCATGACCCCGTGGCTGCTGGAATTCAAGAAGACCTATCCCGACATCGTGCTGGACGTGCTGTTCGAGAACAGCGTCGACGACCTGCTGCGCGACGAGGTCGACATCGCGGTGCGCATCATGTCCGAGCCGCCGCAGAACCTGGTGGCGCGCGAGCTGGGGCAGGTGCGCTACGTGGCCTGCGCATCGCCGGATTTCGCTGCCACGCGCGGCCTGCCGGCCCGGCCTGAAGACCTGACCCGATTGCCGGTCATCAGCGCCGCCGTCATCGGCAGGCCGCTGCGCCTGTCGGCCTACTACGGCGGGCAGCCGCGCCAGCACGTGGTGCTGGAACCCACCATCATCTCGCGCAACTACGCCTTCCTGCGCGACGCCATGCTGGCCGGCCTGGGGGTGGGCGTGGTGCCGGACTACGTGGTGCATGACGACGTGGCGCGCGGCGACCTGGTGGCCGCGCTGCCGCAATGGCGCCTGAGCATCTTCGGGCGCGGCATGTACATGCTGTACATGCCCAACCGGCATCACCCGCGCGCCATCGCCATGCTGATCGAATTCATCCAGCAGCGCGCCCAGGCGGCACACGAAGGGCGGCCGGGGTTGCTGGGGACGGGCGAGTAGCGGCCGCGCCGCCCGTCACGCCGTGCCGCCGTTTCCTGGCGGCAGGCGTGAATCAGGGCTGGGGCGAAGGGCAGGGCCAGGACAGGGAGGGGGCGGAGCGGGTCGGGTTATCGAGGTTTGACAAAAAGAAACATAATGATAAAAATCCCGTCGTCGTTCCGATCCATTGCGGGCCTTTTCTTGCGGAGCAAGTATGGCTTTCATGTTCTTACGCCGGGTCCTGTCCGGCAAGTTGCGGCTGGGCATGCTGGGGGGGGTCGGACTGCTGGCCGGGTGCGCGGGCGGCGAGCCCCGTATCGGCGACAGCTACACCGTGCATACGCCCATCTACGCGGATAACCGAATCTTCTATCTGAAGCCGGCCGCCAACCCCGCCGAGTCCGTACGAACGCTGGAGCTGGCCGGCACGCCGGTGTCGGCCTTTGAGCAGTCCACCGTGGTGCAGGCCAACGCGCCGCTGTCGATCATGATGCGGTCGGTCGATATCCCGGCCCTGCGGAACGCCAACGGCAACAAGACTGCCGGCATCGACGGGCCGGCGGACTACGCCGTGATCCTGGACATCGCGGCCAAGGAGGACGGCAGCAACCAGTCCATCGTGGTCTGGTATCAACGTGGCGTGCAGCCCGACCAGTCCTTGAATTTCTCTAACCTGCTGGTCTATTACGTGCAGCGCTGGGACGAGCGCGTGGCGCCATCGTTCCGGCTGCGGGTGATGGATGTCACCACCGAGCGCAACGCCGAGACCTTGCGCGCCCTGCAACGGGCGCAGGGCGTGGCCAGTGGCGCGGCCAGCCTGGCCAACAACCCGCTGGTGTCTCCGCTGGTGGGCGTGGCGTTTACCGCCGCCGAACTGGTGCTGGCCAACCAGCGCAACCGCATGGTGCTGGACTACAGCGTGCAGCTGTATTCGCAGGCGGCGGTCAACCAGGCAGCCGGTTCCGACCTGGGGCTGCTCAAGCAGGGTACGTACGTGGTGGTGGGCCGGCCGGTGGGCGGCCCGCGCGCGTTCTGGGAAAAGCCGCTGCGCTACAACATCCGCACCAACCAGGCGCTGGACGGCGACACGCCGCTGAACGTGCCGACCGCGCTGGTGTCGGTGGGCACCTTTGAAAGCATCGTGCCCAAGTCCGTGCTGGAAAAATCGGTGGCCCTGACGGCGCTGCTGGGCAAGGTGGGAACGGGAGCCTCGATCGAGCAGGTCAGCGATGCGCAGAGCCGCCTGGAGGCGGCGTTGACCGCGTACACCTTGGGCGAGCGCCTGGCGCGCTATCGCGATGACAAGACGCTGATCCTGATATCGGAAAAACTGAACGACGACTTCTTCGCCAAAGCGTTGGGCAGCGAAGAGGAATTCCTGCTGCTGCGTGGCCTGAACGCCTGCTACAAGCCGAAAGCGCAGTTCACCCGTGTGGAAGAATTCCTCAAATTCCATGACAAACCGGAGGGCAAGGCATGCGCTGCAAGAACCTAGCGTTGCGCCAGGCCGAAGGCGGGGGGATGTTCCGGCCGCTGCTGGGGTGGCTGTGGCCGGCTTTGGTCGTGTTGTTGCTCGGCGGCTGTACATCGGCCTCCGGCCCGGCCAGGCACACCGCCGCGCCGCCTGCGCCGGCCCCCACGGGGCCGACCGAGCCTGCGTCGCCGTCCGGCGCGGCGGGCGGCTGGAACGCCCAGCCCGCGTCGGTCATACCGTTGACGGGCCTGTTTTCCCATCGTTTGCTGGCGCCTCCGCTGCAATTGGTGCAGTTGCCCCTGGCCGGCAACACGCCAACCGTGCTTGCCGCGATGCAGCGCTTTGCCGCCGCTGTGCCGGCGGCGCTGGAACAGCGCGAACTGCTGTACGCGCAGACCTCACAGGAGCCGCAAGAAGGTTGGCTCACGCTGATGGCGCGGTCCGAAGGCGTGGACTGGGTCTTCGGTCTGCAGTTCAACGTGGACGAGGGCGGCCGCACGTTGACGCTGCGACTGCGTACGGCGGGGGCGGCCAATATCGCCAATCCGCAGGGCAAGAAGATGGATGGCCACATCAATACGCTGGGCCAGGTGGTGCCGCGCTTGTTCATGGATTGAGGTGGCGAGGCTGCCAGGGCCGTGGGCTGTCGTGCCGCGTCCGCCGCTCTGGTATAACGCGCAGACGCCCGTGCCCAGGTCAGGGCGCACGCCAACGCTGAACCCAAGAGAGGCAACCCCGTGCCGCAACCCCTTACCGGCCGCCACCTGCTGGCCCAGACGCTGCGCCAGTTCACCCGCCAGGTCCCCGGCATGTTCACCGCCGCGCCGCTGGCGTTCATGCTCTTTGTGATGTCGCTGCCCGGCGCGTTGCTGCTCGATCAGATCGGCGGCCCGCGTGAACGCTGGCTGCTGGCGGCCGCCATCGTCTGCCTGCTGTCGCTGGCGCGGCTGGTGGTGGCCTGGCAGCACTACCTGACCGAATCCCCGGCCAGGCCGCCGCTGCGTCTCGATGGCGCCCACCTGCGGGTACTGGCGCTGCTGACCGGCGTGGCGGCGCTGATCGTGGGCCTGAAGTCATTCAGCACGTCGCTGGGCGTGGCCCTGTATTTCAAGATGGCCGGCACGCCGAGCACGGTCTTGCTGACGCTCATGCTGCTCCTGTGGCTGGCGATCTGGCTGCCCGTGATGCACCGGCTGGGCGCCTGGTCGCTCAGTTTGCCCCAGGCGGCCCTGGCGGGCCGCTACGGGCTGGGCCAATCGCGCCGCTGGCTGCGCGGCCGGGTCTGGCCGTTTGCGGCCTTGCTGTTGCTGTTGACCGCATCCACCGCCATTGCCACCGGTTCGCTGACCAAGGCGCTGCGCACGCGCTGGTTCGATGCGATCGCCACCGGGGCGGGCGCCCTGATCATCACGCTGGTGCTGGTGCTGGCGTTCGCCATCCAGTGCGCCATCGCGTACCGGGATCGGGGCGAGGCCTGAGGTTCACCGCCTTCAACCGTGTTCGGCCAACAACGTCGCCAGCGCCGCGGCGGCGCCCGTCAGGTCGGGCAAGACGGTGGCGCCGCGCGCCGCCAGGGCTTGCGCCGTCGACCCCACGCCCAGGAACCGCAGGCCCAACTGCCGGGCGACTTGCAGGTCCCACAGGCCATCGCCCATCGACACCACCACGCCGTTCCGCGTCTGCGGATGGGCACGGCGCGCGTGCGCAATGGCTCGGGCCACCAGGGCATCGCGCGCCGGTTCTTCGCTGGCGGTGAACAGGGCAGCGTCCGAAAACGGAATGCCTGCGGCCTGCAGCTTCACGCCGCTGACCGCGCGCACGCCGCCGGTGGCGAACACCACGGCCCAGGCGGAATCCGCCAGGCCATGCACGAAGTCGGCAGCGCCCGGGATGGGCTGAATGGGCGCGGCCGGCTTAGGCGCTGCCGGCGTAGGCGCTGCCGCCAGTTCATCCAGAAAGCGCCGCGCCAGGTCCTGTTCGAACGCCATCAACTGCCCGGCTGACGGCTCGGCCCGTCCGTTCATGGCCAGCGCATGGCGCAGGATGCCGGTGTCGGTGTGATGCGGATACGCGCCCCAGTCCGTCTCCAGCGCCGGCAGCGCCAGGGCCTGCATGGCGCCCAGGAAGGCGCGCTGGTGCAACGCCACGGTGTCGGTCAGGGTGCCGTCGATGTCCAGCACCAGAATATGATTCTTCACGTCGTTCCTCGCGGGCAATGTCAAAATCCGCATTCTGGGAACGGGCGCCGGCCGCGATGGCGGCGCCTCGGACAATGACTACGCCGTTTCGGACAGCCGACGGCGGCTCGGGACGACAGCGCGATGACGGCGCCCAAAAGCAGCAACCAGATCGACTACCAGGGGCTGGACCGCCCGCTGGGCGCGATGCCCAAGGAATACCCCGACGGCCATCACAGCCGGCCGCACCAGCATCCACGCGACCAGCTGATGTACGCCGTGCAGGGCGTGATGCAGGTGCGCGCGGCGGGCAGCCTGTGGCTGGTGCCGCCGCGCACGGCGCTGTGGATGCCGGCCGGCGTGGTGCACGAGACTCGCATGCGCGGCAAGGTGTCGCTGCGCACCGCCTATCTCGCGCCGGGCCTGGGCGGCGGGCGCGGGCCCACGTTGACCGGCGTGTCGCCGCTGCTGCACGAATTGCTGCTGCGGGCGGTGGACATGCCGATGGACTACGACGAGGCCGGCAAGGACGGCCTGATCGCCCGACTGCTGATGCAGGAGATCGACTGGCGCGGCCTGGCGCACCTGGACATGCCCTGGCCGGTGGATGCCCGTCTGCGCCGCATCCACGACCATCTGCTGCGCCATCCGGCCGACGCCGACGGCCTGGCCGCCTGGGCCGACCGGCTGGGCCTGTCCGAACGCACCCTGGCGCGGCTGTTCGTGCGCGAACTGGGCATGGGCTTTACCGCCTGGCGCCACCGGCTGCGCCTGATGGTGGCGCTCAGCCGGCTGGGGCAGGGCGCGCCGGTGGGTGTGGTGGCGCACGAAACCGGCTACGCAACGGCCAGCGCCTTTGCCGCGATGTTCAAGCGCCTGACCGGCCGCCTGCCGTCGGATCAGGCGCGCCGCACCAGCGCGCTGGCGCCGGCATAGACGGCCGTCGCACCCAGTTCGCGTTCGATGCGCAGCAGGCGGTTGTACTTGGCCGTGCGGTCGGCGCGCGACAGCGAGCCGGTCTTGATCATGCCGCAGTTGGCCGCCACTGCCAGGTCGGCAATCGTGGTGTCTTCGGTTTCGCCCGAGCGGTGCGACATGACCACGCCATAGCCCGTGCGGCGCGCCAGCGCCAGCACGCGCCAGGTTTCGCTCAGGGTGCCGATCTGGTTGATCTTCACCAGGATCGCGTTGCCGATGCCTTGTTCGATGCCGGCCTGGAACAGCTCGGGGTTGGTGCAGAACACGTCGTCGCCGACCAGCTGGCAGGTGTTGCCCAGCGTGGCGCCCAGCACCTTCCAGCCGGTGGCGTCGTCTTCGGCCATGCCGTCCTCGATCGACACAATGGGGTAGTCGCGCACCAGGCCGGCCAGGTAGTGCACTTGCTGTTCGGGGCTGCGCAGCAGGTTCTCGCCGTGGTAGCGATAGCCTTCGGCGCCATGGAATTCACTGGCGGCCGGGTCCAGCGCCAGTGCGATGTCGGCGCCGGGGCGCAGGCCCGCCTGTTCGATGGCGGCCATGATGAAGTCCAGCGCCTCGGGCGCGTTGCGCAGGGTGGGCGCAAAGCCGCCTTCGTCGCCGACGTTGACGCTGTGGCCCGCCGCCTTGAGCGCGTGGCGCAGTGTGTGGAACACCTCGGCGCCCATGCGCAGGGCTTCGCAAAAGCTGTCCGCGCCCACCGGCAGGATCATGAATTCCTGGAAATCCAGCGGGTTGTCGGCGTGCGCGCCGCCGTTGATGATGTTGATCATGGGTACGGGCAGCGTCTGCGCCTGCACGCCGCCCACGTGGCGCCACAACGGCAGGCCCTGGCTGGCCGCCGCTGCGTGCGCCACTGCCAGCGACACGCCCAGCAGCGCGTTGGCGCCCAGGCGGCTCTTGTCGGCGGTGCCGTCCAGCGCGATCAGGGTCTGGTCGATCTCGGCCTGCTGGTCGGCGCGCAGGCCCACGAGCGCGGCGCGCAGTTCGGTATTGACGGCGTTGACCGCGCCCAGCACGCCCTTGCCCAGGTAGCGGGCGGCGTCGCCGTCGCGCTTTTCCAGGGCTTCGCGCTGGCCGGTGGACGCGCCGGACGGCACCAGGGCCAGGCCGCGCGCGCCATCGTCCAGGCGCACTTCGACTTCAACGGTGGGGTTGCCGCGGCTGTCCAGCGCCTCGTGGGCGGTCAGGTGGGTGATGTGCATGGCGTGGGGCTCCAGATAAAGAAAGGTCAGTTAATTGAAAGTAATGCCGTACCGGGCCGCTGCGCTGGCCGCGTCACCGTAAGCCGCGCGTGATGGCTTGAACGGGCGGGCAGCACGCTTTGAACAGCCCTGATTGCAATGTCGCCATGCTAAAAACAGGCCATGCTGCCGACAATGCAGTTTTTCTGCCTATCCGTCAGTTTTCTTGACGAATAGGCGGCCGAACCTCGCGGCCGCCGCCTGCGCCCAACCCTGCCACCGTCCCTCACGCCATGCGCCAATTGCCCCCGCTATCCGCCGTCCGCGCCTTCGAAGCCATTGCCCGCAGCGGCTCGGTCACGCGCGCCGCCGAAGAACTGTGCCGCAGCCACGGCGCCATCAGCCGGCACCTGCGCCTGTTGCAGGAACATGCGGGCGTGGCGCTGTTCGAGAAAGACGGCACGGGCCTGCGCCTGACCCAGGCCGGCGCCACCTTCTACGCCTCGGTGCGGGCCGCGTTCGACCAGCTGGAAAACGCCTACGAGCGCCTGGCCCGCGAGTCGCAGGCGCCCGGGCTGCACGTGGCGTGCAGCGCCACCTTCGCCATGCGCTGGCTGGTGCCGCAGCTGGCCGTGTTCTATCGCAAGCACCCGGACATCCGCATCCGCCTGTCGATGACGTCGGCGCGCGAAATGCGCAACGAAGGCGCCGACCTGATCCTGGCCTGGGACCTGTCCGGCTACGCCGAGGCCGACCGGCGCCAGGCGCTGCCTTTGGCGCCGGTGCGTTTTGGCGCGGTGTGCACGCCGGCCTATGCCCGCAAGAAGCCCGCGTCGCGGGTGCGCATCGCGCATGAATACACCTCCAGCGCCTGGAACCAATGGGAAGCCATCACCGGCCAGCCGGCGGCCCAGGGCGGCACACTGGCGTTTCCGCACACCCACCTGTGCATCGAGGCCGCGTTGTCCGGCCTGGGCGTGGCGCTGGTCGAGCGGCGCCTGATCGCGCGTGAACTGCAAGACGGCCAACTGGTGGCGCCTTACGGCTTCGTGCCGTTCGACGGCGGCCTGCGCGCGGTGCCGGCCGCCGGCCGCACGCGCACGGCCCATGCCGACGCCTTCATCGCCTGGCTGCGCGGCGCGTTGGCCGAGGCGGGCGATTGATCCCGCCGACCGACAGGCTTGGTATGCTGGGCCTCGCGTTCCCGCCGGAGACCTCATGACCGCAACACCATCGTCCGCCCGCTCGTCCGCGACCCATTCCGCGCTGGCTTCGCAGGCGCGCCGCACGCAGTTGCGGCGCATGAAGATCGCCGCGCTGGCGCTGCTGGTGGCGATGATCAGCGGCTTCATCACCAGCCACGTCATGGGCGGGCAGGGCGCCTGGGCCTGGGTGCGGGCCTTCTGCGAAGCCGCCACGGTGGGCGCGCTGGCCGACTGGTTCGCCGTGGTGGCGCTGTTTCGCCGGCCCATGGGCCTGCCCATTCCGCACACCGCCATCATTCCCAGCAACAAAGACCGCATCGGCGACAACCTGGCGGTGTTCGTACGCGACCATTTCCTGGATCCGGACACGCTGATGGAAAAGCTGCGCGTGTTCGACCCGGCCGCGCGCCTGTCGCGCTGGCTGGCCCGCCCCAAGCAGGCGCATGCCCTGAGCGACGGCGCGCGCCGCGTCGCGCTGCAAACGCTGGACCTGCTGGACGACCAGGCCGTGCGCGGCGTGATCCAGGAATTCGTGGTCAAGAACCTGCGCCGCTGGGACGCCGCCGGCACCGCGGGCGAGGTGCTGGGCCTGTTGACCCGCGACGGCCGCCACCAGGAACTGCTGGACGCCGCGATGGAGCGCCTGGGCGGGTACCTGGGCGACGACGACGTGAAAGAACGCGCCTCGGCACTGCTGGTGAAGTTTGCCCGCAAGGAATGGCCGCGCATCATCTCGGCGGTGGACGTCATCGCCTCGGTCGACGGCATTGCCGACAACCTGGCCGACCGGCTGGCGCGCGCGCTGGTGCAGGAACTGCGCGACGTGCTGTCCGAACCGAGCCACCCGGTGCGGCGCGACTACGAGGCCTGGGTACTGGACTACATCGAGCGCCTGCGCACCGATCCGGCGCTGGCCGAGCAGGTCGAAGCCCTGAAGCAGCGCGCCATCGACCACCCCAAGGTGCAGGAATACGTGCAGGGCCTGTGGGACGACATCCACGCCGCGCTGCGCCGCGACCTGGCCGACGAGCAGTCGGCCCTGGCCGCGCACCTGGAAAGCGCCTTGCTCGCGCTGGCCCGCAAGCTGGGCGAAGACCCGGACCTGCGCGAGGCCATCAACAACCATGTGCTGGGCGCCGCGCGCCGCCTGACCGGCCGCCTGCGCATCGGCGTCACCGAACACATCTCACGCACCGTCAAGCTGTGGGACGAGCGCCATCTGGTCGACGAACTGGAATTGAGCGTGGGGCGCGACCTGCAATACATCCGCTTCAACGGCACGCTGGTGGGCGGGCTGATCGGCGTGCTGCTGCATGCCGGGGTGCTGCTGGTGGGCAGTTAGGACCCGGCGTTTACCGGGCGTGCGGGGCCGAAATGCCGGCCGGCAACGGCCTGTTACCCCGGATGTATCAGGAATGAAGATTGCTGGCGAAGCGCCGCGCCCCGGTGCTATTGTCTTTCGCAGTCTCCGGCGCCTGGCGACAGGGCCGCAGACCCAGCACCGCCCACCCGGGCGGCGCGCAACCGGCGCAAGATCCCAGGAGGCAAGTCCATGAAGAAAATCTCGATACTTGTTGCAACGCTGACACTGGCCGGCGCCTCGGCCGCGGCCCAGGCCGAGAACGTCGCGATGTCGTTCCTGACCGCCGACGGCGTGGGTAAAAGCGCAGGCACCATTTCACTCAAGCAGACCAAGGCCGGCCTGCAGTTGACCCCCAACCTGACGGGCCTGCCGCCCGGCGAACACGGCTTTCACGTGCACGAAAAAGGCTCGTGCGACCCTGGCATGGTGAACGGCCAGATGGCGCCCGGGGGCGCGGCCGGCGGCCACCTGGACCCGCACGGCACCAAGGCCCACAAGGGCCCCGAAGCCACCGATGGCCACACGGGCGACTTGCCCTTCATCGTGGTGGCCGCCAACGGCACGGCCAAGCAGGCCGTGGTGGCGCCGCACCTGAAGCTGGCCGACGTGAAAAAGCACGCGCTGATGATCCACGTGGGCGGCGACAACTACAGCGACACGCCCCAGCCGCTGGGCGGCGGAGGCGGGCGTCTCGTCTGCGGCGTGGTGAAGTAAAGGTCTTCAGGCCGTGCCGTTGCGTCCGTACAGCAGATATGCCGGACGTTCGGCCAGGCGGTCGTAATAGGCGGCCACCGCGGGTAGCGGTGGCCGTTTGTCGTTATCCAGCGGCGTGCTGAACCACCGGTTCACCGACAGGCCCACCGCAATGTCCGCCAGCGTGAAATCATCCCCCGCCACATAGGCGCGGGTCGCTTGCAGGCGCTGTTCCAGGATGCCCATGAAATGCGCCCAGTCCCGGGTCGATGCCGCGATGGCCGCCGGGTCCTGGTGCGCGGGCGATTGCCGCGCCAGCCCCATGAAGGCGTAGCTCCACGAGCGGTTCAGGTCGGTCGCCTGCCAGTCCAGCCACTGGTCGACGCGGGCGCGGCGTTTGGGCTCGGCGGGGTACAGCGCGTCCGTCTTGCCGTATTGCCCGGCCAGGTAGCGGATGATGCTGTTCGATTCCCACAGCACGAAGTCGCCGTCGCGCAGCACGGGCACCATGGCGTTCGGGTTCAGGGCCAGGAAAGCCGGGTCCTGCGTCGCACGAAAGCCCACGCCCCAGTCTTCACGTTCAAACGGCAGGTCCAGTTCGGCGCAGGTCCACAGCACCTTGCGCACGTTGATGGAAGAGGCCTTGCCCAGGATGTTCAGCATGTTGGCAGCCGCGCCGCCTGGGCGCGGAGAAATGAGGGATCGGAAAGCCGGCGGCGCGTGGGCCGCCTGGCAGCACCGCGCCAGTCTAGCGGCGGGGCAGGCAGGCCGACAGATACAGATCGGCGGATTGATGGGCGCAACAGATGGGCGCAACCGATGGGCGGTGCCTCAAGCCGCCACGGCTTGCGGCTGTTGGCGCAGCCGCCGCACGGGGGAGGCGAACAGCACCACGAACTGCACCGCAAACCCCACGCTGGACACCCACAGGCAGGCCTCGACCCCCACCCGTGACGCCAGCGCCGCGCCGATCAAGGCGCCCACCGGCCGCGCGCCGAAGGTGGCGGTGACGATCACGGCGGACACGCGGCCCAGCAACGCATTGGGCGTGACCGCCTGTCGCAGCGTGGTGGTGGCAATCGTCCACAGGATCGGGCCGGCGCCGAACAGGAAAAAGCCCACCGCCGCCCAGGCGCCGGACGGCAGCGCCAGGGTCGACAGCAGGATCAGGCTGGCCGCCAGCGCGCATAGCGGCCCGGCGGCGATCAGCGCGCCGAACGGCAGGCGGGCGGCCACCCAGGGTGCGGCCAGCGCACCGGCCAGCATGCCCGCGCCGTAGATGCCCAGCGTGGCGCCCACGCCCGCCGCCGTCAGGCCCAGATGGGCGACGGCATACGCCACGTACACGGCCTGCAGCACGAACCAGGCGGTATTGAAGAACACCGCGGTCACCAGCACGGGCCGCAGCAGCGGATGGGCGGCTACGAACGCCGCGCCCTCGGCCAGTTCGCGCCACAGCCGTCGGCGCGGTGCCGTGCGCGGCGGCTCGGCTGGCAGGCCCGCCAGCAGCATGGCGGCCAGCAGCGACAGCGCCGTGGCCAGCCCATAGGCGCTGGACGCACCGATCCAGCCGACCAGCGCGCCGCCCAGGGCCGGCCCCGCCGAAAACGCGGCGCTGCGCGCCAGTTCCAGCCAGCGGTTGGCATTGCCCAGGTCGTGGGCCGGCACCAGCGTCGGCACCAGCGCCGGGGCGGCCACGTTGTAGGCCACCGTGCCCACCGCACCCAGAAAACCCAGCACGGCCAGCCAGCCCAGGTTCAATCCACCCAGCGCCAGCAACGCCAGCAGGCCCAGGAGGCTGGCCGCGCGGGCGCACTCGGCGGCGGTCATCAAGGTGCGGCGCGATATCCGGTCGGCCAGCACGCCGGCCGGCAGCGACAGCAGCAGGAACGGCAGCGTCTGCGCCGTCTGTAGATAACCGGTCTGGGCCGCACTCGCGCCCAACGCCAGCACGGCCACCAGCGGCGCGGCGGCCAGGGCGATCTGTTCAGAGAATTGGGCGGCCAGGTTGGACGCGGCGAGACGCCGGAAGGCCGGGGGCAGGGCAGGCATGGGGCGGGCGGCAGGGCCGCAGAAACGGCAAGGGCCCGATCATGATCGGGCCCCGCGCGGTCCGCACTCCGAATGTTGCGGTGGGTTCAGCGCCAGGAATCGGCGGGCCGTCGCCCAGGCCGCCCGGGCGTTTCGCTCAAGGAATCGGCGGGTAATCGCCGAAGCCGTCCGGCCAGGGCGTCAGCACTTCGTAGCCGGTCTCGGTGACCACCACCATGTGCTCCCACTGCGCCGACAGCGAGCGGTCTTTGGTGACGACGGTCCAGCCGTCGGGCAGTTGCTTGGTCTGCGGCTTGCCGGCGTTGATCATGGGCTCGATGGTGAACATCATGCCCGGCTGCAGCACCATGCCTTCACCCGGGCGGCCGTAGTGCAGCACCTGGGGATCGTCGTGGTAGATCTGGCCGATGCCGTGGCCGCAGTATTCGCGCACGATGCTGAAGTGCTCGCGGTGCGCGATGGTCTGGATGGCGTGGCCGATGTCGCCCAGCGTGGCGCCCGGCTTGACCGCCAGGATGCCGGCGCGCATGGCTTCGTACGTGGTGTTGACCAGGCGCCGCGCCAGCGGGCTGGGCTGGCCCACGAAGTACATGCGGCTGGTGTCGCCGTACCAGCCGTCCTTGATGACGGCCACGTCGATGTTCAGGATGTCGCCGTTCTTCAGGACCTTGGCCGACGGAATGCCGTGGCAGATCACATGGTTGGCCGATGCACAGATGGTCTTGGGAAAGCCGTGGTAGCCGACGTTGGCGGGAATGGCCTGCTGCACGTTGACGATGTAGTCATGGCAGATGCGGTCCAGTTCGTCGGTGGTGACGCCGGGGCGCACGTGCTCGGCAATCATGTGCAGCACGTCCGCGGCCAGGGCGCCGGCCTTGCGGGCCATGGCGATGTCGGCGGCGGACTTGATCGAAACCTTCTTCGCCATTTACGCGGCCTCCTGCTGGCCGGGCTGCGGCTGCCCCTGGGACAGCGCCGCGATGCTGAAGCCCTCGGCCTGCTCGATGCGGATCAGCAGCTGGCAGATGTCGGCGTGGCGCAATTCGGGGTAGAGCTCAGACAGCATGCCGATGCGCATCCAGTGTTCCGCCTGGGAATTGATGGAGCGGCTGAGCGCGCCGCTGGCGACGCGCAGGTTTTCGTGCATCTGCTCGGAGATCTTGACGATGCCCATAGTGAACGTTCCGTATATGGTTTGTATATGGAACGTATGGTACTGCGGGTTGCCGGCGGGCGCAAATCGGCGCGGCAGGGTGAGCCCGGGCGCCCTGAACGGACGCGCACGGACGCGCACGGACGCGCACGGCTGCCGACGCCGGGCAGCCTCAGGCGCTTTGCGTGGCCGGCGCCTTGTCCAGCAGGTTCATCCCGTCCAGCAGCTGGTAGCGCGCCGGGTACTGCGACCGGGCGTACGGTTCGCAGCCGGTGCCCTGGGTGGCCACGGCCATCACCACGAATTCCGCGAAGTCCTCTTGCGGGCCGGCCTTGGCGTAGTCGGACGGCACCTTGCCGTCGGACCGCGCCGCCGCCGCCCAGGCCTTCATGTCGACCTGGGTGTTGTTGGCGTAGCTGTGGGCCAGCTCGTGCAGCACGGCGTGGTCGACCATGCCTTGCTCGCCGGGCATGCTGTAGAGCGTGATGTGCGAGAACATCGTTTCGCCCACGGTATGCGCGTCGCGGGTCGGGTCGGCCCACGGCGGGCCCTTGACGACCTGCGCGTTCAGGCGGGTGACGCGGTCTTCCAGCGACATGCCGCGCGCAATGCGGATCTGCAGATCGCGGCCTTGCAACAGCGCCTTGGGCGCCGCGCCCAGGCTCTTGGCCACCTGTTCGGGTTGCGGCTGGGGCTGTTCGGTCAGGCGTTCGGTGATTTCGCTGGACGAGCGCTGCAACAGGTTGCCCGTCCAGGGCGATTCGCGCGGCTCCAGCACCACCGGCACGCGCTGGCCGCCGGGCCAGGCCTCGTACATGACGCACTTGTCGTCACCCTGGCGGGCCTGGCCGGCCGGCGGCTGGTAGGCCGACGGGCCGGTCATGCGCACGGGCGCGCGCTTGGCGTCGAACATCTGCTCGGTCAGTTTCAGCGTGTCGGACACGTGAGCGCACTGGGCGGGCGCGTCCTGCGGCGCAATCGCCTCGGCCAGCGCGGCCGGCGCGCCGGCCTGTACGGCCGCGGCCGCATCGTTCACGCCCGAACCGCCGCCTTGGCCGCCACCATGCTCAAGCTGGTAGAACTGCTGGCTGGCGATGAGCGTGGCGCCGCAAGACGTTTTCATGCCTTCCAGCGCGGTGGGGCGATTCGAGCTGACGCTCTGCACGCCTTCCACGATGGTGTGCTGGCCGGGGCACTTGGGGCAGGTGACGCGATCGCCCACGCGCGCCATGGGCTGGCCGAAGATCTGGACGGACTCGTCCCCGGTGACGACCACGCCGCCGTGTGACGTGCGGTCGCCCTTGCGTATTACGGATCGCTGCGCCATGGCCGCCCGTTGCTCCGAAAGGATGGTTATTTATGCTTACAGATAGGTGCCGTCAGGCGCCATGCGAGGCGGGCCCACGACGAAGGTGCCGTCGGGCGCCATGCGCACGGGACCGCCGCTGCCCAGGTAGCTGCCGTCGGGTGCGCGCTGCGGCGTGCCGGCAACATAGGTGCCATCCGGCGCCCGCGTGATCGGCCCGCCGTCGCCGACGTAGGTGCCGTCCGGGCAGCGCCGCGGCGTGCCATTGATGAAGCGGCCGTTGGGCATCATGTGGAATGACTTGTTCATCGTGACTCCCAGTTTTTGGAGAGCTTGAATGATATCCAGGGTGCCTGATGCGCTTTGTAATAGGACGTGTCATCTTAGAACGTAACGTCGTTACAGATATGGGATCATCGCTGCTTTCGACGCCGCCACGACTCAGGAACCCATGAGCGATATCGACGCATTGTTGCAGCCCATTCCCGGCCCGGCGCCTTGTGGCGCCGACATGGTTTTTTCGGCCGAATTCGACGCCATCCGCGAAGCCCGCCGCCACGACGACCCGCACCTGGACCAGGGCGACTGGGTCATCGACATCAAAGAGGCCGACTGGCCCCAGGTCATCCGCATCTGCACCGACGTGCTGACCCACCGCAGCAAGGACGTGCGCGTGGCCGCCTGGCTGGCCGAAGCCTGGGCCAAGACCCGCGGCTTTGCCGGCCTGCGCGACGGCTTCCTGCTGGTCGACGGCCTGTGCCGCCACTACTGGGACGGCCTGCATCCCGTGCCCGACGAGGGCGATGCGCAGCAACGCGTCGGCAACCTGGCCTGGCTGCTGTCGCGCTCGCAGCAACTGGTGCGCGAACTGCCGCTGACGCAGTCCGAAGGCGGGCGCTTCGGCGCGGTGCTGTGGGACAGCGCCAGCCAGCTGGCCAACGCCATCAAGCGCACGCCGCAGAACGCGGCCGACATGTCGCGCGGCAAGGTCACGCTGGACCAGTTCGATGCCGCGCGCCGCGATACGCCGCCCGCGTTCTATTCCGACCTCGAAGGCCAGCTGCAAAGCTGCTTCGCGGCCGTGGACGTGCTGGAGCTGACGCTGACCGAACGCCTGGGCGATGACGGCCCGGCGTTCACGCCGCTGCGCACGGCCCTGCAGGATGTGACCGAGCTTGTGCATCGTTTCGCCCGCGAGGCCGGCCTGCTGGTGCGCGCCGACCTGGCGTCGCCGTCCGCGGCCCCGGCCGCAACGCCTGCCGGCGCACCCGCCATCCGGATGGAGCCCACCTTGACCGCTGCCGCCGACCTTCCGTCCGCCGCGCCCGCGCCCGCGCGCGGTCCGCTGCAAACCCGTGACCAGGCCCTGGCGCAATTGCGTGAAGTGGCCGAGTTCTTCCGCCGCACCGAACCCCACAGCCCGGTGGCCTATCTGGCCGACAAGGCGGCCAGCTGGGGCGAGATGTCGCTGCACCTGTGGCTGCGCACCGTGGTCAAGAACGGCGAGGCCCTGTCGGGCCTGGAAGAGCTGCTGGGCGTGCCCAAGCCGCCCGAGCACAACGGCTGACAGGAAAAGGGCCCCAGGCATGCCGCCGGGGCCCGCAACGCGGCGTATTCGCCGCCTGTTCGATGGGCGTGCGCCCGGCCGTCGCGGCCGGTGCGGACCTTATCGGCTGGCCCGGAACTCGATCCGGCGGTTCTTGGCCCGGCCTTCCGCGGTGGCGTTGGTGGCCACCGGCTGGTCCGGCCCCGCGCCCAGCGTCTCGAAGCGCCCGGGCGGCAAGCCCTTGTCCACCAGGTAGGCCCTGACCGCGTCGGCGCGCGCCTGGCTCAGCGCCAGGTTGGTGCTGCGGCTGCCGGAACTGTCGGTGTGGCCGATGATCTGCACCTTGTCGCTGTGCAGCTTGGGCACCACGTCGGCCACCTGGTCCAGCAGCTCGCGGCCGCGTGCGGTCAGCGTGGCGCTGCCGGTTTCGAATTCCACCACGCGGTTGGTCAGCACCTTGTCCAGCAGACCCTGTTCGTCTTTCCCGGCCGCCACGCGCAGGCCGTTGACGATCTTGTAGGTGGGATTGAGCGACGTGGCGAAGGTGCTGGCGATCTGCTGGCGCGAGGCCTCGTTCTGCACCTCGCCGCGCAGGCGGATCTGGGTGCCGTCCACTTCCAGCTGGCCGCGGTTGATCTGCTTGAGCGGCTGGCCGATCAGCTTGCCCACGTGTTCGGACCAGTTCGGCGGGGCGACCACGCCGCCCACTTCGATCTGGTCGATCACATTGCCCACGCCATACACCTGTTGCAGCCGCGTCAGCACGTCGGCCTTGGTGGCTTCGTCGGGCACGGCGCCGCTGGCCACCACCTGGCCCGGCTGGGGAATGACATTGGCGGGCACGACGGTGGCGCCGTCTTGCGCCACGGCGGCGGACGACAGCAGCGCCGCCAGGATCAGGAGAGAGACACGCATGGTCAGGCTCCGGTGAAGACTTCGCGGTAGGTGTCCAGCGCCATGCGCAGGGACAGCCGCGGTTGGTCCAGGTAGCTGGACAGCTTGGCCAGGCCATGGCTGGCCGACACGTGGTTGCGCACCCAGGGCGCGTCTTCCAGCACGATGTGCTGTTCGGCAAACGCCTGCGGCGTGGACAGCAGGCTGGCCAGCGTCTGCGGCGACGCGCCGCGAAAGCCCGCCACCAGCCGATGCTTGCCGGCGATGCGGCCGATGAACACGGTAATCTCGAAGTCGGCGCGCGACAGGAACGGCGCGATCAGCGTCATCCAGTACGAGGCCACCAGGTTCAGGTACAGGGGATCGTCGGGCAGCGGCAGCGCCAGCCCGCGATCCAGCTGCGACGAGCCGCTGGACATCACCGGTTCGAGCAGAATGCCCAGCGCCAGGATGATGTCGTGCACCCGCGCCGCGTGGCCGTTGCCGCGCAGCATCGCTTCCAGCCGTTCGACGGTCTGCAGGTCGACAAACGCGTCAAAGCCGTCGTCGGCCTCGGTGCGGATCTCGCCTTCGAGTTCGTTCAGCGCCTGCAAGGCGGCCGCGGGGTCGGCGTCGGTCATCAGCAGCGCCGCGGCGCCGCTCATGCGGTTCCAGAGCCGGCTGAAGGCCATGGGGCTGCGGGCAATGAATTCCAGCGGCCGCTGCACTTCCACCGAGGTCGCCGACAGGAATGGAAAGCGCCGGCCCGACTGGTCGCGGCTGGGCTGCAGATGGCCCGCAATGGCCAGCTTGCCGCGCGACCCCAGGATGGCGAAGGGCATGGGTTCGGCCTCGTCGTACAGCGTCTTCCAGTGCGGATCCTGCGCCAGCAGCTCCATGGTGTGGGCGACCCAGGCGTCCAGCGTGGCCATCAGCTGCGGGTGCGAGGTGTTCTTGACGAAGTCGCCGCGGGCCGGGATCTTGCCGAAATAGGCCGTGCGGAACAGGGGGGACTGCAAGTTGCTCATTGCGGCGCTCCGGGTCGCGTCTGGGCGGAGGAGGAGGATTCGGGGGTGGCGCCCACCACGGAAGAGGGCAGGCGCAGGTTGCGCAGGCCCTGGCTGCCGCCGGGCTCGCTGCCGCCGGCGCCAGGCGCCTGGGCGTTGCTGATGATGCGCAGTTTCACGGGCACGGTCACGTTGGACTTGCCCCAGCTCATGTTGAAGCTGCCGTCCGCGTTGGACGTGCGCTGGGCGGTGGCGATCAGGCGTTCCAGGCCGAAGCGGCCCGGCTCGTTGACGATCTCGACCACGCTGCCGTCAAAGGTGGTGGCCGTGATGCGCGCGCCCGGCGCGCCCTGGGCATTGGGCCACACGAAGTTGACCCACTGCGGCGGGGTGTTGCGGTAGCGCAGCTGCTGGCCGTCGATCTCGATCGTGTATTCCGTGACGCCCGAGGCCGGCTTGGGCTGGATCTGGAACAGGGTCTGCGGCTGGCTGGACGCGCCGCTGCCCGCGGCGCCGCCCGACAGCGGCGCCACCCACTGGGCGAAGTTGGCCGTGAAGGTCGGCTGCAGGCTGATGCCCATGTCGCCCCAGGTGCGGGCGGTCAGGATGTCGCCGCGGCGCACGGTAAGCGGGCCCAGCGTGTCATTGACGTATTTGGCGATGCTGCCCTGCGGGCCGAACACCTGGCCGATCTCGTCGCTGCTGGCCTCGACGCTGGCGCGCGCGGCAAACGGATACTTCTCGGCCAGGGTCTGGTTGAACGGCTGGTAGATCTGCGCGTTCCAGACCTTGTTCAATTCCGATTCGGCCGGCTGCATGGCCACGGCGTAGGCCTGGATCAGCGGGCGCACCAGCAGCGGACGCAGCGTTTCGCGCTGGGTCGCCGACAGGCCGGCCAGCATCTGCTCGTCCACCAGCTTGAGCGCGTCGGCCAGTTCCGAATCCTTGCCCTCCAGGGTCTGGCGCAGCAGGATCAGCGAGCCGGGGCCGGGGTCGCCCTGGTTGTTCAGCAGGTTGAAGCGGGTGCGGATCTTGGACAGCGCGCCCATGTAGTTGCCCAGCAGCGACTGGTTCTCGCGCGTGACCACCAGGCGGGCCACGTCCGAGAATTCGCGGCCCACCGGGCCCATGGGAATCGCTTCGCCGTTGGCCGTGGTGGTGGCCGCGGGCGCGGGCGGGGTCTGGCGCAGGATCACGCGCTTGAACCAGCCCACCACGCCGCTTTGCGCCTGTTGCAGGCCGGCGTTGATCAGCGACGGGTTGTCCCACGAGGTCTGTTCGTAGGTCGTGTTGATCAGCTTGGCGATGGGCGAGGTCTGCGGATCGCCCAGGCGGTTCATCGCACCCACCGACTGCTCGAAGCTGGTGAACGGCTTGATGGTGACGCCGCGCAGGAACTTCTGCCATTCCTGGGCGTATTCCGTCTTGTACATCGTCGCCAGGCTTTTCTGGATCTGCTCGGGGCTGCCGTCCAGCGTCAGGTCGTCGCGTGCATTCACGCCCAGCACCCAGTCGCTGGTCTGCACTTCCTTCTTGGCGGCCTCGTTGATGGCGGGCTGGATGTACTGTTCCCAGGCTTCGCGGGTGAAGGTGCCGGGGATGGCGTAGCTGCCGGCCACCACGCCCGCATCGTTCTCGCCCACGATGCGCGCCACCGTCATGGTCTGGAAGCGCGTGGCGGCGCGGGCCTTCAGCGTGGCGTAGGCGCGTTCGCGCGCCGGCATGCCCTGCATCACGGCGCGCAGGCTGGCGCGGGTCTTCTCGACCAGGGCCAGGTTGGTGTCGATCTGCGGCCAGCCGGCATCGGGCGCGCGGCTGACGTAGAACGAGATCAGGCGCTCGCCGCTGCGGATCAGCTGGTCGCGCGGCATGGCGCCGCGGTTGGTTTCGAGCCAGCCGCGCCAGAAACGCGTGATCTGGTCGGACAGGTGGGTGGGGTCGACGTGCTGGTGATTGGCCATCATCAGGTACGTCTTGAGCGCGTTGTAGGCGTCGTCGGCGTTGGTCGGCGAGGCGTCCTGGAACAGCGTGTCGCCGCCCGGGTTGTGCGGGGCGCGCGCGGTCTGCGGCGCCGGTTGCGGCGTGCCCCCGGTGGCCGCGGCGGCGCCGGACATGTCCACCTTGGCCAGGAAGTCTTCCAGGCTGGCCTTGACCGGGCTCAGCATGAACTGGCGCGCGCCGTTGTAGTACTCGGCCAGCAGGCGTTCCTTGAGCACGTCGCCCTGGTACAGGCCCAGGCCCAACGACCACGGCCGGCTGGACGAATAGCGGTCCAGCTGCTCGATGCGGTCCTGCAGGATCTCCATGGCTTCCAGGCGGCTTTGCAGGTCGGTGCGTTCGCTTTGCAGGCGCACCACCTTGTCCAGGTCGGCCTGCACGTTCTGCGCCAGTTGGCGGTTGCCCAGGTACGACCAGCTCCAGCCGCCCAGCACCAGGCCCAGCGCCAGCACCAGGCCGAAGAAGGTCACGTAGCGCATGCGGGTCTTGGCCGGGCTGGCGTGCTGGCGCACCAGTTTCTTGTCGGCGAAGATCACGCTGGAAAACAGGTCGCGCAGGAAAAAGCCGTTGTGCGAGGACACATTGCGGGCCTGGCCGCGCGTGGCCGGCCGCAGATCAAAGCGCTCGGCCAGCCGCTCGGTCGATGTGCTTTGCGAGACGCCTTCCTGCAAGGCGCTGGTGAAATAGAAGCCGCGGAACACCGGCTTGTACTGGAAGGGGTTGGTCTCGAACAGCGTCGACAGGAACGTGCGCAGCGCAGGCTTGATGCCGGCGAATTCCAGCGGAAAGGTCAACAGCCCCGGCGGCAGGTCGCTGCGGTTGCGCAGCGAGATCTGCGCCGTGCCCATTTCCTTCAGGCCTTCGTACAGTTCGTCGAAGCGTTCGTCGAACAGGGCCAGCACGTCGCGGTTTTCTTCGGCGCCGTAGGGCAGGGTGGCGCCCCAGACGCGGTCGCGCTCGCGCTGGTCGCTGTCGGAGAAGAACTCGCTGAAGCCCGAGATCAGGTCGGCCTTGGTGAAGATGATGTACACCGGCGCAAACACTTCCAGCCGGTCGGTCAGTTCCTGCACGCGCTGGCGCAGGTTCTTGGCCAGGTTGATGGCGAATTCGGGGCCCGCGCCGGTCAGCTCGTCGATGCTGGCCGCCACGATGATGCCGTTGATCGGCGCCTTGGGGCGATGGCGCTTGAGCAGGTCCAGAAAGCCCATCCATTCGTTGCGGTCTTCTTCGTGCACCGAATAGCGGCCCGCGGTATCCAGCAGAATGCCTTCGGTGGTGAAGAACCAGTCGCAGTTGCGCGTGCCGCCCACGCCGCGCACGGCCGCGCCGTTCTTGTCGGCGAAGGGAAATTGCAGGCCCGAATTGATGACCGCGCTGCTCTTGCCCGCGGCGGGGTTGCCGATCACGATGTACCAGGGCAGCTCGTACAGGGCTTCATTGCCCGACACCTGCCCGATCTTCGAGGTCTTGATCGTGCGCACCGCCTGGATCAAGCGCGTGCGCAGGGCGTCGACCTCGCCGCGGTTGGCGGCCGCCGCGCCCGTCTGCACCTGCTGCTCCAACATGTCGCCCAGGTTCTTGTTGGCGCGCCGCGCACGGCGCCGGCGCCACAGGTAGGCGCACAGCCACAGAAACAGGAAGATCCCCAGCGCGATGCCTGCCCACACCAGGCCGATCTCGACCGTGTCGGCGAACAGGAACAGGAACACGACCAGGGCGATCAGGCCGATCGCCATGAACAGGCGCGGGTTGCCCAGCGCGCGTGAGGTCCAGTGCCTGCCTTCGCTCATGGCGCTGGAAATACCGGAGAAGAAACCTGAAGGGCTACGCATGATTTTCGCTGTTTTTATAGGGGTCAAGCGGAGGGGGGAAGAGGTTGGGACACCAGCGCAAGCGTGCGCAGCGCCGGGTCCTGCGTCATGACGACCAGTACCGGCGCGTCGGCCTGCGCGTTGGCCTGGCCCGCGACAGCCAGGGTCAGCAAATGCGCGGCCGCGCCGGTGTAGCCGCAGGCGGTGCCGACCGCCAGGCAGTCCTGGTTCGGGTCCAGCGCGGGAAACAGCGTGCTGGCCAGCCCCGCGGCTTCCAGCGGCCGGCTGCCGCGATGGTCGGCGTCGCTGATCAATGCACGGATATCGTCCGCGCGCCGCGCGTGCTGGGCCAGGAACTGGGTGGCCAGTTCGGCCAGCATGGGTTCGCTGGCGGCGCCGCGCGCGTCGGCCTCGGTGGCACGATGCGCCATGGCCGACAGCGTCAGCGCAAAGGCGCCTTCGGGCGGCGGGGCGGGCGGGGCGCTTTTAGCGTCGGGCGGCGCGGTCTGCGCCAGATCGAGCAGCAGGCCCGCGGCGGCCTCGCCGGGCACGCGGCCTTGCGGCGTGGCGGTGCTGACCAGCATGCCGCCGGCATCCCAGTCCTGCACCACGTTCGCATCAATATAGGAATCGGCCGCGGCCACGATGCGCAGCGGCGCCCGGTCCGCGGCAAGCGGTTCCAGCGCCAGCTGGCGCAGCAGGCTGTCGCTGGCCAGCGTGTCTTCGGCCTTGTGCAGCCGCAAGGTCAGGCGCGAGGGCGCCCAGACGGCCGCCGCGCGGGCTTGCTCCAGCGCGTGGTCGCGCGCGGCCTGCGGCCATGGCGCGGGCAGCAGCAGTTCCAGCTGCAGCAGCGGCCAGTCCTGGTCGCGTTCCGGCGTGCCGTGGTCCAGCACATGGCCGCGGGCTTGCTGCGACAGCGTTTGAACCACCTCGCACAGCAGCGCCGTGGCGCGCAGGCGGTCGTCCGAGCGCGCGGCCGGCGGCGCCTTGTCGGCGTGGGCGGCTTCGCGCAGGGCGTCGATATCCAGGTGTTCGGCGCGGGCGCTGAACACCGGAAAACCGCGCGCGTTCGTCAGTTGCGTGTCCAGGTCGGGCCGCCGTTGCTCGGCCAGCGCGTCGTGGATCGCGGCGGCATCGCTGCCGGGCGCGGCGCGGGCGGCGCCGGCCAGCGCCACCAGCCGGGTCACGGCGGGGGCTGCGGGGGCTTGCGCGGCGGCGGTATCGGTCTTGGGGGCCGCCGCGGCGGCGGCGCGGGCCTCGCGGCGTGCTCGGGCGATGCGCAGGCCGGCCCAGCCCGCCGCGATCAGCGCCAGCGGCAGGGCGAACAGGTACAGCCCGATGTCCACCCCGGTGGGTAGCGTGCGCGATTCCTGCCACCAGATGATGACGCCCAGCCAGACGACGCCAAACACCAGGGCCAGCACGAGGCCGGTCTTCAGGACGCGGCCCATCATTGCGCGACCCCGGCGTCGCGGCGGATCACGCCGGGGCGGCGCAGCTCGGTGTGGCCGAAGTCCATCAGCTTCCAGCGGCCGCCCCAGGTCAGGCCGACACGCTCGGCGGTTTCGCCGAACAGTTCATAGCCGCGCATGGCCCAGGGGTCTTTCTCGGACACCACCACCTTGCCGTCGCGCAGGAACGCGCTGTCCGCGGCCAGGCCGTACTGGTGATAGCTCTGGTAGGCGCCGGCGTTGGTCACATGCGATCCCTTGGCGGCCAGTTCGGCCTGGCGCTCGGGGCTGCGATAGCCCTCGATCAACACCATTTCGTAGCCGTGCTCTTCACGCATGACGCGGTACGCGGCCAGCAGGCGCTGGCGGTAATCCGCATCCAGCAGGTTCCAGTCGCGGCTTGCGCCGCCCAGGTTCGGACGCACCAATTCAACCTCGCGCGTAGTGAAAACTTCGGGCGGCAGGGGCGGCGGCGGCACCAGCCGTTCACCCGTCAACAATGCCTGGATTCGGGGGTCCGGACCGGCCATCCGGTCCTCGTAAATAAATGTGTGATTGTGTCGCATGACGAAAGCGAAAAGGGACGGAAGCAACACCACCGCGAGCACCGCGGCGATCTGCCAGCGGTACACGGAAAACGTATTTCCGGCCCTGCCGAACCCTGCCCGGACGGCCTGTGCCGAGCCGCCGACCATGCCCCCGGCATGGTCCGCGCCACGCGTGACACGACGGCGAAATCCCTGCGCGAGCGCACGTGCGCTTCGCGCGGTTCCGGCCCGCAAGGACGGGAAAACCAGCAGCGCGGAAACGCCGATCGCGAGCAGAAAATATAGGGGCAGTAGAACTAGCAACGGTATCCCTCAATCACGAAGGCGTAATCTTTTGTTCTATTCGGGATTGAGGCAAGCGCTTGGGCGTTGCAGACAGCGTCGATGCTTTAGGAATCGTAACAAGAAGCCGTGATCTAAAAGATGTCATCAGGTATTCTCGGACACCTTGGTTAAAAGGGGTTTTATGCGCCCCAGCCAACACGGGACCTCGCATGGCAGAAGACGAAAAAAGATCGCGACCACCGCCCTCTATTCCTAGTTTGCTGGCCGGGCGCTCATCCACGCCGGATGAGCGGCAGTCGTCGCGCATCCTCGCCACGCTCGAAGGCCGCGTGCCCGACGCCGAGGTCAAGCACCTGCCGCCCAAGACCCGTTCCAAGACACCGCTGGTGGTGTTGCTGCTGCTGTTCCTGGGCGCAGCGGGCGCGGGCTTGTGGGCGGTGTACGACACGGCGCAGTTGCCCGTGGTCGTGGCCCGCGCCGATGCCGATGCATCGCGCAATCTGTCGACGTCGGGGGCCGCCTCGTCGGGCGCTGCGACGCCGGATGCCTCGACGCCGACGGCCTCGCTCAATCAGCCGGCTGCGGGGCAAGCGCCGGCGCGTGCCAATGCCGAAGCGCCGCCGTCCAATGCCGCCACCATCATCGAAGACCATCCGCTGGCGCAACTGACCCAGCCCGATGCGCAGGCCGACCTGCGCGAGCCCGCCAATCCGCTGGCCGCGCTTGCGGTGACGGCTGCCGCGCCCAACAAACCTGCGGCCGCGGCGTCGGCCAAAGCGCCTGGCCCGGCCCCGCAGCGCACCGAGCGCACGCGCGACGGTACGGTGGCCGCGGCAACGGCCGCCGCGGCAACGGCCGCCGCCCCGCAGGCCTCGACGGCCAAGGGGGCGCCCAAGGCCGCCGCCGCGCCTGCGCGCGGCAAAGCCACGCCACGCAGTGACAGCGACGCGGCCTTGCTGGCGGCGTTGATGTCCTACGGCCTGCCCCCCGCATCGCCGCCCGGCACCAAGGTCTACAAGACCGACGGCATCTTCATCCGCGAGCTGCCGGGGTCTTCGCTGTCCACCCGCTTGGGGGAATGCCGCAAGCTCGGCTTTCTTGAAAGCGAACAATGCCGCCTGCGCGTATGCGCGGGCCACTGGGGCACCGCTCCGGAATGTCCCAATGCGCAAGCTCACACCGAGCCCTGAGCGCTGCTGAATAAGGTTTTTGCCCGTGATGGATACGACCGCGACCGCCGGCCTGTTCAATTCCGACGCCCGCCTCTACCGCCTGCAAGGCGAGGGTGCGCTGGCGTCGCTGCACGTCGAAGGCTGGACCGGCCGCGAGGCGCTGTCGGGCGTGGCGCAACTGCGCATCGTGGCGCTGTCCGACGATGCCGGCCTGTCGTTGCAAGACATGATCTCGCGGCCCGTCACGCTCTGGACGACGCGCGCCGACGGCAGCCGCAGCGGCCGCAGCGGCGTGGTGCGCGAAGCGGAATTGCTGGCCGGTGATGCAGGGCTTGCGCGCTACCGGCTGACGGTGGCTCCGTGGCTGTGGCTGGCCACGCAGCGGCGCGCCAGCCGCCTGTTTGAAAACAAGCCGGTGCTGGACATCGTGCGCCACGTGCTCGATACCTACGAAGGCTACGTCTACCGCATCGCGGCCGACGTCGACAGCGCGCTGGCCGACCTGGCCCCGCGCCCCTACACCACGCAGTACCGCGAAACCGACTACGCCTTCATCAGCCGCCTGTTGGCCGAGGCCGGCCTGGGCTGGACCGTGCTGGAAGATGCCGAGGTGCCGGCGCGCCACGTGGTGCAGATTTTTGCCGACAGCCGTGCCCTGGCCGAAGACGCGGAGTCGTCCAGCGGCGGCGTGCGGTTCCAGCGCGCCAGCGCCACCGAATCGCGCGACACCGTGCAGGCCCTGGTGCGCCAGCGCCGCCGCACGCCCGACAGCATCACGGTGCTGGGCTGGCACGACAGCGGCAAGCGCGCCGTGGCCGCGCAGGCGCGGGTCCACGCGGCCAACGGGCAGGACGATGCAGCGGGGCTGGATTGGTACGACATTGCCGGCCACGGCGGTTTTGCCAACGAGGCCCAGGCCCGCCGCCAGGCGGAACTGGCGCGCGAGGCCGTGCGCGCCCGCGCCGAGACCTTCGCCGGGCGCGGCGTGGTGCGCACGTTCCGCTCGGGCACGCGCTTCACATTGCAGGACATGTCCTCGCTGGGCCCGACGGGCGAGGCCGGGTTCGAGCCGGTCTTCGCGCTGGACTGGATCGAGCACGTGGGCATCAACAATCTGCCGCCAGAGACGCGCGCGTCGCTGACGCAGCGCCTGGGCGGGCTGGATGCGTACCTGACGCTGGATGGCGAGGCGATTGCCGCGCCGGATGAAGCGGCAAGAGAGCAATCGCTTGCCGAGGACTCGATCTCCCCCGACCCCGCCGTCCTGGCCAAGGCCCGCGAGGTCGGCTACGCCAACCGCTTCCAAGCCGTGCGCTGCGACCGCCCCTGGCGCCCAGCCTTGCCGGAATCCCGCGGCGCCCGCCTGGGCGGCGCGCCCTCGGTCCACGGTGTGCACACCGCCGTGGTCACCGACGCCGAAGGCGGCACGCAACCCAGGCAAAGCGACGAGATCCTGCGCAACAAGCGCGGCGACGTGCGCATCAGATTCCATTGGCAGGCGGGCAGCCAGGACGGCGAGGCCAGCAGCCGCTGGGTACGCGTGGCGCAGCGCCAGTCCGGCGCCGGCATGGGCATCAGCTTCGTGCCGCGCATCGGGCAAGAGGTGCTGGTGCGCTTCCTGGACGACGACATCGACCAGCCCATCGTGGTGGGCGCGCTGTACAACGGCCGCGGCGAAGGCGGCACGCCCGCCACGCCGGGCGGGCGCGCCGGCAGCGCGGCCGATACGCAGGTCTACGCCGCCGCGCGCGACAACGCGCCCAGCGCCCAGGCCAACCTGGCCGCGGGCAACGCGCCGGCTTGGCACGGTGCGGCCGCAGGCGAAGACAACCACCGCAACGCGGCCGCGCTGACCGGCTTCAAGAGCAAGGAATTCGGCGGCGCGGGCTACAACCAGATCGTGTTCGACGACACCGACGGCCAGCTGCGCATGCAGGTCAAGAGCAGCCAGGAGGCCTCGGAACTGAACCTGGGCCATCTCATCCATCAGGCCGGCAACTACCGCGGCGGCCTGCGCGGCGTGGGCGCCGAACTGCGCACCGACGCCTACGGCGCCGTGCGCGGCGGCGCGGGCGTGCTGCTGTCGACCTACAGCGCCACCGGCGGCAACGCCAGCGCCGTGGGCGATGCGGCAGGCGTGCAGGCGCTGGCCAGCCAGACCGAGCAGATGGCGCGGTCGCTGGACAGCGTGGTCGGCGCCCACCAGGGCCTGCGGCTGGCCCCGGCGCTGGGCACCAAGGGCCCGCAGGCCAGCGTGCTCGATGGCGACAAGGCGCCGCTGGCGGCCATGCACCGCACCGTCTCGGGCACGGTCGCGGGCGACAGCCTGGATGGCGCCCGCGGCGATGCGTCGGCCAAGCACACGCAGGCGGCGCCAGGCAAAGTGCCGCACCCCACCGATCCCGTCGTGCTGATGGCTGCGCGCGCCGGGCTGGCGCAGGTCGCGGCCAAGCACCTGCAAGTGACGGCCGGCGAGGCCGTGCACTGGTCGGCCGGCAAGGACCAGAACCTGGCGGTGATGGGCGCGCTGCGGCTGCACACCGGCCAGGGCCTGGGTATCGTCGCCGGCCTGCAGCAGGGCGGGGCGGACTCGGGGCTGGACCTGATCTCGGCCAAGGGCAACGTCGACGTGCAGGCGCAGCACGACATTTTGCGGGTGCAGGCGCAGCAGGACATCACCATCGGCAGCGCACAGACCGCGGTGGAATACGCCGCGCCCAAGCGCATCCGCATTGCGACGGCGGCCGGCGCCAGCATCGTGCTCGAAGGCGGCAACATCACCGTCACCGCGCCGGGGCGCATCGACGTCAAGACCGGCAACAAGCAGTTTGCAGGACCGGACCGGCTGCCTTATGCCTTTCCGCAGTTCACCGTGTGCAAGCAATGCGTGCTGGACGCGCACGATGGCGTGCAGTCCATCACCGACAAGGCATGACCCGCATGATCGATTGGGAAACCCGGCTGAACGACACCCTGGCCGCTGCCGCCGAACTGGCTGCCGCCACTGGCGCCACGTTGAACACCTACCTGCTGGTGGATTTTCGCGGCCGCCCCGAACTGGCCGAGCCTGTGCGCGCCAGCGCCGATCTCAGCCATGGGTCGGTCTGGGTCGGCACGGACCTGGCCATCTACCAGGACATCGCGCCGCTGCTGATCGAGGTCGACGACCTGACCCGTTTCGAGCTCTGGCGCGGCCAGGACGAGCCGCGCGCCTCGCAGGTGCTGCGCCTGCTCAACCGATTGCATCAGACGGAAGGCGGCGAATACGCGCTGACGCACATCGTGTCGCCCTTGCCGCTGGCCGAGCTGATGGCGCATTACGCCTATTACACCGACTACGGCCTGCCGGACGGGCGCGAGTATTACCTGCATTTCTACGACGGCCGCATCCTGGACCGCGTGTTCCAGGTCTGGACGGACGTGGAGCGAGAGCGCTTCCTGGCGCCCGTGAACCTGCTGCGCTACGCCCGCCGCGACGGCTCGGTGGCGCAATGGACCGGCCTGGGCGATCAACTGGAAACCGGGCTGGACGCGCCCAGGCAGCAGCCTTTGTCGCTGGCGCAGCACCAGGCGCTGCTGGACCTGGACTACCCGGACAAGCTGGCGGTGCAGATCCGCCGCATCTACCTGGGCGTGCTGGGCAGCGACTTGCGGCAAGACGAGCTGTACACGCGGGTGCTGGCGCAAATGCAACGCGCCCGCGCCTATGGCATCCAGACCGAACGCGACATGCTGGACTACGTGGCGTGGGGCATCACCATTTCCCCGCGCTTTGATGAACACGAGGCGATTGCGCCGGCCTTGCAGGCCTTCAAGGCACGCGGTGAAGGGCTGTCGCAGGCGCTGGCGCATGTGCCGGACACAGTGTGGGATGGGTTGCTGCGGGCCGAGCAGGAACAGGAAGAAGGGAGTGCGGTATGAAGCGGAAGGGATGTGCGGTGGACGGAGCGTCTGATGCGTAAGGGCCTGATTGTCTTGTTCATGTGGTTGGGGCTGCTGGCGGGATGCAATGGCGAGCCAAGCTATCAAGGGCTGTCCTTCGTGACCTACAACTACACGCCCTGGGATCTGGATCGGGTGGAAGTGACCGATGCAGAAGGCCGTTCGGCTGTCACCGGGTCGATTGGCGCGGGGGGCGGTGAAGGGTCGGCGACGTGCTGCTACAGCCTGAAAGGCACGGACTTCAAGGTCCTGTGGCGCGGTGCGGACGGAGAAAAAGCCAAACAGCACATGTTCGACGGCAAGCTCGACGAGGTCATCTTCAACAAAGAGACCCCCGTGCATTTTCCTGCAACGCAGGTGCCGTCGGGGGATGGGCCGCTCTACCTGGAACTGCACATCTATCCGGACGAACACATGGAACTGGCGCTGAGCCGCAGGCTGCTTGGCCAGGTGCGCATTCCTATCGTCGAGGCCACGCGCTGGCTGTATGCGCAGCACCGCGACGCGTTGGGCGATTTCGGCAGCAGCGCCGAGGTCAGGCGCGTGGTGGCCAAGGTGGCCAAGCGGGCGTGGGTGAAGTATCGGATCGAGAACCTCGAGGACATGAAGCAGTACATGTTCCTGTATTTCACGGCGGCGTCGAATTTCGATGCCGACCCGGACATTGCCGCGATCCTGGCCGCGCCAGGCCGCAAGCCCGGTGACTTCGCGCAAGCGGTCCAAGGCCTGTCGAAGGAAAAGATCGCGCATCTGAAAGCCACGGGCACCGTGCCGGGAGACAAGAATGGCTAATCCGTTGCCGCCGGTGGACCGTACCCCGGCCTCGGTGCTCAAGAAAATGGCGGACAGCGAGGCCGCCTATCCGAAGCAGGACTGCAACGAATGCGGCGCAGTCATCCGGATCGGCTTCTTCTTCGACGGCTTCGGACGCAGCCGCGACGTGGACAGCAAGCATCCCACCTTCTATTCCAACGTCAGCCGCCTCTGGGAAGCCCATTACGCCCAAGACGACGAGGATCGGCCCGTCAATCAGTATTGGTTCCGCTTCTACTATTCGGGCCTGGGCACCGAGTTGAACGAGGATGCCAAGAACGACGATCTCATCTACGCGGCGACGGCGGCCGGCAAGAAAATCCTCGGCGAAGCCGCCAAGAACGCCAAGAACGCCGCCAAGAACATCACGCGGGTCGACGAGATTCCCGAGCAGGACGTCCTGAAGCGCCTGCGCAGCGCGACGCAGAAGATGATCAAGGAAGGCTCGTACCAGCCGATGGTCAAGGCCTACAAAGACGTGGTGAAAGACGTCAAGACCTTGCCCGACAAAGTCGTGCGCATCTGGAACGCCTGGGATCCCGAGCGGCTGGTGAATCGCGCCAAAGGGACGATTCGCGGCTTCTGGTCGGGCTTCAAGAAGAATCCCCTGAAGGTCGCCTGGACCGCCGGCAAAGAAGTCGTGAAGTCCACGGTCATGGAAGGGGTGCCGATCATTCGTGACAACGAAACCGTCGCCTACCTGATGGGCACGGGTGTCGACGTACGCGTGGACGCGGCTTTACGGCAGTTCAAGGCCGCGCACGAAGCCGTCAGCGCCGAGATGAACAACGTCCGGCGGATCGAGATTTCCGTCTTCGGCGGCGATCGTGGCGGCGTCATGGCTCGCCAGTTCATCAATGACGTGGTCAAGAAATACCGGCGCCGTCACGACAAGGACCTGGTGTTTCCCGGAGAAAAGGGCGCCCGCGATGCCGAGATCCGCATCCGCTTCGTCGGGCTGCTGGATTCCGTGTCGTCGATCATGGACGAGAGCACCTTCCTGGGTTTCCTGCCTTTCACGGACCTGCTCAAGCAGACCCACAAGGACCGCACGCTGACCATCCCCGGCGCCGTGGAAAAATGCGTCCATTTCGCCGCCGCACATGAACTGCGCGCCAATCAGCGGCTGGACAGCCTGGAAAAGACCCGTGGCGAGCAATACCTGTATCCGGGCTCCAGCGGAGACGTCACCGGTGTCAGCCCCGAGGGCTCGCTGGGCGCACGAGGCGAACTGTCGCGTGTGTCGTTGCGAGATATGCTGAATCAGGCCCTGTGCAATGGCGCGGGTTTCTACAGCATGGAGCAACTGTTCGACAAAAGACCGCTGACCTACGCCAAATTCACCATGGCGACGCCGATCAAGGATGGCGGCCAGAGCTATCCCATTACCGACCTGGTCGACGCCTACCGCGGCGTCGTCAAGTACGAGCCCGGCATCGATTTCATGCCGCACATGGAAGTCTTCCTGCGCTGGCTGGCCGTTCGCTACCAGGATCCGGTCTTCAAGAGCGACCTGGCCGACCCCGCTGAAAAGTGGATCAAGGACCGTGATTTCTTCACCCCCGAACAGGAATACAACGAAGAGTTCCGGCGCGTGTCGGCCTTGCCCGCGGACCAGCGCAACAAGCCCGAAAACACGGCGCGCCTGAAAGAGCTGGAAGCGCTGAAGAACGAACGCTGGGACCGCGCAGTCGCCAGCCGCGGTGAATTGCCGCCCAAGCGATTCAAACCCTTGTGGCAAAGGCTGGAAGAGGAATACCGGGCGCTTGAAGAGGCCGAGCGCAATGACGCGCAAGCCGAGCGGCGCAAGGAAGATCTGCGCCGCAACAACCCGGAGCTGGTGCGCAAGATCGAGCAGGTGAACCAGATGCCGCGCGACATGCAGAAGATGCGCAACGACATCATCGTGCGCAATGGCGGCACGTTGACCGAGGCCGACCAGCCCAAGGACCCGCTTGCCGACATGAAGGCCAAGCGCGCCACCCAGCAACGCCTGCTGAATGTCTGGCGGGAAGCCAGCGCGGGCACCAATCCGCTGCCCCCGAAGGTCATGGCCTTGTTCGATTTCCTGGTGCACGATGCCATGCTGAGCAGCTGGCCGGATCACCTGCTGGCCAGCACGTCGCTGTACTTCCGGGTGCGCGACAAGGACATCTTCGGCAAGACGGACTTCAAGGCCGAAGAGGCCAAGCTGAAAACCGACACCGAATCGGCCGCGCGGGTGGACCAGATGCAGGCCCGGATGCAGGCCAACATGAAGGGCATGACGCCGGCACGGCCGTAGGCGGTTCGCCTATCGGGTCGAAGGCGCTTTGGACGCCGCCTGGACTTCGATCGTCACCGTGTTGGACCGCACCCCGTTCGATTCGATATAGACCTCGTAGGTCGCCGGCGTCGTCGGCAGCTTGGCCTGCGCGGCCAGGTCGGTGCTGAACTGCGTGCCCACGCTGATGCCCGGGCTGATCGGAATGCCCTTGGGCGGGCGCGAGCCCGGAATGGTGTCGACCTCGACGCCGGGGGGCGGCGCGGGGCGCTTGTACTCGTAGGCGATGCCTTCGTACACCGCCTGGGTCTGCGTATCGACGGCCACAAAGCGCGGCAGCTTCTGGTTCTGCGACACCGGAATGATGCCGTGGGCGCAGACGGGGATCACCAGCGCGCCGGAGGCCTGAGGCCGCACGCGGGCGGGGGCGGCGATGTTCAGCTGATCGTCGCTGCCGCGGTTGGGCGGAATGCAGGCATGGTCGCGCACGGTGCCGATGGGGGCGGTGGCGAAGGCGGGCGGGTCGGTCCAGTCGGTGTTCATGGATGCGGTCGAGGTAGCGGATGAGGAAGAGGGCGGGCCGCCCACGGTGCGCGCCGCCGCGGGGGCGGCGGCCGCCAGGGTGGCCGCCAACAGCAGGGCCAGGGCCGGCGCCAGGCGGCGCGCGGGCTTAGAACGAGGGCCAGCCATGGGACATGTCCACCTTGCGCACGGCCTTGGCGCAGTTGACGCAGTAGCGGATGCTCAGGCAGTCGCCGCCGAACATCACGCACGAGCCGGTATAGGCCGGAGTGGCCTGGCTGGCCGGCAAACCGAAATGGCAGTGGTTGCCGAACTGCGAATAGAAGTAGGGGCCTTTGTCCAGTTTCGAGGCGTCCATGTCGGCCTCGTCGGGATGGGCCTGCACCCATTCCGGACCGCTGGGCACCATGCCGATCAGGTGGCCGATTTCATGCACCAGCGTCTGCTGCTGGTAGTCCATGGTGACCGGCTCCCAGGGCGACATCGCCGCCACGCACAGCAGGTTGCTGTTGTAGAAGGCCACGCCGGCCGCCGCGCTTTCCATCAGCCGCACGCGCAGGATGATCTTGCCGTTGGTCGGCATCGGCAGCAGGCCGGCCATGCGGATATTGACGGCGCTGCATTCCTTTGGCGCCGCGGCGTCGTAGGGCACCGGCGTCAGGCGGTCACGCGGAATCGGGATCTGCCTGACGCCGGCCGCGGGGTCGGTGTATTCGAACAGGGCCTCCACCAGCCAGTCCGTGTTCGGCTCGATGTGATGCCACAGGAAGCTGACATTGCCATCGGCGCTGACGAACTCGACCAGCTTGTCGCCGGCGCTCGGGCCGGCCACGGCCTGGATGTAGATGGGCTGCACCGGCAGCATGGACGCCAGCCGGTCCACGTGGCAGACGACGATGGTGTAGGGCTCGTGCGACGGGCCCTGCGAGCGCGGATAGATCGCGCGCGCCAGCTGGCGCAGGCGTGCATCGCCGCCATCGGTGAAGACATCGGAATTGGCGTCGCCGCGCCCGCTGACGGGCGGCAGTTGCACCACGTCCACGCCGTGGCGCGCATATTCGGTAGCGGTGGGCTGGAAACCGTGCGGACGGGCCAGCGTTTCCGGGCCGGGCAGCATGAGCTCCTGGATGTACAGGCGCCGCGCCGTCTCGACCAATTCCGTCGAGATGATCTGGTTCTTGTCGTTGACGACTTCGAACAGATAGGTATTCAGACCGGCGGCGGGCAAGGTGATGTCGTCGACGACCTTGGTGCCATCGGGGTCGGTGACGTAGCTGTACGACCGCTGGGTGGGCTCGCGGTACAGCGGCTGGCGGCTCAGTTCCCGCGCGGAATACACGGCGTTGCCGGGGCGCGGGCTGACCTTGACGGTAAAGCGGTGCTGCCCGGCCTTGTCGAAGCGCACGCGGATCTTGGGCTTGTTGGTCTGGCGGTCCAGGCTGTTGAGCGCCTGGCCGTCGTTCCAGCGTTCGGCCGGCTCGGTCAGGTTGACGTACTGCAGCTTGGCGCCGCTGCGGGCCTGGTAGGGCGATGGCGTGGACGCGGGGGCGGGTGAGCCTTCCGCATTCTGGCCGGCGTCCTGGCCGACGGGCCGGGCCGCGCCGCCGGGCAGCGTGATGCCGGCCGCTTCCATGACGCGCCTGGCCAGCCCGGGGTACGGCGAATTGGCCACCGCCGGGATGTTCATGATCGTCTCGGCCACCTTGGGCAGCGTCACGCTGGAAATGCTGGGCGACTGCAGGATGGCGCCCACCACCGAAGGCACCGCCGAGTCGGTCAGGCCGGGCGTGCTGAGGATGGCGCCGGCCACCGCGGGCAGGTTGCCCTGGTTGACGTCGGGCATGGACAGCAGCGAGTTCACCGCCGATCCCAGCGCGGCGCCGCGGTCGCCCATGGCACCCATCGCCTGGGTCATCACGGGGCCGATGGCCGAGCCCACGCCGCCGCTACCCGAGGCCGTCAGGGTCGACGCCGCCGACAGGGCCGAGGCAGCCGACGCGTTGCCCATGGCGCCGGCAGCCTGCGCGGCCATGCCGGTGGCGGAAGACGCCATGCCGGCGGTCTGCGCTGCCAGTCCGGAGGAGGCTGCGGTGGAGGTGCCCACGCCGCCCGCCGCGCCACCCGATGCTGTACCGGCCGCGCCGCCCGATGTGCCGCCCGACAGCAAGCCCGAGGCCTTGGCGCTGATGTCGGCCGCCTGCGAGGCCATCTGCGTGGCTTGCGTGGCCGCGCCGGCCGCATTGGCGACGCCGGCCGGCATCGCGCTGGCCAGGGCCCCCGTGGCGCCCTGCGTCAGGCTGGCCGCGCCGCTACCCATCAGGGATTGCGCCGCGTTGCCGGCCATCGATTGTGCGCCGCCCATCAGCGACGGCGTGGCGCCGCCCATCAGCGAGGGCGTGGACCCCATGGCCGATTGCGCCAGGCCGCCGACCTTGGCCGCGGCGCCCGATGCCAGGCTGGTGCCGGCCTCGGTCACCGACCCCATGGCCTTGCTGGCCATGGCGCCCAGGTCCTGCACCGGCTTGAGTGCGGCGTTGGCCAGCGACTTGGCCTTGTCCATCATGGTTGACGCGGTATCGCTGGCGGCCGACAGGCCGCTGGACAGGCTGGCGGCGCCGCCGGCCAGGGCCGAGCCGATGCCGCCCAGCGAAGACGCGCTGCCGCTGGCGGCTGCGGCGTCGGACGCGCCTGCCGCATTCAGGGCCTGCCCGGCCCCGGTGGCCACCGCCTTCATGGCCGCGGGCCGGTGCACCAGTTCGGCCGTCACCAGCATCGGATCGCCGACCTGGCTGGACGGCAGCGCGGGCAGGGCCGCCGCGTCGCTGGCGGGTCCGATCAGGTTGTGCGAGGCACCCTTGACGGAAAACATGCCCGGGCCCTTGAAGAGGATGTCGCCGCCTTCCATGACGATGCTGCCGCCGGCCGCCTGCAAGGTGATGCGGGTGTTGGCCAGGATCTCGATGCTGTCGGTGGTGGACGTGATCGTGATGTCCTGGCCCGCCAGCATCTCCAGCATGTCGGTGTGCGCGTGGATCGACACCGGCGCGTTGGCGGCGATGGCGCGCAGGCCGCCGTCCTGCACGAACAGGCTGGTCGAGCGGCCCGACGCGCTGGCGAAGGTCTGGCGCGCCGCGACGTGGCCGTCGGCCTGGGTCGTGGCGTGCAGGTTTTCGCTGGCGTGCAGGATGGCGCTGGCCGGCGTGGACAGGTTCAGCGAGTTCGGTGCGTCGATCAGCATGCGCGCGCCGTCGATGCGTTCGACGGGGTCGGTGCCGCTGCGCTCGTTGGCGCTGGCCTTCACCGCCTGCTGGCCGCCGACGCTGCCGGCATACCGGCCGTCGGCCTTGGGGTCCACCGCCTGGATCAGCGGATTGAATTGTTCGTTGGCCGCCAGCGGCCGCGCCTGGCTCTGGGTGGCCAGGTTGTCGATGCGCTGGGCGGCATGCTGCGCGCCACGCAGCAGCAGCAATGCCTCTTGCGTATCGGCCTGCGTCGAGCGCGCGCTTTCGCGGGCGTTGGCCGACAGCAGCATGCCCTGGCCCGAGCGCACCACGGTCCAGGCGTCGGACCGCAATTCAAAGCCCGTGCCGCGCCATGGGCCGCGCGACGCGTCGTCGGCGCCTTGCTGCACCAGGTAGCCCAGGCCCAATTGCGACGCGGCGATGGAACTGGACAGCCGCGTGCGGACCTGGCCGGCGGTGTCATCGAACAGCCACTGGCTGTAGCCGCTGCCATCCAGGCCCTGGCTGTGCCAGCCGCTGAGCGTGCCCGGATGGTTGGCATCGGCATCCACGCCCGCCGTCCACGGGGGCAGGTCGGCATCGTTGTACAGCTGCGCCACGATCACTGGCTGGTCGATGTCGCCGTCCAGGAATTCCACCACCACTTCGGTGCCCTGGCGCGGCAGATGGTGCGCGCCCCAGTTGGGGCCGGCCTGTGCGCCGGTCACGCGCAGCCAGGTGCCGGACCGGTCATCGCCCGGCGCATTGCCGGCGTCGTCGCCATGGCTGCGATGGCGCAGGCCGCCGGCCAACGGGCGTTCGCCGCGCTGCCACGGAAACTGCACTTTCACGCGCAGGTCGCGGCCGGTGGTGACGGCGGCGTCTTCCGCCGTCACGACGACGGCGGTGGCGCCTTCGGGTGCGGTAGGCTTGGCGCGCCAGGCGGGCAGCAGCGGGGCGGAGGCCGGCTGGGCGCTAAAGGTATTGCGGTACGCGCCGCGCTCAAGATCCGCCGCGCCCAGCACCTGGGCGGCCTGGCTGCCCAGGTTGTTGGCGGCCTCGTGTTCGACGTGCAGCAGCGTGTAGCGGTTGCCGCCCAGCTCGTCCCCGGCGCTGCCGGCGCCCTGGGCGTAGCGGTCGTGCTGCGTCAGCGCGAAGGTGTGGCCCGGCATCATCTGGCGCGCCGTGCCGCCGCCGTCAAAGCGCAACATGCGGGCTTCATGCGCCTGCAGGCTGCGGGCGGCCTGCTGTTCGGCCGAGTCGTCGCCCGTGTGGCGGCCATGGCCGTCGTAGTCGTAGTCTTCCAGCGCGGGCAGCGGGCCGGCATCCACGTCAGAGGCCGCGTGGGCGCCATGGGCCAGCAGCGTGCGGTCGTTCCAGGCCAGGCGCGTCACCGCATTGGGGCGCACCTGGCGCGCGGCGCCGAAGCGCGTGACGCTGTCTTCGGATTCGGTCGCGTCGCTGCGATGAAAGCGCAGGGTCGCCGCGGGGTTCTCGGGGCGCGCGGCGCGGGTGTCGAACACCACCAGCCGGTGCTGTGCGCCGCCGCCGGCCTGCTGCTCGCCCTGCTCGTGGTCGAAGCGAAAGCTCAGGCCGGCCTCGGCCATCAGCCGCAGCACGAAGTCCAGGTCGGTCTCGCGGTACTGCGTGCGCACGGGGCGCGGCGCGGACGGCTCGGTGATCTCGAAGGCGAACGAGGCCAGCGGGTAGTCGGCAAACACCTCGGTCAGGATGTCGGTGACCGACTTGTCCTGGAACACGAAGCTGTCGCGCCGCAGCCGCAGCGTGGCCAGCCAGGGCGCGGCGTGCAGGCGGTAGCGCGCCAGGCCGCCGTCGGCGCCCAGCGCGTCCACGCCTTCCACCACCGCGTGCCAGCGGCGCCAGCCGCCGTCGGCCAGCAACAGGCTGACGCTGATTTCCTTGCCCAACAGGGGTTCCACGTCCAGTTCGGCGGACGAGGCCAGGCAATCGAGGGTCAGCGCGAACAGTTCCGAGACGCCTTCGCGCAGGTGCAGGCGTTCGACGGTGAGCGCGTCGCCGAGCGGCGTCTGCGCCTGCAGCAGGCGCGCGTTCTGGGACAGGGCGGCGACGCCCAGGCTGCTGTAGCCCGAAGGCGTGGAAGAACGGTCGGTCATGGCGTGTGGCGGAACGTGAACCTTCAGGGCAGCGAGATGGTCAGGTGCGCGGCGCGCGGCCCCAGCTTGACGATGTCGTGGTACGGGGCCATGGCGGTCTGCATGTCGCCGTTCAGGAAGTGGCCCATGCCCAGGAAGGCCAACAGGCCCAGCAGGGCGAACAGGGCGCCGATGCTCCAGAGCGGCACGTCGCGCTTGAGCGTATGGGCGATCTTGTCCGGCAGCGGCCAGTGCGGCGCAAAGCCGGCCCGCTTGCCGCGCAGCAGCGCGATCTCGTCGCCCAGGCGCGCGGTCAGGTAGCCGAGCTTTTCCTGGCCTTCGATCATGTACTTGCCCTGAAAGCCCAGCAGCAGGCACATGTAGAACACTTCCAGCGATTGCAGGCGCGGCGCGCCCTGGGCGCGCAGGTCTTCCAGGCGCGAAAAGAAGTTCTCGCCGGCCAGTTGCTCGCCGAACAGGGTCAGTTGCAGCGGTTGCAGCATCCAGGCGTCGCGGATGGAAAAGCCGGAATTGAGCACGGTTTCGTCCACCGCCGCGCAGAACGCGTACTTGGTGGCGTAGACGTCTTCGGCGGGGATATCCAGCTTCTTGGCGCTGCGTTCGAAGTCCGCCAGGAATTGCTGCACTCGCGCCGAGAACGACGCGGCGCTGGCGGGTTCCTGCCCGCTCTTGAGCAGGAACAGCATCAGGAAGCCGTCGTACAGCAGGTCCAGCAGCGATTTGGCGGGGCGCGCGCCGTAGAAATCGGCGGCGCGGGGAGGGAGCGTGGCTCCGGGCATCAACGAGGGCGCGTCGGCAGTCATGGCGGGCTCTTTCGGTTGGCGTCGGGTTGGCGTCGGGGGGGGCGTCGGTCAGCGGGTGACGGCGATCAGGTCCAGTTTCAGTTCGGGGATGCCGGACGGGGCGTAGATGGCAATGCTGCGGGCCTGCAGCATGCGGTCGTAGAGCGAGCCGCGCGTCTGCAACGTGAAATAGCAGGCGCCCGGCTTGACCGGCACGGCCGGCGGCACTTGCGGCGTGTAGGCCAGTTGCACGCCCGGCATGGCCGACAGCACCAGCTTTTCGACGTCGTCGGGGGCGCCGACCTTGAAGCGCAGCGGCACGGTTTCGGCCAGTTCGCTGGCGGGCGTGGCGGCCGACACCGACAGGTACAGCGCGGTGGTCTCGTCCAGCTTGTCGGAATCGAGCCGGCCCACGTGGAACGACGGCCGCACTTCGTCCAGCACGATCGAGAAGTAGCGGGTCGAGATGACGGTGTCCAGCAGGTCGCGCAGGATGGCATCCAGCTGCGCGAAGGCCGCGCCCGGCTGGTCGTGGCGATACGCGGGCAGGTCGGCCAGCGTGTGCACCTTGGAAAACGTCATCAGCGCGCCGGCCAGGCGCAGCATTTCCTGGAACAGGCGTTCGGGGTGCAACTGCGGGTTGTGGAACAGGTGCGACAGCGCCGAATAGGCTTCGTTGGCGGTGTGCAGCAGCCAGAACGAGGCCACGTCGCCGGAGCGGAATTCGATGATGTTCTTGCTGGGTTCGCGGTGAAAGCCGTACAGCGCGTTGACCTTGGCCTGCAGGGCATCGAGCAGGCGCCGCAGTTGTTCGAACAGCGCGCCGCAGGCCTGCACCGTCAGGCTGGGGGCGATGAAGCTGGTGTCCAGTTCGTAGCCCGCGCTGGCGTTGCGGCGCACGCGTGCCACGGGGATGGTCAAGAGCGCGTCGCGCGGCTCGTGTTCGGACAGCAGCCGCACATTCTTGCGCAGGAACGCCAGTTCGGCGGTGCTGGCGTTGGTGTAGAGGTCGGGGGCGGGGCTGTCGTGGTGCGCGTAGCGGGCATCAAAGCCCTGGGCCTGCTGCGCATCGCGGTAGTTGCCGCCGATGTCCTTCATGGGATGCAGCGCCAGGTAGAACACCGCTTCGCTGGCGCCATCCAGGCCGTCCAGCGCCACGGCGGGCGGCAGGTCGTCGTTGTGGGGCGCGTTGTAGATTTCACCGTCGGGAAAGATGGCCGACAGCTCGGTGGCGCGCAGCATGCCGTTGGCCAGCGCCGCGGCATCGAAGCGCACCGTGCGCAGCCCCCATGAATACGGGTGCAGGGCCCGGCTCATTTCGGCCAGGCGGGCCTCATGGTAGGCGTCCTGGCGCTGAAAATGCTGGGGCCGCAGGAACAGGCCTTCGCCCCACAATACTTTTGCTGAATAACTCACGTTGGCTGGCTCTTGTCTATGTTCTATATACAGAGGGCGTCTGGATACGACGTGGGTTGCGGCCGGAGTCAGTCAGGGCAGCGCACCGATCCGAGTCTTGAGGGATCGAAAGGCGCCATGCCCGGTGGCTGCACGATCTTGCCTGTGGCCACCGTCAGGGCGCACGCATGCGCGCCCAGGACAATGCCGCTGTCCGCGGCCGCTTTCACTTCAAATACGTATTTCCAGCGCTGTGGCGCTGGTGCGTAAAACAAGGCGGCGACGGCGATATAGCTGGCACCCTTGGGCACTTTTTCGACGTTTTCGAAGCGCTGGCCGGGCGTCAAGGTAATCTCGCGCGACGCGATGAGACTGTCACCCAACGCCGCCTTTTCCTGCTCAGTATCAACCAATTGCGTGAGCGGTGCGCGCTGAAATGCCTCGGCATTCTTCAAATAGTATGCTTTCGTAACGACAGCCGTAGGTTGACCGCTGCTCGCATTCAAATTTTCTCCGGCGTGTATCGCCAATTTCACATCGGTAGGCGCGTTCGGGTCCTTTTTCAGGCCTGCCGCATCCAGGGCCGTGCCGGTTATTCCGGCGACCGCGCCAAGCGCCGAAACCGCTGCGCAACCAGTAATGACGGGGATTGCCGCGATGGCGATCGTGGCCGCCAAGCATCGCGATAAATTGAGATGTTTTGACATGGCTCTTTATACCGGAACATGAAGACAAACTACAGATGACGGCACGTTGAGCCACATTTCGTGCCAAGTTACATGACGTAATCCCCTGTAGTGGTGTACTAACAAAAAGTTGTTGAAATACGCGGCCCTTGGTTACATCAGACACGTGCCCAAAAAATGCAACTTTCCCGGTTTTTCCTCATTGGCGGTATGGCGGCATTGATGGCGGGTTGTGCGGCTACCAACAAGCCCCAGACGGACGCCGAATATAAGCAGTCGATTACCCAGGCCACGGAAGCGCTTGCCTCGAAAGGCAGCGACCAGGCGGTGGCCCAATTCCAGGAAATCGCGCAGCGCAATCCGTCGCGCGGCGAGCCCTGGTCGTACATCGCCAAGATCCGCTTTGATGAACAGAAATACGGGGAAGCCATCGTCGCCGCCGACGAGGCCTTGAACCGGGATTCGGAAGATTTCACCGCCAAGACGGTGCGCGCCGTCGGCGGCCTGCGCGTGGCCATGCAATCGCTGGCCGACCTGCGCGCCGATGCGCTCCTGGCCGGCAACGCCCGCACCGACGCGGTGGCCCTGGCCGCCGCCATGCGCGAAACGCTGGGGCAGGACGTTTTGTTCCCCGAAGGCCGCAAGCCGCCGCGCACGGGCACGCGTCCGCCGCCCAAGCGCACGGATGCCGCGCCCACGCCCGCCACCCCTGCCAATGGCACCCCCACCACCCAGGCGGGTCAGTCCGTGATGCCGACGCAACCGGCCGGAGCGAGCCGGCCCGCCGCGCCATCCGGGGGGCAACCCGCAGCCCAACCTGCCGGCCCGTCCGCCGCCCCGGCCCAACCCGCCGGCGGCCGCGCACCCGACCCGTTCGGCAATCTTCTCAAACCCTGATCGGCCCGCCGGCCCCGGCAGGCCGGGTCCGCTTGCCTTCGTCACTTCGCATCCCGCTTGGAGCCCCCATGGCTAAGAAAGAAAGCGTTCAGAAAAGACTCCAGAAAGTACGCCCGCCGCGCGTCCAACTGACCTATGACGTCGAGAAGGGCGACGCGATCGAGCAGAAGGAACTGCCCTTCGTCGTGGGCGTGGTGGGCGACTTCAGCGCGCAGTCGGAAGCCGAACTGCCGCGCCTGAAGGACCGCAAGTTCGTCAACATCGACGTCGACAATTTCGATGACGTGATGCGCGGCCTGGAACCGCGCGCCGCCTACCGCGTGAAGAACCGGCTGACCGACGAGGGCGGCACCTTCGGCGTGGACCTGAAGTTCCGCTCGGTCGAGGATTTCCGCCCCGAAGCCGTGGTGCAGCAGATCGAGCCCCTGAAGGAGCTGCTGGACATCCGCACCAAGCTGGCCGACCTGCGCAACAAGCTGGCCGGCAACGACAAGCTGGAAGACCTGCTGGGCGAAGTGCTCAGCAGCACGGAAAAACTGCAGCAACTGACCAGCGAAGCCGGCAAGGACGGCAAGGGAGGCAGCAATGAGTAATTCCGCCGCCGCGCACAGCGCGTCCGCCCCGGCCGCGGCCGACTCGGGCCTGCTCGACCAGATCGTCGAGCAGAGCCGGGTGGCCAAGTCCACCGCCGAACACGACCGCGCCAAGGACCTGATCGGCGAACTGGCCCGCGAAGTCATGAAGGGCACCGTGGTGGTGTCCGACAACCTGTCCGCCATGCTCGATGCGCGCGTCGCCGAACTGGACCGCCTGATCTCGGCCCAGTTGAGCGAAGTGATGCACGGCGCCGAATTCCAGAAGCTCGAAAGCACCTGGCGCGGCCTGCATTACCTGTGCCAGGAAAGCAACACCGGGCCCATGCTCAAGATCAAGGTGCTCAACGTCACCAAGCGCGACCTGGTGCGCGACTTCCAGACCGCCATCGACTTCGACCAGAGCCTGATGTTCAAGAAGGTCTACGAAGAAGAATTCGGCACCTTCGGCGGTTCGCCTTTTGGCGCGCTGCTGGGCAACTTCGAGATCACCCGCCAGCCCGAGGACATGTACTTCATCGAGCAGATGTCGCACGTGGCCGCGGCCTCGCATGCGCCGTTCATCGCCTCGGCCTCGCCCGAACTGCTGGGCCTGGACTCGTTTGCCGACCTGGGCCGCCCGCGCGACCTGGCCAAGGTGTTCGACACGGTGGAATACACCAAGTGGCGCAGCTTCCGTGATTCGGAAGACTCGCGCTATGTCGGCCTGACCATGCCGCGCTTTCTGGGCCGCCTGCCGTACGACCCGAAAGAGGGCACCTCGGTCGAAGGCTTCAACTTCGTCGAAGACGTGGACGGCACCGACCATTCCAAGTACCTGTGGTGCAACGCCGCCTGGGCCTTCGGTGCGCGCCTGACCGCGGCATTTGCCGACTTCGGCTGGTGCGCGGCGATCCGCGGCGTGGAAGGCGGCGGCCTGGTCGAGAACCTGCCGACCCACACCTTCAAGACGGACGACGGCGAGATCGCGCTGAAGTGCCCGACCGAAATCGCCATCACCGACCGGCGCGAAAAGGAATTGAGCGACCTGGGCCTGATCCCGCTGGTGCACTGCAAGAATTCCGACTACGCCGCATTCTTCGGCGCGCAGTCGGTGCAGAAGGCCAAGAAATACAACACCGACAGCGCCAACGCCAATGCGGTGCTGTCGGCCCAGTTGCAATACATCTTCTCCGTGTCGCGGGTGGCCCATTACCTGAAGGCCATGATGCGGGACAAGATCGGCAGTTTTGCGTCCGCGCAATCGGTCGAGAGCTTCCTGAATCGCTGGGTCTCGCAGTACGTGCTGCTGGACGACAACGCGAGCCAGGAGCAGAAAGCGCAGTTCCCCTTGCGGGAAGCCTCGGTGCAAGTGGCCGAAGTGCCGGGCCGTCCTGGCGTGTTCCGGGCCGTAGCGTTCTTGCGGCCTCATTTCCAACTCGACGAACTGTCGATTTCCCTGCGCCTGGTGGCGGAATTGCCCGCCCAGGCCCAGAAATCCTGATGCTCGTCTGCTACGCGGTTTTTAACTGGAGAGAACTTTAATGAAGGACATCTACGTCAAATTCGGCAATCCTGCGCTCAAGGGCGAGTCCCAGGACAAGGACCACCCGGACTGGATCGAAGTCGGTTCCTGGCGCCACGAGATCATCCAGCCGCGCTCGGCCACGGCCTCGACCTCGGGCGGCCATACCGCCGAGCGCACCGAGCACGGCGAAATGGTCTTCACCAAAGACCTGGACGTGGTCAGCCCGCTGCTGTATCAGCACGCCTCGGGCGGCACCACCTTTGACGAAGTGACCATCGATTTCCTGCGTGCCGACGGCGAGGGCAACCGCGTCAAGTACCTGGAAATCAAGCTCAAGTACGTGATCATCTCGCGCGTCGCGCCGGAAGTGGTCAGCGAAGGCCTGCCGCACGAGTCGTTCTCGCTGAAGTACGCCGCCGTGCAGTGGAAGTACACGCAGCAGAAGGTCGGCGGCAACCAGGGCGGCAACGCCCAGGGCGCCTGGAGCCTGACCAAGAACGACAAGACCTACTCGGTCTGAACCCGATCGCGCGGCAAGGCGAAGGCCGCGGCTCGTCTCCGGGCCGCGGTTTTCCGTAAAAGAGGTCCGTGATGAAGGGATTCGAACCCAGTCTGTTCGACAAGTTGTTCGACGGGGACGGCCCGGCGCCGCACGCGCTGCGGCGCCTGTCCGTCGAGGAAATCAAGGAAACCGTCGCGCGCGACATCGAGGCCTTGCTCAATACCCGCATGGTCTTTACCGAGGCGTCGCTCAAGCGCTATCCGAATTGCCAGCGGTCCATCCTGACCTACGGGCTGTCGGATTTTTCGGGGCTGAGCCTGGCCAGCCACTACGACCGGGAATTCATCTGCCGGTCGCTGGAACAGGCCATCGCCCGGCATGAGCCCCGGTTGACGCACGTGCGGGTGGTGCTGCAGGTCGACAGCCGCGCGACATCGGTGCTGTATTTCGCGATTACCGCGATGCTGGACGTGGGCCCGGCCCACGAGCCGGTGACGTTCGACGCGACCTTGCAGCCGTCGACGCTGCAGTATTCGGTCAGCAAGGGCTGGGCCAAGGCCGCGGCGGCCGCCTGACAACATAAACGCACGCGGGCGTCGGCGGCCAGCCGTCGGCGAGGAAGGGAAAGATGGAAGAACTGCTGCCGTATTACGAACGCGAGCTGGGGTTCCTGCGCGGCTCGTCGCGCGATTTCGCCCAGCGCTATCCGAAGATCGCGGCGCGCCTGGGGCTGTCGGGGGAAACCTGCGAAGATCCGCACGTCGAACGCATGATCGAATCGTTCGCGCTGCTGGGGGCGCGCATCAACAAGAAGCTGGACGACGACTATCCGGAATTCACGGAAGCGTTGTTCGAGGTGATGTACCCGCACTACCTGCGGCCGTTTCCGTCGTGTTCGATCGCGCAGTTCGACATGGGCGGGGTGGCGGCCCAACTGACCGCGCCGGTGCGGCTGGCGCGCGGCACCGAATTGAAGTCCCACGCCGTGCGCGGCGTGGCCTGCCGTTTCCGCACGGCCTACGACGTGACGCTGGCGCCGGTGGCCATCCGCGGGGCCGCGTTTGCGTCCACCGCCAATGCGCCGTCGTCCACGCAGCTGCCGCCGGGCGTGACCGGCCGCCTGTCGCTGACGCTGGCCTGCCTGGCCGAAACGCAGAGCTTTGCCACGCTGGCCACCGATCGGCTGCGCGTGTATCTGCACGGCGAGCCGTCGTTCGTGGCGGCGCTGCGCGATTGCCTGTTCCTGCGCACCGCGGCAGCCTACATCGAGACGCAGCCGGGCCGCTGGAGCCGCCTGCCCGAGGTGCCGCTGGCGCAGGTGGGCCTGGCCGAAGAAGACGCGCTGATCGATTTTCCGGCCAGCTCGCATCCGGCCTACCGGCTGCTGGCCGAGTATTTCGTCTTTTCCGAGAAATTCAATTTCGTCGATATCGACCTGGCGGCGCTGCGGCGCGCAGTGGGGCCGGTGCGCGAATTCACGCTGCACCTGCCGGTCAAGGGCCTGCGCGCCGATTCGAACACCGCGCGCCTGCTGGAATCGGCGTCGGCGGACAACTTCCGCCTGGGCTGCACGCCGGTGATCAACCTGTTCGAGCAGCGCGCCGACCCGATTCGTGTCACGCACGCCGCCGCGTCGTACCCGGTGGTGGCCGATGCCCGCCGCGCCTACGGCTACGAGGTCTATTCCATTGACCGCGTGCGGCTGGTGCGGCAGAACGCGCAGGGCGATTCGGTGGTGGAATTCCGGCCGTTCTATTCGCTGCACCACGGCGAAACGCCCGAAGGCGCCAGCCATTACTGGACGGCGCGGCGTGACCCGATGGTGGCCGAGCGCAGCCCGGGCTACGAGATGGAGATGTCCATCGTCGACATCGACTTCAATCCGGCGCTGCCGCAGACCGAAACGCTGAGCCTGGAGCTGACCTGCACCAACCGCGACCTGCCGTCGCACCTGGCGGTGGGCCAGCCTGGGGGCGACCTGTTCCTGGAAGGCGGCTCGGTGGCGCGCGAGATCCGCATGCTGCGCCGCCCGACCCACACGCACCGCTTCCAGCAGGGCCGCGCGGCGCACTGGCGGCTGATCTCGCACCTGGCGCTGAATCATCTGTCGCTGGTGCACAGCGGCTTGCCGGCGCTGAAGGAAACGCTGCGCCTGTACGACCTGTCGCACGCGGCGGTGGCGGCGCGCCAGATCGAAGGGCTGGTGGGGCTGGACTACAAGCCCGCCACGCACTGGATGCCGGGCGAGCCGTTCGCGACCTTCGTGCGCGGCATCGAGATCCGGCTGACGATCAACGAAGACAATTTCGTGGGCACCAGCCTGCATGCCTTCGTGGCGGTGATCAACCGATTCTTTGGCCTTTACGTGCACGCCAACAGCTTCGTGCAGTTGGTGGTGCTGTCGCGCCGCGGCGCGGAAGAAATCCTACGGTGTCCTCCATGCAACGGCGACGCGATCCTAGCGTAATCGAATCGCTGCTGGCCGAGCCGCAGCGCTTCAAGTTCTTCCAGGCCGTGCGGGTGCTGGAGCTGTGGTTTGCGCGCCAGGAAGGCACGCGGGCCAGGAATGCGGTGCCGGCGCACCTGCGCTTCGTCAATTCGTCGTCGCTGGGCTTTCCCGCCAGCGAGATCGCGGGGCTGACCGCCTTTGACAAGAACGGCCAGGTCCTGCACGACGCCGACGCGCGCCTGGCGGCGCTGGCGGCCGGCACGCTGGGCCGGGTCGAGATCGAGCCGGCGTTCTTCGGTTTGCTGGGCGGGCAGGGCGCTTTGCCGCTGCACTATTCCGAGATTCTGAGTCATCGGGAAAGCGCCACCCGCGACCGCGGTGCGCGCGCCTTTTTCGATATTTTCTCGAACCGGGCCGCGGCGCTGTTCTATGCGGCCTGGAAAAAATACCGCATGCCGCTGCGGCACGAGACCGAGCAGGACCACCACTACCTGCCGCTGCTGCTGGCGTTGGGCGGCGTGGGCCATCCGGCGCTGCGCGACCGCCTGCATGCCGGCGAAGGCCGCGTGTTCGACGAGTCGCTGGCGCACTATGCGGCGGCGGCGCGGCAGCGGCCGGTGTCGGCCGCCTATCTGCAACGGGTGCTGGCCGATTACTTCCAGGTCGCCCTGCGGGTCGAGCAGTTCGTGGGCCGCTGGTACCACGTGCCGCCCGAAAACCGCACCCAGCTGGGCCGCCCCGGCGCCGTGCTGGGCGTGTCGGCCATGGCCGGCGATCGCATCTGGCAGCGCGACCTGCGCATCCGGCTGTGGATCGGCCCGCTGTCCAAGTCGGCGTTCGCCGATTTCCTGCCCGGCGGCGCCCGCGCGCAGGCGCTGGAAAAGCTGCTGACGATGTTCGGCGGGCTGAGCTTCGAATACGAGGTGCGCCTGGTGATGGCCAAAGAGGACGTCGCCGGCAGCGCGCTGGGCGGCGATGCCGACAGCGGCGGCGCACGCCTGGGCTGGAATTCCTTTCTTTGCACCGAACCGTCGGCGTCGGATCGCGACGACGCCAGCTACGAACTGCACACCATCCACTAAGAACAAGACAACCCAGAACATGGCCACTCCCCTGAAAACCCTGATCGGGAAACTGAACCAGACCTGCCGCCAGGCCGCCGAGCGCGCCGCCAGCCTGTGCATGGCGCAAGGCCACTACGAGGTGGACCTCGAACACCTGTTCCTGGCGCTCTTGGAAAAGCCGGCCAGCGACTTCAGCCTGGTGGCGCGCCGCAGCGGCATCGAGGCCGCCGTGCTGGAAGCCGACCTGAACGCCGAGATCCGCGGCTTCAAGAACGGCAACACCCGCACGCCGGTGTTTTCGCCGCACCTGCCGCGCATGTTCGAACACGCCTGGCTGATCGCGTCGCTGGATACGCAGACGACCCGCATCCGCTCGGGCCATCTGCTGCTGGCGCTGTTGACCGAACCGGACCTGGCCGCGCTGGCGCGGCGCGGTTCGCGCTTGTTCGAGTCGTTCCGGCTGCAAGAGCTGAAGCATGACTTCGCGGCATTGACCGAAGGCTCGGAAGAGGCCGGGCAGTCGGTGGCGTTGGGCGACGGCGCCGCGCAAGGGGACGCCGCCACGCCCGCCGCCGGCCTGTCCAGGACGCCCGCGCTCGACCAGTACACCACCAACCTGACCGAGCGCGCCCGCGAGGGCAAGATCGATCCGGTGATCGGCCGCGATGCCGAGATCCGCCAGATGATCGACATCCTGACGCGGCGGCGCCAGAACAACCCCATCCTGACCGGCGAGGCCGGCGTGGGCAAGACCGCGGTGGTCGAAGGCCTGGCGCTGCGCATCGTGGCCGGCGACGTGCCGCCGGCCCTGGCGGGCGTGGCGTTGCGCACGCTGGATATGGGCCTTTTGCAGGCCGGCGCCAGCGTCAAGGGCGAGTTCGAGAACCGCCTGAAAAGCGTGATCGACGAGGTCAAGCAAAGCCCTACGCCCATCATCCTGTTCATCGACGAAGCCCACACGATGATCGGCGCGGGCGGGCAGGCGGGGCAGAACGATGCGGCCAACCTGCTCAAGCCGGCGCTGGCGCGCGGCGAATTGCGCACCATCGCGGCCACCACCTGGAGCGAGTACAAGAAGTACTTCGAGAAGGACGCGGCCCTGGCGCGACGCTTTCAGGTGGTGAAGGTGGAAGAACCCAGCGAAACCCTGGCCGCCAGCATGCTGCGGGGCATGGCGCCGCTGATGGAACAGCATTTCGGCGTGCGCATCCTGGACGAGGCCATCGTGGCTGCGGCCCGCCTGTCGCACCGCTACATCAGCGGACGGCAGTTGCCCGACAAGGCGGTGGGCGTGCTGGATACGGCCTGCGCCCGGGTGGCGCTGGGCCGCAGCGCCACGCCGGCCCTGATCGACGACGCGCGCCACCGCCTGGCCCGCCAGGACACCGAGCGTGCCGCGCTGCGCCGCGAAGCCGCGACCGGCGCCGTGCAGTCGGCTCGCCTGCGCGAACTGGACGAGGAAATGGACGCCACCCGCCAGGAACTGACGGCCGCCGAAGCGCGCCTGGCGCAGGAAAGCGAGCTGGTGCGGCAGATCCACGCGCTGCGCGAAGAACTGGAGGCCGCGGGCCAGGAACCCGAAGCCGAGACCGCCGGCAAGCGCCGCAGCGGCAAGGCCGCGGAACCCACGCCCGCGCAGGCTCAACTGGCCGCGTTGCAGCAGCAATTGCGCGCCTTGCAGGGCGAGGCGCCGCTGGTGCCGGCCTACGTGGATGCGCAGGTGATCGCCGAGATCGTCTCGGCCTGGACGGGCATTCCGCTGGGCCGCATGGTCAATGACGAGATCCGCACGGTGCTGGAATTGCAGCCGCTGCTGGCCGAGCGCGTGATCGGCCAGGACCATGCGCTGCATGCCATTGCCCAGCGCGTGCGCACCGCGCGCGCCGGGCTGGAAGACCCGAACAAGCCCAAGGGCGTGTTCCTGTTCGTCGGCCCGTCCGGCGTGGGCAAGACCGAGACCGCGCTGGCGGTGGCCGACATCCTGTATGGCGGCGAGCGCAAGCTGGTCACGATCAACATGAGCGAATACCAGGAGGCCCACAGCGTGTCGGGCCTGAAAGGCTCGCCGCCCGGCTATGTGGGCTACGGCGAAGGCGGCGTACTGACCGAGGCCGTGCGGCGCCAGCCCTACAGCGTGGTGCTGCTGGACGAAATCGAAAAGGCGCATCCCGACGTGCTGGAGCTGTTCTTCCAGGTGTTCGACAAGGGCGTGATGGACGATGCCGAAGGGCGCGAGATCGATTTTCGCAATACGCTCATCATCCTGACGTCCAACGTCGGCTCGTCGGCCATCATGCAGGCCTGCCTGAACAAGCCGGCGGACGAACGGCCAGACCCCGAGGCCCTGCAGGAACTGCTGGCCCCGCAACTGTACAAGGCCTTCAAGCCCGCTTTCCTGGGCCGCATGAAGACCATTGCCTACTACCCGGTGGATGACGACGCGCTGGTGCGCATCATCGGCCTGAAGCTGGGCCGCATTGCCGAGCGCGTGCAGGCCAATCACCGCGCGGTGTTCGACTGGGACGAGGCGCTGGTCGAGGCCGTGCTGGCGCGCTGCACCGAAGTGGACACCGGCGCGCGCAACGTCGACCATATCTTGAACGGCACGCTGTTGCCGCAGATCGCCGAGCAGGTGCTGGGCCGCATGGCGCAAGGCGAAGCGATCGCGCGCATCCGGGTGACCGCCGGCAAGAACGGCGACTTCCGTTACCGCCTGACCTGAGCCCGGAGCCGCGACCATGCCCCAGGATGCTTCCGGACTTTCCCGCCTGTCGACCGCCGGTATCGCGCAGGCCAACCGCCTGCTGGACCTGCGCACGCCGCTGGGCGAGAACCGCCTGGTGGCCGAGACCTTGTCGGCCACCGAACAGCTGAGCGGCGGCGCCTGCCGGCTGGAAATCACCGCGCTGTCGGACGACGCGCATATTCCGCTGAAGGCCTTGCTGGGCCAGCCGATCACGCTGCGCTTGCAGACGGCGCTGGATCGCGAGCAGCCGCGCCTGTGGCACGGCCATGCGACGGCGGCGCGTTTCCTGGGCGCCAACGGCGGCCTGGCGCGCTACGGCCTGACGGTGGAACCCTGGCTGGCGTTCCTGCGCGCGCGGCGCGACAGCTTTGCCTACCAGGACAAGACGGTGATCGACATCGTCGAGAGCATTTTCGGCGACTACAAGGGCCAGGGCACGCTGGCGCCGCAATGGCGCTGGGACGTGCAGGATCGCGCCGCCTACGTCAAGCGCAGCCTGACCATCCAGTACCGCGAAACCGACTACGCCTTCGTCGAACGCCTGCTGGCCGAAGAAGGGCTGTTCTATTGGGTCGAGCACGCGGACGACGGCCACACCCTGGTCATCGCCGACCACAACGATGCCTTCAAGCCGGGCCCGCAGGCCAGTGTGCGGTTTGCGCGCGCCGACGTGACCGAAACCGAAGACAGCATCCAGCGCTGGAGCCCGCGCCAGCGTTGGCAGACCAATGCCGTGCGCATGGCCAGCTGGGACTACCGCAGCGCCCAGTCGCGGCCCGTGTCGGCACAGGCTGACGCCGGCAACTTGGCAAACGCGCTGGAACTGGCCAGCGACGACTACCCCGGCCAGTATGCCTACGAAGACAGTGCGCAGGGCGAACGGCTGGCGCACAACGCGCTGGCCGCGCTGCGCGTGCGCCAGCACAGCGTGCAAGGCGCGGGTACCGTGCGCACGCTGGCACCGGGGCAGCGTTTCGAGCTGACCGGCCACTACCAGCAGGGCGGCCCGTCCACCTTCGTGGTGATCGCGATCACGCACCAGGCGCGCAACAACTTCGACGCGGACCTGGGCCGCGCGGTGAGCGAAGCCTTGGGCGGCAACGCTGACGAAGACGCCGATTTCTACCGCAATACCTTCACCTGCATCGGCAGCGATACCGAATTCCGCCCCGCGACGCAGGACGGCCATGGCGTGCGCATCCATCCGCGTCCCACCGTGTTCGGTGCCCAGACGGCGCTGGTCGTGGGGGCCGAGGAACCGGTGCACACCGACCGCGACCACCGCATCAAGGTGCAGTTTCACTGGCAGCGCGGCAAGGCCTCCAGCAGCCGGCTGGCACATCCGTCGGGCGAAGAGAACGCGCCGGCCAAGGATGAGCTGGGTACCTGGGTGCGCGTGGCCGAACCGGTGGCCGGCGGCGATTGGGGCGGCCATTTCGTGCCGCGCGTCGGGCAGGAAGTGCTGGTGGAGTTCCTGCATGGCGACATCGACCGCCCCGTGGTGGTGGGCGCGCTGTACAACGGCGAGGGCGCCGAAGACGCCTCGCACAACCAGGTTCAGGCGGGCGGGGCCAACGCCACCGGCAACGCCCCGGCCTGGTTCGCGGGCGGCAGTGAAGGCCATGCCCACAACGCGGTGATGTCCGGCTTCAAGACCCAGGCGCTGTCGACCAGCGGCGCGGGCACGGGCGGCTACAACCAGCTGGTGCAGGACGACACGCCCGGCCAGTCGCGCCTGACCGCGTCGACCACGCAGGCCGATTCCCGCCTGAACCTGGGGCACGTCAAGCAGCAGCGCGACAACGAACGCCTGGAAGACCTGGGCCACGGCGCCGAGCTGTCGACCAAGGAAGCCGTGGCGCTGCGCGGCGGCCAGGGCCTGTTGATCAGTGCCGACCTGCGCGAGAACGCCGAGGGCGCGCTGCTGGACAGCGCCGAGGCCGCCAGGCAGATCGACGCCGCGCTGGAATCGGCCAAGGAACTGGGCGATATCGCGATCAAGCAGAAAGCGATTCTGGATGGCGACCCGCAGGCCCTGCCGGTGCACGAGGGCCTGACGCACGTGCGCGACGTGGTCGAGGCCACCCAGGACGATGCCGCCGCACAGGGCGGTGCGGTCAAGGTGGCGGCCTACAGCGAGCCGCACATCCAGGTGAGCGCGCCCAGCGGCATCGGGCAATACACGCCCGGCAACGCATTCGTGGTGGCCGGGGGCACGCTGGCGCAGGTGGCGCCGGACGTGAACTGGGTGAGCAGCGCGCATCTGGCGATGGGGGTGGCGTCCGGCGTGGTGCTGTTCACACTGGGCCAGGAGGCGGGCGGCAGCCGTGCGGTGCAGGACCGTGGCCTGCGGCTGCATGCGGCGGGCGGCAAGCTGCGCCTGCACAGCCAGGGCGCCAAGATGACCCTGACGGCCGAGAAGGCCGTGACCATCGCGTCGGCCAGCGCGGCCGTGCTGGTGCAGGGCAAGGAGCGCGTGCTGGCCACCGCCGGCGGCGCCTACGTGCGGCTGGAGGGCGGCGGCATCCAGCTGCACGCCCCCGGCAAGGTCGAGCTGAAGGCGGGCGCGCACAGCTGGGTCGGGCCACAGACCACGCAGGCGAACCTGAACTTCAACGAAGCCAGCCCCTTGTGCGAAGCACGCGTGCGCGGCGCGGCCCAGCAGGGCGGTGCCGTCGTGCCGCTGGGCTAGGCCGGCACGACATGGACGGCGGCATGCTCGATTATCAGACGTTGTGTACCTATGGCTTCGGCCTGATCCAGGATGAGCAGACGCGTGGCGTACCGCCTCTGGCGGCGGCGCGGGCCCAGGCGCTGGTGCCGCCCGCGCTGCGCAAGATGCCCGGGCTGATGCCGCGGCTGCTGGATCTGTCCGCCCTGGACGTGGCGGGCAGGACGCAGGTGCTGGCCAGCCTGAACCAGGCGGCGCATGACGGCGACGACCTGTGGCTGGCGCTGCTGCTGCAAGCCGATCGTCCCGCCGATGCCGTGGCGGCGCATTGCCGGTCGCGCATGATCGTCGACATCGCCGGGCAGGGGCCGTGCTTTTTCCGCTTTTTTGATCCGCGCGTGCTGGTCCAGGTGTCGTGGATATTGGACCCGGGCCAGCTGGCCTGGCTGTGCGGCCCGGTGCAGCGCTTTCTGTTTCACCTGGATGGCGAGTGGCGCGCGCTGGATCGGCCCGAGGCCGAGGCGGCGCCGCGTCTGCGGCTCAGTGACGAGCAGTCGTTCGCGCTGACCCAGGTGCAGCCATTGAATGAAGTGCTGTCCGGCCTGGACGGCTTGGCGCCTGACCGCCGCATCGCGCTGGGCAGGACCGTGATGGACCATTTCCGCACGGCCCGCGAACTGGGCCTGGCGACGGCGCAGGAACGCAAGGCGTTTGCCCGGCACGGGCTGTCGGTGCACCCCGCCTTCCATCGCCACGAACGGGTGCGCGAATGCCTGGCGGCGATGCAGCCGGATGATGACTACCCCTACCTTGCCGCGATCCAGGACCTGTCGGATGACGACTGGGCCCGCGTGCGCACGGAGCTGGAACGAACTGGAGAGCCCGATGGCCGATGATGTGAAGCAATGCGGAAAGAAGCGTTCATCGATCGATTGCGAAGAAGATTGCCCGTTTCACCGGGTCGGCCTGCCCATCATGCCGCTGCGCTACGCGGTGCTCAAGAAAGAGGACCCGTCCCCGGCGCTGGCAGGCGACCTGAACATGCCGCAACTGGCAGAGCGGCCCTTGGGCGACAGCGCGCGCTACGGCGTGCGCCTGCTGCGCCCCGGCTATCTGTACATGTATGACGAAGCGCGCTCGGAACTCAAGGGCTACTACGTCAACGAGAACGGCACGCTGTACAACTTCGATATCGACAAGCCGGTGGAGAACTGCGACCGCACGTTCACCTGCACGATGGATCACGAAGCCAAGGCCTCGCTGCTGACCATCCCCAACGCGCGCAAGGCCACGTTCGTGTGGCTGACGTTTTCGGACGTGCAGTGGACCAAGGACGTATGCAAGGCCCACAAGGGCCGGCGCGGCGCCGATATGCGCGAGCGCCACATGTTCAAGTTCGACGTGCAGGCCTGGCTGTCCAGCGGCCAGCACGCCAACGCCAAGAGCATCAAGAGCCTGAAGGACACGGCGGCCGAATACGTGGTGCATCGCAAGCGCGAGCTCGATCTGCAACAGAAGCAGCAGATGCTGGGCTGGAGCACCGTCGGCTACTACGACGTGAAGGGCTGGATGGGCGAGATGATCGAGAACGCCGCCGAGGCGTTCCTGCCCGGCAAGGGGCTGATGCTGGCGCTGCCGGACAGCACCGGCATCCTGCAGGACCTGGCGCGGCTGATGCGCCTGCGCTTTGACGATTTCGTGTCGAACAAGGAAGACCTGCGTCCGCTGACAGTATCGAAGTCGATCGAGTCGGTCAGCGAGATCATCATGCAGGCCGCCGAAAACGATCTGCTGCGCGACCGCGCCAAGGATGCGTCCAATTATTCGGTCTATGGCACGACCAGCCCCAACATGGCGGGCGCCGGCGGCGGCGGCAGCGCCGGCGGCCTGGCGATCGGCCAGCTGGTGCTGGACATGATCAACCCGGATCGCCAGAAAGAGCGCATGGCCGAGGCCGAGAACTACCGCCACCCGACCGAGCAGGAGCGCCGGACGGTGCGCTGGGATGCCTGGAAGAAGTACTTCGACAACTACGACGAGAACGCGCGTCGGGCATGGCAGAAGGATTTCGACGAGCGCCTGACCAAATTCGACGCCGCCACCATCGTGCCGATGGCGAAGGCGCACGTGGCCTGGATCACCTGCGGCGATACGTTCAACGGCTTCGAGTGCAACTACGACGTCAACAGCGCCGATAGCGGTGAGGTCTTCCAGACCGTGTTTTCCTTGTGCATCGACGGCACCCAGGACAAGCGCGTCTGCTTCAAGCAGTATGTCGAATGGCTGCAAGGCGATCCCGAAGACACGCGCAATCTGCTTTTGCGCGCCATGTTCCACAACCAGGATTTCGTGATCAAGAAGGTGGTCGAGGCGCACGAGGCCGCCCTGGACTGGAAGGCCATTCCCTGGGGTAACCTGCACGAGGCCTACAAGACCGGCCTGAAGGTGCTGAGCGAAGGCCAGATGGACAAGACGGCGCGCCTGCTCGAACAGATCATGGGCCCGGTGGTGCAGGTGCTGCGATTGGGCGTGGACAGCTCGATTGCGCGCAAGCTGGCCATGTACCTGGGCTTGCTGTCGCGCCACGACGTGGTGATTGTCGAAGTCGAGGGCGGCAAGAAGACCTTCCGCGCCGCGCTGATCCGCGAACTCATGCGCCAGCATGGCGGCCAGGTGAACATGCGGCAGATGGAGCGCGCCGTGGCCGACGAATTGCGGCGGCTGGAAGTGCGCGGCGAACAGCTGGAAGGCACCGACAAGAAGCGCTGGTTCATGCTGGTGGACAGGGAAGCGGCGGCCAGCGTGCCCCGGGAAGGCCGGGCGGCCGACCGGGCCAGGATGCTGGCGCAGACGTCCATGACGATGGAAGAATACGAGGCCAGGGAACTGTCGCGCTGGCGCACGACGATCACCACGGATGTCCGGGTTGGCGTCGTCAGCTGCCTGTTCCAGACCGTGGCGGTGTACAAGCTCTGGAGCGATCTGGAATCGGCCATGCCGCACGAACGCACCGATGCAAGCTGGAAGTTCGTGATTGGCATCGCATCGGCTGGCGGGTCGGTGGCGGAGGTCCTGGGCATGGCGCTCAAGGGCCGGATGGCCGCCGGCATGCGCTTGGGGATGGGCCTGGGGCTCGAATCCACCACGACGCTGCTGATGCGCTGGGGCAGCCGCACGGGGGTGGTGACCGGCGTGCTCATGGCCGCGTTCGACGTGAAATCCGGCCTGGATCAGATCATGATCGAGAAAAACGGCTGGATGGGCGGCCTGTACCTGGCCTCGGGGGGGCTGAGCCTGATTGTCGTGGGCGCGTTCGCCATGTCGTGGACCGTTGTGGGGCTGATCGCCGCCGTCCTGCTGATCGTCGTGGCGGTGCTGATCGAGAAATTCAAAGGCAACAAGATCGATGAATGGCTCAAGCGGTGCCTGTGGGGCAAGCTGCAGGGGCAGGCCGGCGCCGATTACTACTATGGAGTGCAGCAAGAAGTGAACAGTCTGCGTGTGGCACTGGGAGGGGAGTGATGGACTTCACGGGGTTGCTGTCCCGGTTTCCCAATAACCGTCCCCTGACAGAATTCGACCGCGAGCACCGGCTGCTGCAGAAAAAGCGCCTGGACGTCCCGCTGCTGGCGCAGTTGTGCGTGGTGAAGATGAATTCCAACAGCCTGCTGTCGGTGGACCGCTGGTACGGGTGGCGCGGTTTCGTGGCCCTGCTCGGCGCGATAGGCGTGGCCTTCGGCATTGGCGTCATCCTGAAGCTGGCCTGGATCCTGGTGGTGGATGACCTGCCCAACGAGAACGGCCTCTGGGAAGCGGTTTTCTTCGGCATGGCGATGTTCGCGGTGGTGGGTGCCCTGGGGGCCTGGGTCGCCTGCAAAGAGATGTTCCGCTGGACCTACTACCCCATCGCGCTGGACCGAAAGCGCCGCCTGGTGCATGTGTTCCGGCTGGATGGCACCGTGCTGACCGCGCCCTGGGACAAGATCTACTTCACGCTGGGCCGCGGCAAGGCCGCGTTCGGCATGCGCAATTGGGATATCCGCGGGCTGATCCTGGACCCGGATGGCGTCACCGTGAAGGAGACGTTTTCGTTCTGCATCGCCACCAGCCGCGTCGAAAACGCCTATTCCCACTGGGAATTCCTGCGCCGCTACATGGAAGAAGGGCCGCAGGCGGTGCTGGACGCCGTGCTGTATTGCATGCCGGTGGACGGCAAGCGCGAGCGCTTCGCGTTCAGCAAGGAACGCGTCTTCGCCAACGACGCCCAGACGCCTGGACTCATGTACGTGCTCGCGGCCCCCTTCAACTACCTGCACGCCATCATGCGCTGGGTGGTGATGCAGACCAGCAAGATACCGGCGTTTCCCCCCGAGATCGAAGCGACGCTGCAGCCTGAGCCGGGCGATCCGTACGTGCGCGATGCGTCGATGAACCCGGAAGACTTGCGCTAATTAAACCCGGGTAATATTGACGGATTAATTTAATCCGGGTAAAAATGCGTCCTGCGACATTTCGCCGCAAAGGACGCAAGCATGAGCACATTCGATCTGAACACCGGCGCCACCGCGGCGCTGGCCCATGAAACCGATCTGACGGACCTGCCCGTGGACGGCGAGCTGCCGCCCGGGCTGGACGGCGTACTGGTCCGCAACGGCCCCAATCCGCTGGGCGGGCGCTTCGAGGGCAACGACGTGCTGTCGTGGTGGCCCCAGCCGGCGATGCTGCACGCGATTGAATTTCGGGATGGCCGGGCGATGCGCTACCGCAACCGCTGGGCCCGTACCCGGACCTGGGCGCGTGTACATGCACCAGAGCAGGCGGACGGCTTGCCGGACACCAACCCCAACGTCAACGTGCTGCGCCACGCCGGTGAGACCCTGGCGCTGGCCGAGGGCGGCGCGCCGCTTGTGATGACGCCGGGGCTGGATTTCGGCGGCGCCAGCCAGCGCCACCCCGGCCTGGCGGCAGGCATGACGGCGCATCCCAAGGTCGACCCCCGGACGGGGGAATTGATGAGCTTCCGGTCCCATTGGGAACAGCCGTGGCTGCGCTACGGCGTGGCGGGCCCGGACGGCCAGCCCCTGGTGGACCAGCTGATCGAGGTGCCGGGGCCGTCGATGATGCACGACATGGCGATCACGGCGCGCTACAGCATCCTGCTGGACCTGAACGTGGCGTACGACTTTTCCCTGCTGCAACGCGGCTACCGCATGCCGCTGCGCTGGCATGACGAACGCCTGTCGCGGCTGGGCGTGATCCCGCGCCACGGCGGGCCGGTGCGCTGGTTCGAGGTGGCGCCGTGTTTCATCCTGCACGGGGTGAATGCGTACGAGGCGGACGACACGACGGTGGTGCTGGACGTGGTGCGCTATCTGGAATACCTGCGGCTGTCGGGCAGCGGTGCGGGTTTTGAAGAGAACCCGCTGGGCGTGCTGTGGCGCTACGAGATCGATCTGGCGCGCGGCACGGTCAGCGAGCGTGCACTGGACGAGGCGGGCATCGAGCTGCCGCGCATCAACGAGGGCAGGACGGGGCAGCCCTACCGCTACGTCTATGCGGTGCAGCAGCCGAACAACCAGGAAATGCGCGGCGTGGTGCGTTACGACCTGGCAACGGGGGCGACGCAGCAATATCGGGTTCCGCCGGGCGACCAGAACAGCGAACCGGTGTTCGTGCCGCGCCCCGGGGCGCGGGATGAAGACGATGGTTGGGTCTTGGTGTGCGTGTACCGCCAGGCCAGCCATACCAGCGACGTGGTGGTGCTGGACGGGCGCGATCTGCAAGCCGGGCCGCTCGCGACGGTGCGCTTGCCCAGCCGGATTCCTGCCGGGTTCCATGGCGCGTGGTTGCCCAGGGAAACGGCTTAGGACGCTTTCTGGCTGAAGGCAGTGACGCCTGGCTGGGCAAGCGGCCGTCAGGCCAGGCCGCTGCGCTCAGCGGGCCTTGGTCCGGCTGGTCTTCTTGGCGGCGCGCGGCGCGTCTTTGGCGGGCGCCGGCACGGCCGCGGCCGTGACCTGTTCCATCCAGGCCAGGGTCTCGGTGTAGGCCACGAACTGCTGCAAGTAACCGGGCGACAGCTCGCGCATCAGCGACAGGGCGCGGTGCACCAGCTGGTTGGAATTGAGCGGCCCGGCGTTCTTGTGCACCTGTTCCTGCGACTGGCGCACCTGGCGATCGGCGCTCAGGCCCGACCACACTTCGCGAAAGTAATCCAGCGCCGGCAGGTCGGGGTAGGCGTCGCGGCGCGCTTGCGCGGCGGCGGCATCGGGGTCGTCGCCGGGTTCGCCGGGGTAGGCCAGAAAGGCGGCCAGCTCGGCCAGGGGGCCGCGCGGGCGCGGGGTCGCCTGGACTTGAGGGGCGGCCTGAGCTTGCGGGACGGCCTGATTAGGGGCTGCCAGATGTGGGGCAGCCAGATATGGGTCTGCCAGGTGAGGCAGGCGGTCGGCGTAGGCCTGCATCAACTGCGCCAGCCGTTCATCCAGCCGTTGCCGCACGGCGCCGTGCTGGTCGGCCACTCGGCGCGCCAGGGCGTCGATGACGTGGAACGCGATCGGGTCCAGGCGGTCGTCGCCGCGCTCGCGCCAGGCTTGCAGCGTGGCGCAGGCGTCCGGCAGCGTGCCGATGTCGGTGGCCGGGTCTGGCGTCGGGCCCAGGCTGCCGTCACTGCCCACGTGGCGGCTCCTCGCCGTTGGACGGCTTGGGGATGGGGGTGATCTCGACCCGGCGGTTCTTGGCGCGGCCCGCTTCGTCGGCGTTGGACGCCACCGGTTGTTCCGAGCCGAACGCGGCCGCAAACACGGACGCCGACGGCACGCCCTCGTCGATCAGGGCGCGCGTGACGGTCAGCGCGCGCTGGGCCGAGAGGTCCCAGTTGTCGGCGAAACGGCGGTTGCCTTCGCGCACCTGCTGGTCGTCGGTATAGCCGCTGACCATCAGGATCTCGTTGTTGGCCTTCAGGTAGGCCGACAGCGGCTCGATCAGGCTTTTCAGGACCTCGCGGCCCTCGGGCTGCAATTGGTCGGAATTGAGCGCGAACAGCACGCTGCCGCTGATGCCGATGCGGCCGTTGATGAGCGTCACGCGGCCGGCGGCCAGCGGCGCGGCCAGGGCCTGTTCCAGCGTCTGGCGGCGCTGGGTTTCTTCCTGGCGCTGCTTGACCTCTTGTTCGAGCTGGGTGGACAGCTGGAGCTGCACGGCCACCACGCTGACCAGGATCAGGACGAACGCGCCCAGCAGCACCGACATCAGGTCGCCGAACACGGCCCAGGTCGGCACGGCGGGTTCGACGCCGCCGTCGATGTCTTCGCCCGCGCTCATGCGGCTTCTGCGCCGGCGGCGGCGCGTTGGGTGGCCAGCTGGCGCAGGTTTTCAATGATCTGCTTCTGCGACTGCGTGCTCAGGTCCACGACTTCGCGGGCTTGCGCCACGTAGTAGGCCAGTTGCTCGTCGCCGCGGGCGATGGACTTGTCCAGCGCGGCTTCGATGCGTTGCAGGTGCGCCACCAGCGAATCGTTGGACTCGCCGAAAAGCCGCACGGCGGCGCCGAAGGCATCGCCCAGGCTGGCCACTTCGATGGCGCTGCTGGCCACCTGGTCGGCCACGTCGGTCAGGCGGCCGGCTTCGGCATCGACCTTGTCGGTGAACTGCGCGCCCACGCGGTCCAGCAGGTCGGCGGACGACGACACCAGCGCGTCCACGGCGGTGCGCTGTTCGCTGGAGGCATGGTTGACGGCATCCAGCAGCGTGGCCAGCGTGTCCAGGAGGCGGTTGCGTTCTTCCAGCATGGCGTTGTCGTAGGCCAGGCTGTCCGACAGCTTCTGGCGCAGCTCGCCGATGACCTCGGCGGCGGCGCGCGGGGCTTCCGAGGCGGCTTGCACCAGGTGGCTGATTTCGGCGATGGTGCCGTTGGCGTGGGCTTCGGTCTGGGCGGCGATGCTGTCAGCGGTCTGGGCCAGCGTGGCGCAGATCTCTTGCTGCAGGCTGGCGCTGCGGGCGCCGGCCTGTTCCCATTCCTGCCGCAGGGCGTCGGCCATGGCGCCCAGCTTGTCGGTCCACGCGGCCAGGCGCGCCTGGTCTTGCGAGGCCAGCTCGGCCTGCAAGCCGGCCTGCGATTGGCCCAGCGTCTGCAGCAGCGAGGCCGAGTGCTGTTCGAACGCGGCCGACGCGGTGGTCAGGGCCTGCTGGTTGTCGCTGGCCAGCTTTTCGTTGGTCAGTTCCTGGCGCACCTGGGCCTCGGTCCAGGCGTCGGTCACGCGGGCAGCGGCCGTCTCCAGGCGGGTCGACATGTCTTGCAGCAGGGCGGCCTGGGCCTGGGTCTGCGCGGTCAGGTCCTGTGCGGTCTGGCTCAGCAACTGGCCGAGTTCCTGGTGGCGGGCGGCGGTCTGCGCGCCGGCCTCGCGCCATTCGTGGCCCAGCTTGGCGGCCAGCTCGCCCAGCGAGTCGTTCCAGGCGGCCAGGCGTTGTTCGTCGCGGGCGGCCAGGGCGGCGTGCAGGTCGGCCTGCGACTGGTCCAGCGTGCGCAAGAGCGACGCCGAATGCGCCTCGAAGGCGGCCGCGGCGGTGGCCAGGGCCTGCTGGTTGTCGCTGGCCAGTTTCTCGCTGGTCAGTTCCTGGCGTACCTGCGCGTCGGTCCAGGCTTGGGTCACGCCGCCGGCCGCCGATTCGATGCGCGCGGCCACGGTGTCGAGCAGGGCGGCTTGCGCCTCGCTGCGGGCGGCCAGGTCTTGGGTGGTCTGCGCCAGGGCCTGGCTGATCTCGTGCTGGCGCGCGGCGGCTTGCGTGCCCGCTTCTTCCCATGCGCGGCCCAGCTTGTCGGCCACGGCGCCCAGCGTGCCGGCCCAGGCGGCCAGGCGCTGTTCGTCGCGCGCGGCCAGGGCCGCCTGCAGATCGGTGTGCGACTGATCCAGCGAGCGCAAGAGCGACGCGGAATGCGTTTCGAAGGTGGCGGCGGCAGCGGCCAGGGCCTCGCGGTTGTCGCCGGCCAGCTTGTCGCTGACCTCGGCCTGGCGGGCCAGCGCCTCGTGCCATTGCGCCGACACCTTGCCGGCGGCGGTTTCCAGGCGGGCGGATACGCTGTCCAGCAGGCCGGCCTGGGTGTGCGCGTGGGCGGTCAGGTCCTGGGCGGTGCGGGCCAGCGCCAGGCTGATTTCCTGCTGGCGGTCGGCGGCTTGCGCGCCTGCGGCCTGCCATTCCTGGCGCAGCGTGGCAGACATGGCGCCCAGCGTTTCGGTCCACGCGGCCAGGCGTTGCTGGTCGCGCGAAGCCAGTTCGGATTGCAGGACGGTGTGCGACTGGTTCAGCGTGCGCAGCAGCGACGCCGAATGCTGTTCGAAGCTGGCGGCCGCCGCCGTCAGGGCTTGCAGGTTTTCGCCGGCCAGCTTTTCGCTGGCCTGTTCCTGGCGCGACAGCGCCGTATGCCAGGCCTCGGACATGGTGCCCGACGAGGCTTCCAGGCGCGCGGACACGCCATCGAGCAGGGCGGCCGAACGCTGTTCAAAGGTCTGGGCAAAGCGGTCCAGCGAATTGCGCAGGTCCTGCGCCAGGGTTTCGCTGGCGGCCTGCTGGCCGGCCAGGGCCTGGTTCCAGATGCCCGCGACGTTGGCGGTGGCCGCCTGCAGGCCGGTGGTCAGGCCGTCCAGCTGGCGCTGCACCGCGTCGGTCACCGCGCCATGCAGCGTGGCGGTTTCGCGCGACAGGCCGGCCAGGGTGGCCTGCACGGCGGGCTGCAGCGCCTCGCCAGCCGAGCGGGCGCTTTCGGCCACGCTTTCCTTCATCGACTGTTCCATCACGGCGGCCAGGCGCGCGTAGGCGGCTTCGGCCTTGCCCTGGAACGCGTCCTGGCTGGCCAGCTGGCGCTCGTTCAGCGACTGGCTCTGCTGTTCCATGTTGCGCATCATGGCGTCCAGGCGGTCGACCAGCGTGGGCATGGCTTCGGCCTGCCGTTGCAGCACTTCGGCCTGGCGTTGCAGCAGCTTGAAGCTTTCTTCGCGCTGGTGCTGCTGGGTGTAGATGCGCAGCGTGGTGGCGGCCTTGCTGTCGAGCAGTTGCGCGGCCTGGATGCGGTCGCGGCGGCTCAGTGCGGCCAGCAGGCCCAGCATGGCCGAGGTGGCGACGCCCGCGATCGAGGTGCCGAAGGCAAAGCCCAGGCCCTTCACGGGGGCGGCCAGCGACGCGCGGATGGCGGCCAGGTCGGTCGCGCTTTCCAGCGCCGTGCCCGTGCCGCGCAGCGTCACCACCATGCCCAGGAAGGTGCCCAGCATGCCCAGCAGTACCAGCAGGCCGACCAGGTACGGCGCCAGCGCCGGGCCGGGCAGGCCCACGCGTTCGCCTTCGATGCGCAGACGAGCGGCGCTGCGCAGGCTGGGGTGCAGGGTGTCGAGCCAGGCGCCCAGGCTGGCGGGCGGCTGCGACAGACCGTTGGCCGCGCGTCTGAGCGATGCCGTGGCCTGCTGGTAGCGCAGCAGTTCAAGCGCGCCGGCCAGGTAGCAGGCACAGATCAGCAGGGTGACCGCCAGCGCCAGGGGATTGGTGCCCGCGTAGCCCGCGCCGATCCAGCCGGCCACGGCCAGGCCGCTGAGGAAAACAACGATATTGATCAGATACTTGGACATAGTGTCCCGGTTAGCTGGCGCGAAGGGCCGCAAGCAGCCCTTCCACCGGTTGTAAACGAACATCCAATTCGGCCAGCAGCACGCTGCGCATGTCTTTGCGGAACGTCTCCAGCCAGGCGCCCGGCGTGGGCGCCGTCAAGGTGGCTTGCGGGGGCGTCCCCGCGGGTCTTGCGTCGCCGCCCGCCGCCGCGGCACCGGCCGGCGAGGCATCGGCCGGCGAGGCGTCCGCTTGCGCGTCGGCCTGGGGGGCGCCTTCGGCATCTGCCTTGGCGTCGCCTTCCGCGTTGTCCTCGACTTCGGCGTTGGCCTCGGCCTCCGCGTCGGCCAACGCCTGCGCCTCGGCTTCGGCCTGCGCCAGGGCCAGCGCCTCGGCCTGCGCCGCGACGTCGTCCAGCGCCGCTTTCTCGGCCAGCCGCAGCCGGTCGAAATGCCCCTGCAACAGCTTTGGAATCGCGCCCAGCAGGGTGCGTTCGCGCGGCAGCAGGGCGCGGTCCATGATGGCATCCACCACCGCCAGCCGCGTCATTTCGGGCGTTTTGGCCGCGACCATGCCGCGCAGGCGGCTGCGCAGGTTACCGATGCTGGTTTCCATCGTGTGCTGCAACGACAGATAGCGCTGACGGAAATTCGCGTAATCGGCGTCATCCGCTTGCAGGGCGGCGGCGGCCTTGGCCGGCATCTGCCCCGGGATCACGCGTTTGGCGGCCGTGGCCGCGGTATCGCTGGCGATGGCATCGGCCAGCGTGGTCCGGACACGTTCACATTCGCGCTCTTCCTGGCTGCTGAACTGGCGCGCGCCGGGCGCGATGGCCGGCGGGCGGTTATTCAGGGCGGCGGACAGCGCAATCGCGTCGGTCCAGCCGAGCCATTGGCTCAGATGATCCGACAGCGGCTGCCTGGATTCCGGAACGTCGACATCCGTCAGGCGAGTCAGCAAGCGAATGAGCGTCGGGCCGCTTAAACCTGTGCGCTGTGGGGCTTGCAACATACCACCAGAGTCAAAAAGGGGGGAGTTTACACGCTGGCGGGGGCCTTCTGGGGGGTGGAAGGCGGGGTTGCGGTTGCCGCTGCAACAATTTGTCAGTACTGGGGGAATCTGACGGATTCTTGCCCAGCCAGGCGGGGGGGGGGCCGGCCGCCGCGCCCGACGGGGTCGTGCCCCATTTATGCCAGCCGGGCAGGCGGCCCGCGGCGCGTTCTCTATATAAGAGAAAGGCGCCGCGCCGTATCGGCGGTGGCTGCTCAGGCCAGGGCGCGCGGCTTGCGCACCGCCCGCAGTTTGCCGCTGGTCGCGCCGCCGCAATAGAACACGTCGCCGCCGTCCGACTCCAGTCCGGATACGACCACGCCCGCCGGCAGCGCCAGGCTTTCCAGGACCTCGCCGCTTTGCGGGTCGACGTGTCTTAACTCGCTGGCGTCGTCTTCCCAGGTGCCGTGCCACAGGCCGCCGTCCACCCAGGTCACGCCCGTCACGTAGCGGTCTGAGGCGATGGTGCGCAGGATGGCGCCGGTGGCCGGGTCCACCTGCAGGATCGTGCGGTCTTTGTAGCGGCCGACCCAGAGCATGCCCTCGGCCCAGGCCATGCCCGAGTTGCCTTCGCCGTGTGGCGCGGGGATGGTGCCCAGGATGCGGCCCGAGGCCGGGTCGATCTTCTGGATGACGTCGCCGGCGATCTGGTACAGGTGTTGGCCATCAAAGGCCGTGCCGGCCTGGGCCGCCACGTCGATGGACTGCACCACGGCGCCGGTGGCCGGGTCCAGGGCGTGCAGTTTCTCGCCGACGGCGATCCACACGCGCTTGCCGTCGTAGGACACGCCGTGCACCTGGCTGACGCCAGGAAAGGGGCCGTATTCACGGAGGATGTCTGCGGGTTTGGATTTCATGTCGATGTCCTGTTCAAGAGGTTGACGTGTCCATCCTAGGCATTCGGCGGCGGCAGCGGGAGTAACAATGTGGTCGCGAAACCGGGCAAGGGCGGCGTCATCCAGCGCCGCGCCCGGCCCCGGCCGAACGACTGGGCACGGCCGGCATCGGCCAGGGCATCCAGCGCGCGCTGCACATGGCGCTGGCTGAGATCCAGCGCCAGCGCCAGGGCCGAGCTGGACCAGGCCTGGCCGTCGCCCAACAGCGCCAGCACGGCAGCGTGCTTGTCCTGCACGGGGGGTGTCAGGACGGCAACCCGCTGCCCCGGCGGCGGCGTCAGCGCGAACCCGCCGCGAGTGGCGTGCAGTGTCGCCAAGGGGCCCAGCGCGGCGCGCAGGCGGCCGATCTCGACCCGCAGGCGGGCCCGGTGGGTTTCGTCCGGGCGACGGGTGCGAAAGGCCTGTTCGATCAGCACGTCGCGGGGCACGTCGGCGGGCCAGGCGTCGGCCAGTATCCGGGCCAGGGTGAAGAGAACGGGGCGGGTGGCCAGCGCCACCGTGCGGCCCGCGCCGTGCAGCGCGTAGCGGCAGGCGTCGATGACCAATGTGTTCGAGGCGAGCAGCGCCTGGACGTCAGCCAGGCGCTGCGGGCGGGGGGCAGGGGCGGCCGTCAATATCGCGGCCGGCGCATCCAGCAGACGCTGGGCGTCGCGCACTTCGGCCTGCAAGGCGGGGATGCCCGCGTCCTGCGCAGCCTGGGCGGCGCGGGCCAGGGCCGCCTGGGCCGCGTCGGCGCGCAGCCGCCGCATGGCGATGCCGGCCACCACCAGTTCATGCACGGTGCGCAAGGCTGGCGGGAACGCGGCCGGGTCCAGCGTCGCCAGCGTCTGCTCGGCCTGGTCCAGGCGGCCGATCAACAGCAGGCGCCGGCCGGTCAGGTACTGGGCATAGGCCGCATTGCGCGTATCGCCGTGGCGTTCCAACACCTGTCGGGCCGCGTCCAGGGATTGCGTGGGCCAGGCCAGGTCGCGCGAGGCCAGCGCAATCTCGGCCTCGGCCACGACGCAGCGGGCGCGCGCCACGGGCGCCTGCGCGCCAAACTTGCGCGCCGCCTGCCGCACCAGCGAACGGGCACGCTCAAAGTCGCCCAGTTGTGCCAATGCAATGCCGCGCAGCGCCAGGGCCGGCGCATCGTCGCGCAAGGCCACGCGGCCCAGGGCGCCCAGCGGGTCGCCCGCAGCCAACGCATGTGCCGCGGCGGTGATCAGCAAGTCCATGGGGCGTCGGTCGTGGCGTTGTCGTGCGGGGGCACCGTGGCGGGTCGATGACGCCAATCTACACCGTCACGGACAAACTGGGTCTGCGGCGTTCCGTACTCACGGATGAGTGGACTGCGTCCGACTTCTGCAATCACGGGCCAGCGTCGGCCAAAAATCAGAATCTTCCAATGTTCTGTCTGATTCGGATTGCGTAGCGTAAGCGGGCAATTTCCGGATCGGTGCTTTTGGCTTTGTCGATAGTCCGCGGGGTTTGGGCGGGCTGAAGGTCGGCTGTCGTGGCAACGGTTGTGGTTTTACCCCCTTTGCCGAGTCTTGCCTGATATGTCGACGTTACGCCGCACGATTGCCTGGTTGTTGGTCTTTGCGCAGATCTGGACGCCCGTCCTGGCGCAGACCTTGCCGATTTCGGTAGACCAGAGCGTCGGCGGGCAGAAGCCCGTGGTGGGCGTGGCCAACGGTGTGCCGGTGGTCAACATCGCACCGCCTTCGGCCGGCGGGGTGTCCAACAACCACTACACCCAGTTCAACGTCGGCCCGTCCGGCGTGGTGCTGAACAACAGCGGCGCGGCCAGCCAGACGCAGGTGGCGGGGCAGGTGGCGGGCAACCCCATGCTGGGCAACCAGCGTGCCACCACCATCCTGAACCAGGTCACGGCGCCCAACCCCTCGCAACTGCGCGGCATGCTGGAAGTGGCCGGCAATCGGGCGAACGTCATTGTTGCCAACCCGGCCGGCATCACCTGCAACGGCTGCGGGTTCTTGAATGCCAATCGCGCCACGCTGACTACCGGCAAGCCGGTCGTGGGGCCGGATGGTTCGCTGGGCTTTGACATTGCCAGTGGTCGCTTGGCGATCGAAGGCGCGGGTCTGTACGGCGCCAACTTGAGCCAACTGGACCTGCTGGCGCGCACTCTGGAACTGAACGCCCAGGTCTGGGCGGACCGCTTGAACGTGGTGGCGGGACCCGCCCGGGTGGGCTACGACGGTATCGACGTCTCGGCCCTGACTGGCGCGGGCGGCACCACGGGTGTGTCCATCGATGTGGCGGCCTTGGGCGGCATGTACGCCAACAGCATTCGACTCATCGGCACGGAAGCGGGTGTCGGCGTGAACATCGGCGGCAACTTGGCTGCGCTGACCGGCACGCTGACCGTCAGCGCCAATGGCGACGTCAAGATTCTGCCGTCCGGCCGCATGCAGGCCGCCACCGATCTGTCGGTGCAGGGCGGGCGCGACATCGTCAACGAAGGCACCGTCACGGCGGGTGGCGCGCTGGCGCTCAATGCGCCGGGTTCAGTCGTCAACACCGGCGCCATGTCCTCGGCGGGCAACGCCAGCGTCGTGGCGCGCCAACTGGATAACCGCGGTGCCTTCACCGCAGGCCTGCAGGCCGATGCTTCCATCAGCCCCTTGGGTGCATTGAGCGTACAGGTCAATAGCCTGCAGAACGCCGGCACGCTGATGGCCGGCGGCAACGCTACGGTCACGGCCGATGCGCTGGGCCTGTCGGGCGGCAAGTTCGTCGCGGGTGGGGTGTTGACACTCGACGCCAACGGGGCAATCACCAATCGCGCCGGTTCCGTGTACGGCGGCTCGGTGCTGCTGCGCGCGTCCAGCCTGGACAACACCGGCGGCAAGCTCACCAGCGGGGCAGGGTTGACGGTCAACGTCGCAGGCGCGGTCGACAACTCCGCCGGCACCCTGGCGGGCACCGGCTCGGTTGCCATCACCGGTCAATCCATCATCAACGCCGCAGGCGGCGTCGTCTCGGGCGACAGCGTGGCGCTGCGCGGTCCAGCCGGCATCAACAATCAGGGAGGCTCCGTCCAAGCCAACGGCGCGCTGCGCGTGGAAACGGCCGGCGCCTTGAACAACCAGGGCGGCAAGCTCTTGGGCGGCACGGCCGATATCCAGGCGGCCAGCCTGGACAACCGCAACGGCGTGGCGCAGGCGGACGGCAAGCTTACGGTTGCCAACACCGGTGCCTTGCAGAACCAGGGCGGTGGACTCTATGGCGGTTCGGTCGACGTTAAGGCAGCCAGCCTGTCCAACACGAACGGCAAGGTCGTCAGCGGCGGCGCACTGGACGTGAACACCACCGGCAACCTGGACAACACCGGCGGCACCGTTGCCGCTCAAGGCCAGGCCACGCTGAACGCGCAAACCCTGTCCAACACCCGCGGCCTCATTGCCGCAGGCAACCTGACACTCAATACACAAGGCCTGCTGGACAACCGCGCCGGCTTGATCCAGGCCGACAACCTCGTGGCCCTGAAGGCCGGCAGCCTGAACAACCGCGACACGCTCGCCAATGGTCTGGCGGGTGCGGGGGCCGCAATGTCGGCCAACGTGGAATCGTGGGCCCAGGCAGGAACGCCGACCCTATCAGGGACTCCTGCCGCAGCAGCCGCTTTGCCCACGTCGACGAGCGCCTTGGGTGTGATGGGCAAGCAGGTCACGGTCATTGCAAGCGCCATCGACAACCAATCCGGCCGCATCGGCGCGGGGCAAGACCTGGGCGTTGCCACCGGCACGCTCGACAACACGTCAGGCAACGTCTCATCCGACGCCAACGCCAAGCTCGCGGCGAATAACCTGATCAACAGCAGCGGTGCGGTGACAGCCGGCAATTCCCTGGAACTGACCACCGACAACCTGGACAACGACGGCAAGCTCCACGCCGGCCAGGACCTGACGATCACCGCCAACACGCTGACCAACCGCGCCACCGGCGAACTGATCGCCCTGCGCAACAACACCCTGGTCATCAGCGGCTTGCTGGCCAATGCCGGCCTCATCGATGGCGGCTACACCCGCATCACCGCTGGCAGTCTGACCAACACCGGCCGCATTTACGGCGACCGCATCGGCGTCCAGACGCCGACGCTCATCAACGAACCCAATGCCGTCATTGCGTCGCGTGGCGACCTGGACCTGGGCGTCGGCACGCTCGCCAACCGTGAACACGCCTTGATCTACGCCGGTGCAGACTTGCGCATCGGCGGCGCCCTGGATGCCTCTGGCAACGCCACTGGCCAAGCGGCGTTGCTATCCAACGAATCGGCCACCATCGAAGCCGAGCGCAACGCCGACATCGCGGCGGCCAGCATCCAGAATCTGAACACCCATTTCACCAGCAGCATCGTTCAAACCAAGAGCGAAGAGAAATGGTTCTACCGCTTGAACGGCTCCACGGAGATCATCGACGGCGAGGGCATGTGGTTCTGCAACACCGTCAAATCCATTTGCGGACGCAGCCCCAGATGGATGGGTCAGTACGACGAACGGCGCCTGTTGCTGCCGTCGACCCGCTATCCGGAAAGCCGGTACGGCCCGCCGTTCGACTACAGCAGCATTCAGGAAGACCAGCAAGGCCGTGCCGGCGTCAGCGCACCGATCGGGCTGGCGTATATCCCGGAAGAGCCGTCGTGCGGCGGAGGGGACGCTGGGACTTGCGGTGTCAATCCCGCCCAATTTTTCTACAAACCCGATGCCAAGATCTGGTCGGTCTTCGAGGTCGAGCGCCCGTCCGGGATCAGGAAGCCGCCGTCGCCGGATGACTGCGGCTTTCGCTGCCCTGCGGACCTGGCCCAGCAACAGGCCACCTACGAGCGCGACCTGCAGCTCTACGACACGTTGAACGAGAAGATCCGCGACTTCAACGCCGACTTCCGCAACAACCGCATGATCAAGGACTTCACCTTCTACGAAGTCACGCAGATCACAACCGAAACCGGTGTCACGCAGAGCGATCCGGGCAAGATCATCGTGGGCGGCAATGCGCGGCTGGTCGGCAACGTCCAGAACGACAAGAGCCAGATCATCGCGGGCGGGGCCCTGAATGCCGAAGGCGGCACGTTGACCAACCTGGGCGCAGAGGGTTCTCGCACTGTCCAGCGCGCGGGCACGATGGTCTATACCTACGAAAAGCGGGACTCGCGTCGCTATGACCGCTCGCCCTATGGCGTCACCGTCTCGGTGGAGAAAATCGATGCCGGTCTGGGAGTGACGCAGCAGAACACCGGTATTTCCCCAGGGGGTGTCGCGCCTGGCGCCAGCGCGATTGCCGCGGCCTTGCCGCCGGCGACGGTCACGCGCGTGTCGCTGCCGGGCAATCTCGCGGTCGCCGTGGTGACATTGCCGCCCGTCATTCCCACCAGCGCGCTGTACCGCGTCATGCAGGCGCCAGACGCCCCGTACCTGATCGCAACCGACCGCCAGTTCCTGGGCTCGCGCACCGTCACGTCCAGTGATTTCCTGCTTCGCCAACTGAACCGCAATGGCACCTATGTCCTCAAGCGCCTGGGCGATGGCTTCTACGAACAGAAGCTGGTGGCCGAGCAGGTCATGCTGGCCACGGGCCAGCGCTACGTGGGTGACTACACCGACAACGAAACGCAATACAAAGCCCTGCTCGCCGCGGGCGCCGACTTCGCCGGTCGCTTCGGCCTGACCGTCGGCACCGCGTTGTCAGAAGACCAGATGCGGCATCTGACCGGCGACATTGTCTGGCTGGTCGAGCAGACCGTCACGCTGCCCGACGGCAGCCAGCAAAAGGTATGGGCACCGCAGGTGTACCTGGCAGTCAGGCCCGGCGACCTGCGTGGCGACGGCACGTTGATCGCAGGCGGCAGTGTCCACATCGACATGGGCGGCGATGTCGCCAACAGCGGCACCCTGGGCGCGCGCAACGCCCTGGTGGTCGCGGGACAAAACCTGCGCAACAACGTAGGAACGATTCAGGGCAAGGCCGTCAACCTGAACGCCCGGCAGGATATCGACAACATCGCCGGATTGCTCAAGGGCGACAGCGTCACCCTGTCCGCCTTACGCGACATCAACCTGACCACCACCGCGAGCAGCGCCAGCGGCGCGCGCACCCGTACGACCTTCATCGACGGCGTGTCACGCATCGATGCGGGCAAGCTCGATGCCTTTGCCGGGCGCGATGTGAACGCCACGGCCGCGGCGATCAGCGCAACGTCCGACGCCGCGATCAAGGCAGGCAGGAACATCAATCTGACCACTGTGACGCAGTCTTATGCGGACTCCGTCCACTGGAAAAGCAAGAACCGGGCCGATCTGTCCTTGAGCCAGGAAGTGGGCACGTCCTTGTCGGCGGGCGGCAGCTTGCAGTTGGTGGCCGCGCAAGACGTCAATGCGCGCGCTGCCCAGGTGTTCGCCGACAAGAACCTGACCCTGTTGGCCGGGCACGACGTCAACCTGACGGCCGGCGTGGCATCGGGTTCGGTGCGTGACGAGCACTACCAGAAGGTCAAGGGTTTCCTGTCCAGCCGCTCGACTCACACCATCGACAGCAGCGCCTACAGCACCGCCCAAGGCACGCAGTTGTCCGGTGAAAGCGTCCTGGTTGGCGGCGGGCGCGACATCCGCATGACGGGTGCGCAGGTCCTGGCTTCCAAAGACATCGTGCTGGACGCCGCACGCGACCTGGCCGTGCAGGCCGGCGTGAACGCCTACGCCGAAGACCACTACCGCCGGGAAAAGAAAAGCGGCTTCTCGGTGGGCGGCATGGGCATCTCGTATGGCCGCAGCGACAGCAAATCGAACCAGCGCGTGGACGGCACCACGCAAAGCGACGCGCGCAGCTTGCTCGGCACGACCGGCGGCAACGTCATCCTGACCGCGGGCCGCAATGCCAGCCTCGTCGGCAGCGACATCGTCGCCGGCAAGGCGGCGGGCGATGTGACCGGCAGGACCGGCAACATCGACATTCAAGCGCAGAATGTCGCCATCCTGACCGGCCGCGATACGGAAAACACCCACAGCGACTATTCCAACAAGCAAAGCAGCTTTGGCGTGAAGCTCGTGGGCACGCCGGTGGACACCTTCAAGAACCTGTCCAACGCCGGCTCGGCAAAGGCCAAGGTCCAGGAACTGGCCCACAGCGGTGCCACCACGCCGGGCGTGACGCTCAACTTCAGCCGCAGCAAAAGCAGCGGTTCGCGGGATACGTTCAGCCAGGTCAGCAGCGGCTCGGACCTGAGCGCGGCCGGCGACATTCTCATCCGCGCCACCGGCAGCGGCGCCAGGGACGCGTCCGGCCGCGCGATTGACGGCGACATTGCCCTGGTCGGTTCCAACCTGCGCGCCCAAGGCGGCGTGGTGCTCGATGCGAAACGCGACATCATGGTGGCAGGTGCGCAGAACCAGTACCGCGAAGCCAGCCAGAACGACAGCAAAAGCACCAGCATCTCGGTCGGCAGCATGAGCCTGGGCGACATGGGCCGCGCCATCGACGGCGGCCCCAACGCCAGCGGCGTCAAGACGTTCCCCTTCGGCGCCCAGACCGCCACTGCCGGTGAAACGGCCGCGGGCACCTGGCAGACGGCATCGCTGATCACGGGCAACACCGTCTATCTGAACAGCCGCGAGGGAGACATCCGCATTGCCGGGTCGGCCATCGACGCCGTCAAGAACGTGGGGCTGTCCGCCAGCAAGGGATCGATTGCCATCGACACCGGCACGGCGACGCGCGACCACACCAGCAGCCACCGCAGCAAAAGCGTCGGCGACCTGAGCGACGACGTCGGCGGCGCAACCACCGGCATCCGCAAGTCCAGCGGCACGCTGGCCGAGAACAGCCGCAGCACCAGCGGCGCGGGCAGCACCATCGTCAGCCGCCAGGGTGACGTGTCCATCATCGCCAAGCAAGACCTGTTGATTCGCGGCAGCGATATCCGTGCCAGCCGCGATGTGCTCTTGGGCGGTCAGGCCGTCACTATCGAAGGCAGCTTCGACACCTCGGCCTTCCGGGATTTCCAGAAGAGCAGCCAGATCGCGGTCACGACCAGCGTCAATAGTCCGGTGATCAAGGCGGTGGAGACCATCGACCGCATGCGCCATGCGGCCCAGGACACCAACAACGGCAGAATCCAGGCGGTCGCCGCGGTGGCTGCTGGCTTGGCTGCCAAGAACCTCTACGACGCCGTGGCCAAGAATCCCGCGCAGATGGGGGGCATCAGCGTCAACGTCGACGTGGGCGCCAGCAGTTCCAGCCAGACCCGCAGCGGACAAAGCAGCACCGCCAACGGTTCGGCCGCCTCGGCTGGCCGAGACCTGGCCATCATCGCCACGGGGAACGGCGCGCAGTCCAACATCACCGTATCCGGCTCGAACCTGACCGCCGGCCGCAACGTGTTACTGAATGCGGAGGGCGACATCCTGCTCACCGCCCAGAAAAACACGTCCAGCCAGAAGAGCGACGGCAAGAGCCGCAACGCCAGCATCGGCGTGGGCCTGACGGTGGGCGGCAGCCAGAATGGCTTTGCCATCAACGTCGGAGCTGGCGGCAGCACCAGCAAGGGCAACGGCCAGGACAGCTCCTGGAACAACACCCATGTGGTGGCGGGGGAAAAGCTCACCATCAGTTCGGGTGGCGACACCGTGCTGCGTGGCGCCCAGGCCAGCGCGGCGCAGATCGTAGCCACCGTTGGCGGCAACCTCGTCATCGAGAGCCTGCAAGACATCAGCAACTACGCCGCCCGCGACCGCAGCGGCGGCGTGCAGGTCAGCCTGTGCATCCCGCCCATCTGCTACGGCGCCAGCAGCGTCAGCGGCAACTACGGCCAGACCAAGATCAACAGCCAATACGCCAGCGTCACGGAGCAGACCGGCCTGTGGGCGGGCGACGGTGGTTTTCAGCTGAACGTGGGCAAGAACACGGGGTTGATCGGCGGTGTGATCGCCAGCAGCGACAAGGCGGTGGCTGATGGCAAGAACGTGCTGATCACCGGCACCCTGACCAGTCGAGACATCGAGAACCGCGCCAGCTATGAAGGTCAGTCGATTCAACTCGGAGGGGGCTTCAACTTCGGTGGCGGGGGTTCGGGCGGCAAGGACGGCGGCAAAGATGGCGCTAAAGGCGCTGGCAGCAGTAATCAAAGCGCCATCGGCACCGACAACCAAGGCAACGTCGCCGGCGGCAGCAAAGCCACGCCGGGCTCCACGCTGCCCAGCTTCGATGGCCTCAGCGCCAACGTGCCCATTGCGATGGGCGCCCGCGGCGAGGCCAGCTCCACCACAAAGAGCGGCATCAGCGGCGGCACCATCGTCATTCGGGATGAGGCGGGGCAAAAGGCGCTGACGGGCCAGACCGCGGCGGAAGCGATTGCCGCGTTGAACCGGGACACCAAGGACACGCTCAACGCGCTGGATCGGATCTTTGACGAGAAGGAGATCCGGGCGGGGTTCGAGGTGACCAAGACCTTGGCGCAGGAGACGGGGGCGTTTCTGGCGAATCGGGCGGCGCAGGCGGACGCGCTGAAGGAAGCGATGCGCACCGAGAACGATCCGGCTAGATACGCAGACCTGGAACGGCAGTTTAACGCTGCTAAAGAATGGCTACCCGGTGGGACCTATCGCCAATTTGCCAACGCCGTTTTGGCTGGACTCGGCAGCAATGTGACCGGCGCTGCGACGGACATCGCGCAAAACGCTTTGGTCAACTATCTGCAACAGCAAGGCGCAGCGCAGGTCGGTAAGTGGGTGAGCGAAGGCCTCGTGCGAAATGGCTCACCCGAACATGCCGCATTGCAAGCGATCGTGGGTTGCGCAGGCGCAGCCGCGAGCGGCCAGAGTTGTGGCGCGGGAGCGACGGGCGGCGCCGCTGCGATCCTCGTGAACGCATTGCTGGATAGCACTAGTGGGAATACCAACGCCGAGAAAGAGGCACGTCGCAATCTTGTCGCGTCGCTGATTGCCGGCGCAGCGGCAGTTGCAGGTGCAGATGGTATCGCGACGATCACGAATGCGGCGATTGCTGAGCTGGACAACAACACGCTGAATCTGGCGCACGATCAGGATCTCATCGGCCGGCTGTCGCAGATCGACAAGTTGGATCCGAAGCAGCAAGACGATTTGATGCAGCAGATCAAAGCCGCGCACGCCGCGGGTACGCAGGCAGCATTGGATCAGATGAAGAGTATCTTCGGTCCCGGCGAGTTGCAGGAAACGCGGGACCAGTTGGAGTCGATGCTTGGCAGTGGATCGGCATGTGGGCAGGTGCCTGCTTGCGCGTTCCAGCTGACGAAGTCAATTAAAGAACTCGATGGCCTGCTGGCTCAGTACAAAACGCAGAGTGAATTGACTCCCAAGGTTGATGCGGCGCTGCTGGCGTTCGACATCGCGTCAAGCGGCGTTCTGGGAGGGATTCGGAATACATTCGTTAACCTCATCAAACTGAGCGCTACGCGTGCAGCGCGCGGTTCGTTGGAGATGACGGTTGCGAAGATGGCCTATGCGGATGGGGCGTCTTGGACGGTGCGCAATGGGGAGGTGCTGCTGGCTGATGGCAATACAGTCATAGCGAGGCAGAATCCCATTACGGGAAAATATGAAACGGTTTTTGCTTCTCCCGCGCGACCGACGGTTATTCCTCCCCCTGCTGAATTCATCCCACCGGGGATGGACAGGCCGTTCCGTCCTATCAATCCGAGCTTTCCGCCTGAGGCAACGGTGGTTGATGCGATGAATAGCCCTCTAGTTCGGGAAATGATCAATAGGTGCGGACAGGTTGATTGCTCTGACATAGCTGCAAAATTGCTAGAGAGCGCAGGCGGTAAAGGGATAATTCTGGAAGTGCGCCCCAAAAATCCTGGCAATCTAAACGTTTACGAAAATAGTATTGTCCAAAAAAATTATACGTATCACCAAATTTATACTGATGGTAGATACGTTTATGATCCAAGGTTGTCTAGTTCTCCCATTCCGAAGGGGGATTGGGAAATGCACATTAAAGGAATGAACCCTGATGGTGTGTACATTTCTTCAAAGCTAAAGGGGCTGGAATGAATTTAAAAATAATCGAAGACAGAGAAGGTGCTTTGCTAAACATCATTGATAAGCTGGAGCCTTTGGCCTGGCGGACCTATAAGCAGAGATATCCGCAAGTATGGGTGCGTGATCATGCTGAAGTTCAGGATCATTCAATTTTTCCGCCCTATGTATCTTTCAGATTCGTTAATGAAAATATTTCCGCAGTGAGTGCATTGAAAGACGCATTATCTAGCTATAAGGGGAAGCTGCGGTGGTCTATGGAATCTTATAAAAGGATTGCGATGCCCGGAGTAAATTGGTCTATTACTCCGGAGGAAGTAATTTTGATGGATAGAAAGCTAAATGATAGTTCCGTAGAAATATATGATTATTTTTCGAAAAATTATCCGTTATTTGGGCCAATAGCTTATGATGACTTAGATGAATTGACCGAGCACGTTGAGAGGAAATTGTTTGGTATATAGTAAAGAAATAAAATGGCGAAATAAAAAAATAACGAACCCCGGTGTCAGACTTCGTTTTCGGCGAGCGCCTCTGGAAACGGTGTCTGAATTGAGGTTTCTAGTCCGTCACTGAGGATTCAAGAACCTCGCACGGACGGAGGCGTCAACGTCGACCTGGGCGTAAGCACCCCTGTCAAGTAGACATCGGTTGATAGACGATCGGAGCAAGGGTTAGCCGGGGCATGAATTGCACCGGCGGAAGGCCACTCAGCGATTCGTGCGGGCGGTACTGGTTGTAATCGAGCAGCCATTGATCGGTAATCGCTTGGACCTGCTCAAGGTTGGCGAACAGGTGCGCGTCGAGCACCTCGGTTCGATAAGTTCGATTGAAGCGCTCAATGAAAGCGTTCTGATTTGGCTTGCCCGGCTGGATATAGCGGATCGCGATGCCCTTTGCGCTAGCCCATTGGGTAAACGCCTCTGAGATCATCTCCGAATGAACCCCGGTGTCAGACTACGTTTTCGGCGAGCGTCTCTGGAAACGGTTGTCTGAATTGAGGTTTCTAGTCCGTCACTGAGGATTCAAGAACCTCGCGCGGACGGAGGCGTCAACGTCGACCTGGGCGCCAGCAGCGCCAGCATCGGCGTGGGCCTGACGGTGGGCGGCAGCCAGAATGGCTTTGCCAGCAACGTCGGGGCAGGGGGCAGCACCAACAAGGGCAGCGGCCAGGACAGCAGCTGGAACAACACCCACGTGGTGGCGGGCAACCGGTTGACCCTGAACTCCGGCAGCGACACCGTGCTGCGTGGCGCCCAGGCCCGCGCGGCGCAGATCGTCGCCACCGTGGGCGGCAACCTCGTCATCGAGAGCCTGCAAGACATCAGCAACTACGTCGCCCGCGACCGCAGCGGCGGCGTACAGGTCAGCCTGTGCATCCCGCCCATCTGCTACGGCGCCAGCAGCGTCAGCGGCAACTACGGCCAGACCAAGATCAACAGCCAATACGCCAGCGTCACCGAGCAGACGGGTATGTGGGCCGGCGATGGCGGTTTCCAGCTGAACGTGGGCAAGAACACCGGGTTGATTGGCGGGGTCATTGCCAGCAGCGACAAGGCGGTGGCGGACGGCAAGAACGTGCTGATCACGGGGACCTTGACTAGCCGGGACATCGAGAACCGCGCTAGTTATGAGGGGCAGTCGGTACAGCTTGGCGGCGGCTTCAACTTCGGCGGTGGCGCAGCTGGCGGCAAGGCCGGCGGCAAAGATGGCGCTAAAGGCAGTGGCAGCGGCAGCACCCCGAGCGCGATCGGCACCGACAACCAAGGCAACGTCGCCGGCGGCAGCAAAGCCACGCCGGGTTCCACGTTGCCCAGTCTCGACGGCATTAGCGCCAACGTGCCCATTGCGATGGGCGCCAGTGGCGAGGCCAGCTCCACCACGAAAAGCGCCGTCAGCGGCGGCACCATCGTCATTCGGGACGAGGCGGGGCAAAAGGCGCTGACGGGACAGACGGCGGCGGAAGCGATTGCCGCGTTGAACCGGGATACCAAGGACACGCTCAACGCGCTGGATCGGATCTTTGATGAGAAGGAGGTCCGGGCGGGGTTTGAGGTGACTGCCGAACTCTCCAGGCAGGTGGGCCAGTATGTGGTCAATCGAAAGGCAGAGCTTGAGGCCCTGAAGGCGCGCTCAGAAGACGCATCGTTGCCGTACGGCGAACGCATACAGGCGGTACGCGACTATGCGGAGATGGAAAGCCGTTGGGGGCAGACCGGAACGCTGCTGCAATGGAGTACGGCAATCCTGGGGGCTGCCAGTGGAAATGTGGTCGGCGGTGCGGGGCAGTTCATCCAGGCGGCGGCGGTCAACTATTTGCAGGCCCTGGGCGCCACGAAAATCAAGGAACTGAGCGCTCAATTAGGCGGTGAAGGGTCCGCCGGACATGCCGCGTTGCACGCTCTGTTGGGTTGCGCTGGTGCTGCGGCCCAAAACAACGTTTGTGGTGCGGGGGCCGCGGGCGCGCTCTCCGGCGTTGTGCTGAACAAGCTTTTGGAGAGTGTTGACGGCCGAGAGACGAAAGACCTGTCGCCGGATGAAGCCAAAGCACGCATGAATCTGCTGACGAGCATTGTTGCCGGGATTTCCGCTGGCATCGATCCGTCCGTGGCCGCGCCTGCCGTCAACGCAGCGGTGATCGAATCAGAGAACAACACGTCTTACCGATACCGGGGCAAGGTTGCGCGTTTCAAGGCCGAGCTCTATGACAAGTTGGAGGCGAAGTGTGGCAACGATGGCCCTTGCTATCAGGCCGAGTTCGATCGTGCTGACAGGATGGCTGCGGCGTATGACGTTTCGCTAATCCTTGGCCAATATCCCAGCCTGACAAAGGAGAAAGCGGACACCTTGGCGCAGGCGGTGTTGGATCTGGCTCCTGGGGTCTCCAACGCCAGTGCGTTGTATGAGTTGGTCACAGGCAAGACGGCGACCGGCGAGGACGCAAACCGGTTTTTCGCTGCTATAGGCGTCGTGCCTGTGTTGGGCGGTATTGTGAAGAAAGGCGGCCAGGCGTTGCATACATTCGCGGATGCGGAGAAGGCGCTTGATGTTGGTAAAGTGAGGGGCACGCCAAAGCCTACGGGTGGAAAAGGGATTCCAGGGTTCAATCAAGTGGAGTCTGGGGTTCTCAATGAGGCCAAAGCGATACTAAACTCTAGCGAACTGGCCAGGATTCAAGCTGCACATGTGGCCGGAAAGCCTATAGAAATTAATATTGGGGGAAGACTTATCCAATATGAGCCCGGGTTGCCAGCTTCAGGAATGACGATGTTTGGTGAGAATGGCTTTCTTATTGGTAGAGAGGCTTTCAAATCACCAGCTGAACTTCAGAAAACAATCTTGCATGAGTTGCACAGATTAAGCACTTCCCAATCTTCTGGAGGTGTTTCTGCTGCGTTAGCCAGTCACGAGACGCAGGCGGCTTATGATTTCGCAGAAAAAGCCTTTCAGTACCTTAATGAGGCTAAAAAATGAATAAAGAAATGGTTAAGCGCTGGGTTGAAGCAGGGATAATTCTTGCGAAAGACCCTACGGCAGAAGTTGACTGTCCTGTGTGTCAAATGGCAATGCTCTTGGTTAAAGATGTGCAGAGAAATACGGGGTCTTCTGAATTTGAACGCCTAATGATATGTCCGCTTTGCGGTGCGGGAAATGTGCTTAGAATGCGTGATAATAAATAATTTGTCGGACTCTGAGGTTTTTCCACGAATTCTTAAAAGGATTTCTTATTTATTAACAGGCTACGGACTTATAGCAACGCAAGTGCGAGAAGCGGCGCGGTCTGGGCATGAACCCCGGTGTCAGACTACGTTTTCGGCGAGCGCCTCTGGAACCGGTTGTCTGAATTGAGGTTTCTAGTCCGTCACAGAGGATTCAAGAACCTCGCGCGGACGGAGGCGTCAACGTCGACCTGGGCGCCAGCAGCGCTAGCCAGACCCGTATCGGCCAAAGCAGCATCGCCAGCGGCTCGGCCGTCACGGCAAACCGTGACCTGATCATCGTTGCGGCCGGCAAGGGCGCCCAGTCCAACATCACGGTCTGAGGCTCGAACCTGACCGCCGGCCGCAACGTGTTGCTGAACGCCCAGGGCGACATCCTGCTCACCGCCCAGCAAAACACGTCCAGCCAGAAGAGCGACGGCAAGAGCCGCAACGCCAGCATCGGCGTGGGCCTGACGGTGGGCGGCAGCCAGAATGGCTTTGCCATCAACGTCGGGGCAGGGGGCAGCACCAACAAGGGCAGCGGCCAGGACAGCAGCTGGAACAACACCCACGTGGTGGCGGGCAACCGGTTGACCCTGAACTCCGGCGGCGACGCCGTGCTGCGTGGCGCCCAGGCCCGCGCGGCGCAGATCGTCGCCACCGTGGGCGGCAACCTCGTCATCGAGAGCTTGCAAGACATCAGCAACTACGCCGCCCGTGACCGCAGCGGCGGCGTACAGGTCAGCCTGTGCATCCCGCCCATCTGCTACGGCGCCAGCAGCGTCAGCGGCAACTACGGCCAGACCAAGATCAACAGCCAATACGCCAGCGTCACGGAGCAGACGGGTATGTGGGCCGGCGATGGCGGTTTCCAGCTGAACGTGGGCAAGAACACGGGGTTGATCGGCGGTGTGATCGCCAGCAGCGACAAGGCGGTGGCTGATGGCAAGAACGTGCTGATCACCGGGACCTTGACTAGCCGGGACATCGAAAACCGCGCCAGCTATGAAGGTCAGTCGATACAGCTTGGCGGCGGCTTCAACTTTGGCGGCGGCGCAGCCGGCGGCAAGGACGGCGGCAAAGATGGCGCTAAAGGCGCTGGCAGCAGTAATCAAAGCGCCATCGGCACCGACAACCAGGGCAACGTCGCCGGCGGCAGCAAAGCCACGCCGGGTTCCATGCTGCCCAGCCTCGATGGCCTCAGCGCCAACGTGCCCATTGCGATGGGCGCCAGTGGCGAGGCCAGCTCCACCACGAAAAGCGCCGTCAGCGGCGGCACCATCGTCATTCGGGATGAGGCGGGGCAAAAGGCGCTGACGGGCCAGACCGCGGCGGAAGCGATTGCCGCGTTGAACCGGGACACCAAAGACACGCTCAACGCGCTGGATCGGATCTTTGACGAGAAGGAGATCCGGGCGGGGTTCGAGGTGACCAAGACCCTGGCGCAGGAGACGGGGGCGTTTCTGGCGAATCGGGCGGCGGAGGCCAAGGCGCTGAAGAAGGCTTTGGATAACGAACCGGAGGGCGTCCGTAAGGAGCAGCTACGCGCTCAGTACGAAGAGGCTAAGCAGTGGGCGCCCGGCGGCACCTACCGGCAAGTGCTGACAGCCGTGACCTTGGCAACCAGCGGGAACGTGACCGGCGGCGCAGGCGAGTTCGTGCAAGCCGCGGCCGTGAACTATCTGCAAGGTCTGGGCGCGGCCAAGATCAAGGAGATCGCTCCGCTGCTGGGCGGTGAAGGCTCGGCCGGACACATCGCCCTGCACGCGCTGTTGGGATGCGCGGGCGCCGCATCCAAAAGCACCGGTTGCGGTGGCGGAGCGGCAGGCGCCTCGGCAGGCATCGTCGTCAGCCAGCTCATGGATCAAGCATTTGGCAAACCCGCCAGCAAGCTCGATCCCATCGAGCGGGAAGCCCGTATCAGCCTGGTGACCAGCCTGCTCGCCGGAATGACTGCGGTGTTGGATCCCAAGGCGGTAGCGGCGGTCAATGATGCGGTGCGGCTGGAGTTGGAGAACAACCAACTCGCCTTGCCGGGGGCCGGGATGGCTGCGTCTGGAGGTGCGATCGCAGGAGCGGGCGGGCGAGGAACGCGGCCCGGGAATAGTGGGTCGCGGTTGCCGGGTTCGGGTACGGGATACGAATTGAGTCCCACCGAGAACATAGCTTTACAGCTGGCTCGGGCTTGGAGTGCGCTATTCGGGGCGGACAGCGTGCCAGAAGAGGCTACAGGCCCGCTGGTGACGCCGGCCGTACCGCCTGGGGGCAACACGAGTGTGCCGGGATACCCGGGAGACTCGCAGCAGGCCGGGCGGACGCCAGGGTATGAGTTGGATCGGGGCAACCTTGGTACGCCGGGGCTTCAGGCTGATCCAAACAAGTATCACGGAGGCAGCGCGACGCCCTTGCCTGAGCAGCAAGGGCCAACAATAATACTGAACGAAATTTCGAATGAAACGGGTGCAAAGGCAACGGCTCTGGTTTCAAAAGGGGCTGATGTCACTCCCGAGATCATTCAGAGAGCATTAAAAGGTGACTCTGCTATTAGTGCTCAAGATTTTGTTTCGTTACCCGCGGTTCAGAGATATGTTGATCGGCTTCTGGAGGGTGATGTGGCTCCCCCAATTAAGATGGATGGCAACGTAATTATTGATGGGAATCATCGTTATATTGCCGCAAAGATACTTGGGCGAAATCCAGGGGTGACTCCAGGAGTATTGTCACCTAGCCGAGCGGGGCAGGCTAAGTCTATATCAGATGTAAAGATTGATACGGGTGATTGGGGGAATAGGTGATAACGATTTGCTTTGAGACGGGCGAGATCCTTGTCTTGCCATTGGAGAGTCTAGTTAATTCAACATTAAGTGGGCTGGAACTTCATCGTGCGATTTTTGATGGTCTTGATGCTTCAGGGGCGAACTTTGCAAATTCGAATTTGAGGAGTGCATCTTTTAGGCACTCTGTATTGAATGGGGTGGTAATGCGTGGTACTGCCCTTATGAATGCCGTATTGGTTGGTGTGCAAATGAGAGGCGTGGATCTTTCAAATTCTATAGCGGTTGGAGCAGACTTTACCGACGCAAATCTTTCCTCGTCAGACTTAAAAGGCGCCGATGTCTATGGCGCCAGTTTCATAAGAGCGGATTTATGCAATGCCAATGTTAATGTTAAAAGAATAGAAAGCGCTTTATTTTCTGGGGCTGTGTTTAATGGGGGGACGGTTTGGCCTGAAGGCTTTGAGCCTAAATCGTTTGGGGCGATAGAGGTGGCCCCTTGAATCACAGGTGGAATAGTCTCTGTGAAACTAAGATACCGTCTTGCCCGTCAAGCGTTTAGCAGTAGTCGGGGCGGTATGGTGAGCGTGTTTTTAGTACACCGAAGCACAGGTGAGCGAGTGAATCACCCCGGTTTTCGCGGAGGCTGTTTGGTTAAAGTAAAACAGCCTCCCCGGCGGATGTGCCGAGTAGCAGGCTGCTGAAATACCTCCTCCAAACGCGTAACATCGACCCCATCGCCATCGATATCAGACCTTGATCCTGTGCGCGGCGCCGACACCTTCACCGAGAGCCTGTTCACTTTACGCAAGCTTGAGGACTTCGTTCCCGGGGATCACCCCTTGCGCGAGATTCGCGAGATGGCCAACAAGTCGCTCAAGCGGATGGACAGTCTGTTTTCCAAGATGTACGTGGCGGGCATCAAAGGTGGAAGGCCGAGCATCGCGCCAGAAAAGCTCATGCGCGCCATGCTGCTGCAGGTGCTCTACAGTGTTCGCTCCGAGCGTCAACTGATGGAGCAGGTGCAGTACAACCTGCTATTTCGCTGGTTCATTGGGCTGTCGATGGATGATGCGGTGTGGGTGCCCACGGTGTTCAGCAAGAACCGAGAGCGCCTGATCGAACATGATGCGGTCGTGGAGTTCTTCAACGAGGTGCTGCACATTGCCGAGCAAAAGAACTGGCTCTCGGGCGAGCACTTTAGCGTCGACGGCACGCTGATTCAGGCGTGGGCGGGACACAAGAGTTTCAAGCGCAAAGATGACGATGATGGCGGCGACGGTACGGGCAGCGACTTCAAAGGCGAGCGCCGGAGCAATGCCATGCACGAATCGAGCACCGACCCTGAGGCCAGGCTGTATCGCAAAGGCAAGACCGCCAGTGAACTGCGTTACATGGGCCACACGCTTGCCGACAATCGCCACGGCCTGATCGCCAACGCGATGGTCACCCGTGCCGATGGATACGCCGAACGCGAAGCGGCCAAAGCCATGGCCGGTGATGCAGTGCAGGCGCTTGGGTCAGATGCGTGTGAGATTACATTGGGCGCGGACAAAGGCTACGACGCCCAGGAGTTTGCGCAGGCGTGCCTGGGCATGAATGTTGTTCCGCATGTGGCGCAAAATAAATCAGGACGCCGCTCAGCGGTCCCGGATGCGATTGCTCAAAGCATCGGCTACGGCCTCTCGCAGCAGAAGCGAAAACTTATCGAACAAGGCTTTGGGTGGGCCAAATGCGTGGGCCGCATGCGTCAGGTGATGGTGCGAGGCATCAAGCGGGTAGACCAGATGTTTGCTCTGACCATGAGCGCCTACAACCTCGTGCGTATGCGCACCTTGGGAGCAGTCCGTCTGCAAACAGCCTGATGACGGCAAAGACCGCACAAAAGGCTGTTTGCGGGGCGAAATCATCGAAAATCGGGGTAGAAATCCCGCGATGCGAAAAATGACAACATCACATTGATCGATGAAAGAGTGGCTGGTCGAATGACTGGGAGTATTTCAGCAGCCTGATAGGTCAAGGTGGCTCGCCGGAGTGGGGGCAAATTCTGCAGCCAATCCAAAGTTTACCTATTTATAACCTAAAAATTAATGTGCCCGAGAGCATAAAAATTCCAGGAGTAACGCCATGGGTTTTATTGATATTGTCGACTATGGAATTGTTATTCGTCGCCAAGCTCTTGAGTCTCAGTCTGTGACTATAGATAGATTGTTGACTGTACTTGAATTTGAGGCGCCACTTGATAATAGTACCGATCTCGTATCGTTTGGGCCTTGTTTTGGAGGGGAGGCGGCAGATGAATTTATTCGACGCTTGGAGATGCTTGGTTTGAGATATGTGGATGATTTTTTTGTTTTTTCAGGTGAATTCCCGCCATGGTGCAAATTTAAAGTTGGTCTAGAAAAATAGAGTTTCAGACTACGATTTTGACCACAGAAAATAAGGTGTCAGCTTTCGGCCTGAAGGTGGCTGTGTGAAGACGTAGTCTGACAACTTACTTTCGAAATTCAAATGAAAAAAGACGAAATTTTTGATAGCGTTATAAATAGTTCGTAAGCACCCCTGTCAAGTAGACATCGGTTGATAGACGATCGGAGCAAGGGTTAGCCGGGGCATGAATTGCACTGGCGGAAGGCCACCCAGCGATTCGTGCGGGCGGTACTGGTTGTAATCGAGCAGCCATTGATCGGTAATCGCTTGGACCTGCTCAAGGTTGGCGAACAGGTGCGGAAGCCTCAGTGTCAGACTACGTTTTCGAATCCCGCGCAGCGCCAGGGCCGGAGCATCGTCGCGCAAGGCCACGCGGCCCAGGGCGCGCAACGGGTCGCTCGCAGCCAACGCATGTGCCGCGGCGGTGATAAGCAAGTCCATGAAGGTTCTGGCCTGACAGTTGCCTGCCGAAGGTTGCAATCTACCATCGGCGTCTTGGGGGGCGAAGTCCGCCATGTCTCGCGCGTCAGGGATCCGATTTGCTTCAGGCTACCTAAAAATCGGAATCTTCTAGTGCCCAAGGGGATCGGGAGTGCGTAGTGTAGACCCGCTGCAATTTCCGAATCGATGCTTAGGAAATGTCGATAGTCGGCAACGTATTGGCGGGCTGCGCGCGGGCTGGCGCCAGATTTCGTGAGACGTACCTTCTTCCCTTAAGGAAAAAATATGGTGAAACCGCTCACCGATCAACAACTCAGCTCTTTACAGAAATACGCGAATGAAGGGCGAGTGGCCTGGAAATCTGGAGATATCGAAAAGGCTGAATCGAAATTTCTCAATGCTTGGACATGTATCCCCGAGCCAAAGATCGACTACGACTATGCTCAATCGTTGGCTCGTGGGCTAGTGGTTTTCTATAGAGACACAAGAAAATACAAGTCAGCAAAGTCGTGGATTGAAGTTATGACGCTTCTGTATGGGTCGTCATCAGACCCTTCAGTGCAATTCCTCGCTGCAACCGTACACTTCGACGCAGAGGAATTTGATCAAGCGTACGAACTATTTCGGCAGCTATATGCGAGCTTCGGAAAGCGGCTATTCGACGGGGAAGATAAAAAGTACTTGGAATTCGTGAAAAGGCGATCCAAAGAACAATGACACGGAGTTCCTGGGCGGCATATGCGATGACACCGATGCCCTACTGAGGCGGGTTGAGGTGTCAGACTACGTTTTCGAATCCCGCGCAGCGCCAGGGCCGGTGCATCGTCGCGCAAGGCCACGCGGCCCAGGGCGCGCAACGGGTCGCTCGCAGCCAACGCATGTGCCGCAGCGGTGATCAGCAAGTCCATAGGGAATCGTGAAGGAGAGCAGGCTTGTCGATGGCGACAATCTACTCCGGCGTTCACCGGATGGGGGCGTTGCCTGCGTCTCGGACGTGTGCAATTGCGCTATCGTTTGGGCGCATCGTTGGGGCGGCCTTGCGGCGCTTCATGCGGAAACCATAGCTTTAAGATGCGTTTCTCGTTCGGCAATTGAATTCAGGGTCTTGGTATGAGCAACAATAAAAATTATTCCAAAACGCGCATGGTTACTCTGTTCAAGCGTCCCGGCATCTTCGGCGCTGTCTATGTAGTGACGATAATCCTGGCCGTCTTGTTCATCCCCAATCTGGCGGTAAAGAAAGGATTTGCCGGGCTGTTGATCCTGAGCATGGTTTATCCGATTTTGCGCGAATGGCTGCCATTGCTGCGGCCATTGAGGATGTGGCTGCTTCGGGTGACGGTTCGTCTCATGCGCAAGTTGAGGGCGCTGCAGAAGATTCCGGTAGATGTCATGGTCTGCTATGGCGCAACAGCCATGTTGTGGATCTCCATGCTGGCGTTAGGGGTGGCCGTCGATATGAACATCTTGTGGCATCCCTGGGTCATGGGGGTGTCGTTGGCGTTGCTGACCTATGCGGCCTTGCGGAACATTTTTTTCATCATACGTTCCGTCTGGCGATGGAGCCGACCGTTCTGGGCATCGATTTATCTGCTGATTGGGTCGGTGGCGCTTTGGACCGGCAGGGCGCAGGCATCGCGTTTCACGCTCGAGATAACGGGTGAACCCGCCGAGCGCTTCCCCAATTTCCTGGGGCTGCTTTCATCGGCGTCTTTTGTGCTGCACTTGATCCAGTTTGCGGCCGTCTTGCTGGCGATCTTCGCGGTGGTGCAAATGTTGGTGATCATGCTTGCATCATTCACCCGCGGCTTCAAGGTGTTCAACAAAGCGTCCGCGAAAGACAGGGCGGGATTCTGGGAGCGTTTGCGTACCGGCAAGAAATTCGCAAACGCTCGCGAAGACGGTGAGTTGCGGGCACTCAACGAATTTTTCGCACCTCTTGCCTACACTCTTTTTGCGATGATGGCGATGATGCTGCCCGGCAAGGTGATGGACGCGCCGTCAACCGTTGTCGCGCTCTCTCACGTTCTTGTCGCGATGGAATATTCATCCGCAGGCGCATGCGTCGGTGAGCAAGGCCCGGGGTTGTACGTGCGCATCGCCGACGATCGTGTGTCGAGCGCGAAGAGGGTGGGCGAGGGATATGCCTTTGATTCCGTCGTTTGCGCCAAGCCGGGCCAGCAGGACTAGCGAGTACGCCACTCAACAACCAGGGCTTCTCGCCGTGCCAATAGACGCGCGGCCAATGCACGCAGGGGTGCCGATCTGAGTAGAATCAAGTGCCCGCCATCAGCAATCCCGTGGCGCATTTTTTGCAGCGTTTGATCTGCTGCATGCAGGGCAGATCGGTCTGTTGCCGAGCCAATTCATCCCTTCATTGATTTCACATGCCATGCCAATTTCTGCCGCTGACCTGATTGCGCAGTTTGACCTGCAGCCGCACCCCGAAGGGGGCTATTTCCGTGAAACCTATCGTGCTGCCGATTCGATCTTGCGGGCGGCAGATGGGGCGTCGCGGTCCGCATCAACGGCGATCTATTACTTGTTGTGTGATGGGGCGTATTCCTCGTGGCACAGGATCGGCTCGGACGAAATCTGGCATTTCTACGCGGGCGATCCGCTCGAGGTGTGGGTGCTCAGCGAGGGCAAGGGGTTGACGATCCACCGACTGGGTAACCCGCTTACTCATCCTGGCAGCGTGTTCCAGGCCGTCGTGCCAGCGGGATGCTGGTTTGGTGCGCGCTGTGCGGCGCCTGAGCATCTCGCGCTGGTGGGCTGCACGGTCGCGCCGGGTTTCGAGTTTTCTGAATTCGAACTGGCGGACGCGGCGGCGTTGGCCGCGGCGTTTCCAGACTATGCAGAACATGTTGCGCAGCTCGCACCGCACTCGAAGGCGTGAACGCACCTAGCTCGCCGCTCATCGCGGCTGCGCACAACGCCTGCAGTCACCGCCACCGCGCCGGGCTCGACCCCAACGCACTCGCGGGGTAATCCCACGCTTCCGGAATGTCACCCACTCGCAGCGGCACGTTGACGCGCCGCACCGGGCCCCAAGACGTTTCTTCGATCGTCGTCGTCAGATCCTGCGGTGATTCGGGCGCCAAGGCCGGTCCGCCCTGCAACGGGCCCGCATGCGCCACCAGCACCCGCGCCGTCCGCGCCAGCGAGGCCCGGGCGCTGCTGCCCACACCGGTCGCGTAGCGTTCGGTCAGGCCGCGCAGCGCTGCCGCGGCCATCAGGTAGCCGGTGGCGTGGTCGATGGCCTGGCAGGGCAGCGGCACGGGGCGGTCGCTGCCCGCCGCGCGCATGCCGGCATCGGCAATGCCGGTGCTCATCTGCACCAGGCTGTCGAAGCCGCGGCGGCCATGCCAGGGGCCGGTCCAGCCATAGGCGTCCAGCGACACATCCACCAGCGCGGGGTTGAGGGCGCGGCGGCGGTCGGCGTCCAGGCCCAGGCGCGCCAGGGCATCGGGGCGGTAGCCGTGGATCATCACATCGGCCTGGCCCAGCAACTGTTCGAGCACGGCGCGGTCGGCGGGGTCTTTCAGGTTCAGCCGCGCGCAGCGCTTGCCCAGCACCACTTCGGGCACCGTGCCGGGCTCTTCCCAGCCGATGGGGTCGATGCGCAGCACGTCGGCGCCGTAGCCGGCCAGGAAGCGCGTGGCGACGGGGCCGGCCAGGATACGGGTCAGGTCCAGCACGCGGATGCCTTGCAGCGGGCGCTGGCGGGGAATCTGCCCGCCGGGGCGGGCGGCGTGAATGCCGGGCGCGCGGTGCAGCAAGGGTTCGGCGGCGACGCTGCGGCCCTGGGGGTGGGCCGCCCAGGCGTCCAGGCTGCGCATGGCGGCGGCGCAGCCGTTGCGTTCGACCACGGCCGCTTCCAGGTCATCGGCACGCCAGCGCGCCACGGCCTGGGCAACGGCGTCGCGGTCGGCGGCCACGCCCAGGATGGCCAGGGCCGCGTCGCGGTGGTGGGGCGCGTTGGTGTGCAGCCGTATCCAGCCGTCGGACGCCAGATAGTCGCCCGCCACGGCATCCCATAGCGGCGGTGCGGTCCAGCCGACCGGGCGCAGGGTGGTGCCGAACCAGAAGGACGCCAGGCGCCGGTCGACCTGCACGGGGGGCAGGTCGCCGGACCCCTTGGCCGCGAATTCCGCCAGCGCCAGGCCCGCCGCGCCGATGGCGGCGGCGGCAAAGTCGGTGACGGCAAAGGCGGACGCCAGCGCGCCGTGGCCCGTGACGCTGACACCGGGCAAGTGGGCAGCGTCGCCGCCCGCGGCGAGCCAGAACTGGCGCAGGTAATCGGCGAAGGCGGGGGGCGGCAAGGTCGGGTCGTGGCGGGGGGCGGACATGGCGTTTCCTGGTTCATCAAGCAATGTCGACAGCCTATTCTTCTGGTTTTAATTGTCAATATTGATTAGATTAATCAACTTATCGAGCGGGCTGCCTGCAGACCGACTGCCGAGTTGACCCGTCGCTTGTGACTTTGTGACCTTTCATCCCCCTCTGCGCGCCATGCCCAACTACCTGTCTTCTTCCGAAGCCGCCGCCCGCCTGGGCGTGTCGCGCCAGACGCTGTACGCCTACGTCAGCCGCGGCCTGCTGCACGCCGAAGCGGGCGACAGCCACCGCGAAAGCCGCTACCTGGCTGACGACGTCGAGCGCCTGGCCGCGCAGCGCACGCGGGGCCGCAAGCCCAAGGAAGTCGCCAAGGCGACGCTGAGCTGGGGGCTGCCGGTGCTGGAGTCGGCCATCACGCTGATCGAAGACGGGCAGATGTACTACCGCGGCGTCAACGCGGTGACGCTGGCCGAGTCGGCGTCGGTGGAAGCCGTGGCGGCGCACCTGTGGCAGTGCGATGCGCGCGCCGCGTTCGGCGGCCCCGCGCTGCCGTGGCCGGCCGGGCTGGCCGGCCTGCTCGCGCAGCACCGCGGGCAGCGCGCGGAAAGCGCATTGCTGCCGTTGTTCACCGCGGCCAGCGACGATGACGCGACCGCGCTGTGGCAAGGCGCGGCGGCGCGCCAGGCGCAGGGGTGCGGCGATCTGGTGCGCACGCTGGCCGCCTGCCTGTTGCAGGCGCCGCCGGACACCGCGCCGATTCACATGCAGTGCGCCCGCGCCTGGGGCCTGGATGCCGCCGGTGCGGATCTGGTCCGGATGGCGCTGGTGCTCAGCGCAGACCACGAATTGAACGCGTCGAGTTTCACGGCGCGCTGCATTGCGTCCACCGGCGCCAGCCTGCGCGCGGGCATCGTCGGCGGCCTGGCGGCGCTGACGGGCGGACGCCATGGCGGCACCACGGCGCGCGTCGAAGCCCTATGGGACGAGCGGGATCGCGGCGGCGACCCGGGCGCGACCTTGCGCGAACGCCTGGCGCGCGGCGAAGACCTGCCGGGCTTCGGCCACCATCTTTATCCGGGCGGCGACCCCCGCGCGATCGCCATGCTGGGCCGCATCCTGCCGCAGCGCGCGGCGTGGCAGTCGTTCATCGACCAGGCGTTCACGCTGGTGGGGCAGCGCCCGTCGCTGGATTTCGCGTTGGTGGCGGTGCGTCGCCACCTGGGGCTGCCGGTGGGCGCGGCGTTTGGCCTGTTCGCGCTGGGCCGTTCGATCGGCTGGCTGGCGCACGGGCTGGAGCAGCGAGGCAGCCAGAATGTGATCCGGCCGCGTGCGGCGTATACGGGCATTCGGCCAGAAAAACCGGCTTAGGCGTCTGCCTGCGACAGCGTCACCTGCCCGAACGTCATCCACACGTAGGCGGTGTCCGACGCCTGGGCGCGATACGCGCCGCTGGCTTCGCCCAGGCGCATGGCGACGGCGGTGAATTCCCAGGCCTGTTCGTCTTCGCAGGCCACCTGGCGGGTGGTATAGGCGGGCAGGCCATGGGCCTGGCCGAAGGCCTGCGCCAGTTGCGCGTGTTCGGCCAGTTCGGCGGGCACCGACGGGTGGTCCCAGCCCCACAGGAAGGTGCCGTCGGCGCTGTTGGTGGTGCCGACGATCTGCACCGGCGCGCGGGCGATAATGCCGCCGGGTAGCTGGAACACGATCAGGCCGCTGTCCATGTCCACAGACCATTGCTCGGCTTCGTCCAGGTGCCAGGTGCCGCAGTGCGCGGCGGTGGCGGCGCGCAGGCCTTCCAGGCTCTGGGCGATATAGGTGGCGGCGTCAAAGGCTTGGGTGTTGTCGGACATGCAAGGGCTCGGCAAGTGAGAAAACCGATAGCGTACCCGCAAGCACGGCGGCTTGCCCGTGCCCGGCAGCGCGGTCAGGCGCGCGTTCCAGGGGCAAGCGCCTGGCCGCCCCGCGCGACCAGGCTCCCGTCTTGCGCTGCTACGCGGCCACGCTGAACCGCTGCGCCAGCTGATCGCACTGCCTGGCCAGCAAGGCCGCGTCGACCCCCACCGCCGTGAACAGGCTGCCCGCGGCCATGTAGCGCCGCGCCAGCGTTTCGTCCACGGTCAGCACGCCGGGCGCCTTGCCCGCCTTTCGAATGCGGGCGATGGCGGATTCGACCGCGGCCACCACCTTGGGGTGGCCGGGTTCGCCGGGGTAGCCCAGGCTTGCGGCCAGGTCGGCCGGGCCGATGAAGACGCCGTCCACGCCGTCGACGGCCGCCATGGCGTCCAGCTGCTCCAGCGCTTCGCCGGTTTCGGCCTGGATCAGCAGGCACAGTTCGTCTTCGCAGCGCTGCATGTAGTCGGCGACGCGGCCATAGCGGGTGGCGCGCACGGTGCCGCCCACGCCGCGTACGCCGAGCGGTGCATAGCGCATGCCGGCCACGGCGTGCTCGGCTTCGGCGGCATTCTGCACGTAGGGCAGCAGCAGGGTCTGCGCGCCGATGTCCAGGTAGCGCTTGATCTGCAGGTTGTCGTTCCAGGTCGGGCGTACGACGGGATGGCAGGAGTAGGCGGCCACCGCCTGCAACTGCGCCATCACCGTGGGCAACAGGGCGGGTGAATGCTCGGTATCCAGCAGCAGCCAGTCAAAGCCCGACCCGGCCACCAGTTCGGCGCTGTTGGGGTTGGCCAGCGTGACCCACAGGCCAGTCTGGTGGCGTTGGTCGCGCAGGGCCCGCTTGAATGCGTTGAGGGGAAGTTGCACGGCCGTCCCCTTACGAGAAATGCACCGAGATGCTGCCCAGCGGACCGTAGTCCGCATGGATGGTGTCGCCCTTGGCGACCGCGACGGTGCGGGTGAACGAGCCGGCCAGCACGACGTATCCGGCTTGCAGGCCGGTGTCGTGCTGCGCGAGTTTATTGGCCAGCCAGACGATGCCCATGGCCGGATGCCCCAGCACGGCGGCGGACACGCCCGACTCTTCGATGACGCCGTTCTTCAACAGCAGCGCGCCGACCCAGCGCAGGTCCACGTCCAGCGGCCGTACGGGGCGGCCGCCCAGGATGATGCCGGCGCAGGCGGCGTTGTCGGCGATGTTGTCGACGATGCGGCGCGGGTACTTGCTGCGCCCGTCGATCAGTTCCAGCGCCGGCACCACGTAGTCGGTCGCGTCCAGCACGTCGAACAGCGTGACGTCCGGGCCCTTGAGCGGCTTGCCCAGCACGAAGGCAAGCTCGACCTCCACGCGGGGCACGATGAGTTTATCGGTGGCGATGGTGTCGCCATCCTGGAAGAACATGGTGTCCAGCAAATGGCCGTAGTCGGGCTCGTTGATGCCGACGGTGCTCTGCATGGCCTTGGACGTCAGGCCGATCTTGTGGCCGCGCAACCGCGCGCCGGCCGCCAGCTTGGCGGCAATGATGCGTTGCTGGATGGTGTAGGCGTCGTCGATCTCGATGCCGGGAAAGGCCTGGTCCAGCTGGGTGGTGGGCACGCCGGTGCGTTCGGCCTCGATCAGCAGGTCGGCGGCGCGTTGGCGGGAGGCTTCGTTCAACATGGGGCTTACCTCAGGAGCGCGCGGCCGCTTCGTCGGCCACGGGGTTGGAGAGCGTGCCGATGCCCGAGACTTCCACCTCGACCACGTCACCGGGTTTCAGGAAACGGGGCGGCGTGAAGCGCACGCCCGCGCCGATCGGCGTGCCGGTCGAAATGACGTCGCCGGGTTGCAAGGTGGTCCAGGTGGAGATGTAGCGGATCAGTTCATCGAACGGGAACATCAGGTTGGCGGTGGTGTCGTGCTGGCGAATCTCGCCGTTGACGCGGGTGGTGACGGTCAGCGGCGCGCGGGGGTCGAACTCGTCGGCGGTGACGAGCCAAGGGCCCATGGACCCGCTGGCGTCCCAGTTCTTGCCTTGGGTGACGTTGAACTTGCCGTGGCGCAGCCAGTCGCGGATCGTGCCTTCGTTCAGGCAGGTCAGGCCGGCCACGTGCGACCAGGCGTCGGCCGCGGCGATGCGGCGGCCGGCCTTGCCGATGACCAGGGCGATTTCACCTTCGTAGTCCAGCTGTTCGGATTCCGGCGGCCGCAGCAGCGGCTGGCCGTGGCCCACGAACGACTCGGGAAAGCGCGGGAACACGCTGGGGTATTGCGGCGGCGCGCTGCCGTCTTTGTATTCCTCGTTGCGGTTGCCGTAGTTGACGCCCACGCAGATGATCTTGCCGGGCGCGGCAATGGGCGGGCGCAGCGTCAGGGCCGCCAGCGGCAACGTGGCGTCCAGGTTCGCGGCCAGGTCGGCCAGGCGCGGCAGGGCGCCGGCCGCCAGCACGGCGTGCAGGTCGGCATGGCCAAGCTGGCTCAGGTCGACGACCGAGTCGCCGCGCAACAGGCCGAAGCCGGCGCGGCCCTGGTATTCAAAGGACAGGAGTTTCATGCGTCGAATCCAAAAAGGCGGGCCGGGTTGTCGACCAGAATTTTCTTGAGCGTGGCGTCGTCGCCCGCGTAGCGGTGCAACTGATCCACCAGGCGGCCCTCGTCGGGCGGCTGCTTGACGGACACCGGGTGGGGCCAGTCGCTGCCCCATACGACGCGGTCGGGGTTGGCGGCGATCAGGGCGTGGGCCAGCGGCACCACGTCGTCCCAGGGCGGGCCGGATCGCGACAGCTTTTCGGTCAGCGACAGCATTACCCAGAAGTTGCCCCGGCCCAGCAACTCGACCAGCTTGCGGCGCGTGGGGTCGTCGGCCCCGGCGGTGGGGTCGGCGCGGCCCATGTGGTCGATCAGCACCGGAATGTCCAGCGCTTCGAACTGAGCCGCCTGCGCCATCATGCCGTCGGGTTCGGGCTGGAATTTTGCGTACCAGCCCAGTTCGCGGATGCGGTCGATGGCGCGCTGGAACGTGGCCGGGTCCATGCTGATGCCCAGGCCCTGGCGGGTGAAGCGCGCGCCGCGCACGCCCGCGTCGTGCAGCCGGGCGATGTAGGCGTCGTCGCGTTCGGCCAGCACCAGCGCGTTGGCGCAGCCGCGGTAGCCGGGGCCGGCCGTGGCCAGACCGTCCAGCACCACCTGGTGGTCGGCGCCGTAGGTGGTGGCCTGCACGATGACGCCGCGCTCGATGCCCAGCAGGCGGTGCAGGCGCAGCGCGGTGTCGATGGTGGCGCTGGGCATTTCATAGGCCGAGCCGGGGCGCACCGGGTAGCGGTAGACGGGCCCGAACACGTGGAACTGGCTGTCGCAGGCTTTCGGCGGCAAGGCCGTGGCCGGCGCGGTGGGGTGGGGGTGAAAGGGCAGGTATTGCGGCATGTTGGTCCTTGGTGTTGGCAGGCCCTAGCCCAGCACCGCGACGAAGTCGCATTCGATGAGCTTGTCGCCGTCCAGGTCCGCCTGCATGGTGTGGCGGGCGGGGCGATCGGCCGGGTCGGGAAAGGCGCGCAGCCACACGGCGTTGAGCGCCGCGCGCTGGCTGCGGTCGCGCATCCAGACGGTCATCTTGGCGATCTGGCCGAGCGACCCGCCGCCCGCTTGAACGATGCGGCGGATGTGGTCGAACATCAGCTCGCACTGGCGCTCCAGCGTGTCGCCGTAGGCGCCCGTGGCCGGGTCCGTGCCCTGGATGCTGCCGGAATACAGCAGGTTGCCGACGCGGCAGGCGGCGGGAATGGGGTTCTTGTGGCTGAAGCCTTCGGCGTAGATGCTTTGTCGTGTCATGGTGTGTGGCCAGGGAAAGGAGTCGGGAGCGGGCAGGGTCGGTCGGCGCCACAAGGCGCCTTGCGCAACCTAGTTGGCGGTGATGCCGGCGCGTTCGATGATGGGCGTCCAGCGCGCGTCTTCCGCGGCCAGGTAGCGGGTGAAATCGGCGGGCGAACTGGCCTGGGCATCGGCGCCCAGTTCCTGGAAGCGCTGGATGATGTCGGGCTGGCGCAGGATCTTGTCCAGCGCCTGGCTCAGTTGCGCCAATACCTCGGGCGGCGTGCCCTTGGGCGCCAGCAGGCCAGTGAAGGTGGCGGCTTCCATGCCGGGCACGCCGGCTTCGGCAAAGGTGGGCACGTCGGGCAGCGACGGCACGCGCTGCGCCGTCGTCACGGCCAGGCCACGCGTGCGGCCTTCCTTGATGTACGGCAGCGATACCGAGATCTGGTCGAAATTGAAGTCCACCTGGCCGCCCAACAGGTCGGTGGTGGCGGGGGCGTTGCCCTTGTATTGCGCCGTGGTCCAGCGTGCGCCGGTCAGCGATTGCAGCAGTTCGCTCACCAGGTGGTTGGTGGTGCCGGCGCCCGGCGAGGCCATGTTCAGCTTGCCCGGTTCCTGCCTGGCCAGCGCCAGCAGGTCGCCCAGGGTCTTGACCGGCAGGCCGGGCCGCACCTGCAACACCAGCGGCGTGTACGACACCGAGCTGATGGGTTCGAAATCGCGGTCCCACTTGTAGGCCTGGCGCTTGAAGATCAGCGGGCTGAACAGCAAGGGGCCGTTGGCCGCCATGAACAGCGTGTAGCCGTCGGGCGCCGAGCGCGCCACCTGTTCGCCTGCGATCATGCCGCCCGCGCCCGGCTTGTTTTCCACGATGAACGGCTGGCCGAACGCCGCCTGCAGGCCCGGCCCGATCAGGCGCGCGGCCACGTCCACATTGCCGCCGGGCGGGTAGGGCACCACGATCTTCACGGGTTTGTCGGGCCAGGCGTGGGCGAGGGTGGTCACAGCGGTCAGCGCCAGGGCGGCGCAGGCTTTGGCAAGCGGGTGCATGGGTTGTCTCCTTGGGTTGTTCTGTTGTTTGCACAGACTCTAGAAACTTGCCCGCCGGGCGACAACGCCAAAAATTCGAAAAAGTCCGAATGTTGGACTTATTGCGGGAATCGCGGTTTGTCCGGATTCACCGCCCCCTGGAAAACCCGGGAAAATGGGCGCAAAGCTATCGTCGGCCGCGGTATTGGCCGGCTTTTCAGGTTCAATATATGGACGTCTTGTGATGCGTATCGCCGCCCCGGAACTGACCCCCGAACAAACCTACAAGCTCATGAGCGGCATCGTGGTGCCGCGCCCGATCGCCTGGATCACCACGCTGGGGCCGGGCGGCAAGGTGAACCTGGCGCCGTTCAGCTGCTATACCTTCGTGTCCAACACGCCGCCGATGCTGGGCGTGAACATCGGCCGCAAGGCGGGGCTGCGCAAAGACACCGCCCGCAATATTCTTGAGCACGGCCATTTCGTGGTGAACATCGGCAATGCAGACCTGCTCGATGCCATTCACGCCAGCGCCGAAGAGCATCCGCCCGAAGTCAGCGAAGCCGAACTGCTGCAGCTGGACGTGCTGCCGGGCGAGGCCATCGCCACCCCGCGCCTGGCCGCGGCGCCCGTCAGCCTGGAATGCGTGCTGCACAGCGTGACGCCGTTTGGCGACACGGGGGCGGAATTCTTCGTCGGCGAAGTGCGGCTGTTTCACATCCGCGACGGGCTGGCGCGCGACGGCAAGATCGACACCACCTTGCTCGACCCCGTCTGCCGCATCGGCGGGCCGAACTACGCGCGGCTGGGGCCGCTGATCACCAAGCGCACGCTGCGCCAGACGCCCAAGTCGGTCATGGGGCAGGACACGCCATGAACGCGCGGGCGGGTGGCATAGCGGGCGACGTCGACGCACTGCGAGGCACGGTGGACGATGACCATACGCCGCGCGGCACGGCGGCGGGCAACGAGGCCGACGACGCGCTGCCCGGCGCGCAGACCGTGCGCCGCGCCATGGCAATCCTGCGGCTGGTGGCCTGCGGGCAAGAGCGGGGCGTGCGGCTGATCGACCTGGTGCGCATGTCGGGCCTGAACCGGCCCACCGTGCACCGCCTGCTCAAGACGCTGGTGCAGGAAGGCGCCGTCGAGCAGGACGTGGCCACCCGGCGTTACCTGATCGGCGGCGAGATCAGCCTGCTGGGCCTGGCACGCACGCGCCGCTTTCCGCTCTTGACCCTGGCCGATCCGTATCTGGCCGAACTGGCCGACCAGGTGGGGGACACCGTCTTCCTCAGCGTGCGCCACGGCCACGATTCCATCTGCATTGGCCGCAAGACCGGGCATCATCCGATCCAGGTGCTCTCGATCGAAGTGGGCGTGCGCCGGCCGCTGGGCCTGGGCGTGTCGGGCGTGGCGCTGCTGTCGTGCCTGGACGCGTCGGAAAGCGCCGCCATCGTGCACGCCAACGCCGCACGCCTGGCGGTGGCGGGGGAATCGGTCGATGATATCTTGCGGCGCGTGGACCAGGCACGTGCCAGCGGCATCGCGCATGCGCCCAACGGGCTGATGCCGGGCACCAGCGCGGTGGCGCTGGCGATTCGGGCAGATGATCGCGAACCGCTGGGCGCGGTGACGGTGACGGCCATGGCCGACCGGCTGGCCGGCGGCCGCCTGGCCCAGGTGGCCGAACGCATGCGCGACCGGGCGCAGGCCATCGCGCGGCGCCATGCCGAGGTCAGCGAACGGCGGCGGTAGGCTTGGGCAGTGCGTAAACGCGGGTGTCGCGGCCGTAGTGCGTTTCGTTGGCCTGGTACACGAAGCCCAGCTTGTGCAGTACGCGCTGCGAACCCAGGTTGTCCGGCCAGGTGACGGCAAACAATGCCGTGATGTCCAGCGTGCGCCAGGCATAGTCGCACAGCTGGCGCGCGGCCTGGGTGGCGTAGCCGCGGCCCCAGGCGGCCTGCTGCAGGCGGTAGGCCAGTTGCAGCCGGCCGGTGTCTTCCAGGCGGGTCAGGCTGATCCAGCCGACGGCCGCGCCGTCCGGCGCCACCACGGCCCAGTGGCCGATAGCGTCCACCGGTTGCTGCAGCCAGTCCAGCAATTCCTGGCGGCGCGCGTCGGTGGCCGGTTTCACGCCGGTGCTGTGGCGCATGACCTCGGGGTCGGACTCCAGGGCCAGGATCATCGGCACGTCGTCTTCGCGCAGGCGGCGCAGGGTGACGTCTGCATGTGGGGGCATAGGGGCGGGGCGTGAATGGGATGAATGCCATGATAGCGGCCGCGCCGACGACCACTTGCCAATTAATAGTTAGCCGCCATACTATATGCCACCATATTTCATGAGCCAAGTCCATGCCGCAGCCCGTTCGCCCCATGCTGGAACCCAAGCACCACGCCCTGCTGGACGAGGCCGCGCGTCGCGGCCTGCCCTCGTGCGATGGCATCGAACTCTGCTTCCAGGTCCTGGCCTTGGCCCGCGCCATTGACCGCGACTGCGCCGCGCGCCTGGCGCCCAGGCAGCTGTCCGAAGGCAAGTTCGTGCTGCTGTTCCTGCTGCATGGGCAGGCCGGCGGCCTGCCGCCCCACGAACTCGCGACGCGGGCTGGCGTGACGCGGGCCACGGTGACGGGGCTGCTGGACGGCCTGGAGCGCGACGGCTTCGTGCAGCGCCAAGCGGGGCAGCAAGATCGGCGCATGATCACCGCGCGGCTGACCGCCAAGGGCAAGACTACGGCGGCCAAGCTGTTCAAGGAACACGCGCAATGGATCGGATCGTTGTTCGACGGCCTGTCGCCGGCGGACCGTGCGCAGTTGAGCACGTTGCTGGGCAAGGTCTGGCAGGGCACCGACAGCGGCCGCGCCGCGTTGCTGGAGCAAGCCCGATGACCGCCGCATCCGCACGCAAGCCTGCTGGCCGCGGCGTGAAGGACATCGATGCCAAGCGCCTCGCACAACTGAATGCGGGCGCCCCGGCCTTGCACCTGACCGAATGCCTGGCGGTGGACTTTGCGCAGCTGATGCAGGCGGTGGCGCCGGATGTGGGCGCCGCCGGACTGGAACAGATGCGCGGCGCCGCCACTGCCGGCATTTCCAGGCGCATGGCGCTGGCGGCAGGCATCCTGCAGGCACAATTGGGCGCCGACGCCTTCGCGCGGATGGCCGGGCATGCGTCGGACACGGTGCGCGGATGGGCCTGCTTCATGGCGGGCGCGGCGCCGGGCCTATCGCTGAAGCAGCGGCTCGCGTGGATTCAGCCGTTGGCCGATGACGCGCATTTCGGCGTGCGGGAATGGGCCTGGCTGGCCGTGCGCCCGGCGCTGGCGGCCGAGCTGGATACGTCGATTGCGCTGTTGCGTCCCTGGACGACGCACCCATCAGAGCGGCTGCGCCGCTTCGCCAGCGAGTCGTTGCGGCCGCGCGGCGTGTGGTGCGCCCATATCGCGGCGCTCAAGGCCGACCCGGGCCGCGCCTTGCCGCTGCTGGAACCGCTACGCGCGGACCCGGCGGTGTATGTGCAGGATTCGGTGGCGAACTGGTTGAACGATGCCAGCAAGGACCAGCCGGCCTGGGTCAGGGCGGTGTGCACGCGCTGGGGCAAGGAAAGCCCGGTGGCCGCCACCCGGCGTCTATGCACGCGGGCCTTGCGCACCATCGGCGCCCAGGCCAAGTCGGGATAGTCGCCTATCCCGATCGTTGGGCCGGTATGCGCCGGCCGCGTTCAATACGTCAGCGATGCCCCCGTCACGACTTCGTACAGGAACCGGTCCAGCCGTTCGGTCTGGCCGTCCGGCCGGTCGAAGAAAGGCGCATTTTCCAGGGCCGTCAGCGTGGCTTCCAGATAGGCGTGGATCAACGGAAAGCGCGGGCCTTCCCTGGCCTCGCCGGCCTGCATCTTGATGGCCAGCAATTCGTTGATCTCGTCGCGCAGCGCGGGGTCGGTGACCATGGTGTCGGCCAGGTCGGCAAAGCGCATGGGCGGAATGCCGCGGCCGCTGTCGATCCATTGCGCGGCCAGCACCGGGCGCAGCACGTACAGGTATTTCTTCAGGCGCACGGTGTCGCCTTGCAGCGACTCGCGAAAGTTGCGCCCCGCCATGGCCACGTAGTGCCAGCGGCCCTTCATCTGCGAGAAATACTCGCTGCGAAAGTGCCGCAGCCAATCGCTGGTGGCGTCGTCCTGGCGGTACAGCACGGGCGAGTCCAGCCATTCGAACAGCGTGGGGTTGGACCCGCGCAGCAGTTGCAGCGCCTTGCGCAGTTCCCAGCCGGACACGTCCAGTTCATCGTCAATCGGCAGCTCGATGACGTCGCGCTGCGGCGACACGCGCAAATACCAGTCCAGCTTGTGCACGTACAGGAAGCGCACGTCGTAGTCGCTGTCGGGCGAGGCAAAGCCCCAGCCGCGGCTGCCGGATTCGCAGGCGAGCAGCACGCGCACGTCGTGGCGCTGTTCGATGTGTTCCAGGGTGGCCATGACGCGTTCGCGAATGGCCGGATCGATGGGGTGGGCGTGCAGGATCGAAGTCATCCGCAGATGCTATCACTGCGAACGATGCCGTGCCGCGTCAGGCGCCGCGCGCGCATGGCGGCCTTCGGTGCTGGGCCGCTGCCTTGCGCGCCGCCGACGCGGCGCATCGTTCAACCCGCCGCTTCCGCCGCCAGCGCGGCCTGCACCGCGGGGCGCGCCTCGATGCGAGCCTGGTAGTCGGGCAGGCCCGGCCAGCGCGCCAGGTCGATGTCGAACTGCGCCGCCCACCGCAGCACCGTGTACAGATAGGCGTCCGCCACGCCGTAGCGCTCGTCCAGCAGCGCCTGCCGTCCGCGCAGCGCCGCGGCCAGGTAGTCCAGCCGCTTTTCCAGGCGCGCCTGCCACCAGGTGCGCGCGTCCTCGGGCAGGGCGCGATTGAACAGCGGCCCGAAGCCGCCATGGATTTCGGTGGAAATGAAATTCAGCCATTCCTGCAGCCGGCTGCGGGCCCAGCTGCCGGCGGGCGGGGCCAGGCCGGTCTCGGGGCGCAGGTCGGCCAGGTACTGCACGATGGCCGGGCCTTCGGTCAGCACCTGGCCGTCGTCCACTTGCAGCGCCGCGACGTAGCCCTTGGGGTTGATGGCCAGGAAGTCGGCGCCGTCGACGGTGCGCTTGGTCTGGTTGTTCACTCGCACCCGTTCGAAGGGCAGGGCCAGTTCGCGCAGCACGATGTGCGGCGCCAGCGAGCAGGCGTTGGGGGCGTAATACAGCTTCATGCGGGCATCCTGAATCAATCGCAAAAGGGGGTTCCAGGCGTCAGCATGGGGCCGCCGCAGAAATCCGTAAAATTAAGCTTTCAGAAACAAGACATAAGTTGAACTGATGCCATGATGAACCTGATCCACTGGCGGCTGCTGCTGGCCGTGGCCGACGCCGGCAACATCACGCATGCCGCGCGGCAGGTGGGCATGACGCAGTCCGGCGCCAGCCAGGCCATCGCCCAGCTCGAACAGCAACTGGGCGCGCCGCTCTTCACGCGGGAACGCCGCCAAAGCGTGCCCACGGCGCTGGGCCTGCGGGTGGCGCAGGAAGCCCGCGCCATGCTGGCATCGCTGGGCCGCATCCAGACGCTGGCGCGCGAGGCCGCGGGCACGGCGGGCGGGGTGCTCCGGCTGGCCAGTTTCCCCATGGTGTTTTCGACCATCCTGCCGCCGGTGCTGCGGCGTTTTCGCCAGCTGCATCCGGGCATCGAGGTGATCGCGCTGGAAGCCAGCGACAGCGAGGTCGAAGACCTGCTCGCCGCCGGCACGGTGGACGTGGGCGTGGTGCTGAACCCGCCGGCCCGCCGCCGCACCTGCCCGCTGGGCGCGGACGACTGGGTGGCGGTGCTGCCGGCGGCACACCCGCTGGCGCTGGGCGCGTCGGTGCCCCTGGCGCAATTGGCGGCGCAGCCGTTTGTACTGGCCACCGGCGGCTGCACGGCGCACGCGGGCAGCGTGGCCGCCGACGCCGGACTGGCCCTGACCGACGTGCGCGCCCAGGTCATGGAATGGTCCAGCGCCTTTGCGCTGGTGCGCGACAACGTCGGCGTGGCGCTGGTGCCCGAGCTGACCTTGCCCGAGAATCGCCGCGGCCTGCGCGTGCTGCCGCTGGCGGCGCCCGTGCAGCGGCGTTTCGCGTTGGCGGCGTCGGAACCGGCCAAGGACGCGCCGGCCGTCCAGGCGCTGTTCGATATGTTGCGGCGCGATGACAGCCCTGGCCGCGCCCCGCGGCCGCGCGGCGCGCACGGTCATCGCGCCGACATGGCGCCGCGCTAGCATCGCGTTTTTCGGCGAGGCAACATGATCATCCGCAATGCAGAGGTCGGCGACAGCGCCGACATCGTTGAACTGCTGGCCCAGTTGGGCTACCCCGGTACGCAGGCGTTCGTGCCCGGGAAAATCGAGCGCCTGCTGGGCCACCGCGACGCCGAACTGCTGGTGGCCGAGGACGGCGGCCGGCTGCTGGGATTCATCGGCCTGCACTTCATGGTGCAGCTGGCCTTGCCGGGCGACTTCTGCCGCATCACCTATTTCTGCGTCAGCGATTCGGCGCGCGGCAGCGGCGTGGGCCGGGCGCTGGAAGAGGCGGCCGCGTCGCTGGCCGTGGCGCGCGGCTGCGACCGCATCGAAGTGCATTGCCATGAACGGCGCGTGGACGCGCACCGCTTCTATTACCGCCAGGGCTACGAGGAATCGCCGAAGTACCTGATGAAGCGCTGCCAGCGCTGAAAGGCCTTGCGGCGCGGCGCGTTCAAGCCGCCGCCAGCGCCGCGGCCAGCGTACGCGCCGCCGGCCCCAGCGGCTGGTCGATGCGGTGCGCCAGGTAGACCTCGGTCGCCACCTGGCTGCCGCGCCCCAGGCCGCCGGCGGGCAGGCGCAGCAGGCGGCCGTCGGCCAGGTCGCGTTCCACCAGCCACAGCGGCAGCCGGCCCCAGCCCACGCCGGCCAGGATCAACGCATGCTTGGTGTCCTGCCCGCTGACCCGACACGTCTGCGGCGACAGCACGGCAAAGTCGCGGCCGTCGCTGAGCGTGGACGGATCGGTCTGCACCACTTGCACATGGTCGGCCAGGTCGGGCGTGGCCAGCGGCTGGCCGTCGGCCACGCGCACGGCCAAGGGATGGCCCGCGCCCACCACCGCCACCATCTGTATCGACGACAGCGCCTGCAAGGCAATGCGCGGATGCCGGAAATGCTCGCCCGCGACGATGCCCAGCTGGTGGCTGCCGGCCAGCAGCGCGGCAATCGGCCCGCCCAGCGGCAGCACCGCCACGCGCGTGGCTACCGACGGATAGACCGCGCGCAGCCGGTTCAGCGCGGCGCCCACCTGGGCAATGGGATACAGCGTGTCCACCACCAGCGACAGTTCCAGCTCGACCCCTTCGCCCAGCCCCTGGGCGCGGGCCCGCATGGCATCCACGCGCAGCAGGATATCGCGCGCATTGGCCAGCAAGGCCTGGCCTTCGGGCGTCATGACGGGGCGGTGGCCGCTGCGGTCGAACAGCCGCACGCCCAACTGCGCTTCCATGTTGGCAATGGCGTGGCTGACGGCCGATTGCACCCGCGCCAACTGCCGCGCGGCGGCGCGGAAACTGCCGGTGTCGGCCACGGCGGCAAACACGCGTAGCTGGTCCAGGGTCAGGGCGTCTATCATCGGGGGCTTGATCTGTTTTTTAGATCGGTTCCATCAAAAGATTATCACTTATCAGAATCGGCTCCGCCCGGCATGCTGGCGGCTTCGCCAAGCGAGGAGAGGCAAGGATGGACAAGGCAGAAGGCGCGGCGCAGGCCGGCCAGCCGGCAGTCACGCGCTGGGGCGCGGTGCTGGCGATCGTGGGCGCAGGCGTCGTGGCGTCGTTGCAGGTGGGCAAGGTCATCATCGCGGCGCCCCTCTTGCGCCGCGACCTGGGGCTGGACCTGGCGTCCATCGGCACGCTGACGGCCGTGTTCTCGATCCTGGGCGTACTGGGCGGCATTGCGGCGGGCGGCATCATCGCGCGGTTCGGCGCGCGCCGCATGCTGTTGTGCGGCCTGCTGGCCACGGCCCTGGGCACCGCGGCGGGCGCATTGGCGCCGGGTTATGGCCCCTTGCTGGCCTCGCGCGTGGTTGAAGGCCTGGGGTTCCTGCTGATCACCGTGGCGGGGCCGGCGGCCTTGCAGCGCATCGTGCTGCCGTCCAGCCGCGACCTGGCCTTTGCGCTCTGGAGCTGCTATATGCCCACCGGCATGGCCGTGGCCATGCTGGCCTCGCAGGCGTTTGGCGATTGGCACGCCTACTGGTGGTGCGCCGGGGCCGCGGTGCTGGTGGCGCTGGCCTGCGTGGCCGCGCTGGCGCCGGCCATCCCGGGCGGCAAGGGGCTGTCGTGGGCCGGTTTGCGCCAGGACACCACCGACACCCTGGGCGCCACCGGGCCGCTGCTGCTGGCCGCCTCGTTCACGCTCTACAGCCTGATGTTCTTTGCGCTGTTCACGTTCCTGCCGGTGTTGCTGATGGACAAGCTGGGCCTGCCGCTGGCCACCGCCGGGCTGTACAGCGCGGCGGCCAGCGCCGCCAACATCATCGGCAACCTGGGGGCGGGCGTGCTGCTGTCGCGCGGCTGGCGGCGGTCTACCTTGATCGCCTGCGCCAGCGCGGCGATGGGCGTGGTGGCGCTGCTGATCTTCCGATCGGTGTTTCCGGCGATGCCGACCTTTCTCCTGTGCGTGCTGTTTTCGGCGGTGGGCGGGTTGATCCCGGCCACGCTGCTGGGCACCGCGCCGCTGGTGGCCCCCCGGCCGGCGCTGACGGCTTCGGCCGTCGGCCTGGTGATGATGGGCAGCAACCTGGGCCAGGTGATCGGCCCGGTCACGGTGGGCGGCGTGATCGACCGCTATGGCTGGGCGCAGGCCTCGCTGATTGTCGCGGCCGCGGCGCTGGGCGGCGTGTTCATCGCGTGGCGGTTGCGCCGGCTGGGCGGGGCGGGGTTGTAGGCGCAGGCAGGATCGTTGGCGCAATCCGGACGGCGCCGTCGGCACGGAACGATAGCCCGGGGCGATACCGGCAAGGCAGGCATGGCGGTGGCCGCGCACGCGCCGCACGACCGTGCAGCGGTCACGCGTCGGGCCTATCATGCAAGCTCGTCCTTCCTGGAGCCACCATGTCTTTTACGCCTGTCCCGCGCCTGGTCATCTTCGATTGCGACGGTGTCCTGATCGATAGCGAAATCATTGCCGCGCGCGCCCAGTCGCGCGCGCTGGCCGAACACGGCATTGCGATCACGCCGCAAGAGGCCGCCCGGCGCTTTGCCGGCATTCCCGACGCCGACATGTGGCAGACGCTGCAAGACGAAAACGCGCGTGTGCTGCCCGAGGATTTTCCGCGCCAATACGCCGACCGGCTGCAAGACACCTTCCGCCAGGAACTGCGCGCGCTGCCCGGCGTGCGCGAAACCCTGGCCGCGCTGCGCGAGCGCGGCATCGAATTCTGCGTGGCGTCCAGCAGCACCCCGCCCAAGCTGGAAGCCGCCCTCAAGCTGGTGGGCCTGTGGGATGCATTCGCGCCGCACGTCTTCAGCACGGCGCAGGTGGCGCACGGCAAACCCGCACCCGATGTGTTTCTGTTCGCCGCGCGCCAGATGCGCGCCGCCATCCTGGACTGCGTAGTGGTCGAAGACAGCGTGCCCGGCGTGCGCGCCGCCCGGGCCGCGCGCATGCGGGCGGTGGGCTATGTGGGCGCCTCGCACAACGGCCCGGACCAGCGCCAGCGCCTGCTGGACGAAGGCGCGTTCGAGGTCATCGACGATCTGCGGCGGCTGACGGACATCATTTAGTCGCCTGCGGTCAACGCCGTTGCGCCACTGCCGTGATGCCACTGCCGTGATGCCGCCGCAGTGACGACACCCCGGTCAGGCCGCCGCCGGCACGGCTTCGGGCTTGACCCGCACCGCGCGCAGCACCCCGATCACCAGCAGCGCGATGCCCACCAGCGTCAACGGCTGCGGCAGGCTGCCGCGCAGGATGAAGGCGTAGGCCAGCGCCGCCAGCGTCTCGAACACGATCAGTTGCCCGGCCAGGGCGGTGGGCAGGCGCTGGCTGGCTTCGTTCCAGCACAGCGTGCCCAGCCACGACGAGAACAGCCCGATGACGATCATCAAGCCCAGGAACACCTCGGGCCGAGGCCCCAGCGGCATGGCAAAGCCGCTGCCGGTGGCGGCCATGCCGCCCCACAGCAGGGCATAACCGGCCAACGCCAGCGGCAGCGTCGCCACGCCCTGGGCGGTAGCCCAGGTGCGCGGGCTGCGGCCGGGGTGGTCGCGCAGCCAGTCGGCGTTGCGCAAGGGGTACCAGGTCCAGCAGGCCACGGCGCCCAGCGCCAGCACGGCGCCGATGGCGTAGCGCGTCAGGTCGGCGTCGGCCTCCTGGCGCAGCGCCTGCAACTCGACCTGGTTGACGCAGCCGATGCCCAGCGCAATCAGCGCCAGCGACGGCGCCAGCCGCTTCCAGGGCAGCCGGCCGTCGCGCCGCGCATTGCGCAGGTTGGCGCAGATGGCAATCACCACGGGCAGCGTGCCGATGATCATCGTGGGCACGGGGCCGCCGGCGCGCTGGATGGCGCTGGCCAGGCACAGGTAATAGAGCAGGTTGCCAATCGCCGCCAGCTTCAGCGCTTCGACCCAGTCGGCGCGGGTCAGCTGGCGCAGGGCCCGGCGGTCCAGCCAGGCCAGCGGCAGCGCGATCAGGCCGAATGCCAGGTAGCGCGCCACCGATTGCAGGGCGGCGGGGTATTCGGGCAGCAACAGCGGGCCGACGAACACCAGCCCCCACATCAGGCCGGCCGCCAGCGCGTACAAGGTTCCTGCCCACATAAAGACTCCCATCGCGAATTCAATACAGACGGGCAGTCTAGCGATGAGGGCGGGGCGGGTCTTGTACCAGATTGCTGTGGCGCCGGGGGGGCATGCCGTCGGCAGGGCCGTGCCGGCGGGTGGCGGACCAGGGCCTGCGCGAGACGGCTTTTTCTTGTGGGCAGGCCCTAGGCGCGCACTTGCTTCTGATAGCGGGCCGGCGTCACGCCATAGCGGCGGGTGAACGCCCGCGTCAGGTGGGCCTGGTCGGTCAGCCCGGCAGCCAGCGCCACCTGCGCCGGGGTTTCGCCCGCGGCCAGCAGGCGCTTGGCCTCGAACAGGCGCAGCGCCATCAGCATCTGCTGGGGCGTGGCGTGGTGCTGCGCCTGGAAACTGCGCAGGAAATGGAATGGGCTCAGCCCGGCCACGTCGGCCAGTTCTTCCAGCGACAGGCGCCGCGACAGGTTGGCGCGCAGGTAGTCGATGACCCGGGCAAAGCGCGGCACGGCGGCCGCCTGCAAGGGTCGAGGCACGCGGGCGTGGCGGCGAAATTCCGTCAGCAGCGCGTACAGGGCGCTGTCGAACGCCAGCGGTTCGCGGGCCTGCCACAAGGCGTCGAGCAGCGCGGTGACGCGCTGCGCGCTGGCGGCGTCGTGGCCCACGGCGCAATCGAACCACCAATCGGCTTCGCCGGTGACCCGCGCGACCACGGCGGGGTCGATGTAGGCCATGCGGTAGCGCCAGCCGCCTTCGGTTTCGGCCTGGCCGGTGTGCAGTTCGTCGGGGTTCATCAGCACCACCGACCCGGACGGGGCCAGGTGCTCGGCGCCGCGGTAGCGAAAGCGTTCGACGCCGGCTTCGATCGCGCCCAGGCCAAAGGCTTCGTGCGTATGCGGCTCGAAGGCGTGGCGGATGATGTGGGCGCGGTACAGCTCGACGCCGGGCCGATGCGCCTGGCGGCGAAATTCGGCACGGTCGTCGGGATGGTCGAACGCCTGCGGCACACCGGCGATGATCGGCTCGGCGGGCGCGGCGGCGCCGCGGGGGGAAGGCAACAGGGAAGCCATCCAGGAATTTAAACATGATCGGTCGCGCCGTGGCCGCGCGCGCCGCAAACGTCAGACCAATGCCCGCCCGTGGGGGGCGACTCGGACCCGCCAGCGGGGGCGGATCCGCCCGGCGCCAGGGTCGTGGCACTATTTTTCCGCCTCGCCCTCCTGCATGGCCGCCTGCCGCGCCAGCAGCATCTCGCGTTCGCGGGCGTTCTGGGTGATGCCGGCCGCGCGTTCGAATTGCGCCGCGGCTTCGGCGCGCCGGCCCAGCTTGGCCAGCAGGTCGCCGCGCACACTGGGCAGCCAGTGGTAGTTGGCCAGCGACGGATCGCGGGCCAACTCGTCGGCCAGGTCCAGCCCGGCCTGCGGACCGAAGGCCATGCCGACGGCGACCGCGCGGTTCAGTTCCACCACCGGCGACGGCATGGCTTGCGCCAGCCGGTCATACAGCGCCACGATGCGCGGCCAGTCGGTGTCTTCGGCCTGCCGTGCCCGCGCATGGCAGGCGGCCAGGCCGGCCTGCAGCGCGTAAGGCCCGTTGGCGCCGCCCAGGTCTTCGGCCCGCGCCAGGGCGGCCAGGCCGCGGCGGATCAGCAGCGTGTCCCAGCGGCCGCGGTCCTGCTCCAGCAGCAGCACCGGGCGGCCCTGGGCGTCGCTGCGGGCATGCAGCCGCGAGGCCTGCAATTCCATCAGCGCCACCAGTCCGTGCACCTCGCTTTCCAAAGGCGCCAGTTGGGCCAGGATGCGCCCCAGCCGCAACGCTTCGTCGCACAGCGCCGGCCGCATCCAGTCCTGCCCCGAGGTGGCGGAATAGCCTTCATTGAAGATCAGGTAGATCACTTCCAGCACCGACGCCAGGCGCGCCCCGCGCTCTTGCGGGCCGGGCACCTCGAAGGGCACGCCGGCCGCGGTCAGGCTGCGCTTGGCCCGCACGATGCGCTGGGCGATGGTGGATTCCGACGCCAGGAAGGCACGCGCGATCTCGGCCGTGGACAGCCCGCCCAGCAGGCGCAGCGTCAACGCCACCCGCGCCTCGGTGGACAGCACCGGGTGGCAGGCCGTGAACACCAGCCGCAGCAGGTCGTCGCCGATGTCGTCCTGGCGCGCGGCATCCAGCGCGTCGACGAAATCGGGTTCCACGTCGGCCTGCAGCGCTTCCAGTTCATGCCCGATCTGCTCGTGCTTGCGGTGGTGGATGGCGTCCAGCCGCAGGCGGTCGCGGGCGCGGTTTTTGGCGGTGGTCATGAGCCACGCTCCCGGGTTGTCCGGCACGCCGGTGGTCGGCCAGCGCTCCAGCGCGGCCACCAGCGCGTCCTGGGCCAGTTCTTCGGCCAGCCCGACATCGCGCACCAGGCGCGCCACGCCGGCAATGACGCTGGCGGCTTCGATGCGCCAGACGGCCTCGATGGCGCGGTGCGTGGCGGCGGCGTCCGGCGGGGTCATGCCTGCGGGGTCTCGCCCGGCACCATGTGGAACACCTCCCAGATGTGGCCGTCCAGGTCGTCAAAGCCGTGGCTGTACATGAAGCCGTGGTCCTGCGGCGCGCGCGGCGCGGTGCCGCCGGCAGCGGTGGCGCGGGCCACCAGGTCGTCGACTTCGGCGCGGGTCTCGCACGACAGCGCGATCAGCACTTCGGTGCTTTGCGTGGCATCCGCGATGGGTTTGCCGGTAAAGCCCTGGAAGAAGGGTTTCACCAGCAGCATCACGTAGATGTTGTCGCCCACCACCATGCAGGCGCCCTGGTCGTTGGTGAACTGCGGATTGAAGGTGAACCCCAGGCTTTTGAAGAAGGCCTGCGACTTCTGCATGTCGCGGATGGGCAGGTTGACGAAGATCTGTTTGTGCATGGCGTGTCTCGGTTCAGGGGAATCAGCGGCCGTTGCCGGGCAGGGCACGAAAACGCTCGATGGCCTCGCCGGCGCCCAGGTCGTCCAGTTCGTACAGCTGGCGCACTTCGATTTCGCACGGCTGGTCGGGGAACGGTTCGGGAAAGCGCAGCGTCCATTGCAGGGCTTCTTCGCGCGATCGCACCTGGATCAGGGTGTAGCCGGCGATCAGTTCCTTGGTGTCGGCAAAGGGGCCGTCCACGACCTTGCGCTGGCCCTTGCTGTCGTACTGGATGCGCCAGCCGGCCGATGTGGGCCGCAAGCCGTTGGCATCGAGCAGCACGCCGGCCTTGGCCAGGGCCTCGTGGTAGGTGCCCATGGCGGCGAGCAGGCTGGCATCCGGCAGCAAGCCGGCTTCGCTGTCGGACGTGGCGCGCACGATGATCATGAATCGCATTGCAGTCTCCTGGTGTCGGTGGCAAGGCCCCAGGATTCGGGGCTTGTACCGGCACGACGCATGGCGCAGCGGCAAATCGACATCGCCATCCCTGATCTAGGGTAAATACCTAGTCAACGGGGCGGCTGCTGGCCGGTGTCCGCCTACGGCCGCCCGGCCGCGGCCTTACAGGAAACAGGGCCCCAGTTCCCGCACTTCGACCGTGGCCCACTGGGCGGCCGGGCACTCGGCCGCCAGCTTCAAGGCTTCGTCACGGCTGTCAGTGGTCAAGAGGAAAAAGCCGCCGATCATTTCCTTGGCTTCGGCGAACGGGCCGTCGACCAGCGTGCGCTGGCCGCCCCGTACCCGCAGCCGAACGCCTTCGGCATCGGATTTCAGCGATTCGGCGGCTTTCAGCAGGCCGCGCGACTGCAGGCCTTCGGCATAGCGCAGCATCTGCGCGTAGGCCTCGCGGCCTGCTTCCGGCGTGCGCTCGGCGCGTTGGCCCGTCGGTTCGACTATCAGCAGCATGTACGGCATGGATTCTTCCTGGTGAACGGCGCCCGGGGCGCGCTTGCAAGGCAGGGGCAGGCCGCCAGATTACAGCGGTTTGGCGCGCGCCGGGAGGCCCCGCTTCGGGGCCTGGCGACCCGATTCAGTCCTGCGGAAAAATGCGTTCGAGCGGCATGCCGAAGACCCGGGCGATGGCGAAGGCCAGCGGCAGGCTGGGGTCGTAGCGGCCGGTTTCGATGGCGTTGACGGTCTGGCGCGACACGTCCAGCTGTTCAGCCAGCGTTGCCTGGCTCCAGCCGCGTTCGGCGCGCAGGTCGCGGATGATGTTTTTCATCGGTTGCGCAGGTAGGTGATGGTGCTGGCGCCGACCCAGGCGATGGCCATCAGGGGCCAGACAAAAAACATGCTCAGCTTGGGAAAGCCGGCCAGCTCCAGGAAGCCGTAGGTGAATGTGGCGCCGGCGGTGATCGCGGCAGCAACGGCCAGGTGTTCGACGGTGGTCTTGCGCATGAACTCGTCGGATTGGCGGATCTGCCGCACCACGGAACGGATGATCAGCAAGATGCCCAGCACGGGGCTGGCTAGCAGCGCGGTGCGCAAGGCGCCGGATTCGAGCCGTGCGCCGGCATACGCCGAGGCGGCTACCAACGCCGCGTAGAGCGCCATCGCGACGCCGAATTCCTTGAGATAGCGGCGCAGGGCCAGCTTCTGATTCATGAGGGCAATCTCCGGTTGTGTAAAGCGTGCTTGACATTCTGGGGGTGGGATGTCGGTGTGTCAAGGTTGCTTTACATGGGCGGCAAAAATAAAACCGGCCGAAGCCGGTTGTGCTGACGTGAGGTCAGGAATTGCCGGGCGGGGCCGCAGCAGGGGCTTGCGCCTGGCCCGTGGCCGCCGGGGCAACGCCGGCCTGGGACGCGCGGGTCCGGGCCGCCGAGGGTTGTGCCGTTTTTGCGTCTGCCGCCTTGGGCTGGGCCGGCTGTTGCGCTGCCGTGATGTCCATGATCAGTTCCACCCGCCGATTGGCCGCCCGGCCCGCGGGGGTGTCGTTCGACTCGATCGGACGCGTTTCGGCATAGCCCACCGCGCGCAGGCGGCTGCCGGCCACGCCGTCGCGCACCAGTTCGCGCAGCACGCTGGTGGCGCGGCTGCTGGACAGTTCCCAGTTCGAGGCGAACTGGCGCGTCTGGATCGGAACGGGGTCGCTGTGGCCTTCCACCGACACCTGGTAGGCGTTCTTGTTCAAAATCACGGCCAGGCGCTTGATCACGTCCAGCCCGGCCGGGCTGAGCGTGGCCTGGCCCGACGGGAACAGCAGTTCGTTGCTGATCCGAAAGCTCACCGATTGCTCGTTGATGATGACGTCGACCGACTTGCCCAGGTCGCCCAGGCCCAGCGATTCCTTGGACGGCGCCTTCAACGGCTTGGCGGCATCGGCCACCACCACGCCGTCGGCCGGCGGTTCGGAGCTTTCCGCGGCGGCCGCGGCAACCGGCGCGGGCGGTTCCGCCCAACTGGCCGGAATGGCGACCGCATCGAATTCGGAATACTCGCCGTCATAGGTCGGCAGGCCCTTGGTCGCCAGCGTGCCGACCAGGTCCACCTGTTTGTCGCCGGCCTCGTAGAAGCCGCCGTGCAGCCGCGACACCGCCAGCAGCACCACCAGCATGGCCAGCAGCAGCGTGATCAGGTCCAGGTAGCTCAGCAGCCAGTTCTCGGCGTCCTGCTCGACCGTTTCCTCGACGTGCCAGCGGGCGTAGCGGTCCTTGCGGTCGCTTTTGCTGGGGCGCCAGCCGCTGTTGGCCGCCGCCTTCTGCGCACGCATCTGGGCCTGGCGGGCCTGCTCGATCCGCTGCGCCAGGGAAGGAGAAATCAGGCTCATTGGCGCGCGGCGGCGGGGCGGGTAATGGACACGGGCTTGGCGGCGGCCGGGGCCACCTGGCCTTCGGCCTTGGCGCGCGGGGCCGAAGCGCCGCCGTCGTAGATTTCGTCTTCGACGTGCATCACGAACGAATTCAGCGTTTCGCGCACCACGGCCGGGCCGCGCTTCTCGCACATCATGGCGATGCCCTGCAGCACCATGTTCATGGATTCCACGCGGCGCGCGGTACGGCGTTCCAGCTTCACGGCGATCGGCTTGCAGACCAGGTTGGCCAGCAAGATGCCGTAGAAGGTCGTCATCAGGCCGATGGCCAGCTGCTGGCCGATCATCGTCATGCTGCCGTCGCCCAGCACCGCCATCAGGTTGATCAGGCCGATCAGCGTGCCCAGCATGCCAAAGGCGGGCGCGAACGTGGCCATCACGCGGAACATCTGCGCCTCGGCCATTTCACGGGCCCGCAGCCGCGACACGCGCCACTGCAACAGCTCGATGATCTGCTCTTCCGGGGTGTTGTCGATGATGAGCTGCACGCCGGTGCGCAGGAACGGGTTGGTGACCTTTTTCAGCTCCTGCTCGACCTTGTGCACGTCCGTGTTCATCCACAGCTGCGCCATCGTCACCAGTTCTTCGATGTCGCGCTGCTGGTCATGCTGGTCGTTGCGGAACACCGTCACCACCAGCTTGAACACCCGCATCACTTCGGACAGCGGGTAGGCGATGAACAGCGCGGCGCAGGTGCCGCCCAGCACGATGGCCAGGCCCGGCAGGTTGAAATACAGGCCCGGGTCGGTGGCGGCCAGCGCCACGACGATAACCAGGGTAAGCAGGCCGACGACGGCGCCGATGACGGTAGACGGATTCATGGATCTTGCCCGATAGCTGGGGCACTCCGTTCACGGAATGCCGGATGGTGGCAAATTCTAGCCACGGACCGGGTCGGCCAATCGGGAAGAAAACGGGGCGAAAGGGGCGGTAAGCGCCGGCTTAAACCGCTTTTCAGGGGGCGCGCCGGGGCGCGTCCCGGCAGAAAAAACAGGGGCGGATTACGGGGCGAACCGAAGCGGGATCGCCCGCCGTCAATCCGCGGCCCCGGCCGGGCGGGCAGCCTGTTGCCGCCGCGCCCGCCATTCCTCGCGGGTGATCTCCCAGACTTCGGCCTGCATGCGGCCCGAGACAAAACCGCGTTCTTCCGTGGCCACCAGGCGCATGCCGGTGCGCCGCGACAGGTTGCGCGAGCCGTCGTTGGCGACGGCCTTGGGCGCCCGCAGCACCGGTTGGTCCAGCACCTCGAACCAATAGCCGGTGACGGCCTCGCTGGCCTCGGTCATGTAACCGTGGCCGCGAAAGTCCGGGTCCAGCCAGAAGCCGCGGTGGTTGCCGGGGTCGTCCTGCATCAGGCTGATGAGGCCGATCAGGCGGTCGGGTTCGGCGCGCGTGCGCAGCGACCAGTGCCACTGCACGCCGCGCCGCATCGCCGGCAGCGCCACCCGTTCGACATAGGTGCGTGCGCCGTCCGGCGGGTAGGGCCAGGGCACCTGGTCCGCCAGGTAGCGCACCACTTCCCATTGCGGAAAGATGCGCTGGATGGCCGGGGCGTCGTCCAGGCACAGCGGCGGCAGGATCAGGCGGTCGGTGGCAAGCGTGGGCAGGGCGGCGGCGTCGGGCATGGGGGCGGGTCGTTCGGGGCCGGGGTGGGGCGAGCGGATATGTATATCATGGGCGACATATCGCGGCAGAAGGCCGTGGGTGCTGCGCGGTCATTGGCAGCATCCCGGCCGCCGCAGCAACGGAGAAGAATATGAATGCCAACGAAAACGTCAGCATGGCGCTTTTTTGCGACTTCGAGAACGTGGCGCTTGGCGTGCGCGACACGAAATACCAGAAGTTCGACATCCGCCCGGTGCTCGAGCGCCTGCTGCTCAAGGGCAGCATCGTGGTCAAGAAGGCCTATTGCGACTGGGAACGCTACAAGGAATTCAAGGCGCCCATGCACGAGGCCAATTTCGAACTCATCGAAATTCCCCACGTGCGCCAATCAGGCAAGAATTCGGCCGACATCCGGCTGGTCGTCGACGCGCTGGACTTCTGCTACACCAAGTCGCACGTCAACACCTTCGTCATCATCAGCGGCGATTCCGATTTCTCGCCCCTGGTGTCCAAGCTGCGCGAGAACAACAAGAAGGTGATCGGAGTGGGCGTCAAGCAATCCACCTCGGACCTGTTGATCGCCAATTGCGACGAATTCATTTTCTATGACGACCTGGCCCGCGAAGGCCAGCGCGCCGCCGACGCCCGCCGCGACAACCGCGGCGCGGCCAGCCCCGCCCAGCGCCGTTCGCCGGACGAAGAACGCCGCCGCAAGGAAGAGATCGAGGCCCGCAAGACCCAGGCGGTGGACATGGTGGTCGAGACCTTCGAGGCCCTGATGGCCGAACGCGGCGACAGCGGCAAGATCTGGGCCTCCGCCCTGAAAGACGCGCTCAAGCGGCGCCGCCCGGATTTCAACGAGTCCTACTACGGCTTTCGGGCGTTCGGCAACCTGCTGGACGAGGCCCAGTCGCGCGGTTTCCTGGAAGTGGGCCGCGAAGAAAAATCGGGCACCTACGTGTACCGCGACACCGCGGGCGGCGGGCAGGCGCGGGCGGGCGGCAAGTCCGCCGTGCGCGCCTTGGCGTCGACGGCAGCGGGCGCTGACGCCTCGCCAGAGGCCGCCACGGCTGACGAGGCCGACGCCAGGCCGGCCCGCCATGCACGCGGCGGCCGCAAGCAGCCGGAGGCCTCGGGTGGCCGGGGCGGCCGCGGGGGCACGGGCCGCGCCTCGGGGCGTCATGACTCGGGCCGCGAGGGGGATGAGCCCGTGGCATTGCCGCTGTGGGGCGTAGAGCCGACCGCCGCGCCGTCGCAGGCATTTGAGGCCGACGCGGGGCAATCGATGCCTGCGGGCGCGTTCTCGGGGCCGGCCGGCAGCGAATCGCCGTTCGAGGCGCCTTCTGCGCCGCCGTCGTCCGATGCCGCGCCGCCTGCCGACAACAAGGGCCGGCGCGGTTCGCGTGGCGGACGTACGGCGGCCAAGAGCGCCCGCCACGCGACAGCGGCTGCTGCGGAATCAACCGGGTCGACCGTGGCGTCGACGCAGGCCCCGGCCAGGGGGGCGCCTGCCGCGGACGCTGCCGCTGCGGAATCGGCGCAGTCCCGTCAAGCCGCCGAGCCGGTGTCGGCCCCGGCCAGCGCCGATCCCGCCGCGGCAGCGTCTGCCCCGGAAACCGGCCGCAAGCCGGCGCGCGCCGCGAAGTCCGGCCGTCGCACGTCCGCGGGGGCGTCAAAGCCAGCGGATGCCTCGGCCTCGGAACCGGCCGCCGAACCCGCGGCCAAGCCCGCCCGCAAGACGGCGCCGCGCGCCCGTCGCCCGCGCAAGGCGGCCGACGCCGAGTGATCGGGGTGCCGTGACAGGCAACGAGGCCTGGCGCATGCGCCAGGCCTCGGTCATTCCTGCCGCGACGGTGGGTCTGATTCAGTCGCCGCCGTAGCGCCCCGGCGTCACCCCATATTCACGCTTGAACATCGCGATGAACGCGCTCACGTTGTCGTAGCCGGATTCCAGCGCGGCGGCCGTCACGCTGTGGCCGGCGGCCAGCATTTCCTGGGCGCGCATCAGCCGCGCCTGCTGGCGCCAGGCGCCCAGGGTCAGGCCGGTTTCTTCCAGGAAACGCCGCGCCAGCGTGCGCGGCGCCATGCCGACTTCCACGGCCCAGGCGGCCAGCGGGCGGGTGTCGTCGGGGGTATCCGACCAGGCCAGCGCCAGTCGCTGCAGGCGAGGGTCGCGCGGCAGCGTCAACCCGTCGCCGGCGCGCGGCAGGGTGCGGATTTCATCGCGGATGAGTTCCACGATGCGGGTGCGGGCGGCGTCCGGGGCCTCGGCCATGTCGCTCCAGGTGGCCGCGCGTTCCACCGCGGCCAGCAGCAACGCCGATGCCTGCAAGGCGCACGGGTGCTCCGGCAGGCCGGCGCAGGCGGCGGGGCTGAGGTAGGCGCTGTAACCCGCATACGAGCCATGCGAGCGCAATCCGTGCGGGCAATCGGGCGGAATCCAGAGGGCATGCGCCGGGGGCGCCACCCATTGGCGGTCGCCGGCAACCACCGTCAACAAGCCGCGAAACGCGCCGAACAATTGGCCGCGCGCGTGATGATGCAGGGCGGTGTGCCGCAGCGTCGTTTCGTGTCGCCGCACCGCCAGCAGGCGGGGGCCGCGGGGCGAGCCGGCCAGATCGGGGGCGATCAAGGGGGGCGAGGCGGGGTCGGTCATATGGCATAAATGCGGTATCGATTGACCAAATTACCGCAGATTTGCCGCCGCTGCCCGACTATCGTGATGCCTGTGCCCCTCAACAGGAGAAAACCATGAAAGCACAGGACGTCTTGCCCGACGACCAGAACGTCGGCAGTTTCCAGGGTGTGGCCGTGCGCAAAGGCACGGTGGGCGCCTTCCTGGCCAACGCGCGGGTCTGGACCGACCCCGCCGCCACGCCGCAGGCACGCGACGACGCACAGCGGGACATGCGCGACGCCTTGCCCGCGTTGCGTGCGCTGGGCCTGTTCGACGTACTGCAGGTGCGCGACCCGGTGTTGCGCCAGTGGCTGGACGCGGCCTGACGCGTCCGCCTGGCGTGCCCCCGCACCGCGCCGTGTCGCGCCGGCCGGTGTTCTAATCGGGCATTCACGGGCGTCAGCCCCTTGATGCGCCACGGGCCGCGGGTCGTCGCGGCCGCTGGCGCATCGCTTGCCGGATTTTTCATGCAATACGTTCTTGTCAGCGCCTGTCTCCTGGGCAAGCCCGTGCGGTACGACGGGCGCGCCGTGCCCAACGACCATGCCGTGTTGGCGGGTTGGCTGGCGGGCGGCCGGGTGGTGCCCGTCTGTCCGGAAGTCGCGGGCGGCATGCCGATTCCGCGTCCCCCCGCCGAAATCGAACCCGGCGCCACGGCGGCCGCCGTACTGGCCGGCCGCGCCCGGGTGGTGGCGGTGTCTGGCGACGACGCGACCCTGCCGTTCGTGACCGGCGCCCGCGAAGCGCTGGCGGCGGCCCGCAAGCACGGTATCCGCGTGGCCGTGCTCAAGGAAGGCAGCCCGTCCTGCGGCAGCGGCTATGTCTACGATGGCCATTTTTCGGGCGTGAAGCAGCCGGGGGTGGGCGTCACCGCGCAGTTGTTGGCCGATGCCGGCGTGCGCGTCTTCAGCGAACATCAGTGGGCCCAGGCCCAGGCCTGCCTGGCGCAGATGGAGGCGCAGGCCAATGGCCTGCCGCCGTCGTCGGCCGCCAGCCACGACCCGACATCGCCACCCGACCAGGCCCGTTCGTCAGCGGAGACGGGCGATGGGATTTAACGTCGGCGACTGGCTGATCCTGGTGGCCGTGGCGGCCGGCGTGGTGTCGGCCTGGCGCCTGGTGACCGGCATGGCGCGCGGGCGCTTGCTGGCGCGGGTCGGCGCGGGCCTGTCGGCGGTGTTTTCGGCGTTTTTCTTCTGGCTCTGGTACGCCATGTACCTGAAATGGGACTTCAACGAGCTGGGCCGCTACTACGATCCGGACGATGGCGTGGTGTACACGGATTCAGGTTTCGTCTGGGTGCTGCCGGCAGCGCTGGCCTTGTTGGCGGCAATTTTCTTTGCCTGGCGCGGCTGGGGCGGCCGGCGCGGCTGACGGTCGCCTGATGCACCGCCCTGTGGCGGCGGTCAGCCAGACGACGGCGCCGGACCGACGGATCGGCCGGCCCGGCGCAAGGGGGCGTGACGGAAGCTTCAGTTGGCCCGATAGCCCCGGCTGTTCATGCAGGAATCCAGCGCCCGGTTGTAGGTGTCCACCATGACCTGTGTGGTCCATTGCGAGATCGTGGCGGGGTCGTAACCGCTCTGGTTCATGGCCCAGCGATGGCATTCGTTGGACGCGCTGGCCTGGGCCTTGTCCACCGGTGCCGCGGCGGCGTACTGCACGGGCGCGTATTGCGGCTCGGGCGCGGCGTAGACGGGGGGCGCCGAATAGACCGGCGGGGCGTCATAGACGGGCGCCGTGTACACCGGCGGGCTGTAATAGGCCACGCCCGGCGCGTAGGTCGCCGTCTGCACGTAGGTGGGGCCGGAATTGGCGGCCAGGATCAAGCCGGTGGCGGCCAGCGCGAGGGCGCCGCCGACCCACCAGCCGCTGCTGCCGCCGCCATGGGAGTGGTGATGCCCGCCGCCGTGGTAACCGCCGTGATAGCCGCCGTGGCCACCCCGGTAACCGCCGGCGAGGGCGGGAGAACTTGCGACGGCCAATGCCAGCGCAACGCCGACCATCCGACCTGTGAACCGCTTCATGATCTTGCTCCTGATCCGCCAGGCCGTGCCTGTTGCCGCAGCTGGCGATACCCGTACTGTAACGCCGCCGGCGCGCAATAGTTGTGTCAAGAACTACGGAGATTTCAAGTGATTTCAGGGCCTTACGGCAGGAGCGGTGCCGTTCGTTGTGCGATCCGGCTCGGGGGCGGGCGCGGGTCGGGCGTCGGTCGGCGCGGCCGGCCGGGCGCCGGGCTGACCGGGTGCCGGCGGCTTGCGCATGAATGGCGATCCGCCCGGGTTGTTGCAAGAACGCGACTCTCCGGCCTTGAGATGAATGACGGCATTGTCGTCAAACGTGTCAGCGTTGCGGTCGTGGGTCTCGTAGGTTTCGTACCCGGGTTTTTCGACGCACCAGTTCCAGAAAAAGACTTCCGAGCCGTGGATCGCCAGGACCTCGACGCGCCATTCGTGGTGCGCGTCGAAATGGGCGCGACCGTCCGCGGACGTGCGCGCTTCCTCGCGAAAACGGTCGTGACCGTAGGGGTAGGCGCCGGATATCAACACCACCCGCGCATCGCCAACGGGCTGCGCGGCGGCATCCAGGACGGTGATGTTCGCGGCAGGTTGCAGGGTCTTGTGGGTGGGGTAGGGAATGCAGCCCGAAAGCGCCAGGATCAGCGCTGCGCCGCAACATATAAAGAGAGATCGCAACAATCGCAACATTACCCGCTTCTATGTATGTAGGAATGTATGGCAAAAATTTTGGAAGGATAGTAATTTCACGCGATGACGACGGCACCACCCCCCTCAACACCGCAAGACAAGCGTTTGACCAAAGGTGAACGCACGCGCCTGCATCTCCTGGAAGTCGCGGCGGCGGAGTTCGCGGAACGCGGTTTCCAGCATACCCGCATCAGCGACATCGTCGCCCGGGCGGGCGTGACGCAACCGGTGTTCTACCAGTACTTTGCCAGCAAGCAGGCGGCCTACGACGAGCTCGTGGGCATGTTTGCGCAGCGATTGCGGCAAGAGGTCTGCCACGCGCGGCTGGACGACGACCTGCAAGGCCTGCCGCAGGACGTGCGCGTGCGGCGCGGCGTCAGCAACTGGCTGGCTATCCTGCAGGAAGATCCCAACCTGACGCGCATCGGCTTTTTCCAGGTCGAGGCGGCCGAGGCCTTGAAGGACGAACTGGTGGTGATGATCGCCGAAAACGTCCGCATCGAGCAGCGCGCCGGCCTGTTCCGCCAGGACATCGCACCCGAATGGCTGGCCCATGCCTTCATGGGCGTGATCGAACGCTTCACCCGGCAGATGCCGGACGAGCAGCAACGCGAAGCGCTGGCCGACTTCATCACCAATATGTTCCTGGAAGGCGTGCGGCAGCGCTGAAGCGGCCGGCGCCACGGCGCCGCCCGGGCGCCGTTCCCCCGGACGACCCGTCGTCTATTCGACCCGGGCGCCCGATGCGCTGACCAGCTTGCCCGCCGCGTCCCAGTCCGCCTTGAGCAGGTCCTGGAATTGCGCGGGCGACCTGGCGTCGGCTTCGACGCCCAGCGACGCCAGGCGCGTCTGCACCTTCGGGTCGGCCAGCACCTTGTTCACCGCGGCGTTGATCTTGTCGCGTTCGGCGGGCGCAATGCCGGCCGGCGCCAGCAGGCCCAGCCACGAATCGAAGGCATAGCCGGGCAGGCCGCTTTCGGCCACGGTCGGCAGGTCCGGCGCAAAGCGCGAACGCTGCTTGCCCGTGTAGGCCAGGAACACCACGCGCGGGTCGTTGCGGTAGCCGGTCACGCCGATCGTCGCGGCCGTCACGGCGGCCACCCGGCCGGCCAGCAATTCGGTCACGGCATCGCCGGTCGACTTCATGGGAATGTGCTGCATCTGCGCGCCCGCGGCGGTCAGGAACGACGCCATGCCCAGGTGCGAGGCGCTGCCGTTGCCGGCCGACGCGTAGTCATAGGCGCCGGGCTTGGCCTTGACTGCCTGGATGAACTCGGCGGTGTTGGCGGCCTTCAGTGCGGCGGATGCCAGGATGATGTAGCCGGTGTTGCCCAGGTAGGCCACGCCGGTGAAGTCCTTGTAGGGATCGTAGTTCAGGTTCTTGTACAGGTAGCCCGCGATATGGTGGCTGGCCGCGGCCAGCACCAGCGTATTGCCGTCGGGCGCGGCGCGCGCCACCTGGGCGGTGCCCACGGTGCCGCCGGCGCCCGCGCGGTTTTCCACCACGATCGACGCGTTCAGCGCCTGGCCCAGCTCGTCGCTGATGGCGCGGGCAATGGTGTCCTGCACGGCGCCGGTGCCGTACGGCACCACGATGCGGATGACGCGCTGCTGGGCGTGGGCGGTGCCCAGGCCGGCGCCGGCCAGGGCGGCAGCCAGGGCCAGCACGACGGCGCGGCGGGCGGGGAAGCGGGTCCGGTCGGAAGTCGTGGGGCGGGCAGGGGCGGCGCGGGAAGGGGCGAGGCCGGACGGAATGAGGCGGGAAAGAATGAGGCGGGGCGGGATGCGGCGGGTAGGCATGGAACGGGCAGCTCGTGGAGTGATATGCGGCGTCGGACTCTACCGGTCCGGTCCGCCAGCACCAACGATTAATTCCCCGCTTGCTTATTCCCGTGCGTTATTGGGGCGGTCGCCACCCAGGTTTCGTGCAGGTGCCGCCATCGGGGGTGGCCGTCCGCATCAGCGATGAAGGCCGCGGTGGCCCGTCGCACCGTCGCGCCGCCGTGCCAGGCGTGCGACTCGCGATAGGTCAACACCGCGGAACCTGCGCTGGCGTGCAGCACCGCGAACTCGTCTATGCGGATGGAAAGCCCGGGCCGGCTGCCGGCCAGGCGCGCGAACAGGCCGGGCAGGGCGCCGTCGGGCAGGCGCTGCCCGTCGGTCGTGACCATGCTGAAGTCGTCGGAAAAATACGCCAGCAGGCGCGGCAAGGTATCGGACGGCAGGGCCGTCTGACCGATCCATTGTTCGATCAGGGCGTGGGCGGCATGCGCCGCATCGCGGCAACGGTCGGAAAAATCAGGCATCAATGGGGGCTCCGGCGGGGCGCCTGCTGCCAGGGCGTGCGCCGCAATGGGGAAGGGGCTGTGGGGCCGCCCGCGCGGGCGGGATGGCCGGTGTCCGTGGGGGCCGCGTCGCCTGACGCGCGGTGAGGGGCAAGGCGACCCGGCGGCAGGATCACGGAGCGCCATTCTAGAAAGCCGATTGTTCGATAAGAAGCCCCGTTCCATAGATATACTGTTCGTATTTATTTGACAATTGACGGGGCGCCCATGATCAACCTGAACCGACTGGCAATGCTCGTCGCGGTGGTCGACGCCGGCTCGTTCACGGCCGCAGCCCTGGCGCTGGGCACGACCAAGGCCGTCGTCAGCTTCAATATCAAACAGCTGGAACACGAATTGGGGGTGGCCTTGCTGGTGCGCAGCACCCGGCGGCTGGCCTTGACCGAAGCGGGGGAAGGGTTCTACGCCGATTGCGCCAGGCTGCTGCGCCAGGCCGATGCCGCCGTCGACCAGGCGCGCGCCGGGCAGGGCGACCTGTCAGGCAGCCTGCGCGTGACGGCCAGTGTCGACTACGGCAACCGCGTCGTGGCACCCGCGCTGGCGGCGTTCGCGCGGCAGCACCCGGGCTTGCGCATCCACTATCAGGCGGGGTCGGCGCACGCCGACCTGATATCCGAACGGCTGGACCTGGCCATCCGCGTGGGGGCGCAGGAAGACTCGAACCACCGCGCCACGCGCATCGGGGCATTCAAGCTGTGGCTGGTGGCCGCGCCGGACCTGCTGGCCCGCCATGGCATGCCGCGCACGGCCCCGGCGCTGGCCGCGCTGCCGTGGCTGGCCAACCGCCCGGGGCGCAGCGATCATTGGCGGTTGACCGACGGCAAAGGACGCGAACACGACCTGCGCGTCGAGCCGGTGGCGCAGGCGGATACGGCGTCCGCGCTGCTGGCGTTTGCCCTGGCGGGCTGCGGCGTGGCGGCGCTGCCGGACTGGCTGCTGCAAGAACCGCTGGCGCGCGGTGAATTGCAGCGGGTGCTGCCGTCGTACACCCTGCCGCCGCAGCCGGTATACGCGGTGTACCCGGACACGCGCCACGTCAGCGCCAAGGTACGGCAGTTCATTGATTTCCAGCGCGAACGCAGCGGGGGCTGACGCGATCGGCGCAATTCCAGCCATCAGCCCCACCCGCGCAGTCGCTGCAATCCGCAACCCGCGATGCAGGGCGGACTACGCCACCGCGACCCCGCCATGGTTCGCAGCGCGCACTTCATCCACCGGATAAAGATGGCACGCCACCACCGCTCCGTCGCGCGGCGTCAGCGCCGGCCGGTCCTGGCGGCATTGCGGCATCGCATGGCGGCAGCGCGGATGGAACGGGCAGCCGGAAGGCGGATGCAGCGGATCAGGAAACGACAGCCCCAGCCCGGTATCGGGAATGCCCAACCCGGGCTCGGGCGTCAGCACCGACGCCAGCAATGCCTGCGTGTAGGGATGGCGCGGGTCGTGGAACAGGCGTTCGGTCGGCGCGGATTCGACCACCCGGCCCAGGTACATCACCGCGACATGGGTGGCAATGTGTTCCACCACCGCCAGGTTGTGGCTGATGAAGACATAGGTCAGGTTGAATTCCCGCCGCAGGTCCATCAGCAGGTTCATGATCTGCGCCTGCACGGACACGTCCAGCGCGGATGTCGGCTCGTCGCAGATGACCAGTTCGGGGTGCATGACCAGGGCGCGGGCAATCGCCACGCGCTGGCGCTGCCCGCCGGACAGCTGCCCGGGCGTGTTGTGGGCCAGCCGCGCCGGCAGGCCCACGCGTTCGAGCATCTCGATGGCGCGGCGCATGCCGGGGTTGGGAATGCCGTGCACTTCCAGCGGCAGCGACACGATGGACGCAATCGAGCGGCGCGGGTTCAAGGACGAATACGGGTCCTGGAAGATGGGCTGCACCCGCCGGGCCAGCGCGCGTCGGCTCAGTTGGCGGATGTCCTGGCCGCCCAGGTGAATGGCGCCCTGGGTGGGCGGAATCAACCCCAGCAGCACGCGCGCCAGGGTGGACTTGCCGCAGCCCGATTCGCCCACGATGCCCAGCACCGAGCCGCGCGGTACGTCCAGGTCTACGCCATTGACGGCCTGCAAGGTGGTGCGCGGGCGGAACATGCCGGTGCGGATCGAAAATTGCCGGCTGACGGCCCGGGCTTGCAAGAGCGGCACGGCGTCTGCCGGCGCGGGGGCGGCCGGGTCGAGCACGCCGGCGGGCGAGGCGGCGTGATCTTCCGTGGCGGATCGATTCAAGGGCGTGTTCATGCCAAGCCTCTGTGCGTGCGGATCATGGGCGCATTCGTACCCAGGCTTTGTTCGTGCGGATCAAGGGCGCCGTTCATGCCGTGCCCCCCTCCGTGCGGATGCAGCGCCATTGCGGCCCGGGCGCATGCCCATGCACCGGCACCGTGTCGCGGCATTGCGGCTGGGCGTGGGGGCAGCGGTCGATGAAGGCGCAGCCGCGCAATTCGCCCACCAGCGACGGCACCACGCCGGGAATGGTGCCCAGCGGCTGGCCCGGCGCGGTGCGCCCGGGCACGGGTATACAGCCCAGGAGGCCCTGCGTATAGGGATGCCGCGGCGCGGCGAACAGGCCGGCCACCGGGCCTTCTTCGACGATCTGGCCGGCGTACATCACGGCCACCTGCCGGGCGATGCGGGCGACTACGCCCAGGTCGTGCGTGATAAGCACCATGGCGATGCCCAGCTCGGCCTGCAGGTCGGCCAGCAAGCGCAGGATCTGCGCCTGGATGGTGACGTCCAGCGCGGTGCTGGGTTCGTCGGCGATCAGCAGTTCGGGCCCGCACATCAGCGCCATGGCGATCATGACGCGCTGGCGCAAGCCGCCGGACAATTGATGCGGGTACTGGCCCAGGCGCTGCGCGGCCGACGCGATGCCGACCTTTTCCAGCAGCTCGACCGCGCGGTCGCGCGCCTGCGGGCCGCTGGCCCGGCGGTGGTGGATGTAGTGTTCGGTCAGTTGGTCGCCGATGGGGTAGGCGGGGTTCAGCGCGGTCATGGGTTCCTGGAACACCATGGCCATCTTGTTGCCGCGCAGCGCATTGACGCGGCGCGGCCGGGCGCCGGACAGGTCTTCGTCCAGCACCGCCAGCCGGCGGGTGCTGCGGCGGGCCGCCTTGGGCAACAGGCCCATGATGGCCAGCGAGGTCATGGACTTGCCACAGCCCGATTCGCCCACCAGGCACAGCGTTTCGCCGCGCGCCACCTGGAACGACACGTCGCGCACCGCGTGCAGCGTGCCGCGCGGGGTGGCGATGTCCACGGTAAGGCCTTGTACGTCCAGCACGATGTCCGTGGCGCTCATGTCAGGCTCTCTCTTCGGGGGTCAGCAGTTGATGCAGGCCGTCGCCCGCCAGGTTGATCGCGAAGATCAGCAGCGCCAGGGCCGACCCGGGAATGGCGATCAGCCAGAACGAAAAGAACATATAGGCCTTGGCCTCGGAAATCATCAGCCCCCACGAGGGCAGCGGCGGCTGCACGCCCAGGCCCAGGAACGACAGCGAGGCTTCCAGCAGGATGGCGCTGGCGGCTTCGAGCGTGGCGATGACGATCAGGTGCGGCACCACGTTGGGCAGCACTTCGCCCCAGACGATGCGCCAGGTGGACGCCCCGGCCGCCTGCGCCGCCGACACGTATTCCAGCGCCCGCACCTGTTGCGTGGCGCTGCGCATGACCACGGCGTAGCGGTCCCACTTGAGCAGGCCCAGCACCAGGATCACCACCCAGAGCGAGCCGCCGACGATGGCCACGGTGGCCAGCGCCACCAGGATCACGGGCATGGACAGGCGGGTGGTCACCAGGAACGACACGGCCATGTCGACCTTGCCGCCGAAGTAGCCGGCCGCCATGCCCATGGCCGTGCCGATCAGGCCGGAGATCAGCGCCACCGACAGGCCGATCAATAGCGAGATGCGGGCCCCGTAGAACAGGCGCGACAGGTAATCGCGGCCCAGCTGGTCGGTGCCCAGCGGATGCAGCCAGGTACCCTTGGCGTACCAGACCGGCGGCGCGGTGCGGTAGGCCAGGTCCTGGTAGTAGGGGTCGTGCGGCGAGATCCAGGGTGCGAACAGCGCGATCAGGGTGATGAGCAGCAGGATGCCGCCGCCGGCCAACAGGGCCTTGTTGCGGCGCAGGCGGCGCCAGCGCAGGGCCGATGCGGTCAGCTCGGGCGATTGGGGGGCGAGGGTAGCGGTGGTCATGTCAGGACACCCGGATGCGTGGATCGAGCCACGCGTTGGCGATATCGGCAGCCAGCGTCAGCAGCACGTACAGCACCGACAGCAGCAGCACGATCAGCTGCATGACGGGGTAGTCCTTGTAGGTGATGCTCTGGTAGGCCAGGTAGCCCAGGCCGTCCAGCGCGTAGATGGTCTCGATGACCACCGACCCGCCCAGCAGGTAGCCCAGCTGCACGGCCGCCAGCGCCACCACCGGCACGATGGCGTTGCGCAGCGCATGCTTGAAGATGATCTTGCGGGCCGGCAGGCCCTTGGCCCGCGCGGTGCGGATGTAGTCGGCCCCCAGCACTTCGACCATGCCGGCCCGGATCAGCCGCATGAAGGCCGGCGCCACGTAATAGCCCAGGGCGATGGCCGGCATCACGAAATGCTGCCAGCTGCCGCTGCCCGATACCGGCAGCAGCCGCAGCGAAATCGAGAACAGCATGATCAGGATCAGCGCGAAGAAGAAATTGGGCAGGGCCTGCCCCAGCACCGCCACGGCCAGGCACAGGCGGTCGATCCAGCTGCCCTTGTACAGCGCGGCCAACACCCCCAGCGGAATGGAAATGGCCAGGGCGAAGGCCAGCGCGCCCAGGCCCAGCAGCAGCGTGGTCTTGAGCTTGGACAGGATCAGCGGCCCGGCGTCGGTCTTGAAATACACCGACGTGCCGAAGTCGCCTTGCAGGATGTGCCACAGCCAGTCGGCATACTGCACCACCAGCGGCCGGTCCAGCCCGTAGGTCTTGCGGATCATGTCGATGTCGGCCTGGCGCGCGCCTTCGCCGGCCAGCGCCAGCGCCGGGTCGCCCGACAGGTGCAGCAGCAGGAAGGCCAGCACCGACACCGTCAGGGCCACCAGCACCGCCAGCCCCAGCCGCCTGATCGTGAAATAAAGCATGCGTGAATCTCCGCCTGCGTCAGCCGATTACTTCCAGCTCATGTCCCAGAACCGGATCAACTCGTCCGAATAGGGCTTGAAGTTCAGGTCCTTGGTGGCCACGTAATAGGCCGGCAGCGTCCAGAGCGGCACGGCGTAGGCCTTTTGCGCGATCAGGTCCAGCGCCTGCTTGTACAGGCCGTTGCGCGTGGCGCTGTCGATGGTGTGGTCGCCCTTGTCGAGCAGCTCGCGCACCTGCGCATCGCGGGTGACGTCGTCGTTGCCGAAGGCGAAGTACACCGGGGTGGACGCCGACACGTCGTTGACCAGGTTGGACGCCCAGGTCTGGTGGGTCAGCGCCGCCTTGTTGGCGCGGATCATGTCGCGCATGGCGGCGTATTGCAGGAAGTTGAGCTTGGCGCGGATGCCCACGGCCTGCAGGTAGTTGATGATGGCTTCGGTCTGGTTGCGTTCGCGGTAGGCGACGATGTCGATGTCAAAGCCATTGGGGTAGCCGGCCTCGGCCAGCAGCTTCTTGGACAGGGCGGGGTCGTACGGGTAGGTGGGGGTGACGTCCTGCGTGCAGCCCGCTTGCGACGGGGTGCAGATGGCGTTGATCAGCCCGCCGCCTTCGCCCACGATGTTCTTGAGCATGGCCTGCCGGTCGATCGCGTGGATGATGGCGCGGCGCACCCGTTCGTCTTTCAGTTGCGGGGCCGGCGTGCCTTCCTGGATGTTCATCTGCATGAAGACGATGCGCATGGTGTTGCCGGTGACCATCTGCAGCGGCGGCAGGCCGCCCAGCTGTTCGGCCTGGTCTTTGGGCACGCTCATGATCAGGTCTTCGCCGCCCGAGATGACTTCGGCCATCTGCGTCTGGCGGTCGGGAATGAAGCGGATGACCACCTTGCCGATCTTGGGCTGCGCCTTGGGCGAGTCCTTGAAATAGTCGGTGTTGCGTTCCAGCGTGATGGACTTGCCGGGCTGGTAGTCCACCACCTTGTAGGGGCCCGAGCCCACGGGTTTCGCGTTCATGCCCTTGGGGCCGACTTCCTGGTAGTACTTGGCCGGGTGGATGGCCGCGGTGGTGGACAGGTATTCCTTGGCGCCGGGGAAGGGTTCCTTGGTGGTCAGGCGCACCTTGTACTTGCCCAGCTTTTCGACCTTGTCGATCCAGGCCACGTTCTGCTGCGTGACGGCCTTGTTCTTCGGGTCGGCCACATAGTTCAGCGTATACACGACCGAATCGGCGTCGAATTCTTCGCCGTTGTGGAATTTGACGCCTTCGCGCAGCTCGAATTCCAGGGTCTTGTCATCGACCTGGGTAAAGCTCTTGGCCAGCTGCCCCTTGTATTCGTTGGTGACCGGGTCGCGGTACAGCAGCGTGTCCCAGACGTTGGCGGCGATGATGACGCCGATGCGCACGTTGTTGTAGTACGGATCGACGCTTTCGGGCGCCTGGTCGTAGGCCATGCGCAGGGTGTCGTCTTTCTTGCCGGCGTGGGCGGGCAGCGCCGCGAGCGCGGCGGCGCCCAGCAGCAGGCTGGCCAGTGCACGCCAGCGCAGGCGCGGCAACGGCCCGCGCAACAGCGGCAGGTGCGACGGAAAGCGGAACGGAACGGAATTGACGCGGCGGTCGGCCATGGCGAGGCTCCTGTGGACCGGAACGGTGGAACGGAATACTGCCGGGTGCTGCATGAACCGAAGCGGCGCCTGGGGCCGTCGGTTCACATGAATCAGTCACTGCGGTACTGCGTATCTAACGTCTCTGGGCCGGGATGCGCCACCCCGATTCTTATAGGTTTTGTCCTCGCGCCTGGGGAATGCTTATGAAGAATCAGACGGGCTTACTTGCAGGGGCGCCACGCTTTTCAGGGCCGCCTCGCATTTGCGCTGCAGGTGTTCGCGCATGATGCCGGCCAGCCGGTCGGCGTCGCGCGCTTGCAGGGCGTCGGCCATGTCGATGTGCTCGCGCATGGCCTGGTCCCACTTGCGTTGGTCTTCGTTGGACACGAAGCGCAGGTTCTGGATGCGCGCGTTCTGCGCGTCGTACAGCTGCTTGAGCAGGTGGTTGTGGGCGGCCAGGCTGATGCGTTCGTGGATGTCGCGGTTGGTGCGGAAATACGTGGGCAGGTCGCGGCGCGCATGGCTGGCCATCATCTCGAAGGTCAGTGCGCGGATCTCGGCGATTTCGGCCTCGGTGGCGCGTTCGCAGGCCAGCCGGCACGACATGGCTTCCAGGCCGCCGATGACCTCGAAGGCCTCGCGGATGTCGGCCACGCCCAGCGCCACCACCTGCGCGCCGCGGTTCGGTTCGATGCGCACCAGGCCTTCGGCGGCCAGCACCCGGAAGGCTTCGCGCAGCGGCGTGCGGGACACGCCCAGCAGGTCGCACAGGGCGCGTTCGTTCAGGCGGGCGCCCGGGGCGAATTCACCCTGGATGATGCGTTCGCGCAGTTGTCCGGCCACGGTGGCGGGCAGGGTGCGGCCGGCCCCAGGCGCCGGGCGCGGCAGGTCGGCGGGCGACCCGTCAGGGACGACGCCGGCAGCCGGGGCTGCGGGCGCGGTGTCCGGCATCAGGCTGGGATTGCTGCGCATTGGTATACAAAAATTCCCCGTGTTTTTTCCGACTATAAACCGTGTGCCAAGGCTTTAATCATGGGTGAATACCCTAGCTTATAGGCGTAAAAACAATGGGATAGAGTGGCGCATGACGTAGCCGGGTTTGCCCCGATTGCGCCGTTGAATCGCTGCGCCTCTTTCGTTGGTATACAAAAAAATCCCCTCCAAGGCTACGCATGCACCCCCTTGAAACCTCTCGTTCCGGCCGGCATTTCCTGCAGATTCCCGGGCCCACCAACGTGCCCGACCGGGTGCTGCGCGCCATCGACCAGCCCACCATCGATCACCGCGGGCCGATGTTCGGCCAGTTGGGGCTGGCGGTGCTGGCGGCGCTCAAGCCGGTGTTCCAGACCGAGGCGCCGGTGATCATCTTCCCGTCGTCCGGCACGGGCGCCTGGGAAGCCGCGCTGGTCAACACGCTGTCGCCCGGCGATCGCGTCCTGATGGTCGAAACCGGCCACTTCGCCAGCCTGTGGCGCAAGCTGGCCGGCCGCCTGGGGCTGGACGTCGACGGTCTGGCGGGCGACTGGCGCCGGCCGGTGGACGCGGCGGCGATCGGCGCGCGGCTGGCGGCAGATAGCCAGCACGCCATCAAGGCGGTCTGCGTGGTGCACAACGAAACCTCCACCGGCGTCACCAGCGACATCGCCGCCGTGCGCGCCGCCATCGATCGCGCCGGGCATCCGGCCCTGTTGATGGTCGACACGATTTCATCGCTGGGCTCGGTGGACTACCGCCACGACGAATGGGGCGTGGACGTCACCGTGGCCGGCTCGCAAAAGGGCCTGATGCTGCCGCCCGGCCTGGCCTTCAACGCCGTCGGGCCGCGCGCGCTGGCGGCGGCCGACTCGGCGCGGCTGCCGCGTTCGTACTGGGACTGGCGCGAGATGCTGGCCGCCAATGCACGCGGCTATTTCCCGTACACCCCGTCCACCAATCTGCTGTACGGCCTGCACGAGGCGCTGGCCATGTTGCAGGCCGAGGGCCTGCCGCAAGTGTTCGCGCGCCACCAGCGCCATGCCCAGGCCACGCGGCTGGCGGTGCAGGCCTGGGGGCTGGAACTGCTGTCGCTGGACCCGGCCGCCCACAGCCCCGCGCTGACGGCGGTGCTGATGCCGGCCGGCCACGGCGCGGATGCCTTCCGCAAGGTCGTGCTGGACCGCTTCGACATGTCGCTGGGGCAGGGCCTGGGGCAGTTGTCCGACCGCATCTTCCGCATCGGGCACCTGGGCCACTTCAACGACCTGGCGCTATGCGGCACGCTGGCCGGCGTCGAAATGGGCCTGGCCGCGGCGGGCGTACCGCACCGGCCCGGCGGCTTGCAGGCCGCCATGGAATTTCTGGCCAAGGCGCCCTGATGGCGCCCGGCCTCGCTTTCAACGGCGGCTGGATGGCACAGCGTCCGGCCGCGTCATAACCAGGAAATGCAATGAACGCGCTTATGCAGCAGGCGATCCAATTCGCCAACGACCATGAATCCACCTGGGACCGCAGCGTCAACGGCGTCTTCGGCGTGCACCAGAACGACCCGCCGCCCTGGAACCGCCTGCTGGGCCCCATCCACGATCGCGGCCCGGTGTCGGGGGTGGTGGTGGTGAACGGCAAGACCGTGGCCGAATGGGGCGAACCCGAACGCGCCGACCTGACCTTCAGCGTGGCCAAGCTGTACCTGGCCATCCTGGCCGGCGTGGCCCACGACCGCGGCCTCTTGCCCGACGTGGACGAGCCCGTCGGCAAGCGCGTGCCGGGCATCGGCTTTGACGACGGCCAGAACGCCCGCATCACCTGGCGCCAGCTGCTGCAGCAGACCAGCGAATGGGAAGGCGAACGTTTCGGCGTGTCGGACCAGGCCGACCGCTACCGCGCCGTCACCTTCGGCGTGCCGCCCGACGGCAAGAAGGGCGATGCGCGCCCCTTGCAGGCGCCCGGCACGTACTGGGAATACAACGACGTGCGCATCAACCAGCTGTCGTACGCACTGCTGCACCTGTTCCGCAAGCCGCTGCCCGAGGTCTTTCGCGAAGCCGTCACGCGGCCCCTGGGCGCCAGCGAAAACTGGCAGTGGGTGGGCTACGACAACGCCTGGGTCGAGATCGACGGCCAGCGCATGCCGTCGGTGCCGGGCGGCTCGCACTGGGGCGGCGGTATGTCCATCAGCGCGCGCGACCAGGCGCTGATCGGCCAGATGCTGCTCAATGACGGCTGCGCGGCCGATGGCCGGCGCATTCTGTCCAGCGAATGGCTGGCCGCCATGCGCACGCCGTGCGCCATCGCGCCGTACTACGGCTACCTGATCTGGCTGAATCACGAAGGGCGCGTGTTTCCCAGCGTGCCGGCGTCCAGCTTTTTCGGCGTGGGTGCGGGCAGCTCGTTCACCTGGGTCGAACCCGAACGCAAGATGGTCGTGATCGTGCGCTGGCTCAATTCGGCGCATGCCGATGCGCTGTTCGGCAAGATCCTGGCCGCCGTCGACGCGCCGGCCAGCTGAACGAGCCTTGCCCCGGAATCCCTGCGGCCCGCAGGGATTTTCCGCGGCCTGTCAGCATTCTTCTGGCAACATGACCCATCCGCTCGCCGGGCAGCCGGCGGGCGTGTTCGCATTTGCCAAGCAACCAAGGACACATTGCCATGAACTACCGCCGACTGGGAACCAGCAATCTTCGCGTTTCGCCCCTGTGCCTGGGCACCATGATGTTCGGCGAGCAGACGCCCGACGATGACGCCGCCCGCATCGTCGCGTCCGCCCGCGACCACGGCCTGAATTTCATCGATACGGCCGACGTCTACAACGACGGCCGATCCGAAGAAGTGGTGGGCAAGGTGCTGGCCGGGCAGCGCCACGACTGGGTGCTGGCCAGCAAGATCGGCAACCCGGTGGGCAAGGGCCCGAACCAGTCGCACTACTCGCGCCAGTGGCTGATCCGCGGCGTCGAACAGAGCCTGTCGCGCCTGGGCACCGATTTCCTGGACATCCTGTACCTGCACCGCGACTACCACGAAGAAAACCTCGAAGAAGCGCTGTTCGCGCTGGGCGACCTGATCCGCGCAGGCAAGCTGCGCAGCTTCGGGCTGTCGAACTTTCGCGGCTGGCGTATCGCCGAAACCCTGCGCCTGTGCGAAAAGCTGGGCGTGCCGCAGCCGGTGGTGTGCCAGCCGTACTACAACATGCTCAATCGCGGCCCTGAAGTCGAGATCCTGCCGGCCTGCCAGCATTACGGGCTGGGCGTGGTGCCGTACAGCCCCATCGCCCGCGGCGTGCTCACCGGCAAGTACCTGCCGGGCCAGGCGCCTGCGGCCGATACTCGCGCCGGGCGGGGCGACCGCCGCATCCTGGCCACCGAATTCCGCGAAGAATCGCTGCAGATCGCCCAGCAACTGGTGCAGCACAGCGCCGCGCGCGGCGTGCAGCCGGGCCACTTCGCCACGGCCTGGGTGCTGGCCAACCCGATCGTCACCAGCGTCATCGCCGGCCCGCGCACCCTGGCGCAGATGGACGACTACTACGCCGCGCTGGACGTGAAGATCACGCCCGAAGACGAAGCCCTGGTCGACACCTGGGTGACCCCGGGCCATGCGTCCACGCATGGCTACAACGACCCGAACTACCCGTTCTTCGGTCGTCCTGTCACGGCGGCCTGAAAGCGGCGAGGGCGGGTCCGTGAGGGTCCCGCCCGGGCAACCGCGCCGCATCCGCGGGGGTCGCGCCTGACGGGCGCGAACCCGCCGCGCTCAAGCCTTGCGCAGGCCGCCGGCGGCCCGCAGCGTCGTTTCCTGCGTGGCCGTCCGGCCGCCGCGCCCGATCAGCCACGCGCACAGCGCCGACACCACGCCCGCGAACAGCACGTACAGGCAGATCAGCCAGGGCTGGCCGCCGCCGCTCTTGAGCAGGGCGGTGGCAATGATGGGCGTGATGCCCGAGGCGAAGATGCCCGAGAACTGATACACGAACGAGATGCCGGTGTAGCGCACCTTGGCGTCGAACAGCTCGCAGAACAGCGCGGCCTCGGGCCCATAGACGGCGGCATACAGAATGCCCAGGGGAATGATGATGGCCAGCCACACCAGCATCATGTTGCCCTCGCTGTTGAGCATCAGCCAGAATCCCGGAAAGGCGGATATGGCCGTGATCAGCGAGCCCCAGCAATACACCCGTGAGCGTCCGATCCGGTCGGACAGCCGCCCGAAATAGGGAATGAAAAAGCACATCACCAGCGCCGCGGCCATGACGCCGATCAGCGCCTCGGTGCGCGATATCTGCAGCGTCTGCGTCAGGTACGAGATCGAGAACACGCCGAAGACGTTGAAGAACACGCCGTCGATGTAGCGCGCGCCCATGCCCTTGGCGACGTTGCCGGGGTAGCGGCGCATCATGTCCATGAAGGGAATGCGGCTTTCGGCATTGTCACGCTTGACCGCGGTGAACTCGGGCGTTTCCTTGATGTTCAGGCGGATGTACATGCCCACCCCCACCATCGCGGCCGATGCCAGGAAGGCGATGCGCCAGCCCCAGGCCATGAACTGCGCATCGGTCAGCAGCGTGGATAGCAATGCCACCGTGCCTGATGCCAGGCACAGCCCGATCGCCAGGCCGATCTGCGGCAACGACGCGTAGAAGCCCTTTTTGCCGGGCGGCGCATATTCATACGCCATCAGCACCGCGCCGCCCCATTCACCGCCCAGGCCGATGCCCTGGAACACGCGCAACAGCAGCAGCAAGATGGGCGCCCAGATGCCGATGGTGTCGTAGGTGGGCACCAGGCCGATCAGGAAGGTGGACACCCCCATGATCATCAGCGTCATCACCAGCATGCTCTTGCGGCCGATGCGGTCGCCGAAATGGCCGAAGATCAGCCCGCCCAGCGGCCGGGTGATGAAACCCACCGCAAAGGTGGTGTAGGCCAGCATGGTGGACACCAGCGGATCGCCCGTGGGGAAGTACAGCTTGTTGAACACAATGCCGGCAACCACGCCGTACAGGAAAAAGTCGTACCACTCGATGGTGGCGCCGATCAGCGACGCGGCGACGACTTTGCGCACCGCGGTTTCGTTCTGCTTGGCCATGCCTGTCTCCTTTGGTGGGGCGGGCGGCGCTCTGTGGCGCTGCTCCGCGACAAACGCTATGTCATGAGGGGTGAACCTTGGTTTCGAGTGGCGCGTTGCAAGTGATGGGTTGCCGTCATGCTGTCTGGCGCTGCGGCGCGGCGGCGGGTTTTTCGTGCAGGCGGGTCTGCCGGCGCGCCTGTTGCAGGTCCTGCAGGATGAAGTCGGCCGCGCGCTCGGCCAGCATCACCACCGGCACATTGGTATTGCCTGACACCAGCGTCGGCATGATGGAGCAGTCCACCACCCGCAACCCGTCCACCCCGTGCACGCGCAGGCGCTCGTCCACCACCGCCAGCGGATCGCTGCGCGGACCCATCCTGGCGGTGCCGGACGGGTGGAAGATGGTGGCGCCGTACTCGCGGCAGAAGTGCAGGATATCGTCGTCGCTGCGGACCTCGGGGCCGGGCCGGAATTCCCGTTTCATCAGGCCGGCCAGCGGCTCGGTGGCGGCCAGGCGGCGGGCGTACTTCACTGCGGCCACTGTCATGCGGCGGTCCAGCTCGGTGGACAGGTAGTTCGGCTGCATCGACGGCGCCTCGAACGGGTCGGCGCTGCGCAGCCGCACCGCGCCGCGCGACGACGGCCGCAACTGGCAGACCGAATAGGTGCAGCCCGAAAACGGATGCACCTTGCCGCCCGCCATGTCGGCCGACAGGGTGGCGAAATGAAATTGCGTGTCGGGACTGGCGCTTGCCGGATCCACCCGGCAGAACAACCCGCCCTGGTTGATGCCCACGGCCAGCGGCCCGCCGCGAAACAGCAGCCATTGCAGCCCCATGCCGACGCGGCCATGCAGGGTGCGCAGCTGGTCGTTGGTGGTGATGGGCTGGCGGGTTTCGTAGATCAGCCGGATTTGCAGGTGGTCCTGCAGGTTCTCGCCCACGCCGGGCAGGTCGCGCACCACGCGTATGCCGAACGGGCGCAGCAGCGCCGCAGGCCCCACGCCGGACAGCTGCAATAGCTGCGGCGACTGCAAGGCGCCGGCGCACAGCAGCACTTCGCGCCGCGCTCGCAGCGTGCGCAACTGGCCGCCCTGGCGGTAGCGCACGCCGACCGCGCGGCTGCCTTCGAACAGCACCGCCATGGCGTGCGCATCGGTCTCGATACGCAGATTCGCGCGGCCCTGCGCCGGGCGCAGGTAGGCCACGGCGGTCGAGCAGCGGCGGCCGTTGCGGGTGGTCAGCTGGTAATAGCCCACGCCGTCCTGCTCGCCGGTATTGAAGTCGCGCACCTGCGGCACGCCCAGCGCCTGGGCCGCGCCGATCAGGCCTTCCACCAGCGGGTGCGGCGTCTTGATCGACGTGGCGTTCAGCGGCCCCTCGGTGCCGCGCGTGTCGCCCGGCCCCAGGTCGTTGTTTTCCAGCTTGCGAAAGTAGGGCAGGCAGTCGTCCCAGCCCCAACCCGGGTTGCCGGCGGCCGCCCAGGCGTCGTAGTCGCGCCGCTGACCGCGAATGTAGATCAGCCCGTTGATCGCGCTGGACCCGCCCAGCGTGCGGCCGCGCGGCCAATAGATGCGGCGGCCCAGCATGTTGGGATCGGGGTCGGTGTAGTAGCCCCAGTTCACCACTTTGTGGAACATGGTCTTGCCGTAGCCGATGGGAATGTGGATCCACGGCGAGCGGTCCGGCGGACCGGCTTCCAGCAGGCAGACGGTGTGTTCACCGCTGGCGGTGAGGCGGTTGGCCAGCACGCAGCCGGCTGAACCGGCCCCCACCACGATGTAGTCCACGGCATCAGACATCTCTGGTTTTCTCCCTGGTGTGGCCGATCTGGCGCGGGTTGCGTAACCCGGACGGATGGCGCGTTTACCCTGCTTGCCGCCGCGCCGCGCACTTATATACTGGCCCGCAGGACGGGATCGGCGCGATGCGCGCGCTGGCTGCATCTGTGGCGATTCTAGGAAGCGATCAGACGAAAGAAAGCGCGATCCGCGCGCCAACGGGGAAATGGAACAGAACATGCCTCTTCGGTTTCAAAATCGCAGTGCAGCATCGCCGCAGGCGGCGGCCGAAGGCGCCGAGGCGCCCGACGATGCCCGGTCCTTGCGCGCGCTGCGGGTGCTGGACTACCTGGCGCGGGCGCAGCATCCGCCCACGCTGGCGCAATTGGCCCAGCGGCTGGAGATGCCCAAGTCCACGCTGATGCGATTGCTGGCGGCGATGCAGCGCGCCGGTTACGCCGCCGCCACGCCGACTGAAAACGGTTTCGTCCCCGGCCCGCAAGCCACCGCATTGGCGCTGTCCACGCTGCGCGCGTCGGCCTTCACCCGCGCCTGCCGCGCCGTGCTGGCGCAACTGGTGGGCCAGCTGGGCGAAACCTGCAACCTGACCGCGCCCGACGGCGACCAGGTCCTTTACATGGAACGCGTCGAAACGGCGGAACCGCTACGGCTGTTCTTCGCGGTCGGCAGCCACGTGCCGATGCATTGCACCGCCAGCGGCAAGCTGTTCCTGGCGTCCATGAACCGGCTCGAACGCGGCCGCGTGCTGGCGCGCTTGCCGCTCACCCGCAACACCCCCCGCACGTTCACCGACCCGGCACGGCTGGAAGCCGAACTGGACCGCCTGGCCGCCCGCGGCATCGGCATCGACAACGAAGAATTCGTGCGCGGCATGAGCGCCGTGGCCGTCCCGGTGCGCGACGCGCAGGACCGCGTGGTGGCGGCGGTGGCTTGCCACGCCCCCACGGCCCGGCTGATGCTGGACGATCTGCTGCGCGCGGTGCCGGTATTGCAGGACGCGGCCCAGTCGATGCGCGAGGTGCTGGCGCAGCACCGGCCGGGCGCGTGAGGGCGCGCCGGGCCGCGAGCCGGGTCTACAGTGAAGCGTGGCGATGCGCTCCGCGCCGCGACAGGCTTTCCCAGGTGGCCACCGCGATCATGATCAGCGTCGTCAGCCCGCCCACCATCAGGTTGTCGGTCACGAAGGCCACCGGTGCCAGCACCGCCAGCAGCACCAGGCCGACGACGTGCGACAGCGGAAAACGCCCGTACACCACCGTTTTGTAGATGCCGTTGCCCAGCAGGTACAGCGCCGGGCCGCCCACCAAGGCCGCCGCGGCCGCCGGGGTGATGCGTCCGTCCGGGTGCAGAATCACCAGTTCATTGGCCACCGCCGACACGATCACCCCGGCAATCAGAATCACGTGCACATAGTGGAAATAGGCGCCGACCCGGCCCGGATCGGCGTGGTGGGCGATGGCATGGCTGCCGTCCTTGCTGCTGGTGTCGAAGTACACCCACCACATGGCGGCTGTGCCCAGAAAGGCCGCCAGCAGCGCGATCAGGGTGGGCGCATCCCAGTGCGGGTGCTCGCCCAGCGTAGCGCCGGTGATCAGCAGCGTTTCGCCCAGCGCCACGATCACGAACAACTGGCAACGTTCGGCCAGGTGGCCGCCTTCGATGGTCCAGTCGCGCGTGGTCGAGCGGCCCAGGCCCGGCAGCCAGAACCCCGTCATGGGCGACAGGTATTCGCAGGCCACCGCCAGCGCCCACAGCACCAGCCGGGCATTGCCTTCTGCCAGCCCGCCCGCGATCCACAGCACCGCTGAAATGCACAGCCAGCCCAGCATGCGGCGAAAGTTCGGCGCCAGCGGATGCGACGGCCCCAGGTGCAGCACCACGAACAGCGTGCGTCCCACCTGGATCAGCACATAGCTCACCGCGAAGATCAGCCCGTTATCGCCAAACGCGCCCGGCAGCACCGCGGCGGCCACCAGGCCCGCCAGCATCACCGCGAACAGCATCAGGCGCATCGGCAGCGCGTCGGGGTCGAACCAGTTGGTGACCCAGCAGGTGTACTGCCACCCCAGCCACACCGCGAACCACAGCACCAGCGTGTGGAGGGCGCCCATCAGCGTCAGGTCGTGCAGCAGGCTGTGGGACAGCTGGGTGACCGCGAAGACGTAGACCAGATCAAAGAACAGCTCGACGAAGGTCACGCGGGCTTCGTGGCCGTCCCGGCGGCGCAACAGGTTGGCGCTGGCAAGGAATGTCATGGCGGTGGGCTTCCGGTAAAAGGGGCGTCGCCAGATTACTGCAAGCCCCTTGCCGCCGCCGTCAAGAATTTAAAAGTCGTGGGCCGGCAGCTCGCGGTTGCGCGACCGCACCAGCGCGCCGCTCAGCAAACCGGCCACCGCGGCGATCCCGGCGCCCGCCAGAAAGGTCAGCTGGTAGCCGCCGTTAAGCGCCACGACCGGCGCCGCGCCGCCTGCCGCCAGCGCCGTGGTGCGGGCCGCGGCCAGGCTGGCCAGTACCGCCAGCCCCAGCGCGCCGCCCATCATGAACGCGGTGTTCACCACGCCCGACGCCAGGCCGGACTGGCTGGGTTCCACATCGCTCATGGCCGCCAGCAGCATGGGGTTGAAGGCAATGCCCGCGCCCAGCCCCAGCAGCAGCATGCCCGGCAGCACGTCGGCCACGAAGCTGCCGTCGATGGGCGCGCGGGCAAACAGCGCCAGCCCCAGCGCCGCCAGCAACAGGCCCGTGGTCAGCGGCCCGCGGATGCCAAAGCGCATCACCAGCTTGGCCGACAGCCCCAGCGAAAACGCCGCCATGATCAGGTTGGCCGGCAGAAACGCCAGGCCCACCTGCATGGCGTCGTAACGCAGCACCTGCTGCATGTACAGCGCCGATACGAAAAACCAGGCAAACATGGCCGCCGCCCACAGCACGCCCACGACATTGGCCGTGGCCACGTTGCGCAGCCGGAACAGCCCCAGCGGCATCAAGGGCGCCGCCACGCGGGCTTCGATCCCCAGAAACAGCGCCATCAACAGCACCGCCGCGCCGATCAGGCCCAGCGACTGCGCCGACGTCCAGCCGGCCTCGTTGCCGTTGACCACGGCGTACACCGCCAGCATCAGCGATGCCGTGACGGTCACCGCGCCGGCCACGTCCAGCTTGCCGCCCGCCGCCTGCGCCTTGGCCGCCGGCAGCAGCCGCAGGCACAGCGCATACACCAGCACGCCAATGGGAATGTTGACCAGGAAGATCCAGTGCCACGACAGCGCGCTGGTCAGCAAGCCGCCCAGCAGCACGCCGATGCTGCCCCCGCCCGCACAGACAAAGCCGTACACGCCCATGGCGCGGGCGCGTTCGCCGGCCTCGGTGAACAGGTTCATGATCAGCGACAGCGACACCGCCGACACCACCGCGCCGCCCAGCCCCTGCGCCGCGCGGGCCGCGATCAGCAGGCCCTGGCCCTGCGCCAGGCCACAGGCCAGGGACGCCACGGTGAACAGCGTCAGTCCCGCCAGGAACATGCGGCGATGGCCCAGCAGGTCGCCCAGCCGTCCGCCCAGCAGCAGAAAGCCGCCGAAGGTCAGCATGTAGGCGTTCACCACCCACACCAGCGACGTTTCGGTGAAATGCAGGTCTTCGCGTATCGAGGGCAGGGCGACGTTGACGATGGTGGTGTCCAGCACGATCATCAACACGCCCAGGCAAAGCACCATCAAGGCCCACCAGCGTTGCTTGCCGTGTATGCCATGCGTCATGGGTGGAATCCTTCGCCGCGCGGGCGGGTAATGGGTCGGCAATGGTAGCGGGCCAGCACCCGCAGCGCGCTAATGGGTCAACCGCCCGCCGCTGATCATCCAGCGGGTCTCAAAGCGGTCGATCAGCGCGCCATGGGCTTCGGCCCAGAACGTTTTCTGCAGCGGCATGGTAACGCTGCCGCCTTCCGCCAGCATGTCAAAAATGCGGTGCGCGTCCGACACCGTGGGATACGCCAGCGACAGCGCCATGCCCTGCTTGCCGGGGTAGGGGTGCCCGGCGGTCGCGTCGCTGGCCATCAGCAGCTGGTCGTCCAGCGCCAGGCGGGCGTACATGATGCGTTCGGAATCCTGCGTCGACAGGTCGGGCATGGCGGCGTCCAGCGGCGCGTCCTTGTAGCGCAGCAACGCTTCGATCCGCCCGCCCAGCACGCGTTCGTAGAATTGCATGGCCTCGGCGCAGTCGCCGTCGAAACTGAGATAGGCGGATAGTCTGGGCATGGGGTTCCTCCGTGGGCCGTGACGCGTTCGGGGACGCAATCCCGCATTTTCACACTGGATGCCGAGTCCGGGAAACCTCTTATTGTCCGCGGCGCCGGCGCATCCCTATGATTCGCCACAGGATCAGCGTTGATCCGAACGCGCAGGGCCCCGGCCCGCGCCGCAGCACCCGGCAACACCCCGCAGCAATGATTGCTGCCCGAACTTTCCGTCTGGCTATAGCAGCCCCCGACTCACACGCACTGCGTGGTCGGGGGCTTTTTCGTTTTCAAATCCGCAACAGGAGACCGCATGCAAGTTTCACAGCCGCAGGACGACGCCCCGTCCGCGATCCGGGTGGCCAGCGTGCAGACCGCCCCGCAGATGGGGTGCGTGGCCGCCAACCTGGCGCGTTCCATCGAACTGGTCGAGCAGGCCGCCGCCCAGGGCGCGCAGCTGGTGGTGCTGCCCGAACTGGCCAACACCGGCTACATGTTCGAAAGCCGCCAGGAAGCCTTTGCGCTGGCCGAAACCGTGCCGGACGGCCCCAGCGCGCAAGCCTGGATCGCGCTGGCGCAGCGGCTGGGCATCTATCTGGTGGCCGGCATCGCCGAACGCAGCGGCGACCGGCTCTACAACGCCGCGCTGATCGCCGGCCCCGCCGGCTACCTGGGCACCTACCGCAAGCTGCACCTGTGGGGCGACGAAAACCTGTTCTTCGAACCGGGCGACCTGGGCCTGCCGGTGTTTCACACCGAACTGGGCCGCCTGGGCGTGGCCATCTGCTACGACGGCTGGTTTCCCGAGGTCTACCGTCTGCTGGCCATGCGCGGCGCCGACATCGTGGCCGTGCCCACCAACTGGGTGCCCATGCCCGGCCAGACGCCCGACGGCCCCGCCATGGCGCATGCGCTGGCCATTGCCGGCGCCCACAGCAACGGCCTGACCGTGGTCTGCGCCGATCGCGTCGGCACCGAACGCGGCCAGCCCTTCGTGGGCCGCAGCCTGATCGTCGGCTCACAGGGCTGGACGGCCGCCGGCCCCGCCAGCTTCGACCAGGAAGAAGTGCTGGTCGCACCCGTCGACCTGGCGGCCTCGCGCCGGGCGCGGCAGCTCAACGCCTTCAACCACGTGCTGCGCGACCGGCGCTGCGACCTGTATGACGAACTGCTGGGCGCCACCGACGCGCCCCGGCAGGGCTGAACCCGACTCTCTTCACACCCCACGTACAACGGCGGATAGCCGGCCCCCAAGGAGAAATTCCATGACGTTCTTGCAGCGCAGCTTCCCCCGCAGTTTCCTCACCCGACTTTCCTTCGTCGCCTTGCTGGCCGGCGCGGCCGGCGCGCAGGCCGCCGAGCCCTTGCGCATCGGCGTGCCGGTCGGCCTGTCCGGCGCCAACAGCGTGGTCGCGCCCGGCGTGGTGCAGGCCTCGCAGTTGGCGGCCGACGAAATCAATGCGGCCGGCGGCATCCTGGGTCGTCAGGTCGTGCTGGAAATCGCCGACGACGCCTCGGGCGCGGTCGGCGCGCAAAAGGCCCACGACACGCTGGTGTTCCAGAAGAAGGTGGACGCCATCATCGCCATGGAAACCAGCGCGGCGCGCAACGCGGCGCTGCCCATCGTGTCGCGCGGCAAGGTGCCGTACCTCTACACGTCCTTCTACGAAGGCCGCTCGTGCAATCGCTGGATGCACGTCAATGGCTGGGTGCCCGAGCAGCAGGTGGCCCCGGTGGTGGACCACTTCATGAAAGAACGCGGCGCCAAGACCTTCTTCCTGGTCGGCAGCGACTATGCGTTCGGCCGCGGCATGCTCAAGTTCACCCGCGAATACATCGAAAAGCAGGGCGGCCGCGTCGTGGGCGAGGAATACCTGCCCATCGACGGCTCCGACTGGACGCCCGTCGTGTCCAAGATCCGCTCGGCCAACCCCGACGCGCTGATCAGCTCCACGGCCGGCGGCGGCCCCAACGTCAGCCTGGCCAAGCAGGTCAAGGCCGCCGGCCTGACCATGCCTTATGGCAACCTGGCCATCGACGAAGCCACCGCCAAGACCATGGGCGAAACCGCCGTGGGCATGTACCTGTCGGCGTCGTATCTGACCAGCATCGATACCCCGCAGAACCGCAAGTTCCTGGACGGCCTGAAGGCCAAGTTCGGCGCCGACGCCAAGACCGCCAACGAGTTCTCGGGCCCGCAGTACGAAGCCTTCTTCCTGTACAAGGCCGCCGTCGAGAAGGCGGGCAGCACGGACAGCCAGAAGGTCGTGCAGGCCCTGAGCGAAGTTTCGTTCGACGGCCCGCGCGGCCCGGTCAAGATGGACCGCCAGCGCCACGCCGCCCTGACCATGCGCCTGGGCCAGGTGCAGCCGGACGGTTCCATCAAGATCCTGCAGACCTTCAACCAGGTGGACCCGGGCGCGCAATGCCCGGACCTGAAGTAACGCTTGGGACTACGCAACACGCGCCGCCGGCCGGGCCGGCGGCGCTGGAGAGCACTATGGGTTTGATGCTGGACATCCTGAGCACGGCCGCCATGCTGTTCATCGTGACGGCCGGGCTGATGATCATCTTTGGCGTGATGAAGATCGTCAATTTCGCGCACGGCGCCATCATCACGCTGGGCAGCTACGCCAGCCTGGTGGTCACGCAGCTGGGGCTGGACCCCTGGCTGGCGCTGCCCTGCGCGCTGGCGGCCGGCGTGCTGCTGGGCATGGCGGTCGAACGGCTGATTGTGCAGCCGCTGTACAAACGGCCGCTGGACGCCATCCTGGCCACCTGGGGGCTGGGCATCGTCATCGGCCAGCTCATCACCATGGCCTTTGGCCGCGAAGTGCAGTTCGTGGATTCCCCCATCCAGGGCGCCGTGCCGTTCCTGGGCACCGAATATTCCGCCTACCGCCTGTTCCTGGTGCCGTGCGCGCTGCTGCTGTATGCCGCCATGACGCTGCTGCTGAACGGCACCCGCTTCGGCGTGCGCACCCGCGCGGTCATCATGAACGAAGATCTGGCGCGCGGCCTGGGCATCAACGCCGAACGCATCCGCTTCACCACCTTCGGCCTGGGCGCCGGGCTGGGCGCGCTGGCCGGCGCGCTGATCACGCCGCTGTCCAGCGTGGACCCCGGCATGGGGCTGCCCTGGCTGGTCAGCGCCTTCATGCTGGTGATGGTGTCCGGCAACTCGATCACCGCGCTGCTCGTGACCTGCCTGGTCTACGGCGCCTGCCAGGTGCTGGTCAGCGTGTACGTCAGCCCCATCCTGGGCGGCGTCACCATCGCCGTGCTGGCGGCCCTGACCCTGCGCCTGCGTCCCAAAGGATTCGCCCATGACTGAACCCTCTCTTGCGCAACAAGCGCCGGCCGCACCCGCCGCCGACGCCCGCCGCAGCGCGCGGGGCCGCGACCTCTTGTGGCTGTCCGGGCTGTGCCTGGCCCTGACGGTCGCCGGCCCCTGGCTGTTCGATACCTACCTCTTGAACGTGCTGATCAAGGCGCTGTTCTTCGCCGTGGCCGCCGTGACGGTGGACATCCTGTGGGGCTACACCGGCTACCTGACCTTCGGCCAATCGGCCTTCTTCGGCGTCGGCGCCTATGCCGCCGGGCTGGCCTTCACCCACTACGGCTTTTCACCCGCCACGGCCGGGCTGGCCGTGCTGGTGGCCGTGGGCGGGGCGGCCCTGCTGGCCCTGGTCACCGGCTGGCTGTCGTTCTACCGCGGCGCCTCGCCGTTCTTTGCCACCGTCATTTCGCTGGTGCTGCCCATCGTGCTGACCCAGGTGGCGCTGTCCGGCGGCACCTACACCGGGTCGTCCTCGGGCCTGACCGGCTACGACACCTTCGACCTGTCGCTCGAAGCCTGGTACGTCATCGCCGCCGGCGGCCTGTCGATCGTGTCGCTGCTGGCCTGGGTGGCCGTGCGCAGCGACGGCGGCCGCATCCTGGTGGCGCTGCGCGACAACGAGGCGCGTTGCAGCTACCTGGGGCTGAACACCGCCCAGTGGCGCATCGCGCTCTTGGTCGTGTGCGGCGCGGTGGCCAGCCTGGCCGGCTTTGGCTACGGTGCCTTCAGCGGCGTGGTCGCGCCGGAACTGACCGGCTTCGTCTTCGGCACCGAACTGATCATCTGGGTGGCGCTGGGCGGGCGCGGCACCATCTGGGGCCCGGTGCTGGGCGCCATCCTGATCAACGTGGCCGGTTCCTACCTGAGCGGCAACCTGCCGTTCGTGTGGCAGCTGCTGCTGGGCGTGACCTTCATCCTGGTCATCCTGCTGCTGCCGCGCGGCCTGTTGCCGCTGCTGCTGGCGCCGCTGCGCAAGCGCCGTCCGGCCCCGGCGCCGCACCTGGTGGCCCGCCCGCTCGCGGCCGCAGGGCAGGGCGGCCCGGCCGCCCCGCGCGCCCTGGCCCTGTCCGGCGTCGCCAAGCGTTTCGGCAGCCTGAAAGTGCTGGAAGGCATCGACCTGCAAGCGCGCGGAGGCGAACTGCTGGGCCTGATCGGCCCCAACGGCGCCGGCAAGACCACGCTGATGCGCTGCATCGCCGACGGTGCCGAGCGCACCGACGGCCAGGTCGAACTCTGCGGCCATCCCGTGCGCCGCGACGGCCCCGAGCAATGCGTGCGCTTCGGCCTGGGCCGCAAGTTCCAGAACGCCAACATCTTCGACACCCTGACCGTCGCCGAAAGCCTGCGCATCGCCACCACGCTGCGCGAGCGCCCCTCGTGGCTGCGCCGCGCGCCCCAGCTGGCGCTGCCCGCCTACGCCCTGGAGGTCCTGCGCATGACCGGCCTGGACCAGCAGCTGGACAGCATCGCGCGCGACCTGTCGCACGGCCAGCAGCAGGCGCTGGAACTGGCCATGGTGCTGGCGCTGGAGCCGCGCGTGGTGCTGCTGGACGAGCCCACCGCAGGCCTGTCCAAAGACGAGCGCGCCCGCATCGGCCAGGTGCTGGCATCCCTGGCGCACACCCACGGCCTGTGCTGCCTGCTGGTCGAACACGACCTGGACTTCGTGGCCGAAGTCGCTACCCGCATCATCGTGCTGCACCAGGGCCGCATCGTCATGGACGGCAGCTTCCGTGAAGTCGTCGAATCCGAACTGGTGCGCACCATCTACGCCGGCAATGCCCCCACGCCCCAAGGAGCCCCGACATGACCCCCGCCACCCCGGCCCTGCACCTGGAAGGCGTCGCCAGCGGCTACAAGGGCGCCGTCGTGCTCAACGACATCTCGCTGTCGGTGCCCAGCGGCGCCTGCGTGGCGCTGCTGGGCAAGAACGGCATGGGCAAGAGCACGCTGCTCAAAACCGTGATGGGCTACCTGCCCAAGCTGCGCGGCCGCGTCCAGGTGGGCGGCATCGACGCCACCCGCCTGCGGCCGCACGAGGTCGCCCGCTGCGGCGTGGCCTACGCCGCCCAGGAACAGCCGCTGTTTCCCGACCTGAACATTCGCGACAACCTGCGCCTGGGCCTGGCCCACGACAAACTGTTCGACGAACGCTTCGGTGAAATCGCCGACCTGTTCCCCGTCTTCGCCAGCCGTTTGCGCCAGCAGGCCGGCACCCTGTCGGGCGGCGAACAGAAAATGCTGCTGGTCGCCCGCGGCCTGATGCAGCGGCCCGCCTTGCTGCTGCTGGACGAAATCACCGAAGGCTTGCAACCGTCCGTCATCGACCGCCTGGGCCGCGCGCTCAACTGGGAACGCGAACGCCGCGGCACGTCCATGTTCATCGTCGAACAGAACGTGGCGTTTGCCCTGGACGTCGCCGACCGCTACCTGGTCTTAAAGCAAGGCGCCATCGTCGACCAGGGCGAGGCTGGCGCACCCCAGGCGGTCGGCCATATCATGGACCACTTGAAGGTATGAAACCCGCCCGCATGAACCTTGACGCGTGGCCCTCAGGCCGCCCCGTTCCCGCAGCCCCCGCGCCGCGACTTTGCAAAGGATGCCGTTATGACCCCCCGCAATGACAGTGACGCCGCCGGGCAGGGGTGGCGCATCGGCGTGCTGTACTCGCGCAGCGGAGTCACCGGCACCACCGAATCCCAGCACTTCTTCGGCACCGTCCTGGCCGTCGAAGAAATCAACGCCCTGGGCGGCGTGCTGGGCCGCCCGCTCGAACCCGTCGTCTACGACCCCCGCAGCGACAGCGAAGAATACCGCCGCCTGGCCGCCCGCCTGCTGCTCGACGACGAAGTCAGCGTCATCTTCGGCGGCTGCACCTCGCACTGCCGCAAAGCCATGCTGCCCGTCGTCGAACGCAGCAATTCGCTGCTCTGGTATGCGTCCGTCTACGAAGGCTTCGAGTATTCCCCCAACGTCATCTACACCGGCGCCGCGCCCAACCAGGGCAGCATGCAGCTGGCCGCCTACCTGATTCAGCACTGCGGCTCGCGCATCTTCCTGGTCGGCGCCGACTACATCTACCCCCGCGAAACCAACCGCATCATGCGCGACACGGTGGAAGAGCACGGCGGCGACATCCTCGACGAAACCTACCTGCCGCTGGGCTGCGACGAAAGCGACATCATCGACGTCGTGCGCGACATCCGCCGCATCCAGCCCGACGTCGTCTTCTCCACCCTCATCGGCGACGACGCCCAGCGCTTCTACCGCCGCTACCACGAAGCCTGCCAGGCCGACCCCGCCGCGCCCCACATCCCCATCGCCAGCCTCACCATGGCTGAATCCGAGGTCGCCGAGATCGGCGCCGAACTGTGCGTCGGCCACATCACCGCCGCCACCTACTTCAACACCGTCGACACCCCCGCCAACGCTCACTTCATGGCCCGCTGGCACGCCCGCTTCGGCGACCGGCCCGCCAGCGTCTACGCCGAAAGCGCCTACAGCCAGGTGCACCTGTTCGCCCGCGCCCTGCAACGCGTGGGCAGCATGGACACCCGCAAACTGGTCCAGGCCGTGCACCAGGTGGGCTTTGACGCACCCGAAGGCCGACTGTCCATCCTGGCCGAAAACAACCACTGCGTGCTGACCCCGCGCATCGGCGTCTGCCGCGCCGACGGCCGCTTCGACATCGTCTGGCAAAGCGGCGAGCCGGTAAAACCGGACCCCTACCTGACCGCGTTCGGCCTGGACGAATTCTGGTTGAAATAAGCATGGACCATAGCCTTCGCCGCCTTTATGAAGACCTGCGCAGCGTCGCGGTCGCCGTGGCCTATCCGCCCGGCGAAGACCGCGACCTGCTGGTCGAACAGCTCAAGCGCATCGGCTGCCGCATCCACCTGTGCTGGCCGTTTCCCGACAAGCCCCCGGCGGGCGCCGACGTCGTTTTCTTCCAGGTCTCGCAGTGCGGCCAGAACAGCTCGGCCTGGTCCGCCAGCGAAGTTGAGGCCACCCTCATCGCCCTGTCCGAATACGAAACCCCCACCACCCTGAAACAACTGCTAAAAACCAACGCCCACGGCGTTCTGACCCGCCCATTCCGTTCCGCGGGCATCCTCAGCACCCTGGTCCTGGCGCGCTCCGCCAAACAATTCCAGAGCCGCCAACAGAACAAAATCGACAAACTCGAAAACACCATCAAGGCACGCCGCGTCATCGAAAAAGCCATCCGCGTGCTGATGGACCACCAACGCCTGGACGAACGCGCCGCCTACGAACACATGCGCACCCGCGCCACCGGCCTGCGCGTCAGCGTCGCTGAGGTCGCCGCCATGATCATCGAGGCCAGCGAAGCCATGGAAAAACTGGGCCTGGGCGGCGCTGCACGCCCCGACCCCACTGCCGGAGGAGGCAAGGCATGAAAGTCCTGATCGCCCGCATGAACCACGAGACCAACACCTTTTCGCCCGTGCCCACGCCGTTGTCGGCCTTTGGCAACGACGGCCCCACCTACGGCGCCCAGGCCTATGAAGAAAACAAAGGCAAGCGCACCGCCATGTCCGCCTTCATCGACCTGGCCGAGGCGCGCGCCGCCACCCTCGTCACCCCCGTGTCCGCCACCGCCTACCCCAGCGGCCGCGTCGACGGCGACGCCTACCGCCAACTGTGCGACCGCATCGTTGCCGGCGCCCACGGCTGCGACGCCATCCTGCTCGACCTGCACGGCGCCATGGCCGTCGAAACCACCGACGACGGCGAAGGTGACCTGCTTGAGCGCCTGCGCCAGCAAGCCCCCGACGTGCCTATCGCCGTCGCCCTGGACCTGCACGGCAACGTCACACAGAAAATGGTCGACAACGCCGACGTCATCATCAGCTTCAAGACCTATCCCCACATCGACATGTACGAAACCGGCGAACACGCCGGCCGCATCCTGTTCGACTGGCTGTCCGGCGGCCCCCGGCCCACCATGGCCTGGCGCCGCCTGCCGCTCATGAGCCACACCCTGCGCAGCAACACCGCCGAAGGCGCCATGCGCCGCGCCGTGCAGGCCGCCCGCGGCGCCGAAGCCGGCGGCATGCTGGGCGTGTCCGTGCTGGCCGGCTTTGCGTTGGCCGACATCCCCGATCCCTGCCTGTCCGTCGTCGTCGTCGCCGCCCGTGATGCGGACGGCGCCGACCGCGTCGCCGCGGGCCTGGCCGCCGCCATCTGGGAAGACCGCGACGGCTTCGTCTATGAAGCCGAACCCCTGGCCGCGTCCCTGGACCGCGCCGTCGCCGCGGCACGCGGCGCGGATCGTCCCGTGTTGTTGCTGGATCATGGCGACAACTGCATGTCCGGCGGCACCTGCGACACGATGGACGTGCTGATGGCCGCCGTCGACGCCGGCCTGACCGGCATTGTCGCCGGCCTGTACTGCGACCCTGAAGCGGTCGAGGCCATGATCCAGGCAGGCGAGGGCGCCCGCGTCGAACTGCCCGTCGGCAACAAACGGCCCATCCCCTCCATCGGCCGCCCTGCAGCGCCCGTGACGCTGCGCGGAGTTGTGCGCGCCATCACCGACGGCACCTACGTCATCACCGGCCCCACCTACACCGGCCAGACCGCCTGCATGGGCCGCAGCGCCGTCCTCGACATCGGCGCCGCCCAGTTGGTGGTGACGGAGAGAACGCATGAACCCTGGGACCTGGGCGTCTTCGAAAGCCTGGGTATCAACCCGCGTGAGGCTCGCTTCATCCTCGTTAAATCGCGCATGTACTGCCGACCGGTGTTCGTGCCGATTTCTTGCGCCTTGATTGAATGCGACAGCCCGGGGGTGACCAGCTCGGATTTCTCGTTGTTTCCGTATCAACGGAGAAATCGACCGCGCTATCCGCTGGACCCGTTCAAACCGGCGTCGGTTTCGCCGTGAAGCCGTTCTGTACTCCTCCCGGCGCTCCGTCGTGAAGGCGTCGGACATTCCTTCATGAAACCGTCCGGCACTTTTCCCACGGCTTGAACCGCGCCAGCCTTTCCAGTTCAATGGAACATTGCGCGGGCGGCACTGTCGCCGCCCGCCGGTTTTCCTGTCGGAGTGGCGTATGGCAACGGTGCATTTGCTGTCGGACGAAGAAGTCCGCAAGAATCCCCAGGCGTGGGCGGTGTTCGAAGACATCCGCGCCACCCGCAAGTCCGATTTCGTCAATAACTTCTGGCGCGCCCTGGCCAACGACCCGCCGCAACTGGAGCGCGTCTGGGCCCAGCTGAAACAAGTCATGATGGCCGAAGGCGAACTCTCGCCCCTCGTCCGAGAAATGATCTACATCGCCGTCTCCACCGCCAACGGCTGCACCTACTGCATCCACTCCCACACCGCCGCCGCCCGCGCCAAGGGCATGACCGACGGCCAGCATGCCGAACTGCTCGGCGTCATCGGCATGGCCGCCCAGACCAACGCCCTGGTCACCGCCATGCAGGTGCCCGTCGACGACGCCTTCGCCGTGAAGTAGGGCGGCGCCGTGGCCACCATCCCCCTGTTCCCGCTCTCCAACGCCCTGTTCCCCGCAGGCGTCATGCACCTGCGCATCTTCGAAGTCCGCTACCTGGACATGATCCGCCGCTGCATCGCCGACGGCACCGAATTCGGCGTCGTCGCGCTGCTGGCGGGCAACGAGGTGCGCTCCCCCGAAGGCACCGAAACCCTGGCGCCCATCGGCACCCTGGCCCGCATCGACACCTGGGACGCGCCCATGCCCGCGCTATTGCAGTTGCGCTGTGTCGGGACAAGCCGTTTTCGGCTGGTTTCCAGCCAACTGGCAAGATACGGTCTTTGGATGGGCGAAATCGAACCCATCCCCGACGACCCGCTCCTTCCCGTGCCTGCCGCCTTGCAACCCTGCGCCGACGCGCTGGGCAGTTTGGTCGCTCAATGGCAACAAGAAGGCTTGCCCGCAGAGAGCATGCCCCTAGCGCCACCGTACCGCCTGGATGAGTGCGCTTGGGTGGCTGATCGCTGGTGTGAGTTGTTGCCGATGCCGGCGGCCGAGAAGGTTCGGTTGCTGGCGCTGACGGACCCCGAGGTGAGGCTGGCGGCGGTGCATGCTGCGCTGGATGGTCGGCTGCCGTAAGGCGGGGTTGACGTGAGCGACCGGGGAAGGGCGGCCTAGCCGCAGCAGACGCTTGGCCTCAACCGGCTGCAGCGAGTCGCGGCGGAATCGCAGCGGGTCGGGCAAGCATTATTTTTTGGACACCATGAATATAAGAATCGACGAAGGCCTGCGCGCCTATATAGACCCCTTGACCGACGACGAGCGCGAAGCCCTCGAACGCAGCCTGCTGGCCGAAGGCTGCCGCGACGCCCTGGTCCTGTGGGGTGACTTGCTGGTCGATGGTCATAATCGCTACGCCTTGTGCATGAAGCACGGCATTCCGTTCGAGACCCGTCAGAACACCTCGTTCAAGTCCATGGAAGATGTGCATCTTTGGATGATCGAAAACCATCTGGGCCGGCGCAGCGTTTCCGACTTCCAGCGGGGCGTCCTGGCCCTGCGTAAGAAGGAAATCCTGCAGTCTCGCAGCGTGCCGCCGTGGGAAGACGACGGCAGCACGCCGCCGCCTCCGATTCCCCCCGCGCCGCCTGCCGCTGCGATCAGCCGCCAGACCTTGGCACGCGAAGCCCGCATCAGCAGCAGCACTTTGGGCCAGATCGAGAAAATCCAGAAGGCCGCCGCGCCGGAGTTGGTGCGCGCGGTCAAGGATGGAGCGATTTCCATCAACGCCGCGGCAGCGGTGGCCACATTGCCGCCAGAACGCCAGGCTGCCGCGGTAGCGGGCGGCAAGAAAGAACTACAACAAGCCGCCCGAGAAGTCCGCCAGGCCAAAGCGCCACCGCCGCGTGAGGCGGTGCCGGATATTCCGATTGAGAATATTGCTGATTTGCCGGCGGAAGTAGCCAGGTTGCGGGAGTTGCTGGCCAGGTTGACGGATGAGCGGGATCAGTTGAAGAAAAAGATCATGCATTTGACGGTCGCGCTGGCTGAGGCGCGGAATGCCACTGGCAGCGGCGACGACTGAAACCCTGGAGAAAACCGTGCCCCAACTTTTTCCTGAAGATCGTCTTGACGCCTGGTTCGACGGTTCGGCTATTTGCGTCGTGGCGGTCGGTACGCACGGTGATGCGCTGGATCTCGGCGAGGAGGAGGTTAGGGCGCTGATTGCGAAGCTTGAGGTTTGTTTGGCGCAGGCTAAAGGCGTTGATCAATAGGCCGTTGTTGGGTTGAAGACCGGGCAGTCGAGGTCGGCCTCCAACCAAAAGTGGTCATTAGGACGATGGGTTCGACAGACTGCTACCGGCCAAGAGCAGACATCTATACTTGGAAAATTCAACCTCTACATCCTTCAGCGATCTGAGAAGTGGAATGAGCAACCTGTTATCCATTGCAAGCCATAAATCCAAGTACAGCGCCGACTTCTACCGGGCCTTTGCTATTGACGGGGTACCTCTGGAGGTTTGGCTGCCCCGCCATAATCCAGAAGCTGAGCTATACCTCGTAGGAGCTCACTCAGGCTTGGATAGCGATGACGATACCTGCTTGATGTGGGAACGGATCTATTCCACAACGCCGGGTTCGAAGACCTTGGTCCCCTTGCTTGTTTGCCCTGATGACTTGGACCTCACCTGTACCGTCATCGTCGCAGAGCAGCATGCCGATGAGCACCACATCCATTGGCGCCGATTTGGTCTTCTGAGAGATCTAATCACTCTGCAATCCCCAGCTGTTGATTGGTATGAATCAATACCAAATCTGAGTCTCGAACGCTCCCATTTTCAGAGTGTGCTGGATGCGTTCCGACAACAAGAAAACATCAAAATGGACCGGGGTTAGAGACGAAATCTGAAATAGTTTGGCATGATTTCTTTTCAACAAAACACGTAGAGATCGCGGGCGTCAAGGTTGCAGTAATTGAATCAGATATTGGGCCAAGGCGCTTTGACTGTGTCTGAAAATGAGGCACTAAACCAAACGCCGAACCGTCGCCCGACTATCCGTATTCTCATGCTTCGGTTATTGTTGCAAAAAGTACATGCAACTGATCGAGAAGAGAAATGCACATTGAATTCGTCGAGATCGCGAATTTCAGAAAACTATTGTCTGCACGCGTGGATCTATCCACGAAGACGACGCTGTTCGTTGGTGCGAACAACAGCGGCAAGACTTCAGCCATGTTGGCGCTGCGGCGCTTTTTGACTCCGCGCCGTTGCCCTTTTGAGATCCATGACTTTACGCTGTGTCACTTGCGGGCGATTATAGACATAGGCGAAGCATGGGTTCGGGCATATCAGGCGAGCGCCGTGGCGAACCTATCGCTGGCTCCCTGGGTGCAGGCGCTTCCCACTCTGGACCTATGGCTGCATGTTGAGGAAGAGGAGATTCATCGGGTCCGGGATTTGGTCCCGCTCTTGGACTGGACTGGTGGAAGGCTTGGGGTCCGGCTTCGCTACGAGCCCAAAAGCGTTGACGCACTCTTCAAAGAGTTTGTTACCAGTGCCCTGGAAGCCAATTCCATGCGAGCAACGGCTGCGACAGTTGCAGCGGTTAAGGGCGGGGCTACCAAGCTGACCGTATGGCCTGAATCCCTGGTCGACTTCCTAGCGAAGCGGCTGAGCTCGATGTTTGTGATTCGAGCGTATCCGTTGGATCCGTCCTTGCTATCAACACCTGAGAAGCTGCGCGCGCTGCCACAGCCGCTCTCCGCTTCCGCACAGCCGATCGACGGCGATCCGCTCAATGGTTTAATTAAGGTGCATGATATTCCCGCACAGCGCGGGTTTGGTGAGGTCCTGAATAGCGTCGAAGACGGTGGGCAACAATCCTCTGCTGGTGGAACACGGCTATCGGAGCAGCTTCGTAGCTACTACGCCAAACATTTGGATCCTGCCAAAGGGCCAGATCCAATGGACCTTGAGGCTCTCCAGGCTATGGAAGCGGCCGAGGACGCGTTCGACTTGAAGCTTACGGAGAGTTTCAGCGAGTGCTTCAATGAAGTAGCCGGCCTAGGCTACCCAGGAGTCAGCGACCCGCGGCCGCGAGTATCCACGCGCTTGCGCGCGATCGATGGGTTAAATCACAGCGCGGCCGTCAACTTCGAGGTCGATGTGGTGTCGGATGTGGGCGCAGTTACCCCCCCTTTGTTGTTACCGGAGGGTAGCAGCGGACTGGGCTACCAGAATCTCATCTCGATGATCTTTCAGCTGATGAGCTTTCGCGATGCCTGGATGCGTGTCGGCAAAGCGTCCAAGGGTGCCGAGGCAACGAGCATTGAACCTCTTCACCTAGTGCTTGTGGAGGAGCCAGAAGCGCACCTGCACGCGCAGGTGCAGCAAGTCTTCATTAAGAAGGCTTACGAAGTGCTGCGTAAGCGTCCCGAATTGGGAGAAAGCGATGTATTGCGCACACAGTTGATCGTCAGCACCCACTCAAGCCACGTTGCGCACGAGACGCCATTCGAAAATTTGCGGTATTTTCGAAGGTTGCCGGCTGGGATAGTCGCTAAAGTGCCAGTGTCAACCGTGGTCAACCTGTCTCAGGTTTTTGGAGTAGGCACGGAGACCGAACGCTTCGTGACTCGTTACTTGCGTGCTCAGCATGCCGACTTATTCTTCGCCGACGCAGCGATCATCGTCGAGGGGCCGGCTGAGCGCATGCTAATCCCCAACTTTGTTCGGGCTCATTATAAGGTGTTGCATCAGAGTTATGTCACGTTGCTGGAGATCGGGGGTAGTCACGCGCACCGCCTGCGTCCGTTGATAGATCATCTTGGCCTGTTGACGCTGGTAATCACCGATCTGGATAGTCTGACTGGGCCGGGAGGCTCATCAGTTCAACCAGCTTTAGGCGTTGGCCAAAAAACCAACAACACCACACTTAAAACCTGGGTTCCAGTACTGGACGACCTTGACGACCTCATGAACGCCACGGCTGCAGCCAAGACGTCAATGGATGCTGGCGACGCGCTTTTCTCCGTGCGAGCGGCGTACCAGACACCTGTTGAAGTTACGATCCCGGGCGCTACTGCAAAGGAGACTGCCTATCCTTACACGTTTGAGGATGCGCTGGTGTTCGAAAACCTCGACTTCTTCGCCGCGTTTTCAGGGCCAGGACTGAACGCAAAGTTTCGGAAAGCCATTGCTAAGGGAGGGGGGGCGACTGCGGTTGGTGCCAGCATGTACTCCGCGCTTAAAGACGGCAAGAAGGCGGAGTTTGCGCTCGACGTCTTAATGGCCGACAACTTCAACGATTTGAAGGTGCCCCGGTACATTGCAGAGGGTCTCGAATGGTTGCAGGAACAAATGAAGAAGAGGCAGGTAGAAATTCTGAAGCCTGTCCCGGCCACGTCCGTGCCAACAAACCCTGGAACAGTAGTAGTGACGCTGAGCGTGCCATGACGACTACTGACGATCAGTTCGATGCAGAGGCCGACGCGACGATCATAGAGTGTCTTGGCATGTCCAAACCAAGAAGCTTCTTCCTGTACGCGGGCGCCGGCTCGGGGAAGACGCGTTCCTTGGTCAACGCCGTCCGAAAGACGGTTGATGGGGTGCGAGGCCAGCAACTGACGCTGACCGGAAAGAAGATTGGCATTATCACCTACACCAACGCAGCCTGCGACGAAATCAAGCAACGTCTGGAGTTCGATCCTCGGGTCGAGGTCATGACGATCCATGCCTTCTCGTGGTCGTTAATCGAGGGATTCAACTCAGACATCCGTCAGTGGGTCGCCAAGAACCTTGAAGAGGAGATTTTTGAGCTCGAGAAACAGCATGAGAAAGGGCGCCCCAATACAAAAGCAGGCGTTGAACGACTTAGATCTATGGAGAGCAAACGTCGCCGACTGGCGCGTTTGGACTCCATCGTGAAGTTCATCTACAGTCCGACCAGCGACAACCGTACGCGCGACTCGCTAAATCATTCGGAAGTCATCGCCATGACGGCGGCCTTCCTTACAAACAAGCCAGGACTGCGGCGTATGATGGTTAGCCGCTGTCCGATCTTGCTCATAGACGAAAGTCAAGACACCAACAAGGCGCTCATGGACGCGCTCTTGCATCTTGAACGAGAGTTCTATGACCGGTTTTGCCTGGGACTGTTCGGTGACATGATGCAACGCATCTACTCGGATGGGAAAGATCGACTGGAACACGTCATCCCTGATAGGTGGGCGAAGCCTCGCAAACGGATGAACCACCGGTGCCCCAGCCGCATCATCGAAGTCATAAATAACATCCGCCGCGACGTCGATGGCGAGGAACAGGTTCCTCGCAGCGATGCAGCGAAGGGAGTAGTCAGGGTCTTCATAGCGCCTCAAGGCGGCGCCACACCTTTCGCCATTGAGGGGGGGGTGCGCCAACTGATGGCCACGATTACCGGCGATTCTGCCTGGCAGAGCTCCGACGCGGTGAAGACGCTTGCCCTTGAGCACCTGATGTCTGCACGGCGATTCGGATTCGTGGAATTCTTCGAACCGCTTTGGGGTATCGAAAATCTCAGAACAAATCTCCTCCAAGGCACAGGCGCTGGTCTTGGATTCTTCATTCAAGATGTGTTGCCGTTGGTCAAAGCGCTTCGCGTCAACGACCGGTTTGGAGCCACGGCAATCATCAAGGCGTCGTCGCCGCTTCTAGATCGTGCGGCGCTTCAAATGGCTGGATCGAATCAGGTTGCGCAACTAAACAAGGCCAAGGCCGGATGTGACGGGCTTCTCAAGCTGATCTCGGAGCAGCCAGAGGTTAATGCCCAGACAGTTCTCGAGTATGTGGCACAGACGGGGTTGTTTGCCGTTCCAGATTCGCTAACTCCGTTCGTTCCTGGTGACTCGGATGAGGCGAGCAACAAGGCGGTGAAAAATGATCATTTGGATCAGGCCGAAGTCCAAGAGGCCGAAGACATCAGCCCTGAATTGAGCGCATGGCACAAAGCGCTTGCGGCTCCGCTTAGCCAGATTGAGCGTTACAGTTTGTACGTGCGCGGAGAATCGCAGTTTGGTACGCACCAGGGTGTCAAGGGGTTGGAGTTCCCTCGTGTGTTGGTCGTTATAAATGACGATGAAGCTCGAGGTTTCCTTTTTGCATATGACAAGTTCTTTGGCGCCAAGGAAAAGTCAAAAGCCGATCATGACAACGAGGCAGCGGGTCGAGAAACCAGCTCAGACCGAACGCGTCGCTTGTTCTATGTGACCTGCAGCCGAGCCGAGCAGAGCTTAGCCATCGTCTATTACTCGCCAGATCCAAGGCTTGCCCGTCAAGCCATCCTTGATTACGGATGGTTCGAACAAGGTGAGGTTGAGTTGATGAACTGAAACGACGAGGCTTGTCGTGCAACCACATATTTTCTCTGTCACGGCACGAAAAAAAGCCTGACTGCTGTTTTGTTCCTAACAATGCCGAGGAGCCCCTTGTAAAAAAAGTGGTGTCAGACCGACACTGTATTCTTGATTTTTGTTTGAAATTTATGATCCAGTTTTTTGCGAGGATACAGCGAGATGAGTGATTTGGAGATGTTTGAGACGGAACTGTCTTCATTAATAGGCCGTCCAACAGATCTACGTCCTTTCGTATGCAATGGCTCTCCATTGAGTTGTGAAGTTTTCATTGTGGGATTGAATCCAGCATCTCCCATGAGGAATGGTTTTTGGAGTTTCTGGCACGCGAGCTATGGATTCGATAAACAAAAGTGGCTGAACGAATATATATATGAACGTTCTATTCGTCCCTTGAAACCGGGAAGGACTCGACGTAACAAGATCAGCAATTCACGGAGAGTGATTGAGTGGATTAACTGTGCTCTTGGCCCAGCAAAAGCTCTTGAGACCAATCTTTACTCAGCACCCAGTGAAGAGTTCAATGATCTTCATCAACACAAAAGAATTACAGCTCCGTTCGATTTTCTGCTAGATAGGATAAGGCCAAAGATCGTGATCGCACACGGCGACGACGCTATTTCTCATATACGTAAAAAGAAAGTGTCTGCAAAAATATTTGAAGTGAGTCACTTTTCTCGGGGGTGGGGCGAAAGGACAGCAACTAATCTTGGGGCCGAGATTCGCAGCTTTCTAGGGCACTAGATCGAAGATGATTAAAGATCGACCTAGGGTTCGCCATTTGCCTCAAATGGCTAGTATTGTCCAACTTAGATCGGCCTTTGCGTGGGTGTCTGCTTCGGGTCTGCAATAAGAACTTAGGCTTTAATAGGCCAACACTCGGGCACCCGCGTTTTGGGCCGTGGAAGTGGTAGTTCGCAGCCTCCTAAGCCTATCAGCCTACAGTTCCCAGGCGATAAAATCGAGGCAGCAGTCGTAGTGGCCGAAGCATTCACATCACAGCATCTCACCAGAACGAACAACGCATGAATAACAGGGATAAGAACAATAGTGTCAGACTACGGTTTTTTTGGCGAAACCGTAACCTGCACCATTTTTAATGAATAGCGGCCCATTTGACTGCTGCTCATCTAAACAGAGCTCTCGATGCGCGTGGGGCCGCCGGTTCAATTCAGAGTGTTTTCTTGTGACTAAACTACTCCCGCATAAAACAGACACAAACCGCGGAGGGCGAATTGGCCTATTACGATCTGAATCGACGCTTTGTCGAGCGTGACAGCTACGACCAAGGCGAACTCATTGCTGCGCAACTACGTGGCAAGCTGGTCGGGTGGTCCAAGGTGCTCGAGAACCGTTGCAGCGTCATCGTCGCGGCGGCCAACTCCGGCAAGACCACCGAGATGTGCCACCAGGCGGCTCAATTGCGAGCGAACGGCGAGAGCGCGGTATTCATCGCACTGCGCCGGCTAGCAGATCGTGGAAGTCTCGATAAGGCGCTGGATGGCGATGACCGCGATGCGTATCGCGCTTGGAAGGCTGCGCCTGTAGGCCGCATCACGGTCTTCGTGGACTCCTTAGATGAGGCCGCCGCCGCTGGCAAGGACGAAAGTATCAGCCAGCTTGTCGGAGACGTTGCCGACGAATTGAACTGGCCGAACGCACAGGTCTGGTGGGTGATTTCGACTCGGCCGGCGGTACTCACCTCAGGAGTTTTCGACAAACTCTCGAACCTGTTCTCCAAGCCAGTTCCAAAGCTTATCGGTGGCTCGGGTGGAGGGGGGAAGCTCAACAGTAGCGGCGGTGCGGTCAGCGTCACAGAGGACGCCGAGGAGGGGGCGACGCTGCACCTGTTTTCCATGGCCCATCTGGAATACGATCAGGCTGCCGTGTACCTTACGGGGCGATACCCGACGCTCGATGCCAAGCAACTGATCGAGATTGCCAGTGAGCGAGGCTTGTCGGGCTTTGTCCGCAGCCCGGGCGGACTGGACGTCCTTGCCTGCATCGACGCGGTGGCCAATCCGCCGGCGTCCTTGACCGATGTGTTCGAGCGCGTTTTGAACGCCATCGGCACACTGCATGGCGCTGACTCTCGGCTCGCAGACGTCGGCAACCCCGAGCCAGAGTTCCTGGCTGGTGCAGCCCAGCGCCTAGCCTCTGCGTCGGTGGTATGCCAGCTGGTGAACATCGAGATGCCTGAGGCGACCCTGGCTATTCCCGAATCTGCCGTGTCAGCTCGGCTGATTGCGTCTTCGCTGCTTCACGAAGCGGGCATCAAGGCGCTGTTGAATTCTCAACTCTTCATCGACTCTGGCTACCACCAGGTCAAGGTCTATCCCGACGAACTCGTGCCCTTCCTCGCGGCCAAACGCCTCGCCGGCCTGGTGGCCTCGCCCGACCAAGCCGAGCGGCTCCTCGAGAACTTCACTTGGACTGCGACCAGCGGCGAACAGGGAGTTCAGCGTGCCTTCTTGCCGATGCTGGGGTGGCTCGCCACGCTGAATGCGCATTGCCGAGAGGTCATCGTGGAGAAGGACCCGCAGGCGTTGGCGTTCTTCGGTGACCTCCGCAATCCGGCGGTTCCGCTCAAGGCAGCACAAGACGCTTTGACGGAAAGCATCAAGCGCTTGGTGGAACAGGGCGATCACATCGGCCGCAACATGTTCAGGCTGACGTCTGAAAACTTCTGGCAGGCGGGGCCAGACCGATTGATCGGGACGATTTCGAACCTGTACGACCAATACCAGGACAACTACTGGGCGCGGGATGTCCTTCTCGACGTTGCCTCCGCGTGCAAGATTGAGCCGTTGCGGACAAAGCTCCTCAAGCGCCACCGATTCAAATTTTCCCGAGTCCTTTCAGACAGCAGCGACGTCGGCTACTTCCTAGCATTGGGTCGGCCTGACGATCTTGCGGCACTCGCCCACGCAGCAGTGGCGAGCACCACTGTGCGAGAAGGCGTCGTCAGCCGCCTAATAAGCGAGTTGGGATGGAGGTATTTCTCGCCCCGTGACGTCGCCGTGATGGTCGACAACCAGTTCTTGGCAGGACCGCGGGGATTCCAGCTTTCCTATTCTCTCGAGAAGGGAAGCATGCTGGCCGGCGCGACGGATGGCCAACTGTACAAGCTGACGCGCGGGCTCGTTGTGCGTATGGCGAAGAGGGAGGTGAAGCACAAGCGAAATCGCGAGGATCAGCAGTACGTGGACCTCATTGCCAAGGTTCTCGAAGCCTTGGTGGTACGGACGGACGGCACCCACGCGGCCAAGGTCGCTCGTTTGTACCTTGTCTTGAATCGGGTTGTCTGCGACAGCTACCTGCAGAGCAGCGAAATCGACGAGCTGAGGTTAGCGGCACAGGCTAATACCGCAGTGCGCCTCGCATTGCTGCAGTCAACCGTTCAGAGACAGCTCAATGACGACGACCTGCTTCACGCGGTTGTTGGCTTTCGCAAGCCTTTTACCTATATGCCCGAGGACGTGGCTCAAGTGAACGACGCGCAGCTCACCCGCGTGTACGCAGAGTGGCAGGCCCAACGCGTGAGAGCCCTTACACAGCAGCCAGCGCCTAAGCCTGTCAAGCCCAAGAGCGAGAAGCTGACAATCGGTGCCAAGGCGAAACGACAGCTTACCGAGCGTTTGAGCGCACTTGCAGACGGAACGGATACCCTGGCGCTCGAGTGGATCGCCGGGTGGCTGCTGCAAACGAATCGCACCTCGCGATATGGCGAGGTCGACTTCGAGGCGTTCGAGCGGGCCGCTGGAGCGAAGATTGCTACCGCGAGCCGACTGGGCATGAGTCGACTGTGGCGCGACAAGGCCCCGACCTTCAAGGAGAGCGAACCGAACTCGACTTTCCACATCTCTGCGGCCGGTCTGCAGGGCCTCAACCTTGAACTTGGGGATGGGTCGGCGCTTCCCGGCCTCACCGATCCGGAGGTGCGCCGAGCCATTCGTTACGGCCTCCTTGAAATCAACGGCTATCCGAAGTGGTTCTGGCCCCTCGTCGAGGCGTATCCGGCCACCTCGGTTTCCGAGTTGGTTTTAATCGCGAGCGAGGCTGCGAACGGGGCTACGTCCAGGGAGCATGCCGAAGACCTGCTGGCATCCATTCCCGACGCACCTGTGCCGGTCCAAGAAGCGCTCGCAAATCTAGCATGGACGCACCTGACAAGAGTGAATCCATCCCGCGAGTACGTGGTGAATCGGTTGTTGAAGGCCGCCCTCTCGGTGCCTGGCAAGGTTCCGCGAAGTAACTTCGAGCGTCAGGCGCTTCAGAAGATGAAGGCCTCCTACTGTTCGCCGCTGGTTGAGCCAGTTGACGCGACTCTGCGCGCGCAGCGCGAACATGCGCTGACCTGGGCTACCCGCTGGTTCATTCAGAGTCCGCTACGATGGCGCAATGCCGTCAACGCTTGGGGTCCATTGGACCCTTTGGCCGTCAAGACTTTCATCTTCGACCTCGCCGCTGCATTCGGTCGTGACCGCGAGGGCATCGCGAGACGAATTGCCACGGAGAGCGACCACGGCATCTCGACGCTGGAGGACCTGTACCTATGGACGAGGTGGGCAGTCGACCCGAAGGATGATGTGGAGAGGCCGGAGGGCATTACCTATCGCCCGGGCCCTCGGGACAACGCAGAGCGATTCCGCGGAGTAATCATCAGCGGAATCGCCGCGGCAACGTCTGAGGCTGCCTACAGGGCGTTGGAGCGAATCGGGCAAGCCTTGCCCGCAGGCGACTTCACGATCGAATACATCAAGAAGACGCAGTTCGAACTTCGTGAGCGGCAGTTCACGCGGGAGCCTCTGCCGCAAGTGAAGTACCCGAAGTTCGAGGAAGACTTCCGTGGAGATGTCACCGGCACGATCTCGTTCGCTATGGCAGTGCATGCTGACCTCCGCACCGTCCAGTACGACGTTGAACGCGGCGAGCACAGCCTGCGCAGCTTCTTTAGCGAGGTCGACTTCACGCGAATCAACAAGAAGGGGGCCGAAGGCCAGAAAGCGGGCCTGGCATTGGAGGCACACTTCCAAAGGCTCCTAGCCAGCGAGCTGAACCATCATGCTCGCGCGCGGTACTCCGTGACCGTCGAATCCCAAACTGCCGAGGCGAAGCGCCGGGACATCCTGTGCAGCAAGGACGATTGGCGCGCCTCCATCGAACTGAAGATGTCTGCTCGATGGGACGTCACAGACTACCTCGTCGCCCTTGAGGATCAACTGGTAGGCCAATACATGCGTCACAACATGGCGACGACGGGCTTCCTGGTCGTGGTCTTGCAGAGCAAGGATCGCCAGTGGACCGACCCGACAACAAAGAAGAAGCTCAATTTCCAGCAGGTCCTGTCGATCCTGTCGGCAAAGGCACAAGAGCTTGAGGCAAAGGACCGGACGCGCTACCTCCGCGTCATCGGCATTGATGCGACGAAACCGGACGATTTCCGGGCTGCCATCAAGGAGGAGCCACAAAAAAAGACCATCACGAGTAAGACCACTCAGAAGACATAGGGATCGCAACAGTTTGAGCAGCCAATTCAGGCGCGCGGCGAGAGCCTGTAAATTTTCAGCGCTATTGCTCAGAGAATTTAAATGATAACGGTCTATCTAGATAGTCAGGATTTTTCTCATTTTTCAATTAGGCACAAAGATCATGAAAAGTATGTTGCGCTCAAAGATCATTTGCTGAAAATAAAAAAAACGGGCAGGGTACGCTTTGTTTTCAGCGACGTACATATCTACGAGGTGTACCCGAAGGACGGTAAAGCAACCATAGAAGGCCTTGAACGTATTCGGACTATGGCTGAGTTCTGTGGGAAAGATAGCTTGCCCTCATTCTCCGCATTGTTAGAGCATGAAGTTGCAGAGGATCTATGTAAGAGACATGGGGATCAGCCGCCTCAACTTTCGACTAATTGGTTTCCCGATTTGGGATTACGCAACCAACCCCTGGCTCGTCCCCAGCGAGGCAATCGTGCCGAAAGGCGTGGGCTGGATCGAACCTTGCGCCGGACAAAGAGCAGGGAAGCGGCAACGGCAGAGTTTCGCCAGATATATCCCTTCCTCAAACGTGTAGAAGTATTTCTCAGATATTACGCGCATCAAGCGGAATGGGAGGATGTTGTCCGTATGTTAGAGGATAGCCTCCAAGATATTGAATCACTCTCATTATTTTTGGCTTCCAGTAATGATTGTGGATTAGATCTTCCGGACATACTTAGAAGCGGATATGAGTCTTATGTCAATACCATAAACTCACTGAGAGATGAAGTAGTATTGCTTGCCAGTGCCGCGTCGACCGTCGAGCAAAAATCTGAACTATCTGCTGTGATTGATCAGGAGTTGACTAGAGCTGCAATGGAGATTCGAGCTTCAATCGTTCCTAAGCTGATGGCCGATCTCAAGAATCATGACCCAGAACGAGATAGGGTGAGCGTTAACAGCACTATGCCTTGCTTTGACGCTCTCATTAGATACCTCGCGGAACTCATTCGTAGATCTTCGCAAATTAGCACGCCGCGCAAGCCTTCAGGTAGCGATTTTGCAGACGCATTGCATGTGACATACTTTCCTCTCGTCGACGTGTTTCGAACCGACGCTGCAGCTGCAGATGCATTGAAACGTCTGTATCCTCATCGCAGAGTGGACGTTATTGGCGACATTTTTCAATTGCCAAATCGTATATTGGGTGCAATATAGGGCGCAGAGATGCGGGAAAAATGAACGTAAGCCGTAGTCGGACGCCATTGTTCTTGACCGGCGGTGCTGACTGCACTTTCCAGGTTATGGGTGCATGCCTGCCTCATCGGAAATAAGTTCGATTCAATAAAAAATCATGGGCACTATGATGTTGACTTTGGATATAAATAATAAGAGCGTGTTTATTTTTGATAGCCATCAAATGGCACTTCTTCCTTGGTCGTTGTTGGCGAAGCGCGCTCCACGAGCGCCGTATGTAATATCGCTCGATTACCATACCGACACTAATGAGGCGTTTTGGAATTACGCATTCTGGAAATGCGATCAGAATACGGAAAAAGCCCGAACACTTTGCTCAGAACTGGTCGATGCAATTGATCGATTGGATGAGTCATCAGTTCAATTGGCGATTGAAAATCTGAAAAATGACGAACACATCGATGCTGCGATCAAGTCTGGAATAATATCTCATTCTTTTTCCATCCAACACATGGACTCCTCGGGAACACTGTCAAATGAGAGGAAGCACTACATTAATCGTAACTACAGCGATCACATGGCTCGACTTAGAAACGAGATTTTAGAGCCTTTGCCTCCATTTACATACGAAGCGCCAAAAGACAAGATGTTTATCGTACCCAGAGAATGTGCGGTCGGTTGTGAGCGGATCCCTCATAACGACGAGTGCCTGCGCGATTATGCGAACCAAGTTCTCGAGTACAAATTTCTGAGAGAGAAATTTGATGTGATAGACCAAATGGCTCACACTTCTGGCATTGCTAGCATCAGACCTCAACCTTACATACTCGACATCGATCTGGATTACTTTCAAACATTGCGGGCTGCAAAGCCTAAAGATTTCAATTTTTTCCATGCCTTGATCCGCAATTCATTTGGTATAACAATTGCACGAGAACATGATTGCGTGGACATGCTTCGATTTGCCGGAGAATCGATCGATAGCCCCCAATTGGAACGGATTGTCTTGCAGCATATCGATAAAGCCACTTGCTAAATTTTTGTGCTTGCCGCAAAGCTATAAATGTTAATGGACGAAATGAGATCGTGCTGCCGGGCTACGGTTTAAATTAAGAAAATTTAGCCGGGATATATTATTTTCTAATGATGGCAGTCGGATTTAGTAGAAAAATTATGCCGGGCTGCATTTTGTTTTCAAGAATTTGGTCCCACCCTTATGCACTACGGCAGCTGAAGATTGGATCGATAGGTTTTGGGGTTCAGGCCGGATTGCCCTCTATGGTGTGTAGGCTGCAAAACTTGCCCACTACGAATGCTTAACCAGTAGCAAAAATATCCCGCTCCGCAACACCTCCCCATCCCCCGCCATATACTCCCCCCACTACCTCCCCACAGGTAGTCCGGACTGGAAGCCGGAAAGCTATAGGCGGATAGCCGCAACGCATGCGGCCTGACTCAGTCCTATAGGAGGCAGCCCCATGCTGCACCACCCCCTCACACAAAACCCCTGGTCCGTCGATTCCGACCGCGAATTCGGCCCCGTCTCCCTTACGCATCTCCACCAGATAGACCGCGCCCGCTACGCAATCCAGACCATCGTCCGCATGGTCGGCAATAGCGCAGCCGAACCGGATGCGACGGGTGCTTTGCCGCTGGACGGCTGGGCGGTGACGGCGTTGATGGGCGGGGTGGAGGGGTTATGCGAGCACATCGGCACGTTGACCGACGCGATGCTTGAACAAGCGCAGTCGGGCCAAGGCGACAACGCAGACGGTGACGGCGCGACGCACGACGCGCCGGCTGCGATTCAATAGTCAGGCAAGGCCGAGTTGGGTTAACTTGATCCGCTCGGCAAACCTCAAATCCCTGACCCCCATGTTCCAGCTACGCCAACTGAAAATCTTCATCGCGGCAGTGGAAACGTTGAGCTTCACGCAGGCCGCGAAACGGGTGCACCTGTCGCAACCCAGCGTGACGGAACAGGTAAGGGCGCTGGAAGAGGCTGTCGGGCAGCCGTTATTCCTCCGCCAGAACAACCGGCTGCAATTGACCCCGGCCGGAGAAAAGCTGGCAGTCCGGGCCCGCGAGTTACTCGCTCTGGCGGATGACACTTTCCGTGAGGTTCGCGATAACGCCGCCGAGCCGGCCGGCACGATTCGCGTTGCGGCCCCGCAAACGCTGTGCACCAGCATCCTGGTTCCGCAACTGCTGCACTTCGCCGCGGCGCACCCCGACGCCCAGGTGGCCGTCCAGGAAAGAAACTCCCAGGCCACCGCCCAGGCCGTGCTCAACGGCACTGCCGATCTGGGGCTGGTGCACGGGTGGCCGGCCAGCGACGTCAATCTGCAGGTGGAAGTCATTGCCCGGGATATGCCGGTGGTGGTTTTTTCGGCTGGTCATCCCCTGGGCCTGTCGTCCGGCCTGGTCACGCCGGACGCGCTGGCGGCGTTGCCGCTGATTGTCACGATGGAAGGGTGCCGCTATCGGGAATACCTCGAGGCCCTGTTGCAGGAAGCCCCGGCGCGGCCCCGCATCCGCGGGGTTGCGGATAGCGTTGCCGCATTGATGCAGATGGTGTCCGCTGGGTTGGGCGTATCGATCTTGCCGAGAATGGCCATGAACCCGGCCGGGACGATGCCTGGCCCGTCGGGAGGGACCATGAAGCCCGCTGAGGCAAGGCCCCGCGTCGAGTGGCGGCCGCTGGCGACCCGCAGCGGGGAAGGGCTTCCCATCTGCCTGCTCACCCAGCCCCGGCCGCCGGCCCGCCACGTCGCCGCGTTCATCGACATGATCCGCCTGGCGGCTACGCCATCAGACGAGCCGATGCCCGCCGTCCACGTGCAGCACCGTGCCGGTCGTGTAGCCATTGCCAAGTAGAAAGACGATGGCATCGGCGATGTCGTCGCCGGTGCCGACCCGGCCGACCGGTAGCCGTTCGGCCATGGCTGCCAACAGCGATTCACTATCCGCGCCCGCCACGTCGTTCCAGATGGGCGTGCGTACCCATCCCGGCGATACGGCGTTGATGCGCAGCGGCGCAAGCTCGACGGCCATGGCGCGCACGACGCCTTCCAGGGCGGCATTGATGGCGGCGACAGCGACGCCTTTGGGTCTGGGGCGGTAGGCGGCAATGCCGGACGTGAGGGTGATGGAGCCGTGCGCCGGCATGCGCGGCGCGCCGTGTTTGGCCAGCAGGATGGGCGCGATGACCTTTGAGCGGATGGCGCGGTCCAGCGCGTCCAGGGGCAGCTGCGGCAGCAGCTCGTAGGCGCCGCGGATGTCGGCGGCGGTGCAGATCACGTGGTCCACCGGGCCTGATGCTTCGAACAGTTGTTGGACTTGTGCTTCGTCGGTCACGTCTGCTTGAAGCAAGATGGGGTCGTTGAAGGCTGTCCATTGCCTGGATGCCGCGTCGTCGATGGTGCTTAATGGCGCTTGCGCAGCGCTACCTGGTGTGGGTGGCTGCTCGATCGCCACGTTGTCAGGTGCCCGCAATGGCGGGTGCGCGCTGTTGCCCAATGCCCTCAACTGCTCGCGCGCCGCATCCAGCTTGTCGCGGGACCGGCCCACGATCAGCACCTGGCAGTGCATTTTCATCAAGCGCGCACTGACGGCCAGGCCCATGCCCGAGTTGCCGCCAACGACCATGACCCGCTGTCCTGCAAGACTGTTGCCCATGCCGAATTCCTTGAAGTTCGTGTGTGGAATGGGCGATGTTGGCGCGGCGCTGCGTACCGCACCAGCAGGAAGGTTTGATGGGGGTATCGGTGTTTCCGATGCGGCAAGGCTGCGTGCGGATGCGGCTTGCCTGCCCGAGCAATATCGGACGAATCCTTCTTCAGAAGGGGATTTTTCCTACACAAGCCTCGGCTTGGCTCAGCGTAAGTTCGACAGTCACTCTTTCGAACCGCGCTGTACTTGACCAGCGCCTGATGGCGGGTCAATCCCCACAGGCGTGGCGCCTACAGGGATATCCCGCTCATGTCCAAGCTTCGCTCCGCAGTTGTTTGGTTGGTGTTGTGTACGCAGGTCTGGACGCCCGTCCTGGCGGAGACCTTGCCGATTTCGGTAGACCAGAGCGGCGGCGGGCAAAGGCCTGTGGTGGGCGTGGCCAACGGCGTGCCGGTGGTGAACATTGCACCGCCCTCGGCTGGCGGGGTGTCCGACAACCGGTTCACGCAATTCAACGTCGGCCCGTCCGGCGTGGTGCTGAACAACAGCGGCGCGGCCAGCCAGACGCAGGTGGCGGGGCAGGTGGCCGGTAACCCCATGCTGGGTAACCAGCGTGCCACCACCATCCTGAACCAGGTCACGGCGCCTAATCCCTCGCAACTGCGCGGGATGCTGGAAGTGGCGGGTAATCGGGCGAACGTCATTGTTGCGAACCCGGCCGGTATCACTTGCAACGGCTGCGGGTTTCTCAACGCCAATCGTGCCACGCTGACTACCGGCAAGCCGGTCGTTGGGCCGGATGGCACGCTGGGCTTTGATATCGCCAGTGGGCGTTTGGCCATCGAAGGCGCGGGTCTGTACGGCGCCAACCTGAGCCAACTGGATCTGCTGGCGCGCACGCTGGAACTGAACGCCCAGGTGTGGGCGGATCGCTTGAACGTGGTGGCCGGGTCGGCGCGGGTGGGGTACGAAGGTGTCGACGTCTCGGCCCTGACCGGCGCTGGTGCTACGACTGGCGTATCCATCGACGTCGCCGCCTTGGGCGGAATGTACGCCAATAGCATCCGGCTCATCGGCACTGAAGCGGGCGTCGGCGTGAACATCGGCGGCAACCTGGCTGCGCTGACCGGCACGCTGACCGTCAGCGCCAACGGCGACGTCAAGATTCTGCCGTCCGGCCGTATGCAGGCTGCCACTGACCTGTCGGTGCAGGGCGGGCGCGATATCGTCAACGAGGGCACCGTCACGGCGGGTGGCGCGTTGGCGCTCAACGCGCCTGGCACGGTGTCCAATGCTGGCGCGATGTCCTCGGCGGGCAACGCCAGTGTTGTGGCACGGCAACTGGATAACCTCGGTGCCTTCACCGCGGGCCTGCAGGCCGATGGCTCCATTAGCCCCTTGGGCGCGCTGAGCGTGCAGGTCAATAGCCTGCAGAACGCGGGCACGCTGATGGCCGGCGGCAACGCTACGGTCACGGCCGATGCGCTGGGTCTGTCGGGCGGAAAATTCGTCGCGGGCGGTGCACTGACGTTGGATGCCAATGGGGCAATCACCAATCGCGCCGGTTCCGTGTACGGCGGCTCGGTGCTGCTGCGTGCGTCCAGCCTGGACAACACCGGCGGCAAGCTCACCAGCGGGGCAGGGCTGACCGCCAACGTCGCAGGCGCAATCGACAATACGGCCGGCACTCTGGCGGGCACCGGCGCGGTTGCCATCACCGGCCAATCCATCATCAACGCCGCAGGCGGCGTCGTCTCGGGCGACAGCGTGGCGCTGCGCGGTCCAGCCGGCATCAACAACCAGGGCGGTTCCGTCCAAGCCAACGGCGCGCTGCGCGTGGAAACGGCCGGCGCCGTGAACAACCAGGGCGGCAAGCTCTTGGGTGGCACGGCTGATATCCAGGCGGCCAGTCTGGACAACCGCAACGGCGTTGCGCAGGCGGACGGCAAGCTCACCGTCGCCAATACAGGCGCCTTGCAGAACCAGGGCGGTGGCCTCTATGGCGGCTCGGCGAACATCAAGGCAGCCAGCCTGTCCAACACAGACGGCAAGGTCGTCAGCGGCGGCGCACTGGACGTCAGCACCACCGGCAACCTGGACAACACCGGCGGTACCGTTGCTGCGCAAGGGCAAGCCACGCTGAACGCGCAAACCCTGTCCAACACCCGCGGCATCATTGCCGCAGGCAACCTGACACTCAAGACGCAAGGCCTGCTGGACAACCGTGCCGGCCTGATCCAGGCCGACAACCTCTTGGCTTTGACGGCCGGCAGCCTGAACAACCGCGACACGCTCGCCAATGGTCTGGCGGGTGCGGGGGCAGCAATGGCTGCCAACGTGGAATCGTGGGCCCAGGCAGGAACGCCGACCCCATCAGGGACTTCTGCCGAAGCAGCCGCTATGCCCACTTCGGCGAGCGCCTTGGGCGTGATGGGCAAGCAGGTCACGGTCAATGCCGGGGCCATCGATAACCAGTCTGGCCGCATCGGCGCGGGCCAGGACCTGGGCATCGCCACCGGCACGCTCGACAACACGTCGGGCAATGTCTCATCCGACGCCAACGCCAAGCTCGCGGTCAACAGCCTAACCAACCGCAGCGGCGCGGTGACGGCCGGCAGTTCCCTGGAACTGACCACCGACACCCTGGACAACGACGGCAAGCTCCACGCCGGCCAGGACCTGACGATCACCGCCAACACCCTGACCAACCGCGCCACCGGCGAACTGATCGGCCTGCGCAACAACACCCTGGTCATCGGCGGCCTGCTGGCCAACGCCGGCCTCATCGATGGCGGCTACACCCGCATCACTGCTGGCAGCCTCACCAACACCGGCCGCATTTACGGCGACCGCGTCGGCATCCAGACGCCGACGCTCATCAACGAACCCAATGCCGTCATTGCGTCGCGTGGTGACCTGGACCTGGGCGTCGGCACGCTCGCCAACCGTGAACACGCCTTGATCTACGCCGGCGCAGACCTGCGCATCGGCGGCGCCCTGGATGCCACAGGCAAGGCCGCAGGCCAAGCCGCGTTGCTGTCCAACGAATCGGCCACCATCGAAGCCGAGCGCAACGCCGACATCGCCGCCGCCAGCATCCAGAACCTCAACCAGCACTACGTCAGCGGCAAGGTCGAAACGTCCACCACCGGCAAGCTGTACTACCGCCTGGAAAACTCCACCGAGCTGATGGACGGCGACAAGCTGTGGCTGTGCGACGCCGTCACCACCGCGTGCGGCAAGGACCCGGAAGTCTTCCTGGAAGACGATTCCGAGCGCCGTCTGCTGCTGCCGTCGGATCAGTATCCCGAGTCGCGCTACGGCCCGCCCTTTGACTACGTGCAAGGCGTGCGAGGCAGGGAAGGCAGGGATGCGCCCATTCCGCCGGCCTACTTGCCCGACCCATATGTGTGCGGGCCCGGTGGCGAAGATTGCGGCTACCAGCCGGGTGGCCCGCGTTACAAGGCCGGCGACGGCGTCTGGCGCGTGTTCGGCGTGGCTGAGCCCGTCGAGGTGCCGCCCCTGGTCGAGGTCAAGTGCAACATCAACCAGACCTGCCAGGTCTCTACCCCTGAACGCGATCAGGCCTTGGCAACCAATGAAGCGCGCCATCGGGAATTGGAAGGCAAGATCTACGCCTTCAACGCCGATTTCAATCGCCGGCTGGTCAAGAACTTCTTCTACTACAAGGTCGACGAAGTCGTCTCGGAGAGCCGCACGGTATCCACGGACCCGGCCCGGATCATTGCTGGCGGAAACGCCCGCTTCACGGGTGCCATCACCAACGACAAAAGCCGCATTGTCGCCGGCGCTACGCTTTCGGTAGACGGCCCGTCAGTCAACAACATCGGGGCCGAAGGCGAGCGCCGCATCGCACGCGATGGCTTCGAAGCCCGCACCATCGCCAAGGGCCAGCGGCGCGAGGAAAACAGAGCTTCCTACAACGACGTCGTGGCCGCCGAACGGTTCGAGCTGGCCGTGGCCAGCGCCACCGGCAACACCGCGCCACCGGCCACCGGCAACGCAAGGCCCGACGCCAGCGGCATCACCCACCCCTTGGCGCCGGCCCAGCTGATCGAATTTGCCACGCCCGGCAAGTTCGTCATCCGCGTGCCCACGCTGGCGCCCGTCCTGCCGACCAACGCGCTGTACCGCGTGATGTCGGCGCCGGACGCGCCCACCCTGATCGCCACCGACCGCCAATTCGTCGGCTCGCGCACCATCACGTCCAGCGACACGCTGCTGCGCCAACTCAACCAGAACAGCAGCTACCTCCTCAAGCGCCTGGGCGATGGCTTCTATGAACAGAAGCTGGTGGCCGAGCAGATCATGCTGGCCAGCGGCCAGCGTTTCGTGGGCGACTACACCGACAACGAAACCCAGTACAAGGCGCTGCTTGCCGCGGGCGCCGAATTTGCCGGCAACTTCGGCCTGACCATCGGCACCGCCTTGACGCAAGAGCAGATGCGCCACCTGACCGGCGACATCGTCTGGCTGGTCGAACAGACGGTGACGCTTCCCGATGGCACGCAGCAGAAGGTGCTGGCCCCGCAGGTCTACCTGGCCGTCAAACCGGGCGACCTGCGCGGCGACGGCACGCTCATCGCGGGCCGTACAACGCAGATCAACACGACGGGCGACCTCAGCAACAGCGGCACCCTGGGCGCGCGCAACGCGCTGGTGGTCAACGCGCAGAACGTGCGCAACAGCGTCGGCTCGATCCAGGCCAAGACCGTCAACCTGACTGCCCGCAACGACATCGACAACCTGGCCGGGCTGCTCAAGGGCGAGTCTGTGGCGTTGAACGCCACGCGTGACATCAACCTGATATCCAGCACGCAGACCAACGCCAGCGGCGGGGTGAGCAGCACGCGCATCGATGGCGTGGCGCGTATCGATGCCGGCACCTTGAATGCCCAGGCGGGCCGGAACTTCAACGCCCAGGCCGCGGCGATTGCCGTCGACGGCGATGCCAGCATCCGCGCGAACAACGATATCAACCTGACCGCACTCGGCACGCGGTATGCGGAATCGTACGACTTCGGCAAGAAGAACCGCGCAGCGATGCGCACGACCGAAGACGTCGGCACGCAGATTTCCACCGGTGGCAACCTGACGCTGTTCGCCACCCGGGACATCAACGCCATCGCGGCCCAAGTGGCAGCGGACAAGCAACTGGCCGCGGGGGCCGGCCGCGATATCAACATACTCGCGGGCAATTCCAGCGGCTACACCTACAACGAGTCCTACTTCAAGACCAAGGGCTTTCTGTCGAGCACGTCCACGCATCGCATCAGCGAAGCCAGTCGGACCCAGGCCGTCTCGTCGACCTTCACGGGCGACACCGCGGTGTTGATGGCAAGGCGCGACCTGAACGTAGTCGGTTCCAATGCTGCCGCCCAGAACGACCTTGTCATGTCGGCAGACCGCAACGTCAACATTGTGGCCGCGCAGAACCTGTCCGACGAGTATCAGTATGAAAAGGTCAAGAAGTCGGGTTTTGGGGCGACGGGGGGCTTGAGCTATGGCTCGCGCCAACAGACCGACATTCTTGATGGCGACAAGGTGCTGCACACCGCGAGTACGGTGGGCAGTGTCCAGGGCAATGTGCTCATCAACGCCGGCGGCTCGCTGAATGTCGTCGGTAGCAATGTGCTGGCGCGCCAAGGCGACGTGACGATGATCGGGCGCGACGTGAACATCGCTGCCGTGATCGATACCGCTCGTGAGAAGGAGTTCCACGAGGTCAAGCAGAGCGGGTTGAGCATCAACGCGAGTACGCCGCTGGTAAATGCGATGCAAACCGCAGCGAAGATGAGCGACGCGGCGGGCAAGACCGACAACAAGGTCATGCAGGGGCTGGCCCTGGCCACAACTGGGTTGGCGGGCGTCAACGCGTATGACGCGATTCTGGCCAACCCCAGTACGGCGGGCGGCCTGAACATCAATATCGACCTGGGATCAAGCAAAAGCCAGAGCACCACGAAACGAGAGTCTTCGTCGGTTCGCGGGTCCGACGTGGCAGCCGGCGGAGACCTGACCATTGTCGCGCGAGGCGGGGGCCAGGATTCCAACGTGACGGTGACAGGATCGAGCCTGTCAGCCGGCAACAACGCGGCCATCAAGGCGGACGGGGACATTGTTCTGCAGGCTGCCCAGAACACGTTTGAGCAGCACAGCACGAACAAGAGTACCAACGCCAGCATCGGCGTCGGAGTGACCCTGGGCTCGAAGGGGATGGGCTTCACGCTGAACGTCGCGGCCAGTGCTGCACGTGGCAAGGCCGATGGCAAGGACATCAGCTGGACCCGAAGCAGCGTGACGGCGGGCAATGTGCTGGGCCTGCAGTCAGGCGGCAACCTGTCTCTGATAGGCGCCATTGGGCAGGCTGAGCAGATCGTGGCATCGGTCGGCAACAACCTGCGCATCGAGACTTTGCAGGACATCAGTACCTACGCGTCCAAACAGCAGAGCGCGGGCATTGCAGGCAGTCTTTGCTACGGCTATTGCACCAGTAGCATATCGGCCAACGTGTCGCAAGGCCAGATGAAGAGCAACTTCACGTCGGCCTCGGAACAGGCGGGCCTGAAGGCCGGAGATGGCGGCTTCATCGTCGATGTCAAGAACAACACGATGCTGATTGGGGGGCTTATCGCCAGCAGCGACAAGGCCGTGGCCGACGGGCTGAACGTGCTGGCGACGGGCACGCTGGTGACCGAGAACCTGACGAACAGCGCCAGCTACAAGGCGAGCCAGGTCGGGATCAGCGGAGGGTATGGCTGGGGCGGCTCGGGCGGAAAGGACGGTGACAAGACTGCTGGCCTGGGTACGGACGCCAAGGGCAACGTGGCCGGTGGCTCGAAGGCGCAGCCGGGCACGCACGTGCCGCAAACGTCGGGCGGGCTGGGAATGGGAACCCCGATGGTGGCTGCCGCCAGTGGCCAAGCAGGCTCGACCACCTATAGCGCGATCAGCGGCGGCACCATCGTGATCCGCGATGTGGTCGCTCAGCAGAATCTGTCGGGAATGACGGTGGCCGAGACAATCGCCTCGCTCAACCGTGACACGTCGTCCGATACGTTGAACGCGCTCAAACCGATCTTTAACAAGGAGAAGATCGAGGCGGGGTTTGCCATTGTGACGGAGGCTCAACGGCAGGTGGGGCAGTTCCTGACGAATCGGGCGCAGGAAGCGAAGGCACTGCAAGATGCGCTGAAGGATGAGCCCGAAGGACCGCGTCGAGATCAATTAAAGCAAGCTCTTGACGACGCAAAGACTTGGGCACCGGGCGGCGAGAGCCGTCGTTGGCTGACCGCGATCATGGGGGCTGTGAGTGGCAATGTGACCGGCGCGGCCAGTGACGCGCTACAGGCTGTCGCGGTCAACTATTTGCAGGGGCTGGGGGCGTCCAAGGTAAAGGAGATCGTCTCGGCACTGGGAGACGGGCCGCAGGCAGAAGCTGCTCGCGTCGCTATGCACGCGATCGTGGGATGCGCGGGCGCAGCAGGGAAAGGCAGCGATTGCGGTGCGGGAGCACTGGGTGCGGGTTCTGGGGCTGTGCTTAATGCGTTGCTGGGTGGCGATGCGTCAAAGATGACCCCGGAAGAGAAGGAGGTGCGTCGCAACCTGATCGGCTCACTGGTAGCGGGAATCGCGCAAGCGTCTGGGGTGTCTGGCACCGAGGCGGTTTTTGCGGCGATCAATGAGACGGAAAACAATGGGTTGAGCGTGGAGGAGCAACAAGCCCGAATTGAAGAAAAGAAGGCCTGCGAATCCGAAAAGATATGTGAACTACGCGTCGCGAAAAAGTATCAGGAGATCGATGCTGGGAATCGAAAGGCGTTGGCTCAGTGCGCGAGCGTGGACGTTTGTAGGGCAGAAATAGAAGCAGCATCGGTGCGGCTCGGGGAGTACGCCAGCCGAATTGCGATTTTGGAAGAAAAATTCCGTGCTGAGGGTCGGCTGAGCGCTTCCGAAATGGAAGAGTGGACGATTCTAAAACTGAACGCGTCGATGCTGCTTGAGGTTGATCGCAATGCTGCGATCAAGAATTACCTTTTGCTGGGAGGCGATGAGGCCAAGCAGTTTGCGTGGAATGAAATAGCAAAGGCGGGTGTGGCTGGGGCGGCGGCGGCTGTGGGCGCTGTCGGCTTAAATAGGAGGCCGATTGCTGGAGGAGAGGGCGGTGGATCACCCGGAGGACGGCCAATACAATCGAAGTCCGAGGGGACGAAGGCTTCGGCTAAAAACGGTGAGCAATCGACTGGAAAAAATTATGTCGATATTATTTCTCCTGAAGCTAAGCAGCATATTTTGCACGGCGATAATCCTGGAAGTGGCGGCCATATGTGGCCAGGGCAGCCAGGAAAAACAGTTTTCCCTCAGAGTTGGTCGGCAGATAAAATCGTTCACGAAATTGGCGATATTGCTACAGCGCCAAATACAGTTTGGTATGCCCAGAAGGGTACTGGGGGGCTGTATACGAAAGCTGGTGAGCCCGCTCGTTGGGTTGCATGGGAGGTTCGAGATGAGGTTCGGATACGGGTTGTATATGAACCTGCAAATGGGAAGGTGATAACAGCTTTTCCTGATAACAATCCCATACCACCGTTGAAATTGGTAAGGCCATAAGGGTAAATATGAAAATAAATGACCGAATTAGATCTCTAGGCGAACAACTGACCGATAGGTTGGATCCTGCGTTGGTTAGTTACGCGCTGGAATACATCGATCATTCTGAGAGTGTGCTGGCGCTTGAAACTTTGTGTGATTTCATTGCTGATAGTGATATTCTAATAACAAAATTTGAGTATCGTCATATTATTGATTTAGTTAAAGACATGAATATCGAGATGACAAATAGGTATTTTTATATAAATCCAGATAAAAATTCCTCATGAAAATATGGTGTCAGACTACGTTTTTGGCCTGAAGATCGCTGTGTGGAAACGTAGTCTGACACCTTGTTTTGCACCTTGTTTTTCGGGGCGATCTGTTTGGAACAGTGAATTGTGGCCTATTCATTCGTATGTTTTAAAAACAAAGAGTTTCGTGTTAATGACCTGGATTTTGCTGTCACTTGCTTTGTATTAATTAAGCAGGCAGATGCATCCGCTCTTGAGGAATTTGGATTGATGTTTGATCAATGGCTTGATTCAATCGCATTTTCAGGAGGGGGGTGTCTCGATTTGCTTTTGGATAAATATTTGACTACTTGCGAGAAGATAAAGCGGTTCTCTGAATTGCTAGACTTGGCCCGTTATGATGTTTCTAGTTACGGAGAATTTTATCCCGGTGAATTGTTGTGCCAAGATTTGAGTAAGGTCCAAATAGCATTGGCTGGAAATTATCGAGTTAGCCATATCAGTAAGACTCTATGCGAATTACAAAGAATTGTTGGTTGCTGAAAACAAAGTGTCAAGCTCCCAGATTTCCGCGCAGATAAGGTGTCAGGCTACGTTTTCGGCCAGAGGAAGTCGCTGTGAAAACGTAGTCTGACACTGAGGTTTCCCCACGAATTCATTCGCTCTCTCCAACGGGTCCAGCAGCTTCCAACGGTGTTTGCAGGAGTGCCAGCACTGACATTTCAGTCAGGACCAGTACCCGTTCTGCATAAACCATGGCTCCTAGCGTAAGCAACGAGATAGTCCGCCGATCTTTGCGATTGTTGGACTCATAAGCCGGCCTCAGTTTCCGGTTTTCGGCCAGCTTGCCCACGAGCCACAGCAGGAACGTGGCCAACGCGTGGATCAACAACAAGATCTGCAGACGGGCAGCGCCCGCGCTTTGGCTGTCCTCGAAGGAGAACCCGACCTGATGGGATTTCAAACTTCGGAAGGTGCACTCGATGCTCATGCGCTTGCGATAGACCTCAACAATTTCATGCGCGTTCGCCTCGGCCAGCGACGGCGAGGCGCACAGCAACCACGGTTCGCTCTCCCGCCTGGCGCAGACCTCGCTGTGGCTGCTGCGCTTGCGTTGCTTGAACTGAGTCAGTGCTTGACGTTGCTGCGGCGGCTTTCGATACAACACCAGTCGAGTTTGCACGGGACAGGAACGGATCATTTCTTGTTCGCCCAAATCGCTCGGCCGAGCGTTGGCGCGGGCGTAATCGGCCGTGCAGCGCCGCCACGGATCGTCCCCAGATCTAAGAAACGTGCGTCCACGGATACGTCCTACCCAGTACCAACCCAGCTGATTCAAATGGGTGAACCAAGGGCCGCGGAATCCCGCATCGGTCACGACGATTGGCCGCAAGCCCTGTGGCAGCAACGACTTGAGCTGGGTCAGGAACGACCGTTCAACGCTTGGCGAGTTCTGATCGCGCAGCGGATGGACGCTCTCGTAGATAGGCACCGCAGCGCCGCGTATCCATAATGCCGCTCGCAATACCAACCAGCTCCTGTCAGCCTTTAAATCAGACCAATCCACCAGGATCACGGGGCGTTTGTCCTGGGCCATGAACTGCCGGCACAGCAATTGATAGAACAGGGGACGCTCGTTATGCAGATGGCGATTACCCAGAAGCCTGTCCACACGCTTGATCCGATGCCGTATTGCTTGACCCGTTGGCAGACCACGCGCCAAGCCACTGAGCGTCAACCGCCGCGTCGTCATCGCACTTCGCACTGTGCTTATCAAGGCGCGGAGCCGGTTTAAATGTAGGCTGGGGATCGAATCCTGGAGCAGTTTCTGCAATACTCCCACTGCGTGCATGGCCTGTCTTCCTTCAAACGGTTTGGTCGCCTGATGAAGGGTATAGGACTGGCGCCATGCACGCCCTGATCACCTGCTCGCGAATCGTTTGACTTCGCCTCGCACCCCAAACCTCTGATTTGAAATAGGTTTCCCTGGAAATTCGTGGGGAAACCTCAGTGTCAGATTGCGTTTTTCGCCTCAATAGTAATCAAACACATGTATGTCCCGTATGCAAATGTCCGGATCTGAATCACGCGGATAAGGTGTCAGACTACGTTTTTGGCCGAAACCTTATCCATCCTCTGCACATCGCACAGTTCCGCGCATATCAAGCTGCGACACGTAGAAATTCACTTCGTAGACTCTCTCATCTAGGATGAGGTTCCAATCCTAAATAGTGAGGAAGAGTTGAATACCATCATCGAGAAAAAGATTCCGGAACCACCGTTTCCAGGCGGGTATGCCGTTTCGCTGAAAGGCGTACTGCCCGGCGGCGTATGTTTTACGCGGCTGTGCATGTACAGCTTTCAACCTGGCGGCACGATGCGATCCGACTTCTGGTTTTGGAGGGAGGATGCGCCGGTCTGGAGCGCGGCGAATCCGGGCGATTATGGGTCGATCGGCCGTCAGGTCGGATATGCGAATCAATCGTCCTACCCCTACAACTTCGATCAAAATGCGTACGTGCAGGGATCAAGGAAGTTCAGCGATGCCAATGCGACGCCAACGACGATATTTGGCACGTGGGTCATGCAAGGTAGTGATTCCGTCCTTATTGATTTCAATGGCAGCACCGAATTATGGAAGACAACCTGGTCGGATGCGACATTGAACAAGATCGAGTTGCAGCAGGCAAACTATGTCGAGGGTGCTTTCTACCTGAAGTCGACTGGGGGCTATGACATCACAGCCGTGAATGCAGGCTGGGGGTTTGGCGGGAAGAATGTCGGCTTTACTTCAGTTGCCAATATCAATGGCATGCATAAAGACCTGCCCTATGGTCGATTCATCAGACACAATTCGTGGAATGGTGCGGACGAGCCGGTTGCGCTGGATTCTATGAGCCTGGGTAGTGTGTTCCTGTCGACGACGACAGGCGTCCTGCGCTACGTGACATGGGACAGCACGCCGGGTGCGCAGCACCATGGCTTTAGTTATCTTGCGCAGCCAATGGGAAATTCAGGCTTGACGTCGGGACGTGTGTGCTATCAGGTGAGCCATGATTTCAATAACAATGGGCATATTGCTGACGATGTCGGGCACACGTATTCAGGCCTGCAGGTGATCGATCAGGTAGGGAATTTTCGAGGGTTCGTGTTTTCAGATTCGTCCGTGAATGGTGCCCCACTCGTCGTGGGTCGCAATCACACGATTTCCGCGCTGTACTACCTGGACACGCCGACTACGTAGGAGGGGCGGCTTCGGACCCATCCAGAGCCTCGCCCACTTGACGTTTTCCGAAGCAATGAACTGACGCCCGGTGACTGCCAGCAGATCGATTGCCCATCACTGGTTATTGATCCAGGTCTGCGTATCCCGAATGAACCACGGCAGATTCAGCCTTTCCCCTTCGCCCGTCTGAATGGTCAGGTTCTGCCCCGAGGATGCCGCGCCGCTGGGCACGGGCTTGGCCGCCGTGGGAGGCCGGCTGCGGTAGTCCATGTCGGTGCGCTTGGGCGGGGTATTCGCGCAGGCGGTCAGTGACGCGCAGGCGACGGCGATCAGGATGGGGGGGAGGGCGGAACGAAGGGGCTTCATGGTTTACGGATTCCTGCGGGGGGCACAGGCCGGGGTGCCGAGCAATCAAGGCCTCGTACCCCATACCTTACTCGCAATGCCGCCACCCGGTGAATCGCGCATTGAAGTCGGCGATTCACCCGGTCAGTCTCAGCGGCTTCCCCAATCGATAGTCCCCGCTTCCGGGCAAACCCAAGACCCTTGCAGCCGTGCCCGAATCTCGCCCAAGCTCTGCTCGACCAGCAGCTTGCCATCCCGAAACACCGGCACCAAGGCGCCGCCTTCCGCCTGCTGCGCGGTCTGTTGATCATGCAGCACATAGCCGGTGGCCGTTTCATCGACCCGCAGCAAGCCCTTGGCCGACCGCTTGACGCCTGAATCCGTCACGGGGTCCTTGACCAGTTCCTGGGCCTCGCCGTTGACTTCGGCGTACGTCGCCTTCAATGCCCATCCAAAGGTGTCGCGCGTCAGATACTGATAGGTATACGAGCCGATGCCCAAAACGACGTTGCCCGACGCAAAACCCTTTTTCTCCAGCCGCACCAGAATGTCACGGCCCCGGGCCAAGGTGATGGAATCGCCGTAGATCAGGCCGACGTGCGAGTCCAGCAGTTTGTAGCCGCGGTCGGTGACGACGCCGCCGAAGGTGTCCCACAGGCATTGCACGGCGCCTTTGACTTCGGGTTCGCGCAGCGTTTGGGCGGCACGTGCTTCCTCGTCCAAGCGCCAGTACATGCCGGTCGCAACATCGCGCACCGCTTCGAAGCCTTCGCGACGGGCGGCCGCCAGTGCGGTGGCGTCTTCCACGCTGGCCACGTCGGTGCAGAAATAGCCGGTCAGGATCTTCACGGGATCACCCGAGTCCGGGCGGAACACGACCTTGGCGTTGCCGAACGGATCGGGCTGACGGGCCAGGATCTCAGCCTTCAACGCCGCCGCAAAGTCCGTGACGACTTGCCAGAAGTCCCAGGTATCGGACACCACCGACACGATGCCGGCCGGATAGACCTGGGTGACCAGACGGCGGATGGTTTCGATTTCGCCTTCCTTGCTGCCCAGGCACATGACCGAGTGTTCGGTGGCGGGAACCGAGCCGCCGATCAGTTCGCGATCGGAATCTGCGCCGTACAGGTCTTCCAGGTAATCAATGGCCGGAATGGTGTCGGTGCCGGTGAACGACAGCAAGTGACCCGCGCCGCTCTTGCGGGCGTCGTACAGGCCGGACATGCCGCGCATCGAGAAGTCGTGGCCTTGCCAGTTGACGAAGTCCATCGGGCTGCCGGTCAGGCGGGCGAAGTAGGTGAGAAGCTTGCGGTATTCGAAGGCGATGGTGGCGACGGTGGAGGCCTTCCAGGATTCGCAGCTGAACAGGGTTTCGATGTAGGTCACCAGCCACGCGAATTCCGGGCGGGTGTTGACGAAGGTGACCGGGGGCACGCGGATGTCGACGCGGGCGCCTTCGGGCAGCGAGCGGATTTCCAGGGGCAGGTAGCCCAGGTCGTACAGGGCTTGCAGGTGGTCGACGGTGACGGCGCCTTTGCCCAGGGCGTTGTCGACGCGGCGTTGGTACTGGCGCACGGCGGCGCCTGCGGGCTTGCCGAAGAATTCGCGGTTGAACAGGTCGATCAGGATTTCCTTGATGAAGCCTTGCAGGCCAAACCAGACGATCTTGTTGTCGAACAGTTCAGGCAGCACGGGCGCCAGCCGGGCCGAACGGGGCGTGAAGTTGGCCAGGATCTTGTTGGTGCCCTTGGGGTACTGAAAGGGGTGGCCGGTCTTGTAGAAGTCGGCTTGCAGAAAGGGGTTGATGCCGTTCTTGACGATGAGGGGAGCGGGGGCGTTCATGGTGCGGACTCCTTCTTGATACTTGATCGTTGATGCTTAGTTGTGGGGGCCGGCGGGCGTGGGGTTGACGACGACGGGCGCGTCGGCGCCGTCGGAAGCCGTCCAGTCGTAGGCGGTGTAGATGCCGGCAAAGCGGGCGTTCAGTTCGGCCAGGCCTTTGCTGAAGAGGCCGTGCGTGACGTACAGGTACAGGGGCTGGCGGGTCGTGTCGCGCAGGGCGGCGGCCAGTTCCAGGAAGGTGCGGCCGCCGTCGCAGATGTCGTCGACCACCAGCACGGGCTGGGCGGGGATGTCGTCGGGGACGCGGGTTTCGGTGATGCGGCCGGTTTGCGGGTCGCGGACTTTTTCGGCGTAGCGCACGTCGGGCACGCCCAGCTTCTTGGCCAGGGCCTGCACGCGCTTGCGGGCGCCGGCGTCGGGGGCCATCAGGGTGACGCCGTTGGCAAAGGCGGGGGCGGCCAGGGCATTCTTGAGAAAGGCGCTGGCATCGACCACGCGCACGCGTTGCAGCAGGGCGGGCGTGACGTCGCTGTGGGGCTCGACGATGGTGACGGTGGCGTATTGCTGGTCGTTGATCAGTTTGCAGAACACGGCGGCGCCCAGCGCTTCGCCCGGGTTGCAGACGCGGTCTTGCCGGGCGTAGGGCACGTAGGGCATGTCCAGGTGCACGGGCGCGGCGGGGTTCAGGCGGCGCAGCGCGTCGGTCAGCATCAGCAGCTGCATGACGTCGTCGGCGGACTTGAGCAAGGCGTGGATGCGAAATTCGCTGGCCGTATCGGCCAGGGCCTGCAATGACGCCGGCACGGTGACCTGGCTTTCGCCGCCGGGGAACACGAACGCGGCCGGGGTGGCGCTGTGGCGTTGTCCTGCTACTACCGCTGTGATGGTGAACATGATGTGGCCTTAGTGGCAAATTAAAACTAAGCGAGGCCAGTATAAGCCTACTTATTGTTTGTTTGCAACTATGTTGGATTCAAGAGGTGGACGCGATGCTTATCCGACGCTGCGGTCGAACAGGGTGAAGTCTTTCAGGCGGTACAGGCGGGCGGGGCGTTGGGCGCCCAGCACGTAGTCGTCGGTGGCTTCCAGCACGCCCCAGGCTTCCATCTTGCGGCGGAAGTTGGATTTCTCGAGGCGGGTCTGCAGGATGGCTTCGTAGGTGTGCTGCAGTTCGGTCAGCGTGAAGCGTTCCGGCAGCAGAAAGAACGGCAGGGTGGAATAGCTGGACTTGCCGCGCAGCCGGGCGACGGCGGCGGCCACGATGTCGGCGTGGTCGAAGGCCAGGGGCGGCAGGGCGTCGACGTTGACGAACTGGAAGGCGGCCTGGCTCGCGGCTTCCAGCTCGGCGGCGGGCACCAGGGCCACGTAGGACACGGACAGCGACCATTTGCGCGGGTCGCGGTCTTGCCCGGAGAACACCTGCAACTGCTCCAGGTAGCGCGGCTCGAAGCCGGTCTTGTCCCGCAGGACGCGGCGGATGCTGGCTTCGGTGTCGGCGTCTTCGTCCACATGGACCACGCCGCCCGGCAAGGCCATGGCGCCCTTGAACGGCGCGCGGTCGCGCGGATGCAGGGCGATTTCCAGGCCGGTGGCGCGCAGGGTCAGCAGGACGGCGTCGACGGTGACGAGGGGCTGGGGGTGGTCCAAGGGGGGGGGTCCGTAGGCAAGGCTTCGGGGTAAGGTGCCACTAAGCGGCGGTTTGGTCAATCGCGTCTGGACGTTTGTGCGGGATCAAGCCCGGGGCGGGGGCGTAGCGGTTCGCCGTGGCGGCGGCGCGGTATCCTGGAACGCGGCCGGGCAGCAGGTCGCCCATCCGTCCGTGGCAGGCCTTGAAAAGGGAAAAATCATGGGTATCAAGAACACCGACACGCGCTATGGAAGTCTTGTCATCACCTTGCACTGGCTGATGCTGGGGGTGCTGGCTTTGGTCTACGCCTGTATGGAATTGCGCGGGTGGGCCACCAAGGGCAGCGATCTGTACAACAACATGAAGGCGCTGCATTTTTCGCTGGGCTTGTGCGTGATCGGCTTGGTGGTGCTGCGGCTGGTCGTGCGCCTGGCTGCGGGCAGGGCGCCCGCCGTCCGTCCGCCCATGCCGCGCTGGCAGGATGTGCTGGCCAGGCTGATGCATTACGCGCTGTATGCGTTCATGCTCGCCACGCCGATCCTGGGCTGGCTGACGCTCAGTGCAGGCGGCAAGCCGATTCCACTGTTCGGGCTGGAGATGCCTGCGCTGGTGGGGGCCGACAAGGCGCTGGCGGACCAGGTGAAGGCGTTGCACGAAACGCTGGCAACGGTGGGCTATTTCCTGGTGGGCCTGCATGCGGCGGCCGCGCTCGCGCATCACTACTTGTTGCGGGACAACACGCTGGTTCGCATGCTGCCCGGCCGGCATTGATGCGGGGGCGGGGCACTTGAGTTTTTAATCGGTGCAGCGTACGCTACAAAATACGTAGCAATCGCTACACACTCTGATCAAGCGCCCATGGACTGGCTGACCCTGATTCTTTCCTTGCCCACGGAAAACGCCACCGTCCGGATGCGGGCGTGGCGTGCCCTGAAGGGCTGTGGCGCCTCGGTATTGCGCGACGGGGTCTATCTCTTGCCACGGCGGGACGCCACCCCCGAAACCTTGACGACCATTGCGCAGGACGTGCAGCAGCATGGCGGCACCGCGTACCTGGCCCAGGCCGAATTCGTGGACGTGCCGGCGGGGCAACTGCAAGCGCTGTTTGACCGGTCAGAAGACTATGGCGAGCTGATGCAGGCCATCGCGTCCGTTCGTCAGGCGCTGAGTGCCGACACGGCAATGGACACCCTGAAACAGTTGCGCAAGCTGCGCAAGACCTACGCCCAGCTGGCCGAGATTGATTTCTTTCCGGGGCAGGCGCAGCGGCAGGCCGACGCGGCCCTGCTCGAGCTGGAAAAAGGGGCCAACCGCGCGCTCGCGGCGGATGAGCCGCAAGCCACCGATGCGGCGATCGCGCGAGTGGCGACGCAGGATTTTCAAGGCCGCGTATGGGCGACCCGGGCGCGGCCCTGGGTCGACCGGCTGGCCAGCGCGTGGCTGATCCGGCGGCATATCGACGCGCAGGCGCGCTTTCTGTGGCTGGCGTCGCCGGCCGATTGCCCAGCGGACGCGGTGGGATTCGATTTCGACGGCGCCCGCTTCTCGCACGTCGGCGAAAACGTCACCTTCGAGCATCTGGTGGCCGCGTTTGGCCTGCACCGCGCGGGCCTGGCGCGCATGGCCGGCGTGGTCCATTTTCTGGATCTGGGCGGCGCGCAGCCGCCTGAAGCGCCGGGCGTGGAACAGGTGCTGGCCGGCCTGCGGGCGACGGTAACGGACGATGATCAGTTGCTGGACCTGGCCAGCGCGGTGTTCGATGGGTTGCTGGCCAGCTTTGAACGTGAGGGCAAGGCATGACATCCCCCGCACCGGACGCGGCCATCGCGCCAGCCCGGCACGACAGTCTGCCCCCCGCGCCCCCGCAGCCGGTCAGCTTTCGACAGGCGTTGTGGTTCTGGCTGAAGCTGGGTTTCATCAGCTTCGGCGGCCCGGCCGGGCAGATCGCCATCATGCACACCGAACTGGTCGAGCGCCGCCGCTGGATCAGCGAGCGGCGTTTCCTGCACGCGCTGAACTACTGCATGGTGCTGCCCGGACCGGAGGCCCAGCAACTGGCGACGTACATCGGATGGCTGCTGCACCGTACCCGCGGCGGGATCGTCGCCGGTGGCCTGTTCGTGCTGCCTTCGTTGTTTGTATTGATCGCGCTGTCCTGGGTGTATGTCGCCTGGGGCGACGTCCCTGTCATTACCGGCCTGTTCTATGGCATCAAGCCGGCCGTGACGGCCATCGTCCTGCACGCGGCGCATCGCATCGGCTCCCGCGCGCTGAAAAACCCCGTGCTCTGGAGCATCGCGGCGGCGGCCTTTGTGGCGATTTTCGCGTTGCAAGTGCCGTTTCCCCTGATCGTCGGTATCGCGGCGCTGACAGGCTGGGTGGGCGGCAGGCGATGGCCCGCTTACTTCGATGGCGGGTCGCGCCATGGCGCCCAGGCACGCGGCCATGGCCCGGCCTTGATCGATGACGACACGCCGACACCGGACCATGCCCGCTTCCGGTGGGCTCGCCTGGCCTGGATCGTGGGCATCGGCGGGGCCCTCTGGGCGGCGCCGATGGCGGTGCTGACCGGGCTGTACGGCTGGCAGGGGGCGTACACCCAGATGGGCTGGTTCTTTACCAAGGCGGCGTACCTGACCTTTGGCGGCGCCTATGCCGTGCTGCCGTACATCTACCAGGGGGCGGTGGACCACTATGCCTGGCTGACGCCGGTGCAGATGATCGACGGCCTGGCGCTGGGCGAAACCACCCCGGGCCCGCTGATCATGGTGGTGGCGTTTGTCGGATTCATCGGCGGCTACAGCCACGGCCTGCTGGGCCCGGATGCGCTGTTCCTGGCCGGAGCCCTGGCCGCCTGCATCGTGACCTGGTTTACCTTCCTGCCGTCATTCCTGTTCATTCTTGCGGGCGGCCCGCTGGTCGAGGCCACGAAGGAAGACCTGAAGTTCACGGCCCCGCTGACGGCCGTCACCGCCGCTGTCGTGGGCGTCATCCTGAACCTGGCCGTGTTCTTCGGCTATCACGTCATGTGGCCGAAGGGGTTGGCAGGGCACTTCGATTGGGGCTCGGCACTGATCGCCCTGGGCGCCGCCGTGGCGCTGTTCCGGCTGAAGTGGGGGGTGATCAAGGTGATTGCGACCTGCGCTGCCATCGGGCTGGGGGTGACGCTGTTGGCGTGAGCCGGCCGAGAGGCGGCGCTAGTCCTGCCTTGCCTGGCTCAACCTATCAATGCGGCGTTGATGGCGCCCACCTTCGAATGGCGTGTCCAGAAAGGTGCTGACGCAGTCCCGCGCGACCTCGAACCCCGTGATGCGGCTGCCCAGCGCCAGGACGTTGGCGTCATTGTGCTGGCGGCTCAGGCGGGCCATGGTGCTGTTCGTGCACAGCGCCGCGCGGACGGCGGCGAACCGGTTCGCGGCGATGGAGATGCCGATGCCGGACCCGCAGATCACAATCCCTTGTCGGGCCTTGCCCTCGGTAATGGCTTGCCCCATGGCAAAGCCAAAATCGGGATAGTCGACGGACGCTGAGCCGTGGGTGCCCAGGTCCAGCCATTCGATGTCCTGGAACGCCTGTTTGAGTTGTTCTTTCAGGTCGTAGCCGGCGTGGTCGGAGGCGATGGCAATGGGCATGGGAGACTCGATACGCAAGGTTTGAGGGATTTCGATGGGGCTGAAGCTGTTCGCGGTTTCTGGCTCGCTACTTGCCGCGGTAAGACTTCTTTCCGCTGTCGGAATAGCAAAAGGTGCCGCCGCGCGGACCAGTGCAGTACTGACCATCCCGGCAGTGGCATGACCCGCTTGCTGCCGGCGCAGGGGGGGTGGATTTCAGGGATTGTGCACTGGATTCCGAGGTGGAACAGACGCGCTTTGACGCGCTGATGGAACCATCGCGGCATAGAAACTGCGCGCCGATGCATCGCTCGATTCCGCCCTTGTTGCCCGAGCAAGGGAGATTGCCGGCGTGGGCCGTTAACGTGAAGAACGTGATGACCGACAGCAGGAAGAGCCGCATTGTCATTTCCGGTGAATGGAATAGATATCGCGCTGAAGTATATGAATACGTCCAGTGAAGGCTTGGCGCGAGGATTGTAGTCCGACAACGCGCTTGATCGAGGTGCGATCGAGCGAGGCGAGGCATTGCTGCGTGAAGTGATAACAGAAGCGGAAGGTCAGGACGACCAAGTGACGTTGGTCCAGGGGCTGGTTTGCCTGGGCGAGCTGCTGGTCGAAGTAGGGCGCGCCTCAGAGGCACGTGATTGCTTGGAGCGTGCTCTGACGCAGGGCGCGCTTGACGCTGGGCACCATCGCGGCGGATTCCGGGGTTATGCGGGGAATGGTGGTGCTGGGCGGATTGGGTATGGTTTCATCAATACATGCCATCCAGTCCCGCCACGGCCTGCGGCGACAGCGTCAGCTGCGCCGCCTGGACGTTCTGCCGCAGATGCGCCACGGACGACGTGCCGGGAATCAGCAGGATGTTGGGCGAACGCTGCAGCAACCACGCCAGCGCCACCTGCATGGGCGTGGCCTGGCACTCGGCGGCCACGCGTTCCAGCGTGGCGGACTGCAAGGGCGAGAAGCCGCCCAGCGGGAAGAAGGGCACGTAGGCGATGCCTGCCTGCGCCAGTTGGGTGATCAGGGCGTCGTCGTGGCGATGCGCCAGGTTGTACTGGTTCTGCACGCAGACGATGTCGGCAATGCCGCGGGCCTGGGCCACCTGCGTGGCCGTGGCGTTGCTCAGGCCCAGGTGGCGCACCAGGCCTTTGCGCTGCAGGTTGGCCAGGGTGGAGAACATGGGTTCGATGTCGCCCTCGGCCGGCCCGGCCACGTCGAACATGAGCCGCAGGTTGACCACGTCCAGCACGTCCAGGCCCAGGTTGCGCAGGTTGTCGTGCACGGCGGATTCCAGTTCGGCCGGCGTTGCGGCCAGCAGCCACGAGGCGTCGGAACCCCGGCGCGCGCCGACCTTGGTGACCAGGGTCAGGTCATCGCGATAAGGGTGCAGGGCTTCGCGGATCAACTGGTTGGTGACGTGCGGGCCGTAGAAGTCGCTGGTGTCCAGGTGGTTGATGCCCAATTCGACGGCTTCCTTCAAGACGGCGATGGCCTGGGCCTTGTCTTTGGGCGGGCCGAATACGTGGGGGCCGGCCAGTTGCATGGCGCCGTAGCCCAGGCGGTTCACGGTGCGGTCGCCCAGTGAGTAGGTGCCGGCTTGTTCGATGGAAGTCATGACGGGTTCCTGAGGGGAGGGGGAATGGACGTCAGTCTAGGCCTGGGAGTACCGTACGACAATCCAGCGTAATCGCACAGCTTGTGCGGAATTCAGAACAATCGAGACCCGTCATGCAAGACCTGCAAGACATCAGCGCTTTCGTGGCCGTGGCCACGCACGGGGGCTTTCGGGGCGCGGCCCGCCACACGGGCGCCAGCGCATCGCAACTGAGCGAAGCTGTGCGCCGGCTGGAAACGCGGCTGGGCCTGCGGCTGTTCAACCGGACGACCCGTAGCGTGGCCACCACGGCGGCCGGACAGCATTTGCGGGAACAGCTGACGCCGGCGCTGAATGCGGTGGAATCGGCGCTGGACGTGGCCAATCGCTTTCGTGACCGGCCGGCGGGCAGGCTGCGGCTGAATGTGCCGCTGTCGGCATCCCGGCTGGTGCTGCCGCGCATCATCCCGCCGTTTCTGGCGGCGTATCCCGAGATCCGGCTGGAAGTGGTTGTCGAAGACCGCTTTGTGGAATTGCTGCAGTCGGGTTGCGATGCGGGCATACGCTACGAAGAAAGCATGGACCAGGACATGGTGGCCATCCCGATCGGCCCCAAGCGCCAGCGGATGGCGGTGGCGGCTGCGCCTGCGTATCTGGCCCGGCACGGCCGGCCGACGCATCCGGACGACCTGCGCAAGCACCTATGCCTGCGCGGGCGCTTTTCCAGCGGGGCCATGCCGGCCTGGGTGTTCGAGCAGCCGGGCAAGCGTGTGACGGTGGACGTGGACGGCCCGTTGATCGTGAGCCTGGGCGAAGCGGCCGACCTCGCGGTGGATGCCGCCGTGGGCGGCGCAGGCGTGGTGTATCTGTTCGAAGACTGGCTGCAACCTTACCTTGACCGCGGCGAGCTTGAACCGTTGTTGCAAGACTGGTGGCCCAGCTTTACCGGGCCGTTGCTGTATTTCCCCGGGCGTCGCTATCTGCCGGCGCCGTTGCGGGCCTTCGTGGATTTCGTGCAGACGCAGCGCTGGTAGCGGCGTGCCTATTTGCCCGGGCTAGCTAGCGCGCCGCTGCTGCGTTTCCTGAACTGCGCCGCTTTGTAGCGGTTGCCGCATTGGGCCATGCTGCACCAGCGGCGCTTGTGCGACTTGGTGCGGTCGTAGAACCACAGGATGCAGTCCGGGTGTTCGCACTGCTTGACCAGCGAGAAGTCGCCGTCGATGAGCAGGTGCGCAGCCGCTTCGGCCACCGGCCCCAGCAAGGACGCGATCGCGTCGCCTTGCGGGCGGCGGGCCAGCACGAATTTGCCCTCGCCATCGCGTTCCAGCCGCGGGGACGTCAGATACCCCTGCAAGTATTGATTCAGGCGGTCGACATCGACGTCTTGCCCCGCCTTGCGGGCGGCGATCAAGTCATGCACCACGTTGCGCAGTTGCTTGCCCTGGGCCAGCAGGTCTGCCGAGGCCACGCGCGGGGGCTTGCCCGGGGGCGTCACGTGGTGGCGTTCGAGCCAGCGCATGACGTCGTCGCCGCTGTTCCAGAAATCCACGATCTGGTCGTCGCTGCGGGCCTGGGTGTTGAGCAGGTCCATCGCCAGGTGGTCGCCGATCATCGGCGGCTCGGTCGCGGCGCCGTCGTGGCGGTGTTCAGCGGTGGTCATTGGGTAACCCTTAAAAATGATGTTGACAGGTTATCACGATCTGGGGCAGACTGCGCCAAAGTAACCAATGAAAGTTAATTTAAACAGTTACTTTGTCACGAACCCCCCTTTGCAAGGAATCGCCATGAATGCCACCCCTCCCGCTGTCGATCACGCCAACGCCACCCTTCGCCCCGGGGCCGTGCGCCACGCCACCCTGGAAGTCGACGGCGTCAGCGTCTTCTACCGCGAAGCCGGGCGCGCCGATGCGCCCGTCGTGCTGCTGCTGCACGGCTTTGGCGCGTCGTCGTATATGTTCCGCAACCTGATACCGGCGCTGGCCGGCGACTACCACGTGATCGCGCCGGACCTGCCGGGCTTTGGCCAGACGACGGTGCTGCCGGGCGTGGACTTCGCCTACACCTTCGACAACCTGACGTCGGTCATCGACGCCTTCACGCAAGCCAAGGGCCTGTCGCGCTACGCGGTGTATGTGTTCGATTACGGCGCGCCGGTGGCCTGGCGCCTGGCCGTCAAGCACCCGCAGAAGATCAGCGCCATCGTGAGCCAGAACGGGAACGCCTACGAAGAAGGCCTGAGCCCCGGCTGGGCGGACATGCGCCGCGCCTGGAACGAGCCGACCGCCGAAAACCGCGAGGCCCTGCGCCGCTTCAACACGCCGGACATGATCAAGTGGCAGTACGTCGAAGGCGTGGAAGACGCGTCGCTGATCGCGCCCGAGACCTATCAGCTGGCGTCGGCCGCCATTGCGCGCATCGGCGACGAGCCGCAGATGGACCTGTTGCTGGACTACGGCAGCAACGTCAAGCAGTACCCGCAGCTGCATGCGTTCTTTCGCGAATACCAGCCGCCCACCTTGGCGATCTGGGGCAAGAACGACCCTTTCTTCCTGCCGCCGGGGGCGGAAGCGTTCAAGCGCGATAACCCCCGGGCCGAGGTGCGGTTCGTGAACAGCGGCCACTTCGCCATCGAAACCCACGGGGCGGAGATCGCGGCGGCGATGCGGGAATTCCTGAGCCGCCACGTCAGGGCGTAAGGGGCGCAACGCGGGCACGGCGGGCTCGGCGAGCGCCGCCGTCGGGGTGCCAGGGTGGGGGGCTTTCGTAACCTACTAAAAGTAGTCTACGATTGGTATATAGCAACTTTTCCCACGAGGTCCCCGACATGCATGCGCTTATCGTTGTGCCCCACCCCGACAAATCCTCCCTGACGCACGCCATTGCGAATCACGTGGCGCAGGGCGTCACGGCATCCGGCCCGCAGCATTCGTTTGAAATCGCGGACCTGACCGCGGAAGGCTTTGACCCGACCTTTACCCAGGAAGACACGGCCTTGCTGCTGTCGCGCGGCAAGCCGCCGGCCGATGTGGCTGCCGAACACGCACGGATCGACCGCGCCGATGCGCTGGTGCTGGTCTACCCGGTGTACTGGTGGTCGTTTCCCGGCCTGCTGAAAGGGTGGATCGATCGCGTGTTCACCAACGGCTGGGCCTATGACGACGATCTGGAAGGCAAGCTGGTCAAGAAGCTGGAACGCCTGGACGTGCACTTGATTGCCAATGGCGGCGCCGATATGCGAACCTACGCCCGGCATGGCTATTTCGGCGCGATGAAAACGCAGATCGACCATGGCATCTTCGGCTATTGCGGCGCACGCGTCGCAACCTCGGAATTGATGGTGCCATCGGATGCAGGTTTTCCGACCTCGCACCTGGATGCCGCCCATGCCATCGGCCAGCGGATCTTTGCCGCGCCACGATGATTCAACACCCCTGAACAGAGACCCCATGCCTGCTGCCCCAGCCCCCGAACCCCGCCGCCGTTTCACCAAGCAAGCGCGGCTGCGGCAGCTGTTGGATGTGTCCTGGCAGTTGATCCGCGATGAAGGCACCGACGCCTTGACGCTTGGGCGGCTGGCGGAACAGGCCGGTGTTTCCAAACCCGTGGTCTACGATCATTTCGGCACGCGCGATGGCTTGCTGGCCGCGCTGTACCAGGATTTCGATGTGCGTCAGACGGCCATCATCGACGAGGCCATTGCCGCCAGCAAACCTGCGTTGAAGGATAAGGCGGACGTCATTGCATCGCGCTATATCGCCTGCGTGCTGACGCAGGGCCGCGAGATTCCCGGCGTATTGGCGGCGCTGGACGGGTCGCCCGAGCTTGCCGCGCTGAAACGGCAGTACCAGCATGCCTTCATTGAAAAATGCCAGCAGATTTTCGGGCCGCTGGCGGGCGCCAAACCGCTGACGCTGGCCAGCCTGTGGGGCATGCTGGGGGCAGCGGACGCGCTGTCGCAGGCGGCCGTGGAAGGCGAGATCACCCCGGAAGAAGCGCGCCAAGAGCTCTATCAGACCATTTTGAACATGGTCAAGCGTGGCCGGTGAATCAGGCTAGGGCATCTGCACCACGACCTTGCCTTTGGCTCGGCCGCTTTCCGAGTAGGCCAGCGCCTGCCGGATATCTTGAAAAGGGAACACTTTGTCGACCACGGGGCGAATGGCGCCGGATTCGACGAGGGCCGTGATCTCGTGCAGTTGCGCCCCGTCGGCGCGCATGAAGACAAAGGTGTATTCCACGTTTTGCTTCTTCGCCTTGCGGCGGATGCCATGGCTCATCAGGCGCAGCACTTGCCTGAGCGGCCACGCCAATCCGCGCGCGAGGGCGAACGCCGGGGTTGGCGGCCCGGACAGGGAGATCAGGTGCCCGCCCGGCTTGAGGATCTTGAGGGATTTGTACAACACGTCGTTGCCCAGGCTGTTCAGGACCACGTCGTAGTCGCGCAGAACGGTCGAGAAATCCTGCTGCCGGTAGTCGATGACGACGTCCGCGCCCAAGGCCTGCACCCAGGATCGGTTGGCGGCACTCGTGGTCGTGGCGACGAAGGCACCCAGGTATTTGGCAAGCTGGATGGCGAGGGTGCCGACCCCGCCGGAGCCGGCGTGGATCAGCACCTTCTGTCCTTTTTTCAGCTTGGCGGTTTCCACCAGCGCCTGCCAGGCCGTCAGGGCCACCAGAGGCAGCGAGGCGGCCTCGACCATGCCGACATTGGTCGGTTTGCGCGCCAGTGACGAGGCCTTGATGGCGACCAACTCGGCAAAGGTGCCGATACGGTCATCGTCGGGGCGCGCATAGACTTCATCGCCTGGCTTGAACTGGCGCACGCGCGCGCCGACGCGCACGACAGTGCCCGACATATCGTTGCCCAGCACCAGCGGCAGTCGGTAGGGCAGGATCAACTTGAACTCGCCACTTTTGATCTTGGCATCCAGCGGGTTGACGCTTGCGGCGTGGACCTTGACCAGGACATCATCGTCCCGCAACGCCGGCTCCGGTACCTCGCCGATGCGGCCGGGTTCTTTCTTGCCATAGCGGTCGATGATGAATGCTTGCATGGTCTTGGGTCTCTGGATGGAGGGTCGGCCAGGCCGAAAAAGGGGCAACGCCGGACAGGGCCGGCCTCAGGGGGCGGCGCGATAGCGTTCGGCGGCCTGCCCCTGCCGGATGTCGCCCAGCAGGGCCTGGCGCGAGCCTTCCAGCGTATCCCAGCGCGCCGCCACATGCAGCGGGGGAATGGTGACGGCCTCGCGGCGGTCGAAGCCGATCAACGCGGCGTCGACCAGTTCGCCCACATCCATCACTTCAGGCAGCGTGTCGATGTCGATGCCGGCACGCTCCCAGATTTCGGTGCGCGTGGCGGCAGGCAGCACCGCTTGCACGTAGACCCCCTTGGGCGAAAGCTCCAGGCTCAGCCCCTGCGACAGAAACAGGGCGAACGCCTTGGTCGCGCCGTAGAGGGTCATGCCGAATTCCGGGGACAGGCCGACCACCGAACCGATGTTGACGATCGCGCCTTCGCCCGCCTGCGCCAGCCGCGGCGCGGCGGCGGCCGCCAGGCGCGTCAACGCGGTCGTGTTCAAGGCCACCAGCCGATCGATGCTGTCGGCCGATTGGTCGAGAAAGCCGCCCGATTGGGCGATGCCGGCATTGTTGATGAGTATGCCGATGCGGGCGTCGTTGCGCAGGCGCGTTTCGACGCGGGCCAGGTCCTCTTGCTGCGTGAGATCGGCGGGCAGCAGCTCGACCGCGACGCCGGTTTCCTTGCGCAGGCGGGCTGCGAGGGTTTCCAGGCGAGCCTGGTCGCGTGCGACCAGCACGAGATCATGGCCGCGCCGCGCAAAGCGCTCGGCGTAGGTGGCGCCAATGCCGCTGGAGGCGCCGGTGATGAGGACGGATGGACGAAGGGTCATGATGGGTTCCTTTGGAATGGGCCGCCTTATCGGGCGGCGGGGGCGGTCAAGGTGGGGTAATCGGTGTAGCCTTGCGCGCCGCCGCCATACAGGGTGGCGGGGTTCAAGGCGGCCAGCGGCGCGCCGGTCTTCAGGCGTTCGACCAGGTCGGGATTGCTGATGAACAGACGGCCAAAGGCGAACAGATCCGCCTTGCCTTCGATCAGGCGGGCGGTGGCCAGCTGCAGGTCGTAGCCGTTGTTGGCCAGGTAGGTGTGCGTGAAGCGGCGGCGCAAGCTGTCGTAGTCGAACGGGGCCACGTCGCGTCGGCCGCCGGTGGCGCCTTCCACGACGTGCAGATAGACAATGCCCAGCGCGTCGAGCTGTTCGGCGATGTAGTCGTACTGCGGTTGTGGATCGTTGCTGGAAATGGCGCCGGCCGGCGACACGGGCGAGATGCGCACGCCGGTGCGGTCGGCGCCAATCTGCTCGACCACCGCCGCGGTGACTTCCAGCAACAGGCGTGCGCGGTTCTCGATGGACCCGCCGTAGGCGTCGGTGCGCTGGTTGGCGCCGTCCTTGATGAACTGCTCCAGCAGATAGCCGTTGGCGCCGTGGATTTCCACGCCGTCGAATCCGGCCGCGATTGCGTTGGCGGCGGCCTGGCGGAAGTCGTTGACGATGCCTGGCAATTCCTCCAGGGAGAGCGCACGCGGCTCGGAAACGTCGGCAAAGCCGTTGTTGACGAAGGTCTTGGCCTGGGCCCGTATGGCCGAGGGGGCGACCGGGGCGGCGCCGTCATGCAGATCGACGTGAGAGATCCGGCCCACATGCCACAACTGCGCGAAGATGCGCCCGCCTCGCGCGTGGACGGCGGTGGTGACGTCGCGCCAGCCGTCGATCTGTGCCTGCGTGTACAGCCCCGGCGTGTCCTGGTAGCCCTGGGCCTGGGCCGAGATCTGCGTGGCTTCCGAAATGATCAGGCCGGCCGAGGCCCGCTGAGCGTAGTAGGCGGCGGCCAGCGCGTTGGGCACGAGGCCGGCGCCCGCACGGTTGCGCGTCAGCGGCGCCATCACGATGCGGTTGGTCAGGGTCAGCGAGCCGAGTGTGTAGGGCTGGAAAAGCGTGGTGTCGGTCATGTCACGTCCGAGGGTTGATCTGGGAGGGGTCCAGGGGCAGGGTGTGCGCCAGGGCCGCTTGGGAAACAGGCCTAATGATGATGGTCATCATCTTTAAAGTCAATGGTTTGATGATGGTCATAATCTATCAGTGGTATAGTGACCTCCATCCATCGGCAGCACATCCAGGGGCACCGGGCTATGAAGGTCACCAAGGCACAGGCGCAAGCGAATCGGGCGCATATAGTCGAAACCGCGTCCACCCTCTTCAGGGAGCGGGGTTACGACGGCGTGGGCGTGGCCGACCTGATGGCGGCGGCCGGCTTCACGCACGGCGGCTTCTACAAGCACTTCGGTTCCAAGGCCGATCTGATGGCGCAGGCCGCAAGCTGCGGCCTGGCCCAGTCCGTGGAGGCGGCGACGGATGTCGATCCGGCGGACTTCATGAGGTACTACCTTTCCCGGGCGCATCGGGACAGCCCGGGCGATGGCTGCACCTTGGCCGCGCTGTGCGCGGACGCCGCGCGCCAACCCGAGCCGGTCAAGGCGGCCTTTGCCGCGGGTATCGAACGTCAGCTGGCCAGGCCCGCGGGCCCACGGGGCGGGGCGGGGCAGGGCTCAGCCGACGAGGCCCGCGCACGCAGGATCGCGCTGATGGCGCAAGCCATTGGCGCGGTGGTGTTGTCGAGGTCCTGCCCCGACGATTCGCCGTTGGCGGATGAGATTCTGGATGTCTGCCGCGCCGATGCCCTGGCGCGGATGTCGGACGGATGAGCTGGCGCCAGGCGCGTCGCTGCCCGGGGCAGGCAGGTCGCGGCAGGGCGCCGCGCCTGGGTTCAATCCGGGCCGATGCCCGCCGCCGGCCGCTCGCAGCGAGCCTGCGGGCATGGCGGCCGGTTCAGGCCCTGCCAGGCAACGCGCGGGCAAAGAAGAACTTCAGCATTTCGCCGGTGGCGTCTGGACCGTTGCGGTCCGTGCAGGATCCGCTGGCGCTGCCGCCGGCCCAGGCATGGCCGGCGCCATGGATTTCCCAACGTTCAGCCACGACCGTGCCCGCCGCGTCGCGATAGACGTATTTCGTGCTGTCGTGTCGGTGGCCCGCGCCGGGGACGTGGCGGGCTTCGATCCGGGCGCCGGCGCCAGCGGCGCACGCCGCCACGCGTTCGGCATTGCCGGGATGCACCGTGGTGTCGCGGTCGCCATGAAAGACCAGGGTGGGTACGCCGTGGCCTGCCTGACTGGGCGCCTGCATGCCCAGGCCCTTCATCGCGCTGAGCGCGGACGGCAGATCGGATGCCGCGCCGGCGGCCAGGCCCGAATGCACGCCCACCGCCGCATACAGTTCCGGGTGGGTGTTGGCGAGAATCGCGGCCATGGCGCCGCCCGCCGACAGGCCGGCCACATAGACGCGTTGGGGATCGATGGCGTGCGTGGCCATGACATCGCGCGTCATGCCTGCCAGGATGGCGGGTTCGCCGCTGCTGGCGCGCTGATGGGTGTGCTTGAACCAGTTCCAGCACTTTTGCGGATTGACCTCACGCGGCTGCACTGGGTACAGCACATAGAACCCTTGCGTGCGCGCCGCGTCGTTCATGGCGGTGCCGGCCGCGAAATCGTCGGCGTCCTGGGTGCAGCCATGCAGCATGACCACCAGGGGCAAGGGTTGATCGCCCGCGTTGGGCGGCACGTAGAGCTTGTAATGGCGTTGCCCCGCCGCATTGCGGAACACGCCCGCGGTGAAGGTGTCGCCGCGCAGGCCCGGGCGGTGCTCGGGCGCAATGGGCTCGGAGGGGGCAGGGGCCCTGGCCGCGTCGGGGTCGGGGATTTCCCACGCCTGGACGTCGATGACGTCGGCATCGTCCTGGTGGGGAGGGACAGGGCGTGCGCCGGGGCGCAAGGCGGCCTGGATGGCGGCCGTGGCGGCGGTCAGGTTGCCGGACTGGGTCAGTCGGGTGGCCTGGTTGATCAAGGACTGGAATTCCGGGTGCATGGCATTGCCTAAGGGGTCAAGCGTTGGTCAGCGGATGCGCTGATGCAGAGCAGCCTTGACGGCGGGGCTGGCGTGCAGGGCGCCCAGTACCGTCAGGGATTCGATGGTGGCTAGCGCCAGTTCGGGGGTGACGTCGGGCGCGATGGTCGCCAGGCCCAGCACGCGGATCTGGAGCATTTCGCCGGCGGCCTGCGCCGCCAGCAGGTCCTGGGCGCTGTAGTGCTGGATGCCCAGCGCCAAGGTCTTGCGGGTGACGGCCTGGCGCAGGGCGTCGCCGTGCGTGGCGAGCTGGTTGCGGATGGCCGTGCGGATCAGGTCGGTGCGATTGGCGTAGAAGCCTTCCTGGACCAGAAGGTCGATCTGGCCCAGGTCGACGTAGCCGACGTTGATGGTGATTTTTTCATCGGCGGGTTTGGACGCCGAGGCGAGGGAGGGGGCACGGGGAGGCATGAACCCATGCTAATACCATCCACTTGGATGGTACATGGCTGTTTCAAAATGACAGGTGTGCCCGCCGGGGACGGAAACGTCCCCGGCAGGGTGGCCCCTGGGGGCGTTCTACGGAAGGGAAACGCGCGCCGGCTGCGATGCGGTAGGGTCGACGCGTGGCACGGCATCGCGATACGCAACGCCGTACATGGTCATCAGCACAAAGGTGATCGGCACGCACAGCAAGACACCCAGCGCGCCGGTCACCGCGTCGACGTTCGTGAGCTGGTGCCGCAGCTCGATCAGGTCGCCGTTGAAGTAGCCGGCCACCGAGATCAGCAGAAGCAGCCCCAGCATCAGCGGCCAGCGCGGATATCGCTTCATGGTGAGCAGCGTGCGCAAGCCGAATTCCCCCGTTGCCGCGATACGCGGCAGGCCCAGGCCATAGGTGGCGAGCAGATAGCAGACCGGCAGCCAGATCAGCACCTGCACGGCCATCAGCGCCAGCCAGAACCGCGCGTCGTCGGCGCCGTTGAGCAGCACGTAGACGATGAACGGCACGTCGCCGTTGGCGCGGGCCAGGACTGCCACGGGAAGGGCCAGCGCGGCCAACAGCAGCAGGTGGCGCGTCTGGGCGGCAGCGCCGCGTCCGGCCGTGGCGGGGGCGGCATCGCCCAGGACCACGACGCGGTGCCAGGCGAAGGTCATTCGTGCGAACGCGATCAGGTTGACCAGCGCCAGCAGCACCCACAGCAGGTCGATGGGCTGGTACAGGCGCGTGGTCATCAGGGCGAACGGCAGCGACAGCGTGAAAATGGCCAGGGACCATGGCGCGGCGGCCAGCATGCTGCGGCCTTGCTGGCGCAGGGTCTGCGCGGTTGCCGCGATGAAACGACTCGCCCCGAGGGTGTGAGACACAAGATTCCTTTACGGGAAATAACGGGCCTCGTTTATACCCCAGCCGCCGGACCAGATATGAACAATGGTTTCAGACTGAGAAGATTATTGTCGGGCGGCGACAGCGCCGTGTGCGTCGCCGCCCGATGACCTGTCGGCCCGGCGCGATCAGCGTGCCGCCGCCAAGGCCCCCATCGCCTGCCGCATGAAGCCCAGCGTGGCGTCGTCGGCCCAGGTGCCGGCGGTAAGTTCCGGTTCGGTCATCAGGGCATGGCGGAATTTGGCGTGCGTGGCCGGGTCCTTGCCGGCGTAGGTGCAAAACAGTTCCAGCCATTGCCGGGCCAGGTCCAGGCCGGTGGGCGAGGCCGGCGCCTGGCCCGCGTCGATGGCATCGCGTACCCGCCCCATCAGCGCCGGCCATTCGCCCATGCGGTCGCCGTAATGCGCGCGCATGAACCGGGCTTCTTGCGGCGTCAGGTGCTTTTCGTACAGGCGCAGTTTGCTTTCCGAGAAGGCTTGCAGCACGTAATCCCGCATGGCTGGCGAAATGCCGACGTGTTCCTGCATGGCGGGTTCCTGTTCGTGCATCTGGTTCAGTTTCACGAGCAGGCGCGGATCGTTGTTGGTATCGCGCAGCAGCAGCGTCATCCAGCGCAGCGCCAGGCCTTGCGAATGGGCGTCTTCGGGCGGGGCGCCGCTGTCCATCTGCTGGCGCACCTGCGCGATCAACGCGGGCCAGTCGCCATCTTCATCGCGGGTGCGGCCATACATGGGCAGGCGAGCCAGTTCTTCGGGAGAAAAGTACTTGTCGTACATGGTCATCAGTTCCAGAGTGGTCAGCCAATCGGCCAGCTCCGGTTCGGCGCCCATCGCCAACTGGCCTTGCAAGTGCGCGAGACGATCGCGCAGCGTGGCGGCCTGTTGGATCTGGCGGTCGAGCATCGTGATCTGTTTCGCGATGATCTCGTCCAGCGGCGTACCGGGCTGGTCCAGGGTGGCGCCGATTTCAGCCAGCGGCAGTCCGAAGCGACGCAGGGCCTGAATCTGATGCAGTCGGGCAATGTCGTCGCGGCCGTATAGCCGGTAACCGTTGTCGGCGCGCGCCGAAGGCGTCAAGAGGCCGATCGCGTGATAGTGGTGCAGCGTGCGGACGGTGAGGCCGCTGCGCTTGGCCAGTTCTCCGACTTTCAGTCGCATGAGGTTCCTTCGTTGTTTACGCAGGGCGGACTTTGGGGGATGACGTTACGTGAGGGTCAAGCGGGGGGATGTTAAAGACTGGCAGGAAATCGATCAACGCCTGATTGACCTCTTGCGGCGCTTCCTGCTGCAGCCAGTGTCCCGCGCCGGGGATGATTTCACTGGCGCGCAGTTGCGGCACCAGGGCAGGCATGGCCTTGATGATCTGGTCCATGCCGGGAATGGCCAGGCCGGTGTCGCGTTCGCCCACCAGGTACAGGGCGGGTACGTCGACCGTCTTGCCGGCCAAGGCGCCTTGCAGCGCCCAGTTGCGGTCCAGGTTGCGGTAGTAGTTCAGGCCGCCGCGAAAACCACTGGCTTGATAGCTTTGGACGAACACCGCCAGGTCTGATTCGGTCAGCCAGGCGGGCAGGGCGTTCGGGACGGGCAGCGCGTCGAGCAGGCCACGCCCCGCGGGCACCATGCCGAAGGGGTTGGGCGTGGCGGGGTCGGTGCGGGCTCCGGCCGCGCCCGAGGCGGCGAAATAGAGGGCGCGCAGCGTGGCGTCGACGTCGCGTTCGAATTCCCGTTCGGCCACGCCCGGTTCGTTGAAGTAGTGGGTGTAGAAGACGGCGGCGTCGGTCTTGGGGAACAGGCGGCTGGGCGGGATGGGCGCGCGGCCCATCATGGGGACGCCCAGCGCGGCCACGGCCCGAAAGCGGTCGGGCCGCAGTTGCGCGGCTTGCCAGGCGATGTTGGCGCCCCAGTCGCCGCCGACGATCACGGCGGTGTCGGCGCCTTCGCTGTCGAGCAGGGCGATCAGGTCGCCCATCACATCCAGCGTGGTGTAGGCCGCGGCGTCTGCCGGGCGGTCGCTGGCGCCATAGCCGCGCAGGTCGGGGGCCACGGCGCGAAAGCCCGCCTGGGCCAGGGCGGGAAGCTGGTGGCGCCAGGCGTACGACGTTTCGGGAAAGCCGTGGCACAGCAGGACGAGGGGGCCGTCGCCCTGGGCGGTGACGTGCAGCGTGATGCCGTTGACGGTGACGGGACGGGATTGCAGATCGGTCATGGTGGGGCTCGCAGGCGATATCCGGTGCGGATATAATACCGTAACACTCAAAGTTACGGTATTTCGACATGGCCTGCGACACCCGCTTTGCCCGCCTGCTGCATGTGCTGGTCCACATGCATCTGCGCGGCGGCACGACCACGTCCGGCACGCTGGCGCAGATGCTGCATACGAACGAGGTCGTGGTGCGGCGGACCATGGCGGCGCTGCGCACGGCGGGCATGGTGACGTCCACCGGGGGCCGCAAGGGGGGCTGGACGTTGGCCCGGGCGCTGGACACCGTTACGGCGCGGGAGGTGTACGAGGCCATCGGCCACGGCGCGGTATTCACCATCGGGCCGGCCGACGACAATCCGGCGTGTCCGGTGGAGCGGGCGTCGAACCAGCTGGTGGCGCAGGCGCTGGGCGAGGGCGAGGCCGCCTTGTTGCAGCGGCTAGGGGCGACGGTGCTGTCGGACCTGGCGGCGCAGGTCGCGGGACACTGAAGGGCGATCAGTCCTCTGGCGGCATCCGTTCGGCAAATTCCGCGGCCGACAGGCTGAAGTCCTCGATCAAGGCGTTGCTCAATTCAGGGCACACGCTGCCCTGCATCTGCCGCAACCATTGGTGGAACTCGGCAAAGAACGCATCGGTAGCCGATGTCAGCTCAAACACCCCTGAATCCGTATGCGTCAGCGCCAACGCCGCCACGATGCGCTGGAACTGCGTGGGATGGGCGGCGATGTTGTGCGGCGGCACTTGCATCAGCGCCCGGATCAGCTTCATTTCCTGGGCCAGGTCCAGGATGGTCGGCAGGCCGGCCAGTTGCTTGCTCAGGCTATGGATGTCCATGTGCTTGTCCCTCCAGTCATGCCATCCACGAAAATAATTCGTGGATAAGCGGGAATTTATATCGTTTTGAGGATCAGGGCGCGCGGCTTTGTAATGCAGGTTCGCTTAACGCCGTTCACGCTTTCAAGACTTTCCTCTCTATGAATCCCATCGGATACCGCATTCTCCCCCGGTCCGCGCCCGCCGTCTCTGCCGACGTGCTGGCCGGTTTCGCCGCCATCGGGTCGGCCCAGATCAGTGACTGCATGAACCGCCTGTACGGCGTGGCCGGGCTGCGGCCGCTGCACGCCGGCCAGCAGCGCACGGTGGGCCTGGCGCTGACCGTGAAGACCCGCCCGGGCGATAACCTGATGATCCACAAGGCGATTTCGCTGGGTGGCGCGGGTGACGTGATCGTGGTGGATGGCGCCGGCGATACCAGCAACGCGCTGGTGGGCGAGCTGATGATGATGGACGCGCAGGGCCGCGGCATCGAAGGCTTCGTGATCGACGGCGCGGTGCGCGACCTGGACGTGTTTGCGCAGGGGCAGTTCGGTTGCTTTGCGCGGGCGGTGTCGCACAAGGGGCCGTACAAGGATGGCCCGGGCGAGATCAATGTGCCGGTGTCGGTGGGCGGCCAGGTGGTCCACCCCGGCGACGTGGTGGTGGGCGACGCCGATGGCGTGGTGGTGATTCCCGCCGAGCACGCCGAAGCGGTGCTGGCGCTGGCCATGAAGAAGGAAGCCGACGAAGCCGTGGCCAAGGAAAAGCTGCGCGCCGGCACGTACACCAAGCCCTGGCTGGAGAAGACGCTGGCCGAGAAGCGGGGAGGCGCGCAATGAGCCAAGCGACCCCTGGCCAGACCGGCGCCGAGAGCGGCCGCCCGGTGGACCCGAGCGCTGCCGCCGCGTCCGCGCGCCCCGGCATCGTTGCCGACCGCATCAAGCGCATCAAGCTGTCGCCCAGCGTGGCGGCGCGCGCCATCATTGCGGAACTGCGCGAGCAGGGCCGCCGCATCATCGACCTGACGATCGGCGAGCCGGATTTTTCCACCCCCGAACATATCCGCCAGGCCGCGACGGCTGCCATGAACCGTGGCGAAACCAAGTATCCGCCGGCCCAGGGCACGGTGGCGCTGCGCAAGGCGGCCCGCGGCCATCTGCTGGCGGCGACCGGGGTGGACTACCCGGTGGCCCGCATCATCGTCAGTACGGGCGCCAAGCAGGTGATCTTCAACGGCCTGGCCGCGACGCTGAACGACGGCGACGAGGTGCTGATCCCTGCGCCGTTCTGGGTCTCGTACCCGGACATGGTGCTGGTGAACGGCGGCGTGCCGGTGGCGGTGGCGACCACGCCGGCCACGGACTACAAGCTGACGCCCGACGCGCTGGAACGCGCCATCACGCCGCGCACCAAGTGGCTGATGATGAACGCGCCGAGCAATCCGACGGGCTCGGTCTACACTGCCGACGAGCTGCGCGGGCTGACCGAAGTGCTCAAGCGCCATCCGCAGGTGTGGCTGATGACGGACGACATCTACGCGCGCCTGAATTTCACGGATACGCCCACGGTGCACCCGTTGCAGGTGGCGCCGGAACTGGCCGACCGTACGCTGGTGGTCAATGGCGTGTCCAAGGCGTACGCCATGACGGGCTGGCGCATCGGGTATGGCGCGGGGCCGGACGAGCTGATCAAGGCCATGGCGATTCTGCAATCGCAAAGCACGTCGGGCGCGTCGTCGGTGAGCCAGGCGGCCGCGCTGGAAGCGCTGGCCGGTCCGCAGGATTGCGTGGCCGAATTCGCCCGGGTGTTCCGCGAACGCCGCGACCTGGCCGTGGCCGAATTGTCGGGCGCGCCGGGGCTGGACATCGTGGTGCCGCAAGGCGCGTTCTACGTGTTTCCGGACTGCTCGGGCCTTTTGGGTAAGCGCACGCCGGGGGGCGACGAGATCCGCACCGATACCGACCTGACGCACTACCTGCTGCGCGAAGCCGGCGTGGCGGTGATCGACGGCCATGCGTATGGCGCGCCGGGCACGTTCCGGCTGTCGTTCGCGGCCTCGCTGGACGATATCCGTCAGGGCTGCTCGGCGATCCGCGAGGCCTGCGCCAAGCTGGTGTAGGGCGACGGCCCGCGCAGGGTGTCGATACCTTCGCGCGGGCCCATTCTGTTTTCTTGACCATAAACACAAGGGGAATCAACCATGACTTACCGTTCACGCATTGCCGCCTGCCTGGGCCTGGCCACGCTGTTGCTGGGCACTGCCGCCCAGGCCGACCAGGTGGCCGACATCAAGGCGCGCGGGGAATTGATCTGCGGCACGCTGGGCACGTCGCAGCCGTTCAGCTTCCAGGACGCCGCCTCGCGCCAACTGGTGGGCTATGACGTCGACGTCTGCAAGCTGGTGGCCGACAAGCTGGGCGTGAAGGTCAGCTACAAGCTGCTGTCGGTGGCGGCCCGCGTGCCCGAACTGAACGAAGGCCGGGTCGACATCCTGGCGGCCAACCTGGGCTATTCGCCGGACCGCGCGCAGCAGATCGCGTTCAGCCACGCCTATTACGTCAGCCCGCAGAAGCTGCTGGTGCGCAAGGATTCGGGCCTGGACACGATTGAATCGCTGAACGGCCGCCGTATCGGCGCGACCAAGGGGTCCAGTTCGGAACGCGAGATCAAGCGCATCCTGGACAAGTCGCAGGTCATTGGCTATGGCGACAGCTCGGCCACCTATCTGGCCCTGCAGCAAAAGAAGGTAGACGCGCAGTTTGCGTCGGAACTGGTGCTGGCGCGCCTGGTGCTGCAAAGCCCGCCCACGGCGCCGGTGACCGTGATTGCCAAGTCGGTGTTCGACGAGCCCTGGGGCCTGGGCGTGCGCAAGACGGAACCTGGCTTGCTGCAAGTGGTGAACCAGGCGCTGGACGAAGCCGAAAGCTCGGGCGTGGCCGCGCAGCTGTTCGACAAGTGGTTTGGCGCGCAGACGCCGTACAAGCTGGAGCGCGGGTTCAAGATCGGCCCCATCGCGGGTTGAGCGGCGGTTGCGTTTCATGAGCCTACTTAACGCTTCGCAATACCAGCTGCTGGCCAGCGGCATGGCGGTGACGCTGCAGCTGTTCCTGGTGTCCTGGGTGATGGCCTTCACGATCGCGGTGACGCTGGTCGTGGTGCGGGCCACCAACCTGGCGCCATGCCGCTGGCTGGTCGATGCCTATGTGGAATACCACCGCAACGTGCCGCTGCTGGTGCAGGTGCTGTTCTGGTATTTCGGCATGCCCGAGCTGCTGCCGGAAGGTTTCCGGCTGTGGCTGTACCAGCACAACGCCGAGATGTCGCTGGCGGCCATCGCCCTGGCGCTGGGGTCGGCCGCGTACATCGCCGAAGACATCCGCAGCGGACTGCGCGCCATTCCGGGCACGCAGTTCGAGGCGGCCCGGGCGCTGGGCGCCAGCTACCTGCAATGCATGCGTTTCGTGATCGTGCCGCAGGCGGTGCGGATTTCGATCCCGCCGCTGGTGGGCCGCGCCTTGCTGCTGTTCAAGAACACCAGCGTGGCCATGGCCATCGGCGTGATGGAACTGACCTACCAGGCGCGCGAGATCGAAAACGAGACCTACCGCACCTTTGCCACCTTTGGCGCCGCCACCCTGATGTACCTGCTGGGATCGTTTCTGATCATGCTGATCGGTTCGCGCATCTATGCCCGCTACCGCCTGAATCGCGGAGGCCACGGTGCTTGATCTGCTATTGCAATACTGGCCCACGCTGCTGGTCGGCCAATACCCGAATGGCCCCTTGGGCGGCCTGGCGCTGACGCTGATCCTGGCGGCCTGCGGCCTGGCCCTGTCGCTGCCGCTGGCGCTGGCCATCGCGCTGGCGCGGGTCAGCCCATACGGCTGGCTGCGCGTGGCCAGCAAGACGCTGGTCAACGTGGTGCGGGGCATGCCGCTGTTGATGCTGATTTTCTGGGCCTATTTCGTGGTGCCCAAGCTGACGGGGCAGGTGATCAGCGGCTTCTGGACGCTGATCGCCGCGCTGGTGGTGTACGAAAGCGCCTATCTGTCGGAAGTGATCCGCTCTGGCATCGAGGCGGTGCCGCGCGGCCAGATCGAGGCGTCGCGCTCGCTGGGCGTGGGCTACTGGACGACGATGCGGCGCGTGGTGTTGCCGCAGGCGCTGTTCAACGTGCTGCCCAGCCTGACCAGCCAGTTCGTGTCGACGGTGAAGGAAACCTCGCTGGGCTATGTGATCAGCGTGAACGAACTGACGTTCGCGGCCAACCAGGTCAACAACCTGGTGCTGACGCAGCCGCTGCAGGTGTTCGGCATCCTGGCGATCATCTACTTCGTGGTGTGCTTCAGCCTGAGCCGCGGCCTGTCGTGGCTGGACCTGCGCATCCGCCGCCAACGCGCCATGGCCTGAGCCGGCGCAAGGGCCCTTACGGAATCTTTTCATGATCAAGCTTGAGAAAGTCAATAAATGGTATGGCGAGCACCACGTCCTGAAGGACGTGGACCTGTCGGTGGCGCGCGGCGAAGTGCTGGTGGTGTGCGGGCCGTCGGGCTCGGGAAAATCGACCATGATCCGCACGGTGAACCGGCTGGAACCCATTGAAAAAGGCCGCATCCTGATCGATGGCGCCGACATCTACGCCAAGGGCGCCAACCTGAACGCACTGCGCCAGAAGATCGGTTTCGTGTTCCAGCAGTTCAATCTGTTTCCGCACATGAGCGTGCTGGAAAACGTGATCTTCGCGCCGGTCAGCATCCGCAAGCAGCCGCGCAAAGCGGCCGTGGAACTGGCCCGCCAGTTGCTGGCGCGGGTGGGGCTGGAGCACAAGATCGACGCCTATCCGGGGTCGCTTTCCGGCGGCCAGCAGCAACGGGTGGCGATTGCGCGGGCGCTGGCCTTGCAGCCGCCGGTGATGCTGTTCGACGAGCCCACCAGCGCGCTCGACCCCGAAATGGTGGGCGAGGTGCTGCAGGTGATGAAGGGCCTGGCCAAGGACGGCATGACGATGGTCTGCGTGACCCACGAAATGGGGTTCGCGCGGGACGTCTGCGACCGGGTGGTGTTCATGGACGCGGGCGAGATCCTGGAAATGGATACGCCGGAACGCTTTTTCAGTGCGCCCAGCCATCCCCGGGCGCAGCGTTTCCTGGCAGACATCCTGCATCCGCGCGGGTAGGCGGCGGCTTGCGCAGGCCCGGCCGCCTGGCGGGCGCCTGCGCAGGCCCCGAGGCAGCGCGGCATCGCGGTCGACGATAATGTGAGGGTTTCCATGCGATTCGCATCCACCGCCGCGATGTACACCCTTAAACAGCTAGAGGCTTTCTACTGGAGCTCGCAACTGGGCAGCTTCAGCGCCTCGTCGCGCAAGCTGCACACGACCCAATCGGCCGTGGCCAAGCGGGTGGGCGAGCTGGAAGCCTTTGCTGGGGCGCCGCTGTTCGAGCGCCGCGCCAAGAAGCTGGTCATGACCCCGCAGGGGCGCAAGCTGTTCGAGCTGGCCCGTGAAATGCTGGACCTGAACAGCCGCATCGTGCAGAACATGGCCGATCCGGCCAGTTTCGAAGGCGTGGTGCGGCTGGGCGTGACCGAGCTGGTCGGCATGACGTGGCTGGCGCGGCTGGTCAGCCAGATCAGCCTGCGCTATCCGCGGGTGCAGCTGATGCCCGAGATCGACGGCGGCATCACGCTGTACGAACGGCTGGAACAGGACCAGCTGGACCTGGCGATCATGCCGGGTCCGTTCTGGAGCTACCAGTACGACTGCGTGCACCTGGGGGCGGTGACCAACGTCTGGATGGCCAGCCCGGCGCTGGATATCGATTTTTCGGCACGGCTGACGCCGCAGGACCTGGCGCCGTATCCGGTGATTTCGCAGCCCACCAATTCGGCCTTGTCGCACCTGTACGACGCCTGGTTCGCCGAGCAGGGCCTGCCGGTCAAGCGGGTACTGACCTGCAACAGCCTGGGCATGATGGCGCAATTGACGATGCTGGGCCTGGGCATCAGCTACCTGCCGGGTGCCTATTTCGCGCCGCTGGTCGAGCGCGGCGCGCTATGCCAGCTGGACGTCAAGCCCGACCTGCCCACTATCAATTACTACGCGGTGCACAAGAAGAACATCGTCAATCCGGTGGTGTCGCGGGTGATCGATATTGCCCGCGAGGAATGCGGATTCGAGGTGGCGGGGGCGTTTTTGCCCCATGTGCCGCCGGCAACCCGGCCGGGTGGGGCGTAGCCGGGGCGGACGGCGCGAGGCGGTTGCTGCCCCGGCGCCGCCGGCCGGTCAAGGCTGCGGGGCTTAACCGCAGCGGATCGCGGTCATGACGTCTTGTTTGTCCACGATCAGGTTCAGGCGGGTGTCGTTGTATTCCATGGTGACCAGTTGGCCCGGACGCAGGATGCGGCCGGTGGTGGCGCCGCTGCGGCCGCGCAGGTCTTCCAGGACGGCGGGGGTGGCCTTCTGGCCGATCTGCGATTGCAGGCCGCTGGCGTCGCAGGTCTTGCCCGTGGGGCGGCCCGACGACGTGGCGCCGTAGGACGGGCTGGACGAGGAGTCGGAAGCGGAAGCCGGGCTGCTTGAGCTGGAATCGGTGGACGCGGAAGCGGACGAGGAACGCGGGGTTCCGGGATTGGCGCAGGCGCTCAGCGCGGCGACCAGCAGGACGGGAATCAGCTTGCGGATCATGAATTACTCCTGAAAGATGTCCGAGGCGCATCCACTGCAAACGTTTCAGCGCCGGGGAAAAACATCATAGACCAGCCGCCCGTGCCGCGCTTGGCCGGCAAGCGTGCTATTGCAGCTGGCGTCCTTTGGTTTCGGGCAGCAACAGCGCGGTCAGGATGACGACGGCATAGGCCCCCGCGGCAAATACGCCGATCGCCCAGCCCAAGCCGTGCTGCTGGCTGAGAAACCCCACCAGACTGGGAAACAGGGCACCCACCCCGCGACCGAAGTTGTAGGCGAAGCCCTGGCCGGTGGCGCGGACGCTGGACGGGAACAGTTCGGTCAGGTAGGCGCCGATGCCACTGAAAATGCCCGAAGCGGCGAACCCCAGCGGAAAGCCCAGCACCAGCATCTGGCTGTTGGTCAGGGGCAGTTGCGTATAGACGTAGACGCTGACCGCGGACAGCACTGAGAAGATCAGCAGATTGGCGCGGCGACCCAGGCGGTCGGCCAGGTAGGCGCCGGCGATGTAGCCGCAGAAGGATCCCACGATGATCACCAGCAGGTAGCCGCCGGTATTGAGTATGGACAGATGGCGTTCGACTTTCAGGAACGTCGGCAACCAGGTGGTGATGGCGTAGTAGCCGCCCTGTACGCCGGTGCACAGCAGCGCCGTGACGACGGTGGTCTTGAGCAGGGCGGGCGAGAAGATGGTCCAGAACGACGCCGCCGCGATACCGCTGGCCTGGCGTCTTTGGAACATTTCGGGTTCGGGGACGTGCTTGCGGATGTAGAGCACCAGGAAAGCGGGCAACACACCGATCCAGAACAGGCTGCGCCACGCCCATTCAGGCGGCAGCACGGAAAACGCCAGGGTGTAGAGCAGGGCGGCGGCGCCCCAGCCCACGGCCCAGCCGCTTTGCACGGTGCCTACCGCCTTTGCGCGATGCTGGGCGCGGACGATTTCTCCCATCAGCACCGAGCCCACCGCCCATTCGCCGCCGAAGCCCAGGCCTTGCAGGGCGCGCAGGACGAACAGTTGTTCAAAGTTCTGCGCGAAGCCGATGGCGACGGTGCAGAGGGAAAACCAGATGATGGTGTATTGCAGGATGCGCACGCGGCCGTAGCGGTCGGCCAGGATGCCGGCCAGCCAGCCGCCCACCGCTGAAAACAGCAAGGTGACCGTGCCGAGCATGCCGGCCTGGCCCTTGTCGATGTGCCAGAGCGTCATCAGGGTGGAAATGACGAAAGTGAAAACCATGAAATCCAGGGCGTCGATGGCCCAGCCGCCGAACGCGCCGATGAAGGTGCGGCGTTCGGTCGTATTCAATTCTCGAAACCATTGCATGAGGGGTCTCCGTGAGGGGGGAGCGGACGCGTCCGCGCTGTTGCCGGGCGGGTTCAGGCCGCGGCAAAGCCGTAGAGGTGTTCGGGGTTGGTGACCAGGATGCGCTGGCGCAGGGCGGCGTCGGGGGCCCAGTCGGCCAGTTGGTTGCGCAGGCCGCCGGTATCGACCATGCGGGGGATATGGACGTGCGGCCAATCGCTGCCCCAGAGCATGCGGTCGGGCGCGGCCTCGATCAGGGCGCGGGCCCATGGCGTGACGTCGTTGAAGTCGTCGAAGCGTTCGCTGATGCGATAGGCCCCGGACAATTTGACCCACCAGCCGTGGTCCTGCACCAGGTGCTGCATGGCCTGAAAACCGGGGCTGTCGGTGCCGTCCGCGACGGGCATGTGGCCCATGTGGTCGATCACGCCGGTGACGGGCAGCCGGCGCATGCGCGGCATCAGTTCCGGCAGGTGGCGCGCGTCCAGCAGGAATTGCATGTGCCAGCCCCGTTCGGCGCAGCGGTGGGCCAGGGGTTCCATGGCGTCGAAACCGACGCCGCCGCCAAATAGCACATTGACGCGCAGGCCGCGCACGCCGGCGGCATGCATGGCATCGAGTTCTCGGTCGCTCACCGACGGGTCGACCACGCCTACGCCGCGCAGGCGCTGCGGGTGGCGCCGCAGCACGTCCAGGAAGTAGCGGTTGTCGGTGCCGTACACACTGATCTGCACGAGCACGCCCCGGGTCATGCCGGTGGCGTCCAGCATGGCGAGGTAAGACGCTTCAGGGGCAGGCGGCGGCGTGTAGGTGCGCTCAGGCACGAAGGGGTAGGCGTGGGGGTCGGCGGCCACCACGTGGGCATGCGTGTCGCAAGCGCCTGGAGGAAGGTTGAATCGGGCGGCGGCTACCGTGGGCAGCGGGCCCAGGCAGACAGGAGGAGCGGCAGGCATGAAGCGTGTCCTTGCGGGGGGAGGGTTGCGAAGGCCACTATCGTAGAGAAGAAAATTGCGTATGTGGAGAAAGCGCCCACATCTAGGACCAGCAGAGGTTTGCCAGCGCGAGCGACGCCTTAATGGAAGTTGCGGCTGGGTGTGCTGAGCCCGCCGAGCAGGTCGGACAGGTCCACCAGCCGCTGTGCGATCAGGTGGCGCACGCCGTCGACGTTCTGCCAGGTGCCGTACACGCCCAGCAGGCTGGCGCCGAGCAGTTCGCGGCGCTGGCGTTCGATCAGTTCGGGGCGCACCACCACGTTGACGGGGCCGGTCTCGTCTTCAAGGGTGACGAAGATGACGCCTTTGGAGGTTTGCGGCCGCTGGCGCACGGTGACGATGCCGCAGGCGCGGGCCACGCGCTTGTCGGGGTAGCCGTTGAGCACGGCGGCGGGCTGGAAGTTGCGGGCGGCCAGTTGCGGGCGCAGCAGGTCCACGGGATGGCGTCGCAGGGTCAGGCCGACGCTGCGGTAGTCGGCCGCGACGGTCTGGCTTTCGGATGGCGCGGCCAGTGTCGGGGCGTCGGTTTCGTGGATGGCGGCGTCGCGCAGCAGGTCGCGGCTGTGGACGCTGGCGGCGGCTTCCCAGCTGGCCTGGCGGCGATGGCCGGCCAGGGTCAAGAGGGCGTCGCCGGCCGCCAGGGCGTTGAGGTCGTGGCGGTTCAGGGCGGCGCGGCGAGCCAGGTCGCCGGTATTGGCAAAGGGCGCGTCGGCGCGCGCGGCTTCGATGCGGCGCGCGGTGTCTTCGCGCAGGCCCTGGATCAGGCTCAGGCCCAGCCGCACGGCGGGGCGGGTTTCATGCGGGGCGGGTGCGTGCGGGCGCGCCGGACGCGGGGCGTGCCCGTCGGGCAGGGCTTGCAGCGCCGAGTCCCAGCCGCTGACGGTGACGTCCACCGGCAGCACGCAGACGCCATGGCGACGGGCGTCCTGCACCAGTTGCGCGGCGGGGTAAAAGCCCATGGGCTGGGAATTGAGCAGGGCCGCCAGGAAGGCCTCGGGTTCGTGGCGCTTGAGCCAGGAACTGTAGTACGCAAGCAGGGCGAAGCTGGCGGCGTGGCTTTCGGGAAAGCCGTATTCGCCAAAGCCCTCGACCTGCCGGAACAGGGCTTCGGCGAATTCCAGCGTGTAGCCGTGGGCCAGCAGGCCGCCCACCAGCTTGGTGCGGTATTTGTCGACGCCGCCCTTGCGCTTCCAGGCGGCCATGGACCGCCGCAGCTGGTCGGCATCGCCGGGGGTGAAGCCGGCCGCGACCACGGCGATCTGCATCACCTGTTCCTGGAAGATGGGCACGCCCATGGTGCGGCTGAGCACGCCGCGCACTTTTTCGCTGGGATAGCTTTCTTTTTCGCGGCCCTGGCGGCGGCGCAGGTAGGGGTGCACCATGCCGCCCTGGATCGGGCCGGGCCGCACGATGGCCACCTGCACCACCAGGTCGTAGTATTGGCGCGGCCGCAGGCGCGGCAGCATGCTCATCTGGGCGCGCGATTCGATCTGGAACACGCCCACGGTGTCGGCGTCGCAGATCATGTCGTAGGTGGGGATGTCACCTTCGGGGATGTCTTGCAGGCGTATCGGCTGGCCGCGGCGCTGGCCGGCCAGTTCGAGCGTGCGCCGCAGCGCCGACAGCATGCCCAGCGCCAGCACGTCGACCTTGAGCAGCTTGAGCGCGTCCAGGTCGTCTTTGTCCCATTGCACGACGCTGCGGTCGGCCATGGCGGCGTTTTCGATGGGCACCAGCCGCGACAGCTTGCCGCGCGAGATGACGAACCCGCCCGGATGCTGCGACAGGTGGCGCGGAAATCCCATCAGGGTCTGGGCCAGCGCGGCCCATTGCCGCGCCACCCGGGATTCGGGGTCCAGCCCGCAGGTGCCCAGGGTGCGCAGCATTTCCTTCTTGCCATCCCACCACTGGTGGGCGCGCGCCACGGTGTCGATCACGCCCAGGTCGACCCCCAGCGCGCGGCCGGTATCGCGCAGCACGCTGCGCGGCCGGTAGGAAATGACCACGGCGGTCAGGGCGGCGCGCTGGCGGCCGTATTTTTGGTAGATGTACTGGATGACTTCTTCGCGGCGCTGGTGTTCGAAGTCGACGTCGATGTCGGGCGGCTCGTTGCGTTCTTTGCTGATGAAGCGTTCGAACAGGTTGTTGCCGCGTTGCGGGTCGACCTCGGTGATGCCCAGGCAGTAGCAGACGGCCGAGTTGGCGGCCGACCCGCGGCCCTGGCACAGGATGCCGGCCTGGCGGGCGAACAGCACGATGTCGTAGACGGTCAGGAAGTAGGCTTCGTAGTGCAGGTCGGCGATCAGGGCCAGTTCTTTTTCGATCTGCTCGGAGACGCTGGCCGGCACCCCGGCCGGAAAACGCCGCGCGGCGCCGGCCAGGGTTTCCTGGCGCAGGAAGGTGGCGGGCGTGTGGCCGCGCGGGACGATTTCGTCGGGGTATTCGTAGCGCAGTTCGTCCAGCGAAAACGCGCAGCGCCGCGCCACCACCAGGGTCTGGGCCAGGGCGTCGGGCGGATACAGGTTGGCCAGCCGCATGCGGCTGCGCAGGTGCTGCTCGGCGTTGCCGGCCAGCGCGTAGCCGCACTGTGCCACGGACTGGTGGGTGCGGATGCCGGTCAGGGTGTCGTGCAGCGGCTTGCGCGAACGCACGTGCATCTGCACCTGGCCCAGGGCCACCACGGGCAGGTCGGCGGCCTGCGCGGCGTGTTCGACGGCGGCGCGATGCAGGTCGTCGCGCGAGCGGTACAGCAGGGTCAGGCCGACCCAGGCGCGGCGTTCGAAGGTGGCGGCCAGCCAGCGCGCCTGCTGGGCCATGCGGTCGGGGTCGTCGCCGTAGGTGGGCGACAGGATGGCCAGGCATTCGGGCAGGTGGCGCAGGTGGGCGTAGCCGGGCGGCGGGTCGGTGAAGTCTTCGGGGGCCAGGCGGTATTCGCCCTTGGGCGCGCGGGTGCGCGCCAGGGTGATGAGTTCGGACAGGTTGCCGTAGCCCTCGCGGGTTTGCGCCAGCAGGGTCAGGTCCAGCGGCGCGGCGTCGGGGCCGGCGCGCAGCCGGAAGGTGGCGCCGATGATGAGCGGCAGCTTCTGGGTCTTGGCTTCCATGTGGGCCCGCACCACGCCAGCCAGGCTGCATTCGTCGGTGATGGCCAGGGCCGCGTAGCCGAGTTCGGCGGCGCGGGCGGCCAGTTCTTCGGGGTGCGAGGCGCCTTGCAGGAACGAGAAGTTGGACTGGCACTGCAGTTCGGCATAGCCGGGCAGCCCGATGAGCGGATCGGGGGCGTCAGGGGAATCGTCGAACGGTTGCATGGCGGATCGCGGGGCGGAAGGGGCGCCGTCAGGCGTACAGGCCGTGCAGGAACCAGCGGGCGTGTTCGTCGTCGCGTTCGCGGTAGATCCAGTAGCGCGCGCGGGCGGCGTCTTCGGCGACGAAGTAGTCGCGTACGGTCAGGGCCGGGTCCCACCAGCCGCTTTCGATGCGTTCGGGGCCGCGCATCAGCCGCAGGGCCTGGCCGGCGTATTGCGGGCGGTGGCCGGACAGCTTCAGGAGCAGCGGCGGATCAAGCAGCCAGAAGGGGCGGTCGAGCGTGGGGGGCAGGGGGCCGGCCGGCTGCGGGGCATCCAGCGCGTCGCCCCAGGAATTGGCGGCTTCGGGGCGGTGGTCGGGCGTGGGACAGGGGCGGCGCACCTGGTCGCGCCCCAGCCGCGCGGCCAGCAGGTCGAGCAACCGGGCGTGGTCGGCCGCGGTGCCGCCGGGCTCGGGAAACAGGGTGGTGCTGGCAGCGGGCTGGTCGACCGTGTCGGGGGCCAGCAACGCCACCGCGATGACGGGGGCTTCGAGCGTGAGCCGGCCCAGCTTTTCGCGCAGCAGGTTGAGAACCTGGGGCGCCTGCCAGACGGGCTGGGCCAGGGCCAGTTCGAGTTCGGTGGGCGGGCGGGCGTGGCGGCCGCGTTCGTGGTCCAGCCGCAGCAGCACGCGCCGCACCGCCAGTTGCCGCGCGGCCAGCCAGCCGCCCAGCTGTTCGGCCAGGCGCCGCGCCACGGCCAGCACCGCGTCGGTGTGCTCGACGTAGTCCATGAGTTCGATGCGGCGCGAGAAGCTGGGTGGCGGTTCGATCCAGCGGTGCAGTTCGGGCGACTGGCCGTAGGCGGCATCCAGGGCCTGCAGCAGGTCGGGGGTGCTGCGCCGTTGCAGGCCGGCACGCGGCAGGGCGCGCAGGTCGGCCAGCGTGTGGCAGCCGATGTCGTGCAGCCAGTCCAGGCGCGGCTGCGCCTGCGGCAACAAGGCCACGGGCAGGGCGTCCAGGCGGCGCGCCAGCGTGGGCAACGCCAGGGTGCGGCGCAGCCGGGCGCGCCCCGGACGGTGGGCCAGCAGCCAGGCGCCGGCCGCCGTGGGCGCCATGCCCAGCGAGACGCGCAGGTCCAGCGCGCCCAGCGTGGCGGCCACGCGCCGATGCAGGGCCCGCGGCCCGCGAAAGAACAGCAGGCTGGCGCCCACGTTGAGCAGGATGGTGTCGTCGTCGGCCAGGGCGACTTCGGGGGTGTATTGCAGCAGCGCCAGGGCCGCGCCTTGCAGGGTGTCGGCTTCGGCCAGGGGTTCGCGCGTCAGCAGGTCGACGTCGGGCGCGATGGCGGCCGCGCCGCCGCGGCGCATGCCGGGGCGCACCCCGGCCCGATGGGCGGCGGGGGTGAGGGCGGCCACGCGTTCCTGGTCGAGGACCGCGCAGGCCTGGTCTTCATGCGGCCAGTGCGGGCGCAGGGCGTCCAGCGGCAGGCAGCGCAGGTAGGCGGCGATCCAGAGGCGCATGGCGGGAAGGCGTAAGGGCGCCGGGCTCGAGGCCCACGTACAGCGGGGTGTCGCAGACCGGCCCCCGGCGCTTGAGAATATGGACGGACAACCCACCCGCGGCGGGCGCAAGCGCCAGGCGCAAGGGGGCGGGGGTGGGGTTTTGCGCCGCGCTGGCCGGGCGCAGGGCGACAAAGAGCAGGTCGCTGGCCTGGGCGGCCAGGTGCAGGCGACGCAGGGATTCGGGGCGCACGTGGGGCAGCCAGCACAGCAGCGCGCCGCAACTGCCGTTTTTAAGGATCTGTTCGGCGGCCCAGAGGGCATCCAGGGGTTTTTCGGGGGCCACCCACAGCAGTTGCCGGGGATCGAGCCGCCAGCTCATCCAGCTGGCGATATGCGGGGCATGCGGCGGCTGCACCAGCGCAATGGCGCGGCGGGTTTCAAGCTGCGCCAGGGCCGGCCGCAGCAGGCGGATTTCGCCGATGCCGGGCTGCGGGGTAAGCAGTTCGATCAGCGAACCCAGCGGCCAGCCGCCATCGGGCAGCTCGGCCGACAGGGCGGCATGGCCGGTGGGCAGGCTGCGGGCGGCGCCCCGGGCAAGCTGGGTAGCGCGCCACACGGCGGGGTGGATGTGTTCTGGAGACTGCATGGCGGGCGGACGACCCGGTTTTCCTGGGGTTTGGCGTAGGTGTTGCTGTATGAATATACAGTATTTTACCCCAGCGGCAAGTAGCGGAAAGTGTCCGAAAAATGCACCGATGTGGTGCATTTGAGATGGGTCCAAGGGTATCGTGACTGGCCCTGACAACCCCAGTCAGGGGCAGGCCGTGCGATTTGGCACAGGCAATTTTTTTGGGGCAGGGCGTGCTGGCTGCGCGCCCGTTGGCTAACCAGGTAGATCAGATGGCATCACAACTTCAATGCTTGCACGGCGGCATCATGACGCAAGCACTTTCGGTCCGGCCCGCCCAGGACGAAAAGCGTGACCGGCAGACCCAGGAAGCGTTAACCGACGTTGAGGGTGGCCGCGTTGTCGATCACCAGGCCGTGCAAGCCTGGGCGGATAATCTCGGCACGGGTCAGCCCCGCGAGAACCGCTGATCTCAGGAACGCACCGCCACCGCCGGCTCATCCTGCCCAATCCCCGCCGCGCGATCGGCTTCCAGGCCGTAGAACTGCATGTCCTCGTAGCGGATCCAGTGCGACTTGCGTACCAGCCGGTGGCCGATCCAGAACGCCAGGAACAACGGAATCGCCAGGTAGGTCGAGGCCACGCCGATCCAGTCGATGCGCTCGTCCAGAAAGGCCTGGTAGTTCTGGCCCAGCGTGACCAGCAGGCACAGCACGAAGGCCAATAGCGGGCCGAACGGGAACAGGCCGGCCTTGTAGGGCAGGTTGGCCGTGTCGTAGCCGTGCTTGATGTAGCCCTGGCGGAAGCGGTAATGGCTGACCGCGATGCTCAGCCAGACGATGAATTCGGTCATGCCCGCGAAGTTGAGCAGCCAGATGTAGACCGCCTTGGGGCTGTAGACCACGCTGAACATGCACAGGCAGGCAAGCGCGGTGGTGGCCAGCAGCGCGTATAGCGGCACGCCGCTGCGCGTCAGGCGCCTGAAGAGGGCCGGCGCCTGGCCTTCGACGGCCATGTTGAACAGCATGCGCGTGGCGGCGTACATGCCGGAATTGCCGGCCGACAGCACCGACGTCAGGATCACCGCGTTCATCACGGTGGCCGCCGACAGCAGCCCGGCGTGCTGGAACACCAGCGTGAACGGGCTGACGGCCACGTCCGCGACTTCGTTGCGCAGCAGTTGCGGGTCGGTGTAGGGGATGAGCAGGCCGATGATCAGGATGGCCAGCACGTAGAACAGCAGGATGCGCCAGAACACATGGTTGATGGCGCGCGGCACGTTGCGGCGCGGGTTTTCGGATTCGCCGGCCGCCACCGCCACCAGTTCGGTGCCCTGGAACGAATAGGCCACCACCATGGCCACGCCCACCCAGGTGGCGGCGTTGCCCACGAAGGGCGCGTCGCCCACCGACCAGTTGCGCACGCCCACCGGCGCGTCGCTGTGGATGATGCCCGCCAGCATGGCCACGCCCAGCACGATGAAGCACAGGACGGCGACCACCTTGATGATGGCGAACCAGTATTCGGCCTCGCCGAAGCTGCGCGCCGAAAAGGCGTTCAGCCCGAAAGTCAGGGACAGGAACAGGATGCTCCAGATCCATCCAGGCGTATCGGGAAACCAGTACGCCATGACCAGTTGGGCGGCCACCACGTCCACCGCCACCACCGTGGCCCAGCTGAGCCAGAAGTTCCAGCCCAGCGCGAAGCCGAAGCCGCCGTCGACATAGCGGGACGCATAGGTGCAGAACGAGCCCGACACGGGCATGAAGGTGGCCAGCTCGCCCAGGCTGGTCATGATGAAATAGACCATCAGGCCGATCAGCAGATAGACCATCAGCGCGCCGCCGGGGCCCGCCTGCGCGATGGCGGCGCCGGACGCGATGAACAGGCCGGTGCCGATGGCGCCGCCCAGGGCTATCATGGTCAGGTGGCGTGCCTTGAGCACGCGGTGCAACTGGTTTTGGCCGGCCGGAGGATTTCCCGAGTCTGTCGTCGGTGTTTTCATGGAATGCGTCGAAATGCGTATGGCGCGCATTTTACAATGGGCCTATCCAGTGCCTTTGCGGAGCCGTTACATGGCTGCTTCTCCCCCGATTTCCCGCTCGCTTGAATTCTTGCCCGAGCCCGGCACCGATGTGCGCCAGCTGTTCATCCTGCTGCACGGCGTGGGCGGCTCGCCCGACAACCTGTTGCCGCTGGCCGAGGCCGTGCGCGCCGCGTTTCCCGCGGCGGCGGTGCTGATCCCCGAAGGCTTCGAGCCCTTTGACGGCGGCGGCACGGGCCGCCAGTGGTTCTCGGTGCGCGGCGTGTCCGAAGAAAATCGCCCCGAACGCGTGGCCCAGGCCATGCCGCCGCTGGAAGCCTACGTGCGCCAGGCCCAGGCCCGCTTCGGCCTGCTGCAGTCCGACACCGCGCTGGCCGGCTTTTCGCAGGGCGCCATCATGGCGCTGGAACTGGTGCAGGCGCACGACGGCATGGCCGGACGCGTGATCGCCTTTTCGGGCCGTTACGCGCAATTGCCCAAGACCGCGCCGATGTACACCACGCTGCACCTGCTGCATGGCGCCGACGACCCCGTGATGCACGTGTCGCACATCCAGGCCGCGCAGGCGCGGCTGGACGAACTGCACGGCGATGCCACCATCGACATCGCCACGCACGTGGGCCACGAGCTGCACCCGGCCCTGATCCAGCGCGCCATCGTGCGGCTGCAGACCTGCGTGCCGCTGCGCAGCTGGGAAGCGGCGCTGGGCCTGAACCAGACGCCGCCCGACGGCGCGACGCTGCATTGAGCCCGCGCGCCCAAGCGTCTTGCCGGACGAGGGCTGTCCGATGAGCCCCGCGAAATCCGCGGCTGCGCGCGATGCGGACCCCGTCGGCGGTGCGCAAAGCATCTTCCGGGTGCTGCGCATCTTGAAATACGTGGGCGCCGCGCCCGCGCGCGGCGTGGGCCTGACCGACGTGGTGCGCGAACTGGGTCTGACCCCGCCCACCGCGCACCGCATGCTGGCGGCGCTGCTGCAGGAAGGCTTTCTGTCGCTCAACCCCAAGCTCAAGACCTACAGCCTGGGGCGCGAGTCGTACATCCTGGGGCTGGCGGCCGAAAGCCGCCACGGCATCAAGGCCATCGCCGAATCGGCGGTGCTGCGCCTGGCCCAGTCCACCGGCGACACCAGCTTTCTATCGGTGCGCTCAGGCCACGAGGCCGTCTGCGTCGACCGCAAGACGGGCGATTTCCCCATCAAGATCCTGACGCTGGAAGTGGGCCACCGCCGCCCGCTGGGTGTGGGGGCGGGCAGCCTGGCGCTGCTGGCGTTCCTGCCCAATGACGACATCGAACGGGTGCTGGCGCGCTATGACGCGTCGGCCGCGCCCGACCTGCCGTCCACCGCCATGCTGCGCGAGGACATCGCCGCCGCGCGCAAGCACGGTTATGCGCTGAACCCGGGCCGCATCATCCCCGATATGCTGGGCGTGGGCGTGCCGGTGTTCGATCGCGCGCAGCACGTGGTGGCCGCGCTGAGCGTGGCGGCGATCCGCTCGCGCCTGTCGGGTGCGCGTTTGCAGGAAGTGGTGGCATCGCTGCAGCGCGCCGCCACGGAACTGGCGGCGGAACTGGCGCCGCGGGCCTGACAGGCCCGGCAAGCACCTGGCTGGCATCGCTGACCGGCACCGCCGACCAGGTCTGGCCGGCCCCGCCGCGCAATGCGGCAAGCTGGCCGTTACCGCCCCGCGCAGGACTTGCCGCCGTCCACCGGCAGGCACACGCCGGTGATGTAGCGGGCGTCGTCGCTGGCCAGGAACAGCGCGGCATGGGCCACGTCCCAGGCGTCGCCCATGCGGCCCATCGGGCTGGCCGCGTTGCGTCGGCGGCGCATGTCCTCGACATCTTCGAACTGGCCCGCGATCTGCGCGTAGATCAGCGGCGTGTCCATCACGCCCGGCAGCACCGCGTTGACGCGGATGTTGTCGGGCGCATAGCGCACCGCCAGCGCCCGGGTCAGGTGGTTCAGGCCAGCCTTGGCGGCGTAGTACGAGGTGTAGGGATAGGTGTTGACCTGGATCGACGCCAGCGACGAGATATTGACGATGCTGCCGCCGCCCTGGGCCAGCATGACCGGCAGCACGTGCTTGCAGGTCAGGAACACGCCGGTCAGGTTGGTGTCGATGACCCGGTGCCAGCTTTCCTCGCTGGCCTCGATGGGGTCGCCCATTTCGGTGATGCCGACGTTGTTGTGCAGCACGTCGATGCGGCCGACCTGCTCGCGCATGGCCTGCACCGCCGCCAGGATCTGGCCGCCGTCGGTCACGTCGGCCGCCAGCGCGGTGCAGCGCCCGCCTTCGTCCAGAATGATCTGGCGGGTTTCCTCGGCCGATTCGGGCCGCAGGTCCACCGCGAACACGTGCGCGCCTTCGCGGGCATATAGCGCCGCGGCGGCGCGGCCGTTGCTCCAGCCCGGCCCGGACGAGCCGGCGCCAAAGACCAGGGCGGTCTTGCCCTGCATGCGCCGGCCCGCGCCCGGCCGGCTGCCTTCGTGGATCTCGGCCTGGCCCATGTCAGTCCGCCGAAATATGCGCGAAGTCGGCCACCTTCTTCCACTTGGCCACGTCTTCCTTGATCATCGCGGCAAAGGCCTGGGGCTGGTCGGCGACCACGTAGGCGCCCACGCCGGCGTACTTGGCCTGCACCTCGGGGTCGGCCAGGGCGCGGCGCGAGGCCTCGTTCAGTTTGGCCAGAATGGGCGCGGGCAGGCCGGCGGGGGCCAAGAGGCCGTTCCACATTTCGGCGTCGTAGTCGGGCAGGCCGACCTCGGCAAAGGTGGGCACGTCGGGCAGTTGCGGCAGGCGTGTCTTGGCGGCCACCACGATGGCGCGCAGGCTGCCGGACTGGATGTGCGCCATGGACGAGGCCGCCGTGTCCCACAGAATGGGCACCTGGCCGGCGATGACGTCGTTCAGCGCCGGGCCGGTGCCGCGGTACGGCACGTGCATCATGTCCAGCCCCGACAGCGATTTGTAGTATTCCATCGCCATGTGGGTGGCGCCGCCGTTGCCCGACGACGCATACGAATACTTGCCCGGCGCGCCCTTGATCAGCGCGAAGAACGCGGCGTAGTCCTTGGCCGGGAAGTTCTTGTTGACCACGATCACGCCCGGCACGCGGATGATCTGGGTGACCGGCGTGAAGTCCTTGATGGCGTCGTAGGGCAGGTTCTTGTACACCGCCGAATTGGTGCCGTTGGTGCTGGACGTGCCCAGCAGCAGCGTGTAGCCGTCGGGCGTGGCGCTGGCCACGGCGCGCGAGCCTACCGTGCCGCCGGCGCCGCCGCGGTTTTCCACCACCACCGGCTGGCCGATCTGCTTGCCCAGCGCTTCGGCAAAGATGCGGCCCACCACGTCCGACGTGCCGCCCGGGGGAAAGGGCACGATCAGGCGGATCGGGCGGTCGGGGTAGCTGCCCGCGGCATTGCCTTGGGCTGCGGCAGGGCCCGCCAGGGCGGTGGCCAGGGCCGTCGCCGCCAGGGTCAGCCAGTTGCGGATTTTCATGGTTTGTCTCCTCGCTTGGGGATTATGTTTTTTTAATGGCTCAGGCGATGCGGTCGCCCGGCTTGATCTTGGCTGCGCGGCTGTCCACGCCCGGCAGCATGTGCGCGGGGTCGCGCGTGACCACTACGTCCAGCACCGTCGGCCGATCGCGGCAGGCGTAGGCGGCGGCCAGCGCGGCGGGTATCTCGGCCGGGTCCTCCACCCGGATGCCGTTGCAGCCCAGCGCACGCGCCACGTTGGCGTAATTGGTTTCCGCCAGGTCCGAAGACTGGTAGCTGCCGCTGCCGTACATCAGGTGCTGCAGCGCCTTGATATAGCCCGACGCGGCGTTGTTGACCACCACCAGTGTGAACGCCAGGCCCATGCGCACGGCCGTTTCCAGTTCGCCCAGCGACATGTTGCAACCGCCGTCGCCCGTCAGGCTGACCACCTGCCGGCCCGGGGCCGCGGCCGCCGCGCCGATGGCGCCGGGAATGCCGTAGCCGATGGACGCAAAGCCGCGGTCGGGCACGAAGCCGCGGCCCGCGCGCTTGGTATCGAACAGCAGGCCGCCCCAGTGCGCGGCAAAGCCGCCGTCGGCCACCAGCACGCCGTCTTCGGGCAGGCTGGCGTTGATTTCGTGCATCAGCCGCGCCATGCCGATGGGCCGGTCGGCCGACGTCAGCTTGGCCTGCACCGACTCGCGCCAGGCGTGCATGGCCTGGCCCACTTCGTCGGCATAGCCCTGGCGGCGCGCATCGCCGGCATCGGCCAGCGCCGCCAGTTGCCGGTCCAGGTCGGCCAGCGTGGCGCGCACGTCGCCCCACAGCCGCAGCGCGGGCGTGGTGGTGCGGTCGAATTCCTCGGCCACGATGTCCAGGTGGATGATGGGGGCGCCCGTGGACAGCAGGTCGTAGCGGCGCGTGGCCACCTCGCCCAGCTTGCAGCCCACCACGAACAGGCAGTCGGCCTTGGATATCAGTTCGTTGGCGATGCGGCTGTAGCGGCCGAACAGGCCTGCGTTCAACGGGTCGCTGCAGGCGATCGCGCCCTTGCCGCTCATGGTGTGGGCCACGGGAATGTTGTAGCGCCGGGCGAAGTCCTGCACGGCCTGCGCGGCATCGCTGATGTGCACGCCGCCGCCGCACAGCATCAGGGGGCGGTCGGCGCCGGCCAGCATGGCGGCGGCTTGCGCCAGGCCATCGGCGTCGGGCCGGCAGCGCAGCGCGGGCGCGCGGCGGTAGGTGTCCACGGCATGGAAGGCGGCGGCGTCGAAGGCGTGGACTTCATGGGCGATGTCTTCGGGCACGTCCAGCACCACCGGGCCGGGGCGGCCGCTGGTGGCGATGGCAAAGGCGCGGCGCACCAGTTCGGGGATGCGTTCGATCTTCTCGACCCGCAGCACGTCTTTCACCACCGGCCGCAGCACTTCCAGCTGGCGCGCTTCCTGGGTCATGTTCTTCCAGGAATGCATGCGGTGCGAATCGCCCACCAGCGCTACCATGGCGGTGCCGGCGTTGTAGGCTTCGGCCAGGCCGGTGACCAGGTTGGTCGCGCCCGGCCCCAGCGTGGCATCGCACACGGCGGGTCGGCCGCTGACCTTGGTATAGGCGTCGGCCGCGAACACCGCGCAGCGTTCATCGTTGATCAGGTTGTGGTTCAGCTTCAGGCGCCGCACCGCGTCGTAGAACGGCAGCAGCTGAAAGCCGCCCATGCCGAACATCAGGCCGACGTCATGCGCCGCGAACATGCGGGCGATGGCTTCGCCGCCCGTGATTTCCAGTTTTTCCGACATGCGGAGGTTGCTCCCTAGTGGATTGCGCGCCCTGTCAGCAGGGCGTCGATAAAGGTTTTCAGGGCCATGCCGGGGCGGCAGCCCAGGTCACGGGCGCGGGCGTTGGCCGACGACACCACGCCGTCTTCGAAGCATGAGCGGGCATCGCCGATGCGGGCGCTGTGGGCCGATACCGTCAACGCTGCGATGCCGCGCTGCTGCAGCAAGGGCAGGCGGCCGATGCCGGCGCTGTCCTTGCCGATGCCGGCATCGTTGAAGGTCACCAGCCGCGGTTCGGCGCGCACGCCGTCGGTGGCAAGACCCGCCAGCCGCTCGCCGTGGGAGGCGGTGACGGCGATCAGGCCGTTGTCCGCTGCGCCCAGCAGCGAGACCGAATCGGCGCCGATGACGAGCGGCGCGCCGTCGGCGCCGGTGGCCAGGATGCGGCGCGCTTCTTTCTGCGGTGCGGGGTGGGTGGGCGCCAGGTCGGCCCGGGCCAGCCGGGCAACCGCCTGCGCCACCGCCATGCCGGGCCGGCAACCCAGGGCATAGGCCAGGTCGTTGACGTGGCTGATGATGCCGTGGCGTGCCATGTCGGCGCCGTCGCCGATGCGGCAACTGCGGTAATCGGCCGTGGCGGCGGCCACGCCCCATTGCTGCAGGTCGTGCAGGCCCGCAATGCCGGCCTGTTCCCAGCCTACGCCGGCATCGTTCAGCACCACCGCGCGGACCCGGCCGCGGGCCGCGCAATACGCGGCGTAGCGGCCGCCGTGCGAACCGGCGATCACCACGCGGCCGGCATCTTCGGGCGCCAGCTTGGTGATGCTGTCCAGGACGCGGGCTTCCCGGATGTCTGTCTCGTATTCCATATTATGGATTTTTATCCCGGCACCCAAGCGGCGCAGATACGGCGCTCAAGGGCGGGGTTGTCTCCGTGCAGATATCAATGATGTTCTGCAGGCGATTCTACGAGCGTGCGTTTCCCTGGAGCAATGATGTCTCCATATTATGGAAATCAATTTCTGGAAAGGCGCCCGGGGCCGAGCGGCCCGCCCGCAGCGACGCTTACTTCTCCCAGCCGCCGCCCAGCGCCAGGAACACGGCGATCTGGTCGTTGCTGAGTTCGGCCTGGCTGGCGGCCAGGGCGCTTTCGTTGGCGGCCAGGGTGCGTTCGGCGTCCAGCACGGTCAGGTAGTCGGTCTTGCCGTACTGGAACAGCTGGCGCGCCTGCGAGGCGGCCACCGCGGCCTGGTCGCGCGCGGCGCGCAGGGACGCCTCGCGGTCCAGTTGGCGGGCGTAGACCACCAGCGCGCTCTCGGTTTCGCGCAGGGCGTTCAGCACCGACGCATCAAAGCGCGCCACGGCAGCCTTGGTGTTGGCCTGGGCTTCGGCAATGCGCGCCTGCACCGCGCCGGTGTTGGGCAGCGTCCAGGAAATCAGCGGACCGACGCTCCAGCTGAAGGTGCCGCGGTCGCCGAACATGGCGGCGGGGCCGCCCGACGCGCCGGACAGGCCCAGCGTGATCTTGGGGTACAGGTCGGCCGTGGCCACGCCGATGCGCGCAGTGGCGGCGGCCAGGCTGCGTTCGGCCTGGCGGATGTCGGGACGGCGGCGCAGCAATTGCGCGCCGTCGCCCACGGGGATGGTCTGGGTCAGCTTCGGCGCGGCGGCGCATTGCAGCAACGACGCGGGAATCTCGGCGGGCGTCTGGCCGGTCAGGGCGGCCAGACGGTACAGCGCGGTGCGCTGCTGCGCCTGGAAGGGCGGCAGGTTGGCCTGCAGCTGTTCCAGCTGGGTACGCGCGCGGGTCACGTCCAGCACGGTGCCGCGGCCGGCGCGTTGCAGGCGCGACACGGCGTCCAGCGATTCCTGCTGCACCTTGACCGAATGCTGCGCCGACGCCAGCTGCATGCCGGCCGCGCACAGGTTGGCGTAGGCGCGCGCGGTTTCGGCGGCGACGGTGACGCGGGTGGCGTCGTAGGCGGCCTGGGCCGATTGTGCATCGGCGTTGGACGCCTCGATGGCGCGGCGGATCTGGCCGAACAGGTCCAGCTGGTACGACATGCTGGCGCCGGCCGAATACGACCAGCGGTTGGGCGGATCGATGCCGGGCGCCAGTTCCTGGATGCCCGATACGTGGCCGAAGGTGGGCGAGGCATTCACGCCCAGGCTGGGCTGTTGCTGCGCCTGGGTTTCGCGTAGGGCGGCCTGGGCGCGTTCGAGGTTGGCGCTGGCCACGCGCAGGTCGGTGTTGGCCGCCAGCGCTTGTTCGACCAGCCCGTCCAGCGTCGGGTCGTTGTACAGGCGCCACCAGTGGCCGGGCACCTCGTTCTGCTGGAACACGCCTTCCTGCGCTTCGGTGAACGGCACCTGGGCGCTTTGCCGCGTGGCGACCGACCCGGCAGGCACCTGGTAATCAGGGCCCACGGTGGTGCACCCGGCCAGCGCGGCGGCCAGCATCAGCGGCAGGAAGAATTTGGTGTTCATGGCGGTTACGGCTTGGCGTTGTCGATAGGTTGAAAGGGTTGAAGAAGGTCGCGTGGGGATCAGAACGGCTGCTTGGCCGCGGGCTCGGCCGGGCGCGGCGCGGCGGCGTCGCCCACGGCCACCGTGGCGGTCTGGCCGGCGACCAGGCGCACGCCTTCGGGCACCTCGTCGATCTTCACGCGCACCGGAATGCGCTGCGCCAGCCGGACCCAGTTGAAGGTCGGGTTGACGTTGGGCAGCAGGTTGGCGCTGGTGCTGCGGTCGCGGTCGGCGATGCCCAGGGCAATGCTCTCGACGTGGCCGCGGATCTGGCGGCTGTCGCCCATCAGCGTGACGGTGACGGGGTCGCCTTCGTGGATGCCGGGCAGCTTGGTTTCTTCGAAGTAGCCTTCGACGTAGAACGAGCTGGAATCGACCAGCGCCATCACGCCGCGGCCGGCGGTGGCGTAGGAACCTGCGCGCAGGTCCAGGTTGGTGATGCGCCCGTCGGTCACGGCCAGCACGCGGCTGCGTTCCAGGTTCAGGCGCGCGGTGTTCAGTTGCACTTCGGCCTGGGCCAGCGCGGCCTCGGTCTGCTGCAGCTTGGTCTGGCTTTGTTCCAGCGCCTCGGCGGCCACCAGTTGGCCCAGCGAGCGGTTGCGCTTGGCGTCGCGCATGGCTTGTTCGCGCGCCACCTGTTGCGAGTGCACGGACGCCTGCGCCTGGTCATAGGCCAGCTGGAAGCGCGCGCGGTCGATCTCGAACAGCAGGTCGCCGGCCTTGACGTCCTGGTTGTCGTGCACGGGCACGGCGGTGACCAGGCCGGATACGTCCGGCGCCACCTGCACCACGTAGGCCTTGACGCGGCCGTCGCGGGTCCAGGGTTCGACTTCATAGTGCACCCAGAGCTGCCAGCCGGCGGCGACGGCGGCCACCACGACGGCGGCCGTCAACGCGAATTTGCCGAGGGCGGCGGGGCGCAGGGCAGTGGGGAGTTTCATACCTATCTCTGCAAAAAATAAGGGGAAATAAGGGATACGCCATACAGCAGCACCACGAACAGCGCCAGGTCGAACAGCGCGGGGTGCCACACCAGGCGGTACAGCCCGGCGCGCGCCAGCACGCGGCGCACGGCCCAGGCCACGCCCAGGGTGACCACGCCCAGCACCAGCAGCCAGGGGAAGTAAATGCCGTAGAGGTTGAATTCGCCGATCATGGGGTTTCCAGCGTGGGATGGGCGGGTTGATAGTCGGCCGCGTCCGGGAAGAACGCGCGGCGCAGCCCCACCAGGGCCACGACGGCGCGGTCGCGGGCGGCGGCGCCGGCCGGCGTGGCCGAGACGCTGGCCAGCGCGCGGTCGATCTGCGCCAGCATGTCCGGCGTCTTTTCACCGGCGCGCCACGTCGAGCGGGCGCGGAAGAACTGCGCCAGGCTGTCCAGCACCGGCGCGATGGTGGCGTCGGCCATGGGCAGGTGGCGGCGGGCGTGCTGCAATTCGGTGATGTCGCGGCCCACGCGCAGGTCTTTCAGCGCGTCGGCGGCGACCAGGTCGTCGGGCCGCTTGGCCAGCGCCAGGCGCGGCTGCAGCAGGCCGATGCGGTCCAGCATGCGGGCGGCATAGGTGTGGCGTGCAGGGGCGCGCGGCGAACTTGCCAGCACGGCCAGTTCTTTCCAGTTGGCGGCCTGGATGCGGCGGGCGCTCCAGTCGGCGCTGACGGTGCGGAAGATGGCGGCGATGATGGCGGCCGCGCCCACGCCCATGCACTGCGCCACCTGGGTGTCGATGAACGACACCAGGTCGGCGGTGTGGGTGTCTTGCAGCGCCATCGTGCCCAGAAACCCGAACAGCACGGCCATGGCCTTGCCGGTGGACGCGGGCCGGGCGATGAAGACGCCCAGCACGAAGGCGGTGGGCAGCATCGCCAGCGCGAGCATCTCGAACGAGTGGATGGCGGGCATGATGCCCAGCAGGTACAGCGCCGACAGCGGAATGGAATACACCGTGTAGACCAGGAACTGCATGATGCCCGGCACGGGGTTGTCCTGCGAGGCGAAGAAGCAGCTGAAGATGGCGGCCATCATGGCCGCGGTGGCGCCGTTGCTCCAGGCCGTGCCGATCCAGAAGGCGCAGACGACCGAAATGGCCACGCCCGCGGCCAGGGCCGACAGCAGCGCCATGCCGTGGTCGCGGTGCAGCGTGCTGGTGTTGTTGGCGGCGCGTTCGGCGCGCGGCGCGCGCAGCGGGGCGCCGGCCAGTCCGGCGCGGATTTCCCGGCGCAGCGCCAGGCAGGCGTCGTAGGTATCGATCAGTTCGCGCAGCCGCGTCATCAGGCTGGCCAGCAGCGCATCGCGCCAGCTCGAGCGGCTGTCGATGTCGGGCGTCAGCTGGGTGACGGCGGCGCGCAGTTGCACGGCGGTTTCGTGGGTGGCCTTGGCGCCGGCGTTGATCCATTCCGAGATGTCGGCCAGCACCTGCGAGACGGGCTCGGGCAGGGGCTGGCCGTTGGCCTGCAAGGCCCGCATGCGGTCTTCGACGGCGGACACGGCCGGCGTCAACGCGGAAATCTGGTCCTGCATGGCGCGCACCGCGCCGGCGGTCCAGCGCAGGTTGCTGGTGTCGAACGGCACGTGGGTAGACAACAGGCGCAGCTGCGTGATGTCGTTGGCGAGCACGCGGCGGTCGCGGTCTTTCTGGTCGGCGTTCTGGCCGCTCAGGGTGTCGTGGATCCAGAGCTTGGCGTCGCGCACGGCCTTGTCCAGCTGCAGGGTCAGGGCGGGCGCCAGGCCGCGCGGCAGCACGATGCTGTGGACCAGCGTGGCGCAGACGATGCCCAGGCTGATTTCCTCGACGCGCGCCAGGGCGGTGTCGAACACCAGCGACGGGTCGGACACGCTGGGAAAGCCGATCATGGCGGCGGTGTAGCCGGCCAGCATGAACAGGTACGAACGCGGCGTGCGGTCCAGCACCGACAGGTACAGGCAGGCGCCGACCCAGGCCACCATGGCGGCGGTCATGACGACGGGGGAATTCGACAGGCGCGGCACCATGTAGACGGTCATGGCCGAGCCGCAGAAGGTGCCGACCAGGCGGTACAGGGCCTTGGACCGCACGGCGCCGGACCAGGGCTGGGCCACGATGTAGGCGGTGGTCATGGCCCAGAACGGGCGGGGCAGGCCGATGCTGTACGAGAGATACAGCGCCATGATGGCGCTGATATAGCTCTTGAGCGAAAAAATGGTCTCGCGGACGTTCGGCAATTTCATGGGCGCCGGTCCTCTTGGGCCCCGGCCGTGCCGCGGCCCAGCGCAGTCTTCAAGGTGTCGAACACGCGCAGGCAGGCCTGCAGGTCGGCTTCGCTGACGCCGTCGAAGAGGCGGCGGCGCAATTCCACCAGCACGTCTTCGACCTGTTTGCGCAGGGCATGGCCGGCTTCGGTCAGGTGCAGGGTCTTGGCGCGGCGGTCGTGCGCGTCTTCGCGCCGTTCCATGAGGCCCGCGGCCACCAGTTGATCGAGCACGCGCACCAGCGAGGGGCCTTCGACGCCCAGGGCTTCGGCCAGCGCGCCCTGGCGTACGCCGTCGCCCAGCCGGCCGGTCAGGATGACGGGCCAGGCCGTGGCTTGCGACAGGCCGTAGTCGGCCAGCGCCTTGTCGGCCGCGCCGCGATAGGCGCGCGACAGCACGATCAGGTTTGCGGTGGTAGCCATGAGTTGGGAGTCGGTGGGCGGGTTCATGAATTCGATTGTATCCTATCTATTAGCTTACTATTAATTGAAAATGGCGAATATCTCCATAGATTTTTCCAATCGGAAGAATAGGGGGCGGGCTTTCCGTGGATGGAAAGCCGGGGACGCGTCAGGGGCGGGGAAGCGGCGGCGACGGGCGTGTCTGCGATGAGACAGGCGTCAGCCGCGGTCCGTGAAGGCCGGCAGGCCGGTCAGCCGGGGCCTGTCAGCAGGCCCCGGGCGGTGCGGCGTCAGCCGTTGCAGTCGGCCCAGCAGTTGGGCGTTTCGTACAGGCGCACGCGGGTCAGGCGCAGGTCGGCGCCGTAGTGGCCGTGGTAGTGCGGCGCCAGGGTGGCGAAGACGATGGCGGCCAGGTTTTCGGCGGTGGGAATGCGGTCGAGCACGACGGTTTTGTGGTCGGGCAGGGTATCGAGGAAACCGCGCACGGCGGCGTCGCCTTCGTAGACGAGGAAGGCGTGGTCCCAGACATCGACGATGTGGGTCTTGGCGATGTGCTTGATTTCGGAGAAGTCCATCAACATGCCGTTGTCGGATTCGCCGGGGGCCTGGACGATGTCGCCGGTCAGGGTGATTTCAAGCACGTAGCGATGGCCGTGCAGGTTGCGGCACTGGCTGCGGTGGTCGGGAATGCGGTGGCCGGCGTCGAATTCAAGCCTGCGGGTCACGGAAATCATGGAATGCCTATGTATTTATGGGTCTGCAGGCTGAGTCGCCATTGCGGGTGCTGCATGCAGTATTGAACGGCCTGTTCGGTGTTGGCGACGCGGGCGGGGCCGTCCATGGGCTGCAGGAAGAAGTACTGGAAGTCGAGGTGTTCGAAGTTGGGCGGCAGGGCGTTGGGCTGGGGGTAGACCAGCTTGAGTTCGTTGCCGCGTTCGATGACGACGGGGGCGGTGCCTTTGGGGCTGACGCAGATCCAGTCGATGCCGGGGGGCGGTTTGACGGTGCCGTTGGTTTCGATGGCGACGGTGAAGCCGCGGGCATGGATGGCGGCAAGCAGCGGCTCGTCGAGCTGGAGCAGGGGTTCGCCGCCAGTGAAGACGACGTAGCGGTTGTCGGTGGTTTCGCCCCAGGCGGTGGCGATGGCGTCGGCGAGCAGGTCGGGGGTGGCGAATTTGCCGCCGCCGTGGCCGTCGGTGCCGATGAAGTCGGTGTCGCAGAAGTTGCAGGCGGCGCTGGCCCGGTCGCTTTCGCGGCCGGTCCAGAGGTTACAGCCCGCGAACCGGCAGAAGACCGCCGCACGGCCTGCGTGGGCGCCTTCGCCTTGCAGGGTCTTGAAGATTTCTTTGGCGGTGTAGGTCATGGACTTGCGGGGGGCTGGAATGGGGCAAAAGCGGATTATTTTAGTCTTTCTGGGGAATGGGTGATTCTGGGCTTGCTGGTGGTGGGGATTTGTTCTTGCTTGTTTTCTTGGGCGGGTGGTTGGTTTTGCTTGCTGCGATTGGTTCTTCGTAGGTCGCCCGCGGGGCTGGGCCTTGTTGTGGCGAGCGCCCACGATTGCGGTCCGGAGCCTTCGCTCCGGACTTCCCCGTTGTCATCCTCGTCCTCGCCTTCGGCGACTCCTACGGATTCCCTCGGGCGCATCGAGGTTGCTCGCCACAACAAGGCCCAGCCCCGCGGGCTACGGGTTTCGAGGATTGGGGCGCTGCTGCGTCGGGGCTTGCATAGAGATTTGCGGGGCCCGCCGCTTTCGGCCGCGCGGGCGGCCTCATCGGCTTACGCGGTGTCTTGCGTCGGCGAGGGTGCGCTGCGCGCGGGTGTCGGGTGTGCTGTTGTTGGGGCGATGACCATTCCGGCGTGGGGTGGGGCGGTGGCGGGCTTGTGCCCGCCCTTGGGGGAGGGTTGTGGCTTGCGGGGAATGGGGGCTGGATTGTGTTGGGCCCCGCAGTTCCTGGGGGGGCTTCGGGGCGGGAGCACTTATACTCTCGCGCTATGTTTCATGTTCAAGATTCTCTCTATATTGATGAGCGCGAGCTCGAGTTCTCGATGATCCGGGCGCAGGGCGCGGGGGGGCAGAACGTCAATAAGGTTTCCAGTGCCGTGCATCTGCGGTTTGATGTGCGGGCGTCGTCGTTGCCGGACGAGATCAAGGATGCCTTGTGTGGGCTGAACGATCATCGGATTTCGAAGGATGGCGTGATCGTCATCAAGTCGCAGTCGTTTCGCAGCCAGGAAAAGAATCGGGCCGAGGCGATCGAGCGGCTGGTGACTCTGGTGCGGGCGGCGGCGAAGGTCGAGAAGCCGCGGCGGGCGACGAAGCCGACGCGGGCGTCGCAGCGGCGGCGGGTGCAGCGCAAGGTGCTGCATGGCGAGGTGAAGCGGTTGCGGGGGCGGGTGCAGGGCGAGTAGGCGGTTTTGGGGGGGATAGCCCCTTGGCTCGTAGGGGCATGACTATATATCGAGATGTCTCGATATAAGATTCGATAAATTGCGATATTTGAATATGACGACCCTTTCTTCTCCCGCTACGGCGGCCGCTCCGGTGATCGATGCCGACGCCATTCTCAAGGCGTTGGCCAATCCGGTGCGTCGCGAGATTCTGGCGTGGTTGAAGACGCCGGAGGCGCACTTCGAGGAACGGCCGGGGCATACCTTTGAAAACGGGGTGTGCGCGGGCCATATCGATGGGCGCTGCGGGCTGTCGCAGTCGACGGTGTCTTCACACCTCGCGGTGCTGCAGCGCGCGGGGCTGATTACGCCGACGAAGGTGGGGCAGTGGGTGTTCTTTCGTCGCAATGAAGCCGTGATTGCCGCGTTTTTGCAGCAATTGAACCAAGATATGTAGCCTGCCGCCGCTACCCAGCGCCCGACCGCCGGGCAAGGATTTGTTTGTATGAGCCAGTTGTTTGAACCCCTGCGCGTGGGCGATCTGACCCTGCCGAACCGTATCATCATGGCCCCGTTGACCCGCCAGCGGGCCAGCGAAGGCCGGGTGCCGAATGAATTGATGGCCGAGTATTACGTGCAGCGCGCCGACGCCGGGCTGATCCTGACCGAGGCGACCTCGGTGACGCCGCAGGGCGTGGGCTATGCGGATACGCCGGGGCTGTGGTCGCAAGACCAGGTGAAGGGCTGGCGCAAGGTGACGGACGCGGTGCATGCCGCCGGCGGCCGTATTTTTGCGCAGCTGTGGCACGTGGGCCGGATTTCCGATCCGGTGTTCCTGAACGGCGAACTGCCGGTGGCGCCCAGCGCGATTGCGGCGCAAGGCCACGTGAGCCTGGTGCGTCCGAAGCGCGGCTATGTGGTGCCGCGCGCGCTGGAAACGGATGAAATCCCGGGCGTGGTCGAGGCGTATCGCCGCGGCGCGCTGCTGGCCAAGGACGCCGGTTTCGATGGCGTGGAAGTGCACGGGGCAAACGGTTATCTGCTGGACCAGTTCCTGCAGGACAGCACCAATCAGCGCACGGATGGCTACGGCGGTTCGCTGGAAGGCCGCGCCCGCCTGATGCTGGAAGTGATCGATGCGTGTGTGAGCGTGTGGGGCGCGGGCCGGGTCGGCCTGCACCTGTCGCCGCGCGGCGATTCGCACACGATGGGCGATTCGGATCCGCTGACGACGTTCAGCTACGTGGCGCGTGCGGCGCGCCGCCGTGGCCTGGCGTTCCTGTGTGTGCGCGAGCACGAGGGGACGGACAGCATCGGCCCGCAATTGCGCGAGGCGTTTGGCGGGGTGTACATCGGCAACGAAGGCTACACGCGCGAATCGGCGGAAGCTGCCATTGAAGCGGGCCGCGTGGATGCGGTGGCGTTTGGCGTGCAGTACATCGCCAACCCGGACCTGGTGCGCCGCTTCGCGCTGAAGGCGCCGCTGAATGCGCCGGATTCGTCGACGTTCTATTCGTCGGGCGCGGCCGGTTATACGGACTATCCGGCCCTGGCGGCCTGAACGGCCGGTCGGACGCTGCCTGGGTAGCCAGGCCGTCCGGCCCGCTCGGCCGAGTCCTCATACGGGCTTGGGTTCCGGTTTGCGGCATGGCCGCAAGCGGGAACCCAAGCCCGTTTTTCAATTCAGCGTCACGCGTATTCTCAATGCAGAATCGCGCGCATCGGGTAGGTGAACAGCCCGTAGTGCGCGGCGTTCAGGCCCAGGTGGGCCAGCACGGCGGCTGCCAGGCCGCCATGACGATAGGCCGCGCCGTAGCCAACGCCGGCAATGCCTGCCAGCAGCATCCACTGCCAGCCGCCCGCGTAGTGCGCCAGGCCGAACAGCAGCGCGGCGACCCCTGGCGCGGCCGTGGCGCCCCAGCGCTGGCCGCGCCAGCACTGCGCCAGGCGCTGCTGCACGTAGCCGCGGAACAAGGCTTCTTCGGCCAGGGTCACGAGCAAGGCGTTGTTGATCAGCCAGAGCCAGCCGGATTCGGGCCATTTCGGCGCCCATCCCACCACGCCCAACGCCAGGGCCAGCCCCAGGCAGACCACGATGGCGGCGGCGCAGGCGGCCAGGGCGGCGCCCAGGGTGGTGCGCGCGGTGGTTCCCGCCATGACGGGCGCGGCGGCCAGGATGACCCAGAACGCGACCAGCGGTTTATCCAGGTTCAGGTACATGCCGAAGGGTACGGCGTCGGGCGTCAGCGCGGCGCGCGGGATGACCAGCGGGTTGTGAAAGCCCGGCAGCCAATGCAGGAACAGCAGCACGGCCACCGCCAGGAACAGGGTATGGCCGGTGGCGCGCAGGGCGGGCGGCGAGGCAGGGCGGACCAGCATGGCGGCCAGGACCAGCAGCGCGGGCCAGGCCAGCGCCAGCGGCTCGATGCCGCCTTGGGTCCAGGCCCAGGCGTAGGCGGCAGCCAGCGGCAGCAGCGACCAGCGGCGGGTGGCCGGCAGCCACAACAGGGCGGCGGCCAGGAACAAGAGCGAACCGGGGGACACGAGCGGCATGAATCTTCCTGCGATGCATCAATGGGCGGCGGTCTGCGTGCGGCCCCGCGGGCGGGTGGCGCCACCCGAAAAAGCGCGGCGATCCGCCAAGGCGCGCAGCCGCCGCCACGACAAGGTCGCCAGTGTAAGCGCCCCGGGCTTTTCATTTCCGCGCTTTCAGGCGACCATGCCGCAGCGGCGGCACGGGCTTGCCGCGCGTCGCGGGCCTGCCCGCACAAGGAGCAACAATGAAACTGATCGCCTGGTTGATGTTGGCGGCGGCAATCCTGCCCTTCGTGTCGACGATCGTGGCCAAGGCCGGCGGCAACAAGTTCGACAACAACGATCCGCGCGCCTGGCTGGCCCGCCAGGAAGGCTGGCGGGCGCGCGCCAACGCGGCGCAGATCAATACCTTTGAAGCGCTGCCGTTCTTTTTCGGCGCGGTGCTGTTTGCGCTGTACACCCAGGCGCCGCCCGCGCACGTGGCCACGCTGATGGCGTGCTGGCTGGGGGTGCGGCTGGGCTATCTGGCGATGTACCTGGCGGGCTGGGGCGCGCTGCGTTCGCTGGTGTGGACGATCAGCATGGGGTTCACGATCGCCATCCTGTTCTCGGGCGTGTAGCACTATGCGCAAACGGCGCATCGCGGCCGGCGTCGCCGTCGTGGCGGGCGTGCTGGTATACGTGGCCAATGCCGACCGGACGGTGCCCGAGCCGGGGGCGCAGCCGACGCTGCTGGCGCACCGCGGCATCGCGCAGCGGTACGACACCACCGGCATGCAGCCCGACACCTGCACGGCTACCCGGATCGTGCCGCCCGTCCATGGCTACCTCGAAAACACCATCGCGTCGATGCGCGTCAGCTTCGAGGCGGGCGCCGACATCGTCGAGATCGACGTGCACCCGACCACCGACGGCCAGTTCGCGGTGTTCCATGACTGGACGCTGGATTGCCGCAGCGACGGCCACGGCGTGACGCGCGAACATTCCATGGCCCAGCTCAAGGCGCTGGACATCGGCTACGGCTACACGGCGGACGGGGGCAAGACGTTTCCGTTGCGTGGCCGCGGCGTGGGGCTGATGCCGTCGCTGGACGACGTGCTGGCCGCCTTTCCGCGCCAGCGTTTCCTGATCAATGTCAAAAGCCGCGACCCGGCCGAGGGCGAGGCCCTGGCCCGCGTGCTCAATGCCATGACGCCCGAACGGCGGCGCGACTTCATGGCTTATGGCGGCGATGAGCCGATGGCGCGCCTGCGCCAGTTGTCGCCGGATGTGCCGACCTTGACCCGCTCGGGTTTGAAATCCTGCCTGCTGCGCTACGCCGCCCTGGGTTGGTCGGGCCATGTGCCAGAAGCTTGCCGCGGCATGCCGGTGATGGTGCCGATCAATGTCGCGCCCTGGCTGTGGGGCTGGCCCGGCCGCTTCCAGGCGCGGCTGCGCAACGTCGGCAGCACCCCGTTCCTGATCGGGCCGTATGAGGGCGAAGGCTTTTCAACCGGCATCGACACGCCGGACGACATGCGCCGCGTGCCCACGGGCTATACGGGCGGTATCTGGACCAACGAAATCGAAGCGGCCGCCCATGCCTTCAAGGGCCGCAGCCCCACGGCGTCGTTTCCTTGACGGCCACGAGGCGCTGCGCGAGGCAGCGCCGGGATGTCATGCCAGGTGGCTTCGTGGACCTTACTTCCACTCGAACACGGCGCGCGCCGTGCCGCTGTTCTGCACGGTCACGTCGCGGTCTTGCGTCTTGCCGTTGAAGGTGGCGGACACCTTGTAGCTGCCGGCGGGCAGTTTGACCAGCATGTAGGGGCCTTCGGATTCGGCCTTCAACACCTGCTTGCCGTGGGCGTCCTGGATGTGGACGGCGACGTTGGCCACGTAGTCGGCCTTGCCGTCGCGCTGGGCGGCAAACGTCAGCGCCAGCGGGTAGTCTTTGGCCGCGGCCTTGAGGGCTTCGGATTCGTCCAGGCCGATGCCGCCGCTGACGTACTGCACGCTGCCTTGCTGCTTCACGGCAGGCAGGGCGGCCTGGGCGGTGGTCAGGATGCCGGCAACGGCCAGGCTGCCCAGCGCCATGACGGCGGCCACGGTGCAGCGTTCGATGCGTTTGTTCATGGAATGCTCCTTACGGAAATGATCACGCGCAAAAAAAAGCGTGATGGGAAATTCGACCGCCCGTCGCGCGGCGAGTTCGCTTTCGGCGCGACGGGATGCCTACCGATTGTTTCCGCGGCCTATTTCAGGATATCGCTTGCGGCAGCGTCGCGCCAGGCAAAGGCCAGGGCGCTTTCGCCATTGACCGATCCATCGGGGGCGAAGCGCCTTTCGGTCAATTCGGCCGCGCCGTCGTCGCGCAGTGCCAGCACGGTGGAACTGCGGGTGCCATAGTTGGGGCTGATGATGAACGGACTGCTCAATAGTCTTTCCCGATCCCGCGGCAGGCCGGTGGCGGGCAGGTCGGCATCGTCGGCGGGCTGGCGGTCGGCCAGGGCGGTGAACAGCGCCGGCAGGTCGGGCTGGGGATCGTTTTCCAGCACGCGCTCAAAGGCCGCCCGAGTGCGCGCCAGTTTGGGCCAGGGGGTGTCCAGCAAATGGTTGGACAGCGCATAGACGCCGGGCGCCAGCGCGCGCGGCGCGCCGTCGCGGTTGCTGGTGTACCAGGCGCCGCGCGCGTCGCCCACGATCAGGTTGAAGCCGTTGTAGGCCTGGCCGGCGGCATGGACGGCGGCCACGTAGTCCGCGGGGGATACTGTGCCGCGCAGGAAGCCTTCGACCAGCGCGCCGCGCGACGGGGCGTCGGCAATCTGCCGGCCCGGTTCGCGAAAGTTGGTGACCAGCGCATAGCGCCCGCCCGTGGTCGCGCCCATCCAGGTGCCGCCGGCCAGGCCGTCGCGGCCGCCGTAGACGCTGGGCGCATCTGGCCATTGCGCCGCGGGCAGCGTGGGCCGGGCGTGGAATTCGTCGCGGTTGGCGGCGATCAGGACGGGGATGCCCGGCACGGCGTGCAGGGCCAGGACGGCGAGACACATGGTTCAGACCTGGTGAGCGTTTGGTTGTGGGGGCGCGGCTTTGCCCGGCGTGGCCGCGAATTCCGGGCCGGCCAGCGTCGCGCGCAGGGATTCGATGGCGGCGGCCGCCTCGCGCAGCGCGGGCACGGGCGCGTCGATCGGGTCGACCGCCACGGGCGCACCCTGTGCCACGGCCTCGGCCATGGCGTGCAGGGCGCCGGCCAGTTGCGCCAGTTCGGCGGGCGTGGGCGGCGGCGCGTCGGCGGGCAGGGACCAGGCGGTGTCCGAAACGGCGTTGGCGACGCGTTCCAGCGCTACTTCCACCGGCCACCAGGCCAGCGCGCGGCGGCTGACCAGCCGGGGTTCGGACAGGCCGCGCTGCAGCGCGATGCGCAGGTCCGACAGCCGCGCATAGGCTTGCGCACGCAGGTCGTGGCGGGTGGCGCCGTCGGCCTGGAACACGGCGTTGAGATAGGCGGCGAGCGTGTCGATGGCGGTGGCGACGGCCTGGTCCAGGTTGTGGCGTTCCAGCCGCATCCAGGGCAGGTAGCCCACGGCCAGCACGATGCCCGCGGCCACGGCCACATCCACCAGCCGGGCCAGGGCGATGGGCCAGCTGCCCGGTTGCAGCGCGCCGATCAGCAACATCAGGATGGGCAGCAGGATGGCCGAGAACAGGCCGTAGTTGCGGCGGATGGACCAGGGCAGCAGCGCCGCCAGCGCCGCCACGGTGACCAGGCTGGCGATGCCGCTGCGGTCCAGCGCCAGCACGGTGGCGCTGATGGCCACGCCCACGACGCTGCCGGCGCAGCTTTGCAGCGCGCGGGCAAAGACCGAACCGAAGTTGGGCTTGAACACCACCACGACGATCAGGGGCACCCAGTAGGAACGCGGCAGCGCGAAGGCGTGGGCGACGACTTCGGCGGCAATCAGGCACAAGCCCAGTCGCACCAGGTAGCGCACCGTGGTGGGACCGGGCCGGTAGGTGCGCGCCAGCACGCGCCACGGGGTCCGCGGCCGGGCGGGCGGCAAGGCGGGAAAGGCGTCGGGCTGGGCCGGGCCGCTGCCGTCCAGCAGCGGCTGCACGCGGGCCAGCGCGTCGGCCAGGGCATCGAGCCCCGCGCCGCGCAACGTGGCGATGTCGTCGGCGGGCGCGGGCGGGGCGTCGTTTTCCACGCGGTCGGCCAGGCGGTTCATGACGCGGGCGCCTTCGTGCGGCAGCACCCGGCCGGCGCGGGCCAGCGCCAGCGCGGTGTCGGACAGCGGCGTGCAGGCCTGCAGTTGCGCGGCCAGCCGGGCCAGCCGGGGCGAGGGGCCGGCGGCGCGACCGCGGGCGGCCAGCACGGTGTCGTAGGCGGTGGTCAGCGCGGCTTCCATGTCGCGCCGCGCGGCCATGATGCGCGAGGTGCCGATGGCGGCGAACATGGCCGCCAGCTTGCGGTAGGCGGTGGCGACGGCGGCGCGTTCCGGGGCAATGGGGTTGACGACCCAGCCCAGCAGCGTGAGCGCCAGGCCGAACAGGCCTCCGGCCCCCACCAGCACTGACGGCAGCCAGGGCGGCAGGGTCGAGGTGAGGCTGGTGCCGACGATGACGTAGGTGGCAAATTGCAGCGTGGCGACGGCGGCGATGTTGTTGAAGGTGCCGACGAGGCTGGCGATGAGCACCAGCACGGTCATGCCGGCGGCGCTCCAGAGGCCGTGGCCGGCCAGCAGGTTGCCCAGCAGGTAGCCGAGCGCGCCGCCGAAGACGGTGGACCCGATGGACAGGGCGCGATTGCGGTAGGGGCCGCCGTTGTCGCCGGTGATGGCGGGCAGGGCGCCCAGGGCGACCAGCGCGGCGGCCGCGCTCTGGTCCAGCACCAGGCCGACGGCGGTGGGCAGGCCGATGGCCAGCGCGGCGCGCAGCGCCACCCAGCGGCTGACCGGCGACGGCTCCATGTGCGCCAGGCTCATGAGCCAGCGCATGTTGGAAGCGCGTGCGCGCGTCGGGTGGGTCGGGCGGGACAAGGCGGCCTCGGGGCGCGGGTTCGTGGGGGCTAGCCTTTGATGAGCGGGGCTTCTTGCGGCGCGGCGAGCCGGAAGTAGTCGTCGGTGCGCATCAGGATGGAGGCATCCAGCCGCCCGGCGTTGAACACGATTTCATCGTGGCGTTGGCGCAGCGTGGGGTCCACCATCAGGTGCAGGTCGGGGTTGAAGCTGAAGGGCGGGATGGCGCCGATTTCGCAGCCGGTGAGTTCGCGGGCGAGGTCCTGGGACGCCAGGGACGCTTTCTTGCCGCCGGCGGCGCGGGCGATGGCTTCCAGGTCGGCCTGCTGGTCGGCGGGGAAGACGGCGAGGACGTTCTTGCGCTGGTTGGACGAGATCTTGACGCGGCAGACCAGGGCCTTGGCGCCTTGGCTGACGGCGGTGCCGCGGACGGCGGCGACTTCGACGGAGCGGCCGGCGGCCGGGTGGGAGATCAGGCGGAAGGTGGCTTGGTGATGGGTCAGCAGTGCTTGCAGGCGGGTGTAGACGTCCATGTTTGATGTCTGTTTGGCGGTGTTTGGGGGGCTAGGGGAATGATACGCCGGGTGGGGGCTTGGGCGGTTGGGGTGTCTTCGTAGGTCGCCCTGGGGGCTGGGCCTTGTTGTGGCGAGCGCCCACGATTGCGGTCCGGAGCCTTCGCTCCGGACGTCCCCTGCATCATCCTCGTACGCCTGCGGATTCCCTTGGGCGCAGCGAGGTTGCTCGCCACAACAAGGCCCAGCCCCCAGGGCTACGGGTGGCGAGGTTTGGGGGGCGGGTTAGATGTCGCCTGTGAAGGCGTAGCCCCAGCCCCAGACTGTTCTTATTGGGAGTTCCATGTTGGTTTCCTGGGCTTTTCTTCTCAGGCGGCTGACGACGACGTCGGTGCGGCGTATGGACTCGCGGCCGGCTTGGGGGTCGCCGGGGGGGAGGTCGCCGCGGGGCAGGCGTTTGTCGGGGCTGGTGGTGAGTTTGAGGAGGAAGTCGCGTTCGGCCTGGGTCAGGGCCAGGCGGGTGCCGCGGGGGCTGACGAGGGTCCAGGCGGCGTCCTGGAAGTGCCATTTGCCGTTGCCGTCGACGGGGGCGGGGCGCGGGTCGGGGTCGTGGGGGCGGCGGCCGGAGATGGGGACGCGGCGGACCAGGGCTTGCAGGGCGGCTGCGATTTCGGCGGTGGCGACGTCGGGTTGGAAGCAGGCGTCGGCGCCGCAGTGCAGGCCCAGGATGCGGTTTTCGGGGGAATCGAAGGTGGAGACGGCGACGATGCCGGCGGTGGTGTCCATGGCGCGCAGACCTGCGACGGCCATGCAAAGGTCGGTGAGTTCGGCTTCCATGACCAGCAGCGGGGTGCGGCGGGCCTGGAACAGGCGGAACAGGCCGTTGGAATCTTCGCAGCAGCGGGGCGAGAAGCCCATGCCGGCCAGGGCGTCGCTACGGCGGGTACGTTGGCGGGGGTCGGGCGAGAAGACGATGAGGTCTAGTAGGTCATTCATGAATCGTTGTCGAGATCTGTGCAGCTTCAGCGCATGCATGATGCATCGGATACAACGGATTCCTAAACGTCGCACAACACCACTTTCTTACCCGAATTCTCGGACATGAGCCCGCAAGGCCTGATTTGGCGCGGGTTTGCGGGCTATGGCGAGGATTTTGCGGCGGCCTGGGCGGGCGGTGTTTCGTTCCACCAGCCGCCGCCCAGCGCTTGCAGCAAGGCGGCGGTGTCGGCGTAGCGTGCGGCATCGGCGGCGCTGCGCGACAGCCGGGTCTGCAGCAACTGGCGCTGGCTGTCGAGCAGGCTCAGGTGGCTGATGCCGCCGGCCTGGTAACGGCCCTGGGCGATGCGGTCGGCGTCTGCCGCGCGGCGCCAGGCGGCGTCGTAGGCGCCGAAGGCCTGGGCATCGGTCTGCACGGCGCGCAGCGCGTCGGCGACCTGGCGGAACCCGTCCAGCACGGTCTGGCGGTAGGCGGCCTGGGCGGCGTCGTAGGCGGCTTGCGCCGAACGCGTGCGGGCGCGCAGTTCACCGCCACGAAACAGCGGTTGCACCACGCCCAGCCCCAGGTTCCAGACGTTGACGCCATCGGTGATATCGCCGGCCCGCGTGCGTTGCGACCCGAAGCTGGCGGTCAGGGTGAACCGGGGATACTGGTTGGCCGTGGCCACGCCGACATCGGCCGAGGCCTGGTGCAGCAAGGCCTCGGCGGCCAGGATGTCGGGGCGCTGGCGGGTCAGCGCCGACGGCACGCCGGCCGGAATCTCGGCAGGCAGGGTCAGGTCGGCCAGGCGCAGCGGCGGCGCCTGCCCGTCGGCGGGCAACTGGCCCAGGTAGGTGGCCAGCTGGTGGGTGGCCTGGGCCAATTGGTATTGCAGCGGCGGCAGGGTGGCCTGGGTCTGGGCCAGCAGCAATTCCTGGTTGCGCAGGTCGGCTTCGGCGATGCCGCCGGCCGCCAGGCGCTGGCGCATGATGTCCTGCTGGCGTTGCTGGGCGGCCAGCAGGTCGCGCGTGATGGCGACGCGTTCGGTCAGGTCGGCCTGGCGGATGGCGGTGGTGACGACGTTGGCCGCCAGCGTCATGCGGGCCGCCTGCCATTCGTGCGATTGGTAGTCCACCTGGGCGGCCAGGCCTTCCAGCGCGCGGCGGTTGCCGCCGAAGACGTCCAGCGTGTAGGACACGTCGATGGACGCGTTGTACAGCGTGAACGGGGCGGGCTGTTCGGTCACGGGCACGCCATAGGCGGACGGATCGACCTTCTGCCGGGTCGCGGACAGGTTGGCGTCCACGGCGGGCAGCAGGCGGCCGCCGGTCTCGGCGTTCAGGTCTTCGCTGGCCTGGCGCAGGCGGGCGCGGGCCTGGTCCAGTGTGGGGCTGGCGTCCAGCGCCTGGCGCACCAGCGCGTCCAGGGCGGGGGATTGAAACAGCTGCCACCACTGCCCGGGAATGTCGGCGGCGGTGAGGCGCGGCTGCGCGGCGGCCTCTTGCGGCGCGGCATAGGCCGAGACGGCAGGCGCGGCGGGCCGGCTGAAATCGGGGCCGACAGCGCAGCCGGGCAGCAGGGCGCAGGCGGCCAGCGCCGCGGCGCGGCGGGCGAGGGGCAGGCGAGGGCGGGGGCAGGACATGGCGGCCTTCAATCCAGGGTGCGGCGGTAGAACTTCACGGCGGCCGTCATGACGATGGCGGTGAACAGCAGCATGGGCCAGATGGTGGGCCACAGGTCCCACCAGCCGTTGCCCTTGAGCAGGATGCCGCGGATCAGCCGGTTGAAGTGGGTCAGCGGCAGCAGATTGCCCAGGTACTGGGCCCATTGGGGCATGCCCAGGAACGGGAACATGAAGCCGGACAGCAGCATGTTGGGCAGGAAATAGAACATCGTCAGCTGCATGGCCTGCAACTGGTTCTGCGCCAGCGACGACAGCGTGATGCCCACGGTCAGGTTGGCGGCCACGAAGATCAGCGCGCCCAGGTACACCGTCAACAGGCTGCCCAGGAACGGCACGTGGAAGATGAAATACGCGGCCAGCAGGATGATGGTGGCCTGGATCAGGCCGATGGCGATGTACGGCACGATCTTGCCGGTCATGACTTCCAGCGGCCGCACCGGCATGGCCAGCAGGTTTTCCATGGTGCCGCGTTCTCGCTCGCGCGTCATGGCCAAGCCGGTCATCATCACCAATGTCATGGTCAGGATCACGCCCATCAGGCCGGGCACGGTGTTGTATTGCGAGATCTGCTCTTCGTTGTAGAGCTGGTGCACGCGCACGTCGAACGGCGGCTGGCCGCCCGCCAGGTGCGCCAGCGGGCCGGTCAGGTCCTTCTGCGCCACGGCCAGCGCCAGCTGGTTGGCCGAGCCGATGGCCAGTCCCGTCGCCATGGGGTCGGTGGCGTCGGCCTCGATCAGCAGCGCCGGGCGCTCGCCGCGCAGCAGCTTGCGGGTGAAGTCGGGCGGAATGGTCACCACGAACAGCACGCGGCCCTGCGCCAGCGCTCTGCTGCCGGCTTCTTCGTTGGGCAGTTCGTCCACGATGTGGAAGTAGTCCGACGACTTCATCGCGGCCACGAAGCTGCGGGTGAACGGGCTGTGATCCGCCACGATGACGGCGGTGGGCAGCTGCTTGGGGTTGGTATTGATGGCGTAGCCGAACAGCGCCAGCTGCATGATGGGGATGCCCACGATCATGCCGAAGGTGATGCGGTCGCGCCGCAGTTGCAGGAATTCCTTGAGCACCATGCTCCACCAGCGCGACCACGAAAAGCCCTCCAGGTGGCGTCTCATGCCGGGCTCGCGAAGTTGTCGGAAGAACGGTTCATCAGGTAGATGAAGACGTCTTCCAGGCTGGTGTCGATGCGCTCCAGCCGCAGGTCCTGGCCGGCCACGGCGTCGTTCAGCGTGCGTTCCAGCTGCGCCGCGTCGCGCCCGCTGATGTGCAGCGCCGACCCGAAGGCCACCGTCTGGTCCACGCCCGGCGCGCCGCGCAACTGCTGCGCCAGCGGCACCAGGTTGTGGCCGTGGATGGCCCAGGTGGTCAGGTGCTGCTCGGCAATGACCTCGTCGGCCGTGCCCTGGGTCAGCAGCTTGCCGTAGGAAATGTAGGCCAGCTTGTGGCAGCGTTCGGCTTCGTCCATGTAGTGGGTGCTGACCAGCACCGAGATGCCGCGCGCGGCCAGCTCGTGCAGCTGTTCCCAGAAGTCGCGCCGCGCGGTCGGGTCCACGCCCGCGGTGGGTTCGTCCAGCAGCAACAGGCGCGGCTGGTGCAGCAGGCAGGCGGCCAGCGCCAGCCGCTGTTTCCAGCCGCCCGACAGCGACCCCGTCAGTTGCCCGGCGCGGCTTTGCAGCCCCAGGTCTTGCAGCGCGCGGTCGACGGTCTCGCGGCGCTGGGGCATGCCGTACATGCGGGCCACGAAATCCAGGTTCTCGCGGATGGTCAGGTCGTCCCAGTACGAGAACTTCTGGGTCATGTAGCCGACCTGGCGCTTGATCTGCGCGCTGTCCTTGATGATGTCGTAGCCCAGGCAGGTGCCGCTGCCCGAATCCGGCGTCAACAGGCCGCACATCAGGCGGATGCTGGTGGTCTTGCCGCTGCCGTTGGGGCCCAGGAAACCGAAGATCTCGCCTTCGCGCACTTGCAGCGACACGTCGTTGACCACGTGCTTGTCGCCGAAATGCTTGTTCAGGCCCTGCACGTCGATGACGTAGCCGCCCGGCGCCGTGGGGCCGTTCATTGCAGCGCCGCCTCGACCGGCTGGCCGGGATGCAGCCGCGCGGCGGCGTCGGGCGCCGGACGCGCCTCGATCATGTAGACCAGCTTGCCACGGGTTTCGCGGCTGTAGATCACCGGCGGCGTGTATTCGGCCTGCGGCGAGATGTAGTCGATGCGCACCGGCACGGGGTCGCCGCAGCCATCGCAGCGCACGGTGGCGGCCTGGCCGGGTTTCAGCGCGCCGGCCACGGCCTCGGGCACGAAAAAGCGCACCTTGATATTGCCCGGCGGCAACAGGCTGACGACCGGGCTGCCGGCCGGCACCCATTCGCCCACGCGGTACAGCGTGTCGAACACGAGCGCGGCGGTCGGCGCGGCCTGGCGCTTCTGGGCCAGTGTCCAGTCGGCCTGGGCCAGCGCGGCGCGGGCGGCCTCGACCTGGGCGGCCTGCGCACGCCGCTGATCCTGGCGGCCGGGCAGGTTGGCCACGTCCAGCTGGGCGCGCAGTTCGCGCACCCGCGCCGCATCCGACTGCGCCTGCGCGCGGCTGTCGTCCAGTTGGGCGCGGGCCACGCCGCCGATGCGGAACTGGGCGCTGTCGCGCGCCAACTGCGTGGCCGACCGGCGGCTGGCGGCTTCGACCTGGGCCAATTGGGCGCGGGTGACGTCAACCTCGGCGGGGCGCTTGCCGGTGGCAATGTCTTCTTGCTGCGCAGTGGCCGCCGCCAGTTGCGCGTCGGCCTGGTCGCGGGCGGCGGTTTCTCGGGTGGCTTCCAGCGCGAACAGCGGCGCGGCGGCGGCCACCTGCTGGCCGCGCTGCACCGACAGGCTGTCCAGCCGGCCCGCTTCGGACGAGGCGATGTACAGGTATTCGCCTTCGACATAGCCCTGGTAGACCGCGTCGCTGCCCTTGCCGCAGGCGGCCAGCAGCAACAGGCAAAGGGCGGCGGCGGGGCGTGCAAGGCGCAAGGCAGAGTCGGTGCGCATGGTCAGCGTCCTGGGGTGGGCGAGGGGGGAAGCAGGGTGTCGGCCATGGCGTCGGGCGGCGCCAGGTCGGGGCAATCGGCGGCGGCGTCGCCATGGGCCAGGCCGGCCGTCAGCGGGGCCGCTGGGGTGAACAGCCCGCCCGTCAGCATGGCCACGGCGTGGGCCGCGATGGCGTCGTGGCCGATGGCCTGGGCGGTCGGGTCTTCCTGCCAGATGCGGCGCCACAGGCTGGACGTGGCCAGCGGCAGCAGGGTCAGGCCCAGGATCGACAGGAACACCAGGCGCGGTTCGACCCCGGGCGTGATGGCGCCGGCGCGCTGGCTGTCGGCGATCATGCCGGCAAAGACCTGCAAGCGCTGCGACGGCAGGTGGCGCAGCACCCGTTCGCGCAGCTGGCCGCCTTCGTTGACCACCTCGTGCATCCACAACGCCGGCAGCCAGGGCCGGTCAGCGGCGCAGCGCACCAGGCGCGAGACGATTTCGGTGATGACGGCGCGCGCGGTGTCGGCCGGGCCGACCACGCGGCGGGCCGTCTGCGGCACGGGGCTCCAGACAAAGCTGATCACTGGCACCACGCGTTCCAGCACGACGGCATCCAGCAACTGGTCGCGGCTCTTGAAGTAGTAATGCAGCATGGCCGAGGTGACCCCGGCGCGCTCGGCGATGTGGGCGATGCGGGTGGCGGCCACCCCCTGCGCGGCGAACAGATCGGTGGCAATGTCCAGCAGCTGGTCGCGGACGGCGGCGTTGTCGGGGCGGGGCGGGCGGCCCGGACGGCGGGCGGGGGCAGGCGAATTCGGCATGCCGCAAATTCTAATTAAATATTTAATTAATTAAAAGGGGGGCGAGGGGCAGGGTTGCCGGACAAGCCGCCGGGCATCGATGGTGTAATGCCCTGAAGGCCTGCCGGCGCTGTTCGTTTTCCCGCGTTTCCCAGGGCAGGCCATGATCCGGAACAGAAGGAGTCTGCACGCCATGCCGCAATCGTCCTCCCTCAACCGCCGCATCGTCCTGGCCGCCCGTCCGCAGGGCGAGCCCGCCGACAGCGATTTCCGCCTGGAAACCGACGCGGTGCCCCAACCCGGCCCCGGCCAGCTGCTGCTGCGCACGGTCTACCTGTCGCTTGACCCTTACATGCGCGGCCGCATGAGCGATGCGCCGTCCTACGCCGAACCCGTGAAAGTCGGCCAGCCCATGGTGGGCGGCACCGTATCGCGGGTCGTGGCGTCGAACCATCCCGATTACCCGGTGGGCGAATGGGTGCTGGGCCAATCCGGCTGGCAGGACTACGCCGTGTCCGATGGCGCCGGCCTGCTCAAGCTGGGCCAGTCGCCCGACCATCCGTCCTATTCGCTGGGCGTGCTGGGCATGCCGGGCTTTACCGGCTACATGGGCTTGCTCGACATCGGCCAGCCCAAGGCCGGCGAAACCGTGGTGGTGGCCGCGGCCAGCGGCGCGGTGGGCGCGGTGGTGGGCCAACTGGCCAAGATCCACGGCTGCCGGGCCGTCGGCATTGCCGGCGGCCCCGACAAATGCCGCTACGTCGTGGACACGCTGGGCTTTGACGCCTGCATCGACCACAAGGCGCCCGACATGGCCGAGCAACTGGCGCGCGCTGTGCCGCAGGGCATCGACGTGTATTTCGAGAACGTCGGCGGTGCGGTGTTCGACGCCGTGCTGCCGCTACTGAACCCGCGCGCGCGCGTGCCGGTCTGCGGCCTGATCTCGGCCTACAACGCCACGAGCCTGCCCGACGGCCCCGACCGCCTGCCGCTGCTGATGCGCACCATCCTCACCAAGCGCATCAAGGTGCAGGGCTTCATCATCTTCAACGAATACGCGCATCGCTACGGCGAATTCCGCGAGGCCATGCAGGGGCTGCTGAAAGACGGCCGCATCCAGTACCGAGAAGACGTGGTCGACGGCCTGGAAAACGCGCCGCGCGGCCTGATGGGCCTGCTCAAGGGCGAAAACGCGGGCAAGCGCATCGTGCGCGTCGGCCCCGATGCATAGGAGCGCAACATGAATATCCTGATCGTGCTGACTTCCCACGACACGCTGGGCAACACGGGCCGCAAGACCGGCTTCTGGCTCGAAGAGTTCGCGGCGCCGTACTACGCCTTCCTGGATGCGGGCGCGACGCTGACGCTGGCCTCGCCCAAGGGCGGCCAGCCACCGCTGGACCCCAAGAGCGACGACCCCGACGCCCAGACCGACGACACCCGCCGCTTTCGCCAGGACCCGGCCGCGCAGCAGCGCCTGGCCGCCACGCGCCGCCTGGCCGAGGTGCAGGCGGCCGACTACGACGCCGTGTTCTATCCCGGCGGTCACGGGCCGCTGTGGGACCTGGCCGAAGACCCCAAGTCGGTCTCGCTGATCGAGACCATGCTGGCCGCCGGCAAGCCCGTGGCCGCCGTGTGCCACGCGCCCGGCGTGCTGCGCCACGCCAAGACCGCCGATGGCAAGCCGCTGGTGCAGGGCCGCCAGGTCACGGGCTTTTCCAATGCGGAAGAGGCCGCCGTGCAACTGACCGACGTGGTGCCCTTCCTGGTCGAAGACCAGCTGGCCGCGCTGGGCGGCTTGTACACCAAGGGGCCGGACTGGCAGCCGTATGTCGTGTCCGACGGTCTCTTGATCACGGGGCAGAATCCGGCGTCGTCAGTGGGCGTGGCGCAAGCGTTGCTGGACCGGCTGAAGGCGTGATGCGCGGGCGTTGGCGCGCTGGCCGCAGGCGTGCCGGCGCCTTGCCGATGTCCGCATCGTTGTACGGTTCGATTCGCCGCGCGGGGCGCGCGCTTGTGTCAGAATTGATACTTTCAGACACAAGCGCACGGTTCCGTTGCAACCGCGCGCCCCATGCCTAATGCCTCCAGACTTGCCCCCGCAGGACGCGTCCGCGCCTGCTGCCTGTTCCCCAGGTTCTTGCGAAGCCGCGCTGTTCGCCGCGATGCAGGCGCGCGATCCTGCCACCGGCCGCCATTGCCACCGCGTCGTCGCCCTGAGCGTGGCCCTGGCCCACGCCTGCGGCCTGCCTGACGACGAACAGAAAGCGGTTGCCGTGGCCGCGCGCTTGCACGACGTGGGCAAGATCGGCACGCCGGACCGCGTGCTGTTCTCGCCCAAGCGGCTGGAAAAAGACGATTGGGACATCATGAAGTCGCACGCCGCGACGGGTGCCGACATCATCATGCATAGCGACATACCGCAACGCGAACTCATCGCGCTGGCGGTGCGCCATCATCACGAACATTTCGATGGCTCCGGCTACCCCGAGGGGCTGGCCGGGCACGACATTCCGCTGCATTCGCGCATCATTTCGCTGGCCGATTCCTACGACGCGCTGGGCGACGCCCGGCCGTATCACCCGGCGCGCACGCACGCCGAGATCATGCGCATTCTCAACGTGGAAGCGGGGTCCAAATGCGACCCCGATCTGTTGCGCGTCTTCGAGACGATGATCCAGCACAGCCCGCTGCGCGTGCCGTGAAAGCAGGCGCACGCACTGCGCTTGCGGCGGGTGCGTGAACGCAGGGGCACGGCGCGCGGCCATCGCCACGCGGTATGACCCTGCAGCCATCGACGCGGCGTTGGCCGCGCGAGATCACTTCAGCTTGTAATGCGCCGCCACGCCGGCCAGCTCCTGCAGCGTGCGCTGCTGCCAGGCGGCGTCGTGGCCCAGTTCCTCGGCCAGGATGCGCGCGACTTCCGGCGCGGCCATCAGGGCGGCGTCGGCGTCCAGGAACAGCGCGCGGTTGCGGCGCGCCAGCACATCTTCGGCGCTGCGCGCCAACTCGAAGCGCGCCGCGAAACGCACGTGCGCTTCGGACAGGCCGCTGCTTTTCACCAGCATGCGGTCCGCGCCGGGCAGGGCCTTGAGCGCGGGCAGGTCGCTGCCGTAGTAGCTGTCCGGCGTGCCGGCATGTTCCTGCGACGGCGCCAGGCCGCCCGAGCCATGCAGCGCCAGCGACTCGGTGCGGCAGCTGGCCTGCGTCAGCAACTGGTGCTGGATGGCGGTATCCACCACGTCCTGCGCCATGCGGCGGTAGGTGGTCCATTTGCCGCCCGTGACCGTCACCAGCCCGGCCTGCGACACCAGGATGGTGTGCTCGCGCGACAGCGACTTGGTGGAGGCATCCCCCGTGGCCTTGACCAGCGGCCGCAGGCCCGCCCAGACGCTGGTGACGTCGTCGCGCGTGGGCTTGCGGCTGAGGTAGCGCGCGGCCGTCTGCAGGATGAAGTCCACGTCCTGCGCGCCGGCTTCCGGGTCCAGCGGCAGGTCGTTGCGCGGTGAATCGGTGGTGCCCACGATGGTGTGGCCGTTCCACGGCACCACGAACAGCACGCGGCCGTCGTCGGTCTTGGGAATGAGGATGGCGCGCTTGCCCGGCAGGAAATCCTGCGGCAGCGTCAGGTGCACGCCCTGGCTGGGCGCCACCATGGTCGGCGCGTTCTTGTCTTCCATGCGGCGCACGCTGTCGACCCACACGCCGGTCGCGTTGATCACGCAGCGCGCGCGCAGCGTGAAAGTGGCCCCGCCCAGCGCGTCCTGCGCGGTCACGCCGTCGACCTTGCCGCCGGTGGTGGTCAGGCCCGTGGCGCGCACGTAGTTCACCGCCGTGCCGCCCAGGTCGAACAGCGTGCGCATCAGGCTGAGCGCCAGGCGCGCATCGTCGAACTGGCCGTCGTAATACAGCACGCCGCCTTTCAGGCCGCGGCCGTTGACGCTTTCGGCCAGGGTCGGCGCATTGGCCAGCGTGTCGCGGCGCGACAGCCAGCGGCTGGGCGACAGGTTCAGCTTGCCGGCCAGCATGTCGTACATCTTCAGGCCGATGCCGTAGAAGGGCTGGTCCAGCAGGTTGTAGGCCGGCACCACGAAGCCCAGCGGCCACACCAGGTGCGGCGCATTGCGGTTGAGCAGGCCGCGTTCGTGCAGGGCCTCGCGCACCAGGCTGATGTTGCCCTGTGCCAGGTAGCGCACGCCGCCGTGGACCAGCTTGGTGGCCTTGCTGGACGTGCCCTTGGCAAAGTCGGCGGCTTCGATCAGCAGCGTGCGGTAGCCGCGGCTGGCGGCATCCACGGCGGTGCCCAGGCCGGTGGCGCCGCCGCCGATGACGATCACGTCCCAGGCGGGCGTGTTGTCCAGTTGCGCCAGCAGGCGGTTGCGATCGGGCGGGGTGACGGAGGCGGACGTTTGGTTCATATGCAAGGTGGCGGCTGGGCCGCGAGGTAATCAGTGCGGTGTTTCGTAGGAGCAGGGCGCCGGGTCAGGCGGCCTTGGCGGCGTTCGGTGCGGCGGCCACTTCACAGCGCACGCCGGAATCCAGCAGCACCTGGGCCAGCGGTTCCTGCGGATGCGCGTCGGTGAAAAAGCGGTCGATCTGCGAGATGTGCGCCAGTTCCACCATGGCCTGGCGCTTGAATTTGCTGCTGTCGGCGGCCAGCCAGACCTCGCGCGATTGCTCGATGATCGTGCGGGCCACGCGCACTTCGCGAAAGTCGTAGTCGCGCAGCGTGCCGTCGGCTTCGATGCCGGAAATGCCGATCAGGCCGATGTCGACCTTGAACTGGCGAATGAAATCCATGGTGGCTTCGCCGACGATGCCGCGGTCGCGCGAACGCACGACGCCGCCGGCCACGATGACCTCGCAGTCGGGGTTGTCCGACAGGATGTCCGCCACGTGCAGGTTGTTGGTAATGACGCGCAGGCCGCGGTGGCGCAGCAGGGCGCGCGCGATGGCCTCGGTGGTGGTGCCGATGTTCAAAATCAGCGAACAGCCGTCGGGCACGGCGCGGGCCACGGCCTCGGCGATGCGCTGCTTGCCGGCGGCGTGCAGCCCCTGGCGCTTGCGGTAGGCGATGTTCTCGATGGTCGACGCTTCGATGCGCACGCCGCCATGAAAGCGCGACAGCAGGCCGGCTTCGGATAGGATGTTGACGTCGCGCCGCACGGTCTGCAGCGTGACGTCAAAGCGTTTGGCAAGCTCTTCGATCGTGGCCGAGCCTTGGGCTCGCACCATTTCGATCAAGGCGCTTTGTCTGGGATTCAGTGTCATGTTCGCATCATAAAACAACAAAAGCGAAAAATAATGACGCACTGCAAGATTGTTTTTTGTTCGCTTCTTCGGTAAAACGCACAAAAAACGAAAGCGATCTGAAAGAAAAACCTGAAACGACGCGTTCTTGCGCGCCGCAAGGGCCGCTGTACCCCAGTATCGATGCCCGATTGAATAATCGGGGACGTATAAGAGGCAGGAGACCAGATGCAGCTGACCCTGGACAGGATAGGTTTGCGAGCCGGCTCGCAGACGCACCTGTATCCGATGACCCTGGCCCCGGTGCCAGGCGCCATGACCGTCCTGCTGGGGGCCACCCTGGCGGGCAAGACATCGCTGATGCGCATCATGGCCGGGCTGGATCGGCCCACCGAAGGCCACGTGCTGGCCGACGGCCGCGACGTGACCGGCGTGCCGGTGCGCCAGCGCAATGTCGCCATGGTCTACCAGCAATTCATCAACTATCCGTCCATGACGGTGTTCGACAACATCGCGTCGCCGCTCAAGCTGCGCGGTGAAGCCGGCATTGCCGACAAGGTCGGCGCCATGGCGGCGCGGCTGCACATCGACCACCTGCTGGCGCGCTACCCGTCGGAACTGTCCGGCGGCCAGCAGCAGCGGGTGGCCCTGGCCCGCGCCCTGGCCAAGGACGCGCCCCTGATCCTGCTGGACGAACCCCTGGTCAACCTGGACTACAAGCTGCGCGAAGAACTGCGCGACGAGCTGTCGGCATTGTTCGCGCAGGGCCGTTCCACCGTGGTCTACGCCACCACCGAACCGGGCGAAGCCCTGTTGCTGGGCGGCCACACCGCCGTGCTCGATGCCGGCGAACTGCTGCAATACGGCCCCACGGCCGAGGTCTTTCACCGCCCCAACTCCATTCGAGTGGCGCGCGCGTTCAGCGACCCGCCCATGAACCTGTTCGCCGCGCGGCGCAACGAAATCGGCTTTGCGTTGCAGGGCGGCATCACGGTGGCGCGGCATCTGCCGCCCAGCACCGGCAGCGACCTGACCGCCGGACTGCGCGCCGGCGCGCTGGACGTGACCCCGCGCCCCGGCCACATCGGCCTGGACGGCGTGGTCAAGCTGGCCGAGATCTCCGGGTCCGACACCTTCGTGCATGCCCGCACGGCGGCCGGCGACGTGGTGGCGCAGCTGCCCGGCGTGCATCGCTACACGCTGGACCAGCCGCTGACGCTGTATTTCGACCCGGCGCAGACCTACGCCTTTGGCGCCGACGGCGCCTTGCTGGCCGCGCCCGCGCGCCGCGCCGCAACCGGGGGGGGCGCCTGATGGCACAGATCGAGCTGGACCTCTCTCATTCCTACGTCGCCCACCCCCAGGCCGACGAGGACTACGCGCTGCTGCCGCTGAAGTTCACTTTCCGCGACGGCGGCGCCTATGCCTTGCTGGGCCCGTCGGGCTGCGGCAAGACCACCTTGCTGAACTGCGTGTCGGGCCTGCTGCGCCCGTCCCATGGCCGCATTTTGTTCGACGGCCAGGACGTCACCGGCAAGACGCCGCAGGCGCGCAACATCGCCCAGGTGTTCCAGTTTCCGGTGGTGTACGACACCATGACGGTCGCCGAGAACCTGGCCTTTCCGCTGCGCAACCGCGGCGTGCCGCCCGAACGCATCCGCGAACGCGTCGGCCGCATCGCCGAAATGCTGGAGATGTCGCACGTGCTCGATCGCCGCGCCAGCGGCCTGACCGCCGATGCCAAGCAGAAGATCTCGCTGGGCCGCGGCCTGGTGCGCAACGACGTGTCGGCCATTCTGTTCGACGAACCGCTCACCGTCATCGACCCCCAGCTGAAATGGGAACTGCGCAGAAAGCTCAAGGAAATCCACCACGAATTCAAGCTCACGCTGATCTACGTCACGCATGACCAGACCGAGGCGCTGACCTTTGCTGACCAGGTGATGGTGATGGCGCGCGGCCGCGCCGTGCAGGTCGGCAGCGCCGACGACCTGTTCGAACGCCCCGCGCATACCTTCGTGGGCCACTTCATCGGCTCGCCCGGCATGAACTTCCTGCCCGCCGCATGGCGGGACGGCGCGCTGCGGGTAGGGCAGTGCCGTGTCGACGGGCTGTCCGATGCCCTGGCGGCCAAATTGGCCCACGCCGGTCCGGTCAAGCTGGGCGTGCGCCCCGAATACCTGCGCCTGACCGACGCCCAGGCGCCCGGCGCCTTGCCGGTCCGCGTGGACCGCGTGCAGGACGTGGGCACCTACACGCTGCTGGTGGCCGACTTCGAAGGCACGCCGCTGCGGGCCCGCCTGGGCGCCGACCTTCCCGCCATGGCGCCTGGCGCCACCGTGTGGCTGTCGGCCCTGAATCCGCACACGTGCTTTTACCGCGACGAGGAACTGATCCGATGAAACCGATCAATCACCGGGCCTGGTTCCTGGTCCTGCCCGTGGTGCTGTGCGTGGCGTTTTCGGCCATTCTGCCGCTGATGACCATCGTCAATTACTCGGTGCAGGACATCATCTCGCCCGAGCGCCGCGTGTTCGTCGGCACCGAATGGTTCGCCGCCGTGCTGCAGGACGAAGAGCTGCACGGCGCGCTGTTTCGGCAGATCGGCTTTTCGCTGGCGGTGCTGGCCATCGAGATCCCGCTGGGCATCCTGCTGGCGCTGTCGATGCCGGCCAGCGGCTGGCGGGCGTCGGCGGTGCTGGTCATCATCGCGCTGTCGCTGCTGATTCCCTGGAACGTCGTGGGCACCATCTGGCAGGTGTTCGGCCGCACCGACATCGGCCTGCTCGGCGCCACGCTGTCGTGGCTGGGGGTGGACTACAACTACACCGGCAACGACGTCGACGCCTGGGTCACCGTGCTGGTGATGGACGTGTGGCACTGGACGCCGCTGGTGGCGTTGCTGTGCTATGCGGGCCTGCGCGCCATTCCCGACGCCTACTACCAGGCCGCCCGCATCGATGGCGCTTCGCGCCTGGCCGTGTTCCGTTTCATCCAGCTGCCCAAGATGCGCGGCGTGCTGATGATCGCGGTGCTGCTGCGCTTCATGGACAGCTTCATGATCTACACCGAGCCCTTCGTCCTGACCGGCGGCGGGCCCGGCAACGCCACGACCTTCCTGTCGCAATACCTGACGCAGAAGGCCGTGGGCCAGTTCGACCTGGGCCCGGCCGCGGCGTTCTCGATCATCTACTTCCTGATCATCCTGCTCTTGTGCTTCATCCTCTACAACTGGATGCAGCGCGCCGGCACCACCGGCGGCTTTGACGAGGAGCGTGCCAATGCGTGATTCATCCACCTGGTGGCGCGGCGCCTTCCTGGCGCTGTACCTGGTGTTCGCCATCCTGCCGCTGTACTGGATGCTGAACATGTCGTTCAAGACCAATACCGAAATCGTCAGCACGCTGACCCTGTGGCCGCGCGATTTCACGCTGGAACACTACCGCACGATCTTCACCGATCCCGCCTGGTATTCCGGCTACATCAATTCGCTGATCTACGTCGTCATCAACACCGTCATCTCGCTGGCCGTGGCGCTGCCGGCCGCCTACGCGTTCTCGCGCTACCGCTTCATCGGCGACAAGCACGTCTTCTTCTGGCTGTTGACCAACCGCATGACGCCGCCGGCCGTGTTCCTCTTGCCGTTCTTCCAGCTGTACAGCTCGTTCGGGCTGATGGACACCCACCTGGCCGTGGCCCTGGCGCACCTGGTGTTCAACGTGCCGCTGGCCGTGTGGATCCTGGAAGGCTTCATGTCCGGCGTGCCGCGCGAAATTGACGAAACCGCGTATGTCGACGGCTACTCGTTCCCGCGCTTTTTCCTGACGATCTTCCTGCCGCTGATCAAGTCCGGCGTCGGCGTGGCGGCGTTCTTCTGCTTCATGTTCAGCTGGGTCGAACTGCTGCTGGCCCGCACGCTGACGTCCGTCAACGCCAAGCCCATCGTCGCCACCATGACCCGAACCGTCTCGGCATCAGGCATGGACTGGGGCGTGCTGGCCGCGGCAGGCGTGCTGACCATCGTGCCCGGCGGCATCGTCATCTGGTTCGTGCGGCACTACATCGCGAAGGGCTTCGCGATGGGCCGCGTCTAGGACAGGGAGCACACATGTTCAGCTGGATGGTATGGACCACCCCGGTCGCCGTGTTCTTCTCGTGCATCGTCCTGATGCTGGTGGGCATGACGGTCTGGGAACTGAAATCGCCCACGGTCGAGCGCAAGGGCTTTCTGCCCCTGCGCACCACCCGCGGCGACCGCCTGTTCATCGGCTTGATGGCCGCGGCCTGGCTCAACCTGGCGTTCCTGGGTTTCGGCCAGAAGGCGGTGGAATGGTTTTCGCTGGATGAGCCGCCATCGGTGTGGATCAGCTTCGTGCTGTCCATGCTGCTGTTGGCTTTCATCATGAGAAAAGGCTGAAAGGGGCAACAGAACCCCACGCGACATCAGCGGTTTGGAAGGACTATCGGCCAGCGTCTTCCCCGGCCAGCGGTCCGCAGCACGATACGGGAAGACTTATCGAGGAGACAGGTCATGAAATTGCGCATGCACGCCATGGCGGCCGCCATCGCCCTGATCGGTACGTCAGGAGCCTGGGCCGGCGAGCCGGAAGCGAAAAAGTGGGTCGATTCGGAATTCCAGCCGTCGTCCCTGTCCAAAGACCAGCAGATGGCCGAGATGAAGTGGTTCATCGACGCCGCCGCCAAGCTCAAGGCCAAGGGCGTCACCGAAATCAACGTGGTGTCCGAAACCATCACCACGCACGAATACGAGTCCAAGACCCTGGCCAAGGCCTTCACGGAAATCACCGGCATCAAGGTCAACCACGACCTGATCCAGGAAGGCGACGTGGTCGAGAAGCTGCAGACGTCGATGCAGTCCGGCAAATCCATCTACGACGGCTGGATTTCCGATTCCGACCTGATCGGCACCCACTACCGCTACGGCGCCATCCTGCCGCTGTCCGACTACATGGCCGGCGCCGGCAAGGAATGGACCAACCCGGGCCTGGACCTGAAGGACTTCATCGGTACCAAGTTCACCACCGCGCCGGACGGCAAGCTGTACCAGCTGCCCGACCAGCAGTTCGCCAACGTCTACTGGTTCCGCGCCGACTGGTTCGCCCGGCAAGACCTGAAAGACAAGTTCAAGGCCAAATACGGCTACGACCTGGGCGTGCCCACCAACTGGTCCGCCTACGAAGACATCGCCGACTTCTTCTCCAACGACGTCAAGGAAATCGACGGCAAGAAGGTCTATGGCCACATGGACTACGGCAAGAAAGACCCGTCGCTGGGCTGGCGCTTCACCGACGCGTGGCTGTCCATGGCCGGCGCGGCCGACAAGGGCCTGCCCAACGGCCTGCCGGTGGACGAATGGGGCATCCGCGTGGCCGACGACAAGTGCACCCCCGTGGGCGCATCGGTGGCACGCGGCGGCGCCACCAACAGCCCGGCCGCCGTCTACGCGCTGACCAAGTACGTCGACTGGATGAAGAAGTACGCCCCGCAGCAGGCCATGGGCATGACCTTCTCGGAATCCGGCCCGGTGCCCGCGCAAGGCCAGATCGCCCAGCAGATCTTCTGGTACACGGCCTTTACCGCCGACATGACCAAGAAGGGCCTGCCGGTCGTCAACGAGGACGGCACTCCCAAGTGGCGCATGGCCCCGTCGCCCTACGGCCCGTACTGGAAGGACGGCATGCAGAACGGCTACCAGGACGTCGGCTCGTGGACCTTCTTCAAGTCCACCAACCCCGACAAGATGGCCGCCGCCTGGCTGTACGCCCAGTTCGTCACGTCCAAGTCGGTCTCGCTCAAGAAGTCCATCACCGGCCTGACCTTCATTCGCGACAGCGACATCCACAGCGACTACTTCACCAAGAACGCGGCCAACTACGGCGGCCTGATCGAGTTCTATCGCAGCCCGGCACGCGTGGCCTGGACGCCCACCGGCAACAACGTGCCCGACTACCCCAAGCTGGCCCAGCTGTGGTGGAAGAACGTCGCCACGGCCGTCACCGGCGAAAAGACCCCGCAGGCCGCCATGGACAACCTGGCCAATGAAATGGACCAGGTCATGGCGCGGCTGGAACGGGCCGGCATGGCGCAATGCGCGCCCAAGCTCAATGCCAAGAGCGATCCGAGCAAGTGGCTGTCGGATCAGCACGCGCCTTGGAAGAAGCTGGCCAATGAAAAGCCCAAGGGCGAGACGGTGGCTTATGAGAAGCTGCTGGAAGCCTGGAAGGAGGGCAAGGTGCGGTAAACGCATCGACGCCTGAGTTTTTTTCATCCCGCGCCACGGGCTGGTCCGTGGCGCTTTTTTCTGGATGTCAAAAACGTAATCTCCCTATCCGCTTTCTGTCTGCATCGCCTTCCTAGAATGAATTCCGTGCAGTACCCAACGTGATTCTTAGGAGTGTGAAGCATGCAGATTCTTCGTAAAACCGCTTTGTTCCTGGCCCTGGCGACGGGCGTGTCGGGCGCCGCGCTGGCGCAGCCGGTGGCATCGGCCGGGGCGCCGGCCACGGCGTTGACCCGTCCGTATGGCCAGTCGTTGACCCGCGCCGAAGTGCTGGCCGATCTGGCGCTGTGGAAGCGGGCCGGGGTGGACCGGTTCTGGCGCGGCGAGGCCACGCCGGATATCTACAGCCCGGAATACCAGGCCGCGTTTTCGGAATACGTGCGGCTGCGCACGGGGCCGGATTACCCGGCCGAGGTGCAGCGCCAGAGTGACGCGCGCCGCTAAGCGATAGGGCCTTCGCGACATCAACCACATCTGGCTTACCGGCGTGCCGGAGTCCGGCGACAGGCTGCTGTTCGCTGACCTGGAGCTGGACTTGTTACGCGTCGGGCCGTTCAGGCGTTGCCGTTGACGCCCAAGGAATTCGGGCGGCTGGCCCTGCTGGTGGGCAGGCCACGCCGCCTTCGGCTATATTCCTGCCAACGGAGATGGTGTTCCTCCTTTAACCACCGCGCCTTGCGCGGTTGATGACGCCTACAGAAACCTGACCAATGTCGGGGCTGTAGGCGTTCGCATTTTTGGCCTCATCTGGCTGTATTTGCGACTTCATCTGCGGCTTCTGTTCAGCCTTGAACCATTGGTCAGCCCGAGTCCTTTCGAGCCATGACCCATGCCGCGATTTCCCCGTATAGAACCCTTTGAACGCTTGCCCTACGCCGGCAAGTGGTTCGCGATTGCGTCCCTGGTCGGCGCGCTGGCCGGCTGCGCGTCGGCGATCTTCCTGTTAGCCCTGGACCTGGCCACCGGTTGGCGGCAAAGCCACGCCTGGGTGATCTGGCTGCTGCCGGTGGCCGGCTTTGGGGTGGGCTACGTGTATCACCGGCTGGGCAAGTCGGTGGATGCCGGCAACAACCTCATCATCGACGAGATCCACGACCCCAAGCAGGTCGTGCCGCTGCGCATGGTGCCGCTGGTGCTGGGCGGCACGGTCGTGTCGCACCTGTTTGGCGCGTCGGTCGGGCGCGAAGGCACCGCCGTGCAGATGGGCGGCGCGCTGGCGGACCAGCTGACGCGCCTGCTTCGGCTGGGACGCGAAGACCGCCGGGTGCTGTTGATGTCGGGCATCAGCGCCGGTTTTTCGTCGGTGTTCGGCACGCCCCTGGCCGGCGCGGTGTTCGGGCTGGAGGTGCTGGCCATCGGCCGCATGCGCTACGAGGCGCTGTTTCCGTGTCTGGTCGCCAGCATCGTGGCCGACCAGGTCTGCCTGGCCTGGGGCATTCACCACACGGCGTATGCGATCGGCGCGATCGCACCCGTGGGCGTGGCCAGCGTGGCGGCGGTATTGGCGGCGGGCATTGTGTTTGGCCTGGTCGGCATGTTGTTCGCGGCGGCCGTGCACACCCTGGCGGGCGGGGTCAGGCAGCTTATCGCCTACGCGCCGCTGCGCCCGGTGGCGGGCGGCATCGTTATCGCGACGGCGGTGTGGACGCTGGACGCCTACCGCTACATCGGCCTGGGCATTCCCGACATCGTGCGTTCGTTTCAGGCGCCGATGGCGCCGTGGGACTTCCTGGGCAAGTTCGCCTTTACCGTGGCCTCGCTGGGCACGGGCTTCAAGGGCGGCGAAGTCACGCCGCTGTTCTATATCGGCGCCACGCTGGGCAATGCGCTGGCGCCGCTCTTGCACATGCCGTTCGCGATGATGGCCGGTATCGGCTTCGTGGCGGTGTTTGCCGGCGCGGCCAACACGCCGATCGCGACCACGCTGATGGCCATGGAACTGTTCGGCGCCGACATCGGCCCGCTGGCGGCCACCGGCTGCGTCACGGCGTATCTGTTTTCCGGGCACGCGGGCATCTACCGGGCCCAGCGGGTGGGGCATCGCAAGCATCACCGCCAGGGGTAGGGCGCGGCGCGCGTTGGCCCGGAGATCCCTGCGGTATGCTGTGCGCTTTTCCTGCCTGCCGCCGCGGCCACTTGCTCCATGTTCAAGCGCACGACTGCCTCCACCGCCGCCATGGTCGAAGGCCGCATCGAGCAGATGCGTGTCGCCGTGCCGCTTGTCCGAGGCAACGTCCATATCGTGGTGAATGGGGTGTCGGTGTATGGCGCCTTCGAGAGCGCCGCCGACATCCGCACGTTGCAGGAACTTCAGCAGCAAGGCGTGCCCGTGCGCGTCGGCGTGCTGGATGGCCCGCAGTCGCTGCGGCACTTTTCGTGGCTGTCTGCCGCGAAAGGTCCCGGCATTGCACCGCGCTACTACGTGGATCAACGACGCCGCGCCTGGCGCAGCATCGGCATCGGCGCCGCGCTGGCCGCCGCAATGATCGCGGGCTGCTTCCTGCTGGACCTGGGGTCCTTCGTGCAGGTGCTGCTGCTGGTGGTTGCCTTGACGGTGGCCCTGGTCGCGCTGATCGTGGCAGGCAGCGCCTTGTATGGGCTGTGGCACAACCGCCTGCACCGTCCAGCCATCTTGCAGAGTGAAGCGTGGTACCGCCAGCAGCAGGGCAGGCCGGTCTTGCCTGGCGCCGATGCGTCTGCCGCCGCGTCGGCGTTGCTGGCGGACAAGCAACGGCTTGGCGAGCCGCAGATCAGCGAACAGCTCATCGCCGATGCATCGCCCGAGATCCTGCATGTACACGGCGTGTTGCGGTCCTTGACCCACGAGGCACGCCCCGGGACGCGGCACCGTCCCAGTTTCGGCGTCTATCGGTTCCAGATCGGTCGCCAGCACTATGCACTGCACGTCGGCGAAGACCTGGGCAACGTCCAGCCTTTTCTGGCGGAAGGCGACCGCGTCGAGCTGGCCGCCTACGCCGGCGAGATTCCCGGCGCGGGGCCGCACCGGCTGGTCTACGGCCTGCGCAATCTGGAAGATGGCCGCGTCTACGTCTGCCACCGTCATTTCCGCGGCGCGCATGCGCGGATCGGGCCGGTCGGCGTCGGCCTGAATCAGCGCGTGCCGATGCTGGCGCTGCTGGGCAGTCTGCTGCTGGTCGCCTGGCTGGTGGTCGTGGGCTTTCTCTATTTTGGCGGTTCACCACAAGAGCATGCCGACCTGCCTGAGCTGGCGACATTCCTGTTCGCGATCCTGCTGTTTGTCTGGGCCTGCTTTGCCGTGCCGCTGCTTTTTCTGGACACGCGCTGGCGCCTGGGGCGGCCGACACGTCGCCAGCGCATTCTGGAGCGCATCTACCGCACGCTGGATCTGGGCACGCCGTTCGCGCCCAAGGTGCGCATCGAAGAGGTGTAGTGACCTGTCACGGCCGTGTCAGCACAGGGCCGGCGGCAACGGATATAGTCTGGGCAGTTCCCTTGACAGCACAGGTGCTTGCATGAAAAGCCATTACCCCACGTTCTGCGCCGGCGCCGCGCCGGGCCTGGTACACAAGCTGGGCGGTCTGCCGTGGGGCTTGCCCATCGCGCACTGGCCGATATGCCAGGAGTGCGGCCGGGCCATGAGCTTTCTCGCGCAGGCGCCGGGGCAGGCGGACGACGCCACTGCGCCCGAATTGCCGATCCCCGCCGGCGAGGTCCTGTTCGCCTTCAAGTGCGAGTGGGACAGCGTCTGCAGCTTCTGGGAAAGCGACGGCGGCGCCAATGCCGTCTTCAGCCTGCCGCGTGCCGCGTTGGGCGATGCTCCGACGGCCCCGCCCGAACACGCCGAAGATGGCTTGCCTGAGCTGATCCCGGAATTGGGCATTGCCAGCTGGCGCATCGACGACGACGGCGCCCCGCCCGAACTGGAAGCGGATTTCTACGACTACGGTCGCCACGACGACCTGCCCGACGACATCGCGCACCCCCATGACTGGGCCACCGAGTGGCGCACCAAGTACAACGGCGTGCCGTACTGGACCGCCAACGGCGCGCAGGGCGTGCCGCCTGGACGTCTGCTGTTGCAGATCGACAATTGCGTGCCGATGCAGGACGGCGGTTACCAGGAAGTCGCCAATTTCTGCTCGGACGGCACGGCGTTTGTCTTCATCGACGCGTCGCAGACGCCGCCCGTGTATGCGTTGCTGATCAATCGCTGAGGATCGGGCAGGCGTCGTTGCCCCGTCCCGACTTCCCGGAACCTGACCATGTCCCACCCCGCTGCCGATGACGTGATTGCGCTGTATCAGGACCATGCCGCCGCCTTCGAGAAGCAGCGCCGCACGCATGCCTTGATCGAGCAGGCCTGGCTTGCCGCCTTTCTCGACCTGATGCCGGCGGGCGGGGCGGTGCGGGTGCTCGACCTGGGCTGCGGCGCCGGCACCCCGATCGCGCGGCACCTGATCGAGCAGGGCTGCCAAATCACGGGGGTGGATACGTCACAGCCGCTGCTGGATATCGCCCAGGCGTCGTTTCCCGATCATCGCTGGATTGCGGCCGATATGCGGCAGTTTGCGTGCCCCGACACGTTCCAGGGCGTGATTGCCTGGCACAGCTTTTTCCATCTGGCTCCTGACGATCAGCGGCCGATGTTCGCCCGGTTTCGCCGTTTGGCTGCGCCGGGCGCGGCCTTGATGTTCACCAGCGGCCCCGCGCAGGGGCATGCCATCGGCCAGTTCGAAGGCCGGCCGCTCTACCACGGCAGCCTGGCCCCGGCCGAATATCGCCAACTGCTGACCGACAATGGCTTTGATGTCGTGCGGCACGTGGCAAACGATCCCACCTGCGGCGGCGCGACGATCTGGCTGGCGCGGCAGGTTGGCTGACTCTAGCGTCGGCCCTATGACATCCAGGAATGCCCCATTCGCCACTGAGCGTCGATCTTGGGCGGCCCCGCGCAGAATCCGGTCGCCTGGCGCTAAACCGTGCGTACGAACAGTGCCCTGAGCTTGTTCCAGAAATCGCCCCCCAGCACGAAAAAGCTCGCGACCAGCATGACGTCGCCCAGGACCTGAAGCTGCCATAGGTTGGGTCTCAAGCCGGGCCAGAACTCGTCGACATAAGGCTCCAGCATCGAGGTCAGGATCGGCAGAATGAACATGACCAACCCGATGGCATGGCGGAGGGGACCGACGGTCCGGGCGGGCGCCAGCCGCTTGACATGGCCAAACATCATGCCCTTGAGCTGCTGAAATCCCTCTTTGCCCATGACCGCGATACAGACGATCAACAGCACCTTGTTGGCGATGAACACAGTGCCGGTCAGCGCCGCGATGCGCGGACCGGGCACATCCAGTGACCCCGCGATCGGGATGAGGAACCACAGGGCGAAGGCAAGGATGAATAGTCCTATCCCGCACTTGAAGCGCCAACCTCTGGCCGGGGCGGGCTGGAGCGGATTGTCTAGCGTTGCCATGATTGACTCCTTTTGAATCGTCCAAATGAAAGGCGGCGCAACCATCCTGGCCGCAGAGGTGCTGGCGGTTGTGGCTCGAGCAGGTGCAACATCAGGCAGGCGTAAAGCGTGACGGCGATGAACAAACCCATGCGGACTGCGAAGGCCGTGTGCACGTCCTTGCCGGCGACACTGTCCTGCACCGATTGACCAAGCAGGATGACCAGTGTGGCCAGCGTGTTCAGCCAGAAGCTGGGCGGATGGCGCGTCGGGCTCAGTCGATAGAGCTTGCGCCCGATCAGCAGGGCGAACAGCAGCATCCACAGGAAGAACATCCACAGGCTGACGAACAGGCTCAGGGCGCACCAGAAGGCGATCGCCAGTGCGCCGCCCAGCAGCGTGGATCCCATCAGCTCACGAGCCGCGCCATGCGCCGCTTTGACGCAGCTTTGCCGCCCCAGGCTGACCGACTTCAGGATGATGGGCATGTAGCCCAGCGGGTCGGTCAACGCCAGCAGGAAGGCGGGCACCACCACCAGGGTTGCGCGCAGCGCCAGCCGGCTTGCCTCGGGCTGCGGCAGGACAGGGGCGGGCGGCGGTGCAGGCGCCTGACCGGCTTCCGGCAGCACGCCGTGGCACAGGTTCAGCACCAGCACGGCGACCACCAATCCCTTGACCAGCGCTTCGATCACGGTGGCGGCCAGGGTGAAATCCAGGGTGCCCGCCGCGGAAATCATGGTCATGCCGACGACCAGGAACAGCGACAAGAGATTGTTGCCGCCGCGCAGGCCGTAGCGAAAGGCGAGAAATAGTCCCAGGCCAACCAACAGCAGGCCGCTGAGCGGGTAGTAGCGCAGCAATGGGCTGAGCACCAGGCCGTTTGCCGTGGTGAACAGAACGACCAGCGTCAGGCCCAGCCCGGCCTTGAAAGGCAAGGGGCGGTTCATCGACGCCAGCAGAAACACCGCCAGCACCGGCGCGACCATCGGAATGGGCAGATTCAGGCCGAAGCTGATCGCCAGGCTGAGGGCCGTGCCGACGGCCAGGCGCAGCGCGCGCAGGCTGCGTGGATCGGGGTCAGTGCGCATGGGCGTCAATAGGCATAGGAAAGCCAGCTCATCACGCGCAGGTACGCGCGGCCCAGCAGATTGAGCGGATTGCCCGAGGAGGGAAATGCCATGACTTCCGCCTGGCCACCCGCGCGCACGCCGCGCAAGGTGGGCAGTTCCCCGGGGCTGATTTCGACCACGACGGGGAAGCGTTGGGCCGGACGCAGCCAGTCGCGGCTGTTCTGTACCGTGGGCAGGCTGCCGGGTGGGGGGGTGGGGCCCACGTTGACGCCATACCCCACGCTGCGCACGCGGCCTTCCAGCACCGTGCCCGGCAGCGCATCCAGCACGATCGCCACCGCCGTGCCGGGTTCGATATGGCCCAGGTTGTTCTCGGTCATCTCGGCGCTGATCCAGACGTCGTGGATGGCGATCAACGTCATCACGGGATTGCCCGCGGCGACGAACTGGCCGGTGTCCGTGCGCAGGTCGGTGATCAGCCCGGCCGAGCGTGCGCGCACCTGGGTGTTGGCCAGATCCAGTTCTGCCTTTTCCACATTGGCGGCGGCGCTGCGCAGCTTGGCGTTCTCTTCTTCGCTGCCGCCTTCCTGTTCGCGCGCTCGTTGCACTTCCGCCCGCGCCGCCGCGACCTGGCTGACCGCTTGCGCCAGGTTGGCTCGGGCGATTTCTACGCGGCGCAGCGAGATCGTGCCTGCGTCATCGCGGTACAGGCGTTCCAGCCGGGTGCTGTCCTGCCGGGCCCGAACCTCGTTGGCTTGGGCAGCCCGCAACGAGGCCTGGGCCGACTCGATGCCGGCCGTGCTGGCGCCGACCTGTCTGCGCATTGCCTCCAGATCGGCGCGGGCGCGGTCCAGCGCGATCCGGAAATGTTCGGGGTCTACGTCGAACAGCGGGGCGCCCGCGACGACGTCCTGGTTGTTGCGCACATACACCTTGGTGACGCGGCCCGAGACTTCGGATGCCACGGGCACGACGAAGGCTTGCACCCGCGCCTGCTGGGTGTAGGGGGTGTAGCGGTCGGCCAGCAGATACCAGACCAGGCTCAGCGCGATGACCAGCACGACCCACTTGACCCCTTTCTTGGCAGGCTCGGCGTCCGGCGACGCAGGGGGCGCAGACGGCGCAGACGGCGCAGACGGGGCGGGCGGCGAAGGTGGAGCAGGGGCGCGCGGGGAGTCACTCATCGGATCGCACCTTTTGGACGAGGGGGGAAGGGGCGGTAGCGGGCAGCGGCTCGGACAGCAGATCGCCCCAGTCGGTGCGTTGTTGCATCTGGTCTCGGGTGGCCGGGTCCAGCAGCGGCTGTTCACTGTGCCAGCCGCCACCCAGCGCCTTGTACAGGGCAATCAGGTCGCTGACGGCGGCGCCGCGGTTTGCCACATAGGCATCCTGCTGCGCCGCCAACGCGCGTTGGGCGTCGAGCACGCGCTGGAAATCCGAATAGCCCTCGCGATAGAGCGCGCTGGCCAACGTCAGCGATCGGCCAGCTGCCTGCACCGCGTCCTGCAGAATGCCGTCACGCTCCAGTGCCTTGACCAGGCCGCTGGCGGCATCGTCGGCCTCTCGGGCTGCCTGGCGCACCTGGTCCCGGTAGGCGACGATCAATTGCTGCAGCCGGGCATCCTGCACCCGCACGTTGTTTTTCAGGCGGCCATGGTCGAACACGTTCCAGCTCAGGCTCGGACCGGCCAGCAGCGCGGAGCCGCCCGCCGTGCCCGCCAGCGACGTCGCAGACCAGAGGATGCTGCCCACCAGGCTCAGCGAGGGATAAAGATCCGCCTGCGCCACACCCACCTGGGCCGATTGCGACGCGATGCGCAATTCGGCCGCACGCACGTCGGGGCGGCGCAGCAGCAGGCGGGCGGGTACGTCTTGCAGGACGGCTCGGTCGATCAGGGGAATGGCCGCCTTTTGCGCCAGCGGCGGCAATTCCGGAAGGGGGCCCGGCGGGCGGCCGATCAGGATCGCCAGCGCATTGCGGGTTCGCATGATCTGGCCTTCGAACTCGGGGATCGTGGCGCGGGTGCCCAGGTATTGCGTCTTGGCCTGCTGCACGTCCAGTTCGTCGGTCTCGCCACTTTTGAACAGGCGCTCGGTGATCTCGAAACTGCGCTTCTGCAGGCTGGCGTTGTCACGGGCGATGCGCAGGCGCGCCTCGGCGGTGCGCAAGGCGAAGTAGGTTTCGGCCACTTGCGCGTGCAGCAACACCAGTACATCGTCACGGTGGGCCTGGGCCGCGAAATAGGCCGCATCGGCTGATTCGATGGCCCGGCTGAAGCGGCCCCAGAAATCCAGTTCCCAACCGATGTCGAATCCCGCGCTGTATTGCCAGAAACTGCTGGGGCGCGGGTTGCCCTCTGGTGAGCGCGCCGATCGGTGTTGGTACAGCGCATCGGCGCCCACGACCTGAACCTGTGGATAGCGGCCGCTTTGGGCGATGCCCAGCCGGGCGCGAGCCTCCATGATCTGCAGGCCGGCAATCCGCAGGTCGGCGTTATGCGCATCGGCCTGCGCAATCAGGCCTTCCAAGACCGGATCGTCAAAGACGCGCCACCACTGCCGGACATCTGGCTGCAACTGCGTCTGGGTAGCTTGCTGCAGGGCGGCCGTATCCCATTGCTGCGTCCAGGCTTGCCGTTCAGGCTGGAAGTCCGGTCCCAGCCGCACGCATCCGCCGACGCACAGCACGCCGAACAGCATGCCGAGCGGCAGCAGACACCTTGAGATTGTCAGCGCAGGCATTGGGCATCAGGTCGATCAAGAGTCGAACTGCAACGGTCCACGCCAATGCCCGAATTCGGCAGAGCGCGCTGCGTGAACTCCTTGGGCCGGGCGCCACGGCAACCCGGCAGTGCTGCCGGTTATGCGAGCGCGCGGGCATAATCGATGAAACTTCTCGTCCCGGCGAGAGGTGAGGGTTTATGTCGTTGCAACCAGCCAATGAACTCTAGACATCTTTTACTCTCTCTTTTACGCAACGCCTATTGGATAAATGCCTAGGGTTTTCACGCGGCATCAGGCGTCGCTCGGCGAGAGCTACGGGTGCCTGGCTCTGGCCATGCGGCTGGCTTTGTGGGAAAGAAATAGCCAGCTATATTGACGGGCAATCTTCCCCGCCCCGATTCCATGCGATCCCGCCCATCTTCGCACTCGCAGACGCACGCAGGCGCCCCGAGCACCATCACGGCCAAGCGCCTGCAGGATCCCGCGCTCTTGCGCCGCCTGCTGCGCGTCAAAGACCGCATGGACGCGGCGTCGCACCAGGCGTGGCCCATCCGCCGCCTGGCCGAGGTCAGCGGGGTCTCCGAGGCCTATTTCGCCCGGTCCTTCAAACGAGCGTTTGGTTTGCCCCCGCACCGCTACCTGCTGACGCGCCGCATCGAGCAGGCCACTGCCTTGCTGCGCGACACCGACCTGCCCATCACCGACATCGCGTTCGCCACCGGTTGGGAAAGCCTGGGCACCTTTGGCCGCATTTTCCGCGACGTGACCGGCCGCAGCCCCAGCGACCTGCGCGCCGAGGTCCGGGCCGGCATGGCCGGGCTGCAACACGTGCCTGCCTGCGTCGTATCGGCATGCCGCGCCCCGACCCGCCGCGATCATTAAAATGCCCACTCTGATCGGGCCGTGTTTCACGGCCATTCGGCCTTTGCGCCCATCTCCTTCATCTGCCTGTATGCCTGCCGCCGCCTGTCTTCGTTCCCTTCGCTTCTGCCTGGCCCTGTTGCTGGCATCCGCCGGCGTCGCCCAGGCCGCGGGCTTTCAGCGCCTGAACCTGCCCATGGACATGAACGGGCCGGCCTTGCAGGGCGGCATCTGGTATCCCTGCGCGGCACCGGCAGGCCAGGTCAAGATTGGCCGCGTCGAGATGGCGGCCACGCTGGACTGCCCGATGACCGAGGGCGCCAAGCCGCTGATCGTGATGTCGCACGGATCGGCCGGATCATTCCTGGGCCATCACGACACCGCGGCGGCGCTGGCGGACGCGGGCTTCGTGGTGGCGGCCATCAACCATGTGGGCGACAACGCGCTGGACAAGTCGCGACAGGGGTATCTGTCGATCTTCTCGACCCGCCCGCGCGAGATGCGGCGGCTGATCGACTACCTGACCGGCGCCTGGCCTGGCAAGGCGCAGCTGGATGGCCGGGTGGGGGTCTTCGGGTTCTCGCGGGGCGGCTATACCGGGCTGGTGCTGGCGGGGGCCGTGCCCGATTTCAAGCAGGGGCTGAGTCTCTGCGCGGGCGAATCGGGGTTGCCGATGTGCCGCGACATCCGCGACGGCAAGATTGCCGCGCAGCCGTATGTGCGTGATGAACGGATCCGCGCGGCGGTGATCGCCGACCCCCTCAATGCCTTCACGGCGGACACGCTGAAGGCGGTGTCGATCCCGGTGCAGCTATGGGCGTCGGCATTGGGCGGCGATGGCGTCACGCCCGCCAGCGTGGATGCCGTGCGCGCGGGCTTGCCGCAGGCCGAGTTTCAACGGGTCGACGGCGCGGGGCATTTCGCCTTCCTCGCGCCGTGCTCGGCGGGGCAGGCCGACGCCACGCCCGCGATCTGCGCCGATGCGCCCGGGTTCGACCGGGCGGCATGGCATCGTGACTTCAACGCGAAGGTGATCGCGTTCTTTACGTCGGCATTGCGCTGACGCGCAGTGCGCGCTAGCGCGCCGCGCCCTGGCGGCGGGCCTGCTCGGCCGCCCGTTGCCGGGCCGCGGCGCGCGGGCCGTCGCGCTGGGTGACGTAATTGCGGTAGTGCTGGAAATCCTTGCCGGCCAGCGCCAGGTACAGGCCGGTTGCGACCATGAAGCCGCTGAACACATAGACCTTCAGCCAATAGCTGACGGGCAAGTCGAGCAGCGCGAAACCCAGGTACATATTCATGATGCCAAAGCCGAGCAGCACGGCCATCAATAGCCAGCGGGCCCATTCGCTGCCGCGGTACAGCCAGATCAGCAAGGCCGCGGGCACGATCATCTTTTGCAGCACCGAAAAATCGCCTTGCAGCAAAGGCATGATCTGGTAGCTGGACGAGGCGATGGTGCCGCCCAGCGCGATGAACCAGAAGCGCTGGCTGGTGGGCGCGCGGCGTCGTGGCGCGGGACGGGATTCGCTATGGTTCTGCAACATCGGGTCTCCTTGGCGAAGCGGCCAGTGTACCGTGCGTGAGGCGCACGGCGAGGGTAGACTGGCGCCTGGGTTCATTACCGGAGCGCCACCTTGGCTACCTCGCTGCGCCGATATACCGAGCTTCCCTATCTGATCGATTTCCTCATGTCCGGCGAACTGGCGCTGCTCAATCCGAAGGCGTGGGACGACCGCAACGATTCGTTCTACATCGAGGAATATGCGCGAGCCAAGCGCTTGCAAGGCGTCTACGCCTTGTGCCTGGCCGAGGCGTCCGAGACCTACCACCACTGGCGCGTGTTCTCGCACGGTAGCGGCGGGGTCTGCATCGAGTTCGACAAGGAAAAACTGGTGGCGCAGGTCTCTGGCGTGCCCGATATGCGCGCCGAGGCCGTGCAGTACCGCACCATCAAGTCGCTGCGCGAGCAGCCGCCGGCCGATGCCGATCTGCCGTTTCTGAAGCGCCACGCCTTTCGCGACGAAAAGGAATTCCGCCTGTTCGTATGCCGCAAGACGCGCGACACGCCGGTGCTGCGGGTGCCGGTCGAACTGACGGCCATCAAGCGCGTCACCCTTAGCCCATGGCTGCCGGCCACGGTGTGCGACCAGGTCAAGAAGGTGCTCAAGGCCATCAAGGGCTGCGAGAAGCTGCGCGTGTTCCGGTCCACCCTGGTGGACAACGAAGACTGGAAGAAATTCGCCAGTGCGGGCCGCAAGGAGCCGGCATGACGGACAAGCGGGCGGATGGCGTGATGTCGCCCCTTGAAATCGTGCAGGCCTTCCAGCAACGGGGCTGGAAGAACAACGACCCCATGGGCCAGGTGCTGCGGCTGCGGCAGGAAGATCCCCAGGCCTTGGGCGCGCTGGTGCAGTTGTTCCTGGACCGCGGGCTGGAACACGCCACCTTCATCGATGCCGCCCTGGACCTGATGGACGACGCCACGCATGCCGACGTGCTGCGCCAGGCCTGGCAGCGGTCCCGGCGTGGCGAGACAGGCAACGGCTTGTCCGAAGTGCTGGACTGCGCCGCGGCGCAATGGCCCGAGGTATTCGCCGACGATTGGGATCATCTGCTCGCGGCTGCGCACCAGGGGCAGGGCGGCCCGCGCTTTGGCGTGGACCTGGCCTGGCGTGCGCTGGATGCCGACACGGCCCGCGCGTGGCTGGCGGATGTCGGCCCGCAGGCCGAAGAAGGGTCATTGGAATACCTGAAGGCCCGCGCCGTGCTGCATTCGCGCCATCCGGATCTGGTGCTGGAGGCCTGGCGGCGCGTGTTCGTGCCGCAGGATGAATCCAACGGCATCTATTGGCTGATGGCGGTGGGCTATGCCGAGGACAACGGGCAGGCCCGGGCGCTGCACGGTGAACAGCCGCTGCACATTCGTTTCAGCGCGGCGCAGCGCAAATTGATGCTGGCTTCTCAGCCGGCCTGGCGGCGCGATATCCAGCGCCTGCATCCGACGTGGGGGGCCGTGAACGCTGCGCCGCCCGTCGCGGTTGCGGCGTCAGCCGCCGCGTCAGTTGCTGAAAAGGCGCCACAGGCCGATGCGCCCGCGGTCGCCGCGGGCCGCATGGGCGGCACCCTGACCGCCACCTGTGGCGTGTGCCACGGCCCGCTGCACCGCCTGCTGGCCTTGCAGCAACCGGCGCAAGCCGGCATCGATTGCGCGACGCCTTTGGAATTCGCGACCTGCCTGGCGTGCCAAGGCTGGGAGGCGGATGCCGAAGTGCTGTTCTTTCGGCACGACGGCCAGGGCGCGCCGCAGGCGCATCCATCGCAGCGCCGGGACGACCCGCTTGTCCCCGAGTTTCCCACCGGGCCGTTGCTGGAAGCCGACGTGACGCTGTTCCAGGCGCCCAAGCGCTGGACCTGGCAGGACTGGGGCGATTCCAACGGCCGCCAGAACCTGAGCCGCGTGGGCGGCCCGCCCAGCTGGGTGCAGCAGGGCGAATACCCGCCGTGTCCCGATTGCGACACCCGCATGGCGTTTGCGATGCAGCTGGATTCCGACCTGCCGCAGGAAGATGGCGGTGAATGGTCGTGGGGCAGCGGCGGCTGCAACTACACCTTCTGGTGCGCGCATTGCCGCGTCAGCGGGCATCTCTGGCAGTGCACCTGAGCGGGCGTCGGGCGGCTCGGTAAGCACGTTGCCGCCAGGCGCCTCTGCCTGACCCGCTGCCTGACCCTTTGTCAGCCCAGGCTGCGCAGCGCGGCCCGCACCAGCGAGTTGTGCGCGGCAGCCCCCGCCATGACGCCCGACGCGCTGGCAAGCGTGGCATTGGCCATGGGCAAGGTGGCGTCGCCCGCCGCGAACACGCCCGGCACCGTGGTCTGCTTGAAATCGTCGACCCGCAGGTACGGCCCCAACGGCCCCGCGTCGAAGGCGCAGCCCAGCTGCATGGCCAGGGGGCTGGCCATGTGCACGCGGGCCGCCACGAAGATCGCGTTGACCAGCAGGCGGCGGCCGTCGGCCAGCTGCACCGCGTCGATCTGCGGCGCCTGGCCCAGCAGGCCCACCACCGGCGTGCGTTCGATGCGCACGCCGCGCGCGGCCAGCAGGGCGGCTTGTTCCGCGTCGGGTTCGAATTCCCCTTGCGTGAAATAGGTGGTCGGGCCCCAGTCGGGCAGCAGCGCCGCCTGATGGGCCGACAGCGAATGCGCCGCCAGCACGCCCAGCGGGCGGTCAGCCACTTCGTAGCCATGGCAATAGGGGCAGTGCAGCACCGTCTGGCCCCAGCGTTCCTGCAGGCCGGGCAAGGCAGGCAGTTCGTCCCGCATGCCGGTGGCCAGGACCAGGCGGGACGCATGCAGCACGCGGCCGTCTTCCATCGTGACCAGGAAGCGTCCGGCCGATTCCTCGGCGTGGGTGGCGGTGCCGTCGATGAATTCCACGGTGCCGTAGGCCGCCAACTGCTGGCGGCCGATGCGCACGATCTCGGTGGGCGACCTGCCGTCCAGCCCCAGGAAGCCGTGCGAATGCGCCGCGTAGCGGTTGCGCGGCAGGCCCGCGTCCACCAGGGCAATGCGGCGGCGGGCGCGGGCCAGTTGCATGGCGGCCGACAGGCCGGCGAAGCTGCCGCCGACGATGACGGCGTCATAGCGGGGAGGTTGCACTTCCACTTGCATGGCTATCTCGATACTTTAAAAGTTGCATGATAAGGCGAACGTCGCTTTTCACGCAACTTATAATGTTTCAATCCAAGACCCAGGAAACTTCCCCGATGCGCAGCGACAACCGCCTGTCACGCATGCTGCACGTGCTGATCCACATGGCCGAGCACGACGCGCCGCTGACCTCCGAGACCATCGGCAAGATGCTCAACACCAACCCCGTGGTGGTGCGCCGCATGATGTCCGGCCTGCGCGAGCACGGCTACGTGCAGTCCGAAAAAGGCCACGGCGGCGGCTGGGTGCTGACGCGCCAGCTGTCCGACCTGACGCTGCTGGACGTCTACCAGGCGCTGGGCGAGCCGCCCATCTTCGCGCTGGGCCTGGCCGACAGCGAACCCGAATGCCTGGTCGAACAGGCGGTGAACGCCGGGCTGCAAGGCGCGCTGGTCGAATCGCGCCGCCTGCTCCTCGAGCGCTTTGCGACGATCAGCATCGACCAGCTGGCGCGCGATTTCCAGGAACGCCTGAAGCAGCATCCGGAATGCGACCGGCGCCCGCCCGGCCATCATCCGGCCGGCAAGCGGCACGGCAGCTAGGGCGCGATCAACCCCCGCACCACATCGGCCAGCGTCACCTGGCCCTTCAAGATGCTGTCGCGCGGGCCTTCGAAGTCGATCCACCCTTCGTTGAAGCCATCGAGCATCTGGATGCGCGGCATTGGCTCTTTCATGCCCTGGGCGGTGAACAGGGCGCCCCAGGTTTCACGCGGCACGGCCTGCACCGACACGGGCGTGCCCAGTGCGTCGGCAAAGGCGCGGCCGGCATCGTTCGGGCTGATGCGCTGCGGGCCTTCCAGTTCGACCACGCGCAGGCCCGTCCAGGTGTCTTGCAGCAACTGCGCGGCGATGCGGCCGACGTCGGCGGTGGCCACCATCGGAATGGCGCGGTCCAGCGGTTGCAGGAAGGATGCGATCAGGCCGTCAACGCGCGCCGACGCTACGTCCCACGCGAAATTCTCCATGAACCAGCCCGGCCGCAGAAAGGTCATGGGCACGGGCAGGCGCCGCAGCGCCTGTTCCATCAGCGTGCGCTGGGTCAGCAGATTCTGCTGCGTCGATTGTGCGCCGATGGTCGACAGGCAGACGACCCGACGCGGCTGCCCCAGGGCAATGGCCGAGGCCACCGCGTCGATGGCGGCACGCGCTTCGGGAAAGCCGGGCGCCGGGTCGAACTCGGGCGGCGGCAGGATGAACGCGCCGTCCACGTTTTCGAAGGCGCGGGCCAACGCCGCGGCGTCGGTCATGTCGGCGATGGCGATGTCGCAGCCGCGGGCGGCCCAGGCGGCGGCGTTGGCAGGGTTGCGCAGCACGGCGCGCACGGGCAGGCCTGCTTGCAGCAGGGCTTCGGCGACCGCGCCGCCGACCTTGCCGCTGATTCCGGTAATGGCATACATGGGGGGTTCTCCAGACACTGGCGCGATGCGGATCGATCACGCCGGGGCAAATCGTAGTGCGCGGCCTTTGTTGAGAGAATGGCAATTCAGTCATAACATTCATGACTTCAGATCAGGAGTCTTCGATATGGCGCTGGATGGCCGGGTATTGGCAAACATCGGGGTGCTGACCGCCGTGGTGGAAAGCGGCAGCTTCGCGCGCGCGGCCGAGGCGCTGGGCATCACCGCATCCGGGGTCAGCCGCGCGGTGGGGCGGCTGGAGGCCGGCGTGGGCGTGCGCCTGCTGGATCGCACCACCCGGGCCGTGGCGCTGACGGACGAGGGCCGCCGGCTGTACGAGCAGATCAATCCGCTGGTGGCGGGCATCGGCGAGGCCATCGCCACCGCCGGCGGTGCGTCGGCGGCGGTCAAGGGGCGCTTGCGCGTCAATGTAGACGCGTTCTTTGCCCGCCTGATCCTGGCGCCGCACCTGGCGCGGTTCCTGGAACGCCACCCGGACCTGACGCTGGATCTGGCCACGCGCGAACAGCTGGGCGACCTGGTGTCCGACGGTTTCGACATCGCGGTGCGCTTCGGCGAACCGCCGTCGTCGTCGCTGGTCTCGCGCAAGCTGCTTGATACCCGCTCGGTCACGGTGGCGGCGCCGTCCTATCTGCGCAAGCACGGCGTCCCGACGGCTCCGGCCGACCTGGCGCGCCACGCCTGCATCCAGATGCGCAGCACCATGACCGGCCAGCTGCTGGAATGGAACTACCGCAAGAAAGGCCGGACCACGCGCGTGGAAACCTCGGGGCCGCTGCACCTGACCGACGGCTGGACGATGCTGGGCGCCTGCCTGGGCGGTGCGGGCATTGCCCGTTTCAAGGCCAGCGGCGTCGAGGAACTGATCCGCCAGGGCAAGCTGGTCGAACTATTGCCCGACTATATCGGCGACCGCTATGCGCTGTACGCGCTGTATCCGTCGCGCCATTTGCCGGCGGCAAAGGTGCGGGCCTTCATCGATTTCGTCACCGGCATCCTGGACGATCCGGCTGGCTGACAGGGCCCGAGGGGCGGGCCGCCTGAAGCGGGGTGGCGGCGGGGTCAGATAGCCGCCGCCGGTGTATTCTCGCAATCGTGCCACGCCCGCATCCCGGGCGGCCGGCCCGCGCAAGAAAACACGGGCGGCGCCCACCCGCGCCAGCCTGGTACTGCCCGCACAGGAGACAACCATGCTATTGACCGAAGAACAGCTCAGCGTCCAGGACATGGCGCGCCGTTTCGCCCAGGAACGCCTGGCGCCCCAGTCCGAACGCTGGGACCGCGACCACCATTATCCGGCTGACGCCATTGCCGAGATGGCCCAGCTGGGCTTCTTCGGCATGCTGGTGCCCGAGGAATGGGGCGGCAACGCCAGCGGCTACCTGTCGTACGCGGTGGCGCTGGAGGAAATCGCGGCCGGCAACGGCGCCTGCTCCACCATCATGAGCGTGCACAACTCGGTGGCCTGCATGCCGATCCTGAAGTACGGCACCGACGCGCAGAAAGAACAGTTCCTGCGACCCCTCGCCACCGGCCAGCACATCGGCGGCTTTGCACTGACCGAGCCGCAGGCCGGGTCGGACGCCAGCAGCCTGCGCACCCGCGCGGTGCGCGACGGCGACCACTACGTCATCAATGGCGCCAAGCAATTCATCACCTCGGGCCGCACGGGCCAGACCGTGATCGTGTTCGCCGTGACCGACCCGCAGGCCGGCAAGCGCGGTATTTCGGCGTTCATCGTGCCCACCGATACCCCGGGCTACCAGGTGGTGCGGGTGGAAGACAAGCTGGGCCAGCATCTGTCGGACACCTGCCAGATTGCGTTTGAAGACATGCGCATTCCGGCCGCGTGGCGCCTGGGCGAAGAGGGCGAGGGCTACAAGATCGCGCTGTCGAACCTGGAGGGCGGCCGCATCGGCATCGCCTCGCAATCGGTGGGCATGGCGCGCGCGGCGTTTGAATGCGCGCGCGACTACGCCCGCGATCGCCAGGCGTTCGGCAAGCCCATCATGGAACACCAGGCGGTGTCGTTCCGCCTGGCCGACATGGCCACCCAGATTCACGCGGCCCGCCAGATGGTGCTGCACGCCGCGGCGCTGCGCGAGGCTGGCAGGCCGGCGCTGACCGAAGCGTCGATGGCCAAGCTGTTTGCGTCGGAAATGGCCGAAAAAGTGTGTTCGGCCGCGATCCAGACGCTGGGCGGCTATGGCTACCTGGCCGACTTTCCGGTGGAACGCATCTACCGTGATGTGCGGGTGTGCCAGATCTACGAGGGCACCAGCGACATCCAGCGGCTGGTGATCGCGCGGGCGTTGTAAGGGGTCAATCCAGCAAGGCCTGCACCACTGCCTGCGCCTCGGGTGCCAGCGGCTGCTCGCGCTGCAACAGGGCGATCTTGTCCTCGAATTCCTTCACCACGTCGGGCCGGATCTGCTGCATGGCGCGCACGGTCTGCGCCAGCAGCAGCCGGGCATTGACGCTGTGCGGAAAGTCCAGGCACTGGCGGATATTGCCGTCGAGGATCTCGCGTTCGCCGTTCAGGTGGCCGGGGTGCTTGTCGTTGGCACCGTTGCAGCGCACGGCCAGCAGTTGCTCCAGACGCAGCAGGTAGCGCGGGAACGCCGCGCCGTCCGGCACCGTGTAGTTGCGGGGCGCGTTGCTGGGAGCCTGCGCCGTGGCGCGGGCCACCAGCGCCACCAGGTCTTCGGTCAGGCGTTGAAGGGCGGCCGTGGGGTCGGCCATGGGGAAATAGGCGGACAGGGTACCGACGCATTCCTCGTCATCCGTGCGCAGCACGCGCACCTGGGCCTGCCAGGGCTCGCTGGTGGTGACCAGGTGCGAGATCACCACGAAGTCGCTCTGGGCCTCGCATTGCTGGGCGTAGCGGATGGCATCGGCGTCGTCCCAGGCCACGCCGCTGAGCACGAAGCCAGGTTCGGGTTCCGTCAGCCAGGGCACCAGCGTCTGCGTGCGCAGGCCGCAGCGCAGCGCCAGTTGCTCGTTGAAATACAGCGGCAGCGCGCGGCTCAGGCGGCCGGTGGCGTCGGCCAGCTGGCGTTCGGCGTGGTCGGGCGCGGCGTCGACCTCGGCCGAGCCGCCCAGGAATGACACCAGCGGACGATTCGACGCAATCGGGTCGAACAGCGCGGCGGCCGGCGACTCGGGCGCGAGCCACACCGGGCCGCGGCCCAGCAGCATGGCAAAGCGCATTTCGGTGGATTCGGGCACGCTGCCGTCGCCCAGCGCGGCGCGGGCCAGTTCGGTGTCCCAGTACGCCAGGTTTTCCTGCCAGTCGGGGCGCTGCTGCGCGTAGAGCTGGTCGAGAATGCGGCGGGCGTCGTCGTACTGGCCCAGTTCGGCGTGGGCGCGGATCAGGTTGTTGCCGACCATGACGCCATGCGCCGCCGCGTCAAAGCGCGGTCCGGCCAGTTGCAGGATGGGTTCGATGGCGCCGGCATTGCCCAGGTCGGCGCTAAGCTGCAGCAGCAGGCCGGCGGGTGTGGGCGTGCCGGCGCGGGCCAGGGCTTCGCGGTACAGCGCCAGCGCGCCGGCCAGGTTGTGCGCGCCCAGTTCGGCGTGTGCCAGCCACAGCTGCGCGCGCCAGCTGCCGGGTAGCGCCGCGACCTTGCGCATGGCGGTCACGCCGGCCACGTCGCCGCCGTATTCGCGGTGGATGGCCTCGTACCAGCCCAGGCCGTTTTCCTGGTTGGGGTCCCGTTCAAGCGCGCGCCACAGGGTGTCGCGGGCGCGGGCCTCGTCGCCGCGTTCGTCGTGGATCTTGGCCAGGTTGGTCAGGGTGACGCCGGTTTCGCCATGCTGCTGCATGTAGGCCAGCAGCACGCGTTCGCTGTCGTCCAGCCGGCCGGTCTTCATGTAGACGATGGCCAGGAGCACCGCGGCGCGCTCGGCGGCAGGTTCCAGGGCGACCAGGCGTTCGGCCGGCTTGAGCATTTCATCGACGAAGCCATCCCCCAGCGACTGGATGATCAGGCTGGCCAGCGAATCGGCATCGTCCCGGTGGCGTTCGATGGCGCCGGCCAGCACGTTGTCGCGCCATTGCTCGCGGGTCACGAAGATTTCGCGGCCGTAGGCGTCAAACGCACGGATCAGGTTCGGGTCTTGCGACGGATCGCTGACGGCGGGCGCTTCGGCTTCGGCCGGCGAGGGCTGCTGGCCCAGGATTTTCTTCAGGAAGCTCATGCGGAACTCCGGATGCAGGGAAGAGGCCGTCGACTACGAGCGTGCGCGTCGGCTGAGGAGGGTCGCCGCGGGTTTGCCGCGGCTGGCGCGGCGGCGGCGGGCCCACACCGTGTAGATGATGAGATTGCCCACCACCAGCAAGACCGCCAGCAGGATCTGCACGTTGCGCGTCAGGCCATCCGGGTAGATCGCGGCCAGGATGTAGTGCTCGATGAAACCGCCGCCGTAGCCTTCCTGGCCCGCCTGCTGGCGTAGCGATACTTCCAGGGGCGTCAGCGGGCAGATCCAGCCCATGCCGATGACCATGGCGCCCCACGCCAGTGCAGGCAGGTGCAGGTAGGCCAGGCGCCAGCGCCACAGCGCCAGCAGGCCGCCGAACACGACGAAGGCGACGAACAGGCCATGCAGTACCAGTACTGCGTCGGCCATCAGGCGATAGGTCATGCGGGGTGTTCTCCAGGTTCAGGCAAGGGGGGCGCGCCTGAGGCGCATGCCGCGGTCAGGCAGGGATCAGGGCTTCAGGTCGCGCAGCAGCTTGGCCAGTTCGGGCGCGGCCATCAGCGACACGCCTTGGGCGCGGGCGTATTGCAGGGCGTTGTCCGACACCTCGCCCAAGGCGATGTAGATGGCTTCGCGCGCGCCGCGCTTTTCCCGCGCGGCCTGCAATTCGCGCAGCGGTTCTACGCCCGTGCGGGCGGCCTTCCAGCGCTTGGCGCTGACCAGCGCCACGTGGCCATCCTTGCTGAGCGCGAAGTCTGCGCCCGGCGCCTGCAGCCGTTCGACTTCGCAGCCGTCGCGGCGAAAGCCGGCTTCGACGGCGGTGGCGAATTCGGTCCAGGACATGGCCGCGGCGGCCTGCGCCACGGCCTCGACCCGGGCGCCCGACGGGGCGCGCAACTGCTTGTAGGCTGCCATGATGGCGATCACCGCGAACGGCACGGCCGCAAACACGCCCATGGCGGCGTAGTCCAGCGGCAGGGCGGCGAAACCGCCCACGGCCAGCACCAGGGCGACCACGGCGCTCATCCACCACGGCGAGCGCAGCAGCACCGCGAAGATGGAGTTCTGCGACATCTTGAGCTTCATGCTTCGCGCACCACGATGCGGACGTCGCCGCAGGTGACGATCTGGCCCGGGCGGATCTTGGCCGTCTTGCGGCTTTCGACCACGCCGCCGACGCTGACGTGGCCGTCGGCCACCAGCATCTTGCCGGCGCCGCCGCTGTCGCACACGCCGGTGGCTTTCAGCAGCTGGTTCACTTCAATATAGGGGCTGCCTTCGGCAAGCGTGAATTCAATGATGGGCATGTCGCGAAAAACCGTTGAAAGAAAAAGCGGGCCGATCAGCCTTGGCTGCCGGGCGGGTTGCCGCCGGGGGGATTGCCGTGGGTGCCATCGGCAGTGCCGCCCGTCGTGGGGGCAATGGGCGTCGCCGTCGGGACGACGCCCGCCACGTCGACCGGGGCCGGCCGGACGTTGCCGGATTCCGCGCGCGCCATCCAGGCGATCAGCGACGAGCGCATGGCTTCCTCGACCGACATCTGGATGGGCTGCACCCATTCCTGCGGCACGAACACGGTATAGCCGCCGATCATGTAGCCCATGGGCAGGTACACCGCCACGCGGTCGCCCTGCGTGAAACCCTCGGGCAGGCCGTCCAGGTTGCGCCGCGTGATCAGGCCGACCAGTTCCAGCTGCTGACCGGGAATGCGCAGCACCACGACCTGCTGGGCGGTGCTCTTGGAACCGGGCGAGAAGTAATCGGCAAAGCTCTTGAGCGACGAATAGATGCTCTTGACCACGGGCAGGTTGGTGAAGGGCATTTCCACGAGCAGCAGCACGCGCTTGACCCGTTCTTTGGATACCAGGTAGCCGATCGCCAGGATGCCCAGGATGCCCAGCAGCAGGCCCAGCCCGGGGAAATAGAAGCCGCCGATGAACGGGCGCAGGAACGTCAGCGCCACCGCTTCCGTCCACGCCAGGAAGATATAGAGCACGTAGATGGTCAGCGCGAGCGGCAGGACGGTGATCAGGCCGCGGAAGAAGTATTTGTAAAGACGGGTCATAGTCGAGAAAAAGCAAGAAAATCGGGGTCGGGCCGGGCGGGCACGGACCGGAACGGCCGCCAGCATAGCAGCCGGCGGCAGCCGGCCGGGTAACAAGGCGCGGTAAGCGTTACCGGTCGACGGGCAGGTACAGGGTCTCCTTGATTTCCTCCATCACCACATAGCTGCGCGATTCCGCCGAGGCGGGCAGGCGCTTGAGGATTTCACCAAGCAGACGGCGGTATTCGTTCATTTCGGTCAGGCGGGCCTTGACCAGGTAGTCGAAGTCGCCCGACACCAGGTGGCATTCCATGACCTCGGGTACATACAGCAATTCTTTTTTCACCTTGTCGAACACGTCGCCCGACTTGGCGGACAGCTTGATTTCCAGGAAGACCAGCAGGTTCTTGCCCAGGGCGGCCGGGTTGACGCGCGCATGGTAACCGGTGATGACGCCTTCGCGTTCCATGCGCTTGACCCGGTCCGAGCAGGGGGTGGCCGACAGGCTGACCCGCTCGGCCAATTCGGTGACCGCTATGCGGCCTTCCCGCTGCAGGATATCCAGGATTTTCAGGTCGATACGGTCCAGGTCGCGCATTTCACTTTTGGGAGGCAAAAAAGCAGGGGTGCCCGAGAAAAAGCACTGCCAAAGAAAAATAATCAGTGTTTTTCACTGCGATGAGGCTCATAGACTACCGAAATTCCTGACCAAAACCAAACTTCGGAAAGAATCATGCATGTGATCGTCCTCGGCAGCGGCGTCATCGGCACCACGACCGCCTATTACCTGGCCCGCCAGGGGGCCAAAGTGACGGTGCTGGACCGCCAGCCCGGCGCCGCCCAGGAAACCAGCTACGCCAATGCCGGCCAGGTCTCGCCGGGCTATTCCACGCCGTGGGCCGCGCCCGGCATTCCGCTCAAGGCGATCAAGTGGCTGTTCAAGAAGCACGCGCCGCTGGCGATCCGCCTGGACGGCAGCCTGTACCAGCTGAAATGGATGGCGGCCATGCTGGCCAACTGTTCGGCCGAGCGCTACGCCGTCAATAAAGAACGCATGCTGCGCCTGGCTGAATATAGCCGCGACTGCCTGCGCGAACTGCGCATCGACACCGGCATCCATTACGAAGAACGCACCCGCGGCACGCTGCAGCTGTTCCGCACCGACGCCCAGATGGAAGCCGCGCGCCGCGACATCGCCGTGCTCGAGGAAGTCGGCGTGCCCTACGAACTGCTGGACCGCAACCGCCTGGTGGGCGCCGAGCCCGCCCTGGCGCGCTCGCTGCACAAGCTGGCCGGCGGCCTGCGCCTGCCCAACGACGAAACCGGCGACTGCCGCCTCTTCACCACCCGCCTGGCCGAGATGGCCGCGGCGCTGGGCGTGGACTTCCGCTACAACCAGCCGGTGGCCGGCCTGAACACGGCCGGCGGCCAGGTGACCGGCGTGCGCGTCGGCGACCAGGTGCTGACCGCCGACCGCTACGTGGCGGCGTTCGGCAGCTATACCCGCGGCTTCCTGGAACCGTTGGGGCTGGACCTGCCGGTGTACCCGGTCAAGGGCTATTCGCTGACCATCCCCATGAAGGACGAGGCCGCCGCCCCGGTGTCCACCATCCTGGACGAAACCTACAAGATCGCCGTCACGCGTTTCGAGAACCGCATCCGCGTGGGCGGCATGGCCGAACTGTCGGGCTTTGACCTGCGCCTGAAAGACGCGCGCCGCAAGACGCTGGAACTGGTCGTCAACGACCTGTTCCCGGGCAGTGGCGACGTGCCCCGCGCCGAGTTCTGGACCGGCCTGCGCCCCATGACGCCGGACAGCACGCCGGTCGTCGGCCCGACCCGCTACGGCAACCTGTTCCTGAACACCGGCCACGGTACCCTGGGTTGGACCATGGCCTGCGGTTCCGGCAAGCTGGTGGCCGACCAGGTCATGGGCCAGCGTCCGCAGATCCGCACCGACGGCCTGGACCTGTCCCGCTACGACCGCCACACGTCGGCCCACCGGCCGCTGGTGCTGGACGGCAAGGGCGCCTGACGTCCGCCGGTTTTCCGTTTTTTCCGGCCGCCGGCCATAAGCTGGCGCCTCAATGGCCCGCTCGGCGCAACATGCCGGTCGGGCCATTGTTCTTTGGCGGGCCGCCGGCCTCTACAATCCGGGCATGACTCATTTCCTGCATACCGCCGATTGGCAGATCGGCCGTCAATACGGCCAGTTCGACACCGACGATGCCGCCTTGCTGGCCGAGGCCCGGCTGGACGTCGTGGCCCGCATCGCGGCGCTGGCCGCCGAGCGCCAGGTGGACGCGGTACTGGTGGCCGGCGACGTGTTCGACACGCAGGGCGTGTCCGACCGCACCATCCGCCGGCTGTTCGCCGCGCTGGCCGCATACAGCGGGCCATGGGTCATGATCGCCGGCAACCACGACGCCGCGCTGGCCGACAGCGTCTGGAGCCGCGCCGCGCAACTGGACTGCATTGCGCCCAATGTGCACGTGCCGCTGCGCCCCGGCGTGGTGGACCTGCCCGCGCAGAACCTGGCCGTGCTGGCCGCGCCGTTGACCCAGCGGCACACCTACGACGACGTCACGCAGGCCTTCGACGCCATGGACACCGAGCCGGGCCGCCTGCGCATCGGCCTGGCGCACGGCAGCGTGGCGGGCCGGCTGCCCGACACCATCGACGCCACCAACCCCATCGCGCCCGACCGCGCCGCGCGTGCGCGGCTGGACTACCTGGCGCTGGGCGACTGGCATGGTTGCCTGGCCATCGACGAACGCACCTGGTACGCCGGTACGCCGGAACAAGACCGCTTCCGGGGCAACGAACCCGGCTATGTGCTGGACGTGCGGATCGCGGCGCCGGGCGCGGTGCCGGTGGTGGAACGCGTGGCCACCGGCAAGTACCGCTGGTCGGCCTGGACCGAAACGCTCAGCCTGCCCACCGACGCGCAGGCGCTGGCGCAACGCCTGGCCGGCCTGCGGGCCGAAGACGTGCTGCGCCTGGAATTGCAGGGCCACGTCAATGTGCCCACCTGGGAAGCGCTGCAGTGGGCGGTGGACCAGGCCGCGGCGCAGGCGCGCGCCGTGCTGTCGGATTTTTCCGGGCTGCTGCTCGAACCTGACGAAGCCGACCTGGCGCAACTGGGCGCCAGCGGGTACGTGGGCGAGGTGGCGACGCAATTGCAGGCGATGCAGGCCGACCCCGAACAGGCGGCGGTTGCCAGCGAGGCGTTGCGCTTGTTGCTGCGGTTCCAGCGCGATGGGGCAGGGGGCAATGCCGCGCCTCGCGATGCCGCGGGCCGTGACGCCGCCACCCAGGGGAGCCTGCAATGAAGCTCTCGCGCATCGCCCTGGAAGAATTCCGCAAGTTCCGCCAGCCCCTGGTGCTGGACGATCTGCAAGACGGGCTGAATCTGTTCGTCGGCCCCAACGAGGCCGGCAAGAGCACGGTGGCCGCGGCCATACGCGCCGCGTTTTTGGAACGCTACAGCACCCGCACCGTGGCCGACCTGGCGCCGCGCGGCGAGTCCGGCGCGCGTCCCAGCGTGGAACTGGCGTTCGCTCATGCGGGCCATGACTATCTCCTGAAAAAGCAGTTCCTGTCGCGCGCCCGCTGCGAATTGCTGATCGACAATGGCGCCCAGCGCCTGGAAGGCGAAGAGGCCGAGAACGCGCTGGCCGCCTTGCTGGGCTTTGAATTGGCCACGCGCGGGCAAAGCAAGCCCGACCTGGCCGGCGTGCCCGGGCTGCTGTGGATCCAGCAGGGTGACGGCCAGAACCTGCAAGCGGCCGCGGGCCACGCCGGCGGCCACCTGCGCGAAGCGCTGACGCAACTGTCGGGCGAACTGGCGTCGGGCGACGGCGACCGCTTGTACGAGCGCGTGGCCGCCGAACGGGCCGCGCTGCTGGATGCGCGCAACGGCCGGCCCAAGGGCATCTACAAGGATGCCGAAGACGCCCTGGCCAGCGCCCAGGCCGAGCGCGACACGTGCGCGGCCGCCAAGGCCCAGCTGGATGCCGACGTCGACCGGCTGGCCAGCCTGCGCGCCGAGCATGCGCGGGCCGAAGCCGGCCAGCCGTGGAAAGACTTCGAGGCGCGCGCGGCCGACGCCCGGGCCCGCCTGGCCGCGGTCGCCAAAGAGCGCGAGGCGTTCGAGGGCCTGCAACGCGAGCAGCGCCAGGCGGCGCAGACGCTGGCGGTGCTGCAAGAGCAGGTGCGCCGCGACCAGCAGGACGAGGCCGACCTGCGCGCCCTGACGGACGAGGCCGCCGCGGCGCGCGCCCGCGTCCAAGCGGCGCAGGAACCCTTGGCCCGCGCCCGCAAGCAGCGCGACACGCATGCCGCCGCCGCCGAACAGGCCCGCCAGCGCGTCGCCGCGGTCCAGGCCGTGGCCGACCGGCGCGACCTGGAACACCAGTTGCAACAGCTGGACCGTGACGTCGAACGCCTGGACGGTGCGCTGAAGGAAGCCACCCACCTCATCGAACAAGGTTCGGCCCTGAAGGCCGAGGCCGTGCGCATCGAGATTGCCGACGCCGACATCCAGGCGCTGCGCAAAAGCGAACGCGCCTTGGGCGACCTGCAATTGCAGCAGCAGGCCATCGCCACGCGCGTGTCCTACACGTTCGAACCCGGCCGCGAGGCGCGGCTGGACGGCGCTGCGCTGGACGGCAACGGTGAAGTGCTGCTGACCGCCGCGGCCGAACTCGATCTGCCCGGCGTGGGCCGCCTGCGCATCGAACCGGGCGGCAAGGACCTGCCGGCGCTGATGCGCGAGCTGGGCGAGGCGCGCGCCGCCAGCGCCGCGCTGCTGTCGCGCCTGGGGGTGGCCAATGCCGCCGACGCCGAAGAACGCCACGCCCGCAGCGCCGCCTTGCAGCGCGAGCTGGACGCCATGCGCAAGACCCTGGCCATTCATGCCCCCAAAGGCATCGATGTGCTGCGCGGCCAGCGCGACGAAGCGCTGGCGCGCCGCAGCGCCTTGCGCGAGCGGCTGGCGGCCTTGCCGCCTGCCACCGATGCAGACGATGGCCTGCCTGCGGCCCGCCAGGCGTTGCGCGACGCCGAAAGCAGCGCCGCCCAGGCCATGGACGCCCTGGCGGCGGCCCAGCGGGCACTGGATGCCGATAGCGCGCGCGCCCAATTGCTGGAAACCCAGGCCGCCGCGCGCGGCGCGGACCTGCAGTCGCCCGAACGCGCGGCCCAACGCCAGGCCCGCGCCGGCCGGCTGGCCGAGGCGCGCAGCGGCCACGACCTGCTCGAACAGCGCCTGCAAGCGGCCCAGGCTGCGCTGGCCGCGCTGCGCCCCGAACTGCTGGAACAGGATGCGCTGCGGTTTGAAAAGTCCGCAGCGATCGAACGCGACGCCCAGCACAAGCGCCATAGCGACATCCAGCAACTGCTGGGCAAGCTGGAACAGGCCGGCGCGCAGGGCCTGGGCGAACGGCTGTCCGAGGCGCAAGCCGCCTGCGAACGCCTGCAACGCCGCCGCGATGAATTCCTGCGCCGCGCGCAGGCGCTTGACCTCTTGTCCACCTTGCTGGCCGGCAAGCGCGACGCCGCCACCCAGCGCTTGCAAGCGCCCCTGGCGCGCCGCCTGAGCCACTACCTGGGGCTGCTGTTCCCGGATTCCGCGCTGCGGCTCGATGACGCGCTGCTGCCTGCGGCCTTGCAGCGCGCCGGCGCGGAAGACCCGCTGGACGCGCTCAGCTTCGGCACCCGTGAGCAGTTGGGCATCCTGGCGCGCTTTGCCTACGCCGACCTGCTGCGCGAGGCCGGTCGGCCGACCCTGCTGGTGCTGGACGACGCGCTGGTGCATACCGACGACGCCCGCCGCGACCTGATGAAGCGCGCGCTGTTCGACGCCGCGACGCGGCATCAGGTGCTGATGTTCACCTGCCATGGCGAGGCCTGGCGCGATCTGGGCGTGGAACAGCGGCGCATCGGCGCGATGGAGACCCCGTGAAAGCCCGACAGCAGATCATCGACGGTTTCGACAGCCTCAGCCCGCGGCTGCAAGTGGCCGCGCGCTTTGTGATCGACCATCCCAACGAAGTCGTCATCGGCTCGATGCGCACGCTGGCCGAGCGCGCCGGCGTGCCGCCCGCCACGCTGGTGCGGCTGGCGCAGCAATTGGGCTATGGCGGCTGGCCCGAACTGAAGTCGGCGTTTGCCGGCGACCTGGGGCTGAATGGGCAGGGCTACGGCGAACGCGCCCGCAGCCTGGCCCAGCGCAGCCGCCGGCCGGATTTGCTGGATGACCTGTTCCGCGCGCAGCAGGCGGCGCTGGCGGCCACCGCCGAGCAATGCCTGCCGTCGCTCAAGGCTGCCGCCAAGCTGCTCAAGCAGGCGCGCCAGGTGCATGTGGCGGGCTTTCGCGCCAGCTTTTCCATCGCCCATTCGCTGGTCTATGGTTACCGGCTGTTCCGCAACAGCGTGCACCTGGTCGACGGGCTGGGCGGCAACCTGCAGATGCAGCTGCGCGCCATCGAGCCGCGCGACGTCGTCGTGGCCATCAGCTTTGCGCCGTATTCCAGTGAAAGCCTGGCGGTCGCGCAGGCGGCGCGGGCGGCGGGCGCGTCGTTGGTCGCGCTGACCGACAGCGACGCCTCCCCCCTGGCGCGCGCCGCGCAGGTGACGGTGCTGTATTCCGTGGCTGGCGCTTCGTTCTTTCCGTCGGTCACCGCGGCCATGGGCGTGACCGAGGCGCTGCTGGGGCTGCTGGTCGCCGAAGGCGGCGACGACGTGGTGGCGCGCCTGAAGCGCAACGAGCAGGACCTGGTCGAGTCCGGCGCCTACCTGCCGGTGGGCTCGCGATAACCGTGTGTGATGCCTGCCCGTGCAAACCCGGGATTGCACGGGCCCGATGCCTTTGTTAAGGTGCATTGAAACAAATGTTTCTCATGAATGAACAGGGATTCATTTGTTTCTATCTGCTGCGGCAAAGGATACACACCATGAGCAAGCCCTGGCGCGTTGCCATCGCAGGGTTCCATATCGAATCGGTCAGCTTCCTGCCGATCGAAGCCACCAAGGCCGATTTCGACGCCGTCGCGCTGCGTGGCGAACGCATCCTGGCCGAGCTGCGCGGTACCAACACGGTCGTCGGCGGTTTCATCCAGGTCTGTGAAGCGCAGGGCATCGACATGGTGCCGCTGGTGCACACCGCGCTGGGCGCGGTGGGGCCGGCATCGGACGAGGCCGTGGCCTGCTACGCCGACGAAATCGCGCAGGGCGTGCGACAGCACGCCGACACGTTGGACGGCGTGCTGCTGTTCCTGCATGGCGCCTGCTGGGCGCCGTCGTATCCCGACCCCGAACGCCATTTCCTGCGGCTTGTGCGCCAGGCCCTGGGGCCGGACAAGCCGCTGATGGTGGCGTTCGACTATCACGGCAACCTGGACGCCGACACCCTCGAAGGCGTCACCGCGCCGTTCGCCTACCGCCGCTCGCCCCACACCGATACTGGCGACACCGGTGCACGCGCGGCCGATTGCCTGGTGCGCACGCTGCGCGGCGAGATCGCGCCGGTGTGGGCCATTGCCAAGCCCGGCGTGCTGGTGCCCAGCATCTTCAGCGCCACTGCCTTGCAGCCGCTTGCCAGCATCATCGACGCGGGCATGCGGCGGGACGCGGCGTGCCCGGGCTACAGCGATACTTCCGTCATGGCGGGCTTTTCCTACGCCGATGCCCACAACACGGGCTTTTCGGTGCTGTGCGTGCGCGACGCCGACCGTGCGGGCGCCCAGGCCGCGGCCGATGCGCTGTCCGGGCTGGTCCATGCGCAACGCCATGCCCTGTACCGCCCGTTGCCCGTGTACGAGATCGACGCAGCGGTAGAGCAGGTGCTGGCACAGTTACGCCGCGAACCGGCCGCCGGCCGGCCCTGCGTGCTGCTCGAGCACGCCGACCGCATGAACGATTCGACCTACCTGCTGGCCGCGCTGTTGCAGCGTGGCGTGACGCGCGCGGCCGTGCCCTTCATCTGGGACCCGGCCGCGGCGCAGCAGGCGGTCCGGGCAGGCGCGGGCCAGCGCATCCGGCTGCGGCTGGGCGCGCACAGCTCGGACAAGGCCGGCCCCAAGCTCGAGGTCGACGCCCGTGTGCTGTGGGCCGGGTCCAAGCAATACCGGGTGTCGGGCGCCTACATGCGCGGCATGCCGGTGGACCTGGGCGCAAGCGCCTTGCTGGACGTAAACGGCATCTCGGTCAGCGTGGTCAGCCATTTCGCCTTCGCGGTCGACGGTGACGCCTTCACGCAGTTCGGCCTGCGGCCCGAGGATTTCGACATCATCGTGCTGCGCTCCAAGACGCATTTCCGCGCGTTCTACGAACCCCTGGCGCACGACATCCTCATCGTCGACACGCCTGACCATGGCGTGGCGGACCTGCGCAAGCTGCCGTACCGGCATGTCGACGTTACGCGCGCGTTTCCGTTCGTCGATGCACCGAACGCAGGGGCCTTCCCGCTCGTCGATGCGTCCGCCGCCAACGCCGGCCCGGCTTGACGACAGCCGGCCGCGCCGGTAGCCTGTGCAGGTTCATTCTCGAACGTCCATCGATCCCCATGCCCGACGTCACGCCTTTCGCCGATTCCGCTTTCGCTGCCCGTGCAGCGGGCGCCGGCGCGCGGGCTCGCCGTCGGCATGCGGCATCGCCTCCTGTCTTTTCTCCTGTCGTCTGCACGGTCGTTTCGCCGCCGCAGTCGCCGCCCAGGGCTGTCCGGCCGGTCTTTGTCCGGCCCGTGGCATCGCCGCCGGTGGCGCCGCCGCGCGCCGTCGTCGCGGATATATCGGGTGTATCGGGCGCTTATCCGCCCGTTGCTCCGGTCACGCCCGTCGTCGGCTGACCCCCGCAGACTTTCCGCTCCCGCCTCGTTGCCCGTTTCATCCGCGCTGATGCGCCGACGCCTGTGCGTCCGCCGCGCGCCTGACGGTGCCTGGCCCGCCTGTGCTTCTTGACTCGTGCCGTCCGGACTTGTGGGTCCTGACTTGTGCGTCCTGAAGCGCCTGCCGGCCGCGGGAGCCTGTTCCCTTCCTGACAGGTAGAAACTTTCATGTCTTTCAATCGCAATACGTGGACCGCCTATGGGTCCACCCCCTTGTTCGTGCTGCTGTGGAGCGGCGGCGCGATCTTCGCCAAATGGGGCCTGGCGCATGCCTCGGCCTTCGGCTTCCTGCTGGCGCGCTTCATCCTGGCCCTGGCCGTGCTGTGCGTGCTGGTGGGGCTGCGGCGCGGGCCCTTGCTGCCCGCGCCGGGCACGCGCGGCATCGTCGCGCTGACGGGCCTCTTGTTGATCGGCAGCTACTCCATCTGCTATCTGCTGGCGCTGGACCACGGCATCACGCCGGGCGTGTTGGCCACGCTGCTGGGCGCACAGCCCATCCTGACCCTGGCGCTGATGGAACGGCGCTATCCGCCCGCGCGGCTGGCAGGCTTGTTCCTGGCGCTGTGCGGCCTGGTGATGGTGGTGTACCAGAGCATCGGCATGGCGCGCTTTTCCGTGGCCGGCATGGTGTTCGCGTTTGCCGCGCTGGCCAGCATGACGGCGGGCGCGATCCTGCAAAAGCGCGTGCGCCAGGCGCCGATGGACGTCATGCCGCTGCAGTACGCCGTCAGCCTGGCGCTGTGCCTGGTGTTCGTGCCGTTCCAGCCGATCCGCGTGGAATGGAACATCGGCTTCATCGTGCCGCTGCTGTGGATGGGCCTGGTGATCTCGGTGGGCGCCACGCTGCTGTTCTACCGCATGATCCAGGCGGGCAACCTCGTCAACGTCACCAGCCTGTTCTACCTGGTGCCGGCGGGCACGGCGGCGTTGGACTACCTGGTGCTGGGCAATCGCCTGTCCGCGTTGAGCCTGGCGGGCATGGCGGCGATCCTGCTGGGATTGATGCTGGTGCTGCGCACGCCGGCGGCTGCCCGGCCTGCGGGCTGAGGCAGCGTGCGGCGCGGTGTCGTCGGACGACATCGCGCCGCGTTTGGTCTTACCTGGTGGCGCCGGACCCGACCGGATTCGGCGCCGCGCGCAAGCGGGCGCGTTACGCGTGTTCGGCCTGTTCCTGGCCGGCCCAGTGGCCGCTGACCAGCTGGGCAGGCCGCTCGCAGGCTTGAACCCGCGCGCACACGGACCATGCATCGAGCCGCACGTTCAGCCCGGCATACACGCCATGGCCGGCCCCGGCCTCGATCCGGCCCTCGGCGCACACGCCTTCGCCCGCGCGGATCGAGCCTTCCGCGCAGATATCCTCGCCCGCGATCAAACCCCAGCCCGTGGCCAGGTGGCCGCCGCAGCGAATGGTGGCGCCGGCCTGGATGCCGCTGGCCGCGTCGATGTCCTTGCCCGCCTGCACTTCGCCGCCGGCCTTGATGCCCTGGCCGCATTTCAGGGCGCCTTGCACCTGGATGTCCTGGCCGGCCCGCAGGTGGCCGGTCACGGCCAGGTCCTGCCCGGCGCAGATGTCCCACTTGGCGCGCAGGTTGCCGCGGCAATCCAGCGCCGTCGCGACCTCGATGCCCCATTCGGCCGACACATCGCCGCCCGCGCGCAGATCGCCCGCGCTGGCGATGTTGCCGCCGGCCACGATGTTCTCGCCCGCCACGATCGATTCCCCGGCGCGGATGCCGCCGCCGGTGACGATGCTGCGCCCGGCGCGCACCACGCTGTCCACCGTGATGCCCATGCGCACTTCCAGCGTGCCGGCAAAGACGATGGCGTTGGCGTCCAGCGTGTCCAGCTTGAGCACCGCGTCGGTGGGACCAAACTGATCCAGCAGCCAGCAGGCGTCGCCCACGCGCCCGTCGGCCACCAGGGCATCCAGGACGGCCTGGTAGTCCCCCTGTCCGTTGTGGTCCCGCAGGAACCATTTGTAGCCCCCGGCGCAGGGGTTCTTGGCTTTGACGAATTTCTTGGTGAGTTGCATGGCGCTAAATGGCGATCAAGGCGTGACGCCGCCGCCGGACGAAACCGGCAGGCAGATTGGAAACGTGGCCAGGCGCCCGGCCGAATGGCAGGGCGGTCGTGCCGGACGGCATTCGGCCAAGGCGCGAGAACCGTCAGGCGGTCAGGCGTACCCAGGGCCGGCGGCAGGCCGGTGGCTTAGAGAGAAAGGGAAGGGCGAAGCCGGCAGATCAGCCGGGCTTGGAGCGCGCGTAGGCGGAACGCGCGGCGACTTCCTGCGAGCTCAACAGGGTCGAGCGCAGGGCGCAGAGGGCGCAGGCAGCGGATGAGAGAAGAGAGAATTCAGTTCGCACGGGGCGAATGGTAGCAGAGGGGGCCGCTCCCCCTCTGCCATTCGCTTAATTCGTCGACTGGATGTTACGTTCCTTGGCAATCCGCTGACGCAGCTCCAATTCACGCTTGATCTGCGCCGCGTATTCCGCAGGCGTGTTGCCGTCCACCAGCGAGCCGCCATCGGCCAGGCGCTGGATGATCTTCGGGTCCTTCAGCGCCTTGACGGTGGCGTCGTGGATGCGGTCGATCACGGCCTGGGGCGTGCCGGCGGGGGCGACCAGGCCGTACCAGGCCATGTTGTCCATTTCCGGCAGGCCGCCTTCCTTGAAGGTGGGCACGTCGGGCAGGGTGGGCAGGCGCTTGGGCGCGGCCACGGCCAGGGCGCGCAGCTTGCCGGCCTGGATATGGGGCATGGACGACGGCAGGTTGTCGAACTGGGCATTGACCTGGCCGGCGATCACGTCGTTCAGGGCCGGGCCCGAGCCGCGGTAGGGCACGTGCACCATGTCGGTCTGGGTCAGGGACTTGAACAGTTCGCCGTCAAGGTGGCCGATGCCGCCGGCGCCGGACGAGGCATAGCTGTATTTACCCGGGTTGGCCTTGAGCAGGGCAATGAACTCGGCCAGCGACTTGGCCGGCACGGCCGGGTTCACCGTCAGCACGTTGGGCACGTTCACCATATTGGTGATGGGCGCAAAGTCCTTGAGCGGGTTGTAGGGGTTCTTGGGGTTGGTGGCCGGGTTGGTGGCCATGGTGCTGACGGTGGCCACGCCCAGGGTGTAACCGTCGGGCGTGGAGCGGGCGAGGGCGTCGGCGCCGATCGAGCCGCCGCCGCCGCCCCGGTTTTCCACCACCACGGCCTGGCCGAGTTCGCGGCCCAGGCCTTCGGCCACGACGCGGGCAACGATGTCGGTGGTGCCGCCGGCCGCGAACGGCACGATCAGGCGGATGGGCCGGTTGGGGTAGGCATCGGCGGCCTGGACGGCGGAACTAAAGCAGACGCCTGCGATGGCGGCGGCCAGGACGGCCTTGGCTTGGGACAGCACGGTCAAGAGTCTTCTCCATATTTTTTGAAATCCGACCCGGCCGGCTTCGATGGCCGGCGTCGGTGGAACGCGCCTGGTTCCGATGCCGGCCAGATCGACGCTCCGTGGGCGCCATTGCACACAGTTCCCGCCAAGGGGTCAATCGGGATTCCCCCGCCCGCCGTGGGGGTATTTGTCCCGGCTTGCAAGGCAACGGAAAATAGGGGCTGAACCCGGAAAAATCGTATGCTGACAAGAACTTGAACGCGCTCGGGGGCAGGCCTCATGCGCAATCATTGCGCAGCGATCGTGCTGTCTTTAGCCCGGTACGTGCATAAATCTCTGCATAACTTACAAGAATCTGATATTTTTCGGATGAGATTCTTGGCCGGTCTTGCAAGAAAACTATTGCGTTTGTTTCTGTCTGCGCCGTTCAATGGGCGTTGGTTGATGTCCCCACGGGGCAACGTGTAGTGCAGCGACGCACCGGGCCAGGGTTCCGTCCGTTTTTCAATCCCCGGTCTGTTTCGTCTCTCGCTGCTTGCACTGGCGGGAGGGGGCCCGGACATTCTCGGAACGCCATGTCGCTGATACTGATCCTCGCTCTGCCGTTCGCCGGCAGCCTGTGCGCCGCGCTGCTGCCTTCCAACGCCCGCAATGCCGAGGCCTGGTTGGCGGGCATCATCGCCCTGACGTGCGCGGTTCTGGTCGCCAGCTTGTATCCCCAGGTCGCCCAGGGCGGCGTCATCCGCGTGGACATGCCCTGGGCGCCCGCGCTGGGGCTGCAATTCTCGCTGCGCATGGACGGCTATGCCTGGCTGTTCGCCCTGATCGTCTCCGGCATGGGCGCGCTGGTGGTGCTGTATGCCCGCTACTACATGTCGCCGGACGATCCGGTGCCGCGCTTTTTCTCGTTTTTCCAGGCCTTCATGGCCGCCATGCTGGGCGTGGTGCTGTCGGGCAACCTGATCCAGCTGGTCATGTTCTGGGAAATGACCAGCCTGGCCTCGTTCATGCTGATCGCCTATTGGCATCATCGGCTGGACGCCCGCCGCGGCGCGCGCATGGCGCTGACGGTCACCGGCGCCGGCGGCCTCTGTCTGCTGGCCGGCGTGCTGATCCTGGGCCATATCGTCGGCAGCTACGACATGGACCGCGTCCTGGCCTCGGGCGACCTGGTGCGCGCCGATCCCTGGTATCCCGCCGTGCTGGTGCTGGTGGCGCTGGGCGCGCTGACCAAGAGCGCGCAGTTCCCGTTCCATTTCTGGCTGCCCAACGCCATGGCCGCGCCCACGCCGGTGTCGGCCTACCTGCACTCGGCCACCATGGTGAAGGCGGGGGTGTTCCTGCTGGCGCGCTTCTGGCCGGTGTTGGCGGGCACCGATGAATGGTTCTGGATCATCGGCGGCGCGGGGCTCATCACGCTGGTGCTGGGCGGCTATGCCGCGATCTTCCAGCAAGACATGAAAGGGGTGCTGGCGTATTCCACCATCAGCCACCTGGGCCTGATCACGCTGCTGCTGGGCCTGAACAGCTCGCTGGCGCTGGTGGCGGCGGTGTTCCACATGGTCAACCACGCCACCTTCAAGGCGTCGCTGTTCATGGCGGCCGGCATCGTCGACCACGAAACCGGCACCCGCGACCTGACCCGCCTGTCCGGCCTGTACAAGGCCATGCCCATCACGGCCACGTTGGCGATGGTGGCGGCCGCGTCCATGGCCGGGGTGCCGCTGCTCAACGGCTTCATTTCCAAGGAAATGTTCTTTGCCGAGACCACCTTCGTCAGTGGCGACTGGGTTACCCGCATGGGGCTGCCGCTGGCGGCCACGGTGGCGGGGGCCTTCAGCGTGGCGTATTCGCTGCGCTTCATCCTGCAAGTGTTCTTCGGCCCGCCGGCCACCGACCTGCCGCGCGCGCCGCACGAGCCGCCACGCTGGATGCTGTTTCCCAGCGCGCTGCTGGTGCTGATCTGCCTGCTGGTCGGCGTGCTGCCCGCCGTGACGCTGGGGCCGTTCCTGGCCACGGCCGCGCAGAGCATCCTGGGCAAGGACATGCCTGAATACAGCCTGTCCGTCTGGCATGGCGTGAACCTGCCGCTGGTGATGAGCTTCGTGGCCATGACCGCGGGCGTGGTGCTGTACCTGGCGCTGCGCGCGCACCAGCGCGCCAATCCGGGCCGCGTGCCGTTCATCTACCGGCTCGATGGCCGCCGTTCGTTCGAGACGCTGCTGGACGGTTCCAGCGTCGCAGCCGCCTGGCTGCTGCGTTGGCTGGCGTCTTCGCGCCTGCAGGTGCAGATGCTGCTGATCGTGCTGGGTACGCTGTTCGTGGCCTGGCTGCCGCTGCGGGCAGGGGGCTGGCTGGAAGGCACCGGCAGCATGGCCGCCGTCGACCCGGCTTTTGCCTTGTTGTGGCTGGTTGGCTGCGTCTGCGCCGTGGCCGCCGCCTACCAGGCCAAGTACCACCGCCTGGCGTCGCTGGCGCTGGCCGGCGGCGCGGGCCTGGTCACCTGCCTGACCTTCGTCTGGTTCTCGGCGCCCGACCTGGCGCTGACGCAGCTGTCGGTGGAAGTCGTGACGCTGGTGCTGTTGCTGCTGGGCCTGCGCTGGCTGCCGCGCCGGATCGAGCAGGACGAAGATGAAGGCCTGGGCGCCACGGTGCGTGCCCGCGGCCGCCGGCTGCGCGACCTGCTGATGGCCACGGCCGCCGGCACCGGCATGGCCGCGCTGGCCTACGCGGTGCTGGTGCGTCCGCAGGGCGACACCATTTCGTCCTATTTCGTTGACCGGGCGCTGCCCGACGGCGGTGGCACCAACGTGGTCAACGTGATCCTGGTCGACTTCCGCGGCTTCGATACGTTTGGCGAAATCACGGTGCTGGGCATCGTGGCCCTGACGGTCTACGCTTTGCTGCGTCGTTTCCGGCCCGCCGCCGAAAGCGCCGACCTGCCACGCCAGCAGATCGACCAGGACGGCCCCGTGCCCGCCGCGCCCGACATCAAGAGCGTCGTGCCCAAGGGCTCGATGATGGTGCCGACCGTGCTGGTACGCCTGCTGCTGCCCACGGCCGCACTGATCTCGGTGTATTTCCTGCTGCGCGGCCACAACCAGCCGGGCGGCGGTTTCGTCGGCGGCCTGATCTTCGCCACCGCCGTGATCCTGCAATACATGGTGGGCGGGGTGTACTGGGTCGAATCGCGCAGCCGCCTGAATCCGCAGAACTGGATCGGCATCGGCCTGCTGTTCGCCGGCACCGCCGCGGTCACGGCCTGGCTGGCCTACAAACCGTTCCTGGCCGCGCTGGCCTGGGATGTCGCTTTGCCGCTGGTGGGCCACGTGCACCTGTCCAGCGTGCTGCTCTTCGACCTGGGCGTCTACATGCTGGTGGTCGGGTCCACCGTGCTGGTGCTGGTGGCGCTGGCTCACCAATCGCTGCGCGCGCAACGCAAGGCGGCCGCCGAAAGCCAGGCAGCCGCCGCACAAACGGGGGAAGCCTGATGGAATTGATTTACGCCGTCGCGATCGGCGTCTTGGCGGGCTCGGGCGTCTGGCTGCTGCTGCGGCCACGGACGTTCCAGTTCATCATGGGCCTGTCGCTGGTCTCCTATGCGGTCAACCTGTTCATTTTCGGCATGGGCCGCCTCAAGTCTGGCCGCCCGCCGGTGGTGGATCCGGCCATGGCCAATGATCCTTCCTGGCACGCCGATCCGCTGCCGCAGGCGCTGGTGCTGACGGCTATCGTCATCGGCTTTGCCACCACCGCGCTGTTCCTGGTGGTGCTGCTGGCCTCGCGCGGCTTGACGGGCACCGACCACGTCGATGGACGGGAGTCCCAATCTTGAGTTTCTGGCTTCAACATCTTCCTGTATTGCCCATCATCACGCCGCTGCTGGCCGGCGCCGTGATGCTGCTGCTGGCCGACACCAGCCGCTACACGCGCGGCGCCATCGCCACGGTTTCGACGCTGGCTCAACTGGCCTGGGCCATCGCGCTGCTGGCCGTGGCCGGCGGCGCGGTGCCGGGCGTCTGGCCCGATGGCGTCGGCGTCTACCTGGTGGGCGACTGGCCCGCGCCGTTCGGCATCGTGCTGGTGGTCGACCGCCTGGCCGCCGTCATGCTGACGCTGACCGCGGTGCTGGGGCTGGCCACGCTGACCTATTCGCTGGCCCGCTGGGACCGCGCGGGCGTGCATTTCCATTCGCTGTTCCAGTTCCTCTTGATGGGCCTGAACGGCGCTTTCCTCACCGGCGACCTGTTCAATCTGTTCGTGTTCTTCGAGGTCCTGCTGGCGGCGTCCTACGGCCTGTTGCTGCATGGCTCGGGCGTGGCGCGCGTCAGCGCCGGCCTGCAGTACATCGCCGTCAACCTGGTCGCCTCGTTCCTGCTGCTGATCAGCATCGCGCTGATCTACGGCGTCACCGGCACGCTCAACATGGCCGACCTGGCGCTGCGGGCGGGCAACCTCACCGGTTCGGACCGCATGCTGTTCGAGGCCGGCGCGGCCATCCTGGGCGTGGCCTTCCTGGTCAAGGCCGGGGCATGGCCGCTGAACTTCTGGCTGGTCAAGGGCTACGGTTCGGCCAGCGCGCCGATCGCCGCCATGTTCTCGATCATGACCAAGGTCGGCATCTACGCGCTGCTGCGCATCGGCTCGCTGCTGCTGCCCACCGGCGCGCCGGCCGCCTTCAGCCTGGACTGGATGTTCGCCGCCGGCCTGGCCACGCTGCTGTTCGGCGGCCTGGGCCTGCTCGCCACCCAGCAGCTGGAAAAGATGGTGGGGTATTGCGTCATCGTCTCGGCCGGCACGCTGCTCACCGCGCTGGGCATGCCCGGCGTGACGCTGACGGGGCCGGCGCTGTTCTACCTGATCAGCTCGGTGCTGACCACGGGCGCGTTCTTCCTCTTGGCCGAACTGATCGAACGCACGCGCAGCTTCGGCGCCAACGTGCTGGCGGTCACGCTCGACGCCTTCGACCTGGACGACCCGACATCGGTCAATCGGTCCGACGACGTCGTCGGGGTGGCCATTCCGGCCGCGATGGCGTTCCTGGGCCTGGCCTTCATCTGCTGCGCCTTGCTCGTGACCGGCCTGCCGCCGTTATCGGGCTTCGTGGCCAAGTTCTCGCTGCTGTCCGCCGCAGTGTCGGCCGCCAATGAATCGGCGCCGCCCATGGACGCCTGGATCCTGGTGGCCGCCGTGCTGGTGTCCGGCCTGGCCGGGCTGATCGGCCTGGGCCGTACCGGCATCCGCGTGTTCTGGGCCAGCGACGACCGCAGCACGCCGCGCCTGCGCGTGATCGAAGCGGGGCCGGTTGCGATTCTGCTGTTGCTGTGCGTGGGCTTGGCCGCAGGGGCGGGCCCGGTGTCGGCGTACCTGGACGACGCCGCCCGCTCGCTGGATCAGCCCACGCGCTACATCGAAGCCGTCATGTCCGCACAGACGGTGCGCGCCACCCCGGGAGGAAGCTGATGCGCCGCCTTTACTTCCTTTTCCTGCCCGTGTTCCTGTTCGTCCTGTGGCTGGTGCTGAACGAAAGCCTGTCGGCCGGCCAGATCGCCCTGGGCATCGCGCTGGCGCTGTGGTTCACCTGGGCCGCCTCGCGCCTGCGTCCCTTGCGTGCCAAGCCGCGGCGCCTGTGGAAGGTGATTCCGCTGTTCCTGCACGTCACGCTGGACATCATCAAGTCCAACATCGCAGTGGCCAAGCTGATCCTGAACCCGCGGCGCAATGATTTTTCGCCCGGCTTCATCATGATTCCGCTGACCATGCGCGAGCCCCACGGCCTGGCCATGCTGGCCTGCATCGTCACCTACACGCCGGGCACCGTCTGGGTCGACCTGACCGACGACTATCGTCTGAAGCTGCACGTGCTGGACCTGCAGAACGAAGACGAGTGGATCCGCCTGGTGCAAGACCGCTACGAGCGCCCCTTGATGGAGATCTTCGAATGAACGCCATACTGATGAACAACGTCCTGTACCTGGCGGCGTCCTTTGCACTGGTGTGCTTCGCGCTGGGCATGGTGTTTGCCGCCATCCGCCTGTTGCGCGGCCCCACCGCGCAAGACCGCGTGCTGGCGCTGGACACGCTGTATATCAACGGCATGCTGACCATGCTGGTGTTCGGCATCCGCTCGGGCACGTCGGTGTACTTCGACATCGCGCTCTTGATCGCGCTGTTTGGTTTCGTGGGGTCCACCGCCATGGCCCGTTTCCTGCTGCGTGGCGAGGTGATCGAGCCATGATCAATACTCCCATTCCCCTGTGGGCCAGCATTCCGGCCAGCCTCTTGCTGGTGCTGGGTGGCCTGCTGGCGCTGACCGGCTCGGCCGGCCTGCTGCGGTTTCGCTCGTTCTACGCGCGCATCCACGCGCCCACGCTGGGCAACACCATGGGCTGCGGCTGCGTATTGGCCGCATCCATCCTGGTGTTTTCGTCGCTGGCCGGGCGGCCGGTGTTTCATGAAGTGATCATCACGCTGCTGCTGGTGGTGTCTTCGCCGGTGACAGCGATGCTGCTGATGCGTGCCGCCACGTACCGTAATCGCCTGACCCGCGCGGATGCCGATCTGGACGCGCGCTGATTTTGCATCGCACCATCTGATACTTAGGCTTACGTTTATGGCTTGCCTGACATGTCCCCTTTGAGGCATCGTGGGGCAGTTGTATCAAGCAAACGGTGTCGGGTCTTTCGGGGCCGCACCGTTCGGGTTCAATCTCTTTAAGGAGCTGACCATGAATGTACGTCCCATGCAAACCAAACGCCTTGCGGCATCCCTGTGCGCGGCCGGCCTGATGCTGGCCGCCGGAGCCGCCCAGGCCGCCGACCGGATCGGCCGCGCCGGCATTCAGGCGCAATACGAACAGGATGTGGCGGCTTGCAAGAACGGCAGCACCGGCCAGGATCGCGCGGCCTGCCTGCGCGAAGCCGGCGCCGCGCGCCAGGAAGCCAACCGCAAGCAGCTCAGCGACGGCACCACCGAGCAGCACCAGCAAAACATGATCGACCGCTGCAACCGCCTGCCGGCCGATTCCCGCCAGGACTGCATCACCAGCATGACGCAACCCACCCAGGTGCGCGGCAGCGTGCAGGGCGGCGGCGTACTGCGTGAAACCGTGATCCAGGTGCCGGCCAACACCGTGCCGCCGGCCCCGCCGGCCCCGGGCATGGCGCCGGCGCCCGGCATGGCGCCCGCCCCGGGCATGGCCCCGCCGCCGCCCGCGCCGATGCGCTGATCAAGACCGCCTGACCGGCTCGTCCCGGTCTCATGGCATGCCCTTGAGGGCGACAGCCGCCACATTCAGGCAAAATGGCGGCTGTCGCCCTTAATTACGCATATCCATGTCAGACGTCATCGCCCTGATTTTCGACTTCGACGACACGCTGGCCTCGGACAGCACGTCCGGTTTCCTGGACAGCATCGGCGTGGACACGGCGTCCTTCTGGAAAGACCAGGTGGATCCGCTGCTGTCCAGGCAGGACTGGGACCCCGTTCCCGCCTACCTCTACCAGATGATCCAGCTGTCCCGCGAGGGCAAGCACGGCCTGATCACGCAGCAACGCCTGCAGGAATGGGGCGCCCGGCTCGAACTGCACGACGGCGTCACCACGCTGTTCCAGCGCCTGCGCGCGGCCGTGCGGGCCGAGCAGCCGCAGGTGCAGCTTGAGTTCTATCTGATTTCCAGCGGCATCGGCGACGTGGTGCGGTCCACGCCCATTGCGCACGAATTCACCGAAATCTGGGCCTCGGAATTCGTCTACGGCGACGACGGCGGCATCACGTTTCCGCGCCGCATCGTCAGCTTCACCGACAAGACGCGCTACCTGTTCCACATTCAAAAGGGCATCATCGGCCGCGATTTTCGCAACAAGCCGTTCGAGGTCAACCGCAAGGTGCCCGAAGACCGCCTGCGCGTGCCGTTCGACCAGATGGTGTTCGTGGGCGACGGCTACACCGACATTCCGTGTTTCTCGCTGATCCGCCGCGCCGGCGGTTTCGCCTTTGGTGTGTGGGACCCGAAACACCGCGACAAGCGCAGCCGCGCCTGGGGCTTCATCGAAGAAGGGCGGGTGTCGAACCTGAACCAGGCGCGCTACGACGAAAACGCCGAACTCTATCAATGGCTCGAAGAAGCGGTCACCAGCCTGGCTGGCCGCATCGCACTGAAGTCGCGGGTGTACCGTGGTTGATCCGCTTGCCATGGCGGCCGAGCCGCCCTGGACCGCGCAGGACGCCCGCTACATGACGCTGGCGCTGGAACAGGCGCAGGCGGCCTACGACATCGGCGAAGTGCCGGTGGGTGCGCTGGTGGTATCCGCCCAGGGCGACATCCTGGGGCAGGGCTACAACCGCACCATCATCGACCACGATCCCACCGCGCATGCCGAAATCGTTGCCTTGCGCAGCGCCGCGCGCGCCCTCGAAAACTACCGCCTGCCCGGCATCACCGTGTACGTCACGCTGGAACCCTGCGTCATGTGCATCGGTGCCATGCTGCACGCCCGGCTGGCGCGGGTGGTGTTCGGCGCCTACGACCCCAAGACGGGCGCCTGCGGCAGCGTGCTGGACGTGGGCTCGGTGCCCAAACTCAACCATCACACTTCAGTCACCGGCGGCGTGCTGGCCGAACCCTGCGGCGACCTGCTGCGCCGGTTCTTCCGCGAACGCCGCGCCAAGGAATCCATTGCATGAGCAACACCCACGATCACGACCATGAGTGCGGCGAGGCCTGCGGCCACGACCACAGCCATGATCACCGCCACAACGTGCCCGACGCCCGCGGCATCTACCTGATCTCGCCGTCCTCGGCCGTGCGCGATCCGCAGACCGTCGAGCTGGCGCGCGAGCGCCTCGCGCGGCAGGGCTTCAAGACCGCGCTGGATCGCACCGCGCTGGCCGAACACCAGCGCTTTGCCGGCACCGACGCCCAGCGCCTGGCCAGCCTGACGCGCGCCACCAAGCAGAAGCTGCCTATCGTCATGGTGACCCGCGGCGGCTATGGCATGGGCCGGCTGCTGCACGAGATCGACTGGAAGGCCATGGCCGACAGCGGCAAGCGCTTTGTCGGCATGAGCGACTTCACCGCCTTCAACCTGGCGCTGCTGGCGCAGACCGGCGCGGTCAGCTACACCGGCGCCACGGCGATCTACGACTTCGGCGGCAAGAAGGTCGACGACCTGACCGAAGCGCTGTTCGGCGAAATCATGCGCGGCGAACTGGAAATCCTCAGCTTCGAAACCCAGGACGCCGACCCGGTCGATTGCCGCGGCATCCTGTGGGGCGGCAACCTGGCCATGCTGGCGTCCTTGATCGGGACGCCCTACATGCCCAAGATCCGCGGCGGCATCCTGTTCCTGGAAGACGTGGCCGAACACCCGTACCGCATAGAACGCATGCTGATCCAGCTGTGGCAGGCGGGCATCCTGGGCAAGCAGAAGGCCATCGTGCTGGGCCGCTTCTCGGATTACAAGCTGGCGCCGCACGACAAGGGCTACGACCTGCACGAAGTGGTGGCGTGGCTGCGCAAGACGGTCAAGGTGCCGGTGATCACCGGCCTGCCGTATGGCCACGTGGCCACCAAGGCGACCCTGCCGATCGGCCAGAAGGTCGGCATCGCGACCGAGGACGGCCTGGCCCACCTGGTGCTGGACGAGCACCACCACTGATGTCGGCCGGGCGTCATGCCCGGCCTCTCTCATCATTTCTTGAACAGCCTGTCGGCCAGCGACTGCGCCTTCTGTTCGCCGCGGCGCTTGGCCTCGGCTTGCTCGGCGGGACTCTGCGCCGCCTTGCTGCACGCAGTGGCATGGGTGGGAAAGCGCGAGCCGCATTCCTGCGCCAGCTTGCGTGCGCGATCCCAGCTATCGGCCTGGCCATAGAAGCGGATGGCGTCCGGCCATGCCAGCGCCGCGTCCTTGAAGTAGTCAAAGCCCTGATTCATGACCGTCGTGGCGGGGCCGCGCTGGCCTGCGCCCAGCAGCGTATTGGCACGCAGGACGTAGACCTGCCAGGCGCGGTCGCCTTCGGACTGCAGGTTGCGGTCCAGCAATGCACCGGCGCGCGCGACCGGTTTGCCGGATTCGCCTTGCGCCAGGCTCAGCGTCAACAAGGGCAGGGCGTGCTGGGCGGTGGGGCCGGAGGCGCCCTGCGCAGCAAGTTTGCGGGCCTGGGCGAAGTCTTGCGCTTGCAGGGCTTGCTGGGCCGCATTGACGGTCTGGTAATTCTTCAGCGTGGCGGCGCTGCGGCGTTGCGCACGGGCTTTGTCCCAGGGCGCGATCGTGGCCGAGGGCCGCGGCTTGCCGGCCGTCAGCGGCGTCACCTGAGCCGTCAGCGAGGTCAGCCGGGCCTCGGTGCTGGGGTGGCTGACCGTAAGCTTCTTCCAGAAGTCGTCCAGGCCATTGCGCAAGTCTTCGCCCGCCCCGGCCATGCCGGCGCTCAACGAGGCCTGCATTTCTGTCAGCGGCGCAACGTTGGCGCCCTTGGCCGCGGCTTGCTTGCGGGTGTCCTGTGCGGCCGCCTGTTTCACCTGTTCGACCATACGCTTGCGTGAGGCTTCCTGCAGTTTGGCGTTGTCGGCCTCCCAGGTGGCCTGCCGTTCCAGGAAAGCCTTGAAGCCTTGCGTGTACGAGTAACCCAGCCGCAGGCTGACGGTGGCGCCGAAGCGGTCGGCGTTTTCTTCCTGCTGGCGGCTCCAGGCGGGTATCAGCACGTCCTTGCCCAGCGTGTACGAGGCGATCACGCTGTCCACCGGGCTCCAGCCGGTTGCGCTGCCGGCCTTTTGCGCCAGGGCGACCCCTACCGCGGCCAGTGTGGCCACCTGGTCGGTGGTGGCGTTGGCGGATTCCAGCTGGTGATAGTCCAGATAGACGTGCCCGAATTCGTGCGACAGGATCGCGACGATCTCGTCTTCGGATTCGGCGGACTGCAGCCAGCCGATCGACAGGTAGACGTTGCCCGCACCGGTACTGCGGGCCTCGAGGGCAGGCGAGGCCGTGATGTACACGCGCCCCGGCCAGTCGGGCACGCCCGCGGCTTCCTTGATGCGGCTCAGCAGGCCATTCAGGTAGGCCTGCATTTCCGGCATGGCAACCAGGCCCATGTGCTCGGCGCGCTGGTTGCGCGCGTCGCGCTCGGCATCGGGCCATTGTCGTGCGGCAGGCGGGGGAGGCAGTTCGCCGGTCTTGACCGAAAACGTGCTCCCGCCGGGCAGGTTGGCGCACCCGCTCAATGCCAGGGCCATGGCCAGCGGGGCGAACCGTGTGACGTAATGGATAGGCATCGGCATGTCAGCGGCAGGCGTTTTCGCCGGCGCCGGCTGTGGATCCCGTAGGACCGGGCACGCGCTTGATTACCGGCCCGCATTGGGCCGCCGAATTGCGCGACACGCGCACCTGCATGCTGTCCACCCAGTATTCGCCACCTTCGACGTTCACGCGGTAGAACTCCTCGCGGCTTTCCAGCACAGGCCAGGGCATGCCCTGGCCATCGGACTTGGCCGTCGGTGTCGTGCCGCCGGGCTGTGCGTAGAGCGGCAGGGGCTTGATGCTGGCGCTGACGATCTGGTCGGCGGCAAAGACCGGCGCGCCGTAGACGGCCAGCGCCGCTGCGGCTGCGGCGATCAGGGAGGAAAGCTGGGTCATGCGGGGCTACTCCTGGTGAAGTTTGGCGGAAGGTTCCTGCTGGGCGGCGGGCGGGGGCGGAACGGCCCGGTCCCCGGGTTTGCCGATAAGAAATTCGGTGATCTTGTTGGTCCAGCCCAGCCAGTGCGCGGCCAGCGCCAGGATCGCCAGGTCGACGATGGGCAGGGTGCCGACATCCACGTAGGACTGGGCGGTCAATACGATGAGCATGACGGCCAGCGAAGACAGCAGGATCGTGCCGATCTTGCGTAGCGCCAGGGCGAGCACGATAACGACCTTGGCGCCGGCTTTGCGCGCGAGCCAGCGCCGTGACGCCCGATCCGCGGTCACGCGGGCCAGCAGCCGGCTGCGCGCCGACAGGGTTGGCGCCGCGCCCAACGCGGCGAGCGGGGCCGGCAGCGGCGGTATGGCAGCGGCGCCATCATTGCCTGTCGTGTCGAAGTTCCATTGCGTCGGCGGCACCAGCCACTTTCTGGCGTACGGGCTGCGTTCGCGCAGGCGCCGGGCCAGCCATTGCGACAGCCAATGCAGCAAATGCGCGGCCATGACGACCGGAATGCCCAGCAGCCACAGGACGTTCGGCCAGATATCCCATTCCACCGCGCGCTTGTAGCGGTCCTGGTAGGTGAGCAGGTTGTCCAGTGCCATCGCGTGCATGAATACGCCGGGAACGACGTCATGCACGGGCGATAGCACCGTGTCGTTGAAGCCGCTCAGCGCGCCGCCGATCATGACGTAGCGACCCTTGAGCAGGTCGTCCAGTCGGGCCTCGTCGGCGTCGGCAGCGCGCAGTTCGGACAAGGCCAGCGTGCGGGTGTAGGGGCAGACCGGCATGTCCGCATCGGCCTGGCCCAGCAGCTTGCGCAGATAGGTGGGCAGCATTTCGCCGATGCCGCCACGGGCCAGGCGGCAGTCGGGCGTCAAGCGACGCTGATCCAGGTTGTTCACGCCCCAGGTCAGCGCCATGGCGTCGCGGGTCCGAGGCAGGGAGATGCCGGCCGCGTCCTGCGCGATGGCCAAGGCAGCGCTGCGCGTGTCGGGGTCGGACCAGAGCGGGTAGCTCCAGACCAGCCGGTCGACCTTGCTGGGTGCATAACGCACGTCCACCAGGGTGAAACAGGGCGCTTGCCCGACCGGATTGGCCAGCCCCGACCGCACCCGCAGCGCACCATCGGCGCCGGGCAGGGCGGCCAGGAACACCGGCACGCCTGCGTCGCGCAGCTCGCACAGGGCCGACATCAGCTCGGGCAACGTCGGGTCGTCGCGTTCGCGGTCGAAAGTGATGTCCAGGAAGAGGGCGCGTGGCTTGTGGATCAGGCCGATATTGCGCAGCCAGCGTGCATGCGTGCGGTACGGAACGGGCCAGGCACCTTTTTGCGGGTCCAGCGAATCGTCGTCGATCAGCACGACGGTGGTGTCATTGCGGTGTGCGGGGCTGTAGTAGCCCCCAACCAGCCGTGCCTGCAGGCGCGCCACGGCGTAGGTCAGCAGGTCGGAACTGGGGGCCAGTCGCGGCGTGGCCCACAGCATGACGATCGCGACGAGCGCGGCGATGACGAGTGACCGGAAATAGAACCTGACGTTTCCGGCGGACGAGTGGGGTTCGGTCACGGGGCGGGGTGGGTGGGATCAGCCTGCGTGGCCCGCCAGGCGGGGCACGCGATGTGTTGTTGCAATAGTACCCCATTTAATACAAATGTTTACGTTAAGACAACAAATGGTACGGGAATAGACCCAATGCGCTTTGTTGCGCAGGGAGCGCCGCCACCCGTGTCGACCGGGCTTGGTACACTATCGGGTTTCGCCGAATGCGTCCTTGGGCGCTGTCGCCGGATGCGTCCCCGGACGCCGTCGACCTTCGCAACTCACTTCCTCCCGCAGCCAAAACCACCGTGATATCCACCGCCAATCTCACCATCCAGTTCGGTCCCAAGCCCCTTTTCGAGAACGTCAGCGTCAAGTTCGGGGAAGGCAACCGCTACGGGCTGATCGGGGCCAACGGGTCCGGCAAGTCCACGTTCATGAAGATCATCGGCGGCGACCTGGAGTCGTCGGCCGGCAATGTGTCGCTGGAACCCGGCGTGCGCCTGGGCAAGCTGCGCCAGGACCAGTTCGCCTTCGAAGACCTGCGCGTGCTGGACGTGGTCATGATGGGCCACACCGAGATGTGGGCCGCGATGTCCGAGCGTGACGCCATCTACGCGAACCCGGAAGCCACGGAAGACGACTACATGCGCGCGGCCGACCTCGAGGCCAAGTTCGCCGAATACGACGGCTACACCGCCGAAGCCCGCGCCGGCGAGCTGCTGCTGGGCCTGGAAATCGCCGTCGACCAGCACAACCTGCCGATGCGCGAAGTGGCGCCGGGCTGGAAGCTGCGCGTGCTGCTGGCGCAGGCGCTGTTCTCGAATCCCGACGTGCTGCTGCTGGACGAACCGACCAACAACCTGGACATCAACACGATCCGCTGGCTGGAAAACGTGCTCAACAGCTACCAGAGCACGATGATCATCATCAGCCACGATCGTCACTTCCTGAACCAGGTCTGCACCCACATGGCTGACCTGGACTACGGCGAAATCCGCATTTATCCGGGCAACTACGACGACTACATGCTGGCCTCGACCCAGGCCCGCGAGCGCCTGGTGTCCAACAACGCCAAGGCCAAGGAACGCGTGGCCGAACTGCAGGACTTCGTGCGCCGCTTCGCCGCCAACAAGTCCAAGTCGCGCCAGGCCACCTCGCGCCTGAAGCAGATCGACCGCATCAAGGCCGAGCAGGTCGTGGTCAAGCCGTCGTCGCGCCAGAACCCGTACATCCGCTTCGAGCAGAACAAGGTCATGCACCGCCTGGCCGTCACGGTCGAGAACCTGACCAAGGCCTACGACGCGCCCGTCATCCGCAACTTCTCGGCCATGGTCGATGCCGGCGAGAAGATCGCCATCATCGGCGCCAACGGCGTGGGCAAGACCACCTTGCTGCGCCTGTTGGCCACCGAACTGGCGCCGGATTCGGGCACCGTGAAATGGTCCGATAACGCCGACCTGGGCTACATGGCCCAGGACGTCTCCGACCAGTTCCTGCAAACCGACATCAACCTGCTGGACTGGATGGGCGACCACCGCCAGCCGGGCGACGACGACCAGTCGATCCGTTCGGTGCTGGGCCGCCTGCTGTTCTCGGCCGATGACCTGCCCAAGGCGCCCAAGGTGCTGTCGGGCGGCGAAAAGAACCGCATGACCTTCGGCCGCCTGATGCTGGGCCGGCACAACGTCATGCTGCTCGACGAACCGACCAACCACCTGGACATGGAATCGATCGAGTCGTTGCAGTTCGCGCTGGAAAAGTACGAAGGCACGCTGGTGTTCGTCTCGCACGACCGCGAATTCGTGTCGGGCCTGGCCACCCGCGTGATCGAAATCCTGCCCACGGGCGAGATCGTCGATTACCGCGGCGGCTACGAAGACTACCTGTCCTCGCGCGGCATCGAGGCCTGATGGCCAGCGCCTGAAACGGGGCGGGCAGCATCCGGCCCGCTTTTCAGACCCGCTTTTCAGACGCATTCCTGGATTTGCCTGGCGGCAGGTTGAACCTCGTTCAGCCTGCCGCAATCCTGCTGGGCTATCATTCGGGTAAACCCTGGCATCTCTGTCGCGCCAGGCTCCTCTCCGGTAGCCATGTCTCCCACACCCCACACCACGCCCGACGGCGCGCCGATCGGGACGTTCGCATTGACCGCGCGCATCGTCGCGATCGCCTTTTTCACCTTCATCTGCTATCTCGCCATCGGCCTGCCGCTGGCCGTGCTGCCCGGCTACGTGCATGGGCAACTGGGCTACGGCTCGGTGCTGGCGGGGCTGGCCATCAGCGTGCAGTACGTGGCAACGTTGCTCAGCCGCTCGCACGCCGGCCGCATGGCCGATACGGTGGGGCCCAAGCAGACCGTGGTCATCGGCATGGCCGCCTGCGCGGCCAGTGGCGTGTTCCTGCTCTTGGCGTATGCCTTCGAGCGCAGCGCCTGGCTCAGCCTGTCCGCCATCATCGTCAGCCGCCTGGCCCTGGGCTTTGGTGAAAGCTGGGTAGGCACCGGGTCGGCCACCTGGGCCATCGCCCGGGTCGGTCCGCTGCACACGGCGCGGGTGATCTCCTGGAACGGCATCTGCACCTACGGCGGGCTGGCGCTGGGGGCGCCGTTGGGCGTGTACCTGGAAACCGAATGGAGCATGGGCGCCCTGGGCGGGGCCGTGCTGCTGTTGGGCCTGGCCGGCCTGGGGCTGGCGGTGGCGCGGGCACCGGTGGCCATCGTCGGCGGCCACCGCATGGCGTTCAAGAGCGTGGTGCTGCGGGTGTTTCCGCACGGCATGGCGCTGGGCCTGGGGTCGGTGGGTTTCGGCACGCTGGCGGCCTTCGTGGCGCTGTATTACGCCAGTTTCTCCTGGGAAGGCGCGGCCCATGCCCTCAGTGCGTTCGGTTGCGCGTTCATCGGGGTGCGCCTGCTGTTTGCGGGCACCATCACGCGGTTCGGCGGCTTTCGGGTCGCGCAGGTGTCTTTCCTGGTCGAGGCGGCCGGGCTGGCGCTGCTGTGGCTGGCGCCCAATCCCACCGCGGCCCTGGTGGGGGCCGCCCTGACCGGCTGCGGATTTGCGCTGGTGTTCCCGGCCATCGGCGTGGAGGCGGTGGCGCGGGTGCCTGCCGGCAGCCGCGGCGCGGCGCTGGGCGCGTATTCCGCCTTCCTGGACCTGGCGCTGGGTGCCACCGGGCCGGTGGCCGGTTATATCTCTGGCGGTTTCGGCTATCCGGCGATCTTCCTGGCCGCCGCGGTGGCGGTACTGCTGGGCTTCGTGATCGCCTATGGCCTGCAACGCCATGCCAGCCGGGCGCAGGCGACCGCCTAGTGTGGGTTGCTTACCCTTATTCATATAACTGAAAGTCTTAAAGACATTCAATATTGATCGTTGGAGTTCATATAACGAATTGTTAGATTAGGCCCGTTCCCCACGCGCGCACGATTCGTTCCATGAACCTGACCTTTGATCACGTCCACAAGCAGTTCGGCGACCTGCCGGTCGTGGATGGCTTTTCCAGCGAATTCAAGACCGGCGAGCTGGTCGCGCTGGTCGGCCCGTCGGGCTGCGGCAAGTCCACCTTGCTGCACCTGGCCGCCGGCCTGGAAAAGCCCACGCAAGGGCAGGTGCTGGCCGATGGCCAGCCCGTGACCGGCCCGCATCCCAGCCGCACGCTCGTGTTCCAGGAGCACGCGCTGTATCCCTGGCTGACGCTGCAAGACAACGTGGCGCTGGCCCTGGAATTCCAGAACACGCCCAAGAAACGCGCCCGCGAAGCCGCCCGCGAGTGGCTGGCGCGCGTCAGCCTGTCCGGCTTCGAACACTATTACCCGCACCAGGTGTCCGGCGGCATGCGTCAGCGCGCAGCCCTGGCGCGCGCCTTCATCGCCCAGCCGCAGACCATGTTGATGGACGAGCCCTTCGGCGCGCTGGACGCGCTGACGCGGCTGGCCTTGCAAGACGTGCTGCGCCAGCTGATCGCCCAGGAAAAGCCGACCGTGCTGCTGGTGACCCACGACGTCGACGAAGCCCTGTTCCTGGCCGATCGCATCGTGGTGTTCAGCCCGCGTCCGGCCCGGGTGCTGCGCGAATTCAACCTTGCCCACCGCACGAAGACCCACGACCTGTCGGACCTGGCCATTGAAAAGCGCGAGATCCTGCGGTTGCTGGGCATTGCGGTCGACGGCTCGGTGGCACCCGCTGACTTGGCGCTGGCGGCCTGATTCCTTTCGATTTTCCGGTTTTGCGGACGGCGCCTGATGGCGCCGGCCATCCCTGATTCCCTGGAGTATTTCCCATGAAATTCAAGCAATGGCTGTCCCTGCCGCTCGCCGCGGCCTTGTTGGCCGCGGCCCCCGCCATGGCCGCCGAGAAATTCCGCGTCGGCTATCTGCGCGTGATGGACGATGCGCAGGCCATCGTGGCGCAAGAGGGCGGCTACTACAAGAAGGCCGGCCTGGATTCCGAACTGATCGAATTCAAGTCGGGCACCGACCTCATCAAGGCCATCGTCGGCGGCCAGCTCGATATCGGCGTGCTGGGCTTCACCAACGCGGTGGCGTGGGCATCCAAGGGCGCGGACCTGAAGGTGGTGGGTGGCGCGCAGCAGGGCTACCACTCGCTGATCGTGCGCGACGATTCGGGCATCAAGGACATTGCCGGCCTGAAGGGCAAGACGCTGGCCTCGCAGGCCGAAGGCAGCACGGCCGACGTGGTGCTCAAGGGCGTGGTGCTCAAGCAGGGCAACCTGGGCGCCGACGACGTCAACGTGATGGGCGTGAGCCCCGCGGTGGCGGTGCAGTCGCTGGTCGGCAAGCGTGTCGATGCCGCCTTCCTGTTCGAACCCTACGACCGCATTGCCCAGCTGGTGGCGCCGGTCAAGCAGATCTACGAAGTGGGCCAGGCCTGGCCGTTCCCGTGCATGGTGGTGATCACCTCGGGTGAAACGCTGGCCAAGCGCAAGGATGACGTCTGGAAGGCGCTGGACGCGCAGAACCAGGCCATCACGCTGCTGCAGAAGGAACCCGCGCAGGCCTCCAGGCTGATCGCGTCCTACTTCATTGCCGAGCCCACGCTCAAGACGCTGCATCGCGGCGAACTGCCGCGCGAGACCGTCATTGCCGAGGCCATCAGCACCCAGGTGTTCACCCCCAAGCTGACCGACAAGGACACGCGCCGCATGCAGGAAATCGCCGATATCCTGCAAGCCCAGGGTTCGCTCAAGACGCGTGACGGCAAGCCGTATGACGTGTCCAGCATCGTCGACCTGTCCTGGCAAGAGGCTCGCAAGCTTTGAGCGCATCCACCCGAGTCACCGGCGCCCGCAAGCATCTGGCGGGCGTGCTGGGCGTTGTCTTCATCCTGGCGCTGTGGCAGTTGGCCGCGTTCGCCCTGCCTGATTTCCTGATGCCGGGCGTGCCCGCCGTGGTGCAGCGGCTGCTCGAAGACCTGGGCAAGTCCTCGTTCCATCAAAGCCTGATGGGCACGCTGGGCCGGCTGGGCGCCGGCTACGGCCTGGCGCTGGCTGCGGGCATCGGCTTTGGCCTGGTGGCCGCGGTGCTGTTCTTCTTTCGCGAAGTGCTGCGCAGCGCCATCGTCATCCTGCAATCGATTCCGTCGATCGCGTGGGTGCCGCTGTTCCTGATCGTGATGGGCTTTGGCAACACGCCCATCATCGTGGTGGTGGCGCTGTCGGCGTTCTTTCCGGCGGCGCTCAGCGTCATGAACGCCACCGAATCGGTGCAGCGCGTGCATGTGTCGGCCGCCCGTGTCATGGGCGCGACGCCGTGGGGCCTGGTCAAGCGGGTCTACCTGCCGGCCGTGATGCCCGAACTGATCACCGGCGCGCAACTGGCGTTCGGCAATGCCTGGCGGGCGTTGATCTCGGCCGAAATGCTGATCGGTTTCGGCAAGGGGCTGGGACGATCGCTGGCGTATTCGGGCGAGATCGCCGACATGACCGGCGTGATGACCAACATCCTGGTCATTGCCGTGCTGGCCGCGGTGATCGATCAGTTCGTGCTCGAGCGCCTGAAGCACCGGCTGCTGCGCTACCAATACGTGTGAGGGCAGGGATGACGCGCCGCTTTCCCCTGGCATGGCTGGCTGTTGGCCTGGCGGCGTGCGTCACCGCCGCCGCCGGCACGACGCCGGCCGATGGCCTGACCGCGGCGCGCCAGCGTGGCGAACTGGTCGTGGGCGTGCCTTACCTGGCGCCCGCGCCCGTGGCCGGCGCCAAGATACGCACGCCCGAAGGACTGGACATCGCCATGGCGGAAAAACTGGCGCAGGACCTGGGCGTGCCGTTCAGCCTGCGCCAGGTGGCGCCAGCCGATGCCGCGCGCCTCATGGCGGCGGGCGAGGTCGACGTGGTGCTGGCCGACCGCAGCCAGCCCGCGGCCACGCCGTTGCCGGCAGGCGTGGCGGCATTGCCCACGGGCTATGCCGCCCGTCCCAAGGCCGTCATCCGCAGCGACACCGCGATGCGCCAGCCGTCGGATGCGCGCGGGCGCAGCGTCTGCATGGCCGAGGCGGCCGTCGGCGCGCAGGCCCTGGCGCAAGGCTGGGGCGCGGTGGTGCGCACCTATCGCGTGCCCTCCGATGCGCTGGTGGCCGTGCGCGAGGGCAGCTGCGACATCGGCCTGGTTGACGATGCCGTGTGGGAACCGCTGATGCGCTTTCCCGAATGGAAGAAATTCTCGGCCACGCTGGCCGCCGATGGCGCACGCCACGAGCGCGTCTGGCTGCTGCCTGCCGCCGATACCGCGGCGCAGGCCTGGCTGGGCGAACGCATGCGTGAGTGGTCGCGCGCCGGCGCCTGGAAGACGCTGCCCGCCAAGTGGGCGCGTGACGTGGCGTTCGACGTCTACCTGGACCAGGAAGTGGCCGACTGCCACGGCTGACACCGGCCTGGTGCGGGCAGGCGGACCAGGCCGGCCTGCGCCAGCACTTACAATGCCGGGCTATGACGTACACGCTGACCGCCGCCTGTTCCCACCAGGAAGACATCAAGAAAAGCCGCTTTGCCGCCCACGCCGCACCGGTTGCCAGCGTGGACGAGGCCATGCGCTTTTTCGCGGCGCACAGCGACCCCGAGGCCACCCACAACTGCTGGGCCTACCGCATCGGGCAGGAATACCGCTTCAATGATGATGGCGAGCCGGGCGGCACCGCGGGCCGGCCGATCCTGCAAGCCATCGAAGGGCAGGACATGGACCGCGTGGCGGTGCTGGTGGTGCGCTGGTTCGGCGGCGTCAAGCTGGGGGCGGGCGGGCTGGTGCGTGCCTATGGCGGCTGCGCTGCCAATTGCCTGCGCAACGGTCCGCGCACCGAAGTGGTGGACTTGGCCACCATCTCATGCCATTGCGGCTTTGCCGAATTGCCGCTGTTGAAGTCGCGGCTGACGCAGGCCGGGGCGTCGATCCAGCAGGAAGACTTCACCCAGGACGGCGTGACGCTGCATTTCACGGTACCGCGCGTGGCAGTGGCCGAACTGGAGAGCACGGCCGCCAATATCACGCGCGGCCGCGCGGCCTGGGAAGCGTTGGGCTGAAAGCGGCTGGGCACGATGCAACAAGGGCCCTGGCGGGCCCTTGTGCTTTACGCGTCCTGGCTGTCTTGGGCCGCCGCGATTTCCTGGTGGACCTTTTCCATGTCCACTTCCTTGATCTTGGCCAGCAGCTCGTTGAGCTGTCCGCCCGACAAGGCGCCCGGCTGCGAGAACAGCAGGACTTTTTCACGGAAGACCATCAGCGTCGGGATCGAGCGGATACCCAGCGCGCCGGCCAGTTCCTGTTCGACGTCGGTGTTCACTTTGGCGAACGTCACGTCCGGATGCTCGGTGGCGGCTTGCTCGAAGACGGGCGCGAAGCCGCGGCACGGGCCGCACCAGGGCGCCCAGAAGTCCACGATCAGGGTGCCGTCCGGCGTAATGGCTTCCTGGAAGCTGTCTTTGGTGAGTTCAACAATACTCATTTTGGAATCCTTGCCGCTGGCGCGGCGCAAAAAAGTCGGTGTCAGAGATCCGGGGGTTGCCTGCCCCGGAGCTGATTCGGCGACGCGGTCTTGCCGGTACCCGCAAGCCCATAGTAGAGCGGGGACCGCTTGCGTCGCAATGGTTGGCGTCAGGCTTTGATCGACGCGACGATCTCGAACGAGCGCAGGCGGTCGGCTATGTCGTAGAAGTCGGACACGATCATGACTTCATCGGCCTCGGTTTCCGCGACCAGGGCTTCGAGCCGGCGCCTGACGGTTTCGGGGCCGCCCACGATGGCCGCGCCCAGACGTTGATTGACCGCCTCGCGCTCCCATTCGTTCCACAGACCTTCCATGCTGTCCACCGGCGGCTGCAATTGCAGGCGGTTGCCGCGCACCAGCGACAGGAACTTGAGCTGCTGCGTGGTGGCCTGGCGCCGGGCGGCTTCGTCGGTCTCGGCAGCCACCACCGGCACGCCGATCATGGCGTAGGGGCGGGCCAGCGTTTCCGACGGCTTGAACAGGTGGCGGTACAGCCGCATGGCGGCCATGCCTTCCGGCGAAAAGTGGCCGGCAAACGAGAACGGCAGGCCCAGTTCGGCCGCCAGCCGGGCGCTGAAGTCGCTGGAACCCAGCAGCCAGATGGGAATGTCCAGGCCTTCGCCGGGTATGGCGCGCACCGGCTGGCCGGGCCGCGATGCCGCCAGGAACCCGCGCAACTCTTCGACCAGCGCCGGAAATTCCAGGCCGCTGCGCGGACCGCGGCGCAGCGCATGCTGCGTGGCACCGTCGCTGCCGGGCGCACGGCCCAGGCCCAGGTCGATGCGGCCGGGGTACAGGGTTTCGAGCGTGCCGAACTGTTCGGCGATGATCAGCGGCGCATGGTTGGGCAGCATCACGCCGCCCGAGCCCACGCGCAGGGTATTCGTGTGCGAGGCGATATGGCCGATCAGCACCGCCGTGGCGCTGCTGGCCACGCCGTTGATGTTGTGGTGCTCGGCCAGCCAGAAGCGCTTGTAGCCCAGGCGTTCGACGTGCTGCGCCACCGCGACGCTGTTGCGGAAGGCATCGGCGGCATCGCGGCCTTGCACGATCGGGGCCAGGTCCAGCACCGAAAAGGGAATACGGGCCAGGGTGCTCATGCGCGACGCTCGGCGCAGAAGGCGGAACAGGAAGAAACCATCGGGTAGCGGCGCAAGATTGACTCCATAGTCCTATATACATGGGGAGTGTATCGGCGAATTCAACCGTGTCCGCCAGCAACCATGAGGGCCGTCGGGTTGATAGCGCACGTCAATGGCGGCCATTGCCCGCCGGGTTGACGATGCAGGCCAGCCGCACCGGTATAGTGGTCATGTCGACCCTCCCGCACGTACCATGACCTGCCGTTCGCGTTCCGATTCTTTCCGCCCCGACGAGGTGCCCGCCGTCGCCGGCATGACCGGGGCCTATCGCGAAACCGCGCCGCTTGCGCCGCTGCGCGCCCATTTCCTGTGCGCGTGGTCGAGCGAACTGGCGCCCGGGCAAAGCGGCGACGTGGCCGTCCTGCCCGACGGCTGTGTGGACATTCTGTGGGTGGGCGGGCGTCTGTGCGTGGTGGGCCCCGATGTCGTCGCCGCACGCCCGCAACTGGCGCCTGGCGCCCGCGTGCTGGGTCTGCGGTTCCAGCCAGGGGCGGCGCGCAATTGGTTGGGGGTGCCCTTGTCCGAGCTGGTCGGGCGCCGCGTGGGCCTGGACGACCTCTGGGGCGACCGCCGGGCGGGCCACATCGCCCAGCGCCTGCGCAATTGCGCCACGCCCGACGCCCAGATACGCGTGCTGCAGGACAGCTTGGCGCGGCAGGCGGTGCACGAGTCCGACGCGCTGGCGCCGGCGGCGTCATCGCGGCGCGCCGCGCATCTGTTCAGCAGCCTGGCGGCCGCCGATCTTGCGGGGCTTCGTACGGGCCAGGCCCTGGACCTGAGCGCACGCAGCCTGCGCCGTCTCTGCCTGGATCACTTCGGGTATGGGCCCAAGATGCTTGAACGCATCCTGCGGCTGCAGCGTTTCGTCGGCCTGCTGCGACAAGCGCCCCAGGCGAGCCTGGCGGGCCTGGCGGCCCAGGCCCAGTATGCGGACCAGGCGCACCTGAGCCGCGAGGTGAAGGCGCTTTGCGGCATGACGCCGTCGCAACTGCGGGCGCAGGCGGTGGGGTAAGGCGGATCGGTGCCGTCCTGTGGCGTGGCTGCGCGCTGGCGCGGCCTTGGCCGTTTTGTTCAAGACGCGCGGTCTGGTTTCGGCGATCATCCGGGGTCGTTTTCCATTTCGCAGGAGATCCCCATGGGCGCCAGAGGCAAGAACCACCAGATCGACAACATCGAATTCAATGTGGCCGATATCGCGCGCAGCAAGGCGTTCTACGGCGCCGCGTTCGGCTGGACCTTCACTGACTACGGTCCCACCTACACCGAATTCACCGACGGCCGGCTGACCGGCGGCTTCACCACCGGCGAACCGGTGCGGCCGGGTGGCCCGCTGGTGATCCTGTACGCCGACGACCTGGCCGACGCGCAGCAACGCGTGCAGGCCGCGGGCGGGCGCATCAGCCGCGACGCTTTCGGCTTTCCTGGCGGGCGGCGCTTTCATTTCACCGATCCGGATGGCTATGAGCTGGCGGTGTGGACGGCGGCCGACGCGTAGTCGCCCGGCGCCAGCAGCGGGCCGGGTGATGCGTCGATGGGGCCTCAGCGGACGGCGGCGTTGTGTCGCGGTTCGCGAACCTGGGCAGGGCTGCGCTTTAGCCGACCCGCCGCGGCGGCCTTCAGCAAGCGCTGGAAGGTCGGGCATTGCGCGTGGTGGGGGGCCGGGCATTGGGCGGCATGGCGCAGCCCCTGGCTCATGGCACGCAGGCGCTTGATGGTCGCATCGATGTCGTCGGCCTTGGCCAGCAGCACCTGCCGGTCGACCTGCACCGCGCCATCAACGGGCAGCATGGCGCGGATTTCATCCAGCGAAAGGCCGCCGGCCTGGCCCAGGGCGATCAGCGCCAATTGGTCCAGCACGTCCGGCGCAAAGCGCCGCCGCTGGCCGGCCGGGCTGGTCGCCGAGATCAGGCCTTGTTTCTCATAAAACCGCAGCGTAGAGGCCGCCATGCCCGTGCGCCGGGCGACTTCGGAAATGTCCATGCCTTACCCATTGACTTGAAGTTGACTTCAACTTCTATCATGCCTGCCATCGCAGTATTCATCAATCGCAAAGGACTGGGCATGAACGAAGTGGCGGGCGTGGTGTGGGTGGGGGTCGGCGCGACGGCCGTCATGGATGTGTGGTCGTGGATCTTGAAGCGCCTGGGCGTGCCGACGCTGAATTACGCCCTGGTGGGCCGCTGGGCCGGCCACCTGGGTCGGGGCCGCTTTGCCCACGCGGGTATCGGGCGGTCGGCGCCGATACGCGGCGAGGCGGCGCTGGGCTGGGCGATTCACTACGCCGTGGGCCTGGCGTTCGCGGGGCTGCTGGTCGCCATCTATGGCGTGGCCTGGCTGCATCATCCCCGTTTGCTGCCGGCGCTGGCCGTGGGGGTCGCCACCGTGGTGGTGCCGCTGTTCGTGATGCAGCCAGCGATGGGGGCGGGATTTGCGGCATCGCGCACGCCGACACCGCTGAAGAATTGCCTGCGCAGCGTGGCCACGCATGCCGTATTCGGGGTGGGCATGTACCTGGCCGGGGCGCTGTGGCAGGCCGTCGTGGCCTGACGGCATCCCCAAAGAAAAACCGCCGCGGCCCGTGGGGCCTGCGGCGGCGGGTTGCAAGCGGGCCGGCGCCCGCAGCAGGGGCTTATTCCGGGAAGAACGCGTAGCGGATCACGAACAGGATCGCCACCAGCCAGGTCGCTGGATGCACGTCGCGCACACGGCCCGTGGCGGTCTTGAGCACCACGTAGCTGATGAAACCGAAGGCAATGCCGTTGGCGATGGAATACGTGAAGGGCATGACCAGGGCGGTCAGCGCGGCCGGGGTGGCTTCGCAGACGTCGTTCCAGTCGATGTCGATCAGTTCGCGCATCATCAGGCCGGCCACGTAGAGCAGGGCGGGCGCGGTGGCGTAGGCGGGCACGGCGCCGGCCAGCGGCGAAATGAACAACGCGGCCAGGAACAGCAGGGCCACGACCAGTGCCGTCAGGCCGGTGCGGCCACCGGCCTGCACGCCCGAGGCGCTTTCGACATAGGCGGTGGTGCTGCTGGTCCCCAGCATCGAGCCGGCCACGATGGCGGTACTGTCGGCGAACAGGGCGCGGCCCAGGCGGTTGGGGCGGCCTTCGGGCATCAGTCCCGCACGCTTGGCCACGCCGACCAGCGTGCCGGTGGCGTCGAACACCTCGACCAGCACGAACACCAGGATGACGTGCACGAAGCCGGTGTGCAGGGCGCCCAGGATGTCCATCTTGAACAGCGTCGGCGCCAGGCTGGGCGGCGCGGCGAACACGCCCTTGAATTCGTTGTAGCCCAGCCCCATGGACAGCACGGTGACCACCAGGATGCCGATCAGGATCGCGCCGCGCACGCGCAGCGCGTCCAGCGAGGCGATGATGAAAAAGCCCAGGATGGCGAACAGCGGCCCCGGCGCGGTCAGGTCGCCCAGGGTGACCTTGGTGGCGGGGTGCGCCACCACGATGCCGGCGCTGGACAGCGCGATAATGGCCAGGAACAGCCCGATGCCGGCGGCGATGGCGCTGCGCAGCGAATGCGGGATGCCCTTGACCAGCCAGACCCGGATGCCGGAGATGGTCAGGATCAGGAAAATCACGCCCGAGATGAACACCGCGCCCAGCGCCTGCTCCCAGGTGTAGCCCATGGTCTTGACCACGGTGAAGGCGAAGAACGCATTCAGGCCCATGCCGGGGGCCATGCCGATGGGCCAGTTGGCGATCAGTGCCATCACCAGCGAGCCCAGCGCGGCCGCCAGGCAGGTGGCGACGAACACGGCGCTGCGGTCCATGCCGGTGGACGACAGGATGTCCGGGTTCACGAAGATGATGTACGACATGGTCAGGAATGTCGTCAGGCCGGCCACGATTTCGGTTCTTGCGGTCGTGCCGTGTTCACGCAGCTTGAATAGCTTCTCCAGCATTCTTATCCCCAGGGTGCTTGCAGGCTCAGGTTGTCAGGTGAGGGCGTCGGCGCCCTCGACTATTTGTAAACGGGCGTATTTTCGCATCAGTTGTAAACTCTGCCGCCATGATTATTCTCGGCTTTGAAAGCTCCTGCGATGAAACGGGCGTCGCAGCCGTCTGTACGGAACGCGGCCTGCTCGCGCATGCCCTGCACACCCAGATCGCCATGCACCAGGAATACGGGGGCGTGGTGCCTGAACTCGCTTCGCGCGACCACATCCGGCGCGTGGTGCCGCTGACCCGCCAGGTATTGGAAGAGGCCGGCCTGGCCATGTCCGACATCGACGCGGTGGCCTACACGGCAGGTCCGGGCCTGGCCGGGGCGCTGCTGGTGGGCGCGAGCGTGGCGCAGTCGTTCGCCTGGTCGCGCCACCTGCCCGCCATTCCCATCCATCACCTCGAAGGCCACCTGCTGTCGCCGATGCTGGCCGATCCTCGTCCCGAATTCCCGTTCGTGGCGTTGCTGGTGTCGGGCGGCCATACGCAGTTGATGCGGGTCGACGGTGTGGGGCGCTACGAATTGCTGGGCGAAACCCTGGACGACGCCGCGGGCGAGGCCTTCGACAAGTCGGCCAAGCTGATGGGCCTGGGCTACCCCGGCGGCCCCGCGCTGGCCCGCCTGGCGGATCGCGGCAACGCCAGCCGGTTCGATCTGCCCCGGCCCATGCTGCACAGCGGCGACCTGGATTTCAGTTTCAGCGGCTTGAAGACCGCGGTGCTGACCCGCGTCAAGGCGGCCGAGCAGCAGACCGGCACGCTTGATGACCAGACCCGCGCCGACCTGGCGGCGGCCACCCAGGCCGCGATCGTGGAAGTGCTGGCGGCCAAGTCCATCCGCGCCTTGAAGCAGACCGGCTTGCGCCGGCTGGTGGTGGCCGGCGGGGTGGGGGCCAATCAGCTGCTGCGCGCCAAGCTGGCCGCGGCGCTCAAGCCCCTGAAGGCGCAGGCCTATTTCCCGCCGCTGGCGTTGTGTACGGACAACGGCGCCATGATCGCCTTTGCGGCGGCCGAGCGGGTCAAGGCGGGGCTGGTCACGCTGGACGCCGATGCGCACAGCTTCACCATCCGGCCACGCTGGGACCTGGCCGATATCGCCTGAAGCGGGTGCGGGAAGAGGGGGAGGACGGCCAGGCACGCCCGGTGCCCGGCGCGGGCGGGATGCAGCCGGCGGCGCCGGCTGCCAGGGATTACTGCTTCTTGCCGCCGCCGATGCGGCTTTCCGTGCCTTGCACCAGGCGCGTGATATTGGCGCGGTGGCGGTAGAACAACAGCACGCCGATGACCGCCAGCGCGACGCCCAGGGCCGGCTGGGCATACCAGGCCATGCCCGACCCGAACACGTAATAGACCGGGGCAAAAAAGGCCGCCACCAGCGACGCCAGGGACGAATAGCGGAAAAAGATCGCGATGATCAGCCAGGTCGCGGCGGTGGCAACCGCCAGCCAGGGCTGGATCGCGACCAGCACGCCCAGGGCGGTGGCCACGCCCTTGCCGCCCTTGAATCCCAGGAAAACCGGGTACAGATGGCCCAGGAAGGCCGCCACGACGACGGCGGCCAGCGGCCACGGCGCGATGCCGGGGGCCAGCTTCTCGGCCAGCCATACGGCGAACCAGCCCTTGGCGGCGTCGCCCAGCAGCGTCAGCGCGGCGGCGGTCTTGTTGCCGGTGCGCAGCACATTGGTGGCGCCCGGGTTCTTCGAACCGTAGCTGCGGGGGTCCTGCAGTCCCATGAGTTTGCTGACCACCACGGCGAACGGCACGGAGCCGATCAGGTAGGCCAGCAGGATGAGCGCCGCGGTGAACGCCAGGGAGGGTTCGGTGATCGCCATAGGGAGTGAGCGTCCGTTGTCGTTGTGTTGTTGTGGATCTTGATGGCTGCGGATTCTACCTCGCCGGCCGGCTGGGCCGGATTCGGGTTATCGATTGGGCAATGCGGGACAGATTGGCGCGAGGCCATCCGGCCGACGCCTGCGGACGGTACAATCCAGCCGGTCCACCCGCGTTTTATTTTCTTTCGGATGCACAATGCGAATTCTGGTTTCGAACGATGATGGTTATTCGGCCCCTGGCCTCGAAGCGCTGGTAGCAGCGCTGCAGGGCCTGGGCGAGCTCACCGTCGTCGCGCCCGAGACCAACCACAGCGGCGCGTCCAACTCCCTGACGCTGAACCGCCCGCTGTCGGTGCGCACGGCCTCCAACGGCTTCATCGCCGTCAACGGCACCCCGTCCGATTGCGTCCACGTGGCCTTGACCGGCCTGATGGATACGCGCCCCGACCTGGTCGTGTCCGGCATCAACAACGGCGCGAACATGGGCGACGACACGCTCTATTCGGGCACCGTGGCCGCCGCCAGCGAAGGCTACCTGTTCGGCATCCCGTCCATTGCCTTCTCGCTGGCCGAAAAAGGCTGGGAACACATCGAATCGGCCGCCCGCGCCGCGCGCCTGGTGGTCGAACGCCAGCTGGCCCAGCCGCTGGCCGCCCCGGTGCTGCTGAACGTCAACATCCCCAGCCGCCGCTTTGACGACATGCATGGCTTCCAGGTCACCCGCCTGGGCAAGCGCCATCCGTCGCAGCCGGTGGTGCGCACCACCACGCCGTATGGCGATCCGGTCTACTGGATCGGTCCGGTGGGACAGGCGTCCGATGCCACGCCGGGCACCGACTTCCACGCGGTCGCGCAGGGCATGGTGTCGGTCACGCCCTTGCGGCTGGACCTGACCCAGCACAGCCAGCTCGACGAGATCCGGACCTGGGCGGAGCCGCTATGCGCCGACGCATAAGCCAGCCGGACGTCTCGCAGGCGGTACCCGGGCGGCCCAGCCCGGTCCGCTACGACTCTGGCCGGCTCAGCCCGGGCGTCACGCCCGCCAACAGCAACACCCGGGTGTCCGCCGCCACCCTGCAAAGCCAGGCCAAGGCGCCCACGCCCGCCGCGGGCGGCAACCTGGGCCTGAACTCCGATCGCCTGCGCCAGGCCATGGTGCAGCGCCTGCGCAGCCAGGGCGCCACCGACGAGCGCGTGCTCAACGCGATGGCCGCGGTGCCGCGCCACTTGTTCGTCGACGAAGCGCTGGCCAGCCGCGCCTACGAAGACGCCGCGCTGCCCATCGGCCATTCGCAAACCATTTCACAACCCTGGGTGGTGGCGCGCATGATCGCCGCCATCTGCGAAGACCGCACGCCCACCCGCGTGCTGGAAGTCGGCGCCGGCTGCGGCTACCAGGCCGCGGTGCTGGCGCAGTTCGTGCGCGAGGTGCATTCCATCGAACGCATCCGCGGACTCTACGAGCTGGCGCGCGAGCATCTGCGCGCCTTGCGGCTCACCACGCGCATCCGCCTGATCTACGGCGATGGCATGCTGGGCCTGCCCGGCGTGGCGCCTTTCGATGCTATCGTTGTGGCTGCCGCCGGCCTGACCATCCCGCAAGCGTTGCTCTCGCAGCTCGCGCCGGGGGGACGCCTGATCGCTCCCGAAGGGGGCTCGAACCAGCGCCTGGTGCTCATCGAACGCACGGGCGCGGCCAGCTGGAAACGTACTGAATTAGAGGCCGTGCGCTTTGTGCCGCTACGTGCCGGAATACAATCTTGAGCAAACAGGAGAAACGTATGCTCAACGGGCAGTTGCAACTGACCGATCTGACCATGGGCGTGTCCATGACGCGCCTGCGCCGCCCGATTTTCGTGGCCGGTGTTCTCAGCCTGGCCATCCTGGCCGGCTGCGCATCAAAAGGTACCCGCGCCCCGGTCGTCGACCTTGCTGGCGGACAGCCGTCCGCCCCGACGCAACCCGGCGGCAGCTATGTCGTCAAGCCGGGCGACACCCTTTACAAGATCGCCCGCGCCAATAACGTGGACATCGAAAGCGTCAAGCGCTGGAACAACCTCAGCGATCCCAACCAGATTTCGGTGGGGCAGGTGCTGAAGATGTCCGGTGGCTCGGGCGGCACGGCGCAGCCCGCGCCCATCGCCAGCAACAAGGCGCAGCCGCGTCCGCTGGACCAGCCGGCCGACACGTCCGGCACCGCCGTGGCCTCGTTGCCGCCGCCCACGCCCGCAGCCACGCCGACGGAAACCAAACCGGTCACGCGCGCGGCCGATGCCAGCGTCATCAACTGGGCCTGGCCGGCCGGCGGCCAGATCATGCAGGGCTTCAACAACAACAGCAAAGGCATCGACATCGCCGGCGCGCTGGGCGACCCGGTCACCGCTGCGGCGGATGGCAAGGTCATGTACAGCGGCAACGGCGTGCGCGGCCTGGGCAACCTCATCATCGTGAACCACCAGAACGGCTTCATCACGGCGTATGCGCACAACCGCACGCTGCTCGTGAAGACCGGCCAGGACGTCAAGCGTGGCGCCAAGATCGCCGAAATCGGCCAAAGCGACACCACGTCGCCGCGCCTGCATTTCGAGATCCGCCGCCAGGGCACGCCCGTGGATCCGATGCAGTACCTGCCCGCCAAATGACGCCCACGCTGGTTTTCGACCTTGAAACCATTCCCGACGCGGATGGCCTGCGCAAGCTGAACGGCTGGGGCGCCGACGTGCCTGACCACGAGGTCGTCGAACGCGCGCTCACGGCCCGCCGCGAAGCCGTGGGCCACGACTTCCTGCCGCTGCACCTGCACAAGGTGGCGGTGGTGGGCTGCGTGTTTCGCGACGACCAGGGCTTTCGCGTCAAGACGCTGGGCCAGGCCGATGACCCCGAAGCGGCGTTGCTGGCGGGTTTCTTCAAGACCATCGAACGCTACACGCCCAAGCTGGTGAGCTGGAACGGTTCGGGCTTTGACCTGCCGGTGCTGCACTACCGCAGCCTGATCCAGGGCGTGCCCGCGCCGCGCTACTGGGATATGGGCGAAGAAGATCGCGATTTCAAGTTCAACAACTATATCTCGCGCTATCACAATCGCCACCTGGACCTGATGGACGTGCTGGCCAAGTACAACGGCCGCGCCAACGCGCCGCTCGACGAACTGGCCAAGCTCTGCGGTTTTCCCGGCAAGCTGGGCATGGACGGCAGCAAGGTCTGGGAAGCCTGGAGCAGCGGCCGCGCCGACGAGGTGCGCGCCTATTGCGAAACCGACGTCGTCAACACCTGGCTGGTGTATTGCCGCTTTCGTTTCCTGCGCGGCGAGCTTGACCGCACCGCCTACGACGCCGAAATCGCGCTGGTGCGCGACACCCTGTCGGCCAGCGATGCGCCGCACTGGAAGGAATACCTGGCCGCGTGGGACGCCAGCTGATTTCCACGCAATGGTCTTGCACCCAAACGGAGCCCGCGGGCTCCGTTTGCACGTCCGGGCATACGCAATCGACTGAAACATAGCTTGCGCCAGCGAAACCTGGATGAAACCGGGCGAATCGCACAATGGCCTCGCTTTCTTCACTTTCAGGAGACCTACATGTCCCGATTCGCTATCCGCTCCAACTTGGCTGCCCTGGCCATGGTCGCCGCCTCGGGCGGCTTGCTGGCCGGCACCGTGATGGCGGCTCCGCCCGCCGATGGCGGCCCTGCCGCCATGCACGAAGGCCGCCACGGCGACGGCTTCCACAAGGGCATGCGCGACGGCCTGTGGATCCCGGGCCTGGGCCCCGTGTCCAAGGCACAGGTCGACCAACTCAAGCTGGACGACAAGCAGCAAGCCCTGCTCAAGACGGCACAGGACGGCCAACGCGGCCTGCGCGACGCCATGCGTGCATCGGGCGGCCAACGCCACGACCTGCTCAAGGCGCAGCTGGATGCCGGCAAGCTCGATCCGCACGCCCTGGCCGACCAGACCGACAAGTCCCGCGAGCAATTCGGTTCGCAGGCCAAGCAGGTGCGCGACCAATGGCTGGCCGTGTGGGATAGCCTGAACGACGCCCAGCGTGCCCAGGTGACCCAACTGGTCAAGGAACGCCAGGCCAAGATGCAGGAACGCCATGCCAAGATGGAAGGCCGTCACGGCAAGGGTCCGGGCAACCCCCCGGGCGCGGTGCCGCCGCCCCCGGCGCCTCCCGCAGCCAACTAAGCGGCCGGCGCCCCGCGCGCCAGCAACGCACCCGCGGTCCCCGCCGTCGGGTGCGCCCCGCCGGTCCACCCCGCGAAACGCGGGTGCGGCCCACAGCCCCCCCGGCCTGCCGAGCGCACGCCGGGGTTTTCTTTTGCGCGGCGTCGCCGGGGCGCGCAAGCCCCATTTTGATGCGCCGCTGCCTGCGCGCGCACCGCGGTGCACCAATCCGGTGCGCGCGCCGTGCGCTTTCAGCGCGCTGCCAGCCGTCCGACACGTGATTGAAACCTGGCACGGACCTTGCTTGAAGGAAAGGGACCCGGTTACCCGCCGTTGCAAGACCGGTTTGATGGATGCGCCTCTGGCCGTCCTCCTCCTCGTTAAATCCGATCAGGACACCGCACCATGAAGAAGACGTTGCTAGCCTTGCCCGCTGTGCTTGCCGCTTGTTTCGCTGTGACGGCGCAGGCCGAACCCACCGACCTGGGCGGCGGTTTTTCGCTCAGCGGCAATGCCACGATCGCCAGCGACTACCGCTTCCGCGGTTATTCGCAGACGGACTTCCGTCCCGCCGCGCAACTGGGCATCGACCTGACCCACAGTTCCGGCTTCTACCTGGGCAACTGGAACTCCAATGTGTCCAACTTCGTCTTCACCGACGGCAACCTGGAAATGGACTTCTACGGCGGCTGGAAGGGCGACGTGGGCGGGGGCTTCACGCTGGATGCCGGCGTGCTGCACTACTACTACCCGGGTTCCAGCTCGCCCAAGGGCGGCAACTACAACAACACCGACCTGTACCTGGCCGGCACCTATGCCAACTACACCCTCAAGTACTCCTACACGCCCAGCGACTTCTTCAGTACGCCGGACAGCAAGGGCACCTGGTACCTGGACGGCACCGCGAACTTCGACCTGGGCGACGGCTGGGGCCTGGTCGGCCACGTCGGCTACCAGAAGCTGAAGAACCAGGTCAACATGGACGGCGATTCCATCAGCGGCTATGTCGACTACAAGCTGGGTGTCACCAAGGACCTGAAGGGCTGGGTGCTGGGGCTGGCCGCGGTCGGCGCCAGCAAGGACAACTGGCTGCCGACCAAGTACGGCCATCCGTCGGGCCGCCTGGGCGCGGTGTTCTCGGTGTCGCGTTCGTTCTGATCTTCCCACTATCCGTGGCGGCGCCCTGACCGGCGCCGGCTTTGGGGGGCTTGATGGAGACTGCCTGATGGGCCGTCTCCGGCAAGTCCCCCTTTTTTATGGCGGGCAGATAAAAAATATACTGTCGTGGTGCTAATAAGACGCCAGCCATATCAATGATCGAAACTCGCTTGCTACGCCAATTCATTGCGGTCGCCGAGGAACTGCACTTCAACCGCGCCGCGGAACGCCTGCACATGGCCCAGCCGCCGCTCAGCCAGGCGATACGCCGGCTGGAAGCCGAGGTCGGGGCGCCCCTGTTCGAACGCAACAACCGCAATGTGGCGCTGACGCCGGCCGGCACGGCCTTCCTGGACACCGCGCGGCGTACGCTGGCGTCGCTGGAAGAAGGCGTGGCCCACACGCGCCGGGTGTCGCAAGGCATCGACGGGCATCTGACGCTGACCTTCATCAACATCACGCCCTACGAAGCGCTGCTGCGGGCCTTGCGTGATTTCCGCACGGCGGCGCCCGCGGTGGCGTTCACGCTGCGCGAGGCGTCCACGCGCGAGCAGGTGGCGGCCCTGGAAAGCGGGGCGGCCGATGTCGGTTTTCTGCGCACGCCGGGCACCACCACATTGGACCTGAGTTTCCACACGATCCTGCGCGAGCCCATTGCGGTGGCGCTGCCTGCCGGCCATCCGCTGTCCGGGCAGGCCCGGGTGGCATTGGCGGACCTGGCCCACGAGGCCTTCGTGGCCTCGCCGCGGGCGCTGGGGCAGGGCTTTCATGACCAGTTGGTGCAGTTGTGCCAGACCGCGGGCTTTGCACCCCGCGTGGGGCAGCACGGCCGCCAGCTGCAGACCTTGGTGGCGCTGGTGGCCGCCGGTTTCGGCGTTGCCTTGCTGCCGGCGTCGTTGGCGGTGCCGGGCCGTAGCGACATCGTGTTCAAGCCGCTGGTCGCCGATGCGCCGGCCGACCTGCTGCATCTGGACCTGTTGATGGCGTGGAACCATGCGCGAGCATCGCCGGTGCGCGACCGCTTCATCGAGGCGGTGCGCGAGGCCATGCCGCGCTAAGGCGGGGTCCGCAAACCCGTGGTGCCGCGACCCGGCTGGCCGAATGGACAAATAAGATTTTTTAGGTCTTGTTCGGCGATAAATAAGATATTTTACGAACCGCGCGACCCTTCCTAAGCTTTCGGGTATTGCTCATCACCGGGCCCGTGCCCTGGATTCGCCATGCCTGTCGCTGTCTATGTTTTCTCGCTTTGCACTTTTGCCTTCGGGCTGTCCGAATTCGTCGTGGCCGGCCTGGTGTCGGCCATGGCCGACGATCTGCATGCCCGCGTCGAAGCGGTCGGCACGGCGATAGCCGCCTACGCCTTTGGCGCCGCCCTTGGCGCGCCGTTCCTGACGGCGCTGGCGGCGCGTTGGCCAGACCGCCGCACGCTGGGCCTTGCGATGGCGGTCTTGACGGCCGGCAGCGTCGTCATCAGCCTGTCGTCCACGTTGGCAGGCTTGTTGGCCATGCGTTTCGTGGTGGGGCTGGCGCACGGCGTCTTCATGGCGGTGGCCTCGGATGCTGCCACACGCCTGGCCGGACCGGCGCGAGCGGGCAGGGCGCTGTCGGTGGTCTGGCTGGGCCTGACGCTGGCGCTCGCCGCCGGGGTGCCGCTGGGTACCTATCTGGGCAGCGTGTGGTCGTGGCGGGCCGTGTTCCTGGCGATGGCGGGGTTGGGCCTGCTGGGGGCGGGCGGGCTGCTGGCACTGATGCCGGCGCGCTCGACAGACACGCCGGCCGCAGGTGCGGCGGCGGCATTGCGGGCATTGGGGCATCCTCAATTGCTGATGACGGCGGGCGTCGGCGCACTGGTCAGCGTGGCCACGTTTTCGTTTTTCACCTTCATTTCCCCCTTTCTGCTGCAGGTGGCCGGGTCGGACATCCGCTGGCTCAGCCTGGCGATGCTGCTGTTCGGCCTGTGTTCGATCGGCGGCAATCTGCTGGGCGGCTGGCTGGCGGATGCGGCCCAGCCCGACCGCAGCACGCAATGGGCCCTGGCGGCGCTGGCGCTTAACCTGGGGGCGCTATATGGGCTGCGACATGGGCCATTGGCGGTGGCCGCGCTGGCCGGCCTGCTGGGGCTATGCTTTTTCGCCATCGTCACGCTGCTGACGTTGCGGCTCCTGACCTTGGCGCGCCGCTACGTGCCGGCGTCCACCGCGGCCGCCGCGGGGCTGAACATCGCCTCGTTCAACCTGGGCACCGCCCTGGGCGGGGCGCTGGGCAGCGGGGTGATCGCCGCGGGCGGCCTGGCTTGGTTGCCGCTGGCGGGGGCGGCGGCCGCCCTGGCAGCCGCGGCGGCGCTGCGAGGCCAGGTCGCCCGGACGCCGCAACGGCAGCCGGCCTGAATCCTTTTACAATGCCGGGTTGCGTGTAAATCTGGACTGCGTGAGATGTCTGACGTTTTGAGTATCGAATCCCTGGATCTGGAAGCCCGGGGCATTGCCCGCCGCGATGGCAAGGTCATATTCGTGGAAGGCGCCTTGCCGGGCGAGCAGGTCACGGCGGTGACCGTGCGCCGCAAGCCGTCCTATGAAATCGCGCGCGTGGACGAAGTGCGGCGGCCTTCGTCGCAGCGGGTCGTGCCGCGCTGCCCCCATTTCGGCGTCTGTGGCGGCTGTGCCATGCAGCACCTGGAGCCCAGCACCCAGGTCGCGATCAAGCAACGTTCGCTGGAAGACACCTTCTGGCACGTGGGCAAGCTGCGCCCGGCGCGCATCCTGCCGCCGCTGCAAGGTCCCACCTGGGGCTACCGCTATCGTGCGCGCCTGTCGGTGCGCGTGGTGCCCAAGAAGGGCGGCGTGCTGGTCGGCTTTCACGAGCGCAAGAGCAGCTACGTGGCCGACATGCGCGAATGCCACGTACTGCCGCGCCACGTCAGCGACCTCCTGATGCCGCTGCGCGCCATGATCGCGTCGATGTCCGCGCCCGACCGCCTGCCGCAGGTGGAAGTGTCGCTGGGCGACGGCGTCACCGCGCTGGTGCTGCGCCATCTGCTGCCCCTGACCGACAACGACATCGCCGTGCTGCGCGCCTTTGCGGACAAGCACAACGTGCAGTGGTGGCTGCAGCCCAAGGGTCCCGATACCGTGCACCCGCTGGTGCGCGAACACGGCGACGCGCTGGCCTACACCATGCCCGAATTCGGCCTGCGCATGCCGTACCGGCCGACCGACTTCACGCAGGTCAACCATGCCATCAACCGCGCCATGGTGTCGCGCGCGCTCAAGTTGCTGGACGTGCAGCCCACCGACCGCGTGGCTGACCTGTTCTGCGGCCTGGGCAACTTCACGCTGCCGCTGGCGACCCAGGCCCGCGAGGCCGTGGGCGTGGAAGGCAGCAAGGCGCTGACCGACCGGGCTTTCGATGCCGCCGCGCGCCACGGCCTGGCCGATCGCACCAGCTTCTCGACCCTGAACCTGTTCGAAGTCGACGCGCACTGGCTGCGCAGCCTGGGGTTCTTCGATCGCATGCTGATCGACCCGCCGCGCGAAGGCGCCCATGCGGTGTCGCAGGCACTGGCGCAGTTGACGCCGGAAGAGCGGCCGCGCCGCATCGTCTACGTGTCCTGTAACCCGGCCACGCTGGCGCGCGATGCGTCGATCCTGGTGCACGAGGGCGGCTACCTGCTCAAGAGCGCGGGCGTCATCAATATGTTCCCGCACACCGGTCACGTGGAATCCATCGCGGTATTCGAATCGCTGGACGCCGCGGGCGTCTTGCAGGTGCAGGAAAACGCGCGTCTGCGCGCCATCCAGCAGGCGGCCGAGACGATGGCGGCAGAAGCCGAGAAAGCTGCTGCCGCGGCTGAAAAGAAGGCGGCCAAGCAGGCCGCCACCGACGCGTACCATGCACGCGTTGCGGCCGAGGCGCAAGCGCCCCAGGCCGAAATGGCCCAAACCGAAATGGCCCAAGCCGAGCCCGGGCAGCCGGATAAGGCCTGATGTGAAAAAGGCGGCCCTTCGGGGCCGCCTTGCTTTGGGGCCGCGCGTTGACTACGCCGGCCATGTCTTCCGAAAACGCTGCTATCCGACCTGCTGAGGCCCGCCCAGATTCTCCAGGATCGGGCAGTCAGGCCGGTCATCGCCATGGCAGTGCTGCGCCAGATGCTTGAGCGTGGCCGCCATGTCGCGCAGGGCGCAGGCCTTGCGTTCCAGTTCCTCGACGTGTTCCAGCGCAATGCGTTTCACGTCGGCGCTGGCGCGGCTGCGGTCTTTCCATAGCGCCAGCAGCCCGTTCATCTGCTCGACTGAAAACCCCAGGTCGCGCGCCCGGCGTACGAAGCGCAGCGTGTGCAGGTCGTTTTCGCTGTAGACGCGGTAACCCGAGTCCTTGCGCAGCGCCGGGCCGATCAGGCCGATGCTTTCGTAGTAGCGGATCATCTTGGCCGAGATGCCCGAGGCTTGCGCGGCTTGTCCGATGTTCATGCAATGGCCTCCTTGGGGGCGAGGGATCAGTGGGCCGCATGCGGCCGGAAGGTCTTCAGGCGCAGTGCGTTGCCCAGCACGAACACACTGGACAGCGCCATGGCGCCGGCCGCGAAGATGGGCGACAACGACAGTCCGAAGGCCGGATACAGCGCGCCTGCCGCCAACGGAATCAAGGCGGCGTTGTAGGCAAAGGCCCAGAACAGGTTCTGGCGAATGTTGGCCAGCGTGGCGCGGCTGAGCGCGATGGCGTTGGGCACGCCGTGCAGATCGTCGGCCATCAGCACCACCGAGGCGGCTTCGATGGCGACGTCGGTGCCCGTGCCGATGGCAATGCCGGTATCGGCGGCGGCCAGCGCCGGTGCGTCATTGATGCCGTCGCCCACGAAGGCCACCTTGCGGCCGCCGGCGCGCAATGCGGTGATGGCCTCGACCTTGCCGTCGGGCAGGACCTCGGCGCGCACTTCATCGATGCCCAACTGGCGCGCCACGGCCTGGGCCGTATGGCGGTTGTCGCCGGTGATCATGGCGGTCTTCAGGCCTTGCGCATGCAGCGCGGCAATGGCGTCCACGGCCGACGGCTTGATGGGGTCGGTCACGGCGATCATGGCGGCGGCCTGGCCGTCGATGGCCACGTAGATGGGCGTCTTGCCTTCATTGCCCCAGCGCTCGGCGCGTTGGCCGAAGGCGCTGACGTCCACGCCGCGCTCGCGCATCAGCCGGTCGGCGCCGGCCAGCACGCGCTTGCCGGCCACCGAGGCCTCGACGCCCGCGCCGGTGATGGCGGCAAAGCCGTCAGCGGGCAGCAGCGTCAGCTTGCGCTCGGCCGCGGCATCGACGATGGCGAGCGCGATCGGGTGTTCGGACCGCGCCTGCACCGACGCGACCCACAGCAGCACGTCTTCATCGCGGTAGCCGGCGGCCGCTTCCAGTTCGGTCAGGGTGGGTTTGCCCAGGGTCAGCGTGCCGGTCTTGTCGAACGCCACCACATTGACGTCGCGCAGCGTCTGCAAGGCGTCGCCCTGGCGGAACAGCACGCCCATTTCTGCGGCGCGGCCGGTGCCCACCATGATGGACGTGGGCGTGGCCAGGCCCATCGCGCAGGGGCAGGCGATGATCAGCACGGCCACGGCATTGACCAGCGCATGCGACAGCGCCGGCGTCGGCCCCAGGAAGAACCAGGCCAGGAAGGTCAGCAGCGCGGCCGCCATCACGGCCGGCACGAACCAGGCGGTGACCTGATCGACCAGTGCCTGGATCGGCAGGCGCGCGCCCTGGGCGGCCTCGACCATGCGGATGATGCGCGCCAGCATGGTGTCCGCGCCGGTGTGGGTAACGCGCAGCGTGAAGCTGCCCGAGGTATTGAGCGTGCCGCCGGTGGCCTGCATGCCCGGCTGCTTTTCGACGGGCACCGGTTCGCCGGTCAGCATCGATTCATCGACGTAGGAACTGCCTTCGATGATCTCGCCGTCCAGCGGAATCTTTTCGCCGGGGCGCACCAGCACGAGGTCGCCGCGGCGCACCTGTTCGATCTCGACGTCCTGCGGCTGGCCATCGCGCAGCACGCGCGCGGTGCGCGGCTGCAGGCCGATCAACCGCTTGATGGCGGCGCCCGTCTTGCCCTTGGCGCGGGCTTCCAGCGTGCGGCCAAGCAAGATCAGCGTGACGATGACGGCGGCGGCCTCGTAATAGACGTTGCGGGCGGCTTCTGGCAGCCAGTCGGGCGCAAAGGTCGCCACGACCGAATAGCCCCACGCCGCGCCCGCGCCCAGGGCCACCAGCGAATTCATTTCCGGCGCGCGGCGCCACAGCGCGGTCAGGCCCTTGCTGAAGAAGTGGCGGCCGGGCCAGGCCAGCACGGCCGTGGTCAGCACGAATTGCAGCAGCCAGCTGTTCTGCTGGCCGATGGTGCCCAGCACCCAGTGATGCAGGGCGGGAATCAGGTGCGAGCCCATTTCCAGCACGAACACGGGCAGCGTCAGCACCAGCGCGGCCATGAAGGCGTGTTGCAGGCGCCGCGCTTCGGCGTCGCGGGCTTCGGATTGGCGTTCGGCGTGGTCGTCCTGGGCGGCGATGGGGCGGGCCTCGTAGCCCATCTTCACCACAGCCTGGACCAGGGCGTCGGGCTGGGCGGTCTGCGGGTCATACGCGACCAGGGCGCGTTCGGTGGCCAGGTTGACCTGGGCCTGGGCCACGCCCGGCACGCGGGTCAGGGCTTTTTCCACGCGCTTCACGCAGGACGCGCAGGTCATGCCTTCGATGGCAAGTTCCAGCTCGACGGAAGGGGCAGGGATGGCAGCGCTCATGGCAGTCTCGGTGGGAAGGGAACCCACAGTGTCATCCTTCCCATGATGGGAAGGTCAAGGTGTATTCTACGCTTGACCTTCCTATAATGGGAAGGTTTAAGCTGGGTTCAAGCTCGCGCAAGCAACCGGCGCGGCCAACCTGAAATTCCTGGAGAACAGCATGAGCATCGAATTCCAAGTCCCCGACATGACCTGCGGCCATTGCGTCAAGACCATCACCGGCGCGGTCAATGCGGCGGCGCCCGGCGCGACCGTGGCCGTGGACCTGCCCAGCCACCGCGTGACCGTCAGCGGCACGGACCAGGCCGACAAGGTCGAGGCCGCCATCCGCGACGCGGGCTACGAGCCGCAGCGCGTCTGAGGCCAGTCCGCCGCTGGAAGGGTATGATAGAAAACTTCTGGCGGCGGCTATTTCGTAATTACCAAAATCTATCGATCAAGTAAATTTATTAAATTTGAATAATTGATAGATCAGATTTATCATTCTTTCCATGGTGGTTAAACAAACCCCGCTACCCAAGGAGAGATTGAATGCTGCAAAACCGTGAAGGCCAACGTGTTCCCAACGTAACGTTCCCCGTCCGCGAGGGCAACACCTGGAAAAAGCTCACGTCCGACGACCTGTTCAAGAACAAGACGGTCGTGGTCTTTTCGCTTCCCGGCGCGTTCACGCCGACCTGCTCGTCCACCCACCTGCCGCGCTACAACGAACTGGCCCCGGCCTTCTTCGAAGCCGGCGTCGACAGCATCGTCTGCGTGTCCGTCAACGACACCTTCGTCATGAACGAATGGGCCAAGGACCAGGAATCGGCCAACATCACGCTCTTGCCCGACGGCAACGGTGAGTTCACCGAAGGCATGGGCATGCTGGTCGACAAGAGCGACCTGGGCTTCGGCAAGCGCAGCTGGCGCTATTCCATGCTGGTCAAGGACGGCGTGGTCCAGAAGATGTTCATCGAGCCCGAAAAGGAAGGCGACCCGTTTGAAGTGTCGGACGCCGACACCATGCTGGCGCACGTCGCCCCGTCGGCCAAGAAGCCCGACCAGGTGGTCGTGTTCTCCAAGCCGGGCTGCCCGTTCTGCGTCGAAGCCAAGGCGCTGCTGGACAGCAAGGGCTACGCCCCGATCGAGATCCCGCTGGAAAACAAGGTCCGCGGCCGTGTGATCGGCGCCGTGTCCGGCAAGGGCACCGCTCCCCAGGTGTTCATCAATGGCACGCTGATCGGCGGCCTGGACGACCTGAAGGCGCACTTCGCCTAAGCCCGTCTGATTGCTGGCGGGGAAGCGGCACGACGCCGCTTCCCGCCGCCGGGCCGCCCTGCGCGGTCCGGCGCGCCGGTTTCCCTTGTTTCGCATCTTCGTGCGGCCCCTTTTCGGGGCGGCGGGGCGACGCTCGTCCCGAGGGTGCGCAACAAGGCGGAATCCGCCTTTGAAACCATTGCTCCACGTGACAACCGGGGGACCTGATAGATGAAGACTCTGCACACCGATATCGCCGTTCTTGGCGCCGGCACCGCCGGCCTGGCCGCCTACCGCGCCGCGAAGGCCGCGGGCAAGCGCGCGCTGCTGATCGAAGGCGGCCCCTATGGCACCACCTGCGCCCGCGTCGGCTGCATGCCGTCCAAGCTGCTGATCGCCGCGGCCGAAGCGGCCCACAACGCCGCCCACACCGAGGCATTTGGCGTGCAGGTGCAGGGCGAGATCGCCGTGGACGGCGTGGCCGTGATGGACCGCGTCAAGCGCGAACGCGACCGCTTCGTGGGCTTCGTGCTCGAGGGCGTCGAGAACATTCCCGCCGAAGACAAGATCCGCGGCTACGCCCGCTTCGTGTCCGACACGGTGTTGCGGGTGGATGAACACACCGAGATCCACGCGTCCCGCGTGGTCATCGCGACGGGCTCGCGCCCGGCGGTGCCGCCGCCGTTCCGCGGGCTGGGCGACCGGCTGGTGTTGAACGACGACGTGTTTGCCTGGGACGACCTGCCGCGCCGCGTGGCCGTGTTCGGCCCGGGGGTGATCGGGCTGGAACTGGGCCAGGCGCTGGCGCGATTGGGTGTAGAGGTGCGCGTGTTCGGCGTCAGCGGCAGCCTGGGCGGCATCAGCGACCCGCAGGTGCGCCACAGCGCGCGCAAGATCTTCCAGCGCGAGTTCTACCTGGACCCGGATGCCCGGGTGCTGGAAACGCAGCGCGTGGGCGACGAAGTGGAAGTGCGCTACGTGGCGCTGGACAACAGCGAACGCACCGAGCGCTTCGATTACGCGCTGGTGGCCACCGGCCGCCGCCCGAATGTGGATGGGCTGGGGCTGGAGAACACCTCGCTGCAACTGAACGCGCAGGGGGTGCCGCTGTTCGACCGTGAAACGATGCAGGCGGGCGATTCGGCCATTTTCATCGCCGGTGATGCCAACGCCGATGCGCCCTTGCTGCACGAAGCCGCCGACGAAGGCCGCATCGCGGGCGAAAATGCGGCCCGCTATCCCGAGGTGCGCCAGGGCTTGCGCCGCGCGCCGCTGGCGGTGGTGTTCTCGGACCCGCAGATTGCGCTGGCAGGCCAGGGCCATGGCCGCCTGACGCCGGGCACGTTCGTGACGGGCGAGGTGGATTTCAGCGACCAGGGCCGTTCGCGAGTGATGCTGAAGAACCGTGGCCTGCTGCATGTGTATGCGGATATCGCGACGGGCCGCTTCCTGGGGGCGGAAATGGTCGGCCCCAGCGCCGAGCATATTGGCCACCTGCTGGCCTGGGCCGTGCAGCAGGAGCTGACCGTGGCGCGCATGCTGGAAATGCCGTTCTACCATCCGGTGATCGAAGAAGGGCTGCGCACCGCGCTGCGCGACGCCGCGGCCAAGCTGGCCCGCGCGCAGGAAGCGCTGCGCCAGGTGGAAGCGGAAGGCGCCACGGCCTGATCCGCGCGGCAATGAACAAGAAGGGCTGCCCCGTCGATGGGGCAGCCCTTCTTGCATGCGGGTCCTGAACCGGCGGCGGGCGTGCGGGCCGCCTGGCCGGGAATCAGTCGTCGGACTGCTTCTTGGGCACCGGGAACGGATTCTCGCGGTATTGCAGCGTGAAACTGGCGCGGTCGTCCTGGCCCAGTTCGCGGGCCAGGTAAGGCATGGCCTGCTTCAGGGCATCGTGCAGCGTCCAGGGCGGGTTGACCAGGAACATGCCGCTGCCATGCAGGCCGTAGCCGTCGATGGTGGCCTTCTTGACGGTCAGGGTCGCGTGCAGCCAGCTCTTGACCTTCAGGTTTTCGAAGTGGCGCGCCATTTCGCTGGCTTCGCGCCGCTGCACCAGCGGATACCAGACGGCAAAGGTGCCGGTGGCAAAGCGCTTGATGCATTCCTTGACGGTGATCAAGGTGCGGCGGTAGTCGTTCTTGTCTTCGTAGGAAGGGTCGATCAGGACCATGCCGCGGCGCGTGGGCGGCGGCAAGAGGGCCTTGACGCCTTCGAAGCCGTCGTCGCCGTAGATGGTGGTCTGTCGCTGCGCCGTGCGGCCCTGGTGTTCGAGGTTGACGACCAATGCGTCGATCTCGGTGGGGTGCATTTCGAACAGGCGCAGGCGGTCGGACGGGCGCAGGGCATCCAGGGTGAGCCAGGGCGACCCGGGGTAGCGCTTCAAGCGACCGTTGGTGTTGAACGCGCGGATGCGGGCAACGTAGTCGGCCAACAGGGGCGGCAGGTCGTCGCGGTCCCAGAGGCGGCCGATGCCGTCTGCGAATTCGGACGTCTTGGCGGCCCAGTCGCTGTCCAGGCTGTAGAGGCCGGCGCCGGCATGGGTGTCGACGACCCAGTACGGTGCATCCTTGCGGTTGAAGTAGTCCAGCGTGTGGACCAGGATGGCGTGCTTGAGGACGTCGGCGTGGTTGCCGGCATGGAAGGCGTGGCGATAGCTGAACACGGGGCGGGCGCCTTAAGCGGAAGCGGCCGGCGCGATGGCGGCCAGTTCGTCGGTGAAGATGCCGTCGATACCCCAGTCGAGCAGCAGCTGGGCGCGCGCGGGGTCGTTGACGGTCCAGGCGGCGATGCGGTAGCCGGCGGCGTGCACGGCGTCGATCAGTTCGCGGGTGGCGTCTTTCTGGTTGATGTTCAGGGCGACGCAGTCGTACTTGACGAGGCGGTCGAGCCAGTCGGCGGGCACTTTTTCAACCAGCAGGGCGCGCGGCAGTTCAGGCGCGACTTCCCGGGCGGCCTGCAGGGCTTCTTCGGCAAAGGACGACAGCAGCGGCGGCACGGCGGCGTCTTTCCAGAGTTCGCGTGCGGCCAGGGCGACGGCGGTGCCGGTTTCGGCTTCGCGGCCGGGGCAGGGCTTGATTTCGACGTTGCTGGCGATGCCGTTGGCGACGGTGTAGCGGGCGACGGCGGCGAAGGTGGGCAGGGGCTCGCCGGCGTAGCGGGCGGAATGCCAGCTGCCGAAGTCGAGCTGGGCGAGTTCGCTGAAGGTCTTGGCGGCGGCGGGGCCGTGGCCGTTGGAGGTGCGGTCGACGCCGTCGTCGTGCATCAAGACCAGGATGTTGTCGGCGCTGAGCTTGACGTCGTATTCGAAGATGGTGAAGCCGTGGTCGGCGCCGACGCGCATGGCGGCCAGGGTGTTCTCCGGCGCCAGGCGGCCGCCGCCGCGGTGGGCGATATGACGGGAATAGGGCCAGGTGGGGAGTTTTGCTGTCATTTCTTTTGTTGCTTTATCGGTGCTTTTGGATAGGTTGCAAGGATACTCCTTCTTAGAGGGGCTTTCCGGGGGGATGGGTTCTTTTGGCGCGGCGTCGGGGCGGTGGGGCCGGGGCGGGGCTACGCGGCTTGTCCGGCGCGCGGGCGCCGGACAGCGCGTGCTCATCCTCGTCGTCGCCTGCGGCGACTCCTACGGATTCCGCCGCGCGCGCCGCTACACGCCCCGCCCCGGCCCCACCGCCCCGACGCCGCTCGCGTTGGTGATTAATCGCCGGTGTTTGGGGCGGGTGGTTTGCTTGGGCTTCGTGGGGGGCAAAACTGTGGGGGGGAAGAGGTGGATTGCGCCCGTCCAGGACGGGCCGCCCTGCGCGGCCGTCCTGGACATACGCTGCTGGTGATGCAGCGGTTGAGGGCTTTGTTGTTGTGGTGGCTCTACTTCAGTGGGGCCTTGTCTTGTGAGATGTCCATGATCAGGCGGGCGGCCAGATAGAGGCGCGGGACGATGGAGTTGATCTGGATGTATTCGGCGTCGTTGGAGTGGGCGCCGAAGCCGGACAGGCCCATGCCTTCGATCACGGGGCCGCGGGCCTTGAGGGCGGCGAAGGCGGCGTCGGTGCCTCCGCCGCTGGCGCGGTCGATGACTTTCATGGGCAGGTCGAGTTCTTTGTAGATGGCGACGCCGTGGTTGGCCAGCGCGCGGGACGCGGGGGTGGCTTCGAGCGGGGGGCGGCGGACTTCGAATTTGACGGTGACCTTGGAGTCGGGCAGCAGTTTCTTCTGCACGCGTTCCTGCAGGGTGCGGGCCAGGGCGTCGAAGTCGGAGACTTTCAGGGCGCGGGCGTCGGCCTGGGCGGTGGCCTGGCCGGGGATGACGTTGCGGTTGGTGCCGGCCTGGGCGACGGTCCAGTTCAGTTTCAGGCCTTCTTCGGGTTTGGACAGCTTGTCCAGTTGCAGCAGCTGGTGGGCGAGTTCGTAGAGGGCGTTGACGCCGCCTTCGGGGCGGGCACCGGCGTGGGAGGTCTTGCCTTGCACGTTGAGGTAGGCGGCGCCGATGCCGCTGGTGGCCAGGGTCAGGCGGGGTTCGGTGCCGCCGCCTTCGAAGGAGAAGACGGCGTCCTGGTCGGCGCCCAGCCGGGTGATGGTGTCGCGGGCGCCGGGCGAGCTGATTTCTTCGTCGCCGTTGATGAGGACGGTGAGGGTGCCGTAGTCCTTGAAGCCCATTTTCTGCAGCAGGGCCAGGGTGTGCAGGATGGTGGCGACGCCGTGCTTGTCGTCGGCGATGCCCAGGCCGTAGGCGCGGTCGCCGTCGATGCGAAAGGGCTGGTCGCGGAGCATGCCGTTGCGGTAGACGGTGTCCATGTGCGCGATGAGCATGATCTTCTTCTGGCCGGTGCCCTTGAACTCGGCGTGGACCATGGGCCCGACGTGTTCGGGGGTGTCGTCCAGGCGGAAGATGTCGGTGGGCTTGATGATGTCGACGGTGCCGCCCAGGGCCTTGAGACGCTCGCCGATGAGGGCGGCGATGCGTTCCACGCCTTCGACGTCCTTGCTGCCCGATTCGATGTTGACCAGGTCGCGCATGGTGTCGAGCATGGCTTGCTTCTGGTCCTGGGCGGCCTCGTGCACGGCGGCGACGGGGGCCGCGAGGGCGGCATGGGAGCCTCCCAGCAAAGTCAGGGCGACGGCGGTGCGCAGGACGAGGGGGCGGGGGAACGGGAACGGCATCGATGATCACCTTGGCGTGAAGGGGGAAGAGGGAAGCTGCAAGGAATCGCGGGAACAGGGTATTGCAGGAACGGCGCATGGCCGGAATCAGGCATTGCCGCAAGCGGTCGGCGCGGGCCTGGCCGGGGTCGGTCCCGGATTTGACGATACGAGGGCGGACCCGGGTCGAAAACGGGGGTTTCCCGGGTTGACTGGCGGGGGCTTCCATGAAGCGCAAGGACGGCGAGAAGGGCGGCTGCAAGTGGGGCGGACGCACGCGGGCGGGGCCGCAGAAGGCACGTTGGAATCGGCCGCTGCGGGACGAATGAGAAATGCTAAAATCCGCCCGCTGACCCGGTTTGACCGGTATGGGAATAGGGCGAATGAGATTCGCCTTTTTTTATGCGTTTTCGTGCGGCCCGGGCGGAAGTCTCCTCTCGAGTGCGGCAACAGGGATTCCATGTTCGAATTTATTCGCAGCCATCGGCGCTGGATGCAGTTCATCCTGCTGCTTCTGATTGTGCCTTCCTTCTTCCTCGTCGGGATTCAAGGCTATGACAGCTTCATGCGCCGCGAGCCTGAATTGGCCACCGTCGCCGGCCAGCCGATTTCCCGCGCCGAGTTCGACCAGGCGCACCGCAACCAGCTGGAGCAATTCCGCCAACGCCTGGGTGCGCAGTTCGACCCCGCGGTGATCGATACGCCGGCACTGCGCGAAAGCCTGCTGAACCAGCTGATCAATCAGCGCCTGCTGGCCAACGTGGCCGTCGACAACCGTTTCTCGGTGTCCGACGAAACGCTGCGCAACACCATCGCCGCCATCCCGGAAGTCCAGGACAACGGCCGTTTCTCGCCCGAACGCTATCGCCAGGTGCTGGCCGCGCAAGGCATGTCGCCCACCTCGTTCGAAGCCGGTCTGCGGCGCGATCTGGCCGTGGCCCGCGTGCTTGAGCCCGTCGGCCAGTCGGCCCGCGCGCCCGGCGAAGTCGTCGCCTCGCTGGAAACCGCGCTGACGCAGCAACGCACGGTGCAGCTGCGCCGTTTTGCCGCCGCCGATTTCCGCTCGCAAGTGACGGTCACGCCGGCTGACATCCAGACCTGGTACGACGCCAACAAGCAGCAACTGCAGGTTCCCGAACAGGTGCAGGTGCAATACCTGGTGCTGGACGAAGCCGCCGCCACGCAGGGCGTGCAGGTCAAGGACGAAGACCTGGCCTCGTACTACGAGCAGAACAAGTCCCGCTTTGGCCAGCCCGAGCGCCGCCGCGCCAGCCACATCATGATCGAAGTGCCCGCGGGCGCCTCGGAAGATGCGCGCAAGGCCGCCCGTGCCAAGGCCGAAGACCTGGCCAGGCAGGCTGCCGCCGACCCGGCCAGGTTTGCCGAGCTGGCCCGCAAGAATTCGCAGGACGCCGGTTCGGCCGCCAATGGCGGCGACCTGGGCTGGCTGGCACCGGGCATGCTGTCCGGTCCGCTGGAAAAGGCCGTGTTCGGCCAGGCCAAGGACCAGGTGTCCGGCGTGGTCGAAAGCCCGTCAGGCTTTCACGTGGTCAAGGTCACCGAGATCCAGCCGGCCGCGGTCAAGCCGCTGGCCGAGGTCAAGGACCAGATCACCGCTGAAGTGCGCAAGCAACTGGCCGCCATCCGTTTCTCGGAAATGGCCAGCCAACTGAACAAGCAGGTCTACGACCAGCGCGACAGCCTGCAACCGGCCGCCGACGCGGTGGGCCTGAAGCTGCGCACCGCCTCGGGCGTCACCCGCGAAGGCCTGCTGCCGGCCGACAAGGCCGGCCCGGGTTCCGCCGCCGACAGCCCGGATGCGGCGCTGCTGGACAACCCGCGCGTGCGCCAGGTGGTGTTTTCGCCCGACGTGCTGCGTGAAAAGCAGAATTCCGGCGTGATCGAACTGTCGCCCGATACCATGCTGGCCGTGCGCATGGCCGCGGTGGAACCCGCCCACATCCCGCCGCTGGACAAGGTCAGCGATTCCATCCGTGCCAAGCTGCTGGACGAGCGTTCGGCCGAAGCCGCCAAGAAGGCTGGCGAAGCCGCGCTGGCGGCCGATCAGGCCAGCCCGGCAGCAACGCCGGAAGGCTTTGGCGGCCCGCTGGTGGTGTCCCGCCAAGACCCGAAGAACCTGCCGCGTTCGGTGCTGGACGCCGTGATGCGCCTGCCGGCGTCCAAGCTGCCGGCCTATACCGGTGTGCAGTCGGGCGCCGACTACACGCTGGTGCGCCTGGAAAAGGTCGATGCCGGCACGGTCGATGCCGCCGACAAGGAACGTCTGGCGCAGCAGCTGTCGGGCGCCTGGGGCCAGGCCGAAAACGAAGCCCTGGTGCGCATGCTGCGCGAAGAATACAAGGTTCAGGTGCTGCCGGCCGCCGCCGACGTCATCCGGGGCGACGCATCCCCGCAGGCGGCAGGCTGAGCCTTTCGCCACGCCGCGGCGCCGTTGCGTATTACTGCAGCAGCGGCCGCAATACCGGCCACACGTTATCCAGCAATTGGCCTTGCGCATCCTCATTCGGATGGATGCCGTCGGCCTGGAACATCGCCCGGTTCGTTGCAATGCCTTCCATCAGGAAGGGCACGAGCCGGGCGTTTTCGTCTTTGGCGACCGTGGGAAACACCTGGGCAAAGCGCTGGGTGTAGTCGCGGCCGTAGTTGGGCGGAATCTGCATGCCCACGATGACCACCTGGGCATCGGCCTTGCGGGCCGTTTGCGCCATGGTGCGCAGGTTCTGTTCGGTCATGTTCAGCGGCAGCCCGCGCAGGGCGTCGTTCGAACCCAGCTCCAGCACGACCACCGCCGGCTCATGCTGGCGCAGCAGCGCGGGCAGGCGCGCGACGCCGCCGCTGGTAGTGTCGCCGCTGATGCTGGCATTGACGACCTTGTACTTCGGGTATTGTTCGGAAAGCCGGGCGGACAGCAGCGGCACCCAGCCGGTGCCGCGCTTGATGCCGTATTCGGCGGCCAGGCTGTCGCCCACCACCAGCACGGTGCGCAGCGCGGAACCCTGCGCCGCGGCGGTGGTCTGAGCGTGGGCGGGCGCCAACAGGGCGCTGGCAAGAACGGACGTAAGTAGCAGACGGGGAAATAGGCGCATGGATAGCAAGAATTCGATCGAGGTGAAAGGGCTGGGCAAGCGGGTAGCCGATGCCGGCGGGACGCTGTCTATCCTGGAAGACATCGATTTTACGGTGCAGGCAGGCAGCGCCGTGGCCATCACCGGTAGCTCCGGTTCGGGCAAGTCCACCTTGTTGGGACTGCTGGCAGGCCTGGATGTTCCCAGCTCGGGCAGCGTGCGCCTGGCCGGGCAGGACCTGTTCTCACTGGATGAAGACGGCCGGGCGCGCCTGCGCGCCAATCACGTGGGATTTGTGTTCCAGTCGTTTCAGCTCTTGCCTAACCTGACGGCGCTGGAAAACGTGATGCTGCCGCTGGAACTGGCCGGCCAGCCGGCCCGCGAGGCCGCGCAGGCCATGCTGGAACGGGTCGGCCTGGGCGCGCGGCTGAACCACTACCCGCGCACCCTGTCGGGCGGCGAGCAGCAGCGCGTGTCGCTGGCGCGCGCCTTCGTGGTGCAGCCGGATCTGCTGTTCGCGGACGAACCCACCGGCAGCCTGGATGCCGCCACGGGCGTGACGGTGATCGACCTGATGTTCGACCTGCACCGGGAGCACGGCACCACCCTGGTGCTGGTGACCCATGATCCGCAGCTGGCGGCGCGCTGCGCCCGCCAGTTGGTGCTGGCGGCCGGGCGCATGGTCCAGTAGCGTCAGCCTGCCGGGCACGCAAGGGAGGCCCGCGGCCAGCGGCAGGCGGGCCTGATGGCCTGTCTGCCCACCGGATAGCCGCGCTTACTTGGCCTTGGCCACCGCCTGGTTCCAGGCCGTCACCACGGCTTCGTATTCCTTGGCCGCCGCGTCCTGGCTGACCGGGAATATCTTGATGCTGTTGAAGTCGGGCAGGGTGGTCAGGCTGGCCACCGCGATGTCCGTGCGGGTGGGGCGGCGGAAGTTCTTCACCAGCTGCGCTTCCTGGGCTTCCTTGCTGAGCAGGCCGTCGTAAAGGGCGCGGGCGGCGTCCAGGTTCTTGGCGCCCTTGATGATGAACATGCCTTCGGGCGCCAGGTAGCTGCCTTCGCTCGGGTAGACCAGCTTTATTTCCTTCTGACCGCCGGCCACGTATTCCTGGGCGGCGTATTCCAGCGTCATGCCCACCGCGTATTCGCCCGCGGCCACGCCCTTGTAGGTGGTGCCCGACGAGGCGGTGACCACGGCGTTGGCGGCGATCTTGTCCAGGCCTTCCTGGCCGAACTGCTTGTACAGGCCATAGACCAGCATGTAGGCCGTGCCGCTCTTGGACGGGTCGGTGATGGCGAACTTGCCCTTCCATTGCGGCTGCATCAGGTCGGACCAGGTGGCCGGGGCCGGCAGGCCCTTCAACTGGCGTTCGTTGACCATCAGCACCATGATGTGCACGTTGGTGCCCACCCACAGGTCGTCCGGGCCGCGGAACTCGGCGGGAATCTTGTCCAGGTCGGGCGAGCGATAGGGCTGCAGGTGCTGGCGGTAGGCGCCCAGCGTGCCGAAGCCACCGCTCCAGAACAGGTCGCCGCGCGGGTTCTGCGCTTCGGCCTCGATGCGCTTCATCATCGTGCCCGTGCCGCCGGTGACCGGCTGCACGTTCAGCTTGGGCGATTTGGCCTTGACGGCCTCCAGCGCGGTTTCGATGGTTTCCGTGTTGTTGGATGAATACAGGACCACGTTCTGGGCGTGCAGGGCGCCCGAGGCCAGGGTGGCGGCCAACAGGCCGGTGTGCAGGATGTGTTTGAGGTGCATGGGTCGCCTTTGGTGGGTGCGGGTTATTTGCCGGAGAACAGCTTGATGCGGAACGCCTTGACCGACACGATGATGGGCAGCACGATCACCGTGACCAGCGCGGCGCCATAGGCCGAGGCCATGCCGAGACGGCCGCCGTCGACCTGGCGGAAAATGGCGATGGGCATGGTTTCCAGGCCGCCGCTGTAGGCCACGATGGACGCCGACAGCTCGGAAATCGTCGTCAGCCACATGAGGATGGCGGCCGAGATGATCGAGGCCTTCATGGCGGGCAGGATCACCTTGAAGAAGGTCATCAGGGGGGACACGCCCAGGCTGATCGAGGCCTCTTCGATGGAATCGGGAATGTTGAACAGCACCGACGAGGCGTTGCGCACCGCGAACGGCAGGCGCCGCACCGCGTAGCACAGCACCATGATGCCGGACGTGCCCGCCAGCACCAGCCAGCCGGTGTTGAAGGTCTGCACCAGCGCAATGCCCAGCACCGTGCCGGAGATGGTCAGCGGCAGCACGACGATGTAGTCCAGCACCTGCGTGAAGGCGCTGCGCTTCTTGATGGTCAGGTAGCTGACCAGCACCGCGAAGGCCACGCCCGTGACGGTGGCCAGCGAGGCGAATTTCAGGGAATTCAGGATGGGTTCCGGCGCGCCGTGCAAGGCCCGCTGCATGCTGGCCAGCGACCATGAGCCCCACTGCATCACCGGCCCGCTGGTCTTGGTGAAGGCGGCCACGAACACGATGATGAGCGGCAGCATCGACACCAGGATCACCAGGCCGACGCCGCCCGTGTAGAGCAGTGCGGTCCACGAGCGCACCCGGCGTGCGGCGGGCGCGCGGCCCTGCGTCATGGTGTAGACCTTGCGTTCGACGACCCGTTTCTGGATGAACAGCACGATGGCCACGATGGCGATGGACACCACCGACATGGCGCTTTGCAGCGTGGGACTGCCGCCCATTTCGCTGACGAAGGTGTTGTAGGTCATGACCGACAAGAGCGGCACGCGGCTGCCCAGCAGCATCGCCAGCGCGAAGTTGCCCACCACCAGCGTGAACACCACCAGGGCGTTCACCAGCACCGCCGGCAGCAGCACCGGTACCAGCACCCGCAGCTTGGTCATGAAAGGCGGGGTGCCCAGGCTCAGGCCGGCTTCTTCCAGCTGGCCGTCAAAGCCCCGTAGCGCGGCCAGTACGCCCAGGTAGATGTAGGTGTAGTACACCAGCGTCATCGAGAACACCATGCCGGTCCAGCCGTAGAACGACGGCAGCGAGATGCCCGCGTCGCCCAGCAGGTTGGTCAGGACGCCGTTGTTGCCCAGGATCAGCAGCCAGGACTGGCCCACGATGATCTCCGGAATCACGATGGTCAGCACCGGCAGGATGGCCACCAGGTTCTTGAGCGGAAAATCGTAGCGCGCCACCATGTACGCGAACGGCACGCCCACCAGGATGGTGCAGGTGGTGACGGCCAAGCCCAGCACGAGGGTGTTGCCGAAGGCCTCCAGGTACTGCGAGTCGGCCAGCAGGGCCTTGAAGCCTTCGAGCGAAAAGCCGCCGTCCTGGCCGGTGACGCTGTTGCCGAACAGCACGCCCAGCGGATACAGCACGAAAAACAGCAACAGCGCCAGGCTGATTGCGGTCAGGATGCCCCAGGGCCACCATTTGATCTTCATGGCGCGGGCGTCCTCAGGCGTTCACGACGCGACTGTCGGCGGGAATCAGCACCTGCACCGATTCGCCGGGCTGGAACTGCGCCACCATGTTGCCCGCGTGCAGTTCCACGCGGATCTCCGAGCCGTCCTGCAGTTCGATGCGGTAGGCGGTCTTGAAGCCCAGGTATTGCCGCCGCAGCACCTTGCCGGGCAGCGTATTGGGCACGTAGGGCGCCGGCGCCATCAGCGCCAGTTCCTCGGGGCGGGCGATCAGCACCGCGCGGTCGGCCAGGTCGGCGCCGCCCAGGGTGCCGTCAAAGCCCAGTCCGCACAGTTCGTAGCGCACGTGGCCAGCCGGGGCGCCCGCAAGGCCCGCGCGAGCCGGCACGGGAATGACGTTGGCCGAGCCGATGAAGTCCGCCACGTAGGCATTCACGGGGGTGCCGTACAGTTCTTCAGGCGTGCCCAGCTGGGCGATGTTGCCGCTGTCCATGATGGCGATGCGGTCGGACATGGCCAGCGCCTCTTCCTGGTCGTGCGTGACGAACACCGTGGTGATGCCGGCCTCGCGCACCAGGTCCAGGATGACGTCGCGCATCTGCAGGCGCATCTTGGCGTCCAGGTTGGAAAGCGGTTCGTCCATCAGCAGCACGCGCGGCCGGATCACCAGGGCGCGCGCCAGCGCCACCCGCTGGCGCTGGCCGCCGCTCATCTGGGCCGGGTAACGGTCAGCCAACGCCAGCAGGCCGACCTTGTCCAGCGCCTCGTTGGCGCGGCGGGTGATCTCGGCACGGGCCACGCCGCGGGCGCGCAGGCCGTAGGCGACGTTGTCGAACGCGCTCTTGTCCGGAAACAGCGCATAGTCCTGGAACACCATGCCGATGTCGCGGCGGTGCGCGGACACGTGGGTGACGTCGTCCTGGTCGAACAGCAGGCGGCCGCCATCGGGCGCATAGAAGCCGGCAATGCAGCGCAGCAGGGTGGTCTTGCCGCAGCCGCTGGGGCCCAGCAGCGTGTAGAACGCGCCGTCGGGAATGTGCAGCGACAGGTTGCGCAGCACTTGCTGGCCACCGAAGGTCTTGATGATGCCGTCTACCGTGATGGATGCCATGTGAGGTTCCTGCCTGTGATTGACCGCATCATAGGCAGGCCCCTCACCGGCCACCAGCAGTGTTTTTTAAGGCGAGTCGTTAGATTTTCTAAGAGGTCGGCGGCGGCGCAATCCCCTAGAATGCCGCTCATAGCGAAGGCGCATCGCAATGCGCCGGCAAAAGACAGACGACAAGGGAAAACGTGGGTAACAGCAGCAAAGCCTTGCGCCGGCCCGGCGCGCGGGCGGGCGCGGCCTGAGATGGCGGGCCCGAGCCTGCCGCCGCTGAAGGCCTTGCGGGTATTCGAGGCCGCGGCGCGCCTGCGCAGCTTCACCGCGGCGGCCGACGAGCTGAGCATCACGCACAGCGCCGTCAGCCAGCAGATCCGCATCCTCGAAGACTACGTGGGCCAGCCGCTGTTCGCGCGCGAGGCGCGCGGCGTGACCTTGCTGCCTTGCGCGCAGGCGTATTTTCCCGAGGTCCAGGCCAGCCTGGAACGCATCGCCGCGGCCACCGCCAAGCTGCGTTCGCCCAGTTATGGCGGCATGCTGCGCGTCAGCGCCACGCCATCCCTGACCATGAAATGGCTGATCCCGCGCCTGTCGGCGTTCCAGGTGCTGCACCCGGGCGTGGACGTGCAGTTGAGCACCCAGGGCCGCTCGTTCCTGGATCGCGGCGACGACGCGGGCAGCGACGTGCTGATCCGCCACGGCTACCTGGCCCACCCCGAGATGGCGTGCGTGCATTGCCTGGATGACTTCCACGTGCCGGTGGCGTCGCCGCGCTTCATCGAACGCAACCGGCTGGCCACGCCCGCCGACTGCCTGCGCCATCCGCTCCTGAAGGTGGCCGGCGGCATGGATCACTGGCCGCGCTGGTTTGCGCTGGCCAAGGTGGACGTGCCGGCGCAATTGCCGGGACCGGTGTTCGACCATCAGTTCCTGTGCATGCAGGCAGCCATGAACGACCTGGGCATTGCGCTGGCGCCGTGGTGCCTGCTGCAGGACGACCTGCAGGCGGACCGGCTGCGTCCCGTCTTTCTCGAACCGCGCCTGCCCAATGCCGGCGTGCACGCGCTGTACCGCCAGGAAGGCCCGGCCGCCGCCGCGGCGCGGCATTTCATCGACTGGCTGGGCCGCGAGGCCGGCCATCCGCTGCCTGGACAATAGCCTTTCGCACCCCGTTCATCCTCGACCCGACTGATCCAAGGACCCACTTCCATGCAAGCTTTCCCCGACGCCGCCGGCCTGCACTGGCGCGGCATCACGCCGCCGCTTTCGCTGTCCGACTACAAGGTCATTGCGTTCGACATGGACTCGACCCTGATCGCCATCGAGACCCTGGACGAGATGGCCGACCTGATGGGCAAGAAGGCCGAGGTGGCCGCCTTGACCGAAGCCGCCATGCGCGGCGAAATCACCGACTACAAGCAGAGCCTGCGCGAGCGCGTGGCGCTGCTGGCGGGCATGCCGCAGGCAGGGCTGGACGAAGTCTATGAACAGCGCCTGCGGCTCAATCCGGGCGTTGAAACCTTGATCGCCGCGTGCAAGGCCGCGGGCCTTTTCTGCCTGCTGGTGACGGGCGGCTTCACCTGTTTCACCGACCGGCTGCGGGTGCGGCTGGGGTTGGACGACGTGCGCGCCAACGTTCTGGAAATCGAAGACGGACGCCTGACCGGGCGGCTGCTGCCGCAGCCCTGGGGCGACCTGTGCGACGGTGAGGAAAAGCGCCGCAAGCTGCTGGAAGTGTGTGCGGCGCTGGGCGTGGGGCCGGAACAGGCCATAGCGGTGGGCGACGGCGCCAACGACCTGCCGATGCTGCGCACCGCCGGGCTGTCGGTGGCCTATCACGCCAAGCCCGCGGTGCGGCAGCAAGCCAAGGTGGCCATCGACGCGGGCGGGCTGGATCAACTGCTGCGCCTGTTTGCCGAACAATAGGCGCTGACACCGCGTGGGCGGCGACGGTCAGCTCGCCGCGCGCGCGGGCGCGGTTCAGGCTGAAATCAAGCCGGGGATCTTCACGTCCGGGTTGACGTCGGCCTGGTAGTCCACGCCGTCGATCTCGAAGCCGAACAGTCGCAGGAATTCCTGCTTGTAGCCGGCGAAATCGGTCAATTCGTACAGATTGGCGTCGGTGACCTGGTGCCACAGGGCCTGCACCTGGGCCTGCACGGCCGGGTCCAGTTCCTTGTAGTCGGCGCGCAGGCGGCCTTCGGCGTCCAGGATCGGCGCGTCGCCGCACAGGCTGTCCCGGTACAGGCCATAGACCTGCTCGATGCAGCCTTCGTGCGTGCCTTGCTGCTTCATGACCTTGAACAGCAGCGACAGGTACAGCGGCATCATCGGGATCGCCGAGCTGGCCTGCGTTACCACGGCCTTGAGCACCGACACGCGGGCGTCGCCGCCGCGCGCGGCCAGCTTGGCGCGGATGTCCTGCACCTTCTGGTCCAGGTCTTTCTTGGCTGCGCCGATCGAGCCGTTCCAGTAGATGTCGTGGGTGATCTTTTCACCGAGGTAGGTGAATGCCGTGGTGGTGGCGCCTTCGGCCAGCACGCCGGCGTCCAGCAGCGCGTCGATCCACAATTGCCAGTCGTCGCCGCCCATCACGGCCACGGTGCCGTCGATTTCGGCCTGGGTGGCCGGTTCCAGCACCGATTCCTTGATGACTTCCTTGTCGGTGTCCAGGCCACGCAGGTTGACCGCGTGGCCGATCGGCTTGAGCGTCGAGCTGAAGACCTCGCCGGTCTTGGGGTGCGTGCGGCGCGGCGCAGCCAGGCTGTAGATCACCTGGTCGACCTGGCCCAGGTCGGCCTTGATCGCGGCGATGGTCCGGGCCTTGATGGCGTCGGAAAACGCGTCGCCGTTGATGCTCTTGGCGTACAGGCCCTCGGCGCTGGCGAATTTGTCGAAAGCGGCGCTGTTGTACCAGCCCGGCGTGCCGGCCTTGGCGGCGTCGCCGGGCCGCTCGAAGAACACCCCCAGGGTCTGGGCGCCGCAACCGAAGGCCGCGCTGATGCGGGCCGCCAGACCGTAGCCGGTGGACGCACCGATCACCAGCACGCGCTTGGGCCCCCCGGCAATCGGACCCTGGGCGCGCACGTAGTCGATCTGGTTCTTGACGTTGGCTTCGCAGCCAACGGGATGGGTGGTCACGCAGATGAAGCCGCGCACGCGGGGTTTGATGATCATGTAGACCTCGTTCTGGAAATGCCGGGAAGGCCGGCCGCCCGGCAGGCGGCAAGCGCCGAGCATTGTACGGGAGTGGGCTAGCGGGCGGCGGCGGCGGCCGCCGCCAGGGCGCGGCCCCGGCGCCATTCGACCAGGCCGATGCCGATGCCGCTGGCGCAGATGATGGCGATGCCCAGCCAGGTCAGCGGGTCCGGGAAGTGGCCCCAGACCAGCCAGCCCACCGTGGTGGCGCTGATGATCTGCAGGTAGATGAAGGGGGCCAGCGTGGACGCCGGCGCGCGGCGGTAGGCGGCGATCTGGAACAGGTGGCCCAGCCCGCCGGTGATGCCGGTGGAAATCAGCAGCGTCCAGTCCAGCGGCGTCAGCGCTTGCAGCACGGGCAGGGCAGGCGGCAGGATGAAAGGCAGGGCCAGCGTCAGGCAGCCCGTGCCCACCGCGCCGCTCCAGATCAGCGAGGTGAACGGATCGTCGCCCGCCACCCGCCGCGTGGCGATGAACTGGGCGGCAAAGCAACAGGCCGTGATCAGGCCGAAAATGGTGCCCACCGGATGCAGGCCGCCGCCCGGCCGGATAACGATGATCACGCCGATGAAGGCGATGCCGGCCGCCACGAAGCGCGACAGGCGGGCGGGCTCTTTCAGGATCCAGGGGGCCAGCGACAGCACCAGCAAGGGCGCCAGGAAATTGATGGCGGTGGCTTCGGCCTGGGGGATGTAGCTGAGCGTGGTGAAGAACATCAGCGTGGCCAGGAACATCGAGCCGCCGCGCAGGATCTGTTCGCGCGGCTTCTTGCTGCGCAGGATGCCCGGCCCGCGGGTGGGCAGCACCAGCGCCAGCACCAGTACCAGGTGCACCGCGTAGCGGAACCACGACAGCACCAGCAGCGGCACCCCGGCGTTCATGACCCATTTGCCGCTGGCATCCAGGCACGACAGCGTCCACATCGACGCCACCAGCAGCAGGATGCCGACGAGCGGACCGCTGGCGGCAGGGGCGCCGCGACGCGGGCGACCGGTATCGGCCGGGGACATGGACAGACTCCTTGTGCGCAATGGGGCCGCGGGCAGGGCCCCGGGGCGGCTGACATGATACGCTCATCGCGCCAGGGGAAAAGGCTCATGATCGAACTACGCAATATAGAAACATTTTTCTGGGTGGCCACGCTGGGCAGTTTTCGCGCGGCCTCGGACAAGCTCAACACCACGCAGCCGGCGGTATCGCAACGCATCGCCTCGCTGGAGGCCGACCTGGGCGTACGGCTGTTCGAGCGCGACGCCCGCGGCGTCAAGCTGACCGGCAAGGGCCACGAACTGCTGTCGCACGCCGAGCGCATGCTGCAGGTGCGGCGCGACATGTTCGAAGCCGCCCGCGCGCAGAACGTGATGACCGGCACGGTGCGCATCGGCGTGGCCGAGACCATCGTGCAGACCTGGCTGCCCACGCTGATCGAACTGGTGCACACGACCTATCCGGCGCTGGTGCTGGAAATCGAGGTCGACACCACCCATGTGCTGCGCTCGCACCTGATGGCGCGGCAGATCGACCTGGCCTTCCTGATGGGGCCGGTGCTGGAGGCGCGGGTCGAGAACCTGCCGTTGTGCACCTATCCGCTGGCCTGGGTGGCCAGCCCGCTGCTTGAACTGGGTCCCGAGCCCCTGACGCTGGAACGCATCGGCCGGCTGCCTGTCATCACGTACCCGTCCAATAGCGCGCCTTACCGGGTGGTGCGCGACATGCTGACCCGCGGTGGGGTCACGTCGCCGCGCATGTATGGCAGCGCGTCCATGTCGATGGTGGTGCGCATGACGCAGGACGGTATCGGCACCAGCGTGATCGCGCCGGTGTTCCTGGGCAAGGAACTGGCGCGCGGCGAGCTGCGCATCCTGCAGGTGGATGCCGACCCGCTGCCCGAACTGAGCTTCACCGCGACCTGGGTGCAAGGCCCGGACAGCCACGCGGTCAGGCTCATCGCACAGATGGCGCAGAAGGTCGCGGCGCAGGCCGGCGACAGCATTCCCGCCTAGGTGTTTTCCCCGAAGGGCGCGGCGCGGCCGTCTTCAAAGGCGGCTGCGGCGCAGTCGCGCCCGACACCTGAAAAGCGCCGCAAAGCCGCATGGATGCTGGCTTTGCGGGATGCGCCCGAGAGGCCGACGGCGAGACCCAAGAAATATTTATACCCCCACATCGCAACATACGATTGGACGCTGCACGCCCCTGACGCTGCAATGGCGGCAGATCAGAAAAAAGCCTGGATACACAGTGCGGGGGAAGCCATCACTCCTCTGACGTTTCGATTCCTACCCGCGCGCGAACAGGGTAACGGGGACCTGCGCGCGGCAGACCATCCCGCCAGCTAGGAGTTTTTGTCCATGAAGAAGTCACTTGTTTCAGCCGCCGTCGCAGCCAGCCTGCTCGCGGGCGCCGCCCTGGCGCAAGACCTGCCCAAGACCCACCTGAAGGTCGTGGGCGGCCTGTCCAACCTGACCGCCTACAACGACTACGAAAAGCCGTTCTGGACCAAGACCGTGCCGGAACAGTCCAAGGGCCAGGTGACGGCGGACATCAAGGGCTTCAACGAAATGGGCCTGAAGGGGCCGGAACTGCTGCGCCTGATGTCCACGGGCGTGGTCGAGTTCGGCACCGCCACGCTGTCGTACTTCGCCAGTGACAACCCCATCAACGAGGCCATCGACCTGGCTGGGCTGGCGCCCGACGTGCAGACGGCGCGCGCCGTGACCAACGCGTTCGAACCGGTGTATGCCCGCCTGTATGGCGAGGGCAGCAACGTCAAGCTGCTGGGCATTTCGACCTATCCGGCGCAGGTGCTGTTCTGCAACGCCGACATCAAGGGCCTGGCCGACATCAAGGGCAAGAAGGTGCGCACCAGCAGCCGCACGACGGCCGAATTCGTCGAGGCGCTGGGCGGCTCCAGCGTCACGATGGCGTTTGGCGAAGTGGTGCCGGCGCTGCAGAACAAGGTGGTCGATTGCGCCATCACCGGTTCGCTGTCGGGCTATTCGGCCAAGTGGTACGAAGTGTCGACCCACCTGGTGGCGCTGCCCATCAACTGGAACCAGCAGATCCACGCCGTCAACCAGAAGGCCTGGGACAAGCTGGACCCCAACGTCCGCACGTTCCTGCAGGCCAACGTGAAGACGCTGGTCGACAACATCTGGGACGCCGCGGCGCGCCAGACCCAGGAAGGCTACGACTGCAACACCGGGGCTGCGGCTTGCCCGTTCCCGGTCAAGGGCAAGATGGTGCTGGTGCAGCCGTCCGATGCCGACCGCGCATTGCTCAAGAAGGTCACGCAGGAAGCCGTGCTGCCCAAGTGGGCCGCCCGCTGCTCGGCGCAATGCGTCAAGGACTTCAACGCCACCGTCGGCAAGACGCTGGGCGTGACGGCAAGCAAGTAAGAGGTTCTGCCCATGACCCGATCCGACCACCTCCGCCTGCTGGGCGGGCTGCTGCGGCGTGCCGAGAGTTTCTCGCGCGCCGCAGTGTGGGCGGGCGGGGCGCTGACCGTCGCCAGCGTCCTGCTCATTTCCTTTGACGTACTCGCCCGCAAATTCCTGGGCTTCAACACGGGCGGCGCGGACGAGTTGTCCAGCTACGCCTTCGCCATCAGCACGTCGTGGGCGCTGGCCTTTGCCACGCTGCAGCGCGCCAACGTGCGCGTGGACGTGCTCTACCAGATGCTGCCGGTACGCGTGTCGGCGTTGCTGGACTGGCTGTCCATGGTGGCCCTGGCGGTCTTCATGGTGTTCCTGACGTACTACGCCTTCGAGGTGGTGCAGACCTCGTGGGCGCAGAAGTCGGCGGCCAACACGCCGCTGGCGACGCCGCTGTGGATCCCGCAGGGGCTGTGGCTGCTGGGGCTGGCCTGGATGTGCGTGACCGTGGCGCTGATGCTGGCACGCGCGTCGGCCGCGCTGGTCACGGGCGACCTGGCGCTGGTCAAGGAAATCTGCGGCGTGCGTTCGGCGCAGGAAGAGGCCGACGAGGAAGCCGCCGCCGGTGAACGCATGGTCAAGGGAGCCGCAGCATGATCGCGACCGCCCTGACTCTGCTGCTGGTGCTGATCGGCCTGTCCATTCCCGTGGGCGCCGCCCTGGGCGTGCTGGGCCTGATCCTGGACCCGCTGTTCTCCATGCTGCCGCTGTCGCGCGCCATCGGTGAAATCTCGTGGAGCACGAACAACGAATTCCTGCTGGTCGCCATTCCGCTGTTCATCATGCTGGGCGAGGTGCTGCTGCGCGCCGGGTTCGCCGAACGGATGTACGGCGCCATGAGCCTGTGGCTATCGTGGCTGCCGGGCGGCCTGATGCACGCCAATATCGGCGCGTCCACGCTGTTCTCGGCCACCTCCGGCTCCAGCGTGGCCACGGCCGCGACCGTGGGCACCGTGGCCATCCCGCAGATCCGCAAGTACGGCTACAACGAGCCGCTGTTCCTGGGCAGCCTGGCGGCCGGGGGCACGCTGGGCATCCTGATTCCGCCGTCGATCAACCTGGTGATCTACGGGGTGCTGACCAATTCGTCGGTGCCCAAGCTGTACCTGGCGGGCATCATCCCCGGCTTCGCCATGGCGGCGCTGTTCATGCTGACGGTGGTCGTTGCCTGCGTAGCCAAACCGTCCTGGGGCGGCAAGAAGATCCAGGCCACCTGGGGCGAGCGCTTTGCCAGCCTGGTGCACCTGGCCCCGCCCATGGGCATCTTCCTGCTGGTGGTGGGCTCGATCTACGCGGGCCTGGCCACGCCGACCGAAGCCGCCGCGCTGGGCGTGCTGGGCGCGCTGATCCTGGCCGCCTGGTTCCGCCGGCTGACCTGGACCATGTTGCGCGAGGCCATGGAAGGCACCATGCGTTCCACCGCGATGATCATGCTGATCGTGGTGGCCGCCAGCTTCCTGAACTTCGTCATGTCCGCCACCGGCCTGACCGACGCGCTGACCCAGTCGATCACCGGCCTGGGGCTGTCGCCGGGCTGGATGCTGCTGATCGTGATCGTGTTCTACCTGGTGCTGGGCTGCTTCATGGAAACGCTGTCCATGATGATCACGACCATTCCCATCGTGGCGCCCATCATGATCGCACTGGGATACGACCCCATCTGGCTGGGCATCATCATCATCATCCTGGTCGAAGCCGCGCTGATCACGCCGCCGGTGGGCCTGAACCTGTTCGTGGTGCAAAGCCTGCGCAAGAGCGGGTCGATGAGCGCCGTGATCGTCGGCAGCCTGCCGTTCGTACTGGCGATGTTCGTGATGCTGGCGCTGCTGGCGTTCTGGCCGGACCTGGCCTTGTGGCTGCCGCGGGTGTTCGGTTAGGGCCGGCCCCCATTGCCCCGGGGCGCGGCCAGGCGCCGCGCCCGTTTCCCTTCTTTTTTCCATTCGCAGGATAGTCATGAAAGCCGTATTCCAGATCGAAGCCGACACCCCCCGCCAGGTCGAGGTGGATTTCAACACCCTGATCGTGGCCGGCTGGGCCGGACGCGACATGGCTGCGATCGAGCACCATATCGAAGAACTGGCCGCCATCGGCGTGCCGCGCCCCAGCAGCGTGCCGCTGTACTACCGCATCGCGGAAAACCAGCTGACCCAGGGCGAGCGCGTGCAGGCGCTGGGCGGCGATTCGTCGGGCGAGGTCGAGACCTTCGTGTTCGCCGCGGGCGGCGAGATGTACGTCAGCATCGCGTCCGACCACACCGACCGCAAGCTGGAGACGGTCAGCGTGGCCATGTCCAAGCAGGTGTGCGTCAAGCCCGTGGCCACCCAGGCCTGGCGCCTGGCCGACGTGGCTGCCTACTGGGACGAATTGATCATCCGGTCCTGGATCGTCGAGAACGGCGTACAGGTGCTGTACCAGGAAGGCCCGCTGGCCTCGTTGCGCACGCCGCAGGAACTGATCGCCGGCTATACGGGCGGGGCCGCCATGCTGCCCGAAGGCGCCGGCATGACCTGCGGCACGGTGGGCGCCATCGGCGGCATCCGCGCAGCGGCGGAATTCACCATGGAACTGCATGATCCGCGCCGCCAACGCAGCCTGCGCCACCGTTATCATGTCGAAAGCCTGCCCGTGGTGGCCTGATCGCCCCGACAGGCTTTGAGCGCCCCGGCGGGGCGCGCCAGCGCGACTTTCCGACCGAATTCTTCACGCCGCCCGGCGGCATCTGGAACCTTATGCTTGCGACCCTGAACGACCTGACGGCGGCCCTGAACGACGGCCGTGCCACCTCCGTGCAACTGACCGAGGCCGCGCTGGCCCGCGCCACCGACCCGGCGGGCGAGGGCGCCCGCGCCTTCACCCGCCTGTACGCCGAAGCCGCCCTGGCGCAGGCCCGCGCGTCCGACACGCTGCGCGCCGCCGGCATCGTCCGTTCGGCGGTGGAAGGCCTGCCGATCAGCATCAAGGACCTGTTCGACATCGAAGGGGAAACCACGATGGCCGGCTCCGTGGCGCGCGAAGGCGAACCCGCGGCCGACGCCAATGCCGAAGTGGTCCAACGCCTGATCGCCGCGGGCGCGGTCATCATCGGCCGCACCAACATGACCGAATTCGCCTATTCGGGCCTGGGCATCAACCCGCACTACGGCACTCCGCTGAACCCCTGGGACCGCGACACCGGCCGCATTCCCGGCGGCTCTTCGTCGGGCGCGGCCGTGTCGGTCGCCGACGGCATGGCCGTGGCCGCCATCGGTTCGGACACCGGCGGCTCGGTGCGCATTCCGGCCGCGCTGTGCGGCCTGACCGGCTTCAAGCCCAGCGCCTGGCGCGTGTCGATGCAAGGCGTGCTGCCGCTGTCGGCCAACCTGGACTCCATCGGCCCCATCGCCGCCAGCGTGCGCTGCTGCGCCGAGCTGGACGCGATTCTGTCGGGCGAGGGCGGCCCGGTGCCCGAGGCGCTGCCGCTGCGCGGCCTGCGCCTGGCCGTGCCCAAGACGCTGGCACTGGACGCCATGGACAAGCACGTGTCCGACACCTTTGCCCGCACCGTGGCCCGCCTGGTCGAGGCCGGCGCGCTGGTCGACGAGATCGCCATTCCTGAGTTCGCCGAACTGGCCAGCATCAATGCCAAGGGCGGCTTTACCGCGGCCGAGGCCTGGGCCTGGCACCGCGACCTGATCGAACGTGCCGGCAAGCGCTACGACCCCCGCGTGGTCTCGCGGATCATGCGCGGCAAGGACATGAGCGCGGCCGACTACCTGGACCTGCTCGACGCGCGCGAAGCCTGGGTGGCCGCCGTGGACCGCCGCATCGCCGGCTACGACGCCCTGATCATGCCGACCACGCCCATCGTGGCCCCGCCCGTGGCTGACCTGGCCGCTTCGGACGAAGCCTATTACGCCGCCAACGGCCTGATCCTGCGCAATCCCACCCTGATCAATTTCCTGGATGGCTGCGCGCTGTCGCTGCCGTGCCACGCCGACGGCACGGCGCCGGTGGGCCTGATGATCGCCGGCAGCAATGGCGCCGACCGCCGCATCCTGGCCATCGGCCAGTCGGTCGAAGACCTGCTCGCCGGGCGTTGAGCGGGCGGCGGGGCCGTTGCGGCCCCGCTGACGGCTGGACACGCGCCGGGATACGCGGCAAGCTGGCTCCATGATCGATCTGCGCAACATCGAGACGTTTTTCTGGGTGGCCACGCTGGGCGGATTCCGCGCGGCCGCCGAAAAGCTCAATGCCACCCAGCCGGCCATTTCCCAGCGCATCGCGTCGCTGGAATCCGACCTGGGCATCCGCCTGTTCGACCGCGACGTGCGCGGCATCAAGCTCACCGGCAAGGGCCGCGAACTGCTGTCCCACGCCGAACGCATGCTGCAGCTGCGGCGCGACATGCAGGAAGCGGCGCGCGCCAAGAGCGTCATGAGCGGCACGCTGCGCCTGGGGGTGTCCGAGACCATCGTGCACACCTGGCTGCCCACCCTGATGGAGTACCTGCACGACGCCTATCCGGCGTTGATGGTCGAAATCCAGGTGGACACCACCACCATGCTCAAGACGCAACTGGCGTCGCGCCAGATCGACCTGGCGTTCCTGCTGGGGCCCATGGAAGAACCCAGGGTCGAAAACCTCTACCTGTGCAATTACCCGCTCAGCTGGGTCGCCAGCCCCAAGCTGAAAGTGGGGCGCCTGCCCATCAGCCTGAAGCGCTTGGCGCAGTGGCCGGTCATTACCTATTCCTCCACCACCGACCCGCATCGCGCGGTGCGGCAGTTGCTGCAGCAGGCTGGCGTCGATTCGCCGCGCATGTATGGCAGCTCGGCCCTGAGCGTGATCGTGCGGATGGCGCTGGACGGCATCGGCACGGCGGTGATCGCGCCGGTGATCCTGCAAAAAGAGCTGGTGCAGGGCGAGTTGCGGCTGCTGGACGTCAAGGCGCCGGCCTTGCCGCCGCTGCACTACACCGCGTGCTGGATGCAGGGGCCTGACAGCCAGGTGCCGCGCGCCGTGGCCGAAGCCGCCCAGCAGATTGCGCGGGATGAGGCGCTGCGCCATCCGGCAAAACCCTGATAAGGAATTCTGATCGGGGTCTATCGCAACATGTGATTAGACGCTGGCGCCGAGTTCCTGTGCAATGTCCCCATACCAACACTGGCGCAAGGGGAATAGACATGGCATTCGATTTGGCGGCCCGCAACAGCATCGAACTGGCGCGCCGCGCCCGGCTCGACGCCCGCAGCGGCAAACTGACCGGGCCCACCGCCAACCTGGCCCCGGGCCACGTGCAGGCCAACCTGGCCATCCTGCCCCGCGCGCTGGCCGCCGATTTCCTGCATTTCTGCCAGCGCAACCCCAAGCCTTGTCCCTTGCTGGCCATGTCCGAGCCGGGCGATCCGGCCTTGCCCGAACTGGGCCACGACATCGACATCCGCACCGACATCCCGCGCTACCGCGTCTGGCAGGACGGCGAACTGGTGGCCGAACCGACCGACGTGCGCGACATCTGGCGCGACGACCTGGTGTCGTTCCTGATCGGCTGCTCGTTCTCGTTCGAAGAGGCGATGCTGGACAACGGCCTGCCCGTGCGCCATATCGAGCAGGGCTGCAACGTGCCCATGTACCGCACCAGCATCCCGACCCACGCGGCCGGCGCCTTTGGCGGGCCGCTGGTGGTGTCGATGCGCCCGCTCAAGGCCGCGGACGCCATCCGCGCCATCCAGGTGACCTCACGTTTTCCCTCGGTGCACGGCGCGCCGGTCCACATCGGCGACCCCGCGTTGATCGGGATTGCCGACATCAATCGGCCGGATTATGGTGACCCGGTGGAGGTGCGGCCGGGCGAACTGCCCGTGTTCTGGGCGTGCGGCGTGACGCCGCAGTCGGTCGTGGCGGCGGTCCGCCCCGAATTCTGCATCACCCACGCGCCCGGCCACATGCTGGTCACCGACCTCATCAACAGCCGCATGGCCATCCTGTAGGCCAGGCGGGCAATTTCTCAGTATTCCGTCAGCGCATTCGCGCTAGAAACAGGGTCACGGACAGGAATCTTCAACCTCACACACGATCAAGCAGTCCGCATCACAGGCGCCCGCCAGCCGGGCGCGCCAAGCAGCTTTGGTTTTGCCTCCAGAACGATCCATGAAAGGACAAGGGGAAAAGGCGACAAAAGTTCAGGGCCCACCGCCTTCCGGCATGCCGGAGGGTGGCGGGTTGCCGCAAGCCCGGATCCACCGGGCCCGGGGCCGCGCGCCCCGCACATTGCATTGCTTTCACAGTGGGATTTTTCCAGGAGTCTAGTAATGAAGATGAAGCTCATTGCGGGTGTCGCCGCAAGTCTGGCGCTGCTGGCCGTCGCGCCATTGCCGGCGCAGGCGCAGGTCAAGACCGTCAAGATCGGTGCGATCTATCCCTTGTCCGGCGCGCTGGCGTCCACCGGCGCCGAAATCAAGGCCGCGGTGGAACTGGCCGTGGATATCATCAACAATCCGCATCCCGAGCTCGAGGGCATCCCCCTGGCCGCGGGCGCCGGGTTGCCGGCGCTGGGCGGGGCCAAGATCGAAGTGGTGTTCGGCGATTCGCAAGGCAAGCCGGAAGTGGGCCTGGCCGACGCGCAGCGCCTGATCGACCAGGAAAAGGTGGTGGCCCTGACTGGCGCCTACCAGTCCGCCGTCACCAAGACCGCCAGCCGCATCGCCGAGCAACGCGGCATTCCTTACCTGAATGGGGAATCCAGCAGCCCGGACCTGACCGAGCGCGGCTACAAGTGGTTCTTCCGCACCTCGCCCAACGACGACACCTTCGTTGAAAACATGATGCAGTTCCTGGATGGCATCCAGGGCACGCCGACCGCCAAGATCGCCGTGGTGTACGAGAACACCGACTTCGGCGTCAACACGTACAAGGCGGTCGAGAAGTTCGCCAAGCAGTACAAGCGCCAGGTGGTGGCCAACATCGCCTACAGCGCCGGCTCGGCCTCGGTGACCGCCGAAGTGCAGAAGCTGGCCGCGGCCAAGCCCGACGTGGCGATCTTCGCCAGCTATACCTCGGACGCCATGCTGTTCGTGCGCACCATGCGTGAAAGCAAGTACGCGCCGCCGGTCCTCCTGGCCAACGACGCCGGCTTCATCGATTCGCGCTTCGTGCAGGAAGTGGGCCCGCAGGTGCAGGGCGTGCTGACGCGCGACGTCTGGGGCAACGACGTCGCCGCCGCCAAGGCCGGCTTGAAGAAGATCAACGACATGTACAAGGCCAAGACCGGCAAGGACCTGAACGGCAACAACGCCCGTTCGATGCAGGGCGTGCTGGTGCTGGCCGACGCCATCAACCGCGCCGGTTCCACCGATCCGGAAGCGATCCGCAAGGCGTTGGCCGCCACCGACCTGGGCGAGGCGCAAGTGGCCATGCCCTGGGCCGGCGTGAAGTTCGACGACAAGGGCCAGAACACCAAGGGCTCGGGCCTGATCCTGGAACTGAAGGGTTCGTCCTACCAGACGGTGTGGCCGGAAAAGTACCGCACCGACAAGACGCTGCCCACGCTGCCGTTCTCCTGGAAGTAATCATCAGCCGTGGCGGGCCGCGGGGGCCCGCCACAGGAGCACTCCATGTTTGAAGCTCTCTCGGCAGGCCTGTTCAACGGCCTGATCTATGCCGCGGTGGCGGTGGGGCTGGCGCTGATATGGGGCATCACCGACGTCATCAACTTCGCCCACGGCGAATTCCTGATGCTCGGCATGTATGCCGCCTATTGGCTCTACACCCTGGGTCACATCGACCCCACGCTGTCCGCGCCCCTGGTTGCCATCGTGCTGGCCTTCGTCGGCTTCCTGACCTATGCGCTGATCATCAAGCGCTTGCAGAAAGGACCGGCCATGGCGGTCATCCTGGCCACCTTCGGGCTGGGCCTGGTGCTGCGCCAGCTGGCCTTCATCGCCTTCAGCCCCGACTACCGCAGCCTGCCCGACACGATGGTGTCCGGCAGCGTGACGCTGGCGGGCATTTCGCTGGGCCGTCCGCAGGTGGTGACCGGCCTGATCGCGCTGGTGGTGATCATTGCGCTCTTCATCCTGGTGTACCGCACCCGCTGGGGCCATGCCCTGCAGGCGGTGGCCGAAGACCGCCAGGTGGCGGCGCTGGTGGGCATTTCGCCGGACCGCGTCAACGCCCAGGTCTGGATGCTGGGCAGCGCCGCGGTGGGTCTTGCCGGCGCGCTGCTGACCACGTTCTTCTACGTGTTTCCGTCGGTGGGCACGGTGTTCGGCCTGCTGGCCTTCGTGGCCGTGTGCATGGGCGGTTTCGGCTCGCTGCCCGGCGCGTTCATCGCGGGCATCCTGATCGGCATCATCGAGGCGATGACGGGCTACTTCGTCGCGCCCGCCTTGAAGACGGTCAGCGTGTTCATCCTGTTCATTCTGGTTCTCTGGTACCGGCCGCGCGGCCTGTTCGGGCGGTGGTGACATGACGACGACACAGAAAATCGATGGCGCGTCCGCGGGCGTGCCGAAGTGGCCGGTGGCCGTGGCCCTGGGCGTGGCGGTCTTGCTGGCGGCGGTGCCGCTGGCGGTGACCGATTCGTTCACCTTGCAAGTGCTGCTCCTGGCCATCATGTTCGGCGCGCTGGGCGCATGCTGGAACCTGGTGGGCGGCTTCCTGGGGCGCATTTCCTTCGGCCACAGCGTGTTCGTGGGCGTGGGGGGCTACACCACCTTGCTGCTGCTGCATCACCTGAAGCTCACGCCGCTCCTGGGCATTCCGCTGGGCGGACTGATCAGCGCCGCGCTGGCCTGGCTGGTGGGCGGGCCGACCTTGCGCCTGTCCGGCCATTATTTCGCCATGGCCACCATCGCGCTGCTGCAGATCGGCTTGCTGCTGCTGATCAATTGGGAATGGGCGGGCGGGGCGGTGGGGCTGGAAGCCCCGATCGGCGATGCGGCCTGGATGCTGCTGTTTCGCAGCAAGGTGCCGTACTACCTGATCGCGGTGGGGCTGGCGTTCCTGACGTTCTGCGCCACGTACTTCCTGGTGCATTCCAAGACCGGCTTCTATTGGCGTGCCATCAACGGCGACGAGGCCGCCTCGCGCAGCCTGGGCGTGCCGGCCGACCGCTACAAGATGCTGGCGTTCGTGCTGTCGGCGGGCATGACGGGCGTCTGGGGCGGCTTCTTTGCCATGTATGTCGGCTTCATCGATCCCGAATCGATGTTCAGCCTGACGATGTCGGTGCAGGTGGTGCTGGTGGCCATCCTGGGCGGCGTGGGTACGCTGGTCGGGCCGTGGCTGGGCGCGGCGGTGCTGCTGCCGCTGTCGGAAGGCACGCGTGTGCTGTGGGGCAGTTCGGGCCTGGGCCTGGACCTGCTGATTTTCGGGTTGGCGATTCTGCTCGTCACCCTGTTCCTGCCAGGCGGTCTGGTGACATTGAGGAGGCGCCGTGGCTCTGCTGGACGTTAAGGACCTGACCAAGCGCTTCGGCGGCCTGGTCGCCAACAAGGATATCTCGCTGTCGGTCGAAGCGGGCGAGATCGTCGCCATCATCGGCCCCAACGGGGCGGGCAAGAGCACGCTGTTCAACGGCCTGGTGGGCCATCACGAGCCCACCTCGGGCACGGTGACGTTCGGCGGCGAATCCATGATCGGCCGGCGGCCCGAGCAGGTCGCGGCGATGGGGCTGGTGCGCACCTACCAGATCCCGCGCAGCTTCGGCCAGATGACGGTGCTGGAAAACGCCATGGTCGGCGCGCTGCTGCGCCATCCGCGGCTGCCCGATGCGCGCCGCGCGTCGGCCAAGGTGCTGGAACTGGTGGGCCTGGCCGATCGCGCCAACACGCTGGCGGCCGAACTGAACGTGGCGGGGCAGAAGCGGGTGGAACTGGCGCGCGCGCTGGCCACCGAACCGCGCATGCTGCTGCTGGACGAAGTGGCGGGCGGCCTGAACCCGGCCGAGGCCATCGCGCTGGCCGAGATCCTGCGCGGCATCCATGCCGCCGGCGTCACGCTCATCATCGTCGAGCACGTGCTGGAAGTGGTGATGCGGCTGGCCCAGCGGGTGCTGGTGCTGAACTTCGGCCAGATGATCGCCGAAGGCGCGCCGCAGGACATCGTGCGCAATCCCGCCGTGATCGAAGCCTATCTGGGGAGAAAGCACCGTGCCTGAAGTGATGTTGAAGGTAGAGAACCTGAGCGTGGCCTATGGCGGCGTGCAAGCCGTGCGCGGCATTTCCCTGGAGGTGCGCCCCGGCGAGATCGCCGCGCTGCTGGGCGCCAACGGCGCCGGCAAGTCCAGCACGCTCCTGGCCATCATCGGCTCGGTCAAGCCCAAGGAAGGCCGGGTGGTCTTCGAAGGGCGCGACATCACGGGCACCCCGCCGGACCAACTGGTCAAGCAGGGCATCGCGATGATTCCGGAAGGCGCGCGGGTGTTTGCCCGCCAACCGGTCGAGCAGAACCTGCGGCTGGGTGCCTACACGGTGCGCGACGAACGCATCTACCAGGAGCGGCTGGACAAGGTCTACGCCTTGTTCCCGCGCCTGAAAGAGCGGCGCGAGCAACTGGCGGGCACCATGTCCGGCGGCGAACGGCAGATGCTGGCCATCGGCCGCGCGCTGATGAGCGGTCCGCGATTGCTGTTGATCGACGAGCCCAGCCTGGGCCTGTCGCCCTTGCTGGTCGAGCAGGTCTTCGACGCCCTGGCCGCGCTGAACCGCGATGACGGCCTGTCGGTGCTGCTGGTCGAGCAGAACATGGCGCAGGCGCTGGAAGTGGCGGCGCGCGCCTACGTGATGCAAAGCGGGCGCATTGCGCTGTCGGGCGATGCGGCCGAACTGGCGGCGTCGGACGAGGTGCGCCGCGCGTATCTGGGGATGTAGCCCGGGCGCTGGCGCAGCACGAAGAAAAAGCCCACCGCGCAAGCGGTGGGCTTTTTGACATGCGGCCGGGGGTAGGCCTTGAGTCCGGTGAAGGACTTAGAAAATGTGGCGGATGCCCACGCCGGCGCCGATCTGGCTGGTACGGCCGGCGATTTCGCCGGTGACGGCATCGTTGACCTTGTTGTAGTCGACGGTGCCGTACACCTGGGTGCGCTTGGACAGCGAGTACTCGGCCACGGCCACCAGGGCGTAGCGCTTGCCCTTGTCGCCGTCTTCGACCACGTTCTTGCTTTGGTCGTAGTAGGCGGCGCCGGTGATGGCCCAGCGCGGGGTGGCCTGCCAGGTCACGCCGGCGAAGTAGCCGTTGTCCTTGCGGTCGAGCTGGGCGGTGGTGGTGCCACCCATGACGGCGTTGACCCAGCCGGTCTGGTCGCGGCCGTTGAAGTAGCCGGCGAAGATCTTGGCGCTTTCGAACTGATACGAGGCGCTCAGGTTCCAGACTTGCTGGCGCAGGTCGGAATCGGTGCCTTGGTACGTCTTCATGAACGCGCCGCCCAGGCCGAGCTGGCCGGCGGTGTAGCGCAGGCTGATGCCCATTTGCTGGCCAGCCTTCTTGTCGTCCCAACGGTCGCCGTTGGCCCACGACGCGATGACGTTCAGGTCGCCGAGCGTGTTCGAGTAGCGCACGGTGTTGTTGTTGCGCACGCGGCCCATGGCGGCGGGCAGCCACGAGTTTTCGTTGTAGTTACCGACGGTCAGCGGATCGAAGTAGTCCGCCATCAGGTCCTGGATCACCGTGTTCTGCAGACCCAGGGTCAGCGCGCCGATCTTGCCGCCGTCCAGGCCGACGTAGGCCAGGCGGTTGAAGGTCTTGCTGGTGTCGGAACCGCGACCGTTCTGCACGTTGAAGCCTTGCTCCAGGCGGAAGAAGGCGCGGTTGCCGTCGCCCAGGTCTTCCGAGCCACGCAGGCCCCAGCGGCTGTTCGAGATGGCGCCGTTTTCCATCGAGATGCGGCTGCCGTCCACGCCGGTCGAGCCGGAGCTGGTGTTGACGTAGCGCATGCTGACGTCGGCGATACCGTACAGGGTCACGCTGGTTTCCGCCGAAGCGGCACCGGCGGCAAGGCCGAGGCCGGCTGCAGCGAGAGAGAGGGTGATGCGTTTCACGAAGGCTTCTCCTAGATGTTTCTGTTCTTAGCGTGAGCCGGGCTTGTAACTCGGCTGGTTGCACCTGGCGGTTCGCCTGGAGCTGGGCCGTCGCACCGACGCCAGGGTTGGCGCGGGTCCGGAGCGTTGGCCGTTTGTGCGTTCGATGCGCCATCGTGGTGCGCAACCAGAACGCCACGGGGATTCTAAAAAAGTTACGGGTTGTGTTGTTGCTTTATCTTTTTGGCGTTTTCCCTGGGTTTACAGAATTCCAAAAAAGGCGATTGTTGAAACAATCCCGTGATTGTTCCAAAAAAAACCCCGTTGCAAGAACGGGGTTTCGGGAGGGCTCAGGCGCTCAAAGCGTCATGTGCAGCGGCAGCCACGTCGCAATGCCAGGGATGGCATAGAGCAGCAGCACCGCCAGGATCATCAGGAAGAACATCGGCAGCGAGGCCTTGGCGATGTAGGGCAGTTCGCGCCCGCTCATGCCCGACAGCACGAACAGGTTGAAGCCCACCGGCGGGGTGATCTGTGCCATTTCCACAACGAAAACGATGAAGATGCCGAACCAGATCAGGTCGATGCCGGCCGCCTGCACCGTGGGCAGCAGCACGCCCATGGTCAGCACGACGATCGAGATGCCGTCCAGGAAGCAGCCCAGGACAATGAAGAACACCATCAGCGCCATGATCAGGCCGAACTGCGACAGGCCCAGCCCGCCGATCCATTCGGCCAGCGCCCGCGGCAAGCCGATGTAGCCCATGGCCAGCGTCAGGAACTGCGCGCCGGCCAGGATCAGCGCGATCATGCAGTACAGCCGGGTGGCGCCCAGCAGCGATTGCATGAAGGTGCTGCGGTTCAGGGAGCCTTGCAGCGCCGACAGGATCAACGCGCCCACCACGCCCACTGCCGCAGCCTCGGTGGCCGTGGCGACGCCGGTGTAGATGGAACCGAGCACCGCGCCGATCAGCAGCATCACGGGAATCAGGTGGCGCGAGCGCGACAGCTTTTCCATGAACGTCAGGCCGGGGTCGGCGGCCGGCACCTGGCCGGGATTGCGGAGGGCCCACCAGGCGATGTAGCCCATGAACAACAGCGCCAGCAGGATGCCCGGCACGATGCCCGCGATGAACAGCTTGGCGATGGACACGTCCGCCGCCACGCCGTAGACGATCATGATGATCGATGGCGGGATCAGCAGCCCCAGGGTGCCGGCGCCCGACAGCGTGCCCAGGATCTTCTCCTCGGGGTAGCCGCGGCGGGTCAGCTCGGGAATGGTCATCTTGCCGACCGTGGCGCAGGTGGCCGCGGACGACCCCGACACCGCCGCGAAGATCGCGCAGCCGATGACGTTGGTGTGCAGCAGCCGGCCGGGCAGGCGGTTCAGCCACGGCGCCAGGCCCTTGAACAGGTCTTCGGACAGCCGGGTGCGGAACAGGATTTCTCCCATCCACAGGAACAAGGGCAGGGCGGTCAGGGTCCAGCTGGACGAGGCGCCCCAGATGGTGACGGCCATGGCGTCGCCGGCCGGGCGGCTGGAGAAGATCTCCATGCCGATCCAGGCGGTGCCCGCCAGCGTCAGGCCGACCCAGACGCCGCAGCCCAGCAGCGCGAAGATCGAGACGACCAATAAGGTAATGACGAGAAGTTCATTCATGGGTTTGCTGCGAGGTGGCGGCGGCCAGGCCGCGTGAACGGCGGACCAGCTCATCGAGCAGGGCGACCAGGAACAGGACGGTGCCCGCGGCCATGCTCAGCTGCGGAATCCACAGCGGCGTGGCGTCGTTGGACGTCGAAATGTCGTTGAACTGCCACGAGTCGTAGGCCAGCTTGATGCTGAAGAACGCGAATGTGGCGGCCAGCAGGCAGCCCATCGCCAACGCGAAAATGTCCAGGCGGCGGCTGCCGGCGGGCGACAGCGAGTTCAAGAGCAGCGTCACGCGGATGTGTTCGCCGTGCTTGAACGTGCTGGCCAAAGCCAGGAATCCGGCGGCGGCCATGAAATACCCGGCATAGGCATCCGTGCCGGGTATGTTCAGGCCGAGCTGGCGCGCGACGATCGCGGCCAGCACCGACACCAGTACACCAATCGTGCACAGGCCGGCCAACAGGCCGGCCGCGCCGTAAAGACCATCTAGAAAGCGGCGCATGATGTCGATTACTGCTTCTTGTAGGCGTCGATCATGGCCTGGCCGTCAGCACCCGCTTTCTTGAGCCAGTCGTCCAGCATGCGCTTGCCGATGACCGACAGGCCTTCCTTGAGCTCGACCGTCGGCTTGATGGTTTCCATGCCGTTCTTGGCCAGCTCTTCCTGGTACCACTTGTTCTTTTCCTGCGACAGCTTCCAGCCGCGTTCTTCGGCTTGCGCACCGGCCTTCTTCAGGGCGGCTTGCGTGGCCGGATCCAGCGCCTCGAAGGCCTTCTTGTTCACGATCACGGCGTTCTTGGGCAGCCAGGCCTGGGTGTCGTAGAACTTCTTGATGTACTCGTAGGTCTTGGTGTCGTAGCCGGTCGAGGCCGAGGACATGTACGAGTCGATCACGCCGGTGGCCAGCGCCTGGGCCAGTTCGGCCTGCTGCACGGTCACGGGCTGGGCGCCGACCAGTTCGGCGATCTTGGCCGTCACCGGGCTGTAGGCGCGCCATTTCAGGCCCTTCATGTCGCTGATCTGCTTGATGTCCTTGTTGGCGAAGATGCCCTGGGGCGGCCACGCCACGGCGTACAGCAGCGTCATGCCCTGCGAATTCAGCTTCTTTTCAAGGAACGGCTTCTGCGCCTGGTACAGCTTGAACGACGCCTCGTAGCCGGTGGCCAGGAAGGGCAGGCCATCCAGTTCGTGGATCGGGTCTTCGTTGGCGAAGTTGGTCAGGAGAATCTCGCCGATCTGGGCCTGGTTGCCCTGGACCGCGCGCTTGATCTCCGGCGCCTTGTACAGCGAGGCGTTGTTGTGCAGCGTGATCTTCAGCTTGCCTTCGGACAGGGTGTCCACGTCCTTGATGAAGGTGGTCAGGTTCTCGACGTGGAAGTTGCTGGCCGGGTAGGCGCTGGGCAGGTCCCATTTGGTTTGAGCCTGTGCGCCCGCGCTGAACGCCAGGAGGATGCTGCCGGTCAGCAGCGAGATTTTCTTGAACATGGGGTGGTCCTTCTTTGCGAATGGTGGCAAGGCGGTGCTTGCCCGGTAGGCATTGCGAAAAAAAGAGCGCGCGCTTATGACGCGTTGCAGAAAAGCCGTGCCATTCTATGTTGCCGTGCAGTCACAAAGTGCCTGTGGACACGCATTTACGGGTAATTCCTAGGACCGCTACGCCACAATGATTGAAGCTTGAATTATTGTGTTGTGGCGTCGCGCAATGCATCGCGATACACGTTTTTCTTCTAAGATTCCAACGTTGAATCCTGCCGCAGAGGCTTGTGTGAATTTCGTTTTCCGTCGTGATGAATTGCTGGTCGAAGAAGCATCCAGCGTATTGCCCGACCTGGACGCCTGTGTCCGGGTGGGCGTGGCGGCCGAAGGGCTGCAACCGGTCTGGGCCGCGCCGGAGTCGCCGGCCCGCACCATCCACGTCGAGCCGGGCGTCGAGCCGCCGCACGGCTATGCCTTCAAGAAGCTGCGTTCGCTGTTTGGCGTGTTCGACGACGAACGCATGGCGCTGGCCGGCCGGGCCTACCAGATCGCGGAATGGGCGCGCACGCACCGTTTCTGCGGCGCCTGCGGCACCGCCACGGTGCGCGTGGCCGGCGAATTCTGCCAGCGTTGCCCGGCCTGCGGCTTCTCGGCCTATCCGCGCATTTCGCCCGCCATGATGGTGTTGATCCGCAAGGGCGACAGCATCCTGCTGGCCCGTCACACCACCAACGCCGCCTCGCGCTACACCGCGCTGGCCGGCTTCGTCGAACCAGGCGAGAGCATCGAGCAGACCGTGCACCGCGAGGTCTTCGAAGAAGTGGGCCTGAAGGTCGGCAACCTGAAGTACTTCGGCAGCCAGTCCTGGCCGTTCCCGCATTCGCTGATGGTGGCCTATACCGCCGAATACGTGTCGGGCGACATCCGCGTCCAGGAAGACGAGATCGCCGACGCCCGCTGGTTCGGGCCGGGCGACCCGATGCCCGAGATCGCGGCGCGCATCTCGATCGCCGGCTCGCTGATCCGCGCGCACTTGCCGGCCGGCTGGGACGCGCCATAGCGCGACGGCGGGCCAGGAGGGCGCGCCTGCCGCGCGCTTTCCTCTCAGGGTATTCCCTCGAAATGGGGGATTTTTTATGTCCCTGATTTATTTTTTATTGATGAAATATAGATAAATTATTAGTATTTCGCACAGATAAACTTCTAGCCCGGCCTCTATGACCTCCACGTTGATTGCCTCGTCGGCCCATCTGGCCGGGGGCAGCGCGCCCGATCTGTCCGAAGTCGAATTCGGCCTGATGATCGCCAGCCACGCCTTTGACCGCTGGACGGTGCGCTGCATGGCGGCCGCGGGCCTGCCCGACCTGACGCCGACCGACGTCATGGTGTTTCACCACGTGTTCCATCGCCAGCGTCCCAAGAAGCTGGCCGACATCTGCTTCACGCTCAACGTCGAAGACACCCACATCGTCAATTACGCGCTCAAGAAGCTGGACCGCCTGGGCGTGGTCAAGGGCGAGCGCGCCAGCAAGGAAGTGTTCTACAGCGTCACGCCCGAAGGCGCGGCCATCATCAAGCGCTACGGCGAAATCCGCGAGCAATGCCTGACCGCCGGCCTGGATGCGCCGGGCGGGGGCGGCCTGGAATTCAGCCGCCAGCTGGCGCACACCCTGCGCGCGCTGTCCGGCCTGTACGACCAGGCGGCGCGCGCGGCGACCTCCCTATAACCGATACGCGGGGCCAGCCCCCGCACCTGCAACCCGCCGTGACGCCTGCGCCGCGGCGGCTTCCCGTACCCGAGGATACTTATGAAGTGGCAATTCTGGATTGATCGTGGGGGCACCTTTACCGACATCGTGGCGCGCCGCCCCGATGGCTCGACCACCACCGCGAAGATGCTGTCGGAAAATCCCGAGCAGTACCGCGACGCCGCCGTGGCAGGCATCCGCAAGCTGCTGGGCATCGCGCCCGGGCAGCCGGTGCCGACCGAACAGGTCGAATGCGTGAAGATGGGCACCACCGTGGCCACCAACGCCTTGCTCGAACGCAAGGGCGAACGCACGCTGCTGGTCACCACCCGCGGCTTCCGTGATGGCCTGCGAATTGCCTACCAGAACCGTCCGCGCCTGTTCGACCGCAACGTCGTGCTGCCGGAAATGCTGTACGAAAGCGTGGTCGAGGCCGACGAGCGCGTCGCCGCCGATGGCGAAGTGATCCGCGACCTGGACGAAGCCGGCCTGCGCCGCGACATGCAGGCCGCGTTCGACAGCGGCATCCGTGCCGTGGCGATCGTGTTCATGCACGCCTGGCACGCCGCCGGGCACGAGCAACGCGCCGCCCGCATCGCCCGGGAAGTCGGCTTTACGCAGGTCTCGGCCTCGCACGAGGTCAGCCCGCTGATCAAGTACGTCTCGCGTGGCGACACCACCGTGGTCGACGCCTACCTGTCGCCCATTCTCAAGCGCTACGTGGACCAGGTGGCCGGCGAATTGCCCGGCATCCGCCTGATGTTCATGCAGTCCAGCGGCGGCCTGACCGACGCGCACCGCTTCCGCGGCAAGGACGCCATTCTGTCCGGCCCGGCCGGCGGCATCGTCGGCATGGTCCGCACCAGCGAACAGGCCGGCTTTGACAAGATCATCGGCTTCGACATGGGCGGCACGTCCACCGACGTCTCGCACTACGCCGGCGAATTCGAGCGCGAGTTCGAAACCCAGGTGGCCGGCGTGCGCATGCGCGCCCCGATGATGAGCATCCACACCGTGGCGGCCGGCGGCGGCTCGATCCTGCATTTCGACGGCGCGCGCCTGCGCGTCGGCCCGGACTCGGCCGGCGCCAACCCCGGCCCGGCCTGCTACCGCCGAGGCGGTCCGCTGGCCGTGACGGACTGCAACGTGCTGCTGGGCAAGATCCAACCCGACTTCTTCCCGAAGGTGTTCGGCCCCGAGGCCAACGAGCCGCTGGACCGCGACGCCGTGGCGCAGCGCTTTGCGGCCATGGCCGACGAGGTGCGCGCGGCCACGGGGCGCGACATGTCGCCCGAGCAACTGGCCGAAGGCTTCCTGGAAATTGCCGTGGGCAACATGGCCGAGGCCATCAAGCGCATCTCGGTGCAGCGCGGCCACGACGTCACCGAATACGCCCTGACGGTATTCGGCGGCGCGGGCGGGCAGCATGCCTGCCTGGTGGCCGACGCCCTGGGCATGACGACCGTGTTCGCGCATCCGCTGGGCGGCGTGCTGTCCGCTTACGGCATGGGCCTGGCCGACCAGACCGACATGCGCCAGAAGACCGTTGAAAAGGTGCTGGATGCCGACCTGATGCGCGAACTGGCCGGCGACCTGGACGCGCTGGCCAGCCAGGCCGTGGGCGAATTGCGTCGTCAGCACGTGGCCGACAGCGACATCAGCGTGCAGCGCCGCCTGCACCTGAAATACCGCGGCACGGATACGGCGCTGGAAGTTGCCTATGGCGACCTGGAACAGGCCCGCCGCGACTTCGAGGCTGCCTACCGCCAGCGTTATTCCTTCCTGATGCCCAACCGCGAGTTGGTGGTCGAGACCATTTCGGTCGAAGCGACGGGCGGCGGCGAACGCGTGACCGAAACGCCCGCATCGCGCACCCGCGACGGCGCGCTGGCTGCGCGTCAGACGGTGCGGATGTACAGCGGCGGCGCCTGGCGCGACACGCCCCTGTATGTGCGTGAAGACATGGCCGGCGGCGACGTGGTGGCGGGCCCCGCCATCATCTCCGAGCCCAACCAGACCACCGTCGTCGAACCCGGCTGGCAGGCCGAACTGACGGCGCAGGATCACTTCGTGATCCGCCGTGTCGAGGCCCGTCCGCAGCGCCGGGCCATCGGCACCCAGGCCGACCCGGTGATGCTGGAAGTCTTCAACAACCTCTTCATGTCGATCGCCGAGCAGATGGGCTACCGCCTGCAGAACACGGCGTACTCGGTCAACATCAAGGAACGCCTGGATTTCTCCTGCGCCATTTTCGACGCCAAGGCACGCCTGATCGCCAACGCGCCGCACATGCCGGTGCACCTGGGGTCCATGGGGGAATCGGTGCGCACGGTCATGCACGCCAACGCCGGCCGCATGCAGCCGGGCGACGCCTATGTGGTCAACGACCCATACCACGGCGGCACCCACTTGCCGGACGTCACCGTCATCACCCCGGTGTTCGACCGCAAGGGCAGCGAAATCCTCTTCTACGTCGGCTCGCGCGGCCACCACGCCGACATCGGCGGCACCACGCCGGGCTCGATGCCGCCGGATTCCAAGACGGTGGAAGACGAAGGCGTGCTGTTCACGAACTTCCAGCTGGTCAAGGGCGGCGAGTTCCGCGAACAGGCGGCGCGCGACATCCTGGGTTCGGGCCGCTGGCCGGCGCGCAACCCCGACCAGAACATCGCCGACATGCACGCACAGATCGCCGCCAACGAAAAGGGCGTGCAGGAATTGCTGCGCATGTGCGATCACTTCGGGCTGGACGTGGTGCGGGCCTACATGGGCCACGTGCAGGACAACGCCGAAGAGGCCGTGCGCCGCGTGATTTCGGTGCTGAAGGACGGCAGCTACGAATACCCGCTGGACAACGGCGCGGTGATCCGGGTGGCCGTGCGGGTGGACAACCAGGCGCGCAGCGCCGTGGTGGACTTCACCGGCACGTCGCCGCAGCTGGACAACAACTTCAACGCCCCGGGCGCCATTGCGGTGGCCGCGGTGCTGTATGTGTTCCGCACCCTGGTCAACGACGACATCCCGCTGAACGACGGTTGCCTGGTGCCGCTGTCCATCATCCTGCCGGAAGGCTCGATGCTGCGTCCGAACCCGCCGGCCTCGGTGGTGGCGGGCAACGTCGAAACGTCGATGTGCATCGTCAATGCGCTGTATGGCGCGCTGGGCGTGCTGGCTTCCAGCCAGGGCACGATGAACAACTTCACCTTCGGCAACGCGCGTCACCAATACTACGAGACCATCTCGGGCGGTACGGGCGCAGGCCCGGTCAAGATCGACGCCGCGGGTCCGCACGACGAAGGCTTTGCGGGGACGTCCGTGGTGCAGGCCCACATGACCAACTCGCGTCTGACGGACCCCGAAGTGCTGGAGTTCCGTTTCCCGGTGCGGCTGGAATCGTACGAGATCCGCCATGGCTCGGGCGGGGCAGGGCGCTATCGCGGTGGCGACGGCGGTATCCGACGCATCCGCTTCCTGGAAGACATGACCGCGGCCATCCTGTCGAACAACCGCCGGTTCGCGCCGTTCGGCCTGGCGGGCGGCCAACCCGCTGCCATGGGTCGCAACTACGTCGAGCGGCTGGACGGTTCGATCGAGGAACTGGGTCCGCAGGACAGCGCCCAGTTGCGCCCCGGTGATGTGTTCGTGGTGGAAACCCCTGGGGGCGGCGGTTACGGTGCGGCCTGACGCCGCACGGCATTGACCGTCGCCGGGCCGTGGCGCGATCGCGGTACGGCCCGGGCAGCCCGGTTTCGCTCAGGCGGGATCGGGCTTTTTTTCGTCGTCGGGGTCGGTCATGACGTCCAGCGCGATGTCGGCCCGGGCCTTGCGGTCGTAGACCCGCAGCGTCACCTCGTCGTCGCGGATCTCGAACATGGCGGTGGCCAGGGTGTTCTCGTCGTCCGGATCGTCTTTGGCCGTGCGCAGGATGGGCAGGTCGCCATGGGTGTCGTGCAGCGCGGCCAGCAGGTCGGCGCCGCCGGTGGCCGGCGACCAGCCATCGACGATGCCTTCGATGCGGTTCTGGCGGGTGCGCGACGAGTCGGTGACGATCTGCGCCTGGCCGCGGGTTTCCTGGTGGATCATGTGGTTGGCGTGGCCGTAGCGCGTGCCGATTTCCAGGAACGAGGCGCCGCCCGGCGCGACCTCGGCGCTGAAGATGCGCGGGTCGGCGGCCGATCCCAGCGTATGGTGAAAACCGCCCGAGCGCGGGGCATCGCGCAGCAGCGCGATGGCCTCGTCCAGCGTGGTGCAATCGAGCACCGCCCGCGCCAGCAGCATGCGCGGCACGCCCGGGTGGCGCTGGCGCGTGCGCAGGTTGTTGATGGTCTGCACCAGGCCAGCGCGGTTGGCGGCAAACGTGTGGCCGGGCAGCGACCCCGGGTAATAGAAGCTGAGGTAACCCGGCGCATCTTCCAGCGCCACGTCCACCAGGTGGCAGCGGCCGTACAGATACGGGTCGCCGTCTTCGTTGTGGCCGATCCAGCGGGTGCCGTCCGCGGCCTTCAGGGCCACCGAGGTGCAGCCATCGCCGGTGCTGCTGTGCAGCAGGTCGCCGCGGCAATTCCAGAGCAGCACGTCGGCCAGCGGCATGCGCAGCCCCTTGGCCAGGCCTTCCAGTTCTTCCCAGATGGCCGGCAGGGCGTCGCGGGCGAACTGGCCCAGTTGATCCAGGTAGCTGTGGCCGCGCCAGGGCCGCAGGGCTTCCCAGGTGCCGTTCTGTTCCAGGTAGGCCGCCATCAGCGGCCGGGCGAGCTTGCCCAGGGCGACGCCGACCTGGCGCCGATTGCCGGCGATGCGTACGTATTTGTAGGGCATGGGGATTCTCCGGGTGTCATGCGGATTGTAATTTTTCTAAGCTCTCTCCGGTGGGGACGGATGCGTTAAGATTTGCCGTAAGTTGCTCCGGCGATCCCGGCGTGACCGGCATCATGTCCCAACTACAACCCCGGGTACCAAAGGGTCCCCAAGAGGAGAGTTTCATGATTAAACGTAAAGTCGCCGCCGCCTTGGTCGGCCTGTCCATGGCCATGTTCGGCGCCGCTTCCGGCGCCTACGCCCAAGGCAAGGAATTGGTGGTGGCCACCGATACCGCCTTTGTTCCGTTCGAGTTCAAGCAGGGCAATACCTACGTCGGCTTCGACATCGATCTGTGGGCTGCCGTCGCCAAAGAGCTGAACCTGAAGTACAAGCTCCAGCCGATGGACTTCAACGGCATCATCCCGGGCCTGCAGACCAAGAACATCGACGCCGCGCTGGCCGGTATCACGATCCGCGACGACCGCAAGAAGGTCATCGACTTCTCCGACCCCTACTACGAAAGTGGCCTGGCCATCCTGGTCAGCGACAAGAACAGCGACATCAAGGACGCCAAGTCCCTGGCCGGCAAGACCGTCGCCGTCAAGACCGGCACGGCCACCGTCGACTTCCTGAAAGCCCAGGTGCCGGACGCCAAGCTCAAGCTGTTCCCCAACATCGACAACGCCTACCTCGAACTGGCCACCGGCCGCGTCGACGCCGCCGTGCACGACACGCCCAACGTCCAGTACTACGCCAATACGGCGGGCAAGGGTCGCGTCAAGGTGGTGGGTTCGCTCAAGAGCGGCGACTTCTACGGCATCGCCTTCCCCAAGGGCAGCGATCTCGTGCCGCAGGTGAACAAGGCGCTGGCCACCCTGAAGGCCAACGGCCAGTACGACGCCATCTACGAGAAGTGGTTCGGCAAGAAGCCCTGATCGTTCAGGCCTGATTGATTCTGCATTCGGGGCCGCCCGGCAGTCTGGGGCCTCGGCGCGACTTCGGTGGCGCCGGGCCTCGGCGGGCGGCCCCGAGCCGTTTGCCGCCCGGCATGGTTTGCTTCATGCCGCGGCGCGGTTGCACGCTATTAAGGGGTAATTGTGGATTTTGACTGGAATGTCGTGACAGAGGCGTTGCCCAACCTGTGGGTGGGCACGCAAATGACCATCAAGATCACCTTCTGGGGCCTGCTCGGCGGCTTCCTGCTGGGCGCGCTATCCGGCGTGACGCGGGCCTACGGGCATCCCATCCTGTCGGGCATTGCGCAGGTGTATGTCGCGGTCATCCGCGGCACGCCGATCGTGGTGCAGGTGATGTTCATCTATTTCGCCTTGCCGCTGCTGGCCAACGTCCGGGTGGATGCCGAATGGGCGGCCATCGTCACGCTCATCATTAATTCCGGCGCGTATATCTCGGAAATCGTGCGCGGGTCGCTGCTGTCCGTGCACAAGGGCCTGAAGGAAGCCGGCCAGGCCATGGGCCTGCCTTTCCACAAGATCCTGTTCCACATCATCGGGCCGGTGGCGTTTCGCCGCATGATTCCGCCGCTGGGCAACCAGTGCATCATCAGCCTGAAGGATTCGTCGCTGTTCATCGTGATCGGCGTCGCGGAACTGACCCGCCAAGGCCAGGAAATCATGGCCGCCAATTTCCGTGCGGTCGAGATCTGGTCCGCGATCGCCATCGTCTACCTGATCCTGACGGGCACGATGGCACTGGTCCTGCACCTGATCGAGAAGAGGATGCGCATACTATGAGCATGGTTGAATTTCATAACGTCACCAAGCACTTTGGACAGTCCATGGTGCTCAATGACATCTCGCTCAACATCGATGCGGGCGAAGTGGTCGTCGTGGTGGGCCCGTCCGGTTCGGGCAAGTCCACTTTCCTGCGCTGCATCAACGTGCTCGAAACCATCAACGACGGCGACCTGCTGGTCGATGGCCTGAGCGTGCGGGGCGACGCGGCGCAAGTGCGCGAGATCCGCCGCGAAGCCGGCATGGTGTTCCAGCAGTTCAATCTGTTCCCGCAGATGACCGCGCTGCAGAACGTCATGTTCGGGCCGGTGCACACGCGTGGCCTGGCGCGCGACGAAGCCCGCGAACTGGCCGAGCAGCTGCTGGCCAAGGTCGGGCTGGCCGAACGCATGAATCACTATCCCGGCGAATTGTCGGGCGGCCAGCAGCAGCGCGTGGCCATCGCCCGGGCGCTGGCCATCAAGCCCAAGCTGATGCTGTTCGACGAGCCCACCTCGGCGCTTGATCCTGAACTGCGCCACGAGGTGCTCAAGGTCATGCGCGACCTGGCCGAAGAAGGCATGACCATGGTCGTGGTAACCCACGAAATGGAGTTTGCGCGCAAGGTCGGCAGCCGCCTGATCTTCATCGACGCGGGCAAGATCGCGCACGACGGTCCGCCGGCCGAGCTGCTGGACAATCCGCCCAGCCAGCGCCTGAAAGACTTCCTGCAGCACGTGGCCTGAGGGGGGGGCAGGGGCGCCGGACTCTCTCCGGCGCCCCCGCTTGCCACGCCTGGGCTTGCGCCGGTTCAGCGGACCGGCAGCGCCACCACTTCATCCGTCGTCATGATGGCGCCGAACGGGTCCGCCAGCGCGGCCAGCGGTTCAGGCGGGCCTGAAGCGGGTCGGCGCGCTGGCGGCGAGGACGAGCTGCGGGGAAAAGATCCGGCGCGGGCGGCATTGCCCGCGCCGGATGGCATCAGCCTTTCACGCGGACGATCTTCTGCACTTGCGGCACGTGGCGGATGGCGCGGATGACCTGGGCCAGGTGCTTGCGGCTGTCGACCTGGATGGTCAGGTGCAGCGATACCGTGGACACGGCGTCATCGTGCATGGTGACGTGCATGATGTTGGCGTCGGCCGCGGTGACTTCCGCTGCCAATCGGCCCAGCACGCCGCGTTCGTTGCGCGTGACGATGTCCAGGCGCGTCGCCAGGTGCTTGGCGGTGTGGGTATCCCACGCCACGTTGATCCAGCGTTCGGGTTCGCGCAGGCGCTGGCGCATCGCCACCGGGCAGTCGGCGGTATGCACCACCAGCCCGTGGCCCATGCGCATGCCGGCGATGATCGGGTCGCCGGGCAGCGGGCCGCAGCAAGGCGCCAACTGCACTGCCTGGCCTTCGTTGCCCTGGATCAGGATGGGCGCGCTGCGGGCCGAGGTCAGTTCGTCCACCGCGGCGGCGGTGGTGGCGACCAATTGATATTCGGGCGCAAAACGCCGCGCCACCACGGCCGCCAGGCGCTTGCCCAAACCGATGTCGGCCAGGATTTCTTCGCGTGAACTGGCGCCGGTGCTGCGCGCCAGCTTCTGCCAGGCCGGGTCGTCGGTCGCCGGCAGCGGCATGTGCAGCTCTTGCAGGGCCTGGCCCAGCAGGCGTTCGCCGAAGGCCACGGATTCTTCGTACTTGACCGTGCGCAGGTAGTGGCGGATTTCGGAACGCGCGCGACCGGTGCGCACGTAGTTCAGCCACTGCGCGTTGGGCCGCGACGCCGGCGAGGTCACGATTTCGACCGTGTCGCCGCTGTTCAGCTCGGTGCGCAACGGCACGAATTCGCCGTTGACCTTGGCCGCCACGGCCTGGTTGCCGATGTCGGTATGGATGGCGTAGGCGAAGTCGACCGGCGTGGCGCCACGCGGCAGCGAGATGATCTTGCCGCGCGGGGTGAACACATAGACGGCGTCGGGGAACAGGTCGACCTTGACGTGTTCGAGGAATTCGCCCGAATCGCCGGTCTGGCTCTGGATGTCCAGCAGCGACTGCAACCATTGGTGGGTGCGCTTCTGCAGGTCGTTCAGGGTCAGGTCGTCGCCCTTGTACAGCCAGTGCGAGGCCACGCCTTCTTCGGCCACGTGGTGCATGTCGCGGGTACGGAACTGGAATTCCACCGGCGTGCCGTAGGGGCCCACCAGCGTGGTGTGCAGCGACTGGTAGCCGTTGACCTTCGGGATGGCGATGTAGTCCTTGAACTTGCCGGGTACCGGGCGGTACAGCTGGTGCAGCGTGCCCAGGGCCAGATAGCACTCGGGCAGCGTATGCACGATGACCCGAAAGCCGTAGATGTCGAGCACATCGGAGAAGGACTTTTTCTGGTCCTCCATCTTGCGGTAGATGCCGTACAGCGTCTTTTCGCGGCCGGTGACCTCGGCTTCGATGCCGGCGGCCGGCAACGCGGCGCGCACCGAATCGGCAATTTTGCCGATGACCTCGCGACGGTTGCCGCGCGCGGCCAGCACGGCCTTGTACAGCACCTGGTAGCGGTTGGGGTACATGGCCGCAAAGCACAGGTCCTGCAGTTCGCGGAACAGCAGGTTCAGCCCCAGCCGATGGGCGATGGGCGCGTAGATGTCCAGCGTTTCCCGGGCGATGCGGCGCCGCTTTTCGGGATTGACCGCGTCCAGCGTGCGCATGTTGTGCAGGCGGTCGGCCAGCTTGATGAGGATGACGCGCACGTCGCGCGCCATCGCCAGCAGCATCTTGCGGAAACTCTCGGCCTGCTGTTCGGCCTTGGTGGCGAAATCCAGGCGGTCGAGCTTGGACAGGCCATCGACCAGTTCAGCCACTTCGGGGCCGAATTTCTCGGCCAGCTCGTGCTTGGCAATGCCCTGGTCTTCCATCACGTCGTGCAGCAGGGCGGCGGACAACGCGTTGACGTCGAGCTTCCAGCCTGCGCAGATTTCGGTGACGGCGATGGGGTGCGAGATGTAGGGCGACCCGCTGGCGCGGAACTGGCCCAGGTGCGCCTGGTCGGCGAAGCGATAGGCTTCGCGAACGCGTTCTACGTCTTTCTTGTCGAGATAGCTGCCGATGATTTCGGTCAGCGGCGCCAGCGAAGCGACCGGCGAGGCGGTCGCGTCAGCCGCTTCTTGCGCGGCGACGGATGCTGGCGTGGAGGGGTTCTTGTCTTTCTTGCCCGTGCGGCGCCCAAGACGGGAGCCGGCACGTAGCGCGGCAAGCAGACCAGATGAAGCGTACTTCAGCCCGGGAAAAGCCATGCTTGCCGCCCCCCGGAACGTATCAGGTGGGAACTTTACGCAGCATTTCCACGCCGGTGAGGCCGCCTGCGATTTCGCGCAGCGCAGTGACCGTGGGCTTGTCTTTGCTGTCCAGGCGCGGGGCATGGCCTTGCGCCAGCTCGCGGGCGCGGTACGTGGCGGCCAGCGTGAGCTTGAAACGGTTGGGGATCTGATTCAGACAGTCTTCGACGGTAATGCGAGCCATTAGGACACCTGGTGCTGATGGAGGATAGGGAGAATGCGGATTCGTTTCAGTGGGCCGCCGGGATGCCGAGTTGCGCAAACAATTCAGCGTGGCGGGCGGCCTGAGACGAAAAACGTAGCCGGGCGGCGCTGACGATTTGAGTCAGTTCCGACAAGGCTACGCTAAATTCTTGATTAATAATAACATATTCGCATTCAGGCGCGTGGGCGATTTCGCCCCCGGCGGCCATCAGGCGGCGCGCGATCACTTGCGGGGCATCCTGGCCGCGCGCCTTGAGCCGGCTTTCGAGCTCTTCGATGGACGGCGGCAGCACGAAAATGCCGATGGCGGCCGGAAAACGCTGGCGCACCTGGCGCGCGCCTTGCCAATCGATTTCAAGCAGCACGTCGCGGCCATCACGCGTAGCGGCGTCGATGGGATCGCGCGGGGTGCCGTAGAAATTGCCATGCACTTCGGCCCATTCCAGCAGACGCTGCTCGTCGCGCAGCTGCTTGAATTCGTCGGCGCTGATGAAGCGGTATTCGCGGCCGTCTTCCTCGCCGGGGCGCGGGGCGCGGGTGGTGCAGGAAACGGACAGGAGAATGGCGGGATCTTGCTGGAGCAAGGCCTTGACCAGGCTGGACTTGCCGGCGCCGCTGGGTGCGACGACCATGAAGACATTTCCGGGGTTGACGTGCATGAATATGACGAGCGTGTGATGCCAAGACCCGAAGGATAGCAAATCGCGCGGTGCGGCAGGGGAAAACCCGCCGCGCCGCGCGATTTTGCGGGGAACGTCTTTCGGCGATGGTTCGGCGCCGGAGACGCTTGCCAGGCATTTGGCCCCGCTTTGCCTGGGCTTGCCTATCCGGCGTCGATTATTGGGCGGCCGCCTGCACCAGCTTGCCGCCCGGCGCGGGCGAGTCGCTGCCGAGCAGGTGGCCGTTGACTTCCAGGCCGTACAGCGAGTCGTCCGAATCGTGGTACTTGGCGCGGGTCTTGGCGACCGAGTCGGTGTAGCGCGGGTCCTGCGGGCGTTCGTGCGCGTTCATGAAATATGCCACGTCCCACGCTTCCTGGTCGCTCAGCATGCCGGCCTGGCCCAAGGGCATGTTGGCCTTGATGAAGCCGGCGGCGTTGCCGATCTGGTGCATGCCCGCGCCCCAGTTGAACGAGTCCGGCCCCCAAAGCGCCGGGAAGACCCAGTGCGAGCCGTTCTTCTGGCCCTGGCCCTTGTCGCCGTGGCAGACGGCGCAGTACTGCGCATAGACCTCGCCACCGCGCACGTAGTCCGCCTTCTGGGCCGGCGCGGGCAGCTTCAGGTAGCCCTGGCCCTTGAGCGCCACGCCGGTGGGCGCCTTGCTGGCCAGCCAGAACATGTAGGTCTGCAGGGCGGTCAGCACGGGATCGTCGGCCGCGGGCGCCTTGCCGTTCATGCTGAAGCGGAAACAGCCTTGCAGGCGCTCGGCCAGCGTGTTGACGTGGCCGTTCTTGGCGCGGTAGGCGGGATACAGCACGTAGGCCGCCCACATCGGCGCGGAATCGGCGCGGCGGCCGGCGTCCAGGTGGCAACTGACGCAGTTCAGGTCGTTGCCGACGAACTTGGCGGCGTTCTGCGGGGTGTGCAGGAAGATCTGCTCGCCCTGGCGCACGATCTTGCCGAACTCGCTGTCGGGCAGCGAGGCGGCGGTGGGGGGCGTGAAGGCGGGGCGGGCATCGGCGACGGGACCGGCGGCGCGGGCAGCAGGGGCGGCCAGGCCGCCGGCCAGGGCCAGCGCGGCGAGCAGGGCGGTGGCGCGGCGGCCGGTGGCCTGATCGGCGCGTCGGGCGGCGCCGCGGCTTGGGATCCGGGCGACAAGCCGGTCGGAGAGTCGGCGGGACATCGAATTCATGGCTTGGCTCCCGCGGCGGGGGTGGCTTGCGCGGCAAGCAGGTCGGCCGCCTTGGGCAGGCCGGCGTAATAGGCGGACACGGCGTCGATCTCGGCGTCGCTCAGGCGGGTGGCGACTGCCGGCATCAGGCCCAGCGGGCCGGGCGGACGCTGGCCCTGGCGCCAGGCGCGCAACTGACCCGCGATGTAGGCGGCAGGCTGGCCGGCCAGGCTGGGAAAGTTGGCGCCCACGCCGATGCCGCCGGGGCCATGGCACTGATTGCACGCGGGCACGTTTTTGTCCCAGGCGCCGCGGTTGGCGAGCCAGGCGCCGGTATCGTCGGCCTTGGCGGGTTGCTGTGCGGTGGCGGCGAGGCGGTCGATGTTCAGCGGCGAAGGCAGTTGGGCGTAGTACTGCGCCACGGCCTGGCGCTGGGCGGGGCTTAGCGCCTTGGCCGTGGGCGCCATCACCGGGCTGACGCGCGAGCCATTGGCCATGGCTTCGAGCTGTTCGGCCAGGTAGGCGGCGCCCATGCCCGCCAGGTGCGGAAAGCCGGCGACGGCATTGCCTTCGCCCTTGGCGCCATGGCAGGTGACACAGGCGGGCGCGCCGTTGGCGCCCTGGGTGCTGATCAGTTGGCCGTCAGGCGCGCCTTGGGCGCTGGCCAAGGCGCTGGCGCCCAGGGCCAGCGCGCCCGCCCAGCGAGCGACCGTACAGGACCGCAGACGAAACGGCTGCAAACTTACAGGCAGGGGCCGCAATGATTGGGGCCATGAAGACAGGGGCCGTAAAGGCATGGAGGAGGTCTCCGTCCAGTTATTGATTTTGAGTAATAAGTTAATTTCCAGAAATTATATAAAAGGTTGTGACAGATCAGCACATCGCGCGGAGATTGATGCGGCGCGCGCCGTTTCATTTGCTTGCGTGGACAGTCGGGCTGACGGGGAACCCTGGAACGTTCGCTTGCAGCATGGCCAGATCGATTCGGGTAGCATTTCGCCGATCGATAACAAGGAGAATCCGATGCACACGAACGAGATCGACCCCCCGCGCGTTGCCCTGGTGACGGGCGCAGGCACCGGCATAGGCCGCGCGGTGGCGCTGGAATTCCTGGCGCAGGGTTATCGCGTGGTGTTGGCGGGCCGCCGGCGCGAACCGCTCGAGGCCACCCGCACGGCGGCGGGCGAAGACGGCGTCAGGGCGTTGGTCGTGCCGACCGACGTGTCCGACGAGCAGGCGGTGCGCGAGCTGTTCGACGCGACGCAACGCGAGTACGGCCGGCTGGACGTGCTGTTCAACAATGCCGGCCGCGGTGCGCCTGCGATGCCGATCGAAGAGCTGCCGGTGTCGCTCTGGCGCGAGGTGGTCGACACCAACCTGACCGGCATGTTCCTGTGCGCCCAGGCCGCGATCCGCGTCATGAAGGCGCAGACGCCGCAAGGCGGCCGCATCATCAACAACGGTTCGATCTCGGCGCATGCGCCGCGGCCGTTCTCGATTGCCTACACGGCCACCAAGCATGCCGTGACGGGCCTGACCAAGTCGATTTCGCTCGATTGCCGCCCCTATCACATCGCCTGCGGCCAGATCGACATCGGCAATGCGGCCACCGAGATGACCGAGCGCATGGCGGCGGGCATCCTGCAGGCCGACGGCAGCACCAAGGTCGAGCCGCGCATGGACGTCGCCCACGTCGCCCAGGCCGTCGCCGCCATGGCCCGCCTGCCGCTGGAAGCCAACGTGCAGTTCATGACCATCATGGCCACCAATATGCCGTTCGTGGGGCGTGGCTGAACTAGCGAAAGCAGGCCGTCAAGCAAAAGGCGCCGTCAGGCGCCTTTTTTATTGGTCGCAAGAAAGCCCGCCCCGCCGCCGGGCCGCCCCAAGGGCGGGCAGCCCCCTTGTATGCTTTGACGTGTTGGGTATGAAGTTCGTTTGACCGGCCCTGTACAGCCCGTTCCCCCTTTGAGCCTAGAGCTCGTCCCCGAGCATTGGGGCGTACAGTCCGCCGTGTTTGTCACTAAGCCCGAACAGTTACCCGAAGACAAGTTCGAATGTTGCAAGGATGGGACATGACAGACGCGATGGTTAGCCAAGACAGCACCGAAGTCGTAGATTTTGTAGGCGTGGATATGGCCCAGAAGGATTTCGTCTGGAGCTTGCATGGAGTGAGGGGTACCCATGAGGCGAGCAATGACGAAGCCGGGTTCAGTGCCTTTTGTGAGGCGATCAAGGGCAAGCGCATTGGCCTGATCGTGGTCGAAGCGACTGGGGGGCTGGAGCGAGCATTGGCGTGCTACCTGCTTCAGCATGGTCTACCGGTCGCGGTGGCCAACCCGCGGGCGGCACGCGAGTTTGCGCGTAGCCTGGGCCATTTGGCTAAGACCGATGCGATTGATGCCGTGGCCTTGGCGCACTATGCCCAGACCTTGGCTGGCAAGGCAGACCAGGTCGGTGTGCAGTTTGCTCCACCGGATGAGCAGGTCGAGGTGTTGCAGGCGCTCGTGACGCGTCGCGCACAATTGATGGTCATGCGCACTGCCGAGAAGAACCGCCTAACCGGGGCGGTCCGAGTTCTTAAAGACAGCATCCGAGCAGTCATTAAGACACTCGATGCCCAGATATCCAAGCTGGATAAGGATATCAATGGGCACCTGGACACCCACTTCAAAGATCAGACCAAGCGCTTTGAAGCGATAAAAGGGGTCGGAATTACGACCTGCGCCACCTTGTTGGCATTTATGCCTGAGCTGGGAACGATCAGTGGGGCCCGAGCGGCCAAGCTGGCCGGCCTAGCACCGTTGAACCACGATTCAGGCAAGTCACGGGGCAAACGCCACATATGGGGCGGACGCAGCATAGTGCGTTGCACGCTGCATATGGCCATGCTCAGCGCGGTGAGGTTCAACCCCGTTATTAAGGCGTTCTACGATCGTCTGCTGGCGGCCGGCAAACCCAAGAAGGTCGCTCTGGTCGCTTGCTCGCACAAGCTGCTACGAATCCTGAACGCCATGGCCCGCTCCCAGCAACCATGGAACAGCCAATTGCACCTTCAGGCTGCTTGACTGGAAACACAGTTGCTCGGGGGGCAGCAAGCAAGGCGTGTGCGGCGTGGGGGCCCTTTCTCTGGGGCCTACATTTATCGGCCAGCGACCATCTGGCCCTGGGCCATGTCGATGTAGCTGCGCGCGCCGACGTAGCGCTTGGACCAGTACGGGTTCTTCATTTCGTCCACGCGCACCTTGGCGCCGCGGCGCGGGGCGTGCACGAACTTGTTCTGGCCGATGTAGATGCCCACGTGCGAGGTGGTGCCGCGGCCGCGGGTGGCGAAGAACACCAGGTCGCCGGGCTTGAGCTGCTGCTTGTTGGGCACCGTGTCGCCCTGGGTGCGCTGCTGGCGGGCCGTGCGGGGCAGTTCCAGGCCGGCGATTTCGCGGTACACGAACAGCACCAGGCCGCTGCAGTCGAACCCTTCGGCGGCATCGTCACCGCCCCAGCTGTAGGGCGTGCCGATGGCGGCCAGGCCGGCCTGCACCACGCGTTCGCGCAGGGTGGGCACGGTGGGCTCCTGGGCCAGGCTCAGGCCGGACAGGGAGCCACGTGCGGGATCGGTGCTGGGAAGAGAGGCCTGCGCGGCGCCGGGCAACCAGGAGAACGTCAGGGCCAGCAGGGGGGCAGACAGGAAGGCGGGAATGCGGAACGAGGCAAATCGTGCTTTTCGCGTGGGCGGCGTCATTACGTCACTTCAGAAATCGGAGTAGGCGGCATGGCTTTGCCCTGGGGGACAAGCCGGCGGAAAGGGCGGCAGGAGGGCCTAGGGGTTGCCAACACGCGCGGACGTTTGCGGTGTTGGCAGGCCGTAGACCCCACTGACTGCCACGGTATTGTAATGGAATAAAGTTTCATTACATTTGTAGTGCAATGCAGCATTCTGGCGGGGCGACCGTTACGTTGCCCGGTCGGGCAAAGGTAACGGCCGGTTGGCAGAAACAGGGAGGACCGTGCTGGGTGGCCGGATCGGGCGGGCGTGCCCTGGGCCGAGCCCGATCCGTTGCCGTCCTGGCCCGTCAGAAGCTGCCGCGCAGTCCCACCATCACGGCGCGGCCGCCCTCGGGGGCGACGTCGCGCAGCACGGAAGTAGCGTAGCGAATGGTCTGGTTGGTCAGGTTGATGCCGCGGACATAGGCCTGCCACTGCACCGCCGCGACCTTGAAGCGGTAGCCGGCGTTGGCATCCAGGCTGTAGTAGCCGGGGGTGGCGGTGTCGTTGTCGGGGCGGCTGTGCTGGGCGAAGGCCTTGGATACGCTGACGCCGGCGTTGTAGGCGCCGTAGCCGTAATCCAGCGCCACGCGCAGGCGCAGCGGCGGAATGCGCGGCAACGAGCGGCCGGTGTCGTTGTTGCGCGCCACCGTGTAGTCGCCCGACAGGCCCAGGTCCAGCTTGTGGCCATTGCGTTGCAGCACGCGGGTGCTGCTTTCGGCTTCCAGGCCGTACAGGCGGGCCGACACGCCCTGGTAGCGCGCTTCGGGCAGGGCGCCGTCGTCGCCGGCCGCGACCAGGTCGCCGTCGTCGTTGCGATAGCGACCGGTGTTGATTTCAGCCAGGTAGTTGGAGAAGCGGCTGTAGAACACGCCGATGCTGGCCTTGTCGGCGTCCTTCTTGTAGCGCAGCGACAGGTCGCCGGACCAGGCGCGTTCCTTGCCCAGGCCCTGGTCGCCGACGAGGTATTGGCCCGTGGCTTCGTGCGGGCCGTTGGCGTACAGCTCGTAGAACGTTGGCGCGCGTTCGGTGTAGGCCGTGTTGGCCGCAACGGACCAGGTGCTGTCCAGCTTGTAGATGCCGCCCAGCGAGAAGCTGCCGGCGGTGAAGCTGTTGCGGCGGGCGCCATCGAAGCGTTCGTTGCCGCTGGCCGACGGGCTCAGCCGGGTGTAATCGGCACGGGCCCCGGCGCTCAGCGTCAGGCGGTCGTTCAGTTTCCATTCCTCAAGTGCGAACACGGCGGCCGAGTCGGTGTCGGTGGTGGGCACCAGGGCTTCGTCGCCCAGCGCCGAGAAACGCGTCTGGCCCAGTTGCAGGCCCACGACGCCGTGCAGCGGGCCGATGTCGGCGTGGCGCGCCTCGATGCGGGCCTCGTAGCCGCGGTTCTTGAAGACGGTGCCTGTTTCGCCGTCTTCGATTTCCTTGTGCTGGTAGTCGGTGTAGGCGAAGTTGAACTTGACGCTGGTGAACAGGCCGTCCAGGTCGCGCAGTTCGCTGGCAAAGCCGAAGCGCTCCTGGTGCATCTTGATGCGCACGTCCGGCTCGGCCACCGAACCGTAGTCGGAGTCGTAGCCGCTGTAGGACAGCCCGGCGTAGCCGCGGTCGCTCGTCCAGGACATGCCGAGCGCGCCGCCGCTGGCCTGGCCGTCGCTGTTGGGCAGCGTGCCGCGCGGCTGGTCGCGGTCGGGGGCGTCGAGGGCGCGTTGCTGCGACGAACGGGCGTAGCCGGGAATGCGCAGGTCGCCCGTCTTGCGGCTGAAGGCGTCGGCATGGATGGCGAAGTTGCCGTCGCCGCCTTCCACTTGCACGGCGCCGTTGCGGTCGTTGTTGGCACCGCCGTAGCTGCCGGCCACGTCGCCGTGGATGCCGTCGATGGGTTCGGTGGGAATGCGGTTGTCGATCGTGTTGACGACGCCGCCGATGGCGTTGCCGCCATAGAGCAGGGCGGCCGGGCCGCGCAGGATCTCGACGCGGTTGGTCGACAGCGGGTCTTGCGGCACGGCGTGGTCGAACGACAGCGACGAGGCGTCCAGGGACCCGACGCCGTTGTTCAGGAGGCGGATGCGGTCGCCATCCAGGCCGCGGATGATGGGGCGGCCGACCATCGGACCGTAGGTGGTGGTCGAAACGCCGGGCAGGCCGTTCAGCGTTTCGCCCAGGTTCGAGCCGCGCCGCAGGTCCAGGTCCAGGCCTTGCACGATGGTGGACGGCGAGGCCAGGGCTTCGCTGCCCAGGGGGTTGGCGGTGATGACGACGGGGGACAGCGTGGTGGTGTCCGGGGCGGCCTGGGCGCTGGCGGCCTGGGGCAGGGCGAGCAGGCAGGCGACGGCCAGCGGGGCGAGGGCGAGAGAAGAACGGGCCGACGAGAAACGGTTCGGCAAAGCAACGTCCAACGCAGAAGCGTTGCGGGCGCGCAGGGACAAGCGTGTCCCTGCCGGGGCAGCAGCAAAAGGCATGATGGCAATCCTGGGGGCCGGCCAAGCGGGCGGCGGTTGAAATCGGGCGTGCGGGATTTCAAGTCGCGGCGGGCGGCGCGCGGGATTGGAACCAACTGCCGGCGGCCAGCGTGGTGCCGCGGGGCGTGGACGGGGCCGGCGCAATGCGCGGCGCCGTGCCGGCGATGAGGGGGAAGGACGCCGGCAAGGTGGCGTCCAGCAGGTCCCAGATATGGCAGAGATCGCAGTGGCCGAGCGGGTCGGCGGTATGCGCGTCGTCTGGCGCGGTGGCGGGGCCGGGCGTGCGGGCCGAGCCGGCAGAGTTGACATCCAGCCGCGCAAGCGACAGGCCGTGTTGAGCCGAGGCCGGGCCGCTGCCCAGGTGCGACAGCGCGTGGCGCACACCGCCCAACGGCGCCAGCAGCAGGCAGGCGCACAGCCACGACAGCACCGCCCATCGGGCGATGGGATGGGGGCTGCGTGGTCGGGGGCGCAAGGCCGGCGGCATGGATGAGGAGACGCGCAAGCGGGGGCGGGGAAAGCGGGCGGATCAACCCGGCCGAAAAAACCGGAAAAACAGAATGATATATTGTTTCTATTTCGGTGGCGATGCCGGCTGCGGTGACCACGCATCGAGACGCGCGCGAATATGACACTTCATACGGCCCCGGGGTCGTGCATAATCGTCGGCATCGGCCTCTTCCGGCTTGATTGCCGAGAGCGGCCGCTTAAAACAAGATAGATAAGAAAGCGGAGTAAAGCTCAATGATGAACGCAGTACACCCCCTGTCCTCCATGAACCGGCCCGAGGCGATTCCTTTCGAGCCCTACCATGACGCGGTGGCGGCGGTCGACCGGCTGGTGGAAATCTACGCGCGCAACACGGCCTTTTTGCGGTCGGCGTTCCGTGAAGTCCTGAAGGGCCCCGGCAACGGCCGCGAACGGGCCCGCGCGTATTACCCGGCCATCCGCATCGTCGTCGAAACCTACGATCCCATCGATACCCGCCTGTCGTACGGCCACGTGGCCGAACCGGGCATCTACCAGACCACCGTCACCCAGCCGGCCCTGTTTCGCGACTACCTGATCGAGCAGGTGGGCCAGTTGCTGCAGAACCACCGCGTGGCGGTCGAGGTGGGCGAGTCCGACTCCCCGATTCCGCTGCACTTTGCCTTTCCGGAAGGCGCCTATGTCGAAGGCGAGCACCTCGAGGCCCTCAAGCGCCCCTTGCGCGACCTGTTCGACGTGCCCGACCTGGCCGTCACCGATGACGCGATCGTCAACGGTTCGTGGCGCGGCAAGGAAGGCGAACCCAAGCCGCTGGCGCCCTTCACGGCGCAGCGCGTGGATTATTCGCTGCACCGCCTGCAGCACTACACCGCCACGGCGCCCGGCCACTTCCAGAATTTCGTGCTGTTCACCAACTACCAGTTCTACGTCGACGAGTTCTGCGCCCGGGCCCGCGCCCTGATGGCCAGCGGCAACGAAGACTACGAGATGCTGGTCGAACCCGGCAACCGCATCACCCGGCGCGGCGAATCGGCGCCGGCCGACGAAGGGCAGGGCCAGCGCCTGCCGCAGATGCCGGCCTACCACCTGGTGCGCGGCGACCACTCCGGCATCACGCTGGTCAACATCGGCGTGGGGCCGTCCAACGCCAAGACCATCACCGACCACATCGCCGTGCTGCGCCCGCATGCCTGGCTGATGCTGGGCCACTGCGCCGGCCTGCGCGATTCGCAGCGGCTGGGCGATTACGTGCTGGCCCACGGATACGTGCGTGAAGATCACGTGCTGGATGCCGATCTGCCGACCTGGGTGCCGGTGCCGGCCCTGGCCGAAGTGCAGGTGGCGCTGGAGCAGGCAGTGGAAGAAGTGGCCGGCCTGTCCGGCTGGGACCTCAAGCGCATCATGCGCACCGGCACGGTGGCCACCATCGACAACCGCAACTGGGAACTGCGCGATCACGTCGAACTGGTCGAGCGTTTCGCGCAGTCACGCGCCATTGCGCTGGACATGGAATCGGCCACCATCGCGGCCAACGGCTTCCGTTTCCGCGTGCCCTACGGCACGCTGCTGTGCGTGTCCGACAAGCCGCTGCACGGTGAGCTGAAGCTGCCGGGCATGGCCAGCGCGTTCTACCGCCGCCAGGTCAACCAGCATCTGGAAATCGGCATCCGGGCGCTGGAGCGCCTGCGCGACATGCCGCCCGAACGCCTGCATTCGCGAAAATTGCGTACCTTCATGGAGACGGCGTTCCAATAGCCGCCTTGGCGCAGCGATTCCGGACGAATCGCTCGCCCATCGTTGAGTCAACAATAGTTAGCATAGGAAACATCGACATTGTCGCGCGCCATTCGCTATCTCTCGTCGCCGGCCTTGCGTTGGGCATTGCCGACGCTGGTCGTTCTGGTCGCCGCCGGGTGCGGATCTGATTCCAACGCGCGAAAGCCGCCGCTGCGCAAGCTGAACCCCGCTCCGACGCAGGCCTATGAGATACGGCTCACCCTTGCCAATGCATCCGATCTCTCAAGCGCAGCCGACGGCAACTCGTCGTTTGCGGTGGTAGAGGGCACGGCACAGTTCGACGCCAGCAATGGCGCCCGCTGTGGAAAATCCAACGCCCTGTCCGGCCACGTGCCGTCATTGTCCAGCCACGAACCGTTCCGCCTTTCCCGTCTGTCCGCCACCGAGTACGTGGGCACCGTGTATGCCGACATGCTGCTCGATGAGGACTATTACGGACGCGAGGTATGCCATTGGGTATTGACATCCGCCCGCGTCGCTTTGCGCGCGCGGGGGGACATCGCCGATACGCGATTCGTCGCCGAGCTGCCTGCCAAAACAGTGCTCGCGGGCGGTACACAGGTGCGCTATTTCTGGAAAGGGTATTACCCTCGATTCAGGAATGGGCAACATTCTGATTATGGAAATAATCAGTTGGATACTGTTTCGGCCGACAAGCGTAACGAGTTTTTCACCGTGACGCTGACGGCCAGGAAGATCGGTGGCGACGCGCCAGGCAAGTAAATAACAGGCCGGAGAACACCGCAGCCGCCCCGGGCGGCCCGTGAACATCATTGAACCAGATCTCAGGTGCAATGAACTTCTGCAGTGACATTTCCCTGGGGATTTCGCCGACCGGGGGCAGTTGCGCTATGCTCCGCCGTTGCCGGGAAAACCCCGGGCCCCCGCCACCCGGCCGGTGGGGCATTTTCCCACTGAAGGAACTCGACTTTGGCATTATCGGAACACGACTCGCGCCCGAGCGGCGGCAAGGCGGCGACACCCGCGCCGTCCGAACTGCGCCGCACCTTGTCGTCGCGCCACCTGACGATGATCGCGGTGGGCGGCTCCATCGGCACCGGCCTGTTCGTGGCCTCGGGCGCAACCATCGCGCAAGCCGGCCCCGGCGGCGCGCTGCTGGGCTACGTGCTGATCGGCGTGATGGTCTATTTCCTGATGACCAGCCTGGGTGAACTGGCCGCCAGCATGCCGGTGTCGGGGTCGTTCTCGACCTACGGCGCGCGCTACGTGGAAGAGGGCTTCGGTTTCGCGCTGGGTTGGAACTACTGGTACAACTGGGCCGTCACCGTGGCGGTGGACCTGGTGGCCGCGCAGCTGGTGATGGCGTACTGGTTTCCGGACGTGCCCGGGGTGTACTGGAGCGCGCTGTTCCTGGCGATCACCTTCGGCCTGAATGCCTTGTCGGCGCGCGGCTTCGGTGAAGCCGAATTCTGGTTCGCCCTGATCAAGGTGGTGGCGGTACTGGCCTTCGTGGCGATGGGCGTGATGATGTTGCTGGGCATCATCCGGGGCGGCGAAACGGGCGGCGTGGCCAACTGGACGGTGGGCGACGCGCCTTTCGCAGGCGGTTTCGCGGCGCTGATCGGCGTGGCCATGGTGGTGGGTTTTTCGTTCCAGGGCACCGAACTCATCGGCATTGCCGCCGGTGAATCGAAAGACCCCGCCAAGAACCTGCCGCGCGCCGTGCGCCAGGTGTTCTGGCGCATTCTGCTGTTCTACGTGGCGGCGATCCTGGTGATCGGCCTGCTGATTCCCTATACCGATCCGCACCTGCTGCGCAATGAAGTCACCGACATCAGCGTCAGCCCGTTCGCCCTGATCTTCGAGCGCGCCGGTCTCTTGGCCGCGGCCTCGATCATGAACGCGGTGGTGCTGACCTCGGTGCTGTCGGCCGGCAATTCCGGCATGTACGCGGCGACCCGCATGCTCTACAGCCTGGCGCGCGACGGCAAGGCGCCGGCCGTGTTCGGCCGCGTGTCGCGCTCGGGCGTGCCGCTGTGGGCGCTGGTGGCCACGACGGTGGTGGCGGCGCTGTGCTTTTTCACGTTCGTGTTCAGCCCCAAGGCCGTCTATATCTGGCTGCTCAATACCTCGGGCATGACGGGCTTCATTGCCTGGCTGGGCATTGCCATCAGCCACTACCGGTTCCGCCGCGGCTACGTCAAGCAGGGCCGCAACTTGGCCGATCTGCCTTATGTGTCGCCGTTCTTCCCGTTCGGCCCGATCTTCGCGTTCGCGTTGTGCCTGATCATCACGCTGGGCCAGAACTACCAGGCTTTCCTGGAGCAGCGCATCGACTGGGGTGGCGTCGCCGCCACGTACATCGGCATTCCGCTGTTCCTGTTGATCTGGCTGGGCTACCGGCTGGCCAAGGGTTCGCGCTTCGTGAGCTACAAGGACATGACCTTCCCGGACGCCAGGGCGCGCAGCGCATACCTGGATTCGGCCTTGCGCGGGGAACCGGCGCCGCGCTGACCAGGCGCGGGCGCGCTATACGAGGAATTCCGCGCGGATACGGTCGATGTCGAAAGGGGTGATGCCCCCGTCCACGCCAAAGACAGTTCGCGCTGCCTGCGCGTCGTCCACGATCCGGCCGCGCGCCTGGGCATGCAGCGTGAATAGCGTATGCAGGTCGGGTTGGGGGCGCGTCATCAACGAGCGCAGCATCAGCGACACGCCGGACAGATTGTTGGCCACATTGTTCAGCCGGGGCTGTTCGCGCAGCGCCACATCCATCCAACGGATGCGCCCGGCGTGCAGGTCCAGCGCCAGCGGCAGGCTGATCATCGTATTGGACGCCAAGTCGACCCGATCCATGACCGTGCGCGGTTCGAAGGGTTCGCCCGAATTTGCGTCATGGCGGGCCATCCATCCGGCGAAGCACTCGGGCAGGTCGCAATACGGCTGGCCTGTGAAACTGTTGAGCACCATGACGACGAAGCGTACGCCGCGGCCGCGCAAACGTTCCAGGTCCAGGTCGATGAATTCAGCCGCACCCTGCGGCGCGTCGACGATATCGCCGCTGTGATAGCCGCCGTAGCTTTGCAGGCGGTAGTAGGTCAGCGCGTCGATGAAGTCGAAATTGGGGCCGAACATGGCGGCAGACAGGTCGACGTCGGCGCGGCCCCTGCCGTTCTTCCACCAAAGGAACATTCTGACGAAGTCAGCGTCGGGCAAGGGCAGGCTGCTGCCACGTGCCAGCGTGCGCAGGCTGCGCGACGCGGCGCGTTGAGCCAAGGGCACCACGTGATCGCGCAGCGCCGGGTCCAGATAGCAGTCGCCCAACGGCGCCAGCGTGGCAAACCGCTTGAGTAGCGTGGCCTGGCACAGGTCGCCAAGGGCTGCGGCCGATCCGTCGGGCAGCGGCGCGCGGGCGTCCGCCGTCGCAAATACCTTGGCCACTTCGCCCTTGGGGTAGAACGAGCGTAGCGAGGCCGGCGCGTCGCGGTGCGTCGCGTGGGTATGCAGCTGCAGCAGCAGCGGAGTCGGCACCTGGTCGACGACACGGGCAAAGCCCTGCAGTATCGACTGCGGGTCTGCCGCGGTACGCAGCAGATGGTCCAGCCGGCGCGCGAATTCGCCCGGACGGCTGGCCAGGCGCTGGGCGGCGTCCTCCGTCTGACCGGCGGCCAGCAAGGCTTCGATCGCGCTGTTGAAGGTGGCCGGGGGGCGGCCGCTGCGCAGCTGGGCAAAGGCGGCGGCCGTAGCCGGGAAGCGGTCGGCGTATTCGCCGGGGTGCAGCACTTCGCCCAGGCGCTTCCAGCGCTCTTTCCAGCGCGGCATGTCCTGTGCTGCGTTGGGGTGACGTTCTACAAGCGCCAGCAACTGCTTGCGCCGGGCGCGGGCAAGGGAGGCAAAGCGCGTGGGAAGCGCAAGCGACACATCGCCGTCCGCCAGGGCCACCGCGACGCGGAGCACGTCGGTGGCGGTGTCCAGCCGGTCATGCAGAAAGGCGTCCGTGGCGGGGCCCGGCACGTGCCGGATGAGGTGGCCGCAGACCAGCGCAAGCGTCTCCTTGAACGGAATCTTCGCCGGCATCAAACGGAAGATGTCCGCACGATATTGCTTCACGTACCACGCCAGGTCATTGCGATCCGTCTCGGACAGCGAGGTTGCCGACGCGGCCAACTGGGTGAAGATGGCTTCGCATTCGGCGGCCTCGCCCAATTCAATGATCTGCGGCTCGCGCCCATGGAACAGCGGCGGGCGGTCGGAGCCGTCGCCGGGCATCCGGCGCAGGGTCACGTAGTGCGTGATGGCATCCAGATAGCGCTGCGCATCGCTCAGGTCCTGCACCTGTTTCGGAAAATCCGGGTAGAGCGGGCGGTACTGGCGGTGCGCGCCCGTCATTTGGCGCAGCACCTTCAACAGTTGGCGTCCGAACAGCGTCACGGACGGCAAGGGCCACGCCTGCAGGCGGGCCAACACCGCGTCCGACAGCAGATAGCCCAGCTCCTCGGCCTGCGCCTGGATGGCGGCCAGTTCGACGGCGGTCACGGGGAGGGAAGACGAATCGGCCCCGCTGCCAGGCGCAGGGGGCTTGCCCAGCAAGAGCCGGTGACGGCGGCGCAGATAGATCGGGTTCATGATGCATGTCCACGTGAAAACGCCTGCCGAAGGCAGGCGCAATGCGGAAAGCGGGAACCCTAGGTGTTCAGGTTAGAAGGAAGGATTCCCATAGCCGCGGCGTCACCTTATCACACAACGAGGTGTGCTATTCGATGTTCTGCGCCTGCTCGCGCATCTGTTCGATCAGCAGCTTCAGGTCCATGGCGGCGCGGGTGACTTCCATGCTGCCGGCCTTGGAACCCAACGTATTGGCTTCGCGGTTCATTTCCTGGAACAGGAAGTCCAGGCGCTTGCCGGCGCTGCCGGCGTTCTTCTTGCCCGTGGCCTTGCCGCCGCCGTCGGTGAGCAGGTGGCGCAGTTCTTCCAGGTGCGAGCGCAGGCGCGACAGTTCTTCGGCGACGTCGATGCGCAGGGCGAACAGGTTGGCTTCCTGGGAAAGGCGTTCGGACAGTTCGGCGCCCGTGATGTGGGTGAAGCCGCCGGGAAAGGCGGATTCGACGCTTTCGCGCAGCTTGGACGCGAGCTTGTCGCGGTGGTCGGCCAGCAATTGGGGCAGGTGGTTCTGGACCAGTTCGACGATGTTCGCGACGCCGTCGGCGCATTCGCGCATCATGCCGGCCAGGCGCTCGCCTTCGCGGGCGCGGCCGTCCTGCAGCTGGGTCAGGGCTTCCTGGGCGGCCTGCAGGCAGGCGGCGCCCCAGACTTGCGGGTCCAGCGCGTCGTTGGTGCGCTGGCCGGGCCAGTTGAACAGCTCGACCAGGCGCGGCGCGGCGATGTCGGGCAGCACGCGGCGTGCGGCTTGCAGCTGTTCGGCCAGGGTCTCGAGCCAGGCCGGTTCGAGCTTGGACAGGTCGGTGCTGACGTTGCGCGTGTAGGACACCCGGATCTCGACCTTGCCGCGTGCCAGTTGGGCGGTCAGCAGTTCGCGCAGCGGTGTCTCGACGTGGCGCAGCTCGTCGGGCAGGCGGAAATAAAGGTCCAGGAAGCGGCTGTTGACGCTGCGCAGTTCCAGCGCCAGCGTGCCTTGTTCCAGGTCTGCCCGGGCGTTGCCGAAGGCGGTCATGCTGCGGATCATGGTGTGGGTTTCCTTTTGCTGTTTTGGGGCCGGGCCGCGCCGGTTCCGCCGGCCCACCAAGGCGGGGGCGGGTATATGCAGCCCGTATATCGCGGCAGGATACTCCAAACGCGCACGCCGCTGGGGCCGCGGGGCCTGCGGTGACACGCTACCCGTACAATGCCGCCAATCGAATCTGACTGGAGTCTTGCCCATGACCACTGCCCCTGCCATCGCCCGCCCGTCGGGCCGCGCCGTCGACGAACTGCGGCCGTTCAGCCTGGAGCGCGGTTTCACGCGCTATGCCGAGGGCTCGGTGTTGGTCAAGGCCGGCAACACCCACGTGCTGTGCACGGCCAGCGTGCTGGAAAAGGTGCCGCCTTTCCTGAAGGGCAAGGGCGAAGGCTGGGTCACCGCCGAATACGGCATGCTGCCGCGCGCTACGCACACGCGCGGCGATCGTGAAGCCGCGCGCGGCAAGCAAAGCGGCCGCACCCAGGAAATCCAGCGCCTGATCGGGCGCAGCCTGCGCGCGGTGTTCGACATGCGCGCGCTGGGCGAGCGCACGCTGCACCTGGATTGCGACGTGTTGCAGGCCGACGGCGGCACGCGCTGCGCCAGCATCACGGGCGCGTGGGTGGCGGCGGCCGATGCCGTGGCGCTGCTGATGCAGCGTGGCGACCTGGCCGTGAACCCGATCCGCGACGCCGTCGCCGCCGTGTCGGTGGGCCTGGTGGATGGCCGCGCGGTGCTGGACCTGGACTACCAGGAAGACTCGGCCTGCGACGCCGACGTGAACGTCATCATGACGGGCAGCGGCGCGTTCGTGGAAGTGCAGGGCACGGGCGAAGGCGCCACGTTCACGCGCGCCGAGCTGGACGCCATGCTGGCGCTGGCCGAAGGCGGCATCGCCGGGCTGGTGCGCGAGCAGCGCGCGGCGCTGGGCGGCTGAAGCACGAAGCGGGATGGCGCCCGGGTGGGCGGCCATCCCGTTGCATAACGGGCGGGTTCGGGCCCCGTGCGACGCCATCGCGGCAGGGGGCCACGCCAGGATGGCGGTTACGGCAGCAGCGCGCCGATCCGTTCCGCTTTTTCCAGATTCCAGATCGCGCCGATCAGGCCGCGCAGTTCCGCGTCGGTCGCGGCATCGGCGTAACGGCCCAGGCTGAGTGTCTTGGCCTCGATTTCATCGCGCGACAGGGTATTGCCCGGATCGCCCTTGGGTTCGTCGACGCGGCCGTGCAGGGTGCGGCCGTCGCGGGTGTGGACGGTGACCTTGCCGATCCAGCGCTGCGGGTAGGCGGCGTCGACCTCGGGGTCCAGTTCCATCGTGACGCGGGCGCGGAAGGCGGCGACCGCCGGATCGTCCAGCGCGGCATCGAATTCCGGCAGGCCGGCGCGGCCCTTGCGGGCAATGAGGCCCAGCACCGTTCCCATTGAAAACTTGGATTGATGCACTGTGCGGGGGTCGACCACCGGCCCCAGCACGTCGATCGCACCCTGGTGGACGTGCGCGACCACGCGGTCGATGGCGTCTTCGGCAAGGTGGTTGTCGCGCAGCACCTGTTGCAGGGCGTCGGCTGCCGGATGCGTGTGGCGGCACGAGGCGTGGAACTTGAACGAGGTTTCCCCCAGGGCCCAGCGCGTGCCCAGGCGGTCGGTCAGGCGCGTGGGGTCGGCGTCGCGGGACATGCCGGCGGCCATGCCCTGCGGGCCTTCCAGGATGTGGCGGGCGCCGGTGAAGCCTTCGCGGGCCAGGTAGGCGGCGGCGATGCCGTTGGCGGCGGCACGGGCGGTGTGCAGTTGCTTGGAATCGGCCGCGTCGCGCAGGAATTCCCACAGGCCGGCGGCCTGGGTGCCGGCCGAGCCCAGCGCGTGCAGCATGGCCTCGGGCGACAGGCCCAGCAGGCGGCCGGTCGTGACCGCGGCGGCCAGGGTGCCGGCGGTGCCGGTGGTGTGAAAGATCTTGTAGTGGGAACGGCCCAGGAATTCGCCGACGCGGATGCCGACTTCGTAGCCGGCGACGGCGGCCACCAGCAGGTCGCGGCCCGAGCTGCCCAGCGCCTGGGCAACGGCCAGCGCAGGCGGGAACACCACGGCGGCCGGGTGGAACACCGAGCCATTATGCACGTCGTCCTGCTCGACCACGTGAGCGGCCGCGGCGTTGACCATGGCGGCGAACACGGGCGAGGTGCGGCGCCGGTTGATCAGGATCTCGCTGGGGCCGTCGGCCGGCCCCATGGCGGCGGCGTAGCGGTCCATGGCCAACACGGGGCGAGCCGACGCGCCGGCCAGGATCGAGGCCAGGCAGTCCAGCAGCAGGTCTTCGGCCCGGCGCAGCACCGGGGCGGGAATGTCTTCGAAGCGCAGGTTGGCCGCGAAGGCGGCGAGTTCGGCGCTGAGGGAGCGGGTGTCGGCGGTCATGGTCAGAAGGAACGGGGCAAGCCCAGGATGTGTTCGGCGACGTAGGACAGGATCAGGTTGGTCGAGATCGGCGCGACCTGGTACAGCCGGGTTTCGCGGAATTTGCGTTCGACGTCGTACTCGGTGGCAAAGCCGAAGCCGCCATGGAACTGCAGGCAGGCGTTGGCGGCTTCCCAGGACGCGTCGGCCGCCAGCAGCTTGGCCATGTTGGCCTGGGCGCCGCAGGGCTCGTGGGCGTCGAACAGGCGGCAGGCCTCGTAGCGCATCAGGCTGGCCGCTTCGACGTTGATGTGGGCCCGGGCGATGGGGAACTGCACGCCCTGGTTCTGGCCGATGGGGCGGCCGAACACCATGCGCTCTTTGGCGTAGGCGGTGACCTTGTCCACGAACCAGTAGCCGTCGCCGATGCATTCGGCGGCGATCAGGGTGCGTTCGGCGTTCAGGCCGTCCAGGATGTACTTGAAGCCCTTGCCTTCTTCGCCGATGAGGTTGTCGGCCGGAATTTCGAGGTTGTCGAAGAAGAGTTCGTTGGTCTCGTGGTTGACCATGTTGGGAATGGGGCGGATCGACATGCCGTGCTTGACGGCCTCGTGCAGGTCGACCAGGAAGATGGACATGCCTTCGGACTTGCGCGTGACCTGGTCCAGCGGCGTGGTGCGCGCCAACAGGATCATCAGGTCGGAATGCTGCACCCGCGAGATCCAGACCTTCTGGCCGTTGATGACGTAGCGGTCGCCGCGGCGCACGGCGGTGGTCTTGATCTTGGTGGTGTCGGTGCCGGTGGTGGGCTCGGTGACGCCCATGGATTGCAGGCGCAGCTCGCCGGCGGCGATGCGCGGCAGGTATTCGCGCTTTTGCGCCTCGGAGCCGTGGCGCAGCAGGGTGCCCATGTTGTACATCTGGCCGTGGCAGGCGCCCGAATTGCCGCCGCTGCGGTTGATTTCTTCCATGATGACCGAAGCTTCGGTCAGGCCCAGGCCGGAACCGCCGTATTCCTGGGGGATCAGGGCGGCCAGCCAGCCGGCCTCGGTGAGCGCGCGGACGAAGGCGTCGGGGTAGCCGCGTTCTTCGTCGACTTTGCGGAAATATTCAGCGGGAAATTGCGCGCAGAGGTCGCGCACGGCTTCGCGGATGTCCTGGTAGGCGTGGGAGGCGTCGGGCATGAGTCGTAGGGGGCTATGAATGAATCGGTACAGCATCGAATGTGCCGCAAGGGGCCGCGCCTGCCAATTCACCATTCATTAATACGGGGTTTCTGTTCGCAAAAGCGCATTTGTGTGACCGGCGTTTGTCATGCGGGGCCGGGGATGTGTCAAGAAATTGCCAAACTGCATCCCCATAATCGGCCCGTTACGCCTATGTGGCGATGCAACAGACGGACGGATATGCGGAAAAATCTCAGGGTGACGACGGCGGTTTCGGCGATTCTCGCGGTGTTTGTGGCGCTGTTCGCGCTGGCGGCGGCGGCCGGGATCGCCGTGCTGCGCGAGAACCGGGCCGATATCGAGGCGTTGGGCCGCGGCAGCATCGAGCGCGCCAGCGACCTGTCGGACATGACCAGCCGCCTGTTCCAGGCGCGCGCCGCGCTGACGGATGCCAAGACGGCCATGGAAGGCGGGCTGGAAGAAGCCCGCGACCAGTCGCTGACCCACGCCGACGCGCTGCTCAAGCAGGCGGCGGCCAGCCTGGCGCGGCTGCGCGCCAATGCGGACACCAGCGTGCAGGGCGCGCCCTTGTTCGACCAGGCGCTGGCGGCCAACGCGGCGTTTGCCGACCAGACGCTGGCGCCGATGTTCAAGGCCATCAAGGGCTGGAACGGCATCGAGGTGAACCGGTTGGTGGACAAGGTGCTGCCGGTGACGGGCGCCGCCTATGTGAAGCAGGCGGACGCCTACCAGGCCTATGCCCGCGAGCAGGGGCAGGCCGCCGTGGCCGGCGCCAGCCAGACGATGCAGCGGGTGACGGTGGTGGCGGCGGCCGTGCTGGCCTTCGTGCTGGTGCTGGCGGTGCTGATCCGGCTGGCGTTCCGGCGCCGCATCCTGCGGCCGCTGAACGAGGCGGGCGCGCATTTCGACCGCATCGCCGACGGCGACCTGACCGGCAACATCGCGGTGCATGGCGATAACGAGATCGGCGTGCTGTATTCGGCCATGCGCCGCATGCAGACGGGGCTGTCGGCGGCGGTGGCCTCGGTGCGCCACGGGGTCGAGGAAATCCATACGGGGTCGGGCGAGATCGCCGCGGGCGGGGCCGACATGTCGGACCGCACGGCGCGCCAGGCCGGCTCGCTGCAGGAGGCGGCGGCCAACATGACACAATTGGCGCATACGGTGCAGATGACGGCAGGCAATGCCGACCTGGCCAGCCGCCAGGCGCTCAGCGCCACCCAGCTGGCCCAGCGCGGCGGGCAGGCGGTGCAAGAGGTCGTGACCAGCATGCAAGGCATCGCCGACAGCGCGCGCCGCATCGGCGAGATCGTCGGCGTGGTGGACAGCATTGCCTTCCAGACCAACATCCTGGCGCTGAACGCGGCGGTGGAAGCCGCGCGTGCCGGCGAGCAGGGCAAGGGCTTTGCGGTGGTGGCGGGCGAGGTGCGCTCTTTGGCCCAGCGCAGCGCGCAGGCGGCCAAGGAAATCAAGGGCCTGATCGAGGATTCGGCATCGCGGGTGCAGGCGGGCGTGCGCCAGGTGAACCTGGCCGGCGACACCATGCGCGACATGCTGGCCTCGGTCGACAAGGTGACCCAGATCGTGGCCGAGATCTCCAGCGCCACGGCCGAGCAGGCCGCCGGCATTGCGTCGGTCAATGATGCGGTGGCGGATATCGAACGCACGACCCAGGAGAACGCGGCCATGGTCGAGCAGACCGCCGCCGCGGCCGCCGCGCTGGAATTGCAGGCGCAAGGCCTGCAGCGCGCGGTGTCGGTGTTCCAGATCGCCCAGGCGGCGCAGCAGGCCGCCGGGCAGGGATCAGCGGTCGAGCTGCGGCAGGGCGGCGCCGCTGTAGCGCTCGGTCACCAGCGACAGGTTCCCATGCTTGACCTTGTGCTTGACATGGGCAGCGGCCGACGCGATGTCCTCCGGGCGGATGCGCTCGCATAGGGAAGGGGTGACGGTCAGCGCGCCGACCCCCAGCGTCACGAACGGGAAGAAGCGCGGCACGCCGTAACGGTCTTCGGCTTCGATGCCGCCGTTGCGGCGGCCCTGGTCGTCATACAGGTCGATGGCGCGCTCATTGAATTCGGCGATGATGCGCTGGATGCGGTCGGTCCAGTCGGGGCTGCGCAGCAGCACCACGAAGTCGTCACCGCCGACGTGGCCGACGAAATCGCGCAGCGGGTCGCAGTGGCGCTTGATGACGTCGGCGGTCAGCATGATCATGTCGTCGCCGCGCCAGTAGCCATAGACGTCGTTGAACGGCTTGAAGTTGTTCAGGTCGCCATAGCAGATGGTGAAATCGGCGGCGTCGTCCAGCAGCGTGGCGATGTGCCGGCTGATGGGGATGTTGCCGGGCAGCGAGGTCAGCGGGTTGGCGTAGCGCGCCGCCTCGATGCGCATTTCCGTCACCGAGCGCACCAGCGTCTCGCCGGTCGCCAGGCCGTCGTAGCGGCCGTCGCGGGTGATGATCAGGCCGTCCATCAGGTAGCGCTGGTCTTCCGAGATCAGCACGTGGCTCAACTGGTCGATGGACACGTCCAGGTCCACCAGCACCGGCTCGGCGTTCATGAAGGTCGAGCAGGCGTCGCGGCCGAACAGTTCCCGGGTATAGCGCTGGGCGTAGTGCTCGGAAAAATCGCGCCGGTTGATGATGCCGACGGGGCGGTTTTCGCCGTCGACCACGGCCACGGCGTGCAGGCTCTTGTGTTCGATGAAGAGCCGGTGCACGTCGTCGTTGGTGTGTTTGGTCAGGAGGGCGGCGGGGGCTTCCACCCGCAGGCTGGCCGCGGTGCCGCCGGCCGAGCGCTGCGACAGCGGGGCCGGCGTGCGCACCCGCAGCGAGTCGCGCAGGGGCGGGGTCAGCTCGGTGAGCAGGGCCTCGTCGGGACGGCCCAGCAGCCAGCCCTGGGCGTAGCGGATTTCCAGGTCGCGCACCACCGCCAGGTCTTCGGCGGTCTCGATGCCTTCGGCCACGATGGCGGTGCCCAGGTATTGCGCCACCTTCAATATGGCGCGCACCATGTTCTGCTTGCGGTCGTCGTGGCCGATGCCGTTGAAGAAATAGCGGTCGATCTTGACCAGGTCGGGCTGCATTTCGGACCACAGCTGCAGGTTCGAATTGCCCACGCCGTAGTCGTCCAGCGCGATGCGCATGCCGTATTCACGCAGGCAGGCAAAGGCGCTGCCCAGCGTGGCCATGTGTTCGGACAGCGGGTCTTGTTCGGTCAGCTCGACGATGATGCTGGACGGCGCCAGCGTGCAATCCTTGAGCAGGCGCAGCGGCATTTCGTCGCCCCACAGCGTCCAGTAGTGGATCAGCGCCGAGCCCGACAGGTTCAGGAACAGCTTGCCGGACGCCTCGTTCTGGTTGAAGCCCTGGGCGCCGGCCCGGAAGCTGGCCAGTTCCAGTTGCGGGTGCAGGCCCTGGCGGCGGGCTTCGGCGAACAGGGCGTCCGGAAAGTGCAGGGCGGTGTCGACCGGCCCGCGGATCAGGCTTTCATGGCCGTAGATGCGGCTGTGGGACAGGTCGATGACGGGTTGGAAGCGCGGGCGCAGCAGCCGTTCGCGCAGAATGCCCGCCAGGCTGACGGGGGCGGCCGCCGCGCCGCCGGGAATAGGGGGCACGCCGGGGGGTACACCGGCCGCGCGCGGCCGTGGCATAGCTTGAGGTGGGTTCATCGCCGGAGCGTTCAGATACGATCAGTGACAAGATTAGTGATATTGACCATCGAATATTTCTGTGTTGTTGCGGTTACACGTAACAGGCGGTCGGTATTGGCGACCGCGCCCTATACAATTTGGCCCTATGACATCCCCCCACATTCCCGATTCCCTGCGCCGCGTCGTGCTGGCCTCCAACAATGCTGGCAAGCTGCGTGAGTTTTCCGCCTTGTTCGCGCCCCTGGGCATCGAACTGGTGCCGCAGGGCGAACTGGGCGTGCCCGAAGCCGAAGAGCCGCACGTCACCTTTGTCGAAAACGCCCTGGCCAAGGCCCGCCATGCCAGCCGCCTGACGGGCCTGCCCGCGCTGGCCGACGATTCCGGCCTGTGCGTGGCCGCGCTGGACGGCGCCCCGGGCGTGTATTCCGCCCGCTACGCCAAGATGCATGGCGGTGAAAAATCCGACCAGGCCAACAACGCGCTGCTGGTGTCCAAGCTGGCCTCGGTGACCGACCGCCGCGCCTGGTACGTGGCGGTGCTGGCCCTGGTGCGCAGCGAAAACGACCCGTGCCCCCTGATCGGTGAAGGCCTGTGGCACGGTGAAATCATCGACCAGCCCGAAGGCGCCAACGGATTCGGCTACGACCCGCATTTCTACCTGCCCGACCAGGGGCTGACGGCCGCTTCGCTCGATCCCGAGGAAAAGAACGCCATCAGCCACCGCGCCCGCGCCCTGCGCGAACTGCTGGGCAAGATCAGCCAGGCTTGATGCAAGGCGGGCGCGCCCCGCCCAGGAACACCGCATGTCCATCACCATCCCCATCCGCCCCGACACGGGCGCCGCGCGTACGCGCCTGGTCACCCCGGCCGGCGCCACGCTGACCAGCCTGCCGCCCTTGTCGGTCTATGTGCACGTGCCCTGGTGCGTGCGCAAATGCCCGTATTGCGACTTCAATTCGCACGCGGCGCCAGGCGAAATTCCCGAGCGCGCCTATCTGGATGCGCTGCGCAGCGACCTGGAACAGGCGCTGCCGTCCATCTGGGGCCGCCAGGTGGTGTCGGTATTCATCGGCGGGGGCACGCCCAGCCTCTTGTCGGCCGCCGGCCTGGACGAATTGCTGGCGATGCTGCGCGCCTGTTTGAACATGTGGCCCGACGCCGAGATCACCATGGAAGCCAACCCCGGCACCGCCGAGGCCGGCCGCTTCCGCGATTACGCGGCCAGCGGCGTGACCCGGTTTTCACTGGGCATCCAGAGCTTTGACGACGCCCAGTTGAAGAAGCTGGGCCGTATTCATGATGCGGCCCAGGCCCGCGCCGCCATCGAGATGGCCCAGCGCGCCGCGCGCCGCGTCAACCTGGACATGATGTTCGCCCTGCCGGGCCAGACGCGGGAGGCCTGTGTGGCCGATCTGCGCCAGGCCATCGGCTTTGGCACGGAACACCTGTCGCTCTATCACCTGACGATGGAGCCCAATACGGTGTTCGCCAAGTTTCCGCCCGAAGACCTGCCGGACGACGACACCAGCGCGGCGATGCAGGACGCGGTCGAGGCCGAACTGGCCGCCGCCGGCCTGGCCCGCTACGAGGTGTCGGCCTACGCCCGGGCCGGCGCGCGCTGCCGCCACAATATGAATTACTGGGAATTCGGCGACTACCTGGGCCTGGGCCCGGGCGCGCACGGCAAGCTGTCGTTCCACGACCGCATCGTGCGCGAAGCGCGGCTGCGCAGCCCCGAATCCTGGATGCAGGCCGCCATGGCCCGCGACGGCAGCCACCTGTCGGAAAACCGCCAGGTGGGGCCGGACGAACTGCCGTTCGAATTCATGCTGAATGCGCTGCGCCTGAAGGACGGCGTGGCCACCACGATGTTCAGCGAGCGCACTGGCCTGTCGCTGGCCGCCATTGCGCACCAATTGGAGGCAGCCTCGAAACGGGGCCTGCTGGACGCCGATCCGACCCGCCTGCGGGCCACGCCCCTGGGCTGGCGTTTCCTCAATGACCTGCAGGAAATGTTCCTGTAGCGATGAAGCACCAAAGTGGGGCATTCATGCCCCACGCTTTGCACCAAAACGGTGCTACATTTTTCCCTGACCTGCCAAACCCCCGGGCAATCCCGGGGGTGGAACCTGGCACGCTTATTGCTTCCCTCTTTTATGCCAGTCGAGAGCGGCACAGCCCTCGACCCTTTTATCTAATGGAGATGACATGGCAAGCCCGAAAGACGTCCTGAAACAGATCGCCGATAACGAAGTCAAATTCGTGGATTTCCGCTTTACCGATACGGTTGGCCGTGAGCACCACGTGTCCGTGCCCACCACCGCGATCGACGAAGACAAGCTGGAAAGCGGGCAGGCCTTCGACGGTTCGTCGATTCCGGGCTGGAAGGGCATCGAAGCCTCCGACATGCTGCTCATCCCCGACCTGTCGACCGCCAACCTGGATCCGTTCCGCGAAGAGCCGACGCTGATCCTGTCGTGCGACGTCGTTGAACCGTCCGACCTGAAGGGCTATGACCGCGACCCGCGTTCGCTGGCCAAGCGCGCCGAAGCCTACCTGAAGGCCTCGGGCCTGGGCGACACCGCCTACTTCGGTCCGGAACCCGAATTCTTCGTGTTCGACGGCGTGACCTGGAACACCGACATGTCGGGCACCTTCGTCAAGATCAAGTCCGAAGAAGCCTCGTGGTCGACCGGCCTGGAATTCGAAGGCGGCAACACCGGCCACCGTCCCGCCGTGAAGGGCGGCTACTTCCCCGTGCCCCCGGTCGACTCGTTCCAGGACATGCGTTCGGAAATGTGCCTGCTGATGGAACAGATGGGCGTGCCGGTCGAAGTGCACCACCATGAAGTCGCCGGCGCCGGCCAGCTGGAAATCGGCACCAAGTTCAGCACCCTGGTGCAACGCGCCGACTGGACCCAGATCGTCAAGTACGTCGTGCACAACGTGGCCCACGCCTACGGCAAGACCGCCACCTTCATGCCCAAGCCCATCGTTGGCGACAACGGTTCCGGCATGCACGTGCACCAATCCATCTGGAAGGACGGCCAGAACCTGTTCGCGGGCAATGGCTACGCCGGCCTGTCGGAATTCGCGCTGTACTACATCGGCGGCATCATCAAGCATGCCCGCGCCCTGAACGCCATCACCAACCCGGGCACCAACTCGTACAAGCGTCTGGTTCCGCACTACGAAGCCCCGGTCAAGCTGGCTTACTCGGCCCGCAACCGTTCGGCCTCGATCCGCATTCCGTACGTCGGCAACCCGAAGGGTCGCCGCGTCGAAGCGCGTTTCCCGGACCCCCTGGCCAACCCGTACCTGGCCTTCTCGGCCCTGATGATGGCCGGCCTGGACGGCGTGCAGAACAAGATTCACCCCGGCGATCCCGCCGACAAGAATCTGTACGACCTGCCGCCGGAAGAAGACGCCAAGATCCCGACCGTGTGCTCCTCGCTGGAACAAGCGCTGGAAGCCCTGGACAGCGACCGCGAGTTCCTGACCCGCGGCGGCGTCTTCAGCAACGACATGCTCAACGCCTACATCGACCTGAAGATGGGCGATGTGAACCGTCTGCGCATGACCACGCACCCGGTCGAATTCGACATGTACTACAGCCTCTGATTCTGAGGCAGTAGCTGGGGGAGCGCGATGATGTAGGCAACCAACCAGGGCCCACACCACGCGCACCGCCAGGTCGCTGACCGATGGCTTGCCCCGTCCGGCTTCGCGCCGGACGGGCAGGGCGCCGCCCTCGGGGCGCCGTCCGGGTCCGCGTTCCGATTTCCCCCTGTAGTCATTCGGGTACGTTGAAAAATGAATGTAGAAGCTCTCGATCTGCTTGCCACGTCCGTTTTCCTGGTCAACGAACGCGGGCACATCGAATACGCCAACGCGGCCGCCGAAGACCTGTTCGGCCGCTCGCGCAAGCAACTGTGCGGCCATTCCGCCGCCACCCTGTTCGACAACCCAGAGAATATCCAATCGTCCATCGACCGCGCCGCGGCGGGCCGATATGCCGACGTGCGCCAGCTGGCGTCGCTGCGCCGCGCCGCGGAATCCGTGGAAGTGGCTGTCACCACGGTGGGCCTGAGCGGCCAGCGCTGGCCCGCCCTGATCGAAACCCGCGAGATCGAACAGCGCGTGCTGGCCGACCGCAACCATCGCCTGGTCGACGAGATCGAAGCGCACCGCGAACTGCTGCGCAACCTGGCGCATGAAGTCAAGAACCCCCTGGGCGGATTGCGCGGCGCCGCGCAACTGCTGGAAGCCGAGCTGCCCAGTGCGGCCCTGGCCGAATATACCCAGGTCATCATTTCCGAAGCCGACCGCCTGCAGGCGCTGGTGGACCGCCTGAGCGGCCCGCAACGTGTGCCGCTGAACGCGCGGCCGGTCAACATCCATGAAATCTGCGAGCGCGTCTGCGCCCTGATCCAGGCCGAGTTCCGCCACGACGTCACGCTGGTGCGTGACTACGACGCGTCGATGCCCGACCTGAAAGGCGACGCCGCCCGCCTGATGCAGGCCGTGCTCAACGTGGCCCGCAACGCCGCCCAGGAACTGGTCGCGCGGCCCCAGGGCCCCGGCGTCGAACCCGGCGTCGTTACCCTGCGCACCCGCGTGGCGCGCCAGGTCATGCTGGCCCACCGCCAACACCGTCTGGCGCTGGTGCTGTCCATCATCGACAACGGCCCCGGCGTGCCCGACCACATCCGCGACCGCATTTTCCATCCGCTGGTCACGGCACGTGCCGGCGGCACCGGACTGGGCCTGAGCCTGGCCCAGGACTTCGTGCAGCAGCACGGCGGCATCATCGAATTTGAATCCCGACCCGGGCGTACCGAGTTTCGCCTGGTCCTACCGATGGAGCCCGCACACTGATGAAACCCGTATGGATCGTCGACGACGACCAGGCCATCCGCTGGGTCCTCGAAAAGGCCCTGGCCCGCGCCGGTGTCCCCACCCGCAGTTTCTCCCAGTCGGCCGACGTGCTCGAGGCCCTGGCCCACGACACGCCCGTTGCGCTGGTGTCCGATATCCGCATGCCCGGCGGCAACGGCCTGGAATTGCTGCGCCAGCTCAAAGAGCGCCATCCCGGCCTGCCGGTCATCGTCATGACCGCCTTTGCCGACCTGGACAGCACCGTTTCCGCCTTCCAGGGCGGGGCCTTCGACTACCTGGCCAAGCCCTTTGACGTCAACGAAGCCGTCGCGCTGATCCAGCGCGCCATGCAGGAATCGGCCCAGCCCGAAAGCCCCGAAGGGCAGGGCGAAGCCCAGAACAACGAACGCTGGATGATGACCCAATCGTCATCCACCGCCATGCAGGAAGTCTTTCGCGCCATCGGCCGCCTGGCCCAGTCCAAGGTCACCGTCCTCATCACCGGCGAATCCGGTACCGGCAAGGAACTCGTGGCCCGCGCCCTGCACGGCCACGGCGTGCGCGCCAGCGGCCCCTTCGTCGCCCTGAACGCCGCCGCCATCCCGCGCGACCTGCTCGAAGCCGAACTCTTCGGCCACGAGCGCGGCGCCTTCACCGGCGCCAACACCTTGCGCCGCGGCCGCTTCGAAGAAGCCCATGGCGGCACGCTGTTCCTGGACGAAATCGGCGACATGCCGATCGAACTGCAGACCCGCCTGTTGCGCGTCCTGGCCGAAGGCAGCTTCTACCGCGTCGGCGGCGCCCAGCCCGTACGCGTCGACGTGCGCATCGTCGCGGCCACCCACCAGCCGCTTGAGCAGCGTGTCGAACAAGGCCTGTTCCGTGAAGACCTGTTCCACCGCCTGAACGTCATCCGCCTGCGCCTGCCGCCGCTGCGCGAACGCATTGAAGACATCCCCGCGCTCGCCAACCACTTTCTGGCGGCCAGCGCCCGCGCCCTGGGCGTGCCGGTCAAGCGCCTGACCCCGGAAGCCCTGGCCGTCCTGACCAAATTCGACTTCCCCGGCAACGTCCGTCAACTCGAGAACTTCTGCCACTGGCTCACCGTCATGGCCCCCGGCCAAACGGTGGAACGCGCCGACCTCCCGCCCGAGATCCGCGCCATGGAGCATCCCCCCGCCGCCAGCGCCGCGCCCCCTCGCGTCGCCACCGGCGGCAGCATCTCCACCATCGGCACCGTCGTCCAGCACAACGCGGCCGCCTCCGACGACGGCCCCCCGCGCAACTGGCAGGACTCCCTGCTGCGCGACGCCCAATACCGCCTGGAACGCGGCGAACCCGCCGTCATGGCCACGTTGACCCGCCAATTCGAAAAAATCCTGCTCCAAAGCGCCCTGGACGCCAGCCGAGGCCGCCGAGTAGAAGCCGCCTCCCGCCTGGGCATCGGCCGCAACACCATCACCCGCAAACTGCGCGAACTCGGCATCGAAGACGAGTAGGGCGGTCCGCGCCATGCGCGGACCGCCCCGGGATCACACCTGGCGAGCCCCCCATTTCCGACGCGCAGGACCGGCGTCGGGGGATGGGGGCGCCTCATTGCTTACTTGAACAGCGCGGCGTTCTCTTCCAGCACGGCGTCGGCGCATTGCGCATCCAGGTTGCCGCCCGGGGCACCGGCCACGCCGATGGCACCGATGACGTTGGCGCCGGCCTTGATGGGCACGCCGCCGCCCAGCAGCAGGAAGCCGGGGATGTCGGTCAGGTTGGCGGCGCCGGGATTCTTCTGCGCGTTTTCCATCATGGCCAGCGTCGGCGCCTTGGCCGAGGCGGACGTGAAGGCCTTGGCGCGGCTGGCTTCGATGGTGTGCGGGCCGGCGTTGTCGCCGCGCACGAAGGCCTTGAGCAGGCCGGCGCGATCAACCACCGAGGCGCTGACGTTGTAGCCCTTGGCCTGGCACGCGGCGACCGTGGCGGCGGCCAGTTTTTGGGCGTCAGCGGTCGAGATGTTGCTTTCGCTGAGCACGGCAGCGTGGGCGGCGCCGGTCAATGCCAGGGTGGAAACCAGTGCGGCGAGCGTGTGGCGGGTCATGTCTGCGTCCTTTTAGGGAGTGAAGGTCAGGAGCCGTCAGTGTGGCCAAAAGGCCGGTTCGGCGGTATACGCCCGACTACGCTGGCACCTCCGTAGCGCTACGGAGGCCGGGGCGGGCGAGGCGGATGCGAGGTGCGGGCGCCATGCGGCGGCGAACGCTAGTCGAGCAGCGTGGCGTACTGGCGGATCAGCTGTGCCAGCGAGTCGGCTTCGAGCTTGGCGAAAACGTTGGCGCGGTAGGTTTCGACGGTGCGCGGCGATAGGTCGAATTCGCGGGCGATTTCCTTGTTGCTCAGGCCCTGCACCACGCGTTCGAGCACCTCGCGTTCGCGCGCGGACAGCCGGGCCAGCCGGTCGGCCGCGGCCTGGGTGACGGCCAGCCGTTCACGGCTGGCGATGTGGGTGCGCACCGCAGCCTGCACGGCATCGAGAAACACGTCGTCGTCCACCGGCTTTTGCAGGAACTCCATGGCGCCGCCCTTGAACGCGCGGCGGCACAGGTCGACGTTGGCGTGGCCGGTCAGCATCACCACGGGCAGGTCGGAAGTGTCGGCCAGGCGCGCCAGCACGTCCAGCCCGCTGATGCCCGGCATGCGGATGTCCAGCACCACGCAGCCGATGGTGTGCGGCGACAGGCCGGCCAGGAAAGCCTGCGGATCGGCGTGGCCCTCGCTGCGCAGGCCGACGCTGCGCAGCAGCAGCGCCAGCGCCTCGCGCACCGCGTCGTCATCGTCGACCAGGTAGACCAGCGGGGAATGGTCCGGGGCGTTCATGCGGGGCCTTTGGCCAGCGGCAGCGTCAAGGTGAAGCAGGCGCCCGACGGTTGCAGGTTGTGCGCGGCCAGGCGGCCGTCCATGGCGCCGGCCAGGGTTTCGCACAGCGCCAGCCCCAGGCCCATGCCCTGGGCGCGGGTGGTGTAGAACGGCGTGAACAGGCGGGACAGCGCATCGGGCGCGATGCCCGGGCCGTTGTCACTGACGCTGAAGACATAGGCGTCGCCTTCCAGGCGGCCTTGCAGCGTGATGTCGGGCGGGGCGTCGGCCGCGGCGGCGGCGCGGCGGGGCTGTGGTTGCGCGGCGCCCGAAGCGGGCCCGGGATGGTCAGGCACGGTGTGCACCAAGGCGTCGGCCGCGTTCTGCACCAGGTTGTGCAGGATCTGTTCCAGCGCCACCCGGTCACCCAGCGGTTGCGCGCCCGGGCTGGCATTGCGCCAGGTCAGGCGGATGCCCTGGCGGGCGAGTTCAGGCTCGCGCAGAAAGCGCAGCGAGGCCACCAGGGCGTCCGGGTCCAGCGCCTCGCGCCGGCTGGGCGCGGTGGGTTGCACCAGCGCACGCATGCGGCTGATGATGTCGGCGGCGCGCTTCGCTTGTTCGGCGCTGGCGAGCAGCGCCCGGCGCACCGACGGGCGTTCGTCTTCGTCGTCGAGCAGGCGTTGCGCCGCGCGGGTCTGCGCCAGGATGGCGGTCAGGGGCTGGTTCAGTTCGTGGGCGATGCCGGCGGCCATTTCGCCCAGCGTGCTCAGGCGCGCCATGGCGGCCAGGCGGGCCTGTTCCTGCTGGCGCCGAGCGTCGGCGCGCGAACGCCGCATGGCGGTCACGCCCGCCACCAACAGGGCGCTGGTCAGGCCCCACAGCAGCCACGGCAGCCAGGGCCAGGCGGCCGGCGTGAGCGTGCGCGTGCTGTGCAGCATGAAGGGTTGGCTGGCTGCCCCCAAGGGCTTGGCCAGCGCCAAGGGCCAGCCCGGGCCGGCGGGGCCGGGCTGGCGCGCCAGCAGCGTGAGCGGGGCGGGGCCGATCGCCAGGGTCAGGTTGGCCAGGCCCGCGGGCAGGTCGGCGGGGGCAACCAGGTGGCGCGCGTCGACCAGCAGGCTCCAGCTGGATGGGGCCACCAGCCAATAGCGGGCGTTATCCAGCGGCAGCACCACCGGGCGCCCCAGCGTGCGGGCCTGGTCGACCGCGGTGCGCAGGCCGGGCGGTTCGTCGGTGCTGCCGGCCCAGGCGCCGTCAGGCAGGTAACCCAGGCCCTGCAATTGCGGCATGGCCGGCTGCAGGCTGGGAAAAAGGCGTTCCGGGGCGGGCGGATGCGACAGGGCGGACAGCGTGGCCAGCACGGCTTCGTGCTGCCCGGTTTTCTGGCTGAGCATGCGCTGGGCGATGCTGGTGTCCTGGAAAAATCGGTCGTATTGGCCGACGTAGTCCTGGCGGCCGAGCCAAAGGGCGCCAAGCAGGAACAGCACCAGCCAGTAGAAGAGGGCGCGATGGCGCAAGGGGGGATTCACGCCTGGAATTATGCCCTGCGGATCATCCGGTCCGGAATCCGTAGGGCTACGGAGGGCGGCGCACGACGCACCACGGCGCGGCGCATCAACGCTCGCAGGGTTGCCCGGGCCGCTCAGGCCGCCAGCCGCGCGCCGATGTCCTGGTCCGGCGCGGTCTGCGCAGCCGCCGACACGGTCATCTGGTACAGCGCGGCCACCAGATCGGACTGGGTCACCAGACCGACCAGCGTGCGGTCTTCGCCCAGCACCGGCACGCAATGCAGATGGTCCGACATGGGCCGCGCCAGTTCGATGGCGGGCAGGCCCGGCGTGGCGAACGGCACTTCGGACCGCATGCAGTCGGCCACCAGCAGGTCGGCCGGCGCGCCGCCGGCCGCTGCCACGGGCGCCGGCCGGCTCTTGCGGGCCAGCACGTCGCCTTGCGCCAGCATGCCGGCGTAGTGGCCGGACGAATCCAGCACCGGCAGCCATTGCAGCCGATGCTTGTCGAACAGGCGCACGGCGTAGTCCAGCGGGTCTTGCCGCTGCACGGTGACCACGTCGCGCGACATGATGTCGGCGCAACGCACGTCGCCAAAGCGGCGGGTGCTGGCGCGCAGCTCGGCGGCCAGCACGATGTCTTCGAGGTCTTCCTTGCTGATGTCCAGCAGCTCGCCGCGCTGGGCCAGCGCCTGGTCCAGGTCGGCGCGCGAAAAGCCCAGCCGCGCGCTGGGAACAGGGTCGCGGGTGCGGTGGCCGGCGGCCGGCTCGGCGTGGCGGCGCGGGTAATTGCGCTTGAGCAGGCCGTTGAAGACCACGGCGATGCACAGCAGGATGACGGTATTGAGCCCCACCGGCCACAGCACGAAGCCGTAACCCAGCGCGGCCACGGGCGGCCCGCCCAGCACGGCGGTCAGGGCCACCGCGCCGCTGGGCGGATGCAGGCAGCGCAGCCAGAACATGGCGCCGATGGCCAGCGCCACGGCGGTGGCGGCGGCAAGGCCGGGGTCGCCGATGAACCGGGCGCAGAATACGCCGATCAGCGCCGACACCAGATTGCCCGCCAGAATGGACCAGGGCTGGGCCAGAGGGCTGGCAGGCGCGGCGAACAGCAGCACGGCGGACGCGCCCATCGGCGCGATGAACCAGGGGCTGGCTACGCCCAACGCATGGCGGCCGACCCATTCGGTGCAGAACAGCCCCACCAGCGCGCCCACGGCGCCATAGAGCTTCTCGCGCCCGTTGACGCCGACCGGCGCTGGTGCGAACGCGCCAAGCCAGCGCTTGATACCCACAGCCAAAACCCTCTCCTTGCCCCCGTGAAATATATCGGGGGACGATAATTTATCACGCGGCGGGGGTTGGGCCGAGTCAGGTAATGGTCAGGAAATCAGCGCGCGGGCGCGTCGTCGTCGATGCGGGTCAACAAACGGGTCAGCAGCGGCCGCATGGCGCGCAGCTCTTCCAGGTGCGAGGCCGACAGGCTTTCCAGGATGCGCTCGGCCTTGGCCGTCAGCACCACTTCCACGCGGCGGCCGTCTTCGGGGTCGGGCTCGCGGCGCACCAGGTCCAGCCGTTCCAGGCGGTTGACCAGTTCGGCCGCCGTGTGCGGCCGGATCAGCAGGCGTTCGGCGATTTCGCCCACGTACAGCCCACGGCGGGCCGGGGCGCCGGCGCGGCTGCCCTTGATGGCGAGCAACGCCTGGTGTTGTTGCGGCATCAGGTCCAGGCCGGCGGCGGCGTTTTCGCTGAAGGCGGCGAACTTGCGCAGCGCGTAGCGGAATTCGGCCAGCAATTCGTAGTCGGACGCGGACGGCAGGGCGGGGGGCGGGGATCGTTTCACCGGCCGATTCTAATATATATCGTGATACGATATATTTGATCTTTCGCAAACGCCGCGCAGAAAACACCTGCGCCGGTTTCCGGGCCTGGCGCCCAATCTCCTGTCCCAAGAACCATGCCTCCCGTTTCCACTTCCGCCCGCGCTGCCTTGCGGCTGGGCGACTTCACCACCGACCGGCGCGTCGTGCTGCTGATGGCGCTGGCCGTGCCGGTGGGCCTGGCCAGCGTGGCCGCCGCCTGGGCGCTGCTGCGCCTGATCGCGCTGTGCACCAACCTGGCCTATCACGGCCTGTTCTCGTTCGCCGACCTGCCCATCACGACCGGGCGCCTGGGCTTGGCGTCGGTCGCCATCCCCGTCATCGGCTGCCTCATCATCGGCCTGATGGCGCGCTACGGGTCCGAGAAGATCCGCGGCCACGGCATCCCCGAAGCCATGGAAGCCATCCTGATCGGCAAGAGCCGCATCGCGCCCAAGGTGGCCGTGCTCAAGCCGGTATCGTCGGCGATCTCCATCGGCACCGGCGGCCCGTTCGGCGCCGAAGGGCCGATCATCATGACGGGCGGCGCCATCGGCTCGCTGCTGGCGCAGACCATCCACCTGAACGACGGCGAGCGCAAGACGCTGCTGGTGGCGGGCGCGGCGGCGGGCATGACGGCCATCTTCGCCACGCCCCTGGCGGCCGTGCTGCTGGCGGTGGAACTGCTGCTGTTCGAATGGAAGCCGCGCAGCTTCCTGCCGGTGGCCACGGCCGCCTTGGTGGCCGCGGTGGCACGCAGCTTCGTGTTTGATGGCGGCCCCATCTTCGCCTACACCGGCGCCTTGCCATTCACGCCGTGGCACCTGGTGGCCTGCGCCGCCGTGGGGGTGCTGGCCGGCCTGGGGTCAGGCGTGCTGACGTCGCTGGTGTATGCCGCCGAAGACCTGTTCGAGAAATTGCCCATCCACTGGATGTGGTGGCCGGCCCTGGGCGGCCTGGCCATCGGCATCGGCGGCCTGATCGACCCGGCCGCGCTGGGCGTGGGCTACGACAACATCCGCCACCTGCTGGCGGGCGACCTGGCCATGCAGGCGGTGCTGCTGCTGTTGGCGGTCAAGGTGGCGATCTGGGCGATCGCGCTGGGGTCGGGCACGTCGGGCGGGGTGCTGGCGCCGTTGCTGATCTTTGGCGGCGCGCTGGGCGCATTGGTCGCGCCGTTGCTGCCGCAGGCCGATCCCGGCTTCTGGGCGCTGGTGGGCATGGCCGCGATGATGGGTGGCACGATGCGCGCGCCGCTCACGGCCACGCTGTTCGCGGTGGAACTGACTGGCAACCTGGGCGCCTTGCTGCCTGTATTGGCGGCCTGCGTGTTCGCCTACGGCGTGACGGTGCTGCTGTTGCGCCGGTCGATCCTGACCGAAAAGATCGCGCGCCGCGGCCATCACATCAACCGCGAGTATCGGGTCGATCCGTTCGATCTGCTGCGCGCAAGCCAGGTCATGACAAGCCCGGCGCAAACGCTGCCCGACACGCTCACGGTGGCGCAGGCCATCGCGCATTTCACACACACGCAGCCCGTGCACACCAGCTATCCGGTGGTGGATGCCGACGGCGCGGCGGTGGGCGAAGTGACGCGCGCCGACAGCCTGGCCTGGGCGCTGGACCCGGCCTCGCAGGCGCAGACCTTGGCGCAGGCGCTGCAAGGCCGCGAGTTGGTCTATGGCTATCCGGAAGAACTGGCCAGCCAGATCGCCGACCGCATGGCGCTGTCGGGCGCGGGCCGCGTGCCCATCCTGGACCGCGCCAGCGGCCGGGTGCTGGGCATCGTGGGCCGCAAGGACCTGTTCCGCAGCCGCGCCCGGCGGCTGCGCGAGGAAAGCGAACGCGCGGCGTTTTTCCGGCGCGCGCCTGCGGTGGCGGGCAAGGGCGACGTTGATGCCTGAGGGTGCGGCGTACGCGGGGCTGGCTGGCGACCCTGAGTGCGGCGCAAGCCCGTCAGGTGAGTGCGCTCATGCCGCCGCCGAACCACCCGCTTCGCGCAGCGCCCACAAGGCATCCAGCACATGCTGCGTGGCGCGTTCGACCTGGCCGGCCCGGTGCGCGATGCCCAGCGGGCGCCACAGCGCCGGGCGCAACGGCCGCATGGCGATGCGCGGGTCCGGCTGCGGCGCGGTGGCTTCGTGCGGCAGCAGCGTGGCGCCGTAGCCTGCCGCCACCAGGCTCTTGATGGCGTCGTTGTAGTTCAGCTGGATGCGCGGCCGCGGGTTCAGACCCGCGCCGGCAAACCACTCGCCGGTCTGGCGCGACAGCCGCGTGCTGGCATCGTTGAGAATCAGCGGCCGTTCGCCCAGCCAGGCCGGCGTGATGCGCGCCGGCGCTTTCCAGCCCGCCGGCAGGAACGCCATGATGGGATCGCGCCGCCACGGCCGCAGCACCAGGCCCGGCACGGGCGGTTGCGGCAGCGCCACCAGGCCGACGTCCAGCGCGCCTTCGTTCAGTTGTTGCAGAGTTTCCTGCGAGGTCAGCACGGCCACCTGCACGTCGATGCCGGGATGGTCGCGCCCCAAGGCTTCCAGCGCCTGCGGCAGCAGGTGCGCGATGGCGCCGGTGGACGCGCCCAGCCGCACCCGGCCGCCCAGCCCCTGCACCTGCCGCTGCACGTCGTCCAGCGCCTGGTCGGCTTCGGCCAGCAGACGGCGCGCGCGTTCCAGCAGGGTGTCGCCGATGGGCGTGGGGCGCACCTGGCCGCGCTTGCGCGTGAGCAGCGGGGCGCCGATGCGCGCTTCCAGGTCGGCCACGTGCAGGCTGACCGTGGGCGGCGCCAGATGCAGCGCGCGGGCGGCGTCGGCGAACGAGCCCAGGTCGGCAATGGCGACCAGGGTGCGCAGGCGGTCCAGGTTGATTTCACGCATGGTGGCGACGTTCAGTAAAGCTGAATTGAATCGTCATGATATTCGACTTTTACTATGAAGTGCATTGGGCAATGATGAGCACGTACCCGGAAGGCTGCGGTCAACAGACCCGGCTCCGGACTCTCTCGACGACCCGCCGGCCGCGCCGGCATTTCAGGATGGCCACGCTCATGACCCACCCCCTTGTATTCATCGACGGCGACCAGGGCACCACCGGTCTGCAGATTCACGAACGCTTGCAGGGCCGCACCGATCTGCGCCTGGTGACGCTGCCTGCCGCCGACCGCAAGGACCCGCAGCGCCGCGCCGACGCGATCAATGCGGCCGATATCGCCATCCTGTGCCTGCCGGACGAGCCGGCGCGCCAGGCGGTGGCCTCGATCGTCAACCCCGACGTGCGCGTCATCGACGCCAGTTCGGCGCATCGCACCACGGCGGGCTGGGTCTACGGGTTTCCGGAAATGGCTGAGGGCCAGGCCGAGCGCATTGCCCAGGCCAAGCGGGTCAGCAACCCCGGTTGCTACCCCACCGGCGCGATCGCCTTGCTGCGTCCGCTGGTGCAGGCAGGTTTGGTGCCCGCGGACTACCCCTTGGCCGTGCAGGCGGTGTCGGGCTATTCGGGCGGCGGCCGTGCCAGTGTCGACGCCTACGAGGCGCCGGGCGCGACGGGCGGCCCGGCTTTTCAGGTCTATGGCCTGGGCCTGGCGCACAAGCACACTCCGGAAATCGAGCGCCATGCGGGCTTGAGCCAGCGGCCGGTGTTCGTGCCGTCGTACGGTTCGTTCCGCCAGGGCATCGTGCTGACCGTGCCGTTGCAGCTGCGCCTGTTGCCCGCCGGGGTCACGGCGCAGCAGTTGCACGACTGCCTGGCGCGCCATTACGACGGCCAGCAGTATGTGCAGGTGGTGGCGCAGCAAGAGGCCGCCGCGCACACGCACCTGGATCCGCAGGTGCTCAATGGCACCAATAATCTGCGCCTGGCGGTGTACGGCAACGATGCGCACGGGCAGGTGCTGCTGACGGCGGTGTTCGACAACCTGGGCAAGGGCGCGTCGGGCGCCGCGGTGCAGAACCTGGACCTGATGATCCAGGCGATGGCGCTGGCCGAGGCTTGAACCGCAGGGGCACGCCGGCGCCTGGCGTCGTCGCAATCGCGCTACGTGTCGGCCGGCGCGGCGGGCCGGTCCGCCAGCGTGTCGACCACCAGCGTGCGCAGCCAGCGCGTGCCCGGGTCGCTTTCAAAGCGCGAGTGCCAGTGCACGGTCACGCTCAGCGGCGGCAGCGCCAGCGGCAGCGGCCGGATCTCGAAGGCGCCGTCGCGGTTGAACCAGACGGCGGCTCGGTAGGGCAGCGTCACCGTCAGGTCGGTGCGGCGCACGATCTCGGCGGCGGCCGAAAAATGCGGCAGCGTCAGGTACGGCTGGCGGTGTAGCCCGGCTTCGCCCAGCACATCGTCCAGCAAGCGATGGGCGCTGGCGCGCGAGGCCACCAGGATGTGGTCCAGCCGCTTGAACTGGCCGCGCGTCAGGCCGGCGGACAGCACCGGATGGCCGCGGCGTCCCATGCAGGCGTAACGTTCGCTGAACAGGTCGGCATGATGGGTGTGCCGGCCCAGCCCGGCCAGGTTGCCGATCGCCAGATCCACCTCGCCCTCTTGCAAAGCCTGGGGCAGGCGTTCCAGCGCAATTTCCACGACTTCGACCTGCAGGCGCGGCGCCCGCGCGTGCACGCGTTCCATCAAGAGCGGCAGGAAGACCATTTCGCCGATGTCGGACATCGACAGGCGGAACCGCCGCGTACTGCGCGCCGGGTCGAAGTGCTGGCGCAGGCTGAGGGCTTCGGCAAAGCTGTTCATGCCGCGCTCGATCGGGCCGGCCAGCGCAAACGCCACGGGCGTGGGCTGCATGCCGGCCGGCGTGCGCACGAACAAGGGGTCATCGAATTTCTCGCGCAGGCGGCCCAGCGCGTAGCTGACCGCGGGCTGCGTCAACTGCAGCCGTTCGGCCGCGCGGGTGACGCTGCGCTCATGCAGCACCGTCAGGAAAACCCGCATGAGATTCAGATCGAAGTCCACGCTTGCCCTTGATATCAGTGTGATTTATGCAGGAAATAATACCCATAAATTTGACACATAAATAGTTGATTCCTAGACTAATTTTCACGAGCCCGGGCAACGACCCGTGGCCGCTTTCGACAAGGGGAAGCACGTTCTATGCACGCATTGACACTGCCGTCGCTGCTATGCGACCAGGCCGCCCGCCAGGGCGACCGGCTGTGGGTCCAGGCGCCGGGTGGCGCGTTGCGCTTTGCCGAGGCGCCGGCCGTGGCGGCCCGCTGGGCGGCGCTATTGGCATCGGCCGGCGTGGCGCGTGGCGACCGCGTCGGCCTCATGGCCGGCAACCGCATCGAATTCCTGTCGCTGGTGCTGGGCTGCGGCTGGCTGGGCGCGGTGGTGGTGCCCATCAATACCGCGTCGCGCGGCATGCAGTTGCGGCACATCCTGGCCAACAGCGGCTGCGTGCTGCTGGTGACGGATGCCGCGTCCTGTCCCGCGCTGGCGGGGTTGGCGGCCATGGACGGGGCAGGCCAGCACGCCGACGCCCTGGCGCTGCGCCGTATCTGGCTGCTGGACGATGCGGCATTGGCTGCCACTGGCGAAGCGGCGCAAACACCCGCCGCGCCGGTCGCCATGGCCGACTTGCCCGCGCCCGCCGAACCCTTGCCCGCCTTGCCCGATGCCCTGGCGCCCGCCGCCGACCTGGGGCCGGGCGACATGCTGGCCATTCTGTACACCTCGGGCACCTCGGGCCTGTCCAAGGGCGTGTGCTGCCCGCACGCGCAGTTCCACTGGTGGGGCGTCATCGCCGCGCGCAACCTGGAAATCACGGCGGACGACGTGCTGCACACCAGCCTGCCTCTCTTTCACACCAATGCGCTCAACGCCTGTTTCCAGGCGCTGGTGACCGGCGCGGCTATCGTCTGCGACGCGCGTTTCTCGGTCAGCCGTTATTTCGAGCGGCTGGCGGCCACCCAGGCCACCGTGACCTATCTGCTGGGCGCCATGGTGCCCATGCTGCTGGCGCGCGAGGCGTCGGCCGCCGAAAGCGGCCACCGCACCCGTATCGCCTTGGCCCCGGGCGTGCCCGAACGCTTTCACGCCGCATTCACCGGCCGCACCGGCATCGCCCTGCTCGAAGGCTACGGTTCCACCGAAACCAATTTCGCGCTGGGCGGCCCGCTGGCTCAGCAACGCGCCGGCACGATGGGCCGCGTGGCGCCCGAGTTCGACGCCATCGTTGCGGACGAACACGATGCGCCGCTGCCCGACGGCCAGGCCGGCGAACTGCTGCTGCGCGCGCGCCCGCCATTTGCCATCGCCACCGGCTATTTCGGCATGCCCGACAAGACGGTCGAGGCCTGGCGCAACCTGTGGTTCCACACCGGGGATCGGGTGGTGCGCGACGCCGACGGCTATTTCCGTTTCCTGGACCGCATGAAAGACGCGATCCGTCGGCGCGGCGAGAACATTTCTTCGTACGAAGTCGAACTGGTGCTGCTGGCGCATCCGTCGGTGGCCGTCGCGGCCGTGTACGCGGTGCGTTCGGATCTTGCCGAAGACGAGGTCATGGCGGCCTTGGTCTACAAGCCCGGCTGCGCGCTGGCGCCCGAGGCGCTGCTGGATTTCTGCCAGCCGCGCATGCCGTACTTCGCGGTGCCGCGCTACCTGCGGGTGCTGGACGACCTGCCGCGCACCGAAAACGGCAAGGTCCGCAAGTTCCGCCTGCGCGACGAAGGCATCACCGCCGACACGTGGGACCGCGACGCCGCCGGCTATCGCGTGACGAGGTAGACCACAACAAGGGGAAACAGCATGACGTTGGCATACCAAGGGGCGGCGCGCAGCGCCGACGAAGAAGCCCGCAGAAAGCGCACGCGCAAGGTGGTGATGGCGTCCGTGGCCGGCAACGCGATGGAGTGGTACGACTTTTTCATCTACGGCACGGCGGCGGCGCTGGTGTTCGGCGAGCTGTTCTTTCCCAAGGGCACCGACCCGCTGCTGGGCACCATGGGCGCCTTCGCGGGTTTTGCCGTGGGCTTTCTGGCGCGGCCGCTGGGCGGCGTGGTGTTCGGCCACATCGGCGACCGCTATGGCCGCAAACTGGCGCTGGAATGGACGCTGGGCATCATGGGCGCGGCCACCTTCCTGATTGGATTGCTGCCCACCTATGAACAGGTGGGCCTGTGGGCGCCGGCGGCGATGGTGCTGCTGCGCATCCTGCAAGGCGCGGCGGCCGGCGGCGAATGGGGCGGCGGCGTGCTGCTGATCAGCGAGGCCGTGGGCGGCAAGCGCCGCGGCTATTTCTCGTCGTTCAGCCAGCTGGGCGTGGCCGGCGGCTTCGTGCTGTCGTCGGGCGTTTTCATGCTGGCCCAGCAACTGCCGCAGGACGACTTCATGAGCTGGGGCTGGCGCCTGCCTTTCCTGCTGAGCGTGCTGATCTTCGGCGTGGGCCTCTACATCCGCAAGCACATTCCGGAAAGCGAGGAATTCATTCAGGCCACCAAGACCGCCAAGCGCGGCATGCCGGCCGTCGAAGTGTTTCGCCGCTATCCGCGCCAGGTGTTCACGGCGATGGGACTGCGGGTGGCGGAAAATGGCGGTTCGTACATTTTCCTGGCGTTCGCGCTGGCCTACGGCAAGTTCCTGGGCATTCCCAACGACGTGATGCTGGGCGGGGTACTGGCGTCCATGTTCATCGAACTGGGCACGCTGGTGTGGTTCGGTCATCTGTCCGACCGCATCGGGCGGCGCACGGTCTACCTGATCGGCTCGGCCGGGCTGGCGCTGGCGGCGTTTCCGTTCTTCTGGCTGGTGCAGACCAAAGAGCCTATTTGGATCTTCCTGGCGTTCTTCATGGGCAACACCGTGTGCCACGCGGCCATGATCGGCACCCAGCCGGCGTACTTTGCCGAACTGTTCCCGCCCGAAGTCCGCTACACCGGCCTGGCGCTGGGTCACGAACTGGCCTCGGTGTTCGCAGGCGGCCTGTCGCCGCTGATCGCCATGGCGCTGCTGCGCAAGTATGAATCGGCCACGCCGGTGGCGTGGTTCCTGGTCGGCATGGCGGTCATCACCGTCATCACCTTGCTGCTGACGCGTGAACCGCCGCGCGAGGATTCGGCATGAGCCCCAAGCCCGCCAGGCCCGGCATTGTCGGCGTGGGTGAAACCCCCGCGCTGCGTCACCCCGGGCCGGATATCAGCACGGCCGGGCTGATCGCGCAGGCCGTACGCCTGGCGCTGGACGACGCCGGGCTGCGGCCGGCGGACGTCGATGGCCTGGGCCTGGCCTCGTTCACCTTGCGGCCCGACCGCGCCATCGACCTGGCCTGGCGCCTGGGGCTGACGCTGGGCTGGTGCATGCAGGACGAAATGGGCGGCGCCAGCGCCATCAATATGCTGCGCCACGCCTGGCTGGCCTTGCAGGCGGGGCAGGCACGCACCATTGTCCTGGCGGCGGGCGACCATTTCACCGGCGCCGATTTCGCGTCACTGGTGCGCGGCTACAACCGCAGCGCGCAGGACTACCTGAGCCCGCTGGGCAGCGCCGGCCCGAATCCACTGTTCGCCATGCTGACGCAGCGGCAGATGGCGCAGACCGGTTTGCGGCGCGAAGACTACGGCGCGCTGTGCGTGGCGCAGCGTGCGTGGGCGGCCGACAATCCCAACGCCGCCTATCGCCAGCCATTGACGCTGGCGCAATACCTGGACGCGCCGATGGTGGCCGCGCCGCTGGGGCGGATGGACTGCGTGCCGGTCGTCAGCGGCGCCTGCGCGCTGGTATTGCAGGCGCAGCCCAACGGCGTGCATGTCACGCTGCGGGCCAGCGGGGCGCGCTACAACGGCGACCAGCAGGAAGGCGATGGCCTGGTCACCGGCATCGCCGACTTCGCGCCCGCGCTGTGGGGCGACGCGGGCTTGGGGCCAGACGATATGGATGTGGTGGGCGTGTACGACGATTACCCGGCGATGGCCGTGGCGCAATTGTGTGACCTGGGCCTGGCGCCGGCCGATGACCTGCCGGGCTTCATCGCCCGCCGCATCGCCACGCGCGCGCTGCCGGTCAACACCGCGGGCGGACAGTTGTCGGCGGGGCAGGCGGGCACGGCGGGCGGCATGCACGGGCTTGTGGAAGTGGCGCGGCAACTGCTGGGCCGTGCCGGCGCGCGGCAAGTGGCGGACGCGCGTCATGGCGTGGCCACCGGCTATGGCATGGTGCAACTGCGCTACGGCATGTGCGCCAACGCGGCCGTGCTGGCCAGGGAGGGCGCATGAGTTTCAGCGTGATGGCGTGCACGCAATGCGCGCACCGGGTGTATCCGGCCCGGCTCTGGTGCCCGGCCTGCGGGCACGACCAGGCCAATGAGGTGATGGTGGACGAGGCCGAACTGCTGGCCTGGACCCGCGTGCCGGGGGCTGGGGACGAACGCGACCGCCTCATCGCCACCGCTCAGGCCTTGCCACAGGGCCCGGTGTTGGTCGTGCGACTGGATGCCAAGGCAGGGCACATTGGACAACGCCTGCGGCTGATGACAAAGGTCGAGCAGGGCGTGGCCCTGCCGTGGGCCGAGCCGGTTTCCGGCTAGTCATCTGGCGCGGCCCGCGGCGGCGTCTGAATCCGCGCTTGTCGCGGGCCGGCGCCCAGCCGCCTACTTCAACGCCGTCAACGCGGCGAGCAGGGCAGGGTCGCTGTTCGCGGGCGCCGATGCCAGCGCCGCGCGTAGGCGTTCAGCCATGTCGGCATTGAAATCGGCCGCGACGTCGGCGCGCAAGGACATCTTTCCCGTGGCGGCGTCTATCAACAATTGCGGCGTCACGCCCGCGCCCTCCAGCCGCGCGCCGTTGGCCCGATGCACGCGCGCACTGGTCACCACCAGCGCGCCTTCGTTCGCGGGCAGCGGCAGCACGGTCTGTATGGTCCCCGCGCCGGCGGTCTTTTCGCCGATCACCAGTGCGCGGCCGTGGTCCTGCAATGCCGCGGCCACGATCTCGGCGCCTGCGCCGGTGCGGCGGTCGACGATCACCACCACCGGCACGTCATGCGGCAGCAGGCTGTCGCGCGCCACCAGCGCGCGTGAATCGGCGGGCGTGCGGCCGTACAGGTTGCCGATCCGCGAACCCTTGCGCAGCATCACGCCGGCCACCTGCTCGGCCACGTCAAGCAGCCCGCCGGCATTGCCGCGCAGGTCCAGCACCAGGCCGCCCAGCCGCGAGCCGGCGCGTGCGGCCGCGGCGTCCAGCGCGGCCCGCAGTTGGCTGTCCGTCTTGCTGTCAAAGGCCGCCAGCGTGACGACGGCCACAGCGCCGTTCATGTCCCAGCGCACCGAGGGCGGGGCCTGCACCGGGCCACGCACGGGCTGCACGGTAAGGAGGTCCGGGGCCCCCGGCCGCTGGATGCGCAATGTCGGGCGGGTGCCCGTCGCGCCGCGCAGCAAGGCCACCGCTTCGGACAGCGGCAGGCCGGCCGTGGCACGGCCGTCGATGTGGCTTATGACGTCGCCCGTGCGCAGGCCGGCGCGTTCGCCAGGCCCGCCGGGCAGGGGACGCATCACGGTCAAGGCGCCGTTCTGGATCGACAGTTCCAGGCCGACGGACGCCGGTGGCGGCGCCAGCTCGGCCGCCGTGGCGACCCGGCTGTAGGCATCCAGGCTGGCCATCATGCCGCGCAGCGCGGCATTCAGCGCCGCCGCACGCGGCGGGCCATCAGCAAATCGCAGGATCTGGTCGGCCAGGATGCGGCTTTGCTCGGGGATATCGGCGGCCAGGCCTTCGGCGGTCACGGCCTGGTCGATGGCGGCCTTGCGTGCTGCGTCGGCTTCGCCGGGCAAGACTGGCAGGGCCCGCAGGCCGTGCATCGCCAAGGCGCGGGTATCGACCGGGTCCACGTACTGGTTCAGCAGTTGGGTCAGGGCCGCCGTCAGCGTACCTTCGACCTGCTCGCGCGGCTGGGCGCTGGCGGGCGCCGTCCACGCGGCCAGGCCGGCCGCAAAGAGGGCAATCGCCGATCGTCGCATGATGAGTCCGAGGGTCCTTGGCATGCCATTCGTCCCAGGTCAGGGGGCTACGGCCGGGCGGATCGCCTCCAGCCGCTGTGCCAGCGTGGCGCTGGACAGTTCACCGACCCGCACATCCATCAACCGTCCGTCGGCATCCAGGAACAGCGTGGCCGGCAGGCCGCGATTGCTCATCGTGCGCGACGCTTCGCCGGCCGGGTCCAGCAAGGCGTTGGTCAGTGACGGCGCATGCTGATCCAGATATTGCCGCACCGCGGCGGACGTTTCGCCCTGGTTCAGGAAAACGAAGTGGATATCGGGGTTGGCGGCCTGGGCGCGTTCGAAGGCCGGCATCTCGCGGCGGCACGGCGGGCACCAGCTGGCCCACAGATTGACCACTGTGGGCTTGCCCTGGAAGGCAGCCAGGGCGGCGGGCTTGCCGTCCAGGTGCTGCAAGGCCACTGCGGTCAGCGCGGGCTGGGGCTGTGGTGTGGGCGCCAGCAGTTGGCCGCCGATCAGCCAGGTGGCCGCGGCCAGCGCCAGCGCACCCAGCAGCGCCGGCCGGGGCGCCATGGCCCGCAGTGCGGCGTAGGCCACATAGGCGCAGGCGGCCGCCAGCCCGACCATGCCCGTCCAGCCGCCGTCGCGTATATCCAGCGCCTGGATCGGGTCTTGCAGAATATGTTCGCGGGTCTGCCACAGGAAACCCAGGCGCGCGGCGACCAGGCCGATCACCAAGGCGCGCCACAGCACCGTGCTGATGTCCGGCGCACGCTTGCCGCCGAACAGGCGCGCGGCCAGCAGACCGACGGCGCCGGCCACGATCAGCACGGCCAGCTCGGTGGGAAAGACCAGGGGGCCCAGGCGGATGGCGGGGCTCATGCGGCGAGCTCCGGGCGCGTGGCCGGGAGGCTGGCAAGCGGAGGGGGGCTGCGTCGTGTCATGCGCCCAAGCCTAGCATGACCGGCCGGGGCGAGCCGTCACGTCCGGCGGCGGCCGCAAAGCCCTTGCGCGCAAGCGGGTCGCAGCGGCTTTCGAACAAGGGCCGATGAGCGCCGTAGCCCCGGCTTTTCCGCTGGCCACCGGCGCGGTCGACCCGCTGCGCGCAGCCGTCGAAAAGACCGGCAGCGACGAGTTCTCGCTGTTGTGGTCGGGCGAGGCTGCTGCGCTGGCGCAGGAAACCGACGCCCAAGCGTTGACTCGCCAACTGTGGGACGACGCGCTGGACGGTGCGGCGGGCCTGCGTGCCGGGATGGCGGCCCGGGCGGGCTGAGCCTGGCCGCCAAGGGCCGCTGCGGTGCCGATATGCCGCTTGCCTGAAACACATATTTCCAGGAACGCTAAAATACCGGCTCGCGGCTTCTGTCGATCCGGACGGCGAGCCTCCCGGCATTCTTCATCCCTGCGCTTCGCGCGCCCATAAATATGAAAAAACTGACTGCTGTTCTTCTCGTGTCCGCAACCACGATGCTGACCGCCTGCGGCCCGTCCGACAACGCGCCCGCCGCCGCCGGCGCGCAGGCCCCGGCCGCCGCCCGCAAGGTCGTGGTCGGCCTGGACGACAACTTCCCGCCCATGGGTTTCCGCGACGCCAGCAACCAGATCGTCGGCTTTGACATCGACATGGCCAAGGAAGCCAGCAAGCGCCTGGGCATGGAAGTCGAATTCAAGCCCATCGACTGGAGCGCCAAGGAAGCCGAACTGAACGGCAAGCGCGTCGACGTGCTCTGGAACGGCCTGACCATCACCGAAGAGCGCAAGAAGAACATCAGCTTCACCGCGCCGTACATGGCCAACCACCAGATCATCATCGTGGGCAACGCCTCGCCCGTGAAGGTCAAGGCCGACCTGGCCGGCAAGGTGGTCGGCGCACAGGATGGCAGCAGCGCCACCGACGCCATCGCCAAGGACCCGGTTGCCGGCAGCATCAAGGAAGTCAAGAAGTTCGGCGACAACGTCACGGCCCTGATGGACCTGGCCGCCGGTCGCCTGGACGCCATCGTGGTCGACGAAGTGGTGGGCCGCTACCTGATCAGCAAGCGCGCCAATGAATACCGCGTGCTGGACGAGAACTTCGGCACCGAAGACTACGGCGTCGGCGTGCGCAAGGACGACACCGACCTGCTGGCCAAGCTGGACAAGACCCTGGATTCGATGAAGCAGGACGGCACCGCCGGCCGCATCGCCACCCAGTGGTTCGGCGCCAACATCATCAAGTAATTCCCCTTGAAACGCCCGGGCCGCATGGCGGTCCGGGCGTTTTGCAGTTCTACGGCGCGAACCTTCCCGCATGGACTATGTAATTTCCCTTCTGGGTCCCCTGGCGCAAGGCGCCAAGGTGACCTTGACGCTGTTCTTCATCACCCTGGCGCTGGCGGTTCCGCTGGGCCTGGTGCTGGCGCTGCTGCGCATTTCGAAATGGACGCTGGTCAGCCGGCTGGTCAATGGCTACATCTGGCTCATGCGCGGCACGCCGCTGATGCTGCAGATGCTGTTCATCTATTTCGCCTTGCCGTTCGTGCCGGTGGTGGGCGTGCGCCTGCCCGACTTTCCGGCGGCGGTGGTGGCGTTTGCGCTGAACTACGCCGCGTATTTCGCCGAGATCTTCCGCGCCGGCATCCAGTCGGTGGACCGGGGCCAGTACGAAGGCAGCAAGGTGCTGGGCATGACCTACCTGCAGACGCTGCGCCGCATCGTGCTGCCGCAGATGGTGCAGCGGGTGCTGCCGCCCATGAGCAACGAAACCATCACCCTGGTCAAGGACACGTCCCTGATCTACGTGCTGGCGCTCAACGACATCCTGCGCACCGCGCGCGGCATCGTGCAGCGCGACTTCACGACCACGCCGTTCCTGGTGGCGGCCGCCTTCTATCTTCTGATGACGCTGGTGTTGACGTGGTTCTTCCAGCATATGGAAAAGCGCTATGCCAAATACGACCAGTAATCCGTCCGCCGGCGCGCGCCACGCCATGATCTCGGCCCGCGGCATCGTCAAGTCGTTCGGCGCCAACCGGGTGCTGGACCAGGTGTCGCTCGAACTCGGCAAGGGCGAAGTGGTGGCGGTGATCGGGCCGTCCGGTTCGGGCAAGAGCACCTTCCTGCGCTGCCTGAACCACCTGGAGACCATCGACGAAGGCGCCATCGACGTCGAAGGCGAGGCCCTGGTCAGTGCCGTCCCGGGCGGACGCAGCCAGTACGCCAGCGACGCCGACGTGCGCCGCATCTGCCGCAAGATGGGCATGGTGTTCCAGTCGTTCAACCTGTTCCCGCACATGACCGTGCTGCAGAACATCATCGAAGCGCCCATGATCGTCAAGGGCATGGCGCGCGCGGCCATCGTGCCCAAGGCCGAGGAACTGCTGCGCAAGGTCGGCCTCTTGAACAAGCGCGACAACTATCCCACGCGCCTGTCCGGCGGCCAGAAGCAGCGCGTGGCGATCGCCCGCGCGCTGGCGATGGAACCGGACATCATGCTGTTCGACGAGCCCACGTCGGCGCTGGACCCCGAACTGACGGGCGAAGTGCTGCGCACCATGCGCCAGCTGGCCGACGAGCACATGACCATGCTGGTCGTGACCCACGAAATGGGTTTTGCCCGCGAAGTCGCGCACCGCGTGATCTTCATGGACGAAGGCCGCATCGTCGAAGAGGCGCCGTCGGCGGAATTCTTCCGCGCGCCGCAGCATCCGCGCAGCCGGGAATTCCTGGCGCATATGCTGTAGGGCGACAGGGCGGGGCTGCGACCCCGTCGTCGCCGTCGTCGCCTTACGGCGCGTTCAAGCCCGGCCGCCGCGCCGGGGCACGATCATCGGGCTGCCGGTCTCCGGATCGGGCAGCACCCGGCAATCCAGATCAAACACCTGTTGCATCGCGGCTTCGGTCACCACCTGCCGCACCTCGCCCTGCGCGGCGATGCGGCCGGACCGCATCATCACCACCCGATCGGCATAGCGAAAGGCCAGGTTCAGGTCATGCAGCACCACCACCAGCGTGCGGCCGGCCTGGTGCAGGCGCGCACACAATTCCAGCAGGTCGATCTGGTGGCGGATATCCAGGAAGGTCGTGGGTTCGTCCAGCAGCATGATGCCGGCATCCTGCGCCAGCACCAGCGCCAGCCAGGCCCGTTGGCGCTGGCCGCCCGACAGCGTGTGCACGGGATGGTCGGCCAGGTCTGCCAGGTCGGTGTCGGCCAGCGCCGCGTCGACCGCCGCGGCATCGGCCGCCGACCACTGGCGCAGCAGCGTCTGGTGCGGGTAGCGGCCGCGCGCCACCAGGTCGCGCACGCTGATCATTTCGGGGGCAACCGGGTTTTGCGGCAGGTAGGCCAGGCGCCGGGCCACCGCCTTGCGGCGCAGCGTGGCGAGGTTGGCGCCGTCCAGCCAGGCCTGGCCCCGGGTGGGCGCCAGCGCGCCGCCCAGCACCCGCAGCAAGGTCGATTTGCCGCAGCCGTTGGGGCCCACCACGGCCGTGAAGGCGCCGGGTTCGATGGCCAGCGACAGCCCCTGCAGCACGGCGGTATCGCCGTACGACAGGTCCACCTCTTGCAGCTGCAGCGCAGAGGCGCCGGGAAAAGCATCGTTCACGTTGTCGCCTTGCGCCATTCGAGCACCAGCAGGAAAGCCAGATAAACACCGCCGATGCCGGCGGTCAGAACGCCTACCGGCAGGCCGTTGGGGCCGGCGGCGCGGGTCAGAAGATCGGCGGCGGCCAGCAGCACCGCGCCGGTCAGGGCGGCCAGCAGCGGCTGCGGGCCGCTGGCGCGTACCCCACGGCGCGCGATCTGCGGCGCGGCCAGGGCGATGAACGCGATGGGGCCGGCCACCGCCACGGCGGCCGCCGCCGCCAGCACGGCCACCAGCGTCGCGGCCAGGCGGCTGCGCGCCGGCGATGCGCCCAGCGCCTGCGCCAGGTCGTCGCCCATTTCCAGCAGGCGCAGCCGGGCGCACAAGGCCAGGCCCAGCGGCAGCAGCACCGCGCAAGCCACGCTGATCAGCGCCACGTCGTGCCAGGTCTTGCCGGCCAGGTTGCCGTTCAGCCACGTGGCCGCCAGGTAGGCTTGCTCGCGCCGCAGGTTGGACAGCCCGAATTGCACGAACGCGAAGGCGATGGCGCCCACCGCGATGCCGGCAATCACCATGCGCTGCGGCGCGGCAAAGCCTGCCCCGGACCCGAACCAGACCCCGGCGGTCGCCAGCAGGGCGCCGGTGGCGGCGCCCCAGGCCACCGGCATCAGGCCGGGCCAGACCATGGCGACGGCCACCGCGCCCGCGGATGCGCCGGCGGTCAAACCGATGACGTCGGGGCTGCCCAGCGTATTGCGGGTGAGGCTTTGGAACAGCGCGCCCGACAGGCCCAGTGCGGCCCCGGCGCCCAATGCCGACAGGGCGCGCGGCAGGCGCACGGTGTGTACCAGCCATTGCTCCACGGCGCTGCCGCCGCCCCACAGGGTCTGCCACAGCGTGTGCCAGGACAGGGTCGGGTCGCCCGTGCGCAGCGTGGCGGCCAGCAGGGCGGCCGCCATCACGAACAGGATGGCGCCATAGGCCAGTGCGCGCGGCGCCAGCGGCCACGCCAGCCAGCGGCCCGCGCGCAGCATCGGCGGGGGGGCAGGCACGGACGCATGAGTGGGCGGCGTCATGCCAGACTCCGGCCACGGCTGCGTAGCGCCGCCAGCAGGAACGGTGCACCGATGAAGGCCACCACCACGCCCGTCAACAGCTCGGCCGGGGCCCGCAGCACCCTGGCCAGAATGTCCGCCACCAGCATCAGCAGCGGGCCCAGCACCACGCAATAGGCCAGCAGCCAGCGCAGGTCCGGCCCGGCGTAGCGGCGCGCGATGTGCGGCACGGCCAGGCCGACAAACGCAATCGGGCCGGCCGCGGCGGTCGCGGCCGCGGCCAGGATGGCCACGCACAGCAGTCCCAGCAGGCGGTACAGGCCGGCGCGCAGCCCCAGTGCCTGGGCCAGCGCCTGGCCCAGGGCCAGCAGGTTGAGTGGCCGTGCCAGCGCCGCTGCCAGCAGCAGGCCCGCGCCGATATAGGGCGCGGCGCGCCGCGCGGCGTCCAGGCTTTGCCCGGCCAGGGACCCGACCGCCCAGAAGCGGTAGGCATCGAAGATATCGCTGCGCAGCAGCGCCACGGCCTGCACATAGGCGAACAGCACGGCGTTGACCGCCGCCCCGGCCAGGATCAGCCGTACCGGCTGCAGGCCGCGGCCGCCGGCGCCGATCAGGTAGACCGCCGCGGCGGCAGCCAGCGCGCCGGGCAGGGCGGCCCAGAAGGGGTGGGCGGGCAGGCCGCCGGCCATCAGCGCCACCGTCACGATCGAGGCCGCCGCGCCCGCGTTCACCCCCAGCAGGCCGGGCTCGGCCAGCGGGTTGCGGGTCAGCGCCTGGATCAGCGCGCCGGCCACGGCCAGCGCCGCGCCGGTCAGCAGGGCCAGCAAGGTGCGAGGAATGCGCGAGGCCACCACCAACGCGGCATAGCTGTCGTCGGGCCGCAGCAGGGCCTGCCATACCGCGCCGGCCGACAGCCCGCGTGAGCCGATCCACAGGCTGGCCAGCGCGGCGGTGGCCAGCCCCATACAGGCGGCGAGCCACACCAGCGCGCGCAGGCGCGTGGGCCGTGGCGCCTGCGTCATCGGCCGGCCCCGCCGCTCTGCGCCCGCTGCGCCGCCTGCGCCAACTGCGGCGCCAGCCGGTCCAGCATCCAGGCCACCGCCAGCGGCGTGCCCGACGACGACGCCATGACCAGCGCCGGATCGCTCAGCGCCACATAGGCGCCGCGCCGCACCGCGGGAATCGACGCGTAGAGCGGCAGGGCGCCGGTGCGGTCGCGCTCTTCGGGGGTGTAGAACCACGACACCAGGATATCGGCGTCGCCCAGCGCGTCGGCATGTTCGAAGCCCAGGTAGTGCGCAAAGTGGCCCGCGCTGGCCCGCAGGCCGCGCACGGACGGGGCCAGCGTCAGCCCCATCGCGCTCAGCGTGTCCACGCGCGGGTCGCCGGCCACATAGGCGGCGAAATTGCCCGAGCCCAGATCGGCTCGCACGTAGGCAAAGGTCTTGCCGGCCAGCTCGGGATACTGGCGGGCCGCCTGTGCCAGGGCGTCGTGAATGCGGGCCTTGAGCGCATCGGCCTCGGCGCGCTTGCCCAGCGCGGCGGCGATCAGGTCGATCTGCGTGTCCACCGGCGTCAGGAAGGGCTGGTCGGGGTAGGCCACCACCGGCACCAGCCGGGACAACTGCGCGTAGGCCTCGCGGCTGACGCCCGAAAAGGGCGCCAGCACCACGTCGGGCCGCAGCGCGATGATCTTTTCGATATCCAGTTCGGGATAGACCGTGATGCGTTCGGGCAGCGGCTGCCCCTGGGCCTGGATGGCTGCGCGCACCCAGGGCCAATAGTGGTCGGCATCGCCGCCCCAGTCGGCCCGGCTGGTGCCCACCGGCACCACGCCCAGCGCCAGCGCCAGGTCGTCGGCCCCCAGGCCCAGCGTGACCACGCGGCGAGGCGGCGCGGCAATGACGGCCTGGCCCAGGGCGCTGTCGATCGTGACGGGAAAGCCGGCAGGTGAGGCGGTAGGCGGCACCGATCCTGCGCCCGGCGCAGGCGGCGCCCGATCGCACCCCGCCAACCCCAGCACCCACGCCGCGGCAAGCGCCGCGGCGACCCGGCGCCACGGCGCCGTATTCCCCAGATTCAAACGCATCGCGGCGCTGTGCTCCTTGGCGTGTCGGTGGCTTGCGTCAGTACTGCGCGCGCACCGTCAGCATGACGTTGCGTGGCGCCCCGTACCAGCCCTGGCTATAGAAGCCGATCTGGTCGTAGTACTTCTTGTCCAGGACGTTGTTCAGGTTCAGCGTGGCCGAGACCTGCTTGGAAACATCGAAGCGCGCCATCAGGTTGAGCAGCGCGTAGCTGCCTTGCTCCACGTCGACGTTGCCACGCGGGCTGGCCGCGGACTGGAACATGCGGCTTTGCCAATCGACCCCGCCGCCCACCGTCAGGCGATGCAGGTCGCCGGGCAGCCGATAGGTGGTGTACAGCTTGAACAGGCTGCGCGGGTGGCTGGTGTTGATCGGTTTGCCGTCGGCGTCCTTGGCCGTGAAATGCGTATAGCTGGCGCCAATGTTCCAGCCGGGCGCGAGCTGGCCGTTGGTTTCCAGCTCAAAGCCTTCGACCTTGGCGCCCGAGACCGCGCGGTACGCCTGCGTGCCGGGCATGCCGCTCACGGATTCGCCCGGGATGGCCTGCGCCAGGTTGTTCTGGCGGGTCTGGTAGAGCGACACCGCGGCGTTCAGCAGGCCGTCCAGGTAGGCGGCCTTCAACCCGACTTCGTAGCTCTTGCCATCGATGGGCGGCAGGATCGAACCGCTGGGCGTGCGTGCATTCTGCGGCTGGAAGATCTCGGTATAGCTGGCGTAGGCCGTGTAGGTGCTGTTGATGTCGTAGATCAGGCCGGCATAGGGCGTGAACTGGTCGTCGATCTTGTATTCACGCTTGCTGCCGAAGTAGGTCTGCCTGGTTTCCCAGTTGCTCCAGCGACCGCCCACGATCAGGTGCAGCGGGTCGGCCAGCGAGAACCGGCCCACCGCGTAGGCGCCGGTCTGCTTGACCCGCATGTCGTCCGCTGGCGTCTTGGTGCCGGACCAGGTCGGTTCGGCGATGTGATCCTGGCGCCAGTCCATGAAGCTGCCGATGGCCGGCTTGGCCCCCGTCTGCAGATACTGGCCGATATTGCTGTGGTCGTTCACGCTCATCCAGCCCAGCGCCAGTTCGTGCTTGCGCCCCAGCAGCTGGAACGGACCCGACAGGGTCAGGTGGATGTCGTCGCGGGAGCGGTCGCCGTCGTAGTTGTTGAATGCGCTGGTCATGCCCGCGCCGGTGGTCCGGTTGGGATAGCCGCCGCGGAACAGCTGCTTCATCAGGTAATTGCCGTCATTGTGGCTATAGGCGGCGCGGGCTTTCCAGTCGTTGGCAAAGCGGTGGGTCAGGTCCACGAAGGTGGTGGTCGACTCCGTATCCATGCGAGCCCAGCGCGTATTGTTGGCCACCGATCGATTGAAGTCGGTGCGCGAACCGTCGCTGTAGAACAGCGGGAAGCCGCTGCCAAAACCATTGCTCTGGCTGCGCTGGTATTCCAGGCCAGCCGTCAGCACCGTGTCCGGCGTCAGGTCGGCGCTGATCACGCCGTAGAAGGTGCGCTTGCGCGAATCCAGGAAGGTCACGTAGCTGTCGCCCTGGCTGTAGGCGGCCACGAAGCGCGAGCGGATGCGGCCGTTCTCGGTCACCGGCACCGACAGGTCCAGGTCGCCACGCAGATGGTCCCAGCTGCCTGCGCTGGCGCTGCCCGACAGCGCGAATTCGCGCAGCGGCTTCTTGCGGATGAAGTTCACTGCCGCCGACGGGTTGCCCGATCCGGTCATCAGGCCGGTGGCGCCGCGAACGATCTCGACCCGGTCGTAGATGGCGGAATCCAGGTCCGTGGCGCCGTAGTTCCACAGGCTCAGGATCGGCGAGTTCAGCCCGTCGAACTGGAAATTGTCGATCGAAAAGCCGCGCGACGAGAACGACAGCCGGTTGCTGTCGCTGCGCGTGACCGAGATGCCGGGCGCACTGGCCAGGATCGCGCCGGTGTCCTGCAAGCCCTGGTCTTCGATCTGCTGGCGCGTCACCACGCTGACCGACTGCGGCGTCTCGCGCGGTGACAGCGTCAGGCCGGTGGCCGTGTTCATCGCGTCGGTGGTGTAGGCATGGGTGCCTTCCGTGGTGCCGGGGATGCCGGCGCCGCTGACGGTCACGGCGGGCAGCTGGGGCACGCCGGACGTGCTTTCGGATGAAGACGCTGCCGGCGTCGCCGCCCGTTGGGCGGCGGCGCTTTGGTGGGTCAGGGCGGAGCAGAACAAGGCCGTCTGGATCGCATAGACAAGAGGACGCACCCGGCGCAAACGGGCGGCGGGCGTGGGCAGAACGGACGGCATGAGGGCGAGCTCCAGCGGAAATGTTTGGTAATGAGAATTATTGATTTTTACCGCTGCCCTTTTGTATGCCGAACGATGCGATGCATATGGCAAACGCCGCCGGCCTATCCCGCCTGCGCTTTGGTCAGCGCCGGGTCGCCACGGTGCAGCCAGGCCCAGCCCGCCGCGCTGGCGGCCACGCAGGCCAGCATCGCCACCGCCAGCCGCAACGGCTGGCCATAGACCAGCGGCACGCACCAGCCGCTGACCACCGAGAAGGTCAGCATCTGCAAAAAGCCCAGCACCGACGCCGCCGTGCCCGACAGATCGGGCACCCGCGCCAGGATGCGCAGGGTCATCGCCGGCACCGACATCGCCAGCCCGCAGGTGAATACGCCCGGCAGCAGCACCGCCCAGGGCAGGCGCGGTGTTTCCGCGGCGGCCACATACAGCACGTTGGCCAGGCAACTGCCGCCCATCAGCAGATAGGCCAGCAGCGTGATGCGCGAATCGGGCCACTTGCCGGCCTTGCGCGCGGCGAACAGCGCGCCGGCCATGGCGCCCGCCACCAGCGGCACGAACAGGTAGGCAAAATCCGTTTCCGGCAGCCCCAGCACGTTGGCGATGAAATCGGGCGCCGCGCCTATCAGAAAGCCCTGGGCCGCGAACAGCAGGCTGAACGCCAGGCCCAGCGACATGTAGCGCCGCTCGCCCAGCACGCGGGCGTAGTTGGCGCCCAGCGTGCGCCAGGCCAGCGGCTGGCGCTGCGCGGGCGGCAGCGTTTCGGGCAGGCGCCGCGCGCACAGCAGCCAGGCCGCGCCCGCCAGCGCCGTCAGCAGCAGGAACACCGACCGCCAGCCCTGGTGCGCCGCCAGGTAGCCGCCGATGATGGGCGCCAGCGCGGGCGACAGGTTGAACACCAGGATCAGGTACGACATGGCCCGGCGCGCCGGCACCCCGTCGTAGCAGTCGCGGATGATGGCCTGGCCCACCACGATGCCTGCGCCGGCCGACAGGCCCTGCACGGCGCGCCCGGCCAGCAGCCAGCCGAAGCTGGGCGCCAGCGCGGCCATCAGCGCCCCGCAGATGTACACCCCCAGCGCCGTCAGCACGATGCGCCGCCGCCCCAGCGAATCCGACAGCGTGCCGTGCAGCAGCAGCATCGACGCATAGCAGGCCATGTAGACTCCCAGCGTCAGCTGCACGGTTTCCTGGGACACCGAAAATTCCCGCCCCAGCGCCCCGAAGGCGGGCAGGTAGGCGTCGATGGTGGCGGGCGCGACGCAGGCCAACAGGCCCAGCATCAGCACCATGACGGGAAAAGACGGCGGGGATTCGGGGCGCGGCACGACGGCATCCATGGCAGGCGCCTCCCGGGATGGGAGGCTCTGCCGCATGGTCGCCTGCCCGGCGCCCGGGCATGAATGGGGAACGCTGCAAGAGCAATGGGCAGCGCCGGACGTTCAGTTCAGCTCGCTGGGCGCGATGCCGTAGCGTTCGCGAAACGCCGTGGCGAAGTTGGTCGCGTGGCGGTAGCCCACGAAATGCGCCGCCTGCTGCACGCTGCAGCCCTGGGCCAATTGTTCGCGCGCCACCTCCAGCCGGCGTTCGCGCAGCCAGCTGAACACCGACCGCTGGTAGGTGGCCTGGAACTTGGCGCGCAGGGTGCTGGGGCTCATGCAGGCCAGCCGCGCCAGGTCGTCCAGCGTGTGTTCTTCGCCGGGCGCGTTGTGCAGGCGTTCGCGTACCCGTTCCAGCAGCAGTCGGTCGCGTTCGGACACCGCGCTTTCCGTGGGCGCGCCGGATTCCAGCGAGGCCAGGGCGTGGGCCAGCAGCTGCGTCGCCACGCCTTCGCGCAACATGTCCTGCAGCGGCCCGTCCCAGGCGCAGTCCAGCAGGTGCTCGATGGCCTGCAGCAGGTGGCCCGGCACCTGCCAGCGGCGCAGCCGCAGGGCAGGCGAGCGCAGCGCCTTCCAGATCATCTCGCTGGTGCGGTCGTCGCCCGCGCTGTCAGGGTCCGACAGCGACAGGTTGACGCTGCGCAGGCGCTGCCCGGGTTCATGGATGCCTGTCATGGCGACGGTATCGCCATACAGCGCGCTGACGCCGCTATGCGCGGCCAGGCGCACGTCGTCGTGGCGGTCGATGCGGGTGCGGGCATGGCCTTGCAGCATGACGATGGCCGAGAAGCGCGGCGACATCATCGATGTGGCCTCGTAGTGCTGGTGCACCCGCACGTCGGACAGCACCAGGGTCAGGCCGGGACGGATGGCGCATTTCTCGACGCGGCCCTCGGCGATGCAAAGATGGTCGGGGTCGCCGCGCACCGCGCGGTCCAGCTGCGGCAGCCGATAGCGGAAACCGCTCTGGTCGCCCATGCGGTTGAAGTCGGCGACGGTGAATTGGGCGGGGGAGGCAGATGGGTTCAAGATCGTCACTCGCGTTACGGGATGAGCCCTTGGCGGCGCGGAAAGCACCGCCAAATGTGCAAATGAGAATAACATATATTCGCATTGTTGCCGGCAAATTCGCCCCTCGTTCCGCCACCGATTTGCCGGCAGCGGCCTGCCTCCCGGCCCGGGTTCAAGGCGCCGCGCAGTCGCCCAGCTGATCTCCCATGATGTCGCGGTACCACTCGTGAAAGTGCTGCATGCCGTCTTCCATGGGCGACTGGTACGGTCCGCTTTCCGATACGCCCCGACGCAGCAGCGCCAGCCGGCCGGCGTCCATGCGTTCGCCGATCTCGTCGTCTTCGATGGCGGTTTCCATGTAGGCCGCGCGCTGGGCCTCGACGAATTCGCGTTCGAACAGCGCGATCTCTTCCGGGTAGTAGAACTCGGCGATGTTGATGGTTTCCTGCGGGCTCTTGGGGTAGAGCGTCGACAGCACCAGCACGTGCGGGTACAGCTCGATCATGTGGGTGGGAAAGTACGTCACCCAGATCGCGCCAAAATCGGGCGCCGAGCCGCCGCGGTAGCGCATCAGCGTGTCGTGCCAGTCGGCATACACGTCAGACCCCGGCTTTTCCAGCGCGTCGTGCACGCCCACGCGTTGCAGGCTGTACTGCTGGCCGAATTCCCAACTGAGATCGTCGCAGGTGACGAAGCGCCCCAGGCCGGGGTGGAACGGGCCGACGTGGTAGTCCTCCAGGTACACCTCGATGAAGGTCTTCCAGTTGTAGTTGCACTGGTGCACCTCGACGTGGTCCAGCACGTAGTCCGAAAAATCGAACTCGGGCCGGGTGAACAGATTGCCCAGGTCGCGCTGCGGATCGCGCGGGCCCTCGAACAGCAGGCCGTGGCAGTGCTTCAGTGGAAAGCGCGGCAGGTTCAGGCACGGCGTGCTGGGAAACTGCGGCGCGCCCAGGATCTGCCCCTGGTTGTCGTAGGTCCAGCGGTGCAGCGGGCAGACGATGTTGCCGCCGGTGGCCGACAGATTGCCCGCCGGGTTGGCCGGTCCGGTCACCGCGCCCGTTTCGCCGCCCAGGATCAGCGCCTGGCGGTGGCGGCACACGTTGGACACCAGTTCCACGCCGTGCGCATTGCGCACCAGCACCCGGCCGCCTTCCTCGTGGGGCAGGCGGCGCCAGTCGCCCGGCTCGGGCACGCCTTTCTCGTGGCCCACGTACAGGGCCGATTGCTTGAATATCATTTCCTGTTCGCGGGCGAACAGGGCTTCGTCGAAATAGGCCCGAACGTGCAGCGGGCTCAACGCCTGTTGCACGTGCTCCAGGCGGCCAATGTCCGTCATATCCGACTCCTTGTGCCGTCGCGCAAGGCCCGGCCCGCCTCTCAGGCGGGCACGGCGCTCTCGGCGTCGATCCGGGCGATGCGTTCGGCAAGATCCAATTTGGGGCAGGTGCTGCAATAGTCGCCGTCGCGCCTGCGGAAATAGTGGCAGCAGACCTGCCGGTCGACAGCAATGACCGGCAGCGTTGCGCGCTCGTAGGTCAGGTAGCCGCTGCGTCCGTCGATGCCCAACAGGCCCAGCCAATGGCCGGCCTGTTCCTGGGCCCAGGCATTGGCCGCGGCGCAGTCGCCCTGGCGCGCGGCCAGCAGGGCGTACAGCACACAATCGGCCTGCATGCTTTCGGCGGCGCGCGGACTGACCCGCAGCACCTGGGTCAGCTCGCGATAGAAGGTGGCGCAGATATTGCGCAACTGCGCGGCGGCGGCCTGCATGCGTTCGCGCAGGTTGCCGCGCAGGGGTTCATGGCGGTCCAGCGTGTAGCCGATGACGAAGCCGTCGGGCGGCACCGGCTGGCTCATGCGGGACAGGTCCGGCACGATCGGGCTGCGGTGCGCGGCGAACACGCTCAGGTACACCGGCTGCCAGATCAGCAGCCCCCAGCAGCGCAGCGCCAGGTAGTGCGGCCCGGCCTCGGGATAGCGGCGCTGCCAGCAGTCGCGCAGTTGCACGATCAGCGCGCCGTTGTCGGCGCCCGGGCGAATGCCCGGGGCCGCCGCCGGCGCGACCTGGCCCGACAGCCCGGGCACGAGGCGGTCGGTCAGGTCCAGCAGATCGTCCAGGTCGCGGTTCACGCAAGCGCCCGCGCGGTGTCGCCCACGCCCTGGCCCAGCCACTGGGGCCGATAGGGGGCAATGGGGTTGGCCAGGTTGGGCGCCATCTGGAAGCTGCCGATGGGGTCGGCCAGGTTGACCATCTGCAGGTTGTTGGCCAGCTGCAGGCGGTTCAGGCACGAATGGATCATCTCGGGCGCGAACAGATCGTACTGGCGGTATTTGTCCAGGCGCTCGGGGTGCGCCTCCTGGTAGGCGATCACGCGGCCGGCCACCAGCTTCCAGAACGCGTCTTCCTGCATCACGCCGCTGTCGGCCAGCACCTGCGACAGGTGACGGAAATAGCCTTCGAACACATCCACGAAGATGGTCAAGAGCTTGAATTCCTCGGGCACGTCGGCGGCCAGGCGGCGCGCGTTCTCGGGCAGCACGGCGTTCGGGTTCAGGATCGACGATTCCTCGGCAATGTCCTTCATGAAGGCGCGCACCGGCACGTGGTCTTCGATCACCAGGATCACGTTCTCGCCGTGCGGCATGAACACCAGGTCGTGCGCATAGAAGCAATGCACCAGCGGCGTCAGGTAGGCGTCCACATAGCGTTCCAGCCACGCGGCCGCGTCCAGGCCCGAGGCGCGGATCAGCGCCGGCAGCAGCGCGCGGCCGTCCGGGTCCACGTGCAGCAGCGCCGCCATGGTCATCAGGCGCTGCTGCGGCCCGATCAGTTCCGTGGGGTTCTCGCGCCACAGCGCCGAGAACATCTTCTTGTACGGCGTATCCACCGAAATGGCCGCTTCGTAGTAGTAGTTGCGGAACCCCAGCGACGCCGCTTCGCGCAGGATGGTGAAGCCGTTCTCGCGCAGCCACGGGTCGGACGCGATCAGCTCGTGCAGGTATTCGTTGATGGCCGGCGTGCCCGACATGTAATACGGCGACAGCCCGCGCATGAAGCCCATGTTCAGGATCGACAGCGACGTCTTCACATAGTGCTTGCCCGGCTGGCTGATGTTGAAGAAGGTGCGGATGGACTGCTGCGCCAGGTATTCGTCGTCGCCATAGCCCAGGCACACGATCTTGCGCGTGGCCACATAGGGCGCGAACGCCAGCGACAGCTTGTTGAACCACTGCCACGGGTGCGACGGCATGAAGAAGTAGTCGGCCGGGTCCAGCCCCTGGTCGCGCAGCGCCTGCGTGTAGCGGGCAACGGTGGCCGCACCCAGTTCGTCCCGCAGCAGGCTGTCGTAGTCCATGGTCGACAGGCACGCGAAGTGCGCGTTGTCCTTGTGCACTGCCAGCCACATCACGCGGATCGGGCTGGCGCACTCGGGTGCATAGACGTGGTAGTCCTCGGCGTCAAAGCCCAGCCGGCCGTTGTTGGCCACGAAGCTGGGGTGGCCCTCGATCATCGACGTTTCGATGGTCTGGTAGTCGGCCAGCGCCAGCTCGGCCGCTGGCAGCGCGGCGCGGGTGTGCTTGTAGGCGCTGCCGTGCAGGGTGCTGGTGATTTCGTCCAGGTAGATCGGCAGCCGGTCTTCGGGCATGCCCAGCTTGTCGCGGATCTCGATCACGAACTGCAAGGCGTCCAGCGGCGCCGGCGTGCCGGCCATGGTCTTGCTGATCGACTCGGCCGGAATGCGCCAGTGGCGCATTGCCATCAATTGGGCATCGAACTGGTATTCGGCATGGCCGTCGGCCAGCACCAGGCGGTAGCGGTCAAAGCCGGGCGCCTCGGACGGGCCCAGGCGCTCGGGTTGCAGCAGCCATTCGTGGGCGTATTCCGAAATGGCCTTCTTCACCAGCAGGCGGTTCGCTTTTTCCCAGACCTCGGGGGCAAGGTGGCTGGCGATCTGGGCGGGGTGGGGCTGGGTGCTCATACGGTGGACTCCTGGAGTTGGGCCTGTTCAAACTGCTGCCGGGTGCAGAAGGCGATGCTGGCGGTCTTCTCGCGAAAACGCGCCTGGCCGGCGTAGACAAAACCCATGGCCAGGTTCAGCGCATGGATCTTGCTGTTGTTGCTGTCGGGTTCGACCACCACGCGGCGGGCTTGCAGACGCTCGAACATGAAGCGCATCACAAAGGCCAGCACGTTGCGGCTGAAGTGGGGAATGCGGACTTGGGGCGGGCCGATGAAGATGTGCATGCCCAGGTCGCCGTCGCGTACCGGGTAATGCTCGCCGACCTGGTCGTGCGCCGGGTCGTAGCACTCCACCAGGAACGCCGGACGGCCGTCGTGGCTGCCCAGCCAGGCGCCGGCGTGGCCGCTGCCTTGCAGGGCTTCGTAGAATTCGCGCACCTGCGCTTCGGAGAATTCCTGCATCGACCAGAAGCGGGCGTAATCCATCGAGAACCACTGGCGCAGCAGGGCGGCGTCCTGGGCCGGGTCCAGCGGGCGCAGCGCCAGGCCCTGGCCTTCGTCGTAGTGGCTGCGCGCCTGGCGGTCGATTTCGCCCAGAAAGGCGGATGTCATGGTGATCATGGCGGCTCCGGAGTCAGACGGTGGCGGCGCGATGCCCGTCCAGCATGGGCATCAGTTCAGGGGCGATGCTGCCGCGGCAGGCGGGCGCGGCTTGCGGCGCGCGGTGGGCCAGCACGCCATTGGCCGGCGGCCGGAATTCCTGCAAGGCGGTGCGCGGTTCGATCGCGTAATGCTCGTGCCCCGTCAGGTCGCGCAGGATCTGCGAATTGCGGTAGCAGCAGAATCCCAGGTCGGGGTTGGTCACCCCATGGCTGAGCAGGCCGCTGTTCTGTACGAAGATCTCGTTGCCGCCGTGGTCGATCGTGTAGTTGCGCGCAATCTGGTAGCCGCCGTCCTCGGCCCAGGCAATGCGGTCGTGGATCGGGTTGACGCACGCGGGAATGCTGCGGGCATAGCCAGTGGCCAGCACCAGCCCGTCGGTCGCGTGCGAAAACGGCTGGCCGGTATCGACGTGGCGGAATTCCAGCTGGTAGCGGCCGCTGGCGCGATCGTGACGGCTGGCGCGCAGTTCGGCGTTGGTCAACAGCGTGTAGCGCTTGTCGCCGTTGTGGATCTTCTCGTCCAGCAGGTCGTAGATCTGGTTGATCAGTGACGCGTTGATGCCCTTGTACAGGCTGCTCTGTTCGGCCAGGATCTCGCGGCGGCGCGTTTCCGGCAGGTCGTAGAAATAGTTGGTGTAGTCCGGCGAGATCAGTTCCAGCGTGAGCTTGGTGTTCTCCATCTGGAAGAACCGCGGCGACCGCGTGATCCACGCCAGGCTGTAGTCGTGCTCGTCGCTGTCGCGCAGCAGGTCGTGGAACACCTCGGCCGCGCTCTGGCCGCTGCCGATCACGGTGATCGACGCGCGCCGCTGCAACTCGGTCTTGTGGCGCAGGTAATCGGCGCTATGGATGTACGGCGCCTCGCGCCGGTCGCAGCAGGAGGGCAGCACGGGGTGCGAGCCCAGACCCAGCACCAGCTTGCGGCAGCGGACCATGAAGCGTTCGCCGTTGACCGTGTGCTGGCCGGTCACCAGGTAGGTGTCGGTTTCCGGGTCGTGCAGCACGCTTTGCACGTCGCTGTTGAAGCGCAGGTTCGGCAGGCGGGCCGCCACCCATTTGCAATAGCGGTTGTACTCGGCGCGGGTCAGGTAGTGGTTCTCGCGCATGTAGTACGAGTAGATGCGACCGGTCTGCTTGCAGTAGTTCAGGTAGCTGTATTCGCTGCGCGGATCGGCCAGGCTGACCAGGTCCGCCAGAAACGGGTTCTGCAAGGTGGACGCCTCGATCAGCATGCCCGGATGCCAATCGAAGCCCGGCTTCTTGTCCAGGAACAGGGCGCGCACGCCGGGCAGCGGCGCCGACAGGCACGCCAGGCTGAGATTGAAGGGGCCTAGGCCGATCGCGACAAAGTCATAGATTTCACGGTTCATGATGGTTACGCCTTTTTGCGGAGTCTCTCGTTGCACGGACGATGCCCGGGGCAGGGCATACTCGGAACAGGGCCGGCTAATCAGGCGGAACGGGACGGGACCGACTCGTTGGGCCGTCGGTCCACTGCAAGCACAAAACATGTCCATCGCCGGTATTGCATGAATTGAACATCTGTATAGGTATGATTTTCATTTGCAATATAGACACTCTAGCAAATGGTTTTTGGGTGCGACGCATCGGCCGCCCCATGCAGGCGGCGCCCATATGCAGGGTGGCAAAGCGCATAGGGACACGGCCGACGGGCATATCGTTATGGCGTGAAAGCGACCCCGCACCAGGACAGGGCGCCGCACGAGGGTGCCGCGTGAACCTGCGCGGGTTATGCTTGCCGCCATGTCAGATACACGTCCCGTGCTCAGGCTGCGCGGTGTCTATAGCGAGCGCTTGTCGCCCGTCAGCCTGGACCTCGCGGCGGGCGAATGCGCCGCCATCACCGGCCCCTCGGGGTCGGGCAAATCGCTGCTGTTGCGCCAGGTCGCCGACCTGGACCCCGGCCATGGCGAAATCGAACTCGACGGCGCGCCGCGTTCCGGCATGCGCGGTTATCAATGGCGCCGCCAGGTGATCTACTGCCAGGCCGAGGCCGGCTGGTGGGACGACCGCGTTGCCCCGCACTTCACCGACCGCGCGCGGGCTGCCGAGCTGTTGCAGCGCATGGGCCTGGCCGCCGAGAAAATGGATGCGCTGGTGCAGGAGCTATCCACCGGCGAACGCCAACGGGCTGCCCTGGCGCGTGCCCTGTCGCTGTCGCCGCGCGCGCTGCTGCTGGACGAACCCACCGCCGCGCTCGATCCCGCCGCCACCGAATTGGTGGAAACCGAATTGCGCCGCTATCTGGACGGCGGCGCGGCCATCCTGATGGTCACGCACAACCCCGACCAGGCCCGGCGCATGGCCCGCCGTGGCTGGCGCATGGAGCAGGGCAGGCTGGAGCCGCAATGGACGTAATCAAACTGCAGGCCACCGACCTGATCATTGCCTCGCTGCTGGTGGTGCTGTCGGCCGGCATTTCGTTTGCGCTGCGCCTGAACCTGCAAAAGCAGGTGCTGTGGGCGGCGCTGCGCACCGTGGTGCAGTTGCTGCTGGTGGGCCACATCCTGCGCATCGTGTTCGCGCACGCGGCGCCCTGGCTGACCGCGCTGGTGGTGGCCGTGATGATGGCGCTGGCCGCCCGCGAGGTCGCCGCCCGGCCCAAGGCGCGCCTGGCCGGCCACGGCAACGGCTATGTCGGCACGCTGGCCGTGGTCGCCACCACCGTCATCACCGCGCTGTTCATCCTGTCGACCGCGCTGCGGCCCGAGCCCTGGTACGACCCGCGCTACACCATCGCCCTGGTCGGCATCGTGCTGGGCAGCGTGCTCAACGCCGCCAGCCTGGCGCTGGACGGCGTGCTGTCCGGCGTGCGCCGCGAAAAGCTCGCCATCGAAGCGCGCCTGTCGCTGGGCGCCACCGCGCACCAGGCCTTCGCCTCGCTGCTGCGCGAATCCGTGCGCCGCGGCATCGTGCCCAGCATCAACCAGATGTCGGCAGCCGGCATCATCACGCTGCCCGGCATCATGACCGGCCAGATCATCGCCGGCATGGACCCCATCGATGCCGCCAAGTACCAGATCCTGCTCATGTTCCTGCTCTGCGGCGCCAGCGGCATGGCCGCCATGGGCGCCGCCTACGGCGCCATGCGACGCCTGACGGACGAGCGCGGCCGGCTGCGGCTGGACCGCCTGAACGCGGACCATTGAGCGCCTGGGCTGGTCGGATCGGCCGCCGGGCGCAATCGCCTCGCGGCTCGGATGTTGGCGGGGCGGCATTGTTGGCCGATTTGATGAAATATCAACGGGGCATCCTGCATAATGGGCCCCTGACATCAACGCCGGCTCCGCCGGCCCCGCACAGGAATTCGAATGAGTATTACCGAGATGTTCGCGTGGTTGACCAGCGAACAGGGCCTGATGGCCCTCTTGGCGCAGAACTGGGTGCTGGGCACCTGCATCATCGCCGCCATCATCTTCATCGAGACCGGCCTCGTCGTCATGCCGTTCCTGCCCGGTGATTCCCTGCTGTTCGCCGCCGGCGCCTTCCTGGGCCTGGCCGGCATCGATCCCATCGTGTCCATCGCCGCCATCACCGCGGCCGCCATCGCCGGCGACGCGCTCAACTACGCCATCGCTTCATCCAGGTGGGGCCAGAAGCTCGCGCACAGTCGATGGGTCAAGCCCGACCACCTGGAACGCGCGCGGTCCTACTTCGCCCGCTACGGCGCCATGACCATCACCGTGGCGCGTTTCGTGCCCATCGTGCGCACCGTGGCCCCGTTCGTCGCCGGCCTGTCGCAGATGCCGCGCCACACGTTCTTTGCCTACAACATCGTCGGCGGCATCGTCTGGGTCGGCTCGATGATCCTGGCCGGCTACTGGCTGGGCTCCATCGCCTGGGTCCGCACCAACCTGCACTGGGTATCCGTCATCATCATCGGGCTGTCGTTGATACCGGTCGTGTGGCAGTGGCTGCATCTGCGCCGGGCGCGCAAGCTGGCGCAGCAGTCGTAAAGGTCAGGCCGGCCTTTCTGTCATGGTGCTGAGTCGGTCAGTCTGCCTGGGCATCCAGATCACGCAGCAGCCGTTCCAGATTCCGCTCGCCGGCCTTGGTCTGCGCGCCGGCCTGCAAGCCGCCACGAATCAGCTTTTCGGCGGCGGCAAGCGCAAACAGATCTGCCCAGGCTTCATGTTCGCGGTGCAAGCCTGATCGCAGATCCGTTGGCGGAATGGCCTTTTTCGCGGCAGCGATGACGCCCGGCGGCAGTGCCGCGATATTGCGGGCAATCCGGCGCACAAAGCCCTCCAGCTCATCCGCCGGCAGGGCGCGGTTCACCCAGCCATAGCGCTCGGCCGTCTGCGCATCGACCAGGTCGGCGCCCAGAATCACTTCAAGAGCACGCCCGCGCGTCATGCGCTGTGACAGGTATTGCGTGGCGCCGCCGCCGGGAATGATGCCCATCAAGGCCTCGCATTGCGCCAGGCCCGCCCGGCCGATGGCCGCGAACGTCATGTCGGCGGCCGCTACGAATTCCGCGCCACCGCCACGCGCCAGGCCTTCGAGCTTGACGATCGTGACTTGCGGCTGCGCGCGGATCATTTCGCCCAACGCCTGGAACGGGTTCAAGCCATCCGGCGCGTCTTTGGCGATTTCGTCGAAGGCAGGGGGCTCGTCGATCAGCGTCATGTCCACGTGCGCGATGAAGAACTCGGGATCGGCGCTTTGAAACACGATCACGCGCGTCTGGGGATCGTCGCGCGTTGCCGTGAGAAAGCGGCGCAGGTCGTGCATCAGCGCGACATCCAGCACGTTGACGGGGGGATTGTCGAGGGTGACGGTTGCCACGCCTTGTTCATGTTCGATGTGAAGCCTGGAATACGTCGAATGGTTCATGAGACACCTTGTCATGGATTGTGCGGCCAGGGTTTCCCGGCCAGTGCAATCATGGTATCTATTGCATACCTAGTGTCAATCACGCACCTTGAGCATCCCAAGTATGCCGGAACATACCTATGCACGCTGATCTTGACCCCGTCTATCGCGCCGATTGCCCCAGCCGCGCCATCCTCGACCAAATCGCCGACAAATGGTCGATGCTGGTCTTGATGGTGCTGCGCGAACCGCGTCGCTTCAACGCCATCAAGCGGCGTCTGGACGGCATTACCCAACGCGTGCTGACGCAAACCCTGCGCAAGCTGGAACGCAACGGCATGGTGACGCGCACCGTGATCGATGGAAAAACGCTTGGGGTCGAGTACGCCTTGACGCCCCTGGGCAAGTCGCTCGAAACGCCATTCGCTGCGCTGTACGGCTGGACGGTCGACAACATGGACGCCATCCAGGCCTGCCAGGCGCGTTACGATCAGCAGTGACGGTGCCGCGTGCCGCTGCGGCGTCAAAGATTGTGGCTTTGCAGCCAGCCGCGGATCGCGTCGATGTGCTCTGCCTTGCATTCCTGCGGCAGCCAGTGTCCGGCGGGCAGCGAGGTCGCCGTCAGGTCTGCGCAGGCTGCGCGCATGGGGTCGCCCTGGCGATTGCCCGTAATGCTGCAGATTGGGTCGAATTCGCCGTTGATGAACAGCACCGGCTGCAAGAGTCGACCGCGTTCGGGCGCGCCGAGCGCATAAGCGATGTTGGCCGCGTCGTTCAGATACCAGGCGCAGGCGGCCCGAAAGCCGCGACGCCTGAACTGCTGCACCAGCACGTCGAAGTCCGCCGGCGGCCAGATCGCGGGATCCGCCTGGGTCGGCGGCGCACGATGGGCGGCGCCGAAGCGGCCGCCATTGCGCGTCACGAGCGCGTTCGGCGACACCTTGCCGACGCCATCCGGGTTCCCTGATCGGAAAATCGATGCCAGCGAGGCGCCATGATCCGCATCCAGGTCGGCGACGGCCGCGCGGAAATGGGTCGTGTAATAGCGGAAGTAATCCCACTGGCCGTCGGGGTACGAATCGGCCGGATAAATCGTCCGGTCGATCAGCGGAACCAGCGTGGGCAGGGCAAATCCATCGGGTTGGTACGCCAGCGAGGTCAGCACCACGCCGCGACTGCGCTTGGACTGGTGCGCAGACAGCCCCGCGGCCACGGCGCTGCCCCAGTCGTGCCCGACCCATATCGCAGGCTTGCCGCCCAGGTGGTCGTGCAGCTCGACCAGGTCTGCTACCACGGCCTCGACGGTGTAGTCGTCGCTGGCCTCAGGCGCGAATGAATCGCCATAGCCGCGCAGATCCGGCGCGACGCAGTGCCAGCCTTCGGCGGCAAAGGCCGTCAACTGGGCGCGCCACATCAAGCCGGTGCACGGCCAACCGTGCAGGAAGATCATCAGCGGCCCGTTGGTCGGCCCACTTTCCAGGTAATGCGTTTGCTGACGCGGCGTGCTGAACCTGCGCGATACCAGCGTGGGGCGATTGGGGTGCGTCATGGGCGAATCCTGCGGCGCGATGGGTCGGTGATGTCTGACATGCTAGAGGGCAGCGTGTTATCTGAATAATGCTCAGGTTCTATGGAAGTTATCCGAATACTGCATAACGACGTTATGCTGGGTTTGCCTGTCTGACAGGCCCCACCCCGACTAGCGGAGGCGCCCGTGGAATCCCGCCTTATCGAGTTCTTCCTGCGCGTTGCCGAACTCGGCAGCATCAACAAGGCTGCGGCTGACCTGCGGCTTTCCCAGCCGGCGCTGTCGCGACATATCGCCTTGCTCGAGCACCAACTTCGCGCCAAGCTCTTTACGCGGACCCGGGGCGGCGTGCAGGTGACCGAGGCCGGTACGCTGTTGGTCGAGCGCGCCAGGCCGATTCTGCGCCAGTGGACGTCGCTGATCGACCAGGTGGGCGACCGGGCGGCTGGCCAGCTGTCCATCGGCATTGCGCCGTCGTGGCGCCACTTGTTCACGTCGCACTTCGTGGCGCGGCTGGTTGCGCAATATCCGGGCGTGCGCCTGCGTGTTCACGAGGGCGTGAGCCACGAGCTGCGAGAAGCGATGCATTCCGGGATGCTCGACCTGGCCATCGTGCCGTTCGAAGGCTCGCCGCCTCAGGGCTATGTCCACACCCCGCTGGTTCGAGAGCCGCTCATTCTTGTAGGGGCAAAGGAAGAAGGCTTGCGGCCTGACAAGCCAGTGCCGTTGTCGCGTCTACAGCATCGCAAGTTGGCCTTGGCGGGAAAACAGAACGTCATCCGGTCGACCATCGAGCGCTCGATGGCCCGTCGCAACCTCGAATTCAACATCCTGTTCGAACTCGATGCGATGCATCTTTCCATGGATCTGGCGCGCCAGGGCATCGCGGACACCGTGACGCCATGCTGTGCAGTCAGCGGCAACGCGTATTGGGAAGACGCCATTTCATGGAGTCCGATCCGCGGCGCCTACATGACGTGGTCGCTCTGTGAAAACGTGGCGCGGTCCCATTCGCAAGCGGTACGCGAAGGGCAACGGCTGGTGCTCGAACGGGTTGATGAAATCATCGACAGCAAAGTCTGGCGCGGCGCGCAGCGCCTGCAATAGGGGGGATTGGCATGAAAAATGCCTGCGGTCCCGCCAAGGGCCGCCGGCTTGATTTTGGCACCATCGTCTCAGGGTAGGCATCGCGTACCCTTCTTTAAGAAAGTTCCAATGTCCCTGGACCTCAAGGGCGTCTACAAGCGTTAGATACCGTTTAGTTCCAAGGAATTTCGTATGGTCCGCCGGATTGTCCTGCTTGTATTGTTTGCGTCCAGCGTAGCAGCGCTTATAGGCACCGCCGCGTGTGGATTGCGCGCCCGAACATTCAACGCCGCCTTCGACAAGCTAGAGCCGGGCGACAGCGAGGCCACAGTTCTACAGCTTTTCGGCGCGCAACCATCCGTGCGGGAAGCACCGGGCCAGCCATTTTTTCGATACGCGTCCGATGCTTGCAAAGGGGCCTGCGCAGCGCGGTTGTGGTTCGAGAACCGGCTGTCACTGGATACGCAGGCGTGGTCGGTTGAGTTTGACCGCGACGGCAGATTGATCAAGAAATCGCGCTGGATATCGCCGTAGGCACCCATTTCAACGCCATAGCCTGGACCCCGCTTTGTCCGGCATAGCGAGGGCGGCTGTGCTTGCAAGCGCCAAGTCAATGCGCGGCGCGACAATTCAGGCATGAAAAAAGCCGGCGGCCCCGCAAGGGACCGCCGGCTTTGTCGCGTCCGGGCCTGGCGGCCCGGGGCGGGGCGGGGCTTAGCCGATGTTGGCCAGCACCTGGTTCAGCGTGGCGCTGGGGCGCATGGCGCGGCTGGCCTTGTCTTCGTTCGGCTGGTAGTAGCCGCCGATGTCGACCGGCTTGCCTTGGGCCGCCTTCAGTTCTTCCAGGATCTTGGCTTCGTTCTTGACGAAAGCGGCCGCGGCCGGCGCGAACAGCGCGGCCAGGGCGGGATCGTCGTTCTGGTCGGCCAGGGCTTGGGCCCAGTACGTGGCCAGGTAGAAGTGGCTGCCGCGGTTGTCCAGGCCGCCGACCTTGCGGTCGGGCGACTTGTTTTCGTCCAGGAACTTGGCGGTGGCCAGGTCCAGCGTGCTGCCCAGCACTTGGGCGCGGGCGTTGTCGTACGCGCGGCCCAGGTGATCCAGCGAGGCGGCCAGCGCCATGAATTCGCCCAGCGAATCCCAGCGCAGGAAGCCTTCTTCCAGGAACTGCTGCACGTGCTTGGGCGCCGAACCGCCGGCACCGGTTTCGAACAGGCCGCCACCGGCGACCAGCGGCACGATCGACAGCATCTTGGCGCTGGTGCCCAGTTCCATGATGGGGAACAGGTCGGTCAGGTAGTCGCGCAGCACGTTGCCGGTGACCGAGATGGTGTCCAGGCCTTCGCGGATGCGCTTGACCGAGAACTTGGTGGCTTCGACCGGGTCGAGAATGCGCAGGTCCAGGCCGCTGGTGTCGTGGTCGTTCAGGTACTGCTTGACCTTGGCGATGACCTGGGCGTCGTGGGCGCGCTTTTCGTCCAGCCAGAACACGGCCGGCGTCTTGCTGACGCGGGCGCGGGTGACGGCCAGCTTGACCCAATCCTGGATGGCGGCGTCCTTGGTCTGGCACATGCGCCAGAGGTCGCCGGCTTCCACGGTTTGTTCCAGCAGGACCTTGCCCGAGGCGTCGGTGACGCGCACGGTGCCGGCGGCCGGCACGATGAAGGTCTTGTTGTGCGAACCGTATTCTTCAGCGGCCTGGGCCATCAGGCCGACGTTGGGCACGCTGCCCATCGTGACCGGATTGAAGGCGCCGTTCTTCTTGCAGTCGTCGATGACGGCCTGGTAGACACCGGCGTAGCTGCGGTCGGGAATGACGGCCTTGGTGTCTTGCAGCTTGCCTTCGGCGTTCCACATCTTGCCCGAGTCGCGGATCATGGCGGGCATGGAAGCGTCGACGATGACGTCGCTGGGCACGTGCAGGTTGGTGATGCCCTTGTCGGAATTCACCATGGCCAGCTGCGGCAGCGTCTTGTAGGCGGCGTCGATGTCGGCGGTGATCGCGGCTTGCTGGTCAGCGGGCAGCGACTGGATCTTGGCGTACAGGTCGCCAATGCCGTTGTTGGGATCGAAGCCGACCGACTTCAGGACGGCGGCGTGCTTGGCCAGCACGTCTTTGTAGAACACGGACACCACGTGGCCGAAGATGACGGGGTCCGAGACCTTCATCATGGTGGCCTTCAGGTGCACCGAGAACAGCACGCCCTGGGCGCGCGCGTCGTCGATCTGGGCCTGCAGGAAAGCCTTGAGCTTGGCGGTCGACAGCACGGCGGCGTCGATGATCTCGCCGGCCTTGACCGGGGTCTTTTCCTTGAGCACGGTCTGGGCGCCATCGGCAGCGACCAGGGTGATCTTGACGTCGCCGGCGTCGGCGATCAGGGCCGACTTTTCGGTGCCGTAGAAATCGCCGCCGTCCATGTGGGCCACGTGCGACTTCGAATCCGCCGACCAGGCGCCCATCTTGTGCGGGTGCTTGCGGGCGTAGTTCTTGACCGACAGCGGGGCGCGGCGGTCGGAGTTGCCTTCGCGCAGCACGGGGTTCACGGCGCTGCCCTTGACCTTGTCGTAGCGGGCCTTGACGTCACGCTCGGTGTCGTTGGCCGGGGCATCCGGGTAGTCGGGCAGCTTGTAGCCTTGTTCCTGCAGTTCCTTGATGGCCGCCTTCAGTTGGGGCATCGAGGCGCTGATGTTCGGCAGCTTGATGATGTTGGCTTCCGGCGTGACGGCCAGGGCGCCCAGCTCGGCCAGGGCGTCGCCCAGCTTTTGGCTGTCTTCCAGGTAGTCCGGGAACAGCGCAATGATGCGGCCTGCCAAAGAGATGTCGCGGGTCTCGACCGTAATACCAGCGGACTTCGCGAAGGTCTGGACGATGGGCAGCAGCGAACGGGTTGCAAGCGCCGGAGCTTCGTCGGTGAGGGTATAGATAATCTTCGGAGTAAGAGACATGATCCTTGAATCTGTTCGGCTGTGGCGCTAGGCGCAAACCCGAACATGCTATGCGGCGTCAGCCGGTAGATGTTGTCGAGAGTGGGTTCGTATGGGCTGACGGATGCCGCGCCGTGTTCAGCCCGGCATCTGTCAGCCCAACATGGCGCCGCCCGTCCTTTATTTGCAGGTTCGATTGCTCGACCGCCTGGAAGGTGCGACTGCCACGAACCGAACATTGTAATACCGCGCTTCGCCTGCCGTGCACAGAAATAGGCGCCAAATGCCCGAAGGGTGGCCGAATCGGCCCGGTTTATTACCGAAAGACGGGGTTTTGTGCGCAGAAATGGCGCCAAATTTCGCCAACCTGATGACTACGGCGTGCAAGTATTGGCTAATATTCGGCTTCTGTTCGCGCCTGGCGCGGCAGGCGAGAGCGGGGCGCCGGATGACGATGGGCGTTGTACAGCCCGGCGTGAGGAAGAGGCAATGCGGTTTGGCAACCTGATGTTCGATCCGATGTTTCGCTACGCCCGCCGTGACGATGGCACGACGATGCACTTCACCCCGGTCGAAAGCGCCGCGCTGTCGCTGCTGACCGCCCACGCGGGCCAGATCCTGCCGCGCCAGCGCCTGCTCGATGCCACCCAGCGCGGCGACGTCGATGCGCTGGAGCGCAGCGTGGACCTGCTGGTGAACCGCCTGCGCACCAAGCTGGGCGATTCGGCCCGCACCCCGCGTTTCATTGCCACCAGCTACGGCGAAGGCTATAGCTGGATCGCCGCGCGCGCCCCCGAACCGGGCGAAGACGTCTACGTGGCCATCGGCCCCGCCGCCGGTCCCGCGGCCTTGCGCACCGAGCCGCGCGTGCGCGCTTTCCTGGACGACCTGGCCGACGCCTTGCGCGCCCGCCTGCCCAGCGAACGCGGCGTGCGGCTGCTGGCCCCCAAGGCGGGCGAGGGCGCCGATGCGCCGTTTCGCGTCGAAGTCGGCCTGCGGCAGGACACTGCCGGCGTGCATTGCGCGGTGGTGCTGCGCGCGGCCGCCAGCGGCGCCGCGCTGCGGGCCGAGCGCTGGACCATTGCGCCCGACGACCTGGCCGGCGCCGCCCGCACGGCCGCCACGGCGTTCGCCGCGGCCATCAAGAGCGAGATCTGGCGCAACCTGGCCACCGCCGGCGGCCTGGCCGGCCCCACCGACGAGCCCATCGAACTGCGCCTGCACCGCGCGGCCGTATTGCTGTCGCGCACGCCTCAGACCTGGCTGGAATCCGAAGCCGAACTCGAAAAGCTGCGCGCTGAAAACCCGGCCGATCCCCAGACGGCCCTGATGTGGGCCTCGCACCTGTATGCCCGGCTGGTGCTGGACCTGGCCAGCGACCCCGCCCAGCTCGAACCGCAGATCGAGGCGCTGGTGTTCCAGGCGTTGCCGCACGCCCGCGGCAACCCCATGCTGGCGCTGGCCGCGGCCAAGCTGCTGTGCTTTGTCAGCCGCGAGCACCTGGAACTGGCCGAAGCCCTGGCCGAAGACGCCTTCGCCCAAAGCACCGCGTTCGCCTCGGCCTTTGCCGTGCTGGGGCAGCTACGCCTGAACCGCGGCCGCCTGCCGGAAGCCATCGACTATTTCGACCAGGGCATCGAACTGGCCGAACCCGGCTCGGAATTCCAGGTGTTCCTGATGGTGCTCAAGTGCACCACGCTGCTGGCGCTGGACGACCGCCAGGCCTGCCAGGCGGCGTGCGAAACGCTGTACCGCACCAAGCCGCTGACGCGCATGCAGATGGGCCTGTTCCTGGCATCGCCCGACGAGGTGTTGCCGGACGACCTGCGCCAGATCCTGCTGTCGCTGGACGCGGGCCTGTTGCGCCGGTTGCTGCTGCACTTCGACTACCTGTTCGTGCGGCGCGTGCCGGATGCGGCCGGGCGAAAGAACATGTTCCGGGGCGTGCTGACGCAACTGGCGCAGCACCGGCCGCTGGATGACCTGCCGGCGCCGGTGCGGGTGTACGCCCAGGGCGGCGCGGGCGAAGGCCTGTAGCGCAAAGGGCTGGCCAGCCGCCATTTGACAAAGCGCCGAGGTTGGAGGAAGCTTCACCCCCATGACTTCCCGCGCCGTCCGCATTTCGCTGATTATTACCATCATTCCGAGAATGGTGGGTTAGCGCACGACCGCAGTCAGTCAAACGAACCCGCCCCACGAGGCGGGTTTTTTGTTGCCGCCTCTGCCGGGCTTCCCCGATTTCACAGCCGCAGAGATCCGCCATGCAACAACCGCAAGCCGCCACCGCCACAGACACCGACACCTTTGCCCAGGGCCATGCCGCGCCCATGGAATACCTGCGCCAGATCCTGACCGCGCGGGTCTACGACATTGCCCGCGAGACCGAACTGGACCCGGCGCTGGGCCTGTCGCGCCGCCTGGGCAACCGCGTGTCGTTCAAGCGCGAAGACAACCAGCCGGTGTTTTCCTTCAAGGTGCGCGGCGCCTACAACAAGATGCGCAACACGCCGCAGGCGGCGCTGGACCGCGGCGTCATTACCGCGTCCGCCGGCAACCACGCCCAGGGCGTGGCGATTTCCGCCGCCAAGCTGGGCGTGCGCGCCACCATCGTGGTGCCGCAGACCGCGCCCCAGGTGAAGGTGGACGCGGTGCGCGCCCACGGCGGCCCGACGGTGCAAGTGGTGCTGGCGGGCGATTCGTACAGCGATGCCTATGCGCACGCGCAGACGCTGGCCGCCGAGCAGAACCTGACCTTCATTCCGGCGTTTGACGACCCCTATGTCATCGCCGGCCAGGGCACGGTCGGCATGGAAATCCTGCGCCAGCATCCGGGGCGGCTGGACGCGGTGTTCGTGCCCATCGGCGGCGGCAGCCTGGCGGCGGGCGTATCGGTGTACCTGAAGGCGGTGGCGCCGCAGGTCAAGGTGATCGGCGTGCAGATCGCCGATTCCTGCGCCATGGCGCAGTCCATCCAGGCGGGCGAGCGGGTCAACCTGGCCGAGGTGGGGCTGTTCTCGGACGGCACGGCGGTCAAGCTGGTGGGCGAAGAAACCTTCCGGCTGTGCCGCGAATTCCTGGACGACGTGCTGCTGGTGGACACCGACGCCGTCTGCGCGGCCATCAAGGACGTCTTCCTGGATACCCGCAGCGTGCTGGAACCGGCGGGCGCCCTGGCGGTGGCGGGCTTGAAGCAGTACGTGGAACGCGAAGGCGCACAGGATCAGGGGCTGGTAGCCATCACGTCGGGCGCGAACATGAACTTCGACCGCCTGCGGTTCGTGGCGGACCGCGCGGAAGTAGGCGAAGCGCGCGAGGCGGTCTTTGCCGTGACGGTGCCCGAAGAACGCGGCAGCTTTCGCCGCTTCTGTGGCGTGATCGGCCAGCGCAGCGTCACCGAGTTCAACTACCGCATTGCCGATGCGCGCACCGCCCGCATCTTCGTCAGCGTGCAGATCGGGCGGCGCGGCGAAGCGGCCGAGATCATGCAGGCACTGACGGAACAGGGTTTCGCGGTCAGCGACCTGAGCCATAACGAGGTGTCCAAGCAGCACATCCGCTACATGGTGGGCGGGCGCTCGCCGCTGGCTGGCGGTGAACGCTTGTTCCGCTTTGAATTCCCCGAGCGTCCCGGTGCGCTGATGACCTTCCTGTCGGCGATGGCGCCCAACTGGAATATCAGCTTGTTCCACTACCGCGCCCAGGGGGCCGATTTCAGCTCGGTGCTGGTGGGCATCCAGGCGCCGCTGGCCGATGATGCGGCGCTGGACAAGTTCCTCGCGCAGCTGGGCTACGCGCACTGGGAAGAAACGGACAACGAGGCGTACCGGCAGTTCCTGGTCTGAGCGCCCACGCACCGGCATCCGGCCGGGGCGGGATGCCGGGCACGCACGGCCGTATCGGGCGAGGCGTGATCAGGCCGGCGTGCACTGGGGCTTGCGCGGCAGGTCAACGCCAGGCTTGACGCGCAGCATGGCCTTGCCCGGCGGGCCAGGCGTGAATTCCAGAGAACGTGCGCGCCAGGCGGGCAGATCGTCGTAGCGGATGTCGATCTTGCTGCTGATGCCGGTGACGCCGGGGTCGAACTGCATGGCCGGCAGTTGCTGGCAGGTGTCCTTGGCGTCCCAGCGGGCCAGCTCGCGTCCGTCGGCCAGCCGCGCCACGCGAAAGCCCGCGGGGGTCGGCACGAATTCAGTGATGGCGGGCACGAGCTGCATATAGCCGTAGGCGTCCTTGACCTGTTTTGCCGGCTGGGTCTCGACGGCCTTGGACCCCGCCGGCACCGCCAGGTAGGCCACGTCGCCGTCGACGTCCAGCAGCCGGCCAGCGCCCAGGTTGATGGCCTGCAAGGGCGCATGGCGGATCAGCACGGTTTCGTTCCAGGCGGTTTCCACGCGGGTCCAGCCGGGCAGGCGCGCGTCCAGAAAACGCGTGACCTGGATGCTGTTGCGCTTCGGGTCTTTCGAGACATCGATACGCTGCCCGCGCAGGGCGCCGTTCACCACCTGCAAGTAGGCCAGCACGGTGCTCGCGCTGCCGCTGGTGAAGAATGCCAGCACGCCGCCGTCCAGCGCCTGCGCGCCATTGGGGCAATAGAAGGCGCGCTGTGGCGGCCCCTTGCCATCGGCAAACAGCAGGTCGGTCACGTCTTTGCCGCACAGGGCCTGGCCCTGGAAGGTGATGGTGGTGCTGCGCGTCTGCTGGCGCTGGCCGGTGTTCCAATCCTGCCGGCTGCCGGTGTTGACCTCGGCCACCAGGCCATCGCGGTTATAGATCGTGTCGGCAGTGGCGGACGTGCCCAGCAGGGCGGCTGGCAAAGACGCCAGCAAAGAAAGGTGCAGTGTCAGCGCGCGGCGGGCTTTCATCGTTCGGCTCTCGGCAAGCAGGTCGGCGGTCGACGGAGCCTTGACTATATAACGTCAGGTCAACCCGTCGTCAGGCCAACCCGTCCACATGCACCTGCGGCTGGCCTTGCGGGCAGCGTTCCACCCGCGCCCGCACACCGTAGGCGCGGCGTAGCGTGTCGGAGGTCACGACGTCTTGCGGCGGCCCTTCGGCCAGCAACGCGCCGCCATGCAGCAGCAAGGCCCGGTCGGCGTGGCGCAGCGCGATGTTCAGATCGTGCAGCACCACCAAGGTGATGAGGCGATGGCGCGCCGTCTGGCGGCGCAGCACGTCCATCACATGGAACTGGTAGTTCAGGTCCAGCGCCGACAGCGGTTCGTCCAGCAGCAACAGCCGCGGCCGGCGCACCAGCGCCTGCGCCAGGGACGCCAGCTGCTTCTGGCCGCCCGACAGTTCATCCAGGTAGCGGCTGGCCAGCGGGCCGATGCCCAGTTCGGTCAGCACGCGCATGGCTTCGCCCATCAGCGCGTCGCCGCCCTGGCCGTGGCGGCCCGAGCGGGCGGCCACCAGGACGGATTCCAGCACCGTCATGTGCACGCCCTTGGGCAGGGCCTGGGGCATGTACATGGCCTGCGCGGCCCGCTGCGCCGGTGGCAGGCGCCCGAAATCCGCACCGTCCAGCCGCAGCGTACCGCCCTGCATCGGGTTCAGCCCCGCCAGGGTCTTGAGCAGCGTCGACTTGCCGCTGCCGTTGGGCCCCAGCAGCGCCGTCAGCGAGGCCTCGGGCAAGGCCTTGGCGTGCAGGTTGCGCAGCACCGGCCGGCTGCCGTAGCCGGCCGTCAGGCCGCGGATTTCCAGCGTCGCGTTGGCTGCCGCCGTGTCGCCTGGCAAGGGGATGTCCCGCAGATTCATGGCGTCAGGGTTGCAGCGTCAGCGTGCCGCGCATGTGCTGGGCGTGCGCCGGGAACGAGCAGTAGAAGGTGTACGACTGCCCGGCGGCCAGGCGGCTGACGGGGAAGGTCACGGTGGCGGTTTCGCCGCCGCCGAGCATCGGTGTCTTGGCCAGGATGCGGGCGTCGCCGGGGGCCAGGAACTCGTGCGCGGCGCCGGCCTTGATACCGTCCACCATCACGGCATCGATGTCTTCGGTCTTGGTCAGCACCCAGTTGTGGCCGGCCTTTTCCTTGCTGTTCTTGCCGGTGTGGATCAGGCGCACCGTGAAATCCTTGCAGGTCGACGGCACCACGATGTGGTTGGGTTCGAATTTCTTGCCGGGCTGGCCTTGCACGTCGATGGTGCAAGCGGCAGCGGGCGTCGTCGCGGCGGGCTCGGCGGCCTGGACGGCACCGGCGGCGAACAGGGCGGCCAGGGCAAGCGTGTAGCGGTGTTGCATGGGAAAGCGTCTCCGGGGTTCAGGAAAATGCGTCAGCTGCGCTTCAAGGCGCGAATGACGATGGTGAGAAAAAAGGGAATGCCGACCAGCGACGTCACGATGCCCACCGGAATCAGCGCGCCGGGCAGCACGGTCTTGGACGCGACCGAGGCCAGCGACAGGATCAGCGCGCCGCCCAGCGCGCTGCCGGGCAAGTAATAGCGGTGGTCTTCGCCCAGCAGCAGGCGGGCGATGTGCGGCGCCACCAGGCCCACGAAGCCGATGGTGCCCACGAACGACACAGCCAGCGCCGCCAGCGCGCTGACGCGCAGCAGGCTCACCAGACGCAGGCGCTTGACGTCGATGCCGAAGCTGGCCGCGCGTTCTTCGCCCAGCCGCACGGCGGTCAGCTTCCAGGCGTCGCGCATCGAAAACGGCAAGGCCAGCGCCAGCGCCGCGGCCATCACGCCCACGGTCGTCCAGGTGGCGCGGGCCAGGCTGCCCATGGTCCAGAACACGATGCCTTGCAGGGCTTCTTCGCTGGCCACGAACTGCAGCAGCATCACCAGCGCCTGAAACGAATACACCAGCGCAATGCCGAACAGCACGACCCCCAGCGTCGACCCGCCGCGCCAGCGTGCCACCCGTTCCAGGATCAGCACCGACACCAGCGTGCTGGCAAAGGCGGCCAGCGACACCACCATGCCCGGCGGCAGCGCCGGCACGTGCCAGTCCAGCGTGATCGCCAGCGACGCCCCAAAGGCAGCCGCCGCCGATACGCCCAGCGTGTAGGGGCTGGCCAGCGGGTTGTCCAGCATCGTCTGCATCTCGGCGCCGCCCAGGCCCAGCGCCACGCCCACCAGCAGGGCCATCAGCGCATAGGGCAGGCGAAACTGCCAGACGATGACGCGCGCGCCGGCATCGGCTGCGTCCGGGTGCAGCAGCGTGCGCAGCAGGTCGGCCGGCGCGAGGCCCGCGGGGCCGGTGGCGATGTCGGCCAACAGGCTGACGACAATGGCCAGCGTCAACAGCAGGGCCAGCGCCAGCCGCCGCTTCTGCGTGCGGCGGTGCAGGGCAATGGCGTCAAGCGGGGCGGCGGCGGTGGCCGCCGTGGCAAGTGCGGAAAGCGACATGATCAGCGTGCCCGGCCGTGCCTAGCGGCCCGCCGGCGCGGTCCAGTAGGTGCCCGCGCCGTCCACGTCCAGGAAGTCGCGATACAGCGTATCCAGCGTCGCGCGCGGGTCCAGCGCGGCGGCGCGTTCCGGATACAGCCACTTGGCCATCGCTTCCACCGCCGCCACGTTGTAGGGCGAGTTGTAGAACGCGTGCCAGATGCCGAAGGCGCGGCCCTTCTTGACCGCATCCAGGTCGCGGATGCCGCCGCGTTCGAGCAACGTCGACAGGCTGGCGGCCGACACGTCCGTCGCCGCGCCGGGGCCCGCCAACAGGCCTGCGCGGCCGGGTTCGGACCGGCTGCCCGTGGCGATATACACCTGGGGCTGCGCCTGCAGCAGAAATTCCATGCTGACATCGCCTATGGCCCCCGGCAGCACCGGCGCGGCCACGTTCACGCCGCCTGCGGCTTCCAGCAAATCGCCAAAACTGCCGTTGCCCGTGCTGTGGCAGCACGCCGGCCACACGCCCGCCAACATCTCCACGAACACGCGCGGCCGTTCGGCCTGCGGCACCGGCTGCACGATCTGGCGCACCCGCGCCATGTGCGATTCATAGAACGCGATATAGCGCTCGGCCGCGTCCTGGCGGTCCAGCGCCTGGCCCAGGATGCGCAGGCTGGGCACCGTGTTCTGCACGGGATGCTGCCGGAAATCGATGAACACGATCGGAATGCCGGCTTCCTGCAACGACGCAATCATCGGATTGTTGCGGCCCGGGCCGTGGCCGCTCAGGCTGAACACCGCCACGTCCGGCTTGAGCGACACGATCTTCTCGGGGCTCACGCTGGCTTCCGACGTCTTGCCGATCAGCGGCACGTCCGCCGCCTTCGGAAAACGCTTCACCAGCTGCTGCCACGAGTACGGGTCCTGCTGCTTCAGTTCGCCTTGCCAGCCCACCACCCGGGCCACCGGATCGGCGCGGTCCAGCAACGCCATCGCGAACACAAAACGGCCTTCGCCCAGCAGCACCCGCTGCGGGTGGTCGGGCACCGTCACCACGCGCCCGGCCAGGTCGGTCACCTGGCGGGCCTGCGCCATGGGCGCGGCGGCAAAAAGGCAAGCGGCAACGGCCAGCGCCGCGGGGAACATCGCTTTCAAACGCATGGAGGGATCCTGTGGCCACGACGTGCGCCGCGGGGTGCGGGTAACGCGAACCATTCCTATCGCCGTGCAGTCTCCGCCATCCCGTCTCAAGAAAGCGTTAAGACGCGCAGCCGCTGTGGCGCCGGGGCCGCAAGCGCCAGGCCAATGAATGGCCGGGCAGGGGGCGTGCTTACAATATGAGACTGATTTCCATTACCGGCACTGCCCGACATGCGCGTTCTTGTCATCGAAGACGACCCCGACATCCTGGCCAACATCACGCACCACCTCACGCGCCGCGGCTACATCGTCGACTGCGCCGAAGACGGCCTGCGCGGTTATGCCATGGCGGCCACGGGCGGCTTCGACCTGATCGTGCTGGACCTGATGCTGCCCCGGCTGGACGGCTACGACCTGTGCCGCCGCCTGCGCATCGAGGCCGCCTGCGACACCCCCGTCATCATGGTCACCGCGCGCGACACCCTGGACAACCGGCTGACCGGCTTTGATGCCGGCGCCGACGACTACCTGGTCAAGCCCTTCGCCCTGGCCGAACTGGCCGCTCGCGCCAAGGCCCTGCTGCACCGGGCCAGCGGCGCGGGCGCCTCGCGCGTACTGCGCGTAGGCGACCTGACGCTGGACACCGGCACCCTGGCGCTGACCCGCGCCGGCCAGCCCCTGCGTCTGCCGCCATCGCCTCTGCAACTGCTGATGCTGCTGATGCGCGCCAGCCCGGCCGTGGTGCATCGCGGCCGCCTGGAAGAAGCCCTGTGGCGCGACTCGCCGCCCGACAGCGACAGCCTGCGCACGCACATCCACCAGATCCGCCAGGTGGTCGACAAACCGTTCGACACCCCCTTGCTGGTCACCGTGCACGGCATCGGCTACCAGCTACGGGCCGCCGCCGATGCGTAGCGCGCGGCGCGGCCTGGCCCGCCACCTGGTGCTGACCTACGTGCTGCTGGCCCTGCTGGTCGGCGGCGCATTGACGTGGGTGTCCATCTGGAGCGTCAACAAGCTCGAAGTCCACCTGCAGCGCATCGACATGGGCATGGCCGTGGACCGCGTGCGCGGCGACTTCCTGGCCGGCATCGACCCCGGCCGGCCGCATCGCTTCTTCCATGGCGACCCCGGCGGCCCGGCGTTTCCGGACTGGCTGCGGCGCCTGGGGCCCGGCTTTCACAAGATCGAGCGCGACGCCCGCGTGTGGCACGCCATGGTCGACGACAAAGACGGCCAGCGCTACATGCTGCTGCGCGACTACACCGACTACGAACGCAACCAGGCCACGTCCCACTGGACCGTCGTTACGGGGCTCGCCGCCAGCCTGGTCCTGGCCTTCGTGCTGGGCACCCTGGCCACGCGCCGCATGCTGCGCCCGCTGGCGCGCCTGGCCGCGCAAGTCACCGCCCGCGGCGCGCAACCGCCCCAGACCCGCCTGGCCGAAGACTATCCCCCCGACGAAATCGGCCGCCTCGCCGCGGCGTTCGATGCGACGTACAACCAGCTGGAACAGGCGCTGCGGCGCGAACAGCTGTTCACCGCCGACGTCGGGCACGAACTGCGCACGCCGCTGATGGTCATTTCCAGCTCGTGCGAATTGCTGCTGGATGAGCCGGGGCCGGACGGCGGCGGGCTGGACCCCGCCAGCGCGGCCCGCGTGGCGCGCATAGCCGCCGCGGCAACCGATATGGGCGAGCGGTTGGATACCTACCTGATGCTGGCGCGCGGCCGCGATGCCAGCGGGCAGTTCGTGCGGGAAAGCGCCGCCGACGCGGCCGGCGAACAACTGGCGACTTGGACGGCGGTCGCGCAGCGGCGCGGGATGACGTTGGTGTTCGAGGGGGATGAGGATAGCGGGGCGGCCGGAGGCTATCCGACGTTTCCCGCCCCATTGCTGCGTGCGGTCCTGTCCAACCTGATCCGCAATGCCTTGCAGTACGCCGGCCCGGGCGCCCGTGTCACCGTCCAGGCAGGCGGCGACTATCTACAGGTCGCCGACGACGGCCCGGGCATTCCGGCCGAACGCCAGGAAGCCATCTTCAGCCCCTTCGTGCGCGGCACGCAGCCGGACAACGGCAATCTCGGGTTGGGCTTGTCGCTGGTGCAGCGGATTTGCGAGCACCAGGGGTGGACCGTGTCGCTGACATCGGCGCCGGGGCAGGGGAGCGTGTTTCGGGTGGGGCTGCACAGCGCTGCGCGGTCTTGATCTTGAACTAGCGCTGCCGCGTCGCGCAGCGCGTTCGTAAAACCATTGCATAGCCATTCAAGGCGTGTCGGGAACGTGTCCGACATGCCTGCTGGCGTTTTCGGAAACTTCCTACCTTTTTCTGTCACTCGGCCGGATAGAGTGGTGGGCGTTTGCGCGTGGGGTAGGCGACCAGGGCAAACGAAGGGGGCTTGTCGAGGGCGACGGCCTATTCGGACTTCAAGCCTTTCGGAGAATTGCGCCATGAATAGGCAGGAATTCATTGCCGCCATCAAGCGTCATGTGCAGCAGCAAGCGGTAGATGACCTTATTGCGACGTACATCGCGCCTCCGGGCAGACGTCCATCTGACCAGCTTTCAAAGATCGCGCAGTGGAGGGCGCGATTGACCGTGAACGAGCAGTCGCTATTCGACGCCGTGATATCGGAATCTGTTCGCGTTGCCCTGTTTGGCGTATTCGCCGTGGTCGACGGTGTGCGTTGCGTCGATCAGGGTGTGGATCGATTCATCATCTCTGCTCAAGACTACTCAGGCAATAGGCAGGCGATAAATGAAGATGAAGCGCTCGATCTTCATGATGAGTTCGCTCTAGATTGACCAAAAGAGATCGGCTTTGGTATCTGGCGGGACTATTCATGATTGTATTGGAGTGAATGCAGTTGTTAGAGGTCGCATATTTCCTGATAGAGGATTTCGTCATCAATATGGGGAGAGGTGATTACATCTATCTTCAAGATAGATACGGCATTAGTACTGCCGTCGCAGACGAGATAACGAGGTGGTGACGAAAGGTCCGCTGGAGCAACTCGTCAGGCTGGCAAGAAAGAATGCCTACTACACAAAGCCTGCAGAGACCGACGCTGAACGTGATCGGTATTACGAATTCATCCATTACGGCCAAGTGGGAGCAAGGATCCTTGAAGGGGATGCCACGCACGATGACTCGGTTTTCGTAGCCGTTACCGAAAAATTGGCAGTCGGGGCGGCCAAGCGGGGTAGCCCCACGCATTTGAAGATGCAGGCAATGTTGCCGTACCCAGGCGAGTCATACGAGTGCTTTGCTGAGATCTTGAAACTGAAACAGCGGACAAAAAGACATAGCAGGCAGCCATGACCAGAAAATTATTGTCCGATGTTTTTCATGCGTACAAGCTGCACCCCGAGTTTATTGACCTGGACATCGAAGACGTCAATCAGCGTGGCGTCCTGGGATGCATGCTTTTGCATATCGCTTCACGCAAGGGACACCTTGAGCACATGGCGGTTCTGCTGGGTAACGGCGCGGCGATCGATGCAAGGGGAGATCTGTACAACACGCCCCTGCACGAGGCCGCACTATGCGGACAAGCGCAGGCTGTTGAGTTTCTGCTGAGTCGCGGGGCAGACGCAACGTTGAAGAACGAGCTAGAACAGACGCCTCTCGATGTTGCGATCTCGGGAATGAAGGCGGCTGTATGCGAAGTGCTTTGCAATAGGTGTCTTGGGTAGCGGTAGTTGTACTGAGACCACATAATGTGCCCGCCTACGTCTTTCTCTAAAAACAGCCATGGCATCTTTCAATTATCCACCTGACGCAATCGCGTCCTTCTATTTATATATCTATGAATGGATAGACGAACAGGATTTCAGCGTGACGCTGCCTGGTGATGACGGCTATTTCTCTCCATACGTCGAGGCGGCCCAGCAAAAGTTTCTGTCTCACGGTTGGACGGGTATTGGATCAGTCCAACTGATCTGGATTCCGCCGTTTGCTCTGTGTGGAATACTTGCGGGTGGAGTAGGCGCATTCATGGATCGTATGGGCGAATCTTGGTCGCGGGGCTTGATTTTGTGGCATGTCAAGCAAGCAGAGGACGGGCTGTCATTTCTTCTGTCTCCCGTGGAACTCGCGATTCCAGATTTCGGGTTGGATACTGACTAAAAGAGATTAGGTGTGGCCGGGGTACGGCGACAGGGAGCTATTGATGCACATTCAATTGGTGTACCCAGATGGGTACGACGAGATTGCCGAGTTTGAGCATGAAAAGAAGGGGTACCTGCTTGGGGTGCAACTTCACCTTAAGGGTTCGGTTATTAGCTTGGACTTTTATGACATCGCCAGATTGACGCAGGATACCGCCGAGGCATTGTCCGAAAAATCATATGTCCATCTGGAAAACGTCGTAATTGTCGACGCGGTGACGAAATTGAATATCGAATTGGCCGCTAGAAGAATTGCAGAGAGGTAGATCGAACCCAGAGCATCCGCCAGGCAGACGGTTTACGGTGCAGAGGGCCAGTCAAGGCATCATGGCGATGCCAGCGCTATTCAGCGAAATTCTCCGTGTACCCCAGCAGCAGTACATTCCCGCTAGCCGCAATCCCGGCAAGCTCGTGCCAAGCGGCTTGGTGCTCGTCACTGGCGCAGCCATACAAGTCCGCCAGGTCCGCCACCAATGGTTTTTCAGAAGGTGGCGATTCTATGTTGTCCGAGTCTAAAGCGGTGGAAATTTGTGAAGATTATGTAACTCGAGTTTATGGTGTCGAGGCCGCCAATAGACAAAAGCCGTACGTTGTCTCAGATGAAGGTGATACTTGGAGAGTCACGGGGCAACCGCCCAAATTCCAGCTAGGCGGCAATTTTGATGTACTGATATCCAAGTCGGATGGAGCAATACTTGAAGCAAAGCATTCTAAATAGTCGGAATTAAATAACGTATCAGGTTATGTTTATTCGGCGCCATTGTTGCCAATGAAATACTTCATAATTCAGAAAATACGGATGTCGCTTTCAAGCGATGCTCCGATTGACGCGCTGCGGGAGTTGGCAGTGAGCCTAAACCGAGCAGGCATCGGCAAAAGCGAGATAATTGATTGTTATAGAGGCTTCAGCTTGGCTCTGCGCAACAGTGGCATGGATGAAATGAGCGATCAGGTGGACGATGTGTTGGATATGATGACCGGATACTATGTGGGAAAAAATGTCGACCTGGATTGAGTTGGCGTAGTTATGAAAAATAATGATTTGCATGCAAATCTGCTTTGTCTGACGTCCAGAATGAGGCAGCGGTACGCGGCGTCCTGTCTCCGCAGCTACTGCAGTGCTAAAAAAATCTCCCATTCTTCCTTGGATGATCTTCTCTCTCATCTGGATAGCATCGCTGTTGCTGAGGATATACCGGAGTGGGAAGCCAAAGGCGCGCGATTGGCCCTGAACGGAAGGGGTGACCCGCCGCCAGAAACTCTTTCCGAGAAGCTCAAAGACAACGAGCGGCAGGAGCTCATTCAACTGGTTGAATATGTTGTCGAAGTAGGGCTTGTCGATCTCTACGGAAGTACAACGGATGCCCCACTGACTTTTCTAGAGAAGATCGTGTGTGTGTTGGAACGGAATCACATTCCCTTGCCCTCAATCTACGAATGAGAGTGGGTACGCTGGCCTGAGCAACCGAGCATTTTTGCTGGAGCGGTTTCCAGTTCACTCTTGGCCGGTCCCCGTCTAAATGCTGCCAACGCTATTCAGCAAAATTCTCCGTGTACCCCAGCAGCAGTACATTCCCGCTAGCCGCAATCCTGGCAAGCTCGTGCCAAGCGGCTTGGTGCTCGTCACTGGCGCAGCCATATAAGTCCGCCAGGTCCGCCACCAATGCATCGGCCGCAGCCGGCTGCAGCGGCGTATCCCGCACGAACCCCAACCACGACGCACCAAGCCCGACAAAGCGGTAGCCATGCCGCTCATGCATGCGTCGAATCACCGCATGGTTCTGGAACACATCCCAGTCGCAGGAAAAGTAGCCATTGGGCAGGGCGGCGATCATGAAGGTGTCGTCTGGCACGGTGACGCGCTGGATGTAGACCACGCTATCGATCACCCGGTCTGGATCGCGGTTGGTGGCCACCAGGACGTCCACGTCTTCCTGGCTGGTCATCAGCGTGCCGCACACGTCTTCCCAGGATTGGCGAGACGCCGCGTCCTGCAATCGCGCCACCACGTGAGCTGCGCGGCGCACCTCGAAGGCGTGAACCGATTCCGGGTCGTCGAAGTCGGTGTCGCCGTAGTCCATGTCGATGCGATCGTCATTGCCCGCGTGGCCACTGGTGTAGCAACACTGGTTGATGTCGTCGAGCGTGCAGAAGTAATGGTGGCCAGGGTCGGCCCGTCGCAACTCGTCCAGGCAGTCCAGCACCTGTTGCAGCGACGGGGCGCCGGATAGCCGGCGATGGCTGAGGGTGTCGACAGGCTGGAATGCGTACTGCTCGCGGTAGTCGACGGGGGTGATCTCCATGGCGGTCTTGCGCTCCGAGTGATGGGATTGGGAGGCAGTGTACAAGCCGCGTGGACGATCAGCCTGCATGGCATTGGAAGTTGAAGACCTTCGAAATAACGAACCAGACTACGTTTTTCTCTGCGAAAACGAAGTCTGGTTTGTTGTTTACGGGTCGACCCTGCGTATGTCACATGCTAGCGCGTCCGAATGCATGATTCGTAGCAGGATGAGGAAAACGGGTGGTCCCTGACGGGCTGAGGTCGCACCGCATTTCACGGCGGCTATTGCGGAAATCTGGTGGCGTCATACATTATTTTCGCGCTGATGTCGTTCAGTGCTTCCTGACGTGCGCTTCAAAGAAAATTCTGAACTGTTCGCAAACTTCCGGTCCGATATCCGAGAGTACAAAGAAGAACAATTCAACCATTTCAGGCGTTTCAAGCTCTCTGGTTTTGTCGGTGTGTTTATCGTAAAGGCAGCAAATCACCGCTCTGAGAAAGTGCTTCTTGGGACAATCTGGTTCAGCATGGTGTAGTCGCCAGGTATCCGTCCGGGTTCGAACCAGGTCGGAAACCGCAGGGGGGGTGGCGGAAGAGAGACGAAGCCCTAGTGTCTCGGTCGTCCAGCGCAAGAAGTCGCCAGAGAAGCGTCCTTGCTCAAACATATCTGTTGCCAGCTGTTGGAGGAACCTGGAGAAGATCAGGGCAGATGCATCAAATGAGATGGCATTCAGATCAATATTCTCTTCAAGTAGATCAAGTTGCATCGTGGCTTCTCTCATTTGTTGTCGACCATGGTTGTGAGTGGAGTGGTGGCACGCAATTGCGCAGGATTGCCTGCCGGGTGAATTTCGCCCCTGAAAGCAAAAATCCGGAAGGCGTGTCCAAGCTACGCATTCCGGACTCAAAAGAGCATTGGAAGATTCTGAATTTCTGGAATCCGATCTCCGTGGTGCGCCTCAGCGTCCTTGGGGTTGGAGCTAGCCTTACCGCTGCGACGCCTTTAACGACCTGTTGTCACTGCTGCAATCGCAGTCGTTGAGCGGGTTGACCACGACGACCGCTCGGTCAGCGCTTTGTCCTCGCGTTGGTGCGCCCTAGCTGACGGACAGGCCGTCGGCGGCGGAGTCGGTGGTCCGCAAGTGGCAGGAAGGGGCGCGGGGACGTTCTTGGCTTCTTCGCCGCTGTTGGCGCCTTTAGAAATAAACGATTCTTGAGAGATTCGGGTACTTTTCCAGAACAGCAATCCAAACTTCGTCGGCAGCGGCCCACCTGGTCTTTTCGATGTCAACTTCGGAGTCGGAGAACTTCTTGAATTCTTCTGCCGATTTTATTTTCATGCGCGCCTAAATAAACAAATAAGCCGGCTGGGTTGCGACGACTCTATTTCTTCGGATGTGCAATTCTCTCAATTTGCATAAACATCGGTTTATTGTTATTTATGTATTCGATTAAATTTTCGTCACTAAATTTCATGAGCTCCGGCAATTCGTCATACTGACCAAATGTCTCCGATGATATAAAGTGGCCTTTGAAAAGCACCATTTTTAGATCGGGCCGAATTTTTGCTACTTGTTTGCGTGGTCCTGGCCAAGGATCTTCGCCCGGCCCGAAAGGGAGGTTTCCTATCAATGGCCAACGTCCTTTTTCTATGGCTGAGCGCAGGCATAAAGCGTCGGTCACGCTTCCATATTGTGATACTTCATGCAGCGATAGAAGCTGCTTGCCGGATGTGACACCAAGTATGGCTACGTCAGGGTCGTTGTACATCCGTACATAACCATATCTTCGGCCTAAAGGGTCGAGGGGGACTGCATAGATGTCTCCCACCTTGACGTCATGCTGTTTTCTTTTTTTCATGTGAGCTGATGTTCAAGTCAAGAACGAAATGGGCTATGTTTGCCCTGAGTTTCCAACTTCTTTCGCATCAGATTCAGACAGCAGGGATCATATGTTGCCGATTGATTGATCTGATGGCGTTGAGGTCAAGCGTGGTGGCAATCTCTGTGCTTTGGAAGTAAATCGTTAACTCCTTTTACCAACTTTGCTCCGAGCCAGTCGTGTCGACTGATCCACATTCGTAGCCATAAATGTCCATCGCTTCATTTACTTTCTGAATACAATGATTCAGAGATTTCTCTTCGGCATCCAGGATATGGCAGAGGCAATAATAGACGGCTATAAATGCACATTGAGCTTGATCTGCTAGAACGTCGCTGTAGTCCTCTGTATCAGGGATCATGGTCTCGACAGTTTCCAACCATCTTTCTATCTGTGCTTTTGGAGCCTTGTTCAGCGATGCCTCAAAACAGAACTCAAGTGCCGCAGCGTACGTGGGCATATAGACTAGATATTTTCCGGAGAATTTGTAGACGATTTCGCTTAAGCGTTCTACTGCCAACGCTCCAAATTGGATTCTTGCTTTTTTTGTTAGATGCTTCATTTTTGCTCGAAGGAAAGAGCGCGAGACCGCCACTCAACTTGGGTGCGACTTGCTACTTAGAGAAAATAATCAGCCTTCCTGCGGGATAATTTCCTTCCCAACCGCAAGGAATGCCACTGTGTAAGTAGGCTTGCTCGATGGTATGCCATAGTTGATGGACGTTTCCAAAGGCATAGCAATGAAGTAGCCGGGAGATGTCTCCGATCATGTTGTTAATTAGCGGAAACCGGCCTATGCCGGAATAAGATTTTCCCTGCATCATATCGAGTATCTCAAGTATCTCTCGTTCGACGCTTCGAGGCATGTCCGGCCAGGCAGGCGTGATCGACTCCAGAAGCGTTTGCCAATCTTCGAAATCGTCGCTTGTGTCATTCGTGGAATAATCCGCCGCTAGTGATTCGTCGTAGACGACGATTGCTCGCACTATGTTGCCGAAATATGGTTGGGCAAAGAAAATCGGCCTGTCCAAGTAAGATAGAAGCCTATGCGCATCTTGTGGGAAAACGTCTAATCTCATCGAGTCAACACCACTGTATTTTTGGTATTTTGCCTTTTGATTGGGGGGGCATGGTTTTACGCCTCCCGTATGCCCGTTCGTCACTTCACAGAACAGGTAGGATGTGATCCTCACTGTAGGTAAGCAAGTTTGGATTTGCCCATTTTGCAAATTCAATTCTGACGAAATCTATTCCCTTCACATTTCTCGATTTCGCGGAGTCTACAAACCCTTGCGAACATATAATTGTCTGATCGGCAAAATCTATATTCTCAATGGCGAAAGCCGGCAGGGAGCAGTCCTCTTTTATTGATATTTTCTCAGGCCAGAAGTCGATGCTTCCTTCATTTTCGATCAAGCTTTCGCTCTCGTTCAGAACCCTTTTCATATTCACGTAGAATTCATCTGAAAAAATGGATATGTAGTACTGCTTGGTTGTGATTTCAAGGCCGGACTTGGAAGAGAATATCCTGACAGGTTTGACGCTTTTGATAGGAGCCTTGAATTCCTGAAGGGTATCGAGAAAAGCCTGGTCCATGATTTGCAGCATGTAGGCAAAGGGTCTGATTGAGAACTGAAATGGCTGCTCTCTGCTTACCAAACATCCTCCGTCGGGAAGTTCACTCAACCCTTTCGGATTGGAATACCAGGGGTAGACGATGCCATAATCGATTTTCTCATTCTTTCCGGGAAGATGATCGTAAAGCGTAATATCAAGATACCCAACAGGGCAGCCCGAGTCTTTCTTTTGAGTTATTGCGTAGTAGTTCATTTTCTTGGTTCTTGGGAAGCTCACTCCGTCTGAATGCTTGGCGCTAGAAAGTACCAGTTTAGAAAGTCATCGAAATAACGAACCAGACTACGTTTTCCTTAGAGGCGAATTCCTACTTCTGACGCATCGGCTTTCGGAATAGATAGTCTGAAACTCAGTATCAACGACTCTCCAGTCGCTCTTTAGCGGCGTCTGAAACTGTCTTGTCTTGGTCATCCGCAAGAATTTGCAAGACGTCCAGGGGAGCCTTTGGATTCAGGGCAATTCTCTTTCGGACTGCCGGTTCAGGGTCCCGCGAAAGCGCATGGAACATTGATGGGGTGATCCTTCGTTTCATTGCTACGTCGCATCGAGTCAGCCAATCGTTGCTCTTCGATAGGCGTATCAGGATGGGCAGGGATATTGTGCGGTTCAATGCAACGATTCTTGAGAGATTCGGGTACTTTTCCAGAACAGCAATCCAAACTTCGTCGGCAGCGGCCCACCTGGTCATTTCGATATCAGATTTGGAGTCGGAGAACTTCTTGAATTCTTCTGCCGATTTTATTTTCATGGCACTCATGTAATCAAATTAGTCGGCCGGGTTGCGACAACTCCATTTTATTTGAATAAAAAACATATGTGGAACAAAGCAAGCCAGACTCTATTTTCATGTTTTGGTAATTTGGAGTCCTCGTTCGAATTGAGTTTTGTCGGAAAAAAAGTCTGAGAGTCTAGCCAATGAAATTTTCTGGTATCTGTCGGGAAAAACAGGTTTGTGATTATTGTCAATAAATAATGCTAGGCACGAAATTATGCAGTCGTTCGCAATTCTGCTGGAAATGAACCGCATCAGTAGTTGTCTTGCTTCGTGCCCGCGTTTGGAGAAATAGTCATGAGCACTGTCGCCGCTCATGTCAGTAACTACCGTGGCCGGAACTATTTGCTCTTGGTATTGGACGGAAATCGAACCGCCACAGATCGCTTTCGGCATCACATGATTTCCCACCTCGCGGAAACCTGAATAATCCGTAGCGTTGCCGTTGTTCAATTCAAAGTAGGCCAAAAGGTAGGATATTTCGAGTCTCCAGTGGTGGGTTTTCGTCTAGATCTTATGAAAGGGAATAAAGATTCGTTTTTCCACTGCGGTGGTAGAAAGAAATAGCCTCACACATTACTTTTGGTTGATGGAATTCAGTGTTGCCTGTCCTGCGACTCAAAGAACACCCGAAACCGTTCGCAAACGCCAGGCCCGACATCCAAGAGCACAAAGAAGAACAACTCAACCATTCCCGTGGTCTCAAGCTCAGTGGTTTCGTCGGTGTCTTTATCGTAGAGGCAGCAGATCACCGCTCTGAGAAAGTGCTTCTTGGGGGAATCTGGCTCGGCGTGGTACAGCTCGCCACGTGTTCGCTCTTGTTTGACGTAGCTCGGCAACGGCAGGAATTTTTCCGGGAGTGAGTCGCAGCGCCAGTGTCTCGGTCGTCCAGCGCAAGGAGTCGCCAGAAAACTGCCGTTTCTCGCACATTTGTGTTGCGTACTGCTGGAGAAACTTGGAGAGAATCAGGGCGGATTCGTCAAAGGGGATGGCCTTCAGGTCGATATTTTCTTCAAGTAGATCAAGTTGAATCGCGGCTTCGCTCATTTTGTTCTCGTCAATGGTTGTCAGTGGGGGGCCGGCACGCAATTCTGATGGGTTGTTTGGTGATGCTCGAAGGGGCATCCCTAAAAAGCAAAAATCCGGAATGCGTACCCAAGCTACGCATTCCGGACTCAAAGGAGAATTGGAAGATTCTTAATTTCTAGATCGATAGGTCCATTGTCCTCACCACCGTCGGTACAGGCCCTGACATGTCGTAGCGCTAGCTCCGCGGAGCAACGCCCCAGCGCGCAGCGTACGTGGTTCGGTGGTTGATGGTCTGGCGGGACATTCTTCGCTTCTTCGCCGTTGTTGGCACCCATGTTGATACGGCTTTTCATGGAGTTGACACCCGCAAAGGTGGGCCACTGTGAGGGAGGCTGCAAGATGGGCCCAGTTCAATGCCATCGACACGGATGACGGGTGGCGCGCACATCATCCGGTGGCGTCGCGGCTGCACTCCCTAGGGAACCGTAGACTAATTTTTATCTTTCCTATTTATCAGATCATTTGCTTCAGATGCAATTCGCTCGACAACGTCGCTATCAATAACGATGCAAATGTCCCAAACTTCCGAATCTTCACCTATGAGAACGTAAACGTCCTCATTTAGTCGCTGCCAATGAACGGCGCTGGCAGCAGATATTCCCGCTAATACATAGTCAGTCTGCCTATGGATGAGTCCATCTAGTTTTTCTATGTCCGATGCTGTCGCATATATGTTGACTTCCGTCAACGGTGTTGAGAGCTTGATGAGGAAAGCTCCTCTACCATTTTTATCGAATGCACGCTCGACCGTGGTTCGAAATTGAGGTGTTTTCATTGTTTTTTGTAGTGCATTTTTATTTGGCCAATCCTTCAAATAACACCCTAAACCGTTCGCAGAGTCCCGCCCCAACAGCTGCGGACACAGAGAAGAATAATTCAATCATTCTGGCGGCTCAAGCTTGGCAGTTTCATCGGTTTAATCTATGAGACATGCGAAAAATGCAGTCTAATACGTTATTTATCACTACGAATGTTCAATAGGTAGCAGAGCATGAATTAGAAGACAAACATCGTCGGTAGGCCGATAATCCAATGTCTTGATGGTGTACTGGCCCGGATTCGCCTTGAATTCAAGTCCTCCCTCGATCGAAGGCCTATCTGCGGCATCGAATAGCACTAGCCCGGCGGTCGACCATGTAATGCTTGTAGTTTCTGTTGCTGTGAATGTGTTTGGATTCATGCAACGTACGGCCCTCTCTACCGCTGACTCACTTTCGGCCCATCTCCAGCGCACGATCAATACAACATCATCTTGTATCGCCAAGCACGTCTGTAGTGGCTCGTCCCCAAGTACAAGAATATTTGCGTAGCCTGCGTTTAGAACTTCCGCGTAGTCTGTAGTTTGGCATGCCCTGTCATAGTCTGAAGATACCGTCTTGGCCGTCAAGTAGAAAAAGCGTAATCAGGTCTGTAAGGCTGCCGCGTCTTGAGCACGCCGAAGCACAGATGCACCACTTTTCGCATGCAGGCGCCCAGGGCCGACATCTTGCTCTTGCCCGCGGCCAGCAGTCGTTGATACAACGCCCGCACATGGGGGTTGTGCTTGGACGCAACGACGCCAGCCATGTATGCCAACGCCCGTACGTCCGCAGGACCGGCCTTGGACATGCGGCTACGGCCGCGCAGCGACGTGCCAGACTGTCTCTGCACCGGCACCAAGCCCAGATACGCGGCCAGATCCTCGGCACACTTGAAGTGGTGGGTATGCATCACCCGCAGCATGGTTCTGGTCATTTTCGGCCCCACCCCGGGTATGGTCGCCAACAACCTGGCGTCTTCCTTCAAGTCAGGATGCCGGTCGATATGGTCGTCGATGGCCTTCTCCAGGCGAGCGATCTCCTTGCCGTAAAAGCTCAGCGTGTCGCTGATCGAACGTTCCACCAGCTCCGAGGGCGAGCTGGCCTCGATCTTCTCCTGGCGGTTCATCGTGCGCAGCCGATCCTTGGACAACGCTTCCAGTTGGGTAATCAAGGCACGCAGCTCGCGCACATGGGCCGGCGGGGGCTGCCAGACGGGCGGCTTCATCGCCACGCCATAACGGGCCAACACCACGCTATCGAGTGCGTCGGTCTTGGACCGCATCGCCAACGCCCGACTGAAGTCGTGCACGTTGGCCGGGTTGGCCACCGACACCGTCAGCCCGCCATCATGCAGCGTCGTCGCGGCTTGCTCGTGATAGGGCCCTGTGGCTTCCAACACGGCGTGAACCTGGTCAGCCGCGGCGCCATGCTTGGCGCACCACCGGACTAGGTCGTGCACCCCGTCCCGGCTATTAGGGACAACCTTGCTTTTGCGCTTGTCATTCTCTGGATCCAGCAGCAACGTGCAGTCCAGCTTCAGCTTGGAGACATCAATACCCAGATAGATCATCGTCATACCCTCCATACAAAGAAAGTATGCCAACTGCGCCCACTTACCTTGTGCATGCAGGGTCAAGCCCTAGGCTACCGTCCAGTGTCCGCGATGGCGTCAGAGGTGAGAGACAGGGGTTTAGTCTTCAGAACAGGGTCAGGCACCTAAGGGAGCCGCAGAAACTCACCTGTCTCTCGTGGAATGGTAGCTAACCATCCCAGGGCTCAAGATACAAGGTGGCGGTTCGAAGCCAGACCATCGTGAAGCAATCTGCGATTCCATCACGATTAGTGGCGACCCCGCCGTGCTGATCCATTTGGAGAATTTGTATTGAGTCACTGAAGGTGCGTGCTAGTCATAGAAAATGGCGAGCCAGACTAAGGTTTATCTTGATGCGCTATTTTCTAGACTGAATAAGTTAAATGTATGACTGGAAATTTTATCTTTACTGATTCTGTTGGGGCTGGTTGAAAGCAGGCTCTCCCAATCAAAGAGTAACTGCGATTCAAGCCTCTTCATCCTAGGGTCATTTAAGATGGTCAGTTCTTGTTCTCTCGTTCTGGTTGAATATGTGTGGAATAGCTGTGCATGTAGGTAATGATCAAGCGTAGCTATTTCGAGATCCTGAGCCAGGTATGTCAATGCTTCATCGGTTCCTTGTGACACCCAGTCATAAAGCAGTTGAACGGCAGAAACGAACGCTAGGCCATAGAAATCGGTTCCCTGGCAATCGCCTTCTTCGGGAATGGACGGTGAGCTCAGATAGTCTTGTATTTCGCTCAACGCTTCTTCAGTTGGCCATTGATCATGAGAGATAGCTCTCCACAGACTGTCGAGAAACGAACGGAAAGGTTTTGGTTCGAAGTAAGAGGCTGATTCGTAAATGAGATACAGCCTCTCAGCACTAAGCAGGGCACCTACCAACAAATGGTGGGATTTCTCTCGCATGGTCAGTCTTCTATTGCGGTTTTAGGTCTGCTCACCAGGATATATATTCTCGCTTTAAAAGGTCAATTCAGTTCATTAGAGTCTCCGCCTGCACAATGGGAGAAAACGTAGTCTGGCACGCTATGTGCTGCTCTCAAAAACAAAAATCCGGAACGCGCGCTTAAGCTACGCATTCCGGATCGGGACGAGAATTGGAAGATTCTTAATTTTCTACGGTCTTTGTGATGCTCCGTAGGTGGGGTGAGCGATAGCACGTAGGCCTTTGATCAGAACGACAACTCCGCCGTAAACGTCACCGTCCGCCCAGCCCCCGGCACCCCATACAGCTGGAACCCATCCAGCGACGCACCTACGCGGCTGTAATAGAACTTATTGAACAGGTTCTCGACGTTCATCCCCACGGTCAGCGCCTTGTCCACGCGATAGCGCGCCGCCACGGAATGCAGCCAGTATGACGGCGCCTTTTCATCATCCCGAACCCAGATCGGATGCGTGCCTGACGGCCCGGAGACGGTGGCGCTGTTGTTGTTCTTGCCGCCGACGTATTTGTTGGCGGTGTAGCGGCGCTTGCCGACGTATTGCGCACCGTAGCTGAGCGACAGGCGGTCGGTGGCGGCGTAGGTGGTCCATAGATTGAAAGTCCAGTCGGGGACGTTCTTGGCTTCTTCGCCGCTGTTGGCGCCTTTGGTGATGCGGCTTTTCATGGCGCTGACGCCTGCGAATGCCGACCAGCGCGGGGTGATGTTGCCGGACAGGCCCAGTTCGATGCCGTCGACGCGCTTGGCGGACAGGGCGCGCACGACGTCGGTGGCGTCGTCGCCGTATTCCCAGGAGTCGGACAGTTCGGTGCGGAACACGGCGCTGGTCAGCGACAGGTCGCCGCCGGCGGTGTCCCATTTGGCGCCCAGTTCCCAGGTCTTGGAGACGGCGGGTTTGTAAGTGTCGCCGCCGGTGGCGCCGTAGATGTTGTTGTTGGTGGAGGCGCCCAGGGCGGACGGTTGGGCGGCCTGGCTGTAGGCGGCGTAGAGGCTGGCTTGTTCGACGGGCTTGTAGGTCAGGCCGACGCGGCCGCTCCAGGCGCCGTCTTCGATGCGGTTGGTGGTGTGGTTGCCGGCCGATCCGGATACCTGGGTGACGCGGTAGCGGTCATAGCGCAGTGCGCCTTGCACCAGCCATTGTGGCGTCAGGGTCAGGGTGTCGGCGACGTACAGGCCGGTGTTGAAGACGCGGGCTTCGTTGCCGCTGTTGCCCTTGACGGTGTCGACACCGCCCATGTCGACGCCGCCGGTGTTGCGCAGGTCGATGGTGGGGTTGGTGGACGGAGCCTTGATGGTGCGTTCGTGGTCGCCGTAGGTTTCCTGGTAGAACTCGATGCCGGTAACGACCTGGTGCTTGATGCCGCCCGTCTTGAAGTCCAGGTTCAGGTTGCTCTGGTTGGCCAGGATGGTGTAGCGCTTGGATGTGCCGAAGTCATTGCCGCGCAGTTGGGCGTAGGGGCTGGGGTTGCCTTGCGCGGTGTAGCCGCTGTAGGACGCAATGCCGTCGGCGCTGGTGACCAGGGGGCCGGCGCCGACATAGCCGTAGGAAGTGCGCGAGGTGCTGTTGAAACGCGCGGGCGACAGGACGCCGATGCGGTCGGTCTGCTGCCAGCGGCTGATGTTGGACAGGCGCACGCCCTTGTTGAAGTCGTGTTCGACTTTCAGGGTGGCCTGGTCGGTGCGGGTCTGCTCGGTGTAGCGCGACGGATCGCCATACCAGGCGTTGCGCGCGACGTTGGGCATGCGCTGGCCGCCGGTGCCGCGCTGGATGGGCACGCCGCCGTCGGGGATGTTGTTGTCTTCCTGGTGCAGGTAGTTGAAGGTGACGCGGGTGGGCGTGCCCAGGCCCATGGCCAGCGATGCGGCGATGCCGGAACGGTCGAACTCGGTGACGTCGCGCTCGGCCACGCCGTTGTGGTGGCGCATCAGGTTGATGCGCAGGGCCGAGCTGTCGGTCAGTTCCTGGTTCAGGTCGGCGGTGATGCGCCGATAGTGGTCGGTGCCTAGGCCGCCGGACGCCTTGTAGAACGAGCCCAGGCGGGCTTCCTTGCTGGCCAGGTTGACGCTGCCGCCCACGGCGGACACGCCGGATTCAATGGACCCGGTGCCTTTGAAGACTTCGGCCTGTTCCAGGTTGAAGATGTCGGTGCGGCTGGACAGGCCGGCGTCGCGGATGCCGTCGACGGTGATGCTTTGTTCGGCGGAGAACCCGCGGATGGTGAACATGTCGCCCCAGCCCAGGTTGCCTTCGCCGGAACTGAAGGTGATGCCGGGCACGTTGCGCAGCACGTCCTGCAGGCTCTGGGCCTGCTGTTCTTCCAGCACGGCGCGGGGCACGACGGTGATGCTTTGCGGGGTGTCGAGCAGCGGTTCGGTGAATTTGCCGGACTGGACGCGGTCGGCCTTGTGGGGCGGGGCGTCGCCTTGCACGGTGACGGGGGCCAGCTGCACGGCGGTGTCGGCCGGCTGGGCCTGGGCGCTGGCGGCGGCGCCTAGCGCGAGGCCCAGGGTTTTAAGCGCGAACGCGCCGCGGGGAGGGGAGAAGGACTGCGCCATGAGAAGTTCCAAGAGAAGTGCCAATGAGAATCGTTGGCGATTCTAGGTAGGCGAGTCTCAAGATCTTGTTAAGGCGCGGGCGGGAATTGATCGGCCAGGGTGTGGCGCTTGGGCTGGTCGAACCGGAGCACCGATTTGATCCGCAGGTCCTGACGATCACGGGGAAGGGCGTCGAAAAGGTCTCGCCCAAAAGAAAAGCCGCCTTCAGAGCAAGGCGGCCTTGGGTCGACGGTGCTGCGCCCGCGATTCAGATCAATGCAAAATCTGGCTCAGGAACAGCTTGGTGCGTTCGTTCTGCGGATTGTCGAAGAACTCGTCCGGGCTGTTCTGCTCGATGATCTCGCCGCGGTCCATGAAGATGACGCGGTTGGCGACCTTGCGCGCAAAGCCCATTTCGTGGGTCACGCACAGCATCGTCATGCCGCTTTCCTGGGCCAGGTTGACCATCACGTCCAGCACTTCCTTGACCATTTCCGGGTCCAGGGCCGAGGTGGGCTCATCGAACAGCATGATCTTGGGGCTCATGCACAGCGACCGGGCAATCGCCACGCGCTGCTGCTGGCCGCCGGACAACTGGCCGGGGAACTTCTTGGCCTGGTCCGGAATGCGCACGCGTTCCAGGTACTTCATGGCGGTGGCTTCGGCTTCGGCACGCGGCTTTTTCAGCACCCACATGGGGCCCAGCGTCAGGTTTTCCAGCACCGTCAGGTGCGGGAACAGGTTGAAGTGCTGGAACACCATGCCGACGTCCTTGCGGATGGTCTCGATGTGCTTCAAGTCGTTGGTGAGCTCCGTGCCGTCCACGATGATGTGGCCTTTCTGGTGCTCTTCGAGCCGGTTGATGCAGCGGATCATGGTGGACTTGCCCGAGCCGGACGGCCCGCACACCACGATGCGCTCACCCGGCGCCACGTCCAGGTTGATGTTGCGCAGCACGTGGAACTGGCCGTACCACTTGTTCACGTCCTGCAGTCGAATGATGGCATCAGACATGCCTGTACTCCCTAAGTATCGCGGTGCGCGCCCGCTTGGGGCGGACGCGCGGCAAAAGTGTGGGGCTGTTGACCCTAGCGTTCATGACCGGTGGCCAGGCGTTTTTCCAGTGCCTGGCTGTACTTGGACATGGAGAAGCAGAAGACGAAGTAGATCAGCGAGATGAACAGGTACGCCTCTACCCCGAAGCCGCGCCATGCCGCGTCGGACAATGCCGCCTTGGCGGCCAGCGTCAGGTCGAAGATGCCGATGATGACCACCAGCGAGGTGTCCTTGAACAGCGCGATGAAGATGCTGACCAGCGGCGGGATGACGATCTTCAGGGCCTGCGGCAGGATGATCTTGCGCATCTGCTGCCAGTAGTTCAGGCCCAGCGAATCGGCGCCTTCGTACTGCCCCTTGGGAATCGCCTGCAGGCCGCCGCGCACCGTTTCGGCGATGTACGCGGCCGCGAACATGATGATCGCGATCTGCGCGCGCAACAGCTTGTCGATGGAAAAGCCTTCGGGCAGGAACAAGGGCAGCATCACCGACGACATGAACAGCAGGCTGATGAGCGGCACGCCGCGGATGAGCTCGATGTACACGACGCACAGCGCCTTGATGGCGGGCATCTTCGAGCGCCGGCCCAGGGCCAGCAGCACGCCGATCGGGAAGGCGAAGGCAATGCCGAACGTGGACAGGATCAGCGTGAGCGGCAGGCCGCCCCAGCGTGCGTTTTCCACGTAGGTCAGGCCGAACACGCCGCCCCACATCAACAGGGCCACGGCGGTCAGGCCGACGGTCCAGATGATGGCGAGCTTCCCGTTCCAGAAACGGCGGATGCCGCTGCAGACGATGACCGCGATCAGGATGATCGTGGCGATCAGCGGACGCCATTGTTCGTCGTACGGATACGTGCCGAACAGGATCAGGCGGTGCTTCTCGATGATGAAGGCCCAGCAGGCGCCGCCGACGGACGCGCGGCATTCCTGCGCGTTGGCGGCGGTGTAGTTGGCTTTAATGAAAGCCCATTCCACCAGCGCCGGCACCGACATCAACAGGAACCAGGCCACCAGCACGGTGATCAGGATGTTCAGCGGCGAGGAGAACAGGCGCTCGCGCACCCAGGCCCACGCACCGACGTGGGTCTTGGGCGGCGGCAGCCCTTCGGTGGGGATAGGCGCGGCGTGGCTCATATGACGGCTCATATCAACGCTCCACCAGCGCGATGCGCTTGTTGTACCAGTTCATGAATATCGAGATCGACAGGCTGACCGTCAGGTAGGCGCCCATGATGATGAGAATGCCCTCGATGGCCTGGCCGGTCTGGTTCAGCGTGGTGTTCACCACCGACACGATGTCCGGATAGCCGATGGCCACCGCCAGCGAGCTGTTTTTCAGCAGATTCAGGTATTGGCTGGTCATGGGCGGGATGATGACGCGCAGCGCTTGCGGCAACACCACCAGGCGCAGCGCCAGGGGCCGGCGCAGGCCCAGCGCGCCCGCGGCTTCCCATTGGCCGTTGCCGACCGCCTGGATGCCCGAGCGCACGACTTCGGCGATGAAGGCGGCGGTGTAGATCACCAGGCCCAGCAGCAGGGCGGCGAATTCCGGCGTCAGGGTCAGCCCGCCGGTGAAGTTGAAGCCCTTCAGTTCGGGCATGTCCAGCGTCAGCGAGGCGCCGCTGGCCAGCCAGCCCGCGAGCGGCAGGCCTAGCAGCAGGCCGATGGCGAAGCGCCCCAGCGGAAACGGCCGGCCGGTGGCTTCCTGGCGCTGTTTGCCCCAGTGGCCCAGGAACAGGATGGCGACAATCGCCAGGCCCAGTCCGCCCAGCACCCAATCCAGCGAGGCGCCTTCCAGCCCTGGCACCTTCAGGCCGCGGTTGGAAATGAACACGCCCGGCAGCGGGTGGTGCGCCTGGCGCGGGCCCGGCATGTTCTCGGTGATGAGCGCGTACCAGAAGAACAGCTGCAACAGCAGCGGCACGTTGCGCATGACCTCGACGTAGATCGAGGCCAGGCGGGCCACCAGCCAGTTCCTGGACAGGCGGCCCACGCCGATCAGCACGCCCAGCACGGTGGCCGCGACCAGGGCGATCAGGCCGACGCGCAGCGTGTTCAGGATGCCGACGGCGATGGCGCGGCCGTAGGTGTCGGCCGGGCCGTAGGCGATGGTCGATTCGCCGATGGCAAAGCCCGCTTCGCGCGTCAGGAAGCCAAAGCCGGTGGCGATGTTGCGCAGCGCCAGGTTTTGCAGGGTGTTGTGGACCAGGAACCAGATGGCCGACCCCGCCAGGGCCAGCGCCAGGGCCTGGTAGGCCAGGGCGCGGGTGGCGGGGTCGCTCCAGGACCAGCGGCGCGGCGCGCGCCGCGTGGTGGCGGAACTTGCTTTACCCACGGTTCAGCCCGCCATCAGCGCGTTGACCGCGGCGGCCAGGCGGTCCATGCCTTGTTCGATCACCTCGGTGGCGGTGGCGAACGAGAAGCGCACGTAGGGCGACAGGCCGTACGAGCCGCCGTCGATCACGGCCACGCCGGCCTGGCGCAGGAAGAACAGGCTGACGTCCAGGTCGGTCTTCAGTTCGCCGTCGGGGCCGGTGCGGCCGATCAGGCCGCTGACGTTGGCGTAGACGTAGAAGGCGCCGTCGGGCGTGGCGCACGAGATGCCGGGGATGGCGTTCAGGCGGCGCACGATCAGGTCGCGGCGGGCCTTGAAGATGGCGACCATGTCGGTGACGCTGGTCTGGTCGCCTTCCAGGGCGGCCTGGGCGGCGGCTTGCGAGATGGCGCTGGGGCAGCTGGTGCTTTGCGACATCACGGTGCTCATGGCCTTGATCAGGTCGGCCGGGCCGGCGCCGTAGCCCACGCGCCAGCCGGTCATGGCGTACGACTTGGACATGCCGTTGACGATCAGCGTGCGGTCGGCCAGTTGCGGTTCCACCTGCACGGGCGACACGTGCGGCGCATTGCCATAGCAGAAGGGCGCGTAGATCTCGTCGCTGAGAATCCAGACGCGCGGATGGCGCAGCAGCACGTCGGTCAGGGCGCGCATTTCGGCGCGGCTGTAGACGGCGCCGCTGGGGTTGCTGGGTGAATTCAGGATCAGCCAGCGGGTGCGCGGCGTGATGGCGGCTTCCAGGGTGGCGGCGTCCAGCTTGAAGCCTTGCGATTCCGGGCCGGCCGCGACGACGGGCTTGCCTTCGTTGAGCAGCACCATGTCCGGGTACGAGACCCAGTACGGGGCGCACACGATGACTTCGTCGCCGGGTTCCAGGCTGGCGGTGAGCGCCGCGCTGATGATCTGCTTGGCGCCGGCGCCCACGGTGATCTGGTCCAGGCCGTACTTGGCGCCCAGCGCCAGTTCCAGGCTGTTGGCGATGGCGCGGCGCAGGCCCGGCGTGCCATTGGGGCTGGTGTAGCGGATGTCGCCGCCGGCGATGGCGGCCTGCCCGGCGCGCGCGATGTGGGCGGGCGTGGGCATGTCGGGCTCGCCCAGGGTGAAGTCGGCGATCTCGCGGCCGGCGCGGCGCAGTTCGTCGACGACGATCTTGGCGGCCATGCTGGGGGAAGGTTTGATCTGCTTGAGACGGGCGTTGACGATGCTGTTCATGGTGACTGCTTCTGAAAAAAGGCGGTGGCCGGCACACCCGCCGGCCCCGCGAAAATCAAGGAAAACGTGTGGGGCGGCCAGGCGGGCGGATCCGGCCTGGCCGCGGGGCGGCCCGCCTGCCGGAAGGCAAGGCGAGCCTGGGCATCAACGTACCGGCCAGCCGTACATCAGGCCGCCTTGCGTCCACAGCTTGTTCAGGCCGCGCTCCAGCTTCAGGGGGCTTTCCTTGCCCATGGCACGGTCGTAGCTTTCGCCGTAGTTGCCGACCTGCTTGATGATGTTGTAGGCCCACTTGTCGTCCAGGCCCAGGTTCTTGCCCATGCCGGGCGTCACGCCCAGGATGCGCTGCACATTGGGGTTGGTGCTCTTGAGCATGTCATCGACGTTCTTGGACGTGATGCCGTATTCCTCGGCTTCCAGCATGGCGTTGAGCGACCAGCGCACCACGTTGAACCACTGTTCGTCGCCCTGGCGCACCATGGGGCCCAGCGGTTCCTTGGACAGGTTTTCCGGCAGGATTTCCCAGTCGTCGGGCTTGGCCAGGCGCGTGCGCATGTTGGCGGCGGTGTTGGACTTGTCGTTGGTGTAGGCGTCGCAGCGGCCCGATTCCAGCAGGCGGAAGTTTTCGTCGTAGTTCTCAACCAGTACCGGCTTGAAGGTAATGCCGCGGGCGCGGAAGTAGTCGGCCAGGTTCAGTTCGGTGGTGGTGCCGGGCTGCACGCAGACGGTGGCGCCGTCCAGTTCCTTGACCGTCTTCACGTTCATGGACTTCTTCACGATCAGGCCCTGGGCGTCATAGAAGTTCACGCCCACGCCGATCAGGCCCAGGGTGGTGTCGCGTGTCAGGGTCTGGGTGGTGTTGCGCGACAGCATGTCGATTTCACCGGACTGCAGGGCGGTGAACTTGGCCTGGGCGGTCAGCACATTGCCCTTGACCTTGGACGCATCGCCGAACATCGCGGCGGCCACGGCGCGGCACATGTCCACGTCCAGGCCGGTCCATTCGCCCTTGCTGTCCAGCACCGAAAAGCCAGGAATGCCGGCAAAGCCGCATTGCAGGAAGCCTTTTTTCTTGACGGCTTCGAAGGTAACGCCGGCTTGGGCGCCGGACGCCACGCACAGCAGGGTCGCCGCGACGGCGGTGGTCAGGAACTTGCGCATGAGAGTGTTCTCCAGGGGAGGGGGTAGGACGAAGCGAAGGGCAAAGACCGGACGCGCGACAACGCGCCCCGCACCTGTCAGGCAGAGGCGGCGGTGTGTGCGGATACGGACGGGGAAGGGAAAGCGAGGGATGCGGCGAGGTCGCGGCAGCGGCTTTCCAGACGGGCGGCTACCGGTGGATACGGGTGGCGTAGCGTTGGAAGGTCGGGCGCAGGGCAGGCAACGTGGTCATCGGCGGCACTTGGACGGCAGGTCTTGCGTAACTGATCCCGCGTGGCGGCTGTCACGGACGGGCTTTACGAACTCATGAGACGTATGATGGCAGCCATCATACAAGTGAGCAAGTAAGGGGATTCCCGTAATGTGGGGAATGCCGGGGGTTATATGGCGCCTGCGGGGCGCCGGACGTATTCAGGGCCGATGCCTGGGGCGTGGCCGCCCGCGATCAGGCGGGCGGGTGCGACAGCAGCTTGCGGTAGCGGGCGATGCTGTCGCCCAGGTGGCGGGCCATGGCAGCGCGGGCGGCGCCGGGGTCGCGGCGCATGATGGCCGTCAGGATGGCCTCGTGTTCCTGCACGTTGCGGGTTTCGTAGGTTTCAAGTTCTTCGGGCGTCTTGCCGCCGTGCTTGATGTTCAGGTCGAGCATGACGTCGCGCACCGCGGCCTGCAGCAGCGCGGGAAAGTGCGGATTGTTCGACGCGCGGGCGATGGACAGGTGGAATTCGTAGTCGGCCTTGACGGCGGCTTCCATGTCGCGGGTAGCACGGTTGAAGGCGTCGAAGGCTTCGACGATGCCGCTCAGGTCGGCGGCGCTGCGGCGCTCTGCCGCCAGCCCACAGGCTTCGACCTCGAGCCCGGCGCGCAATTCCATGATGTGCAGGGCCCAGCGCGGGTCGCCTGCCGGCGCCACGACGAAGTCGATGGGCTTTTCGCGGTCTTCGGTGACGAAGACGCCGATGCCGGCCTTGCTGACCAGCCGGCCGCTCAGGCGCATCGAGGCCACGGCTTCGCGGATGACGGTGCGGCTGACGTCGAACTCGGCGCACAGCGCGTGTTCGGACGGCAGCTTGTCGCCGGGGCGGTACTGCCGGGCGTCCAGGCGCTTGGTCAGTTCGTCGATCACGACGTCGGTCAAGCGCGAACGCGGGCGGGGCCGGGGAGTTTCCATTGTCTCTTTTTGGGGTGTGGTGCCGGGGGACGAAGGCCTAATGATAAACGGCTGGGGCCGTATGACAGCATACAGGAGAGGAATTGGGGGACTGGCTTATCATGCCCCTTCCGACACACACACAAAATGGAACCCACGCACGATGCCGAAAAACGATCTGTACTTTGACGATGAAGACGAAGGCCTGGCTCGGGAAACCAGCCACCCCAACTTCGTGGCGCTGGCCGGCGATGACTTCTATTACGACTGCGCCGACGATTTCAGCCCGTTTGGCAGCGATGACGGCAATGATGCGTTGAGCGGCCTGCAGGACTGGTACGGCGAGAACAAGAGCGGCCGCGGCATCGTCAAGTTCATGAATGAGTTTCTGGCCGACTGGGGGTTGGACGTGCCCTGGGACCGCATTCGCCATGACCTGGATGCCAGGACGCAGTGGCTGGATGAAGACGACATGAACGAGCGCTTTTTCCAGGGCGAATGCCGGGCGATCGTGGCGACGGCGTTCGGGCAGCTGAAGATTGCCGGCCGTATCGATGCCGAATTGCTGGGCCTGGCCAAGGCGGCCATTGCGGATCAGCTGTGGCTGAATGCGCGGGCGCGCACCAAGTATCCGAACTGGGAATACGCCGACCAGGAACAGGCGCGCCTGGAACAGATGTTGGCGGTGTTGAACCAGCCGTCGGTGGGGTGATGGCGCGATGCTTGGGGTGATGCGTCAAGCGTCACCCCCGTGATCGCCTCGCAATAGCTAAGGGCCGCATTTTTGCGGCCCTTAGCTATTTCTGTGGTTTGACCCGCTCAATCAGCGCAGCCGGTACATCTGCCGGCTGTGCCTGATTGACGTGTCGGCCCTTACTGCGGCCCCAGCTTCTTGATCAGCGCGTTGAGCATTTCCAGCTCGTCGGGCTTCAGGTCCGTCAGCGGGGCGCGCACAGGACCCGCATCGTGGCCGACCAGTTTGGCGCCGGCCTTGACGATGCTGACGGCATAGCCGGCGCAGCGGTTGCGGATTTCCAGGTAGGGCAGGAAGAAGTCATCCAGCAGGCGGTTCGTCGTGTCGTGGTCGTGCGCGGCGACGGCGCGGTAGAAGTCCATCGCGGTCTTGGGCACGAAGTTGAAGACGGCGGACGAGTACACCGGCACGCCCAGCGCCTTGTAGGCGGCGGCGTAGACCTCGGCGGTGGGCAGGCCGCCCAGGTACGAGAAGCGGTCGCCCAGCTTGCGGCGGATGCGGACCATGGCTTCGATGTCGCCGATGCCGTCTTTGAAGCCGACCAGGTTGGGGCAGCGGTCGGCCAGCACGGCCAGGCTGTCGGCCGACAGGCGCGACTGGGCGCGGTTGTAGACGATGACGCCGATCTTGACCGATTTGCAGACCTGTTCGACGTGGTCGAGGATGCCTTGTTGCGAGGCTTCGGTCAGGTAGTGGGGCAACAGCAGCACGCCCTTGGCGCCCAGGCGTTCGGCTTCTTGTGCATAGGCGATGGCGACGCGGGTGGGGCCGCCCGCGCCGGCCAGGATCGGCACTTTGCCGGCGCAGGTGTTCACGGCGGTGCGGATGACATCGGAATATTCGGACGGGGCCAGCGAAAAGAACTCACCCGTGCCGCCGGCCGCGAACAGGGCGGTGGCGCCGTAGGGGGCCAGCCATTCCAGGCGCTGGGCGTAGGTCTTGGCGTTGAAGTCGCCGTTCTGGTCGAAGTCGGTAACGGGGAAGGAGAGCAAGCCTTCCGAGACGATCGCCTTGAGTTCCTGGGGAGTGGTCATACCTGAGTCCGTGATTGCTTGAAGGGAAGCCGCCGATGTCTGAACAGGGCGGCAGGGATGAAAATTCAATAGATGTATGTCATCGTACAACATACAAGATGACTGGGCAACGAGATAGGGAACCGGGCTGATGTTGTCGTACAACATAAAGATGCGTGACAGGAATGAGACACCGAACGGGCGTGACGGCGAGCGAAATTGAAGCGGGAGACGGGCTGCACCTAAGTCCAGCCGGCGACAACCAGCGCTGCAGGAAACGGGTCGGGCCTAAGGTGGGATCGGTTCATGCCTCCCTTTGCCCTGACATTCCCCAAAAAAAAGGGCGGCATATCGCCGCCCGTCCTGGCTGAACGCGAGACGCGTCAGACGGCCATGACGCCGTCCGTCATGCGCGGCAGGCCCAGCGGGTTGGCCCGCTTGATGCCATCGGGCAGCAGCGCATCAGGCAGGTCCTGGTAGCAGACCGGGCGCAGGAAGCGGCGGATGGCGGTGGCGCCGACCGAGGTCGAGGCGGGGTTGGACGTGGCCGGGAAGGGGCCGCCGTGCACCATGGCATGGCTGACTTCGACGCCGGTCGGGTAGCCGTTGGCCAGGATGCGGCCGGCCTTGCGTTCCAGCACGGGCAGCAGCGCACGCGCCGCATCGGTGTCGGCGTCGTCGACGAACAGCGTGGCGGTCAGCTGGCCTTCCAGGTGTTCGGCCACGGCGCGCATCTCGGCGGCGTCGCGGCAGGCCACGACCAGCGATGCCGGGCCAAAGACTTCGGCTTCGAGTTCGGGCGATGCCAGGAAACGCGCGGCATCGGTGCCGAAGACGGCGGGGCCGGCGGCGTTGGCGGCGGGCTTGGAGGCTTCACCGCGGCCCAGGGTGGCGACGCTGGCGTGGCCGGCCAGGGCCTGTTCGCCTTGCGTGTAGGCCGAGAAGATGCCGGGCGTCAGCATGGTGGCTGCGCCCTTGGCCTCGACGGCTTGGGCGGCGGCCTGGCGGAAGCGTTCCAGCGCCGGGCCTTCGATGCCGATGACCAGGCCCGGGTTGGTGCAGAACTGGCCCACGCCCATCACCAGCGAGTCGACAAAGCCCTTGGCGATGGCCTCGGCGCGTGTTTCCAGGGCCGCCGGCAGCAGGAATACCGGGTTGATGCTGGACATCTCGGCGTACACGGGAATCGGCACGGGGCGGGCGTTGGCGGCGGCGACCAGCGCCAGGCCGCCGCGGCGCGAGCCGGTGAAGCCGACCGCGGTGATGGCCGGGTGGGTGGCCAGGGCGGTGCCGATTTCATTGCCGGCGCCAAAGAGCAGCGAGAACGTGCCTTCGGGCAAGCCGTGCTTGGCAACGGCCTGCTGGATCACGCGGCCGACCATTTCCGAGGTGCCGGGGTGGGCGTTGTGGGCCTTGACGATGACGGGGCAGCCGGCCGCCAGGGCCGAGGCGGTGTCGCCGCCTGCCACCGAGAAAGCCAGCGGGAAGTTGCTGGCGCCGAACACGGCGACCGGGCCCAGCGGGACGTTGGCCAGGCGCAGGTCGGCGCGCGGCAGGGGTTGGCGGTCGGGCTGGGCGGGGTCGATGGTGGCGTCCAGGAAGTAGCCGTCGCGCACCACGCGGGCAAACAGGCGCAGCTGGCCGACGGTGCGGCCGCGCTCGCCTTGCAGGCGGGCCAGCGGCAGGCCGGTTTCGAGATGCGTGCGCTCGATCAGCGCGTCGCCCAGTTGCAGGATGCCGTCGGCGATGCTTTCCAGGAACTGCGCGCGGGTTTCCAGCGGTGCGGCGCGGTAGGTGTCGAAGGCGGCCTGGGCCAGCTCGGCGGCGCGGGCCACGTCTTGCGCGGTGCCGGCGGGAAAGCCGGGTTCCAGGGCCTGGCCGTTGGCGGGGTTGATGGCGTGCTGCGGGGCGCCGGTGCCCGGGATGGCGCTGGCGCCGATCAACATGTTGCCGGTCAAAGTCATGGGTGATTCTCCGAATGAAAACGCCCCCAGGCTGGGGGCGGGCAGGCGTGGCTGCAAGGCGGGGTTATTGGGGGCCGAGCTTCTTGATCAGGGCGTTGAGCGCTTCCAGCTCGTCGGGCTTCAGGTCCGTCAGCGGGGCGCGGACTGGGCCGGCATCGTGGCCGACCAGCTTGGCGCCGGCCTTGACGATGCTGACGGCGTAGCCGGCGCAGCGGTTGCGGATTTCCAGGTAGGGCAGGAAGAATTCGTCGAGCAGGCGGTTGGTGGTGTCGTGGTCGTGCGCGGCAATGGCGCGATAGAAGTCCATCGCGGTCTTGGGCACGAAGTTGAAAACGGCGGATGAGTACACCGGCACGCCCAGGGCCTTGTAGGCCGCGGCGTAGACCTCGGCGGTGGGCAGGCCGCCCAGGTACGAGAAGCGGTCGCCCATTTTGCGGCGGATGCGGACCATGGCTTCGATGTCGCCCACGCCGTCCTTGAAGCCGACCAGGTTGGGGCAGCGGTCGGCCAGGCGGGCCAGGCTGTCGGCCGACAGGCGCGATTGCGCGCGGTTGTAGACGATGACGCCGATCTTGACCGATTTGCAGACCTGTTCGACGTGGTCCGCAATGCCTTGCTGCGAGGCTTCGGTGAGGTAGTGCGGCAGCAACAGCACGCCCTTGGCGCCCAAGCGTTCGGCTTCTTGCGCATAGGCGATGGCGACGCGGGTGGGGCCACCTGCGCCGGCCAGGATCGGCACCTTGCCAGCGCAGGTGTTCACGGCGGTGCGGATGACATCGGAATATTCGGAGGGGGCCAGCGAGAAGAACTCACCCGTGCCGCCGGCCGCGAACAAGGCCGTGGCGCCGTAGGGCGCCAGCCATTCCAGGCGTTGGGCATAGGTCTTGGCGTTGAAATCGCCATTCTGGTCGAAATCGGTGACGGGGAAGGACAGCAAGCCTTCCGAGACGATTTCCTTGAGTTCCTGCGGCGTGGTCATGGGCGGGGTTCCCTGTGTGGCGGGCGACGCGCCGGCGGAAGGTCTGCCGAGTCGGTCGCGATGAATAGGTACGTCATCGTACAACATGATTTTTCAGGGTTCAAGCCGGATTCCCCTATGAGGCGCCCGATCGCCTTGGGGAAATCCGCAATTCATCGACGCCATCGGCAGCAATTATTCTCTTGGTTGTACGATAACGTATGGCATGCCGCGTTCGACGGCGCCGATCACCCCCAGGAGACCCGAATGCAGCTCGCGGCAGGCCAAGCGCCCGTGCTTATCCAGATCCACCCCCAGGACAACGTCGCCATTGTCGCCAACGACGGCGGCTTGCCGGCGGGCACCGCGCTGCCGGACGGCCTGGTGCTGGCCGAATCGGTGCCGCAGGGGCACAAGGTGGCGTTGCAGGACCTGGCCGAGGGCGAGGCGGTGCGGCGCTACAACGTGGTGGTGGGCTATGCGGCCAAGGCGCTGCCGCGCGGCAGCTGGGTCAACGAGCGCGTCACGACGATGCCGGCCGCCCGCAGCTTGCAGGACCTGCCGGTGGGCACGCGCCGCACGGCGCCGCTACCGCCGCTGGAGGGCTATACCTTTCAGGGTTACCGCAACGCCGACGGCACGGTGGGCACGCGCAACATCCTGGCCATCAGCACCACGGTGCAATGCGTGCAGGGCGTGGTGGAACACGCGGTGGCGCGCATCCGGCGCGAGCTGCTGCCGCGCTATCCGCATGTGGACGAGGTGGTGGGGCTGGAACACACCTACGGCTGCGGCGTGGCGATCGATGCGCCGGGCGCGGCGATTCCGGTGCGCACGCTGCACAACATTGCGCGCAACCCGAATTTTGGCGGCACCACCATGGTGGTCAGCCTGGGCTGCGAAAAGCTGCAACCCGAACGCCTGTTGGCGCCCGACGCCATTCCGATCCGCGCGGGCCAGGGCATGGCGGGCGAGGGCGGGGTGGATACCATCGTGCTGCAGGACGACGAGCACGTGGGCTTCGAATCCATGATCGACAACATCATGCGCACGGCCGAACGGCACCTGGAAAAACTGAACCAGCGGCGGCGCGAGACCTGCCCGGCGTCGGACCTGGTGGTGGGCGTGCAGTGCGGCGGCAGCGACGCGTTTTCGGGGGTGACGGCCAACCCGGCGGTAGGCTTTGCGGCCGACCTGCTGGTGCGCGCGGGCGCCACGGTGATGTTCTCCGAGAACACGGAAGTGCGCGACGGCATCGATCAACTGACCGCGCGCGCCGCCACGCCGGAGGTGGCCGAGGCCTTGGTGCGCGAGATGGCCTGGTACGACGATTACCTGCAACGCGGCCGCGCCGACCGCAGCGCCAACACCAGCCCGGGCAACAAGAAGGGCGGGCTGTCCAACATCGTCGAAAAGGCGATGGGCTCGATCGTGAAATCCGGCTCGTCGAACATCGACGGCGTGCTGTCGCCGGGCGACCGGCTGACGCGCAAGGGCCTGATCTTCGCGGCCACGCCGGCCAGCGATTTCATCTGCGGCACGCTGCAACTGGCGGCCGGCATGAACCTGCACATCTTCACCACCGGCCGCGGCACGCCTTACGGGCTGGCGCAAGTGCCGGTCATCAAGGTGGCCACCCGCAGCGACCTGGCGCGGCGCTGGCACGACCTGATGGACGTGGACGCGGGCCGCATCGCGACCGGCCAGGCCCGCATCGAAGACGTGGGCTGGGAGCTGTTTCGCCTGATGCTGGACGTGGCCAGCGGCCGCCGCCAGACCTGTGCGGAAAAGCTCAAGCTGCACAACGCGCTGGCGCTGTTCAACCCGGGGCCGGTGACGTGATGCGCTGGCACTGCGGGCGTTGCGGCATGCGCTCGGGACGCGTGCATGCCTGACCCATTCGGTTTCAACGGGCTTGCCGTGGGGCAGGCCTGACACCACCTGGCACCGGCCCGATGAGGCGCGGGCCGTCCTTTACAACAACGGAGACAACATGGATTCAAACAGAAGGCATCTGCTGGCCGGCGCCGCCGCGCTGGGTCTGGCGCGCATCACCCCGGCGTGGGCCCAGGCCGACGCCTGGCCGACCCGGCCCGTGCGCATCGTGGTGCCGTACCCGCCCGGCGGCTCGTCGGACATCATCGCGCGGATCATCGCGCCGCGGCTGGCCGAGGCGCTCAAGCAGACCGTGGTGGTCGAGAACAAGCCCGGCGCCAACGGCAACCTGGGTGCGGGCATCGTGGTGCAGTCGGCCCAGGAAGGCCACACCGTGCTGCTGTGCGACGTGGGCGCGCTGGCGATCAGCCCGTCGGTCTATACCAAGCTGTCGTTCGATCCGTCCAAGGACCTGCGGTCGGTCGGCATGCTGGCGTATTCGCCGCACGTACTGGCGGTGCACCCCGACGTGCCGGCCAAGACCGTGCCTGAACTGGTGGCGCTGTCGAAGAAGCAGCGGCTGAACTTTGCGGTCACCGCCATTGGCAGCGCGCCGCACCTGGCGGCGGTGGCCGTGCAGCAGGCCACCGGCGCGCAGTGGGAATACGTGCCGTACAAGGGCGGTTCGCAGGCGGTGACGGACACGATCGGCGGGCAGACGCAGGTGATCATGAACGGCCTGCTGGCCACGCTGCCGCACATCAAGGGCGGCAAGCTGCGCGCGATTGCGATTTCCAAGAAGGAACGCATGCAGCTGGTGGCTGATATTCCGACGATTTCCGAGCAGGGCGTGGCGGGGTTCGAATCCGGCACCTGGCAAGGCGTGATGGCGCCCGTTTCGGCCTCGGACAAGACCGCGAACCTGCTGGCCACGCTGATGGGGCAGATCGTCAACCAGCCTGACGTGAAGTCGCAGCTGAACGAGCAGGGGGCCGAGATCGTGGTGCGCAATCCCGCGGAATTGGCGCAGTTCTTCAGCAGCGAGCGGGCGCGTTGGGCCAAGGTGGTGGCTAGCGCGGATATCCGGCTGGATTGAGCCGGGGCGCCTGGCTGGGCCGTCGTCGGCCGGGCAAGGCCTGGAGTCAAGACCGCCGTTGTCCACAATCTGGACCGCAAAAGACTGCGGACCGCACGATGCCTGGGCAGGCATCGTGCGGTCCGCATTTTTTTCAAGCAGGAATCAGTCTTTGGCTTGCGTATCGGCCGGTGCTTGATCAGGCGTTTGCTCGGGCGCTTGGGCAACCGAGGCCTCGGTCGCTACTTGCGCCGGCGCGGCGGCCGACGTTTTCACGTGGTCGTCGGCGGCCGGAGCGGCAGTGTCAGCCGATGCCGGGGTTGCGGCGACGTCCTGGGCGGCATCCGTTGCGGGTGCGCCATCGGCTTGCGGCTTGGCCTTGTTGGCGTTGCCCTTGCCGCGAGCGGCGGCGCCCTTGGCATGGCGACGCGAGGCCATGCGCTTGGCGTGCTGCGCTTCGTTGGCGGTGACGGCGCCGGCGGGTTCGCCGTTCAGGTCGACGCGCGGGGCGGCTTCGACCATGCTGTCCCAGTAGCGACGGCCGTCGCACCAGGTCTTGACGGCCACCTTGATTTCTTCGGCGGTGAGCTGCAAGGCCTTGGCATGCTGTTGCAGGTCTTCCAGCACGCCCAGCTTGAGCGGGACCTTGGCGGCCGGCTTCTTGGGGAATGCCTTGGGAAACTGGCGTTGCAGTCGCGAAATGGCGATCAGGACGGGATCGACGTCGGTGTCGCGCTTTTCGCGCGGCGCCTGGCGTTGACCTGCCTGCTGTTGGCCGGCCTGTTGGGGGGCGCGCTGTCCTTCACGCTTGCCGTTCCGGTTGCCGCCGCGCTTGTCGTCGCGCTTTTCACCACGCGTGCCGTCGCCTTTGGCGGCGGGTCGCGCGGGTTTGGTGGAAGCCGTTTCTTCGGGAGCCTGCTTGAAAAGCAGTCCTCGGATGGCGGCGAGCTGTTCTAGACCCATAGTGTGTGCTGCACGTTCTGATGTTGAAAGCAGGGAGCATAACAGTTGTGACGCTTCAGATTGAAGTTGCGGGGCCCCGGGCGGGCGTCGTAAGCTCCCTGGCACCATGAGCCAGCACCCGTCTGTTACGTTTTTGCGCCTGTCCGCCGCCGCCCGGCGCGGGGTGGCGTGGCTGGCGGTGGCGCTGCTGGTTTTCCAGTCTTTGGTGGCGTCCGCGGCGTTTGGCGCCCCGGCGGCGGTGGCGCGCGGGCAGGGCGCTAGCGTCATTCTCTGCACGGCCAGCGGGCCGCGGGTGGTGGCGCTGGATGCCGTGCCGCCCGGCCCGCAGGCGGACATTTCTGCTCATGCGCATGGCGGGTGGGACGGCGGCGGCACGCTGCCGCATTGCTGCGCGTCGACCTGCGCGATGCTGGGCGGGGCTTGCCCGCCAGCACTGGCTGGCGTGGCCTGGCGTTTGCCGGACCTGGGGCCGACGGCGCCGCTGGCGTCCGAGGATGGCGCACCGCGTTGGCGCAATGCGCCGGCCTGGCGGCCGCAGCAGTCCCGCGCCCCTCCGCGGGTGGGCTGATTGCCTGGCGGGAATACGGGCTGAAATTCGTCGGCCTGGTTCCGTGAGTCGAATTTCTGGCCTGAATCTCTGGCCGGGTTCACCATTTTTCCTGCTTGCCGTGTGCGCCCTTGCAGCCTGGCCATGGCCGGCCGGTTGCCGCATTGCGCTCAATCTTCGTTATGCCATGACCCTTTGGCGGCGATGCGCCGCCGATTCATCAGGAGCACCACCATGATCAAACCGACCCTTATCGCTGCCGCCGTGCTGGCCATCGTCCCGCAATGGGCCTGGGCCCACGCGCACTTGAAAACCGCCACGCCCGCTGACAAGGCCGTGGTGGCCGCCGCGCTGGCTACCGTGACGGCCAGCTTTTCCGAAGGCCTGGAGCCCGCATTCTCGTCGCTGACGCTGCTGGACGCCGCCGGCAAGCCGGCCGCCAGCGCCAAGGCCGCGCCCGCCCCGGGCGACGACAAGACGCTGGTGCTGCCGGTGCCCAAGGACCTGCCGGCTGGCGCCTATACGGTGAAATGGCAGGCGCTGTCCAAGGACGGCCACAAGACCGACGGGGCCTGGACCTTTACGGTCAAGCCTTGAGATGAGTCTGCTGTTTGCCGCGTTTGCGCTGTGCCGGGCCGTGAGCGTGGCGGCCGCGGCGTTGCTGTTCGGGGCCGCCGCGATGCTGGCCCTGGGCGGCGCGCCGCGCCTGGGACGGGACGCCGAAGTCGCGTTGCGGCGCACGCTGCGCGCGGCGGCGGCGATCGGGCTGCTGGCCGCGCTGTGCCTGCTGCCGTTGCAGGCCGCCAGCATCGCGGGCGACTGGGGCGCGCTACGGGATCCGGACATGCTGGCCACGGTGGCGCTGCAAACCCGCTATGGCCAGGCCTGGATGCCGCGCGTGTTCGGCGCCGTGCTGGCGCTGGCCGTGGTGTTGTGGGTGCGGCCCGGGCGTCCCTGGGTGCTGGCCTGGGTGGCGGCACTGGGGTTGGGGCCGCTGAGCCTGAGCGGCCATGCGGCGATGCACGAAGGTTGGCTGGGCGCGGCGCATGCGGTCAATGACGCGCTGCATGGCCTGTCCGCCGCGTTCTGGCTGGGGTCGCTGCCGGTATTCCTGTCGTGGCTGGCGGCCTGGCAGCGTCCGGGCCATCGGGCCGAGGCAACGCGCGCCTTGCTGCGGTTTTCAACTTGCGGGCACGTCGCCGTGGCGGTGCTGCTGCTTAGCGGCATCGGCAATGCGGTCTTGATCCTGGGGGCTGACGGGGTGGACCCGGCGTCGGATTATCAACGCTTGTTGTGGGTGAAAATCGTGCTGGCGCTGGTGATGACGGGGCTGGCGCTGGTCAACCGCTACCGCTGGATTGCGCGCATTCGCACGCATCGGGCGATGGCGCTGCACGCGATACGCCGCAATACGATCGTGGAGCTGGCGCTGGGCGCGGTGGTGCTGGTTGCGGTGGGCTTTCTAGGGCTGATGTCGCCGCTGTAGGTGTGCGGCGAGGGATTCCCGCTAGCACGTCGCCGCCCGCTGCCACCGGCCGGTGCGGTGTCGGCCGGTTATCCCGCCAGCACCAGCAGCAAGGCCAACGCCAGCAATATCGCAAACGCCGCCACGGCAAACGGCAGCAGCTGCGCATAGACTGCGCGTTCCTGGCCGCGACCTTGCGCGAGACCCGCGGCGATAGACATGCGCACCGGCGAAAAGAACCCCATCGACGTGCCGGACACGTGTAACAGCGCAGCCGCCGCCGGCACGCTCAGGCCGGCGTGCAGCGCCAGCGACAGTTGCGACGGCATGAACAGGCTGTTGGGCGCATTGCCACTGTTGGCCAGGATGCCGAAGGCGCCGGCCAGAAGCGGCGTCATCAGCAGGGTCCAGTCCTGCATGGTGCGGAACAGGCCATCGGCAAAGGCCTGCGAGATGCCAGCGCCGGCCAGCACTTCGGCCATCATGGCGAACAGGAAGACCGACAGCACCGCATGCTTGCCGGTGGTCCAGGCGTGGCGGGCGTTGGTGGACAGCAGGCCGGGTTGGCGGCGAATCGCGGCCATCAGCAGGGCGCCGGCGATCAGCCAGCTGCCCGCGTGCAGGAAAGGCGTCCAGCTGGGCAGGTCGGCGTAGGGGCTGAAGCGGGCCAGGCCGGCCAGACCCTGGTTCAGGGCGGGCGCCAGGCGCGTGGCGACCAGGCAGGCGATCAAGACGATGTACGGCAGCGCGCCCAGCGCGGCGTCTTGCAACTGCGCGCGGCCGGGTCGGCGATCCAGCGCGAAGCGCAACACGATCAGCGGGCCGTAGGCGGCCAGCAGCGCGGTTTCGGGACCGAGCAGGGCGGTGGCGGCGGTCAGCAACCCCAGGCTGGCCAGCATCCACACGGCTTCGCGAGCCTGTTCCATTCGGGTGGTGGACAGGCCGGCGCGGCGCGCGGTGAGCCAGAACAGCGCCATCCAGACGATCATCAGCAAGGCGACCGGCACCATGGCGTACAGGGCCAATTGCGATGCCGACACGCGGGCATAGGCGGACGCCAGCAGCGTGCCGCTGCCCATGGCGCCCCATGGGATCAGCGTCTGGCTGAGCAGGGCAAACACCATCAGTTCGCGCGGCTTGAAGCCCAGCGGGCGCAACAGCAGCACCGTGCCCAGCATGCCCACGCCAAAGCCGGTGGCCGCTTCGGCGAAGGGGCCGACCAGGAAGCAGGCAAAGAACAGCAGGCGGCGACGGGCCAGCAGGTCGGTAGGGGAAATGGCGTCTGCGATGGGCGCGAGCTCAGCCGTTGGCGTGACGTGAGGACCGGAGGGCGCGGCCGTTGGCGTCGACGGTGAACCTGCCGACGTGGCGGCGGGCCGGCCCCCACGGTCGGCGCGCGAGGCCATCTGCCAGAACAGCAGGCCGCCCAGGATGTAGGGCGTGATGATGGCGCCGATCCATAGCCCGCGAGCCAGGGCATGGCCCAGCGGTCCACCCCCGAAAGCGCCGGGCGCCGCGAACAGCGCGACCGGGATGGCGGTGAGCAGGCCGAGCACGGCGGCCAGGGTGGTGTTGAGCCGGCCGCTGGCGATGGCGCCGATGACGACCAGGGCAGGCAGGGACCACAGCAGGTACGTCATGGCGTGATTCGACGTTCACGCGTCGACCGCAAGCAGGAAGCCGGGCAGGGGCGATGGGAAGTGCCGCGCGTGGGTATCGTCATCCCGCACAGGCCACGGCAAAGCCGCGCAGGATCTGCAACGCATGGGGCGTGGGCGCCAGGGCCGCCCGCAAGGCTGCGACGTCATGGCCTTGCGTGGCCAGGAAATCTTGCCGCCGCGCCAGGCAGGCGTCCATGACGGCGGGCGTGAATTCCGGATGGAACTGCACCGACAGGGCCTGCGGACCGTAGCGCAGGACCTGGTGCGGGTCGTGGTCGGTGCCGGCCAGCACGGCGGCCGAGGCAGGCGGTTGCAACACGCTTTGCTCGTGCGTCAGGTGGGCGGCGAAGTGGTCGGGCAGGCCGGCCAGCAGCGGGTCGTCGTGTGACGCCGGCAGGCGCCGCACCGTGTGCAGGCCGATTTCGCGGCCGCGGGGGTGGTAGTCGACCACGCCGCCGAAGGCGTGGGCCATCAACTGGTGGCCGTAGCAGATGCCCAGCAGCGGCAGTTGCGCGTCCAGCGCCTCGCGCAGCCACTGCGCGGTGCGTTCGCTCCAGGGTTCGCGGTCGGTAACCATGGACCAGGACCCGGTGAGCACGGCGCCGCGCAGGCGGGCCGGATCGGGCAGGGCGTGGCCGTCGGCCGGGTATTCGATCGTCAGCGGGAGGTCCAGGCCGGAGAGGGCCGCGGAGACCCAGTCGCCCTGTTCGCCGTGCGAGGCGCGCAGGTCTTCGGGCGGGCGGCCCATTTGCAGGATGGCCAGGGGTTTTTGTGTCATGGCGAGGGGCTAGGCGGAAGCGTCGGCCCGTTTGGGTCGGCCCGTCTGGGTCGGCCCAGGCGGGTCGCCCGCCATGATGAACCCGCCGCGTCCATTCATCAATATCAAAAACCGCCTATCAGGTATGAGCGGCGTTGATATCGTCAGCCGGCCACGCCGCCTCGGGCCATACCCCGCAGCGCAGGCGCCAAGGCGTGCGTTGGCCTTAGTACTTGACGGTATAAGCCAGCCCGAACGTGCGTCCGCGGCCGTTGAACTGCAACGATTCCGGCGTCATCAGCCCGGTGTACAGCGCCTGTGCACGCTGGCTCCAGGTGGTCTGGTAGCTGCGGTCGAACAGGTTCTGCACGCCGAAACTCAGGGTGCCGTAGTGCTTCATGTCATAGCTGCCCAAGAGGTCGAACGTCAGGTAGCCTTCCATGCGGTTGCCCTGGCCGTCGGTCAGGTCGAAGTTGCGGTTGGCCTGCAGGCGCAGCGCGGTGGGGCCCGAGCGCCAGGCGCCGAACACCGACGCCTTGGACGGGCTGGCCAGCGTGATGGTCTGCCTGGCCCAGCCGCCGTCGGCCTGCTGCTGTTCCGAGCGGATCGCCAGCCAGTTCACGCCCGCGCTCCAGTGCGGATTGAAGTCATAGGCCAGTTGGCCTTCGATGCCGTAGTTGCGCACCTTGCGCTCTTCCAGCCCGATGGACAGCGAGATGGGCTGGATCGCCAGCGCCTTGTCGGACCAGGCATAGAACGCCGCGGTCTGCAGGCGCCAGTTGCCGTAGTCGCCGCGCCAGCCCAGTTCGACCTGGCGGGTCTTGATGTTGGCCAGTTCCGAGCCGTTGATGGTGACGGCGTTCAGCAGGTTCCAGTTGCCGCCTTGCAGGCGGTAGGTGCCGTTGCCGTAGTACTTGGCCACGTCGACCAGGTCGAAGCCTTCGGAGTAGTTCAGCCAGGTCTGCTGGCTGTCGTCGACCTTCCAGAGCACGCCGGCATTGAACAGGGTGGTGTTGTAGGCGTTGGTGCCGCCCGGGATCTTGTCGGCGCTGCGGCCCACGCCGCTGTTGACCAGGATCTGCTGCGGCACGGGCACGAAGTCGCCCAGTTCGACCTTGTTGCGCTGCTGGCGCACGCCGCCGCTCAGGGTGACGCTGCGCGTGACGCGCCAATCGCCTTGCAGGAACGCGGCCCAGGTCTGCGCCTGGTAGTCGGGGTAGCGCTGCATGTCGTACAGCTTGTCGAACTTCAGGCCGCCCGAGGCCACGGCCTTGTTCCAGTCGAAATAGGCCGAGCCGCCGTTGAATTTCTCGTGGGCGTATTCCACGCCGTAGGTCAGCTTCAGGGCTTCCCAGTCCTTGGTCAGGACGGCTTTCAGGCCCCAGGCGTCGGTATTCTGCTGCGAGGCGCCGTAGTAGTAGCCGCGCTTGCATGCGGCGGCTGTGGCGCAGGTACCGTCGTTGTAGGTGAACTGGTTGGGGAAGGGATAGAAATCCAGTTTTTCGCGGCGCCAGTAGGCCTGGGTGTACAGGTCTTGCCCGCCCAGGATGTTGTTGGCGGAATAGTCGGCCGCCAGCATGCTGCGCTCGGTGGCGGGCTTGACGTCGGAGTCGAAGCCGTTGCGGATGTCCAGCTGGCTGGGATCGGCCGGACCGGTCAGCGCCAGGCCACCGCGCAGGCCGTTGCCCAGGTACAGCGCCTTGCCGGGGTTGAATTCCGAGTTGTAGAACTGGCCCAGCAGCTTGAGCTTCTGGTTCTCGGCCAGTTGCACGTCCAGCGTGCCGGACAGGTCCAGCGACCGGTTGTATTGCAGGTCGGTCTGGGTGGTGTCGGGGGTGACCTGCTTGCCGTTGGCGTCGTAGGCGGCGCCGTTCTGCGAATACGCGACGGCTAGCCGGCCGAAGACTTTTTCCGAGCCGCCGCTGACCGATTGGGCAACGCGCCAGTCGTGGTCGTCGCTGCCGTCAAAGCCGCTGCGGGCGGCGACTTCGCTGGTGAACGAGGCGGGCCCGGGCGCGCCGCGCTTGGTCACGATGTTGATGATGCCGCCGGTGGCACCGCCGCCATAGACCGAGCTGGCGCCGGACAGCACTTCGATGCGTTCGATGTTGAACGGCGAGATCGAATCGAACTGGCGGCTGATGTTGCGCATGGAATTGAGCGACACGCCGTCGATCATGATCTGGGCGTTGCGCCCGCGCATGTTCTGCGAATAGTTGGTGCGGCTTTGCGAACCCAGGTCCAGGCTGGGCACCAGGCTACCCAGGATTTCCGACAGCGAGGCGCCGCCGTGGGCCTGCTCTTCGATCTGCTGGCTGTCCAGGTACCAGACGGTGCGCGGCAGTTCGCTGATGCTGGTGGGGGTGTAGCCGCCCACGACCACGACGGTGTCCATCGTGCTGGTCACGGCGGGTGCAGCGGCGGGGGCCGGGCCGGGCTCGATCAGCACCGTGTCGGCGCCGGTGTAGCGCCAGGCCAGCCCCGTGCCGGCCAGCACCCGTTCCAGGGCGTCGGCGGGCGCCAGCGTGCCGTTCAGGGCCGCGGCCGTCTTGCCCTGGGTCAGCGCGGCCGGAAAGCTGATCTGCAGGCCAAGCTGGCGGCCCAGGTCCAGCAGCGCGGCGTCCAGCGGCTGGCTGCGCACGGAGACGGCGCGGGCGCTGGCGCCTTGGCTCGCCGCTGGCTCCGTCTGGGCCTGGGCGGATGCCGCGAACGCCAGCGTCAAGGCCAATGCCAGGGGCGCGTGGTAGCTGAACCGCCGCAGGCCATGGGGCCGGGCAGGGGAGTGGGACGACGCGCCAGGGCGCGGCAGGTGGGGATGGTGGATCGATGCCGGGGCAGAACTGGAGCGGGACAGCAGGTGACGGGACAGCGGCGTGCGTGCGGACATGGAGGTCGGGTCTCGGTGCTTGGTAATGGGGATTTCCTGGTAAGACGCCCCCAACGGCCCGCGACCCTACCCCTATCTTCAAAAACTCATTGGCCGTCGCCGATCCAGGCCCACGCCCCCCAGCGCCGCACCGACACGCCGGCCGCCGCCGCCAGGGCGGCCAGGGCGTCGGGGTTGTCCACGGCCACCACGGAAGAAATGCGCCGCTTGCCGGCGGCGGCTTCGACCCAGGTAGTCATGCCGGTGTAGCGGTTCAGCTGCGCCACCGCGTCGGCCAGCGGCACATCGCGCAGCAGCAGCTTGCGCTCGGCCCAGGCCGCGGCCGCGTCGGCATCCACCGGGGTGACGGTGATGCCGCTGGCCTTGACGCCGGCGTGCTGGTCGGGCGACAGCACCTGGGCGACGGTGCCGGGCGCGCAGACGGCGCAATCGACCCGCACTTGGCTTTCCAGCACCGATACATCGGTGGTGTCGGGCTGCAGGCGGCTGACCTCGTAGCGCGTACCCAGCGCCGTCGCGCGGGCTTCGGGCGTGACCACCACGAAGGGCCGCTGCGGGTCGCGGGCCACGGTGAACAGCGCCCGGCCGCGCAGCAGGGTCACGCGGCGTTCGGTGCCCGACAGGTCACTGCGGATCGCAGATTGGGCGTCCAGCAGCACCCGGCTGCCGTCGGCCAGCACCACTTCGCGGATTTCGCCCGCGGCGGTGACGGCGTCGGCCTGCCAGCGCCACCAGGCGCCGCTTTGCCATAGGAAGAGGCCGCAGAACGCCAGGCTACAGGTCACGGCGGCGGCGATCTTGCCGCGGCGCTTGCGGCGTTGCAGGTCGCGGGCCAGGTCCTGGCGCAGGGCGTCGCCGTTCACCTGGTTCATCTGGCGCCACAGCGCGGCCACGCTGTCGTAGCAGCGGGCGTGCGCTTCGCTGGCGCCATACCACCGAGCGAAGCGGGTATCGGGCAGGGCGTCGGGCGCGGCGCCGTTGCGGCGGACCACCCAGCGGGCGGCGTCTTGTTCCACGGCGTCCATGTCAGCCGTCCGCCATGGCCAGGCGGCAGGCCAGCAGCACCCGGGTCATGTGCTTTTCGACGGTCTTGACGCTGACGGCCAGCGCCTGGGCGATGTCGCCGTAGCTGTCGCCGTCGATCTTGTGCATCAGGAAAATCTGCCGGGTTCGCACCGGCTGGCGCAGGATGGCGGCTTCGAGGCGGGCAATGGTCTGGCGCATGGCGGCCACGTCCAGCGTGTCCGGGGCGGCTTGGCCGGCGACCTGGGACTGCGCGTAGACCGCCTGCTTGCGCTGTTCGGCCGTGTCGCGCCGTTGCAAGTCGATGGCCAGGTTGGCCGCCACCTGGAAGACGTACGCGCGCAGGTTGTCGACCGGGGCCTTGAGCGTGCGCGCCCGGGCCAGCTTGATCCAGGTTTCCTGGGCGCAATCTTGCGCGGCATCCCGCGAGCCGGTGCGGCGCGACAGGAAGTCGACCAGTTCGCGGTAGTGGGCGACGACGGTCTCGGCAAGCATCATGGCGGTCATGCGGGGCAAGAGAGGGCAATGAAAAACAGTCGCACATTATAATGAGAAACGTTCTTATTGCACTTATCGTGAACCCTGACCGAGGTTGTGAGGATCGTTCTGGCCGTGCCTTCTGCCAAGTCAGGCCGGTTCGGTCCGCCAAAAAAATGGGAGGCCGCCCGCGCAGGGCGCGCCTCCCTTGTGACATAGGCGGGCTGGCGGCTACCAGCGATAGCCCAGATTCACCATGCCACCGTAGCCGCGCTGGTTGTTGTTGCCGGCCTGGCCGAAGACATGCCCCGCCACCTGAACCGCGCGGCTGACCTGGCCTTCCGCGCCCAGCTTCAGTTCCAGGCTGTTTCGCGACAGGGCGGCGTCCAGGGTGTTGGGGCCCATGTTGACCGACGGGTCGCCAAAGCTATGCAGCCAGTTGGCTTCCAGGAAGGGGCGCACCGCGGGCGCGTTGGGGGCGACTTGCGGATACAGGCGCACGCCGATGCGCGAGTTCCAGGCGTTGTCGCTGCCGCTGCGCAGACGGGTGCCTTGCAGGGTGGCGTCCTGGGCGTCGTAGCGGCTGTAGATCAGCTGGGCGTGCGGTTCGACGACGACCGGGCCTAGCGTGGAGCCGTCGGCGAAGGGCTTGACGGCGTAGCCGGCCTCGACCGCGGCGCTCCAGACGGTGGAGTGGTAGCGTGCGGACCCGAGTTCGCTGTTGATCTGGTTGGCATAGCGGCCGAATTGCAGCCAGGTGTCGGCGTAGGCGCCCATGCGGGTGGCGTCGTTCTGGTACACGGTGCCATACAGGCCGACCGAATAGCCGGACACCTTGCCGCGGGCGCGCACCTGCGCCGTGGCGCCATCGGGCCGCCGCAAGGTCGAGTTGGACGTGGTGCGGGCGTCACCGTAACCACCCATCAGGCCGGCATAGACTGCGCCGCCCTGGGAAAGCGGAGCCTTGATCAGGTCGCCGCCCAGTTGCAGGATGGTGCTGTCGGTGTCCATGTTGACGCGGCCTTGGGCCATGCGCAGCCCGCTGTCTTGTCGCCCTTCGACACGGGTCCACAGACCGCGCCCGGCGTTGTCGAGGGCGCGGGTGTCTGCGGAGGCGTCGCCACCGTCGCCGCCGGTGCCGGTCGCTGCATAGGCGGCAGCCCCGCCATAACCCGGCGCGGCCACGCGATCGCGCAGGCTGTGGGAGAAGAACCGTGCGCTGGCCAGGCGATTGCCGAGATAGGCGCCGCTTTCAGGCGAGACGTTGCGCGCGGCGGGCCGCTGCGGCCACAGCGCTTGCCCGGCCGTGGCCGGGGCGTCTGTCAGGTCAGGGGCCAATGCCGTGGACGACGTGAGGTACCAATCGGTCGCGACGCCACCATGGCCGCCGCGCACCAGGCTGTATTCATAGCCGTTGACTGCCAAAGTGCCAGCACTGGCGCGAAAGCCGGACGAGGCCGCATCCAGGTGGAAGGCGTCCGCGGCCGTGGTGCCGCCGTTGAGTGTTTCGACCAGGCGAATGCCGGTGACGGTTTGCCCGCCCGCGCCGTCGGCGTTGATGACGCGCAGGGCCGTGTTGCCCGTGGCCGAACCGCCATCGATGACCAGCTTGTCGGTGGCCGAGGTGTCATCGCCCAGGCGGGTGTTGAGCACCAGGGTGCCGCCGCCCTGGTAGTTCTGGACGGTCAGGGTCTTGAAGTCGGTGCTGCTTGCCGGGGGCACGAAGGCGACGGTGCCGGCGTTGACGAGCGTGCCCAGGGACGAATCCCCGCGCACGTTCCAGGTGCTGTCGGCGTCCAGGGTCAGGGCATTGATGTGGCCCGTGGCGCGTTGCTTCAGGGCGCCCGTCAGCACGGTGCCTTGCTTGAGCGAGACGTCGACGGTGCCGTCGGCGGCGACGACATCGCCGGTCAGCACCGAGCGGGTCGCGTCCAGCGTGATCTGCTGGCTGTTGGTAATGGTGCTGACGCCGCCCACGGTGCTGGTCACGAAATCCGTGTGCAGCAATTCACCGATGGCGAGATCGCCTTCAATGCGGGAGGTGAGGGTGGAGTCCGACACCAGGAAGGTATGGCTGCCGCCGCTGGCGTTGAAGCCGTAGCCGTCCTGGGTATTGATCCGGCTGCCGTTGCTGATCGTGACGGTGGTGTGTTGCGTGGGATCGAGGTGGTAGCTCCAGATGCTGGAGGATCGTGCACCCGTGGTATCGAGTCGGACGCGATCCAGGGTGACGCTGGCGCCATTGGAGACCAGCACGCCGTAGGCGTAGACACCCGCGGTATCGATGGTTGTGTTGGTGGCAGAGAATGTGGTGCCCGGGTCGTAGGCCCTGACGGCGGAGCCGCCGCGGCCCGTCGTGCGAAGGGCGCCGTTCACCATGGTGACGCTGGCTTGCGTAGCGACACTTATCGCCTCGCCATGCAGGGACAGGACGCTGGTGTCGTGCAGGACAATGGAGGAGTTCGCGTCCGAGGCCCGGACGGCGATGCTCCCGACCCCATTGGCAACGATCGTGCTGTTGACGGCGGTGATCCGGCCGCCATCGTGGGCATAGGCGGCATGGGCCTCGTAGGCGCCATCGCCCCAGGTCGTGAACTGGCTGTTGGCTCCGGTCGATTCAATCAGGCTGTTCGCTCCGCCGGCCTCCAGCGCATGCCCCTGCGTATTGAAGACCCCTTGGGAGAACGATGCGACGCCGCCCGCGGTGGCGCGGATGCCCTGCGTGTAGTCGGTGGGGCTGGTGGCTTGAACCGTGAAGCTGGGGACCGATTCAAAGCGATTGCCGGCGCCAGAGACCTCGATGGCGGCGCCGGGGCCGTCGTAGCGGACTTCGCTTGAGGCGCCCATGTGGAAACGGCCTTGACCCGCGGGGTCATTGATGACGATCTGGCCGTGCACGGTGTTGTCAGGGGCGATGACGTCCGCGGCCCAGACGGGGGAGGACAGGGCGGGCAAGGAAACGGCGAGCCATTTGGCAGCGACGGGAGGCAACGCGAAGCGCATGGAAACGTCCTTGGCCCAAGACCAGGAAGCGTCCTCCACCCTGCTTGACGTTTGCCGGAACCAGCGGCTGGCGCAACAAGCGGGTGGGGCGTATCCGGCCCGGGCGGTTAGGTTGGAAGGTGTTCCATCGTCAGCTTCGGCAAGACCGTCGAAAATTAGATAATTCTTAAAATTCCGGCGCAGGCCGGGGGCGAGGCAAATGTAGGACGAATCACGCTAGCGCGGCTTGGGGGGCAGGCGTCTGGCCGGCCGCGCTCGCGGGCGGCCCGGATGTCACCCGATGGGCCGGCCGCGCCAGTCCCAGGTGCTGGCGCAGCGTGCTGCCTTCGTATTCCGTCCGAAAAAGCCCGCGCCGCCGCAACTCGGGCAGGGCCAGCTCGATGAAATCATCCAGCCCGCCCGGCAGCCAGGGCGACATGATGTTGAAGCCGTCGGCGCCTTCCTCTTCGAACCACTGCTGCAACTGGTCGGCCACGCTGGTGGGCGTGCCCACGACCTGCTGGTGGCCGCGCGCGCCAGCAATGCGCAGGTACAACTGGCGGATCGTCAGGCCGTCGCGGCGGGCCAGGTCGACGAGCAGTTGCTGGCGGCTCTTGCCGCCGTTGGTTTCGGGGATCTCGGGCAGCGGGCCGTCCACCGGGTAGCGCGACAGGTCGAAGCCGCCGATCATGTTGGACAGCAGTTGCACCCCCACCACCGGGTGGATCAGATCCTGCAGGCGTGCGAATTTTTCCTCGGCCTCGGCCTGGGTGCGGCCGACGACCGGGAAGATGCCGGGCATGATCTTGATGGCGTCCGGGTCGCGGCCGTAGGCGGCGGCGCGGCCCTTGATGTCGCGGTAGAAGGCCTGGGCCTCGTCGAAGGTCTGGTGGGCCACGAAGATCACTTCGGCGGTGCGGGCGGCCAGGTCGCGGCCGGCGGGGGATGCGCCGGCCTGCACCACCACCGGGCGCCCCTGCGGCGAGCGCGAGACGTTCAGCGGCCCGCGCACCGAGAAATGCTCGCCGCGGTGGTTCAGCGGATGCAGCTTGGCGGGGTCGAAATACCGGCCGCTGGCCTTGTCGCGCAGAAAGGCGTCGTCTTCCCAGCTGTCCCACAGGCCCAGCACCACGTCGTGGAACTCGGCGGCGCGGGCGTAGCGGCGCGCGTGTTCCACGTGTTCGTCCAGGTTGAAGTTCTGCGCCTCGCCCTGGCCGCTGGAGGTGACCAGGTTCCAGCCCGACCGCCCGCCGCTGATGTGGTCCAGCGAGGCGAACTTGCGCGCCACGTGGTAAGGCTCGTTGTAGGTGGTGGACACGGTGGCGATCAGGCCGATTCTCTCGGTGACGGCGGCCAGGGCCGACAGCAGCGTCAGCGGCTCGAAGTGGTCGCTGCGGGCGGTGCGCGACAGCGACGGCAGGTCGGTATTGCGCACGCCCACCGAGTCCGCCAGGAATACGGCGTCGAACTTGGCGGCCTCGGCGCGGCGGGCCAGGTCGGCGTAATGGCGAAAGTTGATGGGCGCATCGGCCTGGGCGTCGGGGTGGCGCCAGGCGGCGATGTGGTGGCCGGTCTGCATCAGGAAGGCGCCTAGCTTGATCTGGCGAGGAGAGCGGGACATGGGGCGAACTCCAAAAATGGGAATGCGGAAGGGAATGAAAGCGGCATGGCGATCCGTGGACGCCGTGTCCAGGGATCGCGCGGTCGATATCGCGATGGCAACGCCGGCAAGGGCTGGCAGTCGGTACGCCATTGACAGGCGTCTTGCGTGCTGCCTGCGCTACCAGGCCATGCGCAGCGACGCCAGGGACGGCAGCGCCGGCACCCCGGCATTGGCGTCCACGCCCAGCGGCGGGCTGTCGTCGGCGGGCGCGCCATCGGGTTCCAGGAAGTCGGACAGCACGTCGTCGCGCAGCCGGATGAAGCGCGGGTCGCTACGGTTGCGGGCATGCGCCAGCGGCACGTCGACGATGCGGCGGATGCGGCCCGGGCGCGGCTGCATGATCACCACCCGGTCGCCCAGGTAGACGGCTTCTTCCACGTCGTGGGTCACCAGGATCATGGTGATGCGTTCTTTCTGCCAGATGCGTTGCAGTTCGGTCTGCAGGCGGGCGCGGGTCAGGGCGTCCAGCGCGCCGAACGGTTCGTCCAGCAGCAGCACGCGCGGCCGGTTGACCAGGCCGCGGGCGATCGCCACGCGCTGCGCCATGCCGCCCGAGATCTGGTGCGGATACGATTGTTCGAAGCCTTCCAGCCCCACCAGGGCGATGTGCTCGGCCACCCGGTCGCGCTTTTCCGACGCCGGCAGGTTGGCGTTGCGCAGGCCCACGCCGATGTTCTGCGCCACGTTCAACCACGGGAACAGGCGGTGGTCCTGGAACACGATGCCGCGTTCGGGGCTGGTGCCGCGTACCGGCTGGCCGCCCAGGGTGATGGCGCCTTCATAGCTGTCGTCCAGCCCCAGGATCAGGCGCAGCAGCGTGGATTTGCCGCAGCCGCTGGCGCCGACGATGGATACGAATTGCCCGGCCGGGATGGCCAGGTCCACGCCTGTCAGCACTTGCAGCACGCCGCCTTCGGCCTGGGCGCTGGGGTAGCGCTTGCCGACGGATTGCAGTTCCAGGTCCAGCGAATTGTCTTGAGCCATGCTTGAGGTTTCCCGCGGGTTATTGGTCCTGGCCGCGCAAGCGCGCAAGCCGGCGTTCGGCCAGGCGGGCCAGGGCGTTCATCAGCCAGCCCACCAGGCCGACGACGAACATGCCGAAGATCACCAGGTCCATCTGGAAGTGTTCGCTGCCTTCGATCAGCAGGTTGCCGATGCCCACGCCCGCCACCAGCAGGTATTCGGCGCCGATGGTGGCCAGCCAGGAATAGATCAGCGCCAGGTAGACGCCCGTGAAGATGGCGGGCGCGGCCGCCGGCAGCACGACCTGGGTGAAGGTCTGCCAGCGGCTGTACTGGTAGACGCGCGCCACTTCCAGCAGCTTGGCCGGCGCGTTGCGCACGCCGTCGCACGTGTTGACCACCACGGGCACCAGGGCGGCCAGCGACAGGAACACCACCTTGGCGGTGTCGCCCAGGCCGAACCACACCGAGATCAGCGGGATCCAGGCAAACAGCGAGATCTGCTTGAAGGTGTTGAAGCTGGGGCCGACCAGCCGGTTGAACGCCGGGGACAGCCCCAACAGCACGCCCAGCACCAGGCCGGAGACGGTGCCGATGGCAAAGCCGGTGAGTTCGCGGCCCAGGCTGGCGCCCAGCGCCCGCCACAACTTGCCGCCCAGGATCTGGTCGACGGCGGTGGCCAGCACTTTCTCGGGCGACACGAGCAGCGCGGAATTGACCAGGTCGGCGCGCGCCGCCAGCCACCACAGCACGATGGCGGCCACCGGCAGCACCAACCCGCGCCAGCGGCCGGCGCCGCGCACGGCCAGGGGTTGGGACACGGCCAGTTCGGCGGCGTCGCGGGACCGCGCGGGGGACAGGGATGCGCTCATGGACGGGCCTGCGTGGGGACAAGGCGCGCCGCGCGGCGGCCGTGGATCAGGCGCGTCTCGGCCCAGTCCAGGAGGCGGTCGATGGCGTAGCCGATGGCGCCGACCACGATCACCGCGGCCATCACTAGGTCCAGCTGGAACAGCTGGCGGCCGTAGACGATCAGATAGCCCAGGCCTTCGCTGGACGCCACCAGTTCCACCACCACCAACGAGAGCCAGGCCTTGGTGAAGCCCAGGCGCAGGCCGGTGAACAGGGTCGGCAGGGCCAGCGGCAGCACGATTTCCAGCACTTCCTGGCGGCGGCTGTAGCCGTAGACGCTGCCCACTTCGCGCAGCGCCGGGCTGGCCTGGCGAAAGCCTTGCAGCGTGTTCAGCGTGACGGGTACCAGCGCGGCCTTGGCGATCAGGATGTATTTCAGGGGTTCGCCGATGCCGACGATCAGCAGCACGAAGGGCAGCCAGGCCAGCACGGGAATCTGCACCAGCGCATTGAAGGTGGGCAGCACGTAGGCTTCCAGCCGGCGCGACAGGCCCATGGCCGTGCCCAGCAGCAAGCCAAGCAGGCTGCCCAGGGCAAAGCCCACCAGCACGCGTTGCAGGCTGGCCCGGGTGTTCAGCCACAGGTCGCCGCTGGTGGCGAGGTCGCGCAGGGTGTCCCAGACGTAGGCGGGCGGGGGCAGCACCTGCGGCGAGATCCAGCCCTGGCTGGCGCCGGTCTGCCACAACACGATCAGGGTCAGGGGCAGCAGCCAGGGCGCGGCGGTCCAGGCGGCCTGGCGAGCCCAGGCCGGCCAGGTGACGGCGCCCGGCGGCGTGGCGCCGGAGAGAGTGGAGGAGGACATGGCGGCGGCCCGGGTCAGCGCGCGGCGGCCTGGCTGGCGCCTGCGACCGTGGCGGCGGCAACGGGTTTGGCGTCGACGGGCGTTGCCGCGGCCGCATTGCCCGCCGCAGGCTTGCCGCTGGCATCGAACGCCGTCCAGTACTTCTCCAGCCCCTGCGCCTTCAACGCGTTCTGCAAGTATCGCGGATCGAACCAGCCATCCAGCGAGACCTCGCGGCGGATCAGCTTGAGCTTCACCGCATCCGCCACCACCGCCTTGTAGCGCGCGATGATGAAGTCATCGATCAACGGCGAATTCCGGGACGCCAGGTCCTGCTTGTCGAACTCGGCCGCCCAGGACGCATAGGGCACGCCGCTCTTTTCCCAGATCTTGAAGAGCGCGTCGCGGTTCTTTTCATCCGACGACCACCGGGCCGCGCGCACGAATACATCGACCAGCTTCTGCACCTGCGCCGGGTTCTCGCGTTCGAAGTCCTCGCGCACCAGCAACGACGCCTGGCGGGTATAGGCCGGGTCCTGCCCCTGGGTGCTGTAGATGACCTTGGCCAGCCCCTGGTCGCGCACCTTGAACCATTCGTAGCCGCCAAAGGCCGCGTCCACGCCGTTGGACACCAGTGCGGCCTGGGCGCTGCCGGCGTCCAGGTTCACGCCTTTGATGTCGCGTTCGGCCAGGCCGTGGGCCGCCAGCACGTTGATCGCCACCAGATGGCCGTTGGTGCCGCGAAAGATCGATACCTTGCGGTCCTTCAGGTCTTCGATGGACTTGAGCGGCGAGTTGGGCGGCGCCACCAGGTACAGGTTGTTGCGCGCGCCGCTGACCAGCAGCAGCTTGGTCTTCAGGCCATTGGCGCGGCCCACCACCTGGGGCAGGTCGCCCTGGTAGGCAAAGTCGATCTGCTTGTTGGACAAGGCTTCGTTGACGGCGGGGCCGGCGCCCTTGAAGAACAGCCATTCGACCTTGACGCCGTCGGCGGCAAAGGCCTGTTCCAGCCATTGGTTCACGCGCACCACGCCGCCGGGCGAGCCGCCCCAGGTGATAGGATCGCCGCCGCCCGCGGTGGCCACGCCCACGCGGATGACATCGGCGGCTTGCGCGCTGCCGCCGAACAAGGCGCTGGCAGCCAGGCCCAGCGCCGCCAGGCTCGGGGGCAGGGCCCGGGGCAGATCCTGGGTCAGACCCTGAACCAGGCGGAACAATTTCAAGCGAATCAATGACTTCATGGGTAGAGGCTCTTGTCGGGAAGATGGGTCAGGCGGCGCGGGCGACAGGGCTGGCCAGCTTGCGTTCGATGGCGGTGCCGCGGAAGAATTCGGGGTTGGCCTGGGTGTAGAAGCGGTAGGGGTTGCCGAACACCAGCGCCTTGAAGTCCTGCGCGCTGATGACGCCTTGTTCCACCAGGTCCCAGCTTTCGGCCAGGGGTTCGGTCAGGTCGGGCACGTCCCAGTGGCCGATGTCGGACGACCAGATGGCGTTGATCTTCACGCCCAGCGGGTTGACCTTGTCGTTGAAGGCGGCGGCCACCGTGCGGTCATCGGCTTCCGAGCCGAAATAGAAGCTGTCGACCCAGCGGGTGCGGATGTCTTCGGCCGACTCGATGCCGGCGGCGGCAAAGTCGTCCAGTTCGTCGGGGTGCGGGTCGCGGCTGTGGGGCAGGGCGGAAATGCCCAGGCTGTCGCGCAGCAATTGCTGCGGGTCGATGTCGCGCCCCTTGATGAAATCGGCGCCGTAGCGCTGGAACAGCTCGTGCAGCAGCGCCACGTCGGCGTTGGCCGGGTTGTAGTTCTGCACCGCGTGGCGGTTGCGCTTTTCCCAGCGGTCCACCAGGTGGGTGTAGACGTGCGAGCCCCAGTCCGCGCCGCCTTCCAGCAGCGCCACCCGCAGGTTCGGAAAACGCCGCGTCACCCCGCCAAAGAACAGCGCCTTGGCAAAGGCCTGCGAGCCATCGGCAAAGTGGCCGATGTGGTTGAACATGTAGTTGCTGATCGAATGGCGCCCGGTCCAGCCCTGGCTGCCGTAGTGCGTCGTGACGGGCACACCCAGCTCGACCACCTTGGCCCAGAACGGGTCATAGTCGTATTCGCTGTCGATGCCGTAGAAGTCGATGTAGCTGGCGTGTTTGGCGACGTCAGGGTGGTCGGCGGCCGGGTACTTGTCGGCCACCGCCTTGATCGGGCGCTTCACGCCGCCGGCAATGTTGATGACCTTCAGCCCCAGCGTCTTGACCGCGAATTCCAGTTCTTCGATGCCTTCCTGCGGGGTGTTCAGGGGGATGCCCGCCACCGGCGTCAGGCGGTCGCTGTACTTGCGGTACTGGTCGGCGTGGAAATGGTTGATGGCGCGGTGCAGCGGCTGGCGGAACTCGTTGCCTGCGGCGAGCGGCGCCAGCACGTCATTGGGAAACAGCACCGAATAGTCGGCGCCTTGCTCGGCCAGCCGTTCGTTCAGCAGCTCGGGCAGCGTGTAGGTGGCCAGGTCCAGCGTGTTGCGCGTGACGCGCGCCCACCAGGGCGAACGCAGCGTGCGGTTGTGCTGGCGTTCGGCCGGGGTCTGCTGGTACCAGTCCTTGCCGCCGCTCTTGGTGGCAAAGCGCGAACCCAGCGCCTTGCGCAGCGCGTCGACCAGCTTGCCGCCGCCGTAGTGCTGTACATAGTCTTCCAGCACCGGCGCATAGTCGTTGACGTGCACGTCGGTGTCGATCACCGGGTAATCCAGGGTCGCCTTGACGGCGGCGGACCGTGACGCTTGGCTGGGCTTCAAAGGCTGGTTCATGCTGGCGCGCTCCGTAGGGTAGGTGCAGGGCGCCAGAGGAAATCCCCTGGCTGTCGGCACACCTTACGGGAGGCGCGGGCAACGCCAAACGATGCTTTTGTTCTTTATTTGTGCGGCATTTTCAAATAACCGGTTCCAGTGGCCCGGGCCTTAATTCGCCAGCTTCACGGCCCCGCTATCGATCAATGCCTTCCATTTGGCATCGTCGGCCTCGATGAACGTCAGCAGGTCGTCGCGCGAGCCGCCGCCGGCCACCATCCCGGCGTTGTCCAGGGCCGCCTTGAACGCGGGTGTCGCCACGGCCGCGCGCAGCGCCGCGTTGATCTGGTCCAGCGATTCGGCCCCGATCGCCTTGCTGGCCGCGACCGAAAACCACTGGCTGGCCGCAAAGCCCTTGAAGCCGGATTCCGCCACCGTCGGCACGTCCGGCAAGCTGTCCAGGCGATAGGGCGTCGTCACCGCATAGGCCTTCAGCACGCCCGCCTTGACCTGCGGCATCACCGGGGCCGAGCCCAGGATCGCCAGCGGGATCTGCCCGCCCGTCACGTCTGCCACCGCCTGGCCGCCGCCCTTGTAGGGCACGTGCACGATGCGGGTGCCGGCGTACTGGTTCAGCAGTTCTCCGGCCAGGTTCTGCGACGTGCCGTTGCCGGAACTGCCGTAGCTCCAGGCCTCGGGCCGTTGCCGGGCGTCGGCCAGCACGCTTTGCAGGGTCGGCCGCGCCGTCGCGGCGGGGCCGACGATAACCATGGGCCCCTGGGCCATCAGCATGACCGGGGCCAGCTCGCGGCCGATTCGGGGCTGGGGCGTCGGGTAGACCAAGGGGCCCGGCACGGTCAGCAGGTAGCCGTCGCCGGCCTTGCTGCGCGCTACCAGTTGCAGGGCGATGGCGCCCGACGCGCCGGGACGGTTTTCCACGACGACGTTCAGGCCGGTTCGCCGGGCCAGTTCCTGCGCCGCGATGCGGGTCAACACGTCCGCGGTGCCGCCCGGCACGAAACCGATCACCCAGGTGATCTGCCTGGCGGGCCAATCCTGCTTGGCGTCCGCCGCGCCGGCAGCGAAGGGCAGGGCGGCGCTGAGCAGCACCGCACCGCATCGGATCGTGACTCTCATGTTCTTCCCCTTGTTTTTATGTGGTCTGTCGTACGGGAGCAGCGTCAGCGGGCATCCGGCCTGCCGGGCGGCGTATTCGGATGCGCCACGCATGACTGGTTGAACGCCTGCACCATTTTCAGGACAGGCCCGAGCACCCAGGTGTTGTAGACGAGGATGTCGCTTTCTTCCTTGGGATCCTGCTTCAGGTTGAACAGATACGGGGATTCCAGCTTGCCCTTGCCCTCGTTGACCTCGGGCTCCCAGTAGAAATGCAGCTTCCAGTCGCGCCATTTGACCGCGCGCAGCTCGTTCTTGATATAGAACAGAAAGCCCTCGCGCAGCGAAGCCGGGCTGGCACCCGTGAAGAAATCCGTCTGGTCGATCCCGTCGATCGGCCGATCCTGCGGAACCGCCGCGCCGCCGATGTGCGACAGCGTGGTGTACAGATCGGTCACGTGGACGATCTCGTTGGACACCCGCCCCGGCTGCACCTTGCCGGGCCAGCGCAGGATGAACGGCACGCGCAGGCTGCCTTCCATGGCGGTGTGATACGTGCCCGTCCAGGGCCCGGCCGTGCCGCGATAGGGCTTGCGGAATTCCGGGCCGTTGTCGCTGCAGAAGATGAAGACGGTGTTTTCGCGCAGGTTCAGGTCGTCCACCGCTTGCACGATCTGCCCCACGCGGTGGTCCATTTCCACCATCGAATCGGCAAAGTCGCCGGCGCCGGTGCGCCCGGCGAAGTCGGGGTGCGGCAGCGTGGGAAAGTGCAGGTGCACCAGGGGCAGGTACAGGAAAAACGGCCGTTTGGCCTGCGCGTGCCGGTTCATGAACTGGACGGACCGGTCCACCAGTTCGGCGTCGATGCCGCGGCGACTATCCAGGTCGTAGACCTTGACGTTTTCCGATGGCGCGCCCGCCTGGCCCTGCATGATGTGGGGAATGTCGGCCACCGTGGGGTCAAAGCCGATCGACGAGGTGAACTGGCTTTCGTCGGTGGTGCGCGGAATGCCATACCACTCGTCAAATCCGCGGTCGGACGGATAGCGGCCGGGGATGTCGCCCAGATGCCATTTGCCATAGTGCGCCGTGGCGTAGCCTTGGCCCGACAACTGCTGCGCCAGCGTGATCTCGTCGCGCGTCAGCCCCTGGGGCAGGCCCGGTGGCACGGATTGCAGACAGCCGGTGCGGATCGGGTGGCGGCCGCTCATCAGGGCCGAACGCGTGGGCACGCAGTCGCTTTCCACATTGAAGTTCTGCAGCAGCAGCCCTTCGGCGGCCAGGCGGTCGATGTTGGGGGTGGGCGCACCGCGCAACGCGCCGCCGCCGTAACAGCCCAGTTCTCCCCATCCCAGGTTGTCGGCCACGATCAAAACGATATTGGGCTTGCTATTCATGCGTCGCGCCTCATTGTCGGTCTTTCAGGGTTATGCCGGGGATTCTAGGAGCGTGTGGGCGGCGTAATATTCCTGAAGCTATGTCTTGATATGAAAAATATTCATGAATCTTTCCCTGCGCGACATCGAGTACTTCCTGGCCGCCGTCGAGCACGGCAACCTGGCTCGCGCCGCGGCGGCCTGCGATGTCAGCCAGCCGGCGCTGTCGAAGTCCTTGCAGCGGCTGGAAGCGGACACGGGGCTGGCGCTGCTGGACCGCAGCGGACGCGGCCTGCGCCTGACGTCGGCGGGGCTGGTGTTTCTGGAACATGCGAAAAAGCTCTGGGTGCAGTACCAGGACGCGGTCAGGCATGCGATGGAACTGCGCGTCGGGGAAGCGGGCTTGCTGCGGGTGGGAGCAACGGGGGCCACCGTGGACAGCATCGTGATGCCCGCGCTGGCACGGCTGCTGCCGCGCCGGCCGGCCCTGCGCATCCAGTTGACGCAAGGCCTGTCAGACGACCTGAACGAGCAGGTCGCCAGCGGCAAGCTGGACCTGGCGGTCACGCCGATTTATGCGGACGTACCCGCGACGCTGCATCAGGAGCCCATTCTGGACGACCGGCTGTGCGTGGTCGCCAGCCGCGAGCACCCGCTGGCCGCACGCCGCAAATTGGCGCTGCACGACTTGCAAGGGCAGCGCTGGATCCTGCCCAAACCCACCGCCATCGCCCGCCAGGCGCTGGACGCGCACTATGCCGAGGCCGGCGTGCCCTTGCCGGCAGCCGCGCTGGAGGTCGAGCATTTTTCCAAGGGCACGTTGGCGCTGCTGGCGCAGTCAAGCTTGTTGGCCATCGTGCCGCAGAGTGCGCTGGCGGATCAGCGCGGCATCGTGGTGCTGCCGGTGGCGCTGGGCAAGCCGCTGCAACGGCGTATTGCGCTGATTACCCGCCATGCGACGACGTGGTCGCCGTTGATGACGGAGTTTCGGAACGCGATCGTGGATAGCGCCGGGGCGTGAGACTGGGAGGGAGAGGTCGACACTTGGCTGGCGCACCCCGCAAGACGCGCGCAACCAAACCTGCCCCGTTCAGTCAACCAGCCTGCCGTCCCGCAAGCGCTGCAACCACGTCATGCCGTCATCTTCCATCGTGAAGATGTCTTCGCCATCGAGCATGTACGCTTTCAGCAGTTCTTCCATCGCTTTGGCCCTTTCGCCCAGTTTCAGCTGGCACTGCCCGAGACGGTAGTGGATAAAGGGGTTGTCGATCCCGCCGGGCGCGTTGAGCGCATCCAGGAAATGGTGTCGCGCCAGGCCGTATCGCTTGCGTCGATAGTGCGCATCGCCCAGGGACGTAGACAGCCAGATGAAGGCTTCCCAATCGGCTTTGGGTTCGGGCAGCAGCGTCAGCGCTTGCGTCCATTTGGCGATGGCCCCTTCAATATCTTCTTCGTCCAATCGGTCGTTGCCTTCCGACACAAGAAAGTCGATCTGATCGTCTAAATATTTGGGCTGGTTCATAGAGGTTGGGCTGTTTACAGTTCAGAGCAAGATGGATCGCGGTCAGAGTTGAGGGGGGCAGTGCAGGCGCAAGGCAGCCGCGGCCTGAGCGGCAGCGGCTGCAGCGTGTTCTGGAATGGGGGATTGGCGGATGGGCGGGCAAGAAGGCATGCGGCATTTTCTGCCCCTGCCTTGCCGCCGAGAATTGGAAGATTCTGAAAATCAGCGCCGGCCTTGTGCCTGCAAGGCCGGCGCGCTCGTTTTAGCTGCGTCGCGCCGTCAACCACTGCGACGGCTGCAACGCCTGGTTCACGATCCGGACCTCGCCGATGCTGCCAAAGAAGCCGTCCGCGCGGCTGCCGTCCCACGAGCCCGCACCCACCACCCACGGCATGTTGGCCGCCAGGGTCGCCAGGCCCGGGGCGTCGGACGCGTTGCGCAGCACCGGGGCGCCTTCGACGTACAGGATGGTTTCGTGGGTGGTGTTGTCGTTGACGACGGCAATGTGCAGCCACTTGTCGGCGATGATTTCACCGGACCAGTTGGTCTTGGCGTCGCGGGTGCCGGTGCGGTCGGGCACGACTTCCCACTGGATTTCACGCAGGCTGGACACGGCGAACAGCAGCGGCGGGGATTCGCCGTCGCCGCCGCTGTAGCCGGGCAGGTCGCCGCGCTTGCCGTCGCGGGTCATGATGTTCATCCACGCGTTCTTGCCCGAGGTCCAGTCGCGGTCGATCTTGATGAAGGCTTCGACGGTGTAGCCGTTGGGCACGGTTTCGGCATTGATGGCCGCGGCCGTATCGGTGGTGAAGTAGCTCATGCGGGCGGTGTTCTTGTCGGTGTTCAAGAAGCGCACCGAGCCCGGGGCGGCGGACAGGTAATGGTGGTCGTTGGACCAGACCAGGTCGCCCAGCTGGGCGCCGGCCACGCCGTCGATGTTCAGGGCGGCGCGGCGCACGGGGTTCAGGCCGGTGCGGTCGGCGACGACGGTGCCCACGGGCACGGGCTGGCCGTCGGTGCCGCCGAAGAAGCGCCAGTGGGCCAGCGTGCCGGGCACCTGCGGGTAGTCGTCGCTGTCGGCGGCGGGCTTTTGCAGGGTGGCGGGCGGCTCGGTGTAGTTGGCCAGGATCAGCGCGCGGGCCTGGTCGATCAGGGCGGTGTGGCTGGGCGTGCCGGCCTTGAAGTCCTTGTTGAAGCCGGCAAAGCGCTTGGCGAAATCCATCTTGATGGTGAATGCCTCGTTGGCGCCGGTCAGCACCGCCTGGTCGAAGGCGTTGAGGGTGTTCTTGGGTTTCTGCGGCACCCAGGGCGAGAACGACAGCACGCGGATTTCGTTGTTGGTCAGGTCGAATTCGTACAGGCGCATCAGGCCGTTGCCGCCCTGGTAGGCCATCTGGTAATCGACGACCATTTCGTGGACGGGATTGCCGAAGGCGTTGGTCTTGGTCAGCAGCGCCGCGCCGTGATAATGGCCGTTCAACGTCATGAAGATCTGGTCGTTGTCGCGGATGAGCTTGTCCCACAGCATCAGGCCGTAGGGCACTTCCAGGGGGCTGGTGCCGTCTTTGTCGATGTTCAGCAGCTGGTGGTTGACCAGGATGACCGGCAGCGTCGGGTTGGCGCGGATGACCTGGTTGGCCCAGTCCCGGGCGGCATTGGAGATGCGCCACGACAGGGACAGCACCATGAATTTCTGGCCCTCGGCTTCGAAGACGTGCCATTCGTGAAAGCCGCTGGGGTCGCGCCCGCCGAAGGTGGCCTGCTTCCTGGCGCGGTCAGTGCCGAAGGTCTGCAGATAGGGCTCGTTGGCCAGGGTGCGCTGGGCGTCGGTGGCGCTGGTCTGGCTGCTTTCGTCGACGTAGTCGCGGTCCAGGATCACGTCGTGGTTGCCGGCCAGGATGGAATACGGCACCTTGGCGTCTTCCAGGATTTTCATGGCCGCATCGGCCACTTTCCACTGGTCGGGCTTGCTTTGCTGATCGACCACGTCGCCCAGGTGGATCAGGAAGGGAATGCCGAGCGCCTTGGCGTTGTTGGCCACCCATTGGGTCTGCGCCTTGTAGGGCTCGCTGCCGTACTTGCGCATGAACTGCTGGTTTTCGGCGTCGGTGGCGTAGCGCGAATAGAACTGCGTGTCGGGCAGCACGGCAACGGCGAAGCTGGAGATGTTCTGGGGCTGCGGTTGCGGCTGGGGCGCCGGTGCGGGGGCACCGGGCGCGGGGGTGTCTTCGTCGTCGTTGTCGCTGCCGCAGGCCGACAGCAGCAGCGAGCCGCCGACCGGCATGAGCGTGGCGCCCAGGCCGGCCTTGAGCAGGCTGCGGCGGCGCGGGTCCGTCGCTGCCGGCAGGATGCGGCTTGTCTCGGCAATGTCATGATCGCCGTGCTGCGTGGTCAAGGAATGCTGCGAGTCTTGCTTGTCGTGCGCCATCTGTGCCGCCCAAGTGAAAAAGGGGGAAGCTTAGAAACGCGCAATGACGGAATTGTTAAGCGTGCGTGAACATTGTGTGTGGCATGGGGGCTGCGGGCCTGGGTGCGAACCCGGTCATGCCGGGATCCAGGTAGAAGGTTGTCACGCATGCACCGGCGGCAGCCGGTCGGCCCAGGGTCGGGCGCGTTCCAGTTGCCCGGCCAGTTCGATCAGCGTGGTGTCGTCGCCATACGACGCCATGAACTGGATGCCGATGGGCAGGCCGCTGGCGTCGCGGCACAGGGGCACGCTCATGGCGGGCACGCCGGCCGCGTTGGCGGGGCGGGTGAAGACGGTGCCACGCATGAATTCGTCGGCAAAGCCGCGCCAGTCCGCGCCGCGCACGTCCAGTGCGGTCACGGGCGGCGGCAAGGTGGGCAGGACCGGCGTGAGCAGCACGTCGTAGTCGGCCATCAGCCGGCCCAGGCTGCGGGCGATGCCGTTGGCGGTGTTGCGGGCGGCCAGCAGGGCGGGCGCGGACAGGCTGCGGCCGTATTCGGCCAGGCCCAGGTTGGCGGGCTCGAAGCCGCTGGCATCGGCCGGGCGGCCGGTGTCGGCGGCGATGGCGTCGACTTCCAGCGCGGTGTAGGCGGCCACGATGCGCAGGTAGGCGTCGGCCAGCGCGGCCTGGTCGAAGTCGAAGGCGGCGGGTTCGACTCGGTGGCCCAGCTGACGGCATAGCGTGGCGGCGTCGTCCAGTGCAGCGGCGACGGCGGGGTCCAGCGTCATGTCCAGGCCCGGCTGGGTGATGAGGCCAATGCGCAGCGCGCGCGGATCGCGGCCGGCGGCGTCGGCATACGCACCCGCTTTGGCCGGGGCGGCATACAGCGCGCCCGGTTCGGGCGCATCGGTCAGGTCGAGCAGCAGGGCGGAATCGCGCACCGAGCGGGTCAGGACGTGATGGCTGACCAGCCCGCCCCAGTTTTCGCTGGACACGGGGCCGCAAGGCACGCGGCCGCGCGACGGACGCAGGCCGAACAGGCCGGTGCAGGCGGCCGGGATGCGGATGGACCCGGCGCCATCGTTGCCGTAGGCCAGCGGCACCATGCGCGCGGCGACCGCGGCAGCGGCGCCGCCGGACGAGCCGCCGGGGCTGCGGCGGGCGTCCCAGGGGTTGAGCGTCGCGCCGTGCAGGGTGGGCGCGGTGTGGATGTTGGCCGAGAATTCCGGCAGGTTGGTCTTGCCGACGATGACCAGGCCGGCGGCCTTGTAGCGCCGCACCAGCTCATGATCTTGCGAGGGGCTGTAGCCCACGGCGGCGCGGCAGCCGAACGACATCGGCGTGCCGGCGTAGGTGGGGCAGTCGTCCTTGAGCAGCACGGGCACGCCGCGCAGCGGGGCGTCGGCGGGCAGCTCGCGCAATTGCGCCTCGGCCTCGTCGCGCATGGTGAGGATGACGGCGTTCAGTTGCGGGTTGACGCGGTCGATGGCGGCAAAGGCCTGCGCCACGGCTTCGGCCGGGGTCAGGCGGCCGGCGCGGATGGCGGCAGCCAGGGCGGTGGCGTCGGCCTGGAGATACTCGGAATCAGGAATGGGCATGGCTGCGGGAATGCGGGTCAGTATGAATGGAAACCGGTCAATGGCGGGGCGGCGCCAGCGTTGCGGCCGAATTCAACGCCAAATCCAAAGCCAGAATCCAGGCGAAATCAAAGTCGGAATCAAGCCCATGGCCGCGGCGCGAGCAGGCATCACGGCTGCGTCTTGCTCACGCCCCAGAACCGGTGCGTGCCGCCCGGCCAGCCCTGGTAGCCCTGCACCGAGGGCCGCAGCGCGGTGACGACGGGCAGGTTGAACAGGCCGATGATGGGGATGTCTTGCGCCATCAGTTCGTGCAACTGGTTGAAGAGGTCGCGGCGTTTGTTCGGGTCGGGTTCCATCGCGACCTGCTTGAGCAGGGCCGAGGCCTTGGGGTCGTCCCATTGGCGGGTCGGTTCGACCTTCTTGTCGCCGATCAGCGATTCATACATCAGCAACGGGTCCAGCCGGGCGGAATAGCCGAAGATGGCCAGTTCGTACTGGCCACGGCCGTACAGGTCCAGCTGCGAGGCCCAGTCGCGCACCTTCAGTTCGACGTTGATGCCGGACGCGGCCAGCATGGCCTGCACGATGGTGGCGGCCTGGACGCGTTCCTGGCGGTTGGCGACCAGCAAGGTGATGGGTTTGCCCTGGTAGCCGGCCTGCGCCATCAGGGTGCGGGCGGCGGCGGGGTCGTAGGCTGGCCAGGTCTTGCTGCGGGCGTCGTAGTACGGGCTTTGCGGCACCAGCACCGACGGGTTGGCGCTGTACAGGCCTTCGCCCGAGGCCTCGGCCAGGTCGGGCAGGCTGAGCGCATGGGCGATGGCCTGGCGCATGCGCACGTCCTGCAGCGCGGGCGCATTGCTTTGCACCTGCATGACCAGCCAGCTGGGGGTCTGCTGCACCTGCACCGTCAGGCCCTGGCCGCGCAGGGTCGCGATGGTGGCCGGTTCGATGCCGTCGACCACGTCCAGGTCGCCGGACAGCAGGCCGTTGCTGCGGGTGCTGGCGTCGGGCACCGTCATGAAACGCAGCAGGGGAATGGTGGCGGTCTTGTTGCCGGCGTAGCCATCGCGAGCGCCGGGCAGGGCGTCGTAGGCCTCAAAGCGCTTCAAGTCCAGCTGGCGACCGGTCATCATGCCGGCGAAGGCGTAGGGGCCGGTGCCGATGGGGGCCTTGAAGCTGCCGTCGGCATTGACTGAATCCGGGTGCAGTATCCATGGCGTGCACTGGATGGTGGCCAGCGTCATCAGGAAGTTGGGCGCGGGCGAGGCGAACGTGAACCGCACGGTCTGGCCATCGACGGCGTCGACCTGCTGCAAGGCGGGGCCGATCTTGCCGTTGTAGCGGTTGACGCATTGGAAGTTGGTCTTCGGATCCAGATAGCGCTTGAAGTTCCAGGCCACGTCGGCCGCCGTCAGCACGGCACCGTTGTGGAAATGCACCTTGGGGCGCAGGGTGAATTCATAGACCTTGCCATCGTCCTTGACCTGCCAGCTTTCGGCCAGCACGGGCTTGATCTTCAGGTCTTCGCCATAGGCCACCAGGCCTTCGACCACGTGGGCCAGCACCATGTCGGCGTTGGCGTCGCGGTTCACGCCGGGGTTGATGCTGGCGATGTCGGCGTGCAGCGCCACGCGCAGCGTACCGACGTCGCCGGTGGCGTGGGCCGGGCCGGCCAGCAGGCCGCACAGCAGCAGGGCCAGGGCGGGTTTGCGTGTCATGGGGTTCCCCTTGTGTTTTTGGGTCTTGGCGGCGGGTCTTAGCGGCGGGACTTCAGAAAGTCCTCGAAGAACGCCTGGACCGGTTCGATGACCTTGAACGGCTCATGCGCCACGCCCGGCACGGTGTCGCGCCGGACCTTGATGCCGTGGCGTTCGAAGCTTTGCGCCAGCGCCTCGATCCGCTCGATGCGGTTGTCGCCTTGCAGGTCCGCGCCGGGCATCCAGAGCTTGCTGTCGCGCGGGATGGTGATTTCCCAGGTCTGGGTGTCGTCGGTGCCGACCACGGTCTGCACGGCCACCTGGCGCATGGCGTCGATGTCGATGGCCTTGCCGAAGCGCGCGGGCACGTCGCGCACGCCCACCCACCAGTCGTAGTCGGCATGCAGCAGCGTCACCACGCCGGGCGCGCCGATGGAGACGGCTTGCAGGCGTTCGGGGTGCAGCATGAAAAAGCGCTGGCAGAACTGGCCGCCGCCCGAATAGCCGTACAGCAGGAAGCGGCTGCCGTTCACGCGGTACTTGGCGATGACTTCGTCCACCATGGCCAGCAGCACGTGGTCGTAGCGGATGTCGTGGAACTGGATGCGCTTGTAGTTGGCCAGGTCGCCGGGTTCGATGATGCCCACCGGGAACAGCGGCGCCAGGACGATGCAGTCGTGGCGCTGGGCGAAATCGGCGAACAGGTCGCGGTATTGCGTGGCGGTGCGGCCGGTGCCGTGCACGATGACGGCCAGGTCGTAGGCCTTGGCGGCGGTCTCGTCGTAGTCGGGCGGCACGTACAGGCAGTAGCTGAAGCGCTGGTCGTATTGGCAGGCAAAGAACGGCGTGGCGCCGAAGTCGTAGAAGCTGAGCTTGATGCCGTGGCCCTGGCGGCGGGCGGGTAGCGTGGTCATGGATGGGCCTCCTGGGGCCGGTCGGTGCTGAAAGCGGGGGCCGCCGGCGGTTGCCCGGCGGGATGGCCCGGGCCGTCATCGCGAGGCTGGCCACCGCCGCGATCGTGACGCCACTTCAGGCGCACACCGCCCGTGGCGGTGGGTTCGAGCAGCGGAATGGCGCCGAGCAGCTGGCGGGTGTAGGGTTCGCGCGGGCTGTCGAAGATGGCGTCGCGGGTGCCTTGTTCGACGATGCGGCCGGTCTGCATGACGATGACCCGGTCGGCAATCTGTTCCACCACGCCCAGGTCGTGGCTGATGAACAGGCACGAAAAGCCGTAGCGCTGCTGCAGGTCGGCCAGCAGGTCCAGTACCTGGGCGCGCACGGTCACGTCCAGCGCGGATACCGCTTCGTCGGCGATCAGCAGCGCCGGGCGGCGCACCAGGGCGCGGGCGATTGCCACGCGCTGGCGCTGGCCCCCGGACAGCTCGTGCGGGTAGCGTTCGCCGAAGTCGCCGCCCAGGCCGACGTCCTGCAGGGTCTCGGCCACGCGGTCGGCCTTGTCCGTGGCATTCAGGCCCGGCGTCAGCCGCAGCGCCTCGGCCACCAGGGCCGACACCGTCATGCGCGGGTCGAGCGACGAATACGGGTCCTGGAACACCATCTGGCAGTGGTAGCGGTAGTCGTCAAAGCCCGCGCCGCGCGCGGCCAGCGGCTGGCCCTTGTAGCGCAGCGTGCCGCCGGTGGGCGCCACCAGGCCGGTCAGTACCGAGCCCAGCGTGGTCTTGCCCGAGCCGGATTCGCCCACCACGGCCACGACCTCGCCCGGGTGGATGTCCAGGCTGATGCCGTGCAGCACGCGCACGCCGGCCTGGCGGCTGAACCAGGTGCTGCGGGCGCCGTAGTCCACGGTCAGGTCGCGCGCGGACAGCAGCGGCGCCGCGGTAGCGAGCGGGCGCGGGGCGCGGCGCTGGGGCAGGGTGGCCAGCAGTTGGCGGGTGTAGTCGTGGGCCGGCGCGGCCAAGAGCTGCGCGGTGGCGCCGGTTTCGACGATGTCGCCGCGGCGCATCACTACCATGCGGCTGGCGTAGCGCGCCACCATCGGCAGGTCATGGCTGATCAGCAGCACGGCGGTGCCGTTTTCCTGGGTCAGCTCGACCAGCATTTCCATCACTTCGCACTGGATCACGGCGTCCAGCGCAGTGGTGGGTTCGTCGGCGATGAGCAGCGCGGGACGCAGCAGCATGGCCGACGCGATCATGATGCGTTGGCGCATGCCGCCCGAGAATTCATGCGGATAGGCCCGCAGCACGCGGTCGATGTCGCGCAGGCCGACGCGGCGCAGCATGGCTTCGATGCGGGCGCGGTGGCTGGCGCGTTCGCGCGGGGCGTGCTGCAGCAGGCCTTCGACCAGTTGCTCGCCCACGGTCAGCGACGGCGTGAGCGAGGTCATGGGTTCCTGGAAGACCATGGCCACCTTGGGGCCGCGCAGGGCGCGCAACTGCGCCGGGCGCAGGCCATAGACAGACGTGCCGTCCAGCTTGATGTCGCCGCCGGTGCGCACGATGGCGTCGGGCGTCAGGCGCATGATGGCGCGGCCCAGCAGGGTCTTGCCCGAGCCGGATTCGCCCACCACGCCGACGATCTCGCCGCGCGCCACGTGCAGGCTGGCGTCGGCCACTACGTTGTGATGGGGGCCGGCGGCCAGCGTCAGGCGGTCGATGTCGAGCAGCACGGGGGATGTCATGCGCGCCTCCGCATGCGGGGATCGAGCCGGTCGCGCAGCGCGTCGCCCAAGAGGTTGATGCCCAGCAGCGACAGCGAGATCGCCAGGCCGGGAAAGATCGCCAGCCAGGCGGCCTGGCCGATGTAGCTGCGGCTGCCGGCCAGCATGTTGCCCCAGGTGGGCGCAGGCGGCGCCACGCCCAGGCCCAGGAAGCTGAGCGAGCTTTCGGCCAGGATGATCCAGCCGCACATGGACGTGGCCATGACGATGACCGGCGCCAGGCAGTTGGGCAGCAGGTGCCGCATCAGGGTGTAGAACTCGGAATTGCCCATGATGCGCGACGCCCGCACGAATTCGCGTTCGCGCAGGCTGAGCACGGTGCCGCGCACCACCCGCACCACCGACGACATGTAGGCCAGGGCCAGCGCCAGGATGATGCCGGTTTCGCTGGCGCCGAACACGGCCAGCAGGCCCAGCGCCAGCAACAGGCCGGGAAAGGCCAGCAGGGTGTCGTTGATGGCCATCAGCACGCGGTCGGTCCAGCCGCGCAGAAAGCCGCTGGTGGCGCCGATGAGCACACCGGCCCCAGTGGCCAGCAGCACCGTCATGACGCTGACGCGCAGGCTGGCGGTGGCGCCCTGCATCAGGCGGCTGAAGACATCGCGGCCCAGCTCGTCGGTGCCCATCAGGTGCGCCAGGCTGGGCGCGGCCAGGCGGGCCTTGAAATTGAGCTTGAGCGGGTCGTAGGGCGTCCAGAACAGCGCCACCAGGGCGGTGACGACCACCACCGCCACCAGGGTGCCGCCCACCACGGCGGTCAGGGAACGACGTTTCATTGCGCGGCCACCCTCGGGTCGAACAGCGGGTAGAGCAGGTCCACCGCCAGATTGACCAGCACGTACACGCTGGCGATGAACAGCAGACAGCCCTGGATCACCGGGTAGTCGCGGGCGAAGATGGCGTCGACCAGCAGGCGGCCCAGGCCGGGAATGGTGAACACCGTTTCGATCACGGCCACGCCGGCCAGCAGGTTGCCCAGGATCAGGCCCAGCAGCGTCCAGGTGGGGCCGAACGAACTCTTGAAGGCGTGGCGGCGCAGCACCTTGAATTCGGACAGGCCCTTGGCGCGGGCGTGGGTGATGTAGTCCAGGTTGAGCACTTCCAGCGTGGACGCGCGCGTCATGCGCAGGATCACGCCGATTTCGTGCAGCAGCAGCGTGGCCACCGGCAGCACCAGGTACATCAAGGCGCGTCCCGGGTTTTCGGCGAAGGTGACGAAGCCCACCATCGGAAACCAGCCCAGCTTGAGCGAGAACAGCAGCAAGAGCAGCAGGCCCATCCAGAAGGCGGGCAGCGACAGCAGCAGGGTGGCGCCGCCCACCAGCGCCAGGTCGGCCAGGCGGCCCTGGCGCCACGCTGCCAGCATGCCGGCCGGCACCGCCAGCAACGTGGCCAGCAGCACGGCGGGCAGCACCACCTGCGCACTGACGACGAAGCGTTCCAGGATCAGCGACAGCACCGGCTCGCGGTTGGCGATGGATCGTCCCAGGTCGCCTTGCAGCACGTGGCCGCCCCACAGCAGGAACTGGGTCGGCCAGCTGGCGTTCAGCCCCAATTGTTCGCGCAGCGCGGCCAGGCTGGCGGCATCGGCCGAATCGCCCAGCATCAAAGCGGCCGGGTCGCCCGGAATCAGCCGCACCAGGATGAACACCGCCAGCGCAACCATCAGCAGCGTGGGCAACGCCATGCCGATGCGCGACACGATGAAGCGCAGCATGGCGCTCAGGCTCCGGCCAGTTCGGATTCGCGGGTATCGACGGCTTCCCGCGGTTCGTCGCCGTCCAGCCGGTAGGTCGTGAAGCGGCGGTTGCTGGCCGGCATGGGCGCGATTTCCATCAGGCCCAGCGCCGGCTCCATCACGATCATGGCGACCGTGGCGGTGAGGTTGCCGCCGTCGCCGTGGCGTTCGGGCCGGCAGACGGAGTAGGGCGCCAGGAAGTCGTCGAACAGCGCGGCCTTGACGCCTTCGCGGTCGAGCAGACGGCCCTGGGCCTGCAGCAGCCGGCGCACGCGCCAGTCGCGGTAGAAGCTTTCGGGCACATGGGGAATGCCGGTGTCGCGCAGCTTGGCCAGGGCAATGGGGCCGACCCAATGGTTGGCGTGCACGATCAGGCCGTCGTCGGGGTAGAGCGGAAAGGCCTCGTCCGGCGCGCATTCGAAGTCGATACCGAACCCGGCGGCCGACGCGATCATGATGTTGTTCGAGCAGGACTTGGGCGTGGTGGCCACGACCTTGGCGGCCAGGGCGAAGTGTTCCTGTTCCAGCACCTTGCGGCGGATCAGGCCCAGGGGCACGCCCAGGGTCTGGTAGTCGCGCTCGCATTCCAGGTAGTTGGCGGTGATGGATACGCCCGCGGCGTTCAGGCCGCTGCGGGCCAGGCCTCCGGCTTCGACAAAGGTCAGGTAGTCGGGCCCGTGTTCCTGGCGTACCCGCAGCACGACGCCGGTGGCCGCGCATTCGGCGCGCCAGTCCCAGTTCTGTGCGTGGATCAGGTTGCCCGAGGCGCTGCGCTCGGGCAACAGGATGGCGCCGGTGCAGCCGTCGTCGGCCTCGTCGTCGGGATTGGCCGTGCTGCTTTGGGCCCGCGCCAGCGCCATGACTTCGGTGCGGGCGTTGATCATGACGATGTCTTCGAAGGGCACGTCGGCACCCTGGGCGATGCCGTGCATTTCTTCGACGTAGTGTTCGTCGAAGTCGGCGATGCGGCGCGCGTAGTCGGCGATCAAGGCCGTCTTTTGCGCAGCGCCCATGCCGAATGCGTCCAGCGCCCCGCCGTACAGGGCCGCGCTTTGGCGGATGCGGGGTTGCAGTGCCTGCCCGTACTGGCGGCCGCGGCTTTCAGGGCCGCCGGTCAACGTCACGCAGGGAAAGGGAGCGATTGCCATCTGTCCTTCCTTTTGTATTTTGTTACTTCGTAATACACTAATTACCGCTATCACCCCCTGTCAACCGGTTTTATGGGGCGACATATGAAATCTAGGGAAAACGTGTATGACCGCAAGGAACACCGCAGGGCAGCCTGCGGCGCCCGGGGCAAGCACGCGCTTGCGCCAGCGGATCGGGCATGGATAATGCATCGGCACAGGAGCCCAATGCCATGCAGGAGCTGAGTCCTCTACAGATCGAAGTCGCCCGCAAGCTGACCGCCCTGATCCAGAGCGGCCGCTGGCAGGTGGGCGAGCGCTTGTCGGATCTGCGCCTGGCGCAGGAACTGAAGGTGTCGCGCTCGCCGATTCGCCAGGCGCTGAACCTGCTGACGCGCCAGGGCCTGTTGGCCTACACGGCGGGCAAGGGCTACCGGCTGGAACGCGAGCCCGCCAGCGACGAAAGCCTGGACGCGCTGGTGCCGCATTCCGAATCCGAAAGCCTGTACGGCGAATTGATGAGCGCCCGCGCCGACGGCCGGCTGGGCGCCGAGGTGTCCGAAGCGCAACTGGTCGAACAGTTCCAGGTCACGCGGGGCGCGCTGCGGCGCGCGCTGATGCGCCTGGCCACCGAAGGCCTGGCCGAACGCCTGCCGGGCCACGGCTGGCACTTCGCCGAAACGCTGGACAACGAACAGGCGGTCAACGAAAGCTATGAATTCCGGCTGATCGTCGAGTGCAGCGCGCTGACGGCGCCGGGCTATCACGCGCCGCCGGACCAGCTGGCCGCGTTGCAGCGCGAGCAGGGGGAGATATTGCAGATGCCGGTGGCGCAGTTGCAGCGCGACGCCTGGTTCAACGCCAACGCCAATTTCCACGAAACGCTGGCGTCGTGGTCGAACAACCGCTTTCTGACCGAGGCCGTGCGGCGCCAGAATTCGCTGCGCCGCATGACGGAATACGCCAATTTCGGCTATCTCGCCGAGGTGCACATCCGGCAGGCCTGTACCGACCATCTGGGGATTCTGGCGGCGCTGGCCGAGGGCGACCGGGAGTATGCGGCAGCGCTGCTGAAGCGGCACATCACGCGGGCCGCGGATATCTGAGGGATGGGCGAGCGCAGGGGCGGCTAGCGACGCGGCCGTCAACGCGAGCTTCGACCGTTTATGTCGTGGCTTGAGATTGCGATTGGCGCGGCGGCGCCCGGCGCGGCGGCGCCCGGTGCTGCGGCGCCAACGGGCAGGCCGCGCAGTACTGCGCCGTGGGCAGCAGGTGGTACAGGCAGCATTCCCGATGCAGCGTCATGACCGGGCCGTCGCCGCGCGATACCCGGGGCGGCAGGCACAAGGGGTTGTCGCGTTCCTGGCAGGCCGGGCCCCAGGCAGGTTCGTGCAGCAACTGTTGGCGGTCGTGCGCGGCGTGCGGCGCGGCGCCGTGGGTTTCCATGGCTTTCAGCACGGCTTCCAGATAACGCACCGCGCCGCCCCAGACCGTCTTGCGCGGCAGGCGGCTGGCCAGGAACAGCGCGTCGGCCAGCAGGCGCAGGTGGTCCCAGACCAGCGGGCCGTAGCGGTGCCAGACGTCGGAGGGTGGGTGGACGGGCGCATCGGCGCTGTGTGTACCGATGCTGCCAGCGGTACTGGCAGGATCCCCATCCTTGGCATCGCCCAGGTCGGCAACCAAAAAGCGCACCGGCGCGCCCGTGTCATCCAGTTCCAGCCGCATGGCGTCGGCGGCCATCGGCAAGGGCCGGCACGCACCGCTGGCGGCGGCCACCACCGGCGGCAGCAGCGCCCACAGATAACGCATGGCCCAGGCCGAGGCCACTGCGCGCGGATCGGCATCCGACCAGTGGCGGCGGTGGCGCGCCAAGGCATCGCCCAGCCTGTCCGGATCTTGCAGCAGCGCGCCCGCCGACCATTCACCGGCGCGGGTGGGCGCAAGCTGCACGGACTCGGCGTAGACACGCCATTCTTCGCGGAAATAAGGCTGCAGGAACGCGATCATGCGGGGGCCGGGGTCGAAGCGGGCAAAGCAGGCAAGCGTAAAGACAAAGCGGCGGCGGTGCAAATCGGCGGCATAGCCATATAACGTTTGGTTCGTTCGCGGCGGGGCGGGCCGGCGCTATCTTTTTCGTTTCCGCTACACAGGCCGGCACCCATGGCTGCGCAACGTCAATTGAAGCTGGGCGCGTTCATGCGCCCGGTCAGTATCCACACAGGCGCCTGGCGCTACCCCGGCGCCCATCGCGACGCCAATTTCAATTTCGAACATCTCAAGCGTTACGCCCAGACGCTGGAAAAGGCCAAGTTCGACGCCTTCTTCATGGCCGACCACCTGGCGTTGCTGAACATGCCCATCGAGGCGCTCAAGCGCAGCCATACCGCGACGTCGTTCGAGCCGTTCACGCTGCTGTCCGCATTGAGCCAGGCCACCGAGCGGCTGGGGCTGGTGGCCACGGCGTCCACCACGTTCGACGAGCCGTTCCACGTGGCCCGGCGCTTCGCGTCGCTGGACCACCTGAGCGGCGGCCGGGCGGGCTGGAACATCGTCACCACCTCCAACCCCGACGCCGCGCTGAATTTCGGCCGCACCGAGCAGCCGGACCACGCCCACCGTTACGCCCGTGCCCGCGAGTTCTACGACGTGGTGACGGGCCTGTGGGACAGCTGGGCCGACGACGCCTTCATCCGCGATGCGGACAGCGGCATCTATTTCGACCCGTCTCGGCTGCGCGCCGTGAATCACCAGGGCGAACACCTGTCGGTGCGCGGGCCGCTGCACATTGCGCGGCCGGTGCAGGGCTGGCCGGTGATCGTGCAGGCCGGCGCGTCCGAACCGGGCCGCCAGCTGGCCGCCGAAACCGCCGAGGTCGTCTTCGCCGCGGCGGGCACGTTGCAGGACGGCCAGCGCTTCTACGCGGACGTGAAAGGGCGCATGGACAAGCTGGGCCGCCACCGCGACCACTTGAAGATCCTGCCCGGCGTGCTGGTGGTGGTGGGCGACACCGACGCCGAGGCTCGCGCCATCCGCGCCAAGCTGGACAGCCTGGTGCACTACGAAAGCGCTATCGCGTCGCTGTCCATCGCCCTGGGCTGTGACGCGTCGCGCTTCGACCCCGACGCGCCGCTGCCGCCGCTGCCCGAGACCAACGCCAGTAAAAGCAGCCAGGAACGCGTGCTGCGCCTGGCCGAGCGCGAATCGCTGACGGTGCGGCAACTGGCCCAGCGCCTGGGCGGCTACGGCGGGCTGGCCATGGTGGGCACGGCCGCGCACATCGCGGACCAGATGCAGGAATGGCTGGAAACCGAAGGGTCCGACGGTTTCAACGTCATGTTCCCGTGGCTGCCGGGCGGGCTGGACGCCTTTGCCGGGCAGGTCGTGCCGGAACTGCAGCGGCGGGGGATCTTCCGGCGCGAGTATGAAGGCCGCACGCTGCGCGAGAATCTGGGGCTGCCGCGGCCGGTTAACCGGCATTTTGCGTAGGTCTTTTCGCTGCCTGGCGGGTGTCACAATCCCGGCCGCTGCCTTTCCATAATCGTCTTCACCACCAGCGTCAGCAACGCCATGCAGGCCAATAGCGCGGCGGCGGTGAAGGCGGCCACCGTCTTGTAGTCGTCGTTGAGCTGTTCGATCAGCAGCGGCAGCGTCAGCGTCTTGCCGCGGATGGCGCCGGCCACGACCGATACGGCGCCGAACTCGCCGACCGCGCGGGCGTTGGTGATGACGGCGCCGTACAGCAGGCCCCATTTGATGTTGGGCAGCGTAACGCGGCGGAAGATCTGCCAGCCGCCGGCGCCCAGCGTCAGCGCGGCCTGTTCCTCTTCGGGCCCTTGCGCCTGCATCAGCGGAATCAGGATGCGGGCGACGAAGGGCGAGGTCACGAAGATGGTCACCATGACGATGCCGGGCCACGCGAACATCAGTTGCACGCCATGGCCGTTCAGCCAGCGCCCGAACATGCCTTCCAGCCCGTAGACCACCAGGTAGCACAGCCCGGCGACCACCGGCGAGGTGGCGTAGGGAATATCCACCAGCGCGATCAGCACGCGCCGGCCGCGAAAGTCGTAGCGCGTGACGCACCAGGCCAGCAGCACGCCGAACACCAGGTTCACCGGCACGCTGATGACGGCCGCCAGCAAGGTCAGGCCGATGGCCGCGCGCATGTCGCTGCTGCCCAGGTTCTGCACCAGGGCCGTCCAGCCGCCGACGATGACCCGGGTGAAGATCAGGCTGAGCGGCAGCCCCAGCAGCAACAGGGCGGCAAGAAGGCCCGCGGCGATCAGCAGGCGGCGCGGCCAGGGGGAATCCGGGCGCATGCGTCAGACCCCCGCCACGCGCTGCCACGGCAACAGGCGGCCCTGCAACACCTGCAAGGCAAACAACAGCAGCAGCGACGCGGCCAGCACGACGGTGGCGATGGCGGCCGCGGCCGGGTAGTTGTATTCGGCCAGGCGGCTGAAGATCATCAGGGACGTCACTTCGGTCTTGTAGGGGATGTTGCCGGCGATCATCACGACCGCGCCGAACTCGCCCAGGCTGCGGATGAAGGCCTGCGAGCCGCCGGTGAACAGCGCCGGCACCAGCGCGGGCAGCAGCACGCGCCAGGCCACCTGGCGGCCGCTGGCGCCCAGGGTGCGCGCGGCCTCTTCGTATTCGCTGCCGATGTCGGCCAGCACCGGCTGCACCGAGCGCACCACGAATGGCAGGCTGGTGAAGATCATGGCGATGACCAGGCCGGGAAAGGCGTAGGAAATCTTGATGCCCAGCGGCGCGAAGAACTGGCCGACCCAGCCGCCCGGCGCCAGCAGCACCGACAGCGTCAGCCCGGCCACGGCCGTGGGCAGGGCAAAGGGCAGGTCCACGGCCGCGTCCAGCAGCGCGCGGCCGGGAAAGCGATAGCGCACCAGGATCCACGCCAGCAGCAAGCCCACCGCCAGCACCACGGCGGTGGAATAGGCGGCCGACAGCAGCGTGACGCGGTAGCTGGCCAGCACCCGCGGGTCGGTCACCGCCTGCCAGTACTGGCCCCACGTCATCTGGCTGCTGTAGAGCGGCAACGCGGACAAGGGCAGCAGGATGACCAGCGTGATGAACAGGCTGCTGACCCCGAAGCTCAGCCCGAAGCCGGGCAGGGTGGGGTGCTGGCGAAAGAACTTAGGCATGCGAACCCGAATGAAAATGCGCCGGCCGCCCCGTGGGGCAGCCGGCTGTCATGGCGAATCGCAAGGGCGGGGTGTCAGCGCCCGGCGCCCAGCAACTGGTCCAGCACGCCGTTGGCGGCGAAGTGGGTCTTGGTGATCTGGTCCCACGAACCCAGCACTTCCTGCGGGTTGATCAGGCGAATCGCCGGAAAGCGGCTGGCGCTGGCCTTGACCGCTTCGGCGTCGTGGACGCGGTAGTTGAAGTCGGTCAACAGCTTCTGGATGGCGGGCGAGTACTGGAATTGCAGGTAGGCCTCGGCCACCTTGCGGGTGCCTTTCTCGTCGGCCACCTTGTCCACCACGGCCACGGGGAATTCAGCCAGCACGCTGACCGGCGGCACCACCACTTCAAAGCCCTGGGCCTTGAATTCGTCGCCCTGGGCGATGTTGTTGACCTCGGATTCGAAGGTCAAGAGCGCGTCGCCTTGGTTGTTCTGGGCGAACGCCACGGTAGCGCCACGGCCGCCGGTGGGAAAGCTTTCGACGTTCTTGAGCAACTTGCCGACGAAGGCGCGGGTCTGGGCGTCGTCGCCCTTGAACTTCTCGTGGGCGTAGAGCCAGGCGCCCAGGTAGGAATAGCGCGCATTGCCGGACGTCTTGGGGTTGGGGAACACCAGCTTGACGTCGTCGCGCACCAGGTCGTCCCAGGTCTTGATGTGCTTGGGGTTGCCGCGGCGCACCAGGAAGGCGATGGTGCTGTAGTAGGGCGAGCTGTTGTTGGCGAACTTCTTCTGCCAGTCGGCGGCCAGCAGCTTGTTCTGCGCCAGGATGTCCACGTCGGGCACCTGGTTGAAGGTCACCACGTCGGCCTTCAGCCCCTGGATGATGGACTGCGCCTGGCGCGAGGTGCCGGCGAACGACTGTTCGATGCTGACGTCCTGCCCGGTCCTGGCCTTCCAGTCGGCCTGGAACTTGGGGTTGATGGCGGCGAACAATTCGCGCGCGATGTCGTAGGACGTATTGAGCAGGGCCTGGGGCGCTTGCTGGGCGTGGGCCGGGGCGGCGGCCAGGGCCGTCAGCGTCAGGGCCGAGGCGAGCAGTCGTTGGAACAAAGGGCTTCTCCGGAGATAGGGCGTGAAAGACAGGCGGCGCGGCCGCGTCCCGACCCTGAATGATGCGCAAGCCGGCCGTCATCCGGAAATATTCAATTACTTTTAACTAATAGCCGGGCGTTGTTTCCGACCGCTTCGCACCAGGATGGCCCACGCCAGCGCGGCCCCCAGCGCCAGGACGGCAGCGATCAGCAGCGCGGCGCGCGCCCCGGTCGCAAAGGGGGGCAGGGCGGCCAGCAGGCTGCCGAACACCGCGACGCCCAGGGCCGCGCCGGCCTGGCGCGCGGTGTTCAGGGCCGCCGCGGCCACGCCGGCCCGCTGCGGCGCCACGGTCTCCAGGGCGGGCGCGGTAGCCGCCGGCGAGATGAAGCCGGACGCCAGGCCGATGGCCAACAACGCCGGCACGCTGTGGCCATAGGACGACGAACCCGCCGCCAGCAGCCCCAGCGCGCCCGCCGCGTACAGGCCGAACGCCATGCCCATGGACAGGACGGGTCCGCAGGCCCGCGCGATGCGATGCGACGCCATGCTGGCCAGTGCCACCGACACGGTCATGGGCAGGAACGCCAGCCCCGCCTGCAGCGGGCCCCAATGGCGCTGGTCCTGGAAACCCAGGCTGGCGACAAAGAACAGGCCATAGAACACGAAGGCCGACACCATCGACACCGCCGTCGATGCGGTGAACAGCGGGTTCGAGAACAGCGTCAGCGGCAACATCGCGTGCGCCGAACGGGCCTGGATTCGCAGGAAGGCGATGCCCGCGGCCAAGGCCACGGCGGCGCCGGCCAGGATGGGGGCCGACGTCCAGCCCAGGGCCTGGCCTTCGATCAACACGCCGATCAACCCGGCCAAGGCGAGGATGGCGGTGGCCTGGCCCGGCAGGTCGAACCGTACGGCGGCGCGCGCGCCGGGCGCGGCCGGAATGCGCCAGGCCATGGCCGCACCGTACAGGCCCAGCGGCAGGTTCAACAGGAAAATGCTGCGCCAGCCCAGCCATTCGGTCAGCGCGCCGCCGGCCAAGGGGCCCGCCGCCATCGCCACGCCGCCGATGCCCACCCACAGGCCGATGGCGCGGGCGCGCTGCGCGGGGTCGGTGCAGGCCTGCTGGATCAGCTTGAGCGCGGCGGGCACCAGCAGCGCCGCACCCAGCCCCTGGGCGGCGCGTGCGGCGATCAGCAGGGCGGCGTTGGGCGCCAGTCCGCACACCAGCGACGCCAGCGTGAACGCCAGCAACCCCGCCAGGTAGACGCGGCGCGCGCCCCAGCGGTCGCCCAGCGCGCCACCGGTCAGCAGCAGGCTGGCAAAGGCCAGCGTGTAGGCGCTCATCACCCATTGCAGGCCGGCCAGCGGCATGGCGAGCGCCTGGCCGATGCGCGGCAGGGCGACATTGGCGATCGATGTGTCCAGCAGGATCAGCGCATAGCTGACGCTGGTGGCAAGCAGCACGCGGCGGGAAAGCGGGGGCATGGTTCGTGGGCGGCCGGTCAGGCGCGGCAGGGTCGGCAAGCCCGCAGTCTAGGGGCGCGCGGGCCGCGGATGCTTCGTCACGCGTCGAAGCATCCGCGGCCGCAGCGATCTATCATGGCCACACTGGAGACCCGCCATGTACGCCAATCCCGCCCTTGCTTCGACTGCCTTCCTGATGGCCGACCCGGCCCGCGCCGCCATGCTGATGGCGTTGCTGGATGGCGCCGCGCGCCCGGCCGGCGAGCTGGCCTACGCCGCGGGCGTGACGGCGCAGACCGCCAGCACGCACCTGGCCAAACTGCGGGATGGCGGCCTGCTGCAAGTCGAGGCGCAAGGGCGACATCGCTATTACCGCCTGGCCGGTCCGCAGGTGGCCGCCGCGCTGGAAAGCCTGGCGGCGCTGACGCCGGCCGAACCGGTGCGCCAGCGCCCACGCGGCAAACAGGCGCAAGACCTGCGGTTTGCGCGTTGCTGCTACGACCACCTGGCGGGGCAGTTGGGCGTGGCGGTGGCGCGAGGCATGCAGGCGCGCGGGCTGATGGTCGCGGCCGACGACAAGCAGTTCATCATCACCGCCGCGGGCCAGTCCTGGCTGACGGGGCTGGGGATGGACACATCGGGGCTGCAACCCGGCTGCCAAGGGCAGGCCCGGCAGTGCCTGGACTGGACCGAGCGTGAACACCATCTGTCCGGCCCGTTGGGGGTACGGTTGATGCGCCTGCTGTGCGACAAGGGCTGGCTGCGGCGCACCAAGGGGTCGCGGGCCGTTCAGGTCACGCCGGCGGGGTGGGACGGATTGCAGGCCGAGCTGGGCGTGGACCCACAGTCTTTTCAGTGAATCCGCCGCTGCCACAGCGCATACCCGGCCGCCACCGCCGACACGATACCCAGGAACACGAAGCCGTCCAGCACGCTCATGAAATTGGCCTGCTGCGTGACCATGCGCTGGATTTCGGCCAGCGCCAGGCCATGCGCGGCCGCCAGCGCCGCACCGGCCTGCGCGAAACGCTGCGTCAGCTGCTCAAGGGCGCGGGCGAACACCGGATTGGACAGGCTGGCGTTGGCGGCCAGCTGGGTCTGGTGCAGGGCCAGGCGGTGCTGTTCCAGCACGATGATGGTGGCCGTGGAAAACGAATACGCCATCTGCTTGACGATGTTCTTGACGCGGTAGCTGTGCGGATACAGCTCCATCGCAAACGGCTGGAAGGCCAGGTTGGCCACCGGCAAGGCAATGAACAACAGCAGCAGGCCGCGCAGCATCAGCGGCCCCCACAGGGACGACTGGCTGACGTCCGGCGGCAGATGCGCCAGCCAGGCGCCGATCAGCGCGGCCAGCGCAAAACCGGTGGCGATCAGCCCTTTCTTGCGTGTCAGCCGGCCCGCAAAGCGGAAATAGAGCAGCGCGCCGGCCAGGGCCGCGAGCGAGGTCATCCCGACCAGGTGCCCGGCGTTTTCCACGGGATAGCCCAGCCCGGCCTGCAGAAAGCGCGACACCAGGTAGCTGAACGCGTTGCTGATGAAGTAGTACAGCGCATACAGCATCAGGCCGGTGCGAAAGGTGGCTTCCTTCAGGCCGTGCAGATGCAGCAGCGGGCGCGGATGATGCCATTGATGCCAGAGGAAGGCGCCCAGCAGCAGCACGCCGGCCAGCGTCATGCCTTCCAGGCCGGGCGATTCGCTGAACGGCGACGTGCGCAATTGCTGCGCCACGATCTGCAAGGCGCCCAGCGCCAGCGCCGCGATCACGTAGGGCCACAGGTGGGGCTCGCCGCGCTGTTCGGGCGGCAGGCGGCCGGTGGCGGGCACCGCCAGCATGACCAGCCCGCCCGTGATCAGCGCGACGGGTATGGTGCAGACGAACACCGCGCGCCAGCCGAAGTCGGCCACCAGGTAGCCGCCCGCCAGCGGCGCCAGCGCGCTGCATAGCAAAATGCTGCACAGGAACAGCCGCGTGGCGCGCCCGCGTTCGCGCGGCGCAAAGCTTTGCTGGATGAGGATGCGCGTGGCGCCCATCATCGGGCCCATCAGGTAGCCCTGCAAGGCACGCGCCACGGCCAGTTCGGTCGACGATTGGCTCAGCGCCGCCAGCCCCCCCGCGGCGGCGAACAGCAGCAGGCAAGCGCCGATGTAGTGGCGGTGGCCCAGGCGTTCGACCCACCATTGGTGTTGCAGGATGCCCAGCACGCCGGCCACGGCGTAGGCGCTGGATGACCAGATCAGTTCATCGGGCGGGGCGCCGATGCCGCCGGCGATGTCGCTGATGAAGAACGAGAAGGCGGAATTGTCGAAATAGTCCAGCCCCACGGCCAGGGCGATCGCCAGCGGAAACAGCAGGGCACGCACGCCGCTGGCGGACGGGGTGTCCGGCAGGGAAGGGGAGGCGGCGGCGGTCATGGGGGAATCCTGGGGCGATGTCAGCGGGGCGTCAGCGCAAGGCGGCGGTGTCAGGGCCGCGCATGAGGCGCGCCGTTCAAGTCCAGCAGCAATTCGCCCAGGCGTTCCAGCACGCGATGCGCGGCATCGACGTCTGCCGGCGCCATGCCTTGCAGCAGCTCGCGTTCCAGCGCGGCCGACACGGTGTTGACCCGGCGCACCAGCTGGCGCCCCCGGGCCGTGATGGCCAGCGCCTTGGCGCGGCGGTCGTCGGGGTCTTCCAGGCGCTCGATGAAGCCGTTGGCCTCCAGGTTCTGCAACACCCGCACCACGGCGGAATTGTCCAGCGACAGGGCGGCCGCCAGGTCTTTCTGGCGCATGGGGCCGGGCGCGCGGGCCAGCTGCACCAGCGGCAGCCAGGTGGCCTGCGTGAGATCGAACGGTTGCAGGCGTTGATCGACGGCGCGGCGCCACTGGCGCGCGACCACGCCGATCTTGGTGCTGAGGCGGCCTTGCGGCGGGACGGCTTGCGTGGACATGGCGGAATTTCAATTAGTTGATATATCATCCAATATAGATGAGGTGTCATCTAGTTTCAAGACCCACGCAGCAAGAGGTAGACGATGAGCAGAGACATAGACCGCCTGCGAGACATGGCGTTCTTCGCCGCGGTTGCGCGAGAGGGCAGCTTCACCAAGGCGTCGCAGGCACTGGGCGTACCCACGTCCACCCTGTCGCGCCGCATCACCGAATTCGAAGCCGATATCAAGATCAAGCTGTTCAACCGTTCGACCCGGCGCGTGACGCTGACAGAGACCGGGGCGCGCTACCTGCAGCAGATCGACGACATCGTGCAGCAGGCCAAGAGCGTCAACGACGAGTTGAACAGCGAAATATCCGACCCGGCGGGCGTGCTGCGGGTCAGCATGTCGAACGACTTCGCCACCTATTTCGCCGACGCGCATTTCGCCGAGTTCCATGCCGCCTATCCGCAGATCAGCTTCGACATCTTCCTGACGTCGCTGCTGCCCGACCTGATGACGCAGCGGCACGACGTCAGCATCCTCACCGGCGACCCGCCCGCGGCCTCGCGGCTGGTGGCGCGGCGGGTCGGCCTGGTGCGGCGCCACCTGTATGCGACCAAGGCCTACCTGGCCGCGCACGGCACGCCGCTGGCGCCGGCCCAGCTGGAACATCACCAGTGCCTGTTCACGTCAGAAACCGAGGCCGGCGCCGGCTGGACGCTGCACAACGACGACGATGCCGTGGTGGTGCGCCCCACGCCGCTGCTGGTCACCAACAGCCAGTCGCTGATCCGCCAGCTGATCCGGCAGGACATGGGCATTGGCCAATTGAGCCGCACGCAGGCGTCGGCGCTGCTGCAGGCCGGGCAGATCGTGCGGGTGCTGCCGGATTGGCAGCTGGACCCGATTCCGCTGTACGTCATGACCGCGTCGCGGCTGGTGCCGGCGCGGGTGCGGGTGTTCGTGGATTTCCTCGTGCAGAAGTTCGAACGGCTGGCGTAGGCACCGGGCAGGGGCAAGGGCTGGCGCATCCACCGGGCTGCGCGATAATGCTGCGATGATTTCGCTGATCGCCTTCCTCCAGCATGGCCGGATCGGGCCGTGGCGCCCCGGCGCCGACAGCACGCCGCAAGCGGTCTTCGCCGCCCTGGGGCCGCCCGATGAGGTCTACACCCCCACGGACCTGGACCGCCCCTATCGGCGCGGCGATGCGCGTTGTTTTCCGCTGATCGCCAGCTACGGCGACATCGAATGCCATTTCGAATCCGAGACGGCCTTGACCACGGTGTTCGTGGACGCTTTCAGCGGGCGGGGCGGGTATGCCCGAGGCGGCCCATTGGCATTGACGGACACCGGCATCCTGCGGGCCGGCACGCCCCTGGCGCGCTTTCTGGACAACGCGGCGCGCCGCGGTATCGCGGTCGGCGACGTACGGCCGCACGCGCCGCCTTATGCCTTTCTGGTCACCACGGCAGGCGGGATAGAGGTCGGCTTCGAACACGACGATCCCGCGTTGGCCGGCTCGGTGCCGCGCCTGAAATGGTTCTGCTGGGTGGCCCGGCCGACGCCGGGCGGCTAGGGCCTGTGCGAGGCGCCTTGTCGTGTGGACGGGCCCTGGTTCGCCTACGGAAACGCCATGCCTCCATCGCCCTCGGCCGCATCCAGCGCCACCAGGTCCACCCGTTCCGGCGCCATCTCTTTCACCCGGCGGATCAGCAGCCGCGCGAATTCCCGCGCCTGCTCCGACGGCGCATACGAACTGGGCAGCAAGAAGCCATACGGCATGGTCAAACGCGGTTCGAAGTCGCGCAGCACGATGCCGGGCACGTTGGCCGCCAGGATCGGGTCGGCCAGGGCGATGCCCATGCCCAGCGCCGCCAGTTGGCAGGCGGACTGGCCGGACGACGTTTCCATCACCAGCCGCAGCGGCAGCCGGCGCTTTTCCATCAGGTCGTCGATATGCTGGCGCAGCAGGGTATAGGGGCGCAGGGCGATGAAGGGTTCGTCCTGGATGTCGGTGGCCGTGACCACACGCTTTGCCGCCAGGCGGTGGCCTTCGGGCATGGCGATCACCAGCCGCACCTGGGCGAAGGTGCGCGAGGTGATGCCCGGAAAATCGATCGGCAGCGCGGCCACGCCCAGGTCGAACTGCTGGCCGGACATCCACAGCCCCACGTCCACCCGCGAACGCACTTCCAGCGACATGCGCACCTGCGGATGGCTGCGGCCGAATTCGGCGATGGCGCCGGGCATGGCGCTGTAGGCGAAGTAGGGCTGGGTCAGGATGCGCAGCCAGGCGTCCTGCTGATTGCGGATGTTGCCGGCGATGCGATCGACCTCTTCGAAGCCGGCCAGGATGTGCCGCGTGCCTTCGTAGAAGCGCAGGCATTCCTGGGTGGGTATCAGCCCGCGCCCCTGGCGCGAAAACAGCGAAAAGCCGACTTCTTCTTCCAGCGCCGAGATCAGGCGGCTGATCTGGGGCTGGGTGCGGTGGATGCGGCGCGAGGCCTCGGTGACGCTGCCGGTTTCCATGACGGCGCGCAGGGCTTGCAGGCGGTTCAGGCGCATAGGGACAAACCCGAAAGGGCGGGCAGGACGGGACCCGGGCGAGTCTCGCCACGCCATAGGAGAAAGCGGGCAGGCCGCGGCGACACATTACAAAAGTGCATGAATCGATACTCCAAACGAAATTGACGCATGGATTCACGCAATCTTAGGATCATCCCACCTTCAATGAAAGAGGCGCGGCGTGAATATCCTGGACAAACCGGTTTCCGTGGGCGGACCCGCGGCACTGTTTCCCGATGACCGCAATGGCATCGAGCAGCTCGACTGGAGCAACATCGGGCAAGCGTTCCCGATCAAGCAGCGGCGGGCGTACCTGAACAACGCGTCGATCGGCGCGCTGAGCCTGCCGGTCGTGGCGGCGGTGAATCGCTTCATGGAAGACGTGCGCGACAACGGCCGCAACGCCTATCCCGAGTGGTGCCGCTACGCCGAAGACGTCATCAAGGCCCGCATCGGCCGGCTGATCGGGGCGGGGCGCGACGAGATCGCGTACGTCAAGAACACTACCGAGGGATTGGTCAACGTGGCCAACGGCTTTCCGTGGCGCGATGGCGACAACCTGATCCTGCCCGACATCGAGTACCCCTCCAACGTGTATTGCTGGATGAAGCTGGCGGCGCGCGGCGTTACGATCCGTTGGGTGAAGAACCGCAACGGCCGCATCCTGGTGGACGATATCCGCAAGCTGATGGACGACCGCACCCGCCTGGTGTCGCTGAGCGCGGTGCAATTTTCGAACGGCTTCCGGCAGGACCTGGAGGCCACCTCGAACCTGTGCCACGAGCGTGGCGTGTACCTGAACCTGGACGCGATCCAGTGGGCCGGCGCGCTGGAGCTGGATGTGGAACGGCTGGGCATCCACTTTCTGTCGGTAGGCGGACACAAGTGGATGCTGGCGCCCATCGGCACCGGCTATTTCTATTGCCGCAAAAGCGTGCTGGGCCTGCTGGACCCGCCCAGCGTGGGCTATCACAGCGTCGACAGCACCGAAGACCACATGCACTACCTGCTGGAATACCGGCCCAACGCCGGCCGTTTCGAGGAAGCGCTGGCCAACTTCACCGGCATCTGGGGCCTGGACGCCGCGGTGCGCATCCAGCTGGCGCTGACGCCGGCCCGCATCGAGACGCACATCCTGGAACTGACCGACTACGCGGCCGTCGCGCTGCAGCGCAAGGGCTTTCAGATCGTCAGTTCGCGTACGCCCGGCGAGGCCTCGGGCAACCTGTCGTTCAAGCATGCCGGCCACGATGCCCAGGATCTTGCCGAACGCCTGCGCGAGGCGGGCGTGGACCTGGCGGTGCGCGGGGGCAACCTGCGCATTTCGCCCAGCTACTACAACGATACCGATGACATCGACCGCCTGGTCGAGGCGCTGCCGTCCTGACGGCGCGCCGCGCTCCGGCTGAACATCATGAACAAGGGGAACACCATGGCAATCCTGCAACCCTGGCGCCGGCTGGCGCTGGCCCTGGGCGCCTGCGCCCTGACGGCCTGGGCTTCCAGCGCCGTCGCCGCCGACACGCCCAAGCCCGGCGGCACGCTGCGCTACGGCACCGTGTCCGAAATCGTGTCGCTCGATCCGCATGTGTATGGCGGCAGCGCCTGGAAGGTGCTGATCGAGGCGCTGTACAGCCCGCTGGCGGGCTACGACAAGAACGGCGCGATCGTGCCGCGGCTGGCAAAAAGCTGGGACCAGCCCGACGCCCGCACGCTGGTGTTTCATCTGCGGCCGGACGTGACGTTCCAGGACGGCACGCCGGTCACGGCCGACGACGTGAAGTTCTCGCTGGACCGCATCCTGGACCCGGCCACGGGCGCCACGCTGCGTTCGAACCTGCAAGGCGCCACCGTCACCGTGGTGGACACGGCCACCGTCAAGGTCGAAAAGCCTTCGCCGGACGCCACCATGCTGAGCGTGCTGGCCTTGCCCGAGGCGGCGATCGTGTCGCGCAAGTGGGTACAGGGCGGCGCCAACCTGAAGCTGTCCGCCAACGGCACCGGCCCGTTCCAGCTGAAAAGCTACGAGCCCGCCGTGCGCGCCAACCTGGTGCGCAATCCGCATTATTTCGTCTCGGGCCAGCCGTACCTGGATGGGGTGGATTTCCGCATGATCAAGAGCGATGACGCGCGCGTGAACGCGCTGCGCAGCCAGTCGCTGGACATGATCGACTTCGTGCCCTGGAAAGACATCGACGTACTGCGCCGCAACGCCGGCATCAAGATCGACACCGCCGGCGGCGCATTCATGAGCGTGTGGTTCAACACCAGCAAGAAGCCGTTCGACGACGACCGCGTGCGCCGCGCGGTGTCGTACGCGATCGACCGCGAAGCCGTGTCCAAGGCCGCGTTCTTCGGCTACGGCAAGCCCATCTACGGCGCGCCCACGCCCGACGATTCGCCGTACTACGACAAGGCGCTGGACGGCACTTACAAGCGCGACCCGGCCAAGGCGCGCGCCTTGCTGGCCGAAGCCGGCTATGCCAATGGCGTGGAGGCATCGATGGTGGTGTTCCAGGGGCTGGGCATCTACACCACGATGGCGCAGGTGGTGCAGGCCAACCTGAAAGAGGTCGGCATCAACCTGAAGCTGGAACCCGTGGAATGGGCCACGCTGGTCGAACGCAAGAACCGCGGCGACTATGAATCGATGATCTACGGCGTGTCGGTCAAGCTGCCCGATCCGGACGCCTATGCCTACTACCTGGGCGGCGATTCCAGCTACTGGGCCAAGCCGGTGGGCTATCGCGACCCCCAACTGGAAAAGCTGCTGGCCGATGGCCGCGCGCTGACGGACCCCAAGGCACGCCAGCCGATCTACCAGCAGGCGGAAAAGCGCATTCTGGAAACCAGCCCGTGGGTCTTCGTAAGCTGGCGCGAGCAGGGCCAGGGCTATCTGCGCAAGGTGCATGGCTACACGCAGCTGGGCGGGGCGCTGAGCGAAAGCAGTCCGGGCATTTCGCTGCCCACCATGTGGCTGAACTGAGCGCGCCGGCATGCTGCCTTTCCTGCTGAGGCGCCTGACGTCGGCGCTGGTCACCCTGGCGCTGGCCGCCGGGGTGGTGTTCATCGCGATTCATCTGCTGCCCGGTGACCCCGTGGCCATCATGCTGGGCGACCAGGCCGGCAGCGATCCGGTGGCGGTGGCGCGCGTGCGCAGCCAGCTGGGGCTGGACCTGCCGCTGGGCACGCAATTCGCCCATTGGGCCGGCGCGGTGGCGCACGGCGACCTGGGCGTGTCGCTGCGCACGGGCGAACCGGTGGCCGACGAACTGGCGCGGCGCATTCCGCGCAGCCTGGAACTGATCGGCGCCGGGCTGCTGGTGGCGGTGGTGCTGGGAGTACCGCTGGGCGTGGTGGCGGCGCGTTCGCGCGGCCGCCTGGCCGGCATGGCGGCGTCCGTGCTGGCGGTGGCGGGGTTTTCGGCGCCGGTATTTGTGCTGGGCATCCTGCTGGTGCTCGTGTTCAGCCTGGCGCTGGGCTGGCTGCCGTCGTCCGGCTTCGTTTCGTTTGCCGATGACCCGGTGCAGCACGTGCTGTCGCTGATCCTGCCGTCGCTGACCATCGGCCTGAACTTCATGGGCGTGGTGGCGCGCATGACGCGCGCCAGCCTGTCGGACGTGATGAGCCGCGACTACGTGAAGCTGGCCCGCGCCAAGGGGCTGCCGCGCGGCAAGGCGATCCTGCGCCATGCGCTGCCCAATGCGCTGGTGCCGGTGATTGCCATCATCGGCATCCGCGCGGGCAACCTCTTGGGCGGCACCGTCATCATCGAGGCGCTGTTCGACTGGCCGGGCCTGAGCTCGCTGCTGGTCAGCGCGGCGTTCTCGCGCGACTACCCGGTGATCCAGGGCGCGCTGCTGGCCATCTTCGCGCTTTTCATCCTGATCAGCCTGGTCATCGACCTGGCCCAGGCCCTTGTCGATCCCCGCATCCGCAGGCCGTCCGCATGATCGCATTCCTTCGAACTTCAACCGGCGGCCTGTCCGTGCGGCTGGCCCTGGGCTTTTTGGCCGTGGTGGTGCTCGCCGCCGTGCTCGGCCCCGCGCTGGGGCTGGCCGATCCCTACCAGATCGATGCCGCCAATCTGCTGTCGGGCCCGACCCGGACGCACTGGCTGGGCACCGACGAACTGGGCCGCGACCTCTTGGCGCGGGCCGTCTACGGCGCCCGCGTGTCGCTCACCGTGGCCGCCGCCGCGGTGGTGCTGGCCGGCGTGCTGGGCGTGGCGATCGGCGTGGGCGTGGCTTTCCTGGGCCGGCGCCTTGAGTCTGCCGCCATCCGCGTGGTGGACGTGTTCGTGTCGCTGCCCGAGATTTTCGTGGCGCTGGTGGTGCTGGCCTTCATCGGCGGCAACCTGCCGACGCTGGTGGCGACCATCGGCGTGCTGTATGCGCCCCAGTTCGCCCGCGTGGCCTGGGGCGTGGCGCGCGGCATCCGGGCGCGCGAACACGTGCTGGCGGCCAGTTCGCTGGGCGCGGGCACGGGCTGGATCATCTGGCACGAGGTGCTGCCCAACATGCGGTCCATCATTGCGGTGCAGGCGTCCTTCACGTTCTCGTTCGCCATGCTGCTGGAGGCGGGCTTGAGCTTCCTGGGGCTGGGCGTGCGGCCGCCGGTGCCGTCGTGGGGGCAGATGGTGGGGTCGCTGAAAGACTATCTGTTCACCAATCCGTGGCCCGTGCTGGTGCCGGCGCTGGCCCTGTTCTTCACGGTGCTGGCCGTCAACGTCCTGGGCGATTGGCTGCAGGACGCGCTGAATCCGGAGCTGCAACGATGACGCGCGCATCCGACGTACTGCTGACGGTCAGGAACCTGACCGTGGATTTCGACACCGCCCACGGCACCGTCGCCGCCGTGAAGGGCGTGGACCTGACGCTGGCGCGCGGCGAAGTCGTGTGCCTGGTGGGGGAGTCCGGCTCGGGCAAATCGGTCACGGGCTTTTCCTTGATGGGCCTGGTGGACCCGCCCGGGCGCGTCGCGGCCGATGCCATGCAGTTTGACGGCCACGACCTGCTGCGGGCGTCGGACCGCGAGAAAGACGCGCTGCGCGGCAAGGACATCGCCATGGTGTTCCAGGAACCCATGACCGCGCTCAACCCGGGCCGCACGGTGGGCAGCCAGATCGCCGAAGTGCTGCGCATCCACGGCGTGCTGGGCCGCCGCGCGGCGTGGGAACGCGCGGTGGCGCTGCTGGAAAGGGTGGGCATTCGCGAGCCGGCGCAGCGCGCCCGCGCCTATCCGCATGAACTGTCCGGCGGCATGCGCCAGCGCGTGATGATCGCGATTGCCTGCGCGCTGACGCCCAAGCTCATCATTGCCGATGAACCCACCACGGCGCTGGACGTGACGGTGCAGGCGCAGGTGCTGCAACTGCTGTTTTCCATTCAGGCGGAAACCGGCGCGGCCGTGCTGTTCATCACGCACGACCTGGGCGTGGTGGCCGAGATCGCCGACCGCGTAGTGGTGATGCAGGCGGGCAGGGTGGTGGAAGAAGGCGAGGTGACGCAGATCTTCCGCCAGCCGCGGCATCCGTATACGCAGGCCTTGCTGGCGGCCGTGCCCGACGTGGACGCCCCGCGCGACCCGTCGCGCCGCCTGGCGCCGCGCAGCGTCGTTGCCGCCGAAGGAGGGGCGCCATGACCGAATTCATCCTGCAAGCCGAGGGCGTCGCCAAGGACTACGTGGCCGCGCGCGATTTCCTGGGCCGGCCGACCAGGCGGGTGCAGGCCGTCAAGGGCGTCAGCCTGGCCGTGGCCAAGGGCACCACGCTGGCGCTGGTGGGCGAATCCGGCTCGGGCAAGAGCACCCTGGGCCGCTGCCTGGCAGGGCTGCTGCAACCCACCGCGGGCCGCATCCAGCTGGCCGGCCACGACGTGCGGCACCTGGCCGGCGCCGCGCTGATGTCGTTTCGCCGCCAGGTGCAGACCATCTTCCAGGACCCGTATTCCAGCCTGAATCCGCGCCGCACGGTGGGCGACGCAATCATGGACGGCATGGTGATCCACAAGCTGTACACGCCCGACGAACGCCGCGCCCGCATGCTGGCGCTGCTGTCGCGGGTGGGCCTGCAACCGGATCACGCGCGGCGCTTTCCGCACCAGTTTTCGGGCGGCCAGCGCCAGCGCATCGCGATTGCACGCGCCTTGGCGCTGGAGCCGCGCTTCATCATCGCGGACGAAGCCGTGTCGGCGCTGGACGTGTCCGTCAAGGCGCAGGTGCTGGACCTGCTGGCCGACCTGCAGGCCGAACACGGCCTGACCTACCTGTTCATTTCCCACGACCTGGGCGTGGTGCGGCACTTCGCCGACCGCGTGGCGATCATGGCGGCGGGCGAACTGGTCGAAGAGGGCGAATGCGACCGGATCTTCGAGGCGCCGGTACAGGACTACACCCGCAAGCTGATCGCGGCGGTGCCGCGGCCGGATCCGGGGCGGCGGCGCTTGCGCCCGTCTGCGTCTGTGACGCCGGGGGGCTGAAGCGGGCCGGAACAGGCTTTTTTGGGGCGCCCGCCGCGCCGCGCCGGCCGGCCGGGTACGCCACTTGCTGGAACCGTCCACCCTGGTTCCCTGGCCGCAAGGCCCATCTGCCCCATGCTCTCTCCGTCCCTGACCCTTCCCGCGCCCGCCCGCGCCGTGCGCTACGGCTGGCTGCGCCAACGTGGCCGGCCATCGGCCGCCCGCCCGGCGTTGCCGCTCAATGACTTCTCGTGGTGGGTGCCCGCGTCGTTGGCCGCCCAGGTGGCGCGGCGGCTCGATACCGCCACGAACGAGGCCTGGATGGACCGCCTGTGGCAGCGCGATGCCACGCTCTGGACCGACACGGGCGAAGCCGCCTGGCTGGGCTGGCTGCAGCCGGGCATGGAACGGGCCCGGCTGGGCCGCATGGTAGCGGCCTGCCGGCGCCTGTGCGTGGCCGGCCATACCGATGCCGTGCTGCTGGGCATGGGCGGCGCCAGCCTGGGCGCCGAAGTGCTGGCGCATGGGTTGGGCGTGGCCGCCGGCGGCCTGCGGCTGCACGTGCTGGACTCGACGTGCCCCGCGCAGGTGCAGGCCCTGCAGGCAAGCCTGCCGTTGGCGCGATGCCTGTTCATCGTGGCCAGCAAATCGGGGGCCACGCTGGAAACCCGCTTGCTGGCCGACCACTTCCATCGCGTATTGACCCAGCAATTGGGGCGGCGCGAGGCCGGGCGACGCTTCATCGCCATCACCGACCCCGGCAGCCCGTTGCGCGACCAGGCAAGGCGCGACGGCTACGCGGCGGTCTTTGACGGATCGCTCGAGACGGGCGGACGCTACGCGGTGCTGTCGGCGTTCGGCCTGGCCCCGCTGGCCTTGTCCGGACACGATCCCGCCGAGTTCCTGCGCGACACCCGCGCCATGGTGCGCGCCTGCGGCCCGGGCACGCCGGCCGCCGACAACCCCGGGCTGGTGCTGGGCGCCTTGCTCGGGGACGCCGCCCTGGCGGGTCGCGACAAACTGACTTTCATCTGCGATCCGGGCCTGGCGCTGTTGGCCGGTTGGCTGGAACAACTGCTGGCTGAATCCACGGGCAAGCAAGGACGCGGCATCGTGCCCGTGGTGGGTGAGCCGATCAGCAATGACGTCGGCCACTACGCGGACGACCGGCTGTTCGTGCACCTGGCCCGGGCCGATGCCCCCGGCGCCGCAGCCCGGGCGCAGGCGCAGCGCCTGGCCGACGCCGGCTTTCCGGTACTGCGTTGCGAGGTGGCCGGGCCACGGTCGCTGGGCCAGGAGTTCTTCCGCTGGCAGGTGGCGACGGCGGTGGCGGCCGCGATCCTGGAGGTGAACCCCTTTGATCAACCGGATGTCGAGACCAGCAAATCCCGGGCGCGCGATGCGCTGCAATCGCCCGCCGGGCCGGTGCCCGAGGCCGAGCCGACGCTGCGCATCGACGCCGCCCAAGCCGGCCCGGCCGCGGCGAGCGCGCAGGCCGACGCGGTGCGGCGCCTGGCGGCGTTCGCCGCGCCCTTGCCGCCGGGCGCCTATGTGGCCGTGCTGGCCTATATCGCCCGCCACGCGGCGCATGACGCCCACTTGGCCAGTCTGCGGCAGGTGCTGCACCAGGCCGGAGGGCACGCCACGCTGGGCGGCTTCGGACCGCGCTATCTCCATGCCAGCGGCCAGCTGCACAAAGGCGGCCCGGACGGCGGACACTTTCTGTTCATTACCGCGGATGCGGCCGGCGAGACGACGGCGGCGTCGGGGATGACGGACCTGGCGGCCTTGCTGGCCGCCCAGGCGCAGGGCGACCGCGCGGAACTGGCGAGCCGCGGCCGGCGCTGCCTGCACGTGCACATCAGCGGTCCGCTGCAAGCGGGCCTGGCGCGGCTGGAAGTCCTGCTGCAATGGGCGCTGGCGACCCCGCCGCAGGCGCCGCGTCAAAGCTGCGCAGGGCGGTAGCGAAGCCACCGTCCACGCGCGAGTAGGGCCGCGCGCTGGTGGTGACGCGGGGCAGGGCGGTCCAGGCAATGCGGCAGCCGTCCTGCGCCAGGCGGTCCACCAGCGCCTGGTCTTCGCTGCAGGCCAGGGCGGAAAAACCGCCGATGCGCCGGTACGCCCCGGCGTCGATGCCCAGGTTGGCGCCGTGCACGTGGCGATGTCCGTCGCGGTCCTGGTAGTGGGCATTGAAATGGGCGCGCGCCGCGCCGGCCTTGGCGCCATGCGCCGCCCAGCCCGATACGGCCACCGTGCCGCAGACCACGTCGGCCTGCAACGACAATTGATCGACCAGCCAGCGCGGCGAGACCACCGTATCGGCATCGGTGTAGGCAAGCCAGCGCGCACCGGCGGCCAGCAGGTGACGCGAGCCGACATCGCGGGCCACGCCCACGTTGCGTGCACCGATGGTCAGGCAACACACGGGCCAGGCGCCGGCCAGCCTGGCGGTCAGGTCGCGGCAATGATCCAGCACCACGACGATGCGGACCGGTTCCGCACCCAGCAACGGGTGGCGCGCGGCCAGGGTGACCGCGCGCAGGCAGGCGGCGATGTGCCGCTCTTCGTCATGCGCGGGGATGCAGACGCCGATCATCGGCAGGCTCCTGCAAGGGCTGGTAGTGCCAGGCGTCCAGCCGGAAGTCGTCTTCCAGATGGTGCAGCAGGGGCGACAGGCCGGGTTGGGCGGCGATGCGCTGGTGCAGCGCATCGGTGGGCTGCAGGCGGTCTGCGAAATCGGGGCGCCAATGGCAGGCGATGAGTTCGGCGCCGGGCTTCAGGCTGTGCAGCAGGCGGGCCAGGAAGCGCGCCAGCCGGTCATCGTCGAAGTAATAGGCGACCTCGGACACGACGGCCAGATCGAAGCCCTCGCGCGGCACGGCGGGCCATTGCTCGGGCAGGCGCAGGGCCCGCACCGCCACGCCGGCGGCCTGCTGCGCGTCGGCCCGTTCCCGGCATTTGAATGCCGCCGTGGTCGACACGTCGACGGCGCAGACGCGGTCGCAGCGCTGCGCCAGCAGCACGGTCATGTCGCCGGCGCCGCAGCCGGCCTCGAAGGCATGGCCGTAACGGGCCCGGCTCAGCGCGGCCAGCAGCAGCGCCCGCTTGCGCCGTTCGTACCAGGCGACGCTGACCTGCCAGGGGTCGCCGCGCGTGCGGTAAAGCTGCTCGAAATGGTGGGCTAGAGCGTCCATGGGAAATCCTTCAGGGCGGCCACGGCCGCGCCTTGAGCGGCCTGGTCGCGTTCGGCGTGGCTCTGGCGCATGAATACCGGCAGGTCCGCCATCGCCTGGGCGTAGGCGGCGTCTTTGCACAAGGGGCCGGCGCCCAGCGCCCGGGTCGCGTGGCGCAGAACGGTGTCGGCCGCCGCTTCCACCGCCAGCCGCGCCCGGGCCGTGGCCAGCGCGCAGGCGTCGTCGGGTCGGGCATCGATCGCGGCAGCGGCTTCGCGCAACACGGCGCGCGCCTGGCTGACCGCGACATCGACGGCGCCCAGATGCGCCAGGCGAAACGGATCGGGCGCGGGCCGCCTGGCCTCGTCCCGCAACCGCTCGGCGATGCGCATCAGCCCGCCGTACCAGCAGGCGGCAATGCCGGCGCCGCCATGCAGAAAGCCCGGGCGGCGCACGTACTGGCCCGGCGCGCCGACCGGTGTGGCCCGGGCATGCAGAAAGCGCACGTTGACGGTGCCGCTGCCGCGCATGCCGGGCGCGCACCAGTCAGAGGCTTGCCGCGTCACGCCGGGCTGGTCCAGCGCGACCGCGGCCAGGCATGGCTCACCGGCCGCGTTCCAGCCGCTGACCAGCGCGTGATCAAGATCCGCCGCGCCCGAGCACCAGGCTTTCATGCCGGTCACGTCCAGGCGCCCGTCCGCGGCCGGGGTGATGGCCACCCGGTGGCTGGCGGGTTCGGCGCACCAGACGCCCCACAGGCCAGGCTCGGCCCGGGCCCCCAATTCCGCCTGGATGGCCAGGGCGTCGGTGTGGCCTTCGAACAGCTTGGCCAGCGGCAGGTCGGCGGCGGCCACCTGGGCCAGCGCGCGCCACCGGGCCAGGGTCTGGCCCGATCCTGGCAAGGGCAGGCGATCGCAGCCGGCCTGCACCAGGGCGCGCAGCACGGGCGCGGGGTCACCTGGCCAGTGCGCGCGGGCGAGCACCTCGCCCAGGTCGGCGGGCGGGAAGGAAAGGCTGCGCAGGGGCAGGGACATGATGCGCGTCCGGAAGGCGGTAGGAGCTTCCAGACAGCAAGTGGCATGCCCGCGGGGATGGGCGTGGGGCGTTCGTCAGCGGGCCAGCGCGGCGCGTATCCGCTTGAGGTCCCGGTCCAGCTCGATCCGCATGGCTTTGAGCAAGGCCCGCGCGTTTTCCGAAAGCGGGGTGCCGGGCCGAAAGACCAACAGGCAGGTGAAGCTGATGTCCAGGTCCAGCGGCTTGATGGTCAGGCCGCGGGCCAGGTAGTCCAGCGCCATCACCGGGTGCACCATGCCGATGCCCAGGCCGTGCAGGGCGAATTCGCAGACCGAATTGGAATAGGGCGTTTCCAGGATCGGGCGCAGCGCCAGGCCCTGGTCGTTCAGCGCGGTTTCCAGGCGCCGCCGGCTGGCGTCTTCGGGGTTCAGCGCGATGAAGGGGTGGTCGATCAGGTCTTGCAGCGCGATGCGCGGCTTGGCCGCCAGCGGGTGGCGGTTGTGCATCGCGATGACGCCCGGAATGCGCACGAATTCCGAGTGTTCCAGCCCGGCCACCGACAGCTCGTCGGCCATCAGGCCGAAATCCAGCTGGCCGGCGGCCACCTGTTGCAGCACCTCGCGCGAGCTCATGATCTGGAACGACATCTGGATGCGGCGGTCCTGCAGGCCGAAGGCGGCGATGGCGCGCGGCATGAAACCGGTGCCCAGCGCCGGCAGCGAGCCCACGGCCAGGCGGCCCACGCCAAACGATTTCAGGCTGCGGATGCGGTGTTCGATGAGTTCGAAGCCGGCAAAGCAGCGATCCACTTCCTCCATCAGCGCCTCGGCCTCTTGCGTGGCCACCAGGCGCCCGCGCACGCGTTCGAACAGGCGCAGTTCCGACGAGGTTTCCAGCTTGCGGATGGCCTGGCTGACGGCCGGCTGGGAAATGCCCAGCAGGGTGGCCGCCTTGCTGGTCGTGCCGGCCTGCATCACGGCCCGGAAGACCTGGATTTCGCGCATGTCCATCTATAAGTCCCGCTTATCGACTGAGTATTTTCAATTGTTGAGGCAATGGGGCGAAAGGCAGACACTGGCGCTATTCCCGATCACCTTCTAAGCCCAGCGAATAGAGTAGATGAAAGCTATCAACCAGACTAATAGAGATTTTGCCAGCCTGTCACCGTCGGTGCAGCGCGCCTCGACCGTGGTGTTCGGGTCGCTGGAAGACTTCGTCAACCGCAAGCACCGCCAGCCCGACGGCTTCAGCTACGGCGTCACCGGCACGCCCACGGCGCGGCTGCTGGAAGACCGCATCGCCGAACTGGAAGGCGGGCGCCACTGCGTCATCACGCCGTCGGGCGCCGCGGCGCTGATGACGGTGGTGATGGGCTTCGTGCGCGGCGGCGACCACCTGCTGATGTCGGCGGCCTGCTACGGCGCGTTGAAGACGTTCGGCGAGAAATGGCTGGCCCACATGGGCGTGGACGTCGAGCTGTACAACCCCTCCATCGGCGCCGACATCGAAGCGCTGATCCGCCCGGCCACGCGGCTGATCTGCATCGAGGCGCCGGGCACCGTCACCATGGAAATGGCCGACGTGCCGGCCATTGCCGCCGCCGCGCGCCGCCATGGCGTGCTGACGATGATGGACAACACCTGGGCCAGCCCGCTGGGGTTCAAGCCGCTGGCGCACGGCGTGGATTTCAGCGTCGAGGCGGCCACGAAATTCTTCAGCGGCCATTCCGACGTGCTGATGGGCGCCATCAGCATGAACGACGCCGGCCACTACGCCGTGCTGCGCGAAACCCAGAGCATCCTGGGCCAGCAGGTCAGCCCCGACGATTGCTTCCTGGTGCTGCGCGGCCTGGAAACCCTGGGCCTGCGGGTGCGGGCGCAAAGCGACGCGACGCTGCAGGTGGCCGAGTGGCTGGCGGCGCAGCCGCAGGTGGAACGCCTGCTGTATCCGCCGCTGCCTGGCGACCCCGGCCATGCGCTGTCGCGCCGCGATTTTTCCACCAATGGCTGCCTGTTTTCGATGGTGCTGGCCCCCGCACCCGAATCCGCCTTCAACGGCTTTTTCGATTCGCTGCGGCATTTCGTCATCGGCGCGAGCTGGGGCGGGGTGCACAGCCTGGCCGCGTACTACCCGGCGGGGTTGCAGGCCGGGCGCGCCTTTGCCGCCACGGACCGGCCCATCGTGCGCCTGTCCATCGGGCTGGAAGACGTGGACGTGCTCAAGGATGACCTGCGCGCCGGACTGGCGGCGTATCAGGCGCTGCGTTGAGGGCCGGGCCACGCAGCGCGGCGGCCAGACGCTGGCGTGCCGTGGCCCGGCAGCGCAATGCCCATCCAACGGTTTGAACGCCCGCTACCGGCACACCCTGCCGGCGGCGGACTCGAAGCGCCAGAAGGCGCTCTATATATAGCAAGGGGAATTGCCATGTTGTCTCGTTTCACTTCGCGTTTCGGCGGCCAGGTCCTGGTCGCCGCGGCGGTCTCCACGACGGCCGTCCTGGCGCCGTCGGCCGCATTCGCCCAGTCCGCCGCGCCTGCCGCGGTGCCCGAGGCCCCCGCGGCGGGCGCATCGCCCGTGGCGGGGGCCGTCACCCAGACCAACAGCCCCACCGTGGACCAGATCCGCGCCCGCGGCTACGTCATCTGCGGGTCCGGCCACGGCACCACCGGTTTTTCGGCGCCGGACAAGGACGGCAACTGGAAGGGGCTGGACGTGGACACCTGCCGCGCCATCGCCATTGCGGTGCTGGGCGATGCGTCCAAGGCGCGCTTCGTGCCGCTGACGGGCCAGCAACGCCTGACCGCCTTGCAGACCGGCCAGATCGACGTGCTGCCGCGCACCACGTCCTGGACGCTGCGGCGCGATGCCAACGGCATCAACTTCACCTACCCGAACTACTACGAGTTCGACGCCTTCATGGTGCGCAAGGACCTGGGCATCACGCAGACCAAGGACATGGTGGGCGCCACCATCTGCGTGCAGACCGGGTCCACCAATGAAGTGACGGTGGCCGACCTGTCGCGCAAGTTCAAGCTGGGCCTGAAAACCGTGCTGTTCGACAACGTGGCGGCCTCGCGCCAGGCCTTCTTTTCGGGACGCTGCGATGGCCTGATCACCGACGCGTCGGCCTTGGCCGCCGTGCGTGCCACCCAGGCGCAGAACCCGGACGATTACGTGATCTTCCCGGCCAGCGGCCACAGCGAGGCCCTGACGCCGTCGGTGCGCCACGGCGACGACCGCTGGTTCGACATCGTGAAATGGGTGATCCAGGTGCCGATCGCGGCCGAAGACATGGGCATCACCCAGGCCAACGTGGACGAGATGCTCAAATCCACCGACCCGCGCATCGCCCGCTTCCTGGGCGTGGAACCCGGCAACGGCAAGGCGCTGGGGCTGGACGAGCGCTGGGCCTACAACATCGTCAAGCAGCTGGGCAATTACGGCGAGATCTTCGAGCGCAACGTCGGCAAGAACAGCCCCATGAAGCTCGAACGCGGCATGAACCGCCTGTATCGCGACGGCGGCCTGATGTACCCCTACGTCTTCAACTAAGTGGCGGCGCGATTCACGACGACGCGCATTGCGTAGAGGCACATCATGTTCAAGCGACTTTGGTTCGACGGCCGCGCCCGGGCCGTCCTGATGCAGGCGCTGATCGCCTGCGGCTTTCTCGGGGCCGTGGGGTGGCTGGCCTGGAACGCGCACGCCAACCTGACCCAGCGCGGCATCGCCATGGGCTTCGGCTACCTCGGCGAGGCGGCGCGCTTTCCCATGGCGGAAAGCCTGCTGGCCTACCAGCCCACCGATAGCTATGGCCGCGCCTTCGTGGTGGGGCTGGTCAACACGCTGTATATCTCGGCGCTGGTGATCGTGGCCTCGACCGTGCTGGGCTTTGGGCTGGCGCTGGCCCGCCGCAGCCGCCATCCGCTGGTCCACGGCATCGCCACGGTGTATCTGGAAGCCGTGCGCAACACGCCCTTGGTGGTGCAGCTGCTGTTCTGGTACAGCCTGGTGACGCTCAACCTGCCGCCGGTACGGCAGGCGCTGCAACCGCTGCCGGGCGTCTTCCTGTCGGTGCGCGGGCTGTTCTTTCCCAGCGTGTCGGTGCAGGGCAATAGCCAGGCCTTGATCGGCGGGCTGCTCGTGGCGGCGCTGCTGCTGTGGGGGGCATGGCGCCTGGCTCGCCGCGGCACGGCCCGGGCGGTGCCGTGGCGGTCGCTGGGCCTGGTCGCGGCGCTGGCCGTGGCGGCCGGGGCGGCGGGGTGGGGCGGCGCTACCTTGCAGGTCGACAGCCCCACGCTGCGCGGCCTGAACTTCATCGGCGGCACGGCCTTCACGCCGGAATTCACCGCCTTGCTGGTGGGCCTGACGATCTACTCGGCCGCCTTTTCGGGCGAGATCATCCGCGGCGGCATCGATGCCGTGCCGGCCGGCCAATGGGAAGCGGCGCATTCGCTGGGCCTGAAACCCGGGGCCGCGCTGCGCTGGATCGTGGTGCCGCAGGCGCTGCGGGTGATCATCCCGCCGATGACCAGCCAGTACCTGTCCATCATCAAGAACACCACGCTGGCGCTGGCGGTGGGCTACCCCGACCTGTCGTTCGTCATTACGACCACCATCAACCAGACCGGCCAGGCCATCGAGGGCGTGGCGGTGCTGATGGCGGTGTACCTGAGCATCAGCCTGTCCGTGTCGCTGTTCATGAACCTGTACAACCGCCGCCTTCTGAGGACGCAACGCGCATGAGCCTGACCCTTTCCACCGCCGCGCCGCAGCCGGCGCGCCAGGCGCCGCGCGACCGCCGCGATACCGTGTGGCACCGGCTGTTCGGCAGCCTGTTCAGCGCGCTGGCCACCGTGGCCACCCTGGCGCTGGTGCTGGCCGCGGCCGGCCGCCTGATCGACTGGGCCGTGATCGACGCCGTCTGGCCCGGCGCCACCGGCGATGTCTGCCGCCAGGCCAGCGGCGCCTGCTGGGCCTTCCTGGGCGAGAAGATGCGCCAGATCCTGTTCGGCATCTATCCGCCGGGCGAGCAGTGGCGGCCCACGGTCGTGTGCGGCTTCATCCTGGCCATGACGGTGTATTCGTTGAGCCCGCGGCACTGGCGCCTGCGCACGGCGGTGTGGTGGATCGTCGGCATGGCCGCGGGCCTGGCGCTGATGCAGGGCGGCGTGTTCGGCCTGGCGCGGGTGCCGACGGCCTCGTGGGGCGGCCTGCCGGTGACGCTGCTGCTGGCGGTGTGCTCGCTGGGTGCCGGCCTGCCGCTGGGCGTGCTGCTGGCGCTGGGGCGCCGCGGCAGCCTGCCCACCGCGCGTTTCATCAGCGTGGGCATCATCGAATTGATCCGGGGCCTGCCGCTGGTGAGCCTGCTGTTCATGGCGTCCATCGTGCTGCCCATCATGCTGCCCGCCGGCATGACGATCGACAGCCTGCTGCGCGCCGGCATCGCCTTGACGGTGTTTTCGGCGGCCTACCTGGCCGAAGTGATCCGCGGCGGCTTGCAGGCGATACCGCCGGGCCAGGCCGAGGCGTCGCGGGCGCTGGGCCTGTCGTGGTGGCAGATGACGCGGCTGGTGGTGCTGCCGCAGGCGTTGCGCAAGGTCATCGCGCCCCTGACCAACACCGCCATCGTGATGATCAAGAACACCAGCCTGGTGCTGATCGTGGGTCTGTTCGACCTGCTCAGCGCCGGCCGCGCCGCCTTGACCGATCCGGCCTGGCCCACGCCGTACGTCGAAACCTATCTCTTCATCGCATCGATCTATTTCTGCATCTGCTTCGGCCTGTCGCGCTATTCGATGTGGCTGGAACACCGCTACAAAAAAGGGGAACTCCGATGACCAAACCGCACGCCAATGGCGCGGCGCCGCCCGCGATCACCATCGCGGGCATGAACAAGTGGTATGGCGACTTTCATGTGCTGCAGGACATCGACCTGCAAGTGCAACCGGGCGAACGCCTGGTGATCTGCGGGCCGTCGGGCTCGGGCAAGTCGACCCTGATCCGCTGCATCAACCGGCTGGAACGGCACCAGCAGGGTGCCATCGTCGTCAACGGCGTGGAACTGACCGACGACCTGCGCGCCGTGGACGGCGTGCGCACGGATGCCGGCATGGTGTTCCAGCACTTCAATCTGTTCCCGCACCTGACGGTGCTGGAAAACTGCATCCTGGCGCCGACCCAGGTGCGGCGCATGCCGCGTGGCCAGGCCGTGGACCTGGCGATGCGCTACCTGGAACGCGTGCGCATTCCCGACCAGGCCGGCAAGTATCCCGGGCAGTTGTCGGGCGGCCAGCAGCAGCGCGTGGCGATCGCACGGTCGCTGTGCATGCAGCCGCGCATCATGCTGTTCGATGAGCCCACGTCGGCGCTGGACCCGGAAATGGTCAAAGAGGTGCTGGACGTGATGACGTCGCTGGCCGACGACGGCATGACCATGCTGTGCGTGACCCATGAAATGGGCTTTGCGCGCAACGTCGCGGACCGCGTGGTGTTCATGGACGGCGGGCGCATCATCGAGACGGGCGCGCCGGGGGAATTCTTCGATAACCCGCGGCACGAGCGGACGCGGGCGTTCCTGGAGCGGATCCTGCATTGAGGGGCAGGGGGCCTGGGGGTCGCCCGCGGGCGGGCGGTCGACCCGACCGCTCCGCATGGTCTAATACGCCTTTGCCGAGCCCTTGAACCCTGACACGGTTCCCTTGCCTCATGTTGCGCCTGACCGAAATCATCCTGCCCCTGTCGACCTCGCAAGACGACATCGACGACACCCTGCGTACCGCCGCCTGTGCCCGCCTGGGCATCGCCCCCGAGGCCCTGCGGTCGCTCACCATCTTTCGCCGCAGCTACGACGCGCGCAAGCGCAGCGCGATCACGCTGACGTATTCCATCGACATCGACGTGGCCGACGAGGCCGCCGTGCTCAAACGCATGGCCGGCGTGCGTACCGTGATGCCGACGCCGCCGCTGGAATACCAATACGTGGGCCACGCCCCGGTGGACCTGCCGCAAGGCAGCCGGCCGGTGGTCATCGGCTTTGGCCCCTGCGGCCTGTTCGTGGCGCTGATCCTGGCGCAGATGGGCTTCAAGCCGCTGATCCTGGAACGCGGCCGCGTGGTGCGCGAGCGCACCAAGGACACCTGGGGCCTGTGGCGCAAGCATGAACTGCAGCCCGAATCGAACGTGCAGTTCGGCGAGGGCGGGGCGGGCACGTTTTCCGACGGCAAGCTGTCGACCCAGGTCAAGGACCCGAAGCACTACGGCCGCAAGGTGTTGCAGGAATTCGTGGCGGCCGACGCGCCGCCCGAAATCCTGTACGTCAGCAAGCCGCACATCGGCACCTTCCGCCTGGTCAAGATGATCGAGCAGATGCGCGCCCAGATCGAATCGCTGGGCGGCGAGTTCCGCTTTGAAAGCCGCGTCGACGACATCGAGATCGATGACGGCCAGGTGCGCGGCGTGCGCCTGGCCGACGGCGAGTTCATCGCGGCCCGCCATGTGGTGCTGGCCGTGGGCCACAGTGCCCGCGACACCTTCCGCATGCTGCATGCGCGCGGCGTGTTCATCGAGCCCAAGCCGTTTTCGCTGGGGTTCCGCATCGAGCATCCGCAGTCGCTCATCGACCGCGCGCGCTTTGGCCCCAGCGCTGGCCACCCGGTGCTGGGCGCGGCCGACTACAAGCTGGTGCACCACGCGGCCAACGGCCGGTCGGTGTACAGCTTCTGCATGTGCCCGGGCGGCACCGTGGTGGCGGCGGCGTCCGAACCGGGCGGCGTGGTCACCAACGGCATGAGCCAGTATTCGCGCAACGAACGCAACGCCAACGCCGGCATCGTGGTGGGCATCCAGCCCAAGGACTATCCCGGCATCGATGCGTCGCCCCTGGCCGGCATCGACTTCCAGCGCCACTGGGAAGCCCGTGCCTATGAACTGGGCGGCCGCGACTACTGCGCCCCGGCGCAACTGGTGGGCGACTTCCTGGACGGCCGCCCGTCGACCGCGCTGGGCAGCGTGACGCCGTCGTACAAACCCGGCATCAAGCTGACCGACCTGTCGACCAGCCTGCCGGACTACGCCATTGCCGCCATCCGCGAAGCCTTGCCCGCGTTCGAACGCCAGATCAAGGGCTTCGCCATGCGCGACGCGGTGCTGACCGGCGTGGAAACGCGCACCTCGTCGCCGCTGCGCATCACGCGCCGCGACGACTTCCAGAGCATGAATACCAACGGCCTGTTCCCGGCCGGCGAGGGCGCCGGCTACGCGGGCGGCATCATGTCGGCTGCCATCGACGGCATGAAGGTCGCCGAGGCCGTGGCACTGCACATCCTGGGCACCGGGCCGATCACCGGCGGCAATCGCCGCGGCGAAAGCGACGACTACTGATTTTTGACCCGATGTGCTCGATGTACCTAGGCGCTGGAGGAGCCCCCTGCGACGCCTTACGTAATTCGCATAATGTATATTATGTAAAGTAAGAATAGTGTCGAAAGAGGACGCGCCCGCCCTCAATACCGATGCCGCATCCCCACCGCATACTGCGATTGCTGCCAGGAGGCGCTGTTCCAGGCCCCCCGCATGTGGCCATAGACAACGTACAGATTGGTCCGCTTGGAAAGATCATGCACGTAGCCCAGCGAATACACCTGCTGGGCATGCGTGGCGCCCTCATTCTTGAGCACGCCGCCAGTCGGCAGGCTGGCCTGCCAGGAAGCCATCACGGTACCCACGCCTGCCTGCCAGGCCGTACCCACCATCAGGCCATGCACGGTGCTACCCGGAAAATAGACGCGCTGACCCGGCGACGGCACGGCGGGAATGGTCGACCCGTTGCGCATCACGGACCACCCGGCATAGAACGTAAAGGCCTGCAGCGAGACACGCCCCGCCAACGTATAGGCATCAGGTTGCCGTGTGCCCCCTGCCCGCGCCATGGCGGCGAATGGCGCGGTGCCATCGGCCCAGCGCACGCCTTCGTAGGTGGCGGTCACCGCAAAGTCCGCTTGTTCGTAGATGAGCGCTGCGCTGTACAGCTTATTGGTGGCCGATGTCCGGAACCCGCCCGCGCCGTCGTAGTCCAGGCTGACGTCCACGCCCGCCCGCAGACCGGACCAGGACGGGCTCCAGTAGGCAACGGTATGGTCGGCGCGATTGGCGTTGTAGGGCAACAGCGTCGTTTGCGCGCCCGTGATCAGGTACGACGCCTGAAACGCATCGTAGTTGGCCAGCGTGGCGGACGATACCGAGGTCTGACGGCCCAGGCGAAGCTCGCCGAAGGCTCCCGACACGCCCACCCATGCCGCGCGGCCAAACAGGCGGCCGCCCTGCGCGGACCTGCCATTGTTGGCGAGGATGCCGCTTTCCAATTGGAAATTGGCGCGCAGGCCGCCGCCCAGATCCTCGCTGCCGCGCAGGCCCCAGCGCGATCCGGACTGCACGCCCGATTGCATGTTCAACGCCGTCCCGCGCTCTTGCGTGGAAAATCCCGCCAAGCTCAGGTCCATCACGCCATACAAAGTGACAGGCCCTTGCTGCGCGTCGGCGCCCCACGATGTCGTCAGGGCGCACAGGCCCAAGGCAACGCGACGTAATGCCATCACCGCCTCACAGATACTTGAGCCAGGCGATGTCGCGGCGCCGCGCCTTCAGGCGACCGAACCCGCGCACCGGCCAGTACAGCGCCAGCGCCAGCAACGCCGCGATCAACCACACGCCGGCCATGTCCGGCACGCCGAAATACTTGCCCTGATTCAGCCCCCAGAGGCTCTCCCCTGCCAGATACAAGCCTTTCAGCACATACAGGTGCAACAGGTAGAAGAACATCGGCGCGGCGCCAAACACGCACAAGACGCGTACCCACGCGGCGGACGCAGCCCGTTCGACCAGCGCCAGCAGGCACGCGCCCAGGCCAAGCGTCAGCAACAGGAACATCAATGAAGGCGGGTACTTGGTGATGTTGAGAAAGCTCATCGCGGTATGCAGTGCGTCATCCTGCGCGACCCAGGGCTGGGCCTGCCCGTAGCCATTGAAGGCCCGCAACACCAGAAAGCCCAGCACGGCGGCAAGTCCCACGCCCAACAGGCGCCGCTGCCGCTTGAGCGCCGGCACGTCCGCCTGGAACCAGGGCCCCGCCGCGAAGCCCAGGGCGATCACGCCGATCCACGGCAGCAAGGGATACGACGTGCGCAGGCGCAAGCTGTCGCCCAGCCCGATCCAGCCACGGTCATGCAGCACCGCCCACGGCACGTGCATGGCCTCGCCCACCGCAAAATGCAGCCCGTCCAGCGCGTTGTGGCCGGCGATCAGCACCACCCCGACGACGGTCAGCGCGGCGCGGGGCAGCCACAGCAACGCGGCCAACGCCAGCATCGACAGGCCGATCACCCAGATCACCTGCAGATACACCACCGAGGGAGGAAACTGAAACGTCCACGCGAAGTTCACGACGGTGATCTCAAGCGCAACCAGGAAGGCGCCCCGCTTGGCCAGGAACGCCGCTGCCGCGCCGCGGCTGCCGGCCTTGGCACCGTACAGCCAGGCCGACAACCCCGTCAGGAATACGAACACCGGCGCACACAAGTGCGCCAGCAGGCGCGAGAAAAACAGGTCTGGCGTCGTGGCGGCCACGTCCATGGGATCGCTGACCTGATGGTGCAGGAAGAAGGTTTCGCGCACGTGGTCCAGCAACATGATGACGATGACCAGGCCGCGCAAGGCGTCGATGGAACGCAAGCGCGTACTGCTGGCCGGAGAGGGAAGGTCAAACGCGGAAGACATCGATAAAGGCTGAGAAGCAGCACCGGCCCCGGGGCGATACCCAGCCGGCCGAACCTATTGTTGGAATGTAATAACATTCCTATTGTATCGTATGCGCGCCGCGGATGGCGCATCGATCATCGGCCCTTCTCCGCCGCGACCTGCCTTGACGCGGGTCGAGCCGCACCCCGCCCCTCACAGCGCGTTCAGCGATTTCTCACGCAGGTGCCTGGCCAGGAACTCCAGCAGCGACCGCACCTTGCCCGCCATCAACCGTTGGTGCGTCATCAACGCGAACACCGGCCTGGGCGGCGTTTCCGATTGCGGCAGCAATGGCACCAGCCGGCCGGCCGCGACGTGGTCGGCGATGGCCCAGGCCGGGGCGTAGACGATGCCGGCCCCGGCCGCCGCCGCGGTGACGACGCCGTCTACCGTGTTGGACCGCATGCGCGTGCGCATCCGGACGGTCACCGGCTTGCCGGCGTCCATCAGCGTCCACATTTCTTCCGTGGCCAGGTGGCTGTAGACCAGGCCGTCGTGGTGCTGCGCCAGATCCTGCAGGCTGGCGGGCGTGCCGCGACGCGCCAGGTAGTCGGGCGATGCGCTCAGGACCCAGCGGATGGATCCCAGGCGCCGGGCGACCAGGCTGGAACTGGGCTGGTCGCCCACCAGCACGGCCAGGTCAATGCCTTCTTCCAGCAGATTCACCGGCCGGTCGAGCAAATGCAGGTCCAGCGTGACGTTGGGGTGCTGCACCAGGAACCTGGCCAGCAAGGGTTGCAGATGCACGCGGCCGTACAGCGTGGGCGCCGTGACGCGCAGGCGGCCGGACGGTTCGGCCGCTTCGATCTGCATGCTGCTTTCCAGTTCGTCCATCTCGGCCAGCAATCGCTTGGCTTCGGCGTAGTAGCGCTGGCCCGCCTCGGTCAGGCGCAGGATGCGGGTCGAGCGCACCAGCAGCCGCGTGCCCAGGCGTTCTTCCAGGGCGCTGAGATGCCGGCTGACAGACGCCAGCGAAATCCCGCTGACGCGCGCGGCGCCGCTGAGACTGCCCTGGTCGACGGCCGCCACCAGCAATGCCATGCCTTCTGTTCGGTTCACCATGCCTGCACCTTCGCCGATATCTGCCGCGGTCCGCCGCCCTGTCACAGGCGCTCAGTATTTCATATCTGCAAGGCTGCTTTACAGATTTTGCTATTCCCTGCAAGGGTGGCCACTTTCATACTTGGGCCCATCTTTTCTGCCTGCGTGTGAGTGATGTCTGCCTTCCCTGCCCCCTTCCCCACCCCGTTGACGCCTGCCAAACGCCGCTACGCGATGCTGGCGGTGTCGCTGTCGATCTCGATGGCGACGCTGGATACATCCATGACGAACACGGCGCTGCCGTCGATCGCCACGCAATTGGACGTCGGCGCGGCGGACGTCATTGGCGTGGTCACGATCTACCAGTTGGTGATGGTGGCGACGATGCTGCCGCTGGCGGCGCTGGCCGGCAAGATCGGCCATCGGCGGGTGTTCCTGCCGGCGCTGTGGCTGTTCCTGCTGGCGTCGGTGTGGTGTGGCGCGGCGCCGTCGCTGTGGGCGCTGGAAGCGGCGCGGGCCTTGCAGGGCCTGGCCGCCGCGGCGCTGATGGGCTGCAACATGGCGCTGGTCAGCGCCATCTATCCCAAGGAACAGCTCGGTCGCGGCATGGGCCTGAACGCCATGATCGCGGCGGCCTCGCTGGCGGGCGGACCGGTGCTGGCGTCCGCCATGCTGACGGTGCTGAGCTGGCATTGGCTGTTCTATGTGAACGTGCCATTTTGCCTGGTGGCGCTGGCCCTGGCCGGCGGCTATCTGCCCCGGGCGCCCGGCGACGGCAAGGCGCTGGATGCGGGCGCGGCGGTGTTGTGCGCGCTGGCCTTCGGGCTGGCGGTGATGGGCCTGGAACGCGTGGCGCAGCCGGACTGGGGCACGGCCCTGATCTGGCTGCTGGGCGTCGTGTGCTGGGCGCTGCTGTTGCGCCGCGAACGCCGCAGCGCGCACGCCATCGTGCCGCTGGACCTGCTGCGCCTGCCCTCCTTCTCTCTGGCGGTGTGGGTGTGCGTGCTGGCGTTCGCCGCCCAAGGCGCGGCGATGGTGGCGCTGCCGTTCCTGCTCAGCCAGACGCTGGGACGCGATATTGCCGAGATCGGCATGCTGATCGCACCGTGGCCGGTGATGGGCGCCTGCCTGGCGCCGTTCTCGGGCAAGTGGTCGGACCGGATTTCCGCGGGTCTGCTGGGGGTGATCGGCCTGGCGCTGCTCGCCACCGGCCTGCTGGCGGCGAGCGAACTGCCGGTCGGCGCGCCGATGTGGGCGGTGATGCTGCCGATGGCGCTGTGCGGCACGGGCTTCGGCCTGTTCCTGTCGCCCAACCAGCGCGGCATCATGTTCAGCGTGCCCGCGCATCGGGCCAGCGTGGCCAGCGGCCTGTCGGGCCTGGCCCGCCTGCTGGGGCAGACGACGGGCGCGGCGTTCGTGGCGGCGTGCTTTGTGTTCGACGCCAAGGCCGGCGCCACCTGGGCCCTGTGGGCGGCGGTGGCATTTGCCTTGGCCGGATGCCTGGCCAGCGGCCTGCTCGAACGCCATGTCCGCCAGGCGCGCCACGCCTTGACGGCGTCGTAGCGGCTGCCGACGTCAGGCCGGATGGCGTGCGAGAAAGCCCTGGATGGCGTCCAGGTAGCGCTGCGGCTGGCCCTTCCAGTCTTCGACCAGCGTGGCGGACGGTGCCAGTTGCGCCAATTCCAGCGAGACGGCGCGCGGATGCAGCGCGTCGTTGCCGCCCAGGATCAACAGCGGAATCGGATTGCGCCGCACGAAGTCGCGGCTGACGCTGAAGACGAATTCGCCGCCGAACAGGTTGTGGCGCAAGCCTTCCAGCGCGCGATCGTCGACCGCGGGGTCGCGCGCCCGCAGGGCATCGGCCCATTGGTCGAAGGACTCGCCGCGCTTGCCCTGCGCCCCGGCAATGCCGATGGGCTGTTGCAGGATGGCGGACACGACCCGATCCGGCGCCAGTTCGCACAGTTTCAACGCGAACGATGAGCCGATGCACGAGCCCAGCACATGAAAGCGCTGCACGCCCAGCGCATCCAGCAGGCCCAGGTGATCCAATGCGTAGGTCGTCCAGCCGTCGCTGGCCAGCACCGGCGCGCGCGAGCGCCCGGCATTGCGCTGGTCCGGGGCGATGACCCGGTACTGGCTGGCCAGCGCCGCGACCGGGTCCGGATACTCGCGCGGCCGGCCGTCACGGGTGACGCGCCACAGTTCGCGATGCGACAGCATGCCGCCCGGGGCCAGCGCCAGCACGGCATCGCCGTGGCCCTGGATGTCGACGTGAAGTTCGGCATTGCCGATGTGCAGGATGGGCATGGCGGCTTCGCTTGGCTTATTGCAGGGCCACGCCGCTTGCGCGCAGCAGGGCCGGAAACTTGTCGGCATCGCTGGCAATGCGGTCGGCAAAGGCCTGCGGCGAGTCCGCGATGGGTTCGAAGCCGATGGCCAGCAACCGGGCGCGGAAGTCCGGCTCGGTGACCGCCTGGTGCACCGCGCGCCAGACGTCGTGGACCACCTCCGGCGAGGTGCCGGCGGGCGCCAGCAGCCCGAACCAGCCCGTGTCGCCCTCCATTTTCAGGCCGACCTGCGCCGCCGTCGGCACCTGCGGCACGGTATCGCTGCGGTTGTCCTGCAACACCGCCAACGCGCGGACCTGGCCATTGGCGATCAGGCTGGACACCGCCGGCAAGGCCACGACGGCGGCGTCGATCTCGCCGCCCAGCAGCGCCACCACGGCCGGCCCGGCGCCCTTGTACGGCACGTGCTGCACGGTGCCCGGCACCTGTTGCTGCAGCCGCGTCAGCGCCCGGTGGTTGCTGTTGCCGTAGCCCGGCGTGCCGATATTGAGGACGTGCTGGCTGGCCGCGCGGCGCAGGCCGGCCAGGTCCTGGATGGGCGACTGCGCACGCACCACGATCACCGGCGGGGTGGCCGCCACGATGCTGATCGGCGCAAAGCTCTTGACCGGGTCGTAGTTGAGAGTGCCCTGGAACAGGGTCTGGTTGGCCACCAGCATGTCGCCCGTCAACAGCAGCGTGTAGCCGTCGGGCGCTGCGCGGGCCACCTGGTCGGCGGCGATGTTGCCGCCTGCCCCCGCCCGGTTCTCGACGATGATCGGCACATTCCACAGGGCCCCAAGGCGTTCGGCCAGGCCGCGCCCCAGCACATCCATGGCGCCGCCCGGCGCCAGCGGCAGGATCAGGCGCACCGGCTTGTCGGGAAACGCCGCGCTGGCCGGCGCCATCGCGCCCAGCAGGAAAACGACAACCAGGCCTTGCACCCGGGTCCAGAAACGAGAGACCTTCACACCGCACACTCCACGAAGCCGCGGGCGCCCGGCGCCGGTATGCGCCGGCCCGACCCCACGGGAGTGTCGAGCGCCCTCTATTTATACAGAGGGCAGACTACGCGCGGCCGCCGGTGCCGCCAACGAAGGATTCCAACTATGAATATGCGGATGCCTACCCTTTTGCCACCGCCCCGCCCGCCAGATGAGTGACAATCACGCATCGCCCTGCTCTGTCCTGACGGCCCCTCCCGTGTCTGCCCCCTCGCCTGCTTCGCGTCCGCTGGACTGGTTGAATTTCTTCGTCGCCGACGTGCGCGACGGCCTGGGCCCCTACCTGGCCATCTATCTGCTGGCCGTGCACCATTGGCGGCCCGACAGCATCGGCCTGGTGATGACCTTGTCCGGCCTGGCGGCGCTGGCCGCGCAAACTCCGGCCGGCGCGCTGGTCGACCGCACGCCGAACAAGCGCGCCTTGCTGATGGCCGCCGCCATCCTGGTGACGCTGGCCTGCATGGCGGTGCTGGTCAATGCCAGCTTTGCCTGGGTCACGTTCACCCAGTCACTGGCGGGCGTGGCCTCGTCGGTGTTTGCCCCGCTGATCGCCGCCATCACACTGGGGCTCAGCGCCCGCGGCGCCTTCACCGCGCGCATCGCGCGCAACGAGTCCTATAACCACGCCGGCAACGCCGTGGCCGCGATTCTGGCGGGCGTGCTGGCGTATTTCTGGGGCCCGGTGGCCGTGTTCTACCTGATGGCCGCGATGGCCCTGGCCAGCGTCGCCGCCGCCTTGCGCATTCCCGCAGACATCGACCTGGACCGGGCGCGCGGCCTGGCGCACGATGACCCGGCGGCCGCGCCGCAACCCGTCCCGCTGCGCCAGCTGCTTGATAATCGCCCGCTGGTGCTGCTGGCCGTCAGCTGCGCGCTGTTCCACCTGGCCAATGCCGCCATGCTGCCGCTGGTCAGCCAGAAACTGGCGCTGGCCAATCCGGCGCTGGCCACGCCCCTGACGTCTGCCTGCATCGTGGCAGCGCAGTTCGTGATGATTCCCGCCGCCATGGCCGTGGGCCGTTATGCCGACCACGTGGGCCGCAAGCCGCTCTTGCTGATCGGGTTCGCGATCCTGCCGTTGCGCGGCCTGCTCTACACCTTGTCGGACGACATGGCGTGGCTGGTCGCCGTGCAGTTGCTCGATGGCATCGGCGCCGGCATCTTCGGCGCCGTGCTGCCCTTGATGGTGCTGGACCTGACGCACGGCACCGGCCGCTTCAACGCCAGCCTGGGCGCCGTGACCACCGTGTTCGGCATCGGCGCCTCGCTCAGCAACGGGCTGGCGGGCCTGATCGTGCAGCACGCGGGCTACCGCGCGGCGTTTCTGGCGTTGGCGGGTATTGCCGGCCTGGCCTGCGCCGCCTTGCTGGCGCTGCGCGAAACGCGGGTGGCCGACCCCACCCCCACGACGCCCGCCTCAGCCTGAGCCTGAGCCCCTGACCATGCCGCGTCACCTGGCCGTTCTGATCCTGCTGGCTGTGACCCAGATCACCGGCTGGGGCGTGGTGGGCGTGCTGCCCGTGATGGCCGCGGGCGCCGGGCTGCTGCAACTGTGCCGGATGCGGGACTTGCCTTGACCCGCGCATGGGGTCCCCGCGTGCCCCATCGGCCACGACGCGGGGCGGCTATGATGCTGCGCTGACGCAAGACCCGGGAGAACAGTTTTGTCAGATTGGAAGACGGTGCTGCACGACACCGATTGGGGCCGCCTGTTTCACGCCTATGGCGTGGCCGACGACACGCCCGGCCACCTGCGCAACCTGGCCAGCCCGCAAGTCGCCGAGCGCCAGGCGGCGCTGACGCATCTGTACAGCGCGATCCTGCACCAGGGCACGATCTATTCCGCCACGCCCGCCGCGGTCGGTGTCATCACGACGCTGCTGCGCGATGCCACCGCGCGCGCCGCCCTCGACGCGGACACGATGGCCGCGCTGGTCGCCTTCCTGGGCCAGGTCGCCAACAGCCTGAATGCGATCGAACCGCCGCAGGCCGACCCCTACCCCAGCGACGCGGATCTCGACACGCTGATTCTGCATCTGCGCGACGATGAAGACGGCGAAGACGAGGAAGGCTGGGGCTCGCCGCTGATCTCGACCTTGATGTGCCACGCCTTCCTGGCGTTGCATGCGATGACAGGCGATGTGCTGTCTGCGCTGGCGCCATGTCTGTCGGACGACGACAACGAGACTCGCCGTGAAGCCGTCAACGCCGCCGCGCAATGGGGCGTGATGGCCCGGGACAGCGCCGCGGCCCAAGCCGTCGCCGCGCGCCTGCAGGCACGGTTGGACGATGGCGCCGCGCGTGATGCACGGGACGACCGCGCCGGCCTGGTCCTGGCCTTGGGCCAGCTGGGTCGCGACGTATCCCGCTGGCTGGACGATGCCGACGACGCCATCCGCGCCTGCGCCGCCTTGTTCGTGCCCGATGCGCGCGGCACGGCGATCCTGGTCACGGCCCTGACCCGCCCGGACCAGGTCGACGCCTGGTTCACGCAGCGGCCGCCATACTTTCCCATGCATACCCGCTTGACCTTGCTGGGCGCGCTGATCGAACGCCAGGTGCCCCTTGCGCAACTGCTGCCCGCGGCGCTGGCCCTGATCGCCCGGACACAGGGCGGCCTGCTCGCCAACAGCGAATGGGGCCGCATCCTGACCTTGGCCTTTCCCGACCAGGCAGCCGCCTTTCGGCCGGGCCAGCGCCCGCCGTTGCCGGCGCAGTTGTCGCCCGCGCAGCATGCCGTCTTGCTGGCCCTGCATGCGAACCCGGATCTCTGGAATCCCCGCGACGGCAATGCCGGACTGGCCCGGATGACGGTGGGCCTGCCGGATACGCGCGACACGCTGGCCGCGTATCTGGCCGCCACGCCGGTGCGCTAGGGTTGGCCACCTATTTGGCCGCCACGCCGATGCGCCAGGGTTGGCCACATATCTGGCCGCCACGCCGATGCGCCAAGGTTGGTCGTCAAGGCTTGCACCCGCCGCCTTCAGGCGTATGCATGGACCGCCACGGCCCCGCCTAATCCGCCAGCAGCTTCACCGTCTGCGGGTTGTAGTTGGCGTACGCGCCGCCGCACATCGTATGCGCCTTGGCCGCCTGCGGCACGCCGGTGGTGCGCAGCGCCAGATCGCCGCCGCGCGCGCGGATTTCCCGGTAGCGCTCGGCGGCAACGGAACCGTCCGGCAGCACATACAAACGCACCTGCGGCAACGACGGCTTGCCGCCGTCCGCCTTGCTGGCCGCGCCGAACGGCGGCACCGCCACCTTCGCCTCGTGCCAGGCCGGGGCGTCCTCGCGCGTCTGCCACCGCACCGTCAGCGGCGCGTCCAGGTCCGCCACCGCGGGGCTGCTCCCGCGGGGCGGATCGCAACGCATGCCGGCCAGGCTGCGGGCCGGCCCCTGAAGATCCAGTGTCTGGCCATTGATTTCCACGCGCACCAGCGTCTGCGGCGTGTAGTTTTCCAGGCTGAAGAGCGTCAGCCCGGGGATGGCGGCCGACGTCATCGCGTCTTCGGTCGTGCCGGCAAATCGCGCCAGGCCGGGCGCCACCTCGACGTGGTCGGCATAGTGAAAATACTGGTGCATCAGCAGAGCCGCCTCGCCATAGGCGAACGCGGCAACCAGCCTGGACAGGTCCGGGTACGGCAGGCGCTGCAACGGCAGATCGACCCCGGTGGGGGTGCCGTCGAAGTTGAAGTACGCGTAGCGGGTGGCGCCGGCCTTCAGGCGATCGCCGTCGTACGGAAACGTGCCGGCGGCCACGACGTCCGGGCCGGGATAGCGCCGCAGGCTGGTAAAGCCGGTCTGGGCGCCTGAAGCCGGTTCCAGCCATTGCGAGCCGCCCGATGATGACGAGGCCTGGCGGAAATCCAGCCCCAACGGGTGGCCGGCAAGATTGACGTGCGTCTCGGCGATGGCCGGATTGCCTTGGCGGAAGCGGTCCGCCCGCCCCTGGCGGATGGAATCATCAACGGGCACGATCAACACGGCCAACAGCGTCGGCAAGAACATCAGGCCATGGACGCGTGCCGGCACATTGCCCCGATCCCGCACCAGGTACACGACCCAGGTCACGACCAGCACGATGGCCGCCGGCCCGCCGAACATCACCGCGTAGCTCAACAGGGCCACCACGCCCCAGCCCAGGTTGTCGGCGGTGACGGCCACGATGCCCAGGAAGGCCAGGAAGCCCGCCAATGCAAAGGAAACGATGATGCCGAAGAGGTAGTTTCTGGTCTTCAATCGGGAAGCCCGTCGGATGATCCAACCCCGATGATACCGATCCTGCGCGCCGAGCGATGCGCGTGCGGCAGCCGCCTACCCCAGCCGCAGCGCCAGCGCCGCCAGCGTCGCAGCCAGCACCGGCAGCGTCAGCACGATGCCCACCTTGAAGTAATACCCCCAGGAAATCGTCGTGCCCTTGCGGGCCAGCACGTGCAGCCACAGCAGCGTGGCCAGGCTGCCGATGGGCGTGATCTTCGGGCCCAGGTCGCTGCCGATGACGTTGGCGTAGACCATGGCTTCCTTGACCACGCCGCTGGCCTGGCTGGCATCGATCGACAGCGCGCCCACCAGCACCGTCGGCATATTGTTCATGACCGACGACAGGAAAGCCGATATCAAGCCGGTGCCGAACGTGGCCGCCCACAGGCCCTGCCCCGCCAGCGCGTTCAGCACGTCGGCCAGCAGTTGCGTCAGCCCGGCATTGCGCAGGCCGTACACGACCAGGTACATCCCCAGCGAAAACACCACGATCTGCCAGGGCGCCTCGCGCAGCACCTTGCGGGTGCTGATGACGTGCCCGCGGCCCGCCACCGCCAGCAAAATGGCCGCGCCCGCGGCCGCCACCGCGCTGACCGGCACGCCCAGCGGCTCCAGCCCGAAAAACCCCACCAGCAGCAGCGCCAGCACGACCCAGCCCGCGCGGAACGTGGCGGCGTCGCGAATGGCGGCGGCCGGCGCCTTGAGCGAGGCGGCGTCATACCGCGCCGGGATGTCCCGGCGGAAATACAGCCACAACACCGCCAACGTGGCCGCAACCGCCACGACGTTCACCGGCACCATCACCGCCGCATAGCGGCCAAAACCGATGCCGAAGAAATCGGCCGACACGATGTTGACCAGGTTCGACACGATCAGCGGCAGGCTGGCCGTATCGGCAATGAAGCCGGCGGCCATCACGAAGGCCAGCGTGGCCGCGGGGCTGAAACCCAGCGCCACCAGCATCGCCATGACGATGGGCGTCAGGATCAGCGCCGCGCCATCGTTGGCGAACAGCGCCGCCACCGCCGCGCCCAGCAGCACGATCAAGGCGAACAGCGCGTGTCCCCGGCCCCGGCCCCAGCGGGCCACGTGCAGCGCGGCCCATTCGAAAAAGCCCGCTTCGTCCAGCAGCAGGCTGATGAGGATGACGGCGATGAAGGTGGCCGTGGCGTTCCAGACGATCTGCCACACCACCGCGATGTCGGCCAGGTGCACGGCGCCCAAGGCCAGCGCCAGCGCCGCGCCCAGGCTGGCGCTCCAGCCGATGCCCAGCCCGCGCGGCTGCCAGATGACCAGGACCAGGGTGAACACGAAGATGGCGATGGCGGTAAGCATGAATACGTCTGTCGAAGATGAAAAAAAGGCGCGGCCGCGGCCGGCCGGCGCCCTGTGGCGGCATGCGTGCGTCAGGCGGCCGGCGGTTCGGCGCCGATCTGCTTGAGTTCGCGCTGGATCGCGGCCTTGTCGAGCGCGGCCAGCGGCAGGTTGGCGAAGATGTTGATGCGCGCCGAGATCTGGCGGAACACCTTTTCGAAGACGCGGCGCTTGTCGTCGTCGGACCCCTGCGCGGCGGCGGGGTCTTCAAAGCCCCAATGCGCCGAGATCGGCTGGCCCGGCCAGATGGGGCAGACTTCGCCCGCGGCGTTGTCGCAGACGGTGATGATGAAATCCATCTGCGGTGCGCCCGGCACCGCGAATTCGTCCCAGCTTTTGCTGCGCAGGCGTTCCGGCGGGTAGTCCAGCACCCTCACCTTTTCCAAGGCGAACGGGTTGACGGCGCCGCCGGGGTGGCTGCCGGCGCTGTAGGCCTGGAAGCGGCCCTTGCCCAGGGTATTGAGCAGCGCTTCGGCCATGATGCTGCGGGCGGAATTGCCCGTGCACAGAAAGAGTACGTGGTAGACCTTGTCAGCCATGATGAGATAGAAGGATCAGAGGGGATCGGCGCGCCCCGCGTCGGCGGGGGCTGGGGTACCCGCCACCTGCGGCAGCACCGCGCAAGGCGCGCCGCCGCAGCAGTTGTCGGTGAGATAAGCCAGCAGGTCGGCCATCGATTCGAAGCGGGCTTCGTAGATGACGAACCGCCCTTCCTGGCGGGATTGCAACAGGCCGGCGTGCACCAGTTCCTTCAGGTGGAACGACAGCGACGACGGCGCAATGCCCGCTTTCTCGGCCAACTGGCCAGCAGGCAAACCCGCCGACCCGGCTTGCACCAGCAGGCGGAACACGGTCAGGCGCGATTCGTGGGCGATCGCGGCCAGGGCTTTCACGGCATCTTTCATTTCCATAATTCGACTTTAGTCGAAACATCGAAAAGTGTAAAGTTTTAATTGTTCAACAATAGTTGTAGTATTGCTGCATGGACAAAAACACCGCTGTCACCGTCTTCGAATCGCTCGCCTCGGGCGTGCGGCTGGACATCTTCCGCCTGCTGGTGCGCGCCGCCCCCGCCGGCTGCGTGGCCGGCCAGATCGCCGCCGAACTCCAACTGCCGCCCACCAATCTGTCGTTTCACCTGAAAGCGCTGACCCAGGCCGGCCTGCTGACCGTCGAACAGGAAGGCCGCTACATGCGCTACCGCGCCAACACCGACCTGATGTTCGGGCTGGTCAAGTACCTGACGGCCGAATGCTGCAGCGGCGTGGCGTGCGCCCCGCTGCCGGCCGACCCGGACCTGCCGGCATGACCGCCCACCCCGCCCGCCGCGCCGACGTCGTCATCATCGGCGCCGGCCAAAGCGCGCTGGCCACGGCCTACTTCGCCAGACGGCACGCGCTTGATGTCGCCCTGCTGGACGCCCGCCCGCAACCAGGCGGCGCCTGGCGCGAGGCCTGGGATTCGCTGCGGCTGTTTTCTCCGGCGCAGTGGAGCTCGCTGCCGGGCTGGCCCATGCCTGCGACACCCGGCTATCCGTCGCGCGATCACGTCGTGGACTACCTGACCCGCTACGAAGCCCGCTACGGTTTCGCCGTGCACCGGCCGGTGCAGGTGCAGGCCGTGCGGCGGCAAGACGGCGGCTTCCTCATCCAGACAGACCAGGGCCCGTGGCACAGCCGCGCGGTGATCAGCGCCACCGGCACCTGGAGCAAACCCTTCGTGCCCGCCATCGACGGCGCGTCCACCTTTCGCGGCACGCAGACCCATTCGGCCCATTACCGTTCGCCGGCCCCTTACGCGGGCCAGCGCGTGCTGGTCGTGGGCGGCGGCAATTCCGGTGCGCAGATCCTGGCCGAGCTTTCGCAGACGGCCCACGTCACCTGGGTCACGCAGGCGCCGCCACAATTCCTGCCGGATGAGGTGGACGGCCGCGTGCTGTTCGAACGCGCCACGCTGCGCTGGCAGGCCATGCAGCAAGGCCGGCCGGCCGACGACCTGCCCGGCGGTTTCGGCGACATCGTCATGGTGCCGCCGGTGCGCGAGGCGCGCGACCGGGGCGTGCTGCAGGCCGTGCGGCCCTTCGTGCGCTTCACGCCCGACGGCGTGGTCTGGCCCGACGGCCGCGAATCCCCCGTCGATGCCGTCATCTGGTGCACGGGCTTCCAGCCCGCGCTGGACCCGCTTGCGCCCCTGGGCGTGCTGGACGCCGACGGCAAGATCGCCGTGGCCGGCACGCGGGCCTGCGCCGTGCCGGGCCTGTGGCTGGTGGGCTACGGCGAATGGACCGGCTTCGCGTCGGCCACGCTGATCGGCATCATGCGCTCGGCCAAATCCACGGCGGCCGAGGTGGCCGCCTTCCTCGAAGACGCCCCAGGCTGACCGTCATGTCCCGCCTCACGACCTCCCGTCCGAACACAGGCCCGGATGCCGGCACCGCCTGCGCGTCGGTGCCGCACGCCGCCCCGCCCACGCCGCCCGACAAGGCCCGCGGCCTGATCACGGCGCTGGGCATCGGCCAGATCTGTTCGTGGGGGTCGCTGTACTACAGCTTTCCCCTGATCGCCGAAGCCATGGGCGCCGAACTGGGCTGGAGCAAACCGGATCTGTACGGCGCCGCCACGCTGGGCCTGGTCCTGGCTGCGCTGGCCGCGTTTCCGGTCGGCGTGGCCGTCGACCGCGGCCACGGCCGCTGGGTGATGGGGCTGTCGTCGCTGCTGGCCGGAGCGCTGCTCTTGCTGTGGTCGCAGGTGACGTCGCTGGCCGCGTTCTACGCGCTGGTGGCAGGCATCGGCGCATTGCAGGCGGCCACGCTGTACGAGCCGGCCTTTGCCGTCGTCGTCCGCCGTGTCGGCCCGGCCCATTCCCGCGCCGGCATCACGTCGCTGACGCTATGGGGCGGCTTTGCCAGCACGGTGTTCATTCCGCTGGTGCAGTGGCTGCTGACGCATTGGGGGTGGCGCGAGGCCCTGATGGTGCTGGCCGCCGTGAACGCGCTGGTGTGCGCCGGCGCCTACCTGCTGTTCATCGACTCGGCGCGCGACCTGCCGCCCGCCCCAGGCGCCACTGCCCAGACGCAGCGCGACCACAACCGCCAGGCCGTCCGGCAGGCGCTGCGCCGCCCCGTGTTCTGGGCCCTGCTGGTGTCGCTGACCGCCTACGCGGCGGCTTTCTCCGCCTTCACCTTCCATATGTATCCGCTGCTGCGCGAACGCGGGCTGGACACGGCATCGGTCGTGCAGGCCATTGCCCTGATCGGGCCGGCCCAGGTCGCCGGCCGCATCGTGGTCAGCCTGTTCGCCGCCCAGGCGTCGATGCGCGCCGTCGGTGCGGCCGTCGTCACGGTATTTCCGCTGGCGTTTGGCGCGCTGGCATTTCTGGGCGCCGATTTCCCCACCGTGGCCGCGATCTGCGTCGTCTACGGCGGCGCCAACGGCATTTTCACCATCGTGCGCGGCATGGTGGTGCCCGAGATGCTCAGCCGCCATGCCTATGGCGCGATCAACGGCCTGTTGACGGTGCCCATGACCCTGGCGCGCGCCGCGGCGCCGGTCGGGGCCGCGCTGCTGTGGTCCGTCGGCGCGTCCTACGGCACCGTGTTGATCGCCATCGTGGTCGTGGCCCTGCTGCTGGCGGCCAGCTTCTGGCTCGCCGCCTGGTTCAGCCGCCCCGCCGCGATACCCTCCTTCCCCTCCCCCCAGAGCAAGCCCCAGTGACACACGCCTCTTCTCTCACCGACCTCACCCTGCCCAACCTGGACGACACCCTGCTGGATCCGCCCCGCCACGCCCACCTGGCGCTGCACGGCGGCGCCACGCATCCGCCGCGCATCCTGCTGCTGTACGGCTCGCTGCGCGAGCGTTCGTACAGCCGGCTGCTCACGGAAGAAGCCGCTCGCATCCTGACCCGGCTGGGCGCCGACACCCGCATCTTCGACCCCCACGGCCTGCCGCTGCCGGACGGCGCGCCCGCCGACCATCCCAAGGTGGCCGAGCTGCGCGCGCTGTCGCTGTGGTCCGAAGGCCAGGTCTGGTGCAGTCCCGAGCGGCACGGCACGATCACGGGCGTTTTCAAGAGCCAGATCGACTGGCTGCCGCTGGAAACCGGCAGCGTCCGCCCCACCCAGGGCCGTACCCTGGCGGTGATGCAGGTGTCGGGCGGCTCGCAGTCGTTCAACGCCGTCAATGCGCTGCGGGTGCTGGGCCGCTGGATGCGGATGGTGACCATCCCCAACCAGTCGTCGGTGGCCAAGGCCTTCCAGGAATTCGACGACGCCGGCCGGATGAAGCCGTCGTCCTATTACGACCGGGTCGTCGACGTGATGGAAGAGCTGATGAAATTCACGCTGCTGGTGCGCGACCGCAGCGACTACCTGACCGACCGCTACAGCGAACGCAAGGGTGTCGCGCAGGAAGTCGCGCGGCTGGCGCGCGAGGCGATGGCGCCCTGAGCGCCATCAGTCGATGGCGGCGCCCGCGGTCTTCACGACCTTGCCCAGGCGCGTGTATTCCTCGGCGCCGAACTCCGCCAACGACTGGCGCGAGGTCGGCGACGGGATGGCGCCGCGCGATTCCAGCGCCTTTTTCACCTCGGGCTGCTGCAACGCCCGGTTGACGGCGGCGTTCAGCTTGTCGAGCACGGCGGCCGGCGTGCCCTTGGGCGCGTACAGGCCGTCCCAGGCGAAAAACTCGTAGCCCTTCACCCCGGCCTCGCTCAGGGTGGGAATGTCGGGGTTGGAGGCCACGCGCTCGGGCGTCGTCACGGCCAGGGCGCGCAGCTTGCCCGCCGCGATCTGGCCCGATACGTTGGGCATGACGTCGATCAAAAACGAAATGCGCCCGCCCAGCAGGTCCGTCATGGCGGCGCCGCCACCCTTGTACGGAATGTGCATGACCTTGATTCCGGCCATCTGGTTCAACAGTTCACAGGCCAGATGGGACGAGGTGCCGTTGCCGGCCGAGCCACAGGTCAGCTCGCCGGGGTGCGCCTTGGCGTAATCCACCAGCTGCGCGAGCGTCTTGAAGCGTTCGTCCGTGCCGTTGACGACCAGCGCCGCCGCGATCACCGTGAAGCGTGAAATCGGTTCGAAGTCGTTCGGCTTGTAGCCGGGTGATTTGTACAGCCAGTGGTTGGTCGCCTGGGTGCCGTTGGTGCCGTAAGACAGCGTGTAGCCGTCCGGCGCGGCGCGCGCGGCGATGGACGTGCCGATGTTGCCGCCCGCGCCGGGACGGTTTTCCACGATGATGGATTGGCCCAGTTCACGCGACAGCGGCTCGGCCACCAGGCGTGCCAGCGTGTCGCCGCCACCGCCGGCCGCGAAGGGCACGACCAGGGTGATGGCGTGGGTGGGCCAGGCCGCCTGCTCGGCCAGCGCGGGGGATGCCGCCAGCCACGCGCTCGCGGCGGCCGCCAGGCATATCAAGCTCTTGGGGGTATTCATGGTTTGTCTCCTTGGGATGCTGTTGCGCGTGCCCGCGGCGTTTTGGATGTATCGGGCACGAGGTCGTGATGCGGGATTCGGTTCGGCGGGTCTCCTGGTTGGCGCTTATTCAGGCGGCAGATGCCGCCGGCTGCGCTTGTCGGCCAGGCGCCAGCCGTCGGGCGTGGCCACCAGCACATCGCGGCATTCGCGGATGGCCGCCAGGCGTGGCGCTCCGCCCTGCGCTTGCGGCATGCTGTCGTAGGCGATCAGGAAATAGCCCACGGTGGCGCCGCCCTCGCCCTGCGCCAGCAGGCGCAGGTTGGTGATGACGTGGCAGGTGCTGCGGTCCGGCGCCCGGGCATTGAGCGCATCCAGCACTTCCTGGGGCCCGCATAGCCGCTGGCCTTGCCGCAGCCACACCCCGTCAGCGGCCATCAAGGCGGCGGCGGCGTCATGGCGGCGGGTGTCCAGCGCGTGAAAAAACGTGAGCACGACGGCTTCGCAGGCGGCCTTGACCGCGTGCGCTTGCTGGGAGGTGTGATCCATCATTCTCGTCATCCGATCTGGGCGCTGGCCAACGGCACGTCTGGCCGCTGTACCAACGCCGGGTCCAGGACTGCGCCCTGCGCGATCCATTTGCGCAGCTGGCGCAATTCCCGCGGGGCATCCACCGCCACGCCGGCCACGGCGCGGCCGCCGGCATCCAGCGATACCGACAGCAGCATCCGGCGATCGGCTTGCGGACGCAGCACTTCGCATTGCGCCAGCGCCGGAAACCCCACGATCTGCACCATGGCGCCGTACTGCTCCGACCAGACCGCGCCGGTCGGCGCATACGGGGCGGACTCGCCCAGCGCCGCCAAGGCTGCCGCCATGCCCTGGTCCTGGGCGTTCTGCCACGATTCCAGGCGCATGGCGTCACCCGTGGCGGGATGCGTCGACACGGCGACGTCGCCGGCCGCATAGACGTCCGGCGCCGACGTACGGCAATGCGCATCGACCCGCACGCCGCGGTCGCAGGCAATGCCGGCTTCGCGCGCCAGCGCATCGTTGGCGGCCAGCCCGACCCCCAGCACCACGGCATCAGCCGTCAGCCGGGTGCCGTTGGCCAGCTCGGCGACCGGCCGGCCGTCAGGCAACGCATGGATGGCCAACAGGCTGGCGCCCAGCCGCAGGTCGACGCCATGCGCCCCATGCAAGGCGGCCAGGTGGGCGGACACGCCGGGCTGCACGCTGCGGGCGCACAGGCGCAGCGCCTGTTCCAGCACGGTGACCCTGCTGCCGGCCTGGCGCGCCGTGGCGGCCACTTCCAGCCCGATCCATCCGCCGCCCACGATGACGACATGCCGGTCCGGTCCCAGCCGCGCCCGCAGCCGCAACGCATCGTCGCGGGTGCGCAGCACGTGCACGCCCGGGCTGTCCACGCCGGGCAGCGGCGGCACCACGGGTCGGCCGCCCATGCACAGGATCAGCTTGGCATAGCTGATCGACGCGCCGTCTGACGTCTCCACCTGCCTGTCCGCCAGCCGCAGCCGCGTGGCGGCAATACCGGGGTGGAACGCGATGTCCAGTTCCGCCAGGCGCTGCGCCGAAAACAGTTCGGTGCTCTCGGCGGGCGCCTGTCCGCCCAGCACGGCCTTGCTGAGCGGCGGCCGCTCGTAGGGGGCATGCGGCTCGTCGCCCAGCAGCACCACCCGGCCGCCAAAGCCGCGGCCGCGCAGCGTGGTCGCGGCCCAGCCGCCCGCCTGGCCGGCGCCGACGATGACGATGGCGTCCGCGCTCACGTTGCTTGCGCCTTCAGGTAGACCGTATCGGCCTCGATGCGCACCTCGTACCGGCGCAGGTCGGTCGTGACCGGCGGGCACTGCGGCTTGCCCGAGCGGACGTCGAACACCCCCTGGTGCAACGGGCATTCGATCCTGCCGTCTTCCAGGTAGCCGTCCGCCAGGCTGGCATTGCCGTGCGGACAGCGGTCCTGGGTGGCGCAGATTTCACCTTGCAGGTCGTACAGGCAGACCGCCTCGCCCTCGTGCACGACGCGCAGGGTGCCCGTGTCCGGCGAGATCTCCGCCAGCCGGGCGACAGGTTTCCAGATATCCATGGTCACAGCCCCATTGCCTTGCGGTAGTAGTCGTAGAACGACCGGATCAGCACCTCGGTCACCATGTAGTCGGCCGGCTCGGTATCGCGGCCGCCCATCTCGACCATGCCGCGCGCCTCGGGGTAGCCCGTCACCCCGATCTGCACCTGGTTCAGCATCTCGCTGTCGTCCATCGACACGAAACCGGCCGGCCCCAGCAGGTTGGCATGCTTGAGCCGCAAGCGGGTCATTTCCTCGTCGTCGTCCTCGTAGCCGTAATAGGTGAACACCAGTTCGTGCTCGGTGGGGCTGCGGGGAATGACGTGACGGGTTTTCAGCGAGTTCGCCTGGATGCCGAACTGGGCCGCCGGGAACACCCAGGCGCCGCCCACCCGGCCGCGGTTGAACTCGGCGCGCGGCGTCACGGTTTCCAGGTCCAGCAGCTCCAGGTCGTCGCGAAAGCGGCTCATCTCGGTGGTGGCTTCGGTCTTTTTCTTGCCCTCGTTGTGCGACACCATGACGCTGTGCGCCCCGCCGCCGGTGGGAATGCATTCCGACCTGGAATCGGCGCGCCACAGGCCGAACGTGATGTAGAAGGTGTGCAGCAAGGTCGCGTGATACGGGTCCTTCAGGTTCTCCAGGTACATCTTCCAGTTGCTGGGGATCAGCTGGCGGCTGTAGCCCAGCAGCTTGAGCGGCTTGCCCGGCAGCATGTGGTCGATCTCGGCCAGCACTTCCGGGCCGCAATAGTCTTCGAAGCTGGGGGCATCCTCGGAAAACGTGGCCCAGATCGAGCCGCCGCGGTTCACGCTGCGCAGCTTGCGGATGCCGTTCTGCTTGGGGTCGAAGTCCTTGGGCATGCCGCCCTTGCCCATGGCGCCGCGGCGAAACGGCACCCCTTGCAGGTTGCCATTCAGGTCGTAGTTCCACTGGTGGTAAGGGCAGGTGAAGTCGCTCACCTTGCCGGTGTTGTGCCAGCAGATCTGGGCGCCCCGGTGCGCGCAGCGGTTTTCCAGCACGCCGACCTCGCCCGTTTCGGTGCGCACCATGATCACCGGACGGTTGCCGATCCAGTTGCGCTTGTAGCAGCCGACCTCGGGCACTTCGCATTCCAGGCCGACGTAGTTCCAGGTCTGGCCGGCGAAGAACACGTCCATTTCCTTCTGGAAGATGGCCGGATCGGTATAGACCCAGTTGGGAATGCGGGTGTAGCCCTCTTTGGGCCAGCGACGTTCAAGATGGATGGGGGCCGCGGCAGGCGTGTCCAGCACGGCGGAGTCGGAACAGGTCATGGCAGGTTTTCCTTGCGGCGGGTTCAGATGGGAACGATGAGCGAGGTGCGCACGCGGTAGTTGTCGTACACGCAATCGCGCCGGCTGATCGTGATGCCACCCGGCGTGACGCGCAGCACGTCCAGGTAGCGGCCGACCATGTTCAGGGTCGGCTCGCGATCGGACAGCGACTCCATCACGGCGAAATTGGCTTGCGATACGACGTGGTCGCCCTGGATTTCCATGACGCGCACGCCGCTGATGAAATGGCGCAGCGAGCGCGGCTCGAACATGGTGGTTTCGCGCAGCGCCGTCACGCGGTCGCGCACCATGTTGCGATTCATGCAGTAGATCAGGCCCAGCGGCAGGCCGGCGTCGTGGTTTTCGCGGGACAGCACGCGGTAATGGCAGTCTTCGGTGAAGAAGTCCGGCCATTGTTCCAGCCGGTCTTCGTCCAGGCAGAACGCGTAGTCATCGTAGAAATCCCGCAGGCGCGCGCGCAACGACGGCGCATCGGACAAGGGTTCGGTCAAGGTCATGGTGGATCCGGATGTCGGGGGGGCGAAACAAGGGTTCAAGAGGCCACGGCCAGCTGGGCCAGATTGCTTTCAAAGCCGCTCTGGCTGCCCAGCGCCAGGATGGGTTCCTGCATGCGCTCTTGCCAGATCAGCGATTCCATCGCGATCTGCAGCGGGTGGTCCTGCACGGTCAGGGCCGACGTGGTCTCGGTGCCCGAGTGGTGCGAGTGCATGGCCCAGCCGGGGGCCGACAGGATCAGGTCGCCCGCCTTCCAGTCCAGCCGCACGCCGTTGACCTTGCTGTAGCCATTGCCGCGCAGGTAATAGTTGATGGCCGACGAACTATGGCGATGCGGCACATGGTGGTTGTCGGGCGGCGACGACGAGATGGTCGCGAAAAAACTGTGCGTGGTGCCAATGCGGCGTTCCGTCGCCGGGTTGTACAGCACGAACAGGCGTCGGCCGTTGTAGCCCCGCGCCATGTCCTCGACCGTGGGCAGGTGGCGCGACACTGCCTGCCAGGGCCAGTGCAGCGCCTTCGAGTCCAGCACGTCGATATCGATCAGCCATTCATAGCCCAGCAGCCACGCGCCCTCGGGCGTGATCTGTTCGCGCAGCGCCAGGTCGCGCGACCGGGCGGCGTCCGGCGCCCGGGGCGGCGCGGGCCGGGTATTGGCGTCGGCCGGCGGCACGGCGCCGTCGAACTCTTCGACGTAATGGATTTCCAGCTTTTCCAAGAGAGGCGCGTTGGAATAAGACAGCCGCACCCAGGGCGTCTTGCCCTCGTTGCGATACGAATGCACCTGCATGGCGGGCGTATTCCAGACGTCCCAATGGCCCACGCGGATGTCGCGGCCCGCCACCGTGGCCACGCCTTCTCCGCTGATACAGATCTCCAGCATGTTGGAGTTCTTGCGCAGGTTGAAGCTGCGTTCGCCCGGGTTCACCACGTTGATGGTGACGTCCGTGCCGGGGGCAAGACCCAGGCCCGGCACGGTCGCCTCGGGATGGGTGATGAGCGAGGCGCGGCGGCCGTTGTCCGGCCGGGGCGCGTCGATCAGGCGGGCGATTTCCAGATCGATGTCCTCTTTGGGAATCACGATCGATGGCCACCTGTTCTGTTCGCGGGGCGCCGCCCCGCTGACGTCGATGAACATGCTTGTCTCCTCTAGCCGCCGGGCTGTCGCGCCGGCTGTCTTGGTTGATGGAATCCGGATCAGGGCTGCGCCAGCAGCAGGTTCTCGCGCGTCTGGGGCGGCAGGGCCAGGCCCAGGTCGTGCTCGCGCGCATGCTCGTAGACCACCCGGGCCATCGCCAGGTCGGACAGCCCCATGCCCATGCCCTTGAAGATCGTCAGGTGGGTGCCGTCCGGCCGTGCCTGTCCGGCCGCCAGCCAATCGCCCAGCGCCTGCACGCCCTGCCAGGGGCTGCCGTCGGCGCCAAACCGTTCGCGCAGTTCACGCGACCCGCGGCGGGCGTTTTCCAGGTCGTCCACGACCACGCAGTCCGCCCGCGCAAAGACGTCCTGCGCGAACTCGGCCTTGGCGGGCAGAATCGCACCCACGGCATTCAGGTGCCGGCAATCGGCCAGCAAGGCGGCGTCCACGAAGGGTTCGACGGCGCGCGTGATCAGCGTGACGATCTCGGCGCCCGCCAAGGCGGCTTCCAGCGTGTCCACCGCCTGGATGTCGAATGCATACTTGCCCGCCACGCTGGCCACGAAGGCGCGCCGCTTCTCGGGCGTGGGGCTGTAGACGCGGACCTGGCGCAGCGGTCGCACCGCCGCCAGCGCGGCCAGCTGGGTGACGGCCTGCGGACCGGTGCCGATCAGCGCGGCGCGGGTGGCATCCGCCGGCGCCAGCGCCCGGGTGGCCACGCCGCTGATCGCCGCCGTGCGCAGCATGCCCAGGGCGCGTGCCTCGATGATGGCGCGCAGCGCGCCCGAGCCGGCGTCGAACAGGCTGAAGAGCGATCCGCCGCCTGCCTTCGTGTGCACCCAGGTCTTGAAACCGGCGTAGCCGCCTTCGCCCGTCTGCACCGAGCCCAATGCATGCATTGAGCTGCCGTCGCCCCAGGTGGCCAGCGTCTTGGGCAGATTGCGCGCCTGTTCCCTGCCCTGCGCGATCAGCATGTCGTGCAAGGCGTCGATGGCCCGGGGAATATCCAGGACGGACACGACATCGCGCTCCGTCAGGTACCGCAGCGCATCAGCCATGCGCGTCTCCTGGTTGCGCGGCGGGTTCGTCCGCCACGAGGTTGCTCAAGGTGCCGATCCCGGGAATCTCCACTTCCAGCCGATCGCCGGCCGCCAGAAAGCGCGGCGGCTGGCGGCTGGCGCCCACGCCTTCCGGCGTGCCCGTGGCGATGAGGTCGCCCGTCGATAGCGGGGTGAAGGCGCTGATGTAGGCGATCAGCTCGGGAATGGGAAAAATCAGGTCCGACACGTCGCCGTGCTGCATGACTTCGCCATTCAGCCGCGAGATGACCTGCAGGCGCGCGGGGTCGCCGATCTCGTCGGCGGTCACCAGCCAGGGGCCGATCGCCCCGCTGCGCTCGAAGTTCTTGCCCGGCGTTACCTGGGCGTTGTGCTTCTGGAAATCGCGTACCGAGTTCTCGGCCATGCAGGTGTAGCCGGCCACGTGCGACAGTGCATCCGCCGCGGCGATATGGCGCCCGCCCCGGCCAATCACCACCACCAGTTCGCCTTCGTAGTCGAACTTGTCGGACGCGCGCGGCTTCCACACGGCTTCTCCGTGGCCGACCACGCTGTCCGCGAAGCGCGGAAACAGCGACGGGTGCGCGGGCAGTTCGCGTCCGGCCTCGCGCACATGGCGGCCGTAGTTCAGCCCCACGCACAGAATCTTGCGGGGCGCGGGCACGGGCGGCAGCCATTGCAGGTGCGCCAACGCAATACAGGACAGGCCCGGCGCCTGGGCGGCCTGCGCGATCTGGTCGGGGCCGGCCGCCAGCGCGGCGATGACATCGGGCCATACGGGGGTCAGCACCACCACCTCGGTACCGCGCAACACGCCCCAGCCTGGGCGGCCTGCGTGCAGGAAGCTGATCAGCTTCATCTTGTCTCCTGGGCTTTTGCACTGCCCGACGGCATGCAATTGAGTTTTCTTTGCATGCATTCAGGCAATTATTTGCGTCTTGAACGCTGTTTTTCCGGATTATTGCATGCAATTTTGATTAATCGCAAGACAGAAATACAGATTTCCTGCGCGATTGCATGCAATTTTCTGGGTACACTGGAGCCCCCCTTTCAGACAACCTTCAGCCGACGCTCCGCTATGGCCGCACAGATCGACAAAGTGATTTCCGAACTTCGGGACATGGTGCTTTCGGGTGCCTTGCAGCCCGGAGAACGCGTGGTCGAATTGCAGTTTTCCGCCCGCCTGGGCGTGTCGCGCACGCCGCTGCGCATCGCGCTGACGGAATTGGAAAAGGAAGGCCTGCTGGAACGGCTGCCGTCCCGGGGCTTCCGGGTGCGGGCGTTCACGGTCGAAGAAATCGGCGACGCCGTGGATGTGCGGGGCGTGCTGGAAGGCATGGCGGCCCGGCTGCTGGCCGAACGCGGCGCGTCCGAGACGGTGCTGGCCCAGTTGTCCGAAGCCGTCGAAGAAGGCCGCACGCTGCTGGCGCCCGCCCGGCGCGACCCCAACACCACCGTCGACGCGCGCGCCTGGGGCCAGATCAACCGGCGCTTTCACGAAATCCTGTGCGAGGCCGCCGGCAACCGCGCCCTGCTGTCCGCGCTGGAACACAACAACAAGACCCCGCTGGCCGGCCCGGCCGCGTTGACGCTGCCGTCCACCCCTTCCCTGCTGGAAACGCCCTTTGTGCTGCGAGCGCAGGCGGACCACGAAGACCTGCTGCGCGCCATCACCCGGCGCGAAGCCGTGCGCGCCGAAAACCTGATGCGCGAACACGCCTACCGCAGCCGCGAGAACAAGCGCGTGCTGCTGCAGTCGCTGCGCGGCGCGTCAGCGGCGCGGCCCTTGCTGGCGGACAACGCGGCGTAGGGAAGCGATACGTGGGCACGCCTGGTGGCCTCGCAAGCCGCCGCTTATGATGGCCACTTTCTTCAACGCAAGGATGGCCCCATGACACAGCTTGCCGATCTTCGTGACGCCCTCGCGGCGAGCCAGCTTCTCCAGGACGTGCAGGCCGACGACGGCTTTGTGTTCGGCCGCGTGCGGTTTGAGGCGGCAGGGGCTGACATCCATGTCAACGTTGACCCGGAACTGGCCGACAACCCGCAGACGGATGTCGACGCCCTCATCGCCAACACGCGGCGCTTGCTGGCGATGCCGGCGGATCACTGGACGCAGCTGATCGACGACATTGCGCGGGAGGTCGAAGACGCGGTGGGAGACGACGAGGTCCAAGAGCCCACGGACCTGCGCGACGACCTGCGCCTGCAGTCGGTGGCCGTTTTTGCCGATGCGGTGCTACTGTCATTCGTGGCGCCGCAGCAGTTTCCCGATTACTGGGTGCGTGCGCAGTTGGACGAAGACCTGGCGCTGGACGATATTTCAATCGACGAGCGCGATGGCGTGGAAACCGTCGAATTCAACTCACTGGACGACCTGCTGGACAACCTGAGTTCAGACCGCGACAAGTAGGCCGCCATGTTCATCCGCCAGCTCAACTACCTGATCGCCCTGGACAAGCACCGGCATTTCGGCCGCGCGGCCGAAGCCTGCCACGTATCGCAACCGGCCCTGTCCAACGGCATCCGCGAGCTGGAACGGGAACTGGGCATCACCATCGTGCGGCGCAATCGCAGCTTCCAGGGCATCACCCCCGAAGGCGAACGCGTGATCCAGTGGGTGCGGCAGATGCTGACGTCGCTGGAAGGCCTGCGCCAGGAAGCCGGGTTGATCCGCAGCGTGCCCAAGGGCCACCTGGCCCTCGGCGTCATTCCCACCGCCGGCCATGCGGCCTCGTTGCTCAGCGCGCAGTATCGCGAGATCCTGCCGCAGCTCTCGATGGAAGTGGCCGCGCTGAGCACCCCCGAAATCCTCAAGCGCCTGAAATCGCAGGACATTCAGCTGGGCATCCTGTATGACCGGTCCGTGGCCGGCGCCGACTACGACGTGCTGCCGCTGTTCTCCGAACGCTATGTGCTGGTGGCCGACGCCCAGGCCTCGCTGCCGCGCCAGATGGGCTGGGCCGAAGTGGCCGAGCTGCCGCTGTGCCTGCTCAGCCGCGACATGCAGAACCGCCAGACGCTGGACGAACAATTCAAATCGGCGGGCGCCCAGCCCGACGTGGTGCTGGAAACCAACGACATGCGCATGCTGCTGGCCGAATGCCAGAGCGGCCGCGCCTTCAGCATCCTGCCGCTGAGCGCCCTGCCCACCCGCCATGAAGGCGCCGACCTGCGGGTGCATCCCATCACCCCGGAAATCACCCAGGACGTCTGCCTGATCCGCTTGCGACGCGAGCCGCAACCGGCCTTGTCCGAGGCGGCCTGGCAGATCGCCACGGGGATGGACCTGGAAGCCGCGCTGAACGAGCCGCTGAACCGGGACGCCGCCGCAAATCGCGATAGCCGCTGAATCGCGATACCGGCTCAACCCGCACAATTCACTGCGTTACCCCCCCGTGATAACCGCTGGTTATCACGAAATTCAGTCAAACGATTGGCCTGCTGCACCGCCGCAAGGCAGGCTATCGACCTTGGGCGTGGACGGCACCGTCTTGCCGTCACGGGCCGCGGCCCGTCGCCCGCAGGAGAGTCACGATGAGCAAGCAACGAGAAGTCCCCGGCATCCGCCCCTACAACGGCCCGGCCGGCGGCTGGGGCGCGCTGAAGGCCACCGCCCAGGCCGTGCGCCAGCAGATGGAAGTGGTGCAGGCCCCCGTGCTGCTGCTGCGCACCAACCAGCCCACCGGCTTTGACTGCCCCGGCTGCGCCTGGCCCGACAAAGAGCACAAATCCACCTTCCAGTTCTGTGAGAACGGCGCCAAGGCCGTCACCTGGGAAGCCACCAGCAAGCGCGTCACGCCCGAATTCTTCGCCCAGCGCACGGTCACGTCGCTCTTGGCGCTGTCGGACCACGAGCTGGAGAACTTCGGCCGCCTGACCCACCCCATGGCCTACGACGCCGCCAGCGACACCTTCCGCGAGGTGTCCTGGGAAGACGCCTTCACCCGCATCGGCCAGGTCATGCGCGAACTGGAAACGCCCGACCAGGCCGAGTTCTACACATCGGGCCGGGCCTCGAACGAGGCGGCCTACCTGTTCCAGCTGTTCGCCCGCGAATTCGGCACCAACAACTTTCCCGATTGCTCGAACATGTGCCACGAGGCCACCAGCGTCGGCCTGCCGCGGTCCATCGGCATCGGCAAGGGCACCGTGTCGCTGGACGACTTCGACCACACCGATTTCATCATCTCGATCGGCCACAACCCGGGCACCAACCACCCGCGCATGATGGGCACCCTGCACGAAGCCGCGCGCCGCGGTGTGCCGATCATCGTCTTCAACCCCTTGCGCGAACGCGCCCTGGAACGCTTCGCCGACCCGCAGAGCATCGTCGAGATGGCAACCTACGGGTCCACCAACATCGCCTCGACCTACTACCAGGTCAAGGCCGGCGGCGACGCCGCGGCGCTCAAGGGCATCATGAAGGCGCTGCTGGCGCTGGACGCCGAGCGCGGCGACGCGCTGGACCACGACTTCATCGCCCAGCACACGCAGGGCCTGGACGCGCTGGTCGCCGACCTGCAAGCGACCTCGTGGGACGACATCGAAAAACACAGCGGCCTGCCCCGCGCCAGCCTGGAACAGGTGGCCGACGCCTATTCGCGATCCACCGCCGCCATCGTCACCTACGGCATGGGCATCACCCAGCACAACAAGGGCACCGCCAACGTGCGGCTGATCGCCGACCTGCTGCTGTTGCGCGGCAATATCGGCAAGCGCGGCGCCGGCATCTGCCCGCTGCGCGGCCATTCCAACGTGCAGGGCAACCGCACCGTCGGCATCACCGAAAAGCCCTCCGAGCGCTTTCTGCGCAACCTGGAAGACGTGTTCGGCTTCTCGCCGCCGCGCGCCCACGGCCACGATTCGGTGCAGGCCATGCAGGCCATGATCGCCGGCCAGGTCCAAGCCTTGATCTGCCTGGGCGGCAACTTCGCCATGGCCATGCCCGACCCCGAACGCTGCTTCGCGGCCATGAAGCAGCTGCGCCTTTCCGTGCACCTGGGCACCAAGCTGAACCGGTCGCACCTGCTGGTGGGCCAGGAAACCTTCATCCTGCCCGTGCTGGGCCGCACCGAACTGGACGTGCAGGCCAGCGGCCCGCAATCGATCACCGTGGAAGACTCCATGTCGATGGTGCACGCGTCCGCCGGCGGCTTGAAGCCGGCCTCGGCGCACCTGCGGTCCGAACCGGCCATCGTCGCCGGCATGGCCCGCGCCGTGCTGCCCGGCAGCAAGGTCGACTGGCTGGGCCTGGTGGACGACTACGACCGCATCCGCGCGCTGATCGAACGCACCATCCCGGGCTTTGACGACTACAACGCCCGCATCCGCGTGCCGGGCGGCTTTCGCATGCCGCTGCCGCCCACCGAGCGGCGCTGGCCGACGCCGTCGGGCAAGGCCATGTTCTCGGTCTTTCCCGGCATCCGCGAAAGCAACACCGCGTGGGAAGACGATGTCCTGACCCTGGTCACGATCCGCAGCCACGACCAGTACAACACCACCATCTACGGCCTGGACGACCGCTACCGCGGCGTGTTCGGCCGGCGCGACGTGCTGTTCATGAACCCCGACGACATGGCGGCACTGGGCCTGGAACATGGCGATCGGGTCGACATCGACACCGCCACCGAGGGCCGCCAGCTGACGCTCAGGAACCTCACCGCCATCGAATACAGCATCGCGCGCGGCACCGTGGCGGCCTATTACCCCGAAGCCAACGTCCTGGTGCCGCTGGACTACATCGACCAGGACAGCGGCACGCCGTCCTACAAGTCAGTGCCGGTGCGGGTACGACGGGCCGGGTTGGACGGCTGAGCCGCGCGCCGGCGGCCGGCGTGAAAACCGGTACACCGTCGCCGGCGGCAGATTGAACAGCGTGCGGCCCATGCGGGTCGCCTTCAGGCCCAGCCGGTCCAGGATCACGCGCGGCACCGGGCAGCGCACGCCATAGGTGAACTGATAGAAACAGCCCTGGGGCGCCAGCTGGCCGAACGCACCCGCCAGAACGGCCATGACCTGCCGCGGCGGCATCGCCAGCAAGGGCAAGCCGCTGACCACGGCTTCGGCCTCGCCGCCCGCCAGCCCCGCCCGCGCCAGGTGCGCCGCATCGATCCGATGGATGCTGGCACGCGGATAGCGCCGCTGCAGCAGATCGGCAAAGCGGGCGTCCGGCTCGACCAGCACCAGGCTGGCCTCATCCACGCCCCGCTGCAGCAAGGCCCGCGTGAACGCGCCGGTGCCCGGACCCAGCTCCAGCACCGGCCCGCCGCGCGGCCGGACTTCACGGGTGATCAGGTCGGCCAGCGCCGCGCCCGACGGCGCAATGGCCGCGACCTTCAGCGGGTTCCCCAGCCAGGCCGCGAAGAAGTGCAGATAGTCCGAATACCGGGCGTGTGTCGTCATTGCAGGGTTCCATGTCGTAGCCAAACGCCACCGCCCGACGGGGCGGCCGGGCGGCGTCTGCCCAGAGTCTACGGGCCGCCGATTTAAGAAAACATTAACGCCACGGTCGCAAATATCTCCATCGGTGACGGCGCCCAGCCCCCGAGGCCCGGCGGGCAGGCGCCGCCGCCCATGGCGAGGCCGCCCGCGGCGCCGGCCCCCGTGATGCGCTTGTTCAGAATTCTCTACACTCGGTGACTTGCGCCGGGCGCGGTGCTGGTAGGCGCGGTGCAGGCGGCCGGCCTGCGTCGGCCCCCCTGGGCGCGCCAAGCGGTCCCCCCCTCCAACGCAGCGACGGAACGCATGCAATGAACCCATCCAGCCCCCCCCACGCCCTCGTGGTCGCGACGAGCCGCCGTGACAAGGCGCCCCGCCCATGAAAGGCCCGATCTTCCTGTTGGCCTGCGCCGCTGCCTATGGCCTGGCTGTCCATTCATGGGCCGTGCCGCTGTGGGTGGGCGTTGCCTACATGGTGCTGAGCCTCATCACCTTCGGCATCTACGCCCGCGACAAGGCCCTGGCTCGCGCCGGCCTGTGGCGAATTCCCGAACGCACCCTGCATGGCTTGTCGCTGGCGGGCGGCTGGCCCGGCGCCCTGCTTGCCCAGCGCTGGCTGCGGCATAAATCGGTGAAACGGCCGTTTCGGATCGTCTACTGGATCACGGTCGTGTTGAACCTGGCCACGTTCGCGTTGGCATGGTCGCCGATGGGGCGCGCGCTGTGGCAGCCCTTGACGGCGCCGTGGATGGGGTAACGGACCCGGCCGTCATTGCTTGCCCGACTTCAACGACAGCACCAGCACCCCTGCCCCGACCAGCGTCAGCCCCGCCGTCGTGTTCAACCGCGCCGCCACCGCCGGCCGCGACACCAGCCACCCGGACAAGCGGGCCGCAAAGGCGCCCACCAGGGTAAACGTCACGAACGTCAGCACCGCAAAGATGGCGCCGTAGACCAGCATCTGCGCCTGCACCGAGCCCCGCCCGGCATCCACGAACTGCGGCAGGAATGCCAGCACGAACAACCCCGGCTTGGGATTGAGCACATTCGACAGAAAACCCACGCTCAGCACCTTGCGCAGCGGCAGGTGCTGCGACTTGCGCAAGGTGATCAGGTCCTTGGCGCGCAAGGCCTTGATGCCCAGGTAGATCAGGTAGGCCGCGCCCACCAGCTTGATGCCCCAGAACAGCGCTTCGGACGTCTGCATCAGCAACGACAGCCCAAACGTGGCCGCCACCGTATGCACCATGATGCCCGCGGCCGCGCCCAGCGACGACACCGCGGCCGCCACCTTGCCCTGGCTCAGGCCGCGGCTGAGCGCCAGGATGTTGTCGGGGCCGGGCGACACCACCACGATCCAGCAGGCGAGCAGATAGGGCAACAGGACTTCAAGGGGGAACATGGGAGTCTCCGGTCAAAAACGGGCGATCCCACCGACGGGCCCGCACCATCGCGCAATGATACCCGGGCGCCAGCGGACAGGCGCGGCAGCCTATATAGTGCTGCCCTGCCCCTTTGCCGGAGTCCTGGATGTACGTAGATGTGCGCCGCCATACGGTGTTTTTCGACCAGACCGATCGCTTTCTGGCCCAGCCCGGGCTGGTCAGATACGACCCCGCCAGCGGCCAGCTGTCGGCCGTGCCCGGCGCGCAGGCTGGGGATGTCGTCAATGATGTGTCCCGCGACGGCAACAGGCTGGCCCTGGCCTCGGCCGACTGGGTGACCGTGCGCAATGCCAGCCGCACCCGCCTGACCTTCGTGACCCAAGGCGCCGTGGCACACCAGACCGACAAGTTCCTGTCGTTCTGGTCGCGATTCGACCCCTCGGGCCGTTTTGCCCTGGTCAGCGCCTTCAATGGCAAGCGCCGCCCCGTAGTGATCGACTTGGACGCCGGGGAAAGCAGCGACCCCATCGCGCGCGATCTCGACGCCCGCTTCGGCGACGTCGACCCCCTGGATGGCCGCCTGTGGGCCCCGGACGAACGCGCGAAAGACTCGGTGCTGGCCGTCGACTGCCGCAGCGGCGACATTCAAAAGGTCAGGCTCCCGTTGGGCGAAAAAGTGGCGCGGGTGCGTTTCGCCCGAGACGGCGCCGCATTGTTCGCCACGGCCGCCAACAACCGCCTGCTGTGCTGCGACCGCGACGGCGCGGTACGCTGGTCGCGCGATATCGGCGAGTACGGCGACGTCCGCGCCGGCAACATCTTCTTCAACGAAGACGGCACCTGCCTGTGCCTGCCCCTGTCAGAGACGCCCCGCAGCAACTGGGGCGAAGACCTGGTCATCGACGCCCGCACCGGCGCGGTCGACAACGCCATCCTGCGCCACCGCGGGCCGCCGGCCCGGCTGGCGTCGGATTGGTTTGGCGATCGGCTATTGACGCATGGGGGGGAGATTGTGGACTTTCATACCGGGGCGGTGGTTGAACGGCTGGCGTTCGGGCCCGTCGGTGGAGAATAACGAACCAGACTACGTCTGCTTTGTTCCAGTGCCCCAAGGCTCTCCTCCGCGCCCCGAGGAAAACGTAGTCCGACACGTTATTTGCCTGAAAAATCCATTGGGGCACGTTGCTTATAGCCGCGCTTGTCCAAGGCGAGATGGTTAGCCGCCGTTGTAGCGTTGATGCAATTGGCCGAGGCTGCCAGTTCGCCGGGATTGGCTTTGCACTTTTCCAGCATCGCCAAGCGATCAGGCGTGTTTTCCTTGTACCAATCGACAGTTTGCACCGGGTCTGTATCACCACAACCTACAAGCAAGACGGCAGCGAGAAACAAGAGAGCAGAGATTTTTGTCATTTGCGAATCTTCTATTGGAAAAAAATTAACAGGGGCGCGGGTTTTAATTCTCGCTCTCCCAGTGTTTGCACTGAAATAACCGAAAATAACGAACCAGACTACGTTTTCAATGCGCAAAGCCTGACGGCAACCCAAAACTCTAGACGAATCGCGACCCATAAGCCGTCGGAAATTTCCGATTGTGCAAGGCCCTCGGCCGCCGCTACGTCACCGCGCCTACAATCCTTCGCGTTGCCTTGGTGAAGGCGAATCCCCACGCCAAGCCTGTCGGAAAACCCGTTGCCTACGGAGTCCCCCGTGCCCCCAGCCCTCCTCCGCGCGAGCCTGCTCGCCCTTTGCGCGGCACTACTGACCGCCTGCGTATCACCTCCCCCTTCCCCACCCGCTACCTCCCTGCCGATGGTCATCGCGCACCGCGGCGGCACGGCCGATGCGCCGGAAAACACGCTCGAAGCGATCCGGCTGGCCATCGAGCACCGTGCCGACGCCTTGTGGCTGACGGTGCAATTAAGTCGCGACGGGGTCCCGGTGCTGTACCGCCCGGCGGACCTGTCGGCGTTGACCGACGCGCGCGGGCCGGTCGCCAGCCTGACGGCGGCCGAGTTGGCGCGGGTCAATGCCGGGTGGGCGTTCCAGCGACCGGGCACCAACGGGAAGGCCAAGGGCAACGACTTCCCTTACCGCAACCATCCCGTCGGCATTCCCACCCTGCGCGAAGCCTTGCGCGCCATTCCGCCCGGGATGCCGGTCATCCTGGACATGAAGGCCCTGCCCGCCGCCCCGCAAACGCAGGCCGTGGCTCGCGTGCTGACCGAGGAACAAGCCTGGCCGCGCGTGGTGATCTATTCGACGGAAGCCGAGTACCAGCAGAGTTTTGCGGCGTATCCGCAGGCCCCCCTGTTCGAATCGCGCGACGCGACGCGTTTGCGTCTGCTGCAAGTGGGCCTGGGCGCCGGCTGCATCGAGCCGCCGGCGGCATCGACCTGGACGGCGTTCGAGCTGCACCGCAAGGTGACGGTGACCGAGAAGTTCACGCTGGGTGAAGGCCGTTCGGAGGTCGACGCAACGCTGTGGTCACCCGAGGCGGTGACCTGCTTTCGCCAGCGCTCGCCGCAAGTGCAGATCGTGGCGATCGCGGTGAATGACGCGGCCGATTACCTGGCGGCGGCGCGCCTGGGGGTGGATGCCGTGCTGGCGGATTCGCCCGCCGCGATGGCGACGATACGGGCGAATCTGCTCGCCCGGCAGCCCAAGTAGCGACTTGGCGTACGTGCCCCGATGATCTGAAATTTCCTACGTTTTGCCGACGTCGCCACCCCTAGAATCTTGCGTTGCGTATCGATCGTCGATACGCGGTTGGCGGCCAGCGGCTTGTTGAGCTTGCGCGCCGCTTCAACGACTCAACGCAGATGATTTCGGGAGACAAGCAGGTGTCTAAGACGCTCTGGACATGGATATTGATGGGTGCGGCCGTGCTGCTGCTCAGTGGCTACAGTCTGATCAAGGCCATGAGCAACGGCAATCCGCTGCTGACGGCGGACAAGGCCGCAGTGTCGCGCTGGTATCCCGGCCACTGCTTTGCCGAGTTGTACGTCAAAGATCCCTCTTTCAATGGAAGCATGATCCCCAACTGCGTCGCCGGCGTCATTCGTGAAGTCAAAGCCGAAACGGGCGTCACGCTCACCGAGGCGGACGTGCAGTCTCCCGAAGTGCTGGCACATTTCAAAAAGGTGTACGGCGACAACAATCCATGGCGCAACTAGCACGGTGGCACCCACTTCTATCAACGCAGATCACTCGGGAAACAAGGTTGTGTCTAAGCTTCTCTGGACATGGGGTCTGATGGGTGGGGCCGTGCTGCTGCTCAGTGGCTACAGCCTGCTCAAGGCCATGAGCAATGGGCATCCGCTTCTGACGGCTGACAAGGCCGCGGTGGCGCGCTGGTATCCCCTCTATTGCTTTGCCGAGCTTTACTACAAAGCGCCCTCTCTCGACGGACAGCTGATCCCTGGCTGCATCGTCAGCGTGATTCATGAGGTACGAGCCGAAACCGGCGTCACGCTGACCGAGGAGGATGTGCAATCGCCCGACGTGCTGGCGCATTTCAAAGCGGTGTATGGCAAGGACCAGCCCTGGCGCGACTAGCGCACTGCGCGGCCATTCTCATGAAAAGCGGCCGCTGCCGGGCCGTGGCAGAACCCAGGCGGCACCGCCCCTGGCGGCAGACCAGATCCTGCAGCAAGCCACGCTCAGGCTGGCGGGCCGCCAGCCTGCCCTGGTGACGCATTTCACGGCATCTGCGCCCAATCCTAGGGTTTTCACTCATAAATTCGCTGAATTTCGCGAATAAGAATTCAGAATTTTTCTTATGGCGAGGCCGCGCGTATAACGACTGACGCAGCATCCTCAACCCATTTCAGAGAGATAAACATGAGGGGAAATTCCAAGACGGGCCACCAGCCGGTGCGCGCGTCCACGGCCGCTTTCGTCGGCACGATGATCGAGTGGTACGACTTCTACATTTACGCCACGGCCGCCGCGCTGGTGTTCGGCAAGCTGTTCTTTCCGTCGGCCACGGGCTTTTACGGCACGCTGGCGGCGTTCGGCACCTTTGCGGTGGGCTTTTTCGCGCGGCCGCTGGGCGGCGCGATCTTCGGGCATATCGGCGACCGCATCGGGCGCAAGAAATCACTGGTCATCACCCTGCTGATGATGGGCACGGTGACCGTGCTGATCGGCCTGTTGCCGACCTACGCGTCGATCGGCGTCTGGGCGCCGATCCTGCTGGTGCTCTTGCGCATCGTGCAAGGCGTGGCGGTGGGCGGTGAATGGGGCGGCGCGGTGCTGATGGCGGGCGAGCATTCGCCGGACAAGCGCAAGCGCACCTTCTTCGCGTCGTTCGCGCAGCTGGGCAGCCCGGCCGGCCTGATCCTGTCGATGCTGATGTTCAAGCTGGTGACGGGGCTGGACGACGCGGCCTTCCTGTCGTGGGGCTGGCGCGTGCCGTTCCTGTTCTCGGCCGTGCTGCTGGCGGTGGGCTTTGTGATCCGCCTGAGCGTGAACGAGTCGCCTGATTTCCTGGAAGAAAAGCAGGCCCGGGATGAAAAGCAAAAGCTGGCCCAAGCCGAAAAGCAAAAGCTGGCTCAACACGCCAAGCCCGAACGCGCCCCGCTCGCGCAGGTGCTGACCGGCGCGCCCAAGCTGCTGGCGATGGCGGTGGGCGCCAATGTGCTGGGCATCGCGGGGTTCTATTTCACCAGCACGTTCATGATCGCCTACACGACGCAGTACGTGGGCCTGAACCGCGCGGTGATCCTGGACTGCCTGCTGGTGGTGTCGATCATGCAGTTCTTCATCACGCCGGTGGCCGCCTACATTGCCAGCCGCGTGGGCAACCTGCGCTTTCTGGCGTTCACCTCGCTGGTGTCGATCTTCACGCCGTACGCGATGTTCAACCTGGTGGACCTGGGGTCGCTCTCGTCTATCACGCTGGGCATCGGCGTGGCGGTGCTGTTCATGGGCGCCTACTATGCGGTGATTGCGGGCTTTGTCAGCGACAGCTTTCCGACGGCGATCCGCTATACGGGGATTTCGATGGCCTATCAGCTGTCGGGCGCGATCTTCGGCGGCCTGACGCCGATGCTGGGCACGGTGTTGGCCGAGAATTTCAAGGGCCAGTGGTGGCCGCTGGCGCTGCTGTTCTCGGCGATTTCGCTGCTGTCGCTGGTATCCGTGCTATTGCTGGGGGCTTATGGCCAGCGCCGCGTTCAATTTCAACTGAAGGGGCAACAAGCATGAAGGCGTTTTTCCACGACGACCAGAAACTGCATCATCCGCAGACCTACTTCTCGCGCGGCAAGATGCGCACGCCGCAGGAAGTGCCGTCGCGCCTGGACGCGCTGGCGCAGGCCGCCCGCCACCTGGGCTTTGACGTGCAGGCGCCTACCGACCACGGCACCGAGCCGCTGGCCGCGGTGCACACGCCGGCCTACCTGCAGTTCCTGCAGAACGCCCACGCCGACTGGAAAAAACTGCCCCAGGACTGGGGCGACGAGGTCGTGTCCAACGTCTTCGTGCGCGAGCCCAACGCGCTGCGCGGCGTGCTGGCGCAGGCGGCGCGCTACCTGGCCGACGGCAGTTGCCCGGTGGGGCCGAATACCTGGCGCTCGGCCTATTGGGCGGCGCAGTGCGCCATTGCCGGCGCCGACCGCATCGCAGCCGGCGACCGCCATGCCTACGCCATCTGCCGTCCGCCCGGCCACCACGCCCGGCGCGATGCGGCGGGCGGCTTCTGCTACCTGAACAACGCGGCGATTGCCGCCCAGCGCCTGCGCGGCAAATATGGCCGCGTGGCGATCCTGGATACCGACATGCACCACGGCCAGGGCATCCAGGACATCTTCTACGAACGCAGCGACGTGCTGTACGTGTCGATTCACGGCGACCCTGAGAATTTCTATCCGGTGGTGGCGGGTTTCGAGGACGAGCGCGGCGCGGGCGAAGGCTACGGCTACAACGTCAACCTGCCGATGCCGCACGGCTCGCCCGAGTCGGTGTTCTTTGACCGCCTGGCCCAGGCCCGCGCGGCCATCGAGAAGTTCCAGCCGGACGTGCTGGTGCTGTCGCTGGGTTTCGATATTTTCGAGAAGGACCCGCAGGCGATGGTGGCGGTGTCGGAAGACGGCTTCGAGCGACTGGGCCGCGAGGTCGGCAGCCTGAAGCTGCCGACATTGATCGTGCAGGAAGGCGGCTACTATATCGAGGGCCTGGAATCGAACGCCGCGCGATTCTTCGCGGGACTGGCCGGCGCCTGATCCGGGGCCGGCCTGGCGGACGGGGCCCCGCCAACCCCGCCCCACGCCGGGGCACGACGGCGGGCAGGCGATGCATCGTCCTGCCCGCGTTCCCTTGAATGCCGCATCCATTTTTGTCATGGCCCCCACTTCCGACCGCCCCGCCGTCCGCCCCGCCAACGCCTTGCCGCTGGCGCCCGAGCGCATGGACTGGAACCTGCTGCGCACCTTCATGTTCGTGGTGCAGGCGCGCGGCGTGGGCCGGGCGGCGCAGGCGCTGCACCTGAGCCAGCCGGCGGTCAGCCAGGCGCTCAAGCGGCTGGAAGACGCGGTGGGCGGGCTGTTGCTGCACCGGCGCAACGGCGAATTCCGCCTGACCAGCCTGGGCGAGGAAATCTACGCCATCGCCCGCGACATGTACGGCACCATGGCGCGCATCGAGAACGCGGCCGTGCAGGACCAGGCCGAGGTGGCCGGCACCTTGCGGCTGCTGGTGATGAGCCGCATCCAGAGCACGCCCTACGACGATTTCCTGGCGGACTTTCACCAGCGCTATCCCAAGGTGGAATTCCACATGGAAATGCAGCCCAGCGCCGATATTCTCGATGCGCTGGCCAAGCGCGTGCCAGCGCTGGGCATCTGTCTGTGCCGCAAGCCGGTCGAGACGCTGGAACGCAAGCTGTTCCTGCGTCACCAGTACGCGGTGGTGTGCGGCCGGCGGCACCCGCTGTTCACGCGGCCGCGGGTGGCCATCGAAGACCTGCTGGACCAGAATTTCGTGTGCTTCGCCAGCGACCAGCTTGGCGACACGCTGTCGCCGCTGACCATTTTCCGGGACCAGCAGGGTTTTACCGGGCGCATCGTCGGCACCTCGCCGCACCTGGAGGAAGTGCGCCGCATGGTGGTGGCCGGCATCGGCCTGAGCTTCCTGCCCGAACACCTGATTGCGCAGGACGTGGTCAACGGCGAACTGCGGCGCCTGCCGCCGCACGACAGCGTGGCCGAGATCGACGTGTTCCTGACCTGGCACAAGCAGCGCAAGCTGAGCCCGGTGGAAACGGCCTTCCTGGCGGCGTTCGACCGCTTTCTGGCGCGGACGTCGCTGGCGGCGCGGGCACGCTGACGGGGCCGGGGCCATTGCCGCAGCGCGTCATCGCCGCCGTTCACAAGAGCGGCCTGCAAGCGCCCATTATGGCGATAATGGCGCTCTCGACCCCCGCACTTTCCCTTGAGGACGCACATGTCTCGTTGGACCTTCTATACCGCACCGGGTACCTGCGCATTGGCCACCCACATCGCCTTGCAGGAAGCCGGCGCCGACTTCGACGTCGTGAAGCTGGACTTTGCCGCCGGGCAGCAGCAAAGCGCCGAGTACCTGGCCATCAACCCCAAGGGCCGCGTGCCCGCGCTGAAAACCGAACACGGCGTGCTGACGGAAACCCCCGCGCTGCTGGCCTTCGTGGCGCAGCGCTTTCCCGAGGCCGGGCTGGCGCCGCTGAACGATCCGTTCGCGTTCGCCCAATTGCAGGAACTGAACAGCTACCTGGCGTCGACCGCCCACGTGGCCCATGCGCACAAGCGCCGCGGCGCCCGCTGGGCCGACGACCCCGCCGCCCATGAAGCCATGCGCGCCAAGGTGCCGCAAACCATGACGGCCTGCGCCGCCTACCTGGAATCGCAGATCGTCGGGCCGTGGGTCGCGGGTGAACGCTTCAGCGTGGCCGATGCCTATCTGTACACGATCGGCAGCTGGCTCGAAGGCGACGGCGTGGACCTGAAGGCGTTTCCCAAGCTGACGGCCTACCTGGCGCGCGTGGCGGCCCGCCCGGCGGTGCAGCGGGCGCTGGCGCAGGCCAGCTGACAGGCAAGCGTCAACGCACCGGCCGCGCGGCATCCGCCCGCAGCTCGCGGGGCAAGGTCGTGCCGTAGTCGTCGTCGGCATAGATGCAGGCCGGCAGGGGCGACACGGCCCGGCCGCCCTGCTCCCATAGCGCTTCGATCCAGTCCGCCGCGGTATCGGCAATGGCGTCCTGCACGCAGAAGTCCGGTTCATCCCTGAACAACGGCACGCGCGGCGTGACGCCGGTTTCGCCATGCACCACGTCAAACAGATGGCGGCAGCCGTCGATCGCCTTGTTCAAGACGTACAGGTCGGGGCCGTCCAGCCCGATCACCACCGAAAACGTGCCCTCGCCATCCTGGTCGGGAAAGATGCCGAACTGGATTTCGCGCGCCTTCTCGGGCAGGCGCGCAAACAGGCCGGCCAGCGTGCGCAGTGCGGTGTCGGTATGCGCGTCGAGCACGCGCCGCAGGGTGTCCTGGTAGTTTTGTCGGGTCATTGCACGGGCAGGCGAGACGAAAACCGCAAGCGTACCGGATGAATGGGTTTCTGTTATTTCTGTCTTGACAGAAATAACAGAAACCCCCTACAGTGGCTCCATGAAACTGACTCCGATTGCCGAACGCTTCATCCTGCACTGGGGCGAAATGGGCTCGCGCTGGGGCGTGAACCGCACCGTGGCCCAGATCCACGCCCTGCTCTACCTGATGGGCCGGCCGCTGCCCGCGGAAGAAATCGCCGACACCCTGGGGGTGGCGCGGTCCAACGTCAGCAACAGCCTGAAAGAGCTGCAAGCCTGGCGCCTGGCCAAGGTGGTGCACGTCATGGACGACCGCCGCGACCACTTCGAGACGTCCACCGACATCTGGGAACTGTTCAAGCTGATCGTCGAAGGCCGCCGCCAGCGCGAGATCGATCCCACCCTGACCGTGCTGCGCGATAGCCTGGCCAGCCCCGAGATGGCCAACGAAAGCCGCCTGACCGAACAACGCGTGCGCGAAACGCTGGAATTCATGGAAATCCTCACCACCTGGTCGGACGAAATGCTGCGCATGAAACCGGAAACCCTGATGAAGACGCTGGGCATGGGCGCCAAGATCAGCAAGACGATGCGGCGCGGCAAAAGCTGATGCGACGGGCTCGGGGCGGGTTGGCCTGGCCAACATTGCCGTCCTTGAGCCCCTTTTTTTAAATTGTTATTTCTGTCTGTACAGAAATAACAGAAATAAAAGAATCGATCGATGCACCCACCTGATGAGGGCAACGGCATGAACATCCTGGTCTGCGGCGCCAACGGCTTTGTCGGCCGGGCCCTGTGCGAGGCCCTGCTGCAAGACGGCCACCGGGTCCTGAAAGGCGTGCGCCATCCCATGCAGCCCGACGAGATCGCCATCGATTACCTGGCAGACACGGACCCGGCCGCCTGGACCGACCGGCTGCGCGGCATCCACGGGGTGGTGAACGCCGCCGGCATCCTGGTCGAGCGCGGCGACGCGACCTTCGACCGGATCCACCGACACGCACCCATCGCGCTGTTCGACGCCGCCTGCCAGGCGGGCGTGCGGGGCATCGTGCAGTTGTCGGCGCTGGGCGCGGCAACGGGCGACACGCCCTACTTCGAGAGCAAGCGCGCGGCCGACGGGCATCTGCAAGCGCTGCCGGTGGCGCACTGCATCCTGCGGCCGGCGCTGGTCTATGGCGCGCACGGGGCATCGGCGCGGTTCTTTCGTGCGCTGGCGTCGGCGCCGCTGCACTGGCTGCCGGCCGGCGGCCAGCAGCGCCTGCGCCCGATACACGTGGACGAGCTGGCCGAGGTCGTCGTGCGGTGGCTGCGCGGGCCGATGCACACGACGGACGGCGCCTCGGCCGTGCTGGACCTGGTCGGCGGCACCGAGGTCACGTACCGCGACATGCTGGCCGCCTATCGGGCATCGATGGGGTTTGCGCCGGCCTGGCGGGTCACCGTGCCCGGCTGGCTGATCGGCGCCAGCGCAGCGCTGCTGGACCGCGTACCCGGCTCGATGCTGACGCGCGACACCTGGCGGATGCTGCGGGCCGGCAACACGGCCGACGTGGCCACCACCGCCCAGGCGCTGGGCCGCCTGCCGGCCGGCATCGACACCTTCATCCGCCCGGTGGACGCGCCCGCCATGCGCCAGCAGGCCCTGGCCGCCTGGCGCCCGGGCCTGCTGCGCGGCGCCCTGGCGCTGATCTGGCTGTGGACGGCCGTGTGCAGCGCCCTGCTCTACCCCGTGGACGGCAGCCTGGCGCTGCTGGCGCCGGTGGGCCTGCACGGCACGCCCGCCCTGGCGGCCCTGTATGGCGCCGCGGCGCTGGATTTCGGGCTGGGCATCGCCACGCTGTGGCGGCCCGGCCGCCGGCTCTGGGCCCTGCAGGCCGGGCTGGTGTTGGTCTATTCCGTGGTGATTGCCGTGGCGTTGCCGGCCTTCCTGTTGCATCCCTTCGGCCCCGTCCTGAAAAACGCGGCCGTGCTTGCCCTGTTAATCATGCTGCTCAGCGAGGAAACCCGGCCATGAATGCGTATCTCACGATCAAGACCCTGCACATTATGTCGTCGGTGCTGCTGGTGGGCACGGGCTTTGGCACGGCGTTCTACCTGTTCTTCGCCAACCGCACAGGCAATATTCCGGCAATTGCGGCGGTGTCGAAACTGGTGGTGCGCGCCGACCTGTGGTTCACGACTCCGGCGGTGATCTTCCAGCCGCTGTCGGGCCTGTGGCTGGCACACATCGCCGGCTGGCACTGGAGCACGCCCTGGGTCAGCCTGTCGATCGGGCTGTACCTGCTGGCGGGTGTGTGCTGGCTGCCGGTGGTGTGGCTGCAATACGAAATGGCCAAGATGGCCGCCCAGGCGCATGCCGGCGGCGCGGTCGCCTTGCCGGCGCGCTATTGGCGCTTTGCGCGGTGGTGGGAAATGCTGGGCTACCCCGCCTTTCTGGCAATGGTGGCGGTGTATTTCCTGATGGTGGTCAAGCCGGCGCTGTGGGCGGCGTAGGCGCCCCTCGGCGTACGGACGAAGCGGCCTACTTCAACCCCACCATGGCGCGCATCCGCGTGCGGATCGCGCCGGCATACGCCCAGCACCACACCGCCAAGGCCAGCATGGCCACGGTGAAATAGGCGCGCGCGTCCAGCGGCACCGGGTTCAGTTCGGACACGGTCTTGAACGGCTCGAAACCGATGAAGTCGCTGGCGGCCAGGGCGCTGAACAGCATGGCCAGCACCGGGCCGGTGAAATGCGGGCGTTCGCCGCGGGTCTGCGGGTCGGCCCGGAATTGCCAGTGAATCAGGCGGAACAGCTGGATGACGACGGCCACCAGCGGCACGACCAGGGCAAGCTGCAAAACCAGCAGCGCAACGATGACTTGAGTAGGAAGCATGGCCGGGATTTTACGGGCATCGGGACAACCCCTATTACCCGGCCGGACTCAAACAACTATCGTATTCGAGAATTATCAAATAAGAGAATTCTCGCTTCCGACAAACATGACCGCAGACACCCTCTACGACTACGCCGTCATCGGCGCCGGCATCGCCGGGGCATCCGTGGCCTACCGCCTGAGCGCGGCGGCTTCCGTGGCGGTGCTGGAACGCGAAGCCCAGCCGGGCTACCACTCCACCGGCCGTTCGGCGGCCATGTTCATGGAAACCTACGGCACGCCCCAGATCAAGGCGCTGACCCGCGCCAGCCGCGCATTCTACGAACAGCCGCCGCAGGGCTTTGCCGAGCATCCGCTGCTGCATCCGCGCGGGGTGCTGTACATCGCCACGCCTGAACAGCGCGACCTGCTGCACGACGTGTACGACGATTTTCGCCGCCAGTCGCCCAACGTGACGCTGATCGACGCCGACCAGGCCGTGGCGCGGGTGCCCTGCCTGCGCGGCGACCAGCTCTGCGGCGCCATCGAAGAACCCGATGCCCGAGACATCGACGTGCATGCCTTGCACCAGGGTTTCCTGCGCGGCATGACGCGCCAGGGCGCGGTGCTGCGCAACCAGGCCGAGCTGACGGCGGCATCGTTCAACGACGGTATCTGGACGCTGACGCTTGCCGGCGGCGAAACGTTGCGGGCGCGGGTGCTGGTCAATGCCGCGGGCGCCTGGGCCGACCAGACGGCGGCGCTGTGCGGCGCGCAGCCGGTGGGCCTGCAACCCTGCCGGCGCACTGCCTTCACCTTTGCCGGGCCGACCGACGTGGATTTTTCCCACTGGCCGGCGGTGGTGGGCGTGGACGAAAGCTATTACTTCAAGCCGGACGCGGGCCAGTTGCTGGGGTCGCCCGCCAACGCCGACCCGGTGGCCGCGCACGATGTCATGCCTGAAGAGCTGGACGTGGCGACGGGCATCTACCGCATCGAAGCGGCCACCTCGATGACCATCCGGCGCCCCAGGCACACCTGGGCCGGCCTGCGCTCGTTCGTGCGCGACGGCGATTTCGTGGTGGGCTGGGACGCCGAGGCGCCGGCCTTTTTCTGGCTGGCGGCCCAGGGCGGCTACGGCATCCAGACGGCCGCCGCGACGTCCGAACTGGCCGCGGCGCTCTTGACCCACCAGCCCGTCCCGACCCATTTGCAGGCGCACGGGGTGGATGCCCACGCGGTACGCCCCGAGCGCTTGCGCTGAACGCAGTCCCCGTCGTATCCCCTTCATCCCTTTTCGAGCGGAGCGGTTGCATGAAGATATTTTCCGGGTCCCTGGCGACCGAAACAAACACCTTTTCCCCCATCCCGACCGGCCTGTCGGCCTACCGGGCCCGCGGCTATTACCCCGCCGGCCAGCACCCGGACCGCATGCAGATGTTCTCGGGACCGCTGTGGGCCGCGCGCCAGCGCGCCCAGGGCAAGGACTGGACGCTGGTCGAAGGCATGACGGCGGGCGCCACCCCGGCTGGCATCACCACCCGCGACGCCTATGAAACCCTGCGCGACGAGTTGCTTGACGACCTGCGCCGCGCGGGCAAGGTGGACATCGCCCTGTTCGGCCTGCATGGCGCCATGGTGGCCGACGGCTATGACGACTGCGAAGGCGACCTGCTGCGCCGGGCCCGGGAGATCGTCGGCCCGGACACGGTCATTGGCGCCGAGCTGGACCCGCACTGCCACCTGACCGACACCATGGTGCAGAGCGCCGATTTCCTGGTGTGCTTCAAGGAATACCCCCACACCGACATCCTGGACCGCGCCTACGACCTGGTGGACCTGTGCGTGGCGCGCGCCGAAGGCCGCACCCACCCCTCCCGCGCGGTGTTCGACTGCAACATGATCTCGATCATGCACACCAGCCGCGAACCGATGCGCAGCTTCGTCGACCGCCTGCTGGCCATGGAAGGCAAGGAAGGCGTGCTGTCGGTGTCCATCGCCCATGGCTTTCCGTGGGGCGATACGCCGGACATGGGGTCCAAGGTGCTGGTCTATACCGATGGCGACCAGGGCCAGGCGGACGCGCTGGCCAAGGCCCTGGGCGAAGAACTGATCGGTTTCCGCGACCGCCTGGCCCCGCCCTACCCGGGGGCCGACGAGGCGCTGGACCAGGCGCTGGCGCTGAACGATTTTCCGGTGGTGCTGGCCGACTCGGCCGACAACGCCGGCGGCGGCGCGCCCAGCGATGCGACCTTCATCCTGGACCGGGTGCTGGCGCGCGGCATCCGCGACGTGGCCACCGGCCCGTTCTGGGACCCGGTGGCGGTGCAGCTCTGTTTCGAGGCCGGCCCGGGCGCGCGCATCCAGCTGCGCATCGGCGGCAAGGTGGCGCCGGTGTCGGGGCTGCCGCTGGATGTGGACTGCGAGATCGTGGCGCTCAAGCGCGACGCGGTCATGACCGGGCTGGCGGGCACGCCGGCCCTGCTGGGCGACGTGGCCGTGGTGCGCAGCCAGGGCGTGACGATCGTGCTGACGACCAACCGCATCCAGGCCATGGATACCGACCTGTTCACCCAGTTCGGCGTCGACCTGCACGCGATGAAGCTGATCATCGTGAAGTCGTCGCAGCATTTCTATGCCTCGTACTCGAAGGTGGGCCGCCACGTCATCTATGTGGAAACGCCGGGCGCCATCACCAACGACCTGAACGCCTTGCCGTTCACCAAGCGCAAGCTGCCGAAATGGCCCTTCAAGGGCTGATGCCTTCACTCACTGAAATCACAGCCGCCGCCCACGCAGGCGGCGGCCGACAAGACCAAGGGGATGACCATGATGAAACGTTTCAGCCTGCTGGGCGCAGCCGCCCTGCTGGCGCTGGGCGCGGCCACCGCGCCGCAGGCCCAGGCCCAGCCCAAGCCGAGCACGCTGCGGATGGTGCCGCACGCCGACCTGAAGACGCTGGACCCGCTGTTCAACACCGCCTACATCACGCGCAACCACGGCTACATGGTGTTCGACACGCTGTTCGCGCAGGACAGCCAGGGCCAGCCCAAGCCGCAGATGGTGCAAAGCTGGACCACCTCGCCCGACGGCAAGCGCTGGACCTTCACCCTGCGCCCCGGCCTGAAATTCAATGACGGCACGCCGGTCACCGCCGAAGACTGCGTGGCCTCGCTACAGCGCTGGGCCAAGAAAGACACGCTGGGCCAGGCGATGATGGCCGCGGGCGCCGAACTGGCCGCCACCAGCGCCGATACCTTCACGCTGACGCTCACGCAGCCGTTCGGGCTGGTGCTGGACGCGCTGGCCAAGCCGTCGGGCATGCCGCCTTTCATCCTGCCCAAGCGGCTGGCGCTGACCGACCCGAACACCCAGGTGACCGAAATGGTGGGGTCGGGCCCGTTCCTGTTCAAGCGCGATGAATGGGTGCCCGGCAACAAGGTGGTGTACGTGAAGAACCCGGCCTACGTGCCGCGCGCAGAACCCGCCGACGGGCTGGCGGGCGGCAAGGTGGCCAAGGTCGACCGGGTGGAATGGGTCTACATCCCCGACGGCAACACCGCCACCGCGGCGCTGATGAACGGCGAAGTCGACATGATCGAGCAGACCACGCCCGACTTCCTGCCGGTACTGGAAAGCAACCCCGACATCACCTTGAGCACGTCCGTGGCGTCGCAGGGCATGGTCATCGTCAATTCGCTGCACCCGCCCTTTGACAAGCCGCAGGCGCGCCAGGCGCTGTACTACCTGGTGAACCAGAAGGAAATGGTGTCGGCCATCGGCTACCCCGAGAAGTACCGGGTGGACTACTGCCCCACGCTGTACATCTGCGGCTCGCCGCTAGCCACCGACGCGGGCGCCGCGCCCTACGCCAAGCCGGACCTGGCCCGCGCCAGGCAATTGCTGCAAGAAGCCGGCTACCAGGGCGAAAAGGTGGTGCTGCTGTACCCCACCGACCACATCAGCGCCCCAGCGGTGATGGTGATGGCGCAGAACATGAAGAAGGCCGGCATCAACGTCGACCTGCAATCGATGGACTGGGCCTCGCTGGCGGCGCGCCGCCTGAAGAAAGACCCGCCCGCCCAGGGCGGCTGGAACGTGTTCCTGACCTGGGGCGGCTATTTCGACGCCAGCACGCCGGTCACCAACCCGTGGCTGTCGGCCGCCTGCGGCAACAGCCTGCCCGGCTGGCCCTGCGACAAGGAACTGGACACGCTGCGCACCCAATGGATCCAGGAAACCGACGCGGCCAAACGCAAGGAGATTGCCGCGCAGCTGCAAGCGCGGGCCTACCAGACAGTGCCGTATGTGATGTGGGGCGAATTCAAGCCGGTGTCGGCCGTGCGCGGCCTGAAACACACTGAGCTGATGAAGACCGGCATCCCCGTGATGTGGAACGTCGAAAAGCCGTAGCGGCCGGCGTATCGGACAAGCGAACACGCGGCACCCGGGCGCCTGGCGCGCCCGGCCGTCCGCCAGGGGGATAGCCATCGTGAAATACATTCTGCGCCGCATCGCGGCCGTCATACCCGTCATGGCCGTGGTCGCGGTCGTGGTGTTCATGCTGATCCACCTGTCGCCGGGCGACCCGGCGGCGGTGATCGCGGGCGACAACGCCACGGCCGACGACGTGGAAAAGATCCGCCTGAACCTGGGGCTGGACAAGCCGCTGCTGCAGCAGTTCGGCATCTGGCTGGGGCACTTGGCCACCGGCGACCTGGGTACGTCCATCGCCACCCAGATGCCGGTGGCGCAACTGATCGGCCAGCGCCTGGGGCCGACGCTGTCGATTGCCGCCTTCACCATGCTGTTTGCCGTGCTGATCGCCGTGCCGCTGGGCGTATTGGCGGCCTGGCATGCCGGCCGGCTGCTGGACCGGCTGGTGATGGTGGGTGCGGTGTGCGCGTTCTCGGTGCCGGTGTTCCTGATCGGCTACTGCCTGGTGTATGGCTTTTCGATCAAGCTGGGCTGGCTGCCGGTGCAGGGCTACAAGCCGCTGGCCGACGGGCTGGTGCCGTATCTGCGGCACCTGGTGCTGCCGTGCCTGTCACTGGGGCTGGTGTACATCGCGCTGCTGACGCGCATGACCCGCGCCACCATGCTGGAAGCGCTGTCCGAAGACTACATCCGCACGGCCCGGGCCAAGGGCCTGTCGGCCGGCCCCGTGGTCTGGCATGCGCTGAAAAACGCCGCCAACCCCATCGTCACCACCATCGGCGTGGGCGTGGCGCTGCTGATCGGCGGCGTGGTGGTCACCGAAACCGTGTTCGCCATTCCCGGCCTGGGCCGCCTGACCATCGACGCCGTGCTGCGCCACGACTACCCGGTGATCCAGGGCGTGCTGCTGGTGGCCTCGGGCATCTACGTGCTGATCAACCTGCTGGTCGACCTGAGCTACCGCCTGTTCGACCCGCGCATCCGTTATTGAAAGGGGCCACCCATGACCACCGCTACCCTGCCCCTGGCCACCGCCCGCCCGCGCTGGCGCCGCGCCACCCGCTCGCTGCGGCGCCATCCCATGCTGTACGTGGGCTGCACGATCCTGTTGGTCCTGGCCGTGATGGCGCTGGCCGCGCCCTGGCTGGCCACGGTCGACCCGCAGGACATCAACCCGATGGCGCGCATGAAGCCGCCGTCGGCCGAACACCTGTTCGGCACCGATGCGCTGGGCCGCGACGTGTATTCGCGCACCGTGTGGGGCGCGCGGATTTCGCTGCTGGTCGGCGTGGTGGTGGCGCTGGCGGCCACCGTGGGCGGCGTGCTGCTGGGCATGCTGGCCGGGTACTTTCGCCGGCTGGATGCGCTGATCATGCGCATCATGGACGGCCTGATGGCCATTCCCGGCGTGCTGCTGGCGATTGCGCTGATGGCCACCCTGAAAGGCGGGCTGGGCACGGTGATCGTGGCGATCGTGGTGCCGGAAATTCCCCGCGTGGTGCGGCTGGTGCGCGCCCTGGTGCTGACGATCCGCGAGCAACCCTATATCGAAGCCGCGGTGGCGTCCGGCACGCGCGTGCCCGCCATTTTGCTGCGCCACATCCTGCCCAACCTGTTCGCGCCGCTGATGGTGCAGGCCACCTTCATTGCCGCGTCCGCCATCCTGACCGAGGCCGTGCTGAGCTTTCTGGGCGTGGGCATTCCGCCGCACACGCCCAGCTGGGGCAACATCATGGCCGAAGGCCGCAATTTCGTGGCGGTGGCGTTTCACATCATCCTGTATCCGGGCCTGTTCCTGGGCGTGGCCGTGCTGGCCGTCAACCTGGTGGGCGACGGGCTGCGCGACATGCTCGATCCGCGCCTGGCGAAAAAGATCTAGGAGCCGCCATGCGATCCGATCCCGTACTGCAAGTGCATGACCTGACCACCTGTTTCGACGGCGACGACACCACGGTCGTGGCGGTGGACGGCCTGTCGTTCGACCTGATGCCGGGCGAAACCCTGGGCCTGGTCGGCGAATCCGGCTGCGGCAAGAGCGTCACGTCGCTGTCCATCATGCGGCTGCTGCGCGCCCCGGGCCGGGTGGCCCGCGGCCGCGTCGACTTCGAAGGCCGCGACCTCTTGGCCCTGCCCGAGAAAACCATGCGGGCGATTCGCGGCAACCAGGTGTCGATGATTTTCCAGGAACCGATGACGTCGCTGAACCCGGTGTTCACGGTGGGCCGGCAGATCAGCGAATCGTTGATGCTGCACCAGGGGCTGACCAAACGCCAGGCCTTGAAACAGGCCGAGGCCTTGCTGGAACTGGTGCAGATTTCGGACCCCGCCCGGCGGGTGCGCGAGTATCCCTACCAGCTGTCCGGCGGCATGCGTCAGCGCGCCATGATCGCGATGGCGCTGGCCTGCCAGCCCAAGGTGCTGATCGCCGACGAGCCGACCACGGCGCTGGACGTCACCATCCAGGCGCAGATCCTGCACCTGCTGCGCGACATCCAGGCGCGGCTGGGCACGGCCATCGTGCTGATCACGCACGACCTGGGCGTGGTGGCGCAGATGTGCCAGCGCGTCATCGTGATGTACGCCGGACGCAAGGTCGAAGAAGGCCCGGTCGACGACATCCTGGACCACGCCGCGCATCCGTACACCCAGGCGCTGATCCGGTCGCTGCCCGATTTTGTCGACGGGCAGGACCACACGGCGCGGCTGGCGGAATTGCCGGGCATCGTGCCGGTGATGACGCCGGACTCGCGTGGCTGCGCCTTTGCGGCGCGCTGCCCGCAGGCGTTGCCGCGCTGTGTCGACGAGACGCCGCCGGAGGTCGCGGCCGGGGAACGCCACCGGGTGTGGTGCTGGGCGCGGCAGGAAGAACCGGTGGCGATGATGACGGGAGAAGCGCGATGAACCTGCACGATGCACCGTTTGCGCCGAAGGCGGACGCGTCCGCGGCGAACCTGGCGGGGCCCCGGTCCGCCCCGCCGCTGTTGCAGGTCGACGGCCTGAAAAAGCACTTCGCCGTCGAAGGGGGCCGCGTGCTGCGGGCCGTGGATGGCGTGTCGCTGTCGGTCGCGCGCGGCCAGACGCTCAGCCTGGTGGGGGAATCCGGCTGCGGCAAGTCCACCACCGGCAAGTGCCTGATCCGCCTGACCGACCCCACCGAAGGCCGCATCCTGCTCGAAGGCGCGGACCTGGCCGGCATGAACAGCCGCCAATTGCGCGCCATGCGCCAGCGCATGCAGTTCATTTTCCAGGACCCGTTTTCGTCGATGAACCCGCGCATGCGGGTGCGCGACATCATCGGCGAGCCGCTGCGCAATTTCGGCCATGGCCGGGACGCCATCCGTGAACGCGTGGCGCAGCTGCTGGCCCGCGTCAGCCTGCGGCCCGATGCTGCCGACCGCTATCCGCATGAATTCTCGGGCGGCCAGCGCCAGCGCATCGTGATCGCACGCGCCCTGGCGCTGGACCCCGGCCTGATCGTCTGCGACGAACCCGTGTCGGCGCTGGACGTGTCGGTGCAGGCGCAGGTGATCAACCTGCTGATGGACCTGCAGCGCGACCTGGGACTGACCTACGTGTTCATCTCGCACGACCTGAGCGTGGTGCGCCACATCAGCCACCGCGTGGCCGTGATGTACCTGGGCAAGATCGTCGAAACCGGCAGCCGCGACGCGGTGTTCAACCAGCCGGCGCACCCGTACACCCGGGCGCTGCTGGCCGCCGTGCCGTCGGCTCGCCGGGGCGAACGCGCCCCCGTGGCCGTGCTGAAAGGCGAAATTCCCAGCCCGCTGGCGCCGCCGTCCGGCTGCGCGTTCCGCACCCGCTGCCCGATGGCCCAGGCGCGCTGCGCCGAGGAAACGCCCGCCCCGCGCCAGGTCGGACCCGACCAGGAGGTGGCGTGCCATTTTGCCGCGCCGCCTCCTGCCGGACGGCCCGCATGACGGCCCCACTGACGGCCCACCTGGTCGCCGCCCGGTCCTGGCGTCGACGACCCTCCCTGTATAGATTGCGCCCCCCTTCAGCCGGAGCCTTCCATGCCACACCTCGACACCCAGCCCTTTGACCTGATTCTTGCCGGCGGCACCGTCATCGACGGCAGCAACACGCCCGGCCGACGCGCCGACGTCGGCCTGCGCGGCGACCGCATCGCCGCCGTGGGCGACCTGGCCGGCGCCGCCGCGCGCCAGCGCATCGACGTCTCGGGCCAGGTGGTGGCGCCCGGTTTCATCGACTCGCACACCCACGACGACAACTACCTGCTCAAGCACCGCCACATGACGCCCAAGATCTCGCAGGGCGTCACCACGGTGGTCACCGGCAACTGCGGCATCAGCCTGGCGCCGCTGACGCATGCCACCCCGCCCCCGCCGCTGGACCTGCTGGACGAAGGCGGCTCGTACCACTTCACGCGTTTCGCCGACTACCTGGCCGCGCTGCGCGCCACGCCGGCCGCGGTCAACGCGGCCTGCATGGTCGGCCATTCCACCCTGCGCGCCGCCGTCATGCCGGACCTGCACCGGGCCGCCACCGCCGCCGAAATCGACGCCATGCAGGCGCTGGCCGAAGAGGCCATGGCCAGCGGCGCCATCGGTATCTCGACCGGCACCTTCTACCCGCCCGCGGCCCACGCCACCACCGAAGAGATCATCGAGGTCTGCCGGCCGCTGCGGCCCCACGGCGGCTTGTACGCCACCCATATGCGGGACGAAGGCGAGCATATCGTCGCGGCCCTGGAGGAAACCTTCCGCATCGGCCGCGAGCTGGACGTGCCGGTCGTGATCTCGCATCACAAGGTCATGGGGCAGCCCAACTTCGGCCGTTCGCGCGAAACGCTGCCGCTGATCGAAGCCGCCATGGTGCGCCAGGACGTGTCGCTGGATGCCTACCCCTACGTGGCCGGCTCCACCATGCTCAAGCAAGACCGCGTGCTGCTGGCCGGGCGCACCGTCATCACCTGGTGCAAGCCCTTTCCCGAACTGAGCGGACGCGACCTGGACGAGGTGGCCGCCGAACGCGGCAAGTCCAAGTTCGACGTGGTGGCCGAGCTGCAACCGGCCGGCGCCATCTATTTCATGATGGACGAGCCCGACGTGCAGCGCATCCTGGCGTTCGGCCCCACGATGATCGGGTCCGACGGGCTGCCGCATGACGAGCGCCCCCATCCGCGCCTGTGGGGCACCTTTCCCCGCGTGCTGGGCCATTATTCGCGCGACCTGGGCCTGTTCCCGCTGGAAACCGCCGTATGGAAGATGACGGGCCTGACCGCCGCGCGTTTCGGCCTGGCCGAGCGCGGCCAGGTGCAGCCGGGCTATTTTGCCGACCTGGTGGTGTTCGACGCGGCCACGGTGGCCGACACCGCCACGTTCGAACGCCCCACCGAACGCGCCGCCGGCATCCATTCGGTGTACGTGAACGGCGTGGCGGTCTGGCAGGACCAGGCGTTCACCGGCCAGCACGCCGGCCGGGTGCTGGCCCGGACCGCCGCCTGAGCCGCGCCAGCCCTTACAATCCGGCGTACGCAGCGGGGCTTGCGGGCCCCGCTCTCACCCCAACCCTAGACGCCAGACCGCTACATGGCCCCACCCCGCAATACGCCCCCGCCCGACATCGTGGGCAAGGAAGAAATGGGCGCCCGCCTGCGCGCCGAGCGCAAGGCGCGGAAAATGACGCTGCAGGCGCTGTCGCAGGCCAGCGGCATCGCGGTGTCGACCCTGTCCAAGGCCGAGCTGGGGCAGATCGCCCTGAGCTACGAGAAATTCGCCGCGCTGGCCCGCGCCCTGGGCATCGACATGACGCGCATGTTCATGCTGCGCGATGCCTCGCAGGCGGCCCAGGCGCCCACCTTCGTCAAGAACACGCTGCGCGACGCGCGCGACTACGTCACCGACAACTACCACTACCGCCTGCTGATGGGCGAGTACCCGGGCAAGAAGATGATGCCCATGGTGGCGCTGATCGACGCGCGCGAGGTCGTGGAATTCGAGGACTACATCCGCCACCCCGGCCAGGAATTCGCGCTAGTGCTGTCGGGCAAGGTGCGCATCCAGTTCGAAAACGGCGACAGCGTGGTGCTGGACAAGCTGGAATCCGCCTATTTCGACAGCGGCATCGGCCACGTGTACCTGTCGCTGAGCAAGAAGCCGGCCGAAGTGCTGGCCGTGTGCAGCGACCTGGACGACGTGCCCTCGCGGATCAAGCCGGCGCGGCAGGACACCTAGCGCGGGCGGTCCTGCGGCACGACCTCGAACAGATAGACGTTATCCGGTTGCAGATAACGCAACCGATACCGGCCGACGCGCGTCTTGCCGTCGGACAGCAGGTAGTCCACCTGCAAGCCATCGGGTTCGGCCTCGCCGCCCGCCCCCAGGTAGGTATTGACGGGATAGCTGAACCCCTGCCCCGGCGCTTCGCGCACGGCCGCGCAGGCCGAGAACAACCTTGGCAGCGCGTACAGGCGGTCCCCCTGCGCCACCAGCACCTGTGCAGAGCGACCGCCCCGGCCGCTGGAATTGAAATGCATCTCCACGCAAGCCCCTCCCGCGCGCCGCCAGACGGCGACCTGGGCAAGGTTTTCCGGGTCGATGGCGGCGATGGCCTGGCGCGTGGCCTGCGGGGCCCCGGCCTGGGCAGCGGCGGCCGCTTTACCCGCGTCAGGGGCGGCCGCGACGCGGTGGGGGCCGACCACCGCCAAATCCGTTCCCTGCGCCAGTCGCCAGCGCCGCTCACCGATCGACAAGGACTGCCCATCGAAACCGATGCCCGGCGTGCCCTTGGGCGGGTCCATGTCGAGTTCGCCCGGCGCGATCCATTGGGTGGCGGCGTAGCGCCGCACCGCCACGCGCATGGCGTTGACCCACAGGCAGCGGCGCGGGGTGTCGGTGCAGGCCCGTGCCAAGGGCGCGCCATTGCCCGGAAACAGGTTGCCGCCCAGGGATTCGTAGAAGGCCTGGTAGTCGGTGTAGGGCGCGGTCGCTGCCGCGGGCGGAGCTGAAGCCGGCGCGGTCGACGCCGTGCCCGCGGACTGAGCCTGCGCCAGGCTGCCCCCTGCCGCCCACAGCAGGATACCCACGGCGGCAACCCGCCTGGCCGTGGCGCCAGGACCCGCGTCGGGACGCCACGACGGGGGCAAGCAAGGGGGAATGGGGCGCGGCGAAATCATCATGGCCGCCAGCCTAGCCGTTACCGCCCGCCTTGGCCACTCCTGCGGGAAATCCCGTAGAAACTTTCTTCGGCCGGCCGGGGTCCCTATTTATTCAGCTTATTGTCAGCATTGCTGCCCGGCCGGCTGCGTGCCCGCGCGTCGGCGACCTACCGGAGAATTCCATGCCGCCTGATTCCCGCCCCCTGCCCCCCAGCCCTCACGCAGCCGGCGGGCGGGTCGGCGGCGCGGCGGCGGACGCCCTGGGGCCGCCGGGCCTGTCGGTGATGGATGCCACCGTGGTGCTGGTCGGCGTGGTGATCGGCATCGGCATCTTCGGCTTTCCCCCGCTGGTGGCGCAGCATGCCTCGTCCGAAGTCATGTACCTGGCGTTCTGGCTCGCCGGCGGGCTGGTGATGCTGGTGGGCGCGCTGTGCTACGCCGAGCTGGGCGCGGCCTACCCCGGCGCGGGCGGCGAATACCTGTACCTGTCGCGCGCCTGGGGGCCGAAGGTGGGCCTGCTGTTCGCCTGGGCCCGCTGCACCGTGATCCAGACCGGGGCCATCGCGGTCGTGGCCTTCATCTATGGCGACTACGCCCAGCAACTGGTGCCCCTGGGCACCCACGGCGCGACCGCGCACGCGGCCCTGTCGGTGGTGGCGCTGACCGCGCTGAACGTGGCCGGCACCCGCCATTCCAAGCGCCTGCAATGGCTGTTCACCCTGCTGACCCTGGCCGCGCTGGCTGCCGTGCTGACCGCCGCGCTCTTCACCCAGTCCCCCGTCTCGCCCGTGCCGGCGCCCCTGACCGGCAACGCCGCCGGGCTGATGGGCATGGGCATGGTGTTCGTGCTGCTCACCTACGGCGGCTGGAACGAAGCCGCCTACCTCAGCGGCGAACTGCGCAACCCCGGGCGCAACATGGCGCGGGTGCTGCTGATCGGCACCGCGGTGGTGACCGGCGCGTACCTGCTGACCAACCTGGCGTTGCTGGAACTGTTCGGCCTGCAAGGCCTGCGCGACACGCCCGCCCTGGGCGCGGCCGTCATGCAGCTGGCCGCTGGGCCGTATGCGGCGGCGCTGCTCAGCCTGGTGATCTGCGCCACCGCGCTCAGCACCATCAACGGCACCATCATCACCGGGGCGCGGGTGTATTACGCGCTGGGCCGCGACGTGCCGCGCCTGCGGGCCCTGGCCGGCTGGAACGCGCGCAACGAAACCCCCGTCAGCGCCCTGCTGGCCCAGGGCGTCATCACGCTGGCCCTCTTGGCCGTGGGCGCCTTCAGCCAGAACAGCGTGCAGGCCATGGTGGCCTACACCGCGCCGGTGTTCTGGCTGTTCATGCTGCTGGTGGCCGCGTCCGTCTGGCGCCTGCGCCGGCGCGACCCCGACCGCCCGCGGCCGTTTCGCGTACCGCTGTATCCCTTGACCCCCGCGCTGCTGGCGCTGGCCTGCGCCGGGCTGGTGTATTCCAGCGCGGCCTACGCCGGCGCCGGTGCGCTGATCGGCCTGGCCGTGCTGGCCGCGGGCGTGCCGATGCTGCGGGTGCTCAAGCCGGCCAGCCCCCTTCCCTAGCCCCAGGAGTCTTCACCATGCAACGTGCCCACGCTTTCCTATCGCCCGTCCGCCGCCGGACCGTCATGGCATCCGCGCTGGCGCTGGCCTTGTCCCTGGCCGTGCTGGCCGAGGCCCGCGCCGCCGGGCCGGCCGCCCTGCCAATCACCCCGGCAAAACCGGTCGCCGCCGCCCCCGAGGCCAGGTCCGATGCCTATGTGCCCGACGTGGGCCAGGACGGCAAGGACGTCATCTGGGTGCCCACGCCCCAGACCCTGGTCGACAAGATGCTGGACATGGCCGCCGTCACCCCGCAGGACCGCCTGATGGACCTGGGCTCGGGCGACGGCCGCACCGTCATCACCGCCGCCCGGCGCGGCCTGACCGCCAAGGGCATCGAATACAACCCGGACCTGGTCAAGCTGTCGCGCAGCAACGCGGCCCAGGCCGGCGTGGCCAGCCGTGCCACCTTCGAGGTGGCCGACCTGTTCGAGACCGACCTGTCGCAGGCCGACGTGATCACCATGTTCCTCTTGTCGACCATCAACGAAAAGCTGCGCCCGAAGCTGCTGCAGCTGGAACCGGGCACGCGCATCGTGTCCAACACCTTCCGCATGGGCGACTGGGAACCGGACGCGTCAGAGACCATCACCGAGGCCTGCCAGACCTACTGCAATGCCCTGCTGTGGATCGTGCCGGCCAAGGTCGACGGCAAATGGGACGTGGGCGGCCAGACGCTGCGGCTGGAACAGCAGTACCAGATGCTGACGGGCAAGCTGGGGGCCCGCGAGATTTCAGACGCCCGCATGGACGGCCGCAAGATCTCGTTCTCGGTGGATGGCGTGCGCTACACGGGTGAGGTGAACGGCGCCACCATCCGCGGCAGCGCCGCCGGCAAGGGCGAATGGTCGGCGCGGCGAATCTGAGCGCGGCCCGGCGCCTGGGCAGGACCGGTCCGCGTGGCGCCGCCCGCCCCCTCAGCGCGCCGCGCCCTTGACCACCCGATGCACGAATTGCAGCTTGCCCACGACCTCGCCCGGCAACACGAAGGGGTAGAAATCGCGCTGCCCCATGCTGCGCGACAGCTCGTTGAGCACGCCGGTCAACGCCACCCAGGCATTGACCAGGTCCAGGAACCCCTGGCCCTCGGGGTCGTCCTGGTCGTACAGCGACACCCGGGTAAAGGGTTCGTAGGCCTGCTCGACCGCCATGCGCGTGACGCCGAAGCTGATGGCGGTGTCCAGCGTGTCCATCATGTGCAGGTAGTGCGCCCAGGTCTCGGCCCAGTCTTCCCAGGGGTGGCACGAGGCGTAGGTGCTGATGAAATGCAGCGCCCAGTCGGCGGGCGGCCCCTGCTCGTAATTGCGTTGCAGCGCCTGGGCGTAGTCGGCGCGCTCGTCGCCGAACAGTTGGCGAAAGGGTTCCAGCCAGGGGCCGCCGGCCACCAGCTGGTCCCAGTAGAAATGACCGATCTCGTGGCGGAAATGCCCCAGCAGCGTGCGGTAGGGTTCGCGCATGGACTCGCGCACCTGCACCCGGTAGGCGTCGTCGGCTTCCAGGATGTTGATGGTGATCAGGCCCTGGTTGTGGCCGGTCAGCAGCGGCGCGCCGTCCGCCCCCGGGGCCAGCAGGTCGAACGCCAGCCCGCCATCCCCCGGCTCTTGCGAGCGCCGGATCGGCAGGCCCAGCGTCATCAGCTGGGCGATCAACTGGCGCTTGGCGGCTTCGACCTTGAACCACAGCGGGCCGTTCTCGGGAATCGACAGGTCGGGAATCGTGCGGTTCAGGCTGCACGCCAGGCACAGCGTATCGGGGGACGTGGCCGGCAGCAGCCAGTTGCACAGGGCCGGCGTGGCGAAGTTGCCGCAGCGCTTGAAGGCCCGGCCCCGCACCCGCCCGGCTTCGGCCCACACGCCTTCGGTCTTGCCCGGGTCCAGCGCCAGCACGTGGCCGCGCTTGGGGTCGAAACCCAAGGGCCGGTGGCAGTTCAGGCATTCGGTATTGCCAAAGAAGATCTGCTGGCCGCAGACGCACTGGAACGCCTTGGCGCGGGCATGCCGCTGCCGCAGGCGCTGGCGCTTGGGCGCGTTGAGCTGGCGCCCCAGCGCATCGAAGAAATAGGTCATGCGTCGGCCTCCGGAAACAAGGGCGGCGCCGGCTCGGTCGGAAATTCCGCCAACGGCGCCACCGTGACCTGCACCCGCAATTCATGCCCCCCGCCACGGATCACCCCGCGCAGCGGCGTCACGTCGCCATAGTCGCGGCCGTGCGCCAGCACCACGTGCGACACGCCTGGCACCAGGTCGTTGGTGGGGTCCAGGTCCAGCCAGCCGCCGTTGGCCGCCAGGCCCGCGCAGTGCACCGACACCCAGGCGTGCGACGCATCGGCCCCGATCAGGCGCGCGCGGCCCGGCGGCGGTTGCGACATCAGGTAGCCGCTGACATAACGCGCCGGCAGGCCGATGGCGCGCAGGCAGCCGATCATGACGTGGGCAAAATCCTGGCACACCCCGGCCCGCTGGCGAAACGCATCCAGGATGGGGGTGGACACCTGGGTATGGGCCGGGTCGTAGGTGAAATCGTGGTGGATGCGATGCATCAGGTCGATGGCCGCCAGCGCGACCGGCCGGCCCGGCGTGAACGACACCAGCGCGTAATCGCGCAGTTCGCCATGCAGCGGCACGTAGGGCGACGGAAACACGAATTCGCCTTCCGGGGCGTAGTCGGCGCCGGCGTCGTAGCGCAGGCGTTCGGCCGCGGCCTCCCAGGGGGCGCTGGCCGCCGGGTCCACGCCGTCAAAGCGCGGGCGCACCGTGACCTGGCTGGTGGCGCACACCGTCAGCGCCTCGTGCGGCGCGTACAGCGCAAAGGTCGCGCGGCGATTGCCGAAGGCATCCAGCGATTCGGCGTAGTCGGCCGGCGCGGGCGTGATGGCCAGCGTGTAGTCGTCCACCTGTTGCCAGGCGTCGTGCAGCGGACGCAAATAGCACAGGTGGTGGGCCAGTTCCACCGGCGCGTCGTAGCGGTAGGCGGTGACGTGGCTGAGGCCCAGAGTCTGGGAAGCGTCGGGCAGGTCGGGCGAAACAGGCAGGGTCATGACGGCGGTCTCGGGGTCTGTCGGCGGCGATTGGGCAGCAGAGCGGGCATCCCTGCTACGCCGTCAGCGTCTGGTCGCGGCCGGACGCATGGCTGAAATAGCGGCGGCTGATTTCGTTGGACAAGGCGCTGGCGGCGGCATCGAGCTGCGCGGCCAGGTCCAGCAGGGCCTGGTAGCGGCCCTGGCCGTCGCGTTCGCACAAGGCCGCAAGCGCCGTGCCCGCCGCGCCGCCCTCGGCCAGCACGGGCAACAGGTCGGCCAACGTCGCGCCGGGCCCGTCGGCGGCCCCCGGCAGCCGCGCCAGTTCCTTGCGCAGTACGCCCAGCACGCAGGCGATGGACCGCGGGTTGGCCGGTTCCAGCACCAACAGGTTCAGCAAGGCGGGAATTTCCTGGCGGCCCGGGTAATGGGCGCGATAGGTGATGGTGCTGTCGAACAGATCCAGCAACAGGCCGAAGGCGCTGTCGCCCAGCACGGCGTTGCGTTGAAACAGCGCGCTCAGCAGATTGGCCATGGCGCACAGGCGTTCCAGCTGGCGGCCCAGGGTGAGCAGGCGCCAGCCGTCGTCACGGGTCATGCGGTCGGTCTGCGACCCCGTGATGGCCGACAGGTGCGTGCCCAGGCGCTTCAGGGCCGCGACCACGTCGGGCACCGACACCGGCACCTCGTCCTGGGCCGCTTGCGGGTCGACCGCCAGACCGTCCAGGCAGCCGGCGGCCGTGACGACCAGGCGCCAGTGGTCGGGCGACAGGCGGTCGCGGATCTGGCCCGCGGCAAAGGACAGCGCCGCCAGGTTGCGCGCCAGCCCGCCGCCGTCGGCGGCCAGCTCGGCCACCAGCGTGTGTTCGAACATGCGCACCGACAAGGTCGGCGCCAGCGGCATCAGGCCGCTGCGGCGGCAGAGCGTGGAGACGGCCTCGAACAGGTCGCGGGCATTGTCGTCGTCGCTGTTCAGCCAGGTCAGCGTCACCTGCGCCAGGCGCACGTCGTTTTCGGCGCGCTCGGTATAGCGGCCCATCCAGAACAGGTTTTCGGCCGCGCGGCTGGATACCGGCCGGTGGCTGTGCACCAGGTCTTCGGGCCGCAGCTTGGCCGGCAGCATCGAAAACGTGTCGACCGCCCCGCGGGTGGTCACCCAGGTGTCCATGCTGCTGCCGCCGCGCTGCATCGACACGATCTGCTGTTCGCGGCTGGCGATGCGGGTCAGGCCGCCCGGCAGCACGTGCCAGCCCCCTGCCCCGTCGGCAATGGCAAACACCCGCAGCATGGCCGCGCGCGGCACGATGTGGCCCGCCGCCCAGGTCGGCGCCTGCGACAGCGGCAGGTATTGCTGGATGGTGTAGGCGTCCGGCTGTTCGGCAATGCGGGCCTGCAGCGCATCTCGCTCGGCCGGCGACACCGCGCCGCCGATCACCGGTTCGAAGCCGCCGCGCGCGTGGCCGGGGTACGTGGCCTTGACCACCGCCCCCGGCAGATCCGCCAGCACCTGTTCGCGCGCCGCGGCCTCGCCGCACCACCACGACGGCAGCGACGGCAAGAGCAGGTCCTGCCCCAGCAGCCGGCGGCTGATGGCCGGCAGAAAGCCATTGATGGCCGGCGATTCCAGGAAGCTCGTGCCCAGCGAATTGGCCACCAGCACATTGCCGGCCCGCATCACCTGCAGCAGTCCGGGCACGCCCAGCGTGGAATCGGAGCGCAGCTCCAGCGGGTCGCAGAAATCATCGTCCAGCCGCCGCAGCACCGCGTGCACCCGTTCCAGCCCGTGCAGCGTTTTCAGGAACAGCAGGTTGTCGCGCACCACCAGGTCGCTGCCTTCCACCAGGGTCACGCCCAGGTAGCGCGCCAGGTAGGTCTGCTCGAAGTAGGTTTCGTTGTAGGGGCCGGGCGTGAGCAGCACGATGCGGGCAGTGCCCGGGGCCGCCGCCGGGCTCAGGCGGTACAGCATGTCCATCAGCCGGCGGTAGCTGCTGGCCAGGTGCTGCACCCGCAGTTCCTTGAAGGCCTCGGGAAACAGGCCGGACACGGTCAGGCGGTTTTCCAGCAGATAGCCCAGCCCCGACGGCGCCTGGGTGCGCTGCGACACCACCCGCCAGCCGCCGTCGCTGGCCCGCGCCAGGTCGAACGCGGCGATGTGCAGGTAGGTGCCGCCCGGCGGCAGGTAACCGCGCAGCGGCCGCAGGTAGCCCGGGTGGCCCTGCACCAGGGCGGGGGGCAGCAGCCTTTCGCGCAGCAGTTCCTGCGTGCCGTAGACGTCGGCCAGCACCCGGTTCAACAGCGCGGCGCGCTGGGAGAGGCCCTGCTCGATCGTGGCCCAGCCCTGGTCGTCGATGATGAACGGCAACAGGTCCAGCGACCAGGGCCGGGTCGGGCCGTTGGCATCGGCGTAGATGTTGTAGGTGATGCCGTTTTCGCGGATCTGCCGGGCCACGCCGTCGGCGCGGCGGTCCAGGTCGGCAAAGCCGTCGGTGCCCAGCAGTTCGAAGAACCGGGGCCAGGGCTCGCGCAGCTGGGTCGCCCCCGACGCGTCGGGGGGCGCACGCAGTTCGTCATAGTGCCCCGGCCGGGCGGCCAGGGCGGCGTGGACCGCCAGCGAGACCACGTCCTGGGACGGGTCCGTCTGGAAGAGAAATTGCGGCATAAAGGGTGACGACGCGTCGAAATCGAATGACCAGAGGCGTCAATCGTGCCTCAAATCCAGCGAGAACGGAAATTCCCGGCTGGGCCGGGCCGGCGCCGGGTCCAGCCGGCCCGCCGTATGGCCGATTCTTTCGAAACGGGCCAGCCGGCGGCTTTCGGCTTCGTAGGCATTGACCGGGAAGCTCTCGGGGTTCAGCCCGCCCGGATGCGCCACGTGGTAGCGGCAGCCGCCCAGCGAACGCTGGTTCCAGGTGTCGACGATGTCGAAGGTCAGCGGCGCATGCACGCGGATGGTCGGATGCAGCGCCGACGGCGGCGACCAGGCCTTGTAGCGCACCCCGGCCACGTACTCGCCCACCGTGCCGGTGGGCTGCAGCGGCAGCGTGCGGCCATTGACGGTGACCACGTGGCGGCTGCCGTTCAGCCCGGTCACCCGGACTTCCAGCCGTTCCAGCGACGAATCCACATAGCGCACCGCGCCGGCCGACGAACTTTCCTCGCCCATCACATGCCAGGGTTCCAGCGCGCCGCGCAGTTCCAGGCGGATGCCGCGCGCGACCACGTCGCCGAACAGCGGGAAGCGGAACTCGAAATGCGGCGCGAACCAGGCCGCGTCGAACGCGTAGCCGGCCTCGGTCAGGTCGGCCATCACGTCCTCGAAATCCATCTTCACGAAGGCGGGCAGCAGGAAGCGGTCGTGCAGTTCGGTGCCCCAGCGCGTCAGTCCGGCGGTATAGGGCGTTTTCCAGAAATGCGCCACCAGCCCGCGCAGCAACAGCTGCTGCGCCAGGCTCATGCGGGCGTGCGGCGGCATTTCGAAGGCGCGCAGTTCCAACAGGCCCAGCCGCCCCGTGGGGCCGTCGGGCGAATAGAGCTTGTCGATGCAGAATTCGGATCGGTGGGTGTTGCCCGTCACGTCCACCAGGATGTTGCGCAGCGCCCGGTCCACCATCCAGGGCGGTACCTGGGCACCCTGCTCGCGGCAGCGCTTGTGGATTTCCTGGAAGGCCAGTTCCAGCTCGTACACCTGGTCGTTGCGGGCCTCGTCGATGCGCGGCGCCTGGCTGGTCGGGCCGATGAAAAGCCCCGAAAACAGGTACGACAAGGACGGATGGTTGACCCAGTACGCCAGCAGGCTGGCCAGCACGTCGGGCCGGCGCAGGAACGGGCTGTCGGCCGGCGTCTTGCCGCCCAGCACGAAATGGTTGCCGCCCCCGGTGCCGGTATGGCGGCCGTCGGCCATGAATTTTTCGGTCGACAGGCGGGTCTCGAACGCGGCCTGGTAAAGGAATTCGGTGTGGTCCACCAGTTCCGACCAGTTCGACGCCGGGTGGATGTTGACCTCGATCACCCCCGGGTCCGGCGTGACCTGCAGCACCTTCAGGCGCGGATCGCGCGGCGGCGGATAGCCTTCCATCACGATCTTCACCGCCAGGTCGCCGGCGGTGGCTTCGACCTGCGTCACCAGTTCCAGGTAGTCCTCCAGGCGTTGCAGGGGCGGCATGAAGACGTACAGCACCCCGTCGCGGGCCTCGACACACAGCGCCGTGCGGGTGACCCAGGCGGCCGACTCGAACTTGTCGGGGCTGCGGCCGGCGTTGCCGTTCGGGTCAGCGCCCGCGGCCAGGCCGGCATAACCTGCCTGGCCCGCGCCCGCCTGTCCGTTCCCGCGCGGACCGTTGCCCTGGCCCGCGTCCCTGCCCGCCGCCATCCCCCCCGACCACGGCTGCATTCGCAGCGGCGCCGCGGCCGGCAGCGCGCGCCGCGCCTCGAACGGATCGCGCTCCAGCAGCACCGGCGCGTCGGCCTCGGCCACCCAGGGCAGCGAATCCAGCGGCAGCCGGTAGCCCATGGGCGAATCGCCCGGGAACAGGTACATGCGTTCATCGCGCAGGAACCAGGGGCCGGACACCCAGGCCGGCCCGTTCAGGTCCGGCCCGTCGCCGCGCCGCACCGGCAGCGCGTAGCCCGTCACGCTGTTCAGTTTGGCCTCGAACACGCGGCGCAAGCGCGCGCGTTCCATCTCGTCGTCCAGCCGCGCATCGAACGGGTCGACGTTGACCGGCAGGCGCCGCTCGCGCCACAGGTAATAGAAGACATCCTCGTAGCCGGGCACGATGTATTCATCGCCCAGGCCCAGCCGTGCGCACAGGGCGCCCATGAAGCGGCGCGCATCGGCCACGCCGTAGCGGCTGCGTTCGCGTTCGTCGGCGAACAGGTCCGGGTCCTGCCAGCAGGCCTGGCCGTCTTCGCGCCAGTAGATCGACAGCGCCCAGCGCGGCAGCTGCTCGCCGGGATACCACTTGCCCTGGCCGAAATGCAGGAAGCCGTTGGCGCCGTAGCGCTCGCGCAGGCGGTTCAGCAGCGCCACCGCATAGCCGCGCTTGGTCGGCCCCAGCGCCGCCGTGTTCCATTCGGCGCCGTCGCGGTCCTCTACCGACACAAAGGTCGGCTCGCCGCCCATGGTCAGGCGCACGTCCATCTGGTCCAGCCGGTCGTCGATGCGCAGGCCCAGGTCGCGTATCGCCTGCCACTGGTCGTCGGTATAGGGCTGGGTGACGCGCGGCGATTCGAAGATGCGCGTCACTTCCATGGTGTGGGTGAATTCGACTTCGGCCTCGTCCACCGCGCCCGTCACCGGCGCCGCACTGCCCGGCTCGGGCGTGGCCGCCAGGGGAATGTGGCCTTCGCCCGCCAGCAGGCCCGAGGTCGGGTCCAGCCCGATCCAGCCCGCGCCGGGCAGATAGACCTCGCACCAGGCGTGCAGGTCGGTGAAGTCGCTGTCGGCGCCGGACGGGCCGTCCAGCGCCTTCACGTCGGGTTTCAGCTGGATCAGGTAGCCGGACACGAACCGCGCCGCCAGGCCCAGGTGGCGCAGCGCCTGCACCAGCAGCCAGGCCGAATCGCGGCACGAGCCGGCGTTGCGGGTCAGCGTCACCTCGGGCGTCTGCACGCCCGGTTCCATGCGGATCAGGTATTTGATTTCCTGGTGGATCTGGCGGTTCAGGCCCACCAGGAAATCCACCGTGCGCTGGCGCCGCACGTCCACGCGTTCCAGGAAGTCGAGAAAGCGCGGCGTGGCCTCGTCGCGCACCCGGTACGGCGCCAGTTCGCGCGCCAGCCCGTCGTCGTAGTCAAAGGGGTATTCCTCGGCGCCCGGCTCCAGGAAGAAATCGAACGGGTTGTAGACCGCCATCTCGGCGACCAGGTCCACCGTGATCTTGAATTCCCGGGTCTTGTCGGGAAAATTCAGCCGCGCCAGGTAATTGGCGAACGGGTCCTGCTGCCAGTTGATGAAATGGTTTTCCGGTTCGACCTTCAGCGAATACGACAGGATCGGCGTGCGGCTGTGCGGCGCCGGCCGCAGCCGCAACACCTGGGCAGACAGCCCCACCAACCGGTCATATCGGTACTGCGTCACATGCTTGAGCGCTACGTGGATCGTCACTGCCTTCTCCGGATACCGGGCCTGGGGCCGGGATACTGAAACGCGCCTGGCTCGGGTCGGTCGCCGGACCAGGCGCGGATTGAATGCCGCAAAAAAAAGGGATAGCGGAAAACCGCGTGCGGTCAGACGCCGGCTTGCATCGTCACCGAAATCTGCGTGGACATGTCGGCGCCCTGGCCGTGCAGCCAGCGCACCGGCGACGCGGAATCGTGGTCGCGCGCCACCGCCAGGCGGCAATGCCGGTCCGAGGCAAAGCGGCGATGGGTCACGTCCACGCTGACCCAGCCCGGTTCGGGCAGCCAGATGTCGGCCCAGGCGTGGGCCACGGCCTGGTCTTCCTGGGTGTAGAGGTAGCCGCTGACGTAGCGCGCCGGCGTGCCGCAGGCCCGGGCGCAGGCCAGGAACAGGTGGGCCTGGTCGCGGCTGCCGCCCCGGCCCGACGCCAGCACCTGGGCAGCGCCCGAAGGTTCGCCCCCCGCCGCCTCGTCGTCGGGGGCATACACCACCCGGTCGCAGATGGCCTCGGCCAGCGACAAGGCGTCTTCGGGGGTGGACAGGCCGCGGGGCAGCACCCGTCCCGAAAAGCCGCGCACTGTGTCGTCGCCCTGGGTCAGCGCGGTCGGTACGCAGTACACGTGCACGGGCAGCCGGTGGTCTTCCTGGCCCACGTGGCCCCGGGCCCGCGGTTCGATGTCGACCTGGCCGGTGACGTGGATTTCGACCTCGTGGTGGCGCCGGTTCAGGATCAAGGTGTGCGCCACGTTGCCATAGGCGTCGACCTGGGCCTGGATGTCGCCGGGCGCCTGGATGTGCCAGCGCAGGGCGCGCTGATGGTCATCGAGCCGGGGCGTCAGCCGCAGGGTCTGGATGCTGTAGCTGACCGGCGCGGCGTAGCGGTAACGGGTAACGTGCTTGACGAGATGCCTCACGAACGTCTCCTTTGCAAGATCACGCCGGCCCTGCCTGTCTTGGGCAGCTGCCGGCTTTGTGTTTATCTTGATGACCGTCTGTGACGTTACTGCTAGCAACTAGCGTGCCAAGGCCTGGCGGAGAGCGCAGGTTGCGCCGTGCGGGAGGGAAACGCGGCCGTGGCAAACGCGGCGCGAACGAAAATGATGCCACGACAAAGGGCTTGGCACCAAGCCGGTGCCGCAGCGGCGCGCCATCACGGCCCCAACCGGGACCGCCTGCCCCGGCCGTACCGGTGCGCCTACACCGCCACGGGCTGTTCCAGCCGCAGCCCGCGGCGCTGGGTATCCAGCGTCACCAGCGCCCCCAGCGGCAGCGTCAGGTTGGGATCGCCATGGCCGCTGGGCCAGGCCGCCAGCACGGGAATGCCGCGCGCCTGGAATTGTTCCTGCAACAGCGGAAACAGCTGGAACTGCCCCGCCGCGTCGCCGCCAGGCAGCCCCAGACGGGTGAAATTGCCCACCAGCACGCCCTTGATGCGGTCGAATTTACCGGCCGCGCGTAATTGCGACAGCAGCCGGTCGATGCGCGGCAGCGCCTCGTTGACGTCTTCGATGAACAGGATCGCGTCGCGGGTGGCGATGTCGTGGCGCGAGCCGATGGTGGCGGCGATCAGCGCCAGGTTGCCGCCCACCAGCCGGCCCGTGGCCACGCCGGGCGCCAGCACCACCGGGTTGGACTCCGGCGGCGCATCGATCCAGGCGCCCTGCCCGATCTGCCCGCCCACCATCGCCAGCACGTGGCTGGCGGTGGGTTCGGCCTTGCCGGCCAGCAGGTCCTGCGCCAGCATCGGCCCGTGAAAGGTCACGAAGCCGGCCTGTTTCTGGATGGCCAGGTGCAGCGCGGTGATGTCGCTATAGCCGATGAAGGGCTTGGGGTGCTTGCGCAGCAGGCCGAAATCCAGCTTGTCGGCAATGCGCCACGAGCCGAAACCACCTTGCAGGCACCACACCGCGCCAATCGCCGGGTCGGCAAACGCCGCGTGCAGGTCATTGAGCCGGGCGGCGTCGTCGCCGGCCAGGTACTCGAACGGCGCGTCGCTGCGGGTCAGCGCGGCGGGCATGATCTGGGCTTCGAAACCCCGGGCCTGCAACCAGTCGGCTGCTTCGAACGCCGCGCCATCGGCGGCCGACGCGGGCGCCACGATGGCCACGCGGCCGCCGGGCCGCAAGGCCGGTACCGGGGCATCGCGCCGGGGGGCGGCGTTGGACAGGGGTTGGCCCGTTTGGCTGGCCGACAAGTCGCCGGGCGCGGTCTGCTCGCCTTCGCCGCGGCCCGGTGAACGGGTGGCGCAGCCCGCCAGCGCCAGGCTCGACAGGCCCATGGCCCCCACCGCCCGCAGCACGCTGCGGCGGTGCGGGTTGAAAGCGGGCGACCAACGGCCGGGCGAGCTTGGCATGCAGCGTCCTTTGTGTTTTATTATTTTTCAAATACTTATTGGATAGACTTCATGCAAAAAGTGAAATTATTCCAGAATTCACTTGAAGCTATTCGAGAAACCACACGAAGTCATTCGAGAATTCACTTGAGGTTATCTGAGAATTCACTTGAAGTCTTTCGGGCCCTGGAAAGGGCCTAGAACCGCTCGTATTCCAGCCGATAACGCCACTGCCCCACCGCCAGCCCCGCCATCGGCAGGCGCCCGATGCGCAGGCGGCGCAGCGCCAGCAATTGCAGCCCGGCGGTGTCGCACACGTATTCGATGAAGCCCAGCGCCGGCGTCTTCAGCGCAAAGCGCAGGTGGGTTTCGTTCTGCCAGCTGACCTTCATGGGCGTGGCGGGCCGGCCTTCGTAGGCCAGGCCGCGTTGCAGGCGCGCAAGCCCCGCCGCGTCCAGCGTGCCGCGCACCTGGGCGATGTATTCCTGCTCGACGTGCCGGCCCTCTTCGACCAGCTTGCGCGACACCGCGTATTCCTGCGTGTACACCACCAGCCCGCTGGCCGCCCGCTCGAGCGGCGTCGCCAGTTTCAGGCCGTTGAACATGCGCTTCAGATAACGCAGGCCCGAGCGGTCGCCCGGCATCAGGTTGGCGGGCACGATCAAGTCCAGCGCGGATTCCTGCGGGTCAGATGCCGACAGGCCCGCCGGCTTGTGCACCAGCACGCTGACCGGCCGCATGTCTTCCAGCTTGGCGCCGGGCAGCAGGCTTACCGTCTGGTGGGCGCCGACGCGAAAGCCCGGTTCTTCCACGACCTTGCCATCCACGGCCACCCAGCCGCCTTCGATATAGCGTTCGGCATCGCCGCGCGAGCACGATTGTTCGGTGGCCAGCCGCTTGGCCAGGCGGACGCTGTCGCTCATGGCCGGCCTCCCGAGTGCATGACGGTCACGAGGGCAAGGCGGGAAAGCACGGGAATGGGCGTAGAGGAATTCAGCGGAAAAATCGTCATCTTGGACACTGCGGAAAAGGCGAAACGGGGGCGTTGATGCAGGCCTGAATCACGCAAGCCTGCATTCACGACGGCCCCAAGGGCAGGATGTTACGCGCTTTCCCCTGGCCGCGCGGCCTGCCCCTGGCGTGCCGCGCCGGATCGCCCTGCCGGCATCAAAGCTCGGTCGGATGCTTCAACGTGGCCGGCGCGCCGTCATCGGGCGGCGGCACTTCGTCGACCCAGGCCTTGAGCAGCGTCGACGTCACGGCCAGGATCACCGGCCCGATGAACAGGCCGACGATGCCGAACGCGAACAGGCCGCCCAGCACGCCGGCCAGGATCAGCAGCATCGACAGGTTGACCCCGCGCTTGATCAGCATCGGGCGCAGCAGATTGTCGAGCATGGCGACCAGCGCCGCCCAGACCAGCAGCAACACCGCCGCCAGCTTCATGTCGTTCTGGAACAGCCAGATGACGCCGCCCAGCAGCGGCAGGAACGGCCCCAGTTGCGCCAGGCACAGCATCAGCATCAGCGCCGTGATGATGCCGGCGGCCGGCACGCCCGCAATCCACAGGCCCAGGCCGCCCAGCGCCGACTGCACCACGGCGGTCACCACGATGCCCAGCGCCACCGCGCGGATCGACAGGCCCGCCAGCCGGATCGCCGCCACGCCGCGGGCGCCGGCCAGCCGGTTGGCAAAGCGCTGCACGAAGTCGGCCGCCATGTCGCCCTGGAAATACAGGATGCCTGCGATGGCGATGGTGATGAGCATGTGCATGACGAACACGCCGACGATCGCCGCGTTGCTGAGCAGCCACCTGGCCGCCAGGGTCACGTAGGGTTCCAGCCGCGCCAGCAGCCCCCCTGCGCCGGCATCGGCCAGCGCCTGCCATTCCTGGGCGATGCGCGGCCCGCCCAGCGGCACGCTTTGCACCCAGCCCGGCGGCGCCATCAAGGTGTATTCCGGCAGGCTCTTGATAGCGCTCATGATGGCGCCGCCGTGCAGCGCCAGCGTCGAAATCGCCTGGTACAGCGGCAGCACGATCACCACCAGCAGCACCAGCAACATGACCAGCGTGGCCAGCCAGCGGCGGCCGCCGCAGCGCCTTTGCACCGCCCGCATCACCGGCCAGGTGGCCACCACGATGGTGGTGGCCCAGATCAGCCCGAACAGAAAGGGCTTGAGCACGTACAGGCTGCCGATCATCAAGGCCAGCAGAATGACGATGACCAGCAGGTTGCGGGGCAGATCGGAGGGCGGTCGGGGAATCGGGTTCAAGCGGTGCTCCAGGCGGATGGGCCCAAGGCACCTTGGGCATGTGCGAATTTATCCGAAATAGCGATGACCGGGCCATCTGGCCGGGCGGAAAATGGCCCGAACAAGCCCGCCCAGGCGCTGTCCGGCCGCTTCTGCCCCCCCCTTCCTGGGCACACCACTTGCTGAGGGCTTGTCCTGTGCGCGGCGCCCCCTCCCGACAAGACAGGCTGTGAATCGCTTGTCGCGGTACGCCCCTGGCGTGGCGCCAGGACGCGCGCCGCGGGCGCCCTGGCATGCCCGACGCCGGCGGCCCGACAGGCCGTGTTGATGGGCTTGCCCTCGTTTCCGCCCATCCGCCAGACGGCCCGACGGCCTGCCTGCGCGGACAGGCACCATCGCGCCCGCATCCGGCGCGCATGTGGCACGCCGGAGTGGATGCAGGCGGCGCCGGCCAACCCGGACCGCTATTCCGGCAAGCTTCTTTGTGGAGGTTTGTGATGAAACTCGTGACCACCGCCGGCATCGTGCTGGCCTTCCTGCTTGCCGGCTGCACCATGACGCCGGGCGGCAGCAGCAGCGGCAGCAGCAGCCCGAAATCCAGCATGCGGGCGGATCCCGCCAACTACCACGCCGACAATTTTGGCGAGCCGGACAATACGCCGTTCCAGGGGGTGTATCCCGGCCGCTAGGCGGCAACGGCATGGCTGGGGGCGGGCCCGACTACCGGGCCGGCGCCCGGCAGCGCTCGCGTCATCCGCCCGCCCTGGCCATCACACGGGCCCGTGCTGCTTGCCCGTGGCGGAATCCGACCCGGCCTGCGCGGCCATCAAGTGACGGGTCAATTCCAGCAGTTGCGCATCCCGCGCCTTCAATTGCGCCAGCAGTTCGGCGCCTTGGGCGTCGGCCGCGTCCACGCGGTCGGCCAGGTCCTGCTCGCGTTGCCGCGAGGCCTGCAAGGCCTCCTGGGCGGCGGCGGCTTCGGCCTGGCGCCGGGCCAGGTCGGCCAAGGCATCGGCACGGCGGGCCTGGGCCTCGGCCTGGACCGTGCGCAGTTGTTCGGCGGCATTGTTCTCGGCGCTGCGCAGGCGTTCCGTAGCCTGTGCCAGGGCCTGGCGCGCCTGCTCGGCCTGCTGCTGGTTCAGCGCCAGGGTTTCATCCAGCCGCGCCTGCAAGCGCTTGACCGCGCCGCGCTCGGCGTCCAGTTCGGTCATCCAGCGCCGTTCGTGCGCGGCATGGCGGTCGTGGGCCGCGGCCAGGGCCTCGGCCTGTTCGCTGCGGGCGCGCTCGGCGTCGGCGGCCTGGGCGTGCAGCGCGGCGCGCGCATCGGCCAGGTGGCGCTGCCCGGCGGCCAGCGCCTGATCGCGTTCGCGCAACTGGGCCTCGGCCGTGCGCAGGCGTTCTTCGGTGGCGGCCAATTGGCCGGTGGCGACTTTCAGGCTTTCTTCCAGGTCACGTTCGCGGGCCTGCAGCTGGGCCTCGCGCTGCGCCAGCCGTTCGGCCAGCGCATCCAGCCGCACGCCCTCTTCTTGCAGTTCGGCCCAGCGCTGGCGCGTGGCGTCGGCCTGTTCGGCGCGAGCCGCGGCCAGGGCGGCTTCCCAGAAATGGGTGGCGGCCTGGGCGATGGGGTCGGGAATGGCGGCCGGTGCGGCGAAGGCGCCCGGGTCCTGGATGCGCGCGCCCAGCCCGGCGAACCAGCTTTCCAGGTGTGGACTGACCGTATTGGGCGAGCCGCGGCCGATTTTCAGGCGCACCCGCTCGATGGTGGGCCGGGCGCCCTCGAGCAGCAAGGCGTCTGCGGCGGCCCAAACATCCGACTGCGTGATTCCCGTGGCCATGGCGTGATTCCTGGTAGTGAGTCCGAATAAGTGAGCCCGAATAAGTGAGCCCCAATAATTACTCTCGATAATAGAACATTATCGCTAGTAATTTCTTATTTCTGTTTTATATCATACATCATACGTATTAATTTATACAGTAAGCGACCGCTGAGCAAAAATACCCGGATTTCGCTGCAAACGGGACGAGGGGCGCGGCCGCCGGCATCGCGGCGATGGCCGCCGGCCGGAGCACGACGCGTCAGCGCGCAAAGGCGATCCCGGCGCGCGCGAACACGCCCCCCTGCCCCGTGCGCGAGGGGGGGCGGTCGTCGATGAAAATGAAAAAAGGGGGGGCTGGACCCGGCGCGCCAGGGCTGAACCTGCCGGCGGCCAGGTAGATGCCGTGCCAGCCGCCGCTAACCGACCTTGCCGCTGAGCTGCCTTGCGGCCAGCAAGACCGCATCCAGATGCGCATGCCGGTGCCGATGGGCCGGCGCGGTGAGCGTCACCGCCGCGGCGATGCTGCCGTCCGCCAGGAACACCGGCGCGGAAATGCCCGCCACTTCCGCCAGGCGGTCGCCCACGGCCACGACATAGCCGTCAGCGCGGATGCGGGCGTACAAGGCCTGGTCCGCCCCGGGCGCGAACCCCAGCACCGGGTCGAACGCCGTGAGCACCCGCCCGCCGGTGCCCCGGTCCAGCGGCAGCAAGTCACCCGCGCGAATGTGGTCGCGCACGGGGTGCGGCGAATCCACGCGATACAGGCACAGCCGCGCATCGCCCTGGCGCACGTGGTAGGCGGCGCTTTCGCCCGTGGCCGCGACCAGGTCGCGCAGCACCGGCATGACGATGCGTTCGAGCGAAAAGGACGCGGCGTAGAGCCCGTGCAGCCGCGCCACCTCGGGCCCCAGCGCATAGCGGCCATCGTCCAGCCGCTGCACCCAGCCCGCATGCACCAGGGACGCCAGCAGGCGCAGCACGGTGCTCTTGTACAGCTGGGTGCGTTCGGCCAATTCCACCAGCGACAGCGCCGAATCGCCCTCGCCGAACACGGACATCAGGCTCAACGCCCGGTCCACCGCGGCGACACCGCCCTCGGCGGCATCGCGGTCGGCCATGGATTCGGTCGCGGCTTTACGCGGCATAGGGGCTCCTGCATTCCATCTTTTAGAACGTTGCATTGTAGTCGCCGCTTGACAGGCCGCTTCGCCTTGCGACATCATTTCATCTTAAAGAATAAGATTCTATTAGATAGAATAAATAATCCTTTTCCAGGAGACTTGAATGCCCCCTCCGCCTTCCGTCCTGATCAGCGAAGTCGGTCCGCGCGACGGCCTGCAATCCGTCAAGGCCACCATGCCGACCGAGGCAAAGTGCCGCTGGATCGACGCGCTGGTGGCCGCCGGCCTCCGTGAAATCGAAGTGGCGTCATTCGTGCCGGCACGGCTGCTGCCGCAGATGGCCGATGCCGCCGAGGTCGTGCGTCATGCCCTGACCCATCCCGGGCTTACCGTCATGGCGCTGGTGCCCAATCTGCGCGGCGCGCAGGCGGCGCTGGCTGCCGGCGTGCACAAACTCACCCTGCCCGTGTCCGCCAGCCGGGCCCATTCGCTGGCGAACGTGCGCAAGACGCCCGAAGACATGGTGGAAGAAGTCCGCGCCATCGCCCGGCTGCGCGACGACATCGCGCCCGGCGTGAAGCTGGAGGCCGGCATTTCCACCGCCTTCGGCTGCACCTTGCAGGGCGAGGTGGCCGAAGACGACGTGATCCGGCTGGCGGTGCAATGCATTGCCGCCGGCGCCGACGAATCCGGTCTGTCGGACACGGTCGGCTATGCCAATCCGGCGCAGGTGCGACGGCGGTTTCGCCGCCTGCGGCAGGAACTCGGCGAGCACGCCGGCGCGGCCCACCTGCACAACACGCGCGGCCTGGGGCTGGCCAATTGCCTGGCCGCCTATGACGAAGGCGTGCGCACCTTCGACAGTTCACTGGGCGGCCTGGGCGGCTGCCCCTACGCGCCCGGCGCGTCGGGCAACGTGGTCACCGAAGACCTGGTCTTCATGTTCGAGGCCATGGCCGTCGCCACCGGCATCGACCTGGCCGCCCTGTTTGCCGCGCGCGCCCCGCTGGCGGCCGGCCTGCCGGGCGAACCGCTCTACGGCATGACCCCGGACGCGGGCCTGCCCAAGGGCTTTGCGCCCTCCCACTGAATCAGGACACACATGACTGGCACCCCCCCGTCCCGCCTGCCGTATGAAGGCGTGCGCGTCGTCGAATTCACACACATGGTCATGGGACCCACCTGCGGCATGATCCTGGGCGACCTGGGCGCCGAAGTGATCAAGGTCGAACCGCCCGGCGGCGACAGCACCCGGCGGCTGCTCGGCTCCGGCGCGGGCTTTTTCCCCATGTTCAACCGCAACAAGAAGAGCATCGTCCTTGACCTGAAGCAGGCCGACGGCCGTGAAGCGGCCCGGCGCCTGATCGCCTCGGCCGACGTCGTCAGCGAGAACTTCAAGCCGGGCGTCATGGCCCGGCTCGGCCTGGACTACGCCTCGCTGCGCGAGGCCCATCCGCGCCTCATCTACGTCAGCCACAAAGGGTTCCTGCCGGGGCCGTACGAACAGCGTACGGCGCTGGACGAGGTGGTGCAGATGATGGGCGGCCTGGCCTACATGACCGGGCGCAGCGGCGACCCCCTGCGTGCCGGCTCCAGCGTCAACGACATCATGGGCGGCATGTTCGGCGCGATCGGCGCGATGGCCGCCCTGGCCCGGCGCGACAGCACCGGCATGGGCGGCGAGGTCCAGGCGTCGCTGTTCGAGAACAACGTCTTCCTGGTCGGCCAGCACATGATGCAGTACGCCATGACGGGCCGTCCGCCCGCCCCCATGCCCAGCCGCATCTCGGCCTGGGCCGTGTACGACGTCTTCACGGTGAAGGACGGCGAACAGATCTTCCTGGCGGTCGTGAGCGACAAGCAATGGGCCCTCTTTTGCGATGCGCTGCAGCTGGCGGACCTGCGCGGCGATCCGCGCCTGCAGTCGAACAACGACCGGGTGCAGGCACGCGAGTGGCTCATGCCGATCCTGCGCAGCCGCATGGCCCAATACCCGGCGGCGGCGCTGGCCGCCGTGTTCGAGCGCGAGGGCCTGCCGTATGCGCCGATCACGCGGCCGGAAGACCTCTTCGATGACCCCCACCTGGCCTGCACCGGTGGCCTGGCGCCGATCGCGCTGGGCGACGGCCGCATGTCGAAGGTGCCGCTGGCGCCCTTCACGCTCGATGGCATGCAACCCGGCATCCGGCTGCAACCGCCCGCCGCCGGCCAACACACCGACGCGCTGCTGGCCAGCGTCGGCTACAGCGAACAAGAGATAGAGGCCCTCAAGGCCCGTCAAATAGCCCAAGGAGACTGACCCCATGTTTACGCTTACCCGCCGCGCCTTCGTCGGCGCCGCCCTGTGCGCCGCGGCGCTGCCGCTGCGCGCCGCCGGCGCCTACCCCAACGGCCGCCCGGTGCGCTTCATCGTTCCCTACACGCCTGGCGGCGGCACCGATACGGTGGCGCGCGCCATCGCCGCCAAGACCACCGGCGCGACGGGCTGGTCCGTCGTGGTCGAGAACCGCCCCGGCGCCAGCGGCAACATCGGCCTGGACCTGGTGGCCAAGTCCAAGCCCGACGGCCTGACGCTGGCCTTGGGCCAGACCGCCAACCTGGCCATCAACCCCGCCTTGATGCCCAACGTGCCCTTCGACCCCGCCAAGGACTTCGCGCCGGTGATCCTGGTGGCCTCGCTGCCGGTGGTGCTGGTGGTGAAGGCGGATGCCCGCTGGAAGACCCTCGCGGACCTGGTGCGAGAGGGCAAGGCGGCGCCCGGCGCGCTCAAGCAGGCGCTGGCCGGCTCGGGCACGGTGGGCCACCTGGCCGGCGAATTGCTGGCTTACCAGGCCGGCTTCAAGGTGCTGAATGTGCCGTACCGGGGCGCGGCGCCGGCCCTGAACGACCTGCTCGGCGGCAATACGGACTACATGTTCGCCACGCCCCAGGCCGCGCAGGAAATGCTCAAGGGCAAATTGTTGCGCCCCCTGGCCGTCACCGCGCCGGCCCGCGTGCCGATCCTGCCCGACGTGCCGACCGTGGCCGAGTCCGGCTATGACGGCTTTGCCGCCGTGGACTGGAAGGCGGTGGTGGCGCCCGCCGGCACCCCCGCGGACATCATCGACCGTCTCAACGCCACGCTCGTGAACGTGCTGGCGGATCCGGCCACCGTGGCGATGTTCACGGCCGAAGGCAGCACCGCCCTGGGCGGCACGCCCGACGCGGCCCGGCGCTACATCCAGGAAGAACAACAGAAGTGGGCCCGGCTGATTCGCGAAGCGGGCATCCAGACGGCCACCTGAGCCGCCCCGACAAAAAAACGGAGACATTCTCATGCATGCAATACCCTGCAACCCGCGCGGGCGGGCTGCCCGCCTGTGCGCCAGCCTGGCGCTGGCCGCCAGCGTCCTGACGCCCCTGTGCGCCGCGGCGGCTGACTGGCCGGCCAAGCCCGTGCGCCTGGTGGTGCCCTATTCACCGGGCGGCACCACCGATTACGCCGGACGCCAGGTGGCGCAGCGCTTGTCGGAACTGACCGGCAAGACGTTCATCGTCGAAAACAAGACCGGGGCCTCGGGCACGATCGGCACCCTGGACGTGACGCGCTCGCCGGCCGACGGCAGCGCCTTCCTGGTCACCGACACGACCTACACCATGCTGCCGCTGCTGTTCGCCAAGCTGCCGTGGGACCACCGTCAAGACCTGGTGCACGTCGCGGAAATCATCGAGACGCCGCTGGTGCTGATCGTGCCCGAAACGTCGCCGTTCAAGACCTTGCAAGACCTGGTCCAGTACGCCAAGGCGCATCCGGCCAAGCTCAACTTCGGTTCGGGCGGACAGGCCAGTTCCACCCACCTGGCCGCCGAAGTGTTCAAGAGCGAGGCCGGCATCTCGCTCACCCATATTCCCTATCGGGGCGCGGGCGCGGCCTTGGCCGACGTCATGGCCGGGCAGATCGACATGCTGATCACGGCGGCTCCGACCGCCATTGCGCCCGTGCAGGGCGGGCGGGTGCGCGCGCTGGCCGTCACCGGCGAAAGCCGGCTCGAAACCCTGCCGCAGGTGCCCACCTTCGCGCAGGCCGGCCTGCCCTCGTACCAGGTCCTGAACTGGTTCGGGCTGGCGGCCCCCAAAGGCACGCCCGACGCCATCGTGCAGCAGATGAACGCGCTGGTCGGCCAGGTGATGAACGATCCCGCCCTGCGCAAGCAGCTGGTCGACCAGGGCGCTCGCCATCGCGATATGTCGCCCGCGCAGTTCAGCGCGTACGTCAACGAGCAGGTCGCGCTCTGGGCCGACGTCGGCAAGCGCGTCGGCATCAAGCCCGAGTGATCCGCCATGTGGAACATGAACTTCACCCCGCCGGTGGTCATCCAGGCCAGCGTGCTGTCCAGCCTGCCCCAGGCACTGCGCTTGCCCCAAGCCAGCGCCTGGGCCGAGGCCAACAAGCCCGGCCACGTAGTCGACAGCTTTCTCGAAGGGCCCGTGTTCGACCCCCAGGGCCGCCTTTACGTGACCGATATTGCGCACGGCCGCATCCTCTGCCTGGACGGCGGCGGTGACTGGCACGTGGTCGCGCAGACGGGCGGCTGGCCCAACGGGCTGGCACGGCACGCGGACGGCAGCCTCTGGATTGCCGACTACCGCCTGGGCATCCTGCGCTGCGAGCCGCAAAGCGGCCGCATCGATACCCTGCTTGGCCATCGCAACAGCGAGTCGTTCAAGGGCGTCAACGACCTGGTGTTCGACGCCGCCGGCCGCCTGTATTTCACCGACCAGGGGCAGACCGGCCTGCACGACCCCAGCGGCCGGGTCTATCGCTACGATTGCGCCAGCGGCCGGCTCGACCTGCTGCTCGGCAACGCGCCCAGCCCCAACGGCATCGCGGTCGACCCCCAGGCCCGCACGCTCTACGTGGCCGTGACCCGCGCCAACCAGGTGTGGCGCGCACCGCTGCTGGGCGACGGCGCCCTCAGCAAGATGGGCGCCTTCCAGACGTTCTTCGGCAGCAGCGGCCCGGACGGACTGGCGCTGACGCCGCAAGGCGGCCTGCTGGTCGCGCACGCCAGCCTGGGCGGGGCCTTCCTGCTGGATGCCCGCGGCAACGTCACGCACTTCCTGCGCAGCCCCGCTGGCCAGACCGTCACCAACATCGCCCTCACGCCCGATGGCAATGCCGTGGTGATGACCGAGTCCGCCACCGGGGTCGTGTTGACGGCCCGATTGCCGGCGCCGTAGCGCCGCGGGTCGCTCAGAACTGCCAGGCCAGGTTCAGGCTGCCTGCGTTCTGGCGGTTGCTGCCGCCGAATTGGCCGTTGTAGGCCACGCCGACGGTGGTCGACTTGGCCAGCCGCATGTCGACGCCCAGCCCGATGACGGCCGCGTCCTGCGCCAGCGGTGCGCCGGCGACCGTGAAAGGCACGCTGTCGGCGAACGCCAGCGTGGTGGCGGGCTCCAGGCTGCCGAAGGCGTGGCGCCAGCCGGCCATGGCGTGCACACGGCCCGGCATGCCGGCGGAGTCGAAGCGCGCCTCGCCGCGCAAGCCGAGCGTGGTGGTGGTGATGGCGCTGCGCTGGCTGGCGCCGTCCAGCGCGGCCGAGCCGCCCGATTCCGAGAAGCCGCGCGTGCGCAGGTTGCTGTAGTTGATGCCCGCGAACGGCTGCAGCGCGATGCGCTCGTTCAAAGGCACGCGAAAACCCAGCTCGGTGAACACCTGCGCGGTGCCGCCGCGGTAATCGGCCTTCAGCGTCTGGTTCAGCCCGGCGGCGCCGGTGTCGCGGCGCGTGGCGATGTCGTGCCAGGTGTAGGCGGCGCCGGCCGTCCATTCGATCTGCCCCGGCCCGGCCTGGAACGCCTTGCCGCCATAAAGCGTGGCGCTGTAGCTGTCGACGTCGGTGGTCGACGCGCGGTCGTGCAGCGAGGCATGGCTGCCGGTGTAGCCGACGGCGCCGCCCAGGCGCCAGCCGCCGCCTGCCGCAAAGTCTCCTCCCACGAACAGGCCGCCGTCGGCATCGCTCACCCGCCCGGCACTGCCGTTGCCGCCCAGCGTGCGCCAGTTGCCGAACACCTGGGCCCATAGCGGTTGCGCGGCAGACCGCGGCAAGGCCGCGCCGTCGCCCGCGGTGGCGCCGCCCGTCTCGCGCTGCGCGGTCGGCGCGCCGGGCAGGCGACCGGCGTACAGGTTGGCTCGCAGGTGGTCCACGGGCAGGCTGGCCACGGTGTCACCTATGCCGCGCAGCAGCGCGGTGGTGCTGGCATGCACTTCGCCCGACAGGGCGTCGAAGGCAGCCGGGGGCGCCCCCACCGGCAGGTTCAGGACCCGCGCGTACACCGCATTGTCTTGCGGCAGGGTCTGTACGGCATTGGCAACGGCGCGCTGGTTGCGCGTCTGCGCGGCGTCGGCAAAGCGGATCGGCCGGGTGCCGCCACCATTGCCGCCATTGCCGCCGGAGCCGCCCTCGCCGCCGTTGCCCTCATTGCCGCCATTGCCCGCCCCCGGGTCGCCGGGCACCTGCTTGAGCGGCATCCGCAGCGTGACGGCGTTCGCGTCATAGCGCAGTTGCGGCTCCAGAAAGGCGTATTGGCTGGCGACGCTCTGGAAACTGCCGGTCACGCCGCCCGCCGCCGTGACGATCACGTAGTCGCGCGACGTGCTGAAATTGCCGTCCGGCCCGACGTGTACGACCGATCCGCCCAGGGTGGCCGTGCCGCCGACGGCAAGCCGGTCGCTGGCCGACGAGCCGGAATCGACATCGACCAGGTACACCGACCCCGGCGCCAGCGTGAGGTTGCCCGTCACCGTCAGCGTGCCCAGGGGATTGCCCGGCGCCACCCTGCCGCCGGCCGCCACGACGAGGCTGCCCACCGTGCCCTGCCCGCCCAGGATGGCGCCGTTGCCCACGGTCACGGCGCCGGGCAGGACCGCGCCCGCATGGGTCGCGTCGCCCACCACCACCCTGCCCGCCTGGATGTCGAAAGCGCCGGAATATGAGCTGACCCCATTCAAGATCAGCGCGGCCGCGCCCGTCTTGCGCAGCGCGCCGCTACCGCCAAGCGCGCCCAGCAGCGTCAGGGGCTGCTGCGTCTCCAGCGTGCCGCCTCCCGCTTGCACCTCGAACGACCGCGTGGCCACGACCGCCGCCGTGTTGCGCAGCACGCCGCCATCGAAGGCCACGGTGCCAGCCGGGCCGCCCAGCGCGGCATCCGAGCCGATCGCCAGCGTGCCGCCTGACAGGGTCCACGATGTGATCTGGCTCGTGCCGCCCGTCAAGGTCCACAGGCTGGCGCCGGTTTTTTGCAGGTTTTCAAAGCCTTGGTACGCGCGGCCGCTGCCGAAGGCCCCCAGTTGGCCGGCGTCGAAGGTGGTGGTGGCATCGGTCGTGTCGCCGCCCAACGCCAGCACGTCGCCCGAGGGGCCGCCGCCGCTGCTGCTGACGACGTTGCCGATGACGAGGGACCCGGCCTCCAGCGTCAGGCGATTGCCGCCGCCGCTGAACGCCACGGCGTTGGCGCGTCCGCCAAAGCTGTCCTGGCCGGCGGACAGCGTGCCGCGGTTGGTGACCTGCACGCCGCCCTGTCCGATCACCGCCGCGCCGCCGCTGCCCGTGGGAAAGTTCGAGGTCGATCCGCCATTGCCGCCCTGGATGCTGCCGGCGTTGACCAGCGACCCGCCGGTATTGATGAAGCGCACGCCGGCGCCGCCCGGGCCGGCCAGGGCCGAGGTGCCGACCGATGACCCGCCCCGGCCGCCCGAGATCTGGGCGCCCGCCGCATTGGTGACGGCGGTGCCATTGGCGACGACCCCGTCGCCGCCCGTGCCGCCATCGCTGCCCGCGCCCGCGGCGGCGCCGACGATGGTGGCCAGGTTGGTGATCGTGCCGCGGTTGGCGAGTACGCCCGCACCGCCGCTGCCGCCCGTGGCATTACTGGAATTGCCCCCGGATCCGCCCTGGACGATGCCCGCATTGTTGAACAGGGTGCCGCCGTCGAAGAGGAAGACGCCCGCGCCTCCCGATCCCCCTCCTGCGGCAATGCCCCCGTCAGCCGCACCGCCCGAGCCGCCCACGATGGCCGAGCCGGTATTCCGGATGGTGCCGCCGCCCACCAGCACCAGCGCGGCGCCGCCGCCCCCGCCGCCGCCGCCCGCAAGCGTGCCGGCGGCACCGCTGCCGCCGCCGATCGATTGGCCTGCCGTTTCGAGCGCGGCGCCCGGTGCCGTCAGCACCAGCCCCCCCTGACCGCCGCCACCGCCGCCGCCCCCTGCGCCGAACCCTTTCTCTTCGCCACTCAGGCCCGTCGTGCCAAACACGCCGCTGGACAATACCGTGTTGGGCGTGCTGTTCAGATTGCCGTTGCCGAAGGGCGTGATGCTATCGCCCCCGCGCCCGCCCGGGCCCCCCAGGGATCCGGCGCCGCCGCCCCCGCTCCCGGCCGAAGTCAGGTCCGGGCCCTGGACAAAGCCGCCCATGCCGCCCGCCGCCGAGCCGGAGTTTTCGCCATTCAGACCGGCGGTGGCCGAGGTCGACAGCGTCGCGCCAGCCCCCCCGTCACCGCCATTGACGCGCGTGGTCGGCATGACGCCCCCCTGACCGCCACCGCCGCCACCGCCCCCGCCCGCCAGGCCCCCGGCGCCGCCCGCCCCGCCGTTGCCATTGCTGAAGTCGGCGCCCTTGCCCCCCTGGCCGCCGCCGCTGATGATGTCGCCCGGCGCCCCCAGCGCAGGCCAGGGCGGCAGCGTCGAGAGGATGGCGGTGGTCAATGCCAGGCGGTGGATACAGGTTTTTTTCATATCGTGCGAGCGTAGGGGGTGTCGCGCGGGTGGGGCCGCGGGTACCCATTGGACGAGGTGCGGTTGCCTGCCCCGGTGCACGCGAATGCGCGCGCCGCCGCGGTCGCCAAGCCGCTGGCGATTTTAAAAGCGGCACGCAAAAATGGCGAATTGTTTCAATTGCGCGGTCGCGGCCGCGCCAGGCGCCCCGTCAGGCGCAGAGATACGCCGTCAACTGCGCCATCATGGCGTCGCAGGCATCGATCTGCGCCAGCTCGACGTATTCGTCGGCCTTGTGCGCCACGTCGATGCTGCCCGGGCCGCAGACCAGCACCGCGGTCTGGGTCCACAGCTGACCGAACAGGCCGCCTTCGGTACCGAAGGCCACCTTGGTGCATGGCGTGCCGGCGGGCAGCATCGAGGCCAGCAGGCGTACCGCCGGCGCATCGTCCGGCACCGACAGGCCGGGATAGCTGTTGCCCGCCTCGATCTCGGGCGGTGCGGCGTCGGGCAAGGCATGGTGGGCGCGCATCCGCGCCTGGGTACGGGCCCGCACCCGCTCCAGGATCTGCCCGGGATCGTCCTGCGCGATGTTGCGGATCTCGAAGCTCACTTCGCAATCGGCCGGCACGATGTTCAGCGCCGTGCCGCCATGGATGGTGCCCGCGTGAACGGTCGAATAGGGAATGGCGTAGCCGGGCTCGCGCGGGCCGGCGTCGGCCAATTCGCGCTGCACGTCGCGCAGCGCATCGACCAGGTCGGCCGCGGTGTGGATGGCGTTGACGAAACGCGGCGCCAGCCCCGAATGCCCGGCCTGGCCGCAGCAGCGGGCGCGATAGGCGGCCTTGCCCTTGTGGCCGGTGCCGATCTGCATCAGCGTGGGCTCGCCCACCACGCACAGCAAGGGCTGCGGCTGCATGTCTTGCAGTGCGCGCAGCAGATGCCGCACGCCGACGCAGCCGATTTCCTCGTCGAACGACAGGGCCAGCAGCAGCGGCCGCTTCAACGGCTGCTGTGCGGCACGCACCAGGGCCATCACCGCGCACGCGACGAACCCCTTCATGTCGGCGGCGCCGCGGCCGTACAGGCGGCCGTCGCGCTCGGTGGCCTGGAACGGCGGCGTGGTCCAGGGTTGGCCCTGCACCGGCACCACGTCGGTATGCCCCGACAGCAAGATGCCCGCCTCGTCGCGCGGGCCGACGCTGGCAAACAGGTTGCAGCGGCTGGCATCCTGCGGATCGGGCACGCGCCACGACTCGACGCCCGCCAGCGCCAGCACCTCCTGCACGCGGTCCATCAGGCCGGCATTGGGCGTCAGGGTGACGGACGGAAACGCGATCAGTTCGCGCAGCAGCGCCAGGCTGCCTGAAGGAAGGGAACGGGACATGGAGGACTCAGGATGCGGTCCCGGGGGGGCCGGACATGTAGGGGTCGAAGAAACTGGCCGCGCTCATGCCCGGAATGTACTGGTCCGAAATATAGGCGCGGCAGCGCTGCATGAAGGCCTGGGTCAGGCGCGACGGCTTCATCGGCCGGTACGTCGCCAGCCCCAGCAGCATCGGCCGCTGCTCGCCGGCCAGGCGCAGGCGCACCAGCCGCTTGCCGTCCAGCGACTGGGTCGACTTGGGGCGCACGTTGAACAGCGCGTAGCCGATGCCGTTGGCAACCATCGAACGCACCACGTCTTCGGAACGCGACCGGGCCACGATGTTGGGCTGCAGGCCGGCCTTGGCGAACAGCGACAGGAAGTACTCGCGGCTCATCGGCAGGTCCAGCAGCACCATCGGCAGCTGCGCCAGCTCGTCCAGCGTGACGGCGATCTGCTGGGCCAGCGGATGCAGCTCGCTCACCAGCACGTGCGGCGGCATGTGCGCCAGCGTCTCGAAGCTGATCTCGTCGCCCAGTTGCAGGTCGTAGGTGATGGCCACGTCGATCTCGAGCAGGTGCAGGCGGTTGATGAGTTCCTGCTGGTCGCCTTCGGCCATGTGCAGCTCGACCTTCTCGAACGCCCGCGAAAACCCGAAGATGACCTCGGGCGCGATCATGGCGGCCAACGGCTGGAAGCACCCCACGCGCAGCACGCCCTGGATGGTGTCGTGGGAATCGGACGCGATCTCGTACAGTTTCGAGGCGCGTTCGAGCAGGTCTTCGCATTCCTGCATGACTTGCTGGCCCAGCGGCGTCAGGGCCAGTCCCTTGGACGGATGGCGCACGAACAGCTGCACGCCCAGCTCGGTCTCGATGTGGGCGATGGCGGCCGATATCGACGGCGGCGAGATATGGATCTGGGCGGACGCCGCGGCAATGCTGCCGTGCTTGGCGGTCGCCACGAAATATTCCATCTGGCGCAGGGAAATGCGATTGAGCATGGTCCAACTTGAGGAAACGGGGTCGTAAGGCCGGCCGGCGCGGGCAAGGGTCTGGCAAAGTATCCCCTTGCCGCGCAACGCCGGGCAAGGCTTTCCTCAGGGAACGTCCATGGCGGCGCTCACAGATCGCCCGGCACGCCGAAGCTGGGCGCCTCGCGGGGGTCCCGGGCGCGGGCCAGATAGGCGTCGATCTGCGGTGCGTAGATGCCCCAGGCCGCATACAGCGCCTGCACCGGGCCGTCTTCGACCCAGTCCATCCGCAGGTCGACCATCGGCCAATCCAGGTCCTGGCACACCAGCAACCCGGCCGAATGCACGGGCCCGGCTTCGCCGCCGGCCGCCTCGCCCGCCAGCAAGGCCAGCATCAGCCGTTCGGCCAGCGGCCCCTCGGCGCGCTCGAATGCCGCCAGCATCGCGGCCGGCACGGCTTGCGAGGCCAGCATGTTGCCGGCGCAGGCGGCGTGCTCGCCCGCCGCGCTGGCCAGCGTGCCCAACGCACTGGCGCCCGTGAAAACGGCGGGCGGATGGACGGCATCGATGGCCATCAATTGCCGGTAGTCGATGAACGGCCGTTGCCGCAGGGCCGCCAGCGCCTGGGCCGGCGTGTGCCCGGCTGCCATCGCATCCAGGGCCAGGGGCCCCAGCGCGGGGTCGGTGATGTTCTGGCTGACCGCCGCCCCCACGCCGGCGCGAACGCGCACGCAGCGCGCCGCCACCGCGGGCGAGGACGACGACACGGCGGCGCCGAACTGGCCGGTCGCCGGACAACGGGCAATGATCGAGAAGGTCATGGCAGGCCTCGTGAAAGTCAGTCGGCAATGACGGCGGTGGCGTCGATCTCGACCAGCCATTCGGGCCGGGCCAGCGCCGACACCACGATGCCGGTCGACACCGGAAACACGCCCTTGAGCCAGCGGCCCACCACCCGGTAGACCGCCTCGCGGTAGCGCGGGTCGACCAGGTAGATGGTGATCTTGCAGATGTCCTGCACGTCGCCGCCCGCTTCCTTGAGCAGCATGGCGATGTTGGCCATGGCCTGTTCGGCCTGGCCCGCGGCGTCGCCGATGCAGACGCTTTCAGAGGTATCCAGGTTCTGGCCGATCTGGCCGCGCAGGAAGACCGTGCTGCCCCGGGCGACCACGGCCTGGCACAGGTCGTTGTCCAGGTTCTGTTCCGGGTACGTGACTTTGGTGTTGAAGGGGCGGATGCGCTTGTGTTTCATGACTCTTCTGCAGAAGGGGCCGACGGGCGGCGCCGCGTGATGGCAAACCCGCGAGGCGGGCCGGGACTCCATCTTCGGATCGGGCGGCGCGTGTCGCCTATTTGTTTTTTCCGGGGGGCGGTCTCGGAAATTCCGACCCGGCCACCCGCCTCGCGGGTTTACGCGGCGCCTCAGGAATTGCGAGCCAGGCCTAAGGAAAAGGCGACTTGGCCCGCGCCGCCCCCCTCTTCCATCATCTGGGCTCCAGTCGGCGGCGTTCGGCGGATACAAAACACTCAAGGGGTTTGCAATGCTTCGACAACTTACCGTAGCCGGTCTTTTTTCCACCGTGCTGATGGCCAACGTGGCCTGGGCCGAAGATGCGCTCGTGGTCAGCACCTGGGGCGGCAGTTTCCGCGACCTGATCGACGAGAACATCGGCAAGGAATTCACCCGGCAGACGGGCGTGCCGGTCAAATACGTCACCGGCGGCACCATCGACCGGCTGAACAAGGCCAAGCTGGCCAAGACGCCCGAAAGCGACATCACGTTCACCACCTCGCACATCGGCTGGCTGTACGTCGACGGCGGCCTGTTCGAAAAGCTCGACACCGCCAAGGTGCCCAACTACGCCAACCTGGTGGCTCGCGCCAAGGTCAGCCCCTACCACGTGGGCAGCTGGGCCTACGTCTACACCATCGGCTACCGCCCCGACCTGGTGCCGAAAGACATCACGTTCAGCAGCTGGAACGACCTGTGGAACCCGGCGCTCAAGGCCAAGCTGTCGGCGCCGGACTTCGACCCCAGCCACATCATCACCGTGGCGGCACTGCTGTCGGGCGGCGATGCCGCCACCTGGGAAAAAGGGACGGACAAGCTCAAGGCCCTGAAGCCCAATTTCAAGGCGTTCTACACCAACGACGCCAACAGCCAGCAGTTGATCTCGACCGGTGAAACGCCCGTGGAAATCCTGCTGTCGATGAACGCCTACTACATGATCGGCCAGGGCGTGCCGATCAAGGTCGCGATGCCCAAGGAAGGCGCGGTGCTCGGCATCGATACCATGGGCATCATGAAAGGCAGCGCCAAGACCGACCTGGCCTACAAATTCATGAACATCGCGCTCTCGCCCGAGGTGCAGTCCAAGATCGTCGCCTACAAGAAAGCCAGCCCGGTCGTCACCAACGCCAAGGTCTCGGCCGAAGACGCCGCCTTGCCCGGCGTCTTCACCACCCAGGAACAGTGGGACAAACAGGCCATCGTCATCGATGACAAGCTGCGCGCCGAAAAGACGGCCACCTGGCGCAAGTGGTTCACCGAAAACCTGATGAACTGATGGCCGGGCCCGCCATGACTACCCGCTCCGGCCTGAGGGGATGGCTGATTTCGCCCGCGGGCTTCATTGCCCTGTGCATCGTCGTGGCCATGGCCGCGGTGCTGCAGTTCAGCGTGCGAACCTTCATCCCCGGTTCGATGGCGGTGGGCGGACTGACGCTGGAGAACTTCTCGGGCCTGGGCGGGCCGGTCTACCTGACGGCCTTCGCCAACACGCTGCTGCTCAGCATCGAGACCACCGTGTTCTCGCTGCTGGCGGCCTACCCGCTGGCCTACGCCCTGGTGCGCGTGCGCAACCGCCTGCTGAAATCGTCCATCCTCATCATCTCGATCACGCCGCTGTTCCTGGGCGAGATCGTGCGCACCTATTCGTGGATCATCGTGCTGGGCAACAACGGCTTCATCAATACGGTGCTGCGCAAGCTGGGCCTGATCGAGCAGCCGCTGGGCCTGATGTTCACCCACCTGGGCGTCCTGATCGCCCTGGTGCACGTGACCATTCCCGTGGTGGTGCTGATGCTGGCCACCGCCATTTCCCACATCGACCGCGACTACGAAAAAGCCGCCCAGAGCCTGGGCGCCGGACCCGTGCGCACCTTCCTGACGGTGACGCTGCCGCTGTCCATGCCCGGCATCATCGCCAGCATCACGACCGCCTTCGCCTGGACGTTCAGCGCCTTCGCCACCCCGCAGATGATCGGCGGCGGCCGCGTGCCCACCGTCTCCACCCTGGTCTATCAGCTGGGATTCTCGTCGATGAACTTTCCGCTGGCCGCCAGCCTGAGCATCTCCGGCCTGGCCTTGACGGTCCTGGCGCTGGTCTTGCTGGGCCGCGCCACCCGCCGCCTCAAAGCCCTGGGAGCCCACTGACATGGCCCACAGACTTCCCCTGTCCCTGCGCCTGGGCGCGCCGCTGCTGGTCGCCGCGCTGCTGGCCTTCGTCCTGCTGCCCGTCGTCGTCGTGACGCTGGCCTCGTTCAACGACAAGGCCTTGCTCAGCTTTCCGCCCGAGCAGTGGTCGTTGCGCTGGTTCCAGCGGGTGTTCACCTATCCGGACTTCCAGCAGGGCTTTCGCGCCAGCCTGGTGGTGGTGGGGTGGGCCTCGTCCCTGGCGCTGGTCATCGGCACCGCGCTGGCCATTGCCGTCAAGCGCATGGGCTTTCCCGGCAAGGACCTGTTGCAGGCGGTTCTCCTGTCGCCGCTGGTGATCCCGCACTTCACGCTGGGGCTGGGCCTGTTGATCCTGGTCGCCCAGCTGGACATGGACCGGGGCTACGGCCTGGTGATCCTGTGCCACGTGATGCTGGTGCTGCCCTTCGTCATGCGCAGCGTCTACGTGTCGATGGAGAACATCGACGAACGCCTGGAACAGGCCGCGGCCAGCCTGGGCGCCTCGCCGCTGAAGGTGCTGCTTACGGTGACCGTGCCGCTGCTGGCGCCGGGGCTGTTCGGCGGCTGGCTGTTCGCCGCCATCATGTCCTTCAGCGAATTCACCGCGTCCCTGTTCGTGACGACGCAGGCGACCCAGACGCTGCCGGTAGCCATGTACAACTACGTGCGCGAATTCGCCGACCCGACGCTGGCCGCGCTGTCGGTGGTCTACATCGCCGTGACCGCCAGCCTGCTGGCCTTTGCCAACTACTTCCTGGGGCTGGGCCGCATCCTGAACATCGAAGACACGCGCTGACGGGCGATGGCCCAGGCCACGCAAGGCGGGGCGGGATTTTCATCCCGCCCCGCCCCTTTTTGCCGCTGCCGCTTTGGCCCCGCTCAATAGCCGCGCGCCGGCTCCACCTGGTTGAGCGGCGCCTCGCCCCGCGACACGCGGACGATGTTGGCGGCGATCTGGGCCGCGGCGGACGCCGGAATGGCCACGGACGCCAGGTGCGGCGTGATCAGCACATTGTCCATGCGCCACAGCGGGTCATCGGCCGGCAACGGCTCGCGTTCGAACACGTCCAGCGTGGCAGCGCCGAGATGGCCGCTTTGCAGCAGCTCGGTCAGCGCGGCCTGGTCCACCAGCGCGCCGCGCGCCACGTTGACCAGCGCCGCGCCGCGCGGCAGGCGCTGCAGGCGTTCGCGGTCGAGCAGGCCGCGGGTCTGCGGGGTCAGCGGCAGCATGAGCACCAGGATGTCGGCCTGGGCGATCACCCCATCCAGCGCTTCGAGCCCGGCGTGGCATTGCACCCCCGGGATGTCGCGCGGGCGGCGCGACCAGCCCAGCACCGTCAGGCCCTGGCGTTGCAGTTCCTGGGCGGCATGCGCGCCCAGTTCGCCCAGGCCCAGCACCGCCACGCGGATATCCGCCGGCGCGCGGGGATGGCGATAGGCCCATTCGCCGCGGCGCTGCGCCGCCTCGAACCACGGAATGTCGCGCGCATGGCGCAAGGTGGCGAACAGCACGTAGCCGGCCATCATGCGGGCCATGTCCGGATCGGTGATGCGCGTCACCGGCACCCCGGCCGGCAGGTCGTCGCGCCCCACCAGCGAATCCACGCCGGCGCCCAGGTTGATGATCAGGCGCAGGTTGGGCATGCCGGCGAAAAAGCCGGCGGGCGGCTTCCAGGCCAGGGCGTAATGGACGTCCGCCGGGTCCGCGACCTCGCGGGCATGCAGGATGCGCAAGCCCGGCAAGCGGGCCTGCAAGGCCTGGCGCCAGGCGCCGAAGTCGTCGAAGTCGCTGTAGAACACCAGCGCGCCCGCGGGCGTCGGCGTCGGGTGCGGCATCGGCGCGCCCCTCACGCCGGCCGCGCGATCAGGCGCGCCATGGCCTCGATGGCCAGCTCGTAGCCGTCGCCGCCCAGGCCGGCGATGACGCCGTCGGCCGCCTTCGAGATGTACGAGTGGTGGCGAAACGGCTCGCGCCGCCAGATATTGCTCATGTGCACTTCGATGATGCGGCCGGGAAACGCCAGCAGCGCGTCCAGGATGGGCACCGACGAATAGGTCAGGCCGGCGGCGTTGATGATGAGGCCGGGCGCCGTGCCCCGCGCCTCCTGGATCCAGTCGACCAGTTGGCCTTCGTGGTTCGACTGCACGAAACGCAGCCCCAGGCCCAGGCTGGCCGCGCGGCGCTCGCAGCGCGCTTGCAGCGTGGGAAAGCTGTCGCTGCCGTAGGTCTTGTTGGCGTCCAGCCCGTACAGGTTGGCGTTGGGACCATTGACAAACCAGATCACGTCGTCATGGGACGTTGCGCCGGTCGGGGTCGGGGAAGTCATGGGCAAGGGCCTTGAAGGGTCGTAGGAATGGGGGATGGCGGGTGGGCCGGATGGCGCCTGGCGGTTCAGGGCCGCAGCACCACCTTGCCGAATACCGCGCCGCTTTCCAGCAGGCGGTGCGCATCGGCCGCCTCGGCCAGCGGCAACTGGGCATGCAGCCGCGGCGCCACGCGGCCGTCGGCCACCAGCGGCAGCACATGCCGGCCGATCGCCTGCGCCATGCGGGTTTTTTCCGCCGCGCTTTGCGGCCGCAGGGTCGACGAATGCAGGCTCAGCTGCTTCTGCATCAGCACCAGCAGGTCGAGCGACACCGTCGACCCCTGCAAGAACGACAGGCTGACGTGGCGGCCGCCAAAGGCCAGCGCCTGCAGATTGCGCCGCACGTAATCGCCGCCCACCACGTCCAGCACCACGTCCACGCCCCGCCCTTGCGTCAGGTCCAGGCAGGCTGCCACGAAGTCGATGTCGCGATAGCACAGCGCGTGGGTCGCGCCCAGCTCGCGCAGGGCCGCCAGGCGTTCGGCCCGGCCGGCGGTGGCGATGACGCGGGCGCCGGCCGCATGCGCCATGCGCAGCGCCAGCGTGCCGATGCCGCCGGCCGCGCCGTGGATCAGCACGGTCTCGCCCAGGCGCAGGCGCCCCAGTTCGAACAGGTTGTGCCAGACGGTGAACAGCCCCTCGGGCAAGGCCGCGGCCTCGTCGTCGCTCAGGCGGTCCGGCACGGGAAAGGAGTGGTCGACGCGCGCCACGCACCACGGCGCGTAGCCCCCGCCGGGCAGCAGGCTCATCAGGCGGCGGCCGTGCAGGGTTTCCGGCACGCCCGGGCCGCAGGCGGCCACCTCGCCGCAGGCCTCCAGGCCCAGGACATCGGACACGCCGGGCGCGGGCCGCGCCAGGCCCTGGCGCTGCATGATGTCGGGGCGATTGACGCCGGCGGCCCGCACCCGCAGCAGCACCTCGCCGGGGCCGGGCTGCGGCACCGGCCGCGTGGCCAGGGTCAGCACCCCGGCGTCGCCGGGTTCGCGGGCCACGACGGCCTGCATGGTGGTCGGCCGTGCGTCCATGGCGTTACGACGCATCGAACACACTGACGCCCTGGCCGGGCAGCGCCAGGCCCGTCACCGCGCCCACCGGCCAGCGGCGTGGCGCGTCCAGTCCGGCGCTGCGCACCATCACCCGCTGGCGCCCGGCCACCGGAATATCGACGTCGATGTACGAATCGATATGGTCGCCCTGGAACACGTGGTTGACCACCGTGCCGCTCAAGACCGAATCGCCGTGCAGGGCTTCCAGCTGGATCTGTTCGGGCCGCACGTAGATGTCCAGCCGCCGCCCCTCGTGCGAGCCGCCCACCAGCCGCTCGCGCGGCACGCGGATCAACCCGGCGCCCAGCCGCAGCACCAGGCCGTCGGGATCGGCGCCGTGATAGTGCGCGGGCAGAATGTTCACGTCGCCCAGGAACGAGGCCACGAACGGGTCCTGCGGGTTGCGGTACAGCTCGTCGGGCGTGGCGATCTGCCGGATCACGCCGCCGGACATCACGGCAATGCGGTCCGACATGGCCAGCGCCTCGCCCTGGTCGTGGGTGACGAACACGGTGGTCACGCCCAGCCGGCGCTGGATGTCGCGAATCTCGACTTGCATCGCGCCGCGCAAGCCCTTGTCCAGCGCGGAAAACGGCTCGTCCAGCAGCAGCACCTTGGGCTGGATCACCAGGGCCCGCGCCAGCGCCACGCGCTGCTGCTGGCCGCCGGACAACTCGCGCGGCCGGCGCTGGCCCAGCCCGTCCAGCTTCACCAGCGCCATCGCCTCGGCCACCCGGCGGGCGATCTCGTCGGGCGCGACCCGGCGCATGCGCAGGCCATAGCCGATATTGCGTTCCACCGTCATGTGCGGAAACAGCGCGTAGTTCTGGAACACGATGCCGATCTGGCGCTGGTACGGCGGCAGATCCGTCACCAGTTGATCCTCGATGAAGACCTCGCCATTGTCCGGTTCGGCAAACCCGGCGATCAGGTTCAGCAAGGTGGTCTTGCCGCAGCCCGACGGCCCCAGCAGCGTCAGGAATTCCCCCCGCCGTATCTTCAGCGACAACTCGTGCAGCACCGTCTGCTGGCGGTACTTCTTGACCACGCCTTCCAGGCTGACCGCACTGGACGACTTCGGGGACACGGGGCTGTTCTGCATGGCGGCTGGGGAATCTTCGGCTGGGTTCTCGGAAATGCGCACAACGCGCGCGCCGCGGCGACGCCGCGGGGACACGCTGGCTTGCAGCATAAGTGAGGCCGGCCCGGCCGGCCGTTTGTGGATACCGAGGCGGACCATCGGAAAAAACGAAACGCCGCGACGCCCGCGCGTGCCGGCCAGTGATTTGCTTTTTCCTAAGCCTTGCGTCCAAAAAACCAAGTTATCAAGCGCGGGCATCTGGCCCACACTGCGCCTCATCCATGGGCACAGGCGCTCATGCTTCTTCTCAGGAAAAACATGTCAGTGGAAACAACCAACACCCTGGTCATCGGCGCCGGCCAGGCCGGCATTGCAATGAGCGAACACCTGGGCGCGATGGGCATCGACCACCTCGTGCTCGAACGCAAGCGCATCGCCGAACGCTGGCGCTCGGAGCGCTGGGATTCCCTGGTCGCCAACGGCCCGGCCTGGCACGACCGCTTTCCCAACCTGAAGTTCGACGACGTGGGCGCAGACGTCTTTCCGCCCAAGGAACGCATGGCGCGCTACTTCGAGGACTACGCCAGGATGATCGGCGCCCCGGTGCGCACCGGCGTCGAGGTGCTGCGCGTGCAGCGCAACCAGAAGCGGCCCGGCTTTACCGTCAGCACCTCGGCCGGCGAGATCGACGCGCGCCACGTCGTCGTCGCGACCGGCGCCTTCCAGATTCCCAGCTATCCCGCCATCGTGCCGGCCGAGTCCGGCCTGCAGCAGCTGCATTCATCGGCCTACAAGAATCCCGGCCAGCTCGTGGACGGCGCCGTGCTGGTGGTGGGCGCGGGCGCGTCCGGCTCGCAGATTGCCGAGGAATTGCGCCGCGCCGGCCGCCAGGTCTATCTGTCGGTGGGCGAGCACTACCGCCCTCCGCGCGCCTACCGCGGCCGCGACTATTGCTGGTGGCTGGGCGCCCTGGGCATGTGGGACGAGGTCAAGAAAAAGCCCAAGCGCGAACACGTGGCCTTCGCGGTCAGCGGCTACGACAACGGCAAGACCATCGACTTTCGCCGCCTGGCGCACAGCGGCATCGAACTGGTCGGCATCACCCGCGACTTCGAGAACGGCGTGATGCGCTTTGACGAAGGCCTGGCCCGCAACATCGCCCAGGGCGACGCCGACTACTTCGAAGTGCTGCGCGAGGCCGACGCCTATATCGAACAGAACGGCCTGGACCTGCCGCCCGAGCCCGACGCCTGGAAGCTGCTGGACGACCCGGCCTGCCTCACGGACCCGATCCTGAGCCTGGACCTGGCCGCCGCCGGCATCACCGCCATCGTCTGGGCCACCGGCTTCAAGGTGGACTACCGCTGGATCGAGGCCGACATCCTGGACGACCAGGGCTACCCGGTGCACAAGCGCGGCATCACCGGCGAAAAAGGCATCTACTTCCTGGGCCTGCCGAACCAGAGCAACCGCTCGTCCTCGTTCATCTGGGGGGTGTGGCACGACGCGAAGTACCTTGCCGACCATATCGGCATCCACCTGAACTACCTGGCGTACGAGCAGGAAACGGGGCGCTAGGCCACGGGGCGGCGCGGGCGGCCGACGCCGGCGGCCGGCCCCCGCCTCACGCCCACGCATCACGCCAGCCTCGGCGTGATGCCGGACCGCGGCGCCTGGCCGATGGTGATGGGGCCCAGCCGGGCTGGACGTGGACAGGGCAAGGCGCCGGCGTGTCAGTGCTGGGCGACCTGGGCGCCCTGCAAGTGCGCCAGCGAGCCGTACAGGCTTTGCAGCAAGGCGAATTCTTCGCGGTCGAAGAACTGGCACTTGCCCTGGGTGAATTCCTTGGCGACTTCCACGGCAAACTTGGCGGCCGCGGCGATGTCGACCTCGTGGCTGGCGCCCGTGCCGCAGCCGGGCACCACGGTTTCGGCCGTGATGGCCACGCCCACCACCGGCGCCGAGGTGGCCACCGAAGGCTGCAGGATGCTATTCAGGTGATACACGCCGTTGTCGTACGGCGTGATGTCCTGGATCGAGATCGGAAAGGTCGCGGCCGGGCGGCCCGTGGTCGACTCCATGATGCGCAGCAGGTCTTCCGACATCCGCAGGATGTAGCCCTGCTTCACCGTGGGCGACAGCGCAAAGCCCTTGTGGTTGATGATGCGGTTGCCCTTGGTGGTGTCGATCGACAGCACGGCGTCCATCTCGTCGCTCAGTTCATGGTCGTTCATGGCCTTCATGTCCACGGGCGAATCCATGAAGTCCACCGGCTGGTGCGGGCGGGTGGGCGCGTCAGGGCAGATGTGCGTGCCCACGATCACGTCGCCGGCCAGCACGTCGCCCTGCGACTGCATGTGCGCCAGCTTCAGCGCGGCGGCCACCGCCGCCACGGCGCCGTCGCCGTCGGACACCAGGCCCAGGCGGCTGGGCCGCGCGCCGATGCCGCCCAGGCGCCCGACGATGCCCAGCGTGGGCGCGGACCCGCCGGCGCGCTTGCCCTGGGCGCCGGGAATCACCACGCGCACGAAATCGGTCGAGCCATGGTCCCCGCGGATCTGGGTGACGGTGACGCTGGCCTTCGGGTACGGGGCCAGCAGCCGGGCCACGGTGTCGCCGGACGCGTACGCGCTGTCCAGCGCTTCAAAGGCCTGCAAGGTTTGGGAAAGACTCACGACGGGTTCCTTTCTGGGTAAGACAACAAGAAGGGAAAATCACTTCTTGCCAAAATGCGAGGTAATGGTGGCGTTGAAGAAACTGAAGATGGCGTCGCCGGCGATGATGCCCCCGGCAAACACTTCCATGTGGTTGCGGTGCTTGTCGCCGCCGACCTTTTCGATCAGCAGGCGCAGCACGATGCCGGCCGCCACGGCCCAGCCGGCCAGCGGATTGGCGATCAACAGGCCCGTGGCCAGCAGCACGCCCAGCTGGCGCTTGGGGCCGCCGATCAACTGGATGACGGCGCCGGGTATGGCCCAGAGCAGCAGCAGGTGGGCAATGCCCGGGGTGGCGCCGGCGTTGATGGTGGCCACATACACCTTGGCCACCGGCGGCAGCTGGCCGCCGTCGAACAGCGCGCCGTAGCTGAAATACACCACCGGAATGGCAATCAGGAAGGCCAGCATCGCGGCGATCAGCTGCTGCTTGCGCCCTTCGAGTTCCAGCGCCATGTCGGCGCCGTTGCCGCGCAGCATGTAGCCGGCCTTCAGGTCGTAGCCCATGTCGGCAAAGGCCGGGCCAGTGGCCACCGAAAAGCCGCACAGAATCGCCAGCGCGTGCGGCGGAAAGCCGATCAACAGGCCCAGCAGCAACGTGATCAGGGCCACCGCAAACGCCGGAAACCACCCCGAGTGCATGGCCGCGATGCCCACGATCAGTTCATGCACCAGCGCAGCAAAGGCCGCGTACAGAATAAAGCCCAGCAGCATCGGCACCGACATGTCGGCATACAGCCCGGCCAGCACCGAAATGCCGGCGGACAGCAGGATGTAGCCCACGCCGCCCAGCCGCAGGCTGCTGCCCACGCTGGGGCCGGTCGGGCCGCTGGCCTTGGGGCCGGACTTGCTGCGCATCACTATCACCACCTGCACCAGCGCCACCAGGCCCGCGCCGATCATCATGCCGTGCGGAATGTATTGCTTGCTGATGTCGACGCCGAACAGGGGTTCGGAATAGCCGCGCAGCAGCAAGCCGATGCCGAACATGGCCAGCGCCCAGATGTTGCCGATGAAGGCGACGCCGAACGCCGACATGGGAATCTTGAACCACGAGCCCACGGTGCCCACCACGATGCCCAGGCCCAGCAGCTTGGCCTGCGTGCCGCCCTGGTCGCCCGCCTTGATGGCCTCGGCCGCCGCCACGCCCGGCGGCCAGGCGCCCGTGGCCGGAAACACCGTGCTGCCGAACAGCCGATACAGCATGTAGGCGTCCAGCAGCATCGCCAGGCCCACGCCCAGGAACATCGGCAGCACCATGTCGGGGCGGCCCAGCAGATAGGGAATCGCCAGCGGCAGCAGCAGGCTGTTGGCGGCGCCGAAAGTGGCGGACGAAATCGCGGTCTGCGCCAGGTTCTGCGCGTGCACCGAGCGGTACGACCGCAACAGCTGCACGGGAATGCGCGACAGGATCATCGCCACCAGCGCGCCGATGATGGAGGTATTGGGCGTGACGCCCAGCGTGACGATCAGCTGGATGCCGATCACGGCGCCGAACACGCTCAGCGCGGCCAGCAGAATCAGGTTGGACAGCGACAGTGCCCGGGGATGCGACGGGGGGCCCTCATGTGCCGAAGCGCGATGGGGCTCAACGGCGGGTTGGGGGGTGGACTTGATCATCGTGCTCACACTTGATTGACAGGAACAGGAGAACCCCAGGCCGGATCGCAAACCTGCCGGCCCAGGGTGGAGGCTTCCGCGAGCAGCGCCGCCGCCAGCGCCTTGACGCTGGCCGCATCGGCCTGCGCCGCCGGAAAGGAAAGACACATGGCAAAGCGTTCCATCGTCACCGGATCGCTCACGGCGCAACTGATGGACGCCACGCCCGGAATGGCTTCGTTGATCGCCACCGCAAAACCGGATTCCCGCACGCCCTCCAGCAGCGACTGCACGTCCTGCACGGTGCGCGGCGCGTGGTCGGAAATGAACGGCAGCGACTTGCCCAGCCGCTTGGCGACGTCCGCGTTGCTGTCGCGCGCCAGCAGCACCCGGCCGGTGGACGTGGCCCAGCTGGGCGAACGGTGGCCGGGGTGGGTGGTGACGCGCAAGGGGTGGGTGCCGGGCTGCACGTGCAGCACCATGATGTCCCTGCCCTCCAGCACCGAGATGTAGCCGGTGTGGCCGCTTTGGGCGCAAAGCCGCTTCAGGGCGTCCTGCATCTGGGCGGACAGCGTGGTGGTCTCGCGCACCAGGCGCGACAGTTCAAGAATGATGACGCCCGGCCCATAGGCGCGCGTGCTTTCCTCGCGTTCGAGCAGCCCCAGGTCCTTCATCTGCGCCAACAGGCGCGACGCCGAGCTTTTCGGCATCTCGAGATGCTCGACCAGATCGGTCACCGTGACCTTGCGATGCAGCGTGTTGATCAGGCGAAGGATGATGGCGGCGTTTTCGAGTGAGGCCATAAAGTTCCAAAAAATGAGACTTGGTTCCAATTAATGGATTCATTTTACGCCGGGCGATCGCGCTCGAAACGAGGACAAACCCTAGGTGAAGGCCTTTGCCCGCGCGCGGAACAGGCAGGCCCATCCCGTCGCGGACCCGACATCGGTGTGGGGCAGACGGCGGGTGCCCACCCAAAAAAAGGACCGGCGCGAGGCCGGTCCTGGTGGCGTTCAGCTAGGCGCCTGAACCCCTTACCACATGTACCGCAGGTTCAACTGCCCCCGCGCGCCGGTGTAGTTGCTGGACCCGGCTTCCAGGGCCAGGCTGCCGGACAGGCTGAGCGACTTGCTGAGACTGCCCTGCAAGCCCGCCTTCAGTTCCATCTGGTTGCCCGGCAGCGTTTCGCGGACGGTCGTCTGGTCAAAGCGGATGCGCTGCGACGACGGGCCATGCCACCAGTTGACCTCGGCGAACGGCAGCATCTGCGTGGCGCCTTCTTCGTTGGACAGGTGCCCTTGCAGGCGCACGCCCACCCGGGTGGCCACGCTCGTGTCCGACTGGCCGCTGATGCGCGTGCCGGTCTTTTCCTGGTGGTCGTCGGCCTGGTAGCGCGTGACGATGGCCTGCGCCTGCGGTTGCAGGTACAGCTGACGCGCCCCGTTGTCGTAGACCTTGAACGAGTAGCCGGTTTCGACGGACGCCGAATTGGCGCGCGACCGGTAGCTTTCGCGCGGCAAGCCCTGGCCATCGACCTTGTTGTCGTAGCGGCCCAGCATCATCCAGGTGTCCACGTACGGCCCGGTCAGGATGTCGGTGTGGCCGAACCAGGTGCCATACACCCCGACGGCGTAACCTTCGACCTTGCCGGTCGCGTGCAGCCCGTTGCTCTCGGCACGGCTGCTGTTCGAGCCGTACGACGCCATGGCGCCCACGCGGGCCGACCCGTCCTTGCCCACCGGGAATCGCAGCAGGTCGCTGCCCCCGTGGATGAGGTAGGTGGTGGACGTATCCTTGATGGTGCCTGCGCCATCGCGGCTGTCCTGGCCCCGGACGATGCGCACCCAGCCCGCACGGGCCGGCTGGCCGTCGACGCTGCCCGACGCATAGTCTCCCCGGTCGCGCAGCGTATGCTGCTGCAGCGTGGTGGCCGCCAGCCTGTTGTTCAGGTAGGCGCCAACCTCGGGACGATAGTTTTGATGGCCGGCATCCGGCTTCGGCGTGGGCGTGGGCGTGACCGGTGCCACCGGCTGGGTCGGATCGACCGGCGTGACCGGGGTGACCGGATCGACCGGGTCGACCGGCGTCACCGGATCGACCGGCTGCCACGTGGACACCTGCGACACCAGGTACCAATCCTGCGCATTGCCGCCAACCCCGCCTCGCGCCAGGTTGTAGTCGTAGGCGCCAGTCGCGATGCTGCCGACGCCTTGGCGATAGCCGTCCGAACGCGCGTCCAGGTGGAACGCGGTGGCATCCGTGGTGGCGCCGTTCTCGGTCAGCACCAGGGGAATGCCCACGCTGGTCTGGTCGCCCGTACCACCGGCGTGACGGATCACCAGGCCGGTGTTGCCCGAGGCCCGGCCCCCATCCAGCACCAGCTTGTCGCTGGCCGAGGTGTCGTCGCCCTTGAAGGCGGCCAGCACGATCGCACCGCCCTGCCCCACGTAGTCGCCCTGCACCCGCAGGGTATTGCCCAGCGTGCCGCCGGCCACGTACAGCGTGCCGGCGTTGGTCAGGCCATTGGCCAGCGTCAGGGTGCCCGGCGTTGCGGCCCGGCGGTTGTCCAGCGCATTGAACACGCCCAGCGCGCCGTGGTTGACGACGGCGCCGCGGATGGTGCCGTCGCCCACCAGCGAGGCGCCCGCCCCGACCGTGACGGTGCCCGCGCCGACACCGCCCAGGAAGGCGTCCGGTTGGGCCGGGCCGCCGAACACCAGCGTGCCCGCCTCGACCGTGGTCCTGCCGGTATAGGCAAGGCTGGCGTCACTGGCGGTCAGCCTGCCGCCGCCGCGCTTGGTCAGGTCGCCGGTGCCGCTGATGGCGTTTTCCAGCGTCCAGTCGCTCGGGGTGTCCAGCACCAGCGTACCCGCGTTGGCGATGTTGGCGGTACCCAGGTTGGCGGCCGTGCTGGCGGTCAGGGTCGTGCCCGCCGCGGTGCTGAGGTTGCCGGAGAAGCCCCGGTTGTCGCCCGCCAGCCCGATGCGCGAGGCGTCGGTCAGCGCGACGTTGCCCGCCCCGGTGAGCGGGTTGACGAGCGTGCCGCTGCCCGCCTTGAACTGCAGCGTGCCGTCGGCCACGATCTCGCCGCTGCCCAGGCCCGCGCCATTGTCGAGCACGGCGGTGGCGTCGCTGCCGATGAGGGTGCGCACGGCCAGGCCGGGGTTGGCGCCGTTGAACACGTGCGTGCCGGTCGCGCCGCTGCCGGCCAGGGTCAGCGTGCCGGCCCCCGCCAGACGGCCTTGCGTCGTGCCGCCGCCCAGCAAGGTCAGCGCGCCGCCGTTGAAGTCGAAGGACGAGCCCGACTGCATGTCCCAGGCGCCGATCGCCTGGGTCTTGCCATTCAGGTCGACCGCCGCATTGGCACTGACGCGCAGAGCCTGGGTCCGGCCCAGCGCCCCGCTGGCATCCAGGCGCAGCGTGCCCGACTGCACGGCCGTCGCGCCCTGGTAGTCGCTGGTGGCGTTGGACAGGGACACCACGCCGTTGCCCGCCGCGACGGCAATGCCGCCCCGGCCGGTCAGCTTGGCCGAAAGATCGGCGTCGGCGCCGGTGGCGCCATCGTCCTGCGCCAGGGCCAGCGTCTTGCCGTCCTGCAGTTCCAGCTTGGTCAGGCCGTAGTTCACGTACAGGCCGTCGCCGGGCGCGGTGGTCAGGCGGAAGTCATAGGTGCCCTTGGCAACGACGTCGCCCGCGACCGAAATGTCGAGCTCGCGCGCTGCCGAGATGGCCGTGCCGTTCTGGTCCTGGAAGGCCACGGCGCCCGCCGACCCCACGGTGGTCCCTGCCGCGACAAGCTTGATGCTGGTATTGGCATCGTCTTGCGCCAACAGGTTCTGTGCGTTGGGGGTGCCCGGCGCCGTCGTCACCAGGGTCGTGGGCACCGTGACGCGCACCGTACCCGCGCCGCTGGCGTCCAGGGTGCCGACACGGATGCTGCCGGGCGCCGTGGTCTGGCCCGGCACCTGGGCGTTGAAGATCAGCGTGCCGCCATCGAAGGCCAGGCCGCCGACGGATTGCACGCCGTTGCCCACCGACGTGGTGTTGCCCGCCCCCATTCTCAGGGTGGCGTTGGTCAGCGCGGTCGCATTGTCCCCCCCCAGCAGGAAGGTGCCGCGATCGATCGCCACCGTGCCGCGGAAGGCATTGCCGACGCTGCTGGCAAAGTCGAAGGCATGCGTGCCGGCATCGACCTGGACGAGGCCGTTGCCGGTCAGGACGTTGCCCAGGGTGACGTTGCCGACGATGGTCGGCTTGAGCGCCAGGACGGTCTGCTCGCCATCCAGGTCGATGGCGGCCCCGCTGGCGGGCTTGCCGGCCAGCGCGGTCTGCAGGGTCAGGGTGGACGCATTGCGCAGCCGCACCTGGTCGAACGACCGGATCACATTGCTGTCGCTGAGCGTGTAGCGCGCGCCGTCGAACACCAGGGTGTCGTTGCCCGCCCCGCCGTCCAGCGAACTGAACTGGTTGCCGGCGCCCTGCACCGTGACGGTATCGTTGCCCGACGATCCCAGCAAGGCGCCGATGCTCGACCCATCTTTCAGCAGCAGCGTATTGCTGCCGGTGGCGCCGACAAGACGGACATTACCCGTCACGGTGCCGCCGTCCAGCGAGAGCGTGTTGTCGCCCGCATCGGCGCGCACGTCGCCGTCGATGGTGCCGCGGTTCTGCAGGACGTTGTTGCCCGCGCCCAGGTCGACCAGTCCGGCAATGCGGCCCAGGTTCACCAGGGTGGTGGCCTGGTCGTCGAACACCAGGGCCGTGCCGCCGCCATTGGGCGCGTTGACTTCGCCGCTGGCGCTGTTGGTGAAATGCGTGACCTTGTTGGTCGCCACCGTGGGGGCCACCCGGCTGTTCGAGCGCAGCACGCCCCCGTTGACCACCGTGGTGACTCCGTCGCCCAGCACCAGCGCCGAACCGCCCGCGGTGTGCTGGATGCTGACGTTCACGGCCGTATTGACGGTGCCGGTGGTGTTGGCCACGACGCCGCGACCGCCCGCGCCCGTGGCCCGGATGGTGAGGCCCTGCGAATCGGAGAGATCCAGGCTGTTGGATATCTGGCTGCCATCGGCCGCCTGGAAGGCGATGCCCGCGCCGGAGCCCGACACGGTGATGAGACCGGAGTTGGTGGCGCTGATGGTGGCGCCGGTGCGCAGGCCGATGCCGTCGGCCACGTCGATGGTGGTGTTCGCCAACTGGATGCCGGAGATTTCACCGGCGTTCTCGATCCCGTTGCCGGTGGCGCCCGCGGCATTGACGACCAGATGGGCGCCCTGCACGTTGAGCGCGGTGGCGCCGGCACTGACCAGCACGGCGTGGGCCGTCCCGCGGCCTTCGATCGAGCCCAGGCCCGAGCCGACCAGGTCCAGGCTGGCGCCCGAGCCCAGTTCGACCGCCGCGCGGCCGTCCGTGGCCACAATCTGGCCGCGCTGATTGTCGACCCGCGCGCCGGCGCCCTCGACGTAGATGGCGGTGCCCTTGGCCTGGATATTGCCGGTATTGCGCAGTTCGCCGCCCACGACCCGCACGGCTTGCGAACCCGCGCCCGAGAACTGCAGGCTGCCGTTGTTGACCAATATGCCCAGATTCTGCGTGATGAACCCCACCGCGCCCGCCTGGGTGGAGGTCAGCGAGGCGCCGTTGGTCAGCGTGGACCCGGTGTTGCTGGCGAGCAAGGTGCTGCCATCGAGCGAATAGAAGTTGCCGTCGACCAGCCCCGCCGTGGCGCCGGCATTGGTCTGGTTCATGACGGCGCCACTGGCGACGGTGGCCTGCGCGCCGCCGGAAACGTACAGGCCCTGGGCGCCCGCGCCGCTCAGGTCGAACTGGCTGCCCGAGGCCACCGTCACGCTGGTGCCTACCCCGCTGGCATAGATGCCCTGGGCCTTTTCACCGCTGACGGCCACCTGGATGCGGCCGTTCAAGGCCGCCCCGTCGTCCAGGCGATAAAGCGTGGAATCCTCTGCCGACGCGTCGAACACCGTGCCGGCCGACAGATGGGTGTTGATGGAAGACCCCGCGCCGCTCAGGCGGAACAGGATCTGGCCCGTGGCGCCCGACGCGAAGATCGGCATGGCCGTGCCGGACAGGTTGACGCTGGCGCCATTGAGCGCGACCACCCCGACCGCGCCGGTGCCATTCATATGGATATTGCCGCCCGTCATGTTGACGGTGGTGTTGGCGCCACTGGCATTGATGCCCACGGCGCGATGGCTGAGGTCGCCGCCGTTCAGCACCAGGTCGCCCGACGTGTTGACCACGGTGGCCTGGCCGGAGGCGTCGTCCTGCGCGCGAATGCCGACGCCGCCCGCACCGACCGTGATGCGGCCGGTATTGCCGCCGCGCGAGCCGCCCTGGACCGAAATGCCCGTGCTGCCGCTGCCGGTGAACACGATGTTGCCGCTGTTGCTGAGTTCGGCGCCATTGCGGGCAATGTAGCCCGTCACCCCGTCCAGCGCCGAGTTGAGCGTGGCGCCCGTCACCAGGATCGTGCCGGTGCCAAAGCCGGTTTCGCCCGCCGCCTTGGTGCTGTCGCGCAACACCCCCAGTTGGGGCGAACCCACGTTGGCGCCGGTGACGTCGCGCTTCTGGCCATCGGCGATGCCGGCGACTGCGCCGATCGCCTCCTCGTCGTTCATGTTGATCACGGCGTTCTGGGAAATCTTGCCCTGGGCGCCGCCCTCGATGCGTACGCCGACAGCCCCCTCGCCTTCCAGGTTGATGGTCATGTCGCCCGAGTTGAAGGCGGACACTTTCCAGTTGGTGAAGCCGGTGGAATACACGGCGGTGGAATTCTTGCCCGACGCCGTTACCTGGGTGCCGGCACCGGTGCCGCCGGTGAAGTCTGCGCCGTCTTCCACGCGGAACAGGGTCGAGCCTTCGGTGGACACGTCCTGCACCGCCGTTCCCGTGGCAATGATGGAGGACGCCGCGCCGTAGATGAAGAAGCCGATCTGGTTCTTGCCATTCTGGAAATTGACGGCGCCCGAGCCCGTGAGCGTGGCCCCGCCGCCATTCTGCGCACGCACGCCGATGGTGCCGTCGCCGGTCAGGTTCACGGCGCCCGAGACGGCCACATTGGAACCCGTGCCTTCCGACCAGACGCCATAGTTGCGCAGGCCGCTGGTCTGTTGGGCCGAATCACTGCTGACGTTGATGGTGCCGCTGGACTTGGCCTGGCCGCCGGACATCGCCTGGATGCCGATGGAATTGGCGCCCTTGACGTTGATGGTGCCGGCGTTGTCGATGTTGCTGGCGGTGGCGGTGCTGTAAATGCCCACGTTGGCCAGCGGCGCCGCGTTGTAGTGGCCCTTGACCTCGATGGTGCCCGACCCCGAGTAGGTGACGCCGGTGCCGGTGGCGGACACGGCCCGGCCAGCCTGCACCTTGTCGCCGATGATGATGTTGCCGTTGTTGCGCGCGGTGGCGCCGGTGTTCAGGGTGATGCCGATGGCGCCGTTGATCTGCGCCACGTCGGCGCCGCCGCGGTCGATGACGGCCGCGGTGACGTTGGTGGAGCCTTCGCGGCCCAGGTAGATGAGGCCGTCGGTGCCGTTGACCAGCGTGCCGCCGTTGTTGACGATGGCGCCGACGGGCTTGCCCAGGCCCGTCTGGGCCCGCGTGCCGATGTTGACCGCGCCATTGTTGGTGGCGACCGCCCCCGCATTGACGTTGATCCAGTTGGTGTCCACGCCCGCGGAAGCGCTCCAGGTCCAGGCGGCCTGGTTGATGGTGCCATTGTTGACGTAGGTGGTGGCCACGCCGGTGACGATGTCGGGCTTGACCTCGGGGTTGGGGTTGACCCCCTGCTCGCCCAGGTTGCGCACCCCATTGTTGATGATGTGGCCGCCGCTGGCCGCCGACATGCCGGTGCCGAAGCGCACGGTGGACACCGTGCCCTCGTTGATGACGGTGCCGCCATTGACGGCCCGCAGCAAGGTGCCGCCGTTGGAGTTGAACGCGCTGGTCATCGCGCCGGTGGAGGTCACGCGGGCGGTGGCTTGTGCGCCGTCGGCCAGCATGCCCACCTGGTTGCCCACGGGCGTGAACATCGGGTCGGAGGGATCGATGGGCGACGTGGCGGGGTTGATCGTGTAGGTCAGCACCGTCTTGGTGTAGGCCAGGTTCAGCGCGTTGTTGTAGGCGGTTTGCGCCGCCGCGCCCGCACCCAGCTTGCCGGCGCGCAACTGGCCGACCAGCCAGGTGTTGTAGGCCTTGAGCTCGGCCAGGTTGGTGACGCTGCGGCTCTGCGCGCCGTCGCTGGTCGTGACCGTGAACGTGCCGTTGTAGGTGGTGGTGCCCAACTGCACCGTGTAGGGCTGGATGGAATCCTGCGTGACGACCGAGCCGCGGTCGGCAAAGGCGATTTCGTTGCGGGAATTCCAATTGGCGGTGCCGTTGGTGACGGCCACGTAATTGACGTTCTTGGAGGTGAAGTCGCCCACCTGGCCGGTGGCGTTCATGTTGAACGTGCCGCCGCCCGATACCTTGGCCAGGCTGGCATTGACGAACGCGCCGGCCCCCGGCTGGGTGGGCCAGTACACCCGGTAGACCTGGGAAATCAGGTCGTCGGTAAAGCGCGAACTGTCGTAGGTGTTGACCACCACGCTGCCGCTGGTGATCGGGTCGGTGACCGTCACGCCCGCGTTCTGCGCGCCGAAGTTGAGGATCTGCTTGCCGGCCGGGTCGGCCGCCCCAGTGACCCAGCCGGCGTTGAAGCCTTCGCTGAGGGTCGGGGTGGCCACCTGCGTGCCGCTGGACCCGGAGAAGCTGACGGTGCCGTCCAGGTTGACCGTGCTGCCGTTGACGTCGAGCGACTGAGCGCCGTTGTTGGCGCTGCCGGGCGTGTAGACCGTGTTGGCGAACGCCTCGAGCGGCATGCCCGCCAGGGTCAGTGCGCCCGCCGCGCCGGCGGCCAGTGCCGCGCGCCGGGTGGCGCGCAAGGTGCTGCGAGACTTGCCGCGCGAGGTGGCCAGCTCGGACACGACGACCCAGCCCTGGACCGCCGCGCTCCAGATAATGCGATATGCGATGTTCATGCTAGAACCACCTCAAAGGATTTTTGGTGGTTCAATGATGCGATTGCGGTCGATCCTCAGGGTGACGCCATTTCCGACAGGGCTGAGGAAATTTCCTATAGCGCGTTAAGATGTAAGCCCCAGTAACCCCAAGCGGGGCAATCGGGTCGGATGGGCGATCAAAGCAGTTACACTGCCGGCGGCCGCCGCGGTACGTCACGGCGAGCCCGCATTCACGCCAATACCAACTTCGTGAAGGCAGCGCAAACGGCCCGGTGATACGCCCGGCCCACCTTGTCTAGCGTTGATAGGAACCCTCCTTTTGACCACCGTACTCATCGTCGACGACCATCCCGCGCTGCGCCTTGTCCTGAAGACGCACCTCGCCCAGGTCATGGGCGTCACGCAGATCCTCGAAGCCGGCAACGGCCAGGACGCCGTCCAGATCGTGCGCGAATCCCGTCCCGGCCTGGTTATCCTGGACATCGACATCCCTCGCATCAATGGCCTGGATGCCATTCCGCGCATCCGTGCCGTCGACCCCAAGGTCGGCATCCTGGTCCTGACGGGCCAGGACCAATCCGTGTTCGCGCCCCGCGTCAAAGAAGCCGGCGCCAATGGCTACGTCAGCAAATCCCAGGAAATCGTCGAGATCATCCGCTGCGTCGAGGCGGTGCTGGCGGGGTACATCGTCTTCCCCAGCGCCGACGTGCTGCCCAGCGCGCAGCGCACCGACCGGCAGAACAACTATGTCGAACGGCTGGACCGCCTGTCCGACAAGCAGGTGATCATCATGCAGATGCTGGCGCGCGGCATGTCCAACAAGCAGATCGGCGAAGCGCTGTTCATCAGCAACAAGACCATCAGCACGCACAAGACGCGCATCCTGGCCAAGCTGGAACTGCGCACCTTGGTAGAACTCATCGATTTCGCCCGCCAATGCCACATCGCGCCCTAGCTCCGCATCGCGCCCTGGTACTGGGCCCCAGCAGCGACCTGACGCGGCGCCTGGCCGCCCAGCTGTCCGTGCTGGGCCTGGCGGTGATCACCCTGCACCAGCTGGCGCGCAAGGATGCCGAACGGGTGCGAGGCGCACGCGTGGTGGTGTTCTGCCAACTGGCCGCCGAGCAATATCCGGATGCCCGCCAACTGCACGACTACGGCATCGGACAGGCCATTCTGCTGGCCATGGGCGGCGCGACCGGCACCGCGACACCGCTGCACGCCACGCTGGCCACCCCCGTGCGCGACGCCGATCTGCTGGGCGCCCTGGCCACTGCGGGCTATCAGGCGCCTGCCGAGCAGGAACTGGCCAAGGTGAACGAGACCCTGCTGCGGCTGGTCAATGGCAATACGGCAGTCACGGCCGAATTGGTATCCAGCCTGCTCGTCACTGCCTTGTCCGATCTGGCCGATTACCAGCGGGAGTGCGCCGAGCGCAACTGGGTCGCGGCCAGCGCCCGGGCGCACCGCCTGGCGGGCACCGCCCGCATGGCCGGCTGCGCCACCCTGACCGCGCTCAGCACGCGCGCCGAGGCGCTCTGCGCCGAAGGCGACAGCGCCAACGTCGGCGCATTGAATCGATTGCTGGTGCCCGGAATCGAGCGGCTGTGCTCGACGCTGCGCGCCCTGCAAGCCGGCGCGTAGGCCGCCGCGTTGCGCGACGGCGCAGCCCCATCATCGCCGCGTGATGCTGCCGCCCAGCACCGCCGCCAGCATCACCTTGATGTCTGCGGGCCCGGTGTTGCGGAAATCGGCGACGCCATGCGCGCCCACTTGCAGCGCCAGGTAGTCGAAATTGGGGGGAGCGGCCTGCCGCTGCACCACCACCTTCGCGTGGGGGAAGACGGCGCGCATGCGCGGCACCACGGCCAGGCATTTGGTCGGGCTGCGCAGGATGTCGAGCACGACCAGTTCCGGCTCGGCGCCAGGCCACTTGCGCAGCACCTCCGGCAGGCGCCGCAGTTCCGTGCATATCAATGGCGCGAACTGGGCGGCAAATTTGGTTTCGCACGATGCGCGCCCAGCGGCATTGTCCGTGATTATCAACGCTTTCAAAGCATGTTTCCTTGCGCAAGCGCCATCGCCTGATACCGTCGGTACGTAGGCCGAGACGGCCCGACATTCTCCGCCGAGGTGAAATCGTCCTATCTTGGAAATTTCCTCTGGCGACACTCGAATTTTCCTCAGCCATGAAGCGCGCACGCAGCGCCCCCTGCACCGCTGCGTGCGCTCGCGCGCGGCGTCAGCCCGCCTGGCTGGCCGCGCCCTGCGCCATCAGCCGTTCGAATTCGGGCACGGCGCCGTCGAAACGGACCTGGCCCTGGTTCAGGTAGATCACCCGGTCGACCAGCTCGAGCAGATTGGCCCGGTCGGTCACCACCAGCAGCGTGCCACCCACGACGCTTCTGGCCTTGAGGGTGTCGATGAGCCGCTGCTCGGATTGGGGGTCGAGCGATTCGGACGGCGTATCCAGCACCAGCAGGCGGCGCCGGGTCAGCGTCAGGCGCGCCAGCGCCAGCAGCTCGCGGGTGCGCCGGCCCAGCGACGGCAGCGCGGCGCATGCCGTGCGCAAGCCCTGCGGCCAGCGGGCAATGGCCGGCGCCAGGCCCACCTGCCGGGCGCAGGCCGCCAGTTCCTCCGGGCTGTGCCCCCCCTCCAGGCCCAGGTATTCCAGGGGCGATGCGCCGATGGGCTCGGCGCTTTGCCAGGCGTAGTGGGTCTGGTCGCGCAGCGACCGCGCATGCTCGCCCGCCAACGGGCACCCGGCCCAGTCGATACTGCCCTGCGCCGGCGCCACCACCCCCAGCAGCAGCTTGACCAACGTGCTCTTGCCGCTGCCGGTCGGGCCGACGATGGCGACGCGTTCACCCCGGCGGATATCCAGCGACACCGATTTGAGTGCGTCGGCCATGCCGGGACCATAACGAAACGCCACGTCGCGCAACGACCAGCCGGCCTCGGGCTGGGCCATGCCGCCGCTGGCCTCGGGCGCCTGGGCGGCCTGCGCCAGCGTGTCGTTGACCTGCCGCAGGCAGCGGTTCATCTGGCGCACGCTGGGCAGCGCGGTCATGAGCGCGCTCAGGGGCTGCAGCATGCGGCCCGACAGCAGGATGGCCGCAAAGATGCCGGCCGGCTGCATGTGGCCGGCCATGACCAGGTAGTAGGCCACGACCACGATCAGCAGCGTCTGCGCATTGCCCAGCAAGGCCAGGGCCGAGCCGCAACGCGATTGCAGGGCGAAGCGCCGCTGCTCGCGCAGCCGCATGGACTCGGTCGAGACCAGGTATTCGGAGGCCAGCGTCGATTCGGCGTTGACGCCGCGATACAGGGCCAGCCGGTCGGCCGTCAGGGAGAACGGCGCGACATCGTCGGGCCCCATGGCATTCAGTTGCCGGTCGTAGCGCCAGACGCACCAGGCGGCGGCGGCCATGGCGGCGACGGGCACCAGCGCGATCAGCCCGCCGATCCAGGCAATGATGGCCAGGTACAGCACGGTGAAGCCCAGGTCGACCGCGGAGCTGCCCACCAGGTTCCAGTACAGCGACCGCAGCCGCGACAGGGCCGCCAGGCCGCGGACGGTGCCCTGCCCCCATTCCAGGGCCTGCGACAGGGGCGCGCGGCCCATCCAGTGCACCAGCTGCGGCAGGCAGGCGGTCTGGAATTCATCGGCCAGGCGCGTCAGGGCGCGGCTGCGCTCGTTGCGCAGCAGGGCCTCCAGCCCCAGGCACAGCAAGGCCCCCAGCGACAGCACCCACAACGACATTTCCGCCTGGGCGGGCAGCACTCGATCGTAGATGGCATTCATGTAGAGCGGGATGACCAGCGCGAAGGCGTTGATCACGAAGGTCGCCAGGCCGATTTCCTTGAGCAGCCGGGTGTCGGACAGCGCCGCCTGGCGGAATTCACGCCAGCCGAGACGGGCAAAGGTCTGTGCGGGCACGACGCGGTAGAGCGCCGCGCCCGCCGGCAGGTCGAAGGGCACCGCCCCGGCACGGGACGCCTCTGCCTGAGGTCCCAGCGCCTGCCAGGCATCGCCGACGTACCGGGCGGCGCCGGCCCGCCCGCCCAGGATCCACAGGTAGACGCCCGGAGTGGGACCGGGCGTGCCGGGCGTGGCCTGGGCGCCAGGCTGCGGGGTCGCCAGGCAATCCACGCGCAGGTGGGCGGCGGCCGCCTTGAGCCAGGGCTCCAGGCCCGCCTCGCCCGCCAGTTGCCGGGCCTGCCTGCGCCACTGCCAATGCGCGGCCGGCCCCAGCACCTGCTCGGCGGCGTCCAGCAGCGCGTCGGCCAGGCCTTCGGGGGCCTGCGGCGCGGATTCGGAAGAGAAGGTGCCGACCGGTAGCCCCGGGTCAGCGTAGCGAAGATTGTCCATGATTGCCTTGAAAAAAACGTGCCCCGGCAGCGTGCGGCGGCGCTAGTGCGCCACCACCACGGTATGGCCGCCCTGCGACCAGGTCTGGTGATCGGCGGTGTTTTCCGTCATCGTCCAGCCGGTCTGGGAAATGGTGAAGCTGTCCTGGGCGTCCAGCCGCACGGTCAACGACGAGCTTTCCGGCCCGGACACCAGTTGGTTCAGGTTGATCGCGACCCGGTCGGTCTTGCCGTCGGCGAAATCGATGGTCGAGATATGCGAGATGCGCACGCTGGAATCCAGGTGGAACGTGCCTCCGGCGCCCTGCTTGGCCATGACGTCGTTGCCGCCGCTGCCGCCGTCGATCTGATAGCGGCTCAGGTCGGCCTGGTTCGAGAAGGTGAAGCGGTCGCCCTTGGACGAGCCGACGATCTTGCCGATCTGCACCAGCGTGTCGAACGACCCGAAGCCGTCCTGCACCTGTCCGGAAGACAGGTTGGCATCGATACCCTGCGGCGACGTGTGGTAGCTGGCGGTGGCCAGGCCGTCGGCCCCGCCGATCAGGACGTCGTTGCCGCCGTTGCCCACCAGAATGTCCGCGCCGCCATTGCCTATCAGGGTATTGTTGTCGTTGTTGCCGATAATGCTGTCGGCCTGTGCCGTGCCCGTGATGTTGCGCACGCCCGAGACCCGGTCAGTACCGTATTCGGCCTTGCCGATGGTCTGCACCGTGGTGCTGAGGTTGGCGGTGATGCCGCGGTCCAGCAACGAGTAGTCGACGGTATTGTTGCCATTGCCCAGCGACAGCGTGTCGTTGCCCTTGCTGCCGTAGATGGTGTTGTTGCCGTTGATCTCGGTGATGATGTTGGCGTTGTCGTTTCCGTAGATGGTGTCGTTGAAACCATAGGTGCCCGTGACATTGTCGACGTTGATCAACTGGTCCTGCGTGCCGTAGCCGTCGTTCATCGCGACGCCGGCGGCCAGGTCCACCTGGATACCCTGCGTGGCCCCCCAGGCGTAATAGGCGGTACCGCCCTTCAGGGTGTCGTTGCCCTTGCCGCCAAACAGCAGCGTGCGGGAATTTTCGGCGGTCAGGCTGTCGTCGTGGTCGCTGCCCCAGATGCCTTCGAAAGCCGTCAGCGTGTCGGTGAAGCCGCCATGCGTGACCGTGCCCGACCCCGCGCTGTTCAGGATGGCCGTGATGGCGCTGGAGCTGCTGGCATACAGCGCGTAGTCCGAGGTGCCCGCCGTGCCGTCCAGGGTATTGTTGCCGTCGCCGCCGTCGAAGTAGTTGACGTAACGGCCCCCTTTCATGTGGTTGTCGGCGGCAGAGCCCAGCAGATAGTTGGTGCCGGCCGAGAACGAGGCGTAGACGTCCTCGATGTCGGTCAGCGTATCGCGGCCGAAGGCCGTGGCGTCGTTGAACCGGAACACCATCGAGCCGTTGACGTAGACGGCCGTGAGCGTGGAGGCGAAGCCGGTCTGCAGGTCGATGTACAGGGCCTGGTTCAGGGCGCTGTAGTCGACCAGGTCGCGACCTTCGCCGCCATCGATCGTGGTGGAGCCCAGGGTGCCGATGAAGGTATCGTCGCCCAGCCCCCCACGCAGCGTGCTGCCGCTGACGGCCTGGAAGGTGTCGTTGCCCCCGCCCCCCACGACCTCGACGAAATTCGAGACCTGGTCGGTGCCACCGCCGGCCTTCTGGACCGTGCCGTTGACCAGGTTGATGTTCAGCGCCACATCCAGCTTGGAGTAGTCCAGCGTATTGCGGCCCGCACCGCCGTCCAGCACGTCGGAACCGGCGCTGCCGACCACCGTGTCGTCGCCATCGCCGGCGAAGATGGTGTTGTCGCCCGCGTCGCCCTCCAGCGTGTCGTTGAAGCGCGAGCCGATCAGGCCTTCGATGCCTTCGTAGGTGTCGGTGCCGCCGTAGCCGTTGCGGCCGGCTTGCGTGCGGCCGGCGGCCAGGCTGGCGTGCACGCCGTCGGGTCGGGTGGCCTGGCTGTAGTCGACCACGTCGCGGCCCTCGCCGCCGGACAGCAGGTTCTGGCCCGCGCCCGAGAAGAACACGTCATTGCCCGCCCCGCCGTACAACTGGGCGTTTTCGGAACCGGCGATCAGCACGTCGTCATGGCGGGTGCCAACGATGGCGTCGATGTCGATCAGCGTGTGGATCGCCTTGCCGCCCAGCGTGGTGACGCCATTGCGCAGATCCACCGTAATGCCGTCGGCGAAGCCGCTGTAGTCGACGGTGTCGTGTCCGGTGCCGCCGTCGTACACGCCGCGCACCGTGGACGCCACGATGCGGTCATCGCCCGCGCCCGCATGGATCTCGATGGGCGTGTAGCCGGCGTGGATCGTGTCGTTGCCGCTGCCGGTCGTGACCTGGGCCGGACCCGACGCCGAGGCCAGCACGAACGAGCCGTCTTCACGCTGGATCTCGTATGGGTTGTCCATGATGACGAACGTGGCGTGGTGCTCCTGCAGCGGCCCGCCCTGGCGCGACTGGTACTCGAAAGTGAGCGCCAGCGAGTCCAGGCGGCCCTTGGGATACAGCAACAGCACGTCGCCGGGATTGAGTCCGTAGGCCCGGCCCTCGTCGGTACCGTATTCGACCACGCGATAGCCCACGGGCAGGCCGCGACTGATGTGCACCTTGCCCGCCGCGTCCATCAGGTGAATGACGCGCGTCATCATGTCGGGCGAAAAGCGCGCCGGGTCGTCGGCGTAGACCGTCCAGTCGGCGGTTTCCGCCGACAGGTCGATCATCTTGGTGCCGTACTGCACCGCCAGCGTCGGGTCGGTCTGCGCGCCCTGCGTCGCCGCCCCGCCCCGGTAGACGTGATTGGCGGTGTCGATCTTGGCATCCAGCTGGTACAGCCGCATCGACCGGTCATCCACCACCGGGCCGGGGTCCAGCGGGGCCTCGGGTTCGGGAGGCGGCGGCGGCGGGGGCGGCGGAGGCGGAGGCGGCGGGGGGGGCGGTGGCGGCGGCGGAGGCGGGGGCGGCGGCTCAGGCTGCGCAGGATCTTCCGGCGCGGCCCCCGACGAGGCCATCATCCGGAAGGGCACGTCGCCGTCGGCCACGTGGACCTCGGTGGGCTTGGTGAGCGACAGCGCGTCCGTGCGCTGATGGCCGCCATCGCCGTTCTGGCCGGTGGCCGTGTCCTGCGGGGCCTCTTGCTCGACCACCACGACCTCTTCCACGACTTTCTCGACCACCTTTTCGACCACCTTGGCATCGGCCGCGGCGGCGGGCGTGGCGGCAGCGGGGGTGGCGGTGGCCGCCGCGTCGATGTTGACGACCTTGCCCAGGCGCAACACGTCGTCGGACGTAAGCACCTTGCCGTCGGCAAACTTGAGGGTATAGAGATTGTGCTCGTACGAGGCCAGTTCGGCCGCCAGCGGCAGGATCAGGGTCTTGCCGTCGGGCGACTGGAGCACCACGTCGGCGCCGTCGATCAGCACCGTCACCGTGGCGCCGTCCATGTTGATCTGGTTTTCCGCCCGGGTGTAGATCACCGTGGAAACGGGGGCAAGCCCCGGGTCCGGCAACGTGGCGGTATTGGTAGTGGTCATGAGGATTTCCGCTATGAGGTTGGGGGGGAAGGAATCAGTGGCCGCCGGGTTCGGACAACGCGGTTTCGGCAGCCTGGTAGATGGGTTTGGCGAGATAGGCGAGCACGGTGCGCTGGCCGGCCTCGAGAAAGGCCTCGACGCTCATGCCGGGGCGCACCCGCCGCATCTGCTCGCCGGCGTCCACGGACAGGGACACGATGTAGTGACGGTCGCCATTGGGCTCGCTGACGGCATCGGGGCTGATGACGGTGACACGGGCGGGCAGCGCCCTGCCCGCGCCGGACAATGCGCTGATGCGCACCCGCCCGTCCATGCCGACCCAGATATGGTCGCGATCTTCGGGTTTGACCTTGATCTCGGCCACCAGCGGCACATCGGTCGGCGACAGTTCGATCAGGTCGCCGCCGGGCTTGATGACCATGCCTTCGTGCGGCGCAATGACGCGATGCACCTGGCCGTCACCCGGGGACAGGATGCGGGCGGCCTCCTTGCGTCCGGTATTGGCATGGGCTTCGGCCCCGATGCGCGACAGCTGCATCTGCGCCTCGTTCAGTTCCTGGCGCGCATGGGACAGGAAGTCGGCCCGCACCTGGCCCAGGCGCGATTGCGCCTCTTTTTTCTCGGCTTCGACCCGCGGCAGGCGCGCACGCGCCTGATTCAGCGACGAACGGATACGTTGCAGGTCGGCCCGTTTTTGCAGCAGCACGCCTTCGGCGGCCGCGCCGGACTTGACCATCGGTTCGATCATGCGCACCTGCCGCTCTTGCAGGGCGGCCTCTTTCTGCAGGTCGGTCGCCTGGCTCTTGAGTTCCTGGGCTTCGGCTTCGCGCTGCGACATCTGCGCCGCCAGCACCGATTCCGATTGTCCCTGCGCCGACTGACGCAGGCGGTAGGTTTCGAGTTCGCCCGCATAGGCCTCGGCCAGCGCCCCGGCCGAGGTGTCGGCCGCGCTGGCCGCGGCGAAATCGGCGGGCGCGGCAACCGGCATCGGTTCGCCGGCAATCTCGCGCTGCAGGCGGTATTCCTTGGCCAGCAGCGAGGCGCGGGTGGCTGCACTCTTGGCGTAGGCCTCGTCCACCGTGGTGTTCTCGACCTCGGCCAGCAACGTGCCGGTGGTGACCATGTCGCCTTCCTTGACCGCCATGTTGCGGATGACGCCGCCCTCCTGGGCCTGGATCAGGATATTGTGGCGCTCGACCCGCACGACGCCATTGCCCCGCACGTAGACATCCAGCGGAAACGCCGCGGACCACGCCAGAAACACCAGCAGGCCCAATGCGACGTAGCCGGTGACCGTACGCGGCCGCCACGACGCCAGGCGGCGGCCCAGCCGCCCTGCCCGCGCGCGCCAGACGTGCGCCGCCGGCGCGTCGTCCGGGCGGGCTGGCGTCGGGATGGACGGTGCGGTCATGGCTGGCGCCCCAGATACAGCTGGATCCGGCCCGCGACTTCCAGTGCGCCATCAAGCTGGTTGACGATGAACAGCTTGTGCTCGTCGACCTGCAGCTCGGCGGCAATGCGCTTGATTTCCAGCGTGCGGGAAAACTGCGACGACAGGCGCCTGCCGACTTCGCCGCCTTCGGCCGGAATGTGGGCCGAGATGGTCAGCCCCGACGTGGCGATGCCTTCCAGGTTGGCGTGCAGCCATGCCTGCACCTCCTTTTTTTGCCCGTCTTGCAGCGGCGCCTCGGGGTTGGCGAACGTCAGCGTCAGGGCGCCCTGGTGCGCGTCGGCGGCTTTGTCCATGGACGCGGCCGTCGTGACCTTCAGGCCTTCCTGCATGCGGGCGATGCTGGCCACCATCTGGAACAGCAGCGTCAGCAACATGAACACCATCAGCAGCACGGTCATCAGGTCGACGTAGGCGGGCCAGAAATGGCCCGAGGACTTTGAACTCATTGGGTTTCCTTTTGAAAGGGGGTGCCGTAGCCGGACGCCGAGGTCACCAGGCGCAGGGTGTCCAGGCCATCGGCCATGCGGCCGGCCACATGGAACAGCCCCAGCACGGACAGGATGTAGTTGCTGTAGGCGTCGATGTTGTCGACCCCTTGCGCGAAATAGTCGTTCTGGGCCGAGATCAGGTCGTTCAGGCTGCGGCTGCCCAGGCGGAATTCCTCCAGGTACAGCGACTGCGTGCGGGCGGCTTCGGTCAGGCCCAGGGCGCTGAGCCGCCATTGGTCGTAGCTGGTGTTGATGTCGAACACCAGGCGGTCGGCGGCATCGCGCAGCTCGCGGCGGGTGGACTCGTACCGGGCGCGCGCCTCGCGCTGCGCCGCGCCGGCCTCGTCGACCCGCGCGCTCTTGAGGCCGCCGTCGAAGATGTCCATCGAGACCTGCGCGTACACATTCATGCCCAGGCCGCGGACGTCGTCCTGGAACGGCTTTTTGTAGGACGCCATGACGTCGACCTTGGGATAGCGGTCGGCCCGGGCGCGATCCACGCCGGCGTCGGCGCCGCTCAGCTGGGCGCGCAGCGATTGCAGCGAGAAATTGCCTTCGATCGACGAGGCCAGCACGTCGGCGGGCACCTCGATGGCGTCAAGCTTCACCCCGATGGGCTCGCTGCGCACGGTTTCGCCGGTGAGCGCACGCAGCGACTGCTGCGCCTGGTCGAAATTCTTGGCGATGGTCTTCAGGCGGTTCTGGGCGTTGGTCAGCGCCAGGCGGCTGCGGATGACCTCGGATTGCGGCGACAGGCCGCCGCGGACCCGCTCTTCCATCAGGGTCGCCAGGCGGCGCAGTTCGGCCGTGTGCTCGTGGGCGATGATCAGCATGCGACGGTAGCGTTCGCTGTCGACGTAGGCCCGCACGGTATCGAACTGCAGATCGGACGCTTCCTGGCGCAGCGCCAGTTCGCTGCCCTGCTGGTTGAATTCGCTGCGGGTCAGCTCCGCCTTGCGGCGGCCGAAATCCAGCGCGGTGTACTGCAGGCTGACCTGGGTCTGGCCGTATTCGTCGTTGGTGCGGCGATAGCCCTCGTAGCGGCGGTCGATGGCGTCTTCGGTCTTGGCCATGGCCTGCAGCTTGGGGTAGTAGGCGGAACGCGCGGTGGCGATGCCCGCCTGCGCGGCGTCGACCCGGGCCGACGCCATCTGCAGGCGCATCGAGTAGCTCTGGGCCATGGCCAAGGCCTCGGCAAGGGAAATCGACCGGCCGGTGGGCGGGTGGGCAGCGGAGGCCGGCGCGCCGAGATCGGTGCCCGGCACGGGTTCGGCGGTATCGGTGCCAAGCGCCGGCGCCATCAGGCCCAGCCATAACGGCAGGACCAGCGCGAGCGGTAGCAGTGTCTTCATGAGTTCAGGCCTCGACCGGTTGGGGGTTGTGGGAGGGGCGCAGCTCGGCCGCGCCGCGGCGCTCGCCGGCGGGCGAGGCGCCGCCGGCCTCGGCGGCCGCCACCGCGTGCTGATTGGCCAGCGACGACACGCGCCGCACCAATTCCAGCGAGGCGTCCTGTTGGGACATGACGCTTTGGGTCATCAGCGCCAGCTGCGCCGCGCCGCGGCCCATGGCCTGCTCGATGGCGTCCAGCTTGCGCTCGGCGCCTTCGCTGGCCTGCGCCAGCGCCGCCAGCGTATGCGACAGGCCGCGCACCGCGCCGCCGACCGCCACCCGGTTCTCGTCGAGCGAGCCGGCGGCCCGCGCCATGCCCGCCGCCATGCCGCGCAGCGCGTCCTTCATGGCGCCTTGCGCCTGCAGCTGGGTTTCGCCCAGCGCCGTCAGCAGGCCGATCTGGGTACGCAATTCCAGCAACTGGCGCGCGCTTTCGCGGGTGGCGTCGCGGATATCGGCCTGGTGGGCGCTTTGTTCCTTGGCCGCCAGGCACAGTACCGAGAAGCCTTCAAGCACGGCCCGGTCGCGGTCGAGGGCCTGGTCGCGCATCGACCGCAGCACTTCCAGCGCCTCGGCGGCGCCGTTCCAGCGTACGGTCAGGGGCGTGTCGGACGACGAGGCGCCTTCCAGGAAGGAGGCCGAGGCGTCGCTGATGTCGCCTTCGTTGGCTTCGACCTGTTGCGACCAGGTGCGGATGCGCTGCACCAGGTTGTCGTTGGCGTCGGACATGAACTGGGCCACGGCGCCCATCAGCAAGGAGCCCAGCAGGCCCATCAGCGATGCGGAGAACGCCGACGCCATGCCGGACAGCGGCACGGACAGGCTTTCGAGCATGGCCTGCACGCCGCCGTTGCCGTTGAGCGACTTGAGCACCTCGCCGATGCTGCCCATGGTGGCCATCAGGCCGAGAAAGGTGCCCAGCAGGCCCAGGCCGATCAGCAGCCCTGCCATGTACTCGGTCAGCCGGGCACGCAGGTTCAGGACTTCTTCGAAGGAATGGATGACGTGGTCGCGCAGCCCCGCGTTGGGGCTGCCCAGTTCGTGTTCAAGACGCCCGTTGAAAAATGCCATCACCCCTTTCAGGCGCTGCGCATCGCGCCAGCTGCCGGCCTGGGCCTCGAGCCGCGACCATTGCCGCTGGCCTTTCCAGAGGCCGATGGCGCAGTACAGCGTGTACAGCAGGCCGACGGCGAACATGGCTAGAATGGCGCTGTTGGCCGTGGGGTTGTGGTGCCAGGTTTCGACAATGCCGTCCGCGAACCAGATGGCCGAGGCGATGGATGCGCCAAACAGCGCACTCATGATGATGATAGGTCGACGGATTCTCATAGGAGTCAGCTCGGTGTGGGTTAGCCTTGGCTTGCCGATCGGCGGTCAGCCAGTCGGCCCCGGCCGACAGCCTTGCTTGGCAACGGCATATCGCTTTGGGGGCCCTTGGAAAGACCCGCGCCATGGACGGGGCCTGAGAGCTTTTGAGAATATCAACGGCGGCGCGGCCGAAATGTAGGAAACTTCCGATCCCTGATGAGTTTTCGTCCTACGGTGGCCCGCAGCCGCCCGCTTGCCTGCCGATAGCGCCCCGCCCTGCCCCACATGCTTGCGTCCGCCCCCACCCCGCTGCCCCTGCTGGACCCTCGCTCGCTCGACCGCCAGGCCGACGCCGCCGCGCGCGAGCTGCTGCGCGAGGGCAGTTCGCCCAATACGGCGGCCAGCTACCGCGCCGCCATCCGCTACTGGTCGGCGTGGTTCGGCCTGCGCTACGGGCAGCCCTTTGCCCTGCCGCTGTCCGAGGCCGCCGTCGTCCAGTTCGTGGTGGACCACGCCCAGCGCAGCACCGGCCAGGGCCTGCAATGGGAACTGCCGCCCGCCCTGGACCAGGAACTGGTGCGCCTGAAGGCCAAGGCGCGTCCGGGCCCGCCCAGCCTGAATACCCTGCTGCAGCGCCTGTCGGTGCTGTCCAAGGCCCATGCGCTGCGTGGCCTGCCCAACCCCTGCCACGCCCCGGCGGTGCGCGAGCTGCTGGCCAGGACCCGCCGCGCCTATGCCCGCCGCGGCGTCACGCCGGCCCGCAAGGACGCCCTGACGCGCGAGCCGCTGCAAGCCTTGCTGGATACCTGCGACGATTCGCTGCGCGGCCTGCGCGACCGGGCGCTGCTGCTGTTCGCCTGGGCCAGCGGCGGGCGGCGGCGGTCCGAGGTGGTCGGTGCAACGATGGAAAATACCCGCCGCGCCGGCGACGACTACCTTTACGTCCTGTCCCATTCCAAGACCAACCAGTCCGGCGTCGACCGCGCGCAAGACCGCAAGCCCATCGCCGGTGCCGCCGCCCGGGCGCTGGATGCCTGGCTGGCCGCCAGCGGCATCCGCGAAGGCGCGCTGTTTCGGCGCATCCGCCGCGGCGACGTCGTCGGCGAACCCCTGGCCGCCGCCGCGGTGCGCGCCATCGTCCAGGAACGCTGCCGCCTGGCGGGCATCGAAGGCGACTTCTCGGCCCACAGCCTGCGCTCGGGCTACGTCACCGAAGCGGGCCGCCAGAACGTGCCGCTGGGCGACACCATGGCCATGACCGGCCATGCCAGCGTGGCCACCGTCATGGGGTATTTCCGCGCCGGCGCCGCGCCGCGCTCGCGCGCGGCTCGCTTACTGGATAGCGATCCCGACGTCAAGGGCGAATAGCGCCAACGCGCACCGGCTGGCCTGCCGATTGGCGCAGTCGGCCGCTTGCATACAATGGCGCCTGCCCGGCGCAGTCGCCGCGCCCGTCCCGAGGTCCGAGCCTGCTGTGTTCCCCCTGCGAATCAATCTGCGCGGCCTGGTGCTCGCGCTTACGGTGTTCAGCGCGCTTGCCGGCACTGCCAACGCCCTGTATGCCAGCTACCGCCTGCAACGCGAGCAGCTCATTGCCAACACGCTGGAATCAAACCGCGTCTACGCGGCCAAGCTGGCCGAAAGCGCCAGCTACTTCCTGAAAGCGGCGCAGCGCCAGCTGAGCTACAGCGCCCACCAGATCGCCGAGCACATGGACGCGCCCGATCAACTGGCCGCCGAGGTGCGGCGCGTGCAGGAGCAGACCGACAACTTCAACTCGGTGGGCGTGGTGGACGCCGATGGCCTGATCGTGGCCACGACCCAGAACTTCCGCAACTTCCTGGGCACCCGGGTCGACAGCCCTGGCAGCCGGGCCGCACTGGCCGCGCGCCAACCGCTGATCAGCAAACCCTACGTGTCCATCGCCGGCAACCTGCTGATCAACCTGTCGCATCCGGTGTTCTCGGCCGACGGCCGTTACCTGGGTTACCTGGCCGGCACCCTGCACCTGCGCAAGGACAGCGCCCTGCAGGACCTGCTGGGCAAGCACCATTACACGGACGGCTCCTACCTGTATGTGGTGGACGCCGACGGCCGCCTGATCTACCACACCGATCCGCACCGGGTGGGCGAGCGCATTGCCGGCAATGCGGTGATCGATGCCGTGGTGGCGGGCCAGGCCGGGGCCCGGCGCGTCGTGAACTCGAAAGGCGTGGACATGCTGGCCGGCTATGCGCCGGTGCCCGCCAGCGGCTGGGGCGTGGTGGCGCAGCGGCCCGCCGAGGCCACGCTCGAACCGATCCGCGATCTCGTCTGGGCCCTGGTGGGCTACGCCGCGCCGCTGGCGATCGTGTTCCTGCTGGCGATCTGGTGGTGTGCGCGGCAGATCTCGCTGCCGCTGTCGCAACTGGCCACCAACGTCGAACACCACGACGTCGCCGTCGCCATGCAGCGGGTGAAATCGGTGAAAGCCTGGTACTTCGAGGCCGAGCGCCTGAAACGGGCGGTGATCTGGAGCTTCACCAGCCTGCAGGAGAAGATCGGCAGGCTGAACCTGGCCACCATCACCGACCCGCTGACCGGCCTGCGCAACCGCCGCGGCACGCAGGATGCCGTGGAACACCTGCAGGCCTCGGCCACGCCATTCTCGGTGGTGGCGCTGGACATCGACCACTTCAAGCGGGTCAACGACACGTACGGCCACACGATCGGCGACCAGGTGATCCAGGGCGTGGCGCAATTGATGCGGGACTGTTCCCGGCCCAGCGACATTCTGTGCCGCAATGGCGGCGAGGAATTCCTGATCCTGCTGCCCGGGGTCGCCCCCACCGAGGCCGCGATCGTGGCCGAGCGCCTGCGCGGCCGTATCGAAGGACGCGACATCAGCCAGGTCGGCCACATCACCGTGTCGGCCGGCGTGGCCCAATGGCCGGCCGCCGGGCCGGACGTGGCCCAGGCCTTCCATGCGGCCGACGCCGCCCTGTATGCCGCCAAGCAGCAAGGTCGCAACCGGGTGGTGCTGCACGGCACGGCCTGAGAGACGGCGGCCACGCCTGGCCGGGCGACCGCTTGCGGCCCCGGGCCAGGCGTCGTTGCCTGCCGCGGCCACCTAGTGGCCGGTCAACGCCCTGAAGTGGCTGGCGATGGCGGCCGCGATCAGGCCGCCCACCACCGACACGTGCTCCAGCGCAAAGAACAGCGCCAGCTTGGCCTGCGGCGGCGGCAGCCGCCAGAAGGCATGCACGATCACGCTCGTGAGCAGCAGGAACACGCCCAGCGCCGCGGCCGCCAGCCACAGTGCGCGGTCGGCCAGGATCAGCACGGAACCGCCGAGCATCAACGCGGCCACCAGGATATTGACCAGGACGGCCGGTTTCAGCCCGGCGTCGCGCATTTCGGCGACGCCGCCACGAAAATCGAGCACCTTGGCCGCGCCCGACGCAATGAACACCACCGCGAGGCAGAGCCGGGCGATGAACCAGAGTCCGTCGCTTTGAAGAAGGGGATCGATAAATTGCGCGATGAACGGCGGGGTCTGCATGCGTCCTGTTCCTGGAGGGCCGCGGCCCGACGGGCCACGCGGCGGGGCTGGGTTGCCAAATGCGGCGCGACGGACTATAAGACCTCAAGCTAACTTGAGGTCAATATCCATGGCGGGCGACAAGCCGAACGACAGCACGCGCCTCATGACGGTGGGCGAAGTGGCCCGGCGCAGCGGGGTACCGGTGTCCACCCTGCACTTCTACGAATCCAAGGGCCTGATCCAGAGCTCGCGCAGCGGCGGCAACCAGCGGCGCTACCCGGTCATCGTGCTGCGCTACATCGCCATCATCAAGGTGGCGCAGCGCACCGGCATTCCGCTGGAGGAAATCCGCGAAGCCATGGCGCGCTTTCCGCAAGATGGCAACAAGCTCACGCCCGCGCAATGGAAAGCGCTGTCATCGCAATGGCGCGAAAATCTGGACGAACGCATCCGCAAGCTGACGCGGCTGCGCGACGAACTGGACAGCTGCATCGGCTGCGGCTGCCTGTCGCTGCAGGACTGTCCGCTGCGCAATCCCGACGACGTGCTGGGCCGCGACGGCCCCGGCCCGCGAATCCTGGAGCGGCCCTAGGGCCTGCCAGCACGACAAGGCGCCTGGCATGAGCCCCCTTCGGGCAGGCGTGCAATCGGTCGCCAGGCAATGATTCGCATTGATTGCCCTTCCTTGCGCAACGGCTTGTATTCGATTGACATAGTGTTGCGCACCGGCCGGAAACCCCCGCAAATGTCCGACCGAGTCAGGCCTGCCGACCCGGCATTTACAGTATCCTGCGCGCACAGAAACATCGCATCAGGCCGGCCCCCCCGTATATGTTGCGCAGTCGATTTTCGATCAAGTCCCTTGAACGCTATTTTCTGATCCTGGCGGCCGGGGTCGTGCTGCCGATGTCGGTCTTGACCGGGATACTGCTGCTCCAGAGTCGCCACGCCTATGTCTCCACCGGCGAGGCGCTGCGCGCGTTCAGCGTCGTACGGGCCACCGTCATCGCCATGGAAAGGGTTTCGGCCGAACGCGGCCCCATGAATGCGGCGCTGGGCTCCCCCTATCCCGTGCCCGCGCCGCTGCTTGATGCGCTGCAGGCGGCCCGCGATCGCAGCGATACCTGCATCGCCGAGCTGCTGGCCCTGCATCGCGCGCCTCTCCATCCCGATAGCGCCAAGGCATTCACCAACCTCCAACGCATCCGCTACGCGCTGATCCAGGCCCGCACCCAGGCCGACGCGCTGATCGCCGCGCCGCGCGACACCGTATCCGGCTACAGCGTGCTGACGGCGGTCAATGGCATGGTGGCGCTGGTGCCCGAACTGCAGGCCGCCATGGCCGACAGCGTGGCCGTGGTCATGAAGAACGAGGCCGATGCGCCCGGCCTGCTCAGCCTGGCGCTGCTTGCCAGCGACCTGCGCGAACAGGCCGGCCTGCTCGGGTCCACCTTCACGCCCGCGCTGGCCAAGCGGCGGCAACTGACCGAGGCCGACCAGTACCGCATCGAACGGGTGCTGGGACGCCTGGACCAGCTGCATGCCCTGCTGCAAGCCCGCATCGCCACCCGGCCGGAACTGCGCGCATCGATGGCGTACCTGGACATGCAGCGGCTGTACTTCGGCGAAGGCATGCGGTACCTGCAAGACGTTCGCGACATGGCCGCCTTGCAACCGGGCGGCACCGAGATCACCACGGGTGACCTGGCCAGCACCTACGTGCCGCTGATGGCATCCATCACGCAGTTTCGCGACCAGATGCTGGACAGCATCGAAGACAGCATGCGCCTGCACCGCCGCGATGCGATCCGGCTGCTGATCGTCACGCTCGTGGCGGCCGCCATGCTGGCCGCGGCCTTGCTGCTGTCACTGGGGCAGTTCCGGCGTCGCGTGATCCGGCCGTTCGTGCAGGCCACTCGCATCATCGGCGCCATCGCCAACGGGGCCGCGACCGCATCCATTCCCGTCGGCAAGTACCGCGGCGAGGTCGACGGCATGTTCCGGGCGTTGCGCGTGCTGGAAGACAACGCCTCGGCCCGCCAGCGCCTGGAACGCGAACGCGACCGCCTGATCGTCGACCTGGCCGTCATGGCCGAAACCGATTTCCTGACCGGGTTGCTGAACCGGCGCGCGTTCGAAGGCCGCTTCGAGCAGGCGCTGGCGCAATGGCGCGGCTCGGACGCGGTGCTGGCCTTCATCCTGTTCGACATCGACGATTTCAAGGGCATCAACGATACCTACGGCCATGCCAGCGGTGACCAGGCCTTGAAGGCCGTGGCCGATCTGTGCCGCCAGACCTGGCGCCAGGCGGACGTGGTGGCCCGGGTGGGCGGCGAGGAATTCGCGGTGCTCTGCCATACCGGCACGGCCGACCAGGCGGTGCAGGCGGCCGAACGCATGCGGATGCGTATCGCCCAGGCCCGCGTGCCTGCCGAGAACGGCACCGTCTTCGCCCTGACCGCCAGCTTTGGCGTGGCGTACGTGTCGTGGCGCAACGCGGGCGCCGCCGACACGCTGTTCCGGCATGCGGACGAACTGCTCTATCGGGCCAAGATGGGCGGCAAGAACCGAGTGGTGCCCGGCGAAGTGGCCTGAATGAAAACCGCCGCCGGCAGAGGCTGCGGGCGGCGGTCAGTGGGTGGGGTACGGCGGGATCAGGCGGGCGCGTGAGCGGCGTGCTTGTCTTCGGATGGCTCGGTATCGGCCGGACGAGGAATGACTTCAGGGTCCGGACGCGTGTCAGGCGCCTTCCAGTTCAGCGGCGGAATCTCGATGCGCGATTTCTTGCTGATCAGTTGGGACATGTGCGTACTCCTGTTTGCGGTGTCGGCCTGCCCTGCGCAGGCACACAACACGGGTATCGAGCGCGCCCGGGATGCGAAGGTTATGCAGAGGGGGTGCATCAGGAACGGGCGCCAGGGCGTGGCCCTGGGAGGGATCTCGTTGTCGTTGGTGGCTTGTTGTAGAAATGACGTATGGGCATGGGTGCTGCGGGGTTCATGCCCTGGCGCAATGGCCATGACTTTATGATCATGACGCAATGACGAGAACTCAACGACGAGATAAAAGTAGTTTACCTAAAATTAAAAGAAAAAGCCAGAAAATAATGGCTTGATACATCTGACCATCGGGTCATTGACGCCGGAGAATGATCGTTCTACTATCTCTTCACACCGATAGAACGATCATTCTCCATGACCTCCCGCGCCGCTGACTCCCCCACCCCTTCTGCCGCCCTGCCCGACCCGCGGCAACGGCTGTTGCGCGCCACCGAACAACTGGTCTATGCGGGCGGCATTCATGCCACCGGCATGGATCAGATCGTCAAGACCTCCGGCGTGGCGCGCAAGACCGTGTACCAGCTGTATCCCAACAAGGACGCGCTGGTGGCCGCCGCACTCGGCGCGCGGGACGAGCGCTGGATGCAGTGGTTCATCGACGCCACCTCGGCCGCGGCCACGCCGCGTGCGCGCCTGCTGTCCCTGTTCGACGCGTTGCGAGACTGGTTTGCCTCGCCAGGCTTTCGTGGCTGCGCCTTCCTGAATGCGGCCGGCGAGATCGGCGACGACGCCAGCCCGATCCTGGCCGTGGCGCGCGAGCACAAGGCGCGCCTGTTGGCCTACGTGCGCGAATTGACCGCGGCCGCCGCCCTGCCCGACCCCGACGAGGCCGCGCGGCAACTGCTGGTGCTGATCGACGGCGCCATCGCGGTGGCCCTGGTGTCGCGCGATCCCGCCATTGCCGACAGCGCGCAACGCGTGGCCCAGGCCTTGCTCGGCCCAGCTTCCCCTTCCCCCCACCCGTAAGGAAACCGCGATGACCTCCACGAGCGCCCCCCGCCCCCCACTGCCTCCCTTCACCCACGACAGCGCCATCCAGAAAGTCCGGCTGGCCGAAGACGGCTGGAACAGTCGCGACCCGGACAAGGTGGCGTTGGCCTACAGCCTGGATACGCGCTGGCGCAACCGCGCAGAGTTCGTCAAGAACCGCGACGAAGCGCGCGCCTTCCTGGCGCGCAAATGGGCCAAGGAACTGGACTACCGCCTGATCAAGGAACTGTGGGCGTTTACCGGCAACCGCATCGCGGTGCGCTATGCCTACGAATGGCACGACGATTCCGGCAACTGGTTCCGCTCGTATGGCAACGAGAACTGGGAATTCGGCGAAGACGGCTTGATGATCCACCGCTACGCCTGCATCAACGACCTGCCCATCAAGGCATCGGAACGCAAGTTCCACTGGCCGCTGGGCCGTCGGCCGGATGACCATCCGGGGCTGTCCGAACTGGGCCTGTAGCGCTTGCGGCGACGCGCGCCATCGCGTGGCGCGTCGCCTTTCCCTGCCGTCGAAACGCGCGTTTGCGGCCGCGATGCCCTAGGGATTTCCCGCAAGGGTTTCGCGCTCGTCGCCTTGCATTGAAATTTTTTTTCATCCCTGAAAGGTGATCGGAAGTTTGAGTTTTTAGACTCCCGCATTCATTGGACTGTCAGCTATTTTTCAGACCGAAGTCAGGTCTAAGAAAAGCAACAACAAAGGGAGGAATGATCCAATGCAGTCAAAACGCAGCGCCATCAAGCGCGAGCTCTGGGCCGCGGGCACGATGATCGTGCTGGGCCTGGGGGCCATCGCGCAGGCATCCACCTACACCCTGGGCAGCCTGGCACGCATGGGGCCGGGCCTGTTCCCCGCCATTCTCGGGGTGCTCCTGGTCCTTCTGGGCCTGATCATCGCGCGCATGGCCTACTCGCCGCTGACCACGGAAGAAGACGCCGAAGACATCCCGGCGCCGCAATGGCGCGGCTGGGGCTGCATCATCGGCGGCCTGATGGCGTTCATCCTGTTCGGCAAGTACGGCGGCCTGATTCCCGCCACGTTCGCGCTGGTCTTCATTTCGGCGCTGGGCGACCGCCAGCACACGCTGCGCAGCGCCGCGGTGCTGGCCGTGGGCGTGACCATTCTGGGCGTGGCCGTTTTCTCCTGGGCGCTGCAGCTGCAGTTTCCGCTGTTTCGCTGGGGCTGATCGATGGAAATCCTCAACAACCTGATGCACGGGTTCTCCGTCGCGTTCGCGCTGGACAACCTGCTGTGGGCCGTGTTCGGCGTCTTCATGGGCAACCTGATCGGCGTGCTGCCGGGCATGGGCGTGCTGGCCGCGATTTCGATCCTGCTGCCTTTGACCTACACCATGACGCCCACCGCGGCGCTGGTGATGCTGTCCGGCATCTACTACGGTTCGCAATACGGCGGCGGGATCACCTCGATCATGCTGAACCTGCCCGGCACGGCGTCGCACGCGGTGGCCTGCCTGGACGGCAATCCGCTGGCGCGCAACGGCAAGGCCGGCTCGGCGCTGTTCATGCTGATGTTCTCGTCGTTCTGCGGCGCGTCGGTCGGCATCCTGGCAATGATCCTGTTCTCGCCACTGCTGGTGGACGTGGCCTTCAAGTTCGGCCCGGCCGAGTACTTCTCGATGATGATGCTGGGCCTGTTGGCCGGCGCCACGCTGGCCAAGGGATCGGCCATCAAGGGCGTGGCGATGGTGGTCGTCGGCCTGCTGCTGGGCGTGGTGGGCACCGACGTCAACACCGGCACCATGCGCTTTCACTTCGGCATCCTCGAACTGAGCGACGGGCTGCAGATCGTGGCGCTGGCGATGGGCCTGTTCGGCGTGGCCGACTTCCTGAAGAACATCAACCAGATCGGCGGCGACACCAAGGTCACCAGCGGCAAGATCAGCATGAAGTCCATGCGTCCCGAGGCCGGCGACATCAAGCAGTCGCGCGGCGCCCTGGTGCGCGGCACCGCCATCGGCGCGGCCTTCGGCATCCTGCCGGGCACCGGCCCGACCATTGCGTCCTTCATCTCGTACGCGGTGGAAAAGAAAGTGGCGCGCGAACCGCGCCGCTTCGGCCGCGGCGCCATCGAAGGCATCGCCGGCCCCGAGGCCGCCACCAGCGCATCGACGCAGACCAGCTTCATCCCCACCATGAGCCTGGGCATCCCCGGCGACCCGGTGATGGCGCTGATGCTGGGCGCGCTGATCATCCATGGCATCCAGCCGGGACCGCAGATGATGGTCGAACACGCCGACATGTTCTGGGGGCTGATCGCCAGCTTCTGGGTCGGCAACGTGCTGCTGTTGCTGCTGAACCTGCCGCTGATCGGCATGTGGGTGCGCCTGTTGACGGTGCCCTTCCGCTACCTGTTTCCGGCAGCGCTGTTCTTTGTCTGCGTCGGCGTCTACAGCACCAACAACAATCTGTTCGACGTGGGCATGGTGACGCTGTTCGGCGCCGCGGGCTACGCGCTGATCCGCCTGCGCTTCGAGCCGGCGCCGCTGCTGCTGGGCTTCGTGCTGGGGCCGATGGTGGAAGAGAATTTCCGCCGCGCCCTGCTGCTGTCGCGCGGCGAGCTGTCCATCTTCGTGACGCGTCCGATCAGCCTGGGCTTCGTGCTGGCTTGCGTGCTGCTGATCGCGCTGCTGCTGGTGTCGGCGGTGCGCCAGCGCAACAAGGCGCGCATGGCCCTGGAAACCTCCAGCTCGACGGCCTGACCCGTCTGCGGGCATCAAAGCAGCCGCCTTCGGGCGGCTGTTTTTTCTTGCGTGGCGGCCGGGTCGCGGCGCCTGGGCGGCGCGGTCCGCGATATCGGCTCACCCCGGGGTATCGGCCGCCCGGTGTCCATCGATATGCCCCAGCGGCCGGCCGGGATCGAGCCGGTCGCGCACCCGTTGCTTGAGCACCTTGGCCTCGGGAAAGCCGCCGTCCTGCTTGCGGTCCCAGATCAGGTCACCGTCGCAGGTGATCTGGAACACGCCGCCCGTGCCGGGTTGCAGCGCCACTTCGCCCAGGTCCGTGGAAAACGTCGACAGCAATTCCTGCGCCATCCAGCCGGCGCGCAGCAGCCACTGGCACTGGGTGCAATAGAGAATGACGATGCGGGGCGCGGGGCGGGCGGGATCGTGGGCGGATGTCATGGTGAGGGCAGTCGCATTGGCGCGGGCACGCCGTTGTCGTGGATAATGGCAGGTTTTCCGGGGCGTGCAATGCGCCCAGAGTCTTACGCATGAAGTCTGCATTATCGCCCCGTGGCCAACGCTGGTTGATCGGCCTCTTGATGGGCCTGGTCACGCTCACGCCGATGGGCATCGACATCTACCTGCCGTCCCTGCCCGCCATGGCGGTTGGCTTTGGCCACCCCGTCAGCGCACTGCAGGCCAGCATCACCCTCTTCATTTTCGCGGTGGGCGTGGGCCAGATCCTGATCGGCCCGCTGGCCGACCGCTACGGACGCCGGCCGGTGGCGCTGGGCGGCGCGATCGCCTACCTGGCCGGTTCCGCGCTGGGCGCGGCGGCCACGTCGCTGGACCTGTTCTACACCGCCCGCGTGATCCAGGGCCTGGGCGCGTGTTCGGCGTCGCTGGTGGCCTTTGCCGCGGTGCGCGACTGCTTCAGCCCCGCGGTCGGCGCCCGCGTGTACAGCTACCTGAACGGCGCGCTGTGCACCGTGCCCGCGCTGGCGCCGATGCTGGGCGGCGCGCTGGCCGTGCATGCCGGCTGGCGCAGCACCTTTGTGTTCATGGCGCTGTTCGCCCTGGCGCTGGCCGCACTGCTGGCGCACCGCTTCGAGGAAACGCGCGCCGCCCCGCCCCCGGCGGGCGCGCCGCTGTACAGCCTGCGGCGCTATGCGCCGATCATCTCCAGCGGCCGCTTCCTGTATTTCGCGGTCTACGCCATGGCCGGCATGGCCATGATCCTGGTGTTCGTGTCGGCCGCGCCCGTGGTGCTGGTGCAGCAGCTGGGCTATTCCGAACTGGGCTTTTCCGCCTGGTTCGGCGGCAACGCGGCCATCAACATCGCGGCGTTCTTCCTGGCGCCCCTGTTCATCGCGCGCTTCGGCCGCTACCCCATGCTGCGTGTCGGCATGGCCTCGTTGCTGCTGGCCGCGTTGATGCATCTTGCCGCGTGGCGCTGGGCGCCGGCCGCCGCGTGGATCTTCATGCTGCCGGTGGCGGTGCTGACGGTCGGTTTCTCGCTGGCGCTGGGGTCGGCGCTGAGCCTGGCACTGGAACCCTTCGGCGACCGCGCCGGCACCGCCGCGGCGGTCTTCGGGCTGTTCCAGATGAGCGGGTCCGCCGTCATCGCCACCCTGCTGCTGGACGGCGGCGTGGCCCCGCAGGCGGCCATGGGCCTGATCGGCGTCGGGATCGTCGGGCCGCTGCTGTGCCTGTCCGGCGTCATCGCGCGGCGTCTGGCGGCCAGCCGACCGGCGCGGGGCTGACGCCGGCCTGCCACCGCAGGACCAAGACGGCGGGCAACGCGCCGCGCCATCGTGGGCCGCCCCAGGCGACAAGCCGAAGCTCACCCCGCCGTGCGCGCCCCGTTCGACAGGTGCATCAGCAACGCGCCGCCCGCGATCAACGCCGCGCCCAGCAACCGGCCCGGGTTCAAGGCGTTGGCGGCAAACCCCACCAGCGCATAGCGATCCAGCAATAGCGCCGCCAGCATCTGGCCCGCGATGACCGCGGCCAGGAAGGCGCCGGCGCCCAGGCGCGGGGCCAGCATCAGCGCCGCCGTGATGTAGAACACACCGGCCAGCCCGCCCGTCCAGCCCCACCACGGCAGGCGGCCGATTTCCGCGAAGCTGGGCGCCGGCACGCGCATCAGCGCCATCACCGCCATGGCCGCGATGGCGCTGATGGCCAGCGAGGCCATCGTGGCCCACAGCGGATGGCCCAGATGACGGCCCAACGCGGCATTCGCACCGGCCTGGAAGGGCACAAGGGCGCCGGCCAGGATGGCGGCGGGGATGGCGAAAAGAGAAGTGCCGTTCATGGCGAGACTCCGATTCAAGAGGGATTGGCGCTATTCTCTTATTCACCAGACGCTAACTCCAATTCGATAATCGTCTATCGAATATGCACCAAATGAATAATCCAGAAACCGCATCCGGCATTGCCCCCAACCTGCGCGCGGTGGACCTGAACCTGCTGGTGGTGCTGGACGCCCTGCTGCACGAACGCCACCTGACCCGCGCCGCCGCCCGGTTGCCGATGAGCCAGCCCGCGGTCAGCCATGCCCTGGCCCGCCTGCGCACGCTGCTGGGCGACCCGCTGTTTCACCGCACGCGCGGCGGCCTGCGGCCCACGCCGCACGCCCTGGCGCTGGAAGCGCCGCTACGCGACGTGCTGGCGCAGGTGCGCCGCCTGCTGGCCGGCGCGGTGTTCGAGCCGGCGGCCAGCAGGCGTACCTTTCGCCTGGCCATGTCCGACTACGGCGCCAGCGTGGTGCTGCCGCCGCTGGTGCGCCGCCTGCGCCAGGACGCCCCCGGCATCGACCTGGAAATCAGCTACACCAGCCGCGGCGGCATGATCGCGGGCGTCGCCGACGGCCAGCTGGATCTGGCCCTGGCCGTGTTCGGCGAAACCCCGGCCGACATCCGCCGCGCCGTGCTGTTCGATGAGCCGTTTGTCTGCGTCACGGATGCGGCCAGCGCGTCCGGCCCGCTGACGCTGGATGCCTATCTGGCGCGGCCCCATGTGCTGGTGGCCGCCAGCCAGGACCAGCGCTCGGGGGAAGTGGATGCAGCCCTGGCCCGCCTGGGCCGCGCGCGCCGCGTGGCGCTGCGGTTGCCCCACTGGACGGCGGCGCCCGCCGTGCTGGCGGGTACCGACCTGGTGTTGACGGTGGCGCGGCGCACGGTCGTGCCCGTGCCGCCCGGGCTGGCGGTACAGCCGGTGCCCTTTGCGATCGACCCGCTGGGCTTCGAGATGATCTGGCACGAGCGCGCCGACGGCGACGCCGGGCTGCGCTGGCTGCGCGAATCATTGGCCGCGCTGATGGCGTGACAAGGGGCCAATCGCAACGCGGCCAGCCTTGCGCCAACCGCCTGCCTGCACGCCTGCCTGCACGCCGCCCGCATCGACGGCCCCTGCGCGCCCTCAGTCGCGCGCCCGCGGCGCCATGAACTCCGGCCCGACGGGGTCCTGGATGTTCTTGTCCAGCAGCTCGTCGATCTCGGCCATCTCGGTGTCGGTCAAGTGCCAGCCGAACGCATCGTCCACGCCGTTCAACTGGTCCGGCCGGCGCGCGCCCCACAACGCGATGGTCGGGCCGCTGTCCAGCACCCAGCGTATCGCCAGCGCCAGCACCGACTTGTCGTGGCGGATGCGCGCAAACGCCTCCAGCTCCTTGGTGGCGCGCACGTACTGGTCAAACCGCGGCCGACGGAACTTCGGGTCGTTCGACCGCAGGTCGTCGGCGCCAAACGTCGTATCCACCGTCATGCGGCCCGACAGCAGGCCGCGGCACAGCGCGCCGTAGGCCAGCACCGCCAGCTGATGCTCGCGGGCATACGGCAGCACGTCGGCTTCGATGGCGCGTTCGAACAGGTTGTACGGCGGTTGTACCGACGCCAGCGGCAGCACGGCGCGAAACTGGTCCATCTGCCCGGGCGAATAATTGCTGACGCCCACCGCCAGGATCTTGCCTTCGCGCTGCAGATCCTGCAGCGTGCGCGCGGTGTCTTCGATCGGCACCCGCGGATCGGGCCAGTGGATCTGGTACAGGTCGATGCGGTCGGTGCGCAGGCGGCGCAGCGAATCTTCCACCTCGCGGCGGATGCGCGCCGGACTGGAATTGCGCCGCACGCCCTCGCCTGCCCATTCCAGGCCCGCCTTGGTGGCGATCACGGCCTGGTCGCGAATGCCCTGCAAGGCCTGCCCGACCATTTCCTCGGCGTGGCCAAAGCCGTACACCGGCGCGGTGTCGATCAGGTTGATGCCGCGCTCGATCGCGCCGCGCAGCGTCGCCACGGACGCGGCATCGTCCGCGCCGCCCCACATCCAGCCGCCAATCGCCCACGTGCCCAGGCCGATCCTGGACACAGGCGTGGGGATTCCTTCAATACGCATGGTCTCGACCCGCATTGCTCGGTACTCCTACACAAAAGTTTGATGAGTGTAGGTCAGGTATTATTGATTCAAATTCAACGATCTATTCAATCGCCGCTGCCCCCCATGCCCTCCTACAGCCGCCACGACCTGGCCGATCTCAGCGCCTTCGCGGCCATCTGCCGCCGCGGCAGCTTCCGCCTGGCGGCCAGCGAACTGGGCGTGTCCACCTCGGCCCTCAGCCATGCCCTGCGCAACCTGGAAGGCCGCCTGGGCGTCAAGCTGCTCAACCGCACCACCCGGTCGGTCGCCCCCACCGAGGCCGGCCGCAAGCTGGCCGCGCAACTGGACCAGAGCTTCGGCGAAATCGGCGAGGCCCTGTCCGAGCTGGCCCAATACCGCGCCGGCCCACTGGGCGGCCTGCGCATCAACGTACCGCGTGACGCCGCGCGGCTGCTGCTCAGCCCCGTGCTGGCACGCTATCTGCACGACTGCCCGGGCGTGAAGATCGAGGTGGTGGTCGACAACAATATGGTCGATATCGTCAAGGCGGGCTTTGACGCCGGCATCCGCTTTGGCGACACGGTGCCGCAGGACATGGTCTGCATGCCGCTGACACCGCCGCTCAAGTGGGTAGTGGTGGCCACGCCCGCCTATCTGGGCCGCCACGGCACGCCCAGGACGCCCGACGACCTGCTGCGCCACGCCTGTATCCGCTTGCGTCTGGGCGACCAGACGCTGTACCGCTGGGAATTGGGCCAGGGCGCACGCGCCTGCGAAGTCGACGTGCCGGGCGCCCTCATCGTGAACGACACCGACATGGCGGTGGACGCCGCGCTGGACGGGCTGGGCCTGGCCTATTGCCTGGAACGCTACGCCGAACCGCACTTGCGCGCCGGCCGCCTGCGCCGCGTGCTGGACGACTGGGCACCCGCCGGCGCGCCGCTCGTCATGTACTACCCCAGCCGGCGGCAGCTGGCGCCCGCGCTCAGCCGCCTGATCCAGGCCATCCGGACGGCCAGCGGCCTGCCGGACGCGATCGGCAGCCAGGGCCCAGGCATCTTGCCGCGTTGACGGACCCAGGGGCTCGGCAACTGCGGCGGGCCTGCGAACGGCGACCGCAACTGGCCTACTATGGCAGGCAACGATGGCAGGCGCCGATCACAGGCACCGCCCGCTTCCTGGAGACATCATGGCCCCCGATTCCCCGACCCGCCCCGACGCCCCCGCCCCGCTGCTGCTGCGCACGACGCACGCCGGCATCGCCACCTTGCGGCTGAATCGGCCGGCGCAATTCAATGCGCTGTCCGAGGCATTGCTGGCGGCGTTGCGCGTGGAAATCGATGCCCTGGCACGCGACACCACGCTGCGCTGCGTGGTGCTCGAATCGGCCGGCCGCGCCTTCTGCGCCGGCCACGACCTGCGCGAAATGCGCAGCCAGCCGTCGTTCGACTACTACCTGGCGCTGTTTCGCCAATGCAGCCGCGTGATGCAGGGCCTGCAAGCGCTGCCGGTGCCGGTCATTGCCAAGGTGCGGGGCATCGCCACCGCCGCGGGCTGCCAGCTGGTGGCCAGCTGCGACCTGGCCGTGGCCGCCGACAGCGCCACCTTTGCCGTGTCCGGCATCAACGCGGGGCTGTTCTGTTCCACGCCCGCCGTGGCGCTCAGCCGCAACGTGTCGACCAAGCGCGCCTTCGAGATGCTGGTCACCGCGCGCTTCATCGACGCTGCCCAGGCGCAGGATTGGGGCCTGCTGAACGACGTGGCGCCCGAGGCCGAACTGGATGCGCGCGTGCAGGCCCTGGCCGAGGTCATCGCCGCCAAGAGCCCCAGCGCCATCCGTTACGGCAAGCGCATGTTCTACGCCCAGCGCCAGATGCCGCAGGCCGAGGCCTACGACTATGCCGCCGAGGTCATGGCGCGCAACATGATGGAAGAAGACGCGGCCGAAGGCATCGATGCTTTCCTGCAGAAGCGCGCGCCGCAATGGCGCGGCTGAAGACCGGCGCTTGCCGCTACGCCAGCCAGGCCAGTGCCCAGCCGCCTGCCGCGGCTGCCAGCACCACCCACACGGGCGACCAGCGCGCGTAGACCAGCAGGCCGAACAACGCCAGGGCCAGGCCGAAGTCGGCCTTGGTCAGGATGGCGCCCGTCCAGACAGGGTCGTACAGCGCCGCCAACAGGATGCCCACCACCGCGGCATTGACGCCCGCCACCATGTTGCGCACCCCCGGCCGGCGCCGCAGGCTTTCCCAGAACGGCAACGCGGCCGCCAGGATCAGTGCCCCGGGCAGGAATATCGTCACCAGCAAGAGCGCCCCGCCCGCCCAGCCGGACAACGGCCCCGACGATGCCGCGCCCAGGAACGCCGCGAACGTGAACAAGGGCCCCGGCATGGCCTGCGCCACGCCATAGCCCGCCAGGAAATCGGCACTGGACACCATGCCCCCGCCCACCGCCGCCGTGTCCAGCAGCGGCAGCACGACGTGGCCGCCGCCGAACACCAGCGCACCGGCCCGGTAAAAGCCGGCCACCTGTGCGGCCAACGGCATCCCCGACCACACGGCCCACAGCGGCAAGAGCCCCAGCAGCGCCACGAACACGGCCAGGCACAGATACCCCGTCCGCCGCGACACACCCTGCGCGCGGTTGGCCAGGATCGGCCGCGGCGGCACCTGCAACAGCGCTCCCCCCGCAATCGCGCCCAGCGCAATCGCGCCCAGTTGCCCCAACGTGGTCGGCACGAACACCGCCATCAGCGCCGCGGCCATCGCCAGGCCGGCGCGCGGCCGGTCCGGACAGAGCGAACGGCCCATGCCCCATACCGCCTGCGCAACGACGGCCACCGCCGCCACCTTCAGGCCATGCACCACTGCCAGGCCCGGCGCGCCGCCCAACTGCGCCACTCCCAGGCCCAGCAGCACCATGGCCAGCGCCGACGGCAGCGTGAACGCCACCCAGGCCGCCAGCATGCCCGGCCAACCCGCCCGCTTCAGTCCCAGCGCCATGCCCACCTGGCTACTGGCCGGCCCGGGCAGGAACTGGCAAAGCGCCACCAGGTCGGAAAACGCGTAGTCGTCCAGCCAGCGGCGCCGGTCGACGAATTCTTCGCGGAAATACGCCAGGTGGGCGACCGGCCCGCCAAAGGCGGTCAGGCCCAGCCGCAGGAACGCCAGGAAGACCTCGATACAGGACCCCTGCTCGGCCGGCGTGGCCTCGTGCGTCGCCGGTTTGCTGGCGATGCGTTCATCATGAGAAGGCGGCTGCGGCGGCATCGTGACACTCTGCACGGATGGAGCCCCGGATTGCGGCTCCCCTGAACCCTGCTTATAGCCGGCCCGGGCCGCCGTTTCAATCCGCCATTGCCATGGGGTTGGCCGTGACGCCCGCGCAGTGACTTCATGAATCTTCACAAATCCCACACAAATCCGGGCGGATTACCCTGCCGCCGCCCGGTAGCATTGCGCAGCCCGAGGCATCGGGCCAGGCGCCCGGACGGCTGTTGTGCCGCCACGGTGCCCACAGGAGTCTCACACACCATGCTCAAGTTCACGATCCGCATCTTCGTGGTCGCCGCCATTGCCTACATCGCTGCATCGCAGCTGGTGAACCGCAGCCTGGGGTACCTGCTGGACTCGGTCAGCGCGGATCTTTCCTACCAGGCCGTGCGCGGCCAGATGTACGCCCTGCACAAGGACCTGGACCCCATCGAGCCGGAATCGCGCGCCGCCTTCATCCGCGACACCCTGCGGCCCCACTACGGGCTGGAACTGAAGCTGGTCACGCCCGAACGCATCGAAGCCACCGAACAGGAAAAGCGGGACCTGGCCACGCGCGGCTTCATCATGCGCGACGAATACAACACCTACCTGGCGCCCTTGCCCGGCGAGCCGCGGCAATGGCTGGAAATGCGCCTGCCGGGCGAACCCACGCTGGAAAAATGGATCACCTGGACGGCCTGGCTGGCGCTGAGCATGGTCATCGGGGCCGTCCTGCTGCTGCTCTGGGCGCTGCCGGTATGGCGCGACCTGGACTCGCTGCGCAACGCCACGCTGCGCATGGGCCAGGGCGACCTGGGCGTGCGGGCGCGGCTATCGCATTTTTCCGGTATCCGGCACGTGGGCGAAAGCTTCAACCAGATGGCCGAGCGCATCGCCGCGCTGGTCGAAAACCAGCGCAGCCTGACCAACGCCGTCTCACACGAATTGCGCACCCCGCTGGCCCGCCTGTCGTTCGAGGTCGACATGCTGGGCCAGGAAAAATTCCAGGCCAAACGCGAGCAGATCCTGCACGACATGCGCACCGATATCTCGGAACTGGAAGCGATGGTGGAAGAACTGCTCGTGTACGCCCGCCTGGAACGCCCCGCCGACGACATCGTCAAGCAGGAAACCGTGGACGTGCGCGACTGGCTCGGCGAAGCGCTGGCCCAGGTGGCGCACCAGGCCGACTCGCGCGGCGTGCGCTGCCACGTGCGCGACGAGGGCCTGCCCGCCCATGTGCAGCTGCACCCGCGCTACATGAGCCGGGCGCTGCTCAACCTGGTGCAGAACGCCGTGCGCTATGCCAAGGGGCGCATCGACATTTCGCTGACGGCCTGCCCCGCGGGCGGCTTCGAACTGATCGTGGACGACGACGGCCCCGGCATTGCCCCGGCCGACCGCGAACGCATCTTCGATCCCTTCGTACGCCTGGACGAAAGCCGCGACCGCGGCACGGGCGGTGCCGGGCTGGGGCTGGCCATCGTCAAGCGGGTGGCGGCCAGCCACAAGGGCACCATCGAGGTCCACGACAGCCCCTTGGGCGGCGCACGTTTCGTGCTGCGCTGGCTGTCGCCAAACGGCGTCACGGAATAAATGGCGGCATGCTGTCGGGGTATTTACGGCTGCTTTCATGTTGCGATGCAATAGTTGCATTGCTGTCGATTTATTGCGCCTGTCGGCCCGATCCACATCCGACCCCAATATCGCGACGATTATTCGCATATTTAAGGGCTTTTCATTGCCCACCGCCCTACTCGCCAATAATTAATCAGCAAAAATCATTCCTGCTCGCCACAAAATCATTCAAACGATAATTCTTATCATCCCAAAACATCGTTTGAATAGCATTGATGAATTAATTTTTTGTCAATTTTATCAATAGCTTATATATATTTCTTAAAGCAAATTCCACTATAAAATATTTTCCGAACCCCTGTAAAAACACCTCGCACCCATTCCTTTCGCACTGTTGCTTAAAATATATATCTGATAGTAACTTTAGTATCTATTTGAACGTTGCAATGTGAGAGAATTGCTGTCATACGAGAAACTACTAATTACTATTTACGCAAAACTCTTGATGGATATGCCGCCACGTTCCTTTCAAACTGACTCCAGGTTTAAACGGCAGACATAAAAAACATACGGTGCCGTGCGCGCTTCCTGATTTGCAGCAATCGCTTTTTTCCGGCTCCGGATGATCGATGGCCAGGCGGGGAAAAGCTCTTTCTGACTTTGGAGCTGAGATGAACCCTGGCCGCCGGCACGGCAATACCCAAATTCCCCTCAACTACATCTGGCGCGTCCTGATTCTGCTGATGGCGCCCGTGCCCGCAGCGCTGGCCTGCACCACCAGCGGTACATCGATCCTGTGCAATGACGCGGTGACCCTGCTGCCACCGCATACCAACACCGTCAACAGCAACGTCAATGGTGCGTCGGTGCTGGTGACCAGTTCGGGCCAGTCCTCGTCCGCCTTGGTAGGCCCGTCCATCACCCTCACCGGCCGCAACACCAGCCTGACCAACCAGGGCACCGTCGATCCCGGCCTCGGCCTGGGCGCTCTTGTCAGCCTGGGCGCCACCGGCGCAGCGATGGGCAGCCTGACCAACAGCGGCACGGTCTCGGTCACCAACAGCGGCACGCTGCTGGGTACGGGCCTGTCCGTGCTGGGCCTGCCATTGTTGTCCACGCTCAACGGCGCCTCGCTGGTCCTGCAAGGCGATGCGAACGGCAGCATCACCGTCAACAATACCGGCACCATAGGCATCCGCCCCGGCCTGCTGAGCGGCCCGACCGCGATCTACAGCACCCCCGCCATCGCGGCCTACGGCGGCGCCCCCATTTCCGTCACCAATGCCGCCGGCGGCGTCATCAACGGCCGCGTCGGCCTGGGCCGGTCCGCCACCGGCAACACCTTCATCAACGCCGGCACGATCAACGGCGGCGTCAACATGGGGGTGAACAGCACCAACACGTTCACCGCCGTCACGGGGTCCAGCGTCACCAACGGCGGCGCCGTCGACCTGGGCGTGAGCGTCGGGCTGGGCGGCCTGGACGCCAGCATCGCGCTCAACTTCTCGACGCTGGGCGTGGTCGACGGCGGCCAGGGGGGCAACAACACACTGGTGCTGCAAAACCCGGGCGCCAGCGGTACCACCGGCACGGGCACCGCCAGCTCGGCCACCTACATCAACTTCAACAACCTGGTCATCAACAGCGGCACCTGGACCGTCAACGGCGCGCTCGTCAGCGCACAGGCGTCGTTGAACGGCGGCCTGGTCAACATCGACAATGGCGCGGCCTTCGGCTCGGGCACGCTGACCGCCAATGGCGGCGCGCTCAGCACCGCCAGCAGCCTGACCGTGAACAACGCCGTGTCGCTGGGCGCGGGCGGCCTGTCGGTGCAAGGCGCCAACGGCCTGACGCTGGGCGGCACGATCAGCGGCGCCGGTCTTATCGACAAATCCGGCGCCGGCACGCTGACGCTGAACGGCGCAAATGCGCATACCGGCGGCGTGCGGCTGGGCGGCGGTTCGCTGGCCCTGGGCACCAACACGGCGCTTGGCCTGGGCGACCTGGTGGTCTACGGGGCCGCCACGCTGCAGGCCGGCGCGGCCACCAACCTGGCCAACAACATCACGCTGAACGCCAACCTGGCCTTGGGCAACAGCGCTTCGCTGACGCTGGGCGGCGTGCTGTCGGGCGCTGGCACGCTGTCCAAGTCCGGCGCGGGCATCCTGACCCTGAACGGCGCCAATACCCACGCTGCCACGCAGATCAGCGCCGGCGGCCTGATCGTGGGCAACAACAACGCGCTGGGCAATGGCGCGTTGACGGTGAATGGCGCGGCTACGCTGGCCTCGTCCAGCGCCGTGGCGCTGCAGAACGCCATCGTCCTGAACAACGCGCTGACGCTGAACGGCGCCAACGACCTGACCCTGAACGGCACCCTGAGCGGCGCGACCGGCACGCTGGTCAAGAGCGGCGCGGGTGCCTTGACGCTGACCGGCGCCAATACCTTCGGCGGCGGCGCCACGCTCAGCGGCGGCACGGTCAACGTGGGCAGCAATACCGCGCTGGGCACGGGCAACGTGACCGTGAACGGCGCCGTCACCCTGGCCAGCCTGTCGAACAACGTGGCGTTGTCCAACACCTTTGCGCTGAGCAACGCGCTGACGGTGGGCGGCGCCAGCAACCTGACGCTGAACGGCGCGCTGTCGGGCGCGGGCGGCACGCTGGTCAAGACCGGCACGGGCACCCTGACGCTGAACGCCACCAACTCGATGGGCGGCGCCACGCTGAACGGCGGCACGGTGGTCGCAGGGGCCAACAACGCCCTGGGCACCGGCACGGCCACCGTGCAAGGCGCCACCGCGCTGGACGCCGGCGCGACCGTCAGCCTGGCCAACCAGTTCCTGCTGAACAACAGCCTGTCGGTAATGGGCACCCAGGCCCTGACGCTGGCCGGCGCGCTGTCCGGCACCGGCCAACTGATCAAGAACGGCCAGGCCAACCTGACGCTGGCCACGCAGAACACGCACAGCGGCGGCGTACTGCTGAACGCCGGCACCCTGACGCTGGGCAATGCCCAGTCCCTGGGCACGGGCCTGCTGGACGTGCAAGGCGCGGCCACGCTGGCTGCCGGCGCGGGCAACCTCAATGTGGGCAACAACATCCGGCTGGGCGCCGGCCTGGGCGTCACCACCGGAGGACAGGCGCTGACGCTGAGCGGCGCGTTGAGCGGCGCCGGCGGCCTGACGCTGAACGACGGCGGCACCCTGACGCTGTCCGGCAACAACACCCACACGGGCGGCGTCCTGCTAAATGCGGGCGTGCTGGTCGCCGCCAGCGATACCGCGCTGGGCAGCGGCCTGTTCACCGTCGGCGGCAACGCCACGCTGCAAAGCAACGCCAACCGCAACTTCGTCAACAACATTGCCCTGAACGCCAACCTGACGGTGGAGAGCGCCAACAACATCGGCCTGTACGGCGCCATCAATGGCGCAGGCGGGCTGATCAAGAACGGCACCGGCACCCTGACGCTGACCGGCGCCAACAACTTCGGCAGCACCACCATCAACGCGGGCGTGCTGCAGGCCGGCACGGGCAGCCTGGGCGCCAGCGTGCTCAACAACAGCAAGCTGGTGCTGGCCCAGGGCGCCAACGCCACCTACAGCGGCAGCATCAGCGGCACGGGCAGCGTGGACGTGCTCGCCAACAACACCACCCTGCTGCTCAATGGCGCCAACACCTTCACGGGCGGTCTGAACCTGCTGTCCGGCACCGTGGAAACCCAGGGCGGACAGGCCCTGGCCGACAACCTGGCCGTGAACCTGGCGGCCGGCACGACCCTGAAGCTGACCGACAGCGAAACCTTCGGCTCGCTCAGCGGCGCGGGCAACGTGGCGCTGGGCGCCAACGCCACCCTGCAGATGGGGCTGAACAACGCCGATTCGACCTTTGGCGGTGTCCTGGCCGGCGCGGGCAACATCGTCAAGAACGGCACCGGCGCGTTGACGCTCACCGGCGCCAACACCCAGACCGGCGCCTTCAACGTGGGCGGCGGATCGCTGAACGTGAACGGATCGCTGGCCAGTTCGCAGGTCAACGTCGGCGCGGGCGCCACGCTGGCCGGCAGCGGCAGCGTGGCCGGCACGGCCAATATCGCGACCGGCGGCGCGCTGTCGGCCACCACCGGCCAGACCCTGACGCTGGGCGGCCTGGCGATGAACACGGGCTCGCAGTTCAACGTGTCGCTGGGCGCTCCGACCCCACAGGCGCTGGTGCAGGTCACCGGCAACGTCACGCTGGCCGGCGACCTGAACGTCACCGACAAGGGCGGCTTCGGCGTGGGCGTGTATCGCCTGCTGGGCTACACCGGCACGCTGACCAACAACGGCCTGGCGCTGGGCACCCTGCCCCCGGGCACCCTGCCGGCCAACCTGCAGATCCAGACCGCGGTGAACCAGCAGGTCAACCTGATCGTGCAGGCCGGCGGCAACAACGTGCAGTTCTGGAACGGCGCCAAGCTGGCCGCCGACGGCACGCTGGCCGGCGGCAGCGGCACCTGGCAGGCCGGCACCACCAACTGGACCGACCAGACCGGCAACCTGAGCCAGGCCTGGGGCAGCCAGTTCGCCGTGTTCGGCGGCCTGGCGGGCGGCGCGGTCACCGTGTCCGGCGACCAGGCCGTGACCGGAATGCAGTTCTTCACCGACGGCTACACCCTGACCGGCGGCGGCCTGCAACTGGCCAGCGGCACCAACAATTTCCGGGTCGATCCGCTCTTGACCGGCACGGTCAACAGCGACATCAAGGGCGCCGGCCAATTGCAAAAGCGCGACCTGGGCACCCTGGTGCTGGGCGGCGCCAACACCTACACCGGCGGCACGCTGGTGGCCGAAGGCGTGCTGCAGGTCAGCGCCGACAGCAACCTGGGCGCGGCCAACGGCGCGCTGGGCTTTGCCGGCGGCACGCTGCGCGTGACCGGCACGGGCTACACCGGCACCACCCGCGCCATCGACATCGGCGCGGGCGCGGGCTTTGACATCGCGGATGCGGGCAACACGTTCACCCTGAACCAGGCGCTGACCGGCTCCGGCCGCATCACCAAGCTGGGCGCCGGCACGCTGGCGCTGGGCGGCAACAACGGCGCCATCGGCGGCGTCACGCTGGGCGCCGGCACCGTGTCGGTGGGCAGCAACACGGCCCTGGGCACCGGTTCGTTCAACATCAACGGCTCGGGCGCACTGGACAGCACCGCCGCCGTGACGCTGGCCAACGACGTGTTCATCGGCGCCGGCAACACCTTGACGAACCTGGGCACCAACGACCTGACGCTGAACGGCGTGGTGGCCGGTACCACCGGCGCCCTGGCCAAGAGCGGCAACAGCACCCTGACGCTGAACGGCGCCAACAGCTATGCCGGCGGCACCACCCTGTCCGCCGGCGCGATCCGCGTAGGCAGCAATACCGCGCTGGGCACGGGCCTGCTGACGGTGGCCGGCGCCTCCAGCCTGCTGTCCGACAGCACCGTCGCACTGGGCAACGGCATCGCGCTCAATGCCAACCTGACTACCGGCGGCACGGGCAACCTGACGCTGAACAACGCCATCACCGGCGCAGGCACCCTGATCAAGTCGGGCACGGGCACGCTGACGCTGAACGGCATCAATACCCACGCGGCCACGCAACTGGCCAGCGGCACACTACTGCTGGGCAACAACCAGGCGCTGGGCACGGGCAATCTGTCGGTCACCGGCAACGCGGCGCTGGACGGCACCACCGCCGGCCTGTCGCTGGGCAATGCCATCACGCTGGCTTCCGGCGCGAACCTGACGCTTGCGCAAAGCCAGGACGCGACCCTGTCCGGCTTCATCAGCGGCGCAGGCGGCCTGATCGCCGGTGCCGCCGGCCGCACGCTGACGCTGTCCGGCAACAACGCCTACCAGGGCGGCACGCAGCTCATTGGCGGCAGCCTGGTGGTGGGATCGAACACGGCACTGGGCACGGGCAGCCTGATCGTGAACGGCGCCGCCAACCTGTCCGGCACCGCCGGCGGGCCGGCCCTTGCACTGACCAACAACGTCACGCTGAACAACGCCTTGACGGTCAACGGCGCGCGCGACCTGACCCTGTCGGGCGTGGTGGACGGCGCGGGTTCGCTGACCAAGAGCGACACCTCGACCCTGACGCTGAACAGCAGCAACACCTACTCCGGCGGCACCACCCTGACCGCCGGCACCCTGCGGGTCGGCAACAGCGCGGCGCTGGGCACGGGCGATCTGACGGTGAACGGCGCCAGCACGCTGGGGTCGACCCAGGCGCTGGGGCTGAACAACAACGTGGTGCTGAACCAGGGCCTGACGGTTGACCTCACGCAGAACCTGGCGCTGTCCGGCGTCGTCTCCGGCGCGGGCGGCCTGACCACGAGCGGCACGGGCACCCTGACGCTGCTGGGCGCCAACACCTATGGCGGCGGCACCCAGGTCAACGGCGGCAGCCTGGTGCTGGGCACCAGCACGTCACTGGGCAGCGGCGCCCTGACGGTCAATGCGGCCACCTTGCTGGATTCGACGGCGAGCGTGGCCCTGGCCAACAATGTCACCCTGAACGGCGCGCCGCTCACGGTGCAGGGCTCGCAGGACCTGGCGCTGAACGGCACGGTGTCGGGCGGCGGCAGCCTGGTCAAGCAAGGCGCCGCCACGCTGACCCTGGCGGGCAACAACACCTTCGACGGCGGCGTGACGCTGGCGCAAGGCGGGCTGAATGTCGGCTCGAACCTGGCGCTGGGCACCGGCGCCCTGACCGTCGCGGGCGCATCCACCCTGTCCAGCAGCCAGGCCGTGACGCTGGCCAACAACGTCGCGCTGAACAGCGGCAACCTGACCGCCACCGGGTCGAACGACATCACCCTGGGCGGCACCGTGTCCGGCGCCAACGGCCTGGTACAAAGCGGCACCGGCACGCTGACGCTGTCCGGCAACAACAACTACAGCGGCGGCACCACGCTGACCAGCGGCACGCTGGCCGCCAACAGCAACACCGCGCTGGGCACCGGCGCCTTGAACGTCACCGGCGCGGCCAACCTGACCGCCGCCGATGGCGTGACGCTGGCCAACAACGTGACCCTGGCCAACGCCCTGACCGCCACCGGCGCGGGCAACTGGACGCTGGCCGGCAACCTGACGGGCGCGGGCAGCCTGGTCAAGGAAGGATCGGGCACGCTGACGCTGTCCGGCGCCAACGGCTATACCGGCGGCACCCAGCTGAGCGCGGGCGGGCTGACCGGCAATACCGGCAGCCTCCAGGGCAACGTCGCCACCGCGGCCGGCACCACGCTGACATTCAACCAGAATACCAATGGCACCTACGGCGGCAATCTGTCGGGCGCCGGCAACCTGGAAAAGGCCGGCACGGGCACCGTAACGCTGGACGGCGCCAACACGCTGACCGGCGCCATCGGCGTCGCGCAAGGCACGCTGAGGGCCGGCGGCGGCGCGATCAATACGGCCTCGGGCGTGCGCATCGACAGCGGCGCCACCCTGGCGCTGACCAGCGCGGCCTCGATCGCCAGCCTGACCGGCGCCGGCACGCTGCAAAGCGGTTCGGCCCTGACCCTGGGCAACGGCAGCGACAGCGTCTTTGGCGGCGTGCTGGCCGGCACCGGCAGCACCACCAAGGTCGGTACGGGTACGCTGACGCTCGCCGGCGCCAATACACAGAGCGGCGTGTTCGACATCAACGGCGGGCGCGTCAACCTGACCGGCTCGCTGGGCAGCAGCACGGTCAACGTGAACGGCGCAGGCTCAAGCCTGGCCGGCACCGGTACCGCCAGCGGCGATGTCTTCGTCAAGAACGGCGGCAACCTGTATGTCAGTTCCGCCAACACTGGCGGCCTGACGCTGGGTTCGTTGAGCGTGGATGGCGCCTCCAGCATCAACGCCGACCTGGGCGCGCCCTATTCCGGCAGCCTCATCAACGTCAACGGCAACGTGACGCTGAACGGCACCATCAACGTCACGCAATTGCCCGGCTTTGGCGTGGGCGTGTATCGCATCGTCAGCTATCAAGGCACCGGCATGGCCACCGGCCTGACGCTGGCCAATGCCTCGCCCACCTTCAGCCTGCAGACCGGCCTGGCCGGCCAGATCAACGTGCTGAACCAGTCGCAGGCCAATGAAATCCAGCTTTGGAAAGGCGGCGTCGGCACTTGGGATGGCACCACCACGGATTGGAGAAACGCCACCACCCTCGCCCAGGAAGCCTGGGGCGGCCGGTTCGGCGTATTCCAGGACCAGGCGGGCGAGGTGACCGTCTCGGGCAACCAGCAGTTCCAAGGCCTGCAGTTCTCCACCGACGACTACATCGTCAGCGGCGGCACGCTCACGGCGGTCAACGGCAGCGACGGCGTGACTACCCTGCGGGTCGAACCCAATGTCACCGCGACGATCGGCTCGACGCTGGCCGGCGCGGACGTCACCCTTGCCAAGCGCGACGCGGGCACGCTGATCCTGACCGGCGCCAACACCTACAGCGGCACCACCCGCCTGGAAGGCGGCGTGCTGCAGATCAATGACGACACCCAATTGGGCGCCGCCGCCAACGGCGTGGCCTTCGCAGGCGGCACGCTGCGGTATGCCGGCGCGGCCAACGGCAGCACCGGCCGCTCCTGGACGGTGGCCGGCAACGGCGGCATCGAAGTCGCCAACGCGGGGGTGACCTACACCGCCAACGGCGCCATCACCGATGGCGCGACCGCCGGCACGCTGACCAAGACGGGCGCCGGCTCCCTGGCGCTCAACGGCACCAACACCTACACGGGCGGCACCTTGCTTCAGGCCGGCACGATCCAGGTCGGCAGCAACGCCGCCCTGGGCGCGGGCGCCCTGACCGCGTCGGCAGGCACCACGCTGGCCAACGGCACCGCGGTGCCCCTGGCGCTGGCCAACAGCGCCGTGCTGCAAGGCGACCTGACGGTGCAAAGCGGCGCGGCCGGCCTGGCGCTGAACGGCGACGTGTCCGGCGCAGGCGGCTTGGTCAAGACCGGCACGGGCAACCTGACCCTGGCCGGCAACAACACCTACCAGGGCAATACGCAACTGACGGCCGGCCAGCTCACCGTGGGCAGCAACACCGCGCTGGGCACAGGCAACCTGATTGCGTCGGCCGGCACCGCGCTGACCGCCAGCACGCCGGTGCAGCTGCAGAACGGCGTGACGCTGAACGGCGGCCTGACCGTCACCGGCGCCAACGACCTGACGCTGGCCGGCGCCATCGGCGGCGCCGGCGGCCTGACCCAGGCCGGCTCCGGCACCCTGACACTGGCGGCGGCCAACAGCTTCTCCGGCGGCGTGCAACTGAACTCGGGCACCCTGGCCGTAGGCAACAATGCCGCCTTGGGCAGCGGCATGCTGGGTACCGCGGCCGGCACCACCCTGTCCGCGACCAGCCCCGTCACGCTGGGCAACGCCGTGATGCTGACCGCCGGCACCACCACCATCACGGGCAGCGACCTGACGCTCACTGGCACGATCGATGGCGCGGGCGGCCTGGCCAAGACCGGCACGGGCACGCTGACCCTGACGGGCAACAACACCTACGGCGGCGGCACCACGCTTACCAGCGGCACGCTGGCCGTAGGCGGCAACAACGCCTTGTCCACGGGCGCGCTGACGGTCGCCGACGGCACCACCCTGCGTGCGCAGGGCGCGGCGACGTTGACCAACGCGGTGACGCTGAACGGCGGCCTGATGACCGTCAACGGCAGCGACAACCTGACGCTCGCCGGCAGCGTCGGCGGCACGGGCGGGCTGACCAAGACGGGCACGTCCACGCTGACGCTGGGCGCCGCCAACACCTACGGCGGCGGCACCACGCTGGCGGGCGGCACGATCATCGCCGGCAACAATACGGCACTGGGTTTGGGCGACCTGTCCGTCTCGGGCGCGGGCACGCTGCAAGCGAGCGCGCCGGGCATCGCGCTGGCCAACAACGTCGGCCTGGGCGCCGCCCTGACCGTGGCGGGGGCCAACGACCTGACGCTGGCGGGCAACCTGACCGGCGCGGGCAGCCTGGTCAAGGCCGATGGCGGCACCCTCACGCTCAGCGGCCAGAACCAGTACACCGGCGGCACCACGCTGTCTGGCGGCACCCTGGTGGGCAACACCGCCAGCCTGACCGGCAACGTCTCGACCGCCGCCGGCACCAGCCTGGTGTTCAACCAGGGCGCAGGCGACGGCACGTTTGCTGGGTCCATCAGCGGCGGCGGCGCGCTGGTCAAGGACGGCGCCCGCACCATCACGCTGACCGGCACCAACACGTACACCGGCGGCACCACCATCAACGCCGGCACCCTGGCCGGCAACGCCACCAGCCTGCAAGGCAACATCGGCATCAACGGCACCGGCGCCGTGGTCTTCAACCAGACCACCGACGGCACCTACGGCGGCAACATCACCACGGCATCCGGCACCCTGACCAAGGACGGCGGCGCCACCCTGGCGTTGACCGGCACCAACCAGGTCGGCGGCGGCACCACCGTCAACAGCGGCACGCTGCAGGTCGACGGCACGTTGACGGGCGGCAACGTCACCGTCAACGCGGGCGCCTCGCTGGGCGGCTCGGGCTCGGTCTCGGCCGACGTCACGCTGGGCAACGGCGCGCACCTGGTGGCGGGCACGCCCACCAATCCGATCTCGTTCGCGCAGAACCTGACGCTGTCTTCCGGTACGCAGCTGGATTTCACGCTGGGTTCACCCAACTCGGCCACCACCGCGGTGACCGTGGGCCAGACCCTGAACCTGGCCGGCGTCCTCAACCTGACCGACGGCGGCAACCTGGGCACGGGCGTGTACCGCCTGTTCACGGCCAACACCATCAACAACAGCGGCCTGACCTACGGCACCGTGCCCAACGGCTACACCAGCGCCAACCTGACCCTGCAGAACCTGACCAACCAGGTCAACTTGGTGCTGCAGAGCCAGCCCGGCGAAATCCTGTTCTGGAACGGCGCCAAGACCACGCCCGACGGCGTGATCGCGGGCGGCACCGGCACCTGGAACGCCGGCAGCAACAACTGGACGGACGCCAGCGGCAACCTGGCGTCCAACTGGAACGGCAAGTACGCGGCCTTCTCGGGCGCCAGCGGCACGGTCACCCTCGACGGCTCGCAGGCGGTCACCGGCGTGCAGTTCCTGACCAACGGCTACACCCTGCAAGCCGGCGCCGGCGGCCAGCTCAGCATCGCCCAGGCGCAGACGCCGTTCCGGGTCGAGGCCGGCAGCACCGCCACGATCTCGGCGCCCATCACCGGCGCGGGCGGCATCGAGAAAGGCAATGGCGGCACCCTCATCCTGACGGGCGCCAACACCTACACCGGCAACACGTCGATCCGCAGCGGCGTGGTGCAGGTCACGCAGGACAGCCAGCTGGGCAACGGCGGGGCCATCTCGATCAACGGCGGCACGCTGCGCATCGCCGATGCCGGCTACACCACCACCACCCGCGCCATTTCGCTGGACGGCACGGGCGGCGGCATCGACATCGCCGCGGCCGGCCAGACCTTCACGCTGAACCAGTCCATCAACGGCACCGGCGCGCTGGTCAAGCAAGGCGACGGCACCCTGGTGCTGAACGGCGCCAACGCCTATGCCGGCGGCACCGTGGTGGCGGGCGGCACCCTGGAAGGCAACAGCGCCAGCGTGCAAGGCGCGGTCAGCACCTCGGCCGGCACCACGCTGCGCATGAACCAGGGCACCGACGGCGCCATGACCGGCGGCATCAGCGGCGGCGGCCAACTGGTCAAGGACGGCGCCGGCGCGCTGACCCTGACGCAACCGTCGACCTACACCGGCGGCACCCGCGTCAACGCCGGCACGCTGATCGGCGACACCAGCAGCCTGCAAGGCGCCATCACCAACAACGCCACGCTGGTCTTCAACCAGGGCACGGACGGCACCTTCTCCGGCTCGCTCGCCGGCGCCGGCACCATCGTCAAGCAAGGCGGCGGCGCGTTGGGCGTGGGCGGCCCGCAGACTTTCAACGGCACCGTCGCAGTCAATGGCGGCACGCTGCAACTGGGTAGCGCCCAGGCCCCGGCCACGCTGCCGGCCGCCGTGCAGGTCAACAGCGGCGGCACGCTGTCCGGCTACGGCACGATCGCCAGCCTCACCAACGCCGGCACCGTCAACAGCGGCGGCGGCGCGGCGGGCGGCGGCATCAAGGTCAGCAACAACTTCAGCAACGGCGCGGGAGCCACGCTGGCCGTGAACCTGGGCAGCACCGCCGGCCCCAACCTGCACGTCACCGGCACCGCGGCGCTGGACGGCACGCTGCGCGTCACCAACAGCGCGCCGCTGACCGGCAACGACACCTTCACGGTGTTGACGGCCGACCAGGGCCGCCAGGGCACGTTCGCCAGCACCGTGCTGCCGCAACTGGCCTTCGTCGATGCGGCGGTCGGCTACGACCCCAACAACGTCACCGTGACCTTCACACGCAACCAGACCGGCTTCGGCACGGTCGCCCAGTCGCCCAACCAGCGCGCCGTGGCCGGCGCCCTGGGCGGCATCGACACCAACTCGTCGCTGTACGCGTCCATACTCGGCCTGACCGCCGACGAGGCCGCCGCCGCGTTCAAGCAGCTGTCGGGCGACAGCCACGCCTCGCTGGCGTCGGCGCTGATCCGCAGCTCGGAAACCGCACGCACGGTGCCGCTGAACCACCTGCGCGACAGCCTGCAAAGCGAAAGCACGCAGGACGGCCGGCCGTGCGACGAAGCCCTGCGCACCAACGGCGGCTACGCGCAGCGCTTCTCGTGCCAGCGCAACGTCTGGGCCGAAGTCATCGGCAACTGGCAGAGCCAGGACGGCGACGGCAACGCGCCCAGCTACAAGCAGCGCGTGGGCGGTGTGCAGGTCGGCGGCGACATCCGGGTGGGCGACGGCTGGCGCGTCGGCATGGCGCTGGGCTACCAGGACAGCACCATCTGGCAGGACAGCCGCAACGCCCGCGCCAAGGTCGACAGCTACAGCGTGTCGCTGTTCGGCGGCAAGTCGTTCGTGCAGTCCAGCGGCAACGCCTGGAACGTCATGGCCGGCGCCGCCTACAGCTGGCACGACATCGACAACAAGCGCGACCTGACGCTGGCCGGCCAGAACCAGGAGCTCAAGACCAAGTACCGTGCCAACACCACGCAGATCTTCGGTGAACTGGGCTACGCCGTACCGGTGACCCCGCAGGCAACGGTGGAACCCTTCGTCGGCGCCGCCTGGATCAAGCAGCGCATGGGCGGCTTCTCGGAAGACGGCGGCTCGGCCGCGCTGTCGGCCGGCAGCCAGAGCAACGACGTCACCACCGCCACCGTCGGCCTGCGCGGCAAGCTGGACACCGAGATTGCCGGCGCCCCCGCCCGCCTGCGCGCCACCCTGGGCTGGCGCCATGCGATGGGCGACGTGGATCCGGACCGCACCATGGCCTTCAGTTCCGGGCCGTCGTTCACGGTGGCCGGCACGCCGGTCGCGCGCAACGCCGCCGTCACGGAGCTGGGCGCCGACATCGCGGTGTCCAAGAACGCCTCGGTCGGCCTGAGCTACCAGGGCCAATACGGCAACGGCAATCGCGAGAATGCCGGGTTCCTGAACGTGCGGTGGAATTTCTAAGCCATCGGCCGCGCGGTCCCGTGCAGGGGCCGCGCGGCCGTGGCGTTCCAGCGTCAGCGCGCGCGCGTGCCGCCGGGCATCAGAAGATCAACGCCGCCGACGCCATGAAGGTGCTGCTGCTGTCCAGGCGATTGGTGCTGCTGATGGTCGGCACCCAACGCAGGCTCAAGGACAAGGCGCGCTGGTCGGCCAGCTTGCGGTCGTAGGTCAGGATCGGGCCCAGCGCCCAGTCGCGGCCCTTGAAGCCGTTCAGGCGGTCGGCCGTGGGGCCGCTGTCGCTGCCCAGCTGCTGCTGCGTGCCCAGGATCAGGCCCACGGCCAGGCCATTCGAGAATTTCTTGCGGCCCATCACATCCAGCCCGAAGATCGGCGCATTGCGATAATCCGTGGCGCTGTTGCGGGTATAGAACTGCACGCTGGCGACGGTATCGAGTTGAAAGCCCGACTCCGGAAATATCTTCGTGTAGGCCGCCTGCGGAATGAAGGTCCAGTTGTTCAGGCTGGGATTGGCCAGGTTATTGGCATCGTATTTTCCGGTGGGCGCCCAGAAATTGAAGCTCAGCGCCATGTGCGACGTTTCCGAAAAATGGTAGCCCGCGATGATCGGCGAAAAATACAGGTCGAACAGATTCGACGCAGTATCGCTCTAGCCCGTCTTGCGGCCCAAGGGCCCAGTCACCGTCGCATTCACCTTGGTCCATAGATACGGCAACGTGATGCTGGACGCGAAATTCCAGCGCCCCGGCCCCGTACCCCAGGTCTTGAGCAAAGTGGCCAGCGTGAAGGCCACCTTGCCTTCCACGCCCGCCGTTGCCCGCTTGCCCAACGGCACCTCGCGGCTGCCGCCCACCTTGCCGTCCAGGTAGATCTGGGCGAAGTTCACCGCCCAGATCGGCTCCGGCGACACGATACCCGCATTGGGTTGCACGCTGGTGCCGGTGACCTGGCGGCCCAGGGCGCCTTCGGTGGCCTGGGCTGCCCCGCCCCCGGCCAACGCCATCACGGCCCAACAGGCGGCCCATACCCGCGGCCCGCCCGGCCGCACCCTTGAATTGCGCATGTTTTCAGCTCCTGAATGCCCTGCTTTCCGTTACGGGATCACATCATGCAAAGACAAGCGCCGTGCGGTGCTGATCGAGTTCTTCTCTTTGGCCGAATAATCATTATTGAAGCGAGAAACCCCTGGGCAATATTGGCACAGAGTCTTGAACTTACCAATATTGCGATCATTTTTACGTCCCCCGTTGCAGGCCGCAGGGGGCTGACGCAAAGCACAAAAAACAACAGCGGGAATACCGCCAAGGGTATTCCCGCTGTTCACGGCATCGATCGAAATCAGGCGCCGGCTGTGGCCTCGTGCCCCGGCCGGCGGGCATGCACCTGGTCGATGCGCAGGCCGTCGCGGCGCGTGATTTCAAAGCGCCAGCCGCCCCACGCGACCACGTCGCCCGCGTCGGGAATGCGACCTTCCGCCCGCAGCAGACAACCGGCCAGCGTCGCGTCGCCATGGTCATCGGCCAACTCGGGCGCATCCAACAGACGCGCCGCTTCGGCCAGCGCCAGGCGGCCGTCCAGCAGCCATGAACCGTCCGACAGTTGCAAGGCATCGGGCGCTTCCTCGCTGTGTTCGGGCAGGTCGCCCGCCACGGCCTCCAGCACGTCCATCGGCGTCACCAGGCCTTCGCACACGCCATGCTCGTCCACCACGATCAGCATGTGGTCGCGCGAGGCCCGCAGTTCTTCCAGCACCCGCAGCACCGGCGTGGTCTCCATGACGTAGCGCGGTTCGCGCGCCAGTTCCACCAAGTCGATCGGGCCGGGGTTCTGCAGCAGCGGCAAGAGGTCCTTGAAGTGCAGCACGCCCAGCACGTTGGCGGGGTCGCCCGCGCACAGCGGCAGGCGCGAGTGGCCCGAGGCGAACTTGCGCACGATGGCATCGGGCGAATCGGCCACGTCCAGCCAGACCATGTCGCCGCGCGCCACCATGATGGCGCGCACGTCGTGCGAGCCCATTGCCAGCACGCGCTCGATCATCGAGCTTTCCTCGGGGGCAAACGCGGGTTCGTCGCCGGCGCTGTCCACCAGCGCCACCACGTCGTCGGCCTGTTGCGACGGCTGGCCACCGCTGCGGCCGGCGCGCAGCAGGCGCAGCACCGCCTGCGCGGTGCGCTGGCGCCGGCCCAGCGCATGGGCGCCGCGGGCCCGGTTGCGGCGCGCCAGCTGGTTGCACAGCTCGATCAGGATCGAAAAACCGATGGCCGCATACAGATAACCCTTGGGCACGTGAAAGCCCAGGCCTTCGGCCACCAGGCTGAAACCGATCATCAGCAACAGGCCCAGGCACAGGATCACCACCGTCGGGTGGCGCGCCACGAAGCCCATCAGCGGACGGCTGGCCAGCATCATGACGGCCATGGCCACGACCACCGCGATCATCATGATGCTCAGGTCCTGCACCATGCCCACGGCGGTAATGACCGAATCCAGCGAGAACACCGCGTCCAGCACCACGATCTGCAGGATCACCTGCCAGAACACGGCGTGCTGCACCTTCTGGCCGCTGTCATGACCGGCGCTGCCTTCGACGCGCTCATGCAGTTCCATGGTGCCCTTGAACAGCAGGAACAGGCCGCCCAGGATCAGGATCAGGTCGCGCCCCGAGATCTCGGCGCCCAGCACCGTAAAGAGCGGCGCGGTCAGCGTCACTACCCACGCGATGCTGGCCAACAGGCCCAGGCGCATCACCATGGCCAGCGTCAGGCCGATCAAGCGGGCGCGGTTGCGCTGCGCCGGCGGCAGCTTGTCGGCCAGGATGGCAATGAACACCAGGTTGTCGATACCCAGCACGATTTCAAGAATGACCAGCGTCGCCAGGCCAAGCCAGGCAGTCGGGTCGGACATCCAGTCGAAGATCATCAACGTTCCACGAGAATCAGGAAGGAATGGGCGCGCAGGCGCGCGCGTGCTCGAGCCGTCGCCTGGGGCGGACTCGGGCAGGATAGATCCGGGGCTAGCGCCCGTGTCGGACGCGCGGGCGGCGCGCGGCCGCCGATGCGGGGCGTGGGCGCTACCGGGATGACCGGCGCGCGGCCATCGGTGTCGTGGGAAACCGGCCTGGCGTGGCCGGATGCCGGGGTGCGGCAGGAAGATGGGGCTGGGCGCCGCGCGGTGTGGGGCGCCCGACTAGGAGGCTCGTCGGTCATAGATGGCGAAATCGTCGGGGGCTTGCCGGGCAAGCGCGGACCGCGTGTTTCGCCGTGCTCTCATTCTTTCAGGAAGCTGAATATTAGCTGAAATGTGTTGCCGAGAAAAATCCGGGGAGACCCGCACGCGACGCTTGTCGGCGTAGCGGAAACAGTGACACACTCAGTGCACGCACATAAGCTGTCGCGGGATCTCTTTCACTCAGGAGCCGAACGCTCCGGAGGCCGTCGCCTTGCGGACCTGTGTGCCGCACGCCTGCCCCCGCCTGTCGGCTCCGCTGCTGGAGCGATGAATGGACGATCAACCTGTTTCCGGACGGCGCGGCCTGCTCAAGGCCCTGGCCCTGGGCGTACCCGGCGCCGCATGGGCGCCCGCTACCCTGGCCGCTCCCGACCGCCCCGCCGCGCCCGCCGCGGCGGCCCCCGCCCCCAACCGCACGCTGAAATTCCTGAACGCCCAGGAAGCCCTGGCGATGGACGCCATTGCCGCGCGGCTGATTCCGGCAGACGACCTCGGCCCCGGCGCCAAAGAGGCGGGCGTGACGCAATTCCTGGATGGCCAGCTGGCCGGCGCCTGGGGGGCGGGCGACCAGTTCTACCGCCAGGGTCCTTTCGAGAAAGGCACGCCCGAACAGGGCTACCAGCTGTCGTTCACCCCCGCCGAGATGTTCCGGCGCGGCCTGGCGGCGCTGGATGCCGCCACCCGCAAACAGGACGGCAAGCCCTTTGCCGAACTGGACACCGCGCGCCAGGACGCCTGGCTGCACGACATGCAGGCCGGCAAGCCGGACTTTTCGCCGCTGCCGTCCGACGTGTTCTTCCAGGCGCTGCTGGATGCCACCATCGAAGGCTTCTTCTCCGATCCGCTGTACGGCGGCAACGCCGACATGGTGGGCTGGAAGCTGGTGGGCTTTCCCGGCGCCTTCGCGTCGTTTTCCAACGATATCGAACGCCATGGCGTCATCTGGGCCGGCAAGCCCGTGTCCATCGCCAACGCCCAGGGCCACACGATGAAACCGGGAGGTGGACATGGCTAAAACGTTACCCGCAGTGGATGTGGCGATTGTCGGCGGCGGCTGGACCGGCGCCATCATCGGCAAGGAACTGGCCGCCGCCGGCCAGCGCGTGCTGGTGCTGGAACGCGGCCAGGCGCGCTGGCCCTCGCCCGATTTCCAGGGCCCCTATGTGCATGACGAGCTCAAGTACACGCGGCGCCACGAACTGCACCAGAATGCCGCCACCGAAACCTTCACCTTCCGCAACAACACCGACCAGAAGGCGCTGCCGATGCGGCGCTGGCAATTCGCCTATCCGGGCACGCACCTGGGCGGCGCGGGCAACCATTGGTCGGGCGCCTACTACCGCTTCGACCCCACCGATTTCCGCATCCGCAGCCACTACACCGAACGCTACGGCGCGGCCATCTTCGACAAGGAACTGACCTGTCAGGACTGGCCCATCAGCTACGACGAGCTGGAACCGTACTTCGACCGCTACGACTACCTGATCGGCGCCTCCGGCCAGGCCGGCAACCTGAAAGGCCAGAAGCAGGAAGGCGGCAATCCGTTCGAGCCGTGGCGCTCGCGGCCCTACCCCAACCCGCCCATGAAGGTGCCCTACGCCCCTGCGCTGTTCGGCGAGGCCGCGCGCAAGCTGGGCTATCACCCCTACGTGCAGCCGTCCGCGCTCTGTACCCGGCCCTACGTCAATACCGAAGGCCTGCACATGAGCGCCTGCGTGTATTGCGGCTTCTGTTCCAACTTCGGCTGCGAACACTTCGCCAAGGCTTCGCCGCAGGTCTGTATCCTGCCGGTGGCCCTGAAGCTGCCCACCTTCGAACTGCGTACCGGCGCCCACGTGCTGCGCGTGGAACTGACGCCGGACAAGAAGCGCGCCCGCGGCGTGACCTACGTGGACGAGGCCGGCGAGGAAATCTTCCAGCCCGCCGAGATCGTGGTGCTGTGCGCCTTCGGCATCAACAACGTGCGGCTGATGCTGCTGTCGGGCATCGGCCAGCCCTATGACCCTGCCACCGATACCGGCGTGGTCGGCCGCAACTACACCCACCAGACCACCTCGGGCGTGAACCTGTTCTTCGACGAATCGGTGAACATCAACCCCTTCATGGGGGCCGGCGCGGTGGCCGTCACCATGGACGACTTCAGCGCCGACAACTTCGACCACGGCCCGCACGGCTTCGTGGGCGGCGGCTACCTGCAGATCCAGGTGGTCAGCGGCGCGCCCATCGGCTATCACCCCACGCCCAAGGGCACGCCGGGCTGGGGCGCCGAATGGAAAAAAGCGGTCAAGCGCTACTACAACCACTCGGCCAACATCACCATCACCGGCTCGGCCCAGCCGTGGCGCGGCGGCTACCTGAGCCTGGACCCGACCTACAAGGACGCCTGGGGCCTGCCCCTCTTGCGCGTGACCTACGACTTTCCCGACAACGACATCCGCATGTCGGCGTTCCTGACCGAGCGCGGCGACGAGATCGGCCGCGCCATGAAAGGCGTGACGCGCACCGAACCCGGCCCGCGCAAACGGCCATTCTCGGCCACCGCGTACCAGTCCACCCACCTGACCGGCGGCGCGGCCATGGGCAGCGATCCGGCCACCAGCGCCGTCAACCGGTTTGGGCAGTCGTGGGACGTGCCCAACGTGTTCGTCACCGGGGCCGCGCTGTTCCCGCAGAACTCGGGCTACAACCCCACGGGCACGGTAGGCGCCACCGCCTACTGGATCGTCGAGAAAATCAAGGCGGACTACCTGCGTTCGCCGGGGCGGCTGGTGTCATCATGATCGAACATCGCAAAGGCATTCTCATCACCGTCGCGCTGATGGTCGGCCTGCCCGCCATCACCCTCATCGCCACGCTGCACCAGATGTACGGCACCGGCGGCGACGGGCCGATCCGGGCGTCGGCCGTCACCGCGCCGCCAGCGCCCAAGGCTGCGGCGGCGGCCGCGGGCGCCCCGCCTGCGGCGGCCCCAAGTACCCCGCCCGGCGCCGCGGCGCCTGCAGCGGCTGCGCCCGCTGCCGCCGCGCCCGCCGCTGCGGCGCCGGGCACCGCGCCGCCCGCGTCCGCGAATACGGCCGCCAGCGCGCCCGTGCCGGGCCGCAGCGCGCTGGACTTCAGCGCGTCACGCCCTGCGTGGGAAGGCTACCTGCAAGGCGCGGACCCCGCGCCGGGCAAGCAGCTGGCCGAGGCCGGACGGCCCGCCGCCGGCATCCAGGCCTGCGTTGCCTGTCACGGGCAGAACGGCATCACGCCCAGCGGCGGCATCTTCCCCAACCTGGCCGGGCTGACGTCCGAGTACATCGCCAAGCAGTTGGCCGACTTCCGCCAGGGCACCCGCAAGCAGCCGCTGATGAACACCATCGCCCAGGCGCTGACCGAGCAGGAAATCGGCCAATTGGCGGCCTATTACGGCACCCTGGCCGGCCCGCCGCTGCACGTGGGCGAAGCGGGCGGCGAGGCCGCGCGCAAGCTGGACGTGGCCGGCGACGGCGCGCGCGCCCTGCCCGCCTGTGCCAATTGCCACGGCCTGCGCGGCTTGGGCGAAGGGCCGCTGCTGCCTCGGCTGGCGGGCCAGTCCAAGGAGTATTTCACCGACCAGATCACGGCCTTTCGCAACGGCTCGCGCCAGAACGACGACGTGGGCGTGATGCGGGCGTTCGCCCAGCGCCTGACCGACGCCGAGGTCCAGGCCCTGGGCCAGTACTACGCCGGCAAGCCCTGAACGCGCCGCCCCCCCGCCCCCACGAACGGGGGCCGCGGGGCCGCGCGGGGCGACGACGTGCAAGGCCGACGGCATTTTTTTCTTGGTGTTTTCCCTGATGCCTACTTATAATCGCAGCACTTTCAACCACCCCGAGATCATTGTGGACAACGACGGATGTAGTCGATACACGACTGCTCGCGCCGCTTGACGCAGGATTCTTCGCAGCATCATCTGCCTAGTCCTGCGTAAAGCCAGGACGCGGCATTCGGCCCCGGACAGCCAACGTGCGATGCACGCACTGCCCAGGCCGCAGCCCTCCCCCGAATACCCCTTACCGACGCATACCGCGGGCTTTGTTGCGCCCGCGCCGCGCCGGCCAGGCGGCGCCTGCATGTGGACCTTCCACCGTACTCCCCCTGGAGACGATCATGCGCATCAAGAAATTCTTCCCCTTCGTGGATGGGGCCGCCACCCTGCGCGGCGCCGGCCAGGCCGCCGCGCCCGCCGCACCGGCTGCCACCCCCACCTACCAGTTCACCATCGTCAGCCTGGCCGACACCCTGAACGCGCTGCGCAAGCAGCTGTACTACGAGCTGCAGGCACTGGACCTGCGCGTGCTGAACGTGCGCATCTCGCGGGCCGAGGCCGGCCAACTGGCCAGCACCATCGTCACGCTGCAATGCCCGCCGCAGCTGCGCGGCCTGCTCAACGCGGTCGCCCTGCGGCTGGGCCAAAGCCCCGACGTGCGTCGGGTGCACTGGGAAAGCGAGGCCGGCGCCAGCCTGGCCGTGCTGCCGGCCTCAACGACGGAAAGGAGACTGTCATGAAAGACCCGTACAAATGCCTCCTTGTCGCGCGGATGGCGGCGCTGCTGCTGATCTGGCTGCTGGCTTTCGTGCTGACGGCGCTGTCGGTCTGGCAGTTGCCCTGAAGGGCGCCGGCCCGGCCGGCGCCCGTCGGTCGCCCCTCGGCACCGCACATTCGTAAAAAAACACGCTGCATTCGAGAACAACAACATGAAGAACTTCGAAAACATCCAGCTGCTGACGCTGGCCAATACCCTCATCAGCCTGGCCACGGCCTTCGTGCTGGGGTCCATCGTGGGCTTCGAGCGCCAGGTGCGCCAACGCACGGCCGGCCTGCGCACCAACGCCCTGGTGGCCGTGGGCGCGGCCATTTTCGTGGACATGGCGTTTCGCGTCGGCGGGCCCGACGGCGGCGCCCGCGTCATTTCCTACGTCGTGTCGGGCGTGGGTTTCCTGGGCGCGGGCGCCATCATGCGCGAAGGCGGCAGCATCCGCGGCCTGAACACCGCGGCCACGCTGTGGGGCTCGGCCGCCATCGGCGCCTGCGCCGGCGCCTCGCTGATTCTGGAGGCCCTGGCCGCCACCGTGTTCGTGCTGGCCGCCAACACGCTGCTGCGCCCGGTGGTCAGCTACGTCAACCGCCAGCCGGTGGACGCGCAAACCACGGAAGTCACCACCGTGATCCACGTCATTGCCCATGTGGACCAGCGCCAGGCCGCCATGACCGTGCTCGAAGACGTGCTGGAAGCAGAACAGCTGCCCCTGTCCGAACTGAAGATCGACCAGTTCGGCGAAAACGAGGTCGAGATCGAGGCGGCGCTGAGCGAAGCATCGGTCGACGAACTGGACCTGGACCGCGTCACCGCCCGCATCGCCACCGCCCCCGGCGTGCGCACGGCGTTCTGGGCCGCGCGAACGGTGTGATGCCCCGCGCGAGGCGCCTGCGGCCTGCGGCGATGCGCCGCAGGCCGGGCCGCCCCGGCGCTGGCAAAACCTTCTAGAATGGGCGCCGACCATGCGCCGCCCGTTCTCGCCCTTTGCCCGCAACACCGCCACGCTGTGGCTGGTGCTGGCACTGTTCGCGCTCAAGGCCCTGGTGCCGCAGGGCTTCATGCCCGCCACGCAGCAAGGCACGCTGATCCAGCTGTGCTCGGCCGCCGGCACCATCTGGGTCGCCGGGCCCGCCAAGCATCGCGATGCCCCCGACGAGCGGCACGCGGCCCAGGCCGCCGCCTGCCCGATGGGCGCCATGCTGGCGGCGGTGGCGTTGCCGCCCTCGCCCGCGCCGCTGTTGGCCAGCACGGCCGTCATGGCCCATCCGCTGGCCGCGCGTGCGCCGCCGGCCGTAGCCGAAGGATTTCTGCCCGGCCCGCCGCTGGGCGCCCGCGCCCCGCCTCTTTTCCCGGTTATCCGCTGATCACTGCGCCGCACGCCGTGCGGCTTCTTTGGCTTACCGAGAAATTCCATGTCTTTTTCTTCCGCCAGGACGCGCCGCGTCCTGAAACGGCGCGTGGCCGTCTGGACCGCGCTCGCCTTCACGCCCGCGCTGCACGCCCAGACGCTGCCGGTCACGGCCGCGCCGACGGCTGCCCCGTCTTCCACGCCGTCCCAGGCCAGTTCGCGCGGCATCGCGACCCTGCCCGCCATCTCCGTCTCGGCCGACGCGCCCTCCGCCACCTTGCTGGAACAGGCCAGCACCGGCACGCTGCTGGGCCTGACGCCGTTCGACACCCCCGCCAGCATCGACGTCATCAGCAACGAACAGCTGCGCGAACGCGGCGCGGTCAACGTCACCGACGCCATCACCCAGGCGGCCGGCATCAGCGCCATGCGCCATCCGGGCAACGGCGGCTCGTCGCTGTCGTCGCGCGGCTTCACCGATTCGAATTCCGTGGCCCAGCTGTATGACGGCGTGCGGCAATTCGGCGGCGTCGGCCAGACGTTCATCTACGACCCCTGGGCCGTGGACCGCATCGAAGTACTGCGCGGCCCGGCCTCGGTGCTGTATGGCGAGGGCGCGATCGGCGGCGTGGTCAACGTGATTCCCAAGAAGCCCACGCGCGGCCCCATCGAAAACGAGATCCAGACTACCGTCGGCACCCACGACACGCAGCGCCTGGGCTTTGGCAGCGGCGGCGCGCTGGACGACAAATGGTCGTACCGGCTGGACCTCAGCGGCAATCACAGCAATTCGGGCATCAGCCTGGGCGATTCGCGAGATGTCGCGGTGACCGCCGCGCTGCGCCTGGACGTGTCGCCCGACCTGAACTTCACCCTGACCCAGGCCTACGCCTGGCAGGAACCGACGCGCTACTTCGGCACCCCGCTGATCAACGGCGACATCGACTACAGCCTGCGCGGCAAGAACTACAACGTGGCCGACAGCAAGATCATCTACCGCGACAGCCGCACGGAACTGAAGGCCGAATGGACGCCCAACCCCGCCACCCGGGTGCGCAACCGCGTCTATTACATCGGCAGCGACCGCGACTACCGCGACGCCGAAAACTATACCTGGCAGCCGGCCAGCGGCCTGATCCAGCGCAGCGCCTACACCGACATCCGCCACGACCAGGAACAGGTCGGCACCGTCACCGACGCCAGTTTCGACGGCCACCTGTTCGGCCTGGCCAACAAGGTGGCGGTGGGCTTTGAGGTGAACCGGGCCTCGCTCAAGCACACCAACAACTCGCCCTACTCAGGCACGTCGCTGGTGGATCCGTACGACGTGGATCACGGCCGCTTCATCAACGTAGCCGGCACCACGCCGCGCTACCGCAACACGGCCGATCAATACGCGCTGTTCGCCGAAAACCGGTTGATGCTGACCGAACGCTGGTCGGTGCTGGGCGGCCTGCGCTACGACCACATCGACCTGAAGCGGCGCGATCTGGTCGCCGGGCAGACGGCGTTCGACACCGCCTTCAACAACGTCGGCTGGCGCATCGGCACCGTCTACGACGTACTGCCCACGCTGTCGGTCTATGGCCAGTACGCCGAAGCCGCCGACCCCATCGGCAGCCTGTTGCTGCTGTCGCCGGCCAACAGGGATTTCGAGCTGTCCAAGGGCCGCCAGGTGGAAGTGGGCGTCAAGCAGACGTTCTGGGACAACCAGGGTCAATGGACGCTGGCGGCCTACCATATCCGCAAGAACAACCTGGTGACGCGCGACCCCAATGATCCGTCGCTGCGCATCCAGGTAGGCGAGCAATCGTCGCGCGGGCTGGAGGCCACGCTGGGGGTCGCGCTGACCCCGGCCTGGCGGGTGGACCTGAACGCCGCCGTGCTGCGCGCGCGCTACGACGACTTCAGTGAATCCGTCAATGGCGCGGCCGTGTCGCGGGCGGGCAATGTGCCCACCGACGTGCCCGAGCGCGTGGCCAATGCCTGGGTCAGCTGGAAGTTCGCGCCGCAATGGACAGCCAGCGCCGGCGTGCGCTACGTGGGCAAGCGGTACGCGGACGCGGCCAATCGGCTGGAGATGGCGGGCTACACCACCACCAACCTGGCCTTGCAATGGGAGCCGCGCCGCGACCTGACGCTGGCGCTGCGGGCGTTCAATGTGTTTGACCGCCAGTACGCCGAAACCGCCTACTACAACCAGACGCAATGGTTGCTGGGCGAAGGCCGCCGCGTGGAACTGAGCGCGAACTACCGGTTCTGATGCCGCCTGGCAGGCCTGCCCTCGATTCGTGCGTTCGGCCTGCGCGCGGGATCAGCGCTTGTCGGATCCGGGCGAAAGCAGGTCCGAGATCGCGTCGCCGACGTCCTTGACGGCGCCGGCGACGCCGCTGGCCGCGCCTTCGGCCCCCACGCCCAGCACGTGGCCGACCCCACGCGCGATCTGCGCCGCAAACCCGCGCGAAGCCGAGAACTTGGGGTTGTCCAGGCTGCCAGACAGGCTGAATTCCATGCGCAGCGCGCCATTGCGGTCTTGCATGGCAGCCAGCACCGCCTTGCGCGGCAGCGAAAACAGCGACCCGTCGCCGCTGAACTTCAAGCCGCGCAGCGCCACCACGCCCGAGGCCTTCAACTGGCGCTTGACGATGGTGGTCTGCATGTCCAGATCCATCGCGCCGCCCGTCAACGAGCCCGCGCCGTTTTCCGCCAGGTACGGCGCGGCATAGCGGATGTCCATATTGCGCACGGCCACCTTCATGTCGGCGTCGGTGGCGCCGACTTCCAGCGAGCCGGTCGCCGTGACGGTGGCCGCACCGTTGCGGTTGTCCTCGACCGAGCCCTTGAACTCCATGTCGCTGCGCTGGCCATCGGCCGGCAGGACCAGCGGACGCAGGCGCGCCGAGGCGTTGTTGAACGGTATGCGATGCGGCGGCTTCGCAATGGCCGCGTCGAAGAAGTCCAGCCGGCCATCCTGCAGCACGATGTCGTCGATCCGCACGGGATTCTTGCGCCGCGTGGGGTTGTTGCCGCCATCGGCCTCGCGCAGCGCCGCCTGCAGCGCCGGGGCGATCTGCATGTCGCCGTCGGGCGCTCGCACCACCGCAAAATCGAAACCCTCGATCGTGACCTTGCGGAACACGGCCTCGTGCTGCAGGAACGACATCCATTCGGGTTCCGCCACCACGCGCCGCGCACTGGCCGGCGCCGCTTCGCCACTGCCAGGGACCTTCACGTCGGTCAGCACCACCTGCCGCCATCCCACCCGCACATCGCCCACCTGGGTGCGCGAACCCAGCAGGTTGGCCACGCGCAGCTCGACGATGCGCGTGGCCGCCACCGCCAGCACCGCCAGCACGGCAGCCAGCAGCACGACAATGGCCAGGGCCATGCCCAGGGGCGAACGCAGGCGCGGCGTAGCGGAAGGCAAACTCATCGGGGATCCTGTAGGGGTGACCGCAACGCCAGCGCGTCACGGCACGAAATAAAGGGACTTGCCAGCACCTTACCGACCGAGCCCACCCGGCGCAAGGCGTGCGGCGTCACCAGTACGCGGCCATCAACGACGGGCGCGGCGGCGCAGACGGTCGGTCTGCCATGGCGGTGGATACGGCGATGCCCGCACAGGTTTCCCCACACGGGCATCGCCGTCACTCACCCTGCATCTGCCAGCCGTCGCCGCAGCGCGGGCTCACTCGAATGCCATCAGCGCATCAGCGCTGGGTTTGCGACCGTTGCTGGCCGGCTTGCCCAGGTTGCTGACCCGGCTTGCCGTCCTTGTCCATCTGCTGGCCGCCCTGGCCGGGCTGTTGCTGGCCCGCTTGGTCACGATCCTTCGGGCTTTCCTGCGTCTGCTGCTTCTGGGGCTGCTTCTGCTGGTCGGGCTGATTCGGGTTTGCCATTGCAAGTCTCCTAGTAGGCGGAACCATTCCGCCATACAGGACGTAGCAACTGACGTGCCCAAAGCCGGCGCCGCCCGGAGCGGGCAGGCGCCGCACCCCGGCCAGGCCGTTGCGGCCCCGGTAATTTCGGGATGCGGGGGGGTAGAAATGGCGGCCAGGCCTGCCCGGGCGGGTCAGACCCTGATTGGTCAGGCGGCTATTGGGTAGTGACGTGCGCCGGCAGGCCGGTTTCGGCGTCCTGCGGGTCGAAGGCGTCCAGCCAGGCGGACGCATAGCTGGCGGGCGCCGCCAGCGGCTCGCCGCGGTCGCGCTGCACGCGCAGGCGCATCAACAGATCATCCAGCGGCATCGGCCGGCCCAGCGCATAGCCCTGCCCATAACGGCAGCCAGCGGCGCGCAGCGCGGGAATGTCCGCGACGTTCTCGACGCCCTCGGCCACCACCCGCCAGCCCATCCGGGTGGCCAGCTCGGCGGCGGTGCGCAGGACCTCGAACGCCACCGCGCTGCGGCGCATGCGGGTAACGAAATACTGGTCGATCTTCACTTCGGACAAGGGAATGGCGGACAGCAATTTCAGGGACGCATGGCCGGTACCAAAATCGTCCAGGCTGACCTCGCAACCCGCTTCTTCCAGCCTGGCCAGCGTCGCGCGCAGGGCTTCCAGTTCCTTGATGGGCTGGTCTTCGGTCAATTCCACCCGCAGCAACGACGCGGGCAGTTCAGCCGCATGAATACGGGCCAGCAGGAAATCGACAGACCGTTCATCGGACAAGGTGGACGCCGGGGCATTGATGGCCACGGGTATCGCCATGCCGGCGCGGCGCATGGTCAGAATCATGTCGATGGCCCGCTGCGCCACCCGTTCGAATAGCGTGCGGTCCAGCCCCAGCCGGTTGACGGTGGGTATGAATTCGGCGGGCATGACGATGCCCAATCGCGGATGTTGCCAACGCGCCAACGCTTCGGCCGAGACTATACGGCCGGTCAGTAAATCCACCTGAGGTTGCAGCAACACCCTCAGGCCCTCTTTGCCGGTAATCATGGCAGCGACTTCGTCGTCGCTGACCACCGAGCTTGTGGAAGCCTCGTGATTGGGCGTCATGTTTGCTCCTTAAGTGCCTCGGAGTACGGCCTGCGCTGTCCGGGCGCAGACCGAGGCACGTTGGACATGAGTATTCACATTCGGCTTGCAGGAGGATTCATACTGCCTAGCGTTACTTACCCAGCGCACTCGCTATTCGATCGCCACTGTTTTTTTATGCGATTTCGAACATTTATTCCAGCGATTGTGCGCGCATGCGGCGCCAAAGTCACACATATGTAACCAGGAGTATTCAAGCCTGATCTTTCATGAATATCCCGATAATCGGACACTCAGAAAATTCATTATTTTTCTGCCTTGTCGACATGGTAGCGTTGCGTTTTTTTGGCATTCCGCGTGACTACCCTGATTTCCCGCTGGCGCAATGCCTTGCGCAATGTCCTGTGGCTGGACGCCCTGCAAGCCGCGGCCATCAGCGCCGCGCCCGTCATCCTGGCGGTGCTGGCCCACGAGCCTCGCCTGGGCTGGACGGCGATTGCCGCCTTCTGGGCCTGCTTTGGCGACCCGGGCGGCCCGCTGCGCCAACGAGCAGGGTCGATGCTGGCGCTGGGCTTGATCGGCGCCCTGTTCTGCTTTCTGGCCAGCGCCAGCGCCGGCCACCTGTGGCTGCTGCTGCCGCTGACGTTCGTCTGCTGCACCTTCGGCGGCCTGCTGCGGGTGCTGGGGCCGGCGGCGGCCATTGTCGGCACGCTGCTGTCGGCCGGCTTCGTGGTGGCCGCCGAGCTGCCGGCGCCCACGCTGGCCGCCAGCCTGTCGTACACCCTGTTCTTCGTGGCCGGTGCGCTGTGGGCCATCGTGATGACGGCGCTGGTCTGGCGCCGCCGCCCCTGGAAGGACGCCACCCACGCGGTAGCGCACTGCTACCGCGGCCTGGCCGATTTCGGTGACGCCCTGGCGCGCATGTATTCCGGCCTGGCCCCCGCCGGCGGGCCGCAAGCCTGGAGCGCCGTCACCCGGTCCCAGCGCAGCGCCCTGCGCGCCGCCCTGGAAGCCGCCCGCGGCCGCATCCGCGAAGTGCAGGACGCGCGGCCATCGCGCCGCGCCCGCGCGCAGCAGCTGTTCTATCTGCTGGACAACGCCGAAGACAGCTTCATCGCGCTGGTCGCGGCCGCCGACCTGCTGGAATCGAATGCGCCGCGCTGGCTGGGTCGGGGCGCGGGCGCCAACCTGTCGCACACCTTCCACCGCTACGCCAGCGTGGCCAACGCCATCGCCAGCACGTCCGACGTCACCGATGCCAAGCAGGCCGACTGCCTGCGCGAACGGCTGGCGCACTTCGGCGCCGGCCTGCACGAGCTGCGCGGGGCGGCCATGGCCTATGCCCCGGACCTGGCGACCATGGTGCCGGTGCTGGACCGCCTGCTGCAGAACGCGCAGGCCGTCATGCAGGCGCTGTTCGACCGCGACGGCGCGCCAGATGTGCCGGCGCTGGCCGCGCGCGCCGATTCGCCCGCGCGCGCAGCGTGGCGCAGCCTTCGGCAGAACCTGCGCTTCGAATCCGATGCCTTCCGCCACGCGCTGCGCGTGGGCATCGGCGCCACCATCGCCGTGGCGTTGTCCAAGACCTTTGCCGTCAACCACGGCTACTGGATGTCGCTGACGTTGGTGTTCATCCTGCAGCCATATTTCGCCACCACCTGGCAGCGCACGGTGGAACGCGTCATCGGCAGCGTGGCCGGCGCCATCGGCGCCTCGCTGCTGGGCCTGCTGCTGACCACGCCGCTGTCGGTGGCGCTGGCGGTGTTGCCCATCGCCCTGGGCACGTTCGCCGCCCGCACCATCCATTACGCTCTGTTCACGTTTTTCCTGACCTCGCAGTTCGTGCTGGTCAGCCATATCCAGCAGCCCGACATCTACGAGCCCATGCTGGCGGCGCTGCGCGCCTTCAACAGCGTGCTGGGCGGGGTACTGGCGCTGCTGGTGGGCTTTCTGGTGTGGCCCGAGAAAGAACCGCGCCAACTGGCAGGCGCGCTCAGCCGCGCGCTCGATCGCCATGCCGCCTACACCCTGGCGCTGACCCGCGACAAGAGCGGCGCGGGCGCGGCCGAGGACATCGTCGGCCTGCGGCGCCTGGCCTGCCTGTCGGCGGACAACGCCGAGGCTTCGTTGCAGCGCCTGCAGCAAAATCCGGTGCACCGCGACCGCAACGTCGACACCGCCGTGAACCTGCTGAGCGCGATGCGCCGCGTCACCGCGGCCGGCACCGTGCTGGAAATCCAGCCCGCGCTGGCGCCGGACAACGCCGCCGCCCCGCTGCTGCGCGACTACGGCCAGGCGCTGGCGCAGGCCCTGCATCCGCAGGAAGCCGCGCCCGCCGCCGACATCCGGCAACTGGCGGTGCCCGCGGCGCTGGCGGCGGCCGCGCCCACCCTGGCCGGGCCGCTGGACCGCATCGCACAGCAGGCGCGCCAGGTCAGGCAATTGCGCGAACGCGTGCAGCAGGCCTGACCGGCCCGCGACGAGCCTGGCGCCGGGCGCGGGCCGCCACCCGGGCTTGCGAAGCGGCAGGCTTGCGTCGGCCCCGCCTAAGTGCAGTCGGCTTGATGCGCATCAAAGGCCGCTTGCCCGGAACGCGCAACGATGAAGGCCTGTCGCGCTGAAAAGGAGGCCGCCATGTATCGCCGCATTTCCGTCCACCTGGACCACGGGTTCGATTGCGCCCGCCGCACGCACGTCGCGCTGGCCCTGGCCAAGCGCCACAAGGCCGAATTGGTCGGCATCTATGCCAGTTCGGCGCCGCCGCAGTACTACTACGGCGAATCCGTGCTGATGTCCAAGACGCTGAGCGTGATGCGCGACCTGCAGTCGCAGAATCGCGGTGCGGTGCAGAACGCCTTTCTGGAAGCGGCCGCCAACGCGGATGTGCCCGCGGTGGTACGCGCCGGCGACAGCACTCCCAGCGCCACGGTGGCGCTATATGGCCGCACCAGCGACCTCATCATCGTCAGCCAGGAAAACCGCGAAGACGTCGAGGCCGCGCACGAAACCGAATTCGTCGAACAGGCCTTGCTGACGGCCGGTCGCCCCGTGCTGGTGGTGCCGTCCAGCGGCGAATTCCCGGTGATCGGCGACCGCGTGCTGGTCTGCTGGGACGGCAGCCGCGAAGCCGCGCGCGCCCTGGCGGACGCCGCCCCGCTGCTACGGTCGGCCTCGCACCTGGTGGTGTTGACCATGGACGAAGGCGCCGCCACCCGCAAGGGAGAAGCCGTGCCGTTCGAAGACCTGGCCACCTATTGCATCGCCCAGGGCATGCCGGCGCCCGACCACGTGCGCCGCGACATCAAGGGCGTGGGCGTCGGCAGCACCATCCTGAATGCGGCGGCCGACTACAGCGCCGACCTGATCGTGATGGGCGCCTACGGCCACAGCAAGCTGCGCGAATGGGCGATGGGCGGGGCCACCGCATCCATCCTGAAAAGCATGACCGTGCCGATCATGTTCTCGCACTAGCCATCCTGCGAACCCGGCACGGGCGTCAGCACCGGCTTGCCGTTGAAATGCGCGGTGGCGTTTTCCAGGAACAACGCCACCGTCGCCGCCACCGCTTCGGGCGAACGGCCCGCGCTGTGCGGCGTCAGCACCACGTTGTCCAGCTTGAACAGCGCCGGCGGTACCACCGGTTCGCCCTCCACCACGTCCAGCCCCGCGCCCGCGATGCGGCGTTCGGCCAGCGCGGCGATCAGCGCCTCGGTGTCGACCACGCTGCCGCGGGCGATGTTCACCAGATAGCCCTGCGGCCCCAGCGCATCCAGCACCGCCGCATCGACCAGGTGGCGCGTGTCGGCCCCGCCCGGCGTGGCCACCACCAGGAAGTCTGACGCGGCGGCCAGCGCCCGCGGGCTGTCGTAACAGGTGTAGCCGCTTTCAGGACGCGGCCGCCGGTTGTAGTAGCCCACCGTCATGCCGAAGCCCTGCGCGCCGCGCTTGGCGATTTCCAGGCCGATCGTGCCCAGCCCCAGGATGCCGAGCCGCTTGCCGGACACCTGCGGCCCCATGAAGCCGTTCCAGTGGCCCTGTCGCACCCAGGCATCGGCCTGCGGCAGGTGCCGCGCCGCGCCCAGCAGCAACGCCATGGCATGGTCGGCCACCGAGGTCGCATTGGCGCCCGGGCCATGCGTGACCCGCAGGCCGCGCGCCCGCGCTGCGGCCACATCGATGTTCTCGAAGCCCACGCCCAGCGAACAGATCAGTTCCAGCCTGGGCAATGCCGCCATTTCGTCGGCATGAAACCCGGTGGCCCCGCGCGTGAGCACCACGCGGATCTCGTCGGCATGTTCGCGGATGGCGCGGGCGCGTTGTTCGGGGGTGGTGGCAAGCACGCAGCGAAAGCCGCGGTCTTCGATGGCGGGCAGGAAATCATGCACGCTTTCGATCAGGATCAGGAGGGGGATCTTCATGTTGCTGCGGGTTGGAGTCGGGAGTGCGGGGGCGGCGGCGCAGGCCGCCAAAAAACAGGCCGGCTCATAGTACGCCTCGGTACAATTGCGCGCCACCTGCCCGTCCCGCCCTTGAACGCGTCATGAAAGCCAAGCTCCGCAAGACCCTGCGCACTGCCCTGTCCACCCTGCACCGGTGGGTGGGCTTGATCCTGGGCTTAGTGCTGGTGCTGGCCGGCCTGTCGGGCAGCCTGCTGGCCTTTGACCACGAACTTGACGGCTGGCTGAATTCGGCCATGTTGCGCAACCGGGCAGGCACATGCGCCGCGCCCTTGCCCCCATCGGCCGCGGCGCAAGCCGTGCAGCAGGCCTGGCCGGGTGCCGCGGTCAATGCCATCACCCTGCCGCAATCGGCCGTCGACAGCTACCGCGTGCAGTTCAAGCATGCTGCCACGGCCGACAACGAGGCCGGCGTGGACGCCTGCTCGGGCCAGTTGCTGGCCAGCCGCAACCGCGATGCGGTGTCGCTGGACCGCGCCCACGTCATGCCCTTGCTGCTACGCTGGCACATGACGCTTTTGCAGGGCAAGACCGGCCGTGAAGTGCTGGGCTGGCTGGCGGTGGCCTGGATCGTATTGCTGCTGGCGGGCGTGTACCTGGCCTGGCCGCGTCCGGGCCATTGGCGCCGCTCGGTCTCGGTCACGCGCGGGGTCGGCGCGTTTCGTACCAGTTATGAACTGCACCGCGCCGCCGGCCTGGTCTCGGCCGTGTTCCTGCTGGTGGTCGCGGGCACCGGCTTTTTCATGGGGCTGCCGCAACTGGGTCGCCAATGGGTTTCCAGCGTGATGAGCGTGCCGGTGGATGCGCGCGCGGCAAAGCGGGCGCCGCTGGGCGCGGACGAAACGGAACTGGGTTGGGATGGCGCGGCCGCAAAGGCGCGCGAGGCGGCGCCTGCCACCGCCACACTGGTGATGCTGCGGCGCGATGCCGCCAATGGCGTCTACCAGGCCCGCATGCGCCGCGCCGACGACTGGCAGCCGGTGGGCACGTTGCGCCTGTTCATCGATATGCGCAGCGGCGCGTTGGCGTCGGCGGTCGACCCCTTGTCGGGCACGGCCGGCCAACGCCTGCTGGCGGTGATGTTCCCGCTGCATTCCGGCAGCCTGTTCGGACTGCCCAGCCGCATCCTCACGGCGGTGCTGGGCCTGCTGCCGCTCTTGTTCTTCGTGACCGGGCTGGTCATCTGGATCAGCCGCCGTCGGCTCAAGCACCGCGGGCGGCTTGCCGCGGCGCAGGCGCCCAGGCCGGCGGCCCGGCGCGCCTGATGCCGCGAAGCGGACGCCTTACCTTGGCAAGGCGTCCGCAGCCGTTATATTCGCCCCATCAGCAGCAACACGATCAGCACGATGACCACGATCCCCAGCAACCCGCTGGGGTAATAGCCCCAGCTACGGCTGTGCGGCCACGCGGGCACGGCACCGATCAGCAGCAAAATCAGAATGATCAGCAAAATGGTGGACATGATTTGATCCTTTTTTCTTGGTGGGTGCGTCGATTCGGCTGACGCAAATCAATGGAAACGCGCGAGTCTTTCCTTCACCGGCGGCTCGAGCGGCGGCAGGTCCACCTCCGGCTCATCGGTATCGGGATCAACCGGCAGGTCGCCCGGCGGCGAGCCCGGCGGAATAGGTTCCGGCTTGGGCGGAACATGCAAACGCAGATCGGCAGACATGGCACTCTCCTGTAAAGGTGCTGCTTTGGGCGAAGCCGGAACCCTCCGGCCCCACGTACCCGGCACCGCGCCGCCACTCAATGGCGCACCAGCGCAAACACGCGCAGGATCTCGCGGTTGAAGGCGGGAATGTCGTCCGGCTTGCGGCTGCTGATCCACCGGCCATCCACCACCACCTCTTCATCCACCCAGTCGGCGCCCGCATTGCGCAGGTCATCGGCCAACGAAGGCCAACTGGTCATCTTCCGGCCCTTGACCAGGCCGGCGGAAATCAACAGCCAGGCGCCATGGCAGATCACGGCCAGCGGCTTGCCCGCTTCGTGCATCGCCTGCACGAATTCTCGCGCTTTGGGATGCAGCCGGATCTCATCCGCATTGACGACACCGCCCGGCAGCAGCACCGCATCGAACGCCTCTTCGCGCGCCTCGGCGAAGATCAGGTCGGCCTCGTAATGGTCGCCCGGGTCGTTGTGATGCATGCCCTGCACCGGCCCACGCCTGGCCGACACGATGACGGTGCGCGCGCCTTCATCGTGCAGCGCGTCGCGCGGCCCCGTCAGTTCCACCTGTTCAAAACCGTCCACCACCAGGATGGCCACGTTGAAGTCCTGTAGCGTCTTCGCCATGCAAAAGCTCCTTCTGTTACCCAGGCTGCCAGAACAGCAAGCGCCGTGCCCAAGCCGTTGCAGCCGGCACAGGCATGGCGCTTGCTGGGGCTGGCGCGACTTGCAGGAGGCCGACATGGCATCACCCAGGGCACACGCCACGACATCCCCCGCGAAGCTTCCCCGCGCCAAGGCCGCGGCCCCGGCCGTCCACGGCAAACTCGTCTACATGGACGACACCCTGCCCGGTTACAGCCGGGTGCGGGTCAACGGCGCCACCTTCCATTACCTGGACACCGCCGGCCGGCGCATCACCCGCCGCACCGAGCTGGAGCGCATCCGCAGCCTGGCCATCCCGCCCGCCTATGAAGCCGTGTGGATCTGCCCGCTGCCGTGGGGCCACCTGCAGGCCACCGGCCGCGATGCCCGCGGCCGCAAGCAATACCGCTACCACCCCGCCTGGGCCCGGCAGCGCGATGCCGACAAATACGACAGCCTGCGCGAGTTCGGCGCGAGCCTGCCGCGCATTCGCCGCCAGGTCGCGCGCGACCTGCGGATCGCGGGGCTGGCGCAGGCCCGGATCACCGCCGTGGTCGTGCAATTGCTGGACGACACGCTGATCCGCATCGGCGCCCGCGAATACGTGCGCGCCAACCGCTCATATGGCCTGACGACGCTGACACGGCGCCACGCCACGGTGCGCGGCGACCGGCTGCGCTTTCGCTTTCGCGGCAAGAGCGGCGTGGAACACGACGTCACCGTCACCGACCGCCGCATCGCCCGCATCATCAAGCGCTGCCTCGATATCCCCGGACAGCAGCTGTTCCAGTACCTGGACGAAGACGGCAAGCCGCATGCCGTGGATTCCGAACGGGTGAACGCGTATCTGCGCGAGGCAGGCGCGGCCGATTTCACGGCCAAGCACTACCGCACCTGGGCAGGGTCGGTGCTGGCCTACGCCGCACTGCAACGCCGGCCGTATGTCGACGAGCGCCAGGCCAGGCAAGCGGTGGTGGACGTGATCAAGCAGGTCGCGCAGCGGCTGGCCAACACGCCGGCCGTGTGCCGCGCCTGCTATGTCCATCCCTTGATCCTCGACACCTACCTGGCCGGCCGCCTGCCTGCCCACGGCCCGGCACCGGCCGGCCCGCGCGGCCTGACGGCCGACGAACGGCGCTTGCTGGCGTTCCTGGGCCAGGCCTGATGCCGGGCGGTCTCAACACAAGCGCCGGGCTTGCCTGGAAATGGCCGGACGCGAGGCCGCCCGCGGCGTTGCCGGCTGCGCGGCGGGCGTCGTCAAAGAATCGACGACCTGGCGTTCCTGGCGCGCGGCTGCGGCGCGGCGCCATCGGCCCAATTGGATTCGGTCTGGTCGTCCACGGCGCGTCGGATGTCGCGGGCCGCCTCGTCCGGCGTCGACGCCGTGGGCTTGGGTGGCAATTGCGGCACATCGACAGGGCTTTGCGGCGGCAGCACCTTGGCAGCGGCCGCGGGCGCGTCTTGCGCCATTTTCTTGCCGCCGGCGGCCGGGGCAGGCGTGGCGGCGGTCTTGCGCGCAGTCTTGGTCGATTTCATGTTGGCACTCCCGTTTTGACTTGCTTTCATGCTGCGGCGCGGGCCGCACCGGCGTCATCCGACGACCGTCAGAATTGAAAGCGGATGTGGCGTTGATGGCAGGCGCGGCGCTTGCTGGGTAAAAAGAACATTCCCCCAACGCCTACCCAGGAGCTATCGATGGCCAACACCCATACCCCCTTGCCCTCGGACTTTCCCGAGCACGGCCCGGACGACAGCGGCGCGCGCGGACGGCGTCGCCATCCCGAAAGCTGGATCGACGACCTGGAAGCCACGCTCAGCGACGCTTCCGCGACCGACCTCGACGCGCTCAAGGCACGCCTGGCCGACCAGTTGCGCGACACCCGCCGCAGCCTGCGGGACGCTTCCGACACCGCGCACGACATGGTCCGCGAAACCATCGACTGCACCGAGCAATATATCCACGCGCGTCCCTGGCAGGCGGTCGGCCTGGTGGCCGGCGCAGCCTTCCTGTTCGGCGTGATCGTGGGCCGGCAGTAGCCTGGGTCGCCCGCCGACCCCACCCGCCATGGGCAACGGGCGCCGCACCGGTGAAGGCGCGGCGCCCGACGAGTCCCGCAGCGTTTACTTCTGGGCCTTTTCCTTGGCGTCGCCATAGGCTGCCTGGGTCTTGCCAGCGACCTTCTGGGCCACGCCCTTGATTTCGGTCGACGTGCTGCCGGTGGCCTTGCCCGCCACTTCCTTCACCTTGCCCGCGGCCTCGTTGACTCGGCCCTTCACTTGATCCTTGTTCATGGCGATTCCTCTCTGCATGGATGGGGTGCCGACGCCGGGTGGCGCGGTCGGCGTCCATGCAGCAAGCGCCGTGCCCACCCCGTGCCCCCTACTTGCCGGGGCCGGCCTGGCCTCACGCGGCCGCCTATTGCGCCAGCGTGGACGGCGCCTCGACGTGGCGCGGGGGGGTCAGGGGATCGAAGTCTTCCCATTTGCCCTCCAGCCAGCGACCCTGGGCGCGCTCGATATCGCGGCCCCCGGTTTCACGCAGCACCTGGCGCGCCAGGGCTTCCTGTCCGGGCGCGACCGGCAGCGCCAGCATGACGCCCGCCGGACGGACGGCCGGGTGCATGCCGGGGGCCTGCGGGGTCGTGGCCAACGCGCGCTTGCTGCGCCCCGCCACCCAGAGCGCCCCGCCCAGCGCCCCCAGGTAGGCACCCGCGCCCGCCGCGGCAACAACGACCACGACCACCGCGCCCAGCCACAGCGCGGCCAGCCCACCGATCAGGGCGAACACCAGCCCTAGCGCCGACGCGCCGGCCAGCGCGCCCAGGTGCGCCCCCCTCGCGTCCGGGTCCGCCACGCGATCGCCGCCGATCGGATAACGCGCATGTTCGCCCGCCGAGTTGAGGTAGAACGTATGGAAATCGTCTTCGGAAAAACCTTCGTCACGCAGGCGCTGGGCCGCCAGGCTGGCGGCATCGAAGGTCTGGAAGCGTGCGGCAACAATCAGGGACATGACTCTCTCCTCTCAGCACGGCGCGGCATTGGCCATGGAAAAAAGGCAGCAACTGCCATGCCTGTACGCGCCCCACGGCACGGCGCTTGCTGAGCGTGTCTGCAAGTGACCAGACGTAAGCTGGCGGGCAACCGCCACGGCCGGGTCCCCACGCGCCCCCCTCCGCCACATCGGCAACGACGCAATAAACGCCACGCCGTGCAGGATTTACCTGCGGTGGGCAAAGGAACAGACCATGTACGCCTATGACGACGACGACGTGACCGCCGGCCCGGGCGACCCCGCGTTGCGCGAGCCGACGGGCCGACGCACGTTGGGGCCGCTGGACTGGATTGCCTTGATCGCCCTGGTGGCTGGCGGCGTCAATTGCGGCCTGATCGCCGCCGTCAACCTGGACGTGTTTGCGCGCGTCCTGCCCTCGGCGATGGCCGCGCGCGTCGCCTACGGCCTGGTCGGCCTGGCGGCGCTGCATTGCATCGTGCTGTTGTTTCGACTGGGCGCGGAAAACGACTGACGCCGTCCGTGGCGCCCGTCGCAGCCGACGCCTTGCACCCGACCGTTACGAGCGCCCTCCCGGCTTGCGCGTGCCGGGATACTGCCCCCCTTCCTCGTATTCCGGCCCATCCGGGTGCGGCGTCTTGTCGGCGCCGCGCGCGGGGGCCGCGGCCTTGTCCGTCCCCGGCTTGTCCGACCCCAACTGCCCGCTGCGGCGGGCGGCATCGGTCTCATCCTGCGGCGTGTTCGCCTTGCCGCCCTCCGGCGCCCCGGCGCCGGCCTTGCTACCCGCATCTGTCTTGCTCATGACTGGTCTCCTTGCGTTGCGCCCTGCGCGATGACGCGGGCGCCCTGGATGTCGGCGCAAGTGCCGTGCCTGCCCCGCCCGGGCACGGCACTTGCTCAAGGAACCGCGCGGGACGGCCAACCATCCGGCCGTCCTCATCCAAAGGAGTGATCCATGAAATTGTCCAATACCCGCCTGTCCCTGACGCTCATTCCCGCCGCGGCCCTGTGCCTGTCGGCCCTGGCGCTGCCGGTCTCGGCGCAAACCACGCAAGTGCGCAGCAGCGAACAGATCGACAATCAATACAAGATGGACAAGAAGCAGTGCGATGCCATGAAGGGCAACCAGAAGGACGTCTGCCAGGCGCAAGCCGAAGCCACGCGCGACAAGGCCCGCGCCGATGCCAAGGCCGGCAAGGAAAAGGCCGAAGCCAACCATGACGCCGCCAAGACCCGCAATGACGCGGACTACAAGGTCGGCAAGGAAAAGTGCGATGCCATGTCGGGTAACGCCAAGGACACCTGCATGGCGGACCTGAAGACCCGCTACGGCAAGTAAGCCCACCCGCCCGCTTGCCGGGCGCGGCGCGCGTCAGCGCGCCGCATGGGTGGACGACGGCGGCGGCTCGCCTGGCAACAGGTAGCCCGCCGCCGCGTATTCCTCGAGCCGGTTGTACAGCGTCTTGGGGCTGATGCCCAATACGGCCGCGGCCTGCTTCTTGACGCCCTTGCAGCGCTCCAGCGTTGCCAGGATCAAGCGGCGATCGGCTTCGGCCAGGGTTTCACCCACGGGCACGGTCACCTGGCCGCCCAGGTTCGCATCGCCGCTGGGCGACACCTGCGGGGCCAGCAGGTCGACATCGAGTTCATTGCCTTCCGCCATGATGAAGGCGCGCCGCACGTAATTCTTCAATTCGCGCACATTGCCCGGCCATTCGTACTGCGCCAGCGCGGCCAGGGCGCGCGCCGAAAACACTTTGTCGCTGCCGGTTTCCTGGTTCTGCGCCTGCAGGAAGCGGTCGGCCAGGAAAGCGATGTCTTCGCCCCGCTCGCGCAGCGGCGGCAATTCCATCGGAAACACGCTGAGGCGGTAGTACAGGTCTTCGCGCAGCTTGCCTTCCTGCACCGCCTGTTCGGGGTTACGGTTGGTGGCGGCGATGATGCGGATGTCGCATCCGATTTCGCGGTTGGTGCCCACCCGCATGAACTGCCCGGTTTCCAGCACCCGCAGCAACTTCACCTGCAGGTCGAGCGGCATTTCGGTGACTTCGTCCAGGAACAGCGTGCCCCCGTCCGCGCGCTCGAAATAGCCTTTGTGCTGGCGATCGGCACCGGTGAAGCTGCCGCGTTCGTGACCGAACATTTCACTTTCGATCAGGTGCGGCGAGATCGCGCCGCAATTGACCGCGATGAACGGGCGCTGGCGCCGCGCGCTGAGTTCGTGGATGGCGTGCGCGGCCAGTTCCTTGCCCGTGCCGCTTTCGCCGATCAGCAGCACGGTGACATTGGTGGGCGCCACGCGTCCGATCTGGCGGTACAGCTCGCGCATCGGCGGCGACGTACCGTACATCTTGCCGAAGCGGCCCGGCTCTTCGAACGGCGTGCCCGGCCGCTCGCCCCCTGCATTGGCCAGGATGCGCGCCAGGATCTCGTTCAGGCGATCCATGCAGATGGGCTTGGTCAGGTAGTCGGTCGCGCCCAGGCGCAGCGCCTGGACGGCGTTGTCGACCGTGCCGTGGCCGGTCATCACCACGACCTCGGCGCTGGCCACCGCCACGTTCTTGAAGATATCCATGCCGCTGCCCCCGGGCAGGCGCACGTCGGTCAGCACCAGGTCCGGCGCCTGGCGCTCAAGCTGGATCAGCGCGTCCTTCACGCTGGCGGCAAGGGCCACCGTAAAGCCGCTGTCGCGACCGATCTCGGCCAACGTTTCGCGGATGGCATCGTCGTCTTCGACGATCAACAGATGAGGCATGAGGACTCCCTGGCTCGGAGATCCGGGCGGTGCCCGTGCCCTTTCCGGCCAACTTCGAGCATACCGAGTCTGAGCGCGGCGGACGTAAACATTCGATACGATCCACTAAACTTTTCGATTGCTTTCAACTGGTCGCAACCGCGGGCGCCAAGGCCTCTACCATCGGCCTGTCAGCCACGCCCTTTCGGGCCGAGGATTTACGCATCATGCCTGCTCGCTCCGCCGGCGACCGCGGAGACGCCGCCGCGCCCGCCACCCCCGCCATGGACGTCTCCGGACTGTCCCCCATCATGCAAAAGCTGGCCACGCAACTGCGCCTGGCCGCCGGTACCGACGCCAGCGTCTTCATCGTCGGCGAAAGCGGCGCCGGCAAGGAAGTGGTGGCCCGCGCCATCCACGACGCCAGCGCCCGCCGCGACTGTCCGTTCGTGGCCATCAACTGCGGCGCCATCAGCGGCTCGCTCGCGCACGCCGAATTGTTCGGCCACGAGAAAGGCAGCTTCACCGGCGCCGTGGCGCAGAACGCCGGCTATTTCGAATACGCCAGCGGCGGCACCCTGTTCCTGGACGAAGTCACCGAAATGCCGCCCGACATGCAGGTGCATTTCCTGCGCGTGCTCGAAGCCGGCACCTACCAGCGCGTGGGCGGCGCCGACCTGCTGCGCGCCAACGTGCGCATCATCTGCGCCAGCAACCGCGATCCGGCCGCATCCGTGGCCGACGGCCGGCTGCGGCAGGACTTCCTGCATCGGCTGCTCGTCATCCCGCTGCGCGTGCCGCCGCTGCGCGAGCGCCCCGGCGATGCGCTGATCCTGGCACAGCGTTTCCTGGATGCCATGAACCGCCAGCACGGCACGCGCAAGACCTTCGCCAAGCCCCTGCTCGAGGCGATCGCGCAGCACGATTGGCCGGGCAACGTGCGCGAGTTGCGCAATGCCGTGCAACGCGCCTACATCCTGAGCGACGACGTGCTGGACATCGCGCTGCCGCGTCCGCGCGTGGCGCAGCCGGCCGAGTTCAAGGACGGCGCCCTGAACGTGCCGGTGGGCACCGCCTTGGGCAATGCCCAGCGCGACTTCATCCTGGCCACCCTGGCCCACCACGGCGGCGACAAACGCCTGGCGGCCGAGACCCTGGGGGTCAGCCTGAAAACGCTCTACAACCGCCTGGACGTCTACGAGAAGGAACAGGGCGGGCCGGCCGCTGCGTGAGGGCACGGCGGGACCCCGCCTTTCTCTGCGCACGCAGTTTTTACCGCCACCTTGTAAAGCTTGAAGGGACAAAGCGCCCTGCGCGCCCGGCGCCGCCCGGGCGAAAAGCGGGCATGGTTCTTGCATGAATAGAAGGATGAGCCGCCATTCGGCGGCACCCGCTCCAGGAGACGAGATTGGGACATCCCATGCAAGAACTGCGCCTGCGCCAGCAAATGACGCTCGCGCCCAGGCTGCAGCAATCCGTCAAGCTGCTGCAGATGTCGGCGCTGGAATTCACGACCGCCGTCGAACTGGCGATGGCCACCAATCCCTTCCTTGAGGATGGGGATGAGCAAGTGTCGGACCCGGCCCCCAGCCAGCCCGATCAGGGCGCCGTCCCCCCCGACGCCGAACCCGCGGCGCCGGCCCCGGCCGAGGCGCAGGAAGGCGAGGCGCCCGCCGACGTGCCCGCCGCGCCGGAATACTCCGGCGACTACCCCACCACCAGCCGCGCCGACGGCGAAGACCACGACCTGGGCCAGTGGGCCAGCGCGCCGGTGTCCATGCGCGAAAAACTGTCGCTGGACCTGGGCAACTATCGCCTGGAACCGCGCGGCCGCCTGCTGGCGGAATTCATCATCGATTCGCTCGATGAAGACGGCTACCTGCGCACCCCGCTGGACAATCTGTGCAGCGCCCTCAGCCCCGATTTCGCCCCGCCGCCCGACGAAGGCGAATGGCTGGCCGCGCTGCGCCTGGTGCAGCAGCTGGACGCGCCGGGCCTGGGCGCCCGCGACCTGCAGGAATGCCTGTCGCTGCAACTGGCCGCCCTGCCCGGCATCAGCGCGTCGCTGCGCGAACTGGCGCTGCGCATCGTCGGCGAGCAGATCGAGCGGTTGGCCAAGAACGATGCCGCCGGCATGCGGCGCGCGCTGAACTGTACGGAAGACGCGCTGCGCGAAGCGTGCGCGCTGATCCGCGGCCTGGACCCCAAGCCCGGCCGTCGCTACGACATCCAGGCCCCCGCCTATGTGGTGCCCGACGTCTTCGTCGACAAGTGGCATTCGCGCTGGCGCGTGGTGCCCAATCGCAGCGCCATGCCGCAGGCCCGGCTGCACCGGGTCTATGCCGACCTGTTCCGCCGCGCACGCCTGGACGACCGCAGCCCCATGGCGCAGGAACTGCAGGAAGCGCGCTGGCTGGTGCGCAACGTGGAACAGCGCTACACCACCATCCAGCGCGTGGCCGAAGCGATCGTCAAGCGCCAGCAGACGTTCTTCGAGTACGGCGAAGTCGCCTTGCGCCCGCTGATGCTCAAAGAGGTGGCCGACGATCTGGACATGCACGAGTCGACCGTTTCACGCGCCACGGTCAGCAAATACATGGTGACCCCGCGTGGCGTGTTCGAATTCCGCCACTTCTTCTCACGCGAGCTGCCCACCGATTCCGGCGGCACCTGCTCGGCGGCGGCCGTGCGCGCGCTGATCAAGGAACTGATCGACGCCGAAGACCCGGCCATGCCGCTGTCCGACGTTGCCCTCACCCAGCAGTTGGCCACCAGCGGCATCGTCCTGGCCCGTCGCACCGTCTCCAAGTACCGCGGCCAGCTGCGCCTGCCGCCCGCCGAGCTTCGCAGACAGCATTGATGGCCTTGTCCCGCGCGCACGCTTTGCGTACTTGCGGCGGCCCGATAAAACAATGCCCACCCTGACGGGTGGGCATTGCTCTGTGTGGCTGCGGCCGACGGCTTATTTGCTGCCGCCACTATTGGGATATCCCGGCGGCGGCGCGGCGCCGGCGGCCGGCGTGCGCGGCACGTTGTCGTTGGCCTCGCGAGGGCGCGCCGGCATTTCGCCGCTGCGCTTGTCGGACGACGTGGCGCTGCCCTTGTCCAGATTGGGCGGCGTGGTCGTCGTGTTGGGCGCGGCGTTGGGCGCGGGGGCTGCCTGCCCCGGCGGCACGGGCCGGTTCGGCTGCACCGCGGTGCCGTCGTTGGGCGTCGTGGACGGCGCGGTAGGCGTGGCCGACTGCGCCAGGACGGCGCCGGGAGCGCCCAGAAGGGCTGCCCCCGCGACGGAGGCGGCTGCGATTGCATAGGTCAAGGCACGGATCTTCATGGATAGGCTCCTTTTGAGTTGCCATCTCCGTACAGCAATCGCCATGCCCATGCCCCCCTGCCCCTTGCCCGACCGCCACCAGCAGGCAATTTTTACCGGTGCTTGAAACCCGGTCACCCGACGGACGACGATGCGGTGCGAGCCACGCCCGCCGCCTCGGCGGCGGGATCCAGCATGCGCTGCACCCGGGCGGCCAGCACGTCCAGCGCGAACGGCTTGACGATCAGCTCCATGCCGTTGTCCAGGAAGCCCGAGCCGCGCGCAGCGCTTTCGGCATACCCCGTCATCAGCAGCACCTTCAGGTCCGGATACGAAACGCGGGCGGCATCGGCCAGTTGGCGTCCGTTCAATCCCGGCAGCCCGACGTCGGTCACCAGCAGATCGATATCGGTCGTGGCGCGCACGCGCTCAAGGCCCGCATCGCCGTCATTGGCCGTCACCACCCGCATGCCCAGTTCGACCAGGCATTCGCGCACCATCTCGCGCACGTTGGCATCGTCTTCCACCAGCACGACCACCGCCTGGCGGGCGTGCTCGGCCGGCGGACTGGCTTGCGGCCCCGGCGCCGCCGCATCGTTCAACGCCCCCTCGTAGCGCGGCAGGAAGACCCTGACCGACGTACCGACCCCCTCCTTGCTGTCCAGCGTGACCACGCCGCCGGCCTGCTTGGCAAACCCGTAGATCATCGACAGGCCCAGCCCGGTCCCCTCGCCCAGCGGCTTGGTGGTGAAGAACGGGTCGAAGGCATGCGCCAGCACGTCTGGCGACATGCCGCAGCCGATGTCGGTCACGCACACCTCCACGAAGGCGCCGGGCTGCACGCCGCCATACGGCCGCAGAAAGGCCCGATCCAGCCGCGTGTTCAGCGCGGCCACGGTCAGCACGCCGCCATCGGGCATGGCATCGCAGGCATTGATCACCAGGTTCAGCAAGGCGTTCTCGAACTGGTTGCGGTCGCAGCGCACCGGCCACAGACCGGGCTCCAGGTCGAACGCCAGCGACACGCCTTCGCCGGTGTAGCGATGGAACAGATCGGCCATCGACTGCAGGGTCGAGGCCACGCTGAAGGGCTGCGGGTCGATCGGCTGGCGCCGCGAGAACGTCAACAGCCGCTGCGTGAGGTGGGCCGCGCGGTTGGCCGATTCCATGGCCACGGTAATGAAGCGCACGGCCTGCTCGGGCGTGCCCGCCGCCAGCTTGCGCTGGATCAGGTAGAGCGCCCCGGTAATGCCCTGCAGCATGTTGTTGAAGTCGTGGGCAATGCCGCCGGTCAGCCGGCCCACCGCTTCCATTTTCTGTGCCTGGCGCAGGGCGTTTTCGGTTTCCAGCAGCGTCTCGGCCTGCGACTTCAGGTCGGTGTCGTCGCGCCCCGTCATGTAGAGGCTGTCTTGCGCCCAGGACATGCTCCAGGTGATCCAGGCATAACCGCCGTCCCGCTTGAGCACGCGGTTTTCCAGGTGCCGCACGCCCTGGGGCGCGTCGGCGCTGCGCGCCTGCAACAAGGCGCTGCGGGTGGCCTCGTAGTCGTCCGGGTGGATCAGCTGACGCAGCCCCATGGCCAGGAATTGCGATTGCGTCCATCCCAGGATCGGCCGTACCGCCGGATTCACGCTGACGTAGCGGCCCTGCGCATCGATCACCGCCAGCAGTTCCGGCGACAGCCGCCAGATGCGGTCGCGCTCGGCGATGGCATGCTCGACCCGCTGCTCGAGCATGCGGGCGTATTGCGAGCGCTCGACCGCGCCGCACATGCGCTCGGCCACTTCCTCGATGCAGGCCACGTCGCCGCGCTTGAAGCGGCCATCGACCGCGGGCCGGACCACCAGCGCACCGCCCGGGCGGCCCCAGCGGCCGGTGGGCACCACGATGGCCGACGGCAGGATCTCGCCATCGGCCTGCGCCAGCAGCGGTTCAAGAAAGGTAGTGCGTCCGGTGCGCAGCGCGTCGTAGAAGGCCTCGGTGTACAGCTCGGGGCCGAGCACGCCGCGACCGTCGTCGCGGCCGGGATGGCAGCGCCAGCAGGTCGACACCACTGGTTCGCTGCCCTCGCCCTGCCAGTCCAGCACCGCCGCCAGGCCCAGCGCCAGATGCTGGCCCAGGCTTTCGCAGGCGGTCTGCTCGATAGCCGGCTGCAAGGGCAATTCGCGCAACCGGTCGCCCAACGCCATCAGGAAATTCTTGCGATGCTGGCCTTCCCAGAGTTCGGCCTCGGCGGTCTTGCGCGCGGTCACGTCCAGGAACAGCGCCATCATGCGGTCCTCGCCCTCCTTGCGCGCACGCGCCTCGTACCAGGCCGGCCGCGGTCCCGGCACCGCGAATTCGAACTGCGCCGGCTCGCCGGACTCAACCACCTGCGCAAAGGCATCCATGATGCGGCCCGGCACGCCGGGGATCATCTCGCGCAGCGTGTGGCCCAGGGTATCGCCTTCCTTCATGCCGCTCTGGCGCTCGAACGCCGGGTTGACCTCGATGAAACGGAAATCGACGATGTTGCCTTGCGCATCGCGCAGCGCTTCGCTCAGGAAGAAGGCCTCTTGCATGCCTTCGAACATCGCGCGCCAGCGCTCGCCGCTGCGCCGCAGGGCCGCTTCCGTCAGGTGCCGCTCGATGGCCAGCGCGGCGCTGCGCGTGACCACCGCGATGGCGTCGATGTCGTGCGCCGAGGGCGAGCGCGGCGTGGCGTAGTAATTCGAGAACACGCCCAGCAGGCGCCCATCGGGCGACTTGATCGGGGTCGACCAGCAGGCCCGCAGCCCATGGGCCAGCGCCTGCTCGCGCCAGGCTTCCCAGGCCGGATGGCGGGCGATGTCTTCGGCATAGACCGGACTGCCCGTGTAGGCGGCCTGCCCCCACGAAGCGGCATCGGGTCCGATCGGCGCGCGGTCGATCGCGGCGTTGTAGGCGGGCGGCAGGCTGGGCGCCGCGCCATGCAGCAGCAGGCGGCCGGATTCATCGATCAGGGCAATCGAAGCGCGCAATTCGACGCTGGATTGCGCTTCGATGGCATGCAGCACATGCGCCAGCACCTCGGGCAATGGCACACCCGCCACAATGCGCTGCAACATGATGCGTTCGTCTTCCAAACGCGCAAGCGTGTCAGTCCACGAATGCGCGACGCGGTCTCGCTGGGTCAGCATGGGTCCTCCCTCGGGCTCCTCCGACTGTATTGCGCGGCGCGGCCGCCAGCGGAAACCCTAGGTAACTCGACGCAACAGCCTTGACCTGCCGCCCCGCCACCAGGCGGCCTGGCGCCGCATCATGGGACCGGGCGCTCAGCGTTCGAGCGCGACGCTGCCCTGCGTCAGCCCCAGCGCGGTCAGCGCTTCGGGCTTGTCCACCAGCACGCATTGCTTGCCCGTCCGCGTGCAATGGTCTTTGACCCGCCAATAGGCGCCGTGGCTCACGCAGCCGGTCTGGCAGATGACCAGATCGGCTGCGACCAGGCTGGCTTCCAGGGTGTCGCCATCCGCGCCCTCGCTGCCGCAGTGGCCCAGGTAGCGGCCGCCCGCCATTTCGACGACCTTGCGGGTCAGCATCAACGCCATCGCGTCTTCGCCCACGCACAGCACCGACTTCTCGCGCAGGGTCGCCGCCGCGATGACGGCGGGCCGCGCGGCGGGTTCGGTGCTGCGTTCGACCGGGTGCTGGCGCGCCTGCGCCGCGCGGTCCTGCCAGGCCAGGCGTTCGCGCATCAGGCCTTGCACCCGTTCCACCAGTTGCGTCACGCGGCGCGCCAGCGCCACGCGCCGGGGCAGCCCGGGGATCGCGCTTTCCAGCGCGGCGCGGTCTTCGCGCGCCCAGGCCAGCGCCGTGTCGCGCTGGATCACGGCGGCGCGCAACCGCATGGCCTCGGCTTCCAGATGCTGGATACGCCGGGCCTGCGCGCTGAGCAGGCGGCTGCAGCGCGCCTGGGCCTGGCCATAGGCAGCCAGCAGGGCCGCATGTTCACGCTGCAGGGAATTGGGCGCCTGGAAAGATAACGTCATCGCGGGCCTCGGTTCGGTAGGAAACAACACGGCGGGCACGTGCCAGCGCCGTCCGACTTGCCGAGCATTATAAATGAGAATAAGTCTTTTTTAATTTATAACCTCATGCCCGTTTCGAGCACAGGGAAATCCATTACTGACGACCTGTGATCGCTTAAATATGATCGACAAAACATACCGGCCGCAAGCTTTTCACCGCTTGACGAGACGCCCTCCCTAGGACGCTTCGCGCCTTGCTTGTTCCTGGTCCGCGCACCCGCCGGGCCGCGGATTCAACGAAGTAAGGAAGGGGGCACCCGATGCCGAGATCCGCCGAGCTTCTGCGCGACATCCACGAAACCAATCTGATGTATCTGCTGCTGTTGCAGCGGCTGGCCCGCACCGGCAACCTGCAGGCGTTGGCGGGCCTGCAGATATCGGTCGAGGCCAGCCAATGGCTCGTGGGCCTGAAACACGACGACCTGACCCGACTGGCCCGCTGCAGTGTGCTGCTGGCGCAGTTGAACCTGTCGCCGCACCTGTTGCTGGCCGCGCTGAGCCAGGGCATGGATGCGACGCTGGCGGCCGACGTGCCCAGCCGCACCTTGGCGTGACGCCGCGATCGGAATGGCCGCCGTCCCCCGCCGGCGGACGGCGTCCTGCGGCGGCCGACGCCTACGGCGCCTCGTGGCAGACCACGCACAGCTTGTTGCCATCGAGGTCGCGGAAGTACGCCCCGTAATAATGTTCGTGGTAGTGCAGGCGCAGCCCCGGCGGCCCTTCGCAGCGCCCGCCCTGGGCCAGCGCCAGCGCATGGCAACGATCCACGGTGGCGCGGTCGGCCGCCAGGAATGCCGTCATCTGGCCATTGCCGGGCGTCGCCGGCTGGCCGTCTTGCGGCGCGTTGATCACCAGCAGCGGGCGCCCTCCGCCCGCCGGCTGCCAGCCCGCCCAGGGACGTTCACGTTCGATGAAGCGCGGAGCCAGGCCCAACGCGTCGGCCAGGGCGGAATAGAAAACATAGGCGCGATCGAAATCGCCGACACCGAGGCAGACGTGTGAAAGCATGGAAGGTCCTTGCGTGGGGAAAAGCCGATTATGCGCTGCGCCCGACCGCCGGCGCTTCGGCGGCTCTCGCCGTGCGCCAATACAGCGCGGCGCTGATGCACAATGCGCCGGCCAGCAGGCTGCCCGCCATGGCGGCCACGCCCGGCCAGCCGCCACCGGTCCAGAACTGGCCGCCCAGCGAGCCCAGCACGCTGGAACCCACGTAGTACACCAGCAGGTACAACGACGCGGCCAGCGCCTTGTAGCCGCGCGACATCTGCCCCACCCAGCCGCTGGCCACCGCATGCGCGGCGAAAAAGCCGAAGGTGAACACCACGATGCCGGCGATCAGCACGGGCAAGGCATCCGACAGCGTCAGCAGCAAGCCCGCCAGCGCCAGGCCGGTGCCCGCGGCCAGCATGGCGCCGCGCCCGTGGCGGTCGGCCAGGCGGCCGAAATACGTGGACGCGAAGATGCCCACCAGATACACCACGAAGATGAAGCCGATGAAGGTCTGGCTGAGCGAAAACGGCGGCGCCAGCAGGCGAAAGCCCACGTAGTTGTAGACCGTGACGAAGGCGCCCATCAACAACCCGCCCATCGCGAACAGACCGCACAGCGGACCGTTCCGGACATGCGCACCGATGCCCGCCTTGACGTCGCCGAATACCCCTGCCCAGCCGCGCGCCCGCTGCGGCGTGAAGCGGCGCGAGGCCGGTAGCAACCACACGAACAGCACGGCGGCCACGATGCCCAGCAGCCCCAGCGTGCCCATGGCCGCGCGCCAGCCGAAATGGTCGGACACCAGGCCGGTGATGACGCGCCCCGACAAGCCGCCGAAGGCGCTGCCGCTGATATACAGGCCCATGGCGAAGCCCAGCGTATCGGGTTCGACTTCTTCGGCCAGGTAGGCCATGGCCACGGCGGGCACCCCGCCCATCGCCACGCCTTGCAGCGCGCGCAGCGCCAGCAGGCTGTGCCAGTCGGGCGCCACGGCCGCCACCGTGCCCAGCACGGCCGAGGCGAACAGCGACAGCGCCATGATGCGCTTGCGCGGCAGCGCCTGCGAAAACAGGCCCACCAGGAAGATCGCCACGGCCAGCAGGCCGGTACACAGCGACAGCACCAGGCTGCTCTGCGCGGGCGACACGTCGAACGCATGGGTGAACAGCGGCATCAGCGGCTGCACGCAATACAACAGCGAAAAGGTGGAAAAACCGGCCGCGAACAAGGCCCATTGGGCGCGACGCAAGGCGGGCGTGCCGCGCGCCAGGTAGTCGGAAGATGCGGGACCGGGTACTGCTGCAGGGGTGGACATCGGAATTCTCGAAAAACACCGGGCAACCGCCCGTGCATTCAAGGTAGACTCTTCCCCTGCATATGTCCAATATATGAAACCAGCACTCGCTATATTTTAAAACGATGGAACTGAGACACCTGCGCTATTTCACGGTTGTGGCCGAGGAACTGCACTTCACCCGCGCCGCCGCCCGGCTGGGCATCGGCCAGCCGCCGCTCAGCCAGCAGATCCAGCAGCTCGAACGCGAAATCGGCACGCCGCTGTTCCTGCGGCTGCCGCGCGGGGTCGAACTCACCGAGGCCGGCGCGCAGTTCCTGGAAGACGCGCGCGCCATCCTGGCCAGCGCCGACCGCGCCATCGACACCGCCCGCCGGCTGGGGCGCGGCGAGCGCGGCGCCATCACCGTGGGCTTCACCGCGTCCGCTGTGTTCCATCCCTACCTGCCGCAGGCCATCCGCGCCTATCGCGACCGCTATCCGGACGTGCGCATCACGCTGACCGAAAGCAATACGCAAAGCCTCTTGCGCGGCCTGCGCGAAAGCGCGGTGGACGTGGCCTTCGTGCGCCCGCCCTACGTGCTGGACGCGGAATTCGAATCCGAGCGCGTGCTGGACGAACCCATGCTGATCGCCCTGCCCCCCGACCACCCGCTCAGCCGCAAGCGCAGCGTGCCCATTTCGGCGCTGGCCGACGAGGATTTCGTGCTGTATCCGCGGCCCATCGGCGCCGGCCTGTACGACGCCATCCAGAACGCCTGCCTGCGCGCCGGCTTTGCACCGCGCGTCATCCAGGAAGCCCCGCAGATGGCGTCCATCGTCAGCCTGGTGGCGGCCGGCGTGGGCATCGCGATCGTGCCCGCCGCCATGCGCCACATGGGCGCGCAGGGCATCGAGTACCGGCCGATCAAGGGCGATGCGCCGCATGCGCTGCTGGACATGGCGTACCGGCGACACGACCGGTCCATCGCGGCCCGCAATGCCGTCGAGATGCTGCGGCAACTGGCGCATCCCGAGGTCGCGGCGGGCACCTGAAAAATGGGGCGGTATAGCCCTGTCGCGTTTGTCACCTTCTGTAAACCCGATGCGCGCGCCTCCCTGTACATTGCGCGCTACCGCGGGATCGATGGGCCACAATGGCCAGGCCGGACCCGCTCAACCTGCCTAAAGGTGTTCTCGTGCAACGTACTCTCCTGGCCCTTGCTTTCGCCACGCTTCCCGGCTTTGCCCTTGCCGCCGGCCTGGCCTCTTCCATTGGCGCGGTCACGGTCTACCAGGACCGCGCCGTCGTCACCCGCAGCGCCAGCAGCGAACTGCCCGCCGGCGAGCACGAACTGGTGCTGGAAAAGCTGCCCGCCACCTTGCAGGACAATTCGCTGCAGGTATCGGCCAAAAGCACCGGCCAGGCCACCTTGCTGGATGTGAAGGTGCGCGACGCCTTCCAGGCCGACACCGCGAACGAACGCGTCAAGCAACTGGAAGAACAGGTGCGCAAGATCCAGGGCCAGCAGGCCGCGCTGGACGACGAAGCCGCCGTGCTGGACAACCAGCGCGAGCTGGTGGCGATGATGCAGCGCGGCGCCACCGAACCCGCCAAGGACGGCCCGCGCCCCACCGTCGAAGAATTGAAAGCCATCCAGGCGCTCAGCGCCGACACGCTCAGCCGCGCGCTGGCCGGCCTGCGCCGCGTGGCCGAACAGCGCGAAGACCTCGACCGCCAACTGGCCGCCGCGCAAGGCGAACTGGGCCAGCTGCAAGGCCAGCTCAACCGCCGCACCAAGACCGTGACGCTGCGCGTGAACCTGGCCCGCGCCGGCAAGCTGGACCTGGACGTGTCGTACGCGGTGGCCGGCGCCCGCTGGACGCCCGCCTACGACGCCCGCCTGCGCCCGGCCGACCGCAGCGTCGACCTGGGCTACTTCGGCGTCATTCGCCAGAACACCGGCGAAGACTGGAACAACGTCAAGCTGACCCTGTCCACCGCCCGCCCGTCCCTGGGCGGCGGCGCGCCCAAGCTGAATCCGTGGATCATCGATGTGGCCGCGCCGCCCCCACCCATGCCGGCGCCCGTGGCCGCCGCGGCCCCGGCGATGCGCAACGATTCGCGCGCCCGCTACGCGCCGAAGGGCGCCATGGCCGAAACAGCCCTTATCGACGCCGTGCCCGAACCGGCGCCCGCCCAGGTCGCGACCGCCGAGGTGCAGTCCGCCGCCACCAGCGCGTCGTTCCAGATCCGCACGCCGGCCACGCTACCGTCGGACAACAGCACCCAGCGCGTGGCCATCACCACCGCCAAGCTGCCCGCCACGCTGCAATACCAGTCGACCCCTGCGCTGCGCGAAGCCGCGTACCTGACGGCCCAGGCCAGCAACAGCACCGACTTCCCGTTCCTGGCCGGTACGCTCAACACCTTCCTGGACGACGCCTTCGTGGCGGCATCCGCCATGAAGGCCGTGATGCCCGGCGAAAAGGTGGAACTGGCCATGGGCGCCGACGACGGCATTTCGATCAAGCGCCAACTGGTCAACCGCTTTACCGAAAGCACCGGCTTTTCGGGCAATGGCAAGCGCGTGACCTACGAATACAAGATCACCGTCAAGAACAACAAGGCCACCAAGGAACAGGTGACCTTCAAGGACCGCCTGCCGGTGTCGCGCAACGAGAAGATCGAGGTCAAGCTGCTGTCGCCCGCCGACCGCGACATCAAGCGCGAAGACGATGGCGTGCTGGCCTGGAACTGGGAACTGGAACCGGGCAAGTCGCGCGAGACGGTGCTGAAGTTCTCGGTCGACTACCCGGGCAACATCGACGTGTCCGGCCTCTGACCCCCCATCGGCAGCCCGCCCGCCCCACCGCCACCGGCCCTGTGCCCGTGGCGGTGTGTTTGCTGTGCCGTCAGCCGCCTTGGTGCTGACGGCAGTATTCGATGAAATCGGCGGGGGCCAGCGGCATCGAAATGCCGTAGCCCTGGGCATACGTGCAGCCCAGCTCGCGCAGCAGTTGCAGGTCGCGTTCCTGCTCGACGCCTTCGGCCACCACGCGGCGGCCCAGCGCGCGGCCCATTTCGATGGCGGCCGCCACCACGGCGCGCGAGGCCGGCTCGCGGTGCATGTGCACGATGAAATCGCGGTCGATCTTCAGTTCGGTGAACGGCATGGCCGAAAACAGCCGCATCGACGCAATGCCCGCGCCGAAATCGTCCATGGCCAGTTCAAAGCCGCGCACGCGCAACAGGTTCAGCGCGGACGACAAGGTCAGCCAGTCGGTGACGGGCTCGTCTTCGGTCAATTCCACTTTCACCAGCCGTGCCGGCAGCCCGGCCTGTGCGACGCGTTGTTCCAGCATGGCCGGCAGGTCCGGCGCGCACAAGGTGGACGCGGACGCGTTGATGGCGACGGGCACCGCGATGTGCTCGGCGTGCATGGCCGCCAACACCTCGACCACGCGGTCGGCCACGCGGTTGAACAGCACCTGGTCCAGCCCCAGCCGATGCGCGGCCGGCACGAAGTCGGCCGGCGAAATGGCGCCCAAGGCGGGGTGATGCCAGCGCGACAGCGCCTCGGCCGCGACCACCCGACCGCTGCGCAGGTCGACCTGCGGCTGCAATACCACGCTCAGGCCCTCGCCGGTGGCCAAGGCCTGGCCCAGTTCGGCTTCGAGCACGTCGCGCCGCACCGCGGCCCGGCGCGGCGAGGCCGGATCGTTGTCGATGCTGTGCAACGCCGCCTTGATGGCGTGCTGCATGGCGGTGCGCGAGACCGGCTTGGACAGCGCCTGCGATGACGGGCAGCCCGCCTGCAGCGCCAGCCGCACGTGCGATTGCAGCAGTTCGTCGGTCAGGCTGCTGATCCAGATGATGGGCGGCATGGTCTTGAGACGGCCGCCGTCGACCAGCCGGCGCATTTCATTGGGCAGCAAGGTACCGTCGCCTTCGCCCATGACGATGTCGCTGACCACCACGTCGTAGGCCTGGCGCGCCAGGGCACTGACGGCTTCGGTGCTGCTGCCCACCCCGGCGACCCGCCGGTAGCCCAGCGCCAGCAGCAGGTTCTGCAGATAGGCCCGTTCGACGGGATGGTCTTCCACCAGGAGAATCCGCCGGGTCGCGCCGGCGTGGGTCTTGGGCATCGCGCGGGTCCTAGAGGGGGCGTTTCCAGGCGGCTGCTGGAATGCGTTTCACCAATGCTAAGGCATCTTCCGCGACCGCGCCGCCGGATAGGACGGGTTAGTCACTATTAATTAGCCGGGGGCCGCATCGGCGGCCGTCACCCGGACGGACGAAGCCGGTCGCATGGCTCCCCGCGCGCCAGTGCGATAATGGCGGTCTTTCCCGCATCTACGGCACGGAGCTTCCCTTGACCCCCCGCATCGACGATCCCCTGCACGACCGCGAGGTCGGCACGGCCGACTCCACCCAGGACAACACCCGTACGGACGACACCCGCATCAGCGCGGTGCGCCCGCTGATTTCGCCCGCCCTGCTGCAAGACGAGCTGCCGGTCTCGGCCGCCATCCAGACGCTGGTCGAGCAGAGCCGCGCCCGCATCGCCGACGTGCTGCACGCCCGCGACGACCGCCTGGTGCTGGTGGTGGGCCCCTGCTCCATCCACGACCATGGCCAGGCCATGGAATACGCGCGCCAACTGCGCGCCGCCGCCGACCAATACCAGGACGACCTGCTGATCGTCATGCGCGTGTACTTCGAGAAGCCGCGCACCACCGTTGGCTGGAAGGGCTACATCAACGACCCGCGCCTGGATGGCAGCTTCCGCATCAACGAAGGCCTGCGCCGCGCCCGCGAACTGCTGCTGGACATCAGCGAACTGGGCCTGCCCATCGCCACCGAATTCCTGGACCTGCTCAGCCCGCAGTACATCGCCGACCTGATCGCCTGGGGCGCCATCGGCGCGCGCACCACCGAAAGCCCCAGCCACCGCCAGCTCAGTTCCGGCCTGAGCTGCCCGCTGGGCTTCAAGAACGGCACCGACGGCGGCGTGCAGATCGCGGCCGACGCCATCGTGGCCGCCAGCGCCAGGCACGCCTTCATGGGCATGACCAAGATGGGCATGGCCGCCATCTTCGAAACCCGCGGCAACGCAGACACCCACGTCATCCTGCGCGGCGGCAAGCAAGGCCCCAACTACGACGCGGCCAGCGTCGATGCCTGTTGCGCGGTGCTGCGCGCGGCCGGCCAGCGTGAACAGGTCATGATCGACTGCTCGCACGCCAACTCCAACAAGTCGCACCTGCGCCAGGTCGACGTGGCCCGCGACATCGCCGCCCAGCTCGCCCAGGGCGACACCCGCATTACGGGCGTGATGATCGAAAGCCACCTCGAAGAAGGCCGCCAGGACCTCAAACCCGGCCAGCCGCTGCGCCACGGCGTGTCCATCACGGACGCCTGCCTGGGCTGGAACCAGACGCTGCCCGTGCTGGACATGCTGGCCCTGGCCGTGCGCCAGCGCCGCGAAAAGCTCGGCGCCTGATACGCGCGCGCTGCGGGACGACGCCGCTTCCGGAACGCCGGACGGCGGCGTAGTGCGCCGCTACCCCGCCCGCCGTCCTGCCGCTAACGGTTCAACGCATAGGGCGCAGGATCCATGTCCGGCTCTTGCCCGGTGACCAGGCTGGCCAGCAGCTTGCCGGTCACCGGCCCCAGCGTGAAGCCATGATGCGCATGGCCGAACGCCAGCCATAGCCCCGGGTGGCGCGGCGCCGGGCCGATCACCGGCCGCATGTCGGGCATGCACGGCCGACAGCCCATCCACGGCGTTTTCTCGACCGCTTCGCCCAGCGGCAGCAGCTGCGCCGCCAGCGCCCGCGTCCGCGCGATCTGGATCGGCGACGGCGGTGCGTCACGCGCCGCGAATTCGGCGCCCGTGGTCAGGCGCAGGCCCAAGGTCATGGGCGACACCACGAAGCCGCTGTCGATGTCGGCCACCGGATGCGACAGCGCCGCGCCATCTTCCAGCTTGAAATGCTGGTGGTAGCCGCGCTTGACCGCCATGGGGATGCGGTAGCCCAGCGGCCGCAGCACGTCGGGCGACCACGGCCCCAATGCCACCACCACGTCGCGCGCCTGGACCTGCCCCGTCACGCCGCGCACGCGCCAGCCGCCCCCGGACACGGCTTCGAGACTGCGCGCGTCACCCCGCGCCAGCACACCACCACGCTGTTTGAACAGCGCCGCATAGCCGCGCGCCACCGCCCCCGGGTCCGACACGTTGACCGGGTCGCGCCAGTGAATCGCGCCGACCATGCGCGGCGACAGCGAGGGTTCCAGCGCGGCCAGGCCCGCCCGGTCCAGCACCTGGTAATCCAGGCCGTAGGGCGCAAGCGCGGCGGCTTCTGCCGCCGCGCGATCCAGGCTTTGCTGGGTGCGCATGCCGTCGATCCAGCCATTGCGGCGGAACAGGCCGCCGATGCCTGCGGCGTCCTTGAGCGCGTCGTGCTCGGCCACGCTGCGTTCGATCAGCGGCAGCATCGCCGCGGCCGCACGCGCCAGCCGCGACGGCGCCGAATGCCACCAATAGCGCAGCAGCCACGGCGCGATGCGCGGCAGGAAACGCGGGTGGTAGCTGACGTCCGGCGTCTGGTTGCCGGCATAACGCAGCAGGCTGCGCCAGTCGCGCGGAAAGGCATAGGGGATGACGCTGGCGCGTTCGATCAGGCCGGCGTTGCCGTAGCTGGTCTCTTCGCCAGGGCCGCGCCGGTCCAGCAGCGTCACCGAGCGGCCGCGCGCCTGCAGATGCAGCGCCGCGCTGACGCCGATGATGCCGGCGCCCAGGACAATCACGTCAGTTTTCATGCGCGAAATTCTGCGCCCGGGCGCGCCCTTCGGCAAGCGCCGTTCGCAGCGTAGAATCCAGCAGCGCCCCGGGACTGGCCGCTGCGGCCCGCGCCTGCTGGCGGCGCCCACGCGGAGCCCTCCTTCATGCCTGCACTGCCCCCCTTGCAACCCGTCACGCTGACCGGCGAGATCGTGCGCCTGGAACCCCTGACCCTGGACCATGCCGATGCGCTGGCCGAGGTCGGCCTCGACCCCGAACTCTGGCGGCTGCAACCCGAACCGATGGAATCCGCGGCCGACATGCGCCGCTACGTCGAACGTGCCCTGGCCGGCCAGGCCGCGGGCAGCTGTCTGCCCTTTGCCATCGTGCGCCGCGCCGACGGCCAGGTCATCGGCACCACGCGCTATATGGATATTGCGCTGGCGCACAAGCGGCTGGAGATCGGCGCCACCTGGCTCACCCCCGCCAGCCAGCGGTCGGGCGCCAATACCGAAGCCAAGTGGCTTTTATTGCAGCACGCCTTTGAAACAATTGGTATCATGCGGGTCGTGTTCAAAACGGAAGCGACCAACACGCAATCGCGGCAGGCCATCCTGCGCATCGGCGGCGTCGAGGAAGGGGTGTTTCGCAAGCACCTGATCGCACAGTCCGGACGCGCCCGCGACATGGTCTACTTCGCCATCCTCGACGAGGACTGGCCCGCCGCCAAAGCGCGCCTCTCGGCCCGCCTGCGCCGCGCGCCGTAGCCGCGGCAATTCGTTCTTTGTTTTGGCCGGCGCTCAAGTTCATGCGGACTGGCGCCGTTAACGCAGTGCTGCGGGGCAAGCTTTTCCACCGCCCGTCCCGCCCTTTTCAAGTCAGGTATGGATCGTTCTCCCCTCGCCCCGCCCGCGCCGCTCGGGCACAACCGCCGCAGCATCTTCATCTACACCGAAGAACAACGGGGCAACCAGTTGGTCGAATCGGTGGTCATCGGCATGCTGTCCGACGTCTCGGGCTCGGACAAGCTCGTCGTCGTGCTGGACCCGTTCAGCCAGCTCAAGTTTATCTACCGCATCGACCACGAAAGCAGCAATCTCGACGCCGCGGCGCTCACCGAGCAGGACGAGTCCGCCTTCAATGGCAAGACCTCGGTCCAGATCAATTCGATGTCCTACAAGTTGGGAACGGCCGAGAACGCCATGAAGCTCTTGCGCGGCAAGACCCAATGGATCCAGGACAAGGGCGCCGTGCTGTCGGTGCTGCTGCAGAATGCCGCGGCGCGCAAGACGCGCTTTGCGCCGCCGCGCATCGAGCGCGACCGCGTGCGCAAGGTGCCGCAAGGCGTGCCGGTGGAATACCTGGCGGATCCGCCCTTGCCGCCGGCCTGATTCGCGCAGGCGCGAACGCGCATGCCGACCGCGCCGTCCCACCGGTGTACAACTTTTTGTCGCGGTTTTTTATCCACAGTTTCTGTGGATAAAAACAACGCACAAGCCCGCCTGGTGGCGGTTGCGACGCTGCCGCAGGGGCTGGTCATTTTTTGACCACCCGGATCGGCTCGGCCACCGGGCATCCGGCCGGCCGCCGCTCGCCCGGCTTCGCTGCGCCGCCGCAACGGCGATAATGATATTCTCCGCGAAGCGCCCACAGGGGATCAGCCGGATGGCGCCTCGTCCGACGCGGCGTCCTCGCCATGCGGACCCACCCACACCAATAAGAAGCCGTAGCATGAAAGGAGCGCAAAGCGTGTTTGCCCTCGGAGCGCCTCACGTACTGACCCGTCCGGCGCCGTGACCATCATCATCGTTGACGATCACGGGGACTGGCGCGACACCATTGCCGAGTACATCCACGATCTCGGCCTGGGCGAAGCCATCCTGACCGCCGGCACGCTTTCCGAACTGGACCAACTGCTGCTCAGCGTCACCCCCGGCATCCTGGTGCTGGACGCCATGCTGCCCGATGGCGACGGCCTGGCCCGCGTGTCGCATCTACGCACCACCTATCCGTCAATGGGCATCATCATGCTCACCGGACGCCTGCTCAGCGAAGACAAGGTCTCTGGCTTGAGCCTGGGCGCCGACCACTACCTGACCAAGCCCGTCAACCTGGCCGAGCTGGGCGCGACGCTGGTGTCGCTGTCGCGGCGCCTGCGCGTGGTGCCCGCCACCGATCCGCAGGCCCCGGCGGCCGAGACCTGGCGCTTCGATCCCGCGCGCCGCGTGCTGATCTCGCCCAAGCGCATCCAGGTCGACATCACCGACACCGAAAGCCGACTCATCGGCGCGCTGGTCCAGGCCGCGCCGCTGCCGCTGTCGCGCGGCCGCCTGGTCGAGGCGCTGGGCGCCAGCGCCGAAGCCTACGACACCCATCGGCTGGACGCCCACATGCACCGCCTGCGCCGCAAGCTGCGCGCGCTGGCCGGCGCCGACATGGGCATCCGCACCGTCTACGGCGTGGGCTATGTGTGCACCATGCCTGTGCAGATCGTCGGCAACAGCAAGCCCTGAACCCTCTTTCATTTTCTCGCGCCATGTCCCTGCCCGCACGCCCCCGCCGTTCCGTCCTCTACATGCCCGGCGCCAACACGCGCGCACTGGACAAGGCGCGCAGCCTGCCGGCCGACACCCTGATCCTGGACCTGGAAGACGCGGTCGCGCCCGACGCCAAGGCCCTGGCGCGCGACCAGGTCGCTTCCGCCTTGCGAGCCGGCGGCTATGGCCCGCGCGAATGCGTGGTGCGCATCAATGCGCTGGATACGCCGTGGGGCCACGACGACGTGCGCGCCATCGCGCAGGCCGGCGCCGATGCGGTGCTGCTGCCCAAGGTGCAGTCGGCGGCGCAACTTGACGCGCTGGCGCAGGCGCTGGACGCGGCTGGCGCCCCTGCCACGCTGCCGCTGTGGGCCATGGCCGAAACGCCGCTGGGCTTTCTGCGGCTGGACGCCATCGCCAGCGGCCACCCGCGCCTGGCGGCCATCGTGGTGGGCACGTCCGACCTCGTCAAGGACCTGCACGCCCGCCACACGCCCGATCGCCACGAGACGCTGCTGGCCCGCTCGATGGCAGTGCTGGCGGCGCGCGCCCATGGCCTGGCGGTGCTCGATGGCGTGCACCTGGACCTGGACGACGAGGCCGGCCTTGCCGCCGCCTGCCGCCAGGGCCGCGACCAGGGCTTTGACGGCAAGACCCTGATCCACCCGAAGCAGATCGCGGCGGCCAACACGGCCTACGCGCCCACCGAGACCGAACTGGCCAGCGCCCGCAAGCGCCTGGACGCCTGGCGCGCGGCGCAAGCCGCCGGCCAGGGCGTGGCCGTGGTCGACGGCGCGCTGGTCGAAAACCTGCACGCCGCCGAGGCCGAACGCCTGCTGGCGCTGGCCGCGGCCATCGCCGCCGCGACAGCCTGACACCCGGCCCGCCCCGTCGCGGCAAGCGACCCGGGCGTCCCCGCAAGCAGCGTCGCGCGCAGCCAGCTACAATACCGCCCACGATCGGACAGGCGCTGCCTCGTCCGCCTTTCGCGCGTGGCACGCGTGGCATCAGCCGCTGAGTTGCAAGGCCGTCGTCCGTACGTCACCAGCAAATCCGGCCTGCGCCGCCCGCGCGATTCCTCCCAGGTTCCTTTTTTTTGCGCCGCGAGCTGTGGCGGGAGCCTTGCCGCGCGCCTGCCGCGCCCCCCCAGCCCCACGATTCATGATCCGCTTCCAACAAGTTTCACTCATGCGCGGCGTCAAGCCCTTGCTCGACAAGGTCGACCTGCTGCTGAACCCCGGCGACAAGATCGGCCTGATCGGCGCCAACGGCGCCGGCAAGTCCAGCCTGTTCGGCCTGTTGCGCGGCACGCTGCACGCCGACCAGGGCGACCTGGACTACCCCGCCAGCTGGCGCATGGCCTACGTGGCCCAGGAAACGCCCGCGCTGGACCGCCCCGCCATCGAATACGCGATCGACGGCGACGTCACGCTGCGCAAGCTGGAAGCCGAACTGGCCGCGCTGGAAGCCGAACCCGAAAGCACCGAGAACGGCCTGCGCATGGCCGACATCTACGCGGCCCTGGCCGACGCCGATGCCTACACGGTGCACTCGCGCGCCGAACAGCTGTTGACGGGCCTGGGCTTCACGCAGGCGCAGATGCACCTGCCGCTGACCAGCTTTTCCGGCGGCTGGCGCATGCGCCTGAACCTGGCGCAGGCGCTGATGTGCCCGTCGGACCTGCTGCTGCTGGACGAACCCACCAACCACCTGGACCTGGACGCCATCATCTGGCTGGAAGACTGGCTCAAGCGCTATCCGGGCACGCTGATCGTGATTTCGCACGATCGCGATTTCCTGGACGGCGTGGTCAACGTCATCGTCCATATCGACGAGCGCAAGCTCAAGCGCTATTCGGGCAACTATTCGTCGTTCGAACGCCAGCGCGCCGCGCAACTGGAACTGGCCCAGGGCATGATGGAAAAGCAGATGCGCCAGCGCTCGCACCTGCAATCGTTCATCGACCGCTTCAAGGCCCAGGCCAGCAAGGCGCGCCAGGCGCAGAGCCGCATCAAGGCGCTGGCCCGCATGGAAGAAGTGGCGCCGCTGCGCGCCGCCGCGGAATTCTCGTTCGAGTTCCGCGAGCCGCTGCGCGCGCCCAATCCGCTGTTGACCATGGACAAGGTCAGCGCCGGCTACCGCAATACCGACGAAGACAGCGGCGCGGTGTCCGACAAGATCATCGTGTCGGGCATCAACTTCTCGCTGCAGGCGGGCCAGCGCATCGGCCTGCTGGGCATCAACGGCGCGGGCAAGTCGACCTTCATCAAGACCATCGCGGGCGACCTCGAATCGCTGGCGGGCGATACGCAATTCAACAAGGGCCTGTCGATCGGCTACTTCGCCCAGCACCAGGTCGAGATGCTGCGCCACGACGAATCGCCGCTGTGGCACATGACCAAGATCGCGCCCACCGTGCGCGAACAGGAACTGCGCAATTTCCTGGGCAGCTTCAACTTCAACGGCAACATGGCCACCAGCTCGATCGCCCCGTTCTCCGGCGGCGAAAAAGCGCGCCTGGCGCTGGCGCTGATCGTGTGGCAGCGCCCCAACCTGCTGCTCCTGGACGAGCCCACCAACCACCTGGACCTGGAAACCCGCGAAGCGCTGACCACCGCGCTGGCGCAGTTCGAAGGCACGCTGGTGCTGGTCTCGCACGACCGCCACTTGCTGCGTGCCACCACCGACCAGTTCATCATCGTGGCCGATGGCCGCGTGAGTCCGTTCGACGGCGACTTGGACGACTACAAGGAATGGCTCTACAAGACCAAGCTGGCGGCCAAGGCCGCGGCCTGATACGCCATGCCGATCGAGCGGTTCGAGGGGCCGCGCGGCCCCTGCCCGATGAGCGATCCATTCGCGGTTTAACGCGTTACAATCCCGCCGATTGCACGCGCGCGCGGTGATAGCTGCCGCAGATTGCGCGCGACAACCTCCACCCACGTCCCGCTGTCCGCGGGACGCGTTTTTTAGCGCTCTTAGATGCCGATCAAAGACCAAATCTTCCTTGCCAGCCAGTATCTTGCGCCGCATCACCTGGTGTCCCGCTTCTTCGGCGTCGCCTCCGATTGCCGGGAACCCGCGGTCAAGAACTGGATGATCTCGCGCTTTGTCCGCAAGTACGGCGTGGACATGCGCGAGGCCGAACAGGAAGACGCGCTGGCCTACGATTGCTTCAATGACTTCTTCACCCGCGCGCTCAAGCCCGATGCGCGGCCGCTGGACGAAGAACCCGGCGGCGTGCTGTGCCCGGCAGACGGCGCCATCAGCCAGATGGGCGCCATCGAGCATGGCCGCATCTTCCAGGCCAAGGGCCACAGCTACGGCCTGGCCGACCTGCTGGGCGGCGACGCCGAGCGCGCCGCGCCGTTCCAGGGCGGCGAATTCGCCACCATCTACCTGTCGCCCAAGGACTATCACCGCGTCCACATGCCGGCAGCCGGCACGCTGCGCGAAATGATCCACGTGCCGGGCCGACTGTTCTCGGTCAACCCGCTGACCGCGCGCAACGTGCCGCGCCTGTTCGCGCGCAACGAACGCGTGGTCTGCATCTTCGATACCGAGCACGGGCCCATGGCCGTGGTGCTGGTCGGCGCCATGATCGTGGCATCCATCGAAACCGTCTGGGCCGGGCTGGTCACGCCGTACAAGCGCCGTGTCAAGGCCGTGCGCTACGACGATGCGGCGCGCGCGCCCATCCACCTGGAAAAAGGCGCCGAGATGGGCCGCTTCAAGCTGGGCTCGACCGCCATCGTGCTGTTCGGACCGGGCAAGGTGCGCTGGGCCGACACGCCGTCGGTGCGCGGACCGGTGCGCATGGGCGAACTGCTGGCGCTGCCCGCCCGGGCGTGAACCCTCTACTTCCCTAAAAGCGAAATAGATCTTCCATATTTATTCGCTTTATACGATGAAGGGGCATCGGTAGATTGGTGGGTTTCAGCCGTCCCCTTGCCATGGCCACCACCACCCTGCCTGCCTCGCCCGCGACGTCCACCACGTCCGCCACGCCCGCCCGCCTGTCCCGCGCCTTGTCGCGCATGCTGTCGCTGGACGACTTCGAAGCCGCCGCCCGACGCCGCCTGCCGCGCCCGATCTTCGGCTACGTCGCCGGCGCGGCGGAAGACAACCAATCGCTGCGCGCCAACCGGCACGACTTCGGGCGCTATGGCTTCCAGCCGCGCGTGCTGGTCGACGTATCCGGGCGCAGCCAGCACACCGAGCTGTTCGGGCGCCGCTACGAATCGCCGTTCGGCATCGCGCCCATGGGCATCAGCGCCCTGTCGGCCTATCGCGGCGACATCGTGCTGGCCCGCGCCGCGCGCGAACAGGGCATCCCCGCCATCCTGAGCGGCACCGCGCTGATCGCGCTGGAAGACGTGATCCGCGAAGCGCCCGGCACCTGGTTCCAGGCCTACCTGCCTGGCGACCCGGCGCGCATCGACGCGCTGGTGGCGCGCGCGGCCAAGGCCGGCTACGAAACGCTGGTGCTGACCGTGGACATCCCCGTGTCCGCCAACCGCGAAAACAACGTGCGCACCGGCTTTTCGACGCCCCTCAAGCCCAGCCTGCGCCTGGCTTGGGATGGCCTGACGCACCCGCGCTGGCTGGCCGGCACCTTCCTGCGCACGCTGCTCAATCACGGCATGCCGCACTTCGAGAATTCCTTCGCCACGCGCGGCGCGCCCATCGTATCGGCCTCGGTGCTGCGCGACTTCAGCGCGCGCGACCACCTGAACTGGGAACACGTGGCGCGCATCCGGCGCCAATGGTCGGGCACGCTGATCATCAAGGGCATCCTGCATCCGGCCGATGCGCGATTGGCGCGCCAGCACGGCGCCGACGGCATCATCGTGTCGAACCACGGCGGGCGGCAGCTCGATGGCGCCATCTCGCCGCTGCGCGCGCTGCCCGGCGTGGTGGACGCGGCGGGCGCGATGCCGGTGATGATGGACAGCGGCGTGCGCCGCGGCGGCGACGTGCTCAAGGCGCTGGCGCTGGGCGCGCGCTTCGTGTTCGTGGGCCGCCCCTTCAACTACGCCGCCGCGGTGGGCGGCGAGGCGGGCGTATCGCATGCCATCGGCCTGTTGCGCGCCGAGGTCGACCGCAACATGGCCATGCTGGGCGTGAATCGCCTGGCCGAGATCGGGCCCGACCTGTTGATGCCGGCCTGAGCAGGACGCGGGTCTGCGCCTGCCCCCTTGCCCGTGCCAGGGTCTTCGCGGGCAGCCCGCCAGACAAGCCCGGCGTCAGGCGCACCGCATAGAATGGCAGTTCCTTTGCTACCCGCGGGCCGGCTCCCTGGCCGGCCCCCGCCCCGCCGCCCGTGTCCTTACGCCAATCCTCATTCTTTCTGCGCTTTCTGACCCTGGGCGCGCTCGCCCATGTGTATGTGGGCGCCCGCCTCATCCCCGACGCCGGGTTCGCCGGCTCGGGCGCCGCCACCGCCATCCTGCTGCTGATCCTGTCGTGCATCCTGATCCCGCTGGGCATGCTGGGACGCTCGTCGGTGCACCCGCCTTGGGGCGATCGCATCGCCTGGGTGGGGTTGATTGCCATGGGGCTGTTTTCGTCACTGTTCGTGCTGACGGTGCTGCGCGACGCGCTGCTGCTGGCGGCCTGGCTGATCGACCTGGCCACCGGCATCGGCCTGCCGTGGACCGCGCTGCGGCGTTGGAGCGCATTGGCCGTGGCCGCGCTGGCGCTGGCCGCCACGCTGGTCGGCTTCTACAACGCACGCCGGCGCGCGCAGGTCGTGACGGTGGACGTGCCCATCGCGGGTCTGCCTGCCGACCTGGACGGCTTCACCATCGTGCAGATCAGCGACATCCACGTCGGCCCGACCATCAAGAAACGCTACGTGCAGGCCATTGTGGACGCGGTGAATGCGCAAACGCCCGACGTCATCGCCATCACCGGCGACGTGGTGGACGGCAGCGTCGAGCAGTTGGCGGCGCAGGCCAGTCCGCTGGGCCAGTTGCGCGCCCCCTTCGGCGTGTACCTGGTGACCGGCAACCATGAATATTATTCAGGCGCCACGCCCTGGGTGGCCGAGTTTCGCCGCCTGGGCCTGCGGGTGCTGATGAACGAGCACGCCGTGATCCACCCGGCCGGCCTGCCGGTGGTAGTGGCGGGCGTGACCGACTACAGCGCCGGCGCCTTCGACCCGCAGCAGCGCAGCAACCCCAAGGCCGCGCTGGCCGGCGCCCCGGCCGATGCCTTGCCCAAGATCCTGCTGGCGCACCAGCCGCGCAGCGCGGCCGCGGCCGAACCGCTGGGCTACACGCTGCAGCTGTCCGGCCACACGCACGGCGGGCAGTTCTTTCCGTGGGGCTTCTTCGTGCGGTTCCAGCAGCCGTTCACGGCCGGCCTGCACCGCCAGGGCAAGATGTGGGTCTACACCAGCCGCGGCACCGGCTACTGGGGCCCGCCCAAGCGCCTGGGCGCGCCGTCGGAGATCACCCGCCTGCGGCTGCGGCCGGCTCAGTCCGCGTCGTCGGGCAACGGCCCGCGCTCAAGATAGCTGGTCAGCGCGATGTCGCTGGTGGTGTTGGTGATGCCGTCGATCTGATGGATGCGCGCCAGCAGCGCCTCCAGCGCCTGGGTATCGCGCACCCGCACTTTCAGCAGCATCGCGCTCTTGCCGGTGATGGTGTGAATCTCTTCCACCTCGGTCAGCTCGGCCAGTCCCAGCACCTGCTGGGTGATGCTCCAGTTGTTGGTATCCACGTGCACAAAGGCCAGGAGCGGACGGCCGATGCGGGCGCCATCCAGCTTGGCGGCGATGCCCTTGATCAGGCCGTCGCGCTTCAGGCGCTTGACGCGCTCGTGCACGGCGGGGGCCGACAGGTTCAATTGCTTGCCCAGTTCGGCATAGCTCGGCGAGGCGTCATCGGCCAGCAGCGTTAATAGTTTTCGGTCGCGGTCGTCGAGATCGGGCATTGGAATCGGGTTCTGCCTAACGGCATTCGAACTTTGATGAGATAAGGGAATATCGGTGTTAACCCTTATTTTATTCCAATAAAATGCCGCGGATGCAGAATCACGATGTTTCCCGCAGCACCCCACGCAAGGCTCCCCTGCCCGCCGCCATTCCCGCCCTGATGTTCGCCGTCAGCGTGGTGGGCTCCAACGGCCTGGCGTTGAGCCCCATCCTGTCCGACGTGGCGCGCTCGTTCGGCAGCACGCCGCTGACCGTCAGCACCGCCATTTCGGCCTACGGCGCGGCCACGGCGGCCAGCGCCTTCCTGCTGGCGGCCCGCATCGACCGCTGGGGCATCCGCCGCGCCCTGCTGGGCGCCATGATCGCGCTGATCGCCGCCCTGCTGCTGTCGGCCTGCGCGCCTCACTGGATCGTGCTGACCGCGGCGCAGGCGCTGGCCGGCGCCGCCGCGGGCGTGATCCTGCCGGCCGCCTACGGCTCGGCCTCGCTGGTGGCCGCGCCGGGCCAGGAAACCCGCGCCCTGGGCCGCGTCATCTCGGGCTGGTCGGTGTCGCTGGTGGCGGGCGTGCCGCTATCGGCGCTGATGTCGGACGCGGTCGGCTGGCGCGCCACCTACGCCGCGCTGGCGCTGTGTGCCGCCGTCGCCCTGCTGGGCCTGCGGCGCCTGCCCGAACGCCGCAGCGCCCACCCCGCGCCGCTGCGCCTGACGCGTCTGTTGGCCCCGCTGTCGTACCGCGACGTGCCCGTGCTGCTGTTGGGCTGCCTGGCGTTCTCGTCCGCGTTCTACGGCGTCTATGCGTTCCTGGCGGACCACGTACGCACGCTGCTGGGCCTGTCGGCGGGCCAGGTGGGCTTCATTGCGTTTGCCTACGGCGCGGGCTTCCTGTTCGCAGGCCTGGCCGGCGCGCCGCTGATCGAACGGCTGGGGCCGCGCCGCGCGCTGCCGCTGGCCCTGGGCGCCATTGCCTTGGTGTACCTGGGCCTCTTGCCCGCCGCGCACGCGCTGGCCGCCGTGCTGGGCATGGCCGTGCTGTGGGGCGCCGCCTCGCAACTGAGCCTGAACCTGCTGGTGCTGCTGCTGTCGCGGGCCCGCCCCGAGGAACGCGGCGCGGTGCTGGGCCTGAATACCTGCACCACCTACCTGGGCGCCAGCGTCGGCACCGCCATCGCCGGCACGCTGTACACGCATGCGGGCTTTGCCACCCTGGGGCTGGCGGCCGCGGGCGCGGTGGCCCTGGCGGCGCTGGTCCTGCATTGGCGCTTGAACGGCCGCCGCGCAGTGAGCAACCGCGCCACGGCCTGATTCCCGTAGCGGTCGGCGCGCGGCTGGCGCCTTGCGCTCCCCTAGTCCGGCAGCACCACCGCGCAATCCCGCCCGGCGCGCTTGGCGCGGTACAGCGCCTGGTCCGCGCGCCGCAGCACGTCCGACATGCTGGCATCGGTCGGCAGGAAGCGCGTGATGCCGCCGCTGGCCGACAACACCACCGCGTGCCCATCGACGCTGGCCGGATGCTGCCGCAGGCCGGCACGCAGCCGGTCACAGACCGCCAGCGCCACGTCCGGATCGGCATCGGCCAGCAGCACCACGAATTCCTCGCCGCCCAAGCGGCCCACCGCGTCGCCCTCGCGCAGGCAGCCTTGCAGCTGGGCGCAGAAGTGGCGCAGCGCGGCGTCGCCGCCCAGGTGGCCGTAGCGGTCGTTGACCTGCTTGAAGTAGTCCAGGTCCAGCATCAGCGCCGTATGTCGAGCGCCCTGCCGCGCGGCTTCCAGCATGGCCTGCATGCGCAGCAGGATTTCGGCGCGGGTCCAGCAGCCGGTCAGGTCATCCACCTTGGCCAGCCGCGCCAGCGCGGCCTCGTTGCGGCGGTTCTCGGTCATGTCCATGCCGATATTGACCACGCTGCCATCCGGCAGCCGCACGTTGGACCACAGCACCGACAGGCGTTCGCCGTTACGTGCCAGCGGCTGCCATTCGCGAAACGACTGTTCGGGCGTGGGGCCCACGCTTTGCAGCACGCGCGCGCGGGTGTCGGGGTCGGGATAGAACAGCGCCAGGGGTTCGGGGTAGCTGTTGATTTCGTCGAGCGTCCAGCCGAAGCGGCGCACACAGGCCTCGTTCCACAGCACGCAGCGGCCATCTCCATCAAAGGCGTTGATCAGCACCGGCGCGTTGTGGAACAGGGCCTCGTAGCGCGCCACCACTTCACGCAGGCGCCGCAGCTCGGCGTCGCGGGCATCGCCGCCGGTCGGCGCGGGGTCAACGGCGGGCGGCAGCGCCTGCGCGGCGTCCGGACGGGCTGCCTCGGCGCGCGGCTGCGGCGAAATCAGAGCGTCTTTCGATGAAACGAGTCGCATGGGTTCGCAGTCGGGGAAAGGCGGCGCGCACTGGCCGCGTGGGCATCCTACGCCTGGACAAGGGCACAGGGCGGCAAAGCGCGGCAAGTATACGTTTCAATCTGCTACCCGACTGCCAAGAATCGTCAAGGCGCGGCGCCCGCGGGTTCGGCCCCCTTCGCCCGCCATGCCCTGCCGCGCCCCGCCAGCAGTCATGCTGCCGACGCCCAGCTACCAAGGGAACGCGATCAGGTCGCCATACAGGCTGCGCAGCTTGGCCTTGACCTCGGCCGACTGCTGGTAGATGGCAATGAACTTCAACAGACGCGGATCCGAGGCGCGTTCAGGCAGGGCCACCCAGCGGATGGCGTATCGGCGCACGTTGGTGGGGTCGGTATTGTCGAACGCCAGCCCGTCCTTTTCATCCAGGCCGGCCTGCTTGGCAAACGTGGTGTAGGTCACCGAGGCCGTGACGTCATCGAACGTGCGCGCCGATTGCGAGCCTTCGATCGGCACGAACTTCAACCGCTTGGGGTTGACCGTGACGTCTTGCAGCGTGGCCTGGTGCGCCACGCCGGGTTTCAGCTTGATCAGGCCGATGGATTCCAGCAGCAGCAAGGCGCGGCCCGTGTTGACCGGGTCGTTGGGCACCGCGATGGTGGCGCCTTCGGGCAGTGGTTCGCCCTTCTTGAGCTTCTTGGAAAAGAGGCCGATGGTGGTCGAATAGCCGTAGGCGATCGGCGTCAGGTTGGCGCCGCGCCGTGCGTTGAACAATTGCAGGAAGGGCTCGTGCTGAAAGAAGTTGGCGTCCACCGAGCCGTCGGCCACCGCGATGTTGGGCAGCACCCAATCGTTGAATTCCACCAGTTGCACCTCCAGGCCCTGCTTGCGCGCCTCGGCGACGGCCAGCTCGGTGGCGGCATTGGCCACGCTGGGGATCACGCCGATGCGCAGCGGCTTGTCGGCGGCCTGGGCCGGCGCCAGGACGGTCAGGCCGGCCAGGGCCAGCGCGGCCACGGCGCGGCGCGCCAGAGTCAGGAACACGGATTGCTGGAACATGGAATCGTCCGGTAAAAAACGGCCATCGGCGCGGGGGGTGGACGCTATTGTGCCGCAGCCTCGCCCCGCCCAGGGCAAAAGCCCGCCCACTGCCAGGGCAATGACGCCGCCCGACGGCGCTACACTCGACGCCACCGCCGCCTTCCCTGGGCGCCCCTGACCCCAGCTTCACGGAGCCAGACCTTGCCAAACACCCCCTCCCTGCCCCCCCACGTCACCCTCATCGGCGCCCCCACCGACATCGGCGCGGGCGCGCGCGGCGCCTCGATGGGCCCCGAAGCGCTGCGCGTGGCCGGCATCGGGCCGGTCATCGAAGCCCAGGGCTTTACCGTCACCGACCAGGGCAACCTGTACGGTCCGGCCAACCCATGGCAACCGCCCGTGGACGGCTACCGCCACCTGGCCGAGGTCACCGCCTGGAACCAGGCCGTGCACGACGCCGTGTACGACGCGCTGGCCCAGGGCCACCTGCCCATCCTGCTGGGCGGCGATCATTGCCTGGGCATCGGCTCGATCAGCGCCGTGGCGCGCCATTGCCGCGCCGCCGGCAAGAAGCTGCGCGTGCTGTGGCTGGACGCCCACACCGACTTCAACACCAACACGCTGACGCCCACCGGCAACATCCACGGCATGCCGGTCGCCTGCCTGTGCGGCCACGGTCCCGCGGAAATCACCGGCATGTCCGGCCAGACGCCCGACATCGATCCGTCGTGGGTGCGCCAGATCGGCATCCGCAGCGTCGACGATGGCGAAAAGCGCCTGGTGCACCAGGCCGGCCTGGAAGTGTTCGACATGCGCTACCTGGACGAGATGGGCATGCGCGCCACCATGCAGGCTGCGCTGGCCGGGCTGGACGACGACACCCACCTGCACGTGAGCTTCGACGTCGACTTCCTCGACCCCGAGATCGCCCCCGGCGTCGGCACCACCGTCATGGGCGGCCCCACCTATCGCGAAGCCCAGCTGTGCATGGAAATGATCGCCGACACCGGCCTCATGCGTTCGCTGGACGTGGTGGAACTGAACCCCGCCTTCGACGTGCGCAACAAAACGGCCGACCTGGCCGTGGACCTGATCGAAAGCCTGTTCGGCAAGTCGACGCTGGTGCGACGCGGCAGCTGATCCTCCGTTCTCAAGGGCGGGCGGCGCGGGCCGCCAGCCTTTGAAGACTGCCGTCGCGCATGTCTTCCGCCCGCCGCATCCGCCTTCCTTTCTTTGGCCTGCCGTGTTCGCGCCCGGCAAGCGGCCCGCGCACGCCCCCACCTAGGCAATCCACCCATTGACCTTTCACATATGAAAACTTAACTTCTTGCACAGGAATTTTTATTCCTTAACAAGAAAACAAATTCAGCCGGTTGGAGCACCGGCCGCCCTCGCCTTCGTATTCGCGTCCATTCCAACAATGCAAACGCCGGTCCGCACGGCGGACCGTGGAGACAGACAGATGCGCATCAACTCCTTGTGGACGGCCGCGGCCGCCCTGCTCGCCACCTGCGCCGTTCAGGCCCAAAGCGATGTCGTCCGGCTGGGCGTCTCCAACGACCGGTCCGGCATCTATTCCGACCTGGGCGGCCTGGGCTCGGAAATGGCCGTGCGCATGGCCGTCGAAGACTTCGGCGGCAAGGCCGCCGGCAAAACCGTCGAAGTCATCGGCGCCGACAACCAGAACAAGGCCGACGTCGCCTCGGCCCTGGTGCGGCGCTGGTTCGACACCCAGGGCCTGGTCGCGGTAGTGGATGGCGGCGCCAGCTCGGCGGGCCTGGCCGCGCAAGGCGTGGCGCGCGAAAAAGGCGGCACCGCCCTCATCAGCGGCGGCTTCGCGGGCGACTTCAGCGGCAAACAGTGCAGCCTCCTCAGCACCCAGTGGGCGCCCGACACCTACGCCCTGGCCAATGCGGTGGTCAAAAGCGTCGTCGAAAACGGCGGCAAGTCCTGGTACTTCATCACCACCGACTACGTCTTCGGCAAATCCCTCGAAGCCAACGCCAGCCGCTTCGTCGAGGCCGCCGGCGGCAAGGTCGTCGGCAGTACCCGCCATCCCCTGGGCGCCATGGACTTCGCCTCGTTCCTGGTGCAGGCGCAATCCTCCAAGGCCGACGTCGTCGGCCTGGCCAGCGCGGGCGGCGATCTGGTCAACCTCATCAAGCAGGCCCAGGAATTCGGCCTGACCGGCGGCAAGCAGCGCCTCCTGACCTTCCTCACCTTCATCAACGACGTCCAGGCCATGGGCCTGCCCGTCGCCCAGGGCCTGACCTTTCCCACCGGCTTTTATTGGGATGCCGACGACGACACCCGCGAATGGACCCGCCGCTGGCAGAAGAAAATGGGCGTGACCCGCCCGCCGTCCATCGTGCAGGCCCTGAGCTACGTCGCCACCACCCACTACCTGCAGGCCGCGCAGGCCGCCGGCACCTTCGACGGCGCAATCGTCAACCAGAAGATGCGCGAGTTGCCCATCACCACCAAACTGATCAAGAATGCCCACATCCGCCCCGAAGACGGACGCGTCATCATGGACCTGTATCTGGTCGAAGTGAAAAAGCCGGCCGACTCCAAATACCCCGGCGACTTCTACCGCATCCTGTCCACGGTGCCCGGCGACAGGGTGTTCGTGTCGCTGGCCGACAGTGAATGCCCCCTGGTCAAGAAATAAGCCCATCCCACGAGGAGACATCATGAAGTGCTATTGCGTCGTCAACTTCCGCGAGCCCCTGCAGGAAATGGATCCGCCCACCCCCGTGCCCCAAGGCACGCAGGTACTGCTCAAGGTCCGCGCCGCCGGCGTCTGCCATAGCGACATCCACTTGTGGGAAGGCGGCTACGACCTCGGCCAGGGCCGCACCCTGTCACTGAAAGACCGCGGCGTCTCCCTGCCCCTGACCATGGGCCACGAAACCGTCGGCAGCATCGTCGCCGCCGGCCCCGACGCCCAGGGCGCCGCCCCCGGCGGCAACTACCTCGTCTACCCCTGGATCGGCTGCGGCACCTGCCCCACCTGCCTCTCGGGCCAGGAAAACCACTGCACCGCCCCCGCCTGCCTGGGCGTACACCGCGCCGGCGGCTACGCCGACCACATCCTGGTGCCGCACCCGCGCTACCTCATCGACATCGGCGACCTCGACCCCGCCCAGATCGCCCCCTACGCCTGCTCCGGCCTCACCACCTACTCCGCCCTGAAGAAAATCGGCGAAGCCGTCTACCGCGAGCACCCCGTCGTCATCTTCGGCGCCGGCGGCCTGGGCCTCATGAGCCTCACCCTCATCAAGGCCCTGGGCGGCAAAGGCGGCATCATCGTCGACATCGACCCCGCCAAACGCCAGGCCGCCCTCGACGCCGGCGCCCTCGCCGCCATCGACGGCGCCGCCCCCGACGCCGCCCAGCAAATCCTCAAGGCCGCCGGCGGCAAACCCCTGCAAGCCGCCATCGACCTCGTCGGCGCCCCCGCCACCACCTCCCTCGCCTTCGACTTCCTCACCAAGGGCGGCAAACTCATCATCGTCGGCCTCTTCGGCGGCGCCTCGTCCTGGCCCATCGCCCTCATCCCCATGAAGGCCCTCTCCATCATCGGCAGCTACGTCGGCAACCTCGCCGAACTACGCGAACTGATGACCCTGGTCCGCACCGGCAAAGTCCCCCCCATGCCCGTACACCGCCACCCCCTGAAAGACGCCGACACCGTCCTGGCCTCGCTACGCGCCGGCCAGGTCGTAGGCCGCGCCGTCCTCACCGTGGACTAACCCCTCCTCAAACCGCCGCGGCAAATTCGCCGCGGCACCTTCACCAATCAGCTCCACTGCCAGAGAGAAGCCCGCAAGACGCACGCCAGCCGCCAATCGAGCACAGCATCAAGCGCACCAAGAAGCACACCCCTCCCACTCGCTCCCCGCCCGCGCGCAGCGCACACCGCCCCGACGCCCCACAATGCGTAAGCTTCGTAAGGCCGCCCGCGCGGCCGGCACGAAGCGGGCCCCGCACCCCTCGCCCACCCCACTCGGTCTAGCAGCACCACGCACCCAGACACTCGCAGTCCGTCGGGCGGCGTGTCTCGGTGGCGGGCGCCCTCGATGCGCCCGAGGGAATCGGAAGCCCAATAGTCGTCATGCACGACACCCGTGACGAAGAAACTTTCTCCGTGGCATCGGCTGTGGCAAGGTGGAATGCCGCCAGGTAAAGACCGACCTTCCAGTGGTGCGTGTTAGCGCACGCCCGTTCTGAAGCATGGCCCCGGGTGACGTCACCGACATTGGTGAGCACACGCATAGCGCGTGCATCCCGTTTGAGAGAGTGAGTACAACGACGTACCCATGCCTGGCGGCATTCCGTTTGTGATCATGGAGCAAGCCATGTCCCTGCGCAAGTCTGTTGCACCCTTAACCCTGGCCCACCCCGATGCCGCAGGCATCGACATCGGCTCGGCCAGTCACTTTGTCGCCGTGCCTGCCGACCGCGATGAGCAGCCCGTTCGTGAGTTCAAGAGCTTTACTGCCGATCTCTATCGCCTGGCGCAGTGGCTCAAGGACTGCGGCATTACCGCGGTCGCCATGGAGTCCACCGGCGTCTATTGGATCCCCTTGTACGAACTGCTCGACAGCCAAGGCTTTACCGTCTATCTGGTCAACGCCCGGCACGTCAAGAACGTCTCTGGCCGCAAGTCCGACGTCCTGGACTGCCAGTGGTTGCAACAGCTCATGAGCTATGGCCTGCTGGCCAGCGCCTTCCGGCCTTCGGACCAGATCTGCGTCTTGCGCGAGTTCTCGCGCCAACGCCAGATGCTGCTGGCCTCACAGGTGCGCCACGTGCAGCACATGCAGAAGGCGCTCACGCAGATGAACATCCAGTTGACCCAAGTGCTCTCGGACGTCGTCGGGGTCACCGGCCAGGCCATCATCCGCGCCATCGTGGCCGGCGAGCGTGATCCCCACGTCCTGGCCCGCCTTAAAAAGCGCCAGGTCAAGGCCAGCGAAGACGATATCGCCGCAGCCCTGCAAGGGACCTGGCGCCATGAGCACCTGTTTGCGCTACGCCAGGCACTTGCCCTGTACGACGCGTATCAGAGCCAGCTCGATGAGTGCGATCAGCTCATCCAGACTGAGCTGCATAAGCTACAGCGCCATGACGGCGACCCAGGCAAGTCCCAGCGTCGCTGGCCCAAGAAGGCCATGGCCTTCGACCTGCGCACGCACCTGTTCGCCATGTGCGGCGTGGACCTGACCCGCATCAATGGGGTCGATGAAATGACCGCCTTCAAAGTCCTGGCCGAGGTCGGGCCTGATATGACCCGCTTCCCCACATCCAAGCACTTCGCCTCTTGGCTCGGGTTGTGCCCGGGGACACGGATCTCCGGGGGCAAGGTCCTGAGCAGCGCCACCAAGCGCTCGCCAAACCGCGCCGCCCAAGCCCTGCGCCTGGCCACCGCTGCGTTGCGAACAAGCCAGTCGGCCTTGGGTGCCTATTACCGACGGCTGTGCGCACGCCTGGACAAGCCTCGCGCCATCACCGCTGCGGCCCACAAGTTGGCTCGTCTGATCTACGCCATGCTCACCAAAGGCACCGAATATGTCGACCAGGGAGAGCTGTATTACGAGGAACGCTACAAGCAGCGCGTCATGCATCACTTGACCAAGCGCGCCCAGGCGATGGGCTATAGCCTCACGCCACTTCCCGAGACTCCGTGAAAAAACCCCAAACAAATCAGCAGCTTGACGGGAGTTTCTTGAGAGGTAGCCGAAGGCGGACGACGATGACGAAGGGGAAGTCCGGCGCCCGCGCGCCGGACCGCAATCGTGGGCGCCCGCCACCGAGACACGCCGCCCGACGGACGACCTACGAAGCACACCCCAACGCAAGCCCCAAAAAAAGAACCAAACAACATTTCCGCCTATCATAGGAACCCAAAGCCCAGCCCCCCAGAAAAAAGGAAAAAAGCATGACAGACCGCCAGCTAACCGTCCTAGCGGCCCTGAACCTGCTGGTAGCGGTAGGTGCCGGCGCATTCGGCGCCCATGGCCTGAAGCGCCTGGTCACCCCCGAGCTGCTCTCCGTCTGGCAAACCGGCGTCCTGTATCACCTCATCCACGGCCTCGGCCTCTTCATCATCGCCCTGCTCGGCGCCCGCTACGGTTCCCCCCTGCTGTCCGCCGCCGGCATCGTCATGTTCATCGGCATCGTCCTGTTTTCAGGTAGCCTCTACACCCTGACCCTCACCGGCACGCACTGGCTCGGCGCCATCACCCCCCTGGGCGGCGCCGCCTTCCTTGCCGCCTGGGCCATGGTCGCCCTGGCCGCCTACCGCGCCCAACCCTGATTCACCTGCCCCCGCATCACCCCAGGCGGTTGCAACACCGCCGCCCCCGCTGAACCCCGATGTCTTCCGCCACCGTCTTTCCCGCCACCCGCAATCATTCCGCCGCCGCCGGCATCGCCTGCGTCATCGGCGGCATCTTCTTCCTGACGCTCAGCGACGCCAACGCCAAATGGCTCGGCACCAGCTACAACCCGCTGCAGATCCTGTTCCTGCGCGCCCTCATCGCGCTGCCCTTCGTCACCGCGCTCGCCATCAGCCTGGGCGGACGCCGCGTGCTGCGCACCGCGCACCCCGGCCTGCACCTCACGCGGGGCGCCATCAACGTCGTCTCGGCCTGTTGCTTCTACCTGGGATTGCGCGCCCTGCCGCTGGCCGAAGCCACCGCCATCGCCTTCGCCGCGCCCCTGTTCGTCACCGCCCTGTCCGTGCTGATCCTGAAAGAGCGCGTCGACGGCAAGCGCTGGCTGGCCGTGCTGGCCGGCTTTGCCGGCGTGCTCATCATCGTGCGTCCCGGCACCGACGCCTTCCAGGCTGCCACCCTGCTGCCCTTGACCACCGCGCTGCTCTACGCCGTCATGATGATCACCGCCCGCGGCATCAGCCGCGGCGAAGGCATGCTCACCACCACCTTCTACATCGTCGCAGGGCAATTGGTGTGCAGCGCCGTCGCGTTGCCCTGGGTCTGGCACACGCCGGCCCTGGCCGACCTGCCGTACTTCGCCGCCGTGGCGCTCTTCAGCACCTTGGGACTGGCCCTCATCACCCAGGGCTTTCGCATCGCGCCCGCCTCCGTCGTGGCCCCGTTCGACTACACCGGATTGATCTGGGCCACCTTGCTCGGCTGGATCTTCTGGCGCGAAGCGCCGGACGCCTATGCCTACCTGGGCGCGCTGTTCATCGCCGGCAGCGGCGTGTACATCGCGCTGCGCGAAGCGCATGGCTCGCGCAAGCAACGCAACAAGGCGTAGCGCAAAGACATCGTCATCAAGGAAGACCGGCAGCGACTTGAACCGCCGCTGCCGATCGCAAGAGGGCTACTCCGTCAACGGCGGGAAGTTGCGCTTGAGCACCCGCGCCACATTGGGTTCCCGCGCGGCCTGACGCGCCACCGCCGTCAGCGCCGGGCAGTTCGCCTCGAACCAGGCCAGGCCCGGTCGCCAATGCGTCATCACCGCGACATACAGGTCCAGCGCCGAAAAGCGGCGGCCCAGCATGTGCGGCGTGCCGGCCTGGCGCTCCAGTTCCAGCCAGAGTTCCGCCCGCCGCGTATGGATGCGCTCGCGCAACAGATCGGCCGGCGCCCCCGGCGTGGTCCATTGCGACGGATCGTCGCCGAACGTGAACGTCGGATAGACCGCCGCCACCAGCCGCAACAGCAGATTCAGGAAATGCGCGCGTTCGGGCTGGTCGGCCGCTGGCGCCAGGCCCGCCTGCGGCGCCACGTCATGCAGGTGCAGCACCATCGCCGCGCTTTCCGTCATCACCTCGCCGTCGGGCGTGATCAGCGTCGGCACCTGGCCCAGCGGATTCAGGTGCAGCAGCCGGTCGCGCTCGGCCCCCGGCTTCAGGTAGGGCACGTCCGTCAGCGTGTGGGGCACGTTGGCCAGCGCCAGCGCCGCCTCGACGACCGCCGAACCGCAGCCCAGCGAACCGATCAACTCATAGGTCTTCATGGCCATCATCCTCCCGTAGGCGCCGGGGCCAGCCGCAGCAGCTGACCCGGCGACGCATCCGTCAGTACGTACACATAGCCGTCCGGCCCTTGCCGCACATCGCGGATACGGGCCTTGCGGTCGACCAGCAACTGTTCTTCGGCCACCACCTTGTCGCCATCCAGCGTCAGGCGGATCAGGTTCTGGTTCGCCAGCGCGCCGATGAACAGCGAATGGCGCCAGGCCGGAAAGCGGTCGGCGTTGTAGAACGCCATGCCGCTGATCGCCGGCGACTTGGCCCACCAGTACAGCGGCGGCTCCATGCCAGGCAGCGTCTCGCCCTTGGCCTCGGGGATGGGCTGGCCCGAATAGTTGATGCCGTAGGTCGCCAGCGGCCAGCCGTAGTTCTTGCCCGACTGCACCAGGTTGATTTCATCGCCGCCGCGCGGCCCGTGTTCGTTTTCCCACAGCGCGCCGGTCCAGGGGTTGAGCGCCATGCCCTGCGGGTTACGATGGCCGTACGACCAGATCTCGGGCCGCGCGCCGGCCTGGCCCACGAAGGGGTTGTCGGTCGGCACCGAGCCGTCCACCTTCAGCCGCACCACCTTGCCTTGCAGCTTGTCCAGGTCTTGCGCGGTCGGGCGCTGGTTGTTCTCGCCCAGCGAGATGAACAGATAGCCCTTGCCGTCGAACACCAGGCGCGAACCGAAATGCAGGCCCTCGGACAGCTTGGGGGCTTGCCGGAACAGCACCTTGAAATCTTCCAGCCCGCTGCCATCGGCCGCCAGCTTGCCGCGGCCCACCGCGGTGCCGCTGCGCTTGCCGTCGGACTCGGCATATGACAGGTACACATAGCGGTCCTGCGCGAAATCCGGCGACAACGCCACGTCCAGCAGCCCTCCCTGGCCTTGCGCGGCCACCTTGGGCACCCCCGTCAAGGGCTTGGACAGGCCGCCCGGCGTGCGCAGCAGCCGCAGGCTGCCGGGCCGTTCGGTGATCAGCATCCCGCCTTCGGGCAGAAAAGCCATCGACCAGGGATTGGACAAGCCGCCCACCACGACAGTGACCTGCGCGGCCACGGCGGGCGGTTGATCGGGACTTTTGGCGGGGGTGGCCCAGGCACTGCCCGCGCACCACGCGGAACCGGCCAAGGCAGACGTAAAGACAAGAACAGACAAGGCGCGACGAGTCGCGGACAGGCGTTGCGGCATGGACGTCTCCGGCGGCTGTGTGGGGTGCGACGGTACGCGGCGGTGGCGTACCATAGGCGCAAAGAGCGGCGGCTTCCGCTCTTTCTCCAAGGAGTCAACCTTACATGAAACTGTACTACATGCCCGGCGCGTGCTCGCTCGCGTCCCACATCGTCCTGGAATGGATCGGCAAGCCCTACGACACCCACAAGCTCAGCCGCGACGAATTGAAGGGCCCCGAGTTCCTGAAGGTCAACCCGCTGGGCGCCGTGCCCGCGCTGGTCGATGGCGACTTCGCCCTGACCCAGAACATCGCCATTCTCGAATACCTGGCCGAACAGGCCCCGCAAAGCAAGCTGCTGGGCGACGGCTCTGCCCGTTCGCGCGCCGACGTGCGCCGCTGGCTGGGCTTCATCAACTCGGACATCCACAAGACGTTCTCGATGATCTTCGGCGCCCAGCGCTACCTGAACGACGAAGGCCCCCAGCGCGAGCTGGCCGCCTCCGCGTCCAAGCAGCTGACCCGCCTGTTCGCCCTGCTCGACGCCCAGCTCGCCAAGAAGCCCTACCTGGCCGGCGCCGAGCCGTCGGTGGCCGATGCCTACCTGTACGTGGTGCTGCGCTGGGCGCACGCCAAGCAGGTCGACCTGTCGGGGCAAGACCACCTGGCCGCGTTCTTTGCGCGCATGCAGGAAAACAGCGGCGTCAAGGCCGCGCTCAAGGCCGAAGGCCTGGAGTAATCAGACCGGCGCGGCGGTTTCCAGGACCTTCTTCACGGCGGCCAGGAAACGCCGCGCCAGCAAGGGCGGCGCGCTCAGGTTCGAGTGCGTCGCCCACACCTCGACGCTGGCTGCCGGCGCGATCGGCCGCAGCACCATGTGCTCGGTCTGGTCCGGCGATACGCACCAGGCGTCCACCAGCGCCGGCCCCAACCCCTGCTGCACGAACGAACACGCCGTGACCGGCGAATGCACCTCCACCGCCGCCGCGCATGCCGGCCCGGCGCCGAAGAACGACTGCAACGCGCGCCCCAGCGGCGTATCGCGCGGATAGCCGATCCAGGCCGCCGACACGAAGTCTTCGGGATGCACCACCGCGTGATCCGCCAGCGGATGCCCCTTGGGCAGCGCGCAGATCACCGGCACGGTGGCCAGCTTCACCGACGTCAGGTTGGGATGGTCGGGCGGCTGCATCGAAATGCCGATATCCGCCTGGCCCGACAGGAAATACGCCGCCAGTTCATCGAACGTGACGCTGCGGTAGTCCACCCGCGCATCCGCATTGCGGTCGCGAAAGCGCCCCAGCGCCAGCGGCACCAGGCGCTGCCCGTAGCTGGCGCTGGCCACCACCTTCAGCATGCCCGCCCCCGACTGCCCCAGGCTGGCCGCCAGGTCGTTCACCCGCTCGATGCCGCCATACACCTGCTCGACCTCGGCATACAGCCGCCGCGCCTCGGCGGTGGGCGACAAGCGACTTTTCACGCGTTCGAACAGCCGATAGCCCAGCCGGCTTTCGGTCAACGCCAGCACCCGGCTCACGGCCGGCTGCGACACATGCAGCATGCGACCCGCGCCGCTGATCGAGCCGGCCATCATGATGGCGCGAAACACTTCGATCTGGCGCAGGTTCAACGGCCGGCCGGCACTGGGCCCGACCTCGTCGACAAAGGCGTCGGCATCCATTTTTTCCCCTTGGACCTGTTCAAGCTAAAGGGCCTCGGACGGGCCCTGGACATCACAAGCATCGATAACGGCGGATTATAGGTTTTCGACATTTTTCGATGACGCACTGCGGCAAAGCCGGTGCTAATCTGCCCGCCTCCACACAACAAAACAAGGGGAATCCACCATGCAACGCTCTGTTTTCCGCAGCCTCGCCGCCCTGGCACTGACCGCCACCTTTGCCGGCAGCGCGCTCGCCGGCGCCTATCCCGACAAGCCCATCACCTTCATCGTGCCGTCCGCCGCCGGCGGCTCGCCCGACGTGCTGTCGCGCCTGATCACCACCCAGCTGTCCAAGAACACCGGCGCCACCCTGGTCGTCGAAAACCGCCCCGGCGCCGCCGGCAACATCGGCATCGCCCTGGTCAAGCGCGCCGCCGCCGACGGCTACACCGTCGGCTACGGCAACATCAACACGCTGGCGGTCAACCGCTCGCTCTTCAAGCGCCTGCCCTACGACGTCGACCAGGACCTGGCCCCCGTCGCCCACATGTTCGACCTGTACAACGCCCTGATCGTCCCCGCCGACTCGCCCGTCAAGAGCGTGCAGGACCTGATCGACCGCGCCCGCAAGGAACCCGGCCGCCTGTCCTACGGCGCCTCCGGCGTCGGCACCACCGGCCACATGGGCGGCGAACTCTTCAAGAGCATGGCGAAAGTCGACGTCATGTTCATCCCCTACAACGGCGGCCCCGCCGCCATCCAGGACCTGCTCGGCGGCCGCCTGGACTACCTGTTCGTCAACACCTCCGAAGCCGCGCCGCTCGTCAAGAGCGGCAAGGTCCGCGCCATCGGCGTAAGCAGCCTGAAACGCCTGGCGCTCATGCCCGACGTGCCCACCCTGGACGAAGCCGGCCTGAAGGGCTATGAAACCGTGGCCTGGGGCGGCGTCGTCGCCCCCAAGGGCACCCCGCCCGACGTCGTCGCCAAGCTCAACGCCGACATCCAGAAAGCCCTGCAGGCCCCCGAAGTGCGCACCGGCCTCGAAACCCTGGGCGCCGTGCCCGCCACCGGTTCGCCCGACGAATTCAAGCAGCTGATCGACCGCGAAACCGCCAAGTGGAAGCAGATCATCGAATCCGCCGGCATCGAAAAACTGGACTGACCCCGTCCCACCGCCCATGACCGACCGCTCCATGACCGATCGCGCCCCCGCCGCTTCCTCCCGCAAGGACCGCAACGCCTTGCAGGCCGACTTCATCGTGGCGGGCGCCACGCTCATCGACGGCACGGGCGGCCCCGCCCGCCAGGGCGACCTGGCCGTGCGGGACGGCCGCATCGCGGCCGTGGGCACCTTCGACCACCCGCCCGGCGTGCCCGTCATCGCTGCCGCCGGCCTGGCGCTCGCGCCCGGCTTCATCGACTCGCACACCCACGACGACGGCTACCTGCTGGCGCATCCCGACATGCTGCCCAAGGTCTCCCAAGGCATCACCACCGTCGTCACCGGCAACTGCGGCATCAGCCTCGCGCCCCTGTCGCGCCAGGACATTCCCCAGCCCCTGGACCTGCTCGGCCCCACCGAGCTGTTCCACTACCCCACCTTCCACGCCTGGATCGACGCCCTGGCCGACACCCCCGCCGCCGTCAACGTCATCCCGCTCGTCGGCCACACCACCCTGCGTGTCGCCGTCATGGACGACACCTCGCGCCCCGCCAACGACGCCGAACGCCAGGCCATGCGCGCCCTCTTGCAAGAGGCCCTGGACGCCGGCGCCTTCGGCGTGTCCACCGGCACCTTCTACCCGCCCGCCAGCGCCGCGCCCACCGACGAAATCATCGACGTCTGCCAACCCCTGCGCGGCCGCGCCGGCGCCCTCTACGCCACCCACCTGCGCGACGAAGCCGACCATATCGTGCCCGCCATGGAAGAGGCCCTGCTCATCGGCCGCGAACTCGACTGCCGCGTCGTCTTCTCGCACCACAAGCTCGCCGGCGAACGCAACCACGGCCGCAGCCGCGAAACCCTGGACCTCATCAGCCGCGCCGCCGCCGCCCAGCCCGTCTGCCTGGACTGCCACCCCTACCCGGCCACCTCCACCATGCTGCGCCTGGACCGCGCCCGCCTGGCCAGCCGCACCCTGATCACCTGGTCCAAAGGCTACCCCGCCGCCACCGGCCGCGACTTCAGCGACGTCATGGAAGAACTCGGCCTGGACGACGAAGCCGCCCTCGTCCGCCTCGCCCCCGCCGGCGCCATCTACTTCCTGATGGACCCCGCCGACGTCAACCGCATCTTCAGCCACCCGCTCACCATGGTCGGCTCCGACGGCCTGCCCTTCGACCCCCATCCCCACCCGCGCCAATGGGGCACCTTCACCAACGTGCTGCGCACCCTGGTGCGCGAACAACGCCTGCTCTCCCTCGAAGCCGCCATCCACAAAATGACCGGTCTCGCCGCCACCCAATACGGCCTGGCCGGGCGCGGCCTGCTGCGCGAGGGGTATCATGCTGACCTGGTGCTGTTCGATCCCGCCAACGTCACAGACACGGCCACTTTTTCAGCTCCCATTCAGGCAAGCCGCGGCATCCACCACGTGTGGGTCAACGGCAAACCCGTGTGGGACGGGGAACGAACCGGCACCGAACGCCCGGGCCAGGTTCTGTCGCCCGGGAATGCAATACCTTGGAGTCAACAAAGTGAATAGCTATTCCCAGGGCTGTTACCTGGGTGTTCTGGGCGGCATGGGCCCCATGGCCGGCGCCGCCTTCGCGCTCCGCCTCGCGGCGCTCACCCCCGCCGACGCGGACCAGCAACACATCCCCACCCTGCTGCGCAACGATCCCCGCATCCCCGATCGTTCCAGCGCCTACATGGCCGGCGGCGAAAATCCCCTGCCCTACATGGTCGAAGGCGTACGCTTCCTCGAACGCGCCGGCGCCCAGCTCATCGCCATCCCCTGCAACACCGCCCACCTCTGGTACGACGACATCGCCGCGTCCACCCAGCGCCCGGTCCTGCACATCATCCGCGCCGTCATCGACGACCTGCGCCGCCTCGGCCTGCCCACAGGCCGCATCGGCCTCATGGGCACCGCCGCCACGCTCAAGCTCGGCCTGTACCAACGCCACCTCGAAGCCGAAGGCTACGAGTGCCTCGTCCCCGACGACGACGAAGTCGAACGCTATTGCATGGCCTCGATCCGCGCCGTCAAAGGCAACCGCCTCGAAGCCGCCTACGCCCCCGCCGCCGACGGCATCGCCCGCCTGAAGGCCCGCGGCGCCGACGCCGTCGTCCTGGGCTGCACCGAACTCCCCCTGGCCGTGCCCCACGCGCTACGCCCCACCCTGGGCATCACGCTGACCGACTCGATCGACGCCCTCGCTCGCGCCGCGATAGCGCACTACCTCGCCGACCAGCCCGAGCAACGCATCGCGGCCTGACGCAAACGGCCTGCGGCCCACGCCCGCAGGCCGCGCCAGCCACCGACCTTCCCAGCCGGCCGCAGGCCACCGCCCTCCCCCCACCCGAAGGCGCCGCAACAACCTCCCCCAAACTCTGCTCTGCCCCGCCACACCCACCACATGCAATCGCGCAGCGACCAGCGCCACGACGCCCGACGAAACGTATGCCGGGAGCCGGCCGCCCGCGCGGCCGGTCCCGGCGGGCCCCGCAAATCCCCCGCGCGCCCCTCGGTCCAGCAGCGCGACAAACCTCGAAACCCGTAGCTCGGGGCGGGTGGCGTACCGCGATCGCGCGCCGTCGATGCGCCCAAGGGAATCCGTAGGTAGCCGAAGGCGGACGAGGATGACGCAGGGGGGGGCCGCCGAGGCCAGTCCGGAGCGAAGGCTCCGGACCGCAATCGTTGGCGCGCGATCGCGGTACGCCACCCGCCCCGAGCGACCTACGAAGCAACCAGCAAACAAAAAAAAGGCGCACTCTCACGAGATACGCCCAATTTCCCTTCGCGGGGAATAAACCAAAAGCAAAAAAATCAGCCGCCCAGATAAGCCTTCCGAACCTGATCGTTCACCAGCAAGTTCGCCCCAGTATCCTGAAGCACCACCCGCCCGTTCTCCAACACGTATCCACGATCCGCCACCTGCAGCGCCTTGTTCGCATTCTGCTCAACCAGGAACACCGTCACGCCCTGCTCCCGGATTTCACGAATGATGTCGAAAATCTGCGCAATCACCAGCGGCGCCAACCCCAGCGTCGGCTCATCCAGCAGCAACAACCGCGGCCGCGTCATCAACGCCCGCCCGATCGCCAGCATCTGCTGCTCGCCCCCCGACATCAGCCCCGCCCGCTGCGCCGCGCGTTCCTTCAGCCGCGGAAACAGCCCATACACGTGCTCGATGCCCGCCTGGATCTCGTCCCGCTTCAGGAAAAAGCCGCCCATCATCAGGTTCTCGGCCACCGTCAGGTCCTTGAACACCCGCCGCCCTTCCGGCGAAATGGCGATGCCATTGCGCATGATGTGGTGGGTATCCCGGTTCGTGATGTCCTCGCCTTCGAACGTGATCTTGCCTTCACGGGCACGCGGATTCCCGCAGACCGTCATCAGCAACGTCGTCTTGCCCGCGCCGTTCGCGCCGATCAACGTCACGATCTCGCCCTTGTTCACATCCACCGACACCCCGTTCAGCGCCTGGATCGCGCCGTAGAACGTGTGTATGTTTTCCAGCTTAAGCATCATTCCTCCCCCAGATACGCCTTGATGACGCGCTCGTCGTTGCGCACCTGCTCGGGGGTGCCGGTCGTAATCGGCTTGCCGTGCTCCATCACCAGAATGCGGTCCGAAATGCCCATGATCAGGCTCATATCGTGCTCGATCAGCAGCACCGCCACGCCGAACTCGCGGCGCAGCTGGTCGATCAGCGACTGCAGATCGCGCTTTTCCTGCGGGTTCAGGCCCGCCGCCGGCTCGTCCAGCATCAACAGGCGCGGCTTCGTGATCATGCAGCGCGCGATCTCAAGCCGGCGCTGGTGGCCATAAGCCAGATTGCCTGCCTCGCGGTTCGCATACTCGCGCAGCCCCATGAAATCCAGCCACTGCGCCGCGCGCGCCAGCGCATCGGCTTCCGACTGGCGGTAGGACTTCAGCTTGAGCAGCCCCGGCAACAGCCGCGACTCCACCTGCGTATGCTGCGCCACCAGCAGGTTCTCCAGCACCGTCAGCTGCTTGAACAGCCGCACGTTCTGGAACGTGCGCACCAGCCCGTGGCGCGCCACCTTGTGGCTGGGCAGGCCCGTGATGGACTTGCCGTCCATCACGATATCGCCCGCCGTCGGCGCGTAGAAACCGCCCACGCAGTTGAACACCGTGGTCTTGCCGGCCCCGTTCGGGCCGATGATGGCGAACACCTCGTCGGATTTGACTTCGAACGCCACGCTGTCCACGGCCAACAGGCCGCCGAATCGCATGGTCAGTCCGGATACCTTCAGCAATGCCTCGCTCATTTAGCCAGCTCCACGTGGGGACGCTTCATGGGCAACAACCCCTGCGGACGCCACATCATCATCAATACCATCACCAGGCCGAACATCAGCATCCGGTACTCGGCGAACTCGCGCGCCAGCTCGGGCAGCACCGTCAGCAGGACGGCCGCCAGGATCACGCCCACCTGCGACCCCATGCCACCCAGCACCACGATCGCCAGGATCAGCGCCGACTCGATGAAGGTGAAGGATTCCGGGTTCACCATGCCCTGGCGGGCCGCGAAGAACGCCCCGCCGAAACCGGCGAAGGTCGCGCCCAGCGTGAACGCGGACAGCTTGATGCGGGTCGGGTTCAGCCCCAGCGAACGGCAGGCGATCTCGTCCTCGCGCAGCGCTTCCCAGGCGCGGCCGACCGGCATGCGGATCAGGCGCGTCGAGACGAACAGCGTCACCAGCGCCAGCAATAGCGCCATCATGTACAGATAGATCACCATGTGCTGGTTCTGGAACGTCAGGCCGAAGAAGTCATGGAACGTCGTGCCCCCTTCCGTGCTGGCGCGGCGCGTCATTTCCAGGCCGAACACCGACGGCTTCGGAATGCCCGAGATACCGTCCGGACCGCCCGTCAGCGTGTTCAGGTTGATCAGCAGCAAGCGGATCATTTCGCCGAAGCCCAGCGTCACGATCGCCAGGTAGTCGCCGCGCAGGCGCAGCACCGGAAAGCCCAGCACGAAGCCGAACAGCGCGGCCATCGCGCCCGAGAACGGCAGCGCTTCCCAGAAGCTCCAGCCGCCCCAGTGGTACAGCAAGGCGTAGGTATAGGCGCCCACGGCATAAAAGCCCACGAAGCCCAGGTCCAGCAGCCCGGCAAAACCCACCACGATGTTCAGGCCCAGGCCCAGCATCACGTAGATCAGCACCAGCGTGGCGATGTCCACCGAACTGCGCCCCGCGAAGAACGGCCAGGTGACCGCCACCGCCAGGATCAGGAACATCAGCAGCTTGTTGCTCTTGGCTGGCGCCGACGGCAGCGTCGGCAGGCCCGTCTTCAATTTCTGGAACGGCTTGGCGATCCAGGGACGCAGCAGCTGGAACACGAACACGACCGCGGCGGCCAGCGCCACCAGCGACCAGTGCGATTCCATCGACGTGCGGGCGCCCTGGCGGATCAGTTGCAGGCCGAAGACGGGGGTGACGATGACCGCGGTCAGCACCGCCGCCATCGTGGCGTTTTTCAGGTTGTTGTTCGACATCAGACTTTTTCCACCTCAGGTTTGCCCAACAGCCCGGTGGGACGGAACAGCAGGATCAGGACCAGCAGCGAAAACGCCACGATGTCCTTGTACTGCGACGAGATATAGGCTGCCGCGAACGTTTCGGCCAGGCCCAGCAACACGCCGCCCAGCATGGCGCCGGGGATGCTGCCGATGCCGCCCAGCACCGCCGCCGTGAAGGCCTTGATGCCGGCCAGGAAGCCGATGAAGGGATTGAGCTTGCCGATGGTGATGGCGATCAGCACGCCGCCCACCGCCGCCAGGATCGCGCCCATCACGAACGTGAACGAGATCACGCGGTTGGTGTCGATGCCCAGCAGGTTCGCCATGTGCATGTCCTGCGAGCAGGCGCGCGATGCGCGGCCCATGCGGGAATACTTGATGAACAGCGTCAGGGCCACCATCAGCACCACGGTCACCACGATGATCATGATGCGCGAATACGGCACCGTCACATCGAAATCGGAACCCATGTGGAACTGCACGGCGCCGGACACCAGCGACGGCACCGCCATGTCGCGCGCGCCCTGGCCCAGGGCCACCCAGTTCTGCAGGAAGATCGACATGCCGATGGCCGAGATCAGCGCCACCAGCCGGGGGCTGCCTCGCACGGGGCGATAAGCCACGCGTTCGACCGAGAAACCGTAGATGCCGGTCACGGTGATGGCCACGAGCAGCATGGCCGCGATGATGAACGGTACCGGCAGGCCGCTACCGGTGCCGATGGCCGTCAAGGTGACCAGGCCGACATAGGCACCGATCATGTAGATTTCGCCGTGAGCGAAGTTGATCATACCGATGATGCCGTAGACCATTGTGTAGCCGATGGCAATCAACGCGTAGATCGCGCCCAGAGACAATCCATTGAAGAATTGCTGGGTAAGTTGGGGTATGAGGTCGGACATTATTTCTCTTGCTCCAAATAGTTCCGGCTCCGGTAGAGAGACCCGGAGCCGGAAACCTGGGCGTATTTTATAAGGGCCTGTGGTTAGCGCCTGCCGGCCGCACAGCGCTTTTGGCGCATCGCTACGCGGATTACGGCACAACGACAACGACAGGCCCTTCACGCCGGCAACCGCGCCGGCGACAATCGCGGGAGTTTACAGCTGGGTCTTCTTGCCGTTCTTGTCCCATTTGTAAACGGCGAACTCGAAGTTCTTCAGATCGCCCTTGGCGTCGTACTCGACCTTGCCGATGCCGGTGTTGAAGGTGGTCTTGTGCATGTAGTCGGCCACCTTGGCGGGGTCTTCGCCCACCGCGGTGATGCTGTCGGCCAGGATCTGGACGGCGGCATAGGCCGGCATCTGGAAGGCGCCGTCCGGATCGCGCTTGGCGTCCTTGAAGGCCTTGACGATGCTTTCGTTGCCCGGCAGCTTGGTGAAGTCAGCCGGCAGCGTGACCAGCAGGCCTTCGATGGCCGGGCCGGCGATAGCCACCAGGTCCTGGTTGGCCGTGCCTTCCGGACCCATGAACTGGACCTTCAGGCCCTGTTCACGCGACTGGCGCAGCAAGAGGCCCAGTTCGGGGTGGTAGCCGCCGAAGTAGACCAGGTCGACGCCGGCCGACTTGAGCTTGGTGATGATGGCCGAGTAGTCGCTGTCGCCGACGTTGATGCCTTCGAACAGCGCGACGTTCACGCCTTCCTTGGTCAGGGTGTCCTTGACCTGGGTGGCCACGCCCGAACCGTAGGTCTGCTTGTCGTGCAGCACGGCGACCTTCTTGGGCTTGAGGGTATTGGCGATGTAGCGGGCGGCGTACGGACCTTGCTGGTCGTCGCGGCCGATCGTGCGGAAGAAGTAATGCGGCTTGATGGTGTCGGTGACCAGGGGCGACGTGGCGCCCGGCGTGATGCCGACGATGCCTTCCTGTTCGTAGACGTTCACGGCGGCCACGGTCACGCCCGAGCACGCATGGGCCACGGCGAACTTGGCGCCGGAGTTGACCACGCGGTTGGCGGCCGGCACGGCCTGCTTGGGTTCGCAGCCGTCGTCGATCAGGATGGGTTCGAGCTTCTTGCCCTTGACGCCGCCCTTGGCGTTGATGGTCTCGATGGCCGTCAGCGCGCCGGCCTGGATCTGGTCGCCATACTGGGTGTTGGGACCCGTCATGGGTTGCGGGATGCCGATCTTGATCGTATCGGCGGCGTGCACGGAACCTGCCAGGGCAAGCGCCCCAAATGCCATAGCTACCGGGGTAAGGCGATGCAGAAACTTCATGCGGAGTTCTCCAGCAAGGTTGTGAGCGGCTCTGTTCGACCCGGCTTATCAGGTGGATACCCCGAAATCCGCATCGCCCGTCGCCGGCTTCTTGGGCAAAAACACAGTGTGGGCGGTATTCTGGAAGCAAGCAGACATACTGTCACTGCGTGTAATCCCCAATATTTCACGGCAAACTTTTAATCGTGACGCATTGCTGTCACAAGTGCGTGAAAACGCAGGAGAAATCCGCCCGGCGCCTTGGAAAGCCACTGGCGCCGGCGGGAAAATCATGCTGGGTGATTTATATGAATAATCATTAATACGCCGTTTGATTTCGCGTTTTAATACAGTACTTACGCGAGTCTTACGGATAATGATTATCGGGTTAATAATCCAGCGCGATTTTCGAAAATAAAACGTCAGGCATTGGCCGGCTTGGCCAGGTTCCACATCAGCGCGCGGAACGGCGCCAGCATGCTGATGTTGACCGCCAGCTTGACCGCCAGGTCGCCCGCCATCCAGGTGACCCACGGCGCGCCGGTGGCGGCAAAGGCCACGCTGAAGAACACGGCCGTATCCAGCACCGCGCCCAGCACCCCGGACACCAGCGGCGCGCGCCACCAGCGCTGGTCGCGCAGGCGATCGAAGACCTGGATGTCGACCAGTTGCGCGCAGATGTACGCCAGGCCCGAGGCCAGCGCGATGCGCGGCGAGGCCACCCAGACGGATACCGCCAACGCCGCCGCAAAGCCGAACCACGCCACGCGCCGCGCGGCCGCCGGGCCGAAACGGCGGTTCAGCACGTCGGTCACCAGGAACGCCACCGGGTACGACAGGCCGCCCCAGGTCAGCCAGTTGTTCAGCGGCACCTGCACCAGGATGTTCGAGCCCACCACCACCAGCAGCATGCACAGCACGGCAATGCCGAACTGCGCCCGGCTCATGGGCGCGAAGCGCGAGACCGCCGGGTTCATTTGCCGAACTCCTCGGCCAGCTCGCGCGAACGGCGCGCAGCCGCGGCCATGGCGTCTTCGACGATGCCGGCAAAGCCCGCGGCGTTGAACGCGGCCAGGGCGGCGGCGGTGGTGCCGCCCTTGGACGTGACCCGTTCGCGCAGGACCGAAGGCGGGTCGGAGGATTCCGCCGCCAGTTTCGTGGCGCCGGCAAACGTGCCCAGCGCCAGCTGGCGAGCCTGCTCGGCGGTCAGGCCGACCTTCTGGCCGCCCGCGATCAGGGCTTCGAGAAACAGGAACACATAGGCCGGGCCGCTGCCGGACAAGGCGGTGACGGCATCCAGCGCCGCGTCGTCGGCCACCCAGACCACCTCGCCCACGCTGCCCAGCAGCGTGGCGGCCAGTTCGCGATCTGCCTGCCCCACCCCGTCCAGCGCAGCCAGGCCCGTGATGCCGGCGCCGACCAAGGCCGGCGTATTGGGCATGCAGCGCACCAGGCGGCGCCACGGCGCGTCCGGCGACCCCAGCCAACCGGCCAGCGTATCGGCGCGAATGCCGGCCGCCACGCTTACCACCAACGTGTCGTCGCGCAACCACTGACGCGTGGAAGCCACAACGTCTTTCATGTTCTGTGGCTTGACCGCGAACACCCAAACGCGGCAGGCCGCCAGGGCCTCGCCGGGGGCCGTCGCGGTGGTCATGCCGCGGGCCTGCCAGGCAGCGTGGGAATCCTGGTTAATGTCAATGACATGGATGCTGCCGGCGGGGCATACTTTGCCGGCCAGTCCGGATGCCAAAGCGGAGGCCATGTTGCCCCCGCCGATGAACGCAATCGAAAGTTCGTTTTTCATAGGATGCGATTGTAAACCGGTGGGCCTGCCCTGGAAAAAAAAGAAAATGTTCGTTCGCGCCTGAAACGCGCAATTTGACAGGCGTTTTAAGTGATGTGAAAGTCACGGTTTTGTCACAAACAATTCATAAGGTGACGTGTTTTCCGCGCCCGGACAACCCCGTGCGCGCTACACGCCCAACTGGAGGAAACCTCTCATGCGATCCCACCGAATTGCCCTCACCTTTGCCGCCGTCATGGCGGCATTTGCCGGCGCTTCCGCGCAGGCTGCTACCGAAATCACGTTCTGGCACTCGATGGAAGGCGCGCTGGGCGACCGCGTGAACGGCCTGGTCGAAGAGTTCAACAAGAAGAACCCCGACTATCAGGTCAAGGCCGTCTACAAGGGCAACTACGGCGAATCCATGAACGCCGGCATCGCCGCGTTCCGCGCCGGCAACGCCCCGGACATCCTCCAGGTATTCGAGGTCGGCACCGCCACCATGATGTACGCCAAGGGCGCCATCAAGCCGGTGCAGCAGATGTCGGAAGAAGTCGGCAACCCGATCGATCCGAAGGAATTCATCGGCGCCGTGGCCGGCTACTACTCGTCGGCCGACGGCAAGCTGGTGTCGATGCCCTTCAACAGCTCGACCGTGGTGTTCTACTACAACAAGGACGCCTTCAAGAAGGCCGGCCTGGACGCCGACAAGCCGCCCAAGACCTGGGAAGAGCTGGCCGCCGCCGGCCAGAAGCTGAAGGCCGCCGGCCAGGAATGCGGCTACACCACGTCGTGGCCGTCGTGGGTCCAGCTGGAAACGTTCTCGGCCTGGCATAACGTGCCGTACGCCACCAAGGACAACGGTTTCGGCGGCCTGGACGCCCGTATCGCCATCAACACCCCGCTGCACGTGCGCCACCTGGAAAACCTGGCCAAGCTGGGCAAGGAAGGCATCTTCATGTACGGCGGTCGCGGCGACGAGCCGAACTCGCTGTTCATCAGCGGCAAGTGCGCGATGATCACCGGCTCGTCCGGCCTGCGCGCCAACATCGCCAAGAACGCCAAGTTCGAATTCGGCACCTCGACCGTGCCCTACTACGCCGACGTGCAAGGCGCGCCGCAGAACACCATCATCGGCGGCGCTTCGCTGTGGGTCTTCGCCAACAAGAAGCCCGAAACCTACAAGGGCGTGACCGCGTTCTTCAAGTTCCTGGCCAGCCCCGAAATCGCCGCCCGCTGGCACCAGCAGACCGGCTACGTGCCGGTCACCAAGGCCGCCTACGAGCTGACCAAGAAAGACGGTTTCTATGACAAGAACCCGGGCACCGAAGTCGGCGTCAAGCAGCTGAACGTCGAAACCACCGCGCAATCGCGTGGCCTGCGCCTGGGCTTCCTGCCGCAGATCCGTGAAATCGAAGACGCTGAAATCGAACGCATCGTGTCCGGCAAGGTTGCGGCCAAGGACGGCGCCGAGAACATCGTCAAGCGCGGCAACGAACTGCTGGAAAAGTTCGAGAAGAGTGTAAAGTAACGCCCTTTCCGGGGTCCGCACGCGCCCTGTCCGCAGTATTTTCCTTGCGCGACAGGGACTTGCATGATTCCCGGCTGCAGCGAACGAGGCTTAAAGCCCTGGTCAATTTGGGGCTTTAAGCCTATCGTGTTTTCATGAGTACCCATTAGGTCCCCCCTATGGAAAAACGTGTCGTCTTCGGGCATAAGACTCTGCCCTATCTGCTGCTCCTGCCGCAGATCATCATTACCGTCGTCTTCTTCTTCCTGCCCGCCGGACAAGCCATGTGGCAGTCCATGCGCCTGGAAGACGCTTTCGGCCTGTCGTCCGAGTTCGTCGGCTTCGACAACTTCATGGAACTGTTCTCGCAACAGGCCTACCTCGATTCCTTCCGCGTCACCGCCGTGTTCTCGATCCTGGTGGCGGTGGTCGGCCTGGGCGTGTCCTTGCTGCTGGCCGTCATGGCGGACCGCGTGATCCGCGGCGCCGGGCTGTACAAGACCCTGCTCATCTGGCCCTACGCCGTGGCGCCCGCCGTCGTCGGCGTGCTGTGGCTGTTCATGTTCTCGCCTTCCGTGGGCATCCTGGCCGTGGCGCTGCGCAAGTCGGGCGTCGACTGGAACCCGCGTCTGGATGGCAACCAGGCCATGATCCTGGTGTTGGTCGCCGCCGTATGGAAGCAGGTCTCGTACAACTTCCTGTTCTTCCTGGCCGGCCTGCAGTCGATTCCGCGCTCGCTCATCGAAGCCGCTGCGATCGACGGCGCCAGCCCTGCCCGCCGCTTCTGGAGCATCGTGTTCCCGCTGCTGTCGCCCACCACGTTCTTCCTGCTGGTGGTCAACATCATCTATGCGTTCTTCGACACCTTCGCGGTGGTGGACACCACCACGCAGGGCGGTCCCGGCACGTCGACGTCCATCCTGGTCTACAAGGTGTACAGCGACGGCTTCCGTGGCCTGGACCTGGGTTCGTCCGCGGCGCAGTCCGTGGTGTTGATGTTCATTGTGGTTGCCTTGACGGTCGTACAGTTCCGCTACGTCGACCGCAAAGTGCAGTACTGATCTTGTTCGAGGCTGATAACAATGGTTGAACGCCGTCCCTGGCTGGATATTCTGGCCCACGTCATTCTGCTCTGCGGCGTGGCGATGGTGGCATTTCCGCTCTACGTCACTTTCGTCGCGTCTACCCAGACCGCCCAGGAAGTCGCGCAGGCGCCGATGTCGCTGATCCCCGGTCCGCACTTTGTCGATAACTACATGCAGGCGCTGTTCGGCGGCTCGTCGGGCGGTTCGTCCGGCGCGCCGGTGGGTCGCATGATGTACGTCAGCCTGATCATGGCGCTGGTGATTTCCATCGGCAAGATCGCGATCTCGCTGCTGTCGGCCTTTGCGGTCGTGTATTTCCGCTTCCCCGGCCGCATGTTCTTTTTCTGGATGATCTTCGTCACGCTGATGCTGCCGGTCGAAGTCCGCATCGCGCCGACCTACAAGGTGGTGGCCGACCTGGGCCTGCTCAACAGCTACGCGGGCCTGACGCTGCCGCTGATCGCGTCGGCCACGGCCACGTTCCTGTTCCGCCAGTTCTTCCTGACGGTGCCGGACGAGCTCATCGAAGCCGCGCGCATCGACGGCGCCGGCCCCGTGCGCTTTTTCCGCGACGTGCTGTTGCCGCTGTCCAAGACCAGCATCGCCGCGCTGTTCGTGATCCAGTTCATCTACGGCTGGAACCAATACCTGTGGCCGCTGCTGGTGACCACGCAGGAAGACATGTACCCCGTCGTCATCGGCATCAAGCGGATGATCAGCGGCGGCGACAGCGTCACCGAATGGAACATCACCATGGCCACGGCCATGCTGGCCATGATTCCGCCGGCGCTGGTGGTCATCCTGATGCAGAAATGGTTCGTCAAGGGTCTGGTAGATACTGAAAAGTAACTATTGCCCGCTAAAGCCCACCCGACAACGACTCCGAATACGAATAACTCATGGCTACTCTCAGCTTTCGCAACGTAAAGAAAACCTACGCCGGCAACGTGCCGGTCATCCATGGCATCGACATGGATGTGAAAGACGGCGAATTCATCGTCATCGTCGGCCCGTCCGGCTGCGGCAAGTCCACGCTGATGCGCATGGTCGCCGGCCTGGAAACCGTGACCAGCGGCGAGATCGTGATCGACGACAAGGTCGTCAACACGCTGGAGCCGGCCGAACGCGACATCGCGATGGTGTTCCAGAACTACGCGCTCTACCCGCACATGACCGTGTTCGAGAACATGGCCTACGGCTTGAAGATCCGCAAGTTCTCCAAGGACGAAATCAAGAAGCGCGTCGACATCGCTGCGCAGATCCTGGAACTGGGCCATCTGCTGGACCGCCGTCCGCGCGCCCTGTCGGGCGGCCAGCGCCAGCGCGTGGCCATGGGCCGCGCCATCGTGCGCGAACCCAAGGTGTTCCTGTTCGACGAACCGCTGTCGAACCTGGACGCCAAGCTGCGCGTGGCGATGCGTCTTGAAATCATGAAGCTGCACCGCCGCCTGGGCACCACCAGCCTGTACGTCACGCACGACCAGGTCGAGGCCATGACGCTGGCGCACCGCATGATCGTCATGTACCAGGGCGTGCCCGAGCAGATCGGCACCCCCATGGAAGTGTTCGAAAAGCCCGCGTCCACCTTCGTGGCCGGCTTCATCGGCTCGCCGCCCATGAACCTGATGGAAGTGAACGTGGCCGGCGACGGCACGGTGCAGACCGCCGATGGCTCGGCGCTGGACATCTCGCCGCTGCAAGTGCCGTCGCAAGTGCGCGGCCGCAAGGTCATCATGGGCATGCGCCCCGAGCACATGCTGCTGAACACGCAGGGCGTGCCCGCCGAAGTCGAAATGGTCGAAACGCTGGGCTCCGAGCAACTGGTGCACTGCCGCTGCGGCAAGTCCACCCTGGTCGTGCGCTGCACCACCCGCCAATTGTCCGAGTCCTCGGCCAAGGTGGGCGACCGCGTCAACGTCGGCCCGGATGGCCGTCACCCGCTGCACTGGTTCGAGGCCGACTCCGGCCGCCGCGTGCAAGGGCTGTAAGTCCTTCCGGCGGGTGCCGGTGGCTTCGCGCCGCCGGGCCCGCGCCCCTTCCCCGCTCCAGGGAAGGCCTTCCCGCTCAGTACGTGTAAGTCACCGCCGTGCCGACCGAATACTGGTTGCGGTCCTTGACGATCGGGCTGTCGGCCGCATCGCCATACAGACGGCGCGCTTCGGCCATGACCGACCACGACCATTCCTTGCTGAGCGGCAGCGACCACGTGGCGCCCAGGCCCACGCTTTCCAGGCCGCCCTTGGGGTTGTAGCGGCGATAGCCCGATTTCTGCGACTGGCGATCGCTGACGCCATACCAGGTGCGCATGTAGTTGCCGTCGCCGAAGTTGCCGTTCAGCGCCAGCGACACCGAACCGGCAGAGCCTTCGTACACCGTGGTGCTGGCGCCCAGGTTGAACAGCGTGTAGGCGCTGCCCACATCGCGGTCGTCGCCCTTCTTGAAGGCGTGCGCCACGGTGGCCGACAGCGTCACCGGGCCGAGCGTGGTCTCGGCGTCCATGCCGATCTGCGCGCGGCTCTTGATGTCGCCCATGCCGCGCAGCTTGTCCGAGCCCTGGAAGCCCTTCTTGTGGTCTTTGCGGTCGGCGCTGGGCGCGACATAGAAGCGGAAGGTGCTGCTGAGCGCCTGCGTTTCCCACCCCAGGCCATGCGCGGTGTCCAGGAAAAAGCCGCCCGGGCTGCGGATGCCCAGGCCGAACACCGGCAAGGCCGCGCTTTCATTGCTGCCGCTGTAGCGCGGCGCGTAGCCTACGCCCAGCGTGCCGTAGAACTTCCATTCGTCGGCCGGCTTGTCGGTGCCGGTGGGCACGTCGATGCCGCGCGAACTGGCGCCGCGCGAACTGTAGACCGAGTTGTCGGCGACGCGTTCGCCTGCGGCCAACGACACGGCCGGCAGACAGGCCAGCAGACACCAGGCGCCGGCGCGGTGCGGCAACGAAGACAGAGCGGGATATCGCTTCATAAGTACTTCCAGGAAACGAGGTTGAGGGGAAACTCGGGGTGCGCCGCGACACCGCGACGCGGGGCTACTTTTGCGCAGGGCCGTGCTTGGCCTGCCGCATCAGGTTCATGGCCAGGATGGAGACCGATGCCACCAGCGGTTCGGCCGTGTCCGCATTGCTCATCACCAGCACGGCCAGCTTGTCGCGCGGCGCCAGCAGCCAGCGGGCATGGAAGGCTTCGGTGGCGCCGCTGTGCTCGCGCAGGGAATCGCCGGCGATGTCGTCCGGGTCGCACGGCGCGGCCAGCCAGGACAGCGACAGGCGGCACTCCAGCTCCATGCCGTGGGCCACCGTTTCCAGGTTCAGCACCGCATGGGCGGACTCGTCTTTCAGGACCCGGCGGCCCTTGTAGGTGCCGCCGGCGAACAACATGCTGGAAAAGCGCGCCATCTCGGCCGAGCTGGCCCACAGGCCCTCGGCCGCCTCGTTCGTCTGCGGCGCCTCGACCCACGGCACGCCACGGCGGTAGCCGGCTGCGCGCAGTTCGCGGGATTCGTCGTTTTCGATGACTTGCCGAAAGCCGGTGCGCGGGATGTTCAGCGGCTGCAGCAGCGTGCGCCGCACATAGGTGTCGAAGGGTTCGTCGGCCACGTGCGCGACCATGTCGCCCAGCAATGCGTAGCCCATGTCGGCGCGGGCCCGGCCCATGGTGTCTTCGAGCGTGTCCGGACGCAGCGCCAACAGGCGCCGGGCGGTGAAGGGGTACGTGCCCATCCAGTGCATGGCGGCGCGGCGGGGCTCGAATTCCCACTGCGGCAGCGACTGCGCAGCCGGGTTGTCCAGCGACAGGCGGCCGTCATCGGCGGCGCGCAGCACGCCGGCGGCCGTGACGACCTTGGAGATGGCGCCGACCCGGTAGAGCGTGTCACCGGTGGCGTTGCGATGGCGGGCCGTGTCGGCGTAGCCGAAACCGCTGCTCCAGACGATGCGCTGGTCGTCGACGATGGCGATCGACAGGCCTGGCACCCGCTGCGCGCCCATGTCGTAGGGGATGCGCTGCTTCAGGTACGCCACCACCGCCGGGTAGTCGCCCTTGGCGATGGCGGGCGGCGCGGCCGGGGGCATGCCCTGGCAACCGCCCACGGCGATCAGGAGCATGGCAACGGCAGCCAGGCGGGTAAGCGAAAACATGACGGGCAGCAATTCCTCTGGGGAGAACTGCCGTCATGCTAATCAGGGACGCCGCGCCGATCTTTCCCGCTTTGTAGGGAGTTTGTGAAGATTGGCCGGCCAGTTTGTGAAGTTTGTTTACGTCGCTTTCCAGCTGACGATGAAACGGGCGCCGCCCAGCGGGCTGTCGGCCGCCTCGGCGGTGCCGTTGTGCCAGCGGGCCACCCGGTTCACGATCGCCAGGCCCAGGCCGGTCCCGCCGGTGACGCGGTCGCGGCTTTCGTCCAGGCGGATGAAGGGTTCGAAAATGCGTTCGCGGTCCGCGGGCGGAATGCCGGGACCGTCATCGTCGACCATCAGCACGTATTCGCGCGGCGCGGGCGACACCAGGCTCACCTGCACCCGGCCGCCGGCATAGCGGATGGCGTTCAGCAGCAGGTTCAAGAGCGCGCGTGTCATGTAGCGCTGGTGCAGGTGCACTTCGCCCACCTGGCACAGCACGACTTCCAGCCGCACGCCGGACTGCCCGGCCTCGAAGCCGGCATGCTGCACCACCGAATCCAGCCAGCTGCGCGCATCCACCGCCTGCAGGGCCACGCCGTCGCTCTTGTGTTCCAGGCGGGCGTACATCAGCAGTTCGGACGCCATGCTGTCCAGTTCGGCGACGTCGCTTTTCATGTCGTCGATCAGGCGCTGGCGTTCGGTGGCGTCTTCGGTACGGCCGATCATGTCCAGCTCGAAGGTCAGACGCGCGATGGGCGTGCGCAGCTCGTGCGAGACCGCATTGGTGAGTTCGCGCTGGTTGCCGATCAGCGCGCCGATGCGCTCGGACATGAGGTTGAAGGTGTCGCCCAGGTTGCCGATGCTGGAATGGCGCGACAGGCGGGCGCGGGCCTGCAGGTCGCCCTGCCCCATGCGCAGCGCGGCGGTCTTCAGGGCTTCCAGGTCGCGCCAGATGGGCAGCGCCCACACCAGCATGAAGGCGCACAGCAGCAGGCCCAGCGCCGAATACACCGCTGCGATCACCCAGGGGCCGAACGACGGCTCGGGCGGCAGCTTCACTTCCAGCCACTGGTTGCCCGGGCCGGGAATGGCGGCCACGAAGGTCTGCAGCTTGTCGCGGATGAAGAAGTCGCCGCGGGCGGCAATGCGGCGCTCCTTGTCGCTGGCGTTGTAGTCCGAAGCGTTGAACACCCGCAGCGTCAGGCCGTAGTACGGCGCCAGATGCTGCTCGATGTAGGCCGCGCGGGCGCCCGGCTCGACCTTGGACAGTTCCTGCACCAGGCTGTGGATCTGGCCACGCACGGACTCGCGGGTGTAGGCGTCGCTGACCGGCTCGAACAGGTAGTTGGCGGATCGGTCCACGACTTCGTTGGAAATCACGAAGCCCACCGCCAGCACCACGAAGAGCCGCAGGACGAATTTAATCATCGCTGCCCTCGTGCGCCTTGGGCGAGAACAGATAGCCCTTGCCCCACACGGTCTTGATGCGCGCCGGATCGCGCGGGTCGTCGTCCAGCTTGCGCCGCAGCTTGCTGACGCAGACGTCGACGCTGCGGTCCAGGCCATTGAATTCGATGCCGCGCACGGCATTGAGCAGGTCGTCGCGCGTGAGCACCTGGCCGGCCTGGCTGGCCAGCGCCCAGAGCATCTCGAATTCCATGGTGGTCAGGTCGACCTCGACCCCGGCGTGGACCACCGCGCGGGTGCGCCGGTCGATGACCAGCGGGCCGAACTCCAGGCGCTCCGGCGGTTCCTCGAGCTGGCTGTGACGGCGCAGCAGCGCCCGGATGCGAGCCAGCAGTACGCGCGGCTCGACCGGCTTGATGACGTAGTCGTCGGCGCCGGACTCCAGGCCCAGGATCTGGTCCAGGTCGTCTTCGCGCGCCGTCAGCATCAGGATGGGCGCCGAGGAAAACGCGCGCAGGTCGCGGCAGACCTGCAGGCCGTCGCGCCCCGGCAGCATCAGGTCGAGAATGGTGATGGCCGGGTCGTGGCGGCGGAAAGCCTCTACCGCATGGTCGCCGCGGTAGGCCTGGGCGACATTGAACCCGTGTTGCTCCAGGAACTGTGCGATCAGGCGCGACAGCTTCGGATCGTCTTCGACTAGCAATGCCTTGGTCATGGTGTCCGGACAGAAAGTGAGGGGTCGATTTGGCCGCATTCTACGCAAAACCGCGCAAGGGGCGTTCGACCCGTGCAATATCGCGCCGGTTCCCCGCGGGTGGCGCGCACGAAAAAACCGGGCCGGAAGACAGCGCTTCCGGCCCGGTTCGGGGGGCAGGCAACGGGCGGGCGCCCCAGGGAATTCCCCCCGGCACGCCGCGCCGGCACCTTACTTGTAGACCGACTTGGAGCCGTCCTTGTGCCAGACGAAGACGTCGAACTGGAAGTTCGTCAGGTCGCCCTGCTTGTTCCAGGCCACCTTGCCGATCGGGGTGTCGAACGAGTTGGCGTGCAGGTACTTGGCGACCTTGGAGGGGTCTTCGCTGCCGGCGCCCTTGATGCCGTCGGCAATGACCTGGGTGGCCGTGTAGGCGGTCAGCTGGAACGCGCCGCTGGCGTTTCGCTTCTTGGCGGCAAAGGCCTTGACGATGTCGGCGTTGGCGGCGTTCTGGGTGAAGTCGGCCGGCAGCGTCAGCAGCATGCCTTCGACGGCATCGCTGGCGATGGCGTTGATGTCGGGGTTGCCGACGCCTTCGGGGCCCATCCACTTGGCCTTCACGCCCTGCTCGGCTGCCTGGCGCAGCAGCAGGCCCATTTCAGGGTGGTAGCCGCCGTAGTAGACGAAGTCCACGCCCTGGCTCTTGAGCTTGGTGATGACGGCGGAGTAGTCGCTGTCGCCGGCGTTGATGCCTTCGAAGATCGCGACGGGCACGCCGCCCTTTTCCAGGTCGTTCTTGACCGAGGTGGCGATGCCCTGGCCGTACGACTGCTTGTCGTGCAGCACGGCGGCCTTTTTCGGCTTGATCTTTTCCAGCACGAACTTGGCGGCGGCGGGGCCTTGCTGGTCATCGCGGCCGATGGTGCGGAAGATGAACTCGTAGTTCTTGCCGTCGGTCAGGGCCGGCGAGGTGGCCGAGGGCGTGACCATGACCACGCCTTCGTTGTTGTAGATGTCGGCAGCGGCGATGGTGGCGCCCGAGCACACGTGGCCCACGACGAAACCGATCTTGCTGTTGACCACGCGGTTGGCGGCGACCGGACCCTGCTTGGGTTCGCAGCCGTCGTCGATGACCACGGTTTCGAGCTTCTTGCCGTTGACGCCGCCGGCGGCGTTGATGCGTTCCACCGCGGTGTCGACGCCTTCGCGGACCATGTCGCCATATTGGGTGACCGCGCCGGTGGTGGGGCCTACCACGCCGATCTTGATGGTCTGCGCCTGCGCGGCTGCGCCAAACGTCAAACCGGCGGCGACGCCGAGCGCCGCGATGACCGGGGTCAGACGAAATACTTGCTTCATGAGTGGACTCCTCGAATGGCTTGTAGTCGTTGGTTTGTAAGCCGGGCGGACAGCCGGAAAAGTGTTGGTCACGCCCCGTTACTTTGCATAAGCACGGCAAGCATACACTGAAAAATAGCCCCTTTTGCAGGGGTTCCGGCCCGATTTGAGCGACGTTTCGTTATTGCAGTGCCGCATACAAAGCCGCCCCGGCGGGCTGCCGGCCTTATGCCTGCCACCGTATATGCAAAAGACGATTTATTCGTTTGCGTTACTAAGGCCGCGCGGCATCATGGCCGCCATGAGACTCCAACCGATCATCGTCCCCGGATGGAAAAACTCCGGACCCGAACACTGGCAATCGCGCTGGGCCGCCCTCTTGCCCCACGCGCAGCGAGTGCAGCAGCGCGACTGGGAAAACCCCGTCAGCGCGGAATGGATTTCCACCCTGGCGGCGCAAGTGGACAGCGCCCGCAGCCCGGTGCTGCTGATCGCCCACAGCCTGGGCTGCCTGATCAGCGCGGCGCTGCCGGTGCCGCTGCGCGCTAAGGTCGCCGGCGCGCTGCTGGTGGCGCCCGCCGATGTCGAGCGGCCGGACGCGCCCGAATGCCTGCGCGGCTTTGCGCCGGTGCCGCGGCAGTCGCTGCCGTTCCAGAGCGTGGTGGTGGCCAGCGACAACGACCCGTATTGTCGACTCGAACGCGCCCGCCGTTTTGCCGAAGACTGGGGCAGCCGCGTCGTGGTGATTCCCGGCGCCGGCCATCTCAATGCGGACAGCGGCCTGGGCGATTGGCCGCAAGGGCTCAAGCTCTTTGGCGCCCTGCGCCGGCGCGCCTCGTGGCGCGTATCGCCGCCGCCGGAACGCATTGCCCCGATTCTCGACCGGCCCTTGTCCCATCAGGCCTGAGACCGCATTGCGTTCATTTCGCGCAGCCAGCCCCCACTCGGGATGACGGCAGCGGCGTATCGCCGCTGGTGTTGCCCGCATGCTTGCGGATCGCCTCCGCCAATTCCGCCGACGGCTTCTCGTAGCCATAGCAGTAAGGCGGCGTCGGGGCCGCCTCGGGGCGGTAGTCCTGCAACACGGGTTTCGCGTCCCCCAGGTACAGGTTGTCCTTCAGCCGCAGGAACGCCTTGAAGTCGCGCGTATAGCCGTGCTGGGCCTTGCGTTCCTGGTAGGCGCCTTCGTCCGACGCGCCGTTGTCCAGCGCGCTGCGCCGGGCGGCCGTGGGGATATAGCGGCAGTAGTTCACCTTCACGCCTTCCACCGTCGGAAAGAATTCCGGCTCCACGCATTGGCGCTTGGCGTCGTTGTTGAAGATATTGCCTTCGACCAGCGCCTTCGCTTCCAGGCTGAAGCTCATGCCGTAGAAGTCCCAGTTTTCCAGCAGGTTGTTGAACAGGTGGAAGGTGCCGAACTGGCCACGGGGATTGCGCTGCACGGTGTTGAAAAAGTAATTGTGGTGCAGGGTCACGCGCGCGATGGAGTCCCGTTCGTAGTTGGCGAACAGGTCCTTGGACGTGATGTTGTTGAGCAGCATGACCTTGTTCGAATTGTGGAACTTCGTCCACGAGATCGTCACGTCGGTAGAGCCGTTCTTCACGTTGAGCAGCCGGTCGGACATGCGCGACAGGTCCATGTGGTCCACCCAGACATCGCGGCTGTCGTTGGCGATGTTCACGGCCTGGGTCAACCGGTTCAGGCGGCCATCGATGGTCAGATGCGTCAGGATGACGTTCTGGCTGCCATACACGCCCAGGCCGTCGTCGATCAGGGCCACGTGCTTGCCCCGGCCGTCGATGGTCGTGTTGGACGGCACGCGCAGCTGCGAGTCCAGCACGATCGTCATGTCCGACGCAAAGCGGATCCACGTGGGGCCCTTCTTGGCCTGCGCCAGCGCGGCGCGCAGCGTGCCTGGCCCGGAATCCTGGTCGGACGTGACCTCGATGAACCGCCCGCCCAGGCCGCCCGTGGCCTTGGCGCCATAGCCTTCGCGCTGCTGCAGCAGCGCGGAGACGAAGGGGCAGCGCTCATCCGGACTGGCGCAGGTCTCACTGGCGGCGGCCGCCCCGCCCACCAGCATGCCCAGGACAGGCAGCCAGGACAAGGCGCGCAGCAGCCTGCGAGCGGCCGGCCCATTCGTTGCTGATTTCATGGCAATGCACTCCTTAACGCTGCGCGGAACGATCCGCGGACTGTACGTGGCGCCAGATGCCGCCGCTCAGCCGCAGATTCTCCGGCGGGCCGGCCACATGGGCCCTGAGATGTTTGAAATAGGCCTCTTGCCAGCGCTGCGCATAGGCATCGGCGTCCTCGCCGGGGTTCACGGCAGGCAGCATTTCCAGCGTGTAGGCCACGCGGCCGTTTTCCCAGCGCGGCACGTAGAACACCGATGGCACGCCCTGGCGATGCGCCAGGTGGGCCGCGAAGCTGGAATAGGTCACCGACTGCCCTTCGAAGTCGGTGCGCGGCGCGGCGGGGTTGGCGGCGCCGTCCACCGCCAGGCACAGCACATTGCCCGATGCCAGCGCGCGCATGCAGGCCTTGGCCACCTGCGCTTCGGTCTGGTCGGCCGTGGAAATCAGGGCGGCGGCATAGCTGCTCTGGGCAATGCTGGGCGCGGTCGCCAGCCAGCGCGACGGAATGCCCAGCAGTTCCAGCGCCATCAGGCCGGCGTACATGGGGCCCACGTGCGCGGTGGCCACCACCACGCCCCGGCCGGTCGCCAGCAGCGGCGCGAAAAAGCGCTCGCCGGTGTCCAGCTCGCCCAGCATCTGCATGGCTTCTTCGACGCTGTCCTCGCGGCATTCGAGCCAGTCGAACAACAGGTGATCCACCAGATGGCCCCAGCGCGCGCGCCGCTCCCATTGCGCTCGGTCGGCCGTGGCGTCGCCGCGCAGCGACCAGGCCCAGTCCAGGCGGGCTTGGGGGATGGGCGCGGTATCCAGCTTCTGGTCCAGCTCATCCAGCGCTTGCTGGAACGTCGGCGGCAGCTTCTGGCCGCGTTGCGCCACATAGCGCTCGAACAAGGCTTCGGCCTGCGGCTTGCGGCCCGCCTGGGACAGCGCGCCGATGGCGGCGCGCTGCCAGAGCGTCTTGTCGGGGGATTTTTCGACCAGGCGCAGCAACTGGTCGGCGGCTTCGTCGTATTGCAGCGTGTAGCGCAGCGCGCGGGCGTACAGGCCCTGGGTCTGTTCCAGGTCCGGCGCCAAGTCCATGGCCTGGCGCAGCGGCGCCACGGCGTCCTTGTAGCGGCCGGCGCGCAGCAGGGTTTCGCCGTACAGGGTCAAGAGCCGCACATCGGCGGGTGCGGCCTGCAAGCCCGCCTCGAAGTGCGCCAGCGCATGGACCTTGCGGTCGTCTTCGGTGGCCCGGCGCAGGTGCGCCAGCCCCAGCGAGGCGCGCAGCGCCGCGGCATCGTGGCCGGCTTCCAGCGTCGCGCTGCCCAGCACAATCGCCGCCTCGACCCGCTCGTCGTCCAGCAGCGCGCGCACGGCCACCGTGGCCACGCGGGCGTTCGGCAGATCCGCCGCCTGCAAGGCAGTGGCAATACCGGCCGCTTCGGCGGTGTCGCCGTTGCGCGAATAGGCCAGCATCCACCAGTGCGCCTCGCCCGCGTCGGCGAGCGCCAGCGCGTGGGTCTGGCGCGCGACGTCGGCGGCCTGTTCGATCCGTCCGGCCTGCACGCGCAGCTGTATCCGTACGGCTTGCAGCGCCGCGGCATCAGGCGCGATGGCGGCGGCGGCGTCCGCCTGGGCAATGGCGCGGTCCCATTGCTGGGTGCGACCCAGCAGGCTGGCAAGCATGCGGCGGTCATCGGTGCGTACCGGGTAGGCGTCCACCAACTTTTCCAGCACGGCGATCGCCAATTCCAGGCGGCCGGCTCGCACCAGCGGCGACACCAGCAGGCGGCGCACGTCGCGCCAGCCGTCCTCGACCCGCGCCAGCGCGGGGCCGAGCGCGGCCAGGGCCGGCGCGGGGTCGTCCGCCTGCAATAGCTGCTGGATGACCTCCCGCAGGGGGCCGACGGCCTCGTGCGCCGCGGTGGCAGGCCTGGCCGCAGCCGCGGCGCCGGGGCGTTCCATTGTCGTATCAACCATGGCGCAATCCTCGTAGCAAGGCCATCGCCGCGCGCAGGACGAACATGAGCACGAAGCCCAGCGCCAGCGCCTGCAGCAGCAACACGGCCGTGCGCGGGCTGCTGGGCCGGTCCGTGGACACCGGCTGGGCGATGATGGACAGATAACGCTGCAAGCGCAGGGCGTCGGTCACGGCCTGCTGGTACGACTGCTGCGCCAGCGTCAGGTTCGAATCGGCGAAGGCTTGCGTATTGCGCAGCGCTTCGTACGACTTCAGTTGCTTGGCTTCCGTGTTGCCGTCGCCGCTCAGGCGCTGGCGCACGCTGGCAAGCCGCTTCTTCAGGGCCACGACCTGCATTTCGGCGGGTTTGAGCATGAAGTGGTCCTGGTTGTTCAGCGCGCGGATCTTGTCCAGGTTGATCTGGGCGCTGCTCAGTTCCCCTTCGAGCTGGCTGGACAGGTTCAGCAGCATGGCCACCGTGGCCGTCGGGTCGATGTTGCCGTGCGTGGTTCGCCATGCCGTCAGGGCTTCGCGGGCGGCCAGCGCCTTCTGTTCGGCCTGCCTCACCGACTCCTCGCTGACCTTCAGCTTGTCGGCCACGCCCTTTTCGTTCATGGAACTGACGAAGTCTTCCGCCAGGCCGATCAGGGCCTTGGACAGGGTTTCGGCGTCTTCGGGCGAATAGGCCCGCACGCGCAGCACGTCGATCTGTTCCAGCGCATTGAACGACACCTGGACCGCGGCCTGGTAGGCACGGTAGAGGTCATCTTCGCTCGAGTCCTCGGACAGATGGTGGGCGGGGTCCATGCCTGCATTCAAGAGGAAGCGGCGCAGGCCGACCTTCTTGTCCAGCTGCCGCATGCAGTCACGCGACTTCAGGAAATCACTGACCGCCCAGCCGTCCACGAAGCCGCCCAGCATGCCGCCCGAGTTGCCGGTGGTCAGCAGGCTGGCCGCCATGGCGCCCCCGCCCTGCTGGCCGGAGCCGGACTGCACGAAGAAGCGCGATTCCGCTTCATAGCGGGGCGTGGCGATCCACAGCACGTAGGCCAGGGCCAGGGCCACCGGGGCGATGACGATGACCACGTTGACCCAGCGGCGCCGGCGGCGCTCGGCCAGCGCCGCCTGCCGTTCGCGCCGCCGGCGTTCGATCTCGGAGCCGCTCTCAGAAGCCGAGCTGTCCGTCATCGAAGCCGCCGAGGACGTCGTCGCCTGTTCCTGAGTCGCTTCGTGATCGTCGCGGTGGGAACTTCTGGATGCACTGGTCGAGGTCGTCTTCGATGCGGAGTGCGCTTCGTTCATAAATCAGGCCCTTCAGGCAATAGTCCGCCAACTGATTCTGGCGGTAACTGGAAAGAATGAGCGTCCTGCCGATCAGCCGTTCTTCGAACAGCGCCAGCCACAGACGGGTGAAGCGGCAGGGCTCGAAGGGGATGGCCCCTTCGATCACGTACACGTCGAACGCCGGCGCCAGGGCCAACGCAAACGAAAATTCCTGCCGCGCAAACAGCGGCCAATGTTCCATCGGCCGGGAAAGGACCTTGGGGTCGGTGATCAGGTCGGCCACCAGTTCGTACGTGGCATCGGCATCGAGCTCGTACATCTGGCTGACCAGTTCGATCATGCTCACGCCGCTGGCCTTGCCGCGGATGAAGCCCTGCCGGCCGATCGCCCAGGACACGTTGCCATCGTGATGGACAAAGCCCTGGCGCGGCGGCCGCAGGCCGCACAGCAGATCGATGATCTGGCGATGCAGCTCCGGCGCGGGCGACAGCAAGGCATAGCGGCCGACGGGAATGTCCAGGTGGGCATGGGAAAGCAGCGCCTGCCGGCTGCCGAAGGCCTGGGGATCGTCCGTCACGCCATTGAGATGAATCATCGTCGTTCCTCACATGGGCTGGATGTTGGGACGGGCCAGCCGCTCTGCGGCCAGGGCCACCACCATCAGGAAGACCAGGCTGGTCAGGAAATAGCCCAGGCTGGCATCCTGCGACGTATAGGCGTCGAAGTAGGCCGAGCGCAGCAGCTGCATGCCGTGCGCGAAAGGCAGCCACAGCATCCAGGGCCGCAGGTTCTCGGGCAACTGCTCCGAGACGAAGAAGACGCCCGAGAAAATCTGCAGGAAGCGCTCGATCACCGGCGCCAGCCGCAGGAAGAAATGCCAGCAGGTGGCGATCGCCCCGAACAACAGCCCCATCGCCGCGGCGCAGCACGCCATCAGCACCACGAACAGCATGAAGCCCGGCCAGCTCCTGGGCAGCGTGATGAGGTCCAGCGCATGACCGGCCGTGATCAGCACCACGAACACCACCAGGTACACCGACACGTACAGCAACGCCTGCACCAGCGCGCACATCAAGGGCGACACGCCCTGGAAGTTCAACAGGCCGCGCGCCGACACGTAGGCGGTGCTGCTGCGAAAGATGATCTGGCGAAACATGATCCAGGTCGTCGCGCCCAGCAGCGAGAACGTCTGCACGTCCATCCCCAGGATGTAGTGCGTGCCCATCAGGATGTACAGCGACGAAATCAACGTCAGCAGCACCACCGGCCCCACCAGCGCCCACAGCAGCGCGATCCGGCTTTCGCCGTGCATCACGTTCAGCTGGTAGACGAACAGTGCCAGCAGCGTGCGCCCGCCCGGCCAGCCGCGGCCGATGATGCGCGGATGATGCCCGGCATGCAGGCCGCGCAGGCGATCCTGCAGGATCGCCAGGTCGCCGGCCTCCCCCGGGGGCAGCTCCATTTCCAGCGCGATATCGTTGCGCGAGGCATGGCGACGCGCATCCCGCGCCTCGTCCTGCCTGCGCCGCTGTTCGCGCCGCGCCTGCGCGTCGGCCAGGCGCTGGTCCTCGGCCACCAGCCGGGCGGGCAGGTAGCCGGGCGCGAACACCTCGATGCCGGCGCGGATGTCCTGTTCGAGCAGGCGCACGATGATGCGCAGGCGCCGCCGCGAAAAATCCGCCAGCGCCTCGTCGACCTTGCTGCGCGCGATCTCCGCGTCCAGCTCGGCCTGCACGGCCTCGTAGACCGCCCGCCGGGCGGCCACGGAGTCATGCGGCTCGCCCTGCAGGCGCGCCAGCAGGGGCTTGAGCAGGACGGCCGGCTCGGCCTTGGCCTCGAACAGCTTGGCGGGATCCAGGCGCCAGGCATCGACGCCCGATCCCACTGCGTAGCTGCTGTCTTTTTTCCGCGCGCGCCAACCCTTGATCCGATCCTCGTTGCTCATCGACGCACTACTGGCTGACGCCGGTCGAAGAGCCGCCGGAATTCGAATCGATGGCCCGCGTGGCGCTGAAGCCGGCGCTCATGGTCACGCGGAACGCGGACAGCACCTTCTGCACCTGGGTGAACGGCGCATCCGAGATATAGATCGCCTGCCCTTCACGCACGGTGAATTCGCGGGCCAGCGCCACCTGTTCCGGACGCGTCAGGTCGAACTGGTACACCACGGGCAACAGATCCGGCTTGCCATCCACCCCCGCCTTCGCGGGCGTGAACAGGAAGACCGAGCGCGGGTCCGCCGTCTGGTCGTCCAGGCCCTTCGAATCGGCCAAGGCATCCAGCACGCTGTAGTTGCGCTTGCTGATCGCCACGCGGCCCTGGTTGCCCGCCGCGCCCAGCACCGTCAGGAACTCGCGCGATTCGTATGCGGTAATGACGTCGCCCGACCGCAGCAGGATGTCGTTGTTCTGATTGCGGTAGATGTCCGACAGGCGCACCGAGGCCACCTGGTTGTCGCGCCGCAGGCTGATGACCAGCTGCTCGGGGTTGGTCTGCACCGGCGCGGCCTGGGCCAGCGCGCTGCTCAGCCGCTGGGACGTCTGCGTAATGGGATACATGCCCGGCTTGGTCAGGTTGCCCTGCACCGTCACCATCTGCCCGCGTGCCTCGGCCGCGCGCGTCACGCTCACGTCGGCCCCGGCCACCAGCCGGCTCAGGCGCGCCACGATGGCGTCATGCAGCTGGCCCAGCGTCTTGCCGCCGGCCTGGAACTTGCCGAGGATGGGAAAGGACACATTGCCGTTGCGGTCCAGCTCCTGGTTGCCCAGGTCGCTCACGCCGGACGGATCCGCCGCGAACACGCCCAACCCGCCGCGTTCCCAGACCTTGACGTTGATGCCGTCGCCGGGCACCAGGCTGTCGAAACCGGCCTCGGTCAGGTCGCGGTAACGCACGGGAAAATCGGAGACTTCCGGCACCCGGCTCTCGCGCGCAAGCTCGCGCGAGGCAGGCATCACGATGACGTCCTTGGCGTCATGCGCGCCGGTCATCTCGGCCAGCATCGGCCCGGAACGCGGCAACTGGCAGCCGCTCAGTGTCAGTACGGTAATCAGCAGCAGAGCCGGCGCCGCAAAGGGGCGCCGGCCCGCCGCCGGGACGTTCATTTGCATAACTTCCTTTTGTTCTTCAGAACGAGAGTGGCGGACGGACGTTCAGGCCTGCTTGAGCTGCATCGCCGGCGGTTCCATGGACTCGTCGTTCTCCGACACGGGCATGAACGGCATGCACAGGCTCAGGAACTTGGCCAGCATGGCCTCCAGCGAAAACAACGTCTGCGCCCGGTTGCGGCTTTGCGCTTTCAGGCGTTCATCGGCGCGCACCCGGTCCACGATGGACACGACCTTGTCGCAGGCCTCGTGCAGGTCGGGATGTTCGACGTCGCCCAGCAGGTGCCCCGTCTCGCCTTCCTCGAAACACTCCCCTGCCCCGCCGGCCGGCGTCGAGACGACGGGTACGCCCAGCAGTTGCGCCTCGATCAGCACGTTGGGCAGGCCCTCGTAGCGCGACAGCAGGACCTTGGCATCCATTTGCGAATACCAATAGCCCACGTGGTTCGACAGGCCGACGAGCAACAATCGGTCCATCACGCACAGCTCTTGCGCCAGCGCCACGATGTTGTCGTGCAGGCGCCCATCGCCGACGATGACAAAGCGCGCCTGCGGCCGCTGTTTCAGGTAGAGCGCCGCGAGCTTGATCCACAATTGCGGCCGCTTGTCCGGTTCCAGGCGGAACACGCCGCCGATGGTTTCCGTGGCGTCGGCCGTGCTTTCCTGGAAGGCCTGCCATTTTTCCTGGTCGGTCGCCGCCGCGTCGGTGTTCAGGTCCGGCACGCCGTTGTACAGCACGTGAAAGCGCACGATGGGGATGCCGAGCCATTCGGCATAGGCCTCGGCGGCCTTGCGGCTGTTGCTGACGAAATGCACGCCGGGAACCTGGGCCAGGGCCTGGTACAGCTCGGGATACTCTTCGCGGAAACGGTCCTTGCGGATGTTGGGCGGCAAGCCGCGGAACACCAGGTGGATGGTCGGTGCGCCGGCCAGCAAGGCCGCCAGCGCGCCGAACAGGCACGTGCCGTCCTGCCACAGGCTCACCACGTCGAACGTGCTGGCGCGCAAGACGGGCGCCAGCCGCGTCACGCCATAGTGAACCGGCGGGGGCAGTTGCTCGAGCAGGCGGGTCAGGCTGCCGTCCGGTACCGACTGGTGCGCCACCGAGATCGCGGGCAGCTTGTTGATTTCCGTGACCGGAATCTGCGCCTTGACCAGCACGGACAGGAAGAAATCCAGGCCCTGCTTCTTGGTGGAACCGGCCGGCTCGGTGTGCTGCTTGACCAGCACTTCGACCTTTTCCGGCTTCATCGGCACATCGACGGGGCGCGGCTCGGGCGCCTCCGCCATGCGGGCCAGTTCCCCGGCCAGTCGCGTCAGTTGGCGCTCGGCGCCGCCGGGGCCCAGGCTGCCCGTCACCAGCGCCACCGAAACGGGCTTGTCGGGCGAGCATTCCGGGATCTGCCGGTTGCGGAAATGCAGGATGGCGTGCTTCATCGACACGATCCGGATGTCCTTGCCGGCCAGCGCGGCTTCGGGTTCCAGGCGCTGATAGAAGGCGTAGTCGCTGGCCAGCCCGTTGGCCAGTTCCGCCGCCTTGCTGCCCGGCGCCAGGTGCTTGGCCACGGGCGAGATGACCTCGAAGGCATCCGCCAGCAGGCCGCGCTTGCGCAGGCGCTTGGCAAACTCGACGCGAATGTTGCGGTCCGTGTGCTGCAGGATCAGCCGGCGGAACAAGGCGTCCGACTGCTCATACGCACGGATGTCGTTCAGCAGCTTGGCGCGGGAGAACAACCGGGCGGGGTTCTCGGTGGACGCAGGCAGGTGCCGGTCCACCAGGGCCAGCGCGTCCTCCAGGTGGCGCTCCTTGACCAGGCGGGTCGCGCGATAGCGCACGATTTCCAGGTCATCGGGGCATTCGCGCAATAGCGTGGCCCACTGTTCGGACATGCCCTCGTTCAGGCCCGCCGCCTCTTTCAACCGAAGCAGCAGGAAACGGACCTTGGGGTCGGACAGGTGGTCCCGCGCCAGCGCTTGCGCGTCGGCCAGGTTGTCCTGCGCGACCTGGACCCGACCCGATGCCGCCACGATTTCCTCCAGCCGGGCCTGCACCTGCCGCAACTCGGAATCGGCGCTCTCGCGCTCAGTGATCAGCGGCGGATTCATGCGGCCTTCCTGCGGTTGGCCTTGTCGATCCACACCAGGCAGCGCTGGATGTAGTGATCGTACTGGGCCGGGTTGTCGGAACGTTGCTGCAGCGCGCGCCAGTAAGGCAGGGCCTGTTCGAAGCGATGCAGGCGCATGGCGCCGACCGCGGCCAGGCGCAGGCCGATGGGATCGTCCGGCACCAGTTGCAGAATGCGCTCACCCAATGCCAGGCGCTCGGTGGTGCTGGACGAGTCCAGCGCGCGCGCTTCGGCGTACAGCACGGCGATGATGCGGCGCTTTTCGTGGTCGACTTCCGTCATCTGCGGCCAGGACTGGGCGACACGCTCCAGCAGGGTCCAGGCCGCCTTGGCGTCACCGGCCGACAGCAGCTCCCGGGCGCCGCGGATGGCGCGCGGCCCAAGCCTGCCAAGCTGGCGCTCGGCCTCGTCCTTGGCGCCCTGGTCGGCCGAGGCGTTGGCCAGCACCATCTTGTAGGCGTCGATGGCCTCGCCGAACCAGCCGCCGTTGAACGCGACGCGGGCGAAGTGCAGTTGCGTGCTGAAGGGCGCCGACTCGTTGGCGGCCGCCTGCTCCAGGTGCCGCATGGCGGTCTGCTTGTCGCCCAGCGCGTCGGCCGCGCGGCCACGCATCGCGTGCAGCTCGGGGAATTCGACCTGGGTGTCGAGTGCGATGTCGGTCAGGTCGATCACTTCCTTGTGATTGCCCGCCACCAGCGCGGCCCGTACGCCCAGACGCATCGCCCGCTCGAAGGCGCGCTTGGCGCGCACGCCGGCCAGGGCATCGGGATTGAGCAGGCGGTGCGCGCTGATACGCTCGGCGGCATCACGCAGGCGGCCTTCATCCAGCGCCTGCGTGCCCTCTTCGGCCCAGGTCGCGGCCTGCGCACGCAGCCAGGCGGCGATGTCTTCCTGCTCGGTATCGGCCAGCTTGCACGACACGGCCAGCGCCGCCGCGGCCATGATGCAACCGCGCCACGAGGCTTCCTTGACCAGTTCCAGCGCCTCGACATCGGTGAGCGCGGGCGACTCGGCCGCCAGCGCGCGCAGCCCGGCGCGGTCGCCGGCAATCAGCCGGTCGCGCCACAGCATCGCGAAACTGCGGCCATGCGCCGGAATGGCCTCGCGCACCTCATGCACCCAGCGCAAGGTGGCTTCCATGTCGCTGCCGGCCTGCAGCAGCGAGAGCACGGTGTCGGCAGCTTCCGTGGCGGTCGGGTCCTGCGGCGACGAGATGCGGAACAACTGCTTCCAATTGCCCAGGGCTTCGTCCACAAAGCCCAGGTGGCCGGCGGAAATGGCCGCGATGCGCACGATTTCCGGGGTCTCGATTTCGTCGCCCAGCAGGCCTGCGGCCAGCGAGTGGGCAACGTCATGGCGGCCCAGCTTGAAATGGTTGCGCATCAGGATCTGCTCGGCCTTGCTGCCGGTGGCCAGCGTGCCGTCCGCGCTGCCCAGCAGCGCCAGCGAGCCTTCGTAGTCGCCCAGTTCTTCCTGGATGCGTGCGAACAGCAGCGTGTGGTCCGGCAGGCCGGGATGGCGGCGCAGCACGTCGCGCAGGCGGCGCGAGGCTTCGCGCAGCTCGCCCGACTCCCAGAGCTTCTCGATGCGTTCTGCGCTTTCGTCGGCGCTCAGCTTGGGCACGGACGGTTGCGGCGTGGACGCGCTCATGCGCGGACGCACGAAAGTCTTGTACCACTCGGTGTACAGGCGTTCGGCGAACAGCGGCGTGTAGTGCGTCAGGTCCAGCCCGCCGTCTTCCAGCGCGTCGGCCTGGCCGATCTTGTTCATCAGCGGCGTGGGGTCGTAGCACGGCACGCCGATGCGCTGCGCGCTGGCGGCGACGGCGGCGATCAGCTGCGCCCGCTGTTCGATCGGCACGTTGTCGGGCGTCATGGCGTTGACGTGCGTGACGAACACGATCTTGTCCCGGCCCAGCAGGTCGACCAGCTCGCGCATCTGCTGCTCGATCTCGTCGTCCGTCTGTTCGCGCTTGACGATGCGGGCCAGCAGCTCGCGGTTGTCCGGCGACAGGCTCTTGAAGACCGGATCCTTGTCCAGCCATTCGCGCCGTTCGGCCAGCCGTTCTTCGGTCGCCTGGGACCAGAATGCGCGGGTGCGGGCGCGGTCGGCGAAGAACTCGCTGAAAAAGCGCACCAGGTAGTTGGACTGGATCGGGTGGGCGCCAATGGTCAGCAGCTTGCGCGAGGACAGCTCGACCATGTACAGGTCGGCCGGCTTGTGCGTGCCGCGGCGGGCCTGCTCGCCATTGGACGGACGGAAGATCAGGCGCTGCACGTCAGCGGGAATGTCGGCCTGGCCGAACATGAAGCGGGCCTGCTGCAACGCCTCGGCGCTGGTGTGCACGAAACCGTAATTGCGGCCGAGCTGCTGCTTGATCGGGTAGCGTCCCACGGCATCGCGTAGCGGCGTGTGGATGCGGCAGGTGCCAATCGGAGCGATGGTAAAGGCGGTCATTCCGGGCCTCTCCTGTGTTGATGGGTTACGCAAAACCTGGACTCAAAGCGTCCAGTACACGAGGCCGGGCTGAAGCCGGCGGCTGTCCAGTACGGATTTCAGGTCGCACACCATGCCGTCGGCCTTGACCAGCTGCGGCAGGTCTTCCCAGATGGTGGCCATGGTCTCGCGGTGCGGCACCGCCAGGATCAGCACGTCCATGTCGCGGAACTGGTCGCGATCGACGAGGCTGATGCCGTACTCATGCTGCATCTGTTCGGCGTCGACCATCGGGTCGCAGGCCACCGGCGTGATGCCGTAGTCGCCCAGGGCGCGATACAGGTCGACGACCTTCGAATTGCGGATGTCCGGCACGTTTTCCTTGAACGTCATGCCCAGGATGCCGACCCGGGTCGAGGCGTTCAGGCGGCCGTTGCGGGCCAGGGTCTGCACCACGCGCGAGGCCACGTGGCTGGCCATGCCGTCGTTGATCCGGCGGCCCGACAGGATGACTTCGGGGTGGTAGCCCAGTTCCTGCGCCTTGGACGTCAGGTAGTAAGGGTCCACGCCGATGCAGTGGCCGCCGACCAGGCCGGGCGTGAACTTCAGGAAATTCCACTTGGTGCCCGCGGCCGCCAGCACTTCGGCGGTACGGATGCCGACCAGATCGCAGATCTTGGACATCTCGTTCATCAGCGCGATGTTGATGTCGCGCTGGGTGTTTTCGAGCACCTTGGCGGCTTCGGCCACCTTGATGGACGAGGCGCGATGCACGCCGGCGTCGATGATCTGTTCGTAGACGCCGGCGATGATCTCCAGCGACTCCTCGTCCTGGCCGGACACGATCTTGACGATCTTCTCCAGCGGGTGCTCACGGTCGCCGGGGTTGATCCGTTCGGGGCTGTAGCCCAGCTTGAAGTCGATACCGCAGCGCAGGCCCGAGGCCTTTTCCAGTTCCGGACCGCAGATTTCCTCGGTGGCGCCGGGGTGCACGGTGGATTCGAACACCACGATGCAGCCGGGGCGCAGCACGGGGCCGATCGAGCGGCAGGCGCGCACCAGCAGGGAAAAATCGGGGTTGTTCTTCTCGTCGACGGGCGTCGGCACGGCAACGACGAAAAAGTCGCACCCTTGCAGTTCGGTAACCTGATCGGTGAACTGCATGCGGGAAGCCAGCAAGGCCTCGCGTTCGATTTCGCCCGTCCAGTCCTCACCCTGTTTCAGGCTCGTGATCCGCCGCTTGTCCACATCAAAGCCGACGACATCAAAGCGCCTGGAAAATGCCACGGCCACGGGCAGGCCGACATATCCAAGACCGCACACTGCGATTCTCTTTACCACGGGGGACCTCACTGTTTTCGTCGTGTCGAGTACATAAAAAACCGACACCCAGGAACCGATCGACCGGTTTGGAATCGAATGACTATTCCCTGCCTGGGGTGGACTCGTTGCTCAGAATTAATTACATCTCGATACCGCGTTATACGTGTGGGTAGCGAGCCAACGAATCTTAGGCGGCTGAGACAGCGAAATTCTTTCTAAAAGTTTTCATCGCTGTGGAAATAAATCGGAAATATTGCAATAAACCGGGGGAAATCCCTCAGACAAACGCTTTGTTCATACAAATAGAAATAGATTAGATCGTTTGTTTTGTTAGTAAATGTATAAAGTCGTTTTCTAATCTTGGTTTAATAAAACCGCAAGGAATGAGTATGGAATCCTGGGTTATCTATTAATCCCCGGGAACCCCTCCCGATATTGCAACCTGAAGTCACTGATCGCGTCGGAATCACTGCAAAATATCGTCCCATGCCTGTATCAGGAAAAATCCAAACCTATTGACCATTCTCCGGCGGCGGGGCATGGCGATGGCGCGGCAAAAAAAATGCCCCCGACACCGCAAGGTGCCGGGGGCATTTTCGTGGCCGCGCCGCTCGGGGCGCGACGGGGGTTTACTGCAGCAGGCTGCGCAGCATCCAGGCGTTCTTTTCGTGCACGTCCAGGCGCTGCGTCAGCAGGTCGGCGGTGGGTTGGTCGTTGGAGGCGTCGGCCTTCTCGAAGGCCGCACGGGCGGTCTTGGCGACCGACTCGTTGGCGCTGACCAGGAGGCGCACCATTTCCAGGGCTTCCGGCACGGACTGCGGCTCGGCGATGGACGACAGCTTGGCATATTCGCGGTACGTGCCCGGCGCGTAGTGGCCCAGGGCGCGGATGCGCTCGGCGATGCTGTCCAGCGCATTCCACTCTTCGGTGTACTGGGTCATGAACATCAGGTGCAGCGTGTTGAACATGGGCCCCGTGACGTTCCAGTGGAAGTTGTGCGTCATCAGGTACAGGGTGTACGAATCGGCCAGCAGCTTGGACAATTCGCCGGCCACCGCGGCGCGGTCCTTGTCGGAGATGCCGATGTCGATGCGCGGAACGGAGGTGGAGGTCTTCTTGGAGGTCTTTGCCATTGCTAGCTCCCTGTGGGGTTGGTGGACAAAATCAGGATAACACCGCGAATACGGCAATTTCGCGGCAAAAATGCATGCCAATCAACGACTTGGCGGTCTCTTGACGCAACGCAAGCGCGGCCCGGATCAATCCTGCACCGCGGCCGTTTCGTCGGACAGCATCCGCACGCCCGGCAGTTCGCATTCGTACACCGCCTGGGCCAGCGCCTCGATCGCCGCCAGGCGCGGAAAGCTGCGGCGCCAGGCCAGCACCACGCGACGCTCGGGCACGTGGCCTTCGAACGGCAGATAGCGCAGCAGGCTGTTCGAAGGCGGCGGCTGCGGCACGGCGGTCACGGGCAGCACCGTCACGCCGATGCCGGCCGCCACCATGTGGCGGATGGTCTCGAGCGACGAGCCTTCGAAGGTGCGCTGGATGCCATCGCTGGCCGCCGAAAAACGCGACAGCTCGGGGCACACTTCCAGCACCTGGTCGCGAAAGCAATGGCCGCTGCCGAGCAGCAGCATGGTCTGCTGCTTCAGGTCCTGGGCATCGATGGCCTTGCGCTGCGCCAGTTCGTGGTCCTGCGGCACCGCCACCACGAAGGGCTCGTCGTAGAGCGGCTGCATCACCAGCCCCGCTTCCGGCAGCGGCAACGCCATGATGGCGCAGTCGATCTCGCCCTGGCGCAAGAGTTCGACCAGGCGCACGGTGAAGTTTTCCTGCAGCAGCAGCGGCATCTGCGGCGTGCGGCCGATCTGCACCGGCACCAGGCGCGGCAGCAGGTACGGCCCGATGGTATGGATCACGCCCACGCGCAGCGGCCCGGCGAGCGGGTCATGCCCCTGGCGCGCGATTTCCTTGATGCTGGCGCTTTCTTCCAGCACCTTCTGGGCCTGGGCCACGATGCGCTGGCCGATGGGCGTCACGCCGACTTCCGCGCCGCCGCGTTCGAACAGCGTCACGCCCAATTCGTCCTCGAGCTTGCGAATCGCCACCGACAGCGTGGGCTGGCTGACGAAACAGGCTTCGGCCGCCCGGCCGAAATGCCGTTCGCGCGCCACCGCGACGATGTATTTGAGTTCGGTCAGAGTCATGGTGGACTACGCCCCCAGGGGTTGGGCGCCGGCCCGGCGGGCGGCGCTGGAAAATGGGAAGGTCATGGTGGTTGCGGCCGTCATGTGCGCAGGAAGTCTTCCCTGCCCCGCATCCAGCGGGCCAGGTGCGCCTCGACAGAAGCGGGGTGTTCGGCGCGCAGCCAGACCGCGGCATCGCGCGCGTCTTCGGCAATGGCGGCGTCGGTTTCCAGGTCGGCAAAGCGCAAGAGCGCCATGCCCGACTGGCGCGTGCCCAGGAATTCGCCCGGGCCGCGCTGTTCCAGGTCGCGGCGCGCGATTTCAAAACCGTCGGACGTCTCGAACATGGCGCGCAGCCGTTCGCGTGCCACCTGCGACAGCGGCGTCTGGTAGAGCAGCACGCAGACCGATTCGGCCGTGCCGCGCCCTACCCGCCCGCGCAGCTGGTGCAACTGCGCCAGCCCGAAGCGTTCGGCGTGTTCGATGACCATCAGCGAAGCGTTGGGCACGTCGACCCCGACCTCGATCACAGTGGTGGCCACCAGCAGGTCGATGTCGCCTTCGCGGAAGGCCTGCATCACCGCCGCCTTTTCGGCCTGCGGCAGGCGGCCGTGCACCAGCCCGATGCGCAGGTCCGGCAGGTCGACCCGCATGCCTTCGTAGGTGTCCACCGCGGTCTGCAGTTCGAGGGCTTCGCTTTCCTCGACCAGCGGGCAGACCCAATAGGCCTGCTGCCCGCCGCGCGCGGCCTGGGCAATGTGCGCGATGACTTCCTCGCGCCGCGCCTCGGACACCAGCTTGGTCAGCACCGGCGTGCGGCCCGGCGGCAGTTCATCGATGACCGAGACGTCCAGATCGGCGAAGAAGGTCATGGCCAGCGTGCGCGGGATGGGCGTGGCGCTCATGTTGAGCTGGTGCGGCACGATGCGGCCGCGCACGGTTTCGCCCTTGCGGGTCAGCGCCAGGCGCTGGCCCACGCCAAAGCGGTGCTGCTCATCGACGATGGACAGCCCCAGGCGGTGGAATTCGACGTGGTCCTGGATCAGGGCCTGGGTGCCCACCACCAACTGCACGCTGCCGTCGGCCGCCGCGGCGGCAGCCTCGCGGCGCGCCTTGGCGGTCAGGCTGCCGCTCAGCCAGGCCACGTTCACGCCCAGCGGCTGCAGCCACGACACCAGCTTGCGGAAATGCTGTTCGGCCAGGATTTCGGTGGGCGCCATCAGCGCCACCTGCGCGCCCCCGGCAATGGCCTGGGCCGCGGCAATCGCCGCCACGACGGTCTTGCCGCTGCCGACGTCGCCTTGCAGCAGGCGGTGCATGGGGTACGACTTGGCCAGGTCCGCCGAAATCTCGGCCACCACGCGCTGCTGCGCGCCGGTCAGCTTGAACGGCAGGGCCTGGTACAGCCGGTCGACCAGCCCGCCGGCTTCGTTGCGCACGGGCAGCGCCTCGGCCTCTTTGATGCGGCGCGCGGCCCGGGCCGCTGCCAGCGACAGCTGCTGGGCCAGCAATTCGTCGAACTTGATGCGGCGCCAGGCCGGATGCACGCGTTCGAGCAGCGCGGATTCGGATTCGCCCTGCGTGGGCGTGTGCAACGCGCGGATCGCCGGCTCGAACGGCGGCAGGTCGTAACGCGCCAGCGCTTCGGGCGGCAGCGTGTCGGACAGATCGGCGCGGTCCAGCGCCTGGGCAATGGCACGCCGCAGCGTCGGTTGCGGCAGGCCTTCGGTGGTGGGATAGACGGGGGTGAGCGCCGTGGGCAGCGGCGCATCGGCGTTGGTCATGCGCGGGTGCACCATCTGGCGCCCGAACAGGCCGCCACGGACTTCGCCGCGTGCGCGCAGCCGCTTGCCCACGCTGACCTGCTTTTGCTGGCTGGGGTAGAAATTCAGCCAGCGCAATTGGAGTTCGCCGCTGTCGTCCACCAAGGTGGCGGTGAGCTGGCGCCGAGGCCGGTACAGGACCTCGGATTTGGTGATCTCGCCTTCGACCTGGCCGGGAAAGCCCGGCCGCAGGTCGCTGATCGGCACGATGCGGGTTTCGTCCTCGTAGCGCAGCGGCAGGTGCAGCGCGAAGTCCTCGGGCAGCACCAGGCCCAGGTTACGCAGCTTGCGCTCCGTATCCGTCATGGCTTTGCCGGCGCCTTTGGGGTCGGCGCCGGATCGCTTGGCTGCCACGGCCGCGGCCGGCATATGGGATGAAACCCCTGGCAAATCGCGCGTGGTCTGGCGTTACAGGACCAGGATCGCTTCGACTTCGAACTGCGCGCCCTTGGGCAGGCTGGCCACGCCGACGGTCGAACGCGCCGGGAACGGCTGCGGAATCAGTTCGGCCATGATGGCGTTGGCGGCGGTGAACTTGCCCAGGTCGGTCAGGAACAAGGTCAGCTTGACCACGTCGTTGAGCGTGCCGCCGGCGGCCGCGACCACGGCTTCCATGTTGGCGAAGGCCTGGCGCACCTGGGCGTCGAAGTTCTCGGAAACCAGGTCGCCCGTGCCGGGCTCCAGGCCGATCTGGCCGGACAGGTACACAGTCTTGGTGCCGGTCGTGGCAACCGCTTGCGAGTAAGGGCCGACGGCGGCGGGCGCGGCGTCGGTATGGATGATTTGCTTGCTCATGGGCGGAATCCTCGGGTGACGGATAGAAACTACAGCTATCGGATTTTAATCGGCAATAGGGTTTTGCGAAACCCCGGAATCTTCCATCTTACCCAACCTTCGGGGCGCCGCCGATGTCCGCGCGGCTGGCCCAAAGCAAGTCGTACAGCGCCTGTGCGGCCAACGGCAGGCTGCGCCCCTGGCGCCACACCAGGTACAGCGGCCGCAGCAGCGCCTTGCCCGCCAGCGGCACGATGCGCAGGTCCGCCCCGCCGAAATGGAACAGGGTCATGGCCGGCACCACCGCCACGCCCAGCCCGGCGCGGACCAGCCCGGTGACGGTGGCCAGGTGCTCCACCTCGAACAGCGGCGGCGGTGCGTCCGGGCCGAACGCGGCGTCCAGGTGCTTGCGCACGCTGCTGTTGCGCGCCAGCTGGATCAGCGGAAATTTGACGACGTCGCGCAGCCGCACCCGCACCGCCTGGGCCAGCGGATGGTCGGCGCGGCACACCAGGAAATAGCGGTCGGCGTGCAGGAATTCGCTGTCCAGGTCGCTCATGTCCGGCCGCCGCGAGGCCACGGCGAAATCCACCTGGCCGTCGCGCACCATGTCCAGGCACGGGTCGAGCAAGGCATCGCGCAGGTCCACCGCAATGCCGGGATGCTGCGCGCGAAACCGGGCCAGCAGGTGCGGCAGCCAGCCCGCCGCCAGCGACGGCAAGGCGGCCAGCGCCACCCGGCCTCGGCGCCGGGCGGCGTGGTCGCGCAGGTCTTCCATCACCAGGTCCATGTCCGCCAGCAGGCGCCGGGCCGAGGCGTCCAGCACCCGGCCTTCGGCGGTCAGCTCCACGTTGCGGGTGTTGCGGTCGAACAGGCGCAGCCCGGCGCTGTCTTCCAGTTGCCGGATGAGGGCGCTGAAGGCCGGCTGCGTGAGGTGGCAGCGCTGGGCGGCGCGGGTGAAGTGCCTTTCGTCGGCCAGGGCCACGAAAGCGCGCAATTGGCGGGCAGACAGATTCATGGCTTTTCTTTATGAATTGATCCGATATTTCTATTTTACTGATGAGCGGGCGCTGCCTATAGTGGGCTCCAGTTTTCCCTGCGCGACCGGCCGCCCGGCCCGCCGCGCCCAGCCTGGACCCTTTATGCCTTCCTCTCCCCTGCTCATCGGCTGCGCCTCGGGCTTTTCCGGCGACCGCAGCGACGGCGCCGCTGCCGTGGTGCGCACGCTGGCCGCCCGGGGTGGCGGCACGCTGATCTTCGAGACGCTGGCCGAGCGCACGCTGGCGCTTGCCCAACTGGCGCGCAACCAGGACCCGCAGCGCGGCTACGAGCCGCTGCTGGATGACCTGGTCGCCCCCGTGCTGGCCGACTGCCTGCGTCACGGCATCAACATCGTCAGCAATTTCGGCGCCGCCAACCCCGTCGCCGCGGCGCGCCGCATTGCCGAACTGGCCGCCCGCCAGGGCCTGGCCGCCCCGCGTATCGCGGTGATCCACGGCGATGCACTGGAATCGGCCGCGCAGCGCGACCTGCTGCGCCAGCGCCTGGGCGCGGCACTGGACGGCGTGGACGTGGTCAGCGCCACCGCCTACCTGGGCGCCGTCGACATCGCCCAGGCCCTGGCGGCGGGCGCACAGATCGTGGTGGCCGGCCGCGTGGCCGACCCGTCCTTGACGCTGGGCCCGGCGTTGGCGCACTTCGGCTGGGACCTCGCCGATTGGCCGCGCCTGGGCCGCGCCACCATGGCCGGCCACATGCTGGAATGCGGCCTGCAGGTCACCGGCGGCTACTTCTGCGTGCCCGGCCTGAAAGAAGTGCCGGACGTGCATGCGGCCGGCTTTCCCATCGCCGAGATCCAGGCCGACGGCGAATTCGTCATCGGCAAGGCGGATGCCACCGGCGGCGCGGTCGACGCGCGCACGGTCAAGGAACAACTGCTGTACGAAGTGCATGACCCGGCGCGCTACCTGACGCCTGACGTCGTGGCCGATCTTTCAGAGGCCCGGGTGCAGGACCTGGGCGGCAACCGCGTGGCCGTGCGCGGCATCACCGGCCATGCGCGGCCCGACGAATTGAAAGTCAACGTCTGCTATCACGGCGGCTGGCTGGCCGAGGCCGAGATCTCGTATGCCGGCGTGCAGGCCGAAGCGCGCGCCCGGCTGGCTGCCGACATCGTGCAAAAACGCCTGGGCTCGGCCCTGCGCCTGCGCGCCGACCTGATCGGCGCCATCAGCATCCTGGACGACGACGCCGGCACATTACGCGGCGCGCAAGCCGACGGCCACGGCCGCGACGTGCGCCTGCGCATGGCCGGCGAACACGCCGACCGCGCGGTGGCCGAACGCGTGCTGCGAGAAGTCACCGCGCTGTACACCTGCGGCCCGGCCGGCGGCGGCGGTGTGCGCACCGCGCTGCGTCCGCGCCTGAACATGGTGTCCTGCACCATCCCCCGTGACGCCGTGCACAGCGGCTGGCGCTTCCTGGAAGAGATCGCACAATGAACCCTGCCACCGCATCCGGGGCGGCTGCGCCCCAAGCCGACTCCCCCGTGGCCGCTCCCCGGGTGGCCGTATCCCTGTACCGCCTGGGCCACAGCCGTTCCGGCGACAAAGGCGACATCTCCAATCTGAGCCTCATCGCCTGGGACCCCGAGTGCTACGCCGTGCTGGCCGAGCAGGTGACCGAGGCCCGTGTGGCCGCCTGGTTCGCCTACCGCCACCCGGTGCGCGTCACCCGTTACCTCTTGCCCACCCTGCACGCCATGAACTTCGTGCTGGAAGGCGTGCTGGACGGCGGCGTCAACGACGCGCTGAACCTGGACGCCCACGGCAAGAGCCTGTCTTTCCGCCTGCTGGACATGACGGTCCGGGTCAGCCCCGCGCTGGCCGACCGGCTGCCCGACATTCCGGGCGACCGCCCCGCCCCCGCCTGACCCGTTTGCCCCCCCGATAAAAAAACACACCCAGGAGACAACACCATGCGCTTTACCCTCAAGAGCCGGCTGGCCCTGCTGCTGACGGCCCTGCCGCTGACCGCCATGGCCCAGACCTTTCCGGCCAAGCCCATCACCTTCATCGTGCCCTTTGCCGCCGGCAGCGCCACCGACCAGATCGGCCGCGCCATCGGCCAGGGCGTCACCGAGCAGACCGGCCAGGCGGTGGTCATCGAGAACAAGCCCGGCGCCAGCGCCATGATCGGCGCCGCCACCGCGGCCCGCGCCGCGCCCGACGGCTACACGGTGCTGATCACCACCAACACCACCCATGCCGCCAACGAACACCTGTACAAGACGCTGACGTATCACCCGGTCAAGGACTACGCCCCGATCTCGCTGTTGGGCAAGGGCGGCCAGATCATGGTGGTCAACCCCGGCTCGCCCGCCAGGACGGTGGGCGACTTCCTGGCGCAGGCGCGCCAGTCGCCGGGCAAGCTGAGTTTCGGCAGCGGCAGCTCCAGCAGCCGCATCGCGGGCGAACTGCTGCAGCAGATGGCGGGCGTGCAACTGCTGCACGTGCCCTACAAGAGCAACCCGCTGGCCGTGACCGACCTGCTCGGCGGACAGATCGACATGATGATCACCGACACCGCCACCGGCCTGCCCCAGGTCAAGTCAGGCAAGCTGCGGGCGCTGGGCGTCACGGGCCTGACGCGTTCGCCGCTGGCGCCGGACGTGCCCACCATCGCCGAATCCGGCGTGCCGGGCTACGAGATGGGCTACTGGTTCGCGGCCTATGCGCCGGCCGGCACGCCGCCCGACGTGGTCAAGCGCCTGAACGAATTGCTGGTCAAGGCCACCCAGAGCGCGCCGGCCAGGCAGTTCTATGCCCAGACCGGCACCGACCCGGCCTCGTCCACGCCGGACGAGCTGGCGCAGTTCCAGCAGGCCGAATCGAAGAAGTGGGGCGACATCATCAAGAAGGCCGGCATCCAGCCGGAATGAGCCGGCAGGCCCCTGCCCCCAAAGCAAAAGCCCCGTCGTGCAATGCAGGACGGGGCTTTTTTTTCATGCGAGCAGCAGGCGCCGCCGGCGGCTTATTTGTCGACGAAGGCGCGTTCCACCACGTAGTCGCCCGGCTGGCCCACGCCCGGCGACACCACGAAACCGCGCTTGTCCAGCATGGCGCTGATGTCGGCCAGCATATGCGGGCTACCGCAGATCATGGCGCGGTCGGTTTCGGGGTTGATCGGGGGAATGCCGATGTCGGCGCACAGCTTGCCGTTTTCCATCAGCTCGGTAATGCGGCCCTGGTTGCGGAACGGTTCGCGCGTGACGGTCGGGTAGTAGACCAGCTTCTCGCGCACCACGTCGCCGAAGAACTCGTTGTTGGGCAGTTCCTTTTCGATGAAGTCGGCGTAGGCCAGCTCGCTGACCCAACGCACGCCGTGCACCAGGATGACCTTGTCGAAGCGTTCGTAGACGTCCGGGTCCTTGATGATGCTCATGAAAGGCGCCAGGCCGGTGCCCGTGCCGAACAGGAACAGGTGCTTGCCCGGCTTGAGGTCGTCGACCACCAGCGTGCCCACCGGCTTGCGGCTGACCAGGATGGTGTCGCCTTCCTTCAGATGCTGCAGGCGCGAGGTCAGCGGACCGTTCTGCACCTTGATGCTGAGGAATTCGAGGTTTTCTTCGTAGTTGGCGCTGGCGATGCTGTAAGCCCGCAGCAGGGGCTTGCCTTCGACTTCCAGGCCGATCATGACGAAGTGGCCGTTGTGGAACCGCAAGGCCGCGTCACGCGTCGTGGTAAAGGAAAACAGGGTGTCGTTCCAGTGGTGCACGCTAAGCACGCGCTCGGTGTTGAAAGCAGCCATGTCGTATCTAGTAAGAGCGGAACAAGGAGCAGGCCATCGAACCGGACTTGCACCGCAAGGTCAGACCGCGCCGCACAAAAGACGCGGCCGGTATTAGGGTTGACCCTATTCTACAGGGTCTCGATGATAATTGCTCTCATTATTCCGTAATACCCTTATGCCGTATTGATGGGGATCAAGGGCGGGATTGCACGGCTTACGAACAGTTGAATGGCTTAAAACTTCCTGTTATTGTCCCGTTCTCACTTGATAATCATTTTCGTTAGCAGACCGCTTTGCAAGGCGGCAACGCCATCCATCCGTTGGCTTTGACCGCCGCATCCCTTGCCGGAGTTCCTTCATGTCTATGCGTCCCCAATTGAAAACGCTGCTGCGCACCCTGGCCCTGGCCGGTGCCGCCGCGTTTGCCGTCCCGGCCCACGCCGCCGAGGAAGTCAGCCTGTACACCACGCGTGAACCCAAGCTGATCCAGCCGCTGCTGGACGCCTTCACCAAGGAAAGCGGCATCAAGGTCAACACCGTCTTCGTGAAAGACGGCCTGCTCGAGCGCGTCAAGGCCGAAGGCGCCAAGTCGCCCGCCGACGTGCTGATGACGGTGGACATCGGCAACCTGCTCGACCTGGTCGACGGCGGCGTGACGCAATCGATCAAGTCGCAGACGCTGGAATCGGTCATTCCTGCCAACCTGCGCGGCGCCGACGGCAAGTGGTTCGCCCTGTCGCTGCGCGACCGCGTGCTGTACGTCGAAAAAGACCTGAAGCTGGACAGCTTCCGCTACGAAGACCTGGCCGATCCCAAATGGAAGGGCAAGGTCTGCATCCGTTCGGGCCAGCACCCCTACAACACCGCCATGGTCGCTTCGATGATCGCCCATGACGGCGCCGAAGCCACCGAAAAATGGCTGCGCGGCGTCAAGGCCAACCTGGCCCGCAAGGCCGCCGGCGGCGACCGCGACGTGGCGCGCGACATCCTGGGCGGCATCTGCGACATCGGCCTGGCCAATGCCTACTACGTCGGCCACATGAAGAACGCCGAAGCCGGCACCGACGCCCGCAAGTGGGGCGACGCCATCAAGGTGATCCGCCCGACCTTCGCCAACAGCAAGAGCGGCGGCACCCACGTGAACGTCAGCGGCGCCGCCGTGGCCGCCAACGCGCCCAACAAGGCCAACGCCGTCAAGCTGCTGGACTTCCTGGTGTCCGAGCCCGCCCAGGCGCTGTACGCCCAGGCCAACTACGAATACCCGGTCCGCAAGGGCGTCAAGCTCGACCCCGTGATCGCCAGCTTTGGCGAACTGAAGGTCGATCCCCTGCCCCTGACCGAGATCGCCAAGTTCCGCAAGCAAGCCAGCGAACTGGTGGACAAGGTCGGTTTCGACAACTAAAACGCGGCCAGGCGGCGCCACCGGCGCCGCCCGCCTGCCTTCAGGCCTGCCCCTGCCCAAGCCCGGACTCGCGCCGGATTGGGCAGCGGCAGGCCTTGACGCTCCAGGCGTTGCCCCGCGCAGCGCCCTTTTCGCAGCATTATTGAAGCAGCAGCCTTTCTGAAGCATGCATACCGATTCCCTGCCCCGGCCCCTGCGGTTGCGCTGGGCTGAACGCGGCGCCGGCTGGCTGACCGGCGCGGTCCTGATCGCCCTGGCCGTGCTGGCGCCCGTGCTTACGCTGGTCTGGTGGGCGCTGGGCGGCGACCTGTCGCACTGGCAGCACCTGGCCAACTATGTGCTGCCGCACGCCCTGGCCAACACTGCCCTGCTGCTGGCCGGCGTGGGCGTGCTGGTCACCCTGCTGGGCACCGGCGCCGCCTGGCTGGTGACGGCCTACGAATTCCCGTCACGGCGCGCGCTGACCTGGGCGCTCTTGCTGCCGCTGGCGGTGCCCACCTACATCATCGCTTTCGCTTACCTGGATCTGCTGCACCCGATCGGCCCGATCCAGACCGCCCTGCGCACCCTGCTGGGCTACGACAGCCCGCGCCAGTTCCGGCTGCCGGACCTGCGCTCGATCTACGGCGCCATCTTCGTGCTGGGCTTCGTGCTGTATCCCTACGTGTATCTCAGCACCCGCGTCATGTTCATGACGCAGGCCGCCAGCCTGCTCGAAGCTGCCCGCACGCTGGGCGCCGGCCGCTACGGCGTGTTCTTCCGGGTCGCGCTGCCGCTGGCGCGGCCGGCCATCGTGGTCGGCGTCAGCCTGGCGCTGCTGGAAACGCTGAACGACATCGGCGCCTCGGAATTCCTGGGCGTGCAGACCCTGACCGTGTCGGTCTACACCACCTGGGTCACGCGGTCCGACCTGGCCGGCGCCGCGCAGATCGCGCTGACCATGCTGGCCATCGTGATCGGCCTGATCCTGCTGGAACGCCATGGCCGCAAGCGCCAGCGCTACGCCAATACGCAACGCATGCGGCCCATGCAGCCACGCCGGCTGCGTGGGGCGGCCGCGGCCCTGGCGGTGGTGCTGGGCTGGATCCCGGTGCTGGTCGGCTTTGTCGCGCCAGCCTTGTACCTGGTGGTGGAAACCAGCAAGCGCCTGCACCTGGTGGGCGGCGTGTCGAACCAATTGCTCAACGGCCTGAGCAATACGCTCATCGTGGCCTTCAGCGCGACGATCGTTACCCTGGTCTGCGGGTTGATCGTGGCCTGGGCCGGCCGCACGCTGCGCGAAAGCGCCGGCTTCAACCCGGGCCGCGCCTGCGCCCGCATCGCCAGCCTGGGTTACGCGGTACCCGGCACCGTGCTGGCGATCGGCCTGCTCACGCCCTTTGTCTGGATCGACACCGCCGTGGCCAAGCTCTTCGGCGGCACGGGCCTGTTCCTGATGGGGTCGATGGCCGCGCTGGTATGCGCCTACGCCATCCGCTTTCTGGCCATTTCCACCGGCGCGCTGGAAGCGGGCCTGGCGCGCGTGCCGCCGTCGCTGGAACAGGCCTCGCGGCTGCTGGGCGAGACCTCGGCCGGCACGCTGCGCCGCGTTCACCTGCCGCTGCTGCGCCCGGCCCTGGCCGCCAGCGCGCTGCTGGTGTTCGTGGACGCCATGAAGGAACTGCCAGCCACGCTGCTCTTGCGGCCAATGAATTTCGACACCCTCGCCACCTGGCTCTATGCCGAAGCGGCCCGCGGCACCTACGAAGAAGGCGCCGTCGCGGCGCTGGCCATCGTGCTGGCCGGCCTGTTGCCCGTGATCCTGCTGGCGCGCACCAATCTGAAAATGGGACATTGACCACCGTGCCCGATCTGCTTGAACTCGACCATATTTCGCTGGCCTACGACACCCCCAAGGGCCTGCGCCCCGTGGTGCAGGACCTGACGCTGGGCCTGCCCACCGGCGATATCGGCTGCCTGCTGGGCGAATCCGGCTGCGGCAAGACCACGGTGCTGCGCGCCATTGCCGGCTTCGAGCCGGTGCGCGCCGGCCGCATCCTGCTGGACGGCAGCGTCATCTCGTCGCCCACCGAACAGGTGGCCCCCGAAAAACGCCGCGTCGGCATGATGTTCCAGGACTACGCGCTGTTTCCGCACCTGTCGGTGGCCGAGAACGTCGCCTTTGGCCTGCGCCGCCTGGAGCGCGCCGAGCGCACCCGCCGCGTCGAAGAAATGCTGACGCTGGTCGGCCTGGCGCACGCGGCCAACAGCTATCCGCACGAAATCTCCGGGGGCCAGCAGCAACGCGTAGCGCTGGCGCGCGCCCTGGCGCCCTCGCCCGACCTGCTGCTGCTGGACGAACCGTTTTCCAATCTGGACGTGGACACGCGCGAACGCCTGGCGTTCGAAGTGCGCGAGATTTTGAAGACCACCGGCCACACCGCCATCCTGGTGACGCACAACCAGGCCGAGGCCTTCGCCATCGCCGACCGCATCGGCGTGATGGCGGCCGGGCGCATCGCCCAATGGGACACGCCCTACAACCTGCACCACCATCCCGCCGACGACTTCGTGCGCGACTTCATCCGCCGCGAAACGCTGGTCGAGCAGCGCGAACAGGTGTTCGCGCGCGGCCGCTAGCCCGCGAGCCTTGCAGGCAGCGGGCACGGCGGCGCCCCGCCGCCCATGCCCCCCCCTGCCACGCCGACGCGTCAATCCGCCGACAGCTTCACCTTTTGCGACAGCGCCTTGAAGGCGTCGTACTGGCTGCGCGTCAGGCGCTCGACTTCCTCGGGCGTCGAACCATACGGCATGAAGCCGGCCTGCTCCAGCTTGTCCTTCACATCCGGCATGGCCAGCGCCTCGCGGAACGCGGCGCTGAGCGCGGCCGTCACTTCCGGCGGCATCCTGGCCGGACCGTACACCGCGAACCACGGATCCACCACGGCTGCGCCATAGCCCAGCTCGGCCAGCGTCGGCACGTCGGGCAGCGCTGGCGCGCGCTTGCTGCCGGTCACCGCCAGGGCGTGGACCTTGCCCGCCTTGATGTGCGGCAAGGACGCCGGCAGATTGTCGAACATCACCGGCAAGTGGCCGCCCAACAGGTCGTTCAGGCCCTGCGCGCTGCCCTTGTACGGAATGTGCTGCATGCCGGTACCGGTCAGCTGGTCGAACATCACGCCCGCCAGGTGCATCGACGTGCCGGTGCCCGGCGTGCCGAAGGCAGTGCCGGGATGCTGCTTGGCGTAGGCCACCAGGTCCTTGACGCTGTCGACCTTCAGGGCCGGGCCGGTTTCCAGCACCACGGTGGAGGCGCCCAGCATGCTGACGCCGGTGAAGTCCTTGGTCGGGTCGAACGGCATCGACGGGTAGACGAAGGGATTGAGCGCGTTGGTCGAAATGGCGCCGAAGCCGATCGTGTAGCCATCGGGTGCGGCCTTGGCCACGGCGTCCATGCCGATGTTGCCGCCCGCCCCGGGACGGTTCTCGACGATGACGGGCTGGCCCAGTTTCTCGGCCACCTTCTGGCCCGCGGTGCGCGCCACCAGATCGGTGGTGCCGCCCGCGGTGTAGGGCACGATGAAGGTGATGGGCTTGGCCGGATAGCCGGCCGCCTGCGCGGCGGCGGCGCCGTGGACCAGCGCCAGCGCGGCCACGGTACGCAGGACGTTCAGGGTAATGCGTTGCATGATGTCTCCATCCCTATTGTTATCAAGTTAGGGATGCGCATCATACTGCTGCGCACGGCGTCGTGGCGGCCGCGTGAAAACGGACGCGAGCCGGCCTTGCGGGGATGCACCAGGTGGCGCGAACTTGGCGCGACTGTGGCGCAATGCATACGCCTTGCGCCAGATTGACGGCGCTTTGCCCATGATGATGCGTCACCTCGTGGCAATCGATGATAGAGTGGCGCTCTCTTGGGGCCCGCGCCCTCACACAACCGAACTGCACAGGAGGAAAAAATCATGCAACACACGATGCCACAACAAACTTCCCACGCTGCAGGCCGCGTCTAGTCCGTTCGAATTCTTCTTGCTGTCGCCACTGCATGCCACCCGCGCATGCAGCCCTGCCCGTCAATCCGACGGGTGACGGTCGCATAGCAATCCATTCGCATTGCCTTGGCCCGGACCTGCCACACAGGGTCTCCCATACGCCTCGCCCCCGCACGGCCATCGCCTGCCCGAGCGCGGCATCCGCACGCCTGCGCAAGACGCGGCACGCGGCCATGGGAACAAGCCCTCGACGATCTGATCTGGAAATACCATGGGCAATTGCATTCAAACCTTGTCCGAGCGCGTCACGCTGATCGCCTCGGACAAGACCTGGATCGAAGGCAACGCGATCCAACAACTACACACCACCGCTGAACTTGCCGGCATGCGCCGCGTGGCCGGCATGCCCGACCTGCATCCCGGCCGGGGCTACCCGGTGGGCGCCGCGTTCTTTTCCACTGGCCGCCTGTACCCCGCCCTGATCGGCGGCGACATCGGCTGCGGCATGGCGCTCTGGTCGACCGAACTGGACGCGCGCCGCGCGGCGCCCGAGAAACTCGACAAGCGGCTGGGCGACATCGACACGCCACTGGACGACCGCTGGCAGGACCTGGTGGCCGAACTGGCGCCCGCTGACGTGGGCTATCGGCAGGCGCTGGGCACCATCGGCGGCGGCAACCATTTTGCCGAGCTGCAACGCGTCGAAGAGGTCGTCGACCCGCCGGCGGTCGCCGCCTTGGGGCTGGATACCAGGCGGCTCCTGCTGCTGGTGCACAGCGGTTCACGCGGGTTGGGCGGCGCCATTCTGCAAGACCACCTGCATCGGCATGGCCATGCCGGCCTGGCGCAAGACGGCGCAGACTGCACGGCCTACCTGGCGCAGCACGACGGCGCACTGCGCTACGCCGAAGCCAACCGGCAGCTGATCGCACGCCGCATGCTGGACCGCCTGGGCGCAAAAGGCGAGCCGGTGCTGGACGTGAACCACAACCTGGTGACGCCGTCGGTGATCCAGGGCGAAGCCGGCTGGCTGCATCGCAAGGGCGCGACGCCGTCGGATGCCGGGCTGGTCGTCATTCCGGGGTCTCGCGGCGACTTCAGCTACCTGGTGGCGCCGATACCCAGCGCCGCCAGCCTGTATTCGCTGGCGCATGGCGCCGGCCGCAAGTGGATGCGCGGCGAGTGCAAGGACCGGCTGTTCAAGCGCTACACCCCGGCACAACTGGGCCGCACCAAGCTGGGCAGCCACGTCGTCTGCCAGGACAAGCAGCTGATCTACGAAGAAGCGCCCGAGGCCTACAAGCCCGTGGACAGCGTCATCGACAGCCTGCAACAGGCGGGGCTGGTGACGGTGCTGGCCAAGCTGCGTCCGGTGCTGACCTACAAGACGCGCGGAGGATGCTGCTGATGGAACTGCTGCAACTCTCCGCGGCCCACGGGCCCGACGAATGCTGCCTGGCGGTCGCCAAGGCGCTGGCCTGCCTGCTGCGCGAAGCGCGTGGCCTGGGCATCGACGTGGACGTGCTGGAATCCGAAGCCGGCGCCAGGGCCGGCACCTACCGCTCGGTGCTGCTGAGCCTGGACGGCGCGGGCGCGGCAGGCCTTGCGGCCGACTGGGAAGGCTCGATCCAGTGGATCTGCGCCAGCCCCTACCGCCTGGGCCACGCCCGCAAGAACTGGTTCATCGGCGCCTTGCGCTGCGAGATGCCGACGCGTCAGCTATCCGGCGAGATCCGCTTCGAAACGACGCGTTCCTCCGGCCCGGGCGGCCAGCACGTCAACAAGACCGAGTCGGCCGTGCGCGCAACGCATGTGGCCACGGGCATCACCGTGAAGGTGCAGACCGAACGCAGCCAACATGCCAACAAACGCATCGCCACGCTGCTGATCGCCCACCGGCTGGCGAACCGCGTGCAGGCCCTGCAAGCGGCCCAGCGGGCCGAACGCCGCCAGTTCCACCACCAGGTGGAACGCGGCGGCCCCCGGCGTGTCTTCAAAGGAGAAAACTTCGTGCCGGTGAAAACCCGCTAGGCACACGCGCAACGTTAAACGGGCCTGCATCCCCGGCATCGCCGGGCTTGCAGGCCCGTTTGCTGTCCACGCCCATCCGCGGCAACTTCACCGCAGCGGACGCGTCTGGACGCACGTTCGCATCACGCCCGCGGCGCGGGCAGCGGAATGAACTCGGTCTCGTCGCCCGGCACGGTCTGGCCGAAGCGATTGCGCTGCCATTCCTCTTTGGCCTGCTCGATGCGGTCCTTGCTGCTGGACACGAAGTTCCACCAGATGAAGCGCGGGCCTTCCAGCGGCTCGCCACCGAGCACGGCAAAGCGCGCATCGGTACGGGCGCGGATCTGCACCGGACGGCCCGGGGCGAAGACGATCAGGCGGCCACTTTCGAACACCTGCCCGTCCACTTCGACGGAACCGGTCGCCACATAGGCCGCGCGCTCTTCATGTTCGGCCGGCAGCACGGTCACGGCGCCGGCCTGCAATTGCAGGTCGCCATAGAACAGCGGCGAATGGGTCTTGACCAACGACGTCTTGCCAAACAGCGAGCCCGCCACGACCTGCGCGCGTACGCCCTCGCCTTCGATCACGGGCTGGGCGTCCAGGCCGTAATGCGTAAAGCCAGGATCCGTTTCCTCGTGTGCTTTGGGCAGGCCGACCCAGATCTGCAGGCCACAGAGGCGCTGCGCGGCCTGGCGGCTTTCGGGCGAGGAACGCTCGGAGTGCACGATACCCCGGCCGGCGGTCATCCAGTTCACTTCGCCCGGCAAAATGGTCTGCGTATTGCCGGCGCCATCGCGGTGCACCATGGACCCTTCATACAGATAGGTGACGGTGGACAGGCCGATGTGCGGATGCGGCCGTACGTCGATGCCGGACCCGGCGTTGAATTCCACGGGGCCCATGTGGTCGAGAAAGACAAAGGGGCCGACGGTGCGGCGCTGCGCCGAGGGCAGCGCGCGGCGAACTTCGAAGCCGCCCAGGTCGCTGGTGCGCGGCACGACGACGGTTTCGATCTGGCTTTCGCCGGGTTGGGTCAAGGTGGACATGGAATACGCTCCTGTAGGGTGGCCCTGCGGCCATCTTAAGCCGGGCCGGCTCATTGCTGAACCGCCCTGCGCGGCAAGGGGGAAACAAGGCCGGGCGGCGATCCGCCCGGCCGCTGGCGTTACGCCAGGTCGAACACCAGCACTTCGGCGTCCTTGCCGCCGGACAGCGCGACACGGGTTTCATCGGTGATGGCGACGGCATCACCGGCCGCCAGCTCGATGCCGTTGACGGACAGGCTGCCGCGGGCCACATGAACCCAGGCACGGCGGCCAGCGGCCAGGTCGAGCGTGGCGGACTCCTCCCCGTTGAACAGACCGGCATACAGGCGCACGTTCTGGTGGATCTTCATCGACCCGTCAATGCCATCCCCCGACACCAGGGCTTGCAGGCGACCGCGCTTTTGCTCGTCGGAAAAGGCCTTTTCTTCATATTCCGGCGCAATGCCGGTGACGTCAGGCTCGATCCAGATCTGCAGCATGTGGGTTTCCTTGTCGGCACGCGGGTTGAATTCCGAGTGCATGACACCCCGACCGGCGCTCATGCGCTGGACGTTGCCGGGCTGGATGGTGGAGCCGCTGCCCATGCTGTCCTTGTGGGCGATGGCGCCATCCAGCACGTAGGTGATGATTTCCATGTCGCGATGACCATGCGTGCCGAAACCGCGGCCGGCGGCGATGCGATCATCGTTGATGACACGCAGCGCGCCAAAGCCCATGTGGTTGGGGTCGTAGTAGTTGGCGAAGGAAAAAGTATGGAACGAGTCGAGCCACCCGTGGTTGGCATGGCCCCGCTCGGCGCTGCGGCGAATGGTAAGCATAGTGGACTCCCTGTTGCAATTAAGTGAATGGTCTTGCAGCCGCTGGCATCGATCTATCGGTGCATCTGGCTTGGCTGCTGAACCGGCATGAATAGAATTGTGCCTGGTCCGACCCGGGTGATTGACGCTATGATTTGACGGAACCATTCAATTTATTTGAACGATCAGCCGGAGCCCCCTGATGCAAGCGATTACCCCCGAACTCCTGGTACTGGTGGACGCCATCGCCCGCCACGGCAGTTTCGCGAAGGCGGCGCGCGAGCTGGGCAAGGTGCCGTCGGCGGTGACGTATTCGATCCGCAAGCTGGAAGACGGCCTGGATGTGCTGCTGTTCGACCGCTCGGGCCACCGGGCGCTGCTGACGCCGGCCGGCGAAACCCTGCTCAAGGACGGCCGCCACGTGCTGCAATCGCTGGACGATCTGGCCTGCCGGGTGAAACGGATCGCCACGGGCTGGGAAGTGGAACTGCGCATCGCGGTCAGCGCCGTGCTGCCCTGGCGGCCGCTATACGACCTGATCGAGGAATTCCAGGCGCTTGAGACGGCAACGACGCTGCGCTTTTCAACAGAAGTGCTGAGCGGCAACTGGGACGCGCTGACGTCGGGCCGCGCAGATCTGGTGATCGGCGCCGGCGCGGCGGGCGAACCGACCGGCCCGTACCGATCCCAGGCAATGGGCCAGGCCCAGTTCGCGTTCTGCGTGGCGGCGCACCACCCGCTGGCATCGGCCCCGCAACCGCTGAGCCGCGCGGACATCACGCGCTATTGCGCGGTGGTGGTAGCAGACACGTCACGCAATCTCCCGCCGCAGTCGCGCGGCATCCTGGCGGAACAGCCGACGCTGGTGATGCCGACGATGCAGGCCAAGATCGAAGCGCAGATCCGCGGGCTGGGATGCGGCTATCTTCCCCTGACGCTGGCGGCGCCTTACCTGTCGCAAGGGGTGCTGGTGGTGTGCGAAACGGACGAAGGCATGTCGCTGACGGAACACGTGGCGTATGCATGGCGGGCCGAGGCGCCTGGGGAGGCGTTGAAGTGGTGGCTGCAGAAGATGAAGTCGCCGCGGTTGTGTGAGGGGTTGTTGGGGCTTGGATAGATTCTAGACAGGTCGTTTGAAGCCTGCATAGGTCGTGCTTCGTAGGGCCGCTTGGGGCGCAGGCCATGCGGGGGACGGGCGCCCACGATTGCGGTCCGGCGCGCGGGCGCCGGACTTCCCCTTCGTCATCGTCGTCCGCCTTCGGCTCCCTTGTATCTTGAGCCCTGGGATGGTTAGCTACCATTCCACGAGAGACAGGTGAGTTTCTGCGGCTCCCTTAGGTGCCTGACCCTGTTCTGAAGACTAAACCCCTGTCTCTCACCTCTGACGCCATCGCGGACACTGGACGGTAGCCTAGGGCTTGACCCTGCATGCACAAGGTAAGTGGGCGCAGTTGGCATACTTTCTTTGTATGGAGGGTATGACGATGATCTATCTGGGTATTGATGTCTCCAAGCTGAAGCTGGACTGCACGTTGCTGCTGGATCCAGAGAACGACAAGCGCAAAAGCAAGGTTGTCCCTAATAGCCGGGACGGGGTGCACGACCTAGTCCGGTGGTGCGCCAAGCATGGCGCCGCGGCTGACCAGGTTCACGCCGTGTTGGAAGCCACAGGGCCCTATCACGAGCAAGCCGCGACGACGCTGCATGATGGCGGGCTGACGGTGTCGGTGGCCAACCCGGCCAACGTGCACGACTTCAGTCGGGCGTTGGCGATGCGGTCCAAGACCGACGCACTCGATAGCGTGGTGTTGGCCCGTTATGGCGTGGCGATGAAGCCGCCCGTCTGGCAGCCCCCGCCGGCCCATGTGCGCGAGCTGCGTGCCTTGATTACCCAACTGGAAGCGTTGTCCAAGGATCGGCTGCGCACGATGAACCGCCAGGAGAAGATCGAGGCCAGCTCGCCCTCGGAGCTGGTGGAACGTTCGATCAGCGACACGCTGAGCTTTTACGGCAAGGAGATCGCTCGCCTGGAGAAGGCCATCGACGACCATATCGACCGGCATCCTGACTTGAAGGAAGACGCCAGGTTGTTGGCGACCATACCCGGGGTGGGGCCGAAAATGACCAGAACCATGCTGCGGGTGATGCATACCCACCACTTCAAGTGTGCAGAGGATCTGGCGGCGTATCTGGGCTTGGTGCCGGTGCAGAGACAGTCTGGCACGTCGCTGCGCGGCCGTAGCCGCATGTCCAAGGCCGGTCCTGCGGACGTACGGGCGTTGGCATACATGGCTGGCGTCGTTGCGTCCAAGCACAACCCCCATGTGCGGGCGTTGTATCAACGACTGCTGGCCGCGGGCAAGAGCAAGATGTCGGCCCTGGGCGCCTGCATGCGAAAAGTGGTGCATCTGTGCTTCGGCGTGCTCAAGACGCGGCAGCCTTACAGGCCTGATTACGCTTTTTCTACTTGACGGCCAAGACGGTATCTTCAGATTCCCTCGGGCGCATCGAGGTTGCCCGTCCCCCGCATGGCCTGCGCCCCAAGCTACATTTCAACGGGTTCGCGGCGCTGCTAGAGCGAATTAATGCGGCCAGACTTGCGGGGCCCGTCAGTTGGGGCCGCGCGGGCGGCCCCGCCTGACTTACGCGGTGGTTGGGCGTCGTGACGATGACGCTGCGCGCTGGCCAAGAAAAGTGCTCTTGCCAGTGGTGGTGGCGAGCAAACGCCGCGACTCGTCTTTCTCTCTTCTCCACAAGCGCGCAGCGTCCCTGCCACACTTTCCAACGCCGCAATGCCAAACGTGGCCGCCCGCGCGGCCGCGGCTTGGCGGCCCTGTAGATTTCATGCCCTGACCACGGGTCTAGCAACGCGACAAACCAAGACGCACGTAGCCCCTCGCGGCGGCGGCATGCGGGGCGGGCAACCTCGATGCGCCCGAGGGAATCCGTAGGGAGCCGAAGGCGTACGAGGATGACGAAGGGGCAGTCCGGCGCCCGCGCGCCGGACCGCAATCGTGGGCGCCCGCCCCGCATGCCGCCGCCGCGAGGGGCGACCTACGAAGAGATAACGCCACGATTCACGATAACCAGCGACAAACCATCACCGAGTAGGCCGCAACTTCAACGCCACCCAGATGCCCGCCACGCACGCCACACCGAAGATCCAACCTGACAGCGCACCCGCCATCACCCCCGACAGCAATGTCCCGACGGTACACCCCAATGCTGTCATCCCGCCCCACCCCATCAAGACGCCACCAGTAAAGTTACGCGCCACCTCTCGCCAACCAGGCAACTTCGGCCGAAACGCGCCGGCCGCCAACGCGGATGCCCATGCACCGATGATCAGAGCCAATACGAATGCCCCGTTGTTCGATAGCAGGGCTTGTTTGACTGCCGTGGCGCAACCGGCGAAGGTATCCAGGCCTTCGAGCCGGGAAGGCAGCCAACCGGCGGCGGATGCCGTGGTGCGGGCCACGCTGCCAAGTTCCGCTGTCACACCCAACGGGGCGATGCGCAGGTAGGCGATCACGCCGATGAACGCCACCAGCAGGCCGCCGATGGCGGGCGACCAGCGGTCTTCCAGCACGGTGCGCCAGAGTGGCACGGTGCCGCTTTTGGGCAACGCCCCATTGCCGGGTTGGGCGTCCACCGACAGCGCCGCGGAGTCGTTAGACGTCGGTGGAATCCGTGCCGTCGTCCCCTGCCCTGCGCGGCCCAGCCTGCTCAGCGCCAACGCCAACAGTGCCAGCACTACGCATTGCAGCAGCGCCGTGCCGCCGTATCCCAAGTGCCTGGGCAGCCAGATGATCGGGGCTTCCTGGATCATCGACAGGTAGAGCGTGTTCCAGGTCGCAAAGCCCAGGGTGAAGCCCAGCGCTGCGCCCAACAGGGCGAATGGGGATGCCAGCGCGCCTTCGCCCAGGCGGTACAAGTGCGCACTGATGCACGAACCCGATAGGCGCATGCCCAGGCCGAACACGAAGGCGCCGGCGACCAGCGCCAGGCTGATCGGGCCGATGTGGGCGCCGGGGGGCAGACGGTCGGGGGTGGGGATGGGCAGAAAGGCGCCGAACACGGCGTGGTAGCCCAGCGTGCCGACCGCCAGCGCGATCAGTACCGCGTAGGCGCCGCGTGGGTCGCGGCGTTCGATGGCGTCGCGGGCGATGCAGTAGAAGCAGAAGCGCGAGCGTTGCAGGACGATGCCGAACGCTGCGCCCAGCAGCAGCGACAAGGACAGGTTGCGGCCGCCGTCGGGCAGCGGTGCGAGCTGCCAGGCGGCGAGAAACACCGCCGCCAACAGCGTGGCGGCGGCCGTGTAGCGCAGGGCCGCATGGGCCGACGGCACGGCATCATGCTGCGCCGCCGTCTCCCGCGGCGCGGAGTATCCCGGAACGCTCACCTTACGTCTTGCCCCACACCGTGCCGGACGGATTGCTGATCGGCGAGCCGACGCTGTTGCCGTATTCCGTCCACGAGCCGTCGTAGTTGCGTACGTCGTAACCCAGCAGCTTGCGCAGCGCGAACCAGGAATGGCTGGAGCGTTCGCCGATGCGGCAGTAGGTGATGATGGGCTTGCTGCCGTCCACGCCCGCGGCCTGGTAGATGGCGTGCAGCTCGTCGGCGGACTTGAAGGTGCCGTCTTCGGCGACCAGCTTGCTCCAGGTGACGTTCACGGCGCCGGGCACGTGGCCGGCGCGGACCGCCAGTTCGGGCACGCCATTGGGCGCGAAGATCTTGCCGTTGTATTCGTCGGCGGAGCGGATGTCGACCAGCACGCCCGGCTTGTCCTTGCGGGCCACGGCCAGCACGTCCTGCAGGTGGGCGCGCAGCGCGGGGTTGGCGTCCTTGATGCGGGCGTTGCCGGCGGCCTGGGCCTTGGCGCTGTTGGACAGCGGGCGGCCTTCGGCTTCCCACTTCTTGCGGCCGCCGTCCAGGATCTTGACGTTGTCGATACCGTAGATATCGAAGATCCAGGCGCCCCAGGCGGCGAACCAGTTGTTGTTGTCGCCGTACAGCACGGTGGTGGTGTCGGTGTTGATGCCGGTGCGTTCGAGCAGCGCCTGGAATTGCCTGGGCGGGGCGATGTCGCGGTTGACGGTGTCGACCAGGTCGGTGTGCCAGTTCACGTTGCTGGCGCCGGGGATGTGGCCGCGTTCGAACAGGCCGGGGTTGACGCTGACTTCGACCACGCGCACCTTGGGGTCGTTCAGGTTCTTTTCCAGCCACTCGGTGGTGACCAGGAACTTGGCGTGCTGCGCCGTGGCGGGAAACGCCATCAGGCTGGCCAGCGCGGCGAAGGCGGCCGCCAGCAGTTTGGATAGGGTCATCATGTTCTCCGGAAGCAGGCGCGAACAGGCCTGGGAATCCGGAGAATATGTGTTCAGCTTACAGTCAGGAACAACTTTGTAGGCATATCCTGATTACTGGCAGAGGGGTGCCATGGTTCCTGCCCGTCAACCTGCGGCGATCAGCCGGATGTCTGCGCTGCCGTCGCGTTCCAGTTGCGCCACCAGGCCCAGTTCCCAATCCAGATACTCGCGAAAGCCCTGGTCTCGGGCCGACAGGTCGTCGAACAGGTAGGGGCTGATGCTCTGGTCATCGTCGCCGGTCAGCACGCCGTCGGCGCCCTGGGCCAGCGGCAGGCCCTGGGCCTGCCAGGCGCGGGTGCCGCCCAGCAGATAGCGTACGGGCCGGCCGGTGCGCCAGGCCAGCTCGGCCGCCACCACGCTGGCCAGCACGCCGTCGGGGGACGTCAGCACGAGGGCGCGTTGCGGGTCGGTCGGCAGGAACTCATGCAGGCGGTCGGGCGCGGCGTAGCGGGCGCCGGGCACGTGGCCGCGTTCGTAGGCCAGGCGCGATTCCACGTCGAACACATCGACCTCGCCGGCGTCGAGCGCGGCTTGCAAGGCCTGGGCACGCAGGGCCGGTGCGTCGGGACGGTGGCGCAGCACCCGGCGCGTTTCCGCGCCGCGTTCCAGGGCGGCCAGGACCGGCGGCTGATACAGGTAGACCTCGACCGCGCCCAATTGCGCCAGCCAGGCGCCGGTGGTCTGCGCCCGCACACCGTCCCAGTCCGCCAGCACCACGCGGGCGCGGCGCGTAGCCAGGTATTCGTCGGTGGCCTGCACCAATTGGCCGCCGGGCGCCCAGCGCCAGCCCGGCAGGTGGCCGGTTTCGTATTCTTCGCGGGTCCGGACGTCGAACTTGTACAACGTGCGCGACGACTGGTCGGCCTCGAAGGCTTGCAGCGTGGCCGCGTCGATGTAGCCGATGCCGGCGCGCTGCGCCACGTCGCGGGCCTGCTCGCGGGCGGCGGCGATGCTCTCGGCCGACGGTTCCGGCAACGCCGCCTGGCGGCCATAGGCCAGCTCGCGGCCGGACAGCAGCCATTCCATGGTGCCGTTGCGCAGCGAGGCCACGCGGTTGGGAATGCCGGCGTCGATCAGCGTCTGGGCGCCGACGATGCTGCGCGTACGGCCAGCACAGTTGACCACCACGAAGGTCTTGGGGTCCGGCGCCAGTTCGCGGATGCGGTAGACCAGTTCGGCGCCCGGCAGGCTGTGCGAGAACGGCAGCGTGAAGTTGTGGAATTCCTCGGGCGTGCGGCTGTCGACCACCACGATGTCGTCGCCGCGGGCCACGCGCTCGTGCAGTTCATCGACGTCGATCCACGGCGTGTGCTTCTCGTGTTCGATGACCTCGCCGAACGCCTTGCTGGGCACGTTGGTGCCCGAGAACAGTTCGCGCCCTTCCTGTTCCCAGCCGTCGGTGCCGCCGGCCAGCACCGAGATGTCGGTCCAGCCCAGTCGCGTCAGCTTGGCGGCGGCCTGGTGCGCCAGGGTTTCGTCGTCGTCGACCAGCACGATGCGGGTGTCGCGGCGCGGCACCAGGCGGTCGGCCAGCACTTCCAGGCGCCACAGCGGCGCGGGCACGGCGTACAGCAGGTGGCGGCGGGCGTAGCGGCCGGCCTCGCGCACGTCCAGCACCGCGATCTCGGCTTCGCCGCGCAGTTCGGCTTGCAGGCCGGCTGCCGACAGGCGGGCGTGATAGATGGCGGCGGGCGGCGAAAACGTGCGGTACGAACCGCCCGCGGTGCTTTCGAACACGACGCGGCCGTGCAGCCGGTCCAGCGCCAGCCCGTAGAAGTGCAGGTGCGCGCCGGGCGCGTCGCCGACCAGTTCGATGGTGTGCACGTCGTTCGGCCCCAGCACGATGGAGTTGCCGGGGCCCACGTCCACGCGGCGCACGTGCGTGAGCACGTCGCGGCCGGGTTCGGCGCCGGCGCTGCGGGCGTAGACCTCGTTGCGCTCGTTGCCGGATACGCCGGCGATGATGGCCCAGGTGGTGTGGTCGTGCGGCGGTTGGGCCTTGCCCGCTTCGCCCAGCGACAGGTAGAGCGCATAGCCGCCGTCCACGTCTTCGGCCAGGCGGTAGATCGACGTGGGGCGGCCCGGCACCACGGCGAAGGCGTCGGCGGAAAACAGTTCGCGGCGGCGGCCCAGGGCTTCGAGCAACGTGGCCACGCGGGCCAGCTGGTCGGGCGTGGCCTGGCGCGGATCCGGCGCCACGGCCTTGACCTGGGCGATGAAGTCGCGCACGGCCTGGGCGCGTGCGCTGTCGTGGGAAGCTGGGGTGGCGGCGGTGGCCGCGTGCGAAGAGGTGCTCATGGGATGGCCCGGAATTCCTAGGTTGAAGAACCGGACCAGCCTACGTCCGCGCTACGGCGCGGACAACGTAGAAATGCGTCTATGGATATGCGAACCGCGCACGGCCTTCCCGCTCAAGCCTCGCCTTTGAGCGCCTGGTCCACGACCTCCCGAGTCAGCGTCGGCACGAACATCTCGATGAAGTGAAAGGCGTAGCCGCGCAGCCAGGCGCCGCGGCGGATGGCCAGCCGGGTCAGGTTGATCTCGAACAGATGGCGGGCGTCGATGGCGCACAGGCGGGTGTCGCGCTCGGCGTCCCAGGCCACGGCGGCCACGATGCCCACGCCCAGCTCCAGTTCGACATAGGTCTTGATCACGTCGGCGTCCATCGCGGTCATGACGATGTCCGGGGTGATGCCGGCCCGCGCGAAGGCCTCGTCGATGTGCGCCCGCCCCGTGTAGCCGCGTCCGTACGTAATGATGGGATAGCGCGACAGCTGCGACAGGCTGATGCCGCCCTCGTGCGCGCTGAGCGGATGGCCCTTGGGCACGATGATGCTGTGGCTCCAGCGGTAGCACGGCAGGTTGAGCAGGCCCGGATAATCGGCCACCGCTTCGGTCGCCACGCCGATGTCGGCCTCGCCTTCCAGCAGCATTTCGGACACCTGCTTGGGCGAGCCCTGGTGCAGGTGCAGCACCACCTCGGGGTAGCGCTGGCGAAATTCCTTGATGACCGGCGGCAAGGCGTAGCGCGCCTGCGAATGGGTGGCGGCAATGGACAGCACGCCCGTGCGACTGTCGGCGTATTCCGCGCCCGCGTGGCGGATGTTGTCGGCGCATTGCAGGATCTGCTCGACCAGCGGCAGGATCAGTTCGCCGGGCGGGGTCAGGCCGATCAGGCGCTTGCCCGAGCGCACGAAGATGTCGACGCCCACCTCTTCTTCCAGTTCGCGGATCTGGCGGCTGACGCCGGGCTGCGAGGTATGCAGGCTTTCCGACACGTCGGTCAGGTTGAAATCACGGCGTACCGTTTCGCGCACGGAACGCAATTGCTGGAAGTTCATGGAGTCGCTGGGCCTGTAGAGGGCACAAGAAGCCTTGCCCGGCCCTAGCCGAGAAAGGCCAGTTGATTGCCGGAGGGGTCTTTGACGTACATGACGCGCTGGCCGGCGTCAGGCAGCGAACAGACAGGGTGATAGCCCGCCTTGCGCAGGCGCAGCAGGATGTCGTCGTAGGCGCGGGTCTTGATGGCCAGGTAGTCGGGCTTGACCTCGCGGCTGACCTCGGCCACCGGCGACAGCGACAGGGTCGCGTCGCCCAGGGTGAACAGCAGCTGCCCGCCCGGGGCGGGCACTTCGTCCAGCCCGATGGCGCCGCGGTAGAACTCGCGTACCGCGTCCAGCCGCCGCGCCACAAAGGAAAGCTGTACCGAACCGATGGATGAAATAGTAGACATGCCCTGCCGCCAACCGTGGAACAAGGCAAATTCTAGTACCCGGGGGTACAACCGGACAAAGAGGTTGTAATTGCTTCTACATAATCAGAAACCCTTAAGACACGGAGTCATTTGCATATGCGTCAGGCACTGCGGCGCAGGCTCTCGCGGACCACGCCAAAGGCCCGGTCCAGGTCGCCCACCAGGTCCAGCGGATGCTCCAGGCCGATGTGCAGGCGCACCACTTCGCCCGTCCCTTCCCAGACGCTGTGCTCGGCCAGGCGCTCGGGCGCGGCTTGCAGCGCCAGGCTTTCGTAGCCGCCCCACGAGGCGCCGATCGAGAAGTAGCGCAGCGCATCGATGAAGCGCGCCGCCGCGCCCGGCTGCCCTGCCGGAAACGCAAACGACACCAGGCCGCTGGCGCCGCTGAAATCTCGTTGCCACAGTGCGTGGCCGGGGTCGCCGGGCAGCGCCGGGTAGAACACCCGCGCCACGTCAGCATGGCGCGACAGGTATTCGGCCACGCCCAGCGCGTTCTGGTGGTGGCGCGCCAGGCGCACGTCCAGCGTGCGGATGCCGCGCAGCGTCAGGTAGGCATCGTCCGCGCCCACCGCCAGGCCCAGCGCGTCGCAGGTGGCGCCGATGCGCTGCGCGAGTTCGGCGCTGTCGACCGTCACCACGCCCATCATCACGTCCGAATGGCCGGCCAGGTACTTGGTGGCCGCCTGGATGGAGATGTGCGCGCCCAGCGCCAGCGGCTGGTAGTACAGCCCGCCGCTCCAGGTGTTGTCGGTGGCGACCAGCACGCCGTGGCGGCGCGCGGTGGCGGCCAGGGCCGGCAGGTCCAGCACCTCGTACAGCAGCGAACTGGGCGATTCCAGGTACAGGAGGCGCGTGGCGGGGCGAATCAGCGTGTCCAGGTCGTCCTTGCCTGGCGAGAAATATTCAACTTCGATGCCATAGCGCTGCAGCAGCGCCTTGTCGACGCGCCGCACCGGCGAATAGACGCTGTCCGACACCAGCGCGTGCTCGCCCGGCGCCAGCGTGGCCAGCAGCACCAGCACGATCGCCGACAGGCCCGACGGCGCCAGGATGCTGCGATAGCCGCCTTCCAGCGACGCCACCGCGGCTTCCAGGGCCTGGTGGGTATCCAGGCCATGGCGGCCATAGGTGGCGACACGCTCGCCGGCCGCGCGCTGGCCGTTCAGCGCCGCATGCGTGGCGGTGTCGGCAAAGCGCACGGTGCTGGTGCGCACCACCGGCACGTTCACCGGGCCCGCCCCGGCGTGCAGATCGGGGCTGCCAGTGTGCACCAGGCGGGTCTGCACATGGGCTTGGTCCAGGCCGCTCATGCGCGCTGCTCCTGGCCGGGCTTCATCTGGGTGGCGTTGTAGTTCACGATTTCGCCGGTGGCCAGGTCGATGCCGATGCGGCCCGACAGGGTCTCCAGCGGCTGGCCATACAGGTGAAAGTGCAGCGTCGGTTCGTCGCCGGTCACGTGGATGCTGTGGATGTCATCCGGCAGGAACGACACCGGCTGGCCGGGCTGCACCACCACCTCACGCACCTGTTCCAGCGTGGCGCGGCCGGCCTGCGAGCCATCGTCGCTGCGGCGATAGACGCGGTTCAGTTCCTGCCCCGACAGCGCCACGATCGCCGCCCAGGTGGTGTGGTTGTGCGGCAAGGTGGTCTTGCCCGGGTTGATCGAATTCAGGTAGAGCGCCGGTTCGCCTGCGCCGTCGTCCGGGTTCAGGCGATAGCGGGTGGACGCGCCCACGCCCTGCCCCGGCGCGGGCGGCGGGAAGTCGGTCGCGGGAAACAGCGCGCGCTGCTCGGCCAACTGTTCCAGGCGTTCGGTCACGCGGGTCAGCAGGTCACGGGTCAGCGGCGCGGCGGCCAGCAGGCCGCGGATGTCGGCCAGGGCATCCTGCACCTGGCGGCGGCGTTCTTGGGAAACGGAAGTCTCGGTGGTCATGGCGGTTCTCCGGAAGGTCGGAAAAAAAAGGTCACACTGCAAGACGCAGCGGATCAAAGGTCAGGTAGGCGTCGATCGGGTCGGGCTGCCCGCGCCGTGCAGGCGGCTCGGCCGACGTCCGTTGCAGGAACGCGCGGGTGCGTTCGCTGTCGGGATGGCTGAAGATGCGGGCCGGCGGGCCGTGTTCCACGATGCGGCCGGCCTCGGTGAAATAGACCGTGTCGCTGACTTCCTGCGCAAAGCGCATCTCGTGCGTCACCAGCACGCAGGTCAGGCCGTCGTTGACCAGGTCGCGGATCACGGTCAGCACCTCGCCCACCATTTCCGGGTCCAGCGCCGAGGTCACCTCGTCGAACAGGATCAGCTCGGGCCGCAGCGCCAGCGCCCGGGCGATCGCCACGCGCTGCTGCTGGCCGCCCGACAGTTCGCCGGGATAGGCGTTTTCCTTGTGGTCCATGCGCACCTTGGCGAGCAGTTCGCGCGCCAGCGCCTGTGCCTGGGCCCGTGGCTGGCCGTTGACCTTGATGGGCGAGATCACCAGGTTTTCCAGCACGCTCAGGTGCGGGAACAGGTTGTATTGCTGGAACACGAAACCGACCCGCTTGCGCAGCGCGATCAGTTCGCTTTCGGATTTCAGGGCGTCCACCCGCACCCCGCCCACCTCGATTTCGCCGCGTTGCGGACGCAGCAGACCGGTGATGCAGCGCAGGATGGTGGACTTGCCCGAGCCTGACGGGCCAATGATGGAAACGGCGTTGCCCGCCCGCACCTCGACGTCGATGCCCTTCAGGACCTCGGTCTGGCCAAAGGCCAGGTGGACGTCCCGCAAGCGGACCAGCGGGGTGTCGGCGGCGGCGCGCGCGCCGGTGTCAGTGGTGCGCATAGCGTCGCTCCAGATAGCGCGTCCAGCGCGAGATGGGATAGCAATAGGCGAAAAACAGCGCCAATAGCGTGAAATAGACCAGCACGGTGAAATCGCTGCGCGCCACGGTATTGCTGGCCACGGTGGCCGTGTCGACCAGGTCGTGCACCCCCACCAGCGAGGCCAGCGAGGTGCTCATGGTGATGCTGGCGTACAGGTTCATCCACGACGGCAGCATGCGCCGCACGCACTGCGGCAGCACGATCATGCGCAGCACCTGGGTGCGGCGAAACGCCAGCGACTGCGCCGCTTCCCATTGGGCCTCGGGAATCGACTGGATCGCCCCGCGAAAGATCTCGGCCACGTTGGCGCTGGCCGGCAGGCCCAGGCCGATCACCACCTTGATCCAATCGGGAAACGGCAGGTTCCAGCGCCCCAGGTTCAGCTCGAACGGGAACACGTAGGTGGTGAAATACACCAGCACCAGGATCGGTGCGTTGCGAAACGCCAGCACGTAGACGCGCGTCAGGCGCCGCAGCAGTGCCGACGGCGACAGCGACAGCGCGCCGATCACCAGGCCCAACGCGGTCCCCAGCGCCATCGCCAGCACGCTGATCTGCACGTTCATGCCCAGGCCGCGCAGCAGCGCCGGCGACCATTGCCACAAAAATCGCACCGCGGCGGGCGTGGTGCCCGTCAGCGCCCACCCGGCGCCCAGCGCAACCAGCGACAAGAGCAGCACGAACCACGGATCGCGCAGCACCGCGCCCGGCCCGAAACCACCCGCGCGGCGGGACGCCTGCGCATTCAATGCCAGATCATTGGCCATAGCCGGGCATCCTCAAGCGGGTTTCCAGCCAGCGTCCGCCCACGCTCACCAGCCAGGTCAGCAGGCCGAAGTACAGCAGGATCAGAAGCAGCAGTTCCAGCACGTTGTCGCGGTGCGACCAGATCATGATCGATTCATACGTCACGTCGCCCACCGCGATGGCCGATGCAATCGCGGTCATCTTCACCAGGTCCACCAGGTTGTTGACCAGCGCCGGCAAGGCAAAGCGCAGCGCCAGCGGCAACTGCACCTGCGCCAGGATCTGGCGCCGCGAGAACGCCAGCGACCGCGCGGCCTCCAGCGTCACGGACGGCACCGCTTCGATCCCCGCGCGCAGCGCCTCGGCGTGGAAGACGCCCTTGTGCAGCGCGACCACGATCACCACCCACATGAACGGCGTGACCGGGCTGCCGCCGCCCAGCTTCTGCGTGATCAGCATGTTCAGCACCAGGAAGGCGCAGTACAGCTGCACCAGCGTGGGCGTGTTGCGGGTCAGTTCCACAAACGCCTGCAAGGGCCGCGACAGCCAGGCCCGGCCACTGGTCAGCCCGGCGGCGATCAGCACGCCGAACGCGAGGCTGACGGGAATGGTCCAGAGGCACAGCTGCACCGTCACCAGCAGGCCATGGCCGAACGCAGCCAGTTCGCCGGGGTCCAGCACGAAGCTGTAGTTCAGGCCCAGGGGCTTGAAGAAATGCACCCAGGCCTGCAGCACCTGTTCGATCATGCAGCGGCCTCCAGCGTCCCGGCCGGCCGCAGCGCCGCGACCGCGCGGCCGATGCGCACCACCGCTTCCTGCAACTTGGCATCCGAGGCGGCGAACGACAGGCGCAGATAAGGCGACAAGCCATAGGCCGCGCCGCGCACCACCGCCACGCCTTCGGCGTCGAGCAGCCAATCGACCACGTCGCCGTCATCGGCGATGACGCGACCATCCGGCCGTGCCAGGCCGATCAGCCCGGCCACGCCGATCCAGGCAAAGAACGAGCCCTGCGGCACGGCCACGCGCAGCCCCGGCACGGCGCCCAGGCCGTCCACCACCACGCGGGCCCGGCGCGCATACGCCTGCCGCGCCGTCTCGACAAAATCGTCCGCCACGCCCTGCAAGGCGGCCAGCGCCGCCGCCTGGCCCAGCGAACTGGGTCCGGACGACACCTGCGACTGCACGGCTTCCAGCACGCCGATCAACGCCGCCGGCCCCACGCCCCAGCCGATGCGCCAGCCGGTCATGGCGTAGGCCTTGGACACGCCGTTGACCGCCAGCGTGCGGCCGGTCAGGTCGGGCGCCACGCGCAGCAGATGCGTCGGCGGCTCGCCAAACCAGATCTCCTCGTACATCTCGTCCCACAGCACCAGCACCGACGGATGCTCGCGCAGCACAGCGGCCAACGCCGCCAGCTCGTCGTGGCTATAGACGGCGCCCGAGGGATTGCCGGGCGAATTCAGGATCAGCCACTTGGTGCGCGGCGTCAGCGCCTGGCGCAGGCCACCCGGCGTGAGCTTGAAGCCGTTGGCCTCGGCCGTGGGCGCCAGCACCGGCGTGCCGCCATTGACCCGCACCGAATCCAGGAAGGTCGGCCAGTACGGCGTCGGCACGACCACTTCGTCGCCGTCGTCCAGCGTGGCGGCCAGGGCCAGGTAGATCACCTGCTTGCCGCCGTTGGAGATGATGACGTGGCCGGCCTGCACGTCCAGGCCATGACGCTGGCGATAGTCGTCGGCCACCGCGCGGCGCAGCGCCGCCGTGCCGGCGGTGGGCGTGTACTTGGTCTGGCCCTGGGCCAGCGCCGCCGCGGCGGCGTCCTTGATGGCCTGGGGCGTATCAAAGTCCGGTTCGCCCGACGTCAGCACGACAATCGAGCGGCCCTCGGCCGCCAGCCGCGCGGCGCGCGCACCGGCTGCGGCGATGGGCGACAGTTCCACACCGCGGGCGCGGCGCGACAGCACGCCGGGAAACAGGGATTCAGTCATGGCAGCACCTTTCGAAACGACATCGGGATCATGGCTTGGCCTGCGCCTCGGGCGGCGCGCTGTCGAACTTGCCGGCCTGGGCGTCGGCCAGGGCCTGTTTCAGGTAGTCGGCGGGCACGCCGAATTTCTCGGCCTCTCGCACCAGCAAGCCGGACGTGTGCCAGTCGCGGATCACGCCATCGACGAAGGCGCGCGTATCGGCTTCGTTGCGGCGCGTCCAGATGACCGTCGGCGACGGAATCAGCTGGTCGGACGTGGCCAGCTCGAAGCCGTCCCATTCCTTGCCGTTGGGGCCATGCAGCGTCTCGTACAGCGCCGGCTGGATGTGTACCGACGCATCGCAGCTGCCCCCCTTGAGCGCCAGGAGCGATTCCGGAATGTTGCGCAGGCCCTTCACCACGGCGCCGTAGGTATCCTGCAGCGGCTTGGCGAAATTGCTGCCTTGCGACACGCACGCCACCTTGCCCTTCAGGTCTTCCCAGCGCTTGATGCCGCTGCGCTTGGACACCATCGCCGCGCCGCCCACCAGGTTGTAGGGCGTGGGCGCGTAGCTCAGGATCTCGCTGCGTTCCTGGGTCCACTGGATGTTGGCAATCAGCAGGTCCACCTTGCCCGCCTGCAGGAACTGCACCCGCGTCGCCGCGGTCACGGGCACCGTTTCCAGTGCCACGCCCAGCCGCCGGGCGATATCGCGGCCCAGTTCGGTCTGAAAGCCCCCCACCTTGCCGGTGGCCGGGTCCAGCAGGCCGAACGGCGGGCTGGCGCCGTCCACGCCCACCACCAGCCTGCCGCGCTGCTTGACGCGGTCCAGCGTCGCGTCGGCGTGCGCCGCCGTTGTCGCCAGGGCCGCCAGCGCCAAGGCGGCGGCCCACTTCATTGCTTGCTTGGTCATCGTCTTATCCAACACGTGCTTGGCGTTCGCCGGGCTCAGCTGCCCTGCTTGTACTTGTCATGCAGCTCTTGCAGCAGCGGCTGCGCCGGCTGGATGTCCAGGCGTTTCTCGGTGGCGATCAGCCAACCCGTGCGGTGCCAGCCCTGGATCACCTTGTCGACCGCGGCAATCGTGTCGGCCTCGCCCTTGCGGGTCCAGACCACCGAGTTGGCCGGCAGCACTTCCGTGGCGATGGGCGCGTGGTAGGCGGACCATTCAGGGTTGTTGCGCAACAGCGGATGGATCAGCGTCGAATCGTGCACCGCCGCCACGCACTGGCCGCCGCGCAGCGCCAGCAGCGAGTCCGACGAGCTCTTGTAGCCCTTGACCACCGCGCCGTAATCGGCTTGCAAGGGGCGCGCAAAGCTGCTGCCTTGCGACACGCAGACGGGCTTGCCGCGCAGGTCTTCCCACTTGGCGATGCCGCTGTCGCGGCGGGTGGCGGCCGCGCCGCCGACCCGGAAGAACGGCGTGGGCGCATAGCCCAGGATCTCGGCGCGTTCGGGATTCAGTTCCATCGACGCGATCAGCAGGTCGACCTTGCCCGAGATCAGGAATTGCGTGCGGGTGGCGGTCTGCACCTGCACCAGCTCGGCCTTCACGCCCAGGCCCTTGGCCAGCTCGCGCGCCAGGTCGGGATTCCAGCCCACCAGTTCCTGGGTCTTCGGATCGATCGAACCGAACACACCGCCATTGGCCAGTACGCCGATGGTGACGGTGCCGCGTTCCTTGATCTTGTCCAGGGTGGCGTCCGCGTGGGCGGCGGCAGCGCCGGCCGCCAGGGCCAGGGCAACGGCCGTACGCAGGAACAGGCCGGGGGTATTGCGAGTCTTCATGTTGTTGTGCCGTATGCATTGAACGAAGTTCTATGCTGCGGGGCCGCGGCGCTCAACACAAAGAAGACTTTCAGATATGGATATGAAACCGCTGGCGCGCCCCGGGTCGCGCTCCCGGACGGCGCGCCCATCCCTGGCTCAGTCGAGCTTGACGTCGGCCGTCGCGATGATGCGGCGGTAGGTCGCGATGTCGTCGCGCACGGTCTGGTCGACGGCCTCGGGCGTGCTCGCCGCAATCGCAAACCCCAGGTTTTCCAGCAAGGCGGCCGTCTCCGGCTCGCGCAGCACCGCGACGACGTCACGATGAATGCGATCCACCAGCGGCTTGGGCGTGGAGGCCGGCACCACAAAGCCCTGCCAGCTTTCCACCGCGTAATCCGCCAGCCCCGATTCCTGGATGGTCGGCACGTCGGGCAGTGCCTTGGACCGGTAAGGCGTGGTCACCGCCAGCGCCACCAGCTTGCCCGAGCGCACATTCTCGGTGGCCGCGGCCAGCGTGATCAGCATCGCGTCCACGTGCCCGCCCAGCACGTCCAGCGTGGCCGGGCCGCCGCCGGGATAGGGAATCTGGTTGGTCCTGGCGCCGATGCGCTCGTTCAGCAGTTCCACCGCCAGGTGTTGCAGGCTGCCGTTGCCGCCGGGCAGCGCCAGCGAAATCTCGCCGGGCCGCTGGCGCACCAGCGCCACGAACTCCTGGAAGGTCTTCACGCCCAGCCCCGGGCGCACCACCAGCAGTTGCGGGTTGACGACGGCCTTGGTCACGCCCTGCAGATCACGCACGGGGTCATAGTTCTGCTTGCCGGGTTGCAATGCGTTGAGCGACAAGGCATCGCCGCCCAGCAGCAGCGTATAGCCGTCGCCGCGCGCGTGCGCCACGGCCGCGTTGCCGATCGCGCTGCTGGCGCCCGGCTGGTTCTCGACCACCACGCTTTGGCCCCACTTCTCGCTGAGCTTCTGCGCCACCGTGCGCGCCAGCTTGTCGGCGCTGCCGCCCGCGGCGATCGGCACGATCAGCTTGACCGGCCGGGCGGGATAGCGCGTGGCGTCGTCGCCGAGCGCCGGCGCCGCCCCCGTCATGTTGCTCAATAACCCCGCGCCCACCACCACGCCTGCCGCCAGGCCAAGCGCGGCCTTGAGGACGGATCTGCGTTGACTGCCCATCGAAAAACTCCAGGTTCTCTACGTGAAAACCAGGATAGGGGCGTGCCACGCGGCCACCAAATACCGATACGCAATGTCGAAATGCCGCCCGGGCGCCTTGCGGCCGGGGCGCTGGCCTACGCCAGGAACGCCAGCATGCGCCGCGCCAATTCCCGCGGCTGCTCTTCGGGCAGATAGTGGCCGCAGTCCGCCAGCACCCCGCCCTGCAGGTCGCGCGCCAGGGGCTGCAGGGCCTGGTACAGGTCGGGCGCGCTGCCCTGGTCGCCGCCCAGCGCCAGCACCGGCAGCGTCAGCGGCGTGTCGCGCAAGGCCCGGTTCTGGATCGCATCCTGATGCGCCGCCCGGTAATAGCCCAACATGCCGCGCAGGCCGCCCAGCGTCTGATACACGCGTTCGTACTCGTCGATGTCCTCGCGGCTGAACACGCCCGGCTTGTTCGCCGTCTTGCGGCTGAAGAACCATTCGATCAACACCCGCTCGCGCCCGGCCAGCAGCGCTTCGGGCAGGTCGGGCACCGTGTTGAAGAGGAAATGCCAGCTTTTCCAGTTGTCCGGCCCCAGTTCGATGGCCGGCTTGAGCGTCACGCCGGGAATGTTGGCGTCCAGCAGCACCAGGCGTTCGACCTCGTGCGCGTGGCGGGCCGCGTACGGGTAGGCGATCCAGGCGCCGATATCGTGACCGGCCAGCGCATAGCGCGTCAGGCCCAGCGTATGGAACAAGGCCCGCAAGCGCTCGCCCGCCGTGTGGGTGTCGTAGCCGTCCAGCGGCTTGTCCGAATCGCCCTGGCCCGGCAGGTCCACCGCGTACAGGCGAAAGTGCGGCGCCAGCAGCGGCATCACTCGCCGCCAGGCGTACCAGCTCTGCGGAAAGCCCGCCAGCAGGATCAGCGCCGGCCCGGCCCCGCCCTCCACCACGTGGTAGCCCAGGCCGTCCACGCGTACCTGGCGATGCCGAAACGGTACGCCGGCCAGCGCAAACCCGTCGGCGCCATTGAAGGTGTCCATCTCGCTCTCCCTCAATGCAGCGCGCCGCCGCCGGCCTTGATGTCGCGCTGGACCGCCAGGGTCGTCGCCGCCATGATCTTGACCGCTTCGATCAGCGTGTCCAGCGCCAGGCTGGGCTGGCCGGGATGGCGGGCCGCCATTTCCGGCAGGTACGGCACGTGCACGAAGCCGCCGCGCAGCGCGGGCTGCTCGGTGGCGATGTAGTGCGCCAGGCCGTAGAAAATCGTATTGCAGTTGTAGGTGCCCGCCGTCGACGACACCGAGGCCGGCACGCCTGCCGCCCGCAGGTCGCGCACGATGGCCTTGATGGGCAGCGTCGAGAAATACGCCGCCGGCCCGCCCTCGACCACGGGTTCATCGATCGGCTGGCGTCCTTCATTGTCGGGAATGCGCGCGTCCACCACGTTGATCGCCACGCGCTCGACCGACACGTCGCTGCGGCCGCCGGCCTGGCCCAGGCAGATCACCACGTCCGGCCGGGTCTCGGCAATGGCCTGGCGCAGCACGCCCACCACCTTGCCGATCACGCACGGCAACTGCCGCGCCACCAGCATGGCCCCGGCCACCTGCGTGCCATCCAGCCGCCGCACGGCCTCCCACGAGGGGTTCAGTGTTTCGCCATCAAAGGGTTCGATTCCGGTAATCAATACAGTAGCCATGGCCGCATCCTTGCATCGGGGTTCTGGCGGTCATCGTAGGCCCGGGGAACTGAATTGTTGAAATCGATAATTGATATTCGTACTATTGACTACATGAATCTATCTGCCGTCGACCTGAACCTGCTGGTCGCCTTCGAAGCCCTCTACGACACGCGCAACGTCACCCTGGCCGGCCAGCGCATCCATCGCGCGCAGCCCTCGGTCAGCAGCGCGCTGGGACGCCTGCGCCTGCTGTTCCAGGACGAACTGTTCCTGCGCACCGCCGACGGCATGCAGCCCACGCCCAAGGCCACGGCACTGATGCCGGCCGTCGCGGCCGCGCTGGACCACATCCGCCAGGCCCTGGCGCAAGGCCCCGGCTTCGATCCGCGCAAGGCGTCCGGACGGCGCTTCACCCTGGCCGCCAGCGACTATGCCGACGTCGTCATCGTGCCCCACATCGTCGCCGCCCTGCGGCGCGAGGCGCCTGGCATCGACCTGCGCGTGGCCCGGCTGGACCGGACAGCGCTCTACGAACAGCTGGACAACGGCACGGTGGACCTGGCCATCGGCGGCCATCTGGCGCCGCCCAAGCGCATGCTGCCCGAAACGCTCTACACGGAAGATTTCGTCTGCCTCGCCGACAAGCGCCACCCAGCCCTGCGCGGCCGCAAGCTGGACCTGGCGCGCTACCTGGCCCTGCCCCACGCCCTGTTCACCCCCAGCGACGACGGCTCGCCCCGTGGCGTGATCGACGCCGGCCTGGCGCGGCTGGGCCAGCGCCGCCGGGTGGCCTGCACCTTCGCCCACATCGTTGCCCTGCCCCACGCCGTCCAAGGCACGGACCTGATCGCCACGCTGGCGCGTCGCGCCGCACAGCGCCTGGCGGGCGACGGCCTGAGCCTGCGGCCGTTGCCGCCCGAGGTGGACCCCGGCCCATTCGACATCGACATGGTGTGCAGCCGCCGCGCCCCCGGAGATGCGGCGCTGGGGTGGTTGCAGGGGGTGGTCCGGCAGGCGGCGCAGCGGGTGAAAACGGCGCCCCGCCTGGCGACGTAGCGGTCAGTCAGGCACGGCCGGCACCAACAGATCGGCCGGCAACGCCCCCACGTCCACCACGCCCAGCAGCCCCAGGTTGCGACGCACCTCGGCCACGAGCAGGCTGATCGCATGCGCCACCCCCGCCTGTCCCGCCACCGCCGCCGCGTAATTGAATGGCCGGCCCACGAACACGCAGCGCGCACCCAGCGCCAACGCCTTGATCACATCCGAGCCGCGCCGCACGCCGCTGTCGAGCATGACGTCCATGCCGCCCGCGGCGTCCAGCACCTGCGGCAAGGCTTGCAGCGGCGTCATGCTGCCGTCCAGTTGCCGGCCGCCGTGGTTGGACACGATCACGCCGTCCATGCCCAGCGCGCGGGCACGCCGCGCATCGTCGGGATGCAGCACGCCCTTGATCACCATGCGTCCCGGCCAGCGCCGCCGCACCGCTGCCGCATGCTCCCAGTTCAGGTGCCCGCGGTCGGAAAAATCGCGCAGCACGCGGGCCGACAGGATGGGCGCGCCACGGGTGGCGTAGTTGTTCTCGAAATGCGGCATGCCATGGCGCCACAGCGTGCGCAAGAAGGTGCCGAACAACCAGCGGGGATGCGTCGCGCCCTGCCAGGCCAGCCCCAGGCTCGGCCGCAGCGGCGTCGAGAATCCGGCGCGCACGTTGTTCTCGCGGTTTGCGGCCACCGGCGTGTCCACCGTCAGCACCAGCGTGCCGACGCCAGCCGCCGCCACCCGGTCGATCAAGGCATCGATCTGTGCCGGGTCCCCGGGCAGATAGGCCTGGAACCAGGTGCCGGGCGCTTCGCTCATCACCGTCTCCAGGCGGATCAGCGACGAGCCGCTCATGATGCAGGGCACTTGCGCCGCCTGCGCCGCCCGTGCCAGCACCAGGTCGCCGCGGTAGCTCGTCAACGCCGAAATGCCCATGGGCGCGATGCCCACCGGGGCGGCATAGCGCGTGCCCAGCACCGTGGCCTGCGTGCGGCATGCCGAGACGTCCACCAGCACCCTGGGGCGAAACGCATAGCGCTCGAAGGCGCGACGGTTGGCGCGCTCGGACACGCCGTCCTCCACCGCGCCCGATACGTAGGCGAACAGGGGCTTGGGCAGCACGCGACGGGCCGCCGCCTCGAAATCGTGCAGGCTGAGCAGATGACGCAAGCGTCTGGACATGGACGGACTCCTGGCGCGGGCGGCCATCGCGGGCCGCACGGGTGTCGTGGGCAATGGCGCACGACTATAGGCGCGACCGAACTTTGAATAAAGCGACTTTATCGATATTCTTTATTACTCTTTTGTTCACTCTCGATCTTGCCGGCTACGCCGCCGTCCCCCATGACACTCAAACAGCTCGAAGCGTTCTACTGGGCCGCCACCTGCAAGAATTTCGCCATTGCGGCCAACCGGCTCAATATCTCGGTGTCGTCGCTGTCCAAGCGCATCGGCGAACTCGAGGCGTCGATCGGCGCGGACCTCTTCAGCCGCACCGCCCGCAGCGCGACGCTGACGGCCTTGGGTGAACAGTTGGTGCCGCACGCCAAGGACCTGCTGCGCAACGCCGACCAGTTCATGCAGCAGGCCAGCGACAACCTAGCCTATTCCGGCCGCTGCCGCTTCGGGGCGGGCGAGCTGACCTCGCTGACCTGGATGCCGCGCTTGATCGACGTGATCCAGCAGGCCCACCCCAACCTGCTGGTCGAACCCTTCGTCGGGGTCGGCGAACTGGTCGAACGCGGCCTGGAAGACGGCGAACTCGATTTCGCGGTCATTGCCGGCCCGTCTTCGCGCGCCTCGATCGCGTCCAGCCTGATCGGCAGCGCCGAATTCGAATGGGTCGCCACGCCGCGCGCCGTGGCGGACCCGGCTGCGCTGCGCCCCGCGGACCTGCCGGGCCAGACGCTGATCACCCTGCCGCAAAGCTCCGGCGCCATCCGCATGCTGGACGACTGGCTGACCGAACAGCATGTCTCGCCGGGGCGCACTCTGTGCTGCAACAGCTGGGGCGCCATCGCCGGCCTGCTGTGCCAGGGCCTGGGGCTGGGCTTTCTGCCCAAGGCGTGGGCGCACATCCTGATCGCGCGCGGTGACCTGCTGCCGCTACCGGGGTTTGCGCCGCTGCGCCCGCTGCCCTACACCTTCCAATGGCGCCGCGACGACACCCGGCCGCTGTTGAAGACGCTGCGCACGCTGGCGCAGGCCACCCTGGATTTCCATGCGCCCACCGGCCTGGTCTGACGCCGCAGGCCGGATTGATCCCGTCCCCGCGCGGACAGGTCCAAGACGGCGGCGTGCGCCATCAAGCTTTCCAAAAAGCGTTTCATAGATCTGCAAATTATTCGCTTTATCTCGCAATAGCCGCTCGGTAGAGTCGCCCCTGACACTCATCCCTGACGGAGACATTGCGACATGCCGGACTTTGGCTTCACCCTGCACGACTGCCCGCCCGGGCCCGACCGCGACACGCTGCTCGCCTACCGCGACCTGGCGGTCGCCAACATCAGCGATGCCATGAGCCGCACGGTCGGCACGAGCGCCCTGCGCCCCCTGCATCGCAGCCGCCGCATCCTGGGCCGGGCCTTCACCGTGCAGACCCGGCCGGGCGACAACCTGATGGTGCACAAGGCCATCGACATGGCCGAGCCCGGCGACGTGATCGTGGTGGATGCCGGCGGCGACACCCATAACGCCATCATTGGCGAAATCATGGCGGGCTGGGCCGCCAGGCGCGGCCTGGCCGGCTTTGTCATCGATGGCGCGGTCCGCGACAGCGACACGCTGGCCGCTGGCGACCTGGCGATATTCGCCCGCGGCATCGCGCACCGCGGCCCGTACAAGGACGGCCCCGGCGCCATCAACGTGCCGATCACCGTGGACGGCATGGTCGTGCTGCCCGGCGACCTGCTGGTGGGCGACGCCGACGGCTTGCTGGCCATCCGGCCCGACCAGGCGCCGGCCATCGCCGAGCGGGTGCGGGCGATTGCCGCGAACGAGGCGGCCATCCTGCGGGACATCGCAGCCGGCACGCTCGACCGCCGCTGGGTCGATGCCACGCTCAAGGCGCGGGGCGTGCTGTGAGCGCGCCGCATCCTGCCGGCAGCCCGCCGCGCGTCACCCCGGCCCGCCTGTGCCGCCTGGACCTGTGGCTGGACCCGGTGTTCGACCAGATCATCGGCGCCGCCCCGGACATCGCGCTGTCGGTGCTGCCCGCCCGGGGCGATGACGCCCGCACACTGGCGGGCCTGCGCACCGCCCACGCCTATCACGTGTCGGCCGCCAAGGACGAATTGCCGCGCCAGTGGTTCGTCGGCGAAGCGCTGATCGCCCAATGCCCCGACCTGGTGGTCGTCTCGTCCGGCGGCGCCGGCTACGACACCGTCGACGTCGCAGCCTGCACGCGGGCCGGCATCGCCGTGGTCAACCAGGCCGGCGCCAACGCCGCGTCCGTGGCCGAACATACGTACGCGCTGCTGCTGGCCGTGCAGCGCCGGGTCGTCGAATCGGATCAACGGCTGCGTCACGACACGGGCTTCTCCCGCGAGGACCTGATGGGCCACGAAATCCGCGGCAGCGTCATCGGCCTGGTGGGGCTGGGCCAGATCGGCACCCGCGTGGCGCAGATCGCCCAGGGCTTCGGCCTGCGCGTGCTGGCCCACGACCCGCTGCTGGACGACGACACCATCCGCCAGCGCGGCGCGCAGCCCGTCAGCCTGGCCGACCTCCTGGCGCAATCCGACGTCGTGTCCTTGCATTGCCCGCTGGACGCGACCACCCGCGGCCTGATCGATGCCCGGGCCTTTGCCGCCATGAAGCCGGGCGCCGTGTTCATTTCCACCGCGCGCGGCGGCATCCACGACGAAAACGCGTTGTGCGCTGCCTTGCAGGGCGGCCATCTGCGCGGTGCCGGACTGGACGTCTGGCAGCACGAACCGCCGCCGCACGACGCGCCGCTGCTGGCCCTGCCCAACGTCGTGGCCACCTTCCATACCGCCGGGGTCACGCACGAAGCCCGCCGCAACGTGGCGCGCTCGTCGGCGCAGCAACTGCTGGCGATGCTGCGCGGCGAACGGCCACCGCAATTGATCAACCCTGAAGCGTGGCCCAAGGCCGCCGCCCGCATTGCCGCATTGACCTAGAAAAAAGATCGCGGCGCCCCGCCGACGATCCCTACCGCGAGGAGACAACCATGCAACATCGCACTACGCGCCCGGCCCGACGCCGGCTGGCCGCCATCGCCCTGGCTTGCGCCGGCCTGTACGCCGCCGCCGTCCCGGCCGCCGGCTACCCGGAACGCCCCATCAACCTGATCGTGTCCTATGGGCCCGGCGGCGGCACCGACCTGGTGGCGCGCATGCTGGCGCCCTATCTGCAGAAGTACCTGGGCAACGACGCCCGCATCGTGGTGCTGAACCGCCCCGGCGCCGGCGGCGCCATCGGCTTCACCGAATTGGCACGGGCCCAGCCCGACGGCTACACCATCGGCTTCATCAACACCCCCAACCTGCTGACCATCCCCATCGAACGCAAGTCCGGCTTCACCTGGCAGAGCTTTGACCTGCTGGGCAACCTGATCGACGATCCGGGCGCCTTCAGCGTGCGCACCGACAACCCGATGAAGACGCTGGCCGACCTGTCGGCCTACGCGCGGCAAAACCCGGGCAAGGTCACGGTCGGCACCACCGGCACCGGCTCGGACGACCATCTGGCCATGCTGAAATTCGAACGGGCCTCTTCCACGCAGCTCAGCCACATCCCCTACAAGGGCGCCGGCGAAGTGCGCGGCGCGCTGGCAAGCGGGGAAATCACCATCGGCGCCATCAATGTGGGCGAGGCGCTGCAGTACCAGAAAGGTGGCACGCCCTTGCGCTTTCTCGGGCAGATGGGCAAGACCCGCTCTGCCGCCCTGCCCGACATTCCCACGTTCAAGGAACAGGGCTACGACTTCGAATTGGCGTCGTTGCGCGGCCTGGCCGCGCCCAAGGGCTTGCCGGCCGAAGTGCGCGACAAGCTTACGCAGGCGGTCAAGCGCAGTGTGGACGACCCCGAGTTCCAGGCCAAGGCGAAAGACATGTTCGCGCCCTTGCGCTATCTGGCGCCGCCCGACTACGCCCGCGAACTGGCGGCGGGCGAGGCGGAGTTCAAGCAGCTGTGGCAAGAGGCGCCCTGGCTGGACAAGTAGGCGGAGGCGGGCCGGCCGGGGCCGGCAATGCCCGACGGGGCCGGGTCAGCTCAGGTCTGGCCCTGACGCAAAGGCGCGGCAGACGATCTGCCGCGCCGGTCATGCCGCGAGCCCGGCCTCAATTGGGTTTTTCTTCGAAGCCCGCATAGCCGTCGATATACGCCCGGCCCGAGCAGCGCACCATCGCCACGCAGTTCGGCGCGCCGGTCTTGCTGCTGCAAACGTCGCGGGCGGCATCGCGCGCCGCCTTGGGATCGGGGTTCAGTGCCGTGAAACCGGTGCCGCGGCCCTTGCTGCCCTTGGCCCAGGCCAGGCCCACGCAGCTGTCCTTGTAGGTCAGCACCTTGGTGCAGCCTTCGCACTCTTCCCATTCCAGCAGCTTGTTGATGGCATCCTTTTCGTTGGGATAGCCATCGGCATAGGACAGGCCGCCGGTGTTCGTTTCGGCGATGGCGCCCCAGTATTCGCGGTCGTTCAGCTTGGCCGACAGCGCTTCCAGCTGGGCAGGCGTGGCGGTCTTGGGCGCTTGCAGGTCCTCGGCGCTGTAGCCCGGGCCCACGCACAGCGGCAGCGTGGCCAGGCGGCATTTGCCGTCCGGGCTGCCGGCCGTGCAGCGGCGCATTGCCTTCTTGGCCGCCATTTCGGGCGACACGCTGTTGCCGGGGAACAAGTCGTTCGACGTGAGGTTGCGCGCATACACCATGCAGCTGTCCGAGAACCAGCTCAGGGATTTGCAGTCCTTGCCACCCGCGCGCCGGCATGCGGCCACCCCGGCCGCCTCGGCCTCTTTGCCCGTGTCTTCAGGCAGCGCCCAGTAGATCCTGGCGTGCTTGCCATCCGTGGCGATGCCGCCATACAGCGTGTCCGCGTGCGCGGCCGGGGCAAATACCCCCGCGATCAACGCCAACGCGGCAATGGCCGAGCGAATAATCGGAACAAATCGGGCAAGCATCATCGTCGGTATCCGGATCGAGTGAATTTGGCGGCCACGATCTTAGCAAGCCGGCTACGCCTGCCGCCCCCCTCGCAAATCGCCCCCAGGCATATTGAGTAACAAATTTCACAGGTGGCTGAAAGAAGCTGGCCCCGATTTCCGGTAAAAATGGCGGACTTTTCTCAAGCAGGCGGTCAGCCTGCGGCGACCCGTGCGCCCGTCAGGGTCTCCCGCCGCGCCCCCAGCCTGTCACGAAGAGAAACAAACACGTCGAGCGCCCCCTGGCTGCCCCCAGCGGCCGCGCCCATCCGATCGCAACGGAGCATCGCCCGCATCATGACGCCGTCTCTGCACGCCTTTTCCCGCCGGCCGTTTCGGCTTGCCGCAGGCCTGATAACCACCGCCAGCCTGGCTGCCTGCGCCCCGATGCCCACGGGGGGCAGTTCGGCCCTGCCGTCGCTGGGCAAGGTCTTCACCGAAGGCCTGTCGTTCTCGCCCAGCGTCAACGTCGCCCGCAACATGGAAGGCCGCTCGATCAACGACGCCATCGCCGCGCTCGGCGAACCGTCCAAGAAGCGCGCCATCGGCAACACGATGGAATTGGAATGGTCCGACTACCAGACAGCGCCTTACCAGGAATGGGTGACGACGGGCACGAGCCAGCAGGTGGTGGGCATGATTCCCGCCACCAACACGTCCGCCGCGACGCCGGTGTTCCAGCAGAACAGCACGGGCTACATGCAGAACCGCACCCGCGTCTATGAATGCAAGGTGCTGATGCGCATGAAAGACAGCGTCATCATCGGATCCACCGTCGATGGCAACGTCTGCCCGGAATTCATCGCGGCGCTGCGCAAATGGGCCGGCGAAAACGAAGCGCGCAATTATGTCGTCAAATAATCGCGCGGGCATGCCCGGCAATAACCGCGGAACCGGCGTAACTCATGCGCTTGCATCCGCGGCATTCAGTTTCTGGAAAGCAATCTTTTTGTCGACATTATTTCCGCGCCAAAGATAATCGCGGCAGTGGCGAATAATTATTCGCGCTGCCCATTAATTTTCCGCCGCGCCTGCCGTTAGTCATTCTGAATATCCCCGGCACGATCACTGGGCAGCTGTTGCCCGCCTGGATACCGCAGACATGACTACGATCTCCTCTTCACTGCCCCCGCTCGTCATCGCGCCGCAAGCGCCAGCGAGCGGCGTGTCCCGCGTTACCAACGTCAACCGCAGCCCCGAGCCGCCCGCGTCCACTTCGGTCACGCTGGGCCAGCAATCGACCGGCGTGCTGACCTATTCGCCCAACACGCTATCCGCCAACCCAGTGCAGGAACCCGACGCCCTGTCGTCGCTGATGTCGGACAACGTCCGCTCGTCGTCCCTGACCGGTCAGTTCAAGGGCCTGGCCGCCGCGCTGCTGTCGCGCTTCCAGACCGATGGCGGCAACTACTCGCAATTGGTCCCCGCGACTCGCTCGGCCGCGGCCGTGGACGGCGTCGATGGCCCCCAGGCTCAAGCCCAGGCTGATAACTCGGTGGCCCTGCGCATCACCACCGCCAGCGGCGCCAAGGTCAACATCACGCTCGACAGCAATGCAAAGGGCCTGGCCGTGCAGATCGACGTGGGCGACGCCAAGCTCACCGAGGCCGAGCGCAATGCCATCGCCGGCTTGTCCAAATCGTTCCAGGACGCCGTTGACGGCCTGGCGTCGGTGCCGCCCAAGCTGGCCCTCGGCGCGTTGTCCAAGATCGACACCAACGTCCTGTCGTCGGTGTCGCTGGAAGCCACCGTCGGCGCCGAAGGCCCGGACCAGGTCAGCTTCAAGTTTCAGGCCGACGCCGGCCAGCGCGCGCTGACCGTCAAGACCCTGGCCGGTTCCGCCCAGATCAACGTGGATGTCAGCAAGCCCGCCCAGTTCGGCAGCGCCCAGCAGCAATCCGCAGCCATCGACAGCTACCTGACCAAATTCGACAGCGCCCAGAAGCGCGGCGAAGGCGACGCCGCCTTGATGTCGTACTTCAAGCAAGGCTTCTCGGACCTGCACCGCAGCTATGGCGCCTGGTCGCCCCAGGGCGCCACCAACCGCCTGGGCGCGCCGGCTGAAGTCCACCGCACCATGCTGTCCGGCCTGGCCGACTTCTCCGCCTCGGTCAACCAGGCGCCCGTCGCGTCCAACCCGGCTCAGCCGCGCGAACTGGACACGTTCTCGTACCAGACCTCGCAGAACACCAGCAGCAGCGGCCGCCCGCAGTTCGACCTGGCCATCACGCAACAGCAGCAGTCGTCGCTGAGCGCCAGCTTCCATCGCGCGCTGTCGCTGGACCAGAAGCTGAACCTAACTACGGACCCGGATTCGCAGAACTACGCTTTCTACCAGATCCGCGACAACTACGAGAACAAGACCGACATCGGCTACGAAGACGGCAAACTGGCCAAGGCCTCGTTCACCGAAACCAGCACGCTGTCCACCACGGTCTCCAAGTTCGTCAAGGGCAAGCTGGTCGACCAAAGCGCGATTCCGTCCACCCAGACCCGTTCGCGCGACCTGATGGAGCTGCTGCGCGCCGCGGACCTGGATGCTCCGCTCAAGGACACCACGACCCCGCGCGACCAGGTCGAGGCCGCCTTGATCCGCAAGCAGGAAGACCTGGCCCAGGCCGTGGCCCGCGCCCGCGGTTAATCCCCGCTTCCCGCGCAACGGCAAAGGCGCCCCGAGGGGCGCCTTTGTCTTGTCCGCTTTTATCCGCGTACGGTTACGCGCCTTCGGGCAGCTTCGCGATCACCTTGATCTCGAAGTCAAAGCCGTACAGCCACGTCACCCCCACCGCGGTCAGCGTCGGGTGCGGCGCCTGGCCCCAGTAATCCGGCACGACTTTCCAGATGGTCTCGAACCTGGACGCCGGATCCACCATGAACACGGTCACGTCGACCACGTCTTCAAACGTGGCGCCCGCGGCCTTCAGGATGGCGTTCAGGTTGTCGAACGCCTGGCGCACCTGGGCCTGCAGGTCGGGCTCAGGCGAGCCGTCTTCGCGGCTGCCCACCTGGCCCGACACGAACAGAAAGCCGTTGGACCGGATGGCCGGCGAATACCGGTTGCGTTCATATAGCGCCTGGCGTCCCGCCGGAAAAACCACATCACGTGTTGCCATTCGATTGCTCCCAGGGCCATCCGCCCGCATTGATCATGCAGGCACTTTACGGACCCCTTGCGGCGCGATAAACGGGCAACCCTGCCCATCACTGTTTGTAAAATGCAAACAATCCCCAGCCCTCGGAGTGACCATGGACCGTTTCGATGCCATGCAGGCGTTCGCCCGCGTCGTGGAAACCGGCAGCTTCACCAAAGCGGCCGACACCCTGCACATGAGCAAGACCAGCGTCACCCAGCTGGTGCAGCAACTGGAGGCACGGCTGCGCGTGCGGCTCTTGAACCGCACCACCCGCAAGGTCAATGTCACGGCCGACGGCTCGGTGTACTACGAACGCGTGCTGCGCCTCCTGGCCGACATGGACGACGCCGAGACCAGCCTGTCCAGCGCCGCGGCCGTGCCGCGCGGCCGGCTGCGGGTCGACGTGCCCAGCCCGCTGGCCCGCATGATCCTGGCGCCCGCGCTGCCCGCCTTCCATGCCCGCTACCCCGACATCCAGCTGGACATGGGCGTCAGCGACCGCATGGTGGACATCATCGGCGAGAACGTCGACTGCGTCGTGCGCGGCGGTGAACTCACCGACCAATCGCTGATCGCGCGCCGCGTCGGCGACCTGCAACTGCGCGTGTACGCAGCGCCCAGCTACCTGCAACAGGCCGGCAAGCCCGCCCATCCGGCCGACCTGGAAGACTCCCACCACCGCATCGTCGGCTTTCTGTGGTCACGCACCGGCAAACCCCTGCCCTACGCCATGCGCCGCGGCGACGAAAGCGTGCACGCCCAGGGCCGCTACATCGTGGCCATGGACGACGGCAATGCCTACCTGGCAGCCGGCCTGGCCGGCATGGGCATCCTGTGGCTGCCCGACTACATGGCCCTCGAACACTCGGCCCGAGGCGAGCTGGTGCCCGTGTTCGAAGACTGGCGGCTGGACCCCATGCCCCTGTACATCGCCTATCCGCCCAACCGGCACGTCAGCGCCAAGCTGCGGGTGTTCATCGAGTGGGTGGCGGAATTGATGGCGGAACACGCGCCGCTGATGCGGCCCGGCGCCTAGCCGAACCACGGTACGGCATCGATGGCGGGCATGATGTCATCCGCCCCCGCCGGTTCGATGACCAGTTCCGCCGCGGGGTCCTGATCGTCTTCGTACGACACCGCGAACTGCCGCAGCGTGACGCGATACAGCCCAGGCCCGATGGGCAGCTGCAATTGTTCGTCGCGGGTAGGCATTTCATCGTCGAACTGCGCGGCCATGGTCAGCTGGGTGTAGTCGGTGAGCCAGAGTCCCCCCTCGCCCACGCGTACCAAGCCCGACACCGTGCGCCACGCCGCCCCCGGCGAGGCCACATCCGCGATGCGCAAGGACGCATCGGCCAGATCCGGCCCGGGAAACGCCGCGAACAACGCCTGCGCATTCATCTGCTGCACGAAACGTTCGAGCACCTGGGCAAGCGTCCAGTCTTCGTGCACATAGCCCTGATACGCATCGGGGCAGACCAGCGCAAAAAAGCCGTCTTCGTCGACATGGGCGTGCAATTCGAACGGGGTGAGGCTCATGGCGGGGTTTCCTGTGCGATTGGCCGTACAGCAATGGCGACAAACGAGTATCCGCCAAACGCCGGCAACGGAACAAGCTCGTATCGACCGCAGCCCTTCGGCCTTGCGCAGCGCCCCCACCGCCCAACTGTTTGCCGCCCGCCTCCGAGATTTGAAATATCAACAAACATTGTGTATCACCCTGCGCAGGCATGCGCCGAAAATTGGGTAGCATTCACCTGCCTCAACCCATTTGCTTCACCCCTCCGATGTCCCTTGCCACGGCAACCCCGCGCGAGCACTGCCGAGCCCTGTTCGGCAATCCCGTCGCGCCCATCGATGTTTGGGAACGCGAGTTCGACCACGACGATGCCGCGTTGCACGCCCTGGCAAAGAAAGACTGGTGGGACATCAACGCCGACGAGCTGAGGCGGTACTACCTGCTGAATCTCGTCCATGTCGAGCCGCTGCAGCCCGAGGTGTTTCGCTACCTGTTTCCCTTGTGCCTGGCCTATTGGCAAGAGGCGCTGATGGACGACAGCGGCCCGGCTTTCGACAACTGGCACGACGTGATGCGCCGCACCTGCTTGTTTGAAACGATGATGACGCCGCCGCAGGCGCAAGCTGTCAAGACGTTCATCACAGACGGCCTGTTGGCAAGGCTGGACCGTGAACGCGGCTTTCTCTATGACGGCTCGCGTACCCCCGCCTACACCTGGCAGTTCGAGATCAATGAACTGGGCGGCAGCCTGCCTTTGGTAGCCCGGTTATGGGACAGATGGTGGGCCGTCGACAGCCCGGGCAAGGCGGTTTCGGCCATCATGTACGCTTCCGGTTTGATTTACGAAGAGGGCGAAAATCCCATCTTCGGCGCCTGGACCCGCGAGCACGGTGGCGGCGGCCCCTATCTGTCAGACGCTGGCGCGAGCGCTGACTGGTCAGCCGATAACCTGCAGGCTTTGCGCGAACGCCTGACGGTCGAGCGATTGCTGACGCTGGTGGACCTGTCGGCTCAACGCCTGCGGCAAGAGCCGGAATTCGCGCTAGCCATGCGCATCGCCGTCGACGCCCGCGACAGAACCAGCATCATCGAAATACAGATCGATGCTCTGCTCGAAAGTCTGGCCACGCAGTCTCAATCGTGCTGGCCATGACGGCTGCCCCGACAGCGGCCGGGGCCTGCGCGTCCTCTCTTCCATTGCCGATGATTGACCCCACATCCCTGCACCAAGGCCCCCCCATGACCCACATCGACCGCCTGCGCCTGCCCGACGATGACCCCACCTTCGGCGGCAACCGCATTTTCGACCTGTTCCAGTATTCGCCTGCCGTCACGGCCAACGGCATGGTGGTCATTGCGGGGCAGATCGGCCTGCGGCCCGAACTGCTGATTGAAATCAAGGCGGTTGCCGCCCCCCGCAAAAAGGACTGAATTCCATGCCGTTGACTTCCCTGCTTGCCCGCGTCTGCCTGCTCGCCGTGTTCGCCCACGCGGCGGCGTCAGCCCATCCGACGGGCCAACCGGAACAGGAGTCCGCAGAAGCGTCCTGGGACCAAAAGATGGACCAGCGCCGCGCCAGCATCGACGCCCTGCTGGGCAAGGCGCGGCAGGACGGCATGGCGCTGCTGGTGATTCCCACCCTGAACCTCGATGCCCAGGGCAAGCGGGATTTCCACGACCCGGCCACGCGGATGCGGTTCATGCAGCAAAGCAGCACCATGATGCATTGGAATCACAAGGCCGACGACGGCTACGCGATCTCGGTCGGCCATGCCGAGCACAAGGCCGACATTCCCGACCTGGGGCCGCTGTTCCAGACTCCGCGCGGCAAGCTGACGTACCAGGTGATTCCCGTCTGGCCGGGCGAGTACCGCTTGAATCGCATTGCCTACCACCAGATGGACGCCACCCCGCCCAAGGCCGTCAGGAGCATTCCGGTGGCCGACATGCTGGCCAAGGTCGGCATCGCCGAACTCACCCCCACCACCGACCGGGACTTCAAGAAGACCGCCCCCTGGTCCAACTCGGCCGAACAAGCGGACGACGGCCTGGGCAATGGCTGCAGCCTGGTGCTGCGCCTGGGCGGCGGTTGCGACGAACTGGCCCGCGTGTTCCGCTGGGACGCCAGCGCGCGGATCGCGCTGCAACAACGCCAGGCCGAAGCCGTCCAGGTGCCCGGGGTCGACGTGCTGCTCAGTTTTTCGCCCATCGCCGACATCACCCTGCACCAGGGCGAAGCCGTGCTGACCGACGGCTTCGTGCTGCTGGACGACCAGCCGGTGCTGGCCAGGAACCTGTGCGAAACGTCGCTGGATTTCGTGCGCTGCGCGGTGCAGTCGATCACCGTGCAACGCCTGCCCGCCAGCCTGGAAGATTTTCGCCAGGCGCCGGGGGCCGATACCTTCAACCTGCCCCAGACGCATGCGGCCCTGCGCGACCTGGTCTACCGCGCACCCAACGTGCACGCCAAGCCGGTGGCCGGCGGCTCACCCAATCTGCTGCGGGCCCAGTAAACCCGGCCTGCCTCGCGGCACGCCGGCATACGGGCGTCTCGGCACCAGGAACGCGACAAATCAGGGCCATATTCGGAACCGTCAGCCCGCTCGCGTTACTAAGGCCTTACCTATCACAAGGAGGGTCTATGGACGCCAATACGTCTGGCACCGTGAAAGCGTGGATTTCCCGATTGGAAGCCGCCATGGGGATCACCATCGGCGCAACCGAACAAGGCGCATTTGCGCTGCGCACCCAGGGCGGCGCCCCCGTCGTCATCGAGCCCGTTGCCGGCCAGATGGGACTGATCCTGTCAGGCCAGATCGGCACGGTTGACGACACCACGCCCACCCCGTTGCTGCTCGCCCTGCTGGCCGCCAACCTGGTGCCGGGCATGGTGGCCCCCAGCAGCATCGGCCTGCAACCCGCAGACCGCACGCTGGTGGTGCGCCTGTTGTGGACGCCGTCGGAAGCCGGATGGACGCAAGACGGCTTTTTCAACGTTCTCAGCGCCTTTGGCGAGCAGGTCGATGCCCTGGCCGCTGCCATCGCCAGCCGCAGCATCGAACAGCTGCTGCCGTCGAAAGCGCCCGCACCGGATGCCGCGCCCGCCCAGGGCCCGGCCCATTTCGCCTGAACAGGAAGCGACACCATGAGCACGCCTTTCGACAGTATCCGCAGCCTGTTCCGGCCCACGAGCACCGCCTCGACCTCGCTGCAAGAGGCCGACACGTCCCTCAAGAAGTTGGATACGGCCCTGGACACCACATCCAAGGTGGCCGACACCTTCATGAAGGAAGGCATTCCGAAGACGACCACCAGCATATTCCTGGGCAAGCTGGGCATCGTCGGCAGCTTCGTCAGCACGGCCCGCGCCTACCAGGACGGCGACGCCAGCGCCATGTTCGCCGGCGGCGCCAGGATCGTCGGTGCGATGGGGACCGGACCGCTCGCCAACATCGCCGACGGTATCAACAATGGCGTGGACCTGGTCAAGGGTCTGGACCAGGGCGACATGCAGAAAGTCACCTTTGCCGGAGCGAAGCTCTGTCTGAACCTGGCGGCCGGCGGCTCGGCGCCCGGCATGCTGCTGCTGGGCGCAAGCGAGTTCGCCTTCGACGCCATCAAGAACAATCCCGACGGCTTCCAGCTGCACAACCACGAAACCCAAGAGTGGATGCGCCGGGGTTCGGACGACAATTACGTCGGCGCCTGACGGCCGCAGCGATCACGTCCCTGACCATCGCGCAGTACGGTTTGCCCCGCGCGCGGATTGGTCAGGGTCACCTTCACTTGTCCAACCCCGCCATCAACACATACTTCACCTCGACGTATTCCTCGATGCCGTAATGGCTGCCTTCGCGCCCATAGCCGGAATGCTTGACCCCGCCGAAGGGCACCGACGCCGTCCCCACCGAACCGGAATTGAGCATCACCATGCCCGACTCGATGTTGCGTGACAGCCGGAAGGCACGCGCCAGGTCGCGGGTATAGGCATAGGCCACCAGGCCGTATTCCGATGCATTGGCGCGCTGCACGACCTCGTCTTCGGTGTGAAAGCGGTAGATCGGGAACACCGGCCCGAAGATTTCGGTGTGTGCGATGCGCATGCCGTCGTCCAGGCCGGTCAGCACCGTGGGCGAATAGAACAAGCCGCCCTTGGCGTGCGGCTGGCCGCCCAGCACCACGCGCGCCCCGGCGGCCCTGGCGTCGTCGACCAGCGCGGCGACCTTGTCGATGCCCGCCTGGTTGATCAGCGGCCCCACCACGAAGTCTTCCTGCAAGCCCTGGTCGACCCGGATGCGGGCGACTTTTTCGGTCACTGCGGCCACGAAACGATCGTGGATGGCGTCCTGCACATAGATGCGGTTGGGCGAGATGCAGACCTGGCCCGAGTTGCGCAGCTTGGCCACGACCAGCGCGGTGGCGGCGTCCTCCAGGCTGGCGTCGTCGAAGACGATGAACGGCGCATTGCCGCCCAGCTCCAGCGTCATTTTCTTCAGGTCCCGGGCGCAGGCCGCCGCCAGCAGCTTGCCCACGGCGGTCGAGCCGGTGAACGAAAGCTTGCGGATGCGCGGGTCGCCCGTGAGCAGTTCGCCGATTTCCTTGGGGTTGCCGGTCACCATTTCGAACACGCCTGCGGGAATGCCGGCGCGGCGGGCGTATTCCAGCATCTTGTAGGCCGTCAGCGGGGTCAGCTCGGACGGCTTGATGATCATGGTGCAACCGGCGGCCAGGGCCGTCGCGATCTTGCGCGCGATCATCATGAAAGGGAAATTCCACGGCGTGATGGCGGCGGTGGGCCCTGCCGCTTCCTTCACGACCAGCACCTGCGCATGGTCGGCATGGGACGGGATGGTGTCGCCATACACGCGCCTGGTTTCCTCGGCGTACCACTCGATGAAGCCCAGGCCGTAATCGATTTCGCCCAGGGCCTCGACCCGGCATTTGCCATTTTCCTTGACCAGGAGGTCGGCAAACGCCGCCTTGTCGGCCCGGATCAGTTCGAACCAGCCGCGCAGCAGGTCGCCGCGTTCACGGGCCAGCTTGCGCGACCAGGCGGGAAACGCGGCGCAGGTGCGGTCGATGGCGGCCTTGACCGCGGCCGTACACAAGTCGGGTGCGGTGCCGACTCGGGAACCATCGGCGGGATTCAGTACATCAATCATGAGGTTTGCAGTCCTATCGGGGTGAAAAAGCATGGATGGAATGATAGGATTGCCAACACCACTTATCGATGGCCTATAGTCTCGTTTTATTGCCTAAAACTATTGCTGTGGACATTTTTACCTGCCCTCCAAGCCCACGCACGGTGCGCCCCTGATGCCCGACCACCCCACTCTGGATTCCGCCGCCTCTCTTGCGCAACGCCGGCGCATGGCCACCCTGCTGCACGCCCTGGCGCCGCAAGAGGGCTACAACCTGACCGTGCTGCCGGACGTACGCTTCCTGCGCTCGAACCGCCCCTTGAGCTCGGTGCCGGTGCTATACGACCCGGGGATCGTCATCGTGTGCCAGGGCCGCAAGCGCGGCGACTTCGGCGGGCAGACCTATGTCTACGACGAACGGCAATGCCTGGTGGTGTCCGTACCGGTGCCCTTCACGATGCAAACCGACGCCAGCCCGCAAGAACCGCTGCTGGCCATCTACATGCACCTGGATTTCAAGCTGGCCGCCGACCTGATGCTGCAGATCGACCAGGCCGGCGGTTTCCAGGCCGCTGAACCGAAAGGCATGCTGTCCAGCCCCATGGACGCCCCGCTCAGCGCCTCGGTGCTGCGCTTTCTGGAGGCCATGGGCTCGCCGATGCAGGCGCAGATCCTGGGCCCGTCGCTGGTGCGCGAAATCTATTTCCACATTCTCACGGGCGCCCAGGGGCCGTCGATGCGCGCGGCGCTGACGATGCAGGGGCAATTCGGCAAGGTGGTGCGGGCGCTGCGCCGCATCCATGCGTCGTTCAAGGAGGCGCTGGGCGTGGAACAACTGGCCCGTGAGGCGGGCATGAGCGTGCCCGCCTTCCATGTGCACTTCAAGGCCGTCACCGGCACGTCGCCGATGCAGTACCTGAAATCCACCCGGCTGCACCAGGCGCGGCTGCTGATGGTGCGTAACGCCATGACCGCGGCCGCCGCCAGCGCGGATGTCGGTTACGACAGCCCGTCGCAGTTCAGCCGCGAATTCAAGCGCCTGTTCGGGCGCAGCCCCATTGAAGAGGTCAAGCGCATGCGCGCCGAATTCGCCGTACCGCCGGCGTTTGCGGCGTCGGCGTACGTGTCGTCGCATTGATGACGAACATGACAATCCGCTGACAGTTTTATCGTGTTGGCGAGCAATCCTTGCAAGCTGCCATTCAGGCCGCATCACTACAATCAGAACAGTTCCGGCCGTTGATTCCCGCAGCAAAAATCCCTGCACGCCGCGCTGAAATAGTTGTTCACGCCAGCTTGCAGCTTGATGGGAACTCTGCCCGGGCCGCACCGATCCATACTGATTCCTGCCGCTTTTCGATTCGTATTTCATGCCGTCTTCCCAGCAGTCGCCGAATCAGCCTTACGCAGGCGGGATTCGCATCGAAGTCTCCGATTCACGCCAGGCCGCCGCCGCGCGGGACGCGACAGCGCAGTTCCTGTCCGGCCTGGGGTTGCGCGCCACCGCCCATTGCGACCTGCTGGCCGGCCCCGTGCCTGGCGTACACGCCGCGTTGAACGCCGGGTTCGCCGCCACCTACCTGCCCGACCACGACACCACCGGCGTCTCCCGCGCGCTCAGCCTGCGCACCGATGCCAACGCCGCGGACCTGGACCGCGAGATCGTCCTGACCATGCTGGCCAGCCCGGTCGCCTTCACCTTCCCCAGCGTGGCCGAGCTTGAGTCGGCGGTGCGCATCCGCCGCTACATCGTGCAGGCCGCCAGCAAGACCGCGCTGGCCTTCGACACCGAACACGCCGAGCGGCCCGACGACTACTTCACCTATGACGAAGCGCGCGGGTTCACCGTGCGGCCCGGGCGCTCGCTGATCGACGGCCTGCGCAAGGCGACGCAGCCCGAGGCCTCGGGCCAGCTGTATTCCTTCTCGTGCTACCGGGCGACGGAATACGTCACGGTGCTGGGCATTGCGCAGGAACTGCACAGCGCCAACCCCGATCTGGCGCGGCGCCTGCAGCGCCAATGGGAAACGCGCGCCGTCATGTCGGGCAGTTTCCACGAGACCTTCCTGCACGAATATGGGTCGCTGGCCGAGCCCCTGCCGCAACGCTTCTACGTGCCGGGCGACCGCCTGTGGTTCCGCAATCCCGATGCGGAATCTTCGGACGTCGGGGGTTACGAGGGGTCCTGGGTGTTCTACCTGGGCGGCGGCCAGTTCAACAATTTCTGGGAACGCGGAGTGCCCTACACGCTGACGTCCAAGTGCGTGGAAATCTTCCATTGGCGTGACGGCCTGCGCACTGACGCGGCCGGCAAGCGCTACATGGACGAAGACGTGGTCAAGGCCCGCGTGCACGACACGCTGGCCGATCCCAAGGCCACCGCCGCGATTCTGGAGCGCATGATGCGCATCCGCGATCCGCAGGGCGTCTACGACCAGGGCGGCTGCATCGACGCCACCCGCGAACGCGTCCGCTGGGTGCGCCCCGGCCATAGCGATATTGCGCTGCCGGATTTTCCGGGTTCGGCCCGGCCGCTGTCCATCGCGGCCTGATCAGGCGGAATCTGCCGCCTGACGGGCGGAGAATTGCCCCCTATTCCGGGAAAGACCCTCGCTTTATTACAAATGCGATGCGCCCGTGTTAATGTCGATGGATTCTCCCTCATTCCATCGACGGGCCATTGCCTGAACCAGACCTTGCGAGCCATTTTCTTGCCCCGGGGTCACTTGCCATGGCCAGCTTTACAGCCATCCATGCCATATCTGCTGCACGCCCAATCAAACCCGCACGGCTCGTCATGACGCTCCCGCAGGAATTTCCTATCGTGGGCGTGGGCGCTTCCGCTGGCGGCATCGAAGCACTCGAAGGTTTCTTCCGCGGGCTGCCGCCCTTGCCTGGCGTGGCGTTCGTGGTCGTCACGCACCTGAGCCCGTCGCGCGAAAGCCACCTGCCTGAAGTGCTGTCGCGTTACACGACGCTGCCGGTGGTGGCCGCCGCCGATAATCTGCCGGTGGAGATCAACTGCGTCTACGTGCTGCCGCAAGACGCACTGATGTCCATCAGCCACCGCCGCCTGCGGGTGCTCAAGCGCGCCGCGGACCTGCCCGGCCGTCGCCCGATCGACCTGTTCTTTTCCGCACTGGCGCGCGACTGCGGCGATTTCGCGGCGGGGGTGATCCTGTCCGGCAGCAATTCCGACGGCACGCTCGGCATCAAGGCCATCAAGGAACACGGTGGCCTGACGCTGGCGCAAGCGCCCGGCGATTTCGGCCCGCTCAACCCCGAGATGCCCGACAGCGCCATCGCCAGCGGCCTGGTCGATTTCGTGCTGCCCGCCGACCAGATGGGGCCGCCCCTGGCGCAATTCGCCCTGCACGCGCCGGCCGACGAACCGCAAACCAGCGGCCCGGTGCGGCTGGACGCAGCGGGGCTTGAAATCAGCAATCTGCTGCGCAGCCGCATCGGCCACGACTTCAGCGGCTACAAGAACAAAACCTTCATGCGCCGCGTGCAACGCCGCATGCACGTCAACCAGATCGACAACCTCGACAGCTATATCGCGCTTCTGAAAAGCGCCCCCCAAGAGGCCGGCGCGCTGTTTCGCGACCTGCTCATCAGCGTGACCAACTTCTTCCGGGATGCCGAGGCCTTCGATTCGTTGCGGCGCCTGGTCATTCCCCAGCTGCTCGAAGGCCGCGGCGCGGCCGAATCCGTGCGCATCTGGGTGCCGGGCTGCGCGACCGGCGAAGAGGTCTATTCCCTGGCCATCCTGCTGCGCGAGCACATGGACGGCATGTCGGCGGCGCCGCAAGTCCAGCTGTTCGCCACCGACATCGACGACCGGGCGCTGGCGGTGGCCCGGGCCGCGCGTTATCCCGGCCAGTTGCTCGAGGGCCTGTCGCAAGAGCGGCGCGAACGCCATTTCTTTGCCGATGGCGACGGCTACGTGGTCAACAAGCAGGTGCGCGAACTCTGCATCTTCTCGCCGCACAGCGTGCTGCGCGACCCGCCCTTCTCCCGCATCGACCTGATTTCCTGCCGCAACCTGCTGATCTATTTCGGCGGCGACATCCAGAAGCAGGTCATCCCGACGTTCCATTATTCGCTACGCCCCGGCGGTTACCTGTTCCTGGGCATGTCCGAGAACGTCAGCCAGTTCGGCGAGCTGTTCAGCCCCGTCGAGAAAAAACACCGTATTTTCCAGCGCCGCGCCGATGTTGCCGCCCCGCCTCGCCCGGCATTGCCGCTGGCATCGCTGCAATCCCGGGGCCAGCCTCGCATCGGCGTACCGCGTCCGCAAGCCGGCACCGCCGCCCTGCGCCAGGCCGTCGACAGCCAGGTGCTGTCGCAGCACGCCCCGGCGCACGTGCTGGTCACCCGCGACGGCGACATCGTCTATTACTCCACCCGCACCGGCAAATACCTGGAAGCCGCGGCCGGCGTACCCACGCGGCAGGTGCTGACGCTGGCCCGCAAGGGCTTGCGACTGGACCTGCGCACGCTGCTGCACGACGCGGTCGAAACCGGCCAGGCCGCCGTACGCAAGGATGTCGTGGTGGAAGACGACGACGGCCGCGTGCAGCGGGTGTCGCTGACCGTCGAGCCCCTGGCGGCCCGCCACGAGAGCGAACCGCTTTACCTGATCCTGTTCGACGACCAGGGCCCCGTCCTGTCGCGGGACGAGGCGCAGGCCCACGCGCGCATGCTGCGCCACGATGCGGCGCAGCACATGGAAACCGAGCTGCGCGACACGCGCGAACGCCTGCAATCCATGATCGAGGAATACGAAACCGCGCTGGAAGAACTGAAGTCGTCGAACGAAGAACTGCTGTCCGTCAACGAAGAACTGCAATCGACCAACGAGGAACTGGAAGCCTCCAAGGAAGAGCTGGTGTCGCTCAACGAAGAGCTGCACACCGTCAATGCCGAATTGCACGGCAAGGTCGACGAGCTGGATCGCAGCAACAGCGACCTGCACAACCTGTTCGAAAGCACCGCCATCGCCACGCTGTTCCTGGACCAGAACCTGATCATCCGCAGCTTCACGCCCGCCGTCAGCGACGTGTTCAACATCCTGCCCGGCGACTGCGGCCGCCCCATCACCGATCTGGCCAGCCGCTTTGACCTGCCCTCGTTCGCCAGCGACATCCAGCAGGTCTACGACCGCTACCAGCCGATCGAACGCCGCATTGCCGGCACCCTGGACGGCAAGCACTACCTGCTGCGCCTCGTGCCCTATCGGGGCAGCGACAGCCAGGTCGACGGTGTCGTCGTGACGTTCATCGATATCACCCAGGTCACCCGGGCCGAGCGCCGCCACCGCATCCTGATCTCCGAGCTGCAGCACCGCACCCGCAACCTGCTCGCACTGGTCAAGAACGTGGCCCGGCGCACGCTGGGTGAAGGCGAGCCCTTCAAGCGCCTGGACACCCGCCTGGCCGCGCTGGACCGGGTACAGGGCCTGCTGGGCGAAAGCGGCAACGAGAAAATCGAATTCGGCGGCATGCTGCGCCGCGAGCTGGACGCCGTGGGCAATGAACACCAGATCACGCTCGCCGGACCGTCCGTCCAGGTGCTGCCCGAACGTATCCAGACGCTGGCGCTGGCGATTCATGAACTGGCCACCAACGCGGTCAAGTATGGCGCCCTGAGCCACGAAGCCGGGCACCTGGACATCGCCTGGCGCGTACAGCCCCAGGACGGCAAGGACCACCTGCTGATCGATTGGACCGAGACCGGCTTGCCGACCCCCCCCGACGCCACCCGCCGCGGCTACGGCCGCGAGCTGATCGAACACGCGCTGGCGTTCACCCTGCGCGCCAAGACGGCGCTGGAGTTCAAGCAGGACGGCCTCGTCTGCCGTATTGACGTGCCGCTGGAAAGCGAGGACGTCGCCGCGGAGCCCGCCGACAAGGCCTGATCCGGCGCGTCACCCGGGCTTGCCCAGGAATGCCTCCGAGTCACCGGACAGACCTACCGCCGGTAGTCCACCGCAGGCAAGGCGACGGGACTCGGATTGCGCGTCACCCATTCGACCGCCCCTTCGCACAGCAGGGCGGGCTCGCCCGACTTCTGCTTGATCGCTTTCGCGGCGGTGGCGGCCCGTTCCAGCTGTGCGGGGGGCAAGGCAGTCCCTGAGCCCAGATGTCCCAGCAGCGCATCGACCATGCGGCGAAAATCCGCATCCCAGTTCACGCCGCCATTGCCGTCCAGTTCGTTGGCGATTCGGCCTGAGAGACGGATGACTTCGCCTTGTACCGTCGCAGCAGGGCCGCTGGAGGGCACCAGCAGATTCCACAGCGCTTCGTGCTGGTCCTGCCATGCGCCGGCCTGGACGACGATGGGCGAGCGGCCGTCATGCATGGCCCGCCGCGCAACCGGGGCCACGGCGAACAGGCTGTACAGCCGATCGAGCGCGGCGCTGTACTCGTCCACCGAATCGCGATTGAACCCCGCGCGATGAAACTCGAACTGCGTGCCGATCTGCGTGATGAATGCTTCCATGCGCGGCGTCTGGCGCGCGCCGGCTGCCAACATGACGGGCGCCACGTTGGCGATGCCGACAATGCCGCTGTTGCTGCAGCGCTGGAGCGCCCATTCCAGCGGCGTGAGGCCGTCGGCCGTCAAGGCATCAGGGTTGGCGCCACGCTGCAACAACAAGCGAACGTTGTCCGCATGGCCGACGCCGCAGGCCTTGTGCAGCGCCGTGCCCCGCCCGCCCTCGCCGCTGTGGACGTCCGCGCCCAGGTCCAGCAGGACGTCCAGTCGACCCTGCCAATGCCCTGCGCGCGACTGCAAGGGCGTGTCGCCATAGCTGTCCGCCGCCGAAATATCCGCGCCCTGCTCCACCAACCAGCGGCAGAGTTCGTCGGGAAACGCATTGAACGCCAACGCCGTCTGCTTGAAGACCCCGCCGCGGGCATCCACGCTGCATGTGGCGAATACCGCTTTCAAGGCATCGACGTCGCCTTCGGCCAGCAGGTCATCAAAGTTCTTGGGTAATAGCTTCTTCAATTTCATACGACTGTGCAGAGGGCGGTGGGATTGTCCGATCGAGACGGTGTGTCAGACCTTGGCCAGGAACGCATCCGCGTCGCCGGCCTCGCACTTCCATTCGGCAAACACGCCCACCAGGTTGCAGTCGACGCAGCGGCAGCCGATGTAGTACCAGCGCACGTCGTTGCTGTCGGCGTAGAGCGCCACGCCCGACATCAATTCGAAGGTGTCTTCGTCGCACACGCAGACATGGCCGCCCAGGTCGGCCTCGTCGGCGAATTCGGCGCTGTCTCCCATGAAATGGACGACGCCGCACTCGGCGCAGGTGCGTTGGGCGACGCCGGCTTCCTCGTCGGACTCCAGGTTGAACGTGCGGTTGCCACAGGTGCAGACCGATTGCGCGTAGCGGACGGCGGGATATTCGTCGTGGCTGAACTTGGCGATCTCGGTCTTGATGTCTTCTGCCGACGTACCGTACCAGTAGTCGCCTTGCTTCTTCAGTGTCATGGCATTCCAGGAAAATTGACGGATCCCGAGATCCGATTTGAACGTGCTGCCCGCTTCTAGCGCTTGCCGAAGTCCTTCTGCTTGAAATCGGTTTCGCCGCGGTAGCCGTACATCTGCGAGACCTTCTGGAAGTCTTCGGGTGAAAATCCCGTCCACGAATAGTTGCGGACATTGCGCCGGGATTGGGCGTCGCGCACGTAGAACGACAGGGCCGCCTTTTGCTCAGGCAGGTTCACTGCCTTGTGCAGCGACGGCACGAATTCGTATTGGGCCGTGGGATAGGTTTTCTTCACGCCCAGCAAAGTGCTGACCGAGATCTGGGTATCGCTGAATTCGTAGCGGTTCACGAAGACGTAGTCTTTGCGGATGATGAGAAACGCGATCAGGCCCAGCCCCACCGTGGCGACGTAGAAGACCGGCGTATCGATGTGGCGGTCGACGGTGTAGCGGTAGGCGTAATTGAAGACCAGCGACAGCAGGCCGACGGCGATGACCAATTGGCCGAGCTGGGCAAACAGCCACTTGGGTTTGTTCTGGATATTGACGATCATCATTACCTCTGGGCGGGCATTTCGGTGATGGAGTCCGGGTGGGCTGGCCGGAAAATGGGGTGGCCGGCAACCCGCCCGGCCGTAGTGTGCCCCAATGCCGCGCAGGATGGATCGTCGAAAAACGGTTTGTTACCCCTTGGCCAACGACTCGGCCAGGGCCAGGGCCTGCGCCAGGAACGGCGACTTGTCATCCTTGCGGTAGCTGGCGATCACCGGTGACACGAAGGCATCGGCATCGATGGCCACATGGGCCACGTCGCGCCGTTGCAGGCGCTGTACCGACGCCGGCACCACGGTCACGCCCAGTCCGGCGGCCACCAGGCCGATGGCGGTCTGCAGTTCGTTGGCCTCTTGCACCACCTGCGGCGCATGGCCGGCGGCGCGGAACAGGCCCAGCACGTGGTCGGCAAAGTTAGGCCGCGGGCGCGCCGGGTACAGCACGAAGGGTTCCTGGGCCAGGCGGTCGACCGTGACGCTGGCGCTGCCGGCCAGCGCGTGGTGCAGCGGCACGGCAGCCATCAAGGGTTCGGTCATCAGCACGCGCCGTTCAATCGCCGGGTCGTCCAGCAGGATGCGGCCGATGCCCAGGTCGATGCGGCCGGCTTTCAGGGCTTCCAGTTGCGGCAGCGTGGTCATCTCGGCCAGGCCGACTTCCACCCGCGGGTCGGCGCTGCGCAGTTGCCGGATCAGTTCGGGCACGAAGCCGTACAGGGTGGACGGCACGAAGCCGATGCCGAACCAGCGGCGCTGGGTCTGGCCCAGGCGGCGGGTGCCTTCCAGCACTTCGTCCAGCCGCGCCGTCAACAGGCGCGATTGCTCCAGCAGGAAGCGGCCGGCCTCGGTCAGGCGCAGGGCCCGGGTGGTGCGCTCGAACAACGCCACGCCCAGTTCTTCTTCGAACTGGCGGATCTGGCGGCTGAGCGGCGGCTGGGCCATATGCAGTTTTTCCGCGGCGCGGGTGAAGCTGCCCGCTTCGGCCACGGCCTGGAAGTACCGAAGTTGCCGCAATTGCATGGCTTATTCAGACCTTAAAGGTATCAATAGAGACCCATATAGTCTTGGACTTCGCTCGATCCTGCAAGCGATACTGCGGCCTATTGTTCACACTGGCTGCAAAAAGTATGAATCCGGTAAGCATAGTCTCGGTCGAAGCGATCCTGGTGGACCTGCCGACCATCCGCGCCCACCAGTTGGCCATGGCGGTGATGCAGCGCCAGACGCTGGTGATCGTGCGGCTGCGCTGCAGCGACGACATCGAGGGCATCGGCGAAGCCACCACCATCGGCGGCCTGTCGTACGGCGAGGAAAGCCCGGAAGGCATGAAGCTGGCGATCGATACCTATCTGGCGCCCGCGCTGGCCGGCCTGGACGCAGCCAACATCCACGGCGCGATGCGGCGCCTGGAAACGGTGGCGCGCGGCAACCGCTTCGCCAAGTCGGCCCTGGAAAGCGCGCTGCTGGATGCCCAGGGCAAGCGCCTGGGCGTGCCGCTGTCGACGCTGCTGGGCGGCGCCGTGCGCACCCGCCTGCCGGTGCTGTGGACCCTGGCCAGCGGCGATACCGCACGCGACATCGAAGAAGCCGAATCGCTGCTCGCCAGCCGCCGCCACAACACATTCAAATTGAAGGTCGGACGTCGCGCCGTGGCCGACGACGTGGCGCACGTATCGCGCATCAAGCAGGCGCTGGGTGACCGTGCCCGCGTGACGGTGGACGTGAACCAGGCCTGGAACGAGGCCGATGCCGCCGGCGCGATCGCGCGCCTGGAAGCGGCCGGCGTGGACCTGATCGAGCAGCCGATTCCGCGCGCCAACCTGGCCGGCATGGCCCGGCTGGCCGCGCGCTTCGTGGTGCCCATCATGGCGGACGAGGCGGTGAACGGCCCGGAAGACGCGCTGGAGATCGCACGCCAGGGCGCGGCCGACGTGCTGGCGCTGAAGATCGCCAAGTCGGGCGGCATCCATGAAATGCTGCGCACCGCCGCGGTGGGCGACGCCGCCGGCATGTCGCTGTATGGCGGCACGATGCTGGAAGGCTCCGTGGGATCGATCGCCTCGGCCCACGGCTTTGCCTGCCTGCCGCGCCTGTCGTGGGGCACCGAGTTGTTCGGACCGCTGCTGCTGAAAGACGACATCGTCGCCAACCCGCCGCGCTACACGGATTTCGAGATGGAGATACCCAGTGGCCCCGGCCTGGGCCTGGAACTGGACGAAGACAAACTGACGTTCTACCGCAGGGGTAACTGACCCCCCTGCCCCGATCACCCCCGCGCGCACGGCCCCGGCCGTTGCGCCGGCAACAATAATTCAAGCACGACGGAGACAGCATGCCATTTCGCCACGCCTTCAAACACCTTGCCCGGGCCTGCATGGGCCTGGCCCTGCTGGGGGCCGCCAGCGGCGCCTATGCCGACGGCTACCCGGACCGCCCGGTCAAGTGGATCGTGCCGTTCCCGCCCGGCGGCGCGATGGACAGCATCGCCCGCACGCTGGGCGAGTCGATGGGCAAGCAGCTGAACACCTCGTTCATCGTCGAGAACCGCGCAGGCGCGGGCGGCAACATCGGCGCGGCCAGCGTGGCGCGGTCCAAGCCGGACGGCTACACGATCCTGATCGTGGCCAACGGCATGGCCGTGAACCCGGCGCTGTACGCCGACCTGAACTACGACCCGATCAAGGATTTCGCGCCGATCTCGCTGTTGGCGGTGGTGCCGAACGTGCTGGTCACCAACCCCGCGCGCAACGACGTCAAGAGCGTGGACGACGTGATCGCCAAGGCGAAAGCGCAGCCCAACCACTACACGTTTGCGTCGGCCGGCGTGGGCACGTCGATTCACCTGGCGGGCGAGCTGTTCGTGTCGATGGCCAAGATCGACATGCTGCACGTGCCGTACAAGGGCAGCGGCCCGGCCATCGCGGACCTTCTGGGCGGCCAGGTCGACTACATGTTCGACAGCATCACGTCGGCCAAGCCGCACATCGAAGCCGGCAAGCTGCGCGCGCTGGCGGTGACCACCAGCAAGCGCTCGGCCGCGCTGCCCAACGTGCCCACGGTGGCCGAAAGCGGCCTGCCCGGCTACGAACTGATGCCCTGGTTCGCCGCCTTTGCGCCGGCCGGCACGCCGCCGGAAGTCGTGGCCAAGCTGAACGCCGCCATGCGCCAGGCGCTGAACGAGCCCAAGGTGAAGGCCACGCTGGATTCGATCGGCGCGGAATCCATCGGCGGCTCGCCCGACGAACTGCGCGACCACCTGGCCAAGGAAACGGCGCAGTGGAAGGTGTTGGTCAAGGAACGCAACATCAAGATCAACTGAGCCGCTTGCGGGCTTGAATGGCGGCCTTCGGGCTGCCTCGGATGCGCCGGCCGGGCTTTGCCCGGGCCGGCGCTGTCGCGTCGGGCGCGCCAAACGCACCGTTTGCCGTGACGGCGAGCCTGCGATGACGTGCGGCGCGGCGATCGCGTGCCGGCTGCTAGGCCGGCGCCGTCGCATCCAGCAGATGATCGACGATGGCCAGGATCTGGTCGGCCGCCTGGGCGATGTGGCGTTCCAACGCGGCCTCGGCCTTGTCGGCCTGGCCCTGGCGGCTGAGCGCGATGAGCTCGGAATGTTCGTCGTGGGCCTGCTGGCGGATGGGCGCATTGACGATCTGGAAGCGGAAATAGCGCTCGGACTTTTCATGCAGGGCGCGCACCATCGCCAGCGCCGCGGGCCGCTGGGCGGCGCGGTACAGCAGCTCGTGCAGTTGCCAGTTCAACCGGCCCCATTGATCGGGCGCGGCGCTGTCCATCTCGGCCACCACCTGGGCCGCGCGGTCCAGGTCGGCCGCCTCGTGCTGCTGCACGGCCAGGCTGAACAACCAGGGTTCGAGCCGCAGGCGGATGTCGAAGAATTCCTGCACTTCGGCGCGCGACAGCATCGAGACGTAGGCGCCGCGGTGCGCAATCATGTCGACCAGCCCTTCGGCGCTGAGCTGGCGGATGGCTTCGCGCACCGGCAGCCGGCTGACCCCCAGTTCATCGGCCAGCAGTTCCTGCCGCAAGGCCGAGCCGGGCGCGATGGCGCCGGACAGGATCCGGTCGCGCAGGTCGTCGACCACGAGGTCGACGGCGGTCTTGCGCACGAGGCGGCCGGCAGAGGATGAAGACGAGGCGGAGGATGCGGGCGAGGTCCGGGTCACGTGATACCTGATGCGTGAGGCCGCCCGGCGGGCGCCGCGCGGCTGAGGGATGCCGGCCATCAGCCGGCTGAGGCGGCGGCAGCCGCCATGCCCAGGAAAACCCCGAGAGACAGCGGGTGCCGGTAGCCCGTTTAATGCGAAGTATATTGGATCCATGATCCAGTTGAAACCGACAGCCTCGGCTGCCGGGTGTCACAGGCCAAGCGCCTGTTTTTTCTAGCCTTTTTATTTTGGATCCAATATCCAATTAGAACGATCCGACGGGAACGGCCCGGCGGACCTCGCAACAGGAGCAGCAGCATGAGCATTCAATGGCAAGGCGTCTTTCCCGCCGTCACCACCAAACTGAAACCTGATTTCTCGTTGGACCTGGACGCCATCCGCCAGGGCTTGGAACGGCTGATCGCCAACGGCGTGGGCGGCGTGGTGATGATGGGCATGGTGGGCGAAAACGCCCAGTTGGCCCCCGATGAAAAACTGGCGGTGCTGCGCACGGCGGTCGAGACCGTGCGCGGCCGTGTGCCGGTGGTGTCCGGCGTGGCCGAAACCGGCACCGCCCGCGCCGCCGCCTTCGCGCAGGAAGCGGCCCGGATCGGCGTGGACGGCCTGATGGTGTTTCCGGGGCTGACCTACAAATCGGACGACCGCGAAACCATCGCGTTCTACCGCAGCGTGGCGCAGGCCAGCCCGCTGCCGATCCTGCTGTACAACAATCCGCGCGGCTACGGCGTGGACCTGACGCCCGACGTGGTGGCCGAACTGCTGCAGGAACCCACCATTGTCGCCATCAAGGAAGAGTCGTACGACACAACCCGCGTCACCGACCTGATCACGCGCTTCGGCGACCGGTTGGCGGTGGTCTGCGGCGTCGACGACCTGGTGCTGGAAAGCGCCGCGCTGGGCGTCACCGCCTGGGTGTCCGGCATGGCCAACGCCGTGCCCAAGGCGTCGGTGGACCTGCTGCGACTGGCGGCCGAAGGCGATTTCGTGCGCGCCCGCAAGCTGTACGCCGCGCTGACGCCGCTGTTCCACCTGGATACGGTGGTCAAGCTGGTGCAGCACATCAAGCTGGCCGAGCACCTGATCACCGGCAGCGCCGAAACCGTCAAGCCGCCGCGCCTGGACCTGGCCGGCGCCGAGCGCGAACGCACCCTTGCCATCACCCGCCAGACACTGGCCGACCTGGCCGCCTTGGGCTATTGATACGAGAACCGCCATGACACCCCTACGCCTGCCCGCGCTGGCCCTCAGCGCCCTGACCTGCCTGTCCGCCTTGGCCCCCGTGGCCGCCGCCGACTACCCGACCCGCTCGATGGAGCTGGTGGTGGCCTACCAACCCGGTGGCGGCAGCGACAACACCGCCCGCGCCATCGCCGAGGCCGTGCGCCCGCCTCTTCTGGCGCAGCCCACGGTGGTGATCAACAAGCCCGGCGCCAGCGGCTCGATCGGCTGGGCGTATGTCGCCAACGCGCAGCCCGACGGCTACAAGCTGGTGCTGATGACGCCCGAAATGCTGGTGGTGCCGCTGATGGGCATCGGCAAGACCACGGTCAAGGATTTCCAGCCGATCGCCCGATTCACCGACGATCCGTCGTCGGTGACCGTGCGCGCCGATGCGCCGTGGAAAACGGTGGAGGAATTCCTGGAATACGCCAAGAAGAACCCCGAGCGCGTGGCGGTATCGAATGCCGGCATCGGCACGGTGCCGCACATGGCCGCGGCGGCACTGGGCGAACAGACCGGCGTGAAGTTCGTGCATGTGCCCTACCAGGGCTCGGCCCCGGCCATCATGGGCCTGCTGTCGGGCGACGTGCAGGCCACGACAGTGGCCTACGCCGAACTGCAGCAGCACGTGGACACCGGCAAGCTGCGCACGCTGGCGGTCATGGCGCCCAAGCGGCTGGACACCCTGCCCGACGTGCCGACCATGAAGGAACGCGGCGCCGACCTGCAGTTCAGTGTGTGGCGCGGCATCGGCCTGCCGAAGGCGGCGCCCGCCGACGTCGCCGAGAAATGGCGCGCCGCTGCCCGCCAGGTGGCGCAATCGAAGGACTTCCAGGCCTTGATGCGCAAGCAGAACCTGACGCCGTCATACGCTGACCAACCGCAGTTTGCCGCGGACGTGGCCCGGCAGGAGCAGGCGTTCAATGCGCTGGTGCCGAAGTTGAATCTGAAGCCTTGAAGGCGTGCCGGATAGCGCCCCGGCTCAAGGCCGGGGTTGAAGATTCCTTTACGCATTCAAGCCAGAAGATTCAAGCAGACGCCGCGCCGCATTCAGTTCTTTCTGGAGCAATTCGGCATCTGGCAACACGGTGCGGTAGTTGGCCGCCATGACTTGGGTCGGCAGGCCATCCAGGGCATAGCGCGCCAGGGCCTGCCCCTTGTCGGCGCAGAGAATCAAGCCCACCGGCGGATTCTCGTCCGCGTACGCCCAGTGCGCCTTGGCATAGTTGCAGTACATATGCATCTGCCCCACATCGGCATGCGTCAGGCTGCCCAGCTTCAGGTCGACGATGACAAGACAGCGCAATGCGCGGTGAAAAAAGAGCAAATCCACCCGATACCAGGTCTGATCGATACGCAGGCGGCGTTGCCGCCCGACGAAGGTGAACCCTTCGCCCAGTTCGAGCAGGAAGTCCTGCAGACGCAGGATCAGGGCTTCTTCCAGGTCGGATTCTGAATATTCGTCCTTGAGATCCAGGAATTCGAGTACGTAGGGATCTTTGATGGCGTCGCCTGGCGTGACCGCATCTTCGGGCTTGGGCATGGCGCCCTTGGCGAGCATGCTGGATTTGTCTTTCGACAACGCCGTCCGCTCGTAGAACTGGCTGCCGATCTGCCGATCGAGCTGGCGTACGCTCCAGCCTCCGCGGAGGGCTTCTGCTTCGTAGAATTGGCGCGCGTGGGCATCCTGGACCGCCAGTAGCCGGACATAGGCCGACCAAGGTAGCGTAAAAGCCGGGGCCAAATCGGCCGAGGCAGAATTCCGAGACGGTGTCTCGGAAATTGCCGTACGGGGATAAGCCAGAAAAAAACGCCGCATGTTCTCCAGATTGTCCGGACTGAACCCCCGGCCAAACCGGGCCGTCAGATCGGCTGACAAGCGCACCATCAATTGGTCTCCGTAACCCGCGCGCCGCCTACCTTGTTGCTCGGCCTCGACAATGCGGCGGCCGATTTCCCAGTAGCTGGTGGTCATGACGGCATTGACACTGCGCGCCGCCGCCTGGCGCGCAGTGTCCAGCAGCACCACGATACCGTCGTGGATATCGGCATAACCGGGGGGAATGGCGGCGAGCTTACCCGCCGCTGTAGACGCCTTGCTGACCATGCTGTGACCGTCCTGAATGCGATGCCAACATCACCTGGTCACCAGATTACGTGTGGCCTGAACCGCCGTCATCGGTGAATCGGTCTGCTTCGTCGACGGCTACAACGCTCAGGCGATTCAGCCCCCCTCTTCTACTCCACCGTCGCGCCCGACTTCTTCACCACTTCCGCCCAGCGCGGAATCTCGGTGGCCATCAGGGCGCGCAGTTCGTCGGGGGTGCTGCCGACCAGTTCCATGCCCATGGTCTTGCCCAGTTTTTCCTGCACGTCGGGTTCTTTCAGGATGACGGCGATCTCGACGGCGAGCTTGTCCAGGATGGGCTTGGGCGTGCCCTTGGGCGCGTACACGGCCTGCCACGAGGCCATCTGGAAGCCGGGCACGCCCGCTTCCTGCATGGTGGGCACGTCGGGCGCGAGCGAGATGCGGTCTTTGGTGGTGACGGCCAGCAGCTTGAGCTTGCCGGTCTGCAACAGCGGCAGCGCGGCGGTCATCTGGTCGAACATGAAGGTGACCGCGCCCGAGGACACATCGACCATGGCGGGCGGCGTGCCCTTGTAGGGCACGTGCGTGAGCGGCACGCCGATCATGCTGGAAAACAGCTCGCCGGCCAGGTGGGTGGACGTGCCGGCGCCGGACGAGGCGAAGGTGCGCTTGGACGGGTCGCGCTTGAGCAGCGCGATCAGGTCGGCCACGGAATTGACGCCCAGGTTGGGGTCCACCAGCAACACGTTGGGCAGGTAGGCGATCAGCGAGACGGGCTCGAAGTCCTTGACCGGGTCGTACTTCAGGTTCTTGTACAGGCTGGCGTTGATGGCGTGGGTGCTGATGGTGCCGCCGAACAGCGTGTAGCCGTCGGGCGCGGCCTTGGCCACGTACGTGGCGCCGATGCCGCCAGCCGCGCCGGGCTTGTTTTCGACGATGACGTTCTGGTGCAGCCGATCGCCCAGCTTCTGGGCCAGCACGCGGCCGACCACGTCGGTGGACCCGCCCACGGTGAACGGCACCACATACGAGATCGGCTTCTGCGCGGGCCATTCGGCGGCGAAGGCCGGCAGCGCCAGCGCGCCCAGCAGCGGTCCTGCCAGCAGCGCGGCCAGCGCGCTGCGACGTTGCGTGTTCATGGTTTGTCTCCTGCCTTGTCTATGTCATCAGGCATGCCCGCCGGCGGGATTGCCGGCGTGTACATGGCCCGTTTTCTCTGCCGCCCGGCCAAGGCTCGACGGCCTTGTCGGGGATGCCAGGCGGCGTATGCGGCGTGGTGCCTCAGCGGCCGTGCTGCTGGCGCCAGGCGGCGAATCTGTCCTTGGTGCCGGGGTCGGTGGGCGGGTACAGGCCCAGGATGGACGCGCCGTCCTGCACCTGGCGGGTGACGAAGTCTTCGAAGGCGGTCATTTCCACCGCTTCCACGGCGATCTCGTCGGCCAGGTGCGCCGGAATGATGACCACGCCCTCGCGGTCGCCCACCACGATGTCGCCGGGGAACACGGCCACGTCGCCGCAGCCGATGGGCGCGTTGATGTCCAGCGCCTGGTGCAGGGTCAGGTTGGTCGGCGCCGACGGGCGGTTGTGATAAGCGGGAAAGCCCAGCTCGGCGATTTCAGGGGAATCGCGAAAGCCGCCGTCGGTGACCACGCCGGCCACGCCGCGCTTCATCAGGCGGGTGACCAGGATGGAGCCGGCCGAGGCCGCACGCGGGTCCTTGCGGCTGTCCATGACCAGCACGGCGCCCGGCGGGCAGGTCTCGACCGCGACGCGCTGGGGATGAGCGCGGTCTTCGAACACCTTGATGGTGTTCAGGTCTTCGCGGGCGGGGATGTAGCGCAGCGTGAACGCGGGGCCGACCATGTTGGGCAGCGTGGCGTTCAGCGGACGCACGTCCTGGATGAACTGGTTGCGCAGGCCGCGCTTGAACAAGGCGGTGCACAGCGTGGCGGTGCTGATGCCAGCCAGCCGGGCACGGGTTTCGGGATTCATGTCGGACAAGTCGGAAGCTCCAGGGATCGGATGCGTAAGCAGGTTCAGAAGATTTCGGGTTCGGGCACGGGCGCGCCGAAGCTGGTTTCCAGGAAGTCGAAATCGCAGCCTTCGTTGGCCTGCAGGATGTGTTGCGAGTACATCCAGCCATAGCCGCGCTCGTAGCGCTTGGGCGGCGGTGTCCAGGCGGCGCGGCGCGCGGCCAGTTCTTCGTCGCTGATGTTCAGGTGGATGCTGCGGGCCGGTACGTCGACGGTGATGAGGTCGCCCGTCTTGACCAGCGCCAGCGGGCCGCCGATATAGGCTTCGGGCGCAGCGTGCAGGATGCAGGCGCCGTAGCTGGTGCCGCTCATGCGGGCATCGGACAGGCGCAGCATGTCGCGCACGCCCTGCTTCACCAGCTTGGTGGGGATGGGCAGCATGCCCCATTCGGGCATGCCCGGCCCGCCCTGCGGCCCGGCATTGCGCAGGATCATGATGTGGTCGGCGGTGACGTCCAGGTTCTCGTCGTCGACCGCGGCCTTCATGCTGGGGTAGTCGTCGAACACCAGCGCGGGGCCGGTGTGCTGCAGGTATTGCGGCGCGCAGGCGCTGGGCTTGATGACGCAGCCGTCGGGCGCGATATTGCCGCGCAGCACGGCCAGCGCGCCTTCGTCGTAGATGGCGGTGTCCAGCTTGCGGATGACGTCGTCGTTGTAGACCTCGGCGCCGGCGATGTTCTCGCCCAGCGTCTTGCCGGTGACGGTCAGTGCGGACGGGTCCAGGTGGTCTTGAAGGCGCGACATCAGCGCTGGCAGGCCGCCGGCGTAGTAGAAGTCTTCCATCAGGTATTTGTCGCCGCTGGGCCGGATGTTGGCGATGACGGGCACCTTGCGGCTGGCGGCGTCGAAGTCGTCCAGCCCCACGGGGTGGCCGGCGCGGCGCGACATGGCCACCAGATGCACGATGGCATTGGTGGAGCAGCCCATGGCCATGGCCACGTTGATGGCGTTCTTGAACGAGGCCAGCGTCAGGATGCGCTGCGGGGTCAGGTCTTCCCAGACCATGTCGACCACGCGGCGGCCGCATTCGGCCGACATGCGCATGTGGCCGACGTCGGCCGCAGGAATGGACGAGGCGCCCGGCAGGGTCATGCCGATGGCTTCGGCGATGGCGGTCATGGTGCTGGCCGTGCCCATCGTCATGCAGGTGCCATAGCTGCGGGCGATGCCGCCTTCGACTTCGGTCCATTGTTCCTGGGTGATCTTGCCGGCGCGGCGCTCGTCCCAGAGCTTCCAGGCGTCCGACCCGGAACCCAGGATCTTGCCCTTCCAGTTGCCGCGCAGCATCGGGCCGGCGGGCACGTAGACACAGGGCAGCCCGGCGCTGATGGCGCCCATGAGCAGGCCCGGGGTGGTCTTGTCGCAGCCGCCCATGAGCACGGCGCCGTCGACCGGATGGCTGCGCAGCAGCTCTTCGGTTTCCATGGCCAGCATGTTGCGATAGAGCATGGTGGTGGGCTTGACGAACGATTCCGACACCGAAATGGCCGGCAGTTCCACCGGAAAGCCGCCCGCCTGGAACACGCCGCGCTTGACGTCTTCGACCCGCTGCTTGAAGTGGCTGTGGCAGGGGTTGAGGTCGGACCAGGTATTGATGATGGCGATGATGGGCCGGTTGACCCAGTCTTCGGGGGCATAGCCCATCTGCATCATGCGGGAGCGGTGGCCGAACGAGCGCAGATCGTCTTTGGCCATCCAGGCGGCGCTGCGCAGGCTTTCGTAGGTGCGTTTCATAGGCGGGGGCAAGGGGAATAGGGACGGGGCGGAATCGTAGACAAGCCATTTAAACACTAATACATTAGTGCGTCAGCTAGGGAGAAACCCGCTACACTCCCGTTCCACCCGCCTTTACTTGATTTCGCCCTGATGCACAGCCAAAAGCTCAGACTGGACCGCTCGCGACACGCCGCGCCGCAGGTCTTCGAACATCTACGCGAACAGATCGTCTCGCTGGAGCTGGCGCCGGGCGCCCCGCTGTCGCGCGTGACGCTGGCCGAGGCCTATGGCCTGAGCCAGACGCCCATCCGCGACGCCCTCATGAAGCTGGCCGAGGAAGCGCTGGTCGAGATCTATCCGCAGCACACCACCGTGGTCAGCCGCATCGACATCGCGGCGGCCCGCCAGGCGCATTTCCTGCGCCGCTCGCTGGAACTGGAAATCGCCTACATCCTGGCGCAACGGCCCGATCCGCTCCTGATCCAGCGCCTGCAGGCCAGCATCGAGCGCCAGCGCGTCAGCCACGCCAATGGCCAATCGCAGCAGTTCATGGACGCCGACCAGGCGTTTCACCGCGACATGCACGAGGCCGCGGGCATGATCGGGCTGTGGCACATGGCGCAGCGCTACAGCGGCCACCTGGATCGCCTGCGGCGCCTGCACCTGCCCGAAGCCGGCAAGGCCGAACGCATCATGGACGACCACCAGCGGGTACTGGACGCCATTGCCGCGCAGGACGCGCCCCGGGCGCAGCAAGCACTGCGCGAACACCTGTCGGGCACGCTCAGCCAGGTGGCCGAGATCTGCAAGCGTTATCCGGATTACGTGCTGGCCGAATAAGGCCGGCGCGCCACGTCAAAGCCCCGGCCGTGCCGAGGGGGGTCTCGCGATTCAGCCGTTTGGGGCTGCCGGATCGCCCCGTTCAGGGTGCGCGGCCCACATCGTCCAGCGCGTAGCGCAGGATGACGGTCTTGCCGCCCTGCTCGGCATGCACCAGCAGCCCCTGCCCCGCCGCGTCCAGGCCCAGCAGGCCGCGTTCCTGGTCGGGCGACAGCTGGAACGGACGCCAGGTGCGGCCCTGGTCGCCGGTGTAGAAATAGGTGCGGGTGTAGTCGCCGAACGAAAACAGATGGTCGGCGTAGGTCTTGACCACCCAGCCGTTGCGCGCGAACCAGGCCTGGGCGATCCAGGTGCGCTCGCCGCGCACGGCGGGCGTGGCGGCCACGGCGTGCCAGGTCTTGTCCGTCGGGTCCAGCCGGTAGACCCGGTTGCCGGCCGTCTCCAGCACAGGCTGGCCCAATTGCACCTGCGCGTCCGGGTCCTGCACCGGCACGGGCGGCGGCACCGGCGTGATGCGGAAGGCAGGCGAGGCGCCGTCCTGGAAGCGGACCTCGAAGCGACGGGTCTGGATGCGCTCGGGGCGCCCCTTGCCGACGCGTTCGCGCCAGCTCCAGCCAACCGCCAGGTCGGGCGCCAGCGGATAGAGCGACCACCCGTAGGCCAGGCTGTCGTCGTCGTCGCCGGTGCGGGCGGCCTGCTCGCGAAAGGCCTTGTCGTAGCGGGCCGCGTCGGGCCAGACCTGTTCGCGCAGCGAAATGGCCCACCAGGTGCGCGCACCGTCTTCGCTATGCAGCAGGCGTTCGCCGTCGGGGCCGTCTTGCAGGGCCACGACGCGGGCCGGGGTCAGGAATGCGGTGTGGCGCTGCGGCGGGCCCAGCGCCACATCGGGTTCGTAGTGCCAGCTGGCGCCGTGGTCGTCCGTGCGCAGGGTTTCGGACACGGCGCCCGGCGCGCCCAGGCGCGCATCGCGCGAGGGGCCAGCCACCAGATACAGCGTCTGGCCTTGCGGGCCGGGGACCAGGGTGACGCCGGTGTCGCCCCCGATGGAGCCCAGCAACGCGTAGCGGCCATTGTCGCGGCCGCCATAGACCAGGTTGCGGACCTCGCGGGCGGCAGCGGCGCTGCGCAGCGGGCTGTCGGCATGCGTGGGCAGCAAGGCGTCCAGCACGGGGGCTTGCCGCAGCGGTTCGACGTCGCGGGGGCCGGCGATCAGTTGGCCGGTCAGGAACTGCTGGGCGCCGAAGCGGTAAAGACGCGTGCGGGAATAGCCGGCCAGGGGCGGACCGTCAAGCTCGCCGATGACCTCGCTGCGGACCAGCGGCGGGCCCGGCGGGACTTGTTGATAAAAGCCGTAGGCCAGCACCCCGGTCACGGCGATGGCGGCCGCGCCGGCCAGCACCCTGATGTTCATCGCGATGGCCTTATCTCCCCGAATCCAGACCGCAGCCGCGCCACACGTCTGCAACGGATCGAGACTATACAGGGATGATGAGCCCCGGGGTCGTTGGCCCCCACGCGGCACGCGCTTCGCGCGCTTGCCGCCTCCAAGGGGCTGCCGGGCCTTCGGGCGGCCGGGCCTGGCGCGCCACCCTATACTGGGATGCTAACGATATCGATGTCTCACACGGAACGCCCCATGACAGCACGGCATGCGCATCTCACCCTGGTCCTGGCATTGCTGGCCGGGCCGGCCTGGGCCCAGGCGGCCGAGCCGGCTGACGTCTGCAAGGCGGTGACGGTGCGCCAGGGGGATCCGATTCCGGACAATGCCTGCGCGGTGAACATCGTGCCGCGCACGCCCGGCGTCGAGGGTATCGGGTTCGGCAGCGGCCCGACCTGGCAGCCCGTGGACTCGCAGGCCATGCCGGGGGTGTTCTACGACAGCGAGTCGATCGCCGCGCTGTCCGAGCGGCCGCTCGTGATGCGGGTGACGGTGGCGTGGTTCTATGCCCAGCCGCGGGTCTCGGAGGCCAACGGCCAGCCCTATGGGTCGGTCACGCAGCCCGTGACGCTGAACTGCAGCAACAACACCTATACGGTCACCGAGACCCAGCACTATGCGGGTCCCAACGCCAACGGCGGGCTGGTGGAATCGATTCCCGTGGCCGGCATCGTCAACGCGCCGGTGGCGCGCGACCCGGTGCAGCGCAAGCTGCGCGAGGTGGTCTGCCCGGCGGGCGGCAAGAGCGCGCGCAAATAGAGGGAACGGGCGCTCCAGGCGCCCGTGCATCGCGATGCCGGGCGGCAACGCCCCGCCCTACCCTCGCCAATACCGATACAGCCCGCGCGCCGCCGCATCCAGCAAAAAGCCCAGCACGCCGATCAGCAGCACCATGGCCATGAGTTCCGAATAGGCCAGGCGGTCGCGCGTATCCAGGATGAAGTAGCCCATGCCGGCCGACACGCCCAGCATCTCGCACGGCACCAGCACGATCCACAGAATGCCGATGGCCAGCCGCACGCCGGTCAGGATATGGCCCAGCACGCCCGGCAGGATCACGTGGCACAACGTTTCCCAACGCGTAGCGGCCACGCTTTGCGCCAGCTGCAGCCAGCGCGCGTCCAGTTGCTGCACGCCGGCCGCGGTGTTGAGCACGATGGGCCAGACCGCCGCGAAGGTCAGCAGGAAATAGACCGGGTCGTCGCCCACGCCGAACACCATCACGGCTATCGGCATCCACGACAAGGGCGAGATCATGCGCAGGAACTGCATGGCGGGCGACACGGCGGCCTCCAGCCGCCGGTAGCTGCCGATGGCCAGGCCCAGCGGCACGCCGATGGCCAGCGCCAGCCCCAGGCCCACCGCGATGCGCCGCAGGCTGACCGCCACGTGCATGGGCAGGTCGGACCCGATCAAGAGTTCGCCCAGGCTGACGAAGGTGGGCCCCGGTGCGAAGCGGCGCGCCATGCCGCCGGCCGGCGCCAGCACGTCAGTACCCAGCCACCACAGCGCCAGCAGCGCCGCCAGGCCGGCCAGGCCCAGGCCGCACCGCGCAATCAGGCCCTGCCGGCGCGATGCCGGGGCGACAGAAGCCGCCGTCACGCCTGCACCGTCTCGGTCCGGCGGTACGAATCCGGGAAGCCGAAACGCTGCAAACCGCCCGCGGATTCGATGGCGCGCTTGACGAAGCGGTCGTCGACCAGCTCGGCCGCGGCGCGCGCCGGGTCCAGGTTGGCCAGGAAGCCGCGGTCGGCCTCGATCAGCGTGTCGCGCAGGCGGCGCACCAGTTCTTCGGTGTAGCTGGGGAACGGGTACGGCTGGAAGTCGATGCGGCGCTCATCCCAGTCGGCATGGCGGATGGCGCCGCTGGCCAGGTATTGCTCGCGGTCCGACGGCGGCGGCGCCAGCACCTTGCTCAGCGCCGGCAAGGCATGCGGCGTGTAGCGGTTGATGCCTTCCTTGGACAGCAGCCTGGCGGTCTCTTCGCGGTTGTCGCGAATCCAGAGCTGGGCCTGGACGATGGCGTCCACCACCTTTTGCGACCACTCGGGACGCTGTTGCAGGTCGCGCTCGTGCATGAAGACGACGCAGCAGGCGTGATTGCGCCAGATGTCGCCCGTAAAGCGCAGCACCTTGCCCACGCCCAGCGTCTCGGCCACGGCGTTGAAGGGCTCGGCCACGATGTAGCCGGCGATGCGGTTCTGCGCCAGCGCCGGCGGCATGTCGGACGGTGCCATCACCACCAGGTTGACCTCGCCCGCCGCCACGCCGGCGTCCTTGCGCGACACGGGCGTCAGGCCGTTTTCGCGCAGCAGGTACTGCAGCATCACGTTGTGAATGGAATACCAGAAGGGAATCGCGACGGTCTTGCCGCCCAGTTCCTTGACGCTGTTGATGGCCGGGGCCACCGTCAGGCCGGATCCGCCCACGTGGTTCCAGGCCACCACCTTGGCCGGCACCTGGCTGCCAAAGCGCGCCCAGACCGTCATGGGCGACAAGAGGTGCACCACGTTCACCTGGCCGGAAATGAAGGCTTCGATCACCTGCGCCCAACTGCGCAGCAGCGTGGGCTTTTCAGCCTTGACGCCGGCCTTGTCGAAAAGACCATTGTTGTGCGCCACCAGCAGCGGCGCCGCGTCGGTGATGGGCAGGTAGCCGATGCGCACGGGCGCGTCGGGCTCGCTCTGGGCCCGCGCGTTGAAGGCCGACAAGAGCGGCGCGGCGCCGCCCACGGTCAGCAGGGCCGAGAGTTTCAACCAGTCGCGACGCGACATGTGTTCAAGGCACATCAATAGTCTCCTTGGCGCTTTCAGTGTTGAACGGCCCCAGGCCGCGTACGTCCCGCAGCGCGGCGCGCAGGCGGGTCAGGATTTCCAGGCGCAATGCGCCCATTTCCGACAACAGGTCGGCGCGCGGCTGCGGCAGGTCCACCGGCCACACGCCCAGGATGCGGCCGGGCGCGCCGCCCAGCAGCACGATGCGGTCGGCCAGCAGCAGCGCTTCGTCGATATCGTGGGTGATCAGGACCACCGCGGTGTGGAAGTCGGCCACCACCTTGCGCAACAGGGCCTGCATCTCGCCGCGCGTGACTTCGTCCAGCGCGCCGAAGGGTTCGTCCATCAGCAGCACCGCGGGCTGGCGCGCCAGGCAGCGGGCCAGCGCGGTGCGCTGGGCCATGCCGCCGGACAGTTGCGCCGGGCGCAGGTGGCGGGCATGCGACAGGCCGACTTCGTCGATGGCCTGGTCGACCCGCAGGCGGCGTTCGGCGGCCGTCAGCGCGGGCTGGTGCTTGAAGTCCAGGCCGAAGGCCACGTTGCGTTCGAGCGACAGCCAGGGCAGCAGGCTGGGATCCTGGAAGGCCACGGCCACGCGCGGATGCACCCCGGTCAGCGGCGCGCCTTCCATCAGCAATGCCCCCCTGCTGGCCGGTTGCAGGCCCGCCAGCACGCGCAGCAGGCTGGATTTGCCCGCGCCGCTGGCGCCCAGTACCGCCACCACTTCGCCACGGTCCAGGGCCAGGTCCACGTCCTGGAACACATCGGCGGGCGCGCCGGCATAGCGCAGCGCCAGCCCGCTGGCTTGCAGCACGGGGCGCGGCGGCGTGGTCATCGAGCGGCCTCGGAAGCGGCGTGGCCGGATACCGCGTCCGCCGCTGCCTGGCCCGCGGGTCGGGCGCCTTCGGCGGCCAACCGCGCCTGGCGCTTGGCCAGCTCGGTCTTCAGCTGCACCAGGCTGGGCGTGACGATGGGCAGGAAGGCCGCCTCGCGCCAGCGCCGCGCGAAGCCGTCGCCCGCGGGTTTCAGGTAGGCCGCGCCGCCGCTGGCCTGCAGTTCGAGTTGCACCGCCTGGCTGGCGACATCGGCCAGGCCGATGCGCAATTCGAACAGGCGCCAGGGCTCGGCCACGAAACGTTCGCTGCGCACGCCGGCAATGAGGCGCGCGGTCAGGTCATCGAGTTGCGCGGCCAGCGCTTGCAGCGGTTCGCCCAGGATGCCGCGCGAGGCCTGGCCCTGCCCGACGTCCCGCGCCGCCCGCAGCGCGCGCCGGGCCAGGCCGATCGACAGGCCGCATTGCAGGCCGGCAAAGGCCGGCCGCGCCTGCGGCAGGTATTGCCGCGCGTCCGGGTGGATCAGCCATTCGGGGCCGATGCGCACGCCGCGCACCTCCAGCGCCGCGGTATTGCTCGATTGCAGCGCCAGCAGATTGAGATCGGCGCTGCGCACCAGGCCGTCGATATCGTGCGGCAAGGCCACGACGGCCGGCGTGCCGTCCGGCGCCGACACCGCGGCGGCCACCAGGAAGCCCTGCTTGCGCAGGTTGGTGACCCAGGGCATGCGGCCATCCAGCAGCCACTGCCCGCCGTCCTGGCGGGCGCTGATCTGCAGCGATTCGATGCCGCTCAGGAATTTCATGGCGTTGGACAGCGCGGTGGCGCCGGCCTGCTCGCCCGCGAGCAACGGCGCCAGCCAGGCCTGCGCCAGCGCCGTATTGGGGCTGCGCAGCAGGTATTCGATGAAGACCCGCTGGCCCCACGCGACGAAGGCGCTGGCCACGGAATGCTCGGCCACCTGCGAAACGGCTTCGATGGCATCGCCGATGTCGGTGCCCGGCAGGCCGCGCAGGGCCTCGGGCACGCCCTGGCGGAACAGGCCGTCGGCCGCCAGGCGCGGCAGCACGCTGGCCGGGTCTTGCGTGCCGTCGTCCAGCGCGCCGGCGTGCTGGTCCAGCCAGGCGACGAGATCCGGCGTCAGCACGTCAGGCTGGCGCGCGGTCATCGGTCGCCGCTCCAGGCGTAGGCGCTCAGTTGCTCGTTCAGCGGCGTCTGCGCCAGGTTGTTGCCGAAATTGCAGATCGTGGCCAGGCCCACGCCGACGATGACTTCCAGGGCGTTGCCGTCGGTGTAGCCGGCATCGCGCAGCGCTTGCAGGGCCTCGTCGCTGACGCGGCCGCGGGTCTGGATGACGGCTTCGGTGAAGGCGGCCAGCGCTTGCAGGCGGGCATCGGGCAGCACGCCCTGGGCGCGCAGCGCGTCCACCACTTCGGGCGACAGCCTGGCCTTGTTGCGTGCCAGCGCCGTGTGGCCGGCCACGCAGAAGGTGCAGCCGTGGCGGGTGCCAGCCACCAGTTGCACCACTTCGCGTTCTTGCAGCGTCAGCCCGGCGCGGGCGTTGATTTGCGACAGGGTCTGGTAGGCTTCGAGCGCCACGGGTGCGTTGGCCAGCACCCCCAGCAGGTTGGACAGGTAGCCTGCGCCCTGTTCGGCGGCGGCCAGCGCGGCGCGGGTGGGTTCGGGCGCGCTCTGCGCGGTGTGGACGGTCAAACGGGCCATGAGAGTCTCCTGGAAGACGTTCGATGAAAACACGATTGTGCGGCCGCACCGCAAAGCGCGACAATGCACGGGGATCGCAAGCTGATGCTCGATCTTATCGACTTTCAGCAATGCCCATATAACCATGCCATCTACTGCCGCCCCCAACACCGACCAAGCCGCCGTCGATGCCCTGCTGCTGTCCAGCCTGGAAGTGCAATCCAGCTTGTATCACCTGGGCCAATACTGCGGCAATTGGACGGCCAGCACCAGCGGCCGTGCGCGCGCCAGCTTTCATCTGATCCTGCACGGACGCTGCCGCGTCGACCTGGGCGGCGAACAGGCGCCCCTGACCTTGTCGGCGGGCGACGGCGTGTTCTTCCTGCGCGACGTGCCGCACACGCTGACGCCGCTGGACCCGCCCGATCCGGGCGCCCCCACCTGCCGCGCGATGCAGCCGCTGGCCCCGGCCCAGCCCGACGGCACGGGCCTGGCCTGCGGCTTTTTCCAGTTTCGTCCCGGCCTGGCCGACCTGCTGGCCGACACCCTGCCCGATGTCCTCTTGCTGCGCGCGGGCGATGCGCGCTATGCCGGCGCGCGCGGCGTATTCGACCTGATCCTGGGTGAAACCACGCGCGAAGGCGGCGCCTCGGCCGTGGTGCTGGAACGCCTGACGGACATGCTGATTTTCTTCATGCTGCGGCACCTGGCCATCCACGATCGCCAGGCCTATGGCCTGTTCGTGCTGGCGCGCGACCCGGCCATGGCGGGCTTGCTCCAGGCCATCCTGGCGCGGCCGGAAGACGACTGGACCCTGGACGACATGGCGCGCCACGTGCATATGTCCAAGGCCACGTTTCACCGCCGCTTCACGCTGCACAGCGGCACCACGCCCGCGCAGTTGCTGCAATTGCTGCGCATGCGCGTGGCGCGGCGCCTGCTGTCGCAGGGCGTGGGCATCCAGGATGCCGCGGAACGGGTCGGCTACCGCTCGCAGGCGGCGTTCAGCCGGGTGTTCCAGCGCACCGAGGGCGTGGCGCCCTCGGCGTGGCGAAAAGGGCTTAAAACCGGGGCGTGAAAGCGGGCGGTGCGCCCCCCGCTGCGGCATCCGGCTCAAGCCCAGGGCTCAAGACAGCCCCAGCAGCAGATCCGCCAACAGCGCCGGATGCGTGATGTGAGCTTCGTGCGGCGCCGCGATGTCGACCCAGCTCCAGCCCGGTTCCGACTTGACCCGCTTGCGCGATTCTTCGAGCACCGGCAGTTCAGGCTGGGTGCAGTGGATGTAGGTGCGCGGACGGCCATTGCCGATGGGATGCTTGAGCGTCAGCGGCGTGGTGTAGCTGGCCAGCGGATGCGCGGTCAGGCGCCGCTTGACCCAGGCTTCGTCGGCGCTGCCCGGCTTGAAGCCCCAGGCCGCGGGCAGCGGATCGGGAATCGGCACGGCCAGGCCGTTGGTGGCCTTGGACGCCGCGGCGATGCGGGCATCGGCATCCGCCTTGGGGTACACGGAAAACGCGTTCTGGCCGCTTTGCAGCACGATCGAGTCGAAGTACACCAGGTGCGCCAGCCGCTCGGGGATGCGATCTGCGACACCCGAGATCGGAATGCCGCCAAAGCTGTGGCCCACCAGGATGACGTCATTCAGTTCTTCGGACTGGATCACCTGCACCAGGTCTTCGACGAAGGTGTCGATGGTGATGGTCGGGTTCAGCAGGTGCGCGCGGTCGCCCATGCCGGTGAAGCTGGGCGCATAGACGCGGTGGCCGGCGGCCTGCAGCCGGTCGGCCACCGGCCGCCAGCACCAGCCGCCGTGCCACGAGCCGTGCGCCAGCACGTAGGTCTTGGCGCGAGCGGCTTGCGGCTGGGCCGCGATGGCCGGGGCCGCCGCCAGCGCGGGCAGGCCCGCGGCCAGCTTCAACAGGGTTCTGCGGTGCATCATCGTCATGCCGTTCACACCTTGGCCAGGGCCTGGTCCAGATCGGCCAGCAGGTCGTCGATGTGCTCGATGCCGATGGACAGGCGCACGGTTTCTTCGCGCACGCCGGCCTTTTGCAGCTCTTCGGGGTTCAACTGGCGGTGGGTGGTGGACGCCGGGTGCGTCGCCAGCGACTTGGCGTCGCCGATGTTGACCAGGCGGGTGAACAGTTGCAGCGCGTCCTGGAAGCGCGCGCCGGCTTCGCGGCCGCCCTTCACGCCGAACGTGAACAGGCCCGGGGCCTTGCCGCCCAGGTACTTCTGTACCAGCGCGTGGTCGGGATGGTCCGGCAGGCCGGCGTAGTTGACCCATTCGACCTTGGCGTGTTCGCGCAGGTAGCGCGCCACCTTGACGGCATTTTCCACGATGCGGTCCACGCGCAGCGCCAGCGTTTCGATGCCTTGCAGGATCTGGAACGAGTTGAACGGCGAGATCGCCGCACCCGTATTGCGCAGCGGCACCACGCGGGCGCGGCCGATGTAGGCGGCCGGGCCGAAGGCTTCGGTGTAGACCACGCCGTGGTAGCTGACGTCGGGTTCGTTCAGGCGCTTGAAGCGGGCCTTGTGCTCGGCCCAGGGGAACTTGCCCGAATCGATGATGGCGCCGCCCAGGCTGGTGCCGTGGCCGCCCAGGTACTTGGTCAGCGACTGCACCACGATGTCGGCGCCGTGTTCGATGGGGCGCAGCAGGTACGGCGACGGCACGGTGTTGTCGACGATCAGCGGCAGGCCATGGCGGTGGGCCAGTTCGGCCAGCGCGGCAATGTCGGTGATGTTGCCCAGCGGGTTGCCGACGGACTCGGCGAAGATGGCCTTGGTGCGGTCGTCGATCTGCGCTTCGAAGGCGGCCAGGTCGCTGGGGTTGGCAAAGCGCGTGGTGATGCCGTATTGCGGCAGCGTGTGCGCGAACAGGTTGTAGGTGCCGCCGTACAGCGTGCTGGACGAGACGATGTTGTCGCCGGCTTCGGCGATGGTCAGGATGGCGTAGGTGACCGCGGCCTGGCCCGAGGCCAGCGCCAGCGCGGCGATGCCGCCTTCCAGGGCCGCCACGCGCTGTTCCAGCACGTCGGTGGTCGGGTTCATGATGCGGGTGTAGATGTTGCCCGCGACCTTCAGGTCGAACAGGTCCGCGCCGTGTTGCGTGTCGTCGAACGCGTAGGCCACGGTCTGGTAGATCGGCACGGCCACGGCGCGCGTGGTCGGGTCGGGACGGTAGCCGCCGTGCACGGCAATGGTTTCCAGCCGCCAATCGGGCTTTTTCGCTTCAGTCATGTGTCTCTCCTTGAGATGCGTAATGGTGGGGGGATCAGGCGGCGAACCCGCGCGCGGCGCGCAGGATGCGTTCGATGTCCCCGTGATTGTTGTAGGCGCCGACGGACAGGCGCAGGTAACCATACTCGACAATGCTGGCCACCACACCCTCGCGGGCCAGGTGCGCCAGCGCGGCGGCCGGATCGGCCACGCGTACGGCCGTGGTGGTGCTGCGCAAGGCATCGTCGGCTGGGGATACTACCTGCAGCCCCAGTGCGCGTAAACCATCGCTCAATGCCGTGGACAGTTCCATCACCCACGGTTCGATGCGTTCGGGCTGCGCCCATTCAATGAGATCCAGCGCGCCGGCCAGGCCGGCGATACCGGGATAGTTCAGGTTGCCCGATTCCAGGCGGCGGGCATCGCCCGCGTCCGACACGGCCACCTGCCATTGCAGGCCGGCCTTGCCCAGCGTGGTCACTTCGGACGGGCCGATGTACAACGGGTCCAGCGCATCCAGCAAGCGCGGCGACACGTGCAGGAAGCCCACGCCCAACGGCCCCAGCAAGCCCTTGTGCGAGCCGCAGGCGAAAGCATCCACGCCCCAGGCGTCGACCTGGGCGCGCAGCAGGCCCGCGCCCTGGATGCCGTCGACCACCAGCCAGATGCCGCGTTCGGCGCAGCGTCGGCCCAGTTCGGCGATATCGGTGCGCAGGCCCGTGCCGTACTGCACCCACGACACGGCGATCAGGCGCGTGCGCGCGTCGACGTGCTGCCACAGGTCATCCACCGTATAGCGGCCGGCGCGCGACGGCGGCACGCGCACCTGCACGCCGCGACGGCGCAGGTTGAGCCACGGCAAGGCGTTGGTGGGATGTTCCTGGTCGTCGACGATGAGATTGTCGCCCTCTTGCCAGGCCAGGCCTTGCGCCACGGTGTTCAGGCCTTCGGTGGTGTTCTTCATAAAGGCCACGCGGCGCGCGTCTCCGCCGATCAGGCGGGCCAGGCGCGGGCGCAAGGCTGCCGCGTCGCGCAGCCATTGCGGCTTGTCGCTGCGGGCATGCGTGATGCCGTCAAAGAAGTCCGCCACCGCAGCGGCCACCTTGGGCGCCAAGGGGCTGGTGTAGGCGATGTTGGCGTAGGCCTTGTCGCGTGTGATGGGAAACAACTGCCTGAATTCGTCCTGCCAGCTCATGCGCGACCTTCTTCGTCCGTGCAACTTGGTATGGACGGATTCTAGGTATATGACGCGAATCTGGATAAGGCTAAGTTCTCATAACCATATGACCATATAGTCGCTCGCCGCACGGGTGCGCCACCCTAGAATTCATGCCTTTCTTGCATACAACGAATACGGGAACGGCATGCGGTTGATCTCTATACTCAAGACCGCCGGCGTGGCGGCGGCGCTGGCTTATGCCGGCGCATCCACGGCAGGCGTCACGGTCGACGCCATCAAGAAGCGCGGCGAACTGGTGTGCGGCGTGAGCCAGGGCTCGGCGGGCCTGTCCATTGCCGACAAGCAGGGCCGCTGGACGGGCCTGGATGCCGACCTGTGCCGCGCGCTGGCTGCCGCCGTGCTCGGCGATCCCGAAAAGACCCGCTTCGTGCCGCTCAGTTCGCAGCAGCGCTTTCCCGCCCTGCAAGGCGGCGAGATCGACGTGCTGAACCGCAACACCACCATCACCTCGGGCCGCGACGCCGGGCTGGGCATCGTGTCCGCCGGCATCGTGTTCTACGACGGCCAGGGCTTCCTGGTGCCGCGCAAGCTGGGCGTGAAAAGCGCCACCGAGCTGGACGGCGCGCAGGTCTGCGTGCAGCCGGGCACCGTCAACGAGCAGAACCTGGTCGACTACTTCAAGAAGAACAAGCTCACCTATCGCCCCGTGGTGATCGAGAACCTGGTGGAACTGGAGCAGGCCTTCTACGCCGGCCGCTGCGACGTCTACCTGTCGGATGCGTCCACGCTGGCCGCGAGCCGCGCCGCGCGCGCCGCCAATCCGGACGACTTCGTCATCCTGCCCGAACGCATCAACAAGTCGCCGCTGGGCCCCTTCGTGCGCCAGGACGACCCGAACTGGACCGCGATCGTGCGCTGGACGGTGAACGCGCTGGTGGCCGCCGAGGAACTGGGCATCACATCCAAAAACGTCGACAGCCAGGCGCAGAGCACCGATGCCCAGGTGCGCCGCCTGCTGGGCCTGGACCCGGGCATCGGCAAGAGCTTCGGCCTGGACGAAGGCTGGGCCCGCCACGTCATCAAGGCGGTCGGCAACTACGGTGAAGTGTGGGACCGCAACCTGGGCGCGGCCACGCCGCTCAAGCTGGAGCGCGGCCTGAACGCGCAGTGGAACAAGGGCGGGCTGCTGTATTCGCCGCCGTTCCAATGACATGATCGCCACCCTTGCCCTGCCCGGGAGCCCCGCCCTGCGGCGCTGGCTGCCCGCCCTGGCCTGGACCCTGGCGCTGGGAGGCATGGCCGCCGTACTGATCCTGCACATCGAATCCGTGCAGGCGGCGCGCGGCATCCGTGGCGGCTTCGGCTTCCTGTTCCAGCCGGCGGGCTTTCGCATTTCGGAAAGCCTGCTGCCGGTCACGCCTGAAGATCCGTACTGGATGTCGATTGCCGCGGGGCTGGTCAATACGCTGACGGTGGCGTGGGTCGCCATCCCCATCGCGACGCTGCTGGGGATCGGGCTGGGGCTGCTGCGCCTGTCGTCGCAGCCACTGGCCGCGCGCACCGCCGCGGCCATCATCGCGCCGCTGCGCAATACGCCGGTGCTGCTGCAACTGTTCGTCTGGTATGGCCTGCTGCTGCGCCTGCCGGATGCGCGTCAGGCGTGGCAGCCGCTGCCGTCGGTGCTGCTGTCCAATCGGGGACTGGCGCTGCCTGCCCTGCACGGTTGGCTGCCGTATGCCCTGGCGGCGGTGGGCGCTTTGCTGATCGGCTGGCTGGCGCATCGACGGTGGGGCCGCGGGATCGGATCCCGCTCAAGCCGGCTCGCCCAAGGCGCCACGTGGCTGCTGCCGCTGGCGCTGGTCCTGCTGGCCTGGACACTGCTGCCCCCCTTGACGATCGATCTGCCCGTCAGGCGCGGCCTGGGCCTGCAAGGCGGCTGGCAGCCCAGCATCGAATTCGCGGCGCTGGCCATCGGCCTGATCGTCTTCCATGCCGCGTACATCGCCGACATCGTGCGCGCCGCGGTGCGCGCGGTGCCGGTCGGCCTGGTGGAAGCCGGCCAGGCCATGGCCCTGACGCCGGCCAGCGTGTTGCGCCGGGTGATCGCGCCCTATGCCGCGCGCGTTGCGCTGCCGCCGTACGCCAACCAGTGCCTGGCGCTGGTCAAGAACAGCACGCTGGCGATTGCCATCGGCTACCAGGAACTGATGGCCGTCATCAACACCGCCATCACGCAGACCGGGCTGGCGCTGGAAGGCATTGCCCTGGCGGTCGCCGTGTACCTGGGCCTGGCGCTGGCGCTGGGCGGCGCCCTGTCCGCCTGGAACGCGCGCCATGCGCGCCACGGCCCCGGCGACAGCCACGGCGCCCGCCTGGGTGACCGGCCGGACCTGCCGCTCATGGGCGGGGACGCGCGCCGTGCAGCCCCCTGGCGCCGTTGGCTGGGATCGGCCGTGGTGGCCGTGCTGCTGGCCGCCGCTGGCTGGGCTGTACTGGATTGGGCCGTGCTGCGCGCGGTGTGGCAAGGCACACCGGCCGAGTGCGCCGCGGCCGCCGGCGCCTGCTGGGCCGCCGTGACCGACAACGTGCCGCTGCTGCTGTTCGGCGCCATGGCGCCAGAGGACCGGCCCCAGGCCCTGGTAGCTTGCGCCGCGCTGCTGGCCGGCGTGGCGGTAGGGCTGGGCGCTGGCCGCCTGCCGGCGCGCGTGCGCCTGGCGCTGATTGCGCTGGCGCTGGCCGTGACCGTGGCCGCGCTGGCCGCAGGCCCCTGGGGCGCGGCCATCGGCCCGCTGCGCTGGGGCGGCCTGCTGGTGACGCTGATCCTGGCGATCTCGGCGCTGGTGGCGGCGGTGCCATTGGCGTTCGGACTGGCGCTGCTGCGCCGCTCGGGCAGCCGCGGCGGCTCGCTGGCGGCGGCGGCGCTGATCGAGGCCGTGCGCGGCGTGCCGCTGGTGACGCAATTGCTGTTCGCCTCTTTCGTGCTGCCGCTGCTCCTGGGCGGCGGCGTGTCCAAGTTCAGCATGGCGCTGGCGGCGCTGACGCTGCACACCGCCTGCCTGCTGGCCGAGGTGCTGCGCGGCGCCTTGCAGGCCATTCCCGCGGGTCAGATGATGGCGGCGCGCGCGCTGGGCATGCGCCCCGCCGTGGCGTACTGGACGGTGATCTGGCCGCAGGCGCGCCGCATTGCCGCGCCCGCCGCGCTGGGCGTGTTCGTCGGCGCCGTCAAAGATACGTCGCTGGTCAGCATCATCGGCGTGTTCGACGTGCTGGGCGCGGCCAAGTCGGTGGTCGCGGGCACCGACTGGCGGCCCTATCACGTCGAGGTCTACCTTGCGGTAGCGCTGCTGTATTTCGCGGCCAGCCTGGCGTTGTCGCGCGTGGCGCGGGCGATGGAAGGCCGGCGGGGCTGAGCCCGCCTACCGCGCCGCCGCCAGGCGTTGCAGCCAGGCGGGGCGCGGCGCGGCATCCAGCCAGTTCTTCACGATCAGCCCCAGTTCGGTATCGCCCGAAATGCGCAGCCGGCGCTGGAAGAACAGCGTATCGGCGTCGGTCTCGGCGCGCATCAGCGCCAGCAGGTCGGCCAGACGCGCCCCCAGCTCCAGCTCGCAGGCAGACCCTTCCCAGCGCGGGCGGAAGGCGCCGCCGCGCACCGCGAAACTGCTGCGCAGGCCCAGGTCTTCGACCGTGATGGCAAAACTGCGGCCGTCCAATTCCGGCGGCGGCGCCAGCCATTTCAGGCGCCGCGCCAATTCCAGCCCGGCCACGCAATGCAGCGAGGCCAGCGGCGCCGGCACGCGGCGGCCCAGACGCGCCACCACGGACGGCAAGGTGAAGGCAGTGTGGCTCATGCGCGCTCCTGCCAGGCGATGCCCGATTGCCCATGGAAATAGCCGTTGCAGCGGCCGATGCCGGCGGGCGGGGCAACCTCGTCCTGCGCCCGGCCTTGGCGTACGGCGTCCAACGCGGCGATGGCTTCCAACGTGCCGCTCGATTGCGGGCTGACGCGCAGCACCTGTGCGCCCAGGTCCGCCAGGTAGGCCGCCTGGTCCAATAGGTCCAGGCACGCGGCCGACTGCACCTGGATGCCGTTGATCGCCAGGAATTCGCGCGATTCCCGGGTGCGCATGTCCAGGCCGTCGGGATGCTCGATGCAGCGGAATCCGCAATCGTCCTTCTTCAGGCGAAAGTGGCGCGCGGTGAAGCAACGCGCCGAAAACGCCAGCGCCATGCGGCCCCACACCATGACTTCGGCCTGCAAGCCCGCCGGCCGCTCGGCCAGCAGCCGGGCCAGCGCGTTCACATGCATTTCCAGCGGCGCCACGAAGCGCGCCGCGCCCCGTGCGGCCAGCCATTCCAGCGTGCCACCGTGGTACGCGTTCATGTGCGGGCCGGCCACGAACGGCCGCCCGCCCAGATGGCGCAACGCGCCGACCTCGCCGGCTTCCACCATGAAGTCATCCTGCTCGCACAGGCGCCGTAACGCCGACGCCTCGGCGCCGGTTTCGATCAGCGTGCGGGCCGACAGCACCACGTCCTTGCCGGCGGCGCGCAGGTCGCGGGCAAGGTCCAGCCAGTCGTCGGCGCGCAGTTCGTGGCGTCGGCTACAGACGGTTTCTCCCACGTAGAGGATGTCGACGGGGCTGTCGGCCAGCGCCGCATAGAATTCCAGCGTGCGCGCACGCGGCCAGTAATACAGCAGCGGACCCGCCGAAATGCGAAGAGCCTTGGGTTTCATTTCCATGGACGTTCGAATGCGCCTTGCGTGACTTGGGAACCCTCGGCATGGCGCGCCAGCATGGCGTTCCAGTCGGGGCGTGGGGAATAGCGATTGGGATCGGCATGGGCGCTGTCCAGCGCCGCGCGCAGCGTGGACACCACCTGCGTGACATAGGCGGGGCTGCGCTGGCGCCCTTCTATCTTCACGGCCGACACGCCCATTTCGGCCAGCTTGGGCAACAGACCAATGGCGTTCAGGCTGGTGGGTTCTTCCAGCGCGTGGTCGGCATGGCCGTCGACCTCGAAGCGGCCCTTGCACAACGTCGGGTACGCGGCAGGCTCGCCGGGCTCATAGCGGTCGATCAGGATGCCGTTCAGGCGCGCATCCAGGCGGCCGTCCTGCTCGACCCAGCGAACCGCGCCGGCCGGCGAACAGACGCCCTTGTTGTTGGGCGAATCGCCGGTGGCATAAGACGACAGCAGGCAGCGCCCTTCGGCCATGACGCACAGGCTGCCGAAGCCGAAGACTTCCACCTCGACACTGACGTTGGCGCAGATGCGCGCGATCTCGGCCAGGGTCAAGACACGTGGCAGCACCACGCGGCGGATGCCGAACTGCTCTTTCATCAGTTCGATGGCGTCGGCGTGCGTGGCCGAGCCCTGCACCGACAGATGCAGCCGCAGGTCGGGATAGCGGTCGCGGGCATAGCCCAGCAAGCCGGCGTCGGCCATGATGACGGCGTCGGCGCCCAGCGCATGGGCGGCATCGACCGCCTCGCGCCATTCGTGGCCGCGGCCGGGTTGCACGAAGGTATTGATGGCGAACAGCACCTGGCGCCCCTTGGCGTGAGCCAGGGCGACGCCGGCGCGGATATCGCTTTCGGTGAAATTGAGCCCGGCGAAGTTGCGGGCGTTGGTGGCGTTCTTCAGGCCCAGGTAGACGGTGTCGGCGCCTGCCTCGATCGCCGCCTTCAGCGCGGCCAGGCTGCCGGCGGGCGCCACGAGTTCCAACGGAGAGGTTCGGGTATGCATGCCGGCCAGTCTAGGGGCCGGCCGGCGGCAAGGCCTTGTCGCAGATCAAAGGGCCGGGCGGCGGCGGCGCTCAGCCGCCCATGGTCGGCCCCGGCTCAGGCCGGGTCGTCGCCATGCAGGCCGTGCTCGACCGCGTACACGGCCACCTGCACCCGGCTGGTCAGGTTGAGCTTTTTCAGCACGTTCTGCACGTGGATCTTGACGGTGCTTTCGCTGACATCGAGCTCGCGCGCAATGACCTTGTTGCTGGCGCCGCGCGCCAGGCACTGCACGATCTGGCGTTCGCGTGCCGTCAGGCGGTGGCGCTCGGCCTGCCCGCCCGCCCCCTGGGCCGCCAGATTGGCCTGGCCGCGGAATTGTTCCACCAGCTTGGCCGTCATGCTTTCGGCGATGACCGGTTCGCCGCCGGCCGCGCGGCGCACGGCCGACGTCAGCACGTCGGCGTCGATGTTCTTGAGCAGGTAGCCGCGGGCACCATCGCGCAGCGCCTGGCCCAGCTCGTCGGCTTCTTCGGACACGGTCAGGATGATGACCGCGCTGGACGGCACGTCCTGCGTCAGGAGCTGCAGCGTTTCCAGGCCCGACAGGCCGGGCATGTTCAGGTCCAGCAGCACCACGTCGGGCTGCAATTCCTTGGCGCGCTTGACGCCTTCGACGCCGTCGCCGGCCTCGGCCACGACCTCGAAATCGGGCTGGCGCTGCAACAGCAGGCGCATTCCCGAACGGAACAGGGTGTGGTCGTCGACGAGCAGGATACCGATGGGCATGGTCTTGATGGGGTCAGGCGGCCTGGCGTTCGGCGCCGGGCAGCAGCAGCGAGATATGCGTGCCGTGGCCGGGACGGGACTGCATTTTAATCGTGGCATGCATGCGGGCGGCGCGTTCGCGCATGATGTGCAGGCCCACGTGGGCCTCGCCGCGGCGCGCCACTTCGGCCGGGTCGTAGCCCTGGCCATTGTCGATGATGTCCAGGCTGAAATCGCGTGCGTTGCGCACGCGAATCTCGACCCGGTCGGCCTCGGAATGCTTGCGCACGTTGGACAGGGCTTCCTGCAGGATGAACAGCACCTGCAACTGCTGCTCGGGCGGCAGCGGCGCGCCTTCGCCCTGTTCGAACGCCAGCGTGATGGGCAGGCCGGTCTGTCGCCGAAAGCGTTCCACCGTGTCCTGCATGGCATCGCGCAGGTCGCCCTGGCCCAGCTTGCTGCGGAAGTTGTTCAACAGCTCGCGCACGTCCTGGTAGCTTTCGTCCACGCCGGTGCGCAGCAGCGGCAGGATCTCGTCGATTTCGGCCTGGTCGCCGCGCTTGACCGCCGCGTCCAGCAGTTGCAGTTGCAGGTTCAGGAAGTTCAGCCCCTGCGCCAGGCTGTCGTGCAGGCCTTGCGCCACCAGCCCGCGCTCTTGCACCACGGCCAGCTGGCGCGCCTGGGCGGAGAGGCGGCGGTTGTCCAGCGCCACGCCCAGGTGCTGGCCCAGGGTTTCCAGCAGCTGCGATTCGGACGGGGCCAATTGGCGCGGGCTGCGAAAATGCAGCGAATACGACCCCAGCACCTCGTCGCGCGTCACGATGCGAAACACCGCCACGCTGGCAAAGCCGTCGCGCTGGCAGTTCAGGTCCTGCGGCGCCGGCGCCTGGCGCAGGTCCTGAATGACGATCACGCCGGCCTGGCGCGTGGCCACGCCACAGTAGCAATCGTCGACCCGCATGCAGTGTTCGGATTCGACCAGGTCTTCGGACAGGCCCACCGACACCACCAGGTTGAGCGTGTCGTTGTCCGGGTCCAGCGCGCGGATGCTGCCGCCTTCGGCATCGAACTGCAGCATCACCCGGCGCAGAAACCCCTGGCACATGGCCTCGATCTCGTTGGGCTGGTTCAGAAAGGCGGCCATGTCGTACAGCGCGCCGATGTCGCGGTTCTGCGCGGCCAGCTGGGCGGTCTTTTCGCCCACCCGCTGCTCCAGCCCCGTGTACAGGCCCTGCAACTCATCGGCCATGCGGTTGAAGCCGCGCGCCAACACGCCGAATTCATCGCGGCTTTCGACCGGCAGGCGGGTGCTGAATTCGCGCGCCGCCATGCGTTGCAGCCCGTCGCGCAGACGCAGCACGGGCGAGATGATCCACAGGTACAGCAGGTAGATCATGGCCAGGGTGCCGGCGCTGGCAATCGCCGCCAGCACGCCCTGCGACAGCCGCAGCGACGTGGTCTTGCCAGCGTTGTCCTGCTCGATCATGCGCACCAGGGCATCGGCCCGGGCCACGAAATCGGGCAGCGTTTCCAGGTACTCGGCAGCGTCTTCGCGTTCGATGGCGCGCACCGCCGCCGGCCGCATGATGCGGCGCCAATAGTCGGCCACGCCCAGCCATTGCTCGCGGATGGCCGGATCGTTCGGAATGAACAGCGGCCGCGCCGGGTTGCCGCGCGCCAGCCGGGCGATGGTGTCGTCCATCAGGCGCAGCTGTTCGTCGGTGCGGACCTGGCGGCCGGCCTGGGGCCGCATCAGTTCCACCGCCACCCGGTTGGCGCGCATGCGCAGGCTGCCGGTGTCGTTGATGGCGGCGCCCGCGCCTTCCAGCTGCCACGACAGCCACAGCGTCCAGCTGACCATGCTGAGCACCACGATCAGCGCCACCAGCGAACTGGCGATGATGCGGGTGGACAGGCGATGCCGCGACGACGGCAGGCCGTCGGCATCGGCGGGGGGAACAGACAGGGGCATGGCGGCGGGACTTGCGGGGGCTTTGAAGGAAAATCGCGGAAGATCAGTGTAGTTCAGTCACACCCGACCGTGCGCCGGATGAAGGCGGCCACCGCGGCCGGATCATTCAGCGGCAGGCACGGCAAGCGCGTGTCCAGCACCGCGTCGGTCACCACCGCCAGGAAGCGGGAATCGTCCACGTGCAGCGGCGGCTTGCCCAACGCTGGCCGGTAGACCTCGATGCGCGGAATGTCCGCGTGCTTGAAGCCTTCGACCAGCACCAGGTCGGCGGGCGCCAGCCGCGCCACCTGCTCTGTCAGCGACGGTTCCGGGGCATCGCGCAGCTCGTGCACGATGGCGTAGCGAAACGGCGACGCCACCATCACCTCGCGCGCCCCGGCCTGGCGAAAACGCGCGCTGTCCTTGCCGGGCGGCTCCATCTGGAAATCGTGGTGGCTGTGCTTGATGACGCTGACCGCCAGCCCGGCCGCGCCCAGGAGGGGCAGCATGGCTTCGATCAGGGTGGTCTTGCCGCTGCCGGAGCGGCCGGCGATGCCGAATACGGGGGTCATGCTGGCTCCGTGAACAAAGGACACACGATGGGCAGGAACGCGTCCGCCCGCGCCGAGTATGCCAGCAAAGCCCCCGCCACCAGGTCGAAATACCAGCCGTGCAGGGTCAGGCCGCCCGCCGCGACACGCCGCCCCACGCAGGGCAGGGCTTCCAGGTTGCGCAGCGAGATCAGGATGGACGCCTGCTCGCAGGCCCGCCGCCGCTCGTCGCGGGACGCCTCGGGCATCTGGCTCAGCACGCGCTGGCGGGCCGGTTCGGCGATGTCCATCCAGCGGTTCAGGTAGTCGGGGTCGCCGTCGCTGCGGGCGGGCCGGTCCATCAGCGCGCGGATGCCGCCGCACTGCGCATGGCCCAGCACGATGATCCGGCTGACCGCCAGCTGCTCGACGGCGAACTGGATCGCGGCCAGCACGCCATGGTGGCCCTGGTCGCGGTCGGCCGGCGGCACCAGGTTGGCCACGTTGCGCACGGTGAAGATGTCGCCCGGATCGCAGCCCAGCAGCATGGCCGGGTCCACCCGCGAATCGCAACAGCCCACCAGCAAGGTGCTGGGGTGCTGGCCATCGCGCAGGTTGCGGTACAGCGACGGGGTGGCCTCGTAGTATTGATGCTGGAAGCGCTGAAAGCCGTCGACCAGCCGTTCGATGTCGCCCATGCGTTGGCCCATGCTTTACCCCCCCGTCTGCGACATGAAGCGCACGATGCGTTCGGGCCGGGTGGTGAACTCGTGCCTTTCCGGCTTGGCGGCGATGCCGGCGCGGATCGCCTGCTGCAACGCGGCGTCGCTGGCCCCGGCGCGCAGCAATCGTCCCAGCGGCACCTGGTCTTCCTGGCCCAGGCACAGGTACAGGGTGCCGTCCACGCCCAGGCGGACGCGGTTGCAGGTCGCGCAGAAGTGCCGCGACAGCGGCGTGATGACACCCAGCGCCGGCGCCCCGGCGCCCGCCGTCCAGTAGCGCGCCGGGCCCGCACCCTGCCCGGCCAGCGCCGGCACCAGGCCATGGTCGGCCGCCAGCCGCGCGCCCAGGGCGCCCAGGTCGGCATGGGCGTAACGGCGGCCGCTGTCGCCCATCGGCATGGGCTCGATCAGGCGCAGGATGAAGCCCTGCGCCAGCGCGTAGCCCAGCAGCCGGCGCACGTCGGCCTCGGGCGTGGCGGCGTGCACCACGCTATTGAGCTTGATCGGCGCAAAACCCGCGTCCCGCGCCGCCTTCATGCCGGACAGCACCGCGTCCAGGCAATCGCGGCCGGTGATGCGGGTGAATTCGGCGGCGTCCAGGGTATCCAGGCTGATGTTGAGCCGGCGGACCCCGGCGGCGCGCAGCGCCCGGGCATGGCGGGCCAGTCGGGTGCCGTTGGTGGACACCGACAGGTCCACGACGCCGGGCAGCGCGGCAATGGCGCCCGCCAGGTCCGCCACACCGCGGCGCAGCAAGGGCTCGCCGCCAGTCAGGCGCACTTTGCTGACCCCCAGGCCGGCGAACAGGCCCACCAGCCTGGCCATTTCGTCATGACGCAGCCAGTTGGCGGGCGTCTCGAAGCCTTTGAAGCCCTTGGGCATGCAGTAGCCGCAGCGCAGGTCGCAGCGGTCCGTGACCGATACGCGCAGGTAGTCGATGCGGCGGCCATGCCCGTCGATGAGGCCCTGCGGACCCGTGGCGGCGGCCTTGCCGGCAGGATCGCTTGCCGGTGGCGGGTTCATGACGGGCTCCCGAAGACCCGGTCGTCCTCTGCCCCGCCCAGGTCGATGCCGCGCACGTCGGCGCGCTCGACCAGCAGCTTCACGTACTGGCGCCAGGCGGTGTCGCGGCTCAGCGCCGACAAGGCCGCGGCGATCTGCGCGCGCACCTCGTCAAAGGGCAGCCGCCGCCCTTCCACCCGCCGCGTGACCCGCACGATATGCAGGCCATGGCGAGTTTGCAGCACCTGCGGCAACAGGCCGCCGGCCGGCAAGGCGAACACCGCCTTTTCGAATTCAGGCACCGTGTCGCCGCGCGCCAGCTGCCCAAGATTGCCGCCCAGCGCCGCCGACGGACAGTTGGATTGCTGCCGCGCCACCTCGGCAAAGCGCGACGGGTCGGCCAGCAGGTCCGCCAGCACCGCGTCGGCATGGGCGCGCAGCATGTCCAGGTTCACGCCCGGCGTGACCTGGAACAGGATGTGGTCGGCCTCGATCAGTTCGCCCACCACGAAGCGCTGGGGGTTGGACTGGTAATAGCGCAGGCAGGCGGCCTCGTCGGCCTCGGGCGTCGGCGCCTGGCGGTCCAGCAAGGCGCCGATGACCTCGTCCTCGCCTGCGGGGTCGGGGTCGGCATCCGCCTGCCCGCCCTGCGCGCGCTCCACCCCCTGCCGCACGGCTTCATCCAGCAGCACCCGCCGCAGCACCAGCGCCGTGATGGCGGCGCGCATGGGGTTGGCGGCATCCGCATGCCGCGGCAGTTCTTGTTCCAGCTCGGCGTCGTTCAGTTCGACGCCATTGACGATCACAGGCATGTCCGGCTCCTTGGAAAACGCGCCTCAGCGCGGACGCACCAGTTGCCAGGCGCGGCCCAGGTAGCCCAGCGACGCAAAGCCGCTCCAGACGTGCACCAGCCGGGTGAAGGGAAAGATCACGAACAGCGTCAGGCCCATGAACAGATGCGCCTTGAACAGCAGCGGCACGTCGGCGATGTGGCTGGCGGCGTCGCCACGCAGGGTCACGATGTGCTGCGCCCAGGTCATCAGGCGCACCATCATCTCGCCGTCCATGTGGCCGGCCGACAGCGCGATGGTCGACAGCCCCAGCAGCAGCGTGACCAGGATCCACAGCAACAGCAGCCTGTCGCCAGGGCGGGTGGTCTTGCGGATGCGCGGGTCGCTCAGGCGGCGGTGGATCAGGATCAACAGGCCGATCAGGCACAGCCCGCCCATGACGCCGCCAGCCACCATGGCCACGGTCTGCTTGAGCGTGTGCGACACGCCCAGCCAGTCCCACACCGCCACGGGGGTCAACAGGCCCGCCAGGTGGCCGAAGAACAGCCCCAGGATGCCGATGTGGAAAAGGATATTGCCCAGCCGCAGCTGGCCGCGGTGCAGCAGTTGCGAGCTGTCCGTCTTCCAGGTGTATTGCTCGCGCTCGAAACGCGCCAGGCTGCCGAGCAGGAACACCGTCAGCGCGATGTAGGGGTAGATGCCGAAGAGGAACTGATTCAGGGAATTCATGATGCTTGGGTCCTGAAAAGACGGGGATTCAATGGGCGGCGGGCGCGCGCGGATAGAACCGCACCGCCTGCGCGCCGTCGCCCGAGAATGGCCGCAGGAGCGGCTCGACGCCATCGGGGCCGGCGCCGAAGGTTTCCATCGCCTCGTCCATGTCGCGCACGGGCGGCGCGGTCTGCTCGCGCGGCGTCACCCGCGACAGGCCGCGCAGCACGGCGAATACGCTGGCGTAGGGGCTTTCGCTGCGGGCCAGGCGCGCGCCCACCGCCGCCAGCACGTGGATGGCTTCGTCCAGCAGGTCCTGCGCCACGGCCGGGTCGATAACGCCCAGGAACTCCAGGAACAGCGGCACGTGGTCCGGCAGTTCGGACACCACTGGCTCGAAGCCATGGCCGCGGTAGGTGTCCAGCAGGTCGACCATGGCCTGGCCCCGGTCGCGGCTTTCGCCGTGCACGTGTTCGAACAGGTGCAGCGAATGGGCGCGGTTGCGGTCGAAGGTGGCGACGTAGTTTTCCTGCAGGGCGATCAGGTCATGGCTGGCCAGGTAGCCGACCAGGGGTTGCAGGGTTTCCTCGGCGTCGGGGTGGGCGGCAAGCTGCGCCTCGACCTCGGACAAGGCGTCCAGCAGATCCTGTTCGGGGTAGCAGAGCAGCGCGGAAAGCAGGCGGTACAGGTTCATGGTGTTTCTCCTGGGTCAGGCCGCGGCGGCCTTCTTGCGCGACTTGGGCATCTCGATGAATATCTCGCTGCCCTGGGGCTTGCGGCCGAACAGCGTGCCTTCCGACACCCCGCCCGAGCAGCCGTTGCCGAAGGTGAAGCCGCAGCTGCCCTTCTCGTTGAAGCTGTCTTCGACGATTTCCTTGTGGCTGCCGGGCACGACGAAGCGGTCTTCGTAGTTGGCGATCGCCATGATGCGATACATGTCCTGCACGGTGGCGTCCGTCAGGCCTACCTGTTCCAGCAGCGCGGTGTCGCGTTCGCCGTGCACGGTTTCCGACCGTTTGTAGGCGCGCATGGCCAGCATGCGTTCCAGCGCCTGCAGCACCGGCGCTTCCTTGCCGGCGGTCAGCAGGTTGGCCAGGTAGCGCACCGGAATGCGCAGGCTGGCCACGTCCGGAATCATCGCGCTCTTGCCCAGCGTGCGCTGGGGCATCCGGCCCGCTTCGGCCGCTGTCTGGATGGGCGACAGCGGCGGGATGTACCAGACCATGGGCAAGGTGCGGTATTCGGGATGCAGCGGGAAGGCGACGCGCCACTGCACCGCCATCTTGTAGACCGGCGACTGGCGCGCGGCCTCCAGCCACGATTCGGGAATGCCCTGTTCACGCGCCGCGGCGATCACCTCGGGCGAATGCGGGTCCAGGAACAGGCCCAGCTGCGACTCATACAGGTCCTGCTCGTCGCCCACGGCGGCGGCGCGTTCGATCTGGTCGGCGTCGTACAGCAGCACGCCCAGGTAGCGGATGCGGCCCACGCAGGTTTCCGAGCACACCGTGGGCTGGCCGGCTTCGATGCGCGGGTAGCAGAAGGTGCACTTCTCGGCCTTGCCGCTGTGCCAGTTGTAGTAGATCTTCTTGTACGGGCAGCCCGAAATGCACATGCGCCAGCCGCGGCACTTGTCCTGGTCGACCAGCACGATGCCGTCTTCTTCGCGCTTGTAGATCGAGCCCGACGGGCAGCTGGCGACACAGGCCGGGTTCAGGCAGTGTTCGCACAGGCGCGGCAGGTACATCATGAAGGTGTTCTCGAACGTCGAGTACATCTCTTTCTGCACGCCTTCGAACAGCGCGTCGCGGCTGCGCGACGCGAATTCGCCGCCCAGGTCGTCTTCCCAGTTCGGGCCCCAGACGATCTTGTCCATCTTCTTGCCGGTCAGCACCGACACCGGGCGCGCGGTGGGCGGCGTCTGCGACAGGGGCGCGTTCTTCAGGTGTTCGTAGTCGAAGGTGAAGGGTTCGTAGTAGTCGTCGATCTGCGGCAGGTTGGGGTTGGCGAACAGGTTCGCCAGGATGCGCAGCTTGCCGCCCTGGCGCGGTTCCAGCTTGCCGGCCGCGGTGCGCTTCCAGCCGCCCTTCCACTTTTCCTGGTTTTCCCATTCTTTGGGATAGCCGATGCCGGGCTTGGTTTCAACGTTGTTGAACCAGGCGTATTCGACGCCGTCGCGGCTGGTCCAGACGTTCTTGCAGGTGACCGAGCAAGTGTGGCAGCCGATGCACTTGTCCAGGTTCAGCACCATGCCGATTTGGGCGCGTATCCTCATGATTGCTTCTCTTCCAGTTGCGTTGCGGCGGCGGGGTCTTCCACCAGCGGGCCTTCCAGCCAGTCCACTTTCTTCATCTTGCGCAGCACCACGAATTCGTCGCGGTTGGCGCCCACGGTGCCGTAGTAATTGAAGCCGTAGGCCTGCTGCGCGTAGCCGCCGATCATGTGCGTGGGCTTGAGCACCGTGCGCGTCACCGAGTTATGGATGCCGCCGCGCTTGCCGCTGGTTTCCGCGCCGGGCACGTTCACGATCTTTTCCTGGGCGTGGTACATCAGGCACATGCCCACCGGCACGCGCTGGCTGACCACCACGCGGGCGGTCAGCGTGCCGTTGACGTTGAAGACCTCGACCCAGTCGTTGTCGACCAGCCCGGCCTGCCTGGCCTCGGTCTCGGACACCCACACGTGGGGGCCGCCGCGGCTCAGGGTCAGCATGCGCAGGTTGTCGGAATAGGTGCTGTGGATGCCCCACTTCTGGTGCGGCGTCAGCCAATTGAGCACCAGTTCCTTTTCACCGTTGGGGTAGCGGCCCAGCATCGGCGCGATGGTCTTGGTGTCGATGGCGGGCTTGTACACGCACAGGCCTTCGCCGAAATCCAGCATCCAGCGGTGGTCCTGGTAGAACTGCTGGCGGCCGGTAAGGGTGCGCCATGGGATCAGCTCGTGCACGTTGGTGTAGCCGGCGTTGTAGCTGACCTCTTCGCTTTCCAGGCCCGACCAGGTCGGCGCCGAAATGATCTTGCGCGGCTGCGCCTGGATGTCGCGAAAGCGGATCTTGTCGTGCTCGCGGCCCGTGGCCAGGTGGGTGTGGTCGCGCCCGGTGATCTTGCCCAGCGCTTCCCAGGCCTTGACCGACACGTGGCCGTTGGTCTCGGGCGCGAAGGTCAGGATCATCTCGGCCGCGTCGATGGCGGTATCCAGCCGCGGCCGGCCCTGGCTCACGCCCGTCTCGGCCACGTGGTCGTTGATGCCGCCCAGTTCGTGCACCTCGTGCTCGGTGTTCCAGTTGATGCCCTTGCCGCCGTTGCCCAGCTTGTCCAGCAGCGGGCCCACCGACGTGAACTTGCGGTAGATGTCGTTGTAGTCGCGTTCCACCACCGTCATGTTGGGCGCCGTCTTGCCCGGCACCAGGTCGCACTGGCCCAGCTTCCAGTCCTTGGGCTCGAAGGCCTGGCCCAGCTCGCCCGGGGTGTCGTGCATCAGCGGCGTCAGCACCAGGTCGCGGCGCTTGCCCAGGTAGGGGCCGCCGATGTCGCTGAACTTCCTGGCGAGCAGCTTGTAGATTTCCCAGTCGGTCTTGCTTTCCCACAGCGGCTGCACCGCTTCGCTCAAGGGGTGGATGAACGGGTGCATGTCCGACGTGTTCAGGTCGTCTTTCTCGTACCAGGTGGCGGTGGGCAGCACGATGTCGCCGTACAGGCAGGTGGTGCTCATGCGGAAGTCCAGCACTGTCAGCAAGTCCAGCTTGCCTTCGGCCGCATCTTCTTCATAGGTGACCTCGGTCGGCCGGATCGCATCGCCTTCGTCGCCGAAGACGGCGTTCTGCGTGCCCAGCAGGTACTTCAGGAAGTACTCGTGGCCCTTGCCGCTGGACCCCAGGATGTTCGAGCGCCACACGAACATGTTGCGCGGGAAGTTGGCGGGGTCGTCGGGGTTTTCGCACGACATGCGCAACTCGCCGGACTTCAACTGTTCCACCGCATGAGCCACCGGGTCCTTGCCCGCGGCCGCGGCCTGGTCGGTCAGGTCCAGCGGATTGGTGCGCAGCTGCGGCGCCGACGGCAGCCAGCCCATGCGCTCGGCGCGGGCGTTCAGGTCGATCATGCTCAGGTCGCCGTAGCGGCCGCGGTCGGCGGTGGGGCCGAGCACTTCCTGCACGTGCAGCTTTTCGTGGCGCCATTGGCTGGTGTGGGCGTAGAAGAACGAGGTGCCGTTCATCTGGCGCGGCGGGCGCACCCAGTCGGACGCAAACGCCAGCGGCGCCCAGCCGAACTGCGGCCGCAGCTTTTCCTGGCCCACGTAGTGCGCCCAGCCGCCGCCGCTCTTGCCCACGCAGCCGCACATCATCAGCATGTTGATGATGCCGCGGTAGATCATGTCCATGTGGTACCAGTGGTTCAGGCCGGCGCCCACGATGACCATCGACTTGCCCTCGGTGTCATGCGCGTTCTGGGCGAACTCGCGCGCCACCTGGATCACCTGCGCGCGCGGCACGCCGGTGTGCTTTTCCTGCCAGGCCGGGGTGTAGGGCACGTCATCGTCGTACGACGTGGCCACATTGCCGCCGCCCAGGCCGCGGTCCAGGCCGTAGTTGGCCATCTGCAGGTCGTACACGCTGGCCACCAGGGCCTCGCTGCCGTCCGCCAGGCGGATGCGGCGGGCCGGCACGTTGCGCACCATCAGCTCGTCGTGTTCGGCGCCGAAGTACGGGAAACCCACGCCCACCACGGCGTCGGCCTGGTCGATCAGGCTGAGCACCGGCTCGATCTCGCGGCCGCTGCCGCCGTCGCGCGATTCCAGGTTCCAGCGGCCGACCTTCTCGCCGCCATTGACCGCGCCCTCGCCCCAGCGAAAGCCGATGCTGCCGTTGGGCGCCACCAGGTCGCCGCTGGCGGCATCGAATACCAGCGTCTTCCAGTCGGGGTTGTTCTGTTCGCCCAGCGCGCCGTCCAGGTGCGAGGCGCGCAGGAAATGGTCGGGCGCATGAAAGCCATCGCGTTCCTGCAGCAGCACCAGCATGGGCATGTCGGTGTAGCGGCGCACGTAGTCGCGGAAATACGCCGAGGCGCCGGACAGGTGGAATTCCTTCAGGATGACGTGGCCCATGGCCATGGCCAGCGCGGCGTCGGTGCCCTGCTTGGGCGCCAGCCAGATGTCGCCGAACTTGACCATTTCGCCGAAGTCGCTGGACACGGCCACCGTCTTGGTGCCCTTGTAGCGGACCTCGGTGTAGAAGTGGGCGTCGGGCGTGCGCGTCTGCGGCACGTTCGAACCCCACACCATCAGGTAGGTCGAGTTGTACCAGTCGGCCGATTCGGGCACGTCGGTCTGCTCGCCCCAGACCTGCGGGCTGGCCGGCGGCAGGTCGCAGTACCAGTCGTAGAAGCTCAGGCAGGCGCCGCCCAACAGGCTCAGGTAGCGGGCGCCGGCGGCGTAGCTGACCATCGACATGGCCGGAATCGGCGAAAAACCGATCAGGCGGTCGGGGCCGAATTGCTTGATGGTGTAGGCGTTGGCGGCGGCAATCATTTCCATCGCCGTGTCCCAGTCGGTACGCACGAAGCCGCCCAGGCCGCGAACCGACTTGTAGCGCCTGGCCCGCACCGGGTCCTGGCTGATCCATTCCCAGGCCGCGATCGGGTCCAGGGTCTTGCGGGCCTCGCGCCACATTTCCATCAGGCGGCCGCGCATCATCGGGTATTTCACGCGCTGGGCGGAATAGACGTACCAGCTGTAGGACGCACCCCGCGGACAGCCGCGCGGCTCGTGGTTGGGCAGGTCGGGCCGCGTGCGCGGGTAGTCGGTCTGCTGGGTTTCCCAGGTGATCAGGCCATTCTTGACGTACACCTTCCACGAGCACGAGCCCGTGCAGTTCACGCCGTGGGTCGAGCGCACCACCTTGTCGTGCTGCCAGCGGGCGCGATAGGCGTTTTCCCACTTGCGGTCTTCATTGACCTGCTCGCCGTGACCGTCCGCGAAGGTGGATTTCACCCGCGACATGAACTTCAACCGGTCCAGAAAATGACTCATTATGGTTCTCCAAGGGCGCCGGTCCGGCCGGCGCGTACTGCAATCGATGCTGTCAAAACCACTTTAGGCGCGTGCCGTGCAGGCGACCATTCGCCAGAGGCACAGGGCCGGCACGGCAGAGTGACTAGTCACCCCGGCCAGCCCGGTCCTCAGCACGGCACCGGCGCGTTGCGGCGCGCGTAGTACCACCAGGTGATCACCATGCAGGTGGCGTAAAAGCCGATGAAGCACAGCAGCGCGGCCTGCGCGCCGCCCGTCAGGTCCAGCGACGTGCCGAAGCTGCGCGGGATGAAAAAGCCACCGTAGGCGCCGATCGCGCCGGAAAAGCCCAGCACCGCGGCCGACTCGCGCGCCGCGTCCGTCAGCGCCTGCTTCTGGGCGGCCGCCCCCTTGCCTTGCGCGGCCTGGGTGCGTTCGCGCAGGAAAATCACGGGAATCATGCGGAAGGTGGACCCGTTGCCCACGCCGGTCAGCGCGAACAGCACGATGAACATGGCCAGAAAGCCGTTGAAGTCACCGCCCTGCCCGTGCACCGGCAGGAACGCCATCACGCCCAGCACGGCGGCGATCATGCCGGCGAAGGTGAACAAGGTGACCCGCGCGCCGCCCAGCTTGTCGGACACCCAACCGCCCACCGGGCGGGTCAGCGAGCCCACCAGCGGCCCCAGGAAGGCGTAGGTGGTGGGATCGACCTGCGGGAACAGGGTCTTGGTCAGCATGGCGAAGCCGGCCGAAAAGCCGATGAACGAGCCGAAGGTGCCCACGTACAGCCAGCACATCAGCCAGTTGTGCTTGCGCTTGAAGATCACGGCCTGGTCGGCGAACGACGCACGCGCGTCGGCGATGTCGTTCATGCCGAACCAGGCGGCCAGCGACGCCAGCGCGATGGGCAAGACCCAGATGAAGCCGGCGTTCTGCAGCCACAGGCTGCGCGGCGCCGCGCCCGCCACGGTCTGCGGATCGCCGCCCAGGGCGCCGAACATGCCCACCGAGATCACCACCGGCACGACGAACTGCGCCAGGGACACGCCCAGGTTGCCGATGCCGGCGTTCAGCCCGGTCGCCAGCCCCTTCTTTTCCTTGGGAAAGAAGAAGCTGATGTTGGCCATGCTGGAACTGAAATTGCCGCCGCCCAGGCCGCACAGCAGCGCCAGGATCAGCAAGGTGGGAAACGAGGTCGTCGGATCACGCAGCGCGAAGCCCATGCCCAGCGCCGGGATCAGCAGCGAGGCGGTGGAGATCGCCGTCCACTTGCGGCCGCCGAACACCGGCACCAGGAACGAATAGAAGATGCGCAGCGTGGCGCCCGACAAGGCGGGCAGCGCGGTCAGCCAGAACAGCTGGTTCTTGGACAGCATGAAGCCGGCGCGATCCAGGTTCACGACCACCACGCTCCACAGCATCCAGATGCTGAACGCCAGCATCAGCGCGGGAATCGAGATCCACAGGTTGCGATTGGCGATGCGCGCGCCGGTCTGTTTCCAGAAGCCGGGGTTTTCCGGCTCCCAGCGCGCCAGGACATGGGTAGACATAGGGTTCTCCGATCAGAGGGTCAGGCGGCTTGCCGCCGGGCGATGGCGGCGCTTTCGGGCCGGAAACTGAAATGCATGAAGATGAGCGACACGCAGACCGTGCCGTACAGCAGCATGAAGGCGCTGGAGCGCACGCCGGTCAGGTCCAGCAGCACGCCGAACAGGATCGGCAGCACGAAGCCGCCCAGGCCGCCGGCCAGGCCGACGATGCCGGACACGGCGCCGATGTTGTCGCTGAACTCATCCGAGATGAACTTGAAGACCGAGGCCTTGCCGATCGCCATCGCAATGCCCACCACGAACAGCAGCACGGTGAAGCTGATGGGGCCCAGGGCGATGTCGAACTGGCGCGGGCCGCCGGTGGTCAGGACGGTGAAGTGCGTCTGCGGATAGCTCAGGATGAAGAAGGCCACCCAGCACACCCACATCACCCACCAGGTGGTCTTGTAGGCGCCGTAGCGGTCCGAGATCCAGCCGCCCAGGGCGCGCAGCACGCCGCCCGGCAAGGAGAAGCAGGCGGCCAGCAACGCGGCCAGCTTCATGTCGAAGCCGTATTCGCCGATGTAGTACTTGGTCATCCACAGCGCCAGCGCCACGTAGCCGCCGAACACCACCGAGTAGTACTGGCAGTAGCGCCACACCCGCGGGTCCTTCAGCATGGCGAACTGGGCCGACAGGCTGGCCCCGCCCGCCACGCGGTGCGAGGGGTCCGACGCCGAGAACAGCCAGAACAGGATCGCCGTCACCAGCAGCGCCACGGCATACACCTGCGGCACGATGACCCAGGCGCCGCCCGCCGCCGCGATCAGCGCGGGGGCCACGAACTTGGTGATGGCCGAGCCCGAATTGCCGGCCCCGAACACGCCCATGGCCAGGCCCTGCTTGCTGCGGGGAAACCAGCGCGCCACGTACGGCGTGCCGACCGAGAACGACCCGCCGGTCAGGCCCACGAACAGCGCCAGCACCAGGAATTGCCAGTACTGCGTGGCGTACGACAGCAGCCAGATCGGCACCACCGCCAGCAGCATCAGCACGAAGAACACGGGCCGGCCGCCGTAACGGTCGGTCCAGATGCCCAGCGGCACGCGCACCAGCGAACCGGTCAGCACCGGCATGGCGGCCAGCAGGCCGAATTCGGTTTCAGACAGGCCCAGCTGGGCCTTGATGGGAATGCCCAGCACCGCAAAGATCATCCACACCGCAAAACAGATGGTGAAGGCGAAGGTGCTGGATACCAGGACCCGCAGGGGCGCGCTGGCCGAGGGGTGAGTTGATGCCATGGTGATTCTCGCTTGTTGTGCACTCGGATACGACTGCACCCAGCGTAGGCATGCCGGCCCTTGCCCACCATTGCCCACCCGACCAAACACCCCCTGCCGTTGTGACTAGTCACCCCCGGGAAGCGGCCGCGTTTGCGCGGGATCAACCCGCCGCGCTGGCCGCAGGCCGGTTGACGGTATTAATATGTATTTGAAATGCATGTTTATTGCCGCCCTGGCGGCCACGACGGGCGGAGACCCCATGAACCCCCTGCTGACCCTGGAAGAACCCTCTGCGCCCCACGACGCGAACCGGCCGCCGGCGCCCGACTGGCGCGCCTTCACGGAAATGGGCTTTCGCCCGCTGTACCTGGCCGGCTGCGCCTGGGCGCTGGTCTCCGTACTGCTCTGGGTGTTCGCGCCCACCCGGCTGACGGGCCTGTTGACCGCCATGCCGTGGCACGCCCACGAGATGCTGTGGGGCTTTGTCGCCACCATCGCGGTGGGCTTCCTGCTGACGGCGGGCGCCAACTGGACCGGCAGGAATCCCCTGCGCGGCCTGCCGCTGGCGCTGCTGTGCGGCGTCTGGCTGGTGGCGCGCGCCGCCTACCTGGCGCCGGGCACGGTGGCGCTGTACACGGCCGCAGGCGCCGACCTGCTGTTCTTCCTGTGGGGCGCCGCGGCGCTGGGCCGTTCGGTCTGGGTCACGCGCAACCGCCGCAACTACGGCGTGCCGCTGCTGTTGGTGGCGCTGGCCGTCGCCCACCTGCTGTATGTGCGCGCGGCCCTGGCCGGCGACTACCTGGCGCTGATGCGCTACTTCAATGCCGGCCTGCTGAGCATGGCGGTGCTGACCCTGCTGATCGCGCGGCGCGTCATCCCCTTCTTTGCCAAGCGCGCCGTCGCCGGCCTGGACATTCCCCCGCACACCCGCAGCGGCCATTGGCAGCTGGCCACGGGCGTGCTGGCCATCGCCTGCCTGCTGGCGGGTGCCCCGCGCCTGGCTGCACTGTTGCTGGCGGCCACGGGCCTGATTGCGCTGGCGCAATGGCTGGCCTGGAAGCCCTGGGCCGCGCGCCGCGTGCCCTTGCTGTGGATTCTGTACGCCGGTTATGCCGGCCTGGGCATCGGCCTGCTGGTGGGCGCGGCGCAACTGGCCGGCTATGTGCTGCGGCCCGCCTGGCCCGCGCACGTCATCGGCGTGGCCGGCTTTTCGGTGCTGATCCTGGGCATGGCCACGCGCACCGCGCTGGGCCATCTGGGCCGGCCCCTGCGCACCGACCGCAGCATGGTGCTGAGCTATGCGCTGGTGATCCTGGCGGCGCTGCTGCGCCTGGCCGCGCTACTGCCCACCGCGGGTGCGCCGGGCCTGCTGCACGCGTCGGCCGCCGCCTGGGCGCTGGCGTTCGGGCTGTACCTGTGGCGCTTTGCGCCGTGGATGATCCGGCCGCGCTTTGACGCGCCGGCCCAGGGCGCGGCGCCGATGATGCGCATCGTGCCGGCGGGGCCGCGGCAGGCGCGTTGAGCGCCCCGAGCGCCTGGAACGCCTCGAGCGCCTCGAGCGCCTTGGTCCGCCAAGGTCCCGACCGGATTACGCGCCGCCGTCGCGCCGCTTGTTCGCGTCCAGCTGCTTCTTCATGGCCTTCAGCCAGGCCTTGACCTGCTGCATGTCGACGAACTGCGTCAATTCGAACTCCAGTTCGCCGATGTATTCCTCGGCGTCTTCGATCTCGGCGGCCAGGTCGTCCATCAGCTCGGCCGGGTCGATGTCCTGGTCCGGATCGAAGTGAAAGCGGGCCGCGAAGTGCTCTTCCACCGCCAGCAGTTCACGCCGCACCGCGGCCAGTTGCGCCGCCAGGTCCGGGCCGGGATCCGGCTCGGGCGGCACCGCCAGCGCCAGGGTCACCGCGTGGGCCTGGATTTCAGCCAGCTCGTCGGCCACCTCGGCATCGAAGTCCGACCCGCTGTGCTTCAAGTACACGGCCTTGAGCCGGTCCACGTCGCAGTCGGCCGGCGTGCCGTCCAGCACGATGGCCGCCAGCGTCTCTTGCCCCAGCTGCTGCACCAGTTCCGAGGCCAATTCACGCTCGGCGCGGGTCAGCTCTTTCTGCTTGCAGGCATGGTCAAAGCACAGCACCAGCTTGGCCTTCAGTTCCAGCGCGGCCGACTCCAGGGGCGCCAGCACTTCCTCGAACTGCTTCTGGTACACCGGTTCCACCTCGCGCCACAGGCGCAGCTTGGCACGCGCGGCGTCGAGTTGGAGCGCGAGCGCTTCGGGAGAATGTTCTGACATGGCTGAAACCTGTTCGATGAATGCGGCGCACAGCGCGCCATGGCATGATTCGACGGCATTTTATCCCTGCGGGCGAACGCTTGCCGATTCCAGCCCCTGTCCCCACCCTGCAGCCATGGCTTGCACCTGCTGCACCGGGTCGGCCGCCAGGACCTGCTGGTTACGGGTCCGGCACACGTCGGGATCCGTGATGAACAGGGCCTGTGCAAACCCGCGCGCCTGTTGCGTCAGCTGCGCGGTCTTGGGCCCCCGAATTCGAGTGAAACGCTGCAACGCGGCGTCCAGGGTGGCACCGGCCTCTTCCAGGCAACGCGCCAGGTGCCAGGCATCTTCCAAGGCCTGGCAGGCGCCTTGCCCCGACGTGGGCAACGGCGCATGCGCCGCATCGCCAACCAGCAGCACGTTGGCCCGGCTCCAGACGGGCAAGGGCTCCAGGTCATGCACGGCGATCAGCCGCAAGGCCGCCGTGGGCGTGGCCTGGATGAGTCGGGGAATCGGCCCCGCCCATTCGCCAAAAAGGCGTTGCACCTCGGCTCGCAGATCCGCCGCCCCGGCCTCGGGGCGCAGGGGTCGCGCCTGGGCGGCGGCCCAATACACCAGGTCCCGCCGCACCGGCACCAGGCCGAAGCGCTCGCCCACGCCCCAGTAGTCCTGGATGGCCATATCGTCCACCAGCGTCCCGGCGCCGGACGCAACGCCGATCCAGTTCACGAAGCCCTGGTAGACCGGCGCGTTGTCGCCCGCCACGAAGCGGCGCGCGACCGAATCCATGCGGCCATCGGCGCCGATGAGCAGGTCGGGCCGAACGCACACGCCGTTGTCGAACCTGGCCACGGCCCTGCCGCCATCGTCCAGGTCGATCGCCGTGGCGCGATGGCCATACAGGACGTCGATCCCGGCCCTGGCAGCGTGGCTCAGCAGCACGGCCAGCAAATCGCGCCGCAGGATCGTATGGGTGGGATACCCCATCAACCGGTCCAACAACCCGATATCGATGCCGCCCAGCGAATGGCCCGCCGGATCCAGGCGGCGCATCGCCACGGGCCGCCCCCCCACGCTGGCGACGTCGCGCAGCAACCCCAGCGCGTCCAGCACCTGGCCGGCATTGGGCCACAGCGTGACACCCGCCCCCATGGTGGCCGGCCCGTCGCCGCGTTCGTAGACCTTGGGCCGGTGCCCCAGCCGGTGCAAGGACAGCGCGACGCTCAAGCCCGCCACGCCGCCGCCCACGATGCCGATATCCATGTTGAAAACTCCCTGGAATGTTGCCGTCCACCACCTGCGGGTGGACCAGATTCGAAACGAGGCGGCATCGTAGATTGACCCGACTACGATAACTAGCATGCAAAAATAGGATCATTTCTTACTTGAATCGGGATAATCATGCGACAGGCGATGGACCTGAATGCAGTGCGCGTCTACGCCGCCGTCGTCGACGAACAGAGTTTCGCGGGGGCCGCGCGCCTGCTGTCGATGCCCTCGTCCAACGTCAGCCGGCACGTGGCCACGCTGGAAAAAAGCCTGGGCGCCCGGTTGCTGGAACGCAGCACCCGCCACCTGCGCATGACCGAGGCCGGCCAGTTGCTGTACCAGCGCGCCAAGCCCCTGCTGGATGCGTTGGCCAGCACGGAAGAAGAACTGGGCGCCGTGCGGCGCGAACTGCGCGGCCCGCTGAAAATGTGCATGCCCGGCGAGGCGCCCCGGCTGCTCGCCCCCATCCTGGCCGAGTTCTGCGATCTGCACCCCGCCATCGAACTGGAATGCGATACGCGCCTGACGGGCATCGACGCGTTGCGCGAAGACGTGGACCTGTCCATCGTGTTCCACCGCGGCCGCCTGGAAGACAGCGCGCTCATCACCCGCGACCTGGTCACGCTGCCCAGCATCGTGGTCGCAGCCCCGGCCCTGCTCGCCAGGACCGGCACGCCGCGCCACGTGCGCCAACTGAAAGCCTTGCCCTGCATCACCACGCTCAGCGCGCTCAAGGGCCAGCCGTGGCAGTTCGACGACGGCGCCGGCGGCATCGTCAAAGTGCCGGTGCGCAGCCGCTACCGGGTCAACAGTGGCGAATTGGCGTTGGCGGGCGCCCGCCAGGGCATCGGCTTTGCCATCCTGGCGGCCATGTCGTGCCAGGACGATCTGGCGGCTGGCCGCTTGCAGGAAGTGGCGCTGGACCTGCGGCCCGCCCCGCTGCAACTGCTGGGCGTCTATACCCATCGCCACTCGGTGACCGCGCGCGTGCGCGCCTTGCTGGCCTTCATGCAATCGCGCCTGTCCCCTGAAACCTGACAGTTTGCTGATTCCAAAACGCTAATAATTATTATTCAGATAGAATCCGGACTGTCCCCAACCCCTGACCCTGGCAGTACCGATGTCCCTGCCCCTGCCCGCGGGCTCCGTTTCCCCCCGTCATCGCCCGCCTGAAAAAAGCCGCGCCAAGGCGCTGGCGTGGGCCGCCGCCTTGCTCGCGATCGCCCTGGCCGCCTGGGGCGCGTGGCGTACCCTGTCGCCGGGCCCACGCGCCCCCGCCATCCCCAATTACGACCAGCAGCCCGTGGCCGTCAGCGTCGCCGCCGCGCGCAGCGGGCCGCTGCCGCTGGACCTGCATGCCCTGGGCACCATCACCCCGCTGGCGCAGGTGGTCTTGCGCAGCCAGGTGGACGGCCAGTTGCAGCAGTTGCACTACACCGAGGGCCAGGCGGTGCAGCGCGGCCAGTTGCTGGCCGAGATCGACCCGCGCCCCTACCAGGCCGCCCTGGCCGCGGCCGAAGGCGAGCTGGCGCATACCGATGCGCTGCTGCACAACGCCCGCATCGATCTGGACCGCTACCGCACGCTGGCCCGCCAGGACGCCGTGGCGGGCCAGCAACTGGACACCGCCGAGGCGCTGGTGCGCGGCTACGCCGCCCAGCGCCAACGCCTGGCCGCCCGTGTGGCCGACGCGCGCCGTCTGCTGGCCCAGACCCGTATCACGGCGCCGCAGGACGGCCGCATCGGCCTGCGCCGCGTCGACGCCGGCAACCACGTCCGCGCCACCGATGCCGACGGCCTGACCACGCTGGTGCAGATGCAGCCGATCTCGGCGCTGTTCGCCCTCTCCGAGACCCGGCTGGACCTGTTGCGGCAGGCGCAGGCCCGGGCCGACGGCACCGAGCTGCGCGTGCAGGCCTGGGACGCCGACGACCGTCGCCTGCTGGCCGAGGGCACGCTACAGGCGCTGGACAACCGGATCCACGCCGCCAGCGGCACCGTCAAGCTGCGCGCGCGGTTCGAGAACGCCGACGAATCGCTGTTCCCCAACCAGTTCGTCAATATCCGGCTGGCCCTGGCGCAGCACGAAGACGTGCTGTCCATTCCCACGGCCGCGGTGCAATACGGCACCGAAGGCGCCTTCGTCTTCGTCATCGATAACGACCTGAAGGCTGCCCGCCGCGAACTCACCCTGGGCCGCGCCAACGCCGGCCGCGTCACCGTCGTGTCGGGCCTGGCGCCCGCCGAGCGCGTCGTGGTCGAAGGCGTGGACCGCCTGCACGACGGCCGCGGCGTGCAGGTCGTGGATACCCAGGACTGAGACGCCCCCCATGAGCCTGTCCCGCCCCTTCATCCTGCGCCCCGTCGCCACCGCCTTCCTGATGCTCGCGCTGCTGCTGTCGGGCATCCTGGCCTGGCGCCTGCTGCCCGTGGCGGCGCTGCCGCAGGTGGACTACCCCATCATCCAGGTCACCACGCCCTACCCCGGCGCCAGCCCCGACGTCACCGCCCGCGCCGTCACCGCGCCGCTGGAGCGCCGCTTCGGCCAGATTCCAGGCCTTTCGCAGATGTCGTCGTCCAGCGGCAGCGGCATCTCGGTGATCACGCTGCAGTTCTCGCTGGACGTGTCGCTGGGCGTGGCCGAACAGGAAGTGCAGGCCGCCATCAGCGCCAGCGGCTCGCTGTTGCCCGATGACCTGCCGACCCCGCCGGTGTACCGCAAGGTCAACCCGGCCGACGTGCCCATCCTGACGCTGGCCGTCACGTCCGATTCGTTGCCGTTGCCGCAGGTCTACGACCTGGTCGACACCCGCATGACCCAGCGCCTGGCGCAGTTGTCCGGCGTGGGCATGGTCAGCCTGGCCGGCGGCCAGCGGCCCGCCGTCAGGGTCCAGGCCAACCCGATGGCGCTGGCCGCGCGCGGGCTGCAACTGTCGGACCTGCGCGACACGATCGCCAAGGCCAACTCCAATCAACCCAAGGGCAGCTTCGACGGCCCGGTGCGTTCGGTCATCATGGACGCCAACGACCAGTTGCAAAGCGCCCAGGAATACCGCGACCTGATCGTGGCCTGGCGCAACGGTGCGCCGGTGCGGCTGGGCGACGTGGCCACGGTGGAAGACGGCGCCGAAGACCGCTACCTGGCCGCCTGGGTCGACCGCCAGCCCGCCGTGCTGGTGAACATCCAGCGCCAGCCGGGCGCCAACGTCATCGCCGTGGCCGACCAGGTCAAGGCGTTGCTGCCGCAACTGACCGCCAGCCTGCCCGCCGCGGTGCAGGTGCGCATCCTGACCGACCGCACCGAGAGCATCCGCGCATCCGTACGGGGGGTGCAATGGGAACTGGCCTTTGCCGTGGGCCTGGTGGTGCTGGTCACCTTCCTGTTCCTGCGCAACCTGCCGGCCACGCTGATTCCCAGCCTGGCCGTGCCGCTGTCGCTGATCGGCACGTTCGGCTTCATGCACCTGGCGGGGTTTTCCACCAACAACCTGACGCTGATGGCGCTGACCATCGGCGCCGGCTTCGTGGTGGACGACGCCATCGTCATGCTCGAGAACATCGCCCGCTATCGTGAACAGGGCCACAGCCCGATGTCCGCCGCGCTCAAGGGCGCCGGGCAGATCGGCTTCACCCTGGTGTCCCTGACCCTGTCGCTGATCGCCGTACTGATCCCGCTGCTGTTCATGGAAGACGTGGTCGGCCGCCTGTTCCGCGAGTTCGCCATCACGCTGGCCGTGGCCATCCTGATATCGCTGGCGGTGTCGCTGACGCTGACGCCGATGATGTGCGCGCGCCTCCTGCCCGCCCACACCGAGCGCCCGCCCGGCCTGCTGGACCGCCTGCAGCAACGCTACGCCGGCTGGCTCGACGCCACCCTGCGCCACCAGCGCCTGACCCTGCTGGCGATGCTGGCCACGGTCGCGCTGACGGGCGTGTTGTACCTGGCCGTGCCCAAGGGCTTTTTCCCGGTGCAGGACGGCGGCGTGCTGCAAGGGGTGACCCAATCCGCGCAAAGCACTTCGTTCGAGGCCATGTCGCGGCGCCAGCAGGCGCTGGCGCAAAGCCTGCTGGGCGACCCCGACGTGGCCAGCCTGTCGTCCTTCATCGGCATCGACGGCATGAACGCCACGCTGAACACCGGCCGCCTGCTGGTCAACCTGAAACCCTGGAGCGAGCGCAGCGCGCCGCTGGCCGACATCATGGCGCGGCTGGACGCGCGGGCCCGCCAGGTGCAGGGCATTTCCCTGTTCCTGCAACCGGTGCAGGAACTGAACATCGAAGACCGCGTCAGCCGCGGCCAGTACCAGTTCACGCTGACCTCGCCCGACAGCGCATTGCTGGCCCGCTGGAGCGCCGCGCTGACCCAGCGGCTGGCTGCCGCGCCGCAATTGGCCGACATCTCGTCCGACCTGCAGGGCGATGGCCGCCAGGCCTACCTGGACGTGTCGCGCGACGCCGCCGCCCGCCTGGGCGTGACGCTGGACGACGTCGCCCAGGCGCTGTACAGCGCCTTCGGCCAGCGCCAGGTCGCCACGCTGTTCACGCAGTCGAACCAGTACCGCGTGGTGCTGGAAGTGGACCGTCGCCTGGCCGCCAGCCCCGACGCACTCGAACGCATCCACCTGCAAAGCAAGGACGGCCAGGCCATTCCGCTGTCGGCCCTGGCCAGCGTCAGCGAACGCGCGGTGCCGCTGGCGGTGAACCACCTGTCGCAGTTTCCGGCCGTCAACCTGTCGTTCAACCTGCCGCCGGGCGGCTCGCTGGGCGAGGCCATCGCCGCCATCGAGGCCGCGCGGCAGGACATCGCCATGCCGCCCAGCGTCGAACTGCGGCTGCAAGGCGCGGCATCGGCCTTCCAGGCCTCGCTGTCCAACACCTTGTGGCTGATGCTGGCCGCCGTGGTCACCATGTACCTGGTGCTGGGCATGCTCTATGAAAGCGCCATCCACCCGATCACCATCCTGTCGACGCTGCCGTCCGCCACCGTGGGCGCGCTGCTGGCGCTGCTGTTGACCGGCCGGCCGCTGGACCTGATCGCCGTCATCGGCATCATCCTGCTGATCGGCCTGGTCAAGAAGAACGGCATCATGATGGTGGACTTCGCGCTGGAAGCCGAGCGCACCCGCGGCCTGGCGCCGCAGGCCGCCATCCGCGAAGCCGCGCTGCTGCGTCTGCGGCCGATCCTGATGACCACCCTGGCCGCGCTGTTCGGCGCCCTGCCGCTGATGCTGGCCACCGGGTCCGGCGCCGAATTGCGCCAACCGCTGGGCTGGGTCATGGTGGGCGGCCTCTTGGTCAGCCAGGTGCTGACGCTGTTCACCACGCCGGCCGTCTATCTGTTCTTCCACCGGCTGGGCCAGCGCCGCCGCGCCGCCGCCCCGGCCGCCGCCGACCGGCCGGCGCCATGATCCGCGCGCTGCTGCACCGACCCATCGCCTGCATTTTCCTGGCGGTGGCCCTGACGCTGCTGGGCGCGGTGGCCTGGCGCCTCCTGCCCGTGGCGCCGCTGCCGCAGGTGGACTTTCCCACCATCGAGGTGCGCGCCGAACTGCCCGGCGCCAGCCCCGAAAGCATGGCCAGCACCGTGGCTGCCCCACTGGAGCGCGCGCTGGGCGCCATTGCCGGCGTCAGCGCGATGAGCTCGTCCAGCAACCAGGGCGCCACCCGCGTGCTGTTGCAATTCGCCCTGGACCGCAACATCAACGAAGCCGCGCGCGACGTGCAGGCCGCCATCAACGCCGCCCGCGCCGAGCTGCCGTCCGGCATGCCGGGCAACCCCACCTACCGCAAGATCAACCCGTCGCAAGCGCCCATCATGGCGCTGGCGCTCAGCTCGCCCACCCGGCCCGCGGGGCAGCTGTATGACCTGGGCGCCACCGTGCTGGCGCAGAAGATCTCGCAGGTCGTCGGCGTGGGTGAAGTGACGCTGGGCGGCAGCTCGCTGCCGGCCGTGCGGGTGCAGGTCAACCCCAACGCCCTGGCCCACTACGGCATCGCCCTGGACGACCTGCGCCAGGCCATCGCCAACGCCGCCCCCATGGGCCCGCAGGGCCAGCTGGACTCGCCCGGCCAGCGCTGGGAAGTCGGCACGCCCGGCCAGCCGCGCACCGCCCACGACTACAACGGCCTGATCGTGCGCCACCAGGACGGCGCCACCACCCGCCTGGCGCAAGTCGCCAAGGTCAGCGATTCGGTCGAAAACCGCTACAGCAGCGGCTTTCACAACCACAACCCATCGGTCGTGCTGACCATCAGCCGCCAGCCCGGCGCCAACATCATCGAGACCATCGCCGCCATCAACCAGGCCCTGCCCGGCCTGCGCGCGCTGATGCCCGCCGACGTCGACCTGACCGTGGTGCTGGACCGCTCGCCCGGCATCCACGCCACCCTGCGCGAAGCCCACCTCACCCTGGCGCTGGCCGTGGGCCTGGTCATCCTGGTGGTCTGGCTGTTCCTGGGCAGCGCGCGCGCCGCCGCCATCCCCAGCGTGGCCATCCCCGTCTGCCTCATCGCCACCTTCGCCGTCATGTACCTGTGGGGCTTCTCGCTCAACAACCTGTCGCTGATGGCGCTGATCGTGGCCGCCGGCCTGGTGGTCGACGACGCCATCGTCGTGCTGGAGAACATCACCCGCCACCTGGAACGCGGGCTGGCTCCGCGCCAGGCCGCGCTGCGCGGCGTGCGCGAAGTGGGCTTCACCCTGGTCGCCATGACCCTGGCGCTGTCCGTCGTGTTCGTCTCGATCCTGTTCATGGGCGGCCTGGTGGAACGCCTGTTCCGCGAATTCTCCATCACCCTGGTCGCGGCCATCGTGATCTCGCTGGTGGTGTCGGTCGCCATCATTCCCAGCCTGTGCGCGCGCTGGCTGCGGCCGGCGCCCCCCGTGGCCGCCCGCCCCTCGCGCCTGCGCGCCGTCTTCCGCCGCGTGCACCATTGGTATGGCGTATCGCTGGCGCGCGTGCTGGGCCATGCCCGCCTGACCTTGCTGCTGCTGGCCGGCGTCATCGGCCTGAACGTCTATCTGTATGCCCAGGCGCCCAAGGGCTTCCTGCCGCAGCAGGACACCGGCCAGCTCGTGGGCTTCGTACGCGGCGACGACGGCTTCTCGTTCCAGGTCATGCAGCCCAAGATCGACGTCTACCGGCAACTGGTGCTGCGGCACCCGGCCGTGCAGGACGTCATCGGCTACAACGGCGGCAGCCTGGGCATCAGCAACTCGCTCTTTCTCATCCGCCTCAAACCGGCCGCCGAACGCGCCGAATCGTCGGCCCAGGTCATCAACTGGCTGCGCGCCAACGCCCCGCCCGTGCCCGGCGGCATGTTCTTTTTGAACGTCGACCAGGACCTGCGCATGCCCGGCGGCTTCGGCAATTCCGGCGACCATGAACTGGCCATCATGGCCAGCGACGTGCCCGCCCTGCGGCAATGGTCGCGCCGCATTTCCCGCGCCATGCAGGACATCCCCGAACTGCGCGACGTCGACGCGGTCGGCGACGCCGCCACCCAGCAGGTGGTCATCCACATCGACCGCAGCGCCGCCCAGCGCCTGGGCGTGGACATGCAGACGATCAGCAGCGTGCTCAGCAATTCGTTCAGCCAGCGCCAGGTCGCCACCCTGTACGACCCCATGAACCAGTACCGCGTGGTGCTCGAACTGGACCCGCGCTACACCGAAGACCCCGAGGTACTGGAACGCGTACAGGTCGTGGCCGCCGACGGCAGCCGCGTGCCGCTCACGGCCTTCGCCACCTATGAACACGGCCTGGTCAACGACCGCGTCTTTCACGACGGCCTGTTCGCCGCCGTGGGGGTGGGCTTTTCGCTGGCCGAAGGCGTGTCGCTGCAACAGGGTCTGGCCGCCATCGACGCCGCCATGGCCAAGCTGATGGTCCCCGCCCACATCCAGACCCGCCTGGGCGGCGACGCCCGCAGCTTCCAGCAAAGCCTGCAGGACCAGCCCTGGCTGATCCTGGGCGTACTGGTGGCCATCTACCTGGTGCTGGGCATCCTGTACGAAAGCCCGCTGCATCCGCTGACCATCCTGTCGACCCTGCCATCCGCTGGCGTGGGCGCGCTGCTCGCACTGCGCCTGGCCAACATCGAATTCACGCTGATCGCGCTGCTGGGGCTGTTCCTGCTGGTGGGCGTGGTGATGAAGAACGCGATCCTGATGATCGACTTCGCGCTGAGCCTGGAACGCCGCGAAGGGCTGACCCCGGAGCAAGCCATCCACCGCGCCGCCCTGCTGCGCCTGCGCCCCATCGTCATGACCAACCTGGCCGGGCTGTTAGGCGCGCTGCCGCTGGTGCTGGGCATGGGCGAAGGCTCGGAACTGCGCCGGCCACTGGGCGTGGCGATTGTGGGCGGGCTGATGATCAGCCAGTTCCTGACGCTGTATACGACGCCGATCGTTTATCTGGCGTTGGAAAGGATGCGGCTGCGGGTGGCGGGGTGGCGCGGGCGGGCGGTGAGGCGGCCGGGATGAGGGGGATGGAGCAATTCCTTCTTCCCTATCAGCATGATGAGAGGCCCATCGAGCACCTCACGGATAAACGGACTATCTTGATCCAACAGCTCGGCATACTGGGCCCGCGTCAGGTCCAGGATGTCCAATGCGCGGCCGGCGTCTGTCATGGCCACTCTCAGTTCGGCCTTGATGCGCCCTGTAATTCGGTCTCCGACCAGCAACAGGTCGATGTCGCTATCGGGACCGGCGTCGCCCCGCGCCATCGACCCAAATACGCACGCGATGTCGATGTCGTCAGCGTAGGCCTCAACGGCCTGCTTCAATGCAGGCACCGCGCCCGCCAACTGTTGAATCAACCGCCGTAGTTCGGGAAAGAAATGCACGTCGTGATTGGCCCGGTAAAGCACCTGGTTGCCACGGCGCGCCCGCGCCAGGACGCCGGCCGCCGTCATATCGATCAGTTCGCGGGCCAATGCCCCACGCGACACGTCAAGCAAGCGAGCCAATTCGCCCGCATGGAATTCTTCGTCCGGCCTCAGGAAAATCAGCGTCAGTAGCTTTTTACGCAAAGTCGCCGGAAAAAGCGCCGTCAAAGCGTCCTGTTTGTCACTCATGGTCTGCTCCCGCAGTAGGACTAGCTCAGATGAGTGTACTCTTTTTGAGTCTGTTTGTTCTCAAAATGAGTCCTTTCGTTCTCAAGATGAGTTTGACGCAAAAGAACGGCCTCTCCCATGCAAAACGCCTCAAATTGAGACCCTTTGTTCTCAATTTGAGGCTCTTTCTTGTTTCCCGCCAGGCAGAAACTGGAGTCAGTCCCAGCACACCGTATAGATGTGGAACCCCGCACCCGGCTCGGGCGCTGCCGCGTGCTTGCCATAGGGCCAGCCGACGATGAGGCCGTCCGCCTCCAGCCCTTCGAGCCATTGCTCGGCCGTTTCCTGCGGGGCCGACGAAATCACGTGGATGTTTTCGGCGGCGGGCCAATCGTCGCCCTCCAGCGCCATGCTCCAATCCTGGTGCAGGCCGACATAGACGCCCTGCACGTCAGGCCGCTGCGCGATGGCCTGGAAATGCGCATGGATCTCGCGGATCGGCGGGCGTCCGTACTCCCACTGATTCGGCGCGATGGATTCTTCCTGGTCGTTGCCGGTGAAGTATTCATCCAGCGTCACCACCGGAAAATGCGCATCGTCCAGCGCATCCAGGGCTTCAAGCTTTTCCAGCAGTTGCTTGCGGGGGTCCATGAGGTCTCCTGTAAAATCATGCGCAGTCGGCACATTCAAGTTGCCGGCGCACAATCAATAACAATAAAAAATGCATAACAAAAAGAATACCGACACCAGCAAGTTTCTCAGCTATATCCTGCGCCACGCGCCCGAATCCATCGGCCTGGCACTCGACCAGGAAGGCTGGGCCGACATCGATCAGCTCATTGCCGCCGCAGCCCAACACGGCCGCCGCCTGGACCGGGACCTGATCGCGGACGTCGTGCGTGACAACGACAAAAAGCGCTTTTCGATCTCGCCGGACGGCGCCCGCATACGCGCCGTGCAGGGGCACACCAGCGATAGCGTCGACATCCAGCACATCGAAAAAGAACCGCCGCCGTTCCTGTATCACGGCACCGCCACGCGCTTTCTTGAATCGATCCAGCAACAAGGCCTGATCCCCGGAAGCCGGCACCACGTGCATCTGTCTCAAGACATCACCACCGCCGTGTCGGTGGGGCAACGCTATGGCAAACCCGTGGTGTTGAAGATCGCCGCCGACCGGATGCGGCAGGCGGGACACGTGTTTTTCCAGGCGGACAACGGCGTCTGGCTGACCGCCCATGTGCCGGTGGGGTTCTTTGATGTGGATGCGGCCGCAGGCTGAGCTCGCCGTATCGATCTTTCACGAGACCCCTCTCACGTCCAGGAAACCCCAATCCCAAAGGAGAACCTCATCTTGAAATTCGAGACCGCAACGGCGCAGGCAGCCCTCTTCTAATCACGCCCACCCCGTTCCCCCTCCGGCGCCCGCGGCGCCGCATTCAAGCGTTCCGCCAGCAACCCCAGAAACTCCCGCGCCAGCGGCGGCAAGGTGCGCCCTTGCAGCGTCACCACCTGGATGCTGCGCTGGCGCATTTCCGGATTGCTGAACGGCACGGCCACCAGCCCCGCGCTGTCCATCTGCCCCATCAACGTCAGATACCCCGACAGGGCCACGATCTGGCTGCCGGGCAGCATCGGCAGAAAGGCCGCCGAATGGTTGGACACGTAGGCCGGTTCGATGTGCAGGCCGGCATTGGCGCAGGCGGCGTCGAACAGCTGGCGCACGGTCGTGCCCGGGTCGCCCAGCGACAGCGGCACCTGGGTCAGGTCGCGCATGCCGATGCTGCGGCGGGTGGCCAGCGGGTGGCGGCGGCACATGATGGCGTAGACCGGGGCGCGGCACAGCAGCTCGGTCTTGAGGCGATCGTCCTGCGCCACGGTATAGCGCAAGGCCATCTGCGACAGGCCTTCCAGCACGTGGCGGTTGACCTCTTCGGGGTGCTCGACCCGCAGGTGAAAGCGCGCTTCGGGGTGGCGGCGCTTGAAGTCGGCCATGCACATGGGCAGAAAGCCGTGGGCAAAGCCCTCGGTGCAGGCCACGCGGATGGTGACATCGCCCAACGCGTTGCGCTGGCGCAGGCCGCTGGCCACGCGTTCGGCTTCCAGCTCGGCCGCGTTGGCGTACGCGGCCAGTTGCAGGCCGGCTTCGCTGAGCGCCATGCCGCGCGCCCGGCGCTCGAACAGCGCCACGCCCAGTTCATCTTCCAGCTTGGAAATCTGGCGGCTGACCGCCGAGGCGGCCACGTGCAGCGCGGCGGCCGCCGCAGCGATGGAGCCGCCGCGCGCAACTTCCAGGAAATATCTCAGACCAAGTGAAATCATGGCAACCTCGTCATGGCAACGCCGTCATCGCAGATCGTCCATCGCCCGTCCGTCATGGATTACCCGCAACGTGCCCCCGCAGCACCCCGCGCGGCAGCGCCCCGCAAGACCCGCCCTCGGGGAAACGCGCCCAATCCATGCCTAAATGGCAATGCTCATATGCGAAATATCTAATTGTGGCACGCGACCAGCCGTAATAACTTTGTGCCTTCGCCGCCTACCCCGAGACCGCAGTGACCCGCGAACAAGCCATCCAGCATGCCACCCAAGCCTATGACGACGGTTCCCTCCTGGCCGAGCTGGCCGGCCGCGTCGCCTACCAGACCGAAAGCGAAGTGCCCGACCAGGGCCCGCGCCAGCATGCCTACCTGAACGACAACCTGGTGCCGGCGCTGACCGAACTGGGCTTTTCCTGTCAGGTGCATCCCAACCCGGCGGGCATGGACCTGCCCATCCTGGTGGCGCGGCGCATCGAAGACCCGGCGCTGCCAACGGTGCTGATGTACGGCCATGGCGACGTGGTGCGCGGCAACGCGGCCAAGTGGGACGCGGGCCGCGACCCCTGGCGCCTGCAGGTCGACGGCGACCGCTGGTACGGCCGCGGCACCGCCGACAACAAGGGCCAGCACAGCATCAATTTGTCCGCCCTGCGCCAGACCCTGCGGGCGCGCGGCGGCACGCTGGGCTTCAATAACACCTGGCTGATCGAGACCGGCGAAGAAGCCGGCTCGCCCGGCTTGGCGGCGTTCTGCGAAGCACACCGCGAGACGCTGGCGGCCGACGTGTTCATCGCCAGCGACGGACCGCGCCTGAACGCCGCGCGTCCCACGCTGTTCATGGGCTCGCGCGGCGCGGTGAATTTCGAACTGTCGCTGCGCGCGCGTGAACGCGGCTATCACTCGGGCAACTGGGGCGGCTTGCTGGCCAACCCCGCCATCGTGCTGTCGCACGCCATCGCCTCGCTGGTGGACGCCCGCGGCCGCATCCAGGTCGAGGGCCTGCGCCCGCCCCCCATCCCGCCAGCCGTGGCCGCGGCGCTGGCCGACCTGGAAGTGGGCGGCGGCGCGGACGACCCCGAGATCAACGCGTACTGGGGCGAACCGGGCCTGTCGGCGCCGGAAAAGGTGTTCGGCTGGAACAGCCTGGACGTGCTGACCTTTGGCGCGGGCGACCCGGCCAAGCCGGTCAACGCCATTCCGCCCGAGGCCGTCGCCTGGTGCCAGTTGCGCTTCGTGGTGGGCACCGACTGGAAGGCGCTGGAATCGCACGTGCGCGCGCACCTGGACCAGGCGGGCTTCCCCGACGTGAAGATTCGCGTGGGCATGCAGGCCGGCGCCACCCGCCTGTCGCCCGACAACGCCTGGGTGCGCTGGGCCGCGGCCTCGCTGGAACGCACCACGGGCCGGCGCCCGGCGCTCTTGCCCAACCTGGGCGGCTCGCTGCCCAACGACATCTTTGCCGACCAGCTCGGCCTGCCCACCCTGTGGGTGCCGCATTCGTATCCGGCCTGCGCGCAGCATGCGCCCAACGAACACCTGCTGGGCAGCGTGGCGCGCGAAGGGCTGGCGATCATGGCGGGCCTGTTCTGGGACCTGGGCGACCAGGGCGCGGCCCTGCGCCAGAAAGCCGCGCCTGCCGCCTGACCGATTTCCCCACGATCTTCGACCCGTCCATGACTGCCCCTACGCTGAACCGCCTGTCCGCCGCCGCCCTGCTCGCGGCGACCCTGCTTGCCACCACCTGGACCCACGACGCCCGCGCCGCCTATCCCGAACAGGCCATCAAGCTGGTCGTGCCCTTCACGCCCGGCGGCGCCACCGACGCCGTGGCCCGCCTGCTGGCCAACAAACTGTCGGGCAAGCTCGGCCAGGCCGTCATCGTCGAAAACCGCCCGGGCGCCTCGACCGTCATCGGCGCCGACGCCGTGGCGCGGGCCCAGCCCGACGGCTACACGCTGCTGCTGTCGGGCAGCACCACGTACACGGTATTGCCGGCGCTGAAACCTTCGCTGCCCTACGACCCTCGCAGCAGCTTCGAACACATCGCCATCGTGGCCCTGGCGCCCGTGGTGCTGCTGGTGCAGAACAGCGTGGCGGCCCACACCGCCCAGGAAGCCGCCGAACTGGCCCGTCGCCAGAGCGCCAGCGGCGGCCTGATGTACGGCACCTTCGGCCCGGGATCCGCGCCGCACCTGGTGGGCGAAATGTTCGCCGAAGCCGCCGGCGCCAAGATGACGCCGGTGCCCTACAAGGGCAGCGCACAGTTCATCACCGCGCTCATCGGCGGCGAGATCGCGTTGGGCGTGGATACGGTGTCGTCCGCCGCGCCGCAGGTCAAGGCCGGCAAGGTGCGCGCCCTGGCCGTCACCGGCGAGCACCGCGTGCCGCAATTGCCCGACGTGCCCACCTTCATCGAAAGCGGCCTGCCCAGCGTGTCGATGGTGGGCTGGTACGGCCTGGTGGCGCCGGCCCGCACGCCCGCCCCGGTGCTGGATACGCTGAACGCCGCCGTGTCCGACATCATGCAGGACCCGCAGGTGCGCCGCGCGATCACCGATCTGGCGCTTGAACCCGTATACCTGCCCAGCCCGGCCTTCAAGGCCCGCATGGAAGACGAACTGCGCACGTTTGGCGAAGTGGGTCGGCGCGCCGATATCAAGCTGGACTGAGGCCTGGGCAGGCGGTTTCGTCACCCCGCGGGCTTGACGCCGCCATCCCCTGACAGACCGCGCTTCTCGCGACGCCGCCGGCCTTTGGCCGGTGTATCCCTGCCAGGAAAACCGGGCCGCACATCGCTGCGGCCCGCCCCACTCCGACCCCATTTAGACTAGAATCGGAACCATTCTCAATAAAATGCCCCGCGCCCCGTCTGTGGCCGCGTCGACAATAAAGAGGCTCGTTCTGAAATCCGGTTTCCGCTTATCCATGGCCTGGCTGCACACCTGGGTCGGCCTGTGGTTTTCCTGGCTGCTGTTCGCGGTCTTCCTGACCGGCACGCTGGCGGTGTTTTCCGAGGCCATCACGCATTGGATGACACCCGAGCATCACGCCGCCGAAGCCCGGGACGCGCAGCAGACGCCCGCCCCCGTCAACCGTGAACGCCGGCTGGAACTGGCCGTGCAATACATGTCGCGCCACCACGCGGGCGCCGGCATGTGGGAGATCTGGCCGGTCGACCGCTTTCACGACAATGGCCTGGTGGCCTATTGGTTCGACAAGAACGGCCAATACGCCGACGCCGAGCTGGATCCCGACACGGGCCAGGCACTCGCCGAGGATTCCCACGGCGCCGCCCGCGCCACGATCGGCGGCACGCACTTCGTCGACTTCCACTACACCCTGCACACCGATCCCGTCGGTCTGTGGATCGTGGCCTTCGCGGCCATGGCGATGCTGGTGGCGATGGTGTCCGGCGTGGTCACGCACAAGCGCATCTTCAAGGACTTCTTCACCTTCCGCGTCAAGAAAGGCCAGCGTTCGTGGCTGGACGCCCACAACGCGACCGCGGTGCTGACGCTGCCATTCCAGTTCATGATCGTCTACACCGGCATCGTCATCTCGAGCGTGACGCTGATGCCCGCGCCGATGGTGGCGGCCTATGGGTCCGGCACGCAAGCGTCGCGCCAGTACCTGGCCGAGCTGATGGGCGAAGACAAACCCGCGCCCACCGGCACGCCCCTGGCCACGCCGGCCCTGGAGCCGCTGGTCGCCCGCGCCGAGCAGATGATCGGCCAGAGCGCCCGCGCCATCGTCATCAACAACCCCGAAGACGGCGCCATGCGCATCGGCGTGTATGGCTGGAACGAAGACGCCGACACCTACCGCTCGATCAGCAACACCACGGGCATGGTGGAGTTTTCCGGCGCGACCGGTGAAGTGCTGCGCATGCGTCCGCCCGGCGGCGTGCATGGCGGCAGCGCGTCGCTGACCCGCCAGGTCATGTCCGACCTGCACATGGTCAAGTTCGGCGGCGCGGCCATGAAGTGGCTGTACTTCCTGTGCGGCCTGGCCGGCGCCGCCATGATGGGCACGGGCGCCGTGCTGTTCATGGTCAAGCGCCGCGCCAAAATGGGCAACGAATTCGGCGCCGCCACCGCGCGCGTCTACCGCCTGATCGAAGGCCTGAACGTGGCGGCATTGGCGGGGCTGGCCATCGCCTGCATCGCCTATCTGTGGGCCAACCGCCTCTTGCCTGTGTCGCTGCCGCAGCGCGCGGGCTGGGAAGTGCGCGTGTTCTTCATCGTGTGGGCGCTGACGTTGGCGCATGCCTGGCTGTGCACGCCGCGGCGCGCCTGGATCGGGCAACTGGGTCTGTTGGCAGCGCTGTGCCTGCTGCTGCCCGTGCTGTCGCTGGTGACGCTGGGCGATCATCCGCTGGCGCAGATCGGCCGCGGCGACTGGGAAAGCGCCGGCGTCGAACTCACCGCCATGGCCACGGGCCTGGCCGCCGGCTGGGCTGCGATACGATTGCGCAACAGCCCCTTGTCGGCGCCCCCGCCGCGCAAGACCCGCGCGCAACAGGAAGCCGCAGCATGAATCTGAACGACGCATTCGGCATCGCCATGGCGCTGCTCTTGACCTATTCCGGCATGGCCTGCCTCAGCCTTGCCATGCCGCGCCACTACGATCAGGTCTGGGGCCGCGACCCCAAGGCCGGCCACACCCGCGTGCTGCGCGGCGCCGGCATCCTGCTGCTGCTGCTGGCGCTGCTGCCCTGCGTGGGCCTGTGGGGCAACACCGTGGGCGTGGTGGCCTGGCTGGGCTGGCTGTCGGCCGGCGCGCTGCTCTGGGTCGGCATGCTGTCGTGGGCGCCGCGCCCGGCGATGGGCACCGCGGCGTTGGCGGTGGTGATTTCCCTCGCGGGCATCAGCTTCGGGTTCTAGGCTGACGCCGTCCAATTGCGCCGGCGCGGGGCCGCCCGGCGCCATTTGACCCGCATCAAACCCGGCCGACAAACAGCGCGGCCAAGTCGCATTGAGCACCATAGGTGGTGGTAGAGTTTTCTCACCCCACAACATATGGTGCCAGCGATGCAACTCGAACACATCCTCAAGCGCGACGGCCGGGTCGTGGAATTCGACCACGCCAAGATCGCCGCGGCCATCGCCGCCGCCGGCCGCAGCACGGGCGAACTGGACGCCGACATCGCCTTGGCGCTGACCGCCGCCGTGATCGACGCGCTGGCCGCCGACGGCAATGTCTGCCCGGGCGTGGAGACCATCCAGAACCAGGTCGAAGAAACCCTGGTGCGCGCCGGCTACTGGCGCACCGCCCGCGCCTACATCGTGTACCGCGAACAGCACGCCCGCCTGCGCGCGCTGCGCCACACGCTGGTGGACGTGGAAAGCGCCATGGAGGAATACCTGGAACAGCGCGACTGGCGCGTCAACGCCAACGCCAACCAGGGCTACAGCCTGGGCGGACTGATCCTGAACGTGGCCGGCAAGGTCACCGCCAACTACTGGCTGTCCAACGTCTTCACCCCCGAGGCCGGCCGCGCCCACCGCGAAGGCGACCTCCACATCCACGACCTGGACATGCTCAGCGGCTATTGCGCCGGCTGGTCGCTGCGCCAGTTGCTGACCGAAGGCTTCAACGGCATTCCCGGCAAGGTCGAATCCACGCCGCCGCGCCACATGTCGGCCGCCATCGGCCAGATCGTGAATTTCCTGGGCACGTTGCAGAACGAATGGGCCGGCGCCCAGGCGTTCAGTTCGTTCGACACCTACATGGCGCCCTTCATCCGCCGCGACGCGATGACCTATGCCGAGGTCAAGCAGGCCATGCAGGAACTGATCTACAACCTGAACGTGCCCAGCCGCTGGGGCACGCAGACGCCCTTCACCAACCTGACCTTCGACTGGACCTGCCCGGCCGACCTGAAGGACCAGATTCCCTACGTGGGCGGCGAGGAAATGCCCTTTGCCTACGGCGATCTGCAGGTCGAAATGGACATGATCAACCGCGCCTACATCGACGTGATGATGGCCGGCGACGCCAAGGGACGCGTCTTCACCTTCCCCATTCCCACCTACAACATCACGCCCGACTTCGACTGGGACCACCCCAACACCACGCGCCTGTTCGAGATGACGGCGCGCTACGGGCTGCCTTACTTCCAGAACTTCCTCAATTCCGACCTGGAACCGCACATGGTGCGATCCATGTGCTGCCGCCTGCAACTGGACCTGCGCGAACTGCTCAAGCGCGGCAACGGCCTGTTCGGGTCGGCCGAGCAGACCGGATCGGTCGGGGTGGTGACGGTGAACTGCGCCCGCCTGGGGCATACCTGCAAAGGCGACGAGGCCGCGCTGATGGCGCGCCTGGACCACCTGCTGGGGCTGGGCCGCGACGTGCTCGAAACCAAGCGCAAAGTGGTGCAGCGCTATATCGACCAGGGCCTGTATCCCTACACCCGGCGTTACCTGGGCACGCTGCGCAACCACTTCAGCACGCTGGGGGTGAACGGCATCAACGAGATGATCCGCAACTTCAGCGGCGACACCGACGACGTCACCACGCCCGCCGGCCACGCGCTGGCCGTGCGCCTCCTGGACCGGGTGCGTCAGCGCATGACGCAGTTCCAGGAAGAAACCGGCCACCTCTACAACCTGGAGGCCACGCCGGCCGAAGGCACCACCTACCGCTTCGCCCGCGAAGACAGAAAGCGCTGGCCCGACATCCTGCAGGCCGGCACCGCGGCCCAGCCCTACTACACCAATTCCAGCCAACTGCCCGTGGGCCACACCGACGACCCGTTCGAAGCGCTGTCGCTGCAGGAAGCGCTGCAAGGCAAGTACACCGGCGGCACCGTGCTGCACCTGTACATGAACGAGGCCGTGTCGTCGGCCGAGGCCTGCAAGGCGCTGGTGCGGCGCGCGCTGTCGAACTTCCGGCTGCCCTACATCACCGTCACGCCCACGTTCTCGATCTGCCCCAACCATGGCTACCTGGCCGGGCACCACGAGTTCTGCCCGAAGTGCGATGCCGAACTGCAAGCCAAACAGACGGCGTGCTGCACGCCCGCTTGAATTTTTTCACCGGACGATCCCCGCCCGGCCCTACACCAAGGAACCTGCCATGCAAACCTTGATCTCTCCTGAAACCACCGCCCCGCAGGCCCTGCCCCTGGACGACAGCCAGCGGGTGCGTTGCGAAGTCTGGACCCGCGTCATGGGCTATCACCGCCCCGTCTCTTCCTTCAACACCGGCAAACAGGGCGAATTCAATGAACGCCGCTTCTTCGTCGAACGGCGTGCCTGACGCGCCCGGCGGCCGCCCGGCCGCGCCGGCTGCGCGCCGCCAGGCACTGCGCGTAGTCCGGGCCGCGCCGCCGCGTCCGGTGGCGCAGCCGCTGCCGCGCCATTGCCCGGCGGTGGGCGGCCTGACGCCGTTTTCCACCGTGGACTGGCCCGGCACGCTGGCCGCCGTGGTCTTCATTGCCGGCTGCCCCTGGCGCTGTCACTACTGCCACAACCCCGAATTGCAGACCCGCGCCGCGCGCTATGACTGGCGCGACGTGCGCGCCTTCCTGGACACCCGCCAGGGCTTGCTGGACGCGGTGGTGTTCTCCGGCGGCGAACCGCTGAGCGAACCGCGCCTGCCCTCGATGATCCGCGAAGTGCGCCGCATGGGCTTTCGCATCGGCCTGCACACCGCCGGCATCTATCCGCTACGCCTGGCCGATGTCATGCGTTACCTGGACTGGGTGGGCCTGGACATCAAGGCCGATGCGCAGGGCTATGACGACATCACCGGCCGGCGCGACTCGCAACGCCCCGCCCAGGCCTGCCTGACGCAATTGCTGACGGCCGGCATGGATTTCGAATGCCGCATCACCTGGCATCCGGACTGGCTGAGCGAAACCCGCCTGCTGGCCCTGGCCGGCGAACTGGCGCGCCGCGGCGTGAAACGCTTTGCGGTGCAAAGCGCGCGGTCCAGCGCCGACGCCGCGCCGGCCTGGCACCTGACCGCCCCCGCGCAGGCCACGCTGCAGGGCCTGTTCGAACCGTTCGCCTATCGCTGAACGCGGCGCCGGCCGGACTGGCCCAGCCGCGCCGCCAGCGCCGTCTGGAAGCGCGGCGACACCACCGCGCCCACGTTGCAGCGCGACCACGGCGACACCGCCGTCGGGTCCACGCTGAAGACGCGGCCGGGCGCCATGATGACTTTTTCCGGCATCAGGTCCTGCGCCAGCGTCAGTGAATTTTCCACGCCGGGAAACGCCGACCACAGATACAGCGAACGGGTGGGCCGCACGTACACGTCGGCCCCCAGCGCATCCAGCACGTGCAGCGCATTGCGGGTGGCGGCTTCCAGGCGCTGGCGCAGCCGCACCAGGTGGCGTTCGTAATGGCCGTCGCGCAGCATCACATCCACCATGCGTTCGCAATATTCCGAACTGCTGACGTGCACCAGCGCCTTCAGGTCGGCCAGGTCACTGGCCAGCGCCGCGCCGCAGGCGATGAAGCCCACCCGCAACGCCGCCGAAAACGACTTCGAAAAGCTGCCGATGTAGACCGTGCGCTCCAGCTGGTCCAGCGCCGACATGCGCACCGCCGACGTCGGCTTGAAGTCGGCCAGGGGGTCGTTCTCGACCACGACCAGGTTATGGCGTTCGGCCAGTTGCAGCAGCTTGTAGGCCTTGGCCGGCGAGATATCGGACCCGGTGGGGTTATGCGCCAGCGACTGGGTGAAGAACAGGCGCGGCTTCTCGCGTTGCAGCAAGGCTTCCAGTACGGCCAGGTCGGGGCCGTCGGCCAGGCGCGGCACGCCCAGCATGCGCACGCCCGCCAGCTTGAGCTTGCCGAACAGCGGGTAGTAGCCCGGGTCGTCCACCAGCGCCGCCGCGCCCGGCGGCAGGAAGTAGCGGATCACCAGGTCCATGGCTTCGTTGGCGCCATGGGTCAGCACCAGTTGCGACGGCGCCGCGCTGATGCCCACGTCGCCCAGCTTGCGCACCAGGCTTTCGCGCAGCGGCGCATAGCCGAAGCGGCTGCCGTAACGGAACAAGGTACCCAGCCCCGTGCGCACCACCTTCTGGTGGTAGCGGTCCATGCGCATGTCGGCCAGCCATTCCACCGGCGGAAAGCCGTCGCCCGCGGCGATGGCGTCAGGCTGCGTCTTCAGTTGTTCGCGCATCAGCCAGACGATGTCCATGGCGCGGCTGAGCTGGCCCGGTTCTTCGTCGGCCGCGCGTTGCGCCGGGCCCGTGTCCAGCACGTAGAAGCCGGACCCGCGGCGTGGCTCGACCAGCCCGCGCGCCACCAGCATTTCAAACGCCACCACCACCGTGTTCTTGGCGTAGCGATGCAATTGCGCCAGCTCGCGCAGCGACGGCAGTTTGTCGCCCGGACGGTAGACGCCGTCGGCGATCTGGCGGCCGATCAGGCGGGCCAGGCTGTCGGCGATGGGAGCGGCGCGCGGGGCGCGGCCCAGGGGATTGTCGTCGTCCACGGGGTGGGATTCCAGTCGGGAGCAGGCCAAAATTGGTGCAGTGCAATGGTACTGTTCGTCCAAACTGTACCTCTGAATGCCGGTACAGTTTACCTAGAATCTGGCCACCTGATTCTTATATGGAGACATGCCATGGTGGCCGATTCACGCCTGCCGAACTTCCGCGCCCTCACCCCCGCCCAACGCCTGTCGGCCATCGCCGATGCCGCCGACCTGACGCCGGAAGAACGCCAGTTGCTGGCCGAACCCGGCGCGCTGGGCCTGGACCGCGCCGACGGCATGATCGAAAACGTCATCGGCGCGTTCGAGCTGCCGCTGGGCGTGGCCGGCAACTTCCAGATCAACGGCCGCGACGTGCTGGTGCCCATGGCGGTGGAAGAGCCGTCGGTGGTCGCGGCCGCCTCGTTCATGGCCAAACTGGCGCGCAGCGGCGGCGGCTTCGAAACGTCCAGCACCCGGCCGCTGATGCGCGCCCAGGTGCAGGTGCTGGGCCTGACCGACCCGCACGGCGCGCGCCTGGCGCTGCTGCGCGAACGCGAGCGCATCGTGACGCTGGCCAACAGCCGCGACAAGGTGCTGATCGGCCTGGGCGGCGGCTGCCAGGACATTGACGTGCACGTGTTCGCCGACACGCCGCGCGGCCCCATGATCGTGCTGCACCTGATCGTGGACGTGCGCGATGCCATGGGCGCCAACACCGTCAACACCATGGCCGAAGCCGTGGCCCCGCTGGTCGAGGAAATCACCGGCGGCTCGGTGCGCCTGCGCATCCTGTCCAACCTGGCCGACCTGCGCCTGTCGCGGGCCCGCGTGCGCCTGACCCCCGACGTGCTGGACACCAAGGAACGCAGCGGCGCCGAGATCATCGAAGGCGTGCTGGACGCCTACACCTTCGCCGCCATCGACCCCTACCGCGCCGCCACGCACAACAAGGGCATCATGAACGGCATCGACCCGGTCATCGTCGCCACCGGCAACGACTGGCGCGCCGTCGAAGCCGGCGCCCACGCCTACGCCTGCCGCGACGGCCGCTACACGTCGCTGACGCACTGGGAAAAGGATGCCTCGGGCGCCCTGGTCGGCACGCTGGAAATGCCGATGCCGGTCGGCCTGGTGGGCGGCGCCACCAAGACGCATCCGCTGGCGCGCATCGCGCTCAAGATCCTGGCGGTACGCTCGGCCCAGGAACTGGGCGAGATTGCCGTGGCCGTCGGCCTGGCGCAGAACCTGGGCGCGCTGCGCGCCCTGGCCACCGAAGGCATCCAGCGCGGCCACATGGCGCTGCACGCGCGCAACATCGCGCTGACGGCAGGCGCCGTCGGCGCCGAAATCGACGCCATCGCCAAACGCATGGCCGCGGAACACGACGTACGCACCGACCGCGCCGTGGCACTGCTGGAGGAACTGCGTAAACCGGCCTAGGGGCTGGCATCGGCCGGCGGCCCACCGCCGGCCGCACAAGAACAGAGGCGGCGCGCCAGACCTGGCCGCCGCCCATCCATCAAGGAGACAGACATGGATAGAGACAGCAAGGCGTCCGCCGGACGCCTGGCCGAAGTATGGAACGACACGGTCGACCTGCGCCACCTGGCCTGGGCGATCGTCATCGGCATCGGCGTCAGCGTGGCGGGCTTTTACAGCGCCAGCAGCTGGCTGCGCACCCGCGTGGCCTCGCCCGAACTGGCCCACGCCTACGCCATGCTGGCAGGCCTGGCCGGCTGCGTGCTGGCCGGCGTGATCTGCGCACGCCTGTTCCCGCCCAAGCGTGAAGTGGTCGAGCACAGCGCCTCGCACGATCCCGCCTGGCGTGCCGAAGTGCTGGCCGAACTGGCCGCGCAACCTGGCGGCCTGGGCACGCTGGCGGACCTGCCGCCCGCCGTCGTGCAGGAACTGAAGGAACTGGACCTGTACGAACTGTTTGCCGCGCCGCCCCCCGCGCCCGCCGCCGTCAACCTGCCGCAAGGCGCCGCCAAAGAGGTGCTGGCATGAGCGATCCCGCGCTGCTTGAACAAATCATGGTGGCCGCGGCCATGGGCCTGCTGGGCGCCGTGGTGTTCGCCGCCATCGGCCTGGTGTCCGGCACCGACGAGACCACCACGCTGGCCCCGCTGACGCTGCTGGTCGTGCTGCTGGGCGTGCCGCCCGCCGGCGTCTTCACGTTCTTCCTGGCCGGCGCCGTCGCCAAGCACATGACCCATGCCGTGCCGACCGCGCTGCTGGGCATCCCCGGCGACACGCTGGCCACGCCACTGCTGCAGGACGCCAACATGCTGCGCAAGCTGGGCGTGCCGCACATCGCGCTGCGCAAGATGGTGTCCGGCGCCATCGTCGCGGCCTTCGTGGCCGTGCCGCTGGCGGTGCTGTTTGCCGTGCTGCTGGCGCCGTTCGGCGGCGCCATCACCAAGTCGGCGCCGTGGATCTTCCTGGCCGCGGCCGTGCTGATCGCCTACTTCTCGGCCGGCCGCTGGGCCGCGGTGGCGCTGCTGGTGCCCTTCGTGGTGGTGATCGTGGCGCTGCAAAGCCTGACGGCCAAGTACGGCGTCAAGCTCAGCATCAGCTATTTCCTGGGCATTGCCATCGGCCCGTTGATCGCCGACCTGTTCACCGTGATCGCGCCGCAGGGCCGCGCGAAGATGATGCGCGACAAGGTGCGCACGTTCTCGCTGGCGCCGGACGTTAAGGGCTGGTCGGGTTATTTTCCGAACCCGCTCAAGGTCATGGACCGCATCCAGACCCGCTGGACGCTGGCCACCGCCACGATTTCCAGCGCCACCTTCGTGTTCAGCCCGGTCGCCATGACCGTGGTGCTGGGCGAACTGGTCGGCTCGCGCATCAAGCATGCCTACCACCGCCTGACCACGGTGCTCAGCGCGCGCAACGGCGTTACCGAGGCGACCTACATCGCCGAGGCCCTGATTCCGCTGATCGCCTTCGGCCTGCCGCTCAGCCCGGTGGCTGCCGGCCCCGCCGCGCCGCTGTTCAACGCCCCGCCCCGCTTCACGGTGGATGCGGCCACCGGCGAAACCCACAACCTGCACAACCTGCTGAACCACTGGGAATTCCTGGGCTACGGCATGCTGGCGGTGTTGCTGGCGGCCGTGGTGTCGTACCCGTTCGCCATGAACTTCGCGCGCCGCGCCGCGCTGTTCGTGTCGCGCAAGGTCAGCCACGAGGCCATCATTGCCACCTTCGTCGGTCTGATCATCGTCATCAGCGTCTGGGAAGGCCAGTTCCTGGGCCTGCTGGTGATCCTGACCATGGGCCTGTTCGGCGGCCTCTTGTCGCGCCTGTTCGGCTTCAATACCGGCGTGCAGTTCATGGGCTACTACACCGCCGTGCTGACGGTGCCGGCGCTGGTCAAGCTGGTGGCGTAACGCGCGGGTCCGGTCGGGGCGCTTGCGCCCCGGCCCCGCCCGGCGGCCGGCGTCCCCGAATAACCCTGCCGCCCTCCCTGCCGTTTCCCCCACCCGCTTGATCCCGCGCAAAGCGCAGCGCCACGCCTTGCTCTAGCCTCGGAACCACTGTTCCTAAGAAAGGCGAATTCATGACGTGGTTCAAATCTCTCACCCTTGCCGGCCGCGAGTTGCTGCCCATTGTCCAGGGCGGCATGGGCGTGGGCGTATCCGCCCACCGCCTGGCCGGCGCGGTCGCCAGCCAGAATGCGGTCGGCACCATCGCCAGCGTGGATTTGCGCCATCACCACCCCGACCTGGTCGAGCAGACCGAACACTGCCGTGACCGCGAGCGCATCGACAGCGCCAACCGCGTGGCCCTGCACCGCGAAGTGCGCGCCGCGCTGGACACGGCACAAGGCCGCGGGCTGGTGGCGGTGAACGTGATGAAAGCCGTGCGCGACCACCCCGCCCTGGTGCGCCAGGCCTGCGAAAGCGGCGCCCAGGCCATCGTCATGGGCGCCGGCCTGCCGCTGGACCTGCCCGACATGACCGCCGACTACCCCAAGGTGGCGCTGGTGCCGATCCTGTCCGAAGCGCGCGGCGTGGCCGCCGTGCTGAAGAAATGGATGAAAAAGGGCCGCATGGCCGACGCCGTCGTCATCGAACACCCCGGCTACGCGGGCGGCCACCTGGGCGCCGCGCGCCTGGACGACATCCACGACGAGCGCTTCGAATTCAAGCGCGTGCTGGGCGAATGCCATCAGCTGTTCCATGACCTGCAACTGGGTAGCGACGCCCCGCGCCTGATCGTGGCCGGCGGCGTGGGCAGCCACGAGCAGGTGCGCCACTGGCTGGCCAACGGCGCCGATGCGGTGCAGGTCGGCACGGCCTTTGCGGTGACGCAGGAAGGCGACGCGCACGAGAACTTCAAGCGCGTGCTGATGCAGGCCGACCCGACAAAGCTGGCCGAATTCACCAGCGTGGCCGGCCTGCCGGCCCGCGCCGTCGCCACGCCGTGGCTGACCCGCTACCTGCGCCAGGAAAAGACGCTGCAGGCCGGCGCCCGCTGCGACCCGCGCCGGTGCAGCCAGCGCATGGACTGCCTGACGCAGTGCGGCATACGCGACGGCATCTCGCGCTTCGGCCAGTTCTGCATCGACCTGAAGCTGGCCGCCGCCATGCGCGGCGAAGTCAGCCGCGGCCTGTTCTTTCGCGGCGCGTCCAGGCTGCCGTTCGGCGATGCGATGCGCAGCGTGCGGGAATTGATGGATTACTTGCTGAACGGCCGGATGCCCGCGGCAGCATGACGGTTGGCGGGCGCCGGGGTACGGCGCCTGGGGCTTTCAAAAATTATTGAACGACGTACAATATTATTCGTCGTTCAATAACTTACCGACCATGCCCGCCGCCTCCCCCGCCACCCCCGCCGCCCCCGGCCTGCGCGAACGCAAGCGCCAGCACACGCTGGACCATCTGGCCCAGACCGCCTATCGCCTGTTCGAAACGCTGGGCTACGACGCGGTCACCATGGAACAGATCGCGGCCCAGGCCGACGTGTCCAAGGGCACGCTGTACAACCACTTTCCAGTCAAGGAAGCGCTGCTGGCGCATCGCTTTCATGCCGAACTGGCCGCGAGCGCAGCCGATCTGTTGCCCGGCCTGCGCGCCCAGCCCGACTTCGCGAAACGGCTCAAGCGCGTGCTGCACGCGTCGGCGCATTGGTCGGAATCTAACCGCGCCTATCTGGGCCCCTACCTGCGGTACCGGCTGTCGACCCTGCGAGCGGATCACGACACCGACAAATCGCCACGCAGCGGCATGCAGGCGCTATTCGAAGGGCTGATCGCGCAAGCCCAGGCCGCCGGCCAATTGCGCGCGGACCTGTCCACCGAACGCCTGGCCCACCAGCTGCAGTTCCTGCACCTGGGCGCCCTGCTGCGGTGGCTGGACCTGCCCGGCGCCAGCTTGCGCAAGGAATTCGACGCCCTGACATCGCTGTTCGTGCAAGGCGCCGCCGCCCCCGGAAACGCGCCATGACATCGCAAACGCCCGCCGGCCCGTCGCCCGATCGCGTGCCCGGCCCCACCCCCGCAGCCACCTCGGCGGCCACCGCGGCCCCGGAAGGCGCCGAGGTCCTGGATTGGGCGGCCGCCCGCCAGGCCGGCCCCGCCATCGCCGGCGGCAAGGGTTGGCAATTGGCGCGCATGGCCGAACTGGGCGTGCCGGTGCCGCCCGGGTTTGTGCTGTCGGCCCAGGCCGGCGCCGCGCATCGACACGGCCAACCCGTGCCGGCCGACGTCGCCCGGGCGCTGCGCGACGCCCTGCACGCACGCGGCTGGCTCGACACCCCCCTGGCCCTGCGTTCGTCCGCCCCGCAGGAAGACGGCGGCGCGGCGTCCTTCGCCGGCATCCACCTGTCCTGCCTGAACGTGCGGGGCGTACAGGCCGCCATCGAGGCGTTGCAACGCATCTGGGACTCGGCCCGGACGCCGCAGGCCGATGCCTACCGTCAGCGGCTGGGCCTGAGCCATGACGACCGGGCCATGGCGGTGGTCGTCATGCCGCTGGTCGACGCCACCGCGTCGGGCATCGCCTTCACCTGCGATCCGCTCACGGGGCGCCACGACCACATGGTGATCCACGCCAACTGGGGCCTGGGCGAATCGCTGGTCGCCGGCCAGGCGGACGGCGACGAATACCGGCTGCGCGCAGATGCATTGACGCTGACGTGGTCGCTGATGGACGCGCGCCTCGGCGCCAAGCGCCGAACCACGCGCCCCCTCGAAGGCGGCGGCACGCAACTGGTGGACCAGGCCGCCGAACACGCCGCCCGCGCCGTGCTGACGGCCACGCAGATCGACACCTTGGCGGCGCTCGTGCGCGACGCCGCGCGCGCACTGGATTACTCCGCCGCGCCCTACGATCTGGAATGGGCCTGGGACGGCAGCCGCTTCTGGATCGTGCAGGCGCGCCCCGTCACCGCCCTGGCACGCCACACCTATCCCGGCCTGCAATCGCAGCCGTCATACTGGTCGCGCGGCAACACCCGCGAGGTGCTGCCGCAGCCCATGTCCGCGCTGGAATGGGATGGCGGCCGGGTCATGGCGCAACGCATGCTGACCTGCGGATTCGAGCTCAGCGGCTACCCCACGCTGCCCGGCGTGCGGATGGTGGCAATGTTCCAGGGCCGCGCCTACCTGGATGCCTCCGTCATCCAGTGGGTCGGCCACGACGCGCTGGGCATTGCGCCGCACGCCATGAACGCCATGCTGGGCGGCCCGCAGCCCGATATCCAGGTGCCGCGCCCCACCCTGCTGCAACGGCTGAACCATGGCCTGCGCCTGCTGCGCTATCTGCGCCGGGCCGCGCCGCTGCGCCGCCGCGCCCAAGACGATCTGCCGCGCCAGTTCGCGCGCGCCCAGGCCTGGCTATACGAGGCGCTGCCGGCCACCCCGGCCGCACTGGGCGCGCGCCTGCGCGAACAGTTCCTGACCGTGGCCGCGGCCGACGACCTGTTTTTCCTGCAAGGCTCGGGCGGCGGTGCGCTGTCCAAGCTGCTCGACATCGTGGAACGGGCCCGCCCCGGCGCAGGCCACGCCTTGACCGCCGCGCTGATGGCCGGCGGCGAGCCCAGCGTGACCGCGGCGCAAAGCTATGCCTTGATGGCGCTCGCGCAATTGGCATCGCGTGAACCGCAGGCGCTGGCCTGGCTGCGTGCGCCTGACCGCGACAGCGCCGCCTGGGCCGACCAGTTGCCGCCGGACAGCGCGTTTCGCCGCGCGTTGGCGGATTTCCTGGCGCGCTACGGGCACCGCGCCGTGTACGAAACCTATATGCGCAACCCGCGCTGGCGCGAGGCGCCCGGCTACGTCCTGGACAGCGTGCTGAACCTGATCGGCACCGATCCCGACGCCCTGCGTGCCCGCCAGGAACAGGGGGCACGGGATGCCTGGCGCCAGGTGCGCGCGGTCTTGCCGTGGTGGCAGCGGCCGCTGGCCGCCAGGCTGCTGGCGGCCGCCCGGATCGAAGGCGCCCAGCGCGAAGCCGCGCGCAGCGTGCTGGTGGCCTACCTGGCGGCGGCGCGGCGCAGTGCGCGGGAACTGGGTGCACGGCTGATGGCCGCTGCGGACGACATCTTTCACCTGACCGCCGAGGAAGTGTTCGCGCTGGCCGACGGCCGCCTGGCGCCCGTCCACGCCGAACGGCGCGCGGCGGACCGGCGCGCCCAATTGCAACGGTGGGCCGGGACGCCGGACATCGATGTGATCGTCGAATATGACAACGCGTCGTCATCGCGGCATAACCTTGCAGCCAGCACGGCCACGCGCACCGCCGCGCCCGCGGACGCCGACACGTGGCGCGGCACCCCGGTGTCCGCCGGTCGGGCGCAAGGCCCGGCCTTCATCGCCCGCGACCCAGCCCAGGCGCTGGCCATGCCCGCGGGCGCCATCCTGATCGCGCCATCCACCGACCCCGCCTGGACCCCGCTGTTCCTGCGCGCCGGCGCCGTGGTGATGGAAGCCGGCGGCTACCTGTCGCACGGCGCCATCGTTGCGCGCGAGTTCGGCGTGCCGGCCCTGGTCAACGTGCAGGGCATCCTGCAGCAGGCGGCAACGGGCGAGCTATTGGACGTGGATGCCACGCAAGGCGTGGTGCGGCGCCTGCACGCTGTCCCTAGCGCGCCACCGGCAGGTTGAATTCAAACACGGCGCCCGGCTCGGCCCGTTCCACCAGCCGGATATCGCTGTGGTGCAGCTGCAGGATGCGGTGCACGATCACCAGCCCCAGCCCGCCACTGTCGCGCGGGCCGTTGGCCAGCACGGATGCGCGGGTGAACAGGCCGGCGCGCAGCGCCTCGGGAATGCCGGCGCCGGTGTCGCTGACCCGCACCTGCACGCCCTCTCGCGCCTGCCCCAGGCTCAGTTCGATATTGCCGCCCGGTGCGCTATGGCGGATGGCGTTGTCCAGCAGGTTGGTCAGTACGCGCTCGATCATGCCCAGGTCGGCCCGCACCGGCGGCAGTTCATGCGCGATCGCCGTGGTCAGCCGTTGCTGGCGCGCCTCGGCGGCCAGTTCGAATTTCTGGATCACGTCCTGAGCCAGTTCGGGCAGCGAAAAGGTCTCGGGTTCCAGCCGCACCAAACCGGATTCCAGCCGCGCCAGTTCGAACAGCTCCTGCGCCAGCCGGCCCACCTTGCGGCTTTGCGCCAGCGCGATGTCCAGGTAGCGGCGGCGTTCGGACGCATCCAGCGTGTCGTCCTTCATGCGCAGCGTTTCCAGGTAGCCGTGCAGCGACGTCAGCGGCGTGCGCAGGTCGTGCGAGATATTGGCCACCAGGTCGCGCCGCTGCTGGTCCTGCCGCGTCAGTTCGCGCCATTGTTCTGAAATGCGGCGCCCCATCTGCACGAAACTGCGGCGCAGCAGCGAAATCTCGTCGCCGCTGGTGTCCGTGGCGTCCGCGGGCTTTTCCAGCGCCGCCAGCGCCCGGCCGTCGTCGCCGTCGAAATCCCGCACGGCCCGCGTCAGGCCGCGCAAGGGCCGGGTGATCAGCCCGAACGCCGCCAGGCCCGCCACCAGCCCCAGCAGGGCCACCAGCGCAATCGACCACAGGGTCGTGCGCAGCACCGAGCTGCGCGACACCGCCATGGCCAGCGCATCGTGCGCCTGGCCTTGCAGCACCACGTACACGTAGCCCTTGTCCTGCCCCGCCACCCGCACCGGCGCGGCCGAAAACACCTTGGCGGTGCCCAGGTGGCGCGGATCGTCGCCTTCGATGGGCAACGCCTCGCCCGCCAGGAAGCGCCGCACCGGCGCCAGGTCCACCCGGTCGCGCTTGATCTGCCCCGGCGGCGCAGCGTCGCCCACGATGCGACCGTCGTTGGACAGCAGGTACACCTCGACCGACGGGTTCACGGCCATCAGCATGCCGAAGAGCGAACGCACCGCGTCGGGCTTCCAGCCATTGGCGTCCATCAATTCGTTGGTGCCGGCGATATGCTGCGCCAGCCCGCTGGACAGCCGCTGCACCACTTCCTGTTCGTAGCGCACGTTGGCCGAAATCTGGAACCAGGCCGACGCGCCGCAGCAGGCCAGCAGCAGCAAGGCGAACACGCCGGACAGGCGCTGGGTCAGGGTCAGGCGCTTCATGAGGCGGATTCCGGTTGCGGCGCGGGCCCGGCCGCGAATTTGTAGCCGCGTCCCCAGACCGTCAGGATGCGCTGCGGATTGGACGGGTCGGTCTCGATCTTGGTGCGCAGCCGGTTGATGTGCGTGTTCACGGTGTGCTCGTAGCCTTCGTGCTGGTAGCCCCACACCTGGTTCAGCAGATCCAGCCGCGAAAACACCTTGTCCGGATGACGGGCAAAGAAGTGCAGCAGGTCGAATTCACGCGGGGTCAGTTCCAGGCGGCGATCGTCCACCGATGCCGTGCGTGCAATGGGATCGATGGCCACGCCGTGCTGGCGCAGGCTGCCGGCGTCGATGCGGGCGTTGCGTTCCAGCGCGTCGGTGCGGCGCAGCAGCGCCCGCACCCGCGCCACCAGTTCCAACATCGAAAACGGTTTGGCCAGGTAGTCGTCGGCGCCCAGTTCCAGCCCCAGGATGCGGTGCACCTCGCTGGACCGCGCGCTGGTGATGATGATGGGCGTATAGCGCGCCATCGCCCGGGCGCGCTTGCAGATTTCCAGGCCGTCGATGCCCGGCAGCATCAGGTCCAGCACCAGCGCATCCCAGTCGCCTTCTTCCAGCCGGCGCATGCCCTCGTTGCCATCGGCGGCGTGCTCGACGGCATAGCCCTCGTCGCGCAGGTGCAGGCGCAGCAGTTCGGCAATGTGGGCGTCGTCTTCGACGATCAGGACGCGGCGGGGCGTATCCATAGGCGGGCTCGGGTGGGTGGCACGGCGGGGGGCCGCAAAAACGTCAACCGCAGGCGTGAACGCTTGCGGGGGCACCGCTATTGTCGCCAATCCGCGGCGGCCAGTTATCACATTTATTTTAAGTTTGCGTGAGGACTTGGATATCGGCGCCGGGGAAGAATGGCTCCAACGACAACGAACCGCCTCCCCAAGGAGCCCCCCATGGCCGCCACCCGTGACCGCCCCCCCGCCGCCCTGCCCCCCGGGCTGACCGCCCAGGCGGCGCCTGCCCACGGCCGGTCGGCCCCGCTGGCCCCGGCCCCCGCTGCGGCAGGCCCGACCCGCCCGGCAGGCGGCGCCGCCCCGATCCACCCCGGCTGGCTGCGCATCACCCATTGGCTCAATGCCCTGGCCGTCGTCATCATGGTCACCAGCGGCTGGCGCATCTACAACGCCGCGCCGTTCTTCGACTTTGCCTTTCCCAACGGCATCACCCTGGGCGGCTGGCTGGGCGGCGCCCTGCAATGGCATTTTGCCGGCATGTGGCTGCTGCTGGCCAATGGCCTGCTGTACCTGGGCCTGAACCTGACGACCGGCCGCCTGGCCCGCAAATTCTTCCCCGTCGGACCGCGCGGCGTACTGGCCGACCTGGGCGCCGCCCTGCGCGGCAAGCTCTCGCATGCCGACCCGCGCCACTACAACCAGGTGCAGCGGCTGGCCTATCTGTTCGTCATCGCCGACATCACCGTCTTGATCCTGTCCGGACTGGTGCTGTGGAAGTCGGTGCAGTTCGACACCCTGCGCGCGCTGTTCGGCGGCTATGAATTCGCGCGCCGCATCCATTTCTTCGCCATGGCGCTGCTGGTGGCTTTCGTGGCGGTTCACCTGGCCATGGTGGCCCTGGTGCCGCGCAGCCTCATCGCCATGATCCGCGGCAAATAAGGAGCCTCGCGTGAGCGCAAAACGACGCCTGTCACTGCTGGGCCTGGACGGCCCCGCCATCCTCAAAGAAGCCGTCAAGATCCTGGACAAGCGGGTCGAGGCGCCGTCGCGCCGCGCCTTCCTGCGCCGCAGCCTGACCCTGGGCGGCCTGGCCATGCTGTCCGGCTGTTCGCTGTCCGATGACGAGAACGTCGAGAAAGCCCTGACCAGCGTGTCGCGCTTGAACGACCGCGTGCAGGGCTGGATCTTCGACCCCAACAAGCTTGCCCCCACCTACCCCGAATCCATGATCACCCGGCCGTTTCCGTTCAATGCCTATTACGGTATCGACGAGGTGCGGCACGTGGACGAAGACAGCTTCCGGCTGGAAGTCACCGGCATGGTCGCCGACAAGCGCCGCTGGCGCCTGGAGGAACTGCGCGCCATGGCCCAGATCGACCAGGTCACGCGCCACATCTGCGTCGAAGGCTGGAGCGCCATCGGCAAATGGGGCGGCGTGCCGTTTTCCACCTTTCTCAAGCGTGTCGGGGCCGACCTGACGGCCAAGTACGTCGGCTTCAAGTGCGCCGACGACTACTACACCAGCATCGACATGCCCACCGCGTTGCACCCGCAGACCATCCTGGCGCTGACGTACGACGGCAAGACCCTGCCGCCGGAGTACGGCTTTCCCATGAAGCTGCGGATGCCCACCAAGCTTGGCTACAAGAACCCCAAGCACATCCAGGCGATCTTCGTCACCAACACCTACCCGGGCGGTTACTGGGAGGACCAGGGCTACAACTGGTTCGGCGGCAGCTAGGTGGTTTTTTGCGCTTTCGCGTTTTCACTCAACGACACACCAAAGGAACTCATCATGAAGCAACTCACCACCGCCGCGTTTGCCGTCTGCCTCGCCTTCGGCGCCGTCGCGGCCCATGCCGCCGACAGCATGAGCAAGGATTCGATGTCCAAGGACGGCGCACCCGCCAGCAGCATGTCCAAGGATGGCATGGCGAAAGACGGCATGTCCAAGGGCAGCATGAGCAAGGACGGCATGAAGAAGGATTCCATGGGCAAGGACGGGATGTCCAAGGATTCCATGTCGAAGGATTCGATGTCCAAAGGCTCGATGTCCAAGGATTCGATGTCCAAGGACGGCATGTCCAAAGGCGGCATGAGCAAGGATTCCATGGGCAAGGATTCCATGAGCAAGTGAGGACGGGGGCCGGCCCATCGGGGCCACCCGGCCGCCGGCCCACCCGACACCCCACACACGGAGCCCATCATGAGACTGACACGCAGGCATTTTCTCAGCGCAGGCGGCGCCGTTGCCGCGGCCGCCGGCCTGGCGCCCTTGCTGGGCGCCAACCGGGCGCGCGCAGCGCAAGCCCAGGCCTACCCCTACACGCTGACCGACGCCGAATGGCGCGCCAAGCTGACCGCCGCGCAATACGACGTGCTGCGCCGCGAGGGCACCGAACGGCCCTACACCAGCCCGCTGAACAACGAGCACCGAGCCGGCACCTTTGCCTGCGCCGGCTGCGCCCAGAAGCTGTTTTCGTCCACCACCAAGTTCGACAGCGGCACCGGCTGGCCCAGCTTCTGGCAGCCCCTGGACCATGCCGTGGCCACGCTGCAAGACCGCAGCTTCGGCATGACCCGCACGGCCGTCAACTGCAGCAACTGCGGCGGCCACCTGGGGCATGTCTTCGATGATGGCCCCCGCCCCACCGGTCTACGCTATTGCATGAACGGCGTGGCCATGAGCTTCACCCCGCAGGCCTGACTCCGGCCCGCGTCTTTTCTGTACAGGAATCCGCATCATGCCTATCCGCCCCCGCGTCCTTTGCGCCGCCTTGGTCGCCACCGCCGGCCTGTTCGCCGCCCACGCAGCAGGCGCCGCCGAGCGCGCCTTCATCATCCCGCCCCCCGCCGTCGACGAGCCGGCCACCGCCGCCCAGGAAAAAGCCGTCATCGCCGGCGGCTGCTTCTGGGGCGTGCAGGCCGTGTTCCAGCACGTCAAGGGCGTGACGTCCGCGGTGTCCGGCTACGCCGGCGGCCAGGCGTCCACGGCCGACTACGACACGGTCAGCGGCGGACGCAGCGGTCATGCCGAATCCGTCGAAATCACCTATGACCCCAAGCAGGTCAGCTACGGCCAGCTGCTGCAGATCTATTTCTCGGTGGCGCACGACCCCACCCAGCTGAACCGCCAGGGGCCAGACAGCGGCACGCAGTATCGGTCCACCGTCTTCCCCGCCAACGACAGCCAGCGCAAGGTGGCCGAAGCCTACATCGCGCAGCTGGACAAGGCGGGCGTGTATCCCAAGACGCTGGCGACCACGGTGGAACCGCTGAAGGGCTTCTACCCGGCCGAGGGCTACCACCAGGACTATCTGGTGCGCCACCCCTACAGCATGTACATCATGGTCAATGACGTGCCCAAGGTGGAAAACCTGGCCAAGACCTTTCCGGCGGCGTATCGAGACAAGCCGGTGCTGGTGAATCCGTAGGCATTGAACGCCGAATCGCCTGGCGTTCACGCCTGAATCGCTTGGTGGCTGCCCATGGGCAGCCACTTGCGCTTGTGGATGCCGCTCATTATTTTCAATAATGCAGTGTTTTATTATTAATGACATAAAAAGCGCTTAATAATTAATTCCTGGAATATCCAACAACTAGAGAATCAATAATAAGCATCACAGCACCATCACCACATCCATCGCCCCTCATCCCGCCCCGTTTTTTATACGATTAAATGTATCAATTCACGCCATTTTGATAATGCGGACGGTATCTAAAACCCTGTTTAAAATCAATCGGTTGGTATCCACAACCCGACCCTTAATAATACGGATGGTATCCAAACACCCCTACTTTGTATTGCAAAAAAAATTAGTATAAATTCCGTCCTTTTTTTCGATTCCTCGCAGCGCCAGAGCATTTTGTTTCGTTATGCAGCAACTTCGTTACATCGGCGAAAAATGCCCGGGCGAGATTATCAATCGAAATACAAAGGACTCCAGTTTTGACCTCTGGCAAAAACAAATGGCTGACCGCGACGCTCGCGCTCAGCACGACCTACTGCGGCGGCGCCCTGGCCGCCGACCTGACGGTGGCACCCGGCAATACCCAGGTATTCGACGGCTCGGCCAACTTCCCTGGCGGCGTTGACGTCAATGGCGGCACGCTGGTCGTCGGCGGCAATGGCGGCGGCGCCGGCGTCACCCTCAACGGCAACGTCAATGCCGTGTCGAACGCCACCGTGTCCGGCTTTGGCACGGTCAACGGCAATCTCGATGTGTCGGGCAATTCGCGCGTGGCCCCGGGTTATCCCGTCGGCACGCCCACCGGCGTGTCCAACGGCAACCTGGTCGTCAAGGGCGACCTGTCGATGAACAATGCCGTGTTCGACTTCGAAACCGGTTATGCCGGCCTGCCCATCACCCAGCCCGGCACCGGCGACAACATCACGGTCGGCGGCAATGTCGCGCTGAACAACACGACGCTGAACGTCTCGGTCAATACCCTGGGGGTCAACGCCGGCTACTACCGCATCCTGTCGTACGGCGGCACCTTGAGCGGCAACGGCCTGACGCTGGGCACCGTCACCGGCGATTCCGTGCCGGCCGCCAACATCCAGTCGCTGACCGGCGACAAGCAGATCAACCTGATCCTCGGCCCCAGCACCACCAACCTGTGGAACGGCAACGGCGTGGCATCCGCCACCCGCGCGGGCGGCGGCAACGGCACCTGGAGCGCCACCGGCGGCAACTGGAACAGCCCCACCAATGCCACCGGCGCCCTGCCCGATGGCGGCTATGCCATCTTCACCGGCGCGGCCGGCACGGTCACGGTCGACGGCGGCGCAGGCCCCATTCGCGTGTCGGGCATCCAGTTCGCCACCGACCGCTACACCGTGCAAGGCGCGCCCATCACCCTGGTCGGCAACGGCGGCAACCCGCCCGCCCTCGTCGTGGGCGACGGCACCTATGCGTCGGGCCAGTTCGTCGACACCATCCACAACCCGCTGCAGGGCACGCAGGGCTTCGTCAAGACCGGCCCAGGCTCGCTGATCCTGACCGCCGACAGCAGCGGCCTGTCCGGCCCCATCCTGATCGCCGACGGCGCCCTGGAAATCGATGGCAAGCTGAACGGCCCCATGGACATCGGCCGCGAAGTCGTGCTGGCCGGCGTCGGCCAGGTCGGTACCACCACGCTGTACCCCACCGCCGTCATCTCGCCGGGCAACGATGGCTCGCCCATCGGCACGCTCACCGTCAACGGCAACCTGACCTTCGGCCAGGACACGATCTACCGCGTGCACGCCGACCCCGCCAGCAGCGCCAGCGACCGCATCCACGTCACCGGCATCGCCTACCTGGACGGCACCGTGGCCCACGTCGGCCCCGACGGCAACTATGCGCCGCGCACCACCTACAACATCCTGACGGCCGACGGCGGCATCCAGGGCCGATTCACCGGCGCCTCCAGCAACTACGCCTTCCTGACCCCCACGCTGAGCTACGACGCGAAAAACGCCTTCATGACGCTGACGCGCAATGACGTGCCGATCGGCAGCATCGGCAACTCAGGCAACGAAAGCAGCGTGGGCAACGCGCTGGACAAGGAAGACCCGCCCGCCACGAGCAATGGCAACGGGGCGTCGTCCTCCGGCAATGGTTCCTCGGCCACGGGCAATGGCGCGGCCGGCAATGGCGCGGCCGGCAATGGCTCGTCGACCCCCGCCACCTCCTTGACCGGCAGCGGCTCGCCCGTGATCGGCAGCGGCATCACCTCGCCCAGGAACACGGGCGCCAGCCAGGTCACGACCGCCGTGCTGACCATGACGCCCACCGAAGCGCGATCGGCCCTGAAGCAGCTGGCGGGCGAAGCCTACGCCAGCACTGCCAGCGTGCTGCAAGGCCAGAGCGACACCGTGCGCACCTTGCCGCTGGATCATCTGCGCGGCAACCTCGACGCGCCCCTGTTTGCCGGTCCGCCCACGGCCCAACTGGGCTCGCCCTCGTCCGACGCCCTGCCGCAAAGCGGCGCGCACCCGGTCTGGGCGCAGGTCTTCGGCAACTGGGGCAGCCTGGGCGGCGACGGCAACGCCTCGCGCGTCAGCCAGTCGGCCGGCGGCCTGTTCGTGGGCACCGATGCCGCCGTGGGCGGCGGCTGGCGCCTGGGCGGCGCGGTCGGCTACACCGGCAGCCACAGCTCCGTGGCCGACACCTCGGCGCGCACCAACGTCGACAGCTACACGGCAACCGTGTTCGGCGGCCGCAACTTCCCCGCCGGCCCCGGCCACATCCGCTTCATGGCCGGTGCCGCCTACACCTGGCATGACGTCGACACCAAGCGCAATGTCGCGGCGGGCAGCCTGAACCAGCAGTTGAAGTCCTCGTACAACGCCTCGTCCACGCAGGTGTTCACCGAACTGGGCTACAAGCTGCCGCTGGGCGACGCCTACAGCATCGAACCCTACGCCGGCCTGGCCTGGAACCAGCTGCGCACCCGCGACTTCCAGGAATCGGGTGGATCGGCCGCCCTGCGCGGATCGGGCAGCACCGACGACGTGACCACCACCACGCTGGGCCTGCGCGGCGCCTGGGAATTCGAGTCCAACCGCGCACCCGGCCGCCTCACCGCGTCGCTGGGCTGGCGCCATGCCATGGGCGACGTCAAGCCCCGGCAGGACCTGGCCTTCGACGGCGGCAGCACGTTCTCGGTCAGCGGCGCACCGATAGCGCAGAACGCGGCCGTGCTGGGCCTGGGCGCCGAAATCGCCATCGCCCGCAACACCACCGCGGGCGTTGCGTACGACGCACAGTTTGGCGGCGGCAACCGCCAGCAGTCGGGCATGTTCAAGCTGGCGGTGCGCTTCTAACGCGCGGTCGAGCACGCCGAGGTCCTGCGGCGTGTCGGCCATTGCGGGCTGACACGCCGTAACGCCCGGGGCATGTCGCGATTGCCGCACGACCTGCCGACGGCGTGCTCATTCAAGCAACCGTAAAACCCCCGGCGTCGCAGCCGCGACGCCGGGGGTCGGCAACATTCTGAATTCCCAATCAGTTGTATTCTTTCGCCCGTTGTCATCATTCGCGAGGGACTGCACGTGCATTGCCAAACTTGCGGGGCGGCGTTCCGCGGCCGGGGCCCTCTTTGCGACGAATGCAAAAAGACCTTGTCCGGCTTGTCCAGCCCCAAGCCGTCCCCGGTGCCGGACGACGGTTTCAAGGCCGACCAGGATATTCTTGGATCCGGGTATCGCCGACCGCTCTCCAAGGAAGGCGGCTGGAGCCTGCCGCGGCTCGTGCGCACCAACATCATTCCCATCGCGTTTCGCGGCCACTCGCTCAAGCGCCTGTGGCTGACGGCCATCGGCGCGGCCGGGGTCATCGCCAGCCTGGGTGAAATGTCGTATCGCTGGGGCGTGTGGTGGTTCTGGCTGATCATTCCGTTCGGCGCGGCGCTGATGATCGGCTATCGCCTGTTGCGCAAACGGTTCGTCAGCATTGCGGGCTGGTTCAACGTCGAATCCGACAAGCACGGCAGCGTCTATATCACCACCCTGGGCGGAGACTGCCCGGTATGCAACGGCGAGATCGGGCTGAAAGACGTCGGCGCCAAACGCGAAATCAAGATCGTCATCCAATGCAAGGCAGACCCGACGCACCGCTGGGGCTTCAATTCCGCCGACCTGGAGGAATTGGAACCGCGTGCGTCTTGATGGGCAATGAGCGGGAATTCGCCCGAACTTTCCTAAGTCCCGCCAGCAGATTCCATGACCATGCGGCGTGGGGACGATCCACAGTTTGAACTGAGCTAGCCATGGGCATCGAATACCAGATCAAGTTCGCCGTTCCCGCTGGTTATGATCCGTCCGCGCTGATCAAAAAGCTGCCGGACGCGATCGAGCGGCCTTCAATGACGGACATCTACAGCTATGCGCTGGAGCCAGCGGGTTTCTACTTCGTGGACCATCTTGTGAACCCCGCGATTGCCTCACTGGCCCTTCGCCGGCTCATCGATGAAGCATTGCGCCATGGCGAGCGAGTAGAGATCATCGAGCCATGACGGCCCGAGGGCCAGGACACCGTCGCGTCCTGGCTTGCCTCGACCATTATTCAATTCATATAAAAAGACAAAATGACAGTCCGTGTGTTAAGCATCGCCTCGCTGGGCGTTGCATTGCTGGCCCAAGCCGCGCCCGCGTTCGCACAGAACCTCAACGGCAAGAACCTCTTCACGCAGCGATGTGCCATGTGCCATGGGGCAGACATCAAGGGCACCGGGCCGTTGGCCAAGAAGAGCAATCCGCCTACCCCCGACCTGACCACTGCCGCTTTCAAGAAGCGGCTGCATGACTATCCGGGCGTCATCGTGTCATCGGTGATCCTGCGTCCGAACGGCGACTTGATCCCCAAGACGTTGAAAGAGAACGGCGTGAAGGTGCCGCCGCACGCCTGGACGGTTCAGGATTTTCGCGATCTGAACAAATACATGACGGATGTGATCGCAAAAAGCCGCTGAGCTTGAGCGGAGTTGTGTCGGAAGTTCGGTGATCACGCCCGTTACTCCCGCCAACGCCCCCTCTCTGTGTCAAAAGCGCCCCCACGCCAGGAAATCCCCCCAGCCTTAAGTTAAAGTGCTGAAGGTCGCGCGAACGTCCGCGCCCCCACCATCCCACCCAGGAGCAGTACCGCAGTGAATGACACCCGCACGCCCGAGTCCGATATCGCCGAAGACCGCAAGGAACAAGAAGCCAGGTTGTGGCGCGATGACGGCTGGACCGCTCGGATCATCAAGAACGAAGACGACGACGGCTGGGCCGTGGAGATGACGCTGGACGGCCAGGCCGAACCGGCCCTGGTAGGCCCCTGGACGATGGGCCGCGACAAGAAGAACCCCAAGCCGATGGACGGCCCCGCGTTCTCCACCCTGGTCAAGACCGCCAACGAAGTGCTGCGCCGCCACGAACAGCAATTGCACGCGACCCTGCACAAGAGCGTGAAGATCGACGCCGACGCCGGCCGCCTGACGATCAAGCTGGACATCGTTCCCGACGAAGACGAACCCTATGCCGTGCTGAGCGCCTACGACGAATTGGGCGAACAGCTGGCCCAGACCCACGTGGCACCGACCTACAAGCTGAGCGTGCAGCGCGCCTCGGAATGGGTCAGCGGCGGTTTCCCCAAGCACGGCTGATGCCGCGGGCTGCCCGGCCCACACCGCAGCCCGCTCCCTGTCTTTCCAGTTTCCATCGACGACGAGATCAAGCCCATGACCTTTCGACCGATATTCCTGGTACTTGCCACACTGACCCTGTCGCCCGCGTTCGCCGCCCCGCCGCCCGCTCAGGGCACGGCCTGGACCCCGCCGGGGGCCACCGCCTGCAGCTTCTCCGGCTGGACGAACGATGAGAAGCCCGTGGTCCAGGTGCGCGCGGCGCCGTCCGCCCAGGCCAAGGTGCTGGGCACCCTGCCGACGACCCGCGGTGACGGCCCGGACCCCACCATCGACTACTACAGCGTCACGTTCGATGTGGCCGAGGCGCGCGACGGCTGGCTCAGGATCAAGAACGCCAGCGATGCCAAGACCGGCAACGATCAAAGCCGGCCACGGCCCGTGTACCAGGGCGAAGGCTGGATCGAAGCCGGCGATGCGAATATCGCCATCCAGTCGGCGCGCGGATACGCCCGCCCGGACCCCGCCAGCGAACAGCTGCTGGACCTGCAGGACAACTGGCTGACCGAACGGGCCAAGGTGCAAGGCATCGTCGCCTGCGATGGCCAATGGCTGCTGCTGGACTACGAAATGCGCAACAGCGACAAGTTCGAAGCACTGGCCCCCAAGGACCGCACGCGCGGGCGGGCGTGGTTTCGGGGCATCTGCGAAACGTCCGAAACCACCTGCGACATGCGGTCGGTGGACAAATAGCGGCACCCGTGGCAGCCCTGCCGCCACGGGTGCCGGTGCGCGCTGCCAGCCGCGAACAAGGAACAAGGATGAAGGTATTTCTGGACGATGTGCGCGTGACGCCGGAAGGCTGGGTGCGCACATTCTGGCCTGAAGAGGTCATCGCGTTGCTCAAGACCGGTCAAGTCACGGAACTTTCGCTCGACCACGACCTGGGCGACGACGAGCATGGCACGGGATATACGGTGTTGTTGTGGCTGGAAGAGCAAGTGGCCATGCATGGCCTGGTGCCGCCGGCGATTCGCGTGCATTCGGCCAATTCGGCGGCCCGGCTGAAAATGGAAGCGGCGATAGCCTCGATTGAGCGGCATGCGGGCCAAGGCCATCACGCGACCCCGGGTCAACGCCAGGGAGGACAGCCCTGAGCGCTGTCCCAAACCGAGCCGGACTGTAGCGATATTCCCAAGGAAAACTCATGACCCAGCTTCCCCCCGAAGCCATCGCTGCGCTGGAGCGTGGCAAGCTGATCGAAGCCATCAAGATCACGCGTGACCAGACCGGCATGGACCTGAAGTCGTCCAAGGAAGCGGTCGAACGGTACGCCAACAGCAGCGAGCAAGCGCTCGGTGCAGGTGCCGCCGGCAGCGCAAGCCACGGCGCAACCGAAGCCGGCGCCATGCAGGGCAACAAGCCCGCCGTACCGGCCGCTGCCCTGGCCGCCCTGGCGCGCGGCCACAAGGTCGAAGCCGTGCGCCTCACGCGCGATGCCACGGGCCTGGGCTTGGCCGACGCCCTCAAGCTGGTGGACGCCCAACTCAATCCCGCCGCCCAGGACGACGTCCCCTTGTCGTCGAGCAGGCTGGGCGATCCGATGGCCGAACCCGGCCGGGTGCCGCGCGGCGGCTTCAAATGGCTGCCCATCGCCATCGTCTTGCTGCTGTTCGCGCTGGCGTGGGTCACGCTGGGCAAAGGCTTCTGACACATGATCGTTCCTGAATACTGGGCCGAAGGCCGCATCCAGCAGCAGGTGGCCGGCAAGCAATACACCGTGCGCCGCTACGGCTGGTCCGACGACAGCGCGATGGCCGCACAGGCGCATGCCGACCAGCGCACGCGCGAGGCTTTCGAGCGCATCGTCAATGGCGAGCCGCTGCAACGCCGCGAGCGCAAGCTGGCGTATAACGGCGCCGACGGCATGCCGATTCGCGAGGAAATCCTCGAACGCCAGGGCGACAGCATCATCACGCGCAACGGCTACGGGGCGCGCTGCCTGAATACGCCCAACGTGATGTTCGTCGACGTCGACTTCGAAGACCGGCGCGGCAGCGCGCGCGGACTGACGGTGATCGGCGCGGCCTTTCTGATGGCCTTCGCGGTGGGCTACGCCACCCACTCGGCGATGGCGGGCCTGGCCACGCTCATGCTGGTAACGGCGTTGGGCTTCTGGCGCGCACGCGCCGAGGGGCTGCGCCTGACCGAGGACAACAGTGATCAGCTGACGGGCCTGCGGGAACGCGTGGATCAGTTCATCCAGCAACGGCCCGACTGGCACCTGCGGGTGTACCGCACGCCATCAGGCGCGCGCCTCCTGGCCATGCACGACGTGTTTGCGCCAGCGGATGCCGAGGTGACCGAGGCGTTCGACGCGTTGGGCGCCGACCCGGTCTACGCGCGCATGTGCCGCAACCAGAACTGTTTTCGGGCAAGGTTGAGCCCCAAGCCCTGGCGGGTGGGCATCGACGAGCACCTGCCGCGTCCGAGCGTCTGGCCGGTGCCGTTCGAGAAGCAGGCCGCCCGCAACGCCTGGGTGGCGCGCTACGAAACGGCCGCGCAAGGCTATGCCGCTTGCCAGTACCTGGGCAGCGTGGGCAACACGCTGAACGTGCATCCGGATGCGCTGGCCGTGCAAGCATTGCACGACGACCGCACCGGCGCCCAGCGCGGGCTGGCGCTGGCCTGAGCGAGCCGGGATCGGCGTCACCGACCCGGCGCCGATGGTCAGCACCGCCTGGAAGCGCGCGCCGTGGGTGGCAATGGCCGCCTTGCGCTCAGCCCAGGCCCACGCGGCTCAATGCCCCGTGGAATCCCCTTCGCGGCTGGCTTCGAACAGGAACCAGGTGCGCCGTTCGGTCTCGTCGATCCAGTTCTCGATCAGGCTGGAACTGGCGATGTCGCGATGTTCGTCGGTGACGTTGTGCGCTTCGCGCAGGGACGCGGCCAGGGTCTTGTTGTCTTCGCGCAGCTCGGCCAGCATGTCCAGCGGCTGGACGTAATCGGCGTCGTTGTCGGAAATGCGTTGCGACCGCGAGATGTGGCCGATGGACCGCAGCGTGGTGCCGCCGATCTTGCGGATGCGTTCGGCGATGGGGTCGGTCATGGCAAAGAGCTGGTCACCCTGCTCGTCCAGCAGCAGGTGGTAATCGCGAAAGTGCGGTCCGCTGACGTGCCAATGGAAGTTCTTGGTTTTCAGGTACAGCGCGAACACGTCGGCCAGCACCTGGTTCAGCACCGCGGAGATGTCGCGGGTGGCGGCGGCGGCAAGGTCGGTCGGGGTCGCCAGCGGGCGCTTGCGCAGCGTCTTTGCCGCCTTGGTGGTCTTCTCATTCAGTTTCTTGGCCATGAATCGCAGCTCCTGGAAATGATTCGGAAAACTCGCGCGCGGCGCCGATCGATGGCACCGCGACACCCCAGGGTAATTCCGTATGACCGCTTTGCCAAATGGGCGCGCCAGGCTGGCGCCAAGCTGAATGCAGGGCGCGCTTCGACATGACGGCCGCACTAGTTTTTTCGGACCGTCGCAGACCCGCTCGCGCTGAACAACGACACCGGCAAGCCTAGCCCGTCTTCACCTCGAACACCCCTCCCTGCCCCGAGAACAGCGCCACGCCGGCCTCGATACGCGCCTGGACCGACCCCGCTGGCAACGGCGGCGTGAGGCCCAGCGCCATCTGGCGCAGCGGCTCGGCAATGACCATGGCCAGCAGCAGGCCGGCGGTCTCGATCGGTTGCTTGATGCGGATCAGGCCGCGCGCGGCCAGCTTCTGGAACCAGGCGGCCAGCATGGCCGTGCCGCGTTCGATGCCGTTCTTCTGGTAGACGTCCAGCAACGCCTGCCGCGCCGGAAAGTCGCTGGTCAACAGGCGGAACATGCCGACGGCATCCGCCGACAGCGCGCGCTCGGCAATCGCCTGCAGCACGCGGCTCAAGGCGGGCAGCACGTCGGCGGCCGACGCCACTTCCTGCGCCATGACGGGTTCGAAGGTGTCGGTCCAGCCGCGCACCACTTGCGCCACCAGGTCTTCGCGATTGGCGGCAAAGCGATAGACGGTTTTCTTGGCCATGCCGGCGCGCTTGGCCACGGCTTCCAGCGTGGCCGCGGCATAGCCTTCGTTCAGCAGCAGCCAGGTGGCGGCCTGCAAGGCGGCGGCGTGCAGCTCGGCATCGGGCCGGGCGGGACGGCCGCGCGGCCGGGGCGCAGGGGGGGAAGCTAGGGTCGCCATGGGCGGTCGCAAGTCCTGGTGATCGGTCAAAACGGTTGTTGCAAGGGTGAACGGCGTGGCCGCCTGCCCTATGGATGAACCGCGATCTTACACGGTCCGGATACTTTGGAAACGTTTAACGTTTCCTTATTGTAGAATTCGGTTTTCCCAACCTTGAAGAGACCGGTCATGACCACCCCTCACCCCGACGCGGCGTACATCGCCGCCGACCTGGACACGTTGCTCAGCCCTGCCCCGCTGCGCCTGGAAACCGGCATCACCCGGCTGCCGGGCGGCGGCCTGATCGTGGCGGCGCGCACCGATCTGCACGGCTGCAAGGGCCGCATGCTGGACTGGTGGTTCAAGTTCTTCCAGACGACGCAGCACATCAAGTGGTGGCATCCGCAGGACCACGTCGAACATCGGGGGTGGGACGAACACTGGCGCCGCGGCGACAACTACGTGGGCGCGTCGATTCATGCGGTGGAATCGCTGGCGGACCTGCCGCCGGTGGCAGCGAAGCTGAAGTTCCATGCGCCGGAAGATTGCCTGGATGCGGCGCGCCTGCGCGCGGCCACCGCCAATGGCGAGGTGTCGGCGGCGGTCTATGCGCGCATCGGCTTTGGCGATGCCATCGAACTCGATGCCGAGGGCGACCCGATGGACGGCCAGATGATCCACCTGGCCCGCGACACGCCGTTTGGCTGCGTGCTGCGCAGCCGCTTCTACCTGGGTCTGTCCAGCGCGCAGCCCGAACAGGACGTACCGGATGTGCTGGGGCTGAACCTGCTGCGGCACTGCTATACGGAATTCACCTTCCTGTCGCGCTTCCTGCCGTCGATCTATTACGGCGAGCACGCCAATGACGAGGCCGTGCCGCTGCCCTGGTAGGCGTTGCGCCGGAAGGAGTATGCTAGCGCGCTTCATTCCGGCCCGACCCCGACAACGCTATGCGCGGCAACCCCGACGCCCGGCAAGGCGCTATCGCCCTGCATGGGTTCTACTTCCTGTACTACGGCTTGCAGGGCGTCAGCATTCCTTTCTTGCCCTTGTGGTTCGCCAGCCGCGGGCTGGACCCGGCGCTGATCGGCCTGATCGTGGCCACGTCGTTCCTGCCCAAGATCCTGTCGACGCCGGTGGTGGCGCACGTGGCCGACCAGAGCGGCCGCGCCCACGGCCTGATCGCCGCGGCGCTGGGCGCATCGCTGCTGCTATTCATTTGCTACCCCTTCAGCCAGGCGCCGGCCTGGCTGTTCGCCATCACACTGCTGCTGAATGCGGTGTTTCCGGCGGTGCTGCCGCTGCTGGACCGCATGGCGATCGCCAGCGGCCGCGGCCAGGGCAATTCGTACACCCTCATCCGCGCCTGCGGGTCGCTGGGCTTTGCCATCGTGACCGTGGCGGGCGGCTACCTGATCAAGACGTTCAATGCGGATTGGGTGATGTGGCTGTCGATCCTGCTGATCGTGGCTTGCTTGGCCTGCGTGCGGCTGTTGCCGCAGGCCGCGCGGCCCAGCCCGGACGAAGCGCCCGCCGAACGGGTGCGGCTGCCGATGCGCGAGATCCTGCGCGACCGGCCGCTGCTGCTGTGCATCGGCGCGGCGTCGCTGGTGCAGGCCAGCAACGGCTTCCTGTATTCGTATTCGACGCTGTACTGGACCGACCGAGGCCTGTCGACGGCGCTGATCTCGATGCTGTGGGCGGTGGGCGTGACCAGCGAGGTGCTGTTCTTCTTCCTGGCGCCCAAGGTGCTGGCGCGGGTGGGCGCGCAGTGGCTGATCCTGGCGTCGGCGGCGATGACGGCGATCCGCTGGGCCGGGCTGTCGGCCACCACGGACCCGGTGTGGATCGGCGCGCTGCAACTGCTGCAGTGCTTCACGCTGGCGGGCAATAATGCCGCCATCATGTGGTACATCGCGCGGCGCGTGCCGGCGGGCTGCAAGACGTCGGCGATCGCGCTGTACGCACTGCTGTCGGGCGGGGTGTTCATGTTCGGCAGCATCCAGCTGGGCGGCGCGCTGTACCGCAGTTTTGCGCCGGGCGGCTTCCTGGTGATGGCGCTGTGCGCGGCCTGCGCGATTCCGCTGGTGCTGCTGTCTGAAAAACGGACGCGGCCGGCCTGAAAGCGGCCGCGCTGACCTTGCCCGGCACGGCGCACGGCGACACGGCTGACTGCCCTACCGCCGGCTCGCGTCCAGCGCCCGCGCCAGGCTGCCGAAGACGTGATCGTCGTTGGACTGCGCCACGTTGAAGCGCAGGAACCCACCCGCCTCGGGCGAGCGGCTGAAGGAATTGCCCGGCGCCAGCACTACGCCGTCGCGCAGGCAGGCCCGCGCGACCGTCGGCGCGTCGATGCCGGCGGGCAGTCGGCTCCAGAGAAACATGCCGGCCTTGGGGTAGCTCCAGGGCTCGATGCCCAGCGCGTGCAGACGCCGCGCGACGACTTCCATTTCCTCGGCCAGGCGCTGGCGCACCCATTCCATATGTTTGCGGTAGCCGCTGTCGATCAGCGTACGGTGCACGACGTCCGCGGCCAGGCGGCCGCCGCCGAACGTGGTGGCGATTTTCAGGTCGGCCAGGCTGTCGACCCAGTCGGGCTTGGTGGCGATGTAGCCGCAGCGCAGCGAGGCGGACACGGTCTTGGAAAAGCTGCCGATCTGGATCACGCGTGACAGGCCGTCAAAGGCGGCCAGGCGCGGCGCGGGGCTGTTTTCGAAGTCGGCGAAGATGTCGTCTTCGACGATGACCAGGCCGGCGCCGTCGGCCACCTTGAGCAGACGGTGGGCCACCAGCGGCGATAGCGAGGCCCCGGTGGGGTTGTGCAGGCCGGAATTGGTGATGTACAGGCGCGGCGCATGCTCGCGCACGGCCGCTTCGAACCGCCCCACGTCGGGCCCGTGCGGGGTGTAGGGCACGCTGACGACACGCGCCCGGTGGGCCTTGAGCAAGGCGTGGAAATTGAAATAGCAGGGGTCGTCGACCAGCACGGTGTCGCCGGGTTCCAGCAAGAACCGGCAGATCAGGTCGATGGACTGGGTGCCGGACTCGGTCAGCATGATCTGGTCGGGCGCGGCCTCGATGCCGGCGGCGGCCATGCGCCGCGACAGCACCTGGCGCAGGCCCGGATGGCCCAGCGGGGTGGCGTATTCGGTCAGCGCCACGCTGTCGGCCTTGGCCAGGGCGCGCAAGGCGCGGCGGATGCCCGCTTCATACATCCATGAACTGGGCAGCCAGCCGCAGCCGGGTTTCAACGCGGCGGGCGCGGTGTCCAGCGACTGGCGCGAGACCCAGAGCGGATCGACTTCGCGGTCGAACTTGGGGCCGATCTCGGCCAGCGCCAGGGGTGCCACCGGGCCGGCGACGTAAAAGCCCGAACCCGGCCGCGACGTGATGGCGCCTTCGGCGGCCAGGCGCTCGTAGGCTTCCACCACGGTCGACACCGACACCCCCATGGCCGCAGCCTGCGCCCGCACCGACGGCAGCCGGGCGCCGGGCGACCAGGCCCGCGAGGCGATCTTTGCCTGAACCTGCGCCATCACCGCTTCGATCCGCGTGCCGCCGCGCGCCATAGCGCCTCCGTTTGTACTGGACTGTATTGCATAACAGTTATTTTGAATTGTACTGGACTGTCTCTGGGGAAAACCCGGCCGCGGTGCTGAAGTAACGGATTCATCGGAGCGGTTCATGGACAAGGCAACAAGTGGCTGGATCAATGGTTTCATCGGCGTGGCGATCTTCGCCGGCTCGCTGCCCGCGACGCGGGTGGCCGTGGCCGAGCTGGACCCGACCTTCCTCACCTGCGCTCGCGCCACCATTGCCGCCGTGCTGGGTTGGGCCCTGTTGCTGCTGCTGCGCCAGCCGCGGCCGCGGCGCGTGGACCTGCCGGCGCTGGCGCTGACGGCGGTGGGCGTGGTGCTGGGCTTTCCGCTGCTGACGGCGCTGGCGTTGCAGCACGTCACGTCGGCGCATTCGATCGTGTTCCTGGGTCTGTTGCCGCTATCCACCGCGGTGTTCGCGGTGCTGCGCGGCGGCGAGCGCCCTCGCCCGGCCTTCTGGATGTTCTCGGTGGCGGGCGCGGCCTTCGTCGTGGGCTACGCGGTGATCGGCGGGCTGGACGTGTCGCTCAAGGGCGACCTGCTGATGCTGGCGGCCATCGTGGTCTGCGGCATGGGCTATGCGGAAGGCGCCAAGCTGTCGCGCACGCTGGGCGGCTGGCAGGTGATCAGCTGGGCGCTGGTGCTGTCGCTGCCGGTAATGCTGCCGTTGGCGCTATTCGCGATGCCGCCCACGTTCGCGCACGTCACCGTGGCCGGCTGGATCGGGCTGGCCTATGTGTCGCTGTTCAGCATGCTGATCGGGTTTGTGTTCTGGTACCGCGGCCTGGCGCAGGGCGGCATTGCGGCGGTGGGCCAGTTGCAGCTGTTCCAGCCCTTCATGGGGCTGGGCCTGGCGGCGCTGCTGCTGCACGAAAACGTCAGCTGGGCGATGCTGCTGGTGACGCTGGCAGCGGTGGTGTGCGTGGCCGGGGCGAAGAAGTACGCCCGCTGAGCCACGCCACCTGCCGCGCAGTCCGCGGCACTGTCAGTGCTGTCAGCAGCACCCGATCCGTTTCTTGCCGCCGTAACGGGCGTCCTGCCGCTCGCGGAAGAACGCTTCGTACGTCATCGGCTCCTGGTCCGGATGGGTGCGCCGCATGTGTTCGACGTAGGTCTCGTAGTCGGGCACGCCGACCATCAGCCTGAGCGTCTGGCCCAGGTAGCGGCCGGCGGCGCCGGCCGCCGAGGTCATATTGGTAAACAGCATGCGGCGGCTCCCGGGGTCAGTCCGCGCCGGCTGCGACGGCCGGCAGGGTTTCGTACGGCGTTTCGCGGGCGGTGGGCTTGTTTTCCTGGCGGGCGCGCAGCACCGAACGCACGCCGAACACCACGATGCTGACCACCACGAAGATGAAGATGCCGCACAGCCCCGCGTTGATGTAGTCGTTGAGCACCACGCGCGACATTTCCGACAGCGACTTGGCCGGGGCCAGCACCTTGCCTTCGGCGATGGCGGCGTTGTACTTGGCCGCGTGCGCCAGGAAGCTGACCTTCGGGTCGGCATGGAACAGCTTCTGCCAGCCGGCGGTCAGGGTGCACGCCAGCAGCCACAGCGTGGGCAGCACGGTGACCCAGGCGTAGCGGTCGCGCTTCATCTTGAACAGCACCACGGTGCCCAGCGTCAGCGCAATGGCGGCCAGCATCTGGTTGGCGATGCCGAACAGCGGCCACAGCGTATTGATGCCGCCCAGCGGATCGACCACGCCCTGGTACAGGAAGTAGCCCCACGCCGCCACGCACAGGCCGGTGGCGATCAGGTTGGCGGGCAAGGACTCGGTGCGCTTGAGCGACGGGGCAAAGGTGCCCAGCAGGTCTTGCAGCATGAAGCGGCCCGCGCGGGTGCCGGCGTCCACGGCCGTCAGGATGAACAGCGCTTCGAACAGGATGGCGAAGTGATACCAGAACGCCATCATGCCCGGGCCGCCGATGGCCTGGTGCAGGATGTGGGCCATGCCCACGGCCAGCGTCGGCGCGCCGCCGGCGCGCGAGATGATGGTGCTTTCACCGACGTCCTTGGCGGTCTGCACCAGGTCGGCCGGCGTCACCACGAAGCCCCAGCTGGACACCACCTGGGCGACCTGGTCGGGCGTGGTGCCGATGACGGCGGCCGGGCTGTTCATGGCGTAGTAGATGCCCGGCTCGATCACGCAGGCGGCCACCAGGGCCATGATGGCCACGAACGATTCCATCAGCATGCCGCCGTAACCGATGTAGCGGGCCTGGGTTTCGTTTTCGATCAGCTTGGGCGTGGTGCCCGACGAGATCAGGGCATGGAAGCCCGACACCGCGCCGCAGGCGATGGTGATGAACAGGAACGGGAACAGGTTGCCCGACCACACCGGGCCGGAACCATCCACGAACTGCGTCAGCGCCGGCATTTTCAGCTCGGGCGCCACCACCACGATGCCGATGGCCAGGCCGACGATGGTGCCGATCTTCAGGAAGGTCGACAGGTAGTCGCGCGGGGCCAGCAGCAGCCACACCGGCAGCACCGAGGCGATGAAGCCGTAGATGATCAGGATCCAGGTCAGGCCCTTGCCGTCGAAGTCGAACATCGGGCCGATGACCGGATGCGCCGCCACGTCCTGGCCGAACGTGATGGCCGCCATCAGGCCGACAAAGCCGATGATGGAAACCTCGCCGATCTTGCCCGGGCGGATGTAGCGCAGGTACACGCCCATGAAGAGCGCGATGGGGATGGTGGCGGCCACCGTGAAGGTGCCCCACGGCGAATGCGTCAGCGCCTTGACCACGATCAGCGCCAGCACGGCCAGGATGATCACCATGATCATGAAGGCGCCGAACAGCGCGATCACGCCCGGGATCTTGCCCAGTTCGGACTTGACCAGGTCACCCAGCGAGCGGCCGTCGCGGCGGGTGGAGATGAAGAGGATGGTGAAGTCCTGCACGGCGCCGGCAAACACCACGCCGGCCAGGATCCACAGCATGCCGGGCAGGTAGCCCATCTGCGCGGCCAGCACGGGGCCGACCAGGGGGCCGGCGCCGGCGATGGCGGCAAAGTGGTGGCCGAACAGCACGTGCTTGTTGGTGGGCACGTAGTCCAGGCCGTCGTTGTACTTCCAGGCCGGCGTCATGCGCGTGGGGTCCAGCTTGAAGACCTTGTTCGCGATGAAGCGGCTGTAGTAGCGGTATGCGATCAGATACACGCACACGGCGGCAATGACCACCCAAAGCGCATTGATGGTCTCACCTCTGGCCAGCGCCACGGTGCCAAGCGCAAACGCGCCCAACACCGCAACCGCCAGCCAGACCAGGTGCTGACCCAGTCCCTTACTGCTGGTATGCATAAGTTCTCCTCGTGCCTGCCGCCATGCTCTTGGCGTGAAACGCTTTTTTCGTCTCGCGGAAGGCAGACTCATTGTTGTGGGGTGGCGGACACGGCGGTCCGCTCGGCGTCGGGTCGACGCGGGCGTTAGTATTTCGGTTTGCCCCACCCCCAACAAGCGCGAAACTACGCAAGCGCCCTACGTGTTACTACCGAATGCGCCGCAGCAAATTCGCGCCGAAATCGTAAAATCGGCGGCGGCCCACCTTTGTCGGATCGGGCCCTTTTCCATTGATGCATCGCAACACGTGCGCTAGTCGCTGATACAAACCCCCTCATGAAGCTGCGTCTGAAAATCCTGCTGCTGGCCGCCGTGCCCCTGCTCGTGGCGCTGGCGGCCATCGCCGTGGCCGTCTACGTGCAGGGCCTGCAACTGGCCCAGCGCGAAAAGGAAGTGGTGGAAAGCGCCTGGCTGGGCAGCAAGGAAAGCGAACTGCGCCACTACGTCAGCCTGGCCTACAGCGCCATCGCCCCGCTGCAGGAAGCCAGCGACGGCGAGGCCGCCCGCGAGCGCGCCCTGGCGCTGCTGGCGCAGATGGAATTCGGCCACGACGGTTATTTCTTCGTCTATGACCTGCACGGCAAGAACCTGATGCACCCGCGCCAGCCCGAACTGGTGGGGCAAGACCTCTGGAACCTGCGCGACACGCGCGGCCAGGCGGTGATCCAGAACCTGCTGACGGCGGCGCGGCGCGGCGGCGCGCAGGGCCAGGCCGTGCATTACCTGTGGGAAAAGCCGTCCACCCACCAGACCGTCGAAAAGCTCGGCTACGTGGTGGTGCTGGAACGCTGGGGCTGGATGCTGGGCACCGGCATCTACCTGGACGACGTGGAACAGACCCTGGCCCACATCGACGCCGCGGCGCAGGCCAACATCCGCAACATGTTCGCCTGGGTGGCGGGCATTGCGGCCGTGTCCATCCTGCTGGTGGCGGCCTGCGGCCTGGCGCTCAATATCAGCGACCACCGCCAGTCCGACGCCAAGCTGCGGCTGATGGCCCAGCAACTGGTGCGCTCGCAGGAAGACGAGCGCGCCCGCCTGTCGCGCGAGCTGCACGACGGCATCAGCCAGGTGCTGGTCAGCATCAAGCTGTCGCTGGAAGCCGCCCGCGAACGCCTGCGGCAGGCCCTGGGCGCCGAGCCGCGGGCGCTGGCCCACATCGACACGCCGCTGGGCGGCGCGCTGGACCGCCTGAACACGGCGGTGGGCGAGGTGCGCCGCATTTCACACAACCTGCGCCCCACCCTGCTGGACGACCTGGGCCTGCCGGCCGCGCTGGAACACCTGGGCCGTGAATTCGCCGGCGCCAGCCAGCCGGGCGCCACGCCCCTGGCCGTGCGCCTGGCCACCCAGGGCCGGCCGGTGAAGCTGCCCGACGCCTACGCCACCGCCCTGTTCCGCGTCACCCAGGAAGCGCTGACCAACGTCATCCGCCACGCCGGGGCGTCGCGCGCCGACCTGACGCTGGCCTATTCCGCCCGCGACCTGCGCCTGACGATCAGCGACGACGGCCGCGGCTTCGACTACGCCGACGTGCAGCGCGACCCGCGCCGCGGCATCGGCCTGCGCAACATGCGCGAACGCATGACGGCGCTGTCCGGCAGCCTCAGTTTCCATACCTCGGACCAAGGCACCACCTTGCAGGCCTGGTTGCCGCTGCCCGCCCCCCATCCCGAACCGGCCCCTTCCGCATGACCGACCATCCCGACGCCATCCGACTGCTGCTGATCGACGACCACCCGCTGGTGCGTGACGGCCTGCGCCTGCGCCTGGAAACCGTGCCGCACCTGCGGGTGGTAGGCGAAGCCGGCAACGCCGCCGCCGTACTGGCCTTTCTGCAAGCCTGCCTGGCCGAAGACCCCCAAGGCGGCACCCTGCCGCAACTGGCCCTGATGGACCTGAACATGCCCGGCGTGGGCGGGCTGGACCTGACCGCGCAGCTGCACGAGCGCTATCCGCAGATCGCGGTGCTGGTGCTGTCGATGCACGACAACGCCGAATACATGGTGCAGGCCGTGCGGGCCGGCGCCCGGGGCTACCTGCTCAAGGACGAGCCAGCCCAGGAAATCATCGCCGCGATCGACACGGTGATGACCGGCCGCACCTATTTCAGCGCGGCCGTGTCGCTGCGGCTGTCGCAGGCCAGCATCCCGGCCACGCTACTGACCCAGCGCGAACGCGACGTGCTGCGCCACATCGCCAGCGGCCATGCCAACAAGCAGATCGCCCAGGCGCTGGGCCTGTCGGTGCGCACCGTGGAAACCCACCGGCTGAACATCAAGCGCAAGCTGGGCATCGACGGCCAGGCCGAACTGGTCAAGTACGCCGTGGAGAACCGCGGCGTGTAGTTTCAGGCGCCTTTCAGGCGAGCGGCCCCGGCCCGCGCTGGGGTAGACTTGCGTGTTAATCGCCATCAGTGGCGCGCAGCCCCAGGAGTCCTCCCCATGTCATTGGAAACACACTACACCGCCATTCTCGAAGCGCTGGGGGAAGATCCGTCCCGCGAAGGGCTGGCCGACACGCCGGCCCGCGCGGCCAAGGCCATGCGCCACCTGTGCCGCGGCTACGGCCAGAACCTGGACGAAATCGTCAACGGCGCGCTGTTCACGTCCGACACCCGCGAGATCGTGCTGGTCAAGAACATCGAGCTGTATTCGCTCTGTGAACACCACATGCTGCCCTTCATCGGCAAGGCCCACGTGGCCTACCTGCCCAACGGCCGCGTACTGGGCCTGTCCAAGGTGGCGCGCATCGTCGAAATGTATGCCCGCCGCCTGCAGATCCAGGAAAACCTCAGCCGCCAGGTGGCCGAGGCCGTGCAGTCGGTCACCGGCGCCGCCGGCGTCGCCGTGGTGATCGAAGCCCAGCACATGTGCATGATGATGCGCGGCGTCGAAAAGCAGAATTCGTCCATGGTCACCTCGGTGATGCTGGGCGAATTCCACGAAAACCCGTCGACCCGGGCGGAATTCCTCAGCCTGATCCGCTAAACCAGAAGGCGTCCCCCAAACGGGCGGCCGGACCACCAAGGTCCCCCGCCCGTTTGCATTGCGTCGTCCGCCAGATGGGGGATTCCCTCACCTTGGTTCCAGTTGAAGGGAATAACTGGTCCTAGCGTTCATATCCCATCCGGGCAAACTGGCGTCACAGGCCGCACCGGCACAAGCCGGTCGCGTCGGGGCGCGGCCCATCCTCGATCGGAGATCATCATGAACGCGATGTACCGCCTCATCCGCCGTTGTCTCCTTGCCGGCCTGGCCGCCGCGCTGCTGGGCGCGCCCGCCCATGCCCAGACCCGCCTGACCGTGGGTTACCAATTGATCGTCGGCCCGTTCCTGGCCGCCATTGCCGACGGCAGCTTCGACAAGGCCCTGAAAGACGCGGGCTACCAGGTCGACTGGCGCCAGTTCACCTCGGGCGGCGACATTTCCACCGCGCTGGCCTCCGGCAACGTGCCGGTGGGCGTGCTGGGGTCCACCGGCATCACGTCCGCCGCCACCCGCGGCGTGGACATGGAATTGTTCTGGATCCTGGACAACATCGGCAAATCGGAAGCCCTGGTGGCGCGCAACGGCTCGGGCATCGACAGCACGGCCGACCTGAAGGGCAAGCGCGTCGCCACGCCGTTCGTGTCGACCTCGCACTTTCACCTGCTGGTGGGCCTGGAGCAGGTCTGGAAGATCAGCCCGCGCGACGTGCGCATCCTGAACATGCAGCCGCCGCAGATCGTGGCCGCCTGGCAGCGAGGCGACATCGACGCCGCCTACGTCTGGCCGCCCGCCCTGACCGAAATCGAAAAGACCGGCAAGGTCATCGCCGATTCCGAGGCCATCGGCCGCGCCAGCGTGCCGACCTTCGACGGCCTGGTGGTGGACCGCGCCTGGGCCGCCAGGAACCCGAAGTTCATGGCCGCCTTCACCGGCGTACTGGCCAAGTCGTACGCCGACTACCGCGCCAACAGCGCCACCTGGACAGCCGACTCGGCGCCGGTGAAAAGCATCGTCAAGCTCATCGGCGGCAAGCCCGACGACGTGGCCTCGGCCTTGACGCTGCTGACCTTTCCCACCGCGCAGGAACAGGCGTCCAATGCATGGCTGGGCGGCGGCAAGGAGGCCGGCGCCGCGCGCGCCTTCGCGGCCAGCGCCAAGTTCCTGAAGGACCAGAAGCAGATCGACCGTGCCCTGGACGACTACAGCCGCCACGTCACGGACCAGTACGCCAAGGCGGCCGTCAAATAGCCGCAGGCGTCGCCAGCCGCGGCCCGGCGCCCGCCTCGCCGCGGGCGCCGCCATCAACAGGGAGCCCGTATGTCCCACGCCACCCCGCCCGCCGCGCAAGCCCTGCGCGCGGACCATGTCAGCGTCACCTACCCCGGGCTGCACGACAGCGGACCGGTGATTGCCCTGCAAGACGTCAACCTGACCATCGAGCCCGGCGAATTCGTCGTGGCGCTGGGCGCGTCCGGTTGCGGCAAGACCACCCTGCTCAGCCTGCTGGCCGGATTCCTGTCGCCCACCGACGGCGAGATCACGCTGGGCGGGCGGCCCATCACCGGCCCCGGCGCCGACCGCGGCGTGGTGTTCCAGAAGCACGCCCTGCTGCCCTGGCTGAACGTGCTGGAAAACACCGAGTTCGGCCTGAAGCTGCAAGGCGTGGACTGCGAGACGCGCCGCGCCCGCGCCCGCCGCAACCTGGAACGGGTGGGCCTTGCGGATTTTCACCGCCACATGATCTACCAGTTGTCCGGCGGCATGCAGCAGCGCGTGGGCATCGCCCGGGCGCTGACCTGCGACCCGGCCATGCTGCTGATGGACGAGCCCATGGCGGCGCTGGACGCGCTGACCCGCGAGACCATCCAGGAGCTGCTGCTGGAAATCTGGCGCCAGACCGGCAAGATGTTCTTCTTCATTACCCATAGCGTGGAAGAGGCGCTGTTCCTGGGGTCGCGGCTGATCGTGATGTCGCCGCGCCCGGGACGCATCACCCACACCTTCAAGCCGGATTTCAACCGGCGCTACCTGGAGACGCGCGATGGACGCGGCATCAAATCAAGTCCCGACTTCATCGCCATGCGCGAACAAGTCCTTGGCATCATCTACGGCGACGAACTTGCCGCCTCCGCCCCGCAGGCCGTCCATGCCTAGCCGCTTTTCGAGGCATCAGCCGGCCACGCCGGGCAAGGTCTATGGCGCGCCGGGGGCCGGCTACAGCGGCCACATCAGCCTGTTGACCAGCATCGCGCTGCTGGCGCTGTGGTTCCTGGCCACCAATGCGGGCTGGGTCAAGCCGCTGTTCCTGCCATCGCCGCAGGCGGTGTACGGCAAGTTCGTGTCCGCCATGACCGACGGCGTGGCCAACTCGACCCTGGCCGAGCACGCGCTGGCCAGCCTGACGCGGGTGTTCTCGGCGTTTTTCCTGGCCTGCGCCACCGCCATTCCGGTCGGCATCCTGATGGGCGTGAATCGCTACGCCCGCGGCATCTTCGACCCGCCCATCGAGTTCTACCGCCCGTTGCCGCCCCTGGCCTACCTGCCGCTCATCATCATCTGGTTCGGCATCGGCGAATTCCCCAAGATCCTCTTGATCTACCTGGCCATCTTCGCGCCCATGGCCATTGCGGCGCGGGCCGGGGTGCGGTCGGTGTCCATCGAGCAGATCCACGCCGCCTACGCCATGGGCGGCACGCGGATGCAGATCGTCTGGCACGTGATCCTGAAAGCCGCCATGCCCGAGATCTTCACCGGCATGCGCATCGGCATCGGGGTGGGCTGGACCACGCTGGTGGCCGCCGAAATGGTGGCCGCCGACCGCGGGCTGGGCTTCATGGTGCTGAACGCCGCGCAGTTCCTGGCCAGCGATACCGTCATCATGGGCATCATCGTGATCGGCGTGTTCGCCTTCGCCTTCGACCTGCTGGTGCGCTACCTGGAGAAATTCGCGATTCCCTGGAAGGGACGCATCTGAAAGAAGGATCTCGTTCCATTTTCCGGCCGATGCGTCATCCATTTGTCGTCCAGGACGCCTCGGCAGGGCATTCCCGCATTCCGCCCCCCCATCCGCTCCTCTATTCTGGGACCCAGCCCCCCGCCCCGCTCCGCGCCTCGCGCCGGCACGGCCGGGGCGCGTCGCCACTACAAGGAGCCGCCATGTCCAGCCAGGCCTCGATGCTCAAGCCTGTGTTGTGGGAACGCCTGTTCGAACGCGAAAGCGCGCCCAATCTCAGCCTGCAGGGCCGGGTCCGGCAGATGCTGGTGTCGGCCATTCTCAGCGGCCATCTGCCGCCGGGCGCACCGGTGCCGTCCAGCCGCTATCTGGCCGACCAGTTGCGCATCGCCCGCAACACCGTCGTGTTCGCCTACCAGCAGCTGGTCAGCGAGGGCTACCTGGAATCGCGCGAGCGCAGCGGCCACTTCGTCAGCGCCGACGTGCTGCAAGGGCGCGCCGCGCAGCACGCGGACCCGTGCGCCTCGAACGTGGCGGCCGACGCCGTGCGCTGGGACGAGCGGCTGCGCTTTCGCCCGACCCGCCAGCGCAACATCGTCAAGCCGCAAGACTGGCAGAAGCAACCCTATCCCTTCGTCTACGGCCAGTTCGACCAGGACCTGTTTCCCACCGCCGAATGGCGCGAATGCTGTATCAAGGCCCTGTCGGTGCTGGACATCCGCAGCTGGGCGCCCGACCTGATCACCCACGACGACCCCGCGCTGATCGAGCAGATCCGCACGCAGGTGCTGCCGCGCCGCGGCGTGTGGGCCGACGCCGAGGAAATCGTCATCACCGTGGGCGCGCAGCACGCGCTGTATCTGCTGGCCGACCTGCTGGTCAATGAAGACACGGTGGTGGGCATGGAAGACCCGGGCTACCCCGATGCGCGCAACATCTTCGCCAGCCACACCCGCCACCTGCTGCCGCTGCCGGTGGACGGCCAGGGCCTGTGCACCGGCACCCACCTCCTGGGCTGCGACTACCTGTTCGTGACGCCGGGCCACCAATGCCCCACCACCGTCACGCTGTCGGCCGCACGCCGCGACACGCTGCTGACGCTGGCCCGCCAGGCCGACAGCCTGATCATCGAAGACGACTTCGAAAGCGAAAGCCGCTGGGGCGAAGGCGCGATCCCGGCGCTGAAAAGCCAGGACCGCGACGGCCGCGTGATCTACGTGGGCAGCCTGGCCAAGTCGTTTGCGCCGGGGCTGCGCATCGGCTACATCGTCGCCCCGCGCGAACTGGCCGCCGAACTGCGCGCGCTGCGCCGCCTGATGCTGCGCCATCCGTCGGCCTACATCCAGCGCGCGTTCTCGCTGTTCATCTCGCTGGGTCATCACCATTCGCTGCTGCGCCGGCAATCGCAGGCCTACCAGCAGCGCGGCGCCGAATTGACGGCGGCGCTGGCGCGCTGGCTGCCCGACTTCACGGCGGTGCCCATCACCGGCTCGTCATCCTGCTGGCTGCAGGGGCCGGCATGGCTGGACGCCACCGAACTGTCGCAGGCGGCGCTGGCCGAAGGCGTGGTGGTGGAGCCGGGCAAGGTGTTCTTCATGGACGGCGCCAACGCGCCACGCAATTTCCTGCGGGTGGGGTTCACGTCGATCCGTGCCGAGCACATCGGGCGCGGCATCGAGAAGCTGGCGCAGGTGGTGCACCGTTACCGGCTGCGGGCCGCGGCGTAGCAGGCGGGCGCCGCGCCGGGTCGCGGCCCGGCTGCCGCCGCCCCCGGCGCACCGCCGTCAGAGCATTTCGTCGCGCAGGTAGTACCACCGGTACAGCAGCGCCTGCCCCAAGCGGCGAAACGGCGCGAACAGGTGCCCGGGCAGCGGCGTGTCGTAGATCGGCAGGTCCCACGCGATGCCGTCCTGCCCCATCATGCGCTGCGCCAGGCGGCGTCCGGCGTGCGCCGAGAACGCCACGCCGTTGCCGCCATAGCCAAAGGCGTAATACACCCGCTGCGCCGGATCGGGCTGCGTGATGCGCGGCATCATGTCGTGGCTGACGTCGACCCAGCCCCACCAGGAATAGTCCACCTCGACCCCGCGCAACGACGGGAACTTGCGCGCCAGGCCGTTGCGCAGCAGCGCCAGGTGGCGCGGGTGCTGCGCGTCGGCGCCGCGCAGCGCGCTGCGGCTGCCGATCTGCATGCGGCCGTCCGGCAGCAGGCGGTAGTAGAAGCGCAGCGTGCGCGTGTCGGTGATGAACACCGTGCTTTTCAGCCCGGCGCGCTCGCGTTCGGCGGGCGTCAGCACCCGGGTGACCATGGAATTGGACAGCACCGGCATGATGCGGTTGTCCAGCAGGCCGTTGACCCCCTGCGCGGTGTAGCCGCCGGTGGCGAAGGCCACCCGCTTGGCGCGCACCGTGCCGCCTGGCGTCTGCAGACGGTAGCCGCCCGCCGCTTCGGTCCAGCCCAGCACGGGGCTGCCCGGATGGATGCGCACGCCCAGCGCGCGGGCCTGGCGCATGTAGCCGTAGGCCAGCTTGAGCGGGTGCACGCCCACGCCGTCCGGCTCGTGCATGGCGCCCACGGCCTCGTGGTCGTCGACATAGCGTTCGCGCAGCGCGGCCTTGTCCAGCATGCGCGTGTCGTAGCCGAACTGCTCGCGCATGACGCGGGCCTCGTTGCGCAGGAACGCCATCTTCTTTTCGCGGTGGGCGGTGTACAGATGGCCGCCGGGCTGGGCGTCGCAATCGACCTGGTCCACCAGGCTTTTCCAGTACTCGAAGCCTTCGCGGATCTCGGCGTCCAGCCGGCGCGCGGTGGGCAGGCCCCAACGTTCGATCCATTGCGACCGGTACAGCCGACCCGACGCGTTCTGGCCCTGCCCGCCATTGCGGCTGGTGCAGCCCCAGACGGCGCGGTTGGCCTCCAGCACCACGGCTTTCACGCCGTAGTCGCGCGCCAGCGCCAGCGCCGCCGACAGGCCGGTGAAGCCCGACCCGACGATCACCACGTCGGCGTCGATGTCGCCCTGCACCGGCCCGTCGTCGGCCGGCGGCGGCCCGGCCGTCGCGACCCAATAGGTCGGCGCGTAGTCCTGCCCGCGGCCCGGCGGCGAGACCAGCGGATCGTAGGTGGGGTTGTAGGCGCTGGCGGCGGGGCTGGCGGCGTCCGGGGGATCGAAAGGCATAGCGGTATCCATGCGGCGGGGTCCGGTAGCGGTGGGCGGGGTCGGGGCGCGATGGCGGCCAGGAAAATCGGCGGGTCAGCCGCGAGCGGGCAAGGCCGGGCGCTGTTTGCGGAACGCGTTCTTGACGCGGATCTTGCCGCCCTGGAAGGTGAAGACATCGACCATGTCGGCCTCGATGCGCGAGCCGTCGGCGGCAGTGCCGGTGAAGGTGGATTCCGACACGCCCCGGTCCCCCGCCACCCAATGGCGGCCGTGGTTCCATTGCGCATCCGGGAAGTTCTTCCAGGCGGCTTCGAACGCCGCGCGCACCGCCTCGCGGCCGGCGTGGCGGGCGCCCCAGCGCTCGGGGCCGCCCACGGTTTCAAAGACGCAGTCGTCGCTCATGAAAGACATCAAGGCGTCGATATCGTGGCGGTTCCACGCGGCCGCGAACTCGGCCAGCATGTCCACGGTGACGGTCTGGTGCATTGCCTACCCTCCTGAATCCGCGGGCGCGACATGCGCCTGCGTGCCAAGCCCAAGGTACGCGCGGGGGCTGGCAGGGTCTAGAACCAGACGCGGGCAATCGCTTGCACCAGACGGCCGCGATGGCGCCGCGCCACGCGGGCAGCTCGGGCCATCCGTGCAGCTCGGCGCGGCGCCCGTCACGCCGCAGCCGCCGAGAGATGCGCGGCCACCTCGCCGCCGCCGGCCCCATCGCGCAGTCCGATGAACACCAGCGCCGGCCGCTCGATCTCGGCCGGGCGTTGCGCCTGCGTGTCAAAGCGCACCCGGCGCCCCGCCAGCTGCACCAGCACCCACCCATGGCGTTCGGTGCGCACCCAGCCCTTGGCGCGCAGCCAATGCCGGGGCAGCTGCCGCAGGCTGCTGGCCAGCCGGTCGGCATGCAACAGGTCCGGCGCCGGCCACAGCCAGCTTTGAAACGGATGCGCGGGGTCGTCATCGTGGCGGGGGCCGTCATCGTGGTGATGCGACGCGTCGTGGCTGTGCCGGCCACAGTCGGCATGGGTGCAGGCGTCATGGATGCAGGCGTCATGGATGCAACCCACGCCCCCCAGCGCGCTCAGATCGACCCGCCCTTCCCGCGCGGCCACGATCGGCGCGCCGCCCGATTGCTCGCCCAGCCAGGCCCGCAGCGCCGCCGCCTCGTCGGGCGCCACCAGATCGGTCTTGTTCAATACCAGCAGGTCGGCGGCGCGCAACTGGCGCATCACGGTGTCGGCCAGCAGCGGATCAGCGGCCGTCTCGCGGATGGCGCCGGCATCCACCAGCACCACCACGCCTTCCAGCTGCAACAGGGGGTCCGCCATGCCCACCTGCGCGATGCGGCCGGGGTCGGACACGCCGCTGGCTTCGATGACGATCCATTGCGGCGCCGGCTCCATGGCCAGCACCCGCGCCAGCGCGTCGTCCAGCCCGCCGGCCATGGAACAGCAGACGCAGCCGTTGGCCAGCCGGATCACGTTGTCGGCGCGCTGGGCGACCAGGCCCGCGTCGATATCGATCGGCCCGAAATCGTTGACCAGCACCGCCGCCCGGCGCGGGCTGCCAGTCAGCACATGGTTCAACAACGTCGTCTTGCCCGCGCCCAGGAAGCCGCCCACGACCGTCAGCGCAATGCGCGCCATGTCAGGCGCCCTGGCGCGCCAGGGGCCGGCCACCGACCATCGTGCCCAGCACGGCAATGTCCTTCAGGCTTTCGGGCGGCACGGCCAGCGGATCGTCCTGCAACACGCAGAAGTCGGCCTGTTTGCCCACTTCGATGGACCCGACCAGGTGATCCAGGTGCAGCGTATAGGCGGCGCCCAGCGTAATGGCGTGCAATGCCGCGTCGACGCTGATGCGTTCGGATTCGCCCAGCACCCGGCCCGACGCGGTCTGGCGATTGACGGCGCACCAGGCGGTGAACAGCGGCCCGAGCGGCGTGATGGGTGCGTCGGAATGGATGCCGAACGGCACCCCGGCGCGCATCGCCGAGGCGCAGGCGTCCATGCGGTTGGCGCGGTCCGGGCCCATGGTGAGCGCGTGGTGGGCGTCGCCCCAATAGAAGATGTGGTTGGCGAACAGGTTGACGCACAGCCCCAGGCTGGCCATGCGCCGGAACTGCGCGGCGTCGGCCATCTGGCAGTGCTGCAAGGTGTGGCGGTGATCGGGCCGCGGGCTGCGGCGCAGCGCCCGGTCGATGGCGTCGATGGCGCGTTCGGTGGCCTCGTCGCCGTTGGTGTGGATATGCAGCTGCACGCCGGCCTCGTGATAGGCCTGCACCAGCGCATCCAGCTCGGCCGGCGCGATCACCCAGATGCCGTTGGCCGCGCCGTTGTAATAGCCCGGCCAGCGCAACCGCGCCGTGAAGCCCTGGATGGACCCATCCACCACCAGCTTGACCATGCCCAGGTGCAGCTTGCCGTGGTTCAGCCGGCGCGCGGTTTCCAGCCGCGCCAGGCAGGCGGCGGGGTCGCCGGCAAAGGCCAGCGCCGACGCGGCCGGCACGATCCGAACCGGATAGTCCGGCTCGGCCGTGACCCGCGCCAGGGTCGCCAGGCCGTCGTCGCCCAGCTCGTTGACCAGGTCGGTGGCGGTGGTGACGCCGGCCCATTGCGCCACCTGGCCGAACAGGCGCAGGCCGTCTTCCGACAGGCCCACCGTGCGGAACGGGCTGCCGATCAGGCGCATCACCGGGAACATGGCGGCGAACTCGCACAGTTCGCCGTTGGGGGTGCCGTCGTCGAATCGGCTGATGCCTTCGATGTCGGTATCGCGGTCGATGCCGGCCCGTGCGAGCATCGGCGTGTTCACGTTCATCAGGTGCATGCTGGCGTGCATCACCACCACCGGCCGTTCGGCCGACACGGCGTCCAGGTCGCGCACGCTCATGCGCTGGCCGCCGAAGAAGATCGGATCGAAGCCCCAGCCGATGAGCGTTTCGCCCTTTGCCAGGCCCTGGCCGAATTCGCGCAGGCGGGCCGCCACGGCGTCGAAGCTCTTCAGGCCCGGCCACAGGCGGCCGTCCGGCCCGCGGCGCTCGTAGAACCCGACATAGGCGAACTTCCACATACCGCCTTCGGGCAGATGGCAATGCCCTTCCACCAGCCCCGGCATCAGCACCTGGCCGGCGTAGCGCTCGTCCAGGTCGGCCGGCCCCCAGCCGGTCAGGTCGTCCAGGCTGCCCACGCCCAGGATGCGGCCGTCGCGCACCGCCACGTGCGTCGCGCGCGGTTGGGCCGGATTCATGGTCAGGATGCTGCGGGCGGAATAGATCGTGGTGCGGGGGGCAACGGACATCGGGACTCCTTCGGTTGGGGCGGCGTCACGCCTGCAGCGGCGAGACGGCGGCGCCGTGACGGGATTCGACGAAATGGCAGGCCACGTGGTGGCCGGGCGCGGCCTCGCGCAGCGGCGGTTCCTGGGAGGCGCACAAAGGCTGCGCCACCGGGCACCGCCCCGCGAAGCGGCAACCGGGCGGCGGATTCACCGGGCTGGGCGGATCGCCCGTCAGCCGCACCCGGCGCGCGGCCGCATCGCGCCCGCCCTTCACCGTGGGCACGGCCGACATCAGCGCCACGCTGTACGGATGCAGCGGGCGCGAGAAGAACGCTTGCCGCGTGGCCCGCTCGATGATCTTGCCCAGGTACATCACGGCGATGTCATCGCAGACGTGTTCCACCACCGCCATGTCATGCGAGATGAACAGGAACGACTGCGACTGTTCGCGCTGGATGCGCCGCAGCAGGTTGAGGATCTGCGCACGGATGGCGATGTCCAGCGCCGACACCGGTTCGTCGCACACGATCAGGTCCGGCCCGCTGGCCAGCGCCCGCGCGATGTTCAGCCGCTGGCGCTGGCCGCCGGAGAACTGGTGCGGGTACAGCTGGCGTTGATCGGCCCGCAAGCCGACCAGTTCGAACATCAGCGCCACACGCGCCTCGCGCCCACCCGGCGGATCGATGCCCATCAGGTCCAGCGGCGCACGCACGATGTCACCGGCGCGCTGGCGCGGGTTCAACGACGAATACGGGTCCTGGAACACCAGTTGCAGGCGCCGCCGCATGCGCCGCAGCGCCGTGCCGCGCAGGGACGTCAGGTCGGTGCCGTCGAATTCGATGCGCCCGCCGGTGGGGTCTGCCAGCCGCAGCACCGACAGCGCCGTGGTGGTCTTGCCCGAGCCCGATTCGCCCACGATCGCCAGGGTGCGGCCGCGCGCCAGGTCGAACGACACGCCATCGACCGCGCGCACCACGGCCTGGCCGCCGATGGGAAAGTGCACGGCCAGATCGCGCACGGACAGCAAGGGGGAAGATTGCGGCTGCGCGGTCATGCGGCCTCCGGATAGAGCCAACAGGCCACCGCATGGCCATCGCCCACGGCGGCCATGGGCGGGAATTCACTGCGACAACGCGCCAGCGCGCGGTTGCAGCGGTCCTGGAAGGGGCAGCCTTCGCCGCGTTCCCACACTGACGGCACCACCCCGGGAATCTCCGGCAGGTCGGGCCGGTGCGCGCTGGGCGTGCGGTCCAGTTCGGGCAGGCAGGCGATCAGCCCCTGCGTATACGGGTGGCGCGGCTGCGTCAGGATCTGGCCCACGTCGCCCTGCTCCACCACCCGCCCGCCATACATCACCGCCACCCGGTCGGCCATCTCGGACACCGCCCCCATGTCGTGCGTGATCATCAGCACCGCGGTGCCCCGGCGCGCCTGCTGTTCGCGCAGCAGGTCGAAGATCTGCGCCTGCACGGTGACGTCCAGCGCGGTGGTGGGCTCGTCGGCGATCAGCACTTCGGGGTCGCACGCCAGGGCGATGGCGATCATCACCCGTTGCCGCATGCCGCCGGACAGCTGGTGCGGGTACTCGTCCACCCGCCGTTCCGGCAACGGAATGCCCACCGACCGCAGCATGCCGATGGCACGCTCGCGCGCCTCGGCGCGGCCCAGGCCCTGGTGCTGGCGCAGCGGCTCGGCGATCTGGTCGCCCACCGTATAGACGGGGTTCAACGCCGTCATCGGTTCCTGGAAGATCATCGAAATATCGTTGCCGCGCACCCGCCGCATGGCCTCGTCGCCATACGACGCCAGGTCGGCGCCACGCAGCCGCACCTGGCCGGCGCCGATGCGCGCCAGCGGCGGAATCAGCCGCATGATGGCCAGCGCCGTCATGCTCTTGCCGCAGCCGGATTCGCCCACCAGGCACAGCGTTTCGCCGGGCCGCAGATCGAAACTGACGCCGCTGAGCACGTCGGCCGTGCGGCCGCGGGTGCGGAATTCCAGGCTCAGGCCGTCCACCTGCAGCACGGGCAGTTGATCGGCGGCGTTCATGCCCGCCCCCGCGAATTCGGATTGAGCGCATCGTTCAGGCCGTCGCCGATCAGGCTGACCGCCAGCACCGTCACGAAGATGGCCGCGCCCGGCAGCGTCACCGCCCACCAGGCCGCCAGAATGTAGGGTCGGTTGCTGCCGATCATCAGGCCCCAGCTCATGACGTTGGGATCGCCCAGCCCCAGAAAAGACAGGCCCGCCTCGAACAGAATCGCGGTGCCGATCGCCAGCGTGGCCGACACGATGAGCGGCGCCAGCGCATTGGGCAAGATCACACGCCAGATGATGCGCGCATTGCTGGCGCCGATCACCCTTTCGGCCAGCACGTACTCGCGCCGCTTCAAGCGCAGGAATTCGCCCCGCGCCAGGCGGGCGGTGCCGGTCCAGCTGACCACGCCGATGGCCACCGCGATGGTCGCCAGCGACGGGCTGAACAGCGTGACCAGCACCATGGCGAACAGCAGTGCCGGCAGCACCTGGAAGAATTCCGTGATGCGCATCAGCGTTTCATCGACCCACCCGCCGTAGTAGCCGGCCAGCGCGCCGACGGTCACGCCGATGGCCATGGACAGCACCGCGGCCACCACGCCGACCAGCAAGGTGGCGCGGCCGCCGTAGACCATGCCGGTCAAGACGTCGCGCCCCAGGTAGTCGGACCCCAGCCACAGCTCGCCGCCGGGCGGTTCCATGGGTGCGCTGACGATCTCGAACGGGTCGGCCGGCATCAGCACCGGACCGAACAGCGTCACCGCCAGGATGGCGGCGAGCAGCAGCACGCCGAGCATGGCGCCCGGGTTGCGCGCGAACACCCGCAGCGCTTCGTACGACGGCCGCGGCGGCGCCTTGCGCGGCGAGGCGTTCAGGGTGGCGTTGGCAGGCACGGCAAGGGGAGCTTGGCTCATGAGGTCTTGATCCTGGGGTCGATCAGCCGGTAGGCCAGGTCGGTCAGCTGGTTCATCACCACCACCAGCAACGAGGCAAAGAGCAGAATGCCGAGCAAGGTCGGATAGTCGCGCCGCAACACGGAATCGAAGGCCAGGCGGCCCAGTCCGGGCCAATTGAAGACCGTCTCCACCAGGATGGCGCCGGCCAGCACGTTGCCGAATTGCAGCCCCAGCATGGTCACCACCGGCAGCACGCCGTTGCGCAGCGCGTGCTTGTACAGCACCGTGCGCTCGGGCAGGCCCTTGGCGCGGGCCGTGCGGATGTAGTCGGCCGACAGCGCATCCATCACGCTGGTGCGCGCCAGCCGGCTGTATTGCGCCAGGTACACGAAGGCCAGCGTGAAGGCCGGCAGCACCAGATGGTGCAGCACATCCAGCGCGCCGGCCCAGCCGCCGTCGGGCCCGCCCGCCGAGCGCATGTCGGACACCGGAAACCACGGCAGCGCCGACGCGAACAGAATGATGAGGATGATGCCCGTCCAGAACACCGGCGCCGAATAGCCCACGATGGACAGCAGCGTGATGCCCTGCGACAGCGGCCCGTTGGGCTTGCGCGCGGCCAGCGTGCCCAGCAGCGTGCCCGCCACGAACGCGCTGGCCACCGACGTCACCACCAGCAGCAGCGTGGCCGGCACGCGTTCCCAGATCAGCTGGGCCACCGGCAGATTGAAGAAGTAGGAATAGCCCAGGTCGCCCCGCACGACATGCGACAGGTACAGGCCCAGCTGCGCCAGGAAGGGCCGGTCCAGCCCATACTGGGTGCGCAGCTGGGCGCGCAATGCTTCGCTGATGCCGCCCATGGACCCGGCGATGGTCTCCACCGGATCGCCCGGCGAAATGTGGATCAACAGGAAATTCAGCGTCACCACCGCCAGCAACAGCAGCACGGCGTAGGCGAGGCGACGCGAGAGATATCGCAGCATGACGGCCTCCCGCTATTGCAGATAGGTGTCGTCCAGCGGCGACAGCACGCCCCAGATACCTTCGGGCAGGCCATGCACCTTGCTGGACGACAGCGTGTGATACGGAATGACGGTGAGGAAGTCGATCGGCAGGTCTGCGGTGACCTGTTGCTGGAATTCGGCGTACAGCGCGCGGCGCCTGGCCTCGTCGGTTTCGGTGCCGGCCTGTGCCAGCACGGCGTCGACCTTGGCATTCTTGTATGACTGCGTGTTGGTCCAGATGATGTCGCGGATATTGCTGGACAGGTAGGTACGGTGCACGCCGATCACCGGGTCGCCCCAGTTGAAGACGATGTCCGTGGTCATGTCGAAGTCATGGCTGGCGATGCGCTTGGCCCAGGTCGGAAAATCCGGCGACGCGCGCACCTGTACGGTCACGCCCACCTTCTTCAACTGGCTGCGCAGGTATTCGGCCACGTTCTTGCCCTGCACGTCGCTGCCCGGCATGTAGTCCACCGTCAGCGACAGGCGTTCGCCCTTGCCGTCTTTCTTGAAGCCGGCCTCGTCCAGCAGCTGCTCGGCCTTTTTAAGGTCCAGCGGGTATTTCTTCAGGTCCTGTGTGGCGAACGGGCTGGAGGCCACGATCGGGCCGTCCGCCGGCTTGGCGAAGCCGGCGTTCAGCGCCTTGGTGATGAAGTTCTTGTCGATGGCGTAGGCAATGGCCTGCCGCACCCGCACGTCGTCCAGCGGCTTGCGCGCCGTGTTGAACGCCAGCCAGCTGAGCGCGCCGATGCCTTCGTAGCCGCGGCTGCTCATCGTGATGCCGGGGTTGTCCTTGGCGCGCCGCAAAATGGTGGGTTCGGACATGAACGGCAACGCGCCGACCTCGCCGCGCTCCAGCCCGATCAGCAGGTTGGTGGCGTCGGGGTTGATCTTGACCACCACGCGATCCAGGTAGGGCTTGCCGGGCAGGAAGAACTTGTCGAAGCGCTCCAGCACGATCTCCTGCCCGGGCTTGAATTCCTTCAGCTTGAACGGGCCCGACCCGACCACGTCGGCGGAATTGCGCGGATGGTTCTTCAGGTCCTGCCCATCGCCATAGATGTGCTTGGGCAGCACCGGCATCAGGGCCGGCGACAGCGCCAGCAGAATCGCCGGGTGCGGCTGGCTCATGCGCAGCACGGCCGTGTAGGGGTCGGGCGTGTCCACGCTTTCGACGGGCGCGAACATGCTCTGGAACGGATGGTTCTGCTTGACCGCCATGACCGAAAACGCCACGTCCGCGGACGTCACCGGCTGGCCGTCATGGAACAGCGCGTCGTGGCGCAGGTGCAGCGTCAGCGACTTGGCGTCGGGCGCCAGTTCCCACGACTGCGCCAGGTAGGGCTGCGGCTTCCAGTCGGCGTCGTAGCGCAAGGGGCTGGCGAACAGCTGGGCGCTGGGCAGCGCGGTGGCGATGCCCGATTGCACCGCCCCGTTCAGGTGCCGCGGCACCTGCGTCGAGCCGATGACCAACGTGCCGCCCGGCTTGGGCGCATCGGCGGCCTGCGCGCCGGACAGCAGCGCCAGTGCCGTCATGATCGTGGCCAAACCCCATCGTGCGCTGCGCATCTTTCACCCCCTGGTTTTGAGCTGGCCGTTGAGAAGCGGCCTTGGCATTAGCCTAGTCAACCCCAGGGCCTGCCCTTAGTACCAAACCGGTGGACTCGCTGGTGCCAGGGGCAGGCCCGCGCCGCCCTCACGCCGCCAGCGCGCGGGCATACAGCACGGCCACCGCGCAGCTGTTGACGCGGGCCTCGACCGAATCCGAGCGGCTGGTCAACAGCACCGGCACGCGCGTGCCCAGCACCAGCCCGGCCGTGCCGGCGCCGGCCAGCCAGGTCAGTTCCTTGTAGAGCATGTTGCCGGCCTCGATGTCGGGCACCAGCAGGATGTCGGCATCGCCCGCCACGCGCGACACGATGCCCTTCTGCTCTGCCGCCAGCCGCGATATGGCGTTGTCGAACGCCAAGGGGCCGTCGATCTCGCCGCCGCGAATCTGCTGGCGGTCGGCCATCTTGGACAGCGCTGCCGCATCCAGCGTGGCGGGCATGGCGGGGTTGACGGATTCGGTGGCGCACAACACCGCCACCTTGGGCCGCGCCACCCCCAGGGCGCGCGCCAGGTCGATGGCGTTCCGGGCGATGTCAGCCTTTTCCGCCAGCGTGGGCGCGATGTTGACGGCGGCGTCCGTCAGGATAAAAAGCTTGGCGTACGCCGCCACCGACATGACAAAGGCATGGCTGATGCGCCGGCCCGTGCGCAGGCCGGCCTCGCGCGCCACCACCGCCGCCATGAAGTGGTCGGTGTGCAGGCTGCCCTTCATCAACATGCCCGCCTTGCCGTCGCGCGCCAGCGCCGCCGCCACCGCGGCGGCCTGGCGTTCGTCATCGGGCGTATCGATGATTTCCAGCGAGCCGGCGCGCAGCCCCATGTCGGCCATCAGCGCGGCCAGCCGGGCCGCCGGCCCGACCAGCAACGGCTCGATATAGCCGGCTTCCTGCGCCTGCACCGCCGCGCCCAGGCTGGCCGCGCACAGCGGATAGGCCACCGCCGTGCGCACCCGCCCGGCCGACAGCGCCGCGGCCCGCAGCGGCTCGAACAAGCGGTCGGCGGCCATGGTCTAACCGCGCACCGGATCGATCGACAGCGGCACCTCGCCCGGCTGGAATGGCTGGTTGACGTAGCGCTTGTACTTGTCCAGCAAGCGCAGCGGCTGCTTGAGCGCGTCGCGGCGGAACGGGTCGCCCAGTTCCTGGCTGACCATCATTTCCAGCACCGTGGTCTTGCCTTCGGACTGCGCCTTGCAGGCTGCCTGCAAGGCCGCCCCCACCTGGTCCGAGTGTTCGACGCGGATGCCCTCGGCGCCCATGGCGCGGGCCAGCTCGGCGAAGTTGGGGTTCAAGAGGTTGCTGCCGACGAAGCGGCGGCCGTAGAAGTCCACCTGGTTCTTCTTTTCGGCGCCCCACTGGCCGTTGTGGAACACCACCGCGGTGACCGGAATGCGCTCGCGCACGCAGGTCAGCAGTTCCTGGAAGCTCATGCACCAGGCGCCGTCGCCCACGTACGCCACCGCCGGACGGTCGGGCCGCCCCAGCTTGGCGCCGATCAGCGCCGGCAAGGCGTAGCCGCAATTGCCGAAACTCATGGCGGCCAGCATGGAATTGGGCTCGTCAAAGCGCAGGTAGCTGTTGGACACCGAGCAGATGTTGCCGATGTCGGTGGACACCATGGCGTGCTTGGGCATGGCGCGTTCCAGCTCGCGCAGCATGCGGCGCGGATGCATGCGGCCACCGCCATGCTCGATGATGTCCAGGCTCCAGTCGTCGCGTTCGTGCGACCACTCGTCCAGTTCCTTTTCCCAGGCGTTCTTTTGCGAAGCGATCTGGTCGCGACGCGCCTCGCGGGTCTGGGTGCAGGCCACCTCGCGCGCCTGCAGCCTGGCCGTCAGTGCGGCGGCGGCCGGCTTGGCGTCGCCGCAGATGCCGACCGATACCGGCCGCACCAGGCCCAGCATGCGGTGGTCGGCATCGACCTGGATGATGCGCGCGCCCTGCGGCCAGTAATCCAGCCCGTGTTGCGGCAAGGTGCCGAAGGGCCCCAGGCGCGTGCCCAGCGCCAGCACCACGTCGGCCTGCGACAGGAGCTTCATGCCGGCCTTGGACCCCTGGTAGCCCAGCGGACCGCACCACAGCGGATGGCTGGCCGGGAAGGCGTCGTTGTGCAGGTAGCTGGTGACCACCGGCGCGCCCAGCAGTTCGGCCAGCGCCACGCATTCGGCCTGGCCGTCCGAGAACAGCACGCCCCCGCCCGCCACGATGACCGGGAACCTGGCGCCCGCCAACAGGCGCGCCGCGGCTTCCAGGTCTTCTTCCGAGCCGGGGCCGCGGCGGATGCGGCGCGGCTCGGGAATGGCCACGTCGATCTCGCCGTAGAAGTAGTCGCGCGGAATGTTCAGCTGCGTGGGGCCGCGTTCGGCCAGCGCGTTGTCGAAGGCCTTGGCGGTGAATTCGGCCATGCGGTCCGGGCGGTTCACGTGCGCCTGGTACTTGGTGATGCGCGAAAAGATCGGCAGCTGTTCGGTTTCCTGGAAGCCGCCCAGGCCCATGCCGGCGGTGCCGGTCTCGGGCGTGATCGCCACCACCGGGCTGTGGGCCCAATAGGCCGCGGCCACGCCGGTGACGAAATTGGTAATGCCCGGCCCGTTCTGCGCAATGCAGACGCCGTGGCGGCCGGTCACGCGGGAATAGCCGTCGGCCATGTGCGCGGCGCCCTGCTCGTGCACCGTGGGCACGAAGCGGATGCCGGCCGCGGGAAACAGGTCCAGCGCGTCCATGAAGGCCGAGCCGACGATGCCGAAAACGTCCTTGACGCCCTGCGCCACCAGCGTTTCGACGAACGCCTCGCTGGGGGTCATGTGTTGCTTGCTGCTCATGGTCTCTCTCCTGGCGGGCCGGCGCGGCTTGGATTGCATATTGGCCGGTGTGAACCGATACTGCAGCACAAGCATGCGTTTTCCCACCCCGCTGCGTTCCGTTTTCTGCAGAATCCGCACACAACGGGCGCCCTTTCGCCAAATCTTCAAATATTGAAAGATGAAAGACGAATCCTCCGCGGCGCTGCGCGCGCTGACCCTGCTGGAACAGGTGGCCCGCTCGGATACCCCCGTGTCGCTGGCGGCGCTGACCGAGGCCACCGGCCTGCCCAAGCCGTCGGTGCTGCGCATCCTGTCGCGGCTGGTCGATGCCGGCATGCTGCTGCGCGAACCGGCCGGCAAAAGCTATATCAGCGGTCCGCGGCTGTCGGCGCTGGCGCGCGACACCCTGCTCAATTCCCCGCTGCGGGCCGAACGCCACCGCATCCTGGACAGCCTGGTCGACGAAATCGGCGAAACCTGCAACTGCACCATGCTGGACGGCGACGAGGTGATCTACCTGGACCGCGTCGAAACCGCCTGGCCGCTGCGGGTCAACCTGCAACCCGGCTCGCGCGTGCCGCTGCATTGCAGCGCCAGCGGCAAGCTGTTCCTGGCGCACATGCGGCGCGAGGCCCGCGCGCGCCTCCTGGCCGCGGCGCCGCTGCCGCGCTACACGCCCAACACGCTGTGCGAGGCCGCCGCGCTGGAACACGAACTGCAGGCGATCCGCAAGGAAGGCGCCAGTTTCGACCGCGAGGAATTCCTGTTGGGCATCGTCTGCATGGCGGTGCCCATCATGCAGGGCCGGCGCGCCATCGCGGCGGTGGCGCTGCACGCGCCGGTGGCCCGACTGTCGATCGACGGCGCCCGCGCCTGGCTGCCGCGCATGCAGGAGGCCGCCCGGGCCCTGGCGGGCACCTATGAAGCCCCTGCGCAGGAAACGGAGCCGGCGATGGAGCCGGCAATGGCCCCTGAGACAGACCCGGCGACGGACTAGGCGCCAGGCATGGCCGCCGGACGGGCCTGGCGGGCGCTTTCCAGGCCCCCAGGGCTTACACTGTCGGCCGAATCCGCTTTTTTCGCAGTTTCTGCGACCCTACTGTGACCCACACGCCTTTTACCTCCCTGCCCCTGCTCCCCGCCCTGCTCGAGAACCTGCAAAGCCTGGGGTTCGAGAACATGACGCCGATCCAGGCGCAAAGCCTGCCGCTCATCCTGGAAGGCCGCGACATCATTGCGCAGGCCAAGACCGGCAGCGGCAAGACCGCGGCGTTCGGCCTGGGCGTGCTGCAGAAGCTGGATACCACCCGCCTGACGCCCCAGGCGCTGCTGGTGTGCCCCACCCGTGAACTGGCCGACCAGGTCGCCCAGGAACTGCGCCGGCTGGCCCGCCAGATCGCCAACGTCAAGATCCTGACCCTGTGCGGCGGCGCCGCGGCGCGCCCGCAGGCCGAATCGCTGGCGCGCGGCGCCCACCTGGTGGTCGGTACGCCCGGCCGCATCCAGGACCACCTCGAACGCGGCAGCCTGGACCTGTCGGGCCTGACCACGCTGGTGCTGGACGAAGCCGACCGCATGGTCGACATGGGCTTCTACGACGATATCGTCGCCATCGCCTCGCATTGCCCCACCAAGCGCCAGACGCTGCTGTTTTCGGCCACCTACCCCGACAACATCAAGAAGCTCAGCGCGCGCTTTCTGCGCAACCCGGCCGAGGTCAAGGTCGAGGCCCAGCACGATTCCAGCCGCATCGAACAGATCTTCTACGAAATCGACCCGGCCGACCGCCTGGACGCCGTGGCCACGCTGCTGGCGCATTTCCGTCCGGTGTCCACCCTGGCCTTCTGCAATACCAAGGTGCGCAGCCACGACCTGGTCGAACGCCTGCAGGCCGAAGGCATCAGCGCCCTGGCCCTGAACGGCGACCTGGAACAGCGCGAACGCGATGAAATCCTGATCCAGTTCGCCAACCAGAGCTGCGCCGTGCTGGTGGCGACCGACGTGGCCGCGCGCGGGCTGGACATCCAGAACCTGGGGGCCGTCATCAACGTCGACGTCACCAAGGACACCGAAGTCCACGTGCACCGCATCGGCCGCAGCGGCCGTGGCGAACAGAAGGGCCTGGCGCTGAGCCTGTGCTCGCCCGACGAAATGCGCTGGGCCAACCTGATCGAGCAATACCAGGGCTCGCCCCTGACCTGGGGCGACATCAAGTCGCTGCGCGCCAAGGCCGACCGCCCGCTGCGCGCGCCCATGATCACGCTGTGCATCCAGGGCGGCAAGAAAGACAAGCTGCGTCCCGGCGACCTGCTGGGCGCCCTGACCGGCGATGGCGGCCTGACGTTCGAACAGGTCGGCAAGATCAACATCACCGAATTCAATTCCTACGTCGCGCTGGACCGCAAGATCGCCAAGCAGGTGTTTTCGCGCATCTCCAACAGCAACATCAAGGGCCGGCGCTTCCGCATGCGCTACCTCGAGGAATTCTGAGCGCCCCGACGACAAGTCGGCCAGTCCCCGATATCAGGGTCAAAAGCTTGATGGTTTTGCTCGGGATTTGCCATAATGGCCCCGCCCGGCGCTCCAAGCGGCGCCGGGCGCGGAACCAAAGGCTCGCCGTGCGCTCCAATCCGCGCATTGCCCCCCTTAACCATCACAAGAGAAACTCACCATGATCAAATCCGACGACACCGGCAAGCTGATCCTGCGCCTGACCCTCGGCATTCTGATTCTGCTCCATGGCTTGTTCAAGATCACCGGCGGCGGCGTCGGCGGCATTGCGGGCATGCTGTCTTCGCACGGCCTGCCCGGCTTTTTGGCCTACGGCGTCTACATCGGCGAAATCCTCGCCCCGGTGCTGCTCATCGTCGGCATCTACACCCGCCTGGGCGGCCTGATCATCGCCATCAACATGGTCGTGGCCATCCTGCTGGCGCACACCGGTCAACTGTCCAGCCTGACCAACAACGGCGGCTGGGCGCTGGAACTGCAAGGCATGTTCCTGTTCACGGCCCTGGCCATCGCCTTCATGGGCGCCGGCCGCTTCAGCCTGGCCGGCAACGGCGGCCGCTGGAACTGACCCCGCGTCACCTCCTTCGCCAACCTGAAAGGCCGCTGTCACACCAGCGGCCTTTTTTCATGGGCGAATGGCACAAATGCTACGAACGACATCAACGGTCACGCTGGCGCAAACATCGGTCACCTGAAAGCTGTTTCGGATCCATTACAGACCCGAACTCGCCTGCCCAAGCGTGGCCTAATTCCTACGAGCCCATTGAACGCGTGGTGCACGCCCGGCGCTCGGCAGGAGATTCCAAATGAAGAAGACCGTGTTGTTGATGCTGGCCATGGCCAGTGCGCTGTCGGGTTGCGTCGTGGTGCCGGCGCGTCCGGCTTATTACCGCCCGGCGCCCGCTTATTACTACTATCCCGCCCCGCACTACTACTATCACGGCTACTGATCCACGCGCCCGCCGCGTAAAGGAAACGCCATGAACGCCCACGCCAGGATTCTTCCGCTTCGCCCGCTGGCCGCCGCCGTCCTGCTGGCGGCCAGCGCCGGCGCAATGGCGCAGACCTATGCACCGCCCCCCGCGCCGGCCGCCCCCGCCTACGACAACGGCGATCCCGCCAACGCCAACCTGGCGCCTGTCGACCGCAGCCCACAGCCGCCCCCGCCCCTGCCCGTCTACGAACAGCCGCCCGCCCCCGGCGACGGCTACATGTGGGTGCCCGGCTACTGGAGCCTGAACCGCCTGGGCTACTTCTGGGTGCCCGGGGCCTGGGTGCTGGCCCCCTACACCGGCGCGCTCTGGACGCCCGGTTATTGGGGCTTCGTCGACGGCGTCTACCTGTGGCATGCCGGGTACTGGGGGCCGCACATCGGCTTCTATGGCGGCGTGAACTACGGCTTCGGCTACATCGGCATCGGCTACGTGGGCGGCTATTGGAACCACGACCGCTTCTTCTACAACCGCGCCGTGACCAACGTGAACGTCACCCGCGTCACCAACGTCTACAACCACACGGTGGTGGTCAACAACATCGACAACCGCCGCATCAGCTACAACGGCGGCCCGGCCGGCATCCGACGGCAAGCGGATCCACGCGAGATCGCCGCGCGCAATGAACAGCATCGTCCGCCCACGGACGTGCAGCGCGGCTTTGCCCGCCAGGCCGCCGGCAATCGGGCGCAGTTCTTCGACCATAACCAGGGCCGTCCGGCCCAGGCCTTCGTCGAACATGCGCCGGAGCGCGGCGGGCCGGGCCAAGGGCCGCGGCCAGGCGGTGCGCCGGGCAATGGCCCGGGCGCCGGTCCCGCCAACGTGCCGAACGCGGGTGGGCCTGGCGGCCGCCCCGACATGAACCGCGGCGGGCCAGGTGATCGGCCGGGGATGAATCGCGGCAACGGTGGCGATCGGCCCGACATGAACCGTGGCAACCCGGGCGGCATGCCGGCAGGCCAGGCGCGTCCCGGGCCGCAAGGGCAGCAACCGGCCGCGCAACATGCCCCCCAGCCGCAAGCGCGCCCGCAGCCCGCACAGCGGCCCACGCCCGCGCCCGACAACCTGGCGCAGGCAGCCGCGCGTGAACGCCATGGCGCGCCCCAGCATCGGCCGCAAAGCCCGCCGCAGGCCCGTCCCGAAGGCAACCCGCAGCATGGCGGCGGCAACCGGCCGCAAGGCGGGCACGAGCCGCCGCGTGGCGGCGAGCGTGCCGCGCCGCATGATCGAGGCCGCGACTGAATTTGCGCTGACTGAATCCGGACTGGATTCCCCCCGCGCGCGGGGCTACAGTGCAAGGCTGACGCAGCCCCGCCGCGCAACGCTACCCGGAGACTCCCATGAAGCGCCTTGCCCCCCTGTTCCTTGCCTGCGGCCTGTTGGCCGGCACCGCCGCCCACGCGGCCCTCAACGTCGGCGCGCCCGCGCCCGACTTCAGCACCCAGGCCTCGCTCGGCGGCAATGTATTTACCTTCAAGCTCGCCGAGGCCCTGAAACAAGGGCCCGTGGTGCTGTATTTCTATCCCGCCGCGTTCAGCAAGGGCTGCACCATCGAGGCGCACGATTTCGCCGAAGCCACCGACGAATACAAGTCGTTGGGCGCCACCGTCATCGGCGTGTCGGCCGACGACATCGACACCCTGAACAAGTTTTCGGTCAGCGAATGCCGCAGCAAGTTCGCGGTGGCGGCCGATGGCGACGGCAAGATCATGAAGGCCTACGACGCCGTGCTGGACGCCCGCCCCGAGCGCGCGCAGCGCACGTCCTACGTGATCTCGCCCGAGGGCAAGATCCTGTACGAATACACCAATATGAATCCCGAGTCGCACGTGGCGAACACGATGCGGGCCTTGCGGGAATGGAAGGCGGCCAAGCAGTAAGCAAGCCAGTGGCACCGGTTGGGCCAATGACAAAGGGGGGCTGACGCCCCCCTTTCTACCTCCGCCGGGTCAATTGAACGGCCACACCGTCGGGTGCGTGCCGGGCGGGCAGGAAGGCCGGATCCAGCGCGCAGGCGTGTCGGAAAACTGCGCCGCGTGGCGCACCGCCACCAATTCGCCAAAGCCCGACGGCGTGGTTTCCAGCAAGCCGTTGAACCCGGGCATGGCACAGTCCAGGCCGCCGTCGACGCGACCCAGCGTGCGCAGCCAGTGCGCCGTCTGGGCCAGCGAGACTTTGACGTGCCAGCTGCCGCCTTCGGTCGCCTGGCGCGCCAGCGCCACCTGCGCGCCAAACGCCATCAGATAGCCCGACGCGTGGTCCAGTATCTGCATGGGCAGCGGCTTGGGTGCATCCTGGCCGGCGGCCTGCGCTTCGGCATGGTTGAAGCCGGCGGCCGTCTGCACCAGTGAATCGAAGCCGCGGCGGTTGGCCCATGGGCCCACCGGGCCATATGCCGACAGCGACACGTAGACGATGCCCGGACGGATGCGAGCGACGTCCTGCGGACCGAAGCCCAGCGCGGCCATGCCGCCGGGACGATAGCCCTGCACGAAGATGTGGGCGCTGCGCAGCAGGTTGCCCAACGCGATGCGGCCGTCGGCCGTGTCCAGGTCGGCCAGCACCGACAGCTTGCCGCGGCTGGTGTCGATGAGATTGCCGATATTGGGCAGATTCGGGGAATTCACCAGCATCACGTCGGCGCCGTAGGCGGCCAACGCCCGCCCGCACACCGGCCCGGCGATGATGCGGGTCAGGTCCAGCACGCGGAGGTCCTGTAGCGGACGCGCCTCCTGGCCGTATTTGGGCAGCGGCCGGGGGTCGGCGTCGCCAATGCGTTCGATGGTCAAGAGAGGCTGCGCCGCGATGGCCTGGCCCTGCGGATGGCGGTCCCATTCGTCGAAGCTGCGCATGGCGGTGACCACCAAGCCGGCATCGGCGGCGACCTGCTCGAAATCCTGTGCGCGCCAGCGGCCCAGCGCCTGTTCGACGGCGGCCCGCGTGGCGCCCTCGCCGGTGGGACAGCCCAACAGCGCCAGCGCACCGTCGCGATGGTGCGGGAAGTTGGCGTGGATGCGGACCCAGCCGCCATCGCCGCAGCGGTAGACGCCGGTGATGGGATCATGCGGATCCGGCGCAGTGCCATTCACCGTGAAATGGCTGCGGCATTCCTGCGCCGCGTGCAGCATGTCCACCGAGACCTGCTGGCGGGCGCCGCCCCGCAATTGCCAGATTTCGGCAGCGGCCAACGCCGCCGCGGCGATGCTGGCCTGCGCCGCGGTGCCCACCGCGAAAGACGATGGCACCACCGGTTCCGCGCCGGTCAGCACCACGTGTTGCAGCGACTCGTCGGGCAGGTCGAATGCGCCCCAGAGGCGTTGCAGGACCTCGCGAGTTGTCTTGCTGGCGGGTGTGCGTCCCTTGAGAAAGGACGGGCGGAAATCCATCAGGTGTCCCATATCGTTCATCTTCTTTTGGCGTTAAGTGGATTACATGGCGGCCCCGCCAGCCGCGTCAATACAGGGAAAGCGCCAGCGTGTTTCATGGTTTGACGGCCGCGCGCGGCGTTTTCCCGGGGCGGCGGCCCGGGACCGGTGGCCCGTCGACGCGCCCGGGGCAGCCCACCTTGGTCACATCTACTCGTAGTTTTTACACGGCGTGGCATCGTCCCCGGCCCGCGCCCTCGACCCAAGATAGAATGCCTGCCTTGCGGCGCGCCGCCCGGCGTGCGCGTTTTTCCGTCCGACCGCCCCATCATGAATACGCTGATCTGGCTGCGCACCGACCTGCGCCTGCACGACAACCCCGCCCTGGCCGCCGCCGCGGCCAACGGCACGGCCACCGCCTTGTTCATTGCGGCCCCCGGCCAATGGCGCCGGCACGGCGACGCGCCGGCCAAGGTCGATTTCTGGCTGCGCAACCTGCGCGAACTGTCGCAGGACCTGGCCCGGCTGGGCATTCCCCTGAAGCTGCTGACCGTGGACACCTGGGACGAGGTGCCCGACGCGCTGCTGGGGTTCTGCGCCGACCATGAGATCAAGCAGGTGCACGCCAATACCGAATGGGCCGTCAACGAACGCCGCCGCGACGATACGGTGTCGTGGCGCCTGGCCGAGGCCGGCGTGGACTGGACGCTGCACCACGGCGCGACGCTGCTCAAGCCGGGCACGGTGCTGACCGGCAAGGGCGACACCTACCGCGTCTACACCCCCTATGCGCGCGCTTGCCGCGAGCGCCTGCGCAGCGCCCCGTTGCGCGCCATTGCCGCCCCCAAGGCGCAGACGGCGCCGGCCTGGGGCCCGGACCCCTTGCCCGACACGTTCGACGGCTACGGCCCGGCCAGCGACGCCATCCGCGCGCTGTGGCCCGCCGGAGAACACGCGGCCGGCGAGCGGCTGGACGCCTTCGCCGACGGCGTCATCGACGCCTACCGCGACGAACGCGATTTTCCCAGCCTGCCCGCCACCAGTTGCCTGTCGCCCTACCTGGCGGCCGGCGTGCTGTCCCCGGGCCAGGCATTGCGGGCAGCACAGGCCGCCAACCACGGCGAGCTGGAAAGCGGCAACGTCGGCGCCGCCACCTGGATCAACGAACTGCTGTGGCGCGAGTTCTACCAGCACCTGCTCGCCGCCTGCCCCACGCTGTCCATGCACCAGCCCATGAAGCCCGAGACCGCCGCGGTCCCGTGGCGCGACGCGCCCGAAGACCTGCAGGCCTGGCAGCAAGGCCGCACCGGCCTGCCCATCGTGGACGCCGCCATGCGCCAGCTGCTGGCGCTGGGCTGGATGCACAACCGCCTGCGCATGGTCACGGCGATGTTCCTGTCCAAGAACCTGCTGATCGACTGGCGCCTGGGCGAAGCCTGGTTCATGGCGCACCTGGTGGATGGCGACCTGGCCGCCAATAACGGCGGCTGGCAATGGAGCGCCTCCACCGGCGCCGATTCGGTGCCCTACTTCCGCGTCTTCAATCCCCTATCGCAGTCTCGCAAGTTCGATCCGCGCGGCGCGTTCCTGCGCGAATGGCTGCCCGAACTGGCGCACCTGGACGACTCGGCGATCCACGACCCCAGCCCCATGGAGCGCGCGGCGGCCGGCTATCCGCTGCCCATCGTCGACCTGGCGCAAAGCCGCCTGCGCGCGCTGGAAGCGTTCGGCAACCTGCCCAAGGCATAGCCGCGCGCATCACCGCGCCCATCCCCGCGCGAACCAAAGCCGTCCATCACAGCACGGCTTGGGTTCGCCGCCCACGCTTACCTTTGGCATAACTTCCAAATATCTTGATGTAGATCAACCCGGCCATACCGTCCGTCCCGGATCATCCGGCAGCACCTCGCCACGCCCATCACAGGACGACAGACGCATGCGCAACAACCAGCCGGTCTACGACAAGGAATACACGCTGCACGACGAGCAGTACCTGATTTCGCGCACCGACTCGCGCGGACGCATCATCTACGCCAATCCGGCGTTCGTCGAAGTCAGCGGCTTTTCACGCGATGAACTGGTGGGCGCGGCCCACAACATCGTGCGCCATCCCGACATGCCCGAGCAAGCGTTCGAAGACCTGTGGCGCACCATCCAGCGCGGCGAGTCCTGGACCGGCGTGGTCAAGAACCGCCGCAAGGACGGCGGCTTCTATTGGGTGCTGGCCAACGTCACGCCCATCATCGAACGCGGCGAGACGGTCTGTTATGCCTCGGTGCGCGTCAAGCCGACGCGGGCGCAGGTCGAGGCCGCCGACGCCGCCTACGCGCACCTGCGCAACGGCACCGCGCGCGGATTCAAACTCAGCCGCGGCCAGGTCAAGCCCACCGGCATCCGCGGCGTGCTGGCATGCCTGAAACTGTGGCGCCTGACCGGGGTGCGCTCGCGCATGCTGGCCTGGGCCATGCTGGCGTCCAGCCTGTTCCTGGGCGCGGCCGGCGTGGCCCTGTACGGCATGCTGGACCGCATGAGCACCGAAGACATCGCGCTGGCCGGCGCCATGCTCGCCGGCGGCGTGGTGCTGATCTTCGCGTCGGGCTGGGGCTTTGCGCGGTCGATCACCGGGCTGCTGGTCACCGCCACCGACTTCACGCGCCAGATCGCCGCGGGCAATCTCAGCACGCCCTTGCCGCCGGCCAGCATCCGCGACGAGATCGGCGCCTTGAAATTCTCGCTGGAGGTGATGCGCAAGAGCCTGGTCAGCATCACGCGCGACGTGCACCAGGGCATTGAAAGCGCGCTGACGTCAGCGGCCGAAATTGCCGATGGCAACGCCGACCTGTCGGCCCACACGCAACGCCAGGCGGCATCGCTGGAAGAAGCGGCGGCCAGCATGGAACAGCTGGCGTCCACCGTGAAGCAGACGGCCACCAATGCGCACGGCGCCGACCAGATGGCCAACCAGGCGTCTGACGTCGCCAAGCGCGGCGGCCAGGTCGTCAACGAGGCGGTGACGGCCATGCAGGGCATCGTGCAAAGCACGTCACGCATCACCGAGATCGTCGGCATCATCGACGGCATCGCGTTCCAGACCAACATCCTGGCGCTCAACGCCGCGGTGGAAGCGGCCCGCGCGGGCGAGGCCGGCAAGGGCTTCGCGGTGGTCGCGGCCGAGGTGCGCAGCCTGGCCCAGAAAAGCGCCACCGCCGCGCGCGAGATCAAGGAACTGATCGAGGCCTCGAACCACAAAGTCGAAGACGGCGTGCGGCATGTGGAACGGGCCGGCGAGGCGATGCTGGACATCGTCGATTCGGTGCAGCAGGTGACGCAGATCGTCAACGAGATCGCGGCCACGTCCACCGAACAGCACACCGGCATCGACAACGTGAGCCGCACGATCTCGGAAACCGACAATGCCGCGCAGCGCAATGCGGTGCGCGTCGAACAGGCCAGCCTGGCGGTCGACAACCTGCGCACGCGCGGCGCGCAGCTGCGTCACGCGATCGAGGTGTTCCGCATTGCCGGCGCGCAGACGGTGCTGCCCAAGCGTGCCGCTGCGCCGGTGACCGCGGGGCTTATCGCATCGCCGCCGCGCGTGGCACAGCCGTTGCTTGAACAGCGGATTTCTTGAGTCAGCGTGCCGGGCGGCCACGCGGCCAGGCCCGGTCTGCACGCGATCGCTCAGGCGGCTTGCGCGGCCGCCAGAATCGCCTGCAACTGCCCCGCCAAGCCTTCCCGGGCGGCGGGAAACTTGCCGTCCAGCGCCGCGGTGCCGACCGTGAAGCCTGCCGCGCCCGCGCGGCAGGCCAGCTGGATGCGTTCGGCCGAATCCAGCGACCCCGCCACGATCACCGGCACATCGACGCGGCACACGTCGGCGATCAGGGCCGGCACATCGACATCGGCGCGGTAGGCCAGCAGATCCAGCCCATGCACGCCGGGCAGGTCCGCCAGCTGGCGCGCGCTGCGGGCGATCGCCTGGCGCGAACCGCCCAGGATGCCGGGATGTCCATGCACCTGGCCGGGAAATGGGTAATAGCGCAGACGCGACCCCGCCAGCAGCGGCAATGCATCCGCCACATGCGTGCCGCCCAGCAGGAAGTCCACGTCCAGTTCCCGCGCCGCGCGCACCGATGCCAGTTCGCTCTCGCGGTCCTGCGAGACCACTTCCAGGTAGCTGCTGGCGCCGGCCTCGCGGATGCGTTGGTGCAGGCGCCGCAGCGTTGCCAGCGGCTGGCCGATGTCCTTGAAGCCGATGTGCCGCACCCCGCAGCCCAGCGCAATGTCCAGATAGGCCTCGGCATGGTCGACCGTGCGGTCGTTGCGCGTCAGCATGAAGATGAAGTCGGTTCGCATGATGATGGGGGTGTCCTGGTCAGGCATTGTCGATAGGGAATGCGGCCTTGGGCAAGCCTTGCGCGTGCCCGGCCAGTTGAAAGGCGCGGTCGATGGCGCTGCGCAGGCTGGCCGGGTCGGCAATGCCCTGCCCGGCGATGTCGAAGGCCGTGCCGTGGTCCGGACTGGTGCGCACGAAAGGCAGGCCCAGCGTGATGTTCACGCCCAGCTCCAGGCCCAGGTACTTCACCGGGATCAACCCCTGGTCGTGGTACTGCGCCACCACCACGTCGAAACGCCCTTGCCGCGCCTGCATGAAGACCGTGTCGCCGGGCCAGGGGCCACTGGCGTCGATGCCTTCGCGGCGCGCCGCGTCGATGGCGGGCCGGATGATGCGCGCCTCTTCGTCGCCGAACAGCCCGTCTTCGCCGGCATGGGGATTCAGGCCGGCCACCGCCACGCGCGGCGCGGCCACGCCCAGGGCACGGCCGCCTTCGTGCGCCAGCCGCAGGGCCGACAGTTGCGCCTCGAAATCAGCACGCTCGATTGCCTGGCGCAGCGAGCAATGGATGGTCACCAGTACCGTGGCGATGGCCTCGTTGGCCAGCATCATCGCCACGCGCCGCGCGCCGCCGCGATCCGCCAGGATCTCGGTGTGGCCCGGGTACGGCACGCCGGCCGCGGCCAGCGCGGCCTTGTGGACAGGCGCGGTGACCATGCCCGCCACGCGGCCCTGCCGCGCCAGGTCGATCGCCACGCAGATGGCCTGGTAGGCCGCCCGGCCGCACGCCGCGTTCACCCGACCCAGCGAAGGCAACGGATGCAGCGCGGACGACGGCACCAGGCACAGGCGGTCGGCCCGCAGGTCGGCATCGGCCACGTCCTGCACGACGTGCAGGCGGTGGGCAGCGCCCAGCGGCGCCAGCGCGCGGGCCATGACGGCGGGGTCGCCCACGACCAGGCAGCGTTCGGCGTAGCGAGGCAACAGCAGCGTCTTGGCAACGATCTCCGGCCCGATGCCGGCGGGGTCGCCCATCGTGATGGCCATGGGCAGGCCAGGCCCCGCGCCATCGGCGGCGCGGGTCAGGTCATCGGCAATGATGCCGACGGCGGGGGAAACGGTTGCAGGGACGCGGTTCATACTGGTGATTAAAATGCATATCACGCGCCAGGAATATCCATGATTTCTGACGTTTATTCGTGATAAAAACTCACCAATGACCCGCCGCCCATCCCTGAACGACCTGCGCGCCTTCGAAGCCGTGGCCCGCCTGGGCTCGATGCGCGCCGCCGCCGATGAACTGTCGCTGACGCATGGCGCCGTCAGCCGGCGCGTGGCCAAGCTGGCCGACGACCTGGGCCTGGTGCTGGTCGAGCCCGCCGGCCGCGGCCTGCGCATCACCGCCGCCGGCCAGTTGCTGGCCTCGTCCATGCACCGCGCCCTGGCGCTGGTCAACGGCACGATCGACACCCTGCAAGACCGCGGCGCCAGGCGGCCCGTGGTGCTGTCATGCGAACGTTCGGTGGCCATGCGCTGGCTGATTCCGCGGCTGTCGGCCTTCCAGGACCGGCATCCCGACATCGACCTGCATCTGTCGGTGGGCGGCGGCGCGCTGGATTTTGCGCGCGACTCGGTCACGCTGGCGCTGCGGCGGCTGGATTTCCCGGTGCGCCCTGAATGGACGGTCACGCGGCTGATGCCCGAAAGCATGGGCCCGGTCATGGCCCCCACGCTGGTGGCGGACTTTCTATCAGGCCATTACGTGGCGCTGGCCTCACGCACCCGGCCGCAGGCCTGGGACGACTGGCTGGCGCAGGCGTCGGCGCACCCGGCGCCGCGCAGCACGCGGCACCTGGATCATCATTTCCTGATGGTGGAAGCCGCCGCGGCCGGCCTGGGCGTGGCGCTCAGCCCGCGCATCCTGGCGCTGGACGATCTGCGCACCGGGCGGCTGGTCGCGCCCCTGGGCTTTGCGCCCGATGGGTCCGAGTATGGCCTGATCGAGCCGCGCGCCACGCCCGCCGGGGCCGCGGCGGCGCTACAGGCCCTGAAGCAATGGCTGGTCGCCACCGCCAGCGACATCGACACGGCTTGACGCGCCGCCGGGGCCACTCGCCCTGTGCGGGCACGCGATGGGCGTAGTGACGCCATCACTGCTGCGTGGCCGCCGCATCCTTGTCCAGCCGCTTCATGAACACCAGCAGTTCCTTTTCGACCTGCTTGTCGCCGCGCGCCTGCGCGGCTTGCAGGCCGGATTCCCAGGCGGCTCGCGCACCGGCTTTGTCGCCCAGGCCCAGGCAGGCCTTGCCCAGCCATTTCCAGGCCACCGAATACGCTGGATCGAATGCCAGCGAGGCGCGCAGGTGCGTCTCAGCTTCGCGAAAGCAGTCCTGTTCGGCATAGGCCTTGCCCAGCGAGAATCGCAACAACATGTTGTCCGTGCCCTTGGCCAACATTCCTTCCAATCGGTCGATCATTTCCCGCATCACCGGCCTCCTTTGCGCCGCATGCGCTGACTGCGATGGCACATGATAGGACGGCCCGCCCACGCCGGCAGCAATGGCCCCGCGGCGCGCAGGGATAGCACCGGGCCGGCAAAACGATCGGTTTCCGTGCGTTTCAAGCGGCGTGCGCAAGGGAATGCCGGTGCGAATATCCTGTCACAGCCCAAGGGCCGGCACGTTGTGCGCCGGACCTGAACACCTGCTGACGACAGGCCTGATCGATCACCAGAGAGGTGCCCGCTTGATGCCGTATTTGCGCTCCTCGTTTTGGCACGCGCCGTATTGTCGACTGACGTCGTTGCGACTGCCGCATTGGCGCCCGCCGCGTCTATTCCTGCATTTGCGCCTGCCCATGCGCCCGCTGTGGCGCCGTCTGGCGCCCCTGGCGCTGCTGCTGCCGCTGGCGGTCCAGGCGGCCCCGTCCGGCCCCGCGCCGGCCACTGCGGACCCCGCGCCCGCCAGCACCCGCGACGCCCCCGCGCAGGACGCCGCCCTGCTCAACCGCATCACCTGGGGCGCCACGCCCGCCGACCTGGCGCGGCTGCGCGAACTGGGCGCGGCGCGCTACCTGCAAGCGCAATTGCACCCCGACCCGCACGCCCGCCTGCCGCCCGCGGTGCAACAGCGCATCGACGCGCTGTCGATCTCGCGCCAAAGCGCCGACGATGCCCTGGCCGAACAGCGCGCGATCCGCCAGGACGCCAAGGACGCCGCCCCCGGCCCCAAGCAGGACGCCCAGCGCGACGCACGCGCGATTGCGCGCCAACGTGCCGACGACACCGCCACCCGCGCCTTCTACCGCGCCCTGTATTCACCCAACCAGCTGCAGGAACAGATGACGTGGTTCTGGATGAACCACTTCAATGTGTATGCCGACAAGAACGACATCGGCACCTACATCGACCAGTACGAAGAACGCGCCATCCGCCCGCATGCGCTGGGCAGGTTCCGCGACCTGCTGGCGGCCACGCTGCGCTCGCCAGCCATGCTGGTGTACCTGGACAACACCCAGAACGCCGCCGGCCACATCAACGAGAACTACGCCCGTGAATTGATGGAGCTGCACACGCTGGGCGTCAAGGGCGGCTACACCCAGGCCGACGTGCAGGAACTGGCGCGCATCCTCACCGGCTTGGGCATCCGCAATGCGCAAGGCACGCCCAACCTGCGGCCCGAACTGCGCGGCCAACTGGTGCGAGACGGGCTCTTCATCTTCAACCCCGCGCGCCACGACTACGGCGACAAGACCTTCCTGGGCCACACCATCCGCGGCGCCGGCATGGCCGAAGTGGACCAGGCCGTCGACCTCTTGGCGCGCCACCCCGCCACCGCGCGCTTTGTCAGCACCAAGCTGGCCGTCTACTTCCTGGGCGACGCGCCACCGGCCTCGGTCATCGACAGGATGGCCAAGACCTTCCAGGCGCAGGACGGCGACATCGCCGCCACGTTGCAGACGCTGTTCACCTCGCCCGAGTTCGCGCGGTCGCTCAAGACCGGCGTGTTCAAGGACCCGGTGCACTACGTCTATTCCGCGCTGCGCCTGGCTTACGCCGACCTGCCGCCCATCGTCAACACGCGGCCCGGCATGGGCCTGCTGCGGCAATTGGGCCAGCCGCTGAACCAGCGCCTGACGCCCGATGGCTATCCGCAAGCGCAGTCGGACTGGGCCGGTTCGGGCCAGATGACCGCGCGCTTCGAAGTGGCGCGCGCCATCGCCGCCGGGCCGCAGGCCTTCTATCGCGAAGGCGACGACAAGGGGCCGGTGGACCTGCCGCGCATGCCCGACCTGTTGCGCGAGCACAGCGCCGATGGCCTGTTCGCGCACCTGTCGCCCGCCACCCGCCAGGCCATCGCCCAGGCCAAGAATCCCAAGGACGCCAACACCTACCTGTTGGCCTCGCCCGAATTCATGCGCCGCTGACCCGCGGCGCGAGGAGTCCCGACATGCATCGCCGCCGCATCCTGCAATTGATGGCCTCGGCGCCGCTGGCCTTCGGCGCCAGCCGCCTCTACGCCGCCCCCGCCGCCGCCGGCAACAAGCTGCTGGTCGTCTTCATGCGCGGCGCCTACGACGCAGCCAGCCTGCTGGTGCCCGCCAGCAGCGACTTCTATTACGAATCGCGCCCGTCCATCGCCATCGCCCGCCCCGGCAGCGGCGCGGACGCCGCCCTGCCCCTGGCCGACGGCTGGGCCCTGCATCCCGCGCTGGCCGACAGCCTGATGCCGTTCTACCAGAAGCGGCAACTGGCCTTCGTGCCCTTCGCCGGCACCGATGACCTCAGCCGCAGCCACTTCGAAACGCAGAACAGCATCGAACTGGGCCAAGGCGCGGCCCGCGCCAAGGGCGGCGATTTTCGCTCGGGCTTCCTGAACCGCCTGGCCGCCGCGCTGAGCAGCGGCGGCACGCAGTCGGCCGCCTTCACGTCGGAGGTGCCGCAGATCTTCCGCGGCAACGAACGCGTCCCCAACATCGACCTGGGCGGCGCCAGCCGCAAGTCGCGCCTGAGCGACAACGACAACCGCGTCATCGCGTCCATGTACCGCCACACCGACCTGGACGCCTCGGTCACCGAGGGCCAGCGCATCATGGGCGCAGCGCGCGAAGAGCTCGACGCGGAAATGCAGGCCGCCAACGGCAACGCCGTCTCGGCCGGCAAGCTCGAACAGGAAGCCCGCCGCATCGGCCGCTTCATGCGCGACCGCTACCACCTGGGCTTTGTCGACGTGGGCGGCTGGGACACCCACGTGGGCCAGGGCGCAGCCACCGGCGTGCTGGCCAACCGGCTGGGCCAGTTGGGCCGCGCGCTGGCCGCCTACGCCGATGCCATGGGCCCGGCCTGGAAGCAGGCCACAGTGGTGGTCATCAGCGAATTCGGCCGCACCTTCCGCGAAAACGGCAACAAGGGCACCGACCACGGCCACGGCACGGTCTACTGGGTGCTGGGCGGCAACGTACAAGGCGGCCGCATCGCCGGCCGCCAGGTCAAGGTCGCGCAGAACACGCTGTTCCAGGACCGCGACTACCCCGTCCTGAACGAATACCGCGCCCTGTTCGCCGGCCTGTTCTCGCGCCTGTACGGCCTGGACAAGGCCCGCCTGGCGCAGATATTCCCCGGCATCGCGCCGCTGGATCTGAAGCTGGTGTGACCCACTTGCGGGATGGCTCCTGCGCGTGCGCCGACACCTTCCTGTAAGGCCTTGCCCCTATCATTGGCGGGTCATTGCCCGGGCCCGCGTGCCCGGCTGCCCTAAAATCACGGACTTGTTCCCCTTGCCGCCCGCGCCGCATGCCGCGCCCCGGCCATCCCCTTTCCGGTTTTCCATGCCCCTGCATCTCCTCGCGCTGGCCGCCGCCGCTTTCGGCATCGGCACCAGCGAATTCGTCATCATGGGCCTGTTGCCCAACGTCGCCGCCGACCTCGATGTGACCATCGACATCGCCGGCCTGCTCATCACCGGCTACGCCATGGGCGTGGTGATCGGCGCGCCCATCATGGCCATCATCACCGCCAAGCTGCCGCGCAAGGCCACGCTGATCGGCCTGGCCAGCACCTTCGTGCTGGGCAACCTGCTGTGCGCGCTGGCGCCCAACTACGGGCTGCTGATGGCGGCGCGCGTGTTCACCGCCTTCTGCCACGGCGCCTTCTTCGGCATCGGCGCCGTGGTGGCGGCGGACCTGGTACCGCGCAACCAGCGGTCCAGCGCCATCGCCCTGATGTTCACCGGCCTGACGCTGGCCAATGTGCTGGGCGTGCCGCTGGGCACCGCGCTGGGCCAGGTGGCCGGCTGGCGTTCCACCTTCTGGGTGGTCAGCGGCATCGGCCTGGCCGCGGTGGCGGCGCTGGCGGCGTGGCTGCCGGGCCGCATCCCGATGCAGCCGGGCAACATCCTGCGTGAATTCAAGGTGCTGCGCGACATCCGCGTGCTGTGGCCGCTGGCGGCCAGCGTGCTGGCGTCGGCCTCGCTGTTCTGCGTACTGACCTACATCGCGCCGATCCTGCGCGACATCACCGGCGTGTCCGAACGCGGCGTGACCGGCGTGCTGCTGCTGTTCGGCGTGGCCCTGACGGTGGGCAGCACCCTGGGCGGCAAGCTGGGCGACCGCAACCTGGAAGTCTCGCTGCGCCGCATTTTCCTGGGGCTGGTGCTGGTGTTCCTGGCGCTCAGCCAGGCCATCCACGCCCTGGCGCCGATGCTGGTGATGACGTTCATCTGGGGCACGCTGGGCTTTGCCGTGGTGCCGCTGCTGCAGACCCTGATCGTGGACCAGGCGGCCGATGCGCCCAACCTGGCGTCGACGCTGAACCAGGGCGCCTTCAACCTGGGCAACGCGGGCGGCGCGTGGCTGGGCAGCCTGGCGCTGGGCCACGGCCTGCCGCTGACCGACCTGCCCTGGATGTCGGCCGCCCTAGCCGCCAGCGTGCTGCTGCTGACCTTGTGGGGCACGCGCTACTATGGACGCCATGCCGGGACGGCGCAGCCGCGGCAAGCCAGCGAACTGGCCTCGTCCCGTTCCGACGCCTGATCACCCGGCGGCGTCGACACCCCAGGAGCCCACCATGAGCACGATCTACGATTTCTCGGCCCGCGACATCCACGGCGCCGACCAACCGCTGGACGCCTACCGCGGCCGTGTGCTGCTGGTGGTGAACGTGGCCTCCAAGTGCGGCTTCACGCCGCAATACTCGGGGCTGGAAGAGCTGTACCGCGCCCTGCGCGATGACGGCCTGACCGTGCTGGGTTTTCCGTGCGACCAGTTCGGCCACCAGGAACCCGGCGACGAAGCCGAGATCCAGAATTTCTGCTCGACCCAGTACGACATCACCTTCCCGCTGTTCGCCAAGATCGACGTCAACGGCGCCGATGCCCACCCGCTGTACCGCTGGCTGAAAGGCGAAAAGCCCGGCGTGTTCGGCACCGAGGGCATCAAGTGGAACTTCACCAAGTTCCTGGTGGGCCGCGACGGCCAGGTCATCAAGCGCTACGCCCCCACCGATACGCCCGCAGGTTTGAAGGACGACATCGTGCGCGCACTGGCGGCGCCGGCCGTGTAACGCCTGTTGAGCGCCGCCCTGCCGCGGCATGGCAGGCAGAAAGCGCCGGCCCGGGTTGGCCGGCCCCGGCCAACGGCCCGCCTCAACGCAGCGGCGGCAAGCGCCGGCGCACCGTGTGCGACTTGACGATGGCGGTGTTGGTTTCGGCGAATTCGGTCACGCGTTCCAGGATGCCGTCCAGGTGCGTGATCGACCGCAGCACCAGCCGCGCGATGAAGCAGTCGTCGCCCGTGACCTTGTCGCATTCGACGAAGTCCGGAATCTCCTGGATCAGGCCCTCGACCCGGCGCAACTGTCCGGGCAGCGGGCGGATCCGCACGATCGCCTCCAGCGTGTAGCCCAGCGCCACCGGATCGACGTCCAGCGTGTAGGCGCGGATCACCCCAGATTCTTCCAGGCGCCGCAGGCGATCGGCCACGCTGGGCGCGGACATGCCGACCTGGCGCGCCAGGTCGGCCGTGGTGGTGCGCGCGTTGGCCGTCAGGGTCTCGACCAGGCGACGGTCGATACCATCCAGCACCGGGCTTTCATTCTTTAGGTCGTTTTGCATAAATTCCACCTAAATGAAGGTTCAAAAACAAAACTGCCGTAGCAACATCATATAGCTCGGACGATCGGCCTGGGATAATTTCTCCATCGAATCCCTGGCCCACAAGGCCCCTGGAGCCTCCCCATGTCCCCGTCCTCCGACCGCCTCGGCCTGGCGCAAATGGCCGCCGCCATGACCCTGTCGGGCACGCTTGGCGTGTTCGTCCTGGAATCCGGCCAAAGCGCCTGGAACGTCGTGTTCTTTCGCTGCGTCTTCGGCGCCCTGTCGCTGTTCCTGTATTGCTGGGCCCGCGGCCTGCTCAAGCCGGGGCTGTTCACGGCCCGCACGCTGGGCCTGGCGCTGGCGGCGGGCGCGGCGCTGGTGCTGAACTGGGTGCTGCTGTTTTCGGCCTACCGGCTGGCCTCGATCTCGCTGGCCACCGCCGTCTACAACGTACAGCCATTTTTCCTGATCGGCCTGGGCGCCCTGTTCCTGGGCGAACGCCCCAGCCGCGGCAAGCTGGCCTGGTCGGTGGTGGCCTTTGCCGGATTGCTGCTGGTACTGCGCCTGACCGACACGGCCGGCGCGGGCGGCGCGGCCTACCTGTCGGGCCTGCTGCTGGGCCTGGGCGCGGCGGCGCTCTATGGCGTCACCGCCGTGATCGTCAAGCGCCTGAAGGGCATCCCGCCACAGGTGCTGGCGCTGGTGCAGGTGACGCTGGGCGCCGTGATGCTGCTGCCCATGGCCGACTTCAACGCCCTGCCCGCCGCGCCGCTGCAATGGGGTTACCTGGTGGCGCTGGGGGTGATCCACACCTGCCTGATGTACATCCTGATGTATTCGGCCATCCAGAAGCTGCCGACCACGTCCACCGCCGCGCTCAGCTTCATCTACCCCGCCGTGGCCATCCTGCTGGACCTGGTGGTGTACGGGCACCGCATGGACGCCACCCAGGTCGTGGGCGTGGCGCTGATCTTCCTGGCGGCGGCCGGGGTCAGCCTGAACTGGCAATGGCGCCTTCCCGGCAGCGCCAAGCCGGGCGCGGTCTGATCCCCAGGCAGGCTGTCCCGGGCCCGGCCTGCCCCGGCAGGCGGGGCCGAGCCGCGGCCCCCTGCGCACAAACCCGCACCCGGCTTCGGGGTATTCGTCCACGCCGGCCCCACCCGCCGCTATCATGGTTTTCCTATCCGCCGCCCGGCGGCGCCAAGACAAGAAAGGAATCCGCATGATCGATCTCTATTACTGGACCACGCCGAACGGCCACAAGATCACGATCTTCCTGGAAGAAACCGGCCTGCCTTACCAGATTCATCCGATCAATATCGGCAAGGGCGACCAGTTCAAGCCCGACTTCCTGGCCATCGCCCCCAACAACCGCATTCCGGCCATCGTCGACCAGGCGCCCGCCGATGGCGGCGCGCCGATCTCGCTGTTCGAATCCGGCGCCATCCTGCAGTACCTGGCCGAAAAGACCGGCCGCTTCCTGCCGGCCGACCTGCGCGGCCGTGCCGACGTGTCGCAATGGCTGTTCTGGCAGATGGGCGGCCTGGGCCCCATGGCCGGCCAGAACCACCACTTCTCGGGCTATGCCCCCGAACGCATTCCCTACGCCATCGACCGCTACGTCAAGGAAACCAACCGCCTGTACGGGGTGTTGAACAAGCGCCTGGCCGACCGCGAATTCGTGGCCGGCGACTATTCCATCGCCGACATGGCCGCCTACCCCTGGATCGTGCCGCACGCCAAGCAAGGCCAGGACCTGAACGACTTCCCGCACCTGAAGCGCTGGTTCGACGCCATTGCCGCACGTCCGGCCACGCAGCGCGCCTACGCCCTGGCGGACCGCATCAACACCACGCCGTCGGTCAGCGACGACGAATCGCGCCGCATCCTGTTCGGCCAGACCGCCCAGCACGTGCGTTGAACGGGCGCTGCCATGACCGATGACACCACCGACCGCGGCGCCGCGCTGCACTTTCGCCGCGCCACGCTGGCCGACCTGCCCGCCATCGTTGCGATGCTGGCCGACGACGAACTGGGGGCCAAGCGCGAAGATCCCTCCATTCCGCTGAACCCCCGCTACACTTCTGCCTTTACCGCCATCGAGCAGGACCCGAACCAGTTCTTCGCGGTGGTCGAACGCGATGCGCACCTGGTCGGCTGTTTGCAGTTATCGTTCATACCCGGCCTGTCGCGGCTGGGCCAATGGCGCGGACAGATCGAAAGCGTGCGTATCGCCTCGTCCTCGCGCGGCCAGGGCCTGGGGCGCATCATGTTCGAGTGGGCCATCGCGCAGTGCCGTTCGCAGGGATGCGACATGGTGCAGCTGACCACCGACCGCGCCCGGCCCGACGCCCGCCGCTTCTACGAAAGCCTGGGCTTCGTGGCCAGCCACGACGGCATGAAACTGAGCCTGTAGCGCCCCCCCGGCGCCCAGGCCAACCTAAGGAGCGCCCCATGCACGGCGAATACAAAGTCCCCGGCGGCAAGCTGGTCGTCGCGGACCTCGAAGTCCAGGACGGCCGCCTGGCCAACGTCCGCATCAGCGGCGACTTTTTCCTGGAACCGCCCGAGGCCCTGGAAGCAATCAACAGCGGCCTGAACGGCATGCCGGCGGACGCCGGCGAGCTGGAACTGGCGGTGGCCGTGCAGTCGGCCCTGCCCGCCAACACCGAGATGTTCGGCTTTTCGGCCGAGGCCGTGGCCGTGGTGCTGCGGAGGGCCCTGGCATGACCCGCACCGACTGGAACGACTACGACTGGCAACTGATCCACGAAGCGCCGCAGCCGCCCGCGCTGCACATGGCGCTGGACGCCGTCATCACCGACGAAGTCGGCGCCGGCACGCGCCCGCCCACCCTGCGCATCTGGGAATGGTCGGCGCCCGCGGTCGTGATCGGCCGTTTCCAATCGCTCAAGAACGAAGTCGACCCCGACGGCGCCGCGCGCCACGGCATCGAGGTCGTGCGCCGCGTCAGCGGCGGCGGCGCCATGTTCATCGAACCCGGCAACAGCATCACCTATTCGCTCAGCGCCCCGCAGGCGCTGGTGCACGGCATGAGCTTCCAGGAGTCCTACGCCTTCCTGGACGCCTGGGTGCTGCAGGCCTTGCAGGGCCTGGGCATCAAGGCCTGGTACCAGCCCCTGAACGACATCGCCTCCGACATCGGCAAGATCGGCGGCGCCGCCCAGGCGCGCCGCGCCGGTGCCGTGCTGCATCACGTCACCATGTCCTACGACATCGACGCCGATAAAATGGTGGAAGTCTTGCGCATCGGGCGCGAGAAACTGTCGGACAAGGGCACCACCAGCGCCAAGAAGCGCGTCGACCCGCTGCGCACCCAGACCGGGCTGGCGCGCGAAGTCATCATCCAGCGCATGGTCGATACCTTCGCCGGGCTGCACCGCCTGACGCCGGGCCAGCTGGGCGCCGCCACGCTGGCGAACGCCCAGGCCCAGGCCGCCGAAAAGTTCTCCACGCCCGAATGGACCGCGGTCGTCCCCTGACGGCCCCCGGGTTTACGTTCGACGGCCGCGCCGCAAGGCGCGGCCGGGTCTTTCTGGAGGTAGTTCAATGCGTCGCCCCTTTACGCCTCGCGGCGGGTTAAGCGCCCTGTTCCTGGGCACCGCCCTGTTGGCGCTGGCCGGCTGCGGCAGTTCGCCGCCCGCCAACATCACGCTGGACTCGCCGGCCTCGGCGTCGGCCTCGGCCACGCCCGAGAAAGTGGGCGACCTGTCCACCGAACGCATCAAGTGGTCGTCGGACAAACCCGGCTGCAAGGGCGACTGCCCCCGCATCGAAATCGACAGCGTGGCGTTTCCCGGCCTCCCCAAGCTGACCGCGCTGGTCGACCACGTGCTGGCCTACATGACCGGCACCGACGCCAACCGCCGCGGCCCGTATGAAACGCTGTCGGAATACACCCAGTACTTCTGGTCCACCGCCCGCCCGCGCGACGCCACCTACTTCAAGGCCAGCGTCAAGGACACCGTGGGCGACATCGTGTCCATCGAACTGCACACCGAACAGTTCCTGACGGGCGCCGCGCACGGCATCCCCGCCACCCAGTACCTGAACTGGGAACGCAGCCGCGGCCGCGTCATGGCGCTGGACGAAGCCCTGATCCCCGGCCGCCGCGGCGAGTACGTCGCCGCGCTGCAGCGCGCCCACGCCAAATGGCTGGCCGGCAACGCCGACGCCAAACGCGACCCGGCGGCCTACAACAAGATGTGGCCGTTCCAGGAAAGCGACAACTTCGCGCTCACGCGCGATGGCATCGTGGTCAAGTACGACGCCTACTCCATCGCGCCCTACTCCCACGGCGAACCCGAGCTGAGCATTCCCTACGCCGACCTGCGCGGCATCCTCAAGCCGGAACTGCTGCCCAAGTCCTGACGCGGGCGCCACCAGGGCGGCCGTCGCCGGGATTGCCGCCCCCGATGAACGGCGCCCTCGTCACGGCGGGCCGGCGACCTTCGCACCAATGCAAACCGCCCCTTGCGGGGCGGCGTGCTTGTCTTCCTCACTGCTCCTCCAGCGCCGGGCCCGGGCCCGGCGCAAGAAGACCTTACGGGTACAGGCCGCGCACCTGGCGGGCTTGCAGGATGCGCGTGCAAGCCACGATGAACGCAGCGGTACGCAGCGTCACCTTGTGCTCTTTGGCCACCTGCGCCACCGAGGCGTAGGCTTCGCGCATGATGCGTTCCAGGCGCTGGTTGATCTCGTCTTCGCTCCAGAAGAAGCTGGAGAAGTCCTGCACCCACTCGAAGTACGACACGGTCACGCCGCCGGCGTTGGCCAGCACGTCCGGCACCACGTACACGCCGTGTTCAGCCAGGATGTCGTCCGCTTCGGGGGTGGTCGGGCCGTTGGCGCCTTCGACCACGATCTTGGCGCGCACCTTGGCGGCGTTGTCGATGGTGATCTGGCTTTCCAGCGCGGCCGGGATCAGGAATTCGGTTTCGAGCGTCCAGAATTCGTCCTTGTCCAGGGCCTGGCCGCCCGAGAAACCGCCCACGCCGCCATGTTGCGACACGTGCGACAGCAGCTTGTGCACGTCCAGGCCGGCCGGGTTGTGCACCGTGCCGGTATGGTCTTGCGCCGCGATGACCTTGGCGCCGGCTTCGTGGAACAGGCGGGCGGCGGTGCCACCCACGTTGCCAAAGCCCTGCACCACCACGCGTGCCTTGGACACGTCGATGTTCAGGTCGCGCGCCGCTTCGCAGCCGACCACGAACACGCCGCGGCCGGTGGCCTCGACGCGGCCCAGGCTGCCGCCCAGCGCGATCGGCTTGCCGGTCACCACGCCGGTGGCGGTGGAGCCTTCGTTCATGGAGTACGTGTCCATCATCCAGGCCATGGTCTGGGCGTTGGTGTTCACGTCAGGAGCGGGAATGTCCTTGGAGGGTCCGATGATGACCCCGATTTCCGAGGTGTAGCGGCGCGTCATGCGCTCGAGTTCGGACTGCGACAGCTTGCGCGGGTCGACGCGGATGCCGCCCTTGGCGCCGCCGTAGGGCAGGTTCACCGCGGCGTTCTTGACCGACATCCACGCGGCCAGCGCCATCACTTCCGACAGGGTGACGTCCTGGTGGAAGCGCACGCCGCCCTTGCCGGGGCCGCGCGAGGTGTTGTGCTGCACGCGGTAGCCTTCGAAGTGGGCCACGCTGCCGTTGTCCAGCTCGATCGGCACATCGACGATCAGCGAACGCTTCGGGCGCTTCAGGGTCTCGACCCAGCGAGCCAGCGAGCCGAGGTACGGGGTGACCCGATCGACTTGTTGCAGGTAATTACCCCAGGGGCCGAGATCGTCGGCATTCAGATAAGACGGCAAGGCATGGGTGGGAATTTGAGACATGAACATGCTCTCCTGACAAAGTTGCGCCATTTTATCCATAACCATAATGTGTCCCCATATTTAATATAAATATTTTAATTGGGGACGCATTTATGCGCATGGAGACCGCGAGCGTTGCCGAGCCTGCCGAAACGCTGCGCCTATCCTAGCCCTGCGAGACGCCAGCGTCCAGCCTGCGGGACCTGTCCAACGGCTGGTTCACACGGGCTTGCCGCCCGGGAACGGACGAAGACGCGTCCCGGGCCGCCATGCGCCGGATGCTCTGCGGCGGATGGCCGAGAATGCGAATGAACGCCCTGCGCATCCGTTCCGGATCAGCAAAGCCAATGTTCTGCGCTATCAATTCAATGGGTTCCGCGCCCCGCTCGACGCGCTGCCTGGCCACCTCGACTCTCAGACGCTCTACAGCCTTGGCTGGCGTCTCCCCCGTTTCGGCAAGAAATGCGCGCCCGAACTGTCGCGGGCTCAAGCAGGCGATGGAAGCCAGCAGCTCCGTCGACAATGCCTGGTCGAGGTGTTCACGCATATAGGTAAGCACATTGCGGATTCGATCCGACTCGGGCTCCATATCCGCAATGGCCGAAAATTGGGACTGTCCGCCGGGCCGACGATGGTAGACCACCAGCATCTGCGCCACCGCATGGGACAACGCCGTGCCGAAATCCTCTTCGATCATGGCCAACGCCATGTCGATTCCCGTGGTGACGCCGGCGGATGTCCAGATGCCGCCCTCTTTCGTGAAGATCCGATCGCCATCCACCTTCACCCGCGGGTACTCCCGCTGAAGACGGGTGGCATATTGCCAATGCGTCGTGGCACATCGGCCATCCAACAGACCGCTCGCCGCCAGAATAAAGGCGCCAGTACATACGCTGGCGACGCGACGTGTGCCTTGGGCCACCAGGTGCTTCAAATAGCCGCACGTTTCGAGCAACGCCTGATCAGGGTATGCGCCCAGGCCTGCGCCCGTCACGATCAAGGTGTCATAGGCGGAAAACCCGGCCTTTTGCGTCGACACTTCCAGGCCGGACGAACTTGAAACGGGCCCTTCGACGAGCGAGATCACCTGGCAATGGTACGAGGCCCCGCCCAATAGCCGTCCGGCCACCTCGAAGGCCGCCAAGGGCCCCGTCAGATCCTGAATCTGAAAGTCGGGAAATACGAGAAAAGCGACGTCGCGCGAAGCGCGGGGCGCATGGGATGACATCCGGTTCATAACTCCCTTTCATCGCGGTCGAAAGCTGGCCAGGCCACGCATGAGGCAGAGGCACCGCGTCGCCCCGTGTCTATGGTGCACCGTATTCGCTATGTCTTGAATGACATATATCCCTCAAAAAACGACATCCCGATTCGCTGGACCCATATCGCTTCCGTGGGAGAGTCGATATGACGCTAAAGGAGGGAAGTACGTCCTTTTGCCGCAAGGCCGCAATCCGGAGAATCTCTGTACGTTGCAAAAGCACACAACGACTTCGCGTCATTTTTCAAGGCGACACCTCACATGACACACACAACGTCCAACGACCCGGGGAGTGCGGCCGCATGACCCGCCAACGCCCACTCGGCCCCCCTGGAACCAAGCCGGTCATCCTGCGCGCCGCACTCGTGACAGCGGGGCTCGCAACCGCCGCAGCATGCATCTTGTCTCTACTGCCAGACAAAGAATCGCAAGCGGTGGCTCCTGAAGCGCTTCCCGCGGTATCCATCGCAACACCGGTCCAGCGTACCGTGATCGAGTGGGATGACTATGTCGGCCGTTTTGAGGCGAGTCGCCGGGTGGAGGTTCGCCCCCGGGTCTCGGGGCAGATTGTCGAGGTTCACTTCAAGGACGGAGAAATCGTCCAACAAGGCCAACTGCTTTTCTCCATTGACCCCCGCCCCTACAAAGCCGCTTGCGCGGAAGCGCAAGCGGGCCTGGCAAGCGCAACGAGCGAGCTTGCCCTGGCTCGAGCCGACCTTGCGCGTGCGCAGCGGCTGGTGGGTGACAGCGCAATTTCAAAGGGCGATATCGATCAGTTGCGCGCGCGCGTGCAGGCAGGCGCCGCACACGTCGACGCCGCGCAGGCTCGCGTTGCCCTGAAATCGCTTGAGCTCGAGTTCACCGAAGTTCGCTCGCCCATCGCCGGCAGGGTTTCCGACCGACGGGTCGACCCTGGCAACTTGGTCGTGGCCTCGGAGGCCGGCAATGGCAGCTACATGACCACCATCAATGCACTGGACCCGATCTATTTTTCATTCGATGCCTCAGAAGCCCTGTACCTGAAAGCCATGCGCGCTCGAGAGCCGGGCGCCCCGCAAGCGCGGGTCGAAGTACGCCTGCAGGATGAGCCGGACTACACGTGGCGCGGAAAGCTCGACTTCACCGATAACGGAATCGATCCCCGCTCAGGGACCATACGGATGCGCGCGGTGATCGAGAATCCCAAGCAGTTTCTGACACCGGGCCTGTTCGGAAACATGAGATTGGCGAGCGGACCCGGGGTGCCTGCCTTGCTGATTCCCGATGCCGCCATCCAGACGGACCAGACTCGCAAGACGGTCCTTACCGTTTCCGCCGAAGGCACCGTGTTGGTCAAGACCATTGAGCTTGGTCCGCTTGTCGACGGACTCAGGGTCGTTCGAGCCGGGCTCGCTGCAGACGATCGCGTGGTCGTCGCCGGTCAGCAACTCGCCATTCCAGGCTCGAAGGTGCAAGCCACGCCGGCAGCGGCTTCCCGTCAGACCGGAATGGCGAACTCGAACCCTCCCATTTCCCGCAGCACGCCGACATTCACGTCCTCGTGATGCGGCGGCAGTTGCCCCAAAGGAAACATCGTCATGCGCTTGTCGCGCTTCTTCATCACCCGCCCGATCTTCGCCGCGGTGCTGGCGATCGTCATCACGATTGTCGGCGCGATCTCCTACTTCACCCTTCCGGTGGCCCAGTACCCGGACATCATCCCTCCCACCGTCGTCGTGTCCGCCACCTACCCTGGCGCGTCCGCGGAAACGGTCGCGGAGACCGTCGCGGCCCCGATCGAACAAGAAATCAACGGCGTGGAGAACATGCTTTACCAGTCCAGCCAGTCAACGGCGGACGGCAAGGTGTCCATATCGATCACCTTCAAAGTGGGCACCGATCTCGATGCGGCCCAGATGCTGGTTCAAAACCGGGTCGCAGCGGCGGTGCCTCGCCTGCCAGAAGAGGTGCAACGGCTAGGCGTCACCACCCGCAAGACGTCGCCAAGCGCGTTGATGGCAATCAACCTCGTCTCTCCGGACGGGTCGCTGGATCAGGCCTATCTTTCGAACTACGCCCTCACTCAGATGCGCGACAGGTTGAGCCGTATCGAGGGCGTTGGTGAAGCCCGGATCTTCGGCAGCCGCGAAGTTGCCATGCGCGTCTGGATCGATCCGCGCCGCGCTGCCGCGCTTCAGTTGACGGCGGGAGAGATTGTCGGCGCCCTGCGCGCCCAGAATGTGCAGGTCGCCTCCGGCGCCCTTGGCCAGCCGCCCAATCCGAGTTCCGATGCCTTCCAGCTCAATATCCGGACGCAGGGGCGATTGAGCGAACCGGAGCAGTTCGCAGACATCGTCATCCGAACGGACCCTGCCGGACGCCAAACCCGCATTCGCGATGTTGCACGCGTTGAACTGGGCGCGGATGACTACGGCACAAATGCATACCTGTCGGGAAAGCCGTCCATCATGATCGGCATTTTCCAAAGACCCGGCACCAACGCACTTGAAACCGGCATCAACCTGGAACGAGAGATGCAGGCGGCGGCAAAAGCCTTTCCTGCGGGACTCGAATACCGGATCATGTGGAATTCGACGCGTTTCATCGCGCAATCCACCGAAGCGGTGCGGGAGACGCTTTTCGAAGCCGCGGCGCTGGTCGTGCTCGTGATCTTCGTCTTCCTGCAGAATTGGCGCGCCGCCCTCATCCCCGTCGTCGCCATCCCCATCTCCCTGGTGGGAACATTTGCGCTGCTTGCCTTGTTTGGCTACAGCCTGAACAGCCTGTCGTTGTTCGGGCTGGTCCTGGCGATCGGCATCGTGGTGGACGATGCGATCGTCGTGGTCGAAAACGTGGAAAGAAATCTGGCGCTGGGCCTGACGCCGCTGGAAGCGGCCCGCACGTCCATGGACGAGGTTTCAGCCGCCCTGGTGGCCATCGTGCTGGTGCTGTGCGCGGTCTTCATTCCCACGTTCTTTCTGACCGGCCTGTCCGGCGCGTTCTACAAGCAGTTCGCGCTGACCATTTCCGGCGCAACGGTCATTTCGCTCATATTGTCGCTGACGCTTTCACCGGCATTGGCCGCGACCTTGCTGCGTGCGCATACGACGGTGAAAAGCAGCAACGGGCTCATCCGGCGCATGCAGCTTGCCGGTGACGGATTCAACGAACGCTTCGATCGACTCAGCGCCCGTTACGGTCAATTGACACACTGGCTGGTGGCGCATCCCAAACGCGTATTGGCGAGCTACGGCGGACTTGTTCTTGCCACGGCTGGAATCTTCTGGGTCACCCCGACCGGCTTCATTCCCGCCCAGGACCAGAGTTATCTGATATCGATCACGCAATTGCCGCCCGGCGCATCCCTGGCGCGCACCGATGCGGTGCTGCAAGAAGTGTCCAAGCGCCTGCTGACGATCGAAGGGGTCCGTGGCACGATCATGCTGCCCGGATACGACGCCGCATCGAACACGAATTCGCCGAATACCGCCACCGCCTTCATACCGCTCAAACCGTTTGAAGAACGCTCCCGGCCCGCCAGCGAGATCCTTGCCCAAGCGCGCAAAGCCGTCGCGGACATCGATCAAGCGAGAGTGCTCATCATTCCGCCGCCGCTGATCGACGGCATCGGGTCGGCAGGCGGCTACCGGATGATGGTGCAGGATCGTGCCGGCCATGGCTACAAGGCGCTGGGAACAGTTTCCGATCAGCTCATGGCAAAGGCGAACAGCACCGAAGGGCTGTCGCAGGTCTTCTCTTTCTTCAACACATCGACACCTCGGATCTTCGCCGACATCGACCGGCGCAAGGCAGAGCTGCTGGGTGTGCCCCCGGATCGGGTGTTCGAGGCGCTTCAGGTGTACCTGGGTTCATCCTACGTGAACGACTTCAATCTGCTGGGGCGCACGTTCCGGGTGATCGCCCAAGCTGAACAAGGCCAGCGCAACAGCGAGGCCGACATCGCAAACCTGAAGACACGATCCGATAGCGGCGCGATGGTGCCGATCGGTTCAGTCGCAACATTCAAAAGCGAAACCGGGCCATTCAGGGTCGTGCGCTACAACCTGTTCCCGGCGGTCGAGGTGGACGGAGACACGGCGCCCGGCTCTTCCACGGGCGCCTCTCTGGCCACCATGGAGAAACTGGCGCATCACGCGCTGCCAACGGGATATGGCTATGAATGGACCGGCATCGCCTTCCAGCAGAAGATCGCCGCAAACACGGCAGGCCTCGTGTTCGCGCTGGCGGTTGTCTTCGTGTTCCTGGTGCTGGCCGCGCAGTACGAAAGCCTTACGTTGCCGCTGGCCATCATCCTCATTGTGCCGATGTGCCTCCTCGCTGCCATGGTCGGTATCAATATTCGCGGCATGGACAACAACGTACTGACGCAGATCGGACTCGTGGTGCTGATCGCCCTTGCCGCCAAGAACGCGATCCTCGTGGTCGAGTTCGCGAAGCAGGCCGAAGCGCAAGACGGCCTGAGCCCGGCTGCCGCGGCGGTACGGGCGGCCCAGACCCGACTACGCCCGATCCTGATGACGAGTTTCGCTTTCATACTCGGAACAGTGCCGATGCTCATGGCATCCGGTGCGGGCGCCGAGCTGCGGCAAGCGCTGGGAACTTCCGTATTCTTCGGCATGGTCGGCGTCACCGTCTTCGGCTTGCTGTACACGCCCACGTTTTACGTCGTTTGCCGCAAGCTCGCGGATCGGCTGTCCCGCCGGTTTCGCGTCACCTCGTTGGAGCCGCGGCAGGAATGAACAGGAAATATCAAGTGATTCGATCTCACACTCTCTCGATGTTCGTCATGCCGCTTGTCCTGAGCGCATGCGCAGTCGGCCCGGACTACAAGGCGCCGGTCATTCCCACGTTGGCGGCGGGCCCGTTCCTGTCGCAGGACGATGCGACGACGTCAGACAGGACGCCCGTCTCGGCAGACTGGTGGAAGCTATACCACGACCCGGTGTTGGACGGACTGGTGCAAGACGCGCTTGCCGCCAACACCGATGTGCGCATGGCAGTGGCCCGGCTTGCCCGTGCGCGCGCCCAGCTACGGGAAACGTCCGCGGATCAACGACCGACCAGCGACCTTGGCGCCAGCGCAAACCGCCAACGACAATCCGCGATCCAATCTTCGCCCGAACTGGGTCGCGAGCATACTGTTGTCGATCTTGGCTTCTCGGTAGCATATGAAGTTGATCTTTTCGGCCGTGTCCGACGAAACGTCGAAGCTTCGCGTGGGGATTATCAGGCGGCGCAGGCAGAGCTGGATGCCGTACGGGTTTCAACCGTGGCGGCCACGACCCAAGCCTATCTGGGCGCCGCCAGCGCGGCCCATCGCCTGGCCGTGGCGCAGCAGATCGTCAAGTTGCTGGATCGATCGGTCAGCGTGACGGCCAGCCGGGAGCAAGCGGGCTTGACCACCCCTCTGGACACCGCCCGTATCGCTGCCCTGAGAGATCAAAGACGTGCCGAGATTCCACAGATCGTGACCGAGCGCCAGGCCGAGCTGTTCCGCCTCGCCTTGCTGACTGGCCGCGCGCCCAAGGATCTTCCCAGGGAGGCTGGCGCCCTGTCGGCGCCGCCCCGAATCCTGCAGCCGATTCCGGTAGGAGATGGCATGAGCTTGCTCGCGCGCCGTCCGGACGTGCGCGCCGCTGAACGGCGGCTGGCGGCCGAGACCGCGCGGATAGGCGTGGCGACATCGGCGCTTTATCCGCAGGTTTCCCTGGGCGCCTCAGTGGGGTCCACAGGGTTTGGTGTTGGCGACTTTTTTGGAGCTGGCCCTTTGCGCTGGCTGGCCGGGCCACTCGTCTCGTGGTCATTTCCGAACCAAGCGCTGATCCGCTCTCGTATCGATGCCGCGAACGCGCAAGCCCAGGCGGCGTTGGCGGCGTTTGACGGCACCGTGCTGCTGGCATTGAGCGAGACGGAAACCGCGCTTTCGAACTATGCCCGAAGCCTGGATCGCCAAGTGGCGCTGGCCGCCGCCCGGGACCAGGCGCAGAACGTTGCGCGGATCGTCCGGGCGCAAGCGCGAGAAGGACGCGCCGACAGCCTTGCCTTGCTGGACGCAGAGCGCACGTACGCCGACGCGCAGGCCGAACTTGCGCAAAGCGAGGCGCGGGTGGTGAATGCACAGGTCGACCTGTTCAAGGCACTCGGCGGAGGCTGGCAGTCTGGCGCAACGGACCGTGTCGTTTCCCGGTAGCCGGCGGTCTTACGCCAGCGGTTCAGGCATGCCATTGTTGAATGACATTGCCATGTTCGTGGAGGTTGCCAGGCGGGGGAACTTCAGCCTGTCAGCCACTGCGCTTGGCGTCCCGCCCTCGACGCTTTCGCGACGGGTGAGCGAACTCGAACGCGATCTGGGGGTGCAGTTGCTCCAGCGAAGCACCCGCAAGATAGGCCTGACCGAGGCCGGCGCATTCTACTTCGAACGCTGCCGTGACCTGGTCGATGAAGCGCGAGTCGCGCACGAACAGCTGCAAACGGACACTGCGCGTCCAGGGGGCCGACTGCGCGTATCGCTGCCGGCGTCATTGGCTCAGCATTTCCTCCCCGCAGTCATCAACGCCTTCCATGACCAGTATCCGGACATCCATTGTCAGTTCGAACTGGGCAATCAGCGTGTCGATCCCATCAGCAACGCCTTCGACCTGGCGCTACGCTTTGGCGAACAGCCGAACTCCAGCCTGATTGCCCACACTATCAGTTCGATGACTCCACGCCTGTACGCATCGGCCGCATATATAGCCAGACATGGGCCTCCCGGCTCACCGACAGAGCTCACAGGCCATCAATGCCTTGTTGGCGCGCTGAGCGGCGAATGCGAATGGGAGTTACGGTCCGGGGTGCGAGTCGAGCGGATCAGGGTGTCGGGAAAAGTGGCGGCCAGCGACTCCGGCATTATTGGCGCCTTGCTCTCGGAGGGACTCGGCATCGGCCCGCTGATGAATTTCGAGGCAGCGCAGATCGGCCGCGGACAGCGCCCTCTCACTCCTGTCATGCGGGAATGGGTGTTGCCCCAGGTGCCTCTTTTCGCCCTGCTTCCTGCTCGGACAGTACCCGCACGGGTGAGGGCCTTCCTGGATTTCATTTACCCACACCTGCAGGAACGTTGAAATCGGAAGATCCCCAACTTGCGCTTGATGCCAGACGTGCCGATCAATGCGCAAGAGGTCCGCCCGTCGCATCGATCGCCATCGCGGCACTGACGAGAACAACAACGGCAATGGAAACCGCGAACACCCGGCGCGCCCAGCGCGCATCGTCGCGCGCCGAAAATCCGTCCATGGCCGTTTTGAGCCAGAGGATTCCGCTCAGCAGGACCACAGCGATATAGAGATTGCCCGCGTATCCCAACGCCGCGAGGGAAAGCGCGGCCACGAGAAACCCGACGATATACACGACGATCTGCCGCTTCGCTTGGCGACGCCCCTTTACGAGAGGCAAGACGGGAATGGACGCCGCCGCGTAGTCATTCCACCTGAAGATGGCGATGGCGTATGAATGGGGGACTTGCCATATCCCATAGATCACAAAAAGACAGAGCGCGGCCGAGTCGATCGTTCCACTCACCGAGCAATAGCCTACGACGGGCGGAACCGCTCCCGCCACGCCGCCCACCAGCGTGGCCTGAACCGATCTTCGTTTGAGGCAAAGCGAGTACAGGCCAACGTAGACGACATATCCGATGAACATCAACACTAGCGGCTGGCCTTGCCGCGTCGCGACATGCAAGAGCCAGAATCCGGCGGCGGCAAGAATCCCCGCAAAAGCCAGCGCTGAACCGAGGGAAATCCGGCCGGTTGCCATCGCGCGGGCCTGAGTGCGTTCCATGACGCGGTCGATGTCACGATTAATCACATTGTTGGCCGTGCATCCTGAGCCGATCACCAGGGCCACGCCCAGCATTACCAACGCGCCGTGGCTCACATCCACAACGCCGCGCGACGCCAGCAGATAGCCGCCGGCCAGGGTTATCAGGTTCCCGGCCACGATGCCAGGCTTGATCAACTCGAGATACGTTCGATACATAGATTGTCGCCGAGCCGCACTCGGCTGCGGACCAAAAGCATCCAAAACCAAGCTTTATAGCTTGCGAAGAGGATGGCTCAACAGTGAGCTATCGGACATGGACCCCGCGAATTCCGACAAAGCTGTCGGTCGATCCCGCTGATACCGCCACAAGCGCAACCTCCGCCCCCAAAAACGAACCGGCCCGCGCGAGGCGGGCCGGTTTTCCTGGCACGCCCCGGCCACTTGGCCCCAGGACGCCGCGTATCAGGCTGACACCAGCTGCCAGGCCAGCCGCGCCGCCGCGCGGGCGCCGTGGCCATCCACGTCAAAACGCGGATTGAACTCGGCCAGGTCCGCCAGGCGCAGCTTGCCGCTGGCTTTCACCCGCAGCACGATCTCTTCGATCACCGCCATCGGCACGCCATAAGGCGCGGGCGCCGACACGCCGGGCATGACCGCCGCGGGCAGCACGTCCAGGTCGATCGTCAGGTACACGTGGCGCGCCCGGGCCAGCAACGCATCGACGTTGGCCAGCCTTGCCTCCAGGTGGCGTTCCTGCATGTCGCGGTCTTCCACCCAGATGGCGCCCACTTCGGCAGCCCGCGCATACAGCGCCGGGGTATTGGCCAGCCGCGACACGCCCAGGCAGGCGTATTGGAACGCCAGGCCCTGCGCCTCGCAGTAGTGCGCGATCTGGTCGAACGGCGTGCCCGAGCTGCCCGGGCGGCCGGTGCGCAGGTCAAAGTGCGCATCCAGGTTCAGCACCAGCACGGGGCCGGCGTCTTCCCGGCCCGCCAACCAGCGCGCCAGGCCCTGGAAGCTGCCCCAGGCGATCTCATGGCCACCGCCCAGCACCACCGGGCGGGCGCCCTGTTGCAGCAGGTCGGCCACGGCAAGGCCCAGGCGTTCCTGGGCGTCTTCCAGCTGGTCGCCGTCGCAGGCCACGTCGCCCGCATCCAACAGGCGCGTCAAGCCGTGCGCCGGCAGGCCGGCCATGAACTTGCGGATGCCGGCCGGGCCGGCGGCCGCGCCGACACGGCCCTGGTTGCGCGCCACGCCGGCGTCGCAGGCAAAGCCCAGGATCACGGCTTCGCCCTTGGCGGCCGCCTGGCCCGCCGCGGATTCGACGATATGCGCCAGGCGGCGCGTGTCGCCACGTTCGGCGCTATCGTCACGGGCGGTCCACAGGCCTTTGTCCAGTTGCGCCGTCGTCATGCCGCCCCCTGCCCTGCACTCAGCACCGCCTGCAGGAATTCGCGGGTGCGAGCCTCGCGCGGCTGGCTGAAGATGACCTCGGGCGGGCCCGATTCCAGGATCACGCCGCCGTCCATCACAGCCACCACGTCGGCCACGTCGCGGGCAAAGCCCATTTCGTGGGTTACGACCATCATGGTCATGCCTTCGCGGGCCAGCAGCTTCATCACCTGCAGTACTTCGCCGACCAATTCGGGATCCAGCGCGGACGTCGGCTCGTCGAACAGCATGACCTTGGGCTGCATCGCCAGCGCGCGGGCGATCGCCACGCGCTGCTTCTGGCCGCCCGACAGGCTGGCCGGCATTGCCGACATCTTCTGCGACAGGCCGACCTTGGCCAGCAGGTCGGCGGCCAGTTCGTTGGCCTCGTCGCGGCCCATGCCACGCAGCTTGCGCGGCCCGACCGTGACGTTTTCCAGCACCGACAGGTGCGGGAACAGGTTGAAGCCCTGGAACACCATGCCCACCTGCATGCGCAGCTGGTTCAGCTGGGCTTCGGGCAGCAGTTCGCCGTTGTCCTGCAGCGTCTGGCCGCAGATGTCCACGGTGCCGCCCTGCGCCACTTCCAGCCCGTTGCAGCAGCGCAGCAAGGTGCTCTTGCCCGAACCACTGGGCCCGATCACCACCACCACCTGCGACGGCAGCACGTCAAAATCGATGCCGCGCAGCACGGCGTGATCGCCGTAGGATTTTTCCAGGCCGCGGATGCGGATCATTTCTTTCGGGTTTCCGAAGTTCATTGCACCATCCCCCCGGCACGCAGGCGTTGTTCGATCTGGCGCAGGATCACCATGGCCACCGTGGTCAGCACCAGATAGATCAGCGCCACCACCAGATAGGTTTCCAGCGAACGGTACGACACGCTGATGATCTTCTGCCCTTCGTGCATCAGGTCATGGATGGTCAACAGCGACACCAGCGCGGAATTCTTGATCAGCGCGATGAACTCGTTGCCCAACGGCGGAATCATGCGCACCACGGCCTGCGGCAGGATGATGATGCGCATGGCCTGGCCCGACGACATGCCCAGCGAACGGGCCGCTTCGGTCTGGCCGCGGTCCACCGACTGGATCGCGCCGCGCACGATTTCCGACACATAGGCGCCGGAATACATGCCCAGGCCCAGCACGCCGCAGGCGAACGCCGGCAGCGTCACGCCAAACTGCGGCAGGCCGAAGAACCAGATGAACAGCTGCACCAGCAGGGGCGTGCCGCGAAAGAACAGCAGGTACGTGCTGCACAGGTTATAGATAATGCTGCGTTGCGGGTTGAGCCGGCCCACGCCGACCAGCAGGCCGATCACGCAGCCCAGCAGCAGCGCGCCGGCGGTCACCTCGATGGTGACCAGCGCGCCGCGCAGCAGCGAGTCGTAATCGGCAAAGACAGGGGCAAAGTCCAGGTTCATTTCGCAGGCGCCTCGAACCACTTGTTGACGATGGCCTGGTAGCTGCCGTCGGCCTTGATCTTCTTGAGCGCCTCATTCAGGCCGCGGGTGAGCTCGGGCTTGCTCTTGGGCACGGCGATGCCGTAGTCCTCGGTGGTGATCTGCTCGTCCAGCACGGCCAGGTCGGTCGTGCTCTGCGCGAACAGCTTGGCGGCGGGCTTGCCCGTCACCGCGGCGTCGGCGCGGCCGATCTGCACCAGGTTGAACATCTCCTGGTTCTTCTCGACTTCCACGCGCTGCACCGACGGGTAGTGTTCCTTCAGGTAGTTGACCGACTTGGTGCCGACCTGCACCGACACCTTGCGGCCGTCCAGGTCCTTCAGGCCCTTGATGTCGCCGCCCTTCCTGGTCAGGACGACCAGGCCGCCGGCGTAGTACGGGTCGGTGAAGTCCACCACCTTGCTGCGCTCGGGCGTGATGTAGATGGCGGACACCGCGATGTCGGCGCGGCCGGCCTGCAGGGCGGGAATCAGGCCCTTGAAATCGATGTCGATCCATTCGACCTTCTTGCCCATGGCGGCGGCCAGGGCCTCGACCAGTTCGATGTCAAAGCCCGTGCGCTTGCCGTCCTTGACGAATTCCATGGGCGGGAAGGTGGCGTCGGTCACGGCGCGAATGGTTTCCTGGGCGCAGGCAGAGCCGGCGGTCCAGGCCAGGCCCAGCGTCAGGGCGGCGGTCAGCAATGTGCGGCGAGTGGTCATGGCGGGTCCTAAAAGGAATGGATGGGTATGGGATTACGGCGATCGGTACGGGTAAGGCCGGCAACGTCTAGAGATGAGGCAGAAATGGCAGGGACAGCAAGGAATTCGAAACGGCGCGGCGTCAATGCGCCTGCAACTTGGTGGAAATGCGGCGGGCCGCGGCCACGGTCAGGTCGATGAAGGCCTGCGTGCGCTGGCCGGCGCGGGTGGACGGGGCCATCAACGTAATGGAGGCCACCGCCTGGTGGGCGCGCTGGAAGATCGGCACGCTCACGCCCCAGACGCCGGCATCGACTTCGCTGTCGGTCACGGCATAGCCCAGGGCGCGGATGGCTTCCAGCTCGTCGGCCAGGCGCGCGACGTCCACGCCCGGCTCCCTGGCCAGCAGGGCCAGCGCGGTTTGCAGGCGCGCGGCGGGCATGAAGGCCAACAGCGACTTGGCCGAGGCCCCGCGGGCCAGCGGCAGGCCACGACCCTTGGTGAAGGAACAGCGCAGCGGATGCTGGCTTTCGACCATGTCCAGGCACACGGCCTGGTCCTTGACGGCCACCAGCAGGCCGATGGTCTCGCCCGACGCGGCGGCCAGCGCCGCCATGTCCGGCTGCGCCTCGTGGATCAGGAAGGAAGACTGGTCAAAGCCCCAGGCCAGTTGCACGCACAGCGGGCCGGGGCCGTATTCGCCATCGTGCTCGGCCACGAAGCCCCAGCGCTTGAGCAACCCGACCTGGCGGTACAGCGTGCTTTGGGCCAGGCCGGTCTTTTCCGCCAGCGCGGCGATGCTCAAGGGGCCGTCGTGCCGGGCAAGCGTGGCCAACACATATAAGACGCGATCCGCGCCTGCCCCAACCGACTGATCCGACATGAAAAAAGCACTCCCGGCATTGATGAAGCGCAGATTATCAATTTATGGCGTTTGAACCAGAAAATATTCCCATCCGATGAGAATACCCAGGGAAAACCCCGAATTTCATCAGCCAAAAAATCCCGGCCAGCGCCCCGCCGGACAAGCCATTCCCCAAAGAAAAAACCCGCCGGAGGGCGGGTTGTCACGACGCGGGCAGCCGGCAAGGCTCAGGGCGACGCGGGCGTGTCGTAGTTGTTCAGTCGCACGCCCGACACCCCGCCCACGCTGGGCGATCCCGGGGCGGCCTTGGGGCTGGCGTTGCCCGTGGCCGGCGCGGGTTGGGCCATCGGCGGCGGCGCGTCGACGGCGGCGGGCAGGCTTGCGGGGGCGGCGTCCTGCGTCGCCGTGGCATCGGCCGCATCCGGTTCCGGCTCAGGCGGCGCGCTGGCGCGGCGAGCGCGCTTGGCGGATTCCTGCTGGGAGATCAGCTGTTGCAGCTCGGCCGCCAGCGCGGTGGACTTGCCGGTGCGGGCCCAGTCCGAGGCATCCTGCCCCTTGGTGTCGCGTGTGGTGATGTCGGCGCCCGCCTTGAGCAGCAGGTCCACCATCGGCTTGTTGCCGGACAGCGCCGCCATCATCAGCGGCGTTTCGCCGTTGGGCGCCGGCGCGTTCACCATCGCCTTGTTGTCCAGCAGCAGCCGGGCCATGGCCATCTGGCCCTTGGACGCGGCGTAGTGCAGCGGCGTCCAGCCCAGGCGGTTGACCTGGGCGCCGCGCGCCATCAGGCTGCGGGCACGGTCGACCTGGCCGGCGATGGCCAGGTACATCAGCGGGGTTTCGCCGGCCGGATTCTCGGCATTGACGTCGGTGCGCGGGTCGGCCGCCAGCACGTCGAACACCTTCCAGGCGCCGTCCACCACGGCCCGCATCAGGGCCGGCTGGCCATTGCGGTAGCGCTGGTTGGGGTCGGCGCCCTGCGCCAGCAGGGCCTTGACGTCGTCCGGGTAGTCATTGGCGACGTACACCCACCAGTCAGCCGGATTGGCCGCCTGCGCCATCGGCGCCGACAGGCCGAGGCACAGCGCCAGCAAGGCGTTGCGGCCATGCGCAACAAGGCGGCGGGACAAGACGGTGCGGACGGTCATGGCACTCCTGATAATTGACTTTAAATAATTTAGATTAAATTATCTTTTTATCTTGTTGAAAAGATTAAAGAAATTTTCCGTTGAAGCCTTGGCGACCTCGGCCACGCTGATGCCTTTCAAGTCGGCGATCTTCTCGGCCACGTGAATCACCTTGGACGGGTCGTTGATCTTGCCGCGGTATGGCACCGGCGCCAGGTAGGGCGAATCGGTCTCGATCAGCAGGCGGTCCAGCGGCACCTTGGCAGCCACCTCGTGCACCACGTGCGCGTTCTTGAACGTCACGATGCCCGACAGCGAGATATGGAAATTCTGGTCCAGCGCCGCCTGGGCCACTTCCCAGGTTTCGGTGAAACAGTGCATCACCCCGCCTACCTCGGCCGCCCCCTCTTCGCGCAGCATGCGCACGGTGTCTTCGGCGGACGAACGCGTATGCACGATCAGCGGCAGGCCTACGTCACGGGCAGCGCGGATGTGGCGGCGAAAGCGCTCGCGCTGCCAGTCCAGCGGCTCGGACAGGCGGTAGTAGTCCAGCCCGGTCTCGCCGATGGCCACCACCTTGGGGTGGGCCGCCAGGCGCACGAGTTCGGCGGGTTCGGGGTCGGGCGTGTCTTCGTAATCAGGATGCACGCCCACCGAGGCCCACAGGTTGGCTTGCGGCTCGACCAGCGACATCAGCCCCGGCCACTCGGGCAGGTTGACGCTGACCACCAGCGCATGGGTCACCTGGTTGGCGGCCATCCGGTCGAGAATGGCCGGCAGGTCGGCGGCCAGCTCGGGAAAATTCAAATGGCAGTGGGAATCGACGTACATGGAATTCGGATTCGGGTTGCGCCGCCCGGGTGAGCCGGATGGCGGCGGGTTACGCCTGGCAGGATAGCACCACGCGCTGCAGCGTCGCGTGGGCGAAAAGCTTGGCATTCAAGGGGTGCGTGGCCAGCGCACGCTGGCGCGTCAGCCAGCGCGCCGACTCGGCCACGCGCGCGGTATTCATCCGCGCGGCCACCTGGGCGACTCCGGTGGCCAGCGCCGGAAAGTAACGTACCGGCGCACCGGCCGCGGCCAGCATCAGGTCCGTGTACAGGCGCTGCAAGGCGTCGATCCACTCGGTCGGGGCGGTCTTTTCCAGCGTTTCGGCCAGCGTGCCGACGTCGGGCGCCTGGCCCTTGGCCAGCGGGCCGATCAACTGGGACAGCCACGGCGGGCAGGCGGTTTCGGCGTGCTGTGCCAGGCGCAGCGCGGCCAGCGGCGCGCCGCCCGCAGCGGCCAGCCATTCGCGCGCCGGCTCCACGTTCTGGTCGCGCAGCCATTGCAGGGCGGTGTCCGGGTCCGGGGCCGGCAGCGGCAGGCGGCGGCAGCGCGACACCAGCGTGGGCAGCAGCCGGTCGGGCGCGTCGGCCACCAGCAGGAAAACGGTGTGCGGCGGCGGCTCTTCCAGCACCTTGAGCAGGGCATTGGACGACACCACGTTCAGCGCATGGGCTGGGTATAGCAGCGCCACCCGCCAGCCGCCCCGGTGGGTCGCGGTGTTGAACCAGGATTCCAGCGAGCGGATCTGGTCGATGCGGATTTCCTTGGACGGCGCTTTCTTGGCCGCGCCGGTGGCCGGTTCAGTATCGTCGGACGCTTCAGCGGCATCAGCGCCCTCTTCGACCGCCACGGCCTCGGGCCGGATGCGGCGCAGGTCGGGGTGGTTGCCGCTGGCGAACCAGGCACAGGCGGCGCAGTGGCCGCAGGCCAGGCCGTCCTGCGGCGTTTCGCACAGCAGGCTGGCGGCGGCGGCAATGGCGAAGTCCAGCTTGCCGATGCCGGCCAGGCCGTGCACCAGCCAGGCATGCGCGAAGCGGTCGCGGTTGCCCAGCCAGGCCCGCGCGGTGTCCATCTGCCAAGGCAGGAACTGGGGCGCGCTCATGGGCGGGCTGCCACCAGCTCGCGCAGGCCGGCTTCCAGGTCGGCGCGGATTTCTGCAATGGTGCGGGTCGAGTCGATCACGCGGATGCGGCCCGGATCGGCCGCGGCGCGCGCCTGGTAGGCCGCGCGCGTGCGCTCGAAGAAGGCGGCGCCCTCGCGCTCGAATCGATCAGGTTCGCGCGCATCGGCCAGCCGCGCCCGCGCCACGTCCAGCGGCACGTCGAACAGCCAGGTGCGATCGGGCTGGCCCGCCTGCATCCAGGTTTCCAGGGTGGCGACGCGCTCGGCGCCCAGGCCGCGGCCCCCGCCCTGGTAGGCGTAGGTGGCGTCGGTATAGCGGTCGCAGACCACCCAGGCGCCGCGCGCCAGCGCCGGCTCGATGACCTGGCGGGCATGTTCGCAGCGCGCGGCAAACATCAGCAGCGTTTCGGTGTCCAGGCCCATCGTGTCGGTCAGCACCAGCGCGCGCAGCTTTTCGCCCAGCGGCGTGCCGCCGGGTTCGCGGGTCGAGACGACCTCCAGGCCCTGCGCGCGCAGGAAATCGGCGATCCAGCCGGTGTGGGTGCTTTTACCCGCGCCGTCCACTCCCTCCAGCGTGATGAAGCGTCCGCGTGAGGTCATTGGTCTTGTCCTTGTGCTGGGGCCGGATCGGCATCCGGCGTCGAAGTGGAAGCCGGGGCCGGTGCGGCAGCAGGCGCCCCCGCCGGCGTCGGCGTCGGCGTCGGCGTGGCCGCGGCAGGCCGACCCGCCGGGGTCTGGCCCAGGATGTAGCGGGACACGTTGCGGTTGTGCTCGTTCAGGTTGACCGAGAACTCGCTGGTGCCGTTGCCCCGCGATACGAAAAACAGGAATCTATGCTGCTCGGGCTGCACCGCCGCCAGCAGCGCCGCCCGCCCCGGGGCCGCGATGGGCGTGGGCGGCAGGCCCGGACGCGTGTAGGTGTTCCAGGGTGTGTCGGTCTGCAGGTCGCGTTTGCGGATGCGGCCCTGGTAGGCGTCGCCCATGCCGTAGATGACGGTGGGGTCGGTCTGCAGCAGCATGCCGATCTTCAGGCGGTTGGTGAACACGCCCGACACGCGGCGGCGCTCCGGCCCGTGGCCGGTTTCCTTTTCGATGATGGACGCCAGCACCAGGGCTTCATAGGGCGTAGCCACCGGCAGGTCGGCCTGGCGCTTGGACCAGGTGTCGTCCAGGATGCGCTGGCCTTCCTGGTAGGCCCGGCGCAGCAGGTCGAAATCGGTGCTGCCCGGCGTGAAGATATAGGTATCGGGAAAGAACAGGCCTTCCGGATGCTTGATGCTGGACCCCAGGCGTTCCATCAGCGCTTCGTCGCTGATGTCGCCCAGCGTCTGCTTGACGTCCGGGTTCTCGCGCAGCGCCTGGCGGATCTGGCGGTAGGTCCAGCCTTCCAGGAAGGTGATCTGGCGCTGGGTCATGTCGCCACGCGCCATGCGTTCCAGCAGCAGCCAGGGCGTATCGCCATTGATGGCCTGGTAGCCGCCGGCCTTGATCAGCTTGTCCTGCTCGGAAAGCCGCGCCATCCAGACGAAACCGGGTTCCCAGACGGGGATGCCCGCGGCATTTAGCGCGCGCACGACGGTGCGCGGACTGCTGCCCGGGTCCACCACGAAATCGATCCTGTCGGCCGACAGATGCAGGGGTCGGTGCATCCAGCTCCAGGCGGCGCCGACCGCGGCGGCGGCGGCCAGCACGAGCAGCAGGAAAGACCACAGGACGTAAAAACGGAGTCGCTTCTTCATAAGTGTGGGGAGTTTAATGGATCGCGCAGGCCTGTCGCGGCAAAACCAGGGTCGGAGCGCTTGTTGCACCCCTTTGGCCGTCCGGGACATGGGCCTCTGGCAGGGGGAAGACGGCTATCATCAAGCCTTTGATGACGAGTCACGGGCCTTTGCCGCCATGCATGCTTTCTATTCTTCGATCCCTGTGCGCGCAGAAGGTTGCGCCCAATGCGCGCCTTTGGAAGATTTTGCCGTATTCGCCGCCGCTGGCGCCGATGCACTGACCTTCCTGCACGGCCAGTTGACGCAAGACGTCACGGGCCTGCCGCTGGACGCCGCCCGCCTGGCCGGCTACTGCACCGCCAAGGGCCGCCTGCTGGCCACCCTGGTGATGTGGCGCGCCGCCCCCGCCGCCGACGACGCCCCGCAGCTCTATGGCCTGGTGCGCCAGGACCTGTCAGCCGCCCTGCTCAAACGCCTGTCCATGTTCGTGCTGCGCGCCAAGGTCAAGCTGGCTCCAGCCGCCCTGCAGGTGGCTGGGGTGCAGGCCGATGCCGCCCAGGTGGCCGCACTGGAAGCCGTCGCGGGCGCACTGCCGCGCGGCGCCTGGCAGCGCGTCGACCTGCCGTCCGGCACCTGGATCGCCGCGCCCTCGGCGGGCGCCGCCCTGCGCTGGTGGTGGATCGCCTCGGACGAACAACTGGCCGCCGCCGCGCCGTTGGCGGCCGTGCTGGGCCTGGCCCCGGCCGCCCAATGGCACGCCGCCGACCTGGCCGCCGGCATCCCCTGGATCACCACGGCCACGCAAGACGTCTTCATTCCGCAGACGGTCAACCTGGACCTGATCGAGGGCGTCAGCTTCACCAAGGGCTGTTACCCCGGCCAGGAAGTGGTGGCGCGCAGCCACTACCGCGGCACCGTCAAGCGCCGCATGGCCTATGGCACCATCGCCGACACCGCGCTGGCGGACGGCGCGCTGGCCGGCACCGACGTGTTCGATGCCACGCAGCCCGGCGAACCCACCGGCCGCGTCGTCGATGCCGCGGCCACGCAAGGCGGCGTCTCGGTGCTGTTCGAAACCACCCTGGCCGCACTGCCCGAAGGCGACCTGCGGCTGGGCGCGGCCGACGGCCCGCGCATTGCAGCCCAACCGCTGCCTTATTCCATAACGCCGTAAACGCGGCCCTACACCACGGTGCCGAACACGGCGCCCACGCCCGCCGTCACCGCCATGGCCAAGGCGCCCAGGATGGTCACGCGCAGCGCCGCCGGCCCCTTGGGCGCACCCCCGGCGCCCGCCGCCAGCGCGCCCAGGGCGGCCAGACAGGCCACCGACGCACCGATCACCCAGACGATCAACTGCGACAGCGGCGCCACGGCGGCCACCGCCAGCGGCAAGGCCGCCCCGCCCGCGAACGAGGCGGCCGAAGCCACCGCCGCCTGGACGGGCCGCGCGCGGTTATGCATCGAAATGCCAAGCTCGTCGCGCGCATGGGCATCCAATGCATCGTGACGGGTCAATTGACGTGCCACCTGCCCTGCCAGGTCTGGCGACAGGCCACGGTCCACATAGATGCCTATCAGTTCTTCCAGCTCTTCGTCGGAATTGCGCTTGAGCGACCGCTGCTCCATGCGCAGGTCGGCGGCCTCGGTGTCGGCCTGTGATCGCACGGATACGTACTCGCCCGCCGCCATCGACAGCGCTCCGGCCACCAGGCCGGCCAGGCCCGAGGTCAGCACCGCGCCGTGGCTGGCCTGCGCCGCGGCGACGCCTGTGATGAGGCTGGCGGTGGACACGATGCCGTCATTGGCGCCCAGCACGGCGGCGCGCAGCCAGTTGCTGCGGAAGATGCGATGGTGTTCTTTCGAGGGCATTGCCGAAGACCTGTTCAGGGCGCGACAACGCTCGCGGCGAACCGCCGCGAGCGGGGATCAGCGCGGCGTCACGCGCACCGCGGTGAGCAAGCCTATCACGCAAAGCGTGGCTTGTTCGCCGTCATACGCATGCACCTCGACCTGGCAGACGGACAAGCGCTTGCCGGGCTTGACCACGCGGCCGCTGGCCACGTAGCGGTCGCCCTTGGCGGGCGCCAGGAAATTCATCTTGAACTCCGAGGTCAGCACGTCTTCGCCCGGCTGGAACAGGCTGAAGGCGGCATAGCCGCCGGCCGAATCGGCGATGGTGGTGGATATGCCGGCATGCAGGAAGCCATTCTGCTGGCAGAGATCCTGCCGGTAAGGCAGCACGATATCCACCCTGCCCGGCTCGACCACGTCCAGGCTGGCCCCGATCAGCTGCATGATGCGCTGCTGGTCGAAGCTGGCCTTGACGCGCTGGGCCGGGTCCGCGCAAGACGGATGCGCCGCCATGTCAGTCCTGTTCGCGCTTGACCAGGTTGACGATGCTGGAGAAGTCCAGCTTGCCCGAGCCGCCCGAGCTGTGCAGCGAATACAGGTTGCGCGCCAGCTCGCCCAACGGAATCGAGGCGCGCGCCGACAGCGCGGCCTCGGCCGCCAGGCCCAGGTCCTTGAGCATCAGGTCCACGCCGAAACCGCCGGCATAACCCTTGGAGGCCGGCGCGTGTTCCATCACGCCGGGCCAGGGGTTGTAGAGCTCGGTGGCCCAGTTGCGGCCCGAGCTCTTGGCGATGATGTCCGACAGCACCTTGGGATCCAGCCCGTTGGCCACGCCCAGCGCCAGCGCTTCGGACGTGCCGGCCATCAGGATGCCGAGCAGCATGTTGTTGCAGATCTTGGCCACCTGGCCGGCGCCCGCCGGGCCCGCGTGGAAGATGTTCTTGCCCATCTTTTCCAGCACCGGCCGGGCGCGGTCCAGCGCGGCGACCTGGCCGCCCACGATGAACGTCAGCGTGCCGGCGGCGGCGCCGCCCGTGCCGCCGGACACCGGCGCGTCGATCATGGCGATGCCGCGCACCTCGGCCGCCTGGGCCACCTTGCGGGCCGAATCCGGCGCGATGGTGCTGCACTCGATGACCAGCGCGGAAGACGCGATCTTGCCCAGCAGGTCTTCGCCCAGGTACAGGCCTTCGACGTGCTTGCTGGCGGGCAGCATCGAAATCACCACCTCGGCGCCCTTGACCGCTTCCGAGGCCGACACGGCCGCCTTGGCGCCCGCATCGGTCAGGACCTTGACCGCCGCCGGCACCAGGTCGAACACCGTCAGGCTGTGTCCGGCCTTGACCAGGTTCAACGCCATGGGCGAGCCCATGTTGCCCAAACCGATAAACGCGATACTGCTCATGATGTCCTGTCTCCTGTTGCTATTGCTGTAGGTATGAAATCATCGTGTGCTGCGTAATGCGGGCCCGCCGCGCGTGCACGGCGGGCGGATGTCAGCGGCCTTCCTTGCCCAGGTCGTCCAGCGGATGCGGCTGGCCGTCGGGCCAGGGTTCCTCGAAGAACTTCTGCACCCAGGCCTCGCTGGCCATGTCCAGCGTCGCCGGGTTCCAGCGTGGCTTCTTGTCCTTGTCGATCAGCAACGCGCGGATGCCTTCGGCGAAATCGCCGTGGGTCGCGCAGTGCAGCGCCGCCACGTATTCGGTGCGGAACACGTCATCCAGCGACCGCAGCCGCATGCGTTGCTGCAGCGCAAACGACAAGCGCAGCGACCCCGGCGAACCGGCCAGCATGGTGGTCGCGGCACGCGCCAGCCACGGGTCGGCATGGTCTTTCAGGGTGGCCAGTTCTTCGACGATCTCGTCCAGGCGGTTGCCGCTGCACATGCTGTTGATCTGGAACGAATGCTGGCGCAGATGGCCGCCTTCCAGCGGGGTCTGCGGTTCCAGCGCGGTCAGCGCGCGGCGCAGCAGGCCATCGTTGATCGAGCGCGGCGGAATCGCGTCTTCGGCGCCGCCCGTGGCCTGCCCGGCCCAGGGCTGCTCTTGCAGCGATGCCAGCAGCTTGGGCCAGTCTTCGTGGTTCAGGCGGAAATCCGCCAACCCCGCGAAGAACGCGTCGGCGGTGTTCATCTGCGCCCCCGTCAGGGCCAGGAACACCCCGATACGGCCAGGCATGCGATTCAAGAGCCAGCTGCCGCCCACGTCGGGGAACAGGCCGATGGACACTTCCGGCATCGCCAGGCGCGACGATTCGCTGACCACGCGATGGCTGGCGCCCATCATCAGGCCGATGCCGCCGCCCATGACGATGCCATGGCCCCAGCACAGCACCGGCTTCGGATAGCTGTGGATGCGGTAGTCGAGCCGGTATTCGTGCTCGAAGAAGCGGCGCGCGTAGGCGTTGCCCCAGGGGCCCTTGCCCGCGTTCTCGGTCATGCTGCGGTACAGGCCGTGCAGGTCGCCGCCGGCGCAGAAGGCCTTGTCGCCCGCGCCTTGCAGCACCACCAGCGCCAGGCCCGGGTCGCGCGCCCAGGCATCCAGGCGCTCGGCCAGCAGGTCCACCATGTCCAGCGACAGGCCGTTCAGGGTCTGCGGCGAATTCAGCGTCGCAATCCCGAAGCGCATCCCGTTGGCGGCGGTTCTTTCTTCGAACAGCACCGGTGCAGTCATCTTATGTCGGCTCCTTTTTCCAACAATTGGCGGGCGATGATCACACGCATGATCTCGTTGGTCCCTTCCAGAATCTGATGTACGCGAGTATCGCGCACCAGACGCTCCAAGGGATAGTCCCGCAGGTAGCCGTAGCCGCCGTGGATCTGTTGCGCATCCAGGCAGATCTGGAAACCCATGTCGGTGGCAAAGCGCTTGGCCATCGCGCAGTAGGTGGCCGCGTCGGGCGCACCCGAATCCAGCTTGCAGGCCGCCAGGCGCACCATCTGGCGCGCCGCGACCAGGTGGGTGGCCATGTCGGCCAGTTTGAACTGCAATGCCTGGAATTCGGCCAGGCGGCGGTTGAACTGGCGCCGTTCGTCCATGTAGCGCCGGGCCGCGTCCAGCGCCCCCTGCGCCGCGCCCACCGAGCAGGTGCCGATGTTGATGCGGCCGCCGTCCAGCCCCTTCATGGCGATCTTGAAGCCTTCGCCCTCTTCGCCCAGCAGATTGGCGGCCGGCACGCGCACGTTCTCGAACACGATGGGCCGGGTGGACTGGCTGTTCCAGCCCATTTTTTCTTCCTTGCGGCCGTAGCTGATGCCTGCGCTGTCGGCGGGCACCGCAAAGGCGCTGATGCCGCCGGCGCCCTCGCCGCCGCTGCGGGCCATGACCACCAGCAGGTCGGTATCGCCGCCGCCCGAAATGAAGGCCTTGGCGCCGTTGAGCACGTAGTGGTCACCCTGGCGCTGCGCACGGGTGGACAGCGACGCGGCATCGGACCCGGCGCCCGGCTCGGTCAGGCAGTACGAGGCCAGCTTCTGGCCGCTGGCCAAGAGCGGGCCCCAGGCCTCGCGCAGGGCCGGCTGGCCCCACTTGCCCACCATCCAGGTGGCCATGTTGTGGATCGTCAGGAAAGCCGTGGTCGACGGGTCCACCGCCGCCATTTCCTCGAACACCAGCGTGGCGTCCAGGCGCGGCAGGCCCAGGCCGCCGATATCCTCGCTGGCGTAGATGGCGCAAAAGCCCATCTCGCCGGCCCGCGCAAACGCGTCTTTGGGGAAGATGCCTTCGGCGTCCCAGCGCGCCGCGTGGGGCGCCAGTTCACCTTGCGCGTAGTCGCGCGCGGCCTGCGCGAACGCGCGCTGTTCGTCGGTCAGTTCCAAGTCCACAGCCTGTCTCCTGGTGTTATGGGTATTGTCTGTTGGCGTTGCTGCCGTCTCGTGAACGCCAGCCTGCCGATTTTGACATGACGTTGACGTAAACGTAAGTGCGGTGACGTCAATGTTACGCCGGAAGCGCCGACGGAATTTGTCCTATTGATGACAATGTGGCGGCCGCGCGCCGGGCAAGCGCGCCCGGCCGCGGCCCGCACGTGCTGACTACAGCAACCCGGCGGGGCGCACCCGCCCGTTGCGGGCGGTCTTGGCACGCCGGTGCTCGGCCCGGCGGCGCCGCGATTCCTTCGGATCGAAGGACAGGCCGCGGTAGATCTCGACCCGGTCGCCATCGGCCAGCAGCGTCTGCGGCTCGGCCACGCGGCCAAACACGCCCACGCCCCGCTCCCAGGGTTGCACCACCGGAAACGCCTGGGCGAAGCCGCTGGCTGCCAGGGCATCGGCAACCGTGGACCCGGCCGGCAGGCGCAACTCGCGCAGCCACACCTGGGCCGCCAGGGCATAACAGACGCTGACGCCGATCAGGCCGTCCGCGGACGCCTCATTCGCCATACTTGGCCTGCGCCCGCTTGGTGAAGGAATCGATGAAGCTGGTGGCGATGCGGTTGAACACCGGACCCACCACCATTTCCAGCGCGCGGTTCGAGAACGCGTATTCCATGGTGAACAGGACCTTGCACGCGTCTTCGGCCAGGGGCTGGAATTCCCAGTGCCCCACCAGGCTGGAAAACGGGCCGTCGACCAGTTCAAGGTCGATACGGTCCGGATAGACGTGCGTGTTGCGCGTGGTGAAGCGCTGCTTCATCCCCGCGAAACTGATCAGGATGGAGGCCTGCATGCCGTGCTCGTCGCGGGTCTGCACCTCGGCGCCGCCACACCACGGCATGAACTCGGGGTACTTTTCCACGTCGGCCACCAGGTCGAACATCTGGGCGGCGCTGTAAGGCACCAGGACGGATCGCTGTACTTTGTGCATCGACTATCGCAAATGGCTAGAATGACAGGATTTTACCGGCACCGCGCCCTCCAGGCCAAAATGGCGGTATCCCGACGATCGCCGCGTCGACGGCAACGTTGGCCGCCCCGACAAGATGGGCCAAGAAGAAAGATGGGCAAAACAAGATGAGCATTATCGATAACCGCAAGGCCTCGCACGACTATTTCATCGAAGACCGCTATGAGGCCGGCCTGGTCCTGCAAGGCTGGGAAGTCAAGGCGATCCGCGACGGCCGCGTGCAGCTCAAGGAAAGCTACGTCATCGTGCGCGACGGCGAACTTTACCTGCTGGGCATGCACGTCAGCCCCCTGCCCACCGCGTCCACCCACATCCACCCCGACGCCATGCGCACGCGCAAGCTGCTGCTCAAGGCCGAGGAAATCAGCAAGCTGATCGGCAAGGTCGAACAACGCGGCTACACCCTGGTGCCGCTTAACCTGCACTACAAGAACGGCCGCATCAAGCTGGACTTCGCGCTGGGCCGCGGCAAGAAGCTGTTCGACAAGCGCGACACGGCGCGCGAAAAAGACTGGCAGCGCGAGAAAGAACGCATCATGAAGCACGACACCCGTGCGCCTCGCAAGGCCGACTGAGGGCCGGCTCACACTGCCCTGCGGCTCGCACCAGCCGGGATCGACCCCTAGGCCGCCACCGGCAGCGCGGGTAGCTCCGCCGCCGCACCGCCCGGCCCCACCACCCGGTTGCGCCCGGCCTGCTTGGCCGCATACAGCATGCGGTCAGCGCGTTCGAAACAGGCTTGCAGGTTTTCACCAGGCAGCCAGTCCACCACCCCCGCGCTGAACGTATACGCGATCGTGCTGCCGCCGTGCGCACAGGGGGTGCGCCGCACGGAATCCAGCAGCCGGTCCGCCACGTCCATCACCGCGTCGCTGCGCATGTCGGCAAACAGCACGCTGAACTCCTCGCCCCCTACCCGGCCCACGTGGTCGCCCGTGCGCAGCGTGGCCGTGGCCAGCAGGCCGAAATGGCGCAGCACCGCGTCGCCCGCCGCATGGCCATGGGTGTCGTTGATGCGCTTGAAATGATCGATATCCAGCACCATCAGCGCCAGCGGCCGGCGCGTGCGCAGCGCCTGGGCGCAATACCGTTCGGCCTGCAGCCACCAGGCCTTGCGCGACATCAGCCCGGTCAGGAAATCGGTGCTGGCCTCCTGTTCGCGGTCAGCCAGCATGCGGTCGTGGATGATCATGATGGTGCCCAGCGTCAGGCACGGCATCGCCAGCACGCCCAGCGTCATGAACAGGATGTTCCAGGCGGTGGGTTCCAGCAGCGACTGCGCCGGCGCCACGCCGGAAGCGAAGACCAGCGACCGCAGCCCGCAGGTCAGGCCCGAGATCATCGCCACCGACCACACGAAGTAATAGCTGTAGCGCGAGCGGTTCGCCGGCATGCCGCGGCGCACGCCCACGGCCACGCCGAACATGAAGCCCATCTGCAGCGTCGACATCGCCACGATGCGCGGCGCCACCTGGCTGTCGATATAGGTGTAGCCAGCCACCACCAGCCAGGCGACCGTGCAGGCCACCCCCATCAGATGACGCGGCACCCGTTGCCCCATCAGGCGGCGGATGCCGGTGTAATAGGCGCACAGCGCCGCCGCAATCAGGGCGTTGGGCAGCAGGATCGACAGCCAGCGCGGCGCCTCGGTGACCTGCAGGCCGAATAAAAAAAACGCCAACAGCGTAAGCAGGTTGGCGCGTATGGTCTCGGGTATCCCCGCCATGCCGCTGCGCGCCAGGGACCCCAGCACGCAAAGCGACAACACCCCCGCCAGTACTGCTATCGACAGCAAATGAACGGGAGCGATCATGGGCGGTGCGCCAGACGGCGCGCGGGTCAGGTGTTGCGGGTGGATTTCACGATGGTCATGGCGGACGCGATCATGCCGCCGACATCCGCCAGGTTGGCCGGCAGGATCAGCGTATTGCCTTCCTTGGCCACGTTGCCGAAGGCTTCGACGTAGCGCTCGGCCACCTTCAGGTTCACCGCTTCCATGCCGCCCGGCTGGCGCACCGCGTCGGCGACCTGCGTGATGGCCTTGGCGGTGGCTTCCGCAATCGCGAGCACGGCGGCCGCTTCGCCCTGGGCCTGGTTGATCTGGGCCTGCTTCTCGCCTTCCGAGCGGGCAATGGCGGCTTCGCGTTCGCCGGTGGCGATGTTGATCTGCTCTTGGCGACGGCCTTCGGACGCCGCGATCAGCGCGCGCTTTTCACGTTCGGCGGTGATCTGCGCCTGCATCGAACGCAGGATCTCATTGGGCGGGGTCAAGTCCTTGATTTCATAACGCAGCACCTTCACGCCCCAGTTCAGCGCGGCCTCGTCCAGCGACGAGACGATGTTGCTGTTGATGGAATCGCGCTCTTCGAAGGTGCGGTCCAGTTCCATCTTGCCGATGACCGAGCGCAGCGTGGTCTGCGCCAGCTGCGTGATGGCCGAGATGTAGTTCGACGAGCCGTACGAGGCGCGCATCGGGTCGGTCACCTGGAAGTACAGCACGCCGTCCACCTGCAGCTGGGTGTTGTCGCGCGTGATGCAGACCTGGCTCGGCACGTCCAGCGGGATTTCCTTGAGCGAATGCTTGTAGGACACGCGTTCGATGAACGGAATCACGAAGCCGGCGCCCGGCGACAGGACGCGGTCGAACTTGCCCAGTCGTTCGACCACCCAGGCATGCTGCTGGGGAACGATGGCGATCGCCCTGATGACGATCAGGATCGCCAGCGCGACGATGACGAGCAGGACGATAGTGGAAGTATCGATCATGATGTAGAGCCTCTTCTGGGGTGAATGCGGTGGCGCTCCTGCCCGCGATAGCCAGGGCGCCTGCTGCTGCCGGCTCCGCCTGGGGCGGGCCTGGGTCTTGCATGGAGGCCGCCCGCGCCGCAAGGTGTACTTGCCGCGAGGGGCCTCCTTTGAGGGGAATGCCTTCTTGAGGGTTCCTTGTCAGCGCGCGGCGCCGGCCAGGTCGCCCTTGGGCGTCAGGACCAGGCATGTGCCGCGCATTTCGGTAATGGTGTGTTCGCCGGCGTGGGCCGGTTGCCCCTCGGCCAGTTGCGCCTGCCAGTGCGCGCCGCGGTACCAGACTCGCGCCGAGCCGTCGGCGGCCCAGGCTTCGACCTTGACGGTCTGGCCGATGTCCAGGTTGACGTCCGCGTTGCGGGCGGCATTGACCTCGCGCTTTTTCAGCACACGCGTCTTGCGCAGCAGCAAGAGGCCCAGCAGCAGCACCACGCCGCAAGCCACCAGTTGCCATTCCAGGCCCGCCAGCAGCCACGCCGCGACGCCGCCGGCGGCCAGTCCCAGCGCCACCAGCAGCAAGTAGAACGTTCCCGTCGCCAGTTCCCCGATGAGGGCCAGCGCGGCCAGTCCCAGCCATATCCACATAGTTGAATTCGCCTGAAAGGATGAGTCGTTCAGCGGATTGTACGGATTTCCAGGACGCAACGGGGGGCATCCGGCCCCATTGCGGACAATTGCCTGGATTATGATGTGTGCTGGCGTTCGCCATCCGGCCCGATCCGGCGCCCGGCATCTTCAACGCATAAGCCTCCATGACCGCTGCAATACCCTCAGTCCGCCCCGTCCTCATCCTGCACACGGGCGACCCGGACGACACGCTCAAAAGCCAGTTCGGCGGCTATGCCGAACAACTCGCCCGAGCCTCCGGCCTGGCCCCCGACGCGCTCGACATCGTCGCCGTCCACAATGGCGAACGCCCTGGCGCCCCCGGTCAATACCGCGCCGCCCTCATCACCGGTTCGCCCGCCATGGTCACCGACCTGGAACCCTGGAGCGAAGACACCGCTGCCTGGCTGCGCGAAGCCGCTGCGGCCGGCCTGCCCATGTTCGGCATCTGCTACGGCCACCAGTTGCTGGCGCACGCGTTGGGCGGCAAGGTCGGCTACAACCCCGCCGGCCGCGAAGTCGGCACCCAGACCGTCGAACTGCTGCCCGCCGCCGCCGGCGACAAGCTGCTGGCCGGCCTGCCCCCCACGTTCCCCGCCCAGATGCTGCATGCCCAGACCGTGCTGCAGCCGCCGCCCGGCTCTGCCGTGCTGGCCCGCTCCGATCTGGACGAACACCAGATGATCCGCATCGGCCGCAATATCTTCTCGACCCAGTTCCATCCCGAATTCGGTCCCGACTTCGTGCGCGCCCACCTCGAACGCTTCGGCCGCCGCTATGCCGCCGAAAACCTCGACGTGCCGGGCCTGTCCGCCAACGTGCGGGCCACGCCCGTGTCCGGCGAACTGGTGCGCCGTTTCCTGGACGCCTACGCACCCGCCTGAGGCCCCGGTGCCGGGCAGCGCGCAATGCCGCCGTCCGGCCCGCAACAACCGGAGTGCGGCACGGGGCGGCCTTTGAGAACATACCCAAAAGCGCGTCAATTCCCGCGCCCAGGAGCCCCCTCATGACCCAAGCCGCCCCCTTGAGCAAACAGCACGCCGCCGCCGTCGAACGCGCCTGCCGCGCGCTCGAAGCCGAGCAGCCGCCCGACCTGAACACGCTGGCCGAACAGGCCGGCATGAGCCGCTTCCATTTCCATCGCATCTTCAAGGCGGCCACGGGCATCACCCCCAAGGCCTACGCCAACGCGCTGCGCGCCGACCGCGCGCGCCAGCAATTGCGGCAAGGCGCCAGCGTCACCGACGCCATGTACGGCGCCGGTTTCAATTCCAGCGGCCGCTTCTACGAGGCCGCGCCCGCCATCCTGGGCATGACCCCCACGGCCTTTCGCAACGACGGCGCCGGCGTCGAGATCCGCTTCGCGGTCGGCCAGTGCTCGCTGGGCGCGTTGCTGGTGGCTGCCAGCGACACCGGCATCTGCGAAATTGCCCTGCACGACGACCCCGAACAACTGGTGCGCAACCTGCAGGACCGCTTCAAGGCCGCCCGGTTGATCGGCGCCGACCGCGAATTCGAACAATGGATGGCGGCAGTGGTCGGCTTTGTCGAAAACCCGTCCGTCGGCCTGCACCTGCCGCTGGACGTGCGTGGCACTGCCTTCCAGCGCCGCGTCTGGGAAGCCCTGCGCGACATCCCCGTGGGCGCCACCGCCACCTACACGGACATCGCCGAGCGCATCGGTGCGCCCCGCGCCGTGCGTGCCGTCGCCCGCGCCTGCGCCACCAACAACATCGCGCTGGCCATCCCCTGCCACCGTGTCGTGCGCACCGACGGCTCACTGGCGGGCTACCGCTGGGGCATCGAGCGCAAGCGCGAACTGATCGAACGCGAAGCGCTGGCGGCCTAGGGCGGGTTGCTGGCGGCCCGCTTCCCGGCAGCCAGGTCCCGGACAGGCCAGGCCCTTGCTTGATTCCTGCCAGCTCAGTGCCTGGCCCCTACGCCGCAAACGCCGCCAGCACATCCAGCACCGCGCCCACCGCATCACCGGGGGCCGGTGCATTGCGATACGCCAGCGCCATCGGCCGCATGAGCGGCGGCGACAGCGGGCGAACCCGATCCGGCTCGTCGCCCACCTCTTCCAGCGGCAGGATCGCCACGCTCTGGTTCGCCGCGGCCAGCCGCTTCAAGGCCTCGGGGTAGCTCAGCGCCAGGTAGGGCCGCGGATTCAAGCCGGCCTGGCCAAACCATGATGCGATCAAGCCGTGCATCTGCGTGCCCGGCGCAAAGGACGCCCAGCGCCTGGTCGAGAGCCACTCGGGCGTGACCGTCTCCGGCGCATCCCAGTCTGGCGGCATCAGCGCCACCATGGGGTCGCTGCGCCAGGGCGCCAGCGTCACCCGCGCCGCGGCCGGCTGGGGGCTGGCGACGATGCCGATATCCAGCGTATCGGCCTGCAAGCGCAGCATCGCCTCGGCAGACCCCACCGCTTCCAGCTTCAGTTCCACCCCGGGATTGCGGCGGCCCAGCGCATCGAGCATCAGCGGCAGCCGCCGCATCCCCACGCCAGCGGACACGCCGACCCTCACCACGCCGCCCCCGCCTGCCGCGCAGCGGCGCACCAGGTCGATCAGGTCATCGCTGGCCGACAGCAGCTTGCGCCCCGCCTGCACCAGCGCCAGGCCCGCGGGCGTCAATTCGGCCTGCCGGCGACCGCGCGCGACCAACGCGACCTGCATGCGCGCCTCCAGCTCTTTCACGTGCAGGCTGATGGTGGGCGGGGCCAGGTGCAAGGCTTGCGCAGCCGCGGCGAACGTGCCCAGGTCCGCAATGGCCACCAGGGTCTGGATCTGGTCCAGGTTGAGATTACGCATCAGTTTTTCTGACCAATCAGGTCAATAAAGTCAACTTTACGGATGCTAACCCATCGCCGAACATCCGGCCATGCACAACGACACCCCGCTTTCCCCCCAACGCGCCCCGGCCGAACAGACCGCCACGGACTTGCCGCCAGACCGTCCCGCCGGGCGCCTGCGACGCTGGGCGAGCGCTGCGCGCGCCAGGCTGGCACGCGCCGAGAAACGCATCATCGAACGCTTCAGGGTCCCGCCCAGCGGGGCCTGAAACCGGCCCCCGGATCGACCCTCCCCGATCCTTGGAACCGCCGTAAACGCACCTCCTGGAACAGACGCGAACAGCCATAAAAAAACCCGCGCCGAAAACGGCGCGGGTTTTGAAGATCGACTGGCGATTACTGCTTGGCCAGGCGCTGCCACGTATCGACAACGGTGTCGGGGTTGAGCGACATCGACAGGATGCCCTCGTCCTTGAGCCATTGCGCGAAGTCCGGGTGGTCGCTGGGGCCTTGGCCGCAGATACCCACGTACTTGTTGGCGGCCAGGCAAGCCTTGATCGCACGGCGCAGCATGAACTTCACGGCCTCGTCGCGTTCGTCGAAGTCGGCGGCCAGCAGTTCCATGCCGGAATCGCGGTCCAGGCCCAGCGTCAGCTGGGTCATGTCGTTCGAGCCGATCGAGAAACCGTCGAAATACTGCAGGAACTCGTCGGCCAGGATGGCGTTGGACGGCACTTCGCACATCATGATCAGCTTCAGGCCGTTTTCGCCACGCGCCAGGCCGTGCTTGGCCAGCAGGTTCACGACCTTCTCAGCCTGACCCAGCGTGCGCACGAAGGGCACCATGATCTCGACGTTGGTCAGGCCCATGTCATCGCGCACCTTCTTGAGGGCTTCGCATTCCATGCGGAAGCACTCGGCGAAGTCTTCGGCGATGTAGCGCGACGCGCCGCGGAAGCCCAGCATGGGGTTCTCTTCCTCGGGCTCGTAGCGCGAACCGCCCACCAGCTTGCGGTACTCGTTGGACTTGAAGTCCGACATGCGCACGATGACCGGCTTCGGGTAGAACGCGGCCGCGATGGTGGCCACGCCTTCGGCCATCTTCTCGACGAAGAACGCGCGCGGGCTGGCATGGCCGCGAGCAGCCGATTCCACGGCCTTCTTCAGTTCGCCATCCACGTTCGGGTAGTCCAGCACCGCCTTGGGGTGGATGCCGATGTTGTTGTTGATGATGAATTCCAGGCGAGCCAGGCCCACACCCCCGTTGGGGATCTGGGCAAAGTCGAACGCCAGCTGGGGGTTGCCCACGTTCATCATGATCTTCAGATCGATGGCGGGCATGTCGCCGCGGCGCACTTCCTCGACTTCGGTCTCGATCAGGCCGTCATAGATGCGGCCTTCGTCGCCTTCGGCGCACGACACGGTCACGGCCTGGCCTTCCTTGAGCAGGTCGGTGGCGTTGCCGCAACCCACCACGGCCGGAATGCCGAGTTCACGCGCGATGATGGCCGCGTGGCAGGTACGGCCGCCGCGGTTGGTCACGATCGCCGAGGCGCGCTTCATGACGGGTTCCCAGTTGGGGTCGGTCATGTCGGTGACCAGCACGTCGCCGGGCTGCACCTTGTCCATGTCGGAGATGTCGCCGACCACGCGCACCGGGCCCGCGCCGATCTTCTGGCCGATCGCACGGCCGGTGATCAGGACCTGGCCGGTGGCCTTCAGGCGGTAGCGCTGCTGCACGTCGTTGGCGCCCTGCTGCGACTTCACCGTTTCGGGGCGCGCCTGCAGAATGTAGATCTTGCCGTCGACGCCGTCGCGGCCCCACTCGATGTCCATCGGGCGGCCGTAGTGCTTTTCGATGATGACGGCGTAGCGGGCCAATTCATTGACCTCGTCGTCGGTCAGCGAATAGCGGTTGCGCTCGGACACGGGCACGTCCACCGTGCGCACGGCACGGCCTTCCGGACGCTCGGGGTCGAATTCCATCTTGATCAGCTTCGAACCGATGCGGCGGCCGACGATGGGGAAGTGGCCTTGGGCCAGCGTGGGCTTGAAGACGTAGAACTCGTCGGGGTTGACGGCGCCCTGCACCACGGTTTCGCCCAGGCCGTACGACGAGGTGATGAACACCACGTCCTGGAAGCCCGATTCGGTGTCGATGGTGAACATCACGCCGGCGCTGCCCTTGTCGGAACGCACCATGCGCTGGATGCCGGCCGACAGGGCCACATCGGCGTGGGCGTAGCCCTTGTGCACGCGATACGAAATGGCGCGGTCGTTGTAGAGCGAGGCGAACACGTGGCGGATCTTGTCCAGCACGTCATCGATGCCGACGACGTTCAGGAAGGTTTCCTGCTGGCCGGCGAACGAGGCGTCGGGCAGGTCTTCGGCGGTGGCGGACGAGCGCACGGCGAACGAGCCCTTGCCGTCAGCGTCGAGCTTGGCGAAGGCGTCGCGGATCTGCGATTCGAATTCCGACGAGAACGGCGCCTCGATGATCCATTGACGAATCTGCGAGCCGGCGTTGGCCAGTTCGCGGACGTCTTCGGGGTTCAGCGTGGTCAGGCGTTCGGCGATGCGCTTATCCAGGCCCGAGGCCTTGAGGAAGTCGCGGAAAGCATCAGCGGTCGTGGCAAAGCCGCCCGGCACGCGGACACCCGCGCCAGACAGCTGGCTGATCATTTCGCCTAGTGATGCGTTCTTGCCTCCTACCGAGTCCACGTCCGTCATGCGGAGCTGCTCGAACAAAACAACATACGACATTGAAGTCACCTTTTACAATGGAATGAAAGCGAGTTTGGTCAATGCAGATTCGGCGCCCGGCAACTGCCCGGAAATCGCCGATCCGACTGCGCTGACCAAACTGGCCTTGGACCGCCCTTGGGGTGACTTATAGGGGCCTGATTGTACTCGTACGAGCACAGTCGGCCATCTGCCTGGTTGGAATTTTTTACACATGACATCTACCCCGATCGTACGCACGGTATACATCGTTTCCGACAGCACCGGCATCACTGCGGAAACCTTCAGCCAGTCAGTGCTTTCCCAGTTCGAGGAAGTCAATTTCAAGCCCGTGCGGCTGCCGTTTGTCGACACGCTGGAAAAAGCCGCCGAAGTCGCCGCACGCATCGACCGCAGCGCCCTGGAAGCCGGGGTGCCGCCCATCGTGTTCAGCACCTTGGTCAACCCCGACATCCTGGCCCGTGTTCGTCAGGCGAACGGAATTTTCCTGGACCTGTTCGGCACCTTCGTCAGCCACATCGAGCAGGCGCTGGGGCTGAAATCCAGCCATTCCATCGGCCGCTCGCACATGCAGGCCAATTCAGAAAAGTACCGCAACCGCATCGACGCCATCAACTTCAGCCTGGCGCACGACGACGGCCAGTTCGTGAACCAGCTGGACCAGGCCGACGTCATCCTGGTGGGCGTCTCGCGCTGCGGCAAGACCCCCACCAGCCTGTACCTGGCCATGCAGTACGCCATCAAGGCGGCCAACTTCCCCCTGACGCCCGATGACTTCGAGCGGGGCACCCTGCCCTCGACCATCGCGCCGCACCGCTCCAAGCTGTTCGGCCTGTCGATCCAGCCCGAGCGCCTGTCCGAGGTGCGCAACGAACGCCGCCCGAACAGCCGCTACGCGCAGCTGGAGCAATGCCGCTATGAAGTCGCCGAAGCCGAACGCATGATGCGTCGCGAAGGCATTTCGTGGCTGTCCACCACCACCAAGTCGATCGAAGAAATCTCGACCACGGTGTTGCAGGAAGTCGGCCTGGACCGGGGCTGAAAATGCCCAGGGCGCGCCATTGGCGCGCCCTGGGCCGGCCGACGGATCCGCCAGCTGCGATCAGCGACGCAGCTTGACGCGCTCGCGCGAGTCGGCGCCCCAGTACCGCAGTGGCGCCATTTCTTGCTGCGCCACCGTCTCGGAATCCTCCAGGCGCATGGCCTGCGCACCCATGCTGGAAGAATTGCCCCCCACGCCCTCGACACTCAACCGCACGTAGCGCGTCTGGCCCGGCGCCAGGTCGAACGTCAGCGATTCGTTGTCGCGCAGGGTATCCACACGGTAGGTCCCTGCCGGACGATTCACGAAGAAGAAGCTGCCCGGCTTGGAACGCCCGACCTTCACCTCATTGACGCGCAGGTAAGGCTGGCTCGCAACCACACTGATCGGCGCCGGGGGCTGGTAGAAATAGATCCGGCCGGTGTCCGGCACCATCACGGGCATGTTCGCCGCCACATCCCGATAGCGGGCGCCACCGCAACCCGCCAACAATCCCGCCGCGACCGCGACGGCGGCCAGCATATTGATCCCGCGATTCATTGCTTTTTCTCCTCTGCTGCATGGTGTAGATCAGTTATTGCCGCTGCGGTATGGGCAGCGCCACAGGGCGCGGCAATTCGATATAAGTGCCGTCGCCGGGCAGGTAGAACCCCACCAGCTTGCCGGAAGAGGCCACGAGATTGGCCTCGGCCTGCCGCGGCAACGGGATCGTGAACGCCTCCCCTAAGGCACGGTACACATCGCCCTGCACAATGGCGCCGATACGCTTCCACGGCACCCCCGACGCCAGCGTTACGGCCGCCCCGTCGGGCAGCGAAGCGACGACATCGCGCGACAGCTGGACGGCGCCAGCCCCCTCGACAGCATCCACCGGCACCAAACTGACACGCTGCGGCTTTCCCCCGCCGCAACCGCCCAGCGCCACCATGCACAGGACGACTCCCAGCGCGCGACACGACAGGCGATACATGACCGGAGAGGACAGCATGGGTACCTCGATGCGAAGGATGTGGGCTTACTTATTGGAGCAATTTATTGGCGCAACGATGTAACCCGGCATCAATAGCGCAGCTTTTCGCGATCGCGCCAACCGGCGCCCCAATAGCGCAAACCGGACATGTCCTGCCGAGCCTTGTCGGCATCGTCCTCCAGGTGCAGCACCTGGGTGCCCGCCACGACTTCCGTGCGCACATAGCGGGTCTGGCCGGCGTCCATGGGTATGTCCAGCGCCGCCCTGCCCGCCTTCTTGTCGGTAGCGGTGGCCACGGTATGCGTGCCGGCGGGACGATCGACGAAGAAGAAGCGTCCCGGCTTGGAGCGACCGATCTTGCGGCCGTCGACCAGGATCGCGGGCTCGGCGGCGTTGCCGCTCCCGGTTGCCTGGACGGGCTGGTAGATATAGATGCGGCCATTGCCGGTCTCGATGGCGGGAATCTGCGCGGCGATCTCGCCGTAGCGCGGCCCCGCGCAACCTGCCAGCAGCAGCGTGGCCGCGGACACGGCCAGGGTCAATCGGATCCAGCCCTTCATGCGCATTCCTCCTCGTTGGCGGGCGCAATGCCGTCGATAACGGCGCCGCGTCCCGGGCACGCAAGAGTATAAGCGGGGACAGGCCCCCGTAATGCGTAACGAAAAATAAGAGAGGACCGAATCAGCGTGCGGCCGCGGCAAGCGCCTGGCGCCGCTGTTCGAACAGACAGACGGCTGCGGCCGCGCCCACGTTCAGCGACTCCACGGCCGCCATGTCGTGCGGGATGCGCACCTTGAGCCGGGCGGCCGCCAGCAGCGACGGCGCCACGCCCTGCCCTTCGTGGCCGAACACCCACGCGCAGCGCTCGGGCAGGCGTGCGGCATACAGGTCCTGGGCGCCATCCAGCGCCGTGGCGACCAGCGGCACGCCCAGGCGCGAAGCCAACGCCTGCAGGTCCACGTGCTCGTGAATCGCCAGGGCGAAATGCGCGCCTTGCCCACTGCGCAGCACCTTGGGCGACCAGGCAGCCGCCGTGCCCGTGGCCAGGAACACGCGCTTGATGCCCGCGGCCGCGCTGGTGCGCAGCAACGTGCCGACATTGCCGGGGTCCTGGATACGATCAAACAGCACGCAGTTCTCGTCGACCGTGTCCGGCAACGCAGGACTGGGTGGCGTGACCACGAATGCCACGCCCTGCCCGCTTTCGACGCTGGCCAGCGCCTGCATCAGCCGGGCGTCCAGCGCCAGGCAGCGCGCGTCCGGCACCGAAGCGGCCAGCGCGGCGATGTCGGGCTGCGACAGGCGTTCGATGTCGAAGATGGCCTGATCCGGCGCGCCATGGTGCTGCAACCACGCCTGGCATAGATGCACGCCATCGAGCAGCACGGGCGCGCCGCGCTTGCCGGCGGTGCCGGCCAGCTTGACCAGCGCCTTGACCGCGGGGTTGTCGCGGGAACTGATGTGCTTCATGGCGTCGCGCCAAAGGCCTTGATGGGCGCGAAGCTGCGGCGGTGCTCGGCGCAGGGGCCATGCTCGCGCAGCATCTGCAGGTGCAGTGCGGTGCCGTAGCCCTTGTGCTGGTCGAACGCGTATTGGGGATACAGCGCATGCAGGCGCAGCAGATCGGCATCGCGCGCGGTCTTGGCCAGGATGGAGGCCGCCGAAATGGCCGGCACCAAGGCGTCGCCCTTGATCACGGTCTGGACCGTGCAGCCCAGCTTGGGCGCCTGGTTGCCGTCCACCAGCGCCAGCTGGGGCATGGTGGCCAGGCCCTGCACGGCACGCTGCATCGCCAGCAAGGTGGCGCGCAGGATATTCAGGCTGTCGATCTCGGCCACGCTGGCGCTGGCCACGCACCAGGCCAAGGCGTGCGCCTGGATTTCCAGCGCCAGGGCCTCGCGGGTGGCCGCCTTGAGCACCTTGGAATCGGCCAGGCCGTCGATGGGGCGCGCGGGGTCCAGGATGACGGCCGCGGCATACACCGCGCCCGCCAAGGGGCCGCGGCCAGCTTCGTCCACGCCGGCCGTCACCAATGCCGGCTGGGCCGGCATGGCGAACAGGTCAGGCTGCTCCACCGGCCACCTCCAGGATCGCCTGGGCCGCGAGCGCCGGCGTATCGCGCAGCAGCTCTTGATGCAAGGCGGTAAAGCGTGCCTCGATGCGGGCGGTATGGGCCTCGTCGGTCAGGGCCGTCCAGGTGGCTTCGGCCAGCTTCTCGGGCGTGGCGTCGTCCTGCAGCAGCTCGGGCACGGCAAAGTCGCGCAGCAGCACGTTGGGCAGGCCCACCCAGGGCAGATAGGGGCGTTCTTGCCCGGACTTCCAGGCCATGATGCGTCGCATCCAGGGCGAGAGCACGTACGAGATGACCATGGGGCGCTTGTACAGCGCCGTTTCGAGCGTGGCGGTACCGCTGGCCACCAGCACGGCGGTGCTGGCTTCCATGACGGACCAGGCCACGGGGGCCTGGCGTTCGCCCCCCTCGCCATGCAGGTCGTTCGCCGTGATGCAGCGCAGGCCCGGCACCGGATACTGGGCCAGGATCGCCTGGAATTCGGCGCGGCGCTGGTCATTGACCATGGGCACTACGCATTGCAGCGCCGGATCCCGTTTTTGCAGCAATTGGGCGGCTTGCAGGAAGCGCGGCGCCAACAGGCGAATCTCGGACGAACGGCTACCCGGCAGGATCGCCAGCACGCGGGCATTCTGGTCGATGCCCAGTCGCGCGCGCGCCGCGGCACGATCGGGCTGCATGGGCACTGCGCCAGCCAGCGGATGGCCGACGTAGGTCACCGGGATGCCTTCCTTGCGGTAGATCTCTTCCTCGAACGGAAACAGCACCAGCATGTGCGAGACCGATTCGCGGATCTTGTGGATGCGGTCGTAGCGCCAGGCCCAGATGGACGGGCCGACGAAATGCACCGTGGGCGTACCGGCCTCGCGCAGCTTGTGCTCAAGCCGCAGGTTGAAATCCGGCGCATCGATGCCGACGAAGACCGCCGGCGGCTCGGCCAGCCAGCGCTCGCGCACGTCGCGATAGGTGCGCAGCAGGCTGGGCAGGCGCTTGAGCGCGTCCACATAGCCGAACACCGTCAGCGCATGCATCGGATGCCAGGCATCGAAATCGCGGGCCTGCATCTGCGGCCCGCCGATGCCCTGGCAAAGCACGCCGGGGTCGCGTTCCTGCAGACCGGCAATGATGCGCCCGGCCAGCAGGTCGCCCGAGGGCTCGCCGGCCACCATGCCGATCCGCATGTTCATGGGCGGATGATGCCGCGGGAGGCGACGTCCAGGAAGTCCAGCAACGTCTGCAGGTGCTCGGCGACCTCGGGTTCTGCCTGTTGGCGAGCGCGCAGTTCGGCGCGCGCGTCATCCAGCGGCAGGCCGCGGCGGTAGATGATCTTGTAGGCATCGCGCAGCGCCGACACCTGAGCCGGCGTGAACCCGCGGCGCTTCAGGCCTTCGACGTTGATGCCCACCGGCCGGCACGGGTTGCCCGCAGCCAGCACGAACGGCGGCGTGTCCTGCATCAGCGAGCTGTTGCCGCCCGTCATGCTGTGCGCGCCAATGCGCGAGAACTGGTGCACGCCGGTCAGGCCGCCCACGATGGCCCAATCGCCCACATGGACGTGGCCGCCCAGTTGCACGGAATTGGCCAGGATCGTGTGGCTGCCCACATGGCAGTCATGCGCGATGTGCACGTAGGCCATGATCCAGTTGTCGTTGCCCAGCGTCGTGGCGCCGCCGTCCTGCACGGTGCCAGTGTTCAGCGTGACGAACTCGCGCACCGTGTTGCGATCGCCGATGACCAGGCGGGTAGGCTCGCCGTTGTACTTCTTGTCCTGCGGCATGCCGCCGATCGAGCAGTACCGGTAGAACCGGTTGTCGCGCCCGATGGTGGTCACGCCATCGACCATGCAATACGGGCCAAGCTCGGTGCCGGCGCCGATCGTCACATTGGGGCCCACGACGCAGAAGGCGCCGATGACCGCGCTGGGGTCGATTGTCGCCGCCGGGTCGACGACGGCGGTAGGATGGATGTTCCCTGCCATTTACTCTTCCAGAGTACGGATCGCGCACATGAGCTTGGCCGAGGCCACTTCCTGCCCGTCCACCGTCGCGCGCGCCTGGTATTTACAGATGCTGCGGCTCAGGCGCTCGGCTTCGACTTCGATGCGCAACTGGTCGCCCGGCACCACGGGGCGGCGGAAACGCGCGCCGTCGATACCGACGAGGTAATACGCGGTCTTGCTGCCTTCGCACTTCAGGCCGCCGTTTTCGTCGGTGAACGAAAACAGCGCCGAGGCCTGCGCCATGGCTTCGACGATGAGCACGCCCGGCATCACCGGATGATGGGGAAAGTGGCCGTTGAAAAACGGTTCGTTGATCGACACGTTCTTGATGGCGACGATGGACTTGCCGGGCACCATTTCGACGACGCGATCAATCAGCAGCATCGGGTAACGATGCGGCAGCCTCTCCATGATCCCCTTGATGTCGAGTTCCATTTTTCTGTGAATTCCTGCGAGTGAGATAAATCTAGCGGCGCCGGACACGCCAGGGCAGCGACGCGCGCGCCCTAGTCTTTTTCCAGCGTCCGCACACGGCGGCGCAATTGCGCCAACTGTTGTATCACGGCGGCGTTGCGCTGCCATTCGCCATGTTCCGCATACGGGTACACCCCGGTATAGCGGCCAGGCTTGGAAATATTGGACGTCACCGCGGTGCCGCCCGAAATATGCACGTCGTCGCCCAGCGTCAGGTGGCCGGACAGCATCGAGGCGCCGCCGATGGTGCAGCGCTCGCCGATGGTGGTGGATCCGGCCACGCCCACGCAGGCCGCGATGGCCGTATGGGCACCGATGCGCACGTTGTGGGCCACCATGATCTGATTGTCCAGCTTGACGCCGTCGGCCACGACCGTGTCTTCGAGGGCGCCGCGGTCAATCGTGGTATTGGCCCCGATTTCGACATCGTCGCCCACCGATACGCCGCCCAACTGCGGAATCTTGCCCCAGGCTCCCTTGCCCAGCGACGGATCCGGCGCAAAACCGAAGCCGTCGGCACCCAGTACGGCGCCACTGTGGATGATGGCGCGCGCGCCCACCTTCACGCCTTCATACAGCGTGACATGGGCATGCAACCGGCTGTCGGGCCCGATCGAGGAGCCCACCCCGATGACGCATCCCGCACCCAGCACCGAACCGCGCCCGATGCGGGCCCCCGATTCGATGACACAGTTCGGGCCGATGCGCACGTCTTCTTCGATGGTGGCGTCAGGCGCGACCACGGCGGAAGGGTGCGTGGCGGCCGGCAAGGCGGGCCGCCGGGCGGCATCGAACCATTGCGCCACACGGGCGTACAGCAGATAGGGATGCTTGCAGACGACCAGCACGAACGGCGGCCGGGCATCACCGGCCTCCAGGGCCTCGGCCACGTCGGCCGAGACGATGACCGCCCCCGCCTGGGTGGTGGCCAACTGGCTCTGGTACTTGGGATTGGCCAGGAAAGTGATTTCCTGGCTGCCCGCCGATGCCAGGGTGCCGATGCCGCAGACACGCAGCGGGGCGGACCCCGCCGGTGCGCTGATGCGCCAGTCCATGCCCTGGGTATTGGCGGCGCTCAGCAGCGTGTCGAGCGTGGGCGCGCGGGCAAGATCCAGTAAAACCGGCATACGGCTGAGACTTACTTGCCCAGGCTCTGGATCACCTTGTCGGTGATGTCGATGCGCGGGTTGACCGTCACGGCGTCCTGGATGATCAGGTCGTAGTTTTCTTGTTCGGCGATACGCTTGATGGCCTCGTTGGCCTTCGTGACGATGCCGGAAAACTCTTCGTTGCGACGACGGTTGAAGTCTTCCTGGAATTCGCGGCGCTTGCGCTGCAGGTCGGTATCCAGGTTGGACAGTTCACGCTGGCGCTTGACGCGATCGGACTCGGACAGGACAGGCGCGTCCTTGTCGAACTTCTCGGCTTGCGTGCGCAGGCTGTTGTTCAGGCGCTGGAGCTCGTCGTCGCGCTTCTTGAATTCGGCTTCGATCTTGCTTTGCGCCGTCTTGGCAGGGCCAGACTCACGCAGGATCCGCTCGGTATTGACGAAGCCGATCTTGGTGTTTTGAGCCTGAGCGGGCACCGCCGCAACGGAACCCAGGATGAGCGCACCCACCAGGGCAATGGAGCCGCCCAGCTTGCCACGGCGCGTTGCGCGCGGCGAATTCGATGATTTAAGTGCGAAATCAGACATCATGAAAATCTCACCTTCCAGTAAGGCAAAGCCAAAGTGTGTATTGTGCCACTAAACGGCAAGGGAGCCGGGCCGCGGGCCCTCCCCCTTGTTTTCAAGCGTAACGCGACGATTAGAATCCGGTCCCGATCTGGAACTGGAAGGCCTGCTTGTCGTCGCCCGGCTTGGCATTGAGCGGACGGGCATACGACAGTTGCAACGGACCCATCGGCGACTGCCACGACAGGCCGATACCGGCCGAGAAACGCCAGCCGCAAGGATCGTCGACCTCGCTGCCCGGCTTGCCGTTGGTGCAAGACAGGCCACTGCCCGCGCCCACCTGGCCCGCATCGCTGAAGATGAACCAGCGCAGCGTGCGGTCCTTCGAGGCGCCCGGGAACGGCAGGTACAGCTGCGCGTTCGCCACGATACGGCGCGAACCGCCCAGGTAGTCGCCCGTGATCGAGTCGCGCGGACCCAGCGACGAACCCTCGTAGCCCCGCACGGTACCGATACCGCCCGCGTACACGTCCTTGATGATCGGGTAGTCCTTGCCGCCGTAGCTCTGGCCCCAATCGACCATGCCGTTCAGCGCCAGGGTGTACGAGCCGCCCAGCGGGATGAAGTACTGCTGCTGACCGGTCAGCATGTAGTACTTCAGGTCCACCGTCGAGAAGTCGCTCTTGAGGCGGGTATACGAACCCTTGGTCGGCGCCAGGGCGCTGTCGCGGGTGTCGTTGGACCAGCCCGCGGTGAAGATCACCGAGTTGGTGGCATCGCCATATTGGTCGACGAACTTGCGGTAGGCCAGCGGCGAATTCGAGAACAGGTCGATCTGGTTGCGCTCAAGGTTGGCGCCCAGGAAGATCCGGTCGTATTCCGAGATCGGCACACCGAAGTTCATGCCCAGGCCCATGGACTTGACGCGGTAGTCGCCGTCGTTGTTGTTCCAGGGCTCGGTCACGCGGTAGTACGCCGACGTGGTGCGGCTGATGCCGTCCTTGGTCCAGTACGGGTCGGTGTGCGACAGCACCACGGCACGGTTGGACTTGCTGGTGTTCAGCTGCAGCGTCAGGTTGGTGCCGCTGCCGAAGACGTTGTCTTCGCTGATACCGGCCGACAGAATGGCCTTTTCGGACGAGCCGTAGCCCACGCCCAGGTTGATCATGCCGGTGGGCTTTTCCTTCACGTCGACGTTGACGTCGACCTGGTCGGGCGAGCCCGGCACGGGATCGGTCTTGACGTTGACGTCGCTGAAGTAGCCCAGGCGGTCGACGCGGTCGCGGGACGTCTTGATGTCCTTGGCGTCGTACCAGGCGGCTTCCTGCTGGCGCATTTCGCGGCGCACGACTTCGTCGCGCGTGCGGGTGTTGCCACCGATCTGGATGCGGCGCACGTACACACGGCGGCTCGGGTCGACGTAGAACGTCAGGTCGGCTTCGTGCTTGGCACGGTCCAGCTGCGGATTCGGGTTGACGTTGGCGAACGCGTAGCCCAGTTCACCCAGGTAGTCCGTGATGGCCTTGGCCGAGTCGTTGGCCTTGGCGGCCGAGAACGTCTCGTCAGGCTTGACCTTGACCAGGGCGTTGATTTCCTTGTCCAGGCCGATCAGGTTGCCCGCCAGCTTGACGCTGCGAACCTTGTAGGGTTCGCCTTCGTGCACGGTGATCGTGATGCGGATGTCTTTGCGGTCCGGCGAGATCGTGACCTGCGGCGGCTCGACCGAGAATTCCAGGTAGCCGCGGTCGAGGTAGAACGAGCGCAGGCGTTCGAGATCGCCCTCGAGCTTTTCGCGGGAATACTTGTCGGTATCGGTGTACCAGGTCAGCCAGCCCGGCGTCGTCAGCTTGAATTCGTCGAGCAGGTCGCTTTCGGAGAACGCCTTGTTGCCGACGAAGCGGATTTCCTGGATGCGTGCGACCGAGCCTTCGAACACGTCGAAGCTCACCCCGACGCGGTTACGCGGCAGCGGCGTGACGGTGGAAGTCACTTCAACGCCATACTTGCCCTTGGACAGGTATTGCTGCTTGAGTTCGTATTCGGCGCGCTCGAGCATCGAGCGGTCGAAAATACGGCCTTCAGCAAAACCCACCTGCCCCAGCGACTTGGTGATGGCCTTGGAATCGAACTCGCGCATGCCGTTGAAATTCACGGAGGCGATCGTCGGACGTTCCTGCACCACCACGACCACGACATTATTGTCGGTCTGGATCTGCACGTCGGTGAAGAAACCCGTGCCATACAGGCGGCGGATGGCTTCGGTGGCTTCTTCTTCGGTGAATTTCTCGCCGACTTTGACGGGGAGATAACCGAAGACGGTGCCGGCGTCGGTTCGTTGAATACCCTCTACGCGGATATCCCGCACGACAAAAGGGTCGAAGGCGTGGGCCATGCCTGGAAGCAGCAATGCGGCGATCAGACTCGGCACTATGCCCGGCAGTACACCCTTTTTGTGATGAAACATCCGGCGAAAAGACATCCTTGAGTATCCTCGGTCGTGCAAATGGCGGGGGATTTTATGCTAAATGGCGTTCAAGTGAATAAACGCGTGAAATCATTAAACAGCGCAAGCCCCATCAGGCTTGCCAATAAACCAATGCCTGCGCGCTGTCCAATATCGATCCATCGTGCGGGCGGAGGACTGCCCCGCACAATTTCGACGAGATAGTACAGCAGATGACCACCGTCCAGCATAGGAATCGGGAGCAAATTTAGTACCCCCAGGCTGATGCTGATCAACGCGATATAGGCGATGTACGCAACAATGCCGATCCGGGCGGTCTGGCCGGCGTAATCGGCGATGGTGACCGGACCGCTGACATTGCGCCAGGAAACGTCGCCCGTGACCATGCGGCCCATCATGCGCAGCGAGAACAGTGCGGTATCCCAGGTGCGGACCGCGCCGCGCCACAGGCTGTCGAGCACGCCGTAGCGAACCGTTACCATGGGCACGTCGCCGCCCAGCTGGACACCCAGGCGACCGATGACCTGGCCGTTGACGGTTTCGGCCCGCGGCGTGACGTTGACGGTGACGTTGGCGCCGTCGCGCGCCAGGGTCAACGCCAGGACCTTGCCCGCGCTTTCCTGGATCTGCTTGACCAGCGCGCCGGTATCGGGGGTGGGCTGGCCGTCGACGGCCAGGATCAGGTCGCCCTGCCGCAGGCCGGCCGCCTGCCCTTCGCCGCCATCGTTGACGACGCGCACGGCGGGCTTGGGCTGGGCCAGGCGGATACCGGCGGCGGCCAGCGGGTCGCCGCCAGCCGGGTCCATGGCGTTGGCCGGCAGGGTCAGTTCGCGTTGATGCGAGCCGCCCGTGGCGGTGCCGACTTCGATCTGGGTGCGCCCCCCCGTGGCCATCAGGTCCATCAGGCGCCACCGGGCGTCGGACCACGATGCCACTTCCTGCCCATCGATGGACAGGATGCGATCGCCGGCGGACAGGCCTGCGCGCGCAGCCGGCGTGTCGGCGGCGGGCTGGGCGATGACGGCGACCGGCTCTTCGGTGCCCGCCATGTTCAGGCCGGCGTACAGGAAGACCGCGAGAATGAGATTGAAGATGGGGCCGGCGGCGACGATGGCGATGCGCTTGCCGACGGACTTGTTGTTGAACGCGCCCGCCGCTTCGGACGGACTGGCGCCGGCCGGGGCTTCGTCCTGCATTTTGACGTAGCCGCCCAGCGGCAGGGCCGAGACGGCCCATTCGGTGCCGTGCTTGTCGACACGGCGCAGGATGACCTTGCCGAATCCGACCGAGAACCGCAATACCTTGACGCCGCAAAGCCGGGCCACCCAATAGTGCCCCAGTTCATGGAAGATGATCAGGGAGCCAAGCGCGACGGCAAAGGCCAGCAGGGTGAAAAGCATCGAGGTCGGAAAATCCAGGGATCGGGAATTGCGCTGCGGGGGTTGCCGTATTACGCCAGGCCGAGATTGCCGGCGTAGACGCGCGCCGCAGCATCCAGCGCCAGCACATCGTCAAGACTGTTGAGCGTAACAGATGATTGCCCCCCCTGCCACTCCAGGGTCGCCTCGATCACCCGGGAAATCCACGTGTAGGCCAGCCGGCCGGACAGGAAGGCATCCACGGCCACCTCGTTGGCGGCATTCAGGGCAATGCAGGCCGCCTGCCCCGCCCGCAATGCGGCGAACGACAGCGCCAGGCACGGGAAGCGCGCCAGATCGGGCTTTTCGAAGTCCAGCCGGCCCAGGCGGGTGAGATCCAGGGGACCGACCCCGCTGTCGAGCCGTTCGGGAAAGCCCAGGCCGTAGGCGATGGGGGTCCGCATGTCGGGCTGGCCCAATTGCGCGAGGATCGAGCCGTCGGTGTATTCGACCATGGAGTGCACCACGCTCTGCGGGTGCACCACGACTTCGATGCGGTCGGCGGGCATGGCGAACAGCCAGTGGGCTTCGATGACCTCAAGGCCCTTGTTCAGCATGGTGGCCGAATCGACCGAGATCTTGCGGCCCATGCTCCAGTTGGGGTGGGCGCAGGCTTGTTCCGGGGTGACCTCGTGCAGGTCTTCAAGGTCGCGACCGCGGAACGGACCGCCGGAGGCAGTCAGCAGCAGACGGCGCACGCCGGGCGCCGGCGCATCAGGCGCCCCTGCCCGGCCAGCGTGCGGCATGCATTGGAAAATGGCGTTATGTTCGCTGTCGATAGGCAGCAATTCAGCGCCGTTATCGCGTATGGCCCGCATGAACAGCGAGCCCGCGGCCACCAGGGCTTCTTTGTTGGCCAGCAGCACCCGCTTGCCTGCACGGGCGGCTGCCAGGGCGGCGGGCAGGCCCGCGGCACCCACGATGGCCGCCATGACGGAATCGCACTGTGGGTCCGCTGCCGTGTCCGCCAGCGCCTGCGCCCCCACGCGAATGTCCGGCATGACCTGGCCTGCGGGCCAGGCGGCGATGAACTGCTTGCGGGCCTGATCGTCCGGCACCACCACCACGGCGGCGCGACTGGCCAGCGCCTGCTCGGCGAGCCGCTGCATGCGGCTATAGGCGGACAAGGCATAGACCGCCAGGCGGTCGGGGTGCCGGGCAATCACATCCAGCGTGCTTTCGCCGATCGAGCCGGTCGACCCCAGCACGACGACGCGTTGAAAAGCCGTCAAAACAAGACTCCAGACAAAAGTAGCGCGAATGGCGCGACGGGCAGGATCGCGTCGATGCGATCATAGACCCCGCCGTGGCCGGGCAGAAGCGTGCTGGAATCCTTGCGGCCCGCACGGCGCTTGAGCAGCGACTCGAACAGGTCCCCGACAATGGACAGCACGCCCAGCAGCGCGGCAATGGGCAAGGCCAGCCAGAACGACCAGCGCGCCACCAGGGCATGGCCGAACGTGCCATCCCACAGGCTGGACAGGCCGATCCAGACAACCGCGCCCAGCACGCCGGCGACCGCGCCGGCGATGGTCTTGCCCGGACTGACGCGAGGCGCCAGTTTACGCTTGCCGAACGCGCGGCCCGCAAAATAGGCCGCGATGTCCGCCACCCATACCAGGGCCAGCAGCGACACCACGAAAACGGCGCCACGCGCCATGAACAGCTGCGCCAGCACCACCCAGGCGACGAAGGCGGCGGGCACCGAAAACACGGACCATCCCAGGCTGGCGGGCGGCGCATCGGCACGCCCCCGAACCACCGCCACCACCGCCCCGATCAGCCAGACCGCGGCGACAGCGGGCGTCAGGTAACGCAAGATCCAGGCGGGATCGGCCAGGCCGCTGCGATGGCCCGCGAGCCAGGCCGACGCCAGGGCCAGCATGGCCGCGAACAGCAGGACGGGAATGCCGACCGCGATGATCGACGCAGGCGGCTGGGGCAGCGTCAGGCGCAGCCATTCCCAGTTGGCGCAGGCGGCGGCCAGCGCCAGCAGGGCCACGAACCACCAGGGATTTGCGCTGATCATCGCGGCGGCCAGGATGGCGAGCAGGATGACGGCGGTAACGATACGCTGGCCCAACATAAGACGGTCTCCTCGGGGTCGACTCAGGGCTGCCGCTGGCGGATCGCCGCGAGCGGACCCAGCCGCTTTATTTTGCGCCGCCCTCGGCGAGCTGGGCGCTGGTGCGGCCGAAACGGCGCTCGCGCGTCTTGTACCACTCAAAGGCCTCGCGCAGCTCATCCGCACCGAAGTCGGGCCAGTAACGGTCGGTGAAATAGAACTCCGCGTACGCCATCTGCCAGATCAGGAAATTCGAGATGCGTTGTTCGCCACCCGTGCGGATGAACAGGTCGGGTTCGGGCGCCCAGGCCATGGAAAGGTGGCGCGCCAGGCGCTCTTCGTCAACCAGGTGGGGCTGCTCGGCCAGGCCGGGTTCGGCGGCCAGCATGGCGCGGGTGGCCTGCAGGATGTCCCAGCGGCCGCCGTAGTTGGCCGCCACCGTCAGGTGCAGGCGATCGTTGTGGGCGGTACGGGCCTGGGCCGCGAAGATCAGCTCTTGCAGCCGAGGCTCGAAAGCGGTCAGGTCGCCGATGACGTGCAGACGCACGCCCTGCTCTTCGAGCTTGCCGATTTCACGCTCCAGCGCCTGCACGAACAGGCGCATCAGCAGTGAGACTTCTTCGGCCGGACGGCGCCAGTTCTCGGAACTGAAGGCGAACAGGGTCAGGTAGCGCACCCCGGCGCGGCCGCAGGCCTCGACCACGCGCCGCACGGCCTGCACGCCCTTGGCATGCCCCGCCGTACGCGGCAACAACCGCCGCGTCGCCCATCTGCCGTTGCCATCCATGATGATGGCCACGTGCTCCGGGATGTCGCGGATGTCGGGAACCGCCTGGGTAGAACTGGTTGCCATGGATCTGGGGGTGGAAATACGGGGGAAAAACCCGCGCCGTCCAGCCACCGCGCTCGAGCGAGCGCTGCGAGGCGATGAATGGGACGGCGCGAAGGCAAGAATCCTGGTGTCGCGGCAGGCCGTCGGGCCAACCACGGCGATGCCAAGGATTATACGGTCATGATTTCCGCTTCTTTCTGGACGACCATCTTGTCGATCTCGACCACGTTGCGGTCGGTCAGCTTCTGGATGTCGTCCTGGGCGCGACGCTCGTCGTCCTCGGAGATTTCCTTGTCCTTGACCAGCTTCTTGAGCGAATCGTTGGCTTCACGGCGCAGGTTGCGCACGGCGATCTTGGCGTCTTCGCCTTCGCTGCGCACGACCTTGGTCAGGTCGCGGCGGCGCTCTTCGGTCAGGGCAGGCATCGGCACGCGGATGTTGTCGCCCATCGAGATGGGGTTCAGGCCCAGGTCCGATTCACGGATGGCCTTTTCGATCGGGCCGGCCATGTGCTTTTCGTAGGGCTGCACGCTGAGGGTGCGGGCGTCCACGAGGTTGACGTTGGCGACCTGGCCAACCGGCACGGGCGAACCGTAATACTCGACCTGCACGTGATCCAGGATGCCGGTGTGGGCGCGACCCGTGCGGATCTTGCCCAGGTTGGCCTTGAGCGTGTCAAGCGACTTGGCCATCCTGGCTTCGGCGGATTTGCGGATTTCTGCGGCGCTCATGGATTTTCCTTTTCTTTAAACGTGTACCAACGTGCCTTCGTCTTCGCCGCTGACGACGCGCTTGAGCGCGCCCGACTTATTGATCGAAAACACCTTGATCGGCAGCTTCTGGTCGCGGCACAGCGCAAAGGCGGTGGCGTCCATGATTTCCAGGCGACGGACAATCGCCTCGTCGAAGCTGATGCGCGCATAGCGCGTGGCGGAAGGATCCTTGTTGGGATCCGCGCTGTAGATGCCGTCGACCTTGGTGGCCTTCAGCACGATCTCCGCGCCGATCTCGGCACCGCGCAGGGCGGCCGCGGTATCGGTCGTGAAGAACGGGTTGCCCGTGCCCGCGGCGAAGATGACGACCTTGCCTTCTTCGAGGTAACGCAGGGCCTTGGGACGAATGTAGGGTTCGACGACCTGGTCGATGTTCAGGGCCGACTGCACGCGGGTGTCGATACCCTTGTGCTTGAGCGCGTCCTGCAAGGCAAGCGCGTTCATGATGGTGGCCATCATGCCCATGTAGTCGGCGGTTGCGCGGTCCATGCCCTGCGCACCCGGGGCGACGCCACGGAAGATGTTGCCCCCGCCGATGACGATGGCGAGTTCGACGCCGGTGGCGGCGACTTCGGCGATCTCATCGGTCATGCGGACGATGGTGGCGCGATTGATGCCGAATGCATCATCGCCCATCAGCGCCTCGCCGGAAAGTTTGAGAAGAACCCGTTTGTATGATCTGCTGCTCATAGGTGATATCCCGAAGAACAATCCGACGAAAGTTTAAGACAAGAAGGGGGAAATCCCCCACGCCGCACCCGCCGGGCGGGCTGGCTGCCCTGAGGTGACGTGCACCTTGGGGCGGCGCGGCGCTGAAAAAAGGCCGGTCTAGAATAATCTAGCGCCGGCCTCCTGAGCACTACCCTGGGGTCAGGCGCGGCCGGCGGCGGCGGCGGCAACCTCAGCGGCGAAGTCGCTGGTCTTCTTCTCGATACCTTCGCCGACGACGAACAGCACGAACTTGCTGATCGAAGCGCCCTTGGCCTTGAGCATCTGCTCGACCGTGTGCTTGTCGTCCTTGACGAACGGTTGCGACAGCAGGGTGACTTCCTTCAGGAACTTGGCAACCGAACCGTCGACCATCTTGGCGACGATGTCAGCCGGCTTGCCCGATTCAGCAGCCTTCTGCTCGGCGACCGAGCGCTCGGCGGCGATGTCGGCCGGATTGACGCCGTCGGCGTTCAGGGCCTTGGGCTTGGTCGCAGCGATGTGCATCGCCAGGTCCTTGCCGACTTCTTCGGCACCGGCGTATTCCACCAGCACGCCGATCTTGCCGCCGTGCACGTAGCTGGCCAGCGCGTTCGGGGTCTCGATGCGCTCGAAGCGGCGGATCGAGATGTTTTCACCGATCTTGCCGATCAGGGCGGTGCGGGTCGATTCGATGGTGCCTTCGCCGTAGGGCAGCGCCGACAGCGCGGCCACGTCGGCCGGGTTCTGCGTGGCGACCAGTTCGGCCAGCTTGTTCACGAAGCCGACGAAGTCGTCGTTCTTGGCGACGAAGTCGGTTTCGCAGTTCACTTCGATGACGGCGCCCTTCTTGGCGTCGGCGGAAATGAACAGGCCGATCAGGCCCTCGGCGGTGACGCGAGCGGCAGCCTTGCTGGCCTTGTTGCCCAGCTTGACGCGCAGGATTTCCTCGGCACGAGCCAGGTCGCCTTCGGCTTCCGTCAAGGCCTTCTTGCACTCCATCATGGGCGCATCGGTCTTTTCGCGCAGTTCCTTGACCAGGGCGGCGGTAATTTCAGCCATGTTAGCTCCAAATTTTGCTAAGACATGCCCCGGCGGGCCGGGGCAATGGTGTGATTCGATGGGACGTCCGCGGGTGGCGGATCGGGAAGATGGGAGCCCACCTTCGCATAGCCGGCGAGGCGGGGGCGTACCGGATTAACGGGCCGCCCCCAGACACTAACCGCCGGACATGACAGCAGGCTTAGGCCTGGTTGTCCTGCACTTCGACGAACTCTTCCTGACCTTCACCGATTTCTTCGACCAGACCGTTCAGGTTCTGTTCGCGGCCTTCCAGCACGGCGTCGGCGATGCCCTTGGCGTACAGCGCGATGGCCTTGGCCGAGTCGTCGTTGCCGGGGATGACGTAGTCGATGCCGTCGGGCGAGTGGTTGGTATCAACCACGGCGACGACGGGGATGCCCAGCGTCTTGGCTTCGGCGATGGCAATCTTGTGGTAGCCGACGTCGATGACGAACATGGCATCGGGCAGACCGTTCATGTCCTTGATGCCGCCGATCGACTTGTTCAGCTTTTCCAGTTCGCGCTGGAACAGCAGGCCTTCCTTCTTGATCATGCGCTCGGCGCCGCCTTCGGCGACGACGGCTTCCATGTCCTTCAGGCGCTTGACCGAGGTCTTGACCGTCTTGAAGTTGGTCAGCATGCCGCCGAGCCAGCGGGCGTCGACGAAGGGCATGCCGCAACGGGCGGCTTCGGAAGCGACCAGCTCACGAGCAGCGCGCTTGGTGCCGACGAACAGGATGTTGCCGCCGCGAGCAGCCAGCTGCTTCACGAACTTGGTGGCTTCCTGGTACTTATCAACCGTCTTTTCCAGGTTGATGATGTGAATCTTGTTGCGATGGCCGAAGATGTAAGGGGCCATCTTGGGGTTCCAGTAGCGGGTCTGGTGACCAAAGTGGACACCCGCTTCCAGCATTTCGCGCATCAAAGACATAACTTTCTCCAAGGGTTGATTTCTTGCGCCGCACCTGCATCAGCCTGTGGCTGACACCCTGGGTGGTGTTGCGCGCGATTTCCCGCACCTGCGGGATGGACAATATTTTAACCGGGCCGGCCGATCACTGCCGCAATACTACGGCGTGGCCAGATGCGCCTTGCGACGCCGCCTGTTTCACGCCTTCTACTACGCTGCCGCGATAAACCCAGACGGCCGCCACGACGGAGAACCTTGCACCACATGCCTGCATTGCGCTTTCCGACCCGCCAGGAGATTCCTGGCAGTTTCTTCAAGGCGCGCCCGGACCTGTTTTGTTGGCAGCGACATCCAGCTCTTCGCGCCCTGGCCTTTTCAGCCAGACCGCGCATCAGCCGCCGGGGCATTTCTTCAAGAACCGCAGGCAAAAAGCCAACGTTTCCAAGAACTTAAGCCGGCACCCACACCGAACCTGCATCGCCGCTCGAAAACACGACCCGGGTTTGCGAACACGCCGTGCCCAGCATCTGCCGGCTTTCGCATCCAGACAATTTCGCGCGCCCCCTGCTTTGCACCTGCCCCGCCCATCTCCAGGAACCTGGCGGCCTGACCGAATTCGTATCGCAACCTTCGCTTGCGGTAAAAATCCAGGCTTGCCACCGATCTCGCTGGTGATCAGCAGACAGGTGAAAATCAAAGAAAGATCGAAATTTGCCCAGGTGCATCTTGCCCTGGCACTTGCCGGGCGGGCTCTTGCCGCTACCCAGATTGCTCCCCAAAATTTTAGGGAAGCCTATAATTCTACTATTCTTTCAAGCAGACATTCAAGCGAGATCCGCCAGTTACCACATGGGCACCATTACTACTCCGGCCGAGCTGGCCAAGATGCGCGCCGCCTGCCAGGACGCCGCCAAAGTCCTCGACTTCATCACCCCCTTCGTCAAGCCTGGCGTCACCACGGGCGAACTGGACCGCCTGTGCCTGGAATACCTGACCGACGAACTGAAAGTGAAGTCGGCCACGGTGGGCTACGCGCCCCCCGGATACCCCCCCTTCCCCGGCGCCATCTGTACCTCGGTCAACCATCAGGTGTGCCATGGCATCCCTGGCGACAAGGCACTGAAAAATGGGGACTCGCTCAATATCGACGTCACCATCATCAAGGATGGCTGGTTTGGCGACACCAGCCGCATGTACGCCGTGGGCGAGCAGTCGATCCTGTCGCGCCGCCTGACCGACATCACCTTCGAATGCATGTGGAAAGGCATCCAGCAGGTGAAAAACGGGGCCACATTGGGCGACGTCGGCAACGCCATCCAGAAGCACGCCGAGGCCAACGGCTTTTCGGTCGTGCGCGAATTCTGCGGCCACGGCATCGGCCAGCGCTTCCATGAAGACCCGCAGGTGCTGCACTACGGCAAGCCGGGCACGGGCGTGAAATTGGTGACGGGCATGCTGTTCACCATTGAGCCGATGATCAACGCCGGCCGCCGCGAGATCCGCCAGCTGTCCGACGGCTGGACGGTCGTGACCCGCGACCACAGCCTGTCCGCCCAATGGGAGCATGCTGTCTGCGTCACCGACACGGGCTACGAAGTGCTGACCTTGTCGCCCGGCATGCCCCAGCCGCCCGCCTTCATTACCGAGCCCATCGTCATTCCCGCCGTCTGACCGGGCGGCTTGCCACCATGACCGCCGAAATTCTCACTGCCCTGCGCGAACGCATCCAGGAATCCCGGCGTGCCGCCGTGGCGCAGTTCCGTGAACACGAGCGTCCCGACACGCTGCTGGGCGACCTGCGCCGCATCGTCGATGCGGCGCTGCGCGACCTGATCAAGCACTGCCCGCTGCCGGCGGGCGCCACCCTGGCAGCGGTGGGCGGCTATGGCCGCGGCGAGCTTTATCCGCACTCGGACGTGGATCTGCTGATCCTGCTGCCCCACGCCCCCACCACCGACGACGAATCGGCCATCGAACGCCTGGTCGCCGCGCTGTGGGACCTGGGGCTGGAACCCGGCCACAGCGTGCGCACCATCGAAGACTGCGAACGCGAGGCCGACGCCGACATCACCGTCGAGACCGCGCTGCTGGAATCGCGCTGGCTGGCGGGCAGCCGCGCGCTCATGAAGAAATTCGACGCGGCCACCAAGTCGCGGCTGGACCCGCGTGCGTTTTTCCGCGCCAAGCGGGTCGAAATGCAGCAGCGCCACGCCCGCTACCACGACACGCCCTACGCGCTGGAGCCGAACTGCAAGGAATCGCCCGGGGGCTTGCGCGACCTGCAGGTCATCCTGTGGATGGCGCGGGCGGCCGGTTTCGGCAACAACTGGCGCGCAGTGGCCCAGGCCGGCCTGCTGACCTCGTCCGAGGCGCGCGACCTGCGCAAGGCGGAACAGGCCTTCAAGCGCCTGCGCATCGAGCTGCACCTGCTGTCGAACCGCCGCGAAGACCGCGTGCTGTTCGACCTGCAACCCGCGCTGGCCGAGGTCTATGGCATCCACGCCACCGCCACGCGGCGCGGCAGCGAACTGCTGATGCAGCGCTATTACTGGGCCGCGCGCCTGGTGACGCAGTTGAACGGCATCCTGGTGCAGAACATCGAAGAGCGCCTGTTTCCCCGTCCTGACAGCGATGCGCGCGACATCGACGACGATTTCCGCAACCTGCGCGACCGCCTGGATATCATTCGCGACGACGGCTTCGAGCGCAACCCGACGCTCTTGCTGCGCGCCTTCCTGGTGATGCAGCAACACCCCGAGCTGACCGGCATGTCGGCGCGCACGCTGCGCGCCATCTGGCATTCGCGCCACCGCATCGACGCGCAATTCCGCCGCAACCCGGTCAACCGCAAGCTGTTCCTGCAGATCCTGCAGCAGCCGCGCGGCATCGTGCACGAGCTGCGCCGCATGACCATGCTGAACATCCTGCCGCGCTACCTGCCGGTGTTCCGGCGCATCGTCGGCCAGATGCAGCACGACCTGTTCCATGCCTACACGGTGGACCAGCACACGCTGGCCGTGGTGCGCAACCTGCGCCGCTTCACCATGCCCGAGCACGCCCAGGAATATCCGCTGGCCAGCCAGTTGATCGCCGGGCTGGACCGTCATTGGTTGCTGTACGTGGCGGCGCTGTTCCACGACATTGCCAAGGGCCGCGGCGGCGACCATTCCGAACTGGGCGCGCGCGAAGTGCGCAAGTTCGCGCAAGACCACGGCATGGAGCCCGAAGACACCCGGCTGGTGGAATTCCTGGTGCGCCAGCACCTGCTCATGTCGGCCGTGGCGCAAAAGCGCGACCTGTCCGACCCGGCGGTCATCCAGGACTTCGCCGCCACCGTGAAGGACGAGCGCCACCTGACCGCGCTGTACCTGCTGACCGTGGCCGACATCCGCGGCACCAGCCCCAAGGTCTGGAACGCCTGGAAGGGCAAGCTGCTCGAAGACCTGTACAAGCTGACGCTGGCCGCCCTGGGCGGCGCCCACGCCGATGCCCACACGGTGCTGACCGAACGCAAGGAAGAAGCCGCCCGCCTGACGCGCCTGGCCGGCCTGCGCGACGATGCCCGCGAAGCCTTCTGGAACCAGCTGGACGTGGCGTACTTCCTGCGTCACGACGCCTCGGACATCGCCTGGCACACCCGCCACCTGTACCACCAGGTGGCGCCCGCCCAGGCCGTGGTGCGCGCCCGCCCCACCGAACAGGGCGAAGGCCTGCAGATCATGGTGTACACCCGCGACGTGCCGGACCTGTTCGTGGCCATCTGCGGCTATTTCGACGCCAAGTCGCTGTCGGTGCAGGACGCCCGCATCCACACCACCCGCCATGGCTGGGCGCTGGACAGCTTCATCGTGCTGCTGCCCGAAGGCGCCAGCGACCTGCGGGCACAGGCCACGCTGGTCGAGCATGAACTGGCCGAACGCCTGAAGGACCCCCGCGCGGCCCAGGCACAGCCCAGCCGCGGCGGCTATTACGGGCGCGGGCGCCAGTCGCGCATGTCGCGGGTGTTCCCCATCATGCCGCAAGCCGAACTGCAGCCTGACGAACGCAGCACGTCGTGGCGCCTGTCGGTCACCGCGACCGACCGCCCCGGCCTGCTGCACGCGCTGGCGCGCGTGTTCGCGCAGCACGAGGTGAACCTGCTGATGGCCAAGATCATGACGCTGGGCGACCGGGTCGAAGACGTGTTCATCGTCGACGGCTCGGCGCTGGCCCGCCCGCGCAGCCAGATGCAGTTCGAACGCGACATCCTGGACGCCTTGGCCGGCGACGACGCGCGCCAGCAGGCGGCCTGACGGCCACGGCCCGCATGCCGCCCGCCCGTGGCGGCATGCGAGCCGGCGCCCCCCCCCCCCTTCCCACATCGCCAGCGCGCCGCTGACCGCATACAATCCGGTTTTCGGCTTGGCGATGCCCTGCGATGGAGCTCAACGAATACTTGCGTGTCCTGGGTACCAGCTTCTTTTTCGCGCTGGCGACCTTGTTGCCATTCCTGAATCCGCCGGCAATCGCCCCCATCTTCCTGTCGCTGACCGAAGGCGCGTCTTCGGCCACCCGCACGGTGCTGGCCAAGCGGGTTGCCGTGAATGTCGGACTGATGCTGATCGTGGCCATGGTGGCCGGCAACGTGCTGCTGAGCTTTTTCGGCATCTCGCTGTCGATCGTGCGGGTGGGCGGCGGCCTGCTGGTCATCGCCAGCGCCTGGCGTCTGGTCAATTCGCCCGACGCCGACACCGAGCGGGTGGCGCGCATGGCCGAATCCTTCACCCCTGAAATGGCCAAGGCGCGAGCGTTCTATCCGCTGACCTTTCCCATCAGCTGCGGCCCCGGCTCGATCGCGGCGGCCATCACCGTGGGCGTGTCGCTGCGCGACCAGAACCACGTGCTGAGCCTGCTGCGGCTGGGCGGATCGATTCCCGGCATCATCGTCGTGTCGCTCACGCTATACGTCTGCCTGCGCTTTGCGGCGCAGATGCTGCACCGGCTGGGCGACAATGGCACCGCGGTGTTCATGCGCATGTCGGCCTTCATCATGCTGTGCCTGGGCGTACAGATCTTCTGGGAAGGCTCGCGCGAACTGCTGCTGGGCGTGCTGCAGCAAGGCATGCAACCAATTCCGATTCCCAAGGCCTAAGCCTGCCTGATCCGCCGTCCCGGCGCGCCGCACCCGACTCGGGCTGCCGCGACCGGGGCTTACCTTTTGAACCCTTAACGCAGAATCACCATGACTTCCCGCTCAGAACGCCTGCTTCGCCTGATCGCCCTCTTCTGTTTCGGCGCCGTGGGCATTGCCCTGATTTCCCAGTATGCCTTCGACATGCCGCCCTGCGCCTGGTGCGTGATGCAGCGCCTGATCTACCTGGTGATCGGCGTCATTGCCCTGGTGGGCGGTTTTGGCGGCGGCCGTGTGCTGACCCGCGTCTGCGGCGGCCTGGCGGCGCTGCTGGCCGCCACCGGCGTGGCCGCGGCGTGGTACCAGTACAGCGTGGCCGCCAAGATGCTGTCGTGCGACCAGACCTTCGCCGACCGCTTCATGACCGGCATCGGCCTGGACGGCAGCGTGCCCTGGCTGTTCGGCATCTACGCCACCTGCATGGACGCCGTGGTGCCGGTGCTGGGCATCGAATATGCCCTGTGGAGCCTGGCGCTGTTCGTGATCCTGTTCTTCATGGCGTTGCCCGTCGTGTTTGGACGCGGCCGGCCGGGCGCCCTTTGAAGTACCTGACCGGTTACCCCGAATCGTTGCTGGCGCAGGCCCGCACCCTGCTCGACCAAGGCAAGCTGGGGCCGGCGCTCTTGGCCCGCTATCCCGGCGGCGCACACGACGTGCGCACCGACCGGGCGCTCTACGACTATGTGGTGGACCTGAAGAACACCTATATCCGCAACGGCGCGCCGCTCAGCAAGATCGCGTTCGACAGCAAGATCCACGTGATCCAGCACGCGCTGGGCCAGCACACCTATATCTCGCGCGTGCAGGGCGGCAAGCTCAAGGCCAAGCACGAGATCCGCGTGGCCACGCTGTTCAAGGCCGTGCCCGAGCCATTCCTGAAGATGATCACGGTGCACGAACTGGCCCACCTGAAGGAAAAGGACCACAACAAGGCCTTCTACAACCTGTGCCAGTTGATGGAACCGCAGTACCACCAGTACGAGTTCGACCTGCGGCTGTACCTGACCCATCTTGAGGCCACCCGCCAGCCGCTCTGGGACGTCAACGCCCAGGCGTGAGGCCATGCGGCCCAAAAAAATCGCCGCCCCGAGGGGCGGCGATTTGCATGCCGAAGCAAGATCCGCAATCAGGCGTCGTTGGCGGCGTAGCCCATGTTGAATTGCAGGCCGCTGGCGCCTTCGTCTTCGCCGGGCTCCGCACGCGACTGGCCCAGGCGAGCCAGGTATTCCGCGGTGATGTCGCCGGTGATGTATTCGCCGTCGAAGCACGAGGCTTCGAAGCGCGACAGCTTGGGATTGATGTCCCGCACGGCCTGCTGCATGTCGTGCAAGTCTTGGTAGACCAGGCTGTCGGCGCCGATGGCACGGGCGATTTCCTCGTCGCTGCGGCCGGTGGCGATGAGCTCGCTCTGCGTGGGCATGTCGATGCCGTAGACGTTGGGGAAACGCACCGGAGGCGCGGCCGAGGCGAAGTACACCTTGTTGGCACCGGCGGCGCGCGCCATGTCGACGATTTCACGGCTGGTGGTGCCGCGCACGATGGAATCGTCCACCAGCAGCACGTTCTTGCCCTTGAATTCCATGCCGATGGCATTGAGCTTCTGGCGCACCGACTTACGGCGCACGGCCTGGCCCGGCATGATGAAGGTGCGACCCACGTAGCGGTTCTTGATGAGACCTTCGCGGTAGTCCAGGTTCAGGCGCGCGGCCAGCTGCATGGCGGCCGGGCGCGAGGAATCAGGAATGGGCATGACCACGTCGATATCGCCCAGGCGCATGTTGCGGGCAACCTTGTCGGCCAGGTATTCGCCCATGCGCAGGCGCGCGTCGTACACCGACACGCCGTCGATCAGGGAATCGGGACGCGCGAAGTAGACGTATTCGAAGATGCAGGGCACGAGCTGGGGGTTGTCGGCGCACTGGCGGCTGACGAAGCGGCCGTCCAGGTCGACGAACACGGCTTCGCCCGGCTCGACGTCGCGCACGAAGGCAAAACCGCTGCCTTCCAGGGCCACGGATTCGGATGCCACCATCCATTCGACGCCTTCGTCGGTTTCCTGGCGGCCGATGCACAGCGGACGAATGCCGTTGGGATCGCGGAAGGCCAGCAAGCCATAGCCGGAAATCTGCGCGACCACAGCGTAGGCGCCGCGCACGCGCTTGTGCACGGCCGAGACGGCGCGGAAGATCGCGTCGTCATCGAGCGACACGCCGTTGGCCGAGGATTGCAGCTCGTGCGCCAGCACGTTCAGCAGGACTTCGGAGTCGGAGTTGGTGTTGATGTGGCGGCGGTCGACGCGGTAGAGCGATTCGCGCAGTTCGCGCCAGTTGGTCAGGTTGCCGTTGTGGGCAAACATGATGCCGAACGGGGCGTTGACGTAGAACGGCTGCGCTTCTTCTTCGCTGGCGCTGGAGCCGGCGGTGGGATAGCGCACCTGGCCCACGCCGGACGTGCCCGGCAAGGCGCGCATGTTGCGCGTGCGGAATACGTCGCGCACCAGGCCGTGGGCCTTGTACATATTGAACTGGTTGCCTTGCGACGTCGCAATGCCCGCGGCGTCCTGCCCGCGATGCTGCAACAGCAGCAAGCTGTCATAGAGCAGCTGGTTGACCGGCCCGCGCCCGATGACCCCTACGATTCCACACATGGTGACATTTCCTGGTTGATGTAAAGCTAATCAATACGGCAGCCAAGTCGCCAGGGACGGCGGCAGCCACGTCTTGATATGTTTGATGGCCTCGATGGCCGAATGCGAAAACATGGCGTCCTGCCACCAGGGCTCTTGGGGCAACGGCGTATAGCCGGCGGCGGCGACCAGCGCCAGCACGATCAAGAGACCCCGGGCAAGACCGAACATGCCGCCCAGGCCGTGGTCGGCCGGGCCCAGTCCGGTGCTGCGGATCAAGGCGGCAAGCGTCATGTTGACCAACCCCACGCCGAGCAGCACGATAATGAAAACCACCGCGTACGAGACACCCATGCGCAGCAGCGTCGTTTCAATATAGGGCTCCAGCCAGGTATAGACCGTGGGGCCCCACCATATCGCGGCCACGAAGGCCAGCAGATAGGCGACCAGCGACAGCACCTCTTTGAGCAGGCCGCGCACCAGGCCCAGCACACCCGATACCGCCAGGATGGCCAGCACGACGAAGTCGAAACCGGTCACTACTGGGCGGCGGCAATGAAACCGTTGTCATAGCCCAGGGTGCGCAACCGCGCCTGGGCCGCCTGCGCCGCCTCGCGCGAGGGGAACGGCCCCACGCGCAGACGGTACTGCTGCTTGCCTCCGATGGAAGCCTGCTCGACGAATGCGTTGGTGACACCGGCCTGGTGCAGCTTGGCGCGGCGCGACTGGGCGTCTTCGGACGTGGTGTAGGCGGCGATCTGCAGCACGAAATTGCCCTTGGCGGCCGCCGGCTTGGGCGCGGGCGTGGCAGCGGCGGGCGCGGAGCGCCCTTCCAGCAGCGCCAGCGCGCGGGCACCGTCGTCGGAACGGGTTTCAGGCTTGGGCGTGGCCGGCTTGGGCTCGGGCTTGGTTTCCGGCTTGGGCGGCGGGGTCTGGGCCGTGCGCGGCGGCGTGGCGGCCGGCGGCGTGGCAACAGGCGGCGTCGTGGCCGGCGGGGTGGTCGCCGGCGGCGTGGCGGTCTGCGGCTGTGCCGACGTGACCGGCGGGGGCGTGGGAATGCTGGGCGGCTCGTTGGGCGCGGTGCCCTGCGCCGCGGGCGTGGGGGTGGCCACGCCGGCCTGGGGTTCGCTCACCTGCGGCTGGAACGGCGTATTGCGTTCCGGCACCCTGATGGGGATGTTGTCGGCAACGGGGACGGGCTGGGAATCCAGCACCATGGGCAGGATGATGACGGCCGCCAGCACCAGCGCGATGGCGCCTGCCAGTCTGCGCCGAGCGCGTCCGCGCAGTTCCGCCGCCTGGACCTCGCTAGGCACCGCCGCCCGTTTGGAGGGCTGCGCCTGGTCGGCAGGATCTTTGCGATTGAAAAAACCCATGGGAGAGAATTCCTTGCCTACGTGTTTTTTGCTTACGCCTTGCGGCCCAGCGACTGCAAAACCGAGGCCACGGTGAGAAACGAGCCAAACACCACGATTCTATCATTCTCGCCCGCCCGTTCGCGCGCCGCGGCAAAGGCTTGCGCGGGGTCCGGGAAGGCGGACACGCCCGGCGCCTGCCCTGCAGCGGGCGCGGCAGGCAAGGCGGCGGCGACCTGGTCGGCCAGGGCTTGACCGCTGCCCCCGCGCGGGCCGGGCAGGCCCGCGCAGAACCAGTGATCGATGCGTGCGCCCAGCTTGGCCACGACGCCGGCCAGGTCCTTGTCGTTGAGCATGCCGAACACCGCGTAGGTGTAGGGATGGAAACCCATGTTGTCCAGGTTCTGCGCCAGCACGGCGGCGGCGTGCGGGTTATGGGCGACGTCCAGGATGATGGTGGGTTGGCCAGGCAGGATCTGGAAGCGGCCTGGCAGTGACGCCTGCAAGAGGCCCTGGCGCACGGCCTGCGCGGGCACCGGCAGGCGGTCGCGCACGGATTCCAGCGCGGCGAGCGCCGCCGAGGCGTTCAGCAGCTGGTTGGCGCCGCGCAGCGCCGGGTACGCCAGCGCACCGCGGCGCTGTTCACGTCCGCCATAGGCCCACTGCTGGCGGTCGCCGGAATAGTTGAAGTCGCGGCCGAACAGCCAGAGGTCGGCGCCGATGGTCTCGACGTGGTCCAGCAGCGACTGCGGCGGCACCGGGTCGCTGCAGATGGCGGGCCGGCCGGCGCGGTAGATGTGGGCTTTTTCGAAGCCGATCTTTTCGCGGGTGTCGCCCAGCCAATCGGTGTGGTCCAGGTCGACGCTGGTGACGACGGAACAGTCGGCGTCGATGATGTTGACGGCGTCCAGGCGGCCGCCCAGGCCGACTTCGAGCACCACGGCGTCCAGGCGCGACTGGGCAAAGAGACGCAGGATGGCCAGGGAGGTGAATTCGAAGTACGTCAGCGAGGTTTCGCCGCGCGCGGCTTCGACGGCGACGAACTGCTCGATCAGCGCCGCATCGGTGGCGATCTGGCCGTTGACGCGGGCGCGCTCGTTGAAATCGATGAGGTGGGGCGACGTGTACAGCCCGACCTTGTAGCCCGCGGCCAGCAGGATGGCTTCGAGCATGGCGCAGGTGGAGCCCTTGCCGTTGGTGCCGCCCACCACGAACTTCACGCCCGACAGCGCCAGATCCATGCGCGCAGCCACCTCACGGACGCGTTCCAGTCCCATGTCGATGGCCGTGGCGTGGATGGATTCCAGGTATTGCAGCCAGTCGGACAGGGTGGCGGAAGCGTCGGGCGTGCGGGCAGAAGGCATGTCGGGGTCGCAAAGGAAGTCAGCCCGCAATTTTAACAGTCGCGGCCCGTGTTTTCCCTAATCCCCCAGGGAGTGCAGCGGTATCGCCCGGGAAAAATCGCTTGCCGATGTTTTTTTCATACGTGAAAATAAATTCACATATGAAAACTCAAAAGGAAGAGACATGACGCAGCGCAAGACCCCGGCCTGGCTGGTGCGGGAAGCGGACGTTCCGGGTTACCACCCCGCCAACCACACCGGTACGCTGAACCGCCGACTGATCGGCCCGGACACGGTGGGCGCGCGCGGCGTGGAGGTCCTGCTGGGCGTGATCGACAAGGGCAAGGGCGCGCTGCCGCACGCCCATCCGGGCATCGAGCAGGTCTGTTACCTGCTGTCGGGCACTGCCCGTGCCCAGGTGGCGGATGAATGGGCCGACATGGGCCCGGGCGACTGCTGCTATTTCCCGCCGGACATCCCGCACGTGTTCACCGTCACCAGTGACGAGCCCGCCCGCCTGCTGGTGATCTACACACCGCCCTACGAAGAGTCGCCCGACCGCGTGATCCGGAATTTCCCGCCAGCCGCGGCCGGCGCCTGAGGCGTCGCGGATACCGGCAACGAACCCGTCCACCCCCCAAGAAAACCAGGCAGCGGCCGCAGAGCCGCGCCCGGCATCCCCATCAGGAGACAACCCCATGCAAGCCCTAAGACTATTTGCCGCCCTGCTCGCCAGCGGCGCCACGCTGCTGGCCCAGCCCGCCGCACACGCGGCGACGGACTACCCCAACAAGCCCATCACCCTGATCGTGCCCTTCCCGGCCGGCTCGGGCACCGACGCCGTCGGCCGCATCTTCGGCGCCGAGCTGTCGACCATCCTGGGGCAGCAGGTGGTGGTGGAGAACAAGCCCGGCGCCAACGCCACCATCGCGGCGAGCTATGTGGCGCGGGCGCGGCCGGACGGCTACACCCTGTTCGTCACGACCAATACCTCGCACTCGGCCGCCCCCTGGCTGATGAAGAACATTCCCTATGACCCGGTCAAGGATTTCACGCCGATCGCGCGCGGTGGCAACCTGCCTTTCATTCTGGTCGTGAACCCCAAGCGCCCCTGGAAGTCGGTGGCGGACCTGGTGGCCGATGCGCGCCAGCATCCCGGCCGCATCACCTACGCCAGCGGCAACAGCACCGGCATCGTGGCCGGCGCCACGCTGGCCAATCGCGCCAAGATCGACATCCTGCACGTGCCCTACAAAGGCACCCCGCAAGGCCTGACCGACGTGGTCGGCGGCCAGGTGGATTTCATGTTCACCGACCTGGCATCCGGCCTGCCGTTCGTGCAATCGGGCCAGTTGCGCGCGCTGGCGGTCTCCACCGCCGAGCGCAGCGCCATCGTGCCGGACCTGCCGTCCATGGCCGAATCGGGCGTGCCGGATTTCGACCTGAATTCCTGGAACGGCTACTTCGGGCCGGCCGGCATGCCGCCCGAGGTAGTGGCCAGGCTGAACGACGCCATCAAGCAGGTGGTGGCCAAGCCCGACGTGCGCAAGCGCCTGGCCGGCCTGGGCTTTGACGCCTTTTCGAGCACCCCGCAAGCCTTCGCCCAGTTTGTCGGCGAGCAGCGCGACCTGTGGGGCAAACTGATTCGCGATGCGGGGATCGAGCAGCAATGACGCACGCCACCCAGACGCCCCCCACCCCGGACACAGGCCCCTTGGCCGGCGTGCGCATCCTGGACCTGAGTTCGGTGGTGATGGGCCCCTATGCCACGCAGGTGCTGGCCGACCTGGGCGCCGACGTGATCAAGGTGGAATCGCCGGCCGGGGACAACATGCGGGCCGTCGGCCCCATGCGCAATCCGGGCATGGGACATCTGTACCTGCACCTGAACCGCAACAAGCGGTCGGTGGTGCTGGACCTGAAGACGCCCGAAGGCCGCGAGGCCTGCCTGCGGCTGGCCGAGAGCTGCGACGCCCTGCTCTACAACATCCGGCCCCAGGCCATGGCCAGGCTGGGCCTGTCGTACGAAGCGGTGGCGGCGCGCAACCCGCGCATCGTCTACCTGGGCGCCTATGGCTTCGGCGAGGCCGGACCCTACGCCGGCCGCCCGGCCTATGACGATCTGATCCAGGGGCAGACCGGCATCGCCGCGCTGTCGGCGCAGCAAAGCGGCGACGTGCCGCGCTATGCGCCGCTGACGCTGGCCGACCGCGCGGTGGGGCTGCACGTGGGCATCGCGCTGGTGTCGGCGGTGCTGCACGCCCGCGCCAGCGGCCAAGGCCAGCCAGTGGAGATTCCCATGTTCGAAGGCATGGCGCACCTGGTGCTGGGCGACCACCTGGGCGGGGCCACCTTCGAGCCGCCGCTGGGCCCCACCGGCTATGCGCGGCTGCTGGCGCCGCACCGCCGGCCCTACGCCACGGCCGACGGCTACCTGTGCCTGCTGATCTACAACGACAAGCACTGGCGCAATTTCTTCGACCTGATCGGCCAGCCCGAACTGGCCGACGACCCGCGTTTTTGCACCCACGGCGCACGGGCGGCGCACATCAGCGAGGTGTACGCCTTTGTCGCCGACGTGATCCGCACGCGGGCGACAACGGCCTGGCTGGCGGACCTGGCGCGGGCCGACATCCCGGCCTCGCAGCTCTATACGGTGGACGACCTGCTGCAGGACGAACACCTGACCGCCACCGGCTTCGTGCAGGACGTGGACCACCCCACCGAGGGCCGCCTGCGCACCCCGGCCCCGCTGGGCCGCTATCAAGGCACGCCCACGTCCCTGCGCCGCCCGGCCCCCACGCTGGGCCAACACAGCCGCGAAGTGCTGGCCGAAGCTGGCTACGACGACGCCGGCATCGCCGCCCTGTTCGCTCACCGCATCACCCAAGACGGAACCGACTGATGGACTTTGCATTCACCCCCGACCAATTGGCGCTGCGCGACGCCGTGTCCCGCATCTGCGACCGCTACCCCGACGACTACTGGCTGGAACGCGACCGCGAAGGCGGCTTTCCCGAACCCCTGCATGCGGACCTGGCACGCGACGGCTGGCTGGGCATCGCCATGCCGCAGGAATACGGCGGCGCCGGCCTGGGCATGACCGAGGCCGCCCTGATGATGCAGACCATTGCGGCGTCGGGCGCGGGCTTTACCGGGGCATCCGCCGTGCACATGAACATCTTCGGGCTGAATCCGGTGGTGGTGTTCGGCAGCGACGAGCAGCGCGCCCGCTGGCTGGAGCCGCTGATCGCGGGCCGCGAAAAAGCCTGCTTCGCGGTGACGGAGCCGGACGCCGGGCTGGACACCACCAAGCTGAGCACCCGCGCGGTGCGCGACGGCGACGACTACGTGGTGCACGGCCGCAAGATCTGGATCTCGACCGCCCAGGTCGCCACCAAGATGCTGCTGCTGGCCCGCACCACCCCGCTGTCCGAGGTGGCCAAGCCGACCCAGGGCCTGTCGCTGTTCTATACGGACTTGAACCGCGACAAGATCGAGGTGCGCGAGATCGAGAAGATGGGCCGCAAGGCGGTCGACTCGAACATGCTGTTCATCGACGGCCTGCGCATTCCGGTGGCGGACCGCATCGGCGAAGAGGGCCGCGGCTTTGAATACATCCTGCACGGGCTGAACCCCGAACGCATCCTGATCGCGGCCGAAGCCGTGGGCATCGGCCGCGCCGCGCTGGACCGGGCGGTGAAGTACGCCGGCGAACGCACGGTGTTCGGCCGGCCCATCGGCCAGAACCAGGGCATCCAGCACCCGCTGGCGCAAGCCTGGATGCAGCTGGAAGCCGCCGACCTGATGGTGTTCAAGGCGGCCAGCCTGTACGACGCGGGCCAGCCCTGCGGCCCGGCGGCCAACGCCGCCAAGTACCTGGCGGCCGAGGCCGGCTACAACGCCTGCCAGACGGCGGTGATGACGCTGGGGGGCATGGGGTATGCCAAGGAGTACCACGTGGAACGGCTGCTGCGAGAAAGCTTCATTCCGCGCATCGCGCCGGTCAGCCCGCAGCTGATCATGTGCTTCATCGCGGAAAAGGTGCTGGGGCTGCCGAAATCGTATTGAAGCTAGGACTGCTGTTCCAGCCCCGTGCAGGCCGCCCGCAGGATGCGGGCATACTCTTCCTGGTGCGGCTCGATCCGGTAGATCGGGCCGCCGACCGAGATCGCGTAGTGCTCACCGGACAGCGTGACGGGCCAGGCGATGGCGCCGACATCCGCGATGGATTCACCGCTGTTCATGAACCAGCCGCGCTGGCGCGAATGATCCAGGTCAGTCAGGATCGCCTCGCGCGTGACCAGCGTGCGCTCGTTGTAGCGTGTCAGGGGCGTGGCGCCCAGCAGCGCATCCCGCCCCGCGTCGTCCAACAGCGACATCAGCGCTTTTCCCAGCGAATTGGCGTGTACGTCCTTGAACTCGCCTGCAACAGGCGCGTATCGGATCGTATGCGGCGAATCCAGCACATCCAGGTAGACCACCCGGCCGTCCTGCGTCAGCTTGGCGAACACGACGGTTTCCCGGGTTGCGTCCCTTAATTCAACCAGGCTGGGATAGACGCGGTCGAGCACGGGATCGGCCCGGGCGATGCGCTGCGCCATCGCCAACAGGCGCCCGGTGGGGTAATACCCCTGGCGGCGCCCGGTTTCATACAGATAGCCGAGCCCGGTCAGGGTCCGGATCAGGGCCAGGCAACTGGACACCGGCACATCCAGCAGGCGGGCCAGCTCGGACAGGGGCAGTGCGCGCTTCTCCCGGGCGTAGGTTTCGATGATTTCTATGACTCGCAGCGCCGTCTTGACACTCATTGCCCGATCCGAACTATTTAGCACGTGAAACATCCGGCCTTGCAGGGGGCTAAAGTTCCCTGCGAGGGTGCCGTTATCGTAGCTGAGAATTCCCTGAAAACAGCGCGTTCCTCCGAGACGCCCACCTCGCCGTTGGAGTGATCATGGCCGTATCCCCCATAGCCCCCGCTACGTTCGCTCCGGCGCCGGTAGCCGCTACGCCGGTCGTAGCAGACCCATCCGTCACCGTTACCCCGCCCGTGGCGAGCAGCAACAGCAGTGGCAGCGACACCGCCACGTCGGAGCAGTCCACCTCGCAGAAGCTGCCGCTGGAAAAAGCGCTGGACGAGATCAATGACCAGATGAAAGCGTGGTCGACCCAGTTGCAGTTCGAGATCGACCCGAACGTGCATCAGGTGGTGGTGTCGGTGGTGGACGCCAATACGGGGGACGTCATCCGCACCATCCCCAGTGAAGCCCTGCTCAAGATCGCCAAAATGATCGTGAACATGCAGGGAAATGGCATCAAAACCACGGCTTGATATGGCCCCGAATATTTTCTGCTGTGCCCGTTTTGGCGCCATTCGATGACAGAAGCATCGAATTAGGCCCGCCTTATGCCCTTACCCGGCCAATCGCCGGCACCCTATTTTTGACAGAATCGCATCGCTAGGAAGGAATTTCACATGGCCTCTATCACTAACCTCGGTTCGGTTTCCGGCTTGCCCCTGGAAAAGATCCTGTCGGACCTGCAGGCCGCCGAGGATAAAAAGCTCTCGATCTACACGACTCGTGCGGCCAGCTACAAAACGCGCATCGATGCCTATGCGCAGCTGCAAAGCGCGCTGGAGGCCGTGCAGAAATCGGCTGGCGTGCTCGGCAAGCCCGAAACGATGTCCGCCATCAAGGGCAGCGTCACGGGCGGCACCGCCTTGACGGCCGTCATCACGGCCGAAGGCGCGCTTGCGGGCAAGCCGGGCGCCGTGGCCGGTCAATACACGATCGCCGTGAACACCCTGGCACGCGCCCAAAGCCTGCAATCGGGCGCAGTGGCCGACCGTACCGCCAAGAACGGCGACACGGGTTCCTTCGAAGTCGAGCTGGCCAACGGCACCAAGCACACCGTCGATCTGAAGGGCGATACGTCGCTGAACGGCATCGTCAAGGCCATCAACGCCGACGACAAGTCCGGCCTGCGCGCCACGGTCATCAACGACGGCAACGGCAACAACTACCTGATGCTGACGGCCAAGGACACCGGCGTGCAGGCCTCGGTGAAGAACATCACGGTGACGGGCGACCAGTCGCTCAAGAACGTGCTGAGCTTCAGCACCGCCGCCGACGGCACCACTACCGGCATGACCCAGACCAAGGCCGTCGACGCCGAAGTGGTCATCAACGGTCTCACCGTCAAGAGCGGCTCGAACAGCCTTTCGACGGCGATCGACGGCGTCACGCTGAACCTGACCGAGACGACCCCGACCGACAAGCCGATCACCCTGAAGCTGGAATCGGATACGTCCGTCGCCAACAAGGCCATCCAGGACTTCGTCAAGAACTACAACGCACTGCAGTCGACCATCAAGAACCTGACGGCCTTCGACGCCAAGGCAGCCACCAACCAGCCGCTGACCGGCGACGGCACCACGCGCTCGATCCAGTCGTCGATGACCAGCGCACTGCAAGCGGTGCTGGGCGAGGGCACCGTGCGTTCCCTGGCCGACCTGGGCATCACCACCGATCCGCAGACGCGCCAGTTGAAGCTGGACCAGACCAAGCTGGACAAGGCCCTGGCCGAGAACCCCGGCGACCTCACCAAACTGCTGTCGGGCGACAACGGCCTGGCCAAGAATTTCGAGGCCGCGTTCAAGGACGTGCTGGGCACCAACGGCTCGTTGAAGACCCGCACCGACGGCCTGAACAAGACCATGAGCGACCTGGACGCCCAGCAAAAGCGCGCCAAGGCCTCGAGTGACGCGGAAATGGACCAGATGCGCACCCGCTTCGTCGCATTGGACAAATTTGTTGCCCAGACCAGCGTCACGGCCAACTACCTGACCCAACAATTTGCGGCGATGAACAAATCGAGCAAATAACCTGTAGAAGATGCATTAATGACTTACGCCGCCCGCCGTCCCACAGGGTCCCACTCTGTCCGCTCCTACGCCGATATCGGCCTGGAAACCCAGGTCCTGGGCGCGAGTCCGGAGCGGCTGATCACCCTGCTGTATCTGGGCGCCCGGGCGGCTATCGGGCAAGCGCGCATCCACATGCAGGAAGGCCGCATCGCCGAACGCGGCGCGGCCATCTCGAAAGCGATCAAGATCGTCGATGAAGGCTTGAAGACCGGGCTGAACATGGAGGCCGGCGGCGACATCGCCGCCAACCTCGCCCGGCTTTACGATTACATCGTCCGCACGTTGCTGATGGCGAATCTGAAAGCAGATCCCGAGCAGCTCGACATCGCCGACCGCCTGCTGGCGGACCTGGCCGAGGCTTGGCAGACTTCCATCGACCGACCGGCTGGCGTGACGCAGCCCTGATGGCCCACTCCACGATTTCAGCCAGCCATCGAACGCCCGAGATTTCCATGACGTCCCTTACCCAGTACTCCTCTCCCATCCTGGAACACTACCAGGAGATCGCTCACATCACGGGCGAAATGCTGACGGCCGCCCAGGCTGGCGACTGGGATGCGGCGATGGTCCATGGACTGCAATACTGCGAGCTGGTCGAGCGCCTGCGCGTCGCCGAACCCAAGGCGCCGCTGGACGAAGCCGGCCGCGCCATGAAGTACGACCTGCTGGTGCGTATCCTGGAAAACGATGCGCTCACGCGCGACCTGGCGCTTCCGCAACTGGCCCGGCTGGGCGAACTGCTCGGCCGCATGAAGCGCCAGCAGACCTTGCTGTCGGCCTACGGCTACCAGGCGTCTGAAGAATGAGCGTAGGTCCCGCGGCACTCGGCAACGTCCTGGTGCAGCGGTTGGACGCCGTGCTTGGCACGACCATGTCCGCCGCGAACGCCAACCAGGTTTCGGGCGCGCGGCCCGATGCGGTCAGCCAGCCCGCCGGCCTGGACCGGCCCGGCTCGGCGGATGGCTCCACGCGCGACGCGCGGCAAGGCATACAGACCGGCGGCGCCCGGGGCGACCGGCCGGCAACCGTTGTCGACGCCAAGACCGCTGCGGCGCTGGCGCTGGCCGCACGTGGCCTGGTCACCAGCAGCGACACCACGGCCTCGGCCCCCACGACGCTGGGCACCACCGCCCGCGCCATCCTGGCGCTGCTGGCCCAGTACCCTGAAGCCGCACCCGCAGTCCAGGGCCGAGCCCCGCTCTGGACGGGCGAGGCGCCCGCCCAACCCGCCGGCACACCGGCACAGCCGGCCGCCGGCCAGCCCGCAGGGCAGCCAACCGCGCAGCCCGGCCAGCCGCCGGCGCAGCCGGGCAACGCACCGCAAACGGCCCTGCCCGCCAGCACTGCGGCGGCCATGGCGGCCACAGCCGCCGCCGATCCCGCCGCAGAAACGCAAACCGCCGCCAAACCCGGCCGGCCCGCCGGCGCAGGTGATGCACCGACCGGCGCCAAGGGCGCCGACGCCACCCAACACGCCTCCCTGGCCGCAGCCGGCCCGTCGGCCCGCGCGCTGGGCCAGGCGCTACGCACGGCCTTGCAGACCAGCGGCCTGTTCTACGAATCGCACCTGACCGACATGGTCTTTGGCCGCAGCAACCCGGCCCAGCTGCAGCTCGAACCGCAAGCCAGGCTGACCAAGGCCGGCGTGCCGACGGACGCCGACACGGCCCGCCCGCGCGCCGACGCGCCGACCTCGAGCCGCGCCAGCGCCGATGCGCCGGCCACGCCAGGTTCGTCCAGCACGCCCGCGCCCGGCACCCCGGTCAGCGGCATCCACCAGGACCTGACCCTGCTGGTTCGCCAGCAGCTGGACGTCCTGGCCAACCAGACCCTGACCTGGCAAGGCGAAGCCTGGCCCGGCACGCCGATGGAATGGGAAGTCGAGCGCGAACCCTATGGCGGCGACCCCGATTCCGCCGTGCCCACCTGGGCCACCCGCCTGAAGCTGGACCTGCCGCGCCTGGGCCTGGTCGACGCCCGCCTGAACCTGGCCGGCGACCAGATCGTGCTGCAACTGGTGGCCCCGCACAGCGCCACGGAAATCAATGATTCGTCGGACCAATTGCGGGCGCGCCTGTTGGCGTCGGGCCTGACGCTCAGCCATCTGGTGGTGAACGTGGTGGATCCGCGTCCCGTCATGCCGACGGATTTCTGATGAGCCTCGTTCCGCCCTCCGATACCGGCCCCAACGCCAACCGCAACGCGGCCGTCGCCATCTCGTATGACGAAAAAGACGGCGCCCCGCGCGTGGTGGCCAAGGGCTACGGCCAACTGGCCGACACGATCGTGCGCGCCGCCGAAGAGAATGGGCTGTATGTGCATGAATCCCGCGAGCTGGTCGGCCTGCTGATGCAGGTGGACCTGGATTCCCATATTCCTCCCCAACTCTACGTAGCAGTGGCAGAATTGCTGGCCTGGCTGTACCGCCTGGAATCGCGCGACCTGCCCGATGGCGCGCCGCCTGCCTGACCCCATTTCCCCAAGGACGATCACCGTGTTGGATGCCAGCGATCCGGAATTTCTGCTTACCCGGCCGGAAGACATGCGCGCCGCGCTGTTTGAATTGACGCACCCCGACAGCCACATCCTGGTGCGCGATGCCGCCGACCGCGAGATGGCGGTGCTGGTGCTGGGCGCCGACAAGCAGACCCGCCAGTTCTTCTGGCGGCCGCGCGACTACGCCGGCGCCGATTTCGAACAATCGGACAGCATGGGTTTGCTCAGCGGCACCACCTTCCATTTCCACGCCACCGCCTACGGCGGCGTGCAGATCCGCTTCCGGGTCCAGCGCCCCGAGGTGATCTATTTCGACGACGGCAGCGCCGCGCTGATGTCGCCGTTTCCCGACCGCCTGGCGCGCATCCAGCGCCGCAAGATGTTCCGCGCGTCGCTGGCCGCCAGCGCAGGCCGCTGCCAGGCAAGCTGGCGCCCGGCGCCGATGGAAAAGCCCATCAGTTTTTCGGTGCGCGATATTTCGGTCGATGGCGTGGGCTTGCGGGTTGGCATGGCGGTGCAGGCCCTGCCGGAACGTGGCACGGTGCTGGAAGACGTGCAACTGGATTTCGGCGAGCTGGGCCAGTTGAACGCGCGCCTGCAAGTGCGCAACGTCTACCCCATTTCCGGCCAACCCATGACCCAGGCGACCAGCCCGGACGAACCGGCGCCGGTCCACGTCTCCCTGACGGGCGAACCGCCCATGAGCCACCTGGGCGCGGTCTTCCTGGACCTGAATGCGCGCCAGGAAAACTGGCTGCAACAAGTGGTCTGGCGCCTGGAAAAAACCGCCAGATAGCGGTTGCCCCCACGCCGCACACCCTGCGCGTGCTTGCGGCCCCCAAAGGGGGCTGCCCTGCCTTGGGGCGGCTCGGCGGCGGGGGCTTTTCCAGTGTGACGCTGCGAGCTGGCGTCAGACAGCCATCGACGAGATTTCCTTGTAGGCCGCGACGAGTTTGTTGCGGACCTGGACGGCCGTCTGGAAGCCGATGCTGGCTTTCTGCAGGTCGATCATCACGTCGTTGAGCGACACGTCGGGCGCGCCCAGCTCGAAGGCCTTGGCCTGTGCCGAGGCGGCGTTCTGGGCGCCGGTGACGCGGCGGATGGAACGGTGCAACTCGGCGGCGAAACCGTCGGGTTGGGCCACGGCCTCGCCTGCGGCCAGATTGCCGGTTTCCGCCTTGCTGACGACCGCGCGCATCTGCTGGAGCATGCTTTCGATGCCGGACAAGCCTGATACAGCCATTACGTTATTCCTTGCTGGTGGATTACGCCAAAGATGCAGGCAGCGTAACCCCGTGCGGTCGGCGCCATAGCCGATAAAAACCGCCAAAACACCCGATATTTCCGCGAATGCGCAGAGCCGGGCGCCGCCCGGCGCATCCGGGTTCGCGCCCGGGTTTCACCGCGTTACGGACATAGGGGATAAGTAACGCCAAAAAACCGCTGTTTTCGACGATTGGGTTTGCTAACGCAGCAGCAATAATCCAGGCTCTCCCCAGACCAGAAGCACGTTGCATGTGTAATCTGCCCTACCCGAACATGAAGTCATTTTCCCTGCTCCGCGAAGCCAGCGGGAGCCGCCAATGAATCAGCAGGCTACCCTGAGCGCGTCGCTTCTGGCGAAGTTTCCCGTGTTGGAAAGGATCCGCGCGCTGCCCAAGCCCATCTTGCTGGGCACGGCCGCGGCGCTTGTCGCGGTCATCGTCGCCGTGGCGATGTGGAGCAGCGAACCCAAGTACAAGGTGCTGTTCTCGAACCTGGACGACCGCGATGGCGGCGCCATCGTGACGGCCCTGGGCACCATGAACGTGCCCTACAAGTACAACGACACGGGCACCGCCCTGCTGGTGCCGGCCGACCGCGTCTATGACGCCCGGCTGCAGCTGGCCTCGCAAGGCCTGCCGCGCGGCGGTTCGGTCGGCTTCGAGCTGATGGACAACGCCCGCTTCGGCGCCAGCCAGTTCGCCGAGCAGATCAACTACCAGCGCGGCCTGGAAGGCGAACTGGCCCGTTCGATCGAATCGATGCACACCGTGCAGCACGCCCGCGTGCACCTGGCCATGCCGCGCCAGTCGCTGTTCGTGCGTGAACGCCAGCCGCCGACCGCCTCGGTGCTGCTGAACGTGTACCCGGGCCGCAGCCTGTCCGACGCCCAGGTGTCCGCCATTTCCTGGCTGGTCGCTTCCAGCGTGCCGGAATTGACCGCCGAGAACGTTTCGATCGTCGACCAGAACGGCCGCCTGCTGTCGTCGCCGCTGGGCGAAGGCCGCGGCATGGATGCCGACCAGATGCGCATGGTCCGCGAAACCGAGCAACGCACCGTCGAACGCATCCTGACCATCCTGAACCCGCTGGTCGGCCCGGGCAACGTGCACGCCCAGGCCAGCGCCGAAATGGATTTCGCGCGCCGCGAGGAAACCTCCGAGGTCTACCGTCCCAACCAGGAACCGGGCCAGGCCGCCGTGCGCAGCCAGCAGACCAGCGATTCGACCCAGCGTGGCGTCAATCCGGCCCAAGGCGTGCCGGGCGCCCTGTCGAACCAGCCTCCGGGCAACGCCCAGGCGCCCATCGCCAACCCGCCCCAGGCCCAGCCGCCCCGCCCCGGCCAGCCGCAGCAGCCCAATGCCCAACAGCAGCAGCAACAGCAGCAACAGACCGGCACCCAGGCCGCCGGCGGCAGCCTGAACGAGCGCCGCGACGCCACCACCAACTACGAAGTGGACCGCACGATCAGCCACATCAAGCAACCGGTGGGCAACCTGAAGCGCCTGTCGGTGGCCGTGGTGGTGAACTACATCCGCGACAAGGACGGCGAACCCCAGGCCCTGCCGCCCGAAGAACTGAACAAGCTCACCAACCTGGTGCGCGAAGCCATGGGCTATTCCGAAAGCCGCGGCGATTCGCTGAACCTGGTGAACAGCCAGTTCAACGACGGCCCCCCGGCCGTGCCGATGTGGCGTGATCCGGAAATGATCTCGCTGTTCAAGACCATCCTGGCCTGGCTGGTGGGTGGCGTGCTGGCCCTGTGGTTGTATCGCAAGCTGCGCCGCACCGTGGGCGAGTACCTGTACCCGCCGGTGGATCCGGAAGTGGCCGAGGCCGAGCGCCTTGAAGCCCAGCGCGAGGCCCAGGACCTGGCCCGCGCCAAGGAAACGGACCGCTACCAGGACAACCTGGACCGCGCCCGCACGATGGCGAACAAGGATCCGCGCGCCGTCGCGATGGTCCTGCGCACCTGGATGACCAAAGATGAAAAATGATTCCAAACCCATGGACGGCATGACGCGCAGCGCCGTCCTGATGATGTCGCTGGGCGAAGACGCCGCAGCCGAAGTCTTCAAGTACCTGTCCGCCCGTGAAGTGCAGCAGGTCGGTGCCGCGATGGCCAGCCTGAAGCAGGTGACCCGCAACGACGTGGCCGTCGTGCTGGAGGAATTCCGCCAGGAAGCCGACCAGTTCATGGCCGTCACGCTGGGTTCGGACGACTACATCCGCACCGTGCTGACCAAGGCGCTGGGCAGCGACCGCGCCGCCGGCCTGATCGAAGACATCCTGGAAGCCGGCGAAGGCGGCAGCGGCATCGACGCCCTGAACTGGCTGGACCCGCACACCGTGGCCGAGCTCATCGGCGACGAGCACCCGCAGATCATCGCGACGATTCTGGTGCACCTGGAGCGCGACCGCGCCGCCGGCGTGCTGGCCCTGTTGACCGACCGCCTGCGCAACGACGTCATGCTGCGTATCGCCACGTTCGGCGGCGTGCAGCCGGCCGCCCTGTCGGAACTGACCGAAGTGCTCAATTCCGTGCTGGCCGGCCAGGGCGCCAAGCGCAGCAAGATGGGCGGGGTGCGCACCGCGGCCGAGATCCTGAACATGATGAATTCGGCCGAAGAGGAAACCGTGGTCGCCAGCCTGCGCGAACGCGACAACGACCTGGCGCAGAAGATCATCGACGAGATGTTCGTGTTCGACAACCTGCTGGACGTCGAAGACCGCGCCATCCAGCTCATCCTCAAGGAAATCGACAACGACACGCTCATGGTCGCGCTCAAGGGCGCCCAGGAAGAGCTGCGCGCCAAGTTCCTGCGCAACATGTCCAGCCGCGCCGCCGAAATGCTGCGCGAAGACCTGGAAGCGCAAGGCCCGATCCGCATGTCGAAGGTCGAGACCGAGCAGAAGAAGATCCTGCAGATCGCGCGCCGCCTGGCCGAAAGCGGCCAGATCGTGCTGGGCAATTCCGGAGACGACGCGTATGTCTGAAGCGGATACCGGCCAGTCGACGCTCATCTCGCGCAGCGCCGCCTGGCGGCGCTGGCAGATGCTGTCGTTCGACGAGCCGCCGCCCGTGGAAGTTGCGCCCGAACCGGAACCCGATCCGGGCCCCGACCCCGAAGTGGTGTTGGCGCAGTTGCGCGCCGAGGCCATCGCCGAGGGCCGTGCCGAAGGCTTTGCACAGGGCCACGCCGCCGGCCAGGAAGCCGGCCGTGCCGAAGGCTTTGACGCAGGCCAGGCAGCCGGACGCGAAGCCGGCTATGCCGACGGCCTGGCGCAAGGCCGCGAACAAGGCGCAGAAGAAGCCCGGCAGCTGCACGCGCTGGTCGAGGCCTGCGCCACGTCGATCGGCTCGCTCGAAGAAAAAATGGGCCAGAGTCTCTTGACGCTGGCGCTGGACATCGCCCAGCAAGTCGTGCGCACCACGCTTGCCGAGCAGCCCGAGACCGTGGCCAGCGCCGTGCGCGAAGTGCTGCACATCAACCCGACCGCCGGCGGCCAGATGCGCCTGTGGGCCAACCCCGCCGACATCGAACTGATCCGCCTGCACCTGGCCGACGAACTGAAAGAAGGCCACTGGCGCGTGCTGGCCGACGAATCGATCGCCCGCGGCGGCTGCCGCGCCGAGACGCCGTTCGGCGACATCGACGCCACGCTGCAGACCCGCTGGCGCCGCGTGGCGGCCTCGCTGGGCCGCAACGTCAACTGGGAGGAGCCGGCGTGAGCGGCAGCCAGGCCCCCGCGCAGCCCGGCCAGGCGGCCGTGCCCGTGATCGACCGCTGGCAGACCCAGCTGGAGATCGGCTCGATTCGCGCCGCCTCGACCGACCCCTGGCTGGTCAGCGGCAAGATCACCCGCGCGACCGGCCTGGTGCTGCACGCCACCGGCCTGCGCCTGCCCGTGGGTGCCGCCGCCCGCATCGAGATTGCGCGCGGCCATGACCACTGGGCCGACGCCGAAGTCGTCGGCTTCGACGGCCACACCTTGTACCTGATGCCGCAGGCCGACATTTCCGGCCTGCCGCCCGGCGCCCGCGTGGTGCCCGGCGAGCCGCCCGTGCAGCGCCAGATTCCGCTGCCGCGCAAGGCCGAACTGAACGGCAACGCCAAACCCCAGCTGGGCCGCCACCTGCCGGTGGGCAACGCCCTGCTGGGCCGCGTGCTGGACGGCGCCGGCCGCCCGCTGGATGGCCTGGGCCCGCTGACCGGCGCGGAACTGGCGCCGCTGTCGGCCCAGCCGATCAACCCGCTGTCGCGCGCACCGATCGATACCGTCCTGGATACCGGCGTGCGCGCCATCAACGGCCTGTTGACCGTGGGCCGCGGCCAGCGCATGGGCCTGTTCGCCGGCTCCGGCGTGGGCAAGAGCGTGCTGCTGGGCATGATGGCCCGCTACACCAAGGCCGACGTGATCGTGGTTGGCCTGATCGGCGAACGCGGCCGCGAAGTCAAGGAATTCATCGAGCACAACCTGGGCCCCGAAGGCCTGGCCCGTTCGGTGGTGGTGGCCGCGCCGGCCGACGTCTCGGCGCTGCTGCGCCTGCAAGGCGCCGCCTACGCCACGCGCCTGGCCGAGCACTTTCGTGACCAGGGCCTGGACGTGCTGCTGATCATGGATTCGCTGACCCGCTACGCCATGGCGCAACGCGAAATCGCCCTGGCCATCGGCGAACCGCCCGCCACCAAGGGCTATCCGCCGTCGGTGTTCGCCAAGCTGCCGATGCTGGTGGAACGCGCCGGCATGGGCGCGCCCGGCCCCGGCGGAAAAGCCGGTTCGATCACCGCGTTCTATACCGTGCTGGCCGAAGGCGATGACCAGCAGGACCCGATCGCCGACTCGGCGCGCGCCATCCTGGACGGCCACGTGGTGCTGTCGCGCCACCTGGCCGAGGCTGGCCATTACCCCGCCATCGACATCGAAGCCTCGATTTCCCGCGCCATGACCTCGCTGATTCCGCAACAGCAGTTCGCGGTCGTGCGCCGTTTCAAGCAGACGCTGTCGCGCTACCAGCGCAATCGCGACCTGATCGCCGTAGGCGCCTACGCCGCCGGCAACGACCCGCAGCTGGACGATGCCATCGCCCGCTATCCGCGCCTGGAAGCCTTCCTGCAGCAGGATATCGGCGAAAACGTCGGCTACGAGGATGCGGTCAACCAGTTGCGTGCAAGCTTTGAATTGAGGGACACCTATGCCTAGCCAATTGCCCCTGGACATGCTGATCAACCTGGCCAAGGAAAGCACGGACGAAGCCGCCCGCCTGCTCGGCCGGCTCAGCGCCGAACGCACCAACGCCGAACGCCAGCTCGGCATGCTGCACGACTATCGCCAGGACTACCTGGAGCGCCTGCAGCAGGCCATGACGACCGGCATGTCGGCCAGCGACTGCCACAACTACCAGCGCTTCATCGGCACCCTGGACGACGCCATCGGCCAGCAGCAGAACGTGCTGCGCCAGGCCGACGAGAACCTGGCCAAGGGCCGCCTTTACTGGCAGCAGGAAAAACGCAAGCTCAGTTCGTACGACGCCCTGGCGCAACGCGAATTGCGCGCGCAGGCCGTGGTGGAATCCCGCCGCGAACAACGCGCCAACGATGAATACTCCGCCCGCCTGGTCCAGCGCCAGGCCGGGATGCACTAATTAGAGGAAGCCCAAGATGACCGCTCCCCTGCCCTTGCCCACCGTCGCGCCCGCCGCGCCGAGCTCGATCACCGACACGCTCGGCGCCAAGTCGTCCGCCGCCTCGTCCAGGAAGGGCCCGTCCTTCTCCGACGTGCTGGCCCAGCAGCGCCCGAATCCGAGCGCCAACGCGCGTCCGGCCACCAGCAACAACGCCAAGACCCCGACCGGTAACGGCAAGACCCCCAGCGATGCTGCCGGCAACGCGGAAAACGCCGCCGCCGACGCGATCGACAACGCCGTGCAGACCGCCACCCAGGCCGAAGCCGGCGCGCTGGCCGTCGCCGCCGCGCAGCAACCGGTGACGCCGGTGGTGCTGCCGCAGCAGACGCTGGAAATCGCCGCGCAGGCTGCCGAGCAGGTGCAATTGGCCCGTGGCGCTGCCCAGGCCGCCGCGACCGCCGTCACCACCGGCGCCGCCGTGGTGCAGGCCGCGCTGACCGCCAACGAGGCCGTACCGACGCCGCGCGCGCCGGTGGCCGCCACCGCGCAGCAGGCCGAAGCCGCTGCCGCCCAAGCCAGCCGCGATGCACAAGTCGCCCTGCCGGTCGTCACCGCTGCCGTCAAGCCTGGCACGGCGCCCGACGCCGCTCCGGCCAAGGCGGCACCCGCTGCCGAACTGCCGCGCCCGGCGCCCGAAGCCGCCGTGCCGCGCGCCGCCACCCCGCGCGTGGCCGCCGAAGCCGCGCCCGCCGCCCCGCTGCACGCGCGCACCGAAGAAGAATCGAACGAACCGGTGCTCAGCACCGCGCAACAATTCCAGGTGCCGCAGCACACCACCGGCCCGCAGGACCACCTGGCCCAGGCGGTGGCCGCCGCCGTCCAGCGCCAGCAGCCCGCCCCGATCGCCAACCCCGCCAGCGTGGCCGTACCTACCGTGCCGGTCGTCATGCAGGTGGCCACGCCCGTGGGCGGCACCCACTGGGGCACCGAGCTCGGCCAGCAGATGGTGGTGATGAGCAACAACGTGCGCCAAGGCACCCAGACTGCCGAACTGCGCCTGGATCCGCCGGACCTGGGCCCCTTGCGCGTCAGCCTGAACCTGGCCGACGGCGTGGCCAGCGCCTCGTTCGTGTCGGCCCACGCGTCCGTGCGCCAGGCAATCGAAACCGCGATTCCGCAATTGCAGCAGGCGCTGGCGCAGGCCGGCATCTCGCTGGGCCAGACCAGCGTCGGCGAACAGGCCGCGCAGCAGGAATTCGCGCAACAGAATGGCGGCGGTTCGCAACGCCAGGGCGGCGGCAATGGCGCCGCGGTGGCCGATGGCGCGATCGATGGCCAGCCGGTGGCCGTGACGTCGCCGCGCAACGCCAATGCGTTGGTCGACACCTTCGCGTAACAATCCCGCGGCCCGCAGCCGGCAACGGTTGCGGGCGGTGCAGCAATAGCTTGAGATACGCGGCTTTCGCCCTGTTTTTCGCCTCCAAGCCGGGGCGTGATTTCGGGCAGAATGCTTTCATCCACTAAGAATCCGTTTTCATCAGCGGCAAAACACGCATCGACACCGAGATGGCGACTTCCAAACCCACAACCATGCCGCCGCGCGGCCCGCTTCCGACACGCTCTGGCGGCATCGGCCGCATTCTTCGCCCGTTGATCATGATCCTGGTGCTGCTGCTGGTGGCCGCCGCCAGCGCAGGCGCGACCTGGTTCATCACCCAGCGCATGCAGCCGCAAGGCGGCGCGCCGGTGCAACTGGGCGTGGGCCAGACGCCCGCCGGCCAACCGGGCCAGCCCGGCGCCGCGGGCCCGCAAGCCACGCCGACCACGTTCGTGGCCCCGCCGGCCACGCCGGCCGCCGTGCCCGCGCCGATCTTCGTGCCGATCGAAGCCTTCACGGTGACGCTGCAGAACGCCGACACCGAACGCATCATGCACGTCGGCCTGACGCTGCGCGTCAGCGACGAGCAGACCCGCGTGCGCCTGGAAAAGTACATGCCTGAAGTGCGCAGCCGCATCCTGATGGTGCTGTCGTCGCAATCGCCCACCGGCGTGCAGACCCAACAAGGCAAGACCGACATGGCCAACGCCATCAAGCAAGCCGTCAACCGTCCGTTCTCGCCCCTGCCGGACGGCCAGTATGTCACCGACGTACTGTTCACGGCGTTCGTGGTGCAATAAGCATGGCCTACGAGGCGTTTCTTTCGCAGGACGAAGTCGACGCGCTGCTGGCCGGCGTCACGGGCGAGAGCGACAGCAAAAAGGAATCCGCGGGTCCCAACGACGGCGCCCGCGCCTATGACCTGAGCTCGCCCGACCGCGTGGTGCGCCGGCGCATGCAGACGCTGGAGCTCATCAACGAGCGTTTCGCGCGCCAGATGCGCAGCGTGCTGTTGAACTTCATGCGCCGCAGCGCGGACATCACCGTCGGTTCGATCAAGATCCAGAAGTACGCGGACTTCGAGCGCAACCTGCCCGTGCCGAGCAACCTGAACATGGTGCAGATGAAGCCGCTGCGCGGCACCGCCCTGTTCACGTACGACCCGAACCTGGTGTTCCTGGTCATCGACAGCCTGTTCGGCGGCGATGGCCGCTACCACACGCGCGTCGAAGGCCGTGATTTCACCACCACCGAGCAGCGCATCATCCGGCGCCTGCTCAACCTGACCCTGGAAAGCTACGGCAAGTCCTGGGACCCCGTCTATCCGATCGAGTTCGACTATGTCCGCTCGGAGATGCACACCAAGTTCGCCAGCATCACCGGCAACAATGAAGTGGTGGTCGTCACCTCGTTCCATATCGAATTCGGCGCGACCGGCGGCGACCTGAACATCTGCCTGCCCTATTCCATGATCGAGCCGGTGCGTGACCTGCTCACGCGGCCGCTGCAGGAAACCACGCTGGAAGAAGTGGACCAGCGCTGGTCGCAGCAGTTGTCGCGCCAGGTGCGCAGCGCCGATATCGACGTGGTTGCCGAATTCGCGCGCATCCCGTCCAACATCCGCGAACTGATGCGCCTGAAAGTCGGCGACATCCTGCCCGTGGATGTACCGGAAACCGTCATCGCCAACGTCGACGGCGTACCGCTGATGGAATGCGGCTACGGCGTCTTCAACGGCCAGTACGCCCTGCGCGTGCAAAACATGTTTACCTACGATACCGAATCAAACGAGGCCCCCGACCATGACTGACAAGAACGAGCCCGGCACTGGCTCGTCCCCGGCCGACGACTGGGCCGACGCGCTCGCCGAACAATCCCGCGCCAATCCGCCCACCCAGGCGGATGGCCTGAAGCCCCAGGACGACTGGGCCGCGGCCATGGCCGAACAGACCGCCGCCACGCCGCCCGCGGCTGCCGCGCCGGCTGCGCCCGCACCCGCGCCCGCGGCACCGGCCGCAGCCCCCGCGCAATCGGCGGCGCAATCGGTGTTCAAGCCCCTGGCCGGCAGCGCTGCCGGCACCGGTACCGACATCGACCTGATCATGGACGTGCCCGTCCAGCTGACGGTCGAACTGGGCCGCACCCGACTGACCATCAAGAACCTGCTGCAGCTGGGCCAGGGCTCGGTGGTCGAACTGGACGGCCTGGCCGGCGAGCCGATGGACATCTTCGTCAACGGCTACCTGATCGCCCAGGGCGAAGTGGTGGTGGTGGAAGACAAGTACGGCATCCGCCTGACCGACATCATCACCCCGTCCGAACGCATCAACCGCCTGAACAACCGGCGTTGACGCGTTGTCCGCCATGAACGATTCCGCCCTGCTGCGCGTCATCATCGGCCTGGTGCTGGTGCTGGCCGCCATCCTGGCCGCGGCCTGGATGGCGCGCCGCGCCGGCCTCACGCAGCGCGGCGGCGGCAACCTGCTCAAGCAGGTCGCCAGCATGCCGGTCGGCGCGCGGCAGAGCATCGTCGTGGTCGAAATCGAGAACACCTGGCTGGTCGTGGGCGTGAGCCCCGGCCAGATCACCCCCCTGCATACCCTGCCCGCCGGCGAACTGCCGCAGGGCGCGCCGCTGCCCGCCGCCGCCTTCGCGGCCAAGCTGGGCCAGGCGCTCAAGCGCCGCTAGACGGTGCCCGTATTCCCCAGATCATGAGCTTGCCGACAAGCACCCTACCCCGCGCCCGCCGCAACCTCGTGCCCATGCTGGGCGCCGCCGCGGTGCTGGGCCTGGCGATGTTTCCGGCCGGCGTCGTCGCCCAGGCCACGCTGCCGGCGCTGACCGCGACGCCGGGCCCGAACGGGTCCGAAACCTACTCGCTCAGCATGCAGACGCTGCTGCTGATGACGTCGCTGTCGTTCCTGCCGGCGGCGTTGCTGATGATGACGGGCTTTACCCGCATCATCATCGTGCTGGGTTTGCTGCGCAGCGCGATGGGCACCGCCATGTCGCCGCCCAACCACGTGCTGATCGGCCTGGCGCTGTTCCTGACCTTCTATACGATGTCGCCGGTGTTCGACAAGATCTACGCCGACGCCTACAAGCCGCTGTCCGAAGGGTCGATCCAGTTCGAGACCGCGGTCGAGCGCGCCGCCGGCCCGCTGCGCACCTTCATGCTGCACCAGACCCGCGAGAACGACCTGTCGCTGTTCGCCAACCTGGCCAAGCAGCCGGCGCTGGACGATCCGTCGCAGGTGCCGCTGCGCATCCTGGTGCCGGCGTTCATCACCAGCGAACTGAAGACGGCGTTCCAGATCGGCTTCACCATCTTCATTCCGTTCCTCATCATCGACCTGGTGGTCGCCAGCGTGCTGATGGCGCTGGGCATGATGATGGTGCCGCCCGTGACCGTGGCGCTGCCGTTCAAGCTGATGCTGTTCGTGCTGGCCGACGGCTGGAACCTGCTCATGGGCTCGCTGGCCCAGAGCTTCTACCAATAGCCGGGGAATCGCCATGACCGCTGAAACCGTCATGACCATGACCTACCAGGCGATGAAAGTCGCGCTGGCGATGGCGGGTCCGCTGCTGGTCATCACGCTGATCGTGGGCCTGGTGATCAGCATCTTCCAGGCCGCCACCCAGATCAACGAAATGACGCTGTCGTTCATTCCGAAGCTGCTGGCCATGTGCGGCGTGCTGGTACTGCTGGGCCCCTGGCTGATCGGCATCATGGTCGACTACATCCGCCAGCTCATCGGCCAGATTCCCGGCCTGGTGTCGTAGCGGCACGCGCCGCCGGCCCCGGGGACGCGTCCACATGTTTGCCTTCACGATCGAACAGCTCAACGGCTGGATCGGCCAGTTCCTCTGGCCGTTCGTGCGCATCCTGGCGCTGATCGGCACCGCGCCCCTCTTTTCCGAATCCACCGTGCCGGTCAAGGTCAAGGTCGGCCTGGCGTTCGTGCTGGCCGTGGCCATCAGCCCGGCCCTGGACCCCGCGCCGCCCATTGCCCCGGGCTCGTTCGCCGGCCTGTGGATGGTGATGCAGCAGGTGCTGATCGGCATCGCCATGGGTTTTTCGATGCGCCTGGTGTTCGCCGCCGCGCAGACCGCGGGCGAATTCGTCGGCTTGCAGATGGGCCTGTCGTTCGCTTCGTTCTTCGACCCCAGTACCGGCGCCAACACCGCCGTGCTGTCGCGCCTGTTCAATATCGTGGCGATGCTGACCTTCCTGGCGCTGGACGGCCACCTGCTGGTGCTGGCCGCGCTGGTGCGTTCGTTCGACACGCTGCCGGTGGCGGCCATCCAGCTGCACCAGAACGGCTGGGGTGTCGTGGTCGAATGGGGCAAGACCGTGTTCGTATCCGGCCTGCTGCTGGCGCTGCCGCTGATCTGCGCACTGCTGACGATCAACCTGGCCATGGGCATCCTGAATCGCGCCGCGCCGCAGCTGTCGGTGTTCTCGGTGGGCTTTCCGGTCAGCCTGATCGTGGGTGTGGTGCTGCTGACCGTGGTGTTGCCCAACTCGGGGCCGTTCCTGGAGGCGCTGTTCGAATCCGGCCTGTCGACGATGAGTCGGGTGACCGACGCGTTGGCGGGACGGTAGGCCGTCCTTGTTTCGGCTTGAAAAAGCCGGCCCCACCGGGCCGGCTTTGTTCTGGGCGGGCTGCACGACAGGGCCGCCCATCGCGCGCCGCCCTGACGCGGGCCGCGCGCTGCTACTGCTGGCCGGTCAGGCGAAACACCCGGATCGTCTCGCGCAGCGCGCCCGACTGGTTGCCCAGTTGCAGCACGGCGCCGCCCAGTTCCTGCACCAGGGCCGTGTTCTGCACCGTCATTACATCCATCTGCGACACTGCGGTGTCCACCTGCTCGATGCCGCTGGACTGCTCCTGCGAGGCCTGCGAGATCTCGCCGATGATGTCGGTCACGCGGTGCACGGCGGCCACGATCTCTTCCATGGTGGCGCCGGCCTGTTCGGCCTGGGCCGAGCCTTCGGTGACGCGGTCGACCGAATCCTCGATCAGGCCCTTGATCTCCTTGGCCGCTTGCGCGCTCTTTTGCGCCAGGCTGCGCACTTCGCCCGCCACCACCGCAAAGCCCTTGCCGGACTCGCCGGCTCGGGCCGCTTCCACGGCCGCGTTCAGCGCCAGGATGTTGGTCTGGAAGGCGATGCCCTCGATGATGCTGACGATGTCGACGATCTTGCGCGAGCTGTCGGAAATGCCGTGCATGGTGTTGACCACCTGCCCCACCGCCACGCCGCCCCGCCGCGCCACGTCCATGCTGCTGGCGGCCAACTGGTTGGCCTGGCGGGCATTGTCCGCGTTCTGGCGCACGGTCGACGTCAGTTGCTCCATGCTGGCCGCGGTCTGCTGCAGCGATGCCGCCTGGCCTTCGGTGCGGCCGGCCAGTTCCTGGTTGCCACGGGCGATATGCACGGCCGCCTGGGTGGTGCCTTCGATGCCGCGGTACACGTCCTGGGCAATGCCGACCAGGCTCTTGCGCATGACTTCCAACGAGAACTTCAGGCTGCCGATCTCGTCGTCGGAATCCGCGACGATCTGCGTAGTCAGGTTGCCCGCAGCCACCTGGCGGGCCATGTTGGCCGCATCCACCAGGGGATCCAGCAGCGAACGCGACAGGCTCCAGCCCAACGCGAAGATCCCGGCCACGCCCAGCGCGATCAAGCCGCAGGCCAGGCCGACGCCGGTCGCGTCCAGTGTGTCCCAGTTGGCGCGCAGGCCGTAGGCGCCCGCCGCCACCACGATGCCCGAGGACAGCAGCGCATGGCGGAACATGCGGCTGCGCACGCTGCGCTTGAAGGGAAAGGCCAGCAGGTCCAGGCTGCGGCGCCAGCCCGCCCGCACCGGGCGGCCGCGCACGATACGCACGCCGCGGGCACGGCCTTCGCGGATGCGGGCATACAGTTCCTCGGCCATTTCGATCTGGTCTTCGCTGGGGCGCACGCGCACCGACGAATACGCCACGACCTCGCCGTTCTCGACGATGGGCGTGGCGTTGGCCAGCACCCAGTAGTAGCCCCCATCCTTGCGGCGGTTCTTGACCAGGCCCAGCCACGACTCGCCGGCCTCCAGTGTCTGCCACAGGTCTTCATAGGCCTCGGGCGGCATGTCCGGATGGCGCACGATGTTGTGGGCCTTGCCGATCAATTCTTCGCGGGTGAATCCGCTGACCTCGACAAAAGCCGGATTCGCGTAAACGATGCGGCCCTTGGTATCGGTGCGCGAGATCAGGTACTGATCCTCACGCAGCTTGGTTTCCACATTGTTGACTGGAAGGTTCACGCGCACAGCTTGTCTCCGGTTACACCACATATAAGCCACAACCTGTTCACCGGCCAGGTTTCAGGCGTTATTGTCATTAACGTCAATATTTTCGAAAACTTAACGGCCAATAGCTTTCGCCCCGGCGGCCGCGATCGGGCGCCGGGGCGAATGGGGACCGGTCAGCGGCCCTGCCGGGCCGCCGCGGATCAATCCTGCGTCAGCGTGGGCGCCTGATAGCCGCCCAGTTGCTGCGCCGGCACTTCGATCACTTCGCCGGCATTGATCTTGAAGACGGCCACGGCTTCGGACAGGCGATGTGCCTGTTCCTGCAACGAGCCGGCCGCGGCTGCGGCTTCTTCCACCAGCGCCGCGTTCTGCTGCGTCACTTCGTCCATCTGCGAGACCGCGCGGTTCACCTGGTCGATGCCGCTGGATTGCTCTTCCGATGCCGCCGAGATCTCGCCCATGATGTCGGTCACGCGCTTCACGGACGACACGATTTCCTGCATCGTGGCCCCGGCGCGCTCCACCTGCTGCGAACCGGCGCCGACCTTGCTGACCGAGTCCTCGATCAAGCCCTTGATTTCCTTGGCCGCCTGCGCGCTGCGCTGGGCCAGCGAGCGCACTTCGCCCGCCACCACCGCAAAGCCCTTGCCCTGCTCGCCGGCACGCGCGGCTTCCACCGCCGCGTTCAGCGCCAGGATGTTGGTCTGGAAGGCGATGCCATCGATGACCGACACGATTTCCGAGATCTTGCGCGAGCTGGCCGAAATGCCTTGCATCGTGTTGACCACTTCGGCCACGGCGGAGCCGCCGCGCTCGGCCACGTCCGACGCGCTGGCCGCCAGTTGATTGGCCTGGCGCGCGTTGTCGGCGTTCTGCTTCACGGTCGAGGCCAGTTCTTCCATCGACGCGGCCGTCTCCTCCAGCGAGGCGGCCTGCTCTTCCGTACGGCTGGACAGGTCGGTGTTGCCGGCGGAGATTTCGCGCGAACCCACCGTGATCTCGTCCACGCCACGACGCACCGTGGCCACGGTGCGGGTCAGGCTTTCCTGCATGCGCTTGAGCGCGGCAAACAGCTGGCCGATTTCGTTGTGCGAACGCACCTCGACGCGGCTGGTCAGGTCGCCCGCGGCGATCTTGTCGAAATGCTGGCCGGCTTCCACCAGCGGGCGCACCACCAGGCGGCCGAACAGCACGCGGCAGAACACCATCAGCACCAGCGCCAACGCGACGGCGACGCCCACCGCGACCATGGCGCGGTTGAAGTTGGCTTCGGCCTGGTCGATGGTGGCCTGCTGCTGGTCGGAAATGTATTTGCCGAATTCGCTGATGGCCTCGATGAAGGCGGCGCTGCGCGGCGTGCCGTATTCATTGTTGACCATGTAGAACGTGGAATAGTCCTCGCTGCGCAGAGCCTCGACCATGGTGTCCACGCCATCATCGATGTACGAGCGATAGCGGCGCACCAGGTTCATGGACAGCTGGCGACCGGTGTCGTCCTGCAGCATGTTCTTCTGGAAGTCGGCGAAGCGGCTGCGCACGCCGGTCAGCAGATCGGTGGCGCCTTTGAGGGCTGCCGCAGCATCGCGGGCCGAGTTCTCGCCGCTGCCCCAGCCGGATTCCTGCAGGTGCCGGGCCGCGACCATCAGGCTGACGCGGGCGCGCAGCATATCGCTGTTGATCACTTCCACTTGCTTGGCGCGTTCGGTCAGCGCATTGACCTCGCGGATGGATTCGTAGTTGTGCTGCAGGAAGAACGCGGCCAGGCCGCCCACCGCCGCGATCAGCACGGCAAAGAACGCCATGACCCACAACAGCATCGTGCCGACGCGGGCATCGCGCAGCCTGAGTTTGCGTTTCACCTTGGGCGCGCGCGCGGCCTTTTTCTTACCGACCTTGCCGGACTTCGCACCGGATTCGAGACTCGCTTCCATATTCTTTCCCCATCCCTCAGGAACTGCTCTGACCAAATGAAAAACCACCCCGGCGCGGCGTCCTTGCCGGACGGACACGCATCAGGGCGACGTACACCCCGGCTGTCAGCCAGGGCGCTCTGCGCGGAAAACCAGGTGTCTTACGACCCCTTGCGCGTCGGCTCGGGCGGCGCAGCCGGCACCGGGATGACGATGGTTTCCACCTGGGGAGCCGGCGCGGGCTGCTGCGCCCATTCCTGACGGGTATCAGGCACGGGTGCGGGGCCCAGCAATTTCTGGCGTTCCCAGGGTTCCAGCAGAATATTGGTGCTGTCGACAAGGCGCATCAGCCGGCCATCGGGGCCGAACTGCAACAGCGCTTCTTTGCGGCTGTACAGGCCGTCGGGGACAAACGTGATCTTGAAGGACCAGAGGGCGAGGAAGGTGCCGTCGGTCTGCTTGTAGAACTTGTCGGGCGGTGCGGTGAGCGCCCGCGAGGCCTCTTCCAGCGTCGTCTGCCCCGGCGTCAGGGTCGACAGCTTGCCGGGGTCGAAGTTGTGCCCGGTCGCGGAACAACCCGCGATCAGCGCCGCAATCGCCGCGGCAGCCAGAAGATGTAGATAGCCTCGCATACCTGCCCATTTACCGGCCGAAACCGGCCTCAAAAGGATTCCCAATCATCGTCCGCCGGCGGCTGGCGACGCGTGGCCGCAGCCGACGGCTTGGCCTCGTTCGCAGCCGCGGCCGGCCGCGGCGCCGGACGCCGCAGCGGCCGCGCGGCGCTGGCCGCTTCCGCCGCTGCCGGCTTGGCGCGCGCAGGCGCGCTGTGTGCCAGGCGCACGGCGGGCGCGGCCCGGCGGGCGGGCGGCGGCGTGGCCGCGCTCTTTTCCTGCGGCGCGGGCTCGGCGGGTTCTGCCGCCGGGGCCGCCACGCGCGGCGCGCTGCGCGGCTGGGCCAATTGACGCGCCGGCACGTCGATGACGGCGCCCGCGTTGATCTTGAACACCGCCACCGCTTCAACCAGCCGCTCGGCCTGTTCCTGCAGCGAGCCCGCCGCGGCCGCCGCCTCTTCCACCAGTGCCGCGTTCTGCTGCGTCACTTCGTCCATCTGCGAGACCGCGCGGTTCACCTGGTCGATACCGCTGGATTGTTCTTCCGATGCCGCCGAGATCTCGCCCATGATGTCGGTCACGCGCTTCACCGACGCCACGATTTCCTGCATCGTGGCCCCGGCGCGCTCCACCTGCTGCGAACCGGCGCCGACCTTGCTGACCGAATCCTCGATCAGGCCCTTGATTTCCTTGGCCGCCTGCGCGCTGCGCTGGGCCAGCGAGCGCACTTCGCCCGCCACCACCGCAAAGCCCTTGCCCTGCTCGCCGGCACGCGCGGCTTCCACCGCCGCGTTCAGCGCCAGGATGTTGGTCTGGAACGCAATGCCATCGATGACCGAGACGATTTCCGAGATCTTGCGCGAGCTGGCCGAAATGCCTTGCATCGTGTTGACCACTTCGGCCACGGCGGAACCGCCGCGCTCGGCCACGTCCGACGCGCTGGCCGCCAGCTGATTGGCCTGGCGCGCGTTGTCGGCGTTCTGCTTCACAGTCGAGGCCAGTTCTTCCATCGACGCGGCCGTCTCCTCCAGCGAGGCGGCCTGCTCTTCCGTACGGCTGGACAGGTCGGTGTTGCCGGCGGAGATTTCGCGCGAACCGACGTTGATCTCGTCCACGCCGCGGCGCACGGCCGACACGGTGCGGGTCAGGCTTTCCTGCATGCGCTTGACGGCGGCCATCAGCACACCGATCTCATTGGTGGAATTGACTTCCACACGCGTGGTCAGGTCGCCGCCGGCGATGCGATCAAAGCTGTCGCTCACCTGGCGCAGCGGCCGCAGCACCACCCGGTTCATGAACAGGAAGGCGCCCAGCGACACCAGCAGGATCACCACCGCCAGGGCGATGTAGACATACGTCATCACCGTCGCCTGCGCACGCGACGCCGCCACCTGCTCTTCGCTGTAGGTGGTGATGGTGGCCGCGAACTCGTTCAGTTGCTTGGAAAATGCCCCGCTGGCGGCTGCCGTCCTGGTGTTCTTCAGGCTCAGGTATTCAGCATTGTCGCCCCGGTCCAGTGCGGCCAGCATGGCCTGCAGGCCGTCGGCAAAGCCATTGAACGAGGACAGCAATTGCCCTTCGGCGGTGCGACCGATCTCGGTAATCTTCGGAATGGCCTTGAAGCTCTCCAGCTTCTTTCTGGCATCGGTCATCAGTTGCTGCACGGTACGGGTGTTTTCCGCCGCACCGGCCTTGTCGCCCGCCGCGCGTTGCGCCGCGGCGAGGTCGGCGCGGATGGTCGCGCGCAGCATCTGCACATAGGCGTCCTTGATCAGATTGCTCTGCTGCACGCTCAGGCTGTCCAAGGCGTTGATCGCCTCGGCGTTGGACCGCATGTTGCTCCAGCCCAGCGCAATGGCAACCAGCGCGGCCACGGCCACAGCCAATTGGGCAAGCATCAAGCCCGTGCGCACCTTCAGATTGCTAAACATGTTCCGATAGTTCCGGTGGTCGTCCGGGCGGCGCTTCACGAGCCGCCCCAACGTAAAAGGGTGTGTTCTCTGCTACCTGTTCAAGACACCGACAGCCTTGCCGTCAGAAGGACTCCCAGTCATCGTCCGCGGGCGGCGCACGGCGGGACGCCGCGGGCGAAGGCTTGATCGGCTTGGCATCGGTGGCGTCGGTGGTCTTGACGACCGGGCGGCGCAGCGGACGGGCGGCGGTGGCGCCGCTATTGGCCGTCGGCTTGGCGCGGGCCGGCTGCGCCAGGCGCGGCGCGGTCGCGGCGGCAGGCTTGACAGGCGCCGGCGCGGGCTCGGCCGCCGGCTTCGCAGCCGCTTCGGGCGCGGGCTGGGGCACGGCTTCCGGCGTCGAGGCCGCGGCCACGCGCGGCGGGGTGCCGCGCGCCGGGGCCGCCAAGGGGCGAGCCGGCACGTCGATGACCGCACCGGCGTTGATCTTGAACACGGCCACGGCTTCGGCCAGGCGCTGGGCCTGTTCCTGCAACGAGCCGGCCGCGGCTGCGGCTTCTTCCACCAGCGCCGCGTTCTGCTGCGTCACTTCGTCCATCTGCGAGACCGCGCGGTTCACCTGGTCGATGCCGCTGGATTGCTCTTCCGATGCCGCCGAGATCTCGCCCATGATGTCGGTCACGCGCTTCACGGACGACACGATTTCCTGCATCGTGGCCCCGGCGCGCTCCACCTGCTGCGAACCGGCGCCGACCTTGCTGACCGAGTCCTCGATCAAGCCCTTGATTTCCTTGGCCGCCTGCGCGCTGCGCTGGGCCAGCGAGCGCACTTCGCCCGCCACCACCGCAAAGCCCTTGCCCTGCTCGCCGGCACGCGCGGCTTCCACCGCCGCGTTCAGCGCCAGGATGTTGGTCTGGAACGCAATGCCATCGATGACCGAGACGATTTCCGAGATCTTGCGCGAGCTGGCCGAAATGCCTTGCATCGTGTTGACCACTTCGGCCACGGCGGAACCGCCGCGCTCGGCCACGTCCGATGCACTGGCCGCCAGTTGATTGGCCTGGCGCGCGTTGTCGGCGTTCTGCTTCACGGTCGAGGCCAACTGCTCCATCGACGCCGCGGTTTCTTCCAGCGAGGCCGCCTGCTGCTCGGTGCGGCTGGACAGGTCGGTATTGCCGGCGGAGATTTCGCGCGAACCGACGTTGATCTCATCCACGCCGCGGCGCACCGAAGCCACGGTGCGGGTCAGGCTTTCCTGCATGCGCTTGATCGCCGCGAACAGCTGGCCGATCTCGTTGGTGCTGCGCACCTCGATCCGGCCCGTGAAGTCGCCGCCCGAAATCTTTTCGAAATGGTCGCTGGCCTCGTGCAGCGGGCGCAGCACCGTACGACTGATGAAAATCCAGCATCCGGCCGCCAACAACAATGCAATCGCCAACAAGGCAATCGTGACCATGCGCGAAATGTTGTGGTCGACCTCGGCCTGCGCCGCCAGTTCATCGGTGCGCTTGTCGATGAAACCCAGGTAGGCATCAACCGCTTCGCGGAATTTGGTGTTGACGCTGCTGGCCGAGTCGTTCAGGTTCAGGTAGTCCTGGATGGCCATGCCGGCCAGCGCGGCCGACTGGCGCTTGAGCACGCTTTCGTATTCCTTGAGCGCGGCATCCACGGCCTGCAGCAACGGCTCGGTGCCGGGCAGTTGCGGCGTCTTGCGGAAGGCATCCATCATCTTGAACGCATCCTGCATCAGGCCATCCGAGCGCTGGGCCTGCTGGGTGGCCTGCTCGGTCTTGCCCTGCTGCATGTCCATCAGCGACGTCGACAGCAGCAGGCGGGCGCGCAGGAACACGGTGTAGGCCCGGTTCAGGGGCACTGCCTGGTCCGAATACGCGCGGTTGATCTGTTCCAGCTTGTCATTGCTGGAATTCAACCCCAACCACGCCACGCCGTTGGAGACGAACATGGCGCCCGTGAAGAGCAACAGCACCAGAACTATGCAGGTGCGAACTTTCAAATTGACAAGCATGAAATATCCGAGCGTTATGCAGCGTGAAACGACAAATTTCCTACCCTGCACGCACACACGGACGCTCCGATTTGGCACCGGAAGCGTCCGTAAGGGCGCAACTTGCCGCGCCTTCCGGGCGCGGCCTATGGACTCACCGCATTACTTGCGGCTGAACAGGCTGGAGCCCTGGATGGTCATGAACGCGGCCGATGCGGCCTGCAGCGCCACCTGGCGCAGCGCCAGCTGGCTGGCGCCCGAGTAGTAATCCAGGTCTTCCAGGTCCGACAAGGACTTGGAATACGACAAGCCCTTCTGGACACCCGTGCCGTCCAGCGCTTCCAGTTCATTCATGCGGGCGCCGACCGAAGCCGCGACCGTCTGCACGTTGTCGTAGGTGTTGGACAGCTTCTTGTTGGCCGTGGCCAGTTCATTGGTCAGCTTGGCCAGGGCCACGGCGTCGCCGGCAATCGGCGAATCCAGCGTCTTGATCAGGCTGTCCAGCGTGTTGAACATGTCGACGTTGGCGGACTGCATGCTCTCGACGTCGATCACGTCGCCGTTCTGCGGCGTGCCCTTGACCGTCACTGCCACGCCGCCGAAATCGATCGACGAATCCGGCTTGTAGGGGGTCGGCACAGCCGGCGGCGCCGGGTTGATGACGGGCGGCACTGGCGGATTGGCGTTGGGCGAGGTCGTGATGACCCGATAGCCCATGTTGCCCGTCGCGGGGTCCGATTCAAATTGCAGGCTGAAATTCTTGCCGATGTTGGGGCTGCCCGGCGTCACCGACACCGTGCTGAACTGCGCGGTGCCCTTGTTGGCCGACGCGGCGGTGCTGACATAAGCCTGCGAGCCCGGATTGGCGCGATTGAAGATATCGCTGCCGAGGTCGCTGGTCGACATCTGGCGCGACTGGTCGACCTGCACGGTGCGCTCTCCGGTGGCGCCGCTGTAGACGATCTTGCCGTTGGCGTCCTGGGCGTACGGAATCACGCCGCCCTGGTAGCCGGAGAACAGGTATTGACCATTGCCGTCGGTGCTGTTGGCCAGACCCAGCAGTGCGTCGCGGGCGCTCTTGAGGGCCGTGGACAGGGCCTGGCGATCGCTGTCGGCGAAGGTGCCGTTACCGGCCTGCACGACGCGGGTACGCACGTCGGCCAGCGCCGTCGTGATCGAATCCAGGATGTTGTTTTCCTGGCCCAGATTGGTCTTGGCCGTACCGCGGTTCAGCGAGTACGTCGAGTTCATGCTCTGCGTCTGTGCGACGTTGATCGCCAGCGACGCCGACAGCGGGTCGTCGGCGGGGGTCAGGAACTTCTTGCCGCTGCCCACCTGCTCGACCAGGCGGTTCATGTCGGATTCCTGAGAAAGAACGCCCTTCAGGCCGTTCGAATACATCATGGAGGTGCTCAGGCGCATGGGGAAGCTCCGAATTTATCTTTATTGGTCACGATTCAACGGCCCGATCAGCCGCGCAAACCCAGCAGCGTGTCGAACAACGTGCTTGCTACGTCGATGATGCGAGCGCTTGCCTGGTATTGCTCCTGGTAGAGCGACAGGCTTACGTATTCTTCATTCAGGTTCACGCCCGACACGGCTTGCTGCGCTTCCAGCTTCTGCGTGATGAGGTTGGCCTGGGCGGTGGCCGCCGACTTGATCTGCTGCGTCTGCACGCCGACAGTGTTGACCACCTGCGAGAACATCTCGTTGATGCTCATCGTGCCGTGGCCCAGCACCTTGGCCGTCTGCAGCTGCGCCAGCTTCAGGGCGTTCTTGCCGTTGGCGTCGCCGCCGGTGGCGTCGGCCGCGGCGATTTTGTTCGGATCGGTGATCAGCACGTTGATATCGCGGGCAGCGTCGCGGGTAGGCGACAGCGACCACTTGTCGCCAGCCTGGGGGGGTGCATCGATCGTCAGGGTGACGCCCATTTCGGCGTCCAGGTTCAGGGTCGCGGTCGGCGGGGTGCCGTTGGCCGGGCCGTTGTACACCTGGGTGCCTTCCGGCAGGCGCGTCACCATGTAGTTGGTGCCGTCAAACGCGATCTCGTAGTCTTTGGCGTTGATGTTGTTCACGTTGGTGAACGTGCCGCTGATCTGCGCACCGCTCTTGTTATTGGCGTTCGGCACGCCCTGGGGCTTGCCGACGCTGAAGAAGTCGGTGCCGGGGTTGCCGGCGGTGTCCAGGCCCTGCTTGTGCTGGTCGTTGAACGACAACGCCAGGCCTACGGCCATCTGGCCCAGCTGCGCCTGCATCACGTCCAGCGAGGTCGCGCGGAACTGCAACAGACCACCCAGCTTGCCGCCGGTGACCTCCGCATCGTTCAATTCCACCGACACGGTCTTGCCGCCCGAACCGGCCGGCAGCGTGTAGGCGATGACGGTGCGGCTCACGTCCTTGGACGAAGACACCGCTTGCAGCGGGTAGATGGTCTGGCCCGACAGCAGCGCCTGCCCGCCCGAGGCGAGCGAAATGTTGATCTTGTCGCCCTGCTCGTAGGTGGTCACGCCGATCAGCTGGTTCAGCTCCGACACGGCCTGGTCGCGCTGGTCCATCAGGTCGTTGGGCGGATTGCCGCCGGCCTTGGCGCGAGCGGTCGAAATCTGGGTGTTCAGGTCGTCGATGCGGGTCAGGTAGCTGTTGACCTGGTCCACCGTCGTGGAGATCTGCGTGTTCAGGCCCAGGCGCTGGTTCTGCATTTCCTGGTAGGCCGAACGGATCTGGGTGGCCATGCTGTTGGCCTTGCCCAGCAAGTCCTGGCGGGCCGCGGGGTCGGCCGGCTTGCTGGCCACGGTGTTCATGCTGGTGAAGAAATTGGACAGGCCCGGGGCAATGCCCACGGTGCGGTCGGCGAACAGGTTGTTGACCTGCGAGACCTGGTCGAACTGGGCCTGCAACTGGGCACCGCTGCCTTGCGCGCCGACCAGCTGCTTGTACAGGAAGCTGTCGTAGCTGCGCACAACGGTGTCCACCTGCACGCCGCGGCCGATGTAGCCGTTGCTGGTGGCCTGGGCGCCGGCGGTCGAGATCATGACGCGCTGACGGTTGTAACCGACCGTGGTGGCATTGTTGATATTGTGGCTGGTGGTGGCCAGGCCTGCCTGGGACGCGTTCAGCCCGCCCAATGCCAATTTATACAGATTCATGCTGACAATGCCCCGTATGTAACCGCAACTGATATGTCTGGATACCTGCTTAACGGCAGCAGATGGTCCAAATTTAGAGTCCTTCCAACATCTGGCGCGAAATATCGACCTTGGCGGCGGCGCCTCGCAGTTGGCCCATGACACCGATCAATTTCTGTGCGTACTGCGGGTCGGTGGCATAGCCGGCGGCCTGGATGCGGCGCGCGGCCTCGATCTCGTTGCGCGCCTGGGTCACGCTTTCGTAGCGCGGGCTGTTACCGATCAGGCGGGCATAGTCCGCAAAGGATTCTTCGTACGACGCGTAGGCCCGGAAGGGTTGCGTCACCTTTTTCGCGACACCGTCTTCATATTCGGTGGTCAGCACATTGACGACCTTGCCCTTCCAGCTGGCGCCGGCCTTGATGCCGAACAGGTTGTAGCTGGTGCTGCCGTCCGGATGCTTGATCTCGCGCTGGCCCCAACCGGACTCCAGCGCGGCCTGGCCCATGATGAGGCGGGCCGGCACGCCGCTTTGCTGCGAGGCCAGGTTGGCCGCGCGCGACATCTTCGAGACGAAGTTGATGACGTGTTCGGGCGCGCCCTCGGCCGCGGCCAGGGCCCGGTCGCTGGCGCGGTTGTTGCGCATCACGTCCATCAGCGCGGACACCTCGCGCGAGCTGCCGGTACGGAAATCGAAATCGGCGCCCTGCCCCAGGTTCTTGACCGCGTCGGCGGACAGGTCGCCCGGCTTACCCTGCTGCATCTGCGCCAGGATCGACTTCGACAGGCCGATGCCCGGCGTGGCCAGGTGCAGCGCCAGTTGCTCGTCAGCCATGGATTGCAGCATCTGCGTCTGCTGCGAGTCGAACAGGCCCTCTTTGGGCGTGGCCTCGCGCATGCGCTTGAGCATCATCTGCAGGAACAGGGCCTCGAACTGCTTGGCGACCTGCTTTTGCTGGTCGGTGCCGGGGCCGTCGGGGTCGCGGGTCACATCGCGCTTCAGGTCCGACAGGCGCCCCATGTCGAACACGGAGTCCTGGCGGCTGCCCACGCGCGCGGCGTCGTTGGTGTAGGCCATGGCGGTCAGATGATCTCGAGTTCGGCGCGCAGCGCCCCGGCGCTCTTCATGGCCTGCAGAATGGCCAGCAGGTCTTGCGGCGTGGCGCCCAGGGCGTTCAGGCCCTTGACCACGTCAGCCAGGTTGGCGCTGGTGGTCACGCGTTGCAGCGAACCGTTGTCCTGGCGCACTTCGATCTGGGTGTTCGGCACCACCACCGTCTGCCCTTCCGTGAAGGGCGTGTCCGGTTGCGACACCTGGTTCTGGCGGTTGATGATGACCGACAGGTTGCCGTGGGCCACGGCGGCCTCTTCGATCATGACCGTGCGGTTCATGACGACCGAACCGGTGCGGGCGTTGATGATGACCTTGGCCACCGTCGGCGCGCGCGTCACCTGCAGGTCTTCGATCTGGGACAGGAAGCGGGCCTGCGAGGCCTGTTCCATCGGGCTGCGCACCTGCACCACGCGACCGTCCAGCGCCGTGGCCGTGCCCTGGCCAAACTTGCGGTTCAGCGCCGCCACCACGTTCTGGGCGGTGCCGAAGTCGGTGTTGTTCATTTCCAGGTAGATGTAGCCGTCACGGGCGAAGGTGGTCGGCACGCCGCGCTCGACGATGGCACCCGCGCTGATGCGGCCGCCGTTGAGCTGGTTGATCTGCACGCTGGAACCGCCGGCCGACGCGCCCGCGCCGCCGACCAGGATGTTGCCCTGGGCGATGGCGTAGACCTGGCTGTCGGCGCCCTTGAGCGGCGTCATCAGCAAGGTGCCGCCGCGCAGGCTCTTGGCGTTACCCATGGACGACACCACCACATCCAGCGTCTGGCCGGGCCGGGCAAACGCCGGCAAGGTGGTGGTGACCATCACGGCCGCCACGTTCTTCAACTGCATATTGCTGCCGGCGGGCACGGTGATGCCCAGCTGCGACAGCATGTTGGTCAGGCTCTGCTGCGTGAACGGCGTCTGGCGCACCTGGTCGCCGCTGCCGTCCAACCCCACCACCAGGCCATAGCCGATCAGCTGGTTGCCGCGCACACCCTGGATCGACGCCAGGTCCTTGAGCCGCTCGGCGTGCGCCGCCGAAGCGCCGGCCAACAGGCCGGCCGCCACGCACAGGCGGGCCAGCAGGGACAGCACGGCGGAAATCGGAGTGGGTTGTTTCATGGTCAGAACGGCGAAGCGATCAGGAAGAAGCGTTGCAGCCAGCCCATGGTCTGGACTTCGTCCATGACGCCCTTGCTGCGATATTCGATGCGGGCATCGGCCACCTGGGTGGACGACACGGTGTTCGTTCCGGTGATCGAACGCGGGTCGACCACGCCCGAGAAGCGCACGTACTCGCTGCCCCGGTTGATGGCGATCTGCTTTTCGCCGGCCACTTGCAGGTTGCCGTTGGACATCACGCCCACCACGGTGGTGGTGATGGTGCCGGTGAACGCATTGTTGGCCGTGCTGTCGCCCTTGCCCTGGGATACGTTGCCGCCCTTGGCATCCAGGTTCAGGTTGGCGTTGGCCCAGCTGTCCATGAAGGACGGCGCGGCGGCGATGCCCAGGCTGGCGTTGCCGCTGCGGTTGGTGTTGGTGGCCACGTTCTTGGAGGCATTCGTCTTCTCGTTGAGCACGATGGTGACGATATCGCCGACGTTGCGCGGCCGGCGATCCTCGAACAACGGATAGTTGCCGTACGTCGTGGGCTGGTAGATCGAGCCCGTGGGCTGCGCCATGGGCATCGGCGGCGGCGGCGGCGCCGCCGTCGTCGGCCCGGTCACGATGGGTTCGGGCGGAATCATGGCACAACCGGCCACCAGCAAAGCCAGGGCCGCACTCGAAACCAGGCGCAGGACAGACATGGGCATCACAGTTGGGTCAGGCGGGCCAGCATTTCGTCCGAGGTCTTGACGGCCTTGCTGTTCATTTCGTAGGCGCGCTGGGTGGTGATCATGTTGACCAGCTCTTCAGCGACGTTCACGTTGGACGTTTCCACGTAGTTCTGCATGAACGTGCCGGCGCCGTCCACGCCGGGCTGCAGCAGGTTGGCCGGGCCCGAGGCGTCGGTTTCCAGGTACAGGTTCTCGCCCACGCTTTGCAGGCCGGTCGGGTTGATGAACGTGGCGATCTGCAATTGGCCTATCTGCACGTTCACGCCGGCAGCGCCCGGCTGGGTCACCGACACGATGCCGTCCTTGCCGATCGAGATCGACAAGGCGTTGTCCGGCACGTTCATCGGCGGCTGGATCACGTAGCCGCTGACCGTGGTCAGCTGGCCGTTCTGGTCGCGTTGCAGCGCGCCGTCGCGGGTGTAGGCCTGGGTGCCGTCAGGCAGTTCCACTTGCAGGAAGCCGCGGCCGTTGATCGCCACGTCCAGTTCGCCGCCGGTGTTGTTCAGGCCGCCGGTGGTGTGGATGCGTTCGGTCGCGGCCACGCGCGCGCCCGTGCCCAGCTGCAGGCCCGAGGGCAGCTGCGTGGCATCGCCCACCTGGGCACCCGGCTGGCGCAGGGTCTGGTACATCAGGTCCTGGAACACGGCACGGCCGCGCTTGAAGCCGTTGGTCGAGACGTTGGCCAGGTTGTTGGAAATGACGTCCATCGAGGTCTGTTGACCTTCCAGGCCCGTCTTGGCAATCCACAGTGAACGCATCATGGTGTAGTACTCCTGCTGCGGCGGCCGGGCCGCCCGCGAAAATTTTTATGGGGATCAGCTGACCGACAGGATGCCGTTGGCGCGCTCGGCGTTGCGATCCGCCTGCTGCACCACCTGCATCTGCTGCTCGAAGCGGCGGGCGTTTTCGATCATGCCCACCATCGCCGCCATGGGGTTGGTGTTGCTGCCTTCCAGCACGCCGGACAGCACCCGCAGGCTGGGGTCGGCAGGCACCGGTGGCGCCGGCTGGCCATTGACCGGCGCCAGGCGGAACACGCCGTCGTCGCCATGCACCAGTTGCGCTTCCGGCGGATTGACCAGCTTGATGCGCCCCAGGTTCAGGATGTTGTTGGGCGCGTCGCCCGCACCGATGGCGGTAATCGTGCCGTCGGAGGTGATCGTCAGCGAGGCCTGGTCGGGCACGTCGATGATGCCGTTCTGGTCGGACATCACCGGTTGGCCCAGGGACGTCTGCAACAGGCCGTTCACACCCACCTGCAGGCTGCCGGCGCGGGTATAGGCCTCGCCCTGCGGGGTCTGCACGGCGATCCAGCCGTTCGAGCTGGCCAGGGCCACGTCCAGGTCGCGGCCCGTGGTCTGCATGTTGCCCATTTCGAAGTTGTTGCGGGGCGTGGACGCCACCGTCGAGACACGCGTCGGCAGGCTCACGCCGTCGTTCACCGGAACCGACCGGTACAGCGCGATCTGCTCGCGAAAGCCCGGCGTGTTCACGTTGGCCATGTTGTTGGAGAGCGCGGCCTGGTGCTCCGTGATCCGCGCTGCGCCATTCATGGCGGTGTAGATGATTCGATCCATTGCCTATTCCGTCGGTGTCGTCGCTTGCCCGTCAGCCATTACTTCAGGTTCATCAGGACTTGCATGATTTCGTCCTGGGTCTTGATGGTCTGCGAGTTGGCCTGGTAGGTGCGCTGGGCGATGATCATGTTGACCAGCTCCTTGCTCATGTCCACGTTCGAGGCTTCGGTCGCCTGGCCCACCACCTTGGACAGGCCGTTGCTGCCCGGCTGGCCCAGGATCGGCTGGCCTGAGGTCGAGGTTTCCTTCCAGGCGTTGTTGCCCACCGGCTGCAGGCCTTGCAGGTTGGCGAAGTCGGCCAGCACGATGGTGCCCACCACGGACGTTTCGCCGTTGGTGTAGTCGGCCACCAGGCTGCCGTCGGCGCCGATGTTGATGCCGCGGAATTCACCCGAGGTGTAGCCGTCCGGCACGGCCTTGAGCGCGTAGGCGCTGCCGTACTGGGTCGTGCCGGTGTAGTTCACGGCGATTGCCAGCGGATCGGCGGGCGTGGTGCCGCCGCCCGGGGTCGCGAACGACAGGTTCACCGTGGTGGCGCTGGTCATCACGCCGGCCTTGTTGAACGTGAACTTGGTCGGGTTGCCCCACACGCCGGCCGCCTGGGTGGTCGGCGCCATGGCCTGGCCGTCCATCGTGTAATAGACGTCGTAGGTGCTGTTGCCCGCGGCGTCGGCCGCGCGCTTGACGAAGTACTGCATCACCTGGTGCGAGTTGCCCAGCGAGTCAAAGACCGTCATGGGCGACGCATTGGTGTAGCTGCTGGTGACCTTGGGGTCGAACGGCTTGCCGACTTCGGTCACGGCGGCCGTATAGTTCTTGTAGCCCGGCACCTGGGCCAGGTCGCCCGTGGTGACGGCGCCGGCGGCGTCGATGGTGACCAGGTTGGGCGCGGCGCCATAGGTGCCGGCCGGCGGCTGGTTCACCCACACGATATTGCCCACGGGGTCGCGGGTGAAGTCGTACTGCGTGGCGGGCGACGGCGGCGTGGTGCCGGTCATCGTCACCGAGCCGTTCACGGCCGGCGAGGTCACGGTGTTGGTTTCGTAGATGACCTTGGCGTTGGCGTCCAGGTTGGCCACGGTGGTCGCGGTGGTGGTCGCCTTGGGCGCCACGTTGGCGGTGGGCAGCTGCAGCTCGACCGGGTTGGCGCCGATCGCGCCGGCGGGGTAGCCGGTCAGGCGGTAGCCCTGGGCATTGACGATGAAGTTGTTCTTGTCGACCAGGAATTCGCCGTTGCGGGTGTACATCACGGCGCCGCTCTGGTCAGTGACGCGGAACATGCCCTTGGCGCCGTCGATGGCGATGTCGTATTCGCCGCCGCCACCGTTCACGGTGCCCACGGTGAAGCGCTGGGTGATGGCCGACACCTTGGTGCCCAGGCCCACCCGCGAACTGGCGTACACGTCGGCGAACGACGCGGTCGACGACTTGAAGCCGACGGTGCCCGAGTTGGCGATGTTGTTGCCGATGACGTCCAGGTTCTGCGCTGCGGCATTCAAGCCGCTCAATCCTTGTCCGAAGCCCATGTTTTCTCTCGCTAATCTCTAATGTGGAAACCGCCGCCGTGGCGCCGGCTGATAATCAAACCGGCCCGCCTCAGGCGCCGATCACCTTGCGCACGTCCAGCATGCTGGTCTGGCCGTCCAGGCCCAGATCCAGACGCAGGCCGTTGGTGGAGTACGCCACGCTCTTGACCTGGCCGAACTTCAGCATTTCCGCAGAAACCTTCTTGCCGTCGGCATCCGACGCCGACACGGACACGGTGTACGCGCCCGCGTCCAGCGCCACGCCGCCGTCGTTCTTGCCGTCCCAATCCAGCGTGTACACGCCGGCGCCCTTCTGGCCCAGTTCCATCGTGCGCACCACCGCGCCGTTGGAATCCGAAATGCGCACCTGCACCTTGGTCGCATCGCCCTGCAGGTCGATACCGTACGGCGTCACCACGCGCTCGGTCGGATGCTCGGCGTTCACGCCCACCTTGACGGTCGAACCCGGGATCAGCACGCCCTTGCCGATCATGGCAACGGCGTTCATGGACTGCGACACGTCGATCTGGCCGCTGATGGCCAGCATGGTGTTCTTCAGGTTGTTGATGCCTTCCACCGTGGAGATCTGCGCCAGCTGCGACGTCAGTTCGGCGTTCTGCATCGGGTTCAGCGGATCCTGGTTCTTCAGCTGCGTCACCAGCAGCTTCAGGAACTGGTCCTGCAGCCCTTGCGCGGTGGACGAGCCGTTGGCGCCCGATTGCGCCAGGCCCAGGCCGGTCTTGCTCGTGGATTGATCGACGGTGGTCATGAATTCACTTTGTCTGGATTATTCCGCGCGGGCGGCGCGGCGCGCGGAATGTGGGAATCAGGACTGACCGATGGTCAGCGTCTTCTGCATCAGGCTCTTGGCGGTGTTCAGCACTTCGACGTTGGCCTGGTAGGAACGCGACGCCGCGATCATGTTGACCGTTTCGGCCACCGGATCGACGTTGGGCATGCTGACGTAACCCTGGGCATCAGCCAGCGGATGCTTGGGGTCGTAGACCTGCTTCAGGGGCGACTGATCCTGCACCACGCCGGCCACGCGCACCCCGCCGATCTCCTGGCCCAGCGCCTGGCCGGCCGGAGGATTGACCTGGAACACCACTTGGCGGGCGCGGTACGGCTGACCGTCGGGGCCCACCACGCTGTCGGCGTTGGCCATGTTGCTGGCCGCCACGTTCATGCGCTGCGATTGCGCGCTAAGCGCCGAACCGGCGATATCGAAAATGCTCAACAAGGACATTGCCTGCGGCTCCCTATGAAAATCAATCCTGGATGGCGGCCATCATGGTCCGGATACGGCCCGACAGCAGCTGCATGGTGCTTTGGTAGTGCAAGGTGTTGTCGGCGAACTGGACGCGCTCGATGTCCATGTCCACCGTGTTGCCGTCCATGCTGGGCTGGTACGGCAGGCGGTACAGCAGGTCCGTCGGACCCTGCGACACGGCCTTGGCGGGGATGTGGCGCGCCGACGTCAGCGTGAGCGACGTGTCCGGCAGACGCTTGGTGCCTTCCATGGCGTTCTGCATCGCCGCCTTGAAATCGAAGTCACGCGCCTTGTAGTTGGGCGTGTCGGCGTTGGCGATGTTCGAGGACAGCACTTCCTGGCGCTGCGCGCGCAGTCCCAGGGACTGCTGGTAGAAGCGGAAATCTTCGTTAAGCCTGTCTAGCATCGGATCGCCTTCAATACGGATGAAACCCGGGACAGCGGACGCACCGTTATCCCATTGGATGACGGCATCATAGGGGTCGCGGCCGGAACACAATCAGCCAAATAACCCGTCATTTCTCATCCAATTCACGTATTGCCAAGTGACGCGGGCTTCTACAATTCAGTCATCATGAAATTCCCCGCAAGCCTTCGCGCGCGCGCCGCCTGCCTGGCCGCCCTGATCCTGGCCCCCACCGCCGCGGCCCAGGCGCAAGAGGCCGTCCAGGCGCCGGAGGCCATCGTCATTGCCGCGCAGACCTATCTGCTGGAACAGCTGGCGGGCCTGTCCGGCCAGCCGTCGGTCGCCATCGACCCGCCCAGGGTCGAGCGGCTGGCGCCCTGCGATGCCTTGTCCCCATTTATGCCCGCAGGCATGAAGCCGCGCTCGCGCATGACCGTGGGCGTGCGCTGCAATGCGCCCAAGTCCTGGACCACCTATGTGCAGGCCACGGTCAGCGTGCCGGGCTATTACTACGTGGCCTCGCGCATGATCGCGGCCGGCCAGGCCCTGACGCCAGCCGACCTGTCGCCGCGCGACGGCGACCTGGTCGCCCTGCCCCCGGGCGTCATCACCAACCCGGATACCGTGGTGGGCATGACGGCGGCCTATCGCATCAATGCCGGCCAGCCGGTCAAGGGCGCCGCGCTGCGCAACGCCCAGTCGGTCACGCGGGGGTCGAACGTGCGCATCAACGCCCGCGGCAACGGCTTCGTGGTCAGCAGCGAAGGCCAGGCCCTGGACAACGCGGCGCCGGGCGCCACCGTCCAGGTGCGTACCGCCAGCGGGCAAGTCGTGACCGGCGTCGTGCGCAACGCCGGGCTGGTCGAAATACAACTTTAGGCTATGTTACATATCGCGCGGCGGCGAGGGCTCGTCTACCCTAAAGTTCCTTCCGACCCTGTCGTTACAGAGACATAAGTAGGCGGATCCGTCGCAAACCGACCCAGGACGCCCTGCGGAGAAAACCTTGAAAATCAATTCGACCCCCAACCGGCCCATCTCGGCGGACGCCATCAGCCCCCGCGCCGAGTCCTCGGTCGCCCAGGCCTATGGCGCCGGCGGCGGTAGCAGCGCCAGCAGCTCGCAGGTCGCGCTGAGCTCGGCATCGCGCAAAATGCTCGCCTTGCAGGACGGCTCGAACGACATCAATGTCGAACGCGTCGCTGCCATCCGCGCAGCCATCGCCTCGGGCCAGCTCAAGATCGATACCAGCCGCATCGCTGACGGCCTGATCGCCAGCGCCCGTGACCTGTTGAAGTAGGCCTGCTCGCAGGCCTGTCGCCCCGTCCGTTTCATCTTCCGACCCGCATGACCATGAGCCCTGTCGATTCCCTGCAAGCCTGCCTCAAGCAGGAAGACGTCCTGATCACCGAGTTCTCCGCCATCCTGGAAGAAGAAACCAAGGTGCTGGTCGGACCGGGCAACGTCGACGCGCTGCATGACGTCACCGAACGCAAGGGCAACGTGGCCCAGCAACTGGTCGACCTGAGCCACGCCCGCGACGGCCTGCTGGCCGAACTTGGCCTGCCCGCCGGACACGCCGGTACCGAACAGGCTGCCGTACTGCACCCGCAACTGTCGGGCGTGTGGCAGGCGCTGCTCAGCAAGTCCGCGTCGGCCAACGAGATCAACATGCGCAATGGCGCGCTGATCGACGTGCACATGCGCTACAACCAGCAATCGCTGGACGCCCTGCGCAACCTGGGCGGCATGGGCGTCACGTCCACCTACGACGCGCAAGGCCGCGGCGCCCGCAGCGCCCCGGGCCGCAAGCCCATCGTCGCCGGCTGACCGTCAGCCCGCCCAAAGAAAACAGCCCGCATCAGCGGGCTGTTATGTTTTAGCCTTCAGCCATTTCCAGCAGGGCAAACATTTTCAGCAGTGCTACCGGCAACAGACGTCCCGACAGCTTGCGGTCGGCGCTGACCACGCCCGACAGCGTCGAGCGGGCCGAATCGGCCGCCGGCGCATGCGCCAGTTGCCAGCACGCCGCGCCCAGCTGGCCGGCCATCAACGATTGGCGCGCCAGGGTGTGGGCGCCATCGACAGCGGGCAGCGCCTGCCAGGCGTTGGCCATGTAGCGGAAACCGGCGCGGGCTTCTTCCTGCAAGACCAGCCAGCGCGCCACGGTGGCGGCATCGGCCTGGCTGGCCGTCAGGTTGGTCAGGCCGAACAACTGGCCGGCGACCTCGCCGCTGGCCGTGTCGATCAGGCGGGCGCAGACCAGCCGCAGGCGCGTGTCGTCGCCCCGACCCGGCAAGCCGATCTCGGTACCCGACGCCCACAGCGCCAGCGGCGCCGGCCGCGTACCCGGCACGGCGCGCAGGCCCGGCATGTCGCCCGGCTGGCCCACCGGCAGGTAGCCGACGCTCTTGCCCACTGCATTCAGGTTGGTCGGGCAATCATCCTGGATCACGCGCAGGCCGCCCGGGTTGCGCGCCACCCACGACACGCCCTGCCCGCTCAGGCTCTGCCACAAGGCAGACGTGCCGGCTTCCAGCATGTGTACCACCGGCAGGCGCTCGAGCTGGCCGCCCAGCCAACCGATGCGGGCTTCCAGCGCCAGCGCCGTGTCCGGCTGGGCCGCGCTGGCGGGGTCGAACGAGGACAGCATGCCGTGCGGCAACACCAATTGCTGGGCGGGCGCGGCCATCGCGGCGCCGCGGTCGCTCATCAGAACGGAACTGAGCAGCGTGCCGCCCGGCAGGCCATCGCCCTTCATGCTGGTCTTGCCATGCATGGCCAGGAGGTGGCGGCCGCAGGCGCTGGAGAATTCGCGCCGCACCATCGCCAGGGGCGACTCACCCAGCGCGGCCAGGCTGGAGCCCGCGCCGTCGCTGACATATTCACGCCACGACGCGCGCGCCTGCACGCAGGCCGGATCGCTGTCGAGCCAGCCGATGGCGTCGTCCAGGTTCTGCGCGGCGTCGATCGCGGCCGCGCCGCCTTGTGGCCGCAGGATGGCCGAGGCCAGCAATTGACGCCGGCGGGCCGGATCGACCGCTGCGCTGTCGCGCGGCGCCGCGGACCACAGCGACGCCAGATCCGCCTCGCTGGGGGTATACAGGGCACGAGCCCGCTCGACCATGGCGAAGGCGCGGTCGATCAGCGCGTCGGCGCGCGCCAGTTCCAGGTGTTCAGGCACCTTCTGGCCGACCGAGGAATAGTGAATCGGCAGCCGGTGGCGGATCGCCGTATCCAGCGCCGCACCCAGGCGCGAGGCCTCGTCGAGCTTGGTGATGATGCAGCCGGCCACGTCCTCGCCCACGCCGTTGCGATAGGCATGCGCCACTTCGTCCAGGGTGTCGCCCTGGCTGGCGGCGTTCAGCACCAGCAGCCGGCGCACCGGTTTGCCGGCGTTGCACAGCATGGCGGCCTGCTCGGCCACGTGGCGGTCGCGCTGGCTGATGCCGGTGGTGTCGATCAGCACGATCTTGCGGTTGCCCAGTTCGGCCAGGATGCGGCGCAGCTCGCCGGCATCGCGCACTGAGTGCGCCGGCACGCCCATCAGGCGGCCGTAGATCTGCAACTGTTCCAGTGCGCCGATCCGGAAATTGTCAGTGGTCAGCATGGCCACCTGCTCGCGGCCTTCGCGCGCCACGCAGCGCGCCGCCAGCTTGGCCAGGGTGGTCGTCTTGCCCACGCCGGTCGGGCCGACCAGCGCGTACACGCCGCCGCCCAGGAATTCGTCTTCCGATCCCAGCACCGGCAGGTGGGTAACCAGTTCATTGCGGGCCCATGCCAGCGCGGCCTCGGCAGACATGCCTTCCGGCATGCGCTCGACCAGCGCGCGCACGAGCTTGGTGCTGAAGCCCGCGTCCAGCAGGCTGCGGAACAAGGCAGCGCCGGCCGGTTCGCGGCCCGGGCCCTGGCGGCCGCCCCACAACAGGCCGTCCATGCGGCTTTCCAGCGCGCCGCGCAAGGCGCTGATCGCGTCCTGCAGGCCGGCCGCGGCATCGCCCGGCAAGGCTGCGGGCGGCACGACCGGTCCGTTGCGCAGCGGCGCGTCGGGCATGCGGGACATGGGCGATTGGGGCGCCATCGGTTGCGGCAAGGTCGGTTGGGGCGAGGCCGGCGGCAACACGGCCGGCTGCGGCGCCGGCACGGCGGGCATGCGGGCGACGGGTGGCTGGGCCGCATCCGGCTGGGGCGCCTCAGGCAGACGCGCCATCGGCGGCCGGAGTGCAGCCGGCTGCTCGCGCGCAAGCGGCGGCAAGGCGGGCATTTCCATGCGCACCGGCGCGACGGGCGCGGCCACGGCAGCGGCAGGAGGCGCCGACGGTGCGACCGATTCCTGCTGTTCATCCTGCTCCGGCAACGCCGACGAGGCGTAGGCAGACTGATACGCGGCGATGGAGCGGGCCGGCGCAGCATAGCCGGGCTGCGGCACGGCGGCCGGCGCGGCATAGGCAGGCTGCGGCGGGACATAGGCAGGCTGCGGCGCGACATAGGCCGGCTGCGGCGCGGCGGCAGGCGCAGCGTAGGCAGGCTGAGGTGCGCCATAGCCAGGCTGCGGCGCGGCGTAGGCCGGCACAGGCGCGGTCTCCTGCGGCGCCGGCTGACGCGGCGATTCCTGCGGCACGTCGTCAAACGCGCCTTCCACCGTGGCCAGCACCTCGATGCCGCCATCGACGCTGCGATTCGACACGATCAGCGCGTCCGGGCCCAGCACCTGGCGCACCTGACGCATCACATCCCGGCTGTTCGCCCCAAAGAAGCGGCTTATCTTCATTGACCATTACCCCCGCCGATCAGCGCGGTCACGCGGACCATGCGCTCATCCGGAATTTCCGTATTCGACAACACACCCAACTGCGGCAAATGGTGGCGCAGGAAGCGCGACAGCGGTGCGCGCAGCACCGGCGACACCAGCAGCACCGGCGCATTGCCCTGCGATTCCTGGCGTTCGACCGCGGCCTGCGTCTCGCGCAGCAGCGTATCGGCCAGGCCGGGCTCCAGCCCGCCGCTGGTGGTCAGCGCCTGCGACAGCACGCGCTCGAGCTTGACGTCCAGGCCGATCACGCGCAGCTCGCCTTCGCCCGGGAACCATTGCTGGGTGATGGCGCGGCCCAGCGCGCGGCGCGTCAGCGCGATCAGTTCGTTGATGTCCGGCTGCCCGCCCGCCCCGGCCGCCAGCGCCGCCAGGCGCGGACCGTGTTCGGACAGGGTGTCGATGATCGTGCGCATGTCGCGGATGGGCACTTCCTCGGCCAGCAGGCCCTGCAGCACCTTCTGCAGCGCGGTCAGCGACAGGGTCTTGGGCACCAGGTCCTCGACCAGCTTGGGCGCGTCGCGGCCGATGCGGTCCAGCAGCTGCTGCACTTCCTGGCGGCCCAGGAGGTTCGAGCCGTGGCGGTGCATCAGGTGGTTCAAATGGGTGGCCACCACGGTGCCCGCGTCCACCACCGTGTAGCCGACCACCTGGGCCTGGTCGCGCAGGCTGCCGTCGATCCACAGCGCCGGCAGGCCGAAGGCCGGATCGGTGGTGGGGGTGCCCTTGATCTGCATCGTCACGCCGCCCGGGTCGATGGCCAGCCACTGGCCCGGCATGGCCACGCCGTGGCCGATTTCGACGCCGGACAACAGGATGCGATAGTCGTTGGGCTTGAGTTCGAGGTTGTCGCGGATGTGCACCACTGGCGGCAGGAAACCCACGTCCTGGGCGAATTTCTTGCGCAGGCTGCGGATGCGGTGCAGCAGCTCGCCGTTCTGGGCGTGGTCCACCAGCGGAATCAGCCGGTAGCCCACTTCCAGGCCCAGCTGGTCCACCATCGACACGTCGTCCCAGCTGGCTTCGGCCGCCGCGGCCTGCGCCTGCGTCACGGCCTGCTGCGGCACGTCCCGGGCGGCCACCTCGGCCGCCTTGCGCCGCTTCTGCAGCGCCCAGCCGCCCCAGGCCAGGCCGGCGGCCAGGGTCAGGAAGGCGATGTGCGGCATGTTGGGAATCAGGCCCATGATGCCGATGATGCCGGCCGTCAGGAACAGCACGGCGGGGTTCGAAAACAGCTGGCTGATGATCTGCTGGCCGATGTCCTGGTCGGTCGACACGCGCGACACGACCACGCCCGCGGCGGTGGAGATCACCAGCGCAGGGATCTGGGCGACCAGGCCGTCACCGATGGTCAGCAGCGTGTAGACGCGGGCCGAATCGCTCATCGACATGTCGTGCTGGGCCACGCCCACGATCAGGCCGCCGATGATGTTGATGGCCATGATCAGCAGGCCGGCGATGGCGTCGCCGCGCACGAACTTGCTGGCGCCGTCCATCGAGCCGAAGAAGTCGGATTCCTGCGAGACCTCGGCGCGGCGCCGGCGTGCCTCGTCCTCGCCGATCAGGCCGGCGTTCAGGTCGGCGTCGATGGCCATCTGCTTGCCGGGCATGGCGTCCAGGGTGAAGCGCGCGCCGACTTCGGCGATACGGCCCGCACCCTTGGTGATGACGATGAAGTTGATGATCGTCAGGATGATGAAGACGATGATACCGACAGCGAAGTTGCCGCCCACCAGGAAGTGGCCGAAGGCCTCGATCACCTTGCCGGCGGCGTCCGGCCCGGTATGGCCGTGCAGCAGCACCACGCGGGTCGACGCCACGTTCAGCGACAGGCGCAGCAGCGTGGCGAACAGCAGCACGGCCGGAAAGGCGGCGAAGTCCAGCGGCTTGCGGGTGAACATGGCCACCAGCAGGATCATCACCGACAAGGCGATGTTGAAGGTGAACAGCAGGTCCAGCAGGAAGGTGGGCAGGGGCAGCACCATCATGCCCAGCACCATCACGATCAGGACGGGGCCGGCCAGAAGGCGCGCGTGCGTGCCTCCGCTGCTTTTCAACATGGTGAGCAAAGCGCTCATTCCTTAAACTCCTTGTGCTGCGGGTTTGGCCTGCGGGTCCAGGTCGGCCGGCACGGGCAGGGACGTGGGGGCCGTCGGCTCGACCCCCCATCCCGAACGCCATGAGCGCAACTGGAAGACCCACGCCAGCACTTCCGCGACCGCGGTATATAGCTCGGCCGGGATTTCTTTACCCAGGTCGACGTGTTGATACAGGGCGCGCGCCAGCGGCGGCGCCTCCAAGGTGGGAATGCGGTGTTCGGCGGCCAGCTCACGGATCTTGGCCGCGATCAGCCCGGTGCCCTTGGCCAGCACCCGCGGCGCGCCATTCTTGTCTTCTTCGTACTTCAGCGCCACCGCGTAGTGGGTCGGGTTGGTCACGACCACGTCGGCGTTGGGCACTTCGGACATCATCCGACGGCGCGCGGCCTGGCGCTGCTGCTGGCGGATGCGGGCCTTGGTGTGGGGGTCGCCCTCGCTTTCCTTGTGTTCCTGGCGCACGTCTTCCTTGGACATGCGCAGCTTTTTCAGGTGGCTCCAGATCTGCCACGGCACATCCAGCATCACGATCACCATCAGCGAGGCCACGATGAAGGCGCAGCACATCGCCACCAGGGTCAGCGCCTTGGTCAGCGCCGCCGTCGGGGCCACGTGCATCAGGCCCAGCATGTCGTCGTGATAGCGCCAGATGATCCACACCGCCACGCCGCCCACCAGCAGGGCCTTGGCCAGCGCCTTGACCAGTTCGACCACCGTCTGGGCCGAGAACATTCGCTTGAGGCCGGCGAACAGGCTCAGCTTGGAGAAATTCGGCGACAGCGGCTTGCCCGAGATGACGATCCCGCCCAGCAGCACGCTGGACAGCACGGCAATCACGGCCAGCAGGCCGAAGATCGGCAGGATCACCATCAGCGCATGGCCAAAGCCGTTCACGGCCAGCTCGACCATCACGCCCGGGTCGGTCACCACGCGCTGGTCGAACGCCAGCCCGCCGCGCAGCACCCCGCTCAGTCCCCGATAAAGCGAACCGCCGCCCATCCAGATGGCCGCGACACCGGCGGCCAGCATCATGAACGTGCCCAATTCCCGGGAACGCGCAATCTGCCCCTCCTCGCGCGCCTTTTCCAGGCGCCTGGGAGAGGCGGCTTCGGATTTCTCGAGGTCGCTTTCTTCGGCCATGCTCTGCGGTGTCGTTGCGGCTCGCGGATTGACGGATTACGAGCTGCCCGCCGAGATTCTAGGTGGCATGGCCATTTGGCGATAAGCCAAGAAACGGGGGGAAAGCGGCGCTATTCCTCAGCCCGCCGCCGCCAGCGGGTGACGGCCGGGCTCACCGGCCGCCAGGGCGGCCTGGAAGCGCATGTAGTCCAGCCCGATCCGGACCGCGCCCCAGTGCTCGCCGTCCAGGTACAGGGGCACCGAAATGTCGTTGACGATCTCCCCGGTATCGCGGGAATAGGTCTGAAACAGCAGGGTTTCGGTGTTGGCCGCCAGCCGGGCCCCGACCGGGTCGTCGAAGATCCGCTTGTGGCGCACCCGCAGGATGTCCTGCGCCGGATCGCCGCTGGGCGCATGGGAATAACGGCTGTTGTGGGCCGGCGCGTAGCCCCGCCCGTCCACCAGCAAGGTGTAACTGCCGCCCGGCACCGCCTCCAGCACGCTGTCCAACAGGCGCGTCAGCGCCTCGTCGATGCCGCGGTCATAGGCCGTGTGATAGCGCGGCGGCTCGCTGCCCGCAATTCGCTGGTAGTGGCGGTCGAACACGTCCAGTCCGCGCTCGCGCGCGTGCTGGAGCAGCCGGATGGCCGCCAGCCGGAAGGCATCCAGCGTCTCTGACAGCCGGTCGAACGCCGTATTGCCCGTGCGCATGTCCGATAGCACCTCCTGCACGCTCTCGGTCTGGCGCCGGATGCGGTCGATTTCGCCGGACATGCTGGCCACCCGCTCGCGCACGTCGGCGCTCAGCGCCGCGATGCGGCTGACGTCCTGGCTCATGCCGTGGTTGGTGGCGTCGACCTCGCCGATGGCCTGCACCACCTCGCCCACCTGGCGATTCATGCTGTCGAAGTCGCGCACGAAATGCTGGAAATCCTGGCGGGTCTTGTCCAGCACCGCGCCCGAAGCGTCCACGTCTTCGCGCAACAGGCCGGTCTGCCGCTGGGTCGAATCCACCAGTTCCAGCATTTCGCCGGTATGGCGGCCGATATCGCTGGTCGCCGCATTGACCCGCTCGGCCAGCCGGCCGACTTCGCTGGCCACCACCGCGAAGCCGCGACCGGCGTCGCCCGCCCTCGCCGCCTCGACCCCGGCATTCAGCGCCAGCAGCTGTGTCTGCAGGGCAATGTCCTTGATCAGCTTGCTGATGTCCCCCACCGACCGGGCCCGGCCGGTCAGTTGTTCGACCACGGTCGTGAAGGACGCCATCTCGCGGGTCATGCGGTCGACGCGTTCCTTGACCTCGGACAATTCCGCCAGCGCCTGCTCGGCAGCCCGCAGGTTCTGTCCCGAGACCTGCGCGATCTCGCGCGCGTGGGTCGAGGTGGACGCGGACAACGCCGCGATCTGCGCGCCGCTGGCGGCCAGCGCCTCGGCCGCGCGCGCCTGTTCCTGCGCCAGCGCGGCGCAGCGGCCCGCCTGGAACTGGGTCCGGGCGGTGTTCAGGGCGATTTCGATGCTGGATTGCCGCACCGTCACCACGCGGCTGCGGATGCCGGACAGAAAGCGGTACAACGGCCAGGCGGCCGGACTGACGGACAGCGGGCGGTCGGACAGCGCGGCGCGGCCGCGATTGAGCCGGCGCAATAACCCCCAGATGCCTCCGAATGCGAATACGGATCTGGCCACGATGCACCTCCTTGTGCGGCCCGGATCGCCTTCTATGGGCATCCGTTGCCTGGACGCGGCGGGCGCGCCCTGTCTCTTGCTGCTGGCCCCGATTCTTATGGTTGTGCAGTCTACCCAAGCGTGCGGCTTCGTACTCTTAGGGAATACGACCATGCCTGGTCAAGCAACGCGGCGGACGGGACAGGCATCCCGGCCGCCGCCGGACCCAGCGGTCAGAAACCCAGGCTGGCCAGCAGGTCGTCGACCTGGTCCTGGCTGGTCACGACGTCGGTCTTGCCTTGTGGGCTGACCTGCGGACCGTTGAGCAGGCTGTTGGCCTCGTCGCGGCGCTCTTGCGGCACGCTGTCCAGCAGCACCTGCAGCAGCTCGCGCTCGATCGCGCCGACCACGTCCATCATGCGCATGATGACCTGGCCGGTCAGGTCCTGGAAGTCCTGCGCCATGATGATTTCCATCAGCTTGGACTGGGTCTGCTGCGTCTGCTTGGGCACGTCCTGCAGGAAGGCGCGGGTGTCCTTGACCAGTTCGCGGGCCTCGGGCAATTCCAGCGGCTGGTCATACCATTGCTGCCAGCGGCTATCGAGCGCCTGGGCCGAACGCGACATGCCGTCCTGGATCGGGCCGGCGGCCTCGGTGGCGTTCAGCACGCGGTTGGCGGCCTGTTCGGTCATCTGCGCCACGTAGCGCAGGCGGTCGCGGGCATCGGGGATGGCGTTGGCCGCGTCCTTGATGGCCTGGTCCAGGCCCAGCTCGCGCATGCTGTCGCGCAGCATGCGGGTCAGCGAGGCAATGCGGTGGATCAGGTCCGGGGATTCGGCCGGGTCAACATTCTGCGTCGTGCTCATTCACGCACCTCAGCCGCCAATTTTCTCGAAGATCTTGACCAGCTTCTCTTCCAGCGTCGCCGCGGTGAAAGGCTTGACCACGTAACCGTTGGCGCCGGCCTGGGCCGCCGCAACGATGTTTTCCTTCTTGGCCTCGGCCGTCACCATCAGCACCGGCAGCGAAGCCAGGGAGGCATCGGCGCGGATCTGCTTGAGCATTTCCAGGCCATCCAGGTTGGGCATGTTCCAGTCGGACACGACGAACTGGAAGCCGCCGTTGCGCAGCTTCTCCAGGCCGATGGCGCCGTCTTCGGCCTCGTCCACGTTCTCGAAACCCAGCTCTTTGAGCAGGTTGCGGATGATCCGCCGCATGGTGGGGAAGTCATCCACCACCAGAATCTTGATGCCCTTGTCTACCATCTTCAACTCCAAAAGAAATGTGCTTGAGACCGATCGGGGAGACGTCCGCGTCAGACGCGGTGCCCCCGGTCGCCCAGGCGAGTCAGAATGCGCTCACTCATCGCCGACAGCGGCACCACTTCGTCAGCCGCGCCTATCGCGATAGCCTCCCGGGGCATGCCGAAGACCACGCAACTGGCTTCATCCTGCGCCATGGTGTGGGCGCCGGCGCGGTGCATGGCCAGCATGCCGGCCGCTCCGTCCTTGCCCATCCCGGTCAGGATGACGCCGATGGCGTTCTTGCCCGCTGCCACGGCGGCGGAATTAAACAGTACGTCCACCGACGGGCGATGGCGGTTCACGGGTTCGCTGGCTTCCAGCTCGATCACGTAGTTGGCGCCGCTGCGGCCCAGGCGCATGTGCGTATCGCCGCCCGGCGCCAGGTAGACGTGGCCCGGCAGCACCCGCTCGCCGTGCACGGCTTCGCGCACCGTCACCGCGCACAGGGCATCCAGACGCTGCGCGAACGACCGGGTGAAGCCGGCAGGCATATGCTGCGTGATGAGAATGGCCGGGCTGTCAGGCGGCAGGGGCTGCAGCACCTCGCGAATGGCTTCCGTGCCGCCCGTGGACGCGCCCACGATGACCAGCTTTTCCGAGCTGGACAGCGGCCGGCGCAGCATCGGCGACGGTGCCGGCGCAGCCGCGTGCGGGCTGGGCGCGCGCAGCTTGGCGCGCGAGGCCGCGCGGATCTTGTCGGCGATCAGTTCGGTGTATTCCAGCAGCCCGTCGCGAATGCCCAGCTTGGGCTTGGTGACGAAGTCGATGGCGCCCAGTTCCAGGGCGCGCAGCGTGATTTCGCCGCCGCGTTCGGTCAGCGACGACACCATCACGACCGGCATCGGCCGCAGGCGCATCAGCTTTTCCAGGAAATCCAGCCCGTCCATGCGGGGCATTTCCACGTCCAGCGTCAACACGTCCGGGTTGTGCTTCTTGATGAGCTCGCGCGCCACCAACGGATCCGGCGCGGTCGCGACGACCTCCATGTCCGGCTGGCTGTTGATGATCTCGGTCATCAGCCCCCGCACCAGCGCGGAGTCGTCCACACATAACACTCTGATTTTCTGCATTGTTTTTACCGCCTCGGTCTGGCGTAAGCCCTAAGCCCGACCCACGCATTCGTAGACTGTCTGCCCGCGCAGACGGAAATCCCGGCTGATATAGGTAAAGTTCTCCGAGTGGCCCGCGAACAGCAGGCCGCCCGGCTTGAGCAGCGGAACAAAACGCTCGAGTATCTTTGCCTGGGTCGGTTTATCGAAATAGATCATCACGTTGCGGCAGAAGATCACATCGAACTTCTCGCTGATCGGCCAGGACGGCGCCAGCAGGTTCAAGGTCTCGTAGCGCACCATGTCGGCGATCTCGGGCCGCACCCGCACCTGGCCGGCGTTGGCGCCGCGGCCCTTCAGGAAAAAGCGCTTGAGGCGGCTTTCTTCCATCTTGGCCACGCGTTCGGCCGGATAGACCGCCGTGCGGGCCCGGTTCAGTACGTTGGTGTCGATATCGGTCGCCAGCACCGTCGAACCGCTGGCTCGGGGGCCCAGCGCCTCGGCCAGGGTGATGGCGATGGAATACGGTTCTTCGCCGGTCGACGCCGCACAGCACCACACCGACACCGGACCGCCGCGCTTTTGCGCAAAATCGGCCAGGATCGGGAAGTGATGCGATTCGCGGAAAAACGCCGTCAGGTTGGTCGTCAACGCATTGACGAAATCTTCCCATTCGGCCGCGTCGGGCTCGTTTTCAAGCTGGTCCAGGTAGCTGCCGAAATCCTGCCGGCCCAGCGCCCGCAGGCGCCGCGCCAGCCGGCTGTAGACCATTTCGCGCTTGTGCGTGCCCAGCGAGATGCCGGCGCGCGCGTGGATCATCTTGCGCACGCGGGTAAAGTCCGCGTCGCGAAAATCGAATTGGCGGTCCACCGAAATGGACGGTGCCGGGTTTGCTGCTGTCGCCACCACTGCCCTCAATGTCCCAGGGCAAGCGCGTCAGGCGCTTGCAATCGCGAATCGTCCTGGGCCGCGCGGCCCGAGGACAGCCGGTGCGCCGGCACTTCAATCACTTCACCCGCATTGATCTTGAACACGGCCACCGCTTCAGCCAGGCGCTGGGCCTGTTCCTGCAGCGAGCCGGCCGCGGCTGCGGCTTCTTCCACCAGCGCCGCGTTCTGCTGCGTCACTTCGTCCATCTGCGAGACCGCGCGGTTCACCTGGTCGATGCCGCTGGATTGCTCTTCGGAGGCCGCCGAGATCTCGCCCATGATGTCCGTCACGCGCTTGACCGACGCCACGATTTCCTGCATCGTCGCGCCCGCACGTTCCACCTGTTGCGAACCCGCGCCCACCTTGGTCACCGAGTCCTCGATCAGGCCCTTGATTTCCTTGGCCGCCTGCGCGCTGCGCTGGGCCAGCGAGCGCACTTCGCCCGCCACCACCGCAAAGCCCTTGCCCTGCTCGCCGGCACGCGCGGCTTCCACCGCCGCGTTCAGCGCCAGGATGTTGGTCTGGAACGCAATGCCGTCAATGACCGACACGATTTCCGAGATCTTGCGCGAGCTGGCCGAAATGCCATGCATGGTGTTGACCACCTCGGCCACCGCCGAACCGCCGCGCTCGGCCACGTCCGATGCACTGGCCGCCAGCTGATTGGCCTGGCGCGCGTTGTCGGCATTCTGCTTCACGGTCGAGGCCAGCTCTTCCATCGATGCCGCGGTCTCTTCCAGCGAGGCCGCCTGCTGCTCGGTGCGGCTGGACAGGTCCGTATTGCCGGCCGCGATCTCGTGCGAACCGACGTTGATCTCGTCCACCCCGCGGCGTACCGACGCCACGGTGCGGGTCAGGCTTTCCTGCATGCGCTTGAGCGCGGCAAACAACTGGCCGATTTCATTCGTATTGCGCGCCTCCACGCGGGCGGTCAGGTCGCCGCCGGCAATGCGGTCGAAATGGTGGCCGGCTTCCTTGAGCGGCTGCAACACGCGGCGGCGCAGGAACACATAGGTGGCAAACACCAGCAGCGCGGCGATCACGCCGCCGGCGCTGACGGCCATCAGCACGAACTGGTAACGCACCTGCGCGACCTCGTGCGCATCCAGCATCTTGCTGGCACGCCAGAAATCAAAGCCTTCCACGGCGCGGGCAAAACGCCCTTCCAGCGCGTCCTGCACCTTCTGCACCTGCGCCTGGTAGGCCGGCATGTCGGCCTTTTCCAGCGCGGCGGCCAGCGGCGTGAGGCCTTGCTGCACCAGCGCGGTGTAGGCGTCCTCGACTTCCTTGAGCGACTCGGCTGCTTCGGCCGGCTTGGGCAGGGTCTTGAAGAAATCGAACTCGGCCTGGCCCTTGTTCATCGACGCCTTGGCGCGCTCCAGCAGGCCGGCGGCCTCGCTGGACAGACCTTGCGCCAACAGCGTGGGCTGGCCCACGCTGCGCACGATGTCGGCGTAATTGGCCGCAGCCGAACGGCCCAGGCCGTTCAGCGTATCTTTATAGCTGGACACGACGCGGCCCACCGCGTCGTCCAGTTCCTGCGATTGCTTGATTTCCGCCAGGGTGCCATTGCTGATGCGCAGCGACAGTACGCCGAGCGCCGCTCCAATCACCAACATGAATGAGAAGAACGCCAGCACCCACAACAGGCTGCTGCGTATCGTCATGTTCGCGAAAAACTTGCGCATCACAAGAACCACTCCTGACTGCAATCGTTAAGGAAAGCGCCATATTGGTTCAATATGGCGCGCTCATCTCACTGGATTCCGACCGCTCCGATCAGGAGGCGGCCTTCTCCACCAATGCCATTTCGTCGCTGGTCATCATCTTTTCGATGTCGACCAGGATCAGCATGCGTTCGTCCACCGTGCCCAGGCCCGTCAGGTACTCGGTGGACAGCGTGGCGCCGAACTCCGGGGCCGGACGGATCTGGCCGGCGTTCAGCATCAGCACGTCCGACACCCCGTCGACCACGATGCCGACGACGCGGCGATCCAGGTTCAGGATGATGACGACGGTCTGCTCGTTGTATTCGACGCTGCCCAGGTTGAACTTGATGCGCAGGTCGACGATCGGCACGATGATGCCGCGCAGGTTGGTCACGCCCTTGATGAAGGGCGGAACGTTGGCGATGCGGGTCACCGTGTCGGCGTCGTAGCCGCGGATTTCCTGCACCTTCAGGATGTCGATGCCGTACTCTTCGTCGCCCAGCGTAAACACCAGGAACTCGTTGCCGACATCTTCATTGCGCGCGGCTTGCGCTTGCGGTTTGGCTGCCATGGGGCTATTTCTCCATCAATTCAGAATGGCTTCGGGCTGCGACCAACGCTCACGGTTGGCGCGCGCAAGCGCAAATACGTCGACGATCAACGCCACGCTGCCATCGCCCAGGATGGTGGCGGCGGAGATGCCGGGGACCTTGCGGTAATTCGATTCCAGGTTCTTGACCACCACCTGGTGCTGGCCGATCAGGTGATCCACCAGCAGCGCGAAACGACGGTCTTCGGCCTGCATGATGACCGCGATGGCCTGCGTCGGGTCGGTCTGGGCTTCGCTGACCGAGAACACGCGGTGCATTTCCACCAGCGGCAGGTATTCGCCGCGCACGTGCATCACGCGCTCGTTGCCGGCCACGGAATAGATCTGGTCGTTGGTCGGCTGCAGCGATTCGGTCACGTGGTTCAGCGGCAGGATGAAGGTCTCTTCACCCACCCGCACCGACATGCCGTCCAGGATCGCCAGCGTCAGCGGCAGCACGATGCGCGTGGTGGTGCCATTGCCCGGCTCGCACGACAGCTGCACGTGGCCGCCCATGTCCTGGATGTTGCGTCGCACCACGTCCATGCCCACGCCGCGGCCCGAGATATCGGTGACCTTTTCGGCGGTAGAGAAACCGGGCGCGAAAATCAGCTGCCAGATTTCGTCGTCCGGCGAATTCTCGTTGACCGGCAGGCCCTGGGCCATGGCCTTCTTCAGGATCTTCTCGCGGTTCAGGCCGGCGCCGTCGTCGCTGACTTCGATGACGATGTTGCCGCCGTTATGCTGGGCCGACAGCACCAGCTGGCCCACCGGGTCCTTGCCCGCGGCGACGCGCTTTTCAGGCGTCTCGATGCCGTGGTCCAGGCTGTTGCGCACCAGGTGGGTCAGCGGATCGATGATGCGTTCGATCAGGCTCTTGTCCAGTTCGGTCGCGCGGCCGTAGGTCTGCAGTTCGATCTGCTTGCCCATCTTGCCGGCAATGTCGCGCACCAGGCGCGGGAAGCGGCTGAACACGTAGTCCATCGGCATCATGCGGATGGACATCACGGCTTCCTGCAGGTCGCGCGCGTTGCGCTCGAGCTGTTCCATGCCGTTGAGCAGGCGGTCGTGCAGCACCGGGTCCAGCGTGGACGCGGTCTGCGCCAGCATCGCCTGGGTGATGACCAGTTCGCCCACCAGGTTGATCACCTGGTCGACTTTTTCCACGCCCACGCGAATCGACGTCGATTCCTTGTCGGCATGGGCCGGCGCGGCGGCGCGGCTGGTGCGCGCGGCCTGCGAGATGGCTTCGGCCGCCGCGGCGGATTCCGCCATGGCCGGCGCAGCCGCAGCGGGCGGCGCCTCGACCGGGGCAGCGGCCACCGGGGCGGCCACGACCGGCTCGGCCACCGCCGGCGCTGCCGCGGCGGGCGCGGCTTCACGGGCAATGTTCAGTTGGTCGGCATCGACGATGAAGCAGCACACCGCTTCGATATCGTCCGGCGTGCAGGTGCTGTCCACCCACACGGTCAGCACGCCATTGGCGCGCTCGCTGGCCTTGACCTGGCCCAGGTTGCCCATTTCTTCCAGCAACGACTCGGCGTCCTTGTCGGATACCTTGGTGATGCGCACGCGCAGCGGCAGTCCGGCCGTGTCGGCGGGCGCGGCCACCTCGGCCACTGGTTCAGGCGCGGCCTGCACCGGCGCGGGCGCCACGACAGGCGCCGCAACGGGTGCCGCAACAGGGGCCGGAGCGGGCGCCGCGGCGGCGGGGTCCTTGTGCTCCAGGGCGAGCTGCCTCAAGACCGCGCAGATACGCTCAAACACGGCGTCATCGGGCTCTTCGGAGGCCCGGTAGGCATCCAGTTGGCTTTTGAGCACGTCTTTCGTTTCCAAGAAAATATCAATCATGTCCGTGCGCAGCGCCATTTCGCCGCGGCGGATCGCGTCCAGAAGGTTTTCCAGCAGATGGGTCGTGCCCGCCAGCTGCGTGAAGCAGCCGAACGTGGCCGCGCCGCCCTTGATCGAGTGGGCCGCGCGGAAAATGGCATTGAGCTGCTCGATGTCGGGCGCGCCCACGTCGAGCTCGAGCAGAAGCTGCTCCATTTGCGCGAGCAGTTCGTCTGCTTCGTCGAAAAAGGTCTCGTAAAACTGACTGAGATCCAAACCAGAACTCATGACCCGTACGCCTTCATAAATGAACCTGCTTACGCGCCGGACTGCTCATCGAGCAATTCGGACGCCAATTCCACCAGCACATCGGGGTCGACCGGCTTGGAAAGCCAGCCACAAACGCCCAGATCCCGAGCGGCCATCTTGCTATCCACATCGTCTTCGGTGGTCAGCACCAGCACCGGCACATCCAGGTACTGGTCCTGCTCACGCAAACCCTGGATCAGCTCCAGGCCGCCCATCACGGGCATGTTCCAGTCGCTGACCACCAGATCCACCGGATGGCGCCTGGCCATCTCCAGCGCTTCCTGGCCGTTGCCGGCCGTCAGCACCTTCCACCCCGCGCCCGTCAGCGTCGCCTGCACGATCATTCTCATCGTCGCCGAATCGTCCGCCACCAGAATCGTTGCCGCCATTGCTATCGAGCCCCTTCAGCTTGCGGCGTTGCCGCCGTTTCGCCCTGCTTGGTTGCCGTCGTGGCCTGGGCGGCGGCTTGCACCGCCTCCACGGCCGTTCCAACCTCGCGGGCATCCTTGGCGCTCACGTCCGCTGCGGCGGCGTTCTCGTTTTCGATGCGCCGCTGGGTGCTCTGGTTGAGCACCACTAGGCTGATACGTCTATTAACGGCCGCATACGGATCATCTTTAACCAGGCTCATGCTGGAAGACAGACCCTGGATGCGCATGACCTTGCTTTCGTTCATGCCGCCGGCCACCAATTCCTGCCGCGAGGCGTTGGCGCGGTCGGCCGACAGCTCCCAATTGCTGTAGGCGCGCTCGCCGCGGGCGTACTGCGACGCGTCGGTATGGCCGGAGATGCTGACCTTGTTGGGCAGCTCGTTCAGAACCGGCCCCAATTCACGCAGGATGTCGCGCATGTAGGGCTGCACTTCGGCACGCCCCGTCGCGAACATCGGGCGGTTCTGGTTGTCGATGATCTGGATGCGCAGGCCTTCGGTGGTCAGGTCGATCAGCAGCTGGGGCCGGAAACTCTTCAGGACCGGGCTGTTCTCGATGACGTTTTCCAGGCGCTTCTTGAGGTTTTCCAGGCGGTGCTGGTCGCGCCGCTCGGCGTCGCCCATGGGCTGGGCCTCGACCCGGTTGCCCTGGGCGCGGCGCACATCGCCGTCGTTGCGCAGGGGGTCGCGCCCGCCGCCGGGCACCGCGCTGGTCTCGGCCGAGCTGCTGGGGCCGCCCGTCAATGCCACGCGCAGCGGCATGCGGAAGTACTCCGCGATGCCCTTCAGTTCTTCGCGCGGCACGATGCTGATCAGCCACATCACCAGGAAAAACGCCATCATCGCCGTGATGAAGTCGGCGTAGGCGATCTTCCAGCTGCCGCCGTGGTGTCCGCCGCCGTGGACCTTCTTGCGGCGAATCACCACACGGTGGTTGTTTACCGTGCTCATGGCCCGCTCCGTCAGGCCTTGGCGGTCGACTTGGTCTGCCGGACGTGCTCTTCCAGCTCACCGAAGGTCGGACGCACGGACGAGAACAGCACCTTGCGGCCGAATTCCACCGCCAGCTGCGGCGGGTAGCCGTTCATGCTGGCCAGCAGCGTGGTCTTGATGCATTCCAGCACTTTCATGGCTTCGTCCGAACGACGTTCGACGCGCGAGGCCATCGGGCCGACAAAGCCGTAGGCCAGCAAAATACCCAGGAAGGTGCCGACCATGGCCTTGGAGATCAGGTCGCCCAGGATAGCCGGCGGCTGGTCCACGGCGGCCAGCGCCTTGATCACGCCCAGCACCGCGGCCACGATGCCGAAGGCCGGCAGCCCGTCGGCCATCTGCTTGAGCGCATTGGCAGGCACTTCGCGCTCGTGGCGGTAGGTCTCGATTTCCTCGTCCATGAGCGTTTCGATTTCGAACGAGCTCATGTTGCCGCTGATCATGATGCGCAGGTAGTCCGTGATGAACTCCATGAGCTTGGCGTCTTTGGCGATACGCGGGTATTCACTGAAGATCGGGCTGGAGGCCGGATCCTCGATATGCGATTCGATGGCCATCAGGCCTTCGCGCCGCGCCTTGTTCAGCAGCACGTACAGGAGCGCCATCAGCTCCATGTAGACGTCCTTGCCGTAGCGCGAGCTTTTCAGCATGTCGGGCAGCGCGTTCTTGACCAGCATCAAGGACTTCTTGCTGTTGCTGGCCAGGAAGGCGCCGAAGGCGGCGCCAAAGATCAGCGTGAGTTCGAACGGCTGGTAAAGCGCGCCCAAGTGGCCGCCCAGCGCTATGAAGCTGCCGACGACCGACACGATCACCACGAGAAAACCGATAACAATCAACACATCAGGCCCCTGCCAACGAAGTCTAAAACCGGCGTCAATGATCCCCTGTTCCCCCCGACCCAAAAAGGCGGGTTACGGGGAGTTTTCCAGGGCTTTTGATGTATTTGGAAACGCCGCTCAGGAGCGGGCGGCGTCCACGGCGGGTGCGGGACGGCTGCCGGCGCGCGCCTTGGCCGCGGCGCGGGTCTTGCCCGCCCGGGGTGGCGGACGGCAGATCGCGCACACGAAATCCGACTGCGGATCATGGGCGTGCGCAATGAAATGGCCGCCGCACTGGCGGCAGGCGGACAGCTGCAGCATGCCGCTGTCGAAAAAGCGCACCAGCATCCACGCGCGGGTAAAGCTCAGCACGGGTTCGGCGGATTCGGCGCTGTCCACGCCGGCGTTTTCGAGGTACAGGCGGTACGCGTCGATGATGGCGCGGATGCCTTTGCTGCTGGTACGCGAATTCAGGAACGAATACACGTTGTAGAAGAGCGACGAATGAATATTCGGCAACCAAGTCATGAACCAGTCAACCGAAAACGGCAGCATGCCCTTCGGTGGCGAGCAGCCGCGTATTTCGCGGTACAGGCGTGCCAGGCGGTCGTGGCTCAGGCTGGTTTCAGCCTCCAGCACCTGCAGCCGCGCCCCCAAAGTGATCATGGAGCTGGCAAGCAGAATGTCATCCGCTTCCTGCGAAACGCTCTTGGTGGCCATTACACGTGTCCCAGTGGGGTCGACAGGCCGTCAGGCCAGTTCTTCAACAGGTTGCTTGGCCAGCAGGATCGTCGCGTGCGCCTGTTGCAGCGCGCCGCCCAGCACGTCGTGCGTCAGGGCGGACAGCAGGCTGTAATCGTCGAAACGGAAACGGCACAGCAGCGAGCTGGAGCTGGCCAGCTTCACCAGCTGAGCCGGAGAAAGACGCATCAGGATATCGGCAACTTCGTTGCTGAAACCCAAGCGGAACATCGATGCAGCATAGTCATCGCGCAGCATGCGCTGTGCGAGCAGTAAATAAGACAGATTCACTTCGCGAATATCTGCCAGCAAAGAATTTTCGACTTGTTGCACGCCCGACTCCCTATTCCCTATCCCACCGAAGGGGCTTGATAACCAAGGACAATTCGCAACACTGTTGCGCCCTGCCCGCTGCATCCTGTTTTAATGCGAAATGTATCATTTGTTCGCAATTTAAGTAAAATTTACCACAGGTCATGTCATTTTCTATGACTTATATGACAAATCTTTGTTGATATTGCGCAACTCGGGCGTTTCGATACACCTTGACATAGAAATCCCTGACAAATCTACGTCAATTTGCCAAATAAGCATTCAAAACGTTGCGTGCTTTAAGGAATGAAATAACGGCTTTTGCCGACAATGACACCTTGCCGATCACAGAATCTTGCTAGCTTTATCGCAGCCGCGCGTTTGTCGACAATGTCGCAAATTGACAACAACCGACGACGCGTCACGATGGACACCGCCCGACATTCCCGCAATGCCCCACGCAGATGACAGCTTGGTCGAATATGCCCCGCTAGTGCGGAAGCTGGCCCTGCAATTGCTCGCCCGGCTGCCGGCCAGCGTCGAACTGGACGACCTGATCCAAGCCGGCATGATCGGCCTGCTGGACGCCGTGCGGCGTTACCAGGAAACGGCTGACGCCCAGTTCGAAACCTACGCCACCACCCGCATCCGCGGCGCCATGCTCGATGAGCTGCGCGGACAGGACTGGCTGCCGCGCAGCGTGCGCGCCAAGGCCCGCAAGATCGAACAGGCCATCCAGCAGCTGGAACAGCGCCTGATGCGCGCCCCCACCGAGGCCGAGATCGCGCAGCAGCTGGACATGCCGCTGAACGAATACCAGACGCTGCTGCACGACGCCCAGGGCGTGCAGATCGTGCATTACGAAGATTTCGCCACCGAGCCCGACGCCGCCTCCGGCCAGACCGACTGGACCGCCACGCTCAACCACGGCTCGGCCGGCGGCAATCCGCTGGATTCCCTCCTGGCCGGCGACTTCCGCCAGGCGCTCATCCACGCCATCGACACCCTGCCCGACCGCGAAAAGCTGCTCTTGTCGCTGTGCTACGAGCAAGGCCTGAACCTGAAGGAAATCGGCGCGATCATGAACGTGACCGAAGCCCGCGTCTGCCAGCTGCGCTCGCAGGCCACCGCCCGCATCCGCGCCAAGCTGCGCGAGCAGGCCTGGCAGGATTTGCCCCAGGAAGGGCAGATCGCGCAGATCATCTAGGCGCGGCCTGGCGGGCGCCGTCGCGGCAACCCACCAAAACCCCGGCACTTTCCGCCCCTTTTCAAGCCTTCCGCGCGGCGCCCCGGCTGGTAGGCTGCTGACCTACCGTTGACCTCTTTTCGCACGGCAAAGACGCCAGGCAAGCGATTGCCTAGACATGGACCCCGAGATGACTGAACCCGATCTGCTGAATCAGGCAATTTCCGATACCTACGACGAAACCCCTTACACGTCCAACGCTTTCGCGCAGACTGCTCCGGGGCACTTGCGGGCGGTCGCCCACCTGTACGGCCTGGATTCCGCACCGCTGGAAAAGGCTCGCGTGCTTGAATTGGGCAGCGCTGCGGGCGGCAACCTGATTCCCTTCGCCGCCGCCTACCCTGACGCGGACGTGGTCGGCATCGACTTGTCTCCGGAGCAGATCGCCGCAGGACGGAAAATCGTGCAACAACTGGGCCTGCGCAATCTGGACCTGCGCGCGCTGAGCATCACGGACATTGACGACAGCCTGGGCAAGTTCGACTACATCATCTGCCACGGCGTCTTCAGCTGGGTCCCGCCCGTTGTGCGCGAGGCCATCCTGCGCGTATGCCGCGACAACCTCGCCCCGAACGGCATTGCCTACATCAGCTACAACACCTATCCCGGCTGGAAGGCGTCGGACGTGCTGCGAGATGCAATGCAATTGAACAGCTTCGGGGCCACTACTCCCGCCGAAAAGCTGAAAAAAGCCAGGGAGATGCTGCAGTTGATGGAATTCGGCCTTGCACCGAGCAATCCTATGCGTGAAGCCTTGCAGCAAGCTGCAAACAAGCTCAGCCCGCATCCGGACCACTACCTGTTCCACGAGTATCTCGAGACAATCAACGCCCCGTGCTATTTCCTGGAATTCGCCGCCAATATCCAACAAGCGGCCCTCACGTACGTCAGCGACGCCCAACCCGAGGGCTCCTTCGCCTCGAACTACGGAACTGCGACAGCGGCAATGCTCTCGTCGCTATCCTCCGACGCTGACCGCCTCATGCGGGAGCAATACCTGGATTTCGCCGTGGGCAGACAATTCCGCCAGAGCTTGTTGGTGCATGCCGAGCGTGCCGAACAAATTCTGGACCGCCCCGAAGCCAGTTTCTTCAACTCGATGCACTTTGCCGCGCAACTTGCCACGGATACGCAGCGCGACCAGGCCAACGCTGAGCAACGGCACTTCCGTACTCCATCCAACTTGGGTCTGGCCACGCACGACGCATCGTTGATCGCATTGATCGAAGCCCTGCAGCAGACCTGGCCCGCATCGCTTTCGTTCGACCAAGTTTGCGCCGTCACTGGCACCAAATCCCCCCATAAGGGTGCGGACCTGGAACACGCCACCTTCCTGAATCTCGTCACGCTGCTCAATTGCGGCGCCTTGCGCTACCGTTGCGAACCTGTTTGTTATCTCAACAGCCCAGGCAAGCCAGCCCTGATCCCCGCCGCTCGTGAATTGATAATTGCGGCAAGCCAACAATCCCTGCAAGTCGGCCATTCAAACCTTTGGCATCAGACAGTCAATCTGAGTACGGACCCCGCCACCCGCTATGTCGCATCTCTGCTGGATGGCTCACTGACCCAGGCCGAATTACGCACGAAACTGCGTGATGCATTGACGTCTGGTCGCGTTCCTCACCCAGACGGCTTGGAACTCAAGGGAGCCCGCAACGCCGACCCGGTCGCCCAAGCTTTGCTGGTCCGCATCCTCTCGGCCTTGCGAGTGGGCGGCCTCCTGAGCTAAAGCCACAATATCCCGTCCCCTATATTCAATAGAGCTCTCTGTCCGCGCAGAATCAGGCTCTGGAGAATACAACGAGGGCGGGAACAGAAAAAAGTACGACTTTCGCGAATTAGCCCTAAAGATTGATTTGGCAATGCCGTAATCCTGGCAACGGACGAACTTGAAAGCAACTAAGTCAGTTCTTCACGTTACAGTTGGGCGGCTCAGCTGCCCGGTTTGAAGAAGCCTTTCTCTCCTTGGGAGCTTAAACATGGCTGCAGTTATCAATACCAACTACTTGTCGCTGGTTGCCCAGAACAACCTGAACAAGTCCCAATCCGCCCTGGGTACCGCCATCGAGCGTCTGTCGTCCGGCCTGCGCATCAACAGCGCCAAGGATGACGCCGCCGGTATGGCCATTGCCAACCGCTTCACCGCGAACGTCAAGGGTCTGACCCAAGCCGCCCGCAACGCCAACGACGGCATCTCGCTGGCCCAGACGACGGAAGGCGCCGCCTCCGAAATCAACACCCACCTGCAGCGCGTTCGCGAACTGTCGGTGCAAGCCGGTAACGGCAACTACTCGCAAGAGCAGTTGAACTCGATGCAAGATGAAATCAAGCAACGCTTGGACGACATCAACCGCATCTCCGAACAAACCGACTTCAACGGCGTGAAGGTTCTGTCGGGCAACGCCAAGCCGCTGACGCTGCAAGTCGGCGCCAACGACGGCGAAACGATCACCCTGAACCTGTCGGAAATCAGCGTCAAGACGCTGGGTCTGGACGGCTTCAACGTGAACGGCAAGGGCGTGACGAACAACCGCACCGCCACCGTGTCCGACCTGCAAGCTGCTGGCGGTGTCGCAGGCACCGGCGCCACTGCCAACGACTGGACCGTGACGACCAAGTTCGCCAAGGTCAGCGCTGATCAAGCCTTCGCCAAGCTGGAAAATGGCAACCAAGTCAACGTGGGCGGCGGCAACTCCTACACGTACGACGCAGCCAACGGCAACTTCACGTTCACCAACAAGACCGCTGCCGCTGGCATCGGCGCGCTGGCTTCCTCGCTGACCCCGGCGTCGGGCACGGTGACCGGTACTTTCTCGAACAAGGGCGCAGCCACGACCACCTTCGAAGTGGATGCAACGGGCAAGGTAACGATCGGCGGCAAGGACGCCTTCCTGACCGCTGCTGGCGAACTGACCACCAACAACGGCGGCGGCACCACCGCGGCTGCTACGCTGACGAACGTCCTGACGGCCGCTGGCAAATCGGGCACCGTTGGCGAAGCCTCCGTCTCGATCGGCGGCAAGACCTACAATAGCGCCGCCACCGCAGGCGACCTGACCTTCACCGACACCAAGAGCAAGGACGCTGTCCTGGCCGAGTTCAAGGCTGCCGCTGCCGGCACCGTCGTTCTGGGCCAAGGCATCACCAGCGCCACGCTGAACTTCGCGACGGGTACGTCCTCGGATACGTACGTTGACGACGCAGGCTCGTTCACCAAGATCGCTGGCGGCACGTTCGACACCGTCTACACCGTCGACCCCAACACGGGCAAGGCCACGGTCAAGAGCGGCACGGGCACGGGCGACTACGCTCCGAAGGTCGGTTCGACCGCCTACGTGAGCAGCGGTGGCAAGCTGACGACCGAAACGACCAGCAAGGGCGACAAGACTGTCGATCCGCTGAAGACGCTGGACGCTGCCTTCACGAAGCTGGACAAGCTGACCGGCGAACTGGGCGCTGTGCAAAACCGCCTGGAATCGACCGTTGCCAACCTGAACAACATCGTGAACAACCTGTCGTCGGCCCGCTCGCGTATTCAAGACGCGGACTACGCCACGGAAGTGTCGAACATGTCGAAGGCTCAGATCCTGCAACAGGCTGGTACCTCGGTTCTGGCGCAAGCCAACCAAGTGCCGCAAACCGTTCTGTCGCTGCTGCGTTAATCACGCCGCAACGTCCGACGGTGGGGTCGGACAGGCCGCAAGGCCTGCTCCACCCGCCTTCGCACCAGGTCCTTCGCACCTGGTCGCAACCCAAGCCGGCGCAAGCCGGCTTGTTTTTTGTGCGAGGCCCTCGCTGTGCTTCGCCAGCGCGCCCGCTTCCTCCCGGCGAATCAACGCCAAGCCCCCCTTTTTCCCAGCTATTCGTGATTTGCCTGCCTTGGCACTTCCCGCATAATTGCCGTCGCACGCTTTTTGTATCCATATCTTTCGCAACATGACCACCACGCCTCCCGATCCACTCGCTACGCAGCACGACAGCACTACGGATCCCCACGACGCGGAGCCGGAGGATGCGCAGACGGTGCGCCTGCGCGAAGAGAACCGCGCGCTGCGAGCGTTGCTGGCCGCACAGGTGCAGGCGTCGCTGCCCCGCCCCAACCCGGCCAAGCGCCTGGGCTGGTGGCTGATCAGCGCGCCCGGCGCCGCCCTGGTTGGATGGCGCAATCTGCTGGGTCGGGAAGATGCACGTCCCATGACCGGCAAACGGGTGGGCTACGCCACCCTGACGGTCCTGTACACGCTGGCCATCTACGGCGCCTTGGTATTGCTGGTGGTGTCGTGGAGCACGCCCAACGCCGCGCGCTCCGGCGTCAACGCCGCCGGGCCGGTACGCGTGCCGCTGGCGCCACCGCCCGGTGCAGGGATGCAAGCCCCCAACCCGGCATCCCCTGCCACCTCGCCCGGCGGCTCGACCGCGACGGCCGGCGGTTCGAGCGAAACGGCTCCTTCCGATGCTGGCGCGGCACCCGACGCAGGCAAGCCCTCCCCATCCGGCAATGCCGCGCCCGCTGCCGGTATACCCGCTGCCGGTATGCCCGCAGCCGGTATGCCCGCAGCCGATACCCCCGCGGCCAATCCACCCGCCCCCTCCACCGCCGCACCGAAATCAACGCTGCGCATCACCGAAATCCCCGCCGAGAATCCGCACGCCTGGGTCGACGCATTGAAGGCAGAATTGGGGCGCTGCGCGGCGCTGGGCTTTTTCGAGCGTCCGGATTGCGCCTGGGCCGCACGCAAGCAGTACTGCGGCCCGAACCAAGGCTGGGGCGCCATCAAGGAATGTCCCGCCCAGCAATAAAACAACGCCGTATCACGCGGCAGATCATTGCCCCGCCCACGACAAGTGGGCGATAATTCAACCACTCTCCGGGCTCCCGCCCGGCATGCATGCCACCAGGACACCCGCCATGGATCTTTCCGTCAACAACACCGTCAACACCGGCCTGGCCATGCGCGATGCGCAACTGATGGCGGAAATCCAGGCGCGCGTCACCAAGAAAGCCATCAACGCGCAAGCCGACACCGTCGCCACGCTGATGCAATCGCTGCCGGTGGTGGCCATCGACGGCACGCTGGGCACGCGCATCAACACTCAGGCGTAAACCTCGCGGCACTAGCCGCCCCGCGGCGGCGGCCCGCGGCACATCACGCACTCTGCGTGGCGCCCCTTTGGCCGGGGACATTACCTGGCGGCGTCACAGCCGGGGCGAAGTCACAACGCCCGCCCGCTCCCGGCCATCGCCCCGCCTGCCCTCAGGCGTCCAGGTGCTTGCACATCAGTTCCTCGAACCATTCCAGAAATACCGCCAGCCGGCGCGACCGCTGCCGCCGGTGCGGATACAGCAGCGTCACCGGCATGGCCGGGGCGCGGTGGGTCGGCATGACCTCGACCAGCTCGCCCGCGTCCAGCAGGTGCTGCACATCGAAGCGCGGAATCTGGATCAGCCCCAGGCCGGCCAGGCAGCAGGCGATATAGCTTTCGGCGTTGTTCACCACCACGCGGCTGGGCAGCGCGATGGCCTGCGCGGCGCGCTCGCCGGCCGCGATGTCCCAAGGCAGTTCACGGCCCGTCGTGGGCGACGCATAGCCGACCATCCAGTGGCCCTCCGCCAGGTCTGCCGGATCCCGCGGCACGCCCTGGTCGCGCAAGTAGGCCGGGCTGGCGCAGTTGATCAGCGCAATTTGTCCCAGCGGCCGCGACACCAGGCTGCTGTCATGCAGCGCGCCGATACGCACCGCACAATCGACGCCCTCCTGGATCAGGTCGATGGCGCGGTCGCTGGACCCCAGCGCCAGCTGCAAGCGGGGATGGCGGCGCAGCAGCCCCGGCAGCGCCGGGGCCACCAGTCGCCGGGCGATGCGGCTGGGCACGTCCACGTTCAGGCGTCCGGCCACCTGGCGCGCGCTCTGCTGGAACAGGTGGTCGATCTCTTCCACCTCGGCCAGCAGCGGCCGCAGGCGTTCCAGCAACTGGGCGCCGTCGGCGGTCAGGCGCACCTGGCGCGTGGTCCGGTGCAGCAGCCGCACGCCCACCTGGGTTTCCAGTTGCTGGATGGCCGCCGATACGGAGGCGCGCGGCAGCTCCAGCGCATTGGCGGCCTTGATGAAACTGCCCATCTCGGCCACCTGCGCGAAGACGCGATACTGTTCGAATCTGTCCATTCCTGTCCCGGCGTGGCGTGGCGGCACGGTGCCGCCGGTGCCAGCATAGCGGGTCTGCCTGCCATCGCAACCGCCCGCCTTGGCCACCACGGCCAGCCAGGGCGACCGCCCGCCGATCCCGACCGCCTGCCTGACGCCTTGGGATAGCCGTGGGCCCGGCAGGCCCGCCGATCGCCTACTTCGTGGTGTAGCCGCCGTTGATCAGGATGGTCTGCCCCGTGATCCACCAGCCGTCGCTGACCAGGTGGCGGATGAACGGCACCACGTCTTCGATGTCGGTCAGGCCGGTCTTGGAAAACGGCGACAGCGCGGCCGCGGTCTTGTGGTACGCCACCGCATCGGCGCCTTCTGCCGGATAGAAGAATGGCGTGTCCATCGGGCCCGGGCCCACCGCCGTCACCGAGATGCCGCGGGCGCCGAACTCTTTGGCGGCGGCGCGGGTGTAATGCTCGACCGGCGCCTTGCTGCCGGCATAAGCCGCGTAGAACGGGGTGAAGGCGCCCAGCAGGGAGGTCACCAGGGTGCAGACCTTGCCGTTGTCATTCACATGACGGCCCGCCTCTTTCAGGAAGAAGAACGCCGACTTGGCGTTGACGGCGGCCATCTCGTCGTACTCGGCTTCGCTGATCTCGGCCAGCGGCTTCTTGAGCACCTTGCCGACCGTGTTGATGGCGATGTCGGGGCGGCCCACCGCGGCCACGGCATCGGCAAACAGCTTTTCGACGGCGCCCGCCGTGCTCAGGTCGGCCTGCAACGCCACCGCCTTGGCCCCGGCGGCCTCGATGGCGGCCACCGTGGCGTCGGCGTCCGGCTTGGACGCGGCGCTGTTGTAGTGGATGACGACGGCGCGGGCGCCTTGCGTAGCCAGGTCGCGGGCGATCAGACCGCCCAGGTTCTTGGCGCCGCCGGCGATCAGCGCGACTTTGCCTTTGATGGAATGGTCTGCCATGGAAACTCTCCTGCATCGGTAAGGGGAGATTCGATTCTAGGCAGCTGCCCCGCCGGAATCAGCCCGCTGCGGCGGGATGGATTATCCAGAAAAACGTCCCAATGAAAACAGCCCGACGGGGGAAGATCCCCATCGGGCTGCGTGGCCTTGGCCAAGCCGGACCGGAGTCCGGCACACGCCGCGGCTTACTTCTTCTTCATGGGAGGCAGGTCGGTGCAGACGCCTTCGGCCACTTCGGCCGCCATGCCCACCGATTCACCCAGGGTCGGGTGCGGGTGGATGGTCTTGGCGATGTCGATGACGTCGGCGCCCATTTCCACGGCCAGCGCCACTTCGCTGATCAGGTCGCCGGCGTGGGTACCCACGATGCCGCCGCCCAGGATGCGATGCGACTCGGCGTCGAACAGCAGCTTGGTGAAGCCTTCGTCGCGGCCGTTGGCAATGGCGCGGCCCGAGGCGGCCCACGGGAACACGCCCTTCTCGATCTTGATGCCCTGCTTCTTGGCTTCGTCTTCGGTCAGGCCGACCCACGCCACTTCCGGATCGGTGTAGGCCACCGACGGAATCACGCGGGCGTCGAAGAACGACTTCTGGCCGGCGGCGGCTTCGGCCGCCACGTGGCCTTCATGCACAGCCTTGTGCGCCAGCATGGGCTGGCCGACGATGTCGCCGATGGCGAAGATGTGCGGCACGTTGGTGCGCATCTGGCGGTCGACTTCGATGAAGCCGCGGTCGGTCACCGCGATGCCCGCCTTGTCGGCGCCGATCTTCTTGCCGTTGGGGCTGCGGCCCACGGCCTGCAGCACCAGGTCGTAGCGCTGCGGCTCTTTCGGCGCGCCCTCGCCTTCGAAGGTGACGTAGATGCCGTCTTTTTTGGCCTCTGCGCCGACCGTCTTGGTCTTGAGCATGATGTTGTCGAAACGGCCGACGTTCTTTTTCTGCCAGACCTTGACCAGGTCGCGGTCGGCGCCCTGCATCAGGCCGTCCAGCATTTCCACGACGTCCAGGCGCGCGCCCAGCGTGGAATACACCGTGCCCATTTCCAGGCCGATGATGCCGCCACCGATGATCAGCATCTTCTTGGGGATTTCGCGCAGCAGCAAGGCGCCGGTGGAATCGACGATGCGCTCGTCGTCGGGCAGGAACGGCAGCTTCACCGACTGGCTGCCAGCGGCGATGATGGCCTGCTTGAAGCGGATGGTCTGCGACTTGCCGTCGGCGCCCTTGACCGCCAGGTGGTTGGCGTCGGCAAATTCGCCCACGCCCGTCACCACGGTGACCTTGCGGGCCTTGGCCATGCCAGCCAGGCCGCCGGTCAGCTTGGCGACCACGCTGTCCTTGTAGCCGCGCAGCTTGTCCAGGTCGATCTTGGGCTCGCCGAAGCTGATGCCGTGGGCCGCCAGCTCGCGCGCTTCGTCGATGATGGCGGCGTTGTGCAGCAGCGCCTTGGACGGAATGCAGCCCACGTTCAGGCACACGCCGCCCAGCGTCGAATAGCGCTCGACCAGCACCACGGACAGGCCCAGGTCGGCGGCGCGGAAGGCGGCCGAATAGCCGCCGGGGCCGGCGCCCAGCACCAGCACGTCGCATTCGGAATCGGCCGAACCCTTGAAGCTGGCGGCAGCGGGAGCCGGTGCGGCAGCCTTGGGGGCCTCGGCTTTCGCGTCGGCCTTCGGGGCTTCTGCCTTGGTCGCGTCGGCCTTGGCGGCCGGCGCGGCGGCGGCGTCCGAGGCTTCGACCTCGAGCACCACGGCGCCCTCGGCGACCTTGTCGCCCACCTTCACGGCGATCGACTTGACCACGCCACCCTGCGAGGCCGGGATTTCCATCGAGGCCTTGTCGGATTCGACGGTGATCAGGCTTTGCTCGGCCTTGATCGTATCGCCCACGGCGACCAGCACTTCGATGACTTCGACTTCTTTGAAGTCACCGATGTCCGGCACTTTGATTTGAACGGTATTGCTCATAGGGCTCCCCGTTTACAGCGCGATGCGGCGGAAGTCGGCCAGCAAGGCGCCCAGATAGGCGTTGAAGCGGGCAGCGGCGGCGCCGTCGATGACGCGGTGGTCGTACGACAGCGACAGCGGCACGATCAGGCGCGGCACGAACTGCTTGCCGTCCCAGACCGGCTTGTGCGACGAACGCGACACGCCCAGGATGGCCACTTCGGGCGCGTTGATGATCGGCGTGAACGACGTGCCGCCAATGCCGCCCAGCGACGAGATCGAGAAGCAGCCGCCCTGCATGTCGGCGGGCGAGATCTTGCCGTCGCGCGCTTTCTTGGACAGGTCGGTCATTTCCTGGGCGATCTGCAAAATGCCCTTCTTGTCGGCATCGCGGATCACCGGCACCACCAGCCCGTTGGGCGTGTCGGCGGCGAAACCGATGTGGTAGTACTGCTTGAGCACCAGGTTGTCGCCATCCAGCGAGGCGTTGAACTCGGGGAATTTCTTCAGGGCGGCAACCACGGCCTTGATCAGGAAGGCCAGCATCGTGACCTTGATGCCCGACTTCTCGTTTTCCTTGTTCAGCGTGACGCGCAGCGCTTCCAGGTCGGTGATGTCGGCTTCGTCATTGTTGGTGACGTGCGGGATCATGACCCAGTTGCGGTGCAGGTTCGCGCCGGAAATCTTCTTGATGCGCGACAGGGGCTTGGCTTCGACCGGACCGAACTTGGTGAAGTCGACCTTGGGCCACGGCAACAGGCCCAGCGCGGCGCCGTCGGCCGAACCGCCGGCGGCGGCAGGCGCGGCCGAAGACGACAGGGCCTGCTTGACGAAGGCGCGCACGTCCTCGGCGGTGATGCGGTCTTTCGGACCGGAACCCTTCACCTTGCTGAGGTTCACCCCCAGTTCGCGGGCGAACTTGCGCACCGACGGCGATGCGTGCGGCAGCTGGCCGGGCTTGAGGTTGGCGTCTTCCAGCGCGGCGGCCGGGGCCGGGCGCGAGGCGGGCGCGGCCGGGGCGGCTTCCGACTTGGCTTCGGCCTTCGGCGCAGCGGCGGCTTCGGTCTTGGTGGCAGAAGCGGTGGCTGGTGCAGCGGCGGCAGGCGCGCTGCCTTCCACCACGACCACGATCGAGCCCTTGGCGACCTTGTCGCCGACCTTGACCTTCACTTCCTTGACCACGCCGCCTTGCGAGGCGGGGATTTCCATCGAGGCCTTGTCGGACTCGACGGTGATGAGGCTTTGCTCGGCCTTGATGGTGTCGCCGACGGCGACCATGACTTCGATGACTTCCACTTCCTTGAAGTCGCCGATGTCCGGCACTTCGATCTCGACCGGGCCGCTGGCGGCGGCCGGCGCGGCCGCTTCCGCCTTGGCGGCGGGCGCGGCGGCGGCAGCCTGCCTGGGCGCTTCCTTGGCTTCGGCCTTGGGGGCGTCTTCCTTGGCGGCCGGTGCGGCAGCGTCCGACGCTTCCACTTCGAGCACCACGGCGCCTTCGGCGACCTTGTCGCCGACCTTCACGGCGATCGACTTCACCACCCCGCCCTGCGAGGCGGGGATTTCCATCGAGGCCTTGTCGGACTCGACGGTAATCAGGCTCTGCTCGGCCTTGATCGTGTCGCCCACCGCCACCAGCACTTCAATGACTTCCACTTCCTTGAAGTCGCCGATGTCGGGAACCTTGATTTGCACGACGTTGCTCATGTCTCTTTACCCTCAGGCGTATTGCGGGTTGGCTTTGTTCGGATTGATGCCGTACTTCTTGATGGCTTCGGCCACCTTGGCAACCGGCACGCGGCCTTCGTCGGCCAGCGCGCGCAGCGCGGCGACCACGACGAAGTGGCGATCCACTTCGAAGTGCTCACGCAGCTTGGCACGGAAATCCGAACGGCCGAAACCGTCGGTGCCCAGCACCTTGTATTCGCGGCCCTTGGGCACGAACGGGCGGATCTGGTCGGCGAACAGCTTCATGTAGTCGGTCGACGCGATGATCGGGCCTTCCGTCTTGGCCAGCTGCTCGGTGACGTAGGCCACCTGGGGCTTCTTCTCGTCGGGGTGCAGCATGTTGTGGCGCTCGGCGTCCAGGCCGTTGCGGCGCAGCTCGGTGAAGCTGGTGACGCTCCAGAGGTCGGATGCCACGCCCCAATCGGCTTCCAGCAGCTCTTGCGCGGCCATGACTTCGCGCAGGATCGTGCCCGAACCCATCAGCTGCACGCGGTTCTTGCCCTTGCCGTGCGACTTGAGCTTGTACATGCCCTTGATGATGCCTTCCTCGTCGCCCTGGGTCAGACCGGGCTGCGGGTAGTTTTCGTTCATCACCGTCAGGTAGTAGTAGACGTTTTCCTGGTCTTCCACCATGCGCTTCAAGCCATGCTGGATGATCACGGCCAGTTCATGGCCGAACGTCGGGTCGTACGAGACGCAGTTGGGGATGGTCGAGGCCAGGATATGGCTGTGGCCGTCTTCGTGCTGCAGGCCTTCGCCGTTCAGCGTGGTGCGGCCCGCGGTGCCGCCCAGGAGGAAGCCGCGCGCCTGCATGTCGCCGGCGGCCCAGGCCAGGTCGCCGATGCGCTGGAACCCGAACATCGAGTAGTAGATGAAGAACGGGATCATGATGCGGTTGTTCGAGGAGTACGACGTGGCCGCCGCAATCCAGGAGCTCATCGCGCCCGCTTCGTTGATGCCTTCCTGCAGAAGCTGGCCGTCGGCCGCTTCCTTGTAGTACATGACCTGGTCCTTGTCGACCGGGGTGTACTTCTGGCCTTCCGGCGCATAGATGCCGATCTGGCGGAACAGGCCTTCCATGCCGAAGGTACGCGATTCGTCGGCCAGGATCGGCACGACGCGCGGACCCAGTTCCTTGTCGCGCAGCACCTGGTTCAGGATGCGCACGAAGGCTTGGGTGGTGGAGATCTCACGGCCTTCGGCGGTGGGTTCCAGCACGGCCTTGAAGGCTTCCAGGGCGGGCGCCTTCAGTTGCTCGTCGGCCTTGGCGCGGCGGCGCGGCAGGTAGCCGCCCAGCGCGGCGCGGCGCTCGTGCAGGTACTTCATTTCGGGCGAATCTTCGGCCGGCTTGAAGTACGGCAGATCGGCCAGCTGGTCGTCCGGGATGGGGATGCCGAAACGGTCGCGGAATTCGCGGATCGAGTCCAGTTCCAGCTTCTTTTGCTGGTGGGTCGGGTTCTTGGCCTGGCCCACGTGGCCCATGCCGTAGCCCTTGATGGTCTTGGCCAGGATGACGGTCGGCTGGCCGGTGTGGCTGGTCGCGGCGTCGAACGCGGCGTAGACCTTGTGGGGATCATGGCCGCCGCGGTTCAGGCGCCAGATGTCTTCGTCGCTCATGCGCGACACGGCTTCGAGCAGCTTGGGGTGCTTGCCGAAGAAGTGCTCGCGCACGAACTTGCCGTCGTTGGCCTTGTACGCCTGGTACTCGCCGTCGACGGTCTCTTCCATGATCTTGCGCAGGATGCCTTCCTTGTCGTGCGCCAGCAGCGGGTCCCAGTAGCCGCCCCAGATCAGCTTGATGACGTTCCAGCCCGAACCGCGGAAGTCGCCTTCGAGTTCCTGGATGATCTTGCCGTTGCCGCGCACCGGGCCGTCCAGGCGCTGCAGGTTGCAGTTGACGACGAAGATCAGGTTGTCGAGCTTTTCGCGGGCCGCCAAGGCGATGGCGCCCAGCGACTCGGGTTCGTCCATTTCGCCGTCGCCGCAGAACACCCAGACCTTGCGCTTGCTGGTGTCGGCGATGCCGCGGGCATGCAGGTACTTCAGGAAGCGGGCCTGGTAGATGGCCATCAGCGGGCCCAGGCCCATCGACACCGTGGGGAACTGCCAGAAGTCGGGCATCAGCTTCGGATGCGGGTACGACGACAGGCCCTTGCCGTCCACTTCCTGGCGGAAGTGGTTCAGCTGGTCTTCGGTGAGGCGGCCTTCGAGGTAGGCGCGGCCGTACATGCCGGGCGAGGTGTGGCCCTGGAAGTAGACCAGGTCGCCGCCGTGCGTGTCGTCTTCGGCATGCCAGAAGTGGTTCTGGCCGCAGCCGATCATGGTGGCCAGCGAGGCGAAGGACGCGATGTGGCCGCCCAGGTCGCCGCCGTCCGGCGGGTTGTGCTTGTTGGCCTTGACCACCATGGCCATGGCGTTCCAGCGCACGTACGAGCGAATGCGCGATTCCAGTTCCAGGTTGCCCGGATGCGCGGGCTCCAGGCCCGGGGGAATCGTGTTGACGTAAGCGGTATTCGGCGAGAACGGGATGTGGGCGCCAGAGCGACGGGCTTCGTCGATCAGGCGTTCCAGCAGGTAATGTGCGCGCTGCGGCCCTTCGCGATCAAGGACTGCCGCCAGGGCTTCGAGCCACTCCTGGGTTTCTAGGGTGTCTTCGTCGTTGGCAGCCTGCACGGCGCCAGCCTGGGCGAAAGAGGACATCGTGTGTCTCCTGTTGGGGTTCGTTCGTGACCACACCCGCTTATTTGATCTACTCGCGGACACGCCATGGTAGCCGGGATCATCCGGGCTACCCTGCCATGCATGGGTCGGGGTGTTGTGCTAGAGACCGGCGACTCGCTGAGCGGTGTCTCTCTATCAGCCGGCATTCTAAGAAAGAAGATTAACCGGTCGCAAGCAAAATTTCATGTTGCGGTACGGCATTTCATAATGCGAAAATATGAATGCAAGCTGAAAAGGATGAGCGCCACTTTTTTAGCCCATCCCCCTTATAGCGGGCTTGATTCCCGGCAATTCCGTATCAACACGCATTAAAATGCCCCCCACGCCGCGCCTTCGGCTTGCTGCCCCCGCGGGGTCGTTTTCATCTTGAGGCGGCTCGGCAATGAAAAATGCCCGCCCTATCCGGCCCGAATTACATGTCCAGCGCGCCCAAGTCCAATATACCCACGCCGTTCCACGACCACGCCCGCACGCGCCGACGCGGGGTGTACTGGGTCACGCCCGCGATGGTGCTGATCCTCTATATCTGTGTGATGGGGGTGTTCTTCTGGTTGCAGCGCATCCATGACGACAGCGTCATGTTTGTCACCATCGACCAGGAAATGCGGCAGCAACGCCTGATCTGGGTGGTGCTGGCGCTGTCCTGCGTGATCGTCATCAGCCTGTTGATGCTGTGGCGCTATACCCGGTTCCGCTCGGCGGCCGAGGCCGCGCTCATCGCCGAAACGGGTTTTCGCCGCGCCATGGAAAACTCCATGTCCACCGGCATGCGGGTGCTGGATATGGAAGGCCGCATCGCCTACGTCAACCCGGCTTTCTGCCGCATGATCGGCTGGAACGAAGCCGACCTGATCGGCCGCAGCCCGCCCTTCCCGTATTGGGTGCCCGGCCGCCACGAGCAGCACCAGCACACGCTGGACGTGCTGATGTCGGGCAAGACGCCCAGCAGCGGCCTGGAAGTCGAGGCCCAGCGGCGCGACGGCTCGCGCTTCACGGCGCGCATGTACGTGTCGCCCCTGCTGGACCCCAACGGCAACCAGATCGGCTGGATGACGTCCATGACCGACATCACCGAACCCAAGCGCATCCGCGAAGCCCTGACGGCCGCGCACGAACGCTTCATGACGGTGCTGGAAGGCCTGGACGACGCCATCTCGGTCACGGCCGACACCCACGACGGCCTGGAACTGCTGTTCGCCAACCGTACCTACCGCCGCGTGTTCGGCGCCCAGACGGGCGGCCACGACGAACTGCTGGCCGGCCGCCGCGGCCGCTTCACCGACGAATCCGTCGAGGTGTTCGCGCCATCGGTGCAGCGCTGGTTCGAAGTGCACCACCGCATGCTGGCCTGGACCGACGGGCGCCGCGTGCGCATGCAGGTGGCGCGCGACATCACCGAACGCCGCACCCACGAAGAAGCCTCGCGCGTGCAGCAGGAAAAGATCCAGCTGACCAGCCGCCTGACCACCATGGGCGAAATGGCCTCGTCGCTGGCGCACGAACTGAACCAGCCGCTGACCGCCATCGCCAACTACAGCATGGGCGCCGTGGCCCTGGTCAAGGCCGGCCACACCAGCCCCAACATGCTGTTGCCCGCCCTGGAAAAGGCGGCCTCGCAGGCCGAGCGGGCCGGCAAGATCATCAGCCGCATCCGCGAATTCGTGAAGCGCAGCGAACCGCGCCGCCAGCGCGTGGCCATCGGCCGCATCGTCGACAACGCCATCGGCTTTGCCGAAATCGACGCCCGCAAGCGCCGCATCCGCATCGACAGCTTCGTGCCGTCCAACGCGCCCGACGTGCTGGCCGACCCCATCCTGATCGAGCAGGTGCTGCTGAACCTGCTCAAGAATGGCCTGGAAGCCATGGAAAAGAGCGAGTCCGACGAGCTCAAGGTGGCGGTCATCCTGCACGAGCAGCACATCGAAGTGGCGGTGGTCGACCGCGGCCACGGCCTGGCCGAGCCGGAACGCCTGTTCGAACCCTTCTTCAGCACCAAGACCCAGGGCCTGGGCATGGGACTGAATATCTGCCGTACCATTATCGAATCGCACCACGGCCGCCTTTGGGCGGACCCCAATCCCGCCGGCGGTACTATTTTCCGCTTTACCCTGCCCTGCGCTGCGTCTCAGACGCAGGCTCAGAATGATCAGTCCGAGGAGTTGCACGCATGAACACGCCCCACCTGTCGAGCACGGTATTCATTGTTGATGACGACGAAGCGGTCCGCGATTCGCTGCGCTGGCTGCTGGAAGCCAACGGCTATCGCGTCCGCGCGTACGCCAGCGGCGAATCCTTCCTGGAAGACTACGACGCCAGCCAGATCGGGGTGCTGATCGCCGACGTGCGCATGCCCGGCATGAGCGGCCTGGAACTGCAAGAGCAGCTCATCGCCCGCAACGCCCCGCTGCCCATCGTCTTCATCACCGGCCACGGCGACGTGCCCATGGCCGTGTCGACCATGAAGAAAGGCGCCGTCGACTTCCTCGAAAAGCCGTTCAACGAATCCGACCTGCGCGAAATCGTGGCGCGCATGCTTGAGCAGGCCACGCAGCGCGTGAGCAAGCACCAGGCCCAGAAGGACCACGAAGCCATGCTGGCGCGCCTGACCGCGCGCGAGCAGCAGGTGCTGGAGCGCATCGTCGCCGGCCGCTTGAACAAGCAGATCGCCGACGACCTGGGCATCAGCATCAAGACCGTCGAGGCGCACCGCGCCAACATCATGGAAAAACTTGAAGTGACCACCGTTGCTGATTTGATGAAAGTGGCTTTGGCCAAACCGGAGGCGCACGCATGAGCCGCCGGGCCGTTCCCAAGGCGAATACCGTAGCGCTCCGCGCGGAGGCTGCCGAATGACCGCCAGGATTATCGACGGCGCTGCCCTGTCGCAGCGCATTCGCGAAGAAGTCGCCCAACGCGTCGCCGCCCTGGCCGCCAAGGGCACGCGCCCCGGCCTGGCCGTGGTGCTGGTCGGCGAAGACCCGGCGTCGCAAGTGTATGTCCGCAACAAGGTCGCGGCCTGCGAAAAGGCCGGGCTGCACTCCGTGAAAGAGCAGTACCCCGCCGACATGACCGAGGCCGACCTGCTGGCCCGCATCGACCAGCTGAACCGTGATCCGTCCATCCACGGCATCCTGGTGCAGTTGCCGCTGCCCAAGCACATGGATTCGCACAAGGTCATCGAAGCCATCGCGGCCGAAAAGGACGTGGACGGCTTTCACATCAGCAACGCCGGCCTGCTCATGACCGGCCAGCCGCTGTTTCGCCCCTGCACGCCCTACGGCGTGATGAAGATGCTGGAATCCGAAGGCGTGGCCCTGCGCGGCGCCGAAGCCGTCATCGTGGGCGCCAGCAACATCGTGGGCAAGCCCATGGCCATGCTGCTGCTGGCCGCCGGCGCCACCATCACGATCTGCAATTCCAAGACGCGCGACCTGGCGGCCCAGACCCGCCGCGCCGACGTCCTGGTGGTCGCTACCGGCAAGCCCGGCATGATCGACGGTTCGATGATCAAGCCCGGCGCCGTCGTCATCGACGTCGGCATCAACCGCGGCGCCGACGGCAAGCTGTGCGGCGACGTGGACTTCGCGTCCGCCAGCCAGGTCGCCGGCGCCATCACGCCCGTGCCGGGCGGCGTGGGCCCCATGACCATCGCCATGCTGCTGGTCAACACCGTCGAAGCGGCGGAACGGGCTGCCGCCTGAAGCCGGCCGTCCGCCCCGCGGCGACGCCCCTGTGGGTTTGCCCCGCGCCCCTTCGAGGGACGGGGGGCAAACCCACAATCGTTTCTGGGCGCGGGAAAGGCCACCCTGCCCGGCCCGCGCGCCCGCGGCAAGCGACGCCCTTGCTTTTCGGCGCGCCGCCCCAACCTGATCCTTATGTTTGCCGGTGCGCTCGCGTGCTGCCCGCCCCCCTCTTACGCAATTGGTAACGCCATGACCCAGAATCCCCTGCTCGCCCCCGTCTCCGAACTGGTCGATTACCAGGCGGTCAAGCCCGCCCACGTGGTGCCGGCCATCGAAGAACTGCTGGGCATTGCCCGCCAGGCCGTGGACCGCGCCGCCGACCCCACGCTGGCGCCCACCTGGGAAGCGGTGGTCGAGCCGCTGGACACGGCATCCGAACGCTTGTGGCGCGCCTGGTCGGTGGCCGGCCACCTGAACGCCGTGGTCAACACGCCCGAACTGCGCGAGGCCTACAACGCCGCCCTGCCGCTGGTGACGGAGTTTTCCACCTGGGTCGGCCTGCACGAAGGCCTGTACCAGCAATACCAGCGCCTGGCCGCCGCGCCCGATTTCGCATCGTGGACGCCGGTGCGCCGCCGCATCGTGGAAATGGCCCTGCGCGACTTCCGCCTGAGCGGTGTCGAGCTGCGCGGTGCCGACCGCGAACGCTACGCCGCGATTTCCGACCGCGAGGCCCAGGCCTCGCAGAAATTCTCTGAAAACGTGCTGGACGCCATCGACGCCTGGTCGCTGGTGGTCGAAGACGAATCCCGCCTGCAGGGCATTCCGGCCGACGTGCTGGCCGCGGCCCGCGCCGCCGCCGACGAAGACGGCAAGGCCGGCTGGAAGCTGACGCTGAAGATGCCCTGCTACCTGCCGGTGATGCAATACGCCCAGGACCGCTCGCTGCGCGAAGCGCTGTACCGCGGCTACGGCACGGTGGCGTCCGAACAGGGCGATGCCCAGTTCGACAATTCCCCCCTGATCGAAGAACTGCTGTCGCTGCGCGCCGAAGAATCCAAGCTCTTGGGCCTGGGCACGTTCGCCGCGCTGCGCCTGCAGACGCGCATGGCGCGCGACGCCGCCGAAGTCACCGGTTTCCTGCGTGACCTGGCCGCCCGCGCCAAGCCCTATGCCGAACGCGACCTGGCCGAACTGAAAGCCTACGCCGCCGCCGAACTCGGCCTGGCCGAACTGCAACCGTGGGACGTGGCCTATGCGTCCGAACGGCTGCGCGAATCGCGCTACGCGTACTCGGAAGACGAGGTCAAGCAGTACTTCACCGAGCCGCGCGTGCTGGCCGGCCTGTTCGAGGTCATCGAAACGCTGTTCGACGTGCGCCTGGCCGAAACCCCGGTGTCGTCCTGGCATGCGGACGTGCGCGGCGTGCGGGTCGAAAGCCCCAAGGGCGACCTGATCGGCTACCTGTACCTTGACCTGTACGCGCGTTCGGGCAAGCAAAGCGGCGCCTGGGTCGACAGCGAGCGCACCCGCCGCGTCGTGGCCGGCCGCGTGCAGACACCCATCGCCTACCTGACCTGCAATTTCTCGCGCCCCAATGGCGAGCGCGCCGCCGTGCTGACGCACGATGATGTCATCACCCTGTTCCACGAAACCGGCCACGCCCTGCACGCCCTCCTGTCCGAAGTCGACGAGCCTGGCGCCGCGGCCTTCGCCAGCGTCGAATGGGACGCCATCGAGCTGCCCTCGCAGTTCATGGAGAACTTCTGCTGGGAATGGGCCGTGGTGCAAAAGCTGTCGGCCCACGTCGAGACCGGCGAGCCGCTGCCGCGCGCGCTCTACGACCGCCTGGTCGCCGCCCGCAACTACCAGAGCGGCATGCAGACCGTGCGCCAGATCGAATTCGCCCTGTTCGACATGCTGATGCACGACCGCGCCAAGGGCGCATCCATCGACGAAGTGCTGGCCCTGCTGCAGCAGGTGCGCAGCGAGGTCGCGGTGCTGTTCCCGCCGGCCTGGCACCGACTGCCGCACGCCTTCTCGCACCTGTTCGCCGGCGGCTATGGCGCGGGCTACTACAGCTACAAGTGGGCCGAGGTGCTGTCCGCCGACGCCTACGAGGCCTTCGAGGAAGCCGCCGCCAAACAAGCCGGCAATGCCCTGGGCACGCTGGACCCGGCCACGGGCGCGCGCTTCCGCCGCGAAGTGCTGGCCGTGGGCGGCTCGCGCCCGGCCGCCGAATCGTTCGCCGCGTTCCGTGGCCGCGCGCCGCGCATCGATGCGCTGCTGCGTCACAGCGGCATGCAACCGGCCTGACGCCCAAGCGCCTGCCTGCCAGCGGCCCGCCCTGTGCGGGCCGTTTTTCGCTGGCGGCCGGCCGCTGGCGGCGCGCGCCGCCACATCCGGCCGAGCGCGGGCGTGACCGCTGTCACTGCCCGCCCGGCCGCCGTGCCGATACCACCAGCCAGCGCCCATGCATCGCCGGGTCGGACCCGGCCTGCCGCCAGAAGTGGCGACCGGCCTCGTCCTCGGCGCGCCGGGCTCGGGCCGCGCAATAGCGCCGGGCCGGCCACGCCAGCACCGGATCGAACCAGCGCCGCTGCCCGGCTTCGGCCACGCCGTGCAGGGTGATGTCGGCAAAGCCATGGCGCGCCAGGAGCAGGTGCAGTTGGGCAAAGCCCCAGGGCAGCACGGCGCTGCGCTCGGCCCCCGCGCGGGCCCAGGGGTCGGCATGAAAGCCACGCACCAGCGCCTGCAGGCGCGCGCGCACGTGCCAGGCGTTGGGCGTGGTCAGCACCAGCGTGCCGCCCGGGCGCAGCGCCTGATGGAAGCTTTGGACCAGCACGCCCGGATTGGTCGCCAGGTGCAGGGCTTCGCTGCACACCACCGCGTCGTAGGGGTCGCCCGCCGGCAGCGGCGATTCCAGGTCGTGCACCGTCAGCCGGCGGTAGCCGTTGGCCGATTCGGGCAAGGCGGCCGGGCCGATGCCGTCCACCTCGACGTCGCGGCCCGTGGCCGGGCGCGCCATGTCGCCCAGCCAGCCACGGCTACAGGGCGCGTCCAGCACGCTGTCGGCCCGCAGGCTGCGCAGGATGTCCAGCACTACCGGGTAATACGGAAAATAGGGATAGCCCAGCGCATGGTTGGCCGCGGTATTCATGGATGACGCCTCGCTGGTTCGGTTACTGACAAGGCCCTGAATGTATGCCCTGCCGCGCCCCGCGGGGGCCGTTTTGGCAGAAGGCCAACAATATTCAGACAAAGCTTCACAAGTGCCCTTTGCGCCAGGACAAGTCCGCGTCTGCCGCCCCACCGGGCGCCCCCACCCAAGCAGGTAGAATCGACGGGTTTATCCCCAACCGGCGATGGAACTCATGCGACACCTGATCACCGGCCGCGCCTGGCGCGGCCTGCTGCTGGCCCTGTGCGTACTGCTTGCCGCGTGCGGCGACCGCAACGTCGACTGGAAGCTGTACAACGTGCGCGGCCACCTGCCCGACCTGCAGTTCTCGCTGCCGGGCGCCGGCGGCAAGACGGTCAGCAGCGACGACCTGAAAGGCAAGACGGTGCTGCTGTTCTTCGGCTATGCCAGTTGCCCTGACATCTGCCCGACCACCATGGCGCAATTGACGGCGGTATTGCAGAACCTGGGCGACAAGGCCCGCGACGTGCGCATCCTGTTCGTCAGCGTCGACCCCCACCGCGACACGCCGGACATCCTGCAGGCCTACGTCAATGCCTTCAACAACAACGCCATCGGCGTGACGGGCAACGAAAAGCAGGTGGCCGACCTGGCGCGCCGCTATCGCGTGGCCTACCAGATCGAAAAGCCCCGGCCGGGCGATGCCGCCGACCAGTACGAAGTCACGCACAGCCGCGGCGTGTATATATTCGACAAAGATGGCCGCGCGCGCCTACTGGCCTCGGATACCGACAGCATCGAGACGCTGACCCACGACGTACGCCAGCTGATCGACCTGACGTCCTGACGATTGCTTCACCCGCACGACACCGGCGCGATGCGGCGCAGCATGTTGCGCCCCCGCCCCACATACCAGTTGTTACAGCCCCTGCGCGGCACGCATGAGTAATATCAGGACGCATTGCCCCTTTACCCTCGCAAGGAGTACGCGCATGAGCATCATCATCATGATCATCGTCGGGTTCATCGTGGGTCTGATCGCCCGCGCGATCATGCCCGGAGACCAGAACATGGGGATCATCATGACCACCATCCTGGGCATCATCGGCGCCGTCGTGGCCGGTTTCCTGGGCCAGAACCTGGGGTGGTATGCCCCCGGCGAACCGGCAGGCTGGATCGGTTCCGTCGTCGGCGCGATCATCGTCCTGTTCGTTGTGGGCCTGGTCGCCAGAAAACGCGGCTGACGCTCCGTCGCGCACGCCAGAAACAAAGCGGGCCGATCTTTCGATCGGCCCGCTTTTTTTTCGCGTCGCCCCTTGCCGCAGGGCGACGCATTCCGCTCGAAGCCAGCTCAGCCCGGCTGGCCTTGCGTTGCCGCCGGCACCGCGGCGCCGTCCGCCGGTTGCGCGGCCGTGACGGTACGCTCGGTCCAGCCGCCGCCCAGCACCTTGTACAGGGTGACCAGGTTCGACAGGCGCGTCAGGCGCGTGTTCACCAGCGTCTGCTGGGCGTTGTACAGCGAACGCTGCGAGTCCAGCACCGTCAGGTAGTCGTCGATGCCCTGGCGAAAGCGCTGGTCCGACAGATCGTAGGCGCGCTGGTTGGCCGCCACCAGCAGTTGCTGCGCCTGGATCTGCTCGTCCAGCGTGCCGCGGCCCGCCAAGGCGTCGGCGACCTCGCGAAAGCCCGTCTGGATGGTCTTCTCGTACTGCGCGACCTGGATGTTCTTCTGCACCTTGGCCAGGTCCAGGCCCGCCAGCAACGAGCCGCCGGCGAAGATCGGCACGGTGATCTGGGGCACGAAGCTCCAGGCGCCGGAACCGCCGTCGAACAGGCCGCCCAGGCTGGCGCTGGCCGTGCCGGCGTTGCCGGTCAGGCTGATGGTCGGGAAGAACGCCGCGCGTGCCGCGCCGATGTTGGCGTTGGCGCCCTTCAACTGGTGCTCGGCCGCACGGATGTCCGGGCGGCGCGCCAGCAGCTCGGACGGCAGGCCGGCCGGCAAGGCAGTGGGCAGCATGCCATCGTCCAGCTTGACGGCACTGTCCAGCGCCGCCGACATCTCGGGCGACAGCGGCTGGCCCACCAGCAGCACCAGTGCATTGCGGTCCTGCGCGGCCTGGCGCGTGTACTGCGACAGGTTGCTCTGGGCGGTGCGCAGCGACACTTCGGCCTGGCTCAGGTCCAGCGCCGTGGACAGGCCCTGGTCAAAGCTCTGCTTGGTGAGCTTGTACGAATCGTCCTGGCTCTTGAAGGTGTCGCGGGTCAGGTTCAGCAGTTCCTGGTCGGCGCGCAGCGTGAGGTAGGCGTTGGCCACTTCGGCGATCAGGGTCAGCTGGGTCGCCGTACGGGTTTCGTCCAGCGCCAGATACGATTCCAGCGCCTTGTCGCTCAGGCTGCGGATGCGGCCGAACAGGTCCAGTTCCCAGGACGACAGCGCGGCGCCGACCTGGTAATTGTGGCTGGTGGAAGCCTGGCCGCTGGGCGACAGGTCGGCCGGCGTGCGCTGCGCGGTTTCCTTGCCGGCGATGCCCACGCTGGGCATCAGGTCGGCGCGCTGGATGCGGTATTGCGCCCGGGCCGCCTCGACGTTCAAGGCCGCCACGCGCAGGTCGCGGTTGTTGGCCAGCGATTGCTCGATCAATTGCTGCAGCAGCGGATCGGTGAAGAAGTCGCGCCAGCCGATGTCGGCCGTGGCCACGCCGGCGCCCACGGCGTCCGCCTTGTAGGACGGACCCGTCGGATACGACGAGGACACCGGCGCATCGGGCCGTTCATAGGTCGGGGCCAGCGAGCAGCCCGCCAGGGCCGCCGCCAGGGAAACAGACAGCAAGGTTCTCATCTGAAGCTTCATTGCGGTTTTCCTTCGACGGACACGTCCTGCGCATCGTTGGCGCTGGGGTCGTGCTTGTCGCGCCGCGCGCTCATGCGTTCCACCTTGAACAGGCGCAGCATGATCACGAAGAACGCGGGGACGAAGAAGATGGCCAGGAAGGTCGCGGTCAGCATGCCGCCGATCACGCCGGTACCGATGGCGTTCTGGCTGCCCGAACCGGCGCCCGACGAGATCGCGAGCGGCACCACGCCCAGGATGAACGCCAGCGACGTCATCAGGATGGGGCGCAGACGCTGGCGAGCCGCGTGGATGGCCGATTCGGTCAGGCTGGCGCCGGCCTCGTAGTGCTCTTTGGCGAACTCCACGATCAGGATGGCGTTTTTGGCCGCCAGCCCGATTGTCGTCAACAGGCCCACCTGGAAGTACACGTCGTTGGACAGGCCGCGCAGCATCGTCGCCGCCAGTGCGCCGATGATCCCAAGTGGCACCACCAGCATCACCGCGGTCGGGATGCTCCAGCTTTCATACAGTGCCGCCAGGCACAGGAACACCACGATCAGCGAAATCGCGTACAGCGCGGGAGCCTGGGCGCCCGACAGCCGTTCTTCGTACGACATGCCGGTCCATTCGAAACCGACGCCCACCGGCAGCTTGCTGGCGATGCGTTCCATTTCGTTCATGGCCGCGCCCGAGCTGTAGCCCGGCGCCGCCTGGCCCTGGATGTTGTACGACGGCACGCCGTTGTAGCGGTTCAGCTTTTGCGGGCCGAAACTCCAGGTGGCCTTGGCGAACGCCGAGAACGGCACCATGTCGCCATTGTTGTTGCGCACGTACCATTTTTCCAGGTCGTCGGGCAGCATGCGCGAGGACGCTTCGCCCTGTGCAAACACCTTCTTGACCCGGCCGCGATCGATGAAGTCGTTGACGTACGACGAGCCCCACGCGGTGGACAGCGTGCTGTTGATGTCCGACACGGACACGCCCAGCGCCCGGGCCTTTTCACGGTCGATGTCCAGCTGGTACTGCGGCGCGTCTTCGATGCCGTTGGGGCGCACGCCCTGCAGGATCTTGCTTTGCGCCGCTTCGCCCAGCAGCTGGTTGCGCGCGGCCAGCAGTTTTTCATGGCCCACGCCGGCGCGGTCCATCAGCTGGAAGTCGAAACCGTCGACGTTGCCCAGTTCCATCACCGAGGGCGGCGGCACCACGAACAGCTGGGCGTCGCGCTGGGTCTTCCTGAAGTGGGCGTTGGCGCGCGCCGCCACGGCGGCCGCCTTCAACTTGGCGTCGCCGCGATCTTCCCAGTCGCGCAGCTTGATGAACAGGATCGAGGCGTTCTGGCCGCGGCCGCCGAAGTTAAAGCCGTTGACGGCGAACACGGACGTGACGGCGTCTTTTTCCTCGGTCAGGAGGTAGTTGGTGGCTTCGTCGATGACGGCCTTGGTGCGCTCGGCGGTGGCGCCGGCGGGGGTCTGGATCTGGGCGAACAGAATGCCCTGGTCTTCGCCCGGCAGGAACGCGGTCGGGATGCGGGTGAACATCCAGCCCATCGCGATGACGATGGCCAGGTACACCACCATCAGGCGCTTGGTACGGCCCAGGCCGCGCGCCACGGTGTTGGCGTAGCCGTTGCTGCTGCGCTCGAACGTGCGGTTGAACCAGCCGAAGAAGCCGCGCTTGGTGCCGTGGTGGCCCTTGGGAATGGGCTTGAGCAGCGTGGCGCACAAGGCCGGCGTGAAGACGATGGCCACGATCACCGACAGCACCATCGAGGACACGATGGTGATGGAGAACTGGCGGTAGATCACGCCCGTGGAGCCGCCAAAGAACGCCATCGGGATGAACACGGCGGCCAGCACCATGGCGATGCCGACCAGCGCGCCGGTGATCTGGCTCATGGATTTACGCGTGGCCTGCTTGGGCGTCAGGCCCTCTTCGGCCATCACCCGTTCCACGTTTTCCACCACCACGATGGCATCGTCCACCAGCAGGCCGATGGCCAGCACCATGCCGAACATCGTCAGGGTATTGATGGAATAGCCGAACGCGGCCAGCACGCCGAACGTACCGAGCAGCACCACCGGCACCGCCAGCGTCGGGATCAACGTGGCGCGGAAGTTCTGCAGGAACAGGTACATCACCAGGAAGACCAGGATGATGGCTTCGATCAGCGTCTTGAACACTTCTTCGATGGACAGGCTGACGAACGGCGTCGTGTCGTACGGATAGACGACGTCCATGCCCGGCGGGAAGTAAGGCTTCAGGTTGTTGATGGTGTCGCGCACCGCCTGGGCCGTATCCAGCGCGTTGGCGCCCGGGGCCAGCTTGATCGCCAGGCCCGAGGCGGGCTTGCCGTTGTAGTAGCTGTCGATGGCGTAGGTCTGGCCGCCCAGTTCGATGCGGGCGACGTTGGCCAGGCGCACCTGGGAACCGTCAGGGTTGACCTTGAGCAGGATGCGGCCGAAGTCTTCCGGCTTTTCCAGGCGCGAGGGGCCGATGATGGTGGCGTTCAGCTGCTGGCCGCGCACGGCGGGCAGGCCGCCGAGCTGGCCGGACGACACCTGGACGTTCTGCTCTTTGATGGCGCTGACCACGTCGACCGTGGTCAGGCCGTAGTTCACCAGCTTGGCCGGATCCAGCCAGATGCGCATGGCGTACTGCGAGCCGAACAGCTGGAAGTCGCCCACGCCCTCGGTACGGCTGATGGGGTCCTGGACGTACGAGGCGACGTAGTCGGCCAGGTCGTCCTTGGTCATCGAGCCATCGGTGGACACGAAGCCCGCCACGATCAGGAAGTTCTTGGTGGCCTTGGTGACGCGGATGCCCTGCTGCTGCACTTCCTGCGGCAGGAGCGGTTGCGCCAGCGACAGCTTGTTCTGCACCTGCACCTGGGCAGTGTCGGGGTTGGTGCCCTGGCGGAACGTCAGCGTGATGGACATGCTGCCGTCGGAGTTGCTTTCCGAGGAAATGTACTCCAGGCCGTCAAGGCCGTTCATCTGCTGCTCGATCACCTGCACCACGGTGTCCTGCACGGTCTGCGCGGACGCGCCCGGGTAGGTCACCGCGATGCCGATGGCCGGCGGCGCGATATTCGGATACTGCGAAACCGGCAGTTTCAGGATGGACAACGCGCCGGCCATCATCAGCACGATCGCGATCACCCATGCGAAAACCGGTCTTTCGATAAAAAACTTTGCCATGCAAGGCTCCCTGACTACTGCTTGGCCGCCGCGGCGCCGGCTTGCGGCTGCTGCGGTGACTTGGCGCCGGCTTCGGTGGCAACCACCTCGACACCCGGACGCACCATCTGAACGCCTTCCACGATGACCTTGTCGCCGGCCTTCAGGCCGTCGGTGACCAGCCACTGGTCGCCAATGGCGCGATCGGTCTTGAGTTCACGCAGTTCGACTTTGTTCTCGGCATTGACCACCAGGGCCGTCGGCAGGCCGCGCTGGTTGCGCGTCACGCCGCGTTGCGGCACCAGCAGGCCATCGGCCGCCACGCCATCGACCAGGCGGGCACGCACGAACATGCCCGGCAGCAGCCGGCGGTCGGGGTTGGGGAACACGGCGCGCAGCGCGACCGAGCCCGTGCCCTGGTCCACCGTCACTTCCGAGAACTGCAGCTTGCCCTGCTGGTTGTATTGCGTGCCGTCTTCCAGCGTCAGCGTCACCAGGGCAGCCTGCTCGCCTTCGGCCTTTTTCAGCTGGCCGCTGGCCAGCGCGTTCTGCAGGCGCAGCAGCTGGACGCTGGATTGGGTGACGTCGACGTACATCGGGTCGATCTGCTGCACCGCGGCCAGGGCCGTGGCCTGGTTGGCCGTGACCAGCGCGCCTTCGGTGACGGCCGAGCGGCCGATGATGCCGTCGATGGGCGACAGCACCTTCGTGTAGACCAGGTTGATGCGCGCGGTGTCCAGCGCGGCCTTGGCCGACAGCACGTCGGCAACGGCCTGGTCGCGCGAGGCGACGGCGTTGTCGTAGGTCTGTTGGCTGACGGCGCGGGTGGCGACCAGCGGCTTGTAGCGCTCGGCCAGCAGCGCGGCGGTCTTTTGCTGCGCCTGGGCGCGCGCCAGGGCGGCCTTCTGGCTGTCGAAGCTGGCCTGGTAGAGCGCGGGGTCGATCTGGTAGAGCTGCTGGCCGGCCTTGACCTCGCCGCCTTCGGTGAACAGGCGCTTTTGCACGATGCCGTTGACCTGGGGGCGGACTTCAGCCACGCGGAAAGGCGAGGTGCGGCCGGGCAGTTCGGTGGTCAGGGAAACCGGCTTGGTGGTCAGCGTCACCACCGTCACCTGCGGCTTGCCCGCCTGGGGCGCGTCCTGCTTCTTGCCGCAAGCGGCCAACGTCAGAGCCGATGCCGTCAGCGTGACCACGGCCGCGCTGCGCCACATAGCGCTTTTCTTGTTCATAGATTGCATTCCCGATTTCCAACTAAAAAGGTAGCCCTCGCGCCCGCCCGCCAGAGGTGGCTCGCCCCCAGGGTGGCCCCGGTCGCCGCGGGAGTCGCGGCGGCATCGGCGGCACGTTCCGGTCCGCTGGGCGGCCGGAATCGCGAGGATCGACTGGGGTGGTGTTGCCTCAGGCATCAGGCAGGGCTTGGACGCAATGCTGCATTGCAGAAATTGCATTTTGCGTTATCCCGCCCCAGAAACAAAGAGGCATAAGAAGAAAACATCATTCCAGATATGGGACAATCTTTCGGCCCATCGTATGCCAGAATCCCGTTCATGAAACGCTTACAAGGCATGGAACTCTTCGTGGAAGTCGCCAAGACGCGTAGTTTTAGCCGCGCGGCGGCCGCCCTGGGTGTCCCGAAATCCACGTTGTCTCGCCAGGTGGCCGAACTTGAACGTTCGGTCGGCCTGCGCCTGCTCAGCCGCACCACCCGCAAGGTCGAGCTGACCGACGCCGGCCGGCTGTACTTCGAACGCTGCCAGCGCATCGTGGCCGAGGCCCAGATCGCCCATGAAGAGCTGCAGAAGCTGGTCGACACGCCGTCGGGGCCGCTGCGGGTGAACATGCCGGCGGACTTCGGCACGGACTTCCTGGCTGAATCGTTCATGGAATTCTCGCGCCGCTACCCCGACGTCACCTTTTTCCTGGACCTTGCCAATCCCGATCACGCGCAGCGCGTGTTCCAGACCTGCGATATTTCCATCGAAATCGGCGAACTGCCCGACTCGACGCAGATTGCGAGGCTGCTGGGCATGCTGCCGGCCCATCTGTACGCCTCGCGGGAATACCTGGAGAAACATGGTGAACCCCAGCACCCCAGCGACTTGACCCGCCATGAATGCATCGAGTTCCGCGCCGAAGGCGCCGGCCGGGTGACCCGCTGGCCGCTGAACAGCGGCGACCAGCACATCCAGTTCACGCCGGGCAACCGGTTTTCCGTGAATGGCGTGGCGATGGCCCGGCGCCTGGCGATGCTGGGCGCGGGGATCACCGTGCTGGTCGGCGGCCAGACCGCCGAACAGAAATCGGGCCAGTTGCGGCGCGTGCTGCCCGATTGGCAACTGGGCCCATTTCCGGTGTATGCCGTCACGGAAACACGATTGCTGCCCGCCAAGACCCGGATTTTCATCGAGTTCCTGATGGAACGCCTGGGTGGCGACGGGCAGGCGAAGGATACCGCGCCCTTCATGAAATGAAGGCGGCTCGGAAACAGACTGAAAAATTTGTTGAGACTGGGCCACGCCGCGCGCGGGGCCACACCGCGCGCGGCCGGCGCCCGTCGCGCCTAGAAGCGTTCGTCGTCGCGCAGGTAGCGCCACTGCCCCAGCGGCAGGTCGCCCAGCGAGACACGGCCGATGCGCACGCGCTTGAGCCCCACCACTTTCAGCCCCACCAGTTCGCACATGCGGCGGATCTGGCGCTTCTTGCCTTCGCGCAGCACGAAGCGCAGCTGGTCGTGGTTCTGCCAGCGCACTTGCGCGGGCTTGAGCGCGCGGCCGTCCAGCGACAGGCCATGGTTGAGCAGCGCCAGGCCGTTGTCGGACAGGTCGCCCTGCACACGCACCAGGTATTCCTTGTCGACGCTGGAATCCTCGCCGATCAGGTGCTTGGCGATGCGGCCGTCCTGCGTCAGCACCAGCAGGCCCTGCGAATCGATGTCCAGCCGCCCGGCCACGGCCAGGCCGTCCAGGTGGCCCCGTTCGAAGCGCTGCGGGCTGCGGCAGCCTTCGAAGCGCGAGCGCGCATCGATCAGGGCGACGGCGGGCGTATAGCCCTTTTCGGCCTGGCCCGAGACATAGCCCACCGGCTTGTTGATGAGGATGGTGACGCGCGAGGTCTGGCGCGCCTGCGCCGCGCGCTCCAGCGTGATGACCTGGTCGGGAAAGGCCTTGGCGCCCAGTTCGGACACCACCACGCCGTCGACCCGCACCCAGCCGCGTTCGATATAGCTGTCGGCCTCGCGGCGCGAACAGAGTCCACGCTCGGACATGAGCTTGGAGATTCGTACTTTTTCCATGGGCGGTATTGTATGCGGAGCCCGGCGCGCGGCCGGCGCCGCAGCGTGCCCGGCGCCCCTGCGGCAATCGGCCACAGGGCATGGGCGCAAATCCGCCCGCGGCCCTTGGCATAATACGCAGCCATGATGAACCTAGCCGTAGCACATCACCCTCCCCTGGCAACGGGCTGGCTGGCCAGCGCCCCGCCCGTGCTGACCCTGGCCCAGCGCCATTGGCTGTTCCGTCCCGGCGCCCTGACCGCCGGCCTGCGCCAGGTGGGCCAGGTGCGCCTGCGCGTGCTGGCCGAATACGCCGACGGCGCCCCCGCCGACGAAGCGCGCGCCATGCGCATCGCCCCCGGCGCGCCCGTGTGGGTGCGCGAGGTGCTGATGTCGGTCAATGGCGTGGACAGCGTGCCGGCGCGCAGCCTGACGCCGCTGCGCGCCTCGCACGGCGCCTGGCAAGGCATGCGCCGCCTGTTGACGCGGCCGCTGGCAGACATGCTGTATCACGACAGCACCGTCATCCGCTCGCCCTTTGCCTGCCGGCGCCTGGCCTCGCCCGTGCCGTTCCACGCCACCGCCGCCACCGCCCTGGCGCAAGGCGGACGGCCGCAGGATGCGGACCGCGTCTGGGCCCGGCGGTCGGTCTTCTGGCGCCAGGGGCAGCCGCTGCTGGTGGCCGAGTGCTTCCTGCCCGGCTTCTGGGAACAGGTGGCGGGCCGTCCGGCGCCGCCCCTGGTGCCGCACCAGCGCACCCCGCGCTGATTCCTGCCGCACCCGCTCAGGCCTGCGCGGGACGCGGCCGGGTATCCACGGCCAGGCACAGCAGCGCCGTCAGCAGCGCCAGGCCCACGTGGCCGAGGTACAGCGGATCGAAGTCCGCATGGCTCAGGGTGCCCTTGCCCAACAACAGCACCGTCAGCGCCACGCCCAGCACGGCGCCGATCTGCCGCGTGGCCTGGTTGACGGCGCTGCCCACCGCGTAGTGCTGCGGCGGCAGGCGGTTGACCGCGGCGCCGGCCAGCGACGGCAGCACCATGCCCACGCCCAGGCCGCTCAGCATCAGTCCTGGCAGCCACGCGGTCAGGTAGGCAGGCTCGGCGCCCGGCACCAGCAGGAACCACAGCCCGCTGGCCGCGTACACCAGCGCCCCGCCCACCAGGAACGGTCGATGGCCCAGGCGCGCAGCCAGCTTGCCCGTGATGATGGCGGTGGGCATCACCAGCAGCGGGCCCGGCGTGACCGCCAGGCCGGCGCGCGGCAGACTGTAGTGCCAGACGCCCGTCATGTAGAAGAAGAAGGCAAAGAACATCATCGCGAACGCAATGCCGAAGCTGAGCGTGGCCAGGTTCACGTAGCGATAGGTGCGATGCTTGAACAGCGCCAGGTCCACCAGCGGATGCGGCGTGGTGCGGGCCCAGCCCACGAAGGCCGCCAGCGCCACCAGCCCCACGGCGGCCACCAGCCACAGTTCGCCGCGCGTCCACGTGGGCGACTCGGACTGCACGATCGACAGCGCCACGGCGCCCACGCCCACCACCAGCAGCGCCATGCCCACGCCGTCGACGCGGCGACGCGCTTCGGGCCGCACCGATTCCACCAGCCGGCTGGCGCCAAACCACAGCGACAGCGCACCCAACGGCAGGTTGATGTAGAACGCCCAGGGCCAGCCCGCCGCGTCCACCACGAAGGCGCCCAGGCTGGGGCCCACGGCGGCAGCCAAGGCGGCCACGGCGCCCCACAGGCTCACCGCCACCGAACGCTGCGACGCCGGAAAGGCAGCCAGCACGATGGACAGGGACGCCGGCGTCAGCAACGCTGCGCCGACTGCCTGCGCCGCACGCGCGGCGATCAGCCAGCCGACGCTGCCGGCCAGGCCACAGGCCGCCGAAGCGGCCAGGAACAGCAGCACGCCGACCATGAACATGCGCTTGCGACCATGCGTATCGGCCAGGCCGCCCGACGGGATCAGCATGGCGGCGTAGATCACGGTGTAGGCATTGAGCACCCACGACATGTCGGCAGCGGACGCGTCGGGAAAGCCCGCGCGCATGGCGCTGAACGCGGCGTAGAGCATGGTCGCGTCCAGCGAGACGAGGAAGACGGCGACGCTGGCGATCCAGAAGATGGGCCAGGGCGAAGCGGCCGCGTGCGACGCGGCGGCGGGGGGGGGCCGCCGTGGAAGTTGCGGGGGTGGACATGATGGTCGGGCTCGAAAGGCGATGGGAAGGAATCAGGCGACGGGAGGCTGTCGAAGGCAGGCAAGCGGCCGGCTGGCCGCGCCCATCACGCTTGCAGGTAGGACGCCTGTTCGGCGGACAGGCCCTGCTTGACCTGGCGGGTCAGCGGGTCGGCCAGCACTTCTTTCGCCCCGGCCTCGAGCGCATCGAACGCCTGCTTGACCACGTCATCGGGGCTGAGCTTGGGCGCGTCCAGGTCGCGGGTCAGGTCGGTATCCACAAAGCCCATGTGCAGCGCCAGCACCTGGGTGCCCTGCTCGCGCAGTTCATGGCGCAGGCCGTTGGTCAAGGCCCAGGCGGCCGACTTGCTCATGCCGTACACACCCAGGCTCGGCCGGTTGATCCAGCTGGCGATGGACAGCACATTGAGCAGCGCGCCGCCGCCATTGGCGGCCAGCGCCGGGGCAAAGGCCTGCGCCACGCGCAGCGAGCCGATCAGGTTGGTTTCCAGGTGGCGGCGGGCGGATTCGATGCTGTCCTTGGCCAGGAAGCCGCCAAAGTCCGCAATGCCGGCGTTGTTGATGACCAGCGTCACGTCCCGCGCCCGCTCGGCTGCGGCGGCCACATCGTCGTCGCGGGTGACGTCCAGCTTGATCGCCTCGACGCCGGGCAGCGAGACGCTGGCGGGGTCGCGGGCGCCGGCATAGACCTTGCGGGCGCCGCGCGCCAGGGCCTCGCGGGCAAAGGCCAGGCCGATGCCGCGGTTGGCGCCGGTGATCAGTACGGTGGCATTCTTCAGTTGCATGATGGGTTCCTTCGGGTTCCGGTTCACAGCGGTGGCCCTTGCATGGCGGGGCCGGTTATATAAATATGATGATCATCATATTCAAGAGATTAAAAAAAGCCGCGGACGGCGGCCGGGGCATCAATGGGAAGCGTGCCCACCTTCGGTGTCGTATTGATCCAGGATGGACTTGCGCGCGGCGGCCAGCATGGCCCTGCCCTCTGCGTTGTCGCCCAGGGCGCGGGCCAGTTGCAGGGCGCCCACCAGGTTGGCGGTGACCGCCCTGGCCACGTGCTCGCCGGCATCGGCCGGCAGCGTCTGCTGCAAGGCCCTGACCAGCCCCTGCACCCGGCTGGCGGAGACCTCGCGCACCTGCGGCGACTGGCGTGGTATTTCCGAGGCCAGGGCCGCTATCGGACACCCGATTTCACAGTGGGTCAGCATTTTCTCGGACAGGTAGCTTTCGACCATGGCACGCAGCGGACTGGCACCTTCGGCCTGGCGCCGCGCGATGCCCTGCGCCATGCGGCTGGCGCCGTCGCGGCCGGCGTGGTCCATCGCGGCGGCCAGCATGGCATCGCGCGACGGAAAATGGGCGTAGAAGCCGCCGTGGGTCAGCCCGGCTTCTTTCATGACGTCGGCCACGCCCACGCCGGCATACCCTTCACGCCGGATCGCACGCGCGGCCGCTTCCACGATGCGCTCGTGGGAAAGCGCTTTGCGAGAGACGGAAGGGCCAGCCATGATCGGGATTCCTAAAATATGATGATCGTAATATAAATCCGCTTGGGGAACTTTGCACGTTCTTTTTGTTGCGGCGCAGTATTTTCGCGTCAGGCGCAGACCGCCCCCGGGCGTGGGGCCCGTCAGCGCCAGGCTTCGGGTTCGATGCTGACTTCGCCCTTCTCGGCCGAGAAATACACCACGCCGTCGGAAATGTTGGCGTTCAGCTGCATGGTGCGTTCGGCCAGCCTGGCCAGCGCGCGGGTCTGGTCCGAGGGCAGGTTGACCACCTTGAGATTGCGGGTGCGCTCAAGCTTGTTGCGCACCCCGTCCCACCAGATCTTGCTGGCCGAGCCGCCGTAGCAATACACGATGACTTCATCGGCGCGGCCACAGGCGCGCAGGATGCGGCGTTCTTCGGGCTGGCCCACTTCGATCCACAGCTTGACCGCGCCGGTCAGGTCCTTGACCCACAGGTCGGGCTCGTCGGTGTCGCTCAGGCCCTTGGTGAAGGCCAGTTCTTCCTGCGCGTGCAGCGCGTACGCGACCAGGCGCACCATCATGCGCTCGTCGGTTTCGGAGGGGTGGCGGGCGACGGTCAGCGAGTGGCTGCCATAGTAGTGCCGATCGGTGTCGGCGACGTTGAGCTCGGCCTTGTAGATGGTGGCGCGCAGGGCCATGGCGAAAAATCCGTTGAGAAAGCAAATTGCTGAAGGCCGCCATGATACCGCCTGGGCGCGCGGCGCTACACTGGCGGCCTCGGCCGGCTTGCGTCCGGCATGCCCCGTAGCCGGCTCGCCGCCGGCGTCCCTTGACGGCAGACCGCCATGACCGCCACCGCCGCCCTGCTCGCCTTCACCCTGGCCGCCGCCATCCTGACCATCACGCCCGGACTGGACACCGCCCTGGTGCTGCGCACCGCCGCGGTCGAAGGCGGACGCCGCGCCTTCATGGCGGGCCTGGGCATCTGCGCGGGCTGCCTGCTGTGGGGCGCCATCGCGGCCGTGGGCCTGGGTTCGCTGCTGGCGGTATCGACGCTGGCCTACGATGTGCTGCGCCTGTGCGCGGCCGTGTACCTGTTCTATCTGGGCGCCAGGCTGCTGTGGCGCACCCTGCCCGGCCGCCCCGCGGCAACGGGCGCCGGCGATGCGCCGGCAGCGGTCGCGCCCACCCGCGCCAGCGCCGCCGGCTGGTTTGCGCGCGGCTGCCTGACCAACGCGCTCAATCCCAAAGTGGGCGTGTTCTACGTTACCTTCCTGCCGCAGTTCATTCCGGCGGGCGCGGACGTGCTGCGCTTCAGCCTGCTGCTGGCCGGCATCCATGCCCTGCTGGGCGTGGTGTGGTTCGCGCTGCTGGTGGCGGCGACCCGGCCGCTGGCGCGCTGGCTGTCGCGCCCCGCGGTGATGCGCGGGCTGGATCGCATGACCGGCGCGGTGTTCATCGCCTTCGGCATCCGGCTGGCGCTGGAAAAGCGCTGAAACCGGGCGGCGGGCAGCCGCCGCCCGGTTCCATGCCACACGACGCCTACTGCACCGGCAGCTTGGCGGCCCGCACCACGGCGGCCCATTTCACCGTTTCCTTTTCGGCGTAGTCCGCCAGCGCCTGCGGCGCGCCGCCCACGATTTCATCGTTGCCCAGCGCCACCAACCGGTCGCGCACGGCCGGATCGGCCAGCACCTCGTTCAAGCAGCGGTTCAGGCGCTCGACGATGGCGGCCGGCGTGCCCGGCGGCGCCACGATGCCGCCCCAGGCCACGCCTTCGAAGCCCGGCAGCACGCCTTCGGCGACGGTAGGCAGATCGGGAAACTGCGGCGAGCGCGCAAGCCCCGTCGAGGCCAGCGCCCGCAGCTTGCCCGAGCGGATGTAGGGCGTGATGCTGATGGTGTTGTCGAAGATGGCATCCACCTGCCCGCCGATCACATCGGTGGTGGCGGCGGGGCTGCCACGGTACGGCACGTGGATCATCCGCAGCTTGGACGCCTGCGCCAGCATTTCGCCGGTCAGGTGACCCGACGTGCCCTGGCCGGGCGACGCGAAGGTGACCTTGTCGGGATGCTGGCGCACGTATTCGACGAACTCGGGCAAGGTCTTGACCGGCACGTCCGGATTCACCGCCAGCACGTTGGCGACCTTGAGCACGAAGATCACGGGCGTGAGCTTCTGCGGATCGTAGGGCAGCTGGCTGAAGGTGCTGCGGTTGATCGCCAGCGTGACGTTGTTGGCGTAGCCCAGCGTGTAGCCGTCGGGCGCGGCGCGATACACGTCCAGCATGCCGGCGATGCCGGACGAGCCCGGCTTGTTCTCGACCACCAGCGTCTGGCCCAGCCGCTTGCCGGCTTCCTGCGCCACCAGGCGCATCACCGTGTCCGGCGAGCCGCCCGCCGCCGACGGCACCACCAGCCGGATCGGCCGAGACGGATATTCCTGCGCGTGGCTGGCCTGCGCCAGCAGGCACGCCGCGCCTGCGGACAGCAGCACGACGCCACGTTTCAAGACTCGGTGCAACATGGTTTTCCCCTGGATCTTCATTGGCCGGGAGACGGCCCGGCTCAGGCAGTCATCGTAGGCGCTTATGAAACATATGATCCATTAATGATTACCCCGATATAAATGTTTCACAATCGGACCAAAAGAAGCGCGGCCGGACAAGGTCCGGCCGCGCTTCTCTGGCCCCGGCCGACTGCCGTCGTGACGGCCGGCAGCGCCTGGCGGCCTCTACCGCATCAATAGACGCCGATGGCGTGCCGCGCGACGAAATGCCCGTCGCCTACCTGCACCAGCGGCTCGACCAGAGGATCGTCGCCCAGCTTGCGCATCGGGCTGGGAATCTCGTCGACCAGCAGCGAACGCTCGCGGTGGCGCCGCTGCGGATCGGCAATGGGTACCGCCGCCATCAGCTTCCTGGTGTAGGGGTGCTGCGGGTTCTCGAAAATGGCGCGGCGCGGGCCGATTTCGACGATCTGCCCCAGATACATCACCGCCACGCGGTGGCTGACACGTTCGACCACGGCCATGTCGTGCGAGATGAACAGGAACGACACGCCCAGTTCGCGTTGCAGGTCCAGCAGCAGGTTGACGATCTGCGCCTGGATCGACACGTCCAGCGCCGACACGGATTCGTCGGCGATCACGACCTTGGGATTCAGCGCCAGGGCCCGAGCGATGCAGATGCGCTGGCGCTGGCCGCCCGAGAACTCGTGCGGATAGCGGTCGATCATTTCAGGCGCCAGGCCGCACTTGTCCATCAGCCAGCGCACGCGTTCCTGGGCCTCGCGGCCGCGCGCCACGTTGTGGATGAGCAGCGGTTCCATGATGGAATAGCCCACCGTCATGCGCGGATCGAGCGAGGCGAACGGGTCCTGGAAGATGAACTGGATGTGCCGGCGCAGCGTCTGCATGGCGCTGCCGCGCAGTGCGCCGATGTTCTGGCCGTCGAATTCGATCGAACCGCCCTGGCTCTTGACAAGTTGCAGCAGCGACCGGCCCGTGGTGGTCTTGCCGCAGCCGGATTCGCCCACCAGCGACAAGGTTTCGCCGGGGTACAGATCGAAGCTGACCTTCTCGACGGCATGCACGCGTTTCTGCACCCGGCCCAGGATGCCGCCGGTGATGTCGAAATGGGTGGTCAGGTCGCGCACCTTCAGCACCGGGCCGTTTTCGCGGCGCACGGTGGACGGAGCCGCCACGGGGGCCTGGTCCGGCAGGGGCTTGTGGGCCGCTTCCTCGACCTTCAGCAAGGGGAATGGCGCGGGTTCGTCGGTGCCGTGCATGGCGCCCAGGCGCGGCACGGCCGACAGCAAGGCGCGGGTGTAGGCATGCTGCGGCCGCGCGAAGACTTCGTCGGAACCGCCCTCTTCGACCTTGTCGCCGCGGTACATGACCAGCACGCGGTCGGCCACTTCGGCCACCACGCCCATGTCGTGCGTGATGAAGATGACGCCCATGTCCATTTCTTCCTGCAGCTGGCGGATCAGCTGCAGGATCTGGGCCTGGATGGTGACGTCCAGGGCCGTAGTGGGTTCGTCGGCGATCAGCAGCTGGGGCTTGCACGACAGCGCCATGGCGATCATGACGCGCTGGCGCATGCCGCCGGACAGCTGGTGCGGATAGCGGTCGAGAATGGCGCGGGCCTCGGGGATGCGCACGCGCTCAAGCATGCGCAGCGTTTCGGCGCGCGCGGCCGCGGCGTCCAGCCCCTGATGCAGCTGCAGGGCTTCGGCAATCTGGTTGCCGGCCGTGAAGCTGGGGTTGAGCGAGGTCATGGGCTCCTGGAAGATCATGGCCACATCGGCGCCGCGCACGCGTTGCAGCGTGGTGTCGGGCGCATTGACGAGATCCAGCACCTCGCCATTGCGACGGCGCAGCAGCATGCCGCCGTTGACGATCTTGCCGCCGCCGTATTCCACCAGGCGCATCAGCGCCAGCGAGGTGACGGACTTGCCCGAGCCGGACTCGCCCACGATCGCCAGCGTTTCGCCGCGATCGACGTGGAACGACACATTGCGCACCGCTTCCACGGTGCGTTCGGGGGTCTTGAAACGTACGGTCAGATCATTGACCTGGACGACGCGTTTGGGATCCATTGTTGCCATGGTGATCATTTTTCCTGACGGGGATCCAGCGCGTCGCGCAGCCCGTCGCCCAGCAGATTGAAGCCCAGCACCACCAGGAAAATGGCCGATCCGGGGAAGATCGACATCCAGGGCGCCTGGGTCATGAAGTTCTTGGCGGTGTTCAGCATCGAGCCCCACGACGGGTTCGGCGGCTGCAGCCCCAGGCCCAGGAACGACAGGCTGGCCTCGGCGATGATGGCCGTGGCGATGGTGATGGTGGCCTGCACGATCAGCGGCGGCATGACGTTGGGAAACACGTGCCGCGCGATGATGCGCAGGTCGGAGGCGCCCAGCGCGCGGGCGCTCTGCACGTAGTCTTCGTTCTTGACGGCCAGCACCTGGCCGCGCGTCAGCCGCACGAACTTGGGCGCGGCCGACACGCCGATGGCGATCATGGCGTTGGTCAGGCTGGGCCCCAGGAAGGCGGCCAGCGCGATGGCCAGGATCAGGAACGGAATCGCCAGCAGGGCTTCGGTGGCGCGGGAAATGACGCTGTCGGTCCAGCCGCCGAAATAGCCGGCGGCCAGGCCGAACGGCACGCCGACCGCCAGCGCGATCAGCACCGACACCAGGCCGGCCATGAGCGAGGCGCGCGCACCAAAGACCATGCGGCTGAAGATGTCGCGGCCCAGTTCATCGGTGCCCAGCCAATACGAGGCCGACGGCGCCTTGCGGATGGTGGTGAAGCTGGTCTGGAACGGATCGTGGTTGGCGATCAGCGGCGCCAAGAGAGCCAGCAGCACGAAGAACAGCACGATGGCCAGGCCCAGCATGGCCACGTGGTTGCGTTTGAATTTGCCCCAGGCGCGGTTGCGGCTGCGGGGCGGCGTGACGGCTGCGGCCGTTGCAGGAAGTGCGCTCATGCGTGCCTCAGACGGGGATTGACCAGGATGTACAGGATGTCGGCCAGCAGGTTCATCAGGATGAAGCCCACCGCGACGCAGAGCACCACGCCCTGCACCACCGCGTAGTCGCGCGTGAACACCGCGTCGACCACCAGCTTGCCGAACCCCGGAATGGTGAAGACCTGCTCGGTCAGCACGGCGCCCGCCAGCAATTCACCGAACAGCAGCGTCACCAGGGTGACGATGGGCATCAACGCATTGCGCAGCGCGTGGCGCAGCACCACCCGGCGCGGCGACACGCCCTTGGCGCGCGCCGTGCGCACGTAGTCGGCCGACAGCGCTTCGAGCATGGCCGAGCGGGTGTGGCGCATCAGGTAGGCGGCGATGGCCGTGGACAGCACCAGCGCCGGCATCAGCATGGTCTTGATCGACAGCCAGAAGTCTTCGGCCGGCGACACATAGCCCGACGCCGGCAACAGCTTCCATTGCACCGACACTACCATGATGAGGATGATGCCGAGCCAGAAATTGGGGATGGACATGCCGGACAGCGCCGCGATGTTGGCGCCCATTTCGATGGGCTTGCCCTTGCGCACCGCGGCCAGGATGCCCATGGGAATGCCCACCAGCAGCGCGAAGAACATCGCCATGGCCGCCAGTTGCAGCGTCACGGGCAGCTTCTGGGCGATCAGCGTGGTGACCGGCACGTCGGTGCGCAGCGACTTGCCCAGGTCGCCCTGCACCACCTGGGTGGCCCAGGCCACGTACTGCATCGGCAAGGGGTCGTTCAGGCGGTATTTTTCGCGCAGGTAATCCAGCACGGCCGGGTCGCGCTCTTCGCCGGCCATGGTCAGCACCGCGTCGCCGGGCAGGATTTTCTGCAGCATGAAGACGATCATCGACACCAGTATCAGGGTCGGTATCGCGACGATCACGCGGCGCAAGATGAGTTTAAGCATGTGGGAAAACCGTAGAACAAAAGCGGTGGACGGAGCCGGGCCGGTCAGGCTTGGCGCACGGCCACCGCGGGAAACAAGCGGCCGCGCGAAACGCGCGGCCGGCGGGCGCGGCGGCAAGCCGCCGCATCCCGTTTACTTCTGTGCGAACGTCACGCCCTTCAGGCGGATCATGCCGTCCGGATACGGCACGAAGCCCTTGACCTTCTTGCCCAGCGCGAACGGCCACGGCTGGTAGTAGTTGTACACCCCGGGCAGTTCGTCCTGGATGATCGCCTGGGCCTGGTCGTAGATGGCGCGGCGCTTGGCTTCATCCGGCACCGTGCGGGCCTCGTTGAGCAGCTTGTCGACTTCCGGGTTGCAATAATGGCCGTCGTTCAGGGCGCCCTTGCAGGTCACGAACGAATGGATGTTGCCGTCCGGGTCGACCCGGCCCGACCAGCCCAGCATCACGACCTGGAAGTTGCCACCGGCCGATTCCTTTTGCAGGGCCGCGTATTCGGTGGGCCGCAGCGACAGGTCGAAGCCGGCTTCCGATGCCATCGCCTGCACCATTTCGGCCACGGACGAGGTGGTGGTGTTGTTGCCGAACATGACCTCGGCCTTGACGCGGTCAAAGCCGGCCTGCTTGAGCAGCGCGCGCGCCTTGGTGACGTCGCGCTTGGTCACGGGGAACTTGTCGCTGTGGTAGGGGCTGGCGGGCGGGAACGGCTGCTGCGCCGGCTCGAAGATGCCGCCGCCTGCCACCTCGTTGATGGCGTTGCGGTCGATGGACAGCTGGAACGCCTGGCGCACCAGCTTGTTCTTGAACGGGTTGTCTTCGGCGCGCTTGCCGTTGCCCACGTTGAACATGAACTGCTGGAAGCCCAGGCCCGCCACCGGCGCGAAGGTCAGGCTGGCGTCGGTCTTGACCTGCGGCGCGTCGGACGGGTTCAGGCGTTCGAGCATGTCCAGGTCGCCGGCGCGCAGGTTCGACAGGCGCACGGTGGTGTCCGGGATGGGCAGGAAGGTGATGCGCTTGAAGGCGTAGTCCTTGGCGTCGTAGTACTGGTCGAATTTTTCGAGCACGACGCGGTCGTTCTGGATGCGTTCGACGAACTTGTACGGACCCGAGCAGATCGGCTTGCGGCCCACCGACGCGACATCGGGATCGGCGAAGGTCTTGGGCGACAGCATCATGCCGGCGCGGTCGGACAGCTGCGCCAGCAGCGTGGCGTCGGGCTGCTTGAGCGTGAGCACCAGCGTGGAGGCGTCGGGCGCCTCGACCTTTTCGACCGAGGCCAGTTCGCCCTTGCGCAGGCTGTCGGGCAGCGTCATGGCACGGTCCAGGTTGGCCTTGGCGGCCGCGGCGTCGAACTTGCTGCCGTCGTGGAACAGCGCGTCTTCGCGCAGCTTGAAGGTCAGCACCTTGTTGTCGGGGCTGAACGACCACGAGGTGGCCAGCTGCGGCACGAAGTGCAGCTTGGGATCGATGTCCACCAGCTTGTCGCACAGCGAGGTGAAGACGATGCGGCCGACGTAGGTACGCGCACGGTGCGGGTCCAGGACGTCGGGATCTTCCTGCAGGCCGATCCGGATGTTCTGGGCGCAGGCGGCGCCGGCGGCCAGCGCCAGCACGCTGGCGCCGAAGGTCATGGTCAAGCGTTTCATTGTGGTTTTTCCCCTTGTGGCTGCACTGCCGTGCATCAGAAGCCGACGGCCTGGCCGTCGCGGCGGCTGTCGCTGGCGGCAACGTAGCCCAGCTCGTTGTCGCTTTCGGACATGCGCCAGATGAATTGGCCGGCGCCGAAGTCCATGTAAGGATCGTCGACCGACTTCAAAGCATGCCCCAGGTCTTTCAGGCCCGCAATAGTGGAAGCCTTCATGTTGGTCTCGATATCCAGCGTGAAATCGCGGTTGACCTTCCAGCGCGGCGCGCAGCAGGCGGCCTGCGGGTTCTGGTGGTAGTCGATCATGCGCACGACGGTCTGCAGGTGGCCCTGGGGCTGCATGTCGCCGCCCATGACGCCAAAGCTCATGACCGGCTTGCCGCCGCGGGTCAAAAAGCCCGGGATGATGGTGTGGAACGGGCGCTTGCCGCCTTCGACCACGTTGGCCGACTGGGGATTCATCGAGAAGCCCACGCCGCGGTTCTGCATGCTGATGCCGGTGCCCGGCACCACCACGCCCGAGCCGAAGCCCATGTAGTTGGACTGGATGAACGAGATCATCATGCCGTTTTCGTCGGCGGCGGTCAGGTAGACGGTGCCGCCGGCGTGCGGGCGGCCGGCTTCGAAGTGGGTGGCGCCGTCCAGGCGGATCAGCTTGGCGCGGCTGTCCAGGTAGTCGTCGGACAGCATCTGCTCGGGCGTGACTTCCATCGAGCGCGGGTCGGCCACGTACTTGTACAGGTCGGCAAAAGCCAGCTTCATGGCTTCGATCTGCACGTGCTGCGACTGCACCGAGTCAACCGGCAGGCTGGCCATGTCGAAGCGTTCGACGATGCCCAGCGCGATCAGCGCGGCGATGCCCTGCCCGTTCGGCGGGATTTCATGCAGCTCGTAGCCGCGGTACGACTTGGAAATCGGCTTGACCCATTCCGGGCGGTAGCCGCGCAGGTCTTCCAGCGTCATGGCGCCGCCGCATTCCTTGGCGAACGCGGCGATGCGTTCGGCCAGTTCGCCTTCATAGAAGTCGCGGCCATGCGAGGCGGCAATGCGGCGCAGCGTGTTGGCGGCATCCGGGAAGCGGAAGTGTTCGCCGACCTTGGGCGCGCGGCCTTCCGGCATGAACGCCTGGGCGTAGCCCGGCTGGCTGCTCAGTTCGTTGGCGGCAGCGGCCCATTTGTGCGCCACCACCGGCGGCACGGCATAGCCGCGCTCGGCGATTTCGATGGCGGGCTCGAACAGTTGTTCGAACGGCAGCTTGCCCAGCTTTTCGTGCAGTGCGGACCAGCCGGCGACCACGCCGGGCACCGTCACCGCGTCCCAGCCGCGCTTGGGCTGGATGGCCAGGCCGTCCGGGCCCGTGCCGTACTTGCGCTTGAAGTATTCGACGTTCCAGGCGGCCGGGGCCACGCCGGACGAATTCAGGCCATGCAGTTCCTTGCCGTCCCAGACGATGGCGAAGCAGTCGCCGCCCAGGCCGCACGATACCGGTTCGACCAGCACGATGGTGGCGGCCGCGGCGATGGCGGCGTCCACGGCGTTGCCGCCCTTGAGCAGCATGCGCAGGCCGGCCTGGGCCGCCAGCGGATGCGACGTGGACACCACGTTGCGGGCGAACAGCGGGATGCGGACGGAGGGGTAAGGGTTGACCCAGTCGAAGGATTTCATGGCGCTAGTCTCAGATAGGTAAGCTCGCGAAGGTACTCTCGTGGTCTAATTAAATCAATTTGATTTTTTGTTCCGTCATAAAAGATTTTTTTGTGAATCAAGCCCGGGCTTTTCGGCACGGATTGCCCCCGGATTCAACCCCGGAATCACCCCTATGAGCACCATCCGATTCCTGCGCACCTTCCTGGCGGTGGCCCACCATGGCTCGTTTTCCGAGGCCGCCGAGCAAGTGGCCCTGACGCAGGCCGCCGTCAGCTTCCAGATGCGCTCGCTGGAGGCCGAACTGGGGCGTGAATTGTTCGATCGCAGCGGGCGTCTTGCCATTCTTAACGCAGCCGGACGGGAATTGCTACCGGAAATCAAGCACTTGCTCGATTTATACGACCGCATGCGGCTGCCGCGCACGGTGCCGGGCGAACTGGCCGGGTCGGTGTCGGTAGGCAGCATCGTGTCCTGCATGGGCACGCTGTCCAAGGTGGTGTCGGGCATGAAAAAGGCCCATCCCAAGCTGGACGTGCGGATTCTGTCGGGCAAGGCCAGCGAGCTGGCCGGCAAGGTCGAAGACGGCGAGCTGGACGCGGCATTCCTGGTGGAAGCCGGCCGCAAGATGGCCAGCACGCGCTGGGTGCCGCTCTACGAAGAACCGCTGGTGGTGATCGCCCCGCCGTCGGCCGCCGGGCGCGATGCGCGCCAGGTGCTGGCGGGCAACCCGTTCTTGCGGTTCGACCGCACCCAGCGCACCGGGCTGCAGATCGACCGGCTGCTGCGGCGCCTGGCGGTGCCGCTGAACGAGTTCCTGGAACTGAACGCGATCGAGACCCTGGTAGAGCTGGTGCGCCAGGAAGTCGGCGTGACGCTCTTGCCGCTGATCAACGGCTCGAACTGGCATGCCAGCCCGGAACTGCGCATCCTGCCCCTGCCTGACGACCTGGGCCCGATGTCGCGGGCCATCGGCATGCTGGAACGGCGCGAACATGCGCGCCAGGGCATCACGGCGGCCATCTGCGAGGCCTGCGCCACGGCCTTCCGGGCCCGCGAGCCCCAAGGGGCGGCCCCAGCCTGACGGCAACGCCAGGCCGGGGCAGGTTTTACAGCCCCATCGCCGGATCGGTGACCGACGGCTTGCCCGTTTCCACCCGGCCGGCAAAGCGACGCAGGTAGGCGGGGTCTTCGTTCAGGCGCGCCGTGAAGTCGTACCAGGCGCCGCTGGCCTTCAGGGCCCACGACTGTTCCACCTGGCTGCCCGCCGGCACCGTCAACGTCCACTTCTCATTATTGGTGTAGTAGGCGTTGGGCGTGATGACGAAGGTGACCGGCTTCTTGCCGCTGTTGATGAAGCTGGTGTAGACGTCGCCATTGGCCACGTCGTAGCAGACGCGGATCTCGGCATCGAGCTGCTCGCTGCGAGCCAGCGCCAGGTCCCCCGCGAAGTGACGCAGATAGCCGTTCGGGCCCATCACCCACAGGTCGTACTTGCCGCCGTCGGCGGCCACGTCCCAGCTGCCTTGGAGCTGCTTGTTCGGTTCGACCGTGTAGCGGCGCGGCAGGCGGTCCAGGTGCAGGCGGTCGTAGACCTGGAACACGCCGGTGGCCGTGCCGGTATTGGCGAACACCAGCCACATGGCGCTGGTGCCCGGCTGGGCGCGGCCGCTGGTGTGCAGTTCATAGGGCAAGGCGCGCGAAAACCGCACGCCGGTTTCCTGCTTAGGCTTGGCCTGGGTGGTCGTATCGGGCAGCGGCACGGCCGGCAGGGCCTGCTGGTCGGCACGTGTCTGGTCGGCACCGGCCCGCGTGAGCAGGGTCAGGTCGGGCAGCTGTTCATTGTTGGGCGTGGCGAAATTGAAGGCCGAGGTCAGGTCGCCCAGCACCGCGCGGCGCCACGGGCTGATGTTCTTTTCGGGCACGCCGAACCGCGCTTCCAGGAAACGCAGCACCGACGTGTGGTCGAACGCCTGGGAATTGACCCAGCCGCCACGGCTCCAGGGCGACACGATGTACATCGGCACGCGCGGACCGGGGCCGTAGACGCGGTTGTCGGCGGCGTCCAGCACCGCACCGGCCGGGGTGTACGACGGCCGCGTATGGCGTTCCATGTCGGTATTGACGGTGGAGTCGCCGGCCATCGAGCCGTCCGGATTGAGCGAAGGCGCGGCGGGCGACGGCACGTGATCGAAGTAGCCGTCGTTTTCGTCGAAGTTCACCAGCAGCACCGTCTTGCTCCAGACGTCCGGGTTGGCGGTCAAGGCGTTCAGCGTTTCCTGGATGTACCAGGCGCCCTGCACCGGGCTCGACGGGCCGGGGTGTTCGGAATACGTGGCGGGAGCCACGATCCACGAGATCTGCGGCAGGCTGCCGTTGGTCACGTCGTCACGCAACGCCTGCAGGAAGCCGCCGTCCGGCATGGTGTTGGCCGTGCCTTTGTAGAGCGGGTTGGTGGCATCCATGGCCGGCGTCCAGGCGGGGTACGGCGAGCCGTCGGTGCCATTGCCGGCCAACTCGTTGGCCTTGCGGTACTGGCGGAAACCGGCCAGCGGGTTGTCGCCGAAGTTCTCGGGCAGGTTCTGGTACACCTTCCAGGTCACGCCGGCTTCCTGCAGACGCTCCGGGTAGGTCTTCCAGGTCCAGCCGATGGTCGAGGCGCCCAGGTCGTCCCACTGGTTGCGGGTGGACGGGCCGTTGCCCAGCGCCAGCGGATCGTTGGTGCCGGTCCAATGGAACAGGCGGTTGGTGTTGGTGCCCCCATGCGAAGAGCAGTGGTAGGCATCGCACAGCGTGAAGGCCTCGGCCAGCGCGAACTGGAACGGCAGTTCCTGCCGGGTGTAGTAGCCCATCGACTGGTTCTGCTTGTAGCGCGGCCATTGATACAGGCGGCCGCCATCCCAGGCGTTCTGGGCATCCACGTAATCGTGCGGCGTGCCGGACACGCGCTGGGCGTTGCCCTTGGTGCTGTCCAGGTGATACGGCAGCACCACGCGGGTGCCGTTGGTCTGTTCCCAGACCGAGCGGTTCTGCGGCAGCGGCACGGTGATGCGGTCGCCAAAGCCGCGCACGCCCTTGAACGTGCCGAAGTACATGTCGAACGAGCGGTTTTCCTGCATCAGGATGACCACGTGCTCGACGTCGTTGATGGTGCCGGTGCGGTTGTTGGCGGGAATCGCCAGCGCGCGGCGGATGGCCGGCGGGAACATCGACAAGGCGGTCAGGCCGGCGGTCGAGGCGGCGGCGTTGCGCAGGAAGCGGCGCTTGCCGGCGTGGATGGGGTCTTTTTCGGACGTCACAGGGGCTATTCCTTGAATTCTGATGGGGGCGCCGCTGTCAGGGCGCGCAACGCAATTGGGGCTTGACGGGCTGGGTGGGCGTCTCGGGCTGCTGGCCGCCCGGGGCGCCGCTGCCGCTGTCGCTGTCGTCGTCCTTGTCGCCGCCGCAGGCGGTCAGGGTGGCGGCGATCATCAGCACCGCGCCCAGGCGCAGGAACGCGCGCAAGATCGGGGAAGTAGTCATGGTGTGTCTATCCTTGGGACATCAGGGGAACAGTTCGGAAACGGACTTGCCGGACAGGGCCAGCGAGCGCACTTCGGCTTCGGTCAGCGCGCGCGACCAGAACGCCAGGTCGTCGAAATACATGGTGTACGGGCCCTTGGTGCCGGCGCAGCACACGCCGTAGGTGCCCTTGCCGTCTTCGTTCAGGCCCAGGTGCGGGCCGAACACGCCGGCGATCCTGGTCAGGTCGACCGTGCCGGTCGGCGTCGACCGGCTGGTGAAACCCAGCTCCGGGTCATAGACGTAGGCCGTCATGGTCTTGGCGGTCTTGTTGATGGCCATGGCCACGTAGATCGGCTTGTTGGGCGTGAACTTCACGCCGTTGATGTCGACCCGCGCGCCGCCGGCCAGGTTGAAGCGCAGCTCGGGGCCGGCCCACTGGGCGATGGTGATGCCGGGATTGCCGCCGGAGTTGTAGTCCTTGTTGCCCAGGATGGAGCGGTCGTTGGCAGTGCCATCGGACTGATACCAGAAGCCGATGGTGAAGGCCGAGACGGTGTCGAGCAGGCCCGCCGGATAGTCCAGCTTGAACGCACCGAGCGGGTCGGCCGTGCGCTGGTTCTGGAACATCTTGCCGAACACGCCCTGGTTGGCGAAGGCCGGCGCCTGGACGCCGTCGTACGGCGTGATCGCCCCGCCGCCCGCGGCCTTGTCGGTCACGTCGCCTTCGAACGGGAACAGCATCGTCAGACCGGTACGCAGCGACGGCAACAGCGGCACCGGCGCCGTGTACACGACCGTGGCGCGCACGGCCGTGACGGCGCCACCCACCGAGATGGTGTAGTTCAGTTCGTGCACGCCTTCGGTGGTGAACGAGAAGGCGGTGTCGGCATAGTCGGTGGCCGTGCCCGGCAGGCGCGCCAGTTCCTTGCCATCGCGGGCAATCACGATGTCGCCGACCGGCACCCCGACGCGGGTCCAGCTGAGCGAAACGGTCTTGTTGTCCATGGACGTGCGGCTGGCGGCGCGGCGCAGGGCCACCGATTCGGTCAGGGCGGCGCCCGCCATGTCGTACTGGCCGGCGGCCGGCAAGGCGCCCAGGTGCGCCAGCACGGTGGGCGCGGCGTCGGCCGCGCTGGGCAAGGCGTACCAGGCGCTGTTCCAGACGCCGTCGAACGACGCGTCGTCGGCGCTGCCGCCCAGCAGCGGCTGCCGGTTCATCGCCAGCAGCGTGGTCTTGTTGGGCGAGAACTGCAGGCCATCGCTGCCGCCGGTGCGGTCCAGGCCGTGGCTGGAGGCCACCACCACCAGCCAGTTCTCTTCCGGATGGTCCGCGCGGCGGGCGGCCACCTGGGCCAGCAACGCGCCCAGGGCGGCGTCCGTCTGGCGCAGGGTGGCCTGGTAGGCGGGGCCGAAGCTGCCGGCCTGCGCCGCGGTCTCGGCGGCGCCGAACTGCGCCACCACCACGTCATAGCCTTCGGTGATGCGATCACGTGCCTGGCTGGCGACGCAATCGTCCACGCCGGCACAGTCGGTCAGGCTTTGCAGATAGCCGGCGGCGCGGTCGTTGCCGGCCAGGCTGGCCAGCAGCGTCGAATTGAAGGCCGCCGCCGTGCGCGCGGCGGGCTTGGCCGTCTTGACGCGCTGGAACAGCGTCGGCGTCTTGGGCGCCTGGCCGGCCGCGTTGCTGCGCACGCCATGCTGATCGGCCCACTGGCCGGTCAGCAGCGTGGTCCAGCCCGGCACCAGCAGCGTGGGCTGTTGCGTGACGCCACCGGTCACGCCGCCGGTCCAGCTGCGCGTCACGGTCAATTGCGCCAGGCCGGGCAAGGACTTGTCCGCCACGCCCTGGCGGTAGGCGTCATACGTCAGGCCGTCCATGCCGATGAACAACACCTTGGCGGCCGAGCCCGCGCCGGGCTGCGTCGCGGGCGGCGGCGGTGTCGCCGCATCGTCGTCGCTCTTGTCATCGCCGCCGCAGCCGGCCAGCGCGCCCAGGGCGGCCAGGGCCGCGCACCAGCGCTTCCACTTCATTACCTGCATGTTCTTTCCCTTTCGAAACCCGCTTTGTGGGTGGCCCACATAGTGGCTTCGCAAGGTGAACGACGCATGAAGCAAAGACAGGAATCGCTGATCGACGGATCAGGATTTTTTTCTGATGCGACACAGACCGAAACAATGCAAAGGGACCGGCGTGCCGGTCCCTGGGTCCTTTCCGACAAGCGGACGCGGCGTGTTGCGCGCCGCGTCCGCCCAGCTCGGCACAGCCTGGTCAACTGCCGATCTTCACACCGGTCAAGTAGCCCACCGATGCGCCGAAGCCGTCCTTGTAGTTGGCCTTGACCAGCGGTTCCAGCGTGGGCCGCACCTTGGCGTGCACGCTGCCCCAGTCGGCGGCGTGCTGGAAGTTGCTGGTGATGTAGGTCCAGCCGTTGATCTCGTCCACCGCCTGCAGGCCAGTGGATTCGGCCGCCACCGGGCACGACAACAGGCGCGACAGCACCTTGGTGTCGACGTTATAGGCCCACAGGAAGTTGTTGACGTGGCCGCCGCTGTCTTCGCCCACGAACAGCGTGCGCAGCTTTTCCGAGAACTTCAGGTTGTCGGGGTTGGAGATCTTGTCGGCGTTGTGGGTATTGCCCAGCTCGTCGACCGGCGAGATCGGCGCGCCGACCAGTTCGGCCACGGCGGCCATGTCCACCGGTACCCATTCGCTGTCGATGGCCTGGCCGTTGGTGTCGACCTGGCCGGCCTTCAGGTGCAACTGGTAGACGGCGCCGGCCGAGTTGGCCGTGACCTTCATGCCGGCCACCGTGCCGTCGACCATCGAGCTTTCGATGCGCGACATGGCGCTGTAGGCGATCTTGTCCTTGGCGTTGACGGTGGTGCCTTCCATCTTGGTAAAGCCCAGCGTGCCGCCGACCAGCGCGGCGTAGCGGTGGGTTTCCAGGAAGGCGGCAGCCTGGCGGCGGCCCGGCATCAGCTTGACCCAGTTGTCGGCGCCGCTGAAGCGGATCTTGGTGAAGGTGTTGTCGGCCGGGTCCGTCTTGCGCACGTCCATGATATCGGCGGCGGTCAGCTGGTCGGCCAGTTCCTTGACTTCGGCGCTGGTGGCGTGGCCCAGGTTGATCCAGGTCAGCGTGCCGGCGCCCGGGCCGGTGCCCGAGGTCTGCGTCCACTTGGCCACGTACAGCGAGCCCGACGACAGGTCGGCCTTGCGGTCGGCTACGAACATGAACAGGCCGCCGTTGGTGGCGTCGTCGCCCATCAGCGCGGTGCGCTGGTCAGGCATGATCTGCACCAGCTCGTGCGAGATGCGGCCCATGCAGTAGTGCTTCTTGATGCTGCCGGTGCCGTCCGGGTTCACCGTCACTTCCGGCATGTGGCCGTAGTGGTAGGGGTTGGCCTTGTTGGGGTCGTTGAACAGGTTCTGGCTGTAGGCCTGGAACTGCGCCTGCGTCTTGGCGACGGTGGCGTCGGGTTCGTACTCTTCGCTGGACAGGTGCGTGTTCCAGGGCGACAGGCTGGCGCCGCAGGTGATCCACAGGCCATTCACCGGCGAGGTGTCGACGTTGCTGTACTTGACCAGGCTGAGCTTGCCGGTGGCCGGGTCCTGCGCCAGGGTCAGCACGGCAATCGGCGACGGCAGACGGCCGTACATGTCGGCGCCGGCCTGGTCCATCGACTGGTATTCGAACTGCACCACGGCAAACACGGTGTTGCCGTTGACGCCCGGCACGGTGGGCGCTTCCAGCTTCAGGAGCGACATGCCGTCGGGGCAGTTCGAGAAGAACTGGCGGGCCTTGGCGGGCACCGAGTTGTCCATGATGGGCGCGCCGGCATTGTTGAAATAGGCGCCGGCGATGATGCTGCCGCCCTTGCCGTCCGGCACCGAGTCGCCGGTCATGAAGAATTGTTCGTAGCCCAGGTCGACCTTGCGGGTCGAGCCGTCGCTGAACGTCAGCACCATCGACGAGCCTACCGTCGTGCGCGCCATCAGTTCCGGGCTGGCCAGCGAGGGAGCGGGCATCGACGTGAACGAAGCGGACTTGAACGTGACGTTGGCCGCGGGCGGATCGCCGGGCGTGACGACGGCGTTGTCATCATCATCGTCGCTGGAATTACAGCCCGCCAGCAGCGCGGCCATGCTCACGCCGCCCAGCGGCAGCATCGGCGCGCCGCCCAGCATTTTCAGAAGTCGGCGGCGGTTGGCGTGTGTCGTGTCTTGCATCGTTGTTTCCTGTGGGAGGGGTCGGTGCCGCGGTGCTTGGCCGCAGCGTGCACGCATGCTAGACAGGTGGCATTTAAGCTTGATGACAGCGCGCCGTCTGCCGCCTGAAAGGAATGGCGCGGCGCTATCGCGGACTTGTCATGATGGGCCGCTATAGTCGGGCGCATTCCTGTTTGCACGCCTTGTTCGCCTTTCGCCTTGCCATCCATGCCCTTGTCTCTGCGTTTGTCTCCTCCCGCCGCGCCCGCCGCGCTTCGTGTGCTGGCCGTGCTGGCGCTGGCCGCCGGCCTGGGCGTTTGGGGCGCGGTGCTGCTGGCCCCGCGCCCCGGCCCCTTGCCCCCTGCCCTGTCGGCCCCCGCGCCGCGCGCCGCCGACAACACGCCGGTGGCGCTCTGGTTCGGCCGCGATGAAGTGATGCGCACGCAGATCAGCGTGCTGGGCGTGATCGCCGCGGGCACGGACGGCGCCGCCGTCTTCAGCGTCGACGGCGGTCCGCCCCTGGCCTGGCGCGTGGGCGATGAAGTCGCGCCGGGGATTCTCTTGAAAGAGATCAGCGCCGACGCCATCACGGTCGAGCAAGGCGGCCGCGCCAGCCGCCTGGCGGCGCCAGTGTTCCCGGCCCCCGCGGACAGCATCGCCCGCGTCGCCAAGTGAGCGCGCCAGGCTCATATTGCTGTCATATTTCATGTCCACAATCCTCCGCTTCTACTGAAAGACCGGAGTTGTAAAGTGCGTCAGTCATCGCGTGGGCCTGCTCGCCAGCAGGGTTTCACCCTGATCGAGATCATGGTGGTCATCGTGATCATGGGGATTCTGGCGGCCCTGATCGTTCCGCGCGTGCTCGACCGCCCCGACCAGGCCCGCCAGGTGGCGGCGCGCCAGGATATCGGCGGCATCATGCAGGCGCTCAAGCTGTACCGGCTGGACAACGGCCGCTACCCCACCACCGCCCAGGGCCTGCGCGCGCTGGTGGAAAAGCCCGAAGGCGCGTCCAACTGGCGCGGCTACCTGGACAAGCTGCCCAACGACCCCTGGGGCCATCCCTATCAATACCTGAGCCCGGGCGTCAAGGGCGATATCGATGTGTTCTCGTTCGGCGCCGACAACAAGCCCGGGGGAGAAGGCGGTGATGCCGACATCGGTTCGTGGGAACTCTGAACGCGGCTTCACGCTAGTCGAAGTCCTGGTGGTGCTGGTGATCGTTGCCATTGGCGCCAGCATGGTCAGCCTGTCCATCGGCAAGGGGCCTGATCCGCTGCGCGACGACGCGCAGCGCCTGGCCGACGCCTTTACCGTGGCCCAGAGCGAAGCTCGCAGCGACGGCCGGCCGATACGCTGGCTGCCCGCCAGCGGCGGCTGGTCGTTCGAACGCCAGGGCCGCGGCGATTCGCCCACCGCCGAGGAAGACGTGACGCTGCCCGTGGACACGCTGGAACGCGACGATGCGCTGCGCCCGCGCGCCTGGCTGGCCGGGCCCGTGCAACTGCGGCTGAACCCGAACCGCCCGCTGATCTTCAATACCGAGTGGGTGGCCGATCCGTTCAGCCTGCAGCTGCGGGCCGGCGAATCGCTCGTGACGCTGTCGCGCGACGCCTCGGGACACTATGACATCCGCTGAATTCGTCACCTCGCGGCAACGTCGGCGCCAGCGCGGCTTCACCCTGATCGAAGTGCTGGTGGCGCTGGCCATCATCGCGGTCGCGATGGGCGCGGCCCTGCGCGCCACCGGCGTCATGGCCGCCAACAACCGCGCGCTGCAGGACAAGACGCTGGCGCTGCTGGCCGCGCAGAATGCGCTGACCCAGCTGCGGCTGGAGCAGACGCTGCCGCGCGCAGGCACGCAGACCGTGCCCTGCCCCCAGGGTGGGCTGGCGCTGCGCTGCGAGCTGGCATTCACCAATTCGCTCAGCCGCAGTTTTCGCCAGGTGTCGGTCAAGGTGCGCGACCAGGCGGACGGCGGCGTCCTGCTGCAGTTGGACGGCCTGTTGTCGAGCCTGCGATGAATCTGCACCACCCGCGGGGCCGCAAACCGCGTCCGATATCGCGCCCGATGCCGCATCCGATGCCGCCCGCGCTGCCGCGCCAGTGCCCGCGCCAGGCGCTGCACCGCCACCGCGCCGAAGCCGGCTTTACCCTGATCGAGGTGCTGGTGGCCCTGGCGCTGATGGCGCTGGTCAGCCTCATGGCCTGGCGCGGCCTGGAAAGCGTGTCCAGCGCGCGCGAGTGGATCTCGCAGCAGGCCGAAGACACCGACGCCATCGTGCGCACGCTGGGCCAGCTGGGGCGCGACGCCGAACTCGCCTATAACGGCCCGTCGTTCGCCGCGCCCGGCATCGATGCGCGCGTCTTCACCAGCGGCATCCGCCTCTTGCCTGGCACCGCCGGCGCGCAGACGCTGGAAATCCTGCGCCCCGACCCGGACGGCAACGGCCGCTGGCAGCGCGTCCAATGGTCCGTGCGCAAGGACGGCCTGTGGCGCGCCAGCGGTGCGTCGGCCGAGCAGGCGCCGCTGCCCCCCGTGGGCGACGGCGTGCGGCTCCTGCCCGGCGTGCGCGCGCTGGTGCTGCGCGGCTGGGTGCCCGGCGCCGGCTGGATGGATACGCGCTCGCCGTTTTCGGCTACGCCCAGCGGCATCGAGATCGCGCTGGACCGCGGCGCGGGCGGCGACACCCGCCGCTACAGCCGCATCCTGGAGCTGCCATGAACGCGCCCCGCCCGCGCGAACGCGGCGCCGCCGTCATCAGCGCGCTGATCATCGTCGCCATCGTCGCCGCGCTGACCACCAGCCTGTTCCAGCGCCAGACCGCCAGCACGCGCCGCGTCGAAAACGAAATGGCGCGGGTGCAGGCGCGCATGATGCTGGCCGGCGGCATCGACTGGGCCCGCCTCGTGATCCGCGATCATGGCAAACGCGAATCCACCACCCGCGGCGACCAGATCTGGGCCACGCCCATACTCGACACCCGCATCGAGCGCCCCGGCGACGACCGCGTCGCGGTGTTCTCCGGCCGCGTGCAGGACGAGCAAGGCAAGTACAACCTGAGCAACCTGGCCAGCCACGGCGTGCCGCAGCCCGAACAGGAACAGGTGCTGCGGCGCCTGTTGGCCAGCCTGCGCCTGCCCGACGCGCTGGCCGCGCGCATGCTCGACATCATCGCGGCCAGCCAGCCGCCCGCGCAGCCGGCCGACGCGCCCACGCCGGCCCAGGGCGGCCAGACCCCGGATGCCCGGGCGCCGCAGCCGCGCGGCATCGACGACGTGGCCGCGCTGCTGGGGCTGGAACCCGCGGTGCGCGACGAACTGCGCCGCACCATGACCGTGCTGCCGTTGGCCACCAATATCAACGTCAACACCGCGCCGCCGGAAGTCATCGCCGCGCTGGTGCCGGGCCTGTCGCTCAGCCAGGCCCGCGCCATCACCGGCGAACGCGATCGCGGCAACTGGTTCAACAACAGTGGCGACTTCGCCAACCGGCTCGCCGCCACGGGCGTGAAAGCCCCGGCGCCGGCCGTCGTCACCGCCAGCGGCTGGTTCATGGCCAACGGCGTGGTCGCCTACGAACGGGCCCGGGTATCCATGCAGGCGCTGATACGCAGCGCCCCGCCCGCCGCACCCGACACCCTCTGGACACGAGAAAATCCTTGAAGAATTCCTTGCGCATCGCGCTGCCCCCCCTGGCCGAATTCGGCCCCGGCTCGCCCCTGCCCTTTGCGTGGTTCGACCGCCGCGGCAATTGCGCGCGCCGCGGTGAACTGACGCTGGCGGCCCTGGGCCAGGCCTATCCGCAAGCCGCTTGCGAAGCGGTGCTGCATCCCGGCGACGTCATCGCCGCCACCGTGCAGGTGCCCGCCGTGGCGCGCGCACGCTTTGGCGCCGCGGTGCGCAGCGCGCTCGAACCCCTGGTGCTGAGCGACCTGGACGACCTGGCGATCGGCCACGGCCCGCGCGCCGCCGACGGCTCGGTGCCGCTGGCCTGGGCGGCGCGCGAGCCGGTGCGCCGCGCCTGGAGCCTCTTGAACACGCACGGCCTGCGCGCCCATGCCTTGATTGCGCCGCAGACCCTGGCGCCCGACGACGCCACACCGCTGCGCGACCCCGCCGACCCGCGCTGGCGGGCGCCGTCGCCGTCCTGGTCGCTGGCCATGCCGCAGCTGGCACCCGCACGCGTGTCGCGCTGGCGCCCCGTCTGGCGCTGGGGTGCGGCGGCCGCCGTGGTCTGGATCGGCGGCTTGAACCTGCACGCCGCGCAGTTGCGCGGAGAGGCCCAGTCCCTGCGCGACGGCATGCGCCGCCAGGTGCTGGCCGCGTTCCCGGACATTCCCGTGGTGCTGGACCCGGCCCGCCAGGCCCGGCAAGGCCTGGACGCGCTGCGCGACCATCGCGGCGCCGCCAGCGCGGGCGACTTCCTGCCTCTGGCCCGCGCCGCGGCGCAGACCCTGCCCTTTGCCGCCGACAAGGTCGCGCGGCTGACCTATGCCGACCAGGTCCTGACCCTGCAACTGGCCGACGCCGGCCCCACCGCCCAACGCGTGGCCGAAACCCCCGCGCTGGTCCAGCAAGCGGCCGCACAAGGCCTGAAGCTGGAACGCGGCGACAACGACAACACCTGGCGCATCACGCGCAGCCAACCATGACGCCCCTTGAACGCCTTGACGCCGCCTGGCGCGCCGTCCGCAAACCCCTGGCGCCCGCCGCCGACCGCGCCCGCCAGCGCTACCTGGCCCTGGCCCCGCGCGAACGCCGCCTCGTCAACGCGGCCGGCGCGTTGCTCGGTGCGGTGGTGGTCTTCACCGTACTGATCGAGCCGGCGCTGGACACCACGCGCAAGCTGCGCGATGAACTGCCCCTGCTGCGCACGCAGGCGGCTTCCGTGGCCGACCTGGCCGCGCAGGCAGCCGCCTTGCGCGGCAAGGCCGCCGCGCCCGCCGCCACGCTGCCCACCGCGACCGACATCGGCGCCAGCCTGGAACGCGCGGGCCTGCCGGCCGACCACTGGAAGCTGGACCACCCGGGCCAGGGCGACAGCGTCACGCTGGCCCTGACCGACATCCCGTCGTCGGCCCTGCTGCGCTGGCTGGAAAACGCCGCCGGTGACTGGGGCCTGACCGTCAAGGACGTGGACCTGACCCGCGCCGCCAACGCCAATGGCCGCCCGTTGCCGGGGCTGGTCAACGGCAGCCTCACGCTGGCGCTGCCGGCACGCAAGGCCCGATCCTGATGCGTCTGCCTCGTTTGCCCAAGCGCACCGGTCTGGCACTGGCCTGCGGCGCCTGTGCGCTGGCGGCGGCCGCCGCCGTGCTGCCTGCGCGCTGGCTGCTGGCGCTGCTGCCCGCCGACGCACCGGTCACGCTGGCCGACGCCGCCGGCACCCTCTGGAACGGCAGCGCCTGGATCGCGCTGGGCCCGCCCGGCGCACGCCGCCTGCTGCCGCAGGCGCTGCACTGGCAATGGCGCTGGTCGTCGATGACGCTGGAACTGTCGCACCCCTGGCTGCAAGGGCCGTTGCGCGCAGGCGTGGGCTGGACCGGCGTCACGCTGTCGGCCCAATCGCTGCGCCTGCCGGCCACGGCGCTGCCCGCGCTGGGCGCGCCCTGGAACACGCTGGCGCCCGAAGGCACGATCGAGATCAACTGGCAGGCCCTGCGCCTGGGCGGCAACCTGCCCGAGGCGCCGCTGGCCGACCTGCGCTGGCGCGATGCCGGCACGGCGCTCACGCGTGTGTCGCCCGTGGGCACCTATCTGCTGAAGATCCGCGGCAACGGCAAGTCCGGCGCCACGCTGGCGCTGACCACCGAAAACGGCCCGCTGGCCGTCACCGGCCAGGGCAGCGCCAGCGCGCGCGGCGTGCGCTTCACGGGCCAGGCCACGTTCGCCCCGTCGGCCAGCGAGGCCGACCGCGCCGCGCTGGACGGCCTGATGTCCACGTTGGGCCGGCGCAGCGGCGATACGGTGGCGTTCGGCACGGGAAATTAAGGCGCCGGGCTGGCGGGGCCCGGCCCGGCACGCCCCGGCGCGTGCCGCCCCGCCGTGCGGGCCTCGTGCCTTCTCGCCGCGCGGGCTTCAGGCGTCCCGCGTCACCCGCAGGATTTCTTCTGGCGAGGTGTCGCCGCTTTCCACCCAGCGCGCGCCATCCTCACGCATGCTGAACATGCCCGCAGCGCTGGCCGCGCGGCGCAGTTCGCGCTCGTCGCTGCCTTCGTGGATCAGCCTGCGCGCCTCGTCGTCCACCGTGAACAGCTCGTGGATACCCGAGCGGCCGCTGTAGCCCGTGTGGTTGCAGGCGTCACAGCCGACCGGGTGGAACACCCGCACGCCATCCTGCATCGACGGCTTCTTGCACGCCGGACACAGCTTGCGCACCAGCCGCTGCGCCAGCACGCCCAGCAACGACGAGGACAGCAGGAAGGGCTCCACCCCCATGTCCGTCAGCCGGGTCACGGCCGACACCGCGTCGTTGGTGTGCAGCGTGGCCAGCACCAGGTGGCCCGTCAGCGAGGCCTGCACCGCGATCTGCGCCGTTTCCAGGTCGCGGATTTCGCCGATCATGATCACGTCCGGGTCCTGCCGCAAAATGGCCCGCAGCGCCAGCGCGAAACTCATGTCGATCTTGGCGTTGACCTGCGTCTGGCTGATGCCCGGCAGGTCGTATTCGATCGGGTCTTCCACCGTCAGGATGTTGCTGGTGGACGCATCCAGCCGGCTCAGCGCGGCGTACAGCGTGGTGGTCTTGCCGCTGCCTGTCGGCCCGGTCACCAGCACGATGCCGTGCGGCTGGCGGATCAGCCGGTCCAGCTGGCCCAGCACGCCGGGCGCCATGCCCAGCTTTTCCAGCCGCAACCGGCCGGCCTCCTTGTCCAGCAGGCGCAGCACCGCGCGTTCGCCGTGTCCGGTGGGCAGCGTGGACACGCGGATGTCGATCGGCCGGCCGCCCACCCGCAGCGCGATGCGGCCGTCCTGAGGCAAGCGCTTTTCGGCGATGTCCAGGTGCGCCATGATCTTGATCCGCGAAATCAGCGCCGCGTGCAGCGCCTTGCGCGGCGACACCACGTCGCGCAACGTGCCGTCCACCCGGTAGCGCACCACCGAATGCGTCTCGAACGGTTCGATGTGGATGTCGCTGGCGCCGTCGCGCGCGGCCTGCGCGAACAGCGCGTTGATCATCCGGATCACCGGCGCGTCGTCCTGCGCGTCCAGCAGGTCCGCCACTTCGGGCATGTCCTGCAGCAGGCGGTCCAGGTCGATCTCGTTTTCGGCCACGCCCATCACCGATGCCGCGTCCTCGGCGTGGCTGTAGGCCGCGGCCAGCAACGTTTCCAGCGCCTCGTCCTCCACCTGCGTCACCGCGATATCGCCATGGCAGCGCCGGATCTCGCGCACCGCCCATTCCGGCGTGCGCGGGCTGACCGTCAGTTGCGCATGGCCCGCGCGCAGCGACAGCACCGCCCGCTGGGCGCGGGCCCAGGCATAGGGCAAGGGGTGCGCGCTCATTGCAGCGACGACAGGTCGCGCGCCACGCTCGCAGCCAGCGGCCGGGGGGCACGAATCGGCACCGACGCATTGCCTGTCTGCACCAGGTCGGGATATTGCCGCACCGCGAACGACTGCACGCTGGCCGCCGCCGGCCGCGCGGCCTGGGCCGGCTGGCCGCCGCGGAAGTCGTACACGTTGTTGGACACCGAGCCCGCACCGGCGCCGGCCGGCGGCAGCATCGGCGCCTGCGCATCCGGCAGCAGCCAGTGGTTGCCCGGCTGCGTGGCCGCCTGGGCGCGGCGCATGTAATCGTAGCGATCCAGCGTGACGGCGGCGCTGCGGTTGGCGTCGCGCACCACGTAAGGCCGCAGGAACACCATCAGGTTGGTCTTGGTGCGCTTGCGGCTTTCGTACTTGAACAGCTCGCCCAGCACGGGAATCGAACTCAGGCCCGGCACATTGTTCGACGTGACCGTCACGTTCTCTTCCAGCAGGCCGCCCAGCACGATGATCTCGCCGTCGTCGACCAGCACGCTGGTGTCGATGGCGCGCTTGTTCGTCACGATGCCGGTGGTGGCCGTCGAACGGCTTTCATCGATGCTGCTGACTTCCTGGTAGATGTCCAGCTTGACCGAACCGCCTTCCGACACCTGCGGTCGGATGTTCAGCTTCAGGCCCACGTCCTCGCGTTCAATGGTCTGGAACGGATTCGAGCTGCCATTGCTGCCCGACGTGACGTACTGCCCCGTCACGAACGGCACCGTCTTGCCCACCAGGATGCTGGCCGACTGGTTGTCCAGCGTCAGCAGGTTCGGCGTGGACAGGATGTTGGCCTGGCCCGTGTTCTGCATGGCGCGCGCCAGCACGCCCAGGTTGATCACCTTGTTGCCCAGCACGTCCACCGTGCCCTTGACCACGCCCAGGCTCAGGCCGCCGCCCAGCGCGTCGATCGACGTCGGGCCCTTGCCCGACAGGCCGCTGCCGCCCAGGTTGGTGCCGCCAATGAAGCTCGTGCCGCCGCTGTTGATGTTGCCCGCGCCCGTCATCCACTGAATGCCGAATTCCGCCGCGGCATCTTCGCTCACTTCGACGATCAGGCTTTCCACCAGCACCTGCGCGCGGCGCTGGTCGAGCTGGTCGATCACTTCACGCAGGCTGCGGTACAAGGGTTCCGGCGCCGAGATGATCAGCGAGTTGGTGGCCGGGTCCGCCTGGATGGTGGCGCCGCCCGCCGAATACGACACCGCCTGGTTGCCGGTCTCGTCGCGCGCGATGCGTTCCTGGTCGCCCGACATGCCGCCCTTGGACGACCCGGACGCGCCGGTCGAACCCGACAGCCCCAGGCCGTTGTTGCCCGTGCTGCTGCCCGTGGCCTGCTGCGTCCGGTTGCCGCCCGTCTGCGCGCCGCCGGCATTGCCGCCCGCCGGGTTGGCGCCGGGCGCGGCATTGGCCTGGCCGGCCAGCAGGCCGCCCAGCACTTCCGCGATGCGCGTGGCCTGGGCGTTGCGCATGTACACCACGTGCAAATTGCCCGCGCGGTTCTGCTGCGCATCCAGCTTCAGGATCAGGTCGCGCGCCAGGCGCGTGCGCGCCGGGCTGCCCGCGCGCACCAGCACGCTGTTGCTGCGCGGGTCCGCCACCACCGCGATGCGCTGCGTGGGGTCGTTGCTTTGCGTGTCCAGCAATTGCGACGCCAGCACTGCGATATCCGACGCAATGCCCGAACGCACCGGCACCACGTCCGTGTCGATCGAACTGGGCACGTCGATCCGCGCGATCACCGCCGCGATGCGGTCCAGGTTGTCCGCGTAGTCCGTCACCACCAGCGTGTTGTTGCCCGGATACGCATTGATCGGGTTGTTCGGCGGCACCATCGGGCGCAACACCGGCACCAGGTTCGCCGCATTCTCGTACTTCAACGGAAACACCCGCGTCAGCATCTCGCCGCTGTTGCCCGAAGCGCCACGCGCAAACGTCGACACCGGCACCGCGCCCTTGCCCGCGCCGCCCGCGGGCGCTGCCGGCCGCGGATCGCCCACCACCGCGCTGCCCTGCAGCTTGGCATCGGCTTCCGGCACCACCCGCGTCACACCGTCCACCTCGACAATCGCAAAGCCTTGCAGCCGCAGCGCGCCCGTCAGCATCGACAAGGCCTGCCCGCTATCGACGGGCCGGTCCGACACCAGCGTGAGCTTGCCCTTGACCCGGGGATCGACCAGGAAATTGCGCTTGGTGAACAGCGACAGCGCACGCAGCACGGCCGGGATATCCGTGTCCACGAAATTCAGGCTGACGCGATTGTCTGCCTGTTGAGCATAGGCCTGGCTGGCCGTGGGTCCGAGTTGGCTTGCCGCGAGCAAGACCGCAAGGCTGAACTGCGCGATGTGACGCATGACGAGATGTGCCTGAGACGTGAAGACATGTGAAAAGACGTGAAAGCGCGTCGGAGTATACGGGGTGACACTGCAACACTACGGTCATAATCCAAAGGCAAGGTGACGGCCTGGAAAGCCTTTATTCACGGGCCTCTCGCGCCTGCGGGCAGGCACCCGGATCACCCTCCCACCATGCCATCCTTTCGTTACGAAGCCACTGACGCGCTCGGAAAAATCGTGCACGGCACGATCGACGCCGACAGCGAACGCGGCGCGCGCAACCAGCTGCGCGGCCGCGGCCTCCTGCCCCTGTCCACGTCTCCCGCCGCGCGCGCGCAAGGCCTGGGCGCGGCATTGCGCACGCGCCTGTCCGACGCCGACCTCGCCTGGCTCACGCGCCAGCTCGCCAGCCTGCTCGCCGCCCGCCTGCCGCTGGACGCCGCGCTGTCCGCCACCCTGGAACAAGCCGAAAAGAAGCACATCGCCGCCACCCTGGAAGGCGTGCGCGACGACGTGCGCGCCGGCCATCGCCTGTCCACCGCGCTGGCCTCGCGCCCCCGCGACTTCCCCGAGATCTACCGCGCCCTCATCGGCGCCGGTGAAGAATCCGGCGACCTCGCCCAGGTCATGGAAAAACTCGCCGACTACATCGAAGAACGCAACACCCTGCGCAGCAAGGTCATGACCGCGTTCATCTACCCCGCCGTCGTCGGCTGCGTCTCGGTCATCATCGTCATCTTCCTGCTCGGCTACGTCGTGCCCCAGGTCGTCTCCGCCTTCAGCCACGCCAAACAGCAGCTGCCGCTGCTCACCCGCATCATGCTGTCGCTGTCCGACTACGTCCGCGACTGGGGCCTGGCCACCGGCGCCGCCATCGCCCTGGCCATCATCCTGTGGCGCTACTCCCTGCGCGTGCCAGCCGCCCGCCACGCCTGGCACGCCCGCGTCCTGCGCCTGCCCCTGGCCGGCCGCTTCGTCCTGGGCGTCAACGCCGCCCGCTTCGCCTCCACCCTCGCCATCCTGTGCGGCAGCGGCGTCGCCCTGCTCACCGCCCTCGAAGCCGCCCGCCGCACCCTCGGCAACGACGTGCTGCGCACCGCCGTCGACGAAGCCTCCGCCCGCGTCCGCGAAGGCGCCGCCCTGTCCAGTTCGCTGGCCGCCCAGAAAGTCTTCCCGTCCCTGCTCGTCCACCTGATCGCCAGCGGCGAAAAAACCGGCCAGCTCCCCGAACTGCTGGACCGAGGCGCCCAAAACCTCTCCCGCGACCTGGAACGCCGAGCCATGGCCATGACCGCCCTGCTCGAGCCCGCGCTGATCCTGCTGATGGGGGGATTCGTACTGTTGATCGTGCTGGCGGTGATGATGCCGATCCTGGAGATGAATCAGCTGATCCGCTAGAAGGGAAAGAAAGGCGAGGCGCGCATTGCACGCGCTGTGCCAAAGCAAGCGATAGCAGCCTAAAAACTGCAATACCGCCGAAAACAAAAAGCATTCATCGCCAGCGCACCGCGAGCATCGCGACGACGCAGCACAACGCGTAAGCCGGGGACGGCCGCCCGCGCGGCCGTTTTCGGCGGGCCCCGCAAACCTCTCCCCCACACACAGGTCTGACAGCGCGACAACCCTAGACGCTCGTAGCCCGGCGCGGGCCGCGCACCGCGTGTGCGCGCCGTCGATGCGCCCGAGGGAATCTGTAGGAGTCGCCGAAGGCGAGGACGAAGATGACGAAGGGGAAGTCCGGAGCGAAGGCTCCGGACCGCAATCGTTGGCGCGCACACGCGGTGCGCGGCCCGTGCCGGGCGACCTACGAAGAAAGGGTACCTACGAAGAAAACAACCCACGCAAAAATAAAAAAATCAAAGCGCCTCTTCGTCACTCTCACCCGTCCGAATCCGGATGGCTTGCTCGACCGGCGTGACGAAAATCTTGCCGTCCCCGATCTTGCCCGTACGCGCCGCCTTCACGACCGCTTCGATCGCCGCCTCGACCTGGTCATCCGGCAGCACCACTTCCACCCGGATCTTCGGCAGGAAATCCACCACGTATTCCGCCCCCCGATAAAGCTCGGTATGCCCCTTCTGGCGCCCGAACCCCTTCACTTCCGTCACGGTCAGCCCGCTGACGCCCACCTCGGCCAGCGCCTCGCGGACTTCGTCGAGCTTGAAGGGTTTGATAATGGCGGTGACTTGTTTCACGTTCGTCGTCCTGGTTTTTGATCTGTTGCAACGCCCTGCCCCGGCCACATGCCGGCAAAGCGCAATGATTAAGAGAATACCACCCGGCATAGCGGCCGCCACCCTGGCGCCGCCTCCCATGCCGCCGGGAAAACCCGCAGCCTAGCTGCCCGGCGCCTCGTCCGGAATTCGGTCCGCATCCCGCATCCACACCACCGATTCCGAATCGCTCGGCGCCCGCCAGTCGCCCCGCGGCGACAGCGACCCGCCCGAGCCCACCTTCGGCGCATTCGGCACGCACGTCCGCTTGAACTGGCTGAGCCGGAAAAACCGGTCCAGGAAGATCTTCAGGTTGCGCTTGATTGCCGCCAGGTCGTACTGGTTGCGCGCCACGTGGCCGCCTTCCGGCCACGCCCCGGCATCCCGGTCGCGCCAGGCCGCCAGGGCCAAGAATGCCACCTTCGTCGGCGAAAAGCCGTAGCGCAGCGTGTAATACAGGTTGAAATCCTGCAGCTCGTACGGCCCGATCGTGTCCTCGCTCTTCTGTCCCGGCTTGCCGTCGGCGCCACCCGGCACCAGCTCGGGGCTCACGTCCGTGCCCAGCACATCCAGCAGCACCGCCGCGCCTTCCGGCCCCAGGCGGCCCGACTCGGCCACCCAGCGCACCAGGTGCGTAATCAGCGTCTTGGGCACGCTGGCGTTCACGCTGTAGTGCGACATATGGTCGCCCACCCCGTACGTGCACCAGCCCAGCGCCAATTCGCTCAGGTCGCCCGTGCCGATCACGATCGCGCCATTGAAATTGGCAATGCGGAACAGGTGGTTGGTGCGCTCGCCCGCCTGCACGTTCTCGAACGTGATGTCGTACACCGGCTGGCCATCGGCATAGGGATGCCCCAGGTCTTTCAGCATCTGCAGGCAGCTGGGGCGAATATCGATCTCGGACGCCGTGCAGCCCACCACCGCCATCAGCTGGCGCGCCTGCTGCAGCGTGCGCGTACTGGTCGCAAAGCCCGGCATGGTGATCGCCAGGATGTTCGCGCGCGGCAGCCCCAGCGTATCCATCGCCTGCGCGCACACCAGCAGCGCATGGGTCGAATCCAGCCCGCCCGAAATGCCGATCACCACCTTGGACATGCCGCTGGCCGACAGCCGCTGCGCCAGCGCCTGCACCTGGATGCTGTAGACCTCTTTGCAGCGCGCGTCGCGGCGCTGCGCGTCGGCCGGCACATAGGGGAACCGTGCCACGCGGCGCTCGAGCGGCAGCTCGGCGTCTTCGAGCGGGGGATTCACCGGCACCCGCACGTTGCGGAACTTGCGCACCTCGTCCTGGTGGCGCCGCACCGATTGGCCGAAGGTCGTCTGGCGCATGCGCTCGCGCGACAGGCGTTCCAGGTCCACGTCCGAGAACAACAGATGCGATTCGGCCAGGAAGCGCTCGGACTCGCCCAGCAGTTCGCCGTTTTCGTAGATCAGCGCCTGGCCGTCCCAGGCCAGGTCGGTCGATGACTCGCCGCGCCCGGCCGACGTATACATGTACGCCGACAGGCAGCGCGCCGACTGCTGCGCCACGAGTTGATGGCGGTATGCGGACTTGCCCACCACGATGTTCGAGGCCGACAGGTTCACCAGCACCGTCGCGCCCGCCAGCGCCGCGAACGACGACGGCGGGATCGGCACCCACACGTCCTCGCAGATCTCGACATGGAACTGGAACAGCGGCAGCTTTTCCATCTGGAACAGCAGCTCGGCGCCGAACGGCACCGTCTGGCCCAGCAGCGCGATTTCGGTCGCCGCGGTGCAATCGGCCGCGCTGAACTGGCGCGCTTCGTAGAATTCGCCGTAGTTCGGCAGGTAGGTCTTGGGCACCACGCCCAGGATGCGGCCCCCGGCCACCACCACCGCGCAATTGAACAACTGGTGCGCTACCCGAAGCGGCGCGCCGACGATCAGGGCGATGTCCAGTTCGGCCGTGGCTTGCACCACCTGGTCCAGCGCCGCCTCGCAGGCATCCAGCAGGGCCTGCTGGTGGAACAGGTCGTCGCAGGTGTAGGCCGACAGGCCCAGTTCGGGAAAAGCGGCCAGCACCGCGCCGCCCTGGGCGGCCTGCTGCGCCAGCGCAATGGTCTGCGCGGCATTGAAGGCCGGGTCCGCGACCCGGCACTCGGGCACGCCCACCGCCACGCGGGCGAATCCGTGGGAATACAGGTTGAAGAACGGGTTCGACATCGGGTTTCTATCGCCTGGGAATCCAAGCGCCGATTATCTCACGGCGTCATCCGGCCAAGCGGGCATTCCCCTGGGGACGACAGGGTGCGGCAAGCCCCCCGGGCCGAGCCCCCGCCCGGCCGGCGAGGGTCTACGCGGACGGCGGCGGCGCCAGGCGGTCGCGGTCCGGCCCCTGCCGTGCGCCTTCCGCCGCCAGCGCGGCCTGGATGGCGCCGTCGCGCAGGTAGCTGCCCATGGCGCCGATGTCGGCGCCCGATGGCTGCTGGTACAGCCGCAGGCCCAATTCCGGCAGGATCGCCAGCAGGTGGTCGAAAATGTCGCCCTGGATGCGCTCGTACTCGACCCAGGCCGTGACCGCCGTGAAGCAATAGACCTCGACCGGAATGCCGTCGGCCGTGGGTTCCATCATGCGCACCATCATCGCCATGTCCTGGCGCACCTCGGTGTTCTGCTTCAGGAACGCCAGGCCATAGGCGCGGAACGTGCCGATATTGGTCAGCCGGCGGCGGTTGGCCGGCACGCTGGCCAGTTCGCCCATGGTCTGGTTGGCCTGGGCGATATCGTGCGTCTTGACCCGCAGGTAGTCGTGCAGCAGCCGGAACCGCATCAGCCGCTGGGCTTCTTCGTCGGTCAGAAAGCGCACGCTGCTGGCGTCGATGCGCAACGTGCGCTTGATGCGCCGGCCGCCCGACTCGAACATATGACGGTAATTGCGATAGCTTTCGGAAAACAGCTTGTAGGTCGGCACCGTGGTGACAGTGTTGTCCCAGTTCTGCACCTTGACCGTGTGCAGGGCGATATCCTTGACGAAGCCGTCGGCGTTGGACTGCGGCATCTCGATCCAGTCGCCGATGCGCAGCATGTCGTTGCTGGTCAACTGGGTGCTGGCCACCAGCGACAGCAACGTGTCCTTGAACACCAGCAGCAGCACCGCCGACAACGCGCCCAGGCCCGAAATCATCCACAGCGGCGACCGGTCGATCAGGATCGAAAGCACCAAAACGGTGCATACCGCCATCAGGATCAGCTTGCTGATCTGGATGTAGCCCTTGATGGAGCGGGTCTGTGCGCGCGTGGTGGCCGAATAGGTGTCCTGCCAGGCGCTCAGCACCCCCGAAAACGCCACGAACACGCAGATCCAGGCCCCGGCATGCGCCAGCCGGCCCACCAGCGCGGCCGCCTTTTCCACGTGCGGCACCAGCTCGATGCCGATCGACACCACCGCGAAGGGCACGGCGTACCACAGGTTCTGGTAGGCCCGGCGGCGCTGCAGCGCCTTGTCCCAGTCTTCGTGGCCGCTCACCACCAGCAGCCGGTGGGCCAGCAGCAGCACCACCCGCGCGACCACCCACTGGACGAACAACGCCGTCAGGATCAGCACGCCGATGCCGACCAGCGTCTGGGCCCAGGGCTGGTGCGGCATGTAGGTATCAAGTTCGGTGGCCAGTTCTTCCCATTCCATGGGCATAGCTCGAGTGCTCTCTAATGATTCGGACAAGGGGGCGCGGCGCGAACCGGCCAGATCGCTGCCGCCAGGATATATCCCGGCGGCCCGCGGATGCGACCCTGAATTATCCGACAAGTCGCGGCGGGGCAAGGTTTCCAGGCGCTACCAGGACGCCGGGCCGCGGCGCCCCCGTGCCCTACGGTCACTACGGACTCGGTAAGTCCGGATTCGTCAGCCCCCCATGGCAGGCCCTATAATTCGGGCCATCATGGCAAACACTCCCTCCCCCGATCAAAACCAGTTCGCCAACAAGGCGCAGGCCTGGTCCGCCCGGTTCTCGGAACCGGTTTCCGAACTCGTCAAACGCTATACGGCGTCCGTGGATTTCGACAAGCGCCTGGCGCACGTCGACATTCAAGGCTCGCTCGCGCATGCAGACATGCTGGCCGCCCAGGGCATCATCGGCGCCCAGGACCTGGCCGACATCCAGCGCGGCATGGCCCAGATCCTGTCCGAAATCGATGCCGGCAGCTTCCAGTGGCTGCTCGACCTGGAAGACGTCCACCTCAACATCGAAAAGCGCCTGGTCGAGCTGGTCGGCGACGCGGGCAAGCGCCTGCACACCGGCCGTTCGCGCAACGACCAGATCGCCACCGACATCCGCCTCTGGCTGCGCGGCGAAATCGACACCCTGATCGACCTGCTGCGCCAGTTGCGCCACGCGCTGGCCTCGGTCGCGCTGGACAACGCCAGCACCATCATGCCCGGCTTCACCCACCTGCAAGTGGCCCAGCCCGTCACCTTTGGCCACCACCTGCTGGCCTACGCCGAAATGTTCGGCCGCGACGCCGAGCGCCTGGCCGACTGCCGCCGCCGCGTCAACCGCCTGCCGCTGGGCGCCGCCGCCCTGGCCGGCACGTCGTTCCCGATCGACCGCGAACGCGTCGCCAAGACGCTGGGCTTTGACGGCGTCTGCCGCAATTCGCTCGACGCCGTCTCCGACCGCGACTTCGCCATCGAATTCTGCGCCGCCGGCGCCCTGATCATGACGCACGTCTCGCGCCTGTCCGAAGAGCTGGTGCTCTGGATGAGCCCGCGCGTGGGCTTCATCGACCTGGCCGACCGCTTCTGCACCGGCAGCTCGATCATGCCGCAAAAGAAAAACCCCGACGTGCCCGAACTGGCTCGTGGCAAGACCGGCCGCGTCAACGGCAACCTGGTCGCCCTGCTCACCCTCATGAAAGGCCAGCCCCTGGCCTACAACAAGGACAACCAGGAAGACAAGGAAGGCCTGTTCGACACGGTCGACACCGTGCGCGACACGCTGACCATCTTTGCGGACATGGCTGCCGGCATCAAGGTCAAGGCCGACAACATGCGCGCCGCCGCCCTGCAAGGCTTCGCCACCGCCACCGACCTGGCCGACTACCTGGTCAAGCGCGGCGTGCCCTTCCGCGACGCCCACGAAGTCGTGGCCCACGCCGTGCGCGACTGCGAACAGCGCGGCTGCGACCTGGCCGACCTGTCGCTGGCCGAACTCAAGGCCTACCACGCCCAGATCGGCGACGACGTCCACCAGGTCCTGACCCTGGAAGGCTCCGTCGGCGCTCGCAAGCACGTGGGCGGCACCGCCCCCGAACGCGTGGCCGAAGAAGCCCGCCGCGTGTTGCAAGAATCGGCAACTTGATACGCCAATCGGCTGCAGATATGAAATGAATACGGCCCCGATCTCGGGGCCGTATTCATTCAGAGTCTCTCTTCCTGCGGTCTATCTTTCAGGCGCGGCATCCCAAGGATGGTCTATCGATCTCTCCAGACAAGGAAACCGTAGTTCGCGTGCATTCCTTAGCCATTGCGCTGGGGCGGCCTCAAGCACCAATGCGCTGCCCACGGCCACTATTCCGCTAGCAACATAGGACGTGTTGCAGCATTTTTTCCATACGCTATCAAGGGCGTCACCAAAGCCGTATTGAGAAAACACCGCCTGCACCTCGTCGAGCGCGCCGTCAGCGAGCTCGACCAGAACGTACTCTTTGCGAAGTTCGTCAGGATAAAAGGCGACCGTTGCCACCCACATCGCGCCGCCGGCATGGAAGACCAAGCCGGATACGAAACCGTCGTACCATTCAAAGTCGGTGATGGCCGTAATCTGTACTTTTTTCATTGTCTGTCGGTATGGAGCGCCGAGATCGACTGGATGCTTAGGGCCAGCAGATCCGATTCAAGCGATCGAAACATCCAGGCGCCGCCCAAGCTGTTGCAGAGCCGATTCGACTTGTTCAATTCGCGACGCATGCCTCACATTCAACAGGCGATCCACCTGCGGCACGTGCACTCCCATGCGGCGGGCAAGTTCCGCCTTGCGAACACCTTGGAAGATCATCTCGTTAGACAAGAAGACTTTGCTGGTGACCAAGGCAGGCAAAGTCACCGAAGCGTGGCCCTTCGTCGGCAGAGACGGCATTGGAATGGGCCGGCGGGCATCAAAATAAATCTCCAACGCCGCTTCAAGCGCCTCTTGTGCGTTGATTCCCGCCTCTTGCTCATCATCTCCCACCGTCAGTGCTTCGGGAATATCGGGGAACTGCACTAGCCAGGTGTTGTTGGTATCAAGCGTTAGTGTATAGGGATAGGTCAGCAACGAGGCCTCCCATGTAATGAAGTATGCAACGGTGAAATCCAAATGAACTTCTAATTGGGACTATCCCGAGCGTATCCCGATGCTCAATCGACCTGGGAAATACAGGGCATTTATCAGACGGACGCCTGTTTGAAGCTATCCCGCGCGTTCGAACTTGCGGGTCCGCCGCAAGCCCCGTCAGGTTCGCTATCATGTTCGCTTTCTGGCCCCATTTCCTGCCCATGCCCTCCTTGCGCGCGCCTGTCATCACGCCGTTCGCCCTGCCCCGTTTTCGTCTGGCCCTGCTGGCCGGCGCCAGTCTGATAGCGCTGGCGGCCGGCCCGCTTGCCCAGGCGCAGACCGCGCGCAAGCCGTCGCCATACGAAAACCGGGTCGACCTGCGCATCGGCGAACCCACGGATGCGGGTGCCACGTCGCAAGGCGATCCCGCGGCCCCGGACTCGCTGGGCAACATCGTGAACCAGGACGACTTCCTGCGGCTGGCGCGCACCTACAACGCCGGCACGCCGCTGGAGATCCCGCATGTGCTGTTCGCCATCGACCGGCAGCACGGCAACCGCATCTACTACATCAATACCCCGCGCTTCGACCTGCACGAGAACTTCGTGCGCCGTACGCGCCTGGCGCCCGATCTGACCCGCAGCACCCTGATCGCCCAGTACAAGGATCCGAAACGGCGCTTCCTGTTCGGCACGCTCAGCCAGCAACGCGACCTGCCCGGCTATACCTACGAATTCTGGGAAGGCGACCGCCTGACGCCGGCCCTGCTGAAACTGGCCGACGACGCCGTGAAGCGCTCGTTTTTCGCGCACGCCAGTTTCAAGACCAATTCCACCCTGCACGAGCAGACCGCCAAAGATGCCGGCGTGACCTTCGTGACGCAGGAAGCCCTGCTGCGCGAGCAGCCTTTCCTGCCACTGAACCCGGGCCGTGCGCAGGGCCGGCTGCGCATCGTGGCCTCGGTGGACAACACCCCCGACCTGGCGCGCGACGACATCGTGGTGCTGGACGAAGTGCCGATCTGGCTGCCGCCGGTTGCCGGGCTGATCACGCAGCGGCCGTCCACCCTGCTGTCGCACGTCAACCTGCTGGCCAAGGGCTGGGGGGTACCCAACGCCTACGTGCGCGACGCAGCCAAGACCCTGCGCCAGTACGACGGCCAATGGGTGACGCTGACCGTCACGGGCAACGACTACCAGGTCCAGCCTGCTGAACGCCCGGCCACCGCTGGCCCGGGCAGCCCGCCCGCCACGCCGCCGAAAGCGCAGGCGCAGTTGCCCCGGCCCGACCTGACGGTGCAGGCCCTCAAGCCGCTGGACGCCCTGGCCGTGCGCGACAGCCGCCACTGCGGCGTCAAGGCCGCGAACCTGGGTGCGCTGAAATCCGCCCTGCGCCCGGCCGCCAGCGTGCCGGACGGCTTCTGCATTCCGTTCGCGCAATACGCGGCATTCATGAAGCAGCTGGGCATTGCCCGACGGGTGGCGGCGCTGGAACAGCGCGACGATTTCAAGGCCGACGCCACCGTGCGCCGGCAGGAACTGGCCAGGCTGCGCCAGGACATCCAGGCGGCCCGCCCCGACCCGGCGCTGGTGGCCACCTGGCAGGCGCGCTGGCAACGGCAGCTGCAGGGCCGCGGCGTGTTCGTGCGCAGCTCGTCCAATTCCGAAGACCTGCCGGGCTTCAGCGGCGCCGGGCTGTACACCACCGTGCCCAACGTCGTGCAGGCCGACGCGCTGACGCAGGCCGTGCTGACCGTGTGGGCCTCGGTCTACAACTTCGAGGCCTACGAGGCGCGCCGCGCCGCCGGCATCGGCCAGGACGCTGTGGTGATGGCCGTGCTGGTGCAATTGGCCGCGCCGTCCGACAGCTCCGGCGTGATGATCACGCGTGACCCGTTTGACGCCAGCCGGCGCTACGTGACCTACATCTCGGCCAAGCGCGGCCTGGGCATCAAGGTGGTCGAAGGCAAGCGCCAGGCCGAACAGGTGATGTATTCCAGCTGGTCCAAGGCGGTACAGGTGCTGACCCGCTCGGCCGAAGACACGCAACTGGTGGCGGACGCCGCTGGCGGCGTGCGCGAGGTGGCGCTGACCGACAACCGCCAGGTGCTGAATGACGCGCTGGTCGCGCGGCTGGCCACCGTGGGACGGCAGATCAAGCAGCGGCTGGGCGGCGTGGACCAGGACATCGAGTGGGCCGTGGTGGGCGACAAGATCGTCATCCTGCAATCGCGGCCCTACGTCGACGGCCGCCGTTAAGCGGCGCCGCCGTGCCGCCCAATACGTGGCGGCGGCATCGTCATTTCCCATGAAAAAGCCGCGGCGCGATTTCCTCGCGCCGCGGCCGGTCACGCCGAACCTGTCAGTTCAGGCCAGGCCCGCTAGATATGCAACGCGTGCCCCAGCGCCTTGAGCGCCGCTTCCTGCACCGCTTCACCCAGCGTCGGATGCGCATGGATGGTGCCCGCCACGTCTTCCAGCGTGGCACCCATTTCCAGCGACTGGCCAAAGGCCGTGGACAGCTCGGACACGCCGCGCCCCACCGCCTGCCAGCCCACGATCAGGTGGTTGTCACGGCGCGCCACCACCCGCACGAAACCGTCGGTGGATTCCAGCGTCATGGCCCGGCCGTTGGCCGCGAACGGGAACGAGGCCGCCAGGCAGTCCAGCCCCGCGGCCTCGGCGTCGGCAGGCGACAAGCCTGCCACCACCACTTCGGGGTCGGTAAAGCACACCGCCGGGATGGCGGCCGGCTGGAAGTGGCGGCGCTTGCCGGACACCAATTCCGCCACCATCTCGCCCTGGGCCATGGCCCGGTGCGCCAGCATCGGCTCGCCGGCAATGTCGCCGATGGCCCAGACGTCGCGCATGGACGTGCGGCATTGGTCGTCGATGCGCAGCGCGTTGCCCTTGCGGTCCAGTTGCAGGTTTTCCAGGCCCCAGCCCTGCGTGCGCGGGCGCCGGCCGACGGCGATCAGCACGCGATCGGCCGGCAGCTGGGTTTCAGCGCCGCTGGCGTCCTGCACCCGCACCGCGTTGCCCGCGCCGTTCAGCCCCAGCACCTTGCGGCCCAGGTGCAATTCGATGCCCAGCCTGGCCAGCGCGGCCGCCACGGGCTTGGTGAGTTCGGCGTCGTAGGTGGGCAGGATGCGGTCCTGCGCCTCGACCACGGCCACCTCGGCGCCCAGCTTGCGGTACACCGTGCCCAGTTCCAGGCCGATGTAGCCGCCGCCCACCACCACCAACTTCCTCGGAATGTCGGTGGGCGACAGCGCTTCGGTGGAGGACACCACGATGCCGCCGAACGGCACCGACGGCAGCGGCGTGGGCTCGGACCCCGCCGCCAGCAGCAGGTGTTCGCACTGGATGCGCAGGCGCCCCTGGTCGGCGGTATCGACCTCGACCGTCTTGCCGTCCAGAAGGCTGGCCCAGCCGTGCACCACCTGCACGCCGTTCTTCTTGAGCAGCGCGCCCACGCCGCTGGTCAGCTTGCCGACGATGCCGTCTTTCCAGGCCACGGTGCGGCCGATGTCGATCGCCGGCGCCGACACCGAAATGCCCAGCGCCGACTGCCCGGCGTAGTGCCGCGCCTTGTCGAATTCCTCGGCCGCGTGGATCAGCGCCTTGGACGGAATGCAGCCGATGTTCAGGCAGGTGCCGCCCAGGCGGTCGCCTTCGACCAGGATGGTGGGCACGCCCAACTGGCCGGCCCGGATCGCGGCCACATAGCCGCCGGGCCCGCCGCCGATCACCAGCAAGGTTGTCGTCTTGGTTGTCTGGCTCATGCTTACTCCACGAAAAGCAGCGCGGGTTGTTCCAGCAGCGCGCGCACGGCCTGGATGAACCGCGCGGCGTCCATGCCGTCGACCACGCGGTGGTCGAACGAGGACGACAGGTTCATCAGCTTGCGCGCCACCACGGCGCCTTGGCGGAAGGCGGGCCGCTCGACGATGCGGTTCACGCCCACGATGCCGACCTCGGGATGGTTGATGACCGGCGTGGTGACGATGCCGCCCAGCGGCCCCAGGCTGGTGATGGTGATGGTCGACCCGGACAGTTCGTCGCGCCCGGCGCTGCCGGAACGCACCGCCTGCGCCAGCCGCGCGATCTCGGCCGCCATGGCCCAGACGTCGCGCGCTTCGGCGTGGCGCATCACCGGCACCATCAGGCCGCCGTCGCTTTGCGTGGCGATGCCGATGTGCACGGCGCCGTAGCGCGTCACCTGGCCGGCCTCGTCGTCATAGCGTGCGTTGATCTGCGGAAAATCGCGCAGCGCGATCACCATGGCGCGCGCCAGCAGCGGCAGCAGCGTCAGCTTGCCGCGCGCCTCGCCGAACTTCTGGTTCAGTTGCACGCGCAGGTCTTCCAGCTCGGTGACGTCGATCTCTTCCACGTAGCTGAAGTGCGGAATGCGGCGCTTGGACTCGGCCATCTTCTGCGCGATCTTCCTGCGCAGGCCGATGACCGGCACGAGTTCCTCGTCGTTGCGTTCGGCGTAGGCCGGACCGCTGCGCGCACTGGCCGCGCCCTGCCCTTGCAGGTAGGCGTCCAGGTCTTCGTGCATGACGCGCCCGGCCGGGCCGCTGCCCGGCACGAAACGCAGTTCGATGCCGAGGTCCCAGGCGCGCTTGCGCACGGCCGGCGAGGCCAGCGGCTTTTCACCCGGCTGGCGGACCGCGGCGGGCGCCTGGCGCGCAGCGGTCGAACGGCCCTGGCCTTGCGGCGCACTCGCGTGCGCGGCTGCGGCCGCAGCGCCTGGCGAAGCCGCCGGCGCCGCAGATTGCAGCGACGCGGCGATCTGCCTCGCCACCCCGCCCGCGGGCGCCTTGTCGGCCTTGGCGGGCGCCGGCGAGGACGCCGCCGGGGCAGCCGTCGACACCGTCGCCGCTGGCGGCTTCTGCGCCGCGTCGGCCTTGAGGTTGCCCTCGCCTTCGACTTCCAGGCGGATCAGTTCGCCGCCCACGGCCATGACCTGGCCCACGTCGCCGCCCAGTGCGACCACGCGGCCCACCACCGGCGACGGAATCTCGACCGTGGCCTTATCGGTCATGACGTCGGCCAGCGGCTGGTCTTCGGCGACGGTGTCGCCCACCTTGACGTGCCAGCCTACGAGTTCGACCTCGGCAATGCCTTCGCCGATGTCAGGCATCTTGATGACATGAATCCCCATCTCACACCTCCATCGCGCGTTTGAACGCTTCGCCGACCCGGCGCGGGCCGGGGAAGTACGCCCATTCCTGCGCGTGCGGGTAGGGAGTGTCCCAACCGGTCACGCGCTCGACGGGCGCCTCCAGGTGATGGAAGCAGTGCTCCTGCACCAGCGCAATCAGTTCGGCGCCATAGCCGCAGGTGCGCGTGGCTTCATGCACCACCACGCAACGGCCGGTCTTTTTCACCGAATTGACGATGGTTTCCAGGTCCAGCGGCCACAGGCTGCGCAGGTCGATGACTTCGGCGTCGATGCCGGTTTCCTCGGCGGCCGTCAGCGACACGTGCACGGTGGTGCCGTAGGTCAGCACCGTCAGCGCATTGCCCGGCCGCACGATGGCGGCCGTATCCAGCGGCACGGTGTAGTAGCCGGTGGGCACCACGCTGCCCGGGCGCCCGGTCCAGGGCGTGACGGGGCGGTCATGGTGGCCGTCGAACGGGCCGTTGTACAGGCGCTTGGGTTCCAGGAAGATGACCGGGTCGTCGTTCTCGATGGACGCGATGAGCAGGCCCTTGGCGTCGTACGGGTTGGACGGCATCACCGTACGCAGGCCGCAGACCTGCGTGAACATCGCCTCGGGGCTCTGGCTGTGCGTCTGGCCGCCGTAGATGCCGCCGCCGCAGGGCATGCGGATGGTCATGGGCGCCGTGAATTCGCCCACCGAGCGGTAGCGCAGGCGCGCGGCCTCGGACACGATCTGGTCGGAAGCCGGGTAGAAATAGTCGGCAAACTGGATTTCGCAGACGGGCCGCAGGCCATACGCGCCCATGCCCACCGCCACGCCGACGATGCCGCCTTCGGAAATGGGGGTGTCGAACACGCGCGAACTGCCGAACTTGGCCTGCAGGCCTTCGGTACAGCGGAACACGCCACCGAAATAGCCCACGTCCTGGCCGAACACCACCACGTTGTTGTCGCGCTCCAGCATGACATCCATGGCCGAGCGCAAAGCCTGGATCATGGTCATCGGCGCAGAGGCCGGACCAGCGTTGTTATCGATAGCCATCACTCACACTCCGAGCTGCTGACGCTGCCGGCGCAGATGCTCCGGCATGTCCTTGTAGACGTCTTCAAAGATGCTGGCGGCGCTGGGGACGTGGCCGTCCACCAGGGTGCCGTAGCTTTCCGCTTCTTTCTGGGCCGCCTGGATCTCGGCGTCGAGCTCGGCGCGCACGGCGTCGTGTTCGGCGTCGGACCAGATGCCAAGCAGGATCAGGTGCTTCTTGAAGCGCTCGATCGGATCGCCCAGCGGGAAGTGGCTCCAGTCGTCGCCCGGACGGTACTTGGAGGGGTCATCGGAAGTGGAGTGCGGGCCCGCGCGGTAAGTCACCCATTCGATCAGGGTCGGGCCCAGGTTGCGGCGGGCGCGTTCGGCGGCCCAGCGCGAGGCGGCATACACCGCCAGGAAATCGTTGCCGTCCACCCGCAGCGAAGCGATGCCGCAGCCCACGCCGCGGCCGGCGAAGGTGGCGCCCTCGCCCCCGGCGATGGCCTGGAAGGTCGAGATGGCCCACTGGTTGTTGACCACGTTCAGGATGACCGGCGCGCGGTACACGTGCGCAAAGGTCAGCGCGGTGTGGAAGTCGGCTTCGGCGGTGGCGCCGTCGCCGATCCAGCCCGACGCGATGCGCGTGTCGCCCTTGATGGCCGAGGCCATGGCCCAGCCCACCGCCTGGATGAACTGCGTGGCCAGGTTGCCCGAAATCGTGAAAAAGCCGTTGGGCTTGTCGGAATACATCACCGGCAGCTGGCGGCCCTTGAGCGGGTCGCGCTCGTTGGACATCAGCTGGCACATCATGGTCACCAGCGACACGTCGCGCGACAGCAGGATGCTCTGCTGGCGGTAGGTCGGGAAACACATGTCGCCCTGCTCCAGCGCCAGCGCATGGGCCGAACCGATGGCTTCTTCGCCCAGGCTCTGCATGTAGAAGGAAATCTTCTTCTTGCGCTGGGCGGTCAGCATGCGGCCATCGAAGATGCGCGTCTTGAGCATGGCGCGCATGCCCGCGCGCAACAGCTCGTTGCTGATCTGCGGTGCCCACGGCCCGACGGCGCACCCTTCATCGTCGATGACCCGGATCAGGCTGTATGCCAGGGGGCCGGTATCGATCGCGGCAACATCAATGGGGGGTTTGGGCACCTCGCCTGGCGGCGACAGGCGCAGGTAGGAAAAGTCTGTCTTGCAACCCGGACGCCCGGTAGGCTCGGGGACGTGCAACTTCAGCGGCCCATATTGGCTCATGTATTGTCTCCACGCTTGATCGTGTCATGCGTCTTCTTCTTGCCAAAGACACTGTTCAAGGGGGTGACCTCGAACATTGCCATCGTCGGCGCATGCAAAGGGATGATCATGCATGGCCGGGGGCCAGATTAGCACAGGGCACGAGGGCTTGCGATGGCCCGGCGGGAGAACGAAAAACCCGGCTCGCGGCCGGGTTTTTCACTTGATGTCGGACATGCGCCCCGCGTCAGACCGGACCGGTCCAGGTGGTGACGAATTCGCTGTACGCCGGGCGGTTGGCCGGGGGCACCGCGCACGCGGGCGTGCCGATGGCCAGGAAACCCAGGAAGCGGTAATCCAGCGAATCCAGGCCCAGCGCGTGCTGCACGTCTTCGACGTAGGTGCCGATGCCGGTGCTCCAGAAGGCGCCGTAACCCAGCATGTGGGCGGCGTTCAGGATGTTCATGGTGGCGCAGCCCGTGGCCAGCAGTTGCTCGGTTTCGGGGATCTTGCTGTTGTCGTGCGCGATCTTCTGCGCCACGGCGATGAACAGCGGCACGCCCGCCATCCATTCGCGCACCGACTTTTCCTTTTCGGGCGTCATGCGCGGATCGCCGCTGCGCTTGACCGCGTCCAGCGCCACGTCGGCCAGCTTGCCGATGGCCTCGCCCTGGATCACCACGAAACGCCACGGGCGCAGCGCACCGTGGTCGGGGGCCGACATGGCGGCCTGCAGGATCTGTTCAAGTTCGTCGGGCTTGGGCGCCGGGGCCCGCAGGAATTTGACGGAACGGCGCGAGGTGATGGCGTGCAGCGGAGTGGCAGTGGTGGTCTGGGTCATGGATCTGGCGCAATGGGGCTGAAGCGGGAAAGACAGCAACAACGTAAATAGGAAAGGTTCTCATATTAAGCCACGACCGGGATGGGGGTGGGCTATCCCCCTGCCCCGGGCATGGCGACTCGGGGTCCGCGGGCGCGGCACACGCCCGGCGCATCATCCCAGGTGGGTATGGCGTTCCTGGCGTTCTTCGACCTGCATTTCCGACAGGCCATGCAGGATGCCGCAGTCGTCCGTGTCCGGCCGCGCCGACAGGCAGCGCTGGCGCAGCTCGGTCAACTGGGACTTCAGCTGGGTCAGTTCGGCGATGCGCTCGTCCACGTGCGAGATGTGCTCGTCGAACAGCTCGTTAATGGGGCCGCACCCCGACTGATGGTTATCGGCCAGCGACAGGATGGCGCGGATTTCGTCCTGCGTCATGTCCAGCGCGCGGCAGTTGCGGATCAGCCGCAGCCGCTCGAGATGGGCCTGGCCGTAGCTGCGGTAGTTGTTCAGGCCCCGATCCGGGGCGGGCAGCAGCCCTTCCTTCTCGTAATACCTGACGGTTTCGACCGTGGTGCCGGCCGCCGTGGCCAATTCGCCGATACGCATGACGCCTCCCGGAACGCATCCGATGGATTTGGGGGTTGACCCTATAGTAACTCCAAGGTGTGAAATGCGCCCAATCGCTTACGAAAAGGCAACGCGCATGTCCCTGGCACCCATCAAAATCTCTCGCGGCACCCCTCCTGCGCAGCCGGACGCCTGCTGTGGCGGCCACGGCGATGCCCAGGCCTGGGCGCAGGATCATGACCCCAAGCATGACCACGGGCACGATCACGGCCATGACCATGGGCACGACCATGACCACGGCCACAAGCACGACCACACTGACGGCCACGCCCACGATCACGCCCCCGCCGCCGCCTGCTGCGGCCACGACCATGGCGCGGCCGATGTGCGCCTGTCCGCGGGCGGCGCGGCCGTGCTGCAAGCCGGCCCGGGCCAGGTGCTGGCGCGCCTGCGCATCGGCCAGATGGACTGCCCGACCGAGGAAACGCTGATCCGCAAGAAGCTGGACGGCATGAATGAAGTCCACGCCCTGGACTTCAACCTGATGCAGCGCATCCTGACCGTGGTGCACGCCGAAGGCGCGCTGGACCGCGTCATCGCCGCCATCCACTCGCTGGGCATGACGCCCGAACCGCTCGCCGACGATGCCCCGCGCGCGCCGGCCCCCGCCGCCGCCCCCGTGAACTGGTGGGCCATCGGCGGCGCCGGCGTGCTGGCCGCCTTGTCCGAGGCCTCGCACTTTGCCGGCATGCATTGGGGTGCCACCGCCGCGCTGGCCCTGGCCGCCATCCTGGCCTGCGGCATCAGCACCTACCGCAAGGGCTGGATCGCCGTGCGCAACGGCAACCTGAACATCAACGCCCTGATGAGCATCGCCGTCACCGGCGCCGTGCTGATCGGCCAATGGCCCGAAGCCGCCATGGTGATGTTCCTGTTCAACGTCGCCGAACTGATCGAAGCGCGCTCGCTGGACCGCGCCCGCAACGCCATCCGCGGTTTGCTGGACCTGGCGCCTGAAACCGCCACCGTACGCCAGGCCGACGGCAGCTGGCGCGAGGTGCCGGCCGCGCAACTGCAGGTGGACGACGTGGTGCGGGTGCGCCCCGGCGAACGCATCGCCGCCGACGGCATCATCGTCAGCGGCCGATCGGCGGTCGACCAATCGCCCATCACCGGCGAAAGCCTGCCGGTGGAAAAGGCCGAGAACGACCCCGTCTACGCTGCCACCGTCAACGCCGCCGGTTCGTTCGACTACCGTGTCACCGCCGCGGCGGGCAACACCACGCTGGCGCGCATCATCCACGCCGTCGAACAGGCCCAGGGGGCGCGCGCCCCGACCCAGCGCTTCATCGACCGCTTCTCGCGCATCTACACGCCGGCCGTGGTCGGCGTGGCGCTGCTGGTGGCGGTGCTGCCGCCGCTGTTCTGGGGCCAGCCCTGGTTCGACGCGATCTACCGCGCGCTGGCGCTGCTGATCATCGCCTGCCCCTGCGCCCTGGTGATTTCCACACCGGTCAGCATCGTCAGCGGCCTGACCGCGGCGTCGCGCCGCGGCATCCTGGTCAAGGGCGGCGTCTACCTCGAAGAAGGCCGCAACCTGAAATGGCTGGCGTTGGACAAGACCGGCACGCTGACCCACGGCAAGCCCGTGCAGACGGACCTGCTGGATTGGGACGTGTCCGACCAGACGCGCCAGCCCGCTGCGCTGATTGCCGCCAGTCTGGCTGCGCGTTCGGACCACCCGGTGTCGCTGGCCGTGGCCAACGCGGCGCGCGAAGCCGGCAAGCCCCTGCTGGAAGTCGACGACTTCAGCGCCCTGCCCGGCCGCGGCGTCAGCGGCCGCGTGGACGGCGTGCAATTCCAGCTGGGCAACCGCCGCCTGATGCGCGAGCTGGGCGTGTCCAGCCCCAAGCTGGAAGCCCGTGTGGACGAGCTGGAACGCCAGGGCAAGAGCGCCATCGCCCTGACCGACGGCAGCCGCGTGCTGGCGGTGGCGGCCGTGGCCGACACGGTCAAGCCCACCAGCGCCGCCGCCATTGCCGACCTGCACGCACTGGGCGTGCGCACGCTGATGCTGACGGGCGACAACACGCCCACCGCCCAGGCGATTGCCCGCCAGGTAGGCATCGACGAAGCCCGCGGCGACCAATTGCCCGAAGACAAGCTGGCCGCCATCGAAAGCAAGCTGGCGCCTGCGGGCAAGGTCGGCATGGTGGGCGACGGCATCAACGACGCCCCCGCGCTGGCCCGCGCCGACATCGGCTTCGCCATGGGCGCGGCCGGCACCGGCACCGCCATCGAAACGGCCGACGTGGCCCTGATGGACGACGACCTGCGCAAGATCGGCACCTTCCTGCGGCTGTCGCGTGCCACCCACCGCGTGCTGATCCAGAACATCGTGTTGGCGCTGGGCATCAAGGTGGTGTTCCTGGCGCTGGCGATGACCGGCAACGCGACCCTGTGGATGGCGGTGTTCGCCGACGTGGGCGCCAGCCTGCTGGTGGTGGCCAACGGCCTGCGCCTGCTGCGCGCCGCGCCGCAGGCGGCCTGATCCCGCGCGCCACGGCCGTCGCCATGCAAAACGCCCTGGAGGGAGACCTCCAGGGCGTTTGCGTTGGGGCCGGCCGTCAGCCCGTCTGCTCTTCCTGCGGCCAGTCGCGCAGCACCGGCGCATCGGGTGCGCCCGGCCCCACGTCGCGCAAGTGGTCGTGCTGCAGCAGCGCCATGCGGTAGGCATCGCGGTACATGCCGTTGGAAAAGAACTCTTCCTTGAGCAGCCCTTCGATCTGGAAGCCGCAGCGCTCGTAAACGTGTACGGCGGCGGTGTTGTCCTTGTCGACGACCAGGTAGACCTTGTGCAGGTTCAGCACGCGGAACGCATAGCCCACCGCGATGCGGGTCGCGGCCTTGGCGTAGCCCCGGCCCTGGTAGCTGGGCGCGATGATGATCTGGAATTCGGCGCGGCGGTGGATGTAATCGATTTCCACCAGTTCGACCAGGCCCGCGGGCTGGCCGGTGTCGTGCTCGATGATGAAGCGCCGCTCGTTCTGGTCGTGCAAGTGGCGGTCATAGAGGGCGACCAGTTCGTCGTAGGCCTCGTAGGGCTCTTCGAACCAATAACGCATGATGACGTCGTTGTTGTTGATCTTGTGCACGAAGTGCAGGTCGCCGCGCTCCAGGGGGCGTATTTTGATATCGGATATGACCGACATAGAAACCTCCGAAAGTGCCTTCATTGTAGCTGACACTGCCCTGAAATGCCCGTCACACGGTTTTCTCGGAATGAAAGTGGCGTATTCATTGACCTACAGCAAAAAAATGCCCCAAAAAGCGCATGAATGCTGGATATACATTATTTTCCACCTGACCGACGGCAACCGCATCCACGCCCCCTCGGACGAGCGGACACTTTTCAGAAAGTTCTGATTCCTGGCCCCCGGTGCGCCGGCCCATGATCTCCAGTACCCGCCCGCGGCGCTCCTGCCCCTGGGGGTGCAAGGGGAGACACCGCTTGAAAAAAATAGAACACGACCTGCTGCTGACGCTGGCCGAAACCGTCCAGAAAATGCACATCGCGCTGCTGCAAAGCCAGGCCCAGCTCGAGGCCCTGCGCACCGTCGTCATCGGTGTGCACACCGCGCTGTACGACGATCCCGCCTGGTGTGCCCGCATCACCTCGGCGCTCACCGGTGCCATCGAAAGCGATTTCTGCCAGGTGCTCGGGTCCACCTACGCCGACGACATCCTGCGCCAGCGCCAGCAATGGCTGGCCAACCTGATGCCGGCGGACATCTGGCGGCAGGTCCGGCCGCGCCAGCAAGACTGACGCCGCCCGGCTTCCTGCCCGGCCGCTCCCATGGCCGTAGTACGGCATGTCGTGCTACGGCGCCGCAAAAGCAGGCAGGCGCTGCTCGATGCGCCGCATCACATCCAGCGCCGCCGACGACAACGGGCGCCCCAGCCGCAGCAGTGCCTGGCATTCGGGTGCGCTCAGGATCGGATGCGCAATCGGCAACGCCACCAGTTGGCCGCTGGCCAGTTCGTGGTGCACGCCCAGGTTGGGCATCAGCGTCACGCCCGCGCCACTGATGGCGTATTGCTTGAGCACACGCAGCGAATTGGTGGTCAGGCTGGGCGTCAGGTGAATGCGCTCGGTGAATTCCAGCAGGTCCACCGCCTGGCGCAGGCCATAGGGCGCCGACATCAGCGCGAACGGATACGGCAGGATGTCCGCGATGGTCAGCGGCGCGCGGTGCCGCGCCAGGGCATGGCCGCGCGCCGCCAGCAGGCACACGGGATGCTTGCGGCTGACGCGGCAGCGCAGCCGCGGGTCCACCGGCGGGTTGTAGGCCAGGCCGATATGCGCGGCATCGGTGGCCACCGCCTCGACCACCTCGTTCACCGACCCCACGTTGACGCTGATGTTGATCTGCGGGTGCTCGATGCAGAACGGCCCCACCACGTGTTCCATCAGGCTGTCGATGAAGCCTTCGCTGATCATCAGGTGCACATTGCCGCGCCGCATGCCGCGCAATTCCTGCAGCCGCGTATTCAGGTGCTCCTGCTGTGCGCGGCAGCCGCGGTGGTATTCCAGCAGCATGTCGGCGGCCTCGGTAGGCGTGAGCCCGCGCGATCGCCGCTCGAACAGCGCCACGCCCAGCTCTTTTTCCAGCAGCTGGATCTGGCGGCTGATGACCGACGGCGCGGTGCCCAGCTTGTCCGCCGCCCCGCGGATCGAACCGCAGGCGACGACCTCGTTGAAGTATTTCAGTCGCGTCTGGCTGATTTCCTGCATGGTGCTTCCCCGTCCGACGCGTCGCGACCGGCGCGGCCCGCAACAGCGCGCATGCCGTCCCTGCCGCGCAACCGTCCTGCGCTGCGTCTGGTTTTCCTGGTTGTGTGTCGAGCCGCCCGTCGTGTTGCCCACGGCCTGGCCTGGCGCGCCGGCTGCTGTGTTGCCTGCTGTGTTGCCTGCTGTGTTGCCTGCTGTGTTGCCTTCAAGGCAACGATAATTTATCACCCTGGTCATTGTTTCGAACACCCGGCTCTCGCAGTATGGACGCCGCGCGGACCCGCCCCGGGACCGGCCCCCCATTTCAGCCGCCGCGGGCGCAGACCCGCGCGAGGAGACTCGACAATGCCCCATCAGGCCACGCCAGGCGCCGATCCGCGCCTGGCACCCCTCTACCGCAAGATCACCTGGCGCCTGCTGCCGTTCCTGCTGCTCTGTTATGTGTTCGCCTACCTGGACCGCATCAACATCGGCTTTGCCAAGTTGCAGATGCAGCAGGACATCGGCATTTCGGATGCCGTCTACGGCCTGGGCGCCGGCATCTTCTTCCTGGGCTACGTCATGTTCGAGGTGCCCAGCAACCTGCTGCTGACGCGCATCGGCGCGCGCCGCACCATCAGCCGCATCATGGTGCTGTGGGGCCTGACGTCGGCCTCGATGCTGTTCGTGCAGGGCGAATGGAGCTTCTACGTCCTGCGCTTCATGCTGGGCGTGTTCGAAGCCGGCTTCGCGCCCGGCATGATCTTCTACCTGACCTACTGGTATTCGCAGTCGCGCATGGCCGGCGTGATGGCCGTGGTGATGCTGGCCGGGCCCATTGGCGGCATCGTCGGCGGCCCGGTATCGGCCTGGATCATGACGGCGTTTTCCGGCGCGCACGGGCTGGACGGCTGGCAATGGATGTTCCTGCTCGAAGGCCTGCCTTGCGTGCTGCTGGGCGTCATCGCCTTTCGCTTCCTGGACGACAAGCCGGCCGACGCCCGCTGGCTCAGCGCCGACGAAAAGGCCCTCTTGGCCGCCGACCTGGAAAGCCGCGGCGCGCACAAGAAGCACGCCTTTGCCCAGGTGCTGCGCGACCCGGCCATCTACGGCATGGCGCTGACCTACTTCTGCCTGATCTGCGGCATCTACGCCGTGAGCTTCTGGCTGCCCACCCTGCTCAAGCTGGCGGGCGTGCAGGACACCATGGAGATCGGCCTGTATTCGGCGATTCCGTACATCGCCGCGGCCATCTTCATGCTGGCGTTCGCGCGCAGTTCGGACCGCCGCCGCGAGCGCCGCTGGCACACGCTGGCGCCCGCCCTGCTGGCCGGCATCGCCCTGTGCGTGGCCACCGCCGCGCCGACGCAATTCGCGCTATCCCTGACGGCCATCACGCTGGCCACGGGGTTCATGTGGGCGGCATACACGGTATTCTGGGCCATCCCGTCGCAGTACCTGCAAGGCGAGGCCGCGGCCGGCGGCATCGCGTTGATCAACAGCATCGGCCTGCTGGGCGGCTTTCTCAGCCCATCCATCATCGGCTGGTCCAAACAGGCCACCGGCAGCCTGGCCGGCGGCCTGTACGTGATCTCCGCGTTGCTGGTGGCCGGGGCCCTGCTGCTGCTCGTGAACCGTCCTCCGCAATCCGCGCCCGCGCGCGCCTGACGAACCAAGGAATCGATCATGCATATCCTGGTGGCTGGCTTCCAGCACGAAACCAATACCTTCGCGCCGTCCAAGGCCGCCTACGAGAACTTCGTGCGCGGCGAGGGCTTTCCCGCCATGGTGCGCGGGCAAGACATGCTGGCGCTGCGCGAGGTCAACATCCCCGCGGGCGGCTTCATCAACGCCGTGCTGGCCGACGGCCATACCGTCAGCACGGTGATCTGGGCGGGCGCCAGCCCGTCGGCCCACGTCACCCGCGACGCCTATGAGCGCATCGCCGGCGAGATCGTCGAGGCCGCGCGCGCCGGCGGCTACGACGCCATCTACCTGGACCTGCACGGCGCCATGGTGGCCGAGCACCTGGACGACGGCGAAGGCGAACTGCTGGCGCGCGTGCGCGCCGTGGCCGGCCCCGATCTGCCGGTGGTGGCCAGCCTGGACCTGCACGCCAACGTCACGGCCCAGATGCTGCAAGAGGCCGATGGCCTGGCGGCGTTTCGCACCTACCCGCACGTGGACATGGCCGATACCGGCGAGCACACCGCGCGCCTGCTGGCCGCGCGCCTCCAGGCGGGCGACCGCTGGGTGCGGGCCGAGCGGCGCCTGCCCTTCCTGATTCCCATCAATGGCATGTGCACGCTGCTGCAGCCCTCGCAGGGCGTGTACGAAGAACTGGAACGCCTGGAACAGACGCCGGGCGTCGCGTCCATCTCGTTCGCGCCGGGCTTTCCAGCGGCGGACTTTCCCGAATGCGGGCCGGTGGTCTGGGCCTATGGCACCGACGCCGCCGCGGTCGAACGCGTGACCGAAGCGCTGTACCAGCGCGTGCTGGCACTGGAGCCGCAGTGGTCGCCCGACTTCCTGGCGCCAGCCGACGCCGTCAAGCGCGCGCAGGCCCTGGCGGCGGGCGCATCGCGGCCCGTGGTCATCGCCGACACGCAGGACAACCCCGGTGCGGGCGGCGACGCCAACACCACCGGCATGCTGCGCGCGCTGGTCGAGGCCGATGCACAGAACGCGGCGCTGGGGCTGATCTGCGACCCCGAGGCCGTGCGCCAGGCCACCGCCGCGGGCGTGGGCAACACGGTGCGGCTGCGGCTGGGCGGCCAGTCCGGCGTGGCCGGCGATGCGCCCTTCGAGGGCGACTTCGTGGTGGAAACGCTGTCACCCGGCAAGCTGCGCTATGACGGCCCGATGATGCATGGCATGGACGTGGACCTGGAAGCCGTGGCCGGCCTGCGGCTGGGCGGCGTGCGCGTGGTGGTCAGCGCCACCAAGACCCAGATGCTGGACCGCAACCTGTTCCGCGTGGGCGGCGTGCAGCCCGAGGAAATGGCCATCCTGGTGGTGAAGAGTTCGGTGCACTTTCGCGCCGACTTCCAGCCGATCGCGCACGAGGTGCTGGTGGCCAAGGCCCCCGGCCCGATGCAGGCCGACCCTGCCGACCTGCCCTGGACCCGGCTGCAGCCGGGCATCCGCGTCAAGCCGCTGGGGCGCGCGTTTACCGAGTGAACGAATGGGCGCGAATAGGCGCGAATGACGCGGCAAGCGGCACGACGGCCGCCGCCCCGCGCATGGCCAGCGTTACTTGAGCTTGCCCTGGGGGCTGACGAAATCTTCGAGCGTCAGCCCTTTTTCTTTCAGGATGGCTTCCAGCAGCGGCTGCAGGCGGCCCAGGCTTTCCTGGACCGTTTCGCGCACGGTGTCCACCACCACCTGGGTGCTGCGTTCGATTTCGATATTGACCGAGTCGCCCACCTGCTTGTCTTCGAACACCGTCATGCGGCGGGTTTCGGGGATCAGCCAGACTTCGAACCAGCCTTCGGCGCGGTTCACTTCCGATACCGTCAGGCTGGCGCCGTTGATGGCGATGTAGCCCTTGGCAAAGACGTACTTGCGGAATGCCTCGGGGATGGAAAAACGCATCAGCCGGTTGGTGTCCGACGACTTCACCATCACGACTTCCGAGGTGAAATCGACGTGGCCGGACAGCGGGTGGCCGCCGATCTCGGCGCCATCCTTGGCGGCGCGCTCGACGTTGGCGCGATCGCCTTCCCGGTAGCTGCCCAGGGTGGTGATGGCCAGGCTTTGCAGCATGACATCGAAGGTGGCCTGGTTGGCGTCGAGGATGTCGGTGACGGTCAGGCAGACGCCGTCGGTCGAGACGCTGGCGCCGATGGCCAGGTCCTGGCAGAAGCCTTCGGGAAATTGCAGCGTAAACGTGCGCAGGCCTTCGCGGTCCGCGATGTTCGCGATCTTCGCGGTGCCTTGGACAATACCGGTGAACATGCTGATCCTGGATACGGGGCGTGGCGCCCCTGGCAAAACATCAAAGTTAACCGATATTTTGCCACCGGACGCCCGCCCCGGGCGGGGCGCGGCGCCCGGTTGCCGCCGGATCAGTGGCGAATGGCGATGGTCTTCAGGGTGGTGAAGCCGTACAGCGCCTCGAAGCCCTTTTCGCGGCCGTAGCCCGATTGGCGCGACCCGCCGAAGGGCAGCTCCACGCCGCCGCCGGCGCCGTAGTTGTTGACGAACACCTGCCCCGCGCGCAGCTTGCGCGCCAGGCGCAGCTGGCGGGCGCCGTCGCGCGTCCATACGCCGGCCACCAGGCCGTACAGCGTGCCGTTGGCGATTTCCAGCGCCTCTTCCTCGGTGTCGAACACCATGGCCGCCAGCACCGGGCCGAACACTTCTTCCTGCGCCAGGCGGCTCTTGGGCGGCACGTCGCGGAACAGCACGGGCGGCTGGTAGAAGCCGGAATCCGGCGTGCCGTCCTTGAGCTTGCCGCGCGCGGCGACCTTCAGGCCTTCGGCTTCGGCCTCGGCCAGGAAGCCGCGCACGCGGTCGTGCTGGCGGGCGCTGATCAGCGGGCCCACGTCCAGGTCCTGCGCGGCCGGGCCGGTGACGGTGGCCGAGAAGGCCTCGCCCAGGCGGGTCAGCACCTTTTCGTACACGCCGCGCTGGATCAGCACGCGGCTGCCGGCCGAGCAGGTCTGGCCGGCGTTCTGGATGATGGCGGCCAGCAGCACCGGCATGGCGGCATCCAGGTCGGCATCGTCGAACACGATCTGCGGCGACTTGCCACCCAGTTCCAGCGTGACCGGCACGTGGTTGTCGGCGGCGGCGTGCGCCACCATCTTGCCCGTCTGCGGCGAACCGGTGAACGAGATGTGGTCGATGCCCGGGTGCGCCGACAGCGCCGCGCCGGCTTCGTGGCCGTAGCCCGTGCAGATGTTCAGCGCGCCGGCCGGCAGGCCCGCTTCGGCGGCGATCTCGGCCACCTTGAGCAGCGACAGGCAGGCGTCTTCGGCCGGCTTGACGACGCAGGCGTTGCCCGCCGCCAGGGCGGCGCCGACGCTGCGGCCGAAGATCTGCAGCGGATAGTTCCACGGCACGATGTGGCCGGTGACGCCATGCGCCTCGCGCACGGTCAGCACGGTGAAGCCGGGGGTGTAGGGAATGGTTTCGCCGTGCAGCTTGTCGACCGCACCGGCATAGAACTCGAAATAACGCGCCACGGCGGCCGCGTCGGCGCGGGCCTGCTTGATCGGCTTGCCGGTGTCGGCCGACTCGATCTGCGCCAGTTCTTCCTGGCGGTCCAGCAGCGCGAAGGCAATGCGCATCAGCAGGCGGCTGCGGGCGGCCGGCGCCATCTGGCCCCACTCGCCTTCGAAGGCCTCGCGCGCGGCCGTCACGGCGCGGTCCACGTCCGCCTCGCCCGAACGCGCGATGGCCTCGAACGGCTTGCCATCGGACGGGTTCAGGACGGGAATGGTTTCACCGGTGGCGGCAGCCACCCATTGGTTGGCGATAAAGTTCTTCTGAGTCACGATGTGCGGAGTAAAGTGTGGGCCGTATGGCCGGGGTGTCGGTATCCAGCCAAGGTACGGGAGCCCTCCCTGACTTGTCAATTCAATTGACACCTTTCGTCCCAAGCTTCAGGATAATTTGGGCCGCCTTCGGGAAATCCCTAGGTATCGCAATGCATTGCCCACTATCTTGCCGCCCCCCTGATTTGTCATGACGAATAACAAACCCGACCGGTCCGCCGGTGGAGCGAAGGCGATGAGCAATGTGCGTGACCCGCAGCTGGACAAGCTGCTGATCGCGGCCAGCCGGCCGCGGCCTGAACTGGATGTGCTGGCCGAAGTGGCCTCGGGCCTGGGCTACGTGCGGGCCGAACGCTTTGCCGAGCGCGTCTATGAAAGCCTGTTCTACGCCATCGCCACCGGCAAGATCGGCCCGGGCGCCAAGCTGCCCACCGAACTGGAACTGGCCGCCCTGTTCGAAGTGTCGCGCCCCGTGGTGCGCCAGGCGTTGGACCGGCTGCGCGAAGACCAGTTGGTGGAATCCGTGCGCGGGTCCGGCAGCTACGTGCGCGCCAAGCCCGACCTGATGGGCGGCATGCCCGCCGTGGACCCCGCCCGCCGCGTGGGCCACATCCTGGAAGGGCTGGAACTGCGCCGCGTGATCGAACCCGAATGCGCCTACCTGGCCGCGCTGCGCCGCACCGACGACGACCTGCGCGAAATGGACCGCATGCTGACCGGCTATGAAGCCGCGGACGCGTCCGGCGCCATCGCCCACCACCACGACTATGGCTTTCACCGGGCCATCGCCGCGGCCACCGGCAACCAGCGCTTCGTGCAGGTGCTCAAATCCCTGGAATACGACGTCAGCCATGCCGTCAACATGATGCGCCACCTGGTGCACAGCGAACCCTGGAAGCGCACCCGCGCCGCCATCGACGAACACCGCCAGATCTACCGCCTGATCCAGCAGCAGGACGCCGACGGCGCCCGCCACATCATGCTGGCCCATATCGAAAAGGCCCGCAGCCGCATGCTCAACAGCGGCTCGGAACACTGAACCGGCGCCACTGCGCCTTCGACGCTTGCCCGGCCACGCCGCCGGCCAGCGATCGTTTTCCTGAATCCGAAGCGCGGCGCCTGCCGCGCCATGAATCCCCCATGCAACGTCCCGTCTTGAACCTGAACCAGCAACTCGTCCTTGTCACCGGCGCCAGCCGCGGCCTGGGCGCGGCCATTGCCCGCGCCTTCCTGCGCGAGGGTGCGCAGGTAGTCATCAACTATCTGCACAGCGAGGCCCAGGCGCGCGAACTGGCCGCGAGCGCCCCCGACCGCGCCCTGGCGGTGCAGGCCGACGTGCGCGACGCCGAGGCCGTGGCCGCGATGGTGGCCCGCGCCAGCCAGCACTTCGGCCGCCCCATCGGCACCGTGATCAACAACGCCCTGCCCGCCTTCCAGTTCAACGGCGACGCCCGTCCGCATGCCGACACGCTGAACTGGGCGCAGATGCAGGCGCAGCTTGAAGGCAGCGTGCGCGCGGCCCTGAACACCACCCAGGCCGTGCTGCCGCTGATGCGCGCGGCCGGCGGCGGCAGGATCATCAACGTGGGCACCAACCTGGTCCAGAACCCGGTGGTGCCGTACCACGACTACACCGCCGCCAAGGCGGCGCTGCTGGCCTTTACCCGCACCCTGTCGCACGAACTGGGCGCCGACGGCATCACCGTCAACATGGTGTCCGGCGGCCTCTTGCGCACCACCGACGCATCGGCCGCCACCCCCGAAGCCGTGTTCGACCTGATCGCCGCAGGCACGCCGCTGCGTGAAGTGACCACGCCAGAACAGTTCGCGGACGCGGTGCTGTTCTTCGCCAGCCCGTGGTCGCGCGCGGTGACGGGACAGAACCTGATCGTGGATGGGGGCTTGGTGAAAGGATAGGTTCGGGCGGCCGTTCAGCGCCGGCAGACCCACCACGCCACGCACAGCATACCGATGAATGTGCCGCCGATCGCCAGCGCGGCACGTTCGGCGCGTTCGGAACCGTGCAGATAGAGATACCCGGTCAGCGTGACCAGAAATACCATCAAGATCCCCAGCACGAAGGGGCGCCATTGGGTGCGAGCGGCGCGGCAAGCGCCTCGGAAGTCAAAGCGACAGCGTCTCATGGGCTTCAACGAAGAAATTGGGGCCGGACCCATATTCTGACAAAGTTCCATTTATTCGAACACACTTTTCCATTTTTCGATCCAGTCGCCTCGGCACCGAGGTGCGATGGCCGCCCGCCGTACCCGCCCAGGCCGCTCGCCCACGGCCGTCTCGGCATGCGCCCATGGCGGCGGCAGACAATCCCACGCGCGGTATCATCTGCCCTGTCCCGGCGCATCGCCTGGCGCGCAGCGCGCACGCGGCCAGATTTTCCTGGCGCGGCCCCGCAGCCCGCCCTCCCGCAACACCGAAGCGATCAACAAGAAACATGAAATTAGCCACCTGGAACGTCAATTCCCTCAACGTGCGCCTGCCGCAAGTCCAGGATTGGCTGGCCGCCAACCCTGTCGATGTGCTGTGCATCCAGGAACTGAAGCTGACCGACGACAAGTTCCCCGAAGCCGCTTTCAAGGAGGCGGGCTACCACGCCGTCTGGGCCGGCCAGAAGACGTACAACGGCGTGGCCATCGTCTCGCGCATGCCGGGCACGTCCATGGTGCGCAATATCCCCGGCTACGAAGACCCGCAGCAGCGCGTGCTGGCGCTGACCTTCCCCAGCCCCGAGGGCGACGTGCGCGTCGTCTGCGCGTACTGCCCCAACGGCCAGGCGGTCGGCTCGGACAAGTACGCCTACAAGCTGGAATGGTTCGAGGCCATGCGCGCCTGGCTGGCCGACGAGATCAAGCAATACCCGCGCCTGGCCGTGCTGGGCGACTACAACGTCGCCCCAGCCGATGAAGACGTGCACAACCCCGAAAAGTGGGAAGGCCAGGTGCTGGTGTCCGAACCAGAACGCCAGGCGCTGAACCAGTTGATCGACCTGGGCCTGGCCGACTCCTTCCGCCTGTTCGACCAGCCCGAAAAATCGTTTTCCTGGTGGGACTACCGCCAGTTCGCCTTTCGCCGCAATGCCGGCCTGCGCATCGACCACATCCTGCTGTCGGCCCCGCTGGTCAAGCGCTGCATCGCCTGCGTGATCGACAAGGAACCGCGGCGCAACGAGCAGCCGTCGGACCACGCGCCGGTGGTGGCGACACTGGCGTTTGATTGAAGGCAGATTTCGCAGGCCGCCTGCTTGCGCGGCCTGTAAATATTCCTGTATAGTTTTGGTCTTGCTTGATTGGGGCGGTAGCTCAGCTGGGAGAGCGTCGCGTTCGCAATGCGAAGGTCGGGAGTTCGATCCTCCTCCGCTCCACCACATTCCAGACAAAAAAGCCTTGGACTCGCGTCCAAGGCTTTTTTGTTCGTGGCATCTTATGCCAGAGGCCGCAATCCAGAGGCCGCCGATGCGCGGCCCGCGGATTATTGCGCCAGGTTATGCAACCTGGCCGCGGGCACGGGCTGGGCCCTGCCCGCCCGAGGGGCCGGCTTGGGTTGGGCCACGCCAGGCCGGGCAGACGGCTGGCGCCGCAGGCGCGTGGCCACCATGTCGTACAGAACCGCGCCGGGATAATGCATCAGCACGCCGCCCGCGACCGCGGCCAAGGCGGCGACGGTACTGGCCAGTTCCCAAGTGCTCATGATTTGCTCTCCGTGCAAGGGCGTGGCGGCGCAGAGGGCGCCACCGCAGCGGGCGCCACACCCGTTTGCGCAGTCTACCAACGGCTACGCAAACATGGTAGCGCCTGGTGGCGCTTGGAAACACGACGAAACAGCAATCGGGAAGCAGCGCGCCTTGCCCGTCAGCGGTGAAAGACGGCGAATTCCCAATACCGTCTGGGGGACGCATCCGACGACTGCCAGCCCATTTTCTTGAGGCGCCTGGCGATGAACCAGTTGAGCGAGCCATGCCCCACAAACAGCACGCCGCCCTCCGAAGCCGCCATCGCTGCCAGTCGCTCTGCGCAGGTATGCGCCCTGCGTCTGGCCGCTTTGAAAGATTCGATATCGCCCGCGTACCCCATCAGCCAGGCCAGCCTGAAAAAGACCAGCCACAGCGATAGCCCGGTCCTGGGAAAACGCCATGCGGCGTGGGGCATCTCCATCTCGCGAAACAGACGGTCCGCGGCGACGATACGCCTGGCGCCCAGCAGCCTGGCGGATTCCTGGGAGCGGGCGAGATTGCTGCACACGGTGATGGCACATTCGGCCGCTAGATCGATGGCAGCCTGCGAAGGCCGAGACGCCGTATCGATGCCCGCCACATCGTATGCCTTCACCCAATCGCCGAACTGCGCGGCATTGAGCCTGGCACGCCTGTCGACATCGGGCTGTCCATGCCTCATCAAAACGATTTTCAACCGGCTTCCTTCAAGTCGTTGGATATCTGCCGGTGGCTGCTGCGGCGGCCGCCATCTTAGCGCAGGCGCCTCGTCGGGTATGCTCTGCCAAGCCTCACCGTGACACCCGACAGGGCAAATCACTTTACCGCTGCAACGATTGGAACACGCCGTGAAAAAGACCCGGGTCATAGGCACGACAACGGAAGCGATTCGAGCCGCTGAAACCGCGCCTATTCGCGAACGACGGCATGCTGTCGTCCGCGCCGCCCGTAGACACGCTATCGGAACAACCCATGCCCTCCCCCGCCGCCCCCACCGATGAACGCCTGCCCTTGCTGCTGAGCCTGAACGGCGGCTATGTCGATACCCTGGGGTTCATTGCCTTGCACGGCCTGTTCTCGGCGCACGTGACGGGCAACTTCGTGACGATCGGCTATGCGCTGGGCAACGGCGCGTCCGGCGCGTGGACCAAGCTGGCGGCGTTGCCGGTGTTCTGCCTGGGGGTGTTCCTGGCGCGGCTGTATGGCCAGTCGCGGCGCGATGCCGGGCGGCCGGCGTTCATGTGGCTGCTGTCGATGAAGACGCTGCTGTTGGGCGTAGCGGCGGCGATAGCGCTGACCTGGGGGCCGTTTCCGGTGGGCGACACCTGGGGGCTGTTCGCCACCGGCATGACGATGGTGCTGGCGATGTCGATCCAGAACGCGGTGCATCGGGTGCATTTGAGCGCGGCCCCGCCGTCGACGCTGATGACGGGCACCACCACGCAGATCATGCTGGACCTGGCGGACGTCGCGCGCGGCGAATGCGACGAGGCGGGCAAGCGCCGCATGGCGCGGATGAGCCGGGCGGTGCTGGCATTTGCGGTGGGCTGCGGCGCGGCGGCGTTGCTGCACGCCGGCATCGGCCTGTGGGCCTTTGTGGCGCCACCGGTGATTTCGCTGCTGGGCCAGGGCCTGGCGCGACGCTATCCGGGCTGATGGGGCACCGGGCTGAGTTTGCGAAAGACCCACGTGACCAGCCCTGCGCCGACAGCCTACCCCGGCTGACGCACCTGGCCGCCAGGGGCCTGGCTGGCGGACGCGGCGGGCGTCTCGGCCGTCTGCGCCTGGGCCACGGGCTTGACGGCTTGACCGCCCCGCAGGCGCGTGGCGATGTAGTCATACAGCCGCACGCCCGGTGCACGCATCAGCAGGAACACGAGCAGCCCCAGCAGCAGCGACAGCAGCACGGCGCGGCCCGGTATCACGGCGCCCCCTCGGCCTGGCCGGCGCGCAGGTGGCGACGGATGGTCTTCGAAAAACCGATCGAGTCCTCGCCCAGGATCGGCGGGATGCCGACGAAGCCGCGTTCGCGCAGCGTCTGCAGCGGCAGGCGGGTGTCCAGCCCGCCCTGGTCGTACAGGTATTCGGGCAGGTAACCCGACAGCAGGATGCGATAGTCCAGCGGCAGCCCCGGCACGATGGCGCGCACCATGCGGTAGACCAGCGTGGTGCAGTTGGCGGTGACGGTGTGATAGAAGCGCGGGGTGTCGGCCAGGTCGTTGGCGGTGCGCAGGTACGACAGGAACAGCTCGCGCATGTCCGCGACCGGCATCTTGACGGGGTAGATGTAGACGTTCTCGGCCCGGGGCCCGGCGCGCACGTAGAGCACGTCGCGCTCGTCGGCGGCCACCACGCTCAGTTCGAACTTCTTGAAAAAGCCGCCCAGTTCCGAGAATTGTTCGCCGCGCTCTTTGCGGATCTCGACCGAGAACACCAGGTGGCGGCCGTCGGCAAAGCCGAACGACACCAGTGTGTGGGCGATGGCCGGACCGTCCCAGTACGACAGCACCATGTCCACCGATTGCAGGTCGTTCAGGTCGTAGACGCGGGTTTCCCAGCGCGGGGTGTAGTCGGTGTCCGAACGCCACTTGAAGTCGCGCACGTTGTCCAGCGTGACGATATTGCCGGCAACCGTGCCGCGCAGCGTCTTGGCGACATCGTCGGCCCAGACGCGGTCATTCGACGGAGCAATGGCCTGCCACCACAGCGCCAGGAGGACCAGCGCCACGACGTAGGCCCACAACGCGGGCCGGCGCCGCAGCCGGCCGATGCCATGCCACAGGCGCAAGAGCGCATACAGGCCCAGCGCCGTCCAGGCCAGCATCAGCAGCCCCTTGGCCCAGGCCGCGGACGGCCCCTGGTACCACAGGGCCAGGCAGGCCCACCCCATGGAAAACAGGATCACGAGGCTCAGCGCGGCCAGCCCCAGCACCCGCAGGCAGCGCCGGCCAAGGCTGGAAGCGTCAGGCGCCGGCGGCATGTTGGGCCACGATTTCAAGCACGCCGTTGATGACGAACTGCACCGCCATGCACACGAGCAAAAAGCCCATGATGCGCGAGATGGCTTCGACGCCGCTGTTGCCGATCAGGGCGACGATGCGGCCGGCCGAGCGCAGGCAGATCCAGAACAGCAGGCCCAGCAGCACGAATACGATGATGGGCGTGGCGGCAATGGTCCAGGCGGGGTACTGGCCGGCGGCTTCACCGCCCACGGTCGAGGCAGCGCTGATGATCATGGCGATGGTGCCCGGGCCTGCGGTGCCCGGCATCGCCAGCGGCACGAAGGCAATGTTGGGCACCTGGCGGTGCACCGCCACGTCGGCGGCGACGTCCGCCTCGCGTTCGTCGGTGGCGGTACTGGACGGGAACAGCATGGAAAAGCCGATGCTGGCCACGATCAGGCCGCCCGCGATGCGCAGGCCGGGAATGGAAATGCCGAAGGTGGCCATGATCCAGGCGCCCGCGTAGTAGGTCACCAGCATGATGCCCACCACATAACAGGCGGCCTGCCGGATCTGGCGTTCGCGCTCTTTGTAGGGAATGTGCTGCCCCAGGGACAGCAGCAGGGTCATCGACGTCAGCGGGTTGGCCAGCGGCAGCATCAGCGCCAGGCCCAGGCTGACCAGCTTGCCCAGTTGAACCAGATCATCAATCATCGCGGCGGGGGAAGAGCGGCGGATCGGGGCAGGCGCGCAATGATCCGCCTGCACCGATGTGCACCAGGCCCTCTAGTGTAATGTAAGCAAAGGCAAGTTCTAGTATTTACCCTGATCCCGGTTCCGATACGATGCCGCCTGCGTGTGCGGATGGCGTCGGGTTGATCGATGCGGCCGCCGCCCCCTTTTCGCCCTTCAGGAGTTTGCCCTTTGATGCGCCGTTTCTCGCATTGCCTGTTCGCCGCCCTGCCCCTGGCGCTTGCCGCGTTTGCCGCGCCCGCGGTGGCGGCCGGCATGGACTGTGGCCGCGCCCGCACGACGGCCGAAATCGCCATTTGCGCCGATCCGGGCCTGTATGCGCTGGATGCCGAGCTGGGCACGGCCTATGGCAAGCTGCGCAAGGCCCAGCCGCAGCAGGCCGACGCATTGCGGCAGGCGCAGCGCAGTTGGTTGAAGCAGCGCGATCTGTGCCGCGCCGATGCCGCCTGCCTGCGGGCGCGCTATGAAAGCCGCGTGGCCGACCTGCAGGGACAACTGAGCCGGGCACAGGGTTACCAGCCCGACGAAACGGACCGGCTGGCGCTGGACGACCTGCGCCAGGCCGTGGAGGCCGCCCGAGCCAACGACCCGGAATTCGCGCTGGAAAAGACGCTGGAGGCCCTGACGGTCAGGGCCGGCACGACGGCGTTTGCCAACGTGCGCGACAAGGACAGCGACGACGCCGCGCACTTTCCTTCGGCGCGGCCGCAGGGCGTGACGGAAGACGAATGGCGCGCCCTGCAGGCGTCGAACCTCGACATCGAGGCCGAAGGCGGCAACGTCGGCTACACCTTGATGGACCTGGACGGCGACGGCCGGCGCGACCTGGTGATCGATGCCTATGTGGGCGGCACCGGCCTGTTTTCGGATGTCAGCGCCTGGCGCCGCGACGGGGCGCGCTTCGTGCCCGCCGACGTCGGTGACGCCAATGGCGACGCCGGCTCGTCGCTCTACACGATCAATGGCCGCGGCGCCAACCAGGAAGGAAGCTGGATCCGTCTGCGTGACCGGGTCTACGTGGCCTACCGCGTGGGCGCCTACGGGCAGGACCGCGTGTACCTGATGCGGCCGCTGCACCGCATCGGCGATGTGCCGACGCTGACGGTGCGTTACCGCTACGGAATGTCGGTGCCCCAGCAACAGAAGAACGAAAGCGGCACGACCCGCACGCTGGACGACACGCTGCACGCCGGGCTGACCCGCGCGCTCAAGGGCATCGACACCAGCCAGGCGCGCGAGGCCTACGGCGGCGAAGAACCGCTGTGCCCGATGCCGGACGGCGTGCCCCAGGACGAGCGCGAAGGCTATTACAGTTTCGGTGCCGGCCACTACAGCTACGAAATCGTGGGCGACATGGCCGTGTACGTCGGCCCGCGCTGCTACATCGGTCGGGTGGTGGATTGGTTCGGCAGCTACAACAAGGACGGCCTGGCCGCCCAGCTCTGGATCCGCGATCCGGGGCCGGACGGCAAGGAAGAGATGTTCAATCTGGTCGGCAAGCGCAACGTGACCAAGACCGACACATCGATCGGCCCGGTTGAGGGCGACAACGGCTGAGGTCGGTCAGCGCGTTCTGCCCAGCCAAGGGGCAGAACGTCCCGCAGGGATCGGCGGCCCCACGGCTGCCGAATGGCACCGACGATCAGGCGCCGGCGGATCAGGCCGGCCGCTGCCAACGCTGCGCCGCCAAGGCCAGCAGGCGCGCGTCCGACCCTTCGGCAGCCACCAGTTGCAGGCTCACGGGCATGCCGTCGACAAAGCCCGCCGGCAAGGCGATGGCCGGCAAGCCCAGCAGGTTCCACGGATTGGTCAGGCCCAGCAGGGTTTCGCGCACGCCCGCGCTGCCGGGGCCGGCCACGCTGCGCTGCTGCAGTGCGGGCGCGGTGATCGCCACCGTCGGCAATGCCAGCACATCGACCCGCTCGAAGAGTTCCGCGAACACGGCGCGCAGCCGGGTCCGGGTGTTGATGGCGCGCACGTATTCCCAGCCTTGCACCGGACGCGAGGCCCGCAGGCGTTCCAGGACTTCGGGGTCGAACTTTTCGGGCTCGTCCTCGACCCGTTCGGCATGCACGGCGTAGGCTTCCGAACGCTGGATGGCGCCCAGCGCGCCTTGCAGCGCGCGGGCATGGCGCGTGACCTCGGCGCCGTCCAGCAGGCCGGCGTCGTCCTGCGACCCCAGAAAGCGCAGCGCCGCCGCCCGCACGCAGGCGGTGACCGCCGCATCGTCGATGGCGAACGGCGCGTTGGGCACCCACATCATGCGCGGCGCGGCCAGGCCCGGATCGGCGGCGTCGGCAAAGGCGCCGATGGCGCCGCCGGACAAGGCCTGCATGAAAGCCTGGGCATCCTGCACCGTGTTGGCCAGCACGCCGGCATCTTCGATGCTGGGCGACAGCGGGAACAGCCCTTGCGCCGACACGCGGCCATGCGTAGGCTTGAAGCCCACCAGGCCGCACAGCGCGGACGGCACGCGCACCGAACCGCCGGTATCGGTGCCCAGCGCCACCGGCACCATGCCGGACGCCACCGCCGCGGCGCTGCCGGCACTGGAGCCGCCCGTGATCTGGGTGGTGCGCCACGGGTTGCGCGAGGCGCCCTGCACGCTGCGGTCGCCGGTGGGGCCATAGGCGAATTCGTGCGTCAGCGTCTTGCCGACGACGATGGCACCGGCCGCGCGCAGCAGCGCCACGCAGTCGGCATCGGCCGCGGGCCGGTGGCCCAGGAAATGCGCGGCGCCCATGGTGGTGGGCATGTCGGCGGTGTCGACGTTGTCTTTGATGGCGACGGGAATGCCGTGCAGCGGGCCGCGCACGCGGCCCTGGGCACGTTCGTCATCCAGAGCCCGCGCCGTGGCCAGGGCGGCGTCGATGTCGACGTGCACGAAGGCGTTGAGCAGCGGGTTCAGGCGGTCGATCGCAGCGCCGGCATGGCGCACCAGGGCTTCGGCGCTGAGCGCGCCCTGGCGCAGGGCGTCCTGCAGGTCGGCCAGCGTGCGGCCGGCGAAGAAGCCGGGCTCGACGGCCAGGGTCGGGCGTGGGGGGTGTTGCGGGTTCATCTTACGGCTCCTTGGCGCGGGGCGGACGGCAGGCGCGGGCCGACCCCGGGGCGAACCTGCAGCATCGCACACATGCCGACCGCGGTGGCGACCGAGGCGGCCACGAACATGACCGAATAGCCGTGACGCGCGGCCAGGTAGCCGGTCAGCGTGGGCGCCAGGATGGACGCAATGTTGGCAAAGAAGTGCATCAGGCCGCTGAAAGTGCCGACGCGGTTGGCGGGCGCAGTGTCGATGACGACAGCCCAGTAGACCGAGTTGGGCAAGGCGTTCAGGGCGTTGGCCAGCGTCATCAGGGCAATCACGGCGAACACCGATTGCGCCTGCGACACGAGCAGGAAGCACAGCGTGGTGGCCAGCAGGCAGCCGGCGGCGAACCAGCTGCGGGCGATCTTCAGGCTGCCGGTGCGCTTGAACAGCAGGTCGGAAATACGGCCGCCCAGCAGCACGGTGACGCAGGCGCCGGTCCAGGGAATCATGCCCATGTACCAGAGCGACGACAGGCTGTAGCCGAAGTTGTCCTGCAGGTACTTCGGCGTCCAGGTCAGCAGCAGGAAGTTCACGTACATGAACGAGAAGTAGCCCAGGGTGTTCAGCACCAGGGTCTTGCTGCGAAAGAAGCTCCACCACGGCAGCGCCGGGGCGTCTTCGTCCTGCCCGGCCGCGGCCTGGGCGCGGGACGCCTGGATTTCCTGCAATTCCGCCGGGGACACGCGCGGGTTGGTCTCCGGGCGGTCGGTGAAGATGCGCATGAAGAACACCAGCACGATCAGGCCGGCGGCGCCCAGGATGTAGAACATGGCGCGCCAGCTGCCGGTCAGGCTGAGCAGGCCCACGGCCACCGGGGCGGTCAGCAAGGCGCCCAGCGGCGTGCTGAGCAGGCCGAAGCCGACGACGAAGCCGCGTTCGCGGGTGGTGGCCCAGTTGGCGATGGTCTTGTTGATGATGGAGTACGCCGGGCCTTCGGCCGCGCCGAACAGGATGCGGATGGTGGCAAAACCGGCCAGCGCCGAGCCGCCCAGGAAGGCCAGGCCGAAGTCGCCCGCCCAGGCGGTGGCGATCTCGAAGATGGACCAGGTCACGCCGGCCACGATCCAGACCTTGCGCGGGCCGAAGTGGTCGGCCAGCATGCCGCCGAACAACGCGCCGACCATGTAGCCGTAGCCGAAGTAGCCCAGCACCGAGCCCCAGTCGCCACGGTCCAGGCCGTATTCGCCGGTGATGTGGGCAGCGGCATAGGACATGGCGCCGCGGTCGATGTAGTTGATCAGTGCCAGCAGCACGACCATGGTGAAGATCCGGTAGCGGAACCGGGAATTCTGGGTGTCAGGTGTCATTGCGAATCAATCCAGTCGTTTTACCCAAACGTTTGGGTTGCGGAATACTAAGGGGTAGGAATCCAAAAATCGACACCGTGTAAACCCTAGGTTGCCCTGGGACGCCCAACAGAGGTATTCGAGCGTGTATCCTCCAGCCCCATGAATAAATCGCGCCCTGTCACGCTGCAAAGCCTGGCGCGGCAGCTCGGTTTGAACGTTTCGACCGTGTCCCGCGTCCTCAACGGTTCCGAGGACGACGCACGCGCCGCCGCCGCGCCCGACACCGTCAAACGCATCCGCACGCTGGCCGCCGAACTGCACTACCAAGCCAACCCGCACGCGGCCAGCCTGAAGACGCGCCGCAGCCGCACGATCGGCGTGCTGGTGCCCCGCCTGTCGGACATGGTGCTGGCCACCATCTACGAAGGCGTGGACGAGGCCGCGGCCGAACACGGCTACCTGACCTTCGTGTCCAACACCCAGGACGTGCCGGACAAGCAGCGCAAGCTGATCGAGATGGCGCTGGCGCGGCGCGTGGACGGCCTGATCCTGGGCGACGCCCACAGCCACGACGGCACGGCCGCCAATCCCCTGCTGGCCGAACTGGCCCAGCGGGACGTGCCCTTCGTGCTGGTCAGCCGCCATGCCGATGCCCATTGCGCCGTCACCTGCGACGACCTCGAAGGCGGACGCCTGGCCGCCGAACACCTGCTGGCCATGGGCCACCGGCGCATTGCGGTGATGGTGGGCGAGCCGTTCGCCAGCACCGGCCGCGACCGCTCGGCGGGCTTTTTCGCGGCCTGTGCCCGGCAAGGGGTGGACGTGCCGGCCCACTGGCGCATCGAAAGCCCGTTCGACACCGACGCGGGCCGCCACGTGGGCGCTCGTCTATTGGCCGGCCCCGACCGCCCGACCGCCATCTTCGCGGTCAACGACTTCCTGGCGGTGGGCGTGATGGGCGCGGCGCGCGAACAGGGCCTGGAAGCCGGCCGCGACGTGGCCATCGTGGGCTACAACGACACGCCGCTGGCGGGCGCCCTGCCCATCGGCCTGACCACCATCCATTCGCCCATGCACCAGATGGGCCGGCTGGGCCTGGAACTGCTGTTGCAGAAGATCGCGGGTGGCAAGCCGGACAGCGTGCGGCTGGCGCCGGCGCTGGTGGTGCGCGGCAGCAGCGACCGACCGATCCCGGGCTGACGCTGCCGCCCCGGCTGACGGAACCATTCGCGACGGGGCGTTACTCACTTTCCTGGCATCCCGGCCGTGGCGGCCGACGCATCGCACCAGGAGAGGCGCATGAACCCCCAAGTACGTTTCGAGGAACTGCTGGCGGCACTGGCCCAGGCCTTGGGCCAGCCATCCCTGCCCGTGGGGCAGGACGGCACCTGCACGCTGATCATCGACGGCCGGTTGGCGGTGAACCTGGCAGTGGATCCGCAGGGCCGCGACGTGCTGATCTTCGCCCCGCTGGGCCACGTGCCCGCCGAGCACCGTGCCGCCGTCCATGTCCGCATGCTGCAAGCCAATGGTGCGGGCGCCTCGCCCTACACGCTGGGACTGACCCGCCAGGGCGACACCGCCATCCTCAGCGCGCGCCGGCCGCTGGCCGAGCCCGCCGTGCCGGACCTGGCGGACGGCATTGCGGCATTCGCCCAGAACGCCCTGCGCTGGCAGGCGTCGCTGCAGGCGCCGGCCGACGATACCGCCGGCGCCGCGCCTGCCCCCGGCGCCTGGATGCCAGCCTGAGGAGCACGCCATGGGCTTTGACATCAGCCAATTCAGGAACATCGCCGCCAACCGCGCGGCGAGCGACCAGATCGACATCGACAGGCAGAATCCGCAGGCGCCGACATTGACCACGCGGCCCGAGAGCAGCGGGCTGGCCTGGTTGCTCGACCAGGTCATCGAGTTTGGCGACAACCTGCTCGAAGGCCCGTTGTTCGCGCAGCAGCAGGCAGTGCTGCAGGCCTTCCACGATGCCTTGAGCCAGGGCCTGAGCCCACAAGCCGCCGATGCCGTGCTGGCCCGCGAACCGATACAGCCCCTGACAGCCGGCCGCGTTGCCACGCTGATCCAGCAGGCCGAAGGCTGGGAAGCCACGCGCATGGCCGCCTTGCAGCTGGCATCGCAGCCCGGCGCCTCGACCTCGGACATGGATACCGCGCTGGACTATGTCCTGGGCGAATGCGAGCTGCCGGAAGGTGCCCACAGCGCGCTCATCGTGCCGACATTGCGTGATGCCCTGAGGCAGGTGCTGCCTGCCCTGGTGCAGGCCGACGGCACGGCCCGGCTGGAACTGGCCGGCCGCCTGGCCTCGCAATTGGCACCGCGGATCGAGGAATACATCGTGCGTGCGCTGTTTGCGCAATCGATGCAGCCCGCCAGCACGGTCAAGGGGCTGAACGGCAAATCCGCAGACGAGGTGATCGCGACCCTGGACAGCCTGGGCGGCCTGGCCCGCCTGCATCAGGACGTACCGGCCCTGAACGTGCATCTGCAACGCGAAGTCGCGGGCTTCGTGACCTGCCTGAACACGCTGTTGAACCGGGTCGACCAGGACAAGGCCGACATCGGCACGCGCTTCTTCGGCGACAACGCGCCGGGCAAGCTGCAAGGCATCAGGCTGACCGACAGCGACCCCCACAAGCAGGGCAACCGCGTCGCCATCCTGAGCTTCGGCGCAGACCGGCAGGTCGTGTACAAGCCGCGCGACGTGCGCATCGACGAGGCGCTTTCCGGCGCACACCTGGCGCCCGACGCCCAAGGCCCCCGCCAGAGCCTGCTGGAAATGGCCGGCGCGGACGCCATGACCTACCGCTTTCTGCCGCGGCAGCAAGCGGGCGTGGATTATGGCTACGTGCAGTTCCTGCCCCACGGCGACGCGCAAGACCATGTGATCGACGCGACCGACGCCCCGCGCGTGTTCGGCGACCTGGGCCGGGCCATCGGCGCGCTGATGCTGGCCGGCGCCAGCGACCTGCACCACGAGAACATCATGGTCAGCGGCGGCCGCTTCTATTTCACGGACCTGGAATTCGCGCTGTCGCCGCAAGCCATCGGCTATGCGACGCAACTGTTGTCGCGCCAGCCGGGCCCGCTCGATGCGGATGGCGTGCCTTCCGACCAGGTGGCGGCGCGGGCCGAGTACGACGACCTCATGCGCAGCATGATATTGAACGATACATTCCAGCGAGCGACCGACAACAATCCGCTATGCAGCCCTTGCACGGTGGCCCAGGGCCGGTTCCATCCGGCCGACACCAGCAGTGAAGTCATCGAAAGCCTGGTCATCCTGCGCACGGTGGGTCCGGACGGTACGCAATACCTTGACAACCGGCACGCCCCCGACGGGGAAGACGACAACCTCTACGCGCGCTACCACCAGCCTTTCGGCCAAGGCGTAACGGCGGGCCTGAAGGCCGTACGCGATGCCGCCGGCCAGGGGTTGCCTCAGTTTCATGCGTCGATCCCGGATTTCCACCTGCGCTATCACCCCATCAGCACGGGGGACCAGCGCACCGTGCTGAGCGATCTGCGCTTTGAATCATTCAACGCCAGCGCCCTGCAGGCGGTGAACGACCTGTACGACGGGACCACCCATACCCAATCGCTGGACGACAAACTCGCCGACATCACCCTGTGCAGCCAGGATGCCGCCAAGCTGAACGCGCTTCGGCAAGCCATGTACGGCGCCTACCAGCAGCACGACATCCCCTACTTCAGCCGGCAGGTTTCGGGCCAGGCATTGTTCCCGGACGGCATGACCAACCAGCCTTTTCAATGGGGCCCTGGTCCGCACGACTACTTCCCCACGCGCGCCGACACGCACGCCCAGGGGCTGGAAGCGCTGCTGGCAGGCGTGTCCGATGCCGTGCTGGATCGCCTGGGCACCCTGGCAGGCAGCTGGATGAACGAGCAGTCCCCGCGCGAGGCCTACGTGCTGCAATTTCCGAACGGCAAGACGCAACGGATGATCGACGACATCACGCGCCAGTGAGTTTCACCGCGCGCGTCGCCAGGAACGTCGGCAGGTAGCGGTCGATCACAAAGCGCGGCCGCGGCTGGCGGTCTTCGTGAAAGCCGGCCAGGACGAAGCCGGCATCGAGCTGGCCGCCGATCTGGTCCTGCAGCGTATGGCCGAACACCAGCGCTTCGCCGCGAGCCCGCTTGGCGGTGAGCGCGGCCGGGTCCAGGGCGTCGACATCGGCATACGGCAGTGCGTGCAATGGCCGGATCAGGCCCTGCTCGGCCAGCGCCGGATCGCGGTCGCCAACGAAAACCACCGGGTTGTAGAAGCTGGACAAGAGGCTGCCGCCCGGCCGCAGCACGCGGAAGCACTCGCGCCACACGGGCCGCACGTCGGGCACGTACAGGTTGGAAATCGGGTGGAAAACGACATCGAAGGACTGGTCGGCAAAGGCCGACAGGTCGCGCATGTCGCCTTGCACGCAGGTCAGCGCCAGGCCGTCGCGGCGGGCCACGGCGCGGTCCTGTTCCAGCTGGCGTTCGGACAGGTCGAACACCGTGACCTGGGCGCCGGCCGCGGCCAGCACCGGCGCCTGCTGGCCGCCGGCGGACGCCAGGCACAGGATGGACAGGCCGGTGACGTTGTCGAGCCAGCCGGCCGGCAAGGGGCCGGGCGTGAGATGCACGGCCCAATCGCCGTGGCGGGCGGCGGCAATGAGATCGGCGGTGACGGGCCGCGACCATTCGCAGTCTTGCACGGCGAGCTGGTCCCAGGCGGCCCGGTTGTGGGCGATGAGGTCGAACGAAGTATGAGCAGGCATGAGGCCTCCATGAACGTGATGCGGGCAGCGGCCGGCGTTCAGGCGCGGCAGCGGACGATGTGTTCAGGCAGCGAGGATCATGTTGGCAGACTCCGGTGGACGGGCGTTATTCTAGCGGACATGAACGCTCAATTTTCACCACCAACCCTGCGCAACATCGGCGGCAAGCGCGCCCTGATGTTCCAAGACAGCGGCCCCGTCCTGGCCACAGGACACGACACCAACGACCTGATCAGCGCCGCGTGGGAACACGAGGCCGAGTGGCTGGTGCTGCCGGCCGCCCGCGTGCATCCCGATTTCTTCCGCCTCGACACCCGCATCGCGGGCGAACTGATCCAGAAGTTCGTCAACTACCACCTGCATTGCGCGGTGGTGGGCGACATCTCGGCGCACCTGGCCGCCAGCAAGTCGCTGCGCGATTTTGCCTACGAGACCAACCGGGGCCGCGTGTTCTGGCTGCTGGAAGACGCAGCGGCATTTGAAGCGCGGCTGGCGCCTGCGGCGGCCTGAGCCGCCTTTGCCCTGCCGCACCCCGTGTGACGCAAGGCCGCGTCACACGGAGTGCGGCAGTCGGGGCCGACGGGTGGCGCCGCCCTGCCCTACGCCACCGTATCGCCCGGCGCCAAGGGATGGAAACAGGCGGCGGCGCGATCGCCGTCCTGCGCCAGCGCCGGCACCCGTTGCTTGCAATCCGCCTGGACCCGCGCGCAGCGCGGATGAAAGGTGCAGCCCGGCGGTAGATGGGTGGGCGCGGGAATCTCGCCTTCGATTTTGGCCAGCCGGATGCGCGCCTGCGGGTCGGGCACGGGCGACGAATCGCGCAACACCCTGCTGTACGGATGCCGCGGCTGGTCCAGCACCTGCGCGGTGGGACCGCGCTCGATGATGCGGCCCAGGTACATGACGCAGACCGTATCGCAGAAATGCCGCACCACGCCCAGGTCGTGCGAGACGAACACGAACGACAAGCCGCGGTCGCGCTTCAGGCGCTCCAGCAATTGCAGGATCTGCGCCTGCACCGATACGTCCAGCGCCGACACGGGTTCGTCGGCCACGATCAGTTCCGGATCCAGCACCAGGGCGCGGGCGATGCCGATGCGCTGGCGCTGGCCGCCGGAAAACTCGTGCGGATAGCGGTCCAGCGCGGACAGCGGCAGCCCCACTTCCTGGATCGTCTGTTCGATCTTGGCGTCGATCTGCGCGGCCGTGCCGCGACGATGCACGCGCAGGGGTTCGGACAGCGCCTGGCGCACCGTGCGGCGCGGGTTGAGCGAGGCGTACGGGTCCTGGAACACGATCTGGATGCGCTGGCGCAACGCCCGCAGCGCCGAGGCGCTGGCCTGGCGGATGTCGTGGCCGTCGAACACGATGCTGCCTTCGTCGGGCTCGATCAGGCGCAAAAGCGTGCGCGCCACGGTGGACTTGCCGCAGCCCGATTCGCCCACCAGCCCCAACGACTGGCCGCGAGCGACGCTGAACGACACGTCGTTGACGGCCCGGACGGTCTGGCGCGGCCCGCCCAGCCAGCCGCCGCCGCTTTCGAAACGCTTGACCAGATTGCGCACCTGCAACAGCTCGCTCATGCCTTGTCCTCGTACGGTTCGGCGCGCACCACGCAGCGCACCTGGTGACCCGGGCCGATGCCGGCCAGGTCCGGCCGACGGGCCTCGCAGCGCGCCTCTTTGAGGCGGCAGCGCGGCGCGAAGGCACAGCCGGCCGGCATCGCCGTAATGGCCGGTACGCCGCCCGGAATCGATTCCAGCACCTGGCTGTCGGCGTCCACGCGCGGCATGGCGCGCAGCAGCGCTTCGGTATAGGGATGGGTGGGCCGCGCGAACAGCGTCTGCACGTCGGCCGTCTCGACCACTTCGCCCGCATACATGACGGCGACGCGGTCGGCGATCTGCGCCACCACGCCCAGGTTGTGGGTGATGAACAGCACGGCCATGCCGTGCGCCGCCTTCAGTTCGGACAGCAGGTTCAGGATCTGCGCCTGGATGGTGACGTCCAGCGCCGTGGTGGGTTCGTCGGCCAGCAGCACCCGCGGCTTGCAGGCCAGCGCCATCGCGATCATGACGCGCTGGCGCATGCCGCCCGAGAACTGGTGCGGATAGTCGTCGAAGCGCCGCGCGGCAGCGGGAATCCTGACCTCTTCGAGCACCTCCAGCGCCAGCCGCCTCGCCTCTTTCCACGACAGCTTGCGATGCAGCCGGATGGCCTCGGCGATCTGGTCGCCCACCGTCATGGTGGGGTTCAGGGACGTCATCGGTTCCTGGAAGATCATGGCGATGGCCTCGCCGCGCAGCCGGCTCATCTGCTTTTCGGACAGGGCGGTCAGGTCCTGGCCGTCCAGCAGCACCTGACCGCCGCCATGGCGGGCGCCGGAAGCGGGCAACAGGCGCAGCACCGACAGCGCGGTCACGCTCTTGCCGCTGCCGGATTCGCCGACCACGGCCAGCGTTTCGTTGCGGCCCACTTGCAGCGAGACATCGCGCACCGCCGCGTGCCAGGCGCCGCCAGCGCGGAATTCCGTGCGCAGCGCGCGCAGTTCCAATACGGGGGCTTCTGCAGTCATGAACGCTCCGAACGCAGCTTGGGGTCAATGGCGTCGCGCAAGGCGTCGCCCAAGAGGTTGAGCGCCAGCACGGTCAAGAGGATGGCGACGCTGGGAAACACCGTCAGCCACCAGGCGTCCAGGATGTTCTCGAAGCCTTCGCGGATCATGCTGCCCCAGGTGGCCGCAGGCGGCGGCACGCCCAGCCCGATGAAGCTGAGCGAGGCTTCGGTGCGGATGGCGGATGCCATCCACAGCGAACCCAGCACCACGACGTCGGACACCATGTTGGGCAGGATGTGCACGCCCATCAGGCGCAGCGGGCCGTAGCCCAGCGCCCTGCCCGCTTCGACGAAGTCGCGCTGCTTGAGCGCGATGGTGGGGGCCCGCGCCACCCGCACGAACGGCGCGATCTCGGTGATGGCGATGGCGATGATCAGGTTTTCCAGGCTGGCGCCCAGCATCGCGGCCACCATCAGGCCCAGCAACAGCGTGGGAAACGACAGCAGCACGTCGACCAGGCCCATGATCAGCTGGTCCACCAGCCCGCCGACGTAGCCGGCCAGGATGCCCAGCGCAGAGCCGATGCACATGGCGATCAGGATGGCCACGAAGCCCACCAGCAGCGACACGCGGGCGCCGTAGATCAGGCGCGACAGCACGTCGCGGCCATAGCTGTCGGTGCCCAGCCAGAATTCGGCCGACGGCGGTTCGAGGCGATAGGCAATGTTCTGCTGCAGCGGGTCGTGCGGCGCCAGCCAGGGCGCCAGCACGGCGGCCAGCACGATGACGAGCAACAAGCCGATGCCGACCCAGGACAGGCGGTTGCGGGACAAGGCCTGCCACAAGGCGTTGGGGCGGGCGGACGGGGCGGTGGCGACGGCGCTCATTGGTATTTCACCCGGGGATCGACCAGCCCGTACACCAGGTCGGTCAAGAGGTTGACGACAATCACGCAGGACGCGAACACCACCATCAGCCCTTGCAGCAGCGTGTAATCGCGGCTGTTCAGGGCGCCCAGGATCAGCTTGCCCAGGCCGGGGCGGTTGAAGACGATCTCGGTCAGCACCGAGTTGCCGATCAGCGTGCCGAAATACAGGCCCACCACGGTGACGATGGGAATCAGTGCGTTGCGCAGGCCGTGGCGCACGATCAGCCGCGCCGGCCGCACGCCCTTGGCGCGGGCGGTGCGGACGTAGTCTTCGCCCATCACGCCCAGCATCGACGAACGCGTCACGCGCATGACGTACGCCATCATGATCAGCCCCAGGTTGAAGGCCGGCAGCACCAGGTTGCGCAGCTGCGAAGCCCAGTCGCCCGCCCCGCCGCTGCCGATCACCGGAAACCAGCGCAGCTGGATGGCGAACACCAGCAGCATCAGGATGGCCGAGACGAAAGCGGGAAACGACAGGCCGGTCAGGGACAGCAGGCGGCCCAGGTAGTCGGGCCAGGCGTTGCGGCGCAGCGCCGCCCAGATGCCCAGCGGCAGGCCGAAGACCACGCCGATCAGGATGGCGGCGGCGGTCAGTTGCAAGGTCCAGGGCAGCACCAGCGCCACCTCTTGCAGCACGGTGCGGCCGCTGGCCATGGACACGCCGAAGTTGCCCGTCAGCATGTCGCCCAGGAAGCGGCCGTACTGCACATAGGTGGGCAAATCCAGGCCCAGCCGCAGGCGCAACGCGGCCAGGGCCTCGGCGCTGGCCTGGTCGCCCAGCATGACGGCGGCCGGGTCGCCCGGCACCAGCCGCACCAGGATGAAGACCGCGGTCAGCATCGCCAGCAGTGTGGGGATGGCCAGCAGCAGCCGCTTGATGGCGTAACGCATCATGATGCTTGCTCCTTCGCGGGCGGCTGCATCAAGCGCGCCGCCTGCAGGTTGCCGATGGCGCGGGCGGTCTGCCCGCGCAGCGCCAGGTCGGCCAGCGCGGCGCCCACCACCGGCACCAGTTCGAAACCGTGGCCCGAGAAACCGAAGGCATGCAGCACGCCGGGCGCGTTGGGCGACGGGCCCACCACCGGCAGCATGTCGTCCGTCTTGGCTTCCAGCCCCGCCCAGACCCGCACGATGCGGATGTCGCGCACCGCCGGGAACAGGTCGGTGGCGGCACGCGCGCCCTTGGCCAGCACGCGCATGCGCGCCGTGGACGTCTCGCGGTCCAGGTCGGGAATGCCCTGCAGGCCGCCGCCGATGACCAGGGTGCCCTGGTCGGACTGCTTGAACGACAGCGAGCGGCCCATGATGGCCACCACCGGCTTGATGAAGGGCCGCAGCCGTTCGCTGACCATCATCATCGACGACTTGGCCGACAGCGGAATCTGGTCGCCGGCCATCGCGGCGATGCGCGCCGACCAGGCGCCTGCGGCGTTGATGACGCAAGGCGCGGTGTAGCCGCCGGCGTCGGTCTGCACCTGCCAGTCCTGGCCTTGCTGTTCCAGGCCGTTCACGCCGCAATGTTCGATGATGCTCACCCCGGCCGCCTCGGCGCTGCGCCGGAACGCGCGCAGCGCCCGGTGCGGATCCGCCGCGCCGTCGCGCCGTGCGATCGACGCGCCCAGGCAGTGCGGACTCAGTTCGGGCAACAGGCGACGCAGCTCGTCCGGCCCGATGATTTCCTCGTGGGTATAGCCGGCGGCGCGCAGGCCCGCCACGCGCGCCTCCAGCTTGGCCAGCGCCGCGGGCGTTTCGGCCACGCAGATCTGGCCATGGGCATGAAAGCCGCAGTCATCGCCCACCAGCGACGCCATGGCGTGCCACATGTCCAGGGCTTCCAGCGACAGGTCCAGTTCGCCCAGGTCGCGGTTCAGCGTGCGCACCCCGGCGGCCGTGGCGCCGGACGCATGGCGGCCCACCCAGTGTTTTTCGATGACGATGACGCGCTTGCCTTCGCGCGCCACGTGCAGCGCCGCCGACAGGCCATGCAGGCCGCCGCCGATCACGATCACATCGCAATGCCGTGCGCTCATGCCTGTTCTTCCTCGATGTCCAGCGACGCCAACTCGCCCAGCGTCAAGGGCTTGAGCGGCGGGCGGATGCGGTAAAAGCCCACCTCGGCCACCGGCCGCTTCTGCTCGGCCGCCACGATATGGGCGATGGTGTAGCCGCACTGGCGGCCCTGGCACGGACCCATGCCGGCGCGGGTGTAGGACTTGATCTGGTTGGGCCCGGGCTGGCCGATGGCGGCGGCGCGGCGGATGTCGCCCGCCGTCAGTTCCTCGCAGCGGCAGACGATGGTGTCGTCGGGCGGCGCGAAGATGCCGGCGCGCGGCGGATACAGCGCGTCCAGCATGGGACGCAGCCGCAGCAGCGCGGCCAGCTTGCTGCGCAGGGGCGCTGCCGCCTCGGCCGCGGCCTGCGGCGTCAGCTTGCCGGCGTGCAGCGCAATGCCCAGCGCCGTCAGTTCGCCGCGCACGCACGCGGCCTGCGCGCCGCCGATGCCGGCGCCGTCGCCGGCGACAAAGATGCCGGACCGGCTGGCCTGGCCCCAGTCGTCCAGGTCCGGCGCCAGGCAGGCCTGCTGGGCGTTCCAGCTGTGCGTGCATTCCAGCGCGCGGGTCATGTGGATGGACGGCACCACGCCTTCATGGGACAGCAGCACGCTGGCCGGCGCCCGCACCGCGCGGCCGTCGGCCGTGCTGTATTCGATTTCGCGCAATTGCCCGTCGCCCAGCGCGCGCAGCGTGGTCACCCCCCGCACGCGCTTGACGCCGGCCGCGCGGATTTCGCGCAGCCAGGCCAGGCCCTTGCGCACCTCGCCCCAGGCGGCCAGCGCGTCGCCCGCCCAAGGCAGCGCCCGGCGCCAGCCGCCGGGCGGCGAGGTGTCCAGCCAGCCGGCGATCTGGCCGCCTGCGCGCAGCAACTGCGCCATGTACAGCAAGGGCAAGGGGCCGCTGCCGGCCACCCAGACAGGGCCGGCCGGCACCTGGCGCGAGGTCTTGAGCAGGATCTGCGCGGCGCCCACGGTCAGCACGCCGGGCAAGGTCCAGCCGGGGAACGGCGCGGGCCGCTCCTGGGCGCCCAGCGCCAGCACCACGCGGGCCGCCCGAACCACTTCGGCACGGCCCTTGCGGGTCATGTAGACATGCCAGTCAGGTTCGATCTGCCAGACCTGGGTATCGGGTTCGTAGAACGCGCCACAGGTACGGAAGCGCTCGGCCAGGCTTGCGCCGGCGCGGTATTCGTCGCCCAGCAGCCGGCCGGTGGGCGTGGCCGCCACCGCTTCGACCGCGCGCCAGATCTGGCCGCCCGGGGCCGGCTGTTCGTCCACCACCAGCACCGACAGGCCTTGGGCCCGCAGGCCGATGGCCGCGCTCATGCCGGCGGGGCCGGCGCCGATCACCACCACATCGAATTCGCGTTTCATGGCAGCACGCTCCGCTTGCCGAACTGGCGCTGCACCTGCATGCCTTCGCGCACGGTGACCAGGCAGGTCTGGGTGGACGCCACGCCGTCGACCACGGCCAGGCAGTCAAAGCACACGCCCATCATGCAGAACGGGGCGCGCGGGCTTTCGTTCACGGGGGTGGTGCGGCTGGCGGGGGATTCCTGGCGCAGCAGCACCGCGGCCACGGTCTCGCCGGGGGTCGCGGCTACCGGTTCGCCGTCGATGGAGAGCGTCAGCGCGGGCGCGCCGGACTCAGGCAACTTTCTGAACATTGAAGCGCTCATGGTGAAAGGCATCCAGGGTTTCAAGGGGCGTGCCGTGGGCCAGCGCGCGGGCGTACGGCCCGGCATGGAACGAGGCCAGCGTCACGCCGGAATGACAAAGCGCGATGGACACGCCATCGTGGGTGGGAGACTGCGCGTAGACCGGACCGCCGTCGGGCGTCATGATCCGCAGGCACGACCAGTGCCGCACCAGCCGCGCGGCGGCCAGCCCCGGCAGGATGCGCAGGGCGTTGCGGCTCATGCGCGCCGCGGCGACCGAGGTGGTGCCCAGGTCGTAGCCGACGTCTTCCTGCGTCAGGCCCACCATGACGGTGCCCTCGCCCGTCTGGCGCATGCCGCTGGCGGGCACTGGCAGCAAGGGCGCGAGGCGCTCGGTGACCAGGATCTGGCCGCGTTGCGGCCGCAGCGGCACGTCCAGCCCGACCATCGCGCCCAGCGCGGCGGAACCCAGGCCGGCGGCGATGAGCAGGCGCGGCGCGCGGGCTTGCAAGGCGCCGGCGCTGACCTGCACGCCGCCGCCGGTGGCATGGGTGATGGCCGTCACCGCGTGGCGGTTGCGCAAGTGACCGCCGCGCCGCAGAAACGCGGCCTGCAGCGCCGCCAGCAGGCGCAGCGGATTGACATGGCCGTCCTGCTCGCCCAGGCTGGCGCCGGCCACCGCGTCGCCCAGTTGCAGCGTGGGAAAGCGGCGCCGCAGCTCGGCGCGATCCAGTATCCGGGTACAGGACGGCAGGTCCGGCGCCTGCCCGTGCCAGGCGTCCAGGCGGGCGGCGCGGCGGGCCAGCTCATCGTCACTCATGCAGAAATGCAGGCCGCCGCGCTGCTCGTAGTCCAGCGCGATGCCGCTGTCGTCTTGCAACTGGCGGGCGAAATCCGGCCACGCCTCTACGGCCTGGTGCGACAGCCGCTGGTAGGCGGGGTAGCCATGGCCCTTGCCCTGCAGCCAGACCAGGCCGAAGTTGGCCTTGGCGGCGCGGTAGTCGGTATCGCCGCCGTCCAGCAGCAGCACGCGCTGCCCCGCGCAGGCCAGGCCGTAGGCCACCGCGGCGCCGACCATGCCGGCGCCGGCCACGATCACGTGGTAGTCATGCGCCATGGTGCGGGGTCCTGGCAAGAGAGGTTGCGGCGGCGTCGCGCATCCTTGCATGGCCACCCGCCACGCTATAACCTTTGCGACTGGCAACCGGGCCACAGCCCTGTGAGGTTATGGCATGAAAGAGACCCTGAACCTGCGGCAGATCGAAGCCTTCAAGGCGGTGGTGGAACACGGCACCGTCAGCCAGGCCGCCGTCGTGCTGGGCGTGTCGCAACCTGCGGTGAGCAAGCTGCTGTCGCACCTGGAAGCCGACACCGGGCTGGCGCTGTTCGATCGCGTGCGCGGCAAGCTGGCGCTGACCGCCCAGGGCATGCGCCTGTACCAGGAAATCGACCGCGTCTTCAGCGGCCTGCGGCAGGTGGAACAGGCGGTGGATTCGATCCGTCGCGACGAGCAGCGCACCTTGACGGTGGGCGTGCTGCCGGCCCTGGCGGGCTCGTTCATCCGCCGCGCCACCATGCGGTTCCTGGAAAGCCAGCCCGACGTGCGGGTGTCGATCCAGATCCGCGGGTCGCTGTTCCTGGCCGACTGGCTGGCCACCCGCCACATCGACGTGGCGCTGGTGGGCAGCCGGGTCGACAACCCGTATATCGAACGCGAGGCCCTGTTCCGCTTTCCGCTGGTGTGCGCCCTGCCCGTCAATCACGAGCTCACGCGCAAGCGTGTGATCCGGCCGCGCGACCTGGACGGCCTGCCGTTCGTGTCGTTCGGCGCCGACAGCCAGACGCAGGCGCTGGTGTTGCAGGCGTTCGAGGCGTCGGACGCCCGGCTGAACGTCGTGCTCGATACCAGCACGGCGCCAACGGTGTGCGAGTTCGTCGCCGCGGGCCTGGGAGTGTCGTTGATTCATCCGCTATTTGCCGAAGGGTTTCAAAGCCGCCTGGTGCTGCGGCGGTTCGATCCGGAATTGAATTTCCATTTCCAGCTCTGCCGCACGCAGGCTTCACGCAATGCGGCGTTGGTCAAGGCCTTTGTCCAGGCGGCCCGCGACGTGGCCGCGCAGGTGTCCCGGGAAGTGCTCAAGGGCAATTGATGGCGCCCGGTGACGCGGCCAACCCGCGTGCCGGACGCCGGCCATCAAGGCGCCTTCACCGTGGTCAGCTCGGTAATGGGCGGCTGCAGGTTCAGCGCGCCCTTGAGCGCATAGCCGTAGTTCACCCGGTCGCTGTGCACCCAGACCTGCTTGAGCCCGAACAGCGGCACCGCGCAGACGTCGTCGTGGATCCTGGCCTGGGCCGCTTTCCACAGCGCCAGCTGGCGGGCGGCGTCGGGTTCGACGCGGGCCTGGCGGATGGCATCGTCGGCCACCGAGCAGTGCGAAAAATTCGACATCGCGGCCGGCGCGCCGATGGCGGCGGCCGAGTCGTAGAACTCGGTCAGGTAGGTATCGGCGTTGGGAAAGCGCGCCGCGCCGTAGAACACCAGGCCGCTCAGGTCCTGGCGGCTCTTGGCCTGGTAGGTGGCGTGATCCACCACTTCCATGTTGAGCTTGATGCCGGCCTTGGCCAGCTGCGCCTGCACGATTTCCATGATGGGCTGCTGTGCCGAGATGTTCGACACGATCGACTTGATCTCGATGCCGTTCGGAAAGCCCGCCTCGGCCAGCAGCTTGCGGGCGCGGTCCGGGTCGTAGGCATAGCCGCCCGCGCCGCAGTCCTGGCCCAGGTAGCCGTTGGGCACCACCGAGCAGCCCTTTTCGGCCACGTCCTTGCCGGCGTAGCGCACGATCTCGTCGACATTGATGGCGGCGGCAATGGCCTGGCGCACCTTCAGGTTGTCCAGCGGCTTGATATTGCGGTTGATATGCAGCGTGCGGAATTCGGCGGGCTCGAAGATATCGACCTGCATGCCGCGCTTGGCCGAGCGTTCGACCCAGCGCTGTTCGCGCTTGCCCTGCATGATGTCGATTTCGTTGGACGTGAACGCCAGTTCGCGGGCGCTATCCGACGGGATCATGCGGTACATGATGCCGCCCAACTTGGGCTTGCCGCGAAAGTAGGCATCGTTGGCCACCAGCTTCACGTATTGCTGCGTGACGTGTTCGCCAAAGGCGAACGGCCCGGTGCCCACCGGCGAGGCGCCGAACTTGTCGCCCAGCTTTTCGGCGGCTTTCTTGCTGACGATATTGCCGCCGTGATAGTTCGACACGCGGCCCAGGAATGCGGCATCCGGATACTTCAACGTGAAGCGCACGGTGTAGTCGTCCAGCGCCTCGACGCTGTCGATCAGCGCAAACGTGGCGGCGAAGCTGGACCGGTTGGGGTCGGCGGCGCGCTGGATCGAATAGACCACGTCGTCCGCCTTCAGTTCGCCATAGCCGGCGTGGAACGGCACGCCATGGCGCAGGTGGAACGTCCAGGTCTTGCTGTCCGGCGAGGCTTCCCAGCGTTCGGCCAGGTCCGGCTCCAGCGCCTTGGGGTCGGCGCTGCCGGCCGGAAAGCGCACCAGCGCGTCGAACATCTGCGCGGCCACGCCCTTGTCGGCCGTGGACGTGGCACGGTGCGGGTCCAGCGAGGCGTTGTCGGCGGCGCCCGAACTGATGCGCAGCAGCGGGCGATCCTGGGCGTGGGCGGGCGCGGTCAGGCCGGCGCTACAGGCCGCGGCCAGCGCGGCGGCAAAGACGAAAGAGGCAGGACGTTTCATGACTTCCCTTGTGCGCCGCACGGTGGCGGCTTGTCGTGGTCTGCAGTCAGCGGTACAGCGTGCTGGCAGACTAGAAGCGGCAAGCCCATGGCGTCAAAGTCCTATCCCTGCATACCCTATTCTCCAGGGTTATACGAAGGCGGTTGCGTGCGCCCCGTCGCCCGTGACGCCCGGCACGCCTAGTGGTTAGTACTGATACGCAAAAAGACCGCACATTCAGGGAAAACACTGAGGGCACGGCGACACTGGCAAGCCCCTGCGGGGCGCAGGGTCTCGCTTGACCGGGCTCGCCACCGCCCGTATTCTTATTTGAACGAACATTCCACAAAGGCCGCCATGCGCACCAAGGACTTCGAACCCGACGACGTCGCCGACGCCGCCATGCACGTGTTCTGGCAACGCGGCTATGCCGCCACGTCGGTGCAGGACCTGGTCGACGGCACCGGCCTGGGCCGCGGCAGCCTGTACAACGCCTTCGGCAGCAAGCAAGGGCTGTACGAGGCCGCCCTGCGCCGCTATCACGACCTGACGATCGCCAACCTGGAACTGCTGGCCCGGCCCGGCACCGCGCGCGAACGCATCGGCCGCCTGCTCGATTTCATTGCCGACGACGAACTGCGCCAAGCTACCCGGCGCGGCTGCCTGGTGGCCAACGCCTCGCTGGAAATGGCCGGCCAGGACGAAGCCGTGGCCGAACTGGTGCGGCGCAATTTCCAGCGCCTGGAAAAAGCACTGGAGAAAATCCTGGCCGACGCGCAGGCATCCGGCGAGATCGACGCCGGCAAGTCGCCGCGCGCGCTGGCCCGCTTCATCGTCACCACCATCCAGGGCCTGCGCGTGGTCAGCAAGGGCAACAACGCCCGCGAACGCCGCCAGTGGCTGGCGGACGTGATGGCGGTGGCGCTGGGCGCGCTGTAGCACCCGTTCTCAATCCCCGCGGTCGCCCTGTGGCGCCCGCATTTTTTTTACCCCATATTGGAATGATCATTCCAATTTAACCTGTGTTTCAATCCCCGCGAACCATGACACCCCCCTCCTCTTCCTCCGCGCTGCCCGCCAGCGCCAGCCTGCCCGACACCCCTGAAAGCCTGCCGCTGGGCAAACTGCTGGCCATGGCGCTGGCCGGCTTCATCACCATCATGACCGAGACCGTGCCCGCCGGCCTGCTGCCGCAGATCGGCCACGGCCTGGGCGTCTCGGAATCCCTTGCCGGGCAACTGGTCACCCTGTTTGCCGCCGGCTCGGTGCTGACCGCCATTCCCATCATTGCAGCCACCCGCAGCTGGAACCGCCGGCCCTTGCTGCTGCTGGCCCTGGCGTGCCTGTGCGTCTTCAACGTCGTCACCGCCTTGTCCAGCCACTACGGGTTGACGCTGGCAGCGCGCTTCATCGGCGGCATGGCCGCTGGCCTGCTGTGGGGCCTGTTGGCGGGCTATGCCCGGCGCCTGGTGCCGCCCCGCCAGCAAGGCCGGGCGCTGGCGGTGGTGGGCGCGGGCCAGCCCCTGGCCCTGTGCCTGGGCGTGCCCGCGGGCGCCTGGCTGGGCAGCCTGATGGACTGGCGCGGCGTGTTCTGGATCATGGCCGGCGTGTCGCTGGCGCTGGTGGTGTGGGTACGCGCGGCCGTGCCTGATTTCGCCGGCCAGGCCGCGCGCCAGCGCCAGTCCATCGCGCGCACCTTTCTCATGCCCGGCATCCGCCCGATCCTGTTCGTGCTGTTCACCTGGATCCTGGCGCACAACGTGCTCTATACGTATATCGCACCCTACCTGGCACACCACGGCCAGCCGGTACAGGTGGATGCGGTGCTGCTGGTGTTCGGCGCCAGCGCCGTCGCGGGCCTGTGGCTGATCGGCCTGCAGGTGGATCGCCGGCTGCGCGCCATGACGCTGGGCTCGCTGGCGCTGTTCGCCCTGACGGCCTGCGCGCTGGGCATCGCCGGCAACCATCCGGCTGCGGTGCTGACTGGCGTGGCACTGTGGGGCCTGAGTTTCGGCGGTGCGCCGACCCTGTTGCAGACGGCCATCGCCGATACCGCCGGCGAACATTCCGACGTGGCGCAATCGATGCTGGTCACCATCTTCAACCTGGCCATCGCCTGCGGCGGGGTGCTGGGCGGGGTGCTGCTGGACACAGCGGGCGCGGGGTCGTTTACCTGGACGGTCGCGGCGGTGGCCGGTATTGCGCTGCTGGCGGCGTGGCAGGCGCGCGGGCATGGCTTTCGGGCGGGGCATCGGGCCTAGGGCCTGTCAGCGCAAAAAGAAGCCTCGCGCAGGCCCTTGGGCATATCGGCTGCCGGCCTGCGGGACGGCCCGCCGCCAGGTCCGCCCCGCCACGCGATTGCCGCCAGCGGCGCCAGCATGCAGGCCGCGGCGATCAGCAGCGTGGCGGACAGGCCCCAGCGGTCCACGCTGGCCCCGCCCGCGAGCGCCCCCAAGGCAATCGCCAGGTTGAACACGCCCACGAACAGCGAGGTCGCCGCCTCGACCGCGTCGCGGGCGGCCTGCATCATCCAGGTCTGCAAGGCAACCGACACGCCGCCATAGGACAGGCCCCACAGCAGCAATAGCGCCACCGCGCCAGGACGCAGGCCCCCCAGCCACGGCAACAACGTCAACGTGACCAACAGTCCCAGCACAATGGCCAGCAAGGTCGGACGCAAGCGCCGCGCCGCCGCCCCGCCGGCCAGGAAATTGCCGGCGATGCCGGCCACGCCATAAGCGAACAGCAGCGGCCCGATCCAGCTTTGCGCAAAGCCCGCCTGGGACTGCAGCAGCGGCCGTACAAAGGTATAGGCCATGAAATGACCAGCCACCAAAAACAACGTGATGAACAGCCCGCGCCGCAACGCCGGATTGCGCAGCTGGCCCAACAGTTCATGCCCGGTGATAGACCGTGCCACCGGCAACGACGGCAGCGACAGCGCGGCCCACAGCAGCACCGCGGCGCTCAACCCGGCCATCGCGCCGAACGCGCTGCGCCATCCTGCCAAGTCGCCAACCAGCGCCCCCAGCGGTACGCCCAGCACCGACGCCACCGCCACGCCGCCAAAAATCACGGCGGTGGCCAGGCCGACGGACGCGGGCGCCACCAGCCGGCCAGCCAAGCCGCCCGCCACCGCCCAGATGCCACCGATGCACACGCCCACCAGCACCCGCGCCGCCAGAAACCACGCCAGGCCCGGCGCCAGCGCGCTGGCCAGATTGGCGCCGGCCAGCAACAACAGCAGGCCGCAGAGAATGCGCCGCCGGTCGATGCCGCGCGCGCCCACCACCACCAGCGGCGCGCACAGGGCCGCCAGAATGCCGGGCACGAACATCAGCAACCCGCCCAGGCCCACCGACACGCCCAGGCTGTCGGTGATCGGCACCAGCAAGCCCACCGGCAGCATCTCGGTGGTGACGACGCAGAAGGTCGCCAGGCCGGCCGCGGCGACCGCGCCCCAGTCGTCGGGGCGGGCGGCGGGGTCGATGTGAAAGCCGGATCCGCCAGCGGCGGCGTCGTGGTTCGTGCGTGTCATGGGGAAGTGTCTCGTTAGGCAACAAGCCCGAGCAGCGGGTTCTTCCAGGCAGTCTACTGATTCCACGTTCCGGATAAAGCAGGCTTATTTAGCAACACAAGGGACAAATCGTCGACAATCAGAATCCAGGCAGCAATGCGAACTCCGGAGCGCTTTCCATGACTATCCCCGGCATCGACCATCTCGGCGACGTGCTCGCCTTCGTGCGCGTGGCCGACGCGCAGAGCTTCACGCTGGCCTCAGAAAAACTGGGCTTGTCGCGCTCGGCCATCGGCAAGTGCATTGCTCGACTCGAACAAAGCCTGGGCGCACGGCTGCTGCACCGCAGTACCCGCAGCGTCAGCTTAAGCGACGAAGGCCGGGTGTTCTACGAGCATGCGCAGCGCATCCTGGCCGAAGTCGACAACGCCACCGACGCCATGGCCAGCCGCCAGGAAGCGCCGCGCGGCCGCCTGCGCATCGACCTGCCGGTGGCGCTGGGACGGCTGCACCTCATGCCGCTGCTGCACGACTACCTGGCGCAATGGCCCGAGGTCGACGCCGACGTCAGCTTCTCGGACGACTACACCGACCTGGTGCGCGACGGCATCGACGTCGCCATCCGCATCGGCGGCGAAGCCGACAGCCGACTGGTACGCCGCGTGCTGGCGCCGCACCGCTTGATCACCTGCGCCGCCCCCGCCTACCTGGACCGCCATGGCGCGCCCGCCTCGCCCGACGACCTGCCGCGCCACCAGACGCTGGCCTTTACTCACATGGGCGCGCTGGTGCCGTGGCGCTATGCCCATCACGACCGGGACCGCAACGTGCAAATCGCCGGCCGCATGCGGCTGGACAACACCGAAGCCCTGCGCGACGCCGCCCTGGCCGGCGCCGGCATCGTGCAGCTGGGCGCCTTTCTGGTAGGCGACGACCTGCGGCAGGGCCGACTGGTAGCACTGCTGGAAAGCTACGCCCCGCCCGGTGCGCCGGTCTGCGCGGTGTATCCGCACCGGCGGCACCTGGCGCCCAAGGTGAGGCGCTTGATCGACGAGATCGCGGCGCGCTGGGCGCTCGGTGCGCCCTGGGGGAAATGACCGACGTCTCCTCGAATTTTTCAGAAAGATCGCATATACGCGTGGCTGCGCCGCACGTAGGCTGAATGCGCCATCCGATCCGGATGAACTGGCCGACCGAAAGACATCTCCCACAGACCACATGAAAACCAGATCAACCAAGACGTTGTTTGCGCTATCGCTCGCGTTGCTCGGCGGCTGCGATGCGCAGAAAAACGAAGCCGCCAACCTGCACGAGTACTCGATCCTTCAAGCGCTTGAATACCAGCACCGCGACCTCGACCATCGCGAGCCGTACCTCATCGTGCCGAACGCATTGGGTTCCGAAGCCACTGCGATCGCATTTCCCGTCGCGGGCAGCAGCAAAGGCTACGTTTTCATGCTGGCCAATGCCAACGGCGCCCCCAAAGACAAACGCTTGCCCGAGGCCGATTTTGTTGTGACGCGAGGCGCGCTGTCAGCAGTGAAGCGCGCCACGCAGTTGTCGCCCGAAGTCGAAAGCGCCATCGCGGCCCGCAGTCTGCAAGGAACACGGGAATAGCCGGGATTGGTCTGATTGGCAGCTTTCTGCGGTCTGTACGCAATGGCAGGCAGGCCCCCAGATGCAATACTTCCTTGAAACCGGGAGCGTCGTATGTTGTGTCTGGACAGCCATTTTGATCTGGTAAGGAATTTTCCTTACAATGGAACATCCCTATGGGAGAGTCCAATGCACGACATCCACGAAGTGGCGACCCTGACCGCCAAAGGACAGCTGACCCTGCCCAAATCCATCCGCCAGGCACTCGGTGTTGACGTAGGCGGAAAGGTTGCCTTTGACCTACGCGACGGCGAGGTCGTCGTCACCCGTGCAGACGCCGAGCACGCCGACCCTGCGATTGGCGCATTCTTGCGTTTGCTGGAGGCTGACATCCGATCGGGACAGCACCTGCAAGTGCTGCCTCCAGATCTTGCGCAGGCAATGCTGGACAATGCCGGCCGCGCTCGCCCCTTGGACGAAGACATCGACGGCGACGTGGCGCTCTGATGCAACGCCACGGCTGGACGCTGCTGTTCCATGAAGGCGTGATCGAGCAAATGCGCAAGTTGCATGGCGCCATGCGACGTGCCGAACAGAACGAGCCAGCGCATGTCGACAGCAATGCCAACGTGAAATTGTTCCGCGCCTTGAGCCATCTGATGTTGGACGTCGTTCCCGGCGACCCTTCGCGCGACGATTTCCGACAAGGCAATACGCTGGGGCCTGATTATCGGCATTGGCGCAGAGCAAAGATCGGACGTCGGTTCCGGCTGTTCTTTCGCTACGACTCGACGTCGAAGGTCATTATTTACGCCTGGGTCAACGATGAACAATCCCTGCGCGCGGCCGGCAGCAAATCCGACCCCTATGCGTTGTTCGAAAGAATGCTGGGCCGGGGTCACCCCCCTGATGACTGGGCGGCTTTGAAGGCGGCCAGCCAAGCTGAGTTGACCTCGCTGGAGCGCTGATCCGCGTGGTCATCGTCTACCGCCTTTCCCTGGGTAGCTCGCTATTTGAATCAGCTATCATGATGTTCAGCATCGTCAATGACGATGCAAATGCCCGCAGCCGATACGTCTGCCTAGCATAGCGGCAGCCAGCCGGCGCCGCGCCGCCTGCCTTACCGCCTTACACCCCGGAGTTTTCGTTGAGCGACATCTATCACTTCAGCCGCGGGTCCGCGCCGCTGCTGATCTCCATTCCCCATCTCGGCAGCCAGATTCCCGACGCGCAGCGCGCCCGGATGACGCCTGTCGGCCAGCAGTCCGGGGACACCGACTGGCACCTGGACACGCTATACCAGTTTGCCGACGCGCTGGGCGCCTCGGTGCTGGGTGCGCGCTATTCGCGCTACGTGGTGGACCTGAACCGCTCGCCCGACGACGCAAGCCTGTACCCCGGCCAGACCAAGACGGGCCTGTGCCCGACCCACACCTTCCGCGGCGAACCGCTGTACCTGAGCGACGCCGCCCTGACCGACGACGAACGCGCGCACCGCGTGCAGCATTACTGGCAGCCCTATCACGCCAAGCTGCGCGAAGAACTGGACCGCATCCGCGCCGAACACGGCACGGTGCTGCTGTGGGAAGCCCATTCCATCGCCAGCGTGCTGCCGCGCCTGTTCGAAGGCAAGCTGCCCGACCTGAACCTGGGCACCGCCGACGGCGCCAGCTGCGCGCCCGACATCCTGGCCGCCATCGGCGAACGCCTGCCGGGCTGCGGCTACACCTCGGCCGTGAACGGCCGCTTCAAGGGCGGCTACATCACGCGCCAGTACGGTGCGCCGGCCGAAGACATCCACGCCGTGCAGCTGGAAATGTGCCAGTCCACCTACATGGACGAGTCCTACCCCTACGGCTACCAGGCGCAGGCCGCGAACCAGGTCATTCCGGTGGTAGAGGGCCTGGTGCGGGCCGCGCTGGCGCAGACGCTGGCCCGCAAGCGCTGAGCCCGCCCCGCTGGATGCCGCCTCCCATGAACCGCTTTTCGGTCAGCACCACCGAGAACTATCCCGAGTGGAGCCTGCTGCTCACCTGGGTGGCGGTGGTGGAAGCGGCGTCGGTGTCCGGCGCGGCGCGGCTGCTGGACCTGTCCCAGGCGGCGGTATCGCAGCGCATCAAGCAGCTGGAAACGGCCATGTCCACCGAGCTGCTGGACCGCAGCACGCGGCCAGCGCGTCCCACGCCGGCCGGCGAACTGCTGTTCGACCACGCCGCCCGGCTGCTGGCACAGGCCGGCGACATGACGGAAAGCGTGCGCAACCTCAGCCGCGCCAAACGCAACATCGTGCGCTTCGGCTGCGTGGACTCGTTTGCCGGCACCCTGGGCCCGACGCTGATCCATGGGCTGTCGGGCGCCTCGCGCCAGATCCGCCTGTGGTCGGGCATCACGCCCGTGCTGGACAAACAGCTGGAAGACCGGCAGCTGGACCTGGTGGTCACCACCAGCGCCGCCACCGGCAAACCCGGCATCCGCAAGACCAGCCTGTTCAGCGAGCCCTACGTGCTGGTCGTGCCGCGCACCCTGGACATGGGCCGCATCACCACGCTGAAAGAGCTGGGCAAGCGCGCGCAGTTCATCCGCTACAGCGCCCGCTCGTTCATCGGCGCCGAGATCGACCGGCTGGTCGAGGCGCACGACGTGATGATCGAACGCACCTTTGAATTCGACAACACCGACCCGCTGCTCAGCCTGGTCACGGCCGGACTGGGCTTCGGCATCAGCACGCCGCTGTGCGTCTGGCAGTCGCGCCACTTCGTCGACCAGTTGCGCGTGCTGCCGCTGGCGCCGTTCCTGGGCATGGGACGCAGCGACGACGCCAGCCTGTCGCGCAGCTTCTACCTGGCGGCGCGCCCCCAGGAGGTCGGCAAGCTGCCGACCGAGGCGCGCGACGTCATCCTGGTGGCCATGGAACGGCTGGTGCACAAAGACATCGCGCCCGCGCTCGGCTTGCCGCCGGCCACGCTCTGGCGCAGCCTGCGGCGTTGATCCCGCCAGGCCCTGTGCGGGCCGGCCCGGCGGCGCGCCGATCCGCTGGCCTGGGCCGCTGGCGAACCGGCCCCACCATCGACGACCGGCGTGCGCCCCTCACAGCGCCGCGGTCAGCGCCGGCACGGCCTCGAACAGATCCGCCACCAGCCCGTAATCGGCCACGCCGAAGATCGGCGCATCGCCGTCCTTGTTGATGGCGACGATGGTCTTGGAATCCTTCATGCCGGCCAGGTGCTGGATGGCACCCGAGATGCCCACCGCCACGTACAGTTCGGGCGCGACGATCTTGCCCGTCTGCCCCACTTGCCAGTCGTTGGGCGCGTAGCCCGCATCCACGGCGGCACGTGAGGCGCCCAGTGCGGCCCCCAGCTTTTCCGCCAACGGATCGAGCAGCTTGAAGTGCTGCGCGCTGCCCAGGCCCCGCCCGCCCGACACCACGGTCCGCGCGCCGCCCAGGTCGGGGCGTTCGGACGTGACGATCTCGCGACTCACGACCCGCGCCAGGCCCGCATCGGCCACGGCGGCCACGTTTTGCACCGGCGCGTTGCCGCCGCCGGCGGCCGCGTCAAAGGCCGTTGGGCGGATGGTGGCCACCACCACCGGGTACGCACTGCGCACCGTGGCGATGGCGTTGCCCGCGTAGATGGGGCGCTTGAAGGTATCGGCGCCCAGCACGTCGATCACGTCCGAGACCTGCGCCACGTCCAGCAGCGCGGCAATGCGCGGCGCGACGCTCTTGCCCTGCGCGGTGGCGGCCAGGAAGACGTGCGTGTATCCGCCCGCCAGCGCCACCGCCTGCGCAGCCAGGTTCTCGGGCAGGCCGTCGGCCAGCTGCGGCGCCTGGGCCAGCAGCACCTGCGCCACGCCCGCGACGCGCGCGGCGGCATCGGCCACCGCCTGCACGCCGTCGCCGGCCACCAGCACATGGATGGGCCGCGCCAGCCGGGCCGCGGCGGCGATGGCATTGAGGGTGGCGCCGTGCAGCGTGCGCCCGTCGTGTTCGGCAATTACCAGGACGGTCATCAGATCACCTTTGCTTCATGCTTGAGTTTGTCGACCAGCGCGGCCACGTCGGCCACCTTGATACCGGGCGCGCGGGCCGCGGGCGGCTCCACCCGCAGGGTCTCCAGGCGCGAGGCCGGGTCCACCCCCAGCACCTCGGGCGAGGTCACGTCCACGGGCTTTTTCTTGGCCTTCATGATGTTGGGCAGCGTGACGTAGCGCGGTTCGTTCAGGCGCAGGTCGGCCGTGACGACGGCCGGCAGCGCCAGGTCCACCACTTCCAGGCCGCCGTCGACCTCGCGGGTGACGCGGGCGCGCCCGCCTTCGATCTGGATGGCGCTGGCCTGGGTGGCTTGCGGCCAGCCCAGCAGCGCGGCCAGCATCTGGCCCGTCTGGCAGGCGTCGTCGTCGATGGCCTGCTTGCCCAGGATCACCAGCGCCGGCTGCTCGGCCGCCACCACGGCGCGCAGCAGCTTGGCTACCGCCAGGGGCTGCAAAGCAACGTCGGTCTGCACCAGCACGCCCCGGTCCGCGCCGATGGCCAAGGCCGTGCGCAGCGTTTCCTGTGCGGCCGCGACGCCGCAGGTCACCGCGACCACCTCGGTGGCCACGCCCTGCTCTTTCAGGCGCACGGCGGCCTCGACGGCGATCTCGTCGAACGGATTCATCGACATCTTGACGTTGCCGATGTCGACACCCGTCTGATCGGCCTTGACGCGTACGTTGACGTTGTAGTCCACCACGCGCTTGACCGCGGCAATTACCTTCATGAAAAGACTCCTGGGTCAGTAGAAAATGTCCAGCAATACGGCGGCCAGGCCGGGGGGCGGCGGTGACGCGCCGCGGATGGGCGTATAGGTGTCTTCCGCCTGGCCTTCGGCGCTACGGGGGCCACCCGGATTCGCCGGGTGGCCGGAACACGCCGCCGGCCGCAGCAGGAACTCGCCCGCGGCCAACTCGGTCACGCCCTCCGGGGTGTGCCAGCCGCCCGCGACGTGCGCCACGCACAGCGTCAGGTGCCGCGCGGCGCCGCAAGCCGCCAGCGCGCCGGCGGCCACCCCGGCCCGCCCGGCTTGGGGCCCCTGGCCCACGCCGCGCACCCAGGCCCGCGCCGCTCCGCGGCGCACGAACAGGTTCAACACCTGCACCGGGCCGTCGACCAGCGTGCCGTGCCAGGCCGCGTCGCCCGCGTAGGCGACGGGCTGGCCGGGCGGCAACAGGATCTGCGCGTTGCCCTCCCGCTGCGGGACGCCTGCATCACGCAGGACCACCCCTGCACCGGACAGCACCACCGACACGCGGTCATCGCCCGCAAAGCGCGAATACGGGCCGTCCCGCGTGATATCCGCGACGCTGAGGCGCCATCGGGGCGCCGCGCCTTCGGCCGTGTCCGCGGCCAGCGTGCGCGTCACGCCGCCGCCGTTCTTCCACGGTTCGGGCGGCAGCGCCTGCCAAGAGCCCCGCCGTGCGCCGCCGGTCTCAGGAGACTGCGCCAAGGCCGTACTTCCCGGTCAGCAGCGCGCCGCGCTGAAAGCGGCTCAGCGCGTACGGCGCCAGCGACACGTCGGTGGCCAGGCCCAGCGCTTCCTGCGCCAGCACCCGGCCCACGGTGGGCGACAGCTTGAAACCGTGCCCCGAAAAGCCAAACCCCACCACCAGCCCCTGGACGCCAGGCACCCGGCCCAGCACCGGGTTCCAGTCCGGCGTCACGTCGTACACGCCCGTCCACGACGACGCCAGGCCGGCGGTTTCATAGGCCGGAAAGCGTTCGGCCACCTGCGCGCCGACCTCGGCCACGTAATCCAGTGCAATATCGCCTTGCTCGGCGTCGCTGTGCTGCAGGGTTTCGCCCACCACGCCCTCGCTCACCAGCATCTGGTTGCCGCCGTAGCTGCGGCAATACAGCATGCCGGGCGAGGCCAGGTCCTTGTAGACCGGCATCGAATAGGTGTAGGGCGCGGCCTCGCATTCCAGCGCCAGCACCGCGTGGCGTTCGGGCATGACGGGCATGGCCACGCCCGTCCAGGCGGCCAGTTCCGACGTCCAGATGTTCTGCGTGCTGATCACGAGCGGGCTGGCGAAATCGCCTTCGGACGTGGACACGCCGGTGACCCGGCCGTTCTCGACCAGCAGGCGCTGCACGTCGACGTTTTCGCGGATGGTGACGCCGCGGCGGCGGGCGCCGCGCGCAAAGCTGGTGGCCACTAGATAAGCATCGGCAAAGCCGGCGTCCGGTTCGAAGCCGATCAATGCGGCGTCGTCGAAGGTGGCGATCGGCAACAGCTCACGCGCCTGCGCGGCGTTCAGCAATTCAAGCGCGATGCCCTGGGCCTGCTGCTGCGCCAGCGCACTGCGCAGCGGTTCCAGCTTGTCGTTGTCGGCCGCGCTGATCAGGTAGCCGCACTTGACCAGGCCGCACGAGGCTTCGTCGTCGCCCAGATAGTTGGCGAAATCGTTGAACACGCCCCATGAGCGCTGGGCCAGTTCCACGTTCTCGCGCACCGAATAGTGGGTGCGCAGAATGCCGGACGATTGCGAGGTGGTGCCCGCGCCGATCGTCGCGCGATCCAGCACCAGCACATCCTTCGCCCCCAACGCGGCCAGGTGGAAGGCCACCGAACTGCCGATCACGCCCGCCCCGATCACGATCACGTCATAACTTTTCACGACTTGGCTCCAAGAACAAGTGGCCGGAGTGTGAACCCGCGTTTCCCGGGCCATCGAAATATAAGCGCGTTGGATTTAGAGCATCGGCATTGCTTATATACAGGCCGGCGCTCCGGCGGCGGGCGAAAGTCTGGGCAGCCGCACCGCAGAGTGCCGGCGACATCAGTCGTTCAGTCCATCACCATTCAAGCAGGGGAAATCGCATGAACATGAATCGCCGCGCCATGCTGGTCCGCACCGCCGCGCTGGCCGGGGCCAGCGCCTTGGGCTTTCCGATGATCGGCCGCGCCGCCGGGGCGTCCTGCACCTACGGCGGCTCGGCCTGGCTGGGCCATTACTCGGCCTACATCGCCCTGAAGACGGGCCTGTTCGCCAAGCAGGGCCTGGACATCAAGTGGCAGAGCTTTGCCACCTCGTCCGACCGGATGAGCGCCGTGATGGCCGGCAACATCGACCTGGCCGGCACCGGCGTGGTCTCGTCGCTGGCCCTGATGGCCGCGGGCGCCCGCCAGTTCCAGGTGATCGCCACGCCCAACAATTTCGGCCGCGCCGAAGGCGTGCTGGTGCGCGACGACGTCAAGTCGATCGCCGACCTGAAGGGCAAGAAGATCGGCGTCACCTACGCGTCCAGCGCCCACGTGCTGCTGCTGGACGTGTTGCGCCAGGCCGGGCTGGACCCGGACCGCGACGTGTCCATCATCAACCTGCCCGCCACCAACATCCTGTCGGCCTACCAGGGCAAGCAGATCGATGCGGCGGTGGCCTGGACGCCGGCCTTCGACCGCATCAAGGCCGTGCCCGGCACCCGCGTGCTGCTGGACGACACCGCCTTCTCGCTCTACAAGCAATACGCCATCACGCCCGGCCCGGACGTGCTGCTGACCCGCGCCAAGCTGGGCCAGGACAACCCCGAGGCCGTGCGCAAGTTCCTGGCGGCCGTGTTCCAGGCAAATACGATGCTGACCGAACAGCCGCAGGAAGCGGCCGGCGTGCTGCTGGAACTGACCGGCCTGTCGCGTGAGGACCAGTTGGGCGTCATCAAGCAGACCCAGTGGTACAGCGCGGCCGACCAGAAGGCGCTGATGGTGGACCCGGGCAATTTCGTCAGCGGCATGCAGAAGCTGGCCGAGATGCTGGTGTCCCTGAAGCAGATCGACCGCGCGCCCACGGTCAAGGACTGGGTCCAGGCCTCGTACCTGTAAGCCCGGAGCCGTCGCCTCATGTCCACGCGTACCGCTCCCCGCGATACCACGCTGATCTGGGTCAGCGTGGTGTCCCTGCTGTGTTTCCTGCTGTTGTGGGAAGGCCTGTGCCGCGCCGGCGCGGTCGACCCGATCTTCCTGCCCGCGCCGTCGCAGGTGCTGGCCCGCGCCCTGTCGATGTCCGACCAGGGCACCTTGTTCTACAACGTGCTGGCCTCGACCCGGCGCGTGATGGTGGGCTTTCTGGCGGCCGTGGCAGTAGCCATTCCGCTGGGCATCCTGCTGGGCACGTCCAAGGTGGCGCGCGCCGTGTTCGACCCCATCATCTCGTTCCTGCGCCCGCTGCCGTCCATGAGCTGGATTCCGCTGTCGCTGCTGTGGTTCGGCATCACCGAGACGCAGAAGTACAGCATCGTCTTCATGGGTTCGTTCGTGCCCGCCCTGCTCTACGTGATGGAGGCCTCGCGCAGCATCGACCCCGTGCTGGTGCGGGCCGCGCGCAACCTGGGCGCCAACCGCTGGCAGGTGATGCGCGAAGTGCTGTTTCCCGGCTGCCTGCCGCAGATCCTGTCGGGCATGAAGATCATCCTGGGCCTGTCCTGGACCTGCGTCATCTCGGCCGAACTGGTCGCGTCCAAGGAAGGCCTGGGCTTCATGATCATGAACGGCAAGGAATTCTTCCAGACCGATACCGTGGTGCTGGGCATGGTGCTGATCAGCTTCACCGTGCTGGTCACCGACCTCTGTCTGCGTCTACTTGAACGATGGGTACTGGCATGGCAACGATAAGCAACGACACGATGATCCGCCTGCAGGACGTGTCCAAGGCCTATGGCGACATCACCGTGCTGGACAAGGTGGACCTGTCGGTCAAGCGCGGCGAATTCCTGGTGCTGCTGGGCGCCTCGGGCTGCGGCAAGTCCACCTTGCTGAACCTGATGGCCGGCTTCATCACCCCCAACACGGGCACGGTGACGGTGAACGGCAAGCCGGTCACGGACGTCACCGCGGCCTGCGGCATGGTGTTCCAGCAATACGCCCTGTTCCCCTGGCGCACGGTGCAGGAAAACGTGGAATTCGGCCTGAAGATGCGCGGCCTGTCCCGCGCGGAACGCGCCCCCATCGCCCGCAAATACATCGAGATGGTGGGCCTGAAGCAGGCGGCCGACAAATATCCGCATGCGCTGTCCGGCGGCATGAAGCAGCGCGTGTCCATCGCGCGGGTGCTGGCCAACGACCCGGACGTGATGCTGTTCGACGAGCCGTTTGCCGCGCTGGACGCCATGACGCGGCAGGTGCTGCAGGAACAGCTGCTGTCGATCTACGAGCAGAGCGGCAAGACCATTGTCTTCATCACCCATTCCATCGACGAGGCCCTGACGCTGTCCACCCGCATGGCGGTCATGGGGTCCAAGCCCGGCCGCATCGTGCAGGACATCCAGAACGACCTGCCCCACCCGCGCAGCGCGGACGTGCAGCTGTCGCCGCGCTTCGTGGAACTCAAGCGCGCCATCTGGGAACGGGTGCAGGAAGAAGTGACGCGCAGCATGGAACTGGCCGACGGCTAGGGCGGCAACGCCGGCGGGCGCGGCCCAGGCCGTGCCCGCCCGTCAGGGCTCTTCCGTGTAGCGCTCGACCCGGATATGAAAGCTGGGAATCTGGCTCCATTGCGAACGGGACGACAGCAGGGTTTCTTCGGAACCGAAACCGATCGTGTAGCCCTCCCCCGTGCGCAAATCGCGCCAGAACTGCGGCGGTGTCTGCCAACCGCAGCACTGGAATTGCAGCGGCGGCATGCCGAACTGACGCCGCAGATAGCTTTCGGCCAGCGCGGCTGCGGCGCCGTCCACCCGGTAGCGCGCCACCAGCGGCTTGCCCTGCACACGCATTTCCAGGCGGCAACCCTGGTATTCGATGAAGTCGGGCTTGTCGCCCAACGCGGCCAGGAAATCCTCGCAGCCCGGCGTGGGGGCGGCCTGCGCCAGGGCGGGCGATGGCAGCCACAACGCTGGCAACACCAGGCACGGCCATGCCAGCAAGGCCAGTGGCAGCAACACAACGCGCAACGGACGCAACAGCAATTCGACCAGGGGATTCAAGGACGCCTCGACAGGAACGGGCCGCGGACACTTGCCTTTTCGCCAGAGGGCGCCGCGGGTCGGCGCGCTACGCACGCGCCACCACCGGATTCTGCCACGCCGCGGCGGCGCGTCCCTCTTCGGCCAGGAATTCCACCAGCGCCGGCAGCGACGCGTCCATCGGCCGGTTGGCATGGATGCGCATCACATAGCCCCACGACCCCGGCATGCGCAGGCGCGGCGTCAGCGCCACCAGCCGGCCGCTTGCCAGTTCTTCGTCGATCAGCGGCGCGCGGCCCAGCGCGATGCCCACGCCCGCCGCGGCGGCCGCCACTACCGTGCTCAGGCCCGACAGCACCAGCGGGTCCTGGCCGGCGCTTTCCGGCAGGCCCAGGCGCGGCCGCCAGGTGCGCCAGTCGGTTTCGGGGCTGTCGATGTGCTTTTCTTCCAGCCAGCGATGGCGCGCGAAGACCCCGGGGTCGTCGCGATCCTGCGGCGCCACCAGCGCCGGGCTGCACACCGGCACCACGGTTTCGGTCATCAGTGGAATGTCGCCCGGCGCGGCCAGGTGCGGGCCCAGGGCGCGCACGTGCAGAAAGGCCAGGTCGATGTCCTGCGCCTTCCAGGCCGGGTCCTGGCTGGCGTGCAGGAACACCTGGATGTCGATGTCCGGGTGCAATGCGATGAACCGGCCAATGCGCGGCGCCAGCCACAGCGCCGCCAGCGACGGGTTGGCCGACACGTTCAGGTTGTAGCGGCGCTTGCCCCGCGCGCTGGCCCGCGCATTGCGGCAGGCGGTCTCCAGCAGGGTCAAGGCTTGTTGTACCGACGCCAGCAACGCAGCGCCCGCCTCGGTGGTTTCCGCGCGCCGCACCGTGCCCCCGCGCCGCAGCAGGCTGACGCCCAGGTCGGCTTCCAGCGCCCGCAACTGGTGGCTGACGGCGCTTTTGGTCACGTGCAGTTCAACCGCTGCCCGACTCAGGCTGCCCAGGCGGGCAACGGCTTCAAAGGCGCGCAGGGCGGCCAGCGGCGGCGTGTGGGTAGGCAGATCAGGCATAGGGGTTGAGTTTATCTCAACCCATGATTGAATAACTATCGCTTTTCCGCCGCTGCCGGATGCGTGACCATTCAGGCTTCTGAGGGAGCATTGATATGTATTTCGATTCCAGGCTTTGGCGATTGACCGAAGGCTTGCGCGCCGCCATGGCGGGCGGCATTTTCCTGGGCCTGCTGGCCTTGGCCGCAGGCATCGCCCGCTACGTGTTCCTGGGCCAGCTGCTGGCGCGCGTGTTCGACGGCGCCCCGTGGCAGCAATGGCTGACGCCCGCCCTGTGCGCCGGCGCCATGGTGCTGCTGCGCGCCCTGTTCGACCACCTGCGCACGGTGCAGGCCAACCGCTGCTCGGCCGACGTGCAGCAGGCGCTGCGCGCGCGGCTGTACGACCGCATCGTGGCGCTGGGCCCGGCCTGGTTCGCCAACCAGCGCACCGGCGGCGTCATGCTCACCGTCGTGGACGGTGTCGAGCAGTTGCAGACCTTCTTCGGCCAGTACCTGCCTCAGGTGGCCATCGCCGCGGCCGCGCCGTTCGCCATCTTCGCCGTCATCGCCTTCTGGGACGTGCCCACCGCGTCGGTGTTCCTCGTGGCCGCGCTGTTCGCGCTGTTCGGCCCGATGGCCGTGCACATGCTCGACCGCCGCGCCAGCCTGGCGCGCACCCGTTCGCTGAATGAATTCGGCGAGGAATTCCTGGACGCCGTGCAGGGCCTGCCCACCCTCAAATCCTACGGCCAGGGCAAGGCCTGGGGCGAACGCCTGGCCGCCCGCGCCCGCAAGCTGTCCGACAACACCTTCTGGGTCCTGTCCGTCAGCCTGCTCACCCGCGGCATCAGCGACCTGGGCGTGGCGCTGGGCGCCGCGCTGGCGCTGACCGTCGGCGCCTGGCGCGTGGCGGCTGGCGACATGAGCGTCGAAGCCCTGTTGATCGTGCTGATGGCCGGCACCGAAATCTTCCGCCCGCTGCGCGACCTGCGCTCGGTCCTGCACCGCGGCATGCTCGGCCAGTCCGCCGCACTCAGCATCCATGCGTTGATGGACGCCCGCCCCCTGACCGCCGCGCCCCAGGTCCACGCGGCCACCGCCCCCGCGCGGCTGGACCCCACCATCGAATTCGACAACGTCGCCTTCTCGTACACCCCGGAACGCCACGCCCACCAGGGCCTGTCCTTGCGCATCGCGGCCGGTGAACGCGTCGGCATCGTCGGCCCCAGCGGCGCCGGCAAGTCCACCATCGTGCGCCTGTTGCTGCGCGAATGCGTGCCCCAGGCCGGCGCCATCCGCGTCGGCGGCCACGACGTCAACCAGATCGATACCCAGACGCTGCTCAGCCACATGGCCCTGGTCAGCCAGGACATCACGCTGTTCCACGGCACCATCGACGACAACCTGCGCCTGGGCCGCCCCGACGCCACCCACGAACAGGTGCGCGCCGCTGCGCGTGCCGCCAACATCGACGACTTCATCATGGCGCTGCCGCAAGGCTACGCCACCCGCATCGGCGAACGCGGCCTGCAGCTGTCGGGCGGCCAGCGCCAGCGCGTAGCCATCGCCCGCGCCCTGCTGCGCGACGCCCCCATCCTGATCCTGGACGAAGCGCTCTCGTCCGTCGACACCGAAAACGAAGCCCTGATCCAACAGGCCCTGGACCGCCTCATGGCCGGCCGCACCACCCTCATCCTGGCGCACCGCCTGGCCAGCGTCATCGGCGCCGACCGCTGCCTGGTGCTCGACCAGGGCCGCGTCGTCGAACAAGGCCCCCACGCCGACCTGATGCAGCTGCATGGCCTGTACTACCGCCTGATGCACGAACAGGCCGTCGCCCTGGCCGCCCCGCCGGCCGCCGCCAGCGATTCCCGGCTCGCCCCCACCGACATCGCCCGCGCCCGGACACCCGCCGATGCCGGCGACAACGCAAGCAATGACAGCGGCGGCGGCCAGGGCCCCGCCCTGCGCCCGCTGGACGCCGACGCCGAACAGGTCGGCTGGCGCGCCACGCTCGGCACCCTGCTGTCCGTGGTGCGCCCGTGGCGCGGCACCCTCATCGCCACCATCCTCCTGGGCGTGGCGCGCGTGGCCGCCTTCATCGGCGTAGGCGTGCTGAGCGCCCTCGTCGTCGCCGCCATCCGCGACGGCCGCGACACCGGCGCCCTCATCACCGGCCTGCTCATCGCCGCCCCGCTCGCCGCCCTGTTCCATTGGCTCGAATCCTGGCTCGCCCATGCCATGGCCTATCAACTGCTGGCCGACATGCGCGTCAAGCTCTACGACAAGCTCGAACGCCTGGCCCCCGCCTACCTGCTGCAACGGCGCTCCGGCGACCTCGTCGCCCTGGCCACGCAAGATGTCGAAATGGTCGAGTACTTCTACGCCCACACCATTGCGCCCGCCATCGTCTCGGTCCTGGTGCCCCTGTCCGTCCTGGGTTTCCTGGCCGTCTACAGCTGGCCCGTTGCCCTGGCCCTGCTGCCCTTCCTGGCCTACGCCCTGGTCTCGCCCATCAGCGGCCGCCGCAAGGTCGACGCCCTGGGCGACCGCGCCCGCCACGCCCTGGGCGAAATGAGCGCCCACACCACCGACACCATCCAGGGCCTGGCCGACCTCACCGCCTTCCAGGCCACCGGCCGGCGCCGCGACGAATTCCTCAAGGTCGCCCACCAATACCGCGGCCGCCGCCTGGACATCCTGCGCGACCTCTCGCGCCAGACCGCCTGGTTCGAAGTCGCCATGGGCCTGGGCGGCCTGGCCGTCGCCGTCGTCGGCGCCCTGCAAGTGTCCGCCGGCGCCCTGTCCGCCAGCATGCTGCCCCTGCTGGTCCTCATTGCCCTGGCCACCTTCCTGCCCGTCTCCGAAATCTCGCAGGTCAGCCGCCAGCTGGCCGACACCATCGCCGCCACGCGCCGCCTGCACGTCGTCAACAACGAACCCGAGCCCGTCACCGACGGCCCCCTGCCTCCGCCCGTCGCCCCCCACGGCCTGTCCCTCGCCTTCGACCACGTCCACTTCGCCTACCCCGGCAAGCAACAGGACACCCTGCGCGACCTGACCTTCACCGTCCCCGCCGGCGCCACCGTCGCCATCGTCGGCGCCTCCGGCGCCGGCAAAAGCACCGTCGCCAGCCTGCTCCTGCGTTTCTGGGACCCACGCCAGGGCACCGTCAGACTCGACGGCGTCGACGTCCGCCAGCTCAACCTCGACGGCCTGCGCGAACGCGTCGCCCTGGTGACCCAAGACACCTACCTCTTCAACGACACCCTCGAAGGCAACATCCGCCTGGCCCGCCCCGACGCCAGCCGCGAAGACCTTGCCCGCGCCCTGGACCAGGCCGCGCTCACGTCCTTCGTCGCCACCCTGCCCGACGGCCTGGCCACCCGCGTCGGCGAACGCGGCATGCAACTGTCCGGCGGCCAACGCCAACGCATCTCCATCGCCCGCGCCTTCCTGAAAAACGCCCCCGTCCTGATCCTGGACGAAGCCACCTCGCACCTGGACACCGTGTCCGAAATGCAGGTCCGCGGCGCCCTCGACCTCCTGATGCGCCACCGCACCACCCTGGTCATCGCCCACCGTCTCTCCACCATCCGCGACGCCGACCTGATCCTGGTCCTGGAAAACGGCACCCTCGCCGAAGCCGGCACCCACGACCAACTGCTGCGCAGACAAGGCGCCTACGCCAAACTCGCCAGCCACCAGGGCGCCTACGCGCAGGATCGCAACACGGGCAACGCGGCGTCGATACCAACGTAACTCACCACCACCAAGACAGTGCGTCCCCCTCCCGACGCACCGACCCCCCTGCGCCCAAGAAGGCCGCCCGCGCGGCCGATTTGGGCGACCCCGCAAGACCTTCAGAAGACGGGCAAGCCCCTCAACAAAACGCCAGGCAAACCACCCGCCCCAACGCCCGCAATCGTAGCCCCGCGCTCCCCCATCCCCGCCGCGACGGGCGTCTTCAGAACGCGGCCCCGGCCAGCAAACACCGGCAACCGTTACCGGCAACCGTTAGAAAAACCCCACAGGCCGCCAGTCCCCGGGTTGATTCCCCTACACCATTTCTATAGAATCATCAATCCGGGCCTACGCCCATGTTTTTCCCCTTCACCTACACCTGGGAGGCGCAAGATGACAAATCCGCATACCGCCATCCCGCGCGTATCTCCGCGACGCCATTAAGTAGTCGTCGCCCGCGCGGACCCATCGCCATGCTATTTGGCGACTGGCCCTCCGTGCCCGCCCCAAACCCTTGAACGCAATGCCCGCGCCTCGCTGCGCAGGTCGTATCACCCCCTTTCCCAAAAGGAATCCGGCATCCCCGCGTTGCCGGCCAATCGCAATGAATCGAACAAAAATCGATCTGCGAGGACAAGCCTTCAAGGACGTCCTCGGCTTTACCTTCCGCTATTGGCGCGCCCAGCCCTGGCGCACCGCCGTCATCATCGGCCTGGCATTGCTCTCCGCATTGGCCGACGTCCTCACCCCGCTGTACGCCGGCCGCCTGGTCGACGCCGTCGCCTCCGGCGCCGCGGCCGACGACATGATCTGGGGCGCGGCCATCACCTCGTTCTGGTTGCTGATCGCCCTGGGCATCGGCGGCACCCTGCTGCGCCAGGGTGTCTTCCAGAACATCATCACCTTCACCCTGAAGATGATGAATGAAATGGTGTCCAACGCCTTCTACCGGGTCCAGCGCTTTTCCACCGACTGGCATGCCAACAGCTTTGCCGGCTCGACCGTGCGCAAGATCACTCGCGGCATGTGGGCCGTCGACGTCCTGAACGACACCTTGCTGGTGGCCCTGCTGCCGTCCGTCGTCATGCTCGTCGGCGCCACCGCCCTGCTCGGCGTGCACTGGCCCATCATGGGCCTGGTCGTCGGCCTGGGGTCGGTGCTGTACATCGCCGTCACCGCCACGCTGTCCCTGGGCTACGTCGCGCCGGCCGCGCGGCTGGGCAACGCCTGGGATACGCGCATGGGCGGCGCCCTGGCCGATGCCGTCAGCTGCAACCCGGTCGTCAAGGCCTTCGGCGCCGAAACGCGCGAAGAAACCCGACTGGGCCGCGTCGTCGACAAGTGGCGCCGCCGCACGCGCCGCACCTGGGTCCGCGCCACTATCAACGGTGGCGTCCAGGGCGCGATGCTCGTGGCAATGCAGGCCGGCATCCTGGGCGCATCGCTGTTCCTGTGGTCGCGCAACCAGGCCAGCGTCGGTGACATCACCTTCGCGCTGACCATGTTCTTCATGCTGCAGGGCCATCTGCGCGACGTCGGCATGCACATCCGCAACCTGCAGCGCTCGGTCAACGACATGGAAGAACTGGTGGCGATGGACAGGCACCCCCTGGGGGTGGACGATCGTCCTGGCGCGGGCGCGATCCGCATCGGCGCGGGCGAGATCCGCTTCGAAGACGTCACGTTCCGCTACGGCCGGCACGACACCGCGCTGTACGACCATTTTTCGGCGCGCATCGCCCCGGGCGAACGCGTCGGGCTGGTCGGCCATTCCGGCTCGGGCAAGACCACCTTCATCAAGCTGATCCAGCGCCTGTATGACGTCAACGGCGGCCGCATCACCATCGACGGGCAGGACATCGCCCAGGTGAAGCAGTCGTCGCTGCGCAGCCAGATCGCGATCGTGCAGCAGGAACCGGTGCTGTTCCACCGCACCCTGGCCGAGAACATCGCCTACGCCCGTCCCGGCGCCACGCAGGCCGATATCGAAAAGGCCGCACGGCTGGCCAGCGCGCATGACTTCATCATGGCGCTGCCCAAAGGCTACGAAACGCTGGTCGGCGAACGCGGCGTGAAGCTGTCGGGCGGCGAGCGCCAGCGCGTGGCGATTGCGCGGGCGTTCCTGGCGGACGCGCCCATCCTGATCCTGGACGAGGCCACCTCAAGCCTGGACAGCGAAAGCGAAGTGCTCATCCAGCAGGCCATGGAACGCCTGATGGTCGGCCGCACCACGCTGGTGGTCGCGCACCGCCTGTCGACCGTGCGCGCGCTGGATCGCCTGCTGGTGATGGACCGTGGCCGCATCATCGAAGAAGGCAGCCATGACCAGCTGATCCGTTTGAAGGGCGGCTTGTACCGGCGCCTGTTCGAGCGCCAGGCCCTGGAACTGACCAAGGGCCTGACGCAGGCGGAAATGCTGGCCGATGGCGCCCAGCCCACGCCCGTGAAAACGGATGGCGAGGCCGAGGACCAGGACGAAACGTCCTTTGCCTTCGGCAAGTAATGCGCCGGCAACGCCGCAGATGACAAATGGGCCTGACGTATGTCAGGCCCATTTTTTTGGCCTGAGTTTCAGGCTTTTTTTTGGCCTATTCATCAGGCCCATTCGTCTGGTCCGTTTTATTTGGCCGAGCCGCCCCCTGCGCCTACCGGCTCAAGGTCAGCTTCAAGCCGAACCCGATCAGCGCGGTGCCGAACACCGCGCCCTGCCACTTGCGGACCCGCGGCCGCGCCGCCAGCCAGCGGCCCAGCGCGCCGCCGGCCAGCGGCCCAGCGCGCCGCCGGCCAGCGCGCACAGCACGTCGAAGGTCAGCCCCAGGCTCACCAGCACCACGCCCAGCACCGCGAACTGCTGGCCGATGCTGCCTTGGGCCGGCGACACGAACTGCGGCAGCAGCACCGAGCAGAACAGCAACGCCTTGGGATTGAGCACATTGGTCAGCACGCCGCTCAGCAGCGCCGCGGCCAGGCCCTTCCCGCGCGCGGCGGCCTGCGCCTGGGTCGCCACGTCATACGACAGCGGCCCGGCGCGCAGCAGACGCACGCCCAGCCACACCAGGTAGCAGCCGCCCACCGTGCGCGCCGCGTCGAACGCCCACGGATGCGTCTTGAACAGCGCCGCCAACCCCAGCGCGGCCAGCGTCACGTGGGCGGCGCGGGCTATCGCCAGGCCCACTGCCACGGCCAGGGCCGGTGCCCGGCCCCGCAAGGCGCCGGTTTCGAGCAGCAGGATCATGTCCGGCCCGGGCACCACATAGACCACCAGCAACGCCCCCAGGAACAACGCCATATCGGCCATGACCACCCTCATTTCAACGACTTGGAATGCGGTCATTCTAGGGAATAGGCATCGGCATGTGCCTTCTATTCATGCCACTTGGAGTAGCATTATTGGCATATTTCACCAATAAATATCAACGTACATAAATTCCATGCCAAAACGCGAATTGGACGCCTTCGACCGCCGCATTCTGGAAGCCTTGCAGAAGAACGGCCGCCTGACCAACGTGGAGCTGGCCGAGCAGATCGGCCTGTCGCCGTCGCCCTGCCTGCGGCGGGTGCGCCTGATGGAAGAAGCCGGCGTGATCCAGGGCTACGAGGCGCGGCTGGCGCCCGACGAGGTGGGCCTGGGCCTGACCGTGTTCGTGGGCGTCAAGGTCGAGCGCCATCACGAGCGCGATGCCGCCCAGTTCCGCAAGGAAGTCAGCGCCTTGCCCGAAGTGGTGGCCGCGCACCTGGTGTCGGGCGAGTCCGACTTCCTGTTGCAGGTGGTGGTGCCGGACCTGCGCGCCTACGAGACCTTCCTGCTGGGCACCTTGCTGAAACTGACCGGCGTGAAGGACATCCGCAGCAACTTCGCGATCCAGACCGTCAAGCCGCACGGCCCGTTGCCGCTGGATCATCTGGGGCGCTAGGCGCACAACCGCCTCGGCCGCACCTGCTGGCGGGCCTCAAGCGCCCGCTGGCGCCACAAGCCGCCCAGGGCCTGCAACACTAAAAGAAACCTCGCACAGGCCCTAATCCCGCGGCATCGCCGCCGCGGCGCGCTCGACCGCCGCGCGACGCGTCTCGAAACGCGCCTGGGACATGTCCAGATAGCGCTGCACGATGGCCGGTTCCGACGTCTTGGGCGTGCCGCCCGGAAACGGCGGCTTGGGGTCGTATTCGATCTGCAGCTGGATCTGCTTGGCCACGGCGTCGCCGCACAGCGTGGCCACCACTTTCAGGGCCATGTCGATGCCGGACGTGACGCCACCCGCCGTGAAGAACTTGCCGTCCACGCACAGGCGCTCATCGGTGGGGATCGCGCCGAAATGCGCCAGCAGCTCGCGCGCCCGCCAGTGGCTGGACGCGTGCTTGCCGCGCAGCAGGCCCGCCGCGCCCAACAGCAGCGACCCCGTGCAGATGCCGAACACGTGCCCCGCCGCCAACCCCTGGCGGCGGGTAAAGGCTACCCAGTCCGGATCAACGATGGCATCATCCGTGCCCGGCCCGCCCGGCACCACCAGCAGATCGCACGGCGGCGCGGATGCCAGCGTCTGGGTGGGCACGAACCGCAGGCCGCGATCACTGCGCACCGGCGCAAGCGTTTTTGCGACAAAATCCACGGTAAAACCAGGCGCGGCGGCCAGCACCTCGTACGGCCCCGTCATATCCAGCTGGGTCAGCCCTTCGAACAAGAGAATATTCACATGCATGACGATGCTCCTTCGCAGAATGGAAACGCCAGGGTAGGCGGACGCGCCGGCGAGCGTGCGCCAAATGCACCCGCGATCGCGCCAAAGCGCATTGTGTTCCTGCTGTACGACGGTTTCCAGCCGCTGGACCTGGCCGGCCCGTGGCAGGCCTTCAGCGCCGCCAACGAAGAAGGCGGCGCCCCCTATTACCAATTGGCCACCGTGGCCGCCGCGCCGGTGGTATCCACCTGGGACCAGGGCCTGCGCATGCAGGCCGACGCCACCCTCGGCCATGATGACGATGCGCCGATCGACATGCTGTTCGTGCCCGGCGGCCCCGGCATCGACCAGGCCAGCGCCCACGGCGAAACACTGGCCTGGCTGCGCCGCCGCAGCCCGCAGGCGCGCCGCACGTGCAGCGTCTGCACCGGCGCCTTCCTGCTGGCCTCGGCCGGCCTGCTAGAGGGCCGCCGCGTGACCACGCACTGGCGTTCGGCTGACCGGCTGCGCCAATTGCATCCCGGCCTGCGGGTGGAAGACGACCGCATCTACATCGAAAGCGGCGCCATCTGGACCTCGGCAGGCGTAACCGCCGGCATCGACCTGGCGCTGGCCCTGATCGAACGCGACGTCGGCGCCCAGGTGGCGCAAGACGTGGCGCGGCGCCTGGTCGTGTTCATGCGCAGAAATGGCGACCAGCGCCAGTACAGCCAGTCATTGCGGCTGCAGGACCGCATGGCTGCGCCGTTTCGCGACCTGGTGGAAAAGATCGAAGCCAGCCTGTCGGCGCGCTGGTCGGTGGACGACATGGCGGATGCCTGCCATATGTCGCGCCGCACCTTCCAGCGCAAGTTCGCCGCCCACTTCGGCGTGACGCCGGCCGAAGTGCTGCGCCGGCTGCGGCAGGAACGCGCCGTGGCGTTGCAGGCCTCGGGCAAGGTGTCCGGCAAGACGCTGCGCCACGTCATGGGGCTGGCGCCATGACCGAACGCATCACGCAATCGCCCTGCCCCGAATGCGGCCAGCCCCAAATCGTGGCCGAACAGGGCCTGAGCCTGATCGCGCGTTGCACGGCGTGCGGCTGGATGGTGGCCACGACCAACCCCAACCACCCCTTCCACGACCGTACGCCCTACACGCTGTGGGCGACGCCCGGCGCGCTGGGCACGGCCACCGCCATCGCCCGCCTGTCGGTGGCGCTGGGCATCGGCGTCAAGCGGGCGCGCGACCTGATCACGCAAAACCTGCCGGTAGCCGAAGACCAGCTGGCGCATGAAGTGATCCGGCTGCACCAGTTGCTGTCGCAAGCGGGGTTGGAATTGCGCATCACGCCGGACTTTCCGTGGCCGCTGGACGGCAGCGACGGCACCGGCTGACAGGCCGCCGCCGCCCGGCCCCTACCCCGCCAACCCCACCGACATCCCCCCGCACACGTACAGCACCTGCCCGGTGATGAAGCCCGCGCGCGGGTCCAGGAACCCGGCCACCGCGTGCGCCACGTCTTCGGGCCGGCCGATCCGCCCCACGGGAATGGACGCTTCCAGCGCCACGGTCTTCGGCTCGCCCGGCGGGTTGGACTGATCGAACAGCTCGGTGGCGATGGGCCCGGGCGCCACCGTGTTCACGGTGACGCCGGCCTTGCCCAGTTCCAGCGCCCAGGTGCGGGTCATGCCGACCAGGCCGGACTTGGTCGCGCCATAGACCGAGCGCCCGGGCTTGCCCAGCGCCGCACGGCTGCCGATGTTGACCACCCGGCCGTAGCCCGCCTGGCGCATGCCCGGCAGCAGCGCCTGCATCAGCAGCAGCGGCGCGGTCAGGTTCAACGCCACGGTGCGCGCCAGGTCTTCCTGCGTGACGGATTCGATATCGGCGACCTGGATCATGCCGGCGTTGTTGACCAGGTGCAGCACGGGCTGCGCGGCGACCAGCGCGCCGGCCGCCGCGATGGTGGCCGCGGCATCGCCCAGGTCGACGGACTGGAAGGTCTCGCCGGGCAGGGTTTCGTCGGGTGCGCGGCGGCTGAAGTTGACGACCCGAAAGCCGTCCTGCAGCAAGCGCGCAACGATGGCGCGGCCGATGCCGCGGCTGCCGCCGGTCACCAATGCGATGGGAGAAGGGGTCATTGCGCGGTGATTCCTTTGTCTTTGATGAGGCTGCCCCATTTCTTGCGCTCGTCGCGCTCGAAGGCGGCCAGGTCGGGGCCGAACAACGTACCCGGCCGGGCGCCCAGGGTGGCGAAATTGGTAGCGATGGCCGGACTGGCCAGGCCCGTACGCGCGGCCTCGATCAGTTGCTTGACGACCGCTTCCGGCGTGCCGCGCGGCGCATACAGCGCGAACCAGGCCGTGACGTCAAAGCCCGGCAGGCCGGACTCGGCCACGGTGGGCAGGTCGGGCAGCGACGGGTCGCGCGTGGCCGAGGTGACGGCCACGCCGCGCACCAGGTTGCCGTCCTTGATCTGCGCCAGCGCGCCCGGCAGGTTGTCGAACAGCAGGTCCACCTGACCGCCCGCCACGGCCGGCAGCGACGCCGACGTGCCCTTGAACGGCACGTGCAGCATCGTCACCCCCGCCATCGCCTCGAAATAGGCGCCCGTCAGGTGCACCGACGAGCCGATGCCGGGCGAGGCATAGGTCAGCTTCCTGTCTTTGGATTGCCGGGCCGCCTGGATCACGTCGGCCACGGTCTTGTAGGGCGACTTGGCGCTGACGGCAATGACGTTGGGCGTGGTGGACACCAGCGCGATCGGCACCAGGTCGCGCTCGGGGTCGAACGTCATGTTGGCGTACAGGAATGGGTTGATGCTTTGCGTGCCGATGGTGCCCAGGCCCAGCGTATAGCCGTCGGGCTTGGCGCGGGCCACGTAGGCCATGCCGATGTTGCCGCCGGCGCCGGGCTTGTTCTCGACCAGCACCGTCTGCTTCAGGCCCGGCTGCAGCGCGTTGGCGATGGCGCGGCCGAAGAGGTCCGCGCCGCCGCCCGGCGGATACGGCACGACCACGGTGACGGGATGCTCCGGATAGCCCGCGGCGTGCGCCGCGGACAGGGCCAGCGCAGCCAGGGCGGCCGCAGCCAGCGCCCGCCGCCCGGCACGGCGATGCAGGGAATGCGTCATGGATCTGTCTCCTCGCGAATCCGCTGATCGCGGATTTCTATTGGCTCCGCCGGCGGCGGATTGCCTTTTTTTCCTGCGGTCCGGCATGACGGGCGGCACGCGCGGCCGACAGGTGCTTCCTATAGTACGTAAATACGGACTATATTCACAAGCACACGAAAAACAGACCGGAGACATGCCCATGAAACGCTGGACGCAACGGCCCGAAGGTTCCACCTGGGGCGATTTCGGCCCCGACGACGAGATCGGCCGGCTGAACCTCCTGACCGAGGAAAAGGTGCTGCAAGCCGTGCGCGAGGTCCGCACGGGCAAGGTGTTCTGCCTGTCGCTGCCGCTGGACCTGCCCGGCGGCAACGTGCTGAACCCGCGCCGCCACCCACCGGTGCTCAAGCCCACCTTCCGCGACGGCGCGCCCTACCTGAACTTCGCCATGTCGCGTCTGCAGCCCGAGGCCGTGGATGTGCTGTCGGACGACCAGGTCACGCTCAGCATGCAGTATTCGACCCAATGGGACGGCCTGTGCCACGTCGGCGCGCAGTTCGACATCCAGGGCGATGGCGAGGCCCGCCGCGTCTACTACAACGGCTACGCGGCCGGCGTGGACGTGTTCGGCGGCGACGATGCCGCCCCGGGCGACTGCTGCCCGCCCGGCGGTTCGTATGCGCGCAAGCTCGGCATCCACCGCTACGCCGAAAAAGGCATGCAGGGCCGCGGCGTGCTGGTCGACCTGGCGCGCGCCTTCGGCCCCGGCCGTACGCTCATCGGCCACACCCAGCTGCAGGCGGCGATGCGCGAACAGCAGGTGGTGGTCGAACCGGGCGACATGCTGGTGCTGCGCACCGGCTTTGCCGAGACGCTGGTGGAAATGAACGGCCAGCCCGACCCGCACCGGCTGGAGCAGACCGGCGCGGTGCTGGACGGCGCCGACCCGGCGCTGCTGGGCTGGATCACCGACAGCGGCGTGGCGGCCATCTGCGCCGACAACTACGCGGTGGAAGCCTATCCGGCGCGTACCTCGGGGCCCGGCCATTCGATCCTGCCGCTGCACCATCACTGCCTGTTCAAGCTGGGCGTGCCGCTGGCCGAGCTGTGGTACCTGAAGGCGCTGGCCGACTGGCTGCATACGCAGGGCCGCAACCGCTTTCTCTTGACCGCGCCGCCGCTACGCATGCCCGGCGCCGTCGGTTCGCCCGTCACTCCCATCGCCACGGTGTAAGCCATGACGCAGCCTGTTGCCCCGGCCCCGTTCACAGCCCCGTCCGCCGCCAAGTCCATCGTCACACCCGCCGCGCCGCGCCTGCCCCCGCTCTCCGCCACGTTTTCGCAGCACCTGGACGCCCTGGCCGCGCGCCAGCCCGATGCCCCCGCGCTGATCGACCGCGACCGGCCCGTCAGCCACGCGCAACTGCTCGCCCGCAGCCGCGCCCTGGCCGCCGGCCTGGCGCGCGCCGGCGTGCGGCCCGGCGACCGCGTGGCGGTCTGGCTGCCCAATTGCGCCGCCTGGGTCGAGACCTTCCTGGCCGCCGCCCACCTGGGGGCGCTGGTGCTGGCGGTGAACACACGCTTTCGCGCGCTGGAAGTGGCCGACATCCTGGGCCGCGGCCGCGCCGACTGGCTGGTGTTCTGGCCGGGCTTCAAGGGCATCGACTTCCAGGGCATCCTGAACGACGTCGCGCCCGAGCACCTGGCCCGCCTGCGCGGCGTGGTGGCGGTGGCCGAGGACGCCGGGCCGGACGACGCATCCAACCAGGCGCCCCTGGACGGCCGGCCCCGCCACGCCTACGCCGAACTCCTGGCCTGCCCCGACACCCCGCCGCCCGCCCAACCCAATGCCGGCGTGCTGTGCTTCACCACGTCCGGCACCACCTCGCAGCCCAAGTTCGTGCTGCACGACCAGACGACGCTGCTGCGCCACGGCGCGGCGGTGGCCCGCGCCTTCGGCTACGACGCCCGCACCTGCATCCTGGCCAGCGCGCCGTTCTGCGGCGCCTTCGGCTTTGCCACCCTGGTGGGCGGCCTGGCGCAAGGCGCGCCGGTGGTGTGCGCACCGGTATTCGATGCCGCCGAATCCGCTGCCGCGGTACAGCGCCACCAGGTCACGCATACCTATGCCAACAACGAGGCGCTGGTCGCCATGATGCGCGCCGCCGCGCCCGGCGGCTTCGCCTCGGCGCGGCTGTTCGGCTTTGCCAGCTTCACCCCCGCGCTGGACCACATGCTGGACCTGGCCCGCGAGGCCGGCGTGCCCTTGACCGGCCTGTACGGCTCCAGCGAACTGATCGCCCTGGTGGCCGGCCAGCCGCGTGAGGCCGCCGACGGCGACGTGTCGGCCCGCCACCAGCCCGGGGGCACGCTGGTCAACCCCGACGCCCGGGTGCGGGCACGCGACCCGGCCAGCGGCAAGGTGCTGCCGCACGGCGAATCGGGCGAACTGGAAATCCTGTCGCCCAGCCTGATGCAGGGCTACCTGGACAATCCCGCCGCCACGGCCCGCGCCGCGACCGAAGACGGCTACTTCAAGACGGGCGACCTGGGCTACACGCTGAATCCGCGCCAGTTCGTGTTCCAGACCCGCATGGGCGACTCGCTGCGGCTGTCGGGCTTTCTGGTGAACCCGGTGGAAATCGAACAGGTCGTGGAAACGCTGCCGGGCGTGCGCGCCTGCCAGGTGGTCGGCGCCAGCCGCGACGGCAAGACCGTGCCCTACGCCTTCGTGCTGCTGCACCCCGGCGCGGCGGCCGATGCGGCCGGCTGGACTGCCGCCTGCAAGCAGGCAATGGCCGGCTTCAAGGTGCCCGTGGGCTTTACCGCCCTGGACGCCTTTCCGTCGGTGGAAAGCGCCAATTCGGTGAAAATCCAGAAACACCGATTGCGCGACATGGCCGATGCCCTGCTCGCCGCCCCTCTTTCCCCTTGATTCCGCCGACCCATGCCCGCGCGCAAGCTTTTCTCGCACAGTCCCCAGCCCCTGTACCTGCAGGCGGCCGCGCTATTTCGCAGCCACATCCAGAACCGCACCTGGCGGCCCGGCCAGCAGATTCCGCCGCTGGAATCGCTGATGGACACCTACGGCATTTCGCGGGCCACCATCCGCCAGGCGTTCGGCCTGCTCGAACAGGACGGCCTGATCCGGCGTTCGCGCGGGTCGGGCACCTTCGTCAATGCCGCGCTGCCCGAAACCCCCACGCTGCTGATTCCCAAGACCTGGGCCGAAACCGTGGAACTGAGCAACCAGCTGGGCACCGTGTCGCTGGTGGAATCCAGCGCCGATTCGCCGCTGCCGGACACCCTGGGCATGCCGTGCGAGGCCGACCGCGGTGGCCGCTTCCAGTACCTGCGGCGCGTGCATACCACCGACGCCGGGCCCTTCTGCTACAGCGAGGTGTTCCTGGAAAGCAGCCTGTTTCGCAAGCACCGCGCCCGCATCCAGAAAAGCACCGTGGCACCGGTGCTGGACCAGTTCTACGGCGCCCGCATCAGCGAGGCGCGCCAGGTCCTGAACGTGATCGAGGCGGGCCAGGAATCGGCGGAATCGCTGCAGATTCCCGTGTCGTCCCCCGTCGCCGAACTGCGCCGCTACGCCTGTATCGACGGCCGCGTGGTGTATTTCGCGCGGCTGGAGTTTCCGTTCCGCAAGGTCCGCATGGAGTTCGACCTGCTGACGCAGCGCTAGCCGCGCGCCCCCCATTCAAAAAGGCGCGGCTTAGCCCAAGCGCCTGCCAGCCCCCCGCACGTATCCGGCATAACCATAAATGGAGACAACCATGATCCCGATGCCCCGGATTTCGCAGCAACGCAGCACCCCGCCGCGCCGCCTGTTGGCGCGGCTTGCCCCTTCAGCGGCCCTGCTGGCCGCGGCCCTGGCCTGGGCCGGACCGACTGCCGCCCAGGCCCCGTCCGCCCCCGCCATCTCGGACGACATCGTCCGGCTGGGCCTGATCCTGGACATGGGCGGCGTCTACGCCGACGTGACCGGCAAGGGCAGCGCCACCGCCGCGCAGATGGCCATCGACGACTTCGGCGGCACGGTGCTGGGCAAGAAGATCGACCTGCTGGTGGCTGACCACCAGAACAAGGCCGACATCGCCGCGGCCCGCGCCCGCGAGTGGTACGACACGCAGAAGGTCGACGCCGTGTTGGACGTGGCCGGCTCGGCACCGGCGCTGGCGGTGCTGGAAGTGGCGCGCGAGAAAAAGAAGATCGTGGTCTTCAGCGGCCCCGGCACCGAACGCATCACCAACGACCTGTGCTCGCCGTATTCGGTGCACTACACCTACGACACCTGGTCGCTGGCCAACACCACGGCCCGCGCCATCGTCGACCGGGGCGGCAAGAGCTGGTACTTCCTGACGGCGGACTACGCCTTCGGCCATACGCTGCAGGCCTCGGCCACCGAAGTGGTCAAGGCCCGCGGCGGCACCGTGCTGGGCGCCGCGCGGCATCCGCTGGGGTCCAGCGACTTTGCCTCGTACCTGTTGCAGGCGCAGTCCAGCCGCGCCCAGGTGGTGGGCCTGGCCAACGCGGGCGGCGACACGGTCAACGCCATCAAGGCGGCCAGCGAATTCGGCCTGACCCAGGGCGGCCAGAAGATGGCCGGCCTGCTGCTGTACATCAACGACATCCATGCCATCGGCCTGGACGCGGCCAGCGGCCTGATGCTGACCGAGGCCTTCTACTGGGACATGAACGACCAGACCCGCGCCTGGTCGCAGCGCTATTACGACAAGCTCAAGAAGATGCCCAACATGAGCCAGGCCGGCACTTATTCGTCAGTGATGCACTACCTGAAGGCGGTGCAGGCCGCCGGCACGGACGCGCCGGACGCCGTGATGAAGCAGATGAAGGCCATGCCCATCAACGACTTCTTCGCCACCAACGGCCGCATCCGCGAAGACGGCCGCATGGTGCACGACATGTACCTGTTCGAAGTGAAAAAGCCGTCTGAATCCAAACGGCCCTGGGACTACTACAAGCTGGTGGCCACGGTGCCGGGCGACGAGGCCTTCATGCCGCTGTCCAAGTCCACCTGCCCGCTGGTGAAGGCGGCGGCGAAGTAGCCGGCGCGTTGGCCCGGTCCGCGCGGTCGCGCGGGCCGGGCCGGACCGCAGCGCGTCACGCCTGGCCGGCCCGATCAGGCAGCGCGTCATGCCGGCGCGGCCACCGCCTCTTCCAGCATGTCCAGCCGGTCCTGCCCCCAGAACAGCTCGCCGCGATACACGTACGACGGCGAGCCGAACACGCCCGCCGCCACCGCGGCATCGGTATGCTGGCGGTAGATCTGCCCGGCGTCGGGCCGCTCGGCCGCGGCCAGCAGCGCGTCGGCATCCAGCCCCTGCTGCACGACGATCGCATGCAGCGTGGCCGGCGACGAAATGTCCTGCTCATCACACCATTCGGCCTTCAGGATGGCCTTGTACAGCGCCGCCACCGGCAACCCGGCGCGATCCGCCGCGATGACGATGCGCGAGGCCAGCCCCGCGTCCGGGCACATGAACGCCGGCTTGGGGTTGACGGCAATGCCCAGCCTGCGGCACCAGCGCGCCAGTTCGGCCACGCGGTAGGCCTGGCGTTCAGGCGAACGCTGCCCCAGCAGCACGCCGCCGGTGCGCGAATACACGTCGGGCAGGTCCACCGGCAGGTAGCGGATGCGCGCCTGGTGACGCGCGGCCAGGGCTTCGAGCCGGTCGGCGCCCAGGTAGGCCCAGTCGGAATTCATCCAGAAGTAATAGTCGATCGTCTTCATGTCGTCCTCAGGTTCGCACGCCGGCCGGAACGGCCCGCGCCAGCCGCGCCGGCGTATCGCCACGCATGCGCCAGGCGCTGAACACGGCGATGACCCCCAGCACGCTCAGGTAGGCCACCACGTACTTCGGATCGCCGCCCGCCTTGGCCAGCAGCCAGGTCGCGACGATGGGCGCCAGGCCCCCGCCGATGGCGCCCGACACCTGCACCGCCAGCGAAATGCCCGTGTAGCGCACCTCGGCCGGGAACTGGCTGGAAAACAGCGTGCCCTCCGGGCCGTACAGGCAAGCGTAGACCAATCCCACCGCCAGGCATACCGCCGTGATGATCCAGGCGGTCTGGCCCGTGGCCAGCAGCTGGAAGAACAGCGGCGCGCAGGCCAGGATGCCCACGGCGCCCGCCATGAAGACCCACTTGTGGCCGATCTTGTCGCCCAGCACGCCGAACAACGGCATGGTGAACAGCGCCAGCGCCGCCCCCCAGATGGTGGCGTCCAGCATCACGGAACGTGCAATGCCCAGCGTGCCCGTGGCATAGGCCAGCGAAAACGTCACCACCGTGTAGAACCAGGTCACTTCGGCCAGCCGGGCGCCCACCACCGTCAGCAAAGCGCGCCGGTGGTGCTTGAGCACCACGGCCACCGGCACTTCCACCTTGGCGCCCTGCTCGCGCATCTGCTCGAAGTCCGGCGACTCGGCCACCTTGACGCGGATGAACCAGCCCACCAGCAACAGCACCACGCTGGCCAGGAACGGCAGGCGCCAGCCCCAGGCCAGCATGTCGGCTTCGGGCAGCGCGGCCACCGCCCCCATCGCCAGCGACGACAGGATCAGCCCCGGCGCCACGCCCGCCTGCGGCAGGCTGCCGAAAAAGCCCTTCTTGCCTTCGGGCGCATGCTCGACGGCCATCAGCACCGCCCCGCCCCACTCGCCGCCCACCGCGATGCCCTGCAGGAAACGCATCAGCACCAGCAGCACCGCGGCCCAGTAGCCGATCTGCTCGTACGAGGGAATCAGCCCGATCAGGATGGTGGGCACGCCCATCAGCAGCAGCGTGATCAGCAGCATGGACTTGCGCCCGATCCTGTCGCCGTAATGGCCAAAGATGACGCCGCCCAGCGGCCGCGCGAAAAAGCCCACCGAATAGGTGGCAAAGGCCGCCAGCGTGCCCGTCAGCGGGTCGAACGATGGAAAGAAGATCTTGTTGAAGATCAGCGCGGCGGCCGTGCCGTACAGGAAAAAGTCGTACCACTCGATGGTAGTGCCCATCATGCTGGCCAGGCCGGCCGTGACGTAGTCGCGGCGTGAGCGCGCGCGTGGTGTCTTGGACGTCATCTTCGTGACTCCCCTTGAAATGTTCGTATGGAAAACAGCGCTTAACGGCCGGGCAGCGGCAACGGCGCAATGCCGTGCGTCTGGCGGCACCAGTAGTCGAACGTGGCGCGCACGATGGACGGTTTGAGCAGATAGTCGTGCGCTTCGCGCGCCAAGGCGTCGTCCACCGGCGTCAGCGGGCCGAAGGCCTGCGCCCGGATCTGCATGCGCGCGGCACGTTCCAGGTAGACCGACAGATAGGTCGCTTCCTCACAGCTGGCGCCCGCCGTCAGGTAGCCGTGGTGCGCCAGGATGATGGCGCGCTTGGCGCCCAGCGCGGCCGAGATGATCACGCCTTCCTGGTCGGCGATGGGCACCCCGGGCCACTCGCCCAGGAACGCGCAGTCGTCGTGCAGCGGCGTCATGTCCATCTGCGAGATCACCAGCGGCTGGCGCGCCGCCGCCAGCGCCGAGGCCCACGGCGAATGCGTGTGGATGATCGAGCGCACGTCGGGCCGGGCCTCGTACACCCACAGGTGAAAGCGCGTGGCCGGATTGGCCATGCCATCGCCGGTCAGCGTATTCAGGTCGCGGTCGACCTCGATGAAGTCGGCGGGGGTGGCCTCGTCGAACCCCAGGCCGAAGCGCAGCGTCCAGTAGGCGCCCGGGCGCTCGGACCGCACGCTGATCTGGCCGGCCAGGCCGGCTTCCTGCTCGGTCATCGCCAGGATGCGGCAGGCGTAGGCCATGGTCTCCTGGGGGGTGCGCGGCACGGCGCGCAGGTGCTGCGCCATCTCTTGGGTGGCGCGGGTGTCGAAATAGGCTTTTTCGCGCAAGGCGTTGTCCATGCTGTCTCCTGTCATGGCGGACGGCGCGGACGGACCCCGCGCCATGGGAAGCAGTATGGAAACCTTGGCGGCATCAAGCCATGCAGCGTGGGTCATAGCAGGTATTCGGCGGCCGTCGAGGGCCGGCCAGCGGCAGGATCTGCCCCCGCCACCCTACCCCCGCGCGATGCGGCGCGCGCAGCCCAGCAGTTCACCCACCAGCGGCAGCGGTTCGCGCTGGGCCAGGGTGATGGCCACCACCCGGCGGCGCAGCACCGGGCTGGCAATGGCCACCTTGCGCAATTCATAGTCGGCCAGCAGTTTTTCGGGAATGCGCGACGGCAGGATACAGGCTCCCACCCCCGACGACACCAGCTTGAGCATGGCGTCGATGGTCTCGGCTTCGGCCACGAATTCCGGTTGCAGGCCGGCGCTGTGGATCATCTTGCGCAGCGCATAGTGCGGCGGAAAACCCACCAGCCGCAGGGCCATGGCGCCCAGGTCGACGCTGTCGGCCACGTCCACGCCACGCCGCACGATCAGGCACATGTCGTCGTCGAACAGCGGCGTGGACGCCAGCGCATCGGAGGCCACCGCGGCGTCATAGACAAAGCCGATGTCGGCCTTGCCGCTTTCCACCAGCGCCACCACCTCGGGCGAGCTGCGGCCCATGACCGACAGGTTGACGTGCTCGCGGCTGCTGACGAACTGCGCCACGACCTCGGCCATGAAGTAGTAGCTGAGCGTATGCACCGTGGCCAGCCGCACCGAGCCCTGCGTCACGCCTTCGCGCTGGCGCACGGCCTCCAGCGTCTGGTCGATGCTGCGATAGGCGGGCACGATGCCGTCCAGCAGGCGCGTGCCGGCTTCGGTCAGCTCGACCCCGCGGCCCGTGCGCACGAACAGCGGCTTGCCCACGTGCGCTTCCAGCGCGGCCAGCTGGCGGCTCAGGCCCGATTGCGTCTGGTCCAGGTCTTCGGCCGCGCGCGACAGCGACTTCAATTCCGCGATCCGCAAGAAATAACGTAGTTGGCGGTCCATGCTTTCCCCTGCGAGGCCCTGCGGCAAGCCTCGTCTTTATCGATTGCGCTCGAGACGGCGCGGCTGACAGTGTGCCCCAAGGCACGCGGCGCCACTATCGGGATTTCCATTGATCGGTGATAAATTGTCGGACTCGACAAGGAGCCCCGCATGGCCAAATTGCAACGTGACGCCGTCATCGCCAGCGCGCTGGAACTGCTGGACGAGGTGGGCGTGGACGGCCTCACCACCCGCAAGCTGGCCGAGCGCCTGGGGGTGCAACAGCCGGCGCTGTATTGGCATTTCAAGAGCAAGCAGGCGCTGCTGGACGCGCTGGCCGAGGTCATGCTGCGCGACCACATGCAAGCCATGCCGACGCCCGGCGGCCCCTGGAAGGAATTCCTGCTGGCCAACGCGCGCAGCTTTCGCCGCGCACTGCTGGCCCATCGCGACGGCGCCCGCATTCACGCCGGCACCCGGCCCGCCGAACCGCAGTACGAACGCGTGCAAGCCCAGCTGAACCTGTTGTGTGATGCCGGCTTCACACCGCTGCGCGCGGCCAATGCGCTGCAGGTGATCGGCCACTACGTGGTGGGTTCGGTGATGGAGCAGCAGGCCTTTGACGCCGCCGCGCCCGATCGCGCCCAACCGCCCAGCCCGCCGCCGGCCCTGGCCCGCGCCATGAAGGCGCTGGACAAGCAAGGCCCCGACGCCACCTTCGAATTCGGCCTGGCGATGATGCTGGACGGGCTGGCGCCGGGCTAGGCCTGCCCGACGATCCTGCCCGGGCTGCCCCCCCCCCAACGACCCGCCCGTCGCCGCCCCCGCGCCCCACGCATTCTGGAGTTCCCATGCAACCCTCCCCCCAACGCCCCATCGCCGCCACCATCGCCGCCGTCATCCGCGACGGCCACGTGCTGCTGGTGCAGCGCGCCAACCCGCCCGACCAGCATCGCTGGGCTTTTCCCGGCGGCAAGATCGATGCCGGCGAACGCCTGGAAGACGCGGCCGCGCGCGAGCTGTTCGAAGAATGCGGCGTGCGCGCCAAGCCGTTGAGGGTGTTCGATGCCGTCGACGTGTTCGACCACGACGACCGCGGCGCGCTGCGCCGGCACTACATCCTGATTGCGGTGCTGTGCCAATGGCAGTCCGGCGAACCCGTGGCCGGCGACGACGCGCAGGATGCGCGCTGGGTGCCGCTGGCCGACCTGGACGGCCAGGCGCTGGCGACCAGCTTCGGCGTGGCGGCGATTGCGCACAAGGCCGCGGCGCTGATGGCCCAGGCCGGCAAGGCGCGCTAGCGCCGGCGCCCCCATCCTGGCCTTCCCGTCCTACTGCCAAACAAGCGATCCACGCCCATGTTCGACCCCTACCTGTCCCGCTGGAACCTCGTGCCCGACGGCGCGCCCATCACCACGCCCGCCGCGCGGCTGCTGCCGGTACGCCAGGCCGGCGTGCCCGCCATGCTGAAGGTGTCGGTCGAGGAAGACGAGCGCCAGGGCGGTGTGCTGATGACCTGGTGGGACGGCCAGGGCGCGGCCCGGGTGCTGGCGCATGACGCGGACGCCATCCTGCTCGAACGCGCCACCGGCGCGCGTTCGCTGGCCGCCTATGCCCGCACCGGGCGCGACGACGACGCCACCCGCATCATCTGCGGCGTGCTGCGCGATCTGCACGCGCCGCGCGCCAAGCCGCTGCCGCCGCTGCGGCCCCTGCGCGAATGGTTCGTCGAGCTGTGGCCGATGGCGCAGGCGCGTGGCGGCCTTCTGGCCCACAGTGCCCGCCACGCCCGCGCGCTGCTCGACGATCCGCAAGACCAGGTCGTGTTGCACGGCGACGTGCATCACGACAACATCCTGGATTTCGGCGAGCGCGGCTGGCTGGTCATCGACCCCAAGCGGCTCTATGGCGAACGCGGGTTCGACTACGCCAACGTGTTCTGCAACCCAGACCTGGCCGACCCGAACCCGGCGGTCGCCATCGTGCCGGGCTGCTTCGAGCGGCGCCTGGACATCATGGTCGACGAATCGGGCCTGGACCGCCGCCGCCTGCTGCAATGGGTGGTGGCCTGGTGCGGCCTGTCGGCCGCGTGGTTCCTGGGCGACGGCGACGATGCGGCCATCGACCTGAACATCGCCGCGCAAGCGCTGGCGCTGCTGGAAGGCTAGCGGGTTCGCGCCACGAAGATCGGCCAGCCAGCCTAGTTCCAATCCCCCCGCTACGTCGGCGCAATCTGCTCCAGATAGCGCGTGGGCGACACCCCCATCAGATTGCGGAACATATACACGAACGCGCTGGCGCTGGCATAGCCCAGCGCGCGCGCCACGCTCACCACCGACTGGCCCTGCAACAGCCTGCAGATGCCTTCGTCGATGCGCACCTGCAAACGCCAGTGGTGAAACGTCATGCCCGTCTCGTCCTTCATGCGGCGTGCCAGCGTGCGGGCGCTGGCCCCCATGCGCTCGCCCCACTGTTCCAGCGTGTCGTCATTGCCCGGCGTTTGCAGCACGGCGGCGCAGACCTTGCGCAGGCGGCGATCGAACGGCAGCGGCAGCTGGCGGTGCTGGCGCTCGGTGCCGGCCAGCAGGTTGAGCAGCAGTTCGGCGCTCAGGCGCTGCACCGGGCCGTGACGCGCGACCGGCTGGTTCAGCGCCAGGATCAGTTCGCGCATCAGCGGCGCCACGTCCAGCGCGCAGGTGTCTTTCCAGAGCCAGGGCGCCGCGTCCGGCGCGATGAAGGCCGAACGCATGGTGACCTGGCCCACCATGCGCACCTCGTGGGCCACGCCCGGCGGAATCCACAGCGCGCGCATCGGCGCCAGCAGCCAGGCGCCGTCTTCGGTCATGACGCGCATGATGCCGGTGGGCGAATACATCAGCTGGATGCGTTCGTGCGAATGCGGCTCCTGGCGCTGGCCGTCTTCATAGTGAAACGAGCGTGCCACCACGGGTGGCGCCTCGACGGGAAACTCTCGCATTGACGGTTTTTCGATAGCAATGGATCAAACGACGCGCAGGCAGACAGTTATGTCCGTTTTTCGACATTTTCTGTCCGGCGTTCGGGGAACTTGCTTTTTATCATTAATGCAAATGATTCCCATTGTTTTCAAAAGAAAATGACCCCCGCCGCACGCCTCCCTGTCGCTTTTGGCCCACGCCCCGCTGCCTTCCCCCAACCCGCAACCCGCCGCCTGCGCCTGACCGTGGCCGCCGCCCTGCTGGCCCAGGCGTGCCTGCCCGCCCTGGCCCGCGCCGACGACGCCGTGCCGCAACTGAGCCCGGTGCGCGTCACCGGTTCGGCTGACAGGATGTCGGACCCCGGCCAGACCGAAGGCGTGCCGTCCTACACCGCCAACAAGGCCACCGTCAGCAAGACCGGCGCCGACGTGCGCAACATTCCCAATTCGGTGTCGATCGTGACGCGCCAGCGCATGGACGACCAGAACATGGTCACCGTGGAAGATGCCCTGCGCCAGACCACCGGCGTCAGCGCCATGACCTACGGCGACGGCACCGCCTATTTCACCGCGCGCGGCTACGAGGCCGACGTGCAGTTCGACGGCATCCCGGCCAACGGCGCCCTGCAATACCTGCCGCAGTTCGACCTGGCCCTGTACGACCGCGTGGAAGTGCTGCGCGGCCCGGCCGGCCTGCTGCAAGGCTTTGGCAGCCCCGCCGGCACCGTCAACCTGGTGCGCAAGCGCCCGCAGGACGCCTTCAGCCTGACCGGCGCGGTCATGGCGGGATCCTGGAACAACTATCGCACCGAGCTGGATGCCACCGGCCCGATCACCGAGGACGGCCGCGTGCGCGCCCGCGCCGGTTTCGCCGCACAGGACCGCGATTATTTCTTCGACAAGGCCAACACCCGCCAGGGCCTGGTCTACGGCGCGCTGGAATTCGACCTGACGGCCAACACCACGCTGACCCTGTCCGCCGCCTACCAGCGCCAGCGCATGGCGCCGTTCGACTACGGCCTGTCGATCTACTCGAACGGCAAGTTCGTCGATTCGCCGCGCAAGGGCTTCTACGGCACCGACTGGGCACGCGGCGACACCACCTTGTCCGAAATCTATACCGAACTGAGCCACCGCTTTGCCAATGGCTGGACCGGCCAGGTCTCCATGAACTACCGCTCGACCGACCTGGACAGCCGCTACGGCTACGTCAACGGCCCGGTCAACCCCGCCAACGACCGCGCCGGCTACCGCCTGCAAGTGCAGAAAGACCAGATCCGCTGGCTGGGCATGGACACCCATGCCACGGGTCCGTTCGAACTCTTCGGCCGCACCCATCAGGCCATGATCGGCGCCAACTATGCCGAGCGTAACCAGGACAGCCGCTCGGGCGGCGCCAACTACACCAACGTGTCGATCTACGACATCGACGTGCCCCACCCGGACCTGCCCTACACCTCGGGCAACAAGTCCACGTCCAGCCAGATGGGCATCTACGGCCAGTTGAGCCTGAACGTCGCCGACCCGCTGACGCTGATCGTGGGCGGGCGCCAGAGCTGGTATCGCAATGCCACGCAGGCGGTGCTGCCCACGCCGGGCGACACCCGGCGCGACCCCGAGGTGCGCAAGTTCGTGCCCTACTACGGCGCGGTGGCGCAGCTGAATTCGTGGCTGTCCGCCTATGCCAGCTATTCGGACGTCTACGCGTTCTCGGAAGCCTGGCAGATGACGGCCGACGGCAAGCCGCTCAAGCCGCGCACCGGCAAGCAGTACGAAGTCGGCCTGAAAGGCGAATTCCTGGACGGCGCCGCCAACGCCTCGCTGGCGCTGTTCCGCATCCGCGACAAGAACCGCGCCGTGGCGGACGATGCCAACCCCGGCCGCTACCTGGCCCAGGGCGAAGCCCAGAGCCAGGGGGTGGAAGCCGAAATCACCGGCCGCCTGCTGCCCAACTGGGACCTGTACGCCGGCTACACCTACCTGCAGACCCGCTACCTGTCGGACCCCACGCAGGAAGGCCAGATCGTCAACCCCGAAACGCCCAAGCACCTGTTCAAGGTCTGGACCACCTACCGCTTCACCCCCGACGTGCTGCCGGGCTGGCGCGTGGGCGGCGGGGTGCGCACGCAAAGCCGCACCAGCCGCAACAACGTCTCGTGGCAAGGCGGCTACGCCGTCGTCGACGCGCAGGTCGGCTACAAGATCAACCGCAACCTGGACGCCTCGCTGACGCTGAACAACGTCTTTGACCGCAGCTACTACGCCCGCGTGCCGTCCAGCTACTACGGCATCTATGGCGAACCTCGCAACGTGATGCTGACGCTGCGCGCCACCTACTGAGCGCCCAGGCCCGCCGCGGCGCGGGCCTGCCCGCCGTCAAACGGCTGCCGGGATCGATTTGTTAAGGTGTAGCTCCACACCCCTTGACCTCTCATTCCAGGAGTACCGGATGACCGGATTGTTTATCGTGGTGGCGGCGTTGGCATTCCTGATGCTGGCGGCGTATCGAGGCTACAGCGTGATTCTGTGCGCGCCCATCGGAGCCATGGGCGCGGTGCTGTTGACCGACCCGTCGGCGCTGGCGCCCGTGTTCTCGGGCATCTTCATGGAGCGCATGGCGGGCTTCGCCAAGCTCTACTTCCCCGTCTTCCTGCTGGGCGCCGTGTTCGGCAAGCTGATCGAACTGTCGGGCTTTTCGCGCGCCATCGTGCAGGCCGTGCTGCGCCTGATCGGCGCCGAGCGCGCCATCATGGCCATCGTGCTGGTCTGCGCCGTGCTGACCTACGGCGGCGTATCGCTGTTCGTCGTGGTGTTCGCCGTGTACCCCTTCGCGGCCGAGATGTTCCGCCAGGGCGGCATCCCCAAGCGGCTGATGCCCGGCGCCATCGCGCTGGGCGCGTTCACCTTCACCATGACGGCGCTGCCCGGCACGCCGCAGATCCAGAACATCATCCCCACCACGTTCTTCGAGACCACCACCTGGGCCGCGCCCTGGCTGGGGCTGATCGGCGCACTCTTCACGCTGACGGCCGGCATCAGCTACCTGGAATGGCGCCGCAAGCGCGCCGCGGCCGCCGGTGAAACCTACGGCACCGATCTGCGCAACGAGCCCGACACCCCGGCCGGCGGCCGCGAGCATCACCCGCTGATCGCCCTGCTGCCGCTGGTGGTCGTGGGCGTGGCCAACTACCTGCTGACGCGCTGGATTCCCGGCTGGTACCCCGCCGGTTCGCAGGTCGACCTGCCCGGCCTGCCCCAGCCCATGCCCGTCAACGCCGACGACCAGGTCGCGCTGTGGGCGGTGATGGGCGCGCTGATCGCCGGCATCGTCACCATCCTGCTTTTCTCGTTTGCCAGCATCAAGGCGCATTTCGCCGAAGGCAGCAAAAGCGCTGTGTCGGGCGCCCTGCTGGCGTCCATGAACACCGCCGCCGAATACGGCTTTGGCGGCGTCATCGCCGCGCTGCCCGGCTTTTTGATGGTGGCCAGTGCGCTCAAGGCCATTCCCGACCCGCTGGTGGGCGAAGCCGTGGCGGTCACGTCGCTGGCGGGCATCACCGGGTCGGCCTCGGGCGGCATGAGCATCGCCCTGGCGGCCATGGCGCAAACCTTCATCGACAGCGCCCACGCCGCCGGCATCCCCATGGAGGTGCTGCACCGCGTCGCCGCCATGGCCAGCGGCGGCATGGACACCCTGCCCCACAACGGCGCCGTCATCACCCTGCTGGCCGTCACCGGCCTGACCCACCGCCAGTCGTACGGCGACATCTTCGCCATCACCTTGATCTCGACGCTGTCCGTCTTCCTGGTGATTGCGGTGTACTACCTGACCGGCATCGTCTGACCAAACGCCTGGCCGAAAATCTCGGCCAGCCACTGGCTGAACACCCGCACCCGCGCCGACACCTGGCGGTTCTGCGGGGACAGCACCGACACCGGCATCGGCGCGGGCGGCAGCTCGGGCAGCACCACCTTCAGCCGCCCGCTGGCCAGTTCATCGGCCACGCGGTAGCGCGGCACCTGCGCCAGCCCCAGGCCGGCCAGCGCCGCGCTGGCATAAAGCTCGGCGCCCGTCACGCTGACCACCGACGCCGGGCGCACCAGTACATTGCGCCCATCCACCATGAAATCCAGCGGCAGGCTGCGCCCCGTGGCCGATGACAGGTAATCCACCGCCTGGTGGCCTTCCAGATCGTCCAGGCTGCGCGGTTCGCCATGGCGCGCCAGATAGGCGGGACTGGCCACCGTCACCTGCGGCATCAGGGCAATCTGCCGTCCCACCAGCGACGAATCCTGCAAGGTGCCCGCGCGCAGCACGCAATCCACCCCTTCGCGCACCAGGTCCACCAGGCGGTCATCTTCGCCCAGGTGCAGCACGATGTCCGGGTAGCGCGCCAGGAAAGCCGGCAGCGCCGGCACCACGAACACCCGCGCCAGCGTGCCCTGCACATTCACCCGCAACAGCCCCTTGGGCGCCGTGTTCAGAAAGGCCCCGTCCGCCTCTTCCAGGTCGGCCAGCAGGCGCACGCAGCGGCGGTAATAGGCCTCGCCGTCGTGCGTCAGCCGTACCTGGCGGGTGGTGCGTTCCAGCAGCCGCGCCCCCAGCCGCCTTTCCATGCGCTTGATCAGGTTGGTCACCGTGGCGCGGGGAATCTGCAGGTCTTCCGAGGCCTGGGAAAAACTGCGCCGCTCGGCAATGCGCACGAACACCTGCATTTCCTGAAAGCGATCCATACCCGGCCCCGATTATTAAAGTAAATGAAATTATGTTAGCAAAATCAGGGTAATTATCTTTCGTTTGGAATAGTCGATGATTCGTCTCACCCCCTCACCTGCGGAGCCTTACATGAACCCCCAAGCCCCCCAACGCGTTGCCCTGGTCACCGGCGGATCCCGCGGCATCGGCGCCGCCATCGTGCGCCGCCTGGCCGCCGACGGCTTTGCCGTCGCCATCAACTATGCGTCCAGCGCCACCGAAGCCGACGCCCTGGCCACCGAAATCCGCCAGGCCGGCGGCCGCGCCAGCACCGTGCGGGCCGACGTATCCAAGAGCGCCGACGTGCGCGCCATGTTCGATCACGTCCAAGCCGAACTGGGCCGCATCGACGTCCTGGTCAACAATGCCGGCGTGCTCAAGCTGCAGACGCTGGCCGACACCACCGACGAGCAGTACGACCAGACCTTCGACATCAACACCCGCGGCACCTTCAACACCCTGCGCGAAGCCGGCGCCCGCCTGGCCGACGGCGGTGCCGTCATCAACGTGTCCAGCACCACCGTGGCGCTGAACATGCCCACCTATGGCATCTACATCGCCAGCAAGGCCGCCGTCGAAGGCTTCACCCGCGTGTTCGCCAAGGAACTGCGCGGCCGCCGCATCACCGTCAACGCCGTCGCTCCCGGGCCCGTCGCCACCGACCTCTTCAAGAAAGGCAAGAGTCCCGAGCTGATCGAGCACTTCGCCAAGATGCCGCCCCTGGAACGCCTGGGCGAACCCGAAGACATCTCCGGCGTCGTCGCCTTCCTGGCCAGCCAGGACGGCGGCTGGATCAACGGCCAGGTGCTGCGCGCCAACGGCGGGATTGCCTGATTCAACGGCCCCTTCCCGGAACCTCCCTCATGCCATCCGTCATCCTCATCACCGGCGCCGGCACGCCCGGCGACACGGCACGCGGGACGGCGTATGTGCGCTGCGACGGCCTGCCCGCCGGCAGCCGGGGCCGGCGCGGCCGGCGGTGAATCACGCCGCAAACCGCATAACAGCTTTGCGCCCCCAGGCCCATCCCCAGGCGCGCACCAACTCCTAGACTGGCTGCAAATCATCGCAGTCAAGGAGAGGTCCGTTGCAACCGCTGTTATCCAACCTGAAAGTGCTCGACCTGAGCCGCGTGCTGGCCGGCCCCTGGGCCAGCCAGATCCTGGCGGACCTGGGCGCTGACGTCATCAAGGTCGAGCGGCCCGGCCTGGGCGACGACACTCGGTCCTGGGGGCCGCCCTTCCTGAAGGACGAGCAGGGCCGCGACACGGCGGACGGCGCCTACTTCGTGGCCACCAACCGGGGCAAGCGTTCCATCACGCTGGACCTGCAGACCGCCGAAGGCCAGGCGCTGGTCAAGCAGCTGTGTCGCGACGCCGACGTGGTGCTGGAGAACTACAAGGTCGGTACGCTGGCGCGGCTGGGGCTGGACTACGCATCGCTGTCGGCGATCAACCCGCGCCTGGTGTACTGCTCGGTGACGGGGTTCGGCCAGACCGGGCCGCGCGCGGCCGAGCCGGCCTACGATTTCCTGATCCAGGCCATGGGCGGGCTGATGAGCGTGACCGGCGAACGCGATGACAAGCCGGGCGGCGGGCCGCAGAAGGTGGGGGTGCCGATCGTGGACCTGACCACCGGCGTGTATGCCGCGCTGGGCATCGTGGCCGCCTTGCTGCGGCGCTCGCAGACCGGCCAGGGCGAGTACATCGACGTGGCCATGCTGGACGTGCAGGTGGGCCTGTTGGCCAACCAGGCCATGAACTTCCTGCTGGGCGGGCGCGTGCCGCGCCGCACCGGCACGGCGCACCCGAACATCCAGCCGCAGCGCACCTTTGCCTGCGCCGATGGCGACATCGTCATCGTGGTGGGCAACGACGGGCAGTTCGCCACCCTGTGCGAGGCGCTGGGCCAACCCGCCCTGGCGCACGATCCGCGCTACGTCAGCAACAGCCAGCGCGTGAAGAACCTGGACACGCTCGACCCGCTGCTGGACGCCATTTTCATCCGTGAGCCACGCGCCCATTGGCTGGACCTGCTCAAGCGAGCCGGGGTGCCCGCCGGCTCGATCAACACGGTGCCCGAGGTGTTCGACGACCCGCAGGTGCAGCACCGCGGCATGCTGCGGCGCCTGCCCCACCCCGTCGCCGGCGAGGTGCCGCAGGTGATGAACCCGCTGCGCTTCGGGCAGTCGCAGCTGCGGGTGGACCGCGCGCCGGCGCTGCTGGGCCAGCACACCGACGAGGTGCTGGCCGAACTGGGGCTGAGCGCGGCGCAGATCCAGGACTACCGCGACCGCAAGATCATCTGACCGGCCTCGACCGACCCGACAACAAGGAGACACACCATGACCATGCCGGAAAACCTGGCCGGGCCCTACACCGCGCTGGACGTCAGCCTGGACGGCGGCGTCGCCACCATCCTGCTGGCCAATCCCCCCGTCAACGCGCTCAGCACTGAAATGATGAACGAGCTTGCGTGGGTGCTGGACCGCATTTCCGAGACGCCCGAGGTGCGCGCGGTGGTGCTGTCGGGCCAAGGCAAGACCTTCTGCGCCGGCGCCGACCTGAAGAACCGCGCCGCCACCATCAAGGGGCCGGGCGACCTGCCGCAGCATTCGCGCCGAACGCGCGAGTGTTTCCATGCCATCCGCGAATGCGCCAAGCCGGTGGTGGGCGCCATCAACGGCGCGGCGCTGGGCGCGGGCTTGGCCATCGTGGCCTCGTGCGACATCCTGCTGGCGGCGTCCGACGCGGTGGTGGGCCTGCCGGAGATCAACGTCGGGCTGCTGGGCGGCGGGCGCCATGGCATGCGGCTGTTCGGCCATTCGCGGCTGCGGCGCATGATGCTGACCGGGCTGCGGGTGGACGGCAACGAGCTGTACCGGCTGGGCGTGGTCGAGGAAGCGCTGCCGGCCGAGGCCCTGATGCCACGCGCGCTGGAACTGGCGCGCGAGCTGGCGTCCAAGAGCCCGCTGGCGACCATGCTGGCCAAGCAGACGCTCAACGCCATCGAGGACATGAGCCTGCGCGACGGCTACCGCTACGAGCAGGACATGACGGCGGCCATCGCCAAGACCGAAGACGCGATGGAGGCGCGCCGCGCCTTCCTGGAAAAACGCGCGCCGGTATTCCAGGGCCGCTAGCGGCGCGCCCCCGGAACGGGGCGCATAACAGCCATTGCGGTGGCGCCGTACGAGCGAGGCCGGGCGCTGCCCGCACTTCGCAAGAAAAAAAAGACACTAGGAGACGACATGACGAGCGCATTGGACGGCGTGAAGGTGCTGGACCTGAGCCGGGTGTTCTCGGGGCCGTGGGCGGCGCAGATGCTGGCCGACTTCGGCGCCGAGGTGATCAAGGTCGAGCGCCCCGGGCGCGGCGACGACGTGCGCCACCAGGGCTACCCGCTGCCCGGCCGCGACGGCGCGCCCAGCCCGCAGACCTCGTCGTTCGTGGCCATGAACCGCGGCAAGAAGTCGCTGACCCTCGACATCTCCCGACCCGAGGGGCAGGCGCTGGTGCGGCGGCTGGCACAACAGGCGGACATCGTCATCGAGAACTTCAAGGCCGGAGACCTGCGCCGCTACGGACTGGACTACGCGGCGCTGGCGGCCGTCAATCCGCGACTGGTGTATTGCTCGATCACCGGCTTCGGCCAGAGCGGGCCGTACAGCCACCTGCCGGGCTATGACCCGATCTTCCAGTCCATGAGCGGACTGATGAGCGTGACCGGCGTGCCCGACGGCGAGCCGGGCGCGGGGCCGGTCAAGGCGGGCTATTCGGTGTCGGACCTGACGGCGGGGTTCTATGCGGTGTGCGCCATCCTGGCGGCGCTGCGGCACCGCGACCAGGTGTCGGGCGCCGGCCAGCACATCGACCTGGCGCTGCTGGATGCGCAGATCGCGGCGTTGTCGCACATCGGCATGAACTACCTGGCCAGCGGCCAGTTGCCGGCGCGCATGGGCTCGGCCTCGCAGATCACCGCGCCGTTCCGGGCGTTCGAATGCCAGGACGGGCACCTGATGGTGGCGGTGGGCAACGACTCGCAGTTCCGCGGCTTCTGCCAGGCGATCGGGCTGCCTGACCTGGCATGCGATGCGCGCTTCGACACCAACCCCAAACGGGCCGCCGCGCAGCCGGAACTGTCGCGACTGATCGAGCCGGCCATGCGCGCCCGCACCGTGCAGGACTGGAACCAGGCGCTGGCGGCGGCCAACGTGCCCTGCGGGCCGATCTACACCATGGACCAGGTGTTCGAAGACCCGCAGGTGCGCCACCGCGAAGTGCTGGGCAGCGTCGAGCATCCGCAACTGGGCACCCTGCCGGTCATCCGCAATCCGATCCATTTTTCCGGCACGCCGATCACGGGCGGCTTGCCGCCGCCCCTGCTGGGCGAGCACACGGCCGAGATCCTGCGCGCCGAACTGGGGCTGGCCGATGACGAGATAGCCCGCCTGCGGGCGGAGGGCATCGTATGAACGGCATCGACCCTGACCTGATCGAAGAGATCCGCGACAGCGCGCGCGACTTCCTGCAGCGGCGCGACCAGCGCCAGCGCAAGCGCAGCGCGACCGCGCCAGACCGCGACTATTGGCGCGAGATCGCCGAGGTCGGCTGGATCGGCATGAGCGTGCCCGAAGCGCAAGGCGGCCTTGGGCTGCCCTGGCGGGCCATGGCGGCGGTACTGGAGGAAGCGGGCCGCGCACAACTGCCCGAACCGCTGGTGGCCGCGGGCGTGCTGCCGGCGGCGCTGCTGGCGCGGCTCGCGCCGGTCGACGCGGCGCGACGCGACGCGCTGCTGCAAGCGGTGTGCGGCGGCGCAATGCTGATCGGGCTGGCCTGGCAAGAGACCGAGGGCCAGCTGGAGGCCGGCGAGGCCGCCACGGCCTTCGGCGTCAGCGTCATCGAACGCGAGGGCGCCTATGTGCTCAATGGCGAGAAGCGCCACGTGGTCCCCGGGGCCGGCGTCGACGGCTGGCTGGTCACGGCCGATGGCGAGCGCGGCAGCGCCCTCTTCTACGTCGCGGCCGGCACGCCGGGCGTGTCCGCGCAGGTCCACGAGCGCGCCGACGGCACCGTCGCCTGCCACCTGGCGATCGAGTCGGCCGTGGTGCCGGCGGACGCGCTGCTGGCGATCGACGCCGTGCTGGACGCGGTGGACGAAGCGCTGGACCTGGGCCGCCTGATGCAGTCGGCGGAACTGGTGGGCGTGGCGCGGCAGGTGCTGGCCGACTCGGTGGCCTACCTGAACACGCGCCAGCAGTTCGGCAGGCCGCTGGCGTCGTTCCAGGCCTTGCAGCACCGGCTGGTGGACGCCGCCATGCAGGTCGAGCTGGCGGCCAACAGCCTGCTGGACGCGCTCGATACCCTGGCCGCGCAGCCGGACGACGCCACCCTGCGCAAGAGCGTGGCCAGCCGCGCCAAGGCCCGAGCGGCGCGCGCCGGCCTGGAGGCCGCGCGGCTGGCGATCCAGCTGCATGGCGCCATCGGCTACACCGACGAATGCGACGTCAGCCTGTACTTGCGCAGCGCGCTGCACCTGGCGGCGTGGCTGGGCAATGCGACCGCCCATCGCCAGCGCTACGGCGCGCTGGCGGCGTTGCCTGCGCAAGACGCCGCGGACGACGCCGCCGAGCCCCCCATCGACTTCCCGCGCGAGGCCGACTGGAACGGCATGCCGGAAGCCGATTTCCGCCGGCTGGTGCGCGGCTTTTTCCGCGCCCATTATCCCGAGCACCTGCGCCACGTGCCGTGGCGGCTGCACTGGGACGAGATCAGGGACTGGTATTTCACGCTGTCGCGCCAGGGCTGGATCGCGCCGTCATGGCCGCGCGAGCATGGCGGCATGGCGCTGTCGCCCGCGCGCCAGATCGCCTTCATCGAAGAGGCCGAACGCCACGGCGTGGCGCGCGCGCCGGACCAGGGGCTGGTGATGCTGGGACCGATCCTGATCCGCCACGGCACCGAGGAACAACGCGCCCGCTTCCTGCCGGGCATCCTGTCGGGCGTAGCGGTATGGGCGCAGGGCTATTCGGAGCCGAACGCCGGTTCGGACCTGGCCTCGCTGCGCTGCGAGGCGCTGGTGGACGGCGACGAGCTGGTGGTGAGCGGCCAGAAGACCTGGTCGACGCTGGCCCAGGACGCGACCCACATGTTCATGCTGGTGCGCACCGACAAGACGGTCAAGAAGCAGGCCGGCATCAGCTTCCTGCTGGTCGACCTGGCCAGCCCGGGCGTGAGCCGCCGCCCCATCCGCACGCTGTCGGGGCACGAGGAATTCTGCGAGGTGTTCTTCGACCAGGTGCGCGTACCGCGCGCCAACGTCGTCGGCGAGCTGAATGCCGGCTGGGGCATCGCCAAGGCGCTGCTGGGCTTCGAGCGCCTGTTCAGCGGCAGCCCCAAGCACGCCAACCATGCCTTGCAGCAGATCTACGGCATCGCGCGCCAGCGCGGGCTGCTGGCCGACCCGGCGTTCGCCGACCGGCTGGCCGAGTTGCGGCTGGACGCGGCCGACCTGACCGCCATGTACAGCGTCTTCGCCGAGCTGGCCAAGGCCGGCCGACCGCTGCCGCCCGAACTGTCGCTGCTGAAGGTCTGGGCCACCGAGACGCACGAACGACTGGGTGCCCTGCTGATCCAGATCGCCGAGGAATACGGCGGCGCGGCGATGCGGCTGGGCTATGGCAACGGCCAGGTGCACGCGCTGGCGCCGTACGTCAACGCGCTGGCGGCGACCATTTTCAGCGGCACCAACGAGATCCAGCGCAATATCTACGCCAGACAGCTCGGCCTGGAAGGCGCATGACAACGACGCGCCGGCCTTGAGCCGGCGCCACAGGAGAGAGACAGATGAAGCAAGCAACCGCACTGACGGTGGCCACCCTGCTGCTGGGCGCCACCTTTGCCGCCCCGGGCCACGCCGCCGCGCCCTGGCCGAGCCAGCCGATCCGGCTGATCGTGCCCTACCCGCCCGGCGGTTCGGTCGACAACCTGGCGCGGCTGCTGGCGCCGGCGCTGGGCCAGCGGCTGGGCCAGACCATCGTGATCGAGAACAAGGCCGGCGCCAGCGGCACCATTGGCGTGGACGCCACGGTGCGCGCCACGCCCGACGGCAATACCTTCGGCTTCGGCGTGCCGGGCGCCATCACCGGCCTGCCGCACGTGATGAAGGTGCCCTACGACGTGTCCAGGATCCAGTACGTGTCGCTGGTGGCGCGCATTCCCCTGGTGATCGTGGTCAACCCGTCCCTGCCCGACGCCACGCTGGCCGACTTCGTCGCCAGCGCCCGGCGCCAGCCCGGCAAGTACAACTATGGCTCGGCCGGCAACGTCACCACCCCGCACCTGGGCGGCGAACTGCTCAAGCAGCAGACCGGCATCGACATCATGCACGTGCCGTACAAGGGCGCCTCGCCCGCGGTCACGGCGCTGCTGTCCAACGAGGTGCAGATGTTCCCGGGCGACGCCTCGGCGGTGCTGGGCTTCATCAAGGCCGGCAAGCTGCGCACGCTGGCGGTGGCCAGCCCGACGCGCTTCGAGGGCCTGCCCGATGTGCCGACCACCAAGGAGGCGGGTTTTCCCGATGTGATCGTGGAATCGAACTACGGCATCATCGCCCCGACCGGCACGCCGCCCGAGATCGTGCAGAAGATGTCGCAAGCCATCGCCCAGACGCTGGCCGAGCCGGCCCTGCGGCAGAAAATGATCGACCAAGGGGCCATTCCCACGGCCACCACGCCCGAGGCCTACCAGGCGCTGATGCAGGCCGAATCGAAGAAATGGGGCGAGGTGATCCGGCGCGGCAAGCTGGGGCTGGAATAGTCCCATGCCGGCCCGCTTTTGCCGTACCCTTATGCCGTCTCTTTCGTTGCCGCCTTATCCATCATGCCGCCTGCCAAAGCCACGGGCCTGAGCCTGGACGTCACCGCCGACCTGCACAAGTGGCGGGCCTTCCTGGCCATCGCGGAACTGGGCAGCATCTCGCGCGCCGCCCTGTACCTGGACCAGGACCAGTCGGTACTGAGCCGCCGCATCAACGCGCTGGAACGCGAGTGCAATGCGCGGCTGTTCAATCGCACCGGCCGCGGCGTGCATCTGTCAGAGGTGGGCGAACGCCTGTTTCCGCTGGTACGCACGCTGCTTGGCGACGCCGAGCGGCTGGAACTGGAACTGAACGGCGAGGCGCGCGAACCGGCCGGCGAAGTCACGTTGGGGCTGCTGCCGTCCACCGCGCATCCGCTGATCCGGCGGCTGTTCTCGCGGCTGCGCAAGCAGTTTCCCAAGGTACACCTGAAGATCCTGGAAGGCTCCAGCGGCCAGATCGAAGAATGGCTGACCGACAGCCGCGTCGACATCGCCATCCTGTACCGCTATGGCGACAAATGCCCGCCGGGCGAGCAAGCGCTGGCCTCGGTCGATTCGTATCTGGTGGGCGCGGCGGGCGATCCCCTGACGCGCGGCGGCGAAGTCGCGTTCGAACAGCTGGACGGCCTGCCCTTCATCCTGCCCGGCGCGCCCAACGGCCTGCGCAATGCGCTGGATGGACTGGCGCGGGCGCGCAAGATCACCATCGCACCGCTCATCGAGGCCGATTCGCTGCCGCTGATGAAGTCCATCGTCGAGCACGAGCATATGTACACGGTGCTACCGCTGCACGCGGTCTGGCAGGAGGTGCAGGAAGGCCGCCTGGGCATTGCCGCGCTGCGCGATCCGGCCATGGGCCGCATCATCTCGATGGCGTTCGCCCGCGCCAAGGGGCCGGGCCGCACCGTCACCGAGGTGGCGGCGCAGATCCAGAGCCTGGTGCGCGAGATCGGCGGCGAAGGCGTGTGGCACGCCAGCCCCTGACCGGGCCGGCGCTTCAGGCAAAGCCGTACAGCCGCGCCGGGTTGTCGACCCACACCTTGCGGCGCAAGGCGTCATCGCCCAGCCAGCGCTGCGCCACGGCCACCAGGGCGTCGGCCGAGGGCGCCGACTCACCCATGCGCACGAACGGCCAGTCCGAGCCCCACAGCACCTGGTCGGGGTTGGCGGCGACGAAGGCGTCGTGGATGAAACGCGCGTTCTCGTAGTCCGGCGCGCTGCCCACGCGGCACAGCGTCAGCTTCATCCACAGGCGGCCATCGGCCAACAGGCTGCGCAGCAGCTGGAACGCAGGATCCTGCTCGCCACGCGCGGGCACCAGGCTGCCCAGGTGGTCGATCACCAGCGGCAGGTTCAGCCTCGCCAGCGCCGGCAGGTGCCGCAGATAGGTGTCGCACGGGGCCCACAGCTGCGCGTGCAGGCCGAATTGCTTCATGCGCGGGGCCAGCGCAGCGACCTGGTCGAAGCCGACGCTGCCCGGAAACAGGTTCCCGGCCGGGTCGCGCGCCTCGACAAAGCGCAGTCCACGCACGCCGCCGTCATACAGGGCCTGCAGTTGCGCGTCGCTGACCGACGGGTCGGCCACCGCGATGCCGCGCAGGCGGTCACCGCCCTGCGCCAGGGCGTCCAGCAAGGCGTCGGGATGCGTGCCGTAGGGCGCGGGCTGCACCAGCACGCCGCGTGCGGCGCCCAGGATGTCCAACATGCGCAGGTAGCGCTGCGCCGGCGCGTCGGGCGCGGCATAGGACGACGGATGCCAGAGCGGAAAGCGGTCGTAGGGGCCGAACACGTGGCAGTGCGTGTCGCAGGCCTGCGGCGGCAGCGGCTGGGCGGGGGCCGCCGGCATGCGCGGCGTCTCGACGCTGTCGGGCACGTAGGCGCTGGCGGCGGTCATGCCTTGCCCTGCCAGGCCAGCGGCGCCAGCCGACTCAGCGCCGGCCGGCCATCCTGCTCGGGCACGTCCAGCGGCGCGGGCGCGTCGTCCGGCATCGGGATCTCATGCGCGTTCAGCGTCATCGATACCATGGTGTAGTAGCCGATGACGGCGGTGAGCTCGACCACGCCCACGGCGGCCCAGCGCCGCACCGCCTCGGCATAGAGCGTCGGCTCGACCTGGCCGGTCTCCTGCAACTGGCAGGCGTAGGCGTAGACGATCTCGTCTTCGTGGTTGTCGAAGGCAGGTTCGCGGCGGGCCTGGATGGCGTCCAGCACCGCCTCCGAAATGCCGGCGGCGCGGGCGGCCTGGGCGTGGATGTGCCATTCGATCTGGCTGTTCCAGCGCCGCGCGGTGACCACGATGGCCAGTTCGCTGACGCGCGGCGGCAGGCTGGTGCCAAAGCGCAGCAAGGCGCCCAGCGCCTGCCAGCGCTCGGCCAGCTCGGGATTGTGCAGCGCCGCGCGCAAGGGGCCGACCAGCCGGCCGCGCGGGCCGGAGACGATGCGTTCGTACACGCGCTTCTGGTCGTCGCTCATGCTGTCGGGCGTGGGCAGGGGAATGCGGCTCATCATCGTCCTTCGATCAAGGGGTGTCGTCGGGCTGGCTGCGCTGCACCGAGGGCCGCGCACTGAAGTCCTGGTGCCAGGCGGCCAGCGCCGGATGGCCGTCGCGCCAGGCCAGGTCCGGGAAACGATAGTCCAGATACGACAGCGCGCAACCGATGGCGATCAAACCCAGGTCGAAGCGGCTGGCCCGCAGCGCCGGTGCCTCGGCTTCCAGCACGGCCAGCACGGCGCGGGTCTTCAGCGCGAAGGCATCGAGCCAGGCTTGGGTCTGCTTGTCGACCGGTTTGTTGCGCTCCTGCCGATATAGCAGCAGCGCGTCCAGGAAACCGTCGCCCAGCGCCTGGCGGCGTTCGGCCAGCAGGCGCGCGGCCGGGTCCGCCGGCAGCAGGCCGGCGCCGGCCAGGCCGTCCAGATAGGCGCAGATGACGCGCGAGTCGTACACCGGCGTGCCATCGTCCAGCACCAGCGTGGGCAGCTTGATCAACGGGTTGTCCGCCACCAGGTCCAGGTTGGGCTTGTCCATCGCCACCGGCGTGCGCACCCGCGTCACGCGGTCGGCGATGCCGGCTTCGTACAGGACGATCATCACCTTGCGCACGAAGGGCGAGCGCGGCGACCAATGCAGTTTCATCAAAAGGCTCCCTGTGGATTCGAAATCGTCACGCGCTTCAATGGCCCTGGGCCGGCCGCAGCGCCGGATCGTTGGCGGCGTCCGGCGCGCGCATCTGGAACAGGTCGCTGGTGTGCGCATACCAGCCGGCGCCGTGCATGCGGCCCAGCAGGCGCAGCGCGGGCGTGTCCACATGGAAGCGCTGCGCATCCAGCAACGCGTCGTCGCGCAGGTACAGCGCCACCACCCGCGCCAGCACGATGACCCGTTGCGGCGCGGCATCGAGCACCTGCCACACCCGGCATTCCAGCGCTGCCGGGCTGAGCGCGATGCGCGGCGGCGCGACCACCAGCGACGGTTCGGTCGCCAGCCCGGCGCGCGTCAGCTCATCCACCCCGGCCACGTAGTCCAGGCTGGTGTGGTTCATCTGCGCGGCCAGCTCGGCCGACACCAGGTTGATGACGAACTCGCCGGTCTCAAGAATATTGCGCGACGTGTCTTTGAGCTGCCCGCCGCGCGGGCCGATGCCCAGCGCCACGATCGGCGGATCGCTGCTGACCACGTTGAAGAACGAGAACGGCGCGGCGTTGCGTTGCCCCTGCGCCGACTGGCTCACCACCCAGGCGATGGGCCGCGGCACCACCACGCTGGACAGCAGCTTGAAGGCATTGGCAGCGCTCAGTTGGCTGAAATCGAAATTCATGGATGTGGCGTCCCTCTCGTCCTCATTTGGCTAGCAGCCCCAGCGCGCCCAGCAGTCGGCGCATGGCGGCCTGGTCCTTGGCGACGTAGGCGTCCGCCTCCTGCGGCGACAACGCCATCAACGCTATCGCCTGATCCTGCATCACGCGGCGGTAGTCGGGATCGTCGTTCACGGCGCGGACGGTCTCGCTCAGCGTGCGCACGATGTCGGCGGGCGTGCCGGCGGGCGCCGCCAGGCTGTACCAGGTGGCCGCGTCCGCGCCCGCCACGCCCGCCTCGGCCAGCGTCGGCACGTCCGGCAGCAAGGGCGAGCGCTTGTCCGACGCGTAGGCCAGCGCCACCAGGCGCCCCTGGCGGATGAACGGCAGGCTGGCCGACAGGTTCAGCATGGCCAGATCCGTCTGGCCGCCCACCACGTCGTTGATGGCAGGCGACGCGCCGGCATAGGGAATGTGATTCAACTGCACACCCGCGACCTGCTGAAACAGTTCGGCGCCCAGGTGCGTCGCGCCGCCCACGCCGGCCGAGCCGTAGCTCCACTTGCCCGGTTCGGCCCTGGCGCGGGCGATCAGCGCCGGCACCGAGCGGATGCCGCGCGACGGATTGACCACCAGCATGATGGGCTGCACCGCCACCACCGAGCAGAAGGCGAAGCCCTTGACGCCGTCGTACACGGTCTTCTGCATCAGCGGCGTGACCACATGGCCGGCCGAGGTGCCCAGCAGCAGCGTGTAGCCATCCGGCTTGGCGCGCGCCACGAAGCCGGTGCCGATGGACGCACCGCCGCCAGGCTTGTTCTCCACCACCACCGGCTGGCCCAGGCGCTTTTCCAGCGCCCGCGCCAGGCTGCGCGCCACCACGTCGGCGGGGCCGCCCGCGGCATAGGGATTGACCAGGATGACGGGCCGGTCGGGATAGGCTGCCACGGCAGAGGCGGCAGCGACGGACAGCGCAACCGTCGCCAGCAGGGATCGAAGCATCGTGCGCATGGGAGTTCCCTAGTGGGGCCGGGGCCTCAATCGGCGCGCGCGCCGGACTGTTCGATGATGCGCGCCCATTTCGCCGTATCGACGCGGATGCGTTCGGCGAAGGCCTCGGGCGTGCTGTGCGTGGTCTGGATGCCATAGCCGGCCATGCGCTCGACCATCTGCGGCGACGTCATCACCGCCTGGATGTCGGCATTCAGGCGATCGATGACCGGGCGCGGCGTGCCCGCCGGCGCCAGCACGCCCGACCACAGGCTCACCTCGTAGTCCTCGAACCCCGGCGTCTCCGACATCGACGGCACGTCGGGCAGCGCCGCCAGCCGCTGGCGGCTGGTCACGGCCAGCGCCCGCACCTTGCCCTGCTTGACCTGCTCGATGAAGTTGGACGAGGTGTCGATCATCATCGAGATGCGGCCGGCCAGGAAGTCATTGATGGCGCCCGAGGTGCCCTTGTAGGGAATGTGGCGGATGTCGGCATGCGCCGCCGTCTTGAACATCTCGCCCGCCAGGTGGCTGGTGGTGCCGTTGCCCGACGAACTGAAGGTCAGCTCGCCCGGCCGCTGGCGTGCCAGCTCGGCCAGCGCAGCCACCGAATCGACCTTCAGCGCGGGGTTGACCACCAGCAGGTTGGAGGTCAGGTTGGTCAGCGACACCGGCGCGAAGCTGCGCTGCGGGTCATAGCGCAGCTTGGGATACAACGACGGATTGATGGTCAGCACGCCCATGGTCGAGTACAGCAGCGTGTAGCCGTCGGGCGCGGCGCCGGCCACGGCCTCGGCGCCGATGGCGCCGCCGGCCCCCCCACGATTTTCCACCACGACGGTTTGGCCCAGCTTTTCGCCCAGCCCCTGCGCCAGCGAGCGCGCCATCAGGTCGGTGGCCCCGCCGGCCGGAAACGGCACGATCAGTTTGACCGGCCGGTCGGGATACGCCCCGGCCGCCACCGCCGCCGATATCAGGCCCGCACCGAGCCACAGGCTGACCGCGGTCAGCGCACTTGCCATTCTCATGCTGTCTCCACCCTGGGGGTTCTTGTGTTTTCAGCATGGTAGGCGCGGCGCAGAGACGGCGCTATGCGCAGGACCGCATATCTGCTTTGCTCGACATCGGGGAATGGGGCGGCAGCGCGACTACGGCGGGACTGGGGAGGCCGCGGTGCATCCAACGTTGGGCGTCATCGCCGAATATTGGCGTCGCGCCTGAATGCCGGCGCACAACCTCATTCAAGAATCCGTTTGAAGGCGCCTTTCTCAGAGATCGGCGACATCGCGCAGCCGTACGCCGGAGAAATTGGCCGCACGCAATGCGTCAAACATCGCGCGGTCGCAGATGGGAGGCGCGCCCATGCGATCCTGGCGGAAAATATGGGCATCTCCGATAACATCCTTTCTGAACACCAAACTGGCCCCGCCGACGAGGCTATAAAGCTTCTCGTCCTCGCCGGTCTGATCATTGTGGTCGAGCTTGATCCTCACGCGAGAAGAGGCTTCATCCAGGGCATCAATTCTGCGCAGCACATTGCCCAGGTAGTACCGAGGACCGGGGCTGCCGTCAGCCAGGCTGAAGTCGCAGGCCACAAATGCAAACGCCTCGGCGTCCATTTGTTCAAGCAGCTGCTTCAAAGGCTCGGACACAACCCATATGCCGGCAAGCTCTTCCAGATCGCGTGGCATTGCGCCCTTCTCCGGTACATGGACCAGGTGAGGACGCTCCGGATACTGATTAGGCGTTCCGTCAGGACGCGAGACGACGTGCATTCCCGGATGGATCAGCTTCGCTTCGTTGGCGATTGCTATGCCGGGAACCCCGCCGTTGCCCGGGAAGCTGGCGTCGATCAGGAAAAACTCGCCCTTATGAGAGGCGGCTTCGGCTGAAATTTCAGTGGCGGGCGGTTCGGTCACGGTGGCTTCGGTCATGGCGGGTAAAGGGGTCGACTTCGCTAAAGCCAATCTTGATGAATCCTTTTTTGCTCGGAGCGAGCTGGATATACATAGCCTGCGGCAGAACTTCGTGGCTGCCAAGCAATTTTCGAGGGATCCCTTTCGGCAGCAGAAATTTGACACAGATCGCTGATTTAAACCAATACGAGTACGGTCGGCTTTAACCGGAGTTGCAATTCTGGGCCGGAATCACTGGCAGGAAGACCGCACTGCGTCGGACGCGGCCCGTCGCCGACGTCCACTCCCGGCCAGCAGCGGGCATCGGTCGTCGTCATTCTTCGTTCGGATGGGCCGGTGTGCTCAACACCTTCTGATAGAACGCCAGGTCGAGCCAGTTTCCGAACTTGTAGGCGACCTCTCTGATGACCCCGCCCGGCTGAAAGCCCAAGCGCTCGTGCAGGGCGATACTTGCCCGATTGGTGGTGTCGATCCCGCCCACCATGGTGTGGACATCCCTTGCCCGAGCCTCTTCAATCAGCTCGGTCAGCAAGCGACGGCCTAGCCCCTGGCCGCGGCATGCATCGTGGATATAGATCGAGTGTTCAACGCTGTACTTGTAGGCAGGCCAAGCACGGAACGTCCCATAGGATGCAAAGCCCAGCAGTTTCCCGGATTCGTCCTCCAATCCCAGGACCGGGAAGGCATGCTTGCGTTTCGTCTCGAACCAACCGGACATGGCCTCGGGCGGGCGGGGCTTGTAGTCGTATAGCGCCGTGGAATTCAGGATCGCGTGGTTAAAGATAGCCAGCATGGCTGCCGCATGGCGTTCTTCGGTGCAATGGACGGTACGCATAAGGGGGCCTCGGGTTTCACATTAGAGTACGATTCGTCTACTATATGAGACATCTTTGAAAAAGGAAACCCGATGGCTGTTGACGACGTCATTGCACAACGCATCTCTGAATTGAGGACTGCCCAGCGGCTGAGTCTTAGCCAGTTGGCCGAGCGCTCCGGCGTCAGCAAGGCAATGATCTCGAAGATAGAGAGACGGGACAGCAGCCCGACAGCGGCCGTGCTCGGTCGCCTTGCATCGGGCCTGGGGGTCGCGCTGACAGAGCTGCTGGCCCCGGCACCCTCCCCCAACCCATTCCTGCTCCGTCACAAGGCGGATCAAACGACCTGGCGTGACCCAGCCACCGGATACGTCCGGCGGCAAGTCGCAGAACTGGATGAAAAAACCGGCACCGAGCTCATAGAAATCGAGCTGCCTGCCGGTGCCCGCATCGACTATCCACAATGGCATTCGAAACCGTACCGACAGCGGCTATGGCTGCTGAAGGGCGTGCTCGAACTGGGTTACGGCGACGAGACACGACGCCTGGTGGCAGGCGATCAACTGGACTTTGCCGTGGACAAGGCCGTCAGCTATTTCGCATGCGAGCAATGCCGATACCTGCTCAACGTGCTCCATGCCTGAATCGCTTCGGCAATCCGATGTATCCGCCTGTCTCATACACGCTCCGCTTCGGCTCGGAAGCGGGCCGTGCTCGAAGACTGCTCACAGGCTTGGCCCGGACGCCAGAAAGTACGCGTTTGAATGGCTTGCGCAAGTCGTTGTTCCAACCACGCATTCAAACGTCCCAATTCAGTTGATGAAGAACAGACCGCGATGCAATATCAGCCCCTGTGGACCTCTTGCCGACGCTCGAAAGCCTCTGGCTACCTCGGAGAATCGTGCAGACGATGCCTTTGACTAATGGCCAAGATCCGCTCCATCATTAAAATGCGACAGGATCGCCACAACCCTGAAGGTCTTTCTGAGCGACACAGATGAACAGAAGGAAAGCGTATCTTATCCTTGCCAATACGACGTTGGCGGTGTCGATTTGGGTCCCACCCACCATTGGAACGGCTTTCGCCACAGGGAACGACACTTCGTCCGATGGCGGGCCCTGGGTAACCCAGCAGTTCGATTTTTCAGCGCCCGCGTTGAATTTTGAAAGCCGCGTTCCTCGGGATGCGGCAGTCAAGTTGGTGCCAATGGAACCGAAGCCGCCAAACACCATCGGCAACGTAAAGGTCATAGGAAAGATCGAGTCGGAGAAAGATGCCCCGAAGCTCGAGACAAGTATTGTGGGCTATAACCTGCAAGCGCCCGCCACAGCATTGCGTATCTGCACGTTCGAAGTGGAAGCAATCGGTTTTATACCTTCAGTCTCCACGACCTCGGACGACCTGACAGAGGCGGGCCTTCTGGCCCAGAAGGCCGAAAGGGGAAAGCCAAAGAGCGCCGCGATCGGTTATTGCTTCGCCCGCGAAAAGCAGGCGTTGGGCATTTATTTCATCGTCGATGTGAGCAGTGCCGCCAGCATGGAGGCCGCGAACGATCTGGTACGTAAAGTCGACCGAGACGCCGCTTCGTTCATTGACAGCCTGTCATGGGCAGATGGGCGGCAGTCGAGCTTCGGACGGGAAATGCAGGCAATCCCGCTTCGTATTGGCGCCAAGGACCTGACGCTTCGCATTCCGAGAGGATGGGACATTCCTATCAACGATTTTCACGGCCCGCTTCCTGCCGAGCTGCACATGGTCAGGCGTAAGGACGGAAAGGATGTCGGGTTGGTTTGGCTCTTCGTGCAAAACATGAAGGACAAACCCGACCTCGCAACAGCCGGTGCCGCTATCGTGAAGGATTATTTCGTCAAGCAGACAACGGACGCGCGAACACCGGTGCTGTTGTCGAGCGAAGAAGACAGCTCATTGAGGGACCAGGGGGCTGCCGCGCGCACCTTCCGCTTTTCCGTCGAAGACAAAAAAGGCCGAGATGCCGGCGCCATTGAGGCTTTCGTCGCATGGAAGAACGGCCAGCTTTCCGTGCTGACACTGTGGTCGGCATGGAAACCTTCTGCTGATAGAAGCTCCTTCTTCTCGCGCCTCCCGGGCCTGTCGGTCTACGACATCGTGCGGCAGGCCGTGCTGACGACACAGCCCTAGCAATTGCACCTTCTTTACGGTCATTGCCTTGACCCTTCCAAAGTCGCAGCTGGCTGCTCGCTACCGGCCTCTGAACTGAACGAATCTTGTCGAGAGTTGGCCTGAAAGCCCTTATTTGGTAAAAGCAAAGTTGATCAGAACCCGAGAGTCGACGGCTACCATGTCCGAACCCTATTCTGCCTTTCTCAATCTCCAGATGTCCCGCGAGAATCTTGCCAGATGGCTCGCTGCCCCGGCGCCGGCGGCATCAAGATGGTCGGACTGGCGTTCCATCGGCGGCCAGTGGTATCTCTCCGAAGGCAAGGATCTGGCTGCCTCCAGCAATCAGGATCTGGGCAGGCTCATTTCGGAATGCGACGCCATGCTGGCTCGCCATCCAGACAACCGCGCGGCGCTGGGGGCCATCCTGAAATCCGCGGAGGCCGAGAACATAAAGGTTGCGGCCTACGATCGTACAGGAACGTGCTTCGTTGCAGGCTCGCTGACCTATTCCGAAAACCTCTACGACCTCATCGTCTTTTTTACGGTAGCGCGCGGAGCGGCCGATTTTTTCGAGGCGGATGATCGCGGCCTTGCAGTGGTTCACGACTATCTCTGGGGCGAGGAAGACGAACGAGAAACTGTGGCTGCGCTTGAATTCGCCGGAAAGGGCTGCTCCGTATTCCTGGCATCCGAAAAACTCGGCCACGCCGCTGGCGCCTTCGAGGCCATGGTGGACGCGATGCTGGACGGCAAAGAGGATCCGGAGTTCCACCCCCGCGATCAACTCGACCATCTTTGAGACCAGACCTGCGCCCAGCAGGGACGACAGAATGCACACGACAGGGCCGTCAGGCGGGTCAAGGAGGTAAAATTTCCAATGCGACTACTAGCACAGGTCATCATGCTGTCCGCTTGCGCGGTCTGCCAGGCGCAGGGAACCAGGACCTGGCACTTCACTGGTGCCGAACTGGCCGCGGCCCTTGAAGGCCGGATGCCCTCGGAGCTTCACGAACCATCGCTTCGCCGCCAATTCGCTTCCTCCTATGCGCAGGCCTACGTCGTCGGTATCGCCGACCAGACACAAGGCACGGTCTGGTGCCCCCCCACCGGCGTCCTTCCCCACGAATTGAAGGACAGGGTGTACAGCTACTTGTCCACGCTGCAAGCCAGCCGTCTTGAGGAAAATGCCGGCCCGCTAGTAAGCGAGGCACTCCATCAGTCTTTCGCTTGCCGGTAGAGTCATCCCCGCCAATACGGCCCCCCCGCTGCGCTAAGACCGGAATGGGTGCGTGCGTTCTGTCGCACGGTAACTGTCGATGATTCCGAGCGGCTGCTGACATCGGCGCGCGCAAAAGCCCCTGCCGGCCAGAAGCGGTAGTTCGACGTGTCGCCGAAGGTCGACGAAAATCACCTCGACCAATGCTAACTGGAACGACTACCGCGGCCAAGGCCGATACGAGCACGCTGGCATCTCGAATTCAGTAGTATGTGCCCCGTGCGGCTGCGCAAGCACGCCACGCATCATCGACCCGAATCATTCCCGTGCGCCAAGGGCAGCGCTCATCAACGAAGAATCCACATGCATCGACGTCTTGCACATGCCGTATTGATCGCGCTATTGACCAGCCTCGGCGCCTATATTGCTCCCACGCACGCCCAGGCCCCATCGACGCCAAAGGTGCAGTCTGGCGACGGGCACCCCTACGAGATCGCCGACAGCGAAGTATGGGACGTGCCTGATCCCGTTTCCAACCGCGGCTACCAGGTCTTCGTTGCGCTGCCACCGTCCTATGCCAAACAGCCGCAGCGGCGCTACCCCGTGCTGTACGTGACGGACGCCGACTACGCCTTCCCGATCGTTCGGCAGCTAGGGCGCCGCCTGAATGTTGAAGGCCCGCAGATCGAGGAATTCATTCTCGTCGGCTTATCTTATGGCAAGGGCGAGGACGGCGGTGTCAGCCGCCAGCGTGATTACACGCCGACACCCAACGGCCCAAGTACGGCATCGCCCAATTCGATACACGGTCAGGCGCGCGCATATCAGCAGTATCTGCGCGATCAAGTAAAGCCCTTCATCACCGCTCGGTATCGCGCAGACCCTGCCAGAGCAATCTTTCTGGGCCACTCCTACGGCGCGCTCCTTGGGGTTCAGGTGCTTTTCACCGATCCTGGCTTGTTCAGCAGCTATATCCTCGGCAGCCCTTCTCTTTGGTACGACAAGCGATATGCCTTGAAACTCGAGGCGGCCTACGCCAAGCAGAATCAGGACCTGAAGGCGAATGTCTACCTTTATGTCGGTGCTTATGAGGCTTTGCGCAAAGGTGATCGACGCTACAACCAGACGGTGGACATGGTTGCCGACAACCGCGCATTGGAAGCGGCGCTGCTGAGCAGAAATTACTCGAGCTTGAAACTGAAGTCAGCGATCTTGAACGACGAAGATCATCTCACCGTCGCACCCCGGGGCTTCACGCAGGGATTGAAGTACCTGCTGCCAGTGCGCTGAACCCTCATAGGGCTGCCGGTTCTTGCCACCGACATCACACCTTGTTCAGCAACCCCACATCCAAGTCCGAGCCCGGCCTTCGCGCAGATTCACCCGCCTGCCCCCCTTTGGCAGCTTGCTGCGCCCGCCGTGCCTGCTTGTCTGCATACATAAGCTGATCGGCCTGCTTGAGGGCGGCTTGCAACGAACTGACGGCAGGATCCACGGTGACGATGCCAAAGCTTGCACCTCGATAATGGAAACTGCACTCGGCGGCGGTGTAGGTACCGATCAGCGGCTGCGCCAGCCGGTTGCGCATTTCGTCAACGACTCCTTGCGGATTGTCGGACCTGGACGGATCCACGAGTCCGATCACAACGAACTCGTCGCCGCCCCATCGACCCAGCATGTCGCTTGCACGGAGACCGGCCGACATGCGCCGGCCCACCTCGATCAGGAATCTGTCGCCGGCGTCATGCCCATAGGTGTCGTTGATGGGCTTGAACCCGTCCAGATCGATAAACGCTACCAGAACCCATTGCTGTGTCCGCTTTGCCAGCGCGAACAACCGCTCCAATTCAGCCAACACTGCGCGTCGATTCGGCAGGCCGGTCAGCGCGTCATAGTTGGCGGCATACCGTTCATCCTGTCGGCGCATGACGATCTGGCTGGCGACATGGCCTGTCAGCAGGATCAGGACCAGGCCGACCACCGCGACCAACCCCGTCATCCAAAAGTGCTGTCTGCGCATGGGTGCCAGGTGCTCCAGCGTGGCCAGCGTGAGCAGCTGATACTGGGTCCCCGACAAGGGCTGGCGCCGCAGCAGATAGGGCCTGCCGTCGATAAGCCATTGGTCGGCAAGGTCCGGGTCGCCTGCCGCGCGCACGTCCATGCGCTCGCCTGCCGCTTCTTCGCCATCCGGCGCAAGCACCGTGCCCGGCGCCAGGAGCGCTGCGACGTTGCGCAGCATGAACGGCTCTGACGATGCCGTGATCACGCGCCCCTGGCGATTCACGATCAGCGCGACATGGCGCCCTGTCAAATACAGCGCGACCTCTGGCGCGTCGAACTTGACCGTGACCGAGCCCAACGGCACGTCGTTCGCGTCCTCGATACGACTGGCCACGAAATAGGAGGGGGATTTATTCAAACGCGCGATACCGAAATAATGGCCATTGCCGGTACGCAACGCGTCAATCAGATAGGGCCGGCCCGAATAGATCATGCCCACGATGCTGTCGGGTTCGGCCCAATTGCTGGCCGACACGGTGTCGTCCGACATGTTATTCATGTAAATGCGGGCGTAGCGCAGGTCAGTGGCCAGCGCGTTCATGAAATCACCGACCCTGCGCACCAGCGGGTCGCTCGCGAACTGCGCAGCGCGCTGCTGCCGTGTCAGCGAGGCGGCGCCTGGGGGATCCGTGCGATAACGCATGGCGAGTTCAATCACCTGGCCCTGCCGCGCCACCATATTGGCCACGCTCGCCATCTCGGTGAACAGCCGGTCCATGACGCGCGCAGTCGTTTTCGCCTCGTATTCGGCGCTTGCCGCCGACCTCGCCAATTGCGCTGACACGATCCCCTGCGAAATCCACCACCCAAGGCCGGCCACCAGCGCCAGCCAGACGACGGCCAGGCCCAGCGAGACGCGGCGCACGGTGCGCCACGTCTGTTGTTCACGCCCGCCTTGCTGCAGCAACACGTCGTTCTCCCTCGCTTTGCCAATCGTCGAAAAGCGCTTGATTCGGTATGTGTGACCTTCTCACTCCTGGCTACAGTATGAGCGTCGACCCGTCCCGCCCATTCTCCCAGGCGATATTCAAAAATATCGCAATAGGCGCACCGACGCATCGTGCGTCGGATTTATCGGCGCTGGAGCAGGAACAAGCATCGACACAATATCGCAGCCGTCTGGCTTCGATTTTTTTGTTGACAATATTTAACAGTGGGATACCGGCAATATACGGGTATAGACCTCAATCTACGCCGTATGGACTATTTTCGGCCAGCCCCCACCAAATCAGGGTGCTTCTGAAACGTAGAAGGCGTGCATTCATTTTGTCAGCCGTTCTGCTCTGCTTTCCGCCAAATTACAGATATTGCCAGTTTCATGGAATCTGACCGTATGAGTTTTCTAACGCAACTTCGGGATTGCCGCTATGAAATGCTGGTTAGTATCAGGATCACTGTTTCCGAGGCATTCGGCGCTGCGCCGGCTATATCCCGTGGTTCTGCATGCGTTCCTGGCACAAGACCGCAGGGCCCCGCGGCGTACCGGATGGCGCTCAGACGACCTTTGGCTGGCATCCGGGCCGTGGCAGGCAGGTTGACAGCGCGACCAGGCCAAGCACCAGCACCGTCGCACCAAGCACGCCAGGCCCTGTGCCAAAAGCCGCGCTGACACCCATCGCCACCAGCGCGGCGCTGCCGATCTGGCAGAACCCGACCAGCCCCGACGCGGTGGCCGCATAGCCATGCTCGCTGGCGACCGCCCCGGACACGGCCAGCGACAGCGACGAACCGTTGGCAAGACTGACCAGGCACATCGGCAACACGACGGCCGCCGCGCCATGCAGTCCCAGCGCCGCCACCGCCATGAACGCCACGCCCCCGACGACGAAGAAAACGATGCCGGCAGCGACGATGCGATCATACGGCCAGCGTTCGAGCAACCGCCGGGTCACCCAATTGGCGCCGATGATGCCGGCCGTCAGCGGCAAGTACAGCCAGCCGCTCTGTTCTTCGCTCAGGCCCTGCCGCGCGAACAGGAATGGCGATTGGGTCAAGTAGACAAACCACGCGCAGTAGATCGCGCAGACCACCAAGGTGTAGCGGCGAAAGGTTCGGTCGCGCAGCACGTGGCCGAAGCCGGCAAACGCAGCGGTCCGGGTACGGGCGGCGATGGGCAACGTTTCCGGCAGCTGCGTCAGCACCATCAGCAGAGCGACGATCCCGAACGCGGCGACGAACAGGAAATCGGATCGCCAGCCGAAGGCCGCTGCCAGGTGGCCCCCTATGGCGGGTGCAAGCGCGGGCGACAGCGACACCAGCGGGTAGATCACCGCATAGACCTTCGCAGAGGTGCGCTTGTCGCAGGTATCGGCGATCAGCGCACGGCCAACCACAAGGCCCGCGGCGGCGCCGACCGCTTCAAGCATGCGCCACGCCAGAAATCCCTCATAGGTGGCGGACAGCGCACAGCCCGCCGAGCCGACGACGTAGCAGGCGATGCCGGCCAGCAGGACGGGCTTGCGGCCATTGCGGTCCGACAGCGGCCCGTAAGCCAACTGGGCAAGTGCCAATGCCAACAGGTAGAACGAGATCGTTTGCGGCATTTGCCAGTCGGCAACCCCGAACTCCTTGCTCATGGTCGGCATGGCGGGCAGATAGACATCCGAAGCAAGCAGCCCCAAGGCGCTCAGCATGGCGACGGTCAGTATGAAAGATAGGCGAGGCATGGGGTTCCGGGCAGCCAGTCGGGCTCGCTGCGCATCCAAGGTTCAAAGGAATAGCCGCCATGCTACGGAGATGCCTTTCATGTGAAAATGCACAAATTGGCAGCGATGTGCTGCAAATTTGCAGGATACGCATGCGGGGACGACGATGAACTGGGACGACGTACGGATATTCCTGGCCATTCTGCGCGCCGGCACCTTGCGCGGTGCGGCGGATCAACTGGCCATCGACCAGACCACCGTCAGCCGGCGCCTGACCGGATTGGAACGGACGTTGGGCAGCCGGCTGTTCCTGCGCACCACCGCCGGCCTGGTGCTGACCGACACCGGCCAGCAAGTGCTGCGCATGGCCGAGGATATGGAACGCATGGCCGTTTCCTTCGAGCGTCGTGGCGAAGGTGCCGATGCGCGCGTGGCCGGGCAGGTGCGCGTGACCACCACCGACGCGCTGGCGGTGGACTTCGTGGTTCCAGCCATCGAACGCCTGCGTGCCAGCCATCCCGAGGTGCGGGTGATCCTGAGCACCACGACACGGCTGCTCGACCTGGCTCGACGGGAAGCCGACATTGCCGTACGCACCCTGCGGCCGCAGCAACCGGACTTGATCGTGCGCCAACTCGGCTGCTGGGATGTCGGGCTGTACGCCACCCGCGGTTACCTGGCCAAGTACGGACAACCGCAGCCCGGCGATGGCCTGGCGGGCCACGACATTGCGCTTTACCAAGAGGGCGTGACCGGCCGGCAGGACGACACGCTGGCGGGTGAATCGAGGGCAAAGGGCCGCGTGGTTGCGGAATTGGATTCGAGCCTGATGCTCAGCACCTTCGTGCGCGCCGGCCTGGCCCTGGGCGAGTTACCCGAGTACCTGGCACGGCGCGATCCCGCGCTGGTACGGCTATGGCCCGAGCGCCGGCGCGCCAAGCCCTACGAGGCGTGGCTGGTGCTGCACCAGGATTTGGCACGCACGGCCAGAGTGCGTGTGGTCGTGGATGCGATCACGTCGGCGTTCGCGGCTTGAGCGGACGCCCCCCTCGGTGTGACTCCCCAGCCACACCCCAGGCAAATTGACCATCCTTGACTTTTTATTTCTGACGACACACTCCGACACAATGTAATCTTTCCCAACAAAATCACATTAATTTCAGGAGGGGTGTTCATGATTGCTAACCAGAAAGCGAGCGCGGGATGGTTATCGTCGGCCATCTTTGTGGTCTATGCGGCCTATGTCGCCCATCCTGCCCAAGCCCAGTCGGTTTCCAGTACGGGCGATGTCGTGCCTGGGCCGGTGCTGTCGCCGAATTGGAGCGTCGGCGGCGATCTGACCGTCGGGGATGTCGTGGACGGGACGTTGACCCTGGACGCAGGAGGCGCCGTTGACAATAGCGCGGCAAGTATCGGCAACGGTCCCGGCAGCACGGGCACCCTGACAGTGTCGGGACGCAGCGGCAGTGGCACGCCCTCCACCTGGATCAGTGCCGGGCCCGTGATCATCGGGGTCCAGAGCGGCAGCACCGGCAGGCTCAGGCTCCTGGGCGGGGGCTTCGCGCAAAGCGACTCGGCCTCGATCGGCGAGGACAATGGCAGCAACGGCAACGTGCTCGTGTCCGGCTTGGGGTCGACCTGGAATCTCGCCACGCTGAACTCCTTCCAGATCGGCTCGTTTGGGACAGGCACGCTGCGTATCGACGATGGCGGCGCCGTGCGCAGCGGCCAGGCGCTGATCGGCAGCGGCCCCGGTAGCCAGGGCAACGTAACGGTGTCGGGGTCCGCATCGGTCTGGCAGGCGTTCAACAATATCTACGTAGGCTTCGAGGGCCAGGGCGACCTGCAAGTCCTGGAGGGCGCCACCGTGCGCACCGTCGGATCATCCGCGCCGGGCGCCGCCGCAACGATCTACATCGGCAACCAGACGAGCGGCGTTGGCACCGTGACCGTATCGAGCACGACCGCCGATGTCTCGACGCTTACCGCCAGCGATCGCATCGAAGTCGGCTCGGCAGGAACGGGAACCTTGAACGTCTTCAAGGGCGGCCTGGCGGTCGCCGCCAGCGACACGTGGGTGACTGTCGACAGCACCGCCACCGGCACGTTGAACCTCACTGGCGACGCGAGCGGCCGCGGCGTGCTGGAGACCGGCTCGGTCATCAAGGGCGCCGGCAACGCCACCTTCACCCTCGATGGCGGCGTCCTGCGTGCTCGGCGTGACAAGGCCAATTTCCTGAATGGCTTCCTGACGCAGGCAATCGGAAACGAGGGCGCCTCGTTCGACACCAACGGCTACGAGGTGGGCGTGATGACCGCGTTCTCGGGCACCTCCAACCTCAACAAGCTGGGCGCCGGCAGGCTGACCCTGTCGGGCAACAGCGCCGCCTTCACGGGCACCACCGATGTCCGGGCCGGAACATTGCAGGTCGATGGCGTCCTGGGCGGGCCGGTGAACGTATTGTCGGGAGCACGGCTGACCGGGACGGGGCGCGTTGGCGCAACCGTCAACCAGGGCACCATCGCACCGGGGCCGCGCAGCGGCTTCGGCACCCTGACCATCGCCGGCAACTATACGGCGCAAGGCGGCAACCTCGAGATCCGCACCCAGCTTGGCGGCGATGACTCGCCGACCGACAAGCTCGTGATCACGGGTGATACCGCGGGCGCGACACCGGTCATCGTGAAGAACATGGGAGGCACGGGTGCGCAGACCCAACAAGGCATCCAGGTGGTGCAGGTCAACGGTCTCTCGACGGGCCAGTTCAACCTGGCCAATGGCGACTACGTCATCCAGGGCCGTCCGGCCGTGGTGGCCGGCGCCTATGGCTATATCCTGCAACAGGATCCGGCCGACGGCGACTGGTATCTGCGGTCGTCCCTGCCTGATTCCGGCACGCCGCCGACCGTTCCCCTGCCCTCCCAACCCAGTGGCGCGTCGCCTGGCGTGGGCCGCCCCTTGCTGTTCCAGCCCGGCGTGCCGGTCTATGAGGCCTACGCCAACACGCTGCTGCACCTGAGCCGGCTGCCCACCCTGCGCCAACGCGTCGGCAATCGTCTCTATGACTCGGCGGACGTCGGCCGCAATGGCGTGTGGAGCCGCGTGGAGGGCACGACGAGCCGGCTCGACCCGTCCACGTCCACCACGGGCACCCGCCAGGACATCGATAGCTGGAAGGCGCAATTTGGTGTCGACCGCATCCTGGCCGGCCAGGAAGAAGGGTCCCGCCTGGTGGGTGGCATCGCCTTTCACTACGGCAAGGCCGACACGCACGTGTCGTCGGCGTATGGCAACGGCACGATCGACACCACTGCCTATGGCCTGACGCCGACGCTGACCTGGTACGGCAAGAACGGCTTCTATGTCGACACGCAGGCCCAGGCCACCTGGTTCGACAGCGACCTGAATTCCCGGCTGGCCGGCAAGCTGAAGAGCGGCCGCCAGGCCAACAGCTACGGGCTGGGTATCGAGGCGGGCAAGGCGTTCGGGTTGGGCGAACGGTTTGCCCTGATCCCGCAGGCACAGCTGTCTTATGTATCGACCCGTTTTGACAGCTTCAACGATAAATTCGGCGCGCGCGTCGAGAGCGACAAGGGCGACAGCCTGCTGGCCCGCATGGGTATCGCCCTGGACTACAAGCGCAATTGGCAAACGGGTGGCGTCAATCGGGAATCCAGCATCTACGGCGTCGTCAATGTGAAACACGAATTCCTGAACGGAACGCGTGTGCGCGTGGCCGACGTGCCCGCAGCCAGCCGCATGGCGCGGACCTGGGGCAGCGTGGGAGCGGGGGCAAATTACGGTTGGGGCGATCGCTATGCGATCTACGGCCAGGTCGATGCCGACGCGGATTTCTCGGGCAGCTACATCGTTACCGCGACCGCAGGTTTCAGAATGACGTTCTAGATCCGCACGATTGGCACACAGCGCCTTGGGATCAAGGCGCTGTGAGCCACCCGATCACACGGTCGCCAGGCGACCCTCCCTTGGAATCCATGCGGCGCGCGATCGTCTGTCGCCGCCCCACGCCCGAACTTTTCCCGATATCGCTTTACTACCCATAATCTCCGGGTATTTTGAAGACCGTGCTCAAGTGGGTCGCGGCGACGTCTATGTGTTCGAGATGGACGACGCTACCGTAGTGGCCTTGGACAGCTATTCAGAGCCGACGGATCAATTGGATTTGATCTCCCTGTGTATCAGGTGCGGCAAAGACAAGAGTGCCGAGATAGCTCGGCTTGCGCCGCGGTTGTTGCGACGTGATCCGATGATCGAACCCCGACGCAACGGCAATCAGAAAAACTCATCCAGCAAACAATAGAACGCCATGCGTTCGTGGTCGGGTTCCACGCCGTATTCACGAAAGAATGGCGCCACCCATGCTTGCCCGAGATTGCGCGCGATGCTTCGTGCGGTCAGCGCAAGGTCCTGGTATCTGTCACTGACGCCTAAGCGGCCGCAATCGATGAAGCCCGTGAAATCGCTTCCGGCTGCCATGAAATTGGGCAGGCAGGCGTCGCCGTGGGTCACGACAGGATCACAGGCCAGCGGACACGTCGACAACAGCTCCGCCAGCACATCCGAAGCGCTCTGCCCTTGGCGTTCATCGTCAAAATCCGTTTCGTCGACGAGTCCCAGGCGCACACGATCTCTGGCGACAGCGATACGTTCCTCCAGGGGGTGGCGGAATGGGCACATTGCGATCGGCACCTCGTGGAGACGACGCAGTGCCTGCGCCAGAACAGCCACGACTTGAGCGGAAGGCAGGTCATCCGCGCTGGCCAGATCGCGCCCAGGAACGGCAGTCATGAGCAGCCAGTGGCGGTTGTCATCCGTCGTAAAACCGACCACGGCCGGCCCAGGCAGGTCCAGCCGCTGCAGCCACTGAAGGCGTTCGACTTCGCCAGGAAGCTCACTCAACAGGCCCGCAGGTTCCGACTTCAGGAATAGCGCTTGCCCGTCATCGCCATGGATGCGAAAGACTTCCGCTCCGGATTCTCCAATGACTTGTCGTTCGATGACCGCGCCAGCCAGTCTTTGTTGCCATACTTCCGGGATATGCATGTTGTCCACGTGTTGTCTTCCAGCGGAATTACGTTGGGCGCAGCCGTCTATCGTCGCCACCCTCGTCTTTCAGCGGCGCCGCCCCTCGGCCAAACTTATCCCGATATGCCGCGGGACTTGTCAGCACGATACGCCTGAAGTGCCTGCGCATCGATTCCTCCGACCCAAAACCCGCCAGCTCCGCAATCCGTCCAATCGGCAAGGCCGTCTGCGCTTCCAGCATGTCTCGCGCCGCCGCCACGCGTTCACGCACCAGCCATTCATACGGCGCCATGCCGGTGGCATCGTGGAATTGCCGTTGCAGGGTGCGCGGGCTCATCGCGGCGCGTTCCGCCAGCGAACGCAGCGTGTGCGGCAAGGCGGGATGCTGGCGCATCCAGTCCATCAGCCTGGTCAGGCGCCCGCTGTCGTCCAGGGGCATGGGGCGCGGCACGAACTGCGCCTGGCCGCCTTCCCGGTGCGGGGCCACCACCAACCGCTGCGCGACCCGGTTGGCCACGGCGCCGCCGTAATCGCGCCGTACCAGGTGCAGCAGCATGTCCAGGCCCGCGGCGGACCCCGCCGACGTGATGACCTGGCCTTCGTCTATATAGAGCGCGTCCGGCTGGACCCGCACTTGCGGATAGCGCCGCTGCAGCGCTTCAGCGTAGCGCCAGTGGGTGGTGACCGTCTTGCCGTCGAGCACGCCGGACGCGGCCAGCACGAACACGCCGGAGCAGATCGAGCACAGCCGCGCCCCGCGCTGGTAGGCCAGGCGGATGCGCTTGAGCAAGGCCTCGGGCGGTAATTCGTCGGCGTCGCGCCAGCCGGGCACCACGATCGTGTCGGCGCGATCCAGCATCTTCAGCGTGTAAGGCGCGGCGACCGTGATGCCGCCCGCGGCGCGCAGCGGACCGGGTTCGCCCGCGCACACGGCGAAGCGATACCAGTCGACGCCGAGTTCCGGACGCTCCAGCGCGAACAGTTCCGTCACGCAGCCGAATTCGAAGGTACAGAGCCGGTCATAAGCCAGCGCGACGACAAGATGAGTAGCCATGGCGTGATGTTACCGAATAATGGCATTTACGCCACTACTGCGAATGGCGGCCAACGGCCAGAATGACGTCACTGGATCGGGTTTCCAGGCACTTGTTCATCGAACCATTCACGCAGAGTTCACCCATGTCGACCTCCAATGCCGTCACCGCCATTCCCGCCGCCCGCAGCGATGCCGCGCTTGCCCATTTTCGTGCGGCCATGCAGTTCGAGACCGATTGTTCCGATGTGGCCAGCGCGTTGGCCAGCGGCGTGCCCGGCTTCGTGCTGCTGGATGTGCGCAGCCCGGCGCTGTATGCGCAGGGCCACGTGCCGGGCGCGCTGAATCTGCCGCACGGCAAGATCGTCGAGTCCAAACTCGTGGACTATCCGGCGGATACGCTGTTTGTGACCTACTGCGCCGGGCCGCACTGCAATGGCGCGACGCGGGGCGCGATACGGTTTGCCCAGCTGGGGCGGCCGGTGAAGGTGATGATAGGCGGGATCACCGGGTGGCTCGATGAAGGCTTCGACCTGACGGGCGATGCCACGCCTCGCAGAGAAGCCTCTCAGCCGGGTTGAGGATCGGGCGCGGACGGACGATCCCGGCGAGCGGGAACGGGCAGCCGCCTACCCGCGCACCGCGCTGCGAAACGCCGCCGATAGCGCAGCCAGTGCGTCCTGCGTGCGGGCATCCTTGCTGCGGGTATGTAGCAGGACGGGCAGATGCGGCAAGTCGGGAAGCCCGAGTCTGGCGCCGATATCCACCGCGCCAAAGGGCAGCATTCTGGGCGCCAGCGCCGCCACGCCCAGTCCCGCCATGACCGCCGCCGCGACGGCCGCCACGCCGCCACCGACAAAGACTTCTCGCCAGGGGACCTGCGCGGCATCCAGCAGGCTTGCCGCCAACGCGCGCACCCCGCAGGGCTCTGCCAGGGTGGCAAGCGGCAGGGGTTCGTCGGCCCGGTATTGCCAGCCCGGGGCCGCGAACCAGCCGAGCTTTTCTTCGGCGATCAGGGTGCCATCGCGGCGGCCGGCATCCAGGCGGACGATGACCGTGTCGAGTTCGCGCCGGTCGAAACTTTGCAGCAGATCACCGGACGAGCCGATGCGGATTTCGACCAACAGTTCGGGGTCCTGCGCATTCATGCGCGCGATCAAGGCAGGCAGTTCCGGGCCTGCGACGTGATCGCTGATGCCAAGGGTTATGCGCTGGCGGGCACCGGAAAATGCCGCCAGGGCACGATCATGGGCCGCCAGCAGTTCGCGTGCGTGCTCGAGGAACATTGCCCCGCTTGCGGACAGCTCGACGTACCGGGGCGTACGCTCGATCAGCCGGGCATTCAGCCTGTCTTCCAGCCGCTTGAGCTTCAGGCTGATGCCGGCCTGCGTCGTCTGCATCGCTTCTGCAGCGCGCGTGAAGCTTCCCAACTCGACAATGCGGACGAAGGCTTTTACGGCGTCCAGATCAAGAGAATGCGCAGTCATTTCAGATAGTTATCATTGAAATAAACACGCATAGCGTATCAGAATGATTAGTATGGAGCGACTCAACTGACAGAGACCGAAACATGCCCCTCGTTCATATCTCCCTGCGCACCGGCAAGACCGAAGCCTACCGACAAGCCATCTTCGACAGCGTCTACCGTGCGCTGCGCGACACCTTCAACGTTCCCGAAGACGACCAGTTCATGACCCTTACCCAGCATGAGGCGGCGGACTTTCGCTACGGCAAGTCTTACCTGGGGGTGGCGCGCAGCGATGACCTTGTGTTCATCCAGATCACGGCCAACAACACCCGCAGCCTGGAACAGAAGAAGGCGCTGTTTGCGCGGACGGCGGAACTGCTCGCCGAAAGCCCGGGCATGAGGCCCGAGGATGTGTTCGTGAACCTCGTAGAGGTGGCGAAAGAGAACTGGTCGATGGGCAATGGCCTCGCGCAATATGCCTGAGCGCCCGCCCGCTATTGCCCCATCGCGAACCCCTGCTCGCGCAAGAACTGCGCCACGATCGGCTTCCACTTCTGCGGCGAATGGGTAAAGAGACTATGCCCGTTCTCGCCGTCCGGCCCCATCGGCACAAACGTGGCGTGGCCGCCCGCCTGGTTGTAGGCGGCGACCCACTGTTTGGGCCAGTCGGGACCCCAGTACAGGTCGTTTTCGGTGTAGATCCATAGCATCGGCAGGCGGGTCGCCTGGCCATAGGCGGCGTAGGTGGCCTGCAACCGATCCGGCCCGCAGGACTTGCCGGGTGCGCGCACCGGATCGCCGCCGGCTCCGCCCGCGAAGTTGATGGCGGCCTTCACGCCGGGCGGGTTCTGCGCCGCCAGCGCCACGGTGGAACCTCCGCCCACCGACTGGCCCAGCACGACGATGCGCGAGGCGTCCACGTCCGCGCGTTGCGCCATCGCTTGCACGACCTGGCTGATCTGGCTGGCGGCCCGGTCGAACATGGGGGTGAAGCGCCGGTCGTTGCAGGGGCCGCTGCTTTCCAGGTCGGGGCCGCCGGTGGCGCCGTAGCCCAGGCGCACCGGCACGGCCACCACGAAGCCCGCGTCCGCGAAGAACTGCGAGGCCGCCGAGTAACGCGCCCGGCCCAGCCTGGCTCGGCCGGCGGGGTCGCCCGCCCGGCCATGGTTGATGACGATCAGCGGATGCTTGCCTGTACCGGCGGGCGTGAACACGGTCACCACCAGATCGCCCGAAGCCGTGCCGCCGTTTTCCAGCGCGACCTTGACGGGGACTTTCTCGATGCTTTCGTTGGCCGCCTGCCGGGGCGGCGGCGCGGCGCAGGCCGTCAGCAACGCAACGCTTGCGATCATCGCGATTCTTGTCAGCGCACCCATGTAGACCCTCGTCATGAACAGGCTCGGCGCCCGGGTAGCGGCAAGACTACTCCCGCCGCGGCCGGCTCGCCACTATTGCGAACCCGCCCCGCCGATTCATTCCACTTCAGACTTATTCCATGAAAATTACTTGTTTGTCGTGATCAACGACCGGGCCTAGGATGGCTGGCAACGCCAACGATTCCAGGAAAAAGACACTGCCATGACCGCCCCCATTCCCGCCTTTGCCCACAGCCTCGTCCAGCGCGACGAACGCGGCGTGTACACCTTGCAGATTCACGATGCCAAAAGCCTGAACATCCTGGCCACGCCCGTCACCCTGGGCCTGACCGAGGCCGTGCGCTGGATCGCCGCACAGCCCGACGCCCGCGCGCTGGTCATCCGCGGCAGCGGCGACAAGGCTTTTGTCGGCGGCGCCAATATCTATGAAATGGCCGAACTGGACCCGGCCGGCGGCCGCGCCTTCATCACCAACCTGCGCCACCTGTGCGACGCCGTGCGTGACGTGCCAGTGCCCACCATTGCCCGCCTGCCCGGCTTCTGCCTGGGCGCCGGCATGGAACTGGCCGCGGCCTGCGACATCCGCCTGGGGTCGCGCGATGGCGTGTTCGGCATGCCGGAAGTGCATGTCGGCATTCCGTCGGTGATCCACGCCGTGCTGCTGCCCGCCCTGATCGGCCCGGGCGCCACGAACTGGCTGCTGCTGACCGGCGCCACGGTCGACGCCGACCAGGCGCTGCGTTGGGGATTCCTGCAATTCCTGTGTGACCCCGGGACCGAGGCGCTGGACGCCCTGGTGGAACGCACCGTCGGCCCCATCGCCGCCAGCGGACCGCTGGCCGTGCGCTCGCAAAAGGCGCTGTTGCGCTATTGGGAGACGTCCACCCTTGAAGCTGGGCTGGACCGCAGCGTCGACGCCTTCGGCAACGCCTTCACTACCGACGAGCCGCGCCGTCACATGGCGCCCTTCCTGGCCCGCAAGCGCGCCCCGGAGGCGCAATGACCGCCGCCCCGGCCACCGGCCCGCTGGCCGGCTTGCGGGTGGTGGACATGACCTCGGTCGGCATGGGCCCGTACGCCACGCAGATCCTGGGTGACATGGGCGCCGACGTCATCAAGGTCGAGTCCCCGGAAGGCGACGTGTTCCGGGCCTCGGTGCCGGCCGCCTCGCCCGGCATGGGCGCGGTGTAGATGCTGGTGGTGCGCGAAGACGCGCCCTACGACTCGGTGTCCAAGCTGGTGCAGGCCACCCGCGACAAGCCGCTGAACTACGCCTACGGCTCGCCCACCAGCCAGATCGCCGGCGCCACCTTCAACAGCGTGGCCGGCGCCGCCGCCAACGCCGTGCCCTACAAGAGCCAGCCGCCCGCCGTCACCGACCTGCTGGGCGGCCACGTCGACTACCTGTTCGCCGACCTGTCGGTCGTGACGTCGTTCATGCACAGCGGCAAGCTGCGCGGCATTGCCTTCACGGGTCAGGCGCGGTCCAAGGACTTCCCTGCGGTGCCGACGCTGGCCGAGCTGGGCTACAAGAACTTCGACCTGGTGGTGTGGGTTGGCGTGGCGGCCCCGAAAGGCACCCCTGCCCCCGTGGTTGAACGCCTGAACCGGGAAATCACGCAGATCCTGCAGGAACCCGACAGCGTGGCGAAATTCGAGACCCTGGGCATGCAGGTCTCGCCCAATACGCTGGCCGAACAACAGGCGTTTGCCCAATCGCAACGCCAGATCTGGACCCAGCGCGCGATCGACGCGAAGATCGAGCCGCAGTAAGCCTAGTGCACGGCCTCAGCCCATTCTGACCGGGGCGGGGGCCGCCTGCGCAAGGGGTGCCACGGCCAGCCGCAGCCCCATCGCTCGGAGGATGGCGAGCAGACTGCTCAGGGCGGGATTACCTTTGGGCGACAAGGTGCGATAAAGCTGAGTCGGATTCAGCCGAGCCTGTTCAGCCACCATCTGCATACCGCCGAAAGCCAACGCCATCTGGCGCAGCACGATAAGCAATTCTTCCTGATCTCCATCCGCGAGAATTTGATTGACCAGTTCCAGCGCAAAGGCTGGGTCATCGCGGTACATCTCGGCCATCGCCTGGTCATTAGGCTTACTTCTCATCGTCTGTTCTCCGTTGCCAATCCCGCCAGTACTCCACCGCACAAGCGATATCGGCGTCTTGCGTCCGCTTATTGCCGCCAGCCAGCAGCAGCACCAGGCGGTGTCCCGTCAATGCGTAATAAACGCGAAAACCTGGCCCCACATCGATACGCAGTTCCCAGACCCCATCACGGCAAAAGCGATGGTCAGCGAAATTGCCTTTCTCCAGCCGCATGACTCGGCGCAAGATCGCCATTTTGGTCGACGCATTCCGCAAGCCCTGCAGCCAGACCATATAGGGATTCTTGAGCTTGTCGGCAGTGAGGTAGTGATCGATCTGGTACCTACAATTTTCGTCAATAAACGAATTTCAGTCAAGTTGGCATGGCCCACGTGCCATCGCTCGCCAACATAGAGCACCCTTGTCTTAGTTGCTAAGAGAAGAGAGAGCATTTCGTCACTGACGCCCGCCCCTCCGAACGCAGACTCGTCGAACTGGACACGAAAAAAACGGGCGCCGCAGCGCCCGTCCGTCTTGCCGGAACCGCCCCGATCAGAAGCGATACTGCGCCGTCGCCACCACCGTGCGCGGTTCGCCCACCAGGATCTGGCCGGCGCTGGTGGCCGAGGCGTAATAGCCCTTGTCGGTGATGTTGCGCATGGCCAGGCGCCAGTCCCAGCGGCCGGTGCGGTAGCCGACCAGGGCGTCCCAGGTGGCGTAGCCGGGCAGCACGGCCGAGTTGGCGTTGTCGGCGTAGCGTTGGCCGACGAAGGTCAGGCCGGTTTCGCCGTACAGGCCTTCGGCCGGCTTGTAGGTCAGGAACACGCTGCCGTTGCGCCGTGCCACGTTGCTGACGCGGTTGCCGGCCAGGCCGTTGTTGTCTTCGACGATGGATGCGTTCTGCAGGCCGATGCCGCCGCGCAGGTACCAGTTGCCCGTCAGCCGCCCGGCCGCCGTCAGCTCGATGCCGCGCGAACGTTGCAGGCCGGTCAGCAGCACGATGGTCGGGTCCACCGGATCGGTGGTGCGGCGGTTGTAGAGCTCCAGCTGGTACAGGGCCAGCGTGGTGCTCAGTTGACCATCGAGCCAGTCGCTCTTGACGCCCACTTCATATTGGCGCGTGTGTTCCGGGTCCAGGTCGTTGGCGTTGCCGCGGGCATTCGGCGTGATGCCGATGGTGCCGCCGCCCGTGGGCGAGAAGGTCTTGCTGTACGAGGCGTAGAAGGAATGGTCGCGCACCGGCGTCCACACGACGCCGGCGCGCGGGCTCAGGCCGTGGCTGTCGCGCTTGGCCGACGCGTCCAGCAGGCGGTTGGTGGAATCGATGCTGAAGCGATCCATGCGCAGGCCCAGCAGCACCTGCCAGGCGTCGTCCAGCTTGATCTGGTCCTGCACGTAGTAGCCCTGGCTCTTGACCTTGTGGCGCGCGTCGCTGTTGATCACCATGGCGCCATTGTGCTGCTGCGACAGGTCCGGGTCGTACAGGTCCAGCGAGGGCACGGCCTGCGCGCCGGGGCCACGGGTGGCGGTGGTGTAGAGCTTGGGCGAACGGTCCTGGTTGGCCAGTTCGACGCCGAACAGCACACGGTGCTCGATGCTGCCGGTATGGAAGAGACCTTCGGTTTCGAGGTTGTTGGTGAGGTTGCGGGTGGACAGGTCCTGCTGCCAGCGGGTGCGCGTGACCTTGCGGGTGGCGGCGTTGTAGCCCGTCAGGTAGGTGTTGTCGAACTCGCTGTCCAGCGCGAACACGGCCAGCGTGTAGCGCAGTTGCCAGCCCGGGGCCAGCGCGTACGACAGGCGCGAGCGGAACGATTGCGCACGGTCGTCGATGTCGTCGCGGTCGGGGTTGCCGTAGACGGTGCTGCGGCCCACGTCGGCCGGGCGGCCGTTGACGCTGGGAATGCCGCGGTCGGGGGTGCGGTCGTAGCGGCTGTATTCGTATTGGACCAGCCAGTCCAGGTCGGGCGTGATGCGCCAGTTCAGCGACGGCGCCACCAGCTGGCGCGTGCCGCCGATCTTGTGGCGAAAGCTGTTGGTCTCTTCCTGGCCGATGTTCAGGCGCACGCTGACGTGGTCGCTGGGGTCGGCGCTCAGGTCGCCGTAGACGCTGCGCAGGTCCCAGCTGCCGGCCTGGGCTTCGAAGGTGGATTCGCGGCCGGGCTGCGGCGCCTTGCTCACGCGGTTGACGATGCCGCCCTGGCTGCCGCGGCCGTACAGCACCGCCGCCGGGCCCTTGAGCACGTCGATCCGTTCGATGTTGTGCAGGTCACGCACGTACTGGCTGTCGTCGCGGATGCCGTCCAGGTAGAAGTCGTTGCTGGCGTCAAAGCCGCGGATGCGCAGCGAGTCAAAGCGCGTGTCCTGGGCGTTGGTGACGTTGGGAATGCCGGCCAGCGCCTCGCCCAGTGTGCGGATGCCGTAGTTCTGCAGGTTCTCGACCTTGACGCTGTCGATGGCCTGCGGCACGTAGCGGGCCGGGGTCTGGGTGCGGGTCGCGGTGGTGGTTTCGGGCAGGCGGGGGTCGTCGGCATTGGCGCCTTCAACGCTGATGGGCGCGAGCTGCGCCGGTTCGGCGGCAACGGCAACGACGGAAAACAGCAAAGCCAGCGCGGCGCCCAGTGGCAGGGCGCGCGGTACGGAGGATAGGGACATCGCGAGCAGTGTGTAGATTTTATCGAGCCGCGATGATATCGATAATGAATCTTATTAGTAAATGAGATTATTCGCATTTGGTGGGATTCCCTGATTTTTGTTGCGAGGTCACAACGAGGCCCACGCCGGCCTCGCCACGCGGTCGCCCGCAGCAGTGCCCTGCCCTCCTTTTGCACGAGGCGCCCCCACACCTGGCGGCCGCGCCGATCCTCGCGAATTCGCGACGGTCCTCATCCGCATTGACGAGGCGCGGGTCCTCCACGCGCATGACCTGGACGCGTCGATGCAAAGTTTTCCCAACAATCACTCGGATGTTTGCACTACGGAGAACTCTGGCCGGCCGAATGAGCTTTGCATGAGAGGGACTGGGCGACAGCTGGTTTAGGCTGGCCCCGCAGTACTCCGACTCACCCTGATCGATTGGACGAAAGCAAATGAATCAACTCATTCATCCGGATTGCCATCCCTTCACCGCCGCAGGCACCCTGAAGCAAGTCTCCGCGTTCTACGAAGAAGGACGACGCGTCATGTGGATGATGCTGCGCGCCCAGCCGCGCCCGTGCTTTAACCATGAACTGATCGACGAAATCATGACCCTGGCGCGCGCCGCCAAGGATTCGGGCCTGCCCATCGACTTCTGGGTCACCGGTTCGCTGGTGCCGCAGATCTACAACGTGGGCGGCGACCTGAACTTCTTCGCCGAAGCCATCCGCACGGGCAAGCGCGAGGCGCTGCGCGCCTATGCGCGCGCGTGCGTGGACTGCGTGCACGCGGCCACGCGCGGCTTTGACACCGGCGCCGTGTCGCTGGCGATGATCGAAGGCACGGCCCTGGGCGGCGGCTTCGAGGCCGCGCTGGCGCACCACTTCGTGCTGGCGCAGAACAACGCCCGCATGGGCTTTCCCGAAATGGCGTTCAACCTGTTCCCGGGCATGGGCGGCTATTCGCTGGTGGCGCGCCGCTCGGGCATGAAGCTGGCCGAGGAACTGATCGGCTCGGGCGAATCGCACACCGCCGAATGGTTCCAGGCCCGCGGCCTGGTGGACGTGGTGTTCGAGCCGGGCGACGCCTACAAGGCCACCCGCACCTTCATCGACGTGATGCGGCCCAAGCTCAACGGCATGCGCGCCATGCTGCGGGCGCGCCAGCGCGTGCTGCAGCTGACGCGGTCAGAGCTGATGGACATCACGGAAGACTGGGTGGACGCCGCCTTCATGATCGACCCAAAGGACCGGGCCTATATGGAACGGCTGGTGATGGCGCAGAACCGGCGTTCGTCCGGCGGCGCCGAATCGACGCTGGACGCGACGATGCATTGAAAGGGTCAGGCCGCGGCGGGCTGGCCCGCCGCCTCGCAGGGCGTCAGGCGATCAGGTGCAGCCGGCGCCGCTGCGCCAGCCAGGCGGTGAATTCCGCCGCCGGCATCGGCTTGGCGTACAGGTAGCCCTGCTTGGCATCCACGCCCAGCGTATCCAGGAAGGCGGTTTCTTCCTGCGTTTCCACGCCTTCGGCGATCACCTTCAATTCGAGCGTGCGGGCCACGGCCACGATGGCCCGCGCCAGCGCCTGCGACACCGGGTTCTCGTTCACGCCGCGCACGAAGCTGGCGTCCAGCTTGATCGCGTCCAGCGGAATGCGCGCCAGCTGCGACAGCGACGAATAGCCGGTGCCGAAGTCATCCAGGTGCACCCGCGCGCCCAATTGCCGGAACTGCTTCATCAGTTCAATGGCCGCGACTTCGTCTTCGATCAGGCAGCTTTCGGTCAGTTCGATGTCCAGCAGGCAGGGATCCAGCCCGGCATCGCTGACCGCCCGCATGAATTCGCTGACCACGCCCTTGTCGTCCAGTTGCCGCGCCGACATGTTGACGGCCACGCGCAGGTTCAGGCCGTCGCGCTTCCAGGCGGCGGCCTGGCGCGCGGCCTCGCGCATCACCCAGACGCCCAATTGCGAGATCAGGCCGGACTCTTCGGCGTAGGGAATGAAGACGCTGGGGCAGATCATGCCGCGCTCGGGCGAGCGCCAGCGCAGCAGGGCCTCGACGCTGTCGACGTCGCCCCCGCGGCCGGCCAGCTTGGGCTGGTAATACAGCATCAGGTGGCCTTCGGCCAGCGCCTTGCGCAGGTTGGTGTCCAGCCAGACATAGTCGGCGTTGCGGCGGTCCATCTCGGGCTGGAACACGCGGTAGGTGTGGCGGCCGGCTTCTTTGGCCACGTACATGGCGATATCGGCGCTGCGCACCACGCTGTCCAGGTCCTCGCCGTGCTGCGGGTACATGGCGATGCCGATCGAGCAGCTGGTGTAGACCTCGATCAGTTCCTGGCGGAACGGTTCGCGCAGGCGTTCGATGATGCGCTCGGCGGTGGCTTCCAGTTGCCAGGCCTGCGCGCCTTCCTGCAGCACGATGAATTCGTCGCCGCCCAGCCGCGCCAGCGTCTGGCCCGGCGACAGGCAGCTGGAAATGGCCACCGCCACGGACTTGAGCAGGCGGTCGCCGAAGCCGTGGCCGTAGTGGTCGTTGATGCGCTTGAAGTTGTCCAGGTCCAGGAACAGCACGCCGCCGCTGGCGCCTTCGCCTTCGGCCAGCGCCGCCTGCAACCGCGCCGTAATGGCGTGGCGGTTGGGCAGGTCGGTCAGCATGTCGGTGTTGGCCAGCACCCGCAGGCGCTCCTGCGCCTGGCGCTCTTCGGTGATGTCGGTACCCGAGCAGATCAGGTAGACGCGCTTTTCGCCGCTGCCGCTGGTGACGAACTTGTTGCGGAACAGGAACAGGCGCGGGCCCTTGACCGTATTGATCAGGCGCTCGACCTCGTAGGACTGGCCACGCTTGTAGAACTCGGCGATGTTGCGGCGCGAGGCCGCGGCCTCTTCGCGCGTCATGAACATGTCGAACACGCTGCGCCCGACGATGTCCTGTTCGCGCTTGCCGGTGTATTCCTCGCTGACCTTGTTGAAACGCTGCACGCGGCCGTGCTGGTCGACGATGACGATGACCGAGTTGGCTTCGGACACCACGGTTTCGGCGAACGACAGGCCTTCGACCAGGTCGCGTGCGACCGAATCGGTGTCGGTGTGGGCCGACGCGGTGCCGGCCCATTCGTTGGGATTGATCTTGCGGCCGACCAGGTGCAGGCGCACCGGCTCGCCATAGAGCGAGATGTCGATGCGCAGGCTTGCGGTGATGCCGGTCAGGGCGCGAATGGCCTGCGCCTGCTCGGGCTGCAGCGCCATGGCGATATTGGTGGCGCCTTTGACGGCGGATAGTTCGATCGCGTCGCTGTCGGCCGCCAGCCTCCAGTACGGGCTAGGCGTACCGAAATGCAGGTACAGGATCGATTTGTCGTCCTGAGTCTCAGTCATTGGAGTCCCCCGCCGTCCCAGGAAGGCTGCAAAGAACATTACGGTGTAGTCAGTTTGGGGTCAACCACCTGTAGGACCGGCCGGGATGCTGTATTGCGGAATATTTCACAACAGTGGGCAAGTGTGTTGCCCGGCCCGCCCTTGGCGCTATGGACAATGCTCCAATGAAAGCCGATCTACATGTCTGTTGCGTGCTGCAGCGCAATGCACGCAAACAATATCGCCGAAAATTTGTGACTATTTTTGGCATGTGGCCCGGAAACGGCGATCGCCGGACGCAACAAAGCGGCCCGCCGGATGCCGGGGGCCGCTGCCGGGCGACCACGCACGCGTGCCGCCCTATGTTGTGGGTGAACCCGCCGGCCTATTCCGGCTTGACGCCGGCTTCGTCGATGACCTTGGTCCAGCGCGCCAGTTCCGACGACACGCGGGCTCGGGCATCGGCCGGGCTGGTCCATTCGGCGATGGCGCCCTGGTTCAGCAGCGATGCCTTGACCTCGGGCTTGGCCAGGATCTTCTTCAACTCGCCGTTCAGGCGGTCGATGACCGGCGCCGGCGTATTGGCGGGCGCGACGATGCCGAACATGGAACTGACTTCGAAGTCTTTCAGGCCGGCTTCGGCGGCGGTGGGCACGTCAGGCAAGGCCTCGACGCGCTGCGGCGACGTGACCGCCAGCGCGCGCAGCTTGCCGGCCTTGATGCTGGCCTGCGAGGCCGGCACGGTTTCGATCATGCTCAGCACCTGGCCGCCCATCAGGTCGGTCATGGCCGGGCCGCTGCCCTTGTAGGGCACGTGCAGGATGTCCACGCCGGCGGCGCGCTTGAACATTTCGCCGGCCAGGTGCTGCGGCGAGCCGTTGCCGGCAGACGCCATGGTGACGTAGCCCGGGCGAGACTTGGCCAGCGCGATCAACTGCTGCAGGTTGTTGGCCTGCACCGTCGGGTTGACCACGAACACCAGCGGCACCGTGCCCACGATGGATACCGGCGCGAAGCTCTTTTCCACGTCGTACGTCACCCGGCCGCGGTACAGCGCGGCGTTGATGGAATGGCTGGTCAGCGCGCCCATCAACAGCGTGTAGCCGTCGGGCTGCGCCTTGGCCACCTGGTCTGCGCCGATGTTGCCGGCCGCGCCCGCGCGGTTTTCCACGATCACCGACTGGCCCAGCGCGCCGGTCAGCTCCTGCGCCAGCACGCGGCCGATCACGTCGGTGGCGCCCCCGGGCGGGTACGGCACGATCAGGCGGATCGGCTTGTCGGGGTACGCGTCGGCAGCCAGCACCGGGGTCGCGGCGCCGGCACAGACGGCCAGCAGGGATAGCAGCAAGGCGCGGCGGGGCCGCAGGCGCAGGTCGGACATGGGTAGGTCTCCTGCCGGGATGAGTATTGGAATGGAACGGACGCCCGGCTCGTCAACCGCGCCAGTGTAGGAGCCGAAACTTGATTGATGAATCAGAATTTTTCTATCGACTGATCGTTTATTTAGATCAATAAACAATCGCTGCAAAACCGCTTGCCGCGCCTTTCAAAGGGTGGATATGATCATTCCCCTGGATTATCAATAATATTATCGGGAACAAAAATGACGGATGACACGCAGGGCGGCAAGCCCGCCAAGGGCCCCTTCGACAGCGACGGCGCCCAGTCGCGCGGCGTGGCGCGCGGGCTGACCAACTACGGCGACATCGGTTTTTCGCTGTTCCTGCGCAAGGCCTTCATCAAGGGTGCGGGCCTGTCCGACGACGCGCTGTCGCGCCCCATCATCGGCATCGTCAACACCGGCAGCAGCTACAACCCCTGCCACGGCAACGCGCCGCAACTGATCGAAGCGGTCAAGCGCGGCGTGATGCTGGCCGGCGGCCTGCCGATGGACTTCCCCACCATCTCGGTGCACGAGAGCTTCTCGCAGCCCACCAGCATGTACCTGCGCAACCTCATGTCCATGGACACCGAGGAAATGATCCGCGCCCAGCCCATGGATGCCGTGGTGCTGATCGGCGGCTGCGACAAGACCGTGCCGGCCCAACTGATGGGCGCCGCGTCCGCCGGCGTGCCGGCGATCCAGCTGGTGACCGGGTCCATGCTGACCGGCTCGCACCGCGGCGAACGCGTGGGCGCCTGCACCGATTGCCGCCGCTACTGGGGCCGCTACCGCGCCGACGAGATCGACGCGCCCGAGATCGCCGACGTCAACAACCAGCTGGTGGCCAGCGTGGGCACCTGTTCGGTGATGGGCACGGCCAGCACCATGGCCTGCATCACCGAAGCCCTGGGGATGATGGTGGCGGGCGGCGCATCCGCCCCCGCCGTCACCGCCGACCGGGTCCGCGTGGCCGAGCGCACCGGCGCCACGGCCGTTGCCATGGCCGCCTCGCGCCTGACGCCCGACCAGATCCTGACCGGCAAGTCCATCGAAAACGCGCTGCGCGTGCTGCTGGCCATCGGCGGCTCGACCAACGGCATCGTGCACCTGACGGCCATCGCGGGTCGCCTGGGCATCGACATCGACCTGGCGGGCCTGGATCGCATCAGCCGCGAGACCCCGGTGCTGGTGGACCTGAAGCCCTCGGGCCAGCACTACATGGAAGACTTCCACCATGCCGGCGGCATGCCGGCGCTGCTGCGCGAGCTGCGCCCCTTCCTGCACCTGGACGCCCTGACGGTATCGGGCCGCACGCTGGGCGAGGAACTGGACGACGCGCCCGCCCCGTTCACGCAGGACGTGATCCGCAGCGCCGCCGACCCGATCTACCCCGTGGGCGGCCTGGCCGTGCTGCGTGGCAACCTGGCCCCGGGCGGCGCCATCATCAAGCAATCGGCCGCCAACCCCAAGCTGATGGAACATGAAGGCCGCGCGGTGGTGTTCGAAGACGCCGAAGACATGGCCCGCCGCATCGACGACGAGGCGCTGGACGTGACCGCCGACGACGTGCTGGTGCTCAAGCGCATCGGCCCGACCGGCGCGCCGGGCATGCCCGAGGCCGGCTACATGCCGATTCCCAAGAAGCTGGCGCGCGCCGGCGTCAAGGACATGGTGCGCATTTCCGACGGCCGCATGAGCGGCACGGCGGCGGGCACCATCGTGCTGCACGTCACGCCCGAGGCGGCGATTGGCGGACCGCTGGCCTACGTGCAAAATGGCGACCGTATCCGCCTGTCGGTAGCGCAGCGTGAAATCGCGCTGCTGGTGGACGACGCCGAGCTGGCCCGCCGCATGGCGGCCCGCCCGGTCGAACGCCCCACCGCCGACCGCGGCTACCGCAAGCTGTTCCTGCAGACGGTCACGCAGGCCGACCAGGGGGTCGATTTCGACTTCCTGCGCGCCGGCGTCACGCGGGATACGGTGCCCAAGAAATAACCCCCACCCTGCCCCGCACCATGAACGCCATCACCCCCGACGCCCTGCAACCCCAAGCGCCCGACGCCGTCTCGCAAGCGGTGGCCGCGCTGGAAGAAGACATCGTCTTCGGCCGGCTGCATCCGCGCGAACGGCTGACCGAAGACGAGTTGATGGCGCGCTTCGGCATGAAGCGCCATGCGGTGCGCCAGGTGCTGGTGGACCTGGAACTGCTGGGGGTGGTGGAACGCAAGCGCAACGTGGGCGCGGTGGTGCGGGCGTTTTCAGTGAACGAGGTGATGGAGCTGTACGCGCTGCGCGAGGTGCTGGAGGTGCACGCCGCCAGCCTGATGCCGCTGCCCGTGCCGCAGGCGCGGCTGGCGGCGCTGATCGCCGTGCAACGCGAACACGATGCCGCGGTGGCCGAAGGCGACGCGCGCCGCGTGTTCCGCAGCAACCAGCGCTTTCACCGCGAGTTCTTCGGCCTGCTGGACAATACCGTGCTGGGCCAGGCGATCGAGGAATACGCGCGCCGCACTCACCCGATCCGCTTTGGCTCGCTGGCCGCGGCCAACTACCGCGAACGCGCCCGGCAGGAACACTGGGCGATGATCCATGCCTTGCGCGATGGGGACCGCGATACGCTGATGGCGGTATGCCGGGACCACCTGCTGCCTTCGCGCGACGCCTATCTGGCGTCGGAGCAGGCGCGGCGCGGGGCCTGAAGCGCGGCGCGCCAGCGACCGCCCCCCGGCCGTGGCGCCCTGCACCGCGCCCCGTCCCTGACGCTTCGACGCGCTGTCAGCGCGCCTGATCGGCCAGATATTCCCTCAGCGTCGCCACCAGCGCCGCGGCCGCCGGCGGCAGGCTGCGATTGCGCGCCGTCACCAACCCGATCGACCGCTCGGCCACCGGCCCGATCAGCGGCCGCTGCACGATGCCGTTCTGCGCCACCGCGCCTGCGGCGATCTCGGGCAAGGCCGCCACGCCAAAGCCGCATTCCACCATCGCGACGATGGTGGTCAGGTGCTCGGCTTCAAAAGCCGGGGTGAAGCGGATGCGATTCTGCAGAAAGGCCCATTCGGTGTACTGGCGCACGCTGCTGGGATGCACCATGGACACGTGCGCGGCAGACGCCGTGTCGGCCCAGCGCAAAGGCCCGCGCGACTTGGCCAGCGGATGCGCCTGGGGAATCAGCAGGATGAAGCTGTCGGACATGAGCGGCACGTAGTGCAGGTCGGCGTGCTGCGGGTCGGCGGCGGTCAGGGCAAAGTCCACCTCGCCGGCCCGCACCAGGTCGAAGGCGGGGCCGGACAGCGTATCGCGCACTTTCAGCGCCACCTGCGGGTGGGCCTGGCGATAGGCCATCAGCACGCGCGGCAACAGCCGCGCGGCCAGCGACGGCAGCGCGGCCACCGAGACCTGGCCGTGCTCGGCGCTGGCGATGCCGCTGACGGCGGCGATGGCGTCGCGAAACGCCACCTGCAAGGCCGCGGCCTGCTGCATGAAGACTTCGCCCGCGGCCGTCAGCCGCACGGTGCGGGTGGTGCGGTCGAACAGCTTCACGCCCAGCGATTCCTCGATGCGCTGGACCTGGGTGGACAGGGCCGACTGCGACAGGTGCAGCTGCGCGGCCGCCTGGCGGAAGTTGAGCGTGCGGCCAAGCACCAGGGTGGTGTCGATATCGCGCATGGAAAGATTGATCTGCATGTCGGCGGCGGCCTCGGCCATTGATCTGATTTGTCGATCATTCTATCCAAAAAATCTGATTCATCAATCAAACAAGCTTCTCTACACTCGGCGCCCAATACAGATGCAGCAGCGGTTTCAGAATAAGGAGCAAACCATGCAGACGGACGCGAAGGCCCTGCCCAATCCGGGCGCGGCACATGCGGTGGTGGTGGGCGGCGGCACGATGGGCGCCGACGTGGCAGTGGTGCTGACGCGCGCCGCCTGCCGCACGACAGTGATCGAGCCGGACGCCGCGCGCGCCGCCGCGCTGCCCGCCCGCGTGGCGGAAAACCTCAAGACCATCGGCCGCGAGGCCAACGCGCCGCTGCTGGGCACGGCGCCCAGCCTGGACGCGGTGGACTGGGCCAGCGTGGACCTGGTGATCGAGTGCGTGCCGGAACGGCTGGACATCAAGCAGGCGCTGTTCGCCGACCTGGTGCGGCGCGCGCGGCCGGATGCGGTGCTGGCCAGCAACAGTTCCAGCTTTCCGATCAGCGCGATCAGCCAGGGGCTGACGACGCGCGAGCGCATGCTGGGCCTGCACTTTTTCATGCCGGCGCACCTGGTTCCGCTGGTGGAAGTGGTGATGGGCGAGGCCAGCGACGAGGCCCGTGCGGATGCGCTGATCGCGTTCATGCGCCGCTGCGGCAGCGTGCCGGTGAAGGTGCGCCAGGACCTGCCGGGTTTCCTGGCCAACCGCCTGCAACATGCGCTGTCGCGCGAGGCGTTCCACCTGATCGACCGCGGCATTGCGTCGCCGGAAGACGTGGACGCGGCGGTGCGCTTCGGTTTCGGCTTCCGCTTCCTGGCGGCCGGCCCGGTGATGCAGCGCGACCACGCGGGGATCGATGTGCACGCGGCGGCCGGCGCGACGATGTATCCGACGTTCTGCAACGATGACCACCCGGCGCAATGCCTGGCCGAACGCGCGGCGGACGGCCGCTACGGCATGAAGGCGGGTGAAGGCTTCTACACCTGGACACCGGAAACGATCGCGGCCGAACGCGCGCGCTACGACCGGCTGCTGCGTGCGGGGCTGGACCTGATTGCGCCGGAACTGCCGGAGATCCAGCCATGAGCGCGGCTACCTTTGCCCGCGCGGCGCTGGCCGAGTCGCCGGTGATCGTGACGGTGGCGCCGAACGGGGCGTACAAGCAGGCGGCGGACCATCCGGCGGTGCCGATGACGCTGGACGCGCTGGCGTTGGAAGCGCGCGCCTGCCTGGATGCAGGCGCGGCGATGATGCACATGCACGTGCGCAAGCCGGACGGCAGCCATCTGCTGGATGCGCACGCGTACCGCGAGGCGCTGGCGGCGGTGGACCGCGCCGTGGGCCGCGAGCTGCTGGTGCAGGTGACGAGCGAGGCGGCCGGGGTGTACAAGGCGGCCGAGCAGATGGCACTGGTGCGTGAGCTGCAGCCGGAAGCGGTGTCGATGGGCCTGCGCGAAATCGCAGTGCCGGAGATTCCCGAGACGGAGCTGGCGGCATTCCTGGCCTGGGTGGCCGAGCGCCGCATCATGGCGCAGATCATTCTGTACGACGAAGGGGATGTGCGCCGCTGGCTGTCGTTGCGGGCGCGGGGGCTGGTGCCGCCGGGGGCCTGGTCGGTGCTGTTCGTGCTGGGGCGCTATAGCGTGGGGCAGACGTCGTCGGCTTACGATCTGCTGCCGTTCCTGGCGGCTTACGACCATACGCTGCCTTGGACGGTTTGCGCGTTTGGCGCCGAGGAAAATGCCTGCGTGACGACGGCGGCGGCGTTCGGGGGGCATATGCGGGTGGGGTTCGAGAATAATCTGAAGCTGCGGGATGGCAGCATCGCGACGGGAAATGCTGATCTCGTGCGGCAGGCCGTTGAAGGCGCGCGCGCGTTGGGGCGGCCTGTGGCGGATGCGGCGGATGCCCGGCGCATTTACGGCGCGGTAGCTTGATTCTTTATGCTGATTGCGCGGCCCTGGCGCTTGCGGCTTGTTCCTGAGTCAGGGGGTTGTCCTTTGCTGCTGCAGGGCAGCTTTCCTGGGCCGCTGGGACGAGGTGTGTGCTTGACGTACTCGTCACGCTCAGCGGGGCATGGAGATCAAATAAGTCGTTGAGGGTTGCCGCAACAATTGCGCGATGTCTGGCATTTTTACGTCCAATGCGTGCATCAGGTAGAGAGGATAAAAAAAATCGTCGTATCCCAATGGCGAATCGGGGGCATATTGCACGTTGTCCTCGAACGCCTGCCTTTCGCCGGATTCCGCGCAAGAAACCTCGCCTTCCTCCAGATTCAGATCGTATTCAATTCTGCGGATCTGTCGTCCGTTCTCATAGAACTCGTAGAACATGTATGGAATCCATATATCCACCGAAAAATTGAATACCGGCGTTTGGCTTCGCGCTGAAAATTCCTCGCTGATTTTCCTGCCCTCGTTGACCAGCCCCCCTCCCTCCACGATGACATGGCCGCCAACGGGGCGGGTCATGATCAGCGCATCGCGGCGGTCCCCTGCATCGGCATCCATCCATCTGTCGCAGGCTTGAATTTCGACAAGCGAAAAATTCGCCACGAAGGAATCAACCGTGCTTTTGTCGATCAAAAGCCAGCTTTTACGGCTGAAATTCTCGAAAATTTCGTTCATTGTTTCCGTCGATTTTTCCGGAAACGCGGATTCCGGCCGTGCATCCACGTTTCCCTGAATCAAGATCTCAACCTTTGGGCAGGGCCAGCCGGGATTCTCGCCTTTTTTCTGCGAAGAAAGAAGTTGCCCCCCCGCCTTTTGCGGGACGGTGGCGCCGGCCCTGGCTCTGCCCCGGCTACGCCCGCTCGATCCGCGCCGGCAGCCCCTGCCGCACCGCGGCGCCCGACACCCAATCGATCCACACGTTGGCGTGCGCCCCGCGCGTGGCGTCGCCAAAGCCCAGGTCGTTCAGGTTCACGCCCGCCGCCAGCGCGGGGTCGTGCGGCATGGGCTCGCCATCCACGACGTGCGCGCGGGCGCCCAGCTCGGTATGGCCATAGCCGTGCTCGATGCCCACGGCGCCCGGCTGGATGCCATCGCGCAGCAAGGCCAGGCCGGTCACCGCCCCGCCGGGTGTGACGATGCGCACGGGGTCGCCGTTGCGCAGGCCCAGGCGTTCGCCATCCTGCCGGTTGATCGCCACCGGGTTGTGCGGATGCACCTGGCGCAGCCGGTCCACGCCGATCGACATCGAGCTCATCAGGTTGGACTTGAACGAGCTGAGCAGGAACGGCCATTCGGCCTGCGGATACTGCTCGCGCATGTCCCGGCCGTCCGCCAGCCGCGGCGGATACCACGTCGGACAGCCGCTGTAGCGCTCGCCCGTCATCGCGTGGCGAAAGCCCGCCAGCTCTTCGCTCCAGACCTGCAGCGGCCGGGCCCAGGCCTGCCGCGTCTGGCGCGCGCCTTCGGCGCCGGTCCAGGCGTCCTGCATGCGGTCAAAGCGCCCGCCGCGGCTCATCACCATGGCGACGCGGCGCCATTCGTCCGGCTTGAGCTTCTGCTGCAGCTGGTCGCCATAGCGCGCCACGCCGGTCAGGGCCAGGTCGTCGTCGCTGGCTTCGGGCACCGGGCGGCCCGCGGCAAAGGCGATGTTGGCCATGCCGCGCAGGAAGAAGTCTTCGGCCGTGTCCAGCGGATAGCGCTTGCCGTCCGCATCGGCGATGGCATCGGCGCCGAAGCCCGGCATGCCCAGCCGCTTGGCGCAGGCGATCAGGAACGATTCCAGGCACACCGGCGCGCCCTCTGCGGTGCGCGCCACCCTCGGCGCCACGGCCGGCCAGCGCACCGTCGACGCCTTGGCCACCACGTCGGCCCATGGCGCCGACACGCCCCAGCTTTCGTAGGTAACGGTGTCGGGCACGATGTAGTCGGCCAGCGCGCTGGTTTCGTTGATGAAGGGGTTGATCGACACCGACAGCGGCAAGACCGCGGGGTCCTTCAGTTTGTCCAGCAGCACATTCTTCAACCCGGCTATGCCATAGACCGGGTTGCTCATGTGGTTGAACCAGACCTTGGCGTGGTATGGATAACCGGCCAGGGCGGATGCCAGCATCTCGGAACTGAGACCGCCGGTCGCCGGATACCAGGGCGCCGCGGCCGGATAGGCCGGCTGCCCCGCGGCCTGCTTGCGCTTGAACTCGCTGGATTTCTCGTACGGAAAGCGGTTGCGCGACAGGCTCACGCCCTTGGGCGTGGCCCGGTTGGCAAAGCCGGCGATGTTGTAGCGCGGCCCGGCGCCATAAGGCGGGAACGGACCGGCGTCCAGCACCAGCCCGCCTTCCGCGTTCAGGTTGCCGACCAGCGTGTTGAGCATGGCGATGGCATAGGCGGTGTAGAAGCCCGCCCCACTCATCGTGCCGCCGTGCGCGTCGGCCACCGCGCGCTTGCCGTAGCTGGTGAACCGTTCGGCCAGCCGGGCGATCGTGGCGGCCGGCACGCCGCACAGGGCGGCGTATTCGTCCAAGGTCTTGCGGCGCGCTTGCGCTCGCAGCAAAGCCAGCGACGTGCACACCCGCAGGTCCGTGGGCGCGCCGGCCAGGCCGGGCGCAGCCAGCGCCTCGTCGACGAACAAGGCAGCCGGCGTGGCCACGGTATGCGGCGCCAGCGTGCCGTCTTCCAGGCGCACCACGTACACGTCTTCCCACTTATCGCCGGCATCGGCTGGCCGCGGCCAGCCCAGGTCGGCGCCGCGCAGGAAGCTGCCTTGGCGCGGGTGCCCGGGTTCAGTCACCACCAGATGGGTGGCGTTGGTCCAGGCGGCCTCGCCGGCCGCTTTCATGGCGGCGGGCCCCGGCTGCGACAAGGCGCGCGCGTCAAAGCGCTCGTGGTCCAGGATCCAGCGGATCAGGCCCATGGCCAGGGCCAGGTCGCTGGCGGGGTTGACCGGCACCCATTCGTTGCCCGACCCGGCCGACAGGCTGGACGAGGCCGGCAACACGGGCGCCACCACCACGTAGGTAAAGCCGTCTTCGTCGGGCCGCGTGCGGGCCTCGGCCAACTGCCGGGCCTGGCGCTGGAACGGGTTGCCCGCCTGCGCGGGCGCGGCGCCGATGAACAGGCCAAACCGCGCCCGGTCCCAATCGGGCTTGCCATGCGGCATGCCTTTCAGGTCGCCCAAGGCGGCGCCCGCCCCGACCCGGAAGCTCTGGCCGCAGTAAGAACCGTGGTTGCTGAAGTTGACGGTGCCGAACGACTGCCCGGCAAAGCGCTGGATCAGCGGCGTGCGGCCTTCGTTGGACGCGTCGGTGAACAGAAACTGATTCACCTTGGCCCCGTACTCCGGGTTGGCCGGGTCCAGCAGGGTGTCGCGGTCGAAGATCGCGCGCAGGCCGTCCACATGGCCTTCGCCGAACAGGTCGCCGCCCTCGCACACTTCCTGTACCAGCTGCTCGAACGAAATGCGCTGCCACTTGCCTTCGCCCCGGCCGCCGACGCGCTTGAGCGGCTGCAGCACGCGGTACGGGCTGTGCATCTGTTCCAGCATGGCCGAGCCGCGTGCGCATGACGTGGCACGGCCTTCCAGACCGTGGTCGCCGCCCAGTTGCGCATAGACCTCGCGCACGGGAGTGTCCATGGCCGCGGGCCGGGTGGTGGCCAGCGGATGGTACGGGTTGCCCGCCACGCGCAGGATGCGGTTGGTCGCGGTATCCACCCGCAGCCGCACGCCGCACTGGGTCCAGCAGCCCAGGCAGCTGGACGGGCTGACGGTCTGGCCCGGTTGCGTGGTCAGCAGGCCCGACAAGGGGTCGATGCGGAATTCCGGCGGCAGCGAATTGCCGCGCACGGCGTCGGCGGTGGGCACGCCGGCCGTGCCTTGGGCCAGGCCTTTGACGGCCTTGGCCACGGTATCGCCGTAGCCGACCGCAAACGCGGCCATGCCGCCGGCCACCACGCTGCCGCGCGCGATCAGCTTGCGGCGGGCGGCATTGTCGGGGCGATCGGGTTCATCCGCGGGGCTCGCGGGCGGGGTTTCGGGGTGTTGCTTATCCATGGCGTATCTCGATGTCGATGTCTCGTGGGGCGGGCCGGCGGGCAGCGCGGGCCCGCGACCGGCGCGTGGTCTCAGGCCGCGAGGCTGCGGACGCGCGCGGGGTACAGTTCCAGCGCGCAGGTCACGGCGGCGACCAGCGCGGCGCACAGTCCCAGCACGCCGACCATGCCGAGCAGGCCGTCGCTGCCCCAGGGCATGTCGTACAGGTACAGTCCGGCGCCGTACTTGGGTACGCCCTGCACGCTCATGAAGACCACCCAGCGGAAGATCCAGGCGGCGGCCAGCAGGGTCAGCGCCAGCGCGGCCGACGGCAGCGGTGCGGCCAGCGTGCGCGGGGCGCGCTGCAGCAGCGCGATCATGCAGAACGCGGTGACGATGGCGCCGGCCAGGCTGGCGCGCCACACCGGAAACTCGGCGAACAGGCGCAACGCGGCATCAAACGAGGGGTCCAGTCCCATCAGGCCCAGCAGGGCCCAGGCGCCCGCGCCGAGGGTCATCGATACGATGGCCGCCACGCTGAGGCGCCGCATCAGTTCGACGGGCAAGGCCCGCAGGCCGCCAGGCAGCCAGCGCGCCACCAGGAACATGGCGCCCAGCGATCCCAGCCAGGCGGTCAGCGCGAAATTCAAGGGCAGGAACGGCGTGTGCCACAACGGCCGCGAGCGCAGCACCATGACTTCCGCGCCGGTGTAGACCAGGATGGACACGGCCGACACGGCCAGCGCCACCGCCACCAGGCGCACCCAGGCGATGCGCCCCCACCACCAGGCGGCGCAGAACAGCACGGCCAGGCCGGTGAAGACAGGCAGAAGCAGCGCGCCCAGCCACATCCACGACCACGGCGTGAGCCGGGTATAGAAGTGCCAGAAACGGCCGGGCTGGTGCAGGTCGGCCAGCAGCGACACGGGCGCGGCGATGGCGGTGACCAGCAGCACGGTGACGGCTGCGGGCAGCAACCGGCGCGCGGCCGAGCCCTGGCCGCCGAAGGCGGCCCACGCGGCAACGAGCGCGGTGGCGGCGCTGATGCCGATGAGGAAGAAGTACTGCACGGCCCACGGCAGCCAGGCGGCGTCGTAGACAGGAGTGAGCAATTCGGTGATCTGCATGGCGGTCCCCTGCTCAGTGGCCACCGGCCAGGCGTACGCCGGCCTGGCCGTCGATCTGGTGCACGAACGCGTCGGGCAGGCCCAGGTAATAGACGTGCGGATCGGTCTTCATGTCGGGCTTGAGCACCTTGAGGTCGGCGCGATGTTCGGCCATCAGGGTCGAGATGGCGCTGTTCGGATCGTTCAGGTCACCGATGATGCGGGCGCCGCCGACGCAGCTTTCCACGCAGGCGGGCAACAGGCCGGCTTCCAGGCGGTGTTCGCAGAAGGTGCACTTGTCGGCCGTCTGGGTGTCGTGGTTGATGAAGCGGGCGTCGTAGGGACAGGCCTGCACGCAATAGCCGCAGCCGACGCAGCGCTCGTTGTCGACGAGGACGATGCCGTCTTCCCGCTGGAAGGTCGCCTGGACCGGGCAGACGGGCACGCAAGGTGGGTTGTCGCAGTGGTTGCACAGGCGCGGCAGCATGACCATGGCGCAGGGGCTGCCATTGTCGGGTTTGACTTCGTACTGCAGGACGGTGGTGCGGAACTGGCCCAGCGGGGGCAGGTTTTCAAGCGAACAGCTGACGGTACAGGACTGGCAGCCGATGCATTTGCGCAAGTCGACGAGCATGCCGTAGCGCTTGCCGGGGTGGCCGGGACGGCGGGGGGGCTGCTGATTGATGCCGGTGGCTTCGGCGTGGATGGGAATGAACGTGGCGGTGGCGGTCAGGCCCAGCAGGCTTTTAAGGAATCCGCGTTTGCCTGGAAGGGGGTCGGGTGGGGGGTGCGTGTTCATGGCTGGCTCCGCTAAATATCGTTACAGGCATGAACTTATCGCTATTGGTTATATAGAGCCTTGATATGGGTCAAAAAAAAGGGGACGGCGCTATTTTTCAGAATGTTCTGATTCTCGCCCCCCGGGGCGCCGGCTAGAGTGCCCCTTGCCGCGCATTCCTCCCCTTGCCCAATCCCCGGCAATCCGCAATCAAGGATTGGTACAATTATGACAAATTAGTACAAATAATTCAGAATGCGTCATTCTTTGCGCAGGCTCACTCTGTCAGTGAAAGCAGATTTTCGCGGCGTTTCTTGGTCGCAAAAAAACCCCGAACGGGGAAGCATCAACTGGAGAACCGATGTTGAATAAGATGGTGAAAATAGGGGCACTGACGTTGTTGTCGGTCGTCATGGCGGGATGCGCGACAGAGCGCTCCCAATCCCTCGCGGTACCCACCACCGCGGCCGCGACCAAGGCATACCAGGGTCCGCGCAGCCCGATTTCCGTGGGCAAGTTCGACAACCGCACCAACTACCTGCGCGGCGTGTTCTCCGACGGCGTGGACCGCCTGGGCGGCCAGGCCAAGACCGTCCTGGTCAGCCACCTGCAACGCACGGGCCGCTTCCAGGTCATGGACCGCGACAACCTGTCCGAAATCGCCCAGGAAGCGTCGTTCAACAAGCAGGCCAACCGCATCAAGGGCGCACGCTACGTCATCACCGGCGACGTCACCGCCTTCGGCCGCAAGGTCACCGGAGACCAACAGCTGTTCGGCATCCTGGGACGCGGCAAGGAACAGGTCGCCTATGCCAAGGTCGATCTCAACGTGGTGGACGTCACCACCTCCGAAGTCGTCTATTCCACCTCGGGCGCAGGCGAGTACAGCCTGTCCAACCGCGAAGTGGTCGGCTTCGGCGGCACGGCGGGCTATGACTCCACGCTGAACGGCAAGGTCCTGGACCTGGCCATCCGCGAAGCCGTGGACCGCCTGGTCGAAGGCATCGAACAAGGCGCCTGGGCGCCGGCCGGCAACTAAGGGGAACCGCATGCAAACCACCATGGCGCAACCGCGCCGGACCACGCACGCCTTGCGCACGCTGGCGATCGCCACCCTGACCGGCCTGCTGGGCGCCTGCGCACAGCCCGCCAAGCCGATGTACAGCTGGGACGCCTACCAGCCCACGGTCTATGCCTACCTGAAGGAAGACGGGGCCGACTACACCGTGCAGGCACAGGCGTTGGAAAAGAACGTCGAAAAGGCCCGCGCCACCAACGCCACGCTGCCGCCCGGCTTCCGCGCGCATCTGGGCATGCTGTACCTGAAGATGGGCGACGAAGGCAAGGGTATCGAGCAGTTCGAAGGCGAGAAGACCGCCTTTCCCGAAGCCACCCCGTTCATGGACTTCCTGCTGCGCAACGCCAAGAAGCCCGTCGACGCGGCCCAGGCAAACAAGTCGGCCGCCAGTGACGGCGCGGACGCCGTCGAACCCATCGCGCCGAAGACGCGCAAATCCGGAGGTTGATCATGACGAAATTCTTGCGCATCGCCCTCCTCGCAGGCATCGCGCTGCTCGCCGGCTGCGCCGGACCGCAGCGCAACGTGGACTACACCGCGTTCCGTGAAAGCAAGCCCGTATCCATCCTGGTGCTGCCGCCGCTGAACACGTCGGTGGACGCGGCCGCCGCGGCGGCCGTGCTGTCGCAGGCCACCCGGCCGTTGGCCGAATCCGGCTACTACGTCGTGCCGGTGGGCGTCATGGAAGAAACCTTCCGCCAGAACGGCCTGACCACGGCGGAAGACATCCATGAGTTGCCCGCGACGCGGCTGCGGGAAATCTTCGGCGCGGACGCCGCGCTCTACCTGACCGTCAAACAGTACGGTGCCAGCTACCAGGTCGTGTCCAGCAACGTGACGGTCTCGATCGACGCCGCACTGGTGGACCTGCGCAACGGCGCCAAGCTGTGGGACGGCACCCGCACGCTGTCCCAGGGCAGCAACAACAGCGGTGGCGGCCTGATCGGCATGCTGGTGCAAGCGGTGGTCGACCAGGTCGTCAACACCTTGTCCGACCGCAGCTACGGCGTGGCGGGCATGACCAACAACTCGCTGCTCAGCGCGGGCACCCCCGGCGGCATTCTGTACGGCCCGCGTTCACCGCGCTACGCCACGCAGTAACCCCCCTCTGCCCTGTCTGCACCAAGCGCCGCCTTCCCGCGGCGCTTGGCGCTTCTGCAAGGCTGGCGCGACAATCTCGTGACGCCGATCGCCCCTGCGAATCACGCCGGCAGGGTCAGGGCTGCGCGCCAGACGGCAAGCTTTTCGTCGAACCGGGCGGCAGCGTGGGCGGGGCTGGTGGAGGGCAGGTCGAGGTATTGCAGGGCCCGCGCGGGATCAAGGCCCGGCAGGACGTGGCGACGGTACAGCGCCGCCGCCTTGCCCCCGTTGAAGCAGACCCGCACCAGGTCGGGATGCCTGTGCAGGAAGTCGGCAAAGTCGTTGGCGACCAGGGTGTCGGGCCGGATGGCCGCGTCCAGGCTGCCGGGGCGTTCACAGGCTTGCAGCACGTCCCAGAGAGCGACGCGCGCCCGTTGCAGGGCGGCCAGGCGTTCAGGGTAGTCCTGGGCGGGGTCAAAGCCCAGCACCTGGCCGGCGATGGGCCAGAAGGCGTTGCGCGGGTGGGCGTAGTAGCGCGCCTGCCTGAGCGAGGCCACGCCCGGCATCGAGCCCAGGATCAGGATACGGGCGTCGGCGGCGGCAACGGGGGCAAAGCCTTGGACGTGGCCGGCAGGCAAGGCCCGGGAAGGGTCGGCGGATGAAGACATGGCGCAAGGATACGTGAGGCGGCGGACGGCCGCAGCGGCGCGGCCAGCGTTCTATTCATGGAACGGTGCTTATCAACCCCAGGGGCTACCGGAACGAGCGTATCGCCCTTATCTTGACAGGTATGACGAACGGCCCCGCAGGGGCCGCGCAACAGGAATGACGATCATGAAGAAGATTCTGGGTGTGCATGCCAGCCCGCGTCCCCACTGGGTGGGCGACGGCTTTCCGGTGCGTTCGATGTTTTCCTATGGGGACAAGGGCAAGGATGTCAGCCCCTTCCTGCTGCTGGACTACGCGGGTCCGGCGCAATTCGCGCCGGCCACGCAGCCGCGCGGGGTGGGCCAGCATCCGCACCGCGGGTTCGAGACGGTGACGATCGTGTACAGCGGCGAAGTCGAGCATCGCGATTCGACCGGCAATGGTGGCGTGATCGGGCCGGGCGACGTGCAATGGATGACGGCGGCATCGGGCATCCTGCACGAGGAATTCCATTCGCCCGCCTTCACGCGCCAGGGCGGCGAGCTGGAAATGGTGCAACTGTGGGTGAACCTGCCGGCCAAGGACAAGAAGGCGCCGGCCGGCTATCAAAGCCTGCTGAACGCGGACATTCCGGTGGTGTCGCTGCCGGACGACGCGGGGTCGCTGCGCGTCATCGCCGGCAGCTTCGCGGGCCAGATGGGGCCTGCGCGCACCTTCACGCCGATCGACGTCTGGGACGTGCGTCTGGCCGCTGGCAAGTCGGCGACGTTCGCGATTCCCGCGGGCCGCAACAGCATGCTGGTGATGCTGCGCGGCACGGTGCTGGTGAACGGCGAGTCGGTGGCGCGCGATGCCCAACTGACACTGTTCGGCCGCGACGGTGAATCGATCACGGTCGAAGCCAACAACGATGCCGTGTTCCTCGTGCTGAGCGGCGAACCGATAGACGAGCCGGTGGTGGGTTACGGGCCCTTCGTGATGAATTCGCAGGCCGAAATCGTCGAAGCGATCCAGGACTTCAACGCCGGCAAGTACGGGCAGATGCACTAAGGCACGTGACCCGGCGGGCGGGGGCCGAATCGGCGCCCCTAACCGCCAGCCGATTCTCGCGGCAACGCAAGACAGCGCGGCCCTTCATTGCGAAGGTGGCCGCGCTTTTTCTTGATGACACAAACGTCGCAGTCCGCGAGACGGCGGAGTTCGCTCCGCGATATGGTGGCGCAATGGATGTGCAGGAGCCTACCCCGGTTGCTTCAGCCGTCGCCGCCCCTCCTTCGAAAATCGGACAAACACTCAGGCAACTTCATACCCGTATCGGGTATAGTTGAAAAATCCACGATGCAGCGAGTTCTCAAGCGAAAGCACTTTGCCCGATGGCAGGCTGGCGAACGATTGCCCGACGCGGCGCTTTGCATGGCGGTCGACGAAATGGAAAGTGGGCGGGTTGATGCCAGCCTGGGCGGCTTGCTGCACAAGATGCGCGTGGCTCGCCCGGGGTCCGGAAAACGTGGCGGCTACCGAACATTGCTGTCGGCCCGCATCGGCAATCGCTATGTATTCCTGCACGGGTTCTCCAAAAACGACCAAGCGAACATCACGCCAGATGAACAAAGGGCCTTGCAGTTCGCAGGGAAGGTCTTTCTTGAGCTGACCACGCAAGCGCTCGCGACAGCGGTGAGATCTGGCGTGCTACTGGAGGTACATTGTGTCCAAGATAATCAAGTCACTGCGTGGCGACCTGGCGGCGCTGCATGAGGCAGGTGCGGTCAGCAAGGTCACCTTGCGCGAGTTCGATGCGCTCTGCCCGCCACCTCCGGTACGCCATTTCGGCGCAGCGGATATCAAGGGCCTGCGCGAAGCCTTGAATTTCAGCCAGGCGGTATTCGCGCGTTATCTGCACACCACGGCCTCGACCGTGCGCAAATGGGAGCAAGGCGAAACCCAGCCCACAGGGCCGGCGCTCAAGCTGCTCAATGTCATCGCCAGCAAGGGATTGCAGGCCGTTCTCTGAGACAGGCCTCGAAGCCTGCAATCACCGCTACCTTCAACCCTGCCCTCCGACATTGCTGCGCCGCAACGCACGACGCCGTCGCCGCATCCGGCCTGGCGCAAGTCTCGCCCCCACCGGTTTTGCGCAGTCCGCGGATAGGCGTTGCGAAAAACGGATAATTTTTCCGCCTCCGGGACGGGTTTTCCAGCAGGTCAGCGGGGCCGACGGCGCTTTACTATGGGGGCCATCAAAAGGCCCACGCCGCAAGCGGCGCGCCGGGCCTGGGACCCCGGCCGCGACAGGCCGGACACCTGGACACGAGCAAGGAAATCCCGGCCATGCTGAACACGATGCAGTCCGATGCCGGCACGTCATGGCCGTCGGTCGAGCCGCGATCGGCCGAGCATGGGCCGGCGCAACAAAGCCCGACTTTTCGCAGCCCCGCCGAGCGCAACGCGATCCGTCCTGACAAGGCCTGTCCGTCCACGGCGGATTCCCGCCCGGCGCCCTGGCGCATCGACGCCGTGCTGGCAATGCCGGCGCAGCAGTTGTTCGCGTCGGGCGATCTGGACGAAGCGCGGTCGATGGTGGGCCGGGTGATGCGGCCGCACCTGCTGGGCGTGGTGGGGCCGCGGCAACGGCTCGATGCCCGCATGCATCACCAGCCGCTGGGCGAGGTGTCGCTGAACCGGCTGCGCTATGGCGCGGACGTCGAGATCCGGCCGGGGCCGCTCGAAGACTTCTTCCTGGTGCAGATGCCGCTGTCGGGCACGGCCACCATCGAAAGCGGCCCGCAGCGGGTGGATTCGACGCCCGAGGTCGCCTCGGTGGTCAGCCCCGACGACGACCTGGCGATGCGCTGGGCCGACGACAACGACCAGTTCATGCTGCGCATCGGCCGTTCGCTGCTGGAACGCACACTGGTGGGTCACCTTGGCGTCGCGCTGGACCGGCCGCTGCGCTTCCAGCTGGGCTTTCGCTGGCGCGAGTGTCCGGCGTGGCGCTGCCTGATGGCCTATCTGCTGGACTGCTCGGCGCAGCACGCCCAGTTGGCCGAGCACAAGCTGATCGTGCACCAGATGGAACAATTGGTGGCCGCGACGCTGCTGTCCGCCCTGCCCCACAACTACAGCAACACCCCGGCCAGCCGCCGCGCCGCGGTGCTGCCGCGCCACGTGCGCTGCGTGCAGGACTACCTGCAGGCGCATGCGCACGAACCGGTCAGCGCCGAGCAGCTGGCGCGCATCGCGGGGGTCAGCGTGCGCAGCCTGTACGCGGGCTTCAAGGAATTCCTGGGCGTCAGCCCGATGCATTATCTGCGCGACCTACGCATGGAACGGGCGCGCGCCGAACTGGTCTCGGGTGAATGCCAGAACATCGCCGGCGTGGCGCTACGCTGGGGCTTCGCGCACCTGGGCCGTTTCAGCACCAGCTACAAGGCGCGCTACGGCGAAAGCCCCAGCCAGAGCCTGCGGCGCCACGGCTGACGCGGCAACGCGCTGGCGCCCACCGGGTGCCGAGGCCAGGGCGGACATGGCATCGCATTGCGCCCGGCCCACCGGCTCGCGCCTAGCGCGGCTTCCAGGTCAACCCGTCGGTCGAACGGTATTCCGGCGTGCCGGTGCAGCAGCCGCCGGCGCCGAACGCCTGGCGGCCAAGAAAGACTGTCACGCCGCCCTTGGTCGCCGTCAGTTCCTGACGGATGCAGCTGGTGGGCAGCGGATAGAAATCGCCTTCCAGCACCAGCGTCCAGGCGACGTTATCGCCCTCTGCCGGATCCACCTTGTAGACCTTGCATTCATGCACGAGCAGGTGGATGGGCTTGCCCGCCAACGTGCCCTTGAACTGGAGCCGGGGCGGCGTTTGCTGGGTGGCCAGGGTCTCGGCGGTGTACTTGGAGCCGGCGGGCGGCGGCGGCAGCGACGGCTCGCAACCGGCCAGCGCCAGGGCCATGCACACGGCCAGGGCCAGGCGGCGGGTGGCGCGTGGCATGGCGGCTGCCCTGTCAGGCCACGTTGGCATAGCGTTGTTCAAGGTAGGCAATGATGTCGTTGGACTCGTACATCCAGCGCGTGCCGTCCGCGTCATCGATGCGCAGGCAAGGCACCTTGACCTTGCCGCCGCCAGCCTGCAATTCGGCGCGCGCCTGGGGATCGCCCTTGGCATCGCGCAGCGCAACGGGCACGTTCAAGCGGTGGAAGGCGCGCCGCGTCTTGACGCAGAACGGGCAGGCATGGAATTGGTAGAGCGACAGCGCGGCCGCCTCGCGATTGACGGCGGCCTGGCCTTGCGCCGACCGCTGTTGCGGGCGCGGGCGGGTCAGCGCGTCGCCCAGGACTATCAGTTGACCCACACCGACACGCAGGGCTTTCACAATCATGGATGGCCACTTGAAACGAAGAAAGGCCTTGAGTCTAGCCCATTCGCGGCGGCAGGCGGGTTGCCCCCTGCCACCGCCCCCTTCCCCGCGGCGAGCCCGCTGCCGGGCAGACCCGCCGCACGCTGCCCTAGAACGGAATGGCCAGCTTGACGTAGAGCTGCTGGCCTTCCGGCCGGTTCTTGACCTGGAATTCCTGCTGCCACTTGGCGGTGAACAGCCAGCCCCGGTCGTTCATGTAGCGCACCGACGGGCCGACGCCAAAGGCGCGGGCGCGGCCGGCGGCGCTGTTGGGGCCGTTGTCGTCGGTGACCTGCTGGAAGGCATGGCCGCCCACGCCCAGCACCCACCCCTTGCCCACGCCCCAGCCCACCGCGTAGTCGGCGTGGATGGCCTGGCCCGAACGCGTGTCGGTGGCGGAATTGCGGAAGTTGAAGTCGTACATCACTTTCAGGTCGGCATTGAAGCCATCCGGACTGATGCGGCTGAGCGCGAACACGGGCTGCGCGGTCCAGTAGTTCTTGCCCAGGCTGGACGGATCGTTGCGGCTGTATTCGCCAGTCGGGGCGTACATGTCCAGCCCGACCACGTAGTGCAGCGATTCGGACAGGTGATAACCCAGCGCCACGCCCAGCGTCATGTCGCCCAGGCCCGTGCTGCGATAGCGCTGGCCACCCGCCTTGAAGGTCACGTCCAGCAGCGGCGCAATCGCATGAAAGGCCAGCTGGCCGCCCAGTACCTGCTGCGGCGTCACCCAGATCAGGCGCGGGGCCAGCACGTTGACGTCGACCTTGAAGTCCGGCACCGGCAGGCGCTCGCCATCGTTGCCGCGCAGCTTGTCGTAGCGGGCGCCGCCGCCGTAGATCAGCATGTGCACGCCGGGCGGCGGCAGCGCGCCCGACATGAAGTTCTCCAGGCCGTCCGGATAGATGCCCAAGCCGCCGCCTTCCGTGGCGTGCGCCGCGCTGCCGGCCAGCGCCAATGCCGCGGCGCAGGCCAGCCGGCGTTTCAGGTGTCTCTTCATGTTCCGCTCCTGCCCCCGCGGGGCGCGAGATGTTGCGCGACGAGATAGCCGGAACCGCCGCCCAGTCCGGGACCCGGATGGGTGGCGGCGCCGATGTGGAAAAGATTGCGCAGGGGCGTGCGGTGGCCGCGCGCGCCATGGCCGCCGGCAAAGGGCCGCAGCCAGAAGAACTGGTCGGGCGAACAGACGCCCGCGTACGGATCGCCGCCCACCAGGTTGCAATTGAGCGCTTCCAGGTCGGCCGGGCTGTAGCTGCGGCGCCCGACGATGCGCGAGGCCAGCCCCGGCATGACCGATTCCAGGCGCGCCTGTACACGATCGGCCATGGCTTCGCGCAGCGCCTCGGTCCAGCGGCCATCGGCCGGCGGCGCGATCAGGCCGGCGGCATCGCCTTTGATGCGTACCGGCAGTTCCTGCATCTGCACCCACAGGATCCAGCCGCCGTCCGGCGCGCGCGACGGGTCCACCGCCGTGGGCTGGCCGATGGCCAGCGTGGGCCGTGCGGGCAACAGGCCGTTGTTGGCCTCGGTGACCGACGCGCAGACCTGTTCCATGCTGTCGGTCAGGTGCACCAGCGGTACGTGGCGCAGTTCCGGCGTCCGCCAATCGGGCGGCGCGTTCAACGCGAAATGGATCTGCATGCCGCCGCGGCCGTGGCGATAGCCGGCGGCGCGCTGACGCACGGGTTCGGGCGCATCCGGCAGCAGCGTGCCGTAGAGCTGGCCGGGCGCCACGTTGCAGACCACCGCCTCGGTCGCGCGGAACTCGCGCCCCCCTGCCCGCACGCCCACCGCGCGGCGACGGCGGCCTGCGCCCTGGGTCAGCACGCGTTCGACCGTGGTGTGGGTCAGCAGCCGGCCGCCGTGCTGTTCGATCACCTTGGCCAGCGCGTCCACCACGCCTTGGCTGCCGCCTTTGACCACCGGCATGCCGCCGGCCACCACCGCGGCAAAGGTCAGCTTGCCGATCAGCGCCGAACAGGCATCGTCCGGACCCAGGCCGGTGTGCAGCACCCAGGGCGCGATCAGGGCGCGCGCGCCATCGGATTGCAGTTCGCGCTCGGACCAGCGGCGAAAGCTCTCCAGGGCATCGGCGGCAAAGCCCAGCAGCCCGTCCAGGCCGCGCCGGCGCCATTCCTTGAACAGCAGCTTGAGCATGCCGGCGCCGTAGGGGTTCTGGCCCAGCAGGCCGAAGGTCAGCGCCGCGTCGTCGCCGAACAGGCGCTGCGCCATGGCGCCAAAGGCCTGGCCGTCGCCGGGCGCCCAGGCGTCCAGCCGGCGCACGCTATCTTCGATGTCCTGCTTCAGGGCCACGCCGCTGCCGTCCGGCCGCACCAGACCGGTGGTGTAGCCGCACTGGGCGAATGCCAGTCCGGCAGCCTGCAAGGCGGGCTTGAGCGCCGCATACGCCGGGCTGCCGACGAACAGCGGATACCAGCTGGACAACACGTCGTGGCGATAGCCGGGAAACAGTTCCTCGGTACGGATGCAGCCGCCCAGGCGATCGTTGCGTTCCAGCACCAGCACCGATTTGCCGCGCTGCGCCAGCAAGGCGGCGCATACCAGCGAATTCATGCCGCTGCCCACCACGATGATCTGGGGGTCGGCCGTTGAAGGTTGGGTCATGGGGGGATCCGTTCGATTGCGTCGGGGTCGGTTCGTGGACGTGGCGGCGCGCGTCAATTCGGTTGCAGCAATTCGGTGAACCGGCCCGCGTGGAACACCAGCGGCGTGGCGACCACGCTGGCCACGCGCAGCACCCGGCCGAACAGCAGCAGGTGGTCGCCCGCCGGGCTCTGCTGGTCGTTGGCGCAGACCAGCGTGGCCACCGCGCCGACGATGGCGGGCACGCCCTCGGGCACTTCGTGCAGCGCGGTGCCGTCGAACTTGTCGGGCACCGCCGGGTCGGCAAAGCGCCGCGCCAGCGCTTCCTGGCCGCAGGCCAGCACGCTGATGGTGAAGTGGCGGCAATCACGAAACGCCGCCAGGTTGGGCGAGCGGTTCACCAGGCTCCACAGCACCAGCGGCGGATCCAGCGACAGGGACGCGAACGAATTGATGGTCAGCCCGACCTTGCGGCCGTCCAGACAGCGCGTGGCCACGATGGCCACGCCGGTCGGGTAGCTGCCCAGCACGCCGCGCAGGACCTTGGGGTGCAGGTCGGTGCTGCCCCAGTCCAGGGCCGCCATCACGCCGCCGCCCGCGATGACTTGGCGGCAATGAAGGCCTCGCACGCCACCGGATCGCTCCACCACGGAAAGAAGCTGGGCGGATGATTGAAGCCATTGGCCACGGCGTGGGCCAGGTCGGGCGCGTCCCCGGCGGCCTGCAGCAGCTGCAACAGATGCGGCGGCGGGGGCAGCAGCATCGAGTTGGTCCAGTCGACCACCGCGCTGGCGTAGTCCCAGAAGCGCTCGAAGGTCTGCTGCATCCACTGCGCCGTGAATTCGCCGTCGCCGTGCGCCAGGATGGCGTCCAGGTAGACGGCGCAGGCCTTGGTGGCGTTGTTCGAGCCCTGGCCCGTGATCGGGTCGTTGGTGACCACGGCATCGCCCAGCCCGAACACCAGCCGGCCCGACGGCAGCGTCATCACCGGCTTGCGCACCGTGGGCGCGAAGCTGCCGGCCAGGATGCCGTTGGCGTCGGTCAGTTCCACCGACCCGCAGCGTTCGGCCTCCCAGGGCAGGAAGGTGTGCAGGATGTTCAGGCTTTGCAGCAGGTGTTCCTGCGGCGTCTTGATGTCGCGCCAGCAATCCATGGGGCCGCCGGGGACGCCTTCGAACACCATGATTTCGCAGGGGCCGCCGGTGGTCAGCGCAGGGAACACGAAGTATTCGCCCACGCCGGGGATCAGGTTGAAGGCCACGCGCGAGAATGCCGGCGCCGGCGTCATGCCGAACACATAGGTCAGCGCCAGGGCGCGCTGCGGCGTGTCAAAGCGCGAGCGGACGACATCGCACTCGAACAATTTGACGACGTCGCCCTTGCCGGCGGCCAGCAGCACCAGGTCGTGCGAGGCGGCCAGGATTTCCAGCTCGGCCACGCCGCCGTCCTGGATCAGCAGGCGGCCGCCGCGGGCCGCGAACAATTCCATCCAGGCGGGCATCTTGATGCGCTGGTCCACCGCCTGTGCCGGCCGGTCCAGGCGCGCGGCCCAGTCGATCAGTTTATGGCCGGGGCGTTCGGGGTGCGGCACGGCCAGGCCAATGCCTTGCACGGGCGGGCACTGGGCCTCCCATTGGTTCAGGCCCAGGTCACGCTCGACCTGAAGCGAGGCATCGAACATGCATTGGCTGGACATGACCTTGCCCTGGCGGATGTGGTCCGGTTCGCGATTGGTGACCACGGTGACCTCGTAGCCTTTGTCCAGCAGGCCCAGGGCCAGGGGCAGACCGGCCTGCCCTCCTCCGACGATGGCGATTCGACGCATGGGGTGTTCTCCTGTTTGGCTGCGGACCGCCGCGGTGGCGGACCGTTGCATGGGGTGCGCCGGATCGGCCCGGCGCGGGATGGGGGTCGGACGCGCCCTATTCGGCCAGGCGCGGGATGGCGGGGCGGGCCTGTTCGGGGCCCATGGCGGAATAGCCGCCGTCGGCGGCGTAGTCGGCGCCGGTGACGACGCTGGCGTGGTCCGACAGCAGAAAGGCCACGACCTCGGCGACTTCGGCGGGGTCGCCGACGCGGCCCAGAAGGTGATAGTCAGCGGCCACGCGATCGGTCTTGGCGCGGTCGCCGCCGGTGATTTCGTCCATGACGCGAGACCAGGTCCAGCCGGGCGACACGGAGTTCACGCGGATGCGGTCGGCGGCATAGTCCATGGCGAGGCTGCGGGTGACTTGCAGCATGGCGGCCTTGGAGACGGGATAGAGCCAGCGGCCGGTCTGGGCGACGCGCGACGAGATGCTGGTGAAGTTGACGATGGCGCCCCCGCCTGCGGCGACGAGATGCGGGTGGACGGCGCGCGCGGCCATGACGGCGCTGACGACGTTGATGTCCAGGGCGCGCAGCCAGTCGGCGCGGCCGGAGGCGGCGCCGTCGTCGAGGTAGGTGGCCGCCAGGTTGACAAGGAAGTCGATGCGGCCGAAGTGGGCGGCGGCATCGGCAACGCCGCGGGCAAGCTGGGCGTCGTCGGTGATGTCGACGGGCCAGTAGCGGATGCCGTCGGGGTCGGTGGCGGCCAGGCGTTGGCCGCCGGCAGTGTCGATGTCGAAAACGGCAACGCGTACGCCGTAGGCGCGCAAGGCGGCAACGACGCCGGCGCCGATGAGCGTGGCGCCGCCGGTGACGATGGCGGTTTTGTGAGCCAGACCTTTCATGGAGGTACCTCGTGTGGGGCGGGATGACGAGGCGGATGGTGGCTGGGTTGTGGCGAGGGGCGTTATCCGGATCTGGCGTTGGGTATCCGGGGGGTGCGGGGGAATGGGGGGGAGTTGAGGTTTTTGGGGGGGATTGTCCGGGGGGTGCGGTGGGTATCCGGATTTGGCTGGGAGTGAGGGGTGCGATGGAGTGTGGATTCGTAGTACTACTTTTGTGCTTCTTTAAAACTCTTAGGTGATTTATTGGATTGTGTTGGTGAGATGGGGCTTGCGGAGACGGGGGCTTCGTTGTGCCGGGGGGGTGCGGTGCTGGACCTGTGGTCAGGGGATGGGATTTGCGGGGTCGCCGAATCGCGGCCGCGCGGGCGGCCACGATCGGCATTTGAGGTGTTGAATGTGGGGCGGCGTATTAGCCCACGCGGCGCCAGACGCTGGCTAGCCAGGGTTGTTGGTCTCGGGGGAGGCCTTCGGGGCGGTAGTAGTGTTCCAGTTCCTCAAAGCCGGCGGCTTGCAGCAGGGTGCGCCAGGTGTCCAGGTCGTGGTAGGCGCCGTAGCGGCCGCGGTTCCAGCCTTCCTGGTTGCCGCCGCGGGGGTTGGAGCTGAAGAGGATGCCTCGGGGTTTGAGGGTGGCGTGCAGGTCTTTGAGGACGCGGGGGAGTTCCTGGGTGGGGATGTGGAACAGGACGGCGTTGGCGAAGATGCCGTCGAAGCGGGCCGGTGGCAGGGACAGGTGCAGGAAGTCCTGGTGCCAGACGTCGCAGCCGCTGGCGTGGCGGGCCATGTCGACGAAGCTGGGGGTGCCGTCCAGGCCGACGGGGTGGTGGCCAAGGGCGGCAAAGGTTTTCAGGTCGCGGCCGGGGCCGCAGCCCAGGTCCAGGATGTCCAGGGGCGCCTGGCCTTCGATGTGGCGCAGCAAGGCGGCGATGTTCTGGCTGACGTCGTGGTCGCGGGTGCCGGCCTCGAAGGACTGGGCGCTTTCTTCGTAGTGGGCCAGGGTCAGCGAGGTGATCTTGGCGAGGTCTTCGGCGTCGAGTTTCATAAGGGGATTGTGCCGTAGTTCGGAGGGCGTGCACGACATGGCAGACGATGGCGCCGGGACGAAGGCGACATGACGTTGACCCGGGTCCGCTCGAAAAAACGCCGCGCACGTTGCCGTGCGCGGCGTTGACTGCTGGCGCGTGACCGCCGTCAGGCGGCCAGGCGGCCTTCGATCTTGACCTTGGTGGCCGGCAGGTCGTCGGGCAGGCCCTGGGCCAGCTGGCCGAACAGTTCGTCGTGCAGGGCCAGTTCGTCGCGCCAGGCGGTGGCGTCGACGGACATGACCTGGTCGAACTTGTCGGGGCTGAATTCCAGGCCGGTCCAGTCGATGTCCTTGTAGCTGGGGGACACGCCGAAGACCTGGTCGACGCCGCCGGCCTGGCCGTCGATGCGGCCGAGCATCCAGCGCAGCACGCGCATGTTTTCGCCGAAGCCGGGCCAGACGAACTTGCCGTCGGGGCCCTTGCGGAACCAGTTGACGCAGTAGATGCGCGGCAAGGTGGCGCCGGCGGCTTCGAGCTGCTTGCCCAGCTTGAGCCAGTGGTTGAAGTAGTCGCTCATGTTGTAGCCGCAGAACGGCAGCATGGCGAAGGGATCGCGGCGCACCACGCCCTGCTGGCCGACGGCGGCGGCGGTGGTTTCCGAGCCCATGGTGGCGGCCATGTAGACGCCTTCGACCCAGTTGCGCGCTTCGGTGACCAGCGGCACGGTGGTCGAGCGGCGGCCGCCGAAGATGAAGGCGTCGATGACCACGCCCTGGGGGTTTTCCCATTCGGGGTCGATGGACGGGCACTGCGCGGCCGGCGCGGTGAAGCGGGCGTTGGGGTGCGCGGCCTTGCGGCCGGTTTCGCGGGCGATGGCCGGGGTCCAGTCCTGCCCTTGCCAGTCGATCAGGTGCGCGGGCGGGGTGTCGGTCATGCCTTCCCACCAGACGTCGCCATCGTCGGTCAGGGCGACGTTGGTGAAGATGACGTTGGCCTTGAGCGTGGCCATGGCGTTGAAGTTGGTCTGCTCGCTGGTGCCCGGGGCCACGCCGAAATAGCCGGCCTCGGGGTTGATGGCGTGCAGGCGGCCGTCGGCGCCGGGCTTGATCCAGGCGATGTCGTCGCCGATGGTGGTGACCTTCCAGCCGTCCATGCCTTGCGGCGGGATCAGCATGGCGAAGTTGGTCTTGCCGCAGGCCGACGGAAACGCGGCGGCCACGTGGTATTTACGGCCCTTGGGCGAGGTGACGCCCAGGATCAGCATGTGTTCGGCCAGCCAGCCCTGGTCGCGTCCCATGGTGGACGCGATGCGCAGCGCGAAGCATTTCTTGCCCAGCAGCGCATTGCCGCCGTAGCCCGAGCCGAAGCTCCAGATTTCGCGGGTCTTGGGGAAGTGGACGATGTACTTGGTGGGGTTGCAGGGCCAGGCCACGTCGGCCTCGCCGGCGGCCAGGGGCTTGCCGACCGAGTGCACGCACGGCACGAATTCGCCGTCGGCGCCCAGCACGTCGTATACCTGCTTGCCCATGCGCGTCATGATGCGCATGTTGACGGCCACGTAGGGGCTGTCGGACAGTTCGACGCCGATGTGGGCGATGTCGGAGCCCAGCGGGCCCATCGAGAACGGCACCACGTACAGCGTGCGCCCGCGCATGGCGCCGTCGAACAGGCCATTGAGGGTGTCGCGCATTTCGGCGGGATCGGCCCAGTTGTTGGTGGGGCCGGCGTCTTCGGCGCGGTCCGAACAGATGAAGGTGCGGTCTTCGACACGCGCCACGTCGGACGGGTCGGAACAGGCCAGGAATGAATTGGGGCGCTTGGCGGGATTGAGCCGGCGCATCGTGCCGGACTGGACCATGAGTTCGCACAGGCGGTCGTATTCTTGCTGCGAACCATCGCACCACTCGACGCGGTCCGGCTTGGCCAGCGCCACCACGCTGGCGACCCAGTCGATCAGGCCGCGGTGCTTGACGTATGCGGGTACGTTCAAGGCCGCCAGGCCCCCGTCCAAGGGCTTATTCATTAGGGTTATCTCCATACTAAGGCTGATGGCGATACGGCCCCGTTTGCATGGGGCCGTATACATGTTTGCGCCATCATACTTGCAGCGCCGGGTCGCCCGTCAACCCGACCAGACGGACGAGATTGTCACGGGTTGAGACGGTCTACTCGTAGCGCCCGTCGCGCAGCGCCCTGCGGATGATCTTGCCCGTGGCCGTCGTTGGCAAAGTCGTTACAAAGCGGATCCGGCGCGGGTATTCGTGGGCCGCCAGGCGGGTGCGCACGTGGGCTTGCAGGGCCTTGACGAGCGTGTCGTCACCGTTGACGCCGTCGTGCAGCACGACATAGGCCATCACGACCTCGGTGCGCTCGGCGTCGGGCACGCCCACCACCGCCGCCATGCGCACCGCGGGGTGGCCGAGCAGGCAGTCTTCGATGGGCCCCGGGCCGATGCGGTAGCCCGCACTGGTGATCACGTCGTCGTTGCGGCCGACGAAGCGGATGAAGCCGTCCACATCGCGCACGCCCTGGTCGCCGGTCAGGAGATAATCGCCGGCGAACTTTTCGGCGGTGGCCCGGGGGTTGTTCCAGTAGCCCAGGAACATCACGGGGTCGGGCCGCAATACGCCGATATTGCCCTCTTGGCCATCGGCCATTTCGACCCCCTGGTCATCCACGATGGCGACCCGATGGCCGGGTGCCGCGCGGCCGATGGCGCCGATGCACGGCTCGAACAGCGACGAGCACGACGACACCAGCATGTTGCACTCGGTCTGGCCGTAGAACTCGTTGATGGTCACGCCCAGCACGCGCCGGCCCCAGTCGATCAGCTCGGCGCCCAGCGATTCGCCGCCGCTGGCCACCGAGCGCAGCGCCAGCGCGCCGGGCGCGGGCGGCTGGGCCATGCCGCGCATCATCTTCAGCGCGGTCGGCGGCAGGAAGGTATGCGTGACCCCATGGCGCGCCATCAGGTCGAAGGCCGCCGCACCATCGAATTTCTCGAAGCGCCGCGCCAGCACCGGCACGCCGTGGTGCCAGGCCGGCAGCAGAACGTCCAGCAGACCGCCGATCCAGGCCCAGTCGGCCGGCGTCCACATCAGCGCGGCGTGCTCCGGGAAGAATTCGTGCGACATCTCCACGCCCGGCAGGTGCCCCAGCAGCACGCGGTGCGCATGCAGCGCGCCCTTGGGTTTACCGGTGGTGCCCGACGTGTAGATGATGACGGCGGGGTCGTCGGCCGCGGTGTCCACGGGGTCGAACGCGTCCGATTCGGCGTCCAGCGCGGCATGGAACGCCAGCGCCCCGCCCTCGCCCGCGCCGTCGATGCAATAGACGACCTTCAGGTCCGGCAGGCTGGCGCGGATCTCGGCCAGGCGACGGCAGCCTTCGGTGTCGGTCACCAGCGCCGTGGCGCCGCTGTCGGCCAGCCGGTACTGGATGGCGTCCACGCCGAACAGCGTGAAAAGCGGCACCGCCACGGCGCCCAGCTTGTAGACGCCGATGTGCGTCACCGCGGTCTCGGGCGCCTGCGGCAGGTACACGGCCACGCGGTCGCCGCGGCGCACGCCCTGGCGCCGCAACGCATTGGCCAGCTGGTTCGAGCGCGCCTTGATCTGGTCGAAGCTGTAGCGCGTCTGCGTGCCGTCGTTCTTTTCATGGATGAGCGCCAGGCGGCCGCTGCCGTCGGCCCACTTGTCGCAGGCGTCCACGCCGATGTTGTAGGCCGCGGGGATGCGCCACTGGAAGGTGTCCGCCAATTGCGCGTAGGTGTCGGTTCTGGACAGCATGATGATTTCGTCTCCGTGTCGTTATTCTTGTGTTCGTGTCGTTATGATAGGGGCCGTCGACCACTGCAAAGGCCCCTCGCCCCGCCACCGCACCCATGGAAAAAACCGCTCCCGTCCCGATGCGCCGCCTGCCGGCCAGCGCCAAGTCCGAACAACGGATACGGGACATCCTGCGGGTGGCGCGGCAGGTGTTTTCCGAAGCCGGCTTCCAGGCCGCCACCACCACCGAAATCGCGCAGCGGCTGGGCGTGTCCGAAGGCACGGTGTTCACTTATTTTGGCGGCAAGCGCGAATTGTGCGTGCGCGTCATCAGCGACTGGTACGACGAGATCATCGCCAAGGTCGAAGACAGGCTGCCGCACGTGCAAGGCCCGCGGGCCCAGCTGCATTACCTGGTGCATGCCCATCTGCGCCATCTGCTGGCCGAAGGCACCGGGCTGTGCGCCTTCATCCTGTCCGAAGGCCGCGCCCGCAACGACGACTTCGGCGAGGTCTACGCCGGCCTGCAACGGCGCTACACCGCGCCGCTGATGCGCATCCTGGCGCAGGGCCAGGCCGACGGCCACATCCGCCAGGACATGCCGCTGCGGCTGTTGCGGTCGGCCGTGTACGGGCCGATGGAACACGTGCTCTGGGACGCCATCCTGCGCAATGCCAAGGTCGACGTGGCCGCCACCGCCGACCAGCTGGTCGACTTCCTGTGGCAGGCCCTGCAGCCGCCGCAGCGCGACGCGCTGGCGCTGGCGCGGTTTCGCGGCGAAGTGCAAGACGCCCTGCATCGGCTTCAATCTTCCGAAAACAAGGACGGCGGCAAATACTGAGGAAAGCCGTCGTAGGCCTGGCTTCGTTGCGCGGGCGGCAGCGTCCACGAATGGCGCGCATTGGGCACGCCGCCATCCACCCGGATGACGCTGCCGTTGATGAAAGCGGCGGCCGGCGACAGCAGGAACACCACCGCCGCCGCCAGTTCGGCCTCGGTGCCGAAGCGCTGCAGCGGCACCTTGGTCTTCAGCTCGCGCAGCACGGCGCGATAGTCCTCGTCGTAGCTGTCCATGCCGCTGGACGCGATCCAGCCGGGCGCCACCGCATTCACCCGCACGCCGGCATGGGCCCATTCACAGGCGGCCGTTTCGGTGAGGTTCCAGACGCCCGCGCGCGCCGCGCCCGAATGCCCCATGCCGGGCATGCCGCCCCAGATGTCGGCCAGCATGTTGACGATGGCTCCGCCGTGCTGGCGCATGTGCTGCACATAGACCTCGCGCGCCACCAGGAAAGTGCCGTGCAGGTTGTTCTGTACCACCGCATTCCAGCCATTGAAGCTGATGTCTTCCAGCGCTGCGGGAAACTGGCCGCCCGCGCAGTTGAACAGGCCGTCGATGGCGCCATGCGCGGCCAGGGCGTCGGCCACCACGCCGCGCACGCCGGTTTCGCCGCGGATGTCGCAGGCGTGCAGCGTGATGCGGCCGGCCGACTCGGGGTAGATGCCCACGATCTCGTCGCGCACGGCTGCCAGCTTTTCAGGCTTGCGGCCCACCAGCGCCAGGCCCGCGCCCAGCGCGGCCAATTCATGCGCGGTGCAGCGGCCCAGGCCGCTGCCGCCGCCCGTGACCATGATGGTCTGGCCATCGAACAGGCCGGGCCGGAACACCGACGCATAGCGCGCCGCGGCGTCGCGGGTGGGGGCATGGCTCATGTCTCGCTCCATCGTTCCATTTTATTGAGGATAACTCAATATTTACCCTCGTCACACCGTATATCCACGTTTCACCCTATGGATTCAATTGTGAAGTTCAGGTTATTAATTGAGCACAAATCAATAAACAGGAGACCCGCATGCCCCAGCCCGCCCCGCTCGAGGTCGTGCTCGATGGCCCCGTCGCCCGCCTGACCCTGAATCGGCCCGACGTGCGCAACGCCTTCGACGAGACCTTGATCGCGGCCCTGACCACGGCGCTGCAACAGGCCGGCGCCGACCCGGCGGTGCGCGTGGTGCTGCTGACCGGCGCGGGCAAGGCCTTCTGCGCGGGCGGCGACCTGAACTGGATGCGCAAGATGGCCACGCTTGCCGACGCCGACAACCGCGCCGACGCCACCCGCCTGGCCGACATGCTGCGCGCGGTCTGGTCCTGCCCCAAGCCGGTGGTGGCCGCCGTCAATGGCGACGCGTATGCGGGCGGCCTGGGGCTGGTGGCAGCATGCGACATCGCGGTGGCCGCCGACCACGCCCACTTCTGCCTGTCGGAAACCCGCCTGGGGCTGCTGCCCGCCACCATCAGCCCCTACGTCATCCGCGCCCTGGGCGAACGCGCGGCCAACCGATACTTCCTGACCGCCGAACGCTTCGACGCCGCCGCCGCGTTTCGCATGGGCTTGCTGCACGGCGTGGTGCCGGCCGACCGCCTGCACACCGAGGCCGAGGCGATCTGCCGCACGCTGTGCGACAACGGCCCCCAGGCGGTGCAGGCCAGCAAGCGGCTGGTGCGCGACTTCGCCGGCCAGCCGCTGGACGCCGCGCTGATCGCCGATTCGGTCGAACGCATTGCCGCCGTGCGCCGTTCGGACGAAGCGCGCGAAGGCGTCGGCGCATTCCTGGAAAAGCGCGAGCCGGCCTGGCGCCAGCGATGACGCGGCGGGCGGTGAGCGGGAACTGCATGCCATAATCGCCGATGCCTTTCCCGCAACACCCCCAGCCTTACGTCATGCCCGCCTCCTCTTCTGCTTCGCCCGCCCCCGTCTTCCCCCCGCTGAACGCCGACCGCCTGTGGGCCCGCGTCGAAGCGCTGTCGCGCTTCACCCTGCCCGACCAGCCCTGGACTCGCCGCGCGTTCTCGCCGCTGTTCCAGGAAGCGCGCCAGTGGCTGCGCGCCGAATTCGAGGCCGCGGGCCTGACGACGCGCGTGGATGCCGGCGGCAACCTGATCGGCACCCGCGCCGGCCGCAACCCCGCCCGCAAGCCCATCGCCACCGGCTCGCATTGCGACACCGTGCCCAGCGGCGGCCGCTTCGACGGCATCATCGGCGTGCTGGCCGGCATCGAAGTCGCCCACACCCTGCAAGAACAAGGCATCGAACTGGAGCACGACTTCGAGGTCATCGACTTCCTGTCCGAAGAGCCCAGCGACTACGGCATTTCGTGCGTCGGCAGCCGCGCGCTCAGCGGCCAGCTCAGCGCCGACATGCTGGCCGCCCGCAATCCCGACGGCGAAACGCTGGCCCAGGGCATCGCCCGCATCGGCGGCGACCCGGCCGCGCTCAATGCCCCCTTGCGCGGCGCGCATGGCACCGCGGCATTCGTCGAACTGCACATCGAACAAGGCCCCGTGCTGGAAAGCCGCCAACTGCCCATCGGCGTGGTCACCAACATCGTCGGCATCCGCCGCGTGCAGATCGTGGTCGAAGGCCAGCCCGACCACGCTGGCACCACCCCCATGGACATCCGCCGCGATGCCCTGGTGGGCGCGGCCCGCCTCATCGACGCCGCCAGCCGCCAGGCCAGTGCCGCCAGCGGCAATCCGCATTACGTGGTGGCCACGGTAGGCAAGCTGGCCATGACGCCCAACGCCGCCAATGCCGTGCCCGGCCGCGTCGAACTGACGCTGGAAATGCGCAGCGACAGCGATGCGGTGCTGGACGCGTTTCCCGAAACGCTGATGGCCTCGGTGGCCGACGACCTGAAGGCGCTGCGCCTGACCGCCGGCTTCACCCAGCTCAGCCGCGCCCAGCCCACCGACTGCGCGCCGCTGGTGATGGATGCCGTCAAGGCCGCCGCCGACCAGCTGGGCTACGCCAGCATGCGCCTGCCCAGCGGCGCGGGCCACGACGCGGTCTACATGGCGCCCACCGGCCCCATCGGCATGATCTTCATCCCCTGCCTGCACGGCCGCAGCCACTGCCCCGAAGAATGGATCGAACCGGCGCAACTGCTGGACGGCACGCGCGTGCTGTACCAGACGGTGCGGGAACTGGATCGAGTCCTGTCGCGCTAAGCTTGCGCCAACCAGACCCCACGGACCCCATGGAACAGATAGAACTGAACGACAGCACCGCCGACCGCTACCTGCTGGACGCCCCCGGGCTGTCGCTGCTGGTGTTCCACAGCCGCACCTGCGGCACCTGCCGCATCGCCCGCGAACAGCTGCCCAAGCTGGAGTTGCCGGTCGAACGCGTGTGCTGGGTGGATGCCGGCGAAAACGGCGGCCTGGTCGAACGCTACGAGGTCTTTCACCTGCCCGCCATGTTCGTGACGCGCGACGGCGCCTTCTTCGGCCCGGTGCAAGCCACCCTGGCCGAATGGGACCTGCGCCAGCAGATCGGCCTGGCGCTGGACAGCTACCCCGCCGAACTGCCTTGAGCCGGGGCCCGCAATGACGCCCTTGCGCCGTCCGCTGGACACGCTGGCCACCAGCGTGATGCTGCTGCTGTGCGTCTGCTGGGGGTTCCAGCAGATCGCCATCAAGCTGGTGGCCGCCGACATTTCGCCCATCATGCAGGTCGGGCTGCGCTCGACCTTCGCCGCGCTGGTGCTGGCGGTGGTGGTGTGGCGCGCCGAAGGCGCGCGGGCGCTGCGCGACGGCACCCTGGGCGCCGGCCTGCTGGTAGGCCTGCTGTTCGGGCTGGAGTTCCTGGCGGTCGCGCAGGGGCTGGTCTACACCACGGCCTCGCACATGTCGGTGTTTCTGTACACCGCGCCGATCTTCACCGCGCTGGGCCTGCACTGGCGCATGCCCGAAGAACGCATGGCACCCCTGCAATGGGTGGGCGTGGCGGTGGCCTTTGGCGGCATCGCCGTGGCCTTCCTGGGTAACGGCAAACCGCAGGCCGGCGGCAGCGACATGCTGCTGGGCGATGCGCTGGGCTTGCTGGCCGGGCTGCTGTGGGGCGCCACCACGGTGGCGATCCGCCGCACCGCGCTGTCGGAAGCCGCGCCGTCCAAGACCCTGTTCTACCAGATGGCGGCGGCCGCCGTGCTGCTGCTGGGCTATGCCGCGGCCACCGGCAACGCCGGCATCCGCACCACGCAGGCGGCCATCCTCAGCGTGGCGTTCCAGTCGGTCGTGGTGGCGCTGTCCAGCTACCTGGCGTGGTTCTGGCTGCTGCGCCGCTATCTCGCTTCGCGCCTGTCCATCCTGTCGTTCATGACGCCGCTGTTCGGCGTGTCGTTCGGCGTGCTGATCCTGGACGAACCGCTGGACGGCGCCTTCGTGATCGGCGCGGTGATGGTGCTGGCCGGTATTTCGCTGGTCAGCGGCGCGGGCTTGCTGCGCGAGAAATTGCGGCGCCCGCCGCGGGCCTGAGCCGTGCCGCTGTCTAGCCCGGCGCGCGCGCCGGGCTTTTCTTTGCGCCCAGGTTCAGCACGATCAGCGCGGCCCCCGCCAGCACCAGCGCAAAGCCCCACCAGTCGGCCGGCGCCGGGCGATCGCCCACCAAGGCCATCGCGCCCAGCACCCCCACCACCGGTACCATCAGGGTGGTCAGGGCCGCGACCGTGGCGCTGACCCGTTCGCTCAGCACGAACCACAGCCAATAGGCCACCGCCGTGCCCAGCACGATATGAAAGGTCAATGCGGCCGCCACCCGGCCATCCCAACCCTGGAGCGGAAACGACTCGCCGGCCAGCAGCACGCCGGCCAAGGCGCAGGCCGCGCCCACCGCCAACTGCCAGGCCGTGATGACGATGCGGTGGCCGCTCACCGGCCAGCGCTTCAGGTAGACCGTGCCGGCGGCCCACCCGAAGGCGGCGGTGAGCGGAAACACCAGGCCGCGCGCGGCGGCCAGGTCATGTTCTGCGAAAACGGCGCGCAGCACCGGCCAGGCCAGCACCGCCACCCCGGCCCCGCCCAGCAGCAACGCCAGCCCGCGGCGGCGGTCCAGGCGTTCGCCCAGCACGGCCCAGGCCAACAGCGCCGACATCATCGGCATGGTGAAGGTCAGCACCGCGGCGCGCGACGTGCTGGTGCTGAGCTGCGCCCAGGCCACCGCCAGGTTGAACACCGCCACGGCCAGGATGCCCCCGACCACAATGCCTGACCACGCGTCGCGGGGCGGCAGCAGGGGCAGCCGCTTGGCGCGCGCCAGCGCCAGCAGCAGCAAGGCCCCGCTGCCCAGACCCAACAGGCGCAGGGTGAACGGCGGGCAGATCGACAGCACGATCTTCACCGCCGGCCAGTTCAGGCCCCAGAACAGGGCCAATGCCACGGGGATCAGGCGCACGCGGCCTTTTCCCGGGCAATCAGGTCCGCCAGGCCTTGGCGCTGGCCGCCTTCGGCATCGAAGTTGTCCGGGCTGAGCCAGCGTTCGTAGGCGGCGCGCAAGGCCGGCCATTCGCTGTCGATGATCGAGAACCAGGCCGTGTCGCGGCTGCGGCCCTTGTACACCGTCGCCTGGCGGAAGATACCCTCGAACTGGAAGCCCAGGCGGGCGGCGGCGGCGCGCGACGGGCCGTTCAGGCTGTCGCACTTCCATTCATAGCGGCGATAACCCAGCTCGTCGAAGGCGCGCCGCATCAGCAGGAACTGCGCCTCGGTCGCAATGCGGGTGCGCTTGAGCAACGGCGAAAACGCCACGAAACCGACCTCGATGGCGCCATTGGCCGGATCGATGCGCATCAGCGACAGCGAGCCGATGGCACGGCCGGTGGCCAGATCGATGACGGCATGATGCATCGGGTCACTGGCGGCATGCGCCTGGGCCTGTTCGGCAAACTTGCGGTAAGCCTCGGCATCGGCAAAGGGGCCGACGCTCATGTACGTCCAGTCCCTGCCGTCCGGCGCCTGGCTGAAGGCCTGGAACAGATCGGCCGCGTGGCGCTCGGCCGACAAGGGTTCCAGCCGGCAGTAGCGGCCCTCGATGGGCGTGACCGGCGGGCGCGGGCGCGGCGTCCAGTCAGTCAGGTCGGGGCCGACGGGTTGTTGGTGAGCATTGACGCGGGGTTGCATGCTTGCTGAGCCTCATCCAGGTTGGAAAACGCCGCCGGCGGTGGCGACGCAAGCCGGGCCGCTGCATGGTGGCAAGCGGCCCTGGCATGCCCTCACGATAGCCAAATCGTGGCATGATAAAAAGCACCACGACCCCTGAATTTAATAGAGCCATGATAGACGGTGCCGGTTTGTTGTCCAGCCCCCTGGCGCGCGGGCCCGGCGCGCTGCCGCGCCAGCGCCAGCTGATCCAGCGCCTGAAGCAGGCCATCCTGGCAGGCCAGTTGCCGGCCGGCGGCAAACTGCCCGCCTCGCGCGTGCTGGCCGACGAGCTTGCCATTTCGCGCAATACCGTGCTGATCGCCTACGAGCAATTGACGGCCGAAGGCTACGTCATTGCCGACCGCCAGGGCACCCGGGTGGCGCCCCTGTCGGCCGCGGCGGCCAGCGCCGCCAAGCAGGCCGCGGCGCCCCCGGCGCCCGCCTTTCGCACCGCCCAGCGGCTGTCGCGCATCGTCGCCACCCGCGCGCCCAACGACGGCGCGCTGCCGCTCACCCCCGGCACGCCGGCGCTGACGCAGTTTCCCATCAATGCCTGGCGCCGCGCGCAGGATCGCGCCCTGCAGGCCGCCCCCGCCGCCACGCTGGGCTACGGCCCGCCCGTGGGCGAACCGGCGCTGCGCGAGGCCATCGCCCAATACCTGCGCGTGTCGCGCGGGGTGCGCTGCGACGCCGACCGCATCGTCATCACCGAGGGCGCGCAAGGCGCGCTGGCCCTGTGCGTGCAGCTGTTGACCAACCCGGGCGACACCGCCTGGCTCGAAGAGCCCGGTTACCGCGGCGCCAAGGCCGCCTTCCACGCAGGCGACCTGAACGTGGTCGCCATGCGGGTGGACACCGATGGCATCGCCACCCCCGACGACGCCTGGGACACACAGCCCCCGCGCCTGATCCAGACCACGCCCACCCACCAATACCCGACCGGCGCGGTGCTGTCGCTGGCGCGCCGGCTGGACCTGCTGGAACGCGCCCGCCAGGCCGGCGCCTGGATCATCGAAGACGACTACGACAGCGAATTCCGCCACCAGGGCGAACCCATCGCCGCCATGCAGGGCCTGCTGCCCGACGCGCCCGTGCTGTACGTGGGCACCTTCAGCAAGACCATGTTCCCCGCCTTGCGGCTGGGCTTCCTGGTGCTGCCGCAGGCCATTGCCGGCCCGGCCATGCCGTCCATCATCGAAATGCTGCGCGGCGGCCACCGGCTGGAACAGCTGACCATGGCCGCCTTCATCGAAAACGGCCAGTTTTCGCGCCACCTGGGCCGCATGCGGCGGCTGTACCGCGACCGCCAGGCCGCGCTGCGCGACGCGCTCGCCGAACACCTGGGGGTGGACCACGAGGTGCTGGGCGGCCACAGCGGCCTGCACCTGACCGTGCGCCTGCCGCCAGACCTGTCGGACCGCGCCATCGTCGAGCAGGCCCGCAAGCTGGGCATGAACCCCAACGCGCTGTCGACCTTCGCCATCACGCCGCAGCCGCAGGACAACGGCCTGGTGATCGGCTACGGCAACACCAGCGCCGATCGTTTTCCGGGGCTGGTCAAGCAGTTGGGCAAGCTGGCGAGGGCAGCGCGCAAGTGATGCCAGAACAGCGGCAGCCGATGCTGCGGCAGCCGATGCTGCGGCAGCCGATGCTGCGGCAGCCGATGCTGCGGCAGCCGACGCTGCGGCAGCCGGTGCTGCGGCAGCCGGTGCTGCGGCAGCCGGTATGGCGGCCGCAGCAGCCCCTGCGCAGGCCGGGGTTCAGGTCTTGCTGGTCAGCAGCCTGACCGCCGCCGCCGCAAAGAACACCCCCAGCACGCCATCGATGACGCGCCGCGCGCGGGCGTAGCCGCGCGCCATGGCGGGACTGGAAAACACCACCGCGCACAGGCTGTAGAACGCCATGCCGGTCAGCGTGCACGCCACGACGATGGCCGGGGCCACCCAGTGCGGCGCGCCGGGTTTCAAGCCCAGCGAGATGATGGCGATCCAGGCCAGGATGGCCTTGGGATTGCTGATCTGCACCGCCCAGCCGCGCGCAAAATACGCCAACGCGCCCGGCCGTGCCCCGTCCGTCATCGCCGGCAGCACGTGCCGCCTGGCGGCCGAGCGCAGCGACTTCACCGCCAACCACAGCAAGTACAGGCCGCCGGCAATCTTGATGGCCACCAGCGCCCCGGCATACGACGCCAGCACCACCGACAGGCCCAGTGCCGTCAGCACGCCCAGGCTGCACGAGCCCATTGCCACGCCCAGCCCGAGCATCACGCCCGCGCGGCGTCCCGCGCTCATCGCGGTGCCCAGCGTGGCCAGCACCGCCGGTCCGGGGCTGACGGTCGCCAGCACGAACGCGGAATACGCCAGCAGCATGCCGGGCAGATACGAATGGGCGGCGTCCATCAGCGGCGAGAATCCAGCGCCATGCGCAGCGCCAGGCCGGCCAGGACCGTGCCCATAAGCCAGCGCTGCACCACCATCCACAGCGGGCGCCCGGCCAGGAAGCCGGCAATCGACCCCGCCATGATCGCGATGACCGCATTCACCGACAGGCTGACCGCCACCTGCGTCATGCCCAGCGCGATCGACTGCGTGAACACGCTGCCGTGGTCGGGCTGGATGAACTGCGGCAGCAGCGACACATACATCACCGCGACCTTGGGATTGAGCAGGTTGGTCACCAGCCCCATCGAGAACAGTGTGCGCGCGCTGCTGGGCGGCAGTTCGCGCACCTGGAACGGCGAGCGTCCGCCCGGCCGCACCGCCTGCCAGGCCAGGTACAGCAGATACAGCGCGCCGCCGAAACGCAGCGCATCGTAGGCATACGGCACCGCCATCAGCAGCACCGTGATGCCGAACGCGGCGCACAGCACATAGAACACGAACCCCACCGCCACGCCGCCCAGCGAAATCAGCCCGGCCTTGGGGCCCTGCGAAATCGAACGCGACACCAGATAGATCATGTTGGGCCCGGGCGTGAGCACCATGCCCAGGGCGACCAGGGCGAACGTCAGGAGATTGGCAATGTCAGGCATGATGAGCCGGCGCGCGCCGGACGGCAGTGAAGGGATGCGCTGCACGTTATCTGAAATCTGTATCGGAACAGCGTGTTTTTTCGATGCGCCCGTGCCGCGGCACGCGCCAGACGCGGCATCCAGGCAACACCCCGGCTGAACCCTCGCCGACAATCCGCGCTTTTTAAATGTGGACGGATGGGACGCGCGGCCGGACAGGGATAGAGTGGGTGGGGTGCTCCGCAATCCCGGAAAGGACCCCGCCCATGCCCCTGCGCAAATCGCCCGCCGCGCACAAGCCTGCCGCCATCCGTATCGGCATCGGCGGCTGGACTTACGCCCCGTGGCGCGGCACCTTCTACCCCGAAGGCCTGCCCCACGCCCGCGAGCTCGAATACGCCAGCCGCCAGCTCACCGCCATCGAAATCAACGGCACCTACTACAGCAGCCAGAAGCCGGCCACCTTCGCCAAATGGCGCGACGAGACGCCCGACGGTTTCGTGTTTTCGCTCAAGGCCTCGCGCTACGCCACCAACCGCCGCGAGCTGGCCGGCGCCGGGGAATCCGTGCACCGCTTCGTGCACGGCGGGATCGCCGAACTGGGCCCGAAGCTGGGGCCCATCGTGTGGCAGTTCGCGCCCACCAAGGTGTTCAACCCGGACGATTTCGGCGCCTTCCTGGCGCTGCTGCCCGACACGGTCGACGGCCTGCCGCTGCGCCATGTGCTGGACGTGCGCCATCCCAGTTTTGCCTGCGAGCAATACCTGGACCTGGCCCGCCGCCATGGCGCCGCCACCGTCTACACCGACAGTGAAGACTACCCGTCGCTGGCCGACCGCACCGGCGCCTTCGTGTATGCCCGGCTGATGCGCGCCAGCACCGCCTTCAAGGCCGGCTACGCGCCCAAGGTGCTGGACGCCTGGGCCGAACGGCTGCGCACCTGGGCACGCGGTGCGGACCCGTCCGACCTGCCGCGCATCGCCGCGCACAAGGCGGCGGGCGGCGCCAAGCCACAGGAGGTGTATGCATTTTTCATCAACGGCGCCAAAGAGCGCGCGCCGGCCGCGGCGCGCGCCATGATCGAACGCTTGTAACGCGGCGGGCGCCTGGCCCGCCCCGCTAGTTCGCCACTGGCGTACGCAGTGTCACGAACTCTTCGGCCGCCGTCGGGTGGATGCCGATCGTCTCGTCGAAGACCTGCTTGGTCGCGCCCGCCTTCAGGGCGATGGCGATGCCTTGCACGATCTCGCCGGCGTCCGGCCCCACCATGTGCACGCCCAGCACCCGGTCGGTCCTGGCGTCGACGATCAGCTTCATCAACGTCTTTTCCTGGGACTCGGTCAGCGTGAGCTTCATCGGGCGAAAGCGGCTTTCGAACAGCTTGATCTCGTGGCCGGCCTCGCGCGCCTCTTCGGTGGTCATGCCCACCGTGCCGATATTGGGCAGGCTGAACACGGCGGTGGGAATCAGCTTGTAGTCCACCTTGCGGTATTCCTCGGGGCGGAACAGGCGTCGCGCCACCGCCATGCCCTCGGCCAGCGCCACCGGCGTCAGCGGCACCCGGCCGATGACGTCGCCCAGCGCCAGGATCGACGGTTCGGCCGTGCGGTATTCGTCGTCGACGGCGATGAAGCCCTTGTCGTCGAACTTGACGCCGGTGTTTTCCAGGCCCAGGTTGTCCAGCATCGGGCGGCGCCCGGTGGCGTAGAACACGCAGTCGGTCTCGATGACCGAGCCGTCCTTCAGCGTGGCGGCCAGCACGCCGTCGGCGCGCTTGTCGATGCGCGCGACGTCGGCATTGAAGCGCAGGTCGATGCCCTTCTTGGTGAGCTCGTCGCGCAGGTGTTCGCGCACCGCGCCGTCAAAGCCGCGCAGGAACAGCGGGCCGCGGTAGACCTGGGTGGTCTGTGCGCCCATGCCATTGAAAATAGAGGCGAATTCGACCGCGATGTAGCCGCCGCCCACCACCAGCACGCGCTTGGGCAGCGCCGGCAGGAAAAAGGCCTCGTTCGAGGTGATGGCATGTTCCTTGCCGGGAATGTCCGGCACCTGCGGCCAGCCGCCGGTGGCCACCAGGATGTTGGCCGCGGTGTACGACTTGCCGTCGACCTCGACCGTGTGCGGGTCTTTGATGCGGGCGTGGGCTTCCAGCAGTGTCACGCCGCTATTGACCAGCAAATTGCGGTAAATGCCGTTAAGACGCTGGATCTCGCGGTTCTTGTTGGCGATCAGCGTGGCCCAGTCGAAGCGGGGCTGGCCGGCGGTCCAGCCAAAGCCGTGCGCCTGTTCGAAGTCTTCGCTGTAGTGGGCGCCGTAGACCAGGAGCTTCTTGGGCACGCAACCCACGTTGACGCAGGTGCCGCCCAGGTAGCGGCTTTCGGCCACGGCCACGCGGGCGCCGAAACCGGCCGCAAACCGCGCCGCGCGCACGCCGCCCGAGCCCGCGCCGATCACAAACAGATCAAAATCGAATGCCATGGAATTTCCTTCGCTGCCGCCTTGCGGGGCCGCGTTCACTGTCCGGGAAACCTGTATTTTGCACCACGCTCCCCCCAGACGCGCCCAAAGCCCTGCACCTTGGGATACATTGGCCGCCAGGGGCGACGCCGCCGCCCCCCTACTCTGGAGCAAGACCCATGTCGCTCGAAACCTGGCTCGCCTTCCTGGGCGCGTCCGCCCTGCTGGTGATGCTGCCCGGCCCCACCATCCTGACCGTCATCAGCTATTCGATCACCCATGGCAAGCGCGCCCGCCTGCCGCTGGTGCTGGCCGTGGCGCTGGGGGATTCCACCGCGCTGGCGCTGTCGCTGCTGGGCGTGGGCGCCCTGCTGTCGGCATCGGCGTTCTGGTTCACCGTGGTCAAGACCGTCGGCGGCCTGTACCTGCTGTACCTGGGCTTCAAGCTGCTGCGGGCCGGCGTGGCCCCCGCCACGCTGCCGCAGGCCGGCGCCGCCGGTTCGCGCTGGAAGCTGTTCGCCAACACCTACCTGGTGACGGCGCTGAACCCCAAGGGCATCATCTTCTTCGTGGCCTTCCTGCCCCAGTTCATCAACCCGACCGGCGACGTGACGCGCCAGTTGTGGACGCTGTCGGCCACCTTCGTGGTCTGCGCCGGCATCAACGCCACCGTGTACGCGCTGTTCGCGGACTCGGCGCGCCGCCTGCTGGCTTCGCCGCGGGCGCAGCGCGGCTTCAACCTGGGCGGCGGCGCGCTGTTGTCGGTCGCGGGCATCTGGGCCTTGCTGGCGCGCCGCGCCGCATAGCCCCCCTGACAGGCCCGGCGGTCGGCGTCCATGGCGCCGCCGCCTGCCCACAAGGCCGCCCTGGGGCCACGCCGCTCGTCAGGGCAACGCCGCCGACACGGCCTCCGGGTCCAGCCCGTAACGCCGGATCGCATCCGCCGCCTGCTCGGGCGACAAGACCCCGTCATCGGCCAGCGCCTTCAAGGTCGCCAGCACGATGTGATGCCGGTCCACCTCGAAGAACGCCCGCAGCGCCTGGCGCGTATCCGACCGGCCAAAGCCGTCCGTCCCCAGCGTGACGTAGCGGCGTCCCGCCAGAAAGGGGCGGATCTGCTCGGCCACCGTCTTCATATAGTCGGTCGCCGCCACCACCGGCCCGGCCGTATCGGCCAGGCAGCTTTGTGCGTAGCCGCGCCGCGCCGGGTCCAGCGGATGCAGGCGGTTCCAGCGTTCGGTTTCCTGGCCGTCGCGCCGCAGCTCGGAATAGCTGGTGACGCTCCAGACGTCGGCGGCCACGCCGTAGTCCTGCTGCAGCAGCTCGGCCGCGGCCAGGGTCTCGGCCAGGATCGCCCCGCTGCCCAGCAACTGCGCACGCACCTCGCCCGGCCCGCCCTCGCGCAGCCGGTACATGCCCTTCAGGATGCCGGCTTCGGCGCCTGCGGGCAGCGGCGGATGCGCGGTCTTCTCGTTGATCAGCGTCAGGTAGTAGAAAACGTCTTCCTCTTCCTGGTACATGCGGCGCAGGCCGTCCTGCACGATCACCGCGATCTCGCAGGCATAGGCCGGGTCGTAGGCGATGCACGACGGAATCACCGAGGCCAGCACGTGGCTGTGGCCATCGTCGTGCTGCAGCCCTTCGCCTTCCAGCGTGGTGCGGCCCGACGTCGCGCCCAGCAGGAAGCCGCGTGCGCGGATATCGCCCGCCGCCCAGGCCAGGTCGCCCACCCGCTGAAAGCCGAACATCGAATAGAAGATATAGAACGGAATCGTCGCCACGCCGTGCGTGCTGTAGGCCGTGGCCGCCGCGATCCATGACGACATCGCGCCCGATTCGTTGATGCCTTCCTGCAGGATCTGGCCGCGGCGGTCTTCGCGATAGACGCTCAGCTGGTCGGCGTCTTGCGGCGTGTACAGCTGGCCCACGTGCGAATAGATGCCCACCTGGCGGAACATGCCGTCCATGCCGAAGGTGCGCGATTCGTCGGGCACGATCGGCACCACCTTGGCGCCGATGTCCGGGTCCTTCAGCAGTTGCGCCAGGATGCGCACGAACGCCATGGTCGTGGAAAACTCGCGCCCGTCGCTGCCCTTCAGGTGCGCGGCAAACGCGGCCAGCGCCGGCATGGCCTGCGGCCCCGGGCCGGCGGGCCGGCGCGGCAGGTGGCCGCCCGCGCGCTGGATGCCCGCGTCGAAATAGGCCTGCTCGGCGCTGCCGGGCGCCGGCTTGATGTACGGAATCTCGGCCAGCCGGTCGTCGGCCACCGGGATGCCGAAGCGGTCCCGAAACGCCCGCACCGCCGGGTCCGCCATCTTCTTTTGCTGGTGGTTGGTATTGGCCGCCTCGCCGGCCGCCCCCATGCCGTAGCCCTTCACCGTCTTGGCCAGGATCACGGTGGGCTGGCCGCGATGCGCCAACGCCGCGGCGTAGGCCGCATGCACCTTGACCGGGTCATGCCCGCCGCGGTTCAGCGCGCCGATCTCGTCGTCGGACAGGTGCGCCACGCGTTCGAGCAGCACCGGGTCCGCGCCGAAGAAATGTTCGCGCACATAGGCGCCGCCGCGCGCCTTGAACACCTGGTATTCGCCGTCCACGCACTGCATCATGCGGCGCCGCAACCGGCCGTCGTGGTCCTGCGCCAGCAGCGCGTCCCAGCCGCTGCCCCACACCACCTTGATCACATTCCAGCCCGCGCCGCGGTAGACGCTTTCGAGTTCCTGGATGATCTTGGCGTTGCCGCGCACCGGGCCGTCCAGCCGTTGCAGGTTGCAATTGACCACGAAGATCAGGTTGTCCAGCTTTTCGCGCCCGGCCATGGCCACCGCCGCCAGCGTTTCGGGCTGGTCCTGTTCGCCGTCGCCCAGAAAGCCCCAGACCCGGCGGCCTTGCACGGGGATCAGTTCACGGTCTTCCAGGTAGCGCATGTAGCGTGCCTGGTAGGCCGCCATCAGCGGCCCCAGCCCCATCGACACCGTCGGAAACTGCCAGAACCCCGGCATCGTGCGCGGATGCGGGTACGAGGCCAGCCCGCCCCCGCCGATCTCGCGCCGGAAGCGGTCCAGTTCGTCTTCCGAGATGCGCCCTTCCAGGTAGGCGCGGGCGTAGATGCCCGGCGCCGAATGCCCCTGGATGTACAGCATGTCGCCCAGGTAATCCGGCGTGGCCGCGCGAAAAAAGTGGCGGTAGCCGGTTTCGTACAGCGTCGTCGCCGAGGCGTACGTGGCAATGTGCCCGCCCACGCCCGAGGTCTTGCCGGCGCGCAGCACCATCGCCATCGCGTTCCAGCGCAGGTAGGCGTCCAGGCGCGATTCGATGCCCACGTCGCCCGGAAACGGCGCCTGCCCCGCCACGCCGATGGAATTGACGTAGGGCGTGACACCCGGCGCGGCGTAGCCGCCCAGGCGCTCGCGGTCCTGGTTGATCAGTTGGTCCAGCAGGTAGTGCGTGCGCGGCAGGCCTTCGTGGGCCAGCACGGCCTGCATCGCGTCCAGCCATTCCCGGGTTTCCTGCGGGTCGGCGTCGATCGGATCGATCTCGGTTTCCATGGGCATGCTCCTTTGGGGAAAGCGGCGCCACGCCGGAACGCGCCGGCGCCTTCATTTCATATCGTGAATTGCATTTGCATAATGTGCAATTGCAATCGTATGAAGGTTCCCAAACAATTGCAAGTGCAACTGTTAAGGGATTTGCCGGCCGCCGCCTCTACAATCGCGACAGCAGAATCTCCAGACAAGGAACGACCGCATGGCCACGGGCAAGCCCGACGCGTGGAGCCTCTTTCTGACCGCGCATGCATTGGTGGTGGAAGAGATCGAAAAAAGACTGTCCGCTGCCGACCTGCCGCCGCTCGCGTGGTATGACGCGCTGTGGGCGCTGGAACGCGCGCCGCAGGGCACCGCCCGCATGTTCGAGATGGCCGAACGCATGGTCATCGCGCGCTACAACCTGACGCGGCTGATGGACCGCATCGAAGCCGCCGGGCTGGTCGAACGGTTCCGCAGCGACGAAGACCGCCGCGCCACCTACGCCCGCATCACGCCTGACGGGCTGGCGCTGCGGCGCAAGATGTGGAAGATCTATGGACCCGCGATCGACGAGCTGTTCCTGTCGCGGCTGCCGCAGGCGCAGCAGGACGCCATGGCCGAACAGTTCCGCGGCATCGCCAGGCATGTGCGGGCGCTGACCAAGAGCACGGTCGAGTAACGCGGCGGCATCGCCTGCCTGTCGCACCATCGTGGCGCCGCCGCCTGGCGCAGACCCGCACACCCAAGGAGATCCCCCGCATGACACCCCGCCCGCCCCTGCACATCGGCATCGTCGCCTGTTCGGCAGAAGGCGCCGCGCTGTGCTATCGCACGATCTGCGCCGAAGGCGCGCAGCAACTGGGCCCGCATGCCCACCCCGAGGTCTCGCTGCACACCCATTCGCTGGCCGACTACGTGGCCTGCCTCAACCAGGGTGACCTGGCCGGCGTGGGCGCGCTGATGCGGTCGTCGGCCGGCAAGCTGGCGCGCGCAGGGGCCGACTTCCTGATCTGCCCCGACAACACCATTCACCAGGCGCTGGGCCACGTGCTGCCGCAATCGCCCCTGCCCTGGCTGCACATCGCCGAAGAAGTCGCCTTGGAAGCCGCCCAGCGCGGCTTTCGCCGCATCGGCATCACCGGCACGCGCTGGCTGGTGGACAGCCCCGTCTATCCCGACAAGCTGGCGGCCCAGGGCCTGGAATGCGTGCGGCCATCCGAATCCGACCGCGACCTGCTGGCGCGGATCATCATGGACGAACTGGTCTATGGCGATTTCCGGCCGGCGTCGGTGGCGTTGCTGCAAGACGTGGTGACGCGGCTGCGCGACGCCGGCTGCGATGCGGTGGTGCTGGGCTGCACCGAACTGCCGCTGGTGCTCAACGACGGCAACTGCGCGCTGCCGACGCTGGATTCCGCCCGCATCCTGGCCCGGGCCGCGCTGCGGCGCGCGCTGCGGGGCGAGTGACACGGCCATTCATCGACAATGACTTCCCCCCCCTGTCGGATGACGTCAACGACGGCCCGGTCGCTTCCTGGCTGGCAGTGCACATCCCTTTCCCCTCCCCACTATGGTTGCCTCCACGCTCGTTGCCATGCTGTGCGCACACCTGTTGTGCTTTTCAGGCATGTTCTTATTGATCAGCCGTCGCCTGCCTGGCAACAGGATGGGGATGGATTATTTTGCCGTGGGCAACCTGTTGCTGGCGTCGGCCTACATCCTGCAATTGCTGGAAGGCGGCCCGGCCTGGAGCCTGATGAGCGTGGTCAACCACATTCTTACGCTGGCTGCGCCGATCGCCTACTGGCTCGGCGCGATGCGTTTCTTCGGGCGCCAGGTTCCGCTGTGGCGTCCGTTGATCGCCTTTGCGGCGGCCTACGGCCTGGCGCAATTGCTGGTGCAAGGGAACGCCGGCCCCGCCGCCCGCTACGCCATGCTGGCGGCGATGGCGACCGTGCTGTTCTTTGCCATGACCCTGACCGTGATCTACGGCGTGCGCACGTTCGCCAAGGACCTGTACGGCGAAATGATCTTTTTCTCGCTGCTGATCGGCGGCATCTGTGTCCTGAACGCGCTGAAGTTCATGAAGATCGTGGACGATGGCCTGGATGCCCTGCACATGGACAGCCGCTTCCAGATGATCTTCTATATCTATATGTCGACCCTGGCCACCATCGTGCCGCCCGCCATCGTCTGGCTGGTGCTGCGGCGGCTGACAGACAGCCTGCGCAATATCGCGGCGCGCGACCCCATGACGAACTTGCTCAATCGCCGAGGGCTGGTGGATGCGCTGAAGCAGTACTTCAACGCGCGACAGGCCGCGCCGGCCTGTTTGCTGCTGCTGGATGTGGATCATTTCAAGCGCATCAATGACACCTACGGCCACCAGGCCGGGGACGAGGTCATCTGCCAGGTGGCGGATCTGCTGCGTGCCACCGTGCGTCGCGGCGACCTGACCGGTCGTATCGGCGGGGAAGAATTCGTGGCCATCTTGCTCGATGCCGACACGGACGGCGTCATGCTCCTGGCCGAGCGCCTGCGTGCCAACATTGAAAACCAGGCCATCAAGGTGGCGGGATCCGACCAATCGCTGCGCTGCACCGTCACCATCGGGATTTCGCCGCACTTCCATGGCGTGCAGGGGCTGGAAGACGCCCTGCGACAAGCCGATTCCGCGCTCTACCGCGGCAAGGCGGCGGGCCGCAACCGGATCGAATGGGCTGACGCCACCCCTGGCCTTTCAGCCCAACGCGCTGAACCGGCCATCATGGCGTAAGCGGCGGGTTCGAGGCAGCCAAGCCGTCCAAGGCTGCCCTGAAACCCGCTCCTGTCCGCTCTACCGCTACGTGCGCGGTGCCTCGTCCTCGGCTTCCTGACGCGCTTCGAGTTCATTGCCCAGCACCTCGGCCGAATCGTCGGTGCTGGATTCCGACACCAGGGGACGGCGGGTGTGCCCTGCCGCCCGGGCGTTGCCGCCCTCGTCGGGCCGTTCGGCCTGCACGGCCACATTGGCCGGCGGCGCGTAGCCGCGCTTGTCCTGCCCGAAGTACACGACCGTGTGCGGGTACGGCAGCTCGATGCCGGCGGCGTCGAAGTGCTTCTTGAGCAAGCGGTTGTAGCCGCGCTGCACGGCCCACTGCATGCCCGGCGTGGTCTTGATCAGGATGCGGATGGTCACGCCCTTGTCGTTGACGGCCGTGACCCCGGCCACCGTCATCTCTTCCAGGATCTCGGGTCCCAGCACCGAATCGGTCATCAGCTCGGCAAACGCCGCGCGCAGATGCTCGATGGCGTCGTCCACGCTTTCGCGGTGCGCGATGGTGTATTCGCCCAGGTGGTACGAGAAGTCGCGCATGTGGTTGGCCACCACGTCCACCGACGAAAACGGCACCAGGTGGTAGCCGCCGTCCAGCGTACGTATGCCCACGGACCGGATGGTCATCTTCTCGACCGTGCCGAACACGCCCGCGACCTGCACCACGTCGTTCTCGTTCATGCCGTTTTCAAGCTGGATGAACACGCCGGTGATGATGTCCTGCACCAGCTTCTGGGCGCCAAAACCGATCGCCAGGCCCACCACGCCCGCGCCGGCAATCAACGGACCGACGTCGATGCCGATCTGCGACAGCAGCACCATCAACGTCATCGTCACGATGACGATCAGCGCCGCATTGCGAAACAGCGCCAGCAACGTGCGTTCGCGCGCACTGGGCATGCCCCGCCCTTCCCGCTGGCTCAGGCGGTGCTCGATGATGCTGGCGATCACCGTCCAGGCCAGCGCCGCGATCAACAGCACGATGACGATATTGAGCGTCACCTTGATCGCCGCGCCCCCGGCGTCCGACGCCAGCCAGCGCGACAGGTCAAACGCGTGCCAGGCATCCAGGATCAGCAGCACCGCCACGATGCGGATGATCCAGCCCACCAGCTTGAGCAGCGCCGGCACGTAGGCGTTCACCCGCGCCTCCAGCAGCGGCAGGCGCTGGCGCAGGTCGTCGGACAATCGAATGGGCTTGGCCAGGATGGCGTTCAGCAGCAGGATCAAGAGGCTGCTCACCCCGATCACCAGCAGCGTCTGCGCCGTGGCCCGGGCCATGAAAGGCAAGGCATTGGTCGGATCGACCTGGCTGACCACCAGCAAGATGGTGAAGTAGCCGATGCCCAGCACGTGCCATATGCGCGACAGGAAATGCAGCCGCGCCCCCAGGAACGTGGCCACCCCCGCGGCGCGGCGATCCAGATGCTCGCGCACCGCCTGGCGGTTCTGCCAGATGGTGCGCACGGCGTATACATAGACCGCCAGCATGATGACCATGCCGGCCAGCCGGCCCAGCGCCGGCGACAACGCGGCCGCCATCACCGGATCGATCAGCAGCGTGCCGTAGCCCGCGGCCGCCACGATGCGCACCAGCCAGCCATTCCAGTACTTGGCGGACGCATCGGCCATCGGCAGGAGCCGCAGATGCGGGTGCCGCACCGCGAACACCGTGCGGATCACGACCTTGATGATTTCCACCGACAAGAAGGCCCGCAGGAAGACGGCGGCCAGCGCGTCCAGCGTGCCGCGTCCCGGCGTGCCCCACAGGGCGGCCGCACCGCCCGCCATCGCGGCCAGCAGCACCACCCCCACGTCAATCGCCAATGCCCCCACGATCGCGCCCGCGCGCCGGCCCAGCACCCGGATGGGCAGTGGCGTGCCGCGCGCGGACGCGGCGGCTGGCTTGCTGCCGTGTTGCGCCACCCAGTGGTCGATGCGCGTGTAGATGCGCATCGCGATCAGGCGTAGCAGCAGGAAGGCGATGATCGTCGCCGCCGCCGCCAGCAGCAGCGGCATCAAGGCATGGCTCGCCGTGCCGCTGTCCATGCGCAGGCTGCGCCCCGAGGCCAGCGCCACCATGTCGTCCACGCCCTGGCCCATGTCGGTGGCCACACCGGTCAGGAAGCGCTGCACGTCATCGGCCATGCGCTGTTGCAATCCGGGCGTTGCCGGCGCGGGCCTGGCTTGCGCGTCAGCGGAACGCGCTGCGGCGGGGTCGGCGCCGGCTGCCTGCGCGCGCAGCGCATCCACCAGGGCCTTGCGCGCATCGGGGTTGTCCAGCAGGTCGGCCAGCGCGGCGGGGGACAGCGTGCCGGGAGAAGCGGTGTCGGCAGGCGCCGAGGCTGCCGGCAACAGCGGCGTTGCCGCCCGGGCGTCCGCCTGCCACGACAGGGCCACGCAACTCAGTATCAGCGCCAGCAGCAACGCCGGCCACGGCCTGCCTCGCCTGCGCCGCCAAAGACTGGCGGCATATGGGCGAAACGGGAAAGCGATCGATACTATCGTTGCGGATAGAACCACTAATACATCTCCTCTGGGAACAGGATAATTCGGGCCGCGAGAGCCCGGCGACAGTCACTATCTTGCCAGACTACGATTTCAGAGCGCTTCAATTCCGCCCGAAAAACACTTTCAGACATTTTTCACGACGGCCGCGACGTACCGATCCGCCTGCCTTCGCAGCCCCCTCGCGGTGCCTGCCTGCACCGCTCAGGTTTCCCTGGCGTGATTCACCGTGTACTTCGGAATATCGATCGTCACGTCCTCTGCCCCCACGATGGCCTGGCAGCTCAGGCGCGACTGCGGTTCGACCCCCCAGGCGCGGTCCAGCAGGTCTTCTTCGCCTTCCTCCACCGCATTGAGCGCATCAAAGCCCTGGCGAACAATGCAGTGGCAGGTCGTGCACGCGCGGCTTTGCTCGCAGGCGTGCTCGATCGGAATTCCGTGATCGAGCAGGGCCTCGCACAGCGATACCCCGGCCGGCACGTCCAGCACGGCGCCGGCCGGCGCGAGGTCGGGATGGGGAAGAACAGTGATTTTTGGCATGGTGACGCCCCTGGCGAGTCCGATCAAAGCAATATCGCCAGCGTAAGGATGGCTACGCTTGGAAGGTCAAGCGATAATCCGTCGACCCCATTCTGCGGAGGCCGCATGAGCTTTCTCGATCGCCAGCCCGATTCAACGTCTGCGGACACGCCCGTCCCGCAGGATCCCCTGGCGTGGCAACGTCACTGGCATCACATCCTGGATGCCTGTGACGACCACCCGGACGAAGTGGCCGGCGACAAAGGCGTGCCTGATCCGCTGCCGGACCTGGACCAGGACTTTCGGCTGCTGTTCAATTTCTGGTCCGCCGACTGGCCCAGCGGCGCCGAGGCGCGCAAGCGGGCCTTTTCGATCCTGCCCCGCGGCGATCAGATGCTGGCCCGCATCGAGGAATATCTATCGACGCCGGCCAAGGCCATCGATGCCGAGCAGGCCACGATGCGCTTGCGCCAAGGGGTGGACCTTACCCGGCGCGCGGGCTTCGAGGCGCCCGACCCGGACGGCCCGGTCCGTGTGCTGGCCAGCCCGGCGGTGTCTCTGCGTGATGCCTATTGCCGCGCCGAATCGCCTTTTGTGGAATTGCGCGATGGGATGGACACCATGGCGGAAAACGAAACGGGTGAGGTGGGGGCCGCGGCGTACCACTTTCTCTCCGAGCCGCTGTATCGCCTGGCCACCACTTACGACGTTTCCAGCTGGATCGCCTGGCCGCTGTGCAGCCGCTTGACCGCGCCGGCGGACGACCCCACCGCGGCCGCCATGCGGCTGTGGCGGGGCGGCTGGTCGGCCGGGTGGGATGACGAAGGCCTGTTCCTGTACGACCGCAGGCAGGAATTCGGGCTGGCGCCCTGATCTTGCAGGAACAACCCGAGGACGGACCCCGATCGCCCAAACGCCGGCCAGGCGCGGCCCTGCGCTACCTGTGGGAAGCCGGCCGCGAACCTGCCGACCCGTACACGCCGCCGGACACCTTCCTGCAAGGCTTCGCGCCGTCCGACCTGGTGCTGGCCGCTGATGGCGGCTATGTCCAGCACCTGGCGCCGCTTGACGATGCCTGGTTCATGGACGGCTACTGGCCGTCGCTGCGGTTTTCCGCACAACACGAGCCGTTAGGCTGGGTCTGCGAATCTTGACGCGAACCCTGAACGCATTGCGCGTGTAACCGCGCGAAATCGCTATCGTCTGCCATCGGCCGGAAACGATCATTCCGTCATGCCCTGGTCAATGGCTTCAGGCTACAGTGATTGCTCACGTGGATCGAGGACGGATGCGGCATGGCCGACGCAAGCACGCTTTTGAATGACAACGCGGTATACAAGACCTTGCTGGAGTCGACCAAGGCAATTCCCTGGAAAATCGATTGGGCGTCCATGAAATTCGCCTATATCGGCCCCCAGATCGAGGCATTGCTGGGCTGGAGCGTCGACAGCTGGGTCAGCGTCGAAGACTGGGCCATGCGCATGCACCCCGAAGACCGCGAATACGTGGTCAATTTCTGCGTTTCGCAATCCCAGGCGGGCGTCGACCATGAAGCCGACTACCGGGCCCTGACCCAGGACAACGGCTACGTCTGGATTCGCGACGTCGTCCATGTCATGCGCAATGAGCAAGGCGAGGTGCAGGCGTTGATCGGCTTCATGTTCGACATCACCGAACGCAAGAAGACCGAAGAACAGTTGCTGAGCCTGCAAAAAGAACTGGAAGCCCTGTCTTTCAAGGACGGCTTGACCAATATTGCCAACCGGCGCCGCTTTGACAGCAGTTTCGAACTGGAATGGGAACGGGCCGGCAAAGATCGCCAACCGCTGTCCATCTTGCTGCTCGACGTGGATTTCTTCAAGCAGTACAACGACTTGTACGGTCACACCCAGGGTGACAAATGCCTGGTGGATATCGCCCAGACGCTGAGCCTGGCGCTGGATGGCCCGCGCGATCTGGTGGCGCGCTACGGCGGTGAGGAATTCGTCGTGCTGCTGCCCGAGGCCGATGCCGCGACCGCCCTGAAGGTGGCCGAACGCTGCCAGCGCCTGCTGGAAAAGAAAGCCATCATGCATGCGCTGTCGCCCCACGGCCGCCGCGTCACGGTGAGCATGGGCGCGGGCACCCTGATTCCTGACGGTAACGCCACGCGGGGTGCCTTCATCAAGGCCGTGGACCAAGCGTTGTATGTGGCCAAGAACAACGGCCGCAACCGCATTGAACATGTGCAGTGGGAGGCCACCGCGCGCTAGCTGCCACGCCGGCCCCCCGCAATTTCAGGAGACCCGCATGCCCAAGTTCATCACGATCGGCTACGGCGACCAGGCCGGCTACGACCGCACCGCCGCTCCCCTGCGCGATGCCGCCCATGCGCACGATGCCAATTTGCGGCAACAAGGCGTCTTGATGGGCATTGCCGGCGCCCCGGTGCAGGTGCGCAACCACGACGCGGCGGGGGTGGAAACGACCGCGGCGCCCTACATGACATCGGCCTTGCCGGTGGCGGGCTTTGCCATCATCGAGGCGGCCGACCTGGCCGAGGCGATAGCGCAGGTGTCGCGCACCCCGTGTGCGGTGGCGCAGGGGGTGGTCGAGGTTTGGCCATTGCTGGAACCCTAGTCTGGCCCCGCCCGCAGGTTGCAAATCGAAGCGTTCCTGGTCAGCTCGTTAGCCTATGCTGACCGGCCGGGGTTTCCCCACACGCTCTCAAGGAGCCGCGAATGCTGGACCATGTCGAAATCAACGTGAGCGACTTCGAGCGCAGCCGGGCGTTTTACCTGAGCGCGCTTGCGGCCATCGGTTACGTGCCACGCAAGGCGCTGCCTACCGGCATGGGCTTTGGCGTGGGCGAGCTTGAAGAGGCCGGCGACCCGGGCGGTGAATTCTGGATTCATCCGGGCACGCCCAGCACCCCGCGCGTGCATGTGGCCTTTCGGGCCCGCAGCCGCGCCGAGGTCGATGCCTTTCATCGGGCGGCGCTGGCGGCCGGCGGCAGGGATAACGGTGCGCCCGGCCTTCGCCCGCAGTATCACCCGCATTATTACGGTGCCTTCATCCTGGACCCCGACGGCTACAACGTCGAGGCGGTGTATCACCGCCCCGAGTGAGCGTCATCACTTCTTCTTGCAGTCGATCACGCTGGCTTTGGTGATGACATTTGTATCGGACCGCTCAACATGGTGAAGCCCCAAACCCGGGCAATGCTGTTTGCGCTATGCATCGTCCCCGTGATCGTGGCCCTCTTCCTGGGGCTTTTCCTGGGGTCGCTGATCCTGGTCAACCGCTATTGGCCGAACGCCGGGTTTACGGCCGAGGAAGTCCTGAATCAGCTGATGGTGCTGGGCATTGCCTTGGTCGCCCTGCCCTGGATTCAACACCGCAGCTTTCAGCATCAATATGGCCTTCAATTCGGATCGGCGAACGGGACACCGGACCTGGCCCCGCCCAGACCCTCACGGGCGGTAGCAGGGGTTCGCCTGATGTTGCTCGTCGCAGGCGCCGCGTTGCTGGTGGCGGTGTTCGGGCCACTGTCGCATCTGACCCGCCTGTCTGACTGGCTGCAAGACAGCGGCTTGGGTGCGATGTCGTTCCGCCTGGTCGAGCTGCTGATGCTGCTCGCCCTGCTTGGCGGCTTTCTGTTGGTGGGCGGACTGGTGGCGCTGGCTCGGCGCGTTGGCGGGCCCCGCAAACGCCAGGACACCCGCGACCCGCGCCATGAAACCTAACGGATCTGGCTGATCTGCTATGCCGGCACGCTGGGGTTGTGCGCGGGCCTGTCCCTGCTGGCGAGTTTCCTGATCCGCAAATTCCTGTAGCGGCGCCCAGGTTCATGGGCCCTTCGTTGCCCGGCGCGGTGGCGCCACGCTCAAAGCTGATCGGCCCCGAACAACCGCAGCCGCCCCAGGTCCAGCACCTGGATCTGGTTGTAGGCCAGCCCCAGGATTCCCTGGTCCGCCAGCGTCTGCAACGCCTGATTGACCCGCTGGCGCGACAGGCCGGTCAGGTACCCCAATTCTTCCTGCGAAATCGCCAGCGTCAGGTCGGTGGACGGATACAGCTGCGGGTTGAACAGCTGCGCCAGGGATTGCGCCACGCGGGCATCGGCGTCCAGCAGGCGGTGATTCTGGATCGAGGCGATGAATTCGCCCATCCGGTTGTTCAACTGCCCGATCACGAAGTGCGAGAACGGCAGGCTGGCCGACAGCAAGGCGTGAAACGTGTCCACCGGCACCCGCAGGACCAGCGACGGCTGGATGGCGACCACGTCGTATTTGCGCAGTTCGCGCTTGATGACGCTGCCCTCGCCGAACCAGCCGCCGGGCGGCACGCCGGAAAACGTGCAGCTGCGCCCGGATTCGTTGTAGATGGCCAGCTTCAGCAGGCCGGCATGCACGCCCAGCCAGTAATCCGATGGCGCGTTGCGGCGCGCGATCCAGGCGCCGCTGGCGACGTGGTCGGCGCGTGACGTGGCCAGGACCAGGTCCTGATGCGCAGTGTCCAGCGCGCCGAACCAGGCACAGGCGTCGAACAGCTCGGCGAGCTCGTCGGCGGAAACAGCGTTTGAAACATCGGACATGGAAAGAACCGTGTAAAACTGGAGGTTGGCACGTACGCGGAAGGTCTGTCATGCAGGCGACAGACAGTATTTTCCGGCGACGGATAAGCTTCTCGCAAGCAGCGGGATGCAGCGAGCGACCGGACCCACGCGGACAGCAAGATCCGCGATCCCGATCAAGCTTTCAGCACACAAGCTATCCGGGCGCGCCCCGTGCCCGACAGGAGACAACCATGAGCAGCATGTTCGAACACGGCCTGGCGCGCCGGGACGCCAACTATGAGCCGCTGACCCCGGTGGATTTCATTGCGCGGGCCGCGCAGGTGTATGGCCAGCGGCTGGCGGTGGTGCATGGCAAGGTGCGACGCACCTGGGCCCAGACCTACGAACGGGCGCAGCGCCTGGCCGGCGCGCTGGCGGCCGCCGGCATTGGCCGCGGCGACACGGTGGCGGTGATGCTGCCCAATATTCCGGCGATGGTCGAGGCGCATTTCGGGGTGCCGATGCTGGGCGCGGTGCTCAATACCCTGAATACCCGGCTGGACACGCCCAGCGTGCTGTTCATGCTGGGCCACGGCGAAGCCCGGGCACTGATCGTGGACACCGAATACGCCGACGTGGCGCAACGTGCCCGGGCGGAATTCCCGCATCTGAAAGTCATTTCAGTGCACGACCTGGACAGCGCACCGGCCACCTTGCCGGGCGCGACGGACTACGAGGACTTCCTGGCGGCGGCCCCTGCCCGCTTCGACTGGCAGCCGCCGGCCGACGAGTGGGACGCGATTGCGCTGAACTACACGTCGGGCACGACGGGCGATCCGAAGGGCGTGGTCTACCACTACCGCGGCGCCTACCTGAACGCGGTGAGCAATATCCTGGAATGGGACATGCCCAAGCACCCGGTGTATCTGTGGACGCTGCCGCTGTTTCACTGCAATGGGTGGTGCTTCGCCTGGACGGTGGCGGCGCGCGCTGGCGTCAATGTCTGCCTGCGCAAGTTCGATCCGCAGACGGTGTTCGACCTGATCCGCAACGAAGGCGTCACGCACTACTGCGGCGCGCCCATCGTGCAAAGCGCGCTGGCCAATGCGCCGGCGGAGATGCGGGCGGGCATCGACCATACGGTGCGCACCATGGTGGCCGGAGCAGCCCCGGCACCGGCGGTGATCGCCAAGATGAAGGAAATCGGCTTCGAACTGACGCACGTGTACGGGCTGACCGAGGTCTACGGCCCGGCCGCCGTCTGCGCCCGGCAAGAGGCCTGGGACGCCCTGGAAGACGAACAACTGGCCGCGCTGACCGCCCGCCAGGGGGTGCGCTACCACCTGCAGGCCGGCGTATCGGTGCGCGACCCCGAGACCATGCAGGAAGTGCCGGCCGACGAGCAGACCGTGGGCGAAATCATGTTCCGCGGCAATATTTGCATGAAGGGCTACCTGAAGAACGAGCGCGCCACCGACGAGGCCTTCGCCGGCGGCTGGTTTCATACGGGCGACCTGGGTGTGATGACGCCGGACGGGTATATCCGCATCAAGGACCGCAGCAAGGACATCATCATCTCGGGCGGCGAGAATATTTCCAGCATCGAGGTCGAGGACGCGCTGTACCGCCACCCCGCCGTGGCGGCGGTGGCGGTGGTGGCCATGCCGGACCCGAAGTGGGGCGAAACGCCCTGCGCTTTCGTCGAACTGAAGCCGGGCTGCAGCGCGACCGAGGCCGAGATCATCGCCCACTGCAAGCTGCTGCTGCCCGGCTTCAAGGTGCCGCGCGCGGTGCGCTTTGGCGAGCTGCCCAAGACGTCCACCGGCAAGATCCAGAAGTTTGAACTGCGCGCGGCGGTGGGTTCCACCCGCGCGATCGATGCCACCTGATTCCCCTTCCACACGCCAGGAGCGCTACGCCATGACGTACCAAGCCCCCGTGAAAGACATGCTGTTCGTGCTGAACCACCTTGCGGGCCTGCCGCAGGTGGCGGCGCTACCGGAGTACGCCGAAGCCACGCCGGACACCGCCCAGGCGGTGCTGGAAGAGGCCGCGACCTTTGCCGCCGACGTGCTGGCGCCGCTGAACCACTCGGCCGACCGCGAGCCCAGCGCCTGGAAGGACGGCGCGGTGACGACGTCGCCGGGGTTCAGGCAGGCGTTTGCCCAGTACGCCGAGGCCGGCTGGCAGGGCATGACGCACCCCGAACAGTATGGCGGCCAGGGCCTGCCGGGCCTGTTGGGCGCGCCCTGCGCCGAAATGCTGAACGCGGCCAACCTGTCGTTCGCGCTGTGCCCGCTGCTGACCAACGGCGCGATCGAGGCGCTGCTGACGGCAGGCTCGCCCGCGCTGCGCGAGCGCTACATCGGCCCAATGATCTCGGGCCAATGGACCGGCACGATGAACCTGACCGAGCCGCAGGCCGGCTCCGACCTGGCCTTGCTGCGCACCCGCGCGCAGCCGGTGGGCGACGGCAGCTACCGGATTTCGGGCACCAAGATCTTCATTACCTACGGCGAACACGACCTGGCCGAAAACATCGTGCACCTGGTGCTGGCGCGCCTGCCCGATGCGCCCGAGGGCGTGAAAGGCATTTCGCTGTTCCTGGTGCCCAAGTTCCTGGTGAACGAAGACGGCACGCTGGGCGCGCGCAACGATGTGACCTGCGTGTCGATCGAGCACAAGCTGGGCATCAAGGCCAGCCCCACCGCCACGTTGCAGTTCGGCGACGCGGGCGGCGCCATCGGCTACCTGGTGGGCCAGGAAAACCGCGGCCTGGACGCGATGTTCATCATGATGAACGCGGCCCGCTTTGCGGTGGGCGTGCAGGGCATCGCGGTGGCCGACCGCGCCTACCAGCACGCGCTGGCCTATGCCGCCGACCGGGTGCAGAGCCGCCCGGTGGATGGGTCATCGCGCGAATCCGTGACCATCATCCACCACCCCGACGTGCGCCGCATGCTGGGCACGATGCGTGCGTTGACCGAAGCCGGCCGTGCGCTGGCCTATTACACCGCCGGCCACGCCGACCTGGCCCACGCCAGCGCCGACCCGGCTACCCGGGCCCGCCACCTGGCGGTGCAGGAATTCCTGGTGCCGATCGTCAAGGGCTGGTGCACCGAGGCATCCATCGACGTGGCCAGCCTGGGCGTGCAGGTGCACGGCGGCATGGGCTTCATCGAAGAGACCGGCGCCGCGCAGTACTACCGCGATGCCCGCATCCTGACCATCTACGAAGGCACCACCGCCATCCAGGCCAACGACCTGGTCGGCCGCAAGACGCTGCGCGACGGCGGTGCGGTGGCGCAGGCGCTGATCGACGAGATCCGCAAGACGGAAGAAGCGCTGCAGGCGCGCAGCGAGCCGGCCGCCCGGCTGGTGCTCACGCCGCTGCGCCAAGGGCGCCTGGCGCTGGCCAACACGGTGGATTTCGTGGTGGCCAACGCCGCCGCGCATCCCAATGCCGTGTTCGGCTCGGCCGTGCCGTATCTGCTGCTGGCCGGCACCGTGCTGGCGGGCTGGCAGATGGCGCGCGCCCTGCTGGCGTCGCTGGACCACCTGGCCGAGGACCCGGCCTTTCACCAGGCCAAGATCGACACGGCCCAGACGTACGCGCTGCACAAGCTGACGCAGGCGCCCGGGCTGGCGGCGGTGGTGGCGGGGTCGATCGAGTACGCGGTGCAGCCCTGAAGCGACGCCAGCATCCCCTGAAAAGACCGCTGCGGCGGTCTTTTTTCATGCATGGCGGCACGGTTAAACATATAACCAATAAGAATAAAGAAAAGAAATAAACATATCTAAAATTATTAAGCGGACACTGCCCGCAGGCAAGACGCCAGCCGTATCAAGGCGTAGTACAGGACCCTTCCCCATGCTTCGCAAGCTGTTTTCCGCCGCCCTCATTGCCACTGCTTTCGCCGTGGCCCCTGCCCATGCCGCCCCGCCCGCGCTGGAAATCGGCTACCTGCCGATCCTGCCGGACGCGCAGTTGTTCGTGGCGCTGGAAGAAGGCACCTTGCAGGCCCAGGGCGCCCCCGCCCCCAAGCTGGTGCAGTTCCAGAGCGGCCCCGCGCTGACGCAGGCGCTTTTGGCCGGCCAGCTGGACGTGGCCTACGTCGGCATCGGCCCGGCGCTGGTGGCCAGCGCCAAGGGCGCCGGCATCAAGGTGGTGGCCTCCAATATCGTGGAGCAGGTGAACGTGGTGGCGCTGGGCGCGCTGGCGCCGTATTTCGCGTCGGGCGACCCGGCCACCGCGTTTGCGCGCTTTGCCAAGGACAAGGGCAGAAAGCCCGTGATCGCCAGCTACCCCAAGGGCGCGGTGCCCGAAGCCGCGCTGCAATACTGGCTGCGCAAGCAGATCAAGGCCGACCCGGCCAGCCTGGAACTGATCTACCAGGGCGAAGCGCAGATCCAGCAATCGCTCTTGACCGGCGCCATCGACGGCGCGGCCATCCTGGAGCCCACCGTGACCACGGTGCTGACGCGTGCGCCGGATTCGCGCGTGGTGGCGCGCGGCTCGCAGCTGTTTCCGAACCAGCCCGGCGCCGTGCTGCTGGTGCGCGACAAGCTGATCGCCGACCACCCCGAGGTGGTGCAGCAACTGGTCAACGCCCAGTTGTCCGCCACGGCCCTGCTCAAGAACGACCCGGCGCGCGCCGCGGGCCACGTGCAGAAGTACGTGGGCGGCGGCCGCCTGGACCGCGCCCTGGTGGAAAAAGCCATACGCAGTTCGCACGACCAGTTCGTGGCGGACCCGCACGCCATCGTCGACGCCACGGCCGAGCTGCAGACCTTCCAGGCCAGCCTGGGCACGGTCGAGGCACCGCCGGTGGACGTGAAGCAGCTGTTCGACACGCGCTTCTTCGACAAGGCCGCCAAGCCATGAGCCAGACCGCCCAGGCCTATGCCGCCCCGGCCGCGCGCACGCGCGCCGAAGCGCCGCCCTGGCACGCCGCCGCCCGCCGCGCCGCCTACGGCATTGCAGGGCTGGCGATCTTCATCGGCATCTGGAAGGCCGCGCTGATCTGGCAGTGGGCGCCCCCGGGCACCCTGCCCGACCCGTTCGCGCTGCCCGCGACACTGATGCAGGAATGGCAGTCGGGCCGGCTGCTGCCCGCCATCGGGTCGAGCCTGGTGCATTATTTCTGGGGCCTGGCGGCGGGCACGGCGCTGGGCTTTGCCGTCGGCCTGGCCGCGGCCACGCTGCCGCGCTTTGATCTGATGCAGGCCTACCTGGCGCGCATCCTGCGGCCGATTCCGCCGCTGGCCTGGGTGGTGTTCGCCATCGCCTGGTTCAAGGTCAGCCATGCCGGCGCGGCATTCGTCATCGCCATCGGCGTGTTCTGGGTGAACTACTTCGCGACCTACAGCGCGGTGCGCAATGTGGACCCGCGTTTTTACGAACTGGCGCGCGCCTTCGGCCACGGCGGTTACCTGGCGCGCGCACTGACCGTGACGCTGCCCGCCATCGCCCCCGGCGCGCTGTCGGGCGTGCGCACGGGCATCGGCCAGGCCTGGATGACGCTGATCGCCGCCGAGTTGCTGGGCGTGCCCGGCATGGGCCAGGAAATGAACGCCGCCGCCGGCGTGGGCGCCTACGACGCGGTGGTGGTGTACATGCTGATCATCTCGCTGGTCTACACGATCTGCGACCTGGCGTTTTCCGCCGTCGAAGGCAAGGTGCTGCAATGGCGTCCGTGATCGCGTTTTCCAAGCTGTCCTACCAGCATCCCGGCGCCGCCGCGCCCGTCATCCAGGGCCTGTCGCTGGATATCGAGGCGGGCAGTTTCGTGGCGGTGGTGGGCGGATCGGGCGTGGGCAAATCGACGCTGCTGCGCGCCGCGGCCGGGCTGGCCGAACCGGCTTCGGGCGAAGTGCGCTTTCAGGCGCCGACGCGGCCCGGACGGCGCAGCCGCGCGGTGGTGTTCCAGGACAGCCGCCTGCTGCCGTGGCGCACCGTCGGCAGCAATGTCGGCTACGGGCTGGAGGGCCTGGGCCTGGATCGCGCGGAACGCCAACGCCGCATCGACGCGGCGCTGCAACTGACCGGCCTGGGCGACTATGGCCGCCGCTGGCCGCACCAGTTGTCCGGTGGCCAGGCCCAGCGCGTGGGCATTGCCCGGGCGCTGGCGGTCAAGCCCGACCTGCTGCTGATGGACGAGCCCTTCAGCGCCGTCGACGCGATCACCCGCCGCAACCTGCAGCAAGAGCTGATCCGGGTGTGGCAGGCGTCGGGGGCGGCGGTGCTGTTCGTGACCCACGACATCGAGGAAGCCGTGTTCCTGGCGGACAAGGTGGTGGTGCTGGGCGGCCGCCCGGCCAACATCGCAGGCCACTACGACATCGACCTGCCCCGCCCGCGCGACCGCGCCGATCCGGCGTTTGCGCGGCAGGTCGCCGCCATCGCGCATACGCTGGAACATCACTGAACCGCGGCGCCCCGGTGGGCGCCACCGGTCGCTGATCCGCACCGCGCAGGCGCCCCCGTATGCGTCACCCCTGCTGTGTCGCGCAGGCCGCCTTCAACGGCGCCTTGCGCGGCAAGGTCACGGCCCAGAACACGGCGGCCACCAGGCCCAGGCCCGCGCCCAGCACGCATACGCCCAGCCAGCCCGCCCGCGCGTAGACGGCGGTCGACGCGATCGACCCCAGGCCGCTGCCCACCGCATAGAACATCATGTAGCCGCCCACCAGCCGGCTGTGCGCCTGCGCGCCGATGCTGAAGATCATGGTCTGGTTGGTGACGTGCAAGGCCTGCGCGGCGATGTCCAGCAGCAGCACACCCAGCGCCAGCGCCCACAGGCTCTGGTCCAGGAACGCAATGGGGATCCAGGCCAGGCACAGCAGTGCCAGCCCCGCCCCGGTGGTGCGCTGGCCCAGGCCACGGTCCGCCAGGCGCCCGGCGCGCGCCGCCACCAGCACGCCGGCCACGCCCACCAGTCCGAATGCGCCCACGGCGGTGTGGGTCAGGGAATGCGGCGGTGCGCTCAGGGGCAGCACCAGCGCGGTCCAGAACGCGCTGAAGCTTGCGAACATCAGCAACGCGATCACACCGCGTACCTGCAATACGCGCTCGGTGGCCAGCAGCGTGAACAGCGATCGCAGCAGCGCCCCGTAGCCCAGACCGGCCGCCGGCAATTCGCGGCGTGGCAGCCAGCGCGCCAGCACCAGCGCCAAGGCGGCGGCCAGCACGGCGGACACCAGGTACACGGCGCGCCACCCCCACAGATCGGCAACGGCGCCGGCCAGCGTGCGGGCCAGCAGCAGGCCGATCACCACGCCCCCCTGCGCCGCCCCCACCACCCGGCCACGCTCGGCAGGCGCGGCCAGGGCGGCCGACAGTGCCAACAGGCCCTGCGTCATGGCCGTGCCCAACAAGCCCAGCGCCAGCATGCCGGCCAGCAGCCAGGGCGAATTCGTCGCCCCGGCCACGGCCGTCAACGCCAGCACCAGCAGCCCCAGTTGCCCGAGCATCAGCCGGCGGCGGTCCAGCAGATCGCCCAACGGCACCACCAGCAACAGCGCGAGCGCGCAGCCGACCTGCGTGGCGGTGACCACGATGCCCACCGCCCCCTCGTCCAGGCCGAATTCACGGCCCATGGCGTCCAGCAAGGGCTGGGCGTAATACACGTTGGCCACGCTCAGGGCACAGGCCACCGCCAGGAGCAACACCAGGGCGGTGGGCAGGCGGGCGGCGGGCGCGGGGTCGGATCGTTCTGGCATGCTTGCCTCTTTTGGTTTCATAACAAAACTAGAATGCTAGGCCTTAAGGTTTTATAATGCAACTACAAATTCGCGATTCACATTGACGTCCAACCGGAAGGCGGCACGCCCTTCCCTGATGCCGCATCGCCCGGCAAAGGTCCGCACGACATGGTCAAACGCACCAGCCTTGAAGGCGCTGCCTGCCCGGTGGCGCGCTCGCTCGACGCCATTGGCGACTGGTGGTCGCTGCTGATCGTGCGCGACGCGTTCGACGGCTTGCGGCGCTTTGGCGAATTCCAGAAAAGCCTGGGCGTGGCCAAGAACATCCTCAGCGACCGCCTGCGCACGCTGGCCGCCCACGGCATCCTGGCCACGGTGCCGGCCTCGGACGGCAGCGCCTACCAGGAATACGTGCTGACGGAAAAAGGCCAGGCGCTGTTTCCCGTCATCGTCGGCCTGCGCCAATGGGGCGAAGACCATTACTACGGCCCCGCCGAAGCCCATTCCCAGCTGATCGATCGCAAGCGCGGCCAGCCCGTCAAGCGGCTGGAAATCCGCGCGCAGGACGGCCGCTTGCTGGGGCCGGACGACACGGTGGTGCAGAAGGTCGACGGCTGATTCTTCCGGGCACGATGCCGGCTCGATACCTGCCTGGCTACGCCGCTACCGCGCCCGGCCAATGCCCCGTCGCCAGGGCGGTCGGCGAATAGCTGTTGAAACGCCAGCGCAAGGCCAACGCCCCGGGGCGCGCGCGCACTCGCTGCACATGCACCCGCCACAGGCGCTCCGCGCCTTCGAAGGCAGCGATCTCCGGGCTGTCCAGCACCACCTCGGCGCGGCCCGACAGCTGCAGCACGTCGCCGCGCTCGAAGTCGATGAACAGCAGGCCGGCGCGCGGATTGATCACCAGGTTGCCCAGCGTATTGAAGAAGCGGTTGCCGGAGAAATCCGGAATCGTCAGCGTATTGCCATCGACCCGCACAAAGCCCGGCTTGCCGCCGCGATGGGACACATCGACCCGGCGTCTGGCGTCGTCGGTGTCGGCGTAGCTGGTCACGAACAGGGTGTCGGCTTGCGCGATGAGCGCGCGGTCGGCCTCGTTCAACGCGGCACGCTCATGCCCCGCGCCGGGAAAGCGCAGCGCGGGCGAACGCGAGAAAAAGAATTCGCGCGCCTGGATGTATTGAGGGCAGTTGCCGAAAGACTCGCCCACCGAGATATCGAAGCGCTTGCCGTCCCAGGCACTGATCTGTCCGTTCATGCGGTTGCGGCGGCGCGAGTGCAGCTCGATGCCCAGCAAGGCGATGGCCTGCGCTGCCCCCAGCCCCGCGGACAGCGGATCATCGGCGTCGGGCACAGCCGCCACGCGCAGCGTCGTCGGGTCCGGCGAACGCAGAAAGCCCGGCTCGCCCTCCAGCACGCCCGCCCACGGATCGCCCTGCGCGTCGACCGCGCCGGCCACCACGAAGGGCAACTGCTCGAAGAAGGTCCGGTGCTGGTCGGGCATGTAGTCGCGAATCACCTTGGCGCCGACCTGCGCCATGCGCTCGGCCATGCCGATGTGGGCCTGCAAATGGCGTTCGCCGGCATGCCAGGGCGCGGCGGGGGCCGGGTCTGTGACGGTGGCGTTGGCGTTGGCGGTCATGGTGGGCTCCTTGGCGGTATCAGGCGCTTGGCCGCGGCATCAGGCTGCCAGCAGCCCGACGGGCGTGGTCACCATCGGCACGAAACCCGGCAAGGCCTCGATCCGTGCCAGCCACGCGCGCACCTGCGGATACGCCGCCAGCGACACATTGCCTTCGGGTGCATGCGCCACATAGGCATAGCAGGCCACATCGGCAATGGTGGGCGCGGCGCCCGCCAGGTAGCCGGTGGCGGCCAATTCATGTTCCATCACGGCCAGCAGCGCGTGGGCCCGCGCCAGCGTGGCGGGCACGTCGTACGGCGCGCCGAACACGGTGACCAGCCGCGCCGCAGCCGGTCCGCCGGCCAACGGACCGGACGCCGCCGACAGCCAGCGCTGCACCGCGGCCGCGCCCACGGCGTCTTCGGGCAGCCAGGCCTGGCCGTTGTAGCGCTTGCACAGATACACCAGGATGGCGGTCGAATCCGCCACCACCACGCCGTTGTCGTCGATGACCGGCACCTGGCCAAACGCGTTCAGCGTCAGGAAGTCAGGCTGCTTCTGCGCGCCGCGGCGCAGGTCGACCTCGACCACGCGATGCGGCACCTGCAACAGGGACAGCATCAGCGCAACGCGGTGGGCGTGGCCGGACAGGGGAAAGCTGTAGAACGTCAGGGAAGCGGAGGACATGGCGCAATCTCAAGAATGGAAACAGGGTTCCATCTTGAACCGGCCCGGCCCGCCAGGGAACCGCCAGCGGGCGCAAGACACTATTGCGAAAAAAAGCGATATTCGGCCCTGTGCCACTGCGCACTTGCGGCGCTGAAGCGCGCCTTGTCTGCAATCCGACAAGGCGCGGCAGCAGAGTCCACAGACTGTGCTTTCAACAAATCAATGCCATATGGGCGATGAAGCCGCTTCTGCTTTCTCCAGCCGCTCGTGCTCGATCATCCAGGCGTTTCAGAATGCGCCGAGGCAAAGTGATATTCACGCGCTCGACGGACTCATCCATGACGGCGGGATCCACATCGACAATTGCCCAGACCCAGCCCTTGAATGCCGGATCACTTTGATGGGTCGCAATGCTGGTGGGTGCGGGAACTGTCTCGCCAGAATCAATGGCGGCCTCAATCCAAAGCTCTATGGCCTCTTTGGCGTTATCAATTGCCTGATCGATCCCGTCATCCGCCGCTGAATAGCAACCGGGGAGATCAGGAACCACTACGCTCCAGCTCTGAGCATCGCTTCCGGGTTCGATTGCGATGGGGTATTTCATTACGGTATTCCTTCTTGTACGTCGAGAGGCCCCGGCTTGCAGCCCAGGGCCTGCTCTCTATTTCAAACCTGCTTTTGTCAGTATCTGGTGCACGAGGCCTTTACCTAGCTCCTTTTTGGGGTGGGGGACAACCAGGTGTCCGGGGCGGTCCGGGTGGTAATAGATGTGATTAGTACACACCACCGGAAATGACCTCCTGGACCGACAGACCTGCCGCACGTTCACCCCGGCAGCGCCGCCAGGTCTCGCCGCAACGCGTCGACGCAGAAATCGACGAAGCTGCGGACCTTGGCCGAGCTTTTGCGGCCTTCGGGGTAGACGACGTGGACGGGTATCGGCGGCAGTTCGTAATCGCGCAGCACCACTTGCAGCGCGCCGCTGGCCAGGTGGCGGGCCACCTGATACGACACCACCTGGGTCAGGCCCCAGTCTTCGCAGGCTGCCTTGATGGCCCCCTGGAACGAGGTGACCGTCAGTTGCGAAGCCATCGGCAGGCGGCGCGGCTGGCCGTCCTGCTGGAAGCGCCATTGCGGTCCGCGGCCTTCCATGGCCGCCGTGATGGTGCAGAACTGTGCCAGCGCGTCGGGCGTGTCCGGCGTGCCGAAACGCTGCAGGAAGGCGGGCGAGGCGCACACCACGCGCCGCACGTGGCCCACGGCGATGGCGGTCAGCGACGAATCGGGCAGCGCGCCGATGCGCACGGCCACGTCCACGCCTTCGTCCATCAGGTTCACCACGCGGTCCACCAGCAAGGCGCGCACCGAGACCTCGCGATGGTCTCGCAGGTAGCCCAGCACCGCGGGCATGACGTGCAGTTCGCCAAACAGCGACGGCGCGGTGATGTGCAACGACCCGCGCGGCGCGGCCATGGCGCCGGCGGCGGCGTCATCGGCCTGCTCGACGTCTTCGAGAATGCGGCGGCAGTCCTGGGCGTAGCGCTCGCCGGCTTCGGTCAGGCGCAGGCTGCGGGTGGTGCGCACCAGCAGCAGCGCGCCCAGCCGGCGCTCCAGCGCGGAAACGCTGCGCGTGACGGCGGGGGCCGACATGGCCAGGCGGCGAGCGGCGGCGGCAAAGCTCTGGGCTTCGGCCACCGCCAGGAACACGCTCATTTCATGGAACCGGTTCAAGGCGTCGTGCCTCCTTAGTGGGATTGCGGCCGGTCAGGCCGCGACGGGCCGCTGCGACGCGGCAGGCCGGGCATGGGCGTTGCCGGCGGGCAGGCCCGGCGTCGCGGGCAAGGCGGCCACGCTGTCGCGCACGCATTGCCGCACGATGTCGGCCAGGGCGGCGGCAACGGGACCGGGCTGGCGTTGCGCGCCATACAGCGACAGCGTCAGGCTGGGCAATGGCGGCAGGCCCCGTTCGCCCGACGCCAGCACGCGCAGGCCGGCGGGCAGGCCCAGCGGCGTACGCACCATCAGGCCCAGGCCCGCGCTGACCGCCGCCCACAGGCCCGCCAGGCTGGGGCTGATGAACGCCGACGTCCAGGCGATGCCGGCGCGGTCCAGCGCATCGGTGGCGCGGCTGCGAAAGAGGCACGGCGCTTCAAAGGCCACCAGCGGCAAGGCGTTGCCCGCCCCCGCCCAGGCCTGGTCCGGCGCGACGGGCCCGATCCAGCACATGGGCAGCTCCGCCAGACGCGTGGCGTGCGGCTGCGCGGCATCGACGTCCCACGCCAGCGCCAGGTCCAGCTCGCCCGCGGCGATGCGTTCAAGCAGGTCGGCGTTGCGCGCCACGCGCGCTTCGATGCGGACCTGAGGGTGCGCGCGCGCGAACTGGCCCAGCACCTGGGGCAGCAGGATTTCGCCGAAGTCTTCTTGCAGGCCCAGGCGCACCCGGCCCTGCAACTGCGCGCCACGCACGGCAACGGCGGCCTGGTCGTTCAGTTCGAGCAGCCGGCGTGCGTAAGCCAGCATGGTCTCGCCGGCGTCGGTCAGTGCCAGGCCGCGGCCGGCCTTGCGCAGCAGTGGCACGCCGGCCTGGTCTTCCAGCTTTTTCAACTGCGCGCTGACGGCGGACGTGGATCGACCGAGCCGGTCGGCCGCGCGGCCGAAGCTGCCCAGTTCGACGCCGGCCACGAAGCTGCGCAACACGTCCAGGTCAAAAGTGACCGATCGCATGATTGTCCTGTTTTTCAAAACCTTTAGTTGAAAATTTCCTGATTTTCAGAACCATCTTACGAGCGCAGACTCAGACGCGTCAATCCTGCCTGGAACGTGCCATGTCCTTGTCTACGCTATCCGCCCCGGCCTCGCGGCCGGCCCTGTCCCCCCCTCGTCCTGCCCACCGTTGGAAGGTGCTGACCGTGGGCGTTGCCGCCAATGCGGCGTTTTCGGCTGCCGCCGCCGGCTTGCCCGCCACCGCCGTTTTCATGCGCTCGGGCTACCGCCTGGACAACGACCAGCTGGGCCTGGCGCTGGGCCTGATGGGCCTGGGCGTGGCGCTGTTCGAACTGCCGTGGGGCATGCTGGCCGACCGCTGGGGCGACCGGCCCGTGCTGCTGGGCGGCCTGGGCGCCACCGCGGCGGCGCTGGCCTGGATGAGCCTGTACGCCGCGCCCACGCATGGCGCCGTGCCCACCCTGTGGCTGCTGGCGGTGGGCCTGCTGCTGGTAGGGGTGATGGGCGGCAGCGTCAACGGCGCCAGCGGCCGCGCGGTGATGGCATGGTTCGACGAAGGCGAGCGCGGCCTGGCCATGAGCATCCGCCAGACTGCCGTGCCGCTGGGCGGTGGGCTGGGCGCGCTGGTGTTGCCGTGGCTGGCCTCGCAGCTTGGCTTTGCGGCGGTGTTCGGCCTGCTGGGCGCGCTGTGCGCGGGCGCCGCGCTGTTGACCCTGGGGTGGCTGCGCGAGCCGGATCGGATGCGGCCCCACCCCGCGGCGCCCACGCACGCCGCCGCTGCGCCGATGCCCGCACACACCGCGTCGGCTGCCGCGCCACCCATGCCCGGCACGCCCGCGGCCACGCCGCCAACCCGCTCGGCCCCGCCCAGCCCGCTGCGCGACGCGCGCGTCTGGCGCGCCGCGCTGGCCATCGGCCTGCTGTGCTGCCCGCAATTCGCCGTGCTGACGTTCGCCACCGTGTTCCTGCACGACTACAGCGGCGCCGGCATCGCCACCCTGACCGCGGTGATGGTGGCCGTGCAGGTGGGCGCAATGGCGGCGCGCATCGCCAGCGGCCGCTGGACCGACCGCCGGGGCAACCGCCCCGCCTATCTGCGCGGTTGCGTCTGGCTGGGTTTCTCGTTGTTCGCGGTGCTGGCCGGCGTGGCTTGGCGCCTGCAGGACGTGGCCAGCGATCCGCTCCCGATGGCAGCCGTGGCCGTGCTGCTGGCGGTGGCCGGCATCTGCGTGTCCGCCTGGCATGGCGTGGCCTATACCGAACTGGCCACGCTGGCCGGCGCGCAGCGCGCCGGCACCGCGCTGGGGCTGGCGAACACGTGCGTCTACCTGGGGCTGTTCCTCACGCCGCTGGCGTTGCCGCATCTGGTGGCCGCGTCATCCTGGCCGCTGGCGTGGCTGGTGGCGGGCGGCTTGATGCTGACGGCGCTGCCGCTGCTGCCGCGAACGGCGCGCCCCTGATGCCCCGCGCCGCAGCGGCCCGGGCATCCGATCCGCGGGCTGGGCCCACAGGCCCCCGGGCCCCGTTGCCACGCCCGGGGGCTAGGCCTTGAATTCCTGCCGTAGCCACGCCAGGAATGCCTTGACCGGCGGATGCCGTTCGCGCCCCGGCGCACACAGCGCGGTGTAGGCCGCCCCCGGCACGCTGACCTGCGGGCGCAGCGGCACCAGCGTGCCGGCCTTGACGCTGTCGGACACCATCACCGAACTGGCCAGCACCAGCCCCTGCCCGGCAATGGCGGCCTGCAAGGCGTAATGCTCTTCCGCATAAGCATGCACCGCCGCCGGCTGGCGCCAGGCCGGCAGTCCGGCCGCGTCGCACCATTGCTGCCAACCTTCGTCGTAGAGCGCGGAATCGCGCCAGCGCACGGTGACCAGCGCGGGCATGGCCCGGCCTGCGCGCTGCGCCTGCGCCACCACCGCCGGCGCGCCATAGACGCCAAAGCGTTCCTGCAGCGCGCAGGCCGCATGCAGCGCTGGATAGCGCCGGCTGCTGTAGCGGATGGCCACGTCGACGCTGGCATCCTGCAGCAGGTCGATGGTGTCGGCCTGGGCCAAGAGGCGCAACTGGTACTGCGGATAGGCCTGGTAGAAACGCCCCAGCCGCGGCACCAGCCACAGGGCCGCGAACGAATGGGTGGTGGACAGCGTCAGCGCGCCCGCCGCGCTGGCCGGGCGCAGGGCATCGAGCGTCTGCGCGATATCGAGCAAGGCGCCGTGCGCGCTGGCGAACAGGCGTGCGCCGCTGTCGGTCAGGCGCACGCCCTGCGGCACGCGATCGAACAGCGCCACGCCGGCGTGGCGCTCCAGCGCCTTGATCTGGTGCGACACCGCCGTGGGCGTGACAGACAGCTCGGCCGCGGCCAGCTTGAAGCTGCGCAGCCGCGCGGCGGCTTCGAACGCGCGCAGCGCCGTGACAGGCAACGAGGCAAACATGAGGTGCCCTTATGGATGAATTCAATTCATCTTAGGCGAGAAATGCTCGTTTGTCGCGAGCCCGGCGCATGCCTACATTGGCAGTACGCCAGGGGATAGCCAGACCGGCATCCCGGCCTTTCCCGCCATCGAGGTATTCAACATGAATTCAAATCACCCCAAGAAGCTATTGATCCTGGCCGGCAGCCCGCGCCGGGACGGCAACAGCGCGGCCCTGGCCGCCGCCGCCCAGCGCGGAGCGCTGGCGGCGGGCACGTCGGCCACGCTGCTGTTCCTGGACGACTACATCAAGGGCTTTTTGACGGACCTGCGCCACGCACCGCCCCCCGACGACCGCTATGCGGAACTGTTCCTGGAACACTACCTGCCCGCCGATGGCGTGCTGTTCTGCACGCCGCTGTATTGGTACGGCATGTCGGCCCAGACCAAGGCGTTCTTTGACCGCTCGTTCACGCACTATGCCGGCACCGGCCCGGAACCCGAACAGGTCAAGGCCGCCATGGCCGGCAAGCGCCTGGGCCTGGCCGTGGCGTCGGAAGAGACCTACCCCGGCGCGGTGCTGGGCGTGGTGCACCAGTTGCAGGAATTTTCCCGCTACACGCACGCCGACTTCGTCGGCTACGTGCACGGCGCCGGCAACAGCCGCGGCGAGATCGCGGCGGACCCGCGCCACCCGCTGCAGGCTGCCGAGACCCTGGGCGCCGAGTTCTTCACGCGGAAATACTCGGACTACCGGCTAGAGACGCCACGCAGTCACAACGTATGGGCGTCGCCCCCGCCAGCCGACGCTCGCCGCGCGTAAGCCAGCCCAGCGCGATGGGCCAGAGCGCGTCGCGGAATCGCTCGTGGAAGAAGGCGAAATGGCCGATACCATCCAGCCCGAGCGAGGCAGGGGCCAGCCGCAGGTGGGTGCGGGCGCTGCCGGTGAAATAGCCCAGCAGCCGGCCGATGGCGGCCTCGGTGCCGAATTCGTCGTCGGTCACGCTCAGGGCCAGGATGGGCGCGGTCACCGCCGCCATCGCCGCCACGCGGCGCGCACCCGCCGGTCCGCCGCGTGTCTCGAAGCGCGGGCCCATGAAGCTCCAGTCCCGCACCACCCCGCGCGGCGTGTCCTCCAGCCAACCCAGCCGGCGCCCCGGGAAGTAACCCAGGCAGGCGGCCAACAGCGGCATGGCCACGTGCCATTTGGCCAGCATGCGCAGGCGCTGGCCCGCCGCGTAGTCGCGCCAGTAGGCGTACTGCGCACCCATGGTGAAAATGCGCCGCAGCCCCTGCGCGGACGGCGCCAGGCCCGTGACGAAACCACCGATGCTGTGTGCCACCACGTCCACCGGCTGGCCCGGAAAATGCGTGGACACGTAGCGCAGCACTGCTTCGAAGTCCCGCTCGCCCCAGTCCATCCACGACGCCTGGAAGCCTCGCAGGGAGTCGGGGCGCGACTCGCCGATGCCGCGGTAGTCATAGGTGACGACGTCCAGGCCGTGCTGGTACAGGTAGGCGGCGAAGCGGGCGTAGTAGCGGCAGCGCACCGAAGTCGCCGCATTGATGACGACTACGGGTCGGGCGGCGGTCCGTCGGGCCGCGGTCGGTCGGGCGGCGGTCGGTCGGGCCGCGGTCGGTCGGGCGGCGGTCGCTCCGGCGGCGTCCTCGTGGCGCCACACGAAGCCCCCCAGCGCCACCCCGTCCGCGGCGCGCAAGGTGATGCGTTGAGCTTCCATCTTCACATTCCCTTTCATCAATCGATAAAGCACCGAAAACCTGCGAATAGCTCGATTAAAGCCGCTGAAAAAACGCGCTTCAACCAATTATTCGTTGCTCATCGCATGACTTACAGGAATGTCTTGCGTGCCACGGCACGGGCGGCCGACCGATTCATCGCCCCCGGCGGACTGCCATACACCTGCTTGAAGACTCGGGTCAGGTGGGCCTGGTCGGCAAAGCCCACGGCCGCCGCGGCCTGGGCCAGCGGCAAGCCGCTGCGCAACAGTGCGCGGGCGCGCGCCACCCGCCAGTTACGCAGCCACGCCTGCGGCGGCAGCCCGTAGCGCCGGGCAAATTGCTTGACCAGGGTGCTGCGGTGCTTGCCTTCGGCCTGTGCCAGCGCCTCCAGGTCGGGCGCGCAGGACGGATCGGACCGCATGCGCTCGAACAGCAGCGCGCAGACGTCCGGTTCGGCCGAACCCGTTGCCTTGCCCGCCTGCATCGCCTCGCTGGCCGGCTGCCCGTGCGCCGCCAGCAGCGCGAACAACGCGGCCGACAGGCCACTGCGGCGTGCGGCGTCGCCGGTCTCGTCCGGGGCCAGCGCGGCCAGCCACTGGTCGCACAGCGCCGCGTCGCGGATGACCGGCCCCGCCAAGGTCAACCCCGTTTCGCGCAGCGCCCACGCATGGTCCTGAAACCAGGCCGGATCGATATACGCCATGCGGTACGCCAACAGGCCCGCGGACGTGCCGCCGGTATGCACCTGGCCGGGTGCGATCACCACCAGGTCGCCCTCGCCTGCCTCGAAGCCCTGGCCGCGCACGGTAAAGGTACAGCGCCCCCGGGCGATGGCGCCGATGGACCAGGCATCGTGAAAGTGGGCCTCGAAGCGGTAGGCGCGCAGGTCGGCGATGAGCACGTCGCCAGGCAGGCCCGCGCCGCAATGCCAGATATGTTGGGAAACCGCCATCGAAAAACCGCCAGGAAAAATTCAGGACATGCCGCCACGACGAGAACGCGGGAACGCAAACCCGGCATGTCCACGGCCCGGACCGGTCAAGACAAACGGCCCGCACCGGCGATGGCGGCTATCCGAAATAGTCGGCGTCCGATGCCAGCGACCGCGCCAGCAGCCACGCATTGCGGGGATTTTCCCCCACGCGGCGAATGGCGTAGGGCCACCAGTCGGCGCCGAACGGCAAATACACCCTGACGTTATAGCCCAGCCGCCGCAGCGCCAGCTGCCAGTCCGGCCGCACCCCGTACAGCATCTCGAATTCAAAGTCGTCCGGCGCCCAGCCGCGCTCGCGGGCCAGCATCATGATGGCGCCGGCCAGGCGGTCGTCATGGGTGCCGAACACCGGCAGGAAGCCCGCCTCGCGCGCGGCGGGCGACAACATGATGGACGCGGTGTCCAGATAAGCCTGGTCGATGCGGACGCGCCCCGAATGGTCCAGCGCGCGTTCCGGAAAGGCGCCCTTCACCAGCCGCAGCGAGGTGCGCTGGCCGATCGCCCACGCCAGGTCTTCGGGGGTGCGGCGGCGGCGCGCCTGCAAGGTCAGGCCGGCGGGCAGGCCCGCCGCCAGCAGCGTGCGATGCAGCGCGCAGGTGCGGTCGCGGATGGCCGAGTCTTCCATATCCAGCACGACCCAATCGCGGCCGCCGCCCGCCGCCTGCCGCGCACGGTCGGCGATGCGGCGCGCATTGGCTGCGCCGAGCGCGTCGCTGCGCATATAGCCGATGGCGGTGGGGTCGATGGATACGTGCACGTCCAGCCCCGCCTGGCCCAGGGCGGTTGCCGCTTCGATGGCCTGGCGCACGTTGTGCTCGATCGCGTCGGGATCGGCCACGTATTCGCCCAGGTAGAACAGCGACGCGCGGATACCGTGCGCCTCGCGCAGCCTCGCAGCGGTGCGCACCGCCTGCGTCACGTCGGCGCCGCCAACGAAACGCCGCGCCAGCGAGGTACGCGCGGCCAGGCCGCGCATGGCCCGGCCGATGCCGGGGCTGCGCGCCAGCGTGATGGCGGTTTTCTGGAAAAGGCTCATAGGCGCTCCGTACGAAAAGCGCCACTATGGAAGGGCCGCACGGGCCTGTCTTGAACAGGAGTGAATCCGGCGCCCTCGCGGGCAAACGGGGCACCGGCCCGCCCCCGAACATGATTGCCGGGGCCACGCACGGCGCACCCCGCTCAGATCAGGCCTTGCCGGCCGCCAAGCCCGCTGCCCGGCTGCGGCCGAACAACGGCCGCTGCACGGTCTGCGCCAGCAGCACCCCGGCCAGCGTCACCGCGCCGCCAAGCAGGTGGTAGCCATGCAATTGCTCGCGCAGCAGCATGAAGGCCGCCAGCGCCGTGAACAGCGGCAACAGGTTGATGAAGATGCTGCACCGGTTGGGACCCAGGCGGTGCACGCCTTCGATCCACAGGAACGAGAGCAGCACCGACGAGAAGATGCCGGCATACAGGATCAGCGGAATCGTCTTCATGTCCAGCGCCGCCTGCGCCGCCGGCACCCGCAGGTACAGCGGCAGCATGTACAGGAGCGCAAAGATCGACTGCACGAAGGTGGACTGCCAGGCCGGCACCGGCACCTTCCAGTGGCGCAGCAGCACGCCATACAGCGCATAGGAAAACGCCGCCAGCAGCATCAGGCCATCGCCCACGTGGATACCGTGCTGGAACACGCTGAGCATGTCGCCCTGCCCCACCAGGTACAGCAGCCCCAGGAACGACAGCGCGCCCCCGGCCGCCATGCCCAGCGTCAGCGGGTCGCGCAGGATCACCACGCTGAGCAGCATGCTGAGCAGCGGGATCAGCGCGGTCAGGATGGCCATGTTGGTGGCGGTGGTGGTTTCGGCGGCGCGGTACGACAAGGCCTGGAACACGGCCGACGACAGCGCGCCGTACAGCGCCAGCTTGGGCCAGTGGCGCAGGATGGTCTTGCGGTTGCGCCAGACTGGCGCGGCCGTGAACAGGCCCATGATCGCCAGCGCCAGGATCAGCCGGTAAAAGGTGATGGCGGTGGGCGAGATGGCGCTGGCGGCCATCTTGGACACGATGACATTGCCCGCCCAGAACAGGATGGCGAACAATGGAAACAGGTAGGACATGATGGTTTCACTCGCAGGAGGGGGATCGGCCGCGGCAGGCACATGTGTCCCACCCGCGGATATCCGCCATCCTATTGAGCGCCCGAACGCCCGTCTGCCGATGAAGAGGCAGGGACTATCTGGAAATGGACATTCCCGGGCGCCCTGCCGCCACCTTGGCGCGGGCAGTGATTGCGCCCCGCCCCGTTCAGGGCCGGACAGGGCGTGCTGGGCCCTGCCCCGATCAAGGCCGGAACATCGCCTCGTCGAGCGGCGCCGGCAACCCCGCCATGCGCGCCGTCAGCAGCGCGGCGCTGCCGCAGGCCAGCGTGAAACCCAGCGCGCCCTGGCCGATATTGAGCCACAGGTTGTCGGCGGCCGGGCTGCGGCCGATCAGCGGCTTGCCCGTGGGCGTGGCCGGGCGCAGGCCGGCCCAGGGAATGGCCTGGCTCAGGTCCAGCGCCGGGAAGGCCTCGGCCACCTGGCGCTTGAGCAGCGCGATGCGCGCCGGGTCGATGTCGGCATTGCCGCTGCCGATGTCGACCATTGCGGCGATCCGCAGCACCCCGCCCACCCGGGCGTAGACGATGCGGCGTTCGTAGTCGGTGACGCTGATGCGCGGCGCCACGGCGTCGTCGTCGGCCAGCGGCACGGTCAAACTGTAGCCCTTCAGCGGATACAGCGGCACGTCGTGCCCCAGCGGCCGCAGCAAGGTGCGCGTGCCGACCCCGGTGGCCAGCACGATCGCATCGGCGCCGATGTCGCCGTCGCGCGTGTGCACGGCCACGATGCGGCGGCCTTCGCGTTGCAGGCCCGACACCGGGTTGGACATGGCACATTGCACGTTGGGCAAGCCCTGCAACCGCTCGAACAGGGCCTGCGTGAACTGGCGGCAATCGCCCGCCTCCTCGCTGGGGGTGTAGACGGCGCCGGCCAGGCTGGCTCCCATGCCGGCCAGCGCGGGTTCACGCGCCAGCGTCTGGGCGGCGTCCAGCACCTGCTGATCGGACCCATGGGCGGCCTGGTAGGCCACCAGCGCGCGCGCCTTGTCCAGCAAGGCCGCGCTGCGGTAGGCGATCAGCTTGCCATTCTTCAGGTGGCCGAATTCCAGGTCTTCCTGGCCCAGCAGGGTGTGCATGGCGTCACGGCTGAGATACGACAGCGCCAGCAGCTGGGCCGTGGCCTGCCGCGCCACCGAGGCGCGGCAGGCCAGCGCGAATTGCAGGCTCCAACGCCATTGATGCGGGTCCAGCCGGGGCCGGAAACGCATGGGCGAATCGTTGCGCAGCAGCCAGCCGGGTACGCTGGGCAGCACCCCCGGGCCGGCCAGCGGTGCCACATAGCTGTAGCTGAGCTGGCCGCCGTTGGCGTAGCTGGACACCTCGGCCGGGTGCGCATGCGCGTCCACCAGCACCACATCATGCCCCTGGCGCGCCAGGAAATAGGCGGACGTCACGCCCACCACGCCGGCCCCGATTACGCACACGCGCATACCTGCATCCAAATAAGAGATTGGCAACCTTTCTATTCTGGCGGGTGCGACGACTGGTAGCAAATCACCAGGACCGGGGCGGCCATAACCCCGGCTCATGGGCCCGGCCCTAGGCCGCCCGGTGCAGTCTGATGATGGCCGCGGCCGTCGGGTCGCGCACCAGGTCGGCCAGCGTGTACGCGTTGAGGGCGTCGTAGAAGGCCTGCAGCGTCTGCGCCAGCACGCCGGCCAGACGGCAGGCGCCGTCCAGCGCACAGGGCGGCTCGCGACAATCGATCAGAGGGCCCTGCTGTTCCAGTTCGCGCACCAGGTCGCCCAGCCGGTATTGCGCGGGCGGATGCGCCAGCGCCAGGCCGCCCCCCTTGCCGCGCGACGTGCTGACCCAGCCGCGCTGCGACATGAAATGCACCACCTTGACCAGATGGTTGCGCGACACGTCAAAGCGCGCGGCGATCTCCGGAATGGTGACCGCCGCGGGCCGGTCGCGGCATTGCGTCAGGTACATCAGCACGCGCAAGCCGAAGTCGGTGAATCGGGTCAGTTGCATGGGCGCCAGGATACACCGGTCAGGTGGGTGCGCCACCGCTGCCGAAGGCCTCGGCGTGGATCCGGTCCGCCGCCACCCCCAGCGCCAGCAGCGTCTCGCGCTGGGCCCGCATGAAGCCGGCCGGGCCGCACAGGTAGTAGTCGGCATCCGGCACGATGGCCTGGTCGCGGATGGCGCGCAGGTCGACACGGCCGGCGTAGTCGTAATCACGACCCGGCTGGTCGCCGCTGGCGACCTCTTCGTAGAACACCGCCTTGCGCACATTGCCGCGCGCCGCCGCTACGGTGTTGACGTGATCTTTCATGGCATGCGCCGCGCCATTGCGGCAGCCATGCACGAAACGGATCTGGCGCGGGTCATCGGTGGCCACCAGGTGGTTCAGCATCGACACCATGGGCGTCAGGCCCACGCCGCCGCTGACCAGCACCACCGGCGCGGCGGTGTCATCACGCAGGTGGAAATCCCCCTGCGGCGGCGCCACGTCCAGCACGCCGCCTTCCTGCAGGCGGTCGTGCAGCGCGTTGGATACGCGGCCGGCAGGCGTCTGCACGCCCGCCGGTTCGCGCTTGACCGAAATGCGCAGGCGGCCCTGCCCCGGCGCGTCCGACAGGCTGTATTGGCGCGGCTGCATCAGACCCAATTCAGGCACGTAGATGCGCACCGACACATATTGGCCGGGGCGGTAGTCGGGCACCGTGCCACCGTCGGCCGGCGCCAGGTAGAACGAGGTGATCTCCGTGCTTTCGGGCTGCTTGCCCACCACGCGGAAGGCGCGCCAGCCGGTCCAGCCGCCCGGCTTGGCCGCCGAATCCGCGTACAGCCGTGCCTCTTCGGCAATCAGCATGTCGGCCAGCTGGCCGTAGGCGGCAGCCCAGGCCTCCACCAGTTCGTCGGTGGCGGCCTCGCCCAGCACCTCGCGGATGGACGCCAGCAGGTGGCGGCCCACGATCGGGTAGTGCTCGGGCCGGATGCCCAGGCTGACGTGCTTGTGGACGATGCGCGTCACCACCGGCGCCAGCACCGACGGATCGTCGATGTGCTCGGCGTAGGCGGCCACCGCCCCGGCCAGCGCCTGCTGCTGTTCGCCGCCCGCCTGGTGGCCCTGGTTGAAGACGTGCTTGAGTTCGGGATTGCCGTCGAACATGCGAGCATAGAAATGGCGGGTCAACGCCACGCCGTGGGTCTTCAGTACGGGGGCCGTGGCCTTGACCAGGGCGCGGATCTGCGGGCTCAACATCAACTGCTCCTTGCGCTGCGGATGACCCGGGCGGGAATGCCGGACATCCGGTTTTAAAGATGCATCAATAATACATGTTTAAGTGCGACGGGCAAAACCCTGATGGCCTGTCAGTCCGCGCCGCCCTCCCATTGCCCCAGAACCTGCACCGCCGGCAGTTCGCATCCCGCCGCCGCCCGCCAGTGCAGACGAGCGGGCGGGTCGGCCGGGCTGGCGCGCCACACGGCGGCGGCCACCCACTCGTCGCCAAGCTGCCAGCCCCCCGCCTGCCACCGCCCGGCCGGCGGGCGCAACGTCCATTCGCCCGAGGGCAGCGGCGCCAGGCCGACCGAGGCCATGTCCGCCGGAAAATCCAGCCCGGCGGCTTTGATGAAGGCTTCTTTGAGGGTCCAGAGCAGGTAGAACCCGATTTGCCGCCGGGGCAAGTTGGCGGCGTCGCGCAGCCACGCCTGTTCGGCAGCGCTGCATACCCAGGCGGCCAGCGCATCGAGATCCCGCGGCCGTATCCGTTCAAGATCGGCGCCGACGGCCCGGTCGGCCGGGGCCTGCGCGCACAGGGCATGGCCGCCGCTGTGGCTGAGCGACAAGGCCTTCGCGCCGCCGGCCGCCCGAACGCTTTGCAGCAATGCGCGGCTGACACGCCAGTCGAGCAGCGCCTTGGCGGAGCGTATGGCCGGCGCGCGGCGGGCGTCCTCGGGGGACAACGCTTGCGGCCGATAGTCATCGGCCGCGCTTTGGCAAGCCCACCACAGGGTAAGTTCCAAATTTCCCACTTTATTTAGTAACAAAATGCTAGTTCAAAATGTAAAACACGCGTCGTTACAAGCGCCTTGGTAACTTCTAAAAACAATTCACCTATTTACGATCATAGTAAGATCGCGCGCTTATGCTGACCTTCTCAATTGCGCAATGGCAGGGTTGGACAGCGGGCTTTGACGACGCGAGCAGCTGGAAGCAGTGGGCTGAACATCCTTATTGTCCCGTTGGCGAAACCTGCCCGCCACGCATGGAATTCCTGCCTCCGATGCAGCGCCGTCGCCTGACCCCGATGGCGCGCTCGGTGTTCGCGTGCGCCTGGCCGGTCGCCGAGGGCCAAGCCCCCATGCCGCTGGTCTTCGCTTCGCACCATGGCGAAACCACGCGCAATTTCGGCCTGCTGCAGGCGCTGGCCGCCAACGAACCGCTGTCGCCCACCGCCTTCGGGCTGTCGGTGCACAACGCCATTGCCGGACAGTGGTCGATCATACGCCGCGAAACCCCCGAATCCGTTGCCCTCTCGGTCGAAGACGACGGGTTGGAACACGCTTTCCTGGAAGCCGGGTTGCTGCTGGCCGACGGCCACGCCGAGGTGCTGGTGGTGCTCGCGGAAGAACGGCCGCCGGCCCCTTATGCTCCATGGATCAACGACGTGCCGTTCTCGTACGCGGCGGCATTCCGCCTGCGCGCTGGATCCGATTGGCGGCTCGAACCCGTGGCGGCGGATTCATCCGCCCCGACGGGCGCCGACGCGCCGCAGCCCTGGCCCAACACGCTGAACCTGCTGCGCCACCTGGCATTGCACACCCCTGCCTGGCGACACGCCAACCACGCCCGTCACTGGCTCTGGACCCGCTCGGCATGACGCCTTCCCCCCTTCCTCCCGCGCCCGCCGTCCCCCGCCAGGATTTCTGGCTGTGGCGCCTGGTCGCCACGGGCATGGCCTTCACGATGTTCGGCGTGGGCGGCGTGCTGCTGCGCCTGCTGGTGTTCCCGCCGCAGCGCCTGATTCCCGGCAATGCCGCCGACCGCCAGCGCCGCGCGCGCTGGGCGCTGAACGGCACGTTTCGCTTCTTCATCCGCTTCATGGTGCGGGTGGGCATCCTGACCGTCGAATTCAAGGGTGCCGAGCGCCTGGGCAAGCCCGGCCAGATGATCCTGGCCAACCACCCGTCGTTGCTCGACGTCGTGTTCCTGGTGGGCCACGTCAAGAACGCCAACTGCATCGTCAAGCACGGTCTGGCCACCAACCCGTTCACGCGCGGCCCCGTCAGCAACGCCGGGTACATCACCAACGATGAGAGCTTCGACATGTTCGACCGCGCGGCCGACGTCTTGCGCAACGGTGAAACCCTGATCGTCTTTCCGGAAGGCACCCGCACGCCGCCCGACCGCCTGCCGCAGTTTCACCGCGGCGCCTGCGCCATTGCGCTGCGCGGCGCACGCGTGGTGACGCCGGTGGTCATCCGCATGAACCCCCGCAGCCTGACCAAAGGCGAACCCTGGTACCGCATCCCGCCATGCCGCATGCGCTACGTCATTCAGGTGGGCGAAGACATTGATCCGGCAACATGGTCGAATGCGCACCCGCTGCCCATCGCCGGGCGCAAGATGAACGAGCACCTGCACGCCTATTTCGAAGCCGAACTGACGCGCGACGCGCCCGTCGGCGCGGCGGGGCCGGCCGACGCAACGCGACCCGCGGCCACGGCCGCCAAGACAGACAACGAACACGCCTGATAACGACAAACGCCAACCGCGCCGCAAGTGGAGTGCAAGCAGCATGAATCAACTGGAAAACGAGCTCAAGACGCTCGTCATTGAATCCCTGGGCCTGGAAGACATCGCCCCGGCCGACATCGACCGCGAGGCCCGCCTGTTCGGCGACGGCCTGGGTCTGGACTCGGTCGATGCCCTGGAACTGGGCCTGGCGCTGCAAAAGCGCTACGGCATCACGATCGACCCCGAAACGCGCAACATGCGCGAGCACTTCGCCAGTATTGCCAGCCTGGCCGAATTCGTCGCGGCCCAGCGTCGCAGCTAAGGCATTGGAGTTGACCATGCAAACCCGCGATGACATCTTCAACACGCTGCGCGACGCGCTCTGCGAGCTGTTCGAGATCGAACCTGAGCGCATCACGCCAGAAGCCAACCTGTACACCGACCTGGAAATCGACAGCATCGACGCCATCGACCTGATCGATCACGTGCGCCGCCAGACGGGCCGCAAGCTCGACGCCAACGACTTTCGCAGCGTGCGCACGGTCGAAGACGTGGTCCAGGCCATCTGCAAGAAACAGCAGGACGCCGCCGCATGAAGCGAGGCCTGGCGCCCGCCCTGGCCGTGGCCGGCCTGGCCTACCCCTTCGTCGTGCATGCGACGCTGGGGCGGGTCGACGCGGCCTGGCTGGCGCTGCCGCTGGCGCTGCTATGGCTGGCACGCGCCTTCACGCCCGGCGCCGACACGCCCGGCGGACGCCTCTTGCCGCTGGCCGCCGTGGCCTTCTGCGTGGTGCTGGCGGTATCGAATTCGCAAGACTGGCTGCGTTGGTATCCCGTAATGATCAATGCGATGCTGCTGGCCATCTTCGGCGCCAGCCTGCGCCAGGGCCGGCCGGTGATCGAACGCCTGGCGCGCCTGCGCCACCCCGACCTGCCCGAGGCCGGCGTGCGCTACACACGCAATGTCACGCGCGTCTGGTGCGGCTTTTTCGCCGTCAACGGCGCCATCGCCGCGGGCCTGGCCGCCTGGGGCCCCTGGGCCTGGTGGACCGCCTACAACGGCGCCATCAGCTATGTCCTGATGGGCCTGCTGCTGGGTGGCGAATGGTTGTTGCGGCCTGCCGCGGCAAAGGCGGCTTGAACGGTGGCCTGGATTCCCCTGACGCATCTGCTGCTGCCCGCCGGCGCGCCGGCCGACGGCACACCGGTCGCCGACGACCCGCCTCTGTCGCGCGCGGCCTTCGCCGCGCAATGCCTGACGGTAGCCGGGGCGCTGCAAGCCCGCGCCATCCGCCGCGCCGCGCTCTGGTTCGATGACGCAGCCACCCTTGCCACCGCACTGTATGCCTGCTGGCGCGCCGGCATCACGGCCGTGCTGCCCGGCGATGCACGGCCAGACTCCTGCCTCCCGCTCGACGCCACCGTCGATGCCTGGCTGACCGACACCGACCTGCCCGCCGGCACCCGCGCCCCCTGGCGCCTGCACCAGCTGCTGGACGCGCCGCCCCTGCCGCCCGCCGCCCTGGACCCGGCGCAGACGCTGGTGCTGTGCACGTCCGGTTCCAGCGGCACGCCCAAGCACGTGTCGAAAAGCTGGGGCCAACTGGCGCGCGAAGTCGACGCCCTGCAGCGCCAATGGCCCGACGCCACCGGCCCGGTGCTGGGCAGCGTGTCCGCGCAGCACATGTACGGCCTGCCATTTCGCGTGCTATGGCCGCTATGCGCCGGACGCCTCATCGACCGCCGCCAGCGCCACTACCCCGAAGACCTGCAACTGGCCAGCCTGCGCCACCCCACGTTCACCTGGATCGCCAGCCCCGCGTTGCTGCGCCGGCTGGGCGACCGCCTGGACTGGGCCCAACTGCGTGGCCGCCTGGGCCGCATCTACTCATCGGGCGGCGCCCTGCCCGCTGACGTTTCCGACGCCATCGCGCAGCAACTGGGCCTGCGCCCCACCGAAATCTACGGCAGTTCCGAAACCGGCGCCGTGGCCTGGCGCAGCGGCGCCGGCCTGTGGCAACCGCTGCCCGGCATGACGGTCGGCCTGGATGCGCAAGGCGCGCTGCGCGTGATGTCGCCGTGGGTCGACGCCGCAGACGAACAAACCGCCGATGGCGCCGAGCTTGCCGAGGGCGGCTTCCAGTTGCTGGGCCGCCTGGACCGCATCGTCAAGATCGAAGAAAAGCGCGTTGCGCTGCCGATGATCGAACACACCCTGGCGCGCCACCCGTTCGTGGCCGAGGCACGCGTGGGCCGGCCCACGGGCGCACTGCGCCTGACCGCCCTGGTGGCGTTGTCCGCCGTCGGGTTGCATGCGCTGCGCAACCAGGGGCGCCGCAGCGTGGTCGACGCGTTGCGCCGACATCTGGCGGCAGGCGTCGATTCGGTGGCCATTCCCCGCAGTTGGCGGCTGCTGCGCCAATTGCCCTGGAACGCACAGGGCAAGATGCCGCAGGCGGACTTCGACGTTGCGGCAGGCGAGCGCCCGCTGCACCCGGTGGCCGACGGCCTTCCCACCGACAACGCCGACGAACGCCGCTACCGCATCGAGATTCCCTGCGACCTGGCGTATTTCAGTGGCCACTTCCCGACCGCGCCGGTCGTGCCCGGCGTGGCGCAAATCACCTGGGCCTTGTCGCTGGCGCAGCGTGAATTGCAGCCCGCGTTGCATTTTGCAGGCATGGAAGCCCTGAAATTCCAACGCTTGCTGCGGCCCGGCGACGTGGCCGAACTGGCGCTGCGCTGGGATGCCGGCAAGCAGAAGCTCTATTTCGCCTACACGCTGGACGGCGCGCCCTGCTCGTCCGGCCGCGTGCTGCACGGAAGCGGTCATGGCGCCGCATAAGCTCTGCGCGGTCATTCCCGTCTACAACCACGGCGCCACCGTGGCCGCCGTGCACGCGCAACTGGCGGCGCTGGGCCTGCCCTGCGTGCTGGTGGACGACGGATCGGCACCCGAATGCGCCACGGTGCTGGACACACTGGCCGCCCTGCAGAAAACCCACCTGGTGCGCCGCCCACAGAACGGCGGCAAGGGCGCCGCGGTACAGGACGGCCTGCGCGCCGCCCGCAGCCTGGGCTACAGCCATGCGCTGCAGGTCGACGCCGACGGCCAGCACGCCCTGACCGATACCGCCGCATTCTTGCAGGCCTCGCGGGCCCAGCCCCAGGCGGTCATTTGCGGCGCCCCGGTGTATGGCGACGATGTGCCGCGCAGCCGTCTGTACGGCCGCTGGCTGACCCGGGTGTGGGTCTGGATCAATACCTTGTCGCTCGACATTCCCGATGCCATGTGCGGTTTTCGCGTCTATCCGCTGGATGCCGTGCTGAGGGTCATCGACGACGTGCGGGTGGGCTGCCGCATGGACTTCGACATCGCCATCCTGGTGCGGCTGCATTGGCGCGGCGTGCCCATGACCTGGCTGCCGACGCGCGTGGTGTACCCCGAAGGCGGGGTATCGCATTTCAAGGCGCTGCGCGACAACGTCCTGATCAGCCGCATGCACGCTCGCCTGTTCTTCGGCATGCTGGCGCGCTCGCCCGCCCTGCTGTTGCGCCGGCTGAGCAAAGGCGTACGCCCATGAGCGCCGCCGATCGGCACTGGGCCGACCAGCCCGAACGCGGCAGCCCCCTGCTGCTGCGCCTGACCGCCTGGGCCGCCCGCCGCATCGGCCGCCGCGCCGTGGCGCCCGTGGTGTGGGTCGTCGTGCTGTATTTCTATACGTTTGGCCCCCGCGCGCGCCGCGCCATTGCTGCCTACCAGCGCCGGCTGATCGCCGCCGGCGGCCTGGCCACGCCGCTGCCCAAGTCCTTTCCCGTCTACCGCCAATACCTGGCATTCGCCCAGGCCCTGCTGGACAAGCTGGACGTGTGGCAAGGCAAGGTCACGTACGCCGACCTGGACATCACCGACCCCGACGCGCTGCATGCGCAGATGGGCACGGGACGCGGCCAGATCCTGGTGGGCTCGCACCTGGGCAACCTGGAAGTGTGCCGCGCGCTGGCCGAAAAATCCGGCCGGCTGAAACTGAACGTGCTGGTGCACACCAAGCACGCTGTCCACTTCGGCCGACTGCTGGACGAAGCCGGTGGCGGTCTGCGGATGATCCAGGTCAGCGAACTGGATGCCGGCGTCATGCTCGACCTGGCCCAACGCCTGGATCGCGGCGAGTGGTTGGCCATCGCCGGAGACCGCGTGCCGCTGACCGGCGACCGCAGCACCGAAGTCGACCTGCTGGGGGCCGCGGCGCTGTTGCCGCAAGGCCCCTGGCTGCTGGCCGGCTTGCTGCGCTGCCCCGTCAACCTGCTGTTCTGCACCCGCCACGGCGCGCGCTACCGCGTGGCCATGGAACGCCTGTGCGACGGCATCGAATGGACGCGCGCCACACGCCAGGCGCAGATCGCCGGCTGGGCACAGCGCTACGCCGACCGCCTGGGCGCGCACTGCCGCCAGGCGCCGCTGCAATGGTTCAACTTCTACCCCTTCTGGAAAGACGATGCGTAAACGTGGCGCCCTGGGCGCGGAGGTCGAAATCCGGGTGCCTTTCTACGACGTCGACGCGATGGACGTCGTCTGGCACGGCCATTACGTCAAATACCTGGAAGAAGCGCGTTGCGCGCTGCTGGACAGCCTGGGATACGGCTACGACGCCATGCGTGCCAGCGGCTATGTGTGGCCGGTGATCGACCTGCAATTGCGCTATGCCCATGCTGCCCAGTTCGGCCAGCGCCTGGTCGTGCGCGCCGAGCTGGTCGAATGGGAACATCGCCTGAAGATCAACTACCTCGTCCGCGAGGCCGCCAGCGGCCAGCGCCTGACCCGGGCCAGTTCGGTGCAGGTGGCCGTCTGCATGCAGAGCCGCGAAATGCAACTGACCTCGCCCGCCGCCCTGGTGGACGCGGTGCAGCGCAAGCTTGACCTCGACGCTCCGGAGCACACGGCATGACTCGCTTGTCCCACCTTCTGCCGGCCCGCCCGCTGAACCTCCTGCTGATCTGCATTGCGGATCGGCTGGCGCGGCGCCTGCTGCTCAGCCTGGCCCTGGCCGTCTTCCCCTGGGTCGCCCACGCCTTCACCCTGGACGACCTGCAACAGCAACTGCGCGCCACCCCCATCGTGCGGGGGCATTTCGTGCAGCAGAAGTTCCTGCGCTCGCTGCCACAGCCCCTGACCAGCCGCGGCGACTTCACCCTGGCCAACGGTCGTGGCCTGCTGTGGCTGCTGCGCAGCCCCATCGCCCAGGACCTGCGCATCAGCGCCGACGGCATCGCGCGACGCGGCGCCGACGGCGCCTGGCAGGCGCTGCCGCAACACACCGGCGCCGGCCGCGAAAATCGCCTGTTCCTCTCGGTGCTGGCGGGCGACACCAGCGGCCTGCGCGAGAACTTCGACCTGACCCTGACCGGCAGCGCCGACGCCTGGCAACTGATGCTGTTGCCGCGCTCGGTGCTGCTGCGCCAGATCTTCGAGAACATCCAGATCAACGGCGGCAAGCTGGTCGACCGCATCGAGTTGCGCGAAGTGCAAGGGGACCGCAGCGTGCTGCAGATGACCGACGCCGTGGCCGCCGACGCGCTGACGCCCGAGGAGCAACGTGCCTTTGCCGATTGAGCGCTGGCTGCCGCGGCTGTTCAAGCTGGGGGTGTTGCTGCTGCTGTGCCTGGGGGCCTGGCAGTGCCGCCACGGCTGGCCGGTCTCTGCCAATCTGATGGACCTGGTGCCGCAGGCGCGAGCTGACGCCACGCGTCAGCTCGCCGAAGCCCGCATCCAGGAGCCCCTCAGCCGCCAGTTGGTCGCGCTGGTGGCCGCCGCCAAGGATGGCGACAGCGCGGCCCCCGCGCGGCTGCTGGCGCAGCGCTGGCAGCAAAGCGGCCTGTTCGATTCGGCGTTGGTCGACGTGGACGTGGATCTGCCCGAACTGCGGGCTCGACTGCTGGCCAACCGCCTGGCCCTGCTGCCCGCGGCACAGCGCCAGCAACTGCTCGAAGACACGCCTGCCTTTGCCCGGCGCCGCGCACGCGAATTGGTCGACCCCTTCTCGTCATCCGGCGCGGTGCCGGTCAACCAGGACCTGCTCGGCCTGACCCGGTTGGGCGAACAGGCGCTGCGCCCCGGCGGTGCGGTGCAGTACGACGTGGCCACGGGCACACTGCAGGCCGAGCACGCTGGCCGCGCCTGGGTGCTGGTGCGCGCCACCACGCGTGAAGATGCATTCGACAGCGATGCGCCGGCGCGCATCGCCGCGCAGATCGCACAGGATCGCCAGGCGCTGGCCGCCACGGGCGCCGACCTGCTGGTGGCCGGCGGCGCGCTGTACGCCGCGGCCGGGCGTGCCCAGGCAGTGGCCGAAAGCGGCTGGATCGGCGGCGTATCGGTCGCCGGCATCGTGCTGGTGCTGCTGCTGGCGCTGCGCCGCTGGCACGCACTGCTGGCGTTGGCGCCCGTGGTCGTGGGGCTGCTCGCCGGCACCGTCGCCTGCGTCGCCGCGTTCGGCTCCATCCACGTGCTGACCCTGGTGATCGGGGCCAGCCTGATCGGCGTGGCGGTCGATTTCCCGCTGCACTGGCTGGGCAAAAGCTACGGCATGCCCGACTGGCGCGCGTGGCCGGCCTTGCGCCGCGTACTGCCCGGCCTGACCATCAGCCTGGCGGCCAGCCTGGTCGGCTACGTGGCGCTGGCGTTCACGCCCTTTCCCGCGCTGACGCAGACCGCGGTGTTTTCCGCCGCCGGCCTGCTGGGCGCCTATGCCTGCACCGTGTGCCAACTGCCCGCCTGGCTGCGCGACTTCCGCCCCCGACCCTGGCCGCCGCTGCTGCGTTTCGCCCAGACCGCGCTGGCCGCGCGCGAACGCCTGGCCGGCCGCCGCGGCGTGCTGGGGGCCGGCGCGCTGCTGCTGGCCGCCGTGACGGCCGGCGGCATCAGCCGCTTGAACATCCAGGACGACCTGCGCCAATGGCTGGCCCTGCCCGCGCCGCTATTGCAGCAGGCGCGCCAGATCGGCGAGATCACCGGCTTCATGCCGACCAGCCAGTTCTTCCTGGTGCGGGCCAAGGATCCGGACGAGCTGCTGCGCCGGCAAGCGCAGATCGCGCGCCAATTGGATACGCAGATCGCCGCCGGCGGCCTGCAGGCCTACAACGCGCTCAGCCAACGCGTGGCGCCCATTGCCGATCAACAGGCCGCTGCCGCCGCGCTGACCCGTCTGGCCAGCACGCCCCAGGCCTGGCAGGCGCTGACCGATATCGGCGTGCCATTTGACGCCATCAAGCAGGAACTTCAGGCGCTGGCGGCCCTGTCGCCCGTCACGCTGGACGCGGCCGTGCAGGGCCAGGTCGGCGAACGCTGGCGTCCGCTATGGCTGGGTCAGCAGGGCGGCGAAGCCGCCGGCATGGTGACCCTGCTGGGGCTGCGCGACCCTGCCACCCTGGCCGCCATCGCGCAGTCCACGCCCGGCGTCACGCTGGTGGACCGCAGCGGCGAACTGAACCGCATGTTCACCGCCACCCGCATCGAGGCCGCCGAACTCAAGCTGCTGTCGTACGGCGTTGCGGCGCTGCTGCTGTGCCTGACGCTGGGCCGCGCAGCCACCTGGCGCATCCTGGCCGTGCCGCTGGCGGCCACGGCCTGCAGCCTGGCCGCATTGGGCTACCTGGGACAACCCCTTACGTTGTTCAGCCTGTTCGGGCTGCTGCTCGTGTCGGCCATCGGCGTGGACTACGCCATCTTCATGTACGAGCGGGTCGCCGGTGCGGCGGCCAGCCTGGTGGGCATCGTGCTGGGTGCGCTCACCACCTTCCTGTCGTTCGGCCTGCTGGCCGTCAGCAGTACCCCCGCCATCGCCAATTTCGGCATGGCGGTGGCGCTGGGCGTGGGGTTCTCGCTGCTGTGGGCGCCGTGGATCCGGCCTCCTGCAACGCCCTGAATCCATCATTCTTTCTATCGATTCTCAAAGGAAACATCCGGCATGGAACATCGGGAAGTGGTTGTCATCGGGGCAGGCCCCGCCGGGGCAGTGGCCGCCGCGCTGCTCAAGCGCCAGGGGCATGACGTCCTGATGCTCGAACGCCAGCAGTTCCCGCGCTTTTCCATCGGTGAAAGCCTGTTGGCCCACTGCCTGGAATTTGTCGAGGAAGCCGGCATGATGCCGGCCGTGCAGGCCGCCGGCTTCCAGGTCAAGAACGGCGCCGCCTTTGCCCGCGGCGAGCAATATACCTACTTCGATTTCCGCGACAAGTTCACTCCGGGCCCCGGCACCACCTTCCAGGTGCAGCGGGCCCAGTTCGACAAGGTGCTGGCCGACGACGCCGCGCGCCAGGGCGTGGAAGTGCGCTATCTGCAGGAAGTGACCGCCGCCGATTTCTCGGGCGATGGTCCGCTGCTGGACGTGCGCGGCGCCAACGGCAGCCAATACCAGGTGCGCAGCCGGTTCGTGCTGGACGCCAGCGGCTACGGCCGCGTGCTGGCGCGCCTGCTCGACCTGGAGCGGCCATCGTCGATGCCGCCGCGCAAAGCCATCTTCACCCACCTCGAAGACCGCATCGACGACGCCGGCTTTGACCGCGAAAAGATACTGATCAGCGTGCACCCCGAACAAAACGGCATCTGGTACTGGCTGATTCCGTTCTCGAACGGCCGCTGCTCGTTCGGCGTGGTGGGCGGACAAGACCTGTTCGGCGGCCCCGACGAAGACCTGATGACCACGCTGCGCACCATGGCCGAGGCCGCTCCCAATTTGAAGCGGGTGCTGCGCAATGCGGTGTGGGACACGCCCGCCAACACCATCGGCGGCTATTCGGCCAGCGTCACGCGGCTGCACGGCGCGGGCTTTGCCCTGCTGGGCAACGCCGCCGAATTCCTGGACCCGGTGTTCTCGTCCGGCGTCACCATCGCCCTGCGCTCGTCCAAGCTGGCCGCCGACGCCTTGCACCGCCAGCTGGGCGGCGAAACGGTCGACTGGCAGGCCGACTTCGCCGACCCGCTGATGGTGGGTGTCGAGACCTTCCGCGCCTACGTCCAAGGCTGGTACAGCGGCGAATTCCAGGATGTGGTCTTCTATGAAGGCGCCCAACCCGAGATCCGCCGCATGATCAGCTCCATCCTGGCCGGCTACGCCTGGGATCCGGCCAACCCGTTCGTGGCCAGTCCGCAGCGCCGTCTGCGCATGCTGAGCGAACTTTGCCGCGCATCCGGCGCCCAGCCCGCGCCCGCCTGACCTGCCCATGACACCGTCCTTCTTTCCCACTGCAACGCTGGCGCGCGCCGCCCGCCACGGCGCCTCGGCCCTGCTGGCGCTGGCGCTGCTGGCCGGGTGCGCCGGCGCACCGCCCGTGCCCGCGCGGCTGGCGCCGTTCGACCTGCCTCGCCAATTGCACGTGGCGCAATCCCGCCCAGGCCAGCCCGTGCAGGACACGTTGCTGGTGGTGCAGCGCGAGGCCGGCGCCACGCGCTGGTCGCTGTTCGACCCCATGGGCGTGCCGCAGGCGCGCCAGATGCTCGAAGACGGTCGCTGGCGCAACGACGGTTTCATCCGGCCCAACGCCCAGGCGCGCAACCTGTTCGCCGCGCTGGTGTTCGCCTGGACGCCCGAAGCCGACCTCGACGCCGCCTACGGCGCCGGCGCCTGGCGCGCCAGCCGCGCGGCCGATGGGGTCGTGCAGCGCGAGCTGCTGCAACGCGGCCAGGTGCGCTGGACGGTGCGCTGGCCGCAGGGCGCCACCACCGGCCAACTCGACATCCGCGATGCCGACGGCAACACCTGGCATGTCGCGCCGCTCAAGGAGCAACCATGAATACCTGGCTGAGCACCCCGGGCGTGGTCTGCGCGCTGGGCGCCGGCGTTGACGCCGTGGCCCGCGCCGCCCTGGCCGGCGACACCGGCGGCATGCGCCGGCAAACGGGCTGGGTCAACGGCCGCACGCTCACGTTGGGCGTCTGCGCCCCCCCCCTGCCCGCCCTCCCCGATACCCTCCCGGCGCAGCACCACAGCCGCAACAACCAACTGCTGTTGGCCGCCGCCAGCCAGATCGAACCGCAACTGCGCCTTGCCGTGGCCCGCCACGGCGCGCATCGGGTAGCCGTCGTGCTGGGCACCAGCACATCCGGCGTCAACGACAACGCACCCGCGTTTCGCGCCCTGGCGGCCGATGGCGCCTGGCCTGCCCGCTACGACTACCGACGCCAGGCCCTGTCCTCGCCCGCCTCCTTCCTGGCCGAGTGGCTGGGCACCACCGGCCCGGCCTACACCCTGTCCACGGCCTGCACGTCCAGCGCCCGGGCGCTGCTGTCCGCGCGGCGCCTGCTGGCCCTGGGGCTGGCCGACGCCGTGGTCTGCGGCGGCGCCGACACGCTGTGCCGCCTGACCATCAACGGCTTCGCCACCCTGGATGCGGTGGACGAAGCCCTGTGCCTGCCGTTCTCGGCCAATCGCCGCGGCATCAACATCGGCGAGGCCGGCGTGCTGTTCCTGATGCAGCGCGAGCCCGCCGACGACGAGGCGGTCGCGCTGCTGGGCGGCGGCGCCAGTTCCGACGCGTGGCATATGTCCGCGCCCGACCCCACCGGCGCCGGCGCACTGCAAGCCATGCGCGCCGCCCTGCGGTCTGCCGGCATGGCGCCCGCCGACGTCGGCTGGGTCAACCTGCACGGCACCGGCACCCCGCACAACGACGCCATGGAAAGCCTGGCCGTGCATGCGCTGTTCCCGCAAGGTGTGCCGTGCGCCTCCACCAAGCCCCTGACCGGCCACACCCTGGGCGCCGCCGGCGCGCTCGAGGCCGCGCTGGCCTGGATCACGCTGGCGCCGGCCAATGCCGACGGCCGCTTGCTGCCTCACGTGTGGGACGGCCAGGCGGACGCGGCCCTGCCCATGCTGGATTTCTCCACCGCGCAGCACCGCTACGCCGCGGGCCGGCCGCGCGTCGCCATGAGCAATTCATTCGCCTTCGGCGGCAACAATGCCAGCCTGATCCTGGGGACGCCATCATGACGAGCGACTGGCCCATCGCCAGCCTGCTGCCGCACGCAGGCAACATGATCCTCATCGACGAGGTGCTGGCGCATGACGCCGACAGCCTCACCGCGCGCGCCGTGGTCAGGCCCTGCCCCTACTCGCTGCCCGACGGCTCGCTGCCCCCGTGGCTGGGCCTGGAACTGATGGCCCAGGCCGTCGGCGCCTGGGCAGGCTGCCAGGCCCGCCTGGCCGGCACCGAGGTCAAGCTGGGCTTTCTGCTTGGCACGCGCCGCTATGAATGCCACGCCGACACCCTCCCGGCGGGCGCCGTCCTGACCATCCCGATCAAGCGCGGCTTCATCGACGACGTCGGCATGAGCATCTTCGAATGCGAACTGCACCACGGCAACCGCCTGCTGGCAGCCGCCCGGCTGAACCTTTACCAGCCCCAGGACCCCACCGTTTTCATCCAGGAAGATTCGCCCCAATGAGCGCCGCCCCCATACTCGTCACCGGCTCCAGCCGCGGCATCGGCCGCGCCATCGCACTGGCCCTGGCCGACGCCGGCCATGACCTGGTGCTGCACTGCCGCCAGCAACGCGCCCAGGCCGATGCCGTGCAGGCGGAAATCGCTGCCCGCGGCCGCCAGGCACGCGTGCTGCAATTCGACGTGGCCGATCGCAACCAGTGCGCCGCCGCGCTGCAGGCCGACATCGAGGCCCACGGTGCCTACTACGGCGTCGTGCTCAACGCCGGGCTGACCCGCGATGGGGCCTTTCCCGCCCTGACCGGCGACGACTGGGACCAGGTGCTGCGCACCAACCTGGATGGCTTCTACAACGTGCTCAGCCCGCTGGCCATGCCCATGATTCGCCGCCGCGCCCCCGGCCGGGTGGTCTGCATGGCGTCCGTCTCGGGCCTGATCGGCAACCGCGGCCAGGTGAACTACAGCGCATCCAAGGCCGGCCTGATCGGCGCCGCCAAGGCCCTGGCGGTGGAACTGGCCAAGCGCCAGATCACCGTCAATTGCGTGGCCCCCGGCCTGATCGACACCGACATGATCGATGAACACGTACCCGTGGACGAAATCCTGAAAGCCATTCCCGCCCAGCGCATGGGCCGCCCCGAAGAGGTCGCGGCCACCGTCGCATTCCTGATGTCGCCCGGTGCCGCCTACATCACGCGCCAGGTCATCGCCGTCAACGGAGGTCTGTGCTGATGAAACGCGTCGTCATCACCGGCATGGCCGGCATCAGCGCGTTGGGGTCTGACTGGCCCACCATCCAGCAAGCGTTCCAGGCCGGCCGCAGCGCCATCCGGATCATGCCCGACTGGTCGCGCTACACCGAACTGAACACCCGCCTGGGCGGCCCCATCGAAGACTTTCACGTGCCCGCGCACTGGACCCGCAAGCAATTGCGCAGCATGGGCCGCGTGTCGCAGCTGAGCGTGCGCGCCGCCGAAATGGCGCTGGACGACGCCGGCCTGCTCGGCGACCCGATCATCGCCGACGGCCGCATGGGCGTGGCCTGCGGCTCGTCGATCGGCAGCACCGCCGAAATCCGCGCGTTCGGCAACATGCTGCTCAACGGCGTCACCGACGACCTGAACGCCAACTCCTACGTGCGCATGATGCCGCACACCACCGCGGCCAACGTCGGCATCTTCTTCGAACTGAAGGGCCGCATCATCCCGACGTCCAGCGCCTGCACGTCGGGCAGCCAGGGCATCGGCTATGCCTTCGAAGCCATCCGCTACGGCCGCCAGGACCTGATGCTGGCAGGCGGCGCCGAAGAACTGTGCCCCAGCGAAGCGCTGGTGTTCGACGCCCTGTACGCCACCAGCCAGAAGAACGACACGCCCGAACTGACCCCGCGCCCCTACGACCGCGACCGCGACGGCCTGGTCATCGGCGAAGGCGGCGGCATGCTGGTGCTGGAATCGCTGGAACACGCCCAGGCTCGCGGGGCCCGGATCTATGCGGAAATCGTCGGTTTCGGCAGCAATTCCGACGGCACCCACATCACCCGGCCCGAGGCCCGCACCATGCGCATCGCCATGGAAATGGCCTTGGCCGATGCTGGCCTGGCGCCCGATGCCATCGGCTACGTCAACGGCCACGGCACCGCCACCGAGCAGGGCGACATCGCCGAAACCCAGGCCACCCACGGCCTGTTCGGGGCGCGCATGCCGATCAGCTCGCAGAAAAGCTACCTGGGCCATACGCTGGGCGCCTGCGGCGTGCTGGAGTCCTGGTTCAGCATCGAAATGATGCGCAACGACTGGTACGCGCCCACGCTCAACCTGCAGCACGTCGATGCGCGCTGCGGCGACCTGGACTACCTGCGCGAAGGCCGCCGCATGAGCCACGAATACGTCATGAACAACAACTTCGCCTTCGGCGGCATCAATACGTCGCTGATATTCCGCCGCTGGCCTTGAGGACCCGGCTCCCCCCCAACCTGGAACGCAATCCATGAACGTCTCCCATAAGCTGTTTGGCGCCCTGGCCCTGTCGCTGGCCTGCTCGGCCCCCGCGCTGGCCCGGGACACCTCGGTCTACCTGCCGCTGCAGGCGGCCGTCGACGGCGCCCGGGCCGCCGGCAAGATCGACGGCAGCGTCAAGTTCTACCTGGCCGGCACCGGCCCCGCAGGCAAGGTCGTGCAAGCCGGCGTGGTCACCAACCGCAAGACCAACGCCGCCGGCAAGTCAGACGAAGAAGCTTGCCTGTGGGTCGCCCAATCGGCCGTCATCGCCCTGCACGAGGCCGCCAAGACGGCCGGCGCCAACGCGGTCACCAACATCGTCAGCTACTACCGCAAGAACGAGTACCGCAACAAGACCAACTACGAATGCCACGCCGGCGCCACCGTGGCGGGCGTCGCCCTGCGCGGCGACCTGAGCAACGTGAAATGACGGTTGTCCGGGGGCACCCGCCTCCGGCTGCCCTGCGGGGCGCCGCCCCGCGGATGACCGCTCCCCACCGTTGACCCCGGGCCGGTTAAACTTGCCCTTTGCCGCAACACCACACAAAGGTTCCCCCATGAGCTCCGCTACGCTCAAGACCCGCCTGTCCGACGCCGTCAAGGACGCCATGCGCGCCAAGGCGAGCGAACGCCTTGCCACCCTGCGCTTCCTGCTGGCCGCAGTGAAGCAAAAAGAAGTGGACGAGCGCCGCGACCTGACCGACGCCGAAATCACCGCCATCATCGAAAAGCAGGTCAAGCAACGCCGCGAATCCATCGCCGCGTTCGAGCAGGCCGGCCGCACCGAAACGGCGGAACAGGAAAAGGCCGAACTGGTCGTGCTGCAGGAATTCCTGCCGCAGGCCGCCACGCCTGAAGAAGTGTCCGCCGCCATCGACGCCGCCTTGGCCGCAGTGGCCGCCCAGGGCGTCACCGGCGCGCCGGCCATGGGCAAGGTCATGGCCCTGCTCAAGCAATCGCTGGCTGGCCGCGCCGACATGACCGCGCTGTCGCAGCAAGTCAAAGGGCGGCTCGCCTGAAGCCGCCCGCCAGCGCCATCGCGCTGGACGCCGTCGCCCCGCCCTGGCGCGGGGCGATGCGCGACTGTGTCGAGGCCATCAATATTGGCCGCCGGCATTTCGAATCCCGCTACGACACCACCCTTGCCGATCCGCTGAAGGCAGACCCGGACGCCCTGCGCCGCCTGTCTGACGCCATTGCGCCGGTCGTCGAGGGCCTGGCCGCCGCGCCCGACAACGGCTACGGCTGGGGTTGCGGCGGCGGCTCCCCGCTGGCCTACCGCGAAGCGCGCAAGGTCACGTTGGGCCTGTGGCGCGGCAGCCATCATTCCAGCCGACCCGACGCCGACGGCGCGCTGGACTACCCCCGCTGCCTGTACCTGTTGTTCCAGGCCGCGCGCCTGTCGCCCGCCGGCATGGCGCAGGCCGTGGCCGGGCTGCAAGACGACATCGTCTTCAATCACGTCACCTTGCACATCATCGAAGACGCGCTGGCCCTGGCCGCGCAAGACGGCGCCGGCCAGGCCGCCCGCGCCGCAGCCGTCGAACCCTACATCCAGCAGCTGCGTACCACCCACATCTTTCGCGAAGAAGACAACCGCTACCAGGGCTACCGCATCCTGCTGCGCGACGCCGCCGACCACGGTGACGCCGCTGCCGCCCTGAAACTGCTGCCCCAGTGCAACACACGCACCGAACGCGACGACATCGCCATCATCAAGAGCCGGCTGGTGGCCGCCGTCAGTGCACGCGACGGGCTGCAGGCTGCGTTGGACCTGTGCGCGCACAAGCGCATCGGCCCGGCCAGCCGCGAATATGCCCTGCAGCCGGTCGTGGACGCCGGGCAATACCCGGCGGTGCAGGCCGCGCTGGCCGCATACCCCGACCTGGCCACCGCCGACAGCGGCGACGGCCTGGCGTTCCTGGTGCCCGCGTTTTGCCGCCAGCAGAAAAACGCGGCCGATGCGGCCGATGCCGCGCAATTCGATGCGCTGTTCGAACGCGTCGACGCCATGAACCCCAAGCTCAAGCACGGCGATGCGCGGCTGCGCGACTGGCTGCTACTGGAACTGGGGCTGGCCTCGCGGGACAAGGCCTACATCGCGCGCTGCCGCAAGGCCATCAAGCACAATTCCATCAAGCGCGAGCTGGACCCGGCGTAGCCCGATTCAGCATGCGCTGATTCCGCATGCACGGACGCATACCCGGACGCATACACGGATTCAGCAGCGCTCCGCTCGAGCACGCCCCCCGCTAGAACGCCCCGCCGAATAGATCCGGCTGACGCGATTGCTCGGCGGGGTCGGCGAAATTGCTCATGCCCACGCCGGCCAGCCGGTACAGCGTATCGGCCGGCAATTCGACTCGCTCGCACAGCAGCCGCGCCACCGCCGCCAGTTCGGCCGCCGAGGACGGCGGATTGGGGCTGGTCTGGCTGCGCGTCAGGATGCGGAAACGGTCGGTCTTGAGCTTGAGCACCACCGTGCGTCCCAGCGCGCCTTTTTTCAGCGCCTGGTCCCAGACCTTGGCCGCCATGCGGTCGATGGCATCGCCCAGCGCGTCCAGCCGGATGTCTTCCGAAAACGTGGTTTCGGCCGACACCTGCTGCAGCGGCTGGTCGGTCTGCACTTCGCGCTCGTCGATGCCCCGGGCCAGCTCGTACAGGCGGCGCCCGTAGCGGCCGAAATAGTGTTCGAGTTCTTCGGCCCCGTGCGTGGCCAGGTCGCCCACGGTATGGATGCCCAGTTGTTCCAGCCGCGCCTGCGTCACCTTGCCCACGCCCGGCACCTTGCGCACCGGCAGCGGCTGCAGGAAATCGAGCACCTTGGCGGGGCGAATCACGAACTGGCCGTCGGGCTTGTTCCAGTCAGACGCGATCTTGGCCAGGAACTTGTTGGGCGCGATGCCCGCCGACGCAGTCAGGCCGGTTTCGGTGCGGATCTGCTGGCGGATCACCTGCGCCACTTCGGTGGCCGACGGCAGGCCCAGCTTGTTGACGGTCACGTCCAGGTAGGCCTCGTCCAGCGACAAGGGCTCGATCAGGTCGGTATGGCGGGCAAAGATCTGGCGGATCTGGCGCGAGACGTCGCGGTAGCGGTTGAAATCGGGCGGCACGTAGATCGCCTGCGGACAGAGCCGCTGCGCGCGGATGGCCGACATGGCCGAATGCACGCCGAAGCGGCGCGCCTCGTACGACGCGGCGCACACGACCGAACGCGGTCCGGTCCAGGCCACCACCACCGGCTTGCCGCGCAGGTCGGGGTTGTCGCGCTGTTCCACCGACGCGTAGAACGCGTCCATGTCGATGTGTACGATCTTGCGGCTGGGCTCGCTCATGGGGCAAAACGGTTGCAGGCAAAACGGGCGCGGACCACGCAACGGGTTCGATCAACGAACACTATCGAATGCCCACTGGACGCTTGCCGGACACCTGGGGGGTGCCAAGCCATGCGCGCGCCGGAAAAGTGGATATTATGACCGGCAAATTCCTGTCTTATTCCTTTCCCGCACACCGCTTCCATGACTGCAACCGCAACCCCCGCCCCGGGTGAGTATTTCGGCCTGGCGATTCCCTTCATGAGTTTTCTGGGCCTCGTGCCCGAGAGCATCGCGCCGGCCTACGCCCGCACCACGCTGCCCTGGCGACAGGACCTGACCAACAGCCGCGGCGACGTGCACGGCGGCACCCTGATGAGCGTGCTGGACTTCACCCTCAGCGCCGCCGCCCGCGGCTCGGCCGACGCCACCGAAGGCATGGCCACCATCGACATGAACACCACCTTCCTGTCGCCCGCCACCGGCGACCTGATCATCGAGGCCCGCTGCCTGCGCCGCGGCGCATCCATCGCCTTCTGCGAAGGCGACATCCGCCGCGCCGACGGTGAACTCGTCGCCCGCGCCACCGCCACCTTCAAGATCATCCGCCGCCGGCCCGGCGGCGATTAATCCTTCGCCAGAATCAATAGCGCTTGCTAGAACAGCCCCCCCGGCCGCACGGCCGCCCGAAGGCCGGGTAGCCCCCTTGTATGCTTTGACGTGTTGGGTATGAAGTTCGTTTGACCGGCCCTGTACAGCCCGTTCCCCCTTTGAGCCTAGAGCTCGTCCCCGAGCATTGGGGCGTACAGTCCGCCGTGTTTGTCACTAAGCCCGAACAGTTACCCGAAGACAAGTTCGAATGTTGCAAGGATGGGACATGACAGACGCGATGGTTAGCCAAGACAGCACCGAAGTCGTAGATTTTGTAGGCGTGGATATGGCCCAGAAGGATTTCGTCTGGAGCTTGCATGGAGTGAGGGGTACCCATGAGGCGAGCAATGACGAAGCCGGGTTCAGTGCCTTTTGTGAGGCGATCAAGGGCAAGCGCATTGGCCTGATCGTGGTCGAAGCGACTGGGGGGCTGGAGCGAGCATTGGCGTGCTACCTGCTTCAGCATGGTCTACCGGTCGCGGTGGCCAACCCGCGGGCGGCACGCGAGTTTGCGCGTAGCCTGGGCCATTTGGCTAAGACCGATGCGATTGATGCCGTGGCCTTGGCGCACTATGCCCAGACCTTGGCTGGCAAGGCAGACCAGGTCGGTGTGCAGTTTGCTCCACCGGATGAGCAGGTCGAGGTGTTGCAGGCGCTCGTGACGCGTCGCGCACAATTGATGGTCATGCGCACTGCCGAGAAGAACCGCCTAACCGGGGCGGTCCGAGTTCTTAAAGACAGCATCCGAGCAGTCATTAAGACACTCGATGCCCAGATATCCAAGCTGGATAAGGATATCAATGGGCACCTGGACACCCACTTCAAAGATCAGACCAAGCGCTTTGAAGCGATAAAAGGGGTCGGAATTACGACCTGCGCCACCTTGTTGGCATTTATGCCTGAGCTGGGAACGATCAGTGGGGCCCGAGCGGCCAAGCTGGCCGGCCTAGCACCGTTGAACCACGATTCAGGCAAGTCACGGGGCAAACGCCACATATGGGGCGGACGCAGCATAGTGCGTTGCACGCTGCATATGGCCATGCTCAGCGCGGTGAGGTTCAACCCCGTTATTAAGGCGTTCTACGATCGTCTGCTGGCGGCCGGCAAACCCAAGAAGGTCGCTCTGGTCGCTTGCTCGCACAAGCTGCTACGAATCCTGAACGCCATGGCCCGCTCCCAGCAACCATGGAACAGCCAATTGCACCTTCAGGCTGCTTGACTGGAAACACAGTTGCTTGGGGGGCAGCAAGCGCAAAGCGCGCAGCGTGGGGGCTTACTTTCCCAAATCGCGAGAAGGCTTGACCGGCGGACGCGGGTCCAGCGGCATGTAGGACGAGCACGACGTCAGGTTGTAGTAGATCGCGTCCTGCATGGCGCGCATCGCGGCCGCGTCCCAGGTGCCCTTGCCCCACACCACGATGCGGGTGTCGGTGGTCTGGGGGCCCGCCGCCTTGAGGTCGACGCGGGTCATTTCGTTGTCGGTATAGGGGGCCAGCACCCGCACCAAACCCGATTGCGTGCTTTCGTCCAGGTTGGACACCACGCGATACGCGTTGTCGGTGCTGCGCAGGCAGGCATTGGCCTGGCGCACGACGGTGGCGTAGGCGTCCTTGTAGTTCACGGGCGCCTTGAATTCGCTGTGCGGCGACGCGCTGTCTTGCGAGATGCCGAGCGAGCAGCCCGCCAGGCCCAGGGCCAGCACCGACACCGCGACCAGATTCCTAACCATGTGTTTCTCCAGATTGATAGCCGCGATTATCCCGCAAACAAGGCAATCCCGGGGACCGCTCCCGGCGGGACAATTCGGTCACCCGGTGGTTCGACACCCCGGGCGCGGCTATGGCATTATCGATGAGTCCGGCGGCAAGTGCAGCCGGCTGCATCCGTCGGAGGTTCGCCTTGCTCTCATTCATGAAACACACCCTTCTGGCTGCCGGCATCGTCGGCGCCTCGCTGGGCGCCCAAGCCGCGCAGCCCCCCCGCATCTACCCGCTGAAAGACTTCTTCCGCAACCCGGAACGCGGCTTTTTCCGGCTGGCCGACGACGGCAAGACCCTGGGCTTCATGCAGCCCACCAGCGTGGACGGCAAGCCGCCCCGCATGAACATCTACGTGCAGGCCCTGGAAGGCAGCAAGCCGGTGGGCGAACCCCGCAAGCTGACCAGTGAAACCGCGCGCGACATCAGCAATTTCTTCTGGAAGGGCCCCGACGTGGTGCTCTACCAGAAAGACTTCGGCGGCGATGAAAACTTCCACGTCCTGGCGGTGGACGCCAAGACCGGCAAGATCACCGACCTGACCCCGTATGAAGGCGTGCGCGCCAGCATCGAAGACGATCTCGAAGACGATCCTGACCACATCCTGATCAGCCACAACCAGCGCGACCCGCAGGTGTTCGACGTCTACCGCGTCAACGTGCATACCGGCGCCGGCGTGCTGGTGGCCCAGAACCCCGGCAACATCGTGGGCTGGCAGACCGACCACGCCGGCAAGGTGCGCGCCGCCGTCACCAGCGACGGCCTGAACACCACCCTGCTCTACCGCGACAACGAAGCCTCGGAATTCCGCCCGCTGCTCACGACCGACTACCGCACCAGCGTCAGCCCGGCCTTTTTCACCTTCGACGACAAGAAGTTCTACGCCCTGTCCAACCGCGGCCGCGACAAGCTGGGCCTGGTGGTCATCGACCCGGCCGCGCCCGACAAGGAAGACGAGATCTTCACCCCCGACACCGTCGACCTCGACGCGGCCGGCTTCTCGCGCAAGCGCCGCGTCCTGACCGTGGCGTCCTACCAGACCGACAAACCGCAGTTCAAGTTCTTCGACAAAGAAACCGAAACGCTGTTCAAGAACCTGTCCGCCAAGCTCGAGGGCTACCAGTTCGCCATCCAGGGCGCCAACCGCGACGAAGACAAATTCATCGTCGCCGCCTACAACGATCGCACCGCAGGCTCGCGCTACATCTACGATGCCCGCGCCGACACGCTCAGCAAGCTGGCCGACATCAACCCGGCCCTGCCCGAAGCCGACATGGCGCGGGTGCAGCCCATCAGCTACCAAAGCCGCGACGGCCTGACCATCCACGGCTACCTGACGCTGCCGGCCGGCCGCGACCCCAAGAACCTCGCGTGCATCGTCAATCCGCACGGTGGCCCGTGGGCCCGCGACGGCTGGGGCTACAACCCCGAAGTGCAGTTCCTGGCCAACCGCGGCTTCTGCGTGCTGCAGATGAATTTCCGCGGGTCCACCGGCTATGGCCGCCGCTTCTGGGAAGCCAGCTTCGGCCAATGGGGCCTGAAGATGCAGGACGACATCACCGACGGCGTGCAATGGCTGGTGCAGCAAGGCATTGCCGACCCCAAGCGCATCGGCATCTACGGCGCCAGCTACGGCGGCTACGCCACGCTGGCAGGCGTGACCTTCACGCCTGACCTGTACGCCGCCGCGGTCGATTACGTGGGCGTGTCCAACCTGTTCACGTTCATGAAGTCGATTCCGCCCTACTGGAAACCGATGCTGGAAAAGATGCAGGACATGGTCGGCGACCCCGAACGCGACAAGGCGCGCCTGGCGGCCACCTCGCCCGCGCTGCACGCCGACAGGATCAAGACGCCGCTATTCATCGCCCAGGGCGCCAAGGACCCGCGCGTCAACAAGGACGAAAGCGACCAGATGGTCAAGGCGCTGAAGGCGCGCGGCGTCGAAGTGGAATACATGGTCAAGGACAACGAAGGCCACGGCTTCCACAACGACGAAAACAAGTTCGAGTTCTACGAGGCGATGGAAAAGTTCTTCACCGAACACCTCAAGCCGTAGGGCTCTGCACCGGTGCCGCCAACGTGGCGGCGCCGTCTTCCCGGGCCGCCTGGCGGCCCGGCAGGCGGCCGCTCCAGGCCATCTCGATGCGGTCGCGGCCCAGTTCCTTGGCCTTGTACAGCGCCAGGTCGGCGCGGGCCAGGATGCCATCGGCCGTATCGCCCGGCTGAAACGTCGCCACGCCGCCGCTGGTGGTCATGCGCACTTCCTGCCCTTGCAGGTACAACGGCGAATCCCGCAGCGCATCGCACACGCGCTGTGCCTGCACCAGCGCGTGCGCGGCATCGCAGCCATACATCAGCAGCACGAATTCCTCGCCGCCGAGACGGCCGAATCGATCGCTGGCACGCACCGCCCGGGGCACCACCTGGGCGAAATGACGCAGTGCGCTGTCGCCCGCCGCATGGCCATGGCGGTCATTGATGGACTTGAAATGGTCGATGTCCAGTACCAGCACCGCCAGCCGGCCGTCGCCGCGCTCGCAGCGCTGCAATTCATGTTCCAGCTCGTCCAGGATGCTGCGGCGCGAATAGGCGTGGGTCAGGCTGTCGAAGGTCAGCGCGGCCTGCATCTTTTCGGAAAGCATGGTCTGGATCAGCAGCAGCAGCGCCAGGAACAGCGCCGGCACCGCCACCGAGCCGCAGACGATGAAGAACAGGCCCCATGGCGCCGGGTCGAGCAAAGACGTCGCATGCACCCAGCCGCTGCCGTACAGCACGGCGCGCAACGCGCTCAATGCCGCCAGTCCAAATATCGACAGCATCACGTAGAGCATCACGCCGGGCGTCTGGATACGGCCGCGCTGGCGATAGACCACCCGGCCCGTCGCCCCCATCAGCACCGCGGTGTAGGCGGAAAAGAGCGTCATGCGTCCGACCAGGTTGTCGCTGGCATACAGCATCAGGGCCATCGCCACGACGCCGATGGCCGCGGCTGCAGCCGCACGCCCGACGTGCGGTCGCAAGCCGAAGAACTGCCGCACCCCCACGTACACCAGGCTCATCGCGGCCAGCCAGGCGGCGTTGGACACCATCACATAAGCGCCCGGGGGCATCAGTTCGCACGAGGCGTAGGCCAGCAGCGACAGCACGGCCAGCCCGTTGGCGGCCGTGAAAGCGCGCACGCCAGCGATGCCGCGCGCCTGGAACGGCAACAGCAAGGGCAGCGCCAGCGCCGTCGCCAGGCCCCATACAAGAAAAAATAAAGCAGTCGTCATGTTTTTGCGGCTTCGCGCCCTCGTGGACGGTCGCCGTCGCGTGGAACATCTGTTGCACCGGATTCACAGTCGGGGACACGTTACATACCCGCATCTTTGACGTTTTTTGTTACTAACACGGCAAGCCGTGCAGCCCTCTCCGCCGCGCGAAACGTTCCGTGCCGGGTGGCCCGACGGTCGGCATACCGCCACGACGGTTGCGCGGTATGCGGCAGAGAATACGCCAAGGCCTTGCGCCGTGGCCTGCCCTTTGCAGTAATTGACAGTTGAATTGGCCGAAAACCCATAAAGTGCGACCTATCGACGGTGCCACCAGAAGCGCCGCGATCACGCCCCACGGGCGTGGCGCGTACTAGCCATGCACTCCAGCGCGAGTGCGAAGGTCCCCGTAGCGGGCGCCGCGCAGTGAAAACCTGAACGCTCAACCCCTTCGCCGCCGGCGCCGTTGGCGCTTGTGCTGCGCATGATTCGGCGACACGGCATCTGCCCGCGTCCGGCCGGCGGAGCCCCGAGCGCCCATATCGCAACTGCGGAAGTACTTCAGATGCTGAAAAAAGGAACGCCCCGACGGGGCGAGGATGCCCGCCACGCCTTGACCGCCCGGCAGCCCCGGCCCGGCCAGCGCACGGCCAGCCCCTGCTGGCAGGCGCTGACGGCCTGTGCGGTGCTGGCGCCGGCCCTGGCATGGGCCGCCCCGGACCATGATTACGACGCGCTGATCGCACGCGCCCGGGCCGGTGATTACGAGCCGGCGCTGGCCCTGCTGCGCCAGCAAGGGCCCGGCGCAGGCCGCCAGGCGGTGTACGACCACATCGTCATCGCCAGTTGGGCCGGCAAGCCTGCCGAAGCCGTGGCCGCCTATGAAACGCTGCCTTCGGGTGCCGCCCTGCCCGCCGACATCCAGCTGGCCGCGGCGCGCGCCTACCGCGACCTGCAACGTTGGCCCGAGGCCCTGGCCGCCTACCGCGCCGGCCTGCGCCGCCACCCTGGCCAGTCCGCGTTTGCCGGCGGTGAAATCATGACCCTGGCCGACGCTGGCCAGACCGCCGCGGCACGCGATGCCGGCCAGGCGTGGGTCAAGCGGGAACCGCGCAACGCCGATGCGCGCCTGGCCTTGAGCTACGTCCACGTGCGCCTGCGCCAGCCCTACGAGGCGCTGCACCAGGCCGACCAGGCGCTGGCCATCGCCCCGGGCACGCCCTACGTGCTGCGCGAATACATCGACGCGCTCAGCCGCGCCCGCATGGCCGGGCAGGCCTTGGCGCTGGCCCGCCAGCATCCGGACCTGTACAGCGCCGCGCAGATGCGGCGCTTCGAGGCCGACGCCGTGGCCCAGCAGGTGCGGCTGGCGTCCATGCCTACCCGCAGCGAAGCCGAGCGCTTCGTCATCGCCGACCGCGCGCTGGCCCGCTACGCCGACCTGATTCCCGCCTGGCAGGCGCTGGGTGAACCGGCGCAGGCCGATGTGCGGCGCGCCCGCATCGACCGCCTGCATGCGTTGCACGCGCGGGCCCGCATGGCCGACCTGGTGGCCGAGTACGAGGCGCTGCGCGCGCAGGGCGTGACGGTGCCGCGCTACGCGCTGAACGACGTCGCGTCGGCCTACCTGTACCTGCGCCAGCCCGAGAAAGCGCGCGACCTGTACCGCGAGGTCGCCGCCGACGACGCCTGGCGCCAGGACGATCCCGAAGACCGCCTCAGCACCGAGACCGGCCTGTACTACGCGTTGGCGGAAGCCGAGCAGTTCGACCAGACGGCGCCGGTCACCGACGCGGTCGGCTCGGGCTACGCGCCGTGGCTGTATTACAAAGGCCAGGCCACCCGCAACCCCAACGACCTGAAGCTGGCCAGCGCCCAGACCGTGGCGTCCGCGCGGCTGCTGGCCGACGACACCGTGGCCGCCCAGCAGCAACAGGAAGACATGGTCGCCAACGCGCCCAACAATTCCACGCTGCGCGCCGACCTGGCGTCCACCTACCGCAAGCGCGACTGGCCGCGCGCATCCGAACGTGCACTGAAGCTGGCCGAAACGCTGGCGCCGCGCGCGCTGTCCGTCGAGAACGGCCAGGGCTTCACCGCCATGGATCTGCAGGAATGGCGCCAGGCCGAGGCCCTGTCGGCGGATACGCTGGCGCGCGCCCCCGAAGACCTGACCAGCCGCCGCCTGGCGCGCGAATGGGAAGTGCACAACAAGGCCGAACTGCGCATCGAGGGCTACCGCGGCCTGGCGTCCGACAGCCCGGTAAATGGCAATGGCGATTTCGGCATCGACGCGGTGCTGTACACGCCGCCCATCGACTACAACTGGCGCGCGTTCGGCGGCGGCGGTTACGCCACCGGCAATTTCGAGGAAGGCCGCGGCCACTACCGCTGGCTGCGCACCGGCGTGGAGTGGCGCGGCCGCGACCTGACCGTGGAAGGCGAAGTCTCGACCCACAGCTACGGCCACGGCGTCAAACCCGGCGTGCGCCTGTCGGCCGCATACGACCTGGACGACCACTGGCAGGTGGGCGGTGGCGGCGAAATCATGTCGCGCGAGACGCCGCTGCGCGCCCTGACCAACGACATCTCGTCCAACCGGTTGAACGGCTTTGTGCGCTGGCGCGCCAACGAACGGCGCGAATGGACGCTGTCGCTGGCGCCGTCGCGCTTTTCCGACGGCAACCAGCGCTGGGAGCTGGGCCTGGCCGGCCGCGAACGCGTCTACACCGCGCCGCACCTGAAGGCCGACCTGACGCTGGACCTGTCGACCCAGCGCAACAACCGCGACGACGCGCCCTACTTCAATCCCCGCTCGGACCTGATGCTGTTGCCCGGCGCACGCGTCACGCACACGCTGTACCGGCGCTACGAAACCGCGTGGGAACAGATCGGCACGCTCGGCGCCGGCACCTATACCCAGCAGGGCTACGGCACCGGCGGCGTCATCGCCCTGGGCTACGGCCAGCGCTACCGCGCCAACGACGTGCTGGACATGGGCGCCATGGTCACCGGCATCAGCCGCCCGTACGACGGCCAGCGCGAGCGCGAACTGCGCATCACGTTCGACCTTGCCTATCGCTTCTGAGACCGACATGCTGCTCAAGCTACCCACCCGCATTTTCCTGGCAGCCTTGCTGCTGGGGCTCATCCTGGTGCTGACCGCCTGCGCCAAGGACATTCCCGTCTACACGCCGCCGTCCGCGCGCCCCGTGGCCGCCGCGGAACAACCGTGGCAGCCCGGCCACTTCCTGGCGCTGGCCTATCACGACGTCGAAGACGAAGACCCCGACCAGGGCTTTCTCAGCGTGCGCACCGACCGGTTGGTCGACCAACTGGCCTGGCTGCGCGAGAACGGCTACCAGGCCGTCTCCGTCGACCAGATCCTGGCCGCGCGGCAAGGCGGTGCGCCGCTGCCCGAGCGCGCCGTGCTGCTGTCGTTCGACGACGGTTACCGCAGCTTCTACACCCGCGTCCTGCCGATCCTGAAGGCCTACCGCTGGCCCGCCCTGCTGGCGCCCGTGGGCACGTGGATGGACACGCCCGCCGACAAGCCCGTGGACTTCGGCGGCAGCCCCGAGCCGCGCGGCCGCTTCCTGAACTGGAAAGAGATCCGCGAAATCTCGCAATCAGGCCTGGTCGAAATCGCCGCGCATACCAATGCCTCGCACTACGGCGCGCTGGCCAACCCGCAAGGCAATACCGAACCCGCCGCCGCCATCCGTGCCTTTGACGCCGCCACGCGCCAGTACGAAACCGAGGCGCAGTTCAACGCCCGCATGGGCGCCGACGTGGCCGCCATCAGCCGCAAGATCGAGCGTGTCACCGGCAAGGCCCCGCGCGTCTGGGTCTGGCCCTACGGCGCCGAAGGCGGCAGCACGCTGCGCATCACCGCCGAGCACGGCTACCAGCTGGCGCTGACCCTGGAAGACGGCCCCGGCCGGCTCGACCGCCTGATGTCCACGCCCCGCATGCTGCTGGCCAGCGACCCGGCGCTCAAGCCCTTCGCCAACAGCATCGTGGGCATGGAAGCCACGCCCTTCATGCGCGTGGCCCATGTGGACCTGGACTACGTCTACGACCCCGACCCGGCCCAGACCGACCGCAACCTGGGCGAACTGGTGCAGCGCATCCTGGACATGCAGATCAACACCGTGTTCCTGCAGGCCTATTCGGACCCCACCGGCGACGGCCTGGTGCGTTCGGTGTACTTCCCCAACCGCTGGCTGCCGGTGCGCGCCGACCTGTTCAACCGCGCCGCCTGGCAGTTGCACAATCGCGCCAACGTGATGGTCTACGCCTGGATGCCGGTGCTGGCCTACGACCTGGACCCGGCCATCGCGCGGGTCACGCGCTGGCACCCGGACTCGCCGCAGGCCGCGCCCCAACCCGACCCCGACCAGTACCGCCGCCTGTCGCCGTTCGACGCCACTGCGCGGGCCCGCATCGGCGACCTGTACGAAGACCTGGCGCGCCACGCCATCTTCGACGGCATCCTGTTCCACGACGACGCGGTGCTGTCCGACTTCGAAGACGCCAGCCCCGGCGCGTTGGCCGCCTACCGTGCCGCCGGCTTGCCGGGCGACATCGCGCAACTGCGCGCCGACCCCGCCACGATGCAGCGCTGGACCCGCGTGAAGAGCCGCGCGTTGATCGACTTCACCGCCGAGCTGACCGCCAAGGTGCGCGCCGTGCGCGGCCCGCAGATCAAGACCGCGCGCAATATCTTCGCCATGCCGATCCTGGATCCGCAATCCGAGACCTGGTTCGCGCAGAACCTGGACGATTTCCTGGGCGCCTACGACTGGACCGCGCCCATGGCCATGCCGCTGATGGAAAACGTGCCCCAAGGCCAGGAAAACGCCTGGCTCGACCAGCTGGTCGACCAGGTGGCCAAACGCCCCGGCGGCCTGGACCGCACCGTCTTCGAACTGCAGGCGCGCGACTGGCGCACCGGCCCCGGCCGGCCCGAGGCCACGCCGGTCGACACCGCGGTGCTGGCCGGCTGGATGCAGCGCCTGCAACTGCGCGGCGCCCGCAGCTTCGGCTACTACCCCGACGACTTCTCGCAAGACCAGCCCCGGCTGCAAGGCATCCGGCCCGCCATCTCTGAAGCGTGGTACCCCATCCGATGATCGACCGACTGATCGCCCTGATTATTCTGCTGGCGGTGCTTGGCGCGCCGTTCGGCTTCACCATGATGCTGACCGGCCAGGCGCTGCTGGGCTTCGTCTTCTTCTATCCGCTGTTCATGTCCGGCATGTGGATGGCCGGCGGCCTGTACTTCTGGTGGCACTGGGAACGCCGCTGGGACTGGGGCCCTGGCCGCCCGCCGCCCGTGCTGGCCGGCAACCCGCTGATCTCCATCCTGGTGCCCTGCTACAACGAGGCCGACAACGGCGAAGAGACCCTGCTGGCCGCGCTGGGCCAGCACTACCCCAACCTCGAAGTCATCGCCATCAACGACGGCTCCAGCGATGGCACCGGCGCCCTGCTCGACCGCCTGGCCGCGCAGCATCCGCGCCTGCGGGTCGTGCACCTGGCGCAGAACCAGGGCAAGGCCATGGCGCTGCGCATGGGCGCCCTGGCCGCGCGCAGCGAATACCTGGTGTGCATCGACGGCGACGCGGTGCTGGACCCGGATGCGGCCGCCTACCTGGTGGCGCCGCTGATCGACAACCCGCGGGTGGGCGCCGTCACCGGCAACCCGCGCATCCGCACCCGCTCGACCCTGATCGGCCGCATCCAGGTGGGCGAGTTCTCGTCCATCATCGGGCTGATCAAGCGCACCCAGCGCGTCTATGGCCAGGTCTTCACGGTATCCGGCGTGGTCGCGGCCTTTCGCCGCGCCGCGCTTGACCGAGTGGGCTACTGGAGCCTGGACATGATCACCGAAGACATCGACATCAGCTGGAAGCTGCAACGCGACCACTGGTCGATCTTCTACGAGCCGCGCGGCCTGTGCTGGATCCTCATGCCGGAAACGCTGCGCGGGCTGTGGAAGCAGCGCCTGCGCTGGGCCCAGGGCGGCGCCGAGGTGTTCCTGAAAAACCTGCGGTCGATCTGGACCTGGCGCCACCGCCGCCTGTGGCCGCTGATGCTGGAATTCTGCCTGTCCACCGCCTGGGCCTTCGCGTTCGGCATCTCGGTGCTGCTGTGGCTGGTCAGCCAGGTCGTGACCCTGCCGCACAACATGCACATCGCCAGCCTGATGCCGCCCGCCTTCACCGGCATGATGCTGGCCGTGGTCTGCCTGCTGCAGTTCGCCATCAGCATCCTCATCGACCGCCGCTACGAGCCCGGCCTGTGGCGCGCGCTGTACTGGGTCATCTGGTATCCGCTGGCCTACTGGATGGTCAGCCTGTTCACGACCCTGGTCAGTTTCCCCAAAGTCATGCTGCGCAAGCAGGCCCGGCGCGCCCGCTGGACCAGCCCCGACCGCGGCATCAAATCTCCGGACGCCTCATGATCATCACCACGCAACGCTCGCGCGCGGGCTACCTGTTCGATCTGCTGCTGACCGCGGTGGGCTGGCTCGCCTTCGTCTATCTGTTCGGCTCGGGCATCGCGGCCATCCTGCGCGGCGCCGCCGGCGGCCCGCAGCTGCCGCTATGGCCGACCTTCCTGCCCACGCTGCACACGCTGGGCAGCTACGCCCTGCTGGCGCTGGCCAACGCCGCCGTGCTGGTGGCCTGGGCGGTCTACAACCACCTGCGCTTTCGCGGCAAGGACCGCCGCCAGCCCATCGATGCGTTGGGCGACCATCAACTGGCCTTGAGCTTCGCGGTGACGCCGCAGCAGCTTGCGCAACTGCGCGGCGCCCGCGTCGCCGTCATCCACCACAGCGGCGACGGCGAAATCCAGGACATCGAAACGGCCCGGCCGCGGTTGGCGGCGGTGGCGGGCGGCGCGGCCTGAGCGGGGCTCGCGGTCGGCGCCGCCTCGCCCAAGCCCGTCGCGTGGCGCCGGCCCCGCCCCGCCGTCGCAGCGATCAGGCCCGCTTGCGCGCCACGTTGGGCAGCAGCACCGCCACCACGCCCAACAGCGGCAGGTACGCACACACCTGGTACACATAGCCGATGCTGGTCGCGTCGGCCAGCTTGCCCAGCGCCGCGGCGCCCAGGCCGCCCATGCCGAACGCGAATCCGAAGAACAGGCCGGCAATCATGCCGACCTTGCCCGGCACCAGTTCCTGCGCATACACCACGATGGCCGAGAACGCCGACGCCAGCACCATGCCGATGATCACCACCAGCACGCCGGTCCAGAACAGGTTGGCGTAAGGCAGCATCAGCGTGAACGGCGCCACGCCCAGGATCGACACCCAGATCACGATCTTGCGGCCGATGCGGTCGCCCACCGGCCCGCCCACCACCGTGCCAACCGCCACCGCGGCCAGGAACAGGAACAGGTACAGCTGCGCCTCGCGCACCGACAGGGCGAACTTGTCGATCAGGTAGAACGTGAAATAGCTGTTCAGGCTGGCCAGGTAGAAGTACTTGGAGAACACCAGCAGCCCCAGCACGCCCAGCGCGCCCAGCACCTGGTTGCGCGTCAAGCCGTTGTCCGTGCCTTCGCGCTTGGCACGCGGTTTGCCGCGCGCGCGGTTGGCGCTGTACCAGCGGCCGATGCCGGTCAGCACCACGATGCCGAACAGCGCGGCCAGCGAAAACCAGGCCACGCTGCCCTGGCCATGCGGAATGATGAACAGCGCCGCCAGCAGCGGCCCCAGGGCCGAGCCGACGTTGCCGCCCACCTGGAAGAGCGATTGCGCCAGGCCGTGGCGCCCGCCCGAGGCCATGCGCGCCACCCGCGACGACTCGGGATGGAACACCGACGAACCCGTGCCCACCAGCACGGCCGCCACCAGCAGCCAGCCGAACGAGGGCGCCACCGACAGCAGCAACAAGCCCACCAGCGTGAAGCCCATGCCCACCGGCAGCGAATACGGCTTGGGATGGCGGTCGGTGTAGAAACCGATGAAGGGCTGCAGCAGCGACGCCGCCAATTGGTACACCAGCGTGATCAGCCCGATCTGCGCAAACGACAGGCTGAACGAGTCCTTCAGCATCGGGTAGATGGCCAACAGGATCGACTGGATCATGTCGTTCATCAGGTGGGCCACGCTGATCGCGCCCAGCACCTTGAAGGCGGTGGACGGATCGGACACGGCTGGGGTCGGCGTGACCGCCGGGGCGGACAAGTCCGGCAGGTCGGCGGCGGGATTCTGGGCGGAATTCATGGCGGTGGCGGGATCAGAAAAAAGGGGCCATGCGCCGGCAATACGCCGGGCGCCATGGGCTGCCGAGGCGACCAGCCGCCTCGCACTGGCCTAGTGTAGGAACGTCGCCACGGCCTTGCCTGCCAATTTTCGTCGAGAAAGTGACAAAATAGCGCCATCCCTACCTATATTCCGGCCTCATCCCGTTTCCGGAAGTGACACCATGCCGACCCGGCCCAGCCGCCCCGACCCCGCCCGCAGCGTCAACGCGCAGGACTACCAGGACCGCCCGCGCAGCGTCACCGCCATGGCCAAGGAATTTGCGGCCGGCGCCCGCACCGGCGCCCACTCGCACCCGCGCGCCCAGCTCATCTACGCGGTCCAGGGCGTCATGCGCGTCACCACCCCCAGCGGCTTCTGGGCCCTGCCGCCCCTGCGCGCGCTGTGGGTGCCGGCGGGCGTGCCGCATGGGGTCGACATGATCGGCGCGGTCTCGATGCGCTCGCTCTACATCCAGCCCGACGCCGCCCACACCTATTGGCCGCAGTGCCAGGTCATCGAGGTCAGCGGCCTCTTGCGCGAACTGATCCTGGCCCTGACCGCCGAGCCCATCGACTACCCGCTGGGCGGCCGGGCCGAGCAGGTCGCCGCGCTGATCCTGTCCGAACTGGCCGCCGCCCGCGTCGTACCCATCCAGATCCCCTGGCCGCGCGACCGGCGCCTGCAGACCATCTGCGAGGCCATCCTGGACCAGCCCGGCCTGCAACGCGGCATCGAAGACTGGGGCAGCGAAGTCGGCGCCAGCGCGCGCACCCTGATCCGCTTGTTCCAGGCTGAATTAGGACTGAATTACCGCCAGTGGGTGCAGCAGGTGCGCTTGGCCGACGCCGTCTGCCGGTTATCGTTAGGGGTGCCCGTGGCACGTATCGCGGCCGATCTCGGCTACCGCAGCCCCAGTGCGTTCAGCGCCATGTTCCACCGCGCGCTGGGCGCGCCGCCGCAGCGCTACCTGCAAAACACCGCATGACATCTGCAACCGGCCTTGCCGTTTGTCACGGCGCGCAATACATTTCACGGCGCGCTTGTGCAGCGCCGCAGCGTGAAACCCACGCAGCGCGTATGCTCAACCCCGTCCCTATATCCTTTACCCGTCGTGCGGACCATCCCGCCGGGCAAGTTTGGTTACTGAAACCTTCCGGTGCGGTCGCCGGTCTATGAAGGTTCTGCCCTAGAATCGCCAGCAATGAGCACCCCCCAGCAATCCTCCGCCACCCCGGGCGGCAAATCGGGCTTCCCCTGGAAACGACTCCTCATCAAGGCGGGCGTCGCCGTCGCCGGCCTCGGTGTCTGCGGGGCGGTGCTCGTCGGCCTGGCGCTGGCCCTGGCCTGGCCCAGCCTGCCCGACCTGCACGCCATGACCGACTACCGGCCGCGGGTGCCGCTGCGCATCTACACGGCCGACAAGGTCCTCATCGGCGAATACGGCGAAGAACACCGCAACGTGCTGCGCTTCGATGAAATTCCGCCGGTCATGCGCCAGGCGGTGCTGGCCGCCGAAGACGACCGCTTCTACCAGCACGGCGGGGTCGACTGGATGGGCATGGTGCGCGCCGTGCTCGTCAACCTGGTCAAGCAATCCAAGACCCAGGGCGGCAGCACCATCACCATGCAGGTGGCGCGCAACTTCTACCTGTCGTCCGAAAAAACGTATTCGCGCAAGTTCTACGAACTGCTGCTGACCTACAAGATCGAATCCGAGCTCACCAAGGACCAGATCCTCGAGCTCTACATGAACCAGATCTACCTGGGGCACCGCGCCTACGGCTTTGCTGCCGCCTCGCGCACCTACCTGGGCAAGCCGCTGGCCGAAGTCACCCCCGCCGAAGCCGCGATGCTGGCCGGCATTCCCAAGGCGCCGTCGCGCTTTAACCCCATCACCAATTTCCCGCGCGCCGAAATCCGCCAGCACTACGTGCTGGGCCGCATGAAGACGCTGGGCTACCTCACGCCCGAGCAGGCCGACGAAGCCCTCAAGCAGCACATCACCATTCGCGGCGCCGACGGCTCCAGCACGCGCGGCTTCGCCATCCACGGCGACTACCCCGCCGAACTGGCGCGCCAGCTGATGTACGGCGTCTTCCAGGAACAGACCTACTCCAAGGGCATCGACGTCTACACCACCATCGATTCCAAGTCCCAGGAAGCCGCCTACCGCGCCGTGCGCGACGGCGTGCTGGACTACACCCGCCGCGCCGTCTACCCCGGCCCCGAAGACCAGATCGAGCTGCCCGACGGCGTCGAGAAAGACCCGGCGGCGCTGGACGACATCCTGGACGGCGTGCAGGAAAAAACGCCCGACAGCGAAGACCTGCTCGCCGCCGTGGTGCTGGCCGCCAGCCCCCAGGAAGTCACCGTGGCGCGCAGCGCGCGCGACATCATCACCATTTCCGACAAGAAGGCGCTGGCCGTGGTGGCGCGCGCCCTGAACCCCAAGGCCAGCGACAGCCAGCGCATCAGCCGCGGCTCGGTGGTCTACATCCACAAAAACGGCGACAGCTGGGAAATCATCAACATGCCCGCGCTGCAGGCCGCGCTGGTGTCGATGGCCCCGCAAGACGGCGCCATCCGCGCCATGATCGGCGGCTTCGACTACAACCGCGGCACCTTCAACCGCGTCACGCAGGCCTGGCGCCAGCCCGGTTCCAACATCAAGCCCTTCGTCTACGCCGCCGCGCTCGAACGCGGCCTGACGCCGGCCACCCAGATTTCGGACCAGCCCTTCATGCTGACCGCCGCCCAGACCGGCTCGAAAGACTGGCAGCCCAAGAACGACGGCAACCGCTACGAGCCCATGCTGACGCTGCGCCAGGGCCTGTACAAGTCCAAGAACATGGTCACCATCCGCATCCTGCAGGCCATCTCGCCGCAGTACGCGCAGGACTACCTGACCCGCTTCGGCTTCGACAAGGCCCGCTGGCCGGCCGTGCTGCCGCTGGGCCTGGGCGCCGGCGGCGCCACGCCGCTGCAGGTGGTCAACGGCTACAGCGTCTTCGCCAACGGTGGCTACCGCGTCACGCCCTACCTGGTGGACCGCGTCACCGACCGCTCGGGCAACGTGCTGATGCAGGCCCAGCCCGTGGTGGCCGGCGACGCCGCCGCGCGCGCCATCGACCCGCGCACCGCCTGGGTCATGGACGACATCCTGCGCGGCGTCACCACCAGCGGCACCGCTGCGCGCGCGCACCAGGTGCTCAAGCGCAACGACGTCGGCGGCAAGACCGGCACCACCAACGAGGCCGTCGACGTCTGGTTCTCGGGCTTCACGCCCACCCTGGCCACCACGGTCTGGATGGGCTTTGACCAGCCCAAGTCGCTGGGCACCAACGAATTCGGCAGCGGCCTGGCCCTGACCACCTGGCTCGACTACATGCAGCCGGTGCTCAAGGGCGTGCCCGAAGCCAAGCCCGCCCCCCGGCCCGACGGCCTCCTGGTCGACAACGGCGAATACTATTTCTCGGAATTCCCGCCGGGCCAGGCCGTGGCCTCGCTGGACCTGTCCAGCGGCGATGCCCTGACCGACTTCCTGAACAACAACCGCTCGACCGACGGCGTGGACAACTCGGTCAAGCCGCTGCCGGTGCCGGGCGCCGCCGCGCCGCCGACGCAGGCGCCGCAGGGGCAGCCGTTGCAAGCCCAGCCGTTGCAGGTCCCGAATACCGGCGCCCCGCAGCAAGCGCCCGTAGCCCAGCCCATTCCGGTGCCGGCGGCCGGCGGCGGCGTCCTCAACAACGGCGGCAGCAACAGCGGCAATGCACCCATTCCGCCGATCCCGGTGCCGCGCGTGGACGCAGGCGCCGATGGCGTGCGCACCAGCGCGGTCAATGGCCGCGGCCCGCTGGCCGCCCGCCCGCTGTAAGCCGCTTTTTTCCCGCCATCGTCATCCGTCGGCGCGCCATCGCGCGCCGACTCACGCCAGCGGCATTCCGTGCCCGCGGCGCCCAGGCGGCGCCGCTCCCCGACGTCAATCCTCGGTTTCCGCCAGTTCGGTCACCACCGCGCGCGGCCAGGCCGCCAGCGATTCCAGGTCCAGGAAGGTGAAGTAGCCGCCGCGCCAGCCCTCGGTATCGATGTGGTACACGTTGCCCAGCGCCAGCGGCTCGGCCACCGGGGTATGCCCCGCCACCACCGCGCGCACGCCCAGGATGCCGGTGCGATCCATTTGCCGCAGCCGCTCGCGCGACCACTGGCAGGCGGCGCTGGTGCGCTTGTAGCGGTCTTGCAGGGCCGCTTCCAGCCGCGGCCAGAACAGCACCGGGCAATCCGCGTGCAGCAGCCCCACGGGGCCCGACGAGGTTTCCACTTCGATCGCAATCGGCAGTTGGTCGAAGGCCTCGGCAAAGACCTGCTGGCGTTCGGGCGGCAGGTCCAGGAACCAGCCGCCACCGTAGCTGCGCCAGTTGTCCACGTCGACCTGTTTCGTGCGGATGTGCCGCACCGCGTAGTCTTCGTGGTTGCCCTGCACCGCGTAGAACCAGGGCTGCGCCAGCCAGGCCAGCACGGTTTCGCATTCCGGGCCGCGGTCGACCAGGTCGCCTACGGAAAACAGGCGGTCGCGGGCGGGGTCGAACCCCAGTTGGTCCAGGCCCTGCTGCAGGCGGGTAAAACAGCCGTGCACGTCGCCCACCGCGAAGTCACGGCCCACCGCGTTGCGCGGCACTTTCAGAAAACGTTGCTGCATGATGATCCAGCTTGCCCGATCGGGCCCAAGCCTCTTTTTTAACCCGCTTTGAATACGTCCCTTATTAATGACCCCATTCGCTTCGTCGTGCAAATTCCGTTACGAGAATAGCTATTATTCGTGATAATGTTCCGACTTTCACCCACCCTACCTTGAACGGGGCCGCGCATGCCGCCCCCGCCGTCGCCATGACTGCCGCCTCCACCATCAAGACCTGGTACCTGGTTCATAAATGGACCAGCCTGGTCTGCACGATCTTCCTGCTCATCATCTGTCTTACCGGGTTGCCGCTGGTGTTCCACCACGAGATCGAGCACTGGCTCGACGACGCCAAGCCCCTGTCCGACGTGCCCGCCTCGACCCCGCCCGCCAACCTGGACAAGCTGGTGGAAAACGCCAAGGCCATGTACCCGGGCGAAGTCGTCGACTACCTCTTCTTCGACCCCGACGAGCCCCAGGTCTACGTCGGCATGGCCAAGAAGCCCGGCGACGGCCAGGTGTCCGGCCACGCGGTGCGCATGGACGGCCGCACAGGCGACGTCCTGCTCGACGGCCCGCTCTACACCGAAGACAAATTCTCGTTCATGGGCATCATGCTGGCCCTGCACGTCGACCTGTTCGCCGGCCTGCCCGGCGAACTGTTCCTGGGCTTCATGGGCCTGTTGTTCTGCGTCGCCATCGTCTCCGGCGTGGTGCTGTACGGCCCGTTCATGAAAAAGCTGGAATTCGGCACCGTGCGCGCCGGCCGCTCCACCCGCCTGAAGTGGCTGGACCTGCACAACCTGCTGGGCATCGTCACGCTGGTGTGGGCCTTCGTGGTGGGCGTCACCGGCGTCATCAACGAGCTGTCCACGCCGCTGTTCCGCCTGTGGCAAGGCACCGAACTCGTGCGCATCCTGGAACCCTACAAGGGCCAGAGCGTGCCCGCCCAGCTGGCCTCGGCCCAGGGCGCGGCCGACACGGCGCGCAAGGCCCTGCCGGGCAACGAAGTGTCGTTCATCGCCTTCCCCGGCAACGCCTTCGGCAGCCCGCACCACTACATCACCTGGATGCGCGGCGCGACCCCGCTGACGTCCAAGATGAACACGCCCGTCCTGGTCGATGGGCGCACCGGCGAGCTCACCACCGTCGCCAAGATGCCCTGGTACCTGACCGCCCTGGAGCTGTCGCGGCCGCTGCACTTCGGCGACTATGCCGGCCTGCCGCTCAAGATCATCTGGGCCGTGCTGGACCTGATCACCATCGTGGTGCTGGTCAGCGGCCTGTACCTGTGGCTGGCGCGGCGCCGCGCCACCGAGGCCCGCATCGCCGAACTGGTGCGCAAGCACCAGGCCGCCGCCACGCCCCAACGGAGCCCCGCATGAGCAAGAACAGCCGCGGCAACATGTTCGTCTGGGGCGTGCCGATCATCCTGGGCGTGCTCAGCGTCTTCGGCCTGCTGGCCGCCCTGCTGGGCACCGGCGGCTGGCACTGGGCATCCTGGACGGCGCTGACCGTCCTCATCATCGTCATCGTGCGCTACTGGTTCTTCCCGCCCAAGCAGCCAGCACAGTAGCGCCATGATGTGGCCAGCCCGTGGCGCCGGCCCATCCACCCGGCGCCGACATGCCCGGTCACGGCCCCGCTGCCGCCCCAGGCCCGGACGCCGCGGCGCCCCCACCGCCTTACTTGCCGAACTTCTCCGGATCCGGTCCCAGGCGGCCCGCTTCCTTGATCGCGTCGATGGCGTCCATCTCGGCGCGCGACAGTTCGAAATCGAACACGTCGATGTTCTCGCGGATGCGCGCCGGCGTCACCGACTTCGGAATCACGATCAGGCCGTGCTGCAGGTGCCAGCGCAGCGTCACTTGCGCCGGCGACTTGCCGTGCTTCTTGGCCAGTTCCAGGATCGTCTTCTCTTTGGTGATGCCGCCCTGCGCCAGCGGACTCCAGGACTCGGTCGCGATGCCGTGCTTGTCGTGGAACGCGCGCAGTTCACGTTGCGCAAACCCCGGGTGCAGTTCGATCTGGTTGACCGACGGCGTCACGCCGGTGGCCTCGATAATGCGTTCGAGATGGGCCTGCGTGAAATTGGACACCCCGATCGAACGCGCGCGGCCGTCTTCCTTCATTTCGATCATGGCGCGCCAGGCGTCCACGAACTTGTCGCTGCCGGCCACCGGCCAGTGGATCAAATACAGGTCCACGTAGGCCAGGCCCAGCTTTTCCAGGCTCTCGTCCAGCGCCTTGTGCGCCGCGTCGAAATCGTGCTTGTCGTTCCAGAGCTTGGTCGTGACGAACAGGTCCTTGCGCGCCACGCCCGCGGCGCGCAGCCCGGCGCCCACGCCGGATTCGTTGCCGTAGATCGCGGCCGTGTCCACCGAACGGTAGCCGGCCGCCAGGGCTTCCTTGACGCTGGCGGCGGCCTGGTCATCGGGCACCTGCCAGACCCCCAGGCCCAATTGCGGAATCTTGCTGCCGTCGTTCAGTTTTACTGCGGGTACCTTCACCATGAGTCCCTCCGAAGTAGGCGAAATGCGGATGCAAAACCCCTGGGATCCGGCGGAAAGTGGTCCTTCCGGCCCAGGGGTTTTCCACTAAATAATAGCGCCCGTGCCGGATAATGGCCGTCATGCCCGGCCTGCGCCCCGCGCCGGCCCTCACCCTCAGCCCCTGCCGATCCATGCCCGCACCTGACTCCCGGCCGCCCGGCCGCGGCGGTTTTTCCACCCTTCGCACCCTGTTTCCCTACCTCTGGCCGCCGGGCCAGACGGGGCTCAAGCTGCGGGTGGTGGCCGCCCTGCTCTGCCTGTTCGCCGCCAAGGCGGCTACCGTCTACGTGCCCATCCTGTACAAGCACGCCATCGACGAACTGGGCCAGGGCGCCCCGGGCGCCGTCACGGTGCCGCTGGGACTGATCCTGGCCTACGGCGCCGCCCGGGTTCTGTCCCTGTTGTTTTCCGAGCTGCGCGACGCCATCTTCGCCCGCGTCGGCCAGCACGCCATCCGCTCGGTCGGCCTGCAGATCTTTCGCCATCTGCATGGCCTGGCGCTGCGCTTTCACCTGACCCGCCAGACGGGCGGCCTGACCCGCGCCATCGAACGCGGCACCAAGGGCATCCAGACCCTGCTGTCGTTCCTGCTGTTCAACATCCTGCCCACCTTCTTCGAGATCGGGCTGGTCTGTATCGTGCTGTGGAAGATGTTCGATGCCTGGCTGGCGCTGGCCACCGGCGCCACCGTCATCCTCTACATGGGTTACACGCTGGCCGTCACCGAGTGGCGCTCGAAGTTCCGGCGCCAGATGAACGAAACCGATTCCGAAGCCAACACCAAGGCCATCGAAAGCCTGCTGAACTACGAGACGGTCAAGTACTTCGGCAACGAAGAGCACGAAGCCCGCCGCTACGACGCCTCGCTGACCCGCTACGAACGCGCCGCCGTACGCAGCCAGGTCAGCCTGTCGGTGCTGAACATCGGCCAGGCCGTGATCATTTCCGCCGGCCTGACCCTGGTCATGTGGATGGCCGCCCGCGGCATTGCCCAGGGCCGCTACACGCTGGGCGACTTCGTGCTGGTCAATACCTACCTGCTGCAGCTGTACACGCCGCTCAGCTTCTTCGGCTTCATCTACCGCGAAATCAAGCAGGCCCTGATCGACATGGAACGCATGTTCGAACTGCTGGGCCAGGACCGCGAGGTGGCCGACCGCCCCGACGCGCAACCGCTGCGCGTGGCCGGCGGCGAGGTCGAATTCCGCGACGTGCGCTTCGGCTACGACGAGCGGCGCCAGATCCTCAAGGGCGTCAGCTTCACCATCCCGGCCGGCAAGACCGTCGCCGTGGTGGGCACCTCGGGCGCGGGCAAATCCACCATCGCGCGCTTGCTGTTCCGCTTCTACGACGCCGACAGCGGCGCCATCCTGGTCGACGGCCAGGACGTGCGCACGGTCACCCAGGCCAGCCTGCGCGCCGCCATCGGCGTGGTGCCGCAAGACACCGTGCTGTTCAACGACACCATCCGCTACAACATCGGCTACGGCCGCCCGGGCGCCTCCGACGCCGAGATCGAAGCCGCCGCGCGCCTGGCCCACATCCACGACCTGGTCATGGCCATGCCCGATGGCTACCAGACCCTGGTGGGCGAACGCGGCCTGAAGCTGTCCGGCGGCGAAAAGCAGCGCGTGGCCATTGCCCGCACGCTGCTCAAGAACCCCGCCATCTTCCTGTTCGACGAAGCCACCAGCGCGCTGGACACCCACACCGAACGTGAAATCCAGGCCAACCTGCGCGAAGTCAGCCAGGGCCGCAGCACGCTCATCATTGCCCACCGCCTGTCCACCGTGGCCGATGCCGACGAAATCATCGTGCTCGAAGACGGCCGCATCGCCGAACGTGGCCGCCATGCGCGGCTGCTGGCACAGAATGGCCTGTACGCCGCCATGTGGGCCCGCCAGCAGGAAAGCGCGGCCGCGGCGCCCGCGGATTGACAAGCCCGCCCCCCTATCCGAATATCGCACCCTTTGATTCCAAGGCCCGCCATGCAGGATTCCTCCAGCGCTCCCGAAATCCGCGTCTGCGCCGCCTCCGACCTGGTCAACGGCGGCCTGGGCGTCAAGGTGCCCGTCACCGACAGCGCCGGCCAGACCACCGCGTTCTTCGTGCGCTACCAGGATCGCGTGCACGGTTACCTGAACCGCTGCGCCCACGTGGGCGTCGAACTCGACTGGGAAGGCAGCTTCTTCACCCGCGCCGGCGACCTGATCATGTGCGCGCGCCACGGCGCCACCTATGAGCCCGACACGGGCTTGTGCGTGGGCGGCCCCTGCCGCAATGGCCGCCTGACGGTGCTGGCGGTGCAGGAACGCGAGGGCGCCGTCTATTGGCAGCCCAGTGGCAAGATCCGGCCACTGGACGCCGCCGAAGGCTGACCGCCACCGCCTTGGCCGCCCGCCCCGCGCGGCAATCGGCCGCGCCGATTGCCGGCGCGGCGGCACGCCAGGCTCAGGCCTGCGCGGGCGCGGCAACCTGACCCGGCTCGCTGCGGTCCGCATAACGGCGCGCCAGCACCGCGCAGACCATCAGCTGCATCTGGTGAAAGATCATCAGCGGCAGCACCACGATGCCCATCTGCGACGTGCCGAACAGCACGGTGGCCAGCGGAATGCCCGAGGCCAGCGACTTCTTCGAGCCGCAGAACACCAGCGTGATCTCGTTTTCCTTGGACAGGCCCAGCTTGCGGCTGCCCCATGTGGTGATCAGCAGCACCGCGCCCAGCAGCAGCGCGTTCACCAGCACCATGGTCGCCAGGTCGATGGCGGGAAACGCGTGCCAGATGCCCTGCGCCACCGCCTCGCTGAACGCCGTGTACACCGCCAGCAGGATCGAGCTGCGGTCCACCTTGGACAGCACGCGGCTGTTGCGCTGCGCCCAGGCGCCGATCCATGGCCGCAGCAGGCTGCCCACCGCAAACGGCAGCAACAATTGCAGCAGGATGCGGCCGGCGTCGGCCAGGCCATGCCCGCCGCCCTGGCGGTGCAGCAGCACCGCCACCAGCAGCGGCGTCAGCACCGTGCCCAGCAGGTTCGAGGCCGTGGCCGCGCAGATGGCGCCGGGCACGTTGCCCCGCGCCATCGAGGTGAACGCGATCGACGACTGCACCGTGGACGACAGCGTGCACACGAAGATCACGCCCAGCCACAGCGATGGCGTCAGCAAGCCCGGGAACAGCGCCCGCAGCCCCAGGCCCAGCGCGGGAAACAGGATGAAGGTACAGCCCAGGATCAGGGCATGCAGCCGCACGTCCTTCACCCCCGCCACGATCGCATCGGTGGACAGGCGCGCCCCGTGCAGGAAGAACAGCAGCGAAATGGCCACGTTGCTGGCCACCATCATGAACGACGCCCCCTTGCCCACCGCGGGAAAGAAGCTGGCGAATGCCACGGTGGCGATCAGGATGAGCGTGAACTGGTCGGGCAAGAAGCGGCGCATGGCGGGTTTTCCGGGAAATTTTCGCCACTATAGGCGCGCCGCTTGCTATCGTGAAGGCCACTGGTTACTTTAACTGTCATCGGAATATCCTATGACCGGTCCTCCATGCTCAACCCGCTCTGGCTAAAGACCTTCGCCGCGGCCGCGGCCTCACCCAGCTTCAGCGAAGCCGCGCGCCGGCTGGGCCTGACCCAGCCCACCGTCAGTGAACACATCCGCCAGCTCGAACAGGCGCTGAACCGCCGCCTGTTCCTGCGCGATACCCACTCGCTGTCCCTGACCAGCGACGGCCGCAGCCTGCTGGTGCACGCCGAAATCATCCTGGATGCCCACGAGCGCGCCGAACGTCTGTTCGACGCCCCGCGGCTGCGTGGCCGCGTGCGCCTGGGCACGTCCGACGACCTGGCCATGGGGCCGCTGCCCGACGTGCTGGCCGCCTTCCGCCAGGCGCATCCCGAAGTGGAACTGGACATCACCATCGGCGTCACCAGCGACCTCTACCGGCTGCTGGACGACAACGGACTGGATGTCATGATCGGCAAGCGTCGCCGCGGCGACCGCCGTGGCCAGACCCTGCACAAGGAAGCGCTGCTGTGGCGCGCCAAGGAAGGCCTGCGCATCGCGCCGGACGCGCCGCTGCCGCTGATCCTGCTGCGCGAGCCCAGCGTCACCCGCACGCTGGCGCTGGATGCGCTGGCGCGGGCCGGGCGCAACTGGCAGATCGTCTGCACCAGCACCAGCTACGCGGGTTGCCAGGCGGCTGCCCGCGCCGGCCTGGGCATCACCGTGCAGCCCTCGCACCTGTCCACCGCCGGCCTGGCCGCGCCGGCCGGCGTGCATGCGCTGCCGGCCCTGCCCCAGGTGGAGTTCATCGTCATCTCGGCGCCCGCACCCAACAAGCCCACCCGCGCGTTGACCGAGATCCTGATGCGCAGTTCGCTGACCTGACGCCGCAGCATCAGGCAGGCCCGGCCCGCCCACGCCACCGGGCGCCGGCGCGGGCAGTCCCGGCAATGTCCTACTGCGCCGACGGCCGCGTATGCCGCACGCTGCCCTCCAGCGGCTGCGGCTGCTTGAGCAGATTCAGGATCGGGCACCACTGCTCCACCGCCTCGTGCACGGCACGCACCGCGCTGTCATCGGCCGGCGACACAATGTGCGCCGTATAGCGGATGTTGTGCGGAAAGAACGGCACCTTTTCATAGCCCGGCTTGCCGCCGCGCGGATCCAGGTCGCCCTCGATCTCGACTTCCAGCGACTCCAGCGGCAACTCCAGCTCGGCCGCCTTGATCAGGAAGATGTGCGTCAGGCAACTGCCCAGCGACCCCAGCAGCAGCTCGGGCGAACTCGGCCCCAGGTCGTAGCCGGCGAAATCCGCCGGGCTGTCGCTGACCACCTGGTGATCGCGGATGCGGATGCGGCGCACGCCGCTGCGGCCTTCGGCGCTGACGTGTGCGCGCAGCTTCACCGGCGTCACCGTCTGCGGATCGCGCGCGTTGCGCACCAGCACGGCCTGCCGCTTCTGGCCCAGGTATTCGTTCAAGGTACTCATCTTCCTGCCTCGCGTAAGTAAGAGTGGAATGGATAAAGCGGATGTGCCCGCGCGGCGCTACTGCCTGCGCCGCGTATCCGGAATGCCGATGGGGGCACGGTCCATCGCCTGCAACAGCGCGCCCAGTCCCTGGGCGGAAGCGCTTTCCATGCGGCCGCCGGGGCCGCAGACGTTGTCCGCGCTGGTCCAGGCAGGCGCCGCGCCGGGCAGCCGGCGCGCGCGCAGCCAGCCGCGGCGGTCTACCATGAACTGCGCGCCGGCCAGTGCGTCGGGCGGCACGCCCGCCGCCAGCGCGTAGGCGTTCCAGGCATCCTCGCCTGGCGCCACGCAATCGGCGCCCGCAGGATCGCCGCCGCCCCAGGTGAGCGCCACCGTCAGCAGACGCGGATCCAGCGGCGCTTGCAGCGCATTCGGCGCGGACGCCCCTGCGGCCGCGCCCACCCACAATGGCAGGCCGCGCAGCCCCGCCAGCGTCGTCGCGCGCCCGTCGCGGCAAGTCACCGCCACGCCCGGCGCGGGAATCGCCGGCATGCCCGTGCCGCCGCTGCCGCCGTAGGCCCGCAGCCGCAGATAGTCCAGCACTTGCCAAATCTCGTCCGGGCCCAATGCCGCGCCAAAGCCCGGCATGGCCGACACGCCGCCCCGTTCGTCACCGCCGTGCGTCACCCGCCAATGCAGTTCGCCTTCCAGGCGGTTGTCGAACAACGGCGGCCCCAGCACGCTGGGCCAGGCGGACAGCCCCGCCGCCAGCGGTCCGCGGCCATCGGCCTGCTCGCCATGGCAGCCCGCACAGTGCGCCTGATACAGCCGGCCGCCCTGCAGCACATTGCGATCCGTGAACGGCAGCGGCGACCGCTGGTACGAGGTGCGCGTCGCCTCCGTCATCAGCAGTTGCGGCGCCGGCCAGTTGGCAGAGGCCAGCAGGCCGGCCGCGGCCGTCAGCCACACCCACCGGCCGCGCCGCGCGAACAAGGCCGCCACCAGCAGCGCCAGCGCCAGCCCCGTCAGCCCGACCGCCAACCACAGCCGACGCCAGGTCTGCGTGCCGACCGGCAGATCCGGGTCGTAGCGCCAGGCAAAGGGCCAATGCGCAATGGCAAGCGCCTCTTCGGGCTGCCAGGCAATCGCCACGGCGATCACGCCGGCTAGCAGCGCCAGCGCCCCCAGCAGCATGGCCGCGGCGTGACGCCATTGCGCCTGCGCCGCGCGCCCCGCGGCACGGCTGTGCAACCACGCGGCCGCCAGCGCGGTCAGCAGCAACACCGCCACGGCCGCCAGCACCAGATGTCCCAGGCGCGACCCCAATAGTCCCGGCGTGCCCTGCGCCCGCTGCCAGCCCAAGGCCAGCACGGCAAGCGCCGCCCCCAGCGCCAAGGCCGCCTGCCCCGGCAATGGCACGCCGACGGTGATCGCCGCGCCGGCGCGCCGGCGCGCCGCGGCCAGGCCCGCCAGCAGGCCCGCCGGCGCTGCCAGGGCCGCCAGCGCCACCCCTGCGTTGCTCACCACGTCGCATCCAACCCCAACAGCGCCAGCGCCTGGCGACGCAATTCGGCCAGCCGCGGATCGCCGCGATGGCGCGGGTACGGCAGGTCATTGACGATCTCGTCCTTGATCCGCGCCGGCCGCTCGCTCAGCACAATGATGCGTGACGCCATGAACAGCGCCTCTTCCACGTCGTGCGTCACCAGCAAGGCCGTCACGCCGGTGCGCTGCCACAGCTCCACCAGCTCGGACTGCATCGCGATCCGCGTCAGCGAATCCAGCTTGCCCAGCGGCTCATCCAGGATCAGGATGCGCGGATCGTTCACCAACGCACGCGCCAGGGCCGCGCGCTGCGCCATGCCGCCCGACAGCTGGTGCGGATAGGCCTGGCTGAACGCCGCCAGCCCCACCCGCTGCAACGCGTCGTCCACGCGCTCGCGCCGGGTCTTGAGCAGCCCGCGCGCCTGCAAGCCCAGCGCCACGTTGTGCCACACCGTGCGCCAGGGATACAGCGTGGGGTCCTGGAACACCACGATGCGCGACGGCGACGGGCCCTCGATGGGTTCGCCATCGGCCAGCAGGTCCCCTTCGGCCGGCGGCTCCAGCCCTGCCACCAGCCGCAACAGCGTCGACTTGCCGCAGCCGCTGGGGCCCAGCAAGGCCACGAACTCGCCGGGTTGCACGTCCAGGTCGATCCCGTCCAGCACCGGCAGCGCCGCGCCATCCAGGTCGAATCGATGATTCACGCCGCGCACCGCCAGGGCCGCGCCGCGCGCCGCGGCCGCCTGCGAACCGGCCGCAGCCTTCGACACTTGCGTCGCCGCTACCATTTCACGACTCCCTTCTGCCAGGCCAGCAAGCGGTCACGCCCCAGGAACAGCAAGGTGATCAGGCCCGAGAACACCAGCGCCATCACGATCAGCGCGCCGTACATGTTGGCGTACGAAGCCCAGCCCTGCGCCCACGACAGATACCAGCCCAGGCCGGATTTCACGCCCATCATCTCGGCCGCCACCAGCACCGAGAACGATGCGCCCAGCCCCATGAACAGGCCCACGAACACCTGCGGCAGCGCCGCCGGAATCGCCACCCGCAGCACCAGGAACCATTCGCTGGCCCCCATGGTGCGCGCCACGTCGTAGTACGCACGGTTCACCCCGGCCACGCCGGACCACGTCAGCACCGTGACGGGAAACCAGGTGGCCAGCGCAATCAGGAACACCGCCGCGGACCAGCTCGACGGAAAGAAGAAGAACGCCATTGGCAGCAACGCCGTCGACGGCACCGGCCCCAGAAAGCGAAGCACCGGATGCACCCAGTAGCCCAGCCCGCGCGACCAGCCGATCGCCACGCCCGTCAGGAAGCCCGCCGCCGCCCCCAGCACAAAGCCATTGGCCAGCAGCCACAGCGAATTGACCAGGCTGTCGGCCAGCCGCCTGTAGTCGCTGACATACACCTCGATCAGCGACTGCGGTGGTGCGAAGAACGGGCTGGGCAGCAACGCCAGCTTGGCCGTGGCCACTTCCCACACGCCCACCGCCACGGCCAGGGCCAGCAGCCAGGGCCCCGCGCGGTGCAGCGCGCGCACCGGCCGCCAATGGGCCCCGCCCGCCACCGCCACCAGCAGCAACGCGGCCGCCAGCGCCAACGCGGCCACGCCGAATTCCTGCGTGTAGCCCCACGACGTGAAACCCACTTCCACATTGGGCCAGCGCAGCGTCACCCCGCCCACCGCGGCCCACAGGGCCGCGGCGACCACGCCGGTCTTCCACAGACGCCAGGGTTGGGCGGCCGCCGGCGCGCCGCGCAGCGCCCCCGCCGCCAGCGCGTCAGCCGAGGACATTGGGCACCACCGCTTGCGCGTACTTGTTGATGTCCAGGTTCGCGCTCAGCACCTTGATCGTCTTCAGGTCCTTGGCGTAGCCCACGATTTCCTCGCGCAGCGCAGCGCCCGTCGACGCATGGCCGTGGCTGTGCGTGCGCAAGATCGCCGCCACGCGCTCGGCCGGCACCTTGCCCGGCACGTACGGCGCGAAGATGCGCGCCGTCTCGTCCGGATTGGACGCGGTCCAGCGCTGCGCGTCGATGACCGCGCGCGTGATCGCCGCGGCCGACTCCGGGTCCTTGCGCACCAGATCGCCACGCAGGCCCAACACGCAGCAGGTGCGGTTCTCGTAGTCGCCTTCGATGTTGGTGGCAATCTCGCGCAGCTTGTTGTCTTCGCGCAGCGTGTAGATCAGCGGATCGTCGCCCGCGATCGCATCCACCTCGCCCTTGCGCAGCACCTCGCCGAACAGGTCCTGCGGATACTGGCGCCAGTCCACCGATTCCGGATCGATGCCCAGCTGCGCCACGCGGATCGCAAAGAAGTTCTTCACCGGGCTGGCCTGGTCCGACACCGCAATGCGGCGGCCCTTCAGGTCCTGCACGCTCTTGATCGGCGAGTCCGCCGCAGTCAGCAGGCGCATGCAGCCGCCATGCGTGCCCACCGCCAGCTTCACGTCAAAGCCCTGCTCCAGCGGCTTGAGCCAGCGCAGCGCCATGCCGATGCCGCCGTCGGCGTGGCCGGTGGCGATGGCTTCCAGCAATTGGTCGGTCGAGCCGCTGAAATTGATGCGTTCGACCTTCAGGTTGTACTTGTCGAAAAAACCGCGCTCCAGCGCCACCGATACGGGCGACTGGCACACCGCGGTCTGGCTCCATGCGATCTTGTAGGTGCGCGGCGCGGTGTTCGCCGCCAGCACGCGCGACCCCAACATGCCCAGCGGCGCGGCCAGGCCCGCAAGGCTGGCCGCACGCAACAGCGTGCGCCGCGATACTCCGCGCGCCGCGTGGGCGCCCGATTGGACGTTCGTATTCATCAACCTTCCTTTTGAGCAGACTGTGAATGGCGATGCTTGCCATGCGGCATCATCGGCCCGCGCTCAGGCGTTAGACAAATACAAAGTGGGGATAACAATATGGGCGGGCCCTCCCGCAGAGGACCCGCCCAGGGTCTCGTCCAGTCCGGCAAAGGATCCGGCGGACTCAGTCCGGCAAATGGTCCGGCACGCCCTCGGCGTCCACAGCCTTCACACGGTCCAGCGCGTTGCGCGCGGCCGACATCGCTTCGACGGTGCTGCGAAAACGGCGCGTCACGAAAATCTCGAACGCCAGGCTTTCCGGTTCGTCCGCTTCGGCGGGTTCCGCCTCGACCTGCGGCTCGGAGGGCGCATCCTTCGTGGCTTTCGCCGGCTTGGCCGGCAAGCGCCGCGTCTCCAGGAAGGCGCGCGCGGGCACGCGGCCTTCGGGCTGCGTGGCATACGCCACGACGGAAAAACCGTTGATGATCTTCTCGGCCATACAGGTTCCCTATAGGCCGCGCCCAGTGGCGGCGCAGCACGTTGTTAGCGACAACGGCCCGCCACGGCGAAACTTAAGCCGATGCGCAGCGGCCCCGGTTGATCTGCATCAACCGGGGCCGCCCCGCCACGCAATATGCACGCGCGTCTATTTTGTCGACGATATGGCCGTCATGCGCGAACGCACGTAATGCGCCACCCGTTCGAGCACCTGCGACAGGTCCGCGCGCAGGCTGTCAAAGCCCGCATTGCGCTCGCGCGTCACCTCGTCCATGTACAGCGGACGGCGGATCTCGACCTGCAGGCTATGGCGGTTCAGCGCCGGCTGGCCGATCTGCGCGATCAATTGCACGCCCTTGTACGGATCGTTGCGCGCCACCGTATAGCCGCGGTCGCGCAATTCGGTCTCGATCAGCGCAATGAACTCCGGTTCACAGGTGGTGCCGTCGCGATCGCCCAGCACGAAGTCGGCCAGCGGATGCTCGCTCTGGCGCCCCAGGCGCTCGTAGGCGTCGTTCGGCATCGAATGCAGGTTCAGGTGCCAGACCGCGCCGAAATCGCGCTGCGCGGTGTCAATCGCCCGCGCCAGCGCCGCGTGATAAGGCTCGTAGTACGCCTGGATGCGATGCCGCACTTCGGCCAGCGTCAGCTTGCGGTCGTAGATCGGCGTGGCCTTGTCCATGCGACGCCAGATCAGCCCCTTGCCCAGCCGCGTCTTTTCGCCGGGGTCCAGCGGCTCGGGCCAGGGTTCGGCCAGCAGTTCCGGGTCCAGGTCGCGCAGCGTGCGGTTGGGGTCGATGTAGACCCGCGGAAAATGCGCCGCGATCAACATGGCGCCCAGCGCGGGGGCCGCCGACCACAGGGCGTCCACGTGCGTGTCTTCGCCCTGGCGCAGTTGCGCCAGGCTGGCGGCGGCATTGAAGTCGGCGGGATATTGCTCGCCGCTATGCGGCGAATCGCAGACCAGCGGCAAGGCCGGCGCGGTCGGCGCGTGCACGGAAACGGCTTGGAAATCGGCGTGTGTCATCGTCGGGGGTCGGGTTGACAGGCCTTAATCGGCCTGGATGTTGGCGGCCTTCGCGACCTTGGCGTAGCGCGCCAGGGCCTGCTCGATCTGGACCTTGAATTGCTGCGGCGTCGTGGGCATCAGCGTACCACCGACGTCCTCGGCCTTCTTGCGGAATTCCGGGTCCTTCATGGCCGCCTGCACCGCCTGGTTCAGGCGTTCCACCACCGCCGACGGCGTGCCCGCCGGCGCCACCAGGCCAAACCAGCCGCCCGTGCCCATGTCGGGATAGCCCAGCTCGATGTAGGTCGGCACGTCCGGCAGCAGCGGCGAACGCTCGGCGCCCAGCACCGCCAGCGGCCGCAGCTTGCCGCCCAGCACCTGGGGCAGCGTCGACGACAGGTTGTCGGTGATGGCGTCCACCTGCCCGCCCATCACGTCGTTCAGCGCCGGCCCCGCGCCACGGTACGGCACATGCAGCAGCTTGATGCCGGCCAGCATCATGAAATTCTCGATGTTCACGTGGCCCAGCGAGCCCACGCCCGGAGAGGCAAAGCTGTACTTGTCCGGCGAACCCTTGGCCAGCGCCACGAACTCGGCCATGTTCCTGGCCGGCAGCTTCGGGTTGATCGCGAAGATGCTCGGCACGGCCAGCACGTTGGCCACCGGCTCGAAATCCTTGACCGGGTCGTAGTTCATCTTGCGGTACACGGCCGGGTTCGACCCATGCGTGCTCATCGTCGCCATGCCTATCGTGTAGCCGTCGGCCACCGAACGCGCCACCTGTTCCATGCCCAGCGAGCCGCCCGCGCCGGCCTTGTTTTCCACCACGATGGTCTGCTTCAGGTCACGGCCGGCGTATTCGGCCACCAGGCGCGCCACGATGTCGGTCGAGCCGCCCGCGGCAAACGGCACCACCAGCTTGATGGGGCGCGAAGGATAGTCGGCGGCGGTGGCCGTGCCAGCGAAAGACAGCGCGGCGCAGACGCCGGCAAGCGCAATGCGCGCGGAACAGCCGAAAAGGCGGGACATGGAGCGACTCCGAAAAAGGTGCAGGTCGTGCTGCGAGGCCGCCAGTGTCCAAACTTTACGATCGCCTTTCAAACGACTATATTGCACGCCTTCATTACCTATGCTCATGCTAGGACCCGCGCTTGGCGGGTTCCAAGGACCGCCGCGCCATGCGCCTGCACTCGCCGTCCATGTCCGAGCTGCACGCCTTCATGACCGCGGCGCGGCTGGGCAGCTTCACCCTGGCCGCCGACCAGTTGTGCGTCACCCAGGGGGCCGTCAGCCGCGCCATCGCCCGCCTCGAAGCGCATTTCGGCCAACCGCTGATGCGCCGCAACGCCCATGGCCTGACGCTCACCGACACCGGCCGCAAGCTCTACGAAGGGGGCCTGGCGCCGCTACAGGCCATCGAGGCGCTCAGCGCCGAACTGCGCGCCGACAACCGCCGCCAGCGCCTCACGCTGGCCAGCGTGCCCACCCTGGCCAGTGCCTGGCTGGTGCCCCGCCTGCCCGACTTCCACCGGCGGCATCCCGACATCCAGCTGGGGTTTGCCACCTACCGCCGCAACGAGGACTTCTCGGGCGCCACGCCCGACGCCGCCATCCTCTCGGGCGTGGCCGGACAATGGCCCGGCTGGCAGGCGGACTACGTGATCGGTCGCGAAATGGTCGTCATCTGCAGCCCGGCCCGGCTGGCCGCCCGGCGCGCGGCCGGCTTGTGGGACCGCCCCATCGGCCTGCTCGGCGAACCCCTGCTCTACCACGCCAACGGCCCCGACAATTGGGCCCGCTGGTTCGACGCGGCCGGCGTGCAGCGCGACGCCATCACCCTGGCCAGCAGCTTCGAACAGGTCAGCATCCTGGTGCGCGCCGTCATGGCCGACATGGGCATCGCCGTCCTGCAGCGCTGTCTGGTGCAGGACGACCTGCAAGCGGGCCACGTGGCCTCGCCCTTTCCCGACCTGCGCGTCACCATCGCCCGCGGCTACCACCTGTGCGCCCCGCCCCAGCGGCGCGATCACCCCGCGCTGGCCTGTTTCCGAGAGTGGCTGCTCGACACCGCTCGCCAGGATCCCGAAGCGGCGATGCCGTAACAAAAACAAACGGGCCCCTTGCGGGGCCCGACACTTGTACTACGCAGGCGCCCTGGGCGCCGCCGGCCCTCAAGGGGCCAGCTTGAATCCCAGGTCCACACCCCACTTGTCCGTCTCGCGCAGCCACTTGGCGCCGCAGCTCAAGCAGCGGAAGTGGTCTTCGCGGCTTTCCTCGCGGCCCTTCTGTGTCGGGTTGGTGAATCCCTGGTGCCCCAGATGAGAATGCGGTGCAACGCCCGCAAGCCCGGGATTGATGCGTTGGCAAGCCAAGCACATAACGCTCATTGATGCTTCCCCACAAACATAGTTACCAAATTGTAAGGGATTTCACCAATGTTTTTCTATTAAAACCCGTCCCCGATTAGACAAAAATTGTTAACGGCGCAATTAAACAACGGCCGGCAGGGCCGCCAGGCAGGTCGCCAGGTGGTAGGGCGAGGTCGACGGCATGTCTGCGCGCACCACCTTACCCGCGCCATCCAGGCATTCGTACCACCCGCCGGCGTGCAGGAAGCGGGTCCGGAAATGCGCCAGCGCCGACGTCAACGCCGGCAGATCGCCCACCACCGCCAGCACCCGCAGGTATTCCGTCTGTGCCCAGACCCGGCGCGTGTCGTCCAGCACCGCGCCGCGCTCGTCCAGGGCGGCAATCACGCCGCCAGCATCGACCCCGTGCCCACGAGCCCAATGCACCCCGCGCGGCAATGCGTCGGCCAGGTCCAGCCCGTCGAACACCTCGGCCGCGCCCCGCACCAGCGACAGCCATTCGAACTGGTGCCCCGGTTCGATGCGGTTGCCGGCCGCCCCTTGCGGCGCCTCCGAAATGCATTGCGTCGGGGCGCTCAGGAAAGCCTGCGTCATCGCCTGCGCCAGGCCACGCAGCCGCTGCGCGAACAGGGCCGGCTCAGCCACCTGCGCCGCGGCCAGATAGGCCTCGGTCAGGTGCATCATGGGATTTTGCGCCGGACCGCGCAGCACCTGGCCCCAATCCGGACTCAGCGCAGCGTGGTACAGCGAATCGGCTGCCTTGAAACGCGACTCGATGGTCTCGGCCGTGGCCAGCAGCAACTTGCGCGCGTCCGCATTGCGCGACCGGCGAAAATACGCCGCGCACGCAAAGACGATGAAGGCATGGGTGTACAGATCCTGCGTTTCGTCCAGCGGCCGCCCCTGGGCATCGATGCTGTAGCGCCAGCCGCCATGCGACTCGTCGCGAAACCAGTGGCGCAAGGAGGCAAACAGGCGGTCGGCATGCGCACCGGCCGCGGCACCGGGCGCCTCGGCATACACGTACAGTTGGCGCGCGCAGGCCATGGCGCGATAGCGCTCGGCCGGCAAGGGCTGGCCGGTGGCCGCATCCAGGGATTCAAAGGGCAGACCCAGCACGTCATTGAAGCCTGGCCCGATCCACAGGGGCAGGATGACGGAGTCGAAATGCTCGCGAAAAGCGTTGATGTGCTCCGCCAGCGCGGAGTTGGTCTGTGCGGCAGTCATCTTTGAACGACGCATGCCCGATAAGGGCCGCTTGTTAGGGAGCAGCGACGATAACCTAAATTTACGTCGCCATCGTGCAAGCATCATTCGAAGCGTCATGCGCACACAGACCGGTACAGCCGTTCAGCTTCCTTCAAGGGCTTGTTGCCATGCCCTACCGGAAGATGTTTTCCTCGACCCAGTTCTGCGCGAAGATTTCCGCGCGATCTCGTGCCTCGTCCAACGAAGCGCAGTTGCCCAAGTGGGAAAACGCGGCATCCACTTCGGTGCCGCCCTCAGCCGTTACCGTCAGCAATACGCCATATCCGCCGGTATCCATGGCCGCTGTGGAAACGTCGATCAGTACTTCCTGGTCACGATGCTGCATGTGCTACCTCCCAGTCGGTTACCTAAACGCGTGAACCACGCGTGACGTAGCGGGTTGCAGAATTCCCGCGCAATGAATAGACCTGAAAACGTCACGCAAGTTCATCTTACCGGCGCGGACCCGCCCGCGATACGTCCGGACGCAGCCAAATCAGACAAACCGTCTCAGGAGATTCCCGTACAGCGCGCAAATAAGACTGAAAGTCCGCGCAATACCGCGACAAAGTTCGCAAGAAACGCACTAATTCGACCCGTCGCGCGCGCAGCGATGCGTCACAAACACGTAGCGGGAAAGGACGAAGCAGGACGGGATCGGCCAAATGCCCTAGGGCTGATGGCGCATAGGCGCTAGCGCAAATGCAGGGCGCCGGGTTCTTCCATGCGCAGGGACAGCTTGCCCTTTTCGGTGATGCGCCAGGCGCCGTCGGCATCGGCCTCGATGCAGCGCAGCGTTTGCAGCGCTTGCGCGACATGCGCGGGCACGCTGGTCTGGACGGCGCCCGGTTCCGAATTGTCGGCAACGATGCGCAGCCAATGACCCAGTTCGCCCTTCTCGAAACGATGCAATGCCATGCGTGGTAACTCTCAAATGAATACCGCAACGATAGCATGCCGCCCCGCGCAGCCCGGCCTGGCGGCCGCTATGACGGCCGCAATGCCAGGGGTCGCTTCATGCGCGCGGCCGCGGCCGAAGCGGCCACGCTCAGGGCGATCAAGCCCAGGCCCAATGCCAGGTCGGGCGAAATGCGTTCATGAAACACCACCGACGACACGATCAACCCGATCACCGGCACGCACAGCATGGCAATCGATGTCGCCACCGGCGGCAGCTTCTGCGTCATGCCCAGCACCACGATGAAGGTCAGCGCCGTGGCCAGCGGCCCGGTATACAGAATCACCGGCCACGCATCCGGCACGGCCAGAAAGGTCGGCGCCCCATCGCGCAGCCAGGCCAACGCCGCCAGCGGCACGGTGGCAATCGCGGTTTGCCACGGAATCATGTCGGCGCCCAAGCGCACGTGGCGGTTGCCGCGCAGCTGGATGATGTTGCATGCCCAGGCAAACGACGCGCCCAGCAGCATCACCAGGCCGATCACGGTATGCGCCTGCCACGGACTGAATGCCGGCGCGACGATCACGCCGATACCGGCATAGCTCAGCGCCGTCGCGCCCCACTGGGCCGCCGACAGGCGTTCTTTCAGCACCAGCGACGACAGCGGGATCACCCAGATCGACGTGGCGTACGCGATCACCGACGCGCGCCCCGGCGCGACGTATTGCAAGGCCCACAGCGCAAGCGCCGTAAACGCCCACATCTGCAGCAACGCCACGCCCGCCACCAACGGCCATTCCTGGCGCGTCGGCAAGCGCAGCCGCCCCAGCATCGCCAGCACGGCCACGCTGATCAACGCAGCCGAGCCAAACCGGCTGGCCGCCAGCCACAGCGGGCTCATGTGCGCCAGCCCCAGCTTCATCACGGGCCAATTGCCGCCCCAGATCATGACCGCCCCCGCCAGGGGCAACAACTTGCGCAACGTGCTCTCGTGGCTCACAGCTACATCTACCGCTTGAATATTCCGTACATTGGCCGATTGACCAAAGAAAGGAACAGTCTATAGGGTAAACCCCAGCATATTTCACCTCAATTCACCGCCATTCCATGCATACTCGGCACAAATGAACTGCCTACCTCAATACCACAGGTGACTTATGCCGGACATCAACCTGGATGCCACCGACATCCGCATTCTCAATGAACTCCAGCGCGACGCCCGCCTGACCAACGTCGAGCTGGCCGCGCGCGTCAATCTCTCGGCCTCGCCCTGCCTGGCGCGCGTGCGGCGCCTGGAAACCGAAGGCCTGATCGATCGCCGAGTCACGCTGCTCAATGCCCGCAAACTGGGCCTGAAGGTCAACGTGTTCATCCAGATCTCGCTGGACAAGCAACGCAAGGCCGCGCTGGACGTGTTCGAACGCGAAATCGCCGTGCTGCCCGAAATCATGGAGTGCTACCTGATGTCGGGCGATGCCGACTACCTGATCCGCGCGCTGGTGCCCGATGTCGATGCGCTCGAACGCCTGATCGTCGAACACATCACGCGCATTCCCGGCGTGGCCAGCATTCGCTCCAGCTTCGCGCTCAAGCAGGTGCTTTACACCACGGCGGTGCCGCTGGCCTGATGCGCGCTTGCGGTATCGCGCCGGCAAGCCCACAATGAAAACGTCCGCTGCCGCATTGAGCCGGCGGCGGCGCCCCCTCCATCGCTTAGCAAGGAGCACACCATGCCTGAAACCGAATGGTTCCCCGGCAGCACGCTACCCGATCGTCAGGGCTACTTTGAAGTGGCGTTCGACACCGGCGAAACCGAAATCACACGCTACGGCATCCTGGGCTGGGAACCCGCCGAAGAACGCGGCCATATCCTGCGTTGGCGCGGGCTGGACCCAAAAATCGAAGCCGCTGAAATCGAACGCGAAAGCGCGGTCCGCAACCACGGCGACGACATCCTGCGCTGATTCGCGCCCACGCAACCCAAAAAGAAACGCCGCGGTGAATGACCCACCGCGGCGTTTTGCATGGGACGCGAATCCCGAGGGGGCCTGATACCCCTTACATATCGATCTTCGAGATCTTGGTGCCTTCCAGCGACACGCCCGCCATCAGGCCGCCGTTGTTCAGCACGAAGCCCACGATCGGCTGTTGCGCCGTGTTGGTATCGATGCGGCCATTGGCGCCGATGTTGACCACGGCGACCGTGGCGTCGGCACCCACCGTCCAGCCGTTGCTGTTGCGGAACTTGTTCAAGGCGTCGTCCGTCATGAACAGCACGAACATCGCCTTGGACTGCGCGCCGGCCTGGAAGCCGATCGAGCCTGCCGTGGTGCTGTAGTAGCCGGCATTGGCGCCGCCCACACGCAGCACACCCTTGCCGTGCTGGGCACCGATGAAGAAGCTGCCGCTCAGCACGTCAGGGAAAATCAGCACGCCCTTGGCGCGCGCGATCAATTCCTTGGATTGGGGCGCGGCTTCGTACAGCTTGCCCAACGATGCGTTGGCCGCGCTGTTGATCGACTGCCGCTGCTCGGTCGCCGAAGCGGCCGACTTGGGCGTGGTGGTGGTGCAACCGGCAAACAGCAGGCCGGCTACGCCGATCGCCGCGGCAGCCATGCCAGCGCGGCGCAAGCGAGGAAAAGTGTCGAACATGGAACTCTCCTTGTTGTTGTCATCCAATAACCACTCTACCGGCCCCTGGCCAAGGCACAAGGCACATGTTGTGATAAACGAAACAAAAACTACACTGCCCCCAGCCAGAACCCGTTCCGAACCACAGACGGCATATATTGCAGGCCAATGCGGTACAGGAGTGCCCCGCAACATTTGGTAGGGCACGCCGCTTCTGGATACGGTGCGCAAACTGCCCCGTATCCGGCCGCGCTGGCGGCCGTGCGGCATCAAAGAATGCCGTAGCGAGGTTCGCCGGTCGCGGGGTCGACCGACACGATGCCGGACAACACCAGTTCCGCATGGCGCCGGGCCACGCCTTCGTCGGCAAAGGTCACGAACCGCGGCAGGGACCAGCGCTGCTGGAAGTCCGCATCGCCCGGACGGGACACGGCGATCTCGATCGCCAGGACGCCCGCATCCAGGCTGACCACTTCACACTTAACCTCGAAGCCGTCGATGTGACGCTGCGGCCACAAGTCCATTCCCGCACTCCTGAAATCTGCTTGTCCGGCCGCAATATGCCAAAAAAAAAACGGCTTGAAAAGCCGTGTTTTTCAGCAGTCAAACAGCACTAGAACAGCTAGTGCCGACGCATCTGGACAGGTCCGAAATCAGGCCGAAATCGGGCCGATTTCGGGTCAACGCGCGGGCGGATGGATCCACTGCGAATCCCACAAGGCCTCGCCCCGTTCAAGCGTTGCTGCCAGTTCCTTTTTACGGCGCAATGCCACGGCTGCCAAGAGCGCATTGCAGATCGACATGGCCGCCACATAGGAATCGAACGGCGATGCGCTGGAGGTGCGGGCCAGCAGCACGTGCTGCGCAAACGCGGCAGCCGGGGCGGCGGCCGAATCGGTGATCAGCACCACCTTGCCTCCCCGCTCGCGAAACACCTTCACGGCATTGGCCGCGGCCACGGAATAGCGGCGGAACGTAAAGGCCAGCAGCACATCCTGCTCATCCAGCCACAGCAGTTGGTCTTCGAGGAACAGCGGGCCCGAGGCGGTCATGGCCTTTACACCCGGCATGCACAGGTTCAGATACAGCGCCATGTGGCTGGCCAGCGGCGCGGCCTGGCGCAGGCCCAGCACATGCACCCGCGCCTTGCGCTGGGTCAATGCGCGCACGGCCGCTTCGAACGCCGCCACATCGATGGCGGCAAACGTGGCTTCCAGGTTGTGCTGGTCGTGCAGCAACGCATTCTGCAGGCATGCCTGGGCCGACGGATTGTCGACACTGACCGCATCCGCCCGTTCGCCTGGCGAGGCCAACATCGCCGTCACCTCGGCGCGCGCCTGCATCTGCGCCTGCGCATAGCTGTCATAGCCCAGCTTGGCCAACAGGCGCACGACCGTGGACGCGCTGGTGCCGACCTTGCGGGCCAGGGCCGTGGCCGATTCCAACAGGCCCTGCGGATAGCGCGACTGCATGTCCTGGACCACCAGTCGTTCGGTCTTGGTCAGCTTCTTGTCGTAGGCAGCGATGCGTTGGTGCAGGTTCACGATGCGGGCGAACTCCATGACGCGGAGCCATGCGCCCGCCGCGGCGCGGCTAGGTGATAACCCCAAATTCAACAACGTTCATTGCAGACTATATTCCCCTCTGCAATTTTCATTGCAGAATAGACTGAACCGTCCGTCACTACAAGAGAGCTTCATGACGCATCGATCCCAGGCGCCGTCGCCAGGCCGCCGCACCCTGCTCATGGCCGGCATGGGCGCCGCCCTGCTGCCGCTGGCCGCGCGCGCCGACACGTATCCCTCGCGCCCCATCAGCCTGGTGGTGCCTTTTCCTGCCGGCGGCTCCGTCGACCTGGTCGGCCGCCTCTACGCCGAAGCGCTCGGCAAGGTACTGGGCGTGACCCTCGTCGTCGAGAACCGCGACGGCGCCGGCGGCGCCATCGGCAGCCAACGCGTGGCGCGCGCCAAGCCCGACGGCTACACGTTGGTCGCCTCGTCGCAAAGCTCGCACCTGGCCAACCCCATCATGCACCCCAACCTCGGTTACGACCCGATCAAGGACTTCGCCTCGATCTCGCAACTGGCGCGCACCCCCAACGTGCTGGTGACCAGCGCCGAACTGCCCGTCAAGACCTTCGCGCAATTCGTCGCCTACCTGAAGGCGCACCCCGACGACGTGCACTTCGCCACCGCCGGCGTGGGCAGCATGGGCCAGCTCAATGCCGAACTGCTCAAGCACACCGTGCAGGTCAAGGCCGTGCACGTGCCCTATCGCGGCGGCGCGCCACTCTTGAATGCCTTGCTGGCCAACGAAGCCCAGTTTGCGCTGGACAACCTTGCGCCTTTCCTGCCGCACATCCAGACGGGCAAGATGCGCGCGCTCGCCGTGGCCGCGCCCAATCGCCTGGACTCGCTGCCGGACATTCCCACTTTTGCCGAACTCGGTTATCCCGTGCTTAACTCGATGTCCTGGATCGGACTGGCCGCGCCCGCCGGCACGCCGCCCGAGATCGTGCAAAAGCTGCTGGCCGCCGTCCAGACCGCAGCCCGCGAACCCGCCACCGCGCAATCGCTGGAAAAAAGCGGCGCCCTGCCCCCTGAATTGCAGACGCCCCAAGCATTCACCACCATGATGTCGCAACGCCTGGCCTTGTACAAAGACCTGGTCGACCGCGCCGGCATCCGCCCCGAATAGGCCCCCTCCACAATGTCCAATCCCGCTTTCGCCCCCGACACCGCGCCGCTGGAAGTCCTGCCGCGCGACCTGTCCGCCTACCGCCAGGGCAACACCGGCATCGACTACGTGCACCGCTTCGAATCGGGCAAGCCCGGCCCGCACGTGCTCATCAACGCCTTGACCCACGGCAACGAAATCTGTGGCATGGTCGCGGCCACCCATCTGCTCGATACCGGCGTGCGTCCCAAGATCGGCACGCTCACCGTCAGCTTCGCCAACATCGAAGCCTATGAAGCCTTCGACATCGACAACCCCTACGAAAACCGGCAACTGGTTCACAACCTGAATCGCATCTGGTCGCCCGAATGGCTGGACGGCGCCGAGCAAAGCCCCGAACTGCGGCGCGCGCGTGAATTGCGACCCGTGCTGGACGCGGCCGACTATGTGCTGGACATCCATTCCACCCGCGCCCCCGTGCAGCCTTTCTGGGTCTACCCCGAAATCGACCGCAACACCGCGCTGGCCGCCGCCGTCGGCGCGCCTGCCGTGCAACTGGTGATGCCGGCCGGCCGCTTTCCCGGCACCGGCGTGCTCAACTACGGCCGCCACGGCGACCCCGCCTCGAACAGCGGCGGCGCCCTGGTGGTCGAATGCGGCCAGCACTTCGCGCAATCGGCGGCCGACCTGGCCACCGACGTCACGCTGCGCTTCCTGGCGCACCTGGGCCTGATCGATACGCCCGCCTCGGCCGCCCCGCCCCCGCCCGCCCAGCCCTTCCGCCTGCTGGAAGTGCACATGGTCAAGTCGGAAGACTTCGCCTTCGTGCGCCCCGTCATCGGTTTCGAAGTCTTCAACAAAGGCGAACTCATCGCCATCAACGCCGGCGAGGAAATCCGCTCACCGTGCGACCACTGCACGATCTTCATGCCGACCCGCATGCCGATCGTCGGCCGCGAAGGCGTCTACCTGACCGAGCCCATGTAAATGTGGGAGCCCCATCCCTGGGACTTGAACGACCCTGCCGCCGGCCTTCAGCGGCAGGGCTTCGAAGCCAGCGGCCCCGGGCCTCACAAATCCGGGATCAGGCGCTTGCCCAGGCTGATCACCTGATCCTGCTCGAACCCCAGGCTGGCATAGAAATCCCGCACCGCCTCGTTGCCCGAGCGGATCAGCAGGTTGATCTTGGGGCAGCCTTTTTCCAGCAGCTTGCGTTCCACTGCCCGCATCAGCACCGACGCATAGCCGCGGCGCTGATGCGCCGGCGACACCGCCAGGTAATTGATCCAGCCACGGTGGCCGTCATACCCGCCCATCAAGGTGCCCACGATCTCGCCGTCCGCTTCGCCGACCAGGAACAGGTCGGACTGCACGGTCAGCTTGCGGGCCACGTCCTTGCGCGGATCATTCCACGGCCGCGTCAGCCCGCAGGCGGTCCATAGCCCGATCACGGCGGCTTCGTCGGACGGGTGGAAAGGCCGGATGGCCAGTTCAGGGTGCGTCATGCTTCGTTCCTCTTTGCAGGAAAAACGAAGGCCGGGCGCTACGCCTCGATGGCTGGAAAACAGGTCGCGCATGCCGCGCAAACAAAAAGGCCACGAGGGGTATCGTGGCCTTCTGGTGGGAGCGCCGGAAATCCGGCGCTTGAACACGGCTTGCCACTCAACGCAGGCGTCGAGTGATTCGTCGGTTGTCTGCCCGGGCCGGCAAGGCCGGCGGGGCGAAATGGGCGATAGGCATGGCGGCCAGCATACTTGAAGATTGTGCGTCGCAGCAAGCCCTCACGAAACCCCAGCCGGCGCTGGCGGGTCAATCCATCATCGGCACCGGCAACGTGCCTTCCATCACCACCACGGCCTGCCCGGCCACGCCCGCCCAGACGCCGTCGGCGCGAACCTCGGCCTGCGCCAACAGCAGGCTGGCCCGCCCCATGTCCACACCCTGCCCCACCCGCAACCGCAGTTCGCCCGCGCCGCGCAAGGCGGCCCGCAACGCGGTCGCAGCCCCCGTCGCGCTGCCCGTGGCGGGATCCTCCGTCATGCGTCCGGTGAACATGCGCGCCTGGATATCCGTCGGCCCCTGCGCTGTATCGCCGCTCGCGTCGGTGGTGTAGGCGTAGATCGAGCGCGCCCCGTCCAGCGGCATCAACGCGGCATAGCCGGCCGGGTCCGGCGCCGCGCGGCGCAGCGCATCGCGGCTGGCCAATTGCACCACCAGGAAAGACAGGCCCACGGACGCCACCTGGGGCGCATGCTCGGCCAGTTCGATATCGGCGGGTTGCAGCCGCAGCGCGCGCGCGGCGGCTTCGGCCGACGCCTGGCTGCCCCGCGTCAAGGGCTGCGGCGCGGCCAATTCGGCACCCAGCAAACGGCCAGCCTCGTCGTACTGCAATGCCATGCGCACCAGGCCCGCTTCTTCCTCGAATTCGAAGCGCGCCGGCGCCGGGCGACCCGCCGCGATCATCTCGCGCGCCAGCACCACCGCCGTTCCCACATTGGGATGGCCGGCGAACGGCACCTCGCGGTCGGGCGTGAAAATGCGTACCCATGCCGTATGCGCGGCATCGCGCGGCGCCAGCACGAAGCTGGTTTCCGTGTAATTGAATTCCCGCGCAATGCGCTGCATCTGCGCGGTATCCAGACCCTCGGCGCCCAGCACCACCGCCAGCGGATTGCCCTGGTAGGCGTGGGCGGTGAACACATCGGCGGTGACGTAGCGGTAGCGCATGGGGGTCCTTGCATCAGGGGAATGAACACCAGCAATTATGCGGCCCGCCTGATCGGTGCGACAGGCACAGAGCGGAACGAATCAGGCCATAACAGCCCCGTCGCCCTGAACTCAGGCCATCACGCGCGGGCCGCCGGCCCCGCCCCCAAGGCTCATTCAAATACCGGCCGGAAGAAACTGCGTTCGTAGCTCAGGATGCAGCGCGTGTCCTCGGCAAACTTGAAGGCCGCCTGGCACGCCGCGTCGTCCATCGACTGCTGGCGGTAGCGTTCGTATTCCGCCAGGCTCGGAAACGTGAACATGGCCAGCGCGATATTGTTGGCGCCTTCGGACGGCAGGAAATAGCCGTGGTGCTTGCCGCCGAACTTCTCCACCAGCGGAATCCACATCTTGCCGTAGGCCTCGAAATCCTTGAGGCGGCAGGGGTCGATCACGTAACGCAGATAGCAGGTAACCATGGATGCTCCGTAAAGCGTGACACCGCAGCGTATGCTGCGGCAAGCCGGCGCCGCAGCCAGGCAGCGCGCCGTTGGGGGTTGGACAATCCCATAAGCCCTGCCGCGCGTCAATGCGTGCACAACCCTTGCCCCCGGCCTCTTCCTCAAGCGGATCGCGCACGTCCGGCCCCCCGCCGCCGAACCCGCACCCTGTGAACGCCCCGGCAGCTGCCTGGCGCACCGTTACATCTGGTACGGCCGACTGCACAGATATTCACACTCCCACATCATTTGCGCAAAAGAGTCGCTGCGCGCCTCACCCAGAATCCCAGGACTGCGCCCGACGGGCGAAACGGCGGCCATGGCCGCCATTCCTTTCCAAGCGAATTCGATGAAGTGGATCCTGGTTTCTACGTTGTGCCTGCTTGCCTCAGGCTGTGGCCTGGCGGCCGCCCCCTGCCGGATCACCTCCGCCGTCATCAAGATTGTCCCGGTCGTCGGCGACGTCGCCGCGGCGCCGACCGACGCCTGCGCAGAGATCATCGACTGACACCCTCGCGCCCTGCCACCGGTCAAGCACCAATCCCGATTCGTGCCTTATCAATCACCGGGGATCGCATCGCTACCAGCGATAACCCACGTTGACCATGCCCCCATAACCGCGCTGGCCATTGTTGCCGGCTTGGCCGAAGAGATTCCCGGACACCTGGACCGCGCGACTGACGCGGCCTTCGGCACCCAGCTTCAGTTCGAGCGCATTGCGGGCAGGCGCAGCCTCTAGCGCGTTGGCCCCCGTACGCACGGATGCACCATTGAACCGATGCAGCCAATTGGCCTCGAGGAAAGGCCGCATCGCCGGGGCAACGGCCGTGGCCTGCGGATACAGACGCACGCCGAAGCGCGAGTGCCAGGCGTTGTCGCTGCCACTGCGCAGGCGAGTGCCCTGCAGCGTCGCATCCTGGGCGTCATAATGGCTGTACACCAGTTGTGCGTGCGGCTCGAGCACGATGGGGCCCAGCGTCGATCCGGCGGCAAACGGCGTGAACGCGTAGCCGGCCTCGATCGATGCACTGAAGACCTTGGAGCGGTAGTGCACCGAGCCCACCTCGCTGTTCACCTGATTGCGGTAGCGCGCCACCTGCATCCACGTATCAGCGTATGCGCCCAGCCGCGTGGCGTCGTCCTGATAGGCAGTACCGTACACCCCGACCGAATAGCCGGACACCTTGCCGTGCGCACGAGCCTGCACGGCAGCGCCACCCGGCAGCATCAGCGTGGACGTCGAGCGTGTACGGGCATCGCCGTAGCCCCCCATAAGGCCTCCGTAGAGGGCGCCGCTACCGCCGAGGGGCAACTTGATGAGATCCGCCCCCAACTGCAGCACCGAGCTGTCAGTAGCGATGTCGACTCGCCCCTGCGTCAGGCCCAAGCCGCTGTCCTGGCGCCCTTCGACACGCGTCCACACGCCACGGCCGGTCCGTGCCGCGACGCCATCGGCGGTGGGTGCATCGGCGCTTGCAACGCCGTAGGCGGCCACACGGTCATGCAGGCCATGAATGAAGAGCCGCATACTGGCCAACTGGTTGCCGATATACGCACCGCTTTCCGGCGACACGTTCTGGAAACCTGGCTTCAGGGGCGGCGAGACTGCGGCGGGACCCGCAGGGTTCGTGGGGTTCGGGGGGGTCGTGGGATCCGTGGGCCCTGGCGCCGGGGTGCCGTAGCTCGACGTCAGGTACCAGTCGGGGGCCGCGCCGCCATTGCCGCCACGGACCAGGCTGTAGTCGTAGCCGTTCAGGGCAATCGTGCCCGCGCTGGCACGATAGCCGCTGGAACCGGCGTCCAGATGGAACGCGTTGGACGCGGTCGTGCCACCGTTGATCGTCTGCACCACTCGGATGCCGGTGCTGCTGCCCGCACCGCCTGCATTGATGACGCGCAAGCCCGTGGTACCGGTTGCCGAACCGCCATCGATGATCAGCCTGTCAGTGGCGGCAGCGTCGTCGCCCAACCAGGTATTGAGTACCAGCGTGCCGCCGCCCACGTAGTTGCCTACGGTCAGCGTCTTGAAGCTCCCGCCGCCAGCCGGTGCAGCGAAGGCGACCAGACCCGCATTGGACAGCGTACCCAGCGTGGAGTCACCGCGCACGTTCCAGGTGCTGCTGGCGTCGAGCGTCACACTGTTGATTTGCCCCGTGGCACGCTGCAAAGCCGCACCCGTCAGTACCGAGCCACTCTTGAGGGAAACGTCAATGACGCCTTGACTCTCGGCCACCAGATCCCCCCGTAGAAAGGCGTGGGAGGCGTCCAGGTATGCCCGTGCAGCGCTATCCCCCACGGGTGAACTGGCCCACAGCAGCACGCCCTTTTCCGCGTCCCCGTGGGCATCCTTGGAACTAATGGAAGAGTCCGAGACAAGGAATGCGTAAGTACCATCCGAGACTCCGCCCCGTCCGACCCCCAAGGCCGCCCCACCTTTGGTGCTGATCTGACTGCCGTTCCTGATTGTCACGGCCGGGGGCACCGAGCCAAAGTAGCCAGCGCCGAGAATGCCGTAGCTATTTTCCCCGCCTTCGACGAGCAGGCTCGTATTGTCCAGCGTCGCCGTCGCACCGTACCCGATCACCAATCCTCTTGCGAATTCGCCAGAGGCATTCACCACGCTATCGTGAGCGGACAAGGTAGTGCCGGTGCCCTCGAAGTTCAGGGCGACATAGGACGACCTCAGTGAAACATGCTCCAGGGTCACAACGTTGCTCCTACTGGAAGCAATGTCGCCCGCCGATATGCCGTAACCGACACTACTACTGCCATTTTCCCCGTGCTGAATGTCCACCCCTGTCAACGTAATGACGCCACCGGCCAGACTTACAGCCGAATCCGCCAAACTACGAATAGCGCCGCCAGTCATCTCCAGCCGGCCACCAGTAAACACTGCTATGGCGCGTCCACCGTTGCCTTGGTAGAAGATGCGAGTATCGCGGAGGTAAGCCACAGAGCCCGGATTCCTCACCTGCACACTGGCCGATAGACCGCTGGTCGTGATCTCACTGGCTTCAAGCGAGACTTGAGCTCCCTCGTCTACGAATACCCCCACCCCCGTCGCCGTGCGGGGATCGGAGCCAAGAGAAGTGATGGTCAGGTTCTTTCCATGAATGGCCGCACCCGCCCCCTTGCTACTCAACGTGGGTCCGGCAGCGCTGACAACGCTCCCCCCCACAAGCTCGATGTGGCCGCCATCGAGTGCGTAGGCGCCTGCGCTAAAGCCGGAGATGCTGCTGTTGGTCAACGATATGATGCCTCCCGAGGCCGCCAGCAAACCCATGGCGCTCGGGTTGGTGGCGGTCACGGAGACGCCATCGCCGCGCAGACTATTGCTGCCAGACACCGAAACAGCAGTACCTGGGCGGCCGTACGTGACTGTGTCGCCGGGACGAAGCACGGTGTGGATGTTATTGCTCGCGGGAGGATCGAGGACGACCTGAAGGTAGTCACCGGCTTGGGCGGGAGCAGCCGCCACGGCCAGCAGGCCGAGCATGATGGGGGTTAGATGCGCGCGCACGAGAGACCTCTGCATTCATGCTCGGAGGCGCACGCCATTCACTTCACAGACCTGCGATGAACACAACCTTCAAGGCTCTACGAAGCAGCGCAACGCTCCGAGCAATTCGGTTGTTGACGCTGAACATCGTCGCCCGCTTGGCGCGCATCACGTATTGGATGTCTCTCAATACGCACTGGAAGATTCTCAAACTGCGAGGCTCACTACCGCCCAAAGGCCAGGAAGGGATCCACCAGGTCCGGCAGTGACATGCGCAATGCGGCAGCTGGTGACCAGGAAGGCGCTACGACGGACAAGCGCACCGGCGTATGCGGAAAATCCCCACAGCGGTTCGCACAATGAGAAAGGGGGTTAGTGATTTTCATCACTAACCCCCTTAGGGTATTGCTGGTCGGGACGGCGGGATTCGAACTCGCGACCCCTTGCACCCCATGCAAGTGCGCTACCAGGCTGCGCTACGCCCCGAAAGAAAAAGAGTATAGCAGAACAAAAAATTGTTTGCACGCATTGGTGCAAAAAAAGTGCTGAATACTCAAAAAAATTTGCGTCCCCTGCGCGATGCCTGCATCACCTGCCTGCAGGTCTCGCGCACAAGACGCAAGGGTCCAGAAGTCGTGCTTGAAAAAAGTTCGCGCTTGCTTGATGCGCGCCGCGCATCAAGCCTGTGCAGCGCTGCTGGCGCTTGCGGCCGGCGTGCCCAGCGCTTCGCCCAGCATCGTCGACACGTTGCCCAGTTCGTTGCGCAGGGCCTGCATCTCGGCGCCGGTCAGACGCACGGCGGCGTCCTGATCGTGCGGCGTGTCGCGCGCATCGCCCAGGCGATTGCGCGCGCCGCTGATGGTGAAGCCTTGCTCATACAGCAACGACCGGATGCGGCGGATCAGCAGCACCTCGTGGTGCTGATAGTAGCGGCGATTGCCGCGCCGCTTGACCGGCTTGAGCTGCGTGAATTCCTGTTCCCAGTACCGCAAGACATGAGGCTTGACGCCACACAGGTCGCTGACTTCACCGATGGTGAAATAGCGCTTGGCGGGAATGGGCGGTAGGGTTACGGTGGATTCAGTACGTGTCATAAGAGAATTTTATGCCGCGCGGAAGTCGAGTGCCGATAACAATTACCGACAAAGCGTATCACTCCTCGGCGTCGGGCGCCGTGGGAGTGGCCTGCTCGACCACGCTCTTGAGTTTCTGGCTGGCGTGGAACGTGACCACGCGGCGGGCGGCGATGGGTATGGTCTCGCCGGTCTTGGGATTGCGGCCAGGGCGCGGCGGCTTGTCGCGCACCTGGAAGTTTCCGAAGCCCGAAAGCTTGACGGAATCTCCGCGCGCCAAGGCGTCGCGGATTTCCTCGAAGAACGTGTCGACGATGTCCTTGGCTTCGCGTTTGTTCAGGCCGACCCGCTCAAAGAGCAGTTCGGCCAGCTCGGCCTTGGTCAGGGTGCGCGGCTCGGCAAGCATACTGTTCCCCATGGTTCAAGCACGCTGGCGCGCGCCGTGGGCACTGACCAAAGCGTCTTTGATGCGTGCCAGGCAATCGGCCACCCGGGCTTCGTCCAGTGTGACTTCAGTGTCCTGTAGCCAGAAACGGAACGCAAGGCTTTTTTCGGCCACGGGCTGGTCGCCCTGGGCCTTCTCGCGCCACACGTCGAACAGGCGCACGTCCTGTACCACCGCCAGTTGCGGATCGGCCTTGACGGCGGCGGCCACGGTGTCCAGCATCGATTGCGCGGTGACGGGGGCATCGACCCACAGGGCCAGATCGCGCACCACCACGGGCTGGCGCGACAGCTCTCGTACCTGCGGCAATTCGCCTTCGGAGAGCGCAGCCACGTCGACTTCGAACACGACCGGCGCGTGCGCCAGATCGGCTTGCTGGGCCAGACGCGGGTGCAATTCACCGATCCAGCCGACCTGCTGGCCGTCCAGTTCGATGCGGGCGCTGCGGCCCGGATGCAGTGCCGGGTAGGCCGCGGCCTCGAAGCGCAGACGGCTGCCGCGCGCGCCGAACAGCGCCTGCACATCCGTCTTCACGTCGTAGAAGTCCACCTGGCGCGTGGGCACGCCCCATTGTTCTTCGACCACCGGGCCCCACGCGGCGCCGGCCAGCTTCAGGGGCTGGCGCACGCCGGCCACGGCCAGCGGGCCATCCTCGGCCGAGGCATCGCGCACGAAAACGCGGCCCAGCTCGAACAGGCGCACGCGCGTCTGCTTGCGGTTGGCGTTGTGGCGGATGTTGGCGACCAGGCTGGCGATCAGGCTGGAACGCATCACCGACAAGTGGCTGGCGATGGGGTTGACCAGCTTGACCGGCGTGTCGTTGCCCGCGTAGTCGCGTTCCCAGTCGGCTTCGACGAAGCTGTAGTTCACGACTTCCTGGTAGTCCTGAGCGGCAGCCAGGCGGCGCAGCGCGTGGGCGCCGCGGCGCACTTCGGGCTGCGAGAACATCTTGGCGCGCGCCATCGGCGGCACGGTGGGAATGTTCTCGAAGCCGTAGATGCGAGCCACTTCCTCGATCAGGTCTTCTTCGATTACCAGGTCGAAACGGTACGACGGCGGCGTGACGATGAAGTCATCGCCTTCGACCGTGAATTCCAGGCCCAGGCTGTTGAAGATCTTGGCCACGTCGGCTTGCGTGACGGGCACGCCCAGCACGCGGTGGCAACGCGCCAGGCGCATGCGCACCGGCTCGCGCTTGGGCAGGTTGACGATCTGGTCGTCCAGCGGACCGGCCTGGCCGCCGCAGATGTCGACGATCAGGCGCGTGATGAATTCAATGTGCTGCGGGATCGTGGCGTAGTCCACGCCGCGCTCGCCGCGGTGGCTGGCTTCAGAGCTGAACTTGAAGCGGCGCGCGCGGCCGGCCAGCGATTGCGGCCACCAGAATGCGGCTTCCAGATAGATATTGGTCGTGTCCAGCGTGACCGACGTGGCTTCGCCACCCATGATGCCGGCCAGGCTTTCGACCTGGTCGCCCGCCACCACCACACCGACCTTGGGGTCCAGCGTGACGGTCTGGCCGTTCAGCAATTCAAGGGTCTCGCCTTCGCGGGCCCAACGCACCGACAGGTCGCCATGGATCTTGTCCAGGTCGAACACGTGCGAGGGGCGGCCCAGTTCCAGCATGACGTAGTTGGAGATGTCGACCAGCGCCGACACCGAACGCTGACCGGCGCGCTCAAGGCGCGTCTTCATCCATTCGGGGGTCTCTGCACGGGCATTCACGCCGCGGATCACGCGGCCGCCGAAACGGCCGCACAGATCAGGGGCTTCGACCTTGACGGGCAGCACTTCGTCCAGCGTCACCGGCACGGCCTTGGCCGTGGGCACCGACAGCGGCGCGCCGGTCAGGGCGGCAACTTCGCGCGCCACGCCCAGGATCGACAGGCAGTCGGCACGGTTGGGCGTCATCTTCAGCGTGAAGAGCGTGTCGTCCAGGTCCAGCGCTTCGCGGATCGACTGGCCCGGCACGAAGTCGGCGGGCAACTCCAGGAGGCCGCCGTGGTCTTGCGACAGGCCCAGTTCGCGGGCCGAGCACAGCATGCCCGACGATTGCACGCCGCGCATCTTGGCCACGCCAATCTTCATGCCGCCAGGCAGTTCCGCGCCCACGCGGGCAAGCGGCACCTTCAGGCCGGCGGCCGCGTTGGGCGCGCCGCAGACGATCGTCAGCAGCGTGCCCGAGCCGTCGTCCACTTGGCAGACGCGCAGCTTGTCGGCATCGGGATGCGGAGCGATCTCGACGATGTGGCCCACCACCACGCCGCTGAACGCGGGCGCGGCCGGCACGGTGTCTTCGACTTCCAGGCCGGCCATGGTGAGCCGGTGCGCGAGTTCGTCGGTTGCGATCGGGGGATTGACCAGCGTACGCAGCCAGGATTCGGGAAATTGCATGATCAGCCGTCTTTATTCGTTGAACTGGCGCAGGAAGCGCAAATCGCCTTCGTAGAACTGGCGCAGGTCGTTGACGCCATAGCGCAGCATCGTCAGGCGCTCAAGGCCGGAACCGAAGGCAAAACCGATGTAGCGCTCGGGGTCCAGACCGAAGTTGCGCACCACTTGGGGATGCACCTGGCCCGAACCGGAGATCTCCAGCCAGCGGCCACGATTGGGCCCCGACGTGAACATCATGTCGATTTCGGCGGACGGTTCGGTGAACGGGAAGAACGACGGGCGGAAACGCACGACGAGGTCGTCGCTTTCGAAGAAGCAACGCAGGAAATCGGTGTACACGCCCTTCAGGTCGGCGAACGAAATGTCTTCGGCGATCCAGAGCCCTTCCACCTGGTGGAACATGGGCGAGTGCGTGGCGTCGCTGTCGACGCGATAGGTGCGCCCCGGCGCAATGACCTTGATGGGCGGCTTGTGCATGCGGGCGTAACGCACCTGCATGGGGCTGGTATGCGTGCGCAGCAACAGCGGCAGGCCGTCAGCGTCTTTCATGTCGACGTAGAACGTGTCCTGCATCGAACGCGCCGGATGGTCCAGCGGGTTGTTCAGCGCGGTGAAATTGGTCCAGTCGTTTTCCACTTCGGGGCCGTCGGCCACATCGAAGCCTATGGAGCGGAAGATTTCTTCGACGCGTTCCCAGGTCCGGATCACCGGATGGATGCCGCCCGGCACGCGGCCGCGGCCCGGAAGCGATACGTCAATGGTTTCGGAAGCCAGTCGGGCGTCCAGTTCGGCCTGCGCCAACGCGGCGCGGCGCAAGTTCAGGAGCTCTTCGACCTTTTGCTTGGCCTGATTGATCCGGGCGCCCATGTCGCGCTTCTGCTCGGGATCGAGCTTGCCCAAGCCTTTGAGCAGCACCGTCAGCGCGCCATCCTTGCCCAGGAAGCGGGCCTTTGCATTTTCGAGCGCGGCGGCGTCCGTGGCCGCGGCGAAGCGTTCTTGCGCCTGGGAAACCAGGTCGTCAACCGATTGAGTCATGAAATCCAGCCTTCAAAACGCAAACGGGGCCATTACAGCCCCGTTTGCAGCGATGCGCGATGAGTTAAAGCGCGCGATCAGGCAGCCAAGGCAGCCTTGGCTTGCTGCACGATGGCGGCAAAGCCGGCCTTGTCGCGCACGGCCAGATCGGCCAGGACCTTGCGGTCGAGTTCGATGGCAGCCTTCTTCAGGCCAGCGATGAACACGCTGTAGCTGACGCCGTGTTCGCGGACGGCGGCGTTGATACGCGTGATCCACAGCGCGCGGAACGTGCGCTTCTTGTTACGACGGTCGCGGTAGGCGTATTGGCCAGCGCGCATGACGGCTTGCTTGGCAATACGGAACACATTACCGCGGCGGCCACGGTAACCCTTGGCGGCGGAAATGACTTTCTTGTGACGTGCGCGGGCAGTGACGCCGCGTTTGACGCGAGGCATAGTAGATCTCCGTGAGAATCAAGCGAAAGGCATCATGGCCTTGACGGAGGCCACGTTGGTTTCATGGACCGCAGCCGAACCGCGCAGCTGGCGCTTGTTCTTGGTGGTCTTCTTGGTCAGGATGTGACGCTTGAACGCCTGACCACGCTTGATGGATCCGCTGCCGCGAACCTGAAAGCGCTTTGCGGCGCTTTTCTTGGTTTTCATCTTGGGCATGATGATTCCCTAAACTAAACACTGATTGTTGATTTACATGACGCGAGGTGCTTGGCGCAAGGCGGTTGGCGGTCTGTCCGCACCCGGCATCGCTGCCTGATGGAACACGCTACCTACACCATTGCGGCAAAACTTTAGGACCTCTTGCCACTTCTTGGGGGGTACTGCTTGGGGGTACTGCTTAGATACTGCTTTGGGGTACTACGTTTTTCTCGGCACGCCAGACAAAAAAGATAGCCTGGACCCGGGAAAGCCTTTGATTATATGGTGATTTCCCAGGTTTTGTCGAGCCAATTGGCAGGTCGGCGCGGCGCCCCGCCTGCGCCAGGGGGACGGAACCCGCCCGAACGGGCGCCCAAGCGCGGGAAACGGGCCATCATACGCCCGGCTGGCGGTACTGCACCGCCTGGGCGACATGGCTGGCGCCCAGCATGTCCTGCCCGTCCAGGTCGGCGATCGTCCTGGCCACCCGCAGGGCCCGATGCATGGCCCGCCCCGATCCCGCCAGGCGCCGCATGGCCTGCAGCAGCAAGTCACGGGCATCGGCCTGCAGCGGACAGTGGCATTCCAGTTCGGCACCGGCCAGCCCGGCGTTGGGCTTGCCCTGGCGCGCGTGCTGGCGCTCGCGACAGCGTGCCACCCGCTCGCGCACCGGCTCGGACGGCTCGCCCGGCGGCCCCTGCATGCATTCCAGATCAGAGGGCGGCAGCGCCACATGCAGGTCGATCCGGTCCAGCAAGGGGCCGGATATCTTGCCCGTGTAGCGTGCGACCTGGTCGGGCGTGCAGGTGCAGGCCCTGCGCGGATGGCCCCGCCAGCCGCAAGGACACGGGTTCATCGCCGCCACCAACTGGAACCGCGCGGGAAACTGCGCCGTATGCAGGGCGCGGGCGATGATCACCCTGCCCGTTTCCAGCGGTTCACGCAGCGCCTCCAATGTCCGCCGACTGAATTCGGGCAATTCGTCCAGGAACAGGACGCCATGATGCGCCAGGCTGATTTCGCCGGGGCGCGGCCGCCCGCCCCCTCCCACCAGCGCCATGGCTGATGCCGAATGATGCGGCGCCCGGAACGACGGCGTGCCCATCCGGGCATCCGGCACGCCCGCCAGGGCGGCGATGGCCGCTGTCTCGAGCGCCTGCCGGCGCGTCAGGGGCGGCAACAGGCCGGGCAGGCGAGCGGCCAGCATGCTCTTGCCCGCCCCGGGCGGCCCGACCATCAGCAGACTATGGCCACCCGCCGCGGCCACCTCCAGCGCCCGCCGCGCCCCCGGCTGCCCACGCAGGTCGGACAGGCACGGCACCGGCGGCGCTTCCGGCCACGCCAGCGGAATCGCGTCAGGCAGCCGGCCATGCCCGGCAACATGGGCGGCCACGTCCGCCAACGTGCGGGCCGACAAGACCCGCAGGCCTTCAACCCAGGCTGCCTGCTCGGCACTGCCGGCAGGCAGGATCAAGGTGGCACCTGGCGAATCCTGCGCCACGCTCAACGCGATCACCAGGGCCGCGGCGACAGGCACCAACGCCCCGGTCAGCGACAACTCACCCGCCAGCACCAGACCCGCCAGCAAGGGATCGGGCGCGGGGCCTGCCTGCCCGCCCGCGGCGTCCGTGGCGGGCGCCGCCAGCTGCCCGGTGGCCAGCAGAAGCCCCAGCGCAATCGGCAGGTCAAAACGACCCGATTCCTTGGGCAGATCGGCCGGCGACAGGTTCACAGTGATGCGCCCCGCGGGAAAGTTGAAGCCGCTGTTGATGATCGCCGCCCGCACGCGCTCGCGGCTTTCACGCACCTCGGTATCGGGCAGCCCCACCACGTTGAAGCTGGGCAGGCCCGGCCCCAGGTGCGTCTCGACCCGCACCGCATGGGCATGCAGGCCGCTGAGGGTACGGCTGGCAATAACGGCAAGGGTCAAGGCGGTCTCCGGTTGCGATCGAAAACCAGTATGCCCAAAACAAAAACGGCCGCATCAGCGGCCGTGGCAAAAGTGTCACTGGCTGGTGGGGTGCCCGGCCTCGGACAGAAGACACGTCTTGTCCGGTGCTGTCAGCACATTGGTAAAACTGGGAAAAATGGAAATAATGGAAAAAAAAGCATAAGCTGAAGACTCGGATGCCTGAAGAGATCACTATGGGACCAATCCTACGGAAGCCACCCACCACAACCGACGACGTCCGGGCTATCGTCAACGGCAGTTATTCAGGCGATCCCCACGAGGTTATCAAGCGCATGGCATCCACCCTGGCCAAGGAAGTATCGCCCCTGCGGAAATCCGGCCGCACAGACGACCTGCTGCACGTCATCGTGCGGCAGCTCGAAGCCTGGCTCATCAACGAAAAAGCTCCTGTCGGCGACAAGCCCCCCGCTCTACCCGTTGCCCTATGGTCTCCCGCAGAAGTGCTCGCCCGGCAAAAACTGAGCGCGTTGACGACCTTGTATCGGTACGACAAGGACGGCAGGCTCTATTGCGTCATGCCATCGACGAAAAAGAACGGGCGCGCGTTCCCAGCCTGGCAATTCGTTGAACCCGTTCCCAAGCTTCTGCAAACCGTCATTGCCGAATTGCGAGGGGTCTTGCAGTTCGAAATCCATGCGTTTTTCGTGACCGAACAGGAAGACCTCAATGCGCTCTCGCCCGCCGAAATGCTGGCGGGACTACCCTTCGAAAATCGCGCAAACGTATCGACCGCACAGCAGCGGCTTCTGTCGCTCGCCGCCACGCAGCGACTGCAACGCGTCCTTGAACTTGCCAGACAAGCGGGAAAAGGCATGCGCGACTAAGCCGCCATAGCATGCCAGTGGACGTACGGGGCCCTGATCAACCGCCGCCCCATTTGATAGCGCGGGTTCCTTCCATCAAGGCCTTGTATGCTGCACTCAGGCATTCGGCTGCATCACTAGCCGCCCACACAGCGGTATATCGCACTGCCGGTGATCCGGAGTATTTGCTCCCCGAGACCTTTCACAATGCCTATCGATTCGGCCCGCCAAGAGAACTGCGCCTGCCGCACGGTGCCCTGCCTTACGCCTGGTTTTATGTTGCCCTGGACATGCCTACCGCGATATGGGAAGGCCGCTTTGCTCGAACCGATGCCACTCGCCCAGGTCAGTTCTACCTGGACCCATCTGCCGTAAAGACTGGAGTCGTCGGCCAGATTGCCTTTGGCCGCGACCTGCGCCTCTGGAAACTGGCAGGAGAAGCCTGTGCCAAGCTCGGAATCCAAGACACCATCTCGTCAAGCGATTACGAGGCCTGCCACTGGATTGGCCATCGTCTGCGAAAGGCAATGCTTGACTGCGATTGCGCCTTGATGCCAGACGGCATCATCTACCCTTCCCGACAAATGCGGGGACACCAAGCGATTGCACTTCGAAGCGAATTGCTGCCCGAACTACGAACGATCGCCAACGTCCGCCACGAGCGATTCACGGCGACCGCCGCCTATGCCGCGTTAATCGCAGACCCCTTATACGGGCCACCGCCAAATCGGACTGTGCCCATGCCTGCCCTCCCAGGCGCCAGTCCAGGGTAACGGTCGCGAGTCCTTGGACTCCAAAACAAAAACGGCCGCATCAGCGGCCGTGGCGAAAGCGTCCCTTGGACAGCCTACTTGTCCAGGGCGGACAGGCGGGTCTCCAGTTGCTCGACCGTGGCGGCCAATTGGTCTACGCGGGCCCGGGTGCGTGCCAACAGGTCGGCCTGCACGTCGAATTCCTCGCGGGTGACCAGATCCAGCTTCGAGAACGCCTGCGTCATCATGGCGCGCACGTTGCGTTCGACGTCCGCGGCGGGGCTGCGGGCGATCAGGTCGGAAATGTTCTTCTGGATGTCTTCCATCCATTGGGTGCGATTGTTCATAGCGGCCTCACGGTGTTCTTGGTGCCTCAAGTGTAGTGCTTTCCCCGTGTCTGCCGCAGGCAAAAAAAAGGGCGGGCCGCATGCGGTGACCGCCCATCAAAGCACAGGAGAAAACCGGGCCGCCTTGGGGGCAGCCCCCTACCAACATCGTTACTTGCAGCCCATCTGGGTCGCGGACTGCGCAAACAAATCGGCCGACTGCTTGCATTGCGCAGCCAGTTGCGTCTTGTCGCTGATCGTCGCCCACTGCGTCTTGGCTGCGTCCAGTTGCTGCTTGAAGCTGGCCGCGGCGGGGTTGGAAGCGCCCAGCTTGTCCATGCACGCGCTGACCTTGCTCAGGTAGGCATCGCACTCGGCGGGCAGGCCGGCAGTCGCACCGGCAGCGGGCGCGGGCGTGGTGGTGGCGGGCGGCGTGCTCGCGGCGGGCGGCGTGCCCGGCGTGGTGCTGCTGGACGCCGGCGGGGTCGATGCCGCGGGCGGCGCGGCCTTTTCGTCACTCTTGTTGCAGCCGGCCAGCACCGCCAGCGCGGCAGTCAGCGCCAGCACGCCAAGGGTCTTGCGTTGGATCGTCATCATTCCTCTTTCCTTTCTTGCTTTTCGTATATATAGAGAGCCGCAACGCCGGAACCCCTTGCCGCGGCCCGATCAGGCCCATGAGGTGTCATGAGCTGGAGTCGATTCTTCTTCACCCAACCTTTGGCAACAAGCTTATGCGTGTAAACCCTCGTATCACGCCCCGCCCCCTTTTTGTGCCGTCTTGCAATTCGCTTTCAGCCCACTGAATAACACCTGCTTTGCCGCGCGAAGCGCGGCCAGCAACGTTCCGCGGCCGCCGCGAGCGCGCGCGGCCAAGTCAATGCGGGGCGTTGCAAGCCCTACAGATCGATACCGCGGCCGCATCAACTGGCAACAAATGGCGGCAGCGGCACATATTCCGTTGCATTCCTCACCAACGCCCGGGCATGCACCGATTTGAGGCTGACGCGTGGTGCATGACGCACTATATTGGTGCATTCAGGCACAACAAACGCGCCTGCCCCACCGCCCCACGGGCACCGCCCCCTATGGCATGGAATTTGCTTGATTGACGAGGCCTACGTGCAACCATGAGAGGAAATGCCATGAAACTCATCATCGCCATCATCAAGCCATTCAAGCTCGACGAAGTGCGGGTGGCTCTATCCGGAATCGGCGTCCAGGGCCTCACTGTTACTGAAGTGAAAGGGTTCGGGCGCCAGAAGGGCCATACCGAGCTTTATCGGGGCGCGGAATACGCGGTCGACTTCCTGCCCAAGCTGCGAGTCGAAGCCGCCGTGCCCGACCACCTGGTCGACCAGGTCATCGAAGCCATCGAACAAGCCGCTCGCACCGGCAAGATCGGCGACGGCAAGATCTTTGCCGCCCCCCTTGAACAAGTGATCCGCATCCGGACGGGCGAAGCCGGCGAAGCTGCGCTGTAGATAAATAAGAAAGACTCATTGGAGCCTGAAAATGGATAAAGCAGATATCTCCTGGTTGCTCGTCTCTACCCTCCTCGTATTGATGATGGCCGTACCCGGTCTGGCGATGTTCTATGGCGGCCTGGTACGCAGCAAGAATGTGCTGTCGGTGCTGCTGCAAGTGTTGTGCACGTTCGTGCTGGGCCTGGTCCTCTGGTTCATCTACGGTTACTCGCTTGCCTTCACCGAAGGCAACGCGTTCTTCGGCGGCCTCTCGCGCGCCTTCTTCTCTGGCATGTTCACGCCGGCGGACGGCAAGTACGCCATGTCGAACACGCTGACCGAGCTGCTGTTCGCCTCGTTCCAGGCGACCTTCGCCGGCATCACCTGCGCACTGATCGTCGGTAGCTTCGCCGAACGCGCCCGCTTTTCGGCGGTGCTGGTGTTCACGGTGATCTGGTTCACGTTCGCCTACATTCCCATCGCACACATGGTGTGGTTCGCCTCCGAAACGGCGCCGGGCCTGCTGAACGCCAAGGGCGCGCTGGACTTCGCCGGCGGCACCGTGGTGCACATCAACGCCGGTGTGGCCGGCCTGGTGGGCGCCTATGTGGTGGGCAAGCGCGTCGGCTACGGCCGCGAAGCGATGCAGCCGCACAACCTGCCGATGACCTTCGTGGGTGCCGCCCTGCTGTGGGTGGGCTGGTTCGGCTTCAACGCCGGCTCGGCATTGGCCGCCAACGAGAACGCCACGCTGGCCTTCTTCAACACCATGATCGCCACCGCGGGCGCCGTGCTGGCCTGGCTGTTCACGGAATGGGCCATCAAGGGCAAGCCTTCCATGCTGGGTGCCGCTTCCGGCGCCATTGCCGGCCTGGTGGGCATCACCCCGGCTGCCGGCCTGGTGGGTCCGGTGGGCGCGCTGATCATCGGCGTGATCGCCGGCATCGTCTGCGTCTGGGGCGTCAATGGCCTGAAGCGCCTGTTGCGCGCCGATGATGCGCTGGACGTGTTCGGCGTGCACGGCGTGGGCGGCATTGTCGGCGCCCTGCTGACGGGTGTGTTCAATGCCCAGGTCCTGGGTGGCCCCGGCCTGGCGGAACCCGGCATGATCCTGGGCCAGCTGTGGGTGCAATTGGAAGGCGTGCTGATCACCATCGTCTGGTCCGGCGTGGTCGCCTGGATCGCCTACAAGATCGCCAACGCCCTGTGCGGCCTGCGTGTGCCGGAAGACCAGGAACGCGAAGGCCTGGACGTCACCAGCCACGGCGAATCGGCGTATCACAGCTGATTCTCCCGCCCTGCGCCCGCGCCACCGTGCCGGGCGGCACTTTCAGCCCCCTCTTGCAGGGGGCTGACCGAAAAAAAAGCCCGTCGCGCATCGAGCGACGGGCTTTTTCCATTCCGGGCGAATTCCCGGATGGCGTCAGGCCAGGTCCAGGGTATCCAGGTCCACCGGCAAGGCGCGGTTCAGCGCGCTGGCCACCTTGACGCGCAGCGCATTGGTGTGGGCGCGCCGGACTTCGCGCTTCACGTCCAGCAATTGCTGGGGATGCATCGAGAATTCCGTCAACCCCAGCCCCAGCAGCAAACGGGTCATGCGCGAATCGCCGGCCATTTCGCCGCAGACGGCCACGGGCTTGCCCGCGCGTTCGCCGGCGTTGATGGTGTGGGCGATCAGTCGAAGCACGGCGGGATGCAGCGGGTCATAGAGCGCCGCCACATCGTGGTCGCCGCGGTCGATCGCCAGGGTGTACTGGATCAGGTCGTTCGTGCCGATGGACAGGAAATCCAGCGCCTGGGCAAAAGGCTCGATGGCGATTGCGATCGCGGGCACTTCAACCATGGCGCCCACTTCCATGTGCGGCGCGTAGGCCTGCCCACGGGCATCGAGCTCGCGCCGGGCCGATTCGATGGCCGCGCGCGTGGCCACGACCTCGTGCATGTGGGCGATCATGGGGATCAACAGGCGCACCGGGCCGTGGGCAGAGGCCCGCAGGATGGCGCGCAGCTGCGTGGCGAACATTTCCGGACGCGCCAGGCAGTAGCGGATGGCACGCTGCCCCAGCGCCGGATTGGTGGCCACCGTGGCCTCGCCGTCCAGCGTCTTGTCAGAGCCGATATCCAGCGTGCGGATGGTGACCGGACGGCCTGCCATCACTTTGACAACAGACGAATAAGCCTCGTACTGCTCTTCTTCGCCCGGCAGATCCGGGCGCCCCATGAACAGGAATTCGCTGCGGAACAGGCCGATGCCGTGCGCCCCCGAGGCCAGCGCCAGCGCGGCTTCTTCGGGCAGCTCGATGTTGGCGTGCAGCACGATGTCGATGCCGTCCAGCGTGACGGAAGGCTCGTCGCGCAGCAGGCTGAGCTCGGCCCGTTCGTCGGCGTAGGCGGCCTGGCGGCGGCGGTATTCCTGCAGGATGCGATCCGACGGATTGACCACCACGGCGCCAGCGGCGCCGTCGATGATCAGCATGTCGCCATCGCGCACCAGCTCGCGCACGTTGCCCATGGCCACCACGGCCGGCACGCCCATGCTGCGCGCCACGATGGCCGTATGCGAGGTCGGGCCGCCCAGGTCGGTCACGAAGGCGGCGAACCGCCCTCCACGCAGGCGCAGCATGTCGGCGGGCGAAATATCGTGCGCGACCACCACCAGCGCGTCATCGCCGCCCATGTGCGACATGTCGGGCAGGATGGCGGACGTGCCTGACAGCACGTGCAGCACCCGCTCGATGACCTGGCGCACGTCGGCGCCGCGCTCGCGCAGGTACTCGTCTTCCATGGCGTCGAACTGCTGGCCCAGGATCTGGCCCTGGGTGGTCAGCGCCCATTCGGCGTTGTAGTGGCGTTCGGCGATCAGGGCCAGGGTCTGTTCGGCCAGCAGCGGGTCACCCAGCAGCAGGCTGTGCACGTTCAGCATGGCGCCCAGCTCGCGCGGCGCGTCAGCCGGCAAGGTGTCGGCCAACAGCCGCAATTCCTGCTGGGCCGAGTCCAGCGCCTCGGTCAGGCGGCGGCTTTCGGCGGGGACGTCTTCGGGGGATATCCGGTAGTGCGCGACTTCCAGCGCCGCGGCCCCCATGACCACCGCCCGGCCGATGGCATAACCACGTGCCACGCCCTTGCCGTACAAACAAATAACGGGACTGGCAGTGCCAGCCCCGTCATGGACCTGAGCCGCGGCGCCGGCCGCGGACAAGCCGGCCGGTGCATTGCCCGGGCCGGCGGATTCGGAAGCGCTGCTATTCCTGTTCACCGAATTTGCTGTCGAACAGAGTTTCAATTTCGGAAAGAGCCTGGTCGGCGTCGCTGCCCGAAGCCTCGAGCTTGACGGTCACGCCCAGGCCCGCGGCCAGCATCATGACGCCCATGATGCTCTTGGCGTTCACGCGCTGCGCGCCACGGGAAATGAAGATCTCGCTGGAGAACTTGCTGGCCAGCTGCGTCAGTTTGGCGGCCGCCCGCGCGTGCAAACCCAGTTTATTGCTGATGACGATGTCTGTATTAGGCATAGGAAATATCATGACCGCGGAGGCAAGCCGCAGTGGTGGTTGCAGCAAAAGGTCGAACCGCACATCGGCTTGAAATATTAGCCGACATAATAGGGCAAATTTCCGCCCGTCAGTCTACACGCAAGACGCCTTGAACCCCGCCGGCGAGCGCTTTTTCGCGGGTCTCGGCCAGGGACAGGTTGCGGTAGGTCAGCGCCCGCAGCAGCATGGGGGTGTTCAACCCCGCCAATACACAGCACTGGATGCCCTGCGCTTGCGCGTCGGCCACGGCCCGTTTGGAGATATTGGCGGGCGTGGCGCCGATCAGGTCGGTCAGCACGAGCACCCCGGCGCCATGGTCCTGCTCGAAGATGTCCTTGAGCACGGCAGGCGCCAGGTCGTCGGGACGATCCTCGGGCTGGATGTCGTGGATCGCCAGCATGCCGTCAAGGTTGCCCATGACGTGGCTGGCGCACTCGCGCATGGCCGCGCCCAGGGGCGCGTGCACGACGATGACAATACCCGTGGTCATGACGATTCCTGGCCGATCAGGCGGCGGCAGCCACGGCCGGCGCGGCTACGGCTTTTTCCAGCGCCGTGACGAACATGCCAGCGACGTCGAAGCCGGTCTGTTCGGCGATTTCCACGAAGCAGGTGGGACTGGTGACGTTGACTTCGGTGACGTAGTCGCCAATGACGTCCAGGCCGACCAGCAAGAGGCCGCGCGCGGCCAGCTTGGGCGCCACCGCCTCGGCGATCTCGCGGTCGCGCGGGGACAACGCCTGGGCCACGCCGCGGCCGCCGGCGGCCAGGTTGCCACGCGTTTCGCCGGCCAGCGGGATGCGGGCCAGGGAATACGGCACGGGTTCGCCGCCGATCAGGAGGATGCGTTTGTCGCCCTTGACGATTTCAGGGATGTAACGCTGCGCCATGATGGTGCGCGCGCCGTTGTCGGTGAGCGTTTCCAGGATGGCGTTGAGGTTGGGGTCCTTGGGCTGCAGGCGGAACACGCCGGTGCCGCCCATGCCGTCCAGCGGCTTGACGATGACGTCGTGGTGCGTATCGTGGAACGCCTTCAGGCGGGCCATGTTGCGGGTCACCAGGGTCGGCGCGGTGAACTCGCTGATTTCGGTGATGGCCAGCTTTTCGGGGTGGTTGCGGATCGCCGCACCGCTGTTGAACACCTTGGCCCCTTGAGCCTGGGCGTATTCGAGCAGGTGGGTGGAATACACGTATTCCATGTCGAAAGGCGGGTCTTTGCGCATGACGACGGCACCGAAATCGGCCAGAGGCAGGTCGCACGCGGCCCCTTCGCGCCACCAGTCATGGCCGTGCAGGTCGGCATCCGCCACCAGTTCGATGGGCGTGGTAACCGCCTTGACCGTGCCGGTTTCGATGTAAAGGTCGCCCTGCATGGCCACGCTGAGCGTATGGCCGCGCGCAACCAGCGCACGCATCATGGCGACAGAACTGTCCTTGTACGCTTTGAGCAGCGGCAAGGGATCCAAAACGAACAAAACATGCATCTCGACACCCCGAACGTACGCCGCCTTCCCTTTCGGGAAGGCGGCTATCTATGACATCGTAGCGCAGAGCCGCCCAATAAGCGAACCCGCCGAACACGGTATGGACGGCGGGTCGCGCAGGGGGAAGCGGCTGGGGCCTTCCCGGAAAGACGAGCCTGGGAAGGCTCCGCAGGGAGCTTTACGCCGCCGTTTCAGGCTTGCCCGCGGGCACGGCCTTCTTCTTGGGCGCCAGCACCATGACCATCTGACGGCCTTCGAGCTTCGGCATGGCTTCGACCTGGGCCAGTTCCAGCAAGTCGTCGCGCACACGTTCAAGCACCCGCATACCCAGTTCCTGGTGAGCCATTTCGCGGCCACGGAACCGCAGCGTCACCTTGGCCTTGTCGCCTTCTTCGAGGAAGCGGCGCAGGTTGCGCAGCTTGACTTGGTAGTCGCCCTCGTCGGTGGCCGGACGGAATTTGACTTCCTTGACCTGGATGACCTTCTGCTTCGAACGAGCTTCGGCTTGGCGCTTCTGCTCTTGGTACTTGAACTTACCGTAGTCCATCAAACGGCAGACCGGCGGCTCGGCGTTCGGCGCGATTTCCACCAGATCCACGTCGTTTTGCTCGGAAAGACGGAACGCGTCGGCAATCTTGACGATGCCCAGCTGTTCTCCGTCCAGACCTATCAGGCGCACCTCGGGGACGCGGATTTCACCGTTGATGCGATTGGCTTTTTCAGTGGCGATGTTGAAAGCTCCTAGAAATGTTAAGCAGCGCTGCTATCAGGATGATTGACGTCGCGGCGGGTGGACACGTCCTCGGTCAAGCGCGCGACGAACTCGTCGTATGCGATGGCACCAAGGTCCAGTCCGCCCAGTCCGCGTACGGCGACGGTGCCGTTTTCTTTTTCCTTGTCGCCGACGACGAGGATGTACGGCACCTTTTGCAGGCTGTGCTCCCGAATTTTACGAGTGATTTTTTCACCGCGCAAATCGGACTCTACTCTAAAGCCTTGTTTTTTCAGGCTTTGCGTAATTTTGGCCGCATAATCGGCCGAAGGTTCGGAAATGCAGCACACGACGGCCTGCACCGGAGCCAGCCAGGGCGGCATCGCACCGGCGTGGTTTTCGATCAGCATGCCGATGAAACGCTCGAGCGAACCCAGGATGGCGCGGTGCAGCATGACCGGCGGGCGGCGCTGGTCGTTCTGGTCCACATACTCGGCGCCCAGGCGCACAGGCATGGAAAAGTCGACCTGGATCGTACCGCACTGCCAGTGGCGGCCGATGGCGTCTTTCAGGGTGTATTCCACCTTGGGGCCATAGAAAGCGCCTTCTCCCGGCGAAATCTCGAACTCGCAGCCGGTGCGGCGCAGGCTTTCCATCAGGGCCTGTTCGGCCGTATCCCAGACTTCGTCCGAGCCAATGCGCTTTTCAGGACGCGTGGCGACCTTGTACAGGACTTCCGTGAAACCGAAGTCGCGGTACACCTTCTGCAGCAAGGCCGTGAAGTCGGCGCATTCGTCCTGGAGCTGTTCTTCGGTACAGAAAATGTGGCCGTCGTCCTGCGTGAAGCCGCGCACGCGCATCATGCCGTGCAGCGAACCCGACGGTTCATTGCGGTGGCACTGGCCGAATTCGCCGTAGCGCAGGGGCAGTTCGCGATACGAATGCAAGCCGGCGTTGAAGATCTGCACGTGGCCCGGGCAGTTCATGGGCTTGAGGCCGTAGACGCGGTTCTCGGACTCGGTCGTGAACATGTTTTCACGGTAGTTGTCCCAGTGGCCGGTCTTTTTCCAGAGCGAAATGTCGAGGATCTGCGGCGCCTTCACTTCCTGGTAGCCGTTGTCGCGGTAGACCGAGCGCATGTATTGCTCGACCTGCTGCCACAGGGCCCAGCCCTTGGGATGCCAGAAGATCAGGCCCGGGGCTTCGTCCTGGAAGTGGAACAGGTCGAGTTCGCGGCCGATCTTGCGGTGGTCGCGGCGCTCGGCTTCTTCGAGCATGTGCAGGTAGGCTTCCTGCTCTTCCTTGGTGGCCCAGGCCGTGCCGTAGATGCGCTGGAGCATCTCGTTCTTGCTGTCGCCACGCCAGTAGGCGCCCGCGACCTTCATCAGCTTGAACACCTTGAGCTTGCCCGTGGACGGCACGTGCGGCCCGCGGCACAGGTCGATGAAATCGCCCTCGCGGTACAGGCTCAGCGGCTCGTTGGACGGAATGGACGCAATGATCTCGGCCTTGTACTTTTCGCCGATGCCCTTGAAGAACTCGACGGCGTCGTCGCGCGACCAGACTTCTCGGGTCACGACTTCGTCTTTCTTGGCCAGTTCGGCCATCTTTTTCTCGATGGCGGCCAGGTCTTCGGGCGTGAACGGGCGCTTGTACGAAAAGTCGTAGTAAAAGCCGTTGTCGATCACGGGGCCGATGGTGACCTGCGCGTCGGGGAACAATTCCTTGACGGCATAGGCCAGCAAGTGCGCCGTGGAGTGGCGGATCAGGTCCAGGCCGTCGGCGTCCTTGGCAGTCACGATGGCCAGGCGGGCGTCGCCCTCGATGCGGTAGCTGGTGTCGACCAGCTGGGAGTCGGCGCCGTCAAAGGTCACGCGGCCGCCCAAGGCGGCTTTGGCCAATCCCGCGCCGATCGATTGCGCCACGTCGGCGACCGTGACCGGCCCCGGGTATTGGCGCTGCGAACCATCGGGCAATGTGATCTGTACCATCGGGAGTGCTTCCTGGGGTTCTGGGGATGAAAATCGAAAATCAGAAACGAAAAACGCGGCTGGTAGCCGCGTTTATCTGGTTGTCTTGCTGAGTCCTACCGCTGACCTGACACGGTGAAACCCGACGCACGAAAAACTAACGCGACATAGGGCGAAAGTTCCGGGTCGTAGTTCGTGCCAGCGGGAAAAACATGATGCCTGGGCCTTCAGGGGTGGACTGGAAGAGGCCCGCCAGCTTGGGCAACGTATGGCGTCAAGGGCATGGACGTCGCGACGGTGGGCTGATGGGCTTAACGTTGCCGATTGTAGCACCCTTTGAGACGGTTTCGTGGCGAAAGCGCCACACCCTCTCCCTGTGCCCGCGCTGGCCGCTCAGGCCAGGTTGCGACTGTCCGCGATGGCCGCCAGCGCGTGCTGCACGCCCTCTTCCCAATGCGGCGCGTGAATGCCGAAGGTGCGTTCCAGCAGGCGGCAGTCCAGGCGCGAATTCATGGGCCGCCGCACGGACGTGGGATAGTCGTCGGACGGCACCGGCCGGATGTCGCCCGGCGTGAGCGTGACGGCCAGGCCCGCCCGACGCGCCTGCTGGGCGATGAAGCAGGCGTACTCATGCCAGCTTGCGTCTCCCGAGGCGGCCAGATGGTACAGGCCGAAGGGGAATTCATCCTGCGCCGCGCGATTCAGGTAACGCGCCACGACAAGCGCGGTGGCATCGGCGATGAAGGCCGCCCCGGTGGGAGCACCGCGCTGGTCGCTCACCACGCGCAGCGCTTCCGGCTGGCGCAAGGCCATCAGCATGGTCTTCAGGAAGCTGTTGCCGAATACGCCATAGACCCATGACGTGCGAAACACCAGATGGGCGGGATTCATCGCCCGCACCGCCACTTCGCCTGCCAGTTTGCTGCGGCCGTAGGCGTTCAGCGGCGCGGGCACGTCCCGTTCGTCGTAGGCGCCGGCCTTGGCGCCATCGAACACGTAGTCGGAGGAATAGTGGACGATCAGCGCGCCGCGGTCTGCTGCCAGGGCGGCCAGTTCACCCGCGGCCTCGGCATTGATGCGCATGGCGCGCACGATGTCGTCTTCGGCCCGCTCGACGGCCGTGAAGGCCGCCGCGTTGACGATGACATCGGGCTTTTCACGCTGTACCAGCCGCGCGATCTGCAACGGATACGTCAGGTCGCAATCGCTGCGGCCCGTCGCGACCACGCGGCCCAGGGGGGCGAGGCTGCGCCGCAGCTCGAACCCCAGCTGCCCTTCCCTGCCTAGCACCAGAATCTTCTTGGGCATTCGCCACCCACGCCTTGCTTGCCTGTGACGACGGCCAGGCAACATGCCGGCCTCGCGATTGAATCCGGCAGCGATTATGCCCCGAAGGCCGGGGGTTCCTCTGCGCCGCGAGCGTGGAACCGCATGACTGCGCGTAAACCCCACCCGTATTTCCGTCCGATTTTGGCCTGATTCTGATCCGGACAGCCCAACAAAACGTAATCTGCCCATACAAATTTAGGACCAATCACGACGTACGCACCGGACGCCATCGCCCCCAAAGCCCTGCCGCCGCCCGCGTTCCCTTGGCCATTCAGTGGAGCATCGATGAAAAGTGTGTCAGCGCCAGATTCCGCCCTCCTCCCTGCCGACAAACCCCACGGCAAGAAGGACGGACAACGCCTCAATTCGCGCAAGCATCTCCTGCTGTCGCAACCCCCACCCGTCATACGGGTGGCGATCCTGGATGACCACCCCGTGGTCGCTCTGGGCGTGGGCGCCTTTCTGGACAGCCGGCCGGGGTTTCGCGTCCTGCACCGCGAAACCTCGGGCCGCAGCCTGCTTCAAAAATTGGACGCCGCCCCCTGCGACGCCGCGCTGGTCGATTTCTACCTGCCCCTGGAGCCCTGGGACGGCGTGAACTACCTGCGGCGGCTGCGGCGTTACCACCCCAACATGGCGATCATCACCTTCTCGGCCGGCAACCGCATGGAAACCCAGTACGCGGCCTTCCGGGCGGGTGCCAACGGTTATCTCGCCAAGCAATGGGGAATGATCCTGCTGCCCGAGATGATCCACGGCGTGCTGAGCCGGCGGGACCCTTTTCTTTCCGTCCAGGACGGCAAGGTGCGCGCCATTTCGCCGACCCATCCGCACGCCCTGCTCACGACGTCCGAAGTCGAAATCCTGCGGCATATCAGCCAGGGGCTGTCGGTCACCCAGATTTCGGCGCGGTTGATGCGCAGCAAGAAGACCATCAGTACCCACAAGCGCCGGGCGATGCGCAAGCTGCAGCTGTCTGACGATCTGGCACTGGCCCTTTACCTGCGGGAGAAGTTCACCGAATAGCCCCCGGCCGCCAGGCCGGACGCCCCTCGTCCAGGGCCTCGCACAGGCCCTAGATGATGCGGGAGTAGCTGGCGCCGGAGCTGGCCGCGCTGCGCAGGTACCCGTCAAAGGCCATCGCAACGGCCCTGACGAAGTACCAGCCCAGGCCGGTCACGCGCAGTTCCCCGGCACGCAGGTTCACCAGGCCGAGTTCGGCCAGGTTGGTCATCTGCGACAGTTCGGCCCCGAAATAGTCGCCAAAGCGCAAGCCGTGGCGCGATTCAATGCGGGCAAAATCCACGCGGCCCTGGCACATGATGTCCATGATCACGTCGCGCCGCGCCAGATCATCGGCATTGAGCGCCAGGCCTCGTTCCACCGCAAAGCGGCCGGACTCGATGGCGGCGTAGTAGCCGTCCAGGTCCTTGGCATTCTGGCTGTAGGTATGGCCGATGCGGCCGATGGCCGACACGCCCAGCGCGACCAGGTCGCGGTCGGGCTGGGTGCTGTAGCCCTGGAAATTGCGGTGCAGCTCTCCACGTTGCTTGGCGATGGCCAAGGCGTCGGTGTTCAGCGCGAAATGGTCCATCCCGATGTAGGTATAGCCGTGCTTCAGGAAGCCTTCGATGGCCGCACTGAGCAGGCCGACACGCGTGGCACGGTCGGGCAGGTCCGCCGGGTTGATGCGGCGCTGCGGCTTGAAGCGTTCGGGCAAGTGAGCGTAGGCGTACAGGGCAATGCGGTCGGGTCGCAGCGTGGTGACCTGGGCAATGGTGCGCGCGAACGATTCCGTGGTTTGCAGCGGCAGGCCGTAGATCAGGTCGACGTTGACCGAGTCGTAACCCAGCGCACGGGCGCTTTGCATCAGGTCGCGGACGTCCTCGAACGACTGCACGCGATGCACCGCCACCTGGACCCGTGCGTCGAAGTCCTGCACGCCGAAACTGAGCCGGTTGAAGCCCAGCTGGCGCAGCTGCGCCAGGCGCTGCGGCGTGGCGGTACGAGGATCCACCTCGATGGAGATTTCGGCGTCGGATTCGAAGCGGAAGGCGGCGCGCAGGTCCGTCATCAAGCGTTCAAGTTCGTCGTCCGACAGGAAGGTCGGCGTACCGCCGCCGAAATGCAACTGCGATACCGGCACGCCCGGCCCCAGTTCGGCGACATGCAGCGCGATCTCGCGCTCGAGCGCGTCCAGGTAGCGAGCGGCACGGTCGTGATGGCGGGTCACGACCTTGTTACAGGCGCAGTAATAGCAGACCGAATCGCAGAACGGGATGTGCACGTACAGCGACAGGGGCTCGGCCGGGCTCGCCTCGTGCCGCTGGCGCAAGGCCTGGCGGTACGCGGATTCGCCGAAACCGCCGTGATAGCGGTCCGCCGTGGGGTAAGAGGTGTAGCGCGGGCCGTTCTTGTCCAGCCGGGCCAGCAATTGCGGCGGAAAAAAAGGCTCGGCGGCTTGCGCTGGAGGGTCTGCGAGTAAAGGGCGTAGGGCGGCTTGCATACCCTGGATTATTGGCTTGCGGCGGCCCTGCCGCCTTGATCTTGCGCAAAGGGCGCCCGGCCGCGTCGCGGGGGGCCCGTAAAATGCCGCCACATCCATACATGACAAGGACTCCCCCGTGGACACCGAACTGGACGGCCGCCTGCTGGCCCTGCGGCAAGCCCTGGCGATTGCCATCGCCCTATCCACCCGCAGCAGCCCGCAGGCCACCGACATGGCGCTGGAACTGCTGGACGATCTGAAGGCCAACCTGGACAAGGCGCCGTCGGACAGTCCTTTCGAAAAGCCCGATTGGGTCGTGGGCGCCCACGACGAGCTGGACGGCATCGCCCGCATGGTGCGGGCCTTTACCCAGACGCCCGACCCCGGCGAAGAGGCCTGAACCCCACCGCGCCCGACAGCGGCCGGGTCGCTGCCTCCCAGGGTTGCTCGGCCATAGCCCCAAAAAATACGGCGCGGGCAGACACCTGCTAATGGTCAGCCGCGCTGCGGGCCGGCACCGCCGTATCGGTCGCGCAGACTGCCCTCGGCCGCGTGACGCGCCAGTACAAGCGCGGGAATGCCTCCCCCACCGGGCCAAAGCCATCGGGCTGCGTCTTGGCCCGCCGCAATTCCAGCGCGCCGCAATCGGCCACCAGATCCGCCCGCACCCATGGGCTGAATTGAAATTGCCCGTCTATCAGCACGACGGGCTTCTCGGGCAGGCGCAACGCCAGCGCGCCCGACTCGGCCCAGGCGCCGGAGATCACCTTGACCGGGCCGCCCAATTCGGCAACGGCGCGGTCATGCAGGATATCGGCCAGCCCCTGGGCATCGAAATAGCGCCAATCGGATGCGCGACGCCACAGGCCGGCGCCGTTGGGCGAGGTCAGTTCCACGCGCGCCATCAGCAACAGCTGGATCACGACAAAGACCCACACGACCTGGCGAGGACGAAACGGCCCGTGCCACGCACTGCGCGCCAGTTCCATGGCGGCAGGCACGATGAACAGCAGGAACGGCGTGCCCCAGTACAGCTGGATGTGCGAGCCCGACAGCAAGGCCATGAGGCTGACGAACAGCAACGGCGTCAGGCCGAACGACAGCAGCAACGCGCGGCCGGCGGCCTCGCCCTGGCCGACCACGGACCGGGCGGGGGCCGCGGCGCGACGCGCACGGCGCCCGGACAGCCACACTGCCGCCAGAAAGACCCAGGCCGGCAGGGCGCGGGTGAACAACTGGTCGCCCCACCAGGCGGCCACTTCGACCAGGCGCGCGCCCCACGGCAGGCCGGCGCCCAGCGATGATGCCATGGCGTACTGAAGCGGCTTGAAGTCGTGGCTGATGAGCCAGATCATGTGCGGGGCGAACACCGCCAGCGCCGTCAGGCCCGCCACCTGCAGCCCGAAAACATGCATGGGGTCACGCCAGGCCTTCCGGCTCAACCAGAACAGCAGCACCGCCAGGCCGGCGACGGCGATCTGGTACTTGGCCAGGGCCCCCAGACCCAGGCACACGCCCAACAGGATCCACCAGCCGATCCGGCGGGTGGAATAGGCCTTCCAGCAGGCCATCGCACTGCCGGCCACCAAAGGAATCAGGACGATCTCGTGGTTGTAGAAATACAGCCGGCCGTTATAGAACGTGACGCACAGGCCGCCCAAGGTGGCGATGGCGGCGTAGGCCTCGCCGCGCATGCCGCGCAGCAGGCGCCACATCAGCAGGAAGGCGCCCAGGGTGCAGGCCGCGCCCAGCAGGTAGGTCGCCCAGGCCGTCCAACCCAGCACCTGCACCACCGGCCACAACAGCCAGGTCGGCAGGGGAGGATGCTTGTAATAGCCCCACTCCAGGCTGCGGACCCAGATCAATTGCTCGATGTTGTCGGTGGGCGGAACCAGCACCGCGCGGTCCGACCACCACAGCCACGCCAGCGCGAACACCGCCATGCCGATGCTGATCCGCCAGAAATCCGGCCTTCCTGCCACTGTTGCGCCACGCTGCACGCCCCTCTCCTGTTCCCGGCGTACGCAATGCCCCGCCCTGTTGCCCCGCACACTCGGGCGCAGCGATTATCCGGCCCGCCCGTGGGGGCAGGCGCAGGGGTTTTGTGCGGCAATTGTTCGAAAACTGTAAAGCCGTCGCGGCCTCGCCGCGCCGCCCTAACTGGCCTGACCACCAGATAGGAAGACGGGAAACCCCTCTGATCGTTTTCCCTTGATCGGTCTATTTTTTCTTTGATTTCAATGAGAAGCTGTAGGCATAAGTGGCCTGACCACCAGACCAAGACTTCCGCAGCATTCTGATGAACACCTTCCAAGCCGTCGCCGTTACCCGCCTGTACCGCATGATTGCCGACCAGATCGCCGGCCGCATCCGGGCGGGGGATTTTCCCCATGGCGGCCGGCTGCCCTCCGAGCGTGAACTGGCCGAGCAATTGCAGGTCAGCCGCGCGTCGATCCGCGAGGCCTTGATCGCGCTGGAAATCGAAGGCTACGTGGAAGTGCGGGTGGGGTCGGGCGTCTTCGTCACGGCCTCTCGGGACGACGCCGCCCCGGCCTCGCCCCCCCAGGACGAGATCGGCCCCTTCGACCTGCTCGAAGCGCGGATGCTGATCGAACCGGAATGCGCGGCGCTCGCCGCGCAGCAAGGGACCGAGGCGCAACTGGCGGCCATCCGCAAGGCGCATGAGGGCATGTCGCTGACCGATACGCCCGGCCTGCACGACCGTGAATTCCACCGTGCGATTGCCGCGGCGTGCGGCAATGCGGCGCTGGCCTCGTCGGTGGCGCACTTGTGGGACCTGAGCCTGGCCAGCCCGGTGTTCAGCCGCATGCAGGACTATTTCGTCAATACCAAGGTGTGGGCCGTGGCCCACGCCGAACACCAACGCATCCTGACGGCCATCCTGGCCCGCGATCCGATTCGCGCGCGGCATGCCATGCACGCCCACCTGATCGGCATCCTGGCCCGCCTGCGGGAAGACTTCGGAGTGTTTGCATGACGGTCTTATCCCCCCTTGCCCGCAACGGCGGCCAGATCCTGATGCAGCAATTGCGCATCCACGGCACTCGTCGGATCTTCATGATTCCGGGCGAAAGCTACCTGCCCTGCATCGACGCGCTGAACGAGCACCGCGGCGCCATCGAGCCCATCGTCTGCCGCCAGGAAAGCGGCGCGGCCTACATGGCCGAGGCCTACGGCAAGCTGACCGGCGAGCCGGGCGTGTGCTTCGTCACCCGCGGCCCGGGCGCCACCAATGCCAGCATCGGCGTGCATACCGCCTTCCAGGATTCCACGCCGATGATCCTGTTCGTCGGCCAGGTCGGCAACGATTTCTACGAACGCGAAGCCTTCCAGGAAATCGACTACCGCCGCATGTTCGGGCAGATGGCCAAGTGGGTTGCACAGATCGACCGCACCGACCGCATCCCCGAATTCGTGGCGCGCGCCTATGCCACCGCCACCAGCGGCCGCCCGGGTCCGGTGGTGCTGGCGCTGCCGGAAGACACGCTCTGGGGCACGGCGTCGGTGCCCGACCTGCCGCCCTACCCGCGCATCGTCGCGCATCCTGGTGAACACGACCTGGATCGCCTGCGGCAACTGCTCGATGGCGCCGAACGCCCGGTCATGGTGGTGGGCGGCAGCGGCTGGACGGACGAAGCCATCGGCCAGGTCGCCGCCTTCGCGCAGCGCTTCGAGCTACCGGTGGGCACGGCCTGGCGCCGGCTGGAGTGCTTTGACCAGCGCCACCCCAACGCCGCCGGCCACGTGGGCTGGGGCATGACCGAGGCGCTGCGCAGCCGCATCCAAACGGCCGACCTGATCCTGGCGGTCGGCACGCGCCTGGGCGAAGCCACCACCGAGGGCTACCAGCTGGTGCAAAGCCCGCAGCCGCGCCAGAAGCTGGTTCACGTGTATCCCGACGCCCAGGAACTGGGCCGCGTGTATGCGCCGACGCAAGCCATCGTCGCCAGCGTAACGGGCTTTGCGCAGGCCGTCGCCCGCCTGCAACCGGCCCATGCCAAGCCGCGCGGCGATGCGGTGCGCCAGGCCCACGCCGATTATCTTGAATCCCTGGCGCCCCTGCCCGCGCCCGGTCCGCTGAGCCTGGACACGATTGCCGCGCAGGTCAGCCAGCGCCTGCCGCAGGACGCCTGCGTCACGGTCGGGGCCGGCAACTATGCGCTGTATCCACACCGTTATCGCCAATTCACCGGCCCCGGCACCAGCCTGGCACCCACCGTGGGCGCCATGGGCTACGGGCTGCCCGCGGCCGTGTCCGCCAAGCTGGAGCATCCCGGCAAGACGGTGGTCTGCTATGCCGGCGACGGCTGCTTCCAGATGAATCTGCAGGAACTGGGCGTGGCCCAGCAATACAGGCTGGGCATCGTGGTGCTGGTGTTCAACAACGGCATGTGGGGCACCATCCGCGCCCACCAGGAACGCGAGTTTCCCGGCCGCCCGATCGCCCTGGACTTCGAGAACCCCGACTTCACCCAGATCGTGCGTGGCTACGGTGGCTATGGCGAAGCCGTCGAGCGCACCGAGGATTTCGCCGCCGCATTCGACCGCGCGCTGGCCTTCGCCGACCGTGAACAGCGGCCGGCGCTGCTGGAAATCCGCTACGACGCCGACGGCATCGCGCCCGGCCAGACGCTTACCTCCATCCGCACCGCGGCCATGGCGCGCCACACCGCCGCGCCCTCCCATTGACCCGAACGAGGCTCAACCATGACTTCTTCCCTGTCCGTCAACGGCAACCGTCTCTGGCAGTCCCTGATGGATCTGGCGCAGATCGGCGCCACCCCCAAGGGCGGCAACTGCCGCCTGGCCCTGACCGCGCTGGACGGCCAGGGCCGCGACCTGGTCACCGGCTGGATGCGCGACGCCGGCCTGACGGTGCGCGTGGACCAGGTCGGCAACATCTTCGCCCGCCGCGCCGGCCGCAATGACGCGTTGCCGCCGGTGATGACGGGCAGCCACATCGACACGCAGCCCACGGGCGGCAAGTTCGACGGCTGCTACGGCGTGCTGGCCGGACTGGAAGTGATGCGCACGCTGAACGACGCAGGCGTACAGACCGAGGCCCCGCTGGAGGTGGCCATCTGGACCAACGAGGAAGGCTCGCGCTTCGTGCCGGTGATGATGGGCTCGGGCGTGTTCGCCGGCAAGTTCTCACTGGAAACGGCGCTGAGCGCGCGCGACGCCAAGGGCATCGCGGTGCGCGACGAACTGCGGGCCATCGGCTACGCGGGGCCGGAGCCCGTGGGCGGACGCCCGGTGGATGCCTACTTCGAGGCCCACATCGAACAAGGCCCGATCCTGGAACATGAAGAAAAAGTGATCGGCGTGGTGACCGGTTCGCTGGGGCTGCGCTGGTACGACGTGACGGTGACCGGCATGGAAATGCACGCCGGCCCCACGCCGATGGGCATCCGCCGTGACGCGCTGTTCGCCGCCAGCTACCTGCTGCAGGCGGTGGTCAACATTGCCAACGCCAACCAGCCGCACGGCCGCGGCACCGTGGGCGAGATCCATGCCCACCCCGGCTCGCGCAACGTCATCCCTGGCCAGGTGCGCTTCACCACCGATCTGCGCCACGAAGACGAAGCCACGCTGACCCGCATGGACGCGGCTTGGCGGCAAGCCTGCCGCGAGATCGCCGACAAGCATGGCGTGACGGTCGACGTGAAGGACGTGCAGTACTTCCGCCCCACCCCGTTCGATCCGGACCTGGTGGACAAGGTGCGCCAGGGCGCCGCGCAGCGGGGGCTTGCGGCCATGAACATCGTGACGGGCGCCGGCCATGACGCCGTCTACATGGCGGCGGTGGCGCCCACCGCCATGATCTTCGTGCCGTGCAAAGACGGCATCAGCCACAACGAAATCGAAGACGCCCAGCCCGGCGATCTGGAAGCCGGCTGCAACGTGCTGCTGGACGCCATGGTGGCACGGGCCAACGGCCCGCGCTGAATCGACAAGGACACGGCCATGACAACCTACACCTTTGACGACTGGCAAGCCCGCGCCCGCTCGCTGACCCTGCGCGGCCAGGCCTATATCGACGGCGCCTATGCCGATGCCGCCGACGGCGCCACGTTCGTCGCCACCAGCCCCATCGACGGCCGCAAGCTGGCCGACGTGGCCGCCTGCGGCCAGGCCGACGTCGACCGTGCGGTCGCCGCAGCCCGCCGCGCCTTCGACAGCGGCGTCTGGTCGGGCCTGCCGCCGCGCGAACGCAAGGCCCGCCTGCTCAAGCTGGCCCAACTGATCACCGATCACAGCGAAGAGCTGGCCCTGATCGAAACCCTGGACATGGGCAAGCCGATCCGCGACGCGCTGGCCTTCGACCTGCCCGAGACCGCGCAGTGCTACGCCTGGTACGGCGAAGCCATCGACAAGGTCTACGACGAAATCGCCCCCACGGGCCCGAACGCGTTGGCCACGGTGACGCGCGAGCCCGTCGGCGTGGTGGCCGCCGTGGTGCCCTGGAACTACCCCCTGCTGATGGCAGCCTGGAAAGTGGCGCCGGCACTGGCCGCCGGCAACAGCGTCATTCTCAAGCCTGCCGAGCAATCGTCGCTGAGCGCGCTGCGGCTGGCGGCGCTGGCCGAGCATGCCGGCATTCCCGCCGGGGTCTTCAATGTCGTGCCGGGCACCGGCCCCGTTGCCGGCCAGGCCCTGGGCCTGCACCCGGACGTGGACTGCGTGGCCTTCACCGGGTCCACCGCCACCGGCAAGCGCTTCATGACCTATTCGGGCGAATCGAACCTGAAGCGGGTCTGGCTGGAATGCGGCGGCAAATCGCCGCACATCGTGTTCGAAGACTGCCCCGACCTGGACCGCGCCGCGCTGATCGCCGCGCTGGCGATCTTCTCGAACCAGGGCGAAGTGTGCATCGCCGGCTCGCGCCTGTACGTGCACGACGCCATCTACGACACCTTCATGGAAAAGGTGGCGCGCCACGCCGCCGACATGCGGCCCGGCAATCCGCTGGACCCGGACACCACGCTGGGCGCCATGGTCGATGAGCGCCAGACGCGTTCGGTGATGGCCCGCATTGCGGCCGGCCAGGCCGATGGCGCCACGCTGCGCATCGGCGGCCGTCAGGTCCGCACCGACAGTGGCGGCTTCTACATCGAACCAACCATTTTCGACTGCGTCGATGCAACCCACCCGCTGGTTCGCGAAGAGATCTTCGGGCCGGTGCTGACCGCGCAGCGATTCCGCAGCGAAGACGAAGCCATTGCGCTGGCCAACGATTCGGCCTACGGCCTGGGTGCGGGCCTGTGGACCGCCAACCTGGGCCGCGCGCATCGCCTGTCGCGGCGACTGCGCGCCGGCCTGGTCTGGGTCAATTGCTATGCCGACGGCGACATCACCGTGCCGTTCGGCGGCGTCAAGCAATCGGGCTTCGGCCGCGACAAATCGCTGCATGCGCTGGACAAGTACAGCGACCTGAAGACCACCTGGATCGACATCAGTCTGTAGGCCCCCGTCCGTGCATCGCGTTCGCCGCATTGGTGCGCGGCGCTGTACCTGGCACCTAGACAGCGCATTGTTGCAGCAGCTTCACCCGCAGTTCCCCGAGAAACCCAGGTGGCACGAGGTTTGCTTGTCATAGCCGGCACGCGCCGCGTAAACAGGCGCCCACCTGACCGACACTCTTCCAGCCCGGAGGCTCGCAGTGAAATCGAAGAAATGGTTCTCCCTCAGCATCGGCGCCCTGCTCCTGGCCGCCGCCTTGCCCGCCACCCAGGCCCTGGCCCAGACCAAGGGCGGCACGCTGAACATGATCGTCCAGCCCGAACCGCCCGTGATCGTCACGGCCATCAACCAGCAGGGCCCGACCCAGTTCGTCGCCGGCAAGATCTATGAAAGCCTGCTGACCTACTCCACCGACCTGAAGCCGCAGCCGGGCCTGGCCAAATCGTGGGAAGCGTCGGCCGACGGCCTGACCTACACCTTCCACCTGCAGGACAACGTCAAGTGGCATGACGGCAAGCCCTTCACCGCCGACGACGTGGTGTTCACGCTGTCGGACATGCTGCCCAAGACCCATGCGCGGGCCCGCGTGATCCTGAACAAGTTCGTCGACTCGGTGCAGGCCACCGACCCGAAGACGGTGGTCATCAAGCTGAAGTCGCCTTTCCCGGCCTTCATGCTGATGTTCGAGCCGGGCTTTGCGCCGATGATGCCCAAGCACATCTACGCCGGCACCGACTACATGGCCAATCCGGCCAACCAGAAGCCCGTCGGCACCGGCCCGTTCATGTTCAAGGAATGGAAGCGCGGCGAGTACATCAAGCTGGTGCGCAACCCCGATTACTGGAAGCCGGGCATGCCGTACCTGGACGAGCTGGTGTTCAACGTGATCCCGGACGCGGCCTCGCGCGCGGTGGCGTTCGAGCGCGGCAGCGTGGACGTGCTGCGCGGCGGCGACGTGGACAACGTCGACATCAAGCGCCTGCGCGCCCTGCCCAAGGTGGAATACACCACGGCCGGCTGGGAAATGTTCTCGCCCCAGGCCTACCTGATCTTCAACATGCGCAAGCCGCCGTTCGACAACCTGAAGGTGCGCCAGGCGGTCATGGCCGCGATGAACCGCAACATGGTGGTCAACAACATCTTCTTCGGCCTGGGCAAGGTATCCACCAGCCCGTTCGTGACCACCGAGATGTTCTATGACAAGAACATGCCGCCCATGGCCTTCGACATGAAGAAGGCGCGCGAGCTGATCAAGGAATCGGGCATCAAGCCCGGCGACTACACCATCCGCCAGTTGAGCTTCCCGTACGGCTCGACCTGGGACCGCCTGGGCGAATACACCAAGCAGGCGCTGGAACAGCTGGGCTTCAAGGTCAACCTGGAATCGACCGATGCGGGCGGCTGGGCCAGCCGCACCGGCAACTGGGACTTCGACCTGACCACCAACTTCACCTACCAGTACGGCGACCCCGCGCTGGGCGTGCAGCGCCTGTACATCTCGTCCAACATCGTCAAGGGTTCGCCGTTTGCCAACGTGCAGGGCTACAGCAACCCCGAGACCGACAAGCAGTGGGAAGCGGCGGCGTCCGAAGTCGACCCGGCCAAGCGCCAGGCGCTCTACACGCAGCTGCAGACCACGCTGGTCAACGAGGTCGCCAACGGCTTCCTGGTGGACATGGAATTTCCCACGCTGTATCGCGCCAACGTCAAGAACCTGGTCAAGACCGCCATCGGCCTGAACGAGTCGTTCGACGACGTCTACATCGAGAAGTAAGCGCCGCACACCGCCTCCGGGGCCGGCACCCCGGCGGCGGCGCCCGGCCGCGCGACGGACACCCGCGCCCGTCCACGGAGGACCTTGAGCATGAAATTCCTGTCTTTCCTCGTATCCCGCATCGGCAAGGCCCTGGTGGTCGTGCTGGGCGTGGTCATCATCAATTTCTTCCTGATCCGCCTGGCGCCCGGCGACCCCGCCGCCGTGCTGGCGGGCCAGGCGGGCGCGGGCGATGCCGCCTATGTCGAGCAGTTGCGCGTGGCGTTCGGGCTGGACAAGCCCGTGCTGACGCAGCTCTTCCTGTACCTGAAAGGCGTGGTCCAGCTGGACCTGGGCTTTTCCTACCGCAACCACGTGCCGGTGCTGGACCTGATCGTCGAGCGCCTGCCCGCCACTTTCTTGCTGATGTCCTGCGCCTTCGTGTTCTCGATCGTGCTGGGCGTGCTGCTGGGCGTGGTGGCCGCCAAGGCGCGCTACCGCAACAAGCGCCGCTGGATCGACAGCTCGGTCATGACCGGCGCGCTGCTGCTCTACGCCACGCCGCTGTTCTGGCTATCGCTGATGGGCATCCTGCTGTTCTCGGTGGTGCTGGGCTGGCTGCCGGCCTTCGGCATGGAAACCGTGGGCGCCGGCCTGACCGGCTGGGCCCGTGTGGCCGATATTGCCCAGCACCTGATCCTGCCGACCGTCACGCTGGGCTGCTTTTTCATGGCCGTCTACGTCCGGCTGACGCGGGCGTCGATGCTGGAAGTCATCGGCATGGACTTCGTCAAGACGGCGCGCGCCAAGGGCGTCAGCCCCAGCCGCGTCATCCGCGCCCACGTGCTGCGCAACGCGCTCTTGCCCGTCATTACGTTTGCGGGCATCCAGCTGGGCCAGATGGCCGGCGGCGCGGTGCTGACCGAGACCGTGTTCGCCTGGCCCGGTATCGGCCGGCTGATGTTCGATGCGCTGCTGCAGCGTGATTACCAGCTATTGCTGGGCATTTTCCTGGTGACCTCGATCATGGTGGTGGTGTTCAACCTGCTGACGGACGTGCTGTACCGGCTGATCGATCCGCGCATCGGCGCGGGCGCCCAACAAGGAGCCGCCGCATGAGCCCCTTTGCCCGTCGCTATATGCGCAACTACGGCGCGGTGGCCGGCCTGGCCATCATGCTGGTCGTCGTCGTCGTGGCCCTGGCCGCCCCCCTGCTGTACCCGGATTCGCCCTGGATGATGGTGGCGGACCCTCTGATCCCGCCGTTCACCGACGCGGCCTACCCGTTCGGCACCGACATGCTGGGCCGCGACATTACCGCCGGCCTGGTGTGGGGCGCCCGCGTGTCGTTGATGGTGGGCTTGCTGTCCACCACCGTGGCGCTGGTGTTCGGCATCGTGGTCGGGTCCATCGCGGGGTACTGCGGCGGCCGCGTGGACGATGCGCTGATGCGGTTCACCGAGTTCTTCCAGACCATTCCGCAACTGGCCATGGCCGTGGTGCTGGTGGCCATCCTGAGCCCGTCGGTGTATTCCATCATGGGGGCCATCGCGGTGGTGTCCTGGCCGCCGGCGGCACGCCTGGTGCGGTCGGAATTCATGACGCTCAAGCAGCGCGAGTTCGTGCAGGCGGCCATCGTCATCGGCCAGACGCCCGCCCGCATCGTGGGCACGCAGATCCTGCCGAACGCCATGTCGCCCATCATCGTGTCGGCCTCGTTCATGGTGGCGACCGCCATCCTGACCGAATCGTCGCTGTCCTTCCTGGGCCTGGGCGACCGCAACCTGATGAGCTGGGGCTTCATGATCGGCGCGGCCCGCACCATGATCCGCGAAGCCTGGTGGATGAGCGTGTGGCCGGGCGTGGCCATCCTGCTGACCGTGCTGGCCATCAACCTGATCGGCGAAGGCCTGAACGACGCCCTCAACCCGCAACTGCGCAAGCGCGGCGAATAGGAGACCGGCATGAACGCATCCCCGCCCCTGCTTTCCATTCAGAACCTCAGCATTGCGCTGCCCGGCGGCGGCGACCGCCCGTTCGCGGTGCAGGACGTCTCGTACGACATCCATGCCGGCGAAATCCTGTGCATCGTCGGCGAATCCGGCTCGGGCAAATCCATGAGCGCCAACGCCATCATGGGCCTGTTGCCGGACTACCTGACGCCGCAGCAGGGCCGCATCCTGTTCCGCGGCACCGACCTGCTGCAACAGGACGAGGCCACCCTGCAAGCCATGCGCGGCAAGGACATGGCCATGATCTTCCAGGAGCCCCTGTCGGCCCTGAACCCGCTGATGACGGTGGGCGAGCAGATCAGCGAAGTCATGCGGGTGCACAATGCCTACCCCGGCGCCGAGCGCATGAGGCGCACGCTGGACCTCCTGGCCTTCGTCGGCCTGCCCGACCCGGCCACGCTCTACCACGTGTACCCGTTCCGCCTGTCCGGCGGCCAGCGCCAGCGCGTCATGATCGCCATGGCCCTGGCGCTGGAGCCCGCGCTGCTGATCGCCGACGAACCCACCACTGCGCTGGACGTCACCACCCAGGCCCAGATCCTGGCGCTGATCGCCCGCATCCAGAAGGAAAAGGGCATGGGGGTGATGTTCGTCACCCATGACTTCGGCGTGGTGGCCGAGATCGCGCACCGGGTGGCCGTCATGGAAAAGGGCATACTGGTCGAACAAGGGCCGGCCGACGAGGTGCTGAACCGGCCGCGCCATCCGTACACCCAGCGCCTGATCGCCGCCGTGCCGCATCGCCGGGGCGAGGAACGCGTCGCGGCCGCCGACGACCGGCCCGTGCTGGAAGTGAAAGACCTGAAGAAGACCTACGTCATCGGCCACGGCTGGCTGGGCAACAAGCGCGAAGTGCATGCGGTGGACGGCGTGAGCTTTACCGTGCGTCGCGGCGAAACGCTGGGCATCGTCGGTGAATCCGGGTCGGGCAAGTCCACCATCGGCAAATGCCTGCTCAAGCTGGTCGGCATCAATGGCGGCCAGCTGATCTTCAACGGCCAGGACATCGCCACCCTGCCCGAGTCGCGCTTTCGGCCGCTGCGCAAAGACATCCAGATGATCTTCCAGGACCCGTTCGCCTCGCTCAACCCGCGCCACACCGTGGGCCGCATCATCAGCGACGGCCCGGTGGCCAACGGCGTGCCGCGGGCCCAGGCCGAGGCCCGGGTGCGCGAACTGCTGTCGCTGGTGGGGCTGGACCCGTCGGCGTTCGACCGCTATCCCAACCAGTTCTCGGGCGGCCAGCGCCAGCGCATCGGCATCGCGCGCGCGCTGGCGCTGGAACCCAAGGTGCTGGTGGCCGACGAATCCGTCTCGGCGCTGGACGTGTCCGTGCAGGCACAGGTGCTGCAATTGCTGCACGACCTGCAACAGCGCCTGAAGATCGCGCTGGTGTTCATCACCCACGATCTGCGCGTGGCCGCCCAGATCTGCAATTCGGTGCTGGTCATGCACCGCGGCAAGGTGGTGGAATACGGCTCGCCCAGCCAGATCTTCGACAACCCGCAACACGCCTATACGCAACAGCTCATCGCCGCCGTGCCCGGCCAACACTGGGATCCCACCCAGGCACAGGCCGCCGCCTGAAAGCGGCTCAACCAGGAGACTCGACCATGCAACGCCCCGCTGCCATCCCGACCGTCCAGATCGACAACGCCCAGGTCACCGTGACCGAGTGGCGCTTTCCGCCGGGCGGCGAAACTGGCTGGCACCGCCACGGCATGAACTACGTCGTCGTGCCGCAGACCACCGGCCCGCTGCTGCTGGACACGCCCGACGGCCCGATCACCAGCCAGCTCACCACCGGCGTGGCCTACTACCGGCCGGTGGGGGTGGAGCACAACGTCATCAACCCCAGCGACACCGAATTCGTGTTCGTCGAAATCGAAATCAAGCAGGCGGCCTGACGCCCCCCCCCTGGACAAGGATCACCATGAAGGCGTTTTTCTCGGAAGAACAGCTGCTGCACGCGCCCCGGCAGTTCATGCGGCTGGGACGCATCAGCGCGCCGACCGACCTGCCCTCGCGCGCCGAAAGCCTGCAAAGCGCCCTGGCGGCGCGCGGCGTTGCCGTGCAGGCACCGGCGGATTACGGCCGCAAGCCGCTGGAAGGCATCCACAGCCAGGATTACCTGGACTATCTGGAAACCGCGTACGCCCGCTGGCAGGCCTTGAAGGCGCCCGGCGTGGACCCCGGCCCGGAGGTGCTGCCGAATCTGTCGCCCTACTACAACGGCCGCATCGAGACGGCCGGACGCGGCCCCTGCCCGTCGCCGTCCATCGTGGCGCAGACGGGGTATTACCTCAGTGACCTGTCGTGCCCCATCGGCCCGCAGACCTGGCGATCGGCGCTGCGCTCGACCCACAGCGCCGTGGCCGCGGCCGATCACGTCGCAGGCGGCGGCAAGCTGGCCTATGCGCTATGCCGACCGTCGGGCCACCACGCCCATCGCGATCGCGCCGGCGGCTTCTGCTACCTGAACAGCAGCGCAGCCGCCGCCAGCCGCTTGCTGCAGACCTGGTCCAAGGTGGCGGTGCTGGACGTGGACGCGCACCACGGCGACGGCACCCAGAACATCTTCTACCAGCGTGCGGATGTCATGACCGTGTCGCTGCACGCCGACCCCACCGGCTACTACCCGTTCTACACCGGCTATGCGCACGAGCGCGGCCACGGCGCGGGTGAAGGCTGCAACCTGAACCTGCCGCTGCCGCACGGCTCGGGCAACGACGTCTTCCTGAAGGCACTGGACACCGCCCTGGCCGCACTGGCCGGGTATGCGCCAGAGGCCCTGGTGCTGGCATTGGGTTTCGACACCTACAAGGACGACCCTATCAGCGTGCTCCAGCTGGACATCGGCGCCTACCGCGACATCGGTGCGCGCGTGGCCAGCCTGGGCGTGCCGACGGTGGTGGTGCAGGAAGGCGGCTACATGGTCCAGGCCATCGGCCCGGCGCTGGACGCCTTCCTGCAAGGCATGAGCCAGGGCGGCACCTGAGCCGGCCATGACCCTTCCCCCATCGGCCGCGCCCGCGCAGGCCGCCGCGTCGGCGGCGGTAGCGACCGCCGCAATACCGGCTGCCGCAGCACCGGCCGCCGCCACCTCTGCCGGATCCCGCCGCGCCGGCATCCTGCTGTTCTTCGGCGCCCTCATGGCCTTTGCCACGTTCGACGCCGGCTCCAAGCAGATGCTGGCGTATTACCCCGCACCGTTCCTGAACGTCATGCGCTACATCGCCGTGGCGACGCTGGCGCTGGCGATGCTGTGGCGCCACCGCGGCCAACGACTGCGCGATGCGGCGCACAAGCCCCTGCTGGTGCTGCGCGGCGTGATGCTGGCCACCGTGGCCAGCTGCTTCATGACGGCGCTGATCTGGATGCCGCTGTCCGAGGCCACGGCGATCTACTTCACCTCGCCGCTCATCATGGTGGCGCTGTCGCCCTGGCTGCTCGGCGAAAGGGTCAAGGCGGCGCAATGGACGGCGGTGGCGGCGGGCTTTGCCGGCATGCTGCTGATCGTGCGGCCGGGGTCCGACCTGCCGGTGCTGGGCACCGTGCTGATGGCTGTATCCGCCGTCAGCTACGCCATCTTCCAGGTGCTGACCCGCAAGCTGTCGGGCAAGGTCGCCGGGCCGGTGCAATACGCCTACACCGCCTTCATCTGCCTCATTGCCACGGCGCTGCCCGCGCCGTTCTTTTTGCCGGATCCCTGGCCCACCGCCATCGACATGACGCTGATCGTAGCCTTGGGCGCATGCAGCGGCCTGGCGCAGATTCTGCTGATCGCGGCGTTCCAGCGCGTGTCGGCCGCCACCCTGGCGCCGCTGAACTACTTTCAGTTGCTGCTGGCCGTGGCGTTCAGCACCTTCTGGTTCCAGCGCCCGCCCGACAGCCTGGCGCTGGCCGGCATGGGCCTGATCATGGCGTCGGGGGTCTTCCTGGCCTTGCGGCGGGCAAACTAGAGCGGACTCAGAGCGCCGCCGCGCCCACGGGAATCAGGTGGTTTCGCGCTGGACCAGGGTGAAGCCCAGGTCCACGTGGCGCTGCGCGATGTCCTGCCCCTCCAGTTGCCGCAGCAGCAGTTGCGCGGCCTCCCGGCCGATCTCGTAGCGCGGTGTGGCGATGGTGGACAAGGGCGGCGTGGTCCAGGCCGTGCCCGCCAGATCGTGAAACCCCACGATCGCAATCTGCGTCGGCACGCTCACTCCCAGGCGCCCGCACTGGAACACCGCCCCCTGGGCCAGGTCGTCATTGCAGAAGAACACCGCATCGCAATCGGGATGTGTCGCCCGCAGGCGCTGCAACAGCGTCGCGCCCAGGCCAATGGAGGATTTCTCCGGCGTCATGATTTCCAGTGACGGATCGTACAGGCCGGCATCGCGCAGCGCCTGGCGGCCGCCTTCGCAGCGGCGCAGCGAACGCGGGTCCAGCTGCGCGCCGACGATGGCGATGCGCCGGTACCCCCGGTCCACCAGGTGCCGGCAGGCCGCATACCCCGAATCGGCCTGCGAGAAGCCGACGCTCATGCCGTCCTCGCCAGCCAGGGTTTCGATCGTGTGCACGGTGGGCATGCCCTGCACCCGCAGCAGATCCCACACGCCCGGGTTGTGGTCGATGCCGGTCAGGATCAGCCCGTCCGGCAGATGCTGCAGATACTTGCGCAGCAGCGCTTCCTCGGCGTCGGGCGAATAGCCGGTCACGCCGATCAGCAGATGGTAGCCCTGCGCGTCCAGCGCGTCCTTGATGCCCGTGATGATGTCGATGAACACCACGTTGCTGAGCGAAGGAATCAGCACCACGATGGTCTGTGACCGCGACGACGCCAGCGCACTGGCCGCGTGATTGGGCACGTAGCCCAGTTCCTGGCAGACCTGGGCGATGCGCAGGCGCAAGCCCTCGGCCACCTTGTCGGGCGTGCGCAACGCGCGCGACACCGTGATCGCGCTGACCCCGGCGCGGTCCGCGACCTGTTGCATGGTCACCCGCCCGGCTCGGGTGCTGCGCGGCTTTCGGATGGACATCGATCTTTCTGACCCAGTTGGCGAGCCCGTAGTCTGACGCAAACCGGGGGGCTTGCCAAACCAAAAATGTTAGCGCTAACATCAGCTTCGCAAGACCTCATAAAAATCCGGAAAACGGAAACTGGAGACAAGCATGCAAGGTTCCCCCAAGGGGCGGCCCGGCGGTACACCGCTGGCCCGCGCCGCAGACTGGTGCGCCCGCCTGCAGACGTGGCTGATGGTCGCCTGCCTGGCCGTGATGGTGGTGCTGCTGTTCGGCAACGTCGCCCTGCGCTATCTGTTCAATTCCGGCATCAACGCGTCCGACGAAGTGTCACGCCTGGCGTTCGTCTGGATGATCTTCCTGGGCTCGGTGCTGGCGCTGCGCGATCACCAGCACATCGGCGTCACGATGCTGGTCGACCGCTTCGGCCCGGCCGCCCGGCGCGTGTCGCACATCTTCTGTCAGTTGCTGGTGCTGTGGGTGCTGTGGCTGATGGCCGAAGGCAGCTGGGTGCAGACCGTGATCGGGCTGGACACCCGCCTGCCCGTCACGGGGATGTCGCTGGCCGTCTTCAACGCCGCAGCGCTGTATGCCGCCGTCCTCATGGGCCTGCTGACCCTGGTCGACCTGGTGCGCGTGCTGGCCGGCGGGCCCTTGCCGGCGGAATCCAGCCCTGAAGACCCGTCGGTCTGATCCGCCCCCCTCCCCCTTCCCGCCATCCCGCCCGGACCCGCGCCATGATCCTGACCGTCTTCCTGCTCGTGCTGCTGGGGCTGATCGCCCTGGGCATGCCGATTGCCTTCGCGTTGCTGCTCAGCGCGATCGCCATGATGTTCCAGCTCGATTTCTTCGATACGCAGATCCTGGCGCAGAACATGCTGTCGGGCGCCAACAGCTTCACGCTGATGGCCGTGCCGCTCTTCATGCTGGCCGGCGAACTGATGAACGCCGGCGGCATCTCACGCCGTATCGTCAACCTGGCCAGCATGTTCGTGGGCCACATCCAGGGAGGCCTGGGCTACGTGGCGATCTTCGCCAGCGTGCTGCTGGCGGCGCTGTCGGGCTCGGCCGTGGCGGACGCCGCCGCGCTCGGCTCCCTGTTGATCCCCATGCTGCGCGAAAAGGGCTACGACGCCGGCCAGGCCTCGGGCCTCATCGCCGCTGGCGGCATTATCGCGCCCATCATTCCGCCGTCCATTTCCTTCATCATCTTCGGCGTCGCCACCAACGTCTCCATCACCAAACTGTTCTTCGCCGGCATCGCGCCCGGGCTGATGATGGGCCTGACGCTGGTGGCGGTATGGACCTGGGTGGCGCGCAAGCATGGCGCCATCAAGCCCGCGCCGCGCCAGCCGTGGCCGGCCCGCCTGCGCGCCCTGCGCGAGTCGGCCTGGGCGCTGATGCTGCCGGTCATCATCATCGGCGGCCTGCGCGGCGGCATCTTCACCCCGACCGAGGCTGCGGTGGTCGCCGCCGTGTACGCGCTGCTGGTCAGCCTGTTCGTCTACCGCGAGATCGGCGTGCGCCACCTGCTGCCGCTGTTCATCAATGCGGCGCGCACCACCGCCATCGTCATGTTCCTGGTGGCCGCCGCCATGGTCTCGTCGTACATGATCACCCTGGCCGATATGCCGCAGGACCTGATCGCGCTGCTGGACCCGGTGCTGGACCAGCCCAAGCTGCTGATGTTCGCCCTGCTGGTGCTGCTGACGCTGGTGGGCACCGTCATGGACCTGACGCCCACCATCCTGATCCTGGCGCCGGTGCTGATGCCCGTCGTCACCAAAGCCGGTATCGATCCCGTCTACTTCGGCGTCATGTTCGTCATGGTCGGCTGCGTGGGCCTGTTGACGCCGCCGGTCGGCACGGTGCTGAACGTGGTCTGCGGCGTTGCCCGCATCAATATGGAAACCATCTGCAGGGGCGTGTGGCGCTACGTCGTGGCCTACACGCTGCTGCTGGTCCTGCTGGTGATCTTCCCCGAGCTGATCACCGTTCCCGCAAGCTGGATGCACTAGGCCTGCGGCCCCCCGGCGCATGCCCGCGCCCACTACAAGAAGCCAAGGAGGAACACCATGTACAAGCCTTTGAAGACCCGTCTCGTCGTACTGGCCGCCGCGCTGTCCTGCGCATTCGCCGGCATCGCGGCCGCCGCCGACGTCAAGCCGCGGCTCATCCGCTTCGGCTACGGCCTGAACGAAGAAAGCGTCCAGGGCCGCGCCGCCCGTTTCCTGGCGCAGGAGCTGGAGAAGATCAGCGACGGCAAGCTCAAGATGAAGACGTTCGGCTCGGCCAACCTGGGATCGGACGAACAGATGCAGGGCGCGCTGGCCGGCGGCGCGCAGGAAATGATGGTCGGTTCCACGGCGCCGCTGGCCGGCATGGTCAAGGAATTCGGCGTCTTCGACCTGCCATTCCTGTTCAACAGTGAAAAAGAGGCCGACGCCGTGCTTGACGGCCAGCTGGGGCAGGACCTGCTCAAGAAGCTGGAAGCCAAAGGCCTGGTCGGCCTGGTGTACTGGGAAAACGGCTTTCGCAACATGACCAATTCGAAACGCCCCATCGTGCGCGCCGAAGACATGCAGGGCATCAAGCTGCGCGTGATGCAGAACCAGATCGCGCTGGGCGTGTTCAACACGCTGGGCGCCAACGCCGTGCCCATGCCGTTCTCGGAACTGTTCACCGCGCTGGAAACCCGCACGGTGGACGGCCAGGAGAACCCCATCACCACCATCCAGAGCAGCAAGTTCTACGAAGTGCAGCCCTACCTGACGATCACCCGCCACGTCTACACGCCCTGGGTAGTCCTGGCGTCCAAGAAATGGTGGGACAAGCTCTCACCCGACGAACAGCGCCTGGTGCGCCAGGCCGCCGAGGCCTCGCGCGATTTCGAGCGCAAGGACAGCCGGGCGGATTCGCTGAAGGCCATGGGCACGCTGGAGCAGGCCGGCATGAAGATCAACACCGTATCGCCCGAAGAAGTGGCCCGCATGCGGGAAAAAGTGCAGCCCGTGGTCGACAAGTACACGCAGGAGCTCGGGCCGGGCCTGATCCAGCAACTGAACGCGGAAATCAGCAAGGCGCGCAACTAGCCCCGCAGGGCAATCTGACTTGCGGCGCGCCCGCCGCGCCGCAAGCCCCCGAAGCACACGAGACGCATCCATGACCGACACTCCCCGCAAGCTGCGCAGCCAGAAATGGTTCGACGACCCCGCCCATGCCGACATGACGGCCATCTACGTCGAGCGCTACCTGAACTACGGCCTGACCCGCGAGGAACTGCAATCCGGGCGCCCCATCATCGGCATCGCCCAGACGGGCAGCGACCTGGCGCCGTGCAACCGCCATCACCTGGCCCTGGCCGAGCGCATCAAGGCCGGCATCCGCGACGCGGGCGGCATTCCCATGGAATTCCCGGTGCATCCGCTGGCCGAGCAGGGCCGCCGCCCGACGGCGGCGCTGGATCGCAACCTGGCCTACCTGGGCCTGGTCGAGATCCTGCACGGCTATCCGCTGGACGGCGTGGTGCTCACCACCGGCTGCGACAAGACCACGCCCGCCTGCCTGATGGCGGCCGCCACCGTCGACATTCCCGCCATCGTGCTGTCCGGCGGCCCCATGCTGGACGGCTGGCACGATGGCCAGCGGGTGGGCTCGGGCACCGTCATCTGGCACGCGCGCAACCTGATGGCCGCCGGCAAGCTGGACTACGAAGGCTTCATGACCCTCGCCACGGCGTCGTCGCCATCGGTGGGTCACTGCAACACCATGGGCACCGCGCTGTCCATGAACTCGCTGGCTGAAGCGCTGGGCATGTCGCTGCCCACCTGCGCCAGCATTCCCGCCCCCTACCGTGAACGCGGCCAGATGGCCTACGCCACCGGCCTGCGCATCTGCGACATGGTGCGCGAAGACCTGCGGCCATCGCACATCCTGACGCGGCAGGCCTTTGAAAACGCCATCGTGGTCGCGTCCGCCCTGGGCGCCTCCAGCAATTGCCCGCCCCATTTGATCGCCATGGCGCGCCACGCCGGCATCGACCTCAGCCTGGACGACTGGCAGCGCCTGGGCGAAGACGTGCCGCTGCTGGTGAACTGCGTGCCGGCCGGCGAGCACCTGGGCGAAGGCTTTCACCGCGCCGGCGGCGTGCCGGCCGTGCTGCATGAATTGCTGGCCGCCGGCCGCCTGCATGGCGACTGCCCGACGGTGTCCGGCAAGACCATCGGCGATATCGCCGCCGGCGCCAAGACCCGCGATGCCGACGTCATCCGCAGCTGCGCCGCGCCGCTCAAGCACCGTGCCGGCTTCATCGTGCTGTCGGGCAACTTCTTCGACAGCGCCGTCATCAAGATGTCGGTGGTGGGCGAAGCATTCCGCCGCACCTACCTGTCGACCGAGGGCGACGAAAACGCCTTCGAGGCCCGCGCCATCGTGTTCGACGGACCCGAGGACTACCACGCCCGCATCGAAGACCCGTCGCTGGAGATCGACGAACACTGCATCCTGGTCATTCGCGGCGCCGGCACCGTGGGCTACCCCGGCAGCGCCGAAGTCGTGAACATGGCGCCCCCTTCGCACCTGATCAAGCGCGGCATCGACTCGCTGCCCTGCCTGGGCGATGGCCGCCAGAGCGGTACGTCGGGCAGCCCGTCCATCCTGAACATGTCGCCCGAAGCCGCCGTGGGCGGCGGGCTGGCGCTGCTGCGCACCGGCGACCGGATACGGGTCGACCTGAACCAGCGCAGCGTCATCGCGCTGGTGGACGATGCCGAGATGGAACGGCGCCGCCAGGCCCCCGGCTACCAGCCCCCCGCCTCGCAAACCCCTTGGCAAGCGCTGTACCGCCAGTTGGTAGGCCAACTATCCACCGGCGGCTGCCTGGAGCCGGCCACGCTCTACCTGAAGGTGGTGGAAACGCGGGGCGACCCCCGGCACTCGCACTAGGCCCGCCCGGGCCACGCGCTGCGGGTCGGGCCTTGGCAGTCAGGCTTTGACGTCCTGGCGCCAGGGATCACGCGGTGGGGATCACGCCTTGAAGAACTGATTGAACGCCGCCCATTTGGCGAACAGCTCGGGCCAGGCCTGTACCAGCGAACCCGGCTTGCCCATGCCCCAGCCGTGCTTGCCGGCCGCGAAGATGTGCATCTCGGCCGGCACGCCCAGGCGGCGCAGCGCCCCGAACATCAGCAGGCTGTTGTCTACCGGCGAAATCGGATCGTCCTGTGCCTGCGCCAGGAACGTGGGCGGCATCTGCGCCGTGACCAGGTGGTCCACCGAAAACGCCGCGCTTTCCTCGGCCGTGGGATGCTCGCCAACGATCTCCCGACGCGCATGGGTGTGGTCGAACGGCGGCATGAACGTCAGCACGGGATAGATCAGCGCCGCGAAGTCCGGCCGCGAAGACTGCTTGTCGGTCTCGTCCAGTAGCGGGTAGCGGGCCACGCCCGGCGTGGCCGCCGTGATGCCGGCCAGATGCCCGCCCGCGGAAAACCCCATCACGCCGATATGGCCGGTATCGAGGCCGAATTCCTGGGCCGAGGCGCGGATCACCCGCATCGCACGCTGTCCATCCTGCAGGGGCGCCACCGCCGGCCAATGCTCGCCCGGCAGGCGATACACCAGCTCAAACGCCGTCACCCCTTGCGATTGCAGCCACAGGCAGGCCGGCGTGCTTTCCGTGCCGCGTTCGATGTGGGCATAGCCGCCGCCGGCAATCACCAGCATGGCCGTACCGTTGGGACGTTCGGGCCGGTAGACCACCAGGCGCGGCCGCGACACCTGCGTGACCGAACCCTTGGCGCTGACCTTCTCGGCCTCTTTCGGGCCGGGCCCGCCCGGGGCCCGGTTGCCCGGCCACAGATCAAGGGTGGGTTGGCCCGTGGGCGCGGCAATCGCCATCGCCGGCTCGGTCATCAGCCCCAGCGCGGCGCTGGACAGGCCGGCAAACAGGAGTTCTCGTCGTTTGATATGCATAAATCGTCCTCGCGGGCCGGAATGCCAGGCGGACGAAGCGGCCGCCGGACCAGGCCTGCCAACAAAGGCCATGGCCGCGCTGCAGGCAATTTAAGCAGAGATTCGCAGGCCCGGCGGCGACAAAATGGACACGCCCGTTTCGGTGCGTTACGCGTGGCGTGCAGCGTTCAAGCAGGCGTCAGGCGCGTGGCGCGGGATCGTTCGGCCGCGCCACGGATTGTTCCGCCGGATCAAGAGGCTTCGGGCTCGGCCGGCTCAAGACATAGGCAGCGCTTGCCAGGAAAAACACGCCCACGCCCAGCGCCAGCCAGAACGACGGATGTGCGCCCCACCAGAACAGGCCATACCCCACCGCCATGCCCAACGACGCGTACAGCTTGCCCTTGCGCGACACCGCGCCCTGCTCGCGCCAGGCGCGCAGCGACGGACCGTAAGTGGGGCTGTCCAGCAGCCAGCGCTCAAGCCGCGGCGACGAGCGCGAAAAGCAGCCCACCGCCAGAATCAGGAAAATCGTGGTCGGCATCACCGGCAGGAAAGCGCCGATCACGCCCAACGCCAGCATCACGCAACCCAGGATCAGCCAAAGTGCTCTCATCATGATGGGGTGCAGGATAACGCAGTTGCAAGACGGCGCCGCGAATCACCTGACGGTCAAGTCGGCTCCGGCATTTTCTCGCGCAGCATCTGCAGAAAGCGTGCACCGGGTTGTCCGCCCGCCCGGCGCGCCTTGGCCACCATCGCCCAGGCATCCGCATACTGGCCGTTCCAGTAATACGCGCTGGCCCACGCGTTATACAGATAGGCCTTGTCCGGCTCGACGGCCTCGCCATTGCGGAACAAGGCGTCCGAACGCGTGATCATTGCGGCGCGTTCCGGGCCCGACAAGGTCTGGTCCGCGGCGGCACAACGTGCGGCAATACGGCCCGCATCGGCATAAATGCCCTGGAATGAAGGCGGCTTCAGGCTCAGCGCCGTCTCCATCATTTTCATGGCGTCGCAATACTTGCCCTGATCGTGCAGCACCGCGGCAAAGCCGGTATAGACCTCGGGATTATGCGTATCCATCAGCCAGGCCTGGTTGAAGCGCCGCGTCGCCATGCCGAGTTGGTCGGCCCGGTAAAACCGATACCCCTGCTCGATCCAGGCCTGCGCTGCGCGAGCGGGTGACCCAAACGCGCGGCTCGCGTCCGCCGTGAGTTTGTCGTCGGCGGCCTTGATGTCAGGGGCCGATCGATCCATGCCCCCGTACATCGGAATCTCGTCGACGCGCGACTGCGGCGCAACCGGCGCAGTCGCCAGGCAGCCGGCGAGTGACAGGGAGGCAATCAGGGGGGCAACGCGAAGGAGCAGTCTATGCATGAATCATCCCGGGTGAAGCCCAAGACTATCATCGATAGGGGCCGCGCCAGGGCGGGCAGAATCGATCTGCGCAACATGCTCTAGTCATCTAGATGTCACTGCAAAGCGCTATCGTCTCCTGCAACTTCCCAACGCCGAGGCTGCACCATGCTGACCCTGCCCACTATCGAAACCCTGTTCGCCCACCACGGCGCCGCCTACTACGGCGGCGAAGCCATCAGCCAGACCGAACACGCGCTGCAATGCGCGCAATTGGCCGAACAGGCCGGCGAATCCGAGGCCGTGATCGTCGCCGCCTTCCTGCACGACGTCGGCCACCTCATGCTGGCCGAGAGCATCACCACCGACATGCGCCACCAGGAAGTCGCCGCCGACGCCCTGGCCACGCTGTTCAGCGACGACGTCACCGCCCCCGTGCGTCTGCACGTCGCGGCCAAACGCTACCTGGGCGCGATCGAACCCGCCTACCTGGACACCCTGTCGCCCGCCTCGGTGCAGAGCCTGGCGTTGCAAGGCGGCGTATTCACCGCCGAACAAGCCGAGACGTTCGCCTGTCAGCCGCACGCGCTGGCCGCGGTGCGGCTGCGCCGGTATGACGATCTGGCGAAGGTGGTGGGATTGGATACGCCGCCGATTGCGCACTATATGGAGATGGCGCAGCGGTGTTTGCGGGTGGATGGCTGATTGCCGATCGCCAAGCGCTGGCGAATTAATCGCTACGCCCCGACATTATGTAGGCACGCCCGAAAATGTCGGATGCGTTTTAAGCGGTGCGGCGGAATCAATAATCCTTGATTCTGCATAATCTTCGCCACAAAGCAAAAAGCCGCGAAGTCTTAGACTGTCGCGGCTTTTTTGGCGGTGCTTGACTAGCTCTATCAAGCACCACTTTGCAGGAATTTGGTAGGCGGTATTGGAATCGAACCAACGACCTCCACGATGTCAACGTGGCGCTCTAACCAGCTGAGCTAACCGCCTGCAAAGAAGAAGAATTATATAGTGCTTTTTTAAACTGTGCAAATCGTCTTTTCAAACTTTTTGCTGTTTTTGTTGCGTTCCAGAGTTTTGCTCTCGCCCTACTCTTCATCTGCAACGGCCTGTCTTTTGAACGTGTTTTGCAACTTTCAAATGACTGCCAGCACTGCGCAAACCTTCTTACTTTTTCGCGTCTGCGGCGTGCACCGCAGCAACGAAGAACGAGATTCTATCAGAACTTTTTATTCCTTGCTCGACCTCGACGCCGCTGCTCACATCGACGGCCCACGGGCGCACGGATTGGACCGCGGCGGCGACGTTGTCGGGGGTCAATCCGCCGGACAGGATGAGCGGGCGCGACACGGGATCGGCCTTCACGTCGGTCAGCAGCGCGTGGTCAAAGCCGTGGCCGCTGCCGCCGTAGCCAGCGCTGTAGCTGTCGAACAGCCAGCCGGCGGCTTCGCCGTAGGCGCGGCAGCAGGACGCCAGGTCTTCGGCCGTATCCAGGCCCGGGGCGCCTGCGCGAAACGCACGCAGGTAGCGGTGGTGGTAGCGCGCGCAGTCCTGCGGGGATTCATCGCCATGGAACTGCAGCAGTTCCGGGCCGACCTGGTCCAGCACGGCCTGCACGTCCGCCGGATCGGGGTTCACGAACAGGGCCACCACGTCGACGAACGCCGGCACCGCGCGGCGCAGTTGCGCGGCGCGGGTGGGCGTCAGGCAGCGCTTGCTCTTGGGGTAGAAGACAAAGCCGATGGCGTCGACGCCGGCCGAAACGGCGGCGTCAACGTCTTCTTCGCGGGTCAGGCCGCAGATCTTGATGCGTGTGCGCATGGAATTCATTGCTTGCGTCGCCCAGCGCGACGGATGCGGCCAGTATATATAAGAGCGCCTACCTCACGCATGCCGCCGCGGGATGCGGACCGCCCGACGATCAGGCGAACTGGCAGCCCGCTGCAAGGCTGCCGGCGTCAGCCCGCCGGCTGGCCCGCCGTCGCCATGAAGTTGTCGAAGCTGCCTTCGGCCACGCGGAACCACGGGATTTCCTTGTCGCGAAAGGCCGTCATGCTCTCGTACAGCTTCTTGAACATGGGGTCTTTGGCGCTCAGTTCCTGATAGAGCTTCAGCGACGCCTCATAGGCGGCCTGCAGCATGGGCCGGGAAAAGGCCTTGAGTTGCGCGCCACGTTGCACCAGCCGGCGCAGCGCATCGGGGTTGCCGGCGTCGTACTTGGCGATCATGTTGGCGGTGGCCATGCGGCTGGCCAGGCCCAGCGCCGCCTGATAGGGCTTGGGCAGTTCGTCGTACGCGTCCTGGTTGACGTACAGCGACAGTTGCAGCGTGCCCGCCCACCAGCCGGGAAAGTAGTAGTTCCGGGCGACCTTGTAGAGCGCCAGGCTTTCGTCGTCGTACGGGCCGATCCAGGCCACGGCGTCCACCCCGCCCTGCTCCAGCGCCGCATAGGTGTCGGCGATGGGCAGGTCGACCGGTTCGGCGCCCATGCGGGCCAGCACCTGGCGGGCGAAACCGCCCGCCTTGATCTTCAGCCCGAGCAGGTCGTCCACGGATTTCACCTCGCCGCGGAACCAGCCGCCCATCTGGGCGCCGGTAAAGCCGCAGGGGAAATTCAGGATGTTGTACTTGTCGAACAGCACGCGAGTCAGGGCCAGCCCTTCGCCCTGGATCATCCACGCGTTCATCTGGCGCGTATTCAGGCCGAACGGCAGGCCGGCGTCGAAGCACAGCGCGGGATCGGTATCGAAAAAGCGCGTGGAGGCGGTATGGCCGCATTCGACGATGCGATGCTGCACGGCGTCCAGCACCTGGCCGGCCTCCATGAGATCGCCGGCGGAGAAAATCTCGATATGGAACTTGCCGTCGGTGACGTCGTTGACGTAGCGGGCCACGTCTTCAGCGCCGCCAAACAAGGTGGGCGATTCATTGGGAAAGCTGGAGGCCAGCTTCCAGGATACGGTCGGGGCATCCTGCGCATAGACCGGGGCGGCGATGGCGGCCCCGCCGGCGGCGGCGCCCAGGGCGGTTCGCTTCAAAAACGCGCGGCGTTGCATGAGACTGGCCTCCTAGGTGCCGACGGCCGCCCGGCTATGGCGGATTTTCCGATGGTTGCATCGTGTGTTGCGTGAAGGGCGACAGCAAAAGCGCCCCGCCATCCAACTCGTCCAGGCCGAACTCGTCGGGGTATTCGATGGCCGACAGGTACAGGCCGTCGGGTGAAAACGTGGGCGCGCCGCGCTTGCGGTCGCGCCAGGACAGCAGCTGCGCCATCCAGTCGACGGATTCGCGGCCCTGGCCGATCTGCAGCAGCGCACCCATGATGTTGCGCACCATATGATGCAGGAAAGCGTTGGCCCGAAGCGTAAACACTAGAAACGGACCGCGCTCTTCGATGTCGAGCCGGTGCATGACGCGCACCGGATGCTTGGCCTGGCACTGCGACGAACGAAAGCTGGAGAAATCGTGTTCCCCCAGCAAGGCGCGTGCGGCCGCGCGCATGGCATCGACGTCCAGCGGCTGATAGCACCACCCTGCCCGGCCTGCCCACAGCGCCGGGCGCACCCGACCCCGCCACAGCAGATAGACGTACGTACGGGCCCGGGCGGAAAAGCGGGCATGGAAGTCATCCGACACCGGCTTGGCCCATTGCACGGAAATGCTGGGGGGCAGGAAGGCATTGACGCCCCGCACCCAGGATTCCATGCGTCGGTCCAGGGGAGTATCCAAATGGATGACCTGCATCGCCCCGTGCACGCCGGTGTCGGTGCGGCCGGCGCAAATGGTGGCCACCGGTTCCGTTACGTCGCAGAAGCGCGCCAGCGCGGCCTCCAATGTGTCTTGCACCGTTTGCCGGTGCGGCTGGGTTTGCCAACCCTGCCAGGCGGAGCCGTCGTAGGCCAGCCCCATTGCAACTCTGGACATCTGTCAGACCCGTGGACCGCCGACCCGGCGCGGTTCGTCCGTGGGCGGTTCGTCCAGGTCGAGATTGATCGAATCGAGCTTGCGGTTCAGCGCTGCGGTATCCAGCGCGGGCTCGTTGTAGGCGTAGGTTTCCTCGTCGTCGTCGCCACGGCGCGCGCCCGCGCGACGCAGCACCCAGGCGATGGCGAACGCGATCAGCGCCAGCACGGCGGTGACGATCACCAGAAGATTGTCGGCCAACCAGGCCGGCATGGAAGAAGTCAAATCCTTGTCCTTGTCGTTGCTTGCCGCCGCATCCGCGGCGGCCTTGTCTTGTGTGGCGGCGGCCGTGGGTGCCGTCGCGCCGGGCGTACCGGCCGCGCCCGGGCTGCCGGGTGCGCCTGCGGCGCCCGGCGTGCCCGATGCACCGGCAACGCCGGGCGTTCCGGCGGCGCCTGCGGCGCCTGCCGCGCCCGTTGCGCCCGTTGCGCCCTGCGCACCCGATTTTCCTGCCGATCCCGCTGCGCCAGGCGCACCGGTCGAGCCTGCGGCGCCGGAGGCGCCCTGTGTTCCTGCTGCCCCGGTCGTGCCCGTGGCCCCAGCGGCACCCGCCGCGCCTTGCGTACCCGCAGCGCCGGTTGCACCCGCGGTTCCCGTCGTGCCTGTGGTGCCCGCGGCCCCCGGCGTACCCGCTGCCCCGCTGGCCCCCGCCGCGCCGGCGCCTCCCGACGCACCCGATGATCCGCTGGCCCCCGCGGCGCCGGCAGCGCCCGGCGTACCCGATGCCCCGGGAACTCCCGGGGCGCCGGGAGTTCCCGGTGTAGCGGACGCCCCTGCCCCGCCTGTGGCACCCGCAGCGCCCGGTTTACCCGATCCGCCCGCTGCGCCATCGGCCCCGGACGCCCCCGTTCCCGATGCGCCCTGCCCGGCCACGGCCTTGTTCAATTCGTCGACGTTGCTCTGCAACTGGTTGACGCGGCCCTCGGCATCGGCAATGGCGCGCTGGTTGGAGGTGCGCTGATCCGCCTGCGCTTCGGCCTGCGCCGCCGCGCCGCCCGCGGCTTGCCCGGAAGACAGGCGTACGCGATCTTGGGGCGGCGATGCGGTCGCGACGCCGGAATCGCCAGGCCGGGCCACCGTGCCGGAAGACGCGTCCTGCCCCTTGACCACCGACGGGTTCGCGCCCGCCGCGGCGCCGATGCGGGCGCGATAGCGGGCAAAGGCTTCGGCGTGTTCGTTGAAAATGCGACGGGCTTCGGCGGGGTCCACGGCCCGCACGGTCGCGGCGTCGGGGATCGTGAGCGTCTGGCCGGCGCGCACCAGGTTCATGTTGTTCTGGATGAAGGCTTCAGGGTTGGCGCGCCACAGCGCCACCAGCATCTGGTAGACCGAGGCGTTGGGCACCGCGTTGCGCTGGGCGATGGCGAACAGGTTGTCGCCCGACTTGACGTTGACGCTGCCCGCGCTGCCGCCCGTGCGGCCCGGCGTGCCCACGGCCGCCGGCGTGACGTCGGCCCCCGCGCCGCGCAGGGGCACCAGGATGCTGACCTGCACCTGCCGTTGGCCCGAACTGGAACTGATGTCCAGCAACAGGTCGACGGCACCGCTGGCCGGCGCCTGCGCCGACCGCACCCGCAGGTTCTTGCGGGTGGCATCCATGCCATCTTCGACCCGTACCACCATGCCGGCCAAGGGCGCGGGCGGCTTCAGGCCCGCGCGTTGCCAGGCGGCCTCGTCCGCGATCGACACGCGCAACGACGACACTTCGTCGGGGGTCAGTTCCTGCAGCCCGACCAGCGCCTGAAGCGGCGCGCCCGGTGCCGAGACCACCCGCGAATGCCCCACCCGCATCGCCAGCGCCTGGCTGCTGATGCTCGCGCCCAGCGCCAAGGCGATCGCCCACTGGAGGGCCTTCAAACGGCGGGCATGCTTCACTTGGCGCGAACGCTGGGTCATAAGCTGGAATTCCGTTCTTGTAGTCGAATTACGGGCGAGGGCTTGTTCATGGCGATCTTGTGATAACAAGCCTTAATTCACCGGAAAAGTGTAATAGATGCAGCGCGTTTCACAAACCTGAAAGGCGCATCGGCGTTGGCTGGCGGGCACATTGCCCACCCCCGCGGCCGCGGCGCAAATGACAAAGGCACCCGAAGGTGCCTTTGCGGGGACTGCCCTGGCGGATCGGGCGGCTTGCGCCGCCCGCCGGGCATCAGGCTTCGGCCAGCGCGATGCGCAGCATGCGGCGCAGCGGTTCGGCGGCGCCCCACAGCAGTTGGTCGCCGACGGTGAAGGCGCTGAGGTACTGCGGGCCCATCGACATCTTGCGCAGGCGGCCCACCGGAATGTCCAGCGTGCCGGTCACGGCCACGGGCGTCAGGTCGCGGATGGTGGCTTCCTTGGTGTTGGGAATGACCTTGGCCCATTGCGTGCCCTGGGCGATCAGCGATTCGATCTCGTCCAGCGGCAGGTCGCGCTTGAGCTTGATGGTCAGCGCCTGGCTGTGGCAACGCATTGCGCCGATGCGCACGCACAGGCCGTCGATGGGCGTGGGGGCCGTGCCAAAGGCAGCGCCGCGGCCGAGGATCTTGTTGGTCTCGACCTCGCCCTTCCATTCTTCCTTGGTCATGCCATTGCCCAGGTCCTTGTCGATCCAGGGAATCAGGCTGCCACCCAGCGGCACGCCGAAGTGGTCGCGGGGCAGCGCGTCGTCTTTCTGCTTGGCCAGCACGCCGCGGTCGATTTCCAGGATGGCCGAGGCGGGGTCGTCCAGCAGCGGCTTGACGGCGTGGTTGAGTTCGCCGAACTGGGTCAGGAGTTCGCGCATGTGCTGCGCGCCGCCGCCCGAGGCGGCCTGGTACGTCATGGAGGTCATCCACTCGACCAGGTCGTTGTTGAACAGGCCGGCCAGGCCCATCAGCATGCAGCTGACGGTGCAGTTGCCGCCGATGAAGTTGCGTACGCCGCGCTTGAGCGCCGCGTCGATGACGGGACGGTTGACCGGGTCCAGCACGATGATGGCGTCGTCGGCCATGCGCAGGGTGCTGGCCGCGTCGATCCAGATGCCGTTCCAGCCGGCGCCGCGCAGCTTCGGGTAGACCTCGGACGTGTAGTCGCCACCTTGGGCCGTCACGATGATCGGCAGTTTTTTCAGAGCGTCAATGTTGTAGGCATCTTGCAGCGGGCCTGCGCCAGTCGCCCAAGTGGGGGCGGCGCCGCCAGCGTTGCTGGTGGAGAAGAACACCGGTTCGATCAGTGCGAAGTCGTTCTCGTCGCGCATGCGTTGCATGAGCACCGAGCCGACCATACCGCGCCAGCCGACAAGGCCTACTGCTTGATTCATTTCAATCGCTCTTTAAAGGTGGGGACAAGGTCTGTTGGAAAAAAACGTGCAAGAACCCAACAATTTATCAGAATGCACGCGGGGATGTTGCGGCGCAGCTTGAAAAAACGGGGCCGCAATCATTGGGGAGCGGCTTTCGCGGCGCGGCGGCAACAACCCAAGGGAACAGGGCCGCCCGGTGGGCGGCCCTTGGACCATCGGGGCCGGGCTTGCGGCCCCCAACGGCGGCTGACCGGCGGCCGTGGGCCGGCAGACCGGGGCCACGCGGCCGGGCGGGCCCCTTGCGAGATCAGGCCAGGGCCTTGAGGACGGCGTCGCCCATGCCCGAGGTGCTGACTTTGGTGGTGCCGGGTTCGAAGATGTCGGCGGTGCGCAGGCCGTCGGCCAGCACGCGGCGCACGGCGGCTTCGATGCGGTCGGCCTGCGGCGCCAGGTTCAGCGAGTAGCGCAGCAGCATGGCGGCCGACAGGATGGTCGCCAGCGGATTGGCGATGCCCTGGCCGGCGATGTCGGGGGCCGAACCGTGGCTGGGCTCGTACAGGCCCTGGCCGCCGGCATTGAGCGAGGCCGACGGCAGCATGCCGATCGAACCGGTCAACATGGCGGCTTCGTCGGACAGGATGTCGCCGAACAGGTTGCCGGTCACGATGACGTCGAACTGGCGCGGGTTGCGCACCAGTTGCATGGCGGCGTTGTCGACGTACATGTGCGAGAGTTCGACGTCGGGATATTCGCGGGCCACTTCGATGACGATGTCGCGCCAGAACTGCGAGGTTTCCAGCACGTTGGCCTTGTCGACGCTGCACAGCTTCTTGTTGCGCTTGCGGGCCGATTCGAAACCGATGCGCGCGATGCGGCGCACTTCGGATTCGGCGTAGCGCATCGTGTCGTAGCCTTCGCGTTCACCGGCGAAAACGCCGTCCGGCGACGAACGCACGCCGCGCGGCGTGCCGAAATAGATGTCGCCGGTCAGTTCGCGGATGATCAGGATATCCAGGCCGGAGACGATCTCGGGCTTGAGCGACGAGGCGCTGGCCAGCTCGGGATACAGGATGGCCGGGCGCAGGTTGGCGAACAGGCCCAGCGCCTTGCGCAGGCCCAGGATGGCCTGTTCGGGGCGGAATTCGCGCGGCAGGCTGTCGTACTTCCAGTCGCCCACGGCGCCGAACAGCACGGCGTGGGATTCCTTGGCCAGGTTCAGGGTGGCCGGGGGCAGCGGGTGTTCGAAGGCGTCGAACGCGGCGCCGCCGACAGCGGCCTGTTTGATGTCGAAGGGCACGTCCAGCGCCTTCAGGACGCGCACGGCCTGTTCGACGATTTCGGGGCCGATGCCGTCGCCCGGCAAGACTGCGATGTTATGGGTCATGGAATGAAACGGTCCTGTGGTCGGTATGGGAAGGCGGTCAGGCGATGGGCCGGCTTTCGAGCCAGGGATGGCGGGCCAGGCGTTCGGCCTCGAACGCGCGGATCTTGTCGGCGTGGCGCAGGGTCAGGCCGATGTCGTCAAAGCCGTTGAACAGGCAATATTTGCGGAAGGGTTCGATGTCAAAACCCATTTCTCGCCCGTCGGCGGCCACGACCACCTGGCGTTCCAGGTCGATGCGCAGCTTGTAGTTGGGGAACGCCTTCACTTCGTCGAACAGGCGGGCCACTTCCAGTTCGGACAGCACGATCGGCAACAGGCCGTTCTTGAAGCTGTTGTTGAAGAAGATGTCGGCGTAGGACGGCGCGATGATGGCGCGGAAACCGTACTGTGTCAGGGCCCAGGGCGCGTGCTCGCGGCTGGAGCCGCAGCCGAAGTTCTTGCGCGCCAAGAGCACCGAGGCGCCTTGGTAGCGCGGCTGGTTCAGCACGAAATCCGGGTTGAGCGGACGCTTGCTGTTGTCCATGCCGGGTTCGCCGTGGTCCAGGTAGCGCAGTTCGTCGAACAGGTTCGGGCCGAAGCCGGTGCGCTTGATGGACTTGAGGAACTGCTTGGGAATGATGAGATCCGTGTCGACGTTTTCGCGGTCGAGCGGAGCCACCAGGCCTTCGTGAGTGGTAAATGCTTGCATGATGTGTACTCGGTGCGCGTTGCTTAACGGAAGGTGCGGACGTCGACGAAATGGCCGGCCACGGCGGCCGCGGCGGCCATGGCCGGGCTGACCAGGTGCGTGCGGCCGCCCTGGCCCTGGCGGCCTTCGAAGTTGCGGTTCGACGTCGAGGCGCAGCGTTCGCCGGGTTCGAGGCGGTCGGCGTTCATGGCCAGGCACATCGAGCAGCCCGGTTCGCGCCATTCGAAGCCGGCTTCGATGAAGATCTTGTCCAGCCCTTCGCGTTCGGCCTGTTGCTTGACCAGGCCCGAGCCCGGCACCACCATGGCCTGGCGCACATTGGACGCCACGTGCTTGCCACGCGCCACGACGGCGGCGGCGCGCAGGTCTTCGATGCGCGAGTTGGTGCACGAACCGATGAACACGCGATCCACGCGGATGTCGGTCAGCGGGGTGTTGGGCTTCAACCCCATGTATTCCAGCGCGCGTTCCATGCCGCTGCGGCGCACGTCGTCTTTTTCGCGATCGGGGTCCGGCACGCGGGAATCGACCGGCAGCACCATTTCGGGCGAGGTGCCCCAGGTGACCTGCGGCTTGATGTCGCGGGCGTTGACTTCGACCACGGTGTCGAACTTGGCGCCGTCGTCGGTGTGCAGCGTGCGCCAGTAGGCGACCGCATGGTCCCACAGCACGCCGGACGGGGCGAACGGGCGGCCGCGGAAATATTCGATGGTCTTGTCGTCGACGGCGACCATGCCGGAACGGGCGCCGGCTTCGATGGCCATGTTGCAGACCGTCATGCGGCCTTCGACGGACAGCGAGCGGATCGTGCTGCCGGCAAATTCGATGGCATGGCCGGTACCGCCGGCGGTGCCGATGATGCCGATGATGTGCAGGACAACGTCCTTGGCCGTACAGCCGAAGGGCAGTTCCCCTTCGACCTTGATGAGCATGCTCTTGGCTTTCTTCATGAGCAGCGTCTGGGTGGCCAGCACGTGCTCGACCTCGGACGTGCCGATGCCGAAGGCCAAGGCGCCCAGCGCGCCGTGCGTGCTGGTGTGCGAGTCGCCACAGACGACCGTCATGCCGGGCAAGGTGGCGCCCTGCTCCGGCCCGATCACGTGGACGATGCCCTGGCGCAGGTCGTTCATGCGGAATTCGGTGATGCCGTGCTTGTCGCAGTTGGCGTCCAGCGTGTCGACCTGCAGGCGCGAAACCGGATCGTCGATGCCCTGGGCGCGGTTCAGCGTGGGCACGTTATGGTCGGCCACGGCCAGGTTGGCGCCGACGCGCCACGGTTTGCGGCCGGCGATGGCCAGGCCCTCGAACGCCTGCGGGCTGGTGACTTCGTGCAGCAGGTGGCGGTCGATATACAGCAGACAGGTGCCGTCGGTTTCCTGGTGAACGATGTGGGCGTTCCAGAGTTTGTCGTAAAGGGTTTGGGCCATGGATGCGCTCTGCAATTGGACAGTCCGGCTCGGGCCTCGCGCGATTCAGGGCACATCGCCCTGCGCGCCGGCCACTGCGGCATGAAGGGAATTATGCACAGGCTCTGAACCTAGTACAACCACACCAAATATACTAGTACCAACACTACCATGGTGTGCGGCCGCGTGCCCCGCGATACCGATTTTGAAACGCTGGCCAGAGGCTGTGGCCGAATAATCACAAATGTTCGATCCCAAAAACAATTTGGATACAGAATTCGCAACCAGATATAATCACGCTTCAATGTGGCAAAGCAGAAACAGACATGATGCGCAATAAATCGCATTAATGGTTTTTGATTAATCCGTCCATATTGAATTTCGTCCAAATCACGAAATTTTTCGTTATTTTCGTGATTTTATTCGAAATAAATCCGACGAACCGGCAGATTGAGTCAAGACTTTACAAATCTTGAATCGCTAATTTTCACATCTGCACACAATATGCCGGTTACTAATCCAAAAACTTGACTCGCGAATAATCCCTATGGCTTCGTTCCTGCTTAAAACCACGGTTTCGGCCCTGGCCTTGGCATTCGTCCCTGCCGCATTTGCACAGCCCGCGCCCGCGCAATCCCCTGCTCCGGCCACCGCACCGGGAGTCACCACCCTGAACCAGATCGTTGAGCAGACGCTGCTCAGCAACCCTGAAATCCAGGCCAAGTACCATGACTTCCAGGCCTCCCTGGAAGGCCAGGCCGTGGCCCGCGGCGCATTCTTCCCGCAGGTCAACGCCCTGGGCTATGCCGGCCGCGAATACCGCAACAACGTGCCCGGCGTGGGCTCGCAGAACTGGAACCGCCCTGGCTATAACTTCGAATTGCGCCAGCTGATATTCGACGGTTTCCGCACCAGCAACGACGTCAAGCAGGCGGGCTTCGACAAGCTCTCGCGCTTCTATGACGTGCTGGCCACCAGCGACACCACTGCCCTGGCCGCCGTGCAGGCCTACATCGACCTGCAGCGCTACCGCGACATGGAACTGCTGGCCCGCCAGAACTATTCGCTGCACGAAGAAACCCTCAAGCAGATCGGCCAGCGCGCCGAGTCCGGCGTCGGCCGGCGCGTCGACCTGGAACAGGCCGGCGGCCGCCTGTCGCTGGCCCAGACCAACCTGATGACCGAAACGGCCAACCTGCTGGACGTGCAGCAGCGCTTCCAGCGCGTGACCGGCGCCTTCCCGCCGGAAGCGATGCAACCGGTTCCTGACGTGTCGGACAAACTGCCGGTCAAGCCTGGCAACTTCAACGAGTCGCTGCGCCGCAACCCCACCTTCCTGTCCAAGCAGGCCGCCCTGCAAGCCGCCGAGGCGGGCGTGGCATCGTCCAAGGGCGCGTTCTCGCCCAAGTTCGAATTCGTGGCCGCCACCGGCCGCGACCAGAACGACCCCACGCCCGAAAACCGCAACATCCGCAGCTCCAGCGTGCAGGTGGTGATGAACTACAACCTGTACCGCGGCGGCGCCGATTCGGCTCGGGTGCGCCAGACGGCAGCCCAGTCCTACGCCGCCCGCGACGTGCGCGACTACACCTGCCGCAACGTGCAGCAGGACCTGGCCGTGGCCTGGAACAACATCGCCAGCCTGCAGGAAAAGCTGCCCTTCCTGCGTGACCACGAACTGGCCACGTCCAAGGTGCGCGACGCCTATCGCCAGCAGTTCCAGATCGGCCAGCGTACCCTGCTGGACCTGCTGAACACCGAAAACGAGCTGTTCGAATCGCGCCGCGCGCTGACCAACGCCACCTACGACCTGAAGCTGGCGCAGTACCGCTGGCTGGCCCTGTCGCACAAGCTGCTGCCGGCGCTGACCCTGCAACCGGCACGCAACGAGATGCCCGAGGAAAACGGCAAGCTGGTGGTGTCGGACGACGTCATCAAGCTGTGCAACTCCACGGTGCCCGACTCGGCCCGCCTGACCCCGGTGCGCGTGCAATACAACGAGGGCAACCTGCCGCCCACGTTCGTGCCCGTGAACGCGCCGGCCAACCAGCCCCGCTCCTGATCAGGCATCAGGCGCAAGGAGGCCGCATGGCGAACCAGAACAACGACTTTTCGCAGTTGGATGCGGACTTTGTCCGCGTATTGGAAGACTTGATCGACGCGTTGATCGCCAACGGCACCTTGCGCCTGACCGATTTGCCGGTACAGGCCCAGCAAAAGCTCACCCAGCGCAAGCAACAGCGCGCGCGGCTCTCGGAACATCTGGACCTGCTGGATGACGAAGATGGACAAGTTATCTGAGATGGAACAGGCGTCCCGGGAATGGCGCGCCGACGCGCGCGCCGCACATGACGATCCGCTGCTGGACTGCCTGGTCGAAATCACGCGCCTGCACGGCGTGGCGTCGACCGCGCAGGCCCTGTCCGCCGGCCTGCCGCTGGAAGCGCACAAGCTGACGCCCGCGCTGCTGCCGCGGGCCGCGGCGCGCGCCCAGTTGTCGGCGCGCGTGGTCAAGCGTTCGCTGGACAGCCTGCCGCCCGACCTGCTGCCCGCCATCCTGCTGCTCAATGGCGAACGGGCCTGCCTGTTGCTGAAAAGAGACGGCGACGCCTATGTGATCAGCCACCCCGAGCTGGGCGGCAGCGCCGTCACCATGAGCGCCGCCGAGCTGGCCAGCCAGTACACCGGCCTGGTGTGCTTCGTGCGGCCGCAGTTCCGCTTTGACGCACGCGCCCCGGAAGTCGCCAAGGTGCGCGAGCGCCATTGGTTCTGGGCCGCCATCATGGAAAACCGGCGGCTGTACCGCGACGCGCTGGTCGCCGCCCTGCTGATCAACGTGTTCGCCATGGCGATGCCGCTGTTCACCATGAACGTGTACGACCGCGTGGTGCCCAACAACGCGGTGGAAACGCTCTGGGTGCTGGCTATCGGCATCACCCTGGTGGTGATCTTCAACATGATCCTGAGCACGGCGCGGTCCCACGTGGTGGACAGCGCCAGCAAGCGGGTCGACGTGCGCCTGTCGGCCCAGATCATGGAACGCGTGCTGGACCTGCGGCTGGAAGGCCGGCCGGTGTCGGTGGGGTCATTTGCCGCCAACCTGCGTTCGTTCGAGTCGATCCGCGACTTCATCGCGTCGGCCACCATCACCGCCCTGGTGGACCTGCCCTTCATCCTGCTGTTCCTGGCCGCGCTGGCCTGGATCTCGCCGTGGATGGTGCTGCCGCCGGTGGTTGCCATCGTGCTGATCCTGCTGGTCTCGCTGGCCGCCCAGGCGCGGATGGAAGCGCTGACGATGGCCACGTTCCAGGCATCGTCGCAGCGCAACGCCACGCTGGTCGAGGCCCTGACGGGGCTGGAGGCCGTCAAGACCCTGAACGCGCAGGGCGCGATCCAGCGCAATTGGGAACGCGCCACCGAATTCATCGCCCAGAACGGCGGCAAGCTCAAGCTGATCTCGTCGTCCACCGTGGGCTTCGTGCAAGCGATTCAACAGCTGGTGTCCATTTCGGTGGTCATCATCGGCGTGTACCTGGTGCAGGACGCGGCGCTGTCGATGGGCGGCATCATCGCCGCGTCGATGATCGCCGGGCGCTGCCTGGCGCCGCTGGGCCAGGTGGCCGGCCTGCTGATGCAGTACCAGAACGCGCGCACCTCGCTGGGCTCGATCGACAGCTACATGAAGCTGCCGATCGAACGCCCGCCCGAGGCCGAATTCCTGCATCGTCCGGTATTCCACGGCGCGCTGGAATTCCGCGACGTGAGCTTCACCTATCCCGGCGCCACCCAGCCCGTGCTGAAGAAAGTGTCGTTCAAGCTCAAGCCGGGCGAGAAAGTCGGCATCATCGGCCGCATCGGCTCGGGCAAGACCACGCTGGAAAAGCTGGCCCTGGCGCTGTACCAGCCGACCGAAGGCGCGGTGCTGCTGGACGGCGTGGACGTGCGCCAGATCGACCCGGCCGACGTGCGCCGCGCCATCGGCCACGTGCCGCAGGACCCGATCCTGTTCTACGGCAGCCTGAAGCACAACCTGGCCATGGGCGCACCCTATGCCGACGACGCCAGCATCCTGGCCGCCGCCAACCTGGCCGGGGTGACCGAATTCGCCAACCTGCACCCCAACGGCTTTGACATGATCATCGGCGAGCGCGGCGAATCGCTGTCGGGCGGCCAACGCCAGTCGGTGGCCGTGGCGCGCGCCCTGATCAACGACCCGCCCATCCTGCTGCTGGACGAACCCAGCAGCAACATGGACCACCAGAGCGAGGCCCAGTTGCGCCGCCGCCTGGGCGAAGCCAGCGCCAGCAAGACCATTTTGCTGGTGACCCACCGTACGGCCCTCTTGGACCTGGTCGATCGACTGATCGTCATCGACAACGGCCACATCGTGGCCGACGGCCCCAAGGAACAGGTCGTCGAAGCGCTGCGCCAGGGGCGCGTCGGACGGGGAAGCTGAGGCAAGCATGCAGAAAATTCCAGGTCAAAAACGGCCGAGCCTGCTCGGCGCGCCGTGGCGCAAGCTGCGCGGCGTCTTCATATTCTTCTTCGACCGGCTGCTGGACGGCGCCGAGAAGGGCAAGCCCGAGCAACGCTCGGACTACGTGGGCAACGCCGAATGGGTGATCCACGAATCCCAGGCCCGCGGCGCCCGGGTGCTGCTATGGATGAGCCTGCTGGCGCTGGCCGCCCTGCTGGTCTGGGCGGCGATCGGCAACATCGATGAAGTCGTGCGGGGCGAAGGCAAGGTGGTGCCGTCGCGCCAGGTGCAGATCATCCAGAGCCTGGACGGCGGCATCGTCCAGGAACTGCTGGTGCGCCCGGGGCAAGAGGTCGAGGCCGGCCAGACGCTGCTCAAGATCGACAACACGCGCTTTGCCTCGTCGCTGGGCGAGAACAACGCCGAATACCTGTCGCTGCTGGCCAAGTCCGCTCGCCTGCACGCGCTGGCGACGGGCGAGCCCTTCGTGGCGCCCGAGGAAGTGCTGGCCCAGGCCCCTGGCCTGGTCGAAATGGAGCGCAACGCCTGGCAGGCCCGCACCACCGAACTGAACGCCACCGTCAATGTGGCGCGCGAACAGCTCAAGCAGCGCCAGGAAGACCTGCGCGAGACCATTGCCAAGCGCGATCAGGCGTCGGCCAGCTGCAGCCTGACCTCGCGCGAGCTGCAGGTGACGCGCCCGCTGCTCAAGAGCGGCGCGGTGTCCGAAGTGGACCTGCTGCGCCTGCAACGCGACGTGGCCCGCTATTGCGGCGAACAGAAAGGCGCCGAGGCCCAGATCGACCGATTCCAGGCGTCCATCAAGGAAGCCCAGAGCAAGCTGGAAGAGTCCGAGCTGAACATCCGCAACCTGGCCCGCAACGAGTTGTCGGAAACCAACACCAAGCTGGCCACGCTGCGCGAAGGCAAGCTGGCGCTGGCCGACCGCGTGAAGCTGGCCGAAGTGCGGGCGCCGGTGCGCGGCACGGTCAAGACGCTGTTCAACAACACCGTCGGCGGCGTGGTGCAGCCAGGCAAGGACATCATCGAGATCGTGCCCAAGGACGACACCCTGCTGCTGGAAGTGCGCATCCTGCCGCGCGACATCGGCTTCCTGCATCCGGACCAGAAGGCGGAAGTGAAGTTCACCGCCTACGACTTCGCCATCTACGGCGGCCTGGAAGGCAAGGTGGAACAGATCGGCGCGGACACGGTCACCGACGAAAAGGGCAATTCCTACTACGTGGTGCGGGTGCGTACCGACCGCAGCACCGTGGGCGAAAAGCTGCTGCCCATCATCCCCGGGATGGTGGCCGAGGTTCATATCCTGACCGGCAAGCGGACCGTGCTGCAGTACCTGCTCAAGCCGATCCTGCGGGCCAAGGCCAATGCGTTTACTGAACGTTGAGGAGTGCTGGAAGGCGTTATGAAATCCGTTCCTGTCTTGTTGGTTACGCACGACGACCTGCTCTGGCAGCACTGGCGCGCCCTGGACCCCACGCGCTGGCTGGCGGCCCGTGGCCGCGGCCTGGCGGATCTGCAGCGCTGGCGCGAACAGGGCCGCATGCTGGCCGTGGTGGATACGGGCCTGCCGCGCCTGCCTTCCTGGCAGGACCCGTCCTGGCTGCCGCTGCTGTCCGGCCTGCAGGTCGTGGTGGCCAGCCCCAGCCCCAATGACGAGCAAGGCGCCCAGGCCCTGGGCGCTGGCGCGCTGGGTTACTGCCATGGCTATGCACCGGCCCAGGCGCTGGCCCAGGCGCTGGAGGTCGTGGCGTCCGGCGGCATCTGGATGGGCCGCTCGCTGGTGACCCGCCTGCTGCGGCTGGTGACCGAGCGCGCCCAGGACGCCTCGACCTGGGACAACGGCGCCCTGACCGAACGCGAGATCACCGTGGCGCGCTATGCCGCCAGCGGCCAGTCCAACGCCCAGATCGCCGAGGCGCTGGGCATCACCGAACGCACGGTCAAGGCGCACCTGTCGGCGGTATTCGAGAAGCTGGGCGTAACCGACCGCCTGCAATTGGCGCTGCGGGTGCATGGCATTTCGGCGCCCGTCGACGCGCGCGGCAAAGTTCCTTCCTGAACCTGTCCTTGAGGACAATACCGCCGCCCGCTCGTCCTCTCTAGTATCTGGCCATCTTGGACAAATCCCTGAAACGGAACCGACATGGCCAACTCTACTCCCGCAGTCGTCACTGAAATCACCGGTCGCGCTTGGATACGCAATAGCGACGGATCGCTGACCGAGCTGCGTCAAGGCAGCAACGTCCCCGCCGGCAGCGACATCGTCACCGCCTCCGGTGCGACGGTGGCCCTGCAAGTCGAGAACGGCATGCCGATCGTGATCGGGGAAAGCCGTGAAGTGGCCGTAAACGGGGACATGGCCGGCCCCTTGGCCGACCCGTCCGAAGCCGCGGTGGCCGCGCCCAAGGGCACGGATTCCGACCGCCTGCTGGCGGCCCTGCAAGCCGGCCAGGACCCGTTCGAGGTGCTGGACCCGACCGCCGCCACCCTGACCGGCGGCAGCGGCGATGACGGCGGCGGCAGCTTCGTGCGCCTGGCCCGCATCCTGGAATCCACCAGCCCGCTGGACCTGGCCTACCCGAACCCGGGCCGTGGCGTCGACACGATTGACCGCGCGTCCAGCGGCACGGGCGCCGGCGACGGAACCGGCGATGGCACCGGCACCGGCACCGGCACGGGCCCCACCGCCCCTGCCAACAACGCCCCCATCGCCGCCAATGACTCGGCCCGCATCGGCGAAAAGGCCACCGCAAGCGGCAATCTGCTGACCAACGACCGCGACCCCGACGGCGATCCCCTGACCATCGCCTCGGTCAGCGGCCGCACCATGACCCCGGGCGGCCTCACCGTCACCGGCTCGAACGGCGGCACCTTCGTCGTGCAGCCGGACGGCAGCTACACCTTCGTGCCGGGCACCAGCTTCCAGCACCTGCCCGAGGGGCAGACCGCCACCACCACGATTTCCTACGTGGTCACCGACCCCAGCGGCGCAACCTCGACCGCCACCGTGGAAATCACGGTCGTGGGTGCCAATGACCCCGCCCAGATCACCGCATCCAAGCCGGGCGACGACGCCGGCACGGTCAAGGAAGACGAAGTCTCCACGGCCAACGGCAAGCTCAATGTGGTGGACGCCGACGACGGCCAGTCGTTCTTCGTGGCCGTGGCCGACCGCCCGGGCACCTACGGCACCTTCTCGCTCGACGCCAACGGCAACTGGGTCTACAGCCTGAACCAGGCCGACCCGCGCGTGCAGGCCCTGGCCGCCGGCGAGTCGCTGACCGAGACCTTCACGGTCACCACCGCCGACGGCACCACCGGCCAGGTCGTCATCACGATCAACGGCACCAACGATGCCCCGACCATCAGTGGCGCCGCCACCGGCGACGTCACGGAAGACGCCACCACCGCCACCGTGTCTGGCCAGCTGACCCAGCAGGACGTCGACACCAGCGACACGCACACCTGGTCGGTCAACAACGACGGCAAGGGCACCTACGGCACGTTCACCGTCGACCAGAACGGCAAGTGGACCTACACGCTGGACAACGCCAGCGCCAATGTCCAGGCCCTGGCCGCAGGCCAGAAGGTCACCGACACCATCACCGTCACGGTGGACGACGGCCACGGCGGCACGGCCACCCAGGTCATCACCATCGAGATCACCGGCACCAACGACGAACCGACCATCACCGGCGACGCCACCGGCAACGTCAAGGAAGACGCCGTCGACACCACCGTGTCCGGCCAACTGACGCCGCACGATGTCGACACGCTGGACACCCACACGTGGACGGTCACCGACGGCGGCCGCGGCCAGTACGGCTCGCTGACGATCGACCAGAACGGCAAGTGGACCTACGTGCTGGACAACACCAGCCCCAGCGTCCAGGCCCTGGCCGAGGGCCAGAAGGTCACCGACACCATCACGGTCAAGGTCGACGACGGCCACGGCGGCACGGCCATCCAGACCATCACCATCGACATCACCGGCACCAACGACGCGCCGACCATCACCGGCGAAGCCACCGGCAGCGTCACGGAAGACGCGGTGTCCAACTCGGTGTCCGGTCAGTTGGCGCAGCATGACGTCGACACCAACGACACGCACACGTGGACCGCCACCGACGGCGGCCGCGGCCAGTATGGCTCGCTGACGATCGACCAGAACGGCAAGTGGACCTACGTGCTGGACAACACCCGCCCCGGCGTCCAGGCCCTGGCCGAAGGCCAGAAAGTCACTGACACCATCACGGTCAAGGTCGATGACGGCCACGGCGGCACGGCCATCCAGACCATTACCATCGAGATCACCGGCAGCAACGACGCGCCGACCATCTCCGGCGAAGCCACGGGCGGCGTCAAGGAAGATACCGCCGACACCACCGTGTCCGGCCAGCTGACCCAGCACGACGTCGACGCCACCGACACCCACACCTGGTCCGTCAACAATGACGGCAAGGGCACCTACGGCAACTTCACCGTCGACCAGAACGGCAAGTGGACCTACGTGCTGGACAACGACAGCAAGAACGTCCAGGCCCTGGCCGAAGGCCAGAAGGTCACCGACACCATCACCGTCACCGTCGATGACGGCCACGGCGGCAAGGCCACCCAGACCATCACCGTTGAAATCACCGGCACCAACGACGCCCCGACGCTGTCGGGCACGGCGACCGGCAACGTGACCGAAGACGGCACCTCCACCGCCACCGGCAAGCTCGACGTCGCCGACGTCGACACCAACGACACCCACACCTGGACCGTCGGCAACAACGGCAAGGGCGAGTACGGCACGCTGACGGTTGACCAGAACGGCAACTGGACGTACGAACTGAACAACGACGACCCCAAGGTCCAGGCCCTGAAGGCGGGCGAAAAGGTCGTGGACACCATCACCGTCACCGTCGACGACGGCCATGGCGGCACCGTCACCCAGGAAATCAAGGTCACCGTCACCGGCACCAACGACACGGCGGTCGTGACCCCGAGCAAGCCGGGCGATGACCTGGGCAGCGTCACCGAAGACGGCACCCTGACCACCGGCGGCAAGCTGGACGTGACCGACAAGGACGCAGGCGAAGCCAACTTCAAGCCGCAGGCTGGCGTCGTGACCGAACACGGCAAGTTCTCCATCGATGCCGATGGCACCTGGAAGTACGAGCTGAACAATGCGGACCCGAAGGTCCAGGCCCTGGCCCAAGGCGAAAAGCTGACCGAGACCATCACGGTCACCACCGCCGACGGCACGACCAGCGTCGTCACCATCACGATCAACGGCACCAACGACGCGCCGACCATCTCCGGCGAAGCCAAGGGCGGCGTCAAGGAAGATACCGCCGACACCACCGTGTCCGGCCAGCTGACCCAGCACGACGTCGACACCACTGACACCCACACCTGGTCCGTCAACAATGACGGCAAGGGCACCTACGGCAACTTCACCGTCGACCAGAACGGCAAGTGGACCTACGTGCTGGACAACGACAGCAAGAACGTCCAGGCCCTGGCCGAAGGCCAGAAGGTCACCGACACCATCACCGTCACCGTCGATGACGGCCACGGCGGCAAGGCCACCCAGACCATCACCGTTGAAATCACCGGCACCAACGACGCCCCGACGCTGTCGGGCACGGCGACCGGCAACGTGACCGAGGACGGCACCTCCACCGCCACCGGCAAGCTCGACGTCGCCGACGTCGACACCAACGACACCCACACCTGGACCGTCGGCAACAACGGCAAGGGCGAGTACGGCACGCTGACGGTTGACCAGAACGGCAACTGGACGTACGAACTGAACAACGACGACCCCAAGGTCCAGGCCCTGAAGGCGGGCGAAAAGGTCGTGGACACCATCACCGTCACCGTCGACGACGGCCATGGCGGCACCGTCACCCAGGAAATCAAGGTCACCGTCACCGGCACCAACGACACGGCGGTCGTGACCCCGAGCAAGCCGGGCGATGACCTGGGCAGCGTCACCGAAGACGGCACCCTGACCACCGGCGGCAAGCTGGACGTGACCGACAAGGACGCGGGCGAAGCGGTCTTCAATCCGCAGAACGGACTCCAAGGCGAACATGGCAAGTTCTCCATCGACGCCAATGGCAACTGGACGTACCACCTGGACAACGCCTCTTCCGCCGTCCAGGGGCTGGGCGCGGGCGAAACGCTGAAGGAGACCTTCACGGTCACCACGGCTGACGGCACCGAAAGCACCGTCACCGTCACGATCGAAGGCACCAACGACGATCCGAAGCTGTCCGGCAAGGTCGATGGTGCGGTGGCCGAAGACGGCACCGCCGTCGCCACCGGCAAACTCGACGTTGCCGACGTGGACGTGAACGACAAGCACACCTGGACCGTCAACAACGAGGGCAACGGTACGTACGGCAAGTTCACCGTCGACCAGAACGGCAACTGGAAGTACGAGCTGGACAACGCCAGCGACAAGGTGCAGGCCCTGAAGGGTGGCGAAAAGGTCACTGACACCATCACCGTGACGGTGGACGACGGCCATGGCGGCACGGCCACCGAGACCATCGTCGTCACCATCACCGGCACCAATGATGCCGCCGTGGTGACCCCGAGCAAGCCGGGCGACGACAAGGGCACGGTCAAGGAAGACGAAACCACCACGGCCAGCGGCAAGCTGAACGTGGCGGACAAGGACGCCGGCGAAGCCAGCTTCCAGGCCCAGGTCGACCACCCGGGCCAGTACGGCAAGTTCTCGATCGATGCCAACGGCAACTGGTCCTTCAAGCTGGACAACAACGCCGCCGCCATCCAGCAGCTGGGCGCCAAGGACAGCCTGACCGAGACCTTCACGGTCAAGACGGCCGACGGCACCACCAGCCAGGTGGTCATCACGATCAACGGCACCAACGACCTGCCGACCATCACCGGCCTCACCACCGGCAACGTCAAGGAAGACGGCGCGCAGACCACGACCGGCCAATTGACGCCGCATGACGTCGACGCGACCGACAAGCACAGCTGGTCGTTCGACAACGTCGCCAACAGCGGCAAGGGCCAGTACGGCACCTTCACGCTCGACCAGAACGGTAAGTGGACCTACGTGCTGGATAACGACAGCGCCAAGGTCCAGGCCCTGGCCGACGGCCAGAAGGTCACCGACACCATCACGGTACTGGTGGACGACGGCAACGGCGGCAAGGCCACCACCACCCTCGTCATCGACATCACCGGCACCAATGATGCCGCCGTGGTGACCCCGAGCAAGCCGGGCGACGACAAGGGCACGGTCAAGGAAGACGAAACCACCACGGCCAGCGGCAAGCTGAACGTGGCGGACAAGGACGCCGGCGAAGCCAGCTTCCAGGCCCAGGTCGACCACCAGGGCCAGTACGGCAAGTTCTCGATCGATGCCAACGGCAACTGGTCGTTCAAGCTGGACAACAACGCCACCGCCATCCAGCAGCTGGGCGCCAAGGACAGCCTGACCGAAACCTTCACGGTCACCACGGCCGACGGCACCACCAGCCAGGTGGTCATCACGATCAACGGCACCAACGACCTGCCGACCATCACCGGCCTGGCCACGGGCAACGTCAAGGAAGACGCCACCCTCACCACCGTGTCGGGCCAGTTGGCCAAGCACGACGTCGACGCGACCGACAAGCACACCTGGTCCGTCAACAATGACGGCAAGGGCACCTACGGCACCTTCACCGTCGACCAGACGGGCAAGTGGACCTATGTGCTGGACAACGACAGCACCAAGGTCCAGGCCCTGGCCGAAGGCCAGAAGGTCACCGATACCATCACGGTCACGGTGGACGATGGCAACGGCGGCAAGGCCACCCAGACCATCGTCGTCAACGTCACCGGCACCAACGACGCCCCGACGCTGAGCGGCGCCACCACCGGCAACGTCAAGGAAGACGGCGGGCTGACCGCGACCGGCCAGCTGACGAAGTCGGATGTCGACACGAACGACACCCACACCTGGTCCGTCAACAACGACGGCAAGGGCACCTATGGCACGTTCACGGTCGACCAGAACGGCAAGTGGACCTACGTGCTGGACAACGGCAGCGCCAAGGTCCAGGCCCTGGCCGAAGGCCAGAAGGTCACCGACACCATCACCGTCACCGTGGACGACGGCCATGGCGGCACGGCCACCAAGACGATCGTCATCGATATCACCGGCACCAACGACGCCGCCGTCATCACCCCCAGCACGCCGGGGGCCGACAAGGGCACCGTCAAGGAAGACACGATCGACACGGCCAGCGGCAAGCTGAACGTGACGGACAAGGATGCCGGCGAAGCGGTCTTCAAACCGCAGACCGACTTCCAGGGCCAATACGGCAAGTTCTCGATCGACGCCAACGGCAACTGGTCGTTCAAGCTGGACAACACCGCCGCCGCCGTGCAGCAGCTGGGCGCCAAGGACAGCCTGACCGAGTCCTACACGGTCACCACCGCGGATGGCACCACCAGCAAGGTGGTCATCACCATCAACGGCACCAACGACCTGCCGACCATTACCGGCCTGGTCACCGGCAACGTCAAGGAAGACGGCACGCTGACCACGAGCGGCCAGCTGACCAAGCAGGACATCGACGCCACCGACAAGCACACCTGGACGGTCAACAACGGCGGCCAGGGCACGTACGGCACCTTCACCGTCGACCAGACCGGCAAGTGGACCTATGTGCTGGACAACAACAGCGCCAAGGTGCAAGCCCTGACCGAAGGCCAGACGGTGAACGACGTCATCCGGGTCACGGTGGACGACGGCAACGGCGGCACCGCGTACAAGGACATCACCGTCACCATCACCGGCACCAACGACGTCGCCAAGATCAGCGGCCAGACCGGCGGCACGGTGATCGAAGACAACACGCTGCTGACCTCGGGCAAGCTGACGGTGTCGGATGCCGACGCCGGCCAGAGCAGCGTCGTCGCCCAGACCAGCGTGGCGGGCAAGTACGGCACGTTCTCGATCGACGCCAACGGCAACTGGACCTACTCGCTGAACAACGGCCTGAAGGAAGTGCAGGACCTGCCCGCCGGCAAGGTGCTCAAGGAGAGCTTCGAGGTCACGTCCGCCGACGGCTCGGCCAAGCAGACCATCACGGTCGACGTGGTGGGCACCAATGATGCCCCGGTCGCCGCAGACAACGCGACCACCGTCAGCGCCGGTGCCGGCCATGCCTTCACCACGGCCGAGTTCAACTTCAATGACGGCGCCGAAGGCAATTCCCTGCAAAGCGTGATAATCACGCGCCTGCCGACCGACGGCACCCTGACCCTGAACGGCCAGCCCGTGACGGTGAACGCCGTGATCTCGGCGGCGGACATCGCCGCGGGCAAGCTGGTCTACACCCCGTCGGCCGCCGGCCAGGACACCTCGTTCGGCTTCCAGGTCCGTGACGATGGCGGCACCGCCAACGGCGGCAAGGACACGTCGGGCGAGTACAACTTCGCGCTCAAGACCAACAACTTCATCTCGGGCGACAACGACGGCAGCGGTACCGGCACCAAGCCGCCCATCAACGGCGGCAGCGGCGACGACGTCATCCTGGGCGACAAGGGCGGCACCGTCACCACGGTGGAGCCGGGCAAGAACTACAACATCGCGATCGTCGTGGATACCTCGGGCAGCATGGCGGACCCGTCGGGCACGAAGGGCCTGTCCCGCATGCAGTTGACGATCGACGCGCTCAAGAACCTGGCCAACAGCCTGAAGGGCCACGACGGCATCGTCAACGTGGCGCTGATCGGCTTCGAGTCATCGGCCAGCACCAAGTACACGGTCAACGGCCTGAACGCGAGCAACGTCAATGACCTGATCAAGGCCATCGAAAAGCTCAGCGCCAGCGGCGGCACGAACTACGAAGGCGCGTTCAAGGAAGCCCTGACCTGGTTCAACAAGCAGCCCTCGTCGTCCAACGGCAAAACATTCGAGAACGTCACGTACTTCCTGACCGACGGCGACCCCACGTTCAGCAACAACGGCAGCAACGGCAGCGGCAACAGCACCGACTACCGTGACATGAAGGATGCCGTCGACGCCTTCAAGGGCCTGAGCGGCAAGAGCGCCGTCCACGCCATCGGCATCGGCACGGGCGTGAACGAGGGCTACCTCAAGTTCTTCGACAATTCCAGCGTCACCGGCACGGGCACCGTCTCGTTCCCGGGCGACTACTGGTGGAGCCCCAACCAAACCGTCACGGGTGCGGTCGGCCAGCCCCAGATCGTCAACACGTCCAAGGACCTGGCGGCCGCGCTGCAAGGCGGCTCGTCCAGCACGGACCCGGCCGCTGTCGGCAACGACATCATCAACGGTGGCGCCGGCAACGACATCATCTTCGGCGACACGCTGAACACCGATGGCAGCGTGCTGAACTGGAGCTCCGTGGGCGGCCGCCCAAGCGACCTGCTGCAAGGCTCGGGCCTGAAGGCGCTGCAAGTGTTCCTGGAAATGCGTGACGGGCATCCGCCGACCAACAGCGACCTGTACGACTACATCAAGGACCACCACGCCGACTTCAACCTGGCAGACGACCCGCGTGGCGGCAACGACACGATCCACGGCGGCACCGGCGACGACATCCTCTACGGCCAGGGCGGCGACGACATCCTGTACGGTGACGACGGCAACGACATCATCTACGGTGGTGCCGGCGACGACAAGCTGTACGGCGGCGACGGCAACGACCTGCTGCACGGCGGTTCGGGCAACGACACGCTGGAAGGTGGCAACGGCAACGACATCCTGATCGGCGGCAAGGGCGATGACACGCTCATCGGCGGCGCCGGCAGCGATACGTTCAAGTGGGAACTGGGCGACCAGGGCACCACCGCCAAGCCGGCCGTGGACACGATCAAGGACTTCGCGCTGGGCAAACCGGCGGATGGCGGCGACGTGCTGGACCTGAAGGACCTGCTGGTCGGCGAAAAGGACGGCACCCTGACCCAGTACCTGAACTTCCACAAGGAAGGCAGCAACACGGTCATCGACGTCAACACGCAGGGCAAGCTGGGCACGCAGGGCGCGGACCAGAAGATCGTGCTGGAGAACATCGACCTGACGCAAGGCGGGCAATTGAACAACCAGGCGATCATCAACGACCTGCTGCAGAAGGGAAAGCTGAACGTCGATCACAGCTAAGCCCGTCACCGTCCAGGGCCGCCCGCGGCCCTGGACGGTCCGAAGCACCGTGCGCGACGCGTTGGCGGCGCGGGGATTTTTTCCGGCTGACACCTGAATCACCCGGAAAAATGTGAAAATCCGTTTCATGCCATCAACCCGCCGTTTCCGCGTCACGCTGAACCTGTGCCGATGGGTTTTGCTTTGCCTGGCGTGCGGCTGGGGCGGCAGTTTCGCCCTGGAGATCAACGCCGACAAACTGCAAAGCCTGTCGGCCAGCCGCTATGGCGCCAAGGGCGCCAAGGCGGTGTCGAACTGGCTGCAATTGCTGCACACCCCGCCTCCCCCGCTTGAACGAGACAAGCTGACGGTGGCGAACGATTTCTGGAACCGTGCCCTGCTGTCGGGCGACGACATCACGATCTGGGGCAAGGACGACTACTGGGCCACCCCGCTCGAATCGCTGGGCAAAGGCGCGGGCGACTGCGAAGACTACGTCATCGGCAAGTATTTCACCCTGCTGTCCCTGGGCGTGCCGGCGAACAAGCTGCGTTTCATCTATGTGCGGGCACGGGTTGGCGGCCCGGCCAGCAGCAGCCAGATCGCCCACATGGTGCTGGGCTACTACGAAACCCCGAACGCGGTACCGCTGGTGCTGGACAGCCTGATTTCCACCATCCTGCCGGCGTCGCAACGGCGCGACCTGACGCCGGTCTTCAGCTTCAACGCCGACGGCGTATACGTCGACGGCAAACCCGCCGCACCGGTTGACCGCCTCAGCCGCTGGCGCGATCTACTTCAACGCATGGAACGGGAAGGCATACGCCCCTGATGTCCGGAACCAAGACTATGTCCATACTTCGACAGCTCCTGCTCAGCGTCACCCTCGCGATCATCGTGATCCTGCTGGGGACCCTGGCGCTCAGCGTCAACGCCGCCCGTGAATACCTGTCGGGCCAGTTGCAGGTGCAGAGCACCGATGCCGCCGTGTCGCTGGCGCTGTCGCTGTCGCAACCGGCCAACAACGACCCGGTGGTGCAGGAATTGCTGGTGTCGGCGCTGTTCGACGGCGGCCACTTTTCACTGGTGCGCCTGGCCGACCCCGAAGGCAAGGTGCTGATCGAACGCCAGGCCACGTCCGCGGGTGCCTCCGTGCCGCGCTGGTTCCAAGCGCTGGCGCCGCTGGATGCGCAATCGGCCTCGCACGCGGTCAGCGACGGCTGGCGCCAGATCGGCGAAGTCACGCTGGTGGCCAACGACGCCTATGCCTGGGAAGCCCTGTGGCGCAGCAGCCTGCGCATGATCGCGCTGGTGGTCGGCGCGGGCCTGATCTGGGCGCTGTTCGCCTTTGCCCTGGTGGGCTGGATCAAGAACCGGCTGCTGCGCGAGATCAGCGACCACGTCCGCAGCATCGGCCAGGACACGCCGCCACAGCAGATGCAGGCACGCGTGCCCGAATTGACCGACGTCGTGCAGGCGCTGAACCAGACCCGCGAGCGCGTCTACGCCAGCGTCGAGGAACAGAACGCCAAGATCGAATCGCTGGAACTGGAACTGAACCAGGACCCGGTCACGGGGCTGCCCAACCGCAAATACTTCGTCAATGAATTCCGCCGCGCGCTCGAAGCCGGCCCGGTCCAGGGCGGCTCGCCCGCACGTCCGCCCATCGATGGGGGCCATGTGCTGGTGTTCCGCCAGCGCGACCTGGCTGACCTGAACCGCCACATGCCGCGCGAGTTCATCGACCAATGGCTGCGCGCCGCCTGCGAACGCATCCAGGCTTCGCTCAAGTCGCTGCACGTGGCCAATCCGCTGCTGGCCCGCCTGAACGGGTCCGACTTCGCGCTGCTGCTGCCGGGTTGCGCCGCGCCGCAGGCGATGATGATCGCCGAGCAGTTGCGCGCCGACCTGCATGCCTCGCGCATTCCCGTGGGCGAAGGCCACCTGTGCCGCTGGGCCCAGGCCATGGCCGACTACAGCCACGGCAACCCGGCCGGACCGGTGCTGGCGCGGCTGGACTTCGGCCTGATGCGGGCGGAAAGCGCCGGCAACGACCAGGTCGTCATCGCCGGCGCGGCCGATGCGCAATCCCCGTCCGAATCCGGCGAGCGCGCCTGGAAGGACGCCATCCTGTCGGCCCTGGAAGGCCGCCGCTTCGAACTGGCGACCGAACCGCTGCGCGCTGCCGATGGCACCGTCCTGCGCACCGAAGCCATGCTGATGCTGCGCACGGCGCCCGACCAGGCTGCCATCCCCGCCACCCTGTTCATCCCCCCCGCCGTGCGGCTGGACCTGGTGGCCGATTGCGATCTGCAGGCCGTGGAACTGGGCCTGGACTGGCTGGCCGCCCACGACGGCGAACTGGCCCTGCGCGTGGCCCTGCCCTCGCTGCGCGGCCAGAAATACCTGCGCCAGCTGGCGCTGCTGCTGACCGAACACCGTGCGCTGGCCCGCCGCCTGTTCCTGGAAATCGACGCGCACGGCCTGGTGGAATGCCACGAGCAGATCGCCGCGCTGGCGCGGGTGGCCTCGGAATTCGGCGCGCATATCGGCGTGCGCCGCCTGGCGCAGCAATTCGGCGCCGTGGCGCAGTTGCACACCCTGCCCCTGTCGTACGTCAAACTGGGTGGCGGTTTCGTGGGCGGCATGTCGCAAAGCCCGGGCAGCCAGCAACTGACGGCATCGGTGCTGGAAACCGCCCGCAAGCTCAACATCGCGGTCTACGCCGAAGACGTGCCGGACAGCGAAACGCGCCGCATCCTGGCCGACCTCGGCATCACCGTCATGCGGGGCCCGGGCGTCAAGCAGCCCAACTAGGCCGGACAGTCGCAAAAAAAGGGCATCCGCGGCAACGCGGATGCCCTTTTCCATATCGGTTCAGCGGGCGGCGCGGCCCTTGGACTGTTCGTACAGCGGCAGCACCTGCTGGGCGGCAGCCTGCAGGTCGGTGATGCGCGATGCGGCCGAGGGGTGGGTCGACAGGATCTCCGGCGGCGCGCTGCCGCTGTCGGCCGCGCCCATCTTCTGCCACAGCGTCACGGCCGCACGTGGATCGAAACCGGCCCGGGCCGCCAGTTCGACGCCCATGCGGTCGGCTTCGGTTTCGTGGGTACGGCTGTTGGGCAGGGTGAACATCACGCTGGTGAGTTGCCCGCCCAGGTCCGACGCGGCGCTGGACCCCGTGGCGATCGACAGCACCTGCAAGCCCAGGTTGGTGGCCATCTGCTGCGACACGCGCTCACGCGCATGTTCGCGCAGCGCATGCGAGATTTCGTGGCCCAGCACGGCCGCCAGTTCGTCATCGGTGGGCTTGATCTTGTTGATCAGCCCCGTGTAGACGGCGATCTTGCCGCCCGGCATGCACCAGGCGTTGATCTCGTCGCTGGTCAGCACGTGGACTTCCCATTTCCAGCCCGACGCATCCGGGCGGAACACACCCGCTTGCGCGATCAGGCGCTGCGAAATGCTGCGCACCCGGGCCACTTGCTGGGCATCGCGATCCAGCAGATTCTTGGCCTGGGCCTGCTTGAGGATGTCGGCGTACTGCTGGTTGGCTTCCTGCTCGAGCGCCTGCGACGGCACCATGCTGGACATGTATTGCGTGCGGTTCACGCCAATGGCGCCCGACTGAGTGGTGTTCATGCCCGAGCAACCGGCCAATACGGCCAGGCCCAGGACGGCCGCCAGGCGGCGCAACGGATAGCGGTTACGGCTCATGTCGGCCTCCAGCAGTTGCAAAAAATCAGGGACTTGCCAGCCGTTCAGGCCCGATCACCGCACTGCCCGCGATGCCGCAGGGCGTGGTCGATCAGCACCAGGGCCAGCATGGCTTCGGCGATAGGCGTGGCTCGAATGCCGACGCAGGGATCGTGGCGGCCCAGCGTCTGCACCATGACGGGTTCGTTGGCCCGGTTGACCGAGCGGCGCTCGACCCGGATGCTGGACGTGGGCTTGATGGCCAGCGACACCGTCACCGGCTGGCCGGTAGAAATGCCGCCCAGCACGCCGCCGGCGTGGTTGGTCAGGAAACCGTCGGGCGTGATTTCATCGCCATGCTCGGAGCCGCGCTGCGCGATGCAGTCGAAACCCGCGCCGATGGACACGCCCTTGACGGCGTTCAGGCCCATCATCACGTGGGCGATGTCGGCATCCAGGCGATCGTAGATGGGCTCGCCCCAGCCGGCCGGCAGGTTCTCGGCCACGACCTCGATGCGCGCGCCGACCGAATCACCGTCGCGGCGCAACTGGTCCATATAGGCTTCCAGTTCGGGCACGACCTCGGCGTTGGGCGCGTAGAACGGGTTGTTCGGCACCTCGTCCCACGACACGAACGGAATCGGAATGGGGCCCAATTGGCTCATGTAGCCACGCACCTTCACCCCGTACTGCTCGGCCAGCCACTTCTTGGCCACGGCGCCCGCGGCCACGGTGGGCGCGGTCAGGCGGGCCGACGAACGGCCGCCGCCGCGCGGGTCGCGCAGGCCGAACTTGCGCCAGTAGGCGTAGTCGGCGTGGCCGGGCCGGAACGTGTCGGTGATGTTGGAATAGTCTTTGCTGCGCGCATCGGTGTTGCGGATGAGCAGGCCGATGGGCGTGCCGGTGGTCAGGCCTTCGTAGACGCCGGACAGGATCTCGACCTGGTCGGCTTCCTGGCGCTGGGTGACGTGGCGCGACGTGCCGGGGCGGCGGCGGTCCAGTTCGAGCTGGATGTCGGCGGCATCCAGGGACAGTCCCGGCGGACAGCCATCGATGACGCAACCGATGGCCGGCCCGTGGGATTCGCCAAAATTCGTGACGGTGAACAAGGTACCGAGGGTATTGCCGGGCATAGGAAGTCAACAGGTCGGGAGGTTGCAAGCAACCCCGATTATGACACCGCCGAGGCCAAAGCCTGAATCTCGGCGGCCGGCGCCGGGCGTCCCAGCAGGAATCCCTGCATCACGCGGCAGCCCAGCGACTTGAGGATTTCGCGTTGCCCTTCGGTTTCGACGCCTTCGGCCACCACCGGCAGGTGCATCGCCTGGCACAACCCGAACAAGGCGGACACCACCTCGCGGCTGCCGGCATCGGATTCCAGCGCCGAAATGAAGCTGCGGTCGATCTTGACCCAGTCGATGGGCAGATGACGCAAGTGGTTCAGGCTGGAATAGCCGCAACCGAAATCGTCCAGCGCCACGCCGATGCCCTTGGCGCGCAACGTGTTCAGGATCTTCACGTGGCGCTCGTAGTGCATGATGAAAATGGATTCGGTGATCTCCAGCACCAGCTTGCGCGGCGCCAGGCGGGTCGACGCCAGCACGTCGGACACCAGTTGCACCAGGCTGTCCTCGTTCATCTGCTTGACCGACAGATTCACGTGCACCCGCCAGGCGGCCGGCCATAAAGCGGCCTGCGAGCAGGCACGCTCGAGTATCCAGGCGCCCAGCGGCACGATCAGGCCGCTGCGCTCGGCCAGCTCGATCGTCACCGCGGGCGACACGCTGCCCAGCTCCGGGTGATGCCAGCGCAACAGCGCCTCGCAACCCTGCACCACGCCCGTGCCGCTGTCGCAGACCGGCTGGTAATACAGTTCGAACTGGTCCATGGACGCCGTGGTCAGCGCCAGGCGCAGGTCGTTTTCCAGCCCTTGCTGGTCGCGCTGGCGGGCCAGCATGCGAAAGTCGAACATGTTCCAGCCCGGACCGCCCCGTTCTTTCAGCGGCACCATTGCGACCTGCACGCAGCGTTGCAATTCTTCCACACTGCGGCCGTGGTCCGGATACAACGCCGCCCCCACGCGAAACACCGCGATCAGAGGCCGGCCGCCCAGTTCGTAGGGCACCGACAGGTCTTCCAGCAGCTTGGCCGACACCAGTGCCGCCCCCTGCTCGTCCACCTCGGGAATGCAAAGCGTGAACGTGTCCGTGCCGCTGCGGGCCACCATGCCCCCCAGGGCGCGCGTGAGCAGGCTGAGGCGGTCAGCGACCATCACCAGCAGGGTCTGGTCTTCGCCTGCGCGCAGCATCGCGCTGATCTCGGCATACTGGTCAAAACTGACCAGGAAAAACGCACCAATGCCGCGCGTCCCCGTGCGGGCGCGCGCGATACCCAGGGACTCGCGGTCCGCCTGCGCCACGCCCCCCGGGCCGAATGCGCCCCGGCCCGACGCCTTGTCCGCCTGGTTCAACCAGGCGCGCGCGCGGCGATGCAGCTCCCGCTGGCTCAGGACACCGGTCAATTCGTCACGCGTCAGTCGCCCGCGCAGGACACGCTCCCGGCGGACGAAAAACAAACTTATCGCTGCAAGTGCGCCCGCGAGCGTCAGGCACAGTGCGAGCAGGTAACTCTCACGCACGGAGCCCCCTATCTAGAAACCCTTGGCGTTGTGGTCCGGAAAGAAACCCAAGGGCTGTAACATTTTTTAAATTATGCATTATTTTCGCAAAAAAACGCCACACTTCAGGAGCAACGCGCTCCTTTTCCTTCGATTCCTGCCCTGCTCTGGTTGCTCGCTTGGGGTCATGACGGTCCTTGGATAGCAGTCGCTGGCCGGTCCTTTGCGCCATGCCGTGCCCTTACTACGACAGCCGGAACCCTAAAATTAATACGGCCTGTCTCAATAGTTATCATCCGGGCAATTATCACGAACGAAATAATTGCACAGGTTGTCTGATATCGCAGGTGATTTCGTAATATTCTGTATGTTCTGTGACATGCGGAATTACAGCGTACGCGACGACACTGAGGTATTAGTAACGTGTGTCACGTTTCTTATCCAGCATTTTTCCCGATCAGGCACGCTCGCGGCCTGACGTTCCCCCTTTTACTGGCAGGCCGGCATTGCGCGGCACCGGCAACGGTGCGGGCCACGAAGGGAACCCCTACTCCATGTCCACATTACGCCGGCTGATCCTCTGCACCGCCCTCCTGATTGCCTTCATTTTGCTCGGTGCGCAGGCGCTGGGGATGCTGGCCGCCCACCGCTACCTGAACACCCAGCTGGCCCAGCAGGGCCAGGCGGGTGCCAGCGCCCTGGCGTGGGCGCTGTCCCACACCGCGGGGGGCACGCAAGACCAGGTCAAACTGGCCGATGAACTGTTCGGTGCCGGCCTGTATTCCTTGGTCAAGATCAATGCGAAAAACGGGGACGCCATAGCGGAGCGCCGCAGCGCCTCGCCTGGCCAACCCGGACGGGCACACGACTGGCGCGATGGCTGGTTGACCATGCAGGCCCCCGCCGCCACCCTGCCCTTTGTCGCGCCGGATGGCCGCCCGATGGGCACGGTCACCGTGCAGGCGGATGCCCGGCTGGCCCGGGACACGCTCTGGCAAGGCGGCGTACGCGTCATCGGCCTGGTGCTGGCCGCGGGCGTCTTCTGGACGCTGTTCGCCGTCAACCTGATGCGCTGGATCGAAGCGCGCACCTCGCGCGACATCTGCGAACGGGTGCGGGCACTGGCGCCGGGTGGCGAGGCGGCGCCCAACCGCGCGTGCGGACTGGCGGGCGTGGACCAGGCCCTGGTCGACGCCCAGCGCAAGGTGGCCGCGACGGTGCAGGAACAGAACGCACGCATCGAATCGCTGCAAAGCGAGATCTCGCGCGACGCGGTCACCCGTCTGCCGAACCGCAAGTACTTCATCGACCATTTCCGGGTCGAGCTTGCCAGCCAGGAACCGGACGCGGGCGGCCACATCCTGCTGTTTCGCCAGCGCGACCTGGCGCAGATCAACCGTCACCTGTCGCGCGCCTTCACCGACCAGTGGCTGCGGTCCTCGTCCGACCGCCTGCGTAAACTGGTCGACGGCTCCGGCGGTCCGACAGCCGTGCTGGCGCGCATCGGCGGCTCGGACTTCGCGCTGCTGATGCCCCGTACTTCGGCGCCCCAGGCCGGCCTGCTCGCCGAGCGGGTGCGACGCGAATTGCGGTCGCTGCGGGTGCCGATGGACAAACGCGGCTGGTGCCGCTGGGCGCTGGCGATGGCCGCCTACGCCCCCGGCGACAGCATGAGCGACACGCTGGCGCGCCTGGACCATGCCCTGATGTGCGCGGAAAGTGCCGATGACGACCAGATCTCGCCGGCAAGCCAGGCCGCCGACAGCACCCGCATCGGCGAATACAGCTGGCACGATGCGCTGTCCACCGCCCTGGAGCAGCACCGCTTTTCCCTCTCGGTGCAGCCCCTGGCGGACGTGGCAGGCAGGCTGTTGCAGCACGAGGGCCGCCTGACCCTGCACGATGCTGCCGGAGCCGACCCGGTCCCGGCCTCGATCTTCATGCCGCCGGCGGTGCGTCTGGGGCTGTCGGCCGAATGCGATATCCAGGCGATCCGCCTCGGGCTGGACTGGCTGTATACCCACCCCGACGCCTTGACCGTGCATGTTTCGCGCGCCTCATTGGCCCAAGGGGCTTTCCTGGCGCGACTGGAACGCATGCTGGCCGACCGGCCCGCCCTGACGGCACGCCTGATCGTCGAAGTCGATGCCGAGGCGTTGGTGGAACACGGCGCCGACATGCAACAGTTGTGCCGAATCGTCACCCAGGCCGGCGGCCGCGTGGGGCTGTCACGCCTGTCCCGGCAATTCGGGGCCATGGAGCACTTGCACGAATACCCGGTGTGCTACGTGAAACTGTGCGGGGGATTCATCACCGGCATCCTGCACAGCCCGGGCAGCCAGCACCTGGCGGCAACGGTCGTCGCAACGGCGGTGTCGCTGAACATGGATGTGTACGCGGAAGACGTGCCCGACCCCGCCACCCAGGCCATCCTCGAGAAAATCGGCGTCCGCGCAATTCGTGGCGCTGTCGTAAACTTCGCCCGCGCGCACGACCTCGCGCCTGACCACCAATGGGTTCCTAGTTGACGGAAGGCTTGTTTCTTCGCACCCTTCGGCGCTTTCGCCACCGCCGCGCAAGCCGCACGACGCCTGCGCAACGCGGCTGGCCAGCCTGGCTGGCAGGCGCCGTGCTGTGGCCCGGCCCATTGATGGCGGCAGGGCCGGCCACGTCCTACCCCGAGCTTCAGGCCGCCCTGGTCGCCGGCGTCGCCTTGGCGTGCGCGGTGGCCTTTCTCACCACCTGGGCCTATACAAGGGCAGCCAGCTACGGCGCCGCGCTCGCGTTCGTGCTGGTGGAGGGCGTCTTGCGCGTGCAGCCCTTGCTGTTTCCGGCCGGCGCCTTGCAGGCGGGCTCTTTCGCTGCCCTCCTGGCCTTGTCCGTCCCCCTGATTTCCGGCAGCCCCGTCGCCGCCCGCCTGGCAACGGCATGCCGCTGGGCCTGCATCGCGTTGACCGGCCTGGCGGCACTGGCACTGATCTTCGTCTATGACGCCGACGGCGGCATGTTGCCCGGCTTGATCGCCGCCGTCTGCGCCGCCGCCAGCGCAGCATTGGCAGCGTGGTTCCTGGCAGCGGCGGCCCGAGGCACCCCCCGCAGGATGGCCGCGCTGGCGCTGGGCGCAGCCTATGCGGTGTCGGTCTGGGTGCTGACGCAAGACGCGGTGCCCGGCCAGAGCGACGGCGCGCTGGCCCCCGAACTGGCGCGGCTGCTGCTGGTGCTGGCTGCCTTGCTGCTGGCGGGGCTGGATCCCAGGCACGCTCACGCAAGGCCCGCCCCCGCCGACGCCGACTCGCACGTCCAGGGCGACCTGCGGCTGGCCGAAATGGCCGGTGCGCTCGATACCCAGCGCCAGGTGAACGCCCTGATATCGCACGAGTTGAGGGCACCCCTGGCCACGATCAGTGCCGCCGCCCAGTCGTTGGACATGATCCTGTCCGGCAGCGGTGAAGCCGTCGACAACCGTCTGGCGCGCATCCATCGGTCCGTCACGCGCATGACCGAATTGATGGAACAGCTGCTGAACCAGGACCGCCTGGGCGAACACGCCTGGACCCCGCGCGCGGAACTGACCGACATGTCGGAACTGGTCGGCGACGTGGTGGCGGCGATGCAACCGGATACGGCGCATGCCTTGCTGCTGCAGACCGACGCCGACACCCTGCCCGTCTATTGCGACCGCCCGCTGACCAGCGTGGTCGTACGCAATCTCATCCACAACGCCATCAAGTATTCGCCAGCCAGCGAACCTATCCGCATCGAAACGGGACGGACAACCGAGAAGGATGCGCCCATGGCCTGGATGGCGGTCACCGACAGCGGCCCCGGCATCGGCGAAGAAGAACAGGCGCGCATCTTCGAGCCGCATTTCCGCCGCTCGGCGCACCGCGAAACTCAGGGAATGGGAATTGGCCTGTATCTGGCCCGGCGCATCTGCCAGAACCAGGGTGGCTCTCTGGTCATGCAAAGCAAGGTGGGCGTCGGCACGCGCTTCGTCATCACCCTGCCCGCGCGGCCGCCCGCGCCGGACGCGGCCAATCAGGCCGCGAACACGTAGCCCTGGCCGCGCACGGACAGCACGGGCAACTTCAGGCCCGCGCTTTGCGCCTTGGCGCGCAGGCGGCTCACCAGCACATCGATACGGCGCAGTTCAAACCCTCCGGGGCTGTCCGGCAGGAACAATTCGGCCAGCGCCTGGCGGCTGACGGCGGAACCCGCCGCGTCCATCAACGCCATCAGGAACGTGCGTTCCTGGGCGCTCAAATGCAGCGACGCGCCATCCGGCGCCACCAGGATCCAGCCGCCGTCCTGCAGCGACCACGCGGTATCGGCCGACGCACGCGTTTCGGCATCGGCGGGACGCGGCACCTTGGCCAGGCGCATGCGGCGGGCCAGGCTGCGGATGACGGAGCTGAGCTCCAGCAGGTCCACCGGCTTGGTCATGTAGACGTCGGCGCCGCCTTCCAACCCGCGCACCCGGTCTTCGAGCGCACTGCGCCCGGTCAGCATGACAATGCCTACCGGACTCAGCGCGCGCAGTCGCGTGGCCACCGAAAAACCGTCTTCACCAGGAAGATGGGCATCAAGGATGACGATATCGCAGGGCTGTTCCTGCAAGCGACGGTAAAAGGCCGCGGCGTTGTCACAAGCAAACGCCACACGGAAACCGTACCCACCGAGGCCCAACGCCAACTCCTCCCGGAAGTCCGCATCATCCTCAAGCAGGCCGATACACAGCAAACCATCTGCGCCAGGCATATTTAGAGTGCTTTATATTGAAAATTGTCGACAAATGCCCCAAGGACGGGGGTACCGTCCTGAGTGTCCCGCAGGCGACAATCTTACGACTTTTACAATGGAAACGAATGATTGCAGAGAAAAAAACCGCGTTTTTTCGTCTCAATGCGCCAACTTTCTACGATATCCCGCTCTAAAAAGACGTTTTGTCGTCAAGAACCGCTCAAAACGAACATCAAGACGAACAACTGACTTCAATGCCGTTGGCCCAATCCGGCGGCAGGGCCGCATACTTTTCGTACCCCGGCTGTTCCGTGAAGGGCGCGCGCAGCAGCTTCATCAGGGTATCGATCTCGCCGGCATCGCCCGTTTTCGCAGCGCGGATCGCCTCTTCGGCCAGGTGATTGCGCAATACATATAGCGGATTGACCCGGTTCATGGCGGCGGCGACTTCAGCGGCCGCCCGGCCGTCCTGGGCCTGGCGCGCCAACAGGCGGTCCAGCCAGGCCGCAGCGGCGGGCCGATCGATGAACAGGTCTTCGAACGGCGCGCGGTTGCCCGATACCGCATCGGCCAGCCGGCGCCAGCTCAGGGTGAAATCCGCCTGATTGGCGTCCATCAGCTTGAGCAGGTCGTCCAGCAAGGGCTCGTCCGCCGGGCGCCACGCGGCCAGCCCCAGCTTGGCGCCCATGCGGTCATGGAAGGCGCGGGTGAACACGCCTTCATACTCATCCAGCACGGCACGCAGGCCGTCGACGTCCTGCACCAGCGTATGCAGGCTGCCGCCCAGGCGATACAGGTTCCAGAGCGCCACCGACGGCTGCCGATTCCAGGAATAGCGGCCCTCGGAATCCGAATGGTTGCACACATGGCCCAGCCGGAAACCGTCCATGAAACCGTAGGGGCCGTAATCCAGCGTCAAGCCCAGGATCGACATATTGTCGGTGTTCATGACTCCGTGGCAAAAGCCCACGGCCTGCCAATCCGCCATCAACCGCGCGGTGCGGTGCGTGACTTCGCGCAGCAGGTTCCGCAACGGCGCGGCAGCGTCCTGGGGTTCGCCCGCCGGCGCGACCCGGCATTCGGGGTAGTAGCGGTCGATCACGTAGTCGGCCAGCGCCTTGAGCAGGTCCGGCTGGCGGCGCGATGACCAGTGTTCAAAGGAACCGAAGCGCACGAAACTGGGCGACATGCGCGTGACGATGGCCGCGGTTTCGACGGTTTCGCGCCAGACCGGGTCGTCCGAAGCCACCAGCGCCAGGGCACGCGTAGTCGGCACGCCCAGACCGTGCATGGCCTCGCTGGCCAGGTACTCGCGCACCGATGAACGCAGCACCGCACGGCCGTCGCCCATGCGGGAATACGGTGTCAGGCCCGCCCCTTTCAGTTGCAATTCCCAGGCGCCGGCCGGCCCCTGGATTTCGCCCAGCAGATGCGCGCGGCCATCGCCCAACTGGCCCGCCCAGACGCCAAACTGGTGGCCGCTGTACACCGCTGCCAGCGTGTCACCGCCCGGCAGCGGATCGGCGCCGGAAAAGACACGCAGGAATTCCGGCGTCTGCAGCACCGACGCGTCCAACCCGATCAGGGCGGCGGCTTCGGCGTTGGCGTGCAGCAAACGGGGATTGTTCAGGGGCTGCGGCGCCAGCCGCGTGTAGAACGCCGCTGGCAAGGCCGCAAACGAGTTGACGGCCTGCAATTCGGACAGGGAATGAGCGTTCATGCGCGTTGGCTCCTGGCGGCCCGCTTGGCCGGCCGCACGTAGAAAATGGCGCTGAGGAAAAACACGGTGGACAGCAGGATCTCACCCCAGGCCATCAGGACCGACAACGGCGCCGGGTCGGACATCGCCCGCACCACGCCTTCCATCAGGTACAGCAGCGACAGCATCGCGGCCCACTGGTACGTGTAGAGATTGCCACGCAGGATGCCGCGCAGCGGCAACACCAGCGGCAAGGCCTTGAGCAGCATCCAGGAACCGCCCGGACGCAGCGGCGCCACGACCGTTTCCCAGGTCACGCACAACACGATCAAGGCGAACAGCGACACCGATGCCACCAGGCGCAAGCGGGGGTTGAGTTCAGGGTTCATGCTGCTATTATCGCCTGATGAACCGCCCCGCCGAGCCTGCCGCCGCCGCGCCGGCGGCCACCGAGCCCCCGCCCCCGCACGCTTCGTGGGGTGCGCGCGTGGGCCGCGCCTTCCTGTTCACCGCCCAGCGCGCCGACGAAGAAAAGCTGCTGCAGGTCGCCTCCAGCCTCACCTTCACCACGGTGCTGGCCATCGTGCCCATGCTGGCCGTGGTGCTGTCGCTGTTCACCGCCTTTCCCGTGTTCCAGGAATTCCGGGTCGCCCTCGAAGATTTCCTGACCAACAGCCTGATGCCGCCGTCCGTGTCGGACAACATCATGGAATACCTGAACCAGTTCGCTCGCCAGGCCTCGCGCCTGACCGCGATCGGCGGCGGCTTCCTGCTGGTCACGTCGCTGCTGCTCATCATGACCATCGACAAGGCCTTCAACGACATCTGGCACGTCACGCGCCAGCGGCCTTTGCCGCAGCGGGCCCTGGTGTACTGGGCCGTCATCACCCTGGGGCCCGTGGTGGCCGGTGCCAGCCTCTGGGCCACCTCGTTCGTGGCGCGCGAGTCGCTCGGGCTGGTGCGCGACGTGCCCGAAGTCGTCAGCGTCGCCATTTCTTTCATTCCGCTGGTGCTGACCGGCCTGGGCTTTGCGGCCCTGTTCGTGGTGGTGCCGAACCGCGATGTGCTGTGGCGCGATGCCCTGGTCGGCGGTTGCGTCACCGCCGTGGCGCTGGAAATCATGAAATCGGCGTTTGCCTACTACCTGACCCGTTTCCCCACCTATACCGTCATCTATGGGGCATTCGCCACGCTGCCCATTTTCCTGCTCTGGATCTACCTGTCGTGGCTGGCGGTGCTGCTGGGAGCCACCCTGGCCGCCACCGCCCCGCTCATCCGGCTGGGCCGCTGGGAATTCAACCGCTACCCCGGCGCGCCCTTCGTGGACGCCCTGGACGTGCTGCGCGTATTGCGCCGGGCCCAGTCCGAAAGCCCGCCCGGCCTGCCCGCCAACCGGCTGGCTTCCGGCCTGAAACTGCACCAGGACGAACTGAACGAGGTGCTCGAACGGCTCAGCGACATGGGTCTCATCACCCGCAGCCCGGACGACCTGTGGGTCCTGACCTGCGACGCCCGCGAGACATCCCTGGCGCCGGTCGTAGACCGATTCCTGCTGGATCGCGCCCAGCCGCGGGTGCGCGACGACCCCGAAATCCTCAAGGTCGCCTCGGCCGTGATTTCCCAGCAAAACACACCGACGCTGGAAGAACTTTGCGGAGAGGCGCAAAATACCGGAAATGGCATCGCCCCGGTCTTGCAGCTGGAAGCGAACAAGAAATAGCAAATAGCATCAGGGCGCGCTGCGCCCAGGAGAAACCGATGTTGAAGGTCAGCGAGATTCTGCGCGTCAAGGGAGACACGCTTTACACGGCTTCGCCGGACATGCCCGTGTCCCAGGCCGTGCAAACCATGAGCGAACAGGATATCGGCTCGCTCGTCATCATGGAATTCGGCACCCTGACGGGCATGCTGACGTTCCGCGAGATCATTCGCCACATGCACGCACATGGCGGCGCGGGCGAAACCACCATCCGGTCCATCATGGACGACGCACCGGTCAGCGTGTCGCCCAACACCAGCGCCGACGAGGTCCAGCGCCTGATGCTCGAAAAGCACGCGCGCTACATTCCGGTCATGGACGGCCCGACCCTGATGGGCGTGATTTCCTTCTACGACATGGCCCAGGCCATCGTGGCGGCCCAGCAGTTCGAAAACAACATGCTCAAGGCCTACATCCGCGACTGGCCCGCCGAAAGCGCCGAACCGGCCAAGTCCTGAGTCCGGCCCGCGGACACTTACCGCGGACAGATACGGCCCCTGCTCAGGGGCCGTTATTTTTTGCCTGGATGCCTGGATTGAGTATCTGGCTTGGATATCCGGATCAGATACCCGCTGGCGCCGCCGTCAACGCGGCGCCGCGCATGTCCGGCGCGTGCCGTTGGCTGCGCCAGGCGTCATAGATCAGTGCCGGATTGTTCGCGGCCAACAGCGCCGGATCCGACAGCATGCGGCGCCACCGGCGCGCGCCCGACTGACCATTCACCAGACCCAGCATGGGCCGCGTCATGACGCGCAGCGGCACGCCCTGCGCCACCTGGCGCGCGGCATATTCCATCATGGCGTCGACCACCTGTGCATCGCTGGGCAGCCGCACCGACGGCCACAGTTGCAACGACACTTCGGACAGCACCCGCGGCGTGTGCCAGGCCGCCCGGCCCAGCATGACGCCGTCAAAATCGGCGGCCGCCGCCACGGACTGGTCGGCATCGGCCAGCCCGCCATTCAAGACGAACACGCAGTCCGGGAAGTCCCGCTTCAACTGCCGCACCACGTCGTAGCGCAGCGGCGGAATTTCGCGATTGTCCTTGGGCGACAGGCCCTTGAGCACCGCGTTGCGGGCATGGGCCACGAATACCTGGCAGCCGGTGTCGTAGATCTTGCCGACGAAATCGCGCACGAAGGAATAGGACTCGTCGTAGTCCAGCCCCAACCGGTGCTTGACCGTGACGGGGATGTCCACGGCGTCCTGCATGGCCTTGATGCAGTCGGCCACCAGGTCTGGCTCGGCCATCAGGCAGGCGCCGAAAGCGCCCTTCTGTACCCGTTCAGATGGGCAACCGCAATTCAGGTTGATCTCGTCATAGCCCCACTGGCGGCCCAGCTTGGCCGACTGCGCCAGTGCGTCCGGCTCGCTGCCGCCCAGTTGCAGGGCGACCGGGTGCTCGGCTTCGTCGAAGTCCAGGTGACGGGCGACATTGCCGTACAGCAGCGCGCCGGTGGTGATCATTTCGGTGTACAGACGTGCGCGCGGGGCCAGCAGCCGATGGAAATAGCGGCAGTGCCGGTCGGTCACGTCAATCATCGGGGCGACACACAGCCGCCAGTCGGGGGAGTCCAAGAATCGCTCAGTAAAACAAGGGGATGCGGTATTTTACGGTGCTTGGCCGGTTTATGTCCGGCAGGCCGATTGCGCGGGCGGTGAACCCCTGCCGCCCATGTGGTCTAAAATTGCGCCGCCACCGCGTACAGCCAAGTCCGCCCGCCCGTTAACTCCCCTCTTTCCGTACATCAATGGCCGTATTCACCCCCGTATCCGACGACGACGCGCGCGCCCTGTTGGCGCATTTCGACCTGGGCGAGTTCGTCTCGCTGCGGGGGATCACGGCGGGCATCGAAAACACCAATTATTTCCTGTACACGAGCCGCGGCGAGTACGTGCTGACGCTGTTCGAGGTGCTGACGCAGGCGCAACTGCCGTTCTATATCGAGCTGATGTACCACCTGGCCAGCCGCGGCATCCCCGTACCGCAGCCGCAGACGCTGCGCGACGGCACCCGCCTGACCACCCTGCACGGCAAGCCCTGCGCCATCGTTTCGCGCCTGCCCGGCGGCTACGAGCCCGCGCCCGGCGCCGCCCATTGCGCCCTGATCGGCGCCACCCTGGCCCGCGCCCACCTGGCCGGGCAGGACTTCCCGATCCAGCAGCCCAACCTGCGCGGCCTGTCCTGGTGGGTCGAGACCGCCCCCAAGGTCATGCCCTTCCTGGAAGCCGGCCAGGCCCAACTGCTGCAGACCGAACTGGCCGACCAGCAAGCCGCCGCCGCCACCCCGGCATGGCAGACGCTGCCCGCGGGCCCGGCCCACTGCGACCTGTTCCGCGACAACGTGCTGTTCGCCGGCACCTTCGAAGATCCCCTCATGGGCGGCATCATCGATTTCTATTTCGCCGGCTGCGACACCTGGCTGTTCGACGTGGCCGTCAGCGTCAACGACTGGTGCATCGAACGCGACACCGGCGAGTTCATCCCCGAGCTGGTCCAGTCCTGGCTGGCCGCCTATGCCCAGGTACGGCCCTTCACCGATGCCGAACGCCAGGCCTGGCCGCTGATGCTGCGTGCGGCCGCCCTGCGCTTCTGGCTGTCCCGCCTGTACGACTATTTCCTGCCGCGCCCGGCCCAGACGCTCAAGCCGCACGACCCCCGTCATTTCGAAAGAGTGTTGCAGGCGCGCCACCGCGCGGGCCTGCCAGTATTGCCGTAACCGTTACGCCCCCCATAATGGGGGTAGCACGTCCCTTATTGAGAGATCACTCCCCAAGAGAGCCATGCAAGCAGCATTCCTCCCCGCGTCCTCCGGCTGGCAATGGGTCCGAGACGGCTTCCGTCTGTTCCGCAAGCAACCCCTGGCCATGTACACCTGGGCGCTGGTCAACAGTCTCCTGGTCATATTTGCGTTCGCGGCACAGATTGTCGGCCCGATCCTGTTCATCGCCCTGATGCCGTCCGTCACATTGATGAGCCTGGCGGCCTGCAAGCATGTCGAGGCAGACCGCGTGATGCTGCCCTCAATGTGGGCCAAACCGCTGAAACAGCCTGGCGTCTTCAGGAAGCTGTTCCTGATGGGTCTGCTGTACGCCGCCGTCAGCCTGATCGCCGGCCTGGCCACCTTCCTGCCCTTCTCGGCCGCTTTCGCCGAAGGCATGCGCATCGCGTCCATCGAAAACAGCATGGAACCCATCCTGCAGGCGCTGCGCACCCCGCTCATCATCTTCACGGTGCTGTACGTCATCATCGCAGCGCTGTTCTGGTATGCGCCCGTGCTGGTGGCCTGGCATGGGCTGCGCCTGACGCAAGCCTTGTTCTTCTCCGGCATCGCCTGCTGGCGCAATAAATGGGCCTTCCTGGTGTACGCCGCCACCTGGGTCCTGATCGCCCTGTTCCTCGATCTGTGCTCGGGCCTGCTCGTCTACATCGGCCTGTCACCCCAATTTGCCAGCACGCTGCAGATTCCGTTCACGATTGCGGCGGCGGGCGTGTTCTATTGCAGCTTCTATCCGTCGTATACCGCCGTGTTCGGCATCAATAACACCAGCCCGAACCTCGACAACGGCCACGGCGCCCAGGCATAGCGCCAGCCTGCGGGGCGCCAGCGCCCTGCAGACCTTCACCACCCGCCCGTCGCGCGACACGAAAGCCACGTCAATGGCGTGGCGCATGCCAAACGTATGCACCGCCCAGCACGGGGCCAGCAAAATACCCGACCGCGGCCCCGGCGGGCGGCGGCCCAGCAGCCCGCGCATCCTGCCCATCCACCCGGTCACCCGCAGCAATCGCAACCGCCGGCGCGGCAAGGGGCGGCGCCCGCTCATTGCGCCCCCTGAAGCAGCTGGATCGCAATCGGAAACCCCAGCACGATGAACGTACAGGGGAAGATGCAGGCAATCAACGGCAGCAACATCTTGACCGGCGCCTGCATGGCCAATTGCTCCGCGCGCACGTGGCGATCATTGCGGCTCTGCGCCGCCTGGGCCCGCAGCACGGGACCCAAACTGATGCCCAAGGCGTCCGCCTGAGCCAGCGCAGCGGCCCAATTGCGCGCCAGCGGGCTATCGCAGCGCTCGGCCAGGGCCTTGATGGCCGCCGTCCGGGAGACCCCCGCGCGCATGTCTGCCAGCGCGCCCGCCAACGCATCCCGCAAGGGGCCCTTGGGGCCACTGGCGGCCGCCAGTTGCAAGGCGCCGTGCACGCTCAGCCCGGCCTCGACGCAAAGGGTCATCATGTCGAACACGAACGGCAGGTCGCGTTCGACACTGCGGCGCCGTTGGTTCCCCAGCCCCCGCAACCACAGACCAGGCCAGGCGCTGGCGGCCAACGCCGCCGCGGCAGCCCACGGCGCCCAGGCCAGCAGGCCCCCCTCCGTCAGCTTCAATGCCAATGCCGCGGCCACGCCCGCCCCGCCCACGCCCGCGGTCACGCTCAAGGCAGCCATGTGTTCGTAGCGGATGTCCGCAGGCAGAGCGGCCCGCTCGATGGCGCCAGCCAAGCGACGGCGCCATCGCCACGAACACAGCGGCGCCACCAGAGGTGCCACGGCACAAACCCAGGGCCAGGCCATGCGCCACCACCACGGCATGGCGCTGGCCACGGCTGGTTCATCCAGCAACAAGGGCCGCAGGACGATCCAGGCCCCCCAGGCCGCCCCCAGCGCCGCCAGCAATACCCCTACATTCAGCCACATGCATTGACTCCGCTCAGAAATCAATCCGGACGATGCGCCGGATCAGCAATACGCCAGCCGTTTCCAGCACCGCCACGATGGCCAGCACCGCCCAGCCCAGCGGCGTACGCCACAACAAGCCCATGATTTCGGGTTCCAGGCGGTCCAGCACGGCCAGAAGCAACAGCGGCAGAGCGCCGACGATCCAGGCCTGCATGCGCCCCTGGGACGTCAGGGCTCTGAGCTTGGCCTGCAGCTGCAATCGGGCGCGAACGGTCTGGGCAATGCTCTCGAGGGCCTCGGCAAGGTTGCCGCCGGTCTGCGCGGCAATACGCATCGCCGCCACGACCAGGGAGGTGGAGTCCGCCGCCATGCGCACGTTCAGGTTTTCCAGCGCCTGGTCCCAGGGCACCCCCAACCGTTGTTCGCGCAGCATCAGGCCGAATTCCTGGGCCAGCGGCGCGGCACCCTGGTCCACCATATGGCGCAAGCCGGTCGTCAACGCCACCCCCGCGCGCAGCGCGGAGGCCAGCATCAGCAACGCCATCGGCAGTTGCTGCTCGAAGCGGCGGGCACGTCGACGCCGCAATCCGTCAACCAGCATGCGGGGGGCACGCAGGGCCGCCAGACCGGTCACGGCAGCAATGATGCCGCTGGCGGTCGCGGCAAATGCCACCGTGGCCACCAACACCGCCCCGGCTATCGCAGCCATCCACAATTGCGCGGGGTCGATGAACAGGAACAACTCGCTCAACCTCACGCCCGCTTCCTGCGTGTACAACTCGCGATAGCGCCGTAGCGCCGGCGTGAACCAGCTTTGGGCCTGCCAGGCCAGCACCATCACGCACACCATTGCCCCGCCGGCCGCCAGCCAGATCATGCCAGACCCGTCGAATAGCCAGGTGTCACGCCACCGGCTTCGCGTGCGCCGGAGAACCACTCGGCTTGCAGCCCCGCTTCGGCCTCCCGCCATTCCTGGGCAAAGCTGGGCAAGGCCCCACAGCCGGTGAAGCCACCGGCCCTTTCGTGCCGGAACAATTCTTGCAGCTGGATGCGGCCGCTTTCCATGCCGGTGACTTCCGCCACCGACGTCACCACGCGGTGCCCATCGGCCAGCCGCGCCTGCTGCACGATGATGTCGATGCTGGCGGCGATGTGCTCGCGCACCACCGCCAGAGGCAGGTCAAGCCCTGCCATCAGGATCATCGACTCCAGCCGTGCCAGCGCATCGCGGGTGGAATTGGCGTGCAACGTGGTCAGCGAACCTTCGTGACCGGTATTCATGGCGGTCAGCATGTCGAAGGCCTCGGCCCCGCGGCATTCGCCGACCACGATCCGATCCGGACGCATGCGCAAGGCATTGCGCACCAGTTCGCGGATATCGATACGGCCGCGGCCTTCCTGGTTGGCCGGCCGCGCCTCCAGCGCCACGAGATGCTCGTGGTTCAAGCGCAGCTCGGCGGCATCTTCGATCGTGACGACGCGTTCGCCGTCGGGGATTTCATTGGACAGGATATTCAGGAGCGTGGTCTTGCCGGAACCCGTCCCGCCAGACACCACCAGGTTCTTGCGCATGCGCACGCACAGGGCAAGGAACTGCGCCATGGCGTCGTTCAACGACCCGGTCGCCAGCAGGTCCGACATGCCCGGCCGCCGCTGGGGAAACTTGCGGATGGTCAGGCTTGCGCCTTTCAATGCCACCGGGGGAATGATGGCATGCACCCGCGACCCATCCGGCAAACGCGCATCCACCATCGGCGAGCTTTCGTCGATGCGGCGGCCCAACGGTGTCACGATCCGCTCGATCACCCAGCGTACGGACTGCTCGCTGGTGAAGACGCCCGCATGGCGCCATAGCCTGCCTTCGCGTTCAGACGTAGATTTCGTCATAGCGGTTGACCATGATTTCGGTAATGCCGGGCGCGGCCAGCAAAGGCTCGAGCGGCCCCAGCCCCACGGCTTCGTCAAGCACATCGCGGCAGAGCGCCGCGCGGTCCGCGCCGGGCGGCAGGTCGCCGTCATCGGCCACGATCTGCGTCAGCAGCCGTTCGGCTTCAGCGCGCAACACGGCATCGCTCATGCCGGCGACATCGCGCCGCCGCAAGTCTAGCGCCCCCAGCAATGCCGTATGCAAGCGCCGCCGTTGCTGCAAGGATGGCAACGACGACGAAACCGGAAGCAGCGGCGCCTCGAATTGCGACGCCGGGGGTGCCACCTGGTGCGCAATCGCTGCGGCAGGTTCGGGTGCACGGCCATTCTCGTCCGGCTGTGCCACCGTCACGCGCAGGCGACATGGCCCGATGACAATCTCGTCGTCGGGCAGCACCGGGGCATGGCGCACCACCCGCTGGCCGTTGACGAGCGTACCGCCCAAGGTGCCCAGGTCTTCGAGCACGATCATCGATGCTTCGCGCAGCAAGCGCGCATGTTGGCGTCCTACCCGCCAGTTGGCGATGCGCAAGCCGCATTGCGCCCCGCGGCCGATCACCAGAGGCGCGGCGACGGCAATCTTGCGACTGACGGCATCTTCATAGGTCATTTCTATTTCGAGCATCACGCTACTCCTGTTTGGCCGCGAGGAATTCACGGACTGCGTCCCGTCCATTGCGAACCGGCTCCGGCATAGGGATCCCACCCGGCTGCGGCAGGCACCGTCGTTCCGAGCCGGGGAGCGTCCGGAAACGCGCTGTCCACCAGGTCGCGGCCGCGCCGCACCCGGTCTGCCATGGCTGGCTCGTGGCGAGACACGATCTTGGGCGTCACGAAAATGGCCAGCTCGGTTTCTCGCAACTGATAGCGGCGCGAAGAAAACAGGGCGCCAAGCACGGGAATGTCCTTCAGCAACGGCAGGCCGCTGGTCTCGTCCGACCGTTCTCGCGACAGAAAGCCGCCGATCACCAGCGTATCGCCGGACCGCACGTTGAACTCCGTGGATGCGCGACGGGTCCGCAACGCGGGCCCGCTGGGCGAGGTCAACGCCATGTCTACAGAACTGGCCTCGACCTCGATCAGCGATCGGATCACGCCATTGCGATCTATTCGGGGCGTGATCTGCAAAGAGACGCCGTAGGGCTTGAACAAGGTGGTGGGATTGCCGCGCGAATCGGTCGATGCATAGGGCACCTCGCCGCCCGCCAGAAATGTCGCGCTGGCGCCGCTGCGAGCCAGCAACTGCGGCTGCGCCAGCATGACGGCCTCACCGCTTTGGGCCAGGGCAGCGATGCGGGCCGACAGCAGGGCATTCACACCGAAATACCCGGCCGCCGATGACACGGGCGCGGGGGTCTCGATGACCTGTTCTCCAGGACGGCTCATCCTGCCTCGCGATCCGCCGTCCCAAGCCAGGCCGGCATTCAGTCCGCCTTGCGTCATGCCATCCCAACGCACACCGAATTCGCGCAATCGCGAAGACGGGATTTCGACCACCTGCACGTCCAGCAACACCATGCTGTCCCATCCCACTTGCCCGGTGAAGTCCACGACGGCCGGGTAGCGATCCGCCAGCGCGGCAATGCGGGCACGATCGTCATCGGACAGATCATCACCCTCGATGACAATGCGCCCCCCCACCAGGGTGCTGCGTGTTCCCGGAATGCGCGCCAGCAATGACTCGACCTCGGCACGCAGTCGGAACGCGCCGGCCGGCACCACCCGGACGTCATAGGCCTTGACCCGGCCGCCCGCCCACACATGCACCGATGACACGCCCTCGGCGCGTGCGAACACGACAACCTCGCGGCCCTCGGTGGCGATCGCGTTGAGCACCTGGCCGTTGCCAATGGCCACCCGTGTCACCCCGGGCACTGACAGCACACGGGTTTCGCCTTCCTGCATTTCCAGTTCTTCGGTGGCTGATCGGGCCGACGTGTTCACCAGGCTCAGGCACAGCGCGGACAACACCGCAACGTAGCGGATATTCATGGCTGCTCCGTATCAGACCCGGGCCGCCCGGCGGGCATGGCGCCATCCGGGGTACCCAGCCGGTCCCCATACAGGATGACAACCCCCGGCTTGCGCCGCGGCTCACGGTTCAGGCCGATCAGCGACGCCAGATCGCTTTGCGGTGCCGCGCTGACTGCGGCCGCATCATCCCGATTGCGCAGCATGGCCGTCAGCGTGCCGGTCTGCCTGGCCGCGATGTAGCGCATGGCCTCGTCCGGAGTGGCTGCCAGCGTGATGTGGGTGGCATCATCGCCCTCTGCCGTGTCGGCCGCCGTCAGCACCCGCATGCCTTGCAGCAGCGGAACCGTCACCTCACGGTCACGATGGGAGAAGGACACGTAGATGTCGATGGCATCGCCCGCCCGCAACATGTCGGCCAACCCGCCAAGGTCGGACGTCGACACCATCAGCGCGCGCTGCCCGGGTTTGAGCCGCGAAGCCAGCGCCGGGGCTGGCGGCGTAAAGGTCAGGTAGGCTTTGAGCACGGGTTCGCCCTGGGCAAGGTCTGTGGTCAACCGGGCGCCCAGCACGCCATCGATGCCGAGCGGATCGACGCTCGCGGCCGGTGCCCACTGCGCGGGCATCTCGCGCACCGCCAGATCCGCCTCGCCCAGTACCGACCCCGCGGGCAGATCGTAGGCCGCCACCAAACGGCTCACCTGCGGCGTGCGCGCCTCGTCCTCCAGCGCCTGGACGCGCTGCTGCACGTGTTCGCGCACCGCCCAGGCAGACAACAGTCCCGCGGCCAGCGCCAACAGATACACGGCGGCCCTGCGCAGGCGCCGCACGCTCTGCGTGAACAAGCCGTTCATGGCGCCCACCGCCTGACCCACAGGCCGCTGCCGGCCTCCAATGGCACCAGCGTCCACTGCAAGCGAACCCCCTGGCGCCGCCAGGATTGCGTGCCGCCACGGATCGGGTCGTTTTCAATTCTCTGCCAGCCGTCACCCAGCAGCCCCTGCTGCAGCAGCAACGCCAGGCGCGCCGGCGGCAGTGGATGCTGCCAGATATGTTCGGACACCTTCACGCCCCCCTCCAGTACGGTGAAATCCAATCTGAGACGAGCATTGGCAGGCAGCCAGCGCGGCGGATCGCCAGCCGGCAACGCCTGCCCTCTCATCGATGAAATGCTGCCGACGCTGCGCCCGGTTTCCGGGCTGGCCATCTGGGCCACCCACAATGCCCCGCCGACACGACCGGACAGGATGGCCTGCCCCGGCAAGACCTGCAGGTCGCCCAGCGCCGGTTGCTGGCGTGACAACACACGGATCAGTTCAGGCGTGTTGACCGGGGCGTCGAACACCACGACCTGTATCGGCACGCCATGCAGCCACATCCGGTCGGCCAGGGGCTCGACGCGCGAGCCCGGCGGGAAACGCAGATCGGTCAACGACACCACGCAGCAAGGTACGCGCGCGGCCCCGGACGACGGCACGGATTGCGCCGCGGCGCCAGGCATGACGGGCCACGCCAGCCATGCCAGAGCCGCCAGCAAGCGCAATCGACGGCGCCCCATGGCGTCCACCGGCTCCCCGGATCGACCTCTCATCCTGTCGTGCAAGCGGGCGTTCATCGATATGCCTTTCTACGTTTGCCCACGCGGTCGGCGGGCACCAGGTCGGCCCAGGGCGAGAGCCAATCCGTGGAAATGGCCGGCCTGCCCCAGGGCGCATCCACGCGTCCCACCGCGCCGCCTACGCTACGGGCCAGCGACAGAGAGCGGTTCGCGGCGCGGCCCCAGGATGTCGGCGCCGCGCCGACGCGGCGCCGTGCGTCGTCATCGCCATCCGCATGCCCCGCGCCTGTCGCGACGCTGGTCCGGCGCTGGATCCGTGCGGCGTCCCAACGTGCCGTGCCCGCCACAGCGGTCTGGGCGGTGACGGACATCAGCCGCAGCTCAGCGCCGAACCATTCGTTCTGCAGCGCCGCGTTGGCCGATGCCATGCCGCCTGCCATGGCCTGGGCACGGCCGGCCACCGACGCGCCCGTCTGCGGACTCGCCACCGGTGCCCCCGATGCCGCCGCCATCACGGCTCGCCGGCTGAGCTGCGCCATTTCCTGCGCGCTGAATTGCAGCTTGCCGATCCATGCCACCGCCAGGAAGGCCACGATCAGCATCGGCACTATGAGCAGCGCTTCGACCAGGGCCTGGCCGCGTTGCGTTGTGCGAACGGGATTCATCGCGCCCCCTTGGCCGCCAAGGCTTCCGCCGGCGTCACGGACGCCAGGCGCGCTTGCCAATAGGGGCGAAACAAGGTGGCCAGCTCGCCACGCCCGTCCGCCCGCGCATCCGGACGCGCGAAATAGGTCTCGGCGGCGCTGGTGACCGTGAGCGCCCCCTCGTGGCCCAACCCGACATAGCGAAACCTCCCGACGGGTGCCGACACGGTGCTGGCCGCATCAGTGGTGGACAACGCGTCACCAGCCAGGCTGACGGCCACCGCGAAGCGCAAAGGCGCATCACTGCGTCGCAGCGCAACCTCGCGATAGCCGGGCAGCCCCAACCCCGGCCAGCGCTGCACCTGCGCCATGGCGTAGGAATTCGCCATGGGATTGGTCGCGCCATCAAAGATGTTCCAGTTCGTGGACAGCTCGACCCAGCGCCAGAAATCCTGCGATGAAAAATCCTCGGGTGGCGATTCCACGTATTCGAGATCCGGCGGCGCCTTGGACTTCTGCCCCTGCGCGGTACCCCAGCCCATCGCATATTCGCGGTAGTAGCACCCGACCCACCGGTTGGACCGCAGGGCGTGGAACGACTGCGTGTCCAGCGCACCCCACCGACCATCGGGGCCCAGCCAGGTCGAGCCACGACGCCTGAGCTCGTGCCGCAATATCGGGCAGTACATGCTGACCGGCCAGGGATTGCGGCGAGTCTCGTTGCGTCGGTCCAGGAAACCGAAGCGCCCTGCCGCCTGCTCGACCGCCGGACGCAACCCCGCTTGCCGCGTCGCCGCATGACGTGCTACGAACCCTGGCCAGCCATCACTCAGCAGTCGAATGGAGGGCTGCGCGCCGGCCCGCCTGGACGCGGCCACGGCGAAACTGCCGGCGGCATCGGAATAATTGTCATGCAGCACCGCACGCATCAGCCGATCGCGCGAGGCCGGCAGGTTTTTCACGGCCGCCGTCGCACCGGCATCCAGCACCCGATGCACGATGCGATCATGCTCCGCGTAGGCGCGCGCCAGGTCGGCCTCGGCGCCCGGCTTGCCCCGGGCCATCGCATAGGCCAACCCGGCGTCGGGGCCAAACAGCATGCCAATCAACGCCATCGGCGGGTTACTGCGATTGCGCTGGCCTTCCAGGGTACGCAGGAACTGCGCCCCGGCGCCCAGGGTGACCAGATGCGCCATGGCAACCTGGTGCGCGATCTGCGTACGGTTGACGTAAGCCAGGAAGTTGAGCTGGCGCGCCTGCTCCAACGCGCCGCTGTAGGCGGCCGCATCTGCCGCGTGAGTCAGGCTCGAACGCGATTCAACCGTGCGCCCCAGGTTGTACAGCATGACCAGCGACACCGATGCCGTGGCCGCCAGCAGCATGCCCAGCACCAGCGCCTGGCCTTGCTGCAGGGCGACCGGTTTGCGCTCGAGCCGGGCGATCACTTGTCGGCCGCGGCATTGCCGGTGAAGGATTTGAGCGAACGCGCCTTGGTCTGCGCGGCGGCCTTTTGAGCGGCCTTCTGTGCATCGCCCGATTGCTTGCTGCCGTCTTCGCCCGCCAACTCTCGCGCCATGGCGGCGGTCTGCGACCGCACGACTTGTCCGAAGTACTGATAGACGGCGATTGCCGCCACCGCCACCAAGGCCACGACCACGATGTATTCGGTCATGCCCTGCCCTGTCTGACGCCTGCGATATGCCAACATTTTCGATCTCCGCTCGCTGTGAATGAGGGTCTCAGTGTCGGCTTGGCGGCCAGGCCTCACAATTCGCGGATGCCGAGGCGGATAAATGCGGCGCGGCGGCCTTGACGCCCACGCTGCGCGGACATCCGGCCACGCCACACTCCCCCCTGGAATGTGTAACCCCCTAATTTCACTGGGGTTTTCCCTATTGATCGGGCATAGGGGCAGCAGTAGATTGGACTTGCCGGGCTGTCTGACACCCATCGCGTGCGAAGCCGGGCAAGAGCGCCCCAGACTCATCTCGAGCTGGGGCGCTCTTCCATTTCCGGGCCGGCAGGCGCAAGCCGGCACCGACGGCGGCATTACAAAATCTATACAGAGTCGCCCAATCCCCTCACAGGGGCGTGGCTAGCATCACGGTTTTCCCCGAACAGCCCGCTCAATGCTTGCGTATGCCCCACCCGCCACGGCCCCGCGCCTCGTGACGGACGATTCCCGCAACCCCGCCATCGATGCCCTGCGCGGCGTCGCCATCCTGTGCGTCGTGCTGCTGCACGTGCAGATACACATCCCCCAAGAGCAAAGCCTGCTGGGCAAAGTGCTGCCCGCGCCCTTGTTCAACATCGTCTTTCGTAGCGGCTACTACGGGGTCATCATTTTCTTCGTCATCTCGGGCTTTCTGATCACGCGTTCGTCGCTGACGCGTTGGGGCTGCCTCGCTGCCGTGCCTTGGCGCAATTTTCTGTGGCGCCGCGTTGCCCGCATCTACCCGTGCCTGCTTCTGCTGTTGCTGGCGTTAGCGGCCCTGCATTGGGCGCAGATGCCCGGCTTCGTCATCGACAACACCCCTCTGCCCCGCGCCATCGCCGCCGCACTGACGCTGCACCTGAACTGGCTGGAGGCCCAGGTGGGCTATCTGCCCGCCGCCTGGAATGTATTGTGGTCGCTATCGATCGAAGAAGCCTTCTACCTGGCCTTTCCCCTGATCTGCCTGCTGTCCGCGGCTGCCGGAACCCGCGCATTGGTGCTGGCCTTGCTGCTGTTTGTCGTCCTCGGCCCGTTTGCCCGCGTCGCCTTCACCAGCAACGACATCTGGGCCGACCACTCGTATCTGTCAGGCATGGACGGCATCGCCATCGGCTGCCTCGCCGCCTTGGCCACCACCCACCTGGACAGGACGGGCAGGCGCCACGGCCCCGGGTTGTTGCTGGCGGGCACGGTGATGTTCGTACTGGTGTTCTTTCTGAGAAAGGCCACATCCATGCTGGGACTTACTGCATCGGGCCTGAACGTCACGTTGCTGGAAATCGGCGTGGCCTGCCTGCTGATCGGCTGGAGCCTGCGCCCGCCTCGGCCCCCACGGCACAATCCCGTGATCGCTGCGCTACGCTGGACCGGGCACAACAGCTACGAGATCTACCTGACCCACATGTTCCCCGTGCTGCTGCTTGCCGCCGCCTCATGCCGCAATTCAGGAGGCGCCGTATCAACGTGGTGGCGTGCCGGCGCACTCACCGCGGCATGTGTGCTGGTCGTCCTGATGGCCGCGATGCTGGGCGGATTGGTGGCCAGGTATTTCTCGACGCCAATGCGTCGATGGATGATGCGCGCGGCGCGGGGGAGCCAGAGGTGAATCTCCCCCCTGGGCGCGTGTCAGCCCGCCGTGGCACGGCCGCCGGCAGAGCCGTTCAGGCTATCCGCGTCCAGGCGCCTGAAAACCAGCGCCGACAACAACGTGATGGCGCCCACGCACAGGAAGGTCAGCGTGAACGCCCAGCCCAGCGCCGCATTGCCTGGCCCCGAAAACACGCCCACCAGCCCCCCGCCGATGGTCACGCCCAAGCCTATGGCCAGCATCTGCACCATCGAAAACAGGCTGTTGCCACTGCCCGCGTCGCGCGTGCTCAGTCCCTTGAGGGTCACACTGTTCATGGCCGCGAACTGCATCGAGTTGGCCGCCCCGAACAGCGCCAATTGCGCCACTTGCAAAGCCATGGGCCAGCCGTGAGAGATGGCCGCGAACGACATGATGGAGACCCCCACCAGCACCGTATTGGCGAGCAGGAACGTGTCATAGCCGAACCGCCGCACCAAAGGCGCGATCCAGGGCTTGGACACCGTACCGGCGATGGCGGCCGGCAGCATCATCAGGCCGGACTGCAGCGGCGTGTAGCCCAGCTGCAATTGCAACAGCAGCGGCAACAGAAAGGGTACGGCGCTGCTGCCGACTCGGCACACAAGATTGCCGATCAGGCCAACGCTGAAATTGGGTTCGCGGAACAGGCGCAGTTGAAACAGCGGATTGTCGCGCCGTCGAGCGTGCACCACATACAACGCTACCGTCAGCGCGCTCAAGGCGAACAGCCCGCCCGACCACGCCGCCCGCCCGTCACCGGCGGGCAGGTCCAGTGCCAACGAAAACGCCACCATGCACAACGACAACAGGCTGCAACCCAGCACGTCGAACGGCGCCACATCAGCCAGCGCGTCTTCGGGCAGATAGCGGCGCACGGCAAACAGGCCCGCCAGGCCGATCGGCACATTGATCATGAAAATCCAATGCCAGCTTGCCACCTGCACCAACAGGCCGCCCAGCGTCGGGCCGAAGATCGGGCCCACCTGCCCCGCGATGGACACGAACGCCAGGGCGGAAATGTACTGATCGCCCGGCACCCGGCGCAGCACCGCCAGGCGCCCGATGGGCAACAGCATCGATCCGCCGACGCCCTGCACCACGCGCGCGATCGTCAGTTGCGTCAGACTCTGTGCCAGGCCGCAAAACACGGACCCCACCGCGAACACCAGGATCGCCGCCAGATAGACGCGACGCGTGCCGTAACGGTCCGCCAGCCACCCCGATGCCGGCGTCAGCATGGCCATCGTCAGCGTGTATGCCACCACCACGGGCTTGAGCGCCAGGACATCCTCGCCCAGGCTGCGTGCCATGGCGGGCAAGGCGGTATTGACGATGGTGGTGTCCAGCGTCTGCATGAAAAAGCAGGCGGCGACCACCCAGAGCAGGGCGCGTTGCGAAGACGGTGCGGGCATGCCTGAATCGTACTCCCGACCAGCCAACGAGCCGCTGACAGCCCTGTGGGGCGCCAGCCGATCCAAGCGCGGCCACCGATCGGTTATCCTCCGGGTCAACGAAAAAATGGAAGACTTGCCGTGAGCCAAGCTCATACTCCGCCGGCCGAAAAACTGGCCCTGGTGCTGTCCAACCGGCTGGGCGATTCGCTGTACCAGATGACGATCGCCAACAACCTGCGCAAGACGGGTCGCGATATCGCCGTCTATGGCGTCCACGGCTATGCCCTGAGGGAATGGTTCCCCGATTTCGACATCCAGCCCCTGCCTGCGGACATCAACAGCCTGGCCGGCTACCACACCATCGTGCAGATGGACCCGGACAGCCCGTTCGACGGCCTCAGCCGCGTCTGCAAGCGATTCCTCAGCACCAAGGAGTGGGGCAAGATCCAACCCACGCCGCGCTCGCACAGCTCGCCCAACGGCATCCTGGATGAATTCCGGCGATTCTCTTTTGATGCGTTCGGCCTGACCCACTGGAGCGACGACAACGGTTTGAAGGCTCCCGCCCGTTTCAAGGCGCGCCGCCACCCCAAGCGTGTCATCCTGCACCCGACCTCCAGCGAGGCGGAACGCTGCTGGACACCCGGCAAGTACGTCATCGTTGCGAAGCGCCTGCGTGCCATGGGATACGAACCGGTGTTCGTGCTGGCCCCGTCAGAGCGCGAATATTGGTTGCCGCTGCTGGAACCCGCCCATGCCGGCCATGTGCAGGCGCCTTCCATCGACGGCGTTGCCGCCGAGGTCTACGAATCCGGCTGGTTCATCGGTACCGACTCCGGCATCGGCCACCTGGCCTCATGCTGCGGCCTGCCTACCGTCACCATCGTCGATCGCCCCCGCAACATGCCGCGCTGGCGCCCGGCCTGGGCCGCCAACATCATCGTCAAACCGTGGTGGCTGCCCCTGCGCACCATGCGCCGAAAATACTGGCGTGAAGCCACCACCGTCTCGGCAGTGATGCGCTGCTTTGGCCGCCTCGTCCACCGACAACATCGCTGATCGGCAAACGACAAGGCCGGCTCCCGAGCTCTCGGGTAACCGGCCTTCAAGGTATTGCCCGACGGCGATGGCCGTCACCACGGTCAGACCATCGCTTCGACGTTCCGGGCAAGCTTCGCGGCTTGCGCCGCCATCCGATACGCACTCAAGGTTTCCCCCATTTTCTGCGCAAGCATGAAGTGCCGTTCGGCGTATTGACGTGCCTGCTCGACAATCTGAGCGGATTGTCCGGGGTAAGCCCAGATCCAGGCGAGACGGGCGGCGAACCCGGCGACGTCGCCTGCCGGCGCCAACCAACCGGTAGCCCCCGGATGCACGATCTCCGGCAAGCCGCCCACGGCGCTGGCGACGACCGGGCACCGCGACGCAAAGGCTTCCGGCACCACCCTCGACCAGGCTTCGTTCACCGAAGGAACAAGCACCGCGTCCGCCGCATGCAGCATGTTCGCGACATCTTCCCGATGGCCCGCAAACGTCACGTAGTCACCGATACCCAATTGCGCCACCAGATCGTGCAACTGCTGGCCGTACGCGGCCGTCGCGCGAGTCGGCATGCCCACCACCAACGCACGGGCCGGGATGCCTTGGCGGCGCAATGCGTGCACCACCCGCAGCAGGTCCTCCTGGCGCTTGTCGGGTCGCAACATGCCGATCGTGGCCACCACGAATGCGGCGCCATCCAGGCCCAACTCCTGCCGCACGGCCTGGCGCACGGCAAGCTTGTCCGTCTCCGAGAAGAAGACATGATCGGCCCACTCGCCCACCACACTGATCCGCTCACGTTTTGCAAAGCCGGCCGCCAGGATGTCCTGCGCCCCGCCCTCGCTGGTCGTAATGACGCGGTGGCACCCCAGGCGCCACTCCAACCTGCGTCGCCAGGATGTGCGCAACGGCCGGGCGAAATGCCAGGTCCTGACCAGCGAGCAAAGATCCCTGCACAAGGCGCTGGCCTTGGCGTCGGGCGTGCCATGCGCGTCGATGACCTGGATGCGCAAGTCCTTGACGATCTGGCGCAGTTTCATCGCGCAGGACCAGGAATACGGCGAGCGGAATTCCATGGCGATGGTCGCGAGCCCCCAATCGCGCGCCAGCTTGAGCGTTTCGCTGGCGGGCGGCGCTGCAATTGCTACCGCGTGCCCCTGCTCTCGAAGCCATCGCGACTGCTCCAGAACGCGAAACTCCATTCCACCCAAATTAGGGCCCGAAAGCGTGTGCAGGATTTGCATGGGATCTACAGCGACAAAAACACGTGGCCGACGTGCGCCGGCCGGAAGAGCGAAGACAGCACCGGTCCGACTCCGCGTTGCGCGCGAGCCGGCGACAGTGCACTGCGGCACAGGCCACGGGAAAACCGATGGGATCGCAGCAACATGGATGGAGGCGCTTGATGGACTGCGTTCGTGATGTCCGTTTCGACAGGCCGCAATCCCTTCGAAATCGACTGAAACGCTATTTTTGTAAATTCAGCAATACGCCAGGAATATAGGCGGCCACTCCCATCCAGGTTGGAGCATTTTTTTAAACGTTGTTAAGATCTTTGCTGTTTATGTAAGTAATTAATTCTAAAACAGGCAAAGCACGGGCCAGTCCGAGCGGACCGAGCATGGCAGCCCCCTGCGCCACGGCAGAACGCCGCCGTCAGGCCGCTCCCGCGAGAGATATTCCCCCGCTGGTTCCGCCAAGCGGAAGGCACCCCGTCAGAAGAGGCACGCCTTGTGCGAACACTCGTAAAGAAAACCTGCCACCCGAGCGGCGGGGTACAGCACAACGAGCGCCGTGCCCAACACCCACCACCGGCGTTGCCGACGAATGAGCAGCACCACGCAGACCGACCACGCGATGACCGCGGTCCAATAGGCGGGAAAGTACGGCCCCAACCCCAACATCAGCCAGTCGATACGAATCAGCAGCCCCCCCACCGCCACCGCAATCAGCAAGATGCCAATGAGCAGCCGGTTGCCGGATCGATTCATCTCAGTCGACATGCATCGCCTCGCTCGTAAAGATGGCCGGGAAACGCGTTGATGTTATTCGAAGCCCAAATAAAACAGCCGCCATTGCTGGCGGCTGTCGGTACCTGATTTCGCAGGATTTCTTTGGTAGGCCCCCCGAGAGTCGAACTCGGCACCAACGGATTATGAGTCCGCTGCTCTAACCAGGCATGAGCTAGAGGCCCAGGAAACTTACTGCCCTTCCAGGAAGCTCTTCAGCTTGTCGGCCCGGCTCGGGTGACGCAGCTTGCGCAGCGCTTTAGCCTCTATTTGGCGGATGCGCTCACGCGTGACGTCGAACTGCTTGCCCACTTCTTCCAGGGTCTGGTCGGTGCTCATTTCGATACCGAAACGCATGCGCAGAACCTTGGCTTCCCGCGGGGTCAGAGAGTCTAGCACTTCCTTGACCACGTCGCGCATGGAACCATGCAGCGCGGCGTCGGAAGGCGCCAGCGTCGAGGTGTCTTCGATGAAATCACCCAGATGCGAATCGTCATCGTCGCCGATCGGCGTTTCCATCGAGATCGGTTCCTTGGCGATCTTCAGGATCTTGCGGATCTTGTCCTCGGGCATGTCCATCTTCTGCGCCAGGGTCGCGGGATCCGGCTCGGCGCCGGTTTCCTGCAGGATCTGACGGCTGATCCGGTTCATCTTGTTGATCGTTTCGATCATGTGGACCGGGATACGGATGGTGCGTGCCTGGTCGGCGATGGAACGGGTGATTGCCTGGCGGATCCACCACGTTGCATACGTCGAGAACTTGTAGCCACGGCGGTACTCGAACTTGTCCACGGCCTTCATCAGGCCGATGTTGCCTTCCTGGATCAGGTCCAGGAACTGCAGGCCGCGGTTCGTGTACTTCTTGGCGATCGAGATCACCAGACGCAGGTTGGCCTCGGTCATTTCGCGCTTGGCCTTGCGGGCCTTGGCTTCGCCGGTGGCCATGCGCTTGTTGACGTCCTTCAGGTCCTTGAGCGGCAGCACGACGCGCGTTTGCAGGTCGATCAGCTTTTGCTGCAGTTCCTGGACGGCGGGAATCTGGCGCTCGAGCGTTTCGGCGTACGGATGGCCAGCGGCCACTTCGTCCACGACCCACTGCAGATTGGTTTCGTTGCCCGGGAACACCTTGATGAAGTGCGTGCGCGGCATGCCGGCACGGTCCACACACGTGTGCAGGACGGCGCGTTCAAGCTGGCGCACTTCTTCAACCTGGTTGCGCAGCGTGTCGGCCAGCTTTTCCACCATCTTGGCGGTGAAGCGGATGCCCATCAGCTCGTTCTGGATCGATTCCTGGGCGCGCACGTAGACGTCCGACTTGTAGCCGTCCTTTTCGTACGACAGGCGCATCTTGTCGAACTGCTTGCTGACCTCGTCGAACTTGGCCAGCGCCTTCACGCGCAGGTCTTCCAGCTGCTTGCTGGACATGCCGCCGGCGGGGCCGTCGTCGCTTTCGTCTTCGTCGGCAGTGACACCGGCGCCGGCGTATTCTTCGCCGTCTTCCGGATCCACCAGGCCGTCGACCACTTCGTCGATCTGCGCCTGGCCATCACGAACGCGCAGGATGTGCGCCAGGATTTCATTGATGGTGGTCGGGCAGGCCGAGATGGCCATGACCATGTGCTTCAGGCCGTCTTCGATGCGCTTGGCGATTTCGATTTCGCCTTCACGGGTCAGCAGCTCCACCGAACCCATTTCGCGCATGTACATGCGGACGGGGTCCGTGGTGCGGCCGAAATCGGAGTCCACGGTGGTCAGGGCGGCTTCGGCTTCGTCTTCGACGTCATCGTCGTTGGACGCGACCGGCGCGTTTTCGCTCATCAGCAGCGTTTCGGCATCGGGCGCCTGGTCATAGACCGCGATGCCCATGTCGCTGAACGTGCTGATGATGCCGTCGATGGCCTCCGCGTCGACGAGGTCGTCGGGCAGATGGTCGTTGATTTCGCCGTAGGTCAGGTAGCCGCGGTCCTTGCCCAGCTTGATCAGCTGCTTCAGGCGGTTGCGGCGGGCTTCGTATTCTTCGGGCGTGACGGGGCCGCGGGCGATCAGATCCTTGGGATCCGCCTTGCCACGCTTGCCACCGCGCTTGGGCGGCTTCAGGTCGGGCAACACTTCGCCCTCGCCGTCCATCGCGTCATCGAAACCGTCGGAATCGTTGTTCGCGTTCTTGGCGGGGCGGCCCGGGCGGCGGCCGCTCGGCACCGGACGCGCACTGCCCACCAGGTCGGCGAGCTTGTCCTCGGCCTTCTTGGCGCGGGCCTTCGTCACCTTCTCGGGCTTGTCTGCCGCTGCCGTCTTCGTCGCCGCCTTCTTGGCGGCCGTCTTGGCTGCAGGCTTGGCGACCTTCACCGCCGTCTTGGCGGGTGCTTTTTCCGCCGCCATGCTTACGACGCGCTTGGCCGTCGTGGCCTTGGTGTCGGCTGCATCAATTGCAGAGGAGGATTTGCCGGTGGATTTGGTCATAGTCGCTTCCGTGGTCGTCGCAACCCGTGTGGGCATGTTGCACCGTACAACGCCGCCTCCGGGCAAAGGCCCATCGCGGCGTCGATACGGGTAAAACTGGTGAATCGGCTAAGGCCTTGCGGCTGCGTTGTTCGCAGCACCAGCTCTTGCGAGCCCGCTTGGCGCCGTTCCGGTGCAATACCGGCTGGGCGCCTGACGTGCATGGCCTCATCCGGCGGCGGAACCCGGGCGTTGGGGGGGCTGTCTGCCTATAAATAGGCTGTGCTTGCTAACGGGTCATTGCCCTTGGCAGCTAGATAGACACAGCACCCAAACCACAAACGCTACACGGAGATACCCGTCGCCGAACTGCGTAATTCACCGCTCAGCTATAGTAATTAACTATGTAACAAATTTGACGTACACGTCCGCTTTTTTTCGCAGCGGCGCCCTGGGACTTTCCCGATCATCCGGGCCCCTCGCCAATACTGCTGGCGACAGGATGGGCAACACTACTGGCGAATAACTCAGCCGGCCTGCTCGTCAAACTGCATCACTATTAGATTCCAGCGGCGCAAATAGATTCCGTGCGCCACCATTTTCCTGCTCTCGAGTTCTCTCGCCCTCGATTCCTGCTTCCGCAGCTAACCGCAAGTTCAGCCGACACAACAACTTCAGCTAATACAAGTCCAGCCACGACATTCAGCCACCACAAATTCAGCCAATATTCAGCACCGCCAAATTTGCTACCAATGCCTGTTTGCTGCGGAAAACCCTTGATTTTACCGCATTTACCGCACACCGGCACCTTTCAGCACCGCCATGCGACTGGACAGCTCGAGATAGCGCTTGCGCTGCTCATCCGTCGTCAAGCCAGTGGCCGCCAATTTGGCCATTTCGGCCTTGGCCGAATCAAATTCGATCCTGCGCAGGGCGTCGTCCCATTCAGTCTGCGGGTCGGGCAGGTCCTCTTGCGACAGGATGTCGGCACGCAAGCCCTTGAGCACCGTTGCCAGGTCTGAATCGGGATCTGCGGCCTCCAACAAGGCCCCCACATGGCGGGCACCGCTGGATTGCGCCAGCATGATCAAGTCCCTTACCAATCCTAGATGGGGGCCATGGTCGATGACTTCAAGCTGCTGGTCTCCCATGGAGTCCACCAGCTCAGGGTGGGCAAGCAGCAGTCCCAACAGGCGTTTGGCCAGCGACGGCATGGTGCGGCGGCCTTCGAAGCCGCCGACGTCGTCGCGGCGTTTCCAATTGCCTTTGCCACCCTTCCAATCGCCCTTGCCCTTCCAGTCACTCTTGCCTTTCCAGTCCTGCTTGCCACCACCACCCCAGTTGCCGCCGCCGCCGCTCGGCTCACCGCCCGGCGACGCAAACTGGCCGACATCGACATACTCACCGTCGTCGGCGGGAATGTCATGGAAATCGTGGCCGCCAAAATCGTAGCCTGCATCCGGATGGCCGCCCTCGTGCTGCGGCCCGGCCGGATGCGCCTCACCCGCCGCCGCGGGTTTGGCCGGCGCGCCAAAAGGCTTGGCCGGCTGCTGCGCCAACACCTGCGCCATTTCCTCCGGCGTCAACTGCACCAGCTTGGCCATCTCGCGTTCGATCTGGACCCGCAACGCGCACTCGGGAATGGACGCCAGCAAGGGCTTGGCCTCATGCAGGCAACTGGCGCGCCCCTCGGCCTCGTCCATGTTGTGCCGCGAAGCCAATTCGTCCAGCAGGAAGCGCGACAACGCCACCGCCTCGCCCAGGCAGGCACGGAAGGCCTCGGCCCCCAGTTCACGAACATACGAATCGGGGTCGTGCTCCGTCGGCAGGAACAGGAAACGAATGGCGATGTCGTCGCGCAGCACCGGCAGACAGGCCTGCAGCGCACGCCACGCCGCGCGCCGCCCCGCGCCATCCCCGTCAAAACTGAAAATGACCTTGTCGCTTGAACGCAAAAGCTTCTTGACGTGGTCCGGCGTGGTGGCCGTGCCCAACGTGGCCACCGCATTGGCGATGCCCTGTTGCGCCAGGCCCACCACGTCCATGTAGCCTTCGACCACGATGATCTGCCCTTCCTGGCGGATCGCCTGGCGGGCCTCCCACAGGCCGTACAGCTCCTGGCCTTTGGAAAACAGCGGCGTTTCGGGCGAATTCAGGTACTTGGGCTCGCCCTTGCCGATGATGCGACCGCCGAAACCGATCAGGCTGCCGCGCGCGTTGCGAATCGGGAACATGACCCGTTCACGAAAGCGATCGTAGCGGCGCCCGTCTTCGGATTCGATGACGAGGCCAGACTCCACCAGGGTGGGGTCGTCGTAATTGGGAAAAACTTGCGAAAGCCCGTGCCGGTCGGTGCCCGACCAGCCCAAGCCGAAATGCGCGGCAATCTCGCCGGTCAGGCCACGTTGCTTCAGATAGCGGATCGCCGCGGGCGATGCGCGCAACTGCTTCAGATAGTGAGCCTGTGCGGCGTCCAGCACCTGCGTGTGGCGAGATTCCTCGGCCTTGCGGCGCGCGGTTTCCTGCTGTTGGCGGGGACTGCGATTTTCTTCGGGGACCGTCATTCCCGCCGAAGCCGCGAGCGTACGCACGGCTTCGGGGAAACTGGCGCCCGTGTGTTCCATCAGGAAGGTGATGGCACTGCCATGCGCTCCGCAACCGAAGCAGTGATAGAACTGCTTGGTGGGGCTGACAGTGAATGACGGGCTTTTTTCGTTATGAAAGGGGCATAGGCCAAGAAGGTTGGCCCCACCCTTTCGCAACTGCACATACCGCCCGACTATGTCGACAACGTCGACCCGGGCGAGTAGTTCCTGGATGAATGATTCTGGAATCAATAGATTCTGGAATCAAAGATCAATACAGGCGCGGGGGCAGTTGTTGGCTACGGATGCGCTTGTAGTGGCGCTTCACAGCGGCGGCGTGCTTGCGCTTGCGCTCGGCCGTGGGCTTCTCGTAGAACTCGCGCGAACGCAGCTCGGTGAGCAAACCGGTCTTTTCGATGGTGCGCTTGAAGCGGCGCAGAGCGGCTTCAAACGGTTCGTTTTCCTTCAGTCGAACGATAGGCATAAAGTAATTGGCCTGCTTGTAGGGTAACAAAAGTTGATGACAAACCTGGCTTGCTTGCCAGCGGCGCTGCGCGGGTTCTGGCGGGGATTCCGGCAAATCACAAACCCCTGCGCCACAGCACCTTGCAACGCCAACCAAAGCGCCAAGCGCCTTACGGCGTGCCTTGCGGCGTACTACGGCGCCAACACTCGCTGGCCGTTTCCGTTACCCAAAGACTACCCAAAGAGTAACAAGCCAAGTTCGGTTTAGCGATAACCAGCGATTCTAGCATGGTCATGGCCGTTTTGACTACCAGGGGAACGATCTGGTGCCATAGGCCGCCAGCCATTCCGTCCCCCTGAAATACGTCAACCCTTCGACCCTTTGCGGATCCAGGCTTCGAGCTGATGCGGGCGCAGGCTGTCGTAGTCTTCGAACGGCTGGTGGATCCAGGGGTTGGTCGGCAGCTTGTCGACGTAATAGTCGGGCTGCGCCTGGGAATGCCCCTTCCACCACAGGACGGCGCTGCGCAATTCGGTGATGTCGGCGAACTGGCTCTTCAGGTGGTCGTACACCTTCATGAACGTCTTGCCGGTATCGACCATGTCGTCCACCAGCAACACCCGCCCGGACAAGGTGCCGCGCGTGATGGTGATGAACTGCGCGATATCCATGTCGCCCTGCTTGGTGCCCGCCGCTTCGCGGTAGCTGCTGGTCGCCAGAATGCCCAACGGCACATCAAAAATACGGGACATAACGTCGCCGACACGCATACCGCCGCGCGCCAGGCACAGAATCTTGTCGAACTCCCAACCCGATTGATGCACCTGCAAGGCCAGGCGTTCGATCAAACGGTTGTAGTCGTCCCACGTCACCCACAGATGGCTATCGTCATTGGTCGGCGCGCTCATAGGCAAGGATCTCCTGCGTGAAAATACGAAAAGGCCGCCGCCGGTATGAGACCGGCGGCGGCCTTGGGAATAATAACCCGATGTCAGCCCTTCAGGGGATGACGCAGCACGATGGTTTCGTTGCGGTCGGGACCGGTGGACACCAGGTCGATCGGCACGCCGCAGACTTCGGCCACGCGCTCGAGATAACGGCGGGCGGCTTCCGGCAGCTTGTCGTATTCGGTGATGCCGACAGTCGATTCGCTCCAGCCCGGCAGCTCTTCGAGCACCGGCTGCGCCTGCGCCACGGCATGAGCGCCATAAGGCAGCACGTCGCGGAATTCACCATTGACGCGGTAGCCGACGCCCAACTGGATGGTTTCCAGGCCGTCCAGCACGTCCAGCTTGGTGATGCACAGACCGGTGATGCCGTTCAGGCGCACCGAGCGCTTCAGCGCGGCGCCATCGAACCAGCCGCAGCGACGCGGACGGCCGGTGACCGAACCGAATTCCTTGCCGATGGTCGCCAGGCGAGTACCGATTTCGTCGACCAGTTCCGTGGGGAACGGGCCCGAACCGACGCGCGTCGTGTAGGCCTTGGTGATGCCCAGGACATAGTCCAGCGACTGGGGACCGACACCCGCGCCCGCCGAAGCAGCGCCTGCGACGCAATTGCTGCTGGTGACGAAGGGGTACGTGCCGTGGTCGACGTCAAGCAAAGCGCCCTGGGCGCCTTCGAACAGCAGGCGCTTGCCTTCCTGTTGCATGGCGAACAACGTGCTGGAAACGTCCGCAACCATCGGGGCGATCGCCGGGGCCAGAGCCATGGCTTGATCGCGCACTTCGTTGGCCGAAACGGCTTCGGCGCCCAGGTACTGGGTCAGCACGAAGTTGTGGTAATCCAGCACTTCGGCGAGCTTTTCGTCGAACAGCGCGGGGTTGAACAGATCCTGCACACGCAGCGCGCGGCGAGCGACCTTGTCTTCATAGGCCGGGCCGATACCGCGACCGGTCGTGCCGATCTTGCCTTCGCCCTTGCGCGCTTCGCGCGCCTTGTCGACGGCGACGTGGTACGGGAGGATCAGCGGGCAGATCTCGGAAATGCGCAGGCGCGAGCGCACGTCCAGGCCGGCAGCCTCGAGCTCTTCGATTTCCTTGAGCAGGGCTTCCGGAGACAGCACGACACCGTTGCCGATGAAGCACGTGACGCCAGGATGCATGATGCCGGACGGAATCAGGCGAAGAATCGTCTTCTTGCCATTGATCCACAGCGTATGGCCAGCATTGTGGCCACCCTGGAAGCGGACCACGCCCTGGACGGATTCCGCCAGCCAGTCAACGATCTTGCCCTTGCCCTCGTCACCCCACTGAGTGCCGATTACGACTACGTTCTTGCTCATGTTACGAATCAATATCGAGTTTCTCGGGAAATCCGGAAATCTCCCCGCGGCCCTCTCGTTGCCGAGAGGGAGTTAGTCACAGCGTTCTGACCGTCCAGGCGCCGTCTTGCAGCGCCAGCTCGCGATCGCAAACGAATTCGTCCTGATCCTGCTCGTGACCGGGCAATACCTGAACGACAATCTCACCCGACCGGCGCAGACGGCGGACCGCCTCGGTCAGGGCGGGGGCTTGCCCCCAGGGCGCGCGAACCGCACGCGCCCGTTCCGCCGGCGGCAAACCCGCCGCCAGTTTGCGTAAATCAAGACTGAAGCCGGTGGCCGGACGCGCACGCCCGAACGCCCGACTGACATCGTCGTAACGGCCGCCAGACACCAGCGCATCGCGCCAGCCTTCGGCGTACAGCGCGAACTTCACGCCCGAGTGGTAACCGTAGCCATTGACATCGGCCAGGTCGATGCCGAACGCCACGTTGGGCATGGCATCCACCAGGACCTGCAGCGCATCCAGCGCGGCGGCCACGTCCGGCAACAGGGGCAGATCGTGGCGCGCCTGCTTGAGCACTTCGGGCCCGCCGTACAGCTTGGGCAGCAACTGCAGCGCCTTGAGCGTTTCGGCGCGCATGCCGGGCTTGCGTTCGGCCAGCTCAACCAGGCCCGGTACGTCTTTTTCGCGCATCAGGCGGATGATGTCCTGGGACACCGCCGCAGCAACGGGATCTGCCTCGACGATGCCGCGCAGCACGCCCGGATGGCACAGGTCCAGCCGGGGGTTGCGCACACCGGCGATGGCCACCGTTTCCAGCACCAGCTGGATGATTTCCAGGTCGGCTTCAAAGCCGGCATGGCCGTAGATTTCGGCGCCGATCTGCAGCAGCTCGCGGCTGGACAGGAGATCCGCCGGGCGGGCATGCAGCACGTTGCCGCAATAGCACAGGCGGGTAACGCCGGCGCGGTTCAACAAGTGCGCGTCGATGCGCGTGACCTGGGGAGTCATGTCGGCGCGTACGCCCAACGTGCGGCCCGACAGCTGGTCAACCAGCTTGCAGGTACGCAGATCCAGATCGCTGCCCGTGCCGGACAGCAATGAATCGATGTACTCGACCAGGGGCGGCGCGACCAGCTCGAAGCCGTAAGTACGGTACAGATCGAGAAGTTCGCGGCGCAATTCCTCGATGCGCCGGGCCTCTGCCGGAAGTACGTCGGCAAGGCTCTCGGGCAGCAACCAGTTACCCATGAATGTTTACCTGAATAACGCCTAGAGATGCGTGGGCGTCGCCCAAACGAAAAAGCGGCTGAGGGGGCGTAAGCCCGCTCAGCCGCTGCGGAATGTTTTCTAGCTTACGCGGTATTGTACATGGTTCAGCAGCCAGCGCCAGCCGGGGTATCCAGGGCCCAAAGCCGTCCCTTATTGCACAATCCGCCAGAAAAAAGCCCCTTGGCTGACCAAGGGGCTTTTGCGTTGCCGCGGGCGGTAAAGCCTTACTTCGCGGCAGGCACGGTGACCGGCGCCAGGGCCTGGCCCGCCGGGTCCTTCATGAACTGGAAGAAGCTGGAGCTGGGGTCGACCACCAGCACGTCGCCCGGCTTGGAGAACGAAGCGCGGTAGGCTTCCAGGCTCTTGTAGTACGTGTAGAACTGCGGGTTCTTGCCGTAGGCCTGCGCGTAGATCGCGGCAGCGGCGGCATCGCCCTCGCCCATGATGCCCTGGGCCTTGGCATAGGCCTGGGCCACGATCACTTCACGCTGACGATCGGCTTCGGCGCGGATCTTCTCGCCCTCGGCGGCGCCGATGGAACGCAGCTCGTTGGCGACGCGGGTACGCTCCGCTTCCATGCGGCGGTACACCGATTCCGAGATCTCGGGCGCGAACTCGATGCGACGCAGACGCACGTCGACGATCTGCACGCCCAGGGGCTCGGCGCGCTTGGCGACGTTGGTCAGGATTTCGGCCATGATCTTGTCGCGTTCGGTCGAGACCACGTCGCGCACGGTGCGCACGTTGACCGAGGCGTTGAGCGCATCGCGGATCTGGGCTTGCAGGCGCTCTTGCGCCGCACGCTCGTTGCCGCCGAAGGTCACGTAGTACAGGCGGGGATCCGCGATGCGCCACTTGACGTACGAGTCGATCAGCAGGTTCTTCTTTTCGGAAGTCTGGATACGCTCGGCTTCGTTGGTTTCGATGGTGAGGATGCGCTTGTCCAGCGTCACCACGTTCTGGAACGGCGGCGGCGCCTTGAAGTACAGGCCGGGTTCGCTGATGACCTTGCGCACTTCACCCAGCGAGAACACCAGGGCGTAGTCGCGCTCGCGCACCACGAACACGCAGGAAGAAAGGGCAGCCAGCACGATGAGCAGGCCGACCAGGATAGGCATAAGACGTTGCATGATCAGGACTCCTCCGGGTTAGCGCGACGTACGGTCGCGGGGCAGCGCGTTGCTATTGCTGCTGCCGGAAGGCTGGGGGGCCGGCACCGCATTGCCACGCAGAGGCGGCTGGACGGGCGGGCTGATCAGTGCAGGCGAACCGGGGTTGCCTACCGCGGACTTGCTGGCGTCTTGAGCCGCCAGATGCATGATCTTGTCCAAGGGCAGATACAGCATGTTGTTGTTGCTCTTGGTGTCGACCATGACCTTGCTGGCGCGCGTGAAGATGTCCTGCATGCTCTCCAGGTACATGCGCTGGCGCATGACGACGGGCGACTTCTCGTATTCGCCCAGGATGCTGGTGAAGCGCGCGGTATTACCTTGCGCGTCGCCGACGACCTTGGCCTTGTAGCCTTCGGCCTGCTCGGTCATGCGCGAGGCCTGGCCACTGGCCAGCGGCACGACCTGGTTGGCGTAGGCCTGGCCTTCGTTGATCTGGCGCTCGCGGTCTTGGCCGGCCTTGACGGCGTCGTCGAACGCGGCTTGCACCTGTTCGGGCGGCTGCACGTTCTGGATGGCGACCGTGCTGACCTGCACACCAGTCTGGTAGCGGTCGAGGATCTGCTGCATCAGTGCCTGGACCTGCGAGGCCACGGTGGTACGGCCTTCGTACAGGACAAAGTCCATGGACTGCTTGCCGACCACTTCGCGCATGGCGGTTTCAGACGCCTGGCGCACGGAGTCGTCCGGGTCGCGGGTCATGAAGAGGTAATCAGGTGCGCCATCCGCACGCAGGCGATACTGCACGACGAACTGCATGTCGACGATGTTCTCGTCCGTCGTGAGCATCAGCGCTTCGGGCAGGACCTTGTTGCGCGAACCGCCACGGAAACCGACTTCGAACGTACGCAGTTGCGAGACGTTGACGATTTCGTGGCTTTGAATGGGGTACGGCAGGCGCCATTGGAAACCGGCCTGCGACGTGCTCTTGTATTTGCCGAACTGGGTGACGACGGCAACCTGGCCTTCCTGGACGATATAGAAGCCGCTGGCTGCCCAGATGCCGACCGCGACCAGGGCGATCACTCCCAGTCCGATGCGTGCACCGCGCGGCGACGGCGGCGTCATGCCGCCCCGATTGCCGCCCGGGCGATTATTGCCGCCCCCGCCTTTGCGGCCGAATAACGATCCGATGCGATTATTGAAATCGCGCCAGACCTCGTCGAGGTCTGGAGGACCGTCTCCGTTGCCTTGAGGCCGCTTGGGCGGCGGCTCGGAGCCATTGTTGTTTCCACGACCCCAACCGGGGTCATTCAGATTGAAGAGTTTGATAATTCGAGGCATTGTTTCCCACAATCTGTCCGGTCTCCGCCATTGCCCCGCGCAACGCGTCCAGACCGGCGCGCTCGGTGGCGCTTACAAATACTCGCGCAATCGTACCATGGGCGTCGCGCTCCACCCGGGGTTCCAAACCGGCCCGGTCTATCTTGTTGTATACCAGAATGGTCGGGACGTTGGCAGCGCCGATTTCAGCCAGGACTTTGTTGACCTCGAAGATCTGTTCGTCGCGCTGCGGGCTGGCCGCATCGACCACGTGCAGCAGCAGGTCGGCGTGCACGGTTTCTTCCAGGGTGGCGCGGAAGGCGGCGATCAGGTCGTGAGGCAGGTCGCGGATGAAACCCACGGTATCCGACACGACGACGTTGCCCGCCCCTTCGATCCAGATGCGGCGCGTGGTGGTGTCCAGCGTGGCGAAAAGCTGGTCCGCCGCGTAGGTGTCGGCTCGGGTCAAGGCATTGAACAGGGTCGACTTGCCCGCGTTGGTATAGCCCACCAGCGACACCGACAAGGCGCCTCCGCGCGCACGGGCACGCCGTTGCGTGACCCGCTGGCGCTCAACCCGGTCGAGACGCTCGCGCAGCGTCTTGACCTTGGCGCCGATCATGCGGCGGTCCATTTCGAGCTGGGATTCGCCAGGGCCGCGCATGCCGATACCGCCGCGCTGACGTTCCAGGTGGCTCCACATGCGCGTCAGGCGGGTCGACAAGTGCTGCAATTGCGCCAGCTCGACCTGCAGCTTGCCTTCATGGCTCTTGGCGCGCAGGGCAAAAATATCGAGGATCAGCGCAACCCGATCCACCACGCGCAGGTTGAACAGGCGTTCCAGGTTGCGCTGCTGGGCAGGCGACAAGGGCTGATCGAACAGCACGATATCGGCGAGCAGCGCCTGGGCCATGCCCACGCCTTCGTCGGCCTTGCCGGAACCGATGAAGAACTTGGCGTCGGGGCGATCGCGGCGGGCGGTCAGGGTGCCGACGATTTCGGCGCCCGCCCCCTTGGCCAGCATGGCGAATTCTTCCGCGTGGGCCGTGAAGTCGGGATCACCGAGATCCACGCTGATAATCAGTGCGCGCATACATGCACCATTTTGGAGCCAAAGCGAAAATGCCCGCCGACGTCGACCGTCCGGCGGGCAATAAAAGGTACTGCAGGAGCGAGATTACTCAGCAGGGACTTCCACCTGGAAATTCACGGCGCGGGCGGGAACAACGGTGGAAATGGCGTGCTTGTAGACCATTTGCGTGACCGTGTTACGCAGCAGCACCACGTACTGGTCGAAAGATTCGATTTGCCCTTGAAGCTTGATACCGTTCACCAGGTAAATGGACACCGGCACGTGATCTTTGCGCAGGGTGTTCAGGAACGGATCTTGCAGAGTTTGCCCTTTATTGCTCATTGGCCAGGCTCCATTTGTTTGTTATTGAGTGGTGGCGCGCCGTGTACTGGTGGAGCACGCCGAAACATGTACTCTACAGGGTTTTCCCGGCCCGTGCCACTTGTGTCGGAAGTGAAGATGACACCAGAGTTTTCCGCCGCAAAAGCCCCGCCGGCCGTGGTTCAGACGACCTCGGCGAGCGCCTTCAGAAGCAGCTCGCACTGCTCATCGGTGCCCACTGTAATACGTAGAAACTGGTCTATGCGCGGCTGCCGGAAATGGCGCACGATGATGCTGCGTGCGCGTAGCCCGGCGGCCAGTTCCGCAGCGTCCCGGGATGCATGCCGCGCGAACACGAAGTTCGCGCTGGATGGCAACACCTCGAAGCCCAGCGACACCAGACCCGCCGCCATCCGTGCGCGAGTCTGGATCACGGCTTGGCGGGTCTGCTCAAAATACTCCGTATCCTCAAGCGCCGCCACCGCCCCGGCCGACGCCAGGCGATCCACGGGGTAGGAATTGAAGCTGTTCTTGACCCGCTCCAGCCCGTCGATGAGTTCGGGGCTGCCTACGGCGAAGCCGACCCGCAGGCCGGCCAGCGAGCGCGACTTGGACAGCGTCTGGACCACCAGCAGGTTGTCGTAGCGCGCGGTCAGGGGAATGACGGATTCAGCGCCGAAGTCGACATACGCTTCGTCCACCACCACCACGGCATCCGGATTGCCGGCCACGATGCGTTCGATTTCCGCGACCGTCAGCGCCCGCCCGGTGGGGGCATTGGGGTTCGGGAAAATGATGGCGCCGGCCTGACCATGCCGCGCGGGCAGGTAGTCGTCGACATCGATGCGGAAATCGTCGGTCAGCGGCAGCGTCTCATAGGCAATGCCGTACAGGCCGCAATAGACGGGATAGAAGCTGTAGCTGATATCGGGAAAACGCAGCGGACGCTCGTGCTTGAGGAGCGCCAGGAAGGCATGGGCCAGCACTTCGTCCGAACCGTTGCCCACGAACACGCGCGACGGTTCCACGCCGACCGTGGTCGCGATCGCCTGGCGCAGGCGGTCGGAGGACGGGTCCGGATACAGCTTGAGGGTGTCGTCGCTTGCCGCGCGGATCGCCTCGAGCACCTTGGGCGACGGCCCGTAAGGGTGCTCGTTGGTGTTCAGCTTGACCAGGTTCTGAAGCTTGGGCTGCTCGCCCGGGACATACGGACTGAGCGTCCCGACCACGGGACTCCAGAAACGGCTCATGGGTCAGTCTTCCTGCGCGTAGGGGTTGTGCGAGGATTTGAATTCGATGCGCAGCGGGGTGCCGGCCAGGTCGAACGCATTGCGGAAACGGGTTTCCAGGTAGCGGCGATAGGAATCCGGAATGGCGTCCAGCGCGTTGCCATGGATGACGACCAGCGGCGGGTTCTGCCCGCCCTGGTGCGCATAGCGCATCTTGGGACGGAAGATGCCCTTGCGGGGCGGCTGCTGTTGCTCGATGGCGGCCTGCAGCTCGCGCGTGAGCTTGGGGGTGGAAAGCTTGGCAAACGCGGCCGCATGGGCCGAATTGATGGACTTCAAGAGCGGCTTGATGCCCTGCCCCCGCAGCGCCGAAATGGTGTGCACGCGCGCAAACGACAGGAAGCGCAGCTTGCGCTGGAATTCGCGTTCGATGCGTTCTTTTTCTTCACCATCCAGGCCGTCCCATTTGTTGACGGCGACGACCACCGCGCGGCCGGTTTCCAGCACGAAGCCCGCGATGTGGGCGTCTTGCTCGGAAATCTCGGTTTGCGCGTCCAGCATCAGCAGCACGACGTTGCTGGCCTCGATGGCCTGCAGCGTCTTGATGACGGAAAACTTCTCGACGGCCTCGAACACCTTGCCGCGCTTGCGCAGGCCGGCGGTGTCGATCAGCGTGTAACGGCGGCCATCGCGGTCGAAATCGATTTCGATGGCATCGCGGGTCGTGCCAGGCATGTCGAAGGCGATGACGCGTTCTTCGCCCATCAGGGTGTTGATCAGCGTGGACTTGCCGACGTTGGGACGGCCCACGATGGCCAGCTTGATGCGGTGGTCGTGCTCGCCCTCTTCGACGACGTCTTCTTCGGCGGGCGGCTCGGCCAGGTCCTTGAGCGCGAGCTCGATCAGGTCGACGATGCCGTCGCCGTGCGCGGCCGAGATGGGATAGGGCTGCCCCAGGCCCAGCTCGTGGAATTCAGCGATGGCAGGGCCCAGGCCCATGCCTTCAGCCTTGTTCACCGCCAGCAGCACGCGTTGCTGGCCGGATTTGCGCAGCAAGGTGGCGATTTCGTGATCGTGGGCGTTCAGGCCCGCGCGGGCGTCCACCAGGAACACCACCACGTCCGCCTCGGCGATGGCCTGCCGGGTCTGGCGAGCCATCTCCAGCAGGATGCCGTCCTTGGCGACGGGCTCGAAACCGCCCGTGTCGATGGCGATGAAGGGGATATCGCCCACCCTGCCCTCGCCATAGTGGCGATCGCGGGTCAGGCCGGAAAAATCGGCCACCAGCGCGGCGCGCGATCGCGTCAGGCGGTTGAAAAGGGTCGATTTACCCACATTGGGGCGACCGACCAGGGCAACGACAGGCTTGAAGGACACGGTGTAAGGCTTTGTTCTTAAGGGTTTAATTGGTACCGATCAGGACGAGATTGCCATTGCCCGTCTGGACCAGCACACCTTGGGGAGTCGTCTGGGGCGGCGATACGACGGCGCCGCCGCCGACCGACAGGCGCGCCATCAGGCTGCCGTCGCTGCGCGACAGGAAATGCACGTAACCGTCCAGGTCGCCGACTGCCAGCGCCCCGCCCAGCGTGGCCGGAGCCGTCAACTGGCGGTTTTTCAGTGCAGCCTGCTTCCAGATATTGCCGCCGTTATCCAATGCGAAGGCGTTGACCACGCTGTTCTGGTCGGCCGAGTAGGCAAAGCGCTCGTCCAGGGTCATGCCGGTAACGCTGGAGAAGTCCTTGGCCCAGATCGGGCGGCCGCCGGCCGTCACATCAAAGCACACGATACGCCCTTGATAGGCCACGGCGCAAAGCAGGTTGCCGGCAATGCGGGGGGCGCCGACCACATCGGTCAGGCGTTCGAGGTCGCTGGCGCCGCGCGGCGTAGCCACGGTGCCTTCCCATTGCACGTTACCACTATCCGAGGCGATGGCCAGCAGCTTGCCGCCCGGCAGCCCGCTGATGACCAGGCCTTCGGCCAGGACCATCTGGGCCACGCTGCGCAGGGCCAGGGCGGGACCCGGGCGCTGGACGCTCCAGAGGCGCTCGCCGTTGTTCGCATCGAAGGCCTGGATACGGTAGTCGCCGCTGCGGACAACGACGATGCCATAGCCCACCACGGGCGAGATATTGACGTCGCTGGTGGCGCGGACCTTCCACTTGACCTTGCCATTGTCGTCGAACGCGACCACGTCGCCATCCGGCGAGGCCACGGCGGTGGTGGTGCCGTCACTGCCGGCACCGGCGGTCAGCTTGACGCCTGCCTGGGCTTTCCAGATGGGGCGGCCACTTTGCAGATCGAACTTGCCGACGGAGCCGTCGGGCGTCGCGGCATAGATGGAGCTGCCCAGCACGGTGGGCGCGAAGCCCAGGCCGGAACCGCTGCCGATGGACGTGGACCAGATCTGGCGCACGGACATGCCGGCCTTGTATTCGGTCAGGGGGGCGGGGTCGTAACGGCCGTCATCATGGGAAAACAGGCCGCAGCCACCCAGGGCCAGCAAGCCCGACAGGCAAACCGCGCCACGCCACGTACGGCCAAAGGCAAATTTACGCATTACAGTCACGCTCCGCTCAGGGCATCCAGTTTCAGTTGCACAACCTGGGTCAGCGGATTTGCCGTACCCAGGCCATCAATGGCGCTTTGCCATGCGGCACGCGCTTCATCGCGCTTGCCTTGGGCAGCGAGAATATCGCCGCGGCGGTCGGCAAACAAGGCCGCGAAGGCCGCCGGCGCGTTGTTCAACTGCGCCAGGGCGCCATCGTATTGCTTCTGGTCGAGCAGCAGGCCGGCCAGGCGCAGGCGCGCCACGGCCTGCATGGACGGGTTCTTGGACTGCCCTGCCAGCCATTCGAGCTGCTGGCGCGCGCCGTCGATGTCTTTCTGGGCTTGCAGCGCCTGGGCCGCCACCAGGGCGCCACGGGCGGCGTAACCGGTGGAGCCGTATTGGTCGCGCAAGGTGGCCGCGGCCGCCTTGATGCGCACGGAGGAGTCGGCCCCGCCCAGGCGGGCCGCGTCTTCCAGGGCCTCGAAGTAGCCCATGGCCTGGTTGGCACGGTGCGATTGATAGGCCTTCCAGCCCCACCAGCCGCCCCATGCCACGACCACGGCCGTCAGCAGCGACACCATCAGCGTGCCGTAGCGGGCCCACCACGCCTTGATGGCGTCGAGTTTTTCCTGTTCTTCGAGATCGTATGCCATGCCTAACCCTTGTGATTCAATACTTCGGCCAAGGCCGCCAACGGGACTTGCTGCTGCGCGGCGTCGCCCTGGGCGTCGGCGCGCAGGAATTTGACGCTGGCGGTCTGCGAGGCCACTTCATCGGCGCCAAGGATAACCGCAACCCGGGCGCCACTGGCGTCCGCGCGCTTGAATTGGGACTTGAAGCTGGCCGAGCCGGCGTGCACGACCACCGACAGGCCGGCATCGCGCAGGTCTTCACCGACCCGGGCGGCCAGGCGCTGGGCGTCTTCACCCTGGTGCACCACATAGACGTCGCATTCGGCCGGGGCATCGACCTGCACGCTCTGCTCCCAGAGATCGAGCAGGCGCTCCATGCCGATGGCGAAACCGACGGCGGGCGCGGCCTTGCCGCCCAGCAGTTCGATCAGGCCGTCGTAGCGGCCGCCACCGCAGACCGTGCCCTGGGAACCCAGGCGGTCGGTGACCCATTCGAAGACGGTCAGGTTGTAGTAGTCGAGCCCGCGCACCAGGCGCGGGTTAAGGCGGTATTCGATGCCGGCATCGGTCAGGCGCTGGCAGACGCCGTCGAAGTGCGCGCGGGATTCCTCGCCCAGGAAGTCGAACAGGCGCGGGGCGCTGTCAGCCATTTCCTGCATGGCGGGGTTTTTCGTGTCCAGCACGCGCAGCGGATTGGTGTACAGGCGGCGCTTGCCGTCTTCGTCGAGGATGTCGGCGTGCTTTTCCAGGTGGGCGATCAAGGCGGCGCGGTGCGCGGCGCGCTCAGCCGGCTGGCCCAGCGAATTGAGCTCGAGGCGTACGTCGGTCAGGCCCAGCAGCTTCCACAGGCGAGCCAACATGACGATGAGTTCGGCGTCGACATCGGGGCCGGCGAAACCCAGGGCTTCGACGTCGATCTGGTGGAACTGGCGGTAGCGGCCGCGCTGCGGGCGCTCGTGGCGGAACACGGGGCCGATGGAGTAGACGCGCTGCGGGCGGTCGTACAGCAGGTTGTGCTCGATCGAGGCGCGCACGATGCCGGCCGTCATTTCGGGCCGCATGGTGAGCGATTCGCCATTGAGCGCATCGGTGAAGGTGTACATCTCTTTTTCGACGATGTCCGTCACTTCGCCGATGCCGCGCGTGAACAGGCGCGTATGCTCAAGCACGGGCGTACGCACATTGCGATAGCCGTAGCCGCGCAGCCAGCCGCGCACGATTTCCTCGAATTGCTCCCAGCGGGCGCTGGGCCCTGGCAGCAGGTCATTCATGCCGCGGATGGCGGCGACTTTCTGGAAAGCTTGAGTCATCTTGATCATGCCGCATCACGCGCTGGCAAGCGCGCTGGCGGCGACACCCTTTCTTTAATGAGAGGCGAGCGCGCCGTAGCGACGCGCGACGTAGTCTTCAACGATGGCCTGGAATTCTTCGGCGATATGGTCGCCCTTCAGGGTGACCGTGCGCTCGCCGTCGACGAATACCGGCGCGGCCGGCACCTCGCCGGTGCCCGGCAGGCTGATGCCGATGTCCGCGTGGCGGCTTTCGCCAGGCCCGTTGACCACACAGCCCATGACCGCGACGTTCATGCTTTCGACGCCGGGGTATTGCGTCCGCCAGACCGGCATCTGCCGGCGCAGGTAGGACTGGATGCTGTCGGCCAGTTCCTGGAAGAACGTGCTGCTGGTGCGGCCGCAACCGGGGCAGGCCACCACCATGGGCGTGAACGCCCGCAGACCCATGGTCTGCAGGATTTCCTGGGCCACCACGGCCTCGCGGCTGCGGTCGCCGCCGGGTTCGGGCGTGAGCGAGATGCGGATGGTGTCGCCGATGCCCTGCTGCAGCAGCACGGCCAGCGCGGCGGTGGACGCCACGATGCCCTTGCTGCCCATGCCGGCTTCGGTCAGGCCCAGGTGCAGCGGGTAGTCGCAGCGCGCCGACAGGTCGCGGTAGACCGCGATCAGGTCCTGCACATGGCTGACCTTGCACGACAGGATGATGGCATCGCGACGCAGGCCGAGTTCTTCGGCGCGCTGGGCATTGCTGATGGCGGACACGACCAGGGCGTCGCGCATGACGGCCTGCGCTTCCCAGGGCTGGGCGCGCCGGCTGTTCTCGTCCATCTTGCGGGCCATCAGTTCATGATCGAGGCTGCCCCAATTGACGCCGATGCGCACCGGCTTGTCGTAGCGGCAGGCCACTTCGATCATCTGGGCGAAATTGTCGTCGCGACGCTTGCCCCCGCCCATGTTGCCCGGGTTGATGCGGTACTTGGACAGCGCCTGCGCGCATTCCGGAAACTGCGTCAGGAGCTTATGGCCGTTGTAGTGGAAATCGCCGACCAGGGGAACATTGACACCCATGCGGTCGAGCTGTTCGCGGATGGCCACGACTTCCTTGGCCGCCTCGGGGGTATTGACCGTGATGCGCACCAGCTCGGAGCCGGCGAGCGCCAGTTCCTTGACCTGGATCGCCGTGGCGATCGCGTCGGCGGTGTCGGTGTTGGTCATGGACTGGACCACGACGGGCGCGTCGCCGCCCACCATGACCGTGCGGTCGCCCCACTTGACCGCCACCGCACGTGTGTGACGGCGGGTAGCCGCGCCCACCGCGGGCGGCGGCGCATCCTGGCAAGGCAGAGAGGAATCTTGCATCGGCGGAACCGGTAATTACTTGGACAGCTTGGGAAGCCAGTCGAACGCGAGCCAGTGCTGCGGCAGCCAGCCCTGCCAGAAGGCATAGGCGACGCCGGCGGCAAGCACCAGCACGATGGCGATCAGCCAGCCCCAGGAGGTCGACGACGAGCGATCGTCGTCGGCGCTGGATTGGGGAATGGAATGCGCGGAATGCAGCGCACCCGGGCTGAGCTTGACGGGGCCGGTGGCGCGGGCCTTGGGGTCCAGCGAGTCCACGATGGCCTGGGAATCGGCGCCCAACAGGCGGGCGTAGTTGCGGATCAGGCCGCGCAGCGAAACGCCGGTGGGCAGATCGGCCCACTGCTCGTTTTCAAGGGCTTCGATCTGCTTGGGGGAAAACTTGATGCGGCTGGACACTTCATCGAGCGACCAACCCTTGGACTGGCGCAGCGTGCGCAGCGCCGAACCCACATTGCCCGAGCCGCTTGCGGCGCCCGTGGACGTCTCTGAAACTGCAGAAGCGAAATCCTGCGTCATGCATGCACCTGTTTAATTGGTATGGTCTGGCGCTGCGCGGCGTTCCGTTCGGTGATCCGGGTACGGTCGCGCACTTCTCCCGCCAGTTGACCACAAGCGGCATCGATATCGTCACCCCGGGTCTTGCGTACGGTCGTGATGATGCCGGCGTCCATCAGGCGCTGGGCAAACACTTTGACACGCGCCGAAGACGAGCGCTTCAGGCCGGACGCGGGGAAGGGATTGAACGGGATCAGATTGAGCTTGCAGCGAATCTGGCGTGCAATGTGTATCAGTTCTTTGGCGTGCTGGTCGGTATCGTTGATGCCGTCCAGCATGCAGTATTCGAAAGTGATGAAGTCGCGCGGCGCGTACGCCAGATAGCGTTCGCACGCGGCCAGCAGCTCCTTCAGGGGGTACTTCTTGTTCAGCGGCACGAGCTCGTCGCGCAGCGCGTCGTTGGGCGCGTGCAGCGATACGGCCAATGCCACCGGACAGTCTTGCGAGAGGCGGTCCATCATGGGGACCACGCCCGAGGTGGACACCGTGACGCGGCGGCGCGACAGGCCGTAGGCGTTGTCGTCGAGCATCAGGCGCAAGGCGGGCAGGACCTGGTCGTAGTTGAGCAGGGGTTCGCCCATGCCCATCATGACCACGTTGCTGATGACGCGGGTGTCTTCGGTGGCGCGGGCGCCTTCGAGGCGTGCCGTGCCGATGTCGGCTTCAAGCACGCGCTTGGCCCACCACAGCTGGCCGATGATTTCGCTGGTCTTCAGGTTGCGGTTGAAGCCCTGGTGCCCGGTCGAGCAGAAGCGGCAATTGACCACGCAGCCGGCCTGGCTGGAAATGCACAGGGTGCCGCGATCATCTTCGGGAATGAAGACGGTTTCGATGGCGTTGCCCTGCCCCACGTCGAACAGCCACTTGCGGGTGCCGTCGGTCGAGCGCTGCTCGATGTTGACGGGCAAGGCCTCGATGCGGCAATTCGATGCGAGCTGGCCGCGGAAATCCCGGGCCAGATCGGTCATGGCGTCGAACGAATCGGCGCCGCGCTGGTGCATCCAGCGCTGCAGCTGACGGGCGCGAAACGGCTTGCCGCCCCACTGCCCGACGAGTTCGGACAGGGCGGAGCCGTCCAGCCCCAGCAGATTGATTCGTTCGACGGATTCCATGACCTGGGTAAAGCTGAATATCTAAAACGATTTCCGGGAAATCAACGGCTGTGGATGTTGATTTCGGGGAAGAAGAAAGCCACTTCGACGGCGGCCGTTTCCGGGGCGTCGGAGCCGTGCACGGCGTTGGCGTCGATGCTGTCGGCGAAGTCGGCGCGGATGGTGCCCGGGGCGGCCTTCTTGGGGTCCGTGGCGCCCATCAGGTCGCGGTTCTTCTGGATGGCGTCTTCGCCTTCCAGCACTTGCACGAACACGGGACCGGAGATCATGAAGTCAACCAGGTCCTTGAAGAAGGGGCGCTCTTTGTGCACGGCGTAGAAACGCTCGGCGTCGGCGCGCGACAGCTGGGCCAGGCGGGCGGCGATGACCTTCAGGCCGGCTTGTTCGAAGCGGCCGACGATCTGGCCGATGACGTTCTTGGCGACGGCGTCGGGCTTGATGATCGAGAGGGTGCGTTGGATGGACATGAGAACTCCGAAAACTGATTGCTGACTGGTTTCTATAATTGCCTGGCGCGGCCTGCGCTTGTCGGTGTCACCCTTCAAGCCACATCGCGCTGTGGGCGCGAGAAGCGGTTCGGAACGATTGCGTGCCCCGGACCGGCCCGGCCGCCTGTGACCCAGGCGGGGATTCGACACTGCCTACCCTTTAGCCCCCAACTTCGAGCCCCCCAAAATTTTGGCGAAACTTCAATGAATTCAGGGACTTCTAAAAGGTTTACAGTAACCCGGTATTCTAACACGCCGATACGACCGCATTACATCTTAAAATGAGCGGTTTGCTTGCCCGTATCCATCGACCGGGCGCCCTGTCTGCCGGAACCCTGCAATGACCCAAGCTGCTCCCCCGAACGCCGCGAATCCCGCGAACGACTCCCAGGAACTCTCCAAGAGCTTTGAACCCGCCGAACTCGAATCCCGCTGGTATGCCGAGTGGGACAAGCGCGGGTATTTCGCCGCCGGATCGCACGTAAAAACAGGGACGGAATCAAAGCCCTACGTCATCCAGTTCCCGCCGCCCAACGTGACGGGCACGCTGCACATGGGACATGCATTCAACCAGACCATCATGGACGGCCTGGTGCGCTACCACCGCATGCTGGGTGACGACACCGTATTCATTCCGGGGACGGACCACGCCGGCATCGCCACGCAGATCGTGGTTGAAAGACAGCTGGACGCCCAGAAGGTTTCGCGGCACGACCTGGGCCGCGAAAAATTCGTGGAAAAAGTCTGGGAATGGAAGGAAAAGTCGGGCAACGCCATCACCGGCCAGGTGCGCCGCCTGGGCGCCTCGGCAGACTGGCCGCGCGAATATTTCACCATGGACGACCGCATGTCGCGCGGCGTGGTGGAAACCTTCGTGCGCCTGCATAAACAGGGCCTGATCTACCGCGGCAAGCGCCTGGTCAACTGGGACCCCAAGCTGCTGACCGCCGTGTCCGACCTGGAAGTGCAGTCTGAGGAAACCGACGGCCACATGTGGCACATCCTCTACCCCTTCGTCGATGGCCCGCAGACCATCGTCGACAAGGATGGCCAGACGGTGACGCTGCGCGGCATGACCATCGCCACCACCCGCCCCGAGACCATGCTGGCCGACGGCGCGCTGTGCGTGCACCCCGAAGACCCGCGCTACAAGCACCTGGTCGGCAAGCAAGTCGAACTGCCGCTGTGCGACCGCAACATCCCCATCATCGCGGATGACTTCGTCGACCCCGAATTCGGCACGGGCTGCGTGAAGATCACCGGCGCGCACGACTTCAACGACTACGCCTGCGCGATGCGCCACGATCTGCCGCTGATCGTCATCTTCACGCTGGATGCGCATATCAACGAGAACGGCCCCAAGCAGTTCCAGGGCATGGAACGCTACGAGGCCCGCAAGGCCGTCGTGGCCCAGCTGGAAGCCGACGGCTACCTGGTCAAGGTCGAGCCGCACAAGATGATGCAGCCCAAGGGCGACCGCACCGGCGTCGTGCTCGAACCCATGCTGACCGACCAGTGGTTCGTGGCCATGAGCAAGCCGGCCCCCGAAGGCACGCTGAACCCGGGCAAGAGCATCACCGAAGTGGCGCTGGAAGTCGTGGCCGATGGCCGCATCCAGTTCTACCCGGACAACTGGACCACCATCTACAACCAGTGGCTGAACAACATCCAGGACTGGTGCATTTCGCGCCAGTTGTGGTGGGGCCACCAGATCCCCGCCTGGTACTCGGAAGACGGCCAGGTGTTCGTGGCACACGACCAGGCCGAAGCCGAAGCGCAGGCGCGCGCCGCCGGCGTGACGGGCGCGCTCACGCGTGACCCGGACGTGCTGGACACCTGGTTCTCGTCGGGCCTGGTGCCCTTCACCACCCTGGGCTGGCCCGACAAGACGGCCGACCTGGAACGCTACCTGCCGTCCAGCGTGCTGGTCACGGGCTTTGACATCATCTTCTTCTGGGTCGCCCGCATGGTCATGCTGACCACGCACCTGACCGGCCAGATCCCGTTCAAGCACGTCTACGTGCATGGCCTGATTCGCGACGCGGACGGCCAGAAGATGAGCAAGTCCAAGGGCAACACGCTCGACCCGGTCGACCTCATCGACGGCATCGACCTGGACGGCCTGGTGGCCAAACGCACGTATGGCCTGATGAACCCCAAGCAGGCCGGCAGCATCGAAAAGGCCACGCGCCGCCAATACCCGGACGGCATCCCGGCCTTTGGCACCGACGCGCTGCGCTTCACCATGGCCGCCTACGCCACGCTGGGCCGCAACATCAACTTCGACCTGAAGCGCTGCGAAGGCTACCGGAACTTCTGCAACAAGCTCTGGAACGCCACCCGCTTCGTGCTGATGAACACCGAAGGCCATGACCTCACCGGCACGGAAACCGGCGAACTGTCGTTCGTGGACCGCTGGATCGTCAGCCAGCTGCAGGCCCTGGAAGCCGACGTGGCGCGCGGCTTTGCCGACTACCGCTTCGACAACATCGCCAATGCGCTGTACCGCTACGTCTGGGACGAATACTGCGACTGGTACCTGGAGCTGGCCAAGGTGCAGATCCAGACGGGCACGCCGGCCCAGCAGCTGGGCACCCGCCGCACGCTGATCCGCGTGCTGGAAGGCGTGCTGCGCCTGGCCCACCCCATCATTCCGTTCATCACCGAAGAACTGTGGCAGAAGGTCTCGATCGTGGCCGGCAAGCGCAAGGAAGGCGTCGCCGACAGCGTCAGCGTGCAGCCCTACCCGCAGGCCAACCCGGCCGCCGTGGACACCGCCGCCGAAGCCGATGTGGCCGAACTGAAGGCCCAGGTCGAAGCCGTGCGCGCGCTGCGCGGCGAGATGAACCTCTCGCCCGCCCAGAAGGTGCCGCTGTGCGCCCAGGGCGACGCGCCCACGCTGACCCGCAACGCGCCTTACCTGGCCGCGCTGGCCAAGCTGAGCCAGGTCGACGTGCTGGACGTCCTGCCCGATGCCGGCGCGCCGGTGCAGGTGGTGGGCGCCAGCCGCCTGATGCTGCACGTCGAAGTCGACGTGGCGGCCGAACGCATCCGCCTGGACAAGGAAATCGCGCGCCTGGAAGGCGAGATCGCCAAGGCCAACGGCAAGCTGTCCAACGCCAGCTTCGTCGAGCGCGCCCCGGCGGCCGTGGTCGAACAGGAAAAGGCCCGCGTCGCGCAGTTCGGCGAGACGCTGCAGAAGGTGCGCGAACAACGCGGCAAACTGGGCAATTGATGCCTGGCGGGCATCACGCCTGACGCCCCCCCCCCTCGAAGCCCCGGCCCCGGTCCGGGGCTTTTTTCTTTGCGCGGCTGCCCTGCGCCCGATCTGGCGTGCCTGCCGCGCCCGCCAGTCTAGACCCCGCCGTCGGTCATTCGATACCAGGTGACGACAGCGTTCACGTACAGCCTGCGCAGGCCATAGAGCGGGAATGGCGTTACGGGCGACAAGGGCACCGGCAGCGCCTTGGCGTCGCCGCTGACCACGTACTGCGCCATGGCGCGGCCCATGCTGGTCTGCAGGCCCACACCACGCCCCTGGCACCCGATATCCACCAGCAGACCGGGTTCGGGTTCGTGCAGATGAGGCAGGTAGTCCCTCGTGATGGCGACCCGCCCGCACCAACGGTATTCGAAGGAGGCGCCCGCCACCTGCGGGAACATCTTGACCATCACCCGCTCCAGGTGCGCCCAGTCCTCGGGCCCTTTGGGTTCGCGGAACGGACCGCGGCCGCCCATCAGCAGCCGGCCCTGGTGGTCCAGCCGGAAGTACAGCAGCAGATTGCGCGTATCCGAGGTGACGTGGCCTTGCGGGAAGATGCCCGCACGCAGTTGCTCGGGCAGCGGCGCCGTGGCGACCTGGAAGGTATTGGCGTCGATGATCGAAGTTTTCAGCCCGGGCAGCAGGTCAGCGCCATAGGCGTTGGTGCACATCACCACGCGGTCGGCAATGACGGTCGCGCCGCGGGCCGTGGTAGCGGTCCATCTGCCGCCGTCCCGGCGCAACCCGGTGACAGGCGTGTCGGTGTGGATCACGGCGCCGGCATTCAGGGCCGCCCGGGCCAGGCCGCGTGCGTAGCTCAGGGGCTGTATGGCGCCCGCGCGCCGGTCCACCCAACCCCCCAGGTATCGGTCGGTGCCGATCAGGCGCGCGACTTCGGCCTTGTCCAGCGGTTGCGCATCGGCGCCATGGCGGGCCCACTGCGCCGCACGGGCATGTGCCAGGTTCAGCGCGGCGGCATTGTGCGCCCCCTGGATCCAGCCCTGGCGCACATGCGGCACGTCCATCGCGTGGCGCTCGATCAGGTTGAACACCGAATCCGCCGTCGCCCCGGCAAAGCGCACCAGGCGTTCGCCCGCCTCGGCGCCGAACATGGCGACCAGCGCGTCCGGATCGTATTTCAGGCCCGGAATGACCTGACCGCCGTTGCGCCCCGAGCCGCCGAAACCGATTTCGCGCGCTTCCAGCAGGACCGTGCGCACGCCCTGCTCGGCCAGGTGCAGCGCGGTGCTCAGGCCGGCATAGCCGCCGCCCACGACCAGCACGTCGGCCTGGGTCGATTGCACGAGCGGCTGGGTGTCAGGCGGCGGCGCGGCCGTGGCGGCCCACAGCGACGGGGACAGGGGAAACGGCGTCTGCGGCATGGCGGTTCCTTACATGGGGTGCAGCACGCGGCGCAGGAAGTCCTGCGTGCGGGGGTGCTGCGGATGATTCAGCACTTCACGGGCGGCGCCCTGCTCCACGATCACGCCGCCGTCGAAGAACATGACGCGGTCCGCGACTTCGCGAGCGAAACTCATCTCGTGCGTCACGACCACCATCGTCATGCCCGCTTCGGCCAGCTTGCGCATCACGCCCAGCACGTCGCCGACCAGTTCCGGGTCCAGCGCCGAGGTCGGCTCGTCGAACAGGATGGCCTTGGGCCGCATGGCCAGCGCGCGGGCAATCGCGACGCGCTGCTGCTGGCCGCCGGACAGCTGCGGCGGATGGGCGTCGGCCTTGTCGGCCAGTCCGACGCTGGCCAGCAGCTCGCGCCCCCATTCCAGCGCCTGCGCGCGCGGCTCGTGCTTCACGTAGATCGGCCCCTCCACCACGTTTTCCAGCGCAGTTCGGTGGGGAAACAGGTTGAAGCGCTGGAACACCATCGCCACCTGCGTGCGGATCGACACGATGGACGCGGCATCGCAGTCCACCCGCTCGCCATCCACGGTGATGCTGCCGGCGTTATAGCGTTCCAGGCCGTTGATGCAGCGCAGGATGGTGGACTTGCCCGAACCGGACGGCCCGATGACGCAAACGACCTCGCCCTTGGTGACTTCGGCGTCGATGCCCTTGAGCACCTCTAGCGAACCGAAGCTCTTGCGTACCCCCTTGAGTTCGATCATTTGGCGGCACTCCTTTTTTCCAGGTGGCGCACCAGCAGGATCAGCGGCACGCACATCACCAGGTACATCAGCGCCACCAGCGAAAACACCGTGGCGTTCTTGAAGGTGGACACCGCAATCAGCTTGCCCTGCAAGGCCAGTTCGGCGACCGTGATGGTGGAGGCCTGCGACGAATCCTTGAGCATCATGATCATGATGTTGCCGTACGGCGGCAGCACGATCTTGACGGCCTGCGGCAGCACCACGCGGCGCATGGTCAGGCTCCAGCTCATGCCCATGGCCATGGCGGCTTCGATCTGCCCGCGGTCGATGGCCTCGATGCCCGCGCGGAAGTTCTCGGCCTGGTAGGCCGAATACGCCACACCAAGGCCGATGATGGCGGCCTGCACGGCCGTCAGCGACACCCCCATGTCCGGCATGACGAAGTAGATGTAGAACAGCAGCACGATGATCGGGATGCCGCGCAGCAGGTTGATCACGCCCGCGCTGAATTTGGCCAGGTACTTGTTGCCCGAGACGCGCATCAGCGCCCACACCAGCCCCAGCACCGTCGACAAGGCCAGCGAACCCAGCGTCACCAGGATGGTGAGCTTGGCGCCTTGCAGCAATATCGGCAGGTATTCCGCCGCGTCCTTGAAGAATTCCGTCATGCTTCATCACCCCAACAAGACTGCGCTCGCGGGCGCCGGCCGTGCCCGGCCCGCCCGCGCGCACGATGCACGCAGGTCGGGCGCATGCCCCGGCGGCCCCACCCTCAACCCGGCGTCAGGCGCCCAGGCCCCACTTCTTCAGGATGCGGTCGATGGAGCCGTCCGCCTTCAGCTTGACCAGCGCCTTGTTGATGCGGTCCAGCAAGGCCGTGTCGTCCTTGCGCGTGGCCAGCCCCAGGCTGCCCATGACGGTAGGCTGGTAGGACTGCGCCATTTTCAGGTTGGGATAGTTGCCCTGGGTCAGGATGTAGGCGGCGATGGGGAAGTCCATGAAGCCGCCCTGGATGCGGCCGGCGTTGGCGTCGCGCATCATGTCAGGCGGGTTGTCGTAGAGCTTCACTTCCTTGAAAACACCGCTTTTCTGGATGGGTTCGACAAAGGCGGTGCCCACCTGCACGCCCACCGTCATGCCCTGCATGTCGGCGAAGGACTTGTATTCCTTGTTGTCGGTCTTGAGCACCATCAACCCTTCGCCGTAGCGATACACGGGCTCGGAAAAGCTCACCACCTGTTGGCGCTGCGGCGTGATGAACATGGCCGCCGAGACAATGTCGATGCGCTTGGACGTGAGCGAACCGATCAGCGCGGAAAAGGCCATGGGCTCGATCTGCACCTCGAACCCCGCCTCTTTGCCGACCGCCTTCACGATGTCGACCATCACGCCTTCTATGCTGTTGGTCTTGGTATCGAGAAACGTGAACGGGCTGCCGGTGGGCGTCGAGCCCACTTTCACCACCGTTTGGGCCTGCGCGCCCGCGGCCGTGGACAATGCTGCAAATACAGAGACAACCAGAGTCTTGAATTTCATGACATTTCCTCATCGTGGCAAAGAGTTCCAGGCGCTGCCTGGAAGGCGGATGATCCCCAGTGTCATCGCGCCGCTTTACTGCCCGCGCGCTCAACGCGCCCGTTGCGTCTCGTCCCCCGCGGCTTGAGTGATATTGGAAATGGCCCAGATGACCTCGGTCGCCTGCGACCCGGGATTGCGCCAGCGCCGCGGCGTGCTGCTGGCATAGCAAAAGCTGTCGCCCTCGTTGAGCAGGACGACGCGGTCGCCCACCCACAGCTCAAGCGAGCCCTTGAGCACCACGCCGATCTGCTCACCCTGCCCCGTCACGAAAAGCTCGTTACCGGTCGAACCACCCGGCTCGATGGTGCAGCGGCACAGATCCATGCTGTGGCAGGCCGGCGGCGTATACATCTCTTTGACGATGCCTTTCTCGCGCAAGTCGATGTAGCGGTGCGTGCCGGCCCGGGCGACCCGGCCGCCGTCTTCGCCTTCGGTGTGCTCGGCGTTACGCAGCAAGGCGTTGACCGACACGCCGAACTCCCGCGCCAATTGGTGCAGCGTCTTGACCGAGGCGGAACTCAGGCCCCGCTCGATCTGGCTGAGCAGGCCCAGCGACATCCCGCAGGCCTGGGCCACATCAGCCAGCGAGCGGCCCTGGCCCTTGCGCAACTGACGCAGTTGCTGGCCCAGCCAGAGATCCACCGCGGACTCGGGACGCCCCGCCAACGCGGCCGGCTTGGGCAGCGGCGAATCCACACGCAACGAGGAAGAGGATCGGCTCATGTGAAAATTTCATTTTTATATAATTTTCAATACTAAGGAGCACGGGAAAGCGCCACAACCTAGGAACATCCCTAGCGGTGGGGCAATGCGGATTAGAGGGTCAAACACCAGGGCGCCCTGCCGCGCGGCCCTCTCGAGCCATGGCAGGACTACGCGTGCGCCGGCATGGCGCACCGCAACGAATCACGCCGTCTTGGGCTTGGAGAAACGGCGCTTTTTCTTCGGCTCGGGCAAGGGTTCGCCGGCCAGCTCGGCCAGGTAACGCTCGTCGGCCAGGGTCAGCCAGCCTTGTGCGCGGGCCGACTCGATGAGTTCAGGCCGGCGGGTGACTGTCAGCGCCAGCGAACGCTCGCGGCGCCAGCGCGCGATATTCGCGTGGTGGCCGCTGAGCAACGGCGCGGGCACGGATGCGCCCTCGTACACCTCGGGCCGCGTGTAATGCGGGCTGTCCAGCAAGCCGGACAAGGTGTCGTTGAAGGAATCCTGCAGGGCAGAATCGCCGTCGTTCAGGACGCCGGGCAACAAGCGCACGGCGGCGTCGATGACGGCAAGCGCCGCGATTTCGCCGCCGGACAAGACGAAGTCGCCCAACGAGATTTCATGCGTGACGCAGCGCTCGATGAAGCGTTGGTCGACGCCTTCGTAGCGGCCACAGATAAGGATCAAGCCATCGCTGGCGGCCAGGGCCTCGGCGCCTGCCTGGTCGTAGCGCTTGCCCACGGGCGCCAGCAGCGCCACGGGGGCCGGCGCCAGGCCTTGCGCCGCGCGCGCGGCTTGGGCAGCGCCGACGGCGGCCTCGAGCGGGGCCGCCATCATCACCATGCCGGGGCCGCCGCCATAAGGGCGGTCGTCCACAGTGCGGTGTATATCGTGCGTGAAATCGCGCGGATTCCAGGCATGCAGGGACCACCGGCCCTGGGCATGCGCCCGGCCGGTGACACCCAGGTCGCGCACCACCCCGAACATTTCGGGAAAGAGCGTAACGACGTCAATGCGCATCAGAGATCCGCGGGCCAGTCGCTATCGATGCGGCGAGCGGCCAGGTCGACAGCGTGTATGTGCGCGCGTACGAACGGAACGAGCATTTCGGCGGGCTTTCCCTTGGCGTTCAGAAGGGTTTCGGGACCATCGGCCCCCACCTTCTGGCACAAGACCTTCAAGACGGCATGAGCGCCGTTATCAAGGACTTCGTCCACCACGCCGATGAGCGCGGATTCGCCGCTCGCCGTGGTGTACAGCGAGCAGCCAATGAGATCCACCCAGTAGTATTCGTCTTCTTCGGGCGCAGGGAAGGAACCCCGCGGCGCCTGCACGGAAAAACCGCGCAGGGCTTCGGCCTGGTCACGATCGGCGATGCCGCTCAACTGGGCCACCACGGTGGCACCTTGCGAACGGGCTTGCACGACCTTGTATGCGACAGGCGCAGACGCGACAGCGCCCCGCGCCAATTCAGGCACAGGGCGAGTCAACCACCATTGAGAAGCTGAGAGCAGCACTTCGGCGTTGGCCGAATGCGGCTGCACCTTGACCCAGCCTTTCACACCGTAGGCCGCAGTGATGCGGCCCAGCTCGATCAAGTCCGCAGGCGCCGCGTTGGAAGTTGCGGCATCAGACATGTATCGGGCAGTCGGTTTTATCTAGCGTAGTAAAAACTAGCAGGGTTCAGGCTAAACGACGCGGGCAATCAAGCCGCGGCGGAAACCTTGGCCGAGTAGTCTTTGACCAGACGCTCGACAGCCGGCGACAGCTGGGCGCCGTTGCTGGTCCAGTGCTGCACGCGATCCAGCGCAATGCGCAGGTTTTCCGTACCTTCGTTGGCAACGGGGTTGTAGAAACCCACGCGCTCGATGAAACGGCCGTCGCGACGGTTACGCGAATCGGTGGCCACCAGGTTGTAGAACGGACGCTTCTTGGACCCACCGCGGGCCAGGCGAATCACCACCATAGGTAATCCCTTGAATTAGTTGTGAAAAACGGGAAATTCTAGCACTTAAAGAAGCCGGCTGGCAAATGCAGGTGCTGAAAAATCGGGAGTCGCGCGGGATTTGTGTTCTAAAACACCACATGCGGGTATTCTAGAAATCCCTAAATACGGGCCGGAGCCCGCCGCAGACAGAGTGTAGCCCGTCGGGCACCCCTGTGCTGCCTGTCAGCGCGTTTGAAGAATATACCTGATTGCAGAAATCGGCGTTTCCCTCAAACTTCCTCTTCCGGAGGGTGCAACATGAAGAACCGTAAAGCTGTCTTCACCCCTGTCGCACGGCTGGCTTTGACAGGTTTGCTGGCGGGCATGCTGGCGATGCCGCTGGCGGCGTCGGCCCGGGTGCTCGGCGCGGCGCTGACCACCGCCACAGGCAAAGTCACGGCGGTAGACCCCGCCACCCGGACCATCACGCTGCAAGGCGCCAACGGCAATGTCGTCGATGTCCAGGCCGGACCGGACGTGCGCAACTTCAAGCAGATCAAGCCAGGCGACACGCTGACACTGGATTACTACGAATCGGTGGCCGTCGACGTGCGCCCCGCCGGTTCGGGCGCCCCTGAAGTGGTCACCGACACAGCCGCCACCCGCAGCGCCAAGGGCGCCAAGCCCGGTGGCGCGGCCGGCCGACAAACCCGCATCACGGCCGAGATCTGGCATATCAATAAAAGCGCCAACCTGGTCACGCTGAAAGGCCCGCAGGGCGGCCTTCGCACCATCCAGGTCCAAGACCCCGCCATGCAGGCCCGCCTGGCGCAACTGAAGGAAGGCGACCTGGTGGACTTCACCATTACCCAGGCCGTGGCAGCGGCGATCCACAAGTAGGCCGTTGCCCGCCAATAAAAAGGCCAGCCTTCGCAGGCTGGCCTTTTTATTGGGGGCGCAACATGCCTAACGGCGCCGCAAATAGTGCACGCCGCGGCCGTCGGTTTCGTGCTGCGCAACCAGCGCATTGCCTGTCTGGCGACAAAAGGCCTGGAAGTCGCGGATGGCGTTGCGGTCGGTGGTGATGACGCGCAGCACCTGACCGCTCTCCATCTGCGCCAAGGCCTTCTTGGCACGCAGGATGGGCAGCGGGCAGGTCAGCCCGCTGGCATCCACATCCTGGTCGAAGGACAGCGCCTGTGCGCCGGATTCGGCAACCATGTCAGAGACGCTCATCGACCCACTTCTGCACGCTGGCGATCGCGGCCGGCAGGGCCGCGATGTCGGTGCCGCCGCCCATGGCCATGTCGGGGCGGCCGCCGCCCTTGCCGCCCACCTGGCTGGCGACAAAGCCGACCAGGTCGCCGGCCTTGATGCGGTCGGTCAGGTCGGCGGTCACGCCACCCACCACGCTGATCTTGCCATCGGCCGAGCCGGTGGCGAGCAGCACGACTGCGGGCTTGAGGCGGTCTTTCAGGTTGTCGACCATGCCGCGCAGGGCCTTGGGATCGACATCGCCGATACCCGCGGCCAGGACCTTGATGCCCTTGACCTCGACCGCGGCGCTGCTGGCCAGGTCGTTGCCGGCGCTGGCAGCCAGCTTGTTGCGCGATTGCTCGAGGTCTTTTTCGAGCTGCTTGACCTGGTCCTGCACCTGGGCGATGCGGGCCGGCAGGTCGGCGGGCGTGCTGCGCAGCATGCCGGCCACCTGGGTCAGCAAGGCATTCTGGTTCTGCACCCAGGCCAGGGCGTTGTCGCCCGTGATGGCCTCGATACGGCGCACGCCGGCAGCCACGCCGCCTTCGGACACGATCTTGAACAGGCCGATGTCGCCGGTGCGGCTGACGTGGGTGCCGCCGCACAGTTCGCGCGAGAAGCCGATATCAAGCACGCGCACCGTGTCGCCGTATTTTTCGCCGAACAGCGCCATGGCGCCGCCCTTGACCGCGTCGTCGTAGGCCATGACCTGGGCCACGGTGGGCTGGTTGGCCAGGACTTCGGCGTTGACGATGGCTTCGACGCGCGCGATCTGCTCGGCAGTCAGGGGAGCATCTTGCGCGAAGTCGAAACGCGTCTTGTCGGGATCGACCAGCGAGCCACGCTGCTGCACATGGGCGCCCAGCACCTGGCGCAAGGCCTTGTGCATCAGGTGGGTGGCGGAGTGGTTGCGCACGGTGCGGGCGCGGCGCACCGCGTCCACGCGCGCCAACAGGGTATCGCCCACCGACAGCGTGCCCTCTTCGAGGGTGCCGTGATGACCGAACACGCCGGATTGGATCTTCAGGGTGTCGGCGACCGCAAAGCGTACGCCCGCAGCTTCGAGCAGGCCGGTGTCGCCCACCTGGCCGCCGGACTCGGCGTAGAACGGGGTGGCATCCAGCACCACGACGGCGCTTTGGCCAGCCTGGACCTGCTTGACCTGGGTGCCATCGACGTACAGGGCGGTAACCTTGACGTTGTCGAGCTCGAGCTTTTCGTAGCCCTCGAAGCGCGTTTCGGCGCCCTCGTAGCTGAGGCCTTCGGCCATCTTGAATTTGCCGGCGGCGCGCGCCTGATCGCGCTGGCGTTCCATGGCGACTTCGAAGCCGGCCATGTCGACATCGACCTCGCGCTCGCGGCAGATGTCGGCGGTAAGGTCCACCGGGAAGCCGTAGGTGTCGTACAGCGTGAACAGCGTAGTGCCATCCAGTTGGCCACCCTTGGGCACGTTGGCCAGGGCGGTGTCCAGGATGCGCATGCCGTGTTCGAGGGTTTCGCCGAAACGCTCTTCTTCCTGCTTGAGCACCTGCGCCACGCGCTCGGCCGTGGCGGCCAGCTCGGGGTAGGCTTCGCCCATTTCGGCGACCAGGTCGGGCACCAAACGATAGAAGAACGGCTTGGTCTGGCCCAGCTTGTAGCCGTGACGCAGCGCACGGCGCACGATGCGGCGCAGCACGTAGCCGCGACCTTCGTTGCTGGGGATCACGCCGTCGACGATCAGGAACGAGCAGGCGCGGATGTGGTCGGCGATGACCTTGAGCGAATTGTTTTCCAGATCCTTGACGCCCGTTTCGCGAGCGGCGGCGGCAATCAGGTGCTGGAACAGGTCGATTTCGTAGTTGGAGTGCACACCCTGCAGCACGGCGGCAATGCGTTCCAGGCCCATCCCGGTGTCGACACAGGGGCGCGGCAGGCGCGGCATGTTGCCGGCGGCATCGCGCTCGAACTGCATGAACACCAGGTTCCAGATTTCGATGTAGCGGTCGCCGTCTTCTTCGGGCGATCCCGGGGGGCCGCCCCAGATGTCGGGACCGTGGTCGTAGAAGATTTCCGAGCAGGGACCGCAGGGACCGGTGTCGGCCATCTGCCAGAAGTTGTCCGAGGCATAGCGGGCGCCCTTGTTGTCGCCGATGCGGATGATGCGCTCGGCCGGCACGCCGACTTCCTTGGCCCAGATGTCGTAGGCTTCGTCGTCTTCCTGGTAGACGGTGACCCAGAGCTTTTCAGCGGGCAGCTTGTAGACCTGCGTGAGCAGCTCCCAGGCGTACTGGATGGCGTCGCGCTTGAAGTAGTCGCCGAAGCTGAAATTGCCCAGCATTTCGAAGAACGTATGGTGGCGGGCGGTGTAGCCCACGTTCTCCAGGTCGTTGTGCTTGCCGCCCGCGCGCACGCTGCGCTGCGACGACGTGGCCCGCGTATACGACCGCGATTCCTTGCCTGTGAACACGTCCTTGAACTGGACCATGCCCGAATTGGTAAAGAGCAGGGTCGGATCGTTGCCCGGCACGAGCGACGACGAAGGAACGATGGTGTGTCCCTTGGACTTGAAGAATTGCAGGAACTGCTGGCGAATCTCGGAGGATTTCATCTTGGATGAAGCAGGATTTAGGCGAATCGTTGATTATAGAGGGTAGTCGGCGGCTTGCGCTGCCAGGCCCGCCTGCCCTCAGCGCATGCAGACGTACCCCATGGTCCAGCCCACCTCGGCATCCCAGACGCCCCCCGCCGACACCAGCACTGCCGAGTACCCCGGCGGACAACTGCAGGCGCCCGTGCGCGGGTTGGCCGTGGATTCACCGCTTTGCTGGACGCACCCTCGGGGATGGTTAAGGCTGAATGCGCCGCCAAAATCACCCCCACTGGCCTGCTGCCACAGCCCTGCCTGGCAACTCAGCAGTTCTCCGGATTGCGCACGGGCAATGCCCGCAGGCACCCCGTGGCAGTCCTGGCCCAGGCGTGCCTGCCCCTGCAATTCCAGGTATTCGCCCCCTCGCAGCCGACCGGCAACCGTCAGGTTGCCCTGCAGGTCCGGATCCCGGGCGTCACGCAGTTTGACGTATTTGTCTGCCTCGGAACGTTCCAGGCCCGCCCACGACACGACGGTACCCGGCGGATAGGTCGGTGCACCCGGTGCGGCGGGGTTGTCGAAGTTGAAAGCGGTGCCCCGCAACGCGGCGGGCGCCGTTGGCCACACCGCGCCGCCATAGCCGCCCGCGGACTCGATCACCACCGCGATGGCAGCCAGGTCGGGATATTGCGTCCCCGGTTTCAATAATGGCCGGTCGGCAAAGACCAGGGCATCGAGACGGCAAGGTTGCCCGGGGCACGTCGCCGTGCGCACGATCCGGACCTGTACGCCAAAGGCCAGAGCTGACTGCGCGGGGAAACCGGCCGGCAACGCGCCGACCCGGCGCAGTTCATCAAGCGTCGGCGCCAAGGAATCAGCGAACAGGGCAGACCCGTCCCCTGCCGTCGGCACCTGACCCGCGGCCCAGGCGTCGAAATGTCGCAACAGCGTCTGCTCCATCGCGGCTCGCACCTGGGCCAGCCAGACACCGGTGGCGCGTGCGGCGGAGTCCTCGATGCGGTGTGCCACCTGGCTGGATGCCCAGATCGCGATCATGGCCGTCAATGCCAACGCCAGGGCCAATTCAAGCAGGGAGAATCCGCCCTGCCCCGCCGACGTTTGCCCGGCGTTCCCGCCAGGCCTGCGATGGTGCCCGCACCCTGTGCCCCCGGACTTCGCGTACCTGTTCATTTGGCGGTGAACACGAATGTGTTGGTGTCACCCTGGCTGCAGCGGGTCTGGGCCAACGCCGCGCGGTAGGGAATGGCGGGCACGGCCAGGGCATTCTTGACCACGCCGGAGCCGTTGTCGCCCTCGATCGAAATGACCTCGGACACGCGCTGCAATACGGAGGCCAACGCCGGGCAAGCCGCATTGCTGACGTTGTTCAAGGTGACCGTGAACGCCGCCCCTACCCCCGCACCGTCCAGCGACGCCGCAGCGACCCGGACGACCCCGCTGCTGCCCGTTCCGCTTCCCCCCAGGCCGTGTGCGATGCGAGCCGAGGCGCCCGTGCCCTGCACCGACAACACGCTGGAATCGCGCAGCATATTGGCCATGGCGCCCGTATCCAGCCCGGCATAGGGCGTGATGCCGCCGCCCTGCGCGTTGACCCGCATGCTGACGATGAAGCGCTGCAACTCCTCGGCTACCTTGGGTACCTTGTTTTCGATGACGTAACTGCCGATGGCCGGGATGCCGACAATGGCGATCAATAGGACGATCGCCGTGACGATGGACACCTCCACCAACGAAAACCCTCGCTCGCGCCCGCCGCCCGCGATGCCTGCCCTGCACTGTTCCATTCGCCTCTCCATGGTGAAAAAAAACCGCTACCGCAATGAGCCTGGCCGCAATCAGCGGCTGGCGTAGAAATTCGTGAGCGCCAGGCGCAATTCGTCTATGACCGCGTAATGCCACAACGTGATGCCCAAAGCCGTGGCGACCGAGCCGATCAGCAATGCCCAACGCAGCACGGCGGCCTGCAGCCGCACCCGCGCCAGCAACCGTGTTTCGACCCGGAGCCGGACGCGTTCAAGGCCCGCTTCCATGCCCAACGCCCCCATCATGTCCGCCATGAACCACCAGGTTTCGGGGTCCAGCAGGCCCGTATCGAAGATCTGGGCATCGGTGGCACCGCCATCGATACGCATCAGCATGCGTTCCAGGTGCATGGCCAGCCACGCGGGCGCGCCACGCCCCTGTACGGTGAGCGCGCGCCGAAGCCGCGTATCGGCAGCGCCATGCTGGCGCACCAGCACCGCCAGCAAGGAAAGAAACCGGATGGCGTGGAAATCCCGGTGCAGACGCCAGATCAATCGCCTGTCCAGCCAGGCCCGGGCGGCGCCGGTGTAATGGGGCAACGACCACAGGGTCAGCCCTCCGAGGCCCGCCACCATGACCAGCCAAGGCACCAACCAATGGCGAGCAGCCGCCGCCAATGCGAACAAGGCCCGGGTCTGCCGGCCGTAGTCTTCGGCCGGCAACGCCTGGAATACCTGCTGCAGGCGCGGCGCGGTGAACAGCGGAATCGCGCAAAGCATGGCGAGCGCCACGGCAGCGGCGACCACGCCGGCGGCCGCCGTGGACACAAGGGCAAAACGCGCCTCGGCAGCCAGCCTGGCCGCTCGCGCCAGATCGCGCAACGCGGCGGCAAGATCGCCGCCCTCTTGCTGCACACAGGCCAGCAGCAGGCATTCCGACGTGGGCAAGGTGCCCTGCCAGGCCGCCCCCAGGTCTCCGCCGACGTCTTGATAGGCCGCAGCCCAGTACTGCGACAGGCGGCCGCGCGACGAGCCAGGCCCATAGCGACGCGCGTCGTCCTCGAACAGATCGCGCAAGGTCCGGCGGCCCTGCAGGCCATCGATCAGGTCGGCGAGGTACTCGTAGTAATCGGCACGGTGCGGCAAGAAGCGCCAGGCATCCCATCGCAGCCCCAGGCCGGCGTGGAAGCGGCGGTGCCAGGAGACCGCCTGCGGCACGAGCTCAGCCATGGGTGGTCTCCGGCGCGACCGCGGCCGCCTGGCACAAGCCCAGGTCGAAACGACGCAGCAAGGCCCGGGGGTCCACCTCACCCTGGGCTGCCTTGAACAGGGCACTGTTGAGTGCCTTGGCGCCCCGAGTGGCCTCGTCACGCCAGGAAGCGTCCGGCAAGGGTCTTGCCGGGGGACGCAGCGGCGCGTAATCCCGCTTGCGCACACAGTCCAGGAAGCCTGCGGCGTGTTCAGGTTCGATCATTTCCGCCGCCACGCTGCGGCCGATCGTGCCGTTGAGTTCGGGCATCTGCGGCCGACGGCACTCGGCGCAGCCGTCCGGATTACGCACCTTGAGTGCGGCCACGTCCAGCAGGAAGGTCCGCTCGAGTGCCGCCATCCAGACCCGCCAATGCTCGGCTTCGTGCGGAGCATGACGCCGCTGCGCTGTCCCCCAGAGTTGCGCCGCGGGCCAGGCGCAGGCCGGGCACAACCTGGGCAGCAGGGTCTGGTAGACCAGCAGTTTGAGGATGCCGGGCGCGGCCAGCAACTCGCGCGAAACGCCGATGGCATCCGAGGCGAGGCGCTCCGGAATCATCGCCGCCGACCCGGCGTGCGTCGTGGCGTACAGGCTGATGCCCGAACTGGCCAGGTCCATGAAGGCGCGCCCGGTGTCGACGTCGCGTATTTCGCCAATGAGCAGATCGTTCAAGGCTGAACGCTTGATGGTCTTGAGCTTGGCATCGAATGCCGGCCAGCCGGATGCGGTCAGGGAGCCACCCAGGCTGTTCTGCAGCGCATTGCCGATGACGTATTCGACCGGGTCTTCCAGCGTGATGACTTTGCGGGTCGGGGCAATGCCGCGCATGAGCGCAGCAAGCGTGGTGGACTTGCCGGCCCCGACCACACCGGCCAGCACGATGGCCCCGCCCTCGCGCTCGCGCGCGCCGAGCAACGTGGCCACCTGGCCCGGAAGATAGCCGAGCGCGCGCAGATCGCTGCCGCCCGTGGCATCCAGCCGCAGTATGCGCAGGCATACCGAGGGCCCCGCATCGGTGGCCAGCGACGCCCACCGCAGCACCACGGGGACGCCGGCCAATTCCAGCGCGATGCGCCCCTGTTGCTCGAGCGCAGGATCGAACACCGCGCCATTGCCCCCGCGGACATCCATCCATGCCACCGCCAGCACTTCGAGCAAGGTGGCGTTGGACAGTCCGGCGAACCGTTCGGCAACGACGTATTCCCCGTGGATGGTGTAGCGGACCTCGCACCCCTCGCGTCGCTGGTTGATGTTGATATGCACATCGCTGGCCCCCTGGCCCACGCCCCACCCGACGATATCCAGGAACAATGCCGCCAGCGCGGACGTGCGAGCAGCCTGCCGGGGACCACTGCGACGGGACAGGCCGTGGGCGGTAAGCTGGCCGCGCGCGACCATGAGCAGCAATGCCGCCGGCAGCAGATAGCGCGACGGCTTGGCGAGCCGGTAACCCTGCGCCCGCACCATGCGCTCCACCTCATCGATCGCGTCGCCGACACAGAACTCCTTGACCGCGAAGATGGCGACATCGCCGTTTTCGAACAGCACCGGACAAAGACGCCCCGCCATGGCGGCGAGATCGAACTCGCGGCCGAGCGCCCGCGAGAAGGCGGGATCGAGACGTGCGATGTCTTCGGGCGCGTTCAGCGAGCACAAGGCGGCCCCCAGGGCGCCGGAGGAGGCGGATGACGAATTCATGGCGCGGGGCTCCCCATGTCCAGGCAGGCACGGACATCACGGTCATCGCGGCGCAGCCGCACGCAACTGTCTTCTACCGCGATCAATTGATACGCCTGAGAGACCGTTGCCCCCGCTACCGGCGCGGCCCGGCCCGCCTGGTAGCGCAGCAAGGCACCGTTGACGATCAGCTCCACCTGCAAGCGCCGGGCCACCCCGAAGATGGCCGATACGCGTATGTCGTCGGGTACTGAGCGGGTCGTCTGCGGCACTGCCATTGCCTTCACAGGACAAATGCCCGGCACCCGGCAATCGGCCAGCGCGGCGGCAGCGTCCGCGCGCAGCAGGGTGCGGACGGTATCCGCTTCCGGCCAGGCCTGCGGGTCGGCAGGTTCGACGGCCGGTTGCGCCCTTGCCCCGGCCACCAGGATGGCGCTGCCGACCAGGACCACCCCCCGCCGTAGCGACAGGACGCCGCTGGACAGTTGCCGGATGCTAATGCTGTTCATATAGGACTCCCTGCAATTCGGCGACCAGCGTGCTTGCGTTGAGACTGGACCGGAGTTGAGGCTGGATATTCACGGCCAGCCGGGACCAACGTGCCACGCCAAGCCGGCCCGGCAACAAGGCAAAGGACCGCAAGGGTCCATTCAGCGTGAGCGCCCGCGCACGTATGTCGGGTGTCGGCACGGCCGGCGCATCCGGCCCCGCGGCCGCAGCGGCGACACTGGCCGCCGCTGGCAATGCCACCACCGCGGGTGACATGACAATCGAGGTGAACGCCGGCCGCAATTGCTGCAGGATCACCGTCGCCCCCGTATCGACCTGCAGGGACGTCGGCAGTGTCTGGTGGGCCAAGTCCTGGACATCCGAAACCACCTGCCAGGACAGCGAGGCATCTTCGAGCGGGCTGAACGACACATGCCAACCGCGCGGCAACCTTGCGAACAGGCCCTGGTTGGTGGCCAGCGGATGCACTCGGGTGTAGCTGGCACGGCAGGACCAGCGCTCGGCAAGCGCATCGCACTGCGCACGCCGCAGGGCCCAGCCCTGGACCTCGATCGGCACTTTCGCGACTGACGTCAGCAACCGTGCAATTTCCGTGGCGCCATGCGCGGGAATGGCGCTCAGCACGGCGTGTCGCACCCGGCGAGCGACATCGGCGGCCTCCTGTGGCCGGGACACAGGCGCCTCGGTGCGCGAAGGCGGCGCGACGAACTGGCGCCACAATGCAGGCGCCACCACCGACAGCGCCAGGCAGGCGAGAAACCAGCGCAGCACGCCGGGCAACGTGTTCCACCGCGACGGCAGCACGGACAGCTGGGCGACGGGATCGACCGCCTCCAACAGCGCGGCGTAGACTTCACGCGCATCGCGGCCAGCCAGGTCAGGCCGAGCACTCATCAGCCGCGCGTGTTCGCGTAGCGCCTCGTCATGAGAATCGAACAGGCGGTCTGCCTGCGACAGCACGGTGCCGCCGTGCGCCGCCACCAACCAGTGCTGCCCGGTCGGCAGAGGCACCAGGCTATGCCCCCCATCGGGGTAGCGCAACGCAAACAATTGAGCCGCCGCCAATTGGCGTGACGCGGCGACCACGGCGCCCGCACGGCGCCAGCGCCGCGCACCGTGCAGCGTGCCCCGACCATACCCCGCCACGGTGGCAGGCGATCCGGCCACTATATAATGCGTGGCTCGCAGGCGGCGGCCGCGCGCGCGGGCCAACGATGCCACATCGGAGCCGATCAACGCGTGCCACCGCAGACCGAACGCCAGCCCGCGATCTGTGCCAGGGCATTCGACAAGAAGATATTGCGGCGCTCGATTCACACCGGAGGTGCCGGAAAATGGGCGCATCAGAACCCCTCTTCGACCTGGGCCGTAATCAGGATCAGCGTCGTCACGCGTTCGGTGGCGGCACTATCCTGGCCGCCTGTCGCCAACGGCAGCCCCGGCGCCAGGCGCTGGCGATCATGCTGATCCTGGCTACGGTCAAACCCGGAGACGATGACGGGCTGGCCCGGTCGCAGTTCTATCTGCTGCACCGTGCCGTTGCCATCCACGGTGATCTGCTGCACCTGGACCTGGTTGCCCCGCTCGCCGAAGGTGACGGTCTTCAGGGGTTGAGCCACCGCGTTGTCGTAGGCGACGGACAGCAGGATCTGGCCGTCGTCCTGGACGTCGGGCACCAAGGTCAGAAACGAACCAACGGTTTCTTCCTTTTGGCTGATGGACACGGCAGGCAATGAACTGTTGGCGCCGTCTGCCGTCATGCCCGGTACCGCCGTACTCTGCACCCGGTCGATATACGAGAACGTGGTTCGCACGGCGTGGGTAACGGGCCGGCGATTGAGGGTCAGGACGGGCACCCTGCTATGCCGCACGACCGCCCCCGTGGTGCTCAGCGCCGACAGGATGGCCTTGGACGCATCGAAAGGCCCACGCCCCGCCGCCACCTCGAGTGCACCGGAGGCCGCAGCCGGCACCGCCGGCATTGCCAGCCGCGCCGCTCCCCCGGCCGCGGCATAGACGGCGCTCCAATCGATGCCCCCTGATGCCGTGTCGCGGGAAATCACGGTGATTTCCTCGAACACGATCCGGACCCGCCGCGTCAACGCCTTGTTTTCGCGCTCGAAGAAGCGGCCTACCCGTTCCAATGCCTCGGGCGTATCAGTGATGACCAGCGCGGTTTCGCCTTCGACCGCATCGGCGATGACGCCCGAACGGGTCAGGAACGCCTGGGCCTGCGCGCGCAGGATCGCCAGTGCCTTGTGCTCGCCGCCGGACAGCGATGTGCTGGAGGTGTTTTCGAAGCCTTCCGCTTCGGCCCGCCCTGCGCGTCCCAGCCGCACATCCACCTTGCTGGCCAAGGACAGCGCACGCAAATCAAACACCCGCGTATCGGTGCGATAGAACTCCAGGGCGTTATGTTCGTAACGCCAATGCACCGAATAGCGAGCCGCCACCGCATCAAGCAGATCGGCCAGCGGCTGCGAACCGGCACGGACCTCGAAGCGTTGCGCAGCAGGCGTGGCCAGAGCGCCGTTGACCGCCAGGCGCGGCAGGAACAGGTCCAGCGGCAGCAACGCATCGGGCCTGACGCGCACCGGCATGCCCGTGGCAGTGGCCAAGCGCTGCGCCAGCGTGGACAGGTCAGCGTCGTCGGCCAGCATCAGCGTGGTCTGCACGTTCTCGCGCAAGGCCGGCGGCAGGGAGACCTCGCGCGCCAGCGGCTGGGGCTTGCCCGCCAGCCAGGGTGTGGCGACATCCTGGGCGGCCTGTCGGGCGTTTCGATCGGTGAGGCTGTCGGCAAAGGTCTGATGCCGGGAAGTGGCGTCGGCCTGCTTGCGTTCGGCAGCCTGGCGCAGGGCGACAACCTGCTCGGTCAGCGCGCAGCCGGCAAGCTGGCCGAACAGCACCAGGACAATGGCATGGCGAAGATTCATGCGGCCCCCGGCGTCGCGGTCAGCCGCGTGCAGGATTGAGCGAGGGGCACGACACGCAGCACCCGATTGCCGTAGAAACACGGCTGCAACGGCTTTTCAGCCAATTCGGTAGCGCCGAGGAGCCCGCGTACTGCGGACTTGAAATCGCCCGGGAAGTCCGCCGAGGCCGCCAACGGGATGTCGACATCGACCGCCCAATGTTGCGGCTGGAAGGTCCAGCCCGCCATGTCAGCCCAGCGCACCAGCACCGCGCGCAAGGTCGCGTCAGGCGGCGCCGCCCGGAACAGCTCGACGGGAGGTGGCGCTTGCGGAGCCGTTGGCGTGCTGGAGACAGGTTGGACAGCAACGGCGCCGGACTCGTGCAGCGGCGCCAGCGGACCCGCCCCGGCCTGCGCTGCCGGAACTGCGGCTAAGGCTGTCGTGGGGGCTGCGGGCGCGAGCGCGGCGGCATCTTGCCCGCGCTGCGCGCGGGCCGCCAATCGGCCGCCGCGGAAAGCCAGGGCACGCCAACCGCCCGCCAGCACGACATAGGGTTCGCGACGCACATAGGGCAAGGCGCGCTCGCCTTCGGGACCCACTCCGAAGATCGCCGGCAGCGCCTGACCCGGCGCAAACTGCAGCCAGGTTTCCCGGCCGTCGTCAAACACCTGCATCGGCGCGACGGCGGGGTCGCCTGACAAGTGCCAGTCAAAGCGAAAGCCCTGCTCGGCCGGTCCCGAGGCCTGCCAGGAGGTGCCCGCCGGCCGTTTGGCCAGGGGCATCGTGCAGCCTGCCAAGCCTGACAAGCTCGCCGCCAGAAAGAGTATTCGAACCATGCCTCACCGCAAGCAAAAGGCGAACCGGAAGCGGATCGCGGTGAAGACATGGTGTCGCAAGGCCAGGCGCCGCAACAGACTGGCATGTACGCAGGGCGAAAAAAAGCCCGGTTCGAAAACCGGGCTTCCTGGCCTTGCAGGCGTGGCGTTTAACGCTGCGTCGCGATGCTGCGGGCCTGGTTGGCGGCGTTGTTCAGGGCCGAGACCGGTGGGGTCTTGCCTTCCAGCGCGTCGTTGAGCTGCTGGTTGAACACGGGTTCGATGCGGTCATAGTTGGCCATGCGGAAACCGCGGCTGTTGGCGGCCGGACGCGTGCTCATCGAAGCCACCACGGCTTGGGCGCCCGGGATGCTCTTGTAGAACGACACGTCGGACGCGCGGAACGCGGCTTCGGTCAGCGGCAGATAGCCGGTGCGCTGGTGCCATTCCGCCGCGATGACGGGCTTGGACAGCCAGGCCAGGAACTGCGCGGTGGCCTTTTCTTCGGCTTGCGGACGGCCTTCAAGCGCCCACAGCGCCGAACCGCTCACGAACGGCTGGCCGCCGGTCTGGGTGGCCTGGTCGTAGTAAGGCAGCGGCGCCACGCCGAACGACAGGCCCTTGGTGGTCAGGAACTGGCCAAACGAGCCCGAATTGCCGGTCAGGACCGCGCATTCGCCCTTGGCAAAGAGCTTGTCGGCGCTGCTGTCGGCCGTGTGGGCCATGAACAGCAGCGAACGCTTCCAGCTGACCATCAGCGAGATGTGGCGCATGTAGAGCGTGTCGAATTGCATGGCAGGCGCCGCGCTCTTCTTGGTGATCGCATCCAGGCCGTTGTTGTTGCTGGTGAACTGCTGGTTGTTCACAGGCGCCAGGTTTTCCAGGTGGATCGATACCTGGTCGCTGGAGGCGTAGGGACAATCCAGGTCCGCCACATCGCGCAGCTTGAGCAGTTCGCCTTGCAGGGCGGTCCAGGTGCGCGCGGGCTTGTTGGGATCGAGGCCGGCCTTCTTGTAGGCGGCGGTGTTGTAGAACATCACCGGCACTTCGGCCATCCAGGGGAAGGCCAGCAGGCGGCCCTTGCCGTCGCGGATGAAGCTGCTGGTGGCCGGCACGAACCAGTTCAGGTCCTTGACGGGGTACTTGGCCAGCAGTTCATACATCGGCAGGATGGCCTTGTGCTCGGCCACGACTTCCGGCGAATGGTTGTCGTTCAGTTGCACCAGGTTCGGGGCCTTCTTGGCCTTGACCGCCGCGGTAGCTTCCTGTTGCAGGGCAGCTTGCGAGGCAAAGCCGCGCAGGGTCACTTTGACCTGGTCCTGCTCTTTGTTGTACTGCTTGGCCAGCTTTTCGAATTCGGCCTTGTTGGCGTCGGGCAGCGTGTGCCAGACCTGGATCTCGACGGGTGCGGCATTGGCCGCGCCCGCTACCGCCATGGCGGCGCCAAACACCCATGCCCGCCGGCTGGCGAACATCGCGCGGGCAACGCCCGCCAATTGCAATTTCTTCATAGGTTCATAGACCAAGAAAAGGGAATTCCGGTTCTGGACGACGTCCGCTGAGCAGGTCTGCCAGAGCCCGGCCCGAGCCAACGCCCATCGTCCAACCGAGAGTACCGTGTCCAGTATTGATATACAAATTGGGGATACGGCTGCGGCCGACGATAGGCACGTTCGAGGGGGTGGACGGGCGCAAGCCCGACCAATAACTGACGCGTTCGAAGTCGAGCGCGTCGGGAAAGAGTTCGCGGGCCAGCCGCGTCATGGCCTCGCAGCGGCCGGTGTTCAGGCCGCGGGAATAGCCGGACAGTTCGGCGGTGCCCGCCATGCGCAGGCGATCGCCCAGGCGCGAGAACACCACTTTGTGGCTGCTGTCGGTGAGACTGACCGTCGGCGCGCCATCGGGCTTCAAGACCGGGAAGGTCGCCGAGTAGCCCTTGGCCGGGTAGACGTTGCAAGGAATGCCCAGCGGACGCACCAGCGACGGGCTGAAACTGCCCATGGCCACCACGTAGGCGTCGGCAACAAGGGTGCCGTAGCGGCCGTCGGGCTCGATCAGTTCGACACCCTGCACCGTGCCGCCTTGGGTGATCAGACGCGTGACGCGGGTGCTGTAGCGGAATTCGACGCCGGCTCGCGCGCAGCGCTCGGCCAGTGCGACCGTGAACAGATGCACGTCGCCGCTTTCGTCTTCGGGGGTGAAATCCCCCCCGACGATGGTATTGCGATGGGGTGCCAGGGCCGGTTCGATCGCAATGACCTCATCGGTGGACACCACGCGGCGCTCGACGCCGAAATCGCGCATCAGGCCTGCGGCCCGTTGCGAGTTTTCGAATTCGTGGGGATCACGGTAGAAATTGAGGATGCCGCGCTCGAGGTGGTCGTATTCGATGCCAAGCTCGGCGCGCATGGTGCGCAACGTGGCACGGCTGTATTCGGCCATGCGAACCATGGCACGGATGTTCGGCGCCAGCCGCCCCGGCAGGCATTCACGCAGAAAGGCCAGGCCCCACATCCATTGCCGCCAATCCAGTTGGGGGCGGAACAACAGCGGGGCGTCGTCCTGGAACATCCATTTGAGCAATTTCAGGGGCGCCTGCGGATTGGCCCAGGGTTCGGCGTAGGACACCGATATCTGGGCGCCGTTGGCAAGGCTGGTTTCCTGGGCGGGTCCGGTGCAGCGGTCGATGACCACGACGTCGTGGCCTGCCTGGCTAAGCCACCAGGCGCTGGAAATTCCGATGATGCCGCTACCCAATACCGCTACTTTCATGCCCGCATTGCTCCTTGCGTACCCACTGGATCCGCGGACACGATGTCCGCGCCCCGCGGCAAGCCGCTGCCAAGGTGACATCGCAGTTTACCCCGACGCCCCGCCCTCGCCTACGGCTGAAAACATCAAAAAAAGGGGCAGAATCCTTCAGCCTGAAACCGGCCGTCAGTTCGCCCCTTTTGATTGCGCACGCCTGGAATGGATCAGGGCGCGGCTTTGGCCAGGTCGGCCTCGGACGTGAAGGCGTCCGCGTAGAACTCCTCGGGCGGCAGGCCGCGCTGGGCGCTGAATTCGCGCCGGGCGGCGTCGACCATGGGCGGCGCACCGCAGGCATACACCTGGTACCCCGACAGATCGGCAATGTCGTGCAGGACAGCTTCGTGGACAAAGCCGTCACGGCCCGTCCAATTGTCTTCCTGCAGTGCATTGGACACCACCGGCACGTAGCGGAAGTCCGGCAGCGCCTCGGTCCACGATTGCGCCAGCGCATCCATGTACAGGTCGCGCGGGCGGCGACCGCCCCAATACAGCGAGACGGGGCGGCGGATGTTCTTGTGGATCATGTGTTCGACGATGGCCTTGACGGGCGCAAAGCCCGTGCCGCTGGCCAACAGGATGATGGGCTTGTCGCTGTCTTCGCGCAGGAAGAACGAGCCGAACGGGCCCTCGAGGCGCAGGATTTCGCGCTCTTTCATCTGCGTGTCGCCAGCACCGAACACGTGGTCGGTGAACAAGCCGCCCGGCATGTGGCGGATGTGCAGTTCCAGCGGGCTGCCGGCATGCGGCGCGCTGGCCATCGAATAGCTGCGGCGGCGGCCATCCTTAAGGATCACTTCGATATACTGGCCGGCGTAATAGCGGAACTGCTCGGATGCGGGCAATTGCAGCTTGAGCACGGTGACGTCGGGCGCAGCGCGTTCCATGGTCTGCACGCGAGACGGCAGCTTGCGGATCTGGATGTCGCTGGCCAGGCGAACCTCGGTGGATTCGACCACCAGGTCGGAGGCAGGCCGTGCCTGACAGAACAGCGTGTAGCCGTCGGCCAGTTCCTCGGGCGACAGGATCTGCGCGGGATATTGACCGGCGTCGAACTCCCCGGACACCACTTTGCCCTTGCAGGTGGAGCAGGCGCCGTTGCGGCAGCTATAGGGCAGCACGATGCCCGCGGCCAGGGCGCCGTCGAGCACGGTCTGGCCGGGCTCGACCGGGAATTGATGCTTGCTGGGTTGAATGATGACCTGGAAGCTCATGATGAAACGTATCTGGGTTGACGGAGCGCCGCCTGGCGCTCCGCCCGGCCCGGCCTCAGGCCGGGAACTTGCGAATTTCCTTGACGCGGTTGGCGTCGTCCACCAGCACGACCTGCGGCTTGTGGGTGGCCGATTGCTCTTCCGACATCGGCCCGTAGGTGCAGATGATCATCAGATCGCCGACCTGGGCACGGCGCGCGGCGGCGCCGTTCAACGAGATGACGCCGCTGCCGCGGGCCGCCTTGATGATGTAGGTGTCGAAGCGTTCGCCGTTGTTGATGTTGTAGAGCTCGATGCGTTCGAACTCGCGCATGCCGGCAGCGTCCAGCAGGTCTTCGTCGATGCCGCAAGAGCCTTCGTAGTGAAGGTCGGCTTCGGTGACCGTGACGCGGTGCAGCTTTGCCCGCAGCATGATGCGTTGCATGATAGAAATATCCTGGTTTCGCGTACCGGCGCGCGAAGTGATGCAATGAATGCGAATATGCCTGCGGGCAGGTAGTTCCGCCGGCCAAGAACCGCGCGGCACCCGGTTTCTGCCGTCGGAAGCCCGTATTCTATAATTTTTGCCGCGATGGAACGCCCTGCTGGCCGCGCCCAAAGCCACTTGGCGGCATTTGCCATCCAAAATGGCAGCATTGGCCATCGTCATGGCCCGAAAACGTCCATCGCCCGGCGTGCACTGGGCCCCGGAAAAACCGGGCTGAACCGATCGGGCCAGGCCCGGCGCGATGTCAGAAATCCAGTTCGATCTCGACCCCGTCGCCCACTTTCAGGCGGGCGCCCGCGGGCGCATCGACGATGGCATTCTGGCCGAACACCACCCCGATATCCAGGTTGCGGTAACCCGCCAACGTGCGGCCGGGTTCGTCGTACTGCACGGCGGTGCGCTGATCGATATCGGGAATCGAGCAGCGGGTGCACGGCTTGACGAACGCCATGCTGACCGGCCCGGCGGTGATCATGGCGGTGTGGTCTTCCTCGAAGGCCTCCCACTCCCCTTGCACGACGATATTCGGCCGGAAACGGTCCATCGACACCGGCGACACGCCCTTGGCCTGCAATCGGGCATTCAGGTCGTCCAGCGATGCCTGGTTGGCCACCAGTAGCGGGAACCCGTCGGCGAAACCGAAGAAATGATCGCCGCCAAAGGTATCGGCCAGGTCCGGGTGGCCGTCGGTCCACCTGTCCACCCATTCGGCCTTGGCCGGGCGGGCCGCGGCCTCGTCCACCTTGTACAGGCGGCATGGCGTCTTGAGGAATGCCGAACACCATTCGGCCGCTGCCTCGCCTTCGCGACGTGCGTCGATGAAGTCCTTCCAGACGCCCACCGATTCCACGCCGGCCTGCAGGCCGGAACCATCCAACGGCACCTCCAGGTCCGCCATGCCGGGCGCCGACAGACGCAGCGAATCGGCCGTGAGCGCGGTGCGGATCAACGCCATGGCAGGCCATTGACGCTGCGTCATGAACTGGCCGTCGGCGCCGATCACCATCCAGCGGCGGTCATGCGCCAGCCCGGCGCGGTCCACCGGCGACTCGGCCAGATCGATACCGGCACAGGATTTGATCGGATAGATATGCAGGCTGAGGATGCGGGCGGACATGGCAGGAATGCGGTCGTGGAAAAGAGCGGCAAAGCATAGCGGATGGACGAAAAAAAGCCCAGGCGGACCTGGGCTGAAAGAATGAAGCCCCCGCGGGGGGCAGCAAGCGCAAAGCGCGCGGCGTGGGGGCCCTCAACCAACCAGTTTCAGGGCATCCAAGGGCGTCACCGCCTTGAACGCCTTGCGCGTGGCGATGTGCTCGGGGCGCGGGGTCAGGCCGTACTTGGGCGGCTCCAGCGTGTTTTCCATGCTGTTGTAGACCATGAACACGTTCGACCGGGGCCACGGCGAAATGTTGCTGTTCGAGCCGTGCATGGTGTTGCAGTCGAAAAACACCACCGAACCGGCCTTGGCGGTCATGGAGCGGATACCGCCCTGCTCGACCAGCAATTGCAGGCTGACCGGGTCCGGCACGCCATATTCCTGCTTCTTGAGCGATTGCTTGTAATGCTCATTGGGCGTTTCGCCAACGCAGGAAATGAACTGGCGGTGCGACCCGGGCACCAGCATCAGCGGCCCGTTGCAGTCGTTGTTCTCGGTCAGCAGCACCGAGCAGCTCAGCGCACGCATCGACGGCATGCCGTCTTCCACGTGCCAGGTCTCGAAATCCGAATGCCAGTAGAACTCCTTGCCCTTGAAGCCAGGCTTCATGTTGGCGCGGGACTGGTGAATATAGACTTCGGACCCCAGGATCTGGCGGGCCACGTTGACCAGTCGCGGATCACGCACCAGGCGTGCCAGCACGGGGTTCAGCACGTGCACCATGAAGATGGAACGCACCGCATTGCTGCCGGGCTCGGTGATCGATTCTTCGCGACGGACGATCGACGGGTCGCGCGTCATGCGCTCGACCTCGGCCGACAGTGCGCGCACCTCAGCTTCCGAGAACAGGTCTTCGAGCAGCAGGAAGCCGTCGCGCTCGTAAGCGCCGATCTGCTCGCCGCTCAGGGCGTTGGCATAGCGGCCGTCGCCGTAGACCACGGGGTCCTGGCGGGAAATGATGGCGGAACTGCGATCCGTACGGGAGGCGTACGGATCCTGTGCAGGTGAGATCATGCGAACCTCCTTGTATCAGGCCGCTTTCGCGTGGGCTTCAGGCAAGGCGTAGACGCCCTCTTTGTCGTGCACTTCCTGGCCCGTCAGCGGCGGGTTGAAGACGCAGATGACCCGCAGCGGCTCCTTGCCGCCGCACAGCCAGTGCTCGTCATGCTCGTTAAGCGCATAGACCACGCCCGGCCCCAGGTCGTATTTCTTGCCGTCGGCAATGGTCTCGATCGAGCCATCGCCTTCGATGCACCACACCGCTTCCAGGTGATTCTTGTAGTGGATATGGGTGCGGCCGCCCGGGAAGATGGTGGTCTCGTGGAAGGAAAATCCCATGCCGTCCTTTTTCAGCAGCACACGGCGGCTGACCCAGGTATCGGTGCGGACTTCATCGGCGGTTCCGATCACATCTTTGACATTACGTACGATCATTGACGTTTTCCTCCAAATTTGAGAATGCGGGCGGACTGCCCTTCTTCAGCCAGCGCGTCGGCCACGCTGGCCTCGATCACATCCAGGCCCTTGGTGAGCAGCTCTTCCTCGATGGTCAAGGCGGGCAGCAGCTTCAGGACCTCATCGTGTGCGCCCGACGTTTCGATGACCACGCCGCGCTTGAACGCGTTGGCGGCGATACGGTTGGCCAGCGCGGGGGTGCTGTTGCACACCAGGCCCTGGATCAGGCCGCGGCCACGCACCGACAGGCCGGCGTTGGGATAGCTGTGGACCAGGTTTTCCAGCCAGTCGCGCACCAGGCGCTCCTTGCGCTGGATGTCGGCCGTGAAGGCGGTGTTGGCCCAATAGGTTTCCAGGGCCTGCGTGGCGGTGACGAAGGCCAGGTTGTTGCCGCGGAACGTGCCGCTGTGCGCGCCCGGCTTCCAGATGTCGAGTTCGGGCTTCATCAGCACCAGGGACATCGGCAGGCCAAAGCCCGATAGCGACTTGGACAGCGTGATGATGTCGGGGCGGATGCCGGCGGCCTCGAAGCTGAAGAACGTGCCGGTGCGGCCGCAGCCCACCTGGATGTCGTCCACGATCAGCAGCATGTCGTGGCGCTTGCACAGCTTGTCCAGTTCTTTCAGCCAGCGCAGCGTCGCCACGTTGACGCCGCCCTCGCCCTGCACCGTTTCCACGATGACGGCGGCGGGCTTGTCCATGCCGCTGCTGGGATCTTCCAGCATGCGCTCCAGGTAGGCCATGGTGTCCACGTCCGGCCCGAAGTAGCCGTCGTAGGGCATGAAAGTGGTGTTGGCCAATGGATAGCCGGACGCATCGCGGAACTTCATGTTGGCTGTCACCGCCAGCGAACCGCCGCTGACGCCGTGAAAGCCGTGCGTGAAGGAAATCACATTGGGCCGCCCTTTCACCTGGCGCGCGATCTTCAGCGCCGCCTCGACCGCATTGGTGCCGGTGGGGCCGGTGAATTGCAGGGTGTACTGCCAGTTGCGCGGCTTGAGCAGCACGCGGTCAACGGTCTCGAGGAATTTCTTCTTGGCGCTGGTGGCCATGTCCAGGCCGTGCACCACGCCATCGGACTGCACGTATTCGAGCAGCTTTTCCTTCAGCACCGGATTGTTGTGGCCGTAATTCAAGGTGCCGGCGCCGCTGAAGAAGTCGATGTATTCGCCACCGTCCTCGTCGACCAGCGTCGAGCCCCTGGCCTGGCTGAAGATCACGGGAAACGAACGGATGTAGCCCCGTACTTCCGACTCCATCCGGTCAAAGATTTTCAAGTCCATGTGATTAATCCTCCCTTTCATCTCATAAGTTGACAGACGGCCAGAGCCCCTCCGCATGCGCGCCAGGCGCATCCGGATCAGAACAGCCATCCCGGTTTTCGATAGGACCCGCTGCGTTCCCGCCTTACGGCGCGGGCAATGAGAAGGGGCCTATCCTCAACAACATCTCGTCGTCGTGGTCCGCGCCGCCGAACAGTTGCCGATCGAAGAACGGCTGCTCGGAAACGTGGGCGCCCAGCTCGCCGGCCAAGCCGGCGAAAGTGCGGCGCGATGCCTGGTTGTCAGGCGCCACCGTGGTTTCAAGATGACGAACATGCTCGAGCCCCTTGCGTCGCAAGAGCTCCCGAAGCATGGCGCGGCCTAACCGTTGGCCGCGTGCGCGGGTGTGCACGGCGACCTGCCAGACGAACAACACGTCAGGCCTGTCGACAAGCACGTAAGCGGAGATAAATCCATCGATGCGTCCTCCGGCGCTTTCGGCCAGGACGCAGGTGCCGCGGTTGTGCTCGCACAGGAGCAGGTACGCGTATAGGGAATTCACATCGAGTGGCGGGCACTCGGAGATAAGCTGGTGGATCGCGGCGCCGTCTTTGCGGCGGGGCTCACGCAGGAGATGCGTTTCGCTGCCCGCCGCCGGCGCCACGGCACTTGAGTTGATGGGGTCGATCAGTTCGTTTGTTCTCATACAACCAGTCCCGATTCGGGAGGCGCCCCGCCGGTGGGCACCTCGAGGATGGGCGACGACACGTCGCCATGGGTATCCGTTGCGACTCCGCTTTCTTCTTCCATCAGCGCCACGATGCGCTCGAGCGACAACGTGATGGTGGCCTGCTCCAGCTCGGGCAAGGCGTTCAACGCGTCGGCCAGGTGCTTTTGCAGCGGCGACGGCGCCTGCTGCGCGAGCTCGCGGCCGGCGTCGGTGGCGGTCACGAAGACGATGCGGCGGTCTTCGCGGCCGCGCTCGCGGCGGATCAGGCCCTTGTCTTCCAGGCGGTCGAGAATGCCGACGACCGTGCTGGGGCTGACATGGATTTCGCGGCTGATCGCGGTGGCCGTCAGCGGGCCATTCGCGATGACCGTGCGCAGGCACATCAGCTGCGGCGCCGTGATGTGGCTCACCGCAGACAACTGGCGCGAATGCAACGCGATGGATCGCGTGATTCGGCGCAGCGCCCGCAAGATGCGCAGGTCGTACTGCTGCGAGGGGTCGGTTACGGTCTGTTTATTCATGACTGAATTAGTTCAGCTAAATTGATTTCTATACGAATGATATGGGTGACCTATCCCTGTGTCAAACCCCATCACCGGCCATTTTGTAATCATTTTCGCGCTATTTGCCGGCATGTCCCCAAGGGCATTCCCAGGGGGACAGCGACGTTACGGTTTGTCGGAGTTGTCGTACGATTCGCAAATAAAACATCTGTTTTTTACTTCCATATAGATGTAGCATTTGTTTTATTTCGTTCTGTGCACCGACGCCATCGTGACAACCGCCCTGCTGGACCATCTGCGCGAGATCAGCGCAACCCTGCCCGCCGAAATGCAGCGTGCGGCGCGTTGGGTACTGGCCAATCCGGCCCAGGTCGGACTGTGGTCGATGCGACGCCAAGCCCAGGCCGTGGGCGTGTCGCCGGCCACGATGCTGCGGTTGGCCCGCGCCGCCGGGCACGAGAGCTACGAAGCCTTTCGCGCCCCGTTCCAACGAGCCCTGGCCGGCGAGTCCGATGCCAGCTTGCGTGACCGCGCGGCGCGCTTGCAGGCTTCGCACGCGGGCCAAGGCGGCGGCCGCGGCCATGACACCCTGACGCAGCTGCAGACCGAGGCCATGGCCTCGGTCTGGCAGGCCAATGACGAGGCCGCGTTCGATGCGGCCGTCACGGCGTTGCTGGGTGCACGCCAAGTGGGCTTTCTGGGTACGCGTTCCGCGTTCGGCATCGCCTTCCAGATGCGCTACGCCTACCACCTGCTGCGCCGCAATGGCATCCTGATCGACGGCTTGGGCGGCGCGTCTGCCGAAGACGCCGACTGCCTGCAGGAAGGCGATGCGCTGGTGGTGATTTCGCAAGCGCCCTACCCGGCGGCCACCGTGCGACTCACCCGCCAGATCGCCGCGCGCGGCGTGACGGTATTGGCGCTGACCGACAGCGCGGCAGGTCCGGTGGCCCAGGCCGCCGACCACGTGCTGCGCTTTACCCGGCCCGATGATCCGGCGGCGGCGCAAGCGCCCCCCGATGCATCGGCCCAACGCGGACCCGGCTCTTTCTTTCACAGCACCGCGGGCCTGCTGGGCCTGGCCGAACACCTGATTGCGCGCCTGGCAGCCCGCGGCGGCGACGCCGTGCTGCAGCGCCTGGCCGACATCGAAACCCGCCTGCAGGCCGACGGCGCCTATTGGCGCGAACCGACGCGCAAACGCGGCGTCGCCCCCTGAACTTTGCCCCCGCTTCCCCGCTACCGGAGACCCCAGCCATGACCCGCACCCGCGTTCTACACCGTTCCCTGCGCAGCACGCCGCCCGTCGCCGTGCGCGGCCAGGGCGTCTGGCTCTACGACCAGGAAGGCCGCGCCTACCTGGACGGATCGGGCGGCGCGGCGGTCTCCTGCCTGGGGCACAACCATCCCGACGTGCAGGCGGCAATGCATGCGCAGATCGATGCGCTGGCCTACGCCCACACCAGTTTCTTCACCACCGAGGTCGCCGAGGAACTGGCCGGCATGCTGGTTGACGACGCGCCCGCCGGCACTTCGCACGCGTACTTCGTGTCGGGCGGCTCGGAAGCCATCGAGGCCGCGCTGAAGATGGCGCGCCAGTACTTCGTGGAAATCGGCCAGCCGCAGCGCCGCCACATCGTGGCCCGGCGCCAGAGCTATCACGGCAACACGCTGGGGGCCTTGGCGGTGGGCGGCAACGCCTGGCGCCGCGCCCAGTTCGCGCCGCTGTTGATCGATGTCGAACACGTGTCGCCCTGCTACGCCTACCGCGACCAGCGCGCCGGTGAAACCGACGACCAGTACGCCGACCGCCTGGCGCAAGAGCTGGACCAGGCTTTTGAACGGCTGGGCCCGGACACCGTGATGGCCTTCGTGGCCGAACCGGTGGTGGGCGCCACATCGGGCGCGGTGACAGCCGTGCCCGGCTACTTCCGCCGCATCCGCGACGTCTGCGACCGCCACGGCGTGCTGTTCATCGCCGATGAAGTCATGTGCGGCATGGGCCGCACCGGCACCTTGTATGCCGTCGAACAGGAAGGCGTGACGCCCGACCTGATCACCATCGCCAAGGGCCTGGGCGGCGGCTACCAGCCGATCGGCGCGGTCATGGCACAGGAACGCATCGTACAGGCCATCCAGCAAGGCAGCGGCTTCTTCCAGCACGGCCATACCTACCTGGGCCACGCGACGGCCTGCGCAGCGTCGCTGGCGGTGCAGCAGGTGATCCGACGCGACAACCTGCTGGCGCGAGTACGCACGCAAGGCGAGGGCCTGCGCCAACGCCTGCAACAGGCGCTGGGCGACCATCCGCACGTGGGCGATATCCGCGGGCGCGGCCTGTTCATGGGCGTGGAGCTGGTGCGCGACCGCGCCAGCAAAGAGACCTTCGACCCGGCCCTGTCGCTGCACGCGCGCATCAAGCGCGAAGCCATGGCGCGCGGCCTGATGGTCTACCCCATGGGCGGCACCATCGACGGCCGCCAGGGCGACCACGTGCTGCTGGCCCCGCCCTTCATCATCTCGGACGACGAACTGGATCAGTTGACCGAGCGGCTGGCCGGTGCGATCGACGCGGCCATCGCCGACGCCGGGCGTTGAGGCGGCGCCGGGAGGGGGCCGCCCCGAATCGGCCAATCACCTGACCGCGAGCGGCCCGCCTAGCCGCCCCGCTCCGAAGGCACGCGGCGCCAGGCCGGCCACGCTCCGATGGTCAGGGCGCGCAGGAACCACTCAACCGGACCGTAGGCATGGCGGCGCAGCCACCATGCCGACAATGGCAACTGCGCCGCGAACAGCGCGGTGGCGATCAGCAAGGTCATGCCCGGCGACACGCTGCCGGACAGCCGCCATCCCCAGGCCGTGAACAGCCACGCGCACACCACCGATTGCATCAGGTAATTGGTCAAGGCCATGCGGCCGGCCGGCGCCAGCCAGCGGGCCAGGCAGGCGCCGGGACGCGTGCGCATCGCCAGCAGCAGGGCCGCGGCGTACGACATGCTGAGCAACGGTGCGGTGAGCAGGTCCGTGGCCAGGCCCAACGTTTCCCATACCCGGGGCGTCGCGTGCAGGGTGGTGGTGGCGTAGATGGCGGACCCCGCCAGTCCTGGCAAAACGCCCAGCGCGCACAACAGCCACAGCACGCGCGGCTCGCGCCAGGGGTTGGCCAATGCCTGCCGGCGCCCCAGGGCGTAGCCCACCAGGAACATGGCAAACACGAACGGCCCCTGCACCAGCACGATGGCGGCCCAGAGGGTCGTCGTCAACTCGAGCCAATGCCGAGAGATCGTCGTCATGACCGAACCGCGATAGGCTTCGATCGCGGCCTGGGCGTCGGCGGCCGACACCTTGGCCGCCGCGCGGCTGTACGCTTCGGTGCCGGCCGCATCCAGCAGGCTCAAGGCGCCCAGCGCCGCCCAGGCCAGCGAGACCAGCCCGATAAGCCATAGCGCCCGCCGCAACGCCCGGCTGGGCGCCATGCCGCGGCAGGCCATCAATATCAGGCCCAGCAGCGCATAGGTCAGGAGGATGTCGCCCTGGTAGAACAGCACGGCATGCGCCAGGCCCAGCGCCGCCAGCCCCAGCAGCCGTCGGGAAAAACGCGGCGCGAACGCGGCCCCGCTGCGTTCGGCCGCGGCCATCTGCAACGTGAAGCTGTAGCCGAACAGGAACGAAAACAGCAGGTAGAACTTGGTCTCGAACAGCCACGCAATCAGCCAGCCGACCACGTGGTCCTGCACCCGGGAAAATTCGGGATGGGGGATCCCGCTGGCGTAGAAGGGCGAGGCGAACACGCCGATATTGACCACCAGGATGCCGAACAGCGCGAAGCCGCGCAGTGCATCCACGTGCGCCAGCCGTTGGGGCGCGGCGCCCTGCTGCCCCGGCGGTCCCGCTTCGGGCGCTTGATGCGGCGCCGCTTGCACAGGCGTGCTCATGCGCCCTCTCCCGCCTTGCCTTTGACCACCGGTGACGGCGGCAGGCACCCTTGCAGCGCGGCATCGAGCAGCCGACCGCCCGCGGCGGCATCGAACTGCGGATCCACCACCGACCGGCTGTAGACCCCGTCAAGCAGCAACAGCAGCATGTCAGCCATTTCCGCGACCGGCCGCGGCAGCGCGGCGGGCGGCAGCGGGCACCACACGGCCGCCAGCAACGCCGTCAACGCCGCCTTGCGTTCGGCTTCGTTGGCCATGACCAGGGCGTGGACCCGGGGATTGCGCACCGCCTCGGCCAGCACTTCCATTCCCAGCCGCACGAAGCCGGGATCCTGGTACTGCGCCAGGTTGTCGCCCACCCAGCGGGTCAGCGCCAAGCGTGCGTCGGGCTCGGCGTCCACGCCCTGCTGGCGTTCGCGCAGCGTCTCGGTATCCGACGCGATCAGGGCTTCGATGATCTCGGCCTTGCTGGCGTAGTAATGGAACAGGTTGCCCGGGCTCATGCCTGCGCGCGCACAGATCTGCGCGGTGGACGTAGCGTGGAAACCGTTTTCGGCGAAGCAGTCTGCCGCGGCGGCCAGTATCTGGCGGCGGCGCTCGTTCTGCCTGGCAGGATCTATTTTTCGCATGATATGGCGCGGTGACGTCCGTGAAGGGTGATGCTTTATTAATAGACTGATTGATCTATCTATTAAATACCGCCACCCCGCCCCGGGTCAAGCCAGCCGTGCCGATGGCCAGGAAGCCCGCGCAAGGCCCTAGCCACGCCAATGAAAAAAGCGGCCCCCTCAGGGGCCGCCTTCATGGATGCCGCGCATCCCGCCGCAATCAGCCCAGCACGGGCGACAGCAACGGTTGCTTGGGCCGCACATCCAGCGCCCGGCCCTTGCGTGCGCGCTTGCCGACATAGATTGCCAACGCGTCGCCGACCAGGATGTCTTCGGTGTGCTTGTTGCGATAGATGCCCGCGGCGCGCAGGCCGAGCGCACCGATCGGCACGGTCTGGTCGAGCTTGTCCGCGCCATCCAGGCCCATCAGGATGGTGCCGCGGCCGCCGCCGGACAGCGCCTTGACCTCGTCCAGCCCGAACACCAGGAACTTGCCCTTCTGCGACAGCAGGGCCAGCTGCTTGGCGCCGTCGAACAACGGCACGGGGTGCAGCAGTTCATCGCCCGCTTCCAGCGTGATGAACTGCTTGCCGGCGCGCTGACGGCTGATCATGTCCGACAGCTTGGCCGAGAAGCCATAGCCGCCGCGCGTGGCCAGCAGCCAGCGGCTGTCAGGCGCCGCCGCGATGGTGTGCACGATGCGCGAACCGCTTTCCAGGTCGATCATGGTGGTGACCGGCTGGCCGTCGCCGCGCGCCGACGGCAGGCTGGCCACCGGCACCGAATAGACCCGGCCGTTGTCGCCCATCGCGATCAGCGTGTCGGTGGTGCGGCATTCGAAAGCGCCATACATGTCGTCGCCCTGCTTGAAGGCGAATTGCGACTTGTCGTGGCCGTGGCCTTGGCGGGCACGCAGCCAGCCCTTTTGCGACACCACCACGGTCACCGGCTCGTCCAGCACCTTGGTTTCGAGCACGGCGCGTTCGGCGGTTTCGATCAGGGTGCGGCGGTCATCGCCATACTGCTTGGCGTCGGCCTCGATTTCCTTGATCAGCAGGCGCTTGAGGCTGTTGGGGTTGTCCAGCAGCTCTTGCAGCGCAAGCTGGTCCTTGCGCTTTTCTTCAAGCTCTTTCTCGATCTTGAAGCCTTCCAGGCGCGCCAGCTGACGCAGGCGCATTTCCAGGATGTCTTCGGCCTGACGCTCGGACAGCTTGAAGCGTTCCATCAGGGCCGCGCGCGGCTCGTCGGATTCGCGAATGGTCTGGATGACCTCTTCGACGTTCAGGTAGACCACCATGCGGCCTTCCAGCACGTGGATGCGGTCGATGACCTTGTCCAGGCGGAAGCGGGTGCGGCGCACGACGGTGTGGGTGCGGAATGCCAGCCATTCGACCAGGACATCGCGCAAGCCCTTCTGGCGTGGACGGCCATCGGTGCCGATGCAGACCAGGTTGATCGAGGCGCTGCTTTCCATGCTGGTCTGGGCCAGCAGGGTGTTGACGAATTCGTCGCGATCGACGCGCGAGGTCTTGGGTTCGAACACCAGGCGCACCGCGGCATCCTTGCCGGATTCGTCGCGCACGGCGTCCAGCAGGTTCAGCATCACGGCCTTGGCCTGGGTCTGCTCGGGCGTCAGGCTCTTCTTGCCGCTCTTGACCTTGGGGTTGGTGATTTCCTCGATTTCCTCGAGCACCTTCTGGCCCGAGGTGCCCGGCGGCAGTTCGGTGACCACCAACTGCCACTGGCCGCGCGCCATTTCCTCGAACGTCCAGCGGGCCCGCACTTTCAGCGAACCGCGGCCGCCCGCGTAGATCTGCGCAATGTCGGCAGCGGGGGTGATGATCTGCCCGCCCCCGGCGAAATCAGGGCCGGGAATCATGCCGTAGAGTTCGGCGTCCGGCAGTTGCGGGTGCTTGATCAACGCCACGCAGGCCTGCGCGACCTCGCGCAGGTTGTGCGGCGGAATCTCGGTAGCCATGCCGACCGCGATGCCCGATGCGCCATTGAGCAGCATGACGGGCAGGCGCGCCGGCAGCATCTGGGGCTCTTGCTGGCTGCCGTCGTAGTTGGGCACGAAATCGACCGTGCCTTCGTCCAGTTCGTCCAGCAGCAGCTTGGCGATGGGCGTCAGGCGCGCTTCGGTGTAGCGCATCGCCGCGGCGTTGTCGCCGTCGCGCGAGCCGAAGTTGCCCTGGCCGTCGATCAGCGGGTAGCGCAGGGAAAAATCCTGCGCCATCCGCACCATGGCGTCGTAGGCCGCCTGGTCGCCGTGGGGGTGATATTTGCCCAGCACATCGCCCACGACGCGCGCGGATTTCACCGGCTTGGCCCCCGCGGCCAGGCCCATGGCCTGCATTGCGTACAGGATGCGGCGCTGCACGGGCTTTTGCCCGTCGCCCACGTCCGGCAGGGCCCGGCCCCGCACCACGGATACTGCGTAGTCCAGATAAGCCTGTTCGGCATAGCGCGCCAGGGTGATGGCGGCATCGCCGCCCTCTTCGGGTGCGGCGTCGAACAAACCGTGTTGATTGCTGTCGGTCATGATGGTTTCAGGTAGACAAATTCATTGAAACGGCGTCATTGGGAACGCGCGGCGTCCAGCAGCTGGATATCGGCCACGTGCTCGCGCAATTGGGCGCGCACGGCGTCCAGCGTCGCGGCGTCTTGCCCGCGCTTGGGGATGATCACGCCCTGCAGGGTGCCCAGGATGACGTAGAGGTGCTGCGGCGTTTCCTCGACCCGCCGCACATCGCCCCAGGGGAGCTGCCCGGACGCGCCGGCAACGGTGTCGTCGATGCCTGCCGGCCCGAAGACCAGTTGATGGCGCCCCAGGAACAGGCCGTCGGGCTGCTTGGCCAGCATGCGTCGCGTGTTCATGCGCACCAGCCCCGGCAGCACGAACTCGTAGGCCAGCGCCAGCAACACCAGAATGCCCAGGCCCACGGCCAGGCCCTCGAAGTACAAGGGCAGCATCAGGCCCCAGTTGGGCCCATTGCCACCCCAGGTCTGCCAGACCAGGTACGCGAACAGCACCACGATCATCAGCACCGCAAAGCGCAGGTGCGATCGGTAGCGACGACGGCGCAACTCCGGCCGCTTGTAGACATACGCCGAGAAATCGGCGTAGTCGTCGGCCGTGAGGTCGACCGCCATGGACGCGGGCGGCAACGCCATCAGATGTCGAGCTCCGCCAGGTTGCCCTTTTCTTCGATCCAGGCGCGGCGCTGCGACGATTCACCCTTGCCCATCAGCATGTCGAACATGCGGGTGGTGTCTTCGGGGGTCTGGTCGCCATAACCCACGGGCAGCAGCCGGCGCGTGTCCGGGTTCATGGTGGTTTCCCACAGCTGTTCGGGGTTCATTTCGCCCAGGCCCTTGAAGCGGCTGACCGTCCAGGCGCCTTCGCGCGAGCCTTCCTTGCGCAGCTTGTCCTGCGCGGCTTCGAGCTCGCCTTCGTCCAGGCAGTAGATCTTGCGCGCCGGACGCTTGCCCTGCGCCGGAACATCCAGGCGGAACAGCGGCGGCTTGGCCACGAACACATTGCCGGCTTCGACCAGCTTGGGGAAGTGCTTGTAGAACAGCGTCAGGAGCAGCACCTGGATGTGCGAGCCGTCGACGTCGGCGTCAGACAGGATGCAGATGCGGCCATAGCGCAGGCCGGACAGGTCCGGCGTGTCGTTGGGCCCGTGGGGGTCCACGCCGATGGCGACGGAAATGTCGTGGATTTCGTTGTTGGCGAACAGGCGGTCGCGGTCGACTTCCCAGGAATTGAGCACCTTGCCGCGCAGCGGCAGGATGGCCTGGAATTCCTTGTCGCGACCCATCTTGGCCGACCCACCGGCCGAATCACCCTCGACCAGGAAAACTTCGGTCCGGGTGGCGTCGCTGGATTCACAGTCGGTCAGCTTGCCCGGCAGCACGGCCACCCCGGAACTCTTGCGCTTTTCGACCTTCTGCGCCGAACGCTGGCGCGCCTGCGCCTGGCGAATGGCCAATTCAGCCAGCTTCTTGCCGTATTCCACATTGCTGTGCAGCCAGAGATCGAGCGCGCTCTTGGAAAAGCCGCCCACCAGGCGAACCGCGTCGCGGCTGTTCAGGCGTTCTTTGATCTGGCCCTGGAATTGCGGGTCAAGCACCTTGGCCGACAGCACGAAGCTGGCGCGGGCGAACACGTCTTCGGGCAGCAGCTTCACGCCCTTGGGCAGCAGGCTGTGCAGTTCGGCAAAGCCCTTGACCGCACCAAACAGGCCTTCTCGCAGGCCGGATTCGTGCGTGCCGCCGGCCGGCGTGGGAATCAGGTTGACGTAGGACTCGCGCACGGCGTTGCCGTCTTCGGTCCAGGCCACGACCCACTGGGCGCCCTCGCCTTCGGCGAAGTTCTCGTGGTCGGCGCCGGCGTATTGCTCGCCTTCGAAGAACGGCACCATCAGTTCGGCGCCGGACAGCGCCTCGGCCAGGTAGCCGCGCAGGCCGTCCTGGTACTGCCAGGTCTTGGTGTCGCCGGTCTTTTCATTGACCAGCAGCACCTTCACGCCCGGCAGCAGCACGGCCTTGCTGCGCAACAGGTGGGTCAGCTCGCCCAGCGGAATATTGGGGCTGTCGAAATACTTCGCGTCAGGCCAGACCCGCACGCGGGTGCCCGACTTCTTGCGGCCGCCCTGGTCATAGGGCGCCAGGGGTTCGGCGACGTCGCCCCCCTTGAAGACCAGGCGGTTGACCGCCCCGTCGCGCCAGACCACGACTTCAAGGCGGGTAGCCAGGGCATTGGTGACGGATACGCCGACGCCGTGCAGGCCGCCCGAAAACGCATAGGCGCCGCCGCCGGCCTTGTCGAACTTGCCGCCTGCGTGCAGGCGGGTGAACACCAGCTCCACCACGGGCGCGTGTTCTTCGGGGTGCAGGCCGACGGGAATGCCGCGGCCGTCATCTTCGACGGAAACGCTGCCATCGATGTGCAGCGTGACCTGTATCTGTTTGCCGTAGCCCGCCAGGGCTTCGTCTGCGGCGTTATCAATGACCTCCTGCACGACGTGCAGGGGGTTTTCGGTGCGGGTGTACATGCCCGGGCGCTGGCGCACGGGCTCCAGCCCCTTCAGGACGCGGATGGACGCCTCGTTGTAACGTGGAGTGGCCAAGTTATCCCCAACATCTGTGGAAAAAAACCGACATTTTACGGATAAGCCCAGATTCTGCGCGGCTCCGGGTGGAATGCGCACGACCTGACCAGCTCCGAATTCGGTAGGATGACGATAGACACAGCGAGCGTAGCCGGGTTCAACCAACCCGATCACGACAACTGCGCCGCAACATCCTACACAAAAGCGGCAAACCCTGTTGTTATAAACAGTGGTATGACTGTCGTTATTGACAGTGGTATGCTTTAATCCATTCCACAAACAAGAACAACGGCAAGGCGCGTCCCTTTTTTTCGCGCCTTTTGCTGCCGAACCGAGAATCACCATCATGAGCGACCAAATCAAGAACGTCAGTGACGCGAGCTTCGATGCCGATGTGTTGAAATCCGGCCAGCCGGTGCTGGTGGACTACTGGGCTGCCTGGTGTGGCCCCTGCAAGATGATTGCCCCGATCCTGGAAGAAGTCGCCACCGAGTACGCAGGTCGCCTGACGATCGCGAAGCTGAACGTGGACGAAAACCAGGGCACTGCCTCCAAGTACGGCATCCGCGGCATTCCCACCCTTATGCTCTTTAAAGACGGCCAGGCTGCCGCCACCAAGGTTGGCGCGCTGTCGAAGTCGCAACTCACCGCATTCCTGGACGGCGCGTTGTAAACTGCGTGCTGTGAACGAAGGCGCCGCCCTGGTGGCGGCGCTCATTCAATACCGCGCGAGCCCGTCCGTGGCGCGCCGCCAGAACCCTCCTTTACTTTTCCCCCACCACTCACCGCGATGCACCTCAACGAACTGAAGGCGCTGCATGTCTCGCAGCTGCTGGAAATGGCCGCTGGCCTGGAAATCGAGAACGCCAACCGCCTGCGCAAGCAGGAGCTGATGTTCGCCATCATGAAACGGCGCGCCAAGCAGGGCGAGCAGATCTTTGGCGACGGCGTGCTTGAAGTCCTGCCCGACGGCTTCGGTTTCCTGCGCTCGCCCGAGACCTCGTATCTGGCCAGCACGGACGACATCTACATCTCGCCCTCCCAGATTCGCCGTTTCAACCTGCACACCGGCGACTCGATCGAAGGTGAAGTGCGCACGCCCAAGGATGGCGAGCGTTACTTTGCGCTGGTCAAGGTGGACAAGGTCAATGGCGTGGCGCCCGAGGCGATCAAGCATCGCATCATGTTCGAGAACCTGACGCCGCTGCACCCGAACCGGACCATGCGTCTGGAACGCGACATCAAGAGCGAAGAAAACCTCACGGGCCGCATCCTCGACGTCTTCGCCCCCATCGGCATGGGCCAGCGCGGCCTGATCGTCGCCAGCCCCAAGTCGGGCAAGACGGTGATGATGCAGCACATTGCGCACGCCATCACCACCAACTACCCCGACGCCGTCATGATCGTCCTGCTGGTGGACGAGCGCCCGGAAGAAGTGACCGAAATGCAGCGCACCGTGCGCGGCGAAGTGGTGGCCTCGACCTTCGATGAACCCGCCACCCGCCACGTGCAGGTTGCGGAAATGGTCATCGAAAAGGCCAAGCGCCTGGTCGAAATGAAGAAAGACGTGGTGATCCTGCTGGACTCGATCACCCGCCTGGCCCGCGCCTACAACACCGTCGTACCGGCTTCCGGCAAGGTGCTGACCGGCGGCGTGGACGCCAATGCCCTGCAGCGCCCCAAGCGCTTCTTCGGTGCGGCGCGCAACCTCGAGGAAGGCGGTTCGCTGACCATCCTGGGCACCGCGCTGATCGAAACCGGCAGCCGCATGGACGAAGTCATCTACGAAGAATTCAAGGGCACGGGCAACTCCGAAGTCCACCTTGAACGTCGTCTGGCTGAAAAGCGCGTCTACCCGTCGATCAACCTGAACAAGTCGGGCACTCGCCGCGAAGAACTGCTGATCGCGCCGGACCTGCTGCAAAAGGTCTGGGTACTGCGCAAGTTCATCCACGACATGGACGAAGTCCAATCCATGGAATTCATCCTGGACAAGATGCGCGCCACCAAGACCAATGCCGAATTCTTCGACATGATGAAGAAGAAGTAAGCTGCCCAGACGTAAGCCACCCTTACGCGATTGGCATTGATTTGGCGAGGACAGCCCCAGGGCGGTCCTCGCCAAATGCTTTATGGGGCGGCGTTTTGGTCAGTCTTTGAGCCAGCGATCGGCAGGCCTGCGGCGGTGCCCGCATTCGTGCCCGGTGTTCACTGCACCTTGGGATCAGGGAATGGCAACTTGTCCTGGGAGGAACTCGGCTGGGCCTTCCACTTCTTGCCCTGCTTGTAGAAGTCCATCTGGTTCTCGTTGACCACCGCCCCCATCGTCACCGCCACCGTGCACGCCACCTGCCCCGGGTGGGTGGCTTCTTCGGCAGCCACGCAGGTGCCCAGCTTGACCTTGGACGGGCGCGACAAGCCGGTGCCTTCCAGCATGTCGACAATGGCATCCGTGGCCTCGGCAATGGTGGGCAGCACCAGGCTCTGGGCCTGGGCCCAGGCGGAAACGCTCATCAATGCGACCGCCGTTACCACGCGGATCCGGGACTTGGGCATCTGTCAGCTCCATCAGTATTGGGACTGACGCAGCTTATAGGCAGGGCCACGTTGCTGTCTGTACGGTCTGTATCGCAATGTCAGGCCTGGCGCGGGCCGCCCAGATCAGTGTTCGATGAACTCTTCCAGGCTGCGTGGCTTGGGCGTCTGCTTGGGCGCCGGCTTGCCCGAGGCGTCGATGGGATCGATCTGCGGATCGTCCCAGCTACCCGTGACGGCGTATTCCAGGGTCATGGCGCGGGCCAGCGGCTGCTTGAGCAACCATTGCGTCACGAACGCCCCCAGGCCAATCAATGGGTTGACGGCCAGCGCCGTCACCATGGCCGCGCCACTGGCGTCCAGGTTGGGAATGACCACCGCCTTCAGGTTCCAGCGCTCCTGCACGATATTGACGCCGCCGGCCAGCACGATGGCGGCGACCGGACCATTGAGTTTGTAGCCCTCGGTGGTCAGCGAGCCGTCGGCCATCTTGACCTGACCGCGCACGGTATCGAACGGAAAGCCATCGCGCAGCAAGTTGGTGGGGTTGACGTCCAGCCGGGCCAGGCGCTGCAAGGATTGCAGCGACAGCAACTCGAGCAAGCGGGCCGTGCGCGAGTTCACGTGCATGAAGCGGCCCTTGTCCAGGCTGATCTCGGCGTCGCCGACGATGTCGGCAATGTTGTGGGTCCAGGGCAGATTGCGCCAGGTCGCTTTGCCTTTGACGCTGCCCGTGCCGCCTGACACCACGCGTTCGAAGCCGATGCGGTCCATGAAGGCCCCCACGTTCTCGAACTTGGCGGTCGCGTCCACCGTCAGCCCGCGGTCCGGGCCTTCGAGGCGCCAGGCGCCGGTGGCATTCAGTGTGGCGGCGTCGTTGGTGATCGACAGTTTGTCCAGGCGCCATTGGCGGCCCCGTTCCAGATTGGTGCCCAGCACCTGCAATTCGCCCAGGTTCTTGCCATACAGCTTGAATTCCTTGGCTTGCAGGTCGATGGCGGGAATATCGGACAGGTCGCTACCCGACGACAAGGCCTTGTCGGCCTCGTTGGTGTCGTCCGCGCCGCCCAGCGCCAGGTGTTTCAGCCGGGCCGTGATCTGGCCCGCGATGGCGCCCGAAGCCTCGCGCCACGACAGCGAACCGGCCGCCTGGCGCGATTCGATATCCACGCGCCACTGCGCTGGCGCCGGGCGGGTGGCGTACAGGGTCAGGTCGTTCAGGGTGTAGCCGCTGGTGCGCAGGACGCCCGTGGCCAGGCTGACCCGCTCGGGCTGCGGCAGCAGCGGGCGGGCTGCCGGGCGCCCCTTGACCGGGGGTGGACTGAAACCGTCGGACACGGCCTCCCAGGCATCCATGTCCAGTTCGGGCAGGCTGGCGCTCAGGCTCAGGCCGCGTTCGGGCAGGCTGGCGGGTCGGCCGATGCCCAGGGTGCCGCGGGCAAAATACGAGGGCGCGGCATCCGTCGGATCACGTTCGAACAGCGCGTTGATGTTCTCGCCCAGGCTGGCGGTCAGCCAGCGCCGGCCCTTGGCGCCGCGATCCTGTGCAGCGCCCCACTGCAGCTTGAGTGTTTGCGCAGTGGCTGCCGGCTTGCCCACCGGCGCGGGCATGTTGATTGCCATGCCGACCAGATCGGTTTCCATCGACAATTCGACCGAACCGCCTCGCTGATAGCCGACCGCCCCCTTGTAGGCCGCCTTGCCCGAAAAAAGCGCCATCGACGGCGTATTGCTGATCTGGGTCAGGCCCGATCCCGCCAGCACGCCATCAAAGCGCAGGACGTCCTTGGGCTGCGACAGGCTGCCAGCGATCTTGACCGGACCGCCCAGGAACTGCGCGCGGATTTCCTTGGTATGCACCCCTTTTTCCGAGAAGTCCAGGTCGCCGTGCATCTGGCTGAGCAAGGGCATTTCGGGCATGAAGGTGAACGTGTTGTCGGCGAACTGGATCTTGCCCTCGACCTGCGTGTCGTCGGTGTTCATCAACGGCACCTTCAACTTCAGCGGCATGCGCCAGTTGCCGGTGCCCCGGGCTTCGTCCAACGCTCCGTCGAGCAGGCCGCCCAGCGGCGAGTTCTCCGCCAGCGCCAGGTAGGCGGGCACCGGGCCGGTCGTGTCGCCATCGACCGTCAGCAGGGCGTTGTGCTCCATGTCGGGAATGCTGGCGGTCACTGCGCCCAGGGTCACCGTCTGGTCCGGACCGGTATGCGCCACCGCACCGCCGGGGCTGTCGAGCACCAGGCCCACCTTGTCGACCCGGAAGCTGCCAGAGAGGTTTTCGAGCATCGGCCAGCCCTTGCGGTGGCTGCGCGCCGGCGCGTAATCGACCTTGGCACCGGTATAGGCGCCGGCGATGACGAATTCGCCGGTCGAACCCGGCGCCCCAAAGGGAAACTCGTCCAGGTCCCCCTTGAGGGTGATGGCGGCCGATTCCATCTGGCCGGCGGGCAAGCCGGTGGCCAGCCACTCGCGCGCGTCCGCATTGACCTCGAGCGGCAGGTAGCGGTGGATGGCGTTCATCTTGCCCCGCACCAGCGTGCCGCGCATATCGACGCTGCCCGCCCCGGTCTTGCCCTCTTTGCGCCATTGGCCTTGCAGGCGGACGTCCAGGTCGCTGTTGGCGATCCGCAGCTGGCCGACGTCCACGAACCAGTTCCTGGCATCGACGCCTTTGGTCTGGGCGTCCAATGCCAGTTCGTCGGCCACCAGCTCGGGCTGTTCGAATACGCCCGGCAGCGCCACGCGCAACTGTTCGACGCGCCCTTTGACCGACAGATTCGCCGCGCCGGAACTGCGCGCCAGCGGCAGGCCGTCAGTGTCAATGAAGTCGCCCGGCGTGCCCTCGATGCGAAGCTGGGCATAGCCGCTGCGGACCGCCGGCCCGTCGGCAGCCGCCGTCCAGCCGACGCCGCGTCCTGCCACGTCGGCCGTCAGGGTGGTGAACTTGCCATGATCCAGCTGCAGCCAGGCCCGGCCGCTGATGCGTCCCTTGACGGGAGGCGGCGGCGCCCAAGGCGCCCAGGCCTGCGGCTCGGCGTCATCGAGGGCCGCGTAGAGTTCACCGCTCCAGTTGGCCGGATTGGACGCATCGCCCGCGAACAGGCTGCGATTGAATTCGCCGCGCAGGTCCAGTTTGCGGCCCAGCGCCGGATCGGCATCGGCGCGCAGCACGAAACGATGCGACAGGCTGCCGTTGCGCACCAGGAAATCGACATTGCTCAGTACCAGGTCGGGCGCCTGGCGCATTTCATCCTGCCAGCGGATGGTGGCGCCACGGATGCGCAATTCACGCTGCGCGGTCAGCCAACGCAGCGCGGGATGATCCAGATCAGATCGGTGATCGCTGGCGTTCAGGTCGATGCTTTGGCCCGCCACCCATAGATGGTTGTCGGTATCGCGGCGCAAGGTCAGTTCGGGCTGCTCGACGCGCAGGCGCACCAGCTTGGGCGACAGGGTCAGGATGCTGCGCCAGGCGAGCACGGCGGATACCGAGGGCAGCGTCAGCACCGGCGCCTCAACGCCGTCATAGACCTGGACGTCAGCCAGTTCCAGCCGGGGATTGAGCCCCTGCCATTCCGCCTTGATGTCGCCGATCGAGACGCGTGCGCCCAACGCCTGGCTGGCGTAGGCTTCGATCTGGGGACGCCACTGGTCCACGCGCGGCAAGACCCAATAGCGCACGCCCAAGAGCCCGACGGCCACGACGCTATAGATAGTCAGCGCCGCCCAGAACAGGCAGCAGAGCACTTTTTTTGAAACAGACACGGATCGGTGGGCAGGAGAATATGTCTTGCGGTATCGTCCCCACTTATACCTGAAACGCGCCCATTCGTCTCTCGCCCGATACCCATGTCCACGCCCTCCCTGCTCGCCCCTGCCCTGGCCTGGTCCGGCCACCTGCGCCGCCGTCTGGATGCCCATCCGGACCTTGCCGCCTGGCTGGAAGACGCGGTGCGCCAGCCCGTCACCCCCGAACGATTGGCGCAGTGGCAGGCTGAACTGGCGGGCCCGGGCGCGCCGGCGGTGCTGCCGGTGGACCTGTGCCGGCAGGTGCTGCGCAAGCTGCGCGAGCGGGTATTCAGCACGCTGATCGTGCGCGACCTGGCCGGCCAGGCGCCGCTCGAGGAAGTGGTGGGTGCAATGACGACGCTGGCCGACATGGCGGTAGCGGCGGCCTACCGTAGCGTGGCGGCCGACCTGGCCGCCGTGCACGGCGTGCCGCGCGACCCGGCCACCGGGCAGCCCCAGGAAATGCTGATCGTGGGCATGGGCAAGCTGGGCGGCTGCGAGCTCAACGTCTCGTCCGACATCGACCTGATCATGCTGTACGGCGAGGAAGGCGATACCGACGGCCCGCGCCGCATCAGCCACCACGAGTTCTACGGCCGCCTGACCCGGCGCATGATGCCCGTGCTGTCCGAAGTGGACGCCAACGGCCAGGTATTCCGTACCGACCTGCGCCTGCGCCCCGACGGCGATGCCGGCCCGCTGGCCTGGAGCCTGGACGCGCTGGAACACTACCTCATCGGCCAGGGCCGCGAATGGGAACGCTATGCCTGGCTCAAGGCGCGGCTGATGCCCGCCCAGGTATTCGAGGGCAGCGACAGCACGGCCCAGGCACGCCAGCTGGAAAGCCTGCGCGTGCCTTTCGTGTACCGCAAATATTTCGACTTCGACGCGCTGGCCGCGTTGCGCGCCCTGCGCGAACGCATCCGCCAGGACTGGCAGCGACGCGCCATGGCGCGCAATGGCATCGACAGCGCCAACAACATCAAGCTGGGCGATGGCGGCATCCGCGAGATCGAATTCGTGGTGCAACTGGCCCAGCTGATCCGTGGCGGCCGCATGCCGGCCCTGCAAAAGCGGGGCTTGCTGGAAGCGCTGCACGCCGAATGCGTCGCCGGTCTGGTGCCCGAAGACGACGCGCGCCGCCTGGAAGAGGCCTACCGTTTCCTGCGCCGCACCGAACACGCGCTGCAATACCGCGAAGACGAGCAGACCCACCTGCTGCCCGGCGACCCCGCGCTGCGCGCCGGACTGGCCGCTGCGCTGGGCTTCACCCCGGAAGATTTCGAAAGCACCCTGGCCGCGCACCGCCAATTCGTCTCGCAGACCTTCCGCAACGTATTCCGGATGGTAGGCATGGACAGCGAGGACACGGCCAATGCGCCCGATGCCCAAAGCGACCCGGCGACCGACGAACCCGACAGTGAATGCGAACTGGCCGAGCAGATCCGCCAAGCCTTCGGCGACGAAGCGGACGACCTGCTGCGCCGCACCGAAACCCTGCTGGGCAGCCATCGCATCCGCAGCCTGCCGGAAAGCAGCCGCCGCCGCATGGAAGTCCTGCTGCCCGCCGCGCTGCGCGCCGCCCGCCAGACGCCGGCCCCGCTGAACGCGGCCGTGCGCCTGTTCGACCTGATCGAAAAGATAGCCCAGCGCAGCGCCTACCTGGCCCTGTTGGCGGAATACCCCGACACGCTGGCGCGAGTGGCCCGCATGGTGGCCGCCAGCCCCTGGGCAGCCCAATACCTGACGCAGCATCCGCTGCTGCTGGACAGCCTGATCGACTGGCGCACGCTGTTCGAACCGCTGGACTTCGCCCAGATCGCCCGGCAACTGCGCGCGGACCTGGACGCCTGCCGCCTGCCCGACGGCGATCCGGACATCGAACGCCAGATGAACCTGATGCGTGACGTACAGCGCCAGGCCAGCTTCCAACTGCTGGCGCAAGACCTGGAAGGCGAGCTGACGGTGGAAAAGCTGGCCGATCAGTTGTCCGCGCTGGCTGACCTGCTGCTCACCGAAACCATCCACCGCACCTGGCCCCTGGTCAACAAAGTCCCGGACGCTCCCCCTCGCTTCGCGGTGATCGCCTACGGCAAGCTGGGCGGCAAGGAACTGGGGTATTCGTCCGACCTGGACCTGGTGTTCCTGTATGACGACCCGCGCGACGACGCGTCAGAGGTCTACGCCAAGCTGGGCCGGCGCATGACATCCTGGCTGTCGACCATGACCTCGTCGGGCCGCCTGTACGAAATCGACCTGCGCCTGCGCCCGGACGGCGATGCAGGCCTGTTGGCCGTATCCGTCGAGGCCTTCGAGCAGTACCAACAGAAGCACGCCTGGGCCTGGGAGCACCAGGCGCTGACACGGGCACGCTACGCGTCGGGCGACGCGGCGGTCGGCGAGCGTTTCGAGCAGATTCGCGAGGCCATACTGGTGATGCCCCGCGATACGGCAGCCCTGCGCGACGAAGTGCTGGCCATGCGCGAGAAAATCAACGCCGGCCACCCGAACAGCAGCGGCAAGTTCGACCTGAAACACGATAGCGGCGGCATGGTCGACGTGGAATTCGTGACCCAGTACCTGGTGCTGTGCCAGGCGGGCACGCACCCCATGCTGGTGCGCAACCTGGGCAACATCACCCTGCTGCGGCTGGCCGGCGAGGCCGGTTTGATCGACCCGGGCCTGGCGGCGCGTGCGGGCGACGCCTATCGCGTACTGCGGCGCATCCAGCACCAACTGCGCATGCAGGGGGTGGAAAAGGCGCGGGTCGCGCCCGACCAGTTGCAGGCCGAGCGCACCGCTGTACGAGAGCTGTGGCAGGCGGTGTTCGGCTGAATAATGGGGGACGCTCTGGCCGCCCGCCTTGAACGCCCCCGTGCAAAGCTGGCAACTCATCGTAAAATAAGGAGTTTTCCGCCTTACTTGCCAGCCAGATATGTCCGAATTCGTGCGCCCCAAACTCGACCTGCCCGTCGGCCGCAGCAAAGTGCTGATGCACTCGTGCTGTGCCCCCTGCTCTGGCGAGGTCATGGAAGCCATGACGGCGTCGGGCATCGACTACGCGATCTACTTCTACAACCCGAACATCCATCCGGTCAAAGAGTACGAGATCCGCAAGCAGGAGAACATTCGCTTTGCCGAGCAGCACGGCATCGAATTCATCGATGCCGACTACGACATGGACAACTGGTTCGATCGCGTCAAGGGCATGGAAGACGCCCCCGAGCGCGGCGAGCGTTGCACGGCCTGCTTCGACATGCGTTTCGAACGCACCGCGCTATACGCCCACGAGCACGGCTTTGACACCATCACCAGCTCGCTCGGCATCTCGCGCTGGAAAGACATGAATCAGATCAACGGCTGCGGCGAGCGCGCGGCCGCTCGCTACGACGACCTGATCTACTGGACGTACAACTGGCGCAAGGGCGGTGGCTCGTCCCGCATGATCGAAATCAGCAAGCGCGAAAACTTCTATCAGCAGGAATACTGCGGCTGCGTCTATTCGCTGCGCGACACCAACCGCCACCGCCGCGCCCAGGGCCGCGAGCGCATCCATATCGGCGTGAAGTTCTACGGCAAGGAAGACCTGATCAACGAGGAAAACCTCTAAGGCGCTCTTGCCGGACCTGTCTGCATGAAAAAGGAGCCCGTGCGGGGCTCCTTTTTCATGGGCGGCCCCTTGGCCGTGTCACGCCGACTCGTTCGGCAGACACCCCTTGCGCCGGTATTCCGACGGCGACACGCCATAGCGGTTGCGAAATGCATGGCTGAACCGCGCCGCGTCTGAAAAGCCGTGCTGGAAGGCGATATCACCGATCTGCCGCGCGGTCTGCGTCGCATCGCCCAGCATGCGCCGGGAACGCTCGAGCCGGGCGCTCAGGATGAAATCGGCGGGCGTGGTGGCGGCCAGGGCAAACAGGTTGTACAGATAGCGGCGCGACACGCGCAGGGCTGCCGCGGCCGTCGCGGGCGACAAATCCGGATCATGCAGGTTTTCGACCAGATACTGCTGCACCCGGCGCAGTTGCGCCTGGCGCATGTCCGCTTGATCTTGTTCGGCCTGCCCGCCCGCCCTTTCGCTGATGTCCAGCCCCATCATCTGCATGACGGCATTGGCGGCATCGCGCGACGCGCTGTCGGAAAGATGCCCGTGTTCGCCCAAGGCGACCCGCAGCAAGTCCATCGCCATGCGGCCGCAGCCGTGCCGAGCGCTGAAACTGCGCGCCACGGAATTCTTCATGAAAGGATGCCAGGCTTCGGAATGTTTGCCCGGCACCAGCATGACCAGAAAGTGCGCGTCGTCGTCGACATCGACCTCGTAGGGACGAGTCGTGTCGTAGATGCCCCAATCACCAGGCATCAGCAATGCCGTGCGGGCAGCCTGCCGGATTTCACTGCGGCCGCCCAGTTGCAGCGTCACCTTGTAGCCTGACACGTCGGCGCGGTCGGCCAACTGCTTGGTACGCCGCACGCGTTGCGCGCCGGTATGCATTTCGCAGATCTGCATCCAGCCCAGGTAATCCATCGCCACGCTGCTGCGAAAGCGCGACGGGTGCACCGCAGACACTTCCAGCGGTACGAACGTATTGCTGATACTTTCCTTCCAGCTGGCGCAATCCAGGAACTGCTGGGGCGCGCTGCGTATAAGGGGCTGGTGCATGGCGACTCCGGCGCACGGCATGAAACAGAGCGGTCTTCTTTCTATCACCGAGCACCTGACAGCGAGTATCCGTGACAACCCCTAAAAGCCACGTGCCCCTAGGGCTTTCGGGCGCTGCCGTAGGAATAATCAGACAAAATGAACCCTTGCTTGGCCAATTCTTGCGCCAATCCGTGGCGTACCGGCACCACGTCCGGGTAACGCCTGGGGCGCGCCGCCGCCACTTCGGCTTCGGTATACGGCTGAAACCCGCTTGGAAGCTGCGCCGGACTGAAGCTGAGCAGCACCCAATTCAGCACGGCGGCCAGATCCGCATTACTCAGTGGCGAGTATGCCGCCCCCGGCACCCGAACCAAGTACTCGCGTCCCGCCGGCAGTCGCGCAAAGGCCCCCACCGAATTACGGAAATCCGGAATCCCGTGGGGCGTACTGCCGCGACCGTCGACCCGATGACAGCCCGCACACTGCAGCACGTAGTCGGCACGGGCCCCGGGCCACAACGCGCCGGCGGCCGCCGGCTCTACGGCCGTGGTGGCCGGCGCCGCGGCAGCGCCACCGGCGGCCGGGGCTTCGACCGCCTGCGACGCGGTCGCAACCAGACTCGCCAATACCGCGACCAGCCGGCGCCCCCACCCACAGCGGGGCCCAAAAAGTCGTGTGTTCATGGCTTCTTCTTGGCCAACCCCACGATCACGGAGGTGGTGCAATGGAAAATGGACGACTCGTTGGACATGCACCAGTTGACGTCGTTGTGCAGGAACATCTGATAGCCAGGGCGCTCGCGCTCGGCAGCCGCGCACATGCACTTGCCGCAAGCCGTCTTGCCGCAACAATCGTTGTAGCTGATGAGATAGTCCTTGCCGTCCATCGGGTTGTGGCAGGTGCCGATCCAGGAAACGGCCGAAGGCGATGTGCCCGGCGGGCAAGACGTGGTGCTGCCGCCGCAGCATGAACACAGAAAGCCGTCCACCGCGCAATAGCGCCAGTAGTCGCAGGCGGTTTCGTCTGTCTGCGGTTTCTTGGCGGCTGCCGGCGCCGAGCGGGCCACCGGCAACACAGGCACCAGGAAGGCGGTACCCACCAGCACCTTGCCAATGCGGTTCAGCACGCTGCGCCGCGACGTGGCGTGCGCCATCGAGCGCGTGGCGCGCTCTCCAAGCTTATCCAACCAGAGCATTGCGGTTCTCCTTGCGGGAAATGCGGGTCTCGTCCAGCGAACCGGCGGCCAGGAATTCCTGCACCGACGCCACGCCCAGTTCCTTGGCCGTGAACAGGCTTTCGAGCTGTTCGCGGGAATTGATCAGGCCCTTGGCGCGGATGACGCCGGTCTCGTCGATCAGCACGGCGTACGGCAGCTTGCTGATCTGGAATTTCATGCCCAGTTCGGTGGACAGCAGGTACGGAAAGCGCTCAAGGCCGGCCTGACGGTAGAAAGCCAGGTGTTCGGGCATTTCGCCGTCGCTGGCCAGCACGATGCGCAGCCAGGCGCTTTCCGTGCCGGCCACGGATTTCAGGATGGGCAAGAGCTTCTTGCATACCGGGCAGGAAGGCGACAGGAAGAACAGCAACTGGCTGTGCTGGCCGCGTTCACCGATGGTCAGGCGACGGCCCAGCAGGTCCGGCAGTTCGAAACGCGGTGCGGCCTCGCCTACCGCGGGCCCCTTGTCCATGGTCAGCGCGCCCATCGGGGCCACGCGTTCGTACAGCACGCCGATCTGGCGCGACAGCGCCAGAATGACCAGCAGCAGGCAGAGCACGACGCCCCACAGCAGGAAATTGGAGATGATCAAGGCTTCCATGTTTTGTTCCTTGGTTCTAGTGATGCAGCTGCTGCAGCTTCAGGTGTGAAGCCAGCAGATGGTTGACTGTGAAGTACAGGGCCACGGCGCTCATGGCCAGCCCGAAGACCGAGGCGGCGTCGGCCCATTGCAGGCTGCGCGATGCCCCTTGGGCGGCGGTAAAGATGGGCAGGGTCCATAGCGCCAGCAGGGCGTTGCGCAGCACCATCCACCAGGACAGGCCCGCACCACGCGCCGCCGCGCCGCGAAAGGCGGGCCCTCCGCAACCGCAGTCGATGTCGCGGCGCCCACGCGCCAGGTTGACCGCCACGCCGGCCGTGGCCACGGCCAGCACGGCCAAGGCCAGCGCAGCGCCGGAAGACCGGCTCGCGGGCACCAGCAGCAGCGCGCCGGCCAGGGCCTCCGCCAGGACATAGACCCATGCAAAGGCGGCGGCCAGGCCGGCAGGCACGATCTCGTAGGCGGTCACGGCGGCAACAAACGCCGCCATATCCTTGAGCTTTTCCAGCGCCCCCAGCAGCAGTACGCAGGCCAGCGCGGCACTTGCGGCGTAAAGCAGGACGGGATCGGTCATCGGGCGCCTCCGGGTTGGGGTTCGACCTGCAGCGCGGTTTCGCCGGCGCCCTGGATCGTGCCCTTGAACACCGGCGCCGCTGGCGCGGCGTCGTAGATGTTGACGTTGCCGCCATCCAGCGTGAACAGGCGCGGCTTGTCGTCTTGCGACACCGACATCGACAGCGCGTTCTTGCCAGGTATGCGCGCCAGCCGCTTGTGCGTGGCCAGGTCGTATACCCAGATTTCCGCAGCGGGCGTCTTGTGCGAGCCTTCGACGCCGTTCGGGTGCATGCCCACGTAAAGACGCTTGCTATTGCGGTTGACAGCCAGCAGGTTGTAGCCGCCCGGCCGCCAGCCGCGATCTTTGCCGGACTTGTCCAGCAGCGACCACGGTTCAGCGAACTTTGCATCCTGGCCGCTGAAATCGGCGCTGTAGACATTGCCGTTGTACGACACGAAGTAGAAGGTGTCGCCCAGGTTGCCCGTGTGCGTGAAGATCGGGTCCTTCTCGACGTCGAACATGGGCTTGCTGCGCTGCTGGCCCGACGGCTTGCCGGCGGCGTCCAGGTCGACGGTGATGAAGGTGCCGTCACCGCAGATGCTGGCAAAACTGCGCGGCCGCGACGGTGGCACGATGATGCTCCAGCAACCGGCGGAGGCGGTGACTTCATCGGCAAACGTGCGGGCCTTCAGGTCCACCACGGTTACGGACGACGCGGGCGTGGCGTTCTGCACGAACAGCAGGCCGCCGTCCGAACTCTGCTGGAGGTAGTTGCGATAGTTCAGCGCCTGGGCTCGCTTTTCGGGAATCTGTACCTCGAACTTGGGCGTCAGCGTTTCGGCATCCCAGGCTTCGACCACGTCGGTGCGCTTGCCACGGTTCAAGCGCTCGTAGTAGGTAGTCATGATGTAGATGTCTTTGCCGTCGGCAGACACGGTCATGTGCCCGTTGAACGACGACGGCACCAAGCCCAGGAATTTCATCGTGTCGCCGTCATAGATGTTGATGCGACTGTCGACCAGATGATTGAACACCGCATCCATCACGTACAGCCGGTGCGGCGTGGCGGGCGGCAGGCGCGTGCCCCCCTTGAGCTCTTCGTTGGGCAGATCGGCCCGGGCCATGCCAGCCGTGGCGGCCAGGGCGGCGCACAGGGCCCATTTTGCCAACTGGGCGCCAGCACGCCGTCCCGCACGCGCTGCGGCCTGCGGGCCGCGTCTGTCAGCACAAAGCGCAGTCATTGGAAGTCTCCTGGTTCATGTCCGTTGCTCCTAAAAGGCATAGACGTAGCGCATCTGCAGGCCACGCATGCGCGGGCCGTTCTCGACCTTGAGGTCGTGGATGTACTGCATCTGGATCTGGTTGGCGTCATTGATCTGGTGGGTGAGTTCCAGCGCCAGTTGGTGGTTGCGGGCGCGACTGGTGACGGTTTCACCGCTGACGCGCTCACGGCCGCCGGTCTCAAAGCGGTAGCGGATGCCCGTGTAAGTATTGGCAGTGAGGTTGGTCGAAGCCAGCGCAAAGAAGCGGAAGGACGGGTCCTTTTTCAAGGTCTGACTCATCCAGTCGGTGTTGCGACCGTAGATTTCGACTTCGCCGATGGCTTCGAGAAACGTGGATTCACCGACTCCTTTGACGAAGGAAAAGTCCTGGATGGTGGACCAGCGATTCTTGCCTGGCGAGGTATCCGGCCGTGCACCGTCGTACCGGCCCAGCGGCACCACCACGAAGGGCTCCCAGGCGAACCAGGTCTTGGTCTGCTCGTTGTTGTAGAGCCAGATCGCGGACCCCAGCGTGACGTCGCCGATGCCTGTCTGGCGGTCGCGTGACGCGCCCGGCAGTTCCATCGTGGTGCGGGATATCGGCACGATGAATTCAAGTTGCACGGTCTTGCCGAAGAACTCACGGTAGTGCATCTGGCGATAGATGGCCGCATCGACATCTACCGAGGCGCCGTCCACGCGTTTGCCCGCCGAATACAGCCCCGACGAGCGCAGGCCCGTCAGGTAGCCCGCGATGATGTTGGTACCGACCGGTGCGGGTATCCAATCGCGTGCGCTGGGATCTCCTGCCCATGCGCTCTGTGCCGTCGCCGCACACGCCAGCAGTAATGCTGCGCTTGCCCGGCCCCGGCAAATGGTCTTGCCTGCCATGCCCTTCCCCTTGGTGTCGCGGCACGCGCGTGCGCCGGTATGTCCCGGCTTGAAGCGCGCGGCCGTCAGTCTAGTAAGCGATGCAAACGGACTTCTTCTCCAGATACATGTCCAGTACGGCGCGGCCGTGCTCACGGCCGATGCCCGACTGCTTGAAACCGCCGAACGGCATGTTCGGATCGAGCATGTTGTGGGTGTTGACCCACACCGTGCCCGCATCGATGCGTGGAATCAACCGCTGCACGCGGGACAGGTCGTTGCTCCAGAGGCTGGCGCCCAGGCCAAAGGCGCTGTCGTTGGCGAGCCGCACGGCATCGTCCAGCGTGTCGAACGGCTGGGCGACGACGACCGGCCCGAAGATTTCTTCGCGAGCGATGCGGGCGTCGGCCGGCACGTCGGCGAACACCGTCGGTCGCACGAAGTAGCCGGCTCCGTCGCCGGCATTGCCCCCCGCCAACACCCGTCCGCCCTGAGCACGACCGATGCCGATGTAGTCCAGGACGCGCTGCTGATGACGTGCCGACACCAGTGGCCCCACCTGCGTGGTGGGGTCGAAGCCCGACCCCAGCTTCATGCCGGCGGCCAGGTCGGCAAGCCCCTGAACGACCTTGGCATACAGCCCCTTTTGCACGTACAACCGGGATCCGGCGGTGCAGACCTGCCCCTGGTTGAAGAAAATGGCCGCGGCCGCGCCTTGCACCGCGATGTCGGGGTCGCAGTCGTCCAGCACGATGACGGGCGACTTTCCGCCAAGTTCCAGCGAGACGCGCTTCATGTCGTCCATGGCAGCGCGCCCAATGAGCTTGCCGACTTCGGTGGACCCGGTGAACGCTATTTTGTCGACGCCGGGATGGGCCACCAGCGCCGCCCCGGCGGTTTCACCCCGGCCCGTCACGACGTTGACCACGCCGGGCGGAAAGCCCGCCTCGAGCACCAGCTCGGCCAGCCGCAGGGCGGTCAGGGGGGTTTCTTCGGCGGGCTTGAGCACCACGGTGCAGCCGGCGGCCAGTGCGGGAGCGATTTTCCAGATGGCCATCAGCAACGGGAAATTCCACGGAATGATGGCGGCCACCACGCCCACCGGCTGGGGCAAGGTATAGGCGTGGTATTGCACGCCCGGCGGAAACGGGATGGACAGTGCAAGCGTATCGCCCGTGAGCTTGGTGGCCCAGCCGGCCATGTAGCGCAGCCATTGCGCGCCGGCGCCCACTTCCAGCCCCTGGGCCACGCCCAGCAGCTTGCCGTTGTTCAAGGTTTCAAGCCGTGCCAGCGCGTTGCCGTGCTGCTCGACCAGGTCGGCCAGTTTCAGCAGCAGGCGTTCGCGGCCAGCGGGCAGCATGTCGTGCCAGGGGCCCGCAGAAAACGCCCGGCGCGCGGCCTGCACGGCCAGGTCGATCTGGGCGGGCCCGGCATCCAGTTGATGGGCGATGACCTCGCCCGTAGCGGGATTGAATACTGCGACAGGATCGCCTTGCCCTTCGCGCAGCGGTTTGCCGTCGACGATCATGAATTCGCGGATGGCCGCCAATTCGGGGCGGTCGGACGCGGGTGCGCTGGCGGGTATGCGGGCGGACGACATGCGGAAGGCTCCAACGGATAACGTTGAAGCCAGGATAGCAACGGCCTGCCGTGCTGGCTTGTCCGCCCGTGCATGGGGTTTTGTTCCCGTGCGCACGTCCAAGCAAACGGCGGAACGCGCAACGCGTTCCGCCGTCGGGGCCCTGCCGGACAAGCCGGAAACTCAGTCCAGCATCAGCACCGTGGCGCCGGTGGTCTTGCGCGAGGCCAGCGCGGTCTGGGCTTCACCGGCCTGTTCCAGGCTGTAGCGCTGATCAATACGGACCTTGATCTTCTTTTTCAGGACCAGGTCGAACAGTTCTTCAGAGGCCGCCTGCAGCTTTTCCAGCGTGTTGACGTGCACGCCCAGCGACGGACGCGTGACGTACAGGCTGCCCTTCTGGTTCAGCACCGCCAGGTTCACGCCCGCCACCGGACCGGATGCGTTGCCGAAGCTGACCATCAGGCCGCGCGGCTCGATGCAGTCCAGCGAGGTTTCCCAGGTGTCCTTGCCCACGCCGTCGTACACCACCGGCACCTTCTTGCCGCCGGTCAGTTCGAGCACGCGCTCGACCACGTTTTCGCGCGAGTAATCGATGGTTTCCCAGGCGCCATTGGCGCGGGCCAGTTCAGCCTTTTCGGGGCTGGACACGGTGCCGATCAGCTTCACGCCCAGGGCACGCGCCCATTGGCAGGCGATCAGGCCCACGCCCCCGGCGGCCGCGTGGAACAGGATGGTCTCACCGCCTTGCAGGCGGTAGGTCTGGCGGAACAGGTACTGCACGGTCAGGCCCTTGAGCATCAGCGCGGCGGCCTCGTCAAAGCCGATGCCCTTGGGCACCTTGACGACCTGGTTGGCGGGCACGTTGCGAGCCTTGGCGTAAGCGCCGATCGGGCTTTGGCCATAGGCCACGCGGTCGCCCTTTTTCAGGTGCTTGACGTCGGCGCCCACGGCGGTGACCACGCCCGCGCCCTCGAAGCCCAGGCCGTGCGGCAGCGGGTGGGGATACAAGCCCGTCCGGAAATAGATATCGATGAAATTCAGGCCGGCCGCATGCTGGTCGATGGTGACTTCATTGGCGGCGGGCGGCGGTACTTCGACTTCCACCAGTTTCAGGACTTCGGGACCGCCGTGCTGCTCGATACGGATTGCCTTGACGAGATTGCTGGCCATGCTGGCCTCCTTTCATTGAAATGTTGCGAATCAACCGAGAAAACCAGACTTCAGCGCGCGGGGGCCGAACCGCCCCGCGCGGCGGACGGTGGCTTGGCAGCCCCGCCCCCCATCAATACGAACACGCCGGCCAGGACCAGCGCGGTGCCCGCCAACTGCCAGGCGGTAACGGGCTCATCCAGGAACCACGACGCCAGGAACAGCACCGACACCGGCCCGATCATGCCCAGCAGCGACGCGGTCGGGGCGCCGATCAGCGCCACTGCCCACATCAGCATGAACACGGGCGCCACCGTATTCAGGGTGGCGTGGATGATCGAATAACCGTAGACGCCCAGGGGCTGGACCAGCACGGATGCGGGATGCACCACGAAGAACTGCACGATGCAGGCCACGCAGGACACCAGCATGGCATACGCCACCAGTCGCGTCGGCCCGACGCGCTTGATCAGTTCGCCCGAGCAGATCAGGTACACAGAATAGCTGAGCGCCGAGCCGAAAACGAACAAAGACCCTGTCAGCACCGCGGCAGATCCGCCGAAGCTGAGATCATGCGCGAACACCAGCACCACGCCCGCGTAGGACAACCCCATGGCCAGCCACTGCCGGCGCTCGACCGGGCGCTTGAACCAGAACGCGGACAGCAGCACGACCAACGACGGCGACAGGAACAGGATGAGGCGCTCGAGGCTGGCGGTGATATAGCGCAGACCCAGGAAATCCAGGAAGCTGGACAGGTAATACCCCAGCAGCCCCAGCAGGCAGACCTGCAGGCGTTCCGTCCAGGTCATCACCACGATCTGGCCGCGGGCCGCCAGGCGCGACTGATGCCACGCCACCGCCGCGAAGAATGGCATGGCGAACAACATGCGGAATGCGATGAGGGTGACCGCGTCGATACCGTAGCGGTAGGTGAACTTGACGACGATGGCCTTGCCCGAAAACAGGACGGCGCCCAGGGCGGCCATGAAAAAGCCGGCCGCGCGGCTGGAGGGACGAGAGACCGGCAAAAGCCTGGCAATGCGATTCATGCGATGATTTTAGATTCAGTGCATGACCAAATGCACGCCCGGCTGCGCTTTTTTAGCCGCCTTCCGCCTTCGCCCTCCGCCTCGAATGACCCGACACCGCGCCCTGACCTATATCCATATCGCCGCCATCCTGTTCGGCCTGACCGGCGTTTTCGGCGAACTGATCCAGGCCAGCGCCGCGGTCATCACCCTGGGACGCGCCGTCTTCGCCGTGATCTCGCTGGGCCTGTTCGCGCGCATGCGCCGCCGCCCGCTGCTCGGCGCCCTGACCCCGGCCCAGTTGTTCGTGCTGGTGGTGGCCGGCGCCCTGCTGGCGGCGCACTGGGTCACCTTCTTCATTTCGGTGAAAGTGGGCGGCATCGCCATCGCCACGCTGGGATTTGCCAGCTTCCCCGCCTTCATCACGCTGTTCGAAGGCCTGATCTTCCGCGAACGCGTGCGGCTCGCCGAATGGCTGTTGCTGGGCCTGGTCACGGCCGGCCTGGTGCTGGTCACGCCGTCGTTCGACCTGGCCGACCAGGGCACCATCGGCCTGGCCTGGGGCCTGTTGTCCGGCCTGACCTTCGCGCTGCTCGCCCTGAGCAACCGGCGTTCGGCATCCGGCATGGACCCGATGCAGGTGGCCTGCTGGCAGAACCTGATCGTGGCCCTGGTCATGTTGCCGTTCGCGGCCGGCCAATTGCCCGCGCTGCCCGCCCTGGACTGGTTCTGGCTGGCACTGCTGGGAGTGTTCTGCACCGGCCTGTCGCATTTCCTGTTCGTCTCCAGCCTGACCCGCCTGAATGCGCGCAGCGCCGGCCTGGTGATCGCGCTGGAACCGGTCTATGCCATCGCGTTCGCCTGGGTGCTGTTCAGTCAGCAACCCACCGTGCGCATGATGGCCGGTGCCGCGTTGATCGTGGCCGCCATCGTCTGGTCGGGGCTGCGCAAGGCGCCTGCCGCCCTCGAAAATGCGCCCGAAGGCGTCCCCAAATAGCAGCCTTGACAATTACTGACTAGGCAGTAAAATTCGCCACATGAATGCCTCGTCACGCCCTGATTCTTCCGAAAATCCGATTCATTACCGCGGGGACACCCGCTGCATGACAGAGGATAATGCCGGCTACCTGATCAAGCTGGTCGCGAACTCCCTGAACCGCATGCTGGATCAGGAAATGGCGCCGCTCGACCTGACGGCCATGCAATGGCGCCCCATCGCCATGCTGTACCTGGGTCGGGCCGACACGCCGGCCGAACTGGCCCGCCTGAACGGCATGGATACCGGCGCCATGACCCGCGCGCTCGACCGCCTCGAGGCCAAAGGCCTGCTGCGGCGGGCCCGCAGCCAGCAAGACCGGCGCGTCGTTAAGATTGAACTGACCGAACTCGGCGAAGAAAAGGCGCGCAACATTCCGCCCAACATCGCCCGTGTACTGAACCACCACCTGCGGGGATTTTCCACCGACGAGGTGGCGCAGTTGATGCACTTCATGCGCCGCATGATCGCCAACGGCTCCGCCTCCGGCGTCGCGCCCGAGCGCTGACGGCGCTCCCGCGAGCGCCTGCCGCCCCTGGCCACAGGGGCTTTATTTGACATAATATTTGCCTAGGCAAATACAGATTAATCAATTACTTTCAGCAGATTGTCAGGATGAAACGCCTTCTTTCTACCGCATTAGTGCTCGCCCTGAGCGGTTGCGCCCTGATGGAACCCGGGCCCACGCCCGTCGCGGCCCTGGACGAAGCCAAGCTGGGATTGACCGCCCAGGCCACCGCCTGGCCCGAAACACAGTGGTGGCAACGCTACGGCGACAGCCAGCTCAACACGCTGATGGACGAAGCGCTGGCCAACAGCCCGTCCATGACGGCTGCGCAGGCGCGCCTGGCCAAGGCCAATGCCGCAGTCAGCACGGCCCGAGCGCCCCTGCTGCCCCGGGTCGACGCCGACTACTCCCTGACCCGCGAACACCTGTCCAGCGACTATATCTATCCGGCGCCGCTGGGCGGATCCGTCGTCAGCGACAACCGGCTGGCGCTGGACTTCAGCTATGAGCTCGACTTCTGGGGCAAGAACCGATCGCGCCTGCAGGCCGCCGTGTCGCAACAAGCCGCCGCCGAAGCCGATGCCCAGGCCGCCCGCAACATGCTGGCCAGCGCCACCGTGCGCGCCTACCTGAACCTGCAGAATGCCTTTGCCCAGCGCGACGTCATCAAGCGCGTGCTGACCCAGCGCGAGGATGTGCTGTCCCTGACCCGCGGCCGCTACTCGGCGGGCCTGGATACCCAGGTCGAGGTCAAACAGGCGGAATCGTCCCTGGCCGCCGGCCGGGTCGAGCTGACCCAGAACGAAACCACCCTGGCGCAATTGCGCAACCAGGTCGCGGCGCTGGTGGGTGCCGGACCCCAGCGCGGCCAATCGCTGGTCGCCGTGGCGCTGACCGCCCCCGGCGGCGGCGTGCCGGCCAGCGTACCGCTGGATCTGCTCGGCCACCGCCCCGACGTGGTCGCCGCCCGCTGGCGCGCCGAAGCCGCGCGCCACCAGATCGACAGCGCCCGCGCCGAGTTCTACCCCAACGTCAACCTGGCCGCCTTCGTCGGCTTCCAGGCGCTGGGCACCGGCAACCTGCTGGGCGCCGCCAGCCGCACGGCCGGCATCGGCCCGGCCATCACCCTGCCGATCTTCCACGGCGGCGAACTGAACGCCAACCTGGCCGGCCGTCGCGCCGACGCGGATCTGGCGGTGTCTGACTACAACCAGACGGTGCTGGACGCCGTGCACCAGGTGGCCGACGCGCTGGATGGCCTGCGCCTGCTGGACCAGGAAAGAGCCCAGCAGCACCAGGCGCGCGAAGCCATCGAAGCCGCCTACGACCTGGCGGTCAACCGCTACAAGGCCGGCATGGGCAACTACCTGACCGTGCTGATCGCGCAGACCGGCGTGCTCACGCAAGCCCGCCTGGACACCGACCTGCGCATCCGCGCCTACCAGCTCGACGCCAACCTGGCCAACGCGCTGGGCGGCGGCTACGCCCCCGCGCCCGCTGCCCAGCCCGCGCCCGCCACGAACTCCACTCATTGAACGCTCCGGATTCAGACGTCATGAACGCAGCCACCACTCCCACGACCAATCCCGCCCGCAAACGCCTGCTGCTGATCGCCACGGGGGTCTTTATCGTCCTCGCGATCGCCTACGGCATCTGGTGGGCCCTGTTCGGCGCCCACTTCGAAAGCACCGACGACGCCTACGTGCACGGCAACCTGGTGCAGATCACGCCGCAAGTGCCCGGCACGGTCATCGCCATCGAAGCCGACGACACCGAAACCGTCGCCGCCGGCCAACCGCTGGTGCGCCTGGATCCGGCCGACACCGAAGTCGCGCTGCAGCAGGCTGAGGCCAAGCTGGCGCAGATGGTGCGCCAGGTCCGTACCTACTATGTGCAGAACGACGCACTGGCGGCCGATGTCGACCTGCGCAACGCCGACATCCTGCGTGCTCAGGCCGAACTGACCCGCGCCCAGAGCGACGTCAGCCGCCGCCAGCAACTGGCCAAGTCCGGCGGCGTCAGCGGCGAAGAGATCCTGCATGCCGAAGCCGCCCTGAAAACCGCCCAGTCCGGCCTGGCGCAAGCCCGTGCCGCACTGGCCGCCTCGCGCGCCAAGCTGGCCACCAACCAGGCCCTGACCCAAGGGACGACCGTGGCGGACCACCCCGACGTGCGCCAGGCCGTCGCCGGCCTGCGCAACGCGTGGCTGGCGCAATCGCGCACCGTGCTGCCCGCCCCCGTCGGCGGCGTCATCGCCCGCCGCAGTGTGCAGGTAGGCCAGCGCGTGGCCCCGGGCGCCGCGCTCATGACCGTCGTGCCGCTGGACCAGGTCTGGGTCGAAGCCAACTTCAAGGAAGGCCAGCTGCGCAAGATGCGCATCGGCCAGCCCGTCAAGATGGTGGCCGACCTGTACGGCAGCTCGGTCACGTATCACGGCACCATCGCCGGCCTGGATGCCGGCACCGGCAGCGCCTTTGCCCTGCTGCCTGCGCAGAACGCCACCGGCAACTGGATCAAGGTGGTGCAGCGCGTACCGGTGCGCATTGCGCTCAATCCTGACGATCTGAAGGCCCATCCGCTGCGCGTCGGCCTGTCCATGGACGTGGAAGTCGACGTCGGCAAGCAGGAAGGCGAGCCGCTGACCGCGGCCGCCCGCAAGGAACCGGCCTGGTCGACCCGCGCGTTCGAACCGGCGCATGACGAGGTGGACGCGATGATCAGCAACATCATCCAGGCCAACCTTGCCTCCGACGAATTCACCCCGCAGGCGGCCCCGTCGCCCGCCACCAAAGAAGGCTCGGCGCGCGGCGCCAAGTAAGGAAGCGCTCCCATGAGCACCCCCGCACAGCCCGCGGCCGGCGGCGCCCCCGCCGAGCCGACCGTACTCCCGCCCGGCACCTACCCGCCACTGGAAGGCGCGACCCGCATCATCGGATCGATCGCGCTGTCCACGGCGGTGTTCATGAACGTGCTGGACACCTCGATCGCCAACGTCTCCATCCCGACGATTTCCGGTGACCTGGGCGTCAGCTCCAGCCAGGGCACCTGGGTCATCACCTCGTTCGCCGTGGCCAATGCCATCACGGTGCCGCTGACCGGCTGGCTGACCCAGCGCTTCGGCCAGGTACGGTTGTTCCTGATTTCGACGCTGCTGTTCGTGCTGGCGTCGTGGCTGTGCGGCTTTTCGCCTTCGCTCGAAGCGCTGATCGCCTTCCGCGTGCTGCAAGGCGCCGTGGCCGGCCCGATGATCCCGCTGTCGCAAACGCTGATGCTGGCCAGCTTCCCGAAATCCAAGGCGGGCATGGCGCTGGCGGTCTGGTCCATGACCACCCTGGTCGCCCCCGTGGCCGGGCCCTTGCTGGGCGGCTGGATTTCCGACAACTACACCTGGCCCTGGATCTTCTACATCAACGTTCCGGTGGGCCTGCTGGCCGCCTGGATCAGCTGGCGCATCTACGGCAACCGCGAATCACTGACCCGCAAGCTGCCCATCGACAAGCTCGGCCTGGTACTGTTGGTGGTCTGGGTGGGTTCGCTGCAGATCATGCTGGACAAGGGCAAGGAACTGGACTGGTTCGCCAGCCCCACCATCATCGCGCTGGCGGCCATCGCCTTCGTGGCCTTCGTGTTTTTCCTGATCTGGGAACTGACCGACGCGCACCCGGTGGTGGACCTGCGCCTGTTCAAGATCCGCAACTTCACCGTGGGCGCCGTCACCCTGGCAGTCGCCTATGGCGTGTTCTTCGGCAACGTGGTGCTGCTGCCGCTCTGGCTGCAAAGCTACATGGGCTACACCGCCACGTACGCAGGCCTGGTGACGGCCCCGGTGGGCCTTCTGGCAATCCTGCTGACGCCCATGGTGGGCAAGATGCTGGCCACGCGCGACCCGCGCCAGATCGTCACGGCCGCGTTCATGATCTTCGCGCTGGTCTGCTTCATGCGGTCGGGCTTCAACACCCAGACCGACGTGCGCACGCTGATGATCCCGACGATCATCCAGGGCGCAGCCATGGCGGCGTTTTTCGTGCCGCTGACCTCGATCACGCTGTCCAGCATCGAACCGTGGCGCATTCCGGCGGCCTCGGGCCTGTCGAACTTCCTGCGGCTGACCGCAGGCGCGTTCGGCACTTCGATCGCCACCACGCTCTGGGAAAACCGCGCGACCCTGCACCACTCCCAGTTGACCGAAGCCGCCAAGCCCGGCCAACAGGCGTTCGACCAGACCTTGAACGCACTGCAGAACGGCGTGGGCATGTCGCACGAACAGGCCCTGACCACGGTAGACCGCATGATCAACGCCCAGGCGTTCACCATGTCGGCGGTCGATGTGTTCTATGCGTCGGCGGTCATTTTCCTGATGCTGATCGGCTTGGTCTGGTTCGCCAAGCCGCGCTCCGCGAAGGCCGGTGGCGGCGGTGGCGCGGCCGAGGCGGCGGCAGGCGCCCACTGATCACGACGGGGCATCCTGCAACGCAAAGGGCCTGGCAAGAAATTGCCAGGCCCTTTGTTTTCAGTTGTTCAACAACGCTTGCCAGTTTTGCCGTTCGATCACATCCGGCGGTATCGCACTGACGGGTGACAGATTGATTACCGACACGCCTCGGCCACGCCATTGCTGGGCGGCAAACCGGAACGACGGCTCGATGAGACGGGCGAAATTGCGCGCCAGGCGACTGGTCTGCGGCGTCGCCCCTTCATCGTAGAAACGCATGCCATGCTGCAGCGTCAGGTCCAGCCCATGCAGGTACACCTTGCGTGCGCCGCCTGAAATCATTACCTGCAGCGCCACATAGGCCACCGTATCGGCATCGAACACGCCCAGAGAGGCATTGAAGCTGTAGCCCAGCCCCTGCTTGGCGTCCAGCAACTGCAGGTCGGGCGACGCCGCCACCATGCGCTTGAGCACGGCGGGTGCCGCGCTACGCTGGTAGGCGCGTTCGGAGATCAGCTCGATGATGCAGATACGGCAGCGTATGAACTCCTGCGGAATCCCTTGCATGATGTAGCGCAGCACTTCGGGCAACACGTACAAGGTGAGATCACAGGCGACGATCTCGCGCACCAGGTCGATACGGTCGCGAACGAAGTTCTGGTCGATGATGCAGTAATACTTGAATGGCAGATCGAACTTGAGGGCAAGCGCGATCGAGCCATTCACCCCCATCGCCGCCCGGATCTTCAGGCGGTCGTAGGGAATGTCGGCGACCGAGGGGCCGCTCAGGATCAGGTGCATCTCGTCGTCGGCCGGGTCGTAGCCCTGCTCGAGCGGCGTGATCGGCAGCGACCGGCCAAAGGCACGAAAACCGCAGATCACCCCGGCCGGATTGCGCCAGATGCGGACGAAGGGCCACAGGTGCTGGTTGTGGCGCTGCGTGCGCGACCGCATCATGCGGAACAGCTTGCGAGCGAAACGGTCGGCACGGCTGCCACCCACCTGAGTGGAGGTAGAAGCAATGGAATCGACCATGTCCTCGGCCCCCTGGAAATGCACGACTAGCCCGCCGCGATCAGCGACGCAATGGCATCGCCGACTTCAGCGGTGGAAGCGGTGCCCTTCATGTCGCGCGTGCGCGGGCCATCGGCCAACACGGTTTCAATGGCGCGAACCACGGCCGCCGAGGCCTCGGGGTAGCCCAGGAAGTCCAGCATCAGCGCGCCGCTCCAGATCTGGCCGATCGGGTTGGCGATGCCTTTGCCGTAGATGTCGGGTGCGGAGCCATGCACGGGTTCAAAAAGGGACGGGAACTTGCGTTCGGGGTTCAGGTTGGCCGACGGCGCGATGCCGATCGTACCCGTGCAAGCCGGGCCGAGATCGGAAAGGATGTCGCCGAAAAGATTGGAGGCCACGACCACATCGAACCAATCGGGGTGCTGCACGAAATGCGCGCACAGGATGTCGATATGGTATTTGTCCCAGCGCACATCCGGATAGTTCCCGGCGATGTCGGCCACCCGCTGGTCCCACCAGGGCATCGAAATGGAAATGCCGTTGGACTTGGTGGCCGCCGTCAGGTGCTTGCCCCGTTTTTGCGCCAGTTCGAATGCGAACTTCAGCACGCGGTCTGCACCCACACGGGTAAATACGCTTTCCTGGATGACCACTTCGCGCTCGGTTCCGCCAAACAGGATGCCGCCGCTATTGGAATATTCACCTTCGGTATTTTCACGAACGATGAAAAAATCGATTTCGCCGGGCTTGCGGTCAGCCAGCGGCGACGGCACCCCGGGCATCAGGCGCACCGGACGCAGATTGATGTATTGATCGAATTCGCGGCGAAACTTGAACAGCGACCCCCACAGCGCCTCGTGGTCGGGCACGGTAGCGGGCCAACCGATGGCCCCGAAGAAAATCGCCTCGTGCTGACCGATCTGTTGCTGCCAGTCGTCCGGCATCATCTTGCCGTGCTTGGCGTAATAATCGCAGCTCCAGTCGAAGTGGTCCCACTGGAAATCGATGCCGAAGCGCGAGGCGACGGCTTCGAGCACCTTCAGGCCTTCCGGCACGACCTCCTTGCCAATACCGTCTCCTGGAAGCACCGCAATCTTGTGTTTCTTCGCCACCGCTCTGTCCTTTCGAATCCTGGGTTATACCGCCCAGAATCATAGGCATAAATGGCGTCAACGCAATACCCCCAGTTACAAAAGTTGGGGGTATTCGCGTGTTCCAGAGATGGAATACAGAATTCAGCGACGGGTTTTGGATCCCAGCAAGGAACCGAGGATGCCGCGTGCCAATTCTCTTGCGATGGAACGCGCCGTGCTCTTGGCCACCGACTGCACCACGCCGTCGCGCTTGCCGCCACGCGGCCCCGTCGAACCGAACAGGACGTCATTCAGGCCATCCATGAAGCCGCCGCCCTTCTCTTCAGGGGCGGGAGCGGGCGACGGCCCGCCCGCGGTCGGCACCGGCGCAGCCGAATCCTGCCTGGCCGGCACCGAGGCGCGGCCGGCCAGCACCTCGTAGGCGGAGGCTCGCTCGATGGCCTGGCCGTACTTCGTGGTCATCGGGCTGGCCTGGCGCAGGGCCTGGCGTTCCGCGTCGGTCGCGGGGCCGATGCGGCTGGCGGGCGGCACGATCCAGGCGCGCTCGGTCGGCATGGGACGGCCCTTGACGTCCAGCAGCGACACCAAGGCCTCGCCCACGCCCAACTCGGTAATGGCCGCCTCGATGTCCAGGCCCGGATTGGGCCGCATCGTCTGCGCGGCGGTCTTGACGGCTTTCTGGTCACGCGGGGTAAACGCGCGCAGGGCGTGCTGTACCCGATTGCCCAATTGGCCCAGCACGGTATCCGGAATGTCCAGCGGATTCTGCGTCACGAAGTAGACGCCCACCCCCTTGGAACGCACCAGCCGCACCACCTGTTCGATCTTGTTCAGCAACGCCGGCGGCGCATCGTTGAACAACAGATGCGCCTCGTCGAAGAAAAACACCAGCTTGGGTTGTTCCATGTCGCCCACTTCGGGCAGCTTTTCATACAGGTCGGCCAGGAGCCATAGCAGGAAAATCGCGTACAGCCGCGGTGCCTGCATCAGTTTGTCGGCGGCCAGCACGTTGACGATCCCGCGCCCCTGGGCATCGGTGCGCATCAGGTCGGCCACGTCCAGCATGGGTTCGCCGAAGAATTTCTCGGCGCCCTGGGACTCCAGCGCCAGCAGGCCGCGCTGGATCGCGCCCACGCTGGCCGAAGACACATTGCCGTAGCGGGTCTTGAGGTCGGCGGCGCGGTCGGCCACGTTCTGCAGCATCGCCCGCAGGTCTTTCAGGTCCAGCAGCAGTTGGCCTTCGTCGTCAGCCACCTTGAAAACCAGGGTCAGCACCCCTTCCTGGGTGTCGTTCAGTTCGAGGATGCGCGACAGCAGCAGCGGCCCCATATCGGTGATGGTGGCCCGCACGGGCACGCCCTGCTCGCCGAAGACGTCCCACAGCGCGACCGGGCTGGCGCCCCAGGCCGGCTCGGCAAGGCCCAGGCTTTTCAGGCGTTCCTGCAGCTTGGGGCTGGCTGTCCCCGGCTGCGAAATACCCGTCAGGTCGCCCTTGACGTCGGCCATGAAGACCGGGGTGCCGATGCGGGAAAAGGATTCGGCCAGCACCTGCAGGGTGACCGTCTTGCCGGTGCCGGTGGCCCCGGTGATGCAGCCGTGCCGGTTGGCCAGGGCAGGCAGCAGCGCCAACTCGGTCTGCGCATTCTTGGCGATGACGATGGGGTCGGGCATGGGCAACTCTCCGGGCCGGGGGTATCAGATGCCCAAGTGTAGAGCCTGCCGTGGCGCTTGTGCGTGGCAATATGGACACAGGCGACAGGGTCCCGGGCGCGCAGGCCGCCGGCACGGTAAAATGCCGTTTTTGCAGACAATTTATCTGGGAAGCCATGGCCGGACACAGCAAATGGGCCAATATTCAGCACCGCAAAGGCCGCCAAGACGCCAAACGCGGAAAGCTCTGGACCAAGATCATTCGTGAAATCACCGTGGCGGCGCGCGCCGGCGGCCCCGACCCGGACAGCAATCCGCGCTTGCGCATGGCCTGGGACAAGGCCACCGACGCCAACATGCCCAAGGACAACATCCAGCGCGCCATCCAGCGCGGGGCGGGCGGCGCCGACGGCGACGCCTACGAAGAAGTGCGCTATGAAGGCTACGGCATCGGCGGCGCGGCCGTCATTGTCGACTGCATGACCGATAACCGCACCCGCACCGTGGCCGAAGTGCGCCACGCCTTCGCCAAGAATGGCGGCAACCTGGGCCAGGAAGGCTCGGTGGCCTTCATGTTCAAGCACTGCGGCCAATTCGTTTTCGCGCCCGGCACCCCTGAAGACAAAGTCATGGAAGCCGCCCTCGAAGCCGGCGCCGAAGACGTCACGACCGACGAAGAAGGCGTGATCGAAGTCGTCTGCGCGCCGCCCGACTACGCCGCCGTGCGCAGCGCCTTCGACGCCGCGGGCCTGAAGGCCGAAGTCGACGGCATCGTCATGAAGGCGTTGAACGAAACCGAGCTGGCCGGCGAAGACGCCATCAAGATGCAGAAACTGCTCGACGCCCTGGAAGCCCTGGACGACGTGCAGGAAGTCTATACCACCGTCATTTTCGACGAAGCGCAGTAATTCCATGACCCAGGCGTTGTGAAGGCACCCGCCTTCCCGGCGCCACGCTGTCACCGGACCCGGGCCCGCCCGGGTCCGTGGCCTATTTCTCGGGCAGGTGTCCCGCGACACTCGACTGGCAACCTTAAGACTCACGCAACATGAAACTCCTGGTAATTGGCTCTGGCGGCCGCGAACATGCCCTGGCCTGGCGACTGGCCCGCTCCCCGCGCGTACACAAGGTGTACGTCGCCCCGGGCAACGGCGGCACGCAACGGGCCGAGCAAATGGAGAACATCCCGTTCACCAATGCCGAAGAACTGGCTGATTTCGTCCAGCGCGAAGGCATCGCCCTGACGGTCGTGGGCCCCGAAGCCCCGCTGGCCGCCGGTGTCGTGGACGTCTTCCGCGCCCGCGGCCTGAAAATCTTCGGCCCGACCAAGGCCGCCGCGCAACTGGAAAGCTCCAAGGACTACGCCAAGGCCTTCATGGTCCGGCACAACATCCCCACCGCGCGCTACGAGACCTTCACCGACCCGGCCCTGGCCCACGCCTATATCGACCAGGAAGGCGCCCCCATCGTCATCAAGGCCGACGGCCTGGCCGCCGGCAAGGGCGTCGTCGTCGCCGCCACCCTCGAAGAGGCGCATGCCGCCGTCGACGCGATGCTGGGCGACGGCTCCATGGGCGCCGCCGGCGCGCGAGTCGTCATCGAAGAATGCCTGGTGGGCGAAGAAGCCAGCTTCATCGTCATGTGCGACGGCCGCAACGTGCTGGCGCTGGCCACCAGCCAGGACCACAAGCGCCTGCAGGATGGCGACCAGGGCCCCAATACCGGCGGCATGGGCGCCTATTCGCCCGCCCCTATCGTCACGCCCGAACTGCACCACCGCATCATGCGCGAAATCATCCTGCCGACCGTGCAGGGCATGACGCGCGACGGCATTCCGTACACGGGCTTCCTGTACGCCGGCCTGATGATCGCCCCCGGCGATGATCCCGACCGCGACATCAAGACGCTGGAATTCAACTGCCGCATGGGCGACCCCGAAACCCAGCCCATCATGATGCGCGTCAAGAGCGACCTGCTCGACGTGCTCGAGCACGCCGTGGACGGCACGCTGGATCGCGCCGACATCACCTGGGACCGCCGCACGGCCCTGGGCGTGGTGCTGGCCTCGCACAACTACCCCAACACCCCGCGCACGGGCGACGTCATCCGCGGCCTGCCCGCCGACGCCGACGACTGCATGGTGTTCCATGCCGCCACCGAACTGGACGGCGAAGACACCAAGACCACCGGCGGCCGCGTGCTGTGCGTCACCGCGCTGGGCGATTCGGTCAAGATGGCGCGAGACCGCGTGTACGAAGCCATCGACGGCATCCACTTCGACGGCCGCCAGTACCGCAGCGACATCGGCTGGCGCGCGCTGAAGCCCTCGCAGCAAAAGCCCAAGTCCAACGCGTAACCGGAAGCGCCGATGAACGCACTGCCCGTCGCCACGGTCCGCGACTACCTTACCGGCCTGCAGTCCCGCATCGTCGCCGCCCTTGAGGCCGCGGAAGGCAGCGCCTTCCGCGCCGACGAATGGACGCGGCCCGAAGGCGGTGGCGGCCTGTCGCGGCTGCTCGAAGGCGGCGCGCTGTTCGAACGCGCGGGCGTGCTGTTCAGCCACGTCAAGGGCACCAAGCTGCCGCCGTCGGCCAGCGCGCATCGCCCCGAACTGGCCGGGCGCAGCTGGGAAGCCATGGGCGTGTCCATGGTGCTGCATCCGCGCAATCCGTACGTGCCCACCACGCACATGAACGTGCGCATGTTCGTGGCCGCGGCCCGCCCCGGCCACGACGAAGCCGACGTATTCTGGTTCGGCGGCGGGATCGACCTCACGCCCTACTACCCGTTCGAAGAAGACGCCCGCCATTTCCATACGGTCTGCCACGACGCCCTGGCCAGCCACGGCGCCGACTACTACCCGCGCTACAAGCGCTGGTGCGACGAATACTTCTTCCTGAAGCACCGCAACGAAACCCGCGGCATTGGCGGCATTTTCTTCGACGACCTGAACGCCCCGGGATTCGATGCGTCCTTCGCCCTGACCCGTTCGGTCGGCGACGCCTTCCTGGCCAGCTACCTGCCGATCGTCGAGCGCCGCCGCGATATCCCCTACGGCGAACGCGAACGCGACTTCCAGGCCTACCGGCGTGGCCGCTATGTCGAATTCAACCTGGTCTTCGACCGGGGCACCCTGTTCGGGCTGCAATCCGGCGGCCGCACCGAATCGATCCTGCTGTCCATGCCGCCCCTGGCACAGTGGCGCTACGACTGGCAACCGGAAGCCGGTACCCCGGAAGCCGAACTGGCCCCCTACCTGACGCCGCGAGACTGGGTGTGAAGCGTATCGGACTCCTGGGCGGCAGCTTCGATCCCGTCCACGTCGCGCACATCGCATTGGCCGAAAACGCCTTGCGCGCGCTCGGCCTGGCCCAGGTGCAGCTCATCCCCGCGGCCAATCCGTGGCAAAGAGCCGCCCTGCACGCCACCGAGTCGCAGCGTCGCGACATGCTCGAACTGGCCATCGCCGGCCACGACGGGCTGGTGGTCAACCCCATCGAGCTCGAACGCGGCGGCGCCACCTATACCATCGACACCCTGCGGGCGCTGCCCGGCGACGCTCGTTACGTCTGGCTGCTGGGCGCCGATCAATTGGCCAATTTCTGCACCTGGCGCGACTGGCAGGAAATCTCCCGTCTGGTGGATCTGGCCGTGGCGACCCGCCCCGGCACGCCGCTTGCGCCCCCCGCCGAACTGGCCGCCTGGCTGGACAGCCTGGGCCGCAAGCTCGAAGAACTGCCTTTTGCCCCGATGCCGGTATCGGCCTCGCAGATCCGTCAGCGCCTGGCGCTGGGCGAATCCACCGACGGCCTGCTGGCCAGTCCCGTGGCCGCGTATATTGCGGCGCACCATCTTTACCGATAAACCCACACCCGCCTGGGCGCGCAGCGCCACGGAACCGGCACCTGCTGTCCGTGCGCGGGTTATATTTGCAGCTATGGATATACAGAAACTCCAACGCGCCGTCATCGACGCCCTCGAAGACGTCAAGGCGCAAGACATCAAGGTCTTCAACACCACGCATCTGACCAGCCTGTTCGATCGCGTCGTGATTGCAAGCGCCACCTCCAATCGCCAGACCCGGGCGCTGGCCTCCAGCGTGGCGGATCGCGGCCGTGCCCTCGACCTGACCGGCATCACGATCGAAGGCGAAGACACCGGCGAATGGGTCGTCGTCGACCTGGGCGACCTCGTGGTCCACATCATGCAGCCCGTCATCCGCCAGTACTACAACCTGGAAGAAATCTGGGGCGGCAAGCCGGTACGCGTCAAACTGCTGCCCGAATCCACCCGGGCTGCGCCGATCGTCAGCGACGGCGCCTACGACGACGCCGATCAGTAAGGCGCGGCGTGAAACTGATCGTCGCCGCCGTGGGCACGCGCATGCCGGACTGGGTGCAGACCGCCTGGGACGACTACGCCAAGCGCCTGCCGCCCGACTGCGCGCTGGAACTGCGCGAAATCAAGCCCGAACCGCGCACCACCGGCAAGACGCCCGCCCAGATGATGGCCGCCGAAGCCAAGCGCATCGAAGCCGCCTTGCCCGCTGGCGCGCTGCGCCTGGCGCTGGACGAACGCGGACGCGACCTGACCACCATGGCCCTGTCGCAAAAGCTCGAACAATGGCGAGCGGGCGGCCAGGACGTGGCTTTCCTGGTCGGCGGTCCCGATGGCCTGGATGCCGACCTCAAGGCCTCGTGCAGCGGCCAGTTGCGCCTGTCGTCCCTGACCCTGCCGCATCCCATGGTGCGCGTGGTGCTGGCTGAACAGCTCTATCGCGCCTGGGCCATCATGACCAACCACCCCTATCACCGCGCCTGATCCGCGCCCGGCTCCCAGCCAGGCGCGTGGCCGGCGCACCCAGCCGCCGCCCTCGTATGACCGAACCCGCTCCCGCCCTGCCCCCACGCCTCTATCTTGCTTCCGCCAGCCCGCGGCGGCGCGAACTGCTGACGCAGATCGGCCTGGCCCACGAGGTCTTGCGCGTACCCGCCCCGCCCGGCGAAGACGAACCGCAGCATGCTGGCGAAAGCGCCGCCGACTACGTCCAGCGCACCGCCCGCGACAAGGCCCTGCGCGGCCGCGACTGGATGCGCGACCAGGCCCTGCCCGTCCTGCCGCTCCTGGCCGCCGACACCACCGTGATCCTTGACGGCCACGTGCTGGGCAAGCCCGTTGACCGCGACGACGCCATTCGTATTCTTGGCGCCTTGTCCGGCAGCACGCACCAGGTGCATACCGCCGTCGCCCTCTGGACGGGCGATCGCCTGCTCGAAGCGGTGTCCATCACCCATGTCTGGATGCGCGCGCTGACAGCGGACGAAATCGGCCGCTACTGCGACAGCGGCGAACCCTTCGGCAAGGCCGGCGCCTATGGCATCCAGGGCCTGGCCGGCACCTTCATCTCGCGCATCGACGGCAGCTACACGGGCGTGATGGGCCTGCCGCTGTTCGAAACCGCCAATCTGTTGCGCAGCGCCGCGATCCAGATTCCCTGACGCGTGGCAGCATGATAAAAGGCCCCCAAGCCTGTCGGCTTGGGGGCCTTTTGTCGAGCGGCTGCTCAGCCGTCGCATCCAACGGCATGAGGCAATCGGTCGCGGTGCTCAACCCTGCAAGGTCGACACGCGTGCAATCGCTTGCGGGTCCGCCGCGGGCCCCGCGCCTTCCAGCGCGGCATGCAGCTTGTCCTTGTCCAGCTCACCTTCCCAACGTGCCACCACCACGGCCGCCGTAGCGTTGCCGACCAGGTTGGTCAGCGCACGGCATTCGGACATGAAGCGGTCCACGCCCAGTATCAGGGCCATGCCGGCCACCGGCACCGTCGGCACCACCGACAGCGTTGCAGCCAGCGTGATGAAGCCCGCGCCGGTCACGCCAGCCGCGCCCTTCGAGCTCAGCATCGCCACCAGCAGCAGCAGGATCTGGTCGCCCAGCGACAGCGGAATGTCGCAAGCCTGGGCGATGAACAGGGCCGCCATCGTCATGTAGATGTTGGTGCCATCCAGGTTGAACGAGTACCCGGTCGGCACGACCAGACCCACCACCGACTTCGAACACCCGGCACGTTCCATCTTCTGCATCAGGGTCGGCAGCGCGGCTTCCGACGAGCTCGTGCCCAGCACCAGCAGCAGTTCTTCGCGGATGTAGCGCACCAGCTTCAGAATCGAAAAGCCGTTGTAGCGAGCCACCATGCCCAGGACAACGACCACGAACAGCACGGCCGTGGCGTAGAACGTGCCCACCAGCATCGCCAGGTTGACGATGGACTTGATACCGTATTTGCCGATGGTGAACGCCATGGCCCCGAAAGCGCCGATGGGCGCCGCCTTCATCAGGATGGCAACCAGCTTGAAGATGGGCTGGGCCAGCGCCGTCAGGAAATCCAGCACCGGCTTGCCCCGTTCGCCGACCTGCGCCAGCGCGATGCCGAACAGCACGGCCACGAACAGCACTTGCAGGATGTCGCCGCCGACGAAGGGGCTGAAGATCGTGGTGGGAATCACGTTCAGCAAGAAGCCCGTGATCGTGGAATCATGCGCCTTGGCGACGTATCCCGACACCGCCTTCTGGTCCAGCGTGGCGGGATTGATGTGCATGCCGGCGCCCGGCTGCACGATGTGGCTCACCACCATGCCCACGATGAGGGCCAGGGTCGAGAACACCAGGAAGTACAGCATGGCCTTGCCCGCCACGCGGCCGACCTTCTTCAGGTCGCTCATTGCGGCGATACCGGTGGCGACCGTCAGGAAGATCACGGGCGCGATGATCATCTTGACCAGCTTGATGAACCCGTCGCCCAGCGGCTGCATCGACTCGCCGAGTTCCGGCTTGAAGTAGCCCAGCAAAATGCCGATCGCGATCGCGAAAAGCACCTGCACGTACAGGATTTGATAGAACTTGAGCTTGCGCGCAGGCGCGACTTGATCTACTTCGATCATTGGGATTTGTCCCCACCAGGGGCCCCGAACGCATTGCGATGCGACGCAACGGACGCCGGGGCGTTTTCTCTTTTGAAGCCTTGCGTATCTCCGCAGGCCATTTCACCCGGGTGCGCAATGCCGCCAGGCTTACTGGGGTATATGCAAATGCCGTGCCAACCGACGGCAAGGCCGCATCCGCCCCTAAACACTTGATTTTGCTTATCTTCTTATCGCGTCCGAGATCGCAGCGCGTTATAGTTGGCGAAATTCCACACATAAAGCAGATAAAATGTGCGGAAAGCCACACAAACCTATGCCCCCCGCCCCCTCATCACCCAAGACGTCCGCTCAGGCGCTACCGGACAGCCCGCCCAAGGCCGACGCGCCCTTGGCCGCCAAGCCGCGCGGCATTGCCTGGCCTTGGGTCCTTCTGATCCTGCTTGCGGTGGGCATCGCGCTGGGCGCCCTGCACGCCGCCAGCCAATGGGCGCGAGAAGGGGCGCTGAAGGAGGCCGCGCTGCAAGCTCGCGGGGCCGGCCAGATCAACGCCGCCCTCCTGCGCAACAATCTGGACAAATTCCGCGCCCTGCCATTCGTGCTGACCCGAGATGTCGACCTGCGCGCCACGCTGCAGAACCCCACCGTCGCCCAGATCGAATCACTGGACGAAAAGCTCGATACGCTGAGCCGGGGCGTCGGCGCCTCGGCCATCTACGTGCTGGATACCAGCGGCTACGCCATCGCCGCCAGCAACTGGCGCGAGCCGGCAACCTTCGTCGGCGTCGACTACCAATTCCGGCCCTATTTCAAGGGCGCGGTCGCGCATGGCTCGGCGGAGCATTTCGCGTTGGGCACGATCAGCCACGAAGCCGGGCTGTACTTGTCGCGACGGGTGGACGGTGCCAATGGCGTCATGCTGGGCGTGGTGGTGCTGAAGGTCGATTTCCGCGACCTTGAAGCCGATTGGCGGCAATCGAACGCGCCGATTTTCGTGACCGACGAGCACGGCGTCGTACTGCTGGGCAGCCTGGCCGACTGGCGTTTCCGCGTGTTGTCGCCGTTGGCGCCTGATCTGGCGCAAACGCTGCGCACCAGCCTGCAGTTCGGCGACGCGATGTTCCAGCCGTTGCCGCTGCGTCCGCCGCTGAAAACCATCAACGGCGGACAATTGGTGCACACCGATGAAGCCCTGCCCCAGATCGCCGCGGGCGCGCCCCTGCTACACACCACGCTGCCCATTGTCGAGTCGCCGGGTTGGACACTGCATCTGCTGTCGCCCGTGCAGTCAGCCATGAACCGCGCGACCGCCAACGCCCAGCTTGGCGCCCTCCTCGCCATGGCGGTGCTGTCGGCGGTGATAGGCATCGTCCTATTCCGTCGCCATCGCAACCGCGAGCGCACCGCGCAGCAGGCGGCAGTGCGCCAACAACTGGCCGCGCAGGTCGAAGAACGCACCGCCCAATTGCGCGAAGTGAACCAACAGTTGTTGACGCAGATGGACGAACGCCAACGCACCGAAGCGCGGCTGCACACCATGCAGGACGAACTCGTGCAGGCCAGCAAGCTGGCATTGCTCGGCCAGGTCGCCGCCGGCGTCGCGCACGAAGTCAACCAGCCGGTTGCCGCCATTCGCGCCTATGCCGACAATGCCGCCGAATTTCTGCGCCGCCGCGACACGGCCTGCGTGGCAGAAAACCTGAGCACCATCGCGTCCTTGACCGAGCGTATCGGCCACATCACCGGGGAACTGCGCGCATTTTCGCGCAAGGCGGGCGCCTCGGTAGGCCCCACCAGCCTCAAAGAGGCCTTGGACGGGGCGTTGTTGCTGGTCGGTCCGCGCGCCAGGCGCCAGGGGGTGACGCTGCAACGTCCGCCGGCGGAACCTGACTATCGAGTCCAGGCCAACCGCATCCGGCTCGAACAGGTCCTGGTGAACCTGTTGCAAAACGGCATGGACGCGCTGGAAGGCCAAGCCGATGGCCGCATCATCATCGCCCTGCAGGACATGGGCGCCTCGGTACAACTGTTCGTCAATGACAACGGCCCGGGTTTGTCACCTGAAGCCAGTGCGCGCCTGTTCACCCCCTTTCATACGACCAAGGCCGAAGGCCTCGGATTGGGCTTGGTCATTTCGCGGGACATCGTTGCCGAATTCGGCGGCGACCTGCAAGCCGCTCATCCCGGAGACGCCATTTTCCCCGCGCCCCACGGCCCCGGCCGCGGCGCGATGTTCACGCTCACGCTGCGCAAGTCGCCGCCTACTATCCATGACCCGCGCCCCTGATACTTCTCTCCAGCCCGCGCCCGAGCGCGACGATTCGGCGCCCGGTACTCCCTGCGCCGTTACGTCCTCGGCCCGCATGCCGACTGGCAGCCCTTCAATCGGTTCCACCGGGAACCCGGACAAGCCACTGACGCCTCGCGTGGCATTCATCGACGACGACGAAGACCTTCGGCGCGCCAATGTCCAGACCCTCAAGCTGCAAGGCATCGCAGTTGAACCGCACGCCAGCGCACGCAGCGCGCTGCCGACCCTTAACCGCGACTTCGACGGCGTAGTGGTCACGGACATCCGCATGCCGGATATCGACGGCCTGCAACTATTCCAACGCCTGCGCACCATCGATCCGGAAATTCCCGTCATTCTCATCACCGGCCATGGCGACATCGCCACCGCCGTGCAATGCATGCGCGATGGCGCGTACGATTTCCTGGCCAAGCCTTACCCGCCCGACCGCCTGGTCACGGCGATTATGCATGCCGCCGAAAAGCGCCACCTGGTGTTGGAGAATCGGCGCTTGCGAGAGGCGGCTTTTGCCGTGGAGGCCGATGAAGTGCCATTCATTGGCACCACTCCTGCCATGCAGCGTATCAAGCAGACGCTGCGCCACATCGCCGACGCCGACGTGGACGTGCTGGTAGAAGGTGAAACCGGTACCGGCAAGGAAGTCGTTGCCACGGCCTTGCACCGCTTGAGCCGCCGGCGCCATCATGCGTTGGTGGCCATCAATTGCGGGGCCCTGCCCGAAAGCGTGATCGAAAGCGAGCTGTTCGGCCATGAAGCCGGTGCGTTCACAGGCGCGCAAAAGCGGCGTATCGGCCGCATCGAGCATGCCAGTGGCGGTACGCTGTTCCTGGACGAAATCGAAAGCATGCCGCTGGCCGTGCAGGTCAAGCTGCTGCGCGTGCTGGAGTCGCGTCAGATCACCCCACTGGGCAGCAACGAGGTTCGCAACCTGGATTTGCGTGTGGTCGCCGCCACCAAGGAAGATCTCGGCAGTCCAGCCATCCGCGCCAAATTCCGCGAAGACCTGTTCTACCGCTTGAACGTCGTCACCATCCGCATTCCGCCGCTGCGCGAACGCCGCGAAGACATTCCTCTGCTGTTCGCCCACTACCTCGGCCATGCATCGCGCCGCTTCCAGCGCGATATCCCCGATATGCCGGCCGACATCAAGCACCACCTCTTGACCCACGACTGGCCAGGCAATGTCCGTGAACTGGCCCACTTTGCCGAACGTTTCGTGCTGGGCGTGCTCAATACCCCGGCCGTTGCGGCGCCCGCCGAAGTCTCGGGTCCAGGTTCGCTACCCGAAAAGATGGAACGCTTCGAAGCCCAGCTCATCCGCGAAGCGCTCACTGCCCACCAAGGCGACGTGCGTGCCACGCTCGAAACGTTGGGCATTCCCCGCAAGACGTTCTACGACAAGCTCCAGCGTCACGGCATCGACCGGCAAGACTACACAGGCACGCCGCAGGCCTGACAGCGAGGCACCGAGCCCAAACAAAAGCCCCTGGTCGGCGCAGCCGCCCAGGGGCTTTTATCTTGTCAAAACCGTGGCCAGTCAAAACCGTAGCCACAAAGACAAAACCCCACAGGCGAGAGCCTATGGGGTTTTGCGGAATAAAAGCCTGACGATGACCTACTTTCACAGACGTCCGTCCACTATCATCGGCGCAAAGGCGTTTCACTGTCCTGTTCGGGATGGGAAGGAGTGGTACCACCTTGCTATGGTCGTCAGGCGTAACTGGTTGAGTGGTTGCTTTGAGGGCAACAACTCCAATCTTGGAAGAAGCGCAACGTGTGGGTGATCAGAGACTCGCTCGATGATCACGCACAGTGGGGTGTAATTGGTGTTGGCTGGCTGCTGACGGTGCAGCCAGATTTTGTATTGAACGACACTTGGAACGCTATATCACCAGGTCATAACCATCAGTGTTATAGGATCAAGCCTCACGAGCAATTAGTATCGGTTAGCTTAACGCATTACTGCGCTTCCACACCCGACCTATCAACGTCCTGGTCTCGAACGACTCTTCAGGGGGATCAAGTCCCCGGGATACCTAATCTTCAGACGAGTTTCCCGCTTAGATGCCTTCAGCGGTTATCTCTTCCGTACTTAGCTACCCGGCAATGCCATTGGCATGACAACCGGTACACCAGAGGTACGTCCACTCCGGTCCTCTCGTACTAGGAGCAGGCTCCGTCAAGTATCCAACGCCCACGGCAGATAGGGACCAAACTGTCTCACGACGTTTTAAACCCAGCTCACGTACCTCTTTAAATGGCGAACAGCCATACCCTTGGGACCGGCTACAGCCCCAGGATGAGATGAGCCGACATCGAGGTGCCAAACACCGCCGTCGATATGAACTCTTGGGCGGTATCAGCCTGTTATCCCCAGAGTACCTTTTATCCGTTGAGCGATGGCCCTTCCATTCAGAACCACCGGATCACTATGTCCTGCTTTCGCACCTGTTCGACTTGTCAGTCTCACAGTCAAGCACGCTTATGCCATTGCACTATCAGCACGATTTCCGACCGTACCTAGCGTACCTTCGAACTCCTCCGTTACACTTTGGGAGGAGACCGCCCCAGTCAAACTGCCCACCATGCACTGTCCCCGATCCGGATAACGGACCAAGGTTAGAACCGCAAACAAACCAGGGTGGTATTTCAAGGATGGCTCCACGTGATCTAGCGACCACGCTTCAAAGCCTCCCACCTATCCTACACAGGCCGGTTCACAGTCCAATGCAAAGCTACAGTAAAGGTTCATGGGGTCTTTCCGTCTAGCCGCGGGTAGATTGCATCATCACAAACACTTCAACTTCGCTGAGTCTCAGGAGGAGACAGTGTGGCCATCGTTACGCCATTCGTGCAGGTCGGAACTTACCCGACAAGGAATTTCGCTACCTTAGGACCGTTATAGTTACGGCCGCCGTTTACCGGGGCTTCGATCAAGAGCTTGCACCCCATCACTTAACCTTCCGGCACCGGGCAGGCGTCACACCCTATACGTCGACTTTCGTCTTTGCAGAGTGCTGTGTTTTTAATAAACAGTCGCAGCCACCGATTCTCTGCGACCCCATCATGCTAAGCGCGCAGGCGCTTCACACTACCGGGGTATACCTTCTCCCGAAGTTACGGTATCAATTTGCCGAGTTCCTTCTCCTGAGTTCTCTCAAGCGCCTTGGAATATTCATCCCGTCCACCTGTGTCGGTTTGCGGTACGGTCTCGTACAGCTGAAGCTTAGAGGCTTTTCTTGGAACCACTTCCAATCACTTCGCAAGCAATGCTCGCTCGTGCCATACCCTTGATTTACGCGCCCGGATTTGCCTAAGCGCCATCTTCGATACAGCAACAGGGACATCCAACACCCTGATGATCTTCCGCGATCCGTCCCCCCATCGCACTGTACGACGGTACTGGAATATTAACCAGTTTCCCATCAGCTACGCATCTCTGCCTCGCCTTAGGGGCCGACTCACCCTGCGCCGATGAACGTTGCGCAGGAAACCTTGGACTTACGGCGAGGGGGCTTTTCACCCCCTTTATCGCTACTCATGTCAGCATTCGCACTTCTGATACCTCCAGCAGCCTTTACAAGCCACCTTCGCAGGCTTACAGAACGCTCTCCTACCGCGTGCACTAAAAGTGCACACCCGCAGCTTCGGTTTATCGCTTAGCCCCGTTACATCTTCCGCGCAGGACGACTCGATCAGTGAGCTATTACGCTTTCTTTAAAGGATGGCTGCTTCTAAGCCAACCTCCTGACTGTCTATGCCTTCCCACTTCGTTTCCCACTTAGCGATAATTCGGGACCTTAGCTGGCGGTCTGGGTTGTTTCCCTCTTGAGTCCGGACGTTAGCACCCGGTGCTCTGTCTCCCAAGCTGTACTTGCGGGTATTCGGAGTTTGCCATAGTTTGGTAAGTCGCCATGACCCCCTAGCTATAACAGTGCTCTACCCCCCGCAGTAATACTTGAGGCACTACCTAAATAGTTTTCGGAGAGAACCAGCTATTTCCAGATTTGTTTAGCCTTTCACCCCTATCCACAGCTCATCCCCTAATTTTTCAACATTAGTGGGTTCGGTCCTCCAGCACGTGTTACCGTGCCTTCAACCTGGCCATGGATAGATCATCTGGTTTCGGGTCTACACCCAGCGACTGAATCGCCCTATTCGGACTCGCTTTCGCTACGGCTTCCCTATTCGGTTAACCTTGCCACTGAATGTAAGTCGCTGACCCATTATACAAAAGGTACGCAGTCACCCCACAAGGAGGCTCCTACTGTTTGTATGCATACGGTTTCAGGATCTATTTCACTCCCCTTCCGGGGTTCTTTTCGCCTTTCCCTCACGGTACTGGTTCACTATCGGTCGATCACGAGTATTTAGCCTTGGAGGATGGTCCCCCCATCTTCAAACAGGATTTCACGTGTCCCGCCCTACTTTTCTTACGCTTAGTTCCACACACAAAATTTCATCTACAGGGCTATCACCTGCTACGGCGGGGCTTTCCATCCCCTTCGATTATCTTGCATGCTAAAACGTAAAGGCTCTTCCGATTTCGCTCGCCACTACTTTCGGAATCTCGGTTGATTTCTTTTCCTCGAGCTACTGAGATGTTTCAGTTCACCCGGTTCGCTTCCACTAGCCTATGTATTCAGCTAGGGATACTGCATTGCTGCAGTGGGTTTCCCCATTCGGACATCTACGGATCAAAGCTTGTTTGCCAGCTCCCCGTAGCTTTTCGCAGGCTACTACGTCCTTCATCGCCTGTGATCGCCAAGGCATCCACCATATGCACTTAGTCGCTTGATCCTATAACGCTGTAGGCTATAGGACCTGAGTATTAGCGTTTGTGCCGTTCATAAGTTTCAAAGCAGTCTGAAGTTATTCACTTCAGTCTTGAGAACTTGGAACAAAATAATGCAATCACAACCCGTACTTATCTTCATCGACTTGCGCCGAGTACTTGATAAGTACATTTCGTTGTGCTTCTTCCAGATTGTTAAAGAACGAATATAGCTGTCAGGTAAAACCTAACTCATAAGACCGTCGATTTATTCAATCACGATGCTATGAGTTAGCCTCTACACGTCACCACCAGGTGACTGCTTGAGAATCAATGGTGGAGGTGAACGGGATCGAACCGATGACATCCTGCTTGCAAAGCAGGCGCTCTCCCAGCTGAGCTACACCCCCATATTCAACGCCTGGCGTCAAATACTTGGTGGGTCTGGTTGGATTCGAACCAACGACCCCCGCCTTATCAAGACGGTGCTCTAACCGACTGAGCTACAGACCCAAAACCTTCTCGGATCAGTAGTCAGGATGCCATGGACACAGGGAGGAATCCCTCTACCCAAGCCCACAACCGATCCCAGCTATATATCAAACAACCGATAAGAGTGGACGCTTAACACGAGCACTTAAGCTCTGAAAGGAGGTGATCCAGCCGCACCTTCCGATACGGCTACCTTGTTACGACTTCACCCCAGTCATGAATCCTACCGTGGTAATCGCCCCCCTTGCGGTTAGGCTAACTACTTCTGGTAAAACCCACTCCCATGGTGTGACGGGCGGTGTGTACAAGACCCGGGAACGTATTCACCGCGACATGCTGATCCGCGATTACTAGCGATTCCGACTTCACGCAGTCGAGTTGCAGACTGCGATCCGGACTACGATCGGGTTTCTGGGATTGGCTCCCCCTCGCGGGTTGGCGACCCTCTGTCCCGACCATTGTATGACGTGTGAAGCCCTACCCATAAGGGCCATGAGGACTTGACGTCATCCCCACCTTCCTCCGGTTTGTCACCGGCAGTCTCATTAGAGTGCCCTTTCGTAGCAACTAATGACAAGGGTTGCGCTCGTTGCGGGACTTAACCCAACATCTCACGACACGAGCTGACGACAGCCATGCAGCACCTGTGTTCCGGTTCTCTTGCGAGCACTTCCAAATCTCTTCGGAATTCCAGACATGTCAAGGGTAGGTAAGGTTTTTCGCGTTGCATCGAATTAATCCACATCATCCACCGCTTGTGCGGGTCCCCGTCAATTCCTTTGAGTTTTAATCTTGCGACCGTACTCCCCAGGCGGTCAACTTCACGCGTTAGCTGCGCTACCAAGGCCCGAAGGCCCCAACAGCTAGTTGACATCGTTTAGGGCGTGGACTACCAGGGTATCTAATCCTGTTTGCTCCCCACGCTTTCGTGCATGAGCGTCAGTGTTATCCCAGGAGGCTGCCTTCGCCATCGGTGTTCCTCCGCATATCTACGCATTTCACTGCTACACGCGGAATTCCACCTCCCTCTGACACACTCTAGCTCGGTAGTTAAAAATGCAGTTCCAAAGTTAAGCTCTGGGATTTCACATCTTTCTTTCCGAACCGCCTGCGCACGCTTTACGCCCAGTAATTCCGATTAACGCTTGCACCCTACGTATTACCGCGGCTGCTGGCACGTAGTTAGCCGGTGCTTATTCTGCAGGTACCGTCAGTTTCACGGGGTATTAGCCCATGACGTTTCTTTCCTGCCAAAAGTGCTTTACAACCCGAAGGCCTTCATCGCACACGCGGGATGGCTGGATCAGGGTTTCCCCCATTGTCCAAAATTCCCCACTGCTGCCTCCCGTAGGAGTCTGGGCCGTGTCTCAGTCCCAGTGTGGCTGGTCGTCCTCTCAAACCAGCTACGGATCGTCGCCTTGGTGAGCCGTTACCCCACCAACTAGCTAATCCGATATCGGCCGCTCCAATAGTGCAAGGTCTTGCGATCCCCTGCTTTCCCCCGTAGGGCGTATGCGGTATTAGCTACGCTTTCGCGTAGTTATCCCCCGCTACTGGGCACGTTCCGATACATTACTCACCCGTTCGCCACTCGCCACCAGACCGAAGTCCGTGCTGCCGTTCGACTTGCATGTGTAAGGCATCCCGCTAGCGTTCAATCTGAGCCAGGATCAAACTCTTCAGTTTAATCTCTGTATTTGTTCGTATTTCTTAACCCCCGAAAGGGTCGAGTCATACGTCGCTACTCAAAGGAAGTGAGGTATGTTCTTAAACTTGACGTCTAAGGTACTTCACTTCTAGTGAGCACTTGATTTCATTGTGCTTGTGACCGAAGTCACTCTGCACTCGCATCAAGCGCCCACACTTATCGGTTGTTTAATTGTTAAAGAGCGGTACTGCTAAATTCTGTACTACATTTACTTCTTACTGCTATCTGCCCGTCAACTTCGGCTAACTTCGCTTTCGCGTCGTCGCTGTCGTTGCAGCAGAGAAACGAGATTATGAAGAAGTTTTTATCGTTTGTCAAGTCAGCTTCGTTTTCGTTTTAACGCAAACTCACTGCCTTGCTTTACGACCCCTTCAGGTCTCGCCCTAGCAGCTATCGAAACATCAGGGTTAACCCTAAATTTTCGGCAACTGCCAAGCCTGAAACTATAACACAACTTTTGCAGATTATGCAACCGGCTTTTGCCTAATTTGCACCCTATCTTGCAACCCCGCTATCCGGTGAATTCCTTCACTTTCCAGCAGCCCCGGGAAACCCCAGAGGTTGGCTACCGCTCAGTCGGCTAGCAACTTGATTCAGACCACCCTACCGGGTAAACCCTGATTCGCTGTCACCAGCCAAGCCCAAGACTATAGCACAACTTTTGCAGATTGTGCAACTGGCTTCTGCCTGATTTGCACCATCTTTTGCAAAACCCGCTGACTGCTGGTTCGAGAACCGTTGCCGGTTCATCGCCTTGGAGCCCTGCGGCAGATCTGTGTTGCCGAGGCATCCAGATCCGTTGCACTTGCTTGGCTTCGCGGTTCACAAAACTGCTTGAACTGCGAAGGAGCGAGACTATAGCACAGAATTTTGCGTTGTCACACGCAGGACGCAAAAAGCTTGATGAATTCCGCTTCGGGCGCCGCAGCAACCGCCCCGTCAGCCCACCAAGCCAGTCCGCCACGATGGGCCTCGAGCCTCTTTCGCGCTGGCTTGCCCCACACTTCCCCGTCCGCCACGCCTGCCGGCCCTGGCCGGCGGACGGCCTGGTTACCGCACAGGGCAGTCATCTGCGCACAGGACGGCAATCTATATATAGAGAGGCGAACTTGCGCTCATTTCGCTATCTATATAGATAGCTGAACTTGGCTCTATATAGATAGAGTTGAACCATCGACTTGCCTGGCCCATGGGTACGTTTACTATTCGCCTTGGCGCCGTGCCCGCGCCCTACACCACCGGAGAAGATGCCCCCATGCCCCCAACCATCGCGTCGAGCGAAGATATCCTGATCAACATCACGCCCTTCGAGACGCGCGTCGCGCTGGTCGAGCAGGGGTCGGTGCAGGAGCTGCACGTGGAACGCAGCATCCAGCGCGGGCACGTGGGCAATATCTATCTGGGACGGGTGGTCCGGGTATTGCCGGGCATGCAGAGCGCCTTCATCGATATCGGCCTGGAACGGGCTGCGTTCATCCATATTGCGGATCTGCGCGAGAACCGGGGCGAACGCAGCCAGGGCCTGACCCCGACGCCCATCGAGAAGTTGCTGTTCGAGGGCCAGACCATCATGGTCCAGGTGGTCAAGGACCCGCTGGGCACCAAGGGGGCCCGGCTGTCGACGCAGATCAGCATGGCCGGCCGCATGCTGGTGTATCTGCCGCATGACCCGCACATCGGCATCTCGCAGAAAATCGATTCGGAATCCGAGCGCATCCAGCTGCGCGAGCGCCTGCAGGCACTGATGCCCGCAGAGGAAAAAGGCGGCTTCATCGTGCGCACCCAGGCCGAGGGCGCCACGGACGATGAACTGACCGCCGACCTGGAATACCTGCGCAAGTTGTGGGCGAGCGTGCAGGCTGCCGCTCGGACGCACCCGGCGCCGACGCTGCTGCACCAGGACCTGACGCTGGCGCAACGCGTGCTGCGCGATATGGTGGGGCCGTCGACCGGCTCGATCCTGGTGGATTCGCGCACCACCACCGCGGCCATGCTGGAGTGGGCCCGCATCTATACACCATCAGTGGTGGACCGCATCCAGCATTACAGCGGCGAGCGCCCCCTGTTCGACACGGCCAATGTGGACGAAGAGATCGCTCGGGCGCTGTCGCGCCGGGTGGACCTGAAGTCGGGGGGCTACCTGATCATCGACCAGACCGAGGCGTTGACGACGGTGGATGTGAACACCGGCGGCTTCGTGGGCGGCCGCAATTTCGACGACACCATCTTCAAGACCAACCTGGAAGCGGCGCAGGCGATAGCCCGCCAGCTGCGGCTGCGCAATCTGGGCGGCATCGTGATCCTGGACTTCATCGACATGGAAGAGCAGGAGCACCGCGAAACCGTGCTGGCCGAATTGAAGAAGGCGCTGTCGCGCGACCGCACCCGCATGACGGTCAACGGCTTCACGCAGCTGGGCCTGGTGGAGATGACGCGCAAGCGCACCCGCGATTCGCTGGCGCATCAGTTGTGCGAGCCCTGCCCCATGTGCGAATCGCGTGGCAATGTGCGTACGCCGCGCACGGTCTGCTACGAGATCCTGCGTGAAATCCTGCGCGAGGCGCGGCAGTTCAATCCCAAGGAATTCCGCATCCTGGCATCTCAGGACGTGGTGGATCTGTTCCTGGAGGAAGAAAGCCAGCACCTGGCGATGCTGGGCGACTTCGTGGGCAAGCGGGTGTCGCTGGAAGTGGAGAGCACGTACACGCAAGAGAAATACGACATCATTCTGGTCTGACGCAGGGACGACGGCCGCCGCTCGCGGCCCGGTTTCGGGCCCGGAGCGAAACCTGAACCGAGGCCGCGAGCAAGCCCCGCGCAGCACACCGCCTTCGGGCGGTTTTCTTTTGGTTGCGGCTACCGGGAGCCGCATCCCGCGACGCTGCCGCCCGTGGATGGCGCACTATCAGTTAACACGCAAACTTTCACGTCAATGTGTGTGAAATTTGTATCCCTGCACTTCGATTGAAATGAAGTTTGAAACCCGTGGCGAGGCGAGCGTTGACCCGATAAGCTCGCCGGCGGCTGGGCTGGCTCGCCTTTTTTTTGGGCCACGCCCTTTCCTATGCTTTCGGAGAATCACCCCATGAAATCCCTATTCCGTCCGTTCGTTGCGCTGGCCCTCGCCTTGCCGCTGATGCTGGCCGCCTGCGGCAGCAAAGAACCCGAACAGCGCGCCGCGTTCATGCAGTTCCTGCAGACGCGTATCGTCGACAAGCCTGGCGTGCGCGTGCCCAAGCTGACGGACGAAGAGAAGAAGTCGTTCGGCGACTACGCCTCGCAATATGCGGTGATCACGGACTTCAACTCGGGCATGGACGCGTCGGTCAAGCCGATGGGTAACCTGATGCAGAAGGGCGCGGTGCGCTCGCTGAATGACGTGGTCGCCCGCCGCGATGACCTGAAGACGGTGCAGGCCGGCCTGAAAGACATGGGCGAAGCACTGACCAAGGAACAGGCCAAGGCGGATGCCGCTCGCGCCCAGCTCAAGCAGCCCGACGACCTGAAGGCGGTCTATGACAAGGCATACGAGAAGACGGTGACCCTGCCGGCCAATACGTTCCGCGAAGTGCTGCCGCAAATCACCGGCACGCTCGATAGCAGCCTGGCGATCGCCGACTACGTGGAGGCACACAAGTCGCAGATCGACCTGTCGGGTCCGGTAGCCCGCGTGCAGGATCCGACCGTGCAGGCCGAGCTGAACAAGCTGCTGCAGGAACTGACCGCCCAGGCGCAGAAGGTGCAGCAGGCGCAGACCCGCCTGCAAGCGGTGATGATGGGCAAGTAAGCCGCCCCCCGCCCTGCCTGACCGAAAGCCGCCTTGTGCGGCTTTCTTCTTTTACGCTGGGCCAGGCCGCCTACCCGGCGATGACGCGATTGCGGCCCGATTCCTTGGCGCGGTAGACCGCGGCATCGGCGGCTTCGACCAGCGAGGCGGCGTCGTCGCCTGGCTTGGGGATGCGGGTCGCCACGCCGATGCTGACCGTGACGATGCCGCCTTCATTGTCTTCGTGCTGGGCGCACAGGCCGACGACGGCCTGGCGGATCGTTTCGGCGATTTCCAGCGCTTGGGCCTGCGAGGTGTCAGGCAACAATGCGACGAATTCCTCGCCCCCATAGCGCGCGGCCAAGTCACGCGGGCGACGCGCCTTGCCCCTTAAGGTCAAGGCCAGGATCTTGAGCAGTTCATCGCCTTCCTGGTGGCCATAGCGATCGTTGTAGCGCTTGAAGCGATCAGCATCCAGGAACAGCAAGGACAGCGGCTTGCCTTCGCGAATGGCGCTCTGCCATTCGCGCTGCAGGGTTTCATCGAACGTGCGGCGATTGGCGATGCCGGTCAGGCCGTCGGTCTGGGCCTCTTTTTCGAGCTGGCTTTCGACTTCCATGCGCAAGCGCGTCTCGCGCCGGTACAGCACGATCTGGGCCATGACCGAGGCGAACAGCGCCAGCGTGATGGGAATGATCAACATGGCGCGCCGCACCCAGGGCTCGAGCACCTGATCGACCGCCATGGCGACGTCGATGATCAGCGGCGTACCCGGCACGCTGTCGAAGGTGTAGAGGCGATTGACGCCGTCGGGCGCCAGCACGCCGACAAACACGCCTTCGCGGCGGATCAGGAATTGCTGGAAATCCAGTTCCTGGCCGATGTCGGCGCCGAGATCATGCTTTGAATACGGCGTGCGCGCGATGACGGCGCCGTCGTTGCGGAAAATGGTGATGGCATCCTGAGGGCCGATGGATAGGCCGTCGAAGCGATCGCGGAAATACGCCAGCCGCAGGGATCCGGTGACCACGCCCGCGAAGCTGCCGTCCGCGTTGGACAGGCGGCGGCTGATGCCGATGCTTTCGTCGCCGCCTCGCAAGCGGCTGAGGTAGGGCCGGCTGATGTACATGCCGAGATCCGGGCTGTCGCGGTGGACCTGGAAGAAGTCGCGGTCGGAGAAATTGCCGCCAGGGGAGTCGAGGCTTTGGGAGTCGTACCGGACGTTGCCGTCCTTGTCGAGGATGAGGATCGTGCCCAGGTATTCCGCCGTCGCCGCACGATCGAACAAAAAGCGCTGCAAGGTGGCCCGCGGCAAGTCCTGGATGCCCGGTTCACGCAGACGCTCGATCACCCCTTGCAGCGACAGATCGTAGACGCGAATGGTGCGGCCGATGTCGGCGGACAGCACCTCGGTCAGGTTGCCCGCGGCGACGTAGGCCTGGTTCCAGCTGGTGCGCCGATCCATCCAGAGCAGCGCCACCGAGGCAGCACAGATGCCGATGGCGATCAGCCCCGCCAGCGCATACAGGCTGCGGTGTAGTAACCCATGGGACTTCAATACGGCGCTCCTTCGCGATCGCGGGGGGTGTCGTGCTTTTTGGGGTCATAATGCCGCAAGCGTGTGCAGCCAGGCAAGACGGCCTTGCCCGCATGCCCCAAGCATCTCGGCCCCGTTCCCATTGAACGAATCTATGAACAGCCAGGACCGGATTTACAGCTTGCCCCAATTACGGTTCACCCAATGGCTGGTGGACCCGGGCCGCAATGTGCCGCCAGACATCCGCGTGGCGCTGGTACGTGGCCTGTTCGGTTCATTGCCGATTTTCTTTGGCGGCATCATCAATACCCTGCTGGTCGCGGCGTTGATTACCGCCCGCCGACCCGAATTGCCGTTCCTGCTGTGGCTCGGCCTGGAAACGCTGGTGTGCGCGTCACGCATCGTTGTGCTGGTGTCCGCCCGTCGCCTGGCCTTGGCGGGCAGGCCCACGCCAACGGACCTGTATGTGATGCTGGCGCTGTGCTGGGCTGGCAGCGTGGGTTACGGCACGTTCATCAGCCTGATCAGCGGCGACTGGATCGCAGCGACCCTGGCCTGCCTGTCGGCCGCCTCCATGGTGGGCGGGATTTGTGTGCGCAACTTCGGCGCCCCCCGGCTCTCGGCAGCCATGGTGGCGCTCAGCGTCGGCCCCTGCGCCCTGGGCGCCTTGTTTACACAAGAGCCCATTTTCTGGCTGGTCCTGGTGCAGGTGCCGCTCTACATGACATCGATGTCGATGGCGTCGTACCGCCTCAATGGCATGCTGGTGTCGACCATGCTGGCGGAACGCGAAAACGAACGCCAGGCGCGGCAGGACTCGCTGACGGGCCTGTTGAATCGGTATGGCCTATTGCGTGCGCTGGACCAGGCCGTGGAGCGCGCCAGGCGGGGAACGGCTGAATTCGCCGTGCTGTACCTGGACCTGGACGGTTTCAAGGCGGTCAATGATACCTATGGGCACGGCACCGGCGACATGCTGTTGAAGCAAGTGTCAGAGCGGCTGCAAGCCCTGCAACCGCCCGACGCCCAGGCCGGCCGGATCGGCGGCGACGAATTCGTGTTGCTGATGCATCTGGACCCCACCGAAGACATCCAGCGGTTTTCGGACCGGATCATCGACAGCGTCCGGCAGCCCTATGATTTGCAGCAGGGCATGCCGGTGTTCATCGGCGGCAGCATCGGCATTGCCTTGATACCGCGCCATGGCGCGGACACCGCCGCCGTGCTGCATGCGGCCGACCGGGCGCTGTACCTGGCCAAGTCGGCCGGCAAGAGCCGGGCCGCGATGGCGCAGTTGTAAGACCGCGCCCGGCGGCAGGCCTTGGCCCGGCCACATGGCCGTCACGACGCGACGGCGGCCGCAATTCGGAAGGGAAACGCCTTGGCGCCGCGCGCCTTGTCGGTTTCCCGGTGGGCGCTGATCGCCCAGGCCGGACCGGCCGACACGGCGAATTGGCGCATGGCGCCGGCGGAAAACCCACATTGCAGGGTCGTGGCTTGACGCCTTGCAAGCTCCAGTCCGACAGCGTGTGGGGTCGTGGAAATACGATCCGATTGCAGCATGGCAGCCCCCTGGCTAACGCGCTTCGAAGCGAAGCGCCGTGGAAACCAATCTACCTCAGCGGATCGGGCTTGCGCGTGAAATGATGCGTAAAGTAATGCAAAGAGTCGGTAATAAGCCGGTCATGCCCCAGCTCGGTGCAGCCCAGGTCGGCCACCCTGCCCGGCGGCGCGTGAGCCCGCGGGATCAGGCAGGTGCGCCGGGCTCGTCATGAGCGGCGTGCCCGGTGGTTTCCCGGTCGGGCTGGTCATTCCTGCCGTCGGCCGGCCCCGTCATGTTGCCGTACAGCAGCGAGCGGCCGGCGAACAGGCCGCCAGCGACCTCGAGTTCGAACCGTTCGGTGTCCCGCCGCCGCACGTCGGCCACCACGTCGGCAGCCTCGTCCGCCGGCACGCCGATCACGCGCAGGGCAGCCTCGCCGAACGCCAGCGCCGATTCCAGGGTTTCGCGAACCTGGTAATCGACCCCTTCCCTGGCCAGGGCCAGCGAGTGGATCCGGTCGTAGGCGCGCACCACCAACTGCACCAAGGGGAATTCGGCCTTGATCAGCTTGACCATGTGGTTGACCGACTGCGGGTTGTCGATACAGATCAGGATAGCCTTGGCGTTTTCGGCACCCGCCGTGCGCAGCATGTCGATGCGGGTACCGTCCCCGTAATACACCTTGACGCCCCACTTGGCGGCGGCGCGAATGGCGTCGGTGTCGGTATCCAGGATCGATACCTTCATGCCGCGCGCCAGCATGGCCTGGGTGACGATCTGGCCGAAACGGCCGAAGCCGACGATGAGTGCGCAGCCGTCCAGGTCCTGGGCCACGTCGACGCCTTCCATCGAAGGTGCCGGCTTGGGCAGCAGCCAACGCAAGGCCAGCACGCACAGCGGCGTGAGGGCCATGGAAATGATGACGACGGCGATCAGCACCGCCGCCAGGTGGGCATCGAAGATGCCGGCGGCCGCGGCGGCGCCGTACAGCACGAAGGCGAATTCGCCGCCCTGCGCCAGCAGGGCGGCACGGGTCATGGCTTCGGCATGGCTGGCGCGCAGCAGCCGGGCCACCAGATACACGCCCAGCGATTTGACCAGCATGAACACCACGACCGCGGCCAGGATCAACTGCCATTCCCGGGCCACCGCGGACAAGTCCAGCGACATGCCGACACCCAGGAAGAACAGGCCCAAGAGGATGCCGCGGAAGGGTTCGACGTCGGCTTCCAGCTGATGGCGGAAGGTGGATTCGGACAGCAGCACGCCGGCCAGGAAGGCGCCCATGGCCATGGACAGGCCGCCCAGTTCCATGACCAGTGCCGCCCCCAGCACCACCAGCAAGGCGGCGGCGGTCATGACCTCGCGGGCTTGCGCGGCGGCCAGCAGTCGGAACAAGGGGTTGAGCAGCCAGCGCCCCGCGGCCAGCAAGGCCAGGATGCAGCCGACGGCAATGGCCGATTGCAGCCAGGGATCGCCGTGTTCGCCATCGCCTGACGGCGCCAGCAAGGCCACCAACGCCAGCAGCGGCACGATGGCCAAGTCTTCGAGCAGCAGGATGGAGACGATGCGCTGGCCCTGGGCGCTGGCGGTTTCATCGCGCTCGGCCAGGATCTGCATGACGATGGCGGTGGATGACAGCACGAAGCCCATCGCCGCCATGAAGGCCGCGGCGCCCGACAGGCCGGCGGCCAGGCCGACCAGGGTCAGCAGCGCGCCGCAGGCCAGCACCTGGGCCACACCCAGCCCGAAGATCTCGCCCCGCAGCTTCCATAGCCGCGACGGCTGCATTTCCAGGCCGATGATGAAGAGAAACATCACGACGCCCAGCTCGGCGACGTGCAGGATGGACTTGGGGTCGGAGAACCAGCCGATGCCGAAGGGCCCGATCACCAGGCCGGCGGCGAGATAGCCCAGGACGGACCCCAGGCCCAGGCGCTTGAACAAGGGCACGGCCACCACCGCCGCCCCCAGCAAGACCACGACATTGACGAGCTGGTTGCCATCGGCGGGCACGGACATGGGCGGCTCCAGGGTGGCGCGGCGCCGGGGCGCCGCGCGCGGCGGGGGTCAGTCTTCGCGGAACTGCATCTTGTAGAGCGACGCGTACAGGCCGTTGGCGGCCAGCAGCTGGGCGTGGGGGCCCTGCTCGACGATCTTGCCGGCATCCAGCACGATGATGCGGTCGGCGTTCTGCACGGTGGACAGGCGGTGCGCGATGACCAGCGTGGTGCGGCCCTTCATCAGGCGTTCGAGCGAGGCCTGGACCTGGCGCTCGGATTCGTTGTCGAGCGCCGAGGTGGCTTCGTCGAGAATCAGGATGGGTGCGTTCTTGATGAGGGCGCGGGCAATCGCCAGGCGCTGGCGCTGGCCGCCGGACAGACGGGCCGCGTTTTCGCCCACGGGGGTATTGATACCCTGCGGCAGGCCTTCGACGAAGTCCAGCAGGTTGGCGGCGGCGAGCGCATCGCGTACCTGCTGCTCGCTGGCCTGGCCCAGGGCGCCATAGCCCACGTTGGCGGCGATGCTGTCATCGAACAGCACGACGTCCTGGCTGACCAGCGACAGGTGCGAACGCAGGCTGCGCAGCTTCAGGTCGTTGATGGGCACGTCGTCCACGAAGATGGCGCCGCTGTCGGCCAGCACGAAGCGCGGCAGCATGTTGACCAGCGTGGTCTTGCCGCTGCCGGAGCGGCCCACCAGGGCCACGGTCTGGCCGGGTTCGACCACGAAGGACACGTCGTTGACGGTATCGCGGTCGGCGTCGGAGAAACGGTGCGTGACGTTGCGGAATTCGACCTTGCCGCGCACGGGTTCGGGCAGTTCGCGGGTGCCGTCGTCGCCTTCGGGGACCTGGTCGATCAGGGTGAAGACGCTTTCGGCGGACACCAGCATTTTCTGCATGCGGGCGGCCAGGTTGGTCAGGCGCTTGATGGGATCGAAGATCTGGGCCAGCGCGGCCATGAAGGACGCAAAGCTGCCCACCGTGAGTGCGCCGCTGTTGGCCTGGCTGAGCGCCACGGCGATGACGGCGCCCACCGAGATCGAGATGCAGACCTGGGTCAGGGGCGTCAGGGCCGCGTCGGCGGTGGCGGTGCGCATGGCGTAGCGGCGCAGGCGCGTGCTGACGAAATCGAAGCGGCCGCGTTCGACTTCATAGCCGTCGAACAGCTTGATGACGCGCTGGCCGTCGATGCCTTCGCTGACCACGCGGGTCAGCTCGGCGTTCATGTTGACGGTTTCGCGGTTGATGCGGCGCAGGCGCTTGATGAAGACCCGGGCGATCAGTACCGAGACCGGCAGCATGATCAGGATGATCAGGGTCAGGACCCAGGACATGTACAGCAGCACGCAGATCAGCGCGATGACGACGAGGGTTTCGCGCACCAGCACGGTGATGACGTCGGTGGCGTAGCCGGTGACGTTGCCCGCGTCGATGGTGAAGCGGTTGAGCAGGCGACCGGTGTCGCCACGCTTGAAATCGGCGTCGGGCAGACCCAGGAGGCGATCGAACATGTCGCGCCGCATGCCCAGCAGCACGTTGTTGGCGACCCATGCCAGGAGGTAGTCGCTGAAGAAGTTGCAGACGCCGCGCACGAAGATCAAGCCCACCACCGCCAACGGCAGCGCCCAGACGTAATAGGGTTTGGCGCCCGAGAAGCCCTCGTCGAGCAGGGGCTTCATAATGACGGCCAGCGTGGGCTGCGTGGCGGCGGCGCCGGCCATCAGCAGCGTTGCCAGCACCAGCCCCTTCCAGTAGGAGCCCACCCGGCTGTAGATGCGGCTCCAGAGTTCGGCTTTGACGGGCTGGGAGCCCGCGGGCGCGTTGCGTGCGGCAGAATTCAAGGAATCACTCGCTTTAATACAATTGTGCCCGGGATTGTACCGGCTACGCGCTGCAGCGCGGCGCCCGCCCCCGTCCTTCAGCCCTAATTGCGCGTCGCGCCCGTCCATGTCCGAAATCAGTTGCCTTTACGTCCGCCTGCCCAATTGGGTGGGTGATGTCTGCATGAGCCTGCCCAGCCTGCGCATCCTTCAGGCCACCGGCGTGCCCCTGGTGATCTGCGCCCGCCCCTGGGCCCGCGACCTGCTGGACGGCGTGGCGAAACGGGATTTCATCCCCATGCTGGGAAAAGTGGGGCCGGATAGAGCCCAGGTCAATGCACACCGTCGCAGCCTGGGCGCCGAAGGGCGCCGCGCGCGAGGCCTGCTGCTGCCGGATTCACTGTCCAGCGCGCTGGTGTTCCGCCTGGCGGGCCTGCCGTCGGCCGGCTACCGGGACGACGGCCGCAGCTTCCTGTTGCGGTGGCCGGTGGCCAAGCCCGAAGCCGCGCTGCACGCGGTCCAGTCCTGGTACCACCTGACGCGCGAGGCCTTGACCCGCTGGGGCCTGCCCCCCGGCCCTGCCGAGCCGGGCCCGACGCTGGACCTGCCCCTGACGCCCGCCCATGAAAGCGCTGCAGCGCTGGCGCTGGAAGCGGCCGGGTTGGCAGGCCAGCGCTTCGTGCTGATCGCCCCCACGGCCACCGGGCTGCACAAGGGCAAGGTCAAGGTGTGGCCGGGATTCGATACACTTACGCGCGCGCTGCAGGCACGGGGGCATACCGTGGTAATGTGCCCCCCTCCGGCGGAAACCGACGAAGCCCGGCGCAATGCGCCGACGGCGCAGTTGCTGCCTCCCCTGTCCTTGGGCGCGTTCGCTGCCCTCACGGCCAGGGCGGCGCTGGTGATATGTAACGATTCCGGCGTGTCGCACGTCGCCGCGGCCGCTGCCGCCCGGGAACTGACGCTGTTTGGCGTCACCCGCCCGGGTCGCACCGGCCCCTGGTCGCCCAGGGCGGTGTGCGTCGGAGAGGAATCGGCATGGCCGTCCATGGAACAGGTGGAACAGCAAGCGAACCTGCTGCTGGACGGCGCGCAGTAAACGGATTGTTTTGACATGACCCTTTCCAGCTATCTCGCGAACCTGATCATTCCCTACAATTTGTGCGTGACCCTGGTCGTTGTCGGCCTGGTCCTTGGCCTGTTCCGCCTGCGCAAGACGGGCGGCGCCATCATCCTGGCCGGCCTGCTATGGGCGCTGGCCTGGTCGCTGCCGGCCACGTCGCTGTGGCTGGGCGGGGCGCTGGAAAGCCGCTATCCGCATTTGCCCCCCGCCGAATCGCCCACCGCGGACGCCATCGTGGTGCTGGGCGGCAACACCGCCAACGGCCGCGCCAACTGGTTCCTGCCCTATGACAAGGACACGGCGGTCGTGCGCATTGATACCGCGGCGCAGTTGTACCTGGCCGGCCGCGCGCCCAAGGTCGTGCTGTCCGGCGGCGCCCTGGAAGGCGACGTCAGCGAGGCCCGCGGCATGGCCCACGCCATCCGCCAGCAAGGCGTGCCGGAATCGGCCCTGATCCTGGAGAACGCCAGCCGCACGACGTACGAAAACGCGGCCCTGACCGAAGACCAGTTGAAGACCCGCGGCATCGGCAAGGTGCTGCTGGTGACGTCGGCCCTGCACATGCCGCGCGCCATGGCGGCCTTCTCCAAGCAGGGCGTCACCGCCATCGCCGCGCCCGCCCCGCCCCAGATCGTGCGACCCGCCGACGGTTCGCTGAACCCCTGGCTGCCCGACCAGCGCACCTTCGACGCCAGCCGTTCCATCATCAAGGAATACGCCGGGCTGTTCGTATATTGGCTGCGCGGGTGGGTCTGAACATGAGCACGGCGCTGGCCTGCCGACCGGGCTGCGGGGCCTGTTGCATCGCGCCGTCGATCACGAGCGCGATTCCGGGGATGCCGGATGGCAAGCCCGCCGGGGTGCCCTGTATCCAGCTGCTGCCCGACATGCGCTGCGCGATCTTCGGCCAGCCTTCGCGTCCGGACTTCTGCGGCGGGCTGCAGGCCCAGCACGACATGTGCGGACCAGACCGGGAATACGCGATCCGCTGGCTGGGTGAATTGGAACAGGCCACGGCGCCGCACCATTGAAAAACGGGACCTTTCGGGTCCCGTTTTCATTTGGCGGAGCGGGACGGGTCAGCGGCGCTCGTCCAGCACCGCCTGATACAGCGCTTCGTAGCGCGCCGCCACGGTTTCCCAGCTTTGGTCGCGGGCGATGGCCAGGCCGCGTTCGGACAGGGCCGCGCGCAGGTCGGGCTCGTCGCCCAGGCGCTGCAAGGCCTGGGCCAGCTGGGCACCGTCGCGCGGGTCTTGCAGGATGAGCGCGTCCTTGCCCGCCGACAGGTATTGGGCAAAACCACAGTAGGCGGGCGAGCTGACCACGACGGGCAAGCCGTGGGACATGGCTTCCAGGGGGGCCATGGCGTAGCTGTCGTTCAGGGTCGGGTGAGCATAGATGTCGGCCGCGGCGAAATACTGGGCGACATCGGGCGTGGGGTCGACCAGCGTGACGCGCTGGGCGACTGCGCCGGCCGCCCGCACGCGTTCGCGGGTAGCGTCGTCGGCGCCCACGACCAGCAGGCGGTACGGCGCAGGCAGGAGCGCCAGGGCGTCAAGCAGCGCGGGCAGGCCCTTGCGCAGCGGATTGCGGGCAACCAGCAGGCATCCGATGGTGTCGGCGTCCCAGCCAAGCCGGGCCCGGGTCGCGCCGCGCCCGGCGGCGGCTTCGGGCGAAGGCAGCTTCACGCCCGGCGCAATGATGTCGACCGGCAGTTCCGGGCCGTAGCTGCGGTGCAACTGGTCCATGATCAGCCCGGACACCGCCACCACGCGGCGTGCCGGCGCCTGGCGCACGCGGAATTTCTCGAGCAGCAGGTAGGTGGCCAGGCGCGGGCTGAGCCAGGCCAGCACGCGTTTGGCCGGCTTGGCACGGGTCAGCCGGTTGTAGCGTACGGGGGTGACGTGCATGACCTGGATTTCACCGGCCCAACCGTTCATGTGCGAATGCACGATGTCATAGCGGCCGCGAGTCAGGCGGTCGGCCTTCCAGGCGAAGTACAGCACCCGCATCCAGCTGGGCAGCCAGCCGGGAAAGCGCACGGGCAGGAAAGGGAAAGGCAGGTCGCTGTCGAAGTCGCGGGCGACGATGGAAACGTCGTGACGCTGGCCGAGCACGCGCATGAGTTCGACGCCGTAGGCCTCGGCGCCGCCGAAGCGGTTGCCGAAGCGGTCGACCAGCAATGCGATGCGCAGCCGCCGCTCAGCCGCGACCGCGCTTGTCTTCATAGCCGGTCAGGCATTTCTGCAGGAAACGGAAGATGCCGGTCGAGCGCGACACCGTTACCCGCGGCAGGCCGAAGGGATCGTCGCTGGCGTTGGCCAGGCCGCGCTTGGTGAGCGTGGCGTTGTCGTAGCCGGCTTCGCGCGCCATGACCAGGTGTTCGGGGCCGTGGTCGCCGTAGGGATAGCAGAAGGCCGTGACCGGGGCGCCCAGCGCCTGTTCCAGCACGTCTTTGGACTCGACCATCTGGCGGCGGGCCTCGTCGGGTGTCATTTCGGGCAGGTGGACGTGGTCCAGCGTGTGCGAGCCGACTTCGTGGCCGGACGCGGCCCATTGGCGCATTTCTTCGATCGTCATGAGCGGCGAGTGCGGAATGCCGATCTTGGCATCCCAGACGTTGCCGCCGTCGAACTGATTGGCCACCAGGTAGTTGGTGGCGGTGAATCCCAGTTTGTCCAGCACCGGCATGGCGTTCTGGACGACGTTGCGATAGCCGTCGTCGAACGTGATGCCGAACACCTTGCCGCGGCGCTCGCCCCGCACGTAGGGCATGACGTCGCGCATCGACAGACCGCGGTAACCGAGGAAACGCATCCAGCGCATCTGCCGGGCGAAGTCGTCGGGGTGCACCGTCAGGCCGCGAAACGGCGTGCCCTTGGGGTTGGGCTCGCCGATCTGGTGGTACATGAGAATGGGGATAGACATGGGGCGAATTATAAAGGCTCAGTGTCCGGCCAATGTACGCTGGTAGACGTCGACGGTGGCTTGGGCGAAACGCGCCAGGTTGAAGTCGCGCAGGCTGGTTTCGCGGGCATTGGCGCCCATGGCCCGGACTGTCTCGGGATGGGCCAGCATGTCCTGCAGGCGCGCGGTCATGGCGGCCACGTCGCGCACCGGCACGATCCAGCCGTCGACCCCGTCTGTGACGTTTTCAGGCAGGCCGCCGGCATTGGTGACCAGGGCGGGCAGGCCCAGGCCCATGATTTCGCGGCAGGCGAACGACAGCGCTTCGCGGTAAGACAGCACAAAGCCGGCGTGGCACGACGCCAGCGCGGCGCGTACGTCGTCGAGCAGGCCGGGAAAGCGCACCTGGTCGATCATGCCCAGCTCGCGCACGCGGGCCAACTTGGCCTCGTTGGGCGGATCGCCCGCCACCAGCAGCAGTACCCGTTCCTTGTCGCCCGGCGGCAGGGCCGCGACGGCGGCGACCAGATCAAGCCAGCCCTTGTCGTAGTCGGTGCCGCCCGCGCTGCCCAGGAGCAGCTTGCCGCGCCAATCGGGGCCGAAGAAGATGTCGCGCAGCTTGTCCAGGCTGTCGGCCGGCGGCGGCGCGAAGAACTGGGTGTCGATGCCGTGGCGGATGGTGGTGATGGGCCGCCGCTGGTAGGGCGAATCGGCCAGCAGGCGATGGATGTAGTCGCTGACCGCGATGCTGTGATCGGTGGCCAGGGCCACCCGCAGCTTGTGGCCGAAACTGGCCACGGGGTGGTCGTTGTGCTTGGTGAAGACGATGCGCGGACGGCGCGCCATGGCCAGCGTGGCCAGCATGACCTGCTTGTGGTCAGCCGAGCCGTTGGCATGGATGATGTCGAAGCGGCCGTCCTTGATCAGGCGACGCAGGCGGGCGCGGTCGCCGAACCAGGACGAGGGTCGCGTGGTGTAGCGCATGTCCACGACCGTCACGCCGGGAATGGCCTTGGCGTAGCGGTACAGGCGGCTGCTGGCGGGCGCGGCGACGGTGATCTGGTGATCCGCCACCAGGGCGCGCGCCAGGTTGATGATGTAGGTGACGTGGCCGCCGCCGTTGTTGGCGTGGAAGTTGGTGTAGAGAATCCTCACTTCTTCTTCTCGGCCAGGAACATCAGCTTCGAATAGCGGAAGAAGCTGCCCGCGGCCGCAGTGACGGCCAGCACCAGGCCGTGGCGCCCATCCAGGAAGCCGCGCCGGATCAGGTAGATGCGGACAAAGGTCCAGAAGCTGTGGCCCAGCGCGCCGAAGACGGACGTGCGCCGGCCCTTGGCGTACATCATGGCGGCGGCATCGGACGAATAGCGGTTGACCTTGGTGATCAGCGCGTCCAGGTTGTCGTAGGGATAGTGGTTGAAGTAGCCCTTCAGTTGCAACGGCTGGCCGTTGACCGGCACCACCCGCTCGTGCACCGCGGCGTCGTTGAAGCGTGCGGTGCCGCGCTTGAACAGGCGCAGCACGTAGTCGGGCCACCAGCCGCTGTGGCGAATGTCGCGACCGCAGAAGTTCGACAGGCGCGCGATCTCGTAGGTATCGGCGCGCGGGGCGCTGATCGTTTCCTGGATTTCGCGGGCCAGTTCGGGGGTGACGCGCTCGTCGGCGTCGATGGACAGCACCCAGTCGCCGGTGGCCAGGTCCAGTGCGCGGTTTTTCTGCGGGCCGAAACCGGGCCAGTCGGGGGTGACTTCAACGCGCGCGCCCAGCGCCCGCGCCAATTCGACCGTGCCGTCGGTACTGCCGGAGTCCACCACGATGAATTCGTCGGCAAAGGCCACGGACTTCAGGCAATCGGCAATGTTGGCCGCTTCGTTCTTGGTGATGACTATGACTGATAACTTCATCCGCGATTCCTAAGACGCTTTTTCCAGGCTTTCCAGGCGTGATAGCGCGGCCCCCAGAAGGGATCGCGCGACAGCCAGATGCGCCGGTTCAGCCAGGTGCCGCCCTGGTTGCGCACCGCGAAGCGGTAGATGTGTTCGGGGTCGGCGGCGGGCGTGTTCTGGCCGAAAGGGTCGGTAGTGTACAAGTGGCGAAAGCCCGCCTGCCGGGCGGCCGCGACGTAGTCGGCGTCGAAATAGCCCTGCGGCCAGCAGAGGTGGTCGCTGGCCTGGCCCAGGCGGCGCGTCAGCGTTTCACGCGAGTCGGCCAATTCCTGGGCGATGTGGGCCCGCTTGGCGTCGACATCGGCGCCGCAGACCTTGTCCCAGCGCGTGTGGGTATGGGTGTGCGAATGGAATTCGAAGGTGCCGGCGGCCCGCATGGCTTCGATTTCGCTCCAGCGCAGCATGGCATCGTCGCTGCGGCCCGCGGCCACCAGTTGTTTGCAGGCGTCGTGGTCGGGCGTGGCCGGCAGCGGCAGGCCCTGCCCTGCGTGTGGCCGCAGCGGGCCATCGCCGATCCAGCCGGTGATGGTGAACAGCACGGCGCGCATGCCGTAACGCGCCAGGATGGGGTGTGCATGGACCCAGTTGTTCAGGTAGCCGTCGTCGAAGGTGATCAGCACCGAGCGCTCCGGCACCGAGGCGCCGGCCAGGTAGGCTGCGAACTGGTCGGTGGACAGGGACTGGTAGCCCGCCCGCGCCAGGCGCGAGATCTGGGCCTCGAACACGTCGGGCACGGCGTTGATCATGCCACCGGCCGGCGTGACGTGGTGGTACATCAGCACCGGGACGTTGGGCGCATTCATCCGCGGCGCTCCGCCAGCCACTTGGTATAGACGGCCTCGGTGGTTTCAGCCAGCCGGGCGGGCGAGAAGACGCCTTCGTCCCAGACCATCTTGCGGCCGGCCTCGCCCATGCGGCGGCGCAGGTCCGCGTCGTCGATCAGCTTTTCCAGCGCGGCCGTCAGCGCAGCCGGATCCTTGGGCGGCACCAGGATGCCGGTTTCGCCGTTGCGGAACATCTCGGATACGCCGCCCACGTCGGTGCCGATGACCGGCAGGCCGCTGGCCTGGGCTTCGACGTAGACGGTGCCGGACGCTTCCTGCTGCGTGGCCAGCGCGAACAGGTCGCAACCCGCCAAGAGGTTCGGCACGTCGCGACGCGTACCCATCAGGTGGATGCGATCTTGCAGGCCGCGCTCGGCCACGTAGGCCTGGGTCTGCTCGAACACGGGCGAGCCGCCCCCCACGAACACCAGGTGCAACTTGGGCCGGCTGGCCATCAGCGGCGCAATGGCGTCGATCAGGTCTTTGTGGCCCTTGGTGGCGCGCATGACGGCGACGCAACCCACCACCAGGTCGTCCGGCGCCAGCCCGAGTTCTTCGCGCAGGGTGGAATGCTCGACCGGCGGCGGCAGCACGATGGGCGAATACACGGTGGCGACCCGTTCGGGGGGCACGCCGCGTTCGATCAGGTGTTCGCGCACGTGGTCGCTGACCGTGGTGACGCGGTGCGGCAGCCGGGTGTAGGACCAGAGCGAGCCGACCTTGTTGGACAGGTGACGGGTGCGCACGATGAGCGGCGTGCCCGCCAGCCGGCCGGCGGCGGCGGCAATGACGGTATCGCGGCGGCTGTGCGTGTTGAGCACGTCGAAACGGCCCTCGCGCAGGATGCGGCGGATGGTGGCCACGCCCTTCAGGTAGTTGAGCGGGCCGTCCATGTCCAGCGTATGCACGGTGAAGCCGGCTTCGGACAGGCGCTGGGCCAGCAGCGCATGCGGCTGGCAGATGGCTTCAAGGTGGTGCCCGCGCGCGCGCATGGCGTTCATTTCCTTGAAGATACGCCCTTCCTGGCCGCCGAAACTGGTGGCGGCTTCAGAGTGAACGATACGCATCAGTACGTGACCTCCACGCCGTTCGGCTTGGTCCAGGCGCTCAGGTTGGCGAGCAGCGTGTCGGCCATGCGGACCCGCCATTCTTCGCCCAGCCGCACCGTGCACAGGAAGTTGTTCTTGGTATAGACGATATCGACCGGCACGCCGGGGATGCCGTTTTCGGGCTCGGCGCGGAACGGGTTCAGCATCTGGCGCAGGCGCGCGGCATCGGCCGCGCCGTTGAGCTTGACGCGCAGCGACTTGGCGCGCGCCTCGCGGGCCAGCTGCAGGTCGTAGAGCTGGTCGGCCACGATGCGCATGCCGCCGGAATAGTCGTCGTTGCTGACCTTGCCCTGCACGATGACCAGCTGGTCTTCGCGCAGCCGGTTGCGGTGCTTTTCGTACAGCTCGTTGAAGACCGAGATTTCGACCTGGGCGGTGCCATCGTCGAGCACGGCGAAGACCATCTTGCCGCGGCGGGTCATCATGACGCGCACGCTGGCCAGCACCCCGCACATCCATTGCAGGTCGCGCTGCGGTTCGACCCGCGCCAGCTGCATCGGCACGATCTGGCGCACTTCGTCGCGCCAGGCATCGAACAGGTGGCCGCTGTAGTAGTAACCCAGCGCGGACTTTTCTTCGGTGAGCTTCTTGTGCAGGTCCCAGGGCGCGACCTTGGCCAGTTCGCCGGCCACCACGTCGCTGCTGTCGTCGCCGAACAGGGACGACTGGTTGGCGCTGCGCGCGGCCTGCTCGGCCGCTTCCATGGCGGTAGGCACCGACGCCAGCATGGCGGCGCGGTTGGGTTCGATGGTGTCGAACGCGCCCGCCTTGATCAGGGCTTCGATGGTGCGGCGGTTGACGGCGTGCTTGCTGACGCGGCGGCAGAAGTCGAACAGGTTCAGGAACGGGCCGCCTTCCTTGCGCGCGCGCAGGATGTCTTCGACCGCGCCCTGCCCCGTGCCCTTCACGGCGCCCAGGCCGTAACGCATGGTACGCGGGGGCTTGCCCTTTTCGGTGTACTTGTCGGCCACCGGCTCGAAGCGATACCCCGAGAAGTTGACGTCGGGCGGCAGCACTTCGACGCCGTTGTCCTGCGCGTCGCGGCAGAAGATCTGGACCTTGTCGGTGTCGTCCATATCGGACGACATGGTGGCGGCCAGGAATTCGGTGGGGTGATAGGCCTTGAGCCAGGCGGTCTGGTACGAGATGAGCGCGTAGGCGGCCGAGTGCGACTTGTTGAAGCCGTAGCCCGCGAACTTTTCCATCAGGTCGAACAGCTTGACCGCCAGGTCGGGATCGTGGCCCTTTTCCTTGGCGCCCTGCTCGAACAGCTCGCGGTGCTTGGCCATTTCCTCGGGCTTTTTCTTGCCCATGGCGCGGCGCAGCAGGTCGGCGCCGCCCAGCGAGTAGCCGCCGATGATCTGCGAGATCAGCATCACCTGTTCCTGGTAGACGATGACCCCGTAGGTGCTCTTGAGGGTCGCTTCCAGGTCGGCATGGAAGTAGTCCACCGCGGCACGGCCGTGCTTGCGGTTGACGAAGTCGTCCACCATGCCCGATTCCAGCGGCCCCGGTCGGTACAGGGCCAGCATGGCGATGATGTCTTCGAAGGTGTTGGGGCGCAGCTTCTTGAGCAGTTCCTTCATGCCGCGCGATTCCAGCTGGAACACCGCGGTGGTGTTCGCGTCGCACAGAATCTTGTAGGCAGCCGGGTCGTCCAGGCTGAGCGCCATGACGTCGAAGTCGCGCTTGTCTTCGTTGAACTGGCGCACGTAGCGCACGGCCCAGTCCAGGATGGTCAGGTTGCGCAGGCCCAGGAAGTCGAACTTGACCAGGCCGGCCGCTTCGACGTCGTCTTTGTCGAACTGCGAGACCGCACTGTTTTCCTGGCCGGGCTGGCAATACAGCGGGCAGAAGTCGGTGAGCTTGCCGGGCGCGATGAGCACGCCGCCGGCATGCATGCCGATGTTGCGGGTCAGGCCTTCGAGCGGCTTGGCCAGGTCGACCAGGGCGCGCACTTCTTCTTCCTGTTCGTAGCGGTCCTTGAAGGCGGGTTCGTCCTTCAGGGTGCGCTCGAGCGACCAGGGGTCCATCGGGTTGAACGGGATCAGCTTGGACAGGCCATCGCAGAACATGTAGGGCATGTCCAGCACGCGGCCGGCGTCGCGCACCACGGCCTTGGCGCCCAGCGTACCGAAGGTGGCGATCTGGCTGACGGCGGCGCGGCCGTATTTTTCCTTGACGTAGTCGATGACCCGTTCGCGGTTGTCCTGGCAGAAGTCGATATCGAAGTCGGGCATGGAGACCCGCTCGGGATTCAGGAAGCGCTCGAACAGCAAGTCGTAGCGGATCGGGTCCAGGTCGGTAATGCCCAGCGCGTACGCCACCAGCGAACCGGCGCCGGAACCCCGGCCGGGACCCACCGGCACGCCGTTGTTCTTGCCCCAGTTGATGAAGTCCTGCACGATCAGGAAGTAGCCCGGAAAGCCCATCTGGATGATGGTCTTGCATTCCCAGCGCAGGCGTTCGTAGTACTGCTCGCGCCTGGACTCGCGCTCAGCGACGTCCGGGAACAGGAACTCCATGCGCTTTTCCAGGCCTTCCTCGGACAGCTGGACCAGGTAGTCGTCCAGCGTCACGCCGTCGGGCGTGGGGAAGTCGGGCAGGCGCGGCTTGCCCAGCACCAGGCTCAAATTGCAGCGCTTGGCGATTTCGACCGTGTTGGCCAGCGCCGAGGGCACGTCGGCGAAGCGGCGGGCCATTTCCTCGGAACTGAGCAGGTACTGCTCTTTGGTGAAGCGGCGCACGCGGCGCGGGTTGGCCAGGATTTCGCCTTCGGCGATGCAGACCCGGGCCTCGTGCGCCTGGAACTCGTATTCGTCCAGGAACTGCACCGGGTGCGTGGCCACCACCGGCAGGCCGGCTTCGGCGGCCAGGCGCATGGCGGCCTGGGTGTAGGCTTCGTCGCCGTCCATGCCGACGCGTTGCAGTTCGATGTAGTAGCAGCCCGGGAACATCAGCGCCCATTGGCGCGCCAACGCCAGCGCCGACACGGCGTTGCCCGCGTCCAGCGCCTGGCCGACGTCACCGCCGCGGCCGCCCGACAGCACGATCAGGCCGTCCTGCCCTTGCAGCCATTCGCGGCGGATTTCGGCGCGGCCCTTGCCCTGGTTGGTCAGGAATGAGCGCGACAGCAGTTCGCACAGGTTCAGGTAGCCCTGATGGTTGCGCACCAGCAGCAGCACCCGGAAGGGCTTGGTGGGATCTTCGTCGTTGGTCAGCCAGACATCGGCGCCGGCGATGGGCTTGACGCCCGCGCCGCGCGCGCCCTTGTAGAACTTGATCAGGCCGAACAGGTTCGACAGATCGGTCAGGGCCACCGCGGGCTGGCCCAGCTTGGCCACGCGCTTGATGAGGTCGGGGATGCGCACGATGCCGTCCACCACCGAGAACTCGGAATGGACGCGCAGGTGAACAAATGGGGACGGGTTTGTTACGGCTTCGGACATAGCGGAATTGTACCTAGTCGAACGCCCCAAAAACGCGCCAGCGACGATTCGACCGCCGCCTGCCCGGCGCCCCTGTGTAACAATAGACGATTGGACCTGACTCACCCGCCGCAGGACGAGATTTACGTATGAAATGGCTGATACCCGGGATCTGGCTCGCCGCCATCCTGTTCGCGCACTTCCGTGGCCGCGTCAAGCTGCCGCTGGGCCGGCAATTGCTGGATCACTCGGTGTTGCTCGCGCCCGTCAATGCCTTCATGGTGCTGGCGTCCCGCGTGCCGTCCACGCCCTACCTGACCACCAGCGAGATCGCCGAGCTCAAGGTGCTGGACGACAACTGGGAAACCATTCGCGACGAAGCCGTGCAGATGGCCGAGCTGCGCCGCATCAAGGCGGCCGACAGCCACAACGACATCGGCTTCAATTCGTTCTTCAAGTACGGCTGGAAGCGCTTCTACCTGAAGTGGTATGACGCGCGCCACCCGTCGGCCGAAGAACTGTGCCCCAAGACGGTGGCGATCCTGAAGACGCTGCCCAAGGTCAAGGCGGCCATGTTCGCCGAGCTGCCGCCGGGCGGCCAGCTGAACCCGCACCGCGACCCGTTCGCGGGCTCGCTGCGCTACCACCTGGGCCTGGTGACGCCCAACGACGACGGCTGCCACATCATCGTCGACGGCGAACAGTACAGCTGGCGCGACGGCGAAAGCGTGGTGTTCGACGAAACCTACGTCCACGAAGCCTACAACCGCACCGACCAGAACCGCATCATCCTGTTCTGCGACGTCGAGCGCCCGCTGAAATGGCGTTGGGCCGAAGCCTTCAACCGCTGGTTCGGCCGGGTGGTGATGTCGGCGGCCAGCTCGCCCAACGACGGCGGCGACCAGACCGGCGCCATCAACAAGCTGACCCACGCGCACTGGGTCATCGACCAGAAGCGCAAGGCCTTCAAGGCCTGGAACCGCACGGTGTACAAGGCCACCAAGTATGGCCTGATCGCGCTGGTGATCGTGGGCTTCATCGCGCTGTAACGCGCCCCGCGCCTGATACGACGGCGGGCCGTTCGGCCCGCCGCGCCTTCCCTTCCTACCCCGCGTCGCGGTCCGGCAGCGTCAGCAAGCCGGTGTGGTAGTCGTAGCCGTAGATTTCACCGTAGCGGCCCCACTCCACCGCGATCTTCAGCACGCGCTCGGCTTCGTCGGGCTTGAGGAATTCTTCCAGCGAATCCAGGAAGTTCTTTTCCGGCAGCGCGCCGGCCGGTTCCTGTTCCAGGCTGTGGCGGATGTGCGCGGCCAGCGGCACGTGCGCCAGCAACTGGCGCCCGAAGATGATCTGCTTCTGCCCCTGGTCGGCATGCACGTAGCGCTGGCCCAGCGGCGTCAGGAAGATGTCGCCCTTGTCGATCTGCGCCAGCCCGAACAGCCCCAGCGCTTCGCAGGCCGGCAGCAGGTCGTCGTCGGAAATCTCGGCTTCCTCGGCCAGCTTGGGCAGGTCGGCGCGGCCGTTGAAGGGCGCTTCGGCCAGCACGTCCAGCACGCCTTCCATGCGCTCGACCTCGGTCTGCGGGAAGCGGTAGCCCAGGCCTTGCTGGCGCGGGGTGGGCACGTCGTGGGCCGGACGCTGGGTCATCAGCGCGTAGACCTCGTCGATCAGCGCGCGCACCTGCGGCGAATCGGCGTTACGCGGCCGCGGCAGGCCGATCTGGACCTGGCTGCGGATGCGGCCGGGATCGCTGGAGAAGATGATGATGCGGTCGGCCATCATGACCGCTTCTTCGATGTTGTGCGAGACGATCAGGATGCCCTTGGTGGAGATGCGGCTTTCGTCCCACAGCTCGAGCATGTCGTCGCGCAGGGTTTCACCGGTCAGCACGTCCAGCGCCGAGAAGGCTTCGTCCATCAGCAGCACGTCGGGGTTCATGACCAGGGCGCGGGCGATGCCCACCCGCTGGCGCATGCCGCCGGACAGTTCGCGCGGCAAGGCGCCGCCGAACCCGCCCAGGCCCATCAGGTCCAGCACGGCATCGGCGCGCTTGGCGCGTTCGGCCGGCGCCACGCCCTGGGCTTCCAGGCCCAGTTCGACGTTCTGCTGGGCGGTCAGCCAGGGAAACAGCGCAAACGACTGGAACACCATGGCGATGCCGGACGCCGGGCCATACACGGGCTGGCCGCGGTAGGTGACGGTGCCCTGGTCGGCGTTGACCAGCCCCGCCATGATGCGCAGGAGCGTTGATTTGCCCGAGCCGGACTTGCCCAGCAGGGCGACGATTTCGCCTTCGCGCAGGGTGAAGTCCACGTGCTCCAGCACGTTGCGGGCGGTGCCGTCCGCGGCGCGGAACGACTTGCCGACGTCGTGCAGTTCGATCAGGAGATGGGTGTTCATCAGGACTCCTATCGGCCGCGGTCTTCGGCCAGCAAATACAGTTTTCGCCAGAAAAACCGGTTCAACAGCATGACGAAGATGCTCATGACCCCGATGCCGAGCGCGATGCGATGGAAGTCGCCCTGCTCGGTCATCTGCTTGATGTAGCTGCCCAGGCCATCGGCGACCAGCGAGGTATTGCCCCAGGACACGTATTCGGCCACGATGCTGGCGTTCCAGGACCCGCCGCTGGCCGTGATGGCGCCGGTGATGAAGCTGGGAAACACTGCCGGCAGGTACACCCGGCGCCACAGCAGCCAGCCCTTCAGGCCCAGGTTGCTGGCCGCCAGCCGCAATTCGTTGGGAATGGTCGACGCACCCGCCACCACGTTGAACAGGATGTACCACTGGGTGCCGAAGATGATCAGCGGGCTGAGCCAGATGTTGGGGTTCAGTTTCAACGCCACCATCACGAACACCACGGCCGGGAACAGCAGGTTGACCGGGAACGCCGCCAGGAACTGGGCCACGGCCTGCACCCGCTGCGAATACTTGGGCCGCAGGCCGATCCAGACGGCAATGGGCACCCAGATGGCCGAGGCCAGGCCGATCAGCACCATCACCCGCACCAGCGTGATGCCGCCCAGGCCGACCACGTGCAGCACTTCGGCCCAGCCCACTTCCGCGTGCACGAAGACCACCAGCTTGTAGGTGGCCAGCAGCGCGCCGGCAGCCAGCAGGGAATCCCAGATGCGGGTCCAGCGCGGGTCCGGCGCCTTGGCGCGGGCGCGGATCGAGGTGCCGTCGTACGACACGCTGAACCAGCCCAGCGCGCGGCGCATGCGGGCCCAGAACAGGTTGGACAGGGCCTGCATCCAGCGGCTGCGGCGGGTCCAGTCCAGCAGCCAGGACTGCTGGGCGACGTCGGCCTGCGATTCCTCGAAGCGGAACTTGTCGGCCCAGGCCAGCAGCGGGCGGAAGAACAGCTGGTCGTAGAGCAGGATGCCGGCCATCATGGCGCCGATGGCCCAGGCGATGGCGCGGCCGTTCTCGGCGTCGATGGCCACGGCGATGTACGAACCGATCCCGGGCAGCTTGATGTCCTGCCCGGCCACCGAAATGGCTTCGGCCGCGACCAGGAAGAACCAGCCACCGGACATGGACATCATCATGTTCCAGAGCAGGCCCGGGGTGGCGTAGGGCAATTCCAGCCGCCAGAAGCGCTGCCAGCCCGACAGCCGGAAGACGCGGGCGGCCTCGTTCAGTTCGGCCGGCACCGTGCGCATGGACTGGTACAGGCTGAACGCCATGTTCCAGGCCTGCGAGGTAAAGATGGCGAAGATCGCCGCGCATTCGACCCCCAGCAGGTTGCCGGGGAACAAGGCGATGAACGGGGCGATGGCGATGGCCTGAAAGCCCAGGATGGGCACCGATTGCAGGATGTCCAGCATCGGGATCATCGCTTTTTCAGCCGTGCGGTACTTGGCGGCGATGGCCGCGAAGACAAAGCTGAACAGCAGCGAAAAAGCCAGCGCCGTGAACATGCGCAGGATGGTGCGCAACAGGTAGTACGGCAGGTAGATCGGGTCCAGCGAGATGGGCAGTTCTTCGCCGACGGCGAAGGGGCGGCTCATCTGCGAGGCGCCGTAGGCCATGGCGGCCAGCACCACCAGGACCAGGGGCAGCAGCGCCCAGTCCCAGCGGTTGGGCGAGGAGCGGGACGACGAGGACGGGCGGGTCCGGGTGCTGAAAAGCTCGAACATGTCGGCAATGCTCCAGGGAGCGGCGGGGAAAGGCCCGCGCATTGAAGCATAACCAGATGACGTGTCTCTGAACGGAAAACGACTGAAATCTGTCTGTAATACGGGACGGCTCGCGCCGTCCCGCCGTCAGCGTTGCAGGGACTCCCAGCTTTTCATCAGTCGCTTGACCGACACAGGCATGGGCGTGCGCAATTCCTGCGCAAACAGCGCCACCCGCAGCTCTTCGAGCAGCCAGCGGAACTCGTCCAGGCGCGGGTCGGGCGCCCCCTTCAGGGCCGAGCGGGCCCGCTGGTACTGGGTGAGCAGCGGCGCCATTTCGGCCACCAGCTTGGCATCCCGCCCCGGGTCGGCGCGCAGCTTGTCGATGCGCGCCACCGCCGCCTTCAGGTAGCGCGGGTAATGGGACAACTGGGCGTAGGGCGTGTCGCGGATGAACCACTTGGGCATCAGCGCCCCCAACTGCTGCTGCAGGTCGGCGTAGGCGGACGCGTGCGGCTTGGCCTGCGGCAGCTTGCGCTGCAGGGCCGCGTATTCCGTCAGCACCGTGCCGGCCAGGCGCGCGACTTCCTGGGCCAACAGGCCCAGGCGGCCCTTGCCTTCGGCCCGGCGGGCCTCGAACTGCTGCTCGTTGACCGGCCAGGGCTCGGCCAGGCAGGCCTGGCCCAGGGCGCAGTCGATGATCTGGTCGCGCAGTTCTTCCTGCGTACCCAGCGTCATGTAGAGCATGCTGATCTTGGTGAGGTCGGCCAGGTTCTTTTCCAGGAACTTGACCTGCTCGCGCAGGCCGAGCCGGAACAGCTTGAGCAGGCCGGCGCGGTGGGCCTTGCGGGCCTCGTCCGGGTCGTCGAACACGTCCAGGTCGCAATGCGCGCCCCGATCGACCAGCGCCGGATAGCCGATGACCGACTGGCCGCGGCGCTTGATCTCGAGGATCTCCGGCAGCGGGCCGAACGACCAGGAGGTCAGGTTTTCATGCGCCAGCGCCTGGGCCACCTGGGTGTCGCTGGCGGCCAGTTGCTGGAAGGTGGCCTGGGCCTGCTTGCCGAATTCGGCGCGCAGCTGGGCCAGGTTGCGGCCGGCGGACAACATGCGGCCGTGTTCGTCGACCACCCGGAAGTTCATGAACAGGTGGGCCGGCAGGGTTTCCAGCTTGAAATCAGCCACGGCCGGGCGCACCTGCACCTGGTCCCACATGTCGGCGATCAGGGCGTCGACCAGGCCCATCTGGGGATCGGCCATGCGCTCGAACCAGCGGTCATAGAAACCGGCGGCGTAATCAGGCAGCGGCACGCAGTGGCGCCGCAGCTTCTGCGGCAGCGACTTGAGCAGCAGGTGCGCCTTTTCCTTGAGCATGCCGGGCACCAGCCATTCGCAGCGCGCCGGGTCGATCTGGTTCAGGGCGAACAGCGGCACCGACAGCGTCACGCCGTCGCGCGGCGAGCCGGGTTCGAAGTGATAGTCCAGCGCCATCGACACGCCCTGCCACTCGACCTTCTTGGGAAAGACGTCGGTAGTGACACCGGCGGCCTCGTGCCGCATGAGTTCGTCGCGCGTCAGCATCAGCTTGGCGGCCGCGGCCTTGTCCAGGCCGCCCACCCACTTTTCCAGCGTGGCGGTCTGCGAGATGTCGGCCGGCAGCTGGCGGTCGTAGAAGGCGTAGATCAGCTCGTCGTCGACCAGGATGTCCGGGCGGCGGGTCTGGTGTTCGAGCTTTTCGATGCCGGCGATCAGCTTGCGGTTGTGGGCCACGAAGGCCAGGCGCGTGTCGATCTCGCCCGGCACCAGGGCCTGGCGGATGAACAGTTCGCGCGCCTCGCGCGGATGCACGCGGCCGTACTGGATGCGCCGGCCGGTGTAGATGGTCAGGCCATACAGCGTGGCGCGTTCGTTGGCCACCACCTGGCCGGCCTTCTTTTCCCAGCGCGGGTCGGACCAGTTCTTGCGGATCAGGTGGGCGCCCACCTTTTCCAGCCAGACCGGGTCGATGCGGGCCACGCAACGCGCATACAGGCGGGTGGTCTCGACCAGTTCGGCGGCCACGATCCAGCGCCCGGCCTTCTTGACCAGGCGCGAGCCGGGGTGGATATGGAAGCGGATGTCGCGGGCGCCCTGGTAATGGCCGCCCTCGTCGCTCTTGAAACCGATGTTGCCGAGCAGGCCCGACAGCAGCGCCAGGTGCAGTTGCTCGTAGGTGGCTTCGATTTGATTGACGCGCCAGCCCTGCTCGCCCACCAGGGCGGCCAGCTGGGTGTGGACGTCGTGCCATTCGCGCAACCGGATCGGCGACAGGAAGTTCTGCCGCAACAGACCCACCAGCTTGCGCTGCGAGGCCTTGTGCTGGACCTGTTCGCCGTACCAGCGCCACAGCTTCAGGAAGGAAATGAATTCGGACTTGTCGTCGGCGAACTTGGCGTGCGCGGCCTCGGCGGCCTCGCGTTCCTGCATGGGGCGGTCGCGCGCGTCCTGCACCGACAGGGCCGAGGCGATGATCAGCATTTCGGCCAGGCATTGCTGTTCGCGCGCGGCCAGGATCATGCGCCCGATGCGCGGGTCGACCGGCAGCTTGGCCAGTTCGTGGCCCGTCTGGGTCAGCACGAACGAGGCGCCGGTGCGGGTGGCGTCGGTATCGTCGTCGGCCGAGGCCAGCTCGATGGCGCCCAGTTCCTGCAGCAGGTGGTAGCCGTCGGCCACCGCGCGCCCAGGCGGCGCCTCGACGAAGGGGAACTGCTCGATGTCGTCCAGCTTGAGCGACTTCATCCGCAGGATGACCGAGGCCAGCGACGAGCGCAGCACTTCGGGGTCGGTGAAGGCGGCCCGCGCGTTGAAGTCGGCTTCGTCGTAGAGCCGGATGCAGACGCCCGGACCCACGCGGCCGCAACGACCGGCGCGCTGGTTGGCCGAAGCCCGGCTGATGGGCTCGATGCGCAGCTGCTCGACCTTGTTGCGCCACGAATAGCGCTTGATGCGGGCCAGGCCGCTGTCGACCACGAAGCGGATGCCGGGCACCGTCAGCGAGGTTTCGGCCACGTTGGTGGCCAGCACGATGCGCCGAGCATTGCCGCGCGGATGGAAGATCTGTTCCTGTTCGGCCTGCGACAGGCGCGCGTACAGCGGCAGCACCTCGGTGCCGGCCGGGTGGCGTTTGCGCAGGGCCTCGGCCGATTCGCGGATCTCGCGTTCGCCGGGCAGGAACACCAGCACGTCGCCCGGGCCGTGGCGGGCGCACTCGTCCACTGCGTCGACGATGGCGTCGATCAGGTCGCGCTCTTCGTCGCCGGACATGCGTTCGCGGTCGCGCCCGGCCTTGGCGGGCGCTTCGTCTTCGGCGGGTTCTTCCCGCACCGGGCGGTAGCGCAGTTCAACCGGGTACAGGCGGCCCGAGACCTCGATGACCGGCGCGGGCTTGTCTTCGGACGCCGCGAAATGGCGGGCAAAACGTTCAGCGTCGATGGTGGCCGACGTGATGATGATCTTCAGGTCCGGGCGCCGCGGCAGCAACTGCTTCAGGTAGCCCAGCAGGAAGTCGATGTTCAGGCTGCGCTCGTGCGCCTCGTCGATGATGATCGTGTCGTAGCGGCGCAAAAGCGGGTCGCGCTGCGACTCGGCCAGCAGGATGCCGTCCGTCATCAGCTTGATGGACGCGTTGGGGCCGGTGCGGTCGTTGAAACGCACCTGGTAGCCCACCACCTCGCCCATCGGCGTATTCAGCTCTTCGGCGATGCGCTTGGCCACGGATGTCGCGGCCAGCCGGCGCGGCTGGGTGTGGCCGATCATCTTCTGGCGGCCGCGGCCCAGTTCCAGGCAGATCTTGGGCAGCTGGGTGGTCTTGCCCGAGCCGGTCTCGCCGCTGACGATCACCACCTGGTGGTTGGCGATGGCGCGCGCGATCTCCTGGCGCCGCGCGCTGACGGGCAGGTCTTCGGGGTAGGAAACGACCGGAATGGGCCGTTCGGGGCGGGGCGCCCGGCGCTCGGCCTGGGCCGCGCCGTCGGCCCGCGGTTTTCCGGGGGCACGGGTCGACCCGTCAGCCGCTACAGGCGGCCGCGGGCGGGAAGATTCTGGCATGTACGATTTGTCCGGTTAGCTGTCTATTATATAAACGCCCCGCGGCCATATAATTTCGGCACGCCGCCCTCGCGACGGCGCGTTGACGCGGCCCCTGCCGCGTTGTTGCCACTCTCAGGAATTGCCCCATCCATCATGCCCGACCTGGAACCAGACACTGTCTCCGCCCTTGAAGCCCCTGAATTCGCCCCTGCCCAGTTCGTCCGATGGTTCCGAGATGTGGCGCCCTATGTGCATGCGTTCCGAGGCAAGACCTTCGTGGTGGCGTTTGGCGGTGAATTGGTGCAGGCCGGCGCGCTGAACGCGCTGGTCCAGGACTTGTCGCTGCTGTCCTCGCTGGGCATCCGGCTGGTGCTGGTGCACGGCTCGCGCCCCCAGGTCAACGAACAGCTGCGCCTGAAGGGCTTCACCCAGCAATTCGACCGTGGCCTGGCACCCACCGACGCCGCCGCGCTGGAATGCGCCAAGGAAGCCGCCGGCGAGATCCGCCTGGACATCGAAGCCGCCTTCAGCCAGGGCCTGCCCAACACGCCGATGTCGCACGCGCACATCCGCGTCATTTCGGGCAATTTCGTCACCGCCCGCCCCACCGGCGTGCTCGAAGGCGTCGACTACAAGCACACCGGCCAGGTGCGCAAGATCGACGTCGACGCGCTGAAGTTCGCCATCGAAAAGGGCTCGTCGGTCGTGCTGCTGTCGCCGCTGGGCTTCTCGCCCACGGGCGACGCCTTCAACCTGGCCATGGAAGACCTGGCCACCAGCGTGGCCGTGGCGCTGCGCGCCGAAAAACTGATCTTCCTGTCCAGCGGCCAAGGCGTGCTGAACGAAGACGGCACCGTGGACACCGAACTGGCCCGCGTGGACGCCGACGGCCTGTTGGCCGCCGGCTCGCTGGACGAAGAAACCGGCGCCTACCTGCAATATGCATCACTGGCGGTCAAGCGCGGCGTCGCCCGCGCCCACCTGGTGCCCTTCGCGCTGGACGGCAGCGTGCTGCTCGAGATCTTCACCCACGACGGCGTGGGCACCATGGTGGTCGAAGACACCCTGGATGACCTGCGCCCGGCCACCATCGACGATGTCGGCGCCATCCTCAGCCTGATCGAGCCCCTGGAAGCCGACGGCACGCTGGTGCCGCGCCCCCGCAGCGTGGTCGAGCGCGACGTCGAGAACTTCACCGTGCTCGAGCACGACGGCGTGATCTACGGCTGCGCGGCCTTGCACACGTTCGCCGACGAGCAGATGGCCGAAATGGCCTGCCTGATCGTGCACCCCGAATGGCAAGGCTCGGGCGAAGGCGAAATCCTGCTGCGGCACATGGAATCGCGCGCCCGCGCCACCGGGGCCAAGCGCCTGTTCGTGCTGACCACCCGCACCTCGCACTGGTTCATGAAGCGCGGTTTCGTGCAGGGCGGCATCACCGATCTGCCGCGCGAAAAGCAGAACCACTACAACCGTTCGCGCAACAGCCTGGTGTTCATCAAGAAGCTGTAACGCCCGGCCCTACCCGCAGGGGCCGAAGGGGCTTGGCGCCGTCCGCGCGCCAAGCCCGCTAAAATGGCCCATTACTTATTCTTTCCGGCAGCGAACCATGGCCCGTATCGTCAACTGTGTGAAATTGAAGCGTGAAGCCGAAGGGCTGGATTTTCCGCCCTACCCCGGCGAACTCGGCACCCGTATCTGGCAGAGCATTTCCAAGGAAGCTTGGGAAGAGTGGAAGCAGGTGCAGACGCGCCTGGTCAACGAAAACCGCCTGAACCTGGCCGACGCCCGCGCCCGCAAGTACCTGCAGCAGCAGATGGAACGCTTCCTGTTCGAAGACGGCAGCGTCGAAGCCCAGGGCTACGTCCCGCCCTCGGCCTGAATCCGGCGCCGCCTCTCGCGGCAAGCCTGTGAAGCCCCTCGCCCGCGAGGGGCTTCGCGTTTTGGCGGCCCGCCCCGCCCCGCACTGGCCTTAAGATTCCGATATCGCAGGCCGTATTAATGCTGTCATGAACGAAGAACCGAGTTCCGTCGCCACGCCCGACCTGCCCCCGGCCATCCGGCGTGCGTTGGGTATCGCCCCCGACCGCAAGCGCGGCACGCTCGACGACGTGCGGCATGTCGTCATCCTGATGCAGGAAAACCGGTCCTTCGACCACTATTTCGGCGCGCTGCCGGGCGTGCGCGGGCTGGCCGACCCGCATCGGGTGCCCACGGCCAGCGGCAACGTACTGACCCAGGTCCACGGCCGCCAGACCCTGCGCCCCTACGCGCTGCACGCCGACTACGCCAGCCACACGCCGGTGGGCTACATCACCCCGCATACCTGGGACGACGCCCAGCGCGCCTGGAACGATGGCCGCATGGACCAATGGCTGGCCGCCAAGAGCCGCCTGGGCCTGGGCGCCTACCGCCCCGACGAGGTGCCGTTCCAGACCGCGCTGGCCAACGCCTTCACCGTGTGCGATGCCTACCACTGCGCGATTCATGCTGGCACCAATCCGAACCGGCTGTTCCTGTGGACCGGCACCAACGACCCGCTGGGGCGCGCGGGCGGCCCCGCGCTGGTCAACACGTTCGACCGCCTGGGCCCGGCCGACCAGGGCTACGGCTGGACGACCTACCCCGAACGCCTGCAGGCCGCCGGCATCGACTGGCGCATCTACCAGGACATGGCGGACAACTTCCACGACAATCCGCTGGCGGGCTTTCGGCAGTACCGCCGCCAGCACGCCAGCGCGGCCGCGCAGGCCCCGTTGCGCGACCGCGCCCTGTCGACCCATACCCTGGACGACCTGGCCCGCGACGTGGACCAGGGGACGCTGCCGCAGGTGTCGTGGATCATCGCCCCCACCGCCGATTCCGAGCACCCGGAAGTCTCGTCACCCCGCCAGGGCGGCGCCTACACCGAACGGGTGCTGGATATCCTGACGCGCAACCCTGCCGTCTGGAGCGGCTGCGTGTTCCTGGTCACCTACGACGAAAACGACTGCTTTTTCGACCACATGCCGCCGCCTGCGCCGCCGGCCCGCCCCCTGGGCGGCCGGGCAGGCAGCCACTCGGGCGGCTTGTCGACGGTGGAACTGGACGGCGAATACCACGACGCCCGCCATGGCCCCAGCGCCGGTACCCCGGACGATCCTCCCGCCCTGCACGGCCGCGCCTTCGGCATGGGCCCGCGCGTGCCGATGCTGGTGGTGTCGCCCTGGAGCCGGGGCGGCTGGGTCAATTCGCAGGTGTTCGACCATACGTCGGTGATCCGCTTCCTGGAGGCCCGCTTCGGCGTGCCCGAACCCAATATCAGCGCCTGGCGCCGCGCCGTGGCGGGTGACCTGACGTCGGCCTTCGACTTCGCGGGCGACCGCGGTTCGCTGCACGCCGACAGCATCCGCCACGCCTGCGCCCTGCCCTACGCGCTGGAGGCCGTGGGCCGCATGACGGCCGACGGCGAACACTATCGCCTGACCTTCCGCAACCCAGGCACTGCCGGTGCCGTGCTGCACGTGTACGACCGCCTGGCATTGGACCGCGCCCCACGCCGCTACACCCTCGGCGCCGGCGCGCGCCTGGACGACGGCTGGCGCCTGGACGCGCAGGGCGCCTACGATCTCTGGCTGCTGGGTCCGGACGGCTTTCACCGCCAGTTCCGCGGCGACGCTCGCGATGCCGGCCTGCTGGAAGCGCAGCTGGTGCCGGTCAGTTCGGGGCTGCGCCTGCGCCTGATCAACCACGGCGACACCCCCCATCCAGCCATGATCGAATCGCACATGGGCGACGGCTGGCGCGCCATGGTCCACGTGCAGGCCGGGGGCTCGCTGGAGCTGAAATATGCCGGGTGCGAAGGCTGGTACGACCTGGAAGTCACCGCGCAGGCGCTGTCCGCCTTCGGCCGCCGCCTGGCCGGACGGATCAACGCGGGCAAGTCCGGCGTGCCCGACCCGCGGCTGTGCCAGGGCGCGGCGCTGCCGTCGGCGGCCGCTGCCAGCCTGTAGGCTCAACGCCCCCGAATAAAAAAACCCCAAGACGCCAGCGCGCTTGGGGTTTTCTGTTGCCTCACCGGCATGCGGCTGGATGCCGCCGCGGATCAGGAATCCTGCGATTCGGCGGGCGTGTCTTCTTCGCCGCGCGCCAGGCGCTCGGTGTTCTTCACGCCCGTGTGGCGCACGTCGGCGCCCTTGACCATGTAGATCACGCGTTCGGACATGTTCTTGGCATGGTCGCCAATGCGCTCGAGCGCGCGGGCGATGAAGATCATGTCGATGGCGCGCGAGATGGTGCGCGGGTCTTCGATCATGTAGGTGATCAGGTGGCGCAGCGCGCCCTTCCATTCCTTGTCGACTTCCTTGTCGCTGCGCACCACGGCGGCAGCCAGGATCGGGTCGAGGCGGGCAAAGGCGTCCAGGGCCTGGTGCAGCATGGTGCGCACGTTGGAGGCCATGTGGCGCAATTCGATCACCGGAATGTGCGGCATGTCGGCTTCGTGGATACGGCGGGCCACGGTGGCCACTTTCTCGGCCTCGTCGCCCGAGCGTTCCATGTCGGTCAGCATCTTGGACACGGCCATCAGCATGCGCAGGTCGATGGCGGTGGGCTGGTGGCGGGCCAGGATGCGGCTGATGCTTTCGTCGATCTCCACTTCGTGGCGATTGACTTCCTTTTCGCGCTCGCGCACCTTTTCAACCAGCGTCAGATCGCCGCTGGCCAGCGCGTCGATGGCCTCCTGGATCATGGCTTCGACCACGCCGCCCATTTGCAAGAACTGCGAACGGACGCTTTCCAGATCAGCGTCGAACTGCTTGTTTGTATGCTCCGTCATCCGGGCTCCCTGCGTGGTTGATCTCATTGCATTGCCCCGATATGAAAGAGTTTCTCGAGATGGGCCTGCACAACCGGCAAGGTTATGACCCAAGTGTGACAGGATTATGAATCGCGGCCCCGCCCCCGGCAAGCGCACGGGCGCGGGGCCGGCGGCCGGGGCCTCAGGCGCGGCGGTCCAGGCGGCGGATGCCGTCTTGCGTGGCCAGCAGCGCCACGTCGGCGCCGGCGATGGCGAACAGGCCGCAGGTCACGACACCGGCCAGGTTGTTGACGCGGGCTTCCAGGCCCGGCGCGTCGGTGATCGACAGGCCGGCCACGTCCAGGATGACATTGCCGTTATCGGTGACGAAACCCTCGCGCAGGCGCGGCTGGCCGCCCAGCGCAACCATGGCGCGGGCCACGGCTTCACGCGCCATGGGTATGACTTCGATCGGCAGCGGGAACTTGCCCAGCACCTGCACCAGCTTGGATTCGTCGACGATGCAGACAAAGCGCTCGGCCACCGAGGCCACGATCTTTTCGCGCGTCTGCGCGCCGCCGCCGCCCTTGATCATGTGCAGGTTGGCGTCGATTTCGTCGGCGCCATCCACATACAGGGGCATGGAGGTCACGTCGTTCAGGTCCAGCACCTTCAGGCCATGGCCCGCCAGGCGCGCCGCGCTGCGCTCGGAACTGGCGACCGTGCCCCCGATACGGCCCTTGAAGCGCGCCAGGCCGTCAATGAAGAGATCGGCCGTGGAGCCGGTGCCCACGCCGATGATGACATCGGGGCCGGCGACCTGTTCAACGAGTTCCAGGGCCGCGTCGGCGGCTTGCTGCTTGAGTTCTTGCTGGGTGAGCATGGCAGGAAAAAATGCGGTTCAGGTGAGTAGAGCGGGGAAATTTAGCATGCGGCCGCGGCCGGCCAGGCGCGCGCCAGGATCTCCGCGACATCGGTGCCCCCTTCCAGCTCGCCGAAGACGCCGCCCAGGGCCCCGAGCCGGTTGACGACAAAGCCCTGCGCCACGGCCTGTGGCGTGTGCCGGATCAGCAGGGCGGCCTGCCACAACCGCGCCAGTCCGCAAGCGATGCGGCGGGCCTGGAACTCGGCCTGCGCCGGGTCCGCCAGCAGCCCGCGCCAGGCCGCCAGCGCGGCATCGAATTCGCGGTACTGGCCGGTGGCGGGCGCGAGTTCGCTTTCGAGCGCCGGCAACGCCTCGGGTTCGCGCTGCAAGGCCCGCAGCACGTCCAGTGCCATCACGTTGCCCGAGCCTTCCCAGATGGAATTGACCGGGGTTTCGCGGTACAGGCGCGGCATCGGCCCCTCTTCGACGTAGCCGTTGCCGCCCCAGGCTTCCATGCATTCGGCGACCGCCGCGATCGCCCGCTTGCATACCCACAGCTTGGCGGCCGGCGTGCCCACCCGCGCCAAGGCGCGCGCGCCGGCGTCGCCGCGTTCGTCCACCGCTCGCGCCAACCGCAACGCCAGCGCCTGCGCGGCCTCGGATTCCAGCGCCAGGTCGGCCAGCACATTGCGCATCAGTGGCTGCGCCAGCAGCGGCTTGCCGAAAGCCTGGCGATGGCCCGCGTGGTGCAGCGACTGCACCACGGCCTGGCGCAGCAGCGCGGCGCTGCCCAGCACGCAATCGAGCCGGGTGGTGGCCGCCATTTCCAGCAGCACCGCCAGCCCGCGGCCGGGTTCGCCCACCATGGCGCCCCAGGCGTCCTCGAATTCGACCTCGGCGCTGGCATTGCTGTGATTGCCCAGCTTGTCCTTCAGGCGCCGGATGCGGACGGCATTGCGCGGGCCGCCCGGTATCCAGCGCGGCACGAAAAAGCAGCTGAGGCCCGCATCCGTCTGGGCCAGCACCAGGTGGGCGTCGGCCTGCGGCACCGAGAAGAACCATTTATGCCCCACGATGCGATACGCGCAGCCACGGCCGGCCGGGCCCAGGGGTTCGGCCCGCGTGGTGACGGCACGCAGATCCGACCCGCCCTGCTTCTCGGTCAGTCCCATCCCGATCAAGGCGCCGCGCTTGCCGGCCAGCGGCGCGTCGGCGCCATCGAATTCGCGCGAGAACAGCACCGGCAGCCAGTCGCCGCCGTAATCGACCACGCCGGCCGGTTCGCGCTGCAGCAGCGGCACGGCGGCGAAGGTCATGGTGGTGGGGCACAGCGTGCCGGCCTCGACCTGGCCCTGCATCAGGTAAGCCGCCGCGCGCGCCACCTGGGCGCCAGGCACCGGCTGCGCCCAGGCCCGGCTATGCAGGCCGCGTGCGGCGATACCGCTCATCAGCAGTTGCCAGGCCGGATGGAATTCCACATGGTCGATGCGGTGGCCGCCGCGGTCGTAGGCCAGCAGCCGCGGCGGGCAGCGGTTGGCCTCGGCACCCGCGGCCAGCGTCTGGGCGCGGCCCAGCCAGGCCCCATGCGCGGCCAGGTCGCCAGCCCAGGCCCCGGCGCCCTCGCGAACGAGGGCCTCGCGCAAGGCCAGGTCGGTCTCGTACAACGAATAGTCTTCCAGGGGCGGAACCTGGTTCAGAACGGTATGGGTCGCGAACGAAGTCATGCTGGCTCCCGGCGATGCGTTGATGCGCCGCGCGTGACGGGCGCGCGGCGTTGCCCTGCCCGGCGCGCCCCAGCCTATCGGGCGATGGGCGCCACCCGCTGCCACGGCCGCAGGGCTTCGACCTGGGCAGCCAATTCCAGCAGCCAGGCCTCGCTGCCCAGCGGGCCCATGACCTGGATGCCGATGGGCAGGCCGTCGGCGGACAGGCCGAAGGGAATGGAAATGGCCGGCATGCCGGTCAGGTTGGCCAAAGGCGCAAACGGCGAATAGCCGATCACGCCCTTCTTGCCCAGACGGTAGGCCAGGTAGTCGGCGTTGTCCATGGCGTAGCGGCCGATGGGCGCGGGCAACTGGGCCAGCACGGGTGACAGGAACAGGTCGTGGCCCTGCGCGCCCTCGCGATGCAGGAAGCGACCGATGCGCCGCGTGATCTCGTGGCAGGTATCCACGCAGGCCACGTACTGCGCGCCCGAAATGGCGCGCGCATACTCGCGCGCCCCCAGCGTGGTCGGCTGCAGCTCGTCGGCGGCCAGCCGGCGGTTGCGGACGGCGACGAAACTGTCGATGGCGTTGGCCGCGGCGCTGGCGATCAGGGGCAGCATGGGCGACAGCACTTCTTCCGATCCCACGGGCGGCGCGGCCGTGACGAGTTCATGGCCCAGGCCGGCGAAGAAGCGGGCTGCCTCTTCGACCGCGGCCGCGACTTCAGGGTCGATCGCCGCGCCTTCGTAGGTGGTGCTGAGATAGGCGATGCGGCGGCGCGGCGCGCCGTGCGGGTCGGCAGCCACGCGCGAGACGATGTCCAGGTAGGTGTGCAGCGGCTTGGCAGGCGACGCATACGGCGCGCCCACGTCAGCCCCGGCGCTGATATCGAGCGAGGCGGCGCAATCGCGCACCGACAGGGTCATCATGTGTTCGGTGGCCAGGCCGCCCCAGCCTTCGCCCTTGAGCGGACCCAGCGGCATCATGCCGCGCGAGGGTTTCAGGCCCAGCACGCCGCAACACGACGCCGGAATGCGGATGGAGCCGCCGCCGTCGCTGCCGTGCGCAATGCGCACCATGCCGCTGGCCAGCGCCGCGCCCGCGCCGCCGCTGGAGCCGCCGGCGCTGTGTCCGGTCTTCCAGGGGTTCTGGGTGGGCGCGCCGTAGACCGGCGATTCGGTGGTGGGGCTCAAGCCGAGTTCAGCGCTGGTGGTACGGCCGAACGGAATGAGGCCGGCGCGGCGGTAGCGCTTGACGATGTTGGCGTCGACCGACCATTCGACCTTGCCATACAGCACCGACCCCATCGTGCTGGGCAGGCCCAGCGCGGCGGTGCCCAGGTCCTTGAGCAAGGTAGGCACGCCCAGGAAGGGGCGTTCGCGCAGCAGCGCCAGTCGTTGCGGGGAAGTCAGGCTGGCCAATTCCTGGTCGAGCGACTTGGCCAGGTCCAGCCCCAGTTCGGCCTGCACTCCGCAGGCGGCGTTGATCGTGGGGTTGCGCGCCGCCACCCTTTCCACGGCTTGCTGCATCGCGGCAAGCGCTGTCGTGGCCCCCTGGGCGATATCGGCGCCCAGCGCCATCGCGTCGAAGGAAGAGGAATCAAGTCGGTCAGCGGTGCCCATGCTTACGATGCTCCAGATATCGACGGCGAATTGCCGCAATGATGAGGATATCGACAGACCGCCCCGGTCACAAGCGCGGACGGGGCCGGATCGGGCAGCCGCGGGCCGCGCGCTGCGTTTGCGGACGAAGTCGGACCCGTTGCGCCCGACTTGCGGAATCAGTTCGCGGCGGGTGGCGGGGGGACGCCGTCGGTCTCGGCGTCGCCCGCCGCTTCGGCATCCGCGTCGTCGCTACCTTCGCTACCCAGCAGGCGCAGCGCATCCGCTTCCGGCAGCGCCTCGACGCTTTTCAGGTTGCGCAGCATGGCGCGGGTGCGCACTTCGGTCTGACCGATCTTGCTGCTGGCGGTGTCCAGCGTCTTCTTGACGCCGGCCAGCGCATCGCCGAACTTGCCGAATTCCGTCTTGACCGCGCGCAGCACCTGCCAGACCTCGGACGAACGCTGCTCGATGGCCAGCGTGCGAAAGCCCATCTGCAGACTGTTGAGCAGCGCGGCCAGGTTGCTGGGCCCGGCGACGTTGATGCGCAGGTCATGCAGGCGATCCAGCAACCCCGGGCGCCGCAGCACTTCGGCATACAGGCTTTCGGTGGGCAGGAACATGATGGCGAAATCGGTGGTGTGCGGCGGCGCCACGTACTTGGACGCGATCAGGCGCGCCTGCACCTCGACCGCCTTGCCCAGCGCGGCGCCCGCGGCCTTGACTCCCTCGACGTCGGCGGCGTCCTGCGCATCCATCAGGCGTTCGTATTCTTCCTTGGGAAACTTGGCATCGATGGGCAGCCAGACCGGCGCGCCGCCGTCGCCGCGGCCCGGCAGGCGGATGGCGAATTCCACCACCGCGTCGCTGCCCGGCACCGGCTTGATGTTGCTGGCGTACTGCTCGGGCGTCATGTTGTCTTCGATCAGCCGCGCCAGCTGCACTTCGCCCCACGTGCCGCGCGACTTGACGTTGGTCAGCACCCGCTTGAGGTCGCCCACGCCGGCGGCCAGTGCCTGCATTTCGCCCAGGCCCTTGTGCACGGCTTCCAGGCGGTCGGACACCTGCTTGAACGACTCGCCCAGGCGCTGTTCCAGGGTGGCATGGAGCTTTTCGTCCACCGTGCGACGCATCTCATCGAGCTTGGTACTGTTGTCTGCCTGCAACGCTTGCAGGCGCTCGTCTACCGTCGTGCGCACTTCCATCAGGCGACGCTCGTTGATCTGGATCAGCCCCTGCAATTGCTCACTGAAACCCGTGGCGAAACGGCCCAGGGACTCGGCCGATTCGGCGCGGGCGGCCTGGGCGTCGCGGGTCAGCGCGGCGCGCAGGTCGCCGTGGGATTGCGCCAATTCCTGGCGCAGCGCGCGGGTGGATTCCGCAAATTCGGTGCGCAAGCCGCGCTGGCCCTCGGCAATATCGGCGCGCAGGGCCCGTTCGGTGCGCTCCAGGCCGTCCAGCAGCGCATCCAGCCTGACATCGTGGCTGGGACGCGACAGCCACGCCATCAGCGCGGCCAGGCTGGCCAGCACCGCGCCGCCGGCGGCAATCCAAAGCAGAACGTCATTCGACAAGGCAAACCCCTACGCCGCGCCCACGGCGGCCGTCCGAAATTATAGGGCCGCATCCCTGTTGCTGTAGCTATCCGAAACGACTTGGCGGGCGCCCCGCAAGACCAATGGCAAGCAAGAGCATTAAACTGTTAACAACATATATAAGAACCTTAAAAAGAGTTGAATACCGCTGATCTTCCCCCATCCTGTCCGGCCGCCGTCGACTTCGGCTCCGTCTTCGGTCCATTGAACCTCAATGACGAGACGCCCGTCGCCATCGGCGGCGACCGACACATCTTCCAGCATCCCCATGCCCCTTCGCTGCTGGTGAAGGTGATGGACATGCAGGCGCGCGCCGTCTACCTGGACGCGCGTCCCTTCAAGCGTTGGTACAAGCAATACCAGCGTGAAAGCGCCTACCGCGTCTACCTGAACGAAATCACGGAATACGTCACCACCACCACCCGACCGTCGGGCGTGTGGCAGGTGCCGATGGCCCGCATCCTGGGCGTGGCCCAGACCACGCTGGGCCTGGGCCTGCTGGTCGAAAAGATCACCGACGGCCAGGGCAATATCGCCCCCACGGTGGCCGACCTGGCCCGCCAGGGCAAGATGGATGCGGATCTGTCCGCGCAACTGGACGAATTCATCGAAGACCTGGCCGATGCCCACGTCGTGCTGCACGATCTGTCGGCCAGCAACATCGCCTGTGGCCAGAATGCGGACGGCAAGTCGGGGCTGTTCCTGATCGACGGCTTCGGCGTGCTGCCGCTGGTGCCGGTGTATGCCTGGAGCAAGCGGCTGAACCGCAAGCGCATCCAGCGCAAATACGCCGACATGCGCGCCGCCATGGCACGGCGGGCTCGTGAAGCCGCCTTGCGGGCGGCCAGCCAGGATCAATCGCAAGCGCAGGCCTGACGGCCCCTCTCGAACCGTCCGGCGCCGGGAGGCGCCCGCCGTTCAGGGCGCGTGCGGCAGCAACGCCCCCTCCCGATCCACCCATTGATAGTCGCGCCCCGCCACCTGCCCCCGGCGCAACGGGTTGCGGGTGCAGAAGGCCGCATAGGCCGGGTCGACGTAGCGGTATTCCAGGTGTTCGTCGCGCCCCGGCGGAATGCCCAACCGGGTGGTGCTGATCAGCGCCGGCGGCGCCTCGCCCACGTCTTCCACATAGAGCGCGTGCGGATCGAAACGGCGCGCGTCCCAGTCCGGCACTTTCAGGCCCAGCGCCCGGCACAGCAGCGTCTGGCCCGCACACAGCCTGGCGAGCGGCCGCGGCTGTCCTTGGGCATCGGGGTTCAACCGCTGCATGCGGGCCAGCGCGTCGGGGCCGGACAGCGCGTCGGTCCAGGGGTAGGCGGACTTGATCAGCACGGCGTTGCCGGGCCCCGCCGCGCTGAAATTGAGCGAGTCGCCCCCACGCGCGTAGTACATATAGACCACGCCCCCGTCCATGAACAGGGCACGGCGCTTGTGCGTGTAGCCCAGCGACGCATGGCTGCCTTTTTCTTCCAGGTAATAGGCTTCGGTCTCGATGATGCGGGCCGACAGCCACAGGTCGCCGACGCGGTGGCGCACCACCTTGCCCAGCAGGTCGCGCGCAAGCGTGCGGGCGTCACGATTGAAAAAGGCATCGGGCAGCGCGTTGCCCGCGCGGCGCGATGCCTGGTTGGCCGGGGTGGCCACGGCGTCAGGCGAAACGTTCGCCGTAACGCTTTTCGCTGAAGCCGACGCCGACTTCGCCATCGGGCGTGACGGTGACCGGGCGGCGCACCAGCGCGGGGAACTCGGCGATCAGCTGGGTCCATTGTGCATCGGTGGCGGGCGTCTTGCGGTCGTCGGGCAGATTGCGCCAGGTCATGGAAGCGCGGTTGACCAGTTTTTCCCAGCCGCCGACCTTGCCGGACCACGCCTTCAGGGTGGCGGCAGGCACGGGATGGTCGCGGTAGTCGATGAACTCGTGGTCGACGCCGTGTTCGGTCAGCCACTCGCGCGCCTTGACGCAGGTGCTGCACTTGGTCAGGCCATACAGGGTGGTTTGCTTCATTTGGGTTCGGACTCCTTGCGCCATTGCATGCGATTGGCCAGGATCACGCAGGTGCCCACCGCCAGGATGAACAGGGTGGCCAGCGCGTTGATCTCGGGTTTCAGGCCCAGCCGCACGCGGGAGAAGACTTCCATCGGCAGCGTGCTGGAACTGGGGCCGGACAGGAACGACGCCAGCACGACGTCGTCCAGCGACAGGGTGAACGACAGCAGCCACGCCGACGCCAGCGCCGGTGCGATCAGCGGCAGCGTGATCTTGAAGAACACGGTGATGGGCGTGGCGCCCAGGTCCAGCGCGGCTTCTTCGAGCGAGCGGTCCAGGTCGCGGATGCGGGTCTGGATCACCACGGCCACGAACGCCATGCACAGGGTCACGTGCCCCACCCAGATCGTGAAGATGCCGTTCTCGGCGGGCCAGCCCAGATGGCCGCGCAGTTCCACGAACATCAACAGCAGCGAGATGCCCAGCACCACTTCAGGGATGACCAGCGGCGCGCTCAGCATGCCCACGTACAACGCGAAACCGCGGAACCGCCCCATGCGCCCCAGCACGTAGCCCGCCCAGGTGCCGATGATGACGGCGGCCGTGGCCGTCATGGCGGCGATGCGGAACGACAGCCAGGCCGCGCGCAGCAGTGCGTCGTCGTTGAACAGCGAGTGGTACCAGCGGAACGAGAAGCCGGTCCAGGACGTGACGGCGGGCGATTCGTTGAACGAGAACACCATCAGGCTGATGATGGGCACGTACAGGAAGAAGTAGCCCAGCCCCAGCACGACGGCGCGCAAAGTCTTGTTGGGACCGTTCATTTGCGGCCTCCGGTTGCCAGTTCCTGCTGCTTGACCTGGTTGTACTGGAACAGCGCCAGGGGCACCAACAGCAACAGCACCATCACGCAGGTCACCGCCGAGGCCATCGGCCAGTCGGTATTGTTGAAGAACTCGTTCCACATGACCCGGCCCATCATCAGCGTATTGGCGCCGCCCAGCATTTCGGGAATGACGTATTCGCCGACCGCCGGGATGAACACCAGCATGGCGCCGGCAATGACGCCCTGGCGCGACAGCGGCACGGTAATCTGCCAGAACGCCTGCCAGGGCTTGGCGCCCAGGTCGTAGGCGGCCTCCAGCAGGCGCAGGTCCATCTTCACCAGCGTGGCGTACAGCGGCAGGATGAAGAACGGCAGGTAGGCGTAGACCATGCCGATATACACCGCCAGGTCGGTCCGGTAGATTTCGAGCGGGCTGGAAATGATGCCCAGCCACTGCAGGAAATTATTCAAGAGGCCGTCGTTGCGCAGGATGCCGACCCAGGCATACACCCGCAAGAGCAGCGAGGTCCAGAACGGCAGGATCACGCCCAGCAGCAGCAGGTTGCGCACGCCGGGCGAGGAGCGCGCGATGTAGTAGGCAATGGGATAGCCGATCAGCACGCAGGCAAGCGTGGTGATGGCGGCGATCTTGACCGAGCTGAGGTAGGTGGCGAAATACAGGCTGTCGGTGAACAGCAGGATGTAGCCGCGCAGGTGCAGGCTGAACTGCACCGCTTCGTCCTTGAATTCCGCCAGCGACGTGTACGGCGGAATGCCGAACTTGAGTTCGGCGAAGCTGATCTTGAACACCAGCAGGAAAGGCACCAGCAGGAACAGCACCAGCCAGGCGAACGGCGGCACCACCGCCAGCGCCCGGCCCGAGGGCAGCCAGTCGCGGGGCGAAAAGCGGATCATGACGCCAGCACCGTCGCGCTGTCGGCGTCCCAGCTGACGAAGATCTCTTCGTCGATGCCCGGGGCGTCCATTTGCGCCAGCAGCAGGCTGGGCACGCTGGCTTCGACCATCGCGCCGGAATCCAGGCGGATCTGGTAGAGCGCGTAGCTGCCCATCCAGGCCATGTGGCTGACCATGCCGTGGGCCCAGTTGTAGTCGCCTGCGGGCTGGTCGCGCGACACCACCATGCGCTCGGGGCGGATGGAAACGTGCACGTCCATGCCCAGGGGTTCGCTGACGCCGTGGCTGACGTACAGCGGCCGGCTCAGCTCGGGGCTTTCGATGGCGACGTGGTCAGGTTCGTCGACCACGATGGTGCCGGTGAACATGTTGGTCGAGCCGATGAAGCTGGCGACGAAGCGCGAGTTCGGGAAGGCGTAGACGTCTTGCGGCGTGCCGCATTGGACGATCTGGCCGTCGGTCATGACGGCCAGGCGGTGGGCCATGGTCATGGCTTCTTCCTGGTCGTGCGTGACCATGATGCAGGTCACGCCCACCTGTTCGAGAATCTTGACCAGTTCGATCTGCGTCTTCTGGCGGATCTGCTTGTCCAGCGCCGACATGGGTTCGTCAAGCAGCAGCAGCTTGGGCCGCTTGACCAGGCTGCGCGCCAGGGCGACGCGCTGCTGCTGGCCGCCGGACAGCTGGTTGGGCTTGCGGCGCGAATAGCCCGCCATCTGGACCAGGTCCAGCGCCTCGAACACGCGGTCGTGGATTTCGGCGCGATCCACGCCTTCCTGTTTCAGGCCGAAGGCCACGTTGGCCTCGACCGTCATGTGCGGGAACAGCGCGTAAGACTGGAACATCATGTTCACGGGCCGACGATACGGCGGCACGCTGGTGATGTCTTCGCCATCGAGCAGGATCTGGCCGGAGGTGGCCTCCTCGAAGCCGGCCAGCATCCGCAGCAAGGTCGACTTGCCGCTGCCGGAGCTGCCCAGCAACGCGAAAATCTCGTTGCGCTTGACCGAAAGATTGACGGAACGGACGGCGACCACATCGCCAAAGATCTTCACCACATCGGCCACCCGGACGAACTCGTCCGGGTCAGCCGAATGCTGCGCCGAGTAACGGCTATCGGTCATGATGGCTATCGTCCGGACTTGAGCTCGGCCCACATGCGGGTTTGCAGGCGTTGGATGTTCAGGGGCTGGGCCTTGATGACGTACAAGGTCTTGGAGACCTCGGGCGACGGGTAGATCATGGGGTTGTCGGCCACGTCCTTGACCACGTACTTGCGCGCCTCTTTGTTGGCGTTCGGATAGAACATGGTGTTGGTGATGGCGGCATGCACCTGGGGCGTTTCAATGTAGTTGATGAACGCCAGGGCTTCTTCGGGGTGCGGGGCGTCCTTGGGGATGACCATCAGGTCGAACCACGCCGGGGCGCCACCCTTGGGAATGAAGTAGTTCACTTCGTAGGACTTCTTGGCTTCCTGGGCCCGCTTGCGCGCGATCATGACGTCGCCCGAGAAGCCATAGACCATGCAAAGGTCGCCCACGGCCAGCTCGTCGATGTAGCCGGACGAACTGAACTGGCGGATGTACGGACGGATCTGTTTCAGCACGTCCAGCGCGGCCTTGTAGTCGTCGGCGTTGGTGCTGTTGGGATCTTTGCCCAGGTACTTGAGCACGGCCGGGAATACCTGCGCGGCCTCGTCCAGCATCGAGATGCCGCATTCCTTCAGCTTGGCGGCATTTTCGGGCTTGAAGATCATGTCCCAGTTGGCCAGGTCGACGTTGTCGCCCATGATCTGCTTGACCTTGGTGACGTTGTAGCCCAGGCCGTTGGTGCCGTAGCCCCAGGGCACGGCGTACTCATTGCCGGGGTCGACCGAGGCGACCAGCGCCATCACGTCGGGATCCAGGTACTTCCAGTTGGGGATCTTGGACTTGTCCAGCTTCTGGAACAGGCCGGCCTCGATCTGGCGCGAAGCGTAGTGCGTGGACGGGACAACGACGTCGTAACCCGATTTGCCAGCCAACAGCTTGGCCTGCAGGGTGTCGTTGCTGTCGTAGACGTCGTAGCGGACCTTGATGCCGGTTTCCTTTTCGAAACCCGGGATCGTGTCCGGGGCCGTGTATTCGGCCCAGTTGTAGACGTTGACGACCTTGTTCTGCGCCACCGCGGCCGACGTGGCTGCCGTGACCAGCATCGTGCCTAGCGCCCAGCGCATTCCCGCCCTTAGTTTCATTACCAGCCCCCAGCTATCCGCCGTAAGTTACAGGAGTACCAAAAGGCGAAATCATAAAGCTTTTTAGCAAGGACCTGACCAACTTTACCGGCAGATTTAGCCGAATTTGCCGCAATTAGGCCCCGATTGCGATGCATCGGGTGCCCGATGGCTTACGGCTGCACGCCCACGCCCCAGGCGGTCCAGTAACTGTCGCGCAATTTGAGCCAGAAGCGCTCGCCGTCTTCGCCGGCCACCTTCACCAGCGACCGGCGCAGGCGGTCCAGGTTGCCCTGGCGCTGGCGGTCCGACAGGCCGCCCTGGGTGCCGCGGTCGAAGTCGATCAGCCAGACCCGGCCATCGGAACCGATCAGGATGTTGAAGGCGTTCAAATCGGCATGCCAGACACCGGCCCGGTGCATCCGCACGATGGCCTCGGCCACCGGCTGCCACAGGGGCTCGGCCAGGGCCTGGGCCAACGGCCGCACGCCCGGAATGCGCTCGACGATGATGGCGGCGCGATAGGTGGGCCCCTGGCGCCAGTAGGCGGCGGCCAGCGGCGCCGGCACCGGCAGGCCCTGGGCGCGCATCGCGGCCAGCAAGCGGAATTCGCGGAAGCTGCGGCTGCGGTCTTCGCCCGCCCACAGATAGGTGTCGCGGCTGATCCTGGCAATGAGGCCGCCGCGGCGGTAGCGCCGCAGCACCCCCTGCCAGCCCTGCCCCTGCACGAACCAGGCGGCCTGGCGGCCACCGGCATCCACCGGCCGGGCCCGGTCGCCATAGTGGGACGGGTTGAAGATGTCCGGCCCTGACTCGCCCAGGCGGGCGTCGCTGAGCATGGCACCGGCCAGCGGTGCGGGCCAGGCCTGGCGCCGGGCGCCCGAGGCGTCCCGCTCAGCCTTCACGATTGCGCATCCAGTCGGCCACGCCGAAGAACGACTGCAACAGGCGTTCGACCAGCGCGGGTTCGATGCCTTCGTCCTCCATGGCCCGGCCCATGCACGCAACCCATTGATCGCGTTCGACAATACCGATCGAGAACGGCAGGTGACGAGCCCGCAGCCGGGGATGGCCAAAGCGCTGGATATAGTGGTCGGGGCCGCCGAAGTAGCCGCACAGGAACCAGAACAGCTTGTCGCGGGCCTCGTCCAGGCTGGGGCCATGGGCGGCCCGCAGCGCCTTCAGGTCGGGCTCGATGTCCATCAGGTCGTAGAAGCGGTCGACCAGGGCGCGCACGCCGGGTTCGCCGCCCAGAAGGTCGAAAATGCTGCGGGAAATATCCACGGGTTCGGTAATGATCTGCACGCGGGAAATCATCAGGTTTCTCTCAGGGTGACCAGGGGCGGGGTGCGCAGCACGCCGCGCAGCGCCAGCGCGCCGCCGGCCCAGGCGCCGAGCATACCCGCGCCGACCCCGACCAGCCAGGGCCAGAGGCTGAGGGTAATGGTGAAATCGAACACCTGGGTTGATAAAACCCAAGCGATCACGGTGGCGCCGGCCGCGGCCAACAGGCCGGCCAGGCCGCCGACGGCCCACAATTCGATGCGCTGCGACCGCGCCAGCTGGCTGCGGGTGGCGCCCAGCGCACGCAGCACGGCGGCTTCACGCATGCGTTCGTCGCGGGTGGCGGTCAGGGCGGCCGACAGCACCAGCACACCGGCCGCCAGGGTGAACAGGAACAGCAACTGCACCGCCCGCCCGACCTCGTTCAGCACCGATTGCAACTGCTGCAGGATGGCGCCGACGTCGAACACGGTCAGGTTGGGAAACTGCCGCACCAGGCCGGGCAGCACCTGCGCCTTGTCGGGCGGCAGATAGAAAGACGTGATCCAGCTTTGCGGCATGTCGGCCAGGGACTTGGGCGTGAGAATGGCGAAAAAATTGACGCGCATCGTATCCCAATCGACCCGGCGGGTGCTGGACACCGCCACTTCCACCTGCTGGCCGGCCACGTCGAAGGTCATCTTGTCGCCCAGCTTGATGCCCAGGGTCTTGGCCAGGCCCGATTCCAGCGACACCTCGGCCGACCCCGGCGTCAGCCAGCGGCCTTGCTCGATGCGGTTGGACGACGGCATGTCGTCGCCATAGGACAGGTTGAATTCGCGATCCACCAGCCGCTTGGCGCGCGGCTCTTCGTAGTCGTCCGGCCCCACCGGCTTGCCGTTCACGGCGATCAGCCGGCCCCGCACCATCGGCGACAGCACGATGCCGCCCAGGCCTTCGCGGGTCAGCGCGTCGGTCACGGCCTGGCGCTGGTCGGGCTGCACATTGATCAGGAACCGGTTCGGCGCATCCGGCGGCAGCGTGCGCTGCCAGCCCTGGATCAGGTCGGTGCGGGTCATGGCCAGCAGCAGCAAGGCCATCAGCCCCACCGCCAGCGCGCAGACCTGCGTGATGGTGGCGGCGCGGCGCCGCACCACCCCGGCCAGCGCAAAGCGCAGGGCCGGCAGGCCCGCCGCCAGGCCGCGCAGCCGCGCCAGGCCCAGGATGCACAGCCAGGCGACCAGCGCGAACACGGCGAACGCGCCCAGGAACCCGCCCGCCACCACGCCGCCCAGCCTGGCATCGCCGGCGAACCACCAGATCAGCAAGGCAAAACCGACGGCACCCACGACATAGCCGGTGGCGCTGCGGGCGCTGATCGAATCCGCGTCGCGCCGCAGCACCCGGGCCGGCGGCACATGGCGCAACTGCGCCAGCGCGGGCAAGGCAAAGCCCAGCAACAGCAGCAGGCCGGTCAGCAGCCCTTGCAAGGCGGGGATGGCCGACGGCGCCGGCAAGGCCGTGTCGATCAGCGAGGCCAGCACCATCACCAGCACCTGGTGCACGGCATAGCCCAGCAGGCAGCCCGCCGCCGACGCGAACAGGCCGACCAGCGCGAATTCCAGCGTCAGCATGCGCGACACCTGCGACTGCACCGCGCCCAGGCAGCGCATGACGGCAATGCCGTCGCGGTGCCGGGTCATGTAGCGGCCCGCCGCCAGCGCCACCGCCACCGCGGAAATCAGCACCGCCAGCAACGCCACCAGCGACAGGAAGCGCTGCGCCCGATCCAGCGTGCGGCGCACTTCGGGCCGGCCGGATTCCAGCGTGGCGACCTTCTGGCCCCGTTTCAGATTCTGGTTGAGCCAGGTGGAATACCCCGCCACGGCGTCCGGCTCGCCCGCGGCCAGGAGGGCATAACCGATACGGCTGCCCGGCGCGATCAGGCCGGTGGCCGGCAGGTCGCTGGCGCGCAGCAGCACCCGCGGCGCGACGTTCACAAACTGCATGCCGCGGTCGGGTTCGTAAGTGATGACACGGTCGATGCGCAGGTGGGCATCGCCCACATTAAGGGTGTCGCCCACTTTCAGGCCCAGCAGCGACAGCACCTGGGCATCCACCCAGACCGCCCCCTCGGGCGGGATCTCGCGCGTCGGCGCATCCGGGCTGAACGGCGCATCCGCCACCCGCAGCGCCCCGCGCAGCGGATACCCCGGTTCGACCGCCTTCAACGCGGCCAGCTGGGCGCCGTCGCCCGCACTGACCATGGACGGGAACTGCCAGGTGCTGGACACCTGCAGCCCGCGTTCGCGCGCCTGGTCCATGAAGGCCGCCGGCACCGGCTCGTCGGCATCCAGCACCAGGTCCGCCCCCAGCATCTGTCCGGCGTCGCGTTCCAGCGCCCGGCTGACGCGATCGGCCAGGAAGCCGACGCTGGTCACCGCCGCCACCGCCACCACCAGGGCCAGAACCAGCAGCCGCAGCTCGCCGGCGCGGGCGTCGCGCATCATCATGCGGGCGCCCAGCGCCAGGGTGGTCCAGAAACCGGGGCGCCGGGCCCGCGAGACATCAGGGAAATCCATCATCTGCCAATGTTAACCAACGGCCGGAATGGGGGCCGAATCCCGCTATCATGCGCGAAGCGCCTTGCGGCGCCGCACCTATCGCTACACAAAAATACCCAAACCCCTGGAGAAGACAATGCGTAAATCCTGGCTCGCGGCCACGATTCTTGCCGCCTGCGCGGCCGCCGTTCCCCTGGCCGCCTCGGCCCAGACCCCGCTGAAGATGGCCTATGCCCTGTCCACGTCGTCGCACTACGGTGCCGGCGCCGACGCCCTGGCCAAATCCATCGAGGCCTCCAGCAACGGCAAATACAAAGTACAGCAATTCGCCAACAGCGCGCTGGGCGGCGAACGCGAAGTGATCGAAGGCCTGCAGATCGGCACCATCGACCTGGCCATCGTCTCGACCGGCGCCACCCTGAACTTCGTGCCCGAGACCGGCGTCTTCGACATTCCCTTCCTGCTGCGCGACCTGCCCCATGCCCGTAACGTGCTGGACAGCAAGATCGGACAGGATATGCTGGCAAAGTTCCCCAGCCGCGGCATCATCGCGCTGGCCTGGGGCGAACAGGGCTTTCGCCACCTGACCAACAACGTGCGCCCGGTCAAGACGCCGGCAGACGCCAAGGGCCTGAAGATCCGCACCACCGAGAACCCGATCCACATCACGGCGTTCCGCCAGATCGGCATCCTGCCCACCCCCATGGCCTGGCCCGAAGTGGCCACCGCCCTGCAGCAGGGCACCATCGACGGCCAGGAGAACCCGCTGTCGGTCATCACCTCGGCCAAGCTGTCGCAGATGCAGAAGTACCTGTCGCTGACCGGCCACGTCTACGGCCCGGCCCTGGTGCTGATGTCGTCCAATGTGTATGACGGCCTGTCGGCGGACGACAAGGCCAAGTTCGACAAGGCCGGCAAGGAATCCGCCCAGGCCATGCGCGCCTACGTGGACAACATCGAGAAGACCGGCGTCGAGCAGTTGAAGAAAGAAGGCATGCAGGTGTCTGAAGTCGACCGCGCCGCCTTCGCCGCCGCCGTCGAGCCGGCCTACCCCGAGTACTACAAGAAGTTCGACAAGAAGCTGATCGACGCGATCCGCGACACCAAGTAAAACCGGCGGCACGGGCCGCTGCCGCGGGGGGACCCGGTTCCCTCCCGGCAGCGGCCCTGCGTCGGACAGCGGCGCGCGTCGGCCCCCCGCTGCGGAGCGGTCTCGATGCAGGCCTGACGCCGGACCGACGGCCGGTCCTTCTGTCCTGACCTCGCGCCGCCCGTTGCGCCGTGCCCGCCTGCCTTGCCCCTCGCGTTGTCCTGCTCTGCCCCTTTGTTATTCGCTACCGGAAACTTCCATGCGATTGCTCTGCGCCTTCGACCGCATCCTGTTCAAGCTGGTGTCGGTCATCGCCCAACTTCTCTTGGTGGCCGCCGCGGCGGCGGCCTTCTATCAAGTCATCGCCCGTTTCGTGCTGCACTCGCCCGCCGACTGGAGCGAGGTGCTGACCCGCGCCCTGCTCATCTGGACGGTGCTGCTGGGCGTGGCCCTGGCGTTTCGCCACGGCGCGATGATCAGCGTCGAGCTGCTGCGCAACCTGCTGGGCGGCATGCGCCGCCGCGTGCTGGAGGCCGTGATCGGCCTGATCTGCGCCGGCTTCCTGGGCTTCATTGCCTGGATCGGCGGCCAGATGACCTACCGCGTGCGCTTCCAGAACGTGCCCAGCCTGGACATCTCGATTTCCTGGATCTACTCGGCCATTCCGGTCGGCGCCACGCTGGCCGCCATCGCCGTGCTGGCCCGCTGGTGCGCCGGCGAGGAAGAAGACGTCCCCGTGCGCAACGACGCGCAAGGCTGAGCCCCCCGCCCCGAATCCAAGCAGACGATATCGCCATGTCCCAATTAATGATTGTCTCGATGCTGATTTTCTTCGGGCTGTCCGTGCCGGTCGCCGTGTCGATCGGCCTGGCCAGCCTGGCCGGCGTCGGCGCCGCCAACCTGCCCTGGCTGGTGGTGGCCCAGCAGCTATATGCCGCGCTGGACAAATACCCGCTGGTCGCGATTCCCTTCTTCATCCTGGCCGGCAACCTGATGGAAGCCGGCGGCATTTCCGAACGCATGGTGGAATTCGCCAAGAGCGTGGTGGGCGGCATCCAGGGCGGGCTGGCCTGCACCTGCGTGCTGACCTGCATGATCTTCGCCGCGGTCGCCGGTTCCAGCGTGGCGACCACTTTCGCGGTGGGCGCGATCCTGATCCCGGCGATGATCCGCCACGGCTACCCGGCCCCGTTCGCGGCGTCATTGCAGGCCAGCGCGGCCGAGCTGGGGGTGATCATCCCGCCGTCGATCCCGATGATCCTGTTCGCGGTGTCGACCGACACGTCGACCGGCGAGCTGTTCATCGCAGGCGTGATGCCCGGCATCCTGATCGGCGTGGCGTTGATGTTCTACGTCTGGCTCTATGCCAAGCGCAACAACCTGGGCAAGCGCGACGGCGAAGGCCGCCTGCCGCTGTGGCCGGCCTTCAAGCGCGCCTGGCTGGCGCTGATGATGCCGGTGATCATCCTGGGCGGCATCTACGGCGGCGTGTTCACACCGACGGAAGCCTCGGTGGTGGCGGTGATGTATGCGGTGGTGGTGGGAAAATTCATCTACCGTCGCCTGAGCTTCACGCAACTGTCCGGCACGCTGCACAAGTCGGTGGTCTCGACGGCGGTGATCATGTTCGTGATCGCCAACGCAGGCGTGTTCAGTTTCCTGTTGAACCGCGCGGGCATCCCGGACGCGCTGGGGGTCTGGCTCTCCCAACTGTTCGACTCGCAGTTCACGTTCCTGATGGGCGTGAACGCGGCGCTGTTCGTGATCGGCATGTTCATCGAAACGTCGGCATCGATCGTGGTGCTGGCCCCGCTGCTGCTGCCGGTGGCGCTGAAGTTCGGGGTAGACCCGGTGCACTTCGGCATCATCATGGTGGTGAACCTGGCCCTGGGCATGATCACCCCCCCATTCGGGGTGAATCTCTTTGCGGCGTGCGCGGTGGCCAAGTTGCCGTTGGAGAGGTTGATCAAGCCATTAGTGCCGTTCGTGGGGGTGGTGATTGTTTGCCTTCTTGTGATTACTTATTGGCCTGGGTTGTCGTTGGGGTTGCGGGATTTGGTTTACGCCAAATAGCGGGCTTGGGATTGCGTTGGTTTTCTCTTCGTAGGTCGCCCCTGGCGGTGGTGGCTTGCGGAGCGGGCGCCCACGATAGCGGTCCGGCGCGCCGGCGCCGGACTTGCCTAGGCGGCCCCCCCCTTCGTCATCGTCGTCCGCCTTCGGCTCCCTCTCAAGAAACTCCCGTCAAGCTGCTGATTTGTTTGGGGTTTTTTCACGGAGTCTCGGGAAGTGGCGTGAGGCTATAGCCCATCGCCTGGGCGCGCTTGGTCAAGTGATGCATGACGCGCTGCTTGTAGCGTTCCTCGTAATACAGCTCTCCCTGGTCGACATATTCGGTGCCTTTGGTGAGCATGGCGTAGATCAGACGAGCCAACTTGTGGGCCGCAGCGGTGATGGCGCGAGGCTTGTCCAGGCGTGCGCACAGCCGTCGGTAATAGGCACCCAAGGCCGACTGGCTTGTTCGCAACGCAGCGGCGGCCAGGCGCAGGGCTTGGGCGGCGCGGTTTGGCGAGCGCTTGGTGGCGCTGCTCAGGACCTTGCCCCCGGAGATCCGTGTCCCCGGGCACAACCCGAGCCAAGAGGCGAAGTGCTTGGATGTGGGGAAGCGGGTCATATCAGGCCCGACCTCGGCCAGGACTTTGAAGGCGGTCATTTCATCGACCCCATTGATGCGGGTCAGGTCCACGCCGCACATGGCGAACAGGTGCGTGCGCAGGTCGAAGGCCATGGCCTTCTTGGGCCAGCGACGCTGGGACTTGCCTGGGTCGCCGTCATGGCGCTGTAGCTTATGCAGCTCAGTCTGGATGAGCTGATCGCACTCATCGAGCTGGCTCTGATACGCGTCGTACAGGGCAAGCGCCTGGCGTAGCGCGAACAGGTGCTCATGGCGCCAGGTCCCTTGCAGGGCTGCGGCGATATCGTCTTCGCTGGCCTTGACCTGGCGCTTTTTAAGGCGGGCCAGGACGTGGGGATCACGCTCGCCGGCCACGATGGCGCGGATGATGGCCTGGCCGGTGACCCCGACGACGTCCGAGAGCACTTGGGCCAACTGGATGTTCATCTGCGTGAGCGCCTTCTGCATGTGCTGCACGTGGCGCACCTGTGAGGCCAGCAGCATCTGGCGTTGGCGCGAGAACTCGCGCAAGACGCAGATCTGGTCCGAAGGCCGGAAGGCGCTGGCCAGCAGGCCGTAGCTCATGAGCTGTTGCAACCACTGGCAGTCCAGGACGTCGGACTTGCGGCCGCAGACGTTCTTGACGTGCCGGGCGTTGACCAGATAGACAGTAAAGCCCTGGCTGTCGAGCAACTCGTACAAGGGGATCCAGTAGACGCCGGTGGACTCCATGGCGACCGCGGTAATGCCGCAGTCCTTGAGCCACTGCGCCAGGCGATAGAGATCGGCAGTAAAGCTCTTGAACTCACGAACGGGCTGCTCATCGCGGTCGGCAGGCACGGCGACAAAGTGACTGGCCGAGCCGATGTCGATGCCTGCGGCATCGGGGTGGGCCAGGGTTAAGGGTGCAACAGACTTGCGCAGGGACATGGCTTGCTCCATGATCACAAACGGAATGCCGCCAGGCATGGGTACGTCGTTGTACTCACTCTCTCAAACGGGATGCACGCGCTATGCGTGTGCTCACCAATGTCGGTGACGTCACCCGGGGCCATGCTTCAGAACGGGCGTGCGCTAACACGCACCACTGGAAGGTCGGTCTTTACCTGGCGGCATTCCACCTTGCCACAGCCGATGCTACGGAGAAAGTTTCTTCGTCACGGGTGTCGTGCATGACGACTATTGGGCTTCCGATTCCCTCGGGCGCATCGAGGTTGCCCGCTCCGCAAGCCACCACCGCCAGGGGCTACGTGCGTCTAGGTTTGTTGCGCTGCTAGACCTGTGGTCAGGGCATGAGATCTACAGGGTCGCCAAGCCGCGGCCGCGCGGGCGGCCACGTTTGGCATTGCGTTTTCGGAGAGTGTTTCGATGACGCTTCGCGCGGGTGGAGGTTGGTTTTCTGATGAGGCGCACATCAAATGGGAGGGGCGGTGATGGGCGGCGCGGCGAAGGTCAGCTTGCTCGTGCCTACCATCTCGCGCGCCGCCCATCGGGCGCTGGAGATCACTTTGGTAGTTACGGTGTCCACGCCAGTGACGTAACAAAACAATCCGCATCTCGCTCAGCATCTAACGGCGCGGATGCGCTGGAATCCAACAAAAACCTCCAGCGCCTGATGGGCGGCGCGCGAGACGGCCAACATGCGCAAACCAGTGCCACCACGCGCCGCCCATCACCGCCCCTCCCCCCTGACTGCGGACCCACTAGAAAACCAGTCCCCACCCGCGCGAAGCGCATCCGCAACACTTTCCAGAAACGCAATGCCAAACGTGGCCGCCCGCGCGGCCGCGGCTTGGCGACCCCGCAGATTCCATTCCCCGACCACAGGTCTAGCAGCGCGACGACCCGAGACGCGCGTAGCCCGTCGTGCAGGGCTTCGTGGCAGCGGGCAACCTCGATGCGCCCGAGGGAATCGGAAGATACCGTCTTGGCCGTCAAGTAGAAAAAGCGTAATCAGGTCTGTAAGGCTGCCGCGTCTTGAGCACGCCGAAGCACAGATGCACCACTTTTCGCATGCAGGCGCCCAGGGCCGACATCTTGCTCTTGCCCGCGGCCAGCAGTCGTTGATACAACGCCCGCACATGGGGGTTGTGCTTGGACGCAACGACGCCAGCCATGTATGCCAACGCCCGTACGTCCGCAGGACCGGCCTTGGACATGCGGCTACGGCCGCGCAGCGACGTGCCAGACTGTCTCTGCACCGGCACCAAGCCCAGATACGCGGCCAGATCCTCGGCACACTTGAAGTGGTGGGTATGCATCACCCGCAGCATGGTTCTGGTCATTTTCGGCCCCACCCCGGGTATGGTCGCCAACAACCTGGCGTCTTCCTTCAAGTCAGGATGCCGGTCGATATGGTCGTCGATGGCCTTCTCCAGGCGAGCGATCTCCTTGCCGTAAAAGCTCAGCGTGTCGCTGATCGAACGTTCCACCAGCTCCGAGGGCGAGCTGGCCTCGATCTTCTCCTGGCGGTTCATCGTGCGCAGCCGATCCTTGGACAACGCTTCCAGTTGGGTAATCAAGGCACGCAGCTCGCGCACATGGGCCGGCGGGGGCTGCCAGACGGGCGGCTTCATCGCCACGCCATAACGGGCCAACACCACGCTATCGAGTGCGTCGGTCTTGGACCGCATCGCCAACGCCCGACTGAAGTCGTGCACGTTGGCCGGGTTGGCCACCGACACCGTCAGCCCGCCATCATGCAGCGTCGTCGCGGCTTGCTCGTGATAGGGCCCTGTGGCTTCCAACACGGCGTGAACCTGGTCAGCCGCGGCGCCATGCTTGGCGCACCACCGGACTAGGTCGTGCACCCCGTCCCGGCTATTAGGGACAACCTTGCTTTTGCGCTTGTCATTCTCTGGATCCAGCAGCAACGTGCAGTCCAGCTTCAGCTTGGAGACATCAATACCCAGATAGATCATCGTCATACCCTCCATACAAAGAAAGTATGCCAACTGCGCCCACTTACCTTGTGCATGCAGGGTCAAGCCCTAGGCTACCGTCCAGTGTCCGCGATGGCGTCAGAGGTGAGAGACAGGGGTTTAGTCTTCAGAACAGGGTCAGGCACCTAAGGGAGCCGCAGAAACTCACCTGTCTCTCGTGGAATGGTAGCTAACCATCCCAGGGCTCAAGATACAAGGGAGCCGAAGGCGGACGACGATGACGAAGGGGAAGTCCGGCGCCGGCGCGCCGGACCGCAATCGTGGGCGCCCGCCGCCACGAAGCCCTGCACGACGGGCGACCTACGAAGCACCCACCGCCGCATCAACGCCAGCAAAAAAAACCTACCCCATCACCAAATGACACCGCACCTCCCGCCCCCCAACCAAAGCCACCTCAGGCACCACACTCCGGCACCTCTCCTGCACCATCCCGCACCGAGTATGAAACGTGCATCCCGCCGGCGGCATGATCGGATTCGGCACCTCGCCTCCCATCGGCTCCCGATCCCGTCTCGGATCATCCAGATCCGGAATCGTATCCAGCAGCATCCTCGTATACGGATGCCTGGGCGACTCGAATAGTTCGTCGGCCGCCGCCTGCTCCACGATTCTCCCCAGGTACATCACCGCTACCCGATCCGACACGTGGCGCACCACCGACAGGTTGTGGCTGATGAACACGTACGTCAGGCCGAACTCTTTTTGCAGGTCGCCCATCAGGTTCAGGATCTGCGCCTGCACCGACACGTCCAGTGCCGATGTCGGCTCGTCGCACACCAGGAATTCCGCTTCCGTTGCCAGCGCCCGCGCAATCGAAATGCGTTGGCGTTGGCCGCCCGAAAACTCGTGCGGAAAACGGCTGGCGTCGCTGGCCGACAGGCCGACCAGTTCCAGCAACTCGTCCACGCGGCGGCGCGTGTCGGCCGGGCTGGCCCGCAGGCCCAGCGTGATGATCGGTTCCGCCACGATATTGCCCACCCGCCAGCGCGGGTTCAGGCTGGCGTACGGGTCCTGGAAAATCATCTGTGGATGCAGCGTGCCGCCCTTGCGGTTGCGGCCGTAGCGCAGCGTGCCGCGGGTCGGCGCCACCAGCCCCACCAGCAGCTTGGCCAGCGTCGACTTGCCGCAGCCCGACTCGCCCACGATGCTCAGCGTGCTGCCGCGTGGCACCGCCAGCGACACGCCGTCCACCGCCTTCAGCGTTTGTTCGGGTTGGCGCGACAGCGTGCGTTCCAGCCAGGGCGGCGACACATCGAACCAGCAGGCCAGGTCGTCGGCCCGCAACAGGAAATCCTGGTCATGCGGCATGGGCGACGCCTCCTTGGTGCAGCCAGCAGGCGCTGACCGTGGCGCCTGACGGCGACGCCGCCAGCGCAGGACGGGCCTGGCCGCAGCGCGGCCCGGCCAGGGCGCAGCGCGGGTGGAACGCGCAGCCGTCCGGCATCGCGTGCAGCCGCGGCATCGCGCCATCGATCTGGTTCAGGCGGGCCGCGCGGTGGCGCAGGCCCGGAATCGCATTCATCAGGCCCTGGGTGTACGGATGGCCCGGACGTCGCAGCACCTCGAGCACCGGCCCGATCTCGACGATGCGGCCCGCATACATCACCGCCACCCGGTCCGCCGTTTCCGCGATCACGCCCATGTCGTGCGTCACCAGCAGCACCGACGTGCCCTGCTCGCGGCACAGGCGGCGCAACAGCGCCGTGATCTGCGCCTGCACCGACACGTCCAGCGCCGTCGTCGGCTCGTCGGCGATGATCAGCCGCGGCCGGGCCGCCAGCGCCAGGGCAATCACCACCCGCTGGCGCATGCCGCCGGAAAACTGGTGCGGATAATGGTCGATGCGGCGATCGGCGGCCGGAATGCCCACCGCCACCAGCAGTTCCAGCGCCCGCTGGCGGGCTGCCGCGGGCGCCCCCCTGTCGTGATGGCGGATGGTTTCGATCAGTTGGTCGCCCACCGTGAACAGCGGATGCAGGCTGGTCAGCGGGTCCTGGAAGATCGCGCCGATTTCCTTGCCGCGCAGTTGCTGGCGAGCCTTGGGCGGCAGATTGTCGATGCGCCGGCCGGCCAGGTGGATTTCGCCGCCGCCCAGGCGCCCCGGCGGCTCCAGCAGGCCGATCACCGCCATGCCGGTCAGCGACTTGCCTGCGCCGGATTCGCCCACCATGCCGAGGATTTCGCCCGGAGCAATATCGAACGAGATGTCGCGCGTGGCCACCAGCGTGCCATGGCGCGTGGGAAACTCCACCGACAGGCCGCGCACCGACAGCGTCGGGGCGGCGGGACTGGAAACGGTCGTCATGACGGGCTCCTTGGGGGCCGCGGGTAGCTGGATGAAAAGATCTCGTCGACCGCCGGATGGCCCCAGGTGCGGTCGGGATAGCGCGCCACCAGGCCGTCGAACTGTGCCTGGGCCTGCGCTTGCGCCTGGGCGGCGTCAAAGCCGGGGATGCGCCCGTCGACCATCACGAAGCGACCGTCGATGACCACCTGCGACACATCGCGGCCGCTGCCGCCCACCATCAGCGTCTGGATCGGGTCGATCAACTGGCCGTTGCGGTCGTGGGAAAAATCGAACACCACGATGTCGGCCTTGGCGCCCGGCGCCAGGCGGCCCAGGTCGGGCCGGCCCAGCGCATCGGCGCCGCCCACCGTGGCGGCGTCGTAATAGTCTTCCGAGCGCACCGCCTCGGTGGACTGGTCAATGACCCGGCACAGCATCATGCCCACCTGCATGTTCAGCACCATGTCCGGCGGCCAGGTATCGGTGCCCATGCCGATGTTGATGTCTTGCTTGCGGTAGCGGGCAAACGATTCCAGCGTGGCGCCGTGGCGCGCCGACACCAGCGGGCAATGCACGATGCTGGCGCCCGCGTCGCGCAGGATGTCCAGGTCGCGCCCTGGCCGGTCGATATGGCGCGAGCCGGACACATAGGTGCCGTGCGGCAGCAGCGCCCGCTCGGACAGGAAGCCCAGGCTTTGCAGCCATTCGGGCGGACTCATGCCGTGCTGTTGCAGCACCAGGTCGTATTCCAGTCGCGACTGGCAGCAGTGCAGGCGGATCGGGATATCGCGCTCGCGCGCGGCCGTCGCCGAAGCGCGCAACAGGTCGGGCGTACAGGTTTCGATGCGGTCGGGCGACAGCATGGCGCGCACCCGGCCGCCGTGCAGGCCTTCGACCTCGTCGCAGAACGCCACGGCCTGCGCCAACCCGGCCATGCCGCGCGCCTCGTCGTAATGGCAGCGGATGGTGCCCTGCCCGTCCACATAGGTATGGCCGCTGCGGTAGGCTGGCCCCAGGTAAACGCGCAGCCCCAGGTCGCCGGCCGCTTGCGCCGCCGACAGGAATTCGTCGCGGGTCTCGCCCCATACCCGGTAGAACAGCGACGCGATCGGCAACGCCGTCGTGATGCCGTTGCGGATCAGCTGGGCAAAAGCGTAGCGCTTCTGGAATGCCAGTTCGTCGGAGGTGTACATCTCGTACGGCCCCCGCTTCATGTAGGTCTCGGGCCAGATGCGGCCGCGGCGCCAGGCCGGCGAATTGTCGAACCCCAGGATGGTGGTGTCCAGGTCCGACAGGGCGTCCAGGTCGACGAAGCCCGGCCCGATCAGCGCGCGGCCGTAATCGAAGCGGCGCGCGGCCACGCCGGGGTAACGGTGGCCCACATAGACGATGCGGTCACCCTGGAACACGACTTCGCCGTTCTCGTACAGGCAGTGGCGGCCGTTCTCGTGGCCCACGACCCAACGGGCTGTCAGCAGCGTGGCGTCGTCGCGGGCGGCCATCAGGGCGCCTCCACCAGGGCGCGGCCATCGCGCGCCACCACCTGGCCGCGCTTGACCACCAGCTTGCGCACCGGGCGCGACACGATGGCTTCGGCCACCGTTTCGGCGTCGACCAGCACGAAGTCGGCGTGGCAACCCGGCGCCAGGCCGTAGTCGGCCAGGTCCATGACGCGGGCGTTGCCGTACGTGGCCACGTGCAGGGCCAGCGCCAGTTCGTCGTCGCGCCGGAAATTGTTGCGCAGGCCCACCAGCATGGTGCGTTCCAGCATGTCGGGCTTGCCGTAGGGGCCCCAGGTGTCGCGCATGCCGTCGTTGCCGGTACAGACCACCACGCCCGCCGCATGCAGCCGCGCCACGTTGGGCACCGGGCGCGAGGCCGACCCCGTGGTCATGATGTGCACGCCGGCTTCCAGCAGGCCGTCCACCAGACCCTGCACCGCCTGCGCGTCGGGCATGCCCAGGCAGAACGAATGCGACAGCGTCACCTTGCCCTGCATGCCCAGCGCCAGCACCCGGTCGATGGTCATCTGCATCGAGAACGCGCCCAGCTCGCCGGCTTCGTGCAGGTGGATGTCGATGGGCTTGCCGTGCTTGTCGGCCAGGGCGAAGATGGCGTCCAGGTGGCCCTTCGGGTCGCGGTCCATGCCGGCCGGGTCCAGCCCGCCCACCACGTCTGCCCCCATGCGCAGGGCCTGGTCCATCAGTTCCAGCGTGCCCGGACGGATCAGCAGGCCGCTTTGCGGAAAGGCCACGATCTGCACGTCGATCTGGTCGCGGTACTGGTCGCGGGCCCGCATCACGCCTTCGATGGCGGCCACGCCGATGTCGGTATCCACGTCGACGTGGCTGCGGATGTGGCTGGTGCCGTCGGCCACCGACATCACCAGCTGGCGTGCCGATTGACGGTAGGGGTCGATGCCAAGGCGGCGCTTTTCCAGGCGCTCGTTCTCGATTTTGTCGATCAGGCGCGGACCCACCTCGTTGCGGTACCAAGGCATGCCGTACATCGTCTTGTCCAGGTGGGCATGCGCGTCGATCAGGCCCGGCAGCATGATGGCGCCGCCGCCATATACCCGCGGCACGCTGTCGGGCACCGGACCGTCGACGGCCGCGAAGCGCCCGTCGCGCACCAGCACCGAGGCGATCTCGCCGCCCGCCGGGCGGACGTGGGTATAGAGAGTTGCGTTGTCCATGGTTCTACATTGGTCTCCGTACGGTGCCGCGCTCAGCGCAGGCGGGGATTCAGGGCATCGCGCAGCCAGTCGCCCAGCAGGTTCACGACCAGCACGATCAGGCTCAGGTACAGCGCGGGAAACACCACCACCCACCATTGACCCGAAAACAGGAACTGGTTGCCCAGCCGGATCAGGGTGCCCAGCGACGGCTCGGTCGGCGGCATGCCCACGCCCAGAAAGCTCAGGGTCGCCTCGATCAGGATCGCCAGGCCCAGGTTCAGGGTGGCCGTCACCATCACCGGCGTCAGCGTGTTGGGCAGGATGTGCGTCAGCATGATGCGCAGCGAACTGACGCGGATCAGCCGGGCCGCCTGCACGTATTCCTTGCCGCGCTCGACCAGCGCCGAGGCGCGTACGGTGCGGGCGTACTGCACCCAGTTGGTCATCGAGATCGCCAGGATGAGAATCACCGACGACAGGGTTTCGCGCATGCCGGGCGGCAGCAACTGCCGGAACACCGCGGTGACCAGGATGGCGACGAGAATGGTGGGGATGCTGAGCAGCGTGTCGCCCAGCCGCATCAACGCGTTGTCGACCCAGCCGCCGAAATACCCGGCCGCCAGGCCCACCAGCAGGCCGATCGCCAGCGACAGCACCACGGTGGCCAGCCCGATCACCAGCGACATGCGCGAGCCGTACAGAATGGCGGACCAGACATCGCGCCCCTGGGTGTCGGTGCCCAAAAGAAACTGGGCCTCGCCCCCGGCCACCCAGCGCGGCGGCAGTTCGGCGTTCAGCAAATCCAGCTGTGCCAGGTCGTAGGGGTTCTGCGGCGCGATCAGCGGGGCAAACACGGCGAGCAGCACCACCGCCAGCAGCACGATGCCCGCGCCCATCGCCACGTAGTCCTGCCGCAGGCTCCACCACAGGTCGCTTTGGCGCATCCGCGCCAGCCTGCCCCGGCCCTGGCCGGAAAACGGTTTAGTGAGCATTGGCGCCTCCTTTGACGTGCTGGCTGCGCAGGCGCGGATCGACCACGCCGTACATCATGTCCACCAGCGTGTTCAGCGCCACGAAGATGAAGGACACGATCACCAGGTAGGCGGCCATGACGGGAATATCCACGAACATGACCGATTGGATGAACAGCAAGCCCATGCCAGGCCACTGGAACACGGTCTCGGTGATAAGCGCGAACGCGATCAGGTTGCCGATCTGCATGCCGGTCACGGTAATGACCGGCATCAGGCAGTTGCGCAGCGCCAGCCGGAAATGCACCACCCGGTTCGGCAGGCCGCGGGCGCGGGCGAACTTGATGAATTCGGTGCGCAGCGTTTCCAGCATTTCGGCCCGCACCAGCCGCATGATGAGCGTGATCTGGAACAGCGCCAGCGTGATGGACGGCAGCACCAGCGCGGCGCGGCCCGACGGCGTCAAGAGACCCGTGGTCCAGCCGCCGATCCGCACCGTCTCGCCGCGGCCAAAGCCCGGCAGCCAGCCCAGCTGCACCGAAAACACCAGGATCAGCATGATGCCCACCACGAAACTGGGCAGCGAAATACCCAGGATGGACACGAACTGCAGCGCCTGCGCGACCCGCGACTTGCGGTAGATGGCCGTCAGCACGCCCAGCGGCACCCCCACCAGCAGCGACAGCAGGGTTGCCATCATGACCAGTTCGAAGGTGGCCGGAAAACGCTCGGCCACCAGCGCGAACACATCCTGCTGGTTGCGGTAGGAAATGCCGAACTCGCCGTGCGCGGCGTTGGCCACGAAGTGCACGAACTGCATGCCCACCGAGGCATTGAGCCCCAGGCGCTCGCGCAGCTCGTCGCGCTGCGTCTGCGAGGCCTGCTCGTTGAGCATCATGTCGACGGGATCGCCGACGAAACGGAAAATCACGAACGCCATCAACGCCACCGCCAGCATCACGCCGACCGCGTTGACGACCCGCCTCACTATGAACGCCAGCATGTGCGCCCCCTGTCAGCCCTGGTTACGAACGCCGGCATCGACGCCCCCTGATCCGCTCTCGCAAGGCTGGCCGCCAGAGCGGCCAGCCCGCCATCACTTCATGTGCACCGTCCACAGGCGCGCCTTGTTGTCGGGCATCTGCAGCACGTCGCCCACATTGGCGCCCACGGCCCAGGCCATGGGCTGCTGGTGCAGCGGCAGGAAGCGCACGTCGTCGTGCAGGGTCTGCAGAATGTCGGCCATCATCTGCACGCGCTTGGGCCGGTCCATTTCGGCGGCCGCGGCGTCAATGCGCGCATCCAGCGCCGCGTCGCCCCACTGCCCCCAGTTGAAGACACCGGCCGGGCCGCTGCGGCTGTGCATCACCTGCAACAGGATCGACAGCGCGTCGATCTGCGGTTCGTTGGCCCAGCCGTGGATGGTGATGTCGAACTCGCCGCGCGAGCGCTTGGGGTTCTGCAGCGACCGCGGCCCGCTGGCCAGCGAGGCCTTCACGCCGATCCGCGCCCACATCGAGGCGGCGGCCTGGCACAGCTCTTCTTCGTTGACGAACATATCGTTCGAGCACAGCAGCGACAGCGAGAAACCGTCGGGGTAGCCGGCCTCGGCCAACAGCTGCTTGGCGCGGACGGCATCGAACGGCAGGCGCGCTTCCTGTTTGGCCTCGTAACCCGGGATCGACGGCGCCACCAGCGCGCCGGTGGTGCGCGACAGGCCGCGCATCACCCGCTTTTGCAGCAGGTCGGGCGACAGCGCCATGTACAGCGCCTGGCGCACCCGCAGGTCTTTCAGCGGGTTCTTGTCGGTAATGTTGGACCCCACCAGCTTGTCGCCCAGGTTCAAGCCGAAATAGAGGGTGCGCAGCTCGGTCGCGGCCAGCACCTTGACGTTGGGCGCGGCGCGCAGGCGGTCCAGGTCCTGCAGCGGGGCGTTTTCAGTGAAGTTGATGTCGCCCGACAGCAACGCCGCGACCCGGGTGGGCGCCGAGGCGATCGGCGTGAACTCGATGCGGTCCAGATTGTGGCGCGGTTTGTCCCACCAGGCCGGGTTCACCACCAGCACGGTGCGGGTGTCGGGCCGGTACGACTCGACCTTGAACGGGCCGGTGCCATTGGCGTTGTGGGTCGCGTAGCCTTCGATCTTCTTGGCCGCGTCGGTGGGTTTCAGGCTGTTGTTGTCGACCAGCCATTGGCGGTTGAAGATGAAGATATTGGTCAGGTCATTGAGCATCAGCGGGTAAGGATGCGTCATTTCGATGTCGACCGTGTAGTCGTCGACCTTGCGTACGGCCTTGAACGCCGGCAGGTTGCCCTTGAGCGGCGAGGCGTCGTCGGACACCCGGGTCATCGAGGCCACGACGTCGTCGGCCGAGAACGGCGCGCCGTTATGGAACGTCACGCCGCGGCGCAGGTGAAAGCGCAGCACGGTGGGCGACGGCGATTCCCAGGACTCGGCCAGCGCGGGCGTGACGTTGAACTTGTCGTCGTAGCGGATCAGCGCCTCGTAGACGTGGTTCAGGAAGGCCAGGTTGAACGTGCTGCCGTAGGAATATGGATCCAGGGAATCCAGGTCGCGGGCGGCGCCCCACTTCAAGGTGTTGGCGGCGGATGCGCCCGTGATGGCCGATAGCGCGATCACGGCCCCGGCGGTCCACTTCAGCAGCGTCTTCATGGCGGAAATTCTCCCTTGCGTATTTGGGTATGGGGACTTCTAGACTTGCGGATGGGTTGCGGCAGGGGCGGCCTTAGCCGCCCGTGGCCTGGCGCTGGGCGCGGTCCAGCGTGGCCAGCGCCATCACCTGCGCCAGGGCGGCGCGGTAGGAATCGATGACGGGAACGGAAGGCAGGCGCGGCAGGCTGGGCAGAAAGCCGGCCAGCGCGGCGCCGGCCACGATGACCACGTCGGCCCCCAGGGCCACGGCGTCGTCCAGCGCCTGGCCGACGGCGGCAATGGTGTCGGGCGAACGGGTGACGTAATCCAGCGCATTGCCCGGCAAGGCCAGCACGCCGGCGCAGCGGGATTCCACGCCCAGTTGGCGGATCTGCTCGCGCAGCATGCCGGGCCACAGGCGGCCCACGGTGACGATGGCGTAGCGGTCGCCGCGCTGCATCGCCGTCATGATGGCGGCTTCGGCCATGCCGGCCACGGGCACGCGCAGGCGTTCGCGCACCGCGCCGATCCCAGGCTCGCCGAAACAGGCCAGCAGGCAGGCGTCGAAGGGCGTGCCGGCGGCCTCGGCCAGGGCCGCTTCGCGCTCGACCGTTTCCAGCACGGCGTGCGCGGCCACGGCGGCCTGGGCGCGGCTGGCGATATAGGCCGGGCCGAACGGCGCCGTCACGGCGTGGATGTGCGCCGCGTCCCCGAAAAAGGCGCGCGCCTGTTCGGCCAGGCGGATCGTGAGGTCGTCAGTGGTATTGCCATTGACCACCAACAGGCGGCAAGGCGGGGGGGCAATGCGGGCGGAAAGCTCGGCGACGGGTGCTGCGGACATGAATCAAACCCCTGGTCGTTTTGTATACAAACCTCCATACGTTCAGCCTGACAATTCGCTGATTTTGTATAAATGTTTGTATACGATTTATGCCGACAATGTACGCCATTGGTCTGATGCTTCAAGCTATCGCTAACCCTTACCGCCCGATGTAGTATGCTGTTTCACACTTAGAAAGTGCGTGCCGGCGCGGCTTTGCCGCCCGTTATCATCCTCCGGAACACGCACCCCACGGAGAACCCACCACGATGACGTCCCCCCTGCCGCCGGCAGCCGACACGGCCCGGAAAGACGTGAACCGCACGGAAATCGTATACAAAAACTTGCGGCAGGCGATCATCGAACAGGCGCTGCTGCCCGGCGACAAGCTGCCCGAAGACGTCATTGGCGAACGCTTCGGTGTCAGCCGCACCATCGTCCGCGGCGTCCTGACCCGCCTGTTCAGCGAAGGCCTGGTCGACCTGCGCCCCAATCGCGGCGCGGCGGTGGCCCGCCCCAGCCTGGAAGAAGCGCACGACATCTTCGAAGCCCGCCGCTGCCTGGAGCGCGACGTCGCCCGCCGGCTGGTGCTGCACGTCACCGATGCCGGGCTGGCGCGCCTGGAACAGCACGTGGCCCAGGAAGAGGCCGCGCGTTCGCGCAACAGCGTCAACGAATCGATCCGCCTGTCCGGCGAATTCCACATCCTGATGGCCGAGCTCTCGGGAAACGCGGTCTATGCCCGCTACGTCAATGAAATCGTGTCGCGCTGCTCGTTGATCCTGGCGCTTTACGGCCGGCCGCATTCGAGCGAATGCGCGGTCAGCGAGCATCGCGAAATCGTCGCCAGCCTGCGGGCCCGCGACGAAAAGCATGTGCTGCATCTGCTGGAACACCACCTGGAATCCGTCACCGCCCGCGCGCTGCTCAGCCCGGACGGCGCCGGCGTGCGCGATATCCGCAAGATCCTGGACCGATACGGCACGTAGGCGATCACCCGCCCCTGGCTTGCCAGGGGGCGTACGGGACACGCCTGAATGAGAAAAGCGCCCGGTCGGGGCGCTTTTGGGTTTTCAGGCGCTAGATTTCGCGCTCTTCCGTCTTGAGGTTGTTGTCGCGGGCGAAATCCACCACGAACTTGTACGCCAGCGGCTCGAGGTCGCGCAGGCGCTGGTCGACCACGATGCCGCGCACGCCGTCGATGACGACGGGCAGCACGTAGGGCGAGTAGGTGAGGTGGTTACCGGCACAGCCGGCGGGCCGGAACTGTGCCATTACGCCGGCGAGCCGTTCCGCCCAATCGCTGGGGCGAAAGCGGCTACCGCTTTCGGTAACGCCATGAATTACGAATTGTCTGACGCGAGTTGCCATGGATTCTTCACTACGGGACGCCCTTCACTGAGCCGGATCTTCGGCGTGATCAAACATGCGCCCCGCGCCGCGAATTGTATATGATTGATCCTTTGGGGCGATTCGCCCAGGGAAAAAGCCCAGGAGGAGACCCCCGATGACCTCGCCTCTGGCCAATATCTACGCCCGGCTGCCCGTATCGTTCACCCACGGCCAGGGCGTCTGGCTCTGGGACGCCCAGGGCCGCAAGTACCTCGACGCGCTCGCCGGCATCGGCGTTTCCTGCCTGGGCCATGCCCATCCCCGCCTGGTGGCCGCCATCAGCGAGCAGGCCGCCCGCGTCATCCATACCTCGAATATCTACGAAGTGCCCCAGCAGGCCGAACTGGCTGCCCGCCTGACCGCGCTGTCCGGCATGCGCGAAGTGGCCTTCAACAACAGCGGCTCCGAAGCCAACGAGGCCGCCATCAAGCTGGCGCGCTATTACGCCTACCAGCGCGGCAACCGCCATGCGCACATCATCACCATGGATTCGTCCTGGCACGGGCGCACCCTGGCCACCCTGGCGGCCACCGGCAGCGAAAAGGCGCGCAAAGGCTTCGAGCCCCTGCCCTCGGGCTTCATCCAGGTGCCCTACAACAACGCCGACGCCATCCGCGCCGCCGGAGACGCCGAGCCCCGGGTTGCGGCCGTGCTGCTCGAGGTGTTGCAGGGCGAAGGCGGCATCCGCCCGTCCGACATCGCCTTCCTGCAGGAAGTGCGGCGGCTGTGCACCGAGCGCGGCTGGCTGCTGATGATCGACGAAGTCCAGTCCGGCATCGGCCGCACCGGCAAGTGGTTCGCCCACCAGTGGGCGGACATCGTGCCCGACGTCATGACCCTGGCCAAGGGCCTGGCCGGCGGCGTGCCCATCGGCGCGATGCTGGCCGCCGGCCCCGCGGCGGGCGTGTTCACGCCCGGCAGCCACGGCACCACCTTCGGCGGCGGCCCGCTGGCCTGTGCGGCCGGGCTGGCGGTGCTGGACGCCCTGGCATCCGACAATCTGCTGGAAAACGCCCACCAGGTCGGCAGCCACCTGAAAGACCGGCTCGCCGCCGAACTGGCCGGCACGGCGGGCGTGACCGAGGTGCGCGGCCGCGGCCTGATGCTGGGCATCGAGCTGGCCCGCCCCTGCGGCGTGCTGGCCGCCCGCGCCCTGGAAGCCGGCCTGCTCATCAATGTCACCCGCGAGCGCGTGGTGCGCCTGTTGCCGCCGCTGATCCTGTCCCGCCAGGAAGCCGACCAGATCGTACAGATCCTGGCCCCCCTGATTCGACAGTTTCTGGCCGAACATCCATAATCAACCTCCCGCCCGGGCCACGAGCCCGACCGGGCCCCCAGACTAGCGACATCATCATGACTCCTCCCACGACTCAAAACGGCCCCTTGCGGCACTTTCTGCAGTTCAAGGACTTCTCGTCCGCCGAGATCGCCTACGTGCTGGACCGCGCGCGCCTGATCAAGGAAAAATTCAAACGCTACGAACCCCACATGCCGCTGCACGACCGCACGCTGGCCATGGTGTTCGAAAAGGCCAGCACGCGTACCCGCGTGTCGTTCGAGGCCGGCATGTACCAGATGGGCGGGTCGGTCATCAACCTGACCTCCAACGATTCCCAACTGGGCCGCTCCGAGCCCATCGAAGACACCGCGCGCGTCATTTCGCGCATGGTCGACATCGTCATGATCCGCACGTTCGAGCAGACCCGCATCGAGCGCTTCGCGTCGCATTCGCGCGTGCCGGTCATCAACGGCCTGACCAACGAATTCCACCCCTGCCAGATCCTGGCCGACATCTTCACCTACATCGAGCACCGCGGCCCCATCGCTGGCAAGACGGTCGCCTGGGTGGGCGATGCCAACAACATGGCCTACACCTGGCTGCACGCAGCCGAAATGCTGGGCTTCACGCTGCACGTGTCCACGCCGGCCGGCTACGAACTCGAAGCCGCCCGCATCGGCAACCCGTCCGACAAGGTGCTGCGCCAGTTCAAGGACCCGATGCAGGCCTGCCAGGGCGCACACCTGGTCACGACCGACGTCTGGACCAGCATGGGTTATGAAGCCGAAAACGAAGAGCGACGCGCCGCCTTCGCCGACTGGTGCGTCGACGCCGAAATGATGGCCGCCGCCGCCCCCCAAGCCGTGTTCATGCACTGCCTGCCCGCCCACCGCGGCGAGGAAGTCACCGGCGAAGTCATCGACGGCCCGCAAAGCGTGGTCTGGGACGAAGCCGAAAACCGCCTGCACGTGCAGAAGGCGCTGATGGAATTCCTGCTGCTCGGCCAGATCAAGTAAGCGATGCGCGGACAAAAAAAGCAGCCATGAGGGCTGCTTTTTTTTCGTCGTGGCCAGGCCATGACCGATGCCGGGGTCAACCCCTCAAGGCGTCAGGCCCTTTTCCCAGCGCACGATCGCATCCGCCACCGCTTGCGGTTCCTCGGGCACCAGCGCGTGTCCGGCGCCGGGAATCACTACGACCGACACGCGTTCGCCGAACTCGTCGCGGATCTCGTTGCGGGTCGACGCGGGCTTGAACAGGTCAGCGCCCGCCTGCAGGTCCAACAGCGGCTTCTTGCCGCCCGACCACCAGTCGGACTGGCGCGTGGCCTTGCCCGCCAGCCGCTGGCTTTCACTGACCTGGGGGTACCAGCCGTTCAGCCACACGCGGGCGTCGTGGCCTGGCGCGAAAAAGGCGTACTGGATGGATTTCAGGCGCTCGGCATCCGGCAGCGACAGGTCGGCGCTGCGGTCCACGTGTTCACTCAGGCCTGCCGGATACTGCTTGGCCGCCGCCGCCACGATGACCACGCCGCGCACCAGTTCGGGATGGTCCACGCCGGTGGTGCGCGCGACCCAGTTGCCGAACGCATGACCGACCATCACGACAGGCTGCCTGGCCACGTTGCGGATCACCGCGGCCATGTCGTTACCCAGGTCATGCAGCGTAATGCCGGTCATCGGTCCGGTGCTGGCGCCGATGCCGCGCGGCTCGGGTCGCAGCACGCGGTAGCCGGCCCGCGCCAGGCGCGCCGCCAGGTCATCGAAGTCCTCGGCGCCGCGCCCGCGTGACGGCAGCAATACCAACGCCGGCCCCTGGCCTTGCACCAGCACTTCGATGCTGGCGCCGTTGCCAGGCAGCACGGTGACACGCTGCACGGCGTCCGCGGCCGCGTCAGCCGCCGCCGGCGCGGCCTGCGCCGACATGCCCGTGGCACCCAGGGCGGCGCCCCACAGAACCCAACCAGCCCACTGCTTCTTCATCGTTGTCTCCCCGTTCTTCTTGCTTAGAGAATCTTCTGGAACATGGTGCGGCGCGTGTTGCGAAACGATGGCCGCACCCGGCTGCTCCAGTCGGTCGCGCGGACTGCCAGCCAGGGCGGGCTGCCGAAGGTTTCGCGGGTCTGCAGGTCGTAGCAGGCGAGATAGCGCGGCCCCTGGTCACGGCATTCGTAGCGCTGTGCGCGCACCGTGCCCGGCACCGACGCCAGGCCCGGCAGGTGTTCCTGGTCGTACCAGGCGTTCAGGTCGGCTTGCGCCTCGGGCAGCACGTCGGTTTCGACGATGTAGTGCCAGGGCGCATCCGCCCCCGCCGACGCGCCGGCCAGATCCAGCGTCAGGTGCAGCACCCGCGCCTGGGCGCCCGGAAACAGCTCGGCCAGGCGCGCCTGCACTTCCGGCAGGCCGCGCGTGTCGCCGTCCACGTATACATAGGTGTCGTCTTCTTCGAGCGCCGCGAATGCCCGCACCCGCAGCCCGGCCAGGCCATCCGTCAACCGCGCGGCCATATCGGCCGCGCGCGCGGCGTCGAAACGCTCGCCCAACGACACCAGCAATACCGTCTTGTCCATGCCCTGCTCCTTTCAGTGTCCGACGCGCAACGCCACCAGGAAGCGCGACACCATGTTGTAGGCCGCGACCGTCGCGGTCAGTTCGACCAGTTCCTGGTCGTTGTACCGCGCGCGCAGCGGCGCGAACAGCGCGTCCGGCACCTCGATGTCGCGCGTCATCGCGTCGGTCAGGGCCAGCACGTCGGCTTCGCCCGCTTCCAGCCCCGTCACCGCCGCTGCCGCCGGGCCGGTGCGCAACTGTTCCACCACAGCAACCGGCATGCCCGCCGCCAGCGCATGCGGCACATGGGCATCGAACTCATAGGGCGCGTTGTTCAGGGTCGCCACGCGCAGGATGATCAGCTCGCGCACTCGCGGCGACAGCGACGTGTTCAGGCGGATAGCGGTCAGCATCGCTTCCCAGCCCTGCACCACGGCGGGGCTGTTCAGCAGCACCTGGTACAGGGGCGAGATGCGGCCGCGCGCGGCCGCGATACGCGATTCGATGTCGGCCAGGGCCGGGCGCGTGCCCGGCGCCACCGGTGTGACTCGGCAGGCATCCATGGCTTACTCCGGGCGAATGTTCTTGCGCTGGATCAGCGCGGTCCACTTCTCGCGGTCGGCGGCGATCAGCGCGGCCAGTTCCTGCGGCGTGCTGGGCGCGGCCTGGGCACCGAACTTCTCCAGCTTGGCGCGCACGGCGGCGTTGTCCAGCGTGGCGCGCAAAGCCTGGTTCAGCTTGTCCACCGTGGCGGCCGGCGTGGTGGCGGGCGCTACGATGCCGTACCAGTTGTTGGACTCGACTCCGGTGATGCCCTGCTCGGCCAGCGTCTTCACATCGGGCAAGAGCGGGTGGCGCGTGGGCGCGGCAATGCCCAGCGGCTTGAGCTTGCCGCCCTGGATGTGACCGATCAGGCCCGGCACGTCGCCGAAGAAGCCCGACACCTGGTTGCCCATGACGTCGTTGATGACCGGCGCCGCGCCCTTGTACGGCACGTGCAGCACGTTGGCGTGGCTGGCGTCGGCGAACATTTCCAGCGTCAGGTGCGGAATGCTGCCGATGCCCGACGAACCCACTGCCACGGACTGCTTGTCGGCCTGCGAGCGCTTGACGAAATCGGCGGCGTCGGTGGCCGGGTTGGCCGGATTCACGACGAACACGGTGGCGTTGTTGACCACGCGCGACACGGGCGCGAAATCGCGCACCGGGTCATACGGCAGGTCCTTGTACAGCGCCGGGCTGATGGCCACCGCGCCCACGCTGGTCAGGAACAGTACCGAGCCATCGCCGGGCGCCTTGGCCACGTAGGCGGCGGCGATATTGCCGTTGGCGCCCGCCTTGTTTTCCACGATGACCTGCTGCTTGAGCTCTTTGCCCAGCTGTTCGGCCAGCACCCGGCCCACCAGGTCCACCGGACCGCCGGGCGGGAAGGCGATGATCAGGCGCACCGGGCCATCGGCGTGCGCCGGGCTCAGGCTGGCCAGGCCCATGAGGCCTGCGAATACGAGTTTCTTGAACATGGTTGTCTCCTCGGGATTGTCGTGTCTTGTTGTTGCCTGCGGTCAGGCGATGAGCGCGCTACGGAAATCCGTACAGGCGCGCCGGGTTGTCCACCAGGACCTGCTGGCGCGATGGCGCGTCCGGGCAGGCCAGGAAAAAAGCGTCGGCCAGTTCGCCGTCGTCGGGCATGTCGCCCGCCACGTTCGGATGCGGCCAGTCGGTGCCCCACAGCGTGCGCTCGGGCAGCGCATCCACCAGGGCCCGCACAAAAGGAACGCCTTCGGCAAACGGCCGACGGCCCGAGGCGATGCGGTCGATACCCGACACCTTCACCCAGGCCTTGGGTTCCGCGGCCAATTCCAGCAGCGCGCGAAAGGCCGGCGCATCGACGCCGTCGGATGCCTTGACGCGACCCATGTGATCCACCACGAACGGCACCGGCAGCGCGCGCAGGCGCGGCAGCAGCTCGGGCAACATGGCGCCGTCCAGATGCAGGCACACATGCCAGCCCAGCGGCGCGATCAGGCCGATGACGTGATCGAACACGGCCGGATCGGGCGCGCCGCCCAGGTGCGGCACGAAATTGAAACGCGCCCCGCGCACCCCGCCCTCGTGCAATCGGCGCACGCTGGCGGCCGTGGCATCCGCCCCCAGCAGCGCCACGCCGCGATAGCGCCCCTGGCTTTGCGCGAGCGCGTCCAGCAAGGCGGCATGGTCGCTGCCGTGGCAGTTGGCCTGCACCACCACCGCGCGCTGCACCCCCAGGTGCGCATGTAGCGCCGCCATCCTGGCGTAGGGCGCATCGGGCGGCGTGTACGAGCGCCCCTCGGCATAGGGAAACACGTCGGCCGGGCCGAACACGTGGCAGTGCGTGTCGCAGGAGCCGGCCGGCAACGCATGGCGGGGACGGGAAGGTGACGCAAGCGGAGGGCGGCAATCGGGCACGGCGGGTTCCTGCGGGAAAAACGCCATCCTCCCGGATTGCGGGCCGACTAACAATGCTATATCTTTAATTTCAGATATAGAAAATATAAATATCATCACCCACTCCATGGACCTCAAGCAGATCGAATACTTCGTGCGCGTCGCCGAACGGCGCAGCTTTTCGCGCGCGGCCGAAATGCTGGATGTCGCCCAGCCCACCCTCAGCCGCCAGGTGCGGCTGCTGGAACTGGAACTGGGCCAGCACCTGCTGTATCGCAACGGCCGCGGCGCCGAACCCACCGAGGCCGGCCTGCGCTTTCTGGAACACGCCCGCGCCCTGCTGGCCCTGGCCGACCGTGCCAAGCAAGACCTGCAGACCCTGCGCGAAACGCCCACCGGCAAAGTGGTGGTCGGCCTGCCGCCGCGTATTGCCCGCGTGCTGACCCCGCCCCTGGTGCAGGCGTTTCGCCGCCGCTTTCCCGACGCCTCCATCGCCGTGGCCGAAGGCCTGAGCGCGCAGATGCGCGAATGGCTGCTGGCCGGCCGGGTCGACCTGGCGCTGCTGTACGACCCGGCGCCGTCACCACAACTGGCCTATGAATCGTTGTTTCGCGAAAACCTGGTGCTGGTGGCCGCCGCCAACCACCAGCCGCCCCTGCCCGACCGCATCGCGGTGGCCGGGTTGGGTGCGTACCCGCTGGTGCTGCCCAGCCTGCCCAACGCCATCCGCACCCTGGTCGAAAGCGTCTGCCGCGCACAGGGCGTGCGCTTGCAAGTGGCGGCCGAAGTGGACGCCGTGCAGACGATCGTGGAACTGGCCGCGCAGGGCGACGCCTACGCCATCCTGCCGCGCTCGGCGGCGCGCGGGCCGGCGGCCGAACACGCGCTGTCGCTCAGCGACATCGAGTCGCCACCCATCACCAACAACCTGGTGCTGGCCAGCGCCCGCCATCGCCCCGCCACCCGGCTGGCGGCGGCCACCGGCGAGCTGATCCGCCAATTGAACCTGGCCGCGCTGTTTGCCCCTGCGACGGGCGCTCAATCCTGAGCCCCCACGCAGAACGCCACCCGGCCCCCCGGACGCTGGCCACCGCGCATCGCCGCCGCCCTCACCACCGGGCGCCCCCCGCCCACCCGGTTCAAAAGAGTTAAAATAGCCCTCTGATTTCTTGTTTGGCGGCCTGTTGCTGTCAAAGTCTGCTGTCAAAGCCCCGTTGGCGTCTTACCTCAAACAATGACCACTATCCTCCCGAACCTTCCCACCGGCCAGAAGGTCGGCATCGCCTTCTCCGGCGGCCTCGACACCAGCGCCGCGCTGCTCTGGATGCGCAACAACGGCGCCATCCCGTACGCCTACACCGCCAACCTCGGCCAGCCCGACGAAGCCGACTACGACGAGATCCCCCGCAAGGCCCTGGCCTACGGCGCCGAAAACGCCCGCCTGATCGACTGCCGCGCGCAGCTGGTGGCCGAAGGCATCGCCGCCCTGCAGGCCGGCGCCTTCCACATCTCCACCGCCGGCATCACCTACTTCAACACCACGCCCATCGGTCGCGCCGTCACCGGCACCATGCTCGTGGCCGCCATGAAGGAAGACAACGTCAACATCTGGGGCGACGGCAGCACCTTCAAGGGCAACGACATCGAGCGTTTCTACCGCTACGGCCTGCTCACCAACCCCGACCTCAAGATCTACAAGCCCTGGCTCGACCAGCGCTTCATCGACGAACTCGGCGGCCGTTCGGAAATGTCCGAATACATGCGCCAAGCCGGCTTCGACTACAAGATGTCGGCTGAAAAGGCCTACTCCACCGACTCGAACCTGCTGGGCGCCACCCACGAAGCCAAAGACCTCGAGCACCTGAACTCCGGCATCCGCATCGTCAAGCCCATCATGGGCGTCGCCTTCTGGCGCGACGACGTCGTCGTCAAGGCCGAAGAAGTCACCGTGCGCTTCGAAGAAGGCCAGCCCGTCGCCCTGAACGGCGTCGAATACAGCGACCCCGTCGAACTGCTGCTCGAAGCCAACCGCATCGGCGGCCGCCACGGCCTGGGCATGAGCGACCAGATCGAAAACCGCATCATCGAAGCCAAGAGCCGCGGCATCTACGAAGCCCCCGGCCTGGCCCTGCTGTTCATCGCCTACGAACGCCTGGTCACCGGCATCCACAACGAAGACACCATCGAGCAATACCGCGAAAGCGGCCGCAAGCTCGGCCGCCTGCTGTACCAAGGCCGCTGGTTCGACCCCCAAGCCATCATGCTGCGCGAAACCGCCCAACGCTGGGTCGCCCGCGCCATCACCGGCGAAGTCACCATCGAACTGCGCCGCGGCAACGACTACTCGCTGCTCAACACCGAATCGCCCAACCTGACGTACGCCCCCGAGCGCCTGTCGATGGAAAAGGTCGAGAACGCCCCCTTCACCCCCGCCGACCGCATCGGCCAGCTCACCATGCGCAACCTCGACATCGTCGACACCCGCGAAAAGCTGTTCACCTACGTGAAGACCGGCCTGCTCTCCTCCTCCGGCACCTCGCTGCCCCAACTGAAGGACGAGGCCAAGAAGAAGTAATTCTTCCCGCCCGACAAAAAGCCCCTTGATCGCTCAAGGGGCTTTTTTTATCCGTGCAAATCCAGCAACCTCACACACCCCACCGCCCAAACGCCAAAAAAGGCCGCCCGCGCGGCCGACTTTGGCGACCCACCGCCCCACCAAAGACTTTAGGCCCCCCAAGCACACGGATCCCAAGCCAACCGTCAAGCAGGCACAACGCAGCCCGGCGCGTTGGCGGCTCGGGGGTGCGGGGCGTGTAGATGCGCCCGAGGGAATTCGAAGGGAGCCGAAGGCGGACGAGAATGACGAAGGGGAAGTCCGGAGCAAAGGCTCCGGACCGCAATCGTAGCCCCGCACCCCCGAGCCGCCAACGCGCCAGGCGTCTCAAGAACCCACGACGCTACAAAAAAACCTTAAAGCTCAACCTGCATCCCCATCTCAACCACCCGATTGGCAGGAATCTTGAAGAACTTGGTACTACGCGTAGAGTTCCGAGCCATGAAAGAAAACACCGCCCGCCGCCACCGCCACAAAGCCGGCTTGCGAGCCGCCACCACCGTCTGCCGCGACAGGAAATAAGACGTCCGCATCGGCTCAAGATCCAGCTCCGGATAAGCCTCCGCCACCAGGCGCAGCGCCTCCGGCACGTCCGGATCTTCCTTGAACCCGTAATTGATCGTCGCCGCCCAGCTGGACGCGCTCAGCTTGTGCACCGTAAAGCGCTCTTCCGGCGAAATGTACGGTACGTCCGCCACCAGGATCGTCAGGAACAGCACGTGGTCATGCAGCACCTTGTTGTGCTTCAGGTTGTGCAGCAAGGCCGGCGGCACGTTCCCCGAATTCATCGTCATGAAAATCGCCGTGCCCGGCACCCGCGACGGCGGATATTCCTCGAGCTGCTCCATGAATTCCTTGAGCGGCTGGCGGTCGCGCTGCTGCATCTCCGACAGCAGCCGACGCCCGCGGCGCCACGTCATCATCAGCGTGAACACCACGATCGCCACCACCAGCGGCAACCAGCCGCCTTCGTGGATCTTGAACACATTGGCCGAAAACAGCAGCACGTCGAACAGCAGCAACAGCCCCAGCACCACGAACCACAGCATCCGCTTGGCCCCCGTCGTGCCGCGCGGCAGCACCGCGAACGCCAGCACCGACGTCGTCAGCATCGTCCCCGTCACCGCGAACCCGTAGGCCGCCGCCAAGTTGTCCGAATTGCGGAACAGCAGCACCAGCACCAGCACTGCGCACAGCAGCAGCGCATTGACCTGCGGCAGGTAGATCTGGCCCTTTTCCACTGCCGACGTGTGCAGGATCTGCATGCGCGGCCAGAAGCCCAGTTGAACTGCCTGGCGCGTCACCGAGTACGCGCCGGAAATCACCGCTTGCGACGCCACGATCGTCGCCACCGTCGCCAACGCCACCAGCGGCGCCAAGCCCCATTCCGGAGCCATCATGAAGAACGGATTGCGAATCGCCGTCGGATCACGCAGCAGCAAGGCGCCCTGGCCAAAGTAGCAAAGCGTCAGCGCCGGCAGCACCATGCTGAACCAGGCGCTGCGGATCGCCGGACGGCCGAAGTGGCCCATGTCCGCGTACAGCGCCTCGGCGCCGGTCAGCGCCAGCACCACCGCGCCCAGCAGCACGAAGCTGATCAGCGGGAACTCGACAATGAAGCGCAGCCCCCACATCGGGTTCAAGGCCGCCAGCACCTCCGGCGTCTGCCACACCTGCCAGCCCCCCAGCGCCGCCAGCGTACCGAACCACAACAGCATCACCGGCCCGAACAGCTTGCCCATCGCCCCGGTGCCGTGCGACTGGATCGCGAACAGCGCCACCAGCACCACCAGCGCCAGCGGCACGACCCAGGCATCGAGCGTGTGCGACACGATGCTGATCCCCTCCAGCGCCGACAGCACCGAAATCGCCGGCGTGATCATGCTGTCGCCATAGAACAGCGCCGCGCCGAAAATACCCAGCACGATCAGCACCCACCGCAGCTTGCCCTCGCGGCTGCGCACCGCCAGCTCCAGGAGCGCCAGGGTGCCGCCTTCGCCGCGGTTGTCCGCCCGCAGGATCAGCGTCACATACTTGAACGACACCACCAGCATCAGCATCCAGAAGAGGATGGACAGCACGCCCAGCAAATGGGCCGGCTCCAGGTCGGTGTGCACGCTCAACCCGGTCAGGCAGGCCCGCAATGTGTACAACGGGCTGGTACCGATGTCGCCGTACACCACTCCCAGCGCCCCCAGAACGAGCGCCGCGCGCGAAGACGGCGCATGGCCGGCAGGTGCGTGACCGGGGGGAGAGGAAGGAACGCCAGCCGTGCCTTGGCTCATGATGTGGGTTCTTGCCGAGTGAGTTGAGCCCCTTTGCGGGGGCCGGGAAACACGACGGAAAGCCGTGTTCCGGAAAAGTCGGGACGGCTGGTGAGCTTCCACCAGGCGCCGTGCGCATGCGCGATCTCGCGCACGATCGCCAGCCCCAGGCCCGACCCGCCGGCCGTGACCGTGGGCGAGCGGTAGAACGCCTCGAACACGCGGTCGCGCTCTTCGGGCGGAATACCGGGGCCATCGTCCTCGACCGTCAAGGACGGCGGGTTGGCGCCGACGATCAAGGTGATCTTGCCGGTCGCGTTGCCGTAGCGCAGCGCATTGTCGATCAGGTTGCCGAGCAGCTCGGCCAGCAGCAACGGGTCGGCATCGATCCAGATCGGCGCATCGGGCGCCACCAGATCCAGTTCATAGCGAGCCTCGCGCACCCGCGGAAACCACTCGGCGCCGTGCGCCCGCACCCATTCGCACAGATCGATGCGCACAAAGCTGTCCTGCGGCCGGGCATTGGGGTCGGCGCGCGCCAGCACCAGCAACTGCTGGCCCAGACGGATCATGCGGTCGCTGACCGCCTTGATACGCTCGGCGCGGGCCCGCACGTCGTCAGGCAAGGGCCGTGCCAGCATCAATTCGGATTCCAGCCGCAGGCCCGACAGCGGCGTGCGCAACTGGTGCGCCGCGTGGCCGATGAAGCGGCGCTGCGCCGCCAGCGACGCATCCAGCCGCAGCAGCAGGTCGTTGGTATGGGTGACCAGGGGCTCGATCTCGACCGGCACGCCGGCCACTTCCAGCGGCTGCATGTCGTCGATGGAGCGCTGCCGGATTTCCTCGGACAGGTGGTTGACCGAACGCAGGCCGGACCGCACGCCCTGCACCACCACCCAGGTGAACAGCCCGATCAGCGCCACCTGCCCCACCACCATCAGCCAGAAGAAGTCTTCCAGCATCCACAACGACATGTCGATCTTGTGGGTGATGACCCAGGTCGCGGCCAGGTCCAGCAGCACCAGCAGCAGGATCGGCGGCATCAGCCGGATGACCAGATGCCGCGCAAGCGAACGGGACGGGAGCAAGGGGCGCGAGGCCGGGGGAGAGGGGGGAGTGCGTTCGTGCGTCATGACGCGGAGCCCTCGCTTAGACGGGAATGGCGTCCGGCCGCTGCAAACGGCCTATACCGGCCGGTGCAGGACGGCCAGGCGGGCCGTCAGGCCGTTTCCACATCCAGCATGTAGCCGAAGCCACGCACCGTCTGGATGCTGGCGCCCGTGCCTTCCAGGCGCTTGCGCAGACGGTAAACGTAGACTTCCACTGCGTTTTCGCTGAAGTCGGCGTCCCAGGCGGACAGGGAATTGACGATCTGGCGCTTGGTCACCACCCGGCCCACGCGGGCCATCAGCATTTCCAGGACGGACAGTTCGCGCACCGACAGCGACAGGCGCTGGCCGTTGGCACGGACTTCGCGGCCGACGGTGTCGAACACCAGCGGGCCGACTTCGATCAGGGGCTGCGCCTGCCCTGCCCTGCGGCGGCCGAAGGCGCGCACGCGCGCGGCCAGCTCGGGCAGTTCAAAGGGTTTGGTGACGTAGTCGTCGGCGCCGGCATCCAGCCCGGCGACGCGGTCTTCGATGCCGTCGCGGGCCGTCAGGATCAGCACCGGAACCTGGTTGCCGTCCTGGCGCAACTGGCGCAGGACGTCCAGGCCGCTCATACCAGGCAGGTTGAGGTCGAGCAGCATCAGGTCATACGGCTGGCCTGCCAGCGCGCCCAGAACCCGGTCGCCCTCGGTCAGCCAGTCGACCGCATACCCCTGGTCGGCCAGAAATTCCTGGAGCGCATGGCCCAGGGTGGTGTCGTCTTCGATTACCAGAACTCGCATGCCGCGATTCTAGCGCGATCCCAAAAAAAAGGGGCGCCCAATGCGCCCCTTTTCCCAGGAAACGTTCACTTGCCGGTCGGTGCCGGGGCGGCGGCGCCCGCCGGCGCGCCGGCCGACGGGGCTCCGCCCGAGGGCGGCGTGGTGACGAAGCCGATGCGCGTCATGCCCGATCGCCGGGCCGAGGCCATGACCTTGGCCAGGGTCTCGTAGCGGGTGTTCTGGTCGGCGCGGATGCGGATTTCCGGTTGCGGCTTGGTGCCGGCGATCGACTTGAAGCGGTTCGGCAGGTCATCGATATTGACCGGCTTCTCGTCCCAGAACAGCGCGCCGCTGGCATCGATGGCCAGGTCCACGGTCTTGGGTTCTTCCTCGATCTGCTCGGCAGCCACCTGGGGCATGTTGATCTTGATCGAGTGCGCCAGCAGCGGCGCCGTGATGATGAAGATCACCAGCAGCACCAGCATGACGTCGATCAGGGGCACCATGTTGATCTCGGAAACCGTGTGGCTTCCGGACCCTTTACCCTCAAAGCTGCCAAAAGCCATTATTCGCTCCCGCGTTGAACCGCGGCGCCGTTACCGTTCTGGCGGCGCAGGGCACGCACCTTGCCGTCGGACAGGGCCACTTGCTGGCCGGTCGTCAGGAAGGCGAACAGATCGTGCGCGAAGGCATCCAGGCGCGACAGGAACACGCGGTTGTTGCGCACGAAGGTGTTGTAGGCCAACACGGCCGGAATGGCAACCGCCAGGCCCAGGCCAGTCATGATCAGTGCTTCGCCCACCGGCCCGGCGATGCGGTTGATGGTGACGCCATCGGACAGGCCGATGCCGACCAGCGCGTGGTACACGCCCCACACCGTACCGAACAGGCCGACGAACGGCGCCGTCGACCCCACCGAGGCCAGCACCGTCAGGCCGTTTTCCAGCTTGGCGGTTTCTTCGTCGATCACCTTGCGCATCGTGCGGGTGACGAAGTCGGTGTTCGAACCGGCTTCTTCCAGCTTGGTGGCGCCGAACTTGCTGTGGTGCGCCTGGGCGTGCATGGCGTGGCTGGCCAGGTGCGAGAACGGATCGCGCGCGCCGTGCGTCACGATTTCGTTTTCGACCTGCTCGAGCGAGCTGGCGTTCCAGAACTTGTTCAGGAAGTCGGCCGAGCGCTTGCGCATGCTGACGTTGCTGGCAACCTTGACCAGGATCAGGTACCAGGTCACCAGCGACATCAGGATCAGGATGATGAACAGGCTCTTGCCCACGAAGTCGCTCTGGGCGACGAAGTGCAGGAAGCCCATGTCGGGGACGGCCGCAGGCGCGGGCGCCGCGGGCATTGCGGCGGCTGCGGTGTGCAGCGCATCGGTGGCTTGCTGGACGGTGCCGGCAGCCTGCTGGGCGACGCCACCGGCCGTGGCGGCGGCCTGCTGGGCAGCGGGCGCGGCGGCGGCAGCCGCCGGCGCCGCGGCCGGGCTGGTGGTCGCCTGCGCCACCAGGGTAGCGCTATGCATTGCGTTGGACATCTCAGTTCCTCATTACGAAATCGAACGGAATTTTTGCTTTGGCGGGGTAAGCCACGCCGTTGCGGGTATACGGTTTGAAACGGCCCTTGCGGGCAGCGGCCAGCGCCGATTCGTCAAGCCTTGGGAACCCCGAAGACGCGTCGATGGTCGCCCGCTCGACGAGCCCCTGGGTATTGATTTCCACCAGCACCACCACGCGCCCCTCTTCCCGCATGCGGCGCGAAGCCATCGGGTAATTGGGCATGGGCCGCGCTCCCTGGAATTCGATACTGGACACCATTACCGGCTGGTCCGGCGGCGGACCCTGCTGGGGGCCCTGCGGCGCCTGCGTGCCTTCGGGCGCGCCGGCCGGCGGCGTCTGCACGGGCGGCGTTTCCTTCTTGGGCTCGGGCTTGGCTTCCTGCTTGGGCTGGGGTTTGGGTTTCGGCTTGGGTTTGGGCTTGGGCGCCGGCATCGGCGGCTTCTCGACGACGGGCTCGGGCTCGGGTTCCGGCTCGGGCTTGAGTTCCGGTTCGGGTTCGGGCTCGGGTTCGACCTCGGGCTGCGGCGGCGGCGTTTCGACGACCGGCTGCGGCGGTTCCGGTGTGGGCTCGGCTTTGGCGATCTGGGGAATGGGTGCGTCGACTACGCTCACCATGATGGCCTCGGGTTCCTCCAATTCAGGACGGCTTGCGGGTGCCATGTAAATGGCATAGACCACTGCGGCATGTAGCGCAACGACCGCCAGGCCAGCGCCTGCGCGAATACCAAATGAAGACGTCGGAGTAGAGTTCAAACCACGTTGAAAGCTAGGCATGAATCAGCCAGGGTGCATTAACTTATCTGGCCAGCCAGAAAAAAGACGCGCGCCCGAAGGCGCCGCCGGCTGACCGGTACAAGCCGAACATCATATCTTAAATGCGAATGATTCGCACGCCATATTTCAGGTGGAACAGAGTAACACTCTTGATGTCGCTCAACCCGGGACCGATGCCCCTGCATCGTTGCGCCCAGGCGGGCGGCCCCCATGGGCTGGCCCGATGAATCGCGCGCAAAACAAAAAACCCGCCACGGCGACGTGTGCGGGTTCTGGATCGGCTTGGCGGTGCAAGACCGCTGACTGCTTCTGGTGGGTGCTACAGGGGTCGAACCTGTGACCTACGCCTTGTAAGGGCGCCGCTCTACCAACTGAGCTAAGCACCCGTCTTGGTTGCGGCTTTCGACTTTGCGAAAAACGCCTGCCGGGGTACTCAAAAGCAATACGCGGGCCGGAGTATACCGGACCGCGTACCTGTCGGCAAATCACCGGGCGCCGGAGCCGCGGGATTCGCCATGGCGTCAATCAGTTGACGGCGTCCTTCAGGGCCTTGCCCGGACGGAACTTCGGCACCTTGGCCTTCTTGATCTTGATGGTTTCACCCGTGCGCGGGTTGCGGCCGGTGCGAGCTGCGCGAGCCGACACGGCAAACGTGCCAAAGCCCACCAGGGTGACCGTACCGCCCTTCTTCAGGGTGGTCTTGACGGCACCGATCAGGGCGTCGAGCGAACGACCGGCGGCAGCCTTGGAGATATCGGCCTTGCTGGCGATGTGATCGATGAGTTCGGTTTTGTTCATTCAGGTGTACCCCTCACAAGGTATGGAGTCTGCCGGGAGTGCAGTTCATGGCTGTCATGGGAAGGCCACGACTTGACGCGAAGACCCGACAAACGACGAACAGACTAGTGGATAAACTTTTTCTTGCGCTGCAAAGCACAACTTTTAAACTGCTGCGCCGCTTGGGTTTCAAGGACTTTCAAGCCCTCAAACCGTCAGCGACGCAGACGTGTATTAGGCCTTGGCGTAGAGCGGCTGTCAAGCGAAAACCTCACCACAACCCGCACCAATACTAGCTTTTAGGTCTTTTCGCAATAAACAAAAACGCGCATTTCGGGGTTTGCGCGACACCCCCGCAACGCGTTCTGGAACAGCGTCAGACGTCGACCCAGCGGCGCAGCAAATTGTGATAGATGCCGGTCAGCTGAACGATCGACGCATGGCCCGGCGTGTCCTGGTTCAAGCGCTGTATGGCCACGTCCATGTCGAGCAGCAAGGCGCGCTGGCTGTCTTCGCGCACCAGGCTTTGCATCCAGAAGAACGAGCTCACGCGGGCGCCGCGCGTCACCGGGTTGACCTTGTGCAGGCTGGTGCCTGGATACAGCACCATGTGCCCGGCAGGCAGCTTCACGGCGCGCGGGCCGTACGTATCGTCGATGACCAGCTCGCCGCCGTCATAGGAATCAGGGTCCGAGAAAAACAGCGTGGCGGACAGGTCGGTGCGCACGCGTTCGGCCGTGCCGGTGACGCCACGCACGGCGTTGTCGACGTGATAGCCGAAGGCCTCGCCCCCTTCGTAGCGATTGAACAGCGGCGGGAAGATCTTGCGCGGCAAGGCCGCCGACATGAACAGGTTGTTGACTGCCAGGCGCTGCAGGATCAGGTTGCCCAGTTCCTGCGCCAGCGGATGCTGTTCGGGCAATTGGCGGTTGCGCTTGACCTCGGCGGACTGGTAGCCCGCCGTGACCTTGCCGTCGACCCAGTCGACAGCGTCCAGGCGGCGGCGGATATCGGCCGCCTCGATCGGAGAGAAGACTTCGGCAATCTGTATCAGCATGGGTTCCTGCCCTGTTCGGCCGGCGCGCTGACGCACCGGCGCTCCCCGTGGATTATCCCGGCAGGCAGCCGTTGAGCGCCTGATCGAAATCAAACAGCAGATCGGCTTCGTCTTCGATGCCCACGGACACGCGGATCAGGCTGTCGGCGATGCCCATCTGCTTGCGGCGTTCCGCGCCCATCTCGTAGTAGATGGTGTGCGCGGCGGGCAGCGCCAGGCTGCGCGTGTCGCCCAGGTGGGTGGCCATCAGCACGACGCGCAGGCGGTTCAGGAAGTCGAAGCAATCGACGCCGTCGGCAAGCTCCACGCCCAGCAGTCCACCGAAACGCGAACCGAACAGTGCCGCGGCGCGCGCGTGCTGCGCGTGGCTGGCCAGTCCGGGGTAATGCACCTTGGCCACGCCGCGGTGCTCTTGCAGGAAGCGCGCCAGCGCCAGCGCATTGGCGCAATGCTTGGCCATGCGCAGCGCCAGCGTCTCGGCGCCCACGGCAATGCGGTGCGCGGGTTCGGCCGCCAGCGTGCCGCCCATGTCGCGCAGGCCCTTCTTCTTGATCTGGGTCAGGCCCCAGCTGGTGGGTGAACCCTTGCGGTAGGTGTCGTAGATATTGGCGTAGTTCGACCAGTCGTACAGGCCCGTGTCGGTCACCGCGCCGCCCAGCGCGTTGCCATGACCGCCGATGTACTTGGACAACGAATTCATGACCAGCGAAGCCCCCACGGTGGACGGCCGGAACATCCACGGCGACGTCAGCGTGTTGTCGACGACATAGACCAGGCCCTTTTCACGGCAGATCTCGCCGATGACGGCCAGGTCCGCGACCTGCGTGCCGGGGTTGGCGATGGTCTCGGTGAACACCATGCGCGTGTTGGGCTGGATGGCCGCGCGTACTTGCGCGGAATCGGTCGCGTCGACGAAGGTGATCTCGACGCCCAGTTCCTGCAGCGTCCCGAACAGGCTGTTGGTGTTGCCGAATACGTACTGGCTGGAGACCAGGTGATCGCCCCGGCGCAGCAAGGTGGTGAAGATCGCGGCCAGCGCGGCCATGCCCGTGGAGAAGCTGACGGTGCCCTTGCCGCCTTCCATGTGGTTGATCTTGGCTTCGAGCGCCGTGGTGGTCGGCGTACCCTGGCGTGCGTAGGTGAACCCCGCCTTGCCCTGGAACACCGCGGCCAGCTCGCGGGCGTCGTCGTAGGCGAACTCGGACGAGGGATGCATCGGCTTGTGCACCGCTCCGTGCTCGACGGATTGCTGGCGGTCGGAATGGAGGATCGTGGTGGTAAAGCCGTTCTGGTGCATGATGGGCTACGCGGAAAAGAATGGGCTACGAAAAAGGAAGTACCAAAAAAACAGCGTGGGATCAGTCCTGGCGCTGGCGCACGGTCTCGTACAGGCACACGGCGCTGGCCACACTGACGTTCAGGCTTTCGACCGAACCCAGCATGGGGATATTGACCAGTTGGTCGCAGGTTTCGCGAGTCAGGCGGCGCATGCCCTCGCCTTCGGCGCCCATGACCCAGGCCATCGGCTGACGCGCGTCGATCTTGTGCATGCTGTCGGTGGCCTGGTCGTCGGTGCCCACCAGCCACACACCGCGGTCTTTCAGGCTGCGCATCGTGCGCGCCAGGTTGGTGACCATCAGGTAAGGCACGGTATCGGCCGCGCCGCAGGCCACGCGCTGCACGGTGGCATTCAAGCCCACCGCGCGGTCGCGCGGCGCGATGACGGCGTGCACGCCGGCGGCGTCCGCTGTGCGCAGGCAGGCGCCCAGGTTGTGGGGGTCGGTCACGCCATCAAGAATCAGCAGCAGCGGCGGGCCTTCGATGACGTCGAGCACTTCGTCGACGTCGACCGCCAGCTGGCGTTCGTCGGCCAGCGCCACCACTCCCTGGTGGCGGGTGCCGCGCGCCAGGCCGTCCAGGCGTTCCATGGGCACCGGGTGCAGGCGGCAGCCGGCCTTTTCGACCTGTTCGATGAACGTCTGCATGCGCTTGTCGCGGCGCGACGCTTCTACGTAAATATCCTTGATCGACTCGGGCGCGTGGCGCAGCCGCGCGACCACCGCGTGAAACCCGGCAAGAACTTGGGTCGACGCCATAAATGCAATACCTTTAGAAAAACGAATACCCGCCCCAGAGCGGAGCGGGCCGCCGGACGGGTCCGGCCATAGGCGCAATGTTACCCCTTATGGGGCGCTTGTCCCACGTCCGGCCCGCGGGCTTGCCGCAAGACCGGACGCTGTCGGGTCAGTGGCGCTTGCGCACGGCTTTCTTGGCCGGCGCGGCGCGCTGGGGGGCCTTGGCCGGCTTGCCGGCCTTCTTGGCCTCGGCGCGCCGCTCCTTGGCGGTCTGCCCTTTCAGTGCGGCCGGCTTGGGCGCCGCCGCCTTCTTCACGCGGCGCGGACCCTCGTCGGGGCCGCGGGCCGCCGCCTTGCGCAGGGCGTCGAAGCTGGTGCCCTGCACCAGGCGGAACTCGATGCGGCGCGCTTCCAGGTCCACGCGCGACACCTGCACCTGGACCTTGTCGGTCAGGCGATAGCGCATGCCCGTGCGTTCGCCGCGCAGCTCGTGCAGCGCGTCGTTGAACTGGAAGTATTCGCCGCCCAGTTCCGACACGTGCACCAGCCCTTCCACGTGCAGGGTGTCGAGCGTGACGAAGATGCCGAAGCTGGCCACGCCCGTGACGGTACCGCTGAAGTCTTCGCCCACGCGTTCTTTGACGAACCAGCACTTGAGCCAGGCCTCGACATCGCGGGAGGCCTCGTCGGCGCGGCGTTCGCTGGCCGACAGCACCAGGCCCATCTTTTCCCAGATGGCGTGTTCGTGCTCGCGCTGGGTACGGCCGATGACGACCGGCTGGTCCTCCAGGCTGGGCACGTAGCGCTGCCCGGCCAGCAGGGCCTTGATCACGCGGTGCGTGAGCAGATCGGGATAACGACGGATCGGCGAGGTGAAGTGACTGTAGCCGGGATAGGCCAGGCCGAAGTGACCCAGGTTATCGGGGCTGTAGATGGCCTGCTGCATCGAGCGCAGGCACATGGTCTGCAGCAGCTGGTAGTCGGGACGACCACGTACCGAATCCAGGAAATCACCATAGTCCTTGGCCGTGGGCGTCTCGCCCCCGCCCAGCGACAGGCCCATGGTGCGCAGGAATTCGCGCAGCGACTGCAGGCGCTCGGGTGTCGGGCCTTCGTGAATGCGGTACAGGCCGGGATGCTTGCTGCGCGTCATGAAGTCGGCCGCGCAGGTGTTGGCGGCCAGCATGCACTCTTCGATCAGCTTGTGGGCATCGTTGCGCACCGACGGCACGATCTGTTCGATGCGGCCCAGCTCGTTGCAGACGATCTTGGTCTCGACCGTGTCGAAGTCGATGGCGCCGCGCTTCTTGCGGCTCTGCGACAGCAGGTGATAGAGCTCGTACAGGCTCTGCACCTGCGGCATGACGGCGCGCATGGCATGGGCGGCCGGACCGCCAGGCTGCTGCAGCGCAGCCCAGATATTGGTATAGGTGGTGCGGGCGTGCGAATGCATGACCGCGTTATAGAACTGGTATGCCGTGACCGTGCCGGCCTTGGCGCCGGTCGCCGGGATCACCATGTCGCAGACCAGCACCAGGCGGTCGACGTCCGGGTTCAGCGAACACAGGCCGTTGGACAGCGATTCGGGCAACATCGGTATCACGCGGCGCGGAAAGTACACGCTGGTACCGCGCTCGACCGCGTCGTCGTCCAGGGCGTCGCCGGGACGCACATAATTGCTGACGTCGGCAATGGCCACCAGCAGGCGCCAACCGGGACGCTTGCGCTGGCCGGTACCCAGTTCGACGGCTTCGCAGTAGACGGCGTCGTCGAAGTCGCGCGCATCTTCGCCATCGATGGTGATGAGCGGCACGTCACGCAGGTCGACGCGATCTTTCAGGTCGCTCTTGCGCACCACGTCGGGCAGGCGGGCGGCCTGCTTGCGCGCGGCTTCCGAGAATTCCACGGGCACGTCGAACTTGCGCACCGCGATCTCGATTTCCATGCCCGGATCATCGATTTCACCCAACACTTCGGCTACGCGGCCCAGCGGCTGCGTATGGCGGGTGGGCTGCTCCATGATCTCGACCGCCACCACCTGCCCATGCTGGGCGCCATTGGTGTCGCTGGGAGGAATCAGGATGTCGTGCTTGATGCGCTGGTCTTCAGGCACCACGATGGACAGGCCGTGCTCATGCAGGAAGCGCCCCACCAGTTTGTTGGTGCGGCGCTCGATGACTTCGACGATGGTGCCTTCCGGCTTGCCCCGGTATTCGCCCGTGGGCTTGACCAGCACGCGGTCGCCATGCAGTACCTTGAGCATTTCGCGCGGCGACAGGAACAGGTCCGGCCCGCCGTCGTCGCGCAACAGGAAACCGAAACCGTCGCGGTGACCCAGCACCTTGCCGGCGACGAAATCCAGTTTGGTCGCCAGCAGCAGGACACCCTTGCGGTTGGGCATCAACTGGCCGTCGCGCTCCATGGCGCCCAGGCGGCGTTCGAAACCCACCAGCGTCGCGGGACGCTCCACGCCCATGCGCTCGGCCAGCTCCACGGGTGACAACGGCGCCCCCGCGGATCGCAGCGCTTTCAGGATGGCTTCACGGGACGGGACATCGGGGTCGAAGTCAGGCGGCGCTTCCGGCAACGGAGTGGATCTGTTGTTGTTCGATTCGTTATTCGATCGTTTTGCCAAAGCTAAATTTTCCGTATATAATGCGCAGCTTCTGTGGTTCGCCCAAGGCTGAACACTGAAGCAGAAGTGGTCGAGACGGATTGTAGATTGATTTTTTAACTACATACTGTTTTGTGATTTCTGACTGCACCGGCAGCATCGGTAATGTGAAAAACAAAACCCATGCAACTGAGCGGCAGCGTATCACAAAGTCTTTACCGAAATCTCTCAGTGCCCAGGTGGCGGAATTGGTAGACGCGCATGGTTCAGGTCCATGTGCCGCAAGGTGTGGAGGTTCGAGTCCTCTCCTGGGCACCACGGAATTCCGATCAAGGCGGCTGGCATCACGATGCAAGCGGCGTTGATTAAAAAGTTGAAGGCCCCGGTAATCGAAAGATTGCCGGGGCTTTTGCTTTGCGGCGCGCCCCAGCATGTTTGGCGCCCTATCCCCGCCACGCCCGCTCAGCGCCGGGGCACCTTTCTATTGAGGTGATGGCGCGCATACAGGTCCGCGCCCATGCCTTCGATCTGCCCGTCGATCAGCGCTTCGAACGGCCGCAGCAAGGCATCGAAGTGGTGCGGCGCCTCCAGCGCATTGAGCGCATGGGTTACCGCTTCGATGGTGGACAGGGCGCCGGGGATGTCGGCATGCCGGACCCGATAGCGCGTCGTCAATCCGGCGGGCAGCATCACTCGCGGCAGCGCGGCCAATTCGGGATTGATGTGCAGCAGCTTGCGTGCATGGGTCCAGGTGCCGTCCGGCACGATCAACTGCACCGGTCCGCCACGGGCTGCCGCACAGCCCGGCTGCAGCACCTGGGCGCCCTCGCCCGGAAACAGCACATGCGACGCCCAGCCCGGCTCGGCCCATTGCTCGGGCCGAAAATACTCCCCCACCAGCCGGCGCCCGCCCGCCAGCCCCAGCACCGCCAGTCGGGCCGTGTTCAACGCATGGCGCGCTTCGCTGGGGTGCTGCAACACCAGCACGCGCGTGCGCGGCGCCAACGAGGGAATCAAGGCGCACAGGCAATGGGATTCAGGGCGCTTGCAGCGCAGGCAGACAGTACGAGACATGGGGCGACACTATAGCGAAAGCGACGCCTTCAAAAAAAATCCAAAAAAAATGAAAAAAATGCCGCACGACTTGCACACTTTAAAAAAAGTATGCATAATCTCGTTCCTCTGCTGCTGAACACGAAACGAAACGCAAGCCGCTAGCTGAAAAGCCAACGACAAGCGCCGCGAAATGTGAAGCAACAGCGCCCAGGTGGCGGAATTGGTAGACGCGCATGGTTCAGGTCCATGTGCCGCAAGGTGTGGAGGTTCGAGTCCTCTCCTGGGCACCAATTATTACATCACGAGGTACCTGTCGTGATGCGCCAAGAAAAACCCCGTTCGCGAATGCGACCGGGGTTTTTTCTTTTCTGCTGACGGCTCTGCCGCCAACCCGAAGCCAGGTCGCCGGCCCGCCGCATCGCGGGCCGGGTCCCCGCCTTAAGCCAGCACCCGCGTCATCACGACGTGCGCAATGCCGGCCTCGATGAACTCCTCGCCTTCCACGCGGAAACCGTGCGCTTCGTAGAAGCCCTTGGCGTGGGTTTGCGCGTGCAGCACCAGCATGCGGTGGCCGTCGCCGTGGCCCTGCCCGATCAGGGCATCGAGCAACAGGCCGCCCACGCCCAGGCCGCGCGCCCGCTTGTGCACGGCCATGCGGCCGATGTGGCCGTCGGGCAACAGGCGCCCGGTGCCCAGCGGCGTGCCGTCGGCGGCATAGGCCACGGCGTGCACCGAGACCGCGTCGTCATCGTCCATCTCGACTTCGGGCGGCACGTTCTGTTCGATCACGAACACTTCATAGCGCACCGACGAGGCGTCGTCGCGCAGGCGGTCCCAGGTTCCCAGAGAGATGCGTACCGCCGGTTTTTCGCTGGCCATGTTGTTTTCCTTCGCGTCGCCGCTGTCCATGATTGCGTTGCCCTCATTTTCGCAGGGATGGCTCCCCGGTGAAACAGGCGTACGATCGCGGCTGGCCTCCCCTCGCCCATGCCCATGCCGCAAGCCGCCACGCCCGCCTGGTTGAAATTCGCCCCCGCGCTTTTCCTGCTGCTGTGGTCCAGCGGCTTCGTGGTGCTCAAGGTCGGGCTGGCCTATGCCGACCCGATGACCTTCCTGGCGCTGCGCTACGCCTGCGTGCTGCTGCTGCTGGCACCGCTGCTGCTGGCGTTGCGCCCGCCGCTGCCGCGCGGCGCCAGCGCCTGGGGCCACCTGGCCATGGTCGGCCTGCTGCTGCAGGCGGGCTATTTCTGCTTTACCTACCTGGCACTCAAGCACGGCATGTCGGCCGGCGGCGTCGCGCTGATCACATCGCTGCAACCCATCCTGATCGGCCTCTTGGCACCGGCCATCGCGCACGAACGCGTCGATGCGCGGCGCTGGGCCGGCCTGGGACTGGGCGTGTGCGGCGCCGCGCTGGTCATCGTATCCAAGGCCTCGGTCGACCTGGCGTCGCCACTGGGCCTGGCGTTCGCCGTGGCCGCCCTGCTGTGCATCACCAGCGGCACGCTGTACGAAAAGCGCTTCGGGGTGCAGACCCATCCCGTCACGTCCAATACCGTGCAATACACGGTGGGACTGCTGGTGAGCGCACCGCTGGCCTGGTGGCTGGAACCCATGCAAATCGAGTGGACCGGACCGCTGCTGGGCTCGCTGGCCTATCTGGTGGTCGGCAATTCGCTGGTCGCGATCACGTTGCTGCTGGCGATGATCCGCCATGGCGAGGCGTCCCGCGTGTCCGCCCTGTTCTTCCTGGTACCGCCCACCACGGCCGTCATCGCCCTGCTGGTGCTGCAAGAGCCGATTCCGCCGCTCGCCTGGCCCGGCATGGCGCTGGCGGCGCTGGGCATCCTGCTGGTGACGCGATCCGCGCGGCCGGCGTCCGCCCGGTAGAATGACCGGCTTTTCGCCCCCCCTCTCATGCCGCCATGAATGCCGTCATCACCGCCGCCCTGCCGGTCTTTGCGCTGATCCTGACCGGATGGCTGGCGGCGCGGTGGCGCGTGCTGGGGGCTGGCGCCACCGACGCCCTGAACCGCTACGTGGTCTACCTGTCGTTGCCGGCGCTGCTGTTTCGCGCCATGACGCAGGTGGACCTGACGCGCATGGCGCACTGGGGTTTCGTGGGCGCGTTCGCCGGCGGCATCGCCGTGACCTTCCTGGTGTCGTTCGTGCCACGCAAGCGCGGCCCCACCGGCCTGACCGACCGCAGCATCGAGGGGCTGGCCGCCTCATACGCCAACGCCGGCTACATGGGCATTCCGCTGTGCCTGGCACTGTTCGGCGCCGAAAGCCTGGCGCCCGCGGCCTTCACCACCCTGCTGACGGCCAGCGTACTGTTCGGCGTGGCCATCGCCTTGATCGAATTCGACCGCCAACAGGCGCCCAGCCTGCCCGCCACGCTGCTGAAGGTCGGCCGGGCGCTGATGCGCAATCCGCTGCTGGCCGCACCGGTGCTGGGTCTGGCCTGGGCCGGCACCGGCGTGCCGCTGCCTGATGGCGTGGACCGCTACGTAGCACTGCTGGGCGCGTCGGCCAGCCCCTGCGCGCTGGTGACCATTGGCCTGTTCCTGGCGCAGACCGAAACCGCCAGCGCCGGTCCGGGCGTGCTGCGGCTGGTCGCCGGCAAACTGCTGCTGCAACCGGCCGTGACGGCGTTGCTGGCCTTCCAGGTGTTTTCCATGCCGCCGCTGTGGGCCTGGACCGCGGTGCTGATGAGCGCCCTGCCGATTGGCACCGGCCCGTTCATGCTGGCCAAGATGTATGGCCGCGACGCCCGCGTCACGTCGCGCGCGATCCTGGTGTCCACCGTCTTGTCCGTCCTGACAGTCAGCGTGCTGGTGGCCTGGATCAGCGCCCACCCGATTTCGTAGCGCTCGCCAAGGCGAGCCCCTATATTATTAATAGTTATTAAAGAAGCATAAATAGATGCTTTGAGAAATGTTCGCTGCCCTTTAGACTTGATCCACGATGACGGGTGCGGCGACGCGCCCGTTTGCATTGACTGACCGATTTTCCCCGGACTCGCCCATGAGCACCCACGCCTCCACCCTGCCCTTGCCGTCGGCGCTGCCGCCCATCCAGATCAACCGCAAGCCGCTCTGGATTGCACTGCTGCTGGTGCTGGCCGGCGCCCTGTACCTGAACCAGACGGTCAGTTGGCGCCAGGGCGCGTTGTGGATAGTTGGCGCGCTGCTGGGCGTGGCGCTCTACCACGCCTCGTTCGGCTTCACCCAGGCGTGGCGCGTATTCGTGTCGGATCGCCGCGGCGCCGGGCTGCGCGCGCAGATGTTCATGCTGGCCGTGGGCGTGCTGCTGTTCTTCCCGTTCCTTGCGCAGGGCTCGCTGTTCGGCCAGCCCGTCAACGGCCTGGTGTCGCCCCCGGGCGTTTCGGTGCTGCTGGGCGCGTTCCTGTTCGGCATCGGCATGCAGCTGGGCGGCGGCTGCGCCTCGGGCACGCTGTTCGCGGTGGGCGGCGGCAATACGCGCATGCTGGTCACGCTGTTGTTCTTCATCATCGGCTCGGTCATCGCCACCGCCAACTTCGGCTGGTGGTCGACCCTGCCCGCGCTGGCACCCACCTCGCTCATCAAGACCTGGGGCCTGGCGCCCGCGATCATCGCCAACCTGGCGGTGTTTGCCCTGATCGCCTGGATCGCTACCGTCCTGGAAAAACGCCGCCACGGCCACGTGGTGTCGTTCGCCTCGCGCACGGCCCGGCCGGCGTCGCTGCTGCAAGGCCCCTGGCCGCTGATCTGGGGCGGCGTGGCCCTGGTGGTACTGAACTTCGCCACGCTGGCGCTGGCCGGCCGCCCCTGGGGCATCACGTCGGCCTTCGCGCTGTGGGGCGCCAAGGCGCTGGATGCCATGGGCGGCGACGTGGCCACCTGGGCCTACTGGAGCAAGCAGGCCGCCCTGGGCGCGCCGCTGCGCCAGGACGTGACCACGGTCATGGACATCGGCCTGATGCTGGGCGCCCTGGCCGCGGCCAGCGCCGCCGGCAAGTTCGCGCCTGTCTGGAAGGTGCCCGCCCGTTCGCTGGCCGGCGCGGTCATCGGCGGCCTGCTGCTGGGCTACGGCGCACGCCTGGCCTTCGGCTGCAACATTGGCGCGTATTTCAGCGGCATCCTGTCGGGCAGCCTGCACGCCTGGCTGTGGTTGCCGGCCGCTTTCGCGGGCAGCGCCCTGGGCGTGCGCCTGCGCCCGCTGTTCGGCCTGGCGGTCGAAAAGACGCCCGCGGCATCCAGCTGCTGAAAAACACTGTTCCAGCAATGCCCCCTGCCAGGGGGCATTTTTACGTCCGCCGTGGTGTAAGGTTGCTGCATTCCGCAACACGGAGATGGACATGCAATGGATTGCCGGCCGCTTCACGGCCTTTATCTTGACCCTGGCGGGCGCCGCCGTGACCACCGTGCTGGCCGCCACGGACTCGCTCGGATGGCTGTGGGCCGCCATCCCGCTGGCCATGCTGGGGGCCCTGGGCGTCTACGACCTGATCCAGACGCGCCACGCCATCCGCCGCAATTACCCGGTGCTGGGCAACCTGCGCTTTCTGTTCGAATTCATCCGCCCCGAGATTCGCCAATACTTCCTGGAAGACGACACCCAGGCATCGCCGTTCTCGCGCGCGCAACGTTCGATCGTGTACCAGCGCGCCAAGCGCGAGATCGACAAGCGCCCCTTCGGCACCCAGGAAGACGTCTACGGCGACCGCTACGAATGGATCAACCATTCCATGTCGCCCACCCACATCCGCGATACCGATTTCCGTGTCACCGTCGGCGGGCCGGACTGTACCCAGCCCTATTCGATGTCGGCCTTCAACGTGTCGGCCATGAGCTTTGGCGCCCTGTCGGCCAACGCCGTGCTGGCCCTGAACGAAGGCGCGCGCCAAGGCAATTTCGCGCACGACACGGGCGAAGGTGGCATCAGCCGCTACCACCGCCAGCCGGGCGGCAGCCTGGTCTGGAACATCGGCTCGGGCTACTTCGGCTGCCGTGACGAGCACGGCGCGTTTTCCGAAGAAGCCTTCATCAAGAATGCCTGTACGCCGCAGGTGAAGATGATCGAGATCAAGCTGTCGCAAGGCGCCAAGCCAGGCCACGGGGGCATCCTGCCCGCCGGCAAGGTCACGCCCGAAATCGCCGAAGCGCGCGGCGTGGTCGCCTGGCAGGACTGCAATTCACCGGCCAGCCACTCGGCCTTCGACACGCCCATCGGCCTGATGAGGTTCGTGGCCCGCCTGCGGGAACTGTCGGGCGGCAAGCCGGTTGGCTTCAAGTTCTGCGTGGGCCACCCCTGGGAATGGTTCGCCATCGTCAAGGCCATGCTCGAAACCGGCATCACGCCCGACTTCATCGTGGTCGACGGCGCCGAGGGCGGCACCGGCGCCGCGCCGGTGGAATTCGTCGACCATGTGGGCACGCCGCTGCGCGAAGCCCTGCGCCTGGTGCACAACACCCTGATCGGCGTGAACCTGCGCGACCGCATCAAGCTGGGCGCCTCGGGCAAGATCATCACCGCGTTCGACATGGCCCGCGTCATGGCCATGGGCGCCGACTGGTGCAACGCCGCGCGCGGCTTCATGTTCGCCATCGGCTGCATCCAGGCGCAGGCCTGCCACACCGGCAAATGCCCGACCGGCGTAACGACCCAGGACCCGCTGCGCCAGCGCGCGCTGGTGGTGCCGGACAAGGCCCAGCGCGTGGCCAACTTCCACAAGAACACGCTGCATGCGTTGGCCGAGTTGCTGGCCGCTGCCGGCCTGACGCATCCGGGCCAGCTGCGGCCGCACCATATCGCCCGCCGCATCTCGTCCAGCGAGATCCGCCTGCTGTCGGCGCTGTTCCCCGAACTGGCTCCCGGCGAGCTGCTGCGCGGCGAATTCCGCCACCAGGTGTTCCGCGCCGGCTGGGCCATGGCGCAGGCCAATTCGTTCCAGCCCACGCACGACATCAGCACCGCGCTGGCGCAGGAACGTGCGATGGCCCATCCGCCGCAGGCTGCGCCGGCCTGACGGCCGCTACAGCCAGCGCTCGAACATCCGCGAAAAGAACTCCATGAACCGGTCGTCCACGCCCCGGGCCCGCCAGGCCTCGGGCGTGATGCGCACCGAATCGGCCACGTCGCGCTGGAACAGCGCTTCCATTTCAGTGGCGAAATCCGCCCCCAGCACCACCGCGTTGACCTCGTAGTTCAGGGCAAAGCTGCGCCAGTCCATGTTGCTGGACCCCACGGTGGACCAGACCCCGTCCACCACCGCCGTCTTGGCGTGCAGCAGCGCATCGCGCCGCTCATGGATGGTCACGCCCGCCTTGAGCAGCTTGCCGTAATGCGAACGGCCGGCATTGAACACCAGCGACGAATCGCTGAACCCCGGCAGCACCAGCACCACATCCACGCCGCGCTGCGCGGCGGCAACCAGCACATCGACGAACGCCGGGTCCGGCACGAAGTACGCCATGGTGATGTGGATGGACTTCTGCGCGCTTTCAAACGCCGACATCAGCGTCAGGTAGACCGTGTAGCCATCGCTGCGGTCAGGCTGGTTGGACAGTATCCGCACCCGCGTCGGACCCGTGGCGGGCGGCGCGATCACCTCGCCGCCGCCCTTGAGCGGTTCCTTGGCCTGCGATTCCCAGCCCGCGCGCACCACGGCTTCCAATTGGGTCACCGCGGGCCCCTCGATGCGCAGGTGGGTGTCGCGCCAGGGTGCGGCGCGAGCGTCCGTATTCTTGGCGTCGGGACCGTTGCCCATGCTGCCCGAACCGCCGCGCCCGCCTGAAGGCGACGAGGCATAGACGCCGCTGACGTTGATGCCGCCGAGGTAACCGACCTTGCCGTCCACCACCAGTATCTTGCGGTGATTGCGCTGGTTGGGCGACCAGCCTGCCCGGCTGCCGTTGACGGGACTGACGGGATTGAACACCGCCACCTGCACGCCCGCGTCGCGCAAGCGCTGGAACAGCGCGTCGGGCGTCTTGATCGTGCCCACCGCGTCCACCATCAGGGCGACATCGGCACCACGATTGCGTGCCGCGATCAAGGCCTCGGCAAAGCGCGCGCCTTCTTCGTCGTCGTCAAAAATGTAGGTTTCCATGTGCACGTAGCGCCGCGCCTGAGCGATCGAGCGCAACATGGCCTGGTAGGTGCTGGGGCCGTCGGCCAACAGGCGTACCCGATTGCCGGCCACCAGCGGCGCGCCGCTGACCGCTTCTTCGACTGCCAGGTGGCGGGCCAGGAAATCATCTTTGGGCGTGTCCGGGCTGGCGGCGATATCGTGGCCGCGCCGGTAGCTGTCCTGGGCGGCATCGGCCGACAGGCCTGCCTGCGCCTTGCGTGCCGCGCGTTCTTGCGCGTCGGGCACGCTGGCGCAGGCGGCCAGCATGGCGGCAACGCACGCCAGCGCCGCGGCGCGCAACCCCCGCCGCCATCCGGCGCGCCACGACAACGGGCCGCAAGCGGCCCGTTGGTAAAGCGGTGGCGGCCTCATGGCGCGCCTTGCCTAGCGCCGGTTGGCCAGCAGGCAGCAGCCCAGCAACACCCCCACCAGCGTGGCCACGCCCACGGACTTCCAGGCGTTTTCATGGACGTATTCGTCGGCATAGGCCTTGGCGCGGCGCGCCCGGTCGAGCGCGGCGCCTTCCCAATCGCCAGCGGATTCACGCGCCTCGGCCAACTGGCGCTTCAGGCGCGAACGGGCCGCTTCGATTTCCGAACCCGTATAGGAAGCCGTCGAACGCAAAAGGTCTTCAGTGCCGGCAAGCAGCTCGTGCAAGCTGTCGCTCACCCGATCGCGATGCAGGGCCATTTCAGCGCGCTGGTTCTTTCTATTCATAGTCGCTCCTATTGCGTAGTTGCGGGTTGGGCCTGCCCTGCCCCCGGTTGCGCGCAAGCCATCACGCGATGCGGGCGGCACGGTGCGGAGCCATCGCTCCGCCAGGCCATGCCCCCATTGTGACCTTGTCGGCGTGCTCCCGCCCCGAGCTTTCGCAACCAGCCGTTAACCGATATTTCAATGGCGCGGAACTTGCTGAGGACCACGGCCCTCATCGGCCAGCCCGCATGCGGGTGCCCACGGGGACACACCGGGCCGAACGTCGCCGCCGCCCCCTCGATTTCGTAAAAGTCCATTGCATTTCAGAGGCTTAGACTTGACATCAGAACCCCTCTGGCCGCCACAATAAGCCTTTGCAATGCGCTTCACCCGCCTCAAAAAGGAACTGAACGCATGGTCTCCCCCTCCGCACTTCTTGCCGGCGCCGCGCCAAGTTTCCTCGCGCCCCAGCCGCAGCCCATCAGCGCCGAGCAGCACGAACTGGGCCGTGGCCTGCTGGACCACCCCGCCCATATCGATCCCAAATACCTGTACGACGCGCTCGGCTCTTCGCTGTTCACCGCCATCACCCAGTTGCCCGAGTACTACCCGACCCGTTGCGAAGCCGAGATATTCGAACGGCACGGCCAGGACATCGCCCGCCGTGTCGGCCCCGTGCAGACGCTGATAGACCTGGGCGCGGGCGATTGCGTCAAGGCAGAACGCCTGTTCGCCAACCTGCGCCCCCGCCATTACGTGCCCATCGACATCTCCGCCGACTATCTGCAGGCGGCCGTGCGGCGGCTCCGTCTGTCATACCCGGAACTGCGCATCACCGCGATCGGCCAGGACTTTTCCCAGGCGTTGTCACTGCCGGCCGGCATTGCGCCTGAACAGCGCCTGTTCTTCTACCCGGGGTCCAGTATCGGCAACCTCGACCCGGACAGCGCGCGCGCCATGCTGCAACGCATCCGGCGTCAATGCGAAGGCGGCGGCTTGCTGGTGGGTGTGGACCGGGTCAAGTCCCGGCAAGTGCTTGAACCCGCCTACGACGATGCCCTGCACCTGACCGGCGCCTTCAACCTGAACCTGCTGCGGCACGTCAACACGTTGCTGGGCTCGGACTTCGACATAGGCGAGTGGCGCCATGTGGCCCTGTTCAACAGCGAGCAGTCGCGCATCGAGATGCACCTGCAGACGCAGCGCCCCGTCACCGTGAGTTGGCCCGGCGGCGAACGGCGCTTCGCGGCAGGCGAACGCATCCATACGGAAAACTCGTACAAGTTCACGCCCCAGGCCTTCACCGACCTGCTGCACAGTGCGGGCTATCACGACGTCGAACACTGGTCGGATGCGCGCGGCTGGTTCTCGGTATTCAGCGCCCGTGCCTGACGCCCTGCCCCCTCAACCCGCCCCTGGAGGATCGCCATGGAACCTGCCTGCCTGCTGACCCATCCCGCCAACGGCCCCTACGCCGCCGGACAAGCGGGCCAGCACGACCGGTACGATGCCGTGCGCGCCACCAGCACCTCCCTGGCAGCACCCTTGAGTCCCGAAGACTGCCAGGTGCAATCCATGCCCGACTGCAGTCCCGTCAAATGGCATCTGGCGCACACGACCTGGTTCTTCGAAACCTTCCTGCTGACGCATTTCCATCCACCCTATACCGTGTTTCACCCGCAGTACCGGATGCTGTTCAATTCCTACTACAACGCGGTCGGCGCCAAGCACCCGCGCCCCCAAAGAGGCCTGCTCTCGCGCCCGCCACTGGCGGACGTGCTGCACTACCGCCAGCATGTCGACAACGCCATGCATGAATTGATCTCGCGGTTGGGCGGCAACGATCCAGCCTTCGATGCCTTGCTGGAACTGGGACTGAATCACGAACAGCAGCACCAGGAACTGATCCTGACCGACGTCAAGCACATGCTGTCGGGCAACCCGCTCAGGCCGGCCTACGTGGCCTCGGGCTCGCCGGCGCTGCCGCCCGGGACCCCCGCCGGCTGGACTCGCTACAGCGGGGGCGTGGTGCGCATCGGCCATGACGGCAAGGGCTTCGGCTTCGACAACGAAGGCCCCGCGCACGACGTGCTGCTGACGCCCTTTCACCTGGCCGACCGGCTGGTGACCCAGCACGAGTACCTGGCCTTCATTCGCGACGGCGGCTACAGGCGCCCGGAATTATGGCTATCGCTGGGCTGGGAACGGGTGTGCGCCGAAGGCTGGCGCGCCCCGCTCTACTGGGAGGGCCAGCGCGACGACTGGCGGGTGTTCACGCTACGCGGCATGCAGGAACTGGAACTGCAGGCGCCCGTCACCCATATCAGCTACTACGAAGCCGACGCCTACGCGCGCTGGGCTCGCGTGCGGCTGCCCCGAGAAGCGGAATGGGAGCACGCCGCCCGGCAACTGCCCGACGGCAGCCATACCAGTCGCGCCAACCTGCTGGAAAACGGCCATCTCGACCCTCGCCCCGCCCCCGCCCGGCTCGGGGCCGCCGGCCCCGTGCAACTGTACGGCGACGCCTGGGAATGGACTGCCAGCAGCTATGACGCCTACCCGGGCTTTACGCCAGACGCCGGGGCGGTGGGCGAGTACAACGGCAAGTTCATGTGCAACCAATACGTGCTGCGCGGCGGCTCCTGCGCCACCCCGCGCGGCCATATCCGACCCAGCTATCGCAATTTCTTCCCGCCGGAGGCCAGGTGGCAGTTTTCGGGGATCCGGCTGGCGCGGGATGCCTGAGGCGGGGGGATAAAAAAACGCCCCCACCCAGTTGCATTGCCAAAAAATTTCATGCTAGAATTTCGTTCTTCGTTGCTCAGCTTCGTTTGGAACTGAAGCTTGAAACTACGGTTTTACGCAACGGAAAGATGGCGCATTAGCTCAGCCGGTTAGAGCGACGGAATCATAATCCGCAGGTCCCCTGTTCGAATCAGGGATGCGCCACCAGAATTTTTAAAAGGCCTTCACGCAAGTGAAGGCCTTTTTGCATTGGGCGGTCTAGAATGCGGCGCGAGTCATTTCACAAAACAGAGCAGCAGCACTGAAAAGAGAGCGCCCACAACATGCCCCTGCGCCATTCTGGAACTGCCCCCCGTCCGGCCCTGGCCGCCCTTGCCCTGATTGCCGGCCTGCTGTCGACAAGTGCCTGGGCCGCCGCGGGCGGCGTGCAGGCGTCGCACGCCGCGTTCGCCCCCACCGCCGAACAGCTGCAAACCGTTGAAACCTTCAAACAGGCCCCGATCGATGCCTTCGTGCCGGGCGAATTCGCGCGCTCGGGCAAACCGGCGCTGCCCTACCGGCTCGTTTCTCCGCTGCCCGCGAGCGGCAAGGACGCCGGCAAAAAATACCCATTAGTGGTGATTTTTCATAGCTCGGGCGGCATCGGCACGGATAATCTGTCGCCCCTGAACGCCTTCACCCGTACCTTCGGCACGGAGGCATCGCGCCGCGATTTCCCGGCGTATGTGCTGGTGCCGCAGACACCGGGCCGCACGGCCAACTACACCAAGGACGCGCACGACGTGCGTATCTCGAAACCGGGTCTGGACCTGGCCGACGTCATGCGCTTGGTCGACGACATCGCCAGGCACCATCCCGTGGACACCCGGCGCATCTACGCGGTGGGCTTCTCGATGGGGGCATCGGCCGCGCTGGATGCCGCCGTCGCCTCGCCGCACCGCTTCGCGGCCATCGTGGCCATGTCGGGCGTGCCGCCTGAACGGTCGCTGGCCAAGCCCCTGGCCAGCATTCCGCTCATGCTGATGCACGGGACGGCCGACAAGGAAAATCCCTACGAAGGCAGCCAGGTGTGGGCCCAGGCGCTGGCCGCGGCCGGCGGTCATCCGATCTTCATCACTTACGACGGCATGGACCACCGCATCGCGCCGGAACTGTTGACCGCCAAGCCCTGGCGGGAATGGATGTTCCAGCAACGCCGCCCCTGATACGCAAAACGCGCGCCCCAGGCAGCCAAGCCACCTGGGGCGCGCGTTTCTTGACGCAGGGGTTCCGGCGGCATCAGCCCTCGGCCAAGGGCCGCGCCGCCGTCTGCGCGCCTACACCTTGTGCAGCGTATCGCGGCGACGGCCGCCCCACGTGGCGCACAGGCTGGCCACGAAAGCGCCGATCAGCATCGACGCGAATCCCCACAACGCAAATGCCGCAGCCGCCTTGCGCGCCTGATCCGCGGCTTCGCGCGCCTTCTGCTTGGCTTCGTCGGCGGCCTTCTTGGCGTTCTGGATGGTCTGGTCCACACGCTGTTGCGCCGCGGCGGCATCCATGCCCGTCTGCGCCGCGATCACCTTGGCAACGTAATCGCGATCGGCGGGCACCATCTCGCCGCGAGCGAGGCTGGTGGCCACGATGCGGCCGACTTCAGCGCGCGATGCCGCCTTGTCACCAGCAGCGTCGGGCCGATCAGAGCGCAGCAGCACGTCGGTGAAGTAGTCGCTGGCCTTGTCCAGGCCACCGCCACTGGCACCCGCCGCGGCGGTCGCCGTGACCGCCGCGCCCGCGCCTGCGGCCACCGACACCCCAGCCTTGGCCGCGCCAGATGCCAGCGTCGCCAGGGCCGAGCCCAGCAATGCCGCGCTGACGACCGCGCTCAGTGCCCAAACCAGGAAACCGTGCGCGGTGTCACGAAAATAGACCTCATCCACATGCGCGTCCACCCACTTGGTGCGCAGGCGGCCCGCGACGTACCCACCGATGCCATAGGCGATGATCTGCGTGAACAGCATCCAGGCGATGATGCCGATGCCCACCGCGGGTGCGGACATGCCTTCCCCGCCCCAAGGCGAGACGGACAGGAAGCCCAGGCCCGAGCCGCCTGCGAACAGGGCCAGCGAGAGTGCCGCCGCGATGACCGCGCCCGCGAACACCGCCGCCCAGGACACGGCGGACACCGCCGATTCCCGCGCGGGTACTGCACCGGCGTAGGCCGCGCCACCGTATGGCTGGCCCGGCGAAGTTGCGTTTTCCATGGTTATTCCTTGTTCATTGTGTGTGCAGCGGCGCCTGATGGCGGCGCCGCCGCGGAAACCCAGCGGGTGTCATCAGTGCCAGAACAACGCCAGCAGGATGATGATGGGAATAGGTACCCCCAGCAGCCATAGCAGAATGGAACGCATGTAAACCTCCTTGATGTTGCGAAAACGGGGTTGCGACGTTCGCTGACGTTCAGGCCAGGTCGATCGTGCCGGGCGCGCGGGGATCCGGCGGCGGCGGCGTCACACCGGGCTCGTCTGGATCATTGGGCGGGCGGTTCGTGTCCGGACGCGGGTCGTCAGGCCGCGGATTGCCTGGCAGCGACGGATCGTCGGGGGGCACATCGTCGGGTGCGCCCGGTGGCCGGTGATTGAGTAGGGTCATGACGGGTCTCCTCGGCGGCGCCAATTGCGCCGGCCCGCTTTTCAGCAATTGCCGTGCCCGCCAGGCGCTCCCTCGGAACACGCAGACGAAAAAAAACCCTCTTGCGAGGGTTCGGGAGGGAGGAACGCGCAGGGTCAGGACCGGGGCGGCCTGCCCTCCTTGGGGGCTTCCGGGCCGCTTTGGCGCTCATTGCCCAAGAATTCCACGACCGCGGCCTTGCCGGCGGCGGAAGCTTCATCCTGGCTGGCGTAGCGCCGCTCGGAATAATTGGTGCTCCGCACATTGCCGGTTTCGGGGTCGAGCAAGGTAATGATCCAGGCGAACTGGCCGGGCAGCAATTGCCTGACCTGCAGGGTGGCGCGCGTGCCCGGGCGTAGTCGTTGCGGCATTTCGCAGACTCGAGAGTGATTCAACGCCGCCATCGTAGCGCAAAGCACCTGCCCGGCGGCGTGCTGCCAATGCTGCGTCGCACATGAATTCCATGCTGCAGCCTGCGAGGCAAATACGCCACACCGCGATCGGGTGCCAGGAAAACCCTAGCGCCATCCGCTTGAATACAGGCGCACAATCAGTCCAAACATGTAGACCGCAGCAGCGGCGGCCGCATCCCTTTAATCAGGCGAGGACGGAGACAACATGACTTACGTAGCAGTGGTAATCAGCTGTTTGATGGTTGTGGGTATCGTCGCGTTGGTGATTCAAACGGTGCAAAGCGCAGGGCCCGAGCCCTGGCTGAAACTATCGGCGGCGATTGTCAGTTCCCTGTTCGCTTCCCTGTTGCTCATTCCGCTTGGCTACGCCGTGGCGCAGACCATGGTCATGGATTGAGCGTTGCCGGCGGCTGACCGGGGCTAGCCGCCCCGGGCAGGCCTGCCGCGTGTCGCTGCCCAGCAGATCAACGAGCCGGCGGTCACCATGGCCACGCCCTGCCAGAACGCGGCCGTCAATGCCGTGGACAGCCACAGGGCCGCAAAGAACGTCGACAGCACGGGCGTGAAATACGACGCGGTGGCCAGCAGGGTCAGGTTGCCCTTGAGTATTCCCACGTTCCACAGCGCGTAGCCGGCAGCCATGGCCGCCCCCGTGACGCCTAATTCCAGCACGCTGGATCCGCGCCACGGCAAGGCCGGCTCGGCGCTGAATCCGTATTTGATCCACAACACGGCCGCCGTCAGCATGAAAAATAGCGCCACCCCATTCTTGCCATCGGCAAAGCGTTTGGTGACGTTGCAATACACGGCCCAGATAATGGCGCCGCTGAACGCCAGGCCATAACTGAGGGGATTACTCGAGATATTGGTGACCGTGCGGTCCCAGGACAATCCGCCCGAGCCACCGACGACCCACACAATGCCGCAAAGCGACAACGCGATGCCGGGCACCACCCAGAACCCGGCGCGCTGGCCGTTGATCAGTATGGCCAGGATGACCGTGAAGCAAGGCCACAGATAATTGACGATGCCCAACTCGATGGCCTGCCCGCGGTTCATGGCAAACCCGAGCGAAAGCGACAGGCAGATTTCATAGGCAACGAACAGCACGCTGCCGGTCAGCAGATACGAGCGCGGAAACGCCCGCAACTTGGGAAAACCCAGCAGCACGACCAGAAACACCGATCCGACCGTATAGATCAGGGCTGCGCCGCCAATCGGGCCGAAACTTTCACTGACGCTGCGGATCAGGCCGACGACGGTGCCCCAAAGCACCACGGCCATCAATCCCAGGAACGTCGCCGTCTTCCTGCTGGGAGCAAATTGCATTACCGTTTCCGATCGCCCGATATTCAAGCAACGACCCGCGCCGGGCAACGCGCGCCAAAACGACGAGAGTGTAGCCAATACTGGAGAGCGAGCCGCATGACCATTTCCATACGCAGGCTGACCGACGTGCTTGCCACGACGGAATCCGGCCGACTCTACAGGATCGAAGTGTTTTCGCAGGCCGACCAGGCCAGCCCGCCTGCCAGCGCGGCGACCACCCGCTACATCCTCAGGACCTCGGAAGGCGAACGCGTCATCGCCCTGGGCGATCGCCGCTATCGCCTGAAATCCGGCGAAGTGCTGACCGCCCTGGCACCGCCCGCCGCCCCCCGCCACGACGCTTGAGCGCCCATGCCGGATGGGCCTCAGCGGTCGGACGCCACCCGCCGCTTGCCCAGGCCTTTGGCCCGGTACAGCGCCACGTCGGCCCGCTCCAGCAGCTGCAGCATGGTGACGCCGGACTGCGGAAACACGGCGATGCCTACGCTGGCCGACACGGCCACCCGGATGTTCGGATAGGGCAACGACAGGCTTTCGACCAGCGCTTCCGCCACGGCCTGGGCGTCATCCCGGTCGGCGCCCATCAGCAGCACGGCGAACTCGTCCCCGCCCAGCCGCGCCGCCACGTCCGACACCCGGATGGCGCGCGCCATGCGGTCGGCGGCCTCCTTGAGGACGGTGTCTCCGGCAGCGTGCCCGTGCATGTCGTTGACCGCCTTGAAACCATCAAGATCGATTGCCAGGATCGCAAAGGACTCGCCGCTGCGCTGGGCCACGGCCAGTTCCCGCAAGACCATTTCGCCAAACAGCACCCGATTGCACAGGCCGGTCAGCGGGTCGTAGTGGGCCAGATGCTGCGCGTGCGCCAGCATGCGCGAGGCCTGCAGGAGCGCCGTCCCGACCTCTTCGGCTTCCTTGACCCGCGTACCGGGCAGTTCGACGGTGCGGCCCTCGCCCAATGCAAGCGCCGGGGCGACCAGGCCCTGAACCGCGGACGTCAGCCGGTTGGCCAGCCGCAAAGCCAGCCACAACCCCAATCCAAACGCGGTCAGCGTCCCAAGGGCCAACCAGGCGATGGAACGGTAGAGGTCGGTCGTCACGAGCGTCATGGGGGCGCCGGCCGCCACCGTCCAGCCGGTCAGCACCGAGCGGCTGAAGGCGGTATAGACCGGTGTGCCCTCCTTGGTGATCGTCTCGAGCGACCCTTCGCTTTCCATCTGCACCGCCCTCGCCAGGGCCGGCACGGCCTTTTGGCCGACGAACTTGGCCGTGTCGCGCGTACGCGCGATGATGGTCCCGCTTTTGTCCAGGACCGCCGCCACCCAGCCGTCGGGCAAGCCGCGGCGCCCCAGTACATTGCCAATCCGGTCGGGTGACAGACCGACGTTCAGGCTGTAGATGACCTCGTCGCCTCTCACGACCGGCACCCCCAACGCGATGGTCGGATTGCCGCTGACCGCGCCGGTGAACAGGCTGCTGAGTACCGGCTCGCGGGCGCGAAACACCCGGCTCAGCTCCTGCGACACGCCGGACGCCGGCAGCGCCGTGCCAAATGGCACCAGCGTATTGACCACCTGCTTGCCTTCCTTGTCGGTCAGCACATAGCTGTCGACGATCTGGAACCGGATGGCCTCCCGCGCCCGCTGGTGAAAGCCGGCCAGGTCGCCGCTGACCAGGTCGGGCGACGACGCCAACATCTGCAGGCCTGCCTCGACCCCGGTCATTTCCCGATCCAGGATGGCCGTCAGATTGCGAGCGAGGAAAATAGTGTCGCGGAATATCCGCTCTTTCTGGACCTGGTAGCTTTCGTAGACAGCGATCGACGCGACCATCAGCGCCGGCGCGATACAGGCGAACACCAGCGCCAGCAGGCCGGTACGCATGGAATACCGGTGCTGCGGGCGAACCCGTACGGCAGCCAGGCTTTCGCCGTCGGGCATATTATTGTTCTCCGCAGCGCATTAGCCCGAGGCAACACGCCTGCCGATACTGCACCCCCTGACCCATAGCGCCTCTCCTGGAGCTTCCGTGCGGATGTCAAGACCGCATCGGCGAAAAGTCAGAAATTATTGCAGAACCAGATTCCAGCACAATGTCTGCCGTCAAATCGGCGCCAGAAAAAAGAAGACGCCTGCGGCAAGAAAATCGCGATCCCAATTTACCTCAAAAACAAAGCCGGGCAACGGTTTCATTATGTTCGAGCACTTGCCGACGAATATCCGCCGGTGTCGCGTCCACCTGCGCCGCGGAATTGAAATAAACCGGACGGGCGTGATCGCAATATTCAATCCCTGTCCGCAGGGGGGGCTTGGCGCACCCACCCAGACTTGAGGCGATCAGCCACGGCATCGTCATCGCTGCGAGCCACCTTTTCCTGCACATCCCTGACCTCCTTGCGGGCGTCGGCCGCCCGCCCCTGGAGGCGGGCCTCACTGTCCGAGCGTTCCTGCGCCCGGCCCATGGCCCGCCCCCTCCAATAAACCCCGGCGACGGCGGCCAGGCCCGCCAGCACGGCCGCCACGACGCCGAGGCCCCGCTTAATCCACTGTTGCAACATGCGCTGCGCTCCTGGCCACCGGGGCGGAGACCGCCGCCACGGCGCGTTGGTACAGGCCGTCCCAGCTATCGCGCTTGGGCTTGCCCGGCCGCCAGGTGCGCAGGTACAACGCCCAGGCCGATTCGGCGTCGCCGATGCGCGGCAGGCTGGCCGGGTCCGACCACAGCAACAGGCGCGCAAACGCCGCCGCCAGCACATCGTCCTGGTCCAGCCGCGCATAGACGGACGGCGCCGTAGCCACCACCCCGCGCACCTGGCAGACCTGGCTGGCGACGTCCCGGCAGGCCGGATGCGTCAACACGCCGCGCACCCCGCCCCCCTGTTCGAACTGCCAGAAGCCGCGCGCCGGGCCGCCGATCTGGCGCCGGTGAATGAAGCGGCTTTCCTGCAGGCCGATCGCCAATAGCAGGCAATGCGCCTGCCGCGAATCCATGCGTGCGGGCAGCAGCGCCATCGCCGGCCGCACCGCGCTATCCATGATCTGGTCAAGCGTCATGCTTGCCCTCCTTGTCTGATTGCGTTTCCAACCCCAGCGTCTTGCGCCGTATCTCGACCGCCCAGTCCACCAGGTCCTGGTTCTGCAGCTTGGCCGTCAGCCGCAGGTAGGCGCCCAGCACCCACCACGCCGGCAAGCCGGCCAGCAGCATGCAAGGGCCCAGCACGTAGAACATGGCCAGCAGCCCGTCTTCGCCCAGCCCGGTGCGCTCGGCCATCCAGTAGGCGGACGACATGATGTCGGGCATCCAGGCGATCATGCCGATCGCCAATATCGGCCCGAACAGAAATGAACTGACCACCGTGCAAGCGGTGCGCGCCACGAACTCGCGCGGCGAGCGCGGCGGCATCAGCAACATGCCGATCAAGGCCGCCATCGCGGCCGGCATGCCGAACGCCATCGCAATTTTCAGGGCGGCAAAACCGCCCAATCCCGTAGATCCCGGTTCCATGGTTACACCGCTCCTGTCGACGGCGCGCATTGCTGCCTCCCGCGAACATCACGGGCGCCGCGGTGGCGCGCCGGATGAGAATTTTGAAATCCGGGCGACACTGTCGTCCGTTTGCCCCAGGCCCCGCCTGCGTCGGCATCTATCCTGTTTACGTTTATTGGTCTTACCCCTTTTGCCCGAATCGTCATGAAACCCTGGACCCGTCGTCAGCCTCGCCGCAAGCCCGCCCCCACCCTCGCCGACGCGCTGACGCGTTACCTGGCCGAGGTGTCCGCCGCGAAGAAAGGCCACACGGCCGAGCAGTCGATTGCGCGCATCTGGCGTGCAACGCGCCTGTCCATCCGGCCGGTCGACCGGATTCGCAGTTCGGACTTGACCGAGCTGCGTGACGAGTGGCTGAAAGACCGGGCGCCGGCCACCGTGGTCCGGCGCATGGCTTTCCTGTCGCACGTCTACACCGTGATCCGCAAAGACTGGGGCTTTGACCAACTGGCCAACCCCGTGCAGCTGGTGCGCAGGCCGGCGGTGGATGACGCACGCGATCGGCGTCTGTTTGACCGCATCACGCTGCGCGGTGTGTCGGACGATGATTGCCCGCGCAAAGAGCTGGAATGGATCATCCGCGCCACCCGATCGGCCGAATTGCCGACCATCCTGACGGTGGCCAAGGAAACCGGCATGCGCCGGTCTGAAGTCGTAGGTATCCAGCGTGAACACCTGGACCTGATGCACGGCGTGGTGCATCTGCCGCATACCAAGAACGGCCGCGCCCGCGACGTACCCCTGACGCCCCGGGCGCGCGAGGCGCTGCGGCGCTGGGTCACCGGCAGGCCCATGCGCGGCCGCATCTTCACGATGCAGCCAGGCTCGGTCACCCGGGCTTTCATCCGGGCCCGACGCCGCGCCCGCCTGCGCTACGAGTCCATGTGCCGCCAGTACGGCCGGCGCCCGAACACCGCGTATTTTCGCGATCTGCGGTTCCATGACCTGCGCCATGAAGGCACGTCGCAGATGGCCTCCGTGTTCGCGATCCACGAACTGGCGAAGGTCAACGGCAACGTCGATACCCGGATGCTGCTGCGCTACTACCACCCTCACGGGCGGGAGCTGGCGCAGAAACTGACCCGCAGTCCGCTGGGCCGGCGCCAACTGGAGGAAATGCGCCGTGAACGCGAGGGCGAACTCGACGCGCTTGCCTTGGCGGCGTAAGGCCTAGGCTGCCGTAACCGGCTGCGAGGCCGGCGGCTTGGGCGCCACTTGCGTCAGCCACGCCGGCAGCGGTCCCCAACCGGGATAGCTGACCTTGCCGTCAACGCCGGCATGCTCGGTGCCGATCGTATACGGCGCCCCCGACTCCACCACCCACAACGGCGTGGTGCGATAGTCCTCGACCATCGTCCAAGCATCCCCGACGCGCCGCGGCCACCGGCCTTGTGCCGGCTGCGGCGGCGCGTCTTCGTAGGCGCCGAACGGGATGTTGAACTTGCCGGGCGTCAGCGCCAGCTCGTTGGCGAGGGTTTGATACAGGAACAAGCCGTTGTCGTCGGCTTGGAAGACTTCTTTTTGCATGGTTTTTTCCTAGAAATGTAATTTGCACTGCAAATGCGAGAGCGCTAGGAGCGGCGCAGCGAGACGCGCTCCAGAACATTACGGGATCGTTCGCCTCTATCGGCAGCGTTACCTCGGTAGGGACGTTGCTGGGCGGCGTCGGAGCCTTCGCCACGCCTGGTAACGCTCAGTTCTGGGATTCGGCGCCCACAGGCGCCGCGGCGGGTCGCTCCAACAGCGCGACGTTCGACGCGAGCCGAGTCGCGCGCACCTCCAGAGAAACCCGCCCTTTGAACACCGCTTTCCATCCGAGAATCCATGTTTGATGCCTCTTTCACTGCAAATGCGAACGAGCGCCTTCTGGCGACGCGCCAGGCCGATCAGGTACGTAGGCATGCCCACAACCTGCCAAATCTGCCATCGCTGAATGGCTCAGGATCATCAGGGGCAGACTTCCATGATGATCCTGAGCCATTCAGCGATGGCAGATTTGGCAGGTTGTGGGCATGCCTACGTACCTGATCGGCCTGGCGCGTCGCCAGAAGGCGCTCGTTCGCATTTGCAGTGAAAGAGGCATCAAACATGGATTCTCGGATGGAAAGCGGTGTTCAAAGGGCGGGTTTCTCTGGAGGTGCGCGCGACTCGGCTCGCGTCGAACGTCGCGCTGTTGGAGCGACCCGCCGCGGCGCCTGTGGGCGCCGAATCCCAGAACTGAGCGTTACCAGGCGTGGCGAAGGCTCCGACGCCGCCCAGCAACGTCCCTACCGAGGTAACGCTGCCGATAGAGGCGAACGATCCCGTAATGTTCTGGAGCGCGTCTCGCTGCGCCGCTCCTAGCGCTCTCGCATTTGCAGTGTCAGCGTCAGTTCCCGTAAATCGCCGGAACATATCGCGCAAATCCGGCACGCGGAACTCGCTTGCCGAGTAGTCCGAGAACCAGTGCGTGCCGCGATTCGCCTGCCAGACGGCCTCGGTCTTGACCAGGCCTTGCTCCTGCGCATACCCCCACAGGGCGGCGTAGGCCGTCTTGGAGATCAAGCCGCCGATGGCGTCGACCTCGCTGGCCAGCGGCAGGCTGGTATGGCCGTCCAGGGGCCGGCCGCAAAGCGGCGAGCGATAGCCCTTGAAATACTGGGTGGACGACCAGGTCCACACTTCCGCGCACTCGGCGACGATGATCGGCCCGATGTCCTGCGTCGGCAACGCCGCAATCGGATAGATCCGCGGGAAGTTGCCCGAGACGAAGGCCGTCGTAGCGATGCGGGTGCTCTTGTCGCTGGCATCCGGCGTGGGCGCCGTCGGCACCCCCGTTAAAGCGGGCGAAGCCGCCAGCGCCGCCACGAACTTGGCCTGCAGGGCCGCCAGGTCGCCGTTGTCCAGCACGTCCTGGCCGGACTTGTCGGCGATGTACTGGGCGATCATGGCCGTCACGAAGGACGCCTGGCGCCAGACGGTGTTGAGCTCTTTCGACTTGGCCGTGCCGGCCGAGAAGCCGCCCAGCCGGGCGGCCAGCGCCTGGTAGTCGGCAGGCGTCAGTACGTTGGCGCCGGGAACGGTGCCGAAGGGAAGAATTTGATTGATAGCCACGGAATGTCCTTATTCAACCGGCAAAAAGCGAACCCCAGAGTCCGGTGTCGAACCCCGAGATGTAGTGGTTTTGAACGTCAAAACCGAACAAAGGCCCCTCGCCCGAGGGGATGACGTAGTAACTGATGCGCACGCCCTCGGGCTTGAGCGGGATGTAGCCCCCGGTCAGCAGCGCCAGGAACAGCGCGGATGGCGGCGTGCCGGCAACGCCGATATCGACCGACATGTCGCCGTTGTCCTGGATGAAGACGTTCGTGCCACCGCCGAAGATGCGGTCCAGGATGGCGGCCGACGTCTCCAGCGTGCCGTCCCAGTGATTCGCGCCGATCTTGGCCCGCAACAGCAGGCGGTAGGTCTCGTCGTCCAGTTCGGTCAGGCCGCTGTCCGGATCGAATGGGCCCTGCCACACGCCCTGGTCAAAGCCCAGGCCGTCGGTGTCGTGCGAGAAATACACATTCGCGATCGGGGTGCTGACCTTTCTGTCCAGCCCCACCCAGCGGCCGATGGCGTCCAGCTGGACGCCATCGGCCAGGTCCAGGTCGAAGGCCGCCGGCATGCCGCGGTACAGCTCGCGCAGCCCCGCCGCGCCGTCGCAGACCGCCGCCACCGTCGCCATGAAACGGGGCTTGGTCCGGTGATAGGCCGGCACCCGCCCGAGGTAATCGTCTGTATTGGCCATGTCAGATCACCGTGAGAGTCACGTTGTCCGGCGTGGCCGCCGCGGCCTGGTTGAAGGCCAGCGCCACGTCGGGCACGCCATTGCCGGCGGGTCCGCGCAAAGTCAGGCCCGAGATCTTGAACGTGCCGCTGCCCGCCACGCCATTGGCAGCCGAGATGGCGTCCGCCCATTCCACCGACGCGCTGGCGCCGCCGCCGATGGCGACCGCATTGATGTAGTCCGCGACAGCCTGCCGGACCGCCTGCCCGATCGCCGTGGTGTACCCCGGCAGCGCCCGCATCTGGATATCGACCGTCACCGGCACGATCACCGGCCGGAAGAACCGGATGGGATGGGCGATGCCGTAGATATCAGTGACCACGACGGTGGTGGTGCCATGCGTGCCCGTTCCCGGCGTCTTCTTGCCGGCAATCGCCTGCGCGATAAGGGCGGCATCGCCGCCGTCGACCACCAGCGCGATGCTGTGCGCAGGCAAGCCATGGGCATCCGCCACCGGCGCATCATTCTCGTAGGCGGCATGACGCAGCACGCCCGGCACCGACGCCACCGCGCCGATGGTGCCTTCCAGCACGCTGCGCGAGGGCAACGCCACCGAGACGGCCTGGCGCACCCGCAAGGCGGCATCGCTCTCGATCGGCGCACCCGGCGCCGCGGCGGCCGGGTTGGTGACCGATTGCCAGCCCAACGTCGGCGTGCCGATCTGGTTGATGGCACCGGCCGGGGCCGTCACGGCGCCCAGCGTCTGGCTGTAGGCCGTCACCGTAATCTCGCCGCCGGGCGGAATGGTGACGCTGGCCGGCAACTGCCAGCGGCCGCGATTGGCATCGGTCGCCACGCCATCGACAATCGTGACGCCGCCCTGCCCCACGATGCGCAGGTCCACGGACGAGCGCGTAGCCGCCCCGCGGACCAGACCGTTGATCTTGACGTTGCTCGACAGCGCCGCGTTGGACGCGGTGGCGGGCGAAAAAGCGTTGTAGACCGTGACCGCCGCGGTGTTGGCCTCATGGATGGCCATGGCAAACACCGCCAGCAACTGGCCGTCTTGGCTGTCGGCTTCCAGGTAGGTGTCCGCGCCGTAGATGTTCCGGTACTGATCCTTGAAGTACTGCAGCACCTCCCCGTAGGTCGGCGCACGGATGCCCGCGGCGTCGATCACCGGGGCCGTTGAGAGAATCGTCATAATGCCGCCTGCACGGTGGCCGTGCCATAAAGGGTTGAGATGGATGCCGTGACGCTCAAGCCGCGGGTCTGCGGGTCGAGCCGGCTCGAATAGTCAGTTAGCGCCGTCACCCCGGGCGTGCCCAGGATGCGCTGGCGGATCGCCCAGTCGTAGCTGGCCCTGGGCTGCTTGCCCAGCACCTCGCTATTCCAGGGCGTGCCTTCGGTGACATCCAGGAACCACTCGCCGCGCGATAGCTGCAGCCGTGTCTGCACGGCCTGGGCGACGGTCTGGGCCGTATCGCGCAGAAAGTCGGCCTGGCGCGAGCCGAAGGAATAGTCGCCGTCGGCGTCCAGTTTTCGGTAACGCATAGGAATCCTCAGTTAGGCGGCGTAGTCACCGCGTTGGCGCCTTGAGCGGTATGGGTATGGGTGTCGTCCACCCGCTTGCCGTTGGCCAGGATCTGGCCGATCACATTCAGCACGCCGGTGATCTGGGCGGCGTTGCCCTCGCCGCCACTGCCCACCAGCCCCGCTACGTAGCTGAGCAGGCCATTGACCAGCACCTGCCCGGAAAACTCGGACATGGGTGCAACCACATCAAAGCCGCCGGGCGCCACGATCTTCACTTTGCCGGCGGCGGGGTCCAGCTCCACGAACGTGGAACCGTCATCGCTGCGCAGCTGCGTGGTCGTGGTGCTGACCGCGGGCAACACCCGAGGCTGGGAGCGCACGCCCACATAGACGAAGCCGTCGGACAGGTCGTGCATCCGCATCTCGGCCTGGTCCTGCACCTGGCCGGATTGCCACCAGGCGTCGATACAGCGGGACGCAAACACCACCAGACATTCGTCGCCTGGCTGGATCGGAAAGGTCAGCGTGCAATTGCCGCCCGACGGGAAATACACCGGGCAGTCCACCAGCAACGGCAGCTTGAGGTTCTGCTGCTGCCCCTCGGGCGTGGTCACGCGTGCCCGGATTGCCGGCTGCGCCGTGCATGTCATCGCCACCGGATCGAATTCACCGATGATCGCCGGCATCGCGGTCCAGGTTTGCGCCAGCGCGCCACGCATGGCGCTGGTGAACACCGTTTCCGGGTCGTTCAAAGTTTCAAGTCGATTCATGGATCATCCTGCAAAAATAGAGCCGGACCCGCTGCGGACACGGCCGCCAGCTACTTGACGACTTCGGCGGGCTTGCCCCCGCCGCCGTCCGCGCTTGCCCGCCCCAGATCTCCCGGGTACAAGGTGGCGTCGGTGGCAATGCACAACACGTCCGTGTACCAATCGTTGTCACGGGTATTGCCGCGGTGCGCCACTTCCATCACGTAGTAATAGCCATCGCTGCTGATGCGCCGCTGTTCGCTGCGATCGGCCTCGGCCGCGGCATCCTTGCCGCCGCCGGCCTTCGCACCGGTCTTGGCTTGGAAGCCGTATTCGGCGATGCGGCTGTTGTCCAGATGGATCAAGCCGCCCACGCGGATGCTGGGGTTCAGCAGCATCCGTGCCTTGATGCCCTTCTCCGTCTGTTCGGGCATGCCGATCAGACCGGTCTCGTGGGACACCACCGGCACGGAACCGGGCACGTAGGCCGTGTCGGGCACCACCACCACCTTGCCGTCCTGGATGCTCCATAGCGTGTTGGAACTGCCGCAGACGTCCTGCAGGTAGTCGCGGGCCATGCCGGCCATGACCGCCCCGCGGATCGAGATCTTGCCGCCCAGGTCGGGCACATAGCCTTGCTTGACGCCGTAGGGGTTCATCGCCGAGCACAGCAGCTGCACTTTGTCGCCCTGCGTGCTGCCTTTCGGCACGGTCGCATTGATGACGGCAAAGTTGTAGGCTTTGTCGCCGTCGGCGGCGGTGATGTCCAGGACCGTCTCGGTGTCACCCGATCTGCCCCATTTGGCCCGCACCACGTTGCCGTGGAAGATCACGCCGTAGTTGCCCTGGTATCCTGCCTGCACCACCACCCGGGTGAACTCCCGTTGCACCATGCTGGCGGTTTCCCGGCTGGCGTTCATCACCTTGATGGTGGCGGTATTGGGCGACTTGGCGTCATTGCGCCTGATGTCGAAACTGAAGCTCAGTTCGGACAGGTCCAGGGCTTCTTCGTCGCCCACGATCAGCGACGCTTTCCGGCCCCATTGGCGCACGCCGTCGCCCTCATCCACGGGATCACCATAGGCGGTGATCGGCTCCATTGTCGATATGTCGGCCATGTCAGTCCGCCACCCAATAGAGCTTGGCGCCGCGTCCGAGGTCATTGAAGGTCGGCACGTCGTCCGGCGATTCCGCGCCCGCCACGCGCAGGCCGCCGGCAAACCCCAGGTGGCGGTACTGCGCCAGAAGGTTCAGGCCGGTCACGAGCGGAATGCCGGATACCAACGGCTTGCCCAGGTCGTCGGCCACATCCAGGATCCAGCCGTCGCGGTACTGCAGCGTCAGCCGGTAGTCATCGCCGCCCAGCGAAATGGCGAAGACCTGCGGAATCGGCGACACGGGTATCTCGAAGTAGTTCATGCGTATCTCCTAGGTCCAGTGCAGCGATCCGCCGCTGGGCGGCGCTGCGGGCTTGGACGATTTCGTGCCTAGGCGCTGCGTATCCGCGGTCTTGTCCTTCTCCTTCTGATTGGCATAGGGAGGCAAGGACGTGCTGCGGGTCTGCGCCACGATGACTTCGCGGAACGTCACCGTCACCACCACGGCGCCAGACGTGTCTTTGCTATGTTCGACCGCCAGCTTCTCGATCAACATGCTGCTGTAGCGGCGGCGGCTCGACACCACCTCGATCGGTTCACGCGATTCCTGCAGGCTCAGCAACTGCGAATACACCGCCGTGGCGTAGTCATCGGCGGCCGCCTTGCCGTTGGTCACGTCCATGGCCTGCGCGCCCAGCAATGCCTCATACGAGGCGTTGCTCCAGCCGCATTTCATGGTCAGGCCCAACGGCATCTTGTAGGAGTGGTCGCTGATCGCGGACTTGCCGTAGGGGCCGGATTCCACCGGATGGCTGGTGATCTTGAGCGAGTCGTCATAGGTCTCGCTCAACGTCGCCTGCACCACGATGTCGCCGATTTTTTTCGACATCAGGCCCACCATGTCCGAGCCTGCAAAGTTCAATTCGCTCATTTGTGATTCCCCTGCAGGTTGCGGGTCAGGTCCGCATTGACCCGGTCCTGTTGACTGGCCACCGCCTGGCCGGTCGCCAGCGGGTCGATCGACCCGTTGACATAGACGTTGGTGGTGGCGTTGACCGACACGGGCCCGCCGCTTTGCTGGCCGGCCGCTACGCCGGCTGCCGCGCCGGTGACGAATCCAGGCTGGTAGTCGCGCCAAGGCGCGACCTGAGTGCCCTCAAGCGCCGGCGGCAGGACACTGCCAGGAACCTGGGTAAAGCCCGGGCCAGGCAGGCCTTTCGCCTGATTGCTCTCTATCTCGCGCAGCAACTTCTGATCGTCCCCCAGCGAACTGGGATAGAGCAGCAGGCCCGCGCCGCCGGCCAAGCGAGGCGCCAACGCCACCGTGCCACGGCCCAGCGCCTTGGCGCCGTCGACCAGCCGGCCAAGCCAGGAACCCGCCGATGCCAGAAACGACTGGCCCCACTGCATCGCCGTTTCGCCAATGGCCTTCATGCCATTGGCGGCGGCCGCGACGCCGCGCGTCGCCAGGCCCCCCACCGAGGACCAGAGCGAGCCGGCCCAACCGCCGAGTTGGGTCATCACCGCGCGGCCCTGAGCCATCACGCTGCCGAACATGCTCGACGCCGCGCCGGAGACCGTCGACCAGGCGCGGCTGACGGCCGAGCCGATCGTGCCGGCCATCGACGCCAGCCGAGGGCCCAGCGCGCCCACGACTCCCCTGATACTTCCCAAGGAGGAAAACAGGCTCATGAGAGCGCCCACCACGCCGCCGCCGCCCAGCAGCAGGAAGCCGCCGACCAGCAACATGATCTCGGAACTGAGTCCCCCCGTCGCTCCGTCCAGCCAGGTAAGCGCCGAGATCAGGGGGCCGAACAGCGACATCACGGTCAGCACGAGATTGCCGATCTCGCCCAGCCGCTTGCCCGCTTCGGCGCCGTTTTCCTTGAACCAGGCCGATATACTCTGGAGCATCGGCTCCAGCCGGTCCGCCATGGTCAGCAGCGCCTGCGCGAACATCTCATCCACGGAAAGGCCGATATCCCGCACCGACTTCATTATCCGGTGAGCACGCTCGCCGGCCGCTTCAATCTTGCTGTCTTCCAGGCTATCGCGCATGACAGACAGTTGCTGCCCGAAGCCCGGGCTGCGCATGGCTTCCATGAGCTGCGGGTCCATGCCCAGCTTGTTGCCCGCATCGCTCGCCTGCTGTGACGTCAGGTTCTTGAGCGCGTCGCCCAGTTCCTGGATGAGATCGATGCTGTCGCGCTGTCCGCCCGCGCCATCGCTCGCCGAGATGTACAGCTTTTCCAGCAGCGCGGCGGCCTGCGGATCGTCGCGAGCATTGCGATGCAGGGCCTGGACGCTGGCACGCACGGCCTCGGCGGACACGCCGAATTCCTGTGACACGCCCTCCAGCGCCCGCATGTCCTTGGACGAGGTGCCGGCCAGCTGCGCGTTCAGGTAGCCCTTCTCGAACTCGGCGATCTTGTTCTCGGCGAAACCGATGACGCTCTTCGCACGGTCCGCAAACACGGCAAGGGCGTCCGCAAGGCTTTGCTTGCGCGAATCGCCGATCGTCTGCTTGAGGTCGTTGAGGTCATCCTTGTCGAGTTTGAATGTGAAAATCTGGCCCGCGGTCGCGGACCCTGAGGTATTAGCCATTTCTTTCTGCCATGTGGCGGCGATGCGCTTCCGCCTTGTTGTCTGCCCGGACCGACAGCGCGTCGTTCAGAAGCGCGATGTCGGCCAGGTCCAGGGAGCCGTCCTTGAGGGACTCGTACTTGCAGAGTCCCTCAAGGACCGGCGCCAGCAACCAATCCTCGCCACCGGGCAGGCTCTTCAGCCAGCCTGTGTCGCCTCGGGGCTGCCGGTCTGGCTGGTAAGCAGCCCTTGTATAAAAGGCCCGAGGCTTCCGACGATGACCCGCAACATCAGCGGCAGCATGACGCCCAGGTCGATGTCCTGAAACATCGGCACCCGTTGGCTGGCCGACCAGATGCTGGTCCAGCCATGCTCCTGCTTGCGCTGGACAACCTGCATGCAGGTGTCCAGGACGTAATCGGCGTCTTCGTCCTTCATGCCTGCCAGGCCATCGGCCAGCGGCTGCAGGACATCGGCCATGCCGCCCGGATCCTCGATGATTCCGCGGCCGCCCGCCGCGAGGCGGGCGAACACGGGGATCAGCGTAGGAACGATCGGAGCGATGCGGCGCGACACATGGAACTGCTGCTTGGCGCTCAGTTTTCCAATGGAGTACCGGTGGCCGTTCAGATCGATTTCCAATGCCATGGCTTAATAGGTCCCCAGGATCGTGTCGATCTTCGCGGCGTCGAACGTCCACTTCACCACGTCGCCGTCTTTCTTGTAGGAAAGATCGGGCTTCTTGCTGAAGGCGCACGAGCGGCAAGCCGTCACGTCGCCCGTGGACGGGTTGGTGACCGTGATCAGGTTCTTGCCCCACAGGCGGCTGTCCAGCGACTGCGCGTCGTACAGGGCCTGCAGCTGGGCGTTGACCGGCGAGGTCTTCAGATAGCTCAGCGTCACGGTGCCGCTCTTGTCGGCGCGCAGCGTGTGCATCACTTCCCCGTCGGCGCCGACCGTCATGGCGCTCTTTTCACCCTTGGCGACGATGGCGATGCCTTCGTCGGCAACGCCCGAGCCGGAACCCAGCGAAATCGCGCCGCCCGGGCCGATGAGGCTGGCGCTGATATCAGCGAACGAATAGGTAGACATCTGCTACTCCTGTTTAGCGGTTGACCGTGACCAGAACGTCGACGGTGTGAATGGCGCCGGCTTCCTTGGCGGCGACCTGGAACGGAACGGCCTTGCGCGCTTCGCGGTCGGCCTGGGACTGGGTGGCGATGGCCGGTGCGTAGACGTAGTAGCCCTTGGACAGCGTGTCGCCCTGCTTCAACGCACCGAAGCCGGCCGAGTTCCACACGCCCGGGGCCAGGTAGCCGTTGTTCACCGCGGCCTCGCACGCGGCTTCGATCACCGAGGCGATCAGCTGGTTGCCGGCGTCGGTCTGCGGCACCTTGGTGGGGCTGGTGTAGAGCAGGTTGTAGACGTCGGTCTGCACGCGGTTGCGGAACCAGATCGCGTTGTAGACCGAGTCGATGAAGATGCCGCTGGGCGTCACGCCGTACTGGATGATGGCCGTGTCGTTGTCATAATTGACAAAGACGTTGCAGTTCTTGGCGGCCAGCGTGTCGGCCTGGCTGCTGGTCAGGGTCTCGGCGACGATGCCGGGCTCCTGCTTGTACATCAGCGTGATCGTGGTGTTGTTGGCGTTGAAGTTCACCGTCAGCATGCGGCCCAGCAGCGACGCCACCGCGTACGGATTGGCGCTGGAGAACTGCACGATCGTGTACTTGTACTTCAGCGCCTTCAACTGGCTGGCGATGTCGTCGTGGTGGGTCGGGTCCAGCACCTGGGGCGACTGGGTCGACACACCGTACAGGTGACGCTGGTCGGCCTCGATCAGGCCGGCCACCGCCAGGTGCTGCGCGCTCGTCAGTTCGGCATCGGCAAAGGCCAGACCCAGGAACTTGTTGGCGAAGCGGTCCAGGAACAGCGCCACGGCGTCCACCGGCGTCTCGGCGACGATACCCGCGACGGGGGACGAGGCCTGGGCGGCGGTCAGGCCCAGCATCGACGAGATGTCGGTGCCGGTAGCGGGTGCCGACGCGTAGCCCAACGTCGACGAGGTGCCCGAGGTGTTCGAGGTCACGACGAATTGCGAGCCGTTCCACAGCACCGAGGCGGACACCAGCGCGGTCGAGATGATCGAGGCCACGCCGTTCAGGTTGGTGACGCCCGAGAAGTCCAGGCCGCTGACCGACTTGGCGGTGCCGTCGACCGTCAGCGCGAAGCCACCCGCGGTGACCGCGGTCCAGGCGGACAGTTGTTTTTCAGCCGCCGACAGCACGGCGCCGCGCAGCGTCGCCGACGTCGCGCCCTTGGCCCAACGGCCGATGTACAGCTGCGAAGGCTGGGGCGTCTGCTGGAAGTACAACAGGGCCGCGCGGTATTCGGGTGCGGTGGTGCCGAAGTCGGCAGCCACGGCGTCGATGCCGCCATAAGCGCGCATGCGCTCGCCGGTGTCGATGACCGCGGACGAGCCCAGCAACAGGGCGGTGTTCAGGCTCGCGCCCTGCGCCGCCAGCGGCGACATATTGATCGTAACGTTGATCAGGCGTGATACCGGCAATCCATTAGCCATGGTAAATCCCTTAATCTGCAAGGTGGTTGGTGTTGTCTGTCGTGGACAGCGACGCGGCATGCGTCGTGACTTGCGCCGACAGAAGATTCAGGACCGGATAGCTGCGGATGACCTGCCGCGCAAAGCGCAAGGTCATGTCGAACTGCCGTATCCACTGCTGATTCACGAGTTCGTGCTGGGCCAGGATCGGCCCCGCGCCGCTGATCGCGATGCCTTGCGCCTGCAAGGGCTCGCGGTTCTGCGGCACGGCGGCGCCGTCGCGCAACTGCGCCGCGTGGCGCAGGGCGCGCGGCCCGAACATCGAGCAAAGCACCTCGATGTCTTCGTGCCGAACGTATGAATCAGATCCTTCTCCGGCCGGGTCGTGTGCCACGACCGGACCGGCATCCGCGCGCTGCGACCGGATGTCCATCAGGCACCAGGTATCGGTTTGCGCGGGTGGTTCCACGCCGGCGGCAGGCCAGCGTGTACGAACCAGGTTGAGAGGCAGGCCGGACACGCCGGCAATGAACCCCTGGAACAGCGCCTCGAGTTCGGCGTCCTCCAGGGGCGGGGAAAGGGCCAGGGGCGCCAGGTAGCCGCCGGTGGCCGAACTGTTCGCCATGCGTCGCTCCTTCGATGTGGTCGGATCAAGGCGCCATGCTCCCTGAAGGCAGCGCCAAGCAAAACGCCCCGCGTTCTCGGCGAGAACGCGGGGCGCGCAAATGAAAAAGGCCCGCCGATGGCGAGCCTGGTCAGGGAGACTGCAAAGAGCACTTGCCGACGTGTTGGCCGGACGTACGTACCCTCTCATAAATAAGGCCCGCACTGGGCGGGCCTTGTTTGGGGCCGTCGGCGCAAAGCGCGACGGCATGAACGAATTGTGCAGCAAGGTCAGGCGTGGGCGCAATCCTCCGCGTGTCGCACTTCACTCCAGACATAGGCAAGCGAATTGCGGGCGTGTTCGATGCGCGCCACCTGCCCCCCGTCGTGCAGGGTTTCCAGCACACGCAATATCGCCTGGCGCATTGCATTGCGTTCGCGGCGCGACAGTTCACGCGCACCGGACGCCCCGCGCACCAGTTCGGCCATGCGCCATGGGCGGCCGGGGTGGGCGGACATCGTTTCCAGGACTTCCTTGGCGTATTTCATCGGGACGCCCCCCGTTCAAAACCAAATGCCATGCCTCGTCATCCTTGTTCCAGGTTTATGCCGGTTGTGGTCCTCCTGCGTCGGCTTGCGGCCAGCCCGACTGTCGTGGAGTTGCAATTCATGGTAGCGAGTCGCTACCATGAAGTCAACAGCGAATCGCTACTGTACTTTCGGGTAGCGGATTGCTACTATCGCTACCATGGACATCCGATCGATCCGACTGAACAACCTCAAGTACGCCGTGCACGAGGCCGGGGGCGTAGACCGCCTGGCCGAACGCGCCGGCGTCAGTCGCAAATACCTCGACCAGATCCTTCAAGGATTCCAAGGCAAGCGGGACAAGAACCCGCGCAAGGTCGGCGACGCCCTGGCCGCCAAGCTCTCCATGGGCCTGGGCCAGTCCGCACACTGGATGGATCTTCCCCACCCCGACCTCTGGCGCGAAATCTCTCCCGATGCCATGCCGGACGAGCCGTCAGGCCGGCTCGTTTCTTTCGACCATGCACGGCTGGGCAGACCGAACCTCGACAACGTCCTCATCGCCCAGTTCGATACCGGAGGCGCAATGGGTAATGGCCTGGAACTGCGTGACCAGCCAGGCGTCATTCAAAGCTGGAACGTCAGCCCTGAATGGCTGCAAAAGAATGTCCGGGGCTTTTCCGCCTCGAAGAACCTGTGCATCGTCACCGGTTTCGGCGACTCCATGCGCCCCATGTTCAACCCGGGCGACCCCCTGATCGTCGACCGGGGCGTGCAGGCCGTCGAATACGACGCCATCTATTTCTTCCGCGTCGGCAGCGAAGGCTTCATCAAGCGGCTGCAGCGCATTCCCACCGCCACCGGCCTGGTGGTCCGGGCGAAATCCGAAAACACCAAGTACGACGCCTGGGACATCACCGAAGGCATGGATTTCGAGGTCTTCGGCCGCGTACTGAAGGTCTGGCGCAGCGAGGACTTCTGACCCCCATGCCCCAACTCTCCCGCCTGTCGCCCGCCGAAAGAACCATCCTGCTCTACGGCGTGCTCGGCGCGCTGGGTGCGCTGGCGCTGCATGCGGCGCTGAAACACCACGTTTGGCCGTGGCGCAGCACCTACGCCACGATGTTTGCCATTCAATTCGCGTGGCTGGTGCCGCTGGCCGGCGCCCTGCTGGCCGGCACGCCTTCGGCCAGGCGTTGGCTGGCGGCCCTGCTCGCCTTCGGCGTGGTTCTGCCCGCACTGCATGCCTATAGCCTGACGACGCTGCTGGGCCCATTGCCGGTCGACGGCGACAGCACCGGCCTGCGTGCCGTGGCCACCTTGGTCACAGCGAGCAGCGCCTTCCTGCTGCTGCCGCTGGTGCAGGCGCTGGACCCGACCGCCCCCCATTGGAACTACCCGGCGGTCTTTCGCGCGGCGTGGCGCAACACGGTGACGCTGGCGCTGGCCGGCGGCTTGGCGCTGGCGGTGTCGTTGCTGTTCTGGGCGACGGGCCAGATGTTCCGCATGATCGGCATCATCATGGTCGACGACCTTGTCCAGTCCATCTGGTTCACCCTGACCGTGATGCCGCTGGTGCTGGCCCTGTGCCTGGCGGCCGTGCGCCGCCGCCCGCAGTTGGCGGATACCCTGCAACGCTCATGGCTCACGCTCACGGCGTGGTTGTTGCCGCTGGTGGCGCTGATCGGCATCGCCTTCGTGCTGGCGCTGGCTGCCCGCCTGACGCTGGATCTGCAGGCCGGGGCCCTGTCCGCCGGTGCGCTGATCGCCTTCAGTGCCCTGTGGATCAAGCTGATCAATTCGGCCTGGCAAGACAGCCCCGATGCGCCCCCCTTCGGGCCTCGGTTGCGGGCGGTGTTGCGAGTGGCGGCGATCGGCCTGCTGCCGTTGGCGCTGGTCGCCCTGTACGGCTTGGCGGTGCGGGTGCAGCAATACGGCTGGACCACGCCCCGCGTGTGGGGCATCTATCTGGCGGCCTTGCTGGTCGTCTACGCGGCAGGCTATGCCCTGGCGGCCTGGGCGCCCCGACGATTTCACGCCATCTTGGGCGCGACCAACATTGCGGCCGCGCTTTGCGCCCTGGCCATGTTGGCGGCGGTCCAGACGCCGCTGCTCAGCCCCGACCGGCTCACCGTCGACAGCCAGATCCAACGCCTGGTCGACGGCCGGGTGCCACCGGGTGATTTCCGCTATTTGTCCATGGCACGCGACCACGGCGACTACGGCCGCCATGCATTGCAGCGCCTGGCCGACGGCGCCGCCCAGGCGCAAAGCCCCGAGATCGCCATCGCCGCCGAGCTGGCCCTGAAAGGCAACTATTACGACTGGGGTGACCCGCGACGCACGGGCTCAAGAATCGCCAAGTCTCCCGCCATGCCCACCTTCAATGTGTACCCCGCAGGCAGTGCGGTGCCCGAGGGCTGGTGGGCCGCCGCCACGCTTTCTGCCCCGTTCCAAACCAGCAACTGCATCAGCGCCGACCAGGCCGCCTCGAAAGACGCCGCCGCGGCACACCGGCGTTGCTGGCTGATCCACGCCGACGTCACGGGCGCGGGCGCCAACGACCTGGTGCTGTATGTGCCGCCGCGCACGTTCACCGAGGCGGACGGCTACGAAGAATTCATCACCTACACACAAGACCCGGACGGCACGTGGCGCAGGGTTGGCGCCCAGTCACAGCGCTGGACCGAAGACCGCCAGCCCAACGATATCGGCAATGCGCTGGCACAGGGCCAGGTCAGTACCCAGCCCCGCACGGATCGCGACCTGATTGTCGGCGGGCGGCGCTTGCCGTTGCACTGAAGATTGACCATGGGCACCTGCCGCAGCGCCAGCGCCTGCGGCCGCCCAGCGCCATCAACGCCTGGGACCGGTCCTCAGGGCTTGTCTTCCAGGTCCGGCGTGCCCGTGAACTGGCTCTTGAGCAGCGTCAGCGCGCCCTTTTCCGCCAGCGCTTCGTTCGGAAAGACATTCTTGGTGTCTTCCAACACAGGAAAACCAAAGACCCGCACGCGGGCGTGATAGCCCTCGGGGGTTTCGGCGAATTCGATATCGAAGTTGCGTTCTTCGATCCAGCCCGATTTGTGCAGCTTCCAATCCATGTCCGACGCGCTCCAGGTAAGCGAGGCCGGCATCGGCAAGTGCCGCAGAGGCCGGCATCGAGGTTGACATACCGATCAGGCCGGCCCCGCGGGCCGGCTCTGCATTACACCTTACACCCGGCAGGCTGACGGCGGATTGACGACAGGCAATCCGCGCGATCGGCTACCGGGTCTTGGCGGGTCCTGCCTCGTCGGCAGGCAATGGGGGCCGCGGCTCGACAGGCTCGATGACCGCTTCGTCGGGCGGCGAGAACAAGTCCCAGCTGGCCATGAACAGCGCCGCGATCAGCGGGCCGATCACGAAGCCGTTCAGACCGAACAACGCCATGCCGCCCAAGGTCGAGATCAGCACCACGTAGTCGGGCATCTTGGTGTCCTTGCCCACCAGGATGGGACGCAGCACGTTGTCGACCATGCCGATCACCAGCACCCCGAACGCGATCAGGACCACGCCCTTGACGGTGGCGCCGGTCAGCAGGAAGTAGATCGCCACGGGCGCCCAGATCAGGCCGGCGCCCACCGCGGGCAACAGCGACAGAAAGCCCATGATGACGCCCCACAGCAGCGCCCCCTGAATGCCCAGGATGGAAAAGATGATGCCACCCAGCAGGCCCTGGGACGCCGCCACCGCGATGTTGCCCTTGACCGTGGCGCGCACCACCGTGGTGAACTTGCGGAACAGATGCTGCTTGTGCGCGTGGCTCAAGGGCATAGCGCGCTTGATGCGCTGACCCAGTTGCGGACCATCGCGCAGCAGGAAGAACAGCAGGTACAGCATGATGCCGAAGCTGATCACGAACTGGAACGTATCCTGGCCGATGCTCAAGGCCTGCGTGGCCAGGAACTGGCTGGCCTGCATCGCCCCGGCGCTGAGTTTTTCCTGCAGGCTGGGAATGTCGGCCAGGTCAAAACGCGCCAGCAGATCATGCACGGAAGGCGGCAGCGCAGCCATGGCCTGCTGGAAATAGGCGCCGAAATTCAACTGTCCGGACTTGATCCCCTGGTAGAGGTTGGCGCCTTCGTTCACCAGCGATCCGCTGATGACGACCAGCGGCAGGATCACCAGGAACAGCACCAGCAGCAACGTGATCAGGGCGGCCAGGTTGCGACGTCCGCCGATGCGGGCCACCAGGCGGCGTTGCAGCGGCGCGAACAGGATGGCCAGGATAGCGCCCCAGAACACCGCGCCATAGAACGGCCAGAGCAGCCAGCCGAACGCGATGGAAACGACCGCCAGCAAAAGCAGGAAGGTTCTGTAGTGCAAACTGGAAGATTGACTCATGTTCCGTCCAAGGCGCGGCATGCGCCGCGAGACCCGCATTGTACAAAGGCCCGCCCTAGCCAGCCCGCGCGCCACCCGGGTTCACGGACCGTAACCGGCGCTCAGGAATTGCCGCCCGCGGCGCGCTGAATGGTGGCACGCGCCTGCTCCAAGGCGACGGAACGCGCATTCAGGGCCAGCAAGCGCTGGTTCAACGCCTGCTGCAGGGACGGGGTGGCAACCTTGGCCTGGTCGTCGTCGAGCGTGATGTCCGCGGCGTTGGCGGCAACGAAATCGGCAATGCCCAAGGCATCGCGCGCCACGCCATCCATGATGCCGGCGGCCTGCATCAGTTCGGCGGCAGGCGCAGTGACCGCCTCGTCGTAGACTCCGTCATAGACAGGCGCCAGATCCGGTGGCAGGGCCAGGCCGCTGCGGGCCCGGTCCGCCTTGGCGCGGGCCGCTTGCAGGTCGCCGGCACTGTCGGCCAGCGTCTTGCGGGCCGCCTCGAAAGCTTGCCGCCGTTGCAGGATGTCGCCCACCGAGCGGAGGGTCTCTGCCGCCAGCACCTGGCGCAGCGGCGCGGCCGCCTTGGCCATGGAGGCCTGGAAACTGGTAATCACCGCATAGGCGTCGTCGTAGCCGCCCACGGCATCTTTTTCGGTGTCGCTCAGCGCGCCGATGGGCACCAGGGTGCCCGCATCGATACGGCTTTGCAGCAGTTGGATGAAGGCTGCGCGTTGCTCGGGCTCGCGGTTGCCACACGCCGCCAACGCCAGTATCGACGCCGCCGCCATGCCCGCCAGGCACATCCGCAACAATGCCATGCCTATCCTCCTTGCGTAACACATGGGCCGGGGGCGCAAGCCCGGCCCCTCGGGCAGATTATCCCGAAGCGCTCGTCTCGCGCCGCGCTCGGGCGGAATTTGTTGCCATCGAATCGAGTTGACACAGGGGCGGGTTTCCTCGCGTCAATGCGCCGACACGGACAAACGCATCGCGCAGCGCCGTGCCGGATCGAACCCCGCATCGGCCTCATGGCGCAACTGCGCGCGCAATGACGGCCCCTGCTGTTCGACGGGCACCTCGACAAAGCCGGCGCGGCGATAGAACGGGCCATTCCAGGGCAGCTCACGGTCGGTCGTCAGCACTACGCCGTGGAAGGTGCATGCCGCCGCTGCGTGGTCGATCACCGCCTGCAGCAGCGCCCGACCCAGGCCGCGGCCCTGATGGGGCAGCGCGACCGACATTTCAGCCAGGAACAGGTCGGCGTCCAGCGGCCGGGCCAGCGCGAAACCCGCGGGCCGGCCCGTCTCGTCCAGTGCAACCCAGAGCAGGCCGTCGGCCATGGCCTGCGCCAGCACCGCGGGAGGCAACGGGTCGCCCGAACTGGCCCAGGCCATGGGCGTGCCCAGGAACCGGCCGGCGGCGGAACGTTCGATATCGGGCAAGACACCCAGGTCCGAGGATATGGCAAGTCTGATCATGGGGCGACAAGTATGCCTGACGCGGCGGACCTGCATGCCCCATCGCCTAAAATGGCGGCCTGCCGGCCAGCGCCGCTCGGCCGCCCGTCACTTTTTGCCGTTGCACTGACATGACCCAAGACACTTCCCCCACCAGCTGGGGCTTTGCGCATCCCGATTGCCACGGCGCCGCCGCGCTGCTGTTCTTCATGAACGACCTGGCGCGCGTCGCCAATCAGTACCTGGGGCCGGACAAGCTGGGCCAGGAAGCCCTGGCCGACGCACAAAAGGCCGTGGATGCCCTGCTCAATCGCTACGTGCAGATCCAGGCGGCCCCCGATGCCTTTGACGGCGAGCGCGTCGAGCTGGCGCTGGAAACCGAAACCCGCCCCGACGGCTCGACGGCCGCCCAGGTGGCCCTGCGCATGTCGCCGCGCCTGGAAGGCCTGATCATCGAAGCGCAACGCCAGGCGCGCCCTGCCACGCATTGATCCCGGACCGGCCAAGGGGAAAAGAGGGGCTATGGGGATACCGGCAGCCCCCCCTGCCCCTGCCCCCGCAAAAAAGCCTTGCAAAGTCGCAACGTCCGCGCTATAGTCGTTAGTTGAGTCGACCAAAACACCTATAAAACGTTGATTCGACTCGACCAGCCAGGGCAAATAAAAGCAACCCAGCAACCCCTGGCACCCCTTGAGGACGTACCCGAAAACCTGGGGCGCACTCAGAACATTGACTTACCCAGGCTCTGCGACAGATAACCCTAAAAGCGCAGACCTGCAAGTCAATAGACAGCAAGCCAAATACAAACCGCAGCACAGCAAACTGCTGCGACGATATGGCACTCGGCAAGCCTGACCGCATGCCAAATCGCGTTGTAAAGATTGCGCCGCCCAGTCCGGCAAGATTGCACAGCAGTTCGAATCACCCTATTTCGCGGCCGCATCCCAAAGCAGCCGCACGCCAGAACCCGGCCCGCCATCCATTCAGCCCGCCAACGTTCTGGCAGCGAGCCCCAGGCCGATGCCTGGAGCCGCAACCCGCAGCCAACCCGCGCGCACGCAAAACCATGAGAATGCGCAAAGGATCGGCAGCGGTTATGCGTTAGTGTCATGCATGACTCGGCACGCGGACAGTACGCGACGTGTTACAGCACTCTCGTCCGGTCTACGCGGCGTGCGCTGCGCAGCATTTCCCATAACAAGAACTTGAAAGAGAACACACCATGAATACTCGTTTCACTACCTCGGACCTGATCCGACGCCCGGCTCATACCAAGCTGGACCACATGCCGATCCATATCGGCGACATCGTTTACCTGCAACCGGCGAACGGCCCGGCCATCCGCGCCACCGTGATCTTCAACGCGCCGATCGATGGCACGACCACGTACACCACGGAAGTCGTGCCTTGCGGAGCGCCTGCGCAAAAGGCCCCCGGCCAGCGCATTCGCTTTCGCCACGAGCACGTGCATCGCATCGAACCGGTGCGCCGCGCCGCACGTTGATCAGGTTACCGGCTATCGGCAGCGCCCCCCCCTCGGCGCTGACCGAGCCAGCCTGACAGGGGCCCGCCCCGTCGGTCCCTATCAAATCCGCCGCGGCCCAGGCCGCGGCGGCTTCATTTGTGCATGATAAAGTCGCGAGCAACGCAGTCTTGGCGAGAGCTTCATGCAAAACAACCGGTCGGCAATCCGCATCTGGGACCTTCCCACCCGCCTCTTTCACTGGGCACTGGTCGTCTGTATCGTCGGCGCCTTCATCAGCGTCAAGATGGGCGGACTGTACATGGACTGGCATGTGCGCTTTGGCTGTACGGCGCTGGGCCTGATCATCTTTCGCGTGCTGTGGGGCTTCGTGGGCCCGCGCTATGCGCGCTTCATGCAGTTCGTGCGCGGACCACGCGCCGTGGCGCGCTACCTCCAGGGCGCCGCCGCGCCTGCCGGCCATAATCCGCTGGGCGCCCTGTCGGTACTGGCGCTGCTGCTGGTCATCGGGTTCCAGGCCGTCAGCGGCCTGTTCACGACCGACGACATCATGACGCAGGGCCCGCTGTTCGGCCATGTCAGCGAGGCCACCTCCAGCCTGCTGACCTCGTGGCACAAACTCAATGAATGGGTCATCATCGGCCTGGTCGCGCTGCATCTGCTGGCCGTGGCCTGGTACGCCCTGGTGCGCCGCAAGCGCCTGGTGCGTGCCATCGTCACCGGCAATGTCGACCCCAAGGACGTGCCGCCCGGCACGCCGCCCACGCAGGATGGATTGGCCGTATGGCTGCGCGCGTTGATCCTGGGCGCCTGCGTCACCGCGCTGGTGCTGTGGATCCGGTCGCTGGAAATCGCAGCGGACATGTCGTTCTCGTAGCCCCCACGGGAAGCCTGCCGCCGCCAGGTCGCGAGGGCCCCGCCTCCCTCCAGGTATCGCACAAAAAGAAAGCCCCTCAGCATGCCGCCGAGGGGCTGTCGCTTGCCTGCCTCCCGCAGCGCGGGGGGCCAGGCGGCTTTACTTCTTCTTGCGGTACGAATCGTGGCAGGCCTTGCAGCTGGCGCCTACGTCGCCGAAGGCGGCACGCAGCTTGTCCAGGTCGCCGGCATCAGCGGCGGCCGACAGCTTGACGATGTTGTCCTGGAAGGCCTGCTGCTTCTGCTTGAAGCCAGCGGCGTCGCTCCAGATTTCCGGGCGGGCATCGCCGCCTTCCGTGCCGGCGCCAAAGGCGGTCCAGGGCAGCGCCGACAGCGTCTTGAGCACTTCGACGTTGGCCTTGATCTGGGCGGCATCGTAAGGCGCCTGGCCCTTGATCACCGGCGTCATGCGGCCAAAGTGCGAGGCCATCAGGGTCAAGGCCGACTGGCGGTACTTGACGGCATCTTCAGGCTTGGCGAACTGCGCATGGGCGGACGTCGCCAGCAGCGGCCCGACGGTCATACAGGCCAGCGCAGCGAGCGTGGACAACTTCTTCATTGCAATCTCCCGTGAGGACAACAAGAATGCCGCGCGCCCGGGCGCGCGGCAAGGCGACTATACCGCCCGGGCCAGCTCCGCAGCCAGACCGATGTACGAACGCGGGGTCATCGCCAGCAGGCGGGCCTTGGGCTCGTCAGGCAGCGCCAGGCCCTGGATGAATTCTCGCAGGGCCTCTTCGGTAATGCCCTTGCCGCGCGTCAAGGCCTTGAGCTGTTCGTAGGGTTGCGGCAGGCCGTAGCGGCGCATGACCGTCTGCACGGGCTCAGCCAGCACTTCCCAGCAGGCGTCGATATCGGCGTCGATGGCCGCCACGTTCACTTCCAGCTTGCCCAGGCCGCGCATGCAGGCATCCCACGCCACCAGGCAATAACCCAGGCCGACGCCCAGGTTGCGCAGCACGGTGGAATCGGTCAGGTCGCGCTGCCAGCGGGAGATCGGCAGCTTGTCGGACAGGTGACGCAGCACGGCGTTGGCCAGGCCCAGGTTGCCTTCGGAGTTTTCGAAGTCGATCGGGTTGACCTTGTGCGGCATGGTGGACGAGCCCACTTCGCCGTCCTTCAGCCGCTGCTTGAAGTAGCCCAGGGCCACATAGCCCCAGATGTCGCGGTCCAGGTCGAGCACGATGATGTTGGCGCGCACCACGGCGTCGAACAGCGCCGACATCCAGTCGTGCGGTTCGATCTGGATGGTGTGGCGGTTTTGCGTCAGGCCCAGGCCGGCCAGCACGCGCTGGCTGAAGGCGGGCCAGTCGATTTCGGGGTAGGCCGACAGGTGGGCGTTGTAGTTGCCGGTGGCGCCGTTGAGCTTGGCCAGCGGTTCGACCGCTTCGACGGCAGCGATGGCGCGGTTCAGGCGCGCGGCGACGTTGGCGAATTCCTTGCCCAGCGTGGTGGGGCTGGCGGGCTGGCCGTGGGTGCGCGACAGCATGGGCTGGTCGGCCTGGGCCACCGCCATGTCGTTGAGCTTGGCGGCGATTTCACGCAGGCGCGGCAGCACCACTTCGCTGCGGGCGCGCGACAGCATCAGCGCGTGCGAGGTGTTGTTGATGTCTTCGGAGGTGCAGGCGAAATGGATGAATTCGGCCGCGCGCGCCAGTTCGGCGTCGTCGGCAACCTTTTCCTTGAGCCAGTATTCCACCGCCTTGACGTCGTGGTTCGTGACGCGTTCGATGTCCTTGATGCGGGCGGCGTCGGCTTCGGAGAAGTCGCGCACCAGTTGCTGCAGGCGGTCGCGGGCGGCTTGCGAGAAAGCGGGCAGCTCGGGCAGGCCGGCATCGGACAGCGCCACCAGCCAGGCGACCTCGACTTCGACGCGGTGGGCCATGAAACCGGCCTCGGAAAGCAGCCCGCGCAGCGCGTCGCCGCGGGAGGCGTATCGGCCATCCAGTGGCGAAAGGGCATTAAGTTGGCTAAGCTGGTCGGCGATTTGCATGGTCTGGGAAAGAAAAAGCTGCGGATGGGAAAACCCAGCGATTTTATCATTCAGGGCCGCGCAACATTGTGGCAAACTGAACGGGATTCCGTCCTGCGGACGGTTTGACCGTCATGCGGCCTGCTATACTTCGGCCGCTTTCCGACTCCGCTTGTAAATCCATGAAACTGATCGGCTCGCTTACCAGTCCATACGTGCGCAAAGTGCGTATCGTCATGGCCGAGAAAAAGCTGGATTACCGGCTTGAACTCGAAAACGTCTGGTCCGCCGACACGCAGATCCAAACGTACAACCCGCTGGGCAAGGTGCCCTGCCTGGTCATGGAAGATGGCGGCGCCCTGTTCGACTCGCGCGTCATCGTCGAGTACCTGGACACCCTGTCGCCCGTTGCCCGCCTGATTCCACAGCCGGGCCGCGACCGTGCGGCCGTCAAATGCTGGGAAGCCATCGCCGATGGCGTGCTCGACGCCTGCGTCACGATCGTCAAGGAAAAGCAGCGCCCCGAGGCGCAGCGCAGCCCTGAATGGATCGAACGCCAGTACGGCAAGATCAGCGCCAGCCTGGACGCCATGAACAAGAGCCTGGGCGACAACGCCCACTGCATGGGCATCAACTACAGCCTGGCCGATATCGCCGTGGGCTGCGCGCTGGGCTACCTGGACCTGCGCTTTGCCGAACTCGACTGGCGTGCCAGCCAGCCCAACCTGGCGCGCCTGTACGACAAGCTGTCGCAGCGCCAATCGTTCGTGGACACGGTTCCCAAGACAGCCTGACGCGGCCTTGCCGCCACTTGCCTGAACCGCTCCGGCCGCCTCGCGCGGCCGGTTTCACGTCCGGCGCCCGGGGGCGCCGGACATCCAGCAGGGCCTAGCCCGCCGCGTAGGTTTGCCAGGCCTTGGACAGCATGTATGCCGCCAGCGCGAACAGCAGGCACGCGAACACCCGCTTCAGGGTTGCAACCGGCAGCCGGTGCGCCATGCGCGCGCCCAGCGGCGCCGTCAACACGCTGGTGCACACCAGCGCCAACAGCGCCGGCCAATAGATGAAGCCCAGCATGCCCGGCCGGCTGGCGGCCTCGTTCAGCCCCGACACGATGTAGCCGGCGCTGTTGGCGAGCGCAATGGGAAACCCCAGCGCGGCCGACGTGGACACCGCGTTGTGCAGGGCCACGTTGCACCAGACCATGAAGGGCACCGACAGGAAACCCCCGCCTGCTCCCACCAGCCCCGACAGGAAGCCGATGCCGGCGCCCGCCGCGCTGGTGCCGGCGACGCCGGGCATCTGGCGGCTGGGCTTGGGCTTCTTGTTGCGCAGCATGCTCCAGCCGGAATAGCCGACGAACAGCGCAAAGAACAGCGACAGCCAGAAGGTGCTGAGCGCGGCGAACACCGCGCCGCCTGACAGCAGGCCGCCGATGATGATGCCGGGCGCCATCGCCCAGACGATGCCCCACTTGATCGTGCCCTTCTGCTGGTGCGCCCGGACGCTGGAAATGGAGGTAAACAGGATCGAGGTCATCGAGGTGGCAATCGCCGCATGCACCACCAGGTCGGGCGCCATGCCCTTCCAGGCAAACAACATGGTCAGGAACGGCACCAGCACCATGCCCCCGCCGATGCCCAGCAACCCCGCCAGAAAGCCCGTCACGCCACCCAGCACCAACAGGCACACCACCATCGTTACATCCACATCCCTCTCCTCGTTGTCGATTTTTTTGTCGTTCTACCATGTACCAGGCCCCGGGGGCGCGACGCCCGCGGGGCCTGGCTGAAACCTGCCTGTGCCGCATCGGGGCCCGCATGGCCCCAGTGACGTCTACACGATGATGCCACCGCCCAGGCAGACATCGCCATCGTAAAGCACGGCCGATTGCCCGGGCGTGACGGCCCACTGGGGTTCGGTGAAATCCAGGACGAAGGCGTCGCCGTCGGCCTGGCTCAGGCGGCAAGCGGCGTCGGCCTGGCGGTAGCGCGTCTTGGCGCCGTAGCCCCCCGCCGCGGGCGGATGCCCGGCCACCCAGCTGGCATCCTGCGCCCGCAGCGAACCGGACAGCAGCCAGGGATGATCATGCCCCTGCACCACATAGAGGATGTTGCGTTCGAGATCCTTGCGCGCCACGTACCAGGCCTCGGCCGTGCCGTCTTCGCGCTGGCGGCCTTTCACGCCGCCCACGCCCAGCCCCTTGCGCTGGCCCAGCGTGTAGAAAGACAGGCCCTCGTGGCGCCCGACCTTCTGGCCCTCGGGCGTCAGGATCGGCCCGGGCTCGGTAGGCAGATAGCGGTTCAGGAATTCGCGGAAGGGGCGCTCGCCGATGAAGCAGATGCCGGTGGAGTCCTTTTTGGCCGCGTTATGCAGGCCGATCTCGTGCGCGATGCGGCGCACTTCGGTCTTGTGGATCTCACCCAGCGGGAACAGCGTGCGCGACAGTTGCGCCTGGTTCAGCCGGTGCAGGAAATAGCTTTGGTCTTTCGAGCCGTCCAGCGCCTTGAGCAACTGGAACTGCGAGCCGCCGCCGTCAACCGGCACCTCGCGCACGCGGGCGTAGTGACCCGTGGCGATATGCTCGGCGCCCAGCGCCATGGCGTGGTCGAGGAAGGCCTTGAACTTGATCTCGGCGTTGCAGAGCACGTCCGGATTGGGCGTGCGCCCGGCGGAATACTCGCGCAGGAATTCGGCGAACACGCGGTCTTTGTATTCGGCGGCGAAATTGACGTATTCGAATTCCACGCCCACCAGGTCGGCCACGCTGGCCGCGTCCAGCAGGTCTTGCCGGGTGGAACAGTATTCGGAATCGTCGTCGTCTTCCCAGTTCTTCATGAACAGGCCGACGACCTCGTAGCCTTGCTGCTTGAGCAGCCAGGCGGTGACCGAAGAATCGACCCCGCCGGACATGCCGACGACAACGCGGCCTTTCTTGGTGGATGTTTGACTCATGATGGGGCCATTTTACTGTGGGCTGGCGGCTTCCTGCGGCTGCGGCTCGGCCGCCCGCGAAACCTCCATCAGCCAGGTGCGGAACGCCTGCAGGGTCGGCAGGTTGGCCTTCTGGTCGGGATAGCACAGGTAATACCCCATGCGGGCGCGGATCGGCAGCTGGATGGCGACCGCCAGCTTGCCGTCGCGCAGCTCGTCCTCGATCAGGCAGCGCGGGATCAGTGCCACGCCGAAGCCGGCGGCGGCCGCCTGCGACAGCAGCGCATATTGGTCAAAGCGCGCCCCTTCCAGGCTGCGGCGGGTATCGCAGCCGGCCTGCTCGAACCAGTCGCGCCAACCTTCCAGGGCCGACGTATGGTGCAGCAGCGGATAGGCCAGCAGGTCTTCCGGCGCGCTGCAGCCGCCGGGAATCAGGCGCGGGCTGCAGACCGGCAGGATTTCGCGGCCCACAATATAGTCGGCGCCGCTGCCGGGCCAGATGCCTTCGCCAAAGCGCACGGCGGCATCGAGTTCGGGGGTGGAAAAATCGTAGCCCTGGCGGTGCGGCAGGAACTCGACGTGGATGTCGGGACGCAGCCGCATGAACGCCGTGAGGCGCGGGATCAGCCAGCGCGCGCCGAAGGTCGGCATACAGGTCAGGTTGAGCGTGCCGCCCTGCCCCTGGTGCGCGATCAGTTCGACGGTGGCGGCTTCGATCTGCCCCAGCCCCGCCTGCACCTTGGTCAGGTAGCTGCGGCCGGCTTCGGTCAGAACCAGGCCTTGCCTGATCCGCAGGAATAGTTCGACCCCGACGAACTCCTCCAGATGTTTCACTTGCTTACTGACCGCGCCCTGCGTCACGCACAATTCCTGGGCGGCGCGGGTAAAGCTGCTGTGCCTGGCGGCCACTTCGAACGCCTGCAGGTCGGTCAGCGAAGGACAGAACCGTCTCATGTAGCAGAACTCCCATGCCCGGTCCGCCTGGAGCGAAGTTACAAAAAGAAACCCCGCCGCAAAAGAGGCATGAAAAAAAGTCATAGCTTACGGAGAAACTTTCGTTTGCGCAAACCGCCCCCGCACGAAAGAATCTTCCTGTTTGCGTCTGCCTTTGCGCATCCGCGTTTCAATTCATAGGGGAATTCATGCAACGCCGTAATGTAGTCCTGGGCCTGTGTGTCGCTGCCGCGACCCTGGCCACGCCGCTGACCTCGGGCATCGCCCATGCCGAAGATGCCTACCCGAGCAAGCCGATCCGCCTGATCGTGCCGTTCCCGCCCGGAGGCACCACCGACATCGTCGGCCGTCTGTTCGCCGACAAGCTCGGCAAGGAACTGGGCCAGACCGTCGTGGTGGAAAACCGCGGCGGCGCCGGCGGCTCGATCGGCAGCGCCTTCGTGGCCAGCAGCGCCCCCGACGGCTACACCCTGGGCATCGCCACCGTCAGCACGCACGGCATCAATCCGGCCATCTACCCGAACCTGCCGTTCGATGGCGAAAAGGACTTCACGCCGGTCTCGAACCTGGCGGCCGTGCCGAACATCATGACCATCAATCCGAAGGTGCAGGCCAAGAACATGGCCGAGTTCATCAAGCTGGCCAAGAGCCAGCCGGGCAAGCTGACGTACGCCTCGGCCGGCAACGGCTCGGTGTCGCACATGATGGGCGAACTGTTCAAGATGGCCTCGGGCACCGACCTGATGCACGTGCCCTACCGCGGCGTGGGCCCGGCCCTGAACGACGCGCTGGCCGGCCAGGTCGACGTCATGTATGACAACCTGCCGTCCACGCTGCCGCACGTGCAGTCCGGCCGCCTGATTGCCATGGCCGTCGCCGCACCCAAGCGCGTGGCCAGCCTGCCCGACGTGCCCACGTTCGCCGAAGTCGGCCTGCCGGCCGTCAACGACGCGTCCTGGTTTGGCCTGGTCGCCCCGGCCAAGCTGCCCGAACCCATCCTGGCCAAGCTGAACGCCGCCGTCCAGAAGGTCAGCGCAGAAGCCGACGTCAAGGCGCGCCTGGAAGCGCTGGGCGCCGAACCTGCCGCCAACAGCCCGGCTGACTTTGCCAAGCAGATCTCGGCGGAAATCGCCAAGAACAAGCGCATCGCCAAAGAAGCCAACGTGAAGATCGACTAAGCGATCTTCGGTCCCCGCCCCCGCGCCTTCGGCGTTCGGCGGGGACCTCCGATTCACGAACGCAACACCCCTATATGCGAATTTCCCAACCCCTGTCTTACCGGCTCGACCTTCCGCAGCAATATCCGAATTCGGCGCCCTCGGCCCCCCTCGTGCTGGACTCCCCGCACAGCGGCACCGCCTACCCGCCCGACTTCGCGCCCGCGGTGGCTTTTGGCGCACTGCGCACGGCCGAGGACACCTGGGTTGACGACCTGTGGGGCGACGCCGTCGACATGGGCGTGCCCCTGATCGCCGCCGGCTTCCCGCGCGCCTACATCGACGCCAATCGCGCTCCCGACGAAATCGACCAACTGCTGCTGGACCAGCCCTGGCCCGGCCCGGTCAATGCCTCGCCCAAGGTCAAGCTGGGCAAAGGCCTGATCTGGCGCATGCTCGACGACGGCACCCCGCTGTACGACCGCAAGCTCACGGTGGAAGAAGTCACGCACCGCATCGAAGCCTGCTGGAAGCCCTACCACGCCGCCCTGGGCCAGGTGCTGGACAGCGCCCACCAGAAGTTCGGCAAGGTCTGGCACATCAACTGCCACTCGATGCCCAGCATCGCAGGCGCCTACGCCACGGACCGCCCCGGTCTGGTCCATCCCGACTTCGTGCTGGGCGACCGCGACGGCAGCACCAGCGATCCGGCCTTCCGTGAATTCATCGCCGCGTGGCTGCGCGAGCGCGGCTACAACGTCACCGTGAACGATCCCTACAAGGGCGTCGAACTGGTACGCGCGTTCGGCCGCCCCGACGAAGGCCGCCACAGCCTGCAGATCGAGATCAACCGCAATCTGTACATGGACGAAGTCAGCCTGCGTCCGTCGGCCAACTATGGCCGCCTGAAAGCCGACCTGCGCGACCTGACCGCCGCGCTGATCGACTGGACTCGCGCGCAGACGGCCTGACGCCGGACGCCTGCGCGCCAGTGCCGGCCAGCAGCCCATCAGACTGGCCGGTATGACCGGGGCGCAAGCCCCAAAGCCCCATGGTTAACCCCATGGGGCTTTCTTTTGGGCGGCCGGGCCGCCCACAGGCGCGGCAGTGTATAACTACGGCGAACCTTCTTAGGAGAGGCGTCGTATGCACATCGGGATACCCAAAGAAACCCGAGACGGGGAAACCCGTGTCGCAGCAACACCGGAAACCGTCAAGAAGTACGTCGGCGGGAAACACACCGTGGTCGTGGAGCGTGGCGCGGGCAGCGCGGCGCGCTATCTCGATGAGGCCTACGAGGCTGCCGGCGCCACGCTCGGCACCGCCCAGGATGCGCTGGGGGCCGAGCTGATCCTGAAGGTTCGCGCCCCCTCTCCCGCCGAATTGCCGCACATGAAATCGGGCAGCGTCGTCATCGGCATGCTCGATCCGTTCGACGCCGACGGCCTGCAGCAGATGGCCGGCGCCGGCCTGGTCGGCTTCGCGCTGGAAGCCGCGCCCCGCATCACCCGCGCGCAAAGCCTGGACGTGCTGTCGTCGCAGGCCAACCTGGCCGGCTACAAGGCCGTGCTGCTGGCGGCCCACCACTACGGCCGCCTGATCCCCATGATGATGACCGCGGCCGGCACGCTCAAGGCCGCCCGCGCCGTGGTGCTGGGCACCGGCGTGGCCGGCCTGCAGGCCATCGCCACGGCCAAGCGCCTGGGCGCGGTGGTCGAGGCCTCCGACGTGCGCCCCGCCGCGCGCGAACAGGTCGAATCGCTGGGCGCCAAGTTCATCGACGTGCCTTTCGAAACCGACGAAGAGCGCGAGATCGCGCAAGGCGTGGGCGGCTACGCCCGGCCGATGCCGCCGGCCTGGATGGCGCGGCAGGCGGCGCTGGTGTCCGAACGCTGCAAGCAGGCCGACATCGTCATCACGACCGCGCTGATTCCCGGCCGCCCGGCGCCCACGCTGGTGTCCGCGGAGACGGTCGCGGCCATGAAGCCAGGCTCGGTGCTGGTGGACCTGGCGGTCGAGCGCGGCGGCAACTGCCCGCTGTCCGAGAAAGGCAAGGTGGTGGAAAAGCACGGCGTGACCCTCATCGGCCTGACCAACCTGCCGGGCCTGGTGGCCACCGATGCCTCGGCGCTCTACGCCCGCAACATCCTCGACTTCCTGAAACTCATCATCAATGCGGACGGCGCGCTGGCGATCCAGCGCGACGATGAAATCGTGGCGGCCTGCCTGGTATGCGAAGGCGGCAATGTGACGCGGAGGAACTGACAGCATGGAAGCGATCAACCCCACCCTGATGAATCTCATCATCTTCGTGCTGGCCATCTATGTCGGCTACCACGTGGTCTGGAACGTCACCCCGGCGCTGCATACGCCGCTGATGGCCGTCACCAACGCCATCTCGGCCATCATCATCGTGGGCGCCATGCTGGCGGCCGCGCTGACCGAAGGCGGACTGGCCCGCGGCATGGGCGTGTTTGCCGTGGCGCTGGCGGCGGTCAACGTGTTCGGCGGCTTCCTGGTCACGCGGCGCATGCTGGAGATGTTCAAGAAAAAGGACAGGAAGCCCGCCAAGGAGGAAGCGAAATGATCTCGCTCAACCTTGTCACGCTGCTGTACCTGATCGCCTCGGTGTGCTTCATCCAGGCGCTCAAGGGCCTGTCGCATCCCACCACGTCGCGGCTGGGCAACGCCTTCGGCATGGCCGGCATGGCGATCGCCGTGCTGACCACCGGCGCCCTCATCGTCGGCCTGGCACGCTCCGGCACGGTCACCATCGGGCTGGGCTGGGTACTGCTGGGCTTGCTGGTCGGCGGATCGATCGGCACGCTGATGGCCAAGCGCGTCGAAATGACCAAGATGCCCGAACTGGTCGCCTTCATGCACAGCATGATCGGCCTGGCGGCCGTAGCCATCGCGGTAGCCGTGGTGGCCGAGCCCCACGCCTTCGGCATCGTCGCCGCCGGCACGCTGATTCCCACCGGCAACCGCTTCGAGCTGTTCATCGGCACCTTCGTGGGCGCCATCACCTTCTCGGGTTCCGTCATCGCCTTCGGCAAGCTGTCCGGCAAGTACAAGTTCCGGCTGTTCCAGGGGGCGCCGGTCGTGTTCCCGGGCCAGCACATGCTGAACCTGGCGCTGGCCGTGCTGATGCTGGCCATGGGCGTATGGTTCATGCTGACCCAGGCCTGGACGCCCTTCGTCATCATGACGTTGATCGCCTTCGTCCTGGGCGTGCTGATCATCATCCCCATCGGCGGCGCCGACATGCCGGTGGTGGTGTCGATGCTGAACAGCTATTCGGGCTGGGCCGCGGCGGGCATCGGCTTCTCGCTGAACAACCCGATGCTGATCATCGCCGGCTCGCTGGTGGGTTCGTCGGGCGCCATCCTCTCGTACATCATGTGCAAGGCGATGAACCGGTCATTCTTCAACGTGATCCTGGGCGGCTTCGGCGGCCAGGCCGGCGAAGCCGCGGCTGCGGGCAGCACCGCGCAGCGCAGCGTCAAATCGGGCAGCCCCGACGACGCCGCGTTCCTGATGACCAACGCCGAAAGCGTGACCATCGTGCCCGGCTACGGCCTGGCCGTGGCCCGTGCGCAGCACGCGCTCAAGGAACTGGCGGAAAAGCTCACCGAGCGCGGCGTGACGGTCAAGTACGCCATCCACCCGGTCGCCGGCCGCATGCCCGGCCACATGAACGTGCTGCTGGCCGAGGCCGAAGTGCCCTACGACCAGGTCTTCGAAATGGAAGACATCAACAGCGAGTTCGGCCAGACCGACGTAGTACTGGTGCTGGGGGCCAACGACGTGGTCAATCCAGCTGCCAAGAACGACCCCAAGTCGCCGATCGCCGGCATGCCCATCCTGGAAGCCTACAAGGCCCGCACGGTGATCGTGAACAAGCGCTCGATGGCCTCCGGCTACGCCGGCCTGGACAACGAGCTGTTCTACATGGACCGCACCATGATGGTCTTTGGCGACGCCAAGAAGGTGCTCGAAGACATGGTCAAGGCCGTGGAATGACGCGGGCGCCTGCCAGGGCGCTATCCAGCAAGGCGGCGCGATAAGCGCCGCGCCACCCGACCTTGCATCCGGTTCCCCGAGGCGCTCAAGCGCCGCGGGCGACTCTCCCGCCACCGCTAGGCGCGGGCCAGGTGCTCGTCCACCACCTCGATCCAATGCCGCACGGGCGTATCCGTGCCGCTTTGCAGATGGCCGATGCAGCCGATGTTGGCCGACAGGATCACATCCGGCGCCGCCGGCGCGATGGCGCCCAGCTTGCGGTCACGCAGCGTCAGGGCGATTTCCGGATTCAGCACCGAATAGGCGCCTGCCGAGCCGCAGCACAGGTGCTTGTCGGCAAACGGCAGCAACTCGAACCCCAGGTCCGCCAGCAGTTGCTCCGACAACGGCCGCAGGCCTTGCCAGTGCTGCAACGTGCAGGGCGGATGAAACGCTGCCCGCAAGCCCTTGCCCGCCAGCTGCTGCCGCAATTGCGCGGCATGGGGCGCCACGATTTCGGCCACGTCCTTGACCCGCTCGACAATGTCGGCCGCCCGCTGGGCGTAGGCCGGATCGTGACGCAGATGGTGGGCGTATTCCTTGACCATGGCGCCGCAACCCGACGCGTTCATGACAATCGCCTCGACCGCGCCATCCTGTACCAGCGGCCACCAGGCGTCCACGTTGGCGCGCATCTGGTCCAGCGCGGCCGCCTGCGCGTCCAGGTGAAAGCTGGCGGCGCCGCAGCAGCCGGCGCCGGGGGCAATGCGCGCGCCGATGCCCACGGCATCCAGCACCCGGATGGTGGCCGCATCGATGGTGGGCATCATGGCCGGCTGTACGCAACCCGCCAGCATCAACACCTGCCGCGCATGTCCTTCGACCTTCGGCAGCGCGCCGGGGGCGCGGCGTTCGGGCACCTTGCGCTTGAGGGCCTCGGGCAACAGGCCGCGCACGGCCTGGCCCATGCGCATGGCCGGGCCGAACAACGGCGACAGCATGGCCCGCCGCAGCATCTTGCGCTTGGCCTTTTCGGCCCAGGGCCGCGGGACGCGCTCTTCGACGATCTGGCGGCCGATGTCGATCAGATGACCATACTGCACGCCCGACGGGCACGTGGTTTCGCAATTGCGGCAGGTCAGGCAACGGTCCAGATGCTGCTGCGTCGATTGCGTCGGCTCGGCGCCTTCGAGCACCTGCTTGATCAGGTAGATGCGGCCGCGCGGACTGTCCAGTTCGTCGCCCAGCACCTGGTAGGTGGGACAGGTGGCCGTGCAGAAGCCGCAATGCACGCAGCGCCGCAGGATCGCGTCGGCCTCTTTGCCCAACTCGGTATCACGGGCCCAGGCTGCCAGATTGGTTTGCATGATGCGCTATAGCTCCAGGACCAGGCGGCCGGGGTTGAACAAGCCGGCCGGGTCGAGTTCTTGCTTGAGGCGGCGGGTGATCAGCGCGATACCCGGTGACAACGGCTGGAACACACCATCGGCAGGCGGCTTGGTACCTGCCGCCCGGAACAAGGTCGCATGGCCGCCCAGTCGCTGCGCCAGTTCGCGCAATTCGGCGGCATCCTGCGGCCCGGACAGCCAGCGTTGGCCCCCGCCCCACTCGATGAGCGCCGGGCCATGGCCCAGGGCCGCCGCCGTGGGCGGCAATGCCAGCCGCCACAATGGCTGGCCGGGGACGAAGAACGCAGGCGTCTGCTCGCGCAATCCCGTCCACCAGGAATGGGCGGCATCGGGCTCGAGCGCATCGCCGCCGATCACCTGGCGCGCACTGGATATCGCCGGCGGCGCACCGGACAGGCGCACATGCATCTGGCCTTCGCCGTCCGCCGCGCCGGTCCAGCTGGTCGCGGAAATCGGCAGCGGCTTGCCGCGCCACAGCGCAAAGCTCGCCAGCGCCTGGGCTTGCGTGGCCGGCAGCGTCAACGTCACTTCCTGCATCGGCTTGGGCACGACCTTCAGCGACACCTCAAGAATGGCCCCGAAAATGCCGTGAGAGCCAGCCAGCAGGCGCGAGACGTCATAGCCCGCCACGTTCTTCATGACCTCGCCGCCGAACGACAGCACCCGGCCGTCCGAATCCAGCAACCGCGTACCCAGCACGAAATCGCGCAAGGCGCCGGCGCTCATGCGGCGCGGCCCGGACAGTCCGGCGGCGACACAGCCCCCCACCGTCGCCGCAGGCGAGAAATGCGGCGGTTCGAACGCCAGCATCTGGCCGTGCTCGGCCAGCACAGCCTCCAGTTCGGCCAACGGCGTCCCGGCGCGCACCGTCACCACCAGCTCGGACGGGTGATAGCTGACGATGCCGCGATACGGCGTCATGTCCAGCAGGCAATGGCCATCTTGCGGCGTCACGGGGCGGTAGTTGCCATAGAACGCCTTGCTGCCACCACCCATGACGAACAACGGCTTATGACCGGCGCGCGCCGTCATGACCTGGTCGCACAATTCCGACAGGACGAAATCCATAGGGGGAACGTCCTAGAAGCGAGCGAGATCCGGGAAGCGCATCTCGCCCGCATGCACATGCATCTTGCCGTATTCGGCGCAGCGGGCCAGCGTAGGGATGACCTTTTCAGGATTCAGCAGGCACGGCGGGTCGAACGCCCGCTTGACCGCCAGGAACGCGTCGAGTTCTTCGCGAGAGAATTGCACGCACATTTGATTTATTTTCTCCATTCCCACACCGTGCTCTCCAGTCACGGTTCCTCCTACCTGCACGCACAGTTCGAGTATGGCGGCGCCAAACTTCTCGGCGCGCTCCACTTCGTCCGGTTTATTCGAATCGAACAGGATCAACGGGTGCAGGTTGCCATCGCCCGCATGAAAGACGTTGGCGCAGCGCAGGCTGAACTCGTCTTCCATTTGCTCGATGGCGCCCAGCACCCGCGCGAGATGACGGCGCGGAATCGTGCCGTCCATGCAGTAGTAATCGGGCGACACGCGCCCGGCGGCGGGAAACGCATTCTTGCGTCCCGCCCAGAATTTGAGCCGCTCGGCTTCGGATGCGGACACCTGGCAGCGGGTGGCCCCGGCCGCGCGGAAGATGGCTTCCATGCGCGCGATCTCGTGCGCCACTTCCTCGGGCGTACCGTCCGATTCGCACAACAGAATGGCCTGCGCATCCAGGTCGTAGCCGGCGCGCACGAAAGGTTCGACCATGTGCGTGGCGCGTCGGTCCATCATTTCCAGTCCGGCCGGAATGATGCCGTCGGCAATGACCTGCGTGACTGCGTTGCCCGCGGCCTCGACGCTGGCAAAACTGGCCATCACCACCTGCGCGCACGCGGGCTTGGGAATCAGTTTGACGGTCACTTCCGTCACCACGCCCAACATGCCCTCCGAGCCGATGAACACCGACAGCAGGTCCAGGCCCGGCGCATCGGGCGCTTCGGAGCCCAGTTCCACCACGTCGCCGTCGATGGTGACCATGCGCACCCGCAGCACGTTGTGCACCGTCAGGCCGTACTTCAGGCAATGCACGCCACCGGAGTTTTCCGCGACGTTGCCGCCGATCGAACAGGCGATCTGGCTGGAGGGGTCCGGCGCGTAGTACAGCCCGTAGGGCGACGCCGCTTCGGAAATGGCCAGATTGCGCACCCCCGGCTCGACCACCGCAGTCGCGCTGGCCAGGTCGATGTGCTTGATGCGGTTGAACTTGGACAGTCCCAGCAGGACGCCCCGGCTGTGCGGCATGGCGCCGCCAGACAAACCGGTGCCGGCGCCGCGCGCCACCAATGGCGCGTTGAGCCGCTTGCAGATGCGCATGACCGCCTGCACCTGCGCTTCGGTTTCCGGCAGGGCCACCACGGCGGGCAAGGCCCGGTACAGCGACAGCCCGTCGCATTCGTAGGGGCGCGTATCCTCTTCGCGAAACAACACGCAATGCGACGGCAACGCGGCCGACAACGCCTCGACGAGTTGCTGCAACGAATAAGGCGCCTGCACATGTGCCAGGCCGGTTTCGACCAGAGAATTCATGAGCGCAACGATAGCGCGACCGCAGGCTGGACGCAGGCCGGGATTTACCCGCATCCTGCGTACACCGCTGCTCGCGGCCAACAGGCGATACGCACGCCGCAGACGTAACCAGCGGTAAAGGTGACGGCCATCGCCTGGCCGAGACCGGCCACATCGCGTCGGCCACCAGGGCTCGCCCCCCCGCCCGGCACGGATGCCCATCGCTTCGATTCCCATCTATTGAGAACCATGGAAGCCACACGCCGGCCGGCCCCGCCGCCCCTGCCGCCCGGTCTTGGCTCGGCAAGAAAAAAGGCCGGCGGGTTGCCCCGTCGGCCTTGTCGTGCCGTTTGGCGGCGCCTTACCAGGACACGATCTTGCCCGGGTTCAGGATGTTGTTCGGATCAAATGCGTGCTTGAGGCTGCGCATCAGGTCCAGGGCGTTGTCGCCATGCTCTTCGGCCATGAATTGCATTTTGTGCAGGCCAATGCCATGTTCGCCGGTGCAGGTGCCATCGGCCGCGATGGCGCGACGCACCAGGTTGTGGTTGATGGTTTCGGATTCCTGCCATTCGCGCTCGCTGTCGGCATCCAGCAGCATCAGCACGTGGAAATTGCCGTCGCCCACATGGCCCACGATGGTGTAGGGGAAGCTGGCGCGGTCCAGTTCCTCGACCGTGTCGCGCACGCAGTCGGCCAGGCGCGAGATCGGCACGCAGACGTCGGTGGTGCTGGCGCGGCAGCCGGGGCGCAACTGCAGGCCGGCGAAATACGCGTTGTGGCGGGCGGTCCAGAGCCGGCTGCGATCTTCGGGGCGCTCGGCCCATTCGAAGTCCATGCCGCCGTGCTCGGCGGTGATCGCCTGCACGGTTTCGGCCTGTTCCTGCACGCCGGCCGGGCTGCCATGGAATTCGAACACCAGCAGCGGGGTTTCGCGCAGCGTCAGCTTGCTGTGCAGGTTCACGGCGCGCACGCTGGCCGCGTCCATGAATTCGACGCGAGCCACCGGCACGCCCATCTGGATGATTTCGATGACGCTTTGCACGGCGGCATCGAGCGTGGGGAAATTGCAGACTGCGGCCGACACGGCCTCGGGTTGCGGATACAGGCGCACCGTCACTTCGGTGATGATACCCAGCGTGCCCTCGCTGCCCACGAAAATGCGGGTCAGGTCGTAGCCGGCCGAGGATTTGCGGGCACGGCCGGCGGTGCGCACGATGCGGCCGTCGGCGGTGACGACCGTCAGCGACATCACGTTTTCACGCATGGTGCCGTAGCGCACGGCGTTGGTGCCCGAGGCGCGCGTGGCGGCCATGCCGCCCAGGCTGGCATCGGCGCCCGGATCGATCGGGAAGAACAGGCCGGTGCTGCGGATTTCTTCGTTGAGCTGCTTGCGCAGCACGCCGGCCTGCACCGTGGCGGTGAGGTCTTCGGCGTTGACGGCCAGCACCTTGTTCATCTGCGACAGGTCCAGGCTGATGCCGCCCTGGATTGCCAGGATGTGACCTTCAAGCGACGACCCTGCGCCGTAGGGGATCAGCGGCACGCGGTGCTCATTGCACAGCTTGGCGATTTCGGCGACTTCTTCAGTGGTCTGGGCGAAGACGACGGCGTCCGGCAGCATGGCCGGATACGGCGATTCGTCGCGGCCGTGGTGCTCGCGCACGGCGGCGGATTCGGAAAAGCGGTCGCCGAAACGGGCGCGCAAGGCCTCCAGACAGGCGGCCGGGACCGCGCGGCGCAGCGATTCAGCGTGCAAGGGAGCGTTCATGATCAGCGTTTTCTCGGATGGGACGATCCGGATATTCTACGCCGCCCCCGGGCGCCGCAAGCCGCCCGGGTGGGCGGCTTGCGGCAAGCCGAGGTCACTTGCCCGAAGTCAGCGCCACGCGGCGGCGTTCGCGCACCGCATGCGCCAGGCGTTCCAGCACGGCCACCGAGGCGTCCCAGTCGATGCAGCCATCGGTGATGCTCTGGCCATAGACCAGCGGCGTGCCCGGCACCATGTCCTGGCGGCCGCCCAGCAGGTGGCTTTCGACCATGACACCGACCAGGCGCGCATCGCCCGCTTCCATCTGGCGCGCCACGTCCTCGATCACCAGCGTCTGGTTCTCGGGCTTCTTGCTGCTGTTGGCATGGCTGGCGTCGATCATGACGCGCTGCGCCAGACCGGCCTTGGACATATCCTGGCAGGCCGCGTCGACACTGGCCGCATCGTAGTTCGGCGTCTTGCCGCCGCGCAGGATGACGTGACAGTCCTCGTTGCCCGCGGTCGAGACGATGGCCGAATGCCCGCCCTTGGTCACCGACAGGAAATGGTGCGGCTGCGACGCCGCCTTGATCGCGTCGACCGCGATCTTCACATTGCCGTCCGTACCGTTCTTGAAACCCACCGGACACGACAAGCCCGAAGCCAGTTCGCGATGCACCTGGCTTTCAGTCGTGCGCGCCCCGATCGCCCCCCAGGAGACCAGGTCCGCAATGTATTGCGGCGTAATCATGTCCAGGAACTCGCATCCCGCCGGCAGGCCAAGGCTGTTGATGTCCAGCAGCAGTTCGCGGGCCACGCGCACGCCCTTGTTGATGTCGAAGCTGCCATCCAGGTCAGGGTCATTGATCAGCCCTTTCCAGCCCACCGTGGTGCGAGGCTTCTCGAAATACACGCGCATCACGATTTCCAGGTCCGCGCTCAGGCGGTCGCGTACCGGCTTCAAGCGCTTCGCATACTCGATCGCGGCGCGGGTGTCGTGAATCGAGCAGGGGCCGATCACGACGATCATGCGATCGTCCATGCCGTGCAGGATGCGGTGCATCGACTGCCGGGCGGAGAACACGGTATCGGATGCCTCTTTGGTGCATGCGAACTCGCGCATGACGTGCGCGGGCGGGTTCAGTTCCTTGATTTCTCGAATGCGAAGGTCGTCGGTATTGTGTGACACGGTACTGCTCCTGGGTTTCCCGCCACGAAGCGCATGCTCCGGGGTTGTTTCCTCAAGCTGGCGGCACAAAAAAAGCCGCCAGTTCGCTGGCGGCTTTTTTGGGGGGATTCTTTCCAAACTTCAGATTGAGCGCGTCCCTTCCTCCGCCAGCGGCTTCAGAAAACCATAAAAATAAAAGTAAAAGGCGGGGGACGCGAATTTCATAGCGAAAGACTCTAGCACAATTTTCCCAAACTGTCCCGAAAGAATTGCCGTCCGGCCGCCCGGCCGCCCGAAGGCCGGACAGCCCCCCTTGTATGCTTTGACGTGTTGGGTATGAAGTTCGTTTGACCGGCCCTGTACAGCCCGTTCCCCCTTTGAGCCTAGAGCTCGTCCCCGAGCATTGGGGCGTACAGTCCGCCGTGTTTGTCACTAAGCCCGAACAGTTACCCGAAGACAAGTTCGAATGTTGCAAGGATGGGACATGACAGACGCGATGGTTAGCCAAGACAGCACCGAAGTCGTAGATTTTGTAGGCGTGGATATGGCCCAGAAGGATTTCGTCTGGAGCTTGCATGGAGTGAGGGGTACCCATGAGGCGAGCAATGACGAAGCCGGGTTCAGTGCCTTTTGTGAGGCGATCAAGGGCAAGCGCATTGGCCTGATCGTGGTCGAAGCGACTGGGGGGCTGGAGCGAGCATTGGCGTGCTACCTGCTTCAGCATGGTCTACCGGTCGCGGTGGCCAACCCGCGGGCGGCACGCGAGTTTGCGCGTAGCCTGGGCCATTTGGCTAAGACCGATGCGATTGATGCCGTGGCCTTGGCGCACTATGCCCAGACCTTGGCTGGCAAGGCAGACCAGGTCGGTGTGCAGTTTGCTCCACCGGATGAGCAGGTCGAGGTGTTGCAGGCGCTCGTGACGCGTCGCGCACAATTGATGGTCATGCGCACTGCCGAGAAGAACCGCCTAACCGGGGCGGTCCGAGTTCTTAAAGACAGCATCCGAGCAGTCATTAAGACACTCGATGCCCAGATATCCAAGCTGGATAAGGATATCAATGGGCACCTGGACACCCACTTCAAAGATCAGACCAAGCGCTTTGAAGCGATAAAAGGGGTCGGAATTACGACCTGCGCCACCTTGTTGGCATTTATGCCTGAGCTGGGAACGATCAGTGGGGCCCGAGCGGCCAAGCTGGCCGGCCTAGCACCGTTGAACCACGATTCAGGCAAGTCACGGGGCAAACGCCACATATGGGGCGGACGCAGCATAGTGCGTTGCACGCTGCATATGGCCATGCTCAGCGCGGTGAGGTTCAACCCCGTTATTAAGGCGTTCTACGATCGTCTGCTGGCGGCCGGCAAACCCAAGAAGGTCGCTCTGGTCGCTTGCTCGCACAAGCTGCTACGAATCCTGAACGCCATGGCCCGCTCCCAGCAACCATGGAACAGCCAATTGCACCTTCAGGCTGCTTGACTGGAAACACAGTTGCTCGGGGGGGCAGCAAGCGCAAAGCGCGCAGCGTGGGGGGCCACATCCCTCTCGGCCGCCCGAAGGCCGGACAGCCCCCTCAGGGGGCAGCAAGCGCAAAGCGCGCAGCGTGGGGGGCCACATCCCTCTCGGCCGCCCGAAGGCCGGACAGCCCCCTCGGGGAGCAGCAAGCGCGAAGCGCGCAGCGTGGGGGCTTTATCAGGCCGTTCCGCCGACGGTCAGGCCTTCCATGCGGACCGTCGGCATGCCCACGCCCACCGGCACGCTCTGGCCGTCCTTGCCGCAGGTGCCCACGCCCGAATCCAGCTTCAGGTCGTTGCCGATCATGGACACGCGCGTCATGGCGTCGGGGCCATTGCCGATCAGGGTGGCGCCCTTGACCGGGTAGGTGATCTTGCCATCTTCGATCATGTAGGCCTCGGACGCCGAGAACACGAACTTGCCGTTGGTGATGTCGACCTGGCCGCCGCCGAAGTTCGCCGCGTACAGGCCGCGCTTGACCGACGAGATGATTTCCTCGGGCGCCTTGTCGCCGGCCAGCATGTAGGTATTGGTCATGCGCGGCATCGGCAGGTGCGCGAACGACTCGCGCCGGCCGTTGCCGGTGGCGGCGGTCTTCATCAGGCGGGCGTTCAGGGTGTCCTGCATGTAGCCGCGCAGGATGCCGTCTTCGATGAGGACGTTGCGCTGGGTGGCATTGCCCTCGTCGTCGATGTTGAGCGACCCGCGACGATCCGGAATGGTGCCATCGTCGACCACGGTGACGCCCTTGGACGCCACGCGCTCGCCGATGCGGCCGGAAAACACGCTGGAGCCCTTGCGGTTGAAATCGCCTTCCAGGCCGTGGCCCACGGCTTCGTGCAGCAGGATGCCAGGCCAGCCGGAGCCGAGCACCACGGTCATTTCGCCAGCAGGCGCCGGACGCGCTTCCAGGTTGACCATGGCTTCGTGCACGGCACGCTCGACATAGCTCTGCAGCATCTCGTCAGTGAAGTAGGCCAGTCCCAGACGGCCGCCGCCGCCGGCATGGCCCATTTCGCGGCGCCCGTTGCGTTCGGCGATGACGGTCAGCGACAGGCGCACCAGCGGACGCACATCGGCAGCCAGGCGGCCATCGCTGCCGGCGACCAGCACCACGTCGTATTCGGCGCCCAGGCCGGCCATGACCTGGATCACATGCGGATCGCGGGCCCGCGCCATGCGCTCGATACGCTCGAGCAGCGCCACTTTCTCGGGCGCGCTCAGCGTGGCGACGGGATCGATGTCGGCATACAGGCTGCGGCCCATTTCGGCCTCGACCTGGGCCGCCACCTTGACCTTGCCGGCGCCGCGCCGGGCAATGCCGCGCACCGCATGCGCCGACGACAGCAGCGCCTCTGCGGACAGCGAATCGGAATAGGCGAAAGCGGTTTTCTCGCCGCTCACGGCACGCACGCCCACCCCCTGGCTGATCGAGAAACTGCCGGTCTTGACGATGCCCTCTTCCAGGCTCCAGCCTTCGCTGCGGGTGTACTGGAAATACAGGTCGGCGTAGTCGACTTTGTGGGTAAAGATTTCGCCCAGCGCGCGCGCCATGTCGGCCTCGGTCAGCCCCCAGGGGTCGAGCAACAGCGATTTGGCGGTGGCCAGGGAAGCAATAGCGGGATCGATGATTTTCATAGGACTCTGTTCGGGGGCGCCGGCGCGGGGAACGCACCTGCAATGACGCTCAAGCCTCTATCGTAACGCCGACACGGGCCCGCCGTCCTCGGCGCGGGATATTACCTGCCAAGTTAACGAATCAGGGACTGGCTCAAACTCCGTATGGGCCACCGTGAAAAATCAACGCCGGCCCGCCGCGCAAATGTCCGCACAGCGTCGGACAACCCCGCTTGCCCCTGTACGCATACCCACGGGAGCGCCCAGATAAAACTTGTCATACAACCAGATCGAAAAATGCCAACCTGTGAAAACTACCCACGAATAGGCCCTCGCATATCGATCCTGAAGCGGTGCAATGAAAATAGGCATACCGCCGGGAATCACTGAAATATTTGCGGGCCACGCCGTCATCAGACCTCTGCCCGGCGAGCAGAAAAGCGCCTTCTCAGCATCCGAGAAATCCCAAATGCGCCAGAGGCGCGACAGAAAAAAACGCGTTTCCTCTGACATCCGCTCGCTTCATGAAACAAAAAGAGCTTTTTTCAAGCCCGGACCGCGACATTCGTCCGCCGCATGAACCAACGGCCGTTTTGTTTCAATTAGTCCCAAATTTGGGAATATCATTCCCAATACTTGTTCCTGGCGGGAACCCGCAAGTCTAAAGACTCTCCGGCAGTTTTGATACAAAGTAATTAGGCTGAAACTGCGGCAATCGAGCAGCAATTTATGTATTATGCGAAGCACAACAAATAAACATAACTTCGCCGGCGATTAAAGCAGTTCCATAATCAGGAATAAACCATGGCCCGAGAAACCTACGCAGCTCTGCAAGCAAAGATCGAAAAGGAAATCAACAAGCTCCAAAAGAAGGCTGAAGTCCTGCAAACCAAACGCCGCAAGCCCGTGATCGCGTCGATCATCACGTCCATGCGCGAGTACGACATCACCCCCGACGAAATTGCCGCTGCCTTTGGCTCCGGCAAGCCCGCCCGTGCCGCCGCGCCCACCGGCCGCCGCAAGGCCGGCGCCGCCACCCGCCCCGCCAACGCCGCCAAACGCGCCGTTGCGCCCAAGTACCGCCACCCCCAAACCGGGGAAACCTGGAGCGGTCGCGGCAAGGCCCCCCGCTGGCTCGCCGCCGAAGAAGCCAACGGCGCCACGCGCGAGAGTTTTCTTATCAAAGAATAAAACCTATTATTCAGTAAGAAAAGTAAAGGCGCACCAAAATGGTGCGCCTTTTTTATTTTGGCGCCGCGCCTGCGGCACCTGAAAATTCACTGAACCGGGAATTGAATCTCACGTTCTGCGCCATTATTTCCCGGGAAATTGTCAAATATTGCACGGACCAGATAGGGCATCGTACGCATGAAATTGTCCCGCTCACTGAGTATGTAGGCAGTGGACCGGTATACCTCGGCGCCGCCTCGCTGGGTGTCGTGGATCTGCAGGGTCAAGGTATTGCGCTGGACAACTGCGGGCACGTCGACCCATTCCGGCCCCCAGTAACCGTAGTAGCCGCCCCAGGGCCGCGGGCCGTAGAAACCGCCATAGCCGTAACCGCCGTTGAAATACGGGTCATACGGACGCCGCACCATGATCTGGGTCTGCGTCGTGCCATATTTGAACGAGACGTCAAAGCGCGCCTTGGCGCTACCCTGGGCTTGCACCAGCCCGGTGGCGCCGATCCCGGCGCGCACCATATCCTGGTAGGACTGGTATTCCAGATTATTGGACTGCGTGGGGTCGGCGGGCACGAACTGATAGGTCTGGCCTTCGACGCCGGTCGGCCATTGCTGGAAGGAGGTCACGCGGGCCGAGACCGTCGGGGCCGCGCATCCGCTCAATACCAATGCCCCCATGACAGCCAGCACTGCGGCCCACCGGCAGGCATTGAAACGGGAAGAACGGGACATGTGCGACTCCTCATTGCGCGCGACGGCGCCATCATACTGACGTTTGACCGCGCAGGGCGGCAAAAGTTTGCGGCCGACCGCCAGGCGTCCCTGCACCCGCCTGCCCAACCACTACAATAGGGCTCCCCGTTCAAACAGGACTGCAATCCCATGCGCACAGACACGCCCGTTACCGTATACCGCAAGGATTACCAGCCCTACCCGTACGATATTCCCCATGTCGCGCTGGCCTTCGACCTGGCCCCTGACGCCACCGAAGTGCGCTGCGTCATGCAGGTGCAGCGCAAGGCTGACGCCAGCGCCGACGCCGCGCTGGTGCTGGACGGCGAAGACCTGGAACTGGTCTCGGTCGCCGTCGACGGCCAACCGCTGGCCGCCGACCGCTACCATCAGTCCGAACACAGCCTGGCGCTGTATGGCCTGCCCGCCGACGCCTCCGTTGAAATCGTCAGCCGCTGCAAACCGGCCGCCAATTCGACCCTGATGGGCCTGTATGTGTCGGGCGGCAATTTCTTCACCCAATGCGAGGCCGAGGGCTTTCGCCGTATTACCTGGTTTGCCGACCGCCCGGACGTCATGTCACGCTACCGTGTGACCTTGCGCGCCGCGCCGGCCTACCCCGTGCTGCTGTCCAACGGCAATCTGGTCGCATCACGCCAATTGCCCGACGGCCGCAACGAAGTCGAATGGGAAGACCCGTTTCCCAAGCCCTGCTATTTGTTTGCCCTGGTGGCGGGCAACCTGACGCACCGCGAAACCACGGTCAAAACGGCCAGCGGCCGCGACGTGCTGCTGCAGGTCTACAGCGACCCGGGTTCCGAAACCAAGACCGAATGGGCATTGGATTCCCTGGTGCGCGCGCTGCGCTGGGACGAAACCCGTTTTGGCCTGGAACTGGACCTTGACCGCTTCATGGTGGTGGCCGTCCATGATTTCAATATGGGCGCCATGGAAAACAAGGGCTTGAACATTTTCAATGCCGCCTATGTGCTGGCCGACGCCGATACGGCCACGGACGCCAACTACGAAGGCATCGAATCGGTCATCGGCCACGAATACTTCCATAACTGGACCGGCAACCGCGTCACCTGCCGCGACTGGTTCCAGCTCAGCCTGAAAGAAGGCCTGACCGTGTTCCGCGACCAGGAATTCAGCGCCGACATGATGGCGCAGGACATGGACGAGGCGGCCGCCGCCAGCGCCCGCGCCGTGAAACGCATCGACGACGTGGTCACGCTGCGCGCCGCGCAGTTTCCCGAAGACGCGGGCCCCATGGCCCACCCGATCCGTCCCGACAGCTACCAGGAAATCGGCAATTTCTATACGGCCACGGTGTACGAGAAAGGCGCCGAAGTCATCCGCATGCAGCATACGCTGCTGGGCGAAGCCGGTTTCCGCGCCGGCATGGACGAGTACTTTCGCCGCCACGACGGCCAGGCCGTGACCTGCGATGATTTCGTCGCCGCCATGGAATCGGTCTATGTGCGCCAACATCCGGGACGCGACCTTGCCGTGTTCCGCAACTGGTACCGTCAGGCCGGCACGCCGCGCGTGACGGTCAAACTCGAGCACGACCCCGCCGCGCGCCGCGTCACGGTGACGTTGTCGCAGGAATGCCAGCCGGTCGGCGTCGAAAAGAAAGCCCCCGCCGGTTTCGTCAAGGCGCCGTACCACATCCCGTTCGCCATTGGCCTGCTGGACCGCGATGGTCGCGCCCTGCCCCTGCGCCACGAAGGCGCAACCACGGACACCGCGCTGCTCGAGCTGACCACCCAGCGCCAGCAATGGCACTTCGACGGCATGGACGCCTTGCCCGTGCCGTCGCTGCTACGCGATTTCTCGGCCCCCGTGATCGTCGACTACGACTGGACCGACGCCGAACTGGCGCTGCTGTCGGCTCACGACAGCAACCCGTTCGCGCGCTGGGAAGCGGGCCAGGAATTGGCCACGCGCCAGATCCTGAGCCTGGCCGAGGCCCGCCAGGCTGGCCGCACGCTGCACGCAGACCCCGCCTTCATCGACGCCTGGCGCGCGCTCTTGACCGACCCGAGCCTGGACGCCGCCTACCGAGCCCGCGCCCTGGCGCTGCCGTCGGAAAAGACGTTGGCCGAACGCATGCACGCCGTGGACCCACCCGCCCTGGCCGTGGCCCGCGATTTCCTGCGCGCCGAACTGGGCCGTCAATTGGCCAAGGAGTTCCGCCAGGCCTTCGACGACAACCAGACGCCGGGCGAATACAGCCCTGCCCCGGTACCGGCCGGCAAGCGCGCCCTGAAGAACCTGGCGCTCAGCCACCTGATGGCCGCGGGCGAACACGAAGCGCAGCGGCTGGCCGAACAACAGTACGAGCACGCCGGCAACATGACCGACAGCATGGCCGCGCTGTCCGCCCTGATCAACTATGGCCAGGGCGAATTCCCGCAGCAGGCGCTGGCCGCGTTCTACGACAAGTGGCAGGACAACGCACTGGTCGTGGACAAATGGTTCGCCTTGCAGGCGGCGGCGCGCTATACCACCGTGCAGACCGCGCGCGAACTGATGAAACACCCGGCGTTCACGCTGCGCAACCCCAACCGCGCACGGGCGCTGGTGTTCCAGTTCTGCCTGAACAACGCCCGCGGCATGCACCACCCCGACGGCACAGGCTACGCCTTCTGGGCCGAACAGGTGCTGGCGCTGGACGCCCTCAACCCGGAAATCGCCGCCCGCCTGGCGCGCGCGCTGGACAACTGGTCGCGCTTCGTGCCGGCCTTGCGTACCCCCATGCAAGCGGCCCTGCAGCAGGTGCGGGGGCACGAGGGGCTGTCGCGCAACGTCCAGGAAATCGTATCCAAGGCATTAGAATTCGCAGCATAGGGAGAACCTCTTGAAACGTAAAACACTTACCCAATACTTGGTCGAGCAGCAACGCTCGGCCCAGGCCCTGGCCCCCGAAGTACGGCTGCTCATCGAGGTCGTCGCGCGCGCCTGCAAGGCGATCAGCCACGCGGTCAGCAAAGGCGCCCTGGGCGGCGTCCTGGGCAGCCTCGAAAGCGAGAACGTGCAGGGCGAAGTCCAGAAGAAGCTGGACGTGCTGTCCAACGAGATCCTGCTGGAAGCCAACGAATGGGGCGGCCACCTGGCGGCCATGGCCTCGGAAGAGATGGAAACCATCCACCTCATCCCGAACCGCTACCCCAAGGGCGAATACCTGCTGCTGTTCGATCCCCTGGATGGCTCGTCGAACATCGACGTGAACGTCTCGATCGGCACCATCTTCTCGGTGCTGCAGGCGCCGCACAACGTGTCCGGCGCCCCCGTCTGCGAAGCCGACTTCCTGCAGCCGGGCAACAAGCAGGTCGTGGCCGGCTACGCCGTGTATGGCCCGCAGACCATGCTGGTGCTGACCATCGGCAACGGGGTGGTGGGCTTCACGCTGGATCGCGAAATGGGCTCGTGGGTGCTGACCCACGAGAACATCCAGGTGCCGGTAGACACCAAGGAATTCGCGATCAACATGTCGAACATGCGTCACTGGGCCGCCCCGGTCAAACGCTATGTCGACGATTGCCTGGCCGGCACTACCGGCCCCCTGGGCAAGGACTACAACATGCGCTGGATCGCCTCGATGGTGGCGGACGTGCATCGCATCCTGACCCGTGGCGGTATCTTCATGTACCCCTGGGACGCCCGCGAACCCGGCAAGGCCGGCAAGCTGCGCCTGATGTACGAGGCCAACCCCATGAGCTTCCTGGTCGAGCAGGCCGGCGGCGCCGCGATCAACGGCGCACAGCGCATCATGGACATCCAGCCCGACACGCTGCACCAGCGCGTGAGCGTCATCCTGGGTTCGAAGAACGAAGTCGAACGCGTGGGCCGTTATCACGCCGAGGCCGCGGCAGCGGCCAAGTAAGCCTCGCGCTCACGCGGTGCCCATGCAAAAGCCCAGGCCTAGGCCTGGGCTTTTTCTTGCGAAGCAAATCGTGCCGCGGCAGTTTCCGCGCCGCTTGCCGCGCTTACTTCACTTCTTCGATGGACTTCACGTCGTCCTTGTTGATCTGGACCTTCTTGCCGTCCTTGTCGTACTCGTACATACCCGACTTTTTGTCGTAAGTGGGCGCATCCGGGGTGACGGTCGAGCTCCCGTCCCGTTGCTGAATGACCGAGGGCGACGAGCATCCGGCCAGCACCCCAACTCCGGTCACCACCAGGGCCAACGTCATGGTCTTCAGGTTCATGGGCGTGTTCTCCGAGTGTGAATGGTGGATTCACTGTATCGGATGATGGCGCGCAATAAGTGACGGGTTGTGGCCAAAGTGCGTGAGAACGTAAAAAACCCCTCGCGGCTCACACCGGCGAGGGGTTGCAACCCAATACATACGCAAGCAGCCTTTACACCTTGGCGTGGGCCTCGATGTAGCGGCGCACGGCGGCGGCATCGCAGTCCATCACTTCGACGCGTTGCGGCAGGGATTCCAGGTTGGCCAGGTTGCCCGGCGGCGTGGCCGGACGGCCCAGGGCGGCCTCGATGGTTTCCGAGAACTTGGCCGGCAAGGCGGTTTCGAGCACCAGCATCGGCACGCCGGGTTCGACGTGATCGCGGGCGACCTTGACGCCATCGGCAGTGTGCGGATCCACCAGCACGCCGGTCTGGTCGTACAACGAGCGGATCGTCGCCAGGCGGTCTTCGTGCGAGCTGGCGCCGGACACGAAACCGTAGCGTTCCTCGAACTGGGGCTTCAGCGCCGACAGGTCGAAGTGGCCATCGCGCGCCAGGTCGGACCACAGCGCCTTGACGCGGGCGGCATCGCGGCCGACCAGGTCGAAGACAAAGCGTTCGAAGTTCGACGCGCGCGAGATGTCCATCGACGGGCTGGACGTGGCGTAGGTCTGCTCGGCCGGACGCGGACGGTAGATGCCGGTGCGGAAGAATTCTTCCAGCACGTTGTTCTCGTTGGTGGCCAGCACCAGGCGGCGCACGGGCAGGCCCATGCTGCGGGCGATATGACCGGACAGGATGTTGCCGAAGTTGCCCGAGGGCACTGCAAACGAGACCTGCTGGCCCGGCTTGTCGGTGGCACGCAACCAGCCGTGGAAGTAGTACACCACCTGGGCGGCGATGCGTGCCCAGTTGATGGAATTGACGGCGCCCAGGCGGTACCTGGACTTGAACGCCAGATCGCCGGCCAGCGCCTTGACGATGTCCTGGGCTTCGTCGAACACGCCGCGCACGGCGATGTTGTGGATGTTCTCGTCTTGCAGCGAATACATCTGGGCGCGCTGGAACGCGCTCATGCGGCCGTGCGGCGACAGCATGAACACCGCCACACCGCGCTTGCCGCGCAAGGCGTATTCGGCGGCAGAGCCGGTGTCGCCCGAGGTGGCGCCCACGATGTTGAGCGTGGTGCCGCGCCGGGTCAGCACGTATTCGAACACCTGGCCCAGGAACTGCATGGCCATATCCTTGAAGGCCAGGGTCGGCCCTTCGGACAGTCCCAGCAGCGACAGGCCGTTGTCCAGCGGACGCAGCGGGACGATGTCTTCGCTATTGAAGATCTGCGACGTATAGGCGGCGCGCGTCAGGCCGCGCAGGTCGTCGGCCGGGATGTCGGTGGCAAAGCGCGACAGGACCTCGAACGCCAGGTCGGCATACGGCAGGCCGCGCCAGGACTCGAGCGTTTCCGCCGAGATCTGGGGCAGTTGCTCCGGCACGGCCAGGCCGCCATCCGGCGCCAGCCCTTCAAGCAGGATGTCGGAGAACGGCTGGGGGACCATGCCCCCTCTGGTGGAAATGTATTTCATATCATTGACTCCACAAGGCACGCCACCCTTTCCGAGCCTGGCCGCGCGGAGCCGGCTTTGCCGGGCCGCAGTCGGCGCCCCCTTGAGGGGGAAGCGCCGCAGGCGCTTCGGGGGTGGGGATATCTCATGCCAAATGCTCCACGCGCAGGCGGGTGACCTTGGACCGCACGAACGGCAAGGCCTCGATGCGCTCGATGGCTTGATTGACGTTGCCTTCCACTGCCTCGTGCGTCAGGAAAATGATGTCCGCGCCGCCGATGTGCGAGGGCTGCTGGATCATCGACCCGATCGAGATCGAGCGGTCGGCCAGGATGCGGGCGATGTCGGCCAGCACGCCCGGCTGGTCGTCCACGCGCAGGCGCAGGTAGTAAGACGTGCTGACCTGTTCGATCGACAGGATCGGCGTGTCGGACATGGCATCCGGCTGGAAGGCCAGGTGCGGCACGCGGTTGCCCGGATCGGCCGTGTGCAGGCGGGTCACGTCGACCAGGTCGGCCACGACGGCCGAGGCGGTGGGTTCTTCGCCCGCGCCTTGGCCGTAGTACAGCGTGGGGCCGACGGCGTCGCCCTTGACCAGCACGGCGTTCATCGCGCCTTCGACATTGGCCAGCAGGCGCTCGGCCGGCACCAGCGCCGGGTGCACGCGCAGCTCGATGCCATCGGCGCGGCGCTTGGTGATGCCCAGCAGCTTGATGCGGTAGCCCAGGCGTTCGGCGTGCTCGATGTCTTCGGCGGCCAGCTGCGAGATGCCTTCGATGTAGGCACGGTCGAACTGCACCGGCACGCCAAAGGCCAGCGAGGCCAGCAGGGTCAGCTTGTGGGCCGCGTCCACGCCTTCGACGTCGAACGTGGGGTCGGCTTCGGCGTAGCCCAGGCGCTGGGCTTCGGCCAGCACGTCGGCGAACGGCAGTCCCCGCGAGCGCATTTCGGACAGGATGAAGTTGGTGGTGCCGTTGATGATGCCGGCGACCCACTGGATGCGGTTGGCGGTCAGGCCTTCGCGGATGGCCTTGATGATGGGGATGCCGCCGGCCACCGCGGCCTCGAACGCCACCATCACGCCGCGCTCGGACGCCGCGGCGAAGATCTCGTTGCCGTGCTTGGCCAGCAAGGCCTTGTTGGCCGTGACCACGTGCTTGCCGTTGGCGATGGCCTCGAGCACCAGCTCGAGCGCCAGGGTGTCGCCGCCGATCAGTTCGACGACGATGTCGATGTCGGGATCGCGCACCAGCGCGTGCACATCGGTATCGACACGCAGCGCGTCGCCGACGCGGGCGCGCGCCTTCTGCACGTCGCGCACGGCGGCGCGGGTGACTTCGATGCGACGACCCGCGCGGCGCGCGATCTCTTCCGCATTGCGCGACAGCACGGTCCACGTGCCACCGCCGACCACGCCCAGACCGAGCAGGCCCACTTTCATGGGATTCATCGCGGCGCCCTCTGCGGGCGGCCGTTGGGGGGAATTCATTTCATTTCTCCAAACTGCTCACGCAAGAAACAAGTGCGGCCAACAGGCTCGGCCCCGATCGGGATGCCGCGGATCCGGCTCAGCCGGTCCGCCAGCATGCCCCCTGGGGGGAAGCGCGCAGCGCTACGGGGGGAGCCCTATTTGAGCAAACCGTCCTTGCGGAACATATCCTTGATGCCGCGCACCGCCTGGCGGGTGCGCTGCTCGTTTTCGATAAGCGCGAAGCGTACGTATTCGTCGCCATATTCGCCAAAGCCGATCCCGGGGGACACGGCCACTTTCGCATCCGACAGGACGCGTTTGGCAAATTCCAAAGAGCCCATCGCCCTGTAGGGTTCGGGGATCTGCGCCCAGATGTACATGGACGCCTTGGGAATTTCCACATTCCAACCTGCTTCATGCAGACCGCGCGCGAGCACGTCGCGGCGGCTTTGGTACTGCGCCACGATTTCGTTCACGCAATCCTGCGGGCCATCCAGGGCGGCGATGGAAGCCACCTGGATCGGCGTGAACGTACCGTAGTCGTGATAGCTCTTGATGCGCGCCAGCGCGCCGACCAGCTCGCGGTTGCCGACCATGTAGCCGATGCGCCAGCCCGCCATGTTGTAGCTCTTGCTCATGGTGAAGAACTCGACCGCGACATCGCGCGCGCCGGGCACCTGCATGATCGAGGGGGCGACATAGCCGTCGAAGGTGATGTCGGCGTAGGCCAGGTCGTGCACCACCAGGATATCGTGTTCCTTGGCCAGCGCCACCACGCGTTCGAAGAACGACAGGTCCACGCACTGGGCCGTGGGGTTGCTGGGAAAGCCCAGCACCATCATCTTGGGCTTCGGGATCGACTCGCGCACGGCGCGTTCGAGCTCTTCGAAGAAGTCCACGCCCGGCGTCATGCGCACCGAGCGGATGTTGGCGCCGGCAATGACGGCGCCATAGATATGGATGGGGTAGCTGGGGTTGGGCACCAGCACGGTGTCGCCGCGGTCCAGCGTGGCCAGCATCAGGTGGGCCAGGCCTTCCTTGGAGCCGATGGTGACGATGGCTTCGGAATCGGGGTCGAACTCGACGGCGTAGCGGCGCTGGTACCAGTCACAGATGGCCTTGCGCAGGCGCGGGATGCCCTTGGACACCGAGTAGCCATGGGTGGTCGGACGCATGGTGGCTTCGACCATCTTGTCCACGATGTGCTTGGGGGTCGCGCCATCGGGATTGCCCATCGACATGTCGATGATGTCCTCGCCGCGCCGACGGGCCGCCATCTTGAGCTCGCCGGTAATGTTGAAAACGTACGGGGGCAAACGCTCAATGCGAGAGAACTTCCTCATGATGGGAATCCTTAGGGGCGAAGGGGCAAAAAACCAGGGCGCGAAGGCGCGAAGGGGAAAAGGGCTCAAAAGCCGCGCCAGCAAACGATTGCAGCGCAACAAAACCCTGTAATCTAGCGCAAGGACGCCTAGGCGGCAAATGGGGCTGAAAAGGCCCCATTTCCCGAGTGGACACACTGCAACATAACGCCCGGTTCATGCGCTATTATCGGAGGCATAAAGCCGGAGTATTTATTGAAGCTGCATACCGATCCTGCGACGGCCGCTCTGAACACCGTCACCGCCTATGGTGACGGCTATATCGAGGTCAACCAGGTACGTTTTTCCTCCTCGGTCGCTTTTGGCCCCGAAGGCGAAGTTACCCATTGGCCCGTAGAGTCGCCGGCCGACATCACCCCCACCCTCTTGCGTCAGGCGGCCGGATTGTCCGAGCCCGTCCGCGACCCGCTGGCTTTCCTGGACGAACCCGAAGCCACCCCCAGCCGCCCGGCCAATGCGCCCGAAGTGCTGCTGGTGGGCACCGGCGGCCGGCAACAGTTCCTGCGTCCCGAAGTGCTGCGTCCCCTGTTGGCGGCGGGCATCGGCGTGGAAATCATGGACACCCACGCCGCCTCTCGCACCTACAACATCCTGATGGCGGAGGGCCGACGCGTCGTCGTCGCCCTCATCCCCCCCAACGGAGATCCCCAGACATGATGCCGATCATAGGCAAACCCGCCCCGCTGTTCACCGCTGAAAGCACCATTGGCCCGATCAGCCTTGAGCAATGCCAGGGCCGCGCCGTGATTCTGTACTTTTACCCCAAGGACAACACCCCTGGCTGCACCACCGAAAGCCAGGATTTCCGCGACCTGCATGCCGACTTCCTGTCGGCCAGCGCCGTGGTGGTCGGGATCTCGCGCGATTCCCTGAAATCGCACGAGAATTTCAAGGCCAAGTACGAGCTTCCTTTCCCTCTCATCTCCGACGCCGACGAAACCGTGTGCAATCTGTACGGCGTCATCAAGCAGAAGAACATGTACGGCAAGCAGGTGCGCGGCATCGAGCGCAGCACCTTTTTGATCGATGCCTATGGCGTGCTGGTGCAGGAGTGGCGCGGGGTGAAGGTCCCGAACCACGCCAAGGAAGTCCTGCAGGCCGCAAAAAGCATCGGTTAGCCGTGCACAGGAATACCCGTCAGGCGCTATAGCCGGCCCATACTGGAGAGTGACGCATATGCCGCTTCCGAAGTTGCCTACCCGCCCCGCAGCCATCCTGACCTTCCCCTCGGGCGAAACCGCCCGGGCGCAGGCCCGCACCCCCAAGACTGCCGCTGCGCGGTCCAACACCCAGGCCGCCTTGGCCGAGGACGACGAAGACGAGCTGCTGATGCAGCCTGAACTCGACGGCATGACCGCGCCGGCCCGCAAGGCGCAGATTCCCGCGCCCGCCCGCCAGGTGCCCCCGCCGGCGCCCGCCACCCCGGCGCCGCGGGCTGAAACCCGCCCGCCCAAGACTGCCGCAGCGCCGGCCAAGCGTGGCAAGGCCCGAGCCCAGAACGAGCCGCGCAAGCTGTTCGTGCTGGATACCAACGTGCTGCTGCACGACCCCAGTTCGCTGTTCCGCTTCGAAGAGCACGACATCTTCCTGCCGATGATGACGCTCGAAGAACTGGACCACCAGAAAAAGGGCATGTCGGAAGTGGCGCGCAATGCCCGCCAGGTCAGCCGGTCGCTCGACGCCCTGGTGCAGGACACGACCCAGCTGGACGAAGGGCTGGAACTGGCCAAGCTGGGCAACAAGGACGCCACCGGCCGCCTGCTGTTCCAGACCACCGCCATCCACAGCACCCTGCCCTCGGACCTGCCCATGGGCAAGGCCGACAACCAGATCCTGGGCGTGGTGCGGGCCCTGCAGGAAAAATACCCCCAGCGCGAAGTCGTCCTGGTGTCGAAAGACATCAACATGCGCCTGAAGGCCCGTGCGCTGGGCATGGCCGCCGAAGACTACTTCAACGACCATGTCCTGGAAGACTCGGACCTGATGTATTCGGGCGTGATGCAGCTGCCCGAAGACTTCTGGAACAAACACGGCAAGGACGTCGAATCCTGGCAACAGGGCGGCACCACGTTCTACCGCATCCATGGCCCGCTGTGTTCGCAGTTCGTGGTCAACCAGTTCGTCTATTTCGAAGGCCAGATGCCCCTGTATGCCCAGGTGCGCGAGGTCAGCGGCAAGATGGCGGTGCTGGCGACGCTGCGCGATTACACCCACGGCAAGAACAATGTCTGGGGCATCACGGCGCGCAACCGCGAACAGAACTTCGCGATGAACCTGCTGATGAACCCGGAATGCGACTTCGTGTCGCTGCTGGGCCAGGCAGGCACGGGCAAGACGCTGCTGGCGCTGGCCGCGGGCATCACGCAGGTGCTGGAGACCAAGCGCTACACCGAGATCATCATGACCCGCGTCACGGTGCCCGTCGGTGAAGACATCGGCTTCCTGCCCGGCACCGAGGAAGAGAAGATGCTTCCCTGGATGGGCGCCCTGGAAGACAACCTGGACGTCCTGAACATGGGTGAAGGCGAAGGCAACGGGGACTGGGGGCGCGCCGCGACCATGGACCTGATCCGTTCGCGCATCAAGGTCAAGTCCCTGAACTTCATGCGCGGCCGGACCTTCCTGAACAAGTACCTGATCATCGACGAGGCCCAGAACCTGACACCCAAGCAGATGAAGACGCTGGTGACCCGCGCCGGCCCCGGCACCAAGGTGATCTGCCTGGGCAACATCGCCCAGATCGATACGCCCTACCTGACCGAAGGCAGTTCGGGCCTGACGTTCGTGGTCGACCGCTTCAAGGGCTGGCCGCATTCGGGCCACGTCACGTTGCAGCGGGGCGAGCGTTCACGCCTGGCGGACTACGCCGGGGATGTGTTGTAGCCCCCACGCTACGCCCACTGTCGTGGGCTAGATGCCCCAAAAGAAAAACCCCTTGAGCGATCAAGGGGTTTTTTATGCCCGCGGCGGACGATTACTTGTCCGCGGCGTTGGTGATGGCGTTGCCGGCCCGCGACATGTCTTTACCCATGCCCGCGACGGTATTGCAACCGGCGAGCACGAAGCCGAACACGACGAAGGCGGTCAGCACGATCTTGCTGCGCATGCTGGCGCTCCTGAAGTGACGAAACGAATCCGGGCTGTACTTTAAACGATTTGGACGCGCAGTTCGCCCAGGCCTTCCACGCCGCCGGTGATGACATCGCCCTGCACCACGGCGCCCACGCCTTCCGGGGTACCCGTGAAGATGATGTCGCCCGGTTGCAGTTCAAACAGCGTCGACAGGTACGCAATGCTTTCCGGCACGTTCCAGATCATCTGGGAGATGTCGCTGGCCTGCTTGCGCTGGCCGTTCACGTCGAGCCAGATCGCGCCCTTGTCCAGGGTGCCGACCACGCTGCGCGGGTGGATCGGGCCCAGCGGGGCCGACAGGTCGAAGGCCTTGCCCACTTCCCAGGGGCGGCCCTGCTTCTTCATTTCGCCTTGCAGGTCGCGGCGGGTCATGTCCAGGCCCAGGGCGTAGCCCCAGACGCATTCGTTGGCCTCTTCGACCGGGATGTCGCGGCCGCCCTTGCCCAGCACCACGACCAGTTCCATTTCGTAGTGCAGGTTGGAGGTCTTGGGCGGGTACGGCATCTTGCCGGTTTCGCCATCGGCCACGCTCAGTACCGCGTCGGCGGGCTTGCAGAAGAAGAAGGGGTCTTCACGGCCGGTGAAGCCCATTTCCTTGGCGTGCTCGGCGTAGTTGCGGCCGACGCAGTAGACGCGGCGCACGGGAAACAGCGCGGCGCTGCCGGCTACGGGAACCGCGGTTTGCGGCTGGGGGGGCAATACGTAGTCCATGATCGATCAACCTATGACGAGTGAGGCAGCCCGGTGGCCAAAAATCATCCGCGAGTTTATCCCTTTCCGGGGGGACGGGGGTCGGCCAGCCCGGAAAGGCGGCGATTCGGCCTTGGGGCGCGGGTTTCAGGAAATTGTAGGGATTTCGCCGTCAAACACCACCAGCCGCTCGATGAAGCCGGCCATGTAGGCCTTCATTTCCTGGTGGGCGGGCGAGACCTGGTAGCGGTCGTGGGCGGCGGCATCCGCAAACGTCGCCACGACGGCATGGGTCAGGCCATCGGACCGGCTGGCCTGGTTGGGACGGAAGGCATAGCCCGCCACCCCATCGCATTCGGCCAGGATGCGGTCGCAGTAGGCCTGCACGTGGGCGTGGAAGCGCGCATCGGCGGCGCCCGACAATTGAAGCATCACGATATGCAAGAACATCAGGTTTCCTTTTTCGCAGGGAACACGGCCAGCCAGGCCCGGGACACCAGGCCCATGATGCCGTCGCGCAGCAGCAGGACGCACAGCACGAAGATCGCGCCCTGGACGATCAGCACCCAGGACCCCAGCGGTGCCAGGTAATTCTGCAACGATACGAAGGTGAAGGCGCCTGCCAGCGGGCCGAACACGGTGCCGATGCCGCCCAGCAGCGCCATCAACACCACTTCGCCGTTGGCATGCCAGTGCACGTCGGTCAGCGATGCCACGCCGAACACCAGCACCTTCAGCCCCCCCGCCAGCCCCGCCACCGAGGCCGACAACGTGAACGCCAGCAGCTTGTAGCGCGACGTGGAATAGCCCAGCGAGCGGGCGCGCTGCTCGTTGTCGCGCACCGATCGGATGACCTCGCCGAAGGGGGAATTCAGCACCCGCAGCACGAAGGCGTAGCCCAGCGCGAAGACGGCCAGCGTGAAGTAATACATGGGCATCACGCCTTCCAGGTCGATCAGGCCGAACAGCTTGCCGCGCGGCACGCTTTGCAAGCCATCTTCGCCCCCCGTGAAGCCCGCCTGCACCGCGATGAAGTACACCAGTTGCGACAAGGCCAGCGTGATCATCGCGAAGTAGATGCCCTGGCGGCGGATGGCGATGGCGCCGAAGGCCAGCCCCAGCAGGCCGCCAGTCAGCACCCCGGCCAACAGACCCAGTTCGGGCGTGGCGCCCAGCAGCTTCATGACGATGCCGGTCGCATACGCCGCCGCGCCGAAGAAGGCCGCATGGCCGAACGACAGGAGCCCCACATAGCCCACCAGCAGATTGAAGGCGGCGGCGAACAGGGCAAAGCACAGCACCTTCATCAGGAACGTCGGGTAGACGAACCAGGGCGCGGCCAGCGCCACCACCGCCAGCACCGCCATGCACAGGCGCATGGCGCGGCGACTCAGCTGCACGGGCTGGCGGGTGGCCTCGGCGGCCAGCACGTTCTGCACCTGCAAGGGCTTGCCGAACAGGCCCGCGGGCTTGCACAGCAGCACCAGCACCATGATGATGAAAATCGCCAGGTTGGCCGCTTCCGGGTAGAACACCTTGGTCAGCCCTTCGATGATGCCCAGCCCGAAGCCGCTGATGATGGCCCCCATGATGGACCCCATGCCGCCGATCACCACCACCGCGAAGACCACTACCACCAGGTTCGACCCCATCATCGGGCTGACCTGGTAGATGGGGGCGGCGATCACCCCCGCCACCGATGCCAGCGCCACGCCCAACGCGTAGGTCAGGGTGATGAGCAGCGGCACGTTGATGCCGAACGAGCGCACGATGGTCGGGTTCTCGGTAGCCGCGCGCAGCATGGCGCCCACCCGGGTCTTTTCGATCAGCACCCACACCGCCAGGCACAGCACCAGCGACACCACCACCGCCCAGCCGCGATACCAGGGCAGGAACATGAAGCCCAGGTTGACGCCGCCCGACAGCGCCTTCGGGATGGTGTAGGGCAGGCCGGATACCCCGTAGGCCTGCCGCAGGCCGCCTTCGATCAGCAGCGCCAGGCCGAAGGTCAGCAACAGCCCGTACAAGTGGTCCATACGATAGGTGCGGGAAATCAGCACGCGTTCCACCACGATGGCGAACGCCGCCATGATGAGTGGCACCAGCACCAGCGCGGCCCAGTAGTTCACGCCCAGGTAGTTCAGCAGCATCCAGGCCAGGAACGCGCCTGCGGTGTACTGCGCGCCATGGGCGAAGTTGATGATGTTCAACAGGCCGAAAATCACCGCCAGCCCGATCGAGAGCAAGGCGTAGAAAGAGCCGTTGATCAGGCCAAGCAGGAGCTGGCCGAATAGTGCCGTGGACGGCACGCCGAATATTTCGAACACAGGATTCTCCCCCTCAGACACCCAGGCGGCGCGCGATCCGGGCAGGATCGTTGCGCGCCTCTTGCGCCGACAACTGGTCGACCACGCAGCCATGCTCCATCACGTAGTGGCGGTCGGCCACCTTGGTGGCGAAGCGGAAATTCTGCTCGACCAGCACGATGGTGAAACCGCGTTCCTTGAGCGTGCGGATGGCCAGCCCGATCTGCTGCACGATCACCGGGGCCAGGCCCTCGGTGGGTTCATCCAGGAGGATCAGTTGGGCCCCGGTGCGCAGGATGCGGGCGATCGCCAGCATCTGCTGCTCGCCGCCGGACAGGTTGCCGCCGGAACTGGCGCTGCGTTCGCGCAGGTTGGGAAACAGGGTGTAGATTTCATCGAGCGACATGCCGCCGTCGGCCAGGCGCGGCGGCAGCATCAGGTTCTCGGTCACGTTCAGGCTGCGGAACACCGCCCGTTCTTCCGGGCAATACACCACGCCCAGCCGCGGGATGCGATGCGGCGCCATGCCCACCGTTTCCTGGCCGTTCAAACGGATCGAGCCGCGGCGCTTGTCCAGGATGCCCATGACGGCACGCAGCAACGTGGTCTTGCCGGCGCCGTTGCGGCCCAGGATGGTGACGAGTTCGCCGCGCTGCACGTCGATATCCACGCCGTGCAGCACGTGCGATTCGCCATACCAGGCGTTGAGGTCTTTGATCGACAGCATCAGGCCTCCCCCTCGTCCGAGCCCATGTAGGCGGTGATGACGCGCTCGTCGCGCGAGACCGCGGCATAGTCGCCCTGCGCCAGCACCGCGCCGCGCGCGAGCACCGTGATGGTGTCGGACAGATCCGCCACCACCGACAGGTTGTGTTCGACCATCAGGATGCTGCGATTGGCCGACACGCGGCGGATCAGCGCGGCGATGCGGGCCACGTCTTCCTGGCCCAGGCCCGCCATGGGTTCGTCCAGCAGCATCACTTCGGGTTCGAGCGCCAGCGTCATGGCGATTTCCAGCGCCCGCTTGCGTCCGTAGGGCAGCAAGGCGGCGGTGGTGTCCGCCAGGCCGCCCAGGCCCACGGCGTCGAGCAAGGCCAGGCCCTGGTCGTTCAGGCGGTCGACGCTGCGGCGGCTGCGCCAGAAGCGCAGGCCGTCGCCATGCTGGCGCATCAGCGCCACGCGCATGTTCTGCAGCGCGGTCAGCCCCAGGAACACGGCCGAGATCTGGAACGAGCGCACGATGCCCAGGCGCGCAATCTGCTCGGGCGCGAGCGCCGTGATGTCGCGGCCGCGGTAGTGGATCACGCCCTGGTCGGGGGTGAGGAACTTGGTCAGCAGGTTGAAGCAGGTGGTCTTGCCGGCGCCATTGGGGCCGATCAATGCATGAATGGAGCCTTCGCGCAGGGCCAGGGACACGCCGTCGACGGCATTGAAGCCGCCGAACCGCTTGACCAGCCCCTGGGCGGACAGAACCGCTTGGGTGCTCATGGTGCGTCTCCTACATGCGGGCCAACAGGCCGCCGTCGATCGCCAGCACATGGCCATTGACGAAGGACGCGCCCGGCGAGGCCAGATAGACCACGGCCGGCGCGATATCTTCCGGCGCGGCCCAGCGCCCGGTCGGCACGGCGGTCGCCAGGAACGACTGGAATTGGGGGTTGTCCTGCAAGCCTTGCGTGAAGTCGGTGCGCACGAAGCCCGGCGCCAACGCATTGCAGGTGATGCCGCTGGCGCCGTATTCCACGGCCAGCGCGCGGGTGAAGGCGGCAATGGCGCCCTTGGCGGTGGCGTAGGCGGCGATGTTGGGCATGGTGGCCTGCCCGGCGACGGACGACATCAGCACGATGCGGCCGAAGCCGCGGGCAGCCATGGCGGGCAGAACGGCCCGGGCACAGTGAAACGCGCCGTTGACGTGCACGTTCTGCAAGGCCTGCCATTCGGCCGGCGTCATCTCGACCACCGGCTTGCGGTTCTGGTTGCCGGCGTTGCTGACCAGCACGTCGATCTGCACGCCTTCGGCTTCCAGTTGCGCCACGGCCTGGGCCACGGCGGCGCCGTCGGCCACGTCGAACACGGCGCTGCGCGCCGTGATGCCCGCCTGCGCCAGTTGCGCGCAGGCCGCATCGCAGGCGGCCTGCGACAGGTCGTTGATCACCACATGGGCCCCTGCCCGGCCCAAGCCGGCTGCGATCGCGTAGCCCAACCCGCGCGCGGCCCCCGTCACCAGCGCAGTACGCCCGGCCAGCCCGAAGGTCTGGCCCAGATAGTCCTGATTCAAGCTTGTCTCCTTGATTTATATGCACCGGATCTCTGGGTCCGGCCTGTGCCTTGGTCGCGCTGCCTGGTACAAAACGACGTTGACATTAATCTCAATATACGCGACTATTTTTAAACACTCAATAACAAGATTCTTCGTTTATCTTCCATAACGAGTTCTGGCTAGGAGACATCATGGCCCTCGAAACCCCCGGCTGCCCGGCAGCCAATGCGCTGCCGCCCCTGGCCTCGCGCTTTCTGAAAGTCGATGAATTGCCCTGGAAACCCACCCAGGTGGAAGGCATCGACATGAAGGTGCTGATGCAGGACAAGGAATCCGGCTTGCTGACCGCCCTGTTCCGCTGGCAACCCGGCACCGAACTGCCGCTGCACGAACATGTAGAGGTCGAGCAGACGTACGTGCTGGAAGGCTCCATCGTCGATGCCGAAGGCGAAGTGCGCGCCGGCGACTACGTCTGGCGGCCGCGCGGCAACCAGCACGTGGCGCGCGCGCCGCACGGTGCGCTGGTGCTGAGCTTCTTCCTCAAACCCAATCTGTTCATCGACGCCTTCGCCGGCCAGAAGCTGGAATAGGCGCCGCACCGGCCGCACCCGCGCGACCGTCCGGCACAGGGCGGCGCGCGACAAGATATAAGCCCCCAAGGAGACAAACCATGAAGACCCGTTTCAAGCTTTGCCTGGCCGCCTGCGCGCTGGGTGCGGTTTCGCTGTCGGCCCACGCCCAGGTGTCGGACGATGTCGTGAAGATCGGCGTGCTGGGCGACCAGTCCGGCATGATGGCCGACCTGTCCGGCAAGTTCGGCGTCGAGGCCGTGAAGATGGCCGTCGAAGATTTCGGCGGCAGCGTGCTGGGCAAGCCCATCGAAGTCGTGTCCGCCGACCACCAGAACAAGGTGGACATCGGCGTGTCCATCGCGCGCCGCTGGTACGAGAACGACAAGGTCGACCTGATCCTGGACGTGCCCAATTCCGCCATCGCCCTGGCGGTGCAGGACCTGACACGCCAGATGAAGCGCGTCGTGATCTTCACCAGCGCCGGCTCGGCCGACCTGACCGGCAAGGTCTGCTCGCCCAACGGCATCCACTGGACCTACGACACCTACGCCTACGCCACGGGCGTGGCCAACGGTGTCATGGAAGACGGCGGCAAGAGCTGGTTCTTCATCACGTCCGACTACGCTTTCGGCCATTCGCTGGAACGCGACGCCATGGCGGTGGTCAAGGCCAAGGGCGGCCAGGTGGTCGGCAGCGTGCGCCATCCCATCGCCAGCGCCGACTTCTCGTCGTTCCTGCTGCAGGCCCAGGCGTCCAAGGCGCAGGTGATCGGCCTGGCCAACGGCAGCGGCGACACCATCAACAGCATCAAGCAGGCGTTCGAATTCGGCATCATGGGCAGCAAGCAACGCGTGGCTGCCCTGTTCATGAGCATCGTCGACGTGCGCAGCGTCGGACTGGAATACGCCCAGGGCTTGAACCTGGTCGAGCCGTTCTACTGGGACCAGGACGACAAGGCGCGCCAGTGGTCCGAGCGCTATTTCAAGCGCACCGGCCGCATGCCGTCGATGGTGCAGGCCAGCAACTACAGCGCCACGATGCATTACCTGAACGCGATCAAGGCGGCCGGCACCGATGGGTCCGAAGCGGTGCTCAAGAAGATGCACGAGACGCCGATCAACGACTTCATGACCGACAACGGCCGCATCCGCGAAGATGGCCGCGTGATGCGCGACCTGTACCTGTTCCAGGTGAAAAAGCCTGCCGAATCCAAGCGCGACTGGGACTACTACAAGCTGGTGCGCAAGATTCCCGCCGAACAGGCATTCCGCCCGCTCAACCAGGGCGGCTGCTCGCTGGTGAAGTCATGACGCCAGGCGCTTTGCAACTCCTGGCCGGCAAGCGGGCCCTGATCACCGGGGGCGCCAACCCCCGGGGGATCGGGGCGGCCATCGCCGCGCAATTCCTGGCGCAGGGCGCGACGATCGCGGTGCTGGACCACGCCTACCCGGACGAGGCCGAGGCGGCCTTGGCCGGCGGGCGCGTCAATCTGCACTGCGACGTGTCGCGCGCCGCATCCTGCGAGCAGGCCGTGGCGCGGGCCGCGCAGGCGCTGGGCGGCATCGACGTGCTGGTGAACAACGCCGGCATCGTCGCCGCCACCCGCATCTGGGACCTGGCCGAAGACGAGTTCCGCCGCATGATCGACGTGAACCTGACGGGCACCTACAACGTCACCCACGCCGCCCTGCCCCGACTGCTGGAAAGCGACCGCGGGCCCGCCATCGTGAATTTGGGGTCGACCGCCGCGCTGCGCGGCGGCGGGCTGCTGGGCGGCTCGCACTATGCCGCGTCCAAAGGCGGCGTGATCAGTTTCACCAAGGCGCTGGCGCGCGAACTGGGCCCGCGCGGCGTGCGGGCCAATTGCGTGGCGCCGGGCATCATCGAAACGGACATGACGCTGGGCAAATTCGGCGAAAATTGGGAACAAGAACTCAAACAGGGCATTCCGCTGCAACGCTTCGGCTCTCCCGCCGAAGTCGCGCAGGCCATTCTGTTTCTGGCCTCGGACCTGTCCTCCTACTCAACCGGCATCGTGGTCGACGTCAACGGCGGCTTCCACATTCACTAGGCGCGTCCGCAGCAATGAGCACTCCCGATCGCATGTTGTCCATCCTCGATCTTTTCCGCGACGACACCACCGCCGCCTTCCAGGAGGACGTCATGGCGCATCTGGAGTGCTCGCGTGCCACCGCCTACCGCTATCTCAAGTCACTGACCGAAAGCGGCCTGCTCGCGCCCACCGCGGGGGGCGCCTATGTGCTGGGCTCGCGCATCATCGAGCTGGATCGCCACCTGCGCCAGCATGACCCGCTGATGCGCGCGGCGCGCGAGGTCATGCGCGCCACCGGCGACGAACTGCACGCCAACCTGATGCTGTGCAGCTATTACGGTGACAAGGTCATGTGCGTGGACCGCTACTGGACCGACCATTCGATCGAATCCAGCTATGCGCGCGGCCGTCCGTTCCCGATGTTCCGCGGCGCGACCGCCAAGCCCATCCTGGCCAACCTGCCGCCCTACCAGTTGCGCAACCTGATGCTGTGGCACGCTGCCGAAATTCGCGAGGCCGGGCTGGGCGAAGACTGGGATGCGTTTCGCGCCAACCTGAAGCGGCTGCGCGCCGCCGGCGTATGCGTGTCGCACGGCGAGGTCGACCCGGGGTTGATGGGTATCGGTTCGGCCATCTTCAGCCCTGACCAGAAGGTCGTGGGCAGCCTGGTGTTCATTGCGTCGCAGGCCCGTACGCCCCCCGACCGCCTGGCACTGCTGCAAGCGCGCATCCAGACCGCGGCGGCCGAGGTCTCGCAGAATCTGGTGGGCCCGCAAAACAACGGCGCGGCGGCGATCGGCATCATGCCGTCGCGGCCGCGCCGCCTGAAGGCGCCGGCCGGGGCAAGCCCGGCACGGCGCAAAGCCTGAGTATCAGGCCTTGTTGTAGCGTTCTGCGCTCTTGACGATTTCCTCGTGGGCGGCGTCGACGCCCTTCCAGCCCTTGACCTTGACCCACTTGCCCTTTTCCAGGTCTTTGTAGTGCTCGAAGAAGTGCTGGATACGGGCCACGTCTTCGGTCGGCAGGTCTTCGTACGACTTGATGTTGCGGTACGGGGGGTACAGCTTTTCGATCGGCACGGCCAGCAGCTTGGCGTCACCGCCCGACTCGTCGTCCATTTCCAGCACGCCGATGGCGCGGCAGCGCACCACGGCGCCGATCTGGATCGGGAACGGCGTCAGCACCAGCACGTCGGCGGGGTCGCCGTCTTCGGACAGGGTCTGGGGGATGTAGCCGTAGTTGCACGGGTAGTGCATGGCGGTCAGCATGAAGCGGTCAACGAAAATCGCGCCCGTGTCCTTGTCGACCTCGTACTTCACCGGGTCGGCGTTCATGGGGATTTCGATGATGACGTTGAAGTCTTCCGGCAGCTTCTTGCCGGGGGACACGCGATCAAGACTCATGATTAAACCTTGTTGGTCTGAACTGAAAAGGGATCAAAGCGAACCGTCGTCCTTGAACGGCGGCTTGGTGGTCGGCACCGGCGCGGCAGGCGCGGCGGGCTTGGGCACCGCCGGCGCCGCGGGCGGCACTGGCGAGTAGCTGGGTACGGGGCTGTCGAAAGCCGCGGCCGGGATCGGCGCGCTGTCGAAATACTCGTCGAAGTCGGACGTGCCGCCCGCCACCGGCGCATCTTCCGGTGCCAGCGCACGGGCCTGCTGTTCCTTGCTGGCGCGCGCGTCCGGGTCCAGCACGTAGTCCGAGGCGGAGGCGGCCACCGCGGGCGGCAGCGACGGGTAGTCGCCGCCGATGTCGGCGTCGGCATCCGACAGGCCCACCGCGTAACCGCCTTCGGCGTCGACGCGGTAAGGGTCCGAACCGATGTCGGCGGCCGGCAGCGACGCGTCGGCGGCGAGCACCGGCAGCGCCATGCTGGCGGCCGTGGCCAGGCGCCAGTGGCGCACGGCGTCGGCCGGGCGATCCAGGCGGTCGTACAGGCTGCCCAGCAGCGCGTGGGTCTGGGCATCGCTGCGGCGCGACAGGCTGCGCAACAGGTAGCGTTCGGCCTGGCCCCACAGCTGGCCGTTCAGGCACAGCATGCCCAGGGCGGTCAGCAGGTCGGGATCGGTCGGGCGTTGCTGCAGCCAGGTTTCGGCCTTGGCCAGCCGCCGCGAAACCTGTTCGGCATCGCAGCGGGCGTAAGCGGCTACCAGCGCGGGGTTGAACTTCACGGCGATGGCCGCTTCGAGCACCTTGGCGGCCTCGTTGGCCTCGCCCGCCGCCTCGAAAGCCGAGGCGCCGGCCAGCGCGATTTCGGGCAGCAGCCGCTCTTCGGCCTTCAGGTCCTTCCAGATGGCGCGCCAGGCGTCGCTGGCGGCTCCGGCGCGCAGGCGCGCAGCGCCGGCAGCGTCGATCAGGTGGTCGCCTTCGGTACGGGCCAGGGCATTGCGGCGCAAGAGGCCGCGGGCCAGCGTGAAGACCTGTTCATCGTGGCCCAGGGCCGTATGCGCGCGCAGCAGCAGGCGCATCGTATGCAGGTGGCGGGCGCCGCCATCGGCCAGCGGCGACAGCACGGCCAGCGCGCGCTCGGCGCGCCCCTGGTCCAGCAGCATGTCGGCCGACACGGTGGCGGTGGCTTCCACCAGGCCGGGGTCGGTGCCGGCTTGTTCCTGGGCGTTGGCCAGCAGGCGGTCGCGGCGGTCGAATTCGCCCAGGCCATGCGCGGCACGGGCAGCCGACAAGGCGGCCAGCACGCGGCGGGTCTGCACCTTGGTCTGCTCGAGCAGCTTGGTCAGGTCTTTTTCGGCGTGCGAGTAGCGGCCTTCGAGCAGGCCGATCCAGCCGCGCTCGAGCAGTTCGTGGTCGCGTGCCTGGGCGCGCTTGCCGCGCCACGCACGCACGCGGTCGGGAATGGCCAGCAGCCAGGCCAGCAGCCGCAAGCCTACGTAAAGCACCACGAACGCCGCCACGATCAACAGCACGGCCAGCGTGAGCGACATGGAAATGCGCCAGGGCCAGACCAGCAGCAACACGTTGCCGGAATGGGACCGCAGCACCACCGCCAGGGCGACGGCGATGACGGCAAGCAGCAGAGTCCAGAACCAGGTACGCATGGGCTTAGTCCTGGTCGCTGTTCTTGAAGCCGGCGGCGCGCAACGCGGCGATGGCGTTCAGGCTATCCGAGACATCGGGCATGCGTACCGCGATGTCGGTCTGCGCCAGTTCGCGGGCCAGCGTCTGCGCGGCGACCGTGTCGGGGGAGCGATTGTCGAAGTACTTGGCCAGCGTGGTGCCGACGTTGTCGAGCTCGCTCTTCCAGACGGCGGGCTGGCGCATCAGCATGGACAGTTGCACGGTGAGCAGGCGCTGGCGCAACGTGGCGCGCACCTGGTCGGCCTGTTCGGGCGACAGCAGCAGCGCGGCAGGTTCGTCGACACGCTGGATGGTGATGAGGCCACCCAGTTCGTGGGCCAGCGCGGAACCGGCGCGGCCGGGCCACGAGGCCACTTCGGCGCGCCAGCGCTGCCACCAGGGCGCGTCGGCCGGCAGGTCGGCCTGCGGATCGATGGTCGGGGCCGGGGCGGCGGGACGGGCTTCGCTGGCCGGGGCGATGCCGGGGGCGGCAGCGTCCGGCACCAGCAGGGGCGCCTTGCTGACCAGCGCCGACAGGCGCTCGATGCGGGCCGATTGCGCCGGGATGTCGACGGTGGAAACGGCGCGCAGGCGGTCCAGGTCGCCGTTGATGGCCTGCTGCAGGCTGGAGAAACGCGGACGGTCGGCACGCGCCAGGCGCGATTGCGCGGTTTCCAGCGCGACGATGGCATTGGACACATTGCCCGCCAGGCGCAGTTGCTGGCTGCCGATAGTGAGAAGGCGTTCGACGTCGTTGGCCAGCAGCTCGTCGCTGGCGCTGTCGTTGAAGTTCTGCCAGGCCTGTTGCAGGGCGTTGTACTGGCTTTGGGTTTCGCGGACGGTGTCTTCAAGATCGCCCAGGCGGCCGGCCTGGGCTTGGGCCAGCGCCAGCGCTTCGCGGGTGTCCTTGCGGGCCTGCGCGAGATCGGTGGTGAGCGTGTCCAGGCGCGTGGCGACCTCGCGTCCGGCGGCGACGAACTGGGTGCGCTGCTTCCACAGGGCAAAGCCCAGGCCGACGGCCAGGAGGATGACGAGGATGAGCGCGGTGACCAGCGGGCCACTGCCGCGCTTGGCCGGACGGGCCTTGACGGAATCGGCCGGGGCCGATGCGGGCGCGCTGGCACCCGGGGCGGCCGGGTGAACGGCCGGATCGGTAGCGGGAGTCTTGTCTGTCATGACGCGATTGTATTCGGTGTCCGTCCGATGCAACGAATCAAGCAGCAACAAAAGCCTGGAAAATCGACTCGTCGTTGGGCAAGCAGATTTTTACCATTGCCTGCGTAGCCCTGCCAGGCGCGGGCTGCGGCACGCGGCGGGCCAGCGAGGGGTGGGTCAGCACGAAGCCGCAGTCGGCCCACCACGGGGCCAATCCGGCCGCCTGCAGGGCGTCGCGCACGGCATCGGCGCCCTCGCCGCTGGTGATGAGCCAGCAGGGCGTCACACCGTCTGCGGCCCAGCGTTGCAGGGTGGCCAACTGGTTCGCGTCCCAGTGCGCCGGACAGCGCTGGTAGGCCGCATGACGTGTCACGGCAACGCCATGCGCCTGCAACTGATCGCCCAGCCAGTCCCTGCCCTGGGTGCCGCGCACCAGCAGCACGCGCCGCGGCAGCTGCGGCAGGCCGCAAAGTACGTCCCAGAGGGCCTCGGAATCATGGCTGGCGGCCTGCTCGCCGGGATGCAGGACTGTTGTATTCGCGCCAAAACCGGGCAGTTCGAACAGCGCGGCCGCGCTGGCGGGGCCCACCGTCGCTGCGGCGACGTGCGCCGGCCAGGCTACCGCGCCGTCGGCCTGGCGCAACTGGTCCAGGTACTGCCGCGCCGCGTTGCCGCTGACGAACACGACCATGTCGTAGTCGGCCGGCCGGGGCAGGCTGGCGACGGGCGCGGGCAAGGGATGGATTTCCAGCGCGGGCAGAATGAAAGCGGTCCAGCCGGCGGCTTGCAGCCGGCCGGCCAGGGCCTCGTTGCGGCCGGCAGGCCGCGTCAGGACGGCCACGCGCAGCGCTTGAGCGGCGGCGGCCTTGCCCATCAGTCGGGTTCGGCGTCGTGCAGCAGCTCGTCGAGAATGGCCTGTGCGCCGGCATCGAACAGCTCGGCGGCGACCGCCTCGCCAATCGCCTGCGCCTGGGCCAACGGGCCGGTGCGTTCAGCGCGCAGCATGCGCGTGCCATCGGGCGATGCCACCAGGCCGCGCAAGGTCAGGCTGTCGCCCGAGATTTCGGCGTAGGCCGCCAGCGGCACCTGACAGGAACCGCCCAGGCGCCGCGACACGGCGCGTTCGGCCAGCGAGCACAGCGTGGCCTGCTCGTCGTTGAGCGGGGCCAGCCAGGCACGCAGGTCGTCGCGATCATCGCGGATCTCGATGGTCAGCGCGCCCTGCCCGGCTGCGGGCAGGCAATCGGCTGGATCGAGCAGGCAGCGGATGCGGTCGGTGAGGCTCAGCCGGTTCAGGCCGGCCGCGGCCAGCACGATGGCGTCGTATTCGCCGCGGTCGAGCTTGCCCAGGCGCGTGTCGAGGTTGCCCCGCAGCGGCTTGACCACCAGTTGCGGATAGCGCGCACGGATCTGGGATTCGCGGCGCAGGCTGGACGTACCCACCACCGCACCGGCCGGCAGGTCGGCCAGCCGGGCGTAGCGGTTGGAGACGAAGGCATCGCGCGGGTCCGCGCGATCGAGCACGGCGCACAGTTCGAACGGCGCCAGCAGATCGACCGGCATGTCTTTCAGACAGTGCACGGCCAGATCGGCACGGCCGTCGAGCAACGCGTTTTCGAGTTCCTTGACGAACAGACCCTTGCCGCCCACCTTGGACAGGGTGCGGTCGAGGATCTGGTCGCCTCGGGTCGTCAGGGTAAGAAGTTCAACCGCGCACGCCGGGTACAGCGTGCGCAGCCGATCGCGCACATGCTCGGCTTGCCACAGGGCAAGCCGGCTGGCGCGGGTCGCAATGACCAGGCGTTGTGGCAGTGACACGAGGCGTCATCAAACGAAGTTGGAGACGATGACCGTCGCGACTACCCCGAGGATGGCCAGCACGAACAGGCCCTGCAACAGGCTCAGGCCCGATTCGGATTGCTGGGGATCGACGGATCTACGCAGACTCATGTGCTGATTCCTTGGAAGCGGTTTTGCGGCTTGCCAGCCACCGTCCAAGGACAACAACGAGCAAGGCGCCGATAATTTCAGCAGCGATTTTAACCGCAGTGGGCTGAACGCCGAATTGACGTTCGACAACCACGTCGGTAATAAGCATGCCGCCTGCGATCCAGCCCAGCAGCGCCGCGCCAAACGTAACAACCAGCGGATACTTGTCGATCAGCTTCAGGACCAGCGTGCTGCCCCAGATGATGATGGGCACACTGACGACCAGGCCGAAGATCACCAGGCCGATCTGGTGATCGGCGTGGGCGTTCTGGGCGGCGCCGGCGATGGCGATGACGTTGTCCAGGCTCATCACGAAGTCAGCGATGATGATGGTCTTGATGGCGGAAATGATGGATGTCCCGCCCTTGACGTTACCGTGCGCGTCGTCCTCGGGGATCAGCAGCTTGACGCCGATCCACACCAGCAAGAGGCCGCCCACGACTTTCAGGAACGGAATCGACAGCAGGGTCAGTGCGAAGGCGATCAGCACGACGCGCAGGATGATGGCGCCGGCGGTGCCCCACAGGATGCCCTGCATGCGTTGCTTGGGCTCCAGGTTGCGGCAGGCCAGCGCGATGACCACCGCGTTGTCGCCGCCGAGCAGGATGTCGATAAGGATGATCTGGAATACCGCTGCCCAACTCAGCGTCTGGAAAAACTCAAGCAATTTGAACCCCCGAAGGCATTTATCAAAAGAAAAGCCGGCCCCGTGCCGGCCGACCCGCCGCGTTGTGCACGCGACGGGCCAATTCAAAACAACTTATTATTGTAGTTCAGCTTTCAGTCAGCTTTCTGGCGAATCAGCAAAACTTTACCGATCGCCAGGACCAGCACCGCACCCAGCGCGCCAGTCATGAGCGCGAAACTGTGCTGGGTCATGCCCAATGCCGCATCGATGCGCGCCACCGGCTCTTGCAGGGCCGGATCACCCACCAGCAGTTCGCCGGCAATGAAGCCCAACAGCGCCGCGCCCACCCAGACGATGAGCGGGAAGCGTTCGATGACCTTGAGCAACAGCGTGCTGCCGAAAATCACCAGCGGAATACTGATCGCCAGACCCAGCACCAGCAGGGTCGTATCGCCCATTGCGGCGGCGGCCACCGCCACCACGTTGTCCAGGCTCATGACCAGGTCAGCAATCATGATAGTGCGGATTGCGGTCAGCAGGTTGCCGTGGGTCTTGCCATCGCCATCGTCTTCGCCTTCGGGCAGCAGCAGCGTCACGCCGATGTACACCAGCAGCAGCGCGCCGATGAGCTTGAGCCACGGCAGCATCAGCAGCTTGGCGGCGACCAGCGTCAGTACGATACGCATGATGATCGCGGCGGCCGAGCCGATCACGATCGCTTTCTTTTGCTGCGCCGGGGGCAGTGAACGCGCGGCCAGCGCAATGACCACGGCGTTGTCGCCCGACAGCAGAATGTTGACCCAAATGATCTGGAGCAACGCTAACCAGAATGCCGCTGAACTGAGTTCCATACCTCTCTTTCCTAGGACGTGATCCCCCTAGGACAAACCAAATGAATGGGTGAAAAAGACAAAAAACGTACTGACCGTCTTGGTGCGAGCCCGACGGCATTCTTGCTGGGTACGTGCGGAATTTCTTTCATTATAGTTTCGTTCAGCTTTCCGTATGTTTCACCGGCCGCATCATGGACACGGGGTTTCCCTAGGAAAAGATGCCGGACGAACGAAAAAAGGCCCGCCGAAGCGGGCCTTTTGCCATGCATGCGACCTTACAGCACCGACTTGAGCAGCTTGCCCATTTCGGAGGGGTTGCGGGTCGTGCGGATACCGCAAGCTTCCATGACTTCCAGCTTGGCGTCGGCCGTGTCGGCGCCGCCGGAGATCAGGGCGCCAGCGTGGCCCATGCGCTTTCCGGGAGGAGCGGTGACACCGGCGATGAAGCCGACGACCGGCTTCTTCATGTTGTCCTTGGCCCACTCGGCGGCGTTGACTTCGTCCGGACCGCCGATTTCGCCGATCATGATGACGGCGTCGGTGTCGGGATCGTCATTGAACATCTTCAGGACGTCGACGTGCTTCAGGCCGTTGATGGGGTCACCACCGATGCCGACGGCGCTGGATTGACCCAGGCCCAGCTCGGTGACTTGCGCCACGGCTTCGTACGTCAGGGTGCCCGAGCGGCTGACGATGCCGATGCGGCCCTTGCGGTGGATGTGACCGGGCATGATGCCGATCTTGATTTCGTCGGGGGTGATCAGGCCGGGGCAGTTCGGGCCCAGCAGCAGCGTCTTGCTGCCCTTGGCCTTCATGCGGTTCTTGACTTCCAGCATGTCACGGACGGGGATGCCTTCGGTGATGCAGATCACCAGATCCAGTTCGGCCTCGACGGCTTCCCAGATGGCAGCGGCGGCGCCGGCCGGCGGCACGTAGATGACGGACACGGTCGCGCCAGTGTCGGCCTTGGCGTCTTTCACCGAAGCGAAAATCGGCACGCCTTCGAAGTCTTCACCCGCCTTCTTGGGGTTCACGCCGGCCACGAAAGCGGCCTTGCCATTGGCGTACTCACGGCACATACGGGTGTGGAACTGGCCCGTCTTGCCCGTGATGCCCTGGGTGATGACTTTGGTGTCCTTGTTGATCAGAATCGACATTTGTGAATCCTTGGATTTTCTTTGTACCGCCGGGCCGTCCCAAGGTGGAAAGCGCCCCCTGGGGGGGCAGCAAGCCACGAAGTAGCGCGGCGTGGGGGCATATTTACTTGACGGCGGCTACGACGCGGGTGGCGGCTTCGGCCATCGTGTCGGCGCTGATGATCGGCAGACCGGAGTCGGCCAGCATCTTCTTGCCGAGTTCTTCGTTGGTGCCCTTCATGCGCACGACCAGCGGCACGTTCAGGTTGACGGCCTTGCAAGCCGCGATCACGCCTTCGGCGATGACGTCGCAGCGCATGATGCCGCCGAAGATGTTGACCAGGATGGCCTTCACGCTCTTGTTCTTGAGCATGATCTTGAAGGCTTCCGTGACCTTCTCGGCCGTGGCGCCGCCGCCGACGTCCAGGAAGTTGGCCGGCTCGCCGCCGAACAGCTTGATGGTGTCCATCGTGGCCATGGCCAGACCGGCGCCGTTCACCAGGCAGCCGATGTTGCCGTCGAGCTGGATGTAGGCCAGGTCGAACTTGCTGGCTTCGATTTCAGCGGGATCTTCTTCGTCCAGGTCGCGGTAGGCGACGATTTCCGGGTGGCGGAACAGGGCGTTGGAGTCGAAGTTGAACTTGGCGTCCAGGGCGATGATGTTGCCCTTGCTGTCGCGGTTCAGCGGGTTGATTTCAACCAGCGAGGCGTCGGTGTCCATGTAGCACTTGTAGAGCTTCTGGAACACGTCGACGGCCTGGGCGGTCGAGTCGGCGGGCAGGCCGATCGCGTTGGCGATCTTGGTGGCTTGCTCGGCGGACAGGCCGGTCAGCGGGTCGATATATTCGGTGATGATCTTTTCGGGGGTGGAGTGAGCCACTTCCTCGATGTCCATGCCGCCTTCGCTGGAGGCGATGAAGGCGACCTTCTGCGTGGCGCGGTCAGTGACCAGCGACACGTAGTATTCCTTCTGGATGTCGGCGCCGTCTTCGATGTACAGGCGACGGACCTTCTGGCCTTCCGGGCCGGTCTGGTGCGTGATCAGCTGCATGCCCAGGATTTCCGAGGCCAGCTTGCGCACGTCGTCCAGCGAGCGCGCCAGCTTGACGCCGCCGCCCTTGCCGCGGCCGCCCGCGTGAATCTGTGCCTTGACGACCCAAACCGGTCCACCCAGCTTTTCAGCGGCAGCCACGGCCTCGTCGACGGAAAGTGCGGGGATCCCGCGCGGCACGGGGACGCCAAATTGCTTCAGCAGTTCCTTGCCTTGATACTCGTGGATTTTCATGTGTTACCTGTCAGGACGTATGAGAAAGAGAAGGTGAATCGGAGGTCGAATCGGCCGATGCCTCAGCGCTACCCCCGGTGTACCACTTGGGATAGTGCTCAGCCACCACCGGGCCGCCGGTGCTCAGGGCATGGCAGCCGTCCAGTTGGAATGGACGCCGGTTCGGGTTGCTTTCCTGCCGCCGGCGGTTGGCCATGGTCTGGACCGCCGCGGTGGGAAGCACCTGCGACAGCTCGGTCATGTGCGTACAGCCTTCGACATGGCCGAACCGTTCCTTGACCTGGCGGCGGAACCCCTTGAGCAGGTTCATGCCGATCAGGTCTTGGTAGGCAGGTTCGATGGCCATGCAATGCTCGCCATAGGGCGCGGCATCATAGACGGCCTGCGCGGCGACGATGGTGAAATCGCCGTCGATGGTGATGCGCAGGTGCATATGGTGGATGGGTTGCCCCGCCTTGAACATTTCGCCGTCGCGCTTGGGAAAATCGTACGCCTTGACGTCGATGAGCTCGGCTTCCAGGTCCCAGTTGCCGTCATCGCGCGCATACGACTGCACACGTATCGAACGCGTGTGCAGCGGCTGGCGAGGACAATCCGGCGGTGGCAAGGGCATGCTTGGGGCCTGCGGGGCGAAAAGGGCCGGGCAAGGAATGGTGCGCGGCAACAAAACCTTCAAAGTATAGCGCAGCCCGCCCTGCCCCAACCGTCTTGATGCGCGCCGCACGCCCCGGGTACCGGCCCCGCGGCCGCCAGGCGCATCAGCGCCGCGTCCACGGGGTGGCCGGACTGCCCATCCAGGCCTGGCCGGCCGGGATGCTCTCGCCCTTGAGCACCAACGTCAGCGGCCCCAGGCGGGCGCCGTCCTCGACCCGGGTGTCGTACAGGATCGTGGTGCGCGGGCCGACATTGACGCCGTGGCCGATGCGAACCGGCCCGATTTTCATGACCCGGTCTTCGAACAGGTGGGTCTGCGGGCCCGACCAGGCGTGCAGCACGGCATCGTCCCCAATAAATACGCAGTCGTACTCGGTGACGTCGGTGGTGTCCATGAACACCCGCTTGCCGATCTTGGCGCCCATGCAGCGCAGCGCCAGCGGCAGCCAGGGCGTGGCCCGCAGGAAATTGAAGAAATTGGGCACGGCGATGGATTCATACAGGCTGGTGACGGCTTCGCTCTTCCAGACGAACGGCGTCCACATCGGCTCGGCGCGCGGCCGGTAGCGGCCGATCAGCAGCCATTTCAGCAGGACCAGGAACAAGAAGGTGCCCACTCCGTACAGCACGCCGGCCAGCATCAGCTCGTCGAAGGCAGCCAGGAAGCCGTCGCGCACGGCGATGGGGATGACCTTCATGACCGTCAGATAGCCCACGGCGATGACCACCGCCAGCGGCAGGATCATGCGCATGCCCTCGACCGCGCCACGCGCCACCTTGCGGCCCAGGCTGGGACGGAAGGTCAGGTGCTCGGGAAAGCCGGCCGTCTGCTCGCGCGCCGGCAGCGCCAGCGGCGGATTGCCCAGCCAGGTCTGGCCGCTGGCCATGCGGGCGTTGGCGGGGGCGCGGCTCTGCACGCCGATCAGCACGTCGTCCGGCAGCACCGAGCCGTCGGGCACGTAGGCGCCGTTGCCGACGAAGCTGCGGTTGCCGATGACGGTGGGCCGCATGGTCATCCAGCCACGGTCGATTTCCTCGTCGCCCAGCATCACGCCGTCGGCGATGAAGCTGTCGCGGCCCAGGGTCAGCATGTCGGGCACGATGCCCATCGCCGTGGAAATCTCGGTGCCCCGCCCAACCTTGGCGCCCAGCAGCCGGTACCAGGTGCCGGCGTAGAGGGACGCGTACAGGCCGTGCAGCACGCTCAGGCTGGACTCCTGGATCTGGTTGGTCAGCCAGCGCCGCAGGTAGATCTGGCCGTAGACCGGCCAACGCCCGCCCGTCAGGCGCGGCAGCAACGCCCAGCGCAGCATGGCCGAGACCAGCACGGTCAGGAACAGCAGCAAGGCGCTGGCGGGCAAGGCCAGCAGCAGGTAGGCCAGGAACGCGTTGGGCCACCACACACGCGAGCCCATCAGGTCCAGCCAGCGCGCGTCGATCCAGTCGATCAAGACGAAACTGGGGAACACCGGCATGAAGAACAGCGCGGCGATCAGCGTGCCGCCGCCGGCATAGGCCAGCACGTCCAGCCGGGCCCAACGGCCTTCACGCACCGGGCGCGGCGGCAGTTCGGGGGCACGGGCCTGCGGATCGTGGCGGGCCGGCGCGCCGGTCCAGATCTGGCCGGCGGGAATGCACGAACCGGCCGGCAGGGACGACAGGCCTTCCAGGCGGGCGCCCTCTTGCATCGTGACGTTGCCCTGCACCACCGCATACGAGCCGATATAGGCGTTGTCGGCCAGGACGATCGGGGCGACCTCCCAGTGCGCGCCGCGCACTTCGAAGTTCTCCAGGTTGACCGCCGCGCCAATGCTGGCGCCGTCGCCCACGGTCAGCAAGTCTGGCGCACGCACGGAAATGCGGCTGATGGCGGTATCGCGGCCAATGCGCGCGCCCAGCGCCCGCAGGTACCACGCCTGCAGCGGCGAGCCGGCCAGCAGATGCGCGGGCGGGATGTCCAGCACGCGATCGACCAGCCACCAGCGGTAGAAGGTCCAGCCGTACAGCGGATAGCGGCCCGGCTTGAGCCGGCCCAGGATGCCCCACTTGCACACCACCGCCACGACGAAACTGAGCAGGTTGCACGCCAGGTAGCTGGCGATCGACAGCGCCACGGCGCGCCAGACCGAATCGCCTTCGTCGCCGGTGAAGTAGTGGTAGGTAAAGAACGGCGTCAGCCAGATCAGCATGCGCACGCCGATCAACAGCGGCAGCACGGCCAGTTGCGCCAGGCCGCAGATCCAGCGGCGCCATTCAGGCGCGCGCGCCAGCGTGGCGCTGTCGCCGGCCGCGGCGGCATCGGTCGGCACCACCGCCGCTTCGTCCGCCAGCGTGTCCAAGCGGGCCGCCAGCGCCCCCAGCACCGAATGCTGGTAGAGCTCGTGCATGGTCAGCGCGGAAAACTGCGGATGCTTGCGCAGCGACGACACCAGCCGCGCCGCCAGCAGCGAATGGCCGCCCAGGTCGCGGAAGAAGTCGCTGGCCAGACGCAACGGCTGGCCCGGAAACAGCGGTCGCAAGGCCTCGAACAGCGCCTGCTCGCCCGCCGAAACCGGCGTGTCGTCTTCGCCGCTGGGCTCGGCTGCGGTGGCCAGTTCGCGCGCCTTGAGCGCCTTGCGGTCGATCTTGCCCGAGGTCAGCCGCGGCACTTCGGCCACCAGCTCGAAACGGGCGGGAATCATGTAGGCCGGCAGCTCGACGGCCAGCGCCGCCCGCAGCGCATGGGGATCGAGCCGGGCGTCGCCCTCCGGCGTCAGGAAGGCCACCAGCTGATCGATGCCGGCCAGGTCGCGCAGCACGACGGCGGCGGCGCCCACGCCTGCCTGGCGGTACAGCGCGGCCTCGATCTCGCCCAGCTCGACCCGAAAGCCTCGCACCTTGACCTGGTCGTCGCTGCGGCCCAGGCATTGGATCTGGCCGTTCTCGTCGATGCGGGCCAGGTCGCCGCTGCGGTACATGCGGGTGTCGTGCTCGCCCGTGGGGCGCGGATTGGCCAGGAATTTCTCGGCCGTCAGTTCGGGGCGCCCCAGATAGCCGCCGGCCACGCCGGGGCCGGTGATACAGAGTTCGCCGGTCTGCCCTTGCGGCAGCACCGCCCCGTCTTCGCCACGAATCAGCATGCCGTAGTTGGGCAGCGGCGTGCCGATGGTGACCGGCTGGCCGGGCAGCAGCTCGGCCAGGCTGGCCGACACGGTGGTTTCGGTGGGACCGTAGGTATTGAACAGGCGCCGGCCAGGCGTAGCCCAGCGCTGCACCAGGAATTCCGGGCACATCTCGCCGCCCAGGTTGACGATGCGCAGGCCCGGCACGTCGCGGCCGAACAGGGCCAGCAACGTCGGCACCGCGTGCAGCACCGTCACGCCTTCGCGCACCAGGGCCTCGGGCAAGGCCTCGGGGTCGGTGGTCAGCATCTTGGGCGCCACCCAGAGGGTGGCGCCGACCAGGTAGCTGATCCAGATTTCCTCGAACGACATGTCGAAGGCGACCGAAAAGCCCTGGTAGACCTTGTCGCCCAGGCGCACGCCCAGCACCGCGTTTTCGCTGCGCAGGAAGTGGCAGATGCTGGCCTGGGTGATGGGCACGCCCTTGGGCTTGCCGGTGGACCCCGAGGTGTAGATGACGTAGGCCGGATGCTCGGGCAGCAGCCCTTCGCGCCGGCTCAGCGGCACATCGACCGCTACCGACAACTGCCAGGGGGTCCAGGTGATCATGCCGTCCAGGCGCACGTCGCCGCCGGCGACCAGGCCGCGCGATCCTGCGTCCTGCAGGCAGACCAGCATGCGGTCGGCAGGGGTATCGGATTCGAACGGCAGCCAGGCAGCGCCCGCCTTGGCGATGGCCGCCTGCATCACCAGCAGCTCATCGCCGCGCGGCAGGCACAGGCCGACGATGTCGCCGGGCCGTACCCCCGCCTCGATCAGGTGGTGCGCGGCCAGGTCGGCGCGACGCCCCAGCGCCTCGTAAGTCAGTGATTGATCCAGCCATTGGATGGCGATGGCGGCGGGATGCCGCAGGATCGTGGCTTCCAGAATATCGGGCAACGTTTCCGCGGCAAGCAGATCCGGCCGATAAGGGCCTTGAAGAATCATAGGTACGGCAACAATCCGGTGAGTAGGATTTTTGCTTATTGACCCACAAGGCGCGGTTTCGTTCAAGCGGCGGCCAAAAAAAACCCTGGCTTGTGCGAGAAGTGCACAAACCAGGGGGTGCCGGGCTGCCGGGCCCGGTAGTCCGCGCGTGGGCCTTGCCGGCAAGCCCGACCGCCGCCCGACCGATTGCGCGCGTCTCAGGCGGCGCTACGAAGCCGCGTGATCAAGCGGCACTGCGCAGCGTGCGCGCGGCTTGCACCATGCCGATCAGGGCGGCTTCAGTTTCCGGCCAGGCGCGCGTCTTCAGGCCGCAGTCCGGGTTGACCCACAGGCGTTCCCTGGGCAGGCGGGCGGCAGCCTTTTCCATCAGGCCGACCATCCAGTCCACCTCCGGCACGTTGGGCGAATGGATGTCGTAGACCCCGGGGCCGATATCGTTCGGATAGCGGAAGTCTTCGAACGCCTTGAGCAGTTCCATGTTGGAGCGCGACGTTTCGATCGTAATCACGTCGGCGTCCATGGCCGCGATGGACTCGATGATGTCGTTGAACTCCGAATAGCACATGTGGGTGTGGATCTGCGTTTCGTCGCGGACGCCGGCGGTCGACAGGCGGAAGCAATCCACCGCCCAGTCCAGGTACGCCTGCCAGTCGGCGCGGCGCAGCGGCAGGCCTTCGCGGATGGCCGGCTCGTCGATCTGGATGACGCTGATGCCGGCAGCTTCCAGGTCTACCACTTCGTCGCGCAGCGCCAGCGCCAGTTGGCGGCAGGTCTGTTCGCGCGGCTGGTCGTCACGCACGAACGACCACTGCAAGATGGTGACCGGCCCGGTCAGCATGCCCTTGACCGGCTTGTCGGTCAGCGACTGCGCATACGACGACCAGCCCACCGTCATCGGCGCGGGACGGGCGACGTCGCCGAAGATGATCGGCGGCTTGACGCAACGCGAACCGTAGCTCTGCACCCAGCCGTTCTTGGTGAAGGCAAAGCCGGCCAGCAGCTCGCCGAAGTACTCCACCATGTCGTTGCGCTCAGGTTCGCCGTGCACCAGCACATCCAGGCCGACCTTTTCCTGGAAGCGGATCACCTCTTCGATTTCCTTGCGGATGGCGGTCTCGTAGGCCGAATCCGTCAGCGCGCCCGACTTCCAGTCGCGGCGCAGCGCGCGGATTTCGGCGGTTTGCGGGAACGAACCGATGGTCGTGGTCGGGTAGGCGGGCAGGCCCAGTTCTTCCTGCTGGCGGGCAATGCGGCCGGCAAACGGGGCGCGGTCCCGCGACACGCTGGCCGAGGCGGCCATGCGCTGCGCCACCACCGGGTTGTGGATGCGGGCCGACGAACGGCGCGCGGCCAGGGCGGCGCGCTGCTTGGCCAGGCCGTCCTGCACCGACGGTTCCGTGGCGCTGTCCAGGGCGCGGCCCAACAGGCTCAGTTCTTCCAGCTTTTGCGCAGCGAACGACAGCCAGCTCTTGAGCTCGGCGTCCAGCTCGGTTTCGTTGGCCAGGTCCACCGGCACGTGCAGCAGCGAGCACGACGGCGCCAGCCACAGACGCTCGCCCAGCTGTTGCTTGACCGGCGCCAGCGTGGCGATGGCAGCGTCCAGGTCGGTGCGCCAGATGTTGCGGCCATTGATCACCCCGGCGGACAGCACCTTGTCGGCGCCCAGGCCGGCCACCACCTCGGCCAGTTGCTCCGGCGCGCGGACCAGGTCCACGTGCAGACCCGCGACCGGCAGGCCCAGCGTCGTTTCCAGATTGTCCTTCAGGCCGTCGAAGTACGTCGCGAGCAACAGTTTCACCGGGCTGGCCGACAGCGTGGCGTAGACCCGCGTGAAGGCATCGCGCCAGGCTTGCGGCAGATCCAGCGCCAGGATCGGTTCGTCGACCTGTACCCACTCCACGCCCAGCTTGGCAAAGCGGGCCAGCACTTCGACGTATACCGGCACCAGGTTGGTCAGCAGCTGCAACTTGGCGGGGTCGGCGGCCCCCGCGGCGAACGCGTCGCCCTTGCCCTGGAACAGCCAGGTCAGCGGGCCCGGGATCACCGGCTTGACCGCGTAGCCCTGCGCCTGGGCTTCCTGGACCTGCTCGAACAGCGATTCGCGAGCGATGCGGAAGGTCTGGCCGGGCACCAGTTCCGGCACGATGTAGTGGTAGTTGGTGTCGAACCACTTGGTCATTTCGCAGGCGGCGGCGGGCTTGCCCGACGGCGCGCGACCACGGCCCATGCGGAACAAGGTGTCCAGCGACACCGGCTCGTTGTCCTTCTGGCCGAACCGGGCGGGCACGGCGCCCAGCAACGTGGTCCATTCCAGGATCTGGTCGTACCAGGCGAAATCGCCCACGGGCACGAACTTCAGGCCGGCGGCGGCCTGCAGCTTCCAGTGCTGGGCGCGCAGGTCGCGGCCGGTTTGCGCCAGCGCTTCGCCGGTCTGCTTGCCAGCCCAATAGGCTTCGACAGCGTGCTTCAACTCGCGGTGGGCCCCAATGCGGGGGAATCCCAAATTATGAATCGTAGTCATGACTACCCCTATATTCGACAAAATTTGTTCATATGAAGGCTATTCTGCCGCCAAATCAAAATGAATCAAAATCAATGTCTACATTCATAAGATGAGGGAATCTCATACAATATAAGCTCATGCCCGCCCTCTGGGGTTGGGTGCCCCGCCGCCTCGGCTCGCCCTGACCGTCACGCCGCCCGCATGCTGGAAATCCGCCACCTAGAAACGCTGACCGCCATCCGTGAAGGCGGCAGCCTGCAGGAAGCCGCAGAGCGCCTGCACCTGACCCAGTCCGCCCTGTCGCACCAATTGCGCGACCTGGAAACGCGGCTGGGCACGCCGCTGCTGAACCGCCGCACCCGCCCGGCCCGACTGACCACGGCAGGGCTGCGCGTGCTGGCCCTGGCCGACGAGGTGCTGCCGCGCATGCGCGCCACCGAACGCGAATTGCAGCGCCTGGCCGCCGGCCGCACCGGCCGACTGCACCTGGCCATCGACTGCCATTCCTGCTTTCAATGGCTGATGCCGGCGCTGGACGCCTTCCGTGTGCAATGGCCGGATGTGGCGCTGGACCTGTCTGCGGCGTTTTCCTTCGCCCCCCTGCCCGCGTTGGTGCGGGGCGACCTGGATCTGGTCATCACGTCCGACCCCCAGCCGCTGGACGCGGTGCAGTACCTGCCGCTGTTCAAGTACGAGCTGGTGCTGGCCGTGTCCGAATCCAATCCGCTGGCCGGCAGCAAGTTCGTCATGCCCGACCAACTGGCCGACCAGACGCTCATCACCTACCCGGTGGACAAGCAGCGCCTGGATATCTTCACGGCCTTCCTGGACCCGGCCGATGTCGAACCCGCCGCCATCCGCAAGGCCGAACTGACGCCGATCATCGCGCAACTGGTTGCCAGCAACCGAGGCGTGGCCGCCCTGCCCAACTGGGCGTTGACCGAATACATGAACCAGGGCTGGCTGCGCCAGTGCCGGCTGGGGCCGCAGGGCGTCTGGCGCACGCTGTACGCCACGGTGCGCAGCGAAGACACAGACGCGTCTTACATCGATGAATTCCTGACCCTGACTCGCGACGTCTGCTTCAAGACGCTCAGCGGGATCAAGTCGGCGAAGTAAACGGCCGCGGCGCAAAGCGGGCCGTCGCACGGCGAACCCGCGGCCCGCGCTGACGATGCGCCGGCCCGGCAGTCAGAAGATCGGCAATGACGCGATCCAGCGACACCCCGCGTTGCGCTGCCTACTCGTCGTCGCCTGCGCCCAGGATGCGCCGAATGACATCGTGCGCAAAACCACGGCTGGCCAGGAAGCGGGCCTGCCTGGCATACGCAGCGCGGTCTTCGGGCTTGGCGTCGAACTTTCTTTTCCAGACTTCCAGTGCTCGGTCGTATTCCGTGGCCCGCAGTTGCTCGCGCAGTTCGGCCACCTGGCTGTCGTCCACGCCGTGCTGCCGCAGTTCCTGGACGATGCGGGCCGCCCCCTGGCGCGAAGCGCGCCGGTGCACCAGGCTCTGTGCGAAGCGTTCGGTGGACAGCCAGCCTTCTTTTTCCAGCGCGTCGAGCACGGTGTCGACCTCGGCCGGATCGTCGGCGTGCGGGGCGAGCTTGCGAGCCAGTTCTTCGCGGGCATGTTCGCGCCGCGACAGATACCCCACGGCGCGCATCTTCAAGGACGGCCCCTTGGGTGGGGCCTTGGCCTCGCGGGCGCCGCCCGACGGACCGCCGTCCGACGGATCGCCGCCCGACGGATCGCCGTCCGAAACCTTTGCATCCCGGGCAGAACCTGCGCGCGAGCGGTATCGATTGGACGCGCCTTTGCGGCCGCTGGCTCGCATTTCGGAGCTGCGCTGCCATTGATCGGGCGGCGCGTCGTCGCCGCCCCGGCCATCCGCACCCGCCCCGCGCCGCGCGTCCGACGTGCGGCGCAGCCCATCGGGCTTGGCCACGGTTTCGAATTCGTCGTCCAGCTTGGCGCGTAGGCGGTCAGCGGACGCGGCGGAGGGTTTCCAGCTCATGCGCTTCCTGCTTGCTATGTGCCAGCGGCAGGTCTCTCATGCTGGCCCCGCAACGTGGGGGCCTGATGCATGGGAGCCTGCCGCTGGCAACCGGGCGGAAAGGCCCGGCGACGATGCCGGACCCCGGCATCGGGGCCTGGCGACGGATGCCGGACGATTTACTCGGCGTCGTCTTCCGCGGTGGGAACGAATTCAGCCGCGCGGCTGACGATGCCCTGGTTTTCGCGAACGCGGTTTTCGATTTCGATCGCGATTTCCTTGTGCTCTTTCAGGTATTCGCGGACGTTGTCCTTGCCCTGGCCGATGCGGTTGCCGTTGTAGCTGTACCACGCGCCGGACTTGTCCACCACGTTGGCGGCCACGCCCAGATCGATGATTTCGCCTTCGCGAGAGATGCCGGCGCCATACATGATGTCGAATTCGGCCTGCTTGAACGGCGGCGCCACCTTGTTCTTGACGACCTTGACGCGGGTTTCATTACCGACGACCTCGTCGCCCTTCTTGATGGAACCGATGCGGCGGATGTCCAGGCGGACCGAGGCGTAGAACTTGAGCGCGTTGCCGCCGGTGGTGGTTTCGGGGTTGCCGAACATGACGCCGATCTTCATGCGGATCTGGTTGATGAAGATGACCATGCAATTGGTGCGCTTGATGGTGGCGGTCAGCTTGCGCAGCGCCTGGCTCATCAGGCGGGCCTGCAGGCCCGGCAGCGAATCGCCCATTTCGCCTTCGATTTCGGCCTTGGGCACCAGGGCCGCGACCGAGTCGATGACGATCAGGTCGACCGACCCCGAACGCACCAGGGCGTCGGTGATTTCCAGGGCCTGCTCGCCCGTGTCCGGCTGCGAGATCAGCAGGTCGGTCAGGTTGACGCCCAGCTTGTTGGCGTACTGCACGTCCAGCGCGTGTTCGGCGTCGACGAAGGCGCAGGTGCCGCCGATTTTCTGCATTTCGGCAATGACCTGCAGGGTCAGCGTGGTTTTGCCCGAGGATTCCGGACCGTAGATTTCAACCACGCGGCCCCGCGGCAGGCCGCCGACGCCCAGTGCGATATCCAGCCCCAACGACCCCGTGGACACCACCTGGATGTCGTGCGAGACCTCGTTGTCGCCGTAGCGCATGATCGAGCCCTTGCCGAACTGCTTTTCGATCTGCGAAAGCGCGGCGGCAAGCGCCTTGGCTTTTTCCGAAGCGGCGGCCTTGGTGGTTTTGTCGTCCATGTAGAGTCCTGTCTGTAACGTATCGGGGCGCGGTACGGGGTTGTCGAGATACCGGAGTTGTCGAGGGGGTATCGAGCTACCGGATTGTCCTGAGATTTCGGATAGCGCAGATTATGGCATCGGATTGTACTGTACAAAAAACCAGTGTGCCAGAGTTTTCCACGTATTCCCTGAGTGGGCAAGCGCGGTGGCCTATGCCAGAATCGCGGATACCCCCGGCGTTATGTCCCCATTGCCCGCCGGGCCGCCCGCCCTGGGTCACAAGCCCCGCGGCGGCCAGCGCGCGCCCGGTGCGCGTTGCCGGTTTCCCCTCTTTATTCAGCAGCCCATGCGCATCCTGATCGCCGAAGACGACAGCATCCTGGCCGACGGCCTGTCACGCTCGTTGCGCCATAACGGCTACGCGGTGGATGCCGTACGCGACGGGCTGGCCGCCGATTCCGCGCTGGCGGCCCAGGCCTTCGACCTGCTCATCCTCGACCTCGGCTTGCCGCAGTTGGCGGGGCTGGAGGTGCTGCGCCGGCTGCGCGCCCGCAATTCCGCCCTGCCCGTCCTCATCCTGACCGCCGCCGACAGCATCGAACAGCGCGTCAAAGGCCTGGACCTGGGCGCCGACGACTACATGGCCAAGCCTTTCGCGCTGTCCGAGCTCGAAGCGCGCGTGCGCGCCCTGACCCGTCGCGGCGCGGGCGGCGGCGCCACGCTGCTCAAGCACGGCCGGCTGGTGTTCGACCAGACCGGGCGTGTGGCCATGGTCGACGACCAGACGCTGGACCTGTCCGCCCGCGAAGTCAGCCTGCTGGAAATCCTGCTGACCCGCAGCGGCCGCATGGTCAGCAAGACCCAGTTGGTCGACCACCTGTGCGAATGGGGTGAAGAGGTCAGCACCAACGCCATCGAAGTCTATGTGCACCGCCTGCGCAAGAAGCTGGAACCCAGCGGGGTGAAGATCGTGACGGTGCGCGGCCTGGGCTACTGCCTTGAACGGGACCAGGGTGCGGCGTACCTCGCAAGCTGAGCCTGCCACGCCGGAGGCGCTCAACCAGGAAGCGCTGGATGTCATGCGGGCCGGCGCCCGCGGCCCCAGCTTCGCGCCGCCGCAGCGCTCGCTGCTGGGCGAGATCCTGGACTGGATGCTGGCGCCGCTGTTCCTGCTGTGGCCCATGAGCGTGGCCATCACCTATGTGGTGGCGCAGAACATCGCCAACGTGCCCTACGACCGCGCACTGGCCAACAACCTGCACGTACTGACCCGCCAGGTGCACGCCCAGGACGGCCGCGCGGTGCTGCGCATGACCGATCCGGCGCGCGAGGTGCTGCGCGCCGACGAGACCGACAGCGTCTTCTGGCTGGCCCTGGGCAGCCGCGGCGAGTACCTCGGCGGCGACCGCGCCCTGCCGCTGCCCGCCTCGGTGGGCCAGCCCCGCCCCGGCGAAGTGCAGTACGAGGACGACACCCTGCGCGGCTTCGGCATCCGCCTGGCCTACACCTGGGTCGACCTGAACCTGCCCAACACCCAGCCCGCGCTGCTGATCGTCGCCGAGACGGTCGAAAAACGCACCCAGCTTGCCAACGACATCATCAAGGGCGTGATCATTCCGCAATTCGTGGTGCTGCCGATCGCGGTGCTGCTGGTGTGGTTCGGGCTGTCGCGCGGCGTCGCGCCGCTGAACGCACTGCAGCAGCGCTTGCGGGCGCGCCGACCCGACGACCTGTCGCCCATCGATGAACGCGCCGCGCCGTCCGAGATCGCGCCGCTGGTGGCGGCCATGAACGATCTGCTGGATCGCCTGTCGGCCAACGTGCAGGCGCAGCGCCGCTTCGTCGCCGATGCCGCGCACCAGTTGAAGACGCCGCTGGCCGGCCTGCGCACACAGGCCGAATTGGCCCTGCGCGACGCCAGTCCCGAGGAAATGCAGTCCAGCCTGCGCCAGTTGGTGACCGGCTCAGAACGCGCGACCCGGCTGGTCAACCAGTTGCTGCTGCTGGCGCGCGCCGAGAACCCCAGCGCGATCGGCCTGGCTGCCACCGACCTGAACGCCATCGCCTACGAGCAGGCGATGCACTGGGTGCCGCAGGCGCTGTCGCTCAACACCGATCTGGGCTTCGAAGGCTCGGAAACGCCGGTCCTGATCAACGGCAACCCGCTGCTATTGGCCGAGCTGCTGAACAATCTGGTGGACAACGCGCTGCGCTACACGCCGCGCGGCGGCCACATCACGGTGCGGGTACAGGAGCAGGACGGCCAGGGCGTCCTGGAAGTCGAGGATTCCGGCCCCGGCATCGCCCCCGAGGAACGCGAACGCGTGTTCGACCGCTTCTACCGCGTGCTGGGCACGCTGTCCGACGGCAGCGGCCTGGGGCTGGCCATCGTCAGGGAAATCGCCCAGAAACATCAGGCCACCGTGCTGATCAGCGACCACCCCACCCCGCATTCGGATCTGCCCGGCACCCGTATCCGGGTCGTCTTCCCGCTCTATTCCGAACCCGCTGACGACCTCGACGCCTAGCGTCGCCCCGACTCAAGCGTCTAAGGACTATCCCTAGCCTCCCCAGGGATAGTTACTTTTAGTTTCAATTTTAAGATTCAGGTAAGGGTCCCGTCAGAACCTCGTCAGCCTCGCGTCCCAACCTTGCGCATAGCTCGATGTCGGTCTTGCCGGCGGAGGGTGACGCACGGCGGAAAACCGCCGGCCAGAAAAAATCGAGGAGACATCATGAGCACAACTACCATGGCAGGTCGCGGTCCATCCGCGGAACCGCGCCCGATGACCAAGGATGAACGCCGCGTCATCTTTGCCTCGTCGCTGGGCACGGTGTTCGAGTGGTACGACTTTTATCTTTACGGTTCGCTGGCCGCGATCATCGCCCAGCACTTTTTCTCGGGCGTGAACCCCACCGCAGGCTTCATCTTCGCGCTGCTGGCCTTTGCCGCCGGTTTCGCGGTGCGCCCCTTCGGCGCACTGGTGTTCGGCCGCCTGGGCGACCTGGTTGGCCGCAAATACACGTTCCTGGTCACCATCGTGCTGATGGGCCTGTCCACCTTCCTGGTGGGTGTGTTGCCCAGCTACGCCAGCATCGGCCTGGCTGCACCCGCCATCCTGATCGTCCTGCGCCTGTTGCAAGGCCTGGCGCTGGGCGGTGAATACGGCGGCGCCGCGACCTACGTCGCCGAGCACGCCCCGCACGGCCGCCGCGGCTTCTACACCTCGTGGATCCAGACCACTGCGACCCTGGGCCTGTTCCTGTCGCTGCTGGTGATCCTGGGCATCCGCACGTTCATGGGTGAAGACGACTTCAAGGCCTGGGGCTGGCGCATTCCGTTCCTGATCTCGGTCGTGCTGCTGGGCATCTCGGTGTGGATTCGCCTGCAGTTGAACGAATCGCCGACCTTCAAGCGCATGAAGGAAGAAGGCAAGGGTTCGAAGGCGCCGATCCAGGAATCGTTCGGCCAGTGGAAGAACCTGAAGGTCGTGATCCTGGCGCTGCTGGGCCTGACCGCCGGCCAGGCCGTGGTCTGGTACACCGGCCAGTTCTACGCGCTGTTCTTCCTGACGCAGACGCTGAAGGTCGACGCCAACACCGCCAACATCATGATCGCCCTGGCGCTCCTGATCGGCACCCCGTTCTTCGTGATCTTCGGTGCGCTCTCGGACAAGATCGGCCGCAAGCCCATCATCATGGCCGGCTGCCTGATCGCTGCGGCGACCTACTTCCCGATCTTCCAGGGCCTCACGCACTTCGCCAACCCGGCGCTCGAAAAGGCCCAGGCCACCGCGCCGGTCACGGTCATCGCCGACCCGAGCACCTGCTCGTTCCAGTTCAACCCCGTGGGCACCGCCTCGTTCACCAGCTCTTGCGACGTGGTCAAGTCGTTCATGGCCCGCAACTCGGTGAACTACAAGAACGAAGCTGCGCCCGCCGGCGCCATCGCCAAGGTCAAGATCGGCAGCGACGAGTTCGCCTCGTTCGACGGCAAGACCTTGGCGCCTGCCGACTTCAAGGCCAAGGCGGCCGAACTGGACAAGGCCCTGACCACCGCGATCCGCAGCCACGGCTACCCCGCCAAGGCCGACCCGGCGCAAAGCAACAACGTCATGGTCGTCGTGCTGCTGACCATCCTGGTGATCTACGTGACGATGGTGTACGGCCCCATCGCCGCCATGCTGGTGGAAATGTTCCCGACCCGCATCCGCTACACCTCGATGAGCTTGCCGTACCACATCGGCAACGGCTGGTTCGGCGGCTTCCTGCCCCCGGTCGCCTTCGCCGTCGTCGCTGCCACCGGCAATATCTACGACGGCCTGTGGTACCCGATCATCATCGCAGTCATGACCCTGGTCATCGGCACGCTGTTCGTGCGCGAATCCAAGGACAACGACATCAACACCTGAACGACCATCCCCCGCCGGGTGGGACTGCTGCGCCTGCCCGGCCTTTCAAAAGCTCCCCAGGGAGCTTTTTTTTTTCACGAAAAAAAAGCGAGAGAAGGACACTGCCAACGCCACGCCAGGATGCCCGCCCGGCCGCCCGGCCGCCCGAAGGCCGGGCAGCCCCCCCTGGGGGGCAGCAAGCGCGAAGCGCGCAGCGTGGGGGCCCACTTCCCACCCGGCCGCCCGAAGGCCGGGCAGCCCCCCTGGGGGGCAGCAAGCGCGAAGCGCGCAGCGTGGGGGCCAACCATTTTCAGGACGCTGTCAGACCCTCGCCGTTAGACTGGCGCCTCAGATTACGGCCTTGCGCCTGATCGCCTGGCGATTGATCCCCCTGTCAGGCGGTTGCAGGGCTAGTGTTCTGACACCGATACCGCGTTCCCCGCGAGCCTTTTATGACGCGGTATTGTGTGCTCCCGTACCGGCCCGGCCTCTATTGAGCCGGGCCGCTTTTTTTGTGCCCGCCATCGTGCAGACGCAAAAAAGCGGCCGACGAATCGGCCGCCCGGAATGACGCGGACAGGCGCGCCTTAACGGCGCATGCCGACGCCGATGACCAGTACGCCGGCCACGATGGCCGCGATGCCGGCCCACATGGGAATCGGCACGGACTTCTCGGTTTCGGCCGTGGCCTTGACCGACCCCACCTGCAACACGGTTTCTTCGGACTTGTAGCTGAAGCCCTTGTAGGCCAAAGCGGCAATGCCCAGCACGATCAGGATAGCGCCCACGATTTTCATGCTTTCTCTCCTCTTGCACACGGTTGCCGCGGACATTACCGCATGGCCGGGCATGTGTCAGTGACAGAACGTGTCGCCTCGCCCCATCGTATTGCACCGCTGCGGCAAAGCGGCCAGGGTCGTATAGAATCTACCCTTTTGGCCGACGCTCATGTGGTTCAAGAATCTCAAGATTTACCGCCTATCCTCGCCGTGGACCCTGACCGGCGAGCAGCTTGAAGAAACGCTTGCGCGGCATGCCTACCAAGCCGGCAACAACCTCGAAATGCAAAGCCTGGGCTGGGTGCCTCCGCGCGAGAACGGGGGCCTGGCCCACGTCGTGGGCGGGCAGATCCTGCTCAACCTGCGCGCCGAAAAGAAACTGCTGCCCAGTACGGTCGTGAACCAGGTCGCCAAGGCCCGCGCCCAGGAAATCGAAGAGCAGCAAGGTTACAAGCCCGGCCGCAAGCAAATGAAGGAAATCAAGGAACGCGTCACCGACGAGCTCCTGCCGCGCGCCTTCAGCGTCTACCGCGACACCCGCGTCTGGATCGACCCGCAGAACCACTGGCTGGTCATCGACGCCGCCGCCTCGGCCAAGGCCGATGAAGTGATCGGCCTCTTGGCCAAGTGCGTGGACCCGTTCCCGCTCGAAAACCTGTACGTCGCGCAGTCGCCCGCCTCGGCCATGACGGGCTGGCTGGCCGAAGACGAAGCGCCGTCCAATTTCAGCATCGACCAGGACACCGAACTGCGTTCGTCCGGCGAAAGCGGCGCGGCCATCCGCTACGTCAAGCACTCGATCGACGCCGACGACGTGCGCCGCCACATCCAGTCGGGCAAGCAGTGCACGCGCCTGGCCATGACCTGGGCCGACCGCATCTCGTTCGTGCTGACCGAGGGCCTGGACGTCAAGCGCGTCGCCCCCCTGGACGTGCTCAAGGAAGGCAACGACAACATGGCCACCAACGACGACGAAAAGTTCGACTCCGACATGATGCTCATGACGGGCGAGCTGGCCAAGATGCTGGCCGAGCTGGTCGACGCCCTGGGAGGCGAAAAGAAGATCTGAAGCGCCTGGCCGACCCGGCCTTGCCCCATCAGGCCGCCCTTTGCAGGGCGGCCTTTTTCATGGTGCGGCGGCATCCAGGTGCATCATGACGCCAACGCGCCAGGCCGCGCGTTGACACTACGCCGCCACGCTGCGGTCGCGGCCGCCCTGCTTGGCCTGGTACAGCGCCTTGTCGGCACGGTCGATCAGGTAAGCGTAGTCAGGGTGGCCATCAAACGTCGCCACGCCGATGCTGGTCGTGATGCGCAGGGTGCCCGCCTCGGGAATGCTGAACGCATGCCGGCGGATTTCCGCGCCCAGTTTCTCGGCTACGGCCAGCGCGGCATCACGTGCCGTATCCACCAGCACCACCAGGAATTCCTCGCCGCCGTAGCGGAAGACGAAATCGCTGGACCGACACGCCTGGTGCACCACCTCGGCGAACTGGCGCAACACCTGGTCGCCGCCGGAATGCCCGTACTGGTCGTTGATGGCCTTGAAGTGGTCGATATCCAGCAGCAGCACCGAAAACGCCGAGTGCTCGCGCGTGGCGATCAGGATCTCGCGCCCGATCACCGAAGGCAGAAAGCGCCGGTTCAGGACATTGGTCAGCGGATCGCTGCCGCTTTCGATCTCGGCCACCATGTCGAAAAGGCCATTGAGCAGGTGCTTGATGCGTGCCACCAGCTCTTGCAGCTCGCGCACCTGGTCGGGCAACGACGGCTGTCCCGCCTGCCCACCCTGCAACAGGCGCGGCAGCACCACGTCGTCCAGCCGTGCCACGGCCTCGGTAATCTGCCCCAGCGCCGGCGCGCTCTCGAACAGCACGCCGCCCTTGTGCTGCAGCCACAAGCCGAATTCGGAGGCCGCCAATCGCGGCAAGACCTGTTCAGGCGCGCGGTAGTGCAGGCCGATCAGCACGGCCTGGCTCCATTCGAGCAGGGCCGCGCGCTGGCGTTCGCGTTCGGTCGAGATGTTCTGCCCCAGCGCGAACAGCCGGTAGGCCTCATCGTTGCGCGCGCCGCGATTGATGTCGCGCATGAAGGCGCGGCTCATCTGCTCGATTGCCAGGTCAAAGAGATTACAGACGTACTGGGTTGCGATCGATGCCGCGATGCCGTCCAGGTCGCTGGCACGCAGGCGTTGCGCGATCTCGTTCTTCAGGATGCGAGCGCCGGCCATCACCAGGTGGATGGGAATGTGCACGCGCGCATGCACTTCGCCGACCTTTTTCTGGGTGGCCATCAGCGCGGCGATATCGCCTTGATCGCGCACGCACAGCAGGCCCTTGAGCCAGTGCTTCATGCCCTTGTGCAGGCGGCTGGAAACGATCTCGTGAGACAGGCGCGGGCCGGCTTCGGCGTCAGCCAGCAAGGTGGAATAGAACGCGTCGACCAGGGCGTCGGCGCTGTCGGACACCACCGCGGCGACCTGGCCGCGGGTATAGGCATCGACCGACGAATAGACCGCCTGCCAGGCCTGCGCATTGGACGCGCTGAGGTAACAGGCCTGACCGGCAGGGTCAGGAGACGACGGAACCGCGCGACTCATCGAAGACATAAAACCATCCGACCGAAGACTCCATGGCGTGTCTCGGAGCGACACGCGACAGGAAAAACCAGCGCGGATTATGCTTGAAATCGCAGACGCGCCGCCGCAGCGGCGCTGCCTTGTGCGGTTTATTCCAGGCCGTGGAACACCGAATCGTCAGGACCGACGTGCGACGGATGCTGCCACGTCACGTCGCGCAGCGAGTGCTGCACCAGCCCTTCCACGCCCAGCAGCACCGCGAAGATGGCCATGCGGATGGGAATGCCGTTGTCGGTCTGGCGGAAAATCGCCAGGCGCGGATCATGGTTCAGGTCCACGCTCAGGTCGTTGGCGCCCGGTCGGCTGTCGCGCGGCAGCGGGTGCATGACGATGGTTTCCGGGCTGCAGTACGCGTCGATGATGGCGCGGTTGATCTGGAAGTCTGGCGTGTAGCCTTCGTTTTCTTCGTTGGCAAAACGCTCTTTCTGCACGCGCGTCGCGTAGATGACGTCGGCGCCGGCCAGGCCTTCGGCCAGCGTGGTCTTCTGCTCGATGATGTTGCCGTTGCGGCTGGCCTGCTCGATGATGTAGGAGGGCATTTCCAGGCCCTTGGGCGACACCAGCGAGAATTTGACGTTCTTGTACAGGGCCATGAGCTTGATCAGCGAGTGCACGGTACGGCCGTACTTCAGGTCGCCGACCATGGCGATGTGCGCCCCGTCCAGCAGTTTGCCCAGGCGCGAGAACTCGGTCAGGATGGTGTACAGGTCCAGTAGCGCCTGGCTGGGGTGTTCGCCAGGGCCGTCGCCGCCGTTGACCACCGGGATGTTGGTGGCGCGCGCGAATTCCGCGACCGAGCCCTGCTCGGGATGACGGATCACCATGGCGTCCACGTAGCCGCTCATGACGCGGCTGGTGTCGTAGATGGATTCGCCCTTGGCCATGGACGAAAAGGTGAAACCCGTGGTATCGCAGACCGAACCGCCGAGGCGGCAGAAGGCCGAGCCGAAGCTGACGCGGGTGCGGGTGCTGGCTTCGAAGAACAGGTTGCCCAGCACGGCGCCTTCCAGCACGCGCGACACTTTCTGGCGACGCGCGATGGGCTGCATCATGTCGGCCACGCGGAACAGGTCTTCGACCGATTCCCGCGTGAACTGATCCACCGACAGCAGTTGGTGCTTGCCTTCCACAGCAATGCGATCGCGCAACGGGCCATCTTGTACGCTTTGCGTATACTTTTCGAGCAGCACCCCGTTTTGCACGATTTCGCTGACGAAACGCTGCACCACTTCCGGCATGGCGCGGAATTCCTGCGAGCCCTCAGGCAACAGCCAGGTGTCCAGCGCGCGGCGCTTGACGCCGATCCGGGTCGCGAACACGTCGCGCGTCAGGTTCAGGCGGCGCATCGCGTCGCGCAGGAAAGCTTGCTGGGAAATGGTCATGACAGGTCCCGGATAAAGGGTTTATATACGCACTGCGCATATTATTCCCAACGCAAGTGCAAGTCCAACACTTTTGCGCACACGGGTTTACCCGTTGTTTTTATCGGCGAGCGTAGGTGGTCATGTGGGGCGAGGCATCTGCGGCGGCCTGCCCGGCCGCCAGCCAGCAGCCCGCGCAGAACGCCAGGGCGCTGGTCACATAGCACAGCAGGGCCAGTGTCTGCGCCGGCAGGTGACCGCGCGTGACCCGGCCGTTGTAGCCCTGGCGCAACAGGCTGACCTGCGCCAGATAGCCGAACATGGCCCCCAGGCAGGCGGTCAACAGGCCGGCCAGCAGCAGGAAAAGCGGCAATTGCAGATCGGGGGCGGCGATATCGCCGCCCACCATGCCCAGCGAAAACGCCGCCAGGCCCAGCGCCGCGGCGCCGTTCAACCAGCCCAGGAAGCGAAAAGCGCCCGCCAGCAGCGCGAACGGCATGCCGGCGGCACGAATCTGCTGGGCGCGGGGGTCCATGGATCAGTCCTTGCGGCAGACCGGCGTGGCGCTCTGGATCGAGGCGCGGGCGGCGGCAATTTCCGCGGCGTCCCAGCGGCCCTGGCCCAGCACCGTGACGGTGACCTTGGACTTGGCCGGGCCGTCGGATTCGGCGGACACCAGTTCCAGCACCGTGGCGGGCTCGCCCACCTTGTAGACCTGGACCTCGTCAGGGGCGCCCTTTTCGCCGATGGTGTGGCGCCATGCATAGGCCACGTTATAGGGGTGCTGCACGTTGACGTGGCAGGTGCGCACATATTCGCCGGCACGTCGGAAGGCGGCCTGGTAATTGGTGTCCACGCTGAACGTTTCCTTCAGCACGGTATCGGACTCGTAAACGCCCTTGCTGGCACATCCGGCCAGCAATGCCATCAACGTGACGCCCACCCATACAGACTTGCGCATGATTCTTCCTGCCTTCAGATTCGGATTCCCGCGATTATGCCAGCGGCCGTAAAAAGGCCACGCCCGAAATGCCGGAACATTTCTGCGTGGCCGGTGCGGCGCCCACGGCGCGCGGACTGCCAGACACCGCTATTTGGTGGCGGCGCCCTCGATTTTCTCGCCGCCGCGCTGGATGTCCTTGCCGGCGCCTGCAACGGTATTGCACCCCGCCGTCAGGGCGGCAATCGAAAGCATCATGACAAGAATGACTTTGTTCTTCATGGGCATCTCCTATCGAGGCGTGGAAACCGAAGCCAGCATACCGCAAAGACCGCCGTTTGCGCAGGGTGGGCAGCCCGCCCCCGGGGCCGCGACCAGCATGCGACCGGCCGGTCACAGGGCCGGGCGTCCAGCGCCTGTCGCCTATTTGCCGGCAATGGATTAGGATTCGCAAATGACCAAGAAACACCTATCGGAAAACCACGACGGCGGCTCGCCGCAAGCGTGGGGCTGGGAACAGCCGCAGTGCCGCGGACAAGCCGCATTGGCGCTCTTCATCGACGATTTGCATCGCATCCTGCAGAACCATGCCGCGGGCCAGTTGGCCGCCAGCAGCACGCTGGCCGACGCCCAGGAACAGGTGGACGATCTGCTGGCTCGCTACAACGGCATTGCCGCCGCGCCCGAAATCTTCCTGGGCCAATCGGTCCAGCTCAAGGAAGGCGTCGACCGCAATGGCGTCTCGCATACGGTACCCATTTTTTCACCGCGCCTGAAACAATCGCTGGTCGCGATGCTTGGACAAGGACCCGGCTGACCACACTCCCGGCGCGTGCCGCCGGCGGTCAGCCAGAACAGCTCTAACGAGGGAGACCGCACAATGAATACAGACAATGTCGTAGAGTTCCTCCGCCTGCTGTCGCTCGACGTCTCGCTGGGCGCTGCCGCCCAGCACGCCGCGGGTCAGGCGGATGCGCCGCTGGCATTGGCCAGGCTGGCCACCGCGCATGGCTTGCCCTGCAGCGCTTCGGACTGGTCTGTATTTGCCCGCAGCTGCCTGGATGCGTCGCAAGAAGCCGTCGACACCGACATGCCCTCGGGCGAAGCCAAGATCTGGCAACTGGTGCAAGACCCCGGCCAGGATGCCAGCATGCCCGCCAGCGCGATCACCCGCGTCATCGGCATCGTCAACCAGCCCGACGGCACCACCGTGGTGGGGCATGTCGTCAACGATCTGACACCCAACCCCGGCCGCGGGCTGCACCCCTACCCCAACGGCTCTTGAGCCCGCACGCCCGAGACCGCTGACGACAGCAGCGAATCGTCAGACGCTGGCCTCTGCCAGAAAAGCGGCCACGCCCTGCGCCGCCACGCAGCCGCTGGCCATGCATGCGGTCAGCAGGTAACCGCCTGTGGGCGCCTCCCAATCCAGCATTTCTCCCGCGCAGAACACACCGGCCGCTGTTCGCAGCATCAGGCCGGGCGTCAGCGACTGGAAGCTGACGCCGCCTGCCGTGCTGATGGCTTCGTCCATCGGCCGCGCCCGTACCAGGGTCACAGGCAGCGCCTTGATCAGCACGCCCAGGCGCGCCGCATCCCGGAAATCGTCAGCCCCCGCGCACTCGCGCAGCAGCCCCGCCTTCACACCGGTCAGCCCCAGCCGGCTCTGCAGATGGCTGGACATGGATCGTGCGCCGCGCGGATGGGTCGCCGCGGCCATCACTTTATCGGCCGTCCAGTCCGGCGCCAGATCCAGCAGCGCGATGGCATGCCCCGCGGCGTCGATCTGATCGCGCAGCGAGGCCGAGAGGGCATAGACCAGGCTGCCTTCGATCCCGCTTTCGGTAACCACGAATTCGCCCTGGCGAGCCTGGCCGGGGGCCGTGACGCCGGCCGGGCGCATTGCCACGGACTTGACCGGCTGGCCCGCGTAGCGCGCGCGGAAGTGCGCCGACCAGGCCACATCGAAACCGCAATTGGCCGGTCGCAACGGCGCCACGGCGACGCCGTGCGCCGCCAACCCCGGCAGCCAGGTGCCATCGGAACCCAGCTTGGCCCAGCTGCCGCCGCCCAGCGCCAGCACCACGGCATCGGCGGCCTCGCTGCGCTCGCCATCGGGCGTCTCAAAACGCAGGTCCGCCGCGCTCGGCGTGGCCGACACCGGCCAGCCCAGCCAGCGATGGCGCATATGGAAACGCACGCCGCTGCCGCGCAGTCTGGCCAGCCAGGCGCGCAGCAGCGGCGCCGCCTTCATTTCGGCGGGAAACACGCGGCCGGATGAACCCACAAAGGTCTCGATTCCCAGTTGCCGGGCCCACTCGCGCAAGCCGCCGCCATCCAGCACGCGCAACCAGGGTTCCACCTGCGCGGCACGGTCGCCGTAGCGGGCCAGGAACGGCGCAGCGGCCTCGCTGTGGGTCAGGTTCAGGCCCCCACGGCCGGCCATCAGGAACTTGCGGCCGACGGATGGCATGGCGTCGTACACGTCGACTGCCAGGCCCTGCGCGGCCAGACCCTCGGCCGCCATCAAACCGGCCGGGCCACCACCGATGACGGCGACGCGCTTGCGGGAGGTATTCATGGCGTCGGCGCCTGGGCGCTGCCGGAAGACGGATGCGGGTACGGATGCATGGAAAAAGCCGTGACGGAAATGCCAGGGCGGCAGGCGCCGCCAGGGGAGCGATTGTCGCATGCGAGGCGCAGACCACCGCGCCGGCATCCGTGCAGGACAAAAAAATGCCCCGCATGGGGCATTTTTTCATCGCTGGCGGCAAGCCATTGATATTACAAAGATATTGGGACATGCACAGTGCCTATCCCAAGGCTTGTCCACAATCGCTGTGGGTAACTTGCGCCCGCTAGGCGTTGCCCGCGGCCTGCATCGGGCCCGACCAGGGCTCGGCGTCCAGCTGAAAGCGCAGCTCCTGGTATTCGCCGTCGACCGACACGGATCGCAGCAGCCCGGCGCCCAACGCCTGCCCCAGCGCACGGCGGCACAGCGTTTCGGGATCGTCGGGTAGCGACTGGAACACGCCATCGGGAATGCGCAGCCGCAGCAGCGCCTGGGGATCGCCCCGTTCAGCCGGTCGGCCGATATGGATATGGGCCGGATAGCCATGCGGGCACCAGATGCCCACGTGATACTTGCCTTCGGTGCCGGTATCGGCCACGTAGCCGGGATGATCGTATTTTGCTGTGCCCATGGACCCTCCTCGTGTGCGGCGAACTTGCGCGCGTAGCCCATGGTAGCGCAGCGTCCGGCGACTGTGCGGCCACAAGACCCAGGGAAACTCCGGGCTGGAACGATGGCTTGATGCAGGGCAAGGAAGGAGCAAAAAAGGGACGAAAAAAAACCGCGACCTGTGTCGCGGTTTTTTCGGGGCGCCTGAGACGCGCTTGAAACTGGTTGCGGGGGCAGGATTTGAACCTACGACCTTCGGGTTATGAGCCCGACGAGCTGCCAGACTGCTCCACCCCGCGTCTGATGTGTGAATCATACATCATTTTGAAATCTTGTGCAGCGCACCCAGGCCATTTTGCCGATTATTTTTGCGGATCACGCCAAAAATGCTTCGCACGACGGCCCAGAAGCGCTGCCACGGGCCGGGCACGTCCAGGCAGATCGCCTGCGCGCGGCCAAGCGCCGTCAACACCAGCGGACCGCCTTGCGGCAGGGGATAGCTTTCGCCCGCGTTCAAGCGGACGGGCGGCGGCAAATGCCGGCCTGGCGGCACTTCCGCGCGGTACGGGGCCTCGACGATCAGCAGGCTGCCGCTGACACAGACCACCGTTGCACCGCTGCGCAGGTGCACTTGCCGGGTGGCGCCGGACAGGATGTCGAAACGTTGGGCAGGTAATTCGGGGGCGGGAAAAAGGGCCATGGTCATCTCCAATCTGACCCCTGTAGGCTACGAGCCTGCTGCTTTGCGCAACAGCCACACAACATGGCTTTCTGTACCGATGCAGCCTCTCGATTTCGGGGCTGTTCTGGTGTACTTTGCGGGAATCTGTGCCTACCCTCACACCAACCCCGGGGAGCATGATCGGCGCATGGAACCGCAACCGCTTTATCTACGCCTGGCCAACCACTATCGGCGCGCCATCCAGACGGGGGTCCTGGCCCCGGCCCAGCGCATGCCGTCCGTGCGGACCCTGGTACGGACCCATCACGTCAGCCTGTCCACCGCGTTGCAGGCCTGCCGCCTGCTCGAAGACGACGGCCTGATCGAGGCCCGCCCCCGTTCCGGCTATTTCGTCCTGAAGCCGCGCCGCAGCAGCATCCCGCCTGTGGACGAGCCGGACATCCGCCAGGCCCTGGGCGCCGCGCAATACGTCGGCATCCATGACCGCGTTTCCGACTTCGTGGCCAAGTGCGAGGCCCACCCCGTAAGCGCCAACTTCGCGCTGGCCGCCGCGACGCCCGATGCCTACCCGATGGAAGACCTGAAACAGGCCATGATCAGGACCTTGCGGCATTCGCCCCAGGTGTTGGTCAGCCCGGTGCCGCCGCAAGGCCACCCGGACCTGCGCACCGTGTTGGCCCGGCGCGCGCTGGCCAACGGCATCAACGCCACGCCCGACGACGTCATCGTGACGCACGGCTGCATCGAGGCCCTGAACCTGGCGCTGCGCGCCGTGGCCCGCCCGGGCGACACGATCGCGGTCGAGTCGCCCACCTACTTCGGCCTGCTGCAGATTCTGGAAAGCCTGGGCATGCGCGCGCTGGAGATCCCGACCAGCCCCCAGCACGGCCTGTCCATCGAAGCGCTGGACCTGGCCTTCCAGACACACGGCAACATCCGCGCGGTGGTGGTGGTGCCCAACTTCCAGAATCCGCTGGGCTGCGTCATGCCCGACGCCGAGAAGGCCCGGCTGGTGGCGTTGTGCGAGCGCCAGCAAGTGCCGCTGATCGAAGACGACACCTACGGCGCGCTGACCGACGACGATACGCCCCTGGCCGCCGCCAAGTCCTGGGACCCGACGGGCAACGTCATCTATTGCTCGTCACTGCACAAGACGCTGGCGCCGGGCATGCGGCTGGGCTGGCTGCTGGGCGGCCGCTGGAAGGCCCGCATCGCGATGCTGAAATTCGCGCAAAGCCGGCCAAATGAACCGCTGGCGCAGATCGCGGTGGCCGACTACCTGGGCTCGCGCGCCTACGATCGGCACCTGGCGCGGCTGCGCCGGCAACTGAAGACCCAGCGCGACCAGACCGCCGAAATCATCGCGGCGCACTTTCCGCGCGGCACGCGCCTGAGCATGCCCAAGGGCGGCATGCTGCTGTGGGTGGAAATGCCCGAAGGACGCTCGGGGCTGGATGTATTCGAAGCCGCGCTGCGGCAAGGCATCCGCGTGGCGCCGGGCGCGATGTTTTCCAACGGCACCCGCTACAACCACTTCCTGCGCATCAGTTGCGGCCAGCGCCACACGCCAGACATCGCGCAGGCGCTGGGCACCTTGGCGCGCATCGTCGGCGAGCGTCCCGCATGAATCCGCACCTGCACCAGTTCATCGTCGACTACGGCCTGTGGGCAGTGTTTGGCGGCACGCTGCTGGAAGGGGAAAGCGTGGTGGTGCTGGCCGGCTTCCTGTCGCACCAGCGGCTGCTGCACCTGCCGTACGTCATGCTGTGCGCGTTCGCCGGTTCGTTCCTGGCGGACCAGGTGCTGTTCTACGTGGGCCGCCGCTACCGGGACCACCGCTACGTGGCGCGGGTGCGCGCCCAGCCGGCATTCGGCAAGGCGCTGGCAGCCATTGACCGATATCCCCACGGATTCATCCTGGCCTTGCGATTTCTGTATGGCCTGCGCACCGTGGGTCCGGTGGCGCTGGGTGTATCGCGGGTCTCGCCGCTGCGATTTCTGGTGCTCAATGCGATGGCGGCTGCGATCTGGGCGGTGTGCTTCAGCCTGTTGGGCTATCTGTTCGGACAGACCATCGAGTCGATGCTGGGACGCTTGCACGGCGTGGAAACCAAGCTGGCGGTTGCGGCCGCGATCGGCGTGGTGGTGTGGCTGGCGTACTGGCTCTACGCAAGACGGCGGCGCAAGGGCTCACAGCAATGACCGACCGCACCTGGCCGGCCGCACCTTGCCGGCCGCGCCTGACCGCCGCTCTCAGAACACCAGCTTGCCGCTAGCGCGCATGACATGGCGGCGGCGGGCCTTGCGATACATCGGACCGATGAACGGCAACACGGCCAATCGCCGCAGGATGGGGTGGCGCTGGTCAAAGTCGTGCCAGGCCTTGAAGCCATGGCCCAGGCGCTCCCAGCTTTCGCGCGCCTCGGGCGAGAGTTTGCCGGGGTCGAACGCCGCCAGTTTTGCCGCTTCCGAAACGCGCGCCGCGAGGGGCTTGTTCCGGTATTCCAATGGATACTGATTCCGCATGGGGCCGCATATTACCCGGCTTGGCGGGTGTCTGCCGGCCCCGCGAGGGTGCCGGTTACCGCGTTGTCTGGCGCGCACTTTGACCGCCGGTTGCAAACCCTTGTAATCAAAGGAAAAAGACTGTCTATGCCAGCACTATCCCAAGGCTTGTCCACAGAAGTTGTGGGTAACTTTGCCGGATGCGCCGGCCGGCGGCCTGGCGCCGTGGCTTACTTCAGTGCGGCGATGACCTGGTCGCGCACGCTCTCGAAGCCCGCCACGTACTGGGGGTTTTCCGATCGGGCCAGCAGGCTGGAGTAGTTCTGTTCCAGTTGCGCCTCGATGGCTTCGCGCAGGCCGGGTGAGCCCTTGGCCAGATGCAGCATCGTCAGCAACGCCGAATTGAGCGCATCGATGCGGCCGCCCTGGTGCGAAATGGTGTGCACGATGACTGCGATTTGTTCCTGGGTGTCCATGGGTATGCCTCCTGGTAAAGATATCGGCGCAAATCCTAGCATGGGCGCGCGCGGCCGCTGGGCAAGGCCGGCTGCCCGCGCTAGCATGAAGCGTCGCGCCCCGCCGTCGGCGCGGCGCCACCGGAGCCGTGCCCATGAAGACGATCCAGAACTACCTGCCCCCGGATGCCGCGTCCCTGCAGCGCCTGCAGGACCGACTGGGCTACAGCGACGCGCAAATGACCGAACTGGCGGGGCTGGACGACGCCGCGCCCTGGTCCAGCTATGTCGGTGGCCCCCAGCCGCGCACGCTGGGCCGGCAGCGGTTGATCGCCATGGCCGCCCGGCTGGCGCTGGACGATGCGGCCTGGCAGCGCGTGTTGGCCGCCATGCGCGATGCCGGTGCACGATTCGACTACGGCGCGCCCGCCGCCGCCCCGGCGCCCCCAGCCCCCACTCCCGGCCCCGCAGAAGAAAGCAAGTTCGGCATGCGCCTGGTGAGCGACCATGGCGCCTTTCACGAAATGGAGCAGTTGCGCGAGTTCGCGCACTTTGTCCACGAGTTCGGCGTCAGCGAACTGGTGCGTGCCGCCCGCTACGACAGTGGCGCCGACCTGTGCCGCTTCACGCTCGATAACGCGCAGGCACAGGACCCGGCACGGCGGGACCGCGTCTTCGATGCCGCCTTCAAGACCATCACCCGCTTCGAGTTCGACGGCCGCATCTACCAGGGCGGCATCCCGCCCGAATCCGACGGTTGAATCCGGACCTGCCCCGCCGCCGCAGGCAGCCCGCGCGGATGCATTGACTTGCGCCGCATCGCCCTTGTATGGTCGGGCGCATGAACGAACGCCTAGACGCCATCGACCGCCAGTTGCTCAGCCTGTTGCAGGCCAACGCCCGCGAACCCGCCGCCATCCTGGCGCGCAAGCTGGGGCTGGCCCGCACCACGGTCGTGGCGCGCATTGCCCGCCTGGAACGCGAGAGCATCGTGGCCGGCTACGGCGTGCGGCTGGGGCGCCTGCTGGAAGAGGCCGCGGTGCGCGCCTACTGCTTCATCAGCGTGCTGCCCAAGACGCCCGCCGCCGTGATCCGCGAGCTGGAGAAAATGCCCGAGGTCGAAGAGGTGTCGTCGGTCAGCGGACCCTACGACTACCTGATCTTCCTGCGCTGCGAAACGCACGAACAGCTGGACGCGCTGCTGGACCGCATCGGCCTGATCGATGGCGTCAAGCAGACCCAGACGTCCATCGTGCTCAGCCGCAAGGTCGACCGGCGCAGCGCGGTCGGCGCGCCCTGAGCCGCGCGACTGGCGCGACGCAACGCCGTCCACGCCCTACCCGGGGGACAGCGGGGGCGGCATAATGTTGTAATGTGGTTTATCACCAATTTCGGATCCCCCATGCGTGCACGCCTAGCCTTCTCTTCCGCCCTGCTCGTCCTGCTGGCCGCCTGCTCCAGCATGAGCGAAGTGACGTCCACCGGCAAGAACAGCTACAGCGTCACGTACAGTTCCGGCACGCAGCTGCTGACCTGGGTCGAGATCAAGAACCAGGCGCTGCAACGCGCCGACCAATACTGCCAGTCCATCGGCCGCAAGCTGCAAAAGCCCGCCGTCACGTCCAACCACGCGACGGGCCTGGGTTCCAAGCGCGCCACGGTCAACTTCGAATGCGGCGCCATCGATCCGCCCAAGACCGACAAGCAATAAGCCAGGAACCACCGTGAAGACTCCGCCGCCCGTGGGTATCACCATGGGGGATGCCGCCGGCATCGGCCCCGAAATCGTCGTCAAGGCGTGCGCCCAGGGCCTGAATGCGCCCTGTGTGGTGTACGGCGATGCGGGCGCCCTGCGGCGCGCCGCCGCGTTGCTGGGCGCACGGCTGGACATCGTCGAGATCGCCCATGCGGGCCTGGCCACGGGCGACGCCGGCCAGATCGAAGTCATTGCCTGCGGCCCCGCCCTGCCGCCCGACCTGCCTTACGGCCAGGTCAACGCGGCGGCCGGCCGCGCCGCCTACGATTACGTTTGCGCCGCCATCGATGACGCCCAGGCCGGCCGCATCCGCGCCATCGTGACCGCGCCGCTGAACAAGAAGTCCATGCACGAAGGCGGCGTCGACTACCCCGGGCACACCGAGATCCTGGCCGAGCGCTCGGCCACGCAGGATTTCGCGATGATGCTCGCCAACGATGAACTGCGCGTGCTGCTGGTGACCATCCACGTCGCGCTGGCCGATGTCATCGCCCGCATCACGCCGCAGGCGGAACTGACCGCCATGCGCCTGGCCGACCGCGCCTGCCGCCAGATGGGCATCGCGCAGCCGCGCGTGGCAGTGGCTGGCCTGAATCCGCACGCCGGCGAAGGCGGCAAGTTCGGCCGCGAAGACCTGGACATCATCGAACCGGCCATCCGCCAGGCCCGCGATGAAGGCATCGACGCCAGCGGCCCCTGGCCCGGCGACACGGTCTTCATGCGCGCGCGCCGCGGCGAATTCGACATCGTGGTGGCCCAGTACCACGACCAGGGCCTGATCCCGGTGAAATACCTGGGGCTGGACCACGGTGTCAACGTCACGGTGGGGCTGCCGTTCGTGCGCACCAGCGTCGACCACGGCACGGCTTTTGACATCGCCGGCAAGGGCGTCGCGGACCAGGCATCACTGGTAGCGGCCTTTGACCTGGCCTTGGCCATGACGCCCTGAGCCTGCCCGCGCGACCCGGGTCTACAATACGCCCCGATTCCGGCGCCTGCCGCGCGCCGCCGCTTTCCGTTCTATCCCTGCCTCCCATGTCACGCCTTGCTCGTCTCCTGCCCGACCGCTTCACCCTCTACCTGATCTGCACCGTCATCATCGCCAGCATCGTGCCCGCCCACGGCCAGGGCGTGGTGGTGTTCGGCTGGATCACCAACATCGCGGTCGGCCTGCTGTTCTTCCTGCACGGCGCGCGCCTGTCGCGCGAAGCCATCATCGCGGGCCTGACGCACTGGAAGCTGCACCTCACCATCTTCTCGGCCACCTTTTTGATGTTCCCGCTGCTGGGCCTGGCGCTCAAGCCGGTGCTCGAGCCGCTGGTGACCCCCGAACTCTACCTGGGCATCCTGTTCCTGTGCTGCCTGCCCGCCACGGTGCAGTCGGCCATCGCCTTCACCTCGATGGCGCGCGGCAACGTGCCCGCGGCCGTCTGCAGCGCCTCGGCCTCCAGCCTGCTGGGCATTTTCCTGACGCCGCTGCTGGTGGGCACGGTGGTGGCGAACGCCGGCAGCGCGCCGATCTCGTTCGACGCGGTCGGCAAGATCATGCTGCAGTTGCTGCTGCCCTTCGTGCTGGGCCAGTTCGCCCGCCGCTGGATCGGCGCCTGGGTGCACAAGCGCAAGGCGATGCTGAAGTTCGTGGACCAGGGGTCGATCCTGCTGGTGGTCTACACCGCGTTCTCGGAAGCCATCAACGAGGGCCTGTGGAGTTCGACGCCGATCCCCGCCCTCCTGGGCCTGGTGGTCTGCTGCGCCGTGATCCTGGCGCTGGCGCTGGGCCTGTCGGCGCTGGCGGGCAAGGTCCTGGGCTTCAATGTGGCCGACCGCATCACCCTGCTCTTTTGCGGTTCCAAGAAAAGCCTGGCCAGCGGCATCCCCATGGCGCAGGTGCTGTTTGCCGGCCATGCCGTGGGCGCCATCGTGCTGCCCCTGATGCTGTTCCACCAGATCCAGCTGATGGTCTGCGGCGTGCTGGCCGCGCGCTACGGCAAGCGGCCCGAATCGGAAGCGTGAATTTCCGGCTGCCCAATGAAAAACCGCGCCCAGGCGCGGTTTTTTTATTGGCCGGATCGACGGCGATCAGTACATGTCCTTGGGCTGCGCGCCCGAGAAGTTCAGGAAGCGCGTGCTGGAGCCCTGGAAGGTCAGGCGCACCGTGCCGATCGGGCCGTTACGCTGCTTGCCGATGATGATCTCGGCCGTGCCCTTGTCCGGCGAATCGGGGTTGTAGACCTCGTCGCGGTAGATGAACAGGATCACGTCGGCGTCCTGTTCGATAGCGCCGGATTCGCGCAGGTCGCTCATCACGGGACGCTTGTTGGGACGCTGTTCCAGGCTTCGGTTCAGCTGCGACAGCGCGATCAGCGGGCAGTTCAGCTCTTTGGCCAGGCCCTTGAGCGAGCGGCTGATTTCCGACACTTCGGTAGCGCGGTTTTCGCCCGAACCGTTGCCCGACATCAGCTGCAGGTAGTCGATGATGATCAGGCCAAGCTGGCCGCACTGACGTGCCAGGCGGCGGGTGCGCGCGCGCACTTCCATCGGGCTGAGCGCGGGGGTCTCGTCGATATAGACTTGTGCATCCTGCATCAGTTGCACGGCGTGGGTCACGCGCGGCCAGTCTTCGGCGATCAGCTTGCCGGTCCGCATGCGGTGCTGGTCGAGCAGGCCGACCGAACCCAGCATACGCATGGCCAGCTGCACGGCGCCCATTTCCATGGAGAACACCGCCACCGGCAGCCCCTGCTCGATGGCCACGTGTTCGCCGATGTTCATCGAGAACGAGGTCTTGCCCATGGACGGGCGGCCGGCCACGATGATGAGGTCGCCGCCCTGCATGCCCGAGGTCATCTTGTCCAGGTCCGTGAAGCCCGTGGGCACGCCGGTGACGTCGGAGCTGCCCTCGCGATGGTAGAGCTCGTCGATGCGCTCGACCACCTGCGTGAGCAGCGGCTGGATTTCCTGGAAGCCAGCGGCGCCGCGCGCACCTTCCTGGGCGATCTGGAACACCTTGGACTCGGCCTCGTCCAGCAGCTGGCGCGCTTCCTTGCCCTGCGGGTTGAGCGCGGCCGAGGAGATTTCGTCGGCGATGGACACCAGCTTGCGCAGCATGGCGCGCTCGCGCACGATCTCGCCGTAGCGGCGGATGTTGGCGGCCGAGGGCGTGTTGTGGGCCAGCGCGTTCAGGTAGGCCAGCCCGCCGGCGTCTTCGGCCTTGCCAGCGCTGATCAGCGATTCGTTGACCGTGATGACGTCGGCCGGGCGCGCCAGCCCGATCAGGCGGGCGATGTGGTGCCAGATCAGCCGGTGGTCGTGACGGTAGAAGTCTTCTTCGACCAGCACGTCGGCGATGCGGTCCCAGGCCGAATTGTCGAGCAGCAGGCCGCCCAGGACCGACTGTTCCGCCTCGATGGAATGAGGGGGAACGCGCAGGTATTCGAGCTGGGGATCGGCGGGTGTATTCATGGCTTCAATAGTAACGGCTGCAGGATATCCGCGACGCGGAAAAATCCCTGTACATCGCGCGACGGCAGGCGGCCCAGCAGGGGGCGCAGGGGCGTGGCGATGAAAGTAAGCACCCGGGTCAGGCGGCGCAGACGGGCCTTGACCTCGGGGTCGGGGTTGCACTCGAAATAGACGTCGAGCGCCAGTTTACCCAGCGTGCGACCGACATCGTCGGGCAATTTACGCAAAGACACCAGCGAGGCCAGCATCTGGAACAGGTCATAGGCCTGGGCCAGCGGGCGCGACAGCGTCGAGCCGATGTTTTCCTCGAAATCGATGCGCCACAGTTCGCCGTCACGCAGGGTGATGTTGCGGATCTGGGCGCCGCCATGCCACAGCCCGCGGGCGTGGAAGGCGGCCAGGTCGGCCGCGGCCGCGCGGGCCAGCCACAGCTGCGAGGTGGAGTCTTCGTTGCGGATGAGGTCGGCCAGGTCTTCACCCACGAATTCCAGGACGAGCAGGCCTTGTTCCTGCCACCACACTTCGGGCACGCGGCAGCCGGCCTGCAACAGTTGCTGCAGGCGCCGCGCCTCGTGCTCCAGGCCATTGCGCAGCAGCACGCCGGGACGGGGGAATTCACCCAGGAACAGCTTGCAGCCCACGCCCAGGAACAGCGCCCGCACATAGCGCAACGCATAGCTGACACCGCGCGCAAAACTGGGACGGCGGCGTTTGACGATGCAGCGCACGCCATCGATGGTTGCATCCCGCACCGACGGCTCGGTCTCGGCGTTCAGGCTGTCGAGCCAGGCGCGCAATCCGGGAGGCGCATTGTGGTGGACGGGCGGCTGGGTCAAAAGGTCCTCTGTACAAAACAGCTTGCGGCAGGCGTGCAGCCCGAAAGACTACACGCAAATGCCGGCGATCAAAGCCGGAAGAAGCACGGCAAAAAGAAAAAAAGCCGGCGCGCGGGCCGGCTTTTTTTACCGCGAAGTCCGGATTAGGACAGTTCGCCTTCGATCAGCACGGTGATGTCGACAACGACGTCGGCGTGCAGGGCGACCTGGATCGGGAATTCGCCAACGGCCTTGAGCTGGCCATTGGGCAGACGCACTTGCGCCTTCTCGATGCCTTCGAAACCGGCCTTCTTCAGACCTTCGGCGATGTCGGCGTTGGTGACCGAGCCGAACAGGCGACCGTCGACGCCGGCCTTCTGGGCGATCTTCAGCTGGAAGCCGTTGACGCGCTCGCCCAGGGCTTGGGCAGCGGCCAGCTTCTCGGCCTGGACCTTTTCCAGTTCAGCGCGGCGGGCTTCGAATTCCTTCAGGGCGGCGTCGGTTGCGCGACGGGCCTTCTTCTGGGGAATCAGGAAGTTGCGGGCGTAGCCATCACGCACGCGAACGACTTCGCCGAGGTTGCCCAGGTTGACGACTTTTTCGAGCAGAATAACTTGCATTTCAGTGCCCCGGATTAGTTGTGGTTGTCGGTGTAAGGCAACAGGGCCAGGAAGCGCGCGCGCTTGATGGCGGTGTCCAGCTGACGCTGGTAGATTGCCTTGGTGCCGGTCAGGCGAGCCGGGATGATCTTGCCGTTTTCTTGCACGAAGTCGCGCAGGGTGTCCAGATCCTTGTAGTCGATCTCTTCGACGCCGGCTGCGGTGAAGCGGCAGAACTTACGACGCTTGAAGAGCGGGTTCTGCTGCGTGAATTTGCGTTTTTCTTTGCGTTTTCCGAAGAAAGCCATGATATGTGCCTCTATGTTTGAGGGGACCGGATCAACCCTTTTCGGGCCCGATTCCCCATAACCTATCCGTATTCAGAAGGCGCCTTCGCGCCCGTTGCCCTTACCCGTCAAGCCACCAGCGGATCGCGTCCTGCGCTGCCGCTGATCTTGCGTGCCTGCTGCAGATGCAGCTTGAACTTCACGGAGTCTTTGCGGACGGGGGCCAGAAACCCCTGCACCTGCAATTCGGACCCCAACGCCGTTCCTTTCAACAGCAACGCCAGATCGCCCAGTGCCACGGCCGAGATCGTCAGTTCCACACGGCGCGGATGGCCGGCTTCGATGACCTCGGATTCGTGCGCCAGCACCATTTCCAGTGCGGGCAGGCCGGCGGGAGTGTGGCGCAAAGGCTCGCATTCGAGAACGCGGGCGCTGAGTTCCAGCTTGTTCATCCTGCCAGGCACCAAGGGGACTTCATGGGTGGGCTCTGCGTGAGCCCTGCTTACTCGGCCTGAGCCGCGACAGCTTCCGCCGAAGCCTTGCGGGCTTCTTCACGCTCGACCGACTTCATCATGATCGAGGGAGTGGTCTGGGCCTTCTTGGTCTTGATGACCAGGTGGCGCAGGACGGCGTCGTTGTAGCGGAACGAGTGTTCCAGCTCATCCAGCGTGGCTTGGCCGCACTCGATGTTCAGGCAGACGTAGTGAGCCTTGACGAGCTTCTGGATCGGGTAGGCCAGTTGACGGCGACCCCAGTCTTCCAGGCGGTGAACCGAGCCGCCTTGGCCCGTGACCAGCGCTTGGTAACGCTCGACCATGGCGGGCACTTGCTCGCTTTGGTCGGGGTGAACGATAAACACTACTTCGTAGTGACGCATGAGTAAAACTCCTTGAGGATGTCTCGCAGGCCGTTTTCCAGTGCTTTCTCTATCACTGGTCTTTTGCTTCAGACTTGGCTTGCAAGGGGCAGCCCGCTACCCAAAAAGCATGGGTGGTCGAGCAAGAAAGCTCTCGATTATCACCGATCGGGCCTGTCGACGCAAGCCGCGGACGGATCAAGAAATGGGGGACGTGTTATTCGGCGCCCCCTGCCCGGCCGCTTGCGGCGCATCCGCAACGCCAATCGGCTGGGGACGGCTGACGAGGCTGACCATCACGTAGCTGATGATCATGAGCAGGAACCAAGAGCCCAGCTTGGCGATGGACACCATCTGCCAGACGTGGGCCTGGTTGGGATAGCGCCAGGCGTTGGCAAAGGTGCCGATGTTCTCGGCAAACCAGATGAACAGCGCCACCAGCACGAAGCCCAGCAACAGCGGCATGCGCCGGTAATCGCGCCAGATGCGGAAATACACCCAGGTGCGCGCGAACAGCACCGCCGTCATCCCGAACAAGGCCAGGCGAAAATCGGGGATGAAATGGTGCGAGAAGAAATTCACGTAGATCAGCACCGACAGCACGACCGTCGCGGTCAACGGCGGATGCGCCCGGAAGCGGAAGTCGAACAGGCGCCAGACGCGCGCCAGGTAACTGCCGACCGCCGCGTACATGAATCCGGTGAACAGCGGCACCCCGCCGATGCGCAGCACGCTGGCCTCGGGGTAGATCCAGGACCCCGCCGCTGTCTTGAACAGCTCCATGCCGGTGCCGACCACATGGAACATGAGGATGACCTTGGCCTCGCTCCAGGTTTCCATGCGCAGCGCCAGCAGCGCGGCCTGGATGCCCAGCGCGGCGAGCGTCAGGAAATCGTAGCGGGCAAGCCAGGCGTCCTGCGGATACCACCAGTGCGTGGCCAGCAGCAAGGCGCACATCAGCCCGCCGAACAGACAGGCCCAGGCCTGCTTCACGCCGAAGCGGAAGAACTCATAAAGCGCCAGCCCGAAACGGCCGCGGCCGGCCAGGTGTCCGGCCAGCCGCGCTTCCCGATCCGCCAGTCTCGCGATGAGCGGCCAGTCGGTGGCCGCCGGATGACTCACGGAAGGCTCAGCCTTCCACCACGGCGTAAGCCGAGTGGTTGTGGATCGATTCGAAGTTCTCGGCTTCGACGCGGTAGCGCGCGATGCCGGGGTGGGCGTTCAGGCGAGCCGCCACGTCGCGCACCAGGTCTTCGACGAACTTGGGGTTGTCGTAGGCGCGTTCGGTGACGTATTTCTCGTCGGGGCGCTTGAGCAGGCCCCAGAGTTCACACGAGCCTTCGTCTTCGATCAGGCGGATGACGCCGTCCATGCTGATGTCGGATTCCAGGATGGCCGAAACCGTGACGTGCGAACGCTGGTTGTGCGCGCCGTACTCGGAAATGGCCTTGGAACACGGGCACAGGCTGGTCACGGGCACCTGCACCACCAGCTCGAACTCGACCTGGTCGCCCTGAGCGCGGGCGATCCACTGGACTTCGTAGTCCAGCAGGCTTTGCACGCCGGAGATCGGGGCGGACTTGTTGATGAAGTACGGGAAAGCGGCCGTGATGTCGCCGCGTTCGGCGTGCAGCAGCGGCAGCATGTCCGCGGCCATGGCGCGGAACAGCGTCGGCGTCATGGGGGTGCTGCGGTACTTTTCGAGCAGGGCCACGAAGCGGGACATATGCGTCCCTTTTTCTTCGGGGGGCAGCGCCACGGTCAGGGTCCAGTTGGCCACGGTGCCCTGGGGCGACCCGTCGGCGTTCTCGATGAGCATGGGGTGGCGCACGCCACGGATGCCCACGCGCTGGATCGGGATGTGCCGCGTATCCGCCGAGCTCTGGACGTCGGGCATCACGATGGCGGGGTCGATCGGAGAATTCATGTCGGCTTACCTGTCTGGGCGACGAGCGTGGCGTAAGCACGCAGACCCAGGAATCTTTAAGAGGGGGCCATTATCGCCCAAAGTCCAACGAGCGCCAGGGAAAACCCTTTCATTCGTAGGCCGACGGGGCCGGAACACACTGTTTCGCCAGGCGGGCCAAATACGACGCTGGCCCGCCCGCCAGCGGTCAGCCCAACAGCGCGGCGTAGCGTGTGCGGACCGATTGCTCGATGCCGGCGGCATCCAGGCCGATACCGGCCAGGAGCGCCAGTTGGTCGCCGTGGTCGATGAATTCGTCCGGAAAGCCCAGTTGCAGGACGGGAATCAGCACGCCTTCGGCGCTGAGCACTTCCAGCACGGCGCTGCCGGCCCCGCCCATGACGGAGGCGTCTTCGATCGTGACCAGCGCGTCGTGGCGGCTGGCCAGATCCAGGATCAGGGCGCGGTCGATGGGTTTGACAAAGCGCATGTCGGCCACGGTGGCGTCCAGTTTTTCGGCTGCGGCCAGCGCGGGCTGCACCAGGGTGCCGAAGCCCAGGATGGCGATCTTGCGGCCTTCGCGTCGCACCACGCCGCGGCCGATCTCGACCGTATCCAGGCCGGGCGCTTCGACGGCACCACACCCCGCGCCGCGCGGATAACGCACCGACGCCGGGCCCGGATACTGATAACAGGTGGACAGCAGCAGGCGGGTCTCGGCCTCGTCGGACGGGGTCGCGACCACCATGTTGGGCACGCAGCGCAGGAAGGCCGTGTCGTAGTTGCCCGCATGGGTGGCGCCGTCGGCGCCGACGATGCCGGCGCGATCAAGCGCGAAGGTGACGTCCAGGTTCTGCAAGGCCACGTCGTGGATGAACTGATCGTAGCCGCGCTGCATGAACGTGGAATAGATGGCCACCACCGGCTTTTGCGCTTCGCAGGCGATGCCGGCGGCGAAGGTCACGGCGTGCTGCTCGGCGATGCCGACATCGAAGTAGCGCAAGGGAAAGCGCTTTTCGAATTCGACCAGGCCGCTGCCCTCGCGCATGGCGGGGGTGACGGCGACCAGGCGGGAATCCTGCTCGGCCATGTCGCACAGCCAGGTGCCGAACACCTGGGTGAAAGTGCGCTTGCCCGGCGCCTTCGATTGCTGGATGCCCACGGCGGGGTCGAACTTGCCCGGGCCGTGATACAGCACCGGATCGGCTTCGGCCAGCTTGTAGCCCTGCCCTTTCTTGGTGACCACGTGCAGGAACTGCAGGCCTTGCAGCGCCTTCAGGTTCTGCAACGTGGGGACCAGCGCATCCAGGTCGTGGCCGTCGATGGGCCCGACGTAGTTGAAGCCGAATTCCTCGAACAGCGTGGCCGGCGTGACCATGCCCTTGGCGTGCTCTTCGAAGCGTCGCGCCAGCTCCAGCACCGGCGGCACGTGCTGCAGCACGGCGCGGCCGACGTTCTTGGCGGCGGCGTAGAAACGGCCGGACATCAGGCGGGCCAGGTAGCGGTTCAGCGCCCCCACCGGCGGCGAGATCGACATGTCGTTGTCGTTCAGGATCACCAGCAGGTTGATGTTGGGCGTGACGCCGGCGTTGTTCATGGCCTCGAAGGCCATGCCCGCCGACATCGCGCCATCGCCGATGACGGCGATGTGCTGGCGTTGCACGCCCGCGTTGCGCGAGGCCACCGCCATGCCCAGCGCGGCCGAGATCGAGGTGGACGAGTGCGCGGTGCCGAAGGCGTCGTACTCGGATTCGCTGCGCTTGGGAAAGCCCGAAATGCCGCCCTGCTGGCGCAGCTTGGCCATGCCGGCGCGGCGGCCGGTCAGGATCTTGTGCGGGTAGGACTGGTGGCCCACGTCCCAGACGATGCGATCATGCGGCGTATCGAAGACCTGGTGCAGCGCCAGCGTGAGTTCCACGGTGCCCAGGTTCGACGACAGATGGCCGCCGGTCTTGGAGACCGACTCCAGCACGAAGCCGCGCAACTCGTCGGCCAGCCGCTTGAGCTCGCGACGATCCAGGCGCTTGAGGTCTGCCGGGGATTGAATGCGGTCCAGTAAATCTGTCGTCATGCTTGTATGGGGTTCGTTTGCCCGGCCTGCAGTCAGCCCGGACGGGTCACGGTTCAGCGATCTCGAAGGACGATGAAATCTGCCAGCTGGGCCAGGCGCATGCCGGCGTCACCCAGCGGTTCAAGCGCGGCCAACGCGGTTTCGCGCAGTTCGCCGGCGAAAACACGGGCCTCGTCCAGGCCCAGCAGCGACACGTAGGTGGGCTTGTTTTCGGCGGCGTCCTTGCCCGGGGTCTTGCCCAGGCTGGCGGAATCGGCAGTGACGTCGAGAATGTCGTCCACCACCTGGAAGGCCAGGCCCATCGCTTGCGCGTAGACATCCAGCGCCTGACGCGAAGCCGAGCTGGCGCCCGCCACGATGCCGCCCAGCGCCACGCTGCACGCCAGCAAGGCGCCGGTCTTCATGCCGTGCATCATTTGCAGTTCGTCGCGCGACAGCGCCCGGCCGACACTGAACAGGTCGATGGCCTGCCCGCCGGCCATGCCCTGGCTGCCTGCCGCGCGCGCCAGCGACTGGGTCGCCTGCACGATCAGGGCAGGCGCGATCGGCATGGACGCCAGCAGGTCGAAGGCGAGCGGCTGCAGCGCATCGCCGGCCAGCATGGCGGTGGCTTCGTCGAATTGCACATGGGTGGTGGGGCGGCCGCGGCGCAGGACGTCGTCATCCATGCAGGGCAGGTCGTCGTGCACCAGGGAATAGGCGTGGATCAGTTCGACCGCGGCTGCGGCGCGATCCAGCGAGGCCTCGACGGCCAGCACGCTGCCGCTGACCGGGCAGGCCTGGCCTGCGGCGTAGACCAGCGCGGCACGCACCCGCTTGCCGCCACCGAGGACGGCGTAGCGCATGGCTTCATGCAGGCGGGCAGGCGTGGCGTCGACGGGCGGCAGCAGATCGTCGAGCACATCTTCGATGTGCCGCACACGGCCTTGCAACCACTCGGGGAAAGCGAGTTGAGTTTGCTTCATCCGATTCTTATTCGTCATCCAGCGCCGCCGGGTCCAGGGGGCGCAGCAAATCGCCTTCCAGGACCTTTACCTGCTGTTCGGCCTGGGCCAAGCGGTCCTGGCAGACCCGCGTCAGCTCAACGCCGCGCCGATAGGCGGCCAGCGATTGCTCAAGCGGCAACGAGCCGTCTTCCATGGCCGCGACCAGCGATTCCAGTTCGGCCAGCGCCGTTTCGAAATCCTGGGGCAAGGGACGGTCGCCGGTCTGCGGATCAGCTTGTGTGGGTTTGGCCAAACGGGTCTCCGAGGGCGCTAGGGGTGGATCAATCCGTGAATTGTACGAGATACCAGGACCACGCCCCGATGCGCCACTTTGCTCAGTCGGACGAGCCCGCGAGCCCCGCGATGGCGGCCCGCAGTGCCGGCGCCACCTGCGTGCGCAGGCCGGCTTCGGGCAACAGGCCCGCGGGGCCGCCACAGCTCATGACGAATACCCCTTCGCCCGTGACGGACGTGAACGGGACCGCCACCGCATTGATGCCGGACTGCCATTCGCCGATGGCGAAGCAGCAGCCGGTGTCGGCCAGCTCGGCGCGTGCGCGTTCGATCGCCGCCGCCGCGGGCGCAGCCGCGCCCAGACGGTCCAGCACCTCGGCGCAGGCGGCGGGCGGCAGGCTGGCCAGGTAGGCCCGGCCCATGGCGCTGTCCAGGCTGGCGCGGTAGCCCACCGGCAGGCGCAGGTACAGCGCGGACGAGCCGTGGATGGCCTCGACGTAGGTCATGGCGTCGCCGTCGAACGCGCCCAGCGCCACCGCGCCGCCGGTTTCCCGCGCCAGGTCGGTCATCGACGCCTTGGCCAGCTCGCGCACTTCCAGCCCGGCCAAGAGGCCAAAGCCCAGCGCCAGCACGCCATAGCCCGGCGAATACTTGCCGGTGTCCGGGTGGTAGCGCAGGTAGCCCAGCTCGGTGAGGGTGTAGGTGATGCGGCTGATGGTGGGCTTGGGCAGGCCGGTCAGGCGGGCCAGGTCCAGATTGCCCAGCGCGGCCACGCCGGGCCGAAAGCAACGCAGGACTTCCAGCCCGCGCGCCAGCGCGGTGATGAAGTCGGGCGACACCGGCCCCTCGCCCACGGCGCCGGCTCGCTTGCGGCGGGCGGGGGCGCTCAGCTCCAGCTTCTGGTCTGGCTTGGCGGCGGGATGGGGGATGCGCTTGGGGTCAGAAAAAGATTGCATTTCTATTCGCTTCGTTTTTATAGTTTATTTCGAATGCCAAAACTAAATTCCAATATACGGAATATTAAACGTGATTTCAAGGGGAAAACATGATTCGCAAACGCTACAAATTCCTGGCCGCCCTGCTGCTCGGCGTGGCCGCCCTGGGCGGCGCCCAGGCCGACACCTATCCGTCGCGCCCCATCAAGGTGGTGTCGCCCTTCCCGGCCGGCGGCGCCACGGACGTGCTGACCCGCGTGCTGGCCGAACGCATGGCCAAGACGCTGGGCCAGCCGATGATCGTCGAGAACAAGGCCGGCGCGGGCACCTCGATCGGCGCGGCCTTCGTCTCGCGTGAAGCGCCGGATGGCTACACCATCCTGATGGCCACCAATTCCACCCTGGTGACCAACCGCTATCTGTATAAGGAACTGCCCTACGATCCCGACGGCTTTGCGCCGATCGGCATGGTGGGCATCGGCCCGCTGGTGCTGCTGTCCAGCCCCAAGCGGCCGTTCAACAGCACCCAGGACATCGTGGCCTACGCCAGGCAGAACCCGGGCAAGCTGACCTTCGCCACGTTCGGTGCCGGCACCTCGTCGCACCTGGCCGGCGAACTGTTCAAGCAACGCGCGGGTATCGACATCCTGCACGTGCCGTTCAAGGGCGCGACCCAGGCGCTGCCCGCCCTGATCAGCGGCGACGTGGACCTGTTCTTCGACATGGTCGCCACCGGCATGCCGCAGGCCGAGGCCGGCAAGGTCAAGGTGTTCGGCATCACCAGCCCCACCCGCCTGGCCACCGAACCCAATCTGGCAACGCTGGCCGAACAGGGCTACCCCGCGTTCGACATGACCGCCTGGTTCAGTTTCGTGGCGCCCAAGGGCACGCCCGCGCCGGTGCTGGACAAGTTGCAGACGGCGCTGACCGAGACGCTGAAGGACGAGGCGGTGCGCAAGCGCCTGCTGGACATGGGCATCGACCCGCGCTCCGGCACCGCAGCCGAGCTGGACAAGCAGGTCAAGACCGAACAGCCCATCGTGTCGCAATTGATCAAGCACGCCAACATCGTGCTGCAGTGAGTCTTGCGGCACTCCGTCACGCGGCAACAAGACTGCCCGCGCGGTTTCCTGAAAAAACAGGCCCTAACGCCTGGATACAGAACCCGCGCCGCCCCGGCTGCTAAGGTGAAAAACGAAGGCGGGCGCCCCGCCCGCCCCCGTTACACCGACGCCCGGGAGCCCGATGCCACAGACCGATGACCGCTACGCCCGACTGGATGCCGCCCGTTGGCTGGCCGCCGCCGCGGTGGTGCTGCTGCACAGCGCCGCCCTGATCGTCAGCGACCCCTCGGCCTACGGCCACGGCGCCTGGCTGGCCGCCAATCTGTATGACTCGGCGGCCCGCTGGTGCGTGCCGGTGTTCGTGATGGTCAGCGGCGCGCTGCTGCTGGACCCGTCCAAGCCGCAGGATGCGCGCCGGTTCTACACCCGGCGCATGGCGCGGATCTGCGCGCCGCTGGTGTTCTGGACCCTCTTCTACCTGCTGTGGCGCACGGGCCTGGACTGGTGGGACGACGGCCGCGTGGACGTTTCGTTCTGGCCCCGCAAGGTCGCCCAGGGCGAGCCCTACTACCACCTCTGGTACCTCTACATGATCGTGGGCCTGTACCTGTTCGCGCCCCTGGTGCGCGCGCTGTACGTGCGCAGCACGCCGCAATCGCGGTCGTTGTGGGTGGTGGGCATCCTGGGGCTGGCCATCCTGGAAGCGTTGTACCGCCGCGCATTGGGCGCCCAGCCGGGCTTTTTCCTGACCTGGTTCCTGCCCTACCTGGGCTACTTCGTGGCGGGGCGCCAGATCTTCGATGGCGAAATGCGCATCCCGCGCCCCGCATGGGTGCTGGCCGCCAGCGTGGCCGCCACCGCCCTGGGCGTGCACGTGATGTCCAACGGCCATACGCTGGACACCTACTTCTACGACTACTTCAGCCTGACCGTGCCGTTCATGTCGCTGGCCGCGTTTCAATGGATCGTGTCGTCGCCCCGGCTGCCGCGGCTGGCCGCGCTGGCGCCGCTGACCTTCGGCGTGTATCTCATCCACCCGGTGTTCCTGGACCTGGCGCATCGCGCCGGTGCCTTCGGCGGCGGACGCAACGACGCCTGGGCCGTTCCCCTGCTGACCCTGGCCGTCTTCGGATTGTCGGCGGCCAGCAGCTGGCTGATGAGACGCCATCCGGCCACGCGCAGGCTGGTCTGAAAAACCTACGCGGCGAAGGGTTAATCGGCGGGCTGAACGGCGGGTTGATCGGCTTTTGCGCCAGGTCAAATCGGGGTGCCCCGATCTTCACCAAGCTTCACCGATCTTCACGGGCGTGGGGAAAAGGGTTGGGGTACAATTTGCGGCCCCAAGCTCAAGCCGTACTGGCTTTTCATCGCCGGGCCGCCCCGAGAACGACGCCCCCGGTGAGGGGCACTCAGCCCACAGACCTGCGGCGCTTTGGGGGAAATATTCATCCGAGCGGAGGGAATCATGACCGACATCGGTCGGATGGCACATGTTGTGCCAGCTCGCACCCAGCTACCCGTCAGTGCTTATTTTGACGAAGCCCTCTTTGCCCGCGAGCAAGAACTCATTTTCAAGCAATCCTCGCAGTACGTCGGCCACCAGAAGCTGGTGCCGGACGTCGGGGATTGGCGTACGTTGGCGCAGGAAAGCGGAGGGCGCGTGCTGGTTCGCAACCAGCACGGCGTTGAACTCATCTCAAATGTCTGCCGCCACCGCCAGGCATTGATGCTGGGCGGCCAGGCCGGCGACGTGACGGGCACCTGCAATTCGCACGGCAACCTGAAGGCCACGGGCGGCAACATCGTCTGCCCGCTGCACCGCTGGACGTACAACAACCAGGGTGAGTTGCTGGGCGCGCCGCAGTTCGACACGACGCCCTGCATGAACCTGCAGAAGTTCCGCCTGCGCGATTGCCACGGCCTGCTGTTCGAAGGCCCGCGCGATCCGGCCGCCGACATGGCGCCGCTGTTCTCGCGGCCCGAGTTCGATTTCGGCGACTACGTGCTGGACCACGTCGAAGTGCACCAGTGCAACTACAACTGGAAGACCTTCATCGAGGTCTACCTCGAGGACTACCACGTCGGCCCGTTCCATCCGGGCCTGGGCCGCTTCGTCACGTGCGACGACCTGACCTGGGAGTTCAACGACTGGTACAGCCTGCAGAAGGTCGGCGTGCACAACGCGCTGGCCCAGCCGGGTTCCGACGTGTACAAGCAATGGCACGATCGCCTGCTGTCGTTCCGCGAGGGTGACGCCCCGGATTTCGGCGCGGTCTGGGTCACGTATTTCCCGACCCACATGATCGAGCTCTATCCGCACGTGCTGGTGCTGTCGACGCTCTACCCCAAGAGCCCGCAGGAAACCGTGAACGTGGTCGAGTTCTACTACCCCGAGGAAATCGCCGCCTTCGAGCGCGAATTCGTCGAGGCGCAGCGCGCGGCCTACATGGAAACGGCCATCGAAGACGACGAGATCGCCGAACGCATGGACGCCGGCCGCAAGGCCCTGATGCTGCGCGGCGTGAACGAGACCGGTCCCTACCAGTCGCCGATGGAAGACGGCATGCAGCACTTTCACGAGTGGTATCGCCGCATCATGCAGGAACGGCTGTAAAGCCCCCTTCATGACAAAAGGCCTTGCGATCGCAAGGCCTTTTTCTTTTGCTGCGGGCGCCCGCACACGATCAGCCGGCCGCCGCGTCAGCGCCCCAGCACGCCCGCCACGGTACGCTCGCCGATGGCCAGCCCCACCGTCATGCCCACGCCCGAATGCATCACCGCCACCGTCGTGGCCGTATCCACCGGCAGCACCGAGAACGGCGCCGGGCCGTGCGTGCCGTACACGCCCTGCCAACGCTCCAGCACCCGCAGCCGCGCGCCCAGCGCCTGCGACGCCAGGTCCAGCATGGCGTCGTCGATGGCCTCGTCGTTGAACGGCAACGCGTCCTGGCCGTAGCGATGCGAGTCGCCGATGATCAGTTCGCCATGCGGCGTGGGGCTGATCAGCAGATGGATGCCGTTTTCCAGCAGCATGGGGCTGCGCGCCTGGATCACGTCGCGCAGCGCCAGCGCCGACGGCAGGTCGGAAAACGCACCATAGTGCACGCAGGACAGGCCCGTCAGCAGCGGCCGGTCCAACGCCATGGGACGCGTCTCGAACGCGGCGCGCAGCATCTGCAGGCGCGTCACTTCCAGGTTCAGCGGCGCAAAGTGCTCGGGCAACAGCGTCAGGTAGTCGTGCCCCGGGCAGACGAATACGTGCGAGCCCGCGAAGTCACCCGCGGTGGTCGCAACCTGCCCTTGTTCGACGGCGCGCGCCAGCGTGCCAGTGATGAATTGCACGCCCAGCGATTCGGCCAGGTAGCGGGTGATGGCGGGCAGCGCTTCGCGCGAATAGATCTGCAGGTCGTCCTGGCCATACAGCGCGGCGCAGTGATGCGCCAACTGGCCGTCGTACAGCTTGGCCACTTCGCGGGCCGACAGCAGTTCGGCGCGATAGCCTTCCTGGCGCAGCCGGGTCTGGGCGAATTCGTCCAGCACCTCGGCTTCGTCGGCGTTGCGGGCCAACACCAGCGCGCCGTTGGCGCGAACGTGGAACTGCGCCTTGTCGGCCAGTTCCAGCCACAGCTCGCGCGCCTGCTGGGCGTGCGACAGCATCATGCCCGGCGCCTGGCCGGTCACGATGACCTGGCCGAAGTTGCGGATGGTAGCGCCGTGCGCCTGGCGGCTGCGCTCGATCACGGCCACGGACAGGCCGCGCTTGGCGGCCGCCCAGGCATGCGCGATGCCGAGCATGCCCGCGCCGACCACGATTACGTCGAATTTTTTCATCTGAATGGCAATGCGAGAAGACTGGCGGGGGAAGCGCCCGCGGGCGCTTCCCGGCTTGCGGCCCGAAGGCTTACTTCTTCTTGGGCTCGGACTTGCCGTCGTAGCGGCGGGTCCACTCGGCGATGATGCGTTCGCGATTGGTGGCGGCCCAGACGAAGTCGTTCTTGATCATGCGCTTGGTCAGGTCGGCCGGCAGGTTGGGATTGGACGTGGCGATCGAGGGAATCGCGAGCACGGCGAAGTTGGCCTTGTACAGCTCGTTGGCTTCGCGGCTGGCCGAGAAGTCAGCCAGCTTGCGCGCGGCTTCCAGGTTCTTGGTGCCCTTGACGATGGCGGTCGCTTCGACTTCCCAGCCCAGGCCTTCGGACGGGAACACGGCTTCGACCGGCGCGCCATCGGCCTTCAGCTTGGCGGCGCGGTAGTCAAACGACACGCCGATCGGGAATTCGCCGGCGGCTGCCATGTTGCAAGGCTTCGAACCCGAGTGCGTGTACGAACCGATGTTCTTGTGCAGGGCGTCCATGTAGGCCCAGCCCTTCTCTTCACCGAAGATCTGCAGCCACGCGCTGACGTCCAGGAAACCCGTGCCCGACGAGGCCGGGTTCGGCATGACGATCTTGCCGGCGTAGACCGGCTTGGTCAGGTCTTGCCACGAGGTGGGCTTGGGCAGCTTCTGCTTTTCGGCTTCGACGGTGTTAAAGCAGATGGCGGCGGCAAAGCCGTCCATGCCGACCCAGGTGGGCTCGGCCTTGGCATCGCGCATGTTGGCGGCGATCTGGTCCAGGCCCTTGGGGGCGTAGGGCTGCAGCATGCCTTCCTTGTCCATCAGGCCCAGCGAGGTGCCGGCCAGGCCCCAGATGACGTCGGCCTTGGGGTTGTTCTTCTCGGCCAGCAGCTTGGCGGTGATGATGCCGGTGGAATCACGGACCCACTGGATCTTGATGTCGGGATTGGCCTTTTCGAAGGCAGCCTGGTAGACCTTGATCTGGTCCGCTTCCAGCGCCGTGTAGACGGTCAGCGAGGTTTCGGCGGACGCGGCGCCCATCGTGCCCATCAGGGCGGCGGACAGTGCAAGCAGCTTGAAGCGATTCATGAGGAAACTCCGTGGGTGAGCGGAAAAAAGCGTGAGTCGGGGCGCCACGGCGGGCGCATGCCTGCCGCGGTGCAGTGCGAAAAAGGGTTCAACGGTCGTTCGGTGGCGGCCTCAGGGACGCTGCCCCGCCGCCAGGCGGGTCTCGATATCGGCGATGACGCCGGGCAGGTCTGCCACGGTGTCGATCAGGTAATGCGGCGCGGCAGGGGCCAGTTCCTGGCTGGCGCGATCGCGCGCCTGCTGGCGGCCGGCGTCATCCAGGCTCAGGTATTCGTCCAGCGTCAGGCCGGCGGCGTTGCCGGACAGCAGCAGGCCGACCGTCCACATGCCGGCGCGGCGGCCTTCTTCGATGCCGGGGGCGGTGTCGTCGACCTTGATGCAGCCGGCGACGTCGGACAGGCCCAGTTCCACCACGTTCTTGAGCGCCATGGCGGGCGCCGGACGGGCTCGCGGCACGTCGTCGCTGGCGACGATGCAATCGGGTTCCAGGCCTTCGCTGGCGGCGCGTTCCACCACGCGGCGCATCACGCTGCCGGGGTAGCCCGAGCACGAGCCGATTCTCAGGCCGCGCTGGCGCAGCGCGCGCAGCAGCTCGGCGGCGCCGGGGATGGCAGCCGAGTATTGCGCCACCTTGTCCAGTTGCATCGGCAGGAAGCGTTCGTAGATGGCGGTCACGTCGTCATCGGTGGGCAGGCGGCCGAACTGGGCCTGGTACTGCCGGGCGATGGCGGGCTCGTCGCACAGGGCGCGGATGTGGTCCCACTTGCCCACGCCCATCGGGCCGCGGGCCTGTTCCAGCGTCACTTCCATGCTGAACTGCGCGAAGGCATCCACGAACACCTTGGTGGGCGCGAAGGAACCGAAGTCCACCAGCGTGCCGGCCCAGTCGAAAATCACCGCTTCCAGGCGGACGGGCAAGGGCGAAACAGTCATGAGGGTCTTCCTTCAGAAGTATTCAATCAAAGGGCGGCGGGACGGCGCCAGGCCTGGCTGCGCGCCACCAGGGCGCGGCTGGCCAGGTGCAGCGCCAGCGCCGCGACCGCCGAGCTGGCCATGATCACCGTGCACATGGCGGCGGCCGGACCGATGAAGCCGGCGTCATCCATGTTCAGCACCGCAACGGCGGCCAGCACCGTGTTCGGGCTGTACAGGAACACCACGGCCGACACGGTGGTCATGGCCGAGACGAACAGGTAGCGCGCCACATCCAGCGCGGCCGGCAGGCACATCGGCAGCGTCACGCGCACGAAGGTGGTCAGACGCGGCACTTTCAGCGAGGCGGACGCGGCTTCGAATTCCGGGTCCAGCGCGTTCAAGGCGGTCGCGGCCGTGAGGTGGGCGCTGGTGTAGAAGTGCACCACTGTGCACAGCACCAGCAGCGGCATGGTGCCGTACAGCAGGTTCAGCGGATTGGCGGGGCTGTTGAAGAAGAAGATGTAGCCCAGGCCCAGCACCAGGCCCGGCACGGCCATCGGCATCAGCGCCAGCATGCCGACCGTGCCGCGCAGCCCGCGCGCCACCGTGCCGCGGGCCGGCACCTTTTCCATCATCCAGGCGCCCAGGAACACCACCACAGTACCCAGCACGGCCGTGCAGAACGCCAGTTCCAGGCTGTTGCGCCAGGCCAGCCAGCCCCCGCCGTCCATATTGTCGAAATCGTACGAACGCAGCGACATCGACAGGTTGTACGGCCACATCTTCACGAACGAGGCCCACACGGCCACGCCGATGATCAACAGCAGGAAACCCGCCATCACGCCGGCCAGCAGCAGGAAGGCCGCGTCACGACGGCGGTTGACGCCCGCCGCGTAGGGCTGGGCGCGGCCGCTCATCTGGGCGCCCTGGCGGGCACGCAGGCGGCGGTCCAGCACGAAGGTCAGCACGGCGGGCAAGAGCAGCAGGATGCCGATGGCGGCGCCCTTGGGGAAGTTCAACTGGCCGACCACGGCCTTGTAGGCTTCCATCGCCAGCACGTTGTAGTCGCCGCCCACCACCTTGGGCACGCCGAAATCGGTGACGGTCAGCGTGAACACGACGCAGCAGGCCGAGAACACGGCATAGCGGGTGCCAGGCAGCGTCACCGTCATGAAGGTGCGCAGCGAGCCCGCGCCCATGGCGCGCGCCGCGTCGTACAGACGGCCGTCGGCCAGCGCCAGGCCGGTCAACAGGATCATCAGGGCATGCGGAAAGGTGTAGAAGACCTCGCCGGCCACGATGCCCCAGAAGCCATAGATGGTGGCGCCACCGAACAGGCCCTTGAGCAGGCCCTGGTTGCCCAGCAGGTACACCAGCGCAATGCCGGGCAGCAGCGACGGCGCCAGCAGCGGCAACAGCGCAATGGTGCGCAGGAGGCCCTTGCCGGGAATGCGGCTGCGGGTCAGCGCGTAGGCAAAGGCGTAGGCGCACGGCACCACCAGCATCATGGTGACCGCGCCTACGGTCAGGCTGCGCCCGACCATGGCGAGAAAGCCATCGGCGCCGATGATGCCCAGCACCACCGACAGGCCGGCCCAGTCGCCATTGCCGTCGGTCACGGACTTGACCAGGATGGCCGCCAGCGGCAGGGCCAGGAACAGCAGCAGGAACAGCGCCAGGGCGGCCTGCCCCAGCGTCAGGCCCAAGCGGCCGATCCAGCCCGGCAGGGGCCGGCGGCCCAGTGGCGCAGCGACGGGCACGGCGGGGGCGGCGGCGGGCGCGGGCACGGCGGGCGCGCTGGCCGGCACCGCGGAATCAAGCGTAGGCGCGAATCGCATGGCGCGGCAGCTCCACCCAGCAACGGCTGGCAGCGTGAGGGCCCAGCAAGGCGTCTCCGGTTTCGGGGGATACGATCGAATGCACCGTGGCGCCGGGCACGCCTTCCAGGCGCAGCGCCAGGCGGTAGCCGCGGCCCAGGAACACGCCGTCCAGCACGTCGGCCAGCATGGTATTGGGTTCTTCGGGACGCGCCACGCTCACGCGCACGGCTTCGGGGCGCACGAACAGCTTGCCCACGTTGCGCTCCAGCGCCTCGTCCACCGCCAGTTCCTGGCGGCCAACCCGGGCGCGGTGCGCATCGATGCGTTCGAACGGCAACCAGTTGGCTTCGCCGACGAAATCGGCGATGAAGGCCGACCCCGGCTGGCGATACAGTTCGCGCGGCGTGCCGAACTGCTCGATGACGCCGCCATTCATGACCGCGATGCGGTCGGCCATCACCATGGCCTCTTCCTGGTCGTGCGTCACCATCAGGGTGGTGATCGACAGGCGCTTTTGCAGCGCGCGCAATTCAATGCGCAGGTGCTCGCGCACCCGGGCATCCAGCGCCGACATCGGCTCGTCCAGCAACAACAGGGACGGCGACGGCGCCAGCGCGCGGGCCAGGGCCACGCGCTGCTGCTGGCCGCCGGAAATCTGCCCCGGATATTTATGCGAGGCGCCGGCCAGCCCGACCAGCGTCAGCATTTCCTCGACCCGGTCGGCCACGTGCTTGCGATGGGCGCGCTTGCCGCTCAGGCCATAAGCCACGTTCTGGGCGACGGTCAGGTTGGGAAACAGCGCGTACGACTGGAACAGGATGCCGTAGTCGCGCTCCTGCGGCTCGGCGTGGGAAATATCACGGCCGGACAGCAGGATCTTGCCGCTGTCCTGGCGTTCCAGCCCGGCAATGGCGCGCAGCAAAGTGGTCTTGCCGCAGCCGGAGGGCCCCAGCAGGCACACCAGCTCGCCCGCCCGAATATCCAGGGACACATCGGACAGCGCCGTGTGGGCGCCAAACCGCTTGACCAGGTTGCTGACCGACAGGAAGCCCCCGCGCTGCGCTCCGCTCTGGGGCGAAGCGCCCGTCGGAATCGTGTCTGTATCGCGTTGGGGCTGTAGGGGCATGGTGCCTCCGGTCTGGGAACGAAGGCAGTATGGAAGCCGCGTATTGAGTGTTTATGACACTTCGCGCAAATGCAGTAATAAAAACATCAAATTATTTTGGTGTACTGGCGGTCTTGCGCATTGCGTCCATTACCAGGCCCCACAACACCGTGCTCGTCGCCGAACTGAAATCCTTCTATGCCGTGGCTCGCTGCGGCACCGTCACCAAGGCCGCCGCCCAGCTGGGCGTGAGCCAGCCCACGGTGACGGGGCAACTGCGCCAGTTGGAATCGCGCTATGGCGTCGAACTGTTCCACCGCCAGGGCCGCGGCATGCGCCTGTCGGACGCCGGGCACAGCCTGATGCCCATGGTGGAAAAGCTGGTACAGCAGGAAACCGAGATCGATTTCCGGCTGCGCGACGCCAGCGACCTGCGCGAAGGCAACCTGCGAGTCGGCGCCACCGGCCCCTTCTACATCATGGATACGGTGCGGCGCTACAACCAGCGCTACCCGGGCATCGACCTGACGGTGACCATCGGCAATTCGCAAAGCATGCTGCAGGCGCTGCACGACTATCGCATCGAGATTGCCACGTCGTCATTTCTGATGGATGACAAGCATCTGTACCGCCGCCTGATCGCGGCGGACCCGATCCGCGTGGTCACCCACCGTGACCACCCGCTGGCCCGGCGCGGCCAGGTGGCGCTGGCGGACCTGGCCGACCACGCGCTGCTGCTGCGCGAGCCTGGCTCGATGACCCGCCAATTGACGGAAGACGCCCTGCAGGCCGCCGGCGTCAGCGTCAAGCGCACGCTGGAAATCGGCAGCCGCGAATCGATCCGCCAGGCGATCCTGTGCGAACTGGGCATCAGCCTGATCCCGTCGCGTGAAATTCCCTCGCATCCCGATCTGGTCGCGCTGGACATCCAGGGCGCGGACATCGTGATGCATGAATACCTGTACTGCCTGCGCGAGCGCCAACCGGTGCAGCTTATCGCGCGCTTTCTGGAGATGGCGCCGGCAGCCGGCTGATCCACGGATCACTGCCCGCCTCTTCCCCTTGCGGCCACTCAGGAGACAAACATGGCCTTGACCTTGCAGGACATCGAGCAGCTTTTCCTGGAACGCGGGCACCGTTCCTATCATGGCGAATCCGTCAGTCATCTGCGGCATGCGCTGCAGACCGCGGCGCTGGCCGAACGCAACGGCGCCAACGCGCCGTTGATCACGGCCTGTCTGTTGCACGACCTGGGCCACCTGATCGCCGACCACCCCGACACTCCCACCCTGCGCGGCATCGACGACAAGCACCAGTATTTCGTGCTGCCATTCCTGCGCGGGCTGTTCAGTTCGGCGGTGCTCGACCCGATCCGGCTGCACGTGGAGGCCAAACGCTACCTCTGCTACGTGGAGCCGCAGTATGAAGCGTCGCTGTCGCAGGATTCGAAGCGCAGCCTGGCGCTACAAGGGGGCAGCTTCGATGCGGGCCAGGCGGTGGATTTCGCCAGCATGCCGGGCGCGCCGGATGCGATTCGGCTGAGGCGCTGGGACGACATGGCCAAGGTGCCCGGCCTGGCCACGCCGCCGCTGGACCACTTCCTGGAGATCGCCGAAAGCGTCTCGGGCCGGGTCAAGCTGGCGGCGGTCTGGTAAGACGAAAGGCGCTTATTCGCCCTTGGCCACCGGCCGGGACGGATCGCTGCACCATTCGCTCCAGGACCCCGGGTACAGGCGCGAACCGGACAGGCCGGCGATTTCCATCGACAGCAGGTTGTGGCAGGCGGTGATGCCCGAGCCGCACTGGTGCACGATGGCCTTGGGATCGCGGCCGTCCAGCAAGGCCGTGAATTCCTCGCGCAGCACGGCCGCGTCCTTGAAGCGGCCGTCGGCCTGCAGGTTCTGGCCGTTCGGGCGGTTCAAGGCGCCCGGAATGTGGCCGGCCACCGGGTCCATGGGCTCGACCTCGCCGCGGTAGCGGTTGGCCGCACGCGCATCGATCACGGTAAAGGCGGGCTGGGCGATGTTGTCCAGCACAGCTTTCGCGTCGACGCTGCCCACGAGCGGGGCGCCCGGCGCCACCGGCGCGCCCGCCTGCACGGCCGGCGCGGGCTCGGTCGCGGTGGGCAGGCCGGCGGCCACCCAGGCCTGCCAGCCGCCGTCCAGCACCGCGACCTGGTCGTGGCCCAGCCAGCGCAGCATCCACCACAGGTGCGCGGCGTACATGCCGCCGCTGGCGTCGTAGGCCACCACCAGGGTCTGCGGCGTCACGCCGTGCGCGGCCATCAGTGCGCCGAATTGGGCGCGGTCGGGCAGCGGATGACGGCCGTTCTTGCCGGTACGCGCCGCGGCCAGTTCGGTTTCGTGGTCCAGGTAGCGGGCACCGGGAACGTGGCCGGCGGCATAGGCCTCGCGGCCGGCGGCGTGGTTGATCAGGTCGTGGCGCACGTCGAACACGCGCACGTCCGCGGCGCCAAGGCGCGCGGCCAGGTCGGCTGCGGAAATCAGGGTCGTCGTCATCAGGCAGGCTCCTTTCGCTTCATCGGGTTCGCGGCGTCAGGCCGGCTTGGGGTCGCGCATGGTGCGCCAGACCGACAGCAGGCCCGCCGAAATGATCAGGCCCATGCCGGCCCAGGCCAGGCCATCCAGGGTGTCACCCCAGAAGCCCATGCCGATCAAGGCCGCGAAGATAATCGTGCTGTATTGCAGGGCGGCGGTCAGCAGCGCCGACCCCATGCCGAACGCGCGGGTCATGGCCAGTTGGCCGAACAGCCCTGCCACCCCCACGCCCAGCAACGATGCGTAGCCGGTCCAGTCGGCGTGGCCCCAGCCCTCGAAGCCCAGGCCGGCGAAGCTGGACGCGCAGACCGCCACCGAGAAGAACAGGACCGTGCGCCATTCGGGTTCGCCGATGCGTCCCAGTTGGCGGATCTGCATCATGGCGATGGCGGACATGGCGCCTGCGCCCAGGCCCAGCAAGGCGGCCAGCCACTGGTCTTCGTTGATGCTGGGACGCAGCACGGCGATCACGCCCAGGAAGCCCAGCGCCACGGCGGCGATGCGCACCGGGTCGCGCTGCGCCCCACCCCACCCCAGCATCCAGCAGGCAATGAACAGCGGTGCCGTGTAGTTCAGGCTGGTGGCGGTGGCCAGCGGCAGGTGGGCAATGGCGAAAAAGCCCAGCCACATCGAGGTGACGCCGGACAGGTTGCGCCAGATGTGCAGCTTCCAGCTGGTGGGAACGATGGATTGGCGGCCGGCGCGGGCCCAGAGCAGCAGCAGGATCACCGACGGCAGGCCCCGGAACAGCACCACCTGCGGCAGCGACGCGCCATGCTCGGTGCCCAGTTTCACGAACGAGCCCATGACGGCGAACATGGCGGACGCCAGCAACATCCAAAGTGCCTGCATGGGGGGATTGCGCTCAGGTGAAAGTGAGGGGGAATAAGGGAAAGCGATACTATACTCTCCGTCACCGGACGCGGCGCCGCCAGTCGGGGAACTGGCGCGGCGCCGCACAGTCAAAGCCGGGGTATTTCCCGCTCGCAGAGGAACAAAAAAACATGAAACGCATTGTCCTGTTCGTCATCACCAACCTGGCCGTCATGCTCGTGCTGTCGGCCACGCTACGCATCCTGGGTGTAGACCGCTACATCACGGCCAACGGCCTGAACCTGAACGCCCTGTTGATCTTCTCGGTGGTCGTCGGCTTCACCGGCGCGATCATCTCGCTCCTGATCAGCAAGCCCATGGCCAAATGGAGCACCGGCGCCCAGGTGCTGGATCCGAACGCCCCGCGCAACCAGCGCGAAGCCTGGCTGCTCGATACCGTCCACCAACTGGCCGACCGCGCCGGCATCGGCCGTCCCGAAGTCGCCATCTACGACGGCGCGCCCAACGCCTTCGCCACTGGCGCCTTCAAGAACGACTCGCTGGTCGCCGTGTCCACCGGCCTGCTCGAAAGCATGAGCGAAGAAGAAGTCGCCGCCGTGCTGGCCCACGAAGTGGCTCACATCGCCAACGGCGACATGGTCACCCTGACCCTGATCCAGGGCGTGGTCAACACCTTCGTCGTGTTCCTGGCCCGGGTCGTCGGCTACTTCATCGACCGCGTCGTGTTCAAGAACGAACGCGGCATCGGCCCCGGCTACTACGTCACGGTGCTGGTCTGTGAGATCATTTTCGGCATCCTGGCCTCGATCATCGTGGCCTGGTTCTCGCGCCAGCGCGAATACCGTGCCGACGCCGGCTCGGCCCACCTGATGGGCGCCCGCGAACCCATGATCCGCGCCCTGGCCCGCCTGGGCGGCCTGGAACCGGGCGAGCTGCCCAAGTCGTTCGAAGCCTCCGGCATCACCGGCAAGGGCGGCCTGGCGGCCATGTTCGCCTCGCACCCGCCGATCCCGGCCCGCATCGCCGCCCTGCAGAACGCCCGCGTGATCTGATCGCTGCCCCCCCGGGGCCGTGGCAGCCGCCACGACCCCGGGCATGAAAAATGGCCCCTTGAGCGATCAAGGGGCCATTTTGCCTGGCGTGCGTGGCATCAGCACTCGACGATGTTCACCGCCAGGCCGCCGCGCGCCGTTTCCTTGTACTTGGTCTTCATGTCAGCGCCGGTTTCGCGCATGGTCTTGATGACCGAATCCAGCGACACATAGTGCTGGCCGTCGCCGCGCAGCGCCATGCGGGCCGCGTTGACCGCCTTGATGGACGCCATGGCATTGCGCTCGATACAGGGAATCTGCACCAGACCGCCCACCGGGTCGCAGGTCAGGCCCAGGTTGTGCTCCATGCCGATCTCGGCGGCGTTCTCGACCTGCTCGACCGAGCCGCCCAGCGCAGCCGCCAGGCCTCCCGCCGCCATCGAACACGCCACGCCGACTTCGCCCTGGCAGCCGACCTCGGCGCCCGACAGCGACGCGTTGTACTTGTACAGCAGGCCCACGGCCGCCGCGGTCAGCAGGAAATCGCGCACGCCTTCGCGGTTGGAGCCGGGGACAAAGCGGTCGTAGTAGTGCAGCACCGCCGGGATGATGCCCGCCGCGCCGTTGGTGGGCGCCGTGACCACCCGGCCGCCTGCGGCGTTTTCCTCGTTGACCGCCATGGCGTACAGATTGACCCAGTCCATCACCGACAGCGGGTCGGACAGCGTGCGCTCGGCGCGCTGGGTCAGGTTGCGGTACAGCTCGGGGGCGCGGCGGCGCACCCGCAGCGGACCGGGCAATTCGCCGTCCGCCTCGGGGTAATTGATGCCACAGCCGCGCGAGACACAGTCCTGCATGACCTGCCAGATGCGGTCCAGGCCGCCTGAAATCTCGCCGGCGTCGCGCCAGGTGAGTTCGTTCTGCATCATCAGCTGCGCCACCGACAGGCCGCTTTCGCGGCACATGCCCAGCAGCTCGCGGCCGGTGCGAAACGGATACGGCAACTGGTCGTGCGCCGCGATGACCTGGCTGTTGGACGCGCCCGCCGTCACCACGAAGCCCCCGCCCACCGACAGGTAGCGGGCCTCGCGCAGCGATTCGCCGTTGGCGTCGAAGGCGTGGAATTTCATGCCGTTGGGGTGCTCGGCCATGGCTTCGCGGCGGTAGAACATCATGTGTTCCTTTTCCACGAACGGCACCGGGTAATGGCCCAGCAGCGGCAACTGGCGGCTGGCGCGCACCGACGCGATCATGCCGGCGATGGCCGCCGGGTCGACCGTGTCGGGGGCCTCGCCCATCAGGCCGAGCAGCACCCCCTTGTCGGTGCCGTGGCCCTTGCCCGTGGCGCCCAGCGAGCCGTAAAGCTCGGCGCGCACATTGGCCACCTGCGGCAACAGGCCGTCGCGTTCCAGGCCCTGCGCGAACAGCAAGGCGGCCCGCATGGGGCCGACCGTATGGGAACTGGACGGGCCTATGCCTATTTTGAACAGATCGAATACGGAAACGGCCACCAGAACTCCCATGCATCCACGAATGATCCGGCAATGATACGCGTAAGCCCCGGCCGCGCGCAGCAAAGCCCTGCGGGGCGTATGCTGTATTGCAGGAACGGGTTTCCCCACCCGCCCCGGCATGCGATCATTACAGAATTATTTCTTGTCATAAAAAGAATGGAACGACTCCAGGATGTCCGGACTTATCACCCTGCTTGACTTCGCCGGCTACGTCGCCCTGCTGCTTTGGGGCGTGCACATGGTCCAGACAGGCGTGCAGCGCGCCTTCGGCGCCGCCCTGGGCGCCGCATTGGGCCGGGCCCTGGGCACCCGCCTGCGGGCCTTTGCCGCCGGCCTGGGCATCACCGCCGCCCTCCAGAGCAGCACCGCCACCGGCTTGATGATCACCGGCTTCGCCGCTGGCGGCGTCGTCGGCCTGGTCCCCGCCCTGGCCGCCATGCTGGGTGCCAACGTCGGCACCACGCTCATCGTCCAGCTGCTGTCGTTCGACCTGACCTCGCTGGCCCCCATTTTGATCCTGGCCGGCGTATGGATGTTCCGCCGCTACCCGCCGGGACGCACCCGCGACCTGGGCCGCGTCTTCATCGGCCTGGGCCTGCTGCTGCTGTCCCTGCACCAGCTGGTCGAACTGTTCGAACCCTTCCAGACCGCCCCCATGCTGGGCATGGTCCTGGACGCCCTCGCCACCCAGCCCGTCGCCGCCGTGCTGCTGTCGGCCGCCTTCACCTGGGCCGCCCACTCCAGCGTGGCCGTCGTGGTGCTGGTCATGTCGCTGGCCAGCCACCACATGGTCGCCCCCCACGTCGCCTTCGCCCTGGTGCTGGGCGCCAACCTGGGCACCGCCATCAACCCCATGATCGAAGGCGTCACCGGCGACGACCCCGCCGCCCGCCGCCTGCCCCTGGGCAACCTGCTGACCCGCGTGCTGGGCGTCCTGGCCGGCCTGGTGCTGCTGCCCTGGCTGCAACCGCTGATGAGCGACCTGTCCAGCGACCCGGCCCGTGCCGTCGCCAACTTCCACACGCTCTTCAACGCCGTCATCGCCGTGGCGTTCCTGCCGCTTCTGGCCCCCTACGCCGCGCTGCTCACCCGCTGGCTGCCCAAACGCGCCGACCCCAACGACCCGGCCCGCCCCCAATACCTGGACGAATGGGCCCACGACGTCCCCGCCGTCGCCCTCGGCAACGCCGCTCGCGAAGCCCTGCGCATGGCCGACATGCTGCAGACCCTGCTGTTGTACGCCCGCGCCGGCTTCAAACGCGACAACCGCCACCGCATGGTCCAGGCCCGCCAGCTCGACGGCGCCCTCGACAAGCTCGAAAACGCCATCACCACCTACCTGGCCACCCTGGACCAGGAAAACATGACGCGCGACGACCTGCAGCGCATGGATGACATCCTGGCCTTCATCAGCAACATCGGCCACGCGGGCGACATCGCCCACCACGGCCTGCTCAGCCACATCGCCAAGCTGCGCAAGCAGGGCTGGACCTTCTCGCCCGAACAACGCGCCAGCCTGGACGACACGCTGGGCGAACTGATCTCCAACCAACGCCAGGCCGCCGCCCTCTTCGTCAACGACGACCTGCGCCAGGCCCGCGCCCTGGCGGGCGAAAAAGCCCGTTTCCGCACCATCGAAACCCAGGCCGCCGACACCCACCTGCAAAAAATCAAGTCCGGCCAGGTAGACGCCGCCGAAGTCGGCGCGCTCTACCTCGACATCCTGCGCGACATGAAGGGCATCAACTCCCACCTGGTAGGCGCCGCCGCCTACCCCCTGCTCGCCCGCCACGGCGAACTCCTCCCCAGCCGCCTGCGCGAATCGGAGAGTTGACAGCCCCCACGCCGCGCGCTTCGCGCTTGCTGCCCCCCGAGCAACTGTGTTTCCAGTCAAGCAGCCTGAAGGTGCAATTGGCTGTTCCATGGTTGCTGGGAGCGGGCCATGGCGTTCAGGATTCGTAGCAGCTTGTGCGAGCAAGCGACCAGAGCGACCTTCTTGGGTTTGCCGGCCGCCAGCAGACGATCGTAGAACGCCTTAATAACGGGGTTGAACCTCACCGCGCTGAGCATGGCCATATGCAGCGTGCAACGCACTATGCTGCGTCCGCCCCATATGTGGCGTTTGCCCCGTGACTTGCCTGAATCGTGGTTCAACGGTGCTAGGCCGGCCAGCTTGGCCGCTCGGGCCCCACTGATCGTTCCCAGCTCAGGCATAAATGCCAACAAGGTGGCGCAGGTCGTAATTCCGACCCCTTTTATCGCTTCAAAGCGCTTGGTCTGATCTTTGAAGTGGGTGTCCAGGTGCCCATTGATATCCTTATCCAGCTTGGATATCTGGGCATCGAGTGTCTTAATGACTGCTCGGATGCTGTCTTTAAGAACTCGGACCGCCCCGGTTAGGCGGTTCTTCTCGGCAGTGCGCATGACCATCAATTGTGCGCGACGCGTCACGAGCGCCTGCAACACCTCGACCTGCTCATCCGGTGGAGCAAACTGCACACCGACCTGGTCTGCCTTGCCAGCCAAGGTCTGGGCATAGTGCGCCAAGGCCACGGCATCAATCGCATCGGTCTTAGCCAAATGGCCCAGGCTACGCGCAAACTCGCGTGCCGCCCGCGGGTTGGCCACCGCGACCGGTAGACCATGCTGAAGCAGGTAGCACGCCAATGCTCGCTCCAGCCCCCCAGTCGCTTCGACCACGATCAGGCCAATGCGCTTGCCCTTGATCGCCTCACAAAAGGCACTGAACCCGGCTTCGTCATTGCTCGCCTCATGGGTACCCCTCACTCCATGCAAGCTCCAGACGAAATCCTTCTGGGCCATATCCACGCCTACAAAATCTACGACTTCGGTGCTGTCTTGGCTAACCATCGCGTCTGTCATGTCCCATCCTTGCAACATTCGAACTTGTCTTCGGGTAACTGTTCGGGCTTAGTGACAAACACGGCGGACTGTACGCCCCAATGCTCGGGGACGAGCTCTAGGCTCAAAGGGGGAACGGGCTGTACAGGGCCGGTCAAACGAACTTCATACCCAACACGTCAAAGCATACAAGGGGGCTGCCCGGCCTTCGGGCGGCCGGGCGGCCGGGCGGCAATGGAATGTGGACCCCCACGCCGCACACGCTTCGCGTGCTTGCTGCCCCCCGGGGGGGCTGCCCGGCCTTCGGGCGGCCGGGCGGCAATTTTTGCGTGGCGCTGTCGCTGCGCACTACAGGTCAGGCTCGCTCATCGCGTAGCTGGCACCCAAACCAAAAAATATCAGGCGAGCGCAGCGACGCCGCGCAAGCGCGCAGCGTGCATCGTCACGACGTAGCAGGATGTGTATGCCCAGAGCCGGCCGCCCGCGCGGCCGGTCTGGGCGGGCGACGCAAATCTCTCCCCCCTCCCTCGGCCTGGCAGCATCTCATTTCTCGACAACCGTAGCCCGGCGCGGGTGGTGCACACGTGGCGAGCGCCGTCGATGCGCCCGAAGGAATCTGAAGGGAAGGCCGAAGGCCTGGACGAAGATGACGAGGGGGAAGTCCGGAGCGAAGGCTCCGGACCGCAATCGTTGGCGCGCGCCACGTGTGCACCACCCGCGCCGGGCGGCCTACGAAGAAGCCCCCCCCCCACAGCACAAAAAAGGCCGCGCCCCGTCGCGCGCAGCGACCCCCACTCCCTTACAGATACCGCTTGAACCACTCCAGCATCCGCCCCCACCCATCCTTGGCAGCCGCAGCCTGATAATTCGCCCGATAATCCGCCATGAACGCATGATCCGCGTCCGGATACACCACGAACTCCGACCGCTTGGCATTGTCATTGCCGCCGGCAAGCTTGCCCTTCATGATCTCGATATCCGACACCGGAATGCTGGCGTCCTTGGCCCCATACAAGCCCAACACCGGCGCATGCAGTTCATTGACCACGTCAAACGCCACGCGCTTGATCAAGGGTCCGTGCCCCGTGCTCAACTTCCCGTACCACGCCACCCCTACCTTCACATCCGGGTTGTGCGCCGCATACATCCACGTCAGGCGCCCGCCCCAGCAAAAGCCCGTCACGGCCACGCGCTTGGGGTCGCCGCCGTGCTGCGCGGCCCAGGCCACGCTCGCGTCCAGGTCCGCGAACACCTGCTCGTCGGACACCTTGCTCACGATCTCGGCGATCAGCTTCGGAATATCGGTATAGGTGGAGGCGTCGCCCTGGCGCTGGTACAGATTCGCGGCCACGGCCAGATAGCCGGCCTTGGCGACCCGGCGGCAGATATCCTTGATGTGCTCGTGCACCCCGAAGATTTCCTGCACGACCAGCACCACGGGCAGGTTCTGCTTGCCCTCGGGGGCGGCGTAGTAAGCGTCCAGGGCTCCATCAGCCACGGGCAGCTGGAAATCCCCGTGGACCAGCCCCTGCGTATCCGTGTGGATCACGGTGGGGGCAACGTTGCCTGCGGCGGCGGAAAAACTCATGGCGAACTCCTGTATAGGGATCAACGCGGGACCGGCGCCCCGCGCTTCGCCAACGAGGCATGCGCGACACGACCGGCCAGGATCAGGACAAAGCCGGGTATCGCGAACGCCGCGCCTCAGTGCGTGTGGACGTGCTCCGTGCGCGCCGCGCCTTGGCCGGCATCAGGCTCGTGCTCGTGCCCGTGGTGCATCAGCGTCGTCACGCTGTAGATCAGCGCCACGCCCACGCCCACCAGCAGCAGCTGCGGCACCGCATCGGCCAGGGATACCCGTTCGTGCATCTGCGGCATCAGGTCGGCCACCGAAATGTAGAGGAAGCTGCTGGCGGCAACCACCAATACGTATGGCACCCAGCCCTGCGCTTGCTGCAGCACGAAGTAGCCTATTATGCCGCCCACGGCTGAACACAAGCTGGTAAAGAGAATCAGCGCAAACGCCCGGCGCCGCGCCAGGCCCGCGTTCAGCAACACGACGAAATCGCCCAGCTTGTGCGGCACTTCGTGCACGATGATCGAGGCCGCCGTCAGCACGCCCAAGAGCGGATCGGTCAGGAAGGCCGCCGCCACCAAGACCCCGTCGCACAGGTTGTGCAACGAACTGCCGATCAGGATCAGCACCCCGCCGCGGCCCGCCTCGTGGCGGTCGTGACCCGAATGGTGATGGTGCCCGTCACCTTCGTGGTGGTGGCTATGGCGCAGCAGCGCGATCTTTTCCAGCACGAAGAAACCGATCAGCGACGCCAGCATCAGCCCGAACAGCACGTGCGCATCGCCCACCGCGCCCTCGAACGCCTCGGGCAACAGATGCAGCAGCGCCACCGACAGCAGCACGCCCACCGACAGGCTCACCATGTGGTGCAGGTATTGGGCGAACACCTTGTAGGCCAGCCAGCTGGCGACAAGGACGGCAATGAGGCCACCGGTGACGGTAGCGAGCAGGACCCAGAGCAGCAACATTTGGGGGACGGTTTATTGGCGGGGAAGCGCAACATTATATTGTTGCAACCGCAAAAGCGGAAATGGGCCGCCCGTGGGCGGCCCATTCCGTAACGCGGACCGGCGCCGGTCAACGCCCGTCGCGGCCCCTGGACCGGCGCCCGACCGACCGCGCCCCGGCCCATCCAGACCGAAGCCCCTCGCACCGTCCTCAGTGCGCCTGTTCCCAGTTCTTGCCCACGCCCACCTCGGCCACCAGCGGCACGCGCAGCTCGGCCACATTGCACATCAGGCGCGGCAGCGCTTCCTTGACCAGTTCCAGTTCCGCGTCCGGCGCTTCCAGCACCAGTTCATCGTGCACCTGCATGATCATGCGCGTCTGCAGCTTTTCGGCCTCGAGCCAGTCCTGCACGGCCACCATCGCCATCTTGATCAGGTCGGCCGCGGTGCCCTGCATGGGCGCGTTGATCGCGGCCCGCTCGGCGCCCTGGCGGCGCGGCCCCGAAGCGCCACGGATTTCCGGCAGTTGCAGCCGGCGTCCGAACACGGTTTCCACGTAGCCCTGTTCGCGCGCCACGCGACGGGTGTTTTCCATGTACATCGCCACGCCGGGATAGCGCGCGAAGTAGCGGTCGATGTAGGCCTGCGCGGCATCGCGCGTGATGCCCAGGTTGGATGCCAGGCCGAATACGCCCATGCCGTAGATCAGGCCGAAGTTGATGGCCTTGGCCGCGCGGCGCTGCTCGGACGAAACGTCCTGCAGCGCCACCCCGAACACTTCCGAGGCCGTGGCGCGGTGGATGTCTTCGCCGGCGGCAAACGCACGTTGCAGGTTGGCGTCGTCCGACACGTGCGCCATGATGCGCAGCTCGATCTGGGAGTAGTCGGCCGACAGCAGCAGGCCCTGCTCGGCGATGAAGGCCTCGCGCACCCGGCGCCCGGCCTCGGTGCGCACGGGAATGTTCTGCAGGTTGGGATCGGACGAGGCCAGGCGGCCGGTGATCACCGCGGCCTGCGAATAGCGCGTGTGCACGCGGCCCGTATCGGGGTTGATCATTCGCGGCAGCTTGTCCGTGTAGGTGGACTTCAGCTTGGACAGTCCGCGGTATTCCAGCAGCACCTGCGGCAGCGGATAGTCCTGCGCCAGCTTGCTCAGCACTTCCTCGTCGGTGGACGGCGCGCCGCCCGCCGTCTTGCGCACCACCGGCAGCTGCATGCGGCCAAACAGGATCTCGCCCAATTGCTTGGGCGAATTCAGGTTGAACGGCTGCCCGGCCAGCTCGTAGGCCTTTTGCTCGAGCTGCAGCATTTCCTGGCCCAGCTTGTGGCTCTGGCGGCCCAGCTCGGCCGCGTCCACCTTGACGCCATTGCGCTCGATGGTGGTCAGCACGGAGGACACCTGCATTTCCAGCAGGTAGATGCGTTCCAGTCCGGCATCGGCGGCCACCTGCGGGCGCAGCACCTGGTGCAGTTGCAACGTGAAGTCGGCGTCTTCCGCCGCATAGTGGCCGGCCTTGTCCACCGCCACTTCGTCAAAGCCGATCTGCTTGGCGCCCTTGCCGCACAGGTCTTCGTACGACACGCCGCTGCGGCCCAGGTAACGCTGCGCCAGGTCGTTCAGGCCGACGCGGTTATGCGATTCCAGCACGTAGGCTTGCAGCATCGTGTCATCGGTGATGCCGGCCAGTCGGATGCCTTCGTTGGCGAATACGTGCGCGTCGTACTTGGCGTGATGCAGCAGCTTGGCGCGCGAAGCGTCCTGCAGCCAGGGGCGCAGGCGCTCCAGCACCTCGGCCTTGGGCAATTGCGTGGCGTTGTCCGGGCCGCGGTGCGCCACCGGGATGTAGCAGGCGACGCCCGGCGCCACTGCCATCGACAGCCCCACCAGCCTGGCCTGCATCTCGTCCAGCGAGGTGGTTTCGGTATCCAGCGCCACCCGCTCGGCCGTCTGCAGTTTTTCAAGCCAGGCGTCGAACGCGGGCCAGTCCGAAATGATCTGGTAGTCCACTTCGGTGGGAGCAACCGGCACTTCGACCGCCACGCGGGCGTCGCCCGCCGGCACGCGTTCGGCATCGCCGGTCAGGTCGCGCAGCCAGGTGCGGAAACCGTAGCGTTCGTAGAGTTCGGTCAGGGTCGCTTCGTCGCGACCGCGCGGCGTCAGGTCGTCGACGCTGTCGACGTGGCCGGTCAGGTCGCAATCACATTTCACGGTGAGCAGCTGGCGCGTCAGCGGGAAATTCGGAATGGCTTCGCGCAGGTTGTTGCCCGCCACCCCCTTGATGCCCTCGGCGCCTTCGACCAGTTTGTCGATCGAGCCGAATTCCGAGATCCATTTGGCGGCCGTCTTGGGCCCCACCTTGGTCACGCCCGGCACGTTGTCGACCGTGTCGCCGACCAGCATCAGGTAGTCCACGATGCGGTCCGGCGGTACGCCGAACTTGTTGACCACGCCAGCCTCGTCCAGCACTTCGCCGCTCATGGTGTTGACCAGCGTGACGTGGCTGTTGACCAACTGCGCCAGGTCCTTGTCGCCGGTGGACACGATGGTGTGCACGTCGCGCTCGGCGGCGCGGCAGGCCAGCGTGCCGATCACGTCGTCGGCTTCGACGCCTTCGATGGCCAGCACCGGCCAACCCAGTGCGCGCACGGCGCGGTGTATGGGTTCGATCTGGGCCGCCAGGTCTTCGGGCATGGGCGGACGATGCGACTTGTATTCCGGGTACAGATCGTCGCGGAAGGTCTTGCCGCGCGCATCGAAAATACATGCGGCATACTCTGCCTTATAGTCGGCTACCAGCTTGCGCAGCATATTGACCACGCCGTACAGCGCCCCGGTGGGTTCGCCTTGCGCGTTGCGCAAATCAGGCATAGCGTGGAAAGCGCGGTACAGGTAGCTTGAACCGTCGACCAGCAATAGGGTTTTTTTCATGGTTACAAAGGCAGATATGGCAACAACTGCGGCAAATACGGCGGCAACGACGGCGGAAACGCCCGCCAACAAGCAAATTCCGCTGATTATGTCAGAGATACGGACGGCGGCAGACAAGCTCGCCCATATCGGGCCCGCGGTCAGCGTCTTTGGCAGTGCGCGCGTCAGCCGCAACTCGCCCCACTACGAAACCACCGTCGCGATTTCGGCCGCCCTGGCCGAGGCGGGTTTCGCGGTCATCGCGGGCGGCGGCCCGGGCATCATGGAAGCGGCCAACAAAGGCGCTTTCGAAACCGGCGGCACCAGCATCGGGCTGAACATCAGCCTGCCGCACGAAGCGCACAACAACGAATACCAGACTATAAGCCTGTCGTTCGAATATTTCTTTTCGCGCAAGGCCACCTTCTTCATGCACAGCTTCGCCTACGTGGCGATGCCGGGCGGCTTCGGCACCCTGGACGAGCTCTTCGAAGCGTTGACGCTGATCCAGACCGGCAAGGTCCCGCCTGCGCCCATCGTGCTGGTGGGCAGCGAATACTGGTCGGGCCTGGTCGAATGGCTGGGTGGCCAGGTCTTGGCCAATGGCATGATCGGCGCGCACGACCTGGATCTCTTCATCATCGAAGACGATCCCCGCAAGGTCGTGCGCAAGGTGGTCGAATTCCACCAGAAGGTCAACTCCGACGCGCAATACGCGCCGTCGCTGCCGGCCTGACAGAAACGGGGCCAAAGCCCCGGCGGCCCCCTGCGGGGCCGCCGTTCACCCCTGCTTGCGCATGAACGACGGCAACACATCCGCCGGAATCGGGCACACATAGGGTTGGCCGCGCCGCATCTCCAGCAGTTCTTCCTTGGCGCGCGCCAGCGCGTCCGGCCGGGTATACAGGTCGGCGGCAGTCGCGGCGATGATCTTCGCGGCGTGCACCATGCCCTTGTGGGCCAGCGACAGCTTGCCCTGCGCCACCATCTGCCACGAATGGAACGGCGTGCCGTAGGCATAGCAGGCGCCCCAGCATTGCGCCGTGGGCGTGACCCAGCTGACGTCGCCGACGTCGGTCGAGCCGTAGCTGATCTCGGTCTTGCCCGGCTCGTAGGGGGCCACGCCGCTGAACAGCGGCGTCGGGTTGCGCAGCACCGCGCCCAGGTTCTTGCCGGCGTTGTCGATATCGTCCGAAGAAATGGCGTCCCACATCTTGCGCGCGGCCTGCTGCTCGCCTTCGGTGTAGGACGGGCCCTGCAACGCCTGCATGTTGGCGTACATGACCTGGTTCAACACGCCGTTCGGGATGTAGTTCGAGCAGGCCTTGTCGAACACGATCTCCAGCTCGCAGCCGGTCATCAGCGCCGCCCCGCGGGCCACGTTCTTGACGCGCTCGTACAGCTCGGCCGCCTGCGAATTGATGGGGGCGCGCACCAGGTACAGCACCTCGGCGCGGGCCTGTACCACGTTGGGCGAGATGCCGCCGCTGTTGGTCACCGCATAGTGCACCCGCGCATCGGGCACCATGTGCTCGCGCAGGTAGTTCACGCCCACGTTCATCAATTCCACCGCGTCCAGCGCGCTGCGGCCCAGGTGCGGCGAATTGGCCGCATGCGCCGCCACGCCCCGAAAACGGAAGTAGGCCTGGATATTGGCCAGCGACGACTGATGGAAAATGCCGGTGTGCGACGCCGGGTGCCACGTCAGCGCCGCATCCAGGTCATCGAACAGCCCGGCGCGCGCCATGAAGGTCTTGCCCGAGCCGCCCTCTTCGGCCGGACAGCCATAGAAGCGGATGGTGCCGGGCAAGCCGTTGTCCTGCAGGAATTCCTTGACCGCCACCGCGGCGAAATGTGCGGCCGTGCCCAGCAGATGGTGGCCGCAGCCGTGGCCGTTGCCATTGGGCGTTTCCGGCGACGGCTGGCAGGCGAACGCGCCGCTTTCCTGGCTCAGGCCCGACAGCGCATCGTATTCGCCCAGGATGCCGATGACCGGGCCGCCGCTGCCCGCCTCCGCCACGAAGGCCGTGGGGATGCCGGCCGCGTCGCGGGTGACGCGAAAGCCCGCGTCTTGCAGCATGGCGATGTGCAGTTCGGCCGATTTGTGCTCGTCGTAGCGCAGTTCGGCCAGGCTCCAGATGCGGTCGCTCAGTTCCGCATAGCGTTCGCTGCGCGCGTCGATGAACGGCGCAAGTTTGTCGATGGCTCCCATCGCGTCTCCAGTGGCGGGTCTATAGGGTCTACCCCCGCTTTCGCGGGCGGCGTAAAACCGTTTACTCGTCCAGCTTGATGCCGGCAGTTTCAATGATTTTTCGGTTGGCGGCCAGCGTCTGCGCGATGCGTTCGCCAAAGGCCTGCGGCGTACCGGTCAGCGGCTCGGCGCCCAGGGCCGCCAGGCGCTGCACCAGCGCCGGGTCCGCCAGCGCACGCTGCGCCGCGCCATTGACGGCCTGCACCACCGCATCCGGCGTGCCGGCCGGCGCGACCAGGCCAAACCAGGTCTGGCCCAGCGCGTTCAATTGCGGATAACCCAATTCGGCCAGCGTCGGCAATTGCGGCAGGCCGGCCAGCCGTGTGGGCGCCGACACGGCGATCGGGCGCAACTTGCCCGCCTTGATCAGCGACTGCGCCGAGGCGTACTGGTCCTGCTGCACCTGCACCTCGCCGCCCACGGCCGCGGTCAGCGCCGGCCCCATGCCGCGATACGGCACGTGCAGCACCTCAACCTTCAGGTCGGCATTCATGGCGGCCAAGTTCAAATGGCCCAGCGAACCGACGCCGGGCGACCCAAACGAATACTTGCCCGGATGGGCCCGCAGCTCGGCCAGGAACTGCGCGAAATCATTCGCCGGAAACGCCGGGTTCACCATCCACACCACCGGCACGGTCGCCACGGCGCCCACCGGCGTCAGCTGGGTCGCCGGATCCACCCGCCTGGTGCCGTACAGCAGCGGGTTCACGGCCATCGTGCTGACCGTGGCCATACCCAGCGTGTAGCCATCCGGCTCGGCTCGCGCCACGGCCTCGGTGCCGATCAGCCCGCCAGCGCCGGCGCGGTTTTCCACCACCACGCTCTGGCCCAGTTCCTTGCGCAGGCCGTCGGCCACTGCTCGCGCCAACACGTCGGTCGAGCCACCGGGGGCGAATGGCACGATCAGGCGCACCGGCTGGGTGGGATAGGCGCCCGCGGCCAGGGCCCCGGAAGAAACGCCGGCGGCGACGGCACAGACGACAGCATGCAATAGGCGGAACGTCATGGAACAGCCCCTCCTGGGCGTGATCACGTGGAAACGTCATTCTGGGCAGGGCATATCCTTATTTCAAATACATTAATGCGTCTATATATTCGAATTTTGAATAGCTAAAACACCCCTGCCCCTGCCATGGACGTCGCTCCCGCCACCCTGCTGTCCCGCCTCTTGGCCAAGGGCCGCCTGCGCCACCTGCAACTGCTGGCGGGCGTGGCGGACCTGGGCAGCGTGCAGCAGGCCGCGGCCCAGATCGGCATGAGCCAACCGGCCGCCACCCACGCCCTGGCCGATATCGAAGCCCTGCTGGGCGTCAGCCTGTTCGAACGCCACGCCCGCGGCATGCGCACCACTCGCAGCGGTCAGTTGATGGCGGAATGCGCGCGCGGCATGCTCACTACGCTGCGGGCGTCCACCAATTCGGTTGCGGCGCTGCGCGACGGCGCCGCGGGCAGCCTGCGCCTGGGCGCCATTCCCGCCGCCAGCGGCGGCCTGCTGGCCGAGCGCCTGCCGGCCTACATGCTGGCCCACCCCGACCTGCACGTGGAAGTCCAGGAAGGCAGCCGCGAACAACTGCTGCCACTGGCGGCCGCCGGCAACCTGGACATGCTGCTGTGCCGGCGCCCGGAGGCCATGCCCGCCGGCCTGGAATTCGTGCCGTTGCAGCAGGATGCGGCTGTCATCGTCGGCACCAAAGGCCATCCGCTGCTGGCCGGCCCTACCCCGCCCACGCTCGCCCAGGTCGCCTCGCAGTTGTGGATCGAACCACGCCCCGAGCTGGCGATCCACGCCGTCTTCAGCGCCTTTTTCGAGCGCGCCGGCATCGTTCCCCGACTGTGCCGGCTGGCCAGCGCCGCGCCGCCCATGCCCTTGCTGATCGCCGTGATGCAGGCGCAGCAGGCGCTGGCCATGGTGCCGCTGACGCTTGCCGACTGGTACCTGCGCCATGGCCACTTCCAGCGCATACGAATCGATTCGCCCGGCGCCTTCCAGCCCATCGGCGCCGTCGTGCGCGAAGACGGGCCCGGCCGGGAGTTCCTGGACTGGCTGATGGCGGCGCCCCGCCCCTAGCCGATATCAGCGCATCGCCCGCACGATGGCCTCGCGCGCCAGCTCGATGAAACGGTCTTCGCCCGGCCGTGGCGGCAGCAGGCGGAATTCAACCTCGGGCAGCGGCGGCAGACCCGGCCACTGCGCGCGGGTGATGCCTGGCGCCAACGCCGACTCGTTCAGGCAGGCCACGCCCAGCCCCGCCGCAATCGCCAGTTGCAGGCCCGCCACGCCAGACGCCACGTGCGCCACCGCATACGGTACGCTGCGCCGCGACAGCAGGCGCTCGGCATATTGGCGCAGCGCGCACGTTTCCGGCAGCGCCAACAGCGGCAACGCCCCGCGCGTTGCCTGGGTGCCATCTGCCGCCATCCACAAGAGCGACTCGCGCCGCAGCACCGGCCCTTGCGGGCGGCCTTTACCTGCGCCGCGTTCCAGGATGACCATCGAGATACCCACGTCGATCTCGCCGCGCTCATAGGCCGATTCGATCGCGCCGCTTTTCATGATGGTGACGTGCATGCGCACCTGCGGATACTGCTCGTTCAAGCGCCGCAGCATGCCCGCCACATCACCCGGGCGAAAGTAGTCGGTGATGCACAGGCGCAGTTCGCCCTGCAACGCCACGCCGCGCAGGTCGCGGTAAGCCTCTTCGCTCAGCGCCAGAATCGCGCGCGCATGCGCCAGCAGCCGCTCACCGGCCGGCGTGGCGGACACGCCCGACTTGCCGCGGATCAGCAGCGCCTGCCCGGCGCGTTCCTCCAGCTTGCGCATCTGCTCGCTCACCGACGATTGCGACAGGAACACCTTGGGCGCCGCCGCCGTCAGGCTGCCCGCATCCAGCACGGCCACCAGGGTACGCAATTGGTCCAGGTCGAATCCAGACATAGCCCATCCAACGGTTTATTCGATGGCTGAAATCGTAAATTCCCGCTTTTCCGATGTCAATCCGCTTCCTACACTGGCGCCATACCCTCACCCACGGAGCCTTCCATGCCTCACATCGTCATTCACGTTTCCGGCCAGTCCGATGCCCACGTCAACCGCCGCATCGTCGACGCCGTCGCCGGCCTGACCCAGACAGTCCTGGGCAAGAAGCTGCCGGTCATCGCCATCACCCTGCAGCACATCCCGCATGACCTCTGGTTCATCGGCGGCCAACCGCTGTCGGAACTGGGCAAGAACGCCTTTCACCTGGACATCAGCGTCACCGACGAAACCAACACCAAGGCAGAAAAGGCACGCTTCATCCAGGAAATCTACGCGGCATTCAGAGAGATCCTGGGCGAGCTGCACGAGTGCTCGTACGTGCACGTGATCGATGCCCGCGCGGCGGCGTATGGCTACGGCGGCAAGACGCAGGAATATCGCCATCAGCATGCCTGAGCCGAAGGCAAAGTGATCCCGCCGCACCCTGTCGGGTCGTAAAAAAAAGGCCGTACATCCTTGGGGCGTACGGCCTTTTTGCTGCCTTGCCAAGCGGGGCGATGCCCCGCCTGGCGCTTAGACGGCGGATTCGCGTGCGGCGCGCTTGCGCTCGTTTTCGAGCAGGTAGCGCTTGCGCAGACGGATCGACTTGGGCGTGATTTCGACCAGTTCGTCGTCGTCGATGAACTCCACGGCGTATTCCAGCGACATCTGGATCGGCGGAACCAGGCGCACGGCTTCGTCGGTACCCGAAGCGCGCACGTTGGTCAGCTGCTTGCCCTTGATGGGGTTCACGACCAGGTCGTTGTCGCGGCTGTGGATGCCGATGATCATGCCTTCGTACAGCGCATCGCCCGGATTGACGAACATGCGGCCGCGATCCTGCAGCTTCCACAGGGCGTAGGCCACGGCGTCGCCGTGATCCTGGCTGATCAGCACGCCGTTGCGGCGCTCGCCGATCGAGCCTTCCTTGACGGGCGCGTATTCGTGGAAGATGTGGCTCATCAGGCCCGTGCCGCGCGTCAGCGTCAGGAACTCGTTCTGGAAGCCGATCAGCCCACGGGCCGGAATCAGGTATTCCAGGCGGGTGCGGCCACGGCCGTCCGGCTGCATGTCCTGCAGGTCGCCCTTGCGGCGGCCCAGCTCTTCCATCACGCCGCCCTGGTGGGCGTCTTCGACGTCGATGGTCAGCGATTCGAACGGCTCGCACTTCACGCCGTCGATGTCCTTGAACACCACGCGCGGACGCGACACGGCCAGCTCGTAGCCTTCGCGGCGCATCGTTTCCAGCAGGATCGTCAGGTGCAGTTCACCGCGGCCCGACACTTCGAACACCGTGTCGTCGCCCGTGTCGCGCACACGCAGCGCCACGTTGGACTTCAGTTCGCGGTCCAGGCGGTCACGCAGCTGGCGGCTGGTGACGAACTTGCCTTCGCGGCCGGCCAGCGGCGACGTGTTCACCATGAAGTTCATGGTCAGGGTCGGTTCGTCGATGCGCAGCATCGGCAGCGCGTCTTGCGTGGCGGCGTCGGTGACCGTGCAGCCGATGCCCAGTTCTTCGATGCCGTTGATCAGCACGATGTCGCCGGCTTCGGCTTCATCGACCACGATGCGCTCCAGGCCGTGGAACTTCAGGACCTGGTTGATGCGGCCGCGGCCGCCCTGGCCTTCGGGGCCGAACTTGTAGGCCACGTCCATGCCGGGGCGCATACGGCCACGGTTGATGCGGCCCACGCCGATCTTGCCGACGTAGCTGTTGTAGTCCAGCGAGATGATCTGCATCTGCAGCGGACCGTTGGGATCGTCGTCGCGCTGCGGCACGTGTTCGAGAATGGCTTCGAACAGCGGGCGCATGTTGCCCTCGCGCACGTCCGGGGTCAGGCCGGCGTAGCCCGACAGGCCCGAGGCGTACACCACCGGGAAGTCCAGCTGCTCTTCGGTGGCGCCCAGCTTGTCGAACAGGTCGAACGTGGCGTTGATGACGAAGTCGGTACGGGCGCCCGGGCGGTCCACCTTGTTGACCACGACGATCGGCTTCAGGCCCAGGGCCAGCGCCTTGCGGGTCACGAAGATGGTCTGCGGCATCGGGCCTTCAACGGCGTCGACCAGCAGCAGCACGCCGTCAACCATGGACAGCACGCGTTCGACTTCGCCGCCGAAGTCCGCGTGTCCCGGGGTGTCGACGATGTTGATGTGCGTGCCTTCGTATTCAACGGCACAGTTCTTGGCCAGAATCGTGATGCCGCGTTCTTTTTCCAGATCGTTCGAGTCCATGACCCGTTCGGTCAGCGCCTGGTTTTCGCGGAAGGTGCCGGATTGGCGCAGCAGCTGGTCGACCAGGGTGGTTTTACCGTGGTCCACGTGGGCGATGATGGCGACGTTGCGCAAGGCGCGAGTCATAGCGAGTCCTTTAAGGTCAGGGTGGAAGGCAGCAAGCCCTCCGGCAATTCGTTCAGTGCAAGCAATGCCTGCTTGGGGTCTGGCATCGCCTGCAAGGCATCCAGCGCAACGGCGCGTTCCAGAGAAAAAGGCCCGACGTGCGTGCGCCGCAGCGCCGCCAGGTGGGCGTAACAGCCCAGCGCGCGCCCGATGTCCTGGGCCAGCGTCCGGATGTATGTGCCTTTACTGCAAGCCACATCGATCTCTGCCTGCGTCCCGTTCAGGGACAGCAGCTCGATGCGGTAAATCGTAATCTGTCGCGGCGGCCGCTCCAGCTCGATGCCGGCCCGGGCGTATTCGTACAGCGGCTTGCCGTCGCGCTTGAGCGCCGAATACATGGGCGGAATCTGCTCGATCGTGCCCGAGAAACGTGACAGCGCTTCGCGCAGGGCCTGTTCGTCAACCACGAAGCCAGGCTCGGCGGTGGACACCACGTTGCCGGTCAGGTCGCCGGAATCGGTTTCTTCGCCAAATTGAAGCGTAGCGCGATACGCCTTGTCGGCGTTGAGCATCGCGCCGGAAATCTTGGTCGCCCGGCCCATGCAGCACACCAGCAGGCCGGTGGCAAAGGGGTCCAGGGTACCGGTATGGCCGGCTTTCGCCGCATCCATGGCACGTTTTGCGCGCTGCAAGGCGTGGTTGCTCGACAAACCTACGGGTTTGTCGAGCAACAGCACACCGTCGAGCGCAAGCCCGCGTCGTTTAGCCATCGTCGGAATCCGGAAATTAAAGCAGTGACGACAGCCCGATCAGGACTGGTCTTCAGGTTCGTCGGGCACGCCCGAGTGCGGGCCGGGCCGGTTTGCGCGGTCGATGAGGATCGACATCTCGATGCCACGGGCGATCTGCTCGTCGTGGAAGAAGCGCAAAGTGGGGACAGTGTGAATGTGCAGCAGCTTGTACAGCTGGGAGTGCAGCCAGCCGGCCTTCTCGTTCAGCAAGGTGGTCGCGGCTTCAGGCTCGGCGCCCAAAACCGTGAAATACACCTTGGCATGCGCGTAGTCGGTCGACAGTTCCACACCAGAGAGCGTGATCAGTCCCGCGCGAGTCGTATCGATCTCGCGCTGGATGATCCCGGCCAGATCCTTCTGGATCTGGTCGGCCAGCCGCAGATTGCGACCGGGGATGGCTTTGGACTTGTGACGGCTCATTAGCAATAATGCCTCGCGACGCTTTACAGCGTACGCGCGATTTCCTTGATTTCAAAGACTTCCAGCTGGTCGCCCACCTGGATGTCGTTGTTGCCGCGCAGCGTAAGACCGCAATCGAAGCCCGACTTGACTTCCTTGACGTCGTCCTTGAAGCGGCGCAGCGATTCGAGATGCCCCGTCCAGTGAACCACGTTGTTGCGCAGCAGGCGTACCTGGGAATCGCGGCGCACGATGCCATCGAGCACCATACAACCGGCGATGTTGCCGAGACGCGAGATGCTGTAGACCTCGCGGATCTCGACCAGGCCGATGATCTCTTCTTTCTTCTCGGGCGCCAGCATGCCCGACATGGCTGCCTTCACTTCATCCACGGCGTCATAGATGATGTTGTAGTAGCGCACGTCGATGCCGTTGTTCTCGGCCAGCTTCTTGGCGCTGGCTTCGGCACGCACGTTGAAGCCGATGACGACCGCGTTCGAGGCGATGGCCAGGTTGATGTCGGTTTCCGAGATGCCACCCACGGCCGCGTGCACCACTTGCACCCGGACTTCGTCGGTCGACAGCTTGACCAGCGACTGCACCAGCGCTTCCTGCGAACCCTGCACGTCGGTCTTGACGATAAGCGTGAGGGTCTGCGTGCCTTCGCCCAGGTTGTCGAACATGGACTCGAGCTTGGCAGCCTGTTGGCGGGCCAGCTTGACGTCGCGGAACTTGCCTTGGCGGAACAGCGCGATTTCGCGCGCCTTGCGCTCGTCGGACAGCGCCATCAATTCGTCACCCGCGGCCGGCACTTCGGTCAGGCCCTGGATTTCGACGGGGATGGACGGACCGGCCGATTGGATCGGCTTGCCGTTTTCGTCCAGCATGGCGCGCACGCGGCCAAAGCTTGCGCCGGCCAGCACCACGTCGCCGCGCTTGAGCGTGCCGCTCTGCACCAGGATCGTGGCGACCGGGCCGCGGCCCTTGTCCAGGCGGGCTTCGATGACCAGGCCCTTGGCGGGCGCGTCTTCGGGCGCCTTCAGTTCCAGCACTTCGGCTTGCAGCAGCACGTTTTCGAGCAGGGCATCGATGCCCTCGCCGCTCTTGGCGGACACGCCCACGAACGGCACGTCGCCGCCGTATTCTTCCGGCACCACTTGTTCGGCAACCAGTTCCTGCTTGACGCGGTCGGGGTTGGCCGAGGGCTTGTCGATCTTGGTGATTGCCACGACCATGGGCACGCCGGCAGCCTTGGCGTGGTGGATGGCTTCGCGCGTCTGCGGCATCACGCCGTCGTCGGCAGCCACCACCAGGATGACGATGTCGGTGGCCTTGGCGCCGCGGGCCCGCATGGCGGTGAACGCCTCGTGGCCCGGGGTGTCAAGGAAGGTCACCATGCCGCGTTCGGTCTGAACGTGGTAGGCGCCGATGTGCTGCGTAATGCCGCCGGCTTCGCCCGCGGCAACCTTGGCGCGGCGGATGTAGTCCAGCAGCGAGGTCTTGCCGTGGTCGACGTGACCCATGACGGTCACGACCGGCGCGCGCGGCAGCTGTTCGGCTTCGGACACGCTGGCGGTTTCGTCCAGGAAGGCTTCCGGGTCGTCGAGCTTGGCGGCGATAGCCACGTGGCCCAGTTCCTCGACCACGATCATGGCCGTTTCCTGGTCCAGCACCTGGTTGATGGTGACCATCTGGCCCAGCTTCATCAGTTGCTTGATGACTTCGGCGGCCTTGACGGACATCTTGTGGGCCAGGTCGGCCACGCTGATGGTTTCCGGCACGTGGACTTCACGTGCAATGAATTCCTGCGGCGCCGGCTCGTTGCGACGGTCGTTCTGCTGGTTGCGGCCACCGCGGCCGCCACTCTTGCCACCGCCCTTGCCGCCCGCACGCCAGCCGTCACGGCTGGCAGGCGCCGCCGGCTTGTCGGCCGGCTTCTTGCGCGAGGCGTCGTCGGACCAGGTCGAGGCCACTTCGGCCGTCTTGATGGTCTTCTTGCTGCCGGGAGCGGCGGGCTTGGCGTCCTTCTTGGCGCCGGGCGCGGCGCCGGGCTTGCCGGCCGGCTTGTGCAGCGTGCCCGAAATCGGGGCGGCGGGCGCGGCGGCGGGCGCTTCGGGTTCCGGCGCACGCAGCACCTTGCGGGGACGGTTCAGCATCTCGCGCAGCGCGGCAGCTTCGGCCTCGGCGGCACGGCGGGCTTCGTCGCGGCCAGCGCCGGTGGCGGAGGCAGCAAGCGGAGGACCGGCGCGGCGGTTGTCGGCGCGGTTACCCACCCTGGCGGCGGGCGCAGCGGCTTCGACCGGCTTGGCGGCGGATTTGACGGATTCGGACTTCGCGGCAGGCTGAGCCTGGGCGACAGGCGCGGCGGCCTGGGGGGAAGATGGTTCGGACGTATTCGCTAGCACAACGGGTTCCGGCTTGGCTTCTTCAGCCTTGGGCTCGGTGGTTTCAGTCTTGACTTCGGGCTTGGCCACTTCGGCCACGGGCTCGGCAGGAGCGGGCGCCGGCGTCGGTTCCGGTTCAGGCTGGGCCTGGACTTCGGGGGCTTGCGCCTCGACGGGGGCGGGCACTTCGGCCGCGACGGATTCAACAGGCGCGGGCGCTTCAACCGGCGCGGGCGCTTCAACAGCAGCGGGCGTTTCCGCCGCAGCCGGGGCCGCAGCCTCTGCCTGGACGGGCGCGGTATCGCGCGGCTCGACCGGGGCGGGCGCCTCGGTCACGGCCGGCGCGGACACCTGCTGCGATTCTTCGACGGCCGCTTCGTCTTCGGCGCGAGCGCCTGCGGCCTGCTCCAGGGCGATTTCGGAGGGATCACGCTTGACGAACACGCGCTTCTTGCGAACCTCGACCTGGATGGTGCGCGAGCGGCCGGTGGCATCCGCCTGCCGGATCTCGGAGGTCTGGCGACGCGTCAGGGTGATCTTCTTGCCTTCGGTCGCGCCATGAGCGCGACGCAGCGATTCGAGCAATTTCGCCTTGTCGCTGTCGGTGACGGAATCGTCAACCGATTTGAGGTCAACGCCAGCCGAGCGCAGCTGATCCAGCAGCACATTGGCAGGCATTTTCAGCTCGGTAGCGAACTGGGCGACGGTGTTACTCGACATTAGGCTCTCTCTTCCCTATATGCAGCTATTACAAACAACGTGAACTTGCGGCGGACATGACGGCACCCGCCGCAGACCCGTGTCCTTATGGTTATTCTTCGTCGAACCAATGGGCGCGGGCACGCATGATGAGGTCGCTGGCTTCCTGCTCGGTCAGGCCGGCGATTTCCGCCAGCTCGTCCGTTGCCAATTCGGCCAGATCATCACGCGTATGCACTTGACGCTCGGCCAGCTTGGCGGCCAGTTCCTGCGTCATGCCTTCGAGTTCCAGCAAATCCTGTGCCGTTTCAAGACGCTCTTCCTGGGCGATGGCCTCGGTCAGGAGCGCATTGCGGGCACGGGCGCGCAACTCGTTGATGGTGTCTTCGTCAAACGCCTCGATTTCCAGCAGTTCCTGCATGGGCACGTAGGCAATTTCCTCGATACCGGTAAAACCTTCGTCGATCAGGATGTCGGCGACTTCCTCATCGACGTCCAGCTTGTTCATGAACGTGGCGCGCAGGCCCGAACGCTCGACTTCCTGGCGGTTCAGGCTTTCTTCCGGCGTCATGATGTTGATCTGCCAGCCGGTCAGCTCGGAAGCCAGGCGCACGTTCTGGCCCTTGGCGCCGATGGCCTTGGGCAGGTTTTCTTCGTCGACCACGACGTCCATCGCGTGCTTGTCTTCGTCCACCACGATGGATTCGACGTTGGCGGGCGCCAGGGCACCGATGACGAACTGCGCGGGGTCTTCGGACCACAGCACGATATCGACCTGTTCGCCACCCAGCTCGTTGCGCACGGCGGTCACGCGCGAACCGCGCATGCCGACGCAGGTGCCGATCGGGTCGATACGCTTATCGTATGCCACCACGGCGATCTTCGCACGCACGCCGGCGTCACGGGCAGCCGCCTTGATCTCGAGCAGGCCCTGCTCGATCTCGGGCACTTCGTTCTCGAACAGCTGGCGGATGAACTCGGGCGAGGTGCGCGACAGGATCACCTGCTGCCCGCGAGCCGCGTGGTCGACGCGCAACACGAAAGCGCGGACACGGTCGGCGACCCGCAGGTTTTCCTTCGGGATCATTTCGGAACGCGGCAGGCGCGCTTCGATCTTGCCCGTTTCGATGATGGCGTCGCCCTTGTCCATGCGCTTGATCGTGCCGGACACGATGGTTTCGCCACGGTCCAGGAAGTCGTTCAGCACCTGTTCGCGCTCGGCGTCGCGGATCTTCTGCAGGATCGCCTGCTTGGCAGCCTGGGCGCCGATGCGGCCGAATTCGATGGGCTCGAGCGGCTCTTCGATGTATTCGCCTTCCTTGATGCCAGGCACGATCTCGACCGCGTCCGACAGCATTTCCTGCTTGTCGGGTTCTTGCAGGCCGGCCTCGTCCGGCACCACCAGCCAGCGGCGGAAACCTTCGTGGTCACCGGTTTCACGATCGATGGCAACACGAATGTCCGCATCATCCTTGAAGCGCTTTTTCATGGCCGAGGCCAGCGCGCTTTCAAGCGCTCCGAACACGACATCACGCGTGACGTTCTTTTCACGCGCCAAGGCATCGACCAACAGAAGAATTTCGCGACTCATCGCTTTTTGCCCTTGAAATCCAGAACGGGATCCAGTTTTGCACGCTCGATATCATCGACCGTGAAATTCAACACCTGGACTTCGTTCTTTTTTGCCTCAAATTCGAGACCGAACACGGTCTTGTGCATTCCAGCCGCGGCATCCGGGGCTGCGGGCGTGTCTTCGGGCACGGTCAACGTGCCGGAAAAGACCTTGCGCCCGTCCAATGCCTCGCGCAGCTTGATCTCGATGCGTTCGCCTGCGAAACGGCGGAATTCGGTCTCGTTGCGCAACGGGCGGTCAATGCCCGGCGAACCGACTTCCAGCCGCTTGTAGTCGATGTTCTCGACCTCGTACACCCGCGACAATTGGCGGGACACCTGCTCGCAGTCTTCGATGCGCACACCGCCGACCCGATCGATCGTGACGCGCAATAGGCCCAGCGCGGCACGCTCGACGTCGACGAGTTCGACATCCATGCCGGCAAGCGCTTCTTCGGTCAATGCGAATAAATCAGCCATATACTCAAAAAAAATGGGCTGCACGCCCAGCCCACCGTATTGCACAACGCCCAGCCGCCACCCTTACTGCACGTAAGGAGCAATGCTGGGCAGTGCCCTATATTGCGACCTAAATTTCGGCTTGCACCGCCACTGCGGCGCACCAGCCCGCCCCACGCAACCCTTCCGCGGCCTAAAGCCAAGGCGCGAAAGCAAGAACGCGAAGCCATGAAAACCATTGATTTTACCAGATAAACTGGAAAAACGCCTGATTCGTCACGGGCTTACGTTTATGTGGGACACATCCGACAGGCGACGCCACCCCGGCGCCGCCCGGCAGGCGGCTCAGCGCCCTCTTCCGCCCCGGCCGCTCATCACGCCCAGGCGCGATTCGTGGGCCGACGCGCCACGCGGTTGCCAGTCGTCGCCACGCGGCGAGGACGACGCATTGCGCGGGGCCCGCGGCTTGCCGCCGGCACCCGGACCCTTGTTGTTGCCGCCGCCCGCACGCGAGCCCTCGGCCTTGTTGCCACCACGGCCCGCACCCGCAGGCTTGGCGCCCCGGCCGGCATTACCGCCACGCGCGCCCGCCGGCTTGCCGCCGGGCTTGCCCCCCGCCGGCTTGCGACCCGCGCCTGCCGGCGCCTCGGCCACATTGCCCGCGGCCGTATTGGCCACCGGTCCGTTGGCAGCCGCCGCGCGCGGACCGCGCGGCTTGCCACCCGCCTTGCCGCCGCTACGGCCGCCCGGCTTGCCGCCAGCGGCCCCGGCGCCCCGGCCGCCGACGGGCTTGCCGCCCTTGCGATTGCCGTTGCCATTACCATTGCCATTGGCCTCGCCAGCCAGCGGATGGCCATTCGCGTAACCGCCGGCGATCATCAGGCCGGTACCGAAGGGATCCGACGGACACGCCGCCGCCTGGCCGGCACTGCCTACGCGGCCGCCCTGGATCTTGCCACGGCGGCCGATGCGGGCGCCGTTCATGCCGTTGCGGTCCAGCGTGCCAAAGCCCGGGGGCAAGGCGCTGTCATGCGACTGCGGCTGCTTGGACCGGCGACGGTTGCCACCGGCATCGTCGTCTTCACGCAACAATCCCAGCTGCACCATCAGGGCGGTGACCAGTGAGGCGTCCAATTCTTCCCAGCGACCACGGCGCAGCGTGCGCGGCAGCACCACGTCACCAAAACGGGTGCGGATCAGGCGGCTGACAGTGACGCCGACCGCCTCGAACATGCGGCGCACTTCGCGATTGCGGCCTTCCTGCAGGGTCACGCGGTACCAGCGATTGCTGCCGTCGCCGCCCAGGTAGTCCAGCGCGCCGAAAGCGGCCACGCCGTCTTCCAGCTCGATGCCGTCGACCAGCGACTGGCGCTGGGCTTCGTCCATTTCACCCAGCACGCGTACGGCGTACTCGCGTTCGGTGCCATAGCGCGGATGCATGATCCGGTTGGCCATGTCGCCCGAGGTGGTGAAAATCAGGAGGCCCTCGGTGTTCAGATCCAGCCGCCCCACCGACAACCACTTGCCGGTACGCAGCTTGGGCAGACGCGCGAACACGCTGGCACGGCCGCCCGGATCGTCGTGGCTGACGATTTCGCCGGAGGGCTTGTGATACAGGATCACGCGCGGGGGCTTCTTGGTGTTGGTCCGCATGATGGGCTTGCCATTGACGCGGACCTGGTCGTTCGGGGCCACGCGCTGGCCGATATGGGCGGGCTCGCCATTGACCGATACGCGGCCGGCAACGATCAGCTCTTCCATTTCGCGGCGCGAGCCGATGCCGGCGTCGGCCAGCACCTTGTGCAGCTTGGGCATGACAACGTCGCTGTTCAGGTACTTGCCCAGCCGCTGCTCCATGCGGTCGGCGGTATCCAGGTACGACAACGCCTGCTCGGCTTCCTGCTCGCCGCCACGGGTATCGGCCGTATCGGCGACGCTGGCCGCGGGGGCCTGCGCATCGGCAGCGGCGGGCGCCTGCTCGGCGGCAGGGGCATCGCCACGACGGCGGCGAAACGGCGTGCGCAGCTTGCGGCCACGGCCGCGGGCTTCGCCTTCGGCGGCCGGCTCGCGGGTGGCGGAGGCGTCCGGCTGACCGTTGGAAACGGCGTCATCCGGACGGGGATTGTCGTCCTGCATTGCTGTATTCGTTGTCACTGGGACAGCTCCGAATTTCAAACTTGGGTAGGCCTGCCGGTGGCAGGCGCATCATCATCTGGGGACGCCGGTTCGCGCTCAGCCTCGGGCTGATCGGAATCCGGCTCGGCAGGCTCCGCCGTGGCGGAGCCGGTATCAGGCTCGAACGCGTCGGCGCCAGGCGCCAGGGGTTCGGCCTTGTCTATCGGTTCGGTCGGTTTCGCGCTTTCCGCGTGGTCGACAAGCTCATTCTCGGCGCCTGAGTCGGCAGCCGCGTTGGAACTGTCAGTATCAGCAGGATTTTCGGACAACCCGCCATGCGCCTCTTGGGCGGCATCCACGCCCGGCGCCTCGGCTTGATCGAAGCGCCCGGCATCCTCGATGCCCACGGATGGCGCATCGGGCAAGCTTTCGGCTTGCGCCCGGACGGTGGAATCGTCTGCGGGAATCGCGTCTTCTTCTGGGCGCGAAAGCGGGGATTCTACGCTATCGCCCGTGCCTGTGGTTGCATCGTCGTCCGAAACAGACAATTCCGCAACCGGGATACTCCCTTGTGCGTCGGTATCGACCGCGTCGCCCCCTGCCGCCGCTTCGCCTTCCACGGCAGCCATTTCACCCTGCGCCTCGGCCTCGGCGGCTTCAGCCAATTGCTGCACTTCGCCCAGGTCCAGGCCGGCCAGGGCCGCCGCCGCATGGGCGGATTCCAGCGCCGGCAGTTCATCCAGGGCGCGCAGGCCCAGATCATCGAGAAATTGTCGGGTGGTGCCGAACAAAGCCGGCCGGCCCGGCGCGTCGCGATGGCCGATCACTTCGATCCAGCCACGGTCTTCCAGCGCCTTGACGATGTTGGACGACACCGTGACGCCGCGGATGTCTTCGATGTCGCCGCGGGTGACCGGCTGGCGCCAGGCCACGATGGCCAGCGTTTCCATCACCGCGCGTGAATACTTGGGCGGCTTTTCAGGATTCAGCCGTTCCAGGTAGCGCTGCATGTGCGGACGGCTCTGGAACCGCCAGCCCGTGGCCAGCTGCACGAGTTCCAGGCCGCCATCGGCCCAATTGGCCTGCAGGGTTTCCAGCAACGTGCGCAGCGCACTGTTGTCGAATTGTTCATCGTCACCGAACAGCTTGCGCATTTCGGACAGTTGCATCGGCTGCACCGCGCATAGCAGCGCGGTTTCCAGCACGAGTATCGCCTCGCTATCGTTCATCGACATTCAAATTCAATAAAAAGGGGCTAACTTGCGTTAGGGTGAAAATAAGGTTAATATTCTTTTCTCAGACGCGGGGTGGAGCAGTCTGGCAGCTCGTCGGGCTCATAACCCGAAGGTCGTAGGTTCAAATCCTGCCCCCGCAACCAAATTGATCAAGGCCTGGCGATTGCGCCGGGCCTTTTTCATTTGTGCTTGCGCCAAATTCAAATTCGCGACGTCCGATACTCGCAACGTCCAATACGCGGACTCGCGCAGCCGCCCGAACCAACCGATGGGCGGTACGGCAACAGACTGCGCTGGTTTGCGAATTTCTCACGAGAATCCTGTGTTTACTGACAACCGCCGCGGGCTCGGGCCGCAGGGTTCGCACCATGCAAGATGGGCTGCACGCCTACCCCGGCAATCCGCGGGGCAATGTTTTAAGCACAATCCGGAAAAGCTGGCATAGCAAGCCAACAAGCCTGCGAACCGCGCCGTATCTGGCACTATTTCCGAGGCAATCGATATTGCGGCAATCGAGATCAAGGACCTGAATCGTCAGGCACCGGATGTCGGCGCGGCATAATGGCCGCCGCCTGCCGAAGACCCGGGTGCGCCTCCCCTCGTGCATCCGGAGCCCCTGCCCCACGATGCCGCGGCCTGTTAAGCCGGAATTACGATTCTTAGATGTTTTTCTAAGACTACATGCTTGCGGCGATTGGCAAAAGCCCTGCAGTTCAGCGCCCTGCCGACCGGGAAAGCACCCAAATTATACCGTTATATACCCGCCCCTCAACCGGCAGCGCCTGCAAGAACGCCCCACCCAACGCACCCAAGCCCCGGCCCACCCCGCGCGCTACGGCGTATCCCAGGGCGTGGACTCCAGCCGTTCGACCAGGAAATCCAGCATCGAACGCAGGATCAGCGGCATCTGGCGACGCGACACATAAACCCCATAGATCCCCAGCTCCTGCGGCTTGGCGTGGGGCAGAATGACCTTCAGCCGGCCTTCGGCCACATATTCGGTGGCGTAGTACGTGGGCAACATGGCCACCCCCGCCCCCTCCAGCGCCGCCTGCACCAACACGGAAACCTCGTTGGCGCTGATATTGCCGCTGACCGGCACATCCACCGGCACGCCGTCGCGCTCGAAGCGCCACAGGCTTTTGCCGAAGTAGGAGTGGGTCAGGCAGTTGCGCAGGGACAGGTCTTCGATCCGGGCGGGTTCGCCCTCGCGCTGCAGGTATTCGGGCGACGCGCACACCACCGAGCGGCACACCGCCAGCTTGCGGGCAATCAGGTTGGGGTCCAGGTCATTGGTGATGCGCACGGCCAGGTCGACCCGTTCCTCGACCAGATTGACGGCGCGATCGACCAGCATCAGATCGACCGAGGTGCCCGGGTGCAACTTGACGTATTCGGTGATGAGGCGGGCGAGATGGCGGGAGCCGAACGACATGCTGGTGGTCATGCGCAACAGACCGCGCGGCGTGTCTTCGGGCGTGGACACGGCACTGCGCAGATCGCCCACCATGTCGAGCATCTGCCGACAGCGCGGCAGGGTTTCGGCGCCGGCCGGCGTCAGGCTCAGGCGCCGGGTCGTGCGATGCAACAGGCGCACCCCGACCCATTGTTCCATTTCTGCCAGGTAGCGCGACACCATGGCCCGGGACATATCCAGATGAACCGCCGCCGCCGACAAACTCCCCCTGTCGGCGACCTCCACGAACACCTGCATCGCTTTCAAACGGTCCATGATTGTCTCGATTTTTGCACCAGACTTTACGGGTTATACCGTATTTCCGTGCATTTTCAGCATCTGAAATGACACCAAGGGTGGGGGCGAGCCGCCCCGGACCTGAGATCGAAACGTTCGCTAGGCAGGGAACTGGCCCAATGCGGCGCACGCCGCCGCCCGCACGTCGGCCGGATCCGCCCCCCTGACGATATAGACCAATTGCGACAACCGATCATCGTCCGGCCACTGGACCAAGGGACGGATGGGATACAGCTCGCCATGCACGCCATGCACCTCGCAAGGCAGGGCATCGCCCTCGAAACAGACCAGGCCCTTCATCCGCAGCAGCGCGGGCCCGAACCGCTCTTGCACACGAGAGACGCCCGCCAGGAAGGCGGCGCGACCGATCGGGACGACCAGCGTGATGGAAAAACTGGCGACCTGCGCATGCCGCGCCGCCATCGGCTTTGAAAACGCACGCAACCAACCTGCCAGTTCGACGCCGTCGCGCCGCGATTGCGGATCAGGGCCTTCCAGCAGTGCCCCCACCAAGGGCGCGTCGCCCCGCTGCACACAGCGCCGGGCGCCAGGATTGATCTGGGCCACGGCCCGCTCCACCTCGCGCAGTTGCGACGCATCGGCCAGGTCGGATTTGCTGAACACCACCGTGTCGGCCAGCGCCAATTGACGCAGCGCTTCCGGCTGCGACTCCAACTGCTGCGGACCATGTCGCACGTCCACCACCACCAGGGCGCCCTGATACACATAGCGCTCGGCAAGAAAGCGGTCATGCTTGAGCGTGAAAAGCACCGGTGCCGGGTCTGCCAACCCGCTGGTCTCGATCAGCACCCGCCGAAACGGCTTGATGCGCCGGCTGAGCGCCAGCATGAAAAGCTCGCGCAGGGTATCGGCAACCGCCCCGCTTACCACGCAGCACAGGCAGCCGCCTTCGATCAATACGATATTGTCCGGCGCCAGGCGCACCAGATGATGGTCCACGCCGATATCGCCGTACTCGTTGACGATGACGACCGCATCGGCATAGGCCGGCTCGCGCAGCAGGCGGTTGAGCAAGGTGGTCTTGCCACTGCCCAGGAAGCCCGAAATTACCGTTACGCCAATGCGTTTGTCGTCTTGCGCGCCCATCACTTCGCGAGGCCCTGCCCCGCCCTCCCTAATGCGCCGCACCCCAGACGGGGAACGGATCAGGGATCGTAGCCAATTCCGTCGCCGGCCGGGTCATTTCTTCCTGCGTCATCAGGCACGCCGTCAACCGCGCGCGCAAGGCAGGTTCGTCCATGCCGATGCCGATCAGCACCAATTCCTGGCAACGGTCACCATAGACGGGATCCCACTCGGCGACGATGCGCGCGCGCGATTCGGCGTCTTCGGGCCAACGCTCGGCCGGCAGCGCCGCCCACCAATAGCCGGCCGCACCATAACGCGTCGCCGGCCCGGCTTGCGACCACGACGCGGCGATCGCCGGGCGCGTGGCCAGCCAGAAATAGCCCTTGGATCGCACCACGCCCGGCCATTCTTCGTGTATCCAATCCCATAGCCGCTGCGGATGAAACGGCCGGCGGGCGCGAAACACGAAACTGCCGATGCCGTATTCCTCGCTTTCGGACACGTGCTCGCCGCGCAGCGCCTTGAGCCAGGCGGGCGCCTGCGCCGCCGCGTCGAAATCGAAGCGTCCGGTGTCGAGCACGCGCGCCAGGGGCACACGGCCGAATTCGCCGCGCACGATATCGGCGCGCGGGTTCAGTTTGCGCAGGATGGCTTCAAGCCGCGCCAGGTCGGGCGCGCCCACCAGGTCGGTCTTGTTCAGCACCATGACGTCGCAGAATTCCACCTGCTCGATCAGCAGGTCGACCACCGTGCGCCCATCATCCTCACCCAGCGCCTGCCCTCGCGCGGCCAGATCGTCACGACTCGCGTAGTCACGCAGGAAGTTGAACGCATCCACGACCGTCACCATCGTATCCAGCCGGGCGACATCGGACAGGCTGACCCCATCTTCATCGCGAAACGTGAAGGTCTCGGCAACCGGCAGCGGCTCGGAGATACCGGTGGACTCGATCAGCAGATAGTCGAAGCGCCCTTCCGCGGCGAGCCTCCGTATTTCGATCAGCAGGTCTTCCCGCAACGTACAGCAGATGCAGCCATTGCTCATTTCAACCAGCTTCTCGTCGGCCCGTGACAGCGCGGCACCGCCGTCGCGCACCAGCCTGGCGTCAATGTTGACCTCGGACATGTCGTTGACGATGACCGCAACGCGCCGCCCCTCGCGATTGTTCAGGACATGATTGAGCAAGGTGGTCTTGCCGGCGCCCAGGAATCCGGACAACACCGTCACGGGCAAGCGCCCGTCTTGCGGCCGCGCCGCGCTGATCAACTGGCCTGCTGTCTGGCCTTCCGCCTGGCGCTTTGTCTGCATGATGACCCACCCGATGAAAAACAGAATGTTATTACATAACACAAAGCTTTCACCAGGCTGCCAAAATCCGAACCGAAAACCCAAACCAAAAGGGCCATTCACTTGCGTGAATGGCCCTGAATTCTTTGGCTCCCCGAGCTGGGCTCGAACCAGCGACCTGCGGATTAACAGTCCGTCGCTCTACCGACTGAGCTATCGGGGAACTGCTAAGAAACGAGATTATGAACGAAAATTTTGAAGTGTGCAAATCGTGAAGTTTTTGTGGAAACTTTCGCAGCAAGTTTCCCATCGCCAAAAAACTCTGATATGATTTCGGTCTTTCCAGATCAGGCCCCATAAAAAGGCGCTGAATTGGGAAGAAAAAGATGTTTTGCTTGTCTCTTCTGGCTTGTCCGGAAACGAAGCAAATGGTCTTGCCGGCATAGCTCAGTTGGTAGAGCAGCGCATTCGTAATGCGAAGGTCGTAGGTTCGACTCCTATTGCCGGCACCAGCATTCAAAAAGCAGCCCTTTCGGGCTGCTTTTTTCATTTCCGCTCACCGCAGACCCCGCGCATCGACGTCACCGGGGAACTCCCGCCCCGCCCTACGCATCCAACCTGCTGGAACCTCCCTCAGGCTGGAACAACCATGCGCATCCTTCTTGTCGAAGACGACATCATGATCGGTGAAAGCGTGTTGGATTGCCTGCGCGCCGAGCATTACGCCGTCGACTGGGTCAAGGACGGCCACTCCGCCGAACTGGCGCTGCGCACCGACCCCTATGACCTCGTCCTGCTGGACCTCGGCCTGCCCAAGCGCGATGGCCTGGCCCTGCTGCGCGACCTGCGCGGCCGCAAGGACCGCACCCCCGTCCTGATCGCCACCGCGCGCGATGCCGTCAGCGACCGCATCGCGGGCCTGGACGCCGGTGCCGATGACTACATCGTCAAGCCTTACGACGTCGATGAACTGCTGGCCCGCATGCGCGCGCTGATCCGCCGCAGCGCGGGGCGCGCCGAACCGATCTTCGAGCACGATGGCGTCACCATCGACCCGCAATCGCATGCCGCAACGGTCAATGGCATGCCGGTGCCGCTGACCGCGCGCGAATGGGCCGTGCTGGAACCGCTGATCGCCCGCCCCGGCATGATCTTTTCGCGCGCCCAGCTGGAAGAGAAGCTCTACAGCTGGAAGGACAGCGTGAGCAGCAACGCGGTTGAGGTTTATATTCATGGCCTGCGCAAGAAACTGGGTCAGGACCTGATCCAGAACGTCAGGGGCGTCGGCTATGTCATTCCCAAAACATGAGCATTCCGCTTAGCTATTCGCTGCGGGCCCGCTTGCTGTTCTTCCTGCTCGCCGCCATTGCGGTGGGCGCGCTGGTGCAAGGCGCCATCGCCTATCGCAGCACGTTGCAGCAGGCCGACGACATCTTCGATTCGCTGCTGCAGCGCACCGCGCTGTCGCTGGGCACCGGCGACGGGCTGCTGCGGATGGGCCCGGCCCACGCCCAAGGCACCGCCACGCCCATGGCCGATGACCTGATCATCCAGATCTGGACGCCGGACGGCGTGCGCGTCTTCAATTCGCGTTCGCGCCGCCCCCTGCCCGACCAGATCGTCCTGGGCTTTGCCGATGCCCAGGTCGAAGGCACCACCTACCGCGTCTATTCGCTGGCCACGCCTTTCCAGGTCATCCAGGTGGCGCAGGACATGAATGTGCGCAAACGCATGGCCGGCGCCCTGGCCTGGCGCACCATCGCGCCGATTGCGGCGGCCGCGCCGCTGCTGATGCTGATCGTGTGGTGCGTGGTCAGCTGGTCGCTGCGGCCGGTCAAGCGCGCACGCGCCCAGGTCGCCGACCGGCGCCCGGAAGACCTGTCGCCCATCGACGTGCCCGACTTGCCCGACGAGATCCGGCCCTTGATGCAGGAACTGAATCTGCTGCTGGAACGCATGCGCGGGGCGTTCGCGCTGCAAAAGCAGTTTGTCGGCGACGCGGCGCACGAGTTGCGCTCGCCCCTGGCAGCGTTGAACTTGCAACTGCAGTCCCTGCGCCGCGCGAGCGACGAAGACAGCCGGCGCGTGGCCGAACAGCGCCTGGCAGCCGGCATCGAACGCGCCACGCGGCTGGTGGAGCAATTGCTGTCCATGGCGCGCCACGAAGACACGGCCGAGCAGCCGCCCGTCGCCGCGGTGGACCTGGGCGAAGTGCTGCGCCTGGCCTTGTCCGAGACCCTGGCGGCCGCCAATGCCAAACGGATCGAGGTGGACCGGCAAGGCGCCCCCGAAGCCTGGGTCACCGGTCATCGTGACGCGCTGGTCCTGCTGGCGCGCAATCTGCTGGACAACGCCATCAAGTACACGCCCGCCGGCGGCCACATCGACATTCGCCTGGATGCGCAGGATGGCCGCGCCGTGCTGGCGATCGACGACAACGGCCCCGGCCTCGCGCCCGAGGAACGCGAACGCGTGTTCGACCGCTTCTATCGCGTGCAAGGCAATACCCAGCACGGCAGCGGCCTGGGCCTGGCGATTGCGCGCGCCATCGCCGACCGCCACGGCGCCGCCATTACCCTGGAGCAAGCCCCTGGCGGCCAGGGCTTGCGAGCCAAGGTCGATTTTCCGCAGGGCAATCCGCCCGCTTAAGTTTCACCTAAGTGTCAGGCCCGAAGATAGCGCCATGTCCTCAAACATGAACGCAGGAGCCGACATGAAAACCTCGCAATTGAACCCCTCGCGCCTGGTGCTGGCGCTGCTGGCTGCCGGCGCGATTGGCGGCGCGGGCGCCACCGCCGCGTTTGGCGGCATTTCGATGGCCGCCAATGCGCCGTCGCCCGTGGCCGCTGCCGCCCCCGCGATCAGCCCGACCGGCGCCCCCAACTTCGTCCAGATCACACATGATTACGGCCCCGCCGTCGTCAACATCAGCATCAGCGGCACGCGCAAGGTGTCCGATGACGACGACGATCCCTTCGCGCAGTTCTTCGGCCAGATTCCAGGCGCACGCGGCGGCATGCCGTCGCGTGAGGTGCCGATCCGCGGCGAGGGCTCCGGCTTCATCGTCAGCAGCGACGGCATCATCCTGACCAATGCCCACGTCGTGCAAGGCGCCAAGGAAGTGACCGTCAAGCTGACCGACCGCCGCGAGTACCGCGCCAAGGTGCTGGGCGCCGACACGCAGACCGATGTGGCCGTCATCAAGATCGACGCCAAGAACCTGCCGGTGGTGAAGGTGGGCGACGTGAACCAGCTGCAGGTCGGCGAATGGGTGCTGGCCATCGGCTCGCCCTACGGCCTGGAAAACACCGCCACGGCCGGCATCGTCAGCGCCAAGGGCCGTTCGCTGCCGGACGACACCTCGGTGCCGTTCATCCAGACCGACGTGGCCGTGAACCCCGGCAACTCCGGCGGACCGCTGTTCAATGACCGCGGCGAAGTGGTCGGCATCAACTCGCAGATCTACAGCCGCACCGGCGGTTTCCAGGGCCTGTCGTTCTCGATTCCCATCGACGTGGCCTACAAGATCAAGGACCAGATCCTGGAGCATGGCAAGGTGCAGCATGCGCGCCTGGGCGTGACGGTGCAGGAAGTGAACCAGGACCTGGCCAATTCCTTCAAGCTGGACACGCCGTCCGGTGCGCTGGTGTCCAGCGTGGAAAAAGGCAGCGCCGCCGAAAAAGCCGGCCTGCAACCGGGCGACGTGGTGCGCAAGATCAACGGCAAGACCATCGTGTCGTCCGGCGACTTGGCCTCGCTGATCACGCTGGCCACGCCGGGCGAAAAGATCACGCTGGACCTGTGGCGCAACGGCAGCGCCAAGGAAGTGGTGGCCACCCTGGGCGGCATTCCCAAGGACCGCGCGCAGGCGTCCGGCGAAAGCCGCGACGTCCAGAAGGGTCAGCTTGGCCTGGCACTGCGCCCGCTGTCACCGCAAGAGCAGCAAGCGTCGGGCACGCAAGGGCTGTTGATCGAGCAATCCGCCGGGCCCGCCGCCAAGGCAGGCATCCAGCCGGGTGACGTACTGCTGTCGTTGAACGGCGTGCCGGTGCACAACGTCGCCCAGGTCAAGGACGCCCTGTCCAAGGCCGGCAAGACCGTCGCGCTGCTGGTGCAGCGCGGAGAAGACAAGATCTTCGTACCGGTGCAATTGGGCTGAACCGCGGGCTGAACGGCGCGACCACACCGACCGGCCGGGACCTCACAGGAGGGCCCGGCCGGCTCGGCATCATTCTGCGTCGGGCTGCTTGCCCGGCGCGGCCGCATCGAAGGCGGCCAATTCGCGGCAGGCGGCGTCGATGCGCACGACCGTGGGCATGGCGCTCAGGTCGCATTCCAGGCGGCGCGCATTGGCCACCTGCGGCACCAGGCAAAGATCGGCGATGGTGGGCGTGTCGCCATGGCAGAACTTGCCGGTGGCCCTCGAGCCGGTCAATTGCGCCTCCAGGGCTTGCAGGCCCTGGTCGACCCAGTGCCGATACCAGGCATTCTTGGCGGCTTCGTCCACCCCCAGCGTGTGCTTCAGGTACTTCAGCACGCGCAGGTTGTTCAAGGGGTGCGTGTCGCAGGCAATGCCCAGCGCCAGGTCGCGCACCCGGGCGCGGCCGATCGGGTCGGCCGGCAGCAGCGGCACCTGCGGATGGGTTTCTTCCAGGTACTCGATGATGGCGAGCGACTGGCCGATGACGGCATCGCCATCGATCAGCGTGGGCACCAGGCCTGTCGGATTGACCTTGCGGTAATCGGGCGACAGCTGCTGCCCGCCATCTTTCAAGAGATGCACAGCCAGGTATTCGTACGGCAGGCCTTTCAGGTTCAGGGCAATGCGCACCCGGTACGCGGCCGAGCTGCGGAAATAGCTGTACAACTGCATGAAGTCTCCTTGGATGTTGTCGCGCGCACCGCCCGCCGGGCGCTGCGCCTATTGCGGGGCGCCGGAACGCCGCGCGCCTATTCCAGCGATTCGGTCTGTACAGCCTTGCGCGAGAGGCCCTTGGGCAGCGGGAACGCCACGTTCTCTTCCAGACCCGGCATGGTGCGCACCGACACCGCGCCCAATTCCTTGACCCGCGCGATCACCTGCTGCACCAGGATCTCGGGCGCCGAGGCGCCGGCGGTGACGCCGATGCGCTTGCGGCCGACCAGCCAGGCCGGGTCGATGGATTGCGCGCCGTCGATCAGGTACGAGGCCACGCCCATGCGGTCGGCGACTTCGCGCAGACGGTTGGAATTGGAGCTGTTGGGGCTGCCCACCACCAGCACCAGATCGCACTCGGGCGACAGCATCTTGACCGCGTCCTGGCGATTCTGCGTGGCGTAGCAGATGTCGCTTTTCTTGGGTTCGACAATGCTCGGAAAGCGCGCCTTGAGCGCCTTCGACACCGCCGCAGCGTCGTCCACCGACAGCGTCGTCTGGGTCACGTAGGCGAGGTTGTCGGGGTTGGTGACCTCCAGGCCGGCGACGTCCTCGACGGTTTCGACCAGGTACATGCCGCCCTGGGCCTGGCCCAGCGTGCCCTCGACTTCCGGGTGGCCCTTGTGGCCGATCATGATGATCTCGCGGCCGGCGGCGCGCATGCGGGCGACCTCGATGTGGACCTTGGTGACCAGCGGGCAGGTGGCATCGAACACCTGCAGGCCGCGGGCCTCGGCCTCGGCCCGGACCGCCTTGGACACGCCATGGGCCGAAAACACGACGATGGCGCCGGTAGGCGCATCATCGAGTTCGTCGATGAAGATGGCCCCTTTGGCGCGCAGGTCTTCGACCACATAGCGGTTATGGACGATCTCGTGGCGCACGTAGATGGGCGCGCCGTGCAGTTCGAGTGCGCGCTCGACGATGTCGATGGCGCGATCGACGCCGGCACAGAAGCCGCGCGGCTGCGCCAGCAGGACTTCGGCGTCGGCGGCGGTGACAACCTGGCTCATCAGAGAACTCCCAGCAGCGCCACGTCGACCCGCAACCGGACGCCCGCAAGCGGGTGATTGAAATCGAACAGCGCCGATTCCTCGTTGATTTCCTTGAGCACGCCCGAATAGCGTCCGCCATTGGGCGCGGCGAATTCGACCAGGTCGCCCGGTTCGAAGGTGGCGTCGGCGCCCGCATGTTCGGCCAGCATCTTGCGCGTGACGCGCTGGATCAGTTCGGGGTTGCGGTCGCCGTAGGCGTCGGCGGGCTCGATGGTGACGCTGAAGCGGTCGCCCTCGGCCTTGCCCAGCAAGGCGTTTTCCAGGCCGGGGGCCCATTGGCCGCTGCCCATCTGCAACGTGGCCGGACGGCCGTCGAAGGTGTCGGTGAACACCGAATCCTGGCCCGGCCCGGAGGCCAGCGTGATGCGGTAGTGCAGCGTCAGGTAGGAGTCCGGACGGACCAAAACGTTCACTTCATTAGAGGCGATGCTCACGATCTGCCACCGTGTTTAAACAGTAAGTAAACCCTGATTTTAGAGCCTCTTATGAAATTGTCTGTGCGGGTGTCCAAACACGAGCGTCCCCGAGAGCGTCTGCTGCGTCATGGCGCGGCCGCGTTACAAAATGCCGAATTGCTCGCCATCGGCCTGCGCACCGGGGTGCCCGGCCTGAACGTGCTGGACCTGTCCGGCCGGCTGCTGGAACGATTTTCCGGGCTGCGGGGGCTGTTGGGGGCCACCCCGGAGGAGCTGCTGGCGGTGCCGGGCCTGGGCATCGCCAAGGCGTGCCTGCTGGCCGCGATACTGGAACTGGCCAAGCGGGCCGTCGAGGAAGAACTCACCCGCGACAGCACGCTGGACCATCCCGCCCGGGTGAAACAGTATTGCAAGGTCACGCTGGCGCACCGCCGGGTGGAACATTGCATCGCCCTGTACCTGGACAGCCAGTTGCGGCTGATCGCCAGCGGCGAATTGGCACGCGGCACGCTGTCGCAGGCGTCCGTCTACCCCCGCGAGGTCGTGCGCGAGGCGCTGCGGCACCACGCGGCGGCCCTGATCGTGGCACACAACCACCCCTCGGGCCTGGCCGAACCCAGCGCGGCGGACCAGGCCTTCACCCGGCACCTCAAGCAGGCGCTGGCGCTGGTGGACGTTTCGCTGGTGGACCACCTGATCGTCGCGGGCGACGAAGTCGCGTCCATGGCGGAACTGGGCCGCTTGTGATTGCAGCGCCCGGGGCTGCATGAGGGCCGGGATTTCGTTAGACTACGGCCCGATATTGTTTTAGGCTTAACCTAATTTCCGCTTTCGCGACCCTGCGACTTCCATGAAACGCCTGTGGGACATTTCCCCGCCCGTCTCCACGGCTTCGCCCGTGTTTCCGGGCGACACGCCGTACCGCCAGCAATGGAAGTGGTCGCTCGCACCCGGCTGTCCGGTCAACGTCAGTGAAATCACGCTGTCGCCGCACGTGGGCGCGCACGCCGATGCGCCGCTGCACTACCAGAACGGCGCCGCCGCCATCGGCGCGGTGTCGCTTGAGCCTTTCCTGGGCCCCTGCCGCGTCATCCATGCGATCGACTGCGGCCCGCTCATCACGCCCGAGCACCTGCTGCACGCAGCCGCCAACCTGCCCCCGCGCATCCTGGTGCGTACCGCCAAGCACGCCGCCCAGGAATGGTGGACCGACGACTTCTCGGCCTACGCCCCCCAAACCATCGAATGGCTGGCCGAACGCGGCGTCATGCTGATCGGGCTGGACACCCCCAGCATCGACCCCGCGTCCAGCAAGACCCTGGACAGCCATCACACCATCTTGCGCCACGACATGCGGGTTCTGGAGAACCTGGTGCTCGATGACGTGCCGGAAGGCGATTACGAACTGATCGCCCTGCCGCTGGCGCTGGTCCAGGCTGACGCCAGTCCGGTGCGCGCCGTCTTGCGCGAACTGGGCTGAAACCCCGGCCATCGGGCGGGCCGGGTGCAGGAAGCATTGCGGCGCAACCACTGCGCCCATGCCTTGCGCCGGCCGCCCGCTTTGTGAAAGAAGCACGACCATGACACACCTGACCGACCCGCGCATGGCGCTCGCCTGCGCCTGCCTGCCGTTCACCGGCTGGCGCAGCCTGCCCGCGTCCGCCCGCCGCGCCGCCCCGCCCTGCGGAGACCAGGCATGAGCCGCCCCGAACGCCCCGAGGACATCGTCCACGAAGAAAAAGCGCAGCTGGACTTCACGCGCGACATGACCTACGGCGACTACCTGCACCTGGACGCGCTGCTGGGCGCCCAGCATCCGCTGTCGCCCGAGCACAACGAGATGCTGTTCATCGTGCAGCACCAGACCAGCGAGCTCTGGATGAAGCTGATGCTGCACGAGCTGCGCGCCGCCATCGCCAACCTGGCCGCGGACCGCTTGCAGCCCGCCTTCAAGATGCTGGCCCGCGTCAGCAAGATCATGGAACAGCTGGTGCACGCCTGGGACGTGCTGGCGACGATGACCCCGCCCGAGTATTCCGCCCTGCGCCCCTACCTGGCGCGATCCAGCGGTTTCCAGAGTTATCAGTACCGCCAGATCGAATTCCTGCTGGGCAACAAGAATGCCGCCATGCTCAAGCCGCACGCGCATCGCGAAGACCTGCTTGCCCAGGTGCGCCAGGCGTACGAGGCGCCGTCGCTGTATGACGAATCGCTGCGTCTGCTGGCGCGCCACGGCGTCACGGTGCCCGCCGACCACCTGGAGCGCGACTGGACGCAGCCCTACCAGGCGTCGGACGGCGTCGAACAGGCCTGGCTGACGGTCTACCGCGATACGGACCGCTACTGGGACCTGTACCAGCTGGGCGAAAAGCTGACCGACCTGGAAGACGCGTTCCGCCTGTGGCGTTTCCGCCACGTCACCACGGTGGAACGCGTCATCGGTTTCAAGCGGGGCACCGGCGGCACCTCGGGGGTGGATTACCTGCGGCGCATGCTGGAAGTGGTGCTCTTCCCCGAGATCTGGAAACTGCGCACGGAGCTCTGATCGCCGGCGGCCCTGTCCCCATCTAGTGGAACGCGGGCGGCGCTGCGCAGCGCCGCCCGTAACCCCTGGCCGATCCAGCCGATCCCATGCTAGAATTCGCAGTTACTTTTCGGATACGTGGCAAGAACAGCGGCAGTCCATTTTGGCAACCCCAGTGGCAACCCACAGTGGCAACCCGCGCGATCCTGCTGGCGACCCTAACTTTTGAACGGCTCTTGTCTGAGCCCTAGGAAAGCACCATGAAAGAAGGCATTCACCCCGAATACCGCGAAGTCGTCTTCGCCGACCTGCAAACGGGCAACAAGTTCATCACCCGTTCGACGGTCCACACGCGCGAAACCATCGAACTCGATGGCAAGACGTACCCGCTCTTCAAGTGCGACGTGACCTCCGAATCGCACCCGTTCTACACGGGCGCCCAGACGCGTATCGTCGAAACCGGCCGCGTGGAAAAGTTCCGCGCCCGTTTCGCCCGTACGGCCGGCACGGTCAAGTCCGCTTCCTGATCCTGTCGCTCCTGCGGGAGTCACAGCAAAAAGGCAGCCTTCGGGCTGCTTTTTTTTCCCCGGGCCCTGCTCATCATCACATCAGGGGCTGGCGCTTCCCGATCACTCGGTTACATTAACGCCCGTGTCCCCACTTTCCATTTCCACTCCGGCCCGACTCACGTCGGTTGCCACCGCAAAGCTGCCCAGGCTGATTCTGCTTGGGCTGGCGCTGGCCTACATCGTGGCAGGCCTGTTCATGCGCGACCCGTGGAAAACGGATGACGCGGTCGGCCTGGCCACGATGATCACCGCCATCCGCGAAGGCGGCATCACCTGGCTGTTGCCGCAAGTGGGGCACCTGGCCCATGCCGAAGAAGGCCCGCTGATCACCTGGGTGGGCGCGGTGTCGATCTGGCTGTTCGGCCCCTTCATCGGCGACATCACGGCCGGCCGCCTGCCCAACCTGCTGTGGTTCGGCATTACGGCCATGAGCGTCTGGTATGGCACCTATCTGCTGGGCCGTCGCAGCGAAGCCCAGCCGCTGGCCCTGCCCTTCGGCGGCGAGCCGGAACCGCGCGACTACGGCCGCATGCTGGCCGACGCCGCCTTGCTGCTGCTGCTGGCCACCGTCGGCATCCTGCAGCGCACCCACGAAACCACCGTCGTGCCGGCCATCATGGCATGCCAGGCGCTGGCCTTCTATTCGATGGCGCGCACGGTGGATCGTCCCGTCACGGGCGCCACCACGCTGGGCATTGCGGTCGCCGCCAGTTTCCTCACGCGGGGCTGGGTCGGCGCGTTGCCGATCATGGTCGCCGCCCTGCTCGCCTTCTATCCGCGCGGCCCGCTGTGGAAGCACAAGCGTTGGCTGCCCTGGGCCGCGTTGATCGCGGCGGCGCTGATCCTGGCCTGGTGGATACCGGCAAGCCAAAGCAGCGAATACTGGATCCGCAACTGGAAGAGCTGGAACCTGTCGTCGTTTGCAGTGCCCTCGTGGCGTGACGTGGGCCGCACCCTGCGGGACCTGCCGTGGTACCTGTGGCCCACCTGGCCGCTGGCGCTCCTGGCCATCTGGCGCTGGCGCGCCTGGATCTACGCCCCGCACATCTGGCTGCCGCTGATGCTGCTGATCTGCGCGGCGCTGGTGCTGTTCGGGCTGGACGAAGCCAGCGACTCCGAATACGTGCTGATGGCCGTGCCGTGCGCGGTGCTGGGCGCGTTCTCGCTGCCGACCCTGCGGCGCGGCGTGGTCAATACGCTGGACTGGTTCGCGGTGATGTGTTTTTCGCTGACGGCCGCCACCGCCTGGCTGGGCTGGATCGCCCTGCATTTTCAGTGGCCCGCCCAGATTTCGCGCAACATCGGCCGCCAGACGACCGGCTACGAGCCGGTGATTTCCTGGGGCGCCTTCGCCCTGGCGGTCGTCTTCACCCTCAGCTGGATCGCGCTGGTGGTCTGGCGCCTGCGCGTCAAGCCGCAGGCCCTGTGGCGCGGCACGGTGCTGTCGGCCGGCGGCCTGACCGTGACCTGGATCCTGCTGGTGCTGCTGTGGCAGCCCGCGGTCGACTACGCCCGCAGCTACCGCACGGTATCGGGTGAACTTGCCCAGGCCGTGGCGCAGAACACTCGCCCCGGTGAATGCGTGCGCGGACTCAGCCTGGGCAGCGGCCAGCGCGCCTCGTTCCTGATTTTCAATAATCTGACGTTCACCTTCGACTCCAAGTGCACGCTGGTGCTGCAGCAGACCACCAACCAGAGCCTGCGCGACAACACCGCCGCCTATAGCGACAGCGCCGACGTGCTGTGGCAGGGCGGGCGTCGCGCCGACCGCCAGGAGGTGTTCCGCCTGCTGCGCGTCGGCCCCAACCGATGACCCCTCCCCTCGCGGCGCCGATCTCGTTCGGCGCCACCCTGCGCGGCATCGCCAAACAGGCCTGGCCGGTGCTGATCAGCCAATGGGCCGGCATTTCGTTCGGCGTGCTGGACACCGCCATGACCGGCCACGCCAGCGCTACCGACCTGGCGGCGATGGCGCTGTCCGCCTCCATCTACATCACCATCTTCGTAGGCCTGATGGGCGTGGTCCACGCGCTCATCCCCATCCTGGCGCAGCACTTTGGCGCCGGCAACAACCTGGAAGTCGGGCGCAGCTGGGGCCAGGGAGTCTGGCTGGCGCTGGGCCTGTCGGCAGTGGGCGCCATCCTGATGCTGTTCCCGGATCTGTGGCTGTCCATGTCGGGCAATGTCGACCCCGCCGTGCGCGACCGCATCGCATCGTACCTGCGCGCGCTGGTGCTGGCGCTGCCCGCCGCCCTGGTGTTTCGCACCATCTACGCGCTGGGCACGTCGGTGTCGCGCCCCAAGCTGGTCATGGCGATCAACCTGACCGCCATCGGCTTCAAGGCCTTCTTCAATTGGCTGTTCATCTACGGCAACCTGGGCCTGCCCGCCATGGGCGCAACCGGCGCCGGGCTGGCCACGGCGGTCGTCTCCTGGATGAGCCTGGGGCTGGGCCTGTGGGTGGTGACGCATGACCGCTATTACCGCCGCTTCCACCTGCACGTGGGCCGGCCCGACTGGAAGTCGCTGAAGGAACTGCTGCGCCTGGGCATTCCGATGGGCGGCTCGTACCTGGTGGAAGTGTCCGCCTTCACCTTCATGGCGCTGCTGGTGGCGCGCGAGGGCACGTACGTCACCGGCGGCCACCAGATCATGTCGAACCTGGCGGCGCTGTGCTACATGATGCCGATGGCGCTGGGCGTGGCGACTGCCGCGTTGACGGCGCAGGCGATCGGCGCCGGCAACCTGGCGCATGCCCACCGCACCGGCATGGCCGGTCTGGTGCTGGGCCTGATGGGGGCGCTGTTGACCGCGGTGGTGCTGCTGGCTGGGCGGCCGCTGATCCTGGCCGCCTACACGGGTGATCCGCAGGTCGCCGCGGTGGCGACCACGCTGCTGGCGGTGCTGCCGCTGTTCCACCTGTTCGACTCGATGCAATGCATCAACTCGTACCTGCTGCGGGCCTACAAGGTGGCCGTGGTGCCCTTGCTGCTGCAGACGGTGGCGCTGGCCGGGGTCGGCCTCGTCGGCGGCTGGTGGTTTGGCTTCGGCCCGGGACGTGGCGGCCTGGACGGGCTGCGCAACGTCCTGGTGCCCGGCTCCCCCCAAGGCGCCGGCAGCATGTGGCTGATGGCAATGGTGGGGTTGGCGTTGTCGGCCGCGCTGCTGCACTTCTGGTACCGGCACATCGTGCGCGCCGTCGCGAAATAGACGGGACCCATCATGGAAAAAGGCAGCCGACGGCTGCCTTTTTTGCTGCGACTGAGCGCCGTTGCACCGCCTGTGCGCGGCGCCCGCCTCAGCCCTTGGGCCGCTTGTCGATCACACGACGCGCCTTGCCCGTCAAGGTGCGTTCGACGTGGCCCGATTCCGACACCTGGATGCGGGCGCTGACGCCGATGTGCGTCTTGACCGCATGCTGCAATTGCTTGCCCAGGGCGGCGCGTTCCGCGTCCGACAGGCTGGAGAACTCGGCGCGTACTTCGGTCAGGATCTCGAGTTCATCCATATTGCCGGTGCGCGACAGCACCAACTGGTAGTGCGGCGCCAGTTGCGCGATCTTCAGGACCAGTTCCTCGACTTGCGTCGGGAACATGTTCACGCCGCGCACGATCAGCATGTCGTCGCTGCGGCCGGTGATCTTGCCGATGCGGCGCATGCTGCGCGCGGTCGGCGGCAACAGGCGGGTCAGGTCGCGGGTACGGTAGCGGATGATGGGCATCGCTTCCTTGGTGAGCGAGGTGAACACCAGTTCGCCCGGCTCGCCGTCCGCCACGGGCTCGCCCGTGTCCGGATTGATGATCTCGGCGTAGAAATGGTCTTCCCAGACGACCGGGCCGTCCTTGGTCTCGACGCACTCGCTGGCCACGCCGGGGCCCATCACTTCGGACAGGCCGTAGATGTCGACGGCGTCGATGCCCGCTTCGGCTTCGATGTCGGCACGCATCTGGCCGGTCCAGGGTTCGGCGCCGAAGATGCCGATGCGCAGCGAGCTTTGACGCGGATCAATGCCCTGGCGGCGCTGTTCTTCGAGAATATTGCAGAAATAGGAGGGCGTGACCATGATGATGTCCGGACGGAAATCGTTGATCAGCTGCACCTGCTTTTCCGTCTGTCCGCCGGACATCGGGATGACCGTGCACCCCAGGCGCTCGGCCCCGTAATGCGCCCCCAGGCCGCCCGTGAACAGGCCGTAGCCGTAGGCCACGTGCACCGTGTCGCCGGGCTTGCCGCCGGCCGCGCGGATCGAGCGCGCCACCAGGTTGGCCCAGTTGTCCAGGTCGCCCTTGGTGTAGCCGACCACCGTGGGCTTGCCCGTCGTGCCGCTGGACGCGTGGATGCGCGAGATGCGCTCGCGCGGCACCGCGAACATGCCGAACGGATAGTTCTCGCGAAGTTCCTTCTTGGTGGTGAAGGGGAACTTGGCGATGTCGGACAATTGCTTCAGATCGTCCGGGTGCACGCCGGCCTCGTCGAAGGCCTTCTTGTAGTGCGGCACATTGTCGTAGGCATGCTTGACCGACCACTTCAGGCGCTGCAGCTGCAGCGCCCGCAGTTCGTCCTGGCTGGCATGCTCGATGGGGTCCAGCCCCGGCTTGCTCATGGTGTTGGACATGGTTATCTCTCTCCTGGAATTCTCTTTACGCCGGTCCGGGCGACGCGGATTCCGTCCGCGCGCGCCTCGTCCGGCGGCCTTGTATTGGGTGGATGGGCGGGTTCAGCCTTCGGCGGGCGTGCCGACGATCTGCCCCTTGATCCGGTACGAACGGCCGCGGAACAACGCGACGTTGCGGCCATCCTGGTTGGTCACGGTGACGTCGTAGACGCCGGTGCGCCCGGCCAGCGAACGCTCTTGTGCCACCGCCGTCAGCAGATCGCCTTCGAAGCCCGGCGCCAGGTAGTCGATGGTGCAGCCCGAGGCCACGGTGCTGACGTTGCGCGAATTGCAGGAAAAGGCAAAGGCGCTGTCGGCCAGGGCGAAAATGAAACCGCCATGGCAGGTCTTGTGACCGTTGAGCATGTCGGGACGCACCCGCATGGTCAGGCGGGCGTAGCCCGGCGCCATTTCCTCGACCTTCATGTCCAGGCCTTGCGACGCGGCGTCGCCGGCGTACATCACCGTGCCCACGGCCTGCGCCAGTTCCTGGGGATCGGCCGGCACCTCGACAGGCGGAACGTGCGTGCTCATCATTGCCCCTTGAACTGCGGTTCGCGTTTGCCCAGGAAGGCCGCCACGCCTTCGGCGTAGTCGGCGCTGCGGCCCAGTTCGCGCATCATGTCGCGTTCCAGGTCCAGCTGGGTCGCCAGGTCGTTGTCCAGACTGGCCTGCAGGGCCCGCTTGGTGAAGGCCAGACCCTTGGTCGGGGCGCGCGAGAAATGCTGCGCCAGCTGATCAAGCGTGGCATCGAACGCGTCGTCGGCGACGCACTGCCAGATCAGCCCCCAGGCTTCGGCCTGGCGCGCACTGAGCTTGTCGCCCAGCATCGCCAGCCCCATGGCGCGCGCACGGCCCACCAGGCGCGGCAGGACGAACGTGCCGCCCGTGTCGGGGATCAGGCCCAGCTTGCAGAACGACTGGATGAAGTTGGCCGATTCCTTGGCGATGACGATGTCACCGGCGAACGCCAGGTTGGCGCCCGCCCCCGCCGCCACGCCATTGACGCCCACCACCACGGGTAGCGGCAAGGCGTTCAGGCGGCGCACCAGCGGGCCATAGAACTTCTCGACGGTCTCGCCCAGGTCAGGGGGCGTGCCGTCCGGGGCGGGCTTGCGCTCGCTCAGGTCCTGGCCGGCGCAAAAACCCCGGCCGGCGCCGGTCAGCACCAGCACGCGCGCACCTTCCGTTTCGACGCGCGTCAGGGCGTGGGCGACTTCGCCGTGCATGTTGGCGGTGAAGCTGTTGAGCTTGTCCGGGCGGTTCAGCGTCAGGCGCGCAATGCCGTTGGCAAGTTCGAACTGAATGTCTTGATAGTTCATGTCCGGGTCCGCCGCTTAGATGTGACGGCGGGTCTGCACCACGCGGAAGCGGTTCGAGACGAAGGCCGTGTCGGACAGCGCCGCGTTGGCCGCCGGGTTGGCGCCGGTGCCGTGGAAATCGCTGAAGGCGGCCGTCTGGTTGACGAAGACCGCGCCCGTCAGGTTCAACGACAGCGACACGCCGGATTCTTCGGCGGCGTCCTGCACCTGCTCAGCCACCTCGTTGTTGGTGGTGTAGGCCGACAGCGACAAGGCGCCGTGCTGGATCACGCTGTCGCGCGCCAGCTGGATGCTGTGCGCGGTGGAATCGGTGGCCACCACGAAGGCGATCGGGCCGAACCATTCCTGGCTGATGGCGGCGTTGCCGGCTTCGGTGCGCAGCACCAGCGGCGTGCGCACGCGGGCGTTCTCGAACTGGGGATGGACCAGCGCGCGGCTGTCGGCCACCACCGGCATGCCCAGGGCGCGGGCCTTTTCGATGCGTTCCACGATGCCTTCGTTCTGGATCGCGCCCGTCAGTTCCACGGCCTTGGCGGCGTCGGCACCCAGCTTGTCGACCGCGGCGCCCAGGGCGGCGGCGACCTCATCGAAGCTGACCCGGCCTTCGGGCGTCTGGATGCCGTCGCGCGGCACGTAGATATTTTGCGGCGCGGTGCACATCTGGCCCGAATACAGGGCCAGCGAGAACGCCAGGTTGCGCGCCACGCCCTTCAGGTCGGTGGCGGAATCGATGATGACTTGGTTGACGCCGGCCTTCTCGGTGTAGACCAGCGCCTGGCGGGCGTTGTTCTCGAGCCAGTCGCCATTGGCGGTGCTGCCGGTGAAGTCGATGATCTTGACGGCCGGGTCCAGCGCCAGCTGGCGGGCGGTATCTTCGTCGGCAGCATGCGCGGCCAGTTGCACCACGTCCGGATCGAAACCGGCTTCCTGCAGCACTTCGCGCGCCACTTTCACGGTGAGTGCCAGCGGCAGGATCGCGCCCGGGTGCGGCTTGACGATGACGGTGTTGCCGGTGGCCAGGCTGGCGAACAGGCCCGGATAGCCGTTCCAGGTCGGGAAGGTCGAGCAGCCGATCACCAGGGCCACGCCGCGCGGCACCACGGTGAAGTGCTTTTCCATGCGGATCGGCTCGTTCTTGCCTTGCGGCTTTTCCCAGATGGCCACGCCCGGAATGCGCGACATTTCCTGCCAGGCATACGCCACGGCTTCAAAGCCGCGATCCTGCGCGTGCGGGCCGCCGGCCTGGAAGGCCATCATGAAGCCCTGGCCGGTGGTGTGCTGCACCGCGTAGGCCATCTCGAAGCTGAGCTTGTTCAGGCGGGCCAGGATCTCGAGCGACACGCCCACCCAGGCCTGCGGGCCGGCGCGGCGCCAGTCGGCCAGCGCGCGCTTGGCGGCAGCGACCAGCTTGGGGGCCGGCACGTGGGGATAGGTGATGCCCAGGTCGAAACCGTAGGGGGACTTTTCGCCGCCCACGGTGCCGTCGGCATCGTGCTGCGTCAGCGGAAACGGCTTGCCCTGCAACGCTTCGAAGGCGGCGCGGCCGTCATCGTTGGCGGTTTCGCCGTAGTTGCGGGGGCTGGGGGATTCGGCGAACGGGCTCCAGTAGCCGCGCAGCGAGGCGGCGGCCAGGGCCTGTTCCAGCAGGGCTTGATGGCGTTCGAAGAATTTCTGGGACACTGCGTCTCTCCAAATATTGAATATTCTCTGCCCGGCCAGACCGGCCGGAACCGATGACTTGTCTCGCGGCGGTCAGGTTTCCTGGTCGAAATCGATGACCAGGCGGTCGCTAACCGGAAAGCTCTGGCAGCTCAGGATGAAACCCCGGGCCACCTCGTAATCTTCGAGGGCGAAGTTGGCATCCATGTCGACTTCGCCTTCCACCACCTTGCAACGGCAGGTGGAACACACCCCCCCCTTGCACGAATACGGCAGCTCGATGCCTTGCGCCAGCGCCGAATCCAGCACGCTGTCCTTGTTCTTGTCGATGACGAACTTGCGGCTGTGGCCGTCCTGCACCACGGTCACCTCGCACTGCCCCTTGCCGGGGGCCTGGCGGGCTTCCTGCCCGGTGCGCAACGCCCGCGGGCCCTTGGGCGCGCCGAACAGTTCGAACTTGATGTTCGCCTTCGAGATGCCGCGAGCCTGCAGGCGCTCGACCACGCTTTCGGTCATGGTCTGCGGACCGCACACAAAAGCGTAATCGATATCCTCGGGGCTCATCCAGGCCGACATCAGCTGGTCGACCTTGTCGCCATCCAGGCGGCCGTTGAAGAGCTCGATGTCCTGGGTTTCGCGGCTCATCACGTAGACCAGCGAGAACCGTTCCATGTACAGGTTCTTCAGGTCTTCGATTTCTTCGCGAAACAGCACGGCCGACGAGGCGCGGTTGCCGAAGAACAGCGTGAACTTGCTGTGGGGTTCGGTCGACAGCGCGGTCTTGACCAGCGAGAACACCGGCGTGATGCCGCTGCCCACCGCGAATGCCACGTAGTGCCGTGTGTTCTCGGGCGAGAAGTCGACGGTGAAGTTGCCGGCCGGCGCCATCACTTCCAGCGTCTGGCCCGGTTGCAGTTCATGGTTGGCCCAGCTCGAAAACGCGCCTTCGTCGACTTTCTTGATGGCCACGCGCAAGAGCTTGTCGCGCGGCGCCGAACAGATCGAATACGAACGACGCAGTTCTTCACCGTTCAACTGCGTACGCAGCGTCAGGTATTGCCCGGGCAGGAAGGCGAACTCATCGGCCAGCGTGTCGGGCAGGTCAAAGGTGACGACCACCGCATCGCGCGTGTTGCGCGCCACCGAGGCCACCTTCAGGGAATGGAATTGGTTCAGGCTCATGGGAAACCACGCTCAGTGAGTCTTGAAATAATCGAAGGGCTCGCGGCAGGCGACGCAGCGATACAGCGCCTTGCACGACGTCGAGCCGAAATTGCTGACCAGGCGCGTATCGCGCGAACCGCAGCGCGGGCACTCGATGGCCGGGCCGGCGGCGCGCCGGCTGATGCCCGAGATGTCGATGGCCTGCTGCGCGGGCGCGGCGATGCCGTAGCCCTTGAGCGCGGCACGCCCTTTTTCGCTCATCCAGTCGGTAGTCCAGGCGGGCGACAGGCGGGTCTGCACGCGGACCTCGCCGATGCCGTGGCGCGCCAGCACCTGGCGGATGTCTTCGGTAATCTCGCGCATCGCGGGGCAGCCGGAATAGGTGGGCGTGATGACGACCACACAGGCCTGCCCGTCCCAGGACACCTCGCGCACCACGCCCAGGTCGACCACCGACAGCACGGGAATCTCCGGGTCGGGGACCTCCTGCAGCCAGGCGTAGACCTGGTCGATGGACATGGGCGCCAGCGCGTTCACCAGGAGGCTCCCGGATAGGCACGCGGCAGGAACTGCATTTCGGCCAGCAGGTAGCCCAGTTCTTCGGTGTGCTTGCCTTGCCGGCCGCCCCGGTAGGCCAGGTGGTCCGCGGCCGCAGCATCCGGCACCGTCAGGGTGGCCTCTTGCAGCACTTCGCGCACATGCTGTTCCCAGGGGGCGCGCAGGGCCGCCAGTTCACAGCCGATGCCGCGCGCCGCCATGTCCTGGTCGATGGCATCGTCGGCGAACAGTTCACCGGTGAAGCGCCAGGCGTCGTCGATGGCCGCCTGCATGCGGGCATGGCTGACGTCGGTGCCGTCGCCCAGGCGCACCACCATGTCGGACGAACGCCGCACGTGATAGGTGACCTCTTTGAGCGACTTGGCGGCGATGGCGGCCACGCGCTCGTCGGCCGACTCGGCCAGGCGCTGCAGCAGGAAGTAGTGCCACACGTCGAACAGGAACTGGCGCGCCATGGTGTCGGCGTAGTTGCCATTGGGCCGCTCGACCAGTAGCGGATTGTGGAACTGGTGGGCGTCGCGCAGATACGCCAGCGCGTCTTCGTCGCGGCCGGCGCCTTCGACTTCGCCGGCCAGCGTCAGCCACATGCGGGCCTGGCCCAGCAAATCCAGCGCCGTGTTGGTCAGCGCCAGGTCTTCTTCCAGGATGGGGCCGTGCCCGGTCCAGGCGCCCAGCCGCTGCGACAGGATCAGCGAGCTGTCGCCCAGGCGCAGCAGGTATTCAAAGAAAGTCTTGTCCATGTCTCCCCCGCCGCCTTACATGTGCTTGATTTCTTCGGGCATCGGGAAAAACGTGGGATGCCGGTAGACCTTGCTGTTGGCCGGTTCGAACAGGGGGTCCTTGTCGCCGGGGCTGCTGGCCGAGATATCGGCGGCGCGCACGACCCAGATGCTCAGGCCTTCGTTGCGGCGGGTGTAGACGTCGCGGGCGTGGTTGATCGCCATTTCCGCATCGGGGGCGTGCAGGCTGCCCACGTGCTTGTGCGCCAGGCCGTGCTGGCTGCGGATGAACACTTCCCACAGAGGCCAGTCTTTGCTCATGATGGATATCCTCGAATGCCGGGCGCGCGGCGCCCGGGTATGAATGGGTGACGGGGTGGAGACGCCGGGGCGGGCCCGGCCGGGTTCAGGCGGCCTTGCGTTCGGCCTGCTTGTCGGCGTAGGCGACCAGGGCGTCGCGCACCCAGGCACCCTCTTCGTGCGCCTTGACGCGCGCGGCCAGGCGCTCGCGGTTGCAGGGGCCATTACCCTTGAGCACCGCATAGAACTCGGACCAGTCGATTTCGCCGAAGTCGTAGTGGCCGCGTTCGGCGTTCCACTTCAGTTCGGGATCCGGTACGGTCAGGCCCAGGAATTCGGCTTGCGGCACGGTCTGGTCGACCATCTTCTGGCGCAGTTCGTCGTTGGAGAAGAGCTTGATCTTCCAGGCCATCGACTGGGCGCTGTTGGGCGAGTCGGCATCAGAGGGGCCGAACATCATCAGCGCCGGCCACCACCAGCGGTTCAGGGAGTCCTGCACCATCGCTTTCTGTTCGGGCGTGCCGTGCAGGCACATCTGCATCAGCAGGTCGTAGCCCTGGCGCTGGTGGAAGGACTCTTCCTTACAGACGCGCACCATGGCCCGCGCGTACGGGCCATAGGAACAGCGGCACAGCGGAATCTGGTTGATGATGGCCGAGCCATCGACCAGCCAGCCGATCATGCCGATGTCAGCCCAGCTGAGCGTGGGGTAATTGAAGATGCTGGAGTACTTGGCGCGGCCGGCGTGCAGGTCGTCGATCAGGTCGTCGCGCGACACGCCCAGGGTTTCGGCGGCGCTGTACAGGTAGAGCCCGTGGCCGGCTTCGTCCTGCACCTTGGCCAGGAGGATGGCCTTGCGCTTGAGCGATGGCGCGCGGGTGATCCAGTTGCCTTCGGGCAGCATGCCGACGATTTCAGAGTGCGCGTGCTGCGAGATCTGGCGCACCAGCGTCTTGCGGTAGGCCTCGGGCATCCAGTCCTTGGCCTCGATCCGCACGCCATCGTCGATGCGGCGCTGGAACGTCTGTTCCGGGCCTTCGAGCTGGTCCGCGGTCTTGACCTGCTTGACGCCGGTTTCGACGAGTTGAGCGTACATGGTTGTCTCCTTGAGACGGTTTGCGCAAACGCAAAGCAAACGTCGCGCAGTGCCGTCATGTCATAGGTGGATTATTTAATACAAAAAAACCATTGTCAAACTCAAATCTGTATCACATTGGATTTATGTATCATATCGAGGATCCCGATACCGGCCGTCCCTGGCCCCCCTTATGGCAAACCCTCAGTCGCCCCTGGACCGCTACCTGTCACGCTTGATCAAGAACGATCCGCCGCGGGCCAAATCCCTGTGCGTGAGCCTCTTGGGAGACGCCCTGACGCTGCATGGCGGCGCCATCTGGCTGGGCGACCTGATCGAGCTGCTGGCCCCCCTGGGCATCAACGAACGCCTGCTGCGCACCAGCGTTTTCCGGCTGGTGGCGCAGAACTGGCTGCAGTCCGAACGCCACGGCCGGCGAAGCCTCTACCTGATTTCCGAACACGGCGCACGCCATACCGCGCACGCCTCGCAGCGCATCTACGAGGGCGCTCCGCGTGACTGGAACGGGGAATGGACGCTGGTGGCCCTGCCCCGCACCGGCAACGGCCTGGCCGAGCGCGCCGAGCTGCGCCGCGAATTGGTCTGGGAAGGCTTCGGCATGATCGCGCCGGGCCTGTTCGCCCATCCGCATACCGAGGCCCGCGCGGCGCACGAAATCCTGGAAAAGCTGGGTATCCCCGACCGCGCCCTGGTGCTGTCCGCACGCGACCTGGCCGGGGCGGGCGGCCTGCCCATCGCCAGCCTGGCCTCGCAATGCTGGAACCTGGACGACGTGGCCGAGCAATACCGGCAATTCATCAAGAATTTCGGTCCGCTGGAAAAGCTGCTGGAAGACGCCCCGGCGCCCGCCGAGGCATTCATTGCACGCGTGCTGCTGCTGCATAGCTGGCGCCGGATCGTGCTGCATGACCCCCAACTGCCCACGCCCATGCTGCCGGACAACTGGCCGGGCCACGCGGCGCGCGAGTTGTGCGGGCGCATCTATTGGCGGGTCTTCGATGCCTCGGAAGCCCACCTGGACGCCCTGGCGGGCAAGGACAACGCGCGCTACACGCCCCTGAAGGCCGAAGGCGAGTCGCGCTTCGGCGGACGACCGCAAGCCGCCTGACCGGCGCACGCGAGCGGCAACGGTTCAGCCCGTGGTCGCGGGCGGCGGCATTGCCACGCCCAGATCATGCACGTGGCATTCACCCGCCGCATCACGGCCCTCTCCCGGCGCCTCCAACCCGCGCGCCATGGCAATGAAGCACAGCGTCCAGCGGGCGCGCACGGGCCGGCCCAGCGCCCGGCCGGTATCCGCATCGATGCCGCTGGGCACATCCAGCGCCAGCACCGGCGCAGCGCCCGCATTGACGCGGTCGATCAGGACCTGCCAGGAGATTTCCAGGGGACGGTTCAGGCCAATGCCGAACAGACCGTCGATGATGACGGCGTAACGGTTGAGGTCGGGGTCGGGGTCGGGCAAGACGGCGAGCGCCGCGCCGCCGGCATCGCACCACTGTTGCCAGGCGCGGGCGGCATCAGGCGGCAAGGCGCCCGATCCGGCCGGCATGACCACATCCACCGCGAAGCCGAGCGCCTTGAGCCGCGTGGCCGCGGTCAGCGCATCGCCGCCGTTGTTGCCGGGGCCGGCCAGCGCCAGCACCCGATCGGGCGGGGCAAACCGCGAGGCGATGAAGTCGGCCGCGGCGGCGCCCGCAATGGGCATCAGTTCCCGCCCCTGCGCCAAGGCCAGCTGTTCGGCCTGGCGTATCTGGGTAACGGGAAAGGACGCCATGAGGCTTACACCTTGAGGAAATGCTCGCGGTAGTACTTGAGTTCGTCGATGGATTCGTAGATGTCGGCCAGCGCTTCGTGGCGGCTTTTCTTCTCGAACCCCTTGTATACCGCGGGGGCCCAGCGGCGCGCCAATTCCTTCAGCGTGCTGACGTCCAGGTTGCGGTAATGGAAGAACTGTTCCAGGCGCGGCATGTAAGCAAACATGAAACGGCGGTCCTGGCTGATGGTGTTGCCGCACAGGGGCGACTTGCCGGCCGGCACGTGCTGCGCAAGAAACGCCAACAGCGTATCCTCTGCTTGGTATTCGGAAATCGTCGACGCGCGCACCTTGTCGATCAGGCCGCTCTTGCCGTGGGTGGACTTGTTCCAGTTGTCCATGGCGTCGAGCAGGCTGTCGGGCTGGTGCACCACCAGCACGGGGCCTTCGGCGACCACGGTCAGGTCGGCTTCGGTCACCACCACGGCGACCTCGATGATGCGTTCTTTTTCAGGGTCCAGGCCCGTCATTTCCATGTCGAGCCAGACCAGGCGGTTTTCGTTCACAGCCATATAATTTGCCTATAAAACACGCGATTTTCGCACATACCTACTTGAGCCTGCCGCATTGCCCATGTTCACACTGCTGTTCGTTGCCTTCCTGCTGACCGATATCGCCGTGCGCATGTGGCTGGCCACCCGGCAGATCCGCCACGTGGCGCGCAACCGCGACCAGGTGCCGCCTGAATTCTCGCACCGAATCGGCCTGGCCAGCCACCAGCGGGCGGCGGACTACACGGTGGCCCGGGTCAAGCTGGGCATGCTCGAACGCACCTACGACGCCATCCTGCTGGTGGGCCTGACGCTGATGGGCGGGCTGCAGGCGATTGATCTCCTGGTCGGCCAGCTTACCAGCAATGACTTCCTGCGCCAGATGCTGTTGCTGGTCGCCGTGGCGCTGCTGCTCGGCCTGCTGGGCCTGCCCTTCACGCTGTGGCGCCAGTTCAAGCTCGAAGCCCGCTTCGGCTTCAACCGCATGACGCCCGAACTGTTCCTGTCCGACGCCTTCAAGGGCTTGCTCGTCGCCGCCGTGCTGGGCCTGCCGCTGGCCGCCGCGGTGCTCTGGCTGATGGGCAGCGCCGGGCAGTACTGGTGGGTATGGGCCTGGGCCCTCTGGACCGCCTTCAACCTGGCACTGCTCATCATCTACCCGATGTTCATCGCGCCGCTGTTCAACAAATTCACGCCGCTGTCCGACCCCGAACTGGCCGGCCGCATCCAGCGCCTGGCGCAGCGCTGCGGCTTTGCGCTCAATGGCCTGTTCGTCATGGACGGCTCACGCCGCTCGGCGCATGGCAACGCCTATTTCACAGGTTTTGGCCGCTCGCGCCGCATCGTGTTCTTCGACACCTTGCTGGCCCGCCTGAACGCCGACGAAATCGAAGCCGTGCTGGCCCACGAACTGGGCCATTTCGCCAAGCGCCACATCATCAAGCGCATCCTGTTCAGCTTTGCCGCCGCCCTGGGCTTTTTCGCCATCCTGGGCTGGGTGTCGCAACAGCCCTGGTTCTATGAAGGGCTGGGCGTGCTGCCGCAATTGGGCGGGCGCAACGATGCCATGGCGCTGCTGCTGTTCTTTTTGGCCATTCCCGTTTTCACCTTCATCTTCACCCCGCTGGCCAGTTGGTATTCGCGCCGCGACGAATTCGAAGCCGACCGCTATGCGGCCGAGCAAAGCTCGCCCGACCGCCTGGTATCCGCCCTGGTCAAGCTCTACGACGACAACGCCGCCACCCTGACACCCGATCCCGTGCACTCCGCCTTCTACGATAGCCATCCCCCCGCCGCCGTGCGCATCCGCCACCTGACGGCGCACGCGGCATGAGCCTGTCCGACCGCTCCAAAGCCACCTTCGCCAGCGCGCCGCAAGACAGCGCACCGGCCAACACGGCCAACGAAGGCCGCATCATTGCCGCCCACGGCCGCCACTACACCGTCGAACTCGCCGACGGCAGCCTGCGCAAGTGCTTCCCGCGGGGCAAGAAGGCCGGCGCCGCCGTCGGCGACCGGGTCCGCATCACGCCCCAGGGCCAGGACGAAGGCGCCATCGACGCCATCCTGCCGCGGCGCAACCTGCTGTACCGGTCAGACGAAATGCGCTCCAAGCAATTTGCGTCCAACGTCGACCAGTTGCTGATCGTCGTCGCGGTACAACCCACGTTTTCCGACGACCTGACCGGCCGCGCGCTGGCCGGCGCCTGGAGCGCCGGCATCGCCCCGCTGATCATCCTGAACAAGACCGACCTCGTCGACGCCCTGCCCGCCGCCCGCGCGCGCCTTGCGCCCATCGCCGCGCTGGGCGTGGACATCGTCGAGCTGAGCGCGCTCGAACCCGAAAAAGTGCATACCGTGCTGGCCCCGCGCCTGGCGGGCCGCACCAACCTGCTGCTGGGGCAAAGCGGCATGGGCAAATCCACGCTGCTGAACGCGCTGATCCCCGACGCCCTGGCCGCCACGCGCGAACACTCCACGGCGCTGGACATGGGCAAGCACACCACCACCAGCACGCGCCTGTATCATCTGCCGGCCCCCGGTGGCGACCTGATCGATTCGCCCGGGTTCCAGGCCTTCGGCCTGCAGCACCTGACGCGCGAAGACATCATCCGGGGCTTTCCGGAATTCACCCTACCGATCGAATCCTGCCGCTTCTACAACTGCACCCACCGCCACGAGCCAGGCTGCGGCGTGGTCGCGGCGCTGCAAGCGGGCAAGATCGACCCGGCCCGCTATGCGCTGTACCAGCGCATCCTGGAAGAAAACCTGGCGGGTCAGCAGCGCTACTAAGCCGTCGGCGGCGGCTGCCGGGGCGCATCGACGCCTTGGCACGTCGATCCCGGCTGAGTTCTGCCTGCCACGCTGGCGGCAGGCCGCACAGTCCTTCAGCGCGGCTGAAAGCCGTTGCGCAGCAGGTGGTAAAGGTTGCGCAACATGCCGGCCGTGGCCCCCCAGATGAAGTGCCGGCCATAGGGCATGCCGTAGTAATGGCGTACCCGGCCATCGTCCAGCCGCGCCTCGTACAGGCGGTGGTTGGCCGGGTCCATCAGAAATGCCAGCGGCACTTCGAACACCTCGGCCACCTCGAACGCATCAGGCGCCAACTGGAAACCGGGTGTCACGAGCGACACCACCGGAATGATCGAAAACCCCGTCGCCGTCAGATAGGGCGGCATGCTGCCGAGCACTTCGACGTGATTGGCGGGCAAACCGGTTTCTTCCTGCGCCTCGCGCAGCGCCGCGGCAATCGGGGTGGCGTCGCTGGTTTCGATGCGTCCGCCCGGAAAGCTGACCTGCCCCGCATGGTCATGCAGGTGCGCGGCGCGCTGGGTCAGCATGATGTGCACACCGTTGGTACGCGTGACCAGCGGGATCAGCACGGCAGCCGGCACGGGCACGCCTTCGCGGCCGGGATAGCGCAGATCGTTGTCGCGTGACAGCTCCAGGGTCCAGGTGGACGGCTGGCTGAGCGTGCCGCGCAGCAGATCAGGGGTCAGCAGGTTGGCGGGCACCGCCGGCAGGGAATCGTTGGCGACGACCCATGGCTGCGACGCAGGATCGAATCCGGGACGCGCCAGCGGCCGCCTGGGCCGAGCAGAAGACGAGGAATCAGACATTCGGCTTTTCAATAAGAAAAAGGCACCCTCGCAGGTGCCTTTTTAACCCGGAAACCCGTGCCGAACGAAAACGCTGGATGGCGTGTGCGTCCGACACTGGTAGGGCCGTGTGCCGATAAGCGATCAAGCCGCCGAGGCTTGCTTGCTGACCAGCTTTTCCTTGATACGCGCCGACTTGCCCGAGCGGTTGCGCAGGTAGTACAGCTTGGCGCGGCGCACGTCGCCGCGGCGCTTGACTTCGATGCCGGCGATTTGCGGCGAGTACAGCTGGAACGTACGTTCCACGGCTTCACCCGACGAAATCTTGCGCACGGTGAACGCGGAGTTCAGGCCGCGGTTGCGCTTGGCGATCACGACGCCTTCGAAGGCCTGCACGCGCTTGCGGGTGCCTTCAACGACGTTCACGCTCACGATGACGGTGTCACCGGGAGCAAATTCAGGCTTGGCTTGGCCGCCGGTCAGGCGGGCAATCTCTTCCTGTTCCAGGATAGCGATAAGGTTCATGAGAACTCCTAGATCATCGTGCCTTTGCGGACTAAAACGCTTTGCCGTTCGATGTTGGTTAGGCCGTTAAAACCCATTGGCCTTGTACCGCAAGCAGAGGATGAGATTTGGCAAACCAATGATTCTACACCAAAATTTGCCCGGGGCGTCAGGTAACATGGCGGCCTGCCTATCGCTTTGCGGTACCCTAGCGGTTCCTGTAACAAACACGTCACAAGACGCTGTCTTTCCCCATGTCGTATTCGTCCCTGATATTGGTCGTCCTGGCGGCGATGGCCCACGCAACGTGGAATCTACTCGCCAAGCGCGCGGCCATGGTGGGCGCCCCCTTCGTGTTTGCCTACGGGCTATGCGCCTCGGTGCTGTACGCACCCTGGGTGGTGTGGGTGCTGCTGCACGACGGCATGACATGGACCTGGCCTGTGGTGGGGGCCATTTTGACGTCCAGCCTGTTGCATCTGGGCTACAGCCTGTGCCTGCAGCGCGGCTACCAGGTGGCGGACCTGTCGGTGGTGTACCCGATCGCCCGGGGCACCGGCCCGTTGCTCTCGACCACCGGCGCCTTTTTGCTGCTGCGCGAACCCGCCACGGGCACCGGCATCGCGGGCATGCTGTGCGTGGTGATCGGCGTGCTGTTGATCGCCACGCAAGGTCGGCTGTCGATTTTCCGCAACCCCCAGGCCTGGGTGGGCGTGCGCTGGGGCATGGTGATCGGACTGTTCATTGCCGCCTACACCGTCGTGGACGCCTATGGCGTGAAGGTGCTGTTGATCAGCCCGGTGCTGTTCGACTGGTTTACCTGCGTGACCCGCACCACCATGATGACTCCCCACATGCTGCGCCGACGCGCCCAGGCCTGGGAATCCATGCGCGGCCACTGGCACCTGGCGCTGGCCGTGGGCCTGCTGTCGCCGCTAGGCTACATCCTGGTGCTGTATGCCCTGCGCAATGGCGCGCCACTGAGCCTGGTGGCCCCCGCGCGGGAAATGTCGATGATGCTGGGCACCCTGGCCGGCATGTTCCTGCTGCGCGAGAAAGTGGGGCCGGGCCGGCTGGCCGGCTGCCTGTCGATCCTGGCCGGGGTGGTGCTGCTGGGTTCGACCTGAACCCGACGAAGTCAGAATCCGCCGGCCGCGCCCAGCCACATCAACGCCGGGATCATTGCGCCCCATGCCAGCACCAGCACCACATCCACGACCATGCTCTTGACGCTGACCTGATCGGAGACCGGTTCGACCGTGGCGTTGCCCAGGCTGCGTTCACGCGGGCCCCGTACGACGTTGCCCGCAGCAGGCGCCGCGACGTCGGCGGATGCCGGCGGAAAAGGCCACTTGCCCGGCATCGTGCCGCTGCGGCTGCCGTTGCCGGCCTGAGTCCCCGCCGTCCCGGCAGGCACGGCGCCGGCCGCCCTCCGCGTCTGATCCCTCACCCGGCCATCCGCCCCGGGCGCGGCCGTCCAGGGCATGGCCAGTTCGCTGAAACGGGCGCCAAACGTCCGGACGCGTTGCACGGCGCGGCGCAGCGGGGTCAGCGATACGGCGGCAAGATCGTCCGGCAGGACGGAAAGTTGAGCGGTGTTCATAGGAACTCCTTGGTAGCGCGGTAAAAACGACAGTCAGGATCGACGGGTAATAACAGCGGCCCAGCCAGACGGACGACAGCGGCCGTCCGACACCCAGGCGTCAGTCAAATAAGGACAGCTGCCCGGCAGCCACGGCGCGCCATTGGCGCTCGCCGCGCACCAAGGCGCCGCCCGCAGGCGGGACGCTGGAAAAAGGGACCCCTGAAGACGCTTTCGCGCCAACCGGGGATAGGAAAACGGGGGAATCGGGCACACCGGCGGCCGCCGAAAACAAGGAGTCGGCGCCACCCGCCGCCAAGGGCGGCTGGAAACGGTCGGTATCCAGCGCCAGGCGATGGCGGTTCAGGCCCAGCTTGCGGGTGGCCACGGCAAACCGCTGGCGCAGCAGGTCGGCCCAGATGCCGGTGCCGCGCATGCGCGAGCCGAAGTTGGGATCGTTGCGGCGGCCATTGCGCAGGTCTTCGATGCGGTGCAGCACGCGCTGGGCGCGATCCGGGTAGTGTGCGTTGAGCCAGTCTTCGAACAGGGTTTTGACTTCCCAGGGCAGCCGGATGACGGTGTAGCTGGCGTAATGCGCGCCGGCCGCCTTGGATTCCTGCAGGATGTGTTCCATGGCGTCGTCGTTGATGAACGGGATAACGGGCGCCACCAGCACCCCGACCGGCACGCCGGCGTCCGTGAGGTTGCGCACGGCTTCCAGGCGGCGCCAGGGCGCGGCGGCGCGCGGTTCCAGCGTGCGGGCCATGCCGGCGTCCAGCGTGGTGATGCTCATGTAGACCACCACCAGCTTCTGTTCGGCCAGCGCAGCCAGGAGGTCCAGGTCACGGGCGACCAGCGCGTTCTTGGTGACGATGGTGACCGGGTGCCGGGTTTCCAGCATCAGTTCGAGCATGCCGCGCGTCAGGCGCCAATCGCGCTCGATGGGCTGGTAGGCGTCGGTAGCCGACCCGATATTGATGGGCGACGGCTTGTACCCCGGCCGGCTGATTTCGGCCCGCAGCGCCTGGACCGCATTGGCCTTGGCCACGAGGCGGGTTTCGAAGTCCAGCCCGGGGGAATAGCCCAGGTAGGAATGGGTGGGCCGGGCATAGCAGTAGACGCAGCCGTGTTCGCACCCGCGGTACGGGTTGACTGCCACGTCGAAGGGAATGTCGGGCGAATCATTGCGCGACAGGATCTTGCGGGCTTCTTCGGCAGTGACGGTCGTCTTGGGGGCCGCGGGCGCCAGTCGGGCGTCGGGCAGGATGGGAATGACTTTGGGGGAAATATCGGGGACAGCATCGACGAAATCAGCCGGGAGACCCGAAGCGGACCAGCCGTCGTCGACCTGCACGCGGTCATCGCGCTGAAAGCGATGCCGAACATTAGTAACCGCACCCCGACCGCGCAAGGCGGCGGGGGCGGCAGCCGGGGACCCAGAACCGGCGGGAAAAGAATGATCGGTGCGTGCCATGAAAACTACTGTACAAAAACACAGTGGTTTTGACAAGCACCAAAAGCCTTTTCGTAAGACAGCCCCACTTTACCGCAAGACGAAGACGCCGTCCGGAGAATTCGATTTCATCTTGCGATATCGCCCGGAAACCCGCACCAGCATTAGGTTTGGAATAAAAACAACACCCCATTTCACGACCCTTGGGGCGTTGTTTTCCGGCCCTCCTGCGGTTTACCGAAGCATGCCCGCCGCCGCCGTCTGATGCGTGGCCTCGTCGATCAAAATGAAGGCGCCGGTCGCTGCCACATCGTCGTATCGATCGACCGCCAACGCTTCACGCGTAGTGAACGTGACGCGACCGATGTCGTTCATGCGCAGCGTGCCTTCCGTGTTCTGCACTTCCTGCAGTTCGTGGATATCGCGATGAGACAGCACCGCGCGAATCTTCGCCGATGTCAGTCGCGTGCCATGCTTGAGCAAATACTTGCGCGCAGGATTCAGCGGCTGCGTGTCGAGCCAGCACAGCTCGGCTTCGAACTCGCGCGCGACTTGCGCTTGCGCCTGCGCGTGCACGATCACGTCGCCGCGCGACACGTCGACATCACGGTCCAGCACCAAGGTGACCGAATCGCCGGCCACCGCTTCATCGAGCACGCGGTCGAACACGCGCACCTCGCGCACGCGCGCCGTCACACCCGACGGCTGCACGGCGATCTCGTCGCCCGGACGCAGTACGCCGCTGGCGATGCGGCCCGCATAGCCGCGGAAGTCGTCCTTGCGATCGCCATCGTGGCGCGCCACCCATTGCACCGGAAAACGCAGCGGGCCGCTGCGGCCATCGCCGGACAGGTCCAGCGATTCCAGCAGCGTCAGCAGCGGCTGCCCCGTGTACCAGGGCGTCTTGTCCGACAGCGTCACCACGTTGTCGCCATTCAGCGCTGACAGCGGCAGCGCATCGAAGTGCGCGATGCCGAGTTTGCCCGCCAGGTCGGCATAGGCGTCGCGGATGCGCTCGAACACCGCGCGGTCCCAGTCCACCAGATCCATCTTGTTGACCGCCACCACGATGTGGCGGATGCCCAGCAGGCGAGCGATGGTGCTGTGGCGCTTGGTCTGCGGCAAGAGCTTGCCATCGGCTGCGCGGGTGGCGTCGATCAGGATCACCGCCACGTCCGCCGTGGACGCGCCCGTCACCATGTTGCGGGTGTACTGCTCGTGGCCCGGCGCGTCGGCGATGATGAACTTGCGGGCGGGCGTCGAGAAGTAGCGGTAGGCCACGTCGATCGTGATGCCCTGCTCGCGCTCGGCCTCCAGGCCATCGGTCAGCAGCGAGAAGTCGATGCCGCCTTCGGCCACGCGCTTGTACTTGGCGCGCGAGATCGCATCCAGCTGGTCGGCGAACACGCCCTTGCTGTCATACAGCAGGCGGCCGATCAGCGTGGATTTGCCGTCGTCGACCGAACCGGCCGTGATCAGGCGCAGCACGCCCGTGCCGGCGCCCGAAAGAAAAGAATCGTTTACTGCATTCATGTGCGTCCCCTGTGGCCGGCGCTGCGCCGGCCGCTCGTGCAATCAGAAATAGCCTTCTTTCTTGCGGCGCTCCATCGAGGCCTCGGAAGTCTGGTCGTCCATGCGCGTGGCGCCGCGCTCGGTGATATCGGTCACGGCCGTCTCGGCGATGATGGCGGCGGTGTCGGCGGCGTCGGACGCCACCGGGCAGGTGCAGGAGATATCGCCCACCGTGCGGAACCGCACCGGCAGGCGCTCGACCGTCTCGCCGTCCTGCGGCGGCGTCAGGCGCGTCACGGGCACGAGCAAGCCCTTGCGCCGGATCACCTCGCGCTCATGGCTGAAATAGATGGGCGGCAGGGCCAGCTGCTCGCGCTGGATGTATTGCCAGACGTCCAGTTCGGTCCAGTTCGAGATCGGGAACACCCGCATGTTCTCGCCGCGATGCACCCGCGTGTTGAACAGGCTCCACAGTTCCGGGCGCTGGGCCTTCGGGTCCCATTGGCCGAACTCGTCACGAAACGAGAAGATGCGCTCCTTGGCACGCGCCTTTTCCTCGTCGCGGCGGGCGCCGCCGATGCAGGCGTCAAAGCCGAATTCCTCGATCGCCTCCAGCAGCGTCACGGCCTGGGCCGCGTTGCGCGAATCGGTCTCGCGGCGCAGCACCACGCTGCCACGCTTGATCGAGTCTTCCACGCTGCGCACGATCAGCGTCTCGCCCAGCTCGGCGGCGCGGGCATCGCGAAAGGCGATGACCTCGTCGAAGTTGTGGCCGGTGTCGATGTGCATCAACGGAAACGGGAAGCGCCCGGGGCGAAAGGCCTTCTCGGCCAGGCGCAGCAGCACCACCGAGTCCTTGCCGCCCGAAAACAGCAGCACGGGCTTTTCGCTCTCGGCGGCCACCTCGCGCATGATGAATATGGCTTCCGATTCCAGCCAGTCCAGGTGGCTGCGTTGGATCACTGCGGACATAGGTATTCCCCTAAAACAGATTTCTGATGGGTGGCGAGCGTCACGCGCGTTCCGGCACGACGCTGATGACCCGGTTGCCTGCGTGCAGGCCGCATTCCTTGGAGTCCGACGACTCCCACCACCACCGCCCCGCCCTCAGGTCTTCGCCCGGACGGATCGCGCGGGTACAGGGTTCGCAGCCGATGGACGGATAGCCCTGGTCGTGCAACGGGTTGTAGGGAATGCCCAGGGCGCGGATGACGCCCCAGACATCCGCTTCGCTCCAGTCGGCCAGCGGGTTGAACTTGTAGAGACCGAAGGTCTTGTCGTCTTCTTCCAGGTGCAGTTCGCCGCGCGTGGTCGACTGCGCCCGCCGCTGGCCCGTGATCCAGGCGCCCCGGCCGGCCAGCGCACGCTTGAGCGGCTCGACCTTGCGAATCTGGCAACAGGCTTTGCGCAGGTCCACGCTTTCGTAGAAGGCAAAGGCGCCGTGCTCGGCCACGTGCTGCTCGACGGCGGCCGCCACCGGCCGATACACGGTGACGTCGCGCCCATAGCGCTGGCGCACGGCATCCAGCACCCCCAGCGTTTCGGCGTGCAGGCGGCCGGTGTCCAGCGTGAAGACCTCCAGGTCCAGCCCCGATTCATAGATGGCGTGCGTCAGCACCATGTCCTCGGCCGCCAGGGACGAGGCCAGCGCAGCGTCGGGATAGCGCTGTGGGATAGCCGCAAGGCGGGACGTCAGTTCAGCCCAGCGCGCCGCCAGCACCGGATCGGCATCCAGCCCGGCCTGCGAAGACAGTTCGGTCGTGGTCATGATTGCACCGCAAAAATGCGTGCCCGCCGCGGACGGGCCAACAAGGTTTCGCCATCTTTCAGGCCCAATTCCCGGTACAGGTGCTCGGGCACCTCGGCCTCGATGATGGCGTCGGAGTCCTGGCGCGTCAGTTCCAGATAGGCGCTGGGACCGGCCAGATAGGCATGGGCCAGGCGTACCGGGATGCCGGCACCGCCGGCCTGATAGCGTTCGATATCCAGTTCATGCGGCCGCACATAGGCGGTGGCACGCTGGTTTTCGGCCTGCGCCAGCTCGGGCGCCGGCAGCGACAGGCCCGCGCCTTCCCACACGCCCCGGCTGGCCACGCCTTGAAGCTGATTGACGTCGCCCAGAAAGCCGTAGACGAACGGCGTGGCCGGCTCTTCCCAGACTTCGCGCGGCGTGCCCACCTGTTCGATCTTGCCCGCATTCATCAGCACCACCCGGTCGGCCACCTCCAGCGCCTCTTCCTGGTCGTGCGTGACGAACACGCTGGCCACATTCAGTTCGTCGTGCAGCCGGCGCAACCAGCGACGCAGCTCCTTGCGCACCTTGGCGTCGAGCGCGCCGAACGGCTCGTCCAGCAGCAGCACGCGGGGTTCCACCGCCAAGGCGCGCGCCAGGGCGATGCGTTGGCGCTGGCCGCCCGACAGCTGGGCCGGGTAGCGGTCCGCCAGCCAATCCAGTTGCACCAGCCCCAGCAGGTCATGCACCTTGCGCCGGATCTGGTCTTCCGCGGGCCGTTGCGAACGATGCTTGACCCGCAGTCCAAAGGCCACGTTCTCGAACACGGTCATGTGCTTGAACAACGCGTAGTGCTGGAATACGAATCCCACCTGGCGCTGGCGCACGTCCACGGACGTCGCGTCCTCGCCGGCAAACAGCACGCTGCCGCTGTCGGCCGATTCCAGCCCCGCAATGATGCGCAGCAGCGTGGTCTTGCCGCAGCCCGAAGGCCCCAGCAGCGCCACCAGCTCGCCCGTCTCGATGTGCAGGGATACGTCGTTCAGCGCCCGGAACTGGCCGAAACGCTTGGATAGGTTGCGAACTTCGATGCTCATGCTTGTCTCCGTCTGGCCGGCCGCGTCAGGCGGCGGCCGGCTTGATGGCCGTCGCGGGCCCGGGATACTCGACCGGCAGTTCGGCGGCCCGCAGGTAGCGCGCATTGCGCCACTCGACCACGTTCTTGGCCACCAGCGTCACCAGCGCCAGCAGCGCCAGCAGCGAGGCCACGGCAAATGCCGCCGAGTACTGGTATTCGTTGTAGAGAATCTCCACGTGCAGGGTCATGGTGTTGGTCAGGCCGCGGATCTGGCCGGACACGACCGACACCGCGCCGAACTCGCCCATGGCGCGCGCATTGCAGAGAATCGCGCCATACAACAGGCCCCACTTGATGTTGGGCAGGGTCACCCGCCAGAAGATCTGCCAGCCGCTGGCGCCCAACGTCAACGCGGCCTGCTCCTCTTCGCTGCCCTGCGCCTGCATCAGCGGAATCAGCTCACGCGCCACGAACGGAAAGGTTACGAACAGCGTGGCCAGGATGATGCCCGGCACGGCATAGACGATCTTGATGTCGTTGTCCTGCAACCAGCTGCCGAACCAGCCCTGCGTGCCGAACAGCAGCACGAACACCAGCCCCGCCACCACGGGCGACACCGAGAATGGCAGGTCGATCAGGGTGATCAGGAACTGCTTGCCGCGGAACTGGAATTTGGTGATGGCCCAGGCGGCGGCCACGCCGAACACCAGGTTCACCGGCAGCGCGATGGCGGCCACCAGCAACGTCAGCCGGATGGCCGACCAGGCGTCGGGCTCGACGATGGCATCGAGATACAGTTGCCAGCCCTTGCGGAAGGCTTCGACGAACACGGCGGCCAGCGGCACCAGCAGGAACAGCGTCAGGAAACCCAGCGCCAGGAACAGCAGGATGCCGCGCACCCAGCGCGGCTCGGTCAGGTGGGCGGGACGGTCCGCAACGCTCATGCCTGTCTCCCTTGGCCGCGGCGGGCCTGCCAGCCCTGCAGCAGATTGATGACAAAGAGCAGCACGAAGGACAACACCAGCATCACGGTCGCGATCGCCGCGGCACCCGCGTAGTCGAACTGCTCCAACTTCGCGATGATCAGCAGCGGCGTGATCTCGGACACCATCGGCATATTGCCGGCGATGAACACCACCGATCCGTATTCCCCCACCGCGCGGGCAAACGCCAGCGCGAACCCGGTCATCAGCGCCGGCAGGATGGTCGGCAGCAGCACGCGCCGGATGGTCTGCCAGCGGTCGGCGCCCAGGCTGGCCGCCGCCTCTTCGATCTCGCGTTCGACGTCTTCCAGCACCGGCTGCACCGTGCGCACCACGAACGGCACGCCGATGAAGATCAGCGCAATGACGATGCCCAGCGGCGTGAACGCCACCTTCAGGCCGAACCACTCGGCCAGCGGCGCGCCCAGCCAGCCTTTCTCGGAATACAGCGCCGTCAGCGCGATGCCGGCTACCGCCGTGGGCAGCGCGAACGGCAAGTCGACCAGTGCGTCCAGGATCTTCTTGCCCGGAAAGCGGTAGCGCACCAGCACCCAGGCCACGATCGTGCCGAACACCAGGTTCACCAACGCGGCCAGCAGCGACGCGCCGAAGGTCAGCTGATAAGACGCCACCACGCGTGGCGCCGTCACGGCGTCCCAAAAGCCCTGCCAGCCGAGCGAGGCGCTCTTGATCGGCAATGCTGCCAGGGGAATCAGCACGAGCACGCTCAGATAGAGCACCGCGTAGCCCATGGAAATGCCGAAACCGGGCAGCACGCCCGGGCTGTTGCGCCGAACGGCAAAAGGCGCCTGCGCGCCCTTTGCCGTCGGAATCGAGGCTGAAGTCATGGCCGTCGTCCGCTGGTGGTCCGCTTACTTGTTCTGCGGCTGGTAGATCTGGTCAAACGTGCCGCCGTCGCTGAAGTGGTCCTTCTGCGCCTTGCGCCAGCCGCCGAAGATCTTGTCGTCGATGGTCACGAGCTTGACCTTCGGGAACTTGCTCTCGTACTTGGCGGCCACGGTCTTGTCGATCGGGCGGTAGTAGTTCTTGGCGATGATTTCCTGCGCGGCAGGGGTGTACAGGAATTCAAGATAGGCCTGGGCCGCGGCGCGCGTGCCCTTCTTGTCGACGATCTTGTCGACGATGGCCACGGGCGGTTCGGCCAGGATGGACAGCGACGGCACCACGATGTCGAACTTGTCCGGCCCCAGTTCCTCGAGCGCCAGGAAGGCCTCGTTTTCCCAGGCCAGCAGCACGTCGCCCACGCCACGCTCGACGAAGGTGGTGGTGGCGCCCCGGGCGCCGGTATCCAGCACCGGCACGTGCTTGAGCAGGTCGCCGACATAGGCGCGCGCCTTCTCTTCGCTGCCACCGTTCTTTTCCAGCGCGTAGGCCCACGCCGCCAGGTAGTTCCAGCGCGCGCCACCCGAAGTCTTCGGATTGGGCGTGATCACCTGCACGCCGTCCTTGACCAGGTCGTCCCAGTCCTTGATCTGCTTGGGGTTGCCCTTGCGCACCAGGAACACGATGGTCGAGGTGTACGGCGAGCTGTTCTGCGGCAGGCGCGCCTGCCAGTTCTCGGGCACCAGGCCGCGGTCGGCGATGGCATCGATGTCGTAGGCCAGCGCCAGCGTCACCACATCGGCTTCCAGCCCGTCGATGACCGAGCGCGCCTGGCGGCCCGAACCGCCGTGCGACTGGCGGATCGTCAGGTCGACGTTGGCTTTTTCCTTGTATTGCTTGATGAAGGCGTCATCGATGGCGCGGTACAGTTCGCGCGTCGGATCGTAGGACACGTTCAACAGGGTCTGCTTCTGCTGTGCCTGGGCCGGCGCGATCGCGGCAAAGGACACCGTCACTGCGGCCAAGGCGGCCAACCAACCCGCTTTCCTGAAAGACATTCCTTGCTCCCTTCCCATGTTTGGCAATGTGGAAGCAAGTTTGCCGGGCGCCTGATCTGAACGGAACGAATCATTCTTTGATTGCTCATCGCTCCCAGGCATATAGCGCGGCGGTCGGCGGCGCCCCCCGGAACGCAAAAAAGCCGCGCCTTCCCAGGGGAAAACGCGGCTGTACGGGCACTGCCCGCCGAAATCGGGCAAGGCGGCACGCGCCGCCTTGCGCACGATTTCCTTATTTACTTATTCGGTTGCGGCGTAATCCGCAGGTACGGACGCACGGCCTTGTAACCCTTCGGGAACTTCTGCTTGATCACCGCTTCGTCCTGCAGGGACGGCACGATGATCACGTCGTCGCCGTCTTCCCAGTTGACCGGCGTGGCCACGCTGTGGCTGTCGGTCAGCTGCAGCGAGTCGATGACGCGCAGGATCTCATTGAAGTTGCGCCCCGTGCTGGCGGGGTACGTGATGGTCAGGCGGACCTTCTTGTTCGGATCAATGATGAACACCGAGCGCACCGTCAGCGTGGCGTTGGCGTTCGGGTGGATCATGTCGTACAACTCGGACACCTTGCGGTCCTTGTCGGCCAGGATCGGGAAATTGACCTTGGTGGACTGCGTGTCGTTGATGTCTTCGATCCACTTGCTGTGCGAATCGGCGCCGTCCACGGACAGGGCCAGCACCTTCACGTTGCGCTTGGCGAATTCATCGGCCAGCTTGGCGGTGTAGCCCAGCTCGGTCGTGCAGACCGGCGTGAAGTCGGCCGGATGCGAAAAAAGGACACCCCAGCTATTGCCCAGATACTCATGGAAGCGGATCGGGCCGGCCGAGGATTCCTGTTCGAAATCGGGGGCGGTATCGCCCAGGCGTAGATGACTCATGGTGTCTCCTCTCGTGCGCATTCAGGTTTACGGAACCGGCTGGCCTCCAGGCCCGGTGACCAGCCGGGTAATCGTTCCGGCGGCGGCAGGAGCCGCCCGTGAAAACGATTCTTCCATCAAACCTGTTGCAGGGGAAATACGCAAGGCATATAACCTTATGCAATATTCGCAGCGGCCCCGCAGGCATCGGCCACTACCCCGGCACGCACCGCGGCCGACAGGGCCAGGGCACGCGGCAGGATGTGCGCCGCGTAGAACAATCCGGTGGCGAGCTTCTCGCGGTGGAGCGGATCGGTCGACCCCGCGGCCAGGCGCCGGCGGCACACCAGCACGGCGCGCGCCATCTGCCAGCCGCCATGCACCACGCCAGCCAGCATCAGATAAGGCACGCTGCTGGAATAGACGGCCCGGATGTTCGCGGCCGATTGCTCCAGGATGAACTCCACGCCGGCCTCGTAGGCCTGGATGGCGCTGTCCAGGTTGTCACGCAGCAGGCGCAGCCCGTCACGCTCGGGCGCCGAGGCGCGCGAGGATTCGGCCTCGACGGCCCGCAACGTCTCGCGCATGGCAGAGATGGCGGCGAAGGCAGTGGCGCCCGCATCGCGTTGCGTCTTGCGGCTGACCAGGTCGTTGGCCTGGATCGCGGTCGTGCCTTCATAGATGGGCAGGATGCGGGCATCGCGGTAATACTGCGCCGCGCCGGTCTCTTCGATGTAGCCCATGCCGCCGTGCACCTGGATACCCAGCGACGCCACTTCGACGGCGGATTCGGTCGAAAAGCCCTTCACGATGGGCACCATGTATTCATAGAACGCCCGGTTGCGGGCGCGCTGCTCGGGATCGGGATGATGCGTGCCCTTGTCGTGCGCCGCCGCTGTCACGTAGGACACGGCCCGCGCGGCCTCGGTCAGCGCCTTCATGGTCAGCAGCATGCGCTGCACGTCCGGATGGCGCGCGATGGCGACCGGTGCGGCCGAGCCTTCCACCGCCCGCCCCTGCACCCGCTCGCGCGCATAGGCCAGCGCGTGCTGGTAGGCACGCTCGGACACGCCGATGCCCTGCTGCCCCACCGAATACCGGGCGGCGTTCATCATGATGAACATGTATTCCAGCCCGCGGTTCAGCTCGCCTACCAGGTAACCGACCGCGCCCTCGCCCGCCTCGCCCTTGCCCGAGCCATACAGCAGCACCGCGGTGGGGCTGCCGTGTATGCCCAGCTTGTGCTCCAGCGACGCACACCAGACATCGTTGCGCGCCCCCAGGCTGCCGTCGGCCCCCACCAGGAACTTGGGCACGATGAACAACGAAATGCCCTTCACCCCCGGCGGGGCGTCCGGCGTGCGTGCCAGCACCAGGTGGATGATGTTTTCAGCCAGGTCGTGCTCGCCATAGGTAATGAAGATCTTCTGGCCGGACAGCCGGTACGTACCGTCTTCCTGGCGCACGGCGCGGGTGGCCACCTGGGCCAGGTCCGAACCGGCCTGCGGCTCGGTCAGGTTCATGGTGCCCGTCCACTTGCCGCCGATCAAATTGGGGACAAACTTTTTGCGCTGCTCCTCGGAGCCCACGGTCAGGATGGCCTCGATCACACCATCGGTCAGCATGGGGCACAACGAGAACGCCAGGCTGGCCGCCTGGATGTTTTCGCCGGGTGCGGCGGCGACCAGCTTGGGCAGCCCCTGTCCGCCCCAGGCCTGCGGATGCTGCAGGCCCTGCCAGCCCCCGGCGGCATAGTCCTTGAATCCTTGCGCATAGCCGGGCGTTGCCGTCACGTGGCCGTCGTTCCAGACGGGCGGCCGGGTGTCGCCCGGCACGTTCAGCGGGGCAATCGCCTGCTCGACGAAGCGGCCGTTTTCTTCCAGGATGGCATCCACCAGATCGGGCGTCACCTCTTCGAAGCCGGGCAGCTTCAGGACGTCGTCCAGGCCGGCCAGTTCTTTCAGCGCAAAGCGGAAGTCCTGCAGCGGGGTAAGGTAGGGCATCGTGTCTCCATGAGCCTCTCGTCCGTGACGGCGGGCGGGGCGGTGTGCGGGGGGGCGCCGCCTTCGGTGACACGCATGGCGCGGGTCGATGGGCGGTCTTGGTGGTTTCCCTAACCGATCTTAAACCCTCAGCCGCGCTTTGCGGGCGTGCAGCCCGCAAAGTCGCCGGCGCCTCAACGCAGGTGATGGGCCAGCGACACGATGATCGGCCCCAGCACCGGCAGCATCACGTTGGCGATGGCGTAGGTGACGGTATAGCCCAGCAGCGGCACGGCGCTGCCGCTCGCCCCCAGGATCGCACTGATGGCCGGCGTGCTGACGTGCTGGCCGGCAATGGCCCCCACCAGCAACGGCCCTTCAATCTTGAGCAGCTTGTGGCCGACCCATAGTGACAGGCAGGCCGGCCCCAGCGAGACCAGCAGCCCGATCAGGGGCAGCACGGCACCGTGGTCGCGGATCAGCGACACCGCCTCGGGCCCCGCCGACAAGCCGACGCAGGCCACGAAAATCGCCAACCCCAGGTCCTTGAGCAACTGGACGGCATGATCGGGCATATGCCCCACCGCGGGCCGTTTGGCGTTGATCCAGCCGCACACCAGGCCGCTGACCAGGGCGCCACCGCCACTGCCCAGCGACACCGGAATGTCCCAGAGCCGGGCGCTCAGGCTCCCCACCAGCAGCCCCGCCAGGATGCCGAATGCCAGGAACACCAGATCGGTCACGCCGCTGCGGCGCAGCTCGTTGCCCAGCGCCGCCCCCGCCACGGACAGTTCCGGTTCGGCGCCCACCAGCGTCACCAGGTCGCCGTACTGAAGCACCGTGGCGGGCGTGACGGGCAACAGGTGGCCGGACCGCTGGATCGATTGCAGGAACACGCCACGAGCCTGTTTGGCTCCCGGCCGCTGCGCCAGTTCACCCAAGGTGTGGCCGTTGACGGACTTCTTGCTGACGATCACCACCCGTTCGCTCAACTGCAGATCGTCGGCATGCGCCTCGGGCAGCTGGATTTCCGGGCCGATCACCGAGCCGGCGCGCAACGCGAATCGCCTCAGTCCCAGCACCACCACGATGTCGCCGGTTGCCAGCGCGTCATCGGGCACAGGTTCGACCGCTTCGCCATTGCGCAGGATGCGGCTGATGGCCGTGCGCCCGCCCAGGGCCGCCTCGACCTCGGCCACCGTCTTGCCGTCAGCGTCCTTGACCACGTGCGAACGCCCCACCAGACGCGGCAACGTCGGGAGATTGCTGTCTTCGCTTTCGCCCGAAGCCACGCCCAGTTTTTCCTCCAGCGCCTTGGATGCCTCGCGCAGGTTGATGCGCAGCAGGGCCGGCGCCACCTGGCTGGTAAAGAAAACGATGCTGATCAGCCCCACCAGATACGTCAGCGTGTAGGCCGTGGCGATATTGGCTTCCATGCGCTGCACGTCGGCATCGGGCAGGCCCAGGTGCTTGAGCGCCTCGGCGGCGGTGCCCACCACCGCCGATTCGGTCGCCGCCCCCGCCGCCAGGCCGGCCGCGGTGCCCGCGTCCAGCCCGAACAGCGGCACGGCCGCCAGCACGATGGTCAGCACCAGCAAGGCTTCGATCACCGGCAGCAGGATGTAGCGCAGGCTGGAGCGGTTCAGGTTGGCAAAGAACTGCGGCCCGCCCGAGTAGCCCATGGCGAAGATGAACAGGGCAAACGCGACCTCTTTCAGGTCGCCGCGCATCTGGCAGCCGGTCTGGCCGATCAACAGGGCGACGATCAGCGTGCCGCACACGCCGCCCAGTTGAATCGGCCCGACCTTGAGCTTGCCGATCAGGTATCCCAACCCCACCGTCAGGAACAGCACCGCGATGGGAACGCTATTGAAAAACCCGACTGAGCACGTCATAAGGTCATGTCGCCCTGGTGGTTGCCGCTGCCTGCTACTTGCCTGCCGTGGCCTTCTTGGCGGAACGTTCCGCCTTGGCGGCCTGCTTCACCGCCTTTTTCACGGCCTTCTTGGCGGCGTTCTTGCCACCGGCCTTGCGCTTGGCGGCCGATGCCTTGACCGTCTGGCCCTTGCCCGCGGTGGGACCCGAACGCACCAGTTGACCGGCCTTCCAGGCCTCGACGTATTCCGTGGCGGCCTCGACCATATGTTTGCCGATCTTGGAATAATCGCCGTCGTCCAGGTTGGCCAGCGAGATGCGGATGGACCACGGCGGGCCGCCAAAGCCGCCGCCATCCATCAGCACCACGCCCGACTTCTCGGCCAGGCGGAACAGGAAGTCCACCGGTTCGTAGTTCGTCGTCATGTACTTGCAGAAGGCGTCGCCATAGGTGTTCTTGGCCCACACCATGAAGTCCAGCTCGACGTAGTACCAGCCGCGCATCGGGTCTTCCGGCGGCAGCGGCGCGCCCAGGCCGCGCCACAGCGCGTCGCGGCGAGCCCGCACGATCTGCATCGTCAGGTGCTTGTACGCATCCTTCAGGTCCAGCAGGTGCGACAACGCGAAAAAGCCCATCTGCACCTGCTGCGGCAGCGACAGGCCGGCGGTGTGGTTCAGCGCCACGTTGCGGCTGTCGGCCACCATCCGGTCGATGAACTTGAGCTTTTCGGGTTCCATCGTCATGGCGCCATAGCGCTTGTTCAGACGCTGCTTCCATGACGCGGGCAGCTCGGCGATGCGGCGGTCCATCGTGTTCTTCTCGTGGGTGGCGATCACGCCCAGGCGCCAGCCCGTGCAACCGAAATTCTTCGAGAACGAATAGACGCAGATGGTGTTGTGCGGCACCTCGGCCATCAGCGAACGGAAGTTCGGCACGAACGTGCCATACACGTCATCGGTCACCAGCACCAGGTCCGGATTCTTGCGGATCAGGCCGACGATCTGCTTCATCTCGACCGGGCTGAAGGCGACGGAAGGCGGATTGCTGGGGTTCACCGTCACCGCCAGCTTGATCTTGGGGTTCTCCAGCTTGGCGATCTCCGACGCCGGATAGTGCCAATCATGCGTGCCGTCAGCGCGCACGCTGCTGGCATTGATGGCCACGATCTTGAACTGGAAGCGCTCCAGGTGCGCGATCTCGATGTAAGGCGTGAAGGTGGGCAGGAACAGCGCAATGGTGTCGCCCTGCTTGAGCAGGCCGTTCTGCATCAGCGAGTCGAAGATGTAGCACATGGCCGCCGTGCCGCCTTCGACCGGGAACAGATCGAACTTGCCCTTGGGCGGGCGGCCGTCGCACATTTCCTTGATCAGGTAGTCGTGCACCACCTGCTCCAGGTGCACCAGCGAGCGCGGCGGCACGGGGTAGTTGTCGCCGATGATGCTGTCGGTCAGTTCATGGATCCATTCATCCGGCACGAAGTTCTTGATCTTGACGCCGTATTCCAGCACCCCGGCCAGGAAATCCGCGCCGGCGGCGCCCTTGTTCTTGGACAGGAACTTGCGCAACCGGTCGGCGCAACCCTTCTTGGGCGGCATGCCCGCCAGAATTCCGTCGTCGCGCACCCGGCGCGCTTCCTTCATGGCGAACTGGCCCAGCAGGAAGAACGCGTCGCGCGGTTCGGTGGCGATCCAGTTGGGGTTGCCGCGACCGGCATTCAACATGGTCAGCGCGGCGGTCTGCTGACTGTCCTTGGCCAGGGTGATCAGGTAATCCTTCAGTTCGAACGGCGACAGTTGCTCCAGGTCACGCTGGCGGGAACGGGTGGTTTTCAGGGCCGAGGCCAGGCTGACGGTGAGAGGCGCGGTGGAAGCCATTATTCAGTACTCCTGGTTTGCGATTTGACAGGCGCTTGCCGGGGATTTTCCCCGTATCCGCTTGATGCCCCGCCCGCGCTGCGCGGGCGGGACGTTCCCGCTAGGTCATCAACATGACGATGACGATGCCCCAGATGATGAGCAAGGTATTGCCGATGGCATAAGGCACGGTGTAGCCCAACGCGGGCACCTGGCTCTTGGCGGTCTCGGTGATCTGCCCGATAGCCGCCGTGGTGGTGCGGGCGCCGGCGCAGACACCCAGCACGATGGCGGGGTGGAACTTGAAGATGTAGCGGGCGATGAACACCCCCAGAATCATCGGCACGCTGGTCGCGATGATGCCGGCGACGAACAGCTTGGCCCCCAATTGCTGGAAGCCCAGCACGAAGCCCGGCCCCGAACTGATGCCGACCACCGCCACGAAGGCCGTCAGGCCGACCGATGTCAGGAACCAATGCACGGGCTCCGGCACCCGCCCGAAAGTCGGATGCACCGACCGCAGGTAACCGAAGATGAGGCCGGCGATCAGCGAACCGCCGGAGGTCGACAAGGTGATGGGGATACCGCTCACGGTCAGCACCAGCGAGCCGAACAGGCCGCCCAGCAGGATGCCGAAGCCGACGAACACCATGTCGGTCTGCTCGGTGGGACGGTCGACGTAGCCCACCTTGTCGACCACCCGCTCCACGTCGCGCTTGGCGCCCAGGATGAACAGGTGATCGCCGCGGTCCAGCTTCAAGCCCCAGTTGATCGGCATCTCGTGCCCGCCGCGCACCACTTTGCGCAGGAACACGCCGCGGCCCAGCTGGCGCACGGCTTCGAGTTCCGAGATTTCCTTGACGGTCTTGCCCGCGAGGTTCTTGTTGGTGAGCACCACCTCGATGACTTCGGCTGGCAGGCTCAGCAGGTCGCGATCCTCGACTTCGGTGCCGATGATGCCCGCCGCCTGCAACACCAGTGCGTCGTGCCGGCCCGTCACGCCCAGCACGTCGCCCGCCTGCAGCACGGTGGTGGAATCGTTGTCGATGATCTGGTCGCCGCGGCGTATGCGCTCGACGAATACGCGCGCCTCCACAAATCGCGACTCCAGATCACCGACGGTCTTGCCGACGAACTCCATGTGCTCGAGCTTGTAGGCCCGCGCAATGAACTTGCGGTAGCCGGACAGTTCCATCGAATCAGACCCGCCGGACATCTTGGCCTCGTACTCCTTGCACTCCTTGACGATGTCCACCCGCATCAGCTTGGGGCCCAGCGATGCCAGCAGCCAGGCGCTGCCGACCGTGCCGAAGATGTAGCAGACGGCATAGGCCACCGGAATGCTGTCGATCCATTTCTTCTTGGTCGCCGCGTCGATACCCAGGCCGTTGATCGTGTCGGTAGCCACGCCCATCACGGCCGAAATCGTTTGCGCGCCAGCCAGCAGGCCCGCGCCCGTGCCGGCATCGAAGCCGAAACCCACGGCGGTCGCCCAGGTGACCAACAAGCAGATGACGCAGATGACGACGGCGAAGATGACCTGGGGCAGGCCATCGCTTTTCATGCCGCGAAAGAACTGTGGTCCGACGCCATAACCCAGGCCGAACAGGAACAACAGGAAAAAGACTTGCTTGACGATGGGGGCGATGGTGATGTCGAGCTGGCCAACCAGCACACCGACCAGCAAGGTGCCGGTCACCGCCCCCAGGTTGAATCCGAATATTTTCTTGGCCCCTATCCAATACCCCAGACCCAGGGTAAGGAAGATTGCAAGCTCCGGATACTTTCGCAGAGTGTCAAAGAACCAATCCATCCCGAATCTCCTTCGTTATGTACAGGCCAAGCACTTGCGCGAATCCAGCTGCGCGCGGAACACATTATCAGAATCTTTCCAAAGATCAAAAGTTTTAGTAGGTAAATATCAAATAGTTGCGATTGTCAGCCGGGCATGAAAAAACCCGCGGACATAATGCCCGCGGGTTTCGGTACCCCTGGATTATCGAGGCTTACAGCGCGCCCGTCAGTTCGGGCACGACCTGGAACAAGTCACCGACCAGGCCATAATCGGCCACGCCGAAAATCGGCGCTTCGGGGTCTTTGTTGATGGCGACGATGACCTTCGAATCCTTCATGCCGGCCAAGTGCTGGATGGCGCCCGAGATGCCCACCGCCACATACAGCTGCGGCGCAACAATCTTGCCGGTCTGGCCGACCTGCCAGTCGTTGGGGGCGTAGCCGGCGTCGACGGCAGCGCGCGAGGCGCCCAGTGCGGCGCCCAGCTTGTCAGCCAGCGGATCCAGGATCTTGAAGTTCTCGGCGCTGCCCAGGCCACGGCCGCCGGACACGACGACGCGGGCGCCGGCCAGTTCCGGACGGTCGCTCTTGGCGACTTCGCGGCCGACGAAGCTCGACAGGCCCGAATCGGCCACGGCGGCGACGTCTTCCACGGTGGCCGAGCCACCCTGCGCAGCCACGGCGTCAAAGCCGGTGGTACGCACGGTGATGACCTTGACCGCGTCGGCCGATTGCACGGTGGCAATGGCGTTGCCGGCGTAGATCGGGCGCTGGAAGGTATCGGCGGATTCCACGCCGATGATGTCCGAGATCTGGGCGACGTCGAGCTTGGCGGCCACGCGCGGCGCCACGTTCTTGCCCGAGGCGGTGGCCGGGAACAGGATGTGGCTGTAGTTCGAGGCCACGGCCAGCACCTGGGCCGCGACGTTTTCGGCCAGGCCGTCGGCCAGTTGCGGGGCATCGGCCAGCAGCACCTTGGCCACGCCGGCCGCTTGCGCGGCCTGGTCGGCCACGGCACGGGCGTTGGCGCCGGCGACCAGCACATGGACGTCGCCTCCGATCTTGGCGGCGGCGGCGACGGCGTTCAGGGTTGCGCCCTTGAGCTGGGCGTTATCGTGTTCGGCAATAACCAGCGTCGTCATCTCAGACCACCTTCGCTTCGTTCTTGAGTTTGTCCACCAGGACCGCGACATCGGCCACCTTGATGCCGGCCTTGCGGGCGGGCGGCTCGCTGACCTTGAGGGTCTTCAGGCGCGGCGCGGGGTCCACGCCCAGGTCTTGCGGCGTGACGGTGTCCAGTTGCTTCTTCTTGGCCTTCATGATGTTGGGCAGCGTGACGTAACGCGGCTCGTTCAGGCGCAAGTCGGTGGTGATGATGGCGGGCAGCTTGAGCGTCAGGGTTTCCAGGCCGCCGTCGACTTCACGGGTGACCGTGACCTTGCCGTCGGCCAGCTCGACCTTGCTGGCGAACGTGGCTTGCGGCCAGTCCAGCAGCGCGGCCAGCATCTGGCCGGTCTGGTTGGCGTCGTCGTCGATGGCTTGCTTGCCCAGGATCACCAGTTGCGGTTGTTCCTTGTCGACCAGGGCCTTGAGCAGCTTGGCCACGGCCAGCGGCTGCAGTTCGGCGTCGGTCTGCACCAGCAGGCCGCGGTCGGCACCGATTGCCATGGCGGTGCGCAGGGTTTCCTGGCATTGCGCAACGCCGCAAGAAACCGCCACGACTTCGGCCACGGCGCCCTTTTCCTTCAGGCGGGTGGCTTCTTCGACGGCGATTTCGTCAAAGGGGTTCATGGACATCTTCACATTGGCGATATCCACGCCAGTCTGATCAGACTTGACGCGCACCTTGACGTTGTAGTCAACGACGCGCTTGACAGGTACCAACACCTTCATCCCGCTGCCTCCAAATGGAAATTAATTACCCGACGATGCGCCGGGATCGCATTGCACAATTTTTTCCTGATTCTACAGCTTCGCCAGCGCCCGTATATGCGCCACGACGCTGCGGCCCAGGGCGGACAGGTTGTAACCGCCCTCGAGCGTGCTGACGATCCGGCCCTGGCAGTGGCGTTCGGCCACATCCACGAGCTGCTCGGTGATCCAGGCATAGTCGGCCTCCACCAGCCCCATCTGCCCCATATCGTCCTCGCGATGGGCATCGAAGCCGGCTGATATCAAGATGAGTTCCGGGCGGTGCGCTTCCAGGCGCGGCAGCCAGGTATCGGTGACGATGGGGCGCACGGCCGCGCCCGTCGTATAGGCGGCGACCGGCACGTTCAGCATGTTGGCGGCCGGGTCGGCGGTGCCGCTGTTGGGAAAGAACGGGTGCTGGAAAAAGCTGCACATCAGCACGCGGTCGTCGCCTGCGAAGACATCTTCGGTGCCATTGCCGTGGTGCACGTCGAAATCGACGATGGCCACCCGCGACAGGCCGTGGAAATCCAGCGCATGGCGGGCCGCGATGGCCACGTTGTTCAGGAAGCAGAAGCCCATGGCCTGCGAGCGGCAGGCGTGGTGCCCCGGCGGACGCACCGCACAAAAGGCCGTGCGGGCCTCGCCGCCCATCACCGCGTCGACCGCCGCCACCCCCGCGCCGGCGGCGTGCAGCGCGGCTTCGTAGGTATGCGGGTTCATGAGGGTGTCGGGATCTATCGGGTAATACCCGTGGTCCGGCGTATGTTCGCGCAAACTGTCCAGATACTGGACAGTGTGCACGCGCAGCAGGTCGTGGCGGGACGCCTGGGGCGCCTGCCGGTCGTCCAGATAAGGCATCAAGCCGCTGGCGAGCAATTGGTCGGAAATGGCATCCAGCCTCTGTGGGCTCTCCGGATGCCAACTGCCCATTTCATGCAAGCGGCATGCCGGGTGGGTAAGATACATGGTCTCCATAAGGAAGATTATGTTCATCTGTCGGCGAATACTGCAACTCGGAACCCTGACGGCCCTCCTGGCCGGGTGTTCCACCACCGCTCCCACCGCCCCGAATTCGACCGCCGCCCTGGCGCCGGCGGCCACTGGCACTACCCCCATCCGCATCGGACCCACTGCGCCGACACCCGGCTCCGATGTGGCGGATGACGGCCCGGCCACCCTGACGCCCTCGGGCGCCCTGCGCCCCGAGGTGCGCGCTTTCGTCGAGTCGCTGGCGGCCGAACGCAACCTGCCGCTCAAGCCGATGGTGTCGGCGCTGGAAGGCGCGCGCTACAACGCCACGGTGGCACGCCTGATCGCGCCGTCGCCCCCGGGCAAGAAAATCTGGCGCAGCTGGCTGACCTACCGTTCGCGCTTCGTGGAACCCAAGCGCATCGGCTGGGGCGTGGAGTTCTACAACGAGCATCGCGACCAGCTCAACCAGGCGGCGCAGCGCTTCGGCGTGCCGGCCCCGATCATCGCGTCGATCATCGGCGTTGAAACGCTGTATGGCCGCAACATGGGCAACTTCCGGGTGCTCGACGCGCTGGCCACGCTGGCCTTCGACTACCCGGACCCGGCCAAGCCCGAACGCGCCACCATGTTCCGCGGCCAGCTGGCCGACTTCCTGACGCTGGTCATGAACGGCAAGCTGGATCTCGAAACCCGCGGCTCGTACGCGGGCGCCATCGGCATGCCGCAGTTCATGCCCACCAGCATCAAGCACTACGCGGTGGATGGCGACGACAGCGGCCATATCGACCTGACCAACAACACCCGCGACGCGATCATGTCGGTGGGCAGCTTCCTGGCGCAGCATGGCTGGCAGCGCGGCCTGCCGGTGTTCGCACCGGTAACCCTGCCCGCGGACCCCACGGCGCTGGTCGATGGCGGCCTGGAACCCAAGCAAAGCTGGACCAGCCTGACCACCGCGGGCGCGCGCCTGCAGCCCGGGGCCTCGAGCACCGGCTGGGGCAGCCAGCCGCTGGGCGTCGTGGACCTGGTCGAAGAAGCCCGCGGCACCGCGCAATACCGCGTCGGCACGCCCAACTTCTTCGCGCTGACCAAGTACAACCGCAGCTACTTCTACGCCACCTCGGTGGCCGACCTGGCCAGCGAAATCGAGGCCCGGGTCGGACGCTGATGGCAACACGCCAGGACAGGCGCGGCGCCGGCGACATTCCGGTACCGCGCAGGTCGGCATGACGACCTGAACGGCGGCGGGCGGGCATTATCGCTGTGCTGCCCGCCCGCCGACCCTCACACCGTGGCCACGGGCGTGGCGGGCGAGCCCACCGCGCCGGGCAGGTTCAACGGCGGCGCGGTCAACAGGAACCGGCTGCGGCCGTTGGCGGCCAGCCAGCGGGCAAGCGCGCCCAGGTACCACATCTCGCCGATGGGCATGCCCAACTTGAAGATGCAATGATGATGCAGGGGCAGCGCTGCGCAGCAGGCGTTCGGCTTTTGCGTGGGGTAGATCTCCAGCGCATGATTGTCCGACGCCATGGCGGCCACTTTCGAATCGGTGATCCACTGCAGGAGCTTGTCGTCGCTGCCGTCCAGGCCGGCGCAGATCTCGTGCAGGGTGTGGGGGTCTGGCTGGCGGTTCTTTTCCAGCAGCGCATCGCCGAACTCGGTATGGAACAGCACGATGTCGCCCTGCTCGATCTCGATCCGATCGGCCTCAAGAATGCGCATCAGGTCGTCGTAGCCCACCGCCTTCTGTTCGCGGCCGTAGTGCCGGGCCAGGTCGACCATCACGCCCCGGCTTTGCAGGCACGATTCGGCCAGGTGGGTGATGTCCAGCTTCTTGGCGTTCGACGCGCCGCCGTGACCCAGGTCGGTCTTGGCAAAGCCGTTGTCCACGTCGTAGTCCACGGGACCCACCACGTGCTCATTGGGCCGGTAGCCGTTGTAGTAGACGCGTTCGGGCAGGCCGTCGCCATTGGCGTCGAACAGCGCGCCCACGTGCGCCAGCGAATCCCATTGGGTCGAGTACTGCAGGCTCATCTCGACGATGTCGTCGCTCAGCACGTCGACACAGCCCGGGCGCAGCCGTCCCAGCGGGAAGTTCAGGTACTGGTCGCCATCCCTTTCGGTGGGGCGCAGCTTGGGCGGATGGCGCCGGACATTGACGCCGTTGCCCCCCGGGTAGTCCAGCGGCAACGACAGGCAGAAGCTCAACCCCTCGCGGACTTCCTGGATCCCCTTCATCACGTTGGCGGTAGTGATGTAATTCAGGCAACCTCTTTGGTCATCAGGGCCGAAGTCCCCCCAGTTCGATCCCTCGGGACGGTTCTTCCATCTCATGCGTCGCAACTCCTAGGCGATTAACTGCGAATTGACATAAATTTATCACGTATAGGATAATATCATCATGGATGTGAAAACAGCCGCTCGGGTCCTCGATGTCCTGAACCTCTTTGCCGAGGCGCAGAAGCCGTTGCTGTACAGCGAAATCGCCGCGCAAATGGAGATCCCGCTGTCCAGCTGCCATGGCTTGCTCAAGACCATGGTCGCGCGCGGCTACCTCTATGAAATCGGCAAGAAGCACGGCTATTACCCCACCCAGAAGCTGATCCACGTCGCCACGCTGATCTGTCGCAGCGACCCCCTGAACGCGGTGATCGAGCCGGTGCTGGCGCGGGTGCGCGACATCACGGGCGAAACCGCGCTGCTGGCCAAGCTGGCCGACGACAAGGTGGTGTACCTGATCGTGGCCGAATCCAAGCAGACCATCCGCTTTTCACATCAGCCTGGCGGCTTCAAGGCGGCGCACGCCACCAGCTCGGGCAAGGCCCTGCTGTCGGTGCTGACCGAAGACGAACGCCAGAAATGGTTCAAGACCTATACGGGATTCACCCGCTATACCGAAACCACGCTCACCAGCCAGGCCGACTTCGAACGCGACCTGCAGGCGGGTATCCAGCGCGGCTGGCAACGGTCCATCGGCGAAAACGTCGAGGACGTGATGTCCATCTCGCTGGGCTTTCGCGCCTATGAGCAACCCTTCGCCATCGTGGTGGCCGGCCCCTTGGGGCGCATGCAGAAAAACGAAGCCGCCACTGGAAAACAACTGGAAGAGGTCAAGGGGTTGCTGCTCGCGGCCCTGCCCTCGGCCAATCTAACCTTTGTAGGAGAAGACAGCAGATGAACAAGCGCACTTTGCTCGCCGCGGTGGGTTCGGCGATCGCCATCGCGGCCCTGCCGCTGGCCAGCGCGCAGGCGCAGGACGCCTATCCCGATAAGCCGATCCGCGTGATCATGCCGTGGGCGGCGGGCGGTCCGACCGACGTCGTGGGCCGCGTGATCGCGGTGCGCATGGGAGAAATCCTGGGCCATCCGCTGGTGATCGAAAGCCGGCCCGGCGCCAGCGGCACCATCGGCGCCGCCCAGGTGGCGCGCGCTCCGGCCGACGGCTACACGGTGCTGATGAACCCGTCCGTGCAGGGCATCTACCCCGCACAATTCAAGAGCCTGACCTTCGATCCCATCAAGGATTTCCGCATGGTCGGCGTGCTGGGCACGGTGCCCATGGTCGCCGTAGTGCCGCCGGATTCCAAGTTCAAGACCTTCGGCGAGCTGATCGCCCAGGCCAAGGCTCAACCCGGCACGCTCAGCTTCGCGTCCCCCGGCGTGGCGACCCTGCCGCACCTGGCTGGCGAACTGATCAACACCACGACCAAGGCGTCGATCTCCCACGTGGGCTACCGCGGCAGCAGCCCTGCCCTGACGGACGTGGCCGGCGGCCATGTCGACCTGATGTACGCGCCGCTGGCCCCCGCCCTGCCCCTGATCCAGAGCGGCAAGGTGCGCCCGCTGGCCGTCACCACCAAGGCCCGCCTGGCCGAGCTGCCCGACGTGCCCACCATCGCCGAAAACGGCTTGCCGGGCTTTGACATCGTCACCTGGTACGGCATGTGGGTGCCCAAGGACACGCCCGAACCCATCATTGCCAAGCTGAACAAGGCCATGGTCGAAGCCTCGCAGTCGCCCAAGGTGATCGAAGCCCTGAAGTCGCAAGGCACCCTGCCCAGCACGATGAGCTACCAGGAAGCCGAGGCCTTCAACCTGGCCGAAAGCGCGCGCTGGATCAAGGTCATGAAAGACGCCAACATCCAGCCGGAATAAGCCTCAGGGCGCCCATTGACGCCCTGAAAGCAAAAGCCCTGCGCACCGGAGACGTTCCGGGACGCAGGGCTTTTTTTGGGCCGAGACAAGATGGCCCGGGGGAGAATCAGTTGAAGACGCCGGTAGACAGGTAACGGTCGCCGCGGTCGCAGACGATGAACACGATGGTCGCGTCATTGACGCGCTCGGCCACGCGCAGGGCCGCCACCAGGGCGCCCGCCGACGAAATGCCGCCGAAGATGCCTTCTTCGGAAGCCAGGCGGCGCGCCATGACCTCGGCATCGGCCTGTTCGATGGATTCGTAGGCGTCGACACGGCTGCGATCGAAGATCTTGGGCAGATAGGCCTCGGGCCACTTGCGGATGCCGGGGATGGACGACCCTTCGGCCGGCTGTGCACCCACCACCTGCACCGCGGGGTTGCGCGATTTCAGGTAGGTGGACACCCCCATGATCGTGCCCGTGGTGCCCATGGCGCTGACGAAGTGCGTCACGCGGCCGTCCGTCTGGTTCCAGATTTCAGGGCCGGTGGTTTCGACATGGGCTCGGGGGTTGTCGGGGTTGGCGAACTGGTCCAGCACCACGCCCCGGCCATCGGCCTGCATTTCGGTGGCCAGGTCGCGGGCATATTCCATGCCACCCTTGTCGGCCGGCGTCAGGATCAGCTCGGCGCCATAAGCCGTCATGGCGGCGCGGCGTTCCACCGACAGGTTGTCGGGCATGATCAGGATCATGCGATACCCGCGCATGGCAGCCGCCATGGCCAGGGCGATGCCGGTATTGCCGCTGGTCGCTTCGATCAGCGTGTCGCCCGGCTTGATGTCGCCACGCGCTTCGGCGTGCTTGATCATGGACAGCGCCGGGCGGTCCTTGACCGAACCTGCGGGATTGTTGCCTTCCAGCTTGGCCAGGATGACGTTGCCCCGCGCGGCGCCCGCGGCTCCGGGGATGCGCTGCAGACGCACCAACGGCGTATTGCCGACGGTCTGCTCGATGGTGGGATAGGTGGTAGTCATGACGCCGATCATAACCCTCCCCGGCGCGGGCGGCGGCGAAAAGCCTCGCTCGCGCCAGGGGTTCATGACAGGGTCAGGGGCGTGTCCGCGCCGCGGCGGCAGGCTTGGTCGATGGGCCCGAAGCCCCCGCCTTGGTGCTGCCGGGGCTGGGTGCCGCAGCGCCGGGCGTGGCGGGCTTGGCGCCAGGTCGGGGCGGGCTTGCCGCAGGGTCGACTGCCGCCGGGGGCTTGGCAGCCGTGGCGCCACCGACGGTCAGGCCGGCCGCCTCCAACGCCTGGGCTTTCTTGGCGCTGATGCCGCGCACGCGTTCGGCCAGGTCCTGCAGCGATTCGAACTTGCCGCCGCGATCGCGTTCGCGCACGATGGTTTCCGCCGTACGCGGACCGATGCCGCGAATACCCTCGAGCTGCTGCGCAGTCGCGCCATTGACGTCGACCGCGCAGGCGGGGGCGCTGGCCAGGCCCGCCGCCAGCAAGGCCGTGCCCAGCGCCCGCCGCCACACGCGGCGCCCCGTGGCCGCCGCCGGCCACGGCCGGCGCCAAGGCGCTGCAGAACGGGTCGCCACGTGGGTCGCCACGGTGGAATTCAAAAAGGGATTCATGAACAGGTCTCCGGATAAGGGCGGCGCAACGGCTGTTGCACCACGACCTGATCATGGCCCGGCCACCCCCGGCGATGCTCGCGCAGTGAATGGTTGCATCCACCCCGGCAACTACGCCGGACGAAAAAAACCACCGCATGGACGGTGGTTTTCTCGGGACGGCAGATCTGCGCCAAGGCCCCGCATCGCACAGGCCCGGCGACAGTCGGCGCGGCAACGTTACTTGCGGGCGCGCCAGTAGCGCACGTACTCCGCCACGCCCGTCTGCACATCGCGCATGGGCGCAGTGAAGCCCGCCGCGCGCAGTTGGCTCACGTCGGCCTGGGTGTAGCTCTGGTAGCGGCCCTTCAGGTCGTCAGGGAACGGGATGTAGCGAATGAGGTCCAGCTCGACCAACTGGGCCAGCGTCAGTTGCGCTTCGCCACGCTCGGCGCGCAAGGTGTTCACCACCGCCGCGGCGACATCGTTGAACGGCTGCGCGCGGCCGGTGCCGCAGTTGAAGATGCCGGACGTTTCGGGGTGATCCAGGAAATGCAGGTTCACGGCCACCACGTCTTCCACCGAGATGAAGTCGCGGCTCTGGCCGCCGTCGACATACCCGTCCCAACCCGCGAACAGGCGCACATGGCCATGTTCCAGGAACTGGTTCATGTTGTGGAACGCCACCGACGCCATGCGGCCCTTGTGCTGCTCGTGTGGCCCGTAGACGTTGAAATAACGCAGCCCCACGACCTGCGCCGTCAGGCTGTCCATGCGGGTGCGCAGCACCTGGTCGAACAGCAGCTTGGAATAGCCGTAGACGTTCAGCGGCCCTTCGTTGGCCGGGTCTTCGACGTAGACGGACGAACCGCCGTAGACGGCGGCCGACGAGGCATACAGGAACGGAATGCGGCGCGCCTGGCAGAATTCGAACAACTCCAGCGTGACGCGGTAGTTGTTGTCGAGCATGTAGCGGCCGTTGCGCTCGGTGGTGTCCGAGCAGGCGCCCTGGTGCAGCACCGCGCGGATTTTCGGCAAGCTGCCGTCCGCGACGCGGCGACGGAAGTCGTCCTTGTCCATGTAGTCGGCGATCTTGCAGTCGACCAGGTTGACGAACTTGTCGCCTTCGGTCAGGTCGTCGACCGCGATGATGTCCTGAATGCCGCGGCGGTTCAGGCCCCGCACCAGATTGCTGCCAATGAAGCCCGCGGCTCCGGTTACGACGATCATGAGAGTTCTCCTGCCAATTCGGCGGCGGTGACGACGGACGTGCCAAGCTTGCCCACGGCGATGCCGCCGGCCCGGTTGGCCCAGCCCATGGCATCCACCCACGGCAACCCGATGGCGCGCGAGACCGCCAGCGTGGCCAGCACGGTATCGCCCGCGCCGGACACGTCGAAGACCTCGTGCGCCTGCGCGTCGATGTGTTCGCGGCCCGTGTCGGTAAACAAAGTCATGCCTTGCTCGGAACGGGTCACGAGCAGGGCTTCCAGGTCCAGATCGGCGCGCAGGCGCTGCGCCCGATCGGTCAGTTCGGATTCGGTGTTCCAGCGGCCCACGGCCTGCTGCATTTCAGAGCGGTTGGGCGTCACCAGCGTCGCGCCGCGATAGCGCGAGTAGTCGTCGCCCTTGGGATCGACCAGCACCGGAATGCCGGCACTGCGGGCCAGGGCGATCAGCGACTCGACCCGTGCCAATACGCCCTTGGCGTAGTCGGACAGCACGACGACGTCGTGGTTGGCCAGATGGCGAGCCAGGGCGGCGTCGATGCTGTCCAGCGCTTCCTGCGCCGGATGCTGTTCGAAGTCGACCCGCAGCAGTTGCTGCTGACGGCCCAACACACGCATCTTCAGCGTCGTGTGCAGGCTGCGATCGGTGATCAGGTCAGCCTGGATGCCGGCTTCGGAAGACAGGCGGCGCACGCTGTCGCCGGCCTCGTCTTCGCCCAGCACCCCGACCAGGGTGACATGGCCGCCCAAGGCCGCCACGTTGCGGGCCACGTTGGCCGCGCCGCCCAGACGGTCTTCACGGCGCGCCACGCGCACCACGGGTACCGGCGCCTCGGGGGAAATGCGTTCGACTTCACCGAACCAGTAACGGTCCAGCATGACATCGCCCACCACGAGCACGCGGCTATGCGAAATGGATTCGGCGGGAAAGGGCTTCATTCAAGTTCTTCCAGACGACGCGGCGCGTAGGTCTCCCAGGCATTGCAGCCCGGGCATTGCCAGTAGAAGCGGCGCGCTTGAAAACCGCAGCTCCGGCACGCGTAGCGGTCCAGACGTTGCGTATGCTTGTGGATCAGGCTGCGCAGCAGCGTGAGGTCGGCACCGGGAACCGGGCCTTGTTCGGTGGCGCCTTCGCCATTGGCGAGTTCGGCTTCGAGCAGGCGGTCCAGCCCCAGCAGCGAAGGATGGCTGCGCAAGGCACTGCGCGCGAACGCCCAGGCAGGCGCAGACCCTTGCTGCACGCGCAATTCGCGGAACACGACATTGAACAGGTCCAGGGACGCATGGCGTGCGTACTGGCGCTGCAGCAGGTCCAGGCCGGCCGCGGCCTGGTCCGCCGCACGGTAGTTGGCCAGCAGCTGTTCGGCCACCAGCCCGGCGTACTCGGGCGCGTCGGTCATGACCGATTCCAGGTACAGGCGTTCGCGCTTGGGATCTTGCTCGAGCAAGGCCAGGCGCGCGCGCAACATGGCGGTGCGCACCATGGAGCCCTTGCTCGACATGCCCGCATCGGCCGTAGACAGCGCGTGGTCGGCAGCATCAAGCGCCGTATGCGCGGCATCGACATTGGGCGGCTTGGCCGCCAGCGCGGTGGCCGCCTGCTCGCAGTAGTAATGCACGATCTGCGGCACCGGTTCGTCGACCAGGCCGTGCAGCGTCTTGACCGCCTCGATGGCGCGCGGCCAATCGTGCTCGGACTCATAGATGCGGATCAGCGAACGCAGCGCCGGCAAGGCGTAGCGGGTGTCCTTGAGCTGCTCGAACCCGCTCTCGGCGCGGTCCAGCATGCCCGCCTTGAGGAAATCCTGCGCCAGTTCGTGCTGCGCGTGCTCGCGCTCAGCCGCAGGCAGGTCGGATCGGTTCAGCAGGCTTTGGTGCACGCGGATGGCGCGTTCCATTTCGCCGCGACGGCGGAACAGGCTACCCAGCGCGAAGTGCAGTTCAGTGGTTTCGGGGTCGAGCTTGGCGACCTCGACGAACGCGTCGATGGCGCGGTCGGGCTGCTCATTGAGCAGGAAGTTCAGGCCCCGAAAATAGGAATCGGGCAGGCTGCGGGTTTCCCGGAGCATCTGCCGGATGTCGAAGCGCGCGGCCAACCAGCCAAGCGCGAACAACACCGGCACGAATATCAACCACCAAGGTTCAAAATCCACTATGCGGGCTCTTGCGGTAATTCAGTACGGGAATAAGGGCGTGCGGAGTCTGCAGCGCCATCACAGCGGCGACATCGGCGCGACGGCTTCCGGCGGCACGACGGGCGTGGTGCCATTGACGGCAGCCTGCACACGGTCGAGTTCGCGGCGCAGGCGAATGGCCTCGCGGCGACGGCGCATGGCGGCGGGCACGGTCAAGAGCAGGCCGAACAGAGCGCCCACCACGAAAACCACCAACATGACGACGATCAGCGGTACGTCCTGCACGACGTAATCGGCGTAGAACTTCACGGCGACGGGATCGGTGTTCTTGAGTGCGAACATCAATACCGCCACGAACACGAGCAATCGCAGGGCCCAGACAAGGTAGCGCATGACGCATGCTCCTAAGTATTCAAGAGGGTCAATTGTAAGCGACCTCCACCCCTCCAGGGAGGCCCCAAAAAACAAAGCCCCTTGATTGCTCAAGGGGCGTTGCTCGCGGTCCGATCTGCCCGAAGGCAGCCTTGCTGGCCGTGTCGTCAATGCATGGCGTGAAGACCTGCCATGGACGGCATCGGTTCACTCGATCCAGAGGATTGAGCGTCCTCGTCATTGCCGCCGACCAAGTCCACCCGCTCGCGCAATTCCTTGCCGGCCTTGAAGTGCGGCACCTGTTTGCCAGGTACCAGCACTTGTTCGCCGGACTTCGGATTGCGACCGATGCGGGGAGACCGCTGCGACAACGAGAAGCTGCCAAAACCGCGGATCTCGATGCGCTGACCCGAGGCCAGGGCCTGGGTCATTGCGTCGAGCACGGTCTTGACCGCGTAATCGGTGTCGCGGGCGGCCAGCTGAGGATAGCGGGCCGCCAAGGCGGCGATCAGCTCCGACTTGGTCACGAATTAACCGTCGTTGCGCTGTTGGTCCAGCTTGGCCTTCAGCAGCGCGCCGAGGTTGGTGGTGCCGGACGAGGCGCTGGCATCGGACATGCGCTGGATCGTTTCGGCGGTTTCGGCGTTGTCGCGGGCCTTGATCGACAGTTGGATCGAACGCGTCTTGCGGTCGATGTTGACGATCATGGCTTCGATGTTCTCGCCGGCGGTCAGGACGGTGGTGGCATCTTCGACGCGGCCCGAGGAGATCTCGGAAGCGCGCAGGTAGCCTTCGACGTCCACGGACAGCGTCACGACGGCGCCCTTGGCTTCGACCGACTTGATGGTGCCCGGAACCACGGCGCCCTTGTCGAACGTGGCAACGAAGTTGTTGAAGGGGTCGCCTTCCAGCTGCTTGATGCCCAGCGAGATGCGTTCCTTGTCGGTATCGATGCCCAGAACCACGGCTTCGATCTCGTCGCCCTTCTTGAAGTTGCGCACGGCTTCTTCGCCGGTTTCCGTCCACGACAGGTCGGACAGGTGAACCAGGCCATCGATGCCGCCGGGCAGGCCGACGAACACGCCGAAGTCGGTGATCGACTTGATGGCGCCGCGGACCTTGTCACCACGCTTGAAGTTGGTGGCGAACTCTTCCCACGGGTTCTGGCGGCACTGCTTCATGCCCAGCGAGATACGACGACGGTCTTCGTCGATTTCCAGGACCATGACTTCGACTTCTTCGCCCAGGGTCACGACCTTGCGCGGATCGACGTTCTTGTTGGTCCAGTCCATTTCGGAGACGTGCACCAGGCCTTCGATGCCGGCTTCGACTTCAACGAACGCGCCGTAGTCGGTGAGGTTCGTGACCTTGCCGAACAGACGGGTGCCTTGCGGGTAGCGACGAGCCAGACCCACCCACGGATCTTCGCCCAGTTGCTTGACGCCCAGCGAGACGCGGCTCTTTTCCTGGTCGAACTTGAGGACCTTGGCTTCGACTTCCTGACCCACTTGCAGGACTTCGGAGGGGTGACGCACACGGCGCCAGGCCATGTCGGTGATGTGCAGCAGGCCGTCGATGCCGCCCAGGTCCACGAACGCGCCGTAGTCGGTGATGTTCTTGACCACGCCCTTGACCACCGCACCTTCGTGCAGGGTTTCGAGCAGCTTCTGACGCTCTTCGCCCATGCTGGCTTCCAGCACCTGGCGACGCGACAGCACGACGTTGTTGCGCTTGCGGTCGAGCTTGATGACCTTGAATTCGAGGGTCTTGCCTTCGTACGGGGTGGTGTCCTTGACCGGACGCAGATCCACCAGCGAACCCGGCAGGAACGCGCGGATGCCGTTGGTCATGACGGTCAGGCCGCCCTTCACCTTGCCGGTGATGGTGCCGGTAACCAGTTCGCCGTTTTCCAGGGCCTTTTCCAGTTGCAGCCAGGCCGACAGGCGCTTGGCGCGGTCACGCGACAGGATCGTGTCGCCGTAGCCGTTTTCCAGGGAATCGATGGCCACCGAGACGAAATCGCCGGGTTGCACTTCGAGCTCGCCCTGGTCATTCAGGAACTCTTCCAGGGGGATCAGCGCTTCGGACTTCAGGCCGGCGTTGACGACGACGAAATTGTGGTCGACGCGCACGACTTCGGCGCTGATGACCTCGCCGGACTTCATGTCCTGGCTCTTGAGGCTTTGTGCGAAAAGGTCGGCGAAGCTTTCGCCGCCGGCGGCGGTAGTGGAAACGGAAGACATGGGGTTGAAATCCATTGGGCCGAAATGGCCGTTAAGAACACACCGCAGCGGATTGCCCGCCACAGTGGAGTCAAAATACCTGCCTGCCGGTTTGCCCTTGCGGGGTGTCCCGTGGGGGTGTCGCCTGGCTAGCGCAGGGCCTATAAGAAAAAAGTGGTACTACGGACTGAGCTCTACGACTGCGCTGCGGACTGCCAGAAATCCAGGATGGCCTGCACGGTTTCTGCAATCGTCAAATCAGACGAATCCAGTACCTTTGCATCTGCCGCGGGGGCCAAAGGCGCCGTGGCACGCTGGGTGTCGCGGGCGTCCCGCTCGCGCATATCTCGTAGGAGGTCATCTAGATTAGCAGAAATTCCCTTTTCGATCAACTGCTTACGCCGCCTCTCGGCCCGAGCGACCACATCGGCCACCAGGAACACTTTCAGGGACGCATCCGGGAACACCACGGTGCCCATGTCGCGCCCGTCGGCCACCAGGCCGGGAGGCAGGCGGAAGGCCCGCTGGCGCTCGAGCAGGGCCTGCCGCACCCCCGGAAACGCAGCCACGCGCGACGCGAAATTGCCGACCGCTTCGCGCCGGATCTCGTGGCCGACGTCGGCGCCTTCGAGGTAGACGTGAGGACCATCGAATCGCACATCCAGCGTTTCGGCCACCCGCGCCACGGCGGGCTCGTCGGCAGCGTCCACGCCCTGGTTGATGGCGGCCAGGGCGGTCAGCCGGTACAGCGCGCCGCTATCGAGCACCGCCCAGCCGAGCGCCTTGGCCACGCGATGGGCGACGGTGCCCTTGCCCGACGCGGTAGGGCCGTCGATGGTGATGACGGGAGCGGTGCAAGTCACGCTTGAATCTGTGGAAGTCATGGGAAAGGAAGGGGCCGCGGCCCGTGAGCGCTACGCCGACACCAGGCCGGCATAGACATCAAAGTAACCCGGGAACGTCTTGCTGACACAGCCCGGGTCAAGGATGCGCACCGCCGCCGGGCCGAACGCGGCCAGCGAAAAGCACATCGCCATGCGGTGGTCGTCCCAGGTGCCGATGTGCGCGTCGCGCCAGGCGCCTTCGGCGGGCGGAGTGACGCGCAGCCAATCCGGCCCCGATTCTACCTGCGCACCCAGCTTTTCCAGCTCGGTCTGCATGGCGTGGATGCGGTCGGTTTCCTTGACGCGCCAGCTGCCGATGTTGCGCAGGCGGCACGGACCGTCGGCATACAGGGCCAGCGCAGCGGCCGTCATGGCGGCATCGGGAATCAGGTTGAAGTCGGTATCGAAGGCCTTCAGCCGACCGCCTTCGGCCACGTGCACGCCCGTCACCTCGATCCAGTCGTCGCCGTAGGTGACGTTGGCGCCCATGGCGGCCAGCGTATCGGCGAACTTCACGTCGCCCTGGATGCTGTCGGCGCCCACGCCGGTCACCCGCAGCGGGCCGCCACCGATGGCGCCCAAGGCCAGGAAATACGAGGCCGTGGACGCATCGCCCTCGACTGCGATGCGGCCGGGGCTGCGGTAGCGGGCGCCGCCTTCGATGGTGAAGCGGCTCCAGCCATCGCGCCACACGGTCACGCCAAAGCGTGCCATCAGGTTCAGGGTGATCTCGATGTAGGGCTTGGAGATCAGCTCGCCGACGACCTCGATGACGACGGGCTGGCCGCTCTGCCCCGCCTGCAGCGGCGCGGCCAGCAGCAAGGCGGTCAGGAACTGGCTCGACACCGATCCCTGCACCCGGGTGATGGCCGGCGCGGCGATCTGGCCACGGCCGATGTGCAGGGGCGGATAGCCCGGCTGGCCCAGGTAATCGATGCGCGCACCCAGGGCGGTCAACGCGTCGACCAGGTCGCCGATGGGGCGTTCGTGCATGCGCGGCACGCCCGACAGGCGGTAGTCGCCGCCCATCAGGGCCAGCGCCGCCGTCAGCGGCCGGATGGCGGTACCGGCATTGCCCATGAAGAGGTCGGCGGCATCCGCCGGAAAGCGGCGTACGCCCTGCACGGTGACCTGACCATTTTCAAGGTCGGACACCGCCACGCCCAATTGGCGCAGCGCGGCCAGCATCACGCGCGTGTCATCGGAATCGAGCAGCCCGGTGATCGTGGTGGCGCCGTCGGCAATGGCCGCCAGCAGCAGCACGCGGTTGGAAATGCTCTTGGAGCCCGGCAAGGCCATCACGCCCTGCGCGCGCCGCACGCGCGGCAGATCCAGGAAAGGCAAAGCGCCCATGTCAGCTACTCCTTGCGCCAATGGCGACGCGCCCGCGCCGCCGTGTCCAGCAGCGCCAGCAAGGCCGCGCCATCACCGCCGTCGATCGCGCGCTCGGCACGATCCAGCACGGCGCGCACGGCCGCGATTTCGGTCAGCATGGCGCCGCGGTTGGACAGAAAAATATCGCGCCACATCTCGGGCGAACCGGCGGCGATGCGGGTGAAATCGCGAAAGCCGCTGCCGGCCAGCGCCAGGCGGGTCGCGGCGTCATCGGCGGTGGCGACCTGCTCCATGTAGACGGCCGACAGCAAATGGGGCAAATGACTGACCGAAGCCAGCACGCGATCGTGCGCCTCGGCGTCCATGTCGATCACATTGGCGCCGCAGGCTTGCCAGGCGTCGCGCACGAGCGCGATGGATGCCGCGCTGTTTTCGAGCTGCGGGGTCAGGATGACGCAACGGCCGCGGTACAGCGACGGGTCGGCCGCTTCAGGGCCCGTGCGTTCGGCGCCCGCGATCGGGTGGCCCGGCACGAATTGGCCGATGCGCCCACCCAACGCCGCGCGGGCGGCATCAACGACCTCGGCCTTGGTGCTGCCGCCATCGGTCAGCACCACGTGGTCGGCCAGGTGCGGCAGCATGCGCGCGAGCACGTCCCGCAGGCCGCCCACGGGCGTGGCCAGGAAAACCAGGTCGGCGCGGGCAGCGGCGTCTTCGGCGCTGACGGCCTCGTCGATCAGGCCCAGTTCGACCGCGCGCGCCAGGGACTGCGCATTGCGCCCTACCCCCAGCACCCGACCCACCTGCCCGGCCTGGCGCAAGGCCGCGGCAAAGGAACCGCCGATCAGGCCCACGCCCACCACCGCCAGCACAGGAATCAGGGGGCCAGCGGCCCCCTGATCTGGCATAGAGGAAGCGCCGTTCATTCGGACAGGATGGCGGTCAGCGCGTCGATGAAGCGGGCGTTCTCTTGCGGCAGGCCGATAGACACGCGCAGCCACTCGGGCAGGCCGTCGCCGGCCACCGGACGCACGATGACGCCGCGCTTGAGCAGCGCCAGGTTGATGCGCGGGGCGTCGCCGACGTGCACCAGGACGAAGTTGCCGTAGCTGGGCACGTAGCGCAGCTTGAGCTGGTCGAACGCCGCGCAAAGCTGCGCCTTGCCCGCCTTGTTCGAGGCGTAGGCCTGTTCCAGATACGCGGCATCGCCCAGCGCGGCCACGGCGGCGGCCTGCGCCAGGGTGTTGACGTTGAACGGCTGGCGCACGCGGTTGAGCAAGTCGGTCAGGGCCGGCTGCGCCACCGCGAAGCCCACCCGCAAGCCCGCCAGGCCGTAAGCCTTGGAGAACGTGCGCGAGACGATCAGGTTGGGATAGCGGCGCACCAGCGCGGTGCTGTCGAAACGGTGTTCCGGATCGAGGTACTCGTTGTAGGCCTCGTCCAGCACCACCGTGACGCGATCGCCATGCGCGGCATGCACGCGTTCCAGGAAATCAGCCACCTTGTCGCCCGGCACGAAGGTGCCGGTGGGATTGTTCGGATTGGCGATGAACAGCAGGCGCGTGTCGTCGGCGATGGCCTCGAACATGGCGTCCAGGTCATGGCCGTAGTCTTGCGCCGGCACCACGATGTGGCGCGCACCGCGCGCCTGCGTGGCCAGGCGGTAGACCGCGAACGAATGCTGCGCGTAGACCGCCGAGGCGCCCGGTTCCAGCAGCGCCAGCGCCGCGATTTCCAGGATGTCGTTGGAGCCGTTGCCCAGCGTGATCCAGTTCATCGGTACGTCGTAGCGCGCAGCCAGCGCGGCCTTCAGGTCAAAGCCATTGGGGTCCGGATAGCGCGCCAGCGATTCGGCGGCGGCCAGCATGGCGGCGCGCGCCGACTGGGGCATGCCCAGCGGGTTTTCGTTGGACGCCAGTTTGACGATGCCGGCCGGATCCAGCCCGAACTCGCGGGCCAGTTCTTCGATGGGCTTGCCCGCCTGATAGGGCGCGATGGCGCTGACGTGGGCGGGAGCGGCGAGAGGCTTGGGGGTGTTGGTCATGGAAGACTCACGGCGCCGGGTAGGAACCCAGCACTTTCAGGTAGGCAACCTGCGCCCGCAGGGTATCAAGGGCGAGCGCGACGTTCGGATCATTGCGATGTCCCAGGACATCGACGTAGAAATAGTATTCCCACTCGCCGGTGCGGGCCGGGCGCGACTCGAAGCGCGTCATGGAAACGCCATTGGCCGCCAGCGGCGCCAGCATTTCATAGACCGCACCCGCACGGTTGGGAACAGCCAGGATCAGGCTGGTCTTGTCCTTGCCGCTGACCAGGGGCTCGATGTTGCCGATGGCCAGGAACCGCGTGCGATTGTGGGGGTCGTCCTGGATGCCTGCGCTGACGACCTGCAGATTCCAGGCCGGCGCCGCGACTTCACCGGCGATGGCGGCGATGGTCGGGTCGGACGCCGCCAGGCGGGCGGCTTCGGAATTGCTGGCCGCGGCCACGCGTTCCAGGTCGGGGTAGTTGCGCGTCAGCCAGCCCTGGCACTGCGCCAGGGCCTGCGGGTGCGCGGAAATCGTCTTGATGCCGTCCATGTTGCCCGACTGCGACATCAGGCAGTGACGGATCACCAGCGACCGTTCGCCCAGGATGCGCAGCGGCGTATTGAGCAGCAGGTCCAGGCTGCGGTTGACCGCGCCTTCGGTGGAATTCTCGACCGGCACCATGCCCACGTCGGCCTGCCCGGCCTCGACGGCACGGAAGACTTCGTCGAACGACACGCACGGCAGTTTCTGCACGGCATGGCCGAAGTGCTCAAGCGCGGCCTGCTCGGAAAACGAGCCCTGCGGCCCCAGGTAGGCGACCGTCATGCCGCGCTCGAGGCCTCGGCAGGCCGAAATGATTTCCGTCCAGACGGACGCCACGCCTGCGGCCGGAAACGGACCGGGGTTCAATTGCTGCAGGCGCCGGATGACTTCGGCTTCGCGCTCGGGGCGCAGCACCGGGCCGTCGGCATGCGCCGCATGCTTGGCTTCGCCCACTTCCTGCGCGGCGCGGGCGCGCTGCGACAGCAGGTCCAGGATCTGGGCGTCGAGCGCGTCGATGCGGTCGCGCAAGGGGCGCAGCTTGCGCTGCAGATCGTCATCCATAGCGACGCTCGAATTCCTTCAGGTACTCGACCAGCGCGGCCACGCCGGCCAGCGGCACCGCGTTGTAGATCGACGCCCGCATGCCGCCGACGCTCTTGTGGCCCTTGAGCTGGGTCAGGCCGGCCGCGTCGGCGCCTTGCAGGAAAGCGTCGTTGAGGGACTCGTCGCGCAGCACGAACGGCACGTTCATGCGCGAACGCACGGGAGCGTGGATGGGATTGCGGTAGAAATTGGTGCTGTCCAGGTAGCCGTACAGCAGGTCGGCCTTGGCCCGGTTGGCGGCTTCCATGCCGGCAACGCCGCCATTGGCCTTGACCCACTTGAACACCAGGCCGGCGATGTAGATGGCGAAGGTGGGCGGCGTGTTGTAGCGCGAGTGGTCGGCGGCCACGTTGGCGTAGTCGAACGCCGACGGACAGATCGGCAGCGCATGGCCGATCAGGTCGCGGCGGGCGATGACCATGGTCACGCCGGCGGGGCCCGCGTTCTTCTGGGCACCTGCGTACATCATGCCGCAGCGGCTGACGTCCATGGGGCGCGACAGGAAATGCGACGAGGCATCGACGACCAACGGCACGTCGGGTGCGCCCAGGGCAGCCGTGTCCGGCCAATCCATGAACTCGACGCCGCCGATGGTTTCGTTGCTGCACAGGTGCAGGTAGGCCGATTCAGGACGCACCTTCCAGGTGTCGGTCGGCGGCACCCACGTGAACGGCGCCTGTTCGCGTCCGTCCAGCTGGGTGGCCAGGGCGCTGGTGGCGGCGACGTGGGTGTCGCCATAGCGCCCGGCTTCCTTGAAGGAACGCGATGACCAGTGCCCCGTCACGACGAAGTCCGCCGCCGGCGCGCCGCGCCGGCCCATGAGGTTCATGGGGACGATGGCGTTTTCGCCGGAACCGCCGCCCTGCATGAACATCACGGCATAGTCGGGCGACAGGCCGAGCAGCTCGCGCAGGTCGTTCTCGGCTTCATCGCAGATCTGCACGAAGTGCTTGCCGCGATGGCTCATTTCCATCACGGACATGCCGCTGCCGTGCCAGTCCAGCATTTCCGCAGCGGCTTGCTGCAGTACCACCTCGGGCAAGGCCGAGGGGCCAGCCGAGAAGTTCCAGGGGCGGGCCATTATTGCTCCGTAGGTTCCGTCGTATCCGATGCGCTGGCGTCGTCGCCGTTATCGCCACCCGCGTCCTGACCGTCTTCCAGCTCGTCGCCGTCGTCGTCCGCATCGCTTTCGACGACACGGCGCACGCCGGACAGCGTGCTGCCGTCGTCGACGTTGATCAGGGTGACGCCCTGCGTGGCACGGCCCATTTCGCGGATTTCCGCGACACGGGTACGCACCAGCACGCCGCCGGTGGTGATCAGCATGATTTCATCCGAAGGCATGACCAGCACGGCGCCGACGACCTTGCCGTTGCGCGAGCTGGTCTGGATGGCAATCATGCCCTTGGTGCCACGGCCGTGGCGCGTGTATTCGCCGATCGGGGTGCGCTTGCCATAGCCATTTTCGGTGGCGGTCAGCACGGTCTGGGTTTCATCGCCGGCGACCAGCAGCGCAATCACGGTCTGCGTGTCTTCGAGCATCATGCCACGCACGCCGCGGGCATTGCGGCCCATCGGACGCACGTCGTTCTCGTCGAAGCGCACGGCCTTGCCGGCGTCCGAGAACAGCATGACGTCGTGCTTGCCGTCGGTGAGGTCGGCGCCGATCAGGTAGTCGCCGTCGTCGAGGTCGACCGCGATGATGCCGGCCTTGCGCGGGTTGGAGAAGTCGGACAGCGGGGTCTTCTTGACCGTGCCGCGCGAGGTCGCCATGAAGACGTAATGATCTTCGCTGAATTCCTTGACCGGCAGCACCACCGTGATCTTCTCGCCGTCAGCCAGCGGGAACATGTTGACGATGGGCTTGCCACGCGAGTTGCGCGTGCCTTGCGGCACTTCCCAGACCTTGAGCCAGTACACGCGGCCGCGGTTCGAGAAGCACAGCAGGAAGTCGTGCGTATTGGCGATGAACAGCTGGTCGATCCAGTCGTTTTCCTTCATCGCGGTGGCCTGCTTGCCACGGCCGCCGCGCTTTTGCGAACGGTATTCGGACAGCGGCTGGCTCTTGATGTAGCCGCCATGCGACAGCGTCACGACCATGTCGGTGGGCGTGATCAGGTCTTCGGTGTCCAGCTCGGTCGCGTTCAGCTCGATGTCCGAGCGGCGCGAGTCCTTGGCGCCGGTGGAGAATTCGGCCTTGATGGCCTGCAGCTCTTCGCCGATGATCGTCGTGATGCGCTCGGGGCGGGCCAGGATGTCCAGCAGGTCGGCGATGGTGGACATGACGTCCTTGTATTCGCCGACGATCTTGTCCTGCTCCAGGCCGGTCAGGCGCTGCAGGCGCATGTTCAGGATTTCCTGCGCCTGCGTGTCGCTCAGGCGATACATGCCGTCGCCTTGCAGGCCGAACTCCACGCCCAGGTCATCGGGGCGGAAGGCCGCGCGGCCGCCCGGCGTATCGCCGTCGGCGCGCGAGAGCATTTCGCGCACCAGCGACGAATCCCACGACTTGGCCATCAGTTCCTGGCGCGCGACGGGAGGCGTCGGCGCCGCCTTGATGATGGCGATGAAATCGTCGATGTTCGCCAGCGCCACCGCCAGGCCTTCCAGCACGTGGCCGCGTTCGCGGGCCTTGCGCAGCTGGAACACCGTGCGGCGCGTGACCACTTCGCGGCGGTGCTGCAGGAAGTAGTCGATCATTTGCTTCAGGTTGAGCAGGCGGGGCTGGCCGTCGACCAGCGCCACCAGGTTCATCCCGAAGGTGTCCTGCAACTGCGTGTTCTTGTAGAGGTTGTTCAGGACAACCTCGGGCACCTCGCCGCGCTTGAGCTCGATGACCAGGCGCATGCCGTCCTTGTCCGATTCGTCACGGATGTCGGAAATGCCTTCGATCTTCTTGTCGTTGACCAGCTCGGCGATGCGCTCCTGCAGCGTCTTCTTGTTGACCTGGTAGGGAATCGCGTCGACCACGATGGCCTGGCGGTTGCCCTTTTCCATGTCTTCGAAGTGGGTCTTGGCGCGCATGATGACGCGGCCACGGCCCGTGCGGTAGCCTTCGCGCACCCCGGACATGCCGTAGATGACGCCGCCCGTGGGGAAATCGGGTGCCGGGATGATCTCCATGAGTTCATCGACCGTGCAAGCCGGATTGCGCAGGCAGTACAGGCAGCCGTCGACCACTTCCTGGAGGTTGTGCGGCGGAATGTTGGTGGCCATGCCCACGGCGATGCCCGAGCTGCCGTTGACCAGCAGGTTCGGCAGGCGCGAGGGCAACAGCAGCGGCTCTTGCTCGCTGCCATCGTAGTTGGGACCGAAATCCACCGTTTCCTGGTCGATGTCGGCCAACAGCTCGTGGGCGATCTTGGCCAGGCGGATTTCGGTGTAACGCATCGCCGCGGCGTTGTCGCCGTCGATGGAACCGAAGTTGCCCTGGCCGTCGACCAGCATGTAGCGCATGGAGAAATCCTGCGCCATGCGGACGATGGTGTCATAGACGGACTGGTCGCCGTGGGGGTGGTACTTACCGATGACGTCCCCGACGATACGCGCCGACTTCTTGTAGGCGCGGTTCCAGTCGTTGTTCAGCTCGTGCATCGCGTAGAGCACGCGCCGGTGGACAGGCTTGAGCCCGTCCCGCACATCCGGTAGCGCCCGCCCGACGATCACGCTCATCGCGTAATCGAGGTAACTGCGGCGCATCTCTTCTTCCAGCGAAACCGGAAGCGTCTCCTTGGCAAAGGAATCCATATATATAACGACAGAATCGTGTAAGGAGGAACCCGGGCCGGGTAAACAGGAAATTCTATCATTCGATTCGGATCGTGGTCCCAAGGGCGTCGCCCGCGGTCCCGCGCGGCTGCCGGCCCCAATGCTGGCGACGGGCGGCACCGACGCGTCTGCCAACGCCCCGACGCCCTGTTGTCAAAAACCAACAGGCCAAACGGATGGAGCGCCGAAAACGCCATATCCAGCGTCAATGCGCCTGTCCAGGGAAGCCAAAGCCCCCCAAATGCCTTAAGATTGTTTCCAGCACGCAGGAAACCCAGTAGCTATTCCTTTGAACCAGCTCTTGGCGTTGCTATACTGGCCCCGTTTTCCTGATATGCGGCGGGGGTTCGCTGCGAGTCACTTATCCAGCTTCAAGCTCAACGAGGAGAAACATGAACAAACCCTCCAAATTCGCTCTGGCGCTCGCCTTCGCTGCCGTCACGGCCTCGGGTGTAGCCTCGGCCCAGTCCTATCCGCAGACGGTGGACAACTGGCGCAATCCGTTCGGTAACGTTTGGAAAAACGGTACGAACGAACTGTGCTGGCGCGATGCGTTCTGGACCCCGGCCACCGGTATCCCCGGCTGCGACGGCGTTCCGGTTGCACAAGCGAAGGCGAAGCCGGCCCCGATGGCGGCCAAGGTCGTCTTCAATGCCGACACGTTCTTCGACTTCGACAAGTCGACGCTGAAGCCCGAAGGCCGTCAGCTGCTGGACCAAGTCGCCCAGCAAGCCCGTGGCATCGACCTCGAAACCATCATTGCTGTGGGCCACACCGACTCGATCGGTACGGACGCCTACAACCAGAAGCTGTCCGAGCGCCGCGCCGCTTCGGTCAAGGCTTACCTGGTCAGCAAGGGCATCGATCCCAACCGTATCTATACGGAAGGCAAGGGTAAGAAGAACCCGATCGCTTCCAACAAGACGAAGGAAGGCCGCGCCCAGAACCGTCGCGTTGAAATCGAAATCGTGGGTAGCCGCAAGTAATTGCCGGACTAGCTACAATAAGGGGCCTCGCATAGCGAGGCCCTTTTTTTCGCCCGGCTTGCACCAAAATCGTGCAAACACCCCGGCACTCGCGACGCCACCCTGCGTCACGCCCCCCTCTATATATAGAGAGCCGCCTTATGCTGGACCGCCCATGACCACCCAGACCCCCGACACCGCCCAAGCCACCATCAACGCCGACCAGGCCGAACTGGACAAGTTCGGCGCCCTGGCCAGCCGCTGGTGGGATCCCGAAAGCGAGTTCAAACCCCTGCACGCGATCAACCCGCTGCGCCTGGAATGGATCCAGGAATCGGTGGGCAGCCTGGGCGGCAAGAAGGTACTGGACGTCGGCTGCGGCGGTGGCATTCTGTCGGAGGCCATGGCCCGCGCGGGCGCAGACGTCACCGGCATCGATCTGGCCGACAAGTCGCTGAAGGTCGCGCGCCTGCATGGCCTGGAGTCGGGCGTGAAGGTCGACTATCGCAAAGTGCCGGTCGAGCAGCTGGCCGCGGAACAAGCCGGCCAGTTCGACGTGGTGACCTGCATGGAAATGCTGGAACACGTGCCGGATCCCGCCTCCATCGTGCGCGCCTGCTCGGCGCTGACCAAGCCGGGCGGCTGGGTGTTCTTTTCGACGCTCAACCGCAATGCCAAGGCTTTCCTGTTCGCGATCGTGGGCGCCGAGTACGTGCTGCGCCTGCTGCCGCGCGGCACCCACACCTATGACATGTTCATCAAGCCCAGCGAGCTGGCCGCGGCCGCCCGGGGCGCGGGCCTGGAACCGGTCGGCATGCGCGGCATGGAATACAACCCGATCACCCAGATCTACTCGCTGACGTCCGACACCTCGGTCAACTACCTGATGGCTACCCGCAAATGAGCGCCCTGATCCTGTTTGACTTCGACGGCACGCTGGCCGATACCGCCCCCGACCTGGCCGCCGCGGCCAACCAGCAGCGCACGCGCCGCGGGCTGGATCCCCTGCCCTACGAAACCCTGCGGCCGGTGGCCTCCCAGGGTGCGCGCGGCCTGCTCCGCGTGGCGCTCGGCCTGAAAGCCGGGGACCCCGATTACGAGCCGACCCGCCTGCAGTTCCTGGAAGACTACGCCGCCAGCTCCACCGTCCACAGCAAGCTGTTCCCGGGAATCCAGGCGCTGCTGGACGACATCCGCCAGCGCGGCCTGTCCTGGGGCATCGTGACCAACAAGGTCACCTACCTGACGCTGCCGATCGTTGAATTCCTCGACCTGACCCGAGACAGCGCCGTACTCGTCTGCGGCGATACCACCGCCCACGCCAAGCCCCACCCGCTGCCGCTGCAGCACGCGGCGCGCGAAGCCGGCTTTTCGGTGGATCGCTGCGTCTATGTCGGTGACGACCTGCGCGACATCCAGGCTGCCCATGCGGCCGGCATGCCGGCCGTCGCCGCCGCCTATGGTTATGTCGGAGAAGACGACAACCTGCACGCCTGGGAAGCCGATGGCTGCGCCAATACCCCGGACGAACTGTGGCAGGCCATCTTGCCGCTGCTGCCGCGCGACCTGCGCTGAGCGCGCCTGCCGCCCAGGACATGGCTGTCGTTCGGTCAAATTAGTTGAGCTGACCGAACAATTTATCCGGCCGAGATCGCTTTATCCGGGGCGGCAGTTGAATTAAAGTACCTCCATAGAGAGCAATACGGGTGCTTCCCGATTGCCTTTCCCGGCAAGCGCCGGCGCCGCACGGCACTGCCCGCGCAGCGATTTCACCGCATCGACGGCACGCAGCCCTCGTGCATCCGCGCACCGACCTGTTACCGGTGCGCAGTCCTGACCTTTTTTATACGCCCATCCGCACTATCCGCGCGTTGCCGACGGCATCGCGCGCACCAGGAATTGCCTATGCTTTTGCCCATCCTGCTACTTTCGGCCGCCGGCTTCACCATCCTGACCACGGAATTCCTGATCGTCGGCCTCTTGCCCAGCCTGGCTCGCGACCTGGGGGTCACCGTGTCCCAGGCCGGCCTGCTGGTATCGCTGTTCGCCTTCACCGTCGCGGCCACCGGCCCGCTGCTGACCGCGCTGATGGCCAACATCGAGCGCAAACGCCTGTTCATCGGCGTCCTGATCCTGTTCGGCCTGTCCAACGCCCTGGCGGCAATGGCCCCCAATATCTGGGTCATGGCGATCGCCCGCTTCGTGCCGGCGTTGGCCCTGCCGGTGTTCTGGTCGCTGGCCAGCGCCACGGCCGTGGAACTGGTGGGGCCGGCCCGCGCCGGACGCGCCATTTCGATGGTGGCGTTCGGCATCGTCGCCGCCACGGTGTTCGGCATTCCCATCGGCGTGCTGATTTCCGACGCCTTCGGCTGGCGCGCCGCGTTCTGGGTACTGTCGGTCGTGGCGTTTGCCAAGGCGCTGCTGCTCTTGCTGGCCTTTCCCAGCACTCGCATCCGCGCGGAAAGCGTCAAGCTGGTCACCCAGTTGCGCATCCTGCGCAATCCGATCGTGGTGGGCCACGTGGTGCTGTCGCTCCTGGTCTTTACTGGCATGTTCACCGCGTACACCTACTTGGCTGACATGCTGGAGCGCCTGGCAGGCTTCAATGGCCAGATCGTAGGCTGGACCATGATGGCGTTCGGTGCGGTGGGCCTGATTGGCAATACGCTGGGCGGCCGCCTCGTCGACCGCAGCCCGCTCGGCGCGACCGCGCTGTTTTCGGCGCTGATGGCCGCAGGCCTGGTCTTTGTCGGTCCGGTGATGCAATCGCATGGCCTGCTGGCCGTGGCGCTGACGATCTGGGGCATTGCCCAGGCGGCGTTGTTCATCGTCTGCCATGTGCGCCTGATGAAGTCGGCCCCCGAGGCGCCCGCCTTTGCCGCATCGCTCAATATCTCGGGCGCGAACATCGGCATCGGCCTGGGTGCCGTGGTGGGCGGCCGCGTGATCGATCAGTATGGCCTGGCCTCGCTGGGCTGGGCGGCCGCCGCCATCGTGGCGCTGTCGGTGGCCCTGGCTTTCCTGCTGATGGCGGCCTCGCGTCCGCGTGCGGCCGACAAGGCGGCTTGCGCCAACGCGGCTTGAGGCGGCTTGCGGCACAGGCGTGCGTCCCCCCCGGACGGGCGGGGCGCACAAAGGCAGCAGGCTATTGCGTTTACCAGTACAATAGACTTCTTGGGGCCGATCCGGATTCGACGTGGGTCGCGAAACAACTCAGGGCATGCCGAGCACCAGTTCGCTCGTTAAACCACTGGAAACACTACAAACGCCAACGACGAGCGTTTCGCTCTCGCCGCTTAAGCGGTGAGCCGCTGCACTGATCTGTCCTTGGGTCAGGTGGAGGAAGGCAACTTCCTAGGGGGGTAACCCTCGAACCACAGCAGCGACATTCACAAGGAATCGGTCTGCGCTGGGGTCACACGGCTCAGATTTAAATTACGTGAATCGCTTTGGTCCGGCCTGTCGGTTGGCTAAGTCCAAGGTTAAAACTAAATAAATCGACTACGCATGTAGAACTGATTGCAGAGGGCTTGCGGACGGGGGTTCAATTCCCCCCGGCTCCACCAAATACTGCGATGTCGCCAAAATGGCCAACCTTACCGGTTGGCCATTTTTTTTGCCCGACCGCGGCTGCGCCCCCGCCTTGAAGATCGATGCGAGTGATCTGCACGGGCATCAATGCATCGCGAATATTCACTTCCCGCAATATTCGCAATATTTCCCACCGACCTATTAGTAACTAAAAGAAACCTCACCGGATACGCCGGGATACCCCATTGAAAGTAAATTGAAAGTTGATGCGACCCCATTTTACGTCTCTATGGGAAAGGTCGCTTTCGTTTACCCCAAGGCAATTTCGCAAATTGTTGCCAGCTATTCGGAAGCTCGGGAAATACTCCGTCACATATTACGAATACTTTCAAGACATAATAAACGCAAGAAAATGCCACCGGCATGGGCCACTCGCCAGCGATGAAGATCCTTTCCCTATTCGGAACGCGTCCTGAAGCCATCAAGATGGCGCCCCTGGTGACGGCGCTGCAGAACGAATCCCAGATCGAAAGCATCGTCTGTGTGACCGGCCAGCATCGCCAGATGCTTGACCAGGTGCTGGCGCTGTTCGACCTGCACGCGCAGCACGACCTGGACATCATGGTGCCCAACCAGACCCTGAACGGGCTGTATGCCCGCCTGATCAGCCGCGTCGACGAGGTGCTGGAAAAAGAGCAGCCGGACTACGTGCTGGTGCATGGCGACACCAGCACGGCATCGGCCTGTGCGCTGGCGGCGTTTCACCGCCGCATCCGCATTGGCCACGTGGAAGCAGGCCTGCGTACCGGCAACCTGGCCATGCCCTTCCCTGAAGAAATGAACCGCCGCGTGGTGGACGCCATCGGTGACCTGCTGTTCGCGCCGACCGCGCAATCGCGCGGCAATCTGCTGCGCGAGAACCTGGCAGGCCGCATTACGGTGACGGGCAATACGGTCATTGATGCGCTCGCCATGACGTGCGCCAAGCTGGCGCCCGAAGGCGAACTGGCGCGCGGCCTGCAAGCTCGCTATGACTGGCTCGACCCGAAGCGCCGTCTGATGCTGGTCACCGGCCACCGTCGCGAGAGCTTCGGCGGCGGCTTCAAGAACATCTGCGCCGCCCTCGCCGAACTGGCCCGCCGCGAGGATCTGCAGATCGTCTACCCCGTGCACCTGAACCCGCAGGTCCGCAATGTCGTCATGACGGATCTGGCCGGCCTGGACCGCGTCCACCTGATCGATCCGCTGGATTACCTGGACTTTGTCTGGTTCATGCAACGCGCCCATCTCATCCTGACCGATTCCGGCGGGGTGCAGGAGGAAGCGCCCTATCTGGGCAAACCGGTGCTGGTGATGCGCGAAGTCACCGAGCGCCCGGAAGCCGTGCAGGCCGGCACCGTTGCCCTGGTCGGCACCGACACGCAACGCATCATCGCCGAGGTCAACCGGCTGCTGGACGATCCCGCCCTGCACGCCTCATTTTCGCGCCGCATCAACCCCTACGGCGACGGCCACGCCAGCCAGCGCATCGTCGACGCGCTGTGCGGCCGCCCCGTCGCCGAATTCGATCCCTACGGATCCCACGCCGGCACGCCGGCCTGACGCCTTCTGCCCCGCATTCCCCGCCCGGAGCCCCCATGTCAAAGCCCACTCCCTTTCCCGCCGCCCTGACGCTTTGCCGCGCGCTGATGGCCGCCGGCCTGCTGCTGCCGCTGGGCGCGATGGCCAGCCCTGCCGGAGACGCCCTGCGTCAACTGCAAGGCGATGACTGGGTGACGCGCAACACCACGCTGGCCGATCTGGGGATCGGCGAGCCGGTGGTGCTGAGCAACAGCGACGCGCGCCAGGAGTTCTACCTGCCGGTGCCGCGCGGCGTGCCGATTGCCGATGCCACGCTGAACTTCGACGCCAAATACACCAAGGGCGAACCGGGCCGCACCAGCCTGGTGCTGTGGGCCGATGGCGTGCCGCTGAACGCGCAGCGCATCGCCGACGGCGACGGGACGGTGGCGCGCGGCTTCGCCGTGGATCCGCGCAGCCGCGAAAGCGGCTTTCTGCGGGTGGGCGTGGACTGGCAATCGGAAATCGCGCTGCGCCACTGTGAAAGCAATCGCGCTACCGCCAATGCGCTGACGATTTCACCGCAGACGCGCCTGACCTACCGCTACGACGCCTCGGCCATCGGCAACCTGGATGACGCCTGGGGCACCCTGCCCGGCAAGCCGACCCTGATCGTGGCGGGCGCCAAGCTGGACCAGCAGGCCTTTGACAGCGCCTGGCGCATCGGCGTGGCGCTGGAGCGGGCCGGCAAGCGCGTCGCGGTGCGGGCCTTTCCTGCCGTGGGCGACGAGATCGACACGCGTGGCCTGCAGGCCCCGGAGGGCCTGTCGCACGTGCCCGCGTTCGCCGCACTGGCAGGCAATGACAAGCACAAGCTGGCCAATCCCGCCGAGATCGGCGCACTGCTGGTCATGGGCGCGCCGGCCGTGGCGGGCGACGTCGTGATCGCCGATGCCGGGCTGCGCGCCAAGCTGAACGAGGCGCTGGATGCGCTGCAATCGCAGTTTGCCTCCGACGCGGATGCCGCCGAAGCCTTCAAGACCTGGCGCGCGCGCCGCGCGCCGCTGGCGGCGGCCGACCTGCAATCGAAGGAAATCCGTCTGGCCGCCATGGGCCGCCAGGCCGTGATCGCGGTGGCCGCCGATGCCGGCGCGCAGGGCGCGGGGGCGTTCGACACCGCCTGGCGCCGCATCCTGGTGACGCGCCAGGTGCAGGTCAAGACTGCAATGCCGCCCGAAACCTTCAAGGACGGCGGCCTGCGCCTGACGGCGCTGGGCGGCTCGCCCAACAGCTTCAACGTGGTGGCCAGCGGCGACTGGAACACGACCTTCCCGCTGGCTGCGGTGTCGTCCGATGGCCGCATGCCCGGCGAGCTGGTCATGGACGTATCGGCCGCGCCCGGGGCGTCGTCGACCCGGCCAGTGGCATCGGTGTTCTGGAACGGTATCCTGCTGGCCGCCAAGCAGCTGGATGCGGATGGCAAGCCCGAACGCCTGACGGCGCGCGTGCCCGGCTACGCGCTGGGCGTCACCAACGCCGTGCGCGTGACCTTCCAGCGCCAGCCGGTGTCGGTCGATTGCAACGAGATTCCGCAGGGCTACCCGGTGAACGTGCTGCCGACCAGCTACGTGAAGCCTGACCGGGCCGAGCCGGACGGCACCTTCGTGGGGCTCTTGCCCTTGCTTGCCGGCAGCCCGCAGGTGATCGTGCCCGACAGCTATCTGGCCGACGCCCCCGACAACCTCAAGCGCCTGATCGGCATTGCCTCGGCCAGCGGCGTCTCGACCTCCCGCGCCGAACTCACCGTGGCGGCAGGCGGCCAGGCGGTCAAGCCCGCCCGCCCGTTCCTGGCGATGGAAGTGGCCGTGGACGGCGCCAAGCCGATGGTCACGGTCACCGACCGCAAGCAGTTGCGCGTGGACGGCAAGAACGCGGCCTGGCTGGATATCTCCGGACTGGATCACCTGAGCACGGCCGAAGTCATCAACGCCAGCGGCCAGGACGGCGTGCTGTGGCACACCCTGGGTCAGCGCGCCGGGATGCTGGACGCCCCGTTCGTGCTGAACCGCGGCAATGTGGCGATCATCGGCGCCGCGGGCCCGGTGGCCTGGATCGACAGCGCCAACCCCGACGCGAGCCATCCGCCCGGCGCCGGTGAAAGCGCATTCTTCGAATGGCGCCGCTATATCTCGTGGAGCGTGCCGGCGGTCAGCATCAGCCTGCTGGTGTTGCTGCTGATCCTGATCTTCGCGATGCGTGCCAGCCGCAGAAAGAACAAGGACAGCAAGTAATCCAGGACGCGCCAGCCCATGTCTTCGCTTTACTGGCCCTATCTCATCGCCGATTACTACCGCGGCCTGGAGATCGTGACCGCCATCGTTGGCGTGATCATCCTGCTTTCGAGCCTGGATGATCTGTTCATCGATGCCTGGTACTGGGTGCGCGAGGCCTGGCGCTCGCTGACCATCAAGCGGCGCTATGCACCGTTGACGGCCTCGCAACTGCGCGCCAAAGAAGAACAGCCGCTGGCGATCATGGTGCCGGCCTGGCTGGAGTACGACGTGATCGCGTCGATGCTCGAGACCATGGTATCGACGCTGGAATACAAGAACTACATGATCTTTGCCGGCACTTACCAGAACGACGAGCGCACGATCAAGGAGGTCGAGCGGATGCGTCGACGCTACCGCCAGCTGATCCGGGTGGAAGTGCCGCACGATGGCCCCACCTGCAAGGCGGACTGCCTGAACTGGATCGTGCAGGCGATCTTCGCGCAGGATGCCAAGCAGCCGGTGCCGTTTGCCGGCGTGATCCTGCACGACAGCGAAGACGTGCTGCACCCGCTGGAGCTCAAGTACTACAACTACCTGCTGCCACGCATCGACTTCATCCAGCTGCCGGTGACCTCGCTGGAACGCCACTGGCATGAACTGGTGGCGGGCACCTACATGGACGAATTCGCCGAATGGCACACCAAGGACCTGGTGGTGCGCGAAAGCCTGTCCAAGATGGTGCCGTCGGCCGGCGTGGGCACCTGCTTTTCGCGCCGCGCCCTGGTCGAACTGGCGAACGAGACCAATAACCAGCCCTTCAATACCGACACGCTGACCGAAGACTACGACATCGGTGCGCGGCTGGCGCAACGCGGCATGCGCCAGATCTTCGGCAAGTTCGGCGTGGAATACGTGACCCGCCGCCACGCCTGGTTCGGCCTGGGCAAAGAGAAGATCTCCAGCGTGCACATGCCGCTGGGTGTGCGCGAGTACTTCCCAAACACCTTCCGCACCGCCTACCGGCAGAAAGCGCGCTGGACGCTGGGCATCGGGCTTCAGGGCTGGCAACAGGTGGGCTGGACGGGGTCATGGGCGACCAAGTACCTGCTGTTCCGCGATCGCAAGGGGCTGGTGACGTCATTCATTGCGATCCTGGCGTATCTGTTGCTGGCGAACTTCTTCGTGTTCTACCTGGCGGACCTGTTCGGCTGGTGGAAGGTGTATTACCCGTCGTATTTCAAACCGGGCGGCTGGCTGGTGACGCTGATGTGGATCAACGCGGTGGCGCTGCTGCTGCGGGTGGTGCAGCGAGCCTATTTCGTGGGGCGCATGTATGGCTGGGAACACGCACTGCTGTCGATTCCGCGGATGATCGTAGGCAATTTCATCAATGCCATGGCTGCGGCGCGTGCCTGGAAGCTGTTCATCGGCCACCTGATCACGGGCAAGCGGCTGGCGTGGGACAAGACCATGCACGACTTCCCGTCCACCGACCAACTGGCCCAGCAGCGCCAGCGCCTGGGTGAACTGCTGCTGTCGTGGCAGGCGATCGACGAAGATAAACTGGCGCGCGCGCTGGAAATCCAGGCGCGCGACAAAAGACCGCTGGGCGAGATCCTGATGGAGCAAGGCTGGCTGGACGAAGGCACCCTGAAAGAAGCCATTCACTTCCAGCAGGGCGGCCAGGCCGGCACCACGGCGGCCATTGCCGCGCCGGCGCATACCGACGAAAAACCCGCGACCCCATGAAGCCACTGACCCGATCGTTGTTGCTGTCCGCCGCGCTGGCTTGCGCCGGGAACGCCGGGCCGGCCCAGGCCCAATCCGCGCCGCGCGCCGCGGAGGCTCCGCTGGAAGGCGCCGCCTACCAGTTCGCCGACGAAGGCTACAAGAGCTACGATGCCGGCAACTACGCGCTGGCGCAGCAGCAGGCTGAATCCGCCATTGCGCTGCGTCCGGACGTCGAACGCTTGCGCCTTCTGTTGATCTATTCGCTGCAAAAGCAGGGCAAGTTGCAAGAAGCCGACAAGGCGGCAGCCGACGCGATCAAGAGCGGGCTGGACACACCGGGCCTGCGCCAGGCACGCGCCAACCTGCGGCCCCGTGCCGCCCAACCGGCGGGGGCGGCGGCCGGCGGCGCACCAGGCACCACGGCGGCCTACCGCCGCGGCTTTCCGATCGCCACGCGCGCCTATGCCGACTACAACCGCGGCGACTTTCCTGCCGCGCAGCGCGGCGCCGAGCAGGCCTTCCGCATCGACCCCAAGCAGGGGGCGTGGGCCATGCTGTGGCTGGACGCGCTGGAGGCCCAGGGCAAGTACGCCGAGGCCGAAGCCGCCGCGGACAAGGCCATCGCGCTGGGCGCCCCCAACAAGAACGACCTGACCGCGCGCCGCACCACCATGAAGCGGCGCCTGGCGATCAAGCCCGCCGAGCAAGGCTACCAGGCGCTGATCGCCAATCGCCCCGGCGACGCGGTGCCGCTGGCGCGCGAAGCGGTGGCGCTGGCCCCGGATACCGCCAGCCACCGCCTCTTGCTGATGACGGCACTGATGCTGGACAACCAATTGGCCGCCGCCGAAGACGCCGCCACCGATGCCTTGAAGCAGGACGACGAGAACACCGTCGCCCTGCTGATGCGCGGCTACCTGCGCCAGCGCCAGGGCAAGACGGATCTGGCCAATGCCGATTTCGATGCAGCGCTCAAGCAGGACTGGCTGGATGAAGACCAGCGCCGCAATGTGCGCCTGATTGCCGCAGATGCCTCGCTCGCCGGCGGCGACTCCGCCCGCGCGCTGGCGTTGGTGCAGCCCCTGGGCGCCAAGGACGAAGCCGCGACGGCCCGCATCAAGCGCGCCCGCTCGGCGCCGACAGTGCCGGCTACGCTCACGCTGGCCAACTACCCCGCCCCGGTGCAGGATTGCCGCGATACGCCCTACGGCACGTCCTGCGAGCTGCTGCCGTCCGACGCCGCGGGCAGCGGCGGCCCGGCGTCGCTGGCGTACGCGGCCTACGCGCGCGAGGACTACCAGGAAGCCATCGCCCAGGCGCGCAAGGCGGCCGCGCAAGACCCTGCCAACAAGGAATTGCAGCGCCTCTTGACCACGACACTGGCCGCGGGCAACGCGGCGCAGCTCGCCGAGGCCGACAAGCGCATGAGCGACGCGCTGGCTGCGCAGCCCGATGACCCCGCCCTGCTGATGCAACGCGGCTACCTGCACCAGCGCATGGGCCAGCCCAAGCTGGCGCTGCAGGACTTCCAGGCGGCGCGCGCCACCGGCAAGGCCCCGCCCACGGTCATTCTGGATGAGGGCTACGCGCTGTCCGGCGTGGGCGACAAGCGCGGTGCGGTCGACAAGCTGAAGCAAGCCATCGACGAGGCCGACGCCGGCCGGCTGGAGCTCACGCCGCAACAGCGCTTTGACACCCGCAGCGGCATCGCCGGGTTGTCGCGTGAATGGGGCGGCTATGTGTCCGCCGGCTATCGTGGCGCGCGGCCCGCCTCGTCGGGACTGGGCGGCGCGGCCATCACCGTGCCCGGCGACGCCATCTTCAGCACCACGGAAATCTTCTGGCGGCCGTCGGACTTCCTGAACTCGTCGACGCAGACCTTCGAGCTGTACGGGCGCTTGTCGAACACGCTGTACAACAAGGGTGGCAAGACCGCCAGCCAGACGGTGTCCGACCCTTGCACCGGCAATTCCATCAATGTGGATGAGACCCGCAACCAGGGCATTTCGGGCATTCCCACCACGGTGGGATCGCTGGGCATGCGCTTCACGCCCTCCACCGAGGTGGGGCTGACGTTCGGCCTGGAGCGCCAGTTCAACCTGGGTACCGCCACGCGCCAAGGCACGTTCAGCCCGAAGCCTGACAATCTGCGCTGCAGCCTGAACAACAGCAACCAGACGGCCCACTACAAGACGGACGCCGGCAGCGGCGGCTGGCTGGCCTATGTCACTTACGGCATGTACGAAGGCACCACACTGCGCATCGATCGCCCCGACTGGTTCACCATGGAAGGCTACGTGCAGGCGGGCTATTCCTGGCAGGATATGTCGGCCCGTCTCTGGAAGCGCAACAACACCACGGGCGCCGACACCGACAAGACCACCGGCAAACTCAAGCGCGACCAGGCCTTCGGCGCCGGCGAATTGCGCGTCGGCCGCAGCTATCGGGTCGATCCGATCAGCGAACGCCTGGTGTTCTTCCCCTATGCCGTGGTGGGCATCGACTGGCTCTGGAACAAGAACCGGCTGAGCGGCCTGGACATCGACGGCACCGATTCGTACAACCAGTTGGGCGACGGCTCATCGTGGTCGATGGGCGCCGGCCCGGGTTTCAACATCCGCTACTGGTTCCGCGAAGACCACTACAACGCGCCGCGTTCGTACCTGGACCTGACCACCCAATACCGCTTCAATATCGGCGGCGGCCAAGCCGACCGGGCCAAGGGCCTGTTCATCAACCTGACCCTGTCCTACTGAGCCGCCCCCCCTTTTTTCAGGAGTCCGCCTGGCATGACTACCGTTACCCTTCACCCGCCCCGGCCCGCGCGCCGGCTGGCTTCGGCCCTGTGCGGCGCGCTGCTGGCGCTGGCCGCAGCAGGCGCCCAGGCGCAGCAAGCCTCGTCCATCGTGATCCAGGGCAAGGACAATTGGCTGTTTCCCGGTTGGGGCAGCCTGACGCAGGTCGATACCCGCGGCATCGACGCCTCGACGCAACTGGTGCGCGAAACCCGCGATGCCCTGGCCGCCAAAGGCATCCAGCTGGAAGTGCTGATCCTGCCGGACAAGACCTTGTTCTACCAGGACAAGCTGCCGGATGGCACGACCCTGAGCGCCGAGGTCAAGAAGCGCTACCAGACCATCCAGGACAAGCTCAAGGCCGCAGGCGTGTCCACCTTCGACGACGAGGCCGTGCTGCGCCGCGTGAAGGACAGCGGCAAGGACGTGTTCTACCGCACCGACCAGCACTGGACCCAGGCGGCCGCCGACGCCACCGCCGAAGCGCTGGCCCAGCGCATCCAGCAGGACGTCAAGACGCTGGCCGGCAAGCCCGGCACCGGCATGCCGCTGGGCAGCGTGGTCAACGAGCGCCGCTACGGCGACCTGGCAGAGCTGTTTCTGACGCCCGACCAGCGCAAACAGGCCGGGCGCGAGACCTTCACGGTGCGCCGCCAGGCCGACAACCAGAGCCTGATCGATGATGCGCCGGCGCCGGTGCACGTCACCGGCCACAGCATGGTACAGCCGTACTTCGGCTTTCCGCAGAAGCTGTCCAACGTGCTGGACCGCCCCGTTTCCGTGAACTGGAAGCCCGGCAATGTCGGCCAGTGGATCATGCTGCTGGAATACCTGGAGTCGCCCGCGTTCAAGCAGAACAAGCCGCAGGTGCTGGTGTGGCAGATGTTCGAGCCCACCTTCGCCCAGGGGCCCGACGCCAAGGGGCTGTGGGACAACGCGTCCATCATGACCGCCGACAGCTGGCGCAGCCGCATGAAGGCGGCGGTGGGGCGCTAGCATCGTGGCGCAAGCGGACAAGGCGACATTGCCCCCGGCTTCCGGACACCGGCTGCACGCCATCGTCTTTGGCGTGCTGCTGGCGCTGGGCCTGGGCTGGGGCGCATGGTGCCTGGTTCAAGCCAGGCTGACCGCGGCCGACGTCGCGCCGTCGGCCTGGATGAACGGCACCGCGGGCACGGCATTGAACAAGTCATTGCGCCTGCCCGCGCAGGCCAGCCTGGACACCTGGAATTCCTCGGTGCGCTACCGCATGCTGGGAGCGCTGGGCGACCAGGTCGCCATGGGCTGCCCCCAATGGCTGTTCTATCGCGACGGCCTGCGGCCCCAGCCCGGCGTGCACGTATTCGACGAGCGCCTGCGCCTGATGCGGCATTGGGTCGAGGAACTGCGCCGCCAGCAGGTGCAGGTGCTGGTGGTGGCGGTGCCCGACAAGTCGCGCATCGAGGCCGACCATCTTTGCGGCCAGACCGTATCGCTGCCGATGCGAGGCACCCTGGATGCCTGGCAGGACGCCCTGCGCGCGCAGAACGTGCCCTTCGTCGACTTGCGCCAGGCGCTGCAAGCCGCGCAGGCGCCGCGTTTTTTCCGCACCGACGTCCACATGAACGCGACCGGGGCCCAGGCCGCCGCCCGACAGGTGGCCGAGGCCGCCCTGCCCTTGCTCAAGGGTCCCGGCACGCAGGCCTTCAACGAAGAAAAGCCGGGGCCGTTGCAACCCCGCATGGGCGACCTGATCGTGCTGGCCGGGCTGGAACACGCACGGCCGGGCTGGCGTCCCGAACTGGACCTCGCCGCGCCGCAGAAGATCGAGCCCGTGCGCGGCGGCGGCCTGCTGGACGAGACGCCACCGGTCGAAGTGCTGCTGGCGGGCAGCTCGAACGGCCGCCGCAGCAATTTCGCCGAGCGCCTCGGAATGGGGCTGGGCCGCGAGGTGTGGAACCTGAGCCTGGACGGCGGGCAATTTTCCGGGGCCTTGCAGGTTGCGCTCAAGCAGCGCGAACAATGGCCCAAGAGCTTGAAACTGGTGATCTGGGAGTTTTCGGAAATGGCGCTGTCGCTGCCCCTGACCGACGACGAGAAATCCGTACTGGCCCGACTGCCCTGACCCGAGATGCTATTCAATTCCTACCTGTTCCTGTTGGTCTTTCTGCCCGTGACGCTGGCCGTGTACTACGGCGCCGGACGGCTGAACCTGCGGCTGGCTGCCCTGTGGCTGTGCCTGACGTCGTTCGTGTTCTACGGCTGGTGGAATCCGCAGTTCGTGGTGCTGCTGGCCGGCTCCATCGCCTTCAATTACCTGGTGAGCCTGTTGATCCTGCACACGGCCAGCCGGCCGCGGCTGCAAGGACTGATCGTGGGCCTGGGCGTCGGCGCCGACCTGGCGCTGCTGTTTCACTACAAGTATTTCGCCACGCTGCTGAACTTCCTGAACGACCTGGGCATGACCAGTTCGACCATGGATTCGATCATCCTGCCGCTGGGGATCTCGTTTTTCACGTTCACCCAGATCGGCTATCTGCTCGACTGCCGCGCCGGCGTCGTCAAGGAACGCAGCCTGCTCAGCTACGTGCTGTTCGTGACCTTTTTTCCGCACCTGATCGCCGGCCCGATCCTGCATCACAAAGAGATGATGCCGCAGTTCGCGCAGCCGGAAAACTACCGCTTCAAGGCCGAGAACCTGTCGGTGGGCGGCATGCTGTTCGTGATCGGCCTGGCCAAGAAGGTACTGCTGGCCGACGGCATCGCGCCCTACGCCGATGCCGGTTTCGCCGCCCCGGGCGACCTGCAGTTCTGGGGCGCGTGGGGCGCCAGCCTGTGCTACGCGCTGCAGCTCTATTTCGACTTTTCCGGTTATTCGGACATGGCGCTGGGGCTGGCCAAGATGTTCGGCATCCGCTTCCCGCTGAACTTCAATTCGCCCTACAAGGCGGGCAGCATCATCGAATTCTGGGCGCGCTGGCACATGACGCTGACGCGCTACCTGACGGCGTACCTGTACTACCCCGTGGCCATGGCCGTGTCCAAGTGGCGCACCGACCGCAACCTGCCCGTGGGCACCGAAGGCGTGCGCACGCTGGGCGGCTTCATCGGCAGCATCGTCAGCCCCACGCTGTTCACCATGGCGCTGGCCGGCGTGTGGCACGGCGCAGGCTTCCAGTTCCTGGTGTTCGGCCTGCTGCACGCGATGTACCTGTCGGTGAACCATGCCTGGCGGATTTTCGTGGTGGGCCGAAAGCCCGCGGCGGCGCGCAACCTCAATGTGTTCAAGCGCGCCGCCTGCGTGCTGCTGACCTTCGTGGCCGTGCTGGTGGCGCAAGCGTTCTTCCGAGCCCATGGCGTGGGCGACGCGATGCTGCTGATGCAGGGCATGATCGGGCTGCGCGGCATGGAACCGCTGGACCTGGCCACCCACGCCAGTGGCCTGGCCTGGGGCGACGCCTGGCGCGTGCTGGTCGGCCATCACATGCAACTGATCTATGCTGTGGTGCTGCTGGGCATCGCCTGGTTCACGCCGAACGCCCACCAGATCCTGGGCCGTTATTCGCCCGCGCTGTTCAAGCCCCAGGAAGCGCCCTCGCCCTGGATGCGCTGGCGCCCCAACCTGGCGTGGCTGACGGTCATGCTGGTCCTGCTCTTTTTCTGCCTGGTCAACCTGCACAAGGAAACCCGGTTCCTCTATTTCCAATTCTGACCGCGGCGCGGTCGCGGAGCACGCTATGGACATCAACGAGATCGAAGCCAAGGTGGCCGACCTGATCGAAGGCATCATCCTCACCAAGGTCGACCCCGACACCCTGCTGATCGAATCCGGGCTGATCGACTCGCTGTCGGCAGTGGATGTGGCCCTGGCCGTCGAACGCCAGTTCGGCTGCAAGATCCCGCCGACCGAGATCGACGTGCACCTGGAATCGGTACACACGCTGGCGGCCTTCATTGCGGAGCATCCGCGCGCCTGACGCTCCCGGGAGGGCTGGACGATGCGTTTCGATTTCAACGCCTACGATTTCGTGGACACCGCCGCCGGCGCCGAGGCCGTGGCGGTGGTGGACGCCCAGGGCGCCTTGACGTGGGGCCAGCTGCAGGCGGCCACGCAGGCCTGGGAACAGGCGGCGCGGCAGGCTGGCGTCACGGCGGGCGTGCCGCTGGTGATCTCCGGCCACAAAGAGGCCGCGTTTCTCGTGGCCATCCTGGGTTGCCTGCGGTTGAAGGTGCCGTTCGTGCCGGTCGACGTGATCAACCCGCCCGAGCGCATCGCCCGTATCGGCGAGCTGGTACGGGCCGGCTTGCGCTATGACGCGCAGGCTGGCGGATTCGTCCCGGGCAGCGCTGCCCCGGCGCCGCTGGACGAGGCCGGACTGGCCTACATCATGTTCACCTCGGGCAGCACCGGGGACCCCAAGGGCGTGCAGATCGGGCGCGAAAGCGTGACGCTGTTCGCCGGCTGGATCCGCGACTGCCTGAACCTGGGACCCGCCCCCGCGTTCATGGACCAGATGCTGTTCAGCTTCGACTTCTCGCTGTTCAACTGGGTCGGCGCGCTGGAACTGGGCGGCACCTGCGTGCTGTGCCCGCGCGAGACCATCGCGCAGCGCGACACCTTCGTGGGCTACCTCGCCCACACCGGCATCAACGTCTGGGCGTCCACGCCGTCATTCGTGCGCCAACAGCTGTTCAATCCCGACTTCGACCGCGCCCACCTGCCGCAACTGCGCGCCTTCGTGTTCGGCGCCGAGTCGCTGACGCCGACGCTGGCCGAAGAACTCTGGCAGCGCTTTCCCGATGTGCGCATCATCAATTCCTACGGCCCCACCGAAGCCACCTGCTCGACCACCTGGGTCGAGATCGATGCGGACCTGCGCGCTCGCGCGCCCAATCCTTTTCCCATCGGCCGCGCCAAACCCTACGCCGAGGTCTTCATCGAGAACGGCGAAATCAGCATCGTCGGGGACCACGTCATGCGCGGCTATCTGAACCGCCCTGACCTGAACGCCCAGCGCATGTTCACCCGCAACGGCAAGCGCGGCTACCGCAGCGGCGACCTGGGAGAGATCGACGCTGCCGGCCTGGTGACGTTCCGGGGCCGGATCGACGACCAGATCAAGATGCACGGCTACCGCATCGAGCTGGCCGAGATCGACGCCGCCATTGCCGCCCTGCCCGCCGCGCGAGCCGGGGCGACGGTTGCGCTGCGCCGCCCCGATGGCGCTATCATCCGATTGATCGGGTTCGTCGAACCCGCCGAGGCCGGCCCCGCAGGCCTGCAACCGCTGCCCGCGGCGCTGCAGGACTGGAAGGCCACCCTGGGCCGCCGGCTGCCCCCTTACATGATTCCGTCCGAACTGGTGGCCTGCCACCGCTTCCCGACGACCAGCACCGACAAGGCGGACCGCAAGCAGCTCGAACGCTTGTACCTGGAGGCCCGCCTGAGCAAGAAACCGGAGTCCCAAGCATGACCCGTCATGTTCGTTTCCCCGTCCTCGCGTTGGCATTGACGCTGGGTCTGGCCGCCGGCGGCGGCGCGGCGCATGCTGAAGGCGCGTTTGCCCAGTTGTACGCCGCGCGCCCGCCCGCCGGATCGTCGTTCGTACGGGTCGTGAATCCGGAAGTCGGGCCGTTCCGCGTGCAGGTCGCCAACGGCCCGTCGCAGGAAATCGGCCCCACCAAGCCTGCCAGCACCTACGCCATCGTCAAGGGCAACCAGCCCTTCAACGTGCTGGTCGACGGCAAGCCGATCGCCAGCCTGCAAGTGGCGCCCGACACCTTCAGCACGCTGGTGGTGCACCGCGATGGCGTCAAGGTCACCTATGCCCTGGTGGACGACAGCAACGGCGCGCAGGACGCGCTCAAGGCCGAATTGCGCTTCTACAATCTGGCGGCCGACTGCCCCGGCGCCACGCTGGCGGTCAGCCCCACCGGGCCCACGCTGTTCCAGGACGTCAAACCCGGCGCCGCCGCAGCGCGGGCCATCAATCCTGTCAGCGCATCGCTGGCGGCCGGCTGCGGCACGGTGCTGTCGCCGTCCGTGCCCCTTCCCGCCTTGCAGCCCGGCGATCACTACAGTCTGTTCCTCACCGGCGGTCCCACCGCCCCCACCTTGAGCGGCCAGGTCAGCGCCACGGACCCCTATAGCAAGTAAGGAGGCCGCATGCGCCGCGTATTCAGGGATGATCACGAGCTGTTCCGCGACCAGGTCCGGCGCTTTGTCGCCGAAGAGATCGCGCCCCACTACGCCGATTGGGAAAAGGCCGGCATCGTGCCGCGCGCGCTGTGGCGTCGCGCGGGCGAAGAAGGCCTGCTCAATTGCGCCCTGCCCGAGCCCTACGGCCTGGGCGGCGACTTCGGCCATGCCGCCGTCGTCATCGAAGAACTGGCGCGCGCCAACTACCTGGGCATCGGCTTTTCGATCCACTCCGACATGGTGTCGCCGTATCTGCAAGCCTTTGGCACCACCGCCCAGAAAGAACGTTGGCTGCCCGCCATGACCCGCGGCGAAGTGATCGGCGCCATCGCGCTGACCGAACCCGGCGCAGGTAGCGACCTCAAGGCCGTGCGCACGCGCGCGCGCCGCGATGGCGACCATTACGTCCTGAACGGCCAGAAGACCTTCATCACCAACGGTGTCAATGCCGGGCTGGCCATCGTGCTGGCCAGCACCGATCCCGACCTGGGTGCGCGTGGCCTGTCGCTGTTCTGCGTCCAGGAGAACCTGCCCGGCTTCACCAAGGGTCCGGCGCTCAGCAAGATCGGCCAGCACAGCCAGGATACCTGCGAGCTGTACTTCGACGACGTGCGCCTGCCGGCCGACTGCCTGCTGGGCCAGGAAAACGCCGGCTTCGAATACATGACGCAGGAACTCGCACGCGAACGCCTGGCGATCGCGCTGCGCGCGGCCGCCTCGCTGGAGGGCATGTTGGACGAAACCGCCGAGTACACCCGCAACCGCAAGGTCTTCGGCCGGCGTGTCTTCGACTACCAGAACTCGCGTTTCAAGCTGGCCAGCGCCCGAGCCCAGAGCACGATGCTGCGGGTGTTCCTGGACGACTGCCTGGCCCGCCACATGGCCGGCGAACTGGACGCCACCACCGCCGCCATCGCCAAGCTCAACGCCACCGAAATACAGGGCGCCGTGCTGGACGATCTGCTGCAGCTGTATGGCGGCTACGGTTATATGGCCGAATACGGCATCGGCCGCGCCTGGGCGGATGCTCGCGCGCTGCGCATCTTTGGCGGCACCAGCGAGATCATGCGGGAAATCATCGGCCGCAGCTTTCTCTGAGCGCTGGCGGCCGGCGGCGTCAGACGCGCGCCGCCATCCAGGCGCGCATCAGCGCACGGGCTTCGGGCGTATCGCCGATGACCCAGGGGTCGACGGTGAAGGCGACGACCCGCTTGGCGCCGTAGCCGCGCGCCACCTGCCACTGCTGCTTGACCCGGTCGAAGTCGGCCGAGCGCGCCTTGAAGGTCGTGCCGTCGGTGCTGCCGGACGGCAATTCCTCGAACAACTCCATGACCAGGTCGAACGAGGCCCGGCGCTTGAGCAGCATGTCGTGCAGGGGTTCGAGCGACTGGTAGTTCGCCAGCCCCGCCACGCCCACGCCGTCCTGGATCATGGGATGGATGGCCACGTGGTCCAGCACCCGCGACCACAGCTGGGTCAACGAACCCTCGCCGCCCAGGCGGCTGAAGTAGGTAGAGAGGGTCGGCACGCGGTAACTGGTGGCCTGCGCGGCACGGGAGAAGGCGTCCAGCCACGGCACCAGCAGCGCCTGGCGCTCGGGGCGCGACCAGTTGTACTGCTCCAGTTCATAGGGCAGATACCAGCCGCGGAAGTTACGACGCTTGGACCAGGCCGCGCCATGCATGTAGGCCACCCCGCGGTCGCGGGTATGGTCCAGGTAGGCGGCCAGCGCCGTGTCGTCCGGCGAGGCCAGCATGTTCCACCAGCGCTGGTCGTAAGGCAGGCCCACATGCACGCCCAGTCCGCTGCGCTCGGCTTCGTCGAAGATCACGTCCAGCATGGCCTTGGGCGCCATCCAGTCGTCCGGGCGACCGCCTTCCAGGCCGGTCCATTGCAGGAAGATCTCGCGGCAGCCCAGCCGGCGATAGGCGGCGATGCGACGGCGCCAGTCGTCGGCGGTCAGGTCCAGGTGGCTGAGCCACAGCTGCAGGAAGGTCGCGTTCAGCGAGATGGGCGGCGCACAGGCCGCCAGCGGTGCAAGCGCGCCAAGCGCCAGCGCCTGCAACAGGCGCCGACGCAACAGGGACCGGGGCAGCGGGCGCGTCAGGAGCGTGTCTCCTGCCGCATCAGACGCGGTTACCGAACAGGCCGGACAGCGAGCCCAGCAGATCGGCGGGGTTGAACCCCTGGCCCGGCTGGACCGCGCCATCCGGCGTGGCCTTGTCGACCAGCTGCGGCAGCAATGCGGACAGCGAACCCAGCACCGAACCCGCGTCCTGGCCGGTCTTGGCGGCCAGTTCATCGACCACGCCCGGGTCCAGCACGCGCCCCAGCTGGTCGGCGCTGACGGGCAGGTTCTGACCCTTGCCGATCCAGGAGGCGACGATCTCGCCCAGGCCGCCCTGCTGGAAGCTGGCGATCAGGCCGGACAGGCCGCCGGGGTACTTGTTCAGTTGTTCGATCAGGGCGGGCAGCAGCGAGGCCGAGCCCCCTTGCTCACCGCCGCCAGCCATCGAGGCCAAGGTATCCAATAGACTCATCGCCGTGCTCCAAAAAGTCGGAAATCCAGTATAGGCCCAGGCCGGCGCAAATCCGGCCGCCGCCTCGGTCCGGACACCGATCTTTGCAAAACTTGTCTTTGCCGCCCCGCTCAGCCCCCATTTCGCAGGGCGTTCAACGCCTTCCGGCCAGCCCGGCCGTCCGCCGGCAGGCCCAGTTGCCGCTGGGCCGCCTGCAGCGCTTCGCGGGTGCGGGTGCCGATCATTCCATCGGGTTCGCCCAGTTCATAGCCGCGCGCGATCAGCAGGCGTTGCAGTTCGCGGCGCTCGGCCCGCGACAAGCCCGGATCGTCCGTCGGCCAAGCCTGGACCAGCGGCCCGCCTCCGCGCAAACGGTCGGACAGGTGCGCGATGGCCAGCGCGTAGCTCTCGGCCGCGTTGTATGAATACAGCGCGTCGAAATTGCGCGTCACCAGGAATGCCGGCCCCTTGGGGCCGGCCGGCAGCAGCAGGCCCACCGGTATGTCGCCCGGCGGCAGTGGGCGACCGTCGGCGCGGGTCACGCCCTGCTTGGTCCAGGACGACAGCGGACGCTTGTTCTTGCGCCCGGCCCCGGCCGTGTTCAGGCCCGCGGGCAGCTTGACCTCGTAGCCCCAGTCCAGGCTGCTGTTCCAGCCGGCGCGCTTGAGGAAGTTGGCGGTGGACGCCAGGGCGTCGGGCACGCTGTCGATCAGGTCGCGACGGCCATCGCCGTCGAAATCCACCGCCAGCCGCAGGTAGGTCGACGGCATGAATTGGGTCTGGCCGAACGCCCCCGCCCAGGAACCGGTGAATTTTTCGGGCGCAATGTGCTCGTCTTGCAGGATCTTGAGCGCGGCGTAGAACTCGCCGCGAAAGTAGGCCTGGCGCCGTCCGAAGCACGACAGGGTGGACAGGGACGTGAGCAGCGGCCGCCCGCCGAGCGTGCGGCCGTAGTTGCTTTCGACGCCCCACACCGCGGCGATGGTGGCCGGGTCCACGCCGAAGCGGGCCGAGGCTCGGTCCAGTTCGGCGCGCCAGCGTTCGATGCCGGCCCGGCCATCGGCCACGCGCTCATCATCGACCAGCGCCGCCATGTAGTCCCAGATAGGCGTCTTGAATTCGGGCTGCGCATCCAACAGGCCGATCACCGCCATGTCGGGCACCAGGCCGGCGGTCTGCGCATCGAAGGTGGCGCCGGACACGCCCGCCTTGGCGGCCGGGGCGCGCAACTGCGCCAGGCACGAAGCAAAGGCATCGGCGGCGTGGGCGCCTGCGCTCGGCAACGCCAGCGCGGCGACTGTCAGGGCGGCGGCAAGAGAGGGTTTCATCAACGAGGGGGGGCTCCAGGGGATTCGGCCGCGTCGCCTTCCAGGCGGCGCTTCCAGTCTTCGATTTCGCCCACGCGGGCGCGCTTCTCGAACAGGGCGCGCCAGTTGGGAGACAGTTCGGGCAGCGCGGCCAGTTCGGCCAGCACGGCCGCATCCAGCACGCGGCGGTTCAGGATGTCCTGCACCCGCGCCAGGGTCCATTGGGGATGGGGGCGGTCCTGCAGCGACAAGGTGTCGCCAGGCGCGAGCCAGCCTTCGCGCAGCACGCGGTAGTACCACCCCGTCTTGCCGCTGGCCTGTACCTGCGCCGACATGCCGGGCCAGGCAAACCGATGGTTCAGTTTCCAGCACGGTTGGCGAGCCTGCGATACCTGGATCAGCGCCTCACCCGCGGCAAGCACGTCGCCCACGCAGACATCGCTTTCCGTCATGCCCGTGGTGGACAGGTTTTCGCCGAAGGCACCCGGCGCGTCCAGCACAGCGCGCGGGCCGATCGCTTCGCGCCAGGCCGGATAATGTTCGCGCGCATAGTGGTGCAGCGCCTTTTCAGGGCCGCCGTGAAAGCGGCGGTCGGCCTGCGCGTCTCCCAGCAAGCCTTCGGGGCCCAGCCACAGGCGCGTGGCCACCGGATGCTTGTCGATGCCGCTATCGCGGCCGGAATCGCCCAGCGGGCGCACCGCGCCGGTGAGCAAGGCGTCAATGACGATGCGCATGTCGATCACCCTGCCTGCAACGCGGCCAGCTCGGCCTCGTCAAAGCCGGCGGCGCGGCGCGCCGCCAGGTTGAAGGGACCACGTTGGCGCGGCGCGTCGTAGCGGGCGGCCAGCTCGGCATGGCAGGCCACCGGCGTCTTGCCCTGTTCGGCGCACAGCCGCTTGTACCAGTCGTTGCCGATGGCCACGTGGCCGATCTCGTCGCGCAGGATGATGTCGACGATGGCCGCGCTTTGCGCGTCTCCGGCGCCGGCCAGCTTGTTGCGGATCAGCGGCGAGGCATCGAGCCCGCGCGCTTCCAGCGTGCGGGGCACCAGCGCCAGGCGGGCCAGCAGATCGTCACGCGTACGTTCGGCCATGTCCCACAGGCCGTTGTGGGCGGGGAAATCGCCATAGGCGTAGCCCAGGCCGGCCAGGCGCTGGTTCAGCAGGTCGAAGTGATGGGCCTCTTCGCTGGCCACCCGCAGCCAGTCGCGGTAGAACGCGTCGGGCATGCCGGCGAAACGCCACAGGATGTCCAGCGCCAGGTTCACCGCGTTGAATTCGATGTGCGCCAGCGCGTGCAGCAGCGCGGCGCGGCCTTCCAAGGTCGCCATGGAACGCTGCGGCACCTGCGCGGGCGGCACCAGTTCGGGGACCGCGGGCCGGCCGGGCAGGACGGCGGGCGCGACATACTGCCGTGTCCGGTCCAGCGGCGCGTCGGCATGGATGGCGCGCACCCGCGCCAGCTTGTCCGCCCAGTCGGTGGCGGCCAGCGCCTGCAACGCCTGGGCGCGCAGGCAAACCGTGCCTGGCGCGTACGGACCCGTCCCGTCCGTGGGAAGGATCGAATGGCTGTCCATGAGGATTCCCGGTACAGAGGCGGCCCGCGGCCGCCCGAAAAACAATGACAATGCGCCAAGCGCTGACGAAGACTTTATCATTCGCCCATGGATTCGCCGCTACGCCTGACCATCGAGACCGACCTGTCCCGCATCGACGCACAGCAATGGGACGCCCTGGCCGGCGACCAGCCGTTCCTGCGCCATGCCTTCCTGTGCGCCTTGCACGACACCGGCTGCGCCGCGCCGGATACCGGCTGGGCACCGCATTACCTGGCACTGTGGCGGGACGGCCAGCTGGCCGGCGCCGTGCCGCTCTACCTGAAATCCCATTCGCGTGGCGAGTACGTGTTCGACTACGCCTGGGCCGACGCCTTCCAGCGCCACGGCCTGCGCTACTACCCCAAGCTGCTGTCGGCCATTCCGTTCACGCCCGTCACCGGCCCGCGCCTCCTGGCCGCCAATGACGAAGACCGCGACACGCTCGTGCGCGGTCTGGTCGCGTTCGCCCAAGACGTGCAGGTGTCCTCGCTGCACCTGCTGTTTCCTGCCGCCACCGACCTGCGTGCCCTGCGCGAGGCCGGCTTCATGGTTCGCGAAAGCGTGCAGTTCCACTGGACCAACGCAGACTACGCCGACTTCGATGCGTTCCTGGCCACGATGAGCCACGACAAGCGCAAGAAGATCCGCCAGGACCGCAAGAAAGTCGCCCAGGCCGGGCTGGATTTCCAGTGGCGGCGCGGCGCGCAGATCCGCGCCGAAGACCTGGATTTCTTCTACCAGTGCTATTGCCACACCTACTTCAACCACGGCAATCCGCCCTACCTGAACCGTGAGTTCTTCCAGCGCGCCTATCGCGAACAGCCAGATGCTTTCGTGCTGGTGCTGGCCGAACGCGACGGCCAGCCGGTGGCCGCGGCCCTGAACCTGGTCGGCGGCGACGTGCTCTATGGGCGCTACTGGGGCGCGACGGAGTACGTGCCGGGGCTGCATTTCGAGACCTGCTACCTGCAGGCCATTGCCTACTGCATCGCTCATGGCCTGAGCCGCTTCGAAGGCGGCGCCCAAGGCGAACACAAGATGGCGCGCGGGCTGCTGCCCACGCCGACGTGGTCGGCGCACTGGGTCGCCGATCCGCGCTTCGCGGCCGCGATCCAGCACTTCCTGGACGAGGAAACCGCCGCGGTGGACGACTATCTGGGGGAATTGGAAGCGCACACGCCATTCAAGCGGCCGGCTGCCGACGGAACCTGAACAGGCGGGACGTTGGCGGCGCGCCCTCTGGCGGCGCCCCCGTCGCGCTGAGCAACAGCGGCGCGGCCGTGCGCCCGCGCAATCAGAGAAAGCGGTCCAGCAGCTTGCGGCTGTGCTTGTCCAGCGACGGCACGTCGCGCACCAGATAGAAGATGCCGTGGCTGTCGGCGATCAGCAGCGTGTGCTGGCTCAACCGGCGGATGTCTTCTTCGCCGCGCAGCGTGAACGTGGTGGGCCCGCGGTCGGTCTCCACCTTCCAGGTGCTGGGCGTGGCGTAGGTGGACACGCTCACCAGCTTGCGGATTTCGGGCATGAACTCGCGGCCCGCAAGCTCTTCCTCGATCAGCGCGCGTTCGGCGGGCGGCACGTCGGCCAGGTGTTCGATCCAGACCAGCTCGTGGCCGTCGCTGGTCACCAGCGACAGGCCGCGGTCGGCCTCGCTGATGGGAAAGGCCCGCACCGGGATCACACCCTCGTGGGTAGCGCCGTCGGCGCCCTGGTACACCAAACGCCCGAACGCATTGCGTTGCAGCTGAAAAACGGGAAGCGTCATGACGATTATCTCGATTCCGTGTCAGGCCACGGCGGCCATGTCGTCGCTGCCTGAGGCCTGTGCATCGGCTTCGGCCTGGCGCGCCTGCGCCTGGTAGAGGCGGTAGTACGCCCCTTCACGCGCCATCAGTTCCTCGTGCGGCCCCTGCTCCACGATCTGGCCACGGTCCAGCACGACCAGGCGGTCGGCCTTGCGCAACGTGCTCAGGCGGTGGGCGATGGCAATAGTGGTGCGGCCACGCACCAGATTGTCCAGCGCCTTCTGGATTTCCTTTTCGGTGGTGGTATCGACCGAAGAGGTCGCTTCGTCCAGGATCAGGATGCGCGGATCGATCAGCAACGCGCGGGCGATCGAGATGCGCTGGCGCTCGCCGCCCGACAGGGCCTGGCCGCGCTCGCCCACCAGCGAGTCGTAGCCGTGCGGCAGGCGCAGGATGAACTCGTGGGCGTGCGCGGCACGGGCCGCGGCCACGATCTCGTCGCGCGTGGCCTCCGGCTTGCCGTAGGCGATGTTCTCGGCAATGGTGCCGAAGAACAGGAAAGGCTCTTGCAGCACCAGGCCGATATTGCGGCGGTAGTCGGAAACACGCACCGAGCGGATATCCGCGCCGTCCACCAGGATGGCGCCCTCGGACACGTCGTAGAAGCGGCAGATCAGGTTGATCAGCGTGCTCTTGCCCGAGCCGCTGTGGCCCACCAGGCCGATCATTTCACCCGGGGCGATGGTCAGGTCCAGGCCGCGGATGACCTGGCGGTTGCCGTAGCGAAAACCCACGTCGCGCAGTTCGATGCGGCCGTTGATGTGCGGCAGCTTGGCGGGATTCTGCGGTTCCGGCACGCTGGACACGTGGTCCAGGATGTCGAAGATGCGCTTGGCGCCGGCGGCGGCCTTCTGGGTCACCGAGACGATGCGGCTCATGGAATCCAGGCGCGTGTAGAAGCGCCCGATGTACGCCAGGAAGGCCGCCAGCACACCCACCGTGATCTGCTTTTGCGAGACCTGCCAGATACCGAAGATCCAGACCACCAGCAGGCCCACTTCGGTCAGCAAGGTCACGGTCGGAGAGAACAGCGACCAGGTCGTGTTCACCCGGTCGTTGACTTCCAGATTGCGGTTGTTGGCTTCACGGAAACGCGCCACTTCGCGCTTTTCCTGGGCAAAGGCCTTGACCACGCGGATGCCGGGAATGGTATCGGCCAGCACGTTGGTGATTTCGGACCAGATGCGGTCGACCTTCTCGAAGCCGTGGCGCAGGCGGTCGCGCACCGAGTGGATCATCCAGATGATGAACGGCAGCGGCACCAGCGTGACCAGCGCCAGCCACGGATTGATCGAGAACAGGATCACCGCGGTCATGACGATCATCAGGATGTCATTGGCGAAATCCAGCAGGTGCAGCGACAGGAACACGCAGATGCGGTCGGTTTCGCTGCCGATGCGCGAGATCAGGTCGCCGGTGCGCTTGCCGCCGAAGTATTCCAGCGACAGTTGCTGCAGGTGTTCATAGGTGGTGGTGCGCAGGTCGGCGCCGATGCGCTCGCTGACCCAGGCCAGGATGTAGGTGCGGGCCCACCCCAGCCCCCATGCCAGGAAGGCGGACCCCAGCAGCCCGCCCAGATACAGGCGGACCTTGCCGTAATCGATGGGCGCGCCGTTCTGGAACGGGATCAGCACGTCGTCCATCAGTGGCATGGTCAGGTAAGGCGGCACCAGCGTCGCGGCGGTGCCCAGCAGCGTCAGCAGGAAGCCGGCCAGCAGGGGCAAGCGGTAAGGGCGGGCAAAGCGCCACAAGCGCAGCAGCGCCCAGGTCGAGGACGGCGCCGCCTGCTCCTGGTTGCAGGTCGGGCATTCGTCCTGCCCGGCGGGAATGGCGTTGTTGCAGATGGTGCACTGCCGCTCGGCGGCCTCGTCCGAGGGCTGGCCGGACAGGCGGATGGCCTGCTGCGCCTCGAACTGGCCCAGCAGCCGCAGGGCCGCCGGATTGCGCGCCAGCGTGAAACGCCAGATACCCAGGCGCGCGGTATCGTCGTGCAGCTCGAGCACCGCGGCGCCGGCATGGTCCGAAAGATTAAGGGACAGTTGAGGGCCAAAAGCCCAGGAATCCCAGCCGGTATCGGCCGGATTGCGGGCAATCAGCCGGCGGTCGGTGACCGCCAGCAGGCCCGGCTGGAACTTCAGGCGCTGGTCCAGGTCTATTTCAACCGAGGCCAGCAAGGTTTCGCCCGGCGCCAGTTCAGCGCGTAATTCGTCCCGCCAACGGGCAGGAAACGCATCGGCAGGGCCGGAAAGCAGGTGTGGTTTTTTCATTAGAACGCATACCGGGCCAGGACTCTGCCCTACAAGGCGGCGACCGTTCCCAACACCGGGCTGAAAACGTGTCCCTTCCTTACAACACAACGAGTTCACGCCTTTGAAGGCGTCGTATAGTATCAGCCGATTTTTCTAATTAGGAATATCTGGGATCCCCCACTCGTTGGCATTATTCTTAAGGCGCAACCCCAATAAATTCGCGGTCTTGCATAGGGGCGTCCGCGCGTGCCAACCTGCTTCTCAAGTAAATTAAAACATGAAAAAGAAAGACATTGAATTTCTCGATGTCGTGGCTTTGCGCGGCCCGAACATTTGGACGTACCGTCCGGTCCTTGAAGCGTGGGTGGATATCGGCGAACTGGAGGACTACCCCTCCAACACGATCCCCGGCTTCTACGAGCGCCTGACCGCATGGCTGCCGACCCTGATCGAGCACCGCTGCAGCCCGGGTGTGCGAGGCGGCTTCCTGGCCCGCCTGAAAGAAGGCACCTGGCCCGGCCACATTCTTGAGCATGTCACGCTCGAACTGCAGAACCTGGCCGGCTTGCGCGGCGGTTTCGGCAAGGCGCGCGAAACCTCCACCCGCGGCGTCTACAAAGTGGTCGTGCGCGCCTGGCAGGAACAAGTCACCCGCACCGCCCTGAACGAGGCCCGCGACCTGGTCATGGCCGCCATCGAAGACCGCCCGTTCGACGTCGACGCCACCGTGGCCCGCCTGCGCCGCCTGGTCGACCGCCATTGCCTGGGCCCCAGCACCGCCTGCATCGTCGATGCCGCCGACGACCGCGACATTCCCTATATCCGCCTGTTCGAGGGCAACCTCGTGCAGTTCGGCTATGGCGCGCGCCAACGCCGCATCTGGACGGCCGAAACCGACCGCACCAGCGCCATCGCCGAAGGCATCTCGCGCGACAAGGACCTGACCAAGGAATTGCTCTCGACCTGCGGCGTCCCCGTGCCCGAAGGCCGCCTGGTCGACAGCGAAGACGATGCCTGGTCGGCTGCCGAAGACATCGGCCTGCCGGTCGTGGTCAAGCCCTATGACGGCAACCACGGCCGTGGCGTGTTCACCAACCTGACCACGCGCGAAGAAGTCGTGTCCGCCTACCGCGTCGCGGTGGACGAAGGCAGCGGCGTCATCGTCGAACGCTTCGTGCTGGGCAACGAGCACCGCCTGCTGGTGGTGGGCAACCGCATGGTAGCCGCCGCCGCCGGCGAACCCGCCTGGGTCACCGGCGACGGCAAGTCCACCATCACCGAGCTGATCGACAACCAGATCAATACCGACCCGCGCCGCGGCCGCACCGAGAACCACCCGCTGAATCCGGTGCGCCTGGATTCGGCCGCGCAGCTTGAAATCGCCCGCCAGGGCCTGTCCGAAGACAGCGTGCCGGCCGATGGCCAGCGCGTGCTGGTGCAGCGCAGCGGCAACGTCGCCTTCGACGTGACCGACCGCGTGCACCCCAGCATCGCCGCCACCGTCACCCTGGCCGCCCGCATCGTGGGCCTGGACATCGCCGGGGTCGACCTGGTCGCTGAAGACATCTCGCGCCCGCTGGACGAACAGCGCGGCGCCATCGTCGAAGTCAACGCCGGTCCCGGCCTGCTGATGCACCTGAAACCGGCCGACGGCACCCCGCGCCCGGTGGGCCGCGCCATCGTCGACCACCTGTTCCCCGAAGGCGATGCAGGCCGCATCCCCATCGTGGGCGTCACCGGCACCAACGGCAAGACCGTCGTCGCCCGCCTGGTGGCCCGCCTGCTGCACCTGTCGGGCAAGCGCACCGGCCTGGCCTGCAGCGAAGGGCTCTACCTTGACCGCCGCCTGGTGCAAAAGGGCGACCGCGCCGATTTCGCCTCGGGCACGCGCCTCTTGATGAATCGCAACGTGGACGCCGCCGTCATCGAGAACGACAGCGGCGTGATCCTCGGCCAAGGCCTGGCCTACGACCGCTGCCAGGTCGGCGTGGTCACCAACATCGACGACGCCGATCACCTCGGCGACTTCGACATCAACGAAACGGAACGCATGTTCAATGTGTTCCGCACCCAGGTCGACGTCGTGCTGCCCACCGGCACCGCGGTGCTCAATGCGCGCGACCCCCGCGTGGTCGAAATGGCCGAGCTGTGCGACGGTGCCGTGATCTTCTTCGGCATCGATCCCGCCCTGCCCGCCATCGCCGCCCACCTGCAACAGGACGGCCGCGCGGTATACGTGCGCGACGGCGCCATCGTGCTGGCGCAAGGCGCCCGCGAAGAACGCCTGGCCGCCGTGGCCGCGATTCCCCTGACTCATGGCGGCCGCGTGGCCTTCCAGGTCGAGAACGTGCTGGCCGCCGTGGGCTCCGCCTGGGCGCTGGACATCCCCGTGGAACTCATCCGCGCGGGCATCGAGACCTTCGACATCGACCAGGCCGATGCGCCCTGGCAATTCACTCTGTTCGAACGCAACGGCAGCACCGTGGTGGTGGACGACGTGCACAACGCGTCCGCCCTGCGCCCGCTGATCGCGGCCATCGACCAGTTCCCGTCGACCACCCGCGCCGCCGTCTATTCGGCCGGCGCCGACCGCCGCGACGCCGACCTGATCGAACAAGGCCGCCTGCTGGGCGACGCCTTCGACCGCGTCGTGCTCTACGACGACGCCACGGTCGCCAGCAAGCGCCCGGCCGGCCAGGCGCGCGCGTTGCTGCGCCAGGGTCTGGAACAAGGCAGCCGCGTCAAGCAGATCCTGGACGAACCCGACCACGGCCGGGCCATCGAAAGCCAGCTGGACGGCATCGCCGCGGGCGATTTCGTCCTGCTGCAATCCGACGAGGCGTTCTCCGGCCCCACCATCGATCTCGTCCGCCGCTGGATCCAGCAACACTGACATCACTGTGCGCGCCCCGGCTCAGGCCCCGGCGCGCGTAAGCTAGACAGGAATACCTGCCATGGAAGTTTCCCGTATCCGAGCACTGCGCGGCCCCAATCTGTGGAGCAAGAACACCGCGATCGAGGCCATCGTTTCCTGCGCCGACGCCGAATGCTCCATCGATAACCTGCCCGACTTCGAAGCCCGTCTGCGCGCGCGCCTGCCGCAAACCGGCCTGCTGCGCCCTGAAGGCCACCAAGGCGCGGTATCGATCGCCCACGTGCTGCAGATCGTCGCGCTGACGCTGCAAGCCTATGCCGGCTGCCCGGTCACGTTCGGCCGTACCTCGTCCACCATCGAGCCAGGCGTGTTCCAGGTCGTGGTGGAATACAGCGAAGAAGAAGTCGGCCGGCTGGCCATGGACCTGGCGCAGGCACTGGTGCGTGCCGCCCTGGACGACACCCCGTTCGACCTCGCCGACGCCCTCAAGCGCCTGCGCGAACTGGACGAAGACGTGCGCCTGGGCCCCAGCACCGGCTCCATCGTCAACGCCGCCACCGCCCGCAACATTCCCTATCGCCGCCTGACCCAGGGCAGCATGGTGCAGTTCGGTTGGGGCAGCAAGCAGCGCCGCATCCAGGCCGCCGAAACCGACCTGACCAGCGCCATTTCCGAATCCATCGCGCAAGACAAGGACCTGACCAAGATGCTGCTGGACGCCGCCGGCGTGCCAGTCCCGCTTGGCCGCTCGGTCACCACCGCCGAAGACGCCTGGGCCGCAGCCCAGGAACTGGGCGGCCCGGTGGTGGTCAAGCCGCGCGACGGCAGCCAGGGCCGCGGCGTGGCCGTCAACATCGAAACGCGCGAGCGCGTGATCCAGGCCTTCGAGGTTGCCGAGGAAATCAGTTCCGAGGTCATCGTCGAACGCTACATTCCCGGCCACGACTTCCGCCTGCTGGTGGTGGGCGGCGCACTGGTGGCGGCCTCGCGCCGCGACCCGCCCCAGGTCACCGGCGACGGCGTGCAGACCATCCGCCAACTGGTGGACCAGGTCAACGCCGACCCCTTGCGCGGCGACGGCCACGCCACCTCGCTGACCAAGATCCGCTTTGACGACATTGCGCTGGCCACGCTGAAAAAGCAGGGCTTCGACGCCGACTCGGTGCCGCCGCCCGGCACCCTGATCTTCCTGCGCAACAACGCCAACCTCAGCACCGGCGGCTCGGCCACCGACGTCACCGACGAAGTGCATCCGGAAATGGCGGCGCGCGCGGTATCCGCAGCCCGAATGATCGGCCTGGACATCTGCGGCGTGGACGTCGTCGCCGAAAGCGTGCACTACCCGCTCGAAGAACAGAACGGCGGCGTGGTCGAAGTGAACGCGGCTCCCGGCCTGCGCATGCACCTGAACCCCTCGTTCGGCAAGGGCCGCGCGGTGGGCGAAGCCATCATCGCCAACATGTACGCGGACGGCGACGACGGCCGTATTCCCGTGGTGGCCGTGGCCGGCACCAACGGCAAGACCACCACCGTACGCCTGACGGCGCACATCCTGGGCGTGGCCGGCAATCGCGTCGGCATGACCAATTCCGACGGCGTCTACGTCGACAACCTGCGCATCGATACCGGCGACTGCAGCGGCCCGCGCAGCGCCCGCAGCGTGCTGATGCACCCGGACGTCGACGCCGCCGTGTTCGAAACGGCGCGCGGCGGCATCCTGCGCGAAGGCCTGGCGTTCGACCGCTGCAACGTGTCCATCGTCACCAACATCGGCATGGGCGACCACCTGGGGCTGGGCTACATCAGCACGGTCGAGGACCTGGCCGTGGTCAAGCGCGTGATCGTGCAGCACGTGCACCCCAGCGGCACGGCGGTGCTCAACGCCGCCGACCCCATCGTGGCCGACATGGCCGCCAGCTGCCCCGGGTCCATCACCTACTTCGCCGAAGACCGCAACCACCCCGTCATGGCGACGCACCGAGCCCAGGGCCTGCGCGTGGTCTACCGCGATGGCGATGCCATCGTGGCGGCGCAAGGCAGCGAGGAAACCCGCTTCCCGCTGGCCGAGATTCCGCTGACCCGCAACGGCACCATCACGTTCCAGGTCGAGAACACCATGGCCTCGATTGCGGCCGCCTGGGCGCTGAACCTGGACTGGGACATCATCCGCCGCGGCCTGGCGACCTTCATCAACGACGCCCAGACCGCGCCCGGCCGCTTCAACGTGTTCGACTATCGCGGCGCCACCGTGATCGCCGACTACGGCCACAACCCGGACGCCATCCTGGCGCTGGTGCGCGCGGTCGATGCCATGCCGGCGAAGCGCCGTTCGGTGGTGATCAGCGGCGCAGGCGACCGCCGCGACGAAGACATCCGGATGCAGACCGAGATCCTGGGCGCAGCCTTCGACGATGTGCTGCTCTACCAGGACCAATGCCAACGCGGCCGCGAAGACGGCGAGGTGCTGGCCCTGCTGCAGCAAGGCCTGGTGGGCGCCAGCCGCACCCGCCACATCGAAGAGATCCACGGCGAGTTCCTGGCGATCGACACGGCCCTGGCCCGGCTGGGCGCAGGTGACCTGTGCCTGATCCTGGTGGACCAGGTCGAGGAAGCGCTGGACCACATCGCCCGCCGCATCAAGGAAGCCTGACGGAAAGCCTGGTTCCGCCCGGCAAGGCCGGGGCAAGCAAACGAACGGGGCGCCCTTGGGCGCCCCGTTCTCATTGGCATGGCCGCGCGGCTCGCCGCCGCACGATGCCACGCTAGCTGGTGGCGTGGACCAAGGGCGCCTCGGCCTGATACCGGTCCGTGACGTGCGTGCACCCCAGCGCCGCCCATGCGGCCAGCGTCAATAACACCGCGCGGCAGAATCGTTGCGTCATGCCTGTTCCCTCCTGAGTTGAATGCCGGCGCTTGCGTGGCCCGGGGCCTCGCACAAGCGGCCAGGACCGACTATACCGGCGCCTCACCGCCACGGCCAGCACGCGCAAAAAGCACCCCAAAATCGCGCATTTTCCCGTTACTTGCCCTGCTCAAAACAGGACAATACGTTGCTCAACTGTAACTCCCTCTCTGCGTACGGCCTGCCCGAATCCCGTCACGCAACCCATGCTTTGCCCCGTCCCCGGCCGTTACATTTACCCACAGCGTCCTTTGACAGGCCGCGAGAGGCACCTGTACCTTGAACCCAAGCTGATCAGTGTCCAACTCACCCGCGACTGCCAGGTTTATCGGCCATAAACCCACGCAGCCGCCACTACGAAGAGAGGTCACCATGAATAACGACATCATCGCTGGCAAGTGGAAGCAGCTGTCCGGTAAGGCCAAGGCCGCCTGGGGTGAACTCACCGACGACGAGCTGACCCGTACGGAAGGCAACGCCGAACGCCTCGCTGGCCTGATCCAGGAGCGCTACGGCAAGACCAAGGAACAGGCCGAGAAGGACGTGCGCGATTTCTTCGATCGCAATCGTTGATCCCTCGCCACCCAGGAGAAGCTGACATGTTGCACTACGCCGTTGTTTTCTTCGTGATTGCGATCATCGCGGCCGTCCTGGGCTTCGGCGGCATCGCCGCCGGCGCCGCAGGGATCGCCAAGATCCTGTTCTTCGTCTTCCTGGTTCTGGCGCTGCTGTCCATTCTGGGCGGCGCATTCAGGAAGAAATAGAGCCATCGCACCCAAAGATTTTCCGCTAGCCGTTGCGTACCACCGAACGCGCTGAAACCCCTACACAAGGAGCATAACTATGGAATTCCGCAAGCTGATCGCCGCCGCCGCACTGGGTACGGGCGCTGTCTTCACTTCCATGGCCTTTGCCGCCAATGACGGCAAGCCCAAGCAATCCGTGGGCGAATACGCGTCCGACGCGACCGTGACCACCAAGGTCAAGGCAGCCTTCGTCGCCGACAAGCAGTTGAGCGCCTTGGACATCGCCGTGGAGACCACCGACGGCGTGGCCAAGCTGACCGGTACCGTCGGCACCTCCGCCGAAGCCGATCACGCCGCCACCGTGGCCCGCGGGGTCGAAGGGGTCAAGCAGGTCATGAACAACATCAAGGTCGACCCGGCCAAGAACAAGAAGTAAGCGCCGTCACCTTGACGCAACCTCCGCGGCGCCTGCGTGCAAACGCAGGCGCCGCGTTGTTTTTGGCGCCAGGCGGTCGTCCGGCCCGGTCAGCCGCTTGAGCCGCCGGCACGCCTCGCGGCGGACCTAGACGTTGACGGTACCGCGACCGATTTCAAGCGCGCGCCCGCCGACCTGGATGCGCCCATCGGCCTGCACGTCCAGCAAGAGGCGGCATGGCCGGCCCATCTGGTCGCCCTGCTCGACCAGGATGCTGGCCGGCAAGGCGCGGCCCTGGTGCCGCAGCCAACCGCCCAGGTTGGCGCACGCCGAGCCCGTGCCCGCGTCTTCGTCCACGCCGCCGCCCGCCTTGGCGAAAAAGTAGCGCGCCACCACCACGTCGCGCTCGTCCTGGCGACGCCCCGTGTCAAAGGCAAACAGGTAGCAGGTCTTGCGGCCCAGGCTGCTGGCCTGCCAGCGATGCAGCTGCGTGGCGTCGGGACGCGCGCGGCGCACGGCCTCGACGCTCTTGAGCGGCACCAGCAACTGATCGGCGCCGGTATCTACCCAGATCGGTTCGCCCAGCAAGTCATCGGGCTGCAATCTCACCAGTGCGGCAATGTCGGCGGCCGGCAATTCGGGCGGCGCCGTGCGCACGCCGTCGGGGCACGGCGCGGTGAAGGTCCAGGCATCGCCATGGGCCGTCACCGGCACGAGGCCGGCCTTGAATTCCAGCGTCAGGGCATCGCCGGATTTCAGCAGGTCCCGCAGCACCTGCGACGTGCCGATGGTGGGGTGCCCGGCGAACTTCATTTCGTAGCCGGGCGTGAAGATGCGCACCCGCGCATCAGCCTGTTCAGAAGGCAGGATGAAGGTGGTTTCGGAGAGGTTGAATTGCGCCGCCAGGTTCAGCATGGTGGCATCGTCCATGCCGCGCGCGTCTTCGAAGACGCATAGCGGATTGCCGCTGAAGGTGCTGGAGGCGAAGACGTTGATGAGACGAAACGCGTAGATGGCCATGATCGGATGAAGCGAGGGAAGCCGCCCAGGCGGCGAAGGCCCTCACTTTATCGCATCGCGCGCTTACCAGATCGCGAAGAACAGCACCCAGGCCCAGCAGAATGGCGTCAGGCCCGCCAGCAACACCAGCCAGGCCAGTGCTTTCTTGAAGCGGCTGGCCGGACGCTGGTTCAACAGCCGGGCAAACAGCCGCAGGGTCCAGAGCACCGCCAGCGCCAGCAACGTGAAGCGCACCGGCGCCGCCCAGGCGGCGCGCACGCCTTCGTGCTTGAGCAGGTTGACCGTCGTGGCCGACAGGCCCAGGAACACGCCGATGCCGGCCGAAGGAATCAGCGCCTGCGCCAGCTTGTGCAAACCCGGGCGGAACCCGCCGCCGGCCGATTGCGTGGCCGAGGGCGCCGCCGGCACCAGGCGGTCGGCGATCCAGAGCGACAGGAAGCTGGCGCCCCCCACGACGACCGTGGCGCCGACCACGAACAACAGGATGCCCGCGCCATCAAGCCACGAGAAGCTGTCGTTCACTTCCGGATAGTGGGTCAGGATGAACCACGGCGCGTTGTCCATCAGGGGCCACAGGATGTCGTGCTCGACCAGCCAGGTGGCGGCCCATTGCTTGGCGGCCACGTACCAGGGGCTGGCGCTCCAGAGGAACGCGCCCATGGCGATGCCCATCAGGCCGAAGCACAGCAAGACGGTCTGCCAGGCGTCGCCCTCGGTGACGTTGACGATTTCTTCTTCGGGCGAACGCGGCGTCAGCGCAATGGCGCCGCGATAGCCGCTGCAGCGGCCGCACATGTGGCAGTCGCCGGCGCCCTTCATGTGCCGCAAGGGCACCAGCGGCGCACAGTTGATGGGTTCGATCCGGATGACCGGATGGCGCCACTTTTCTTCGTCGACCTTGAAGTGCCACGGCGCCAGCTTGGCCAGCACATTGAACACGCCATTGACCGGGCACAGGTACTTGCACCAGACGCGCTTGCTGCGGCCGTATCGCCAGCCGACGATCATGGCCGCCACCGTGGACCCGCCCAGCACCGCCAGCACCGCCAGCGGATACTGATACACGCTGACCAGTTGTCCGTAGACGGTGGTCAGCGCGAAGGCCACGAACGGCCAGCCGCCCCACCGCATCCACCTCGGGATGGCATGCCCCTGGCCGCGTTCGCTGGCCCATTCGGAGAGCATGCCCTCCGGACAGAACCAACCGCACCAGGCCCGTCCCAGGATCGGCATGGAAATCAGCACGAACGGCCACCAGACGCCCCAGAAGGCGAACTGCGCGACGATGGTGAGATTGTTGAACACCGATGCCGAATTGCCGGGCAACGGCATGACGGCCGGCACGATCAGCAGGAAAGCGTATATCGCAACAATGCCCCACTGCAGCTTGCGCAGCAGCGGGGCATGGTCTCGAAGAAAGTCGGCGATACGGGAGGTTGCCCGCCCGAGTGCAGCTGCCATGGTTAAACCTTCATGAATTCATTCCGGCAATCGCGTCGGAATCAGGAGGCCGCGCGGGCCGCGGCGACCGGGGCGGGCTTGCCGCCCACCCAGCGCAGCAGCGCCCACACCACGATCCAGTAAGCGACCCACAACAATACCGAGATCAAGGCCGGCAAGGCGCGGTACCCGGCAAAATCAGCCAGAATCTTGCCAAAACCCGTGCTGTCGCTGAGCAGCCACGAACTGTCCCAGACCGGGTCGATGATCGTCGGCAGCACGTCCAGCGAAATCAGGTGATCCAGGCCGCCCACCAGCAGCGAGCCGGCCAGCAGCAACAGCAGGATTTCGGTCACGCGGAAAAAGCGGCGCCACGTGATGAGCTTGCCGCCCAGTTGCAGCAGCCAGAAGGTCAACAGCGCCACGACAAAACCGGCCACGCCGGCCAGGGCCAGCATCAGCATGTTGCTGCCGCCCTCGCCCGCCGCCACCGTGCCATACAGGAACACCACGGTTTCGCTGCCTTCTCGGGCCACCGCAATGGCCACCAGCACGAACAGGCCCCACCAGTTGTCGCTGGCAACGGAAGAACGGGCCCCGCTTTCGAGTTCGCCCTTGAGCGTGCGGCCGTGCTTTTTCATCCAGACGACCATCTGCACCACCAGCGCGCACGCCGCCAGCGACATGACCGCCTGGAACCATTCCTGCCCCTCGTCACTGAGCCAGGACGACACGCCCAGCAGCACCAGCGCCAACGCAATGGCCAACGCCAGCCCGGCGGCCACGCCGCCCCACAGATACTTCAGCCCGCGCGCGCCTTCCGGTGTCGAGCGCAGCCAGGTGTACAGAATGCCCACCACCAGCATGGCTTCGACGCTTTCGCGCCAGACGATAAAGAGGACCTGTTCCATGTAATGCAGCCTGCCTATTCCTTGGCCTTGACGACCAGGGTGCCTTTCACCGACTGGTGAAAGTCATCGAAGAAGGGATACTCGCCGGGGCGCGAGATGGTGATGACCACGAAGGACTTGACCCCGGGGCCCAGCACTTTTTCCTTGCGCAGCGGAATGCTTTCGAATTCCACCGGTTCGTTGCTCTCGTTGATGAGCTCGATCTTGAAGCGGCCTGCCGGGACTTCCAGACGTGCGGGCTCGAACGTGCCGTCAGGCTTGAACGTCAGGGTGAAGGTGGGCAGTTCGTCCGCCTGCGCGGGCGCCATGCCCGCCAAGCCGGCCACGCTGATCAACAGCGCGGCAACCACGCGTAGCAGGCGGCGCACGATCAGTAACCGCCCTTCTTGCCGGTGCCGGCATAGACGAATTCATATTCCAGGTCGAACGGTTCGAACCACTCGCCCACGCCGGTTTCCTTGTCGATGTGGCGACCGAAGTGGCTCATCTTGTTGGCCGTCGGCGGCAGGATCGAATACTTCAGCTTGTACTTGCCCGGGCCTTCGAGCTTGATGTTTTCGCCGTAGTGCGGGCCGTCGTTGGCGACCATGGGCATGAAGGTGCCTTTTTGCACGTTCTGGCTGCCGACCTTCTGGATTTCGTAGTTGACGACCAGGTAGGGCACCCACTCGCCTTCGGGGAAACCGGTCTTGTTGCCGGCCGTGGCGTGGATGTCGGCCTCGAGGTGCACGTCGGAGTCCTTGGCGGGACGCATCATTCCGGGCGGGTCCATTTCGATGGGCTGCAGATAGACCGCGCCGATTTCCATGCCACCCTTTTCTACCGGCTTGCCGATGGGGTATTCAGCCGCTTGGGCGACGGACACGCTCAAACCGACAATGGCCAGCGCCAAGGCTTTCTTGATCATGGGATATTCCTCGAGACACGAATGAAACGGCGGTTCTGAAAAATATAAACAAGAACCGTTTGCATTAATGTAACGAATAAAACTGACAGATCCCTGAACCTGGCGCGGGTGAAAGAGACTGATTGTTGCGTCCCATCAGGCAAAAGAAAAGCCGGCGGGCAACTGCCACGCCGGCGTCTTGCATGCGGGATTCTCGACGATGCCCAAGCCCCCGCTCGGTGGTTCCTTACTTGCGCCCGCTGCCCGGCGTGCCGCCCGGCGTGAACGGGAAGGTCGAGAACATGGCGCGGGTCTGGTCCTGCATCTGGTCCTGCATCTGCACGAACAGGTTTTTGCTCTGGTCGATGTAGTTGTTCATCATGTTCTGCAGCATGGGCGTCTGCACGTTCATGAATTGCGTCCAGGCTTCGGGGCCGAACTGACTGCCGTACAGACCCTTGGACTGCTCGGCCATCCGCGTCTGGATTTCCATGAAGGCCTGGATGTTCTTTTCCAGGTACGAACCCATGATGCCCTGCATGGCATGGCCGTAGAAACGGATGATCTGCGACAGCATGTTCGACGAGAACATGGGCATGCCGCCACTTTCCTCTTCCAGGATGATCTGCAGGAGAATGCTGCGCGTGAGGTCTTCGGCGCTCTTGGCGTCGACGACCTGGAATTCCTCGTTGGCCAGAACCAGCTGCTTCACATCGGCCAGGGTGATGTAGGTGCTGGTCCGGGTGTCGTATAGGCGACGGTTGGGGTACTTTTTAATCAGGCGCAGGCTGGCGCCGGTTTGTGCTTGCGTCATGTTTGTCCCCGGATCGGGCGATCTCTAAGACTTCGAATAGGGTGGAGTGTAATGCCGGGAGCCTTCTCCCCGAAGCTCTGCGGCGCGGAAGGGCCGCCCGCCGGGCGGCCCGCGATGCGTCAGCCCATGTGCAGGCCGCCGTTGAGCGAGAAATCCGCTCCGGTGGAAAAGCCGGACTCATCCGAAGCCAGCCACGACGTCATGGACGCGATTTCCTCGGGTGTGCCCAGGCGGCGCACCGGGATGGTGGCGACGATCTTTTCCAGCACGTCCGGGCGGATGGCACGGACCATGTCGGTGCCGATGTAGCCGGGCGAAATGGTGTTGACCGTGACGCCCTTGCTCGCGACTTCCTGGGCCAGCGCCATGGTGAAACCATGGATGCCGGCCTTGGCCGTGGAGTAGTTGGTCTGGCCGAACTGGCCCTTCTGCCCGTTCACCGAGCTGATGTTGATGATGCGCCCCCATTGGCGCTCGACCATGCCGTCGATGACCTGCTTGGTCACGTTGAACAGGCTGTTCAGGTTGGTGTCGATGACCGCGCGCCAATCGTCGGCAGTCATTTTCCGGAACAGCCCATCACGGGTGATGCCCGCATTGTTGACCAGCACGTCCACCGGGCCCAGTTCCGCGGTGACGCGTTCGAACGCCTCTACCGTGGATTCCCAGTCAGAGACATTGCCGACGGAGGCATGGAACGTGTATCCCTGTGCCGCCTGCTCATCCAGCCATTGCTGGTAGTTGCGGCTCGGGCCGCAGCCTGCCACGACGCGAAAGCCATCTTTGGCCAAGCGTTGGCAAATAGAGGTGCCGATACCGCCCATCCCGCCTGTAACGTAAGCCAGTTTTCCGCTCATTGGACTTCCTCCTGTGTGCGACGGACGCCTCGTTGATTAACTTTCTTATTGGCCTGGGCCCACCGCGTGCGCGGCTTCAGGCGGCCCTGACCTTCACATACCTGCCCGGCGCCGGCTCGATCGGCCGGTACTGGGCATTGCCCGATTTCGTACGCGCCTTGACCTGCTTGCCGGAATGCCCGGCCAGCCACTCGGTCCAGTCGGGCCACCAGCTGCCCGGTTTTTCCTGGGCCTGCGCAAGCCAGGCCTTGGGATCGCCGGGCAAGGGATGCCCCGCTTGCCCGGTATTGTCCGCTACCCAGTAGCTGCGGCGCTTCTTGGCAGGCGGATTGATCACGCCTGCGATATGGCCGGACGCGCCCAGCACGAAGCGCTGCGGGCCGCGCAGCACCTGGGTCGACGCATAGGCCGAGACCCACGGCACGATATGGTCTTCGCGCGAACCAAAAATATACGCCGGCATCGTCAGTCGCGTCAGGTCCAGCGGCAAACCGGCGGCCTGGGCCCGGCCCGGCACCTTCAGGTTGTTCTCGAGGTAGGTATTGCGGAAGTACCAGGAGAAGAACGGGCCCGGCAGGTTGGTGCTGTCGCCGTTCCAGAAGAGCAGGTCGAAGGCCGGCGGCTTCTGGCCTTTAAGGTAGTTGCCGACGACGTAGTTCCAGACCAGTTCGTTGGGCCGCAGGAACGAGAAGGTGGTGGCCAGGTCACGCCCGGGCATCAGCCCGCCGGCGCCCAGTTGGTGGTCGCGCCACAGCGCATGCGCTTCGTCGACAAAGACGTTGAGGATGCCGGTATCGTGGAAATCGAGCAGCGAGGTCAGCAGCGTGAGGGACGCGACGGGATGCTCGCCGCGCGCTTCGGCCAGCGCCAGCGCCGAGGCCAGCATGGTGCCGCCGACGCAGAAGCCCAGGGCGTTGACCTGCGGCTGCCGCGTGATGTCGCTGGCCACGCGCAGCGCCTGCAGCACCGCGTTGTCGAGATAATCGGACCATGTGGCGCGATCGACGCCGTCGGTATCGCTGGCCAGCGGATTGCGCCAGGAAATCAGGAACACCGTAAAGCCCTGCTCGACCGCGTGACGCACGAAGGAGTTCTCCGGCTGCAGGTCAAGGATGTAGAACTTGTTGATGTTCGGCGGCACGATCACCAGGGGGCGTTCGTGCACCGTGGCGGTGGCCGGCGAATACTGGATCAGCTGGAACAGCGTGTTTTCGTACACCACGTCGCCCGGCGTGACCGCCACGTTGCGGCCGATTTCGAACTGCGTTTCGTCGGTCTGGGTGATGCGCCCTTTCTTGACGTCGCCAAGCAGGTTGGCCAGCCCTTCGTTCAGGGCACGGCCGGCGCTTTCGACGATGGACTGCTGGGCGTCGGGGTTCAGGGCCAGGAAATTGGAGGGCGACAGCGCGTCGACCCATTGCATGATGGAAAAGCGCAGGCGTTCGCGCAGGGGTTCGCTGACCTGGGCGGCATCCACCATGCGCGACATGGCGCGGGCGGACAGCAGATAGGTGTGCGCCATCAGCAGATGCGAGCCATTGGCGGCCCAGGCGTCGCCGGAAAAGCGGCGATCGGCCGGCGGAGTCAGCGCGCCGCGACGGGCGTCGTCGCACAGGCGCTGCCATTCGCGGGAGAATTCAGCCTGGATGTCGGCCAGGACGTCCGGAGCCACGCTCACCGGAAGGGGCCCTGAGGCGGAGAGATTGGCATTCACTTCGACACCTTGTTATCGAGACTTCCCGATTGATGTTGCATGTCGGGTAAGGGGCTGTCAATGCGGGTATTCAATGAGGCCGGCCAGCCTGACAGCCCTTTTATCAAGCCGCTTTGCGCAGGATCAAGCCGGGTCCAGCCAGGCCAGCAGCGCCATCCGTCCGGTCTCGCCGTCGCGCCGGTACGAGAAGAAGCGCCCTGCGTCTGTCACCGTGCACAGACCGCTCTGGGTGATCTCTTGTACCCCGGCGCGACGCAGCCGGAAACCGGCCAGGCCGGCGAGGTCCGCCAGCCATTTGCCCGGCACGCCGGGCCGAGGACGAAAGTAGGACTCAGTCGCGGGGTCATCCGCCATGAAGGCGTCCAGCACGTCGCGCCCGACCTCGAATGCGTCGGGGCCGATGCCCGGGCCGACCCAGGCACGCCAGGCCGAGGCCCGCGGCGCCTTGGCGCGCATGGCAGCCAGGGTATTTTCCAGCACGCCGCCCGCCAGGCCGCGCCATCCGGCATGGGCCGTCCCGAGCACGCGGCCATCGGCGTCGGCCATGACCACGGGCAGGCAGTCGGCCGCCATCGCGACCAGCACCCGGCCCGGCTGCGTCGTGACGCTGGCATCCAGCGCCGGTTCTGGCGGCACGTCCGCCTGGTCGGCGTCGATGACGTCGCTGCTGTGCACCTGACGCAGCCAGAGCGGTTCGGCCGGCAGCGCGGCGCGCAGACGGCGGCGGTTTTCGGCCACCGTGTCGGGGTTGTCGCCGGCGCGCAGGCCCAGGTTCAGGGTGTCGTGCGGGGCAACGCCCACGCCGCCCGTCCGGGTGGTGCAGAAATAGTTGACGCCGGCCCACGCGGGGCCGGTCACCACGGGCAAGCCTTGAATCACGCGTTCCATGTGATCGCTTCCTGGACCAGGGTCATGTCCGCCGGCACGGGGGCGGCGAATCGGACTTCGCCGCGACCGCCCGGATCGTCGAAATGCAGGGCGCGGGCGTGCAGCATCTGCCGCGTCGCGCCGGCAATGTTCTTGCCGCCATAAATGGTGTCGGCCAACAGCGGATGCCCCAGGCTGGCCATGTGCACCCGGATCTGGTGGGTGCGGCCGGTTTCGAGGCGGCACACCACTTCGGTGACGCGTCCGCCCGGATCCACCTGGCCGCGCCGGGCGGGGGAGTAATGGGTGATGGCAGGCTTGGGCGCCACCGGGCGTTCGACGCTCATGCGCACCGGCACCCGCGGGTCGCGGCCGATCGGGCGGTCGACCTTGCCGGCCGCCGCCGCCCAGCCGTGCGCCAGGGCGATGTATTCGCGGCCCATGCTGCGGGCCTGCAATTGGCGTACCAGGTGGGTCTGCGCGATTTCATTGCGCGCCACGACCATCAGGCCGGACGTATCCTTGTCCAGTCGGTGAACGATGCCGGCACGGGCCACCTGGGCCAACTCGGGGTAGCGGTGCAGCAGCCCGTTGAGCAGCGTGCCGCTCCAGTTGCCGGCGCCCGGGTGCACCACCAAGCCCGCGGGCTTGTTGACCACGATCCAGTCGGGGCTTTCGTCCACCACCGGGAAATCGATGGCTTCGGGGGCGAACGCGAGGGTTTCGGGGGCGGGCTGGGCCCAGACGGTGATTTCGTCGCCGGGGCCGACGGTCTGGCGGACCTTGCCGGGCGCGCCGTTGACATGAACGTTGCCGGCTTCGATCCAGCCTTGCAGGCGACTGCGGGAGTGGTCCGGCAGCAGGCCGGCCAGCACCTTGTCCAGCCGGTCGGCGCGCGTGCCCGACGGCACCGTTACAAGTTGCGGCTCACCCCGGTTTTCGCCCGGATTTTCGCCAGGAAGACCCAGGAGTTCATCGTCGGAAACGAGATCTGCGCTGATGGCTGTATCAGACATGGAGACAAATCATATAATCAGCCTGCCATGCTAACACCAAGGATACGATTCTCGTGATTCACCACTCCGCAGCTCCCTTGAACCCCGCCTCCCGAAGCGGGTCGGTTTTGCGCGTGGTTATCGCGCTATTTGCCGTTATCGCCATTGCCGGTTGCGGCTCGACCAACAGCAAGTACGACAAGACCACCAACTGGAGCGCCGAACAGCTGTACGCCGACGCCAAGGCGGAAATCTCGTCCGGGGGCTGGAAAGAAGCCCGCGAGCGCCTGACCGCCATCGAAAGCCGCTACCCCTTCGGCGTCTACGCCCAGCAGGCCTTGCTTGAGCTGGCCTACGTCAACTGGAAAGACGGTGAAAACGAACAAGCCCTGGCAGCCATCGACCGCTTCCAGCAGCTCTACCCCAATCACCCCGGCACCGACTACGCGCTTTACCTGAAGGGCCTGATCAACTTCACGCCGGCCAGCGCCTTCATGAGCAGCCTGACCGGCCAGGATCCGGCCGAACGCGACCCCAAGGGCCTGCGCGCGTCCTACGACGCCTTCAACGAGCTGATCAAGCGCTACCCGGACAGCAAGTACACGCCTGATGCCGAAAAGCGCGTCGCCTGGCTGGTCAACACCATCGCCATGAACGAAGTGCACGTGGCGCGCTACTACTACGAGCGCGGCGCCTACATCGCCGCGGCCAACCGCGCGCAGACCGTCATCACCGACTTCGAAGGCGCACCCGCCACCGAAGAAGCGCTCTACCTGATGGTGCAGTCCTACGACAAGCTCGGCATGACCGAACTGAAGAACGACTCGCAGCGCGTGTTCGACAAGAACTTCCCCAACAGCTCGTTCAAGGACAAGGGCCTGAAGGCCGACAAGAGCTGGTGGAACCCGTTCAACTGACCGGCCACCGCATGGGAAAGAAGCCCCTCGATTTCTCGAGGGGCTTTTTTATTCCTGCTTGCGGCGGTAGAAGGCCAGGACTTCTTCCAGTTCGCGCGTTCGCGCGAACGGCGGCAGGCCGCGCCATAGCTGCTTGCCGTAGGGCTTTTCAACCAGGCGGGCATCGCCCACCATCAGCACGCCCCAATCGGCTTCGGTGCGGATCAGGCGGCCGGCGCCCTGCTTGAGCGAAATGGCGGCCTCGGGCAACTGGTATTCCGAGAACGGATTGCCGCCCTGGGCGCGACAGGCCCGCAGGCGCGCCTCGATGACGGGGTCGTCGGGCGGCGCGAACGGCAGCTTGTCGATGGCCACCAGGGTCAGGACGTCACCGGGCAGGTCGATGCCTTCCCAGAAGCTCGCGCTGCCCACCAGCACCGGGTGGGTCAGCTTGCAGAAGCGGTCGAGCAGGTCGCGGCGCGTGCCCTCGCCCTGCTTGAGCAGCGGCCAGTCATGGCCGGCGTCGTCGAAGGCGTCGGCCAGCAGGTTGGCGACCTTGTCCACCGCGCGCAGGGTCGTGCACAGCACCAGCGTGCCGCCGGGGCTGGCCTCGAGCAGCGGCAGCAGCGTCTGGACGAAGCGGTCCAGGAACTGCGGCGACTGGGGTTCGGGCATGCCGCGCGGCACGAACAGCAAGGCCTGCTGCGGGTAGTCGAAGGGCGATTCCCACTTGCCGGTGCGCGCGCGTTCCAGCCCCAGCTGGCTGGTGAAATGGTGGAATTCGCCGTTCACGGACAGGGTGGCCGACGTCATGATCCAGGCCTGGCCCGGCTTGCGGTATTTGGAGAAGGCCTGGGCCACCGACAGCGGGGCGGAATGCAGGCGCACGTGGTGCAGGCCATGTTCGACCCAGCGCACCGCGGGGCCGGTCCATTCGACCGCGGCGGCGGCGCCTTCGAGAAGGGCGGTCGGCGTGGACAGGCCATCGCCCAAGGCGGCGGCGGGCGGCTCGGGCGCCTGGTTGTCACGCCCCCAGCCTTCGTCGTCCAGGCCCGAACCACCGCGGCCGGGCGTGGCCCAGCGTTTCAGGCGCACGGAAATCTCGGCGCCGGTGCGCGCGGCGGCGACCAGGTCGGGGTGCCGCTCGGCGACGGACCCGAGCGCGTTGGTGGCGGTATCCACGGCTTCGCGCAGCACGGCCAGCGCGGTGTCGAACTCATCGGCGTTGGGAATGGCCTCGAACGTGGCCTTGCGGCCCGGCAGGCGTTCCAGCGGCGCACAGGCCAGCCGCAGTTCGCGCGCGGCGGTTTCCAGGTGGCGCGAGATGTCGCTCCATTTCGTGGCTTCGCGCGCATAGGCCAGGCCGGCAACTTCCAGCGCGCGGCCGAAATCCATGAGCTGGTGCGTGGACACGCTGCTGCCCAGAAAGCGCGTGGCGGTGTCCGGCAACTGATGCGCTTCGTCGAAGATGACGGTGTCGGCTTCGGGCAGCAGGTCGGTGACGCCCTCTTCGCGCAGCACCAGGTCGGCCATGAACAGCGCATGGTTGACCACCACCACGTCGGCTTCCTGGGCCTGGCGGCGGGCCTTGACCACGAAGCAATCGCGGATGCGCGGGCATTCCTGGCCCAGGCAGTTCTCGCGGGTCGAGGTGACGCGCTGCCAGATGTCGGCGTCTTCGGGCACCTGGGCCAGGTCGCCGCGATCGCCGGTCTTGGAAATGCCGGCGAACACCTGGATCTGACGCAGCTGCTGGATCTCGCTGCGCGACTTCAGGGCCCGGTCGTCGCCTTGCAGGCGGTCCAGGTGATAGTGGCAGACGTAGTTGCCACGGCCCTTGAGCAGCGCGGCCGTGACCGGTGCGGCCAAGGCGGCCCGCACGCGCGGCAGGTCGCGGGAAAAAAGCTGGTCCTGCAGGGTGCGGGTACCGGTGGAAATCAGCACCTTGCCGCCCTGGATGAACGCGGGTACAAGATAGGCCCAGGTCTTGCCGATGCCGGTGCCGGCCTCGGCCACCAGCGTGGCGCGGTCGGAGATGGCCTGGCCGATGGCCTGGGCCAGCTCGACTTGCGACGGGCGTGGCTTGTAGCCGGGCATGGCCGACGCAAGCGGCCCGTCCTCGGCGAAGAATTCGGATATGTCCAGGTCCAGCATTGAAACAGCCTAGTGTCGAAATCAACCGTGCCGGTCGACGGTCGGGGCGCCAGACACTGATGGTGGGAAAGGACCAAATGATACCCGCTGCGGCCGCGCTTTTCCGGTTGCCGTGTCGCGGTCGCCCCTGCTCGCAGGGACGGATCGGTCACCCCTGGCACGTTCTGTAACAGTGGCTTATGGCACAATCCGCCCCTTGTTTTTCCTTTTTGCCGTCGTATCGAGATGTCTGAAACTTCCGTTATCACGAACGTCGCCGCCGGCGTCGACAATGCCCGTATCGTTGCCCAGCTCGCCACCGAGCTCGGCGCACGCGCCTCCCAGATCGCCTCGGCGGTCGAACTGCTGGATGACGGCGCCACCGTGCCCTTCATCGCGCGCTACCGCAAGGAAGCCACCGGCGGCCTGGACGACACCGTCCTGCGCAACCTGGAAGTGCGCCTGGGCTATCTGCGCGAGCTCGAAGAACGCCGTGGCGCGATCCTCGAATCCATCTCGCAGCAAGGCAAGCTCACGCCCGAACTGCAGCAGGAAATCTCCACCGCCGATACCAAGCAGCGCCTGGAAGACTTGTACGCGCCGTACAAGCCCAAGCGCCGCACGCGCGCCCAGATCGCCCGCGAAGCCGGCCTGGAGCCGCTGGCCGACGCCATCCTGGCCGATACGGCTTGCGACCCGGCCGCGCTGGCCGCGCAATACCTGAATCCCGAAGCCGCGATCAACGACGCCAAGACGGCGCTGGATGGCGCGCGCGACATCCTGGCCGAGCGCTACGCCGAAAACGCGGACCTGCTGGCCGACATGCGCGAGCATCTCTGGTCCACCGGCCTGCTGTATTCCAAGATGGTCGACGGCAAGGAAACCGAAGGCGCCAACTTCCGCGACTGGTTCGACTTCAGCGAACCGCTGCGCACGCTGCCTTCGCACCGCATCCTGGCGCTGCTGCGCGGCCGCCAGCAAGGCGTCCTGGAAATCCGCCTGGGCCTGGAAGCCGAACTCGAAGCGCAACTGCCGCACCCCTGCGTCGCACGCGTGGCCAACTTCCTGAAGCTGGGCAATGGCCTGTTCGCACTGGACGCCTCGCCGCGCGCCCGCTGGCTGGGCGAAGTGTGCCGCTGGACCTGGCGCGTCAAGCTGGTCACGGCGTTCGAAAGCGAGCTGATCGGCCGCCTGCGTGAAACCGCCGAGGCCGAGGCCATCCGCGTGTTCGCCGCCAACCTCAAAGACCTGCTGCTGGCCGCGCCGGCCGGCCCCAAGGCCGTGCTGGGCCTGGATCCGGGCATCCGCACGGGCTGCAAGGTGGCGGTCATCGACCAGACCGGCAAGGTTGTCGACACCACCACCGTCTACCCGTTCGAACCGCGCCGCGACCGCGACGGCACCATCAATACGCTGGCCGCGCTGGTGGCCCGCCACAAGGTCGACCTGATCGCCATCGGCAACGGCACCGCCTCGCGCGAAAGCGAGAAGCTGGTGGGCGACATGATGGAACGCTTCCCTGACCTGAAGGTCACCCGCGTGGTCGTGTCCGAGGCCGGTGCATCCGTGTACTCGGCGTCCGAGATGGCCGCCCAGGAATTCCCCGACCTGGACGTGACGCTGCGCGGCGCCGTGTCCATCGCGCGCCGCTTGCAGGACCCGCTGGCCGAACTGGTCAAGATCGATCCCAAGGCCATCGGCGTGGGCCAATACCAGCACGACGTCAACCAGCGCGAGCTGGCCCGTTCGCTGGACGCCGTGGTCGAAGACTGCGTGAACGCCGTCGGCGTGGACGTCAACACCGCGTCCGCCGCGCTGTTGGCGCGCGTGTCGGGCCTGAACTCGTCGCTGGCCAAGAACATCGTGGCCTGGCGCGACGAAAACGGCGCCTTCCCCACGCGCGACATCCTGCGCAAGGTGCCGCGCTTTGGCGACAAGGCCTTTGAACAGGCTGCGGGCTTCCTGCGCATTCCCAACGGCGACAACCCGCTGGACGCCTCGTCGGTGCACCCGGAAGCCTACCCGGTGGTCGAGCGCATCGTCGCCAAGATCAAGGCCGAAGTGAAGCAGATCATTGGCCAGCGCGATGCCCTGAAGGGCGTGTCGCCGTCCGACTTCACCGACGAACGCTTCGGCCTGCCGACGGTGCGCGACATCTTCGCCGAACTCGAAAAGCCCGGCCGCGATCCACGCCCGGAATTCAAGACCGCGCAGTTCAAGGAAGGCGTCGAGACGCTGAACGACCTGTTCCCGGGCATGGTGCTGGAAGGCGTCGTCACCAACGTGGCCAACTTCGGCGCGTTTGTCGACATCGGCGTGCACCAGGACGGCCTGGTCCACATTTCGGCGCTGGCCGAGAAATTCGTGAAGGATCCGCGCGACGTCGTGCGCGTGGGCCAGACGGTCAGCGTGAAGGTGCTGGAAGTGGACGTGGCGCGCAAGCGCGTGGCCCTGACCATGCGCATGAACGACGCCGCCGTGCCCGCACGACGCGGCTCGGACGCCCCGGCCAAGGGCGGCGACCGCCCCGGCCGCCGTCCGCAAGGCGACAGCGGCCGCGGCAACGCGGGCGGCGGCGCCGCGATGAACAGCGCCATGGCCGACGCCTTTGCCAAGCTCAAACGCTGAACCCGCGCTGGCCGCCCATCACCAGGCGGCCAGGATGCGACACGAAGGACTCCAACCGGCGCTCAGGCGCCGGTTGTCATTTCAGGGCGTCATTTCAGGGCGTCATTTCAGCGTCGTCATTCAACTAAGGACTTTCCCGCAATGCATGGATTTCCTTGCGATCCCTCAAGCCTGCCGCAACAAAAATAAGAGAAAATATCGAATTGTGTCCAAATAATAAAACGCCGTTGGCATCGGACCCACGCGGCGAAGGCAGACCCACGATCAGGCGAGCGGCGGCGCAAGCGTCTATCGGGTAGAAGTACAAGAACAACATGCGCCATACCCTGAGAGACCGGAGATCCATCCGCCATGCGCAATACCCTTACGCTTGCCGCCAATGAAGCGGCAACCATTACCGAAAAAGAAGCCAGCCTGAGCGGCGCGTACAACGAAGTCACGCTGGGCCAGTACGCCCACCTGACCGTGGACGGCGCCGAAGTCACTTTCAAGCACATCACCCTGGAACGCCTGGGCAGCCGCGTCATCGAACTGGTCAACGGCGCGCAACTGCACGTGGGTGCGCTGGGCTTTGCCAGCATGGGCGCCAGCATCGTCTACCGCATCGGCGCTGGCTGCGCGCTGATCTTCGACGCCAGCCAGTGGGACCCGGAAGTCGTCGCCAACACCACCTTCGATTTCGCCAGCCAGGGCAGCGGCACGCTGAAGTATTTTCCGTTCATCAACCCGGAATGGCTGGACTGCCCGAACGTCACCGGCTATTCGTCGGGCGACATGCTGGAGATCGCGGGCCAGGGCAGCGCTCAGCGCTTCCAGGTGCGCGACGGCCGCATCGTGAGCAGCGTCACGCGCTGAACCAGCGCCACCCGGTCCCAAGAAAAAGGCGCCGCTGACGCGGCGCCCTGACCCTGGCGGCGGACCTCTGCAAGCGGCGCAATGCGCGCTGCCTGCGCCGCGATCATTCCTGCGACATCGACACCAGCGCCTCGCGGGCCTTGGCCAGCAAGGCCTGGGCATCGCCCTGGGCGCCGGCCGGTGCCGTGGCCACGGTCACGCCGTCAAGCACCGCCGCCGGGCCGGCGTCGGTCGCTTGCAGCACCGTGTCGGGCGTTTCGGACTGCAGGCGGCGCATCAGCGCGCCGGCTTCCTTGGGGTCGGCAAAGCCTTGCGACAGCAGCAGCTCTTCGCCGTCGGCCGCCAACAGGCGGAAGCGGAAGCTGCCCTCTTCGTCGCGGAAACTGACGAAACGCGCGCCCTTGCCCTTTTCCTTCTTGACCTGCGAGTTCTTGGCCGGCGCCTGCGCGTTCAGGTTGCGCAGGCCCACGGCTTCGCGCAGTTCGCGCATCATCGGCACGGCCAGCTTGCGAGCCTTGACGGCGCCGGCCTGCAGCACGTCTTCGATGCGGCCGGGGTTGGCCATCAGGTCGAAGTAGCGCTCACGCATCGGCGCCAGCAGGTTTTCCAGATGGTCGTACAGCGCCTGCTTGGCCTCGCCCCAGCCCAGCCCTTCTTCGAGCTGCTTGCGGAACGCGGCGGCCTCGGCCGGCGTGGCGAAGGCGCGGTAGATGGTGTACAGGTGCGAACCTTCGGCATCCTTGGGCTGGCCCGGTTCAAGCGAGTCGGTCACGATGCGCATGATCGAGGCGCGCAGCGCCTTGGCGCCGCCTTCGAACAGCGGAATCGTGTTGTTGTAGCTCTTGGACATCTTGCGGCCGTCCAGCCCCGGCAAGGTGGCCACGTCTTCTTCAATGGCGACCTCGGGCAGCGTGAAGTAGTCGCGGCCGTACAAGTGGTTGAAGCGCTGGGCGATGTCGCGCGCCATTTCCAGATGCTGGATCTGGTCACGGCCCACCGGCACCTTGTTGGCGTTGAACATCACGATGTCCGCCGCCATCAGCACCGGGTAAGAGAACAGCCCCATCGTCACGCCATCGTCGGGGTCCACGCCCTTGGCCACGTTCTGGTCGACCGACGCCTTGTAGGCATGCGCGCGGTTCATCAAGCCCTTGGCCGTGACGCAGGTCAGCAGCCAGCTCAGCTCGGGAATTTCGGGAATGTCGGACTGGCGGTAGAACGTGACGCGTTCGGGGTCCAGCCCGACCGCCAGCCAGGTGGCCGCGATCTCGAGCCGCGAGCGGGCGACGCGGGCCGGGTCATCGCACTTGATCAGCGCGTGGTAGTCGGCCAGGAAGAAAAACGCGTCGACACCCGGCTGCGTGCTGGCTTGGACCGCGGGGCGGATCGCGCCAGCGTAGTTGCCAAGGTGGGGGGTTCCGGAGGTGGTGATGCCAGTGAGGACGCGGGTATTCATGGACGATGAGGCGGTTGCGTGGAGAAAGGCCCAGTGTAACGTGCCGCGCGCCCGTGCCCTGCCTGCGACAGACCGCCCCCGGCTGGCTGGCGCCGTGCCGGCGCCTACAGGACGGCCAGCACCGGCGCGGCCAGCGCGCACAGGCCGCCCGCCGTCAGGGCGGCGCGCGGACGGAAGGTCAGGAACCAGATCAGCAGCAGGCCCGCGATGCTGAGAATGCCGATCCATTCGACCGTGCCGTAGCTCCAGCCCCAGACCGCGGCCGACGCGCACAGCGACAGGGCCAGTGCCCCCCAGCCAAATGCCCGCAGCGGCAGCCGGTGGCGTCGCGGCAAGGCACGGTCGAACAGGTCTTCGTAGTGACGGTCCATGCCCAGGCACAGGGCAGAGAACCCTGCGTAGGCCAGGCAGAAGGCGGCAAGCGTCATGGCGTATCACCTCGGTTCATAGGCGGCTTCGGAAGTGGGATGCGCATGGCCGGCCGTCCGGACGGAGGCCTTCGCAGCCGTCTTGGACGGCGCCTTGCGGGCTCGCGCAGCCTTGCGCGCCATCCAGGCCAGCAGCAACGCCCCGGCCAGGCAGGTCAGGTCGAACCCCGCCATGACCCAGTCGCCGGCCGGCAACGACACGCCCAGGTGGCGGGACGTGGTGAACGCATTGACCACCGGCACCAGCGCCAGCGACGCGGCAGCCGCGGACAGCAGGTCTTGCCACTTGCGCTTCTGGAACACGAACGCATACACCAGCGACAGGCCCCAGGCGGCGAAGAACGCGCGCGTTTCCCAGAGCTGACGGCCGGGCAGGTCGACGGGCAGCAGGCGATTGGCCCAGAAGAACGCGGCCACCGCGATGAACAGGCCGGCAATGGTGCCGGCATTCAGGCCGTCCACCAGCCGCAGCGAAAAGGCTTCGCGCGCGCCGGGCCGCGCCTTCTGGCGCCGCTTCGAAATCCACAGCACCAGGCCGCTGCCGACCATGGCGGTGCCGGCCAGGCTGACCAGGAAATACAACCAGCGCAGCAGCGGTTCGGCGAACAGGCCCAGGTGCAGGCCGACGATCACGCCGGCTGTGCGCACGGTGGGGCTGAGTTCATCCTGCCCTTCCTGCACGGCGCCGCTCACCCCGTCGAAACGCAGATAGGGCGATAGCCGGCCGTAGGACACGCCATCGGCCGCGTCGCGGGTCACCGTGACCGTGGCGCCCGCGTCGCCGGGATTGTTGACCGTGACGCGGCCCACCCGGCCGTGCCAGCGCTGTTGCGCCTGGTCCACCAGCGGGGCGATGTCGACCAGCGGCGCCGGCTCGTTGCGCGGCGGCGTGACCTTGAACGACGCGAACACGTCGTCGGTATATTGGCGCGGGTTTTCGTACACCGCCAGGATCCCGGCGGGCATCAGCATGGTCATGAACAGCACCAGCCCGCTGAAGGTGATCATCAGGTGAAACGGCAAGCCCAGCACCGACAGTGCATTGTGGCCGTCCATCCAGGCGCGCTGACCGCCCTTCTTCGGCCGGAAGGTGAAGAAGTCGGCAAAGATCTTCTTGTGCGTGATGATGCCGCTGATGATGGCCACCAGCATGAACATGCCGGCGATGCTGGCCAGCCAGCGGCCCCACGGGAACGCGGTTTCCAGTTCGAAGTGGAACCGGTAGAAAAAGTCGCCGCCGCGTGTTTCCCGCCCTTGCACCGCCTGACCCGTGTGCGGATCGAGCTTGACGCGCACGAAGCCGCGCTCGCCAGGCTTGGGCTTGGGCACCTGGTACAGCATCGAGATCACCGGCTCGCGATCCGACGGCGGCGTGATGAACCAACGCTTGGCGTCGGGCGCGTGCTCGGTCAGGTAACGCTGTGCCAGCGTCACGGACTCCAGCACGGGCGCCTTCTGCGCCTGGATTTCCGGCTGCATCCAGCGGGTGATCTCAGGTCGGAAGAATGCCAGCGTGCCGGTCAGGAACATCGCGAACAGCACCCAGCCGAAGATCAACCCCGACCAGGTGTGCAGCCACGACATGGATTGGCGCAGGCCTTCTTCGCCTTGCGCTTTTCCGGTGTTCGGTTTCATGCAGCCCCCACCAGCCCGTGGGCCAGGAACAGGCCGCCAAAGACCGCTGCCGGCAGCACGATGCCCGCCCAGGCGCGCCAGGCGTTGCGGGTGGCAAACACCCAGATCACGCCACAGGTGTAGACCACGAAGGACAGCATCTGTGCCGTGACGACGGCGTCGGCCCGTTGCAAAGGCAGCCACACAGCCAGGCAGGCCGCAGCCGCCGAGGCCAGGCCGTAGCCGCCAAGAATGGCGGCCACCGTCCGGGAGGCCACGGCAAAACGGTAGCGCATCATGCCTGCGCCGGCTGCGGGAGCTTTCACTTGTTCACGTTGAAGGTCAGGGTGGAAACGTAGCGGACCTTGGTATAGGCCTTGCCGTCGGTCTGGCCGGCCTCTTCCACGACGTGGGCGGCTTCCAGCACGTACTGGCCCGGCCACGGGGTGGTGATCTCGATGCGGCCGTCTGCGTCGCTGTGGAAACGCTTTTCCCACTTGGGCGGACCGAACACGGTGACTTCGGTCTTGGCCAGGGGTTTGCCCTTGAAGTGCAGCACGAACGTGTTGCTGCCCGCGGCGGCCGGCACCAGTTCCAGGTCCAGCTTGCCTTCGGTGTCGTTGCGGCCGGCCTTGGCGCCGTACTGCATCAGCGTTTCCTTGAACTGGATCGGCTGCGACAGCCGCACGTCGCCCTTGCCGCTGGCGGGAAACTCGACGAAATCCGCGCCTTCGGCCGAGGCCTTCAGCGCCTTGCCGTCGGCGCCGGTCACCACGGGCGCCACCAGCACCTTGCCCAGCAGGCCATCGCGCTTTTCGCGCAGGTCGTCCGCCCATTCGCCGAAGTAGGCTTTCGCCGGGCCCTGATCGGCCCGCTCCAGCCAGACGAAGTGCGCCTGCGCCGCGCCGGCGCTGCCCAGCAGCGCGATGGCTGCCAAAGTCCTTGCGAATTTCATTGTCGATTTTCCTGTTGTCTGCGCCGATCTGGGCCCGCCCCGCGGCGGATGGGGTGTCGGCAGGGTCTGAATTATAACCATTCTCACTACGAAAAAGTACTCGCCCCGGACACCCGCGATCCTGAGCGGGTCCCGGGGGCCAGGCTTACCAGCGATAACGCAGGCTGGCCTTGATCGAGCGCTGGTAGCCGTACCAGCACCACGAATCGCCCGAGCACGAGGCGATGTATTCCTTGTCGAACAGGTTCTGCACGTTCAGCGCCACCTGCATGCCCTTGAGCGAGGGGGACATGCGGCCCAGGTCGTAATCCAGCATCAGGTCGAACAACGTGACCGACGGCACCTTGATGGTGTTGGCGTCATCCACGTAGGACGAGCCGATGTAGCGCACGCCGCCCCCCACGCCCAGGCCGGCCAGCGGACCGCCCTGCAGCTGATAGCGGGCCCACGCCGACGCCTGCTGCGACGGCACGCCCACCGGCGACTTGCCCTTCAGGTTGAAGCCGGTCAGGTTGGGGTTGGCCTTGGAATAGGCGTTGTCCAGCAGCGAGTAGCCGGCCAGCAGCGTCAGGCCGCGCATGGGCTCGGTCTTGGCTTCCAGCTCGATGCCCTGCGTGCGCAGTTCGCCCGCCTGTACCTGGCAGCGGGCGTTGGACGTGCCGCACAGGTGCGTCGGATCCGGATCGGTGGTGGTCATGTTCTCGCGGCGAATGTCGAACGCCGCCACCGACAGCATCGTGGCGCTGCCCGGCGGCTGGTACTTGATGCCCACCTCGTACTGGTTGCCCTCGATCGGCTTGAACGGCGCATTGTTCCAGCCCGTGCCCGACTGCGGCTCGAACGATTCGGAATAACTGAAGTACGGCGCCACGCCGTTGTCGAAGTTGTAGATCACCCCGAAGCGGCCGGTGAACGCCTCGGCGCTCAACGACGACGGCGCGACCCGGCCGGTGGCGATGGTGGTGGTCTCGCCGACGTTGCGCGACCAGTCGTAGCGCCCGCCCAGCAGCACCGAGAGGCGGTCGATCTTGATCTGATCCTGGAAGTACAGGCCGGTCTGGTATTGCTTGTTGGTGGCATCGGTGGAGAACGCCGGCCTCGGGATGTTCTGGTGGTTGTCCGGGTTCAACACCTCCAGCGCGGGCGCCGTGCCAAAGCCCGACAGCGTGTCGGTCTTGACGTGCTGGTAGTCAAAGCCCAGCAGCACGGTGTGGCCGAACTTGCCCGTGTCGAAACGCGCCTGCAGGTTGTTGTCGATGGTCAGCGCGCCGACATCCACGTCGGTGGCGATCGAAGCACGCTGCTGGTACAGGTAGCGCTTGTCGGTGTAGCCGTAGTTGGCGGTGGACGCGCCGTAGATGCTGCGGTACTGCGCTTCGGAACGCGTCCAGCGCAGGCTCTGCGAGGCCTTGAACGTGTCGTTGAAACGGTGGTCCAGCACGTAGCCCAGCGAATAGCTCTTGCGGTCGCTCTTTTCGAAGTTGGCGTCGCCGTCGTAGTAGTCCGGCCCCAGGCGTTTGCCATCAGGCGCCGAGAACAGCGTGCGCATCGGCGACACGCTGCCATACGACCCCATGTCGGGATCGCGCTGGAAGTTCGTCAGCACGGTCAGCGAGGTGTCGCCGCTGGGCTTCCAGGTGAAGGCCGGCGACACGAAATAGCGGCGCTCCTTGGTGTCCTTGACCTGGCCGTCGGACATGTAGCCCGAACCCACCAGGCGATACAGGTACTTGCCTTCCTCATCCAGCGGACCGCCGAAATCGACGTTGGCCCGCCGGTAGTCATAGTTGCCGACCTGCAGCTCGACTTCGCGCTGGGCTTCTTCCAGCGGCCGCTTGCTGACCTGGTTCACCACGCCGCCGGGGCCACCCTGGCCGTACATCACCGACGCGGGGCCTTTCAGCACATCCACGCGTTCCAGGCGGTAGGCATCGACCTGCGGCAGCGCATCGCGGCCGCCGAACACGCGCAAGCCGTCCAGGTACGTCGAGGCCGAGAAGCCGCGCACGTTGAACTGGTCCAGGCGCGTGGCGGTGGCGCCGCGCGATTCCGTGGCCACGCCCGGGGTGTAGCGCAGCACCTGGTTCAGCGTCTGCGCGCCCTGCTCCGAGATCTGCTCGCGGGTGATCACCGACACCGATTGCGGCGTCTCGATCAGCGGCGTGTCGGTCTTGGTGGCACTGACGCTGGCGCCGGCCACATAACCCACGGTGGGGGCCAATGCACTGATCGAATTGCCCGACACCGTCACGGGCGCCAGGGTGTGGGTCCCGCCCACCGGCGCGGACGGCGCCGGCACCAGCGTCCAGGTATTGCCCGCCTGACCGCGCGCCTGCAGACCGCTGCCCGACAGGATGCGGGCGAAACCGGCGCCCACCGAATAGGCGCCGTCCAGCCCGTCCGAGCGCAGGCCACGCACCTGGGCCGGATCGAACGACAGCACCACGCCCGCGCTGCGCGCGAACTGGGTCAGCGCATCAGCCAGCGGGCCCGGGGCGATCTGGAAGGAACGGGGCGCTTGCGACTCGGCGGGAGCCGGCTGGGCCCAGGCGGCGGGCGCGGCGGCCAGCAAGGCCCCGGCGCAGGTAGCGGCAAGCACGGCCAGGCGGCCGGTGGTCAAGGTAGCGCCCAGGCGCGGGCAAGATGAAGCGGACACGAAAACTCCCTGTACGTAGGTCTCTATCTCTGCCTTTCCGTACGGGAATCAAAAACCTGCAGGACGACGTGAAAAAAAGTTGTAACGGTCAGGTCTCGCGCGGCCCGACCTGCAGCCAGTACTGCGTGTGACGGGTCACCACGATGGGCAGGGCCGGCTCCAGCGCCTTCAGCGCGCGCTCGGCGTCGTCCAGGGGAAACACGCCCGACAACCGCAGCCCGGCCACCGCCGGATCCACCCGGATCACCCCCACGCGCTGGCGTGCCAGGTACTGCGCGAAATAATCCAGCCGCCAGTCCTTGGCCACCACCAGGCCATCGACCCAGGCGAGCCGGTCCGGGTCGGCGGCATGCCGCTCGATGCTGTCGTGGTCACCGTAGTGCAGCCGCTCGCCCGCCTCGGCCTGCGCGGCCTGTCCGTCACGCTGCAGCGATACGCTGCCCGCGTACACACCCAGGCGGGCGCCGCTGCCCGTGCGGCGCACGTCAAAGCGCGCCTGCTCGGCCACCAGCACGCCATAGCCGGTGTCCACCCGCAGCGCCGCGGCACCCGGGCGCGATTGCGCGTTGACCAGGATTTCGCCGCGCAAGAGATGGATGCCACGCGCTGCGCCATCCAGCCGCAAGCGCAGCGCGCTGTCGCTGTTCAGGGTGACGCTCAGGCCGTCGGCCAGCGCCACCGAGCGCCGCTCGCCCACGCCCGTGCTCAGGTCCGCGGCCAGGCGCTGCCACGGCGTGTGGTGGTAGCCGGCCCAGACCGCCACCCCTACTCCGGCCAACGACAGCGTGGCGCGCAGGACATTGCGCCGCCCGGACGACGCCGGACCGTCCAGCGCCACATGGGCCAGTGCGGCCGGCACCCGCCGGGCATCGCGGCCGATGGCTTCCAGCCGCTCCCAGGCCTGGCGGTGCGCGGGATCCTGCGCAAGCCAGGCATGACAGGCCTCGCGCTCGGCGGCAACGTCCACGCCGGACTGCAGCCTGGCCCACCAGGCAATGGCCTGGCGCACCACCGGGTCGGCCGGCGCGGCCCCCGCGCGGTTGGCGGCGCTAGTCATAGAACGCCATATAGCAGGCGGACATCGCCCGCACCATGTACTGCTGGACCGAACTGAGCGACACGCCCAGCCGCGCCGCGATCTCGGGATAGGTCAGCCCATCCAGCTGCGACAGCAGGAAAGCCGAGCGCGCCTTGGGCGGCAGGCTGTCCAGCAGGCGGTCCAGCTGCATCAGCGCCTGCATCTGCTCGGCCTGGGTCTCGGGTGACGGCGCATAGGCCTCGGGCATGCCGGCCAGGTAGGCCAGATAGGCGTTTTCCAGGGCGGCGTGGCGTTGGTGATCGACCACCAGGCCCTTGGCGATGGTGGTGAGCAAGGCTCGCGCATCGTCCGCGCGCACGCTCTTGCGCCCCTGCATCACGCGCACGAACACGTCTTGCGCCAGGTCTTCGGCGCGATGCGCGCAACCCAGCTTGCGGCGCAGCCAGCCGAACAGCCATGGCCGATGGTCCCGATACAGGCCGTCGACGTGCGTGGCGGGAACATCGGCGTGAGAAGCCGGCGAGGAAACGAAAGTGGAAGACACGTGAAGACTGCGGCGCGGGGACCTGGAGTCTTCAAATGTTAATTGATAATGACTTGCATTACTAATTTTAAGCAGGCAAATCGCGCCGCGCCCGCACCGGCGACGGACGCGTGCGGCATAACTACAACGTTACGGTCAGGCGGCGTTCGGATTCCAGGTACTCGCGCGACTGCATTTCCAGGATGCGCGAGACTGTGCGGTGGAACTCATTGGCCAGCGCGCCTTCGGTGTAGATCTCTTCGGGCTCGCATTCGGCCGACATGATCAGCTTGACCTTGTGGTCGTAGAACACGTCGATCAGCCAGGTGAAGCGACGGGCCTCGGAAGCCTGGCGCGGCCCCATGCGCGGCACGCCCGACAGGATCACTGCATGGAAGCGGTTGGCCAGCTCCAGGTAGTCGTTCTGCGAACGGGGGCCGCCGCACAACGTGGCGAAGTCAAACCACACCACCGAACCGGCCAGCGCCAGCGCGCGGATCTCGCGGTGCTCGATATGCAGCAGCGGTTCCTGCGGCGGCGTATCGGCCAGGGTGTTGAAGGCCTCTTGCAGCGCCTGTTGCGCGTGTTCGTCCAGCGGCGAGTGGTAGCACTGCACCTGTTCGAGCGAACGGCGGCGATAGTCGACGCCGGCATCGACGTTCATCACGTCCATGCGCGCCTGGATCAGTTCGATCGCCGGCATCACGCGGTCGCGGTGCAGGCCGTCCGGGTACAGCGTGGACGGCTCGTAGTTGGACGTCATCACGAACGACGTGCCGTATTCGAACAGCTTGAACAGCAGGCGGTGCAGGATCATCGCGTCGGCCACGTCGGACACGTGGAATTCGTCGAAACAGATCAGGCGATAGCGCTTGGCCACGCGCTTGGCCACCTCGTCCAGCGGATCCTGCATGCCTTTCACTTCTTCGAGCTCGCGGTGCACCCCGCGCATGAACTCGTGAAAGTGCAGGCGCGTCTTGCGCACCACCGGCACGGTGGCGTAGAAGGCGTCCATCAGGAAGCTCTTGCCGCGCCCCACCCCGCCCCACAGGTACACGCCGCGCGGCACGTCCGGACGGTTCAAGAGCTTCTTGAGCGCGTTCGAGCGCATCGCCTTGAACTTGACCCATTCGTCGTAATAGCGCTGCAGCCGGTCGATCGCCTTTTTCTGGGCGGCATCGGGCTTGTAGCCGCGTTCGGCCAGGGCATGTTCGTAGTATTCGCGGACGTTCATGGATGGGGCAGGTCAAGCGGATGAAAAAAAGGGCGGGTCCGAGAACCCGCCCCCTTGGCTATGCGACAGCGCGGCGCAGGATCAGAAGTTCAGGGCGCGCTTGTCGACGGCCAGCGCCGCTTCCTTCACGGCTTCCGACAGCGTCGGATGTGCGTGGCAGATGCGGGCGATGTCTTCGGCGGCGCCACGGAATTCCATGATGGTCACGGCTTCCGAGATCAGCTCCGAGGCCATCGGACCCACGATGTGCACGCCCAGGACCTCGTCGGTCTTGGCATCGGCGATCACCTTGGCGAAACCGGTGGTGTCGCCCAGCGCACGGGCACGGCCGTTGGCCAGGAACGGGAAGCTGCCGGCCTTGTACTCGCGGCCTTCGGCCTTGAGTTGCTGCTCGGTCTTGCCGACCCAGGCGATTTCCGGCGAGGTGTAGATCACCCACGGCACGGTGTCGAAGTTGACATGGCCATGCTGGCCGGCGATGCGCTCGGCAACCGCCACCCCTTCTTCTTCGGCCTTGTGCGCCAGCATCGGGCCGCGCACCACGTCGCCCACCGCCCAGACATTGGGCAGGTTGGTCTTGCAGTCGCCGTCCACGGCCACGAAGCCGCGTTCGTCCAGCTTCAGGCCCACGGCGTCGGCGTTCAGGCCGCCGGTGTAGGGCACCCGGCCGATCGAGACGATCAGCTTGTCCACGACCAGCTTCTGCTCGGCGCCCTTGGCGTCGACGTAGGGCACGGTCACCGACTTGGCGGTCGCCTTGATCTCGCCGATCTTGACGCCCATCTGGATGTTCAGGCCTTGCTTGGTGAAGGCCTTCAGGGCTTCCTTGGCCACTTGCGCGTCAGCGGCGGCCAGGAATTCCGGCATCGCTTCCAGGATGGTGACTTCCGAACCCAGGCGGCGCCACACGCTGCCCATTTCCAGGCCGATCACGCCCGCGCCGATCACGCCCAGCGTCTTGGGCACGGCGCCGATGTTCAGTGCACCGTCGTTGGACAGCACGACCTTTTCGTCGAACGGCAGGCCGGGCAGCTCGCGCGCCGACGAACCCGTGGCGACCACGACGTGCTTGGCAACCAGGTCTTCTTCGGTGGTGCCGGTGACCTTGATGGCCCAGCCGCCGTCGACCTGGCCGCTGAACGCGCCCTTGCCGTGGAAGAAGGTGACCTTGTTCTTCTTGAACAGGTACAGGATGCCGTCGTTGTTCTGCTTGACCACCGAGTTCTTGCGGCCGATCAGCGTGTCGAGCTTCAGGCTCACGCCCTTGACTTCGATGCCGTGCTCGGCGAAGTGGTGGTTGGCTTGTTCGAAGTGCTCGGACGATTGCAGCAGCGCCTTGGACGGGATGCAACCGACGTTGGTGCAGGTGCCGCCGGGGGCCGGGCCGCCTTGGCCGTTCTGCCAGGCGTCGATGCAAGCCACCGACATGCCGAGCTGCGCGGCACGAATGGCGGCGATGTAGCCGCCGGGGCCCGCGCCGATGACGACGACGTCAAATTGTTTGGACATAGTGTTCTCGCGAATGAGGAGGATGTGGAACTCGCCCCGGCCCGCGCAAGCCGGCTCGGAGCCGGCCGGGCGCCGCGGACCGAGGGTCGCGGCGGCGCCGGGCGCGGGGCGCCGAGATTACAGGTCCAGCAACAGGCGCTGCGGATCTTCCAGGGCGTCCTTCATGGCGACCAGGCCCAGCACGGCTTCGCGGCCGTCGATGATGCGGTGGTCGTAGGACAGGGCCAGGTAGTTCATCGGGCGGATGACGATCTGGCCGTTTTCCACCACGGCGCGGTCCTTGGTGGCGTGCACGCCCAGGATGGCCGATTGCGGCGGGTTGATGATCGGGGTCGACAGCATCGAACCGAACACACCACCGTTGGAGATCGAGAAGGTGCCACCGGTCATTTCTTCGATGCCCAGCTTGCCGTCGGCAGCGCGGCGACCGAAGTCGGCGATGGTCTTTTCGATGTCAGCGATGGACAGCTGGTCGGCGTTGCGCAGGATCGGCACCACCAGGCCACGCGGGCTGCCGACAGCGATACCGATGTCGAAGTAGCCGTGATAGATGATGTCCTTGCCGTCGATCGAGGCGTTGATCAGCGGGAACTTCTTCAGGGCGGCCACGGCGGCCTTGACGAAGAACGACATGAAGCCCAGCTTGATGCCGTGCTCTTTCTCGAACTTGTCCTTGTACTTGTTGCGCAGATCGATGACCGCTTGCATGTTCACTTCGTTGAACGTGGTCAGGATCGCGTTTTCTTGCTGCGATTGCAGCAGGCGCTCGGCGATGCGGGCGCGCAGGCGGCTCATCGGCACGCGCTGTTCCGGACGGCCATCCAGCGACAGCGTGGTCGGGGCGGGAGCAGCCGGGGCCTTGGCCGGCGCAGCCTTGGCGGCGGGGGCGCTGGCGTTCAGGGCGTCGCCCTTGGTGACGCGGCCGTCACGGCCGGTGCCGGCCACGTTGGCGGCGTCCACGCCCTTTTCGGCGAGGATCTTGGCGGCGGCGGGCGACGCCACGCCAGCGGCGGCGGTCGAGGCGGGGGCCGCGGCGGCCGGGGCGGCAGCGGCTTGCGCGGCCTTGGGCGCTTCGGCGGCGGGGGCGGTCGCGGCGGCGGCGGCCTTGCCGGCGGTGTCGATGCGGGCCAGGACTTCGCCCGAGGTGACGGTGCTGCCGTCGCCCTTGACGATTTCAGCCAGCACGCCCGAGGCGGGGGCCGGCACTTCCAGCACGACCTTGTCGGTTTCGACTTCGATCAGGATTTCGTCCGCTTCGACGGCAGCGCCGGGCTGCTTCTTCCAGGTCAGCAGGGTCGCTTCGGAAACGGATTCAGAGAGTTGGGGGACGACGACGTCGGTGATAGCCATTTTGTTTGTTCCGTAAAGTGTGTGTTCTTGTGGGGACGGCGCGGCAAGGGTCGAAACAGGGTTCCAGCCACTTGCCGCGCGGCACGCGCATCCAGCGGGTTTACTTCGTCAGCATGACCTTGAACTTGGGCGCAAAGGCCGTTTCGATCAGGGCCTTCTGCTGCTCCTGGTGCTTGGCCAGGTAACCCACGGCCGGCGACGCCGAAGCGGCGCGACCTGCGTAGCCCAGCTTCTGGCCTTCGACCATGTTCTCGTACACGTGATGCTGCACGTAGAACCACGCACCCTGGTTCTGCGGCTCGTCCTGCACCCAGATGACTTCCGTCGCCTTCGGGTACTTGCGCAGTTCGGTCTCGAAAGACTTGTGCGCGAACGGGTAGAGCTGCTCGACGCGGACGATGGCGACGTTGTCGGCGCCACGCTCGCGGCGGGCGTTGACCAGGTCGTAGTACACCTTGCCCGAGCAAGCCAGCACGCGCTTGACCTTGCTGGCGTCGATGGCCTCGTCGACTTCACCGATGACCGGGCGGAAGCTGCCGCCGGCCAGGTCGGTCAGGGGCGAACCGGCGTCCTTGTTGCGCAGCAGCGACTTCGGCGTGAACAGCACCAGCGGCTTGCGGAACGGGCGGATCATCTGGCGGCGCAGAACGTGGAAGATCTGCGAGGCCGAGGTCGGCTGGACCACTTGCATGTTGTTGTCGGCGCACAGCTGCAGGAAGCGCTCGATGCGGCCCGACGAGTGCTCGGGGCCTTGGCCTTCGTAGCCGTGCGGCAGCATCAGGGTCAGGCCCGACTGGCGGCCCCACTTGGCTTCGCCGGAGCTGATGAACTGGTCGATCACGACCTGGGCACCGTTGACGAAGTCGCCGAACTGGCCTTCCCAGATGGTCAGCGTGTTCGGTTCAGCGCTGGAGTAGCCGTATTCGAAGCCCAGCACCGCCTCTTCGGACAGCACGGAGTCGATCACGGTGAACGGCGCCTGGCCTTCCGAGACGTTCTGCAGCGGGATGTAGGTGCCGTCGTTCCAGCGTTCGCGGTTCTGGTCGTGCAGCACGGCGTGGCGGTGCGTGAACGTACCGCGGCCCGAGTCCTGGCCGGTGATGCGGATGGCGTAGCCCGAGGACACCAGGGTCGCGAAGGCGAGGTGCTCGCCCATGCCCCAGTCCAGGTTCATTTCGCCCTTGGCCATGGTGCGGCGGTCGTTCAGCAGCTTGGCGACCAGCGGGTGCACGGTGAAGCCTTCCGGCACGGTGGTGATGCGTTCGCCGATGCGCTTGAGTTCAGCCAGCGGCACGGCGGTGTCGGCCTGGTCGGTCCACTTGGCGCCCAGGAACGGCGACCAGTCGATCGCGTACTTGCTCTTGTAGTCGGTCAGCACCGGCTCGATGGTGCGCTGGCCGTCTTCCATCAGCTGGCGGTAGTCCTTGACCAGTTGATCGGCTTCGCCTTCGGCCAGCACGCCTTGCGTGGTCAGCTTGTCGGCGTACAGCTTGCGCGTGCCGGGGTGGTGGCCGATGCGCTTGTACATCAGGGGCTGCGTCAGCGAGGGGGTGTCTTGCTCGTTGTGACCCAGCTTGCGGAAGCAGACGATGTCCACGACCACGTCGTGGCGGAACTGCAGGCGGTAGTCCAGGGCCAGCTTGGTGACGAACACGACGGCTTCGGGATCGTCGCCGTTGACGTGGAACACCGGCGCTTCGATCATCTTGACCACGTCGGTGCAATACAGCGTCGAACGCGAGTCACGCGGGTCGGACGTGGTGAAACCGATCTGGTTGTTGATGACGATGTGCAGCGTGCCGCCCGTACCGTAGCCGCGGGTCTGGGCCAGGTTCAGGGTTTCCATCACGACGCCCTGGCCAGCGAAAGCCGCGTCACCGTGCACCAGCACCGGCAGCACTTGCTTGCCTTCGGCATCGCCGCGGCGCTCTTGGCGGGCGCGTGCGCTGCCTTCGACCACGGGGTTGACGATTTCCAGGTGGGACGGGTTGAACGCCAGCGACAGGTGGACGGGACCGCCACGGGTCGAAAGGTCGCTCGAGAAGCCGTTGTGGTACTTCACGTCGCCGTCGGTCAGGCCTTCGGCGTGCTTGCCTTCGAACTCGGCGAACAGATCGCCGGGCATCTTGCCCATGATGTTCACGAGCAGGTTCAGGCGGCCGCGGTGGGCCATGCCGACCACGATTTCCTGGACGCCGTTTTCACCGGCGTGGTTCACCACTTCGTCCATCGAGGCGATGAAGCTTTCGCCGCCTTCCAGCGAGAAGCGCTTCTGGCCGACGTACTTGGTGTGCAGGAAGCGCTCGAGGCCTTCGGACTCGGTCAGCTGCTGCAGGATGTGGCGCTTTTCTTCGACCGAGTAGGCGGGCGCGCCCAGGGTGGTTTCCAGGCGTTCCTGGATCCAGCGCTTGGCGGCGGGGTCGGAGATATGCGTGAATTCGGCACCGATGCTGCGGCAATACGTGTCGCGCAGCGCCTTCAGGATGTCGCGCAGCGTCATGGTGCTGGCGGTCGTGAAGTAGGTGTTGGTGGCCGAGTAGGTCTGGTCCAGATCGGCTTCGGTCAGGCCGTAGAAGGCCGGATCGAGTTCGGGGATCGGGGGACGTTCCTGGCGCTTGAGCGGATCCAGGTCAGCCCAGCGCGAGCCCAGCGAGCGGTAGGCGGCAATCAGCGATTGCACCGACACTTGCTTGGTGGCGACGCTCAGGTCGGGTTCGGCGGTGCGTTGCACGAAGGCATTGGCCTTGGCGCGCTGGGCGAACGATTCGACGATGGGAGCGTGGGCCTGGTCGCGGGTGGATTCCTGGCCGTCGGTAGCGGGAGCATGTTGCAGCTGGTCGAAGTATTCGCGCCAGTTGTCAGGTACCGAACCGGGATTGTCGAGGTAGGCTTCGTAAAGCTCCTCAACATAAGGGGCGTTACCCCCAAAGAGATAAGACGTGGATAGAGATTCTATTTCCGAAGACATATCGCTTCACCTTTACGAGTGCTTCACTCGACACGATGCAGGAAAACCTTCCGCGGCACGGGCTTCCCGTTGAGCGGATAGCAGGGGCAGAAGGCGCGTACAAGCCTTGATAGCCGTATGGATGAAAGTATAACCCTTTGAGTTTAAGGGCGTCTTCTTGCGTTTGCGTGACGCAAAAGCGTTCGCGGAATGGCTTCATGCGGTGTTGGAATGTCCGTCGAACCCCTGCAATTACGCCGTCTACGCACCACCAAATTCCGTTAACCAAAAATGCCGCATTGCGGCATTTTTTTTCGCTCTGTTGTTCAGGTGTTGTGCATTTGCCTCGTCACACCGGCAGTTCGGTGGTCGACAGGATCTCTTTGAGCACGAAAAAAGTGCGTATCTGGCGCACCCCGGGCAGCTTGATGATCTCGCCCGCGTGCAGCTTGTTGAAGCGTTCGAGGTCGCGGATGCGCAGCATCAGGAAGTAGTCGAACTCGCCCGCCACCAGGTGGCATTCCAGGCAGCCGCTGATGCCGCGCGCGGCCGCTTCGAAGTCGGTGAAGGAGTCCGGCGTGGAGCGGTCCAGCACCACGCCCACGATGACCAGGGTGGCCATCTCGACCTCGGCGGGTTCGAGCAGCGCGACCGTCTTCCTGATGATGCCCTCGGCCTTCAGCTTTTCGACTCGCCGCAGGCAGGCCGCGGGGCTGAGATGCACGCGCGCGCTCAGGTCCAGGTTGGTGATCTGGGCGTCCTGCTGCAAGAGACGCAGGATGTTGCGGTCGATGCGATCCAGCCCGGCAGTGGCATTCATTAGATGCGTCCCTGAAAATTTAATTTCTTTGGATACTTATTTTTATAAATATTAAATCCAAAAATAATCCATGAAGAAAATTTAAATCTTCTATTTAAAAAAAATACGCAATTGACCGCAAAAGCCTGCGATTCCTATGATTTTTCCATCCGCGGCCCCTTCGCCCCGGACCCCGACTTCCAGGAGCCCGCATGGATCTGCAACGCTTTCCCCGCCACCGCCTGACCTTCGGCGACACCCCCATCGAGAAGCTCGACCGCCTGTCCGCCCACCTGGGCGGCAAGGTCGAGATCTACGCCAAGCGCGAAGACTGCAACAGCGGCCTGGCCTTTGGCGGCAATAAGCTGCGCAAGCTGGAATACCTGATTCCGCAGGCCTTGGAACAAGGCTGCGACACCCTGGTCACCATCGGCGGCATCCAGTCCAACCACACCCGCATGGTGGCGGCCGTGGCCGCCAAGCTGGGCCTGGCCTGCGTGCTGGTGCAGGAAAACTGGGTCGACTATTCAGACGCGGTCTACGACCGGGTCGGCAACATCATGATGAGCCGGCTGATGGGCGCGGATGTGAGGCTGGTGGACCAGGGCTTTGACATCGGCTTTCGGCGCAGTTGGGAAGAGGCCCTGGAAGACGTGCGAAAACGCGGCGGCAAGCCCTACGCGATCCCGGCGGGCGCGTCCGATCACGAACTGGGCGGGCTGGGCTACGTGGGCTTTGCCGAGGAAGTCCGGCGCCAAGAGGCCGAACTGGGCTTCACGTTCGACTACATCGTGGTCTGCGCCGTCACCGGCAGCACGCAGGCCGGCATGGTGGTCGGCTTTGCCGCCGACGGCCGCGCCGACCGGGTGATCGGCATCGACGCCTCGGCCACGCCCGACCAGACCCGCGCCCAGATCCTGCGCATTGCGCGGCGCACCGCCGACCTGGTCGGCCTGGACCGCCCCATCGCCGACAGCGACGTGGTGCTGGACACCCGCTATGCCTACCCCGCCTACGGCCTGCCCTCGGCCGAGACCAACGACGCCATCCGCCAGTGCGCCCGCCTGGAGGGCATGATGACCGACCCGGTGTACGAGGGGAAATCCATGCAGGGCATGATGGACATCGTGCGCCGCGGGGAAATCCCGGCGGGCTCGCGGGTGCTGTACGCGCATCTAGGGGGGGTGCCGGCGATCAACGCCTACAGCTTTCTGTACCGCAACGGCTGAGGCAGGATTCTGCGCGGCCGGCTTTGGCGCGATGGGCTGGCCCGCGGGAGATTTGCGCTGACCTTCTATTGCGTCTTGGCCCCGGCCTGGAACCACGCCCCCAGCAGCGCGCGTTCGTCCTCGGTCATGCCTGTGGAATTACCCATCGGCATGATCCTGGACACCACCGCCTGCTGGTACACCGCCTGCGCATGGGTGGCGACCTGCTGGGGCGAATCCAGCCGCACGCCCTTCATCTGCACCTGCTCGCCATGGCACAAGAGGCAGCGTTGCTCGAACACCTGGCGCACCTGGGCATACGACACCGCGGTCGGCGCCGGCGCCGCAACGGCGGCAGCGATCGGTGCAGGCTGCATCCAGACGATGGTCAGACCCAGCACGGCCACGCCCAGCAACGCATAAGGCCAGGGGTTGCGTGCATTGCCGAGCTTGAAGCGATGGCGCACCACGAAGAACTGCCGGATGGCTGCGCCGCCCAGCATGATGAGCAGCAGCACGATCCAGTTGTAGGCATGCGTGTACGTGAAGCTGTAGTGGTTGCTCATCATTGCGAACACCACCGGCAGCGTGAAATAGGTGTTGTGCACGCTGCGCTGCTTGCCGCGCTGGCCGTTGGCCGGATCCACCGGCTTGCCCGCGCGCATCGCGGCCACGTTGCGGCGCTGCCCTGGAATGATCCAGAAGCACACGTTGGCGCTCATGGTGGTGGCCATCATGGCGCCCACCAGCAGGAAGGCGGCGCGGCCCGCGAACCAGTGGCAGGCCAGCCACGACGCCAGCACGATGAACAAGGCCACCAGCACGCCGACGATGCGATCGCCGTGCTTGCCGCGTCCGAACAGACGACAGATGCCGTCGTACACGAACCAGAACGCCACGAAGAAGGCCAAGGCCACGATCACCGCGGTCGACGGCGCCCAATCCATCCTGGAGCGGTCGATCAAGTACGTGCTGGCATTCCACAAATAGGACATGGAGAACAGCAGGAAGCCGGTGACCCAGGTGCTGTAGCTTTCCAGGAACGACCAGTGCAGGTGTTCGGGCAGCTTCTTGGGCTGCACCGCGTACTTCTGCATGTTGTAGAAGCCGCCGCCGTGCAGCGCCCATTGTTCGCCACCCACGCCTTTTTCAAGGGATTCCGGGTCGCGCGGTTTCTCCAGGCTGTTGTCCAGCATGACGAAGTAGAACGACGTGCCGATCCAGGCGATGCCGGTGATGATGTGGGCCCAGCGCAGCAGCAGGTTGACCCAATCCAGGTAGTAGCTTTCCATTCATGCCCCTCGCAGCGGGCGGGCCGGCAAAGGCACCGCCACACTGCCTACCACCGCGGGCGCTGTAAGCAGAAGACAGATCGCGCACAAGGCCGGCAGGCCCCGCACCGCTGCGATCGAGATCGACAGGATTGTATGCAGGTTTTGTTTACGAAACCATGCCGACGGGCGCGGCCGCGCATCAGGAATACCCTGATGCGCGAGGCTCAGGAGCCGCGATAGGTGGAGTAGCTCCAGGGGCTGACCAGCAGCGGCACGTGATAGTGCTGGTCGGGATGCGCCACGCCGAAGTCCAGGCTGACGCGGGTGAGGAAGTTGGGTTCGGGCAGGGCCACGCCCCGCGCCTTGAAGTAGCCCGCCACGTAGAAGACCAGGCGATAGGTGCCGGCCTTCAGGTCGCCATCGGCAAACAGCGGGCCGGCCGTACGGCCGTCGGCATTCAAGGTGTGGCGGCTGATCGGCGTGGCCGCGTCGCCATCCGTGGCATACAGCGCCACCGACATGCCGGCGGCCGGGCAGCCGTGCATGGTATCGAGTACGTGCGTGGTCAAGCCCATGGTGTCTCCTGGTGCCGGGGCGGTACCCGGCCGTCTCATGGTTATCCTGGATGATGTACAGAAATTGTATACACGTTCTTGCTTTCCAGCTATCGTTTAGCCCATCATGAACGATACGGCGCTGGCCGCTCGGCCAGCCCGCCCAGATCAACCGCCGCCGGTGCCCGCCGGCCCCAAGCCTCACCCGCCATGGCCCTCTACGATTCCACGCTGCCCTACCCCCGCGACCTGGTCGGCTACGGCCGCAACCCGCCGCATGCGCAATGGCCCGACCGCGCACGCATCGCCGTGCAGTTCGTGCTGAACTACGAAGAAGGCGGCGAAAACCATGTCCTGCATGGCGACGCCGGGTCCGAACAGTTCCTGTCCGAGATGTTCAATCCGGCCAGCTACCCCGACCGCCACGTCAGCATGGACGGCATCTATGAATACGGGTCGCGGGTCGGTGTCTGGCGCATCCTGCGCGAATTCGAAAAGCGCCAGTTGCCGCTGACCGTCTTCGGCGTCGGCATGGCCTTGCAACGCCACCCCGAACTGACCGCGGCCTTCGTCGAACTCGGCCACGAAATCGCCTGCCACGGCTGGCGCTGGATTCACTACCAGAACGTCGACGAAGCCACCGAACGCGAACACATGCGGCTGGGCATGGACGCCATCACCCAGCTCACCGGCCAGCGCCCGCTGGGCTGGTACACCGGGCGCGACAGCCCGCGCACCCGCCGCCTGGTGGCCGACTACGGCGGCTTCGAATACGACAGCGATTACTACGGTGACGACCTGCCCTTCTGGATGCAGGTGCAAAAGACCGACGGCAGCGTCGCGCCGCAACTGATCGTGCCCTATACGCTGGATTGCAACGACATGCGCTTCGCGCTGCCGCAGGGGTACTCGCATGCGGACCCCTTCTTCCAGTACCTGAAAGACAGCTTCGACGCGCTTTATGCCGAAGGCGACGAAGCGCCCAAGATGCTCAGCATCGGCATGCACTGCCGCCTGCTCGGGCGCCCGGGTCGCATCACCGCGCTGCAACGCTTCCTGGACCACATCGCCCGGCACGACCGCGTCTGGGTGTGCCGGCGGCTGGATATCGCCCGGCACTGGAAGACCGTTCATCCCTACACCCCCAACCGTTGAGCCCCGCCACCATGGCCCTTACCCTGGAACAACTCAATGCCGCCGCGCCCGATGCGGCTTGCGCAATGCTCGACGGCGTGTACGAGCATTCGCCCTGGATCGCGCGCCAGGCGCTTGCCGCCCGCCCTTTCCGATCGCTCGCGCACCTGCAGGACCAATTGCAGCGCGCCGTCGACGCCGCACCGTGGGATGCGCGCCTGGCGCTGATCCGCGCTCACCCGGAACTGGCCGGCCGCGCCACGCTGCGCCAGGACCTGACCGCTGAATCGACGAACGAACAGACGCAGGCGGGCCTCACCCAGTGTTCGCCTGAAGAATTCGCACGGCTGCAGCAACTGAACACCGACTACAACGCCCGCTTCGGCTTCCCGTTCATCCTGGCCGTGCGCGGGGCGCGCGGCACCGGTCTCACCCGCACGCAGATCATCGACGAATTCGCGCGCCGGCTGGACAACCCGCCCGACATCGAGCGCGACGAAGCCCTGCGCCAGATCCATCGCATCGCGCAATTGCGCCTGGCCGACAAGTTCGCCCAGGACCTGACGCTGGGCAACGACATCTGGGACTGGCAGGAACGCCTGGCCGCCCACAGCGACCCCGGCTACGCCGAAAAGGGCCAGCTCACCGTCACCTACCTGACCGACGCGCATCGCGCCTGCGCGCAGCGCATCTCGCACTGGATGCGCGATTGCGGCTTCGACGAAGTCGAAATCGACGCCGTCGGCAACGTGGTGGGGCGCTATCACGCCGATCGGCCCGACGCCCTCACCCTGATGACCGGCAGCCACTACGACACCGTGCGCAACGGCGGCAAATACGATGGCCGGCTGGGCATCTTCGTACCGATGGCCTGCGTGCGCGAGCTGCATCGCCAGGGCCGGCGTCTGCCCTGCCACCTTGAAGTCATCGGCTTTGCCGAAGAAGAAGGCCAGCGCTACCGCGCCACCTTCCTCGGCTCGGGGGCACTCATCGGCGATTTCAAGCCGCAGTGGCTGGACCAGAAAGACGCGCAAGGCATCACCCTGCGCGACGCCATGCAGCACGCCGGCCTGTGCATCGACGACATCCCCAAGCTGCGCCGCGATGCCAGCCGTTACCTCGGCTTCATCGAAGTCCACATCGAACAGGGACCCGTGCTGTACGAAATGGGGCTGCCGCTGGGCATCGTCACGTCCATCAATGGCAGCGTGCGCTACCAGGTGCAGGTGCTGGGCGTGGCTTGCCACGCCGGCACCACGCCCATGAACCGGCGCCGCGATGCGGCGGCGGCCACCGCCGAACTGGCGCTGTATCTCGAACGGCGCGCGGCCCGCGACGGCGATTCGGTCGGCACCATCGGCATGCTGGAAGTGCCCAGCGGCTCGATCAACGTGGTGCCCGGCGAATGCCGCTTCAGCCTGGATCTGCGCGCGCCCAGCGATCCGCAGCGCGATGCCCTGGTCAATGATGTGCTGGCCGAACTGGCGGCCATCTGCGAGCGGCGCGGCGTGCGCTACACGCTCGAGGAAACCATGCGCGCCTCGGCCGCGCCCAGCGCGCCCGACTGGCAGCAACGCTGGGAGCGCGCCGTGGATGCCCTGGGCGTGCCCGTGCACCGCATGCCCAGCGGCGCCGGCCACGATGCCATGAAGCTGCACGAGGTCATGCCGCAAGCCATGCTGTTCGTGCGCGGCCAGAACGCCGGCATCAGCCATAACCCCCGCGAATCCACCACCCGAGACGACATGCAGCTGGCTGCGCTTGCCATGCAAGGCCTGCTGGACGATCTTGCCCACGACCTCTCATCCCGCTGAACACCCCATGACAGATTACGCCCGCCTCGACGCCTGGGTCGATGCCCACTTCGACGAAGAAGTCCGCTTCCTGCAATCCCTGGTGCGCGTGCCCACCGATACGCCGCCCGGCAACAACGCGCCACACGCCGTGCGCACCGCCGAACTCCTGCAAGACTTCGGCTTCGACGCCGAAGCCCATGCCGTGCCCGCCCAGGAAGTTCACGACTACGGCCTGCAATCCATCACCAACCTGATCGTGCGGCGCGAGTACGGCCCCGGCCTGCGCGTGGCGCTCAATGCGCACGGCGACGTCGTGCCGCCAGGCGACGGCTGGCAGCACGACCCTTATGGTGCCGAGATCGACAACGGCAGCCTCTATGGTCGCGCGGCCGCGGTCAGCAAAAGCGACTTCGCCAGTTTCACCTTCGCCGTGCGCGCGCTGGAAGCCGTGGCCCGGCCCAGCCATGGCGCGGTCGAACTGCACTTCACCTATGACGAAGAATTCGGCGGCCTGCTCGGCCCCGGCTGGCTGCTTGGCCAGGGCCTGACCCGGCCCGACCTGCTCATCGCGGCCGGCTTCAGCTACGAAGTCGTCACCGCACACAACGGCTGCCTGCAAATGGAAGTGACGGTGCACGGCAAGATGGCCCATGCCGCCATTCCGGCCAGCGGCGTGGACGCGCTGCAGGGCGCAGTCAAGATCCTGAATGCGCTGTATGCACAGAACACGCTTTACCAGCAGGTCACCTCGCAGGTGCCGGGCATCAGCCACCCCTACCTGAATATCGGACGCATTGAAGGGGGGACCAATACCAACGTGGTGCCGGGCAAGGTCAGCTTCAAACTCGACCGCCGCATGATCCCCGAAGAGAACGCGGCCGACGTCGAGGCCGACATCCGCCGCATCATCCAGGAAGCCGCCGCACAATCGCCCGGCATCACGGTCGAGATCAAGCGCCTGCTGCTGGCCAACGCCATGCGTCCCCTGCCCGGCAACCAACCGCTCGTCAGCGCCATCCAGAAGCACGGCGAAGCCATCTTCGGCGAGCCGATACCCGCGATGGGCACGCCGCTTTACACCGACGTGCGGCTGTATGCCGAAGCCGGCATTCCCGGCGTGATCTACGGCGCGGGCCCGCGCACGGTGCTCGAATCGCACGCCAAGCGCAACGACGAACGCGTCGTGCTCGAAGACCTGCGGCGCGCCACCAAGGTCATCGCCCGTACGCTGGCCGACTTGCTCCGGCCGGCCTGACGGCCAGGATCCGATCGGCAGGCGCTGTCCGACATGGCCTGACCAAGAGGATCTGACCCACAAGGTTTGACCCAAAGGGTCTGACCGACCGATCCGGCCGATCGCCGGCCAGTTGAAGCGGGCCGGCGAGCCGCCACGCTTCAAACGCTCTGCCTGCCTCACCCGCCCGTCCGCGGGCGGCGCACTGGCGCGCTGCCCGCGTCAAAACAAGCCGCAGCTTCCCCGCACCGCCGCCCCCTCATCTGCACCGGGTTTTCCTCTATTCAGCCCGCCATTTGTTTTGTATACATTTTCGGTACACATTCAGGCATCACAGGAATTCTCCCCGACCGACTCCCTACTCCGCCAGGAGATTTGGCTATGCAGGCTGCATCCCGCGTGTCCCCCGAGGTTCATCCCGTCGACCAGCGCCTGCCTGCCGGCAAGCTCGCGGCGCTGGGTCTGCAACATGTGCTGGTGATGTATGCGGGCGCCGTGGCGGTGCCGCTCATCGTCGGCCGTGCCCTGAACCTGTCGCCCGCCGAAGTCGCGATGCTGATTTCCGCAGATCTCTTCTGCTGTGGCCTGGTCACGCTGATCCAGGCGTTGGGCGCCACGCAGTGGTTCGGCATCAAGCTGCCGGTGATGATGGGCGTCACATTCGCGTCGGTGGCCCCCATGGTGGCGATGGCCAACGCCCATCCGGGCGCGGCGGGCGCGCAGACCCTCTTTGGCACCATCATCGGCGCAGGCATCGTGTCCATATTGATCGCACCGCTGATCAGCAAGATGCTGCGGTTCTTCCCGCCCGTGGTCACCGGCACCATCATCACGCTCATCGGCATCACCTTGATGCGCGTGGGCATCAACTGGATTTTCGGCAATCCCGCCGGGCCGACTGCGCCGGTCATCGTCGATCCGGCTTACGCGCAGTGGCTGGCGCAGGCCACGTCACCGGGCAGCCCGCTACCGCCCGTGCCGCAAGGCTTTGCCATCATGCCGTCGATGCTGAACCCGCGCTATGCCGATCCGGCCGGGCTGGCCGTGGCCGCGCTGGTACTGCTGACCATCCTGCTGATCGTCAAGTATGGGCGCGGTTTCGTCGCCAATATTTCGGTGCTGCTGGGCATCGTGATCGGCGCGGTGGCCGCGTCGGCGCTGGGCATCATGACCTTCGAGAAAGTCGGCCGCGCCGAATGGGTCGACGTGGTGCTGCCGTTTCACTTCGGCATGCCGCAATTCGACCCGATGCTGATCCTCAGCATGTCGCTGATCATGGTGGTCGTGATGATCGAGTCCACCGGCATGTTCCTGGCGCTGGGCGAAATGACCGGCCGCAAGGTCGGCCAGCAGGACCTGGCCCGGGGCTTGCGCACCGACGGCCTGGGCACCGTGATCGGCGGCGTGTTCAACACCTTTCCGTACACCAGTTTTTCGCAGAACGTCGGGCTGGTTGCCGTGACCGGCGTGAAAAGCCGCTATGTCTGCGTGGCCGGCGGCGTGATCCTGATCGTGCTGGGCCTGTTGCCCAAGATGGCCGCGCTGGTGGAATCGCTGCCCACGGTGGTGCTGGGCGGCGCGGGCATCGTCATGTTCGGCATGGTGGCCGCGACCGGCATCCGCATTCTGTCCGGCGTGGATTTCAAGGGCAATCGCCACAACGCCATGATCGTGGCGGTGTCGATCGGCATCGGCATGGTGCCGCTGATCGCGCCCGACTTCAAACAGTGGCTGCCGCACTCGCTGCATACGCTGCTGGAATCCGGCATTTTGCTGGCATCGATATCGGCCGTGCTGCTCAATGCCTTCCTGAACGGCGCCGCCTGCGACGAACGCGCCGTCATTGCGGCGGCGCTGCAAGCCGAAAAACACTGACGCCGGCCATTGCGGGGATGGGCGCGGCGCAGCCATCCCGCGCCGCCCCTCTTCTTGCTGCGCTGCCGGTCTACGCCAAACGCATCACGCGGCGCCAGAACAGCACCGCCACCGCAGCAAACACCGCCAGCCCCAGGAACGACGCCGTGCGGGCAAAGCCTTCGCCGGCAATCGCCAGCGGCGCGTCGGTGCCCGCGGCGCCGATGATGGCGGCCATCACCACGCCCACCAGGCTTTCGCCCACGATCAGGCCCGAGGCAATCAGCACGCCGCGGCGGTTGGCCGCATCGGCGAACTGCTCGTAGGGCTTGCCCGCAGCCTGGGCGCGGCGGCGCAGTGCGCGCTCCAGCAGCCAGGCCAGCACCGCGCCGGCGACGATGGGCGCGGCCACCGTGGGCGGCAGGTAGATGCCGATGCCCACCGCCAACACCGGAATGCGGGCCACCTTGCAGGTGCGCTTCAAGACTTCATCCACCGCAATCAGCGCCACGCCCACCGCCATGCCGATCAGGATCATGGTCCAGTTCAATTGGTGCGTGAAGATGCCGCGCGCAATCGCCAGCATCAGGGTCGCCTGCGGCGCCGACAGCGCCTGGCCGGGGTCCATGCCTTCGCGCGGCATGGCGTCGGCAAAGCCGTAGGCGTTGTAGAGCAGTTCCAGCACCGGCGAAATCACCGCCGCCCCCACCACGCAGCCGATCAGCAGCGCCACCTGCTGGCGCCAGGGCGTGGCGCCCACCAGCCAGCCAGTCTTGAGGTCTTGCAGGTTGTCATTGGAAATGGACGCCACCGCCACCACGGCAGACGTACTGAAGATCGCCAGCGCGATCGCCATCTGCACGCCGTTCTGCACCGCCAGCAGCTCGCCGCCCAGGGCCAGCATCAGCAGCGACACCAGCACGATGGCCACGATGCCCACGCCCGAGATCGGGCTGGTCGACGAGCCCACCAGGCCCGCCATGTAGCCGCAGGCGGCTGCCACCAGGAAGCCGAACACGAAGGCGAACAGCACCGCGTAGGCCACCAGCTTCCAGACCGCGGTGGCCGACAGCGGCGCCCCCGTCAGGAACACCTGGAACGTGATGACCAACACCGCCACCAGCACCAGCGTGACCACCGAGATCCAGCCCGCCGACAGGTCACGCTCGGTGCGCGGCGCCTGGCCGGCACGGGCCGCGCCCGCGCGGGTCAGCGCCGAGAACGACGCCTTGACGCCGCGCGCCATCGGCATGAACAGCGTGGCCAGCGTCCAGATCGCGCCCACGCCGATCACCCCGGCGCCAATGAAGCGCACCTGCGAGGCCCACAGGCCGGTGGCGAATTTTTCCAGCGACATATTGGCGGGAATGTCGGCCATGGCGGTCAGGATGGGCACCGCGATGCCCCACGAGATCAGCAGCCCGACCAACATCGCCAGGCCGGCCACGATGCCGATCAGGTAACCCGCCCCCAGCAGCGCCAGCGAAAAGCCCATCGGCAACCGGAACACGGCCCCGCCCAGCGAAAACCAGCCGCTGACGCCGTCGCCCAGCACCCGCAGGCCGCTGGCGGCGAAGCTGACGGCCGCCGCCACCACGCCGCCGCTGACGATATCGCCCATGCCGGTGGCCGCCGGCCTGGCCGGCGCGCGCCCGGCTTCTTGCGCGGCGTCCTGCGCGCGTTCGGCGCTGCCCACGCGCAGGATCTCGGCCGCGGCCACGCCTTCGGGATACGGCAGGTCGCTCTGCACCACCATCACGTGGCGCAGCGGAATCGTGAACATCACGCCCAGCATGCCCCCCGCGGCGCAGATGCCCAGGGTCTGCCAGAACGGAAAGCCCTGCCAGTGGCCCATCATGACCAGGGCGGGCAGGATGAAAATGATGGAGGACAGCGTGCCGGCCGCCGAGGCCTGCGTCTGCACCATGTTGTTTTCAAGAATGTTGGCGTCCTTGAACAGGCGCAGCACCGACATGGAAATCACCGCCGCCGGAATGGCCGACGAAAACGTCAGGCCGACTTTCAGGCCCAGGAATACGTTGGAGGCGGTGAAGATGATGGTGATCAGCGCGCCCAGCAGCACGCCGCGGAACGTCAGTTCCGGTAGCGTGACCTCAGCCGGGACGCGGGTGGGTTCAGTCATGGAAGTCTCCCTTTACTGGCCGGGACGCGACCCGCCAGCAAGGATGGGCGCACCCCGGCTATCAGGGCGTGTCCGCCCTGTTGGTTGCCGGTTTGTTTTTTCTGAAGCGCGAATTCTAGCGCCTGAACGTCCACCGGGTGGTCACCAGCCGTAAGTGGCATCCGGCAGCAGATCCTGCCGCCGACCAGGATATCGGCAACCGATTATGCTGAAAGCCAGGGTTTCTTCCCCAGGTTTTGATAACCCATGCCCCTGGGACAGGTCTAGCATGGACGCTACAAGGAGACAAAACCATCATGTGTGACGCCAGCCATTCGCCCGTCGGGCAAGACCTTCGGCAAGACGCCGACCCTGCCGAAACCGCCGAGTGGCGTGACGGCCTGCAGTCCCTGGTCGAGGCCTCGGGCGCCGACCGGGCGGGCTATGTGCTGGACAACCTGCTGGGCCACGCCGCCTCGCTGGGCCTGCGCGCCAACAGCCAGACGCGCACCGCCTACCTGAACACCATTCCCGCCGACCAGGAACCGCCCTTTCCCGGCAACCTGGCCGTCGAAGAGCGCATTGCCCGCATCAACCGCTGGAACGCGCTGGCCATGGTGGTGCGCGCCAACCAGGCGCACGGCGAACTGGGCGGCCACATCGCCAGCTACGCCTCGGCGACCGACCTGTTCGAAGTGGGCTTCAACCATTTCTTCCGCGCGTCGACACCGGAAGGCCCGGGCGACCTGGTCTACATGCAGCCTCACTCGGCGCCGGGCGTGTACGCCCGCGCCTACCTGGAAGGATTCCTGAAGGAAGACGACCTGGCGCACTTCCGCCAGGAAATCACCGCCACCTCGCGCGGCCTGCGCGGCCTGTCGTCGTACCCGCATCCATGGCTGATGCCGGACTTCTGGCAATTTCCCACCGGGTCGATGGGTATCGGCCCCATCAACGCCATCTACCAGGCCCGCTTCATGCGCTACCTGGAGCACCGCTCACTGGTGCCCGGCGGCGACCGCAAGGTCTGGGGCATCTTCGGCGACGGCGAAATGGACGAGCCCGAATCCATCGCCGCCCTGACCCTGGCCGCCCGCGAAAAGCTCGACAACCTGGTGTTCGTCGTCAATTGCAACCTGCAACGCCTGGACGGCCCGGTGCGCGGCAACGGGCGCATCATCGATGAACTGGAAACCCTGTACGCGGGCGCCGGCTGGAACGTCATCAAGCTGGTCTGGGGCAGCGACTGGGACGCCCTCCTGCGGCGCGACACGACGGGCGCCCTGGCGCGCGCCTTCGCCAACACGGTGGACGGCCAGTTCCAGACCTTCGCCGCCAACGACGGCGCCTTCAACCGTGCCCACTTCTTCAACCAGAATCCCGAGCTGGCCGCGCTGGTGGCCGACTGGTCCGACGACGCCATCGACCGCCTGCATCGCGGCGGCCACGACATGGTCAAGATCCATGCCGCCTACCACCGCGCCGCGCACCACCGCGGCCAGCCCACCGTGATTCTGGCGCAGACCAAGAAGGGCTTCGGCATGGGCGCGGCGGGCCAGGGCAAGATGACCACCCACCAGCAGAAGAAACTGGACGACGAGGCGCTGCTGGCGTTCCGCGACCGGTTCGCCCTGCCGATTTCCGATGCCGACTGCCTGGCGCTGAAGTTCTACCGACCGGCCGACGACAGCGCCGAACTGCGCCACCTGCAAGCCCGCCGCGACGCCCTGGGCGGCCACATCCCCCGCCGCAACACCGAGGCGCCGCGCCTGGCGCCGCCGGCGGTCGAGCAATGGGCGCGTTTCGCGCTGGCCGCCGACGGCAAGGAAATGTCGTCCACCATGGCCATCGTGCGCATGCTGACCGCGCTGCTCAAAGATCCCGAGATCGGCTCGCGCATCGTGCCCATCGTGGCCGACGAGGCCCGCACCTTCGGCATGGCCAACCTGTTCCGCCAGATCGGCATCTATTCGGCGCAAGGCCAGCTGTACGAACCCGAGGACATCGGCTCGGTGCTGTACTACCGCGAAGCGCGCGACGGCCAGATCCTGGAAGAAGGCATCACCGAAGCCGGTGCCATTTCGTCGTGGACGGCCGCGGGCACCAGCTACTCGGTGAACGGCCTGCCGATGCTGCCCTTCTATATCTATTACTCGATGTTCGGCTTCCAGCGCATCGGCGACCTGATCTGGGCGGCTGCCGACCAGCGCACCCGCGGCTTTCTCGTCGGCGCCACCTCGGGCCGCACCACGCTCGGCGGCGAAGGCCTGCAACACCAGGACGGATCGAGCCACATCGTGGCGGCCACGGTGCCGAACTGCCGGGCCTACGATCCGGCCTACGCCTACGAGGTGGCCGTCATCGTCGAATACGGCATGCGCCGCATGCTGGACGAGCAGCGCGACGAATTCTTCTACCTGACCGTCACCAACGAAAACCTGGCGCAGCCCGACCTGCCGCAGGAAGGCAACGCGGCAGAGGGCATCCTGCGCGGCATGTATCGCCTGCGTGCCGCCCGCAAGCAGGCGCAGGTGCGGTTGCTGGGCGCTGGCCCGATGCTGCGCGAAGCCGAGCTGGCCGCCGACCGCCTGCGCGACGACTATGGAGTGGATGCCGAAGTCTGGAGCGTGACCAGCTTTTCCGAACTGGCCCGCGACGGCCGCCAGGCCGAGCGCGCCCGCGTGCTGGGCCTGGACGCCGCCCCGGACGCGGACTGGGTGCGCACCTGCCTGGGCGACAGCAACGCCCCGGTGGTGGCCGCCAGCGACTACGTGCGCGCAGTGCCGGAACAGATCCGCGCCTGGGTCCCGGCCCCCTACCGCACGTTGGGCACCGACGGCTTCGGGCGCAGCGACACGCGCGCCCAGTTGCGCGACTTCTTCGAAGTCAGCGCCGACTGGATCGTGCTGCACGCGCTGGACAGCCTGGACCGCCAGGACCAGGCGGCCACGCTGCGCAAGACGCTTCACGCCGAATCTCGGACCAATCCGCCCTGGGCGCAATAAGCCCCTGAAAGGCGAAGGAAAAAAGCCCCGACCAGGGCTTTTTTCTCATTCGCCGCCACACGGCGAAAGCGGCGCGGCTTGATCAAAATCGCACGCTCGCTGCGGTGCAGCAACCAATTGGCGCCGCTTTCTGTTGAAATACGGGTGTTCCCTAAGCATTTCCCAAAGAATACGGCGGGCCGAGAGCCCGCTTTTTGCTTTCCGTTTTCACCCTCCAAAGTTAGCGCCGAAAAGGCTGTATCCCATGGACGAAACCCTCACCAAAATGGCGTTGGATTACCACGCCTATCCCACCCCCGGCAAAATCTCGGTCACCCCGACCAAGCCCCTGGCCAACCAAGACGACCTGTCGCTGGCGTACTCGCCCGGCGTGGCGGCCGCCTGCATGGCCATCTTCGACCAGGGCGACGACGCCGCGTCCAAGTACACCTCGCGCGGCAACCTGGTGGGCGTGATCACCAACGGCACCGCCGTGCTCGGCCTGGGCAACATCGGCCCGCTGGCCGCCAAGCCCGTGATGGAAGGCAAGGGCTGCCTCTTCAAGAAGTTCGCCGGCATCGACGTGTTCGACATCGAACTGGCCGAGAACGACCCCGACAAGCTGGTCGACATCATCGCGGCGCTGGAACCCACGCTGGGCGGCGTCAACCTCGAAGACATCAAGGCGCCCGAGTGCTTCTACATCGAGAAGAAGCTGCGCGAGCGCATGAAGATCCCCGTCTTCCACGACGACCAGCACGGCACCGCCATCATCTCGTCGGCCGCCATCCTGAACGGCCTGAAGGTCGTGAACAAGGACATCGGCTCGGTCAAGCTGGCGTGCTCCGGCGCGGGCGCTGCCGCCATCGCCTGCCTGGACCTGCTGGTGCACCTGGGCGTCAAGCGCGAGAACATCTACGTGGTGGATTCGCGCGGCGTCATCTGGGAAGGCCGCGATGAAAACATGGAAGCCAACAAGAAGCGCTACGCGCAAAAGACCGACGCGCGCACGCTCGCCGACGTGGTCAACGGCGCCGACGTCTTCCTGGGCTGCTCCACCGCTGGCGTGCTCACCGCCGACATGGTCAAGACCATGGCCGACCGCCCGCTGATCCTGGCGCTGGCCAACCCGGAACCGGAAATCCGCCCGGAAGTCGCCAAGGCCGCGCGCCCCGACTGCATCATCGCCACCGGCCGTTCTGACTACCCGAACCAGGTCAACAACGTACTGTGCTTCCCCTTCATCTTCCGCGGCGCCATGGATGCCGGCGCTTCGCGCATCACCGAAGAAATGAAGCTGGCGTGCGTGAAGGCCATCGCTGAACTGGCCCAGGCCGAACAGAACGACGAAGTGGCCCGCGCCTATGCCGGCCAGGAACTCGCATTCGGCCCGGACTACATCATTCCCAAGCCGTTCGACCCGCGCCTGATCGTCCAGATCGCCCCGGCCGTGGCCCAGGCCGCCGCCGATTCCGGCGTGGCCGCCCGCCCCATCGAAGACATCGAAGCCTACCGCCAGAAGCTGATGGGCTTCGTGTACCACTCGGGCCAGCTGATGCGTCCGCTGTTCGCCCAGGCCAAGAAAGCGCCCAAGCGCGTCATCTACGCCGATGGCGAAGACGAACGCGTGCTGCGCGCCGTGCAGACCGTGGCCGATGAAAAGCTGGCCTTCCCGATCCTGATCGGTCGCCCGTCCGTCATCGAGATGCGCATCAAGAAGTTCGGCCTGCGCCTGATCGCCGGCCAGCACTTCGAAATCGTCGATCCCGAAGACGACAGCCGCTTCAACGAAACCTGGAACGCCTACTACCAGCTCAAGGGCCGCGAAGGCGTCACGCCGGCCATCGCCAAGGCGATGATCCGCAAGCACAACACGCTGATCGGCGCGATGCTGCTGCGCCGTGGCGATGCCGACGCGCTCTTGTGCGGCGTGGCCAGCAAGTACGACAACCAGCTCAAGTACATCGACGAAATCATCGGCAAGAAGGAAGGCCAGACCTACGCCGCCCTGAACGTGCTGATGCTGCCCGACCAGACGCTGTTCATCACCGACACCCACGTCAACGAGAACCCGACGGCCGAGGAAGTCGCCAGCATCACCATCCAGGCTGCCGACGAAATGCTGCGTTTCGGCGTGGTGCCCAAGATCGCCCTGCTGTCGCACTCGAACTTCGGCAGCCGCGTCACGGAATCGTCGCGCAAGATGGCCGCTGCGCGCCAAATGGTGCAGGACCGCGCGCCCGACCTCGAAGTCGACGGCGAAATGCACGCCGACGCCGCCCTGTCGGAAAAGATCCGCGTGCTGGCCTACCCGGACAGCACCCTGAAGGGTCCGGCCAACCTGCTCGTCATGCCCACGCTGGACACCGGCAACATCACGTACAACATGCTGAAGATGACCGGCAGCAATGGCGTCGCGATGGGCCCGATCCTGCTGGGCGCCGCGCGCCCGGTGCACATCCTGACGACCAGCGCCACCGTGCGCCGCATCGTCAACATGACGGCCCTGGCCGTGGTGGATGCGCAGCAGGAAGCCGCCGAAGCCGCCAAGAAGCGCCGCTGATCGCCCATCCGCGATGAACGCGTAGCAAAGGCGCCCCTCGGGGCGCCTTTTTTTTCCCTGCGGCAAGCCAGCGGGATGGCCCCATCCAAAGACGGATGGTAAAAATCGGGCTGACCCTTTTTTCCTGGAGCCTTCCCATGCTGCTCGACGCCTTCCTGGCCTGGTTTCACTACCTGGCGATCTTCGTGCTGGTGGTGGTGCTGACCGCCGAAGCGGTGCTGCTGCGCCCCGACCTCACGCCCGCGGCGTTAAAGCGCCTGGTGGTCTATGACCGCCTCTACCTGGTCAGCGCGATCGCCGTACTGGTCACGGGCGTGCTGCGCCTGACCCTGGGCATCAAGGGCGCTGCCTTCTACATGAGCAATCCATGGTTTCACGCCAAGATCACGCTGTTCGTGATCATCGGCCTCTGTTCGGCCCCGCCCACCGTCGCCTTTCTGCGGTGGGCAAAGCAGGCGCGTCAACAGCCGGGCTTCGTACCCGATGCGTCCGCCATCAAGCGCGCTCGGCGCTGGATCATGATCGAGTCGCACCTGTTCATCTTCCTGCCGCTGTTCGCCGTGCTGATGGCGCGTGGCATTCACCTGTAATCGTCGCGCCGCTGCCCGTTCAGTTCAGGGGCAGCGTGCGCGGACCGGCGTTTGCGGCGCCTGGTCGCCGACGCTGAACGTGGCGAAGTGAAATACGCCCACGGTCTCGTTCTTGGCAATGCCCACGACCTCGCCCGTCAGCGTCTGCATCACGGACATGCCTTCGGGCACGTCCGGCTGGCCGGCGCGCTTGGCCACCTGGCCATTCCAGGGGCTCAGAACCAGCACGCCGGGATATGGCTCGCGCTGATCGCCCCGGCCGCGCCGCATGGTCTGGACCTGCGTGCCCGCGGCATAACTCAGGTCGCCCAGCTGCGTCGGGCAAGCCAGTTCCGCGTCGCTGACCCGGAACAGGTGCCGATCCTCATCCAGATAGATTCGGGGATTGCTCAGCGACAGCCCGAAAACCTTGACCGCCACGGGGTCCTTGACCTCGATGCGCCAGCGGTCCGGATCCCTCGAGCCGTCGGTATAGACGGTGCCGGTCGAACCATAGACGATGGACCCCGGCGCGATGTCCAGGTGCTCGACTCGGTTGCCCTGGCCCAGCACGCATTTGTTCAACGCAGTCATGGCGCCGTCGCGCGCCACGTCGATCTCGATGTCCTGGGTGGCGTCGCATTGCCACCCCAGCACCGCCTGGCTGCCCGTGCCGCGCAGAAGCACCGTGCGGGGGTAACGCCCCAGCAAGGCATAGGTGTCCTTGTCGTAATCGGAATCCAGATAGCGCGTCGCGGTTGACGCCAGCACACCGTACATCGGCACGGGCTGTGGGAAGAGAGCCTCGACGTAGGTCTCGAGCTGGCCTTCGTCCTGCAGTTTCAGCCGTGTGCCCGTGGGCATGAGAATGCCCCCTACCGTCGTCGGCTGCTCCAGCGTGACCTTGCGCGCGGCCTCGGCGCGGTCGCTTTCGCGCCCGACCTGCCAGAACACGGCCTGCACCCAGGCATAGAACGCGAACGGCACCAGCAGCACCAGGAACACCAGGCTGGATGTCTTCCAGTACTTGCGAACCGTGCGGCGTGCGCCTGAACTGACCGCCACGACCAGCAGCCAGCCCAGCAACACCAGGCCGGCCAAAAAGCCGCAGGAAAGCAGGATGTAGAAGCCAGCTGAAGGGAGCGCTATCGGAATCATGGCGGCAATGATATCGCCAAAACCGTGCCCCTATCCTGCCGCTGCCGCGTCCGGCAAGGCCCCGCCAGACGCGGGCAACAAAAAACCGCCCGAAGGCGGTTTCTTGTTCATGCCAGGCTGCGAATCAACGCTTGTCCATCGGGGGCACGTCGCGCGTGACCGAACCGGTGAACAGCTGACGCGGACGGCCGATCTTGTAGTCGGGGTCGGACAGCATTTCGTTCCACTGGGCGATCCAGCCCACCGTGCGGGCCAGCGCGAAGATGGCCGTGAACAGCGAGGTCGGGATGCCGATGGCGCGCTGGACGATACCCGAGTAGAAGTCCACGTTCGGGTACAGCTTGCGCTGCACGAAGTACGGATCGGACAGGGCGATGCGTTCCAGTTCCATGGCCAGCTTGAACAGCGGGTCGTTTTCCAGGCCCAGGGCCGAGAGCACTTCCTTGCAGGTTTCCTGCATCAGCTTGGCGCGCGGATCGTAGTTCTTGTAGACGCGGTGGCCAAAGCCCATCAGGCGCACGCCCGAGTTCTTGTCCTTGACCTTCTCCATGAACTCGCCGACCTTGGCGATGCCGCCGTTGGCTTGCAGTTCTTCGAGCATCTGCAGGCACGCTTCGTTGGCGCCGCCGTGGGCCGGGCCCCACAGGCAAGCGACGCCGGCCGAGATGGCTGCGAACGGGTTGGTGCCCGACGAGCCGCACAGGCGCACGGTCGAGGTCGAGGCGTTTTGCTCGTGGTCGGCGTGCAGGATGAAGATGCGGTCGAGCGCGCGCTCGACGACTTCGTTCACCTTGTAGTCTTCGCACGGCGTGGCGAACATCATGCGCAGGAAGTTGCCCGTGTAGGACAGGTCGTTCTGCGGGTAGATGAACGGTTGGCCTTGCGAGTACTTGTACGCCATCGCGACCAGCGTCGGCATCTTGGCGATCAGGCGGATGGCCGAGATGTGGCGATGCTGCGGGTTCGTGATGTCGGTCGAGTCGTGGTAGAACGCGGACAGCGCGCCCACCAGGCCCGTCAGGACGGCCATCGGGTGGGCGTCGCGGCGGAAACCACGCAGGAAGAAGTGCAGCTGCTCGTTCACCATCGTGTGATGGGTCACTTGCGAATCGAAGTCGGCCTTCTGTTCCTGGTTGGGCAGTTCGCCGTTCAGGATCAGGTAGCAGATGTCCATGAAGTCGCAATTGACGGCCAATTGCTCGATGGGGTAACCGCGGTACAGCAGTTCGCCCTTGTCGCCGTCGATGTACGTGATGCCCGATTCGCAGGCAGCCGTCGACATGAAGCCGGGGTCAAACGTAAACATGCCCGTCTGGCCGTACAGCTTGCGGATGTCGATCACATCCGGACCGACCGTGCCCTTGTAGACAGGGAACTCAATGGGTGCGCTGCCATCCGAGAAGGATAGAGTGGCTTTTTTGTCAGACAGGTTCATGTTCATTCCTCTCAATTAATCACAGTGCGCGCATCTGGCCAATAATGCCCCGAAGCCTGGGAGTGTCCAGGGCGCCTTCGAGTTCCTTGCGGGCCAGCAGCAGGTCGAGAAGGTCGTTGTCTCCCATCTCGAACAGCTGGGTCAATGCGGCCACATCATCGTCGGTAAGTTCGGCCTCGTAAGCGTCCAGATACCGGGTAATGATCAAGTCGTTTTCGAGCAGGCCGCGGCGCGCCCGCCAACGCAGACGCGCCCGTTCCAGTTCAGTAAGCCTGCTCATGGTGACACCTTCAATACATTCACTACTAGACCGTACGACGGACCATCAGTTCCTTGATCTTGCCAATCGCCTTGGTCGGGTTCAGTCCCTTGGGACAGACGTCGACGCAGTTCATGATGGTGTGGCAACGGAACAGGCGGAACGGGTCGTTCAGGTTGTCCAGGCGCTCGCCCGTGGCTTCGTCGCGGCTGTCGGCGATGAAGCGGTAGGCTTGCAGCAGGCCGGCCGGGCCGACGAACTTGTCCGGATTCCACCAGAACGACGGGCAGGAAGTGGAACAGCACGCGCACAGGATGCACTCGTACAGACCATCCAGCTCTTCGCGGGCCTCGGGCGACTGCAGGCGCTCTTTTTCGGGCGGCGGCGTGTCGTTGATGAGGTACGGGCGAACCGAGTGGTACTGGTTGAAGAAGTGCGTCATGTCCACGATCAGGTCGCGGATGACGGGCAGGCCCGGCAGCGGGCGCAACACGATGGGTTCCTTCAGTTCGCGAAGGTTGGTCGTGCAGGCCAGGCCGTTCTTGCCGTTGATGTTCATGGCGTCGGAACCGCACACGCCTTCACGGCACGAGCGGCGCAGCGCCAGGCTGTCATCGACGTCGTTCTTGATGCGCACCAGCGCATCAAGCAGCATCTTGTCGGTGGGCTGGAGTTCGACTTCCAGCTTCTGCATGTACGGGCGCTCGTCCTTGTCCGGATCGTAGCGGTAGATTTCGAACTTGACGATTCTCTTGGTGCTCATAGTGGGCTCTATCCGGACTTAGAAGGTACGCGCCTTGGGCGGGAAGGACTCGACCGTCAACGGCTTCATCTGCACCGGCTTGTAATCCAGGCGGCTGCCTTCGGAGTACCACAGCGTGTGCTTGAGCCAGTTTTCGTCGTCGCGGGTCGGATGGTCGTCCAGCGCGTGGGCGCCGCGGCTTTCCGTGCGGTTGGCGGCCGACTTGATCGTGGCGCGGGCCACTTCGGTCATGTTGGCCAGTTCCAGCGCTTCGACGCGCGCGGTGTTGAACACCTTGGACTTGTCCTTGAAGTAGATGTTGTCCGCTTGCTTGGCCAGGTCTTCGATCTGGGTCACGCCTTCGTTCAGCAGTTCCAGCGTGCGGAACACGCCGCAGTGGCGCTGCATCGAGAAGCGGATGGCGTTGCCGATGTCTTGCGTCTTCTCGCCCGAGGTACGCGCTTCCAGCTTGTTCACGCGGTCCAGCGAGAATTCGACGGCCTGCTGCGGCACGTCCTGGTGGGCGTGCTGGCGTTCCGGGTGCGAATTGACGATGTGGTTGCCGGTGGCGCGACCGAACACGATCAGGTCCAGCAGCGAGTTCGTGCCCAGGCGGTTGGCGCCGTGCACCGACACCGCGGCGCATTCGCCGATGGCGTACAGGCCGTTGACGATCTTGTTTTCGCCGTTTTCGCGCGTCAGCACCTGGCCATGGTAGTTGGCCGGAATGCCGCCCATCTGGTAGTGGATGGTCGGAACGACGGGGATCGGTTCCTTGATCGGGTCGACGTTGCCGAACTTGATGGCGATTTCGCGGATCGAGGGCAGGCGCTTGTTGATGACGTCGGCGCCCAGGTGGTCAAGCTTGAGCACCACGTAGCTGCCGTCCGGACCGCAGCCACGGCCTTCCTTGATTTCCTGGTCCATCGAGCGGGACACGAAGTCGCGCGGGGCCAAGTCCTTCAGCGTGGGCGCATAGCGCTCCATGAAGCGTTCGCCATCCTTGTTCAGCAGGATGCCGCCTTCGCCACGCACGCCTTCGGTGATCAGCACGCCGGCGCCGGCCACGCCGGTCGGGTGGAATTGCCAGAATTCCATGTCCTGCAGCGGGATGCCCGCGCGGGCGGCCATGCCCAGGCCGTCACCGGTGTTGATGAAGGCGTTGGTGGACGCAGCCCAGATACGGCCGGCGCCGCCGGTGGCCAGCACCGTGGTCTTGGCTTCCAGGATGTAGATTTCGCCCGTTTCCATTTCGAGGGCGGTCACGCCCACGACGTCGCCGGCTTCGTTGCGCAGCAGGTCCAGCGCCATCCATTCGACGAAGAACTGGGTGCGCGCAGCGACGTTGCGCTGGTAAAGGGTGTGCAGCAGCGCGTGGCCGGTGCGGTCTGCGGCGGCACAGGCGCGCTGGACCGGTTTTTCACCGAAGTTGGCGGTGTGGCCGCCGAACGGACGCTGGTAGATGGTGCCGTCGGGGTTGCGGTCGAAGGGCATGCCGAAGTGCTCGAGCTCGTACACGGCATTCGGGGCTTCGCGGCACATGAATTCGATGGCGTCCTGGTCACCCAGCCAATCCGACCCCTTGACGGTGTCGTACATGTGCCAGTACCAGTTGTCTTCGCTCATGTTGCCCAGCGAGGCGCTCACGCCGCCCTGCGCGGCAACCGTGTGCGAACGCGTGGGGAACACTTTGGACAGCACCGCAACCGACAGGCCCGCTTGGGACAGTTGCAGCGAACAACGCATGCCGGCTCCACCGGCGCCAACGACCACCACATCAAACTGGCGGCGCGGCAAGGATTTCAGGACAGAGACCACGGCTTAGATGCTCCAGAGGATTTGCGCAAAATAAATGACCGTACCGATCAACCAGAGGATCGTCAGCACTTGCAGCAGCAGGCGCAGGCCCACCGGCTTGACGTAGTCCATCCAGATGTCGCGCACACCGATCCAGGCGTGCCAGGCCAACGCAAAGAAGGCAAGGGAGGCCAGGATCTGGCCAACCGGAATGAAGCCCACGTAGAAATTGAACAGCTTGACCCAGTGTTCGTACGTGAAGGCAGGCATCGTCAGGATGCCGATGAGCAGTACCAACGTATACACGGCCATGATGACGGCGGTGATGCGCTGGATGATGAAGTCCATGACGCCATAGTGAGCGCCGACGACCAGGCGCTTGGGTCCGTAGTTTTTAGCGGCGGCCATTTACAGCACTCCGAACAGTTTGAGACCGAACACCAGCGTCAGCGCCAGGCTGACACCGAAGACCACGCCGGCGCTTTTCTTGGCCGACAGCTTGTCGATACCGATGTGCAGGTCGAGCAGCAGGTAGCGGATGCCGGCACAGAAGTGGTGCAGGTAGCCCCAGATCAGGACCAGGAAGACAAGCTTGACGATCGGGTTGGCCGCGAACGAGGCGATCCAGGCGAACGATTGCGGCGCGGCCACGCTCGCTGCGAACAGCGGAACGATGACCAAGGGCAAACAGAGGAACAGCAAAATGCCGCTGATGCGGTGCAGGATGGACAGCTTGCCGGCCAGGGGCAGGCGATAGGAGAACGCAACTTGGGCAAGCCCAATATTGCGAAACTGCGGACGTGGCTTGGCAGCGGTGTCGGACATGACGGCCTCGGTGTTTCGGAACTAGGGAATCGTGACGGCGCAAATGCCGTGGCCCTTGCGGGCAAACACGGTATTTTCGCCCAGAGATCGGGTTGGTATCAAATCGTAGGTAAAAAGCTCATCAATTCAGACTATTGCGGTAGTGGTATCGATCGGTCAAGTACAAGCCCCGCCGAATTTCCATGGGGCGGTCACCATAGGTGTACGAGACACGATCCACCTGCAACAACGGCGTGCCGGCGGCAACATTAAGCAGCGTACAGACTTCGGCCGGCGCGGCAACCGCGCGCAGCTTTTCGTCCGCGCGCACCATGCTGACGCCGAACTCGGATTCAAACAGGCCATAGAGCGGCGCCTTGTTGGCGGTCAGCAGCTCGAGGGTAAGGCCGCGGAAGATGGACCCCGGCAGCCAGATGTCGTCCAGCACGGTGGGTGTCTGCCCCATGGACAGAAGGCGGCGGATGGACACCACGGTTTCGCCGGCGCGCAGGTCCAGCGCGCGTGCGATCTCGGCGGGCGCCCGCAGGCGGCGGCATTCGAGGATTCGGCTTTCGGCGCGGCCAGGCTCGCCTTCTTCGTCGGCGGCCAGGCGCAGGAAGCGGTAGCGCACGCGGGCTTCATGGTGGGTGGCGACGAAGGTGCCCTTGCCCTGGCGCCGCAGCAGCAGGTGTTCGGCGGCCAACTCGTCGACCGCCTTGCGCACCGTGCCCTGGCTGACCTGGAAACGGGCAGCCAGGTCGATTTCGCTGGGGATGAGTTCGCCGGGCTTCCATTCGCCGCGGTCCAGGCTCTGGACGAGCAGATCCTTGATCTGGCGGTACAGCGGACTGAAAGCGGCTCCCTCGCCCGTTGGACGGGCGGCGCGTGTGCGTAAGGAGGTTTCGGGCCGGGGGTCTGCCATGGATCGTCTTGGTCGTGTCATGTTCATCCGGAGAATGGAAAGGCAACGCAAAGGATTGCGGTTCCATCCACAATGCGCTGCTGCGGTGCCGGTGTTCTGGCCTGATACAGGCGCAGCAGCCGGCGGTGCTGCGACGCATTCGAACAAACGCTCTATTGTGGCATATCGGGCGCGGCGCTGTCCAACGTCTTATGTCTTATATAAGATATAAGATCAATTGACGCACACGTAAATTCGATCTAGGATTCCTGGCTGTCCGGCGACGCGCCCGCCCTGGGGTGTAACGACCTGTCCAGGCGCCCTGCTTGCGCTGTCTTTGCCGCTCAACGGATTACACTGATTGGTGAGATTTTTTCTCGCCACACCATTACGGAGAACGTCCATGTCTAAGCCTGCCTTGCGTGTCGCCGTCACCGGCGCCGCCGGCCAAATCGGTTACGCACTGCTGTTCCGCATCGCCTCGGGCGAAATGCTGGGCAAAGATCAGCCCGTCATTCTGCAGCTGCTTGAAATTCCTGACGAAAAAGCGCAAAAGGCCCTGAAGGGCGTCATCATGGAACTGGATGACTGCGCCTTCCCGCTGCTGCAGGAAGTCACCGCCCACAGCGACCCCCGCACGGCATTCAAGGATGCGGACGTGGCCCTGCTGGTTGGCGCCCGCCCGCGCGGCCCCGGCATGGAACGCAAGGACCTGCTGTCGGTCAACGCCCAGATCTTCACGGCGCAGGGCAAGGCCCTGAACGACGTCGCCAGCCGCAACGTCAAGGTCCTGGTGGTCGGCAACCCGGCCAACACCAACGCCTACATCGCCATGAAGTCGGCGCCGGACCTGCCCGCCAAGAACTTCACCGCCATGCTGCGCCTGGACCACAACCGCGCCCTGTCGCAACTGGCCGCCAAGTCGGGCAAGGCCGTGGCCGACATCGAAAAGCTGGTCGTGTGGGGCAACCACTCGCCCACCATGTACCCCGACTTCCGCTTCGCCACCGTCGGCGGCCAATCGCTGGCCAAGCTGATCAACGACGACGCCTGGAACCGCGACACCTTCATCCCCACCGTGGGCAAGCGTGGCGCCGCCATCATCGAAGCCCGTGGCCTGTCCTCGGCCGCATCGGCCGCCAACGCCGCCATCGACCACGTCCGTGACTGGGTCCTGGGCAGCAACGGCAAGTGGGTCACGATGGGCATCCCGTCGGATGGCTCCTACGGCATCCCCGAAGGCATCATCTACGGCGTGCCGGTCACGACCGAAAACGGCGAGTACAAGCGTGTCGAAGGCCTGGAAATCGACGCCTTCTCGCGCGAGCGCCTGGACTTCACGCTGAAAGAGCTGCTCGAAGAGCGCGACGGCGTCAAGGACCTGCTGAAGTAAGCAGCGCTTGAGTCAAGGATTGGGCCCGTTCATGCGGGCCCAATCCTTAAGCAGGACCGCTTTTGCCAGACCGAGACATACACCTGTCCCTTTGCCCTGCCCGCCGACGATTGTCGCGAAGGGGACAGATTTATGTTCCGGACCCGCGCTAAGGTCGTGGGCCAACCAGAAGAAAGACGGAGACCTCCCATGTCCAGACCCGAATCCGCCGGCGCCCTGTTCCGCCGCGCCCTCGCCGAAGAAAGCCCGCTGCAGATCATCGGCGCCATCAACGCCAACCACGCGCTGCTGGCCAAGCGCGCCGGCTATCGCGCCATCTACCTGTCCGGCGGCGGCGTGGCCGCGGGTTCACTGGGCCTGCCCGACCTGGGCATCAACACCATGGACGACGTCCTGACCGACGTGCGCCGCATCACCGACGTGTGCGACGTGCCGCTGCTGGTCGACATCGACACCGGCTTCGGTCCGTCGGCCTTCAACATCGCCCGCACCGTCAAGAGCCTGATCAAGTTCGGCGCTGCCGCCTGCCATATCGAAGACCAGGTCGGCGCCAAGCGCTGCGGCCATCGCCCCGGCAAGGAAATCGTCAGCACCGAAGAAATGGCCGACCGCGTCAAGGCGGCCGCCGACGCCCGCACCGACAGCGACTTCTACCTGATCGCCCGTACCGACGCCATCGCCTCGCACGGCGTGGATGCCGCCATCGAGCGCGCGCTGGCCTGCGTCGAAGCCGGCGCCGACGCCATCTTCGCCGAAGCCGCCTACGACCTGCCCACCTACGACCGCTTCGTCAAGGCCGTCAAGGTGCCGGTGCTGGCCAACATCACCGAATTCGGCAAGACGCCGCTGTTCTCGGTCGAAGAGCTGAAAAGCGTGGGCGTGGGCATGGTGCTCTACCCGCTGTCGGCCTTCCGCGCCATGAACAAGGCCGCCGAAGCCGTCTACACCGCCATCCGCCGCGACGGTCACCAGAAAAACGTGGTCGACTTGATGCAGACGCGCGAAGAACTGTACGACCGCATCGGCTACCACGAGTTCGAATCCAAGCTGGATGCCCTCTTCCAGAAGGGCAAGGCGTAACCCGCGCCGTCCGCCAACCGCATCCGGCGCCGCGGCATCCCTGCGGCGCCTCGCTACCTCCCATTGCATCGACCACCGCGAAAGGAAAGGAGTAGACACATGAGCACGGCTCCCAAGAAGCAAGCAGCCAAACAGGACGCAGCCAAGCCGGAAGTCAAGCCGCAGGCCGCGCCGGAAGAAAAGGCTGGCTTCAAGCCCAAGAAATCGGTCGCGCTGTCCGGCGTCGTCGCCGGCAACACCGCGCTGTGTACGGTTGGCCGCAGCGGCAACGACCTGCACTACCGCGGCTACGACATCCTGGACATCGCGCACACCAGCGAATTCGAGGAAATCGCCCACCTGCTGGTGCACGGCAAGCTGCCCAACAAGGCCGAGCTGAAGGCCTACAAGGAAAAGCTGCGCAGCCTGCGTGGCCTGCCCGTCACGCTGCAGGACGCGCTGGAAGCGCTGCCGGCGGCCAGCCACCCGATGGACGTCATGCGCACGGCCGTCTCGGTGCTGGGCTGCGTGCTGCCCGAGAAAGACGACCACAACACCCCGGGCGCGCGCGACATCGCCGACCGCCTGATGGCCAACCTGGGCTCGGCGCTGCTGTACTGGTACCACTACAGCCACAACGGCCGCGTCATCGACGTGCAGACCGACGACGACAGCATCGGCGGCCATTTCCTGCACCTCCTGCACGGCGAAAAGCCCAGCGAGGACTGGGTCAAGGCGATGCACATCTCGCTGAACCTGTACGCCGAACATGAATTCAACGCGTCCACGTTCACCGCCCGCGTCATCGCCGGCACGGGCTCGGACATGTACTCGTCCATCACCGGCGCCATCGGCGCGCTGCGCGGTCCCAAGCACGGCGGCGCCAACGAAGTCGCCTTCGACGTGCAAAAGCGCTACGAGACGCCGGACGAAGCCGAGGCCGACATCCGGCGCCGCGTCGAAGCCAAGGAAGTCATCATCGGCTTCGGCCACCCGGTCTACACCGTGTCCGACCCGCGCAACAAGGTCATCAAGGAAGTCGCCAAGAAGCTCTCCAAGAAGGCCGGCAGCACCAAGATGTTCGACATCGCCGAACGCCTTGAGACGGTCATGTGGGACATCAAGAAGATGTTCCCCAACCTGGACTGGTTCTCGGCCGTCAGCTACCACATGATGGGCGTGCCCACCGCCATGTTCACCCCGCTGTTCGTGATTGCACGCACGGCGGGCTGGTCGGCCCACATCATCGAGCAGCGCATCGACAACAAGATCATCCGCCCCACCGCCAACTACGTGGGTCCGGAAGACCAGAAGTTCGTGCCGCTCGACAAACGCAAGTAAAGACCATGGGCCTGCCGACGCTTTCCCCCGCGCCGCGCAGGCCCCGGGCCGCCTGTACTCACTCAGGAGAGGTACCGATATGTCTGCCCCGATCTCCAACGTCCGTCCCGCGCCCGACCAGGTCCTGGTCGACATCGCCGACTACGTACTGAACTATGAAATCCAGAGCGGCCTGGCCTACGAGACCGCCCGCAACTGCCTGATCGACACCCTGGGCTGCGGCCTGGAAGCGCTGGAATATCCCGCGTGCCGCAAACTGCTGGGCCCCATCGTGCCCGGCACCGTCGTGCCCCACGGCGCCAAGGTCCCCGGCACCCAGTTCCAGCTCGATCCCGTCCAGGCTGCCTTCAACATCGGCACGATGATCCGCTGGCTGGACTTCAACGACACCTGGCTCGCCGCCGAATGGGGCCACCCGTCCGACAACCTGGGCGGCATCCTGGCTACCGCCGACTGGCTCTCGCGCACCGCCATCGCCGCCGGCAAGCCGCCCCTGACCATGCGCGACGTGCTCACCGGCATGATCAAGGCCCATGAAATCCAGGGCTGCATCGCGCTCGAAAACTCGTTCAACAAAGTCGGCCTGGACCACGTCGTCCTGGTCAAGGTCGCCTCGACCGCCGTCGTCGCCCAGATGCTGGGCCTGGACCGCGACGAAGTCATCAACGCCGTCTCGCTGGCGTGGGTCGACGGCCAGAGCCTGCGCACCTACCGCCACGCCCCCAACACCGGCAGCCGCAAAAGCTGGGCCGCCGGCGACGCCACCAGCCGCGCCGTGCGTCTGGCCCTCATCGCCCGCACCGGCGAAATGGGCTACCCGTCGGTGCTGAGCGCCAAGACCTGGGGCTTCTACGACGTGCTCTTCAAGGGCCAGCCCTTCAAGTTCCAGCGCCCCTACGGCAGCTACGTCATGGAAAACGTGCTGTTCAAGATCTCGTTCCCGGCCGAATTCCATTCCCAGACCGCCGTCGAATGCGCCATGCAGATCCACGACCGCCTCAAGACCCTGGGCAAGACCACGGACGACATCGAAAAGATCACCATCCGTACCCACGAGGCGTGCATCCGCATCATCGACAAGAAAGGCCCCCTGAACAACCCCGCCGACCGCGACCACTGCATCCAGTACATGGTCGCCGTCCCCCTCCTGTTCGGCCGCCTGACTGCCGCCGACTACGAAGACGACATCGCCCGCGACCCGCGCATCGACATCCTGCGCGACAAGATCGTCTGCGTCGAAGACCCCGCCTACACCCGCGACTACCACGACCCCGACAAACGCTCCATCGCCAACGCCCTGACGGTCGAATTCACCGACGGCTCGACCCTGGACGAAGTCGTCTGCGAATACCCCATCGGCCACAAACGCCGCCGCAGCGACGGCATCCCCCTGCTGGAAGCCAAGTTCAAGACCAACCTGGCCCGCATGTTCCCGGCCCGCCAACAAGCGAAAATCCTGGACGTGTCCCTGGATCAAGCCAAGCTGGAGGCGATGCCGGTAAACGAGTACGTCGACCTCTACGTGATCTAACGGCAGGCAACGCCCGCCACCAAAAGAATATCGTCCCAACACGCTGCGCGCCCCAAGCAACACCCCCACCACCCGCGCGCAGCGACCACCCTCACGACGCCCAGAAGCGCGTAAGCCCAAGAAGGCCGCCCGCGCGGCCGATTTGGGCGGGCCCCGCAAACCTCTCCCACCCCACCCGGTGCAGCAGCGCCCCGACCCTCGAAACCCATAGCCCCTCGGGGCGGCGGCTTGCGGAGCGGGCAACCTCGATGCGCCCGAGGGAATTCGAAGGGAGCCGAAGGCGGACGAGAATGACGAAGGGGCAGTCCGGCGCCCGCGCGCCGGACCGCAATCGTGGGCGCCCGCTCCGCAAGCCGCCGCCCCGAGGGGCGACCTACGAAGAAGAACAACGCCCCAAAAGAATGCCCTCCCCCCAGCATTACAATGCCAGCTCCCCCAAAACAAACACCGGACCCCCACATGGCAATGCTCTGGGTAAAGACCTTCCACATCGTCTTCATCGCCTCCTGGTTCGCCGGCCTGTTCTACCTGCCCAGAATCTTCGTCAACCTCGCCCAGCAATCCGACTCCGCCGTCCAGGCCACCCTGCTGGGCATGGCCCGCCGCCTTTACCGATTCACCACCATCCTCGCCGTCATCGCCGTCATCTTCGGCATGTGGCTCTACCTGGGCTACGGCATCGGCGTCGGCCCCGACAACGGCTGGATGCATGCCAAGCTCTTTTTCGTCCTGCTCGTCATCGGCTACCATCACGCCTGTGGCGTCATGCTGCGAAAATTCGAACAGGGCAAGAACACCCGTTCGCACAAGTTCTATCGCTGGTTCAACGAAGTTCCCGTCTTGCTGCTCTTGGTGGTGGTGGCGCTGGTCGTCGTCAAACCCTTCTGATTCCCCCTACCCTTTGCACATTCGCCAGGATTCGTATGTCCGCTGATGACCAGGACCGCCCGCGCAAGACGCTGACGATCAAGAAAACCGCACGCGACGCGCACGCCGAAGAGGCCCCCAAGCGCGTGCGCACCGGCGCCCGCGCCCGCCTGGTCGCCCAGAACGAGCGCACCAAGGAAAGCATCGAACGCCAGAAGGACCCGGAAGGCTATCAACGCCGCCAGCAGGAAGAAGCCGCGCGCTACGCCCGCAAGCCCGCCGCCGGCGGCCGCGGCGCTGCGGACCGCAGCGCCTCCGACCGCAACCCACCTGCCCGCGGCCAGGCCTCGCGCGGCCAGGATGCGCGAGGCCCCGGCAGCCGCGCCCCGTCGTCCGACCGCAATCGCGGCGACAGCCCGCGCCGCGACGCCGCCCCCAGCACGCGATCCGGCCGCCCGCCGCAGCGCGCGCCGCGCCTGGATGACCAGTACATCGCGCCCGCCACCCCGGCCGGCCGCTTCTACGACCCCTTCGAAGACGACGGCCCCGCCCCCGAATTCGCGACCGAACCCGACTACGATGACGCCGCTGACGTGGGCCACGCCCCGCCCGGCCGCCACGACGACGCACACGACCACGATCATCGCGACCGCGAGCCCGTCGTCGAGGTGCGCAGCCGCCGCCCCCGCGAAACCCGCCAGGCCGAAACCTTCAAGGTGTTCGCGCCCTGCCCGCAGGGCCTCGAAGAAGCCCTGACCGCCGAAATGCAGGCCCTGGGCTACGAAGACGCCCAAGCCGGCCGCGCCGGCTGCTCGTTCACTGCCGACTGGTCCGGCGTGCAGCGCGCCAACCTGTATTCGCGCCTGGCCACCCGCATCCTCGTGCAGGTCGCCCACGCCGAGATCTCGCACGAAGACGACATCCTCGACCTGGCCCGCGATACCCCCTGGGAACGCTGGTTCGGCGCCGAACAGACCCTGCGCGTCGACACCTCCGCCATCAAGAGCCCGGTGCAGAGCCTGCAGTACTGCAATCTGCGCGCCAAGGACGGCATCTGCGACCGGCTGCGCGAACTGGAAGGCGAACGCCCCAGCATCGACACCGTGCGCCCCGACGCCCGCGTGCACCTGTTCCTGACCGGCCACACCGCCACCCTGTACCTGGACACCTCCGGCGAATCGCTGTTCAAGCGCGGCTGGCGCCTGGACAAGGGCGAAGCGCCCCTGCGCGAAAACCTGGCCGCCGGCATGCTGGCGCTGGCGGGCTGGGACCCGGCCGCGCCGCTCCTGGATCCCTTCTGCGGCTCGGGCACCATCCTGATCGAAGCGGCCTGGATCGCCCTGGGCGTGCCCCCCGGCATCTCTCGCCCGTTCGGATTCGAGCGCCTTCGTGACCACGACGCCTACCGCTGGCGCGACCTGAAGGACGACGCCCGCTCGCGCATCCTGCCGCAGCTGGACGCCCCTCTGGTCGGGTACGACCTGGACCCCCAGGCCGTGGAATTTGCCCGCAACAACGCCGAGCGCGCCTGGCTGACGGCCGATTCCATCCGTTTCGAAGTGGGCGACGCCCGCCACATCGAAGCCCCGGCCGACCATGGCTGGATCGTCACCAACCCGCCCTACGGCGAGCGCATGCTGACCGAGCCGGACGCCGACCTGTGGCGCGACTGGGCCACCTGCCTGAAGCGCAACTTCGCCGGCTGGCAATTGCACGTCATCACCAGCGACATGACCCTGCCCAACCAGATGCGCCTGAAACCCAAGCGCCGCGTGCCGCTGCACAACGGCGCCCTGGACTGCCGCCTGTTCGGCTTCGAGCTGGTCGCCGCCGGCTACCGCGACGCCTGACCTTCCCCTACCCCGCCCGGGGGCTTGCCCCTGGGCGGCGGCCTGCCTGACCCCGCCCCCTGCTCGTTGTAAAAGCGCCGCAACATGGCGCCCGTATCTTTGCTTATGGTGCCCCGCAGCGCCGATTTGGGGCATCATCAGCACCATGGTGTTGCCGAAATGCACCGGACGCTTGCACAGTTTCAGGGTTAACCCTATAATTCGGGTAATCCCTAGTAGCTAAACAACTGTGCAAGCCCGTGGAGGCTATTGTGATCAACCCGAACAACACCATCCGCCTGACCGACGAACTCGAGCGTCAACTGATGCTCCAGGCCATCGAAGAACAATTCCGCCCGCATCCGATGCGTGCGTTGGCCGCAGGCCTGCGTAAGCTGGCCCACGGCGTCCGTGCCCTGGCTGGCAAGACGAGCGCCAAGAACGCGCACTCCGCCGCCTGAGCATGGCCCAAGGCCTTCGGGCCTGACCGTTTTCCCCTTGGGGGCTGCATAGCCCCTTTTATAGACCCGCCCTTACCGGCGGGTTTTTTTTATGGTCGGCCGCTTTGTCGGATAATACCGGCCCATGACCGACACCCTCCTTGACCAGACTCCCAACCGGCTGCGCCGGTTTGCCTGCATGATGTACGAAGCCGTGCTGCTGTTTGGCGTGGTGTTCCTGACAGGCTACCTGATGGACACGCTGACCCAGAGCAAGAATGCGCTGGAACTGCGATCAGCCCGCCAAGCTTGGCTGTTCGTGGCGATCGGCGCCTATTTCGTGCTGTGCTGGCGCCGCCGTGGGCAGACCCTGCCCATGAAGACCTGGAACATCCGGCTGGTCGACCGCGACGGCAACACGCCGTCCACCCCGCGGCTGGTGTTGCGCTACGTGCTGGCCTGGCCGCTGGTGCTGGCGGGCGCCGCGCTGGTCAAGCTGGCCGCCATGGCCACGGGCTGGGCGTCGGTCGACATGTTCATCGTCGCAGCCCCTTTCGCGATCTTCGTCTGGTCCTGGTTCGACCCCGATGGCCAGTTCCTGCATGACCGCATCCTGGGCACCCGCCTGCGCAATGCGCCGAATCGCAAGAAGGCACGCTGACATCCGGCAAGGGCGGGCGCTGACCGCCTGCTGAACACACCTGCTTACAAACAGCAAAATCGTGCGCCGATTTTGGCGTTGGCTTTCAGAAAGTTGAAAGTCGCCCGCAAAGACAATGAGGCCCCTTTCACAGACGCCTCAAAAAAATCATGCGCGCTTTCCTTTCCCGCCTGTCGCTGGCCGCTGCCAGCGTGCTGTTGTTCCTGCCCCTGGGCGCGTCCGCCCAGAACGCCGCCGCGCAGCAGGAAATCGAAGCGGCCATGAAAGCCGCCTTCGCCGCGGCCCAGGAAGGCCCGGCCGACGTCAAACTGGGCGACCAGGCTGTCGTGCACCTGCCCGAATCCATGTTCTTCGTGCCGCGCGCCCAGGCCGACCGCCTGATGGCCGCCTACGGCAACGGCAAGGACCCCTCGCTGCTGGGCGTGGTCATGCCCAAGAGCGACGATGACGACTGGGTCATCACCGTGAACTTCGACAAGGCCGGCTACATCAAGGACGATGACGCCAAGAACTGGAACGTCAACGAGCTGCTGGACAGCCTGCGTGAAGGCACTGAACAGTCCAACGAAGAACGCAAGAAGCGCGGCTTTCCCGAACTGGTGATGGACGGCTGGGTCGAATCGCCCAAGTACGACAGCAACTCGCAGCGCCTGGTCTGGTCGGTGGCCGTCAAGCACAAGGGCGAAACCGCCAACGACAACCCCACCGTCAACTACAACACCTACGCGCTGGGTCGTGACGGCTACATCACGCTGGACCTGATCACGCAGAAGAGCCTGGTGCCCAAGGACAAGACCGCCGTGCTGACGCTGCTGGACAACCTGAAGTACGTCGAAGGCAAGCGCTACGCCGACTTCAATTCGTCGACCGACAAGGTGGCCGAATACGGCCTGGCCGCGCTGGTGGCCGGCGTGGCCGCCAAGAAGCTGGGGCTGTTCGCCGTGATCGCCGCCTTCCTGGCCAAGTTCGCCAAGGTCGGCATCCTGGCCGCCGCGGCGCTGGGTGGCGGTCTGTGGAAGCGCATGCGCGGCAAGAAGGCCGATCAGGCCCAACCCTGAGCCGGCTTGCGTCCTGAACGATGAAGCTGATCCTGCTGTTGCTGTCGGGCTTCAAGTACCTGAAGTTCGGCAAGCTGCTGGCCACCGGCGGCACCATGCTGCTGTCGGTGGCGGCGTATGCCCTGGTGTTCGGCTGGCGCTACGCCGCGGGCTTCGTCCTGTTGCTGCTGCTGCACGAAATGGGGCACTACATCGCCGCGCGCCAGCGGGGCCTGGATGTGGGCGCCCCGGTATTCATCCCGTTCGTGGGTGCCTGGATCCAGCTCAAGGACATGCCGCACGACGCGGATACCGAGGCCTACGTGGGGCTGGGCGGCCCGCTGGCCGGCACGGTGGCGTCGCTGGCCTGCTACTTCGCGGCGCGCAGCACCGGCAGCGACCTGCTGCTGGCGCTGTCGTATGCGGGTTTCTTCATCAATCTGTTCAACCTGATCCCGCTGTCGCCCTTTGACGGCGGCCGCATCACCGCGGTGCTGTCGCCACGCATCTGGTTGGTCGGCGTGCCGGTGCTGGTGGCGCTGTTCTTCTGGCGTCCCAGTCCCATCCTCATCCTGGTGGCCGTGCTGGCCTTCCCCAATGTGCTGCGGGCCTTCAAGTACGACCCGACGCTGCCCGAGAACCAGGCCTATTACGGCACCTCGCTGGAAAGCAAAGTGACCTATACCTGCGCCTACCTGGGCCTGGTGTGCTTGCTGGCCATCATGGCCCACGACGTGCACGACATGCTGGGACATCTGCGCGGCTGACCGGTGCCGTCACAACAGCGTCACGGATTCTTCATGTCCCCGTCATCGCGGGGTGGTCTCATTCCCAGGCATGACGACAGCCCACATGGATACGACCGTGAACGAAATCCGCCCCACGCATTGGCGCGCCCTCTGGATTTCCGATATTCACCTGGGTACCGCCGGGTGCAAGGCGGAGTTCCTGCTGGATTTCCTTGAGCACAACGAGTCCGACACCCTTTACCTGGTGGGCGACATCGTCGACGGCTGGCAATTGCGCAAGCACTGGCACTGGCCCCGCGCCCACAACGATGTGATCCAGCGCATCCTGCGCAAGGCGCGCAACGGCACCCGGGTGGTGTTCATCCCTGGCAACCATGACGAATTCGCCCGAGAATTCGCCGGCTTTGCCTTCGGCGACATCGAAATCCTGGATGAAGACGTGCACGTCACGGCCAAGGGCCTGCGCCTGCTGGTGCTGCACGGCGACCAGTTCGATGGCGTGATCCAGCACAGCCGCTGGCTGGCGCATCTGGGCGACGGCCTCTATCAACTGGCGCTGTGGATCAACCACCACTTCAACCGCCTGCGCCACCGACTGGGGCTGCACTACTGGTCGCTGTCGCAGTATCTGAAGCACAAGGTCAAGAACGCGGTGTCGTTCATCACCGACTTCGAGGAAGCGCTGGCCGGCGAAGCCCGCCGCCGCGGCCTGGACGGGGTGGTCTGCGGCCACATCCACAAGGCCGAGCTGCGCGACGTCGGCGGCATCCTGTATTGCAACGATGGCGACTGGGTGGAAAGCCTGTCGGCCCTGGCCGAGACCCATGACGGCCAGTTGCAGCTGCTGGACTGGGCCGCCATCCAGGCCGAACGGCAGGCCGATCCAGCCCAGCGCAAGCCGCGTTCCCTGTCGCTGCCCGCCTTGCCTTCCGCCCTGCGCCGCCAGGGCAAACACCCGTGATAACCCTTATACGTCCCCGTTACGCAACGGGGATATTGCAGTTCACGGCCCTCTAGGTCATGCTTGCAGTTGGGGCAACGGGCAAAAACAGACCCGTTCACGCTGCAACATGCTTACAACATAGGGCCATGAACGACCAATATCAGGCGCTCTACCAATCATTCCGCTGGCTGGTTCCCACCCAGTTCAACATTGCGGAAGCGTGCTGCCACCGCTGGGCATCCAGTAGTCCGGATGCGCGGCGCATTGCCATCTACTACGAAGATGAAGCCGGCAACCGCGAGGTCTGGACCTATGCACGGCTGGCCGAGGCCGCCAATCAGCTGGCCAATGGCCTGGTGAAGATGGGCGTGGGCCGGGGCGACCGGGTCGGTGTGGTTTTGGGGCAACGCCCGGAAACCGTCGTCGCCCACATGGCCATCTACAGCGTGGGGGCGGTCGTGCTGCCGTTGTCCGCGCTGTTCGGCCCCGAAGCCCTGCAAAGCCGCCTGTGCGATTCGGACACCCGCGTCGCCATCGTGGACCACGCCTCCAGCGCCAACCTGCTGGCCGTCAGCGACCATTGCCCCGCCCTGCAGCAGATCATCGGCATCGGTTTCGCCGACGAGCGCGTGCTGCCCTGGCGCAGCCTGCTGGCGCGCCAACCCAGTGAATTCAAGCCGGTGCCCACTCGCTCATCGGACCCGGCCATCCTGCTCTACACGTCCGGCACCACCGGTGCGCCCAAGGGCGCCCTGCTGCCGCACAGCGCGCTGATCGGCAACCTGCCGGGCTTCGTGGCCTCGCAAGACTGGTTTCCGCGACCGGCCGACGTGTTCTGGTCGCCGGCCGACTGGGCCTGGACCGGCGGCATGATGGACGCACTGCTGCCCACGCTGTATTTCGGCCATCCCATCGTGGGCACGCGCGGACGCTTCTCGGTCGAGCGCGCCTTCGAATTGATGGAACGCTACCAGGTCACCAACACCTTCCTCTTCCCCACCGCGCTGAAGATGATGATGAAAACGGTGCCGGAGCCCCGCAATCATTACCAACTGGCCCTGCGCTCCATCATGAGCGCCGGCGAGAGCGTGGGGGAAACCGTCTTCGAATGGTGCCAGTCCGCGCTGGGCGTGACGCCCAACGAAATGTTCGGCCAGACCGAAATGAACTACGTGGTGGGCAACAGCCAGAAGCGCTGGCCGGCCAAGCCGGGCAGCATGGGCCGCCCCTACCCGGGCCACCGCGTCGCCGTGCTGGACGATGCGGGCCAGCCCGTGGCGGCCGGTGAAACCGGCGAAATCGCGGTCAACCGCTACGACATCCACGGCTACCCGGACCCCGTCCTGTTCCTGGGGTACTGGCGCAACGACGCCGCCACCCAGGCCAAGTTCCAGGGCGACTGGTGCCTGACGGGCGATCTGGCCCGGGTCGATGCCGACGGCTACCTCTGGTATGCGGGCCGGGCCGACGACATATTCAAGTCGTCGGGCTACCGCATCGGCCCGGGTGAAATCGAAAGCTGCCTGATCGGCCATCCGGCCGTGGCGAACGCCGCCGTGGTGCCCAAGCCGGACGCCGAGCGTGGTGCGGTGGTCAAGGCCTACGTGGTGCTGACCCCGGAATTCGCCCAGCGCGACCGCAGCGACATCATCGAGAACCTGCAGGAACATGTGCGCGAGCGCCTGGCGCCCTACGAGTACCCCAAGGAAATCGAATTCGTCGAAGCATTGCCCATGACCACCACCGGTAAAATCCAGCGTCGCATCCTGCGCCTGCGCGAAGAAGAACGCGCGCGGGCCGCCAAGCCACACTGACGGCGGGCGGGCCCGCCTGGCCCGCCGCCGCATCCGGAGACACGGCATGCCCATTTACCAGCTCGACGACCTCATTCCCCGCATCGATCCCGCCGCCTACGTGGCCGACAGCGCCGACATCATCGGCAACGTCACCCTGGAGGCCGGCGTCAGCATCTGGTCGCATGTGTCCATTCGCGGCGACAACGACACGATCCTGATCCGCCAGGGCACCAATATCCAGGAAGGCAGCGTGCTGCACGTGGATACCGGCTGTCCCATGACCATCGGCCCCAATGTCACCGTCGGCCACCAGGCCATGCTGCACGGCTGCACCATCCATGAAGGCGCGCTGGTCGGCATGCAGGCCATCGTGCTGAACAATGCCGTGATCGGGCGCAACTGCCTGATCGGCGCGGGCGCCATCATCCCCGAAGACCGGGTCATTCCCGACAATTCCCTGGTCATCGGCATCGGCAAGATCGTGCGCGAGCTGTCGCCCGAAGAAATCGCCAACCTGCACCAGAACACGGCCCATTACGTGGCGCGCGGCCAACACTACAAGACGGCGCTCAAGCGGCTGGCCTGACGCCCCCTGGGAAAGCGTCCCCCCGCCCGCAACGCCCCTGCTGCCGGCAGGGGAAATCGGGGCGCCTGATCGGCTAACATTCCTCCATGACCGATCAGCTTAAAAAATACCTCCTCGAAGACCGTAGCGTCCGCGTTCAAGCGGTGCGCCTGACGGATACGTGGAAGGCCGTCCAGGCCAACCACGACTACCCGCCCGCCATCACCCATCTCTTGGGTGAACTGGTCGCGGCGTCGACCCTGCTCGCCGCCAACATCAAGTTCGACGGCTCGCTGGTGCTGCAGATCCAGGGCGACGGCCCGATCGCCTTGCTGGTGGTCGAATGCCGCTCCGACCTGAGCCTGCGCGCCACCGTCAAGGTGCGCGAAGGCCATGAAGTCCCGGCCGACGGCACCATGCAAAGCCTGCTGAACCCCGGCGGCAACGGCCGCTTCATCGTGGTGTTGGACCCCCAGCGCAAGGTGCCGGGCCAGCAGACTTACCAAGGCATCGTGCCGCTGGAAGGCGAAACGGTGGCCGAAGCGCTGCAGCACTACATGAAGGCGTCCGAACAGCTGGACACCCGCCTGTGGCTGGGGGCCGATGCCGACCACGCCGCCGGCATGCTGATCCAGCGCCTGCCGTATCACGGCGGCTCGGACGCCCCGATCCTGAGCGAACAGGCCGCCGCCGAGACCTGGGACCGCGCGGTGGCGCTGGCCAGCACGCTCAAGCGCGACGAGCTGCTCGCCACCGAGATCGACACCCTGATCCATCGCCTGTACTGGGAAGAAACCCTGGTGGCGTTCGACCCGCAGCCGGTGCGCTGGCACTGTCCCTGCACCCGCGAGCGCGTGGCCAACATGCTGCGTTCGCTGGGCGAAGAAGAAGTGAACGACATCCTGGCCGAACGCGGCCAGGTCGACGTGTCCTGCGACTTCTGCGGCAAGCCCTACGCCTTCGACGCCGTCGACTGCGCCGCCCTTTTCACACCCAATACGTCAGCCCCGGGTGACACCCCGCCGACGGTGCACTGATTTGGCGCAGCCCTCGGAACGCCGCACACGATAGCGCGACCTGGCGGCAACGCCTTCCCTCGGCTTCTACGGATCGACAGGCGGTCATGCCCGCGCCACACTGGCCGGCCATGACCGCCTTTTTTCTTGCCCGTCCGCGCGCCACGCGCCCGCTTCAATGCGGGGCAGCCGCCATCGAATTCGCCGTTGCCGCGGCCGCCGTGCTGCTGGCAGGCCTGCTGACGACCGAGGCGGCCCGTTGGCAAGGGGTGCGCCAGGTGGCTCACCTGGCGCTGATGGAAGCCGCCCGCGCCGGCGCCACCTCGCATGGCGACCCGACACGCATGCGCACGGCCTTTCTGCAGGCGTTGCTGCCACTGCACGCAGACGCCCAGGGCCAGGCGGGCGCCCGCCGACGCCAGGGGCGCGAGCTTGACCGCCTTGCCGCGATGATGGGCACGCCTGCCTGGCGCATCGAAATCCTGCAGCCCGACGCCCAGGCCTTTCGCGACCATGCCCGCCCAGGGCTGGAGACGACCGCTCCCCGCGGCTTGCGCGCCATCGACCACAATTACCAGGCCCTGCAACACGCGCGCCGCCCCTTGCCCGACGGTCGCGACATCTTCCGCGCCAATACCCTGAAGCTGCGCCTGACCTATCTGTACCAGCCCATGCTGCCCCCGTTGCGGGTGTTGCTGGCCGCGCTGGCCCCGGCCGACGGCAGCTACGCCCATGTCGCGCAGGCACATGGCCTGGCGGCCATCGGCATGGAACTTGAAATAGAGATGCAGTCACACCCGGTGGATTGGTCCGCCGGCAAGCCGTACCCGGCCGGCATGGTGGCGGGCGCATGCCGCAGCCTGCGCTGCTCTTGACGCGGACAGCAGCGCGGCCGTCGCTGGCGCTGCGCGACGTCCGGCGGCCATCGCTTGCGCGATGTTGCTATTGCTGGCGGGAGGGGGTGACGTTGGCCGGCTTGGCGTTGCCCGGCCGGGTGGCGGCAGGCTGCGACGTGCCAGGCTTGGCGGCCGCGGGCTTGGCGGCAGCCGGTTTGGGTGCCCCGGCCGGCGCGCTGGCGCGCGTGGCGGTGGCGGGCTTGTTCGCGGCGTCGGTCGCCAGCGATGCACCGCCTGCGGGAGGCTGAATGTTCTGCGGCAGGATATGCACGAAAACCTCGCCGTCGCGCATCATGCCGAGTTCACCGCGGGCGCGCTCTTCGATGGCGCCCGAGCCGTTGTCCAGATCGCGCACCTCGGCCTCGAGCGCCGCGTTGCGCGCGCGCAGGCCTTCGTTGGTTTCGCGCTGGGCCGATACCTGGCGTTGCAGGTCCCAGACCTTGAACCACCCGCCCTTACCCAGCCAAAGCGGGTATTGGATCAGGCCTAGCAGCACGAACAGCACCAGGAACAACAGGCGCATACGCGGGAACCCTCAGCAGTCGTGGCGTGAAAGTGGCCGCGGCAGGCGCCGCGGCCGGCTTGCGTCAACGCAGGTTGTAGAAGGCTTCCAGGCCGGGGTACGAGGCAACCTCAGCCAGCTCTTCTTCGATGCGCAGCAGTTGGTTGTACTTGGCCATGCGGTCCGAACGCGACAGCGAGCCGGTCTTGATCTGCATGGCGTTGGTGGCCACGGCGATGTCGGCAATGGTCGAATCTTCGGTTTCGCCCGAACGGTGCGACACGACGGCGGTGTAGCCGGCGCGCTTGGCCATTTCAATGGCGGCGAAGGTTTCGGTCAGGGTGCCGATCTGGTTGATCTTGATCAGGATCGAGTTGGCGACGCCCTTCTGGATGCCTTCACGCAGGATCTTGGTATTGGTGACGAACAGGTCGTCGCCCACCAGTTGCACCTTCTTGCCGAGCTGGTCGGTCAGCAGCTTCCAGCCGTCCCAGTCGTTTTCAGCCATGCCGTCTTCGATCGAGATGATCGGGTACTTGTCGCACCAGGTGGCCAGCAGGTTGGTGAATTCCTGCGAGGACAGCGAAATACCGCCTTCGCCGGCCAGCGTGTACTTGCCGTCGCGGTAGAACTCGGAGCTGGCGCAATCCAGGCCCAGGGCGATCTGCGTGCCCGGCTCGTAGCCGGCTTCGGTGATGGCCTTCAGGATCAGCTGGATGGCGGCTTCGTGGCTGGCCACGTTGGGCGCGAAACCGCCCTCGTCGCCCACGGCGGTGGACATGCCCTGGCCGTGAATCAGCTTCTTGAGCATGTGGAACACTTCGGCGCCCCAGCGCAGGGCTTCGCGGAAGCTGCCCGCGCCCACCGGCAGAATCATCAATTCCTGCAGGTCGAGCGTGTTGTTGGCGTGCGCGCCGCCGTTGATGACGTTCATCATCGGCACGGGCATGCTCATGGGGCCGCTGCCGCCGAAGTAGCGGTACAGCGACAGGCCGGATTCGTCGGCGGCAGCGCGGGCCACGGCCATGCTGGCGGCCAGGATGGCGTTGGCGCCCAGGCGTTCCTTGGACTCGGTGCCGTCCAGCTCGATCAGGGTGCGGTCAACGAAGGTCTGTTCCTGGGCGTCCAGGCCCATCAGCGCTTCGGAGATCTCGGTGTTGAGGTTTTCAACGGCGCGCAGCACGCCCTTGCCCAGATAACGGCTCTTGTCGCCGTCGCGCAGCTCGATGGCTTCGCGGGCGCCGGTGGATGCACCCGACGGCACGGCCGCACGGCCCATGGCGCCGGATTCCAGCAGCACATCGCATTCCACGGTGGGGTTGCCGCGCGAATCCAGAATCTCGCGGCCGATGATGTCGACGATTGCACTCATGACTTTACATTCCCTGAACGATAAACATATTCATGACGGCCGCGCCTTCGCGGGCATTGCGGGCACGGCGGTACTGCCAGGAGTCGTAGAAAGCCTGGGCGGGGCCATGGACGGAAATTCCATGACGACGGTGCGGCCAGGCTCACGGCCCTCAAGGTGCTTGGATTGTCCGCCCCGCACCAGGATCTTGGCATCGTACGCGCGCATGGCGAGCGTGGACAGACGCTTGTAGTCCTCGTACTGCGCGGGCTTGGTCACCGTGACGTCGGCGATCAGGTAAGCACTCATGGGGTTCCTTCAGGGCAGTGGGTTGACGGGTATCAGCCGCCGGATACGGGCAAGCTGCCAGTGTCGCCCAAGGCGGCCCGGCAACGCATATCCGATGCTAATTGGTTGTATCCGAAAGAAGCGCCGCCGTATAGGGCGGCGCGGGGCAGACGGCCCGCGGCCGCGAGGATCCGCATGCGGAACTCGCGGCCGCAGGCGCGCATCAGGCCTCCTGGCCGCGGCGAGCCTTTTGCTCGATGGCGGCGCGGATGTAGCTGGAGAACAGCGGATGGCCATCGCGCGGGGTCGACGTGAATTCCGGGTGGAACTGGACGCCGACGAACCAGGGGTGGTCGGGCAGTTCCATCATTTCCGGCAGATTTTCGGTCGGCGTGCGCGCGCTGATCACCATGCCGGCCTCTTCCAGGCGCGGCACGTAGACGTTGTTGACCTCGTAGCGGTGACGATGGCGTTCGTTGACTTCGTCGCCGTAGATGGTCTGGGCGCGGGTGCCCGGCTTGATCGGCACGCGTTGCGCGCCCTTGCGCATGGTGCCGCCCAGGTCGGACGAATTGTCGCGCTTTTCGACCTTGCCTTCGCGGTCCATCCATTCGGTGATCAGGGCCACCACGGGGTGCGGCGCCGACGGATCGAATTCGGTGCTGTTGGCGCCGCCCAGGCCGGCCACGTGGCGCGCGAACTCGATGACGGCCAGTTGCATGCCCAGGCAGATGCCCAGGTAGGGCACGCCGTTTTCACGGGCGTAGCGGATGGCGGCGATCTTGCCTTCGGTGCCGCGCTTGCCGAAGCCGCCCGGCACCAGGATGGCGTCCAGATGCTTGAGCTGGTCGGTGCCGCGGGTTTCGATGTCTTCCGAGTCGATGTACTCGATGTTGATCTTCGAACGCGTATGGATCCCGGCGTGCACCAGCGCTTCGGTCAGCGACTTGTACGATTCGGTCAGGTCGACGTACTTGCCGACCATGCCGATCGTGAGCTGGTGCTCGGGGTGTTCCAGCGCCTCGACCAGGTTGTCCCACATGGACAGGTCGGCCGGCGGCGGGGTCAGGCCCAGCGCTTCGCAGACGATGTTGTCCACGCCTTGCTTGTGCAGCATGGCCGGGATCTTGTAGATCGAATCGGCGTCCCAGACGGAAATGACCGCATCCAGGGGCACGTTCGAGAACATCGAGATCTTGGCGCGCTCGTCGTCGGGGATGGGACGGTCGGCGCGGCACAGCAGCGCGTTCGGGTAGATGCCGATTTCGCGCAGCTTCTGCACCGAGTGCTGGGTGGGCTTGGTCTTGAGTTCGCCGGCGGACGCGATGAACGGCACCAGCGTCAGGTGCACGAAGGCCGCGTTGTTGCGGCCCATGCGCAGGCTCATCTGGCGCGCGGCTTCCAGGAACGGCAGCGATTCGATATCGCCCACGGTGCCGCCGATTTCAACGATGGCGACATCGGTATTGCCGTTCCAGGCGGCATCGGCGCCACGGGCGATGAAGTCCTGGATTTCGTTGGTGATGTGCGGGATGACCTGGACGGTCTTGCCCAGGTAGTCGCCGCGGCGCTCTTTGCGCAGCACCGATTCGTAGATCTGGCCCGTGGTGAAGTTGTTCACCTTGTGCATGCGAGCCGAAACGAAGCGCTCGTAGTGGCCAAGGTCCAGGTCGGTTTCGGCGCCGTCTTCCGTGACGAACACTTCACCGTGCTGGAACGGGCTCATGGTGCCCGGATCGACGTTGATGTAGGGGTCGAGCTTGAGCATGGTGACCTGCAGACCACGCGACTCGAGGATGGCGGCAAGCGACGCAGCGGCGATGCCCTTGCCCAGGGAAGACACCACTCCGCCGGTGACAAATACGTATTTGGTCATCGTAATAAGCGCCCGGGACGAGCGGGCGCGTGCGGGAAATTTGGATTATAGCCGGGAGGCGAAACTTGTCTGGGTTTTCCCCTAGCGACGAGGAGTAACATTTGCCGGCCCCTGCCCGGGCCCGCCCGCGGCAGGGGCGGTCGAGCGCTTCGTGCTATGTTCGTCCCCGATTTTCTCTGCCCGACCGGAAACCCACCCGCCCCCAATGACCGCCCTGTCCCACCGTTCCCCCTCCCTGCCCTGGCGCCTGGCCACCGCCGCGGCCTGCCTGAACCTTGTCTACGCCATCCTGCTGCAAGCCTACATCGTGCTGGCGTCGCCATTTGCCGAGCGGATGCGCGAGGTCTACGCGCGCCCCGAGATGCTGGCGCCCGCCGTGGCGCAGATGATCGCAGGCGCCCTGCTGGGCGGCCTGGTGGCCTGGTGCACCGCGCAGCGCTGGCTGGCCCGCCAGGGCGCGGGCGGCGTGGACCGTCCGGGCAAGATGGTGGCCGTGCTGCTGGCGGTATTGCTGGTCTACAACGTGCTCAATTCCGCGGCCCTGATGCTGTTGCAGCAAGGCATGTTCTGGCTGATCGTGACGTACAAGGAATGGCTGGACGAGCACCTGGGCTTTTACCGCGATATCACGCGTGCGCTGGTGATGGGCGTGCCGCTCAAGCTGGCCGGCATCCTGCTGGGGGGCCTGGGCAGCTGGCTGGCCGTGCGCGTGGCCGCCTGGAGCGTGACGCCCGCCGTCGGCGCCGGGGCGCGGCCCTACCTGGCCCGCCATGCGGCCTGGATCGCCGGGGCCACGCTCTTGCTGTGGCAGGTGCACGTGTCCCTGGCGCTAGGCGCTTTCCTGCAGATGCAGACGCTGTCGGCCGACCTGGTCCAGTACGCATTCGGCTACTGGCTGTTGCCCGCGGTGGTGATGGCGGCGGCGGTGCTGGCCTGCCGCAAGTCGGTGCCCCAGGCGCTGGGCGCGGCGGGCGTCGGCCGCGCCGTGGCGCATGGCAGTTTCGCCTTCTGGATGGCCCAGGTGCTGGGCGTCGGCCTGGCCATCCTGGCCCTGCGCACCATGACCTGGAGCCAATTGGCGCGCGCTTCGTCGTCCACCGGCGCCACCGTGTTCTCGCTGGCGGTGTACCTCGCGCTGCTGGTGCTGGGCTGCGTCATTGGCGCGCGGCTGTTCTACCGCCGCCGCGAAGCCGAACGGGATACCCTGCTCGATGCCGGGCGGGTCTGAACGGCTGCAACACAGCCCGGCCGGCCCCCACGAAAAAAGGCCCCGCGGGGCCTTTTTTCCATTCGCCGGACGATGCGGTCAGATCGCCGCGGTACGGCGTTCCAGCCAGGCCAGGGCCTCGCCCTGCACCAGCGGCGACAGGCGCTCGAACACCGTCTTGTGATAGTCGTTGAGCCAGGCGATTTCGTCCGTGCGCAAGAGCGTCGGCTCGATGCAGCGGGTGTCGATCGGGCACAGCGTCAGGGTCTCGAAGCACAGGAACTCGCCCAGTTCGGAGGTCAGCCAGCTGCGGTTGGCCACCAGGTTCTCGATGCGCACTCCCCAGCGGCCCGGGCGGTAGATGCCCGGTTCGTTCGACGTGATCATGCCGGGTTCCATGGCCGTGTGCGGGCCCGGGGCCGCGCGGTACGAGATGACCTGCGGGCCTTCGTGCACGTTCAGGAAGTAGCCCACGCCGTGGCCGGTGCCGTGGCCATATTCGGCACCGCCTTCCCAGATGGGCGCGCGGGCAATGGCGTCCAGCATGGGTGACGGCGTGCCGCGCGGGAACGCGGCGCGCGACAGCGCGATCATGCCCTTGAGCACCAGCGTGAAGTCGACCTTCTGGTCGGCGTTGGGCGTGCCCACCGCGACGACCCGGGTGATGTCGGTGGTGCCGCCCAGGTACTGGCCGCCCGAATCGATCAACAGCAGGCCGTCGCCGTCGATGACCGAATGCGATTCGGCGGTGGCGCGGTAGTGCGGCATGGCGCCATTGGCGTTGAAGCCGGCGATGGTGGCGAAACTGGGGCAGACGTAATCGGGCCGACGCGCACGGGCGGCGGTGATCTGCTCGTCGATGGTGAGCTCGGTGATGGTCTCGCGGCCCAGCGCGCCTTCGAACCAGGCGAAGAACTCACAGAGCGCGGCGCCGTCCTGCGCCATGGCCTGGCGCACGTTGGCCAGCTCGGCGTCGGTCTTGCGCGACTTGAGCAGGGTGGACGGGTTGATGGCTTCGACGCGGGGCACGGCCGGGTCCATCGCGTGGAACACGCCGCAGGTGACGCGGGCCGGGTCGATCAGCAGTCTCTGGTCCCGTTCCAGCGAGGCCAGCGCGTCGGCGGCCTGGGCGTAGCCCGCCACCTCGACGCCATCGGCGGCCAGGACGGCGCGCAGGGCATCATCGACTTTGCCTTCGGCCACGAACAGCGTGGCGTGATCCAGCCCGATCAGGGCGTGGCCGACAAAGACGGGGTTGTAGTCGACGTCGGCGCCGCGCAGGTTGAACAGCCAGGCGATGTCGTCCAGCGTGCTGACAAAGTGCACGTCGGCGCCATGGCCGCGCATGGCATGGCGCACCTGGGCCAGCTTGTCGGCGCGCGACACGCACGCCTGCGGCGCCACGTGTTCGTAGATGGCGGCCGTGGGCAGGCCGGCGCGGTCGGGCCAGACGTCGTCCAGCAGGTCGGCGCGGATTTCCAGCGTGGCGCCCGACGTGGCCGCGGCCACCGACAAGGCGCGGAAGGCCGCCAGGCCCAGCACCTGGCCATCGACACCGATGACGTCACCCGGGCGGGTGTTGGCGGCCAGCCAGTCCACATGCCCCGGCGTGGTGGCCACGGCGATTTTCATCAGTTTCACCCCGGTGCCGGCCAGTTGCGCTTCGGCCTGCACCCAGTAGCGGCTGTCGACCCACAAGCCGGCGAAATCCGCCGTGACGACCAGCGTGCCCACCGATCCCGTAAAGCCCGACAGCCAACGCCGCCCCTGCCAGCGCGCGGGCAGGTATTCGGACAGGTGCGGGTCCGAGGACGGCACGATATAGGCGGAAAGGCCGCGGCGGCTCATGGCCTGCCGCAGTTGGGCAATACGGGCGTCGGTGCTAGACATGGGTTTCCTTAGCGCAACATGAAAGACATGGCGGCCAGGCTGTTCAGCGTGCGGATGGCAGCCTGCATGCTGTCCGTGGTGAACCGCAGCGTCACGCCATCCACGCGCTCGAGCGTGGGCCACATGCAGAACAGGTCAGCCAGCGCCGAGGTCTGCGTCTGCAACCGGCATTCTATAGGGGCGGGGATGCGGAAAGGAACGGCCTTCTTGATGTTTCTGACCGCGGTTTCGGCGGCCGCGGTGATGGCGCGGCGCGAGGCGGCCGGCGACAAGGTCACGCCGCTGCCCTGCCCGTGGGCCACCTTGGTCTGCACCCATTGGGCGCCGGGGAACAGGTCGGTGTTTTCCGAGATGAAGACGTCGTCGCCCGTGGCCAGGATGACGGGCACGCCCATTTCGCCTGCCAGCGCGCCGTACAGGCCGGCTTCGCCCAGTTCCATGCCGTTGATGAAGACGCGGGCGAAGGCAAAGCTGTTGATCGTATGGGCCAGGACGCCGCGGCCCTGCGAGCGCGAGTGATAGCCGATCATGAAGACGGCATCGCAGCCCTCTTCCAGCCCGCCCATCATGCCCAGGTAGCGCGGCTTGCCCAGCACCAGGCGGGCACGTTCGTCCAGGCCGTCCGGCAGCAGGTTGCGAAAGCCGCCGTGCGAATCATTGACCAGGATCTCTTCGGCGCCGCCGGCGATCGCGCCTTGCACCGCGGCGTTGGCCTCGGCGGTCATCCAGGCGCGGGCGCGCTCGTATTCGCCGTTGCCGGCGCGGATCTGTTCAGCATGAAAGACGCCGGCGACGCCTTCGATATCGGTGGAAATGAGGATCTTCATGGGAGTGCCTTGGTGGGATTCTGGAATTCGGTGTCGGCCAGCCACTGCCGCCAGTCGGGCGCAGCGTCGCGGATGGCGGTGCGGACGTGGCCGTCGCGGCCCTGCACGCTGTCGGCACGCCACAGAGCAGCGATGATGGCCTGCTCGCAGGCCTCGGCGGCGGCTTCGAACAGCGGATCGATACGGGCTTCGTGCAGCATGGCGATGGCCGGCATCGGGCGTTCGGCTTCTTGCGGCACGGTGTAGGCCGTGGAAAACGCCAGCGCGAGGTCGCCGCTGCCGTGGCCGAACACCGAACCGGTGCGCGCCAGGCCCGCGCCCGCGCGCAGCGACAGGCGCCGCAATTGGCGTGCATCCAGCGGCGCATCGGTCGCCACCAGCAAGATGATGGAACCCTTTTCCGGCACGATGGCGGCGTTTTCGCCCGCCTGCGCCAGGTTGCCTTCCAGCTGGCCCGCCAGTCGGCGGCCGAACGGCCGGCCCGCCACGATCAGGTTGGGCAGGCGGCCAAAGTTGGACAGCACCAGCGCGCCGACCGTATAGCGCTGCTCCGGCTGAATCGTCGCCACCCGCGAGGCCAAACCAATACCGCCCTTGAACGAAAAGCAGGACATGCCGCGGCCCGCGCCCACCGCGCCTTGCGCCGGGTGCTTGCCCGCGGCGGCCAGCGCATCGGCGTAGTGCGATTCCTCTACCGCCAGCGCCTGGATGTCGTTCAGGTAGCCGTCGTTGCACTCGAAGACCAGTGGGTTGACCGTCGCCATGCCGCGACCGATGCCGGGGTTGGCCGCCACCGCCGCGCGGATCTGGGCGTTGGCCACCGTGCCCACGCCAAAGGTGTTGGTCAGCGCGATCGGCGTTTCCAGCACGCCCAGTTCCTGCACCTGCACCAGCCCCGTGCTCTTGCCGAAGCCGTTCAGGATGGTGGCGGCGGCCGGCACCTTGTCGAGGTAAGGATCGCCGGCATGCGGCTTGACCACCGTCACGCCGGTCTGCCGAGCGCCGTCGGCCAGCGTGCAGTGACCGACGGTGATGTCGCCCACGTCGCAGATCGAATCCAGCGGCCCCGACGGCAACGTGCCGATGCGAGGGATGTCCTGCATTTGTCTATCCATGATGACTGCCTGTCCAGAGGACCCCGAATGCAGGCCCCGAAATGCGAAACGCCGCCGTCCTGCGTGGCCGGTGCGCCTGCCTGGTGGCAAGCGCCGGAACGCGGGCGGCGGCGAGATGGGCGCCCGCCACGCCCAGCCCGGTACCGATGGGGCGAGGCGGGCGGCAAGCCATTGCGTGTGCCTACTTGCGGTCGATCTTGGGATCGAGCGCGTCGCGCAGGCCGTCGCCCAGCAGGTTGAACGCCAGGACGGTCAGGAAGATCGCCAGCGCCGGGAAGATCGCCACGTGCGGGGCGATCACCATGTCGGCGCGCGCCTCGTTCAGCATCGCGCCCCACTCGGGCGTGGGAGGCGATGCCCCCATGCCCAGGAACGACAGGCTGGCCGCGGTAATGATCGAGGTGCCGATACGCATCGTGCCGTACACCACGATCGGCGAGATCGTGCCGGGCAGGATGTGGCGCATGATGATGGTCCAGTCGGACGCGCCCACGCTCTTGACGGCTTCGACGTAGGTCATCTGCTTGATCGACAGCGTGTTGCCGCGCACCAGGCGGGCAAACGCCGGCACGCTGAACACGGCCACGGCCACGATCACGTTGACCATGCTGGAGCCCAGGATGGCGACCACGCCGATGGCCAGCAGCATGCCGGGAAAGGCCAGCAGCACGTCGGAGATACGCATCGTGATGCGTTCCCACCAGCCTTCGTAGTAACCGGCCATCAGCCCCATGAAGGTGCCGACGACGGCGCCCATGGCGACGGACAGGAAACCGGCGGCCAGCGAGATGCGCGCGCCCATGATGATGCGGCTGAAGATGTCGCGGCCCAGCGAATCCACGCCCAGCCAGTGGGTCAGCGACGGGCCGGCATTGAGCGCGTCGTAATCGAAGAAGTTCTCGGCGTCGAACGGCACGATCCAGGGGGCGAAAATCGCCACCACGACCAGCAGCAGGACGAAGATGCCGGCGCCCACCGCCAGCTTCTGCTTCTTGAATTTGCGCCAGAACTCGGTGGCGGGCGTGCGCACGTCGTTCTTGGGAACGGCGGCGATGGTCGCGGCGGGGGTCGTATTGCTCATGGCCGCCTCACTTGTAACGGATGCTGGGATTGATGACGCCGTACAGCACGTCGACAATCAGGTTGATCAGGATGAATTCGAACGAGAACAGCAGCACCAGGCCCTGGATCACCGGATAGTCGCGCTGGGTCACGGCATCGACCAGCAGGCGGCCCAGGCCGGGCCAGTTGAACACCGTCTCGACCACGATCGAGCCCCCCAGCAGGAAGCCGAACTGCAGGCCCATCATGGTGACGACCGGAATCAACGCGTTGCGCAGCGCATGCTTGATGACGACGCGGCGCTCGGTCAGGCCCTTGGCGCGGGCGGTCCGCACGAAGTCTTCCTGGATGACTTCCACGAAGGAAGCGCGGGTAAAGCGCGCCATCACCGCGGCCACGGCCGCGCCCAACGTGATGGACGGCAGGATGTAGTGTTGCCAGGTCGAGGCACCCACGGTCGGCAGCCAGCCCAGGTTCACGGAAAACACCTGCATCAGCATCATCCCCAGCGCGAATGCGGGGAACGAAATGCCGGACACCGCCAGCGTCATGCCCAGGCGATCGGGCCAGCGGTTGCGCCAGACGGCGGACACGATCCCGATGATCATGCCGAAGGTGACGGACCAGGCCATGCTTGCGACCGTCAGCCACAGCGTGGGCATGAAGCGGTCGGCGATTTCGGTCGAGACGGGACGCTTGGTACGCAGCGAGGTACCGAGGTCGCCTTGCAGCATGTGGCTGAAGTAGCGCACGAATTGCTGCGGCAGGGGCAGATCCAGCCCCAGTTCCTTGCGCACCAGTTCAACGGTTTGCTGGTCGGCCTCCTGGCCGGCGGCCAGTCGCGCCGGGTCGCCCGGAAGCATGTGCACGAACAGGAACACGACCACGGCTACCAGCAGCAGCGTGGGGATCATGCCCAAAAGACGTTTGACGATGTAGGTCAGCATTGAAATTCCTGCAACATCGGCGGGGACACCGCGTCCCCGCCGTATGTGGCCTTGCAAGGGCCTTGCGGCCCCGAGAGTTACCGCCGGATTACTGCTTCAGGTCGATGTCGCCGAACCAGAACGAGGTGTCCGGTTCCACGTACACGCCCGACAGGTTCTTGGACTTGACGTACAGGTTGTTCTGGGTCACCAGGAAGGCCCACGGGGCGTCCTTCCAGATGGTTTCCTGAACGGTCTTGTAGATCTCGGTCTTCTTGGCGCGGTCGGTCGTGGCCAGGGCTTGCTGGATGCCATCGTCAACCGACTTGTTCGAGTAGTACGAGACGTTGTTGAGCACCGGCGGGAAAGCGGGGGTGGTCAGCAAGGGACGCAGGCCCCAGTCGGCTTCGCCGGTCGAGGACGACCAGCCGGCGTAGTACATGCGGACCTTGGCGTCTTCCGGCTTTTGCACCTGCTGCACGCGCTGCACGCGTTGGCCCGATTCCAGCACTTCGACCGAAACCTTGATGCCGACTTGCGCCAGCTGCTGCTGCAGGAACTGCACCACCTTCACCGAGGTGCCGTCGTTGTAGGCGGACCAGAGCTGGCTTTCGAAGCCGTTGGGGTAGCCGGCTTCGGCGAGCAGGGCCTTGGCCTTCTTGATGTCGTACGGCCACGGGCCGGTCTTGTGGGCGAAGTCGACGCCGGTCGGCACGACGCCGTCGACGACGGTGGCGTAGCCCGAGAATGCGACCTTGGCCAGGGCATCCTTGTTGATGGCGTAGTTGATGGCTTCACGCACCTTGACGTTGTCGAACGGCTTTTGCTGCACGTTCATCGACAGGTAGCGGGCCATGATCGAGTTCTTGTGGTCGACCACGTCCAGCTTGTCGTTCTTGCTCAGCACGGCGGCTTGCTCGAACGGCACCGGGAAAGCGAATTGCGCTTCGCCCGTCTGCACCACGGCAGCGCGAGTGTTGTTGTCGGTGACGGTGCGGAACGTCAGGGTGTCGACCTTCGGGTAGCCCTTCTTCCAGTAGCCGTCGAACTTCTTGACCTTCAGGTATTCCGCCGGCTTCCATTCGACGAATTCGAACGGGCCCGTGCCCACCGGGTGGAAACCGATTTCCTTGCCGTACTTGGCCAGCGCGGCCGGCGAGATCATCATGGCGGCCGGGTGGGCCAGCGCGTTGATGAAGGCCGAGAACGGCTTCTTCAGGGTGATCTTGACGGTCAGCGGATCGATCACGTCGATCTTTTCGATGACGCTGAACTGGATGTAGCGCGACAGGCGGTTTTCCGGATTGGCCGGGCGGTCGAAGTTGATCTTGACGGCTTCGGCGTTGAACGGGGTACCGTCATGGAACTTGACGCCATCGCGCAGCTTGAAGGTGTAGACCAGGCCGTCTTCGCTGACGGTGTAGTCGGTGGCCAGGACCTTCTGGACCTTCAGGTCCTTGTCGAACTCGAACAGGCCTTCGTAGTAGGCCTTGCCGGCCGCCTGGTTCAGCGTGCTGTTGGTGTTGTACGGGTCGAGCGTTTCCAGAGCGATGGAGACGGCAAACGTCACGTCCTTGGCAGCATGCGCCAGCGGCGAAGTGAGCACGCCGAAGGCCACCGCGGCGGCGGCCATCAGTTTGGTGGGGCGCAGAACTTTCATCATTGCAACTCCTGGTTCCAAAACGGAATTAGGGGGTTTGGTGGAAGAAAAACAAGTACAACAACTGACTCAATACGCTCCGCCGACCGCATGGCGGGCGACGAAGTGATCGGTTCCTACCTGCACCAGCGGCTGCACCACCGGCTCGTCGTCGAGCCTGCGGATCGGGCTGGGAATCTCGTCGGACAGCAAGGTGCGCTTGAGATGGCGGCGCGCCGGATCGGCGATCGGCACGGCCGACATCAGCTTCTTGGTGTACGGGTGCTGCGGGTTCTCGAAGATCGCGCGGCGCGGGCCGATCTCGACAATCTGCCCCAGGTACATGACGGCCACGCGATGGCTCACGCGTTCGACCACGGCCATGTCATGCGAAATGAACAGGAACGAAATGCCCATGTCGCGTTGCAGGTCGATCAGGAGGTTCACGATCTGCGCCTGGATCGACACATCCAGCGCCGACACCGATTCGTCGGCGATCACGACCTTGGGATTCAGGGCCAGGGCGCGCGCGATGCAGATGCGCTGGCGTTGGCCGCCCGAGAATTCATGCGGGTAGCGCTGCGCCATTTCAGGCGGCATGCCGACGCGCTCGAGCAGTTCGGACACGCGGCGCTCGGCTTCGCGGCCCTTGGCCACGCCGTGCACCAGCAGGGGCTCCATGATCGAGAAGCCGACGGTCACGCGCGGGTCGAGCGAGGCAAACGGGTCCTGGAACACGAACTGGATGTCGCGGCGCAGGGATTGCAGTTCGCTGTTCTTCAAGCGCACGATGTCGCGGCCGCCGAAGCGGATTTCGCCGCCCTGGCTTTCCACCAGGCGCAGCAGCGAGCGGCCGGTGGTGGACTTGCCACAACCCGACTCGCCCACCAGCGACAGCGTTTCGCCGGGGTACAGGTCGAAGCTGACCTTTTCCACGGCGTGCACGCGGCGCTGCACACGGCTGAGGATGCCGCCGCGCAGGTCGAAACGCGTCACCAGGTTGCGCACGCTCAGGATCGGCTCGCGGTGGGCGGCCGGCACTTCCTGCGTGCTGGTCGCGCCGGGCTCGGCCACGGGTTGCGCCTTGCCATCGACTTGCAGCAGGGGAAAACGCGCAGGCAGGTCGGTGCCCTGCATCGCACCCAGCTTCGGCACGGCCGACAGCAGCGCCTTGGTATAGGCATGCTGGGGCGCGGCGAAGACGGATTCCGACGGACCTTCCTCGACCTTGTCGCCGCGGTACATCACCAGCACGCGGTCGGCCACTTCGGCCACCACGCCCATGTCGTGGGTGATGAACACCACGCCCATGTGCATTTCTTCCTGCAGCTGGCGGATCAGTTGCAGGATCTGCGCCTGAATCGTGACGTCCAGCGCGGTGGTCGGCTCGTCGGCGATCAAGAGCGCCGGCTTGCAGGCCAGCGCCATCGCGATCATGACGCGTTGGCGCATGCCGCCCGACAACTGGTGCGGGTAGCGGTCCAGCACCGACCTGGCTTCCGGAATGCGCACCTGCTCCAGCATGCGCAGCGCTTCGGCGCGCGCAGCGGCGGCGTCCTTGCCCTGGTGCTGGCGGATGGACTCGGCGATCTGGTCGCCGGCCGTGAACACCGGATTCAAGGAGGTCATCGGCTCCTGGAAAATCATGGCCATGTCGGCGCCGCGCACATTGCGCATGACGCGCTGGCTGGAGCCGGCCAGGTCGATCACCGAGCCGTTGCGCCGGCGCAGGGCCATGCGGCCCTGGGCGATGCGGCCACCGCCATGTTCCACCAGGCGCATGAGCGCCAGCGAGGTCACCGACTTGCCCGAACCCGATTCGCCCACGATGGCCAGGGTCTCGCCCCGGTCCACATGGAACGACAGGTTGCGCACGGCTTCGACCGTGCGCTCCGAACCCACGAAGCGCACCGTCAGGTCGTCGACCTGGACCACGCGGTTATCCGGCAGCGCCAGGCTGTTTGCGCGATCAACCATATCTTTAGTCATCCCCAAAACTGACAAAAACGAAACGCGGCGCCGCTCAGCGATAGATGGCGGCGACCGGCTTCTCACCGACGCGGGCGTAACCGCGGTACATGCCTTCCGTGTTGAACGGCAAGGCCACATTGCCCTGGGCGTCGACGGCTACCAGGCCGCCCTTGCCGCCGATGGTGGGCAGTTTTTCCATGACAACGCGGTCCGCCGCCGTTTCCAGCGACGCGCCGCAATACTCCATCTGGGCCGCCACGTCGTAGGCGGCAACCATGCGGATGAACATTTCGCCGGTGCCCGTGGTGGACACCGCGCAGGTCTTGTTGCTGGCGTAGGTGCCGGCGCCGATCAAGGGCGCGTCGCCGACGCGGCCGACCTGCTTGTTGGTGATGCCGCCGGTGGACGTGGCCGCGGCCAGGTTGCCCTGGGCGTCCAGCGCCACGGCGCCGACCGTACCGAACTTCTTGTCCGAATCCAGCGGATCGGCCGGAGCCGGCTGGCCGCGCGCGACCATGGCCTGGCCATCGTGGTCCAGCACCGCGGCTTCGGGCGTTTCGCGCTGCACGCGCAGCAGTTGCTCGCGGCGCGCTTCGGTCGAGAAATACGACGGGTCGACCAGTTCCAGGCCCGCGTCCTTGGCGAAGGCTTCCGCGCCCTCGCCCACGAAGAACACGTGCTTGCTGGTTTCCATGACGGCGCGCGCGGCGAACACCGGGTTGCGCACGCGATTGACGTTGGCGATGGCGCCCGACCGCAGCGTGGCGCCGTCCATGATGGCGGCGTCCAGTTCGTGGGTGCCGGCGCTGGTGAACACGGCGCCATGGCCGGCGTTGAACAGCGGACAGTCTTCCAGGAGGCGCACGGCTTCGGTGACGGCATCCAGGGCGCTGCCGCCGCGGGCCAGCACGGCCTGGCCGGCGGCCAGGATGGATTCGAGGGCGCTCAGGTATTCCTGTTCTTTCTCGGGCGACATGGCCGCGCGGGACATTGCGCCGGCGCCACCGTGAATGGCAATCACGGGTTGAATCATCGTTTACCTACTCCATGGATGAGCCACGGCATGACGGACTGGGTCACCCCAGCGGCGGCCGCGACGGAATTCTTGGCCCGATAGGCCACCGCGGCCGACAGGGCTTCGATCAGCCCCAGCGCCGCGGTTTCGGAATTGGGAATCAGCTGGCGCGCGGAAAACGCGTACAACACCACGGAAGCCGTGGGCGCCAGCGGAGACGTGGGTTTGTCGGTCAGCACCAGCACCGGCACGCCGGCTTGCTGCGCCGCGCCCGCCAGCGTCACCGTGTCGGCCAGATACCGCGGGAAACCGATGGCGATCACCAGGTCTTTGCTGGTCATGCGCGACATCTGGCGCGCGGCATGCGACACGCCGCCTGGGCCGGCCAGCGACTCGACCGAGTGCAGATGCATGCACAGGCCCCGCTGCAGCAGGCCAGCCAGAAAACCGCTGGCGCCAAAGCCGATGATGAAAACGCGCTCGGCGGCAAGAATCGCTTCCACCGCCTGGTCACAGGCGGCCGGGTCCAGCGATTGCAGGTTGCGCTGCGCGTTGCGGATGTCTTCTTCGAGCGTGGCCGCGAAGATCTGCACGGCGCTGGCCGAGTGCGCCAATTCCGTGCGCAGCTTTTCGACGGGTTCCAGCGCGGCTTCGAAGCCGCGCGCCAACTCGGCGCGAAATTGCGGGTAGCCCGGCAAGTCCAGGGCGCGTGCGAAGCGGTTGGCCGTGGCCACCGATACGCCCACCGCCGCCGCGAATTCGTCGATGGTCATCGTGGCGACGCGGAACTGGTGCGCCAGGACGTACTCGGCCATCTTGTGCTGCGTGCGGCTCAGCGCGGGCTGGGCCCGGGCGATCCGATCAGCGATCGTGATTACGGCCTTGTTCATCGTGGGGGTGGGGAGCGGGAGAGTAGCGGACGATTGTGTAAATCTGTTTACACATAAATTTTAGATAAGAAAATTCATTTTCATACTAAGGGTATACCCGTGAATTTATGTAACAGTGCTTCAAAAGAAACGGGGCCGGCTTGCGGTACCCTTATTGCCCTCCTTTCACTCCCGATTTCCGGAACCGTCCGCATGCCCGCCTGGATCAGCAAACCCCACGCCGAACTCACCCCCGCCGAGCTCTACGCCATCCTGCGCCTGCGCTCGGAAGTCTTCGTGGTGGAACAGAACTGCGTCTTCCTGGACATGGACGGCAAGGACCTGCAGGGGCAGACCGAACACCTGATGGCTTGGCAGGACGGCGCGCTGCTGGCCTATTGCCGCCTGCTCGAACCCGCGCTGAACGACGGCCAGGCCGTCATTGGTCGGGTGATTACGGCGTCGGCTGCCCGGGGCACCGGGCTGGGCCATGAACTGATGCGCCGCGCCAAGGCCGAAGCCGCCCGTCTGTGGCCCGGCCAGCCGGTGTACCTGGGCGCCCAGGCCCGGCTCAAGGCGTATTACGCCGGCCACGGCTTCGTGCCGGTCACCGAGGAATACATCGAAGACGGCATCCCGCACGTGGGCATGCTGTTGCAGGAAGCGGCCTGACGCGGTGCGCAGCGCTCCGCCTTTGCTGGCCCCAATGAAAAACGCCCCTTGCGGGGCGTTTTCGTTTTCAGGCCAGCGGCGTTTACTTGACCGCCGACACGTCCAGCTTGGCGCCGGTCTTGGACTGGATTTCATCCACCGTCACGCCCGGCGCCGTTTCCAGCAGCTTCAGGCCGTTGTCGGTGACTTCCATCACGCCCAGGTCGGTGATGATCAGGTCGACCACGCCCACGCCGGTCAGCGGCAGATTGCATTCGGGCAGCAGCTTGATGTCTTCGGTGCCGTCTTTCTTCTTGGCCACGTGTTCCATCAGGACCACGACGCGGCCGACGCCGGCCACCAGATCCATGGCGCCGCCCATGCCCTTGACCATCTTGCCCGGGATCATCCAGTTGGCCAGGTCGCCCTTTTCGGACACCTGCATCGCGCCCAGGATGGCCAGGTTGATCTTGCCGCCGCGGATCATCGCGAACGAGTCTGCCGACGAGAAGATCGACGAGCCAGGCAGCGTCGTGACCGTCTGCTTGCCAGCGTTGATGAGGTCGGCATCGACCTCGGCGTCGGTCGGGAACGGACCAATGCCGAGCAGGCCGTTTTCGGATTGCAGCCAGACTTCGACGCCCTTGGGCACGTGGTTGGCCACCAGGGTCGGCAGACCGATACCCAGGTTCACGTAAAAACCGTCTTGCAGCTCGCGCGCGGCGCGCGCCGCCATTTCATCGCGGGACCATGCCATGTCGTGTTCTCCTTAGGCCGGGCGAGTGGTGCGTTGTTCGATGCGCTTTTCCGGATTGGCGTTCAGCACGATCCGGTGCACATAGATGCCAGGCAGGTGGATCTGGTCGGGGTCCAGGCTGCCGGTGTCGACGATCTCTTCGACCTCGACCACGGTGAACTTGCCGGCCATGGCCACGTTCGGGTTGAAGTTGCGCGCCGTCTTGCGGAACACCAGGTTGCCGCTGCGGTCGGCGATGTGCGCCTTGACCAGCGACACGTCCGGCACCAGCGAACGTTCCATCACGTATTGCTGGCCGTCGAATTCGCGGATTTCCTTGCCGTCGGCCACGATGGTGCCCACGCCGGTGCGGGTGAAGAAGGCCGGAATGCCGGCACCGCCCGCGCGCAGCTTTTCAGCCAGCGTGCCCTGGGGCGTGAATTCAAGTTCGAGTTCGCCCGACAGGTACTGCCGTTCGAATTCCTTGTTTTCGCCCACGTACGACGCGATCATCTTGCGGACCTGGCGGGTGTTCAGCAGCTGGCCCAGGCCGAAGCCGTCGACGCCCGCGTTATTGCTGATGCAAGTGAGGTCCTTGACGCCCGAATCGCGCAACGCGGCGATCAGGGCCTCGGGAATGCCGCAGAGGCCGAAACCGCCCACGGCGATCATCTGGCCGTCCTTGACGATGCCTGCCAGCGCCTCCTGGGCGCTTGCAAAAACCTTGTCCATCGCTCCAACTCCTAATTAAGGTCGAACTGAAGAGAGCCACGCGTGGCGGCGAGCCCTGTTTTTCCTTGAGGCGCGGCTGCCGGTGACGCTTGCCGGCGGCATCGCAGCGGGGCCCGATGCCTGCCGGGTCGCGTTGCCGAGGGTGGCGCGCCCTTTTATTTCTATTATGGTTTGCGCTTGATTTTAACGGCATGCCCGGCAAATGCGCGCGCTGTTTCAAACCGCGCCACAAAGCCGGACCAAGCGCCACGCCTTGAACTACGCCGCCGGCTGGAACTGCGTGGCCATCCTGGCCAGCACTTCGGGCGGCCACGGTGCGGACGTATTGGCCACGTAATCCATCCAGACCAGCACGTTGCGGCCGCGCGCGTAGGGGCCGGCATCGTCGCCGACCTTCTCGAGCAGCAGTTCGAATTCGGCGCTGGAGCGGCCGATGCGAGTGACCTTGTGCGTGACCCGCACGGTCGCCGGATAGGTCAACGGACGCAGGAAATCGCAGGATGCATGGGCCAGGATGGCGCCATCATTGGCCGGCAATTCGAAGCCCGCGTCGTACAGGATCTGCATGCGGGCCTCTTCCATGAGGCGAAAGTACAGCGTGTTGTTGAGGTGGTTCAAGGCGTCGGAGTCGCCCCAACGCAAGGGCAAATCCACTTGATGGGTGTCGCCCACCGCCAGAATCCGCGCAGACTGAGTGTCCGGGTTCACCAATTGCTCCTGAAGACTGAAAGAAATGCGAAGACGTAGAAGGTCTCCGCCTGCAATACAATCGCCGATAATACTTCCAGCCATATATGGAATACATACGGGGAGCTTTGCAATGTCTGAACGCGAGTCGATGGAATATGACGTGGTCGTGGTTGGCGGGGGACCCGCCGGCCTGGCCACCGCCATCCGTCTGAAACAGCTGGCCGCTGAGAAAAACCAGGAAATCGGCGTCTGCGTCCTTGAAAAAGGCGCCGAGCTGGGCGCGCATATCCTGTCCGGCGCCGTCATGGACCCGCTGGCGCTGACCGAACTGATCCCCGACTGGAAGGAAAAAGGCGCGCCGCTGAACGTGCCCGTCACGCAGGACAAGTTCCTGTTCCTGTCGCAGAACGGCGCGCGCGCCACGCCGAACTGGCTGCTGCCGCCCTGTTTCCACAATGAAGGCAATTACATCGTCCGCCTGGGTGACGTCGTCAAGTGGCTGGGCGAACAGGCCGAGGCGCTGGGCGTGGACATCTTCCCCGGCTTTGCCGCGGTTGAAGTGCTGTACGACGAAAACGGCGCCGTGCGCGGCGTGGCCACCGGCGACATGGGCGTGGCCCGCGACGGCAGCCATACCGACCACTACCAGCCCGGCATGGAACTGCATGCGCGCTACACGGTGTTCGCCGAAGGCGCGCGCGGCCAGCTCGGCCGCCAGCTGATCGACCGCTACAAGCTGGACGACGGCCGCGACCCGCAAGCCTACGGCATCGGCATCAAGGAAATGTGGGAAGTCGACCCGGCCCAGTCCAAGCCCGGCCTGGTGATCCACACCGCCGGCTGGCCGCTGGATGCCGACACCTACGGCGGCTCGTTCCTCTATCACCTGGACAACAACCTGGTGGCCGTGGGCATGATCGTCGGCCTGGATTACGCCAACCCCTGGCTGTCGCCGTTCGACGAATTCCAGCGCTACAAGACCCACCCGGCCATCCGCGGCACCTTCGAAGGCGGCAAGCGCATCGCCTACGGCGCGCGCGCCATCACGGCCGGCGGCCTGCTGTCGCTGCCCAAGCTGACCTTCCCGGGCGGCGTGCTGGTCGGCTGTGAAGCCGGCTTCCTGAACGCTTCGCGCATCAAGGGCAGCCATGCCGCCATCAAGTCGGGCAAGCTGGCCGCCGAAGCCGCGTTCGACGCGCTGATCGCCGACCGCCGCCAGGACGAGCTGGCCGCCTACCCCGAAGCCTTCAAGGCCTCGTGGCTGCACGCCGAACTGAACAAGGCGCGCAACTTCAAGCAGTGGTTCAAGAAGGGCCGCACCGTGGCCACGCTGATGACCGGCATCGAGCAGTTGGTGTTCAAGGGCAAGATGCCCTGGACCCTGCGCCACAGCAAGCCGGACCACGCCTGCCTGCAGCCGGCGTCGCAATGCGCCCGCATCGACTACCCCAAGCCCGATGGCAAGCTGACCTTCGACAAGCTCAGCTCGGTGTTCATCTCGAACACCAATCACGATGAAAACGAACCCGTCCACCTGACACTGAAAGACCCATCGGTGCCGGTGCAGGTCAACCTGGCCAAGTACGGCGGACCGGAATCGCGCTACTGTCCGGCCGGCGTGTACGAGTTCGTCAAGGACGACCACGGCGACGACCGCTTGCAGATCAACGCGCAGAACTGCGTGCACTGCAAGACCTGCGACATCAAGGACCCGACCCAGAACATCGTCTGGGTGGCCCCGCAAGGCGGCGAAGGGCCCGTCTACAGCGGCATGTGACCGGCGCCGCGCAACATGGCTGAACGCGTGCTCTTCATCGGTTGCGGCGACCTCGGCCAACGTGCCGCCCGTCTGCTGCTGGCGCGCGGCGACCAGGTTTTCGCGCTGCGCCGCCACCCGCCCGCGGACGACGCCAGCGGCATCCACTGGCTGCAAGGCGACATCACCCGGCCGGATGGCCTGCCGGCCCTGCCGGCCGGCATCACCCGCGTGATCCATGTCGCCACCGCCGGGGCACGCGACCCCGCCGCCTACCGCGGCGTGTTCGTCGACGGACTGAACCGCGTGCTGGACGCGCTGGATACGTCCCAGGTCGAACGCGTGGTGTTCGTGTCGTCCAGCGCGGTCTATGGCGAACACCATGGCGACTGGGTCACCGAAGACACGCCGCCCGCGCCGCAAGGCTTCAACGGCCGCATCCTGCTCGAGGCCGAAGCCGCACTGGCCGCACGGCCGCTGCCGCACACCACGATCCGCTTTGCCGGCCTGTACGGCCCCGGCCGCCTGCAATTGATCGAACGCCTGCGGGCAGGCGCGGCCGGCGCGCCGACCCAGCCGCCGCATTGGGCCAACCGCATCCACATCGACGACGCCGCGGCCGCCATCGCCCACCTGGCGCGGCTGCCCGACGCGCAGCCGGTCTACATCGGCTGCGACGACACCCCGCTGCCGCTGCACGTGCTGTACGCGGACCTGGCCTGCCTGATCGGCGCCCCCGCCCCGGCCGAAGCCCCCGCCCCCGCCAACATCGGCAGCAAGAAACTCAGCAACGCCCGCCTGCGGGCCAGCGGCCTGACGCTGCAATGGCCCGACTCGCGGGCCGGCTATGCCGCGTTGCTGGCTGGCGCAGCGCAGGCATAGTTCGGCCACCAACGAATCGTTGCATGAGCGGCAGGGAGATACTGGCCCCTGTTTCCCCGCCGGACCTGCCATGCCAGCCCCTGATCCGCTCGATCCGCTCCAGGCGGTCGTACATCCCGATCCCTATCCCTATTACCGCGCGCTTGTCCGCGACCGACCGCTGTATTACGACGCCTCGCTGAGCCTGTGGGTGGTGAGCAGTCCCGCGCTGATCCTGGAGGTCATGCGCCATCCCGCCGCACACGTGCGGCCCGTGGCCGAGCCGGTGCCCAACAATGTTTGCGGCGGCCCGGCGGGCGCGCTGTTCGGCCAGTTCGCGCGCATGACGGACGGTGAATCGCACGCCCGGATCAAGCCGCTGCTGGCCGCTTTCCTCGCGCGGCAATCGCAACAAGCCTGTACCCCACGATGGCCTGATCTGCAAACAGCGTCAGGCACCGGCCCTTGCGCGGCGGATGTCGATCGCTATCTGCATGCCGCCCCCGTCCACGCGCAGGCCGCGTTCCTGGGATTACCGCCCGACATCCTGGAAGGGTGCGCCCGCGACATCCGCGATTTCCTCGCGGCGCTGACGCCCGCCGCGCCGGCCCCTGTCATTGCGGCCGCACACGTCGCCGCCCGGCAATTGTCGGCAACCTTGCACGCCCATCTGACACACCCTGACGCCAGCCCGGCCCTGCGTGAACTGCGCCATGACGGCGCACGCGCCGGCCTGCCCGCCACCATGCTGGCCGCCAATCTCGCGGGCCTGCTGTTCCAGTCCTGCGAGGCGGGCGCCGGTCTGCTGGGCAACGCCCTGGTGCTTGCCGGCCGGCAAGGCGCATCGGCCCCATGGACACCGACACAAGCCCAAGCCTGGGTGGACGCAACGCTGCGACAAGATCCCCCCATCCACAACACGCGCCGTTTCCTGGCCGAATCCGCCCACATCGGCGGCCAGCGCATCGAGGCCGGTGCCACCGTGCTGCTGGTGCTGGCCGCCGCCGCGACCGTGCAGCCTCAGTCCCACTGGACCTTCGGCGCCCTGGCCCATGCCTGTCTCGGTCGCGACCTGGCGCGCCAGCATGCCACAGGTGCATTGGTCCATCTGCTGCGGGCGGGCGTCGATGCCTGCGCGCTGGCGGCGCGCGTTCGCTATCGCCCCCTGCCCAATGCCCGTATTCCCCTGTTTGCCTATTCCAAGGACACCCTCCCATGATCGCCGTGATATTCGAAGTCGAGCCCGCCGAGGGCAACCCCGATCCTTATCTGCGCATCGCCGCCCGCCTGATCGATGAACTCAAATCCATCGATGGCTTCATCTCGGTCGAGCGCTTCCAGAGCCTGTCCACGCCGGGCAAGCTGCTGTCGTTGTCGTTCTGGCGCGATGAAGAAGCGGTCAAGCGCTGGCGTTCGCTGGAATCGCATCGCCAGGCGCAGGAGGCCGGGCGCGGCGGCGTGTTCGCCCATTACCGGCTGCGCGTGGCGCAGGTGCTGCGCGACTACGGCATGCACGAACGCGGCGAGGCGCCGGACGACAGCCGCGCACGGCACGGCTGAGCCGGTCAGGCCATCGGGAACGGGGATCAGGCCTGGACTCGCGCGGCCTGGTAGAAGCAGTAACCGCTGTTGCGCAGGGTCTTGACGGGCAGCGCCTGGCCGCTGGCCGCCTCGACACGACGGCGCAAGCGCCGCATCTGCGTGTCCAGGCGGCGCTGGTCGTAGTCGAGGTAATCGGCGCCCAGGGCTTCGACGATCTGCCGGCGACTGATGTTTTCGCCGGGCTGGTCCATCAGGCAACGCAGCACCGTCAGGTCCTGCTGCGACAGCGGCACGGCGGGCGCGCCTGGAATGAGCAGCCGGCGCGGGCCGACATCCAGCACCCAGCTGTCGGGCCCCGGGTTCGACGCGGACCGCGGCAGGCCCAGACGCCGCACCAGCGCGGCCAGCGTGGCCGCAAGCTCATCCAGGTCGCATCCCTTGCCCAGGTAGTGGTCGGCCCCCATGCCCAGCCCCATGATCCTGTCCGGGCTGGTCTGGCGCGCGCTGAACACCACGATGCCCACCTGCTGGCCGTCGCGGCGCAGGCGCTGGATCAGGTCCAGGCCGCAACCATCCGGCAAACCGATGTCGATGACGGCCAGGTGGTGCCGGCCGGCGTCGAAATGTTGGTCGAATTCCTGCAGGCTGGATACGCACAGCGGTGCGTAGCCCAACTCGTCGAGAAACTCGCCAAGCTCTTGACGCAGCACGGGTTCGTCTTCGAGGAGAATGACTTCAAGCATGGAGTGCGGCGGCGGATTCCCCCGGCCCTGATGTAATCTTGCCGGCTGCACGGGAATCATGACTTGATGAGACGGAATCATTATCCCACGGCGCACGCGTGGCTGTGGCTGCTGGCATTGTTGATCGCGGCCATGGCGGCCGCGGCCCCCGCTCGTGGCGAGCCGCTGGTCCTTGATGGACAGGCGCGGATGCTGTACGCGGGCGGTCACCTCGAACGGCTGGACGACGCGAGCGGCAAGCTCGGGGCCGCGGATGTCGCCCAGGCAGCCGGCTGGACCACGCTGCCCGACAGCTTGAGCGCGGGCTTCACGCCCGCGACGGTGTGGCTGCGCCTGCCGGTGCGGGTGGACCGCATTCCCCAGGGCGGATGGATGCTGCGCCTGAGCAATGCGCTGCTCGATGACGTGCGGGTCTATATGGGCCAGGACGGCTATTGGACATTGCTGGGACGCAGCGGCGAAGACCTGCCGCGCCAGGATTGGCCGGTGGACTACCGCAGCCCCGTGATCTCGTTCGAGCCGCCCGCCCCCGGCAACTACGTCATCCTGGTGCGGCTGCAAAGCAAGAATGCGCTGGCGACCCGGCTGGAAATCTGGCAGCGCCTGGCCTACGACAACCAGTCCCGCCGCGAAGGCCTGATGTTCGGCCTGTACTTCGGTTTCTATCTGCTGCTGATCTGCGCGCACGGGGCCTTCTGGCTCGTGACTCGCGCCTCGATGAGCGGCCTGTTCCTGGCCTATATCGGCAACTGCGTCTTCAACGAGGTGCTGTCGCTGGGCCTGGTGCAGCAACTGACGGGCCTGCCGGTAGGCTGGAGCGACCGCCTGCTGGGCGTGGGCATCGCCATCAGCCTGCCGGTGGCGCTGCGTGTCGCCTTCCGCCAATTGAACCTGGCCACGCTGTATCCGCGGGCGGTGCGGTGGCTGGACCGGATCGTCTGGACCATCGCGATCGTCTGCTCGGCGCTGGTCGTGTCCGGCCACTACGCCTGGGGCGTGCAGCCCATCCAGACGCTGGCCCTGCTGGCGATCGTCGGCTTCTCGACCCTGACCGTCTACCTGCTCAAGCGCGGCTGGCGCCCGGCGCGCTTTTTCGCGCTGGCTTTCGGCGTGTTCTACATCAGCGTGCTGATCGCCTTCCTGCGCAATCTGGGCGTGCTGCCGGTCAACACGTTTACCGAATACGTGTCGACGCTGGGCACCATGCTGCACATGCTGCTGCTGAGCCTGTACATTGTCGGCCGCCATGAACGCCAACGGCGCATCCGCGAGCGGCAGCAGGCCAACCTGGCCGCGGACCTGGCGCGGCAGCACAGCCACCGGTTGGAAAAGGAAGTCGCGCTGCGCACGGCCGAGATGCAGAACGAGATCGAACGCCGCGTGGAACTGGAAGGCGAGCTGCGTACGTCGCTGGACAAAGAGCGGCAGGTGTTCGCCGAACAGCGCGACTTCGTCGCCATGGTGTCGCACGAGTTCCGTACCCCCCTGGCAATCATCACCACCTCGGCACAGCAACTGGGGCGCAACCTGGCGGCGCCGGCCGAGAAGACCCTGGCGCGCTGCGGCAACATCCGCGACGCCGCCGTGCGCCTGCTGGCGCTGGTGGATGAATACCTGACCCACGACCGCATGCGTGAACCACGGGCCGAACTGCGCCTGGCCCGTTGCGACGTGCCGGCCATGCTGGCCGACCTGGAACGGGACTTCGCACCCGGCCGCATCCAGTGCCGCTATGGCCCGGGCGAACACAGGCTGCAATGCGATGCCAGCATGCTGCATATCGCCCTGCGCAACCTGCTGGCGAACGCGGACCGGCACTGCACCGACGGGGAAGCGGTGGCCGTCTCGGTACATGCCCAGGGCGACAACCTGCACATCGAGGTCGCCAACCCCGGCAACCGCATTCCCGCCGAAGAACAGGAACGTCTGTTCCAGAAATACTATCGGGGCCAGAACGCGCTGCGCCACCCGGGCGCCGGGCTGGGGCTGTATCTGGTGAAGGCGATCGCCGAACGCTTGGGCGGCACGGTGGTGCTGGCGGGTGCCGGCGGCGACGAACCGGTGTGCTTTCGGCTGAGCTTGCCGCAGCGCGACGCAAGGTAGGCTGACGCCGCCCCCCCGATGTCGGCTGTCGACAATATGTTGCGCGAAAGCATCTGTTTGTATCTTTCGCGCCAATCCGGAAAGCCTATAACTTCAGGCATCTGAATTCATTTTCTGCCTATTTATCGGTCAATTTCCTCGTTCTTTGGCCGTCTTACAAAGCGCTCAGATTTGCTCAGATTTGGCGATGCAATGATCGGTATATTTCAGACACGAAATTTACATGGTCCCTACACATGCATCCCCGCTTCCAACTCACCCCGCTGGCGCTCGTCCTGGCCGTCAGCTTCTCGCCCCTGGCCGCCACGACCGCCTTCGCGGCAGATCTCGACGGCACGACGCAAAGCGGCAACCTCACGAATACCGGCACCGACGTCTCCATCAACATCATCAATGGCGCCACCCTGCGGGGCAACGTCATCAACAATGGCACGGTGTGGAACTCGGCCACGGGGGGCTCGGGCATCAAGGTCGACGCTTCGACCGTGGACGGTTCGATCCGCAATGAAGCCACCCGGCAGGTGACCGGCGACACGGCCATCAGCATTCGCAATGCCAGCTCGATCACCGGCGACATCGTCAACATTGGCCGCATCTCCGGCAGCTACGGCACCGGCGTGGGCCTTGAGGTGACCGGCGGCAGTACGGTCAGCGGACGCATCAGCAATAGCGGCACCATCGACGCAGGCCTCGTGGTGTCGGGCGCGACGGTTCGGCGCGGCATCACCAATACCGGCACGATCAACAGCAAGCTCGACGGTGTCGCCATTGATGTGTCGGCCGCGACCACCCCCGTGTCGATCGCCAACACGGGCACGATCAACGGCATCGTGCGATTGGGCTCGGGAACGCTGGACATCAACGGCGGCACCGTCAACGGCGTGGTCGACGGCAGCGCCGGCACTGTCAACATCAACACCGACTACACCCCGCTGGCCATCATCCGCGGCCGCGACGTCACGGTGGCCAGCTACGCCACCCTGACAATGGCCAGCTTCGAAGTGAAGGGCCTGCTGTCGGTCGCCGGCACGCTGGCCGGTTCGGGCGAAGTCGGCCCCACCACGCTGCTGGCCGGCGCGACCCTGTCGCCCGGCACCACGGCAACCCCGGTCGGCACCCTGCAGGTCAACGGCGACCTGACCTTCGACGCGAATTCGACCTACCGCGTCGACGCCACCGCCGACGGCAGAAGCGACAAAGTCCATGCGCTGGGCGTGGCCAACCTGGCCGGTTCCGTGCTGCACGTGGGTTCCGGCGGTACCTACGCGGCCTCCACCGCCTACACCATCCTGACGGCGGACGGCGGCTTGAACGGCAGCAAGTTCACCGGCGTCTCCAGCAACCTGGCCTTCCTGGACCCCAAGCTTGCCTACAACGGCAACGATGTCGTGCTGAAAGTGGACCTCAAGACCGTGCCGGTCGATCCCGGCACGCCGCCGGTTGACCCGGCCACGCCCCCGGTCGACACCGGCACGCCGCCCGCCGCCCCCGGCGGTTCGAGCGGTTCGGGCGGCGCCACCCGTCCCATCGAGTTCGCCGACCTGGCCGTGACGAGCAACCAGCGCTCGACCGCCCGCGCGCTGCAAAGCCTGCCGACCACCAATGCCCTGTACAGCCGCGTGCTGAACCTGCCTGAAGGGGCCCCGGCCGGCGTGTTCGCCGACCTGGCGGGCGAATCGCACGTCAGCACCGTATCGGCAATGCAGAACGTGACCAACAACGTGGTGAACCTGCCGCTGGCCCACCTGCACGCCAACATGAACGCCGGCTGGGTGCCCGGCCCGGCCACGGCCCAGGTCGGCCGCGGCGACGCGTCCGCCCTGCCGCGCTCGGCCGCCCAACCCATGTGGGCGCAGGTGTTCGGCAACTGGCGCACCATGGACGGCAACGGCAACGCGGCCAAGGCCCGCGAAACCGACGCCGGCCTGTTCGTCGGTGGCGACCACGGCGTAGGCAATGGCTGGCGCCTGGGCGGCGCGCTGGGCTACACCAGCAGCCGCATCACCGTGAACGATCGCTCGGCCAAGACCGACGTCGACAGCTACAGCGCGATCATCTACGGCGGCAAGGCCTTTGAAGCCGGCGCGGGCAAGCTCAACGTCAGCGCGGGCGTGGCCTACACGTGGCACGATGTCAGCAGCAAGCGCAACATCAACGCGGCTGGCCAACTGCAGGCCCTGAAGGCGGACTACAGCGCCAGCACCGGCCAGGTCTTCACCGAAGTCGGCTATGCCATCCCGCTGAACGACCGCGTCACGCTCGAACCGTTCGTCGGCGCCGACTTCAGCGACCTGCGCACCCGCGGCTTCTCGGAATCGGGCGGCGACGCCGCGCTCAGCGGCCGCAGCAACAGCAACAAGGTGGCCACCACCACCCTGGGCCTGCATGCGCAGACCACGTTCGACATGGGCCAGAACGCCGCCCGCCTGCGCGGCACGCTGGGTTGGCGCCATGCCTACGGCGATGTCAATCCGGAAACCACGATGTCGTTCGACGGCAGCCAGCCCTTCACGGTGGCCGGCACCCCGCTGTCGCGCGACGCCGCGGTGGTCGCGCTGGGCGTGGACATGGCCATGAGCAAGAGCGCCACGCTCGGCCTGGCCTATTCCGGCCAGTTCGGCAACGGCAACCAGCAGAACACGGGTACCGTGAACGTCAGCTGGCGCTTCTGAAGGCAAGATCGCTGGATATCCGCTTGCAAGCGCGGATATCGCTGGAGAGGGGCCTGGTGGGCCAACCGGGTCTCTTGGGGCGTATCGACGCAAGTCGGTACGCCTTTTTTTTTCTTCCGCGCAGGGGATACCGTCCGCATGAGCGTCACCGCGGACCGGTTTGCCCTGTCCGTCCGTTACCATTGCCCCACCGCCGCCCCTGCGCTCGTCCATGCCCCCCGCCGCCCCTGCCCGCCCCACCCCGCTGCAAGTCGATCTGGCCCGCCTGATCGCCCAGGACATCCTGGCCCGGCGCTACGCGCCCGGCACGCACCTGTCCGAAGAAGCGCTGGCGGCCAGCTATGACGTGTCGCGCACCCCCGTGCGCGGCGCGCTCAGGTTGCTGGCCACGCAAGGCCTGATCACGCATCGGCCCAACAGCGGCTACACCGTGGCCGACACGGGTGCCCTGCCGCCGCCGGCCATCTCCGGCGCAGGCCCAACCCAGCAAGAGTTGTACCGCCGGCTGATCCACGACCGCGCCACCCGCGTGCTGCCCAATCAGTTCACCGAAAGCGAGCTGCTGCAACGCTATCCCGCGCCGCGCAGCGTGCTGGTGAAGGCGCTGCTGCAATTGTCGGCCGACGGCCTGATCGAAAAGCGCAAAGGCCACGGCTGGCAATTCGCGCCTTCCCTGGAAAGCCGCGCGGCCCTGGATGAAAGCTACCGTTTCCGCATGGCGATCGAATGCGCCGGCCTGCTGGAGCCGACCTTCAAGCTGGACCGCAATGCGCTGGCCCGCATGCGCGCCGCCCATGAGGCCCTGGCGCAGCGCCAGGACGCCGACTTCTCGGCCACCGAATTCTTTGCCCTGAACGCGTCTTTCCATGAGCTGCTGGCGCGCTTCTCGGGCAACCGCTACATCCTGCAGGCCGTGCAGCAACAGAACCAATTGCGACGCCTGGAAGAACACGCCGCGTTCCACCGCGACGCGCGCTACGTCGGATCCACCCAGGAACATCTGGAGATCATCGCCGCCCTGGAAGCCGGCGACCAGGAACGGGCAGCCCAGTTGATGCGCCGCCATTTGCAGGCTTCACGGCAGGCATCCTGACGGTCAGGGCGGCCGGGACGCCAGGGATACGTCGGCCCGAATTGTATTTTTCTTTGTATTAATACAAAATGGCCGGACCCTGAACTTCCCGAAAACAGGATTCCCATGTCGTCGCCCGCCCCTCGATCCCCCGCCCTGAACGCCGAAGCCTATTGGATGCCCTTCACCGCCAACCGGCGCTACAAGCGTGACCCGGTACTGTTCAGCGCCGCCGAAGGCATGCATTACATCCGCCCGGACGGACGCCGGGTGCTGGACGGCATCGCGGGCCTGTGGTGCGTGAATGCCGGCCATCGCCGCCCCGAGATCGTCGAGGCGATCAGCAACACCGCCTACACGCTGGATTACGCGCCGTCGTTCCAGATGAGCCATCCGCTGGCGTTCGAGCTGGCCGAAAACCTGTGCCAGGAGGCCCCGGCCGGCTTTTCCAATGTGTTCTTCTCGAATTCCGGTTCCGAGGCCGTCGATACCGCCCTCAAGATCGCGCTGGGCTACCACCGGGCCCGCGGCCAGGGCCAGCGCGTGCGCCTGATCGGCCGCGAACGCGGGTATCACGGCGTGGGCTTCGGCGGCCTGTCGGTGTCGGGCATCGGCGGCCACCGCAAGCCCTTCGGCAACCTGCTGCCCTACGTCGACCACCTGCCGCACACCTACGACCGCGAGCACATGGCCTACACCCGCGGTCAGCCCGACTGGGGAGCACACCTGGCCGACACGCTCGAGCGCATCGTGGCGCTGCACGATGCGTCCACCATCGCCGCGGTCATCGTCGAGCCGGTGGCCGGATCCACCGGCCTGCTGGTACCGCCCAAGGGCTACCTGCAAAAGCTGCGGCAGATCTGCGATGCGCACGGCATCCTGCTGATCTTCGACGAAGTGATCTGCGCGTTCGGCCGAATCGACGGCGCCTTCGCATCGGCCCATTTCGGCGTCACGCCTGACCTCATCACCAGCGCCAAGGGGCTGACCAACGGCGCCATTCCGATGGGTGCGACGCTGGTGCGCCAGCCTGTCTACGACGCCTTCATGCAAGGCCCGGACAGCGCCATCGAACTGGCCCACGGCTACACCTACTCGGGCCACCCGGTGGCCTGCGCGGCCGGACTGGCCACGCTGGACATCTTCCGGCGCGAAGGCCTGTTCCAGCGCAGCCGCGAGCTATGGCGTTACTGGGAAGACGCCGCCCACAGCCTGAAGGGCCTGCCCCACGTGGTGGACATCCGCAACATCGGCCTGCTGGCCGCCATCGAACTGGCGCCGCAGGACGGCAAGCCCGGGCAACGCGGCTTCGCGGTGCACCAGGCCTGCCTGGAACGCGGCTGCCTGATCCGGGCGGCCGGCGACACCATGCTGCTGTCGCCGCCGCTCATCATCGAGCGGGCGCAGATCGACGAATTGTTCACCGGGCTGTCGGACGTGCTGCGCGCCGCGGCCTGACGCCAGCGCCCGGCGGCACGGCCCGCCTGCCTGACAACACCCACGCCGTGGCGACGGCGTGGGCAACTGCGCACCGTTCAGCCCAGGTGGCGCGCCACGGCCTCGACCACGCGGCGCACGTCCTCGGCGGACACGTCCAGATGGGTCACCAGGCGCGTCGGGCCACCGTAGACGGCGCGCATCATGATGCCGTCGGCGGCCAGCGCCGCGGTCAGCGCGTCGCAGCGCGCCGGTTCGAATTCCGCGAACACCATGTTGGTGTCCTGGCTCAGCACGCGTACTCCCGCGATGCCGCGCAGGCCCTCGGCCAATTGGCGTGCATTGTCGTGGTCATCGGCCAGGCGGTCGACGTTGTGCTCCAGCGCATACAGGCAGGCCGCGGCCAGCACGCCGGACTGGCGCAGGCCGCCGCCCAGCATCTTGCGCCAGCGGCGCGCGCGGGCGATCAAGTCGGCGCTACCCACCAGCACGGACCCGACGGGCGCGCCCAGGCCCTTCGAAAAGCAGATCGAGACCGAGTCGAACGGTTCGCACATCTCAGCCAGCGGCTTGCCGCTGGCGACGGCGGCGTTGAAGACGCGGGCGCCATCCAGGTGCGTGGCCAGGCCGTGTCCGCGCGCCCAGTCGGTGGCCGCCCGGATGTAGCTGGCCGCAATGAGCTTGCCGTGGAAGGTGTTCTCCAGCGCCAGCAAACGAGTACGGGCAAAATGCGGATCGCCTTCGGGCTTCAATGCCGCGGCCAGTTTTTCCAGGGGCAGCGAGCCATCTTCGGCATGCTCGATGGGTTGGGGCTGGATGCTGGCCAGCACGGCCGCGCCGCCGCCTTCGTACTTGTAGGTGTGCGCGAGCTGGCCCACCAGGTATTCATCGCCGCGTTCGCAATGCGCCATCAGCCCGGCCAGGTTGCTCTGCGTGCCGGACGGGAAGAACAGGCCGGCCGCCTTGCCGGCGCGCTCGGCCACGGCCTGCTGCAAGCGGTTCACGGTCGGGTCGTCGCCCATCACGTCATCGCCCAGCGGCGCAGAGGTCATGGCCTGCAACATGGCCGGGGTCGGCCGGGTAACGGTATCGCTGCGCAAATCGATCATAAGACATCCTCGGATAGGAAACGGAATTCGTAAAAGACGGGCGGGTTCAACGGGCGCGCGCGGCCGGCGCCGCGCGGCTCACCACGAAGATGCCGGCCAGAATCAAGGCCATGCCGCCCAGCTCGGCCACCGACGGGCGTTCGGACAGCACCGCCCACGCCATCAGCATCGCCACCACGGGCACGCCCAGGCTGGACAGTCCGGCAATCGACGCCGGCACCCGCCGCACCACTTGCAGCCACAGCAGCCAGCCCGCCGCGGTGGCAATCAGCACGATGTAGGTCATGCCGGTCCAGAGCTGCCAGCCCCACTGCGCGGGAATCTGCGGCACCAGCAACGCCACCGGCGTCACCGCCAGCCCGCCGAACAGCATCTGCCACGCGGTGAACGTCATCACATCCGGCGCATGGCGGTCGAACATGCGCTTGGACAGCACGGTGCCCACGCCCCAGCACAGCCCGCTGCCCAACCCCAGCAATACGGGTTTCAGGTCGCCCAGGCCATGCCAGGGTTCGATGAACAGCACCAGTCCGATCGCCGCCAGGCCGATGCCCGCGCCATGACGCGCCGACGGCCGCTCGCCCAGCAGCCCCCAGGCAAACAGCACGACCCAGAACGGCATCGTATAGGCCATCAGCGACACCTTGCCCACGCCGCCGGACACCAACGCGGTCTGCACGAAGCCCTGGAACCCGGCGGTCTGGGTCAAGCCGATCAAGAGGGTCAGTTTCCAGGGCGGCATGGCCAGGGGCCGGCGCGTGGCGATCACCAGCGCGAACAGCACCAGCGCGCCCACCACATAGCGCAGCGCCACGAAATCGAAGGGGCCGATGTAAGGCACGATCAGTTTCATCGCGATCCAGCTGCCTGCCCACACGAGGATGGTGCTGAACATCAGGGCAAGCCCTGCGCGATCGAAACTGCTGCGGCTCACGGCGGCGTCTCCGGTAAAAGCATTGAAGGGGAACAAAACGACGATGCCCATACCGGCAAACCGGTATGGGCATCTCGCATTATGCTCCCGCGGCGCGGGATCGGCCCGCGCCGTCCGGAAGGCGGACGGCGCGCGCCGTTTACAGCGGCTTGGACAACTGATCCAGGATCGCCGGATTTTCCAGCGTCGAGACGTCCTGGGTCACTTCTTCGCCCTTGGCCACCACGCGCAAGAGGCGCCGCATGATCTTGCCGGAGCGGGTCTTGGGCAGGTTGTCGCCAAAGCGGATGTCCTTGGGCTTGGCGATGGGGCCGATTTCCTTGGCCACCCAGTCGCGCAGCGTCTTGGCGATGGCTTGCGCATCGGCGCCTTCGGGACGGGCGCCCTTGAGCACCACGAACGCCACCACGGCCTCGCCGGTCGTGTCATCGGGCCGACCGACCACGGCGGCTTCGGCCACCAGCTCGTGCGCCACCAGCGCCGATTCGACTTCCATGGTGCCCAGGCGGTGGCCCGACACGTTCAGCACGTCGTCGATGCGGCCCATGATCCAGAAGTAGCCATCCGCATCGCGCTGCGCGCCGTCGCCGGCCAGGTAGTAGCCGCGCAATTCGGGCGGGAAGTAGCTCTTCTTGAAGCGTTCGGGGTCGCCCCAGATGTTGCGGATCATGGCGGGCCACGGACGCTTGATGACGAGAAAGCCGCCATTGCCCTGGTCGACGTCGCCACCGGTTTCGTCCACGATGGCCGCGGCAATGCCCGGCAGCGGCAGCGTGCAGGAACCAGGCTTGGTGGGCGTGGCGCCCGGCAGCGGAGTGATCATGTGGCCGCCGGTTTCGGTCTGCCACCAGGTATCGACGATCGGGCAGCGCTCGCGGCCGATGTTCTTGTGATACCACATCCAGGCTTCGGGATTGATGGGCTCGCCCACCGTGCCGATGATGCGCAGGCTGTCCAGGTCGAACTTGGACGGATGGGTTTCGGGCGCCGCCTCGGCCGCCTTGATCAGCGAACGGATCGCGGTCGGCGCCGTGTAGAAGGTGGTGACCTTGTGGCGCGCGATCATGTCCCAGAAGCGGCCGGCGTTGGGGAACGTGGGCACGCCTTCGAACACCACTTGCGTCAGGCCGGCGGCCAGCGGGCCGTAGGTGATGTAGGTGTGGCCGGTGACCCAGCCCACGTCGGCCGTGCACCAATAGACGTCGTCCTTGCGGGCATCGAAGGTCCACTTGACGGTCAACAGCGCCCACAGCAGGTAACCCGCCGACGAATGCTGCACGCCCTTGGGCTTGCCGGTGGAACCGGACGTGTACAGGATGAACAGCGGATGCTCGGCATTGACCGGCACCGGTTCGCAGGTGTCGGGCTGGCCGGCTTCGACATCGTGCATCCAGAGGTCGCGGCTGTCGTTCCATTGCACCTTGCCGCCGGTGCGGCGGTAGACGATGACCTTGCGCACGGCCTCGCAGCCGCCCATGGCGATGGCTTCTTCCACGGCGGGCTTGAGCGGAATGGTCTTGCCGCCGCGCACCTGCTCGTCGGCGGTGATGACCAGCGAGGCGCCCACGTCGACGATGCGCTCTTGCAGGCTCTTGGCCGAAAAGCCACCGAACACCACCGAGTGCGTCACGCCCAGGCGCGCGCAGGCCTGCATGGCCACCACGGCTTCGATCGACATGGGCATGTAGATGATGGCGCGATCACCCTTCTTGTAGCCCAGCGCGGCAATGCCGTTGGCGAAGCGGCACACGCGGGCCAGCAGTTCGCGGTAGCTGACCTTGTTGACCTTGCCATCGTCGGTCTCGAAGATGATGGCGGTCTTGTCGGCATTGCCGTTGGTCAGGTGCACGTCCAGGCAGTTGGCCGAGACGTTCAGTTCGCCGTCGCCGAACCAGCGATAGAACGGCGCATTCGATTCGTCCAGCACCTCGGTGAACGGCTTGGTCCATTGCAGGTTGTCGCGGGCCTGGCCGGCCCAGAAGCCGTCGAAGTCCTTTTCGACCTGCGCACACAGCGCGTTGTAGGCGTCCATGCTGGGAATCGCGGCGCCTTGGGCCGCGCGCTCGGGCGGCGGAAAGACCCGGGTTTCTACCAGTACGGACTCAATAGCATTCGACATGATCTTGTCTCCAATCTGTGATTCTGTTGTTGATGCCGTTTTCTTTTATTGCCCACTCGCAACCGTATCGCCACGCTCTTACGGGCACCTTACGCAAAATGCGGGCCAGAGCCCGCATCACCGCAAGCGTGCAACCGCCGGCCAGGGCGGCAACGGCATCGACAACCTGACTGCGCAAACGCAAACCCACCGGACGCCGCGCACTGCAAGGCGCGCGGGGCAACGTCCGGAACTTCATAAGAATATCAGTTGCGGCGAACGGCCGTGGCGCTAGGCAACACGCCGTGCCAGGCCGCGCGCCATGTCCACGCGCGACAAAAGGATGAGGCCGCCCACGAAGAACAGTCCGGTCACCAGGATGGCCAGGCGGTGGTTGCCGTGCGTGAGCCAGGTGACCAGGCCGTAGGTCAATGGCCCGATGACGGCGGCCAGTTGCACCGCGAAGGTCCAGAGCGAGAAGAATTCCGCCAGGCGTCCGGCCGGCGCCAACGCGCCGGTCATCGCGCGGCCCGCGCTTTGCGTGGTACCCATGCACAGGCCCGCCAGCGTGGCGGCCACCCAGAACACCGGCGCCGTGACGGCGGCATAGGCCACCAGCACCATCACGATCCAGCCGCACAAGGTGATGGCCAATGCCGGCTTGTGGCCGATGCGGTCCTGCACGTAGCCGAACGAGAACGCGCCCGCGGCCGCGCCGATATTGACGGTGAACACCAGCAGCATGATCTGCGGGGTGCTGAAACCCATGACCTCGGACGCGTACACCGCGGCCAGGGTGATGACCACCGAGATGCCTGCCTGGTAGCAGGCGATGCACATCAACAGGCGGCGGAATTCGGGAAAGTGCTGGCCGGTTTCGCGCCACGCGAACGCCAGGCGCTTGAAGACGTCCAGCGCCTCTTTGGGTTCAGCCAGCGGCCTGGCACGCTCGCGCAAGAGGAAGAACGACGGCAACGCCGCCAACGCGAACACGGCGCAGGTCACCAGGATGACCCGGGGCACGAAATGCTGGGCGTCCAGGCCATTGGCTTCGGACAGCGTCACCACCCACAGCGACAGGCCCAGCGTGAGCATGCCGCCGCAGTAGCCGAAGCTCCAGCCCCAGCCCGACACCCGGCCCAGCGCCGACGGCCTGGCCAGCTCGGGCAGAAAGGCCGCGACCATGGATTCGCCGATGCAATAGCAGTAATTGGAGACGACGATCGCCGCCAGGGCCAGCCAGACGTCGCCCGGTCCCGCCTGGGTCAGCACCAGCGTGGCCGCCACGCAGCCGGTGGTACTGGTGTAGAGCAGGCGCCGCTTGGCGGCACGGGCATCGGCCCGCGCACCCAGCGTGGGCATGGTCAGCATGATGAGCAGGTAGGACAGCGACAGCGCCGCCGTCCAGGCCAGCGTGGACCACGGCGCACGGCCGGCGACCACGCCAACGAAATAGGTGCTGAACACCGCCGTGAGAATCACGGTGGTGTAGCCGGAATTGGCGAAGTCGTACATGGCCCAGGCCCAGACTTCGCGCTTGGCCACGCCGGGGTTCAGCGGACCGGAGTCCGCAGCCCCGTCGGCCGGCGCGGCAAGGCCGGCGGGCACCTGGCCCGCCGGCGGCTGCCGCGATTCTTCTGGGTTCACAGGCCCAGCGCGGCGATGCCCGCCTGGGCGATCTGGGCGTCTTCGGTGGACTTCACGCCCGACACGCCGACGGCGCCGACCACCTGGCCGTTGGCGATCACAGGCACGCCGCCTTCCAGCATGCCTTCGATCAGCGGCGCCGACAGGAAGGAGTAGCGGCCGTTGTTGATGATTTCTTCGTAGACGCGCGATTCGCGGCGGCCCAGGGCCGCGGTCTTGGCCTTGGCCGGCGCGATGTGCGAAGAGATGGGGGCGGCGTCGTCCAGCCGCAGCATGCCCAGCAGATGGCCGCCATCGTCCGACACGGCGATGGTGACCGCCCACTTGTTCTGCAGGGCGTGTGCTTCGGCCGCGGCCAGGATTTTCTTGACGTCTTCGGCGGTCAGCACGGGTTTGGTGTTCATTGCAGCGACTCCTTGATCTGTTCCAGGGCGGTGGGGTCTTCGATGGTGGTCAGGTCTCCGGGGTCGCGACCTTCGCAGACGGCGACGATCGCGCGGCGCAATACCTTGCCGGAGCGGGTCTTGGGCAAGGCGCCCACGAACCGGATCCGGGCGGGCCGCGCCACTGCGCCCAGCTGATCTTCCACCAGCCGCATGATATCCGCTTCCAGCTGCTTTGCGCCCTCGGATGCGTCCGCCATCGCGGGATTCTTCAGCACGGCGAAGGCCATCGCCACCTGGCCCTTGAGCGCGTCGGCCACGCCCACCACCGCGCATTCGGCGATGCCGCTGTGGCTGTTGACCGATTCCTCGATCTCGCGCGTGCCCAGGCGGTGGCCCGCCACGTTGATCACGTCATCGGTGCGGCCCAGGATGAACCAGTAGCCGTCCGCATCGACCAGGCCCCAGTCGAAGGTGGAATAGACCTGGCGGCCGGGAATCGACGTGAAATAGGTCTGGACGAAACGTTCGTCGTCGCCCCAGATGGTGGACATGGCGCCGGGCGGCAACGGCGGCACGATCGCCACCACGCCTTTCTCGTTGGCGCCCAGGTCTTCGCCGCTGGACTCGCTGACGATGCGCGCATCGAAGCCATACACCGGAAACGACGGACTGCCATAACGCGTGGCCACCTTTTCCACGCCCGGCTGCGCCGACAGGATCGGCCAGCCGGATTCCGTCTGCCAGTAGTTGTCGATGATGGGCTTGCCCAGGCCTTCCGAAATCCATTGCGCCGTGGGCTCGTCCAGCGGCTCGCCCGCCAGGTACACCGCCCGCAGGGTGGACAGGTCGTGCTTCTTGAGCAGCGCCGGGTCCTGCCGCTTGAGCACCCGCACTGCCGTGGGGGCCGAAAACAGCGTGTTGACGCCAAACTGCTCGACCAGCTTCCACAGGACAGCCCCGTCCGGACGCACCGGCGTGCCCTCGTACAGCACGGTCGCCTGCCCGCCGATCAGCGGCCCATACACAATATAGGAGTGCCCCACCACCCAGCCGATGTCGCTGGTGCAGAAGAACGTGTCGCCGGCGCGGCCGTTGAACAGGTATTCCATCGACGACGCCAGCGCCACGGCATAGCCGCCCGTGTCGCGTTGCACGCCCTTGGGCTTGCCTGTCGTGCCGGACGTATACAGGATGTAGCTGGGTTCGGACGATTCCAGCCAGGTCACGGGCACGTGCACCCCATGCTGGGCGGCGCGCAGCGTGGCGTAGTCCAGGTCGCGCCCCGCCACCGGCTCGAACGGCGCCAGGCCGCGGTCGAACACGACCACCGAGGCCGGCGGCGTCTTGCACAGGGTCAGCGCCCGGTCCAGCAGCGGTTTGTAGGGCACCACCTTGCCGCCGCGCGACCCGCCGTCGGTACACACGATCACTTTGGGCGCGGCATCGTCGATGCGCTGCGCCAGGTTGACCGAGGCGAATCCGCCAAACACCACCGAGTGCACCGCGCCGATGCGGGCGCAGGCCAGCATGGTGAACACGGCCTCGGGCACCATCGGCATGTACAGCAGCACCCGGTCGCCCCGGCCCACACCCAGGTCGCGCAGCATGGCGGCGGCGGCATTGACCTCGTCGTAGACGTCCTGGCGCGTGTAGATGCGTTCGCGATCAACCTCGGTCGACACCCAGATCAGGGCCGGCTTGTCGGCCTGGGTGGGCAGCCAACGGTCCACCGCGTTGTAGCAAAGGTTGGTCTTGCCGCCCACGAACCACTTGGCGAAGGGCGGCCGGGAAAAGTCCAGGACCGACTCGAATGGCGTCTCCCAGTGCACCCGGCTGGCCTCCTCGCGCCAGAACGCATCACGATCGTGGACCGAGCGGTAATGGAAATCCCTGGTTTTTTGCATTTTTGTCTCCTGTTATTGTGCATACGCCTTAAGGCTGATTGCTTTCTTTTTGAATCCTTCGGTCATTTTGGTGGGCAAACCTTGCACCAGGCTTGCCCCAGGTCAAAAAATTCTGCCACGCGTCTACGCCTCACGGGCGCCGGGCTGGTTACAGTAACGAACCAGTCTTAAAAGTTTGGTAGAATCCCCGCGAAGTTGTGACAACATATCTGTTGATTCGCTGCTTTATTCCAGCTATTCAGGTGTTTTTTAGCGTTTTTGACGCTTTATTGCTTCTGATCTGCGAAAAAGTGGCAATCATCCCCAGGCGAATGCATCGACACTCCAAAAGCGCGCGACTGAATTCATCCACTGGCCAAGCACACCGCGGTCTGCGTTTGCTGGCGCTGATGGCGTGCGTCGCGGGTCTGGCGGGTTGTGCAGGCACTCATCAAAAGTCCACCGCCTATTCGTCCGAGATCGATCCGTACGAAACGGAATGGGTCGCCACCGCCGATGACCCCATCGGCATGCTGGTGGTACAGAAATTCAAGCGTGACCGCCAGCGCACCCAATCGGGCGTCAACAGCGACAACGCCATGGTCAGCGAAGCCCTGAACTACCTGGGTATCCGCTATCGCTTCGGCGGCAGTTCCCCCGATACCGGTTTCGATTGCAGCGGCCTGGTGGCCTATTCCGCCGAACGCTCGCTGGGCCTGAAACTGCCCCGCAACGCCGCCGAAATCGCCCAGCAGGGTGTTTCTGTCGACAAGAACGAACTCAAGGCCGGCGACCTGGTCTTCTTCAACACCATGGGCCGCCGGTATTCCCACGTGGGCATCTACCTGGGCGACGACCGCTTCGTGCACTCGCCCAGCGCCGGTGGCGTGGTGCGTGTCGAAAACATGACCATGGCGTACTGGACCAAGCGCTACAACGGCGCCCGCCGCCTGGACAACAGCCTGATGGCCTCGGCCCGCGCGGCCAACTGATAGCCCCGGTGCGGCTAGCGTCGCACGACGCGCCGCCTCGCGCCATCCCCCAAACAGCAAAACGCCGCCGGACTGCCCAGTCCGGCGGCGTTTTTCATTTCTCTTCGCGGCCGTGGGGCCGCAGGCCGTTTCGGCCTCCCCAGTTTTTCTGTGTCCGCGGCGGCGCGGCAAGCCGTCAGTGGACAGCGGCCCCCGTGCACAGGCCGCACTGCTGCAGCGCCTGCTGCATGCTGCACACCGAACGGCGACAAGCCACGACCCGGATGCCGCCGCGCTGCGCCGCATTGCGGAACGTTTTCATGACGTTATGGCCCAGGAAGTCGGTCAGCAAAATGACCAGCTGGGTGCCCGAGGGCAGTTGCAGCGTCTTCTTCTGATGCGAGGGGTCACGGCCACTGATGTGGTGCGTGATCGAAATATTGTGTCCTTTAAGCAGATCCGGAATGTTGCCGAGCCTGTCGGCGCCCACTACCACTGCACTCAATCCTGCCGTCATGTTGAACCTCACTGGGTCGTTGAGACTGGATGTAATGATAATGATTCCTATTTTTTAGTCAACTTAAATGAGATCAGTTCTTATTTAATTATTTTTATGAGCTCATGGGAACGCATAGGAAGACCCCCGCTCCCCCCTTCCCCGAGACGCCTGCGCAGCCAAAAAAAACGCGGCTCCCGCAAAGGGCCGCGCTTTGTCCCAGGGCCTCCAAAGCCGGCCACGCCTACTTGGGCGTGCCCTGCACCGCCTCGGTCACGACCGCGCGGGTCAATGATGGCGCCAGCATTTCCAGGAAGGTATAGACGTAATCGCGCAGGAACACACCGGCCTTCACCCCCACGCGAGTGGTGTGCGTGCCAAACAGGTGCCCGACGGGCAGTCCCACCAGGTTCGAATCGCGCCGCGGGTCGTAGGCCACGCCGGCGATGATGCCGATGCCCAGGCCCACATCCACGTAGGTCTTGATCACGTCGGCGTCGATGGCCTCCAGCACGATGTCCGGATGGATACCCTGGTTGGCGAAGACCTCGTCGATCGTGCTGCGGCCGGTAAAGGCACGGTCATAGGTCACGATGGGGAATTCGGCCAGTTGCGCCAGGGACAGGCGCTTGGCAGCGCTGGAGGTCAGTTCGGCAAGCGGATGGTCGGGACGCACTACCACCGTGTGTTCCCAGGCATAGACAGGCAACGTCGCCAGGCCCGGGGTCAGCGCCAGGGATTCGGTCGCCAGCGCCAGGTCGGCCTGTTCGTGCAGCACCATTTCGGCCAGTTGCGCGGGGCTGCCTTCAGCCAACGACAGATGCACCTTGGGGAATTGCTTGCGGAACGCCGGAATGACGCGCGGCAGCAGGTAACGGGCCTGGGTGTGGGTGCAGGCGATCACCAGGCCGCCTTCGTCGCGGCGGGCAAATTCATCGCTGACTTTCTTGAGATTGTCGACTTCGCGCATGATGCGGTCGATCACCTGCGAAACCGCCAGGCCGGGCTTGGTCAGCCCCTTGATGCGCTTGCCGTGACGTTCGAAGATCTTGATGCCGAGTTCGTCCTCGAACTCGATGATCGCCTTGGACACGCCCGGCTGGGAGGTATAGAGCATCCGGGCGGCTTCGGTCAGATTGAAGTCGCGCCGGATGGTTTCGCGCACAAAACGAAATTGCTGCAGGTTCATGAATTGGCCCCTGATAGACGGACCAATTATAAGTAATAAGGACGCCTTGTTATATGACTTATTGATATAAGCTTAGGCGCAAGGCGTCCCTCTTTCAGCGCATCGAGATCGTCGTGTTCACGGTCTTGGCATGGGCCGACCAGCGCGCGGTGACGGTCTTGGTCTGGGTCCAGAACTGCACCGCCTGCTTGCCATTGGGGCCCAGGTCGCCGAGCTTCGAGCCGCGCGAACCGGTAAAGCTGAACCAGGCCACCGGCACCGGGATCGGCACGTTGATGCCGACCTGGCCGACGTCGATGTTGTTCTGGAAGTAGCGCGCCGCGCCGCCATCCTGCGTGAACAGCGCCACGCCGTTGCCATTGGGGTTGCGGTTGACGAATTCCACCGCCTCTTCCAGCGTTTCCACGCCCACCACGCACAGCACCGGCCCGAAGATTTCCTCGGTGTAGATGGTCATGTCTTCGGTCACGCCGTCGAACACCGTGGGACCCACGAAGTTGCCCTGCTCGAAGCCCGAGACCTTCAGGTTGCGGCCGTCCAGCAGCAGCTTGGCGCCTTCGTCCACGCCCTTCTGGATCAGGCTTTCGACGCGCTTCTTGGCGTTGGGCGACACCAGCGGGCCCAGGTCGGCCGCGCGGTCCATGCCCGAATTGACCTTCAGCTTCTTGGCGCGCTCGACGAAATCGGGCAGCCAGTTGCGGGCATCGCCCACCAGCACGGCCACCGACGAGGCCATGCAGCGCTGGCCGGCCGCGCCGAAAGCGGCGCCCACCAGCTGGTTCAGCGCCACGTCGGGATCGGCGTCCGGCAGGATCACGCAGTGGTTCTTGGCGCCCATCATCGACTGGCAGCGCTTGCCCGCGGCGGAGGCGCGGTTGTAGATCTCGGTGCCCACGCGGGTCGAACCGATGAACGACACCGCCTTGATGTCGGGATGCTCGCACAGGCCGTTGGCCGTATCCGGGCCGCCATGGACCACGTTCAGCACACCCGGGGGCAGGCCGGCTTCCAGGGCCAGTTGGGCCAGGAACAGCGAGGCGGTGGGGTCCTGCTCGGACGGCTTGAGCACGAACGTGTTGCCGCAGGCCACCGCGATCGGGAACATGAAGCAAGGCAGCATCACGGGGAAATTGAACGCCGTGATGCCGGCGCACACGCCCAGCGGCTGGATCAGGGTGTAGACGTCGATGCCGGATGCGGCGTTCTCGGCATATTCGCCCAGTTGCAGGTTGGCGATCGAGCAGGCGTGCTCCACCACTTCCAGGCCACGGCCCACTTCACCCTCGGCGTCCGGCAGGGTCTTGCCGTGTTCGCGGGTAATCATCTCGGCCAGCTTGCCGGTGTTGGCGCGCAGCAGTTCCTGGAATTTCAGCATGACGCGCATGCGCGCGCCCTGCCCGCTGTTGCGCCAGGTCTTGAAGGCTTCCTTGGCATTGGAGACCGCCAGGTCCAGCTCTTCGCGCGTCGCGAAGGGCACCTTGGCGACGACCTCTTGCGTGGCGGGGTTGATCACGTCACGCCATTCGGTGGTCTTGGACTGCACGAGCTTGCCGCCGATCAATAGCGGAACGCGGGGGACTTCACTCATTTGATGCTCCTCACACTGCTTTATCGATGCGGATGGAATCCGCGTTCAGGGTTCTTTGCGGTCAGCGCCGGCCGGCCCCTGGCCGGCCGGCGCCGACGCGTCCTACTTCTGTACCAGCGGGCAGGTCGAATCGGCCAGCGGCTGGAAGGCCTCGGCGGCCGGAATGGTGGCGACCAGCTTGGAATAGTCCCAACCGCCCTTGGATTCGGACGGCTTTTTCACTTCGTACAAATACATGTCGTGAATCACGCGGCCGTCGGGGCGGATCGACGCATTGCGCATGATCGGGTCCTTGATCGGCAGCTCGCGCATCTTGTCGGCCACCACCTTGCCGTCGGTGCTGCCCGAAGCGGCGACCGAACGCAGGTAGTGCAGCACGCTGGAATACACGCCGGCCTGCGTCATGGTGGGCTTGAGGCCGCGGAAGGCCTTCTCGAAACGCGTGGCCCATAGGCGCGAGGCATCGTCGTAATCCCAATAGAAGCCGTCCACGTACGACAGCCCCTGGGCGCTTTCCAGCCCCAGCGCGCGCAGGTCCGACAGGAAGATCAGCAGCGACACCAGCCGCTGCCCTCCCGCCACGATGCCGAACTCGCGCGCCTGCTTGACCGCGTTGACCGTGTCCTGGCCGCCGTTGGCCAGCGCCACGACCTGCGCCTTGGAACTTTGCGCCTGCAACAGATAGGAAGCGAAGTCGGGCGCGTTCAGCGGATGGCGCACGCTGCCGGCGACCGTGCCGCCCAGCGCCTTGACCGCCTTGGCCGTGTCGGCTTCCAGCGAGTGGCCGAAGGCATAGTCGACGGTGATGAAATACCAGGACTTGCCGCCCGCCTTGACGGTGGCCTTGGCGCCCCCGGCGGACTGCGAATACGTGTCGAACATCCAGTGGAAACCGACCGGCGAGCACTCTTTGTTGGTCAGCGCCGTGGTGGCCGGGCCAGAGAACATCACGACCTTGTTCTTTTCACGCGCAATGCCCTGCACCGCCAGCGCCACCGCGGAGTTGGTCAGGTCGGCGATGGCGGTGACGCCGTCGCGGTCGAACCATTCGCGCGCCTTGGCCGCGCCCACGTCCGCCTTGTTCTGGTTGTCGGCCGAGACCAGCTCGATCTTCATGCCCTTGCACTCGGCCGCCAGGCAATCGTCGATGGCCAATTGCGCCGCGGCCACCGAACCTGCCCCGCCCATGCCGGCATAGGTGCCCGACATGTCCGTCAGAATGCCGATCTTCACCGGCGGCTTGTCCGCCGCCTGCGCCTGACCTACCAGCGCAGCGCCCAGACACAAGCCTGCGGCCAGCCCGCGTACGTGCAATTCCATGGATTTGTCTCCTGAGATTTATGCGTTATGGCGCCGTCTTTGCGGCCTGCGGTCCCCAGGAGCATTGCCCTAGGGCCTGCCGACCCAGTGTAGATGTGTGAAAATCAACAAGCAACACTAGAAATGCACATTCCTTGTGCATCAATGCACAATCAAGATCGGGGCGAAAAACGTGCTGGATTGGGACAGCCTGCGGTATTTCCTGGAAGTGGCGCGCACCCAGCGGGTCAGCGCGGCCGCGCGCAAATTGGGGGTCGAACACACCACGGTGTCACGGCGCATCCGCGCGCTGGAAAGCGAACTGGACACTCTGCTGTTCGAAAAATCGCGCAGTGCCGGCTTCGTGCTGACCGAAGACGGCCAGCGCCTGTTCGTGCACGCCGAGCAGATGGAAAGCACGGTGCATACCGCCCGCGAGAACCTGTCGGGCATCGGCCAGGCGCTGTCGGGCCACCTGCGCATCGGCGCCACCGAGGGCTTCGGCAGCTATGTGCTGACGCCGTTGGCCGCCGACTTCCAGCGACGCTATCCGCACATCACCCTGGACATCCTGCCCGTGCCGCGCTTTGTCAGCCTGTCCAAGCGTGAAGCGGACCTGGCCATCACCATCGAACGCCCCCAGCGCGGTCCGTACGTCTGCAGCAAACTGTGCGACTACACCCTGCGCCTGTATGGCACCCCGGGTTACCTGGCACGCCACCCGCCCATCCAGAGCCGCGCCGACCTGGCCGGCCACAGCTTCATCGGCTATGTCGACGAACTGCTGTTCAGCGAACGCCTGCGCTACCTGGAAGACCTGCTGCCCGCGAGCCGGGTGGTGTTGCGCAGCACCAGCGTGGTGGCGCAGTACCACGCCGCGCTGCAGGGGCAGTCGCTGGCCATCCTGCCGTGCTTCATCGCCGCACAGGACCCGCGGCTCAAGCCTGTGCTGGAAAACGAAGTGGAGATCACGCGGTCGTTCTGGATGTACTGCCACGAAGACCTGCGCAAGCTCAAGCGCGTGACGGTGCTGTGGGAATTCATCCGCAAGTCGGTGCTCAAGAACGCCGACCTGCTGGCCGGCAAGCGCGGCACGATGAAGTACCTGCCGTGAACCCGGCGCGCGCTGCGGCGGCGTGCCGGGGCAGGTGATCGCCCGCGCCATTGGGCGCGGGCCCCAGCCTTAGCTGGTCTTGGGCGCCTTGACCCGCAGGCGGCGCATCAACAGGAAGGCCGTCAGCATGGCCACGATGATGTGGATCGCGAACGTGCCCACGCCGAAGCTGAGCTTGCCGTTGGAGATCCAGGCGCGCGACAGGTTGATCAGGTTCATGTACAGCAGGCCCACCAGGCCGGCGATGAGCAGGTCGCCCGAACGGCCCAGACGCGGATTCACCGCGCCCAGCGGAATCGCCAGCAGCGCCAGGTTCAGCGCGGCCAGCGGCAACGAGATCCGCCACATCACCTGCGACCAGCTGCTGGTGGTGTTGTCGGCCATCAGTTGCGGCGTGGTGCGGGCCTTGGACGAGCGCTCGGCGGCGGCGCGGGCCGAGGCGACCGGATCGTCGCCGCCCTTGCTTTCCAGGCGCAGCCCGTACTTGTCGAAGTGCACCAGTCGAATCTCGGGCGTGCCGGGTTTGAGGTCGTAGCGATGGCCTTCGCCCAGCACCAGGAAGCGGTCGCCGTTGGGCAGGGTTTCGCTGTGGGCGCTGGCGGCGGTAAGCACGCTGAGCCACTCGGGTCCGTTTTCGCGGGCAAACACATTGCCCAGCTCATCGGTAGGCTTGGCCGGGTCTTCGGCGAAGAACACGCGGTTGCCACCGGCGGATTCCGCGAACTGCCCCGCCGTGACCTTGGACAGGTCCGAGCGCTGCTCGAAGCGTTCGTGGTATTCGCCGATCTGGCGGTAGGCCCAGGGCGCAGCCACCAGCGTCAGTCCCGCCACCGCGATGGCCACCGGCACGGCAACCCGCAGCACCGGCTTGAGCCAATCGGCCAGCGACAGGCCGCTGGCGAACCACACCACCATTTCGGATTCGCGATAGTTGCGCGTGACGGTGGTGAGCACCGCGATGAAGATCGACACCGCCAGGATGGTCGGCAGGGCCGTGATGGTGGACAGCGCGGCCAGCACGAGCACGACGTCCGCCCCGATGTTGCCGCCCGCCGCTTCACCGAGCAGGCGCACGAGCAGCACGCTGAGCCACACGATGAGCAACGTGGAAAAGACAACGCCAGCGTGACTGGTGATCTCGCTGACGACAGAGCGTTTGAATAGAGACATGGGAGAATATGCGGGATAATCGACCGCATCATACAGACGCACACGGGAAACCCTCATGGAATTTAGCACACAGACCACCGCTTCCCTGCACCAGATCAAAACCGCCGCGCTGGCGATCGGGGTCTTTGCCGACGGCGTATTGAGCCCCGCCGCCGACCTGATCGACCGGGCCTCCAACGGCGCCGTGCGCGCCGTCGCCAAAGCCGAATTCCGCGGCCGCGCCGGCGCCACCCTGGTGCTGCGCTCGCTGCCGGGCGTGACCGCCCAGCGCGTGGTCCTGGTGGGCCTGGGCAAGCAGGACGAATACTCGGCCCGCGCCCACGCCTCGGCCGAACAGGCCTTTGCCGCCGCCTGCGTGTCCGCCCAGCTGACCGAGGGCGTCTCGACCCTGGTCGCCAACCCGATCCCGGACGTGGCCGTCATCGCCCGCGCCCGCAGCGCCGCCATCGCGGCCGGCAGCGCCACTTATCACTACGACGCCAGCTTCGGCAAACCCGACCGCGACGCCCGTCCCAAGCTCAAGAAGATCGTCCAGATCGTCGAACGCGCCGACGCCAGCCAGGTCCAGAAGGGCCTGCGCGAAGGCGCCGCCATCGCCAACGGCATGGAACTGACCCGCACGCTGGGCAACCTGCCCGGCAACATCTGCACCCCCACCTACCTGGGCGACACCGCCAAGAAACTGGCCCGCGAGTTCAAGTCCATCAAGGTCGAAGTGCTGGACAGGAAGCAGGTCGAGGCCCTGGGCATGGGGTCGTTCCTGTCGGTGGCCCGCGGTTCCGAAGAAGCCTTGCGCTTCATCGTCCTGCGCCATGCCGGCAAGCCCGCCGCCAAGAAGGGCGCCAAGGCCGCGCAAGGCCCGATCGTGCTGGTCGGCAAGGGCATTACCTTCGATGCCGGCGGCATCTCGCTCAAGCCCGCCGCCACGATGGACGAAATGAAGTACGACATGTGCGGCGCCGCCAGCGTGCTGGGTTCGTTCCGCGCCCTGGCCGAACTGGAGCTGCCCCTGGACGTGGTCGGCCTGATCCCGGCCTGCGAAAACCTGCCCAGCGGCACGGCCAACAAGCCGGGCGACGTCGTCACCAGCATGGCCGGCCTGACCATCGAAATCCTGAATACCGACGCCGAAGGCCGCCTGGTCCTGTGCGATGCCCTGACCTACGCCGAACGCTTCAAGCCGTCCACCGTCATCGACATCGCCACCCTCACCGGCGCCTGCGTCGTGGCCCTGGGCCACGTCAACACGGGCCTGTTCACCAAGGACGACGCCCTGTCCGACGCCCTGACGGCCGCCGGCCGCCAGTCGCTGGACACCGCATGGCGCATGCCCATGGACGACGCCTACCAGGAACAGCTGAAGTCCAACTTCGCCGACCTGGCCAACATCGGCGGCCCCCCGGCCGGCGCCGTCACGGCCGCCTGCTTCCTGTCGCGCTTCACCAAGTCGTACCGCTGGGCCCACCTGGACATCGCCGGCACCGCCTGGAAAAGCGGCAAGGACAAGGGCGCCACGGGCCGTCCCGTGCCGCTCCTGATGCAGTTCCTGCTGGACCAGGCTTGATCGCCCTGCGACGGAACCCGGCATGACGCGCATCGACTTCGCCTTCGGCGCGCCGGACCGCTTGCGCATGGCCTGCCAGGTCGTGCGCAAGCGCTACCTGGCAGGCCAGCGACTGGTGGTGTACTGTAAGGAAGGCTCGCGGCTGACCGCCTTCGACCGCATGCTGTGGGCGTTCGACGACACCTCTTTCGTGCCGCACGTGCTGGCCAACGATCCCCTGGCGGCCGAAACGCCGGTCGTGCTGACCGCCGGCGATCCTGGCCAGGCGATGCAGCCGTCCGCCGATGGCCAGGCCCAACCCTGGCTGCTGAACCTCGACGACGACTGCCCGCCCGGCTTCGACGCCTTCGAGCGTCTGCTTGAAATCGTCTCGGACGACCCCGACGACAAGCAAGCCGCCCGGCAGCGCTGGCGCACCTACGTCGGGGCCGGCCACACGCCGCAAAGCCACGATCTGAGCCGGCAAGCGGCCAGCAACTGACCGTCCGTACACCCGCGCCGCCCCGCCCGGCGGCGCCTCTCCCTCGGGAGCCCCCATGCCCCACCCCACCGACCCCGGCATCCCCACCCTGACCCAGCGGGCAGAACCCACCCTGTCGCCCTCCGCCTCCCGGCCCGACGCCCCCGTATTGAGCGAGGTGGCGCAAGACCGCGCGCGGGCTTATCCTGACGAAGCGTTCCCGGTGTTGACCGACGTGGCCGAATCGGCGGGCTTGAACGACTGGCCCGCGGACGAATTCCCGCTATTGACGGCCACTGCCGAATCAGACGATTTCCCGCTGCTGACCGAAGCGGCCGACCTGCCCGCGGCGCCGGATGCCGACCGGCCCGCCATGCCCGCTGCAAGCCAGGCGGCAGTGCAAGGCGAGCTACCCGCACAAGCGTCTCCGGCGGTCGTGCCGCCACAGGGCGCCGTGTTGGCCGCGCGCCTGCAAGCGGAAGTCGAACAGGCCATGCGCCAGGCGCTGGCCGACGCCATCGAGCAGATCCAGGCACGCATGGACGAAGAACTACCCCGCATCGTCGCCCGGGTCCTGCAGGACGTACGCCCCGGTTGAAATCCGGCCTTCCGCCCCCATTACGGGACTACACTGCCCTCCACCTGTCCTAATTCCTCCAAAAACTGGATTCTTCAGGGAACTGTAAGGTATCCTTGGCATCTAAGCCTTCTAGGCAAATCAATTTCTGCCGTACACAGGAGTCCTCCATGAACGAATATCGTCCGTCCCCCTTTAACCGTTCCGGCACCATCGCCGGCGCGCCGGGCGAGGTCGCGCGCAACCAGGTGCTGCGCAACACCTATTGGCTCCTGGCGCTCTCGCTGATCCCGACCGTGCTCGGTGCTGCCGTCGGCCTGTACACCGGCATCAACCGGGTCATGGGCGCCAGCCCCGGCCTGTCCGCCATCGTGTTCCTGGTGGGCGCGTTCGGCCTGATGTTCGCCATCGAGAAAAACAAGAACAACTCGCTGGGCGTCGTCCTGCTGCTGGCCTTCACGTTCTTCATGGGCGTGATGCTGTCGCGCCTGCTCGGCTTCGTGATGGGCTTCAGCAACGGCTCGCAACTGGTCATGACGGCCTTCGGCGGCACCGCGATCGTGTTCGGCACCATGGCCACCCTGGCCACCACCATCAAGCGCGATCTGTCCGGCCTGCAGAAGTTCCTGTTCATCGGCGCGGTCGTCATCCTGGTTGCCGCCCTGGCCAACATCTTCCTGCAGCTGCCTGCGCTGATGCTGACCATCTCGGTGCTGGCCATCGTCATCTTCTCGGCGTTCATGCTGGTTGACCTGCAACGCGTCGTGAACGGCGGCGAAACGAACTACGTTTCCGCCACGCTGGCCATCTACCTGGACGTCTACAACGTCTTCTCGAACCTGCTGATGCTGCTGGGCATCTTCGGCGGCAACCGCGAGTAATCGCGCGCTGCCTACCGGCAAACAAGGGCCTGCATGAAATGTGCAGGCCCTTTTTCATTGGAGCTTGCCATGTCCGACCGCCGCCGTTTCCTGCAGGCCGCCGCCTGCGCGCCCTTGCTTGCCCAGCCGTGGGCGGCCCATGCCCTGAGCACCAAGCGCCCCATGCGAGTTCGCGAGATCTGGTCGTCGGGCGAAATGCTGCCGGCCATAGGGCTGGGTACGGCCGATACCTTCAATGTGCCACCGTCGGATGCGGCCACCATGGCGCCGTTGGCCCAGGTGCTGGACTCGCTGCTCGAGGCGGGCGGCAAGCTGATCGACACCGCCCCCAGCTACGGCCAGGCCGAGGCCGTCACGGGCGCCCTGGTGGCGCGCAAGCCGGACATGCGCAAGCAGGTCTTCCTGGCCACCAAGATCAGCACCCAGGGGCATGAGGCGGCCCGGCGCCAGATCGAACACTCGCAGCGCGCGCTCAAGACCGACAAGCTCGACCTGATCCAGGTGCACAACCTGATCGACACCCGCAACCAGTTGGCGTTGCTGCGCGACCTGAAACAGCAGGGCGTGACGCGCTACATCGGCATCACCCACTACACCGATTACGCCCACGACGAACTCACCGAACTGGTCGAGCGTGAAAAGCCCGACTTTCTGCAGATCAACCTGTCGGTGGGTGCGCGCAACGCCGAAAAGCGCCTGCTGCCGGCGTGCCTGGCCAATGGCGTGGCCGTCCTGATCAACCGCCCCTTCCAGGACGGCGCCCTGTTCCGCCAGGTCAAGGGTCGGCCCCTGCCCGAGCTGGCAGCCGAGATCGGCTGCGGGTCCTGGGCGCAGCTTTTCCTGAAATTCGTCATCAGCCACCCCGCCGTCACCGCGGTCATCCCCGCCACGTCCAAGCCGGCCAACATGGCCGACAACCTGCTGGCCGGCTTCGGCCCGCTGGCGAACGACGCCCAGCGCGAACGCATTGCCGCCTTGCTGGCCTGACGCCATGACCCTCCAGGCCGGCCCCTGGCGTCACCGGATGGCGCAAGCGCTCGGCATCCGCGCCGATGAACTGGCCCCGGCCGCGTGCGGCTTCGCCTTCTTCTTTTTTCTCTTCTGCGGCTATTTCATGCTGCGGCCGATCCGAGAAACGCTGGGCATCCAGGCCGGCGTGGACCAGTTGCAATGGCTGTTCACCGCCACGTTCGTCGCCATGCTGGCGGTGGTGCCGCTGTTCGGCTGGCTGTCCGCCCGGGTGCCGCGCGCCACGCTGGTGACCTGGGTCTATGCCGTGTTCGCCGCGACCATGGCAGGCTATGCCGCGCTGTTCCATTGGCGCCCCGACAGCGTCTGGGCGGCACGCAGCTTCTATGTCTGGCTGTCGGTCTTCAATCTGTTCGTGGTGTCGCTGGCCTGGAGCCTGATGGCCGACGTGTTCCGCATGGACTCCGCCAAGCGCCTGTTCGCGTTGATCGCCGCAGGCGCGAGCGCCGGCGGGCTGTGTGGCCCGCTGCTGGGCGGGCTGCTGGCCGGGGCGCTGGGCCCGGCGGGCCTGCTGCTGCTGTCGGCCCTGCTGCTGACCGCCACGTTGCCGCTCAAGCGCTGGCTGCTGCGCTGGCGCGGCGCCACGCATTCCAACGCCGACACGGCCGACATGGCCCGGCCCATTCCGGGCACCCTGCTGGCAGGCTTGGCGCGCGTGTTCCAGTCGCGCTACCTGCTGGGCATTGCCGGGCTGGTCGTGCTGCTGGCCACCCTCAACACCTTTCTCTACATGGAGCAGGCTCGCCTGGTGGCTGGTGCATTCAGCGACACCGCCCAGCGCCTCCGCGTGTTCTCGGCGCTGGACTTCACGGTCCAGGCGCTGGCGCTGCTGTCGCAGTTGTTCATCACCGGGCGGGTGGCCGCCCGGCTGGGCGTGCGGTTCCTGATGACCGCCGTGCCGGTGGCCATGGTGCTGGCCTTTCTGGCGCTGGCGGCCTACCCCGTGTTCGCGGTACTGGCGGGGGCCATGATCCTGCGCCGCGTGGGCGAATATGCCTTGATCCGTCCAGGGCGGGAAATGCTGTTCACGGCGGTCTCGCCTGAAGACAAGTACAAGACCAAGAACGTCATCGATACCGTCGTGTACCGGGCGGGCGACGCCGCCAGCGGCTGGGTCAAGGCCGGCGTGGACGCGCTGGGCCACGGGGTCGCCTTGATCGCCCTGCTGGGCGCAGCCTGCGCGCTGGCCGCCGCCGCGCTTGGCTATGGGCTGGGCCGCCGCGCCGACCGGCCCGTGCCTGTGGCCGAACCATTAGATTCAACCAAACATCCATCTTAATAAACCGAACGAATTCCCGGCAGGGCCGCCGCACAATAGCGCAGCCTGATCGCACCCTACGATTGCATACGCCCTTAACGTCCCGGGAATCGTCATGACACGCACCGCCAGCCTTGCCGCCCTGTTGCTTTGCCTGACCGCGCCGCCCGCGCTGGCCGATTACCCCACCCGCCCGATCACCCTGATCGTGCCGGCGGCGGCCGGCGGCAACGCCGACATCACCGCCCGCCTGGTCGGCCAGGAAATGAGCCGTACGCTGGGACAGCCTGTGGTCGTGGAAAACCGCGTGGGCGCGGGGGGCCGCATCGGCACCCAGGCCTTGGTACGCGCGGCGCCTGACGGCTACACCATCGGCTACGCCCACGTCGGCACCCTGGTGCTGCACCGGTATCTCTTCAAGCAGCAGCTTTATGACCTGGATCGCGACATCGTCCCGGTCGGGCTGGTGGCCGAAACGCCCAACGTCATCGTGGTGAACGCGGCCTCGCCGTATCGCGACCTGAAAAGCTTCATCGCCGCCAGCCGCGCCCAGCCCGACCGCCTGACCATGACCTCGGCAGACCCCGGCACCACCAGCGAAGTCGGCGTCAAACTGTTCATCGCCCAGACCGGCGCGGCCGTGCGCCAGATTCCCTACAAGGCCACCGCCGCCCAGTTGTCGGACCTCCTGGGCGGGCATGTGGATTCGATGATGGAGAACCTGCCGCCCTTGATCGGCAACCTGAAGGACGGCCGCCTGCGCGCGCTGGCCGTCACCACCAAGGGCCGTGCCGCCTCCAATCCGGACGTGCCGACCGTGGCCGAACAGGGCTATCCCGACTATGAGCAATCCGCCTGGAGCGCCCTGGTGGCGCCTGCCGGCACGCCCCCCGCGGTGGTTGCCAAGCTCAACGCGGCCATGAACACCGCCCTGCGTTCGGACGCGGTCAGCAAGGAACTGCGCAGCCGATCGCAAGAACCGCTGGGCGGCTCGCCCGAAGACGTGAAGACCCAGATCCAGAAGGAACTGCCCAAATGGGAAAGCATCATCAAGGCCGCCGGCACCACGCTGGATTGACGCGTCGCGCGCTGCCGACGGGAGCCTCGCCATGGCCAAGGTAAGCCGGGAGGACTTCACCTGCGCCGCCGCCACCAACACATCGGCGTACCGGCGCATCACCGTGCCCATGCTGAAGATCGAGGCCGGGCCCGGCCCCGCCGTGGCCCTGATGGCCGGCGTGCATGGCGACGAATGGGAAGGCCAGGCCGCCATCCTGCAACTGTGGCACCTGCTGCCCGGCATCCTGCAACGCGGCACGGTCTACCTGCTGCCCGCCGCCAACGCCGAAGCGTCTCTGGCCGGCACCCGCCTGTCGCCCTCGGACGCCGGCAACCTCAATCGCGCCTTCCTGGGCGCGCCTGCGCGCGGCTACACGGAAAGCGTGGCCGCCGCATTGGAAGCCCGGCTGTTGCCGCGCATCCAGGCGCTGGTCGACGTGCATAGCGGTGGCGCATCGCTGCGTTACCTGCCGTCATCGGTCATCACCCGCTACGGCGACGATGCGTACGACGAACGCCTGCCGGCGCTGGCGCGCGCCTTCGGCCAGCCCCATTGCGTGTTCTTTCGCGGCACCGAAGCCGGCTCCCTGCCCGCGGCTGCCAGCCGCCTGGGCGTGCTGCGGCTCAGCGCGGAAATCGGCGGCGGCCGCGAAACCACCCGCACACTGGTCGAAGATTGCCGCGACGGCCTGTTGGGCTGCCTGGCCGAGCTGGGCCTTCTGTCCAGCACCGCGCCGCGCCGACCCAACCCGTCCCTCTATGACCTGGATGCGCCGGCCGCCACCTTGCGTACGCACGACAGCGGCGTCTTCGTACCCGGCGTCGCCCTCGGCCAGACCGTGACGGCCGGCCAGACCATCGGCCAGCTCATCGAACCGGCCCGGCCCGACCTGGCTTCGCGCAACTTGCCTAGCCCGCAGGCAGGCACCGTCGTCTGCCTGCGCGCCATCGCCCGCAGCGACGATGGCGACTGCCTGCTGCAAGTCGCGCCTGCCCTTTCCCTGGACTCCCTTGCCTCGTTGTACTGACCCATGCAGATGAACCCCCGCTTGTCCGGCCTGCGCTGCATCCGCTGCGAACGCCTGCTGCCGCCCGCCGACTACCCCGAAGGCTGCCCCCACTGCCTGCAGGCCGGCCACCCCGCCTCGCTGGAATGCCGCTACGAGGCCGCCGCAGGCGATGACGCGATGCCGTTGCCGGTGTGGGAGCCTGTCACGCTGGGCGAAGGCGCCACGCCCTGCCTGGACGCCGCCACGCTGGCACAGGCCGAAGGCGTCGGCCGGCTGTGGCTCAAGTGCGAAAGCGCCAATCCCACCGGCAGCCACAAGGACCGCATGGCCGCGCAGCTCGTGTCCCGCGCCCGCCTGGCGGGGGCATCGCGCGTGGCCGCCGCATCCAGCGGCAATGCCGGCGTATCGCTGGCCGCCTACTGCGCCGCCGCCGGACTGCAAGCGGACATCGCCATCACCCGCAACTGTCCGCCCCTGCAACGCGATGCCATGCAGCGCTTCGGCGCGCGCCTCACGGCTTTCGACGACAGCCTGGGCCGCTGGCCCTTTGTGGCGGACCTGTGCCGCAACCAGGGCGCCTTTGCCGGCACCAACTACCTCAATCCGCCCGTCGGCACCCACCCTTATGGCGTCGAAGGCTACAAGCCCATCGCGCGCGAAATCTTCGATGCTTGCGGCCTGCCGACCGACATCGTCGTGCCGACCGCGCGGGGCGACCTGTTGTGGGGCATCCTGTTGGGCTGGCAGCACCTGCTGAACGCCGGCCTGATTGCACAGCTGCCACGCCTGCACGCCGTCGAGCCCTACGCCCGGCTGTCGCGGGCGCAGACCACGGGCGATGCACGCAGCCTCTGGGAAGGCACCACGGATCAGTATTCGATCGCGGGCGGCACCACCACCCTGCAGTCGCTGCAAGCCCTGTCGCGCTCGGGCGGCTCACCGGTCGAGGTCTCGGATGCCGCCGCCGCGCAAGCCCAGCAACGGCTGGAACGCATGGGCCTGGCCACCGAACTGTCGTCGGCCGCGGCGCTGGCCGCGCTGACGCGACTGCGACGCGCCGGGCAATTGGATGCCGAGTCGTCCGTCGTGCTGATCCTGACGTCGGACGGACGGCGGGGGTGACGCGGGCTCGAGGCCGCGGCGGACCCGCTGCGCTGCGCGTCTAGCCTCGGGCAACCCCATAGCGTTCCACCAGCGGCGCCAGCGCAGCACGCAGACAGGTTGCCCAGAATTTGCCGGCCTCGGACAAGGGCCGGCTGCCATGGACGATCATGTGGCACTCGAAGTGCACCGGGGCGCCCAGCGGCCGGTGGCACAACCCCGCCGCTTCCAGGCTCACCGCCGTGGCGGGATTGGCAATGCCAATCCCATGGCCGTCCAGTGCCAACTGGCAGACCGTGGCGGAATACGGCGTCTCGATCGCGATCTTCAGGCTGGCGCCGGCCTGCAGCACCAGCGCATCCAGCCGCTGGCGCGAGGCATCTTCCGTGTTCAACGCTATGACATCGGCGTCGGCCAGCTGGGCAAACCCGACCTGCGCGAGGCGCGCCAGCGCATGGTCCTTGGGAAACACCACGACGGCTCGCAAACTGGCCAACCGATGGCCACGCAGGCCTTCCAGTTCTGACTCGTCGGCCACGGTCGCCAGGTCCAGCTCGCCGGATACGACCATGTCGCGCAAGGTGTTCGAATCGCGTATCTGCAAGTACAGCGGCGTATCCGGGTAGCGTTGGCGAAAGCGCGTGATGGCATCGCTGACCACTGCGCCGCTATAGGCATGGATGCAACCGATGCGCAGGCGCGGCTGGGCCGCTCCGCGAATGGCGCGGATCTTCCTGCCCAGGCTTTCCAGCCCCACGTTCAGGCGCCGGATTTCTTCGTACAGCAGCGTGGCTTCGGGGGTGCGCAGCATGCGCTGGCGCACGCGTTCGAACAGCCGCAGTTCAATGCTGGCTTCCAGGGCGGCCAGGGTGGCGCTGACGGTGGCGGGGGATACGTCCAGGCGCCGCGCGGCGGCGGTCACGCTTTCGGTTTCATAGACCGTGCGGAAGGTCTCGACCTGTTTGAGCGTGAAGGTCATGGCCGAACGCGCCGCAGGCTCAGATGCGCTGCAGGTCCATCAGCACCCGGCGCGTGGCCAGGGGCCGGCCGGCCAGGTTCTCGGCCAGGCGTTCGCGCAGGTCGCGGCGCAAGGCAGGTTCGATGACCGGGTCGTCAAAATCGGGCTCGGCTTCATCCACGCCATAGCCGGTTTCGCGCAGCAACGTCCATTCGAAACGGCGCAAGGCGCCGGCCGCGCGGGTGCCGCCCGACAGCTGCTGCAACGCCATGTCGTAGGCATCGAACAGCAAGGGATGGGCGTCTTCGCGGGGCAACAGCCGCAGCAGCAGCTCGTTCATGTACCAGGCCGACATCAGCGCGGTGCCGCTCAGGGCGCGCACGCCCATGATCTCGGCGCGCGTCAGCGTCTTGACTTCGCCGTTGCCGGTCCAGGACAGCAGCAAGGGCTGAAAGGCCGACAACACGGGGCGCAGGACGGAATACGGGCGCTTGGCGCCCTTGGCGACCATGGCCACGCAGCCGTGGTCGCGCGAGAAGGTCTGAACAATGAGGGAAGTCTCACGCCACGCAGTGGCGTGCAGCATGTATCCCGGGCGATCCTGGACGCGTGGCGCCCGTTTACTCATAGCCCAGATCGCGCAGCGCACTCTCGCGGTCGGACCAGCCCTTGCGCACCTTGATGTAGATCTCAAGGTGCACCGGCTTGTCCAGCAGCTTGGCGATGTCCTGCCGCGCCTCGGAAGCGATGCGTTTCATGTGCATGCCACCCGTGCCCAGCAGAATGGGCTTGTGGCTGTCACGCTCGACGACGACGCAGGCCGCAATGCGCGCGCCCTTGTCGGTTTCTTCCCATTGCTCGATGACGACCGTACAGCCGTAGGGCAGCTCGTCGCCGACCAGGCGGAAGATCTTCTCGCGCACCAGCTCGGCCGCGATGAAGCGCATCGGGCGGTCGGTCAGGGTGTCTTCTTCGAACATCGCCTCGCCTTCCGGCAGGCGCGCCGCGATTTCCTGCAGCAGCTGGTCCAGTTGCTGGTTCTTGGTGGCACTGACCGGCACCACGGCGCCGAACGGGTGCAGCGCCATGATCTTGGAGACAAAGGCGAACAGCTCGTCGCGGTTCTTCAGGGCGTCGATCTTGCTGACGACCAGGATGGTGCGCTCCGGCGACGGCAAGAGCGGCAGCAACTTGGCGTCACCCTCGGACCACTTGCCGGCCTCGACCACGTGCACCACCACGTCGACGTCGGCCAGGGCCTGCGTCACGACGCGGTTCATCATGCGGTTCATGGCGCCGCCATGGCGCGTCTGGAACCCCGGCGTATCGACGAACACGAATTGCTCGTGCTCGCGCGTCAGCACGCCATGAATGCGGTGACGCGTCGTCTGCGCCTTGCGCGACACGATGGAAATCTTGGAACCGATCAGGGCGTTCGTCAGCGTGGACTTGCCCACATTGGGGCGGCCGACGATGGCCACGAAGCCGGTACGAAAAGGGGTATCGCTCATTTAGTCTCTTGGGACACTGCCACGGGCAGCGACAATTGCGCGGTTTTGCGCGCCTTGCCCGACTTGCGGGCAGCCTTGGCGGCCGGGCTGACGGCCAGCGCGGCTTCCAGCGCCAGCTTGGCCGCCGATTGCTCGGCGGCGCGACGGCTGGCGCCAGGTGCCGTCACTTTGATCTCGAGCGCCGGAATGGCGCACTCGACTTCAAACTGCTGGCTGTGGGCCGCGCCATGCGTGGCCACCACGGTATACACGGGCAGGGCCAGCTTGCGGCCCTGCAGGAATTCCTGCAGCAAGGTCTTGGCGTCCTTGCCCAGGGTCTTGGGATCGACCGAAGCCAGCACCGGCTGGTACTGGCGCACGATCACGCGGCGGGCAGCATCGAAGCCGGCATCCAGGAACACGGCGCCGAACAGGGCCTCGACCGTGTCCGCCAGGATCGACGGGCGGCGGAAACCGCCGCTTTTCAATTCGCCTTCGCCCAGGCGCAGGTACTGCGACAGTTCCAGGCGCTGGGCGATATCGGCCAACGAGGCCTGCTTGACCAGGTTGGCCCGCAGGCGCGACAGGTCGCCCTCGTCGATTTTGGAATAACGCTCGAACAGCATGGCCGCGACGACGAAGTTCAGCACGGAATCCCCAAGGAATTCCAGCCGCTCGTTGTGGCGCGCACCATGGCTGCGGTGCGTCAGTGCCTGTTCAAGCAGTGCTGGATCACCGAAGTGGTGATCCAGCCGGTTTTCTAGCGTGGCTAGCGACATAATCAGTTGAACCGGCCGATCCGGCTGAGATCGCTGAAATTCATCCAGATGAAGAAGGCCTTCCCGACGATATTGGCTTCAGGTACGAAACCCCAATATCGGCTGTCGGCGCTGTTATCCCGATTATCGCCCATGGCGAAGTACTGCCCTTCGGGTACTTTGCAGCGTACCCCATCGCGGGAATATTGGCAGTTCCCGATGGACGGAAATTGGTACTGCGGACGGTATTCCTGCGGCCGGCTTTCATCCAGCAGGATATTGTGGCTAACTTCGCCCAACTTCTCTTTATATTGTGCGATATACGACACACGGTCGGGTTCGAAGTAGTCGCCGTCGCGCACATGCGTCACCAATTCGCCGTTCACGTACAGCTTTTTGTCCAGGTAGGCCACTTCGTCACCCGGCAGGCCGACCACGCGCTTGATGTAGTCGACGTCCGGATCCACGGGATAGCGGAACACGAACACGTCGCCACGCTGCGGCTTGCCGATATCGACGACCTTCTTGTCGATGACAGGCAGGCGCAGGCCATAGCTGAACTTGTTCACCAGGATCAGGTCGCCCGATTGCAAGGTGGGCAACATCGAGCCCGAGGGGATGCGGAACGGCTCGACCACGAACGATCGCAGCACGAACACGAACAGGATCACAGGGAAAAAGCTGACGGCGTATTCGATCCACCACGGCACGCGACGGGCCTTGTCGCCGGCCTCACGGCGCAGGCGTTCGGCTTCCTGGGCGTCGCCGACCAGGGCCGCATCGTACTGCGCCATCGCCTCTTGCGCCCGACGCTCGCGGCCGCGCCGCAGAACAACCAGATCGAGCGCCCAGATAATGCCGGTCAGCACCAGCAGAACAAACAGGATCAGGGCAAAGTTCCAACTCATCAGCTAACCGCCTTCTTGGGTTCTATTTGTCGTCCACTTGCAGGATGGCCAGGAACGCTTCCTGGGGAATTTCCACCGTGCCGACCTGCTTCATGCGCTTCTTGCCGGCCTTCTGCTTTTCCAGCAGCTTCTTCTTGCGCGAGATGTCGCCGCCATAACACTTGGCCAGCACGTTCTTGCGCAGCGCCTTGACGTTTTCGCGAGCGATGATTTCGGCACCGATGGCGGCCTGGATCACGACGTCGAACATCTGGCGCGGAATCAGCCCGCGCATGCGGGTCACGACGTCGCGGGCGCGATGGCGCGCGTTGCTGCGGTGAACGATGACGGCCAATGCGTCGACGCGGTCGTTGTTGATCAACAGGTCCACGCGCACCACGTCGGCCGAGCGGTATTCCAGGAACTCGTAGTCCATCGATGCATAGCCGCGCGACACCGACTTGAGCTTGTCGAAGAAGTCCAGCACGATTTCGGCCAGCGGGATCTCGTACACCAGGTGCACCTGGCGCCCGTGGTAGCTCATGTTGATCTGCGAGCCGCGCTTGTTGTTGCACAAGGTCATGACCGGGCCGACGTAGTCTTGCGGCATGAACAGCGTGACCTTCACGATCGGCTCGCGGATGTCGGCGATCTTGCCCACTTCCGGCATGCGCGACGGACTTTCCACGGTGATCACCGAGCCATCACGCTGTTCGACTTCGTACACCACCGACGGCGCGGTGGTGATGATATCCATGTCGAACTCGCGCTCCAGGCGTTCCTGCACGATTTCCATGTGCAGAAGACCCAGGAAGCCGCAGCGAAAGCCGAAGCCCAGCGCCTGCGACACTTCGGGTTCGAACATCAGCGCGGCGTCGTTCAGCTTGAGCTTGTCGAGCGAATCGCGCAGTTGGTCGTATTCGGAGCTTTCGACCGGGTACAGGCCGGCGAACACCTGCGGCTTCACTTCCTTGAAACCCGGCAAGGCCGCGGCGGCCGGCTTGTTGGCCAGCGTGACGGTGTCGCCGACCTTGGCGTCTTCGAGCTGCTTGATGCCGGCGATGATGAAGCCCACCTCGCCCGCCGACAGATGCGGGCGCTGCTGCGACTTCGGCGTGAACACGCCGGTCTGCTCGCACAGGTGGGTGGCGCCGGAGGCCATCAGCAGGATCTTGTCCTTGGGCTTGAGCACGCCGTTGACGATGCGCACCAGCATCACCACGCCCACGTAGTTGTCGAACCACGAGTCGATGATCAGGGCCTGCAGCGGCGCGTCGGGGTCGCCCTTGGGCTGCGGCACGCGCGCCACGATGGCTTCGAGGATTTCGTCGATGCCCATGCCGGTCTTGGCGCTGGCCAGCACGGCCTGCGAGGCGTCAATGCCGATCACGTCCTCGACTTCCTGGCGGGCGCCCTCGGGGTCGGCCTGCGGCAGGTCCATCTTGTTCAGCACCGGCAGCACTTCCACGCCCAGCTCGATCGCGGTGTAGCAGTTGGCCACAGTCTGGGCCTCGACGCCCTGGGATGCATCCACCACCAGCAGCGCGCCTTCGCAGGCCGACAGCGAGCGGCTGACTTCATACGAGAAGTCGACGTGCCCCGGGGTGTCGATCAGGTTCAGGTTGTAGATCTTGCCGTCCTGCGCCTTGTAGTGCAGGGCCGCGGTCTGGGCCTTGATGGTAATGCCGCGCTCGCGTTCGATCTCCATGGAGTCGAGCACCTGCGCCGACATTTCGCGATCCGCCAATCCGCCGCAGCGCTGGATCAGGCGATCGGCCAGGGTCGATTTGCCGTGATCGATGTGGGCAATGATGGAGAAGTTGCGAATATGCTGCATGCTTGAATTTAAAAGGGACGGAACACTCGGCAAACTGCCGGAAGACGCCGCCACCAGGGTAGGCACGGCTGACGGGGGGTTGCAGGCAAACGCCTCGGGCACCTGGCCCGGCCGCCCTGCCGGGCCGCGATTCGCGGCGTTTCCGGGCAAAAACGAGGGGGCGCCAGGCGCCCCCTCTTGCGGCAACCAGCCATTTTAGCCGGTCTTGGGCCTTATTTGCTTGCGGGTACCGCCACCCACTGCGTCTGGTCGCCACGGCGCACCAGCAAGCCTGCCGCGCGGCCCTTGTCCAGCTTGCCCACCAGCTCGGCGAACTGCTTGGCGCCGGTGACGTCGGTGTCGTTCAGGGCCAACACAATGTCGCCTTCCTGCAGGCCCGCCTTGGCGGCGGCGCCCTCGGCAACCTTGACCTGCACGCCGCCCTTGATGCGCAGCTTCTTCTGCACGTCGGCGGGCACGTCCACCACGCCCAGGCCCAACGCATTGGTGACTTCCGGGGCAGGCGCCGCAGGCTTCTTGCCGCCCGCGGCCTTCTCGGCGGGGATCTCGCCCACCTTGACCGACAGCGTCATCTTCTTGCCCTTGCGCCACACTTCCATGTCGGCGCGGGTGCCGGGCTTGGTTTCGCCGACGATACGCGGCAGGTCGGACCAACGCTTGATCGGTTCCTTGTTGAACGACAGGATCACGTCGCCCGGCTGCACGCCCGCCTGCTCGGCCGGGCCGTCGACCTCGACGCTGCTGACCAGGGCGCCTTCGGCCTTGGGCAGGCCGATGGCCTCGGCCACATCCTTGCCGACTTCGCCGATCTGCACGCCCACGCGGCCGCGCGTCACCTTGCCGGTCGCGCGCAGTTGATCCACCACCCGCATCGCTTCGTCGATGGGAATGGCCAGCGAAATGCCCATGAAGCCGCCGCTGCGCGAGATGATCTGGGAATTGATACCCACGACTTCGCCCGCCAGGTTGATCAGCGGACCGCCCGAGTTGCCCGGGTTGACCGCCACGTCCGTCTGGATGAACGGCAGGTACTCGCCGGTATCGCGTCCGATCGCGCTGACGATGCCCGACGTGACCGTGGAATCCAGCCCGAACGGCGAGCCGATGGCCAGCACCCACTGGCCCTTCTTGAGCTTCTTGGGGTCGCCGATGACCAGCGGCGTCATGTCCTTGGCTTCGATCTTGATCAGCGCGACGTCGGTGCGCTCGTCGGTGCCGATGACCTTGGCCTTGAACTCGCGGCCGTCGGTCAGGGTGACGTAGATGTCGGTTGCATCGCTGACCACGTGGTTGTTGGTCATGATGTAGCCGTCATCGGAAATGAAGAAGCCCGAACCCACGCCGCGCGGCACGGTGCGTTCTTCGGGCTGCGGCTGCTGCGGACGTTGGCGCTGGCCGGGGGACGGCTGGCCCGGGGGCTGGAAGTCGGGGCCGAAGAACCAGCGGAACAGTTCGGCCGGATCGTTGCCGCCGGGGCCTACGCCACGGATCGGCACGGTGGCCGTGGTACGGATGTTCACGACCGCCGGATCGGCCTTCTCGATGATGCTGGTGAAGTCAGGCAGCACCACCGTCGGGGTGGGCGTGTCGGCCGCCGGGGTCTGCGCCTGCGAGAGGGGCGCGAACGCAGCCGACATCATGAGCCCCGCCGTCGCGGCCGCCAGAAAGCGCCGCAGGCTGGGGTTCGACACCATCAATGCTTTCATAGATTGCTCCGAGTTTCCTTCTTGCCGCAGAGGCCGCTCACTTGGAGCCGGCCGCCGGAGCGTTCGCCACGGGGACGTATTCAGTCGCTTGCGCCAATTGTTCCAGCGTCGCCACCGGCACTTCGCCCACGGCGGTCAGCCAGTAATCGGCGATACGGGTCCCGTACACGGTAATCGAACCGCGCTGGGCCGCGCCAGGGGGCGGATGATGGCCACGCTGGCTGTCATAGGGTTCGATGAACACGGAAATTGCCGCCAGGCCATCGGACAGCACCATCTGGTTGACCGTCGCGCCGCGCCCCATCGAGCGCGACACCTGCATCACCACGCTGAACCCCTTGGGCGCCGGAATGCGCCATCCCAGCGCGCCCAGGTCCACCGGCTTCATCGCGGGCTCAAGCACCTTCCAGTCGCGCGTGTTCCAGCGGGACGTGAGCGACTGCGGGTCGACCTCGGCGCCCAGGCGCAGCGAGGTGAACGACACCTGCTCGACCACGCCGCGGGCGGCGTTGAGCGTCTGGGCCTTCAGCAGCAGGTTGGTTTCGACGTCGGCGCACAGGCGATAGCCATAACGCAACTTGTCCAGGGGTTCGATAGTGATCAGGCGGCACTCGCGCCCGGCGACCCGGTGCAGGGCCGATTCGGTGCGGATCTTGTAGTGCTCGGTCAGGTTGGCCGGGTCACCCAGCAGCAGGCCGGGAAAGCGGTCGCCGCGGCGACGCTCGATCAGGACCGTCTTGCGCTCGGGAATCAGGCACTGCACATCTTCGTTGTGGCGCAGGTACTCGCGCGGCTGGCCGTCCAGGATCTCGAGGCGCTCGCGTTCGCCGGTGCCGTCCAGGACGTGCACCAGGCGCGACGACTGGATCATCTCGCCTTGCTGGTACATGAACACGCCTGCGTAGTCCTGCTTGCGCGCCGCCTGCTGGATGCGCGAAAGCAGCTGCACCACGTCATCGCCCTGCTGGGCGGGCGCCGTGTCGGCGGCTCGCGCGGGTTCGTGCGCGGCCAGGAATGCGGTCAGGAGCGTAGCGGCGAACCAGCCGGCACGGTGGGCCTGCCACGAGGCGGCCCGGCCCAGCACCGGCCAGCGGGTCGGAAGCACCAGGGCCATCAGCGTCCCGCTCCGACATCGAACGACACCTGGCGCACCGCGCTGGGGCCAGCCATCTGGCGATGGGCCTCCAGGTAGTCGCTCAGGCCCGAAGTGTCGGTGCCGCTCAGGCTGGCGTCGGCCAGCACGCGCGTCTCGGTGCCAGGGGAACCGCCCGCCAGATACGGCTGGGCCACCCAGGCGACGGTGGCAACCGCAGCCGCCACGGCCAGACCGGACAGGCCCATGCGCAGCGGCGAACGACGCCGGGGCGCTGCCACGATGGGCAACTCGGCGTCCAGCGCGCGCGACAGGCGGGCGTGAAAGCCCGCGCTGGGCGTCAGCGCCAGGTCGGTATTGCGCAGGGCATCACCGATGAGGTGATAGGTGTCCCAGGTCTGCCGCCCTTCACGGGACAGCAGGCCGGGGAGAATATCGTCGGTTTCCTCTCCATCCATCCAGGCGGAAAGTGATTCTTCCCAGGCGGCCTCGGAAGAAACGACGGACTTGGCTGCTGTTGTCTGCATGACTGCCACTCCTTACCAGCGACGCTCGGCATCGGTGCCAAGCAATGGGCGCAACTTGGTCGCGATGGCTTCACGCGCACGAAAAATGCGGGAACGCACCGTACCAATGGGGCAATCCATGCTCTGGGCGATGTCTTCGTAACTCATACCTTCGATTTCACGCAGGACGATCGCGGTGCGCAATTCCTCGGGCAATTCCTCGATGGCCGCGTTCACCGTCTCGGCGATTTCGCGGCTGGCCACCATGGATTCCGGCGTGCTTATATCGGTTAGGTTGTCGGTTTCGTTAAAAGTTTCACCGTCTTCCGTTTCTATCGCATTGGGCGCGCTCGGCCGCCGGCCCTGCGAGGCGAGCCAATTTCGGGCCGTATTGATGGCAATGCGATACAACCAGGTGTAGAACGCGCTCTCGCCCCGGAATTGGGGCAGGGCCCGGTAGGCCTTGATGAACGCTTCCTGGGCCACGTCCTCGATTTCGGACGGGTCCCGGATCATCCGGGCCAGCAGGCGAAGAATCTTGCGCTGGTACTTGAGCACCAGCAGATCGAAGGCCTTCTTGTCGCCCCGCTGGACGCGGGCGACAAGCTCAGCGTCGACTTCGCGCTCGCTCATGAGGCCTCCCGCAGGCGGACCGCCGGGGACGGGCGTCGCGCCGCACCAGCCAGCAGGCACAAACGCCGCCAGGCCTGGGGTCGCAACGTCTGCTGCCAGACGGTGAAAGTTACATTGTTGTTGTTAAAGGCCATACTCCCGGAGGGCAAAGGCTGCAGGGTGAGCGTAAGCCATGCCGGCCCGCAATGCTGGTCCACCAGCGCCGCGTCCTGCCAGCCGCCTGGCAGGCGCACCTGCCAGCGGCCAGACCCGGCCGCCGTACGCAACGCCGATACCGGGGACAGGCCACTACGGTCCGAGTGTAACAGCCCGGCCGCCAGCAGCAGCGTCACCAGAGCGGCGGCGCCCAGCCAGGCCGGGCCAAGCCAGGCGCCCGCCGTCAGGAGGCTGGCCGCGGCCGCGGCCAGGCCCAGGGCCGGAAGCGCCGCAACGCCGCGCGGCCGCAAGACAGGCACGCGAAACGTCCAGCGCCCCTGGCCCGGGCCTTCCAAATCAGACCCGGCGAACGGCCATCGAGCCGTTGGTGCCGCCGAAGCCGAACGAGTTGGACAGACCCACGTCGATCTTCATCTGCCGCGCTTCGTTGGCGCAGTAATCCAGATCGCATTCCGGATCCTGATTGAAGATGTTGATGGTCGGAGGCGAGACCTGGTTGTAGACCGCCAGGGTCGTGAACACGGCTTCGATGCCGCCGGCCGCACCCAGCAGGTGGCCGGTCATGGACTTGGTCGAGTTCACCACCAGCTTCTTGGCGTGGTCGCCGAAAGCCAGCTTCAGCGCGTCGGTCTCGTTCTTGTCGCCCAGGGGCGTGGACGTGCCGTGCGCGTTGACGTACTGGATGTCGTCCAGGTTCAGGCCGCCGTTGCGCAGCGCGTTGATGACGCCGCGGCGCGGGCCGTCCTTGTCGGGGGCCGTGATGTGGTGCGCGTCGGAGCTCATGCCGTAGCCGGCGAACTCGCCATAGATGCGCGCGCCGCGCTTCTTGGCGTGTTCGTATTCTTCCAGCACCAGCACGCCGGCGCCTTCGCCCAGCACGAAACCATCGCGGTCGCGGTCCCAGGGACGCGAAGCCGTTTGAGGATCATCGTTGCGGGTCGACAGCGCACGCATGGCGGCAAAACCGCCGATGCCCAGCGGCGACACGGTCGACTCGGCGCCACCGGCCACCATGACGTCGGCATCGCCGTACTCGATCAAGCGGGCCGCATCACCGATACAGTGCAGGCCCGTGGTGCAGGCCGACACGACGGCGTAGCTGGGACCCTTCATGCCATAGGCGATGGACAGGTGGCCGGAGATCAGGTTGATCAGCGAACCCGGCACGAAGAACGGCGAAATGCGCCGCGGACCCTTGGCCATGTATTCGACCTGGGTTTCTTCGATGCGCGGCAGGCCGCCGATGCCCGAACCGACGATCACGCCAATGCGCTCGGCATTGGCTTCGGTGACTTCCAGGCCGCTGTCGCGCCACGCCTGCATCCCGGCAGCCAGGCCGTAATGGATGAAGGTATCCATCTGGCGGGCTTCTTTGGCCGAGATATAGGTGCTGATGTCGAAGTCTTTGACTTCGCCAGCGATGTGCGTGGTGATGGCCGAGGGATCGAAACGGGTGATGCGGCTGATGCCAGAACGTCCGTTGACGATATTGTCCCAAGCGGTGGTCAGGTCGTTGCCAACGGGCGAAACGATACCAAGGCCAGTGATGACGACTCGTCGCTTCACGGATGACTCCTCAAACAGACAAAAGAAAGGCGGTTTTCGGGATGCGCTGCACGTGCGGAACACGCAAAAGCGGGTCGGGCTTTAACCCCCGTCCCGCGCGTGGACCACACGGCAAATTCCTGAAACCGCCCCGATTCCCGGTTGGCCCCGAAATCGGATTTCGGGCAACCAGAAGGATATAGGCTGAGCTTACTGCTTACCGTTCGAATTGATGTAATCAATCGCTTGTTGCACGGTCGTGATCTTTTCGGCCTCTTCGTCGGGGATCTCGGTCTCGAATTCGTCTTCGAGCGCCATGACCAGTTCGACCATGTCGAGCGAATCGGCACCGAGGTCGTCAAGGAAGGAGGATTCGTTCTTGATCTCGGCTTCGTTCACGCCAAGTTGTTCAGCGACGATCTTCTTGACGCGCTGTTCGATGCTTTCCATGCAGATCTCCAAATGGGAAAAATCCCGCGAATTATAGCCAAGCGCAGAGTACTGCAAACGCCAGGCCGTGACAAAAATAACACCGCGCACTTCGAACTGTCGCCCCGAGGGCGCAGCAATACCGGTGTGCGGCGTTTCCGGTTGAACCGCGCGTTGCCCTGCCAGTTGCCCGGCAATGGCGCGGCGGCCTGGGCCGCCCGCGCGCTTCGTGACTTATTGCATGTACATCCCGCCGTTGACGTGCAGGGTGGTGCCGGTAATGTAACCCGCCTGCGGTCCGGACAAAAAGGCCACCGCATGGGCGATGTCCGCGGGCGAACCCAGACGGCCCAGCGGAATCTGCTGCAGCAGCGCGGCGGTCTGGCTTTCGCCCAGGGCGCGCGTCATGTCGGTATCGATGAAGCCCGGGGCCACGCAATTGACGGTGATGTTGCGGCTGCCCAGTTCACGCGCCAGGGCACGCGACATGCCGGCCACGCCCGCTTTCGCCGCGGCGTAGTTGGCCTGGCCCGGGTTGCCACTGGAACCCACCACCGACGTGACGTTGATGATACGTCCCCAACGGGCCTTCATCATGTTGCGCAGCACGGCGCGCGACAGGCGGAACACCGACGCCAGGTTGGTGTCGATGACGGCCGACCAGTCGTCGTCTTTCATGCGCATTGCCAGCGTATCGCGGGTGATGCCTGCATTATTGACGAGGATATGGGGGCCACCGCCCTCTTTGCCCAGGGCTTCGATCAGAGCGTCGCACGCTTCGGCGTTGGTCACGTCCAGCACCACGCCGCGGCCGCCGAACGGCGCCAGGGCTTCGGTGATGGCGGCCGCGCCAGACTCGGACGTGGCCGTGCCGACGACGGTTGCGCCGCGCGCGGCCAGTTCCTGGGCGATGGCGCGGCCGATGCCGCGCGTGGCGCCCGTGACCAGGGCGATCTTGCCCTGCAGTTCGATCGAGGTGTTTTCCATGCTCTTAATTTCCGTTAACCGCGGCCAACGCAGCTTCAAGCGAAGCCGGATCCGTGATGGCCAGGCCGGTAAGCTCGGGATCGATGCGCTTGGTCAAGCCGGCCAGTACCTTGCCGGGACCGCATTCGATGACGTGGGTCACGCCCTGGGCCTTCATGGCGCGCAGCGTTTCCACCCAGCGCACAGGATGCCATGCCTGGCGGACCAGCGCATCCCGGATTGCCCCGGGCTCGACCGGCGAGGCGACATCGACGTTGTTGATGACGGGCACCTGGGGTGCAGACACCGTCACGCCCGCCAGGGCGCCGGCCAGCACGTCGGCGGCAGGCTTGAGCAGGCTGGAGTGGAACGGCGCGGATACCGGCAAGAGCAGCGCGCGCTTGGCGCCGGCGGCCTTGGCCAGTTCGCAGGCGCGTTCGACGGCGGCCTTGTGGCCCGCGATCACGACTTGGGCGGGGGCATTGAAGTTGACGGCTTCGACCACTTCGCCTTGAGCAGCGGCGGCACAGGCAGCGCGCACGGCGTCGTCGTCCAGGCCCAGGATGGCGGCCATGGCGCCGGTGCCGACCGGCACGGCGGCCTGCATGGCGTCGGCGCGCACACGCACCAGGCGCACGGCGTCTTCAAGGGCCAGCGAACCGGCGGCCGTCAGCGCGGCATATTCACCCAGGCTGTGGCCGGCCACGACGTCGGGCATGCGGCCGCCTGCGGCGCGCCAGGCGGCGAAGAACGCGACGCTGGCGGTCAACATGGCCGGCTGGGTGTTGGTGGTGAGGTTGAGCTGTTCGGCGGGGCCCTGCGCGATCAGCGCGCCCAGGTCCTGGCCGAGCGCCTGCGAGGCGCGTGCCACGACATCGGTCGCCGCGGCGACATCGGACCAGGCGTCCAGCATGCCGACCGACTGGGAACCCTGGCCAGGAAAGACAAAAGCGATTTTCATGTTCGACCGTATGGATTGATTCAGAGTCTGTGGGAATGTCGGGCGCGTCATCCGGGCGGACGCGGCAGGCCGCGCCCGAGCCGGACTCGCCCTTACATGCGGGCCAGTACGGAACCCCAGGTGAATCCGCCGCCTACGCCTTGCATCAGGATGAGCTGGCCCGGCTTGACGCGGCCATCGCGGCGCGCGGCATCCAAGGCCAGCGGCACGCTGGCCGCGGAGGTATTGGCGTGGCTGTCGACGGTGATGACAACCTTTTCGACCGGCACGGCAAGCTTGCGCGCCAGGAAATTCAGGATGCGGACGTTGGCCTGGTGCGGGATCAGCCAATCGACGTCGGCCAGCTCGACACCGGCTTCGGCGCACGTGTCGCGCGCCGATCGGTCCAGCACGGTGACGGCCTGCTTGAACACCGCCTGGCCGTCCATGCGCAGGAACGGGTCGCCCGTGACATCGCCATAGGCGACGTTGCCCGCGGCGCTGAGGATCTTCATCTGGCTGCCGTCGGCATGCAGCTGTGCGGCCAGGATGCCGGGCTTGTCGGAGGCCTTGAGCACCACGGCGCCCGCGCCATCGCCGAACAGCACGCAGGTGCTGCGGTCGTTCCAGTCGAGGATGCGCGAGAACACTTCGGCGCCGATCACCAGCGCGCAACGCGCACGGCCCGCGCGGATGAAGCTGTCGGCGGTGGTCAGGGCGTAGACGAAGCCGCTGCACACGGCCTGCACGTCGAAGGCTGCGGAGCCCTTGGCGCCCAGGTTCGCCTGCACCAGGCAGGCAGTGCTGGGAAACACGAAATCCGGCGTGGACGTGGCCAGCACGATCAGGTCGACTTCGGACGCATCCACACCGGCATCGGCCAGCGCGCGGCGCGAGGCCTCGGTGGCCAGTTGGCTGGTCGTGACACCGCGCTCGGCCAAATGGCGCTGGCGGATGCCCGTGCGCTCGACGATCCATTCGTCGGACGTGGCGATATCGCGCGTCGCCAGTTCCGCCGCCAGGGCGTCATTCGAAACCACGCGTTCCGGCAGGAAGCTGCCGGTGCCCGCGATCACGGAATATTTCATTGCGGTATCCATCAAGCGGTGTCCCCAGCCACGCCCGATTCCAGCGCGGAAGCGCTCGAACCTGACTGCACGCGCTGGTTGATCTGTGCGACCGTCTGAGCGGTGCGCTCAAGCAGTTTACTCACCACGGCTTCGCGCGCACGCTGCAGCGCGAAGCCGAAGGCGTAGGCGTCGGCAGAGCCATGGCTCTTGATGACCACGCCGCGCAGGCCCAGCAGCGCCGCGCCGTTGTAGCGGCGGTTGTCGACACGGTTGCGCAGGCGGTTGAGCACCGGCTTGGCCAGCGCGCCGATCAGCAGCGTGACCAGGTTGCGTTTGAACTCTTCGCGAATGACGCTGGACAACATCTTGGCCAGGCCTTCGACGGACTTGAGCACGACGTTGCCGACGAAACCGTCGCAGACGACCACGTCGACCGTGCCCTTGAAAATGTCATTGCCTTCCACGTTGCCGTAGAAGTTCAGGGGACTGGCGCGCAGAAGCTCGGCGGCCTCCTTGACGACCTCGTTGCCCTTGATGACTTCTTCGCCGATGTTGAGCAAGCCCACGGTGGGGTTCTCGCGATGGTCGACCGCCTGCGACAGCGCGGCGCCCATGATGGCGAATTGCAGAAGGTGCTCGGCCGAGCAGTCCACATTCGCGCCCAGGTCCAGCACCGTGGTGGCGCGGCCCGTCTGGTTCGGAATGGACGTGGCGATCGCAGGGCGGTCGATGCCGTCCAGCGTCTTGAGCACGTAGCGTGAAATGGCCATCCAGGCGCCGGTATTGCCCGCGGAAACGCAGGCGTCGGCACGCCCATCCTTGACGGACTGGGCAGCCAGGCGCATGGAGGAATCTTTTTTGCGGCGCAGGGCGACCTCGACCGGGTCGTCCATGGTGACGACTTCGGAAGCCGCCACGATCTCAAGGCGATCGCGCGCCACGTCGCGGTGCTCGGAGAGCGCCGCTTCGATAGCGTCGGGAAGCCCGACCAGCAACAGCCGGGTATCCGGAAATTGCCGGGCGAACTCGATCGCAGCCGGAATCGTGACGGGCAGACCGAAGTCTCCGCCCATACAGTCTATGGCGATGCGTATCACGGGTGCCAGGTATCAGCGCTCAGCCGAAATGGTCCGAGTACGAGTTCGGCCCGGGGGCCTTATTCGTCGGCCTTGGTCTTCAGGACCTTGCGGCCACGGTAGAAGCCGTTGGGGCTGATGTGGTGACGCAGATGGGTCTCGCCCGTGTTGGGTTCGATAGCCGTCGACGGATTCACCAGAAAATCGTGCGAGCGGTGCATACCGCGCTTGGACGGGGACTTCTTGTTTTGTTGAACAGCCATGATGACTCCTAGAAACGGGGCGCATTGTACGCGATGCGGCCCGATGTTGATCTCAATCTTTGTGCTTCAGTTGTTCCAGCACCGCAAACGGCGACGGACGCTTGACAACGGGCTCTTGGGAAGCTTCGTTGTCTTTGGCCTGCGCGCCCGGGCATACATCATGCTTGGGCACATACGGAACGCTCAGAATGAGCTCATCTTCGATCTGGGCCAGCAAATCGAAATGATGCGAACCCACCACCTTTTCAGGCTGGTTGGACACAAAACCTTTACCTTCCACTTCTTCGTCTTCGTCGCTCTCGTCGTCGAGGCCGGCGGCGTGATCGCCCCCGGCAATGCCGTCGTCGAGATCGTCTTCAGACTTGACCAGCTGCAGCAGGACTTCGCTGTCGACCGGGTAGGCGAACGGCGCATTGCACCGCTGGCACACCACGACCGGATTCGCCTGCACACGGATGCGCAAGAGCGGCTGGCCTAGCACCAGCCCCGTCTTGCCCATCTCGCCGCGCGCGGACCACGTCACCAGCCCGGCATCACCCAGCGGTTGTTCGGGTAGCCCGTCAACCGCGCGCGCCAACCGCACAAGAGGTATGGTGCCTTGCGCTTCCCTGCCCTGATGGGCGAATGCGAATGCGTCGATGGGCTTGATGATCAGTCCTTTCGCACAGGATTCTGTACATCCTCCTGTGCATTGGCAGGCAGGCTCGCATGCAACGAAGTACGGTTTCAGTACTGTTGCACTGCAAAAATGCCGCAAAACGTTAGATAATACTGTGACTTACGTATCAGCGTCAAATACCGCATGCCCCAACAACCTGGTCTGATCCTCGCTTCCAGCTCGCGCTATCGCAAAGAGCTGCTCACTCGCCTGCGCCTGCCCTTTACCGCCATTTCGCCCGATGTGGACGAAACGCCACAGCCGGGCGAAACACCCGAGGCGCTGGCCTTGCGCCTGTCGGTCGCCAAGGCCATGGCGGTGGCGGCCACGCACCCGGGCAGCCTCGTCATCGGATCGGACCAGGTAGCCACGGTAGACGGCCAGCCCATCGGCAAGCCGGGGGATTTTTCGCGCGCCCAGGCCCAGTTACGCGCACTTTCGGGGCAGATCGTGGAATTTCACAGCGCCTTGGCCGTCACGGACGGCCAGCGGGTGGAAAAAGCCGACATCGTGACGCGGTGCCGTTTCCGGCAATTGTCCGATCACGCCATCGACGCCTACCTGCGCGCCGAAGAACCCTACGATACCGCAGGCAGCGCCAAGGCGGAAAGCCTGGGCATCGCCCTGATGGAGAGCATCCAGAGCGATGACCCCACCGCCATCATCGGGCTGCCCCTGATCGCCCTGACCCGCATGCTGGGCCAGTTCGGCCTGGACCCACTGCACGCCCCGGGAGCGCCCGCATGAGTGGTTCGCTGCACCTGATTCCCGTCGGCCTGGGCGAGGCCGCTCCCGAAAGCTGGCTGCCCGCCGACGCGCGAGCCCTGGCCGGCCAGCTGGACACCTACATCGCCGAAAACGCCAAGACGGCACGCGCTTTCCTCAAGCAGATCGGCACCACCCGGCCGCTGCAGGAAATCACCATCCACACGCTGAGCGACAAAACCGACGCGGCCCAGATCAAGGCCTGGCTGGAGCCCGTGCGCCAGGGCGCCGACATCGGCCTGGTGTCCGAAGCCGGCTGCCCCGCGGTCGCGGACCCCGGCGCCAAGGTCGTGGACGCCGCCCATCGGCTGGGCGTGACCGTCAAGCCCTGGGTCGGCCCCTCCTCCCTCCTGCTGGGCCTGATGGCCAGCGGACTGGACGGCCAGCGTTTTGCCTTCCATGGCTACGCCCCGGTGGACGCCGCCGAACGCGCCAAGCAGCTCAAGGCCTGGGAACAGCATTCCGCCAAGCATAACCAGACCCAGTTGCTGATCGAAACCCCCTACCGCAACGCCGCCATGTTCGCGACGCTCCTGGCCAGCCTGAAAGGCGATACCAAGCTGTGCATCGCCCGCGCGCTGACCACCGCCGACGAATGGATCGCGACCCGCACCATCGCCGATTGGAAAAAACAGCCCGCCCCGCAGCTGGACAAGATGCCCACCCTGTTCCTGTACCTGGCGCGCTGACATGATGCGGTTCCTGGCAGTCTTTCTGGCCGCCGCGGCCCTGGCCGGCTGCGCCCATCGCGGCCCCGCCGGCTTGAACCTGGACACCTCCGTCACCGCGGTCGGCCAGAGCAGCCGGGTGCGCTTCGTCGTGGTGCACTACACCTCGGCCGACGACGCCCGGTCCATGCGACTCCTGTCGCAGGGCCAGGTCAGCGCCCACTACCTGATCAACACGTCGGGACGCACCTACCGCCTGGTCGACGAGACGCGTGCCGCCTGGCATGCCGGCGAAAGCGCGTGGTATGGCCTGAATGCCATGAACAGCACGTCGGTCGGCATCGAGATCGTCAACCCGGGCTGGACCGAGGGCGAGGACGGCAAGCGGCAGTGGCACGCCTATGACGACAAGCAGCTCCGCGCCCTGACCCTTCTGTTGCGGGACGTGATCCAGCGCAACGGCATCCTGCCCCAGAACGTGGTGGGCCATAGCGACATCGCGCCCCAGCGCAAGGTCGACCCCGGCCCGCTGTTCCCCTGGAAGCAACTGGCCGCGGCCGGCATAGGCCGCTGGTACGACGAAGCCGGCGCCGCATCGCACCTGGCGCGGCTGCAGGCCCAGGGCACGCCCGACGTCGCCTGGTTCCAGCAGCAGTTGCAACGGCTGGGCTACGCCTGCCCGCAGAACGGCACGCTGGACCGCGCCACGATCAACGTATTGGCCGCCTTCCAGATGCACTATCGCCCCGCCGTGCACGACGGCCAGCCGGATGCCGAAACCGCGGCAATCATGCTGGCGATGCTGTAGCCCTGCCCGGCCGGCGCAGCGGCCGCAGGGGCCATCGACGTCGAGGACAGGCCCTAGGCGCGGCGGCGGCGCCACCACGCCGCCAACCGCCATCCCAGCAACAGCGCCAGCACGGCAGCATACAAGACGGGCTGGGCCAGGTCGTTCTTGCCGGCCTTGTGCCACCAGTAGTGCAGCACCGCCAGCAGCCCGATGAGATACACGGCGCGGTGCAATTGCTGCCAGCGCTTGCCCAGCCTGCGCATGGCCCACTGGGTAGAGGTGGCCGCCAGCGCCGTCAGCAGCACGAAGGCAGCAAACCCCACGGTGATGAATGGGCGCTCGCCAATGTCCTGCAGCATGGCCGCCGGATCGAAGCCGCGGTCCCACCAGACCCAGGCCATGAAGTGCATGGCCCCATAGAAAAATGCGAACAGTCCGCACATGCGGCGCAGGCGCACCAGCGCCGGCTGGCCGCTCAAGCGGCGCAAGGGCGTGATGGCCAGCGTGACGAGCAGGCAGACCAGCGTCCAGGTGCCCGACGATCGGGTCAGGAACTCCACCGGATTGGCGGTCAGGCCGTTGTTGAACCCCAGCCAGATCCAACGGAGAAATGGCGCCAGCCCCAACAGGAACAGGAAGGGCTTGAACCGCCCCACGGCCCGGGCCGACCACTGCGGCTTGCGGGCGGCTGCCGTGCGGCTCACGTCGGTCATGGGCGGATCAGTAGTTGGCCTTCAGGTCCATGCCCTGGTAGAGCGAGGCGACCTGATCGGCATAGCCGTTGAACATCAAGGTCTTGCGCTTAGGCGAGAACAGGCCGTCTTCGCCGATGCGGCGCTCGGTTGCCTGGCTCCAGCGCGGATGGGGCACCGTGGGATTCACGTTGGCGTAGAAACCGTATTCCTGCGGCGCGGCCTTGATCCACGACGACACCGGCTGTTTTTCCACCAGGCGGATCTTGACCAGCGACTTGCCCGACTTGAAGCCGTATTTCCAGGGCACCGCCAGGCGCACGGGCGCACCGTTCTGGTTGGGCAGCACCTTGCCGTAGACGCCGAATACCAGCATCGCCAGCGGGTTCATGGCCTCGTCGATGCGCAGCCCCTCGACATAAGGCCAATCCAGGATCGCGGCGCGCACGCCCGGCATATTCTCGCGCTGCACCGCGGTGACAAATTCGACGTACTTCGCGTTGCCGGTGGGTTCGACCTGCTTGAGCAGCGCCGACAGCGAATAGCCGACCCAAGGGATCACCATCGACCAACCCTCGACGCAGCGCAACCGGTAGACACGCTCTTCCATCGGCGCCAGCTTGAGCAGCTCTTCGATGCCGAACGTGCGCGGCTTGCCGACCTCACCCTCGACGCTGACGGTCCAGGGACGGGTCTGCAGCTTGCCGGCATTGGCGGCGGGCTCGCCCTTGTCCACCCCGAATTCGTAGTAGTTGTTGTACGACGTCACATCCGCCAGCGACGTCTGCTTGTCCATGACGCTGAACGCGGCATTGGCCTGACCGGGCAACGCCCCGGCATCCTGCGCGAACGCGCTGCGGGTCGCCCACCCAGGCAGGCCCAACCCGGCCGCAGCCACGCCTGCGCGCAGGATCAGTTCGCGGCGCGAGCGCCACACCGTCTCGGGAGTAATGTCGGACGGAAGGATGTCATCGGGCTTGCGTATCAGCATCGGGGTCTCCTGGGGGGCCGGCACGGGCCGCTGCCGTTCCGCGCGCAAACCATGGACGTTGCGCGGCCCCATGATATTCCGCCGGCGCTGCCGGCGGGCATCTGGAATAGACCTGGACCCGACAAAGGCGTTCCCAGCCAGATGGGCAGCCCGCCCGCCTTCCGGCACGCGGCAAGCCCCGGTTCAGCGGCAAGGCCGCGTCAGGCAGCGGCCGCCAGGGTCCGGCTGAGCAGCCATTCGCGCACCCGGGGCACGCTTTCCAGCACGGCCTGCGGCGAGCAACCCTCAAGTTCTTTCAGGGTATGGGCGCCATAGGTCACCCCCAGCCCGTGCACACCGGCGTTGATCGCCATCTGCAGGTCATGCGAGGTATCGCCCACCATCACGACCCGAGTCGGGTCGACGTCCAGTTCCTGCATCAGCTCATGCAGCATGCCGGGGTGCGGCTTGCTGAAGGTTTCGTCAGCGGTACGGGTGGCATCGAACATCGGGCCCAGGCCGGTCGCGGCCAGGGCGCGGGTCAGGCCGACCCGGCTCTTGCCCGTCGCCACGGCCAGACGCACGTTCCGCCCGGCCAGTTCGGTCAGCAGTTCAGGAATGCCGTCGAACAAGCGCAGCTCAGGGTCACGCAGCAGGTAATGGGTGCGATAGCGCTCGAGAAAGCGCGGCAGCATCGCCTGGGTCAGCTCGGGCACGGCGCGGCGCAATGCGCTTTCCAGGGACAGACCAATGACCCAGCTGGCATCCGACGCCGACGGCACGGGCAGCTCCAGGTCGCGGCAGGCGCCCTGGATGGCGGCCACGATGCTGTGCGTGGAATCCATCAGGGTTCCGTCCCAGTCAAAAACGACCAGCGAATACGACATATCAGACCGACTCCAGTTGTTTCAGTATTTTCCGGCACGCGGGCGGCAATTCGGCCGTGAGCGTCATCGGTTCGCCCGTCAGGGGGTGGGCCAGGGTCAATTGATGGGCATGCAGGAACATCCGACCAAAGCCCATGCGCGAGAATTCGGCGCGCACCTCGTCATGGCCGTACTTGTCGTCACCCACGATAGGGAAGCCGCTGGCGGCCAGATGCACCCGGATCTGGTGGGTGCGGCCGGTTCGCAGCTCGGCGTCGACCAGGCTGTAGCGGCCGAAGCGCTGTTTCAGGGTGATGATGGTGTGGGCCGACTGGCCGTCAGGATCGACCTTGACCCGACGCTCACCCGACTGGGTGGTCCATTTGGACAGCCCCAGCTTGATGTGCTGGCGGTCATTGACCCAGTCGCCCTCGACCAGTGCAAAGTAGTGCTTGTCGCTGCGCCCTTCGCGCAGCATGGCATGCAAGGCCAGCAGCGCACTGCGCTTCTTGGCCACCATGAGCAGGCCGGAAGTCTCGCGGTCGAGCCGGTGCACCAGTTCCAGGAATTTGGCCTCGGGGCGCGCGGCGCGCAGTTGCTCGATGACGCCGAACGACACGCCGCTGCCCCCGTGGACGGCCACGCCGGCGGGCTTGTCCACCACCAGCATCGCGTCATCTTCGAACACCACGGGAAATTCCGCGGCCGGCACCGGTTTGGGCGTACCGGGATCCGGCAGCCGCAGCGGCGGGATGCGGACCATGTCGCCCTCCGCCACGCGGTAGTCGGCCGAGATGCGTCCCTTGTTTACCCGCACTTCGCCGCCACGGATGGCCTTGTAGATGTGGGTTTTGGGGACGCCCTTGCACAGGCGCATCAGGTAATTGTCCAGGCGCTGGCCGGCATGCTCGGCACCGACCTCCACCATGCGGACGGAAGGGGGTGCCATAGGGGAGGAAGTTTCTTTGCGCATTGCGGAAAGCGACATATAATCGGGACAGCCTTAAGGGGCTGAATCAGCCGCTGGCGTAGAGATGCAACTCAAGTACGCAACTCCGTCGAGCGCGTGGGCCGCCATTGTACTGCCTGCTCATTCAACCCCTGGGTCATTTGGTCGCCGGCGCAACCGCGCCCTGCCGGATAGTGGTGTGGCATTCATTTTGCCCGCTGTCCCAGCAGGTCCGTTGCATGCCGCAAGCGGCTTGAAGCACCGCAAGAATCGTCGCATATTTAAAGCACCAGCTGCGTGTAGGCAACCAATCCGACCGCAACTGCCGTTCACAGCACATTTCCGTCAAACCACATTCAGTGAAGCTGACCCTCCTGCTGAAAGAACCCCGTGCCCCACGGCACGACGTGCCCGCCTGACCCGCGGCGGATACGCCTGGGCGCCGCCCAGGTACGGTCCGCATCTTCTTGCCCGCTTCAGCCGCAGCCCGAGTGGCCCGAGGTCACGCGCCGATATCGGCGCGTCATGACAACGGAGAAACCCTCTCATGAAGCGCATGCTGTTCAATGCGACGCACCAGGAAGAATTACGCGTCGCTATCGTCGATGGGCAAAAACTCATCGACCTCGACATCGAGACTGCCGGCCGCGAACAACGCAAAGGCAACATCTACAAAGGTGTCATCACCCGGATCGAACCCGGCCTTGAAGCGTGCTTCGTCAACTACGGCGAAGACCGCCACGGCTTTCTTCCCTTCAAGGAAGTGGCCCGCAGCTTCTTCAAGGAAGGCGTCGACGTCCGCACCGCCCGCATCCAGGATGCCCTGCGCGAAGGCCAGGAACTGATCGTCCAGGTCGAAAAAGAAGAACGCGGCAACAAGGGCGCAGCCCTGACCACGTTCATCTCGCTGGCCGGCCGCTATCTGGTCCTGATGCCCAACAACCCCCGTGGCGGTGGCGTTTCGCGCCGCGTCGAGGGCGAAGACCGCCAGGAACTGCGCGACACGATGGAGCAGCTCGAGCTGCCCCAGGGCATGAGCATCATTGCCCGCACCGCCGGTATCGGCCGCAACGTCGAAGAGCTCCAGTGGGACTTGTCCTACCTGTTGCAACTCTGGACGGCCATCGACGGCGCCGCGCGCGACAATTCCGCACCCATCCTGATCTACCTGGAATCCAGCCTGGTCATCCGGGCCATCCGCGATTACTTCTCGCCCGAAATCGGCGAAATCCTGATCGACACGGACGAAATCGCCGACCAGGCGACCGCGTTCATGAGCGTCGTGATGCCGGACAACGTCCAGCGCGTCAAGCGCTACCGCGACGATATCCCGCTGTTCTCGCGCTTCCAGATCGAACACCAGATCGAAACGGCCTACTCGCGCACGGTCACGCTGCCCTCGGGCGGCGCCATCGTCATCGACCACACCGAAGCGCTGGTGTCCGTGGACGTCAACTCGGCCCGCTCCACCCGCGGCGCCGACATCGAGGAAACCGCCCTGCGGACCAACTCGGAAGCCGCCGACGAAGTGGCCCGCCAGTTGCGCTTGCGCGACCTGGGCGGCCTGATCGTCATCGACTTCATCGACATGGAAGACAGCAAGAACCAGCGCGCCGTCGAACAGCGCCTGCGTGATGCCCTCCATTTCGACCGCGCCCGCGTCCAGATGGGCAAGATCTCGCGCTTCGGCCTGATGGAACTGTCGCGCCAGCGCCTGCGTCCGGCCCTGAACGAAGGCTCGCACATCACCTGCCCGCGCTGCAACGGCACCGGCGTGATCCGCGACGCCGAGTCCAGCGCGCTGCACGTCCTGCGCCTGCTGCAGGAAGAAGCCATGAAGGAAAACACCGCGGCGGTCCACGCCCAGGTGCCGGTCGACGTGGCGACCTACCTGCTGAACGAAAAGCGCGCCGACATCACCAAGATGGAAGCCCGCCTGAAGGTCAACCTGATGCTGATCCCCAACAAGCATCTCGAGACCCCGCATCACCACATCGAGCGCCTGCGCCACGATGACCCGCGCCTGGAAGAAGTGAAGACCAGCTTCGAGCTGGTCGAAGCCCCGGCCACCGACGCCCCCTGGCAGCCGCGCGAAAGCGAAATCAAGGCTCGCCCCGAAGCGCTGGTCAAGGGCATCACGCCGTCGCAGCCCGCCCCCGTGTCCACGCCCGCGCCGGCGCCCGCCCCCGTGGCAGCCCAAGCACAGCCGGCCGGCCTCGGCGGCCTGTTCAAGCGCCTGGTCGGCTGGCTGACCGGCAACGCCGAACCCGCCAAGACGGCGCCTGCCGCCCAGGAAGACGCGAGCGCCAAGCGCGCCTCGTCGCCGTCGCGCGGCGGCAAGGGCCGTAGCGGCCACGATGGCCAGGAACGCCGTGGCGAACGTCATGGCTCCGACCGCAACCGCAACCGTCGCGGCGAAGCCCGCACGGAAGGCGCCGAGGGCAGCGAAGGCGGCCGCCACCACATCCGTGGCAACCGTCGCCCTGAAGGCGAACGCGGCGAGCGCCAGGAACGTGGCGAACGCAACAATCGCAACGAGCGTGGCGATCGCGCCGAACGCGACCAGGCCGTGCAGGCCGCGCAAGCATCGAACCGCCCTGACGTCGCCGTGGACGCCAACGGGGATGACGCCGGCGCCGGCCGCAACCGCCGCCGTGGCCGTGGCCGCAACCGCCGCGAAGAAGGCCAGTCCGACGCCCCGATGAGCGAACAGGAAAGCATGGTTGCCGCGCTGGCCCAGACGGTTGCCACCGCCCTGCCTGAAGCCAAGCCGCCCGTCGACGCGTCGGCCGAGCAAGCCGAGGCCGCCGAGCAATCCGCCGATGGCGTCCCCGTTTCCGCCGAAGGCGCCGAAGCCGGTGCCGATCCGGAACGCAAGCGCCGCCGCCGCCGCAGCCGTCGTGGCCGCCGCAGCCAAGAAGAATCTGGCGTGGCAGGCAGCGACGAGCAACTGGACGACGGTTCGGACGACGACGCTGGCGAACAGCCCGACCAAGTGACCGCCGCCCCCGCGCCGGTCGCCGCCCAGGCCGAAGCCCAACCGGCTCCCGTGTACACGCAAGCCGTGCAAGCCGACGCCCAGCCTGACGCCCAACCGGTTCAAGCCCGCCCGGCTGAAACCGCGGCGGTGGCCCAGGCGGAGCCGGCCGCAACGCCGGCCGCTCCGGTCGCCGAGCCTGTGGCCGAGCAGCCCGTGCAGACCACCGCTCCGGTGGTGACGGCGCCCGTGGCTGTCGAGCCTGCCAGCCAGGTTTCCGAAGCGGCAGCGCCCGTCGCTCCGGCCCCCATTGTGGAACCGGTCGTGACCCCGGCCCCTGTTGTGACCGCAGCGCCCGAGGCCGCTCCGGCCCCGGCCGTGGCCACGCCTGCTCCCGTGGCTGCCCCTGTGGCCGCCACGCCTGCGGCGCCGGTCAGCGCCCAACCCATCGTGGTGCCGGCAACCGCTCCGTCCGCCAAGGCCCAGGCCCTGCACGACGTGGTGAACGCCGCCGGCCTGCAATGGGTGGAAACCGACCCCGAGCGCCACGCTCAGACGCAAGTGCGCATCGCTGCCGCGCACACGCCGGTCCGCCTGGGCCGCGAGCGCAAGCCGGTGGCCGCCGTCTCGAACGAACCGCTGGTTCAGGTCGAAACCCGCCACTAAGCCGCCCCGCGCGAGCAAAAGCCCCCATCTTGCGATGGGGGCTTTTTTATGCGCCGCATTTTCAGGCGCCGATTCGGCGGGCCGAAAAAAAACCCTCGCTGCCGAGGGTTCTCTTGATGCCGATGGGGTAAGGATCAGAACTGGTAGGTGTAGGTCAGCTGAACCGTGTCCAGGCCCGGGTTCGGGCGCTTGATGCTGGCATTGGAGAAGTGCGAATAGCGCACGCCGATACGGTTGTTCGGGGTCAGGAGGAAACCCAGGCCGACGTGGTCGCCGAACTGGAAGGCCGTGCTGATGTTCTCGTTGGCAAAACGGGTGCTGGAGAACACCGTGGCGCCGATACCGGCTTCGAGGTAGAAGCGATCGCCGGTCCACCAGCGGAACATCGGGATGGCGTTCAGTTGCCAGACGTGGCCCGGCGAGCGGCCGCTATTGGCCCACCAGTACGACGCGCCGAATTCGGGGGTCAGGTCCAGACGCCCCCAGTTGCCGCCGAACTGGTACGTCCAGATCGACGGGGTTTCGTAGTTCAGGGTGAAACGTTGGTAGTGGTCACCAATGCCATAGTGGGCGCTTACGCCGCCCTGGGTACCCTCGGACGACTGCGCGCTGGCAAAGGTAGCGACGCCGGCCAGGGCCAAACCGACAAGGCGCGTGAGCATTTTCTTCTTCGTCGACTGCATTGGGAGGAACTCCGTATTTATTGGGACAAGACTCTCGGTCGAATCACGAGATTTTCCGGTACTTCACAACATAGCAAAAACCGGGCCAGAAGGCTCGCAATGTGTCGCAATATGGCAACAATCCGCGCGGAAAACACTGTTCCGCCAACGCGGTGAAATGAGGGCGTCACCCGCCCTCATCGCAGGCAAAGAAAACGCCGCTGGCACACGATGGCGCGAGCGGCGATTGGCAGCAGGCGCACCCAGGACGACAAGACCTGGGCGAGCCGGTGCGGCAGGTCAGGCGGCGGTGACGACGTCAGCCGGCTGGTTGGTCAGCAGCGCCAACAGGCGGGCAATTTCCTCACGCAACTGACGGCGGTCGATCACCATGTCGATGGCGCCCTTTTGCAGCAGGAACTCGGCGCGCTGGAACCCTTCGGGCAACTTTTCACGCACGGTCTGCTCGATCACGCGCGGGCCGGCAAAGCCGATCAGCGCCTTGGGTTCGGCGATGACCACGTCGCCCATGAAGGCGAAGCTGGCCGACACGCCGCCCATGGTGGGGTCGGTCAGGACGCTGATGAAAGGCAGGCCGGCGGCCGACAGGCGCGTCAGCATGGCATTGGTCTTGGCCATCTGCATCAGCGACAGCAGGCTTTCCTGCATGCGCGCCCCGCCCGAGGCGGCCACGCAGATGAAGGGCGTCTTGTTGTCCAGCGCAGCCTGGGCGCCACGCGCGAAGCGCTCGCCCACCACCGAGCCCATGGATCCGCCCATGAATTCGAATTCGAAGCAGGCCAGCGTGGCGGGCACGCCGCGGATCGAGCCGCTGACCACCACCAGCGCGTCGGTTTCACCGGTTTGCTTGACGGCTTCCTGCAGGCGCTCGGGGTACTTGCGGGTGTCTTTGAACTTCAGCGTGTCGACCGAGCGCGTGGTCTGGCCGATCTCGACCCGGCCTTCAAGGTCGAGCAGCGAATCGATACGGGCACGGGCCCCGATGCGCATGTGATGGTCGCACTTGGGGCAGACGTGCAGATTGGCAGCCAGGTCTTCGCTGTACAGCACCGTCTCGCATGACGGGCATTTCACCCACAGGCCTTCAGGCACGCGGCGGGCGCCGCTGTCGCTGGTCTTGTTGATGCGAGGAGGCAGGAGTTTTTCGATCCAGCTCATTGTTGTTTCATCCCGTTAGGAGGTCGCGCCAAGCCGCTCAGGCCGACGCGTTTTGTCGTTTTACTTGATCCAGCGCTTGCCGGATGGTGCGCAGCCAGCCGCTGGCGGCGGCGACTGCAGCGTCGGTTTGCTGGGCCGCGGGGACGTTGGCCACCGCCTGCTCCATGGTTTCAATCAGCTTGCTGCCGATGACGACAGCGTCGGCCACGCCTGCCACGCGCTGGGCGCTTTCGGCATCGCGGATGCCGAAGCCCACGCCGACCGGAATGTCGCGCACGTAGCGACGGATGACGGCCAGACGTTCAGCCACGCTGTCGGTGTTGAGCGAACCGGCACCCGTGACACCCTTGAGCGACACGTAGTAGACGTAACCGCGGGCGACCTTGGCGACGGCCTGGATGCGTTCGTCGGTGGACGTGGGGGCCAGCAGGAAGATCGGAGCGATGCCGTGGCGGCCGAGGACGTCGGCAAACTCCACGATCTCTTCGGGTGGATAGTCGACCACCAGGACACCGTCCACGCCCGCGGCTTCGGCGCGGCGGGCGAATTCGGCCTGGCCCATGCTTTCGATGGGATTGGCGTAGCCCATCAGCACCACGGGGGTGGCCGTGTCCTGCTGGCGGAAGTCGGCGACGAGCTCAAGCACACGAGCCAGGCCCACGCCCTGGGCAATGGCCCGGTCGGCGGCGCGTTGAATCACGGGGCCGTCGGCCATGGGATCGGAAAACGGCACGCCCAACTCAAGGACGTCGGCGCCGGCCTGGACCAGTGCGTGCATCAGCGGCACGGTGGCGGCGGGCGACGGATCGCCTGCCGCAATGTAGGGGATCAGCGCCGCGGCGCGGCCGGATTCGGCGGTGCGCGCAAAGGCGGCGGCGATGCGATCAGAGCGGGTTGTCGTCATGTTAGAGCTCGATACCGGCACGTTCGGCGACGGTATGCATGTCTTTGTCGCCACGGCCCGACAGGTTGACCAGGATGACGGCGTCGCGCGGCAGCGTGGCGGCCATTTTCACGGCCTGGGCAATGGCGTGGGAAGACTCCAGCGCCGGCATGATGCCTTCGATGCGGCAGCAGTCGTGGAAGGCCTTCAAGGCTTCGTCGTCGGTGATGCCGACGTACTCGGCGCGGCCGGAATCCTTGAGCCAGGCGTGCTCGGGGCCGACGCCGGGGTAATCCAGCCCGGCCGAGACCGAATGGGTTTCCTGGACCTGGCCGTCGGCATTCTGCATGACGTAGGTGCGGTTGCCGTGCAGCACGCCGACCTGGCCGGCAGCCAGGGAGGCCGCATGCTTGCCGCTTTCCATGCCCTCGCCCGCCGCCTCGACGCCGATCAGGCGCACGTTTTCGTAGGGGATGTAGGGGTGGAAGATGCCCATGGCGTTGGAACCGCCGCCCACCGCCGCCACGACGTAGTCGGGCTGGCGGCCGATGGCTTCGGGCATCTGCGTCAGGCATTCGTTGCCGATGACGGTCTGGAAGTCGCGCACCATGCGGGGATAGGGGTCAGGACCCGCCACCGTGCCGATGATGTAGAACGTGTTCTCGATGTTGGTGACCCAGTCGCGCATCGCTTCATTGAGCGCGTCTTTCAGGGTGCGCGAACCGGAAGTGACCGGCACGACCTTGGCGCCCAGCAGCTTCATGCGATAGACGTTGGAGGCCTGGCGGCGGATATCTTCGCTGCCCATGTAGACCACGCATTCCATGCCATAGCGGGCGGCCACGGTGGCCGAGGCCACGCCATGCTGGCCGGCGCCGGTTTCGGCGATGACGCGGGGCTTGCCCATGCGCTTGGCCAGCAAGGCCTGGCCGATGCAGTTGTTGACCTTGTGCGCGCCGGTGTGGTTCAGGTCTTCGCGCTTGAACCAGATCTGGGCGCCGCCAACCAGGTCCGACCAACGCCGGGCATGGTAGACGGGGCTGGGACGGCCCACGAAATGCTTGAGTTCGTAGTTGAACTCTTCCAGGAAGGCGGGATCGACACGGTAATGGTCATAGGCCGCACGCAGCTCGTCGAGCGCGTGCATCAGCGTTTCCGCCACGAAAACACCGCCATAAGGGCCGAAATGGCCCTGGGCATCCGGAAAGTCGTAAGGTTTCACCAAGCATCTCCCCCGGTATCGCGGCTGACCACTGCCAGCCGCAAATCCGGTTTGCAACCCGTCATTTTACCTGACGCGGGCGGTGGCGGGGACGCGCCCCGCCGCCGCCCGGCGCCTCAGAGCGACTGCCCCAGGCGGCGCAGGAAGGTTTCGCACGACGCCAGTTGATCCAGCGCGACGAACTCGTTGGGCTTGTGGGCCTGTTCGATATGGCCGGGGCCGCAGACCACCGTAGGAATGCCGATGCCCTGGAACAGGCCGGCTTCGGTGCCGTAGGCCACCTTGCGGGTGGCGCGGTCTTCGGTCAGGGCGCGCACCAGCTGGGTGATGGCAGCTTCCTCGGAAGCTTCCAGGGCGGGCGCGGCCGCGCCCGTCTCGATCTCGATGCTGGCGCCGTCGAATTCGGCCTTCATGCGCGGCAGGAGCTCATCACGCACGTATTTTTCGACTTCTGCCTGGATCTCGTCCGGCTGCATGCCCGGCAGGTTGCGGAATTCGTAGGTGAATTCGCACAGTTCGGGAATGGTGTTGACCGCGATGCCGCCGCGAATCTGGTTGGTGGTCATGGTGGAGAACGGCACGTCGTAGAACTGATCGTACGGGCCGTTGGCCTTGAAGCTGTCGGCCAGGTCGCGGATGCGGCAGATCAGGCGGGCGGCGTATTCGATGGCGTTGCAGCCGCGCGGGGTCAGCGACGAATGGGCCGCCTTGCCGTGCACTTTGCAGCGGAACAGGTTGATGCCCTTGTGCGCCACCACCACCTGCATGCCGGTGGGTTCACCCACCACGCAACCTTCGGGGCGGATACCGCGATCGTGCAGGTCGGCCAGCATGTAGGGCGCGCCGGCGCAGCCGACTTCTTCGTCGTACGAGAACGCCAGGTGGATGGGCTTTTTGCGCGGCATGGCCAGGAATTCCGGCACCAGCGCCAGCGAACCCGCGATGAAGCCCTTCATGTCGCAACTGCCGCGGCCATAGAGCAGGCCGTCCTTTTCGATCAGTTTGAAGGGGTCGGTGGCCCAGTCCTGGCCATCGACCGGCACCACGTCGGTGTGGCCCGACAGCACGATGCCGCCTTGCAGGCCGCCGTCTTGCGCCGGCAGCGTGGCGAACAGGTTGGCCTTGGTGCGCTCCGGATTGTGCGCCAGCCACGCATCGACACCCTGGCCCTTGAGCCAATCGCGGACGGTTTCGATGAGGGCAAGATTGGAATTGCGGCTGGTGGTGTCAAAACCAACCAGCGTCTCCAGCCAGGTGCGCGCGTTCATGTAGCAACTCTCTTGGGGAAAAAGAGAAGTGTAAAGCCAGGACGCCGCGGCGTCCTGGCCCCCATCGGCGAACCAGGGCATAGAATGTCGCCCGTCAAGCAAAAGCCCCCCAAGGAGAAACCGTGCAGCACAAAGCAGTTCCCACGCGCAATATCGTGGCGGCAGTCATCGGCAACGCCCTCGAATGGTATGACTTCCTGGTGTTCGCGTTCATGACGCCGATCATCTCGAAGCTGTTCTTCCCGACGGACCCCAGCGTGCCCGGCAGCGAGCTGAACGCGATCCTGATGACCACGGCGATCTTCGGCGTCGGCTTCTTCATGCGTCCGGTCGGCGGCATCATCCTTGGCATGTATGGCGACAAGAAGGGCCGCAAAGCCGCCATGGTGCTGGTGACCTCGCTGATGGCGGTGTCGATTGCGCTGATCACCGTAGCGCCCACCTACCACGCCGCCGGCATCCTGGCGCCCATCTTCATCCTGATCGCGCGACTGCTGCAGGGCTTTTCGGCCGGCGGTGAATTCGGCACCTCGACGGCCCTGCTGATCGAAATGGCGCCCAACGGCAAGCGCGGCTTCTATGGTTCGTGGCAGATGGCCGGCCAGATGCTGGCCCTGCTGATCGGCGCCGCCTGCGGCACGCTGATCACCGAGTTCTTCACCCAGGAACAGATCGCCGCGTGGGCCTGGCGCCTGCCGTTCGCGTTCGGCCTGGTGATTGTGCCGATCGCGATCTATATCCGCCGCAACATCGACGAAACCGACGCCTTCAAGCAAATGAAGGAAGAAGAGCGCCAGGCCGCCGCACGCGGCGAGGTGCAACGCCTGAGCCTGGTGGACATGGTGCGCACGCACACCCGCGAAACGCTGATCGGCGTGGGCCTGGTGGTGACGGCAACGGTGTCGATCTACATCACCTTCACGTACCTGGTGACCTATTCGACCCAGATCCTGAAACTGCCGCTGAACCAGACCTTCCTGGTGCAGATGGCCGGCGCCGCGCTGATGGTGCTGCTGACGCCGTTCATGGGCGCCTGGTCCGACCGCGTCGGCCGCCGCCCGATCGTGATCGGCTCGCTGATCGGCTACCTGGTGGTGCTGTACCCGCTGTACTACTGGCTGTCGGACGCCCCGTCGATCGCCCGCCTGCTGACGGTGCAGATCGTGGTGTGCTTCTTCGTGTCGGCCTTCTTCGGCGTGTTCAGCACGGTGATGGCCGAGCTGTTCCCGGCACGGGTGCGCTCGGTGGGCCTGTCGCTGGCCTATAACGTGGCTGTGATGATCTTCGGCGGCTTCGCGCAGTTCATCGTGACCTGGTTGATCAAGACCACCGGTTCGCCGATGGCCCCCGCCTACTACGTGATGTTCGGCGTGGCGCTGGGCCTGGTGGCATCGTTCTACATGCGCGACCGCGCGCACGAACGGTTGGATCATTGATACGGCGGCGGGCGCTTCGCAACCTGCGGGTTGCGGGGCGCTGCGACCGGCCAGGGCGATCGGCCTGGCCGGTTCCGACCCGCTAGCGGCGCACCGCCGACGACACGCCCGGCACCTCGGCCAGCGCATCCAGCGCGCGGGCCAGCGATTCGCCGCCGCGCACTTCCACCGTGAACACCATGTGGGCCAGCGACTGCCGGCTCTGCGTGTTCACGCCCACCACGTTCAGGCGCAAGCGCGCAAAGACTTCGGACAGGTCCCGCAAGAGGCCTGAGCGGTCGTGCGCGCGCACGCTGATATCGACGGGGTAGAACGTGTCCGCCGGGGTGTCACCCCATGCCACTTCGATCACCCGTTCGGGCTCGCGCGCGGCCAGCGCCAGGTAACTGTGGCAATCGCTGCGGTGGATCGACACGCCGCGACCGCGGGTGACGAAGCCGGCAATGGCATCGGGCGGCGCGGGGCGGCAGCAGCGCGCCAGCTGCGTGAGCAGCGAGCCCACGCCCACCACCAGCACGCCGCTCTTGCCGCTTTTCTCGGCACTGCCCGCGCTGGCGTGGCGCAAGGCTGCCGGCTGCGGCTCGACGACGGGGGCCGGCGCCTGGAACACGGCGTCGATCTGGCGCAGGCTGAACTCTTCCTTGGCGGCCGCGACGTACAGGTCATCCGCCCGGGCGAAGCCCAGGTTCTGCGCCAGCTGTTCCAGGTTGACGGCGGTCTTGCCCAGCCGTTGCAATTCCTTTTCGACCAGCGCCTGGCCCTGGGTGATGCGCTGCTGCAGTTCGATGGCGTTGAACCACATGCGCACCTTGGCGCGGGCGCGCGGACTGGCCAGGAAGCCCAGTTGCGGATTGAGCCAGTCGCGCGAGGGGCCGCCGGACTTGGCCGAGATGATCTCGACCGTCTGGCCGGTGGCCAGACGCGTCTGCAACGGCACCATCTGGCCGTCGACACGGGCGCCGCGGCAGCGGTGGCCCAGGTCGGTGTGCAAGTGGTAGGCGAAGTCGACCGGGGTGGCGCCGGCGGGCAGTTCGATCACGCGGGCCTGCGGGGTCAGCACGTAGATGCGCTCATCCGACGGCGCGGGCTCGGTGGCCGCATGGCGGCCCTTGCCGCCAGCGCCCCGGCCCGACGCCGGCTTGCCTGCGTCCGGCTTGGCGGCGTCGGCCTTGGCCGAGTCGGCGCCGTCAGCCGCCGGCGCATCGCCGGATTCGACATCGCTGTTCCAGGCGAGCAACTGGCGCATCCAGGCCAGTTGCCGATCGTATTCGCTGGACGCGGCCACCTGGCCGCCCTTGGCGCCGGCCTCTTTGTAGCGCCAGTGCGCAGCCATGCCGTATTCGGCAAACTGATGCATCTCGCGGGTGCGGATCTGCACCTCGAACGGGCGGCCGTCGTCGTCGGCCACCACGGTATGCAGCGACCGGTAGCCGTTGGGCTTGGGCCGCGAAATGTAGTCGTCGAATTCGTTGGACAGCGGCGTCCACATCTCGTGCACCATGCCCAGCGCCGTGTAGCAGGCGCGCACGTCGTCCACGATGATGCGCAGCGCGCGCAGGTCGTACATCTGCGCAAAGTCCAGCCGCTTGACCCGCATCTTGTTCCAGATGCTGTAGATGTGCTTGGGCCGGCCGCTGACTTCGGCCTCGATGCCATGCCTGGCCAGGGCGGCTTGCAGGCGTTCGATGGCGCCGGCAATGAAGGCCTCGCGTTCGACACGCTTTTCTTCGAGCAGGCGCGCGATCTGCTTGTACTTGTCCGGCTGGAGGAAGCGGAACGCAAGGTCTTCCATTTCCCACTTGATCTGCCAGATGCCCAGCCGGTTGGCCAGGGGCGCGTACAGGTCCAGGGTCTCGCGGGCGAAGGCGGTCGAGCACGGGGTCTTGCTTTCGGCGTGCCAGCGCAGGGTCTGCAAGCGGGACGCCAGGCGCATCAGCACGATGCGCAGGTCGGCCGCCATGGCCAGCAGCATCTTGCGCTGCATCTCTTTCTGGCTGCCGCTTTCGGCTTCGGCATCGCTGGCCTGGCGGGCCACCACGCCCAGGCGCAGCAGGGCGCGGGTACCCTGTACCAGCCGGGCGACTTCGGCGCCAAAGGCGGCCGCGACCGGATCGTTGCGCAAGGGGGGCGCCGGCACGGTCAAGTCGGTGGGCAAGGCGGCCAGCAAGGCCGCGGCGCGGGTCGCCGCGTCGGTATGCAGGGCCGCCAGGATGCGCACGACGCCGGCGCCGTGCGAGGCCAGCGGCTCGCCCGTCAGGGCCTGCTGCCCCTCGAAGCGGGGAACCGACCAGGCCACCGCCTGGTCGATAAGCGCAAGGCCGTCGGCGTCGAGGCCTGAACCCGCCTCCTGTCGCCAGGCAGCGTCGAAAGGCAAAGGCGCGTCGGGTACAGGCGGGGTGGACATCGCGGACGTATTGCGGGGCGGGAATGGAAGATTCCGACACTCTACACTAGGGCCTGCTAACACTAAAAGGATCCTCGCATGAGTACCCACATGAGTGGCTATCAAGGCGCGAAGCGCAGTCGTGGCGGCACCACGGCGAGCATTCGCAACGCTGAGAGGCACTCATTTGGGTACTCACCCTTCGGGCAGGCCAGTAATCGGTCGCCAGGCGTCGTTGCGCTCACCTTGCGTGGCACAGCCACGCGGCGGCGACCGCGCCTAGCCTGGCGACCGATTACTGGCCTGTGCGAGGCTCCTTTTAGTGTTAGCAGGCCCTCGGAAACAAGTACGGAAACTCCGGCGGTGCCCGGACATATATAGAAGGAACCCAAGCTTATGTTGCGTTGGCTCAAGGGCCGGGGAGCAAACCCGTCGAAGGTGGCGGAAATGCAGGCCCGGATCGCACCCGACCTCTGGCGGCAGGTGCTGGAAACCCACCCGTTCCTGGCGGCGCTGGATGCCGACGAGACCGCCCAGTTGCTGGCCCGGTCGGCATGGCTGCTAGCCAGCAAGACCCTCAACGGCGCGCAGGGCCTGGAAGTCACCGACTTCATGCGCCTGTCGATCGCGGCCCAGGCCAGCCTGCCGATCCTGAACCTGACGCCCAAGCTGTACGAAGGCTGGGACGAGATCATCGTCTACCCCGCCGGGTTCCGCATCCCGCGCAAGCGCCTGGACGAAGACGGCGTGATGCACGAATACGTCGAGGACGCGGCCGGCGAGGCCTGGGAAGGCGGCCCGCTGGTGCTGTCCTGGGAAGACTCGCAGTTGTCCGAGGGCGGCTTCAATGTGGTGATCCACGAATTCGCGCACAAGCTGGACCTGCAATCGGGCTTTGCCGACGGCATGCCGTCGCTGGCGGCGCACGGCGACCTGAACGCACGTGACTGGCGCCGCATCCTGGACGACAGCCTGGACCGCTTCATTGCCGCGGTGGACGCCGTGGAGGCAGCCATCCCGCACGACGTGGACCCCGAAAGCGAGGCGGCCGACGCCTGGTACGGGCAACTGCCGCTGGACCCGTATGCCGCCACCGACGAGGCCGAATTCTTCGCGGTCAGTTCCGAACATTTCTTCGTCGACCCCTACCCCATGTCCGAAGCCCTGCCCGAGTGGTTCGGCCTGCTGCAGGCCTACTACCGCCAGGACACCTTGAGGCGCTACCCGTGAAGCAGCTGCTGATCGTCTGGCATTCGCGCACCGGCGCGGCCCGGCAGATGGCTGAAGCCGCCGCCCGGGGCGCTGCGGCCGCGGCCACGCTGCTGGAGCAGCCGGACGACCTGGCCGTGATCCTGCGACCCGCGCGCGATGCCACGGTGGACGAGGTGCTGGCCAGCGACGGCTTGCTGTTCTGCGCCCCCGAGAACCTGGCCAGCCTGAGCGGCGAGATGAAGGAATTCTTCGACCGCTGTTACTACGGGGTGCTGGACCGCATTGCGGGCCGGCCGTACGCCTGCCTGGTCAGCGCCGGCAGCGACGGCTCGGGCGCCGCCCGCCAGGTCGAGCGCATCTGCACGGGCTGGCGCTTGCGGGCGGTGGCGGCGCCCCTGATCGTCAACCTGGGCGCACAGACGCCGCAGCAGATATCGGCCCCCAAGACGGTGCCGCAGCCCGACCTGGCGCGCTGCGAAGAGGCCGGCGGCCTCCTGGCCGGCTTGCTGCTGACCGCGGGCTAGCCCCTTGATGGCGCGACCGCTGCGGCCCGCACCGATGCCGCCACCCGCGATGCGCCTGGCGCGGAAACGAAAAAGCCCTCCGGCGCGCCGGAGGGCTTTCGACATGATGCGAGCGCGGTCTTAAGCGACTGCGGCCGTCACGACGATCTCGACCTTGAAGTCGGGATTGGCGAGGCGGGCCTCGACCGTGGCGCGCGGGGGCGAGTTGCCATCGGCAACCCAGGCGTCCCAGGCCTTGTTCATGCCATCGAATTCCTTCATGTTGGCCACGTAGATCTGGGCCATCAGGATCTTGGTCTTGTCGGTGCCGGCTTCGGCCAGCAGGCGGTCGATGGTCGCGAGCACTTGCTCGGTCTGGCCGGTGATGTCCAGCTTGGCATCGTCCGGCACCTGGCCTGCCAGGTACGCGACGCCGTTGTAAACGGCCATGTCCGACAGGCGCTTGGCGACGTGGAAGCGCTTGATGCTGCTCATGAATATTCCCCTAGTGACGAGTTGACGGGTTGGAACAATGCGAATGCCGAACTTTACCCTGCCGCGGCCTCAGGCGGGCGGCAGCTGGAAGACCTGGCGCAGATAGGCCAGGTAGGCCGGATCGTCGCACATGGTCTTTTCGGGCGCGTCGGACACCTTGGCTACCGGTTGGCCGTTGCAGCGGACCATCTTCATGACGATCTGCAGTGGTTCGTGGCCCAGGTCGTTGGTGAGGTTGGTGCCGATGCCGAACGACACCTTGCAGCGGCCGGCGAACTGCCGGGCCAGTTCGATGGCGCGCGGGAAGGTCAGCGAGTCGGAGAACACCAGCGTCTTGGCGCGCGGGTCGACCCGATTCTTGCGGTAGTGCTCGAGCAGCCTTTCGCCCCAGATGAAGGGATCGCCGGAATCGTGGCGCGCGCCGTCGAACAGCTTGCAGAAGTACATGTCGAAATCGCGCAGGAAGGCGTCCATGCCGTAGACGTCGGACAGCGCGATACCCAGGTCGCCGCGGTATTCCTTGGCCCACACCTCCAGGGCGAAGACCTGGGAATCGCGCAGCCGCGGCCCCAGCGCCTGGCAGGCCTGCAGGTATTCGTGGCCCATAGTGCCCAGCGGCAGCACTTCATGCTGCTTGGCCAGGAGCACGTTGCTGGTGCCGGCGAAGTGCGGCCCCATCTGGGCCTTCATGGTGGACACGATTTCCTCGTGCCAGACCTTGGAGAAACGGCGGCGGGTGCCGTATTCGGCCACGCGGAAATCGGCCAGCGCGGGGTCGTCCAGCACCAGGTGCATCTTGGACTGCAGGCGCTTGCGGCCCTCTTCCCAGTCGGGATGCTTGCGGGTGTTGCGGAAATAGACCTCGTTGACGATGGCCAGCACCGGGATCTCGAACAGGATCGTGTGCAGCCACGGCCCCTTGACCTCGATGCTGATCTCGCCGGGCGCATCGCCTTCGGTGATGTGGATGCAGCGTTCCGGCAGGTGGAACAGTTCGAGGAAGTCGACGAAGTCGCTTTTGATAAAGCGCAAATCGCCCAGATATTTAAGTTCGTCGGCGGTGAAGCGCAGCTGGCACAGCTGGTGCACTTCTTCGCGGATTTCGTCCAGATAGGGACGCAGGTTGACGCCCTGCGTGCGGCATTTGTAACGGTACTCGACCTGGGCAGCGGGGAACTGATGCAGCACCACTTGCATCATGCTGAATTTGTACAGATCGGTGTCGAGCAGCGAAGTGATTATCATGGTTGCGCGTATCGTTTCGCGACACCATAGCACGAAGGGACGGCCCGTTCCCCCAATGTGCCACGATGTCAACACGGGTATTCACGGCGGTTTGGCGCCGCATTGGGTAAAATCGGCCCAACAAAACACAAATGCCGCCCGCCCGGAGTTCCTGAATGACCCACGTCGTCACCGAAAACTGTATCAAGTGCAAGTACACCGATTGCGTAGATGTGTGCCCGGTGGACTGTTTTCGTGAGGGTCCCAACTTCCTGGTGATCGACCCCGACGAATGCATCGATTGCGCCGTCTGCATCCCGGAATGCCCGGCCAATGCGATCTACGCCGAAGAAGACGTGCCGCAGGACCAGCTGAACTTCATCGCCCTGAACGCCGAGCTCTCCCCCGAGTTCGCCAGCATCAGCCGCGCCAAGAAGCCGCTGCCCGACGCCGACGAATGGAACGGCAAGCAGGACAAGCTGCAATACCTGGAAAAATAATCCGCGAGCGCGTGGCCCCGCCCGGCCCGCGACGCGTGATGCCCCGATGACCGACGATTCCAAATACACGCGCCAGACCGTCACCCACGTCCACACCTGGGTGCCCGACAAGCTCTTCTCCGTGCGCGTCACGCGCGACGACGCGTATTCCTTCCAGCCGGGCCAGTTCGCCCGGGTCGGCCTGCCCGGCGCTGACGAGCCCGACGGCCCGCCCACCTTGTGGCGCGCCTATTCGATGGTGTCGGCGCCGCAGCAGCCGTGGCTGGAGTTCTATTCCATCGTGGTGCCCGAAGGCCTGTTCAGCCCGCGCATGGCGCGGCTGCAGCCAGGCGACGCGCTGTACGTCGAAAAAGCGCCCTACGGCTTTTTGACGCTGGAACGCTTCGCCCCCGGCGGCGATCTCTGGCTGCTGGCGTCGGGCACCGGCCTGTCGGCCTACCTATCGATCCTGCGCGACCCGGCCGTCTGGCGCGACTATCGCCGCATCATCCTGGTGCATGGCGTGCGCACCGCCGCAGAGCTCGCGTACCGCGACGAAATCGAAGGCTGGCGCCGCGATCCGGCCCTGGCCGAGCAATTCGCCGCCGACCCGCAAAAGCTGGTCTACCTGCCGATCGCCACCCGCGAGGCCCTGCCCGGCATGCCGCAGGCGCGCCTGACCACGCTGATCGCCGACGGCGGCCTGGAACAGCTGGCAGCCCTGCCGCTGGACCCGGAGCACGCCAAGATCATGCTTTGCGGCAACCCAGACATGCTGGCCGACGCCCGCAAGCTGCTGGGCGAGCGCGGCTTCAAGCCGGGCCGCCGTGGCATCCCCGGCAACCTGGCGGTGGAAAACTACTGGTGACTTCCCGCCCGGCCCGGATGCTGGCCTGACCCGTCCGGCCTAGGCCGAAATTCCCCCTTTTGGGGCGATTGCCACCGTCTGGTTCCGCCCTAAACTGGTGCACAAGGGATGACGGGTCGCATTTTTGCAACACAAATGCCGATTTTCGGACGCTTTCGTCAGACGAATTGGAAATACCGTTACTCCCCGGCGCAATAATCGGGGCACACGCACGACCCAGAAGGACTTCCCCAAATGCTGTACCAATTGCACGAAATGCAGCGCGCCTTCCTGACTCCGTTCGCTGCTTTCACGGATGCCGGTTCCCAGCTGTTCTCCAGTCCCTACAGTCCCCTTGCCTACACCCCGATCTCGCGCCAAATGGCCGCGGGGTACGAGCTGATGACGCGCATCGGCAAGGAATACCAGAAACCTGCCTGGAACCTGCCCGCCACCGAGATCAACGGCAAGTCCGTCCGGGTGACCGAATCGGTCGTGCTCGACAAGCCCTTCTGCCGCCTGGTGCACTTTCACCGCGACGTCCGCCAGGCCTCGCAGGCCGACCCGAAGGTGCTGCTGGTGGCGCCCATGTCGGGCCACCACGCCACGCTGCTGCGCGATACCGTGCGCGCCCTGCTGCCGAATCACGACATCTATGTCACCGACTGGATCGACGCCCGCATGGTGCCCCTGTCGGCCGGTCCGTTCCACCTGAACGACTACGTCCGCTACGTGCAGGATTTCATCCGGCACCTGGGCCCCGACGTGCACGTGATCTCGGTCTGCCAGCCCACCGTGCCGGTGCTGGCCGCCGTGTCGCTGATGGCGTCCGCCAATGACCCCTGCCAGCCGCGCAGCATGGTCATGATGGGCGGCCCCATCGATCCGCGCCAGTCGCCCACGCAAGTGAACCGCCTGGCCACCACCAAGCCGTACTCGTGGTTCGAGAACCAGGTCATCCACCCGGTGCCGCCGCGCTACCCGGGGTCGGGCCGCAAGGTCTACCCGGGCTTTCTGCAACACGCCGGATTCATGGCCATGAATCCCGACCGCCACATGAAGTCGCACTACGAGTTCTACCTGGACCTGCTGCGCGGCGACGACAACGACGCCGAAGCGCATCGCCGCTTCTACGACGAATACAACGCGGTGCTGGACATGCCGGCCGAGTTCTACCTGGACACGATCCGCATGGTGTTCCAGGAATTCGCGCTGCCCGGCGGCACCTGGGAGGTCGACGGCCAGCTGGTGCGTCCGGCCGACATCAAGAAGGTCGCGTTGTTCACCATCGAAGGCGAACTGGACGACATCTCCGGCCAGGGCCAGACCCGCGCGGCCATCAAGCTGTGCAAGAACATCCCGGCCGAGCGCAAGTCGCACTACACCGCGCCCAACTGCGGCCACTACGGGATCTTCTCGGGCCGCCGGTGGCGCGAAATGATCTGTCCTAAAATCGCGGAATTCATCCGGCAATCTGCCTGACCGCCTCCGCGCGCCGTATTCCCACGGGGCCCGAGCGGCCCCTTTTCTTTTCATCGCCCGCCATGTCCTGTCGCTCATTAGCCGACCGCATCGATGCCTTGCTGCCTCAGACGCAATGCACCAAGTGCGGTTTTGACGGCTGCCGGCCCTATGCCGACGCCATCGCCCAGGGCACCGCCCCCATCAACCGCTGCCCACCGGGCGGCGACGAAGGCATCGCCGCGCTGGCCGCCCTGCTGGATACGCCGCTGCTGCCGCTGGACCTGACCCGGGGCGAGCCAGGGCCACTGCTGGTCGCCCGCATCGACGAAGCGCACTGCATCGGCTGTACGTTGTGCATCCAGGCCTGTCCGGTCGACGCCATCGTCGGCGCCAACAAGCACATGCACACGGTGCTGGCGGACTGGTGCACGGGCTGCGACCTGTGCGTGGCCCCCTGTCCGGTCGATTGCATCGAGATGGTGCCCGCGGGCCGTGCGTGGACCGCCGAAGACGCCGCCGCCGGCCGTCAACGCCATCGGCACCACCAGGCACGCATCGAGCGCCTGGCCGCCGACAACGCCCGCCTGATGGCCCCGGAGCCGACCCAAGCGCCGGCGCCCGCCGCCGATGCCGCCCAGGACGACGAGCGCAAGCGCGCCGCCATTGAATCCGCGCTGGCCCGCGCCCGGGCCCGCCGCAACGCCCCGCGCCCATGAACGCCGCCAAACGCCGAGAGATCTTCGCCCGCCTGCAGGCGGCCAATCCCCACCCCACCACCGAACTGGAATACGACACGCCGTTCCAGCTGCTGATCGCGGTGCTGCTGTCGGCCCAGGCCACCGACAAGTCGGTGAACCTCGCCACGCGCAAATTCTTCCCGCGCTACGGCACGCCGCAAGCCTTGCTGGCGCTGGGCGAGGAAGGGCTGTCGGACTACATCAAGACGATCGGCCTGTTCCGCACCAAGGCCAAGAATGCGATCGCCACCTGCCGCATCCTGATCGAGCAGCACGGTGGCGAGGTGCCGCAGACGCGAGAGGCGCTCGAGGCCCTGCCGGGCGTGGGCCGCAAGACGGCCAACGTGGTGCTCAATACCGCCTTCGGCCAACCCACCATGGCGGTGGACACGCACATTTTCCGGGTGTCGAACCGCACCGGCATCGCGCCCGGCAAGAACGTGCTGGAAGTCGAGCTCAAGCTCGAGAAATTCGTGCCCCGCGAATATATGCAGGACGCCCATCACTGGCTGATCCTGCAAGGCCGGTACGTCTGCGTGGCGCGCAAACCGAAGTGCCCTCAATGCGGTATTTCCGACCTGTGCGAATTCAAGGCCAAGACACCGGCCTGATCCGGGTATCCGTCAAACGCCGGGCAATATGCGCCCGCACTGCGCTGGGGGCAAAACCGGGTTTTCCCCGATGCGCGCGGTGATGACGGATTGATGACGATCAATGCGAATTTGCTGCAACGCATTGCGTCCGCATACAGGGTTTTCGCCCAATGGATTCGGTAATTGTCCACCACCCGACAATTCACCTTTCCGCACTGCAAAACCTATGACAAACCCTCATGGAATTTTGATCCGGAGGTGCGCATACTCGCCGGCAACTCTTGTAGAAAACCGCGTGAATATGCGGTTTTCAAAACCCCTCGGGGGTCCTGCGCACGACGCCGGGCAGAGTCCACATATAAATACAACGCCGGTGCAGCGGACATGGACGACACGATCCTGGAGACAAAAGGCCTCACCAAGGAATTCCGCGGTTTTGTCGCGGTCAATGGGGTCGATTTGCGTATCAAGCGAGGCGAGATTCATGCCTTGATCGGGCCGAATGGCGCGGGCAAGACCACATGCTTCAACCTGCTGACCAAATTCCTTGCCCCCACCTCGGGGACCATCAAGTTCAACGGCATCGACATCACCGGTGAACGCCCGGCGCAGATCGCGCGGCGCGGGGTGATCCGCTCGTTCCAGATTTCCGCGGTGTTCCCGCACCTGACCGTGCTTGAGAACGTGCGCATCGGGCTGCAGCGCAAGACCGGCCTGTCGTTCCACTTCTGGCGCAGCGACAAGCGGCTGGCCGACCTGAACGAACCGGCACGCGAACTGCTCGAGCAGGTCGACCTGGGCGCGTTTGCCAACGAGACCACGGTGAACCTGCCTTACGGCCGCAAGCGTGCGCTTGAAATCGCCACCACGCTGGCGATGGAACCCGAGCTGATGCTGCTGGACGAACCCACGCAAGGCATGGGCCACGAAGACGTCGACCGCGTCACGCAACTGATCAAGCGCGTCAGCGCCGGCCGCACCATCCTGATGGTCGAACACAACATGAATGTCGTGTCGTCCATCGCCAATACCATTACCGTGCTGGCGCGCGGCGCCGTGCTGGCCGAGGGTTCCTATGCCGAAGTCTCGCGCCATCCGGCCGTGATGCAAGCCTACATGGGCACCACCGACGGCGAACTCCAAGGAGCGCATGCATGAGCACCCCGGCACTGGAAATCTCGGGCCTGCAGGCCTGGTACGGGGAATCGCATATCCTGCACGGCGTGGATATGCGGGTGGGGCAAGGCGAGGTCGTGACGCTGCTGGGCCGCAATGGCGCCGGCCGCACCACCACGCTGCGCGCCATCCTCGGTCTGACCGGTTCCCGCAAGGGCTCGGTGCGCATCCACGGCACCGAAGCCATCGACCTGCCCACCTACAAGATCGCCCACCTGGGCGTGGGTTATTGCCCGGAAGAACGCGGTATCTTCGCCAGCCTGTCCTGCGAAGAAAACCTGCTGCTGCCCCCCGTGGTGGGTTCGCTGGGCGGCGGCATGTCGCTGGCCGAAATCTACGACATGTTCCCCAACCTGCAGGAACGCCGGCATTCGCCCGGCACGCGCCTGTCGGGCGGTGAACAACAGATGCTGGCGGTGGCGCGCATCCTGCGCACCGGCGCCAACCTCTTGCTGCTGGACGAAATCTCGGAAGGCCTGGCCCCCGTCATCGTCCAGGCGCTGGCCCGCATGATCACCGCGCTCAAGCAGCGCGGCTACACCATCGTCATGGTCGAGCAGAATTTCCGCTTCGCGGCGCCGCTGGCCGATCGCTTCTACGTCATGGAGCACGGCCAGATCGTCGAGCATTTCGAGGCGTCGGAACTTTCAGAAAAACAGGACACGCTCAACGAGTTGCTGGGCGTCTAGGGCCTACCGGCCTACATAACCTGTGTCACCCGCCGGGCATCCCGGCACACACACCGAAGGGAAGAGGAGTCATCCCATGAAGCTGCACACCATCACTGCTGCACTGGCCATGGCGGGCCTGGGATTTGCCGCGGTACCCGCCGCGGCGCAAGGCATCTCCGACGATGTCATCCGCATCGGCTTCATCACTGACATGTCGGGCGTGTATTCCGACATCGACGGCAAGGCCGGCCTGGACGCCGTCCGCATGGCCATCGAGGATTTCGGCGGCTCGGTCAACGGCAAGAAGATCGAAGTGCTGTCGGCAGACCACCAGAACAAGGCGGACGTGGCTTCGGCCCGTGCGCGTGAGTGGTTCGACCAGCAGAAGGTCGACGTGATCATCGCCGGCACGAACTCCGCAACCAGCCTGGCAATGGCTGCCGTGGCGGCCGAGAAGAAAAAGCCCTTCATCGCCATCGGCGCCGGCGCGTCCGACCTGACCAACGCGCAATGCTCGCCCTACACCGTGCACTATGCCTACGACACCGTGGCGCTGGCGCGCGGCACCGGTTCGGCGGTGGTGAAGGACGGCGGCAAGAGCTGGTTCTTCCTGACGGCCGACTACGCTTTCGGCCACGCGCTCGAACGCGACACGATGGCGGTGGTGAAAGCCGCCGGCGGCGAGATCAAGGGCCAGGTGCGCGCACCGCTGGGCGCCTCCGACTTCTCGTCGTTCCTGCTGCAGGCGCAAGCGTCCAAGGCGCAGATCCTGGGCATGGCCAACGCGGGCGGCGACACCATCAACACCATCAAGGCCGCCAATGAATTCGGCGTGACCAAGACGATGAAGATGGCCGGCCTGCTGGTGTTCATCAACGATGTGCACTCGCTGGGCCTGGAAGCCACCAAAGGCATGTACCTGACCGACGGCTGGTACTGGGACCAATCCGACGCCTCGCGCGCCTGGGCCAAGAAGTTCGAAGCCAAGGTCGGCCGCAAGCCTTCCATGCTGCAGGCAGGCGACTACTCGTCGGTCACCTTCTACCTGAACGGCGTGAAGGCCACCGGCACCGACGACGCCGACACCCTGATGAAGTGGATGAAGTCCAACAAGATCAACGACTTCTTCACCCAGGGCGGCTACGTGCGCGAAGACGGCCGCATGATTCACGACATGTACCTGATGCAGGTGAAGACGCCGGCCGAATCGAAGGGCCCGTGGGACTACTACAAGGTCGTCGCCACGCTGCCGGGCGACGAGGTCTACACCAAGCTGTCCGAGTCGACCTGCAAGCTGGTCAAGAAGTAAACCCCACTCATGTGACCCCGTGATGCGATCCGGCCCACCCGGCCGGGTCGCGTCTTGAATTTGCCCGCTTACCCCCGTACGCGCAGGATTTTCACAAGATGACTGATATTTTCGGCATCCCCATACAGGCCTTGTTCGGACAGCTGTTGCTGGGCCTGGTCAATGGTTCCTTCTATGCCATGCTGTCGCTCGGCCTGGCCGTTATCTTCGGACTGCTGAACGTCATCAACTTCGCGCACGGTGCGCTCTACATGCTGGGTGCCTTCCTGGCCTGGATGGGGCTGTCGTACCTGGGGTTGAATTACTGGGTCATGCTGGTCCTGGCGCCGCTGGTCGTCGGGCTGTTCGGCATCCTGATAGAAAAGCTGCTGCTCAAGCACCTGTACAAGCTGGACCACCTGTACGGCCTGTTGCTGACCTTCGGCCTGACGCTGCTGATCGAGGGGCTGTTCCGCAGCTTCTACGGCGTATCGGGCCAGCCCTACCCCACGCCTGACGCGCTGCGCGGCGCCACCAACCTGGGCTTCATGGTGCTGCCCAACTACCGCGGCTGGGTCGTGGCGGCGTCGGTGGTGGTCTGCCTGGCAACCTGGTTCGTGATCGAACGCACCCGCCTGGGCGCCCTGCTGCGCGCCGGCACCGAAAACCCGCGGCTGGTCGAAGCCTTTGGCGTGAACGTGCCGCGCATGATCACGCTGACCTACGGCTTCGGCGTGGCGCTGGCGGGCTTTGCCGGCGTGCTGGCCGCGCCGGTGCTGCAGATCTCCCCGCTGATGGGGTCGAACCTCATCATTGTCGTATTCGCAGTGGTCGTGATCGGCGGCATGGGGTCCATCATGGGCGCCATCGTCACCGGGCTGGGCCTGGGCGTGATCGAAGGCCTGACCAAAGTGTTCTGGCCTGAGGCGTCCAGCACGGTCGTGTTCATCATCATGGCCATTGTTCTGTTGATTCGCCCGGCCGGGCTGTTCGGAAAAGAGAAATGAACCGTCAATTCCTGGGCTATGCGGTCCTGGCCGTCGTGGTGGCCATTCTTCCTTTCGTCGGGGTGTATCCGATCTTCGCCATGAAGATCATGTGCTACGCCCTGTTCGCCTGCGCCTTCAACCTGCTGCTGGGCTTCACGGGGCTGCTGTCGTTCGGCCACGCCGCCTTCCTGGGCAGCGCCGCCTACGCCACCGGCCATGCGCTGAAGGTCTGGGGCGTGCCCACCGAGATCGGCCTGCTGTTCGGCGTGGCGGTGGCCGCGTTGCTGGGCCTGGCGATGGGTGCGCTGGCCATCCGCCGCAGCGGTATCTACTTCGCGATGATCACGCTGGCGCTGGCGCAGATGGTGTTCTTCTTCTTCCTGCAGGCCAAGTTCACCGGCGGCGAAGACGGGCTGCAAAGCGTGCCGCGCGGCACCCTGCTGGGGCTGATCGACCTGTCCAAGGACCTGAACCTGTACTACCTGGTGATGGGCGTGTTCATCATCGGCTACTTCATCATCTGGCGCACGGTGCATTCGCCGTTCGGCCAGGTGCTGCAGGCGCTGCGCGAGAACGAGCCGCGCGCCGTCTCGCTGGGCTACGACGTGGACCGCTTCAAGCTGCTGGCCTTCGTGCTGTCGGCCGCCATTGCGGGCCTGGCCGGCGCCACCAAGACGCTGGTGTTCGTGTCCGCCACCCTGTCGGACGCGACCTGGCAGATGTCCGGCCTGGTCATCCTGATGACGCTGATCGGCGGCCTCGGCACGCTGACGGGACCCATCCTGGGCGCCTTCATCGTGGTGCTGCTGGAAAACAAGGTGGGTGACTTCGGCCAGTTCATGGCCAACCTGACCGGCGTGGACTGGTTCCTGCGCCTGGGCGAATCAGTGACCATCGTGATCGGCCTGATCTTCGTCATCTGCGTGCTGGCGTTCCGCCGCGGCATCGTCGGCGAGATCAGCGCGTTCGTCGAGAAACGGCGCGCCGCCCGCGCCTGACCCGTCGCACCGACAGACCCACGGGGCCGCTGGATGCGGCCCCGTTGTCATGGGGCCTGCGCCATGCGTGTTTACAATGGCCGGCACGCAACCCGAAAGGTGCTCCACCATGCGCACGAAGCCTTTGCTTGCCGCCGTCCATGGCGCCCTGGCGCTGACCGCCACCCTGTTGATGTCCGCCCCGGCCCAGGCCGCCGGCCCCACCTGCGAGGTCAACCGCCCGGTGCGGTTCAGCGGCCTGAACTGGGAATCCAACCTGGTGCTGGCCAACATCGAACGCTATGTGATGGAACATGGCTACGGCTGCAAGACGTCGGTCGAGATCGGCGAAACCCTGCCGATGCTGGCGGCGCTGCAACGCGGCGACGTGGACGTCACCCCCGAGGTCTGGCCGGGCCAGATCGAAGGCGCCTGGAAGAAAGCGCTGGCCAGCGGCCGCGTGCTGGGTCTGGGCCATGTCTATGACGCGGGCGAAGGCTGGTACGTGCCGCGCTACACCGTGCAGCGTCATCCCGACCTGAAATCGGCCGCCGACCTGGCGCGCTTCAAAGAAGTGTTCGCCGACCCCGAAGACCCCGGTCGCGGCCGCATCTACGGCTGCCCCGCCGGTTGGGCCTGTGGCACGCTGAACGACAACCTGCTGCGCGCGCTGGGGCTGGACCGCGACTACAGCCTGTTCGCGCCCGGCTCGGGCGCCGCGCAGAAGGCCGCCATCATGTCCGCCTACAAGCGCAAGCGCGACATCGTCTTCTACTACTGGACGCCCACCGCGCTGGTCGGCGCGCTGGACCTGGTCAAGCTGGAACTGCCCGCCTTCGACCAGACGGCCTATACCTGTCTGACGGACCCCAAGTGCGCCAAGCCGGTTGCCACCGAATTCAAGCCCAACCCCGTGGTGACCGGCGTGAACGCCGCCTTCGCCAAGGAGGCCCCGCAGCTGGCCGCATTCCTGGCCAAGCTCACGATACCGGGCGATGCCATCGACGCCACCCTGGGCTGGCTCGAAACCGAAGGCAAGGAGCCCGAGGAAGCCGCGCGCTATTTCCTCAAGCAATACGGCCCGGTCTGGCGCCAGTGGATGCCGCAGGACACGGCGCAGCGGGTGCAGGCGGCGCTCGACAAGGAATGAGTCAGCGCGCTCATGTATCCTGACGTTTCGGCGCGCAGACAGCGCCACGACGAGACACGCAAAGGAAGCACACCATGGACGCCCTGTTCTGGCACAACGGTCACTGGACCACCGAAAACCCCAAACTGCTCGGCCCCGCCGACCACGCCTTCTGGATGGCCAGCATGGTCTTCGACGGCGCGCGCGCGTTTCGCGGCCTGACGCCCGACCTGGACCTGCACTGCCAGCGCGTCATCCGCTCGGCCGAGAAGATGCTGATGAAGCCGCAGCTGGGCTGGCAGGAAATCCAGGCGCTGTGCCTGCAGGCCGTGGCCAAGTTCCCCGAAGGCACCGAGCTCTACATCAAGCCCATGTTCTTCTGCGCCGACGGCTTTTTGCTGCCCGATGCGGACAAGACCCAATTCGTGCTGCACGTGTTCAAGGTGCCGATGCCGGGCGACCAGGGCTTTGCCGCCTGCTTCTCCAGCTTTGCGCGGTCGTGGCCCAACATGGCGCCCACCGACGCCAAGGCCTCGTGCCTGTACCCCAACGGCCAGCGCGCCATCCGCGAAGCGATGGACAAGGGCTTTGACAACGCCATCATGCTGGACGGCGACGGCAACGTGGCCGAGTTCGCATCCAGCAACCTCTGGATCGCCAAGGACGGCGTGGTGTCCACCCCCGTGGACAACGGCACCTTCCTGAACGGCATCACCCGCCGCCGCGTGCTGGCCCTGCTGAAGGCCGATGGCGTGGACGTGCAGGAACGCAGCCTGACGCGCGCCGACATCGAAGCGGCCGACGAAGTGTTCTCGTCCGGCAACTACGGCAAGGTGGTGCACGTGAACCGCGTGCAAGACCGCAAGCTGGAATACGGCCCGATGGCCCGCCGCGCCCACAAGCTGTACATGGACTACGCGGAAAGCACCCGCGGCAAGTAAGCCGCGACGCTTTCCCGGATCCGCCCCTGCTGCCCGCCCCGTGCGGGCAGCGCCGCATGGAACACAAACCGTAGCACCAAGGAAATTTCCGCATGCAATCCCGACGCGAGTTCCTGCGCGGCAGCGCCGCGGTCGCCGGCGCCGGCAGCGCCCTGGCGCTGCTGCCCGCCTCCATTCGCCGTGCGCTGGCCATCCCTGCGAACCGCCGCAAGGGCACGATCGAAGACGTCGAGCACATCGTCATCTTCATGCAGGAAAACCGATCGTTCGACCACTACTTCGGCGCACTGGCGGGCGTGCGCGGCTTTGGCGACCGCTTTCCGATTCCGGTGCCGGCCAGCCCCGATTTCCAGCACCGCACCGTCTGGGCCCAGTACAACGGCCGGCCCGACGAAGGCGCGCCGCGCAGCGTGCTGCCGTTTCACCTGGACACCGCCGAGGCCTACGAGACCATGCGGGTGGCCAGCACCCCGCACACCTGGTCCAATGCCCAGGATGCCTGGGACGCCGGCCGCATGGGCCAGTGGCCGGCCGCCAAGAAGAACCATTCGATGGCGTACTTCACGGAAAGCGACATGCCTTTCCAGTACGCCATGGCGCGGGCCTTCACCGTGTGCGACGCCTATCACTGTTCGTTCACCGGCGGCACCAACACCAACCGGCTGTTCGTCTGGAGCGGCACCAACGACGGTCTGGGCCGGGGCAACGGCCCGGCGCTGGGCAATCTGTACAACAAGCTGGGCGGCGGCGATCCGGCCGGCGCCTACACCTGGACGACCTACCCCGAACGCCTGGAGCGCGCCGGCATCAGTTGGCGCATCTACCAGAACATGGCGGACAACTATTCGCTCAACCCCACCGCCGGTTTCAAGGCCTATCGCGACGCCCACCAGGGCCTGCCGGGGTCGCTGGCAGCCTTGAAGGACAAGGCGCTGACCACCCGCAACCTGGACCTGCTGCGCCAGGACGTGCTGGACGGTACGCTACCCCAGGTGTCGTGGATCTGCGCCACCAAGGCCGGCTCGGAACACCCCAGCCCGTCAAGCCCGGCCCAGGGGGCCGACTACACCGCGCACGTACTGGATGCGCTGACCGCCAATCCCGAGGTCTGGAGCAAGACCGTCCTGTTGCTGATGTTCGACGAGAACGATGGCTTCTTCGATCACATGCCGCCACCCGCGCCGCCCACGCGCCGTGCCGACGGCACGCTGGCCGGCGCATCCACCGTGGACACGGTGGGCGAATACCACGAGATCGTGACGGGGGTCGAAAAAGACGACACCCCCGCCCACCTGCACGGCACCTACGGCCTGGGGCCGCGCGTGCCGATGTACGTGCTGTCGCCCTGGACCAAGGGCGGCTGGGTCAATTCGGAAGTGTTCGACCATACCTCGGTGCTGCGCTTCGTCGAGCGGCGCTTCGGCGTGGCCGAAACCAATATCTCGTCCTGGCGCCGGGCGGTGTGCGGCGACCTGACATCGATCTTCGACTTCGCCACGCCCGACGACGCCGATCGGTTGCGCGGCCTGCCGGCCACCGCCGACCGCGCGGCCCAGGCCGCGGCGCTGCCCGGCACCATCACGCCGCCCGCGCCCGACAAGCCCGGGCTGGCGCGCCAACAGGCCGGCACGCGGCCCTCGCGCCCCCTGCCCTACGCGCTGTCGGTGCAGGAACGTATCGACGGCGACGGCATCGTGCTGCGTTTCGACAATACCGGCACGGCCGGCGCGGTACTGCACGTCTACGACCGGCTGCACCTGGAGGCCGGTCCGCGCCGCTACACCGTGGAAGCCGGCAAGCAGCTCGAAGGCATCTGGCCGACCACCGCCGACCAGGGGCGCTATGACCTGTGGGTGCTGGGTCCCAACGGCTTTCACCGCCACATCGCCGGCCGCTTGCAGGCGGGCACGGTACCGCTGGCGGTCGCAGCCCTGTGCGAGGCGGCCGGCCCGCGGTTGCACCTGACGCTGCGCAACCCGGGTGGCCAGGCCCGCGTGGTGCGCATCGAGGCCAATGCCTACGGCTATCCTGGACGTGCCGACGCCGCACTGCCCGCCGGCGCCGAGACCCGGGTGGACTGGGACCTGGCGCGCAGCGGCGGTTGGTACGACTTCAGCGTGCATGCCGACGACGAACCCGGTTTCGTGCGTCGCGTGGCCGGGCGCATCGAGACCGGCGCCCCCTCAATCTCGGACCCCGCAATGGGACAGGAACTGATACTGCAATGGACACCGCCCGCGTGAAACCACCCGCCCCCTACGAAAACGCCGTGACCTTCCAGTTCGGCGATTCGCCTGAACTGGCCGACGAACTGCTGGCGCTGGTGCTGTCAGGCGCCAAGACGGCGACCTGCGGCGCACTGCGAGACTTCAACGAGCAAGAGCCGGTGCCCGAGGCGGGCCGGCGCGACGTAGTGCTGGACGGCCGCGGCCGCCCGGCCTGCGTCATCGAAACCACCAGCGTCCTGATGCAGCGCTTCGACCAGGTGGACGAGGCGTTTGCGCTGGCCGAAGGCGAAGGCCCGTACGCGGTATGGCGGGCCGAGCACATCGCGTACTTCGACCGCAATGGCGGCTATGCACCCGACATGATGCTGGTGTGCGAGCGCTTTCGCGTAGTGGAGGTGTTCGAACGCGGGACGGACTGAACGCCCGTCCCGCCAGGGGGCCGCGGCGCCCGCAGGCGCCTGCCCCCATCAGGCCGCTTCCTGCTCCGCGGCCTTGCCCAGGCCCAGGTAGCTTTCGATGACCTTGGGATCGCCGGCCAGCTCGCGGGCCGGGCCGTGCAGGATGACCTCGCCGGTTTCCAGCACGTAGCCGTAGTCGGCCACCTGCAAGGCCGCACGGGCGTTCTGTTCGACCAGCAGGATCGCCACGCCGGTTTCGCGCAGCCGCGCGATGATGTGGAAGATCTCGCGCACGATGCGCGGCGCCAGACCCAGGCTGGGCTCGTCCAGCATCAGCAAGGTGGGCTTGGCCATCAGCGCGCGCCCCACCGCCAGCATCTGGCGTTCGCCGCCCGACAGCGTGCCGGCCTGCTGGGCGCGGCGTTCGCGCAGCCGCGGAAACAGGTCGAAGACCTCGTTCAGCGTGTCACGCCAGCCGCTTTCGCGCGCCCGGTAACGGCGAAAACCACCGAGCAGCAGATTGTCTTCGACCGACATGGTGCCGAACAGCTCGCGCCGCTCGGGCACCAGCGACATGCCGGCGGCCACGCGACGCTCGACCTGCCAGCCGGACACGTCGGTGCCGGCGTACTGCACGGTGCCGGCCGCATGGCCGGTCTGGGGCAAGGACCCCATCACGGCATTCAGCATGGTGGACTTGCCGGCGCCGTTGGCGCCGATCACGGTGACGATGCTGCCTGCCGGCACGGTCAGGGTGGCGCCGGCCAGCGCGCCGACCTTGCCGTAGCGGGCCGACAGATTGCTGACTTCAAGTACGGGTTTGGACGCGGTCATTGCACGCCTCCTGCGGTGACGGGCTTGGCCTGGTCGGCTTCGGGCAGATCGTCGTCGATGCCGCCCAGGTAGGCTTCCAGCACCGCCGGGTTCTGTTGCACCTCGGCCGGCACGCCTTCGGCCAGCTTGGTGCCAAAGTCCATCACCACCAGGTGGTTGGTCAGGCGCATCACAAAATCCATGTCGTGTTCCACCAGCAGAATGCTCATGCCCTCGGCGCGCAGTTGTTCCAGCACACGGGCCAGGTCTTGCTTTTCCTTGTAGCGCAGGCCGGCGGCCGGCTCGTCCAGCAACAGCAGCACCGGGTCGCTGGCCAGGGCCCGCGCGATTTCCAGGATGCGTTGCTGGCCCAGCGCCAGGTTGCCCGCCTGTTCGTACAGGTATTCGCCCAGGCCGACGCGCTTGATCTGCTCGGCGGCTTCGTGCAGCAGCTGCGCTTCGCGGGCACGGTCGGCATGCAGGGCACCCGCCCACACCCCCACGTCGGAACGCAGGTGCGCGCCCAGCGCCACGTTTTCCAGCACCGTCATGCCCGGCAGCAATTGCACGTGCTGGAAGGTGCGGCCCACGCCCAGCCTGGCGATCTCGCGGGCCGAACGGTTGTCGATACGCTCGCCCATGAACGTGACCTTGCCGCGCGTCACCGGCAGCACGCCGCTGATCAGGTTGAAGGTCGTGCTCTTGCCGGCGCCGTTGGGGCCGATCAGGCCCATGATCTCGCCCGAGCGGACCTTGAAGGTGATGTCGTTGACGGCGACCAGGCCGCCGAATTCCTTGCGGATGGCATCCACTTCCAGCACCACCTGCCCCGCCTGCGGACGCGGACGCAGCGGCAGGGCCGGCGCCGGTGCGGGCGGCGCCAGGTTGCGGCGCGAACCGTCGGCGCCCGTCAGGCTGCCCCACCAGCCCGCCAGGATCGGCCACAGGCCGTTGCGGGCGTATTGCAGCATCAGGATCAGCAGCACGCCAAAGACGATCATCTCGAAGTTGGCATTGGTGTCCAGCAGCTTGGGCAGGAGGTTCTGCAGCTGGTCTTTCAGCACCAGGATGACGCTGGAGCCCAGCAAGGCACCCCAGACGTAGCCCGCGCCGCCGACCACCGCCATGAACAGGTATTCGATGCCGTAGTTGATGCCGAACGGGCTGGGGCTGACCGCGCGCTGCATGTGGGCATAGAGCCAACCCGACACGCACGCCAGCAAGGCGGCCCAGACGAAGATCACGACTTTGTACGCGGCCGTGTTCACGCCCATCGACTCGGCCATGCCGGCACCGCTCTTGAGCGCGCGGATGGCGCGGCCCGGCCTGGAGTTCAACAGGTTGCGGGTTGCCCACAGCGCCAGCAGCACGAACACCCAGATCAGGTAATAGATGTGACGACCGCTGGCCAGCGACATGCCGAACAGGCTGATGGGCTCGATGCCGGCGATGCCGTCATGCTTGCCCAGCGCATCCAGGTTGCCGAACAGGAAGAACAAGGACAGGCCCCAGGCAATGGTGCCCAGCGGCAGGTAGTGGCCCGACAGGCGCAGCGTGATCGCGCCGAGCAGATAGGCCACCACGGCGGTCAGGATCAGGCCGGCGGGCAGCGCCAGCCAGGGCGACACGTCGTATTGCGTGGTCAGGTAGGCGGTGGTGTAGGCGCCCAGGCCGACGAACGCAGCCTGGCCGAACGAGGTCAGGCCGCCCACGCCGGTCAGCAGCACCAGGCCCAGCACGACCAGGCTGGCCAGGCCGATGTAGTTCAGCTGCGTCACCCAGAATTCGGGCGTGGCCGGCAACAGCGGCAGGCCGGCCAGGACGACGATGAAGACAGCAAGCAAAATGCGGTTCATGACGTTTATTCCTCTTCGTCCACGTGATGGGTGCTGAACGAACGCCAGACCAGAACCGGGATAATCAAGGTGAAGACGATCACTTCCTTGTAGGCGCTGGCCCAGAAGGACGAGAACGATTCCAGCACACCCACCAGCAGCGAGCCGGCGGCCGCCACGGGGTAGCTGGCCAGGCCGCCGATGATGGCGCCGACGAAGCCCTTCAGGCCGATCAGGAAGCCCGTGTCGTAGTAGACCGTGGTGATGGGCGCGATCAGCATGCCGGACATGGCGCCGATGGCCACCGCCAGCGTGAACGTCAGGCTGCCGGACATGGTGGTGCTGATGCCCACCAGGCGAGCGCCGCGACGGTTGACGGCGGTGGCGCGCAGCGCGCGGCCGTACAGCGTCTTGCCGAAGAACAGCCACAGCGCAATGATCAAGAGCGCGCAGGTCGCCACCACGAACAGGCTTTGCGCCGACCACGTCATGAAGCCCAGGTCGACCTGGCCGCTCACGAACGCCGGCGTGCGCCAGCCTTCGGCGCCGAAGAACACCAGCGCCAGGCCGGTCAGCGCGAAGTGCACCGCCACGGACACGATCAGCAGCACCAGCACGGTGGCTTCGGCCAGCGGCTGGTAGACGATGCGATAGACCATGGGGCCCATCGGAATGACCAGCAGCAGCGTCAGCAGCATGTTCAGCCACAGCGAATTGCCGGCGGCGGTATACGTGACGGTCAGCCAGAGCAGCGCAAGCGGCAGGACGACACAGGTCAGCACCGCGCGAACCAATCCGGCCGCGTTGCGGGTGCGCAGTGCGCGCAGCAGTTCAAGCGCCAGGCAGACCACGCCCAGCAGCGGCAGCAGGTAGGCGGTGCCGGGCACCTTGCCATCCACCAGCATCGCCAGGGTCAGGGCGCCGAACGCCACGAACTCGCCCTGGGGAATGAAAATGACGCGCGTAACGGCGAATACCAGCACCAGAGCCATGCCCAGGAGGGCATAGATGGCGCCGTTGACGACACCGTCTTGCAGCAGGATCAGCGCAATTGAGGAATCCATCTAACAACCTATTTAGTTCTTGGTGCACCGGCCGCGCCCGGGACACTTGATACGACGCACCGGCCGGAGAGGCCGGTGCGAAGCATTGCTGGGGCGCCCAGGCGGGCGCCCCTGGATCGGGCAATCCGCGGGGATTACAGGCCGGGCTGGTAGACCCACTTGCCGCCTTCGACCTTGACGATGACGCGCGAACGCTCGTCAAAGCCGGCGTGGTCGGTCGGTGACATGTTGAACACGCCTTGCGAGACCGCCAGGTCCTTGACGTTTTCCAGGGCATCGCGCATGGCCACGCGGAATTCCGGCGTACCCGGCTTGGCGCCGGACTTCAGCGCCACGGGCAAGGCTGCCACGACCAGTTGGCCGGCATCCCACATATGGCCGCCGAAGGTGTTGGTCGAGCCGGCGCCGTTGGCCTTTTCATAGGTTTCGACGTAGGCCAGGGCCGACTTCTTGACCGGGTTGCTGTCGGGCAGTTGCGCCGCGACCAGCAGCGGGCCGGCCGGCAGGAACATGCCGTCGCAATCCTTGCCGCAGACACGCAGCACGTCGTTGTTGGCTGCGCCGTGGGTCTGGTAGATGGTGCCGCCGTAGTTGCGGGCCTTCAGTTCCTTCTGCGGCAGCGCAGACGGGGTGCCGGCGCCGGCGATCAGGATGGCGTCGGGCTTGGCGCCGACCAGCTTGAGCACCTGGCCCGTCACGCTGGTATCGGTGCGGCTGTATTTTTCGATGGCGACGATCTCGATGCCCTTGGCCTTGGCGGCCTTTTGCATCACGTCCAGCCAGCCGTCGCCGTAGGCGTCGGCAAAGCCGATGAAGCCCAACGTCTTGACCTTGGACTTGGACATCGCGTCAGCCAGCGCGCCGGCCATCAGGGCGTCGTTCTGCGGGGTCTTGAAGACCCAGCGGCGCTTGTCGTCCACGGGTTCGACGATCTTGGCGCTGGCGGCCACGCTGATCATCGGCACCTTGGCTTCGGCGGCCACGTCCACCATGGCCAGCGAGCCCGGCGTGACCGACGTGCCGATCAGCACGTCGACCTTGTCGTCGGAAGCCAGTTTGCGCGAGTTCTTGACGGCTTGCGTCGTGTCGGTGGCGTCGTCCAGCACGATCCATTCGATCTTCTGGCCGGCCACTTCCTTGGGCAGCAGCGCCACGGTGTTGCGCTCGGGGATGCCCAGCGAGGCGGCGGGGCCGGTGCTGGACACCGTGACACCCACTTTGACCTGGGCGCTGGCCAGCAGCGGCAGGGTCAGGGCAACGGCGGCGGCGGCCGCGGACAAGCCGAAGTGCTTGCGCATGTTTTTGTCTCCTGTGGTGGCTCTTTTGTTGCCCCGGTCGAGGCGGAAGCGAGCCTAGTTAAAGTTATACAGAAAAAAATATTATAGGGTTAAAAGAGTATCAAATGACTTCGCACAACTACGGTAAATCCCTGATGTGCTACGGAAACCCAGTTCAGCAAACGCATTCGTTAATGGCGAACTTGTACTTGAAAGCCCTGCGGGCGTCAGTTGGGGGATTCCCTTGTGCGGCGCACCCCGCCACCGCATTCAACGCCCCAGCATCGGCCACACCCGCTCGACCCTTGCGGCGACCCATGCGGCCAGCGCCGCCTTGATCAGATCGCCGGGCACGAACACCGCCACGGCCATCGCGGCCTTGGCCAAACCCATCTTGGTGACCGTCGCCAGCCACGGCACGCCGAACGCGTAGACCACCACGATGCCGCCCACCACGCAGGCGAAGGCATAGCCGGCCAGGGCCGGCCAGAAGCGCTCGGCCCGGCCCGCCAGACGGCGTGCCAGCAAGCCGGTGACCCAGGCCCCCGCCACCAGCCCGACCAGGAAGCCCCCCGTGGGGCCGAAGAACGCGCCCATGCCGCCCCGCCCGCCCGGCAGCACCGGCAGCCCGATGGCCGCCAGCACCAGATACAAGAGGCAGGCCAAGGCGCCGCGCCCGGGCCCCAGCATCGCGCCGGCCAGCATGGCCCCCAGCGTCTGCAAGGTGATCGGCACCGGAATGCCGGGCAGCGGCACCGGCGGAATCAGGCTCATCACGACGATCAGCGCGGCGAACAGGGCCACCAGCACAGTGTTGTTGGATTTCATGGCAGTGCCTTTTCTATCAAGACGAGCGTTCAGAGACTGCGGGCGTCGATGGCCTCGGCCACTTCCTGGGCCCGCTTCAGGGTCAGCACCACCAGGGGCACGATCAGCGCGGCCGGGTTTGCGCCCAGTCCTCGTGCCGCCTGCGCCTCGCGGATTTCATGGAAATTGCGCCATATCTCGGGCACGAAGCGCAAGGCCAGGGCCAGCGCCAACGCCACCTTGCCGGCGTCGACCAGCCCGATCCGCTGCAGCGGCATCAGCACGCGCTCGCACACGGCGATCAGGTCGGACGTACGGGTCGACAAGGTGACGGCCAAGGCCAGGCCCACCATCGCGGCAATGCGCAGCACCACGGCCAGCGCCTCCTGCCAGCCCTGGAAACAGCCCGTGAACAAGGCCACGGCCAGCAGCACCCAGGCCAGCCCGCGCACCTGCGTCCAGACGCCCGCCACCGTGGCCCCGGCCAGGCGCAGCAGCAGTGCCGCCACCAGGCACGCCAGCGCCAGCCCGCGCGGATCGTGCAAAAGAAACAGGCCCGCGCCCGCCGCGGCCAGCGCCAGCAGCTTGAGCCACGCGGGCAGTCGGTGCAGCGGCGAATCGCCGGGTATATATAGGGGTTCGATCACGCGCAGTGGTTCCGGTACCAGCGCAGCGCCGCTGCGGGCGTGTCGTCGGCAGCAATGGCGCCGTCCCGCACCACCACCACGCGCTCGAAGTCGTCGAGCAGGTCCAGGTCGTGGCTGACCACGATGGCGTCCTGCGGCAAGGCGGCAATGGCGTCGCGCACCCGGTTGCGGTTGCGCAGGTCCAGCTGGGTGGTGGGCTCGTCGAACACCACCAGCGCAGGGCGCATGACCAGCACGGCGGCCAAGGCCACCAACTGGCGCTCACCGCCCGACAGGGTGTGGCTGGTGCGGTCCGCCAGGTGCGCCACGCCCAGGGCGGCCAGTTGGGCCTCGATACGGGCCTCGCGCTGGCCACGGTCGGGTTCCAGGTGCTTCAGGCCAAACGCCAGGTCTTCGCGCACGATGGGAAAGACAATCTGGTTTTCGGGGTTCTGGAACACGAAACCGACCTGCCGGCGCACGGCTTTGAGGTCCTGACGGGTGTCCAGTCCACCGACCCGCACGCGGCCCGAGGTAGGCAGCACCAGGCCATTGACCAGCCGCGCCAGCGTGCTCTTGCCGGCGCCGTTCGGGCCGACGATGCCAACCCGGCGGCCGGCAAGCCGAAGGCTCACCCCGCGCAACACTTCCGCCTGGGGCGTCGATACAATCGCCTGGTCAAACTCGATTAACATGGGGCGGGATTATGCCCGAACCATTTCGGGCATCGGGACTCCAAGAGCTGATATGGACAAAGTACGCAAAACCGACGCCGAATGGCGGGCCCAGCTGTCCCCGGAAGAATACGTCGTCACCCGCGAAAAGGGTACCGAACGCGCATTCACCGGGCGCTACTGGAATACCTTCACCCCTGGCATCTACCGCTGCGTGGGCTGCGGCACCGCGCTGTTCGCATCCGACACCAAGTTCGACGCGGGCTGTGGCTGGCCCAGCTACTTCCAGGCGCTGGATCCGGAACTGGTGCGCGAAGAACGCGACACCAGCCACGGCATGGTGCGCACGGAAGTGCTCTGCAACGTCTGTGACGCGCACCTGGGCCACGTCTTTCCCGACGGCCCCGAACCCACCGGCCTGCGCTACTGCATCAATTCCCTGTCGATGACGTTCGAACCCATAGAAGACTGAATGAAGAAGTTCCTGTTCGACCTCTTTCCGCTGTTCCTGTTCTTCCTGGCCTACCGGTTCACGGACATCTTCATCGCGACCGGCGTGGCCATGGCGGCGGCGGTGCTGCAGATCGTCTGGCTCAAGGCCACCGGCCGCGCCACCGAAGCCATGCACTGGATCAACCTGACCGTCATCCTGGTGTTCGGCGGCGCCACCATCTGGCTGCACAGCGATGTCTTCATCAAATGGAAGCCCACGGTGCTGTATTGGCTGTTCGGTGGCGCGCTGGTGTTTGCCCGCCTGCTGTTCGGCCGCAACCTGATCCGCCGCCTGATGGAAAAGCAGATCCAGCTGCCGGACGCCGCCTGGGAAAAGCTCAACCTGGTGTGGGCCGGCTTCTTCCTGGTCGCGGGCGCCCTCAACCTGTACGTGGCGTTTTCGGGGCATTTCACCGAATCGCAGTGGGTCAGCTTCAAGGCCTTTGGCCTGATGGGCCTGATGATCGTGTTCGTCATCGGCCAATCGCTCTGGCTGGGCAAGCACATCCAGACCGAAGACAACGCTGCGCCGGGCTCCAGCACCCCGCCCAAGCCCTGAGGCCGCCCGGCCGGGCCCGCGCGCCCGGCCCGTCGCCCTTCCCCCACGGCGCGCCCGACGCGCCGGAACTTTACGATTGACGCCATGTCAGAAACCACCGATCGCATCGCCCTGATCCGGGAGCGCCTGGCCGTCCTGGAACCGCTTTCCCTGGACATCCAGGACGACTCCCATTTGCATGCCGGCCACGAAGGCAGTAAAAACGGCGCCGGCCATTATCGTGTGCACATCGTTGCGTCCTGCTTTGCGGGGCTCTCCGCCGTGGCACGGCATCGGCTGGTGTATCATCATTTGCAAGATTTGATCCCCTATCCGATTCATGCGCTTGCGCTAGACGCCCAGGCTCCCAAATAGTTAGTAAAAGGATATTCATGAAACGCATCGTCATGCTGGCCGCCGCCTGCGTCATCGCTGTGCCCGCTTTTGCCCAGAACGTGGCCACTGTCAACGGCAAGGCCATTCCGCAAAAGAGCCTGGATCAATTCGTCAAGCTGCTGGTCAGCCAGGGCGCCACCGATTCGCCCCAGCTGCGCGAACAGGTCAAGCAAGAAATGATCAACCGCCAGGTCTTCGTGCAAGCCGCTGAATCCACCGGCATCGCCAAGCAGGCCGACGTCCAGACCGAAATCGAACTGGCCCGCCAAGGCATCCTGGTTCGCGCCCTGATGGCCGACTACCTGGCCAAGCACCCGGTGTCGGATGCCAAGGTCACGGCCGAATACGACAAGATCAAGAAAGAACAGGCCGGCAAGATGGAATACAAGGTCCGTCACATCCTGGTCGAAGACGAAAAGACCGCCAACGACCTGCTGGCCCAGCTGAAGAGCAACAAGGGCAAGTTCGACGACCTGGCCAAGAAGAACTCGAAAGACCCTGGCAGCGCCGAAAAGGGTGGCGACCTGGGTTGGGCTCCCCCGACCAACTACGTCCAGCCGTTCGCGCAAGCCGTGACCCAGCTCAAGAAGGGCCAACTGGTCGACAAGCCGGTCCAGACCCAATTCGGCTGGCACATCATCATGGTCGACGACACCCGCCCGGTCGAATTCCCGCCGCTGGACCAAGTGCGTCCGCAACTGGAAGAAATGCTGCGCCAGCAAACCCTGGCCGACTACCAGAAGGAACTGCGCGAAAAGGCCAAGATTCAGTAAGCCTGTCGCCTTCCCAAAAAAACTGCCCGCAAACAGCGGGCAGTTTTTTTTGTGCCGGCGTTTCCCGGCAATACATCCTAGGACGCCTAGGACAGGCCCAACAGCGCCTTCAGCGCGTCTTCGTCCAGCACCGTCACGCCCAGCTCCCGGGCCTTGGTGAGCTTGCTGCCGGCGTCTTCGCCGGCCACCAGGTAGGCTGTCTTCTTGGAGACCGACCCGCTGACCTTGCCGCCGGCCGCCTGGATGCGCATCGAGGCTTCTTCGCGGGTCCAATTGGGCAGCGTGCCGGTCAGGACAAAGGTCTTGCCCGCCAGGGTAGTGTCTTCGGGCACGGCCTCGGCCACCGGCTGCACACCCTGCGCCTTCAATTGGTCGATGACGTCGCGGTTATGCTGCTCGGCGAAAAAGCGGCGGATGGAGCCTGCCACGACGGGCCCCACGTCGGGCACGGACGACAGGGCATCTTCGTCCGCATCCATGATGGCCTCGATGCTGCCGAAATGGCGCGCCACGTCGCGGGCGGTCGTCTCGCCCACGTGTCTGATGCCCAGGGCAAACAACAGGCGCCCCAGCGCCGGAGCCCGCGCCTTGTCGATGGCCTCGACCAGGTTGTCGGCCGATTTCTGGCCCATGCGGTCCAGGCCCACCAGCTCAAGCGGGCGCAGGCTGAACAGGTCGGCCAGCGACTTGACCCGACCGCTGTCCACCAGTTGCTCGACCAGTTTCTCGCCCAGGCCTTCGATATCCAGCGCCTTGCGGCTGGCCGCGTGCCAGAGCGTCTGCTTGCGCTGGGCGGCGCAGAACAGGCCGCCGGTGCAACGGGCGATGGTTTCGTCTTCCAGGCGCTCGATCGCGGAACCGCAGACCGGGCATTGCTTGGGCATGACGAATTCGCGCGCATCATCGGGCCGCTTCTCGAGCACGGCGCCCACGACCTCGGGAATCACGTCGCCCGCGCGCCGCACGATGACCGTGTCGCCGATGCGCACGTCCTTGCGGCGGATTTCATCTTCGTTGTGCAGCGTGGCGTTGGTGACCGTCACGCCGCCCACGAACACCGGCTTGAGCCGGGCGACGGGGGTGATGGCGCCGGTGCGGCCCACCTGCACCTCGATGTCCAGCAGCGTGGTGGTGGCTTCTTCGGCGGGAAACTTGTGCGCCAGCGCGAAGCGCGGCGCGCGCGCCACGAAGCCCAGCAGTTTCTGGGCCGGCAGCGAATCCACCTTGTAGACCACGCCGTCGATGTCGTAGGGCAAGGCAGCGCGCAGCGCGCCGACCTTGGCGTAGAACGCCATCAGGCCTTCGGCGCCAGTGGCGCGCAGGTTGTGCTTGACGTTGACGGGCAGGCCCAGCGAGGCCAGCCAGTCCAGCATCGCGCCGTGGGACTTCTCGGGCAGCGGCGAGGCCTCGGCGGCGCCCGCCGGCGCCTCGTCGAACAGGCCACTCTGCCCGCCCGGCAGGCCCTGGACCTCGCCCCAGCCATAAGCGAAAAAGCGCAGCGGCCGCTTGGCGGTGATGCGCGGATCCAGCTGCCGCAGGCTGCCGGCGGCCGCGTTGCGCGGATTGACGAAGACCTTTTCGTCGCGCTTGGCCTGGGCCGCGTTGAGTTTTTCGAAGTCGGCGCGATTCATCAGGACTTCGCCGCGCACTTCCAGCACCTTGGGTGCGGGGCCGGTCAGTTGCAGCGGAATCGCCTTGATGGTGCGGATGTTGGACGTCACGTCTTCGCCCGTCTGGCCGTCGCCGCGGGTGGCGGCCTGCACCAGGCGGCCGTCTTCGTAGCGCAGGCTGATCGCCAGGCCGTCCAGCTTGAGTTCACAGAAGTATTCGGCCTGCTGGGCCGGGCCCAGCAGCCCCGCGCCACGCAGGGTGTCGGTGACCCGGCGGTCGAATGCCACGACGTCTTCTTCGTCGAAGGCGTTGCCCAGCGACAGCATGGGCACCGCGTGGCGCACGCTGCCGAAGGCCGACACCGGCGCCGCCCCCACGCGCTGCGTGGGCGATTCGGGCGACACCAGCTCGGGGTGGGCGGCTTCCAGGTCCTGAAGCTCGCGCATCAGGCGGTCGTAGTCGGCATCCGAGATCGACGGGTCGTCGTAGACGTAATAGCGGACGTTGTGCTGCTCGATCTCCGCGCGCAGGCGAGCCGCGGTTTCCGCCGCAGGGGTCCCTCCGGCCTTGCTCATTACGCAAACACCCGTTGAGCGCGCTCGCTGCCCGCCGGCAAACCGGCTTGTTCGAGCTGACCGAACAGCACTTGCAGGCGTTCGTCGATGACCGTTTCAGAGCCGTCGGCCAGGGGCTTGCCCTGGTCGTCGACCAGATCGGCACGCAAACGGGTGGCCAATTCGCGGCCCACGTCGACCATGCGGCCGAAGGCACGGCTGTCCGCCGGGCTGCACGGCACGTCCAGCAGCAGGTACAGGCGTTCGATGCCGCCCATGCCGGCGTCGAAGGCAGCGCCATCGGCGCGCGCCAGCGTGAAGCGGGCCACGCCGTTCTCGGCAGGCCAGGCCAGGCGGTTGCCATCGGCCACGAAGCCGGCATCGCGCGCCACGTTCAGGACTTCAGCGGCCGGTTGGGCGGCACCCAGCAGCAGCGTCAGGCCGACCTGGGTGTCCAGCGCGGCGCAGGTGTCGTCCAGGCGAGCCGCTTGTTCCAGCACGGCCTGTTGGTCGGGGCCTTCGATGAGCGCATCGAAGCGTTCGGCCATGTCCTGGGCGCGGGCCCAGGCCTGCGACCATTCGATGGCGGTCAGGGGGCCGCTGCGGTTGGCCAGCAGCACGGCCAGCTGCATGGACGCATAGGATTCGCCGGCATGCACGCGCGCGCGGTGACGGCGCTGGTCGGTTTCGGCGAACACGCGCATAGGCTTGCGGCCCACGTGGCGCAGGCTTTGCATGTAGGGCAACAGGTCGGCGCCGCGCACGGGCTCGGCGAAGTTGATCTCGATGACCACTTCGCACGCGGGATCGGGCTCTTCGGCGTCGTCGGCATCGCTGCCCGGATCGACCGGCTTGGGTTGCTCGGGGTGTGCCTTGGGGGCATCGCCCATGCCCGGCTCGCGCCGCATGGCCGCGCCGCCCGCGGCGGTTGCGCCCGCAGCCGCATTTGCACCCGCCCCCAGCAGGGGATCCTGCTCGGAGGTGGGAAAATGGCTTTGCATCTTGCGGCGGACGCGGCGGTCTTGCCACCAATTGAAGCCCAGCACCAGCAGTATCAGCAAGACGCCCAGGGCAATCAGCCCGATCTGCAAATCACTCATGTGTAAATCCCGCGCCAGGAAGCCGGCGCCATTCTGAATATTGGTTTATGCCGCTTCGGAGGCCATCATCTGGACGGCCGAATCTATATCTACCGCAACGATACGCGAAACCCCCTGCTCTTGCATGGTGACGCCGATCAGCTGCTTGGCCATCTGCATCGCGATCTTGTTGTGCGAGATGAACAGGAACTGGGTCTGCTCGCTCATGTTGGCGACCAGGTTGGCGTAGCGTTCGGTGTTGGCGTCGTCCAGCGGCGCGTCCACCTCGTCCAGCAGGCAGAACGGCGCGGGGTTCAGCTTGAACAGCGCGAACACCAGCGCGGTCGCGGTCAGGGCCTTTTCGCCGCCGGACAACAGGTGGATGGTGCTGTTGCGCTTGCCCGGGGGCTGTGCCATCACCTGCACGCCGGCGTCGAGGATTTCTTCGCCGGTCATGGTCAGCTTGGCTTCGCCCCCGCCGAACAGCTTGGGGAAGAGCTCGCCAAAGTGGCCATTGACCACGTTGAAGGTCTCTTGCAGCAGTTCGCGGGTTTCGCGGTCGATCTTGCGGATGGCGTCTTCGAGGGTATCGATGGCGGTCATCAGGTCCTGGTGCTGCGCATCCAGGAAGCCCTTGCGCTCGCGCGAGGTGTTCAGTTCGTCCAGCGCGGCCAGGTTGACCGATCCCAGGGACTCGATCTGGCGTGAAATACGCGTGACTTCCGATTGCAGCCAGTTGGCACGGCGCCATTCGTCGGGCTGGTTGGCCAGGTCCTGGGCCAGGGCCTCGCGGTCGACTTCACGCGCGTTCAGCTGCTCGGTGAATTGTTCTTCGGCCAGCCGGGCGGCCTGCTCCTGCAACTGCAGTTCGGTGATGCGGGCGCGGCGCGGCTCGAGGGTGCGCTCTTGCTGCATGCGGTCTTCGTCGGCGCCGCGCAAGAGGGCCGACAGGTTTTCCATTTCCTGGCGCGCGCGCGACAGCGCGTCTTCGCGCTCGGCGCGCAATTCCAGGGCGTCCTGCAAGCCGGCCTGCGACGCCGAGGCGTCCAGGTCGACCAGGTCGGCCTGCAGTTGTTCGAGTTCGACACTGGCGCGCTGGCTCTGGTCGGCCGCCAATTGCTGGTTGCGCTGCAGGTCGGTGATGCGGACCTGGATACTGCGCTCGGCGAATTCGGCTTCCTGGGCGGCGCGTTCCAGTTCGCGCAGACGCGTACGGGCGGCCTCGGCCTGGGCGGCCAGGGTTTCGCCGTCCATCTCTGCATCGGCGAACCTGGACTGATGTTCGGCCAGTTCCTCGTCCAGGGCCTCGAAGCGGGCTTCGGCCTCTTCGCGGGTGGCGCGCAGGTCTTCTTCGTGGGCGGAGATTTCTTCCAGGTCCTGGCGCAGGCGCGAGGCGCGCTCGCCGGACTGCTCGGCCTGCTGTTGCAGGCGCGAGTGTTCAAGCTGGATGTCATGCACCCGGCGGGTCACTTCGGCCACGCGCTGGCGCGCCGGCGCGATGGCCTGGCTGACCTGCTGCCAGGCGACCTCGGCGCGGGCCACCGCGGCGCGAGCCTGGTCGGTGATCAGTTGCTGGGCCTTGATCTCGCGTTGCAGGTTTTCGATTTCCTGCTGACGGGCCAACAGGCCGGCCTGTTCGGAATCCGGGGCGTAGAAGCGCACGCTGTGCGCATCCACCAGGTGGCCGGCCTTGACCACGCAGGCCGAACCGGCCGGCAGCGTGGCGCGCATCGCCAGGGCCTGGGTCAGGTCGGTGGCGGTGTAGATGCCGCCCAGCCACTCGTTGAGCAGCGTACGCAGGTCAGGATCGGTGATGCGCAGCAGGCTGGCCAGCGACGTCATGCCGGCCGGCGCGGCCGGGGCGGGCGCCGCCGGCGGCAATTGATAGAAAGCCAGGCGGGCGGGCGGCGCATCGTCCGAGAACGCGCGGGCCCAGTCCAGGTTGCGCACTTCCAGCGAGGCCATGCGCTCGCGCAGCGCGGCTTCCAGGGCGGTTTCCCAGCCGGGCTCCACGTGCAGCTTCTGCCACAGGCGCGCCAGGCCGGCCAGCTCGTGCTTGGCCAGCCAGGGTTCCAGGGCGCCCTGCTTCTGGACGTCTTCCTGCAGCTTGACCAGCGCCGACAGGCGGGCCTCAAGGCGGGCCAGGTTCTGGGCGTCGGTCTGGGCGGCGGCCTGGGCGCGGCTGCGTTCGGCGTCGGCTTCGGGCACCCGGCCTTCCAGGGTGGCCAGTTCTTCCTGGGCTTCTTCAAGCTGGTCTTCGCCTGCCGCGCGGTCGCCAGCCAGTTGCTCCAGGCGAGCCGGGTCGGGGCTGTGCAATTCGCGCAGTTCCTGTTGCAGACGCTCGCGGCGCTGCTCCAGGGCCTGCATCTGGCGGTCGGCGTCGCGCTGGGTCTGCGCCACCAGGGCCAGGTTCTGCTCCACCCGGGCCAGGGCGGCGCGCATCTCGTCGCGGCCGGAGGCGGCTTCGCGCACCCGCTGCTCGACCGCCGGCAAGGCCGCCTGGGCGTCTTCGGCGGTGGCGCGGGCCTCTTCGGTACGAGCGGCGCCGGCGGCCAGGTCTTCTTCCGCCTGCGCGATCTGCTCGGTGCAATGCTCGCGCTGGGTGGTCCATTCGGCGATCTGCTGCTGCAACTGGTCGCGACGCGCCTGCAGGCGGTTGCGGGAATCCACCACGTGGCGGATCTCGGCCTCGAGGCGACTCACCTGGGCATTGGCTTCGTACAGCGCGCCCTGGGCCGTATGGACGGCATCGCTGGCGGCGTAGTGGGCCTGGCGGCGGGATTCCAGCGCGGCCTCACCGGCCCGCAGGCCGGCAATGGCGGCCTCGAGCTCGTTCTGGGCCTGCGCCATTTCCTGGGCTTTCCTGGCCCGCTCTTCGCGGGCGCCGGTTTCCTTCAGGAACCACAGGGCATGCTGCTTCTTTTCGCCGTCGGCCTGCAACTCGCGGTAACGGGTGGCGACCTCGGCCTGGGCTTCCAGCTTTTCCAGCTGACTGTTCAGTTCGCGCAGGATGTCTTCGACGCGGGTCAGGTTCTCGCGCGTGTCGGACAGGCGGTTTTCGGTTTCGCGGCGGCGCTCTTTGTAGCGCGACACGCCCGCGGCCTCTTCCAGGAACACCCGCAATTCCTCGGGGCGCGCCTCGATCAGGCGGTTGATCATGCCCTGGCCGATGATCGCGTAGCCCCGCGCGCCCAGGCCGGTGCCCAGGAAAATGTCGTGGATGTCGCGGCGGCGGACCTGCTGGTTATTGACGAAATAGCTGCTGGCGCCGTCGCGGGTCAGGACGCGGCGCACGGCGATTTCGGCGTAGGTGCTCCATTGCCCCGCGGCGCGGCCCTCGCTGTTGTCGAACACCATTTCGACCGACGCCCGGGCCGCCGGCTTGCGGTTGCCCGAGCCGTTGAAAATGACGTCCTGCATGGACTCGCCGCGCAGCTCCGAGGCCTTGGCCTCGCCGAGCACCCAGCGCACCGCGTCAATGATGTTCGATTTGCCGCAGCCATTGGGACCCACCACGCCCACCAGCTGGCTGGGCACGGGAATCACGGTGGGATCGACGAAAGACTTGAAGCCGGCGAGTTTTAGCTGAGTGAGACGCACAGTACGATGACGACGGGGTGGGTTGAACGAAAGGCGTTAACGGACCTGCCGCACACATTGCAAACCGGCCCCAGGGGGGCCGGCTCACGTATGGGTCGTATGATACCGCAGGCAGTCTGTCCCCAAACGTGAACAACGGTCAAGCCGGGGGCTGCCCGCATCCTGACCCCCCTCGGGCTGACCTGCCGCAACCCGCGGGCAAACGCTGAATAGCCCTACCCGCGCCACGGGCTATACTCGCTGACACTTTTTCGCAAGTCACATAAATTTTCACGCAGACTGACCGGGCTCAGGTCAAAGAACGGGGACATTCTTGAAACGAGGTTTCTATCTGGTCATGGCCGCGCAGGCCTTCTCATCATTGGCGGACAACGCGCTGTTCATCGCAGCCATCGCCTTGATACAGGAACTGCACGGCCCCGACTGGTTGGCGCCCTTGATGAAATGGTCCTTCGCGCTGGCCTACGTGGTGCTGGCGGCCTTTGTCGGCGCCCTGGCGGACTCGTTCCCCAAGGGCCGCGTCATGTTCTCGACCAACGCCCTGAAAGTCGCCGGCTGCCTGCTGATGTTCTCGTACGCCAGCGTCGGCGTCGCCCCTGAATACCAGACCTATCTCGTCTGCGCCGCCTATGCGGTCGTGGGCATCGGCGCCGCCGCCTACTCCCCCGCCAAATACGGCATCGTCACCGAGATGCTGCCCCCGACCATGCTGGTCAAGGGCAACAGCTGGATCGAAGGCCTGACTGTCTTCTCCATCATCCTGGGCACGGTGCTGGGCGGGCTGCTGATCTCCACCACGGTGTCCACCGCGCTGCTGAACCACTCGTTCATCGGCAAGCTGGTGCACACGCCGGCCGAGGCCGCCATCCTGGTCATCGCCTTCGTCTACCTGCTGGCAGCGCTGTGCAACCTGCTGATTCCGCGCACCCACGTGCGCTATCCGCCGCAGCAGAAGAACCCGGTCAAGCTCATCCGCACGTTCTGGGGTTATGTCTGCGTGCTGTGGCGCGACAAGCTGGGCCAGATCTCCCTCGCGGTCACCACGCTGTTCTGGGGCGCGGGCGCGACTTTGCAACTGATTGTCATCGAATGGGGCCGCAGCCACCTGGGCTACCAGCTCGACAAGGCGTCGATGCTGATGGGCGTGGCCGCCCTGGGCACGGTCGTCGGTTCCATCCTGGCGGGCCGCATTCCGCTGCGTCGCGCGCTGGCGGTGCTGCCCGTGGGCGCCGCGATGGGCCTGGTCGTGCTGCTGATGCCGCTGGTGTATTCGCCCTGGAGCGTCTACCTGCTGTTGCTGCTGACCGGTGGCCTGGCAGGGTTCTTCGTGGTGCCCATGAATGCCCTGCTGCAACATCGTGGCCACGTGCTGCTGTCCGCCGGCCACTCCATCGCCGTGCAGAACTTCAACGAGCAGCTCAACATCCTGCTGATGGTGGCGATGTACACCCTGCTGCTGTGGCTGCAACTGCCCATCAACGTCATCATCGTGATCTTCGGCACCGTGGTCGCCGTGCTGATGGTGGTGTTCATGCGCTGGAGCAAGCGCAACCTGGCCAACGACCCCGATCTGCACGACCAGATCGGCCAGGAAGGCCACGGCCACGCGCTGGACTCGACCAAGGGCCACTGACGCCCGCCCCCAACAAACAGAAAGGCCGGCGGTCCATCACGGATGCCGGCCTTTTTTTTGCCTGTGCCCCGGGCAACGTGGACCCGGTTCGGCCCTGCCCGCCTACACCCTGCCTACCTACATACGGGCCGCCAGTTTCAAATCCTGCCAGGCGCGCGCCTTCTCGGCCGGACTGCGCAGCAGATAAGCCGGGTGGTAGCTCACGATCACCGGAATCTCGCGTCCTTCGTCCGTCTTCATCTGGTGGATGCGGCCACGCAGGCTGCCGATGGTGGCATCGGTGCCCAGCAGCGCCTGAGCGGCGAACCGCCCCAGCACCAGGATGCGCTCGGGCTTGAGCAGCGCGATCTGGCGCATCAGGTAAGGACTGCAGGCGGCAATTTCCTCGGGCTTGGGATTGCGGTTGCCCGGGGGCCGGCACTTGATGACGTTGGCGATGAACACGTCGCGCTCGCGGCTCATGCCCACCGCAGACAGCATGGCATCCAGCAATTGGCCGGAGCGGCCCACGAAGGGTTGGCCCTGGCGGTCTTCCTGTTCGCCCGGGGCCTCGCCCACCACCAGCCAGCGCGTGGGCTGGCCGCCGTGCCCGAACACCGCGTGGCGGCGCCCCTCGCACAGGCCGCAGGCCGTGCAGGCCACGACTTGTTCCCGCAGTTCGTCCAGGTTGGCGTGCTTGACGGCCTCGGCCACCGGGATGCGCACCGGCGCGGCGTCAGGCGCAGCATCGGCCTTGGCCGCGGGACGCGGCGGCGGCCCATTGCGCACGGCTGCAGCGGGACCGCCCGTGCGCGGTGACGACACAGGGGGCATCCCCGCTTGGGGCATACCCGCTTGGGGCATACCCGCTTGGGGCGTACCCGCCTGGGGCGTACCCGCTATGGGCATATCCGCCTGGGACGCCCCCCCTGCGGCAGGCGCACCGGGCGCGGCCAGGGACGGCACGACGATGGAAGCGGCGCCTTGCGCCCCCGCGCCGGGCGTCGGAGACGCCGCCGCGCCCACTTGCCCGGCCGGGGATGAATCTGTTTTTGAAACAAGGACTTGCGCCACCGGCGCAGCGGCCGGACGCAGCCACAGGCGCTCCATGCCCAGCTCGCGCAGCCACAGGCGCTGCAGCGGATTGACGCGAGGCGCGGACGAGGCCGGCGCGGCGGTCGGGGCCGTCATGCCGCCACTCCTTGGGGCGCGGCAAGCGCATCAAAGCGCTTCTGCATCACCAGGGCGTCTTCGCGCCCGCCCTTCTCGGCAGGGTAATAGCCCCGTCGCAGACCGATCTGCAGATAACCGCGGGCCTGGTAGAACGCCAGGGCTGACACATTGGACGGCCGCACTTCCAGCAGCACGCCCTCCAGGCCGCGCTCGCGCGCCTGCTGCTCGCACCAGTCGAGCAGCACGCTGCCCAGCCCCTGGCGGTGCAGGCTGCGAGCCACGGCGATCACCAGCACGTGGGCCACGTCGGGCGCGAACATCACGATACAGAAACCCGCCACCCGCCCCTCGCGCCGCAGCGTCCAGGCGCCATAACCGGCCGCCAGCGCATCGACGAAATTGCCGCGGGTCCAGGGAAAGGACTGCACGTTGGCCTCGATCGCGACGACGTCGTCGAGATCGGCATCGGTCAGCGGTTGCGGGCACACGGGCGCCAGGGTCGAGGGCGCCTTCGGGTTGCCGCCCTCGCCGCGTTGGCGCTCGGCCGTGGTAAACGCCACCTTGTCGCGCACATACAGCGGTGCCGCCTGTTCCGGGGGCACGGCGTCGCCCCGCAGCCAGCCCTGGCGCGCCAGGCGGGCCACGCTGGCGGCTTCGGGCCGCAGGGCCTCGCTGGCGCGGCGCCAGGCATCGGGCGCGGCCATGTCGGCGGCGTAGGCATCCCAGGCATCGCCCGCCAGCACCACGGCCAGGGGCCGCCCGGCGCTGCGCGACCAGCCAGGCAGATGATGCGCCGTCCAGGGCACGACTTCGGCGGCCGCGATCAGCAGCGGTGCCTGCAGGGTTTCCCAGGCCGGCTCGCCGCCCGCCGGGCCGGCCTGACGGTAAACCGCCAGATAGACTTCATTCATGCGAGCGTCCAGCGCCACCACGATGGCCTCGTCCGCCCCGCCGACGGCCTGGGCGGCCACGGCCTGGTGCGACACAATGGGCAACACCGGAATGCCCAGCCCCATGCCCATGCCCTGGGCCACGCCGCAGGCCACCCGCAAGCCGGTAAAGCCGCCCGGCCCCTGGCCGAACGCCACCGCGTGCAAGGCGCCAGGGGGCAATCCGGCCTGGGCCAACAACTCGTTCGCCATGGGCAAGAGGCGTTCCGCGTGCTCCTGGGACCCCTCATGCTCGCGGACGCTGACCTCCAGCCGGTCGCCGGACGCGCGCAAAAGGGCCACGCCGCAGCGCGACGAAGAAGTTTCCAGAGCCAGCAGGTTTAGTTCCATAGGAGCAGATTGTACGAAATACCGGGCCGTTCCCCCGTATGTAAGGGGGATTTCAACCATGGTTCGCAATGTGTAATATCTTGTGAACGCCCACTAGCCGCTGGTTCTTGTCACTGTTACATTTCCGGCCATGAATACGCAAAACACCACCCCCACCCGAAAAATCCTCGTCGTTGACGATGATCCGCGCTTGCGCGATTTGCTGCGTCGGTATTTGTCCGAGCAGGGATTCAACGTTTTCGTTGCCGAAGACGCCAAAGAGATGGGCAAACTCTGGCAACGCGAGCACTTCGACCTGCTCGTGCTGGATCTGATGCTGCCCGGCGAAGATGGTCTGTCCATTTGCCGCCGGCTGCGCGGTGGCCACGACAACACGCCCATCATCATGCTGACGGCCAAAGCGGAAGAAATCGACCGCATCGTCGGCCTGGAGATGGGCGCGGACGACTATCTGTCCAAACCGTTCAACCCCCGGGAACTGCTGGCTCGGATCAACGCGATCCTGCGCCGCCGCGGCACCGAGGAACATCCCGGCGCCCCCAGCCAGGAAAACGAATCCATCGCCTTCGGCCCCTACGTGCTGAACCTGTCCACCCGTACGCTCACGCGCAACGGCGAACAGGTGCCCATCACCACGGGTGAATTCTCGGTGCTCAAGGTCTTTGCGCGCCATCCGAAGATCCCCCTGTCCCGCGACAAGCTCATGGAACTGGCGCGCGGCCGCGAATACGAAGCCTTCGACCGCAGTCTCGACGTGCAGATCTCGCGCCTGCGCAAGCTGATCGAACCGAATCCGTCCAAGCCCGTATTCATCCAGACCGTCTGGGGTCTCGGATACGTGTTTGTGCCGGACGGTGGTAGCTGACCGACACGCCCGCCCCGGGCAGGAGCGCAGCCTCGTGCCCCGCTTGCGCAGAACCTTCAGGAACCTGACTTCACGTTTGCGGCTCGGCTTGTTCGGCCGCACGTTCCTGCTGCTGGCCGCGCTGATGCTGGTCAGCCTGGGGGCGTGGCTACAAGTCTTCTTCAGCATGGAGCTGGGACCGCGCGCCAATCAAATGGCGCAGCGGGTGATCACGGCCGTCAATATCACGCGCACCGCGCTGATCTATTCGCACAACGGCGAACGCAGCAAGCTCCTGCTCGACCTGGCCACCAACGAAGGCATCCAGGTCTATCCGCGCGAGGTCACCGACTTCGCCGAAGCCCTGCCCGACGACGACTACTGGCAACGCGTTGCCCAGCACATCCGTACCCGCTTCGGCCCCGAAACGCAGATCGCCTGGGGAGTGAACCAGGTACCTGGCTTCTGGGTCAGTTTCCAGATCGAAAAAGACCTGTACTGGCTGGTGTTCGAACGCGAACAGATCGGCCTGACCGGGGGCATCGAATGGCTGGGCTGGGGTGCCACGGCGCTGCTGCTGTCCCTGGTGGGCGCGGCGGTCAGCGTAGGCTTCGTCAACCGACCGCTGTCGCGCCTGGCGCGCGCGGCCCAGGTGCTGTCGCGCGGGGAAACACCTGCGCCCCTGCCCGAGCAGGGGCCGCTGGAAATCCGCGACCTCAACGCCTCGTTCAACCGCATGGCCAAAGACCTGCGGCAGGCCGAGGCCGACCGGGAACTGATGCTGGCGGGGATTTCACACGACCTGCGAACGCCGCTGGCACGCATGCGCCTGGAAATCGAGCTGAGCGGCGTGTCCGAAGACGCCCGCCAGGCCATCGACGAAGACCTTGGCCAGATCGACCACAGTATCGGCCAGCTGATGGAATATGCCCGCCCGGCGGGCACCCTGCCCCAGCTGGCGACCGACATCTCGGCGGTGCTGGCCGAGCTGTACGAGCGCGAGCGCAGCCATACCTCGTCGCTGGGCGGCGACCTGGAAGCTTCACTCGAACCCGGCCTGCGCGCCCGCATCACGGCACTGGACCTCAAGCGCATCGTCAGCAACCTGATCGAGAACGCGCGCCGCTACGGTCGTTCCAGCGACGGCCAGGCTCATCTGGTCATGACACTGCAAGCTGAGGGCGGCATGATCGTCATCGAGGTATCGGACCGCGGGCCCGGCATCGCCCCCGAAGACGTCGACCGCCTGTTGCGGCCGTTCTCGCGCGGCGAGGCCGCCCGCACCGGCGTCAGCGGCGCGGGCCTGGGCCTGGCGATCGTCGAGCGCCTGCTCAAGCACGTGGGCGGCGCCCTGCGCATGCTGCCCCGCGAGGGCGGCGGCCTGGTCGCCCGGATAGAGTTGCCCAAAGCTAAATTTAGGAATTATCAATTAGACAACGATAATCCATAGCGTAGAATTTATGGTTTGAGGCACAGCCTTAATTCCACCAACAACGACTGGGAGTAAACATGAAAACTGTTGGCGACAAACTCGAGCCCTTCAAGGTTACCGGCGTCAAGCCCGGCTTCAACCAGCACGAAGAAAACGGCGTGTCCGCATTCGAAGACATCACCGAAAGCTCGTTCCCCGGCAAGTGGAAGGTGATCTACTTCTACCCGAAAGACTTCACGTTTGTTTGCCCGACCGAAATCGTCGGCTTCAACAAGCTGGCCAAGGATTTCGAAGACCGCGACGCCGTCCTGCTGGGTGGCTCGAGCGACAACGAATTCGTCAAGCTGGCCTGGCGCCGTGAGCACCCGGACCTGAACAAGCTGGGTCACTATCAGTTCGGCGACACCACCGGCGCCCTGATCGACCAGCTGGGCGTGCGTGAAAAGGGTGCTGGCGTTGCCCTGCGCGCCACCTTCATCGTTGACCCGGACAACACGATCCAGCACGTTTCGGTGAACAACCTGAACGTCGGCCGTAACCCGGAAGAAGTTCTGCGTCTGCTCGACGGCCTGCAAACCGACGAGCTGTGCCCGTGCAACCGTACGGTTGGCGGCGCCACGCTGTAATTTCCAGCCCGGCCGGGGACCTGCTTGCGGGTCCTTCGCTGGGCTTTAACTGCTCTAGATTATAGGTAAAAACTATGGAATTTCTTACGACCATTAAGGAACAGCTGCCGGATTGGGCCAAGGACATCCGCCTGAATCTGGACGCCGTGATCGCCCGCTCGACGCTGGCCCCGGAAGATGCCGTCGGCGCTGCCCTGTCGGCCGCCTACGCCGCCCGCAGCCCGGTGCTGGTCGAGGCCTTCAAGAGCGGCCTGTCCGAAACCGACGCCAACGCCGCACTGACCGCGTCCGCGCTCATGGGCATGAACAACACCTGGTACCCGTATGTGGAAATGACCGGCGATGCCCAGTTGAAGAGCCTGCCGGCCCAACTGCGCATGAACGCCTACGCCACCCATGGCGGCGTGGACAAAAAGCGCTTCGAGCTGTTTGCGCTGGTGGCCTCCATCATCGGCAAGTGCCACTTCTGCGTGGCTTCGCACTACGAGAACCTGAAGAAAGACGGCCTGTCGACGGAACAGCTGCGTGACGCCGGCCGCATCGCCTCCGTGGTCAACGCCGCCGCCCTGGCGCTGGCCGCTCAAGGCAAGTAATTCCGCATTGCGCCGCGACAAAAAAAAGCCCGCCTGTGCGAACAGGCGGGCTTTTTTGCCGGGCGGGCGATCGCCGGCCGTCATGCCAGCGGCGGCGCAGTGAGGGTCAGTTGCCCTGGGAGGCCTTGACCTGTACGGTCGGCAGGCCGTTGGCGACCCAGGCCTCGATGCCGCCGCGGTACCAGTAGACCGGCCAGCCCAGCGTGCCGGCGCGCAGCGCGGCGTTATAGGAAGAGCGGTCATTCATGCTGCCACCGATGAACACCAGCGGCACATTGTGTTCTTTCTCGGTGCCCGTCTTCTTGTGCAGCCAGCCGTCGAATGCGTTCTGCATCTGGTCGGTGACGCTGCCGTCCTGGCCCGCATCGATCAGCGGGTAGGCGTCCGGCACCGTTTCGCGCAGGCCGCTGGTATCGATCATCAAGAGATTCTTCTCGTTCTTGAGCAGATAGACCAGATCCTTGGTGGTGATCACCTTGGCGCGAGGATGGCTGGCGGGCGTCGGGCCTTTGTAGGGCGCCGAGAACAGCAGGGTGGTCGGCGGCACGCCGGTCTCCTGCAGTTCGTCGAAGCCGCCGGCCGGCGCGCGCGGCGGCTGGCCGCCCGACGGTTGCTGGCGCGGCTGCTGTTGCGGCTGCCCGGGCTGTTGTTGGGGGGCGCCCCCGCCTTGCTTGATCTCGCCCCCGACCGTGCCCATTTCGATGTCGGAAATCATCACCGCGATGTTCTCGATCAGCTCGTAGCACATCGTGATGGTGCCTTCGCGCGGGCTGTACCAGGCGTTGAGCTTGCCGCAGTCCTTGAAGGTCACGTTCACCGGTCGCGGCAGCACGTAGGTCTTGCCGAGCAGCTTGATGTTGTCGCCGATGGCCTGCGAGAGGTTGTTGGCGAACAGGTTGCCGATGCGGCGCGACGACGGTTCGAAGGTGACGTTCACCGGTGCGCCGGGCGCGTTTGCCGGCTGCTGCCCGTCCGGCGTCCAGGCGCCGACGCGGGTGTACGGCGCCAGGATCCGGCGCCAGGCGCGGTTCTGCTTGGTGAATTCATCGCCGCAGCGCGCCTTGGTGCGGTCTTCGAAGCCGACCTCCTGGACCAGCGACTCGAACACGGCCGGGTTGCCGCCGTACATGATGCACAGCATGTTGCGGAACCGCTTGAGATCGCCCGTGTGCTCGTCCTGCCAGGGCGAGTTGCCCGCGCCCTTGGCTTCGGCCAGCTTGCCGTTGTAGTACCACTGCAGGGCCGCGTACTTGGCCGCGCCCTGCACCATGGCGTTGGTGTCCTTGTTATCGGACGGGTACATGGTCGGTTCGACCACGTGCAGCGCCGAGTAGATATCGACCGCGTCTTCTTCGGCGCCGGTCGACGGCAGTTCCAGTTCGCCGATCAGGGCATGGCCGAACTCGTGCAGGAAAATGCTGCGCATGATCCCGACATAGACCGCCACGATGCGGGTGGAGTCGCCGCCAAAGCGCGGATAGGGGCCGGTGCCCGGCAAGCCGCTGTTGTCGCTGGACGCAGGCGTGCGAGCCGGCGCCGTCTGCTGGCCCCCACCGCCCCCCCCGCCGCTGCGGGCCGGCAAACCGCCCGATTGCCCGTTGCCGCCACCGGACTGGGCGGGCGCCAGGTTGGAATTGACCGTGAAGTCGGCGATGCCGAACGTGCCGACGTCATACGCCATGATGCCGACCTCGGAACCGAGCGCGGCCGCGTCTTCGACGTCGCCGATCTTCTGGCCGTTCACGATGAATCGTGCGGCGCCCGGCACTTCCACCACCTTGATGCGGTCGGAACCATCGAGCTTGGCCAGGTTGGGCACCGATGCGATGTCGCGACGGTTCTGCCCATCCAGGCAGAACAGCTGCGTGTTCTTGTCGGCGGTAATTTCGATCAGGCACAGGCCCTTGCGCGCGCGGTTGGTCAGCGCGACGCCGATGGAGGCCTTGGGTTTCTGCGAATTCAGGACGACGTTCACGTCGATGATGCGGCCCGTTTCCGGTGCCGGCCCGAGATTCAGGTACAGCGTCTGTTCGCTGCCGCTGGTCTCTTTGTTGCGCAGGGTGAACCAGCCGTCCTGGACCCCTGCGGTCCAACCTTGCAGCATTTGCTGCCGTACCGCGCCGGCCAGCGGGCCGAGTTGCTGCTCGAATTCAGCATGTGCTGGCGAACCAAATGCGACGAGGGCCAAAAACAGGGCAACGCCACGTACATGCATCCTAGTGTCCCTAATATTCAGGCGAGAATAGCGGAGAATATTCCAGTTCAAACCCGGTCGCAAGGCGAAAACAGGCTGTGTTTTCGGCCGTCGGGCTCAAACCGCGCGGGACTTGCGCCGAGCCGCAGGAAGGACGCCACTCGCGCCCATTTTTTCCGTTTGTTAATTAGTTATATACATGTATCTGCGTATATAAAAAAACAACGGTCAGGCGCGGGCCAGCAGCGCCACCACGGTCGCCGAGATGCCTTCTTTACGGCCCAGATAACCCAGGCCTTCGTTGGTCTTGGCCTTGATGTTGACCTCGGTCTCGGCCAGGCCGGTGTCCGCCGCGATGTGCCTGACCATGGCGGGCGCGTGCGGGCCGATCTTGGGCGCCTGCGCGTGCACGGTGGCGTCGATGTTGACGGGCACCCAGCCGGCGGCGCGCACGCGCGCCATGGCTTCGCGCAGCAGCACCCGGCTGTCCGCACCCTTGAAGGCGGGGTCGGTGTCCGGGAAGTGGCGGCCGATGTCGCCCAGGCCGGCGGCGCCCAGCAGCGCGTCGGTGATGGCATGCAGCAGCACATCCGCATCGGAATGGCCCAGCAGGCCGTGCGTATGGGGGATGGTCACGCCGCCGATGATCAGCGGGCGGCCCTCGACCAGCGCGTGTACGTCAAAACCTTGTCCGACGCGGAAGGGAATACTCATAGCCATTTTTCCATCAGTTCGAAATCGTCCGGCCAGGTCACTTTGAAATTGCGCATCGCGCCCGGCACCAGCAGGGGGGCATAGCCCGCGGCCTCCAGGGCCGAGGCCTCGTCGGTGACCGCGACACCGTTCACGGCAGCGGCCGTCAGCGCATCGCGCAGCGCGCCCGCACGGAACATCTGCGGGGTCTGCGCCAGCCACAGGCCGTTGCGGTCCAGCGTGCGCTCGACGCGTTCGTGGCCGCCCTTGACGGTGTCGGCCACCGGCAGCGCCAGCAGGCCGCCCACGGGATCTTGCAGGCAGGCGTCGATCAGGCGGGCCAGCGCGGCAGCGGGCAAGCCCGGCCGAGCCGCATCATGCACCAGTACCCAGGTGTCGTCGGCCACGCCGCTGTCGGCCAGGGCCCCGGCCACGGTATCGGCGCGGGTGGTGCCGCCGCAGGCCCGCCAGACGGTGCGCGGCAGGCCGGTCAGGGCCTGGTCGACCCAGCCGTCGCCCGGCGTCACGGCCACCCGCACCTGCGACACGCGGTCGTCGGCCAGCAGCGCCAGGACCGCATGGCGCAACATGGGCTGTCCGGCCAGCGGACGGTACTGTTTCGGCACGGCCTGGGCGCCGGGCCGGCTGGCGCGGGCGCCGACGCCCGCGGCGGGCACGATCGCAATGATTGAGTCAGACATGGTTCGGTGATTTTATAATCTTCCGCTTGATGCCTGCTCCCAGCCTGATGCCCGCCCCCACCTCCTCCGCCACGGCAGCGCCGCCCGTCCCTGCGACCGCCCCCACTCTTGCCGCGCTGAAAGCCGGCGCGCGCTACGCCCAGCCCCGTCCGCCGGGGTCCGGCGACGCCTGGCTGCTGGCCGACCTGGCCCGGCAGGCGGCCGCGCCCCTGGTCGTGCTGACGGCCGAGCCACTCGAAGCGCAGCGCCTGGCCGAGGAAATCGCCCTTTTCGCCCCCGGGCTGCGGGTACGCCAGCTGCCCGACTGGGAAACGCTGCCCTACGACGCGTTTTCGCCCCACCAGGATCTGATCTCCGAACGCCTGCACACGCTGCATTCGCTGATGACCAAGTCGGTGGACGTGCTGACGGTGCCGGTGACCACGGCGCTGTACCGCCTGGCCCCCCCCTCGTTCCTGGCGGCCTACACGTTTTCGTTCCGCCAGAAAGACAAGCTGAACGAAGCCGCGCTGCGGGCGCAACTGACGCTGGCCAACTACAACCACGTCACCCAGGTCACCGCGCCGGGGGAATTCTGCCTGCGCGGCGGCCTGATCGACCTGTTCCCGATGGGCTCGGCATTGCCCTACCGGCTGGACCTGTTCGACGACGAGATCGAGACCATCCGCAGCTTTGACGTGGACACCCAGCGCAGCCTGTACCCGGTGCGCGAGGTGCAACTGCTGCCCGGCCGCGAATTCCCCATGGACGAGGATTCGCGCAACCGCTTCCGTGCGCGTTTCCGCGAGGTCTTCGAAGGCGACCCGTCGCGCGCCCTGCCCTACAAAGACATCGGCAACGGCATTCCGTTTGCCGGGGTCGAGTACTACCTGCCGCTGTTCTTCGAAGAAACCGCCACGCTGTTCGACTACCTGACCGAAGGCACCATCACGGTCACGGTCGGCGACATCGACGACGCCATGATGCGGTTCAGCCAGGACACCGGCAGCCGCTACAACTTCCTCAAGAGCGACCGCGAGCGACCGGTGCTGCCGCCGTCGGCCCTGTTCCTGGACGAACAGGCGCTGTACGCCCACTTGAAGGCGTTCCGCCGCCTGTCGCTGGCCGCAGGCCAGCCGCACCCCGATTTCCGCGCCGCGCCCGACGTCAGCGTGGCGCGCCGGTCCGACGACCCGATCGCCAAGCTGCGCACGCTGGTGGGCAAGCATCAGGGCCGGGTGTTGCTGTGCGCCGATTCGGCCGGGCGGCGCGAGACGCTGGTGCAGATGCTGAACGAATTCGGCGTCACGCCGGACGCCCAGCCGGACACGGTCGAGGCCTTCCTGGCGTCAGATGCCCATTTCGGCATCGTGGCCGCGCCCTTGGCCACGGGCTTCGAGCTGCCGCAGGCAAACCTGGCCTTCCTGACCGAGAATGACCTGTATCCCGGGCTGGCCAGCACCGGCCGGCGCGGCAAGCGCGACCAGGAACGCGCCAGCAACGTCGAAGCCATGGTGCGCGATCTGTCCGAGCTGCGCGCCGGCGATCCTGTCGTGCATGCGCAGCACGGCATCGGCCGCTACCACGGCCTGGTCAACATGGACATGGGCGAAGGCGAGATGGAATTCCTGCATCTCGAGTACGCCAACGGCAGCACGCTGTACGTGCCGGTGTCGCAGCTGCACGTGATTGCCCGCTACAGCGGCGCCGATCCCGAAGCCGCACCGCTGCACCAGCTGGGTTCGGGCCAATGGGACAAGGCACGCCGCAAGGCCGCCAAGCAGGTGCGCGACACCGCCGCCGAACTGCTCGCGCTGTACGCCCAACGCGCCGCGCGCGAGGGCTTTGCCTTCAACCTGCCGCTGAACGACTACCAGGCCTTTGCCGAAGGCTTCGGCTTCGAGGAAACCGCCGACCAGGCCGCCGCCATCGAGGCCGTCCTGGCCGACATGACCTCGGGCCGGCCGATGGACCGCCTGGTCTGCGGCGACGTCGGCTTCGGCAAGACCGAGGTCGCCCTGCGCGCCGCCTTCCTGGCCGTGGCCAACGGCAAGCAGGTCGCCCTGCTCTGCCCCACCACGCTCTTGGCTGAACAGCACGCGCAGACATTCTCAGACCGCTTTGCCGACTGGCCCGTGCGGGTGGTGGAACTGTCGCGCTTCCGGTCACCCAAGGAGGTGGCAGCCGCCGTCGAAGGCATCAACGACGGCCGAGTCGACATCGTCATCGGCACCCACAAGATCCTGTCCAAGGACGTGAAGTTCAAGCGCCTGGGCCTGGTCATCATCGACGAAGAGCACCGTTTCGGCGTGCGCCAGAAAGAGGCGCTGAAGGCGCTGCGCGCCGAGGTCGACGTGCTGACCCTGACGGCCACGCCAATTCCGCGCACGCTGGGCATGTCGCTGGAAGGCATCCGCGACTTTTCCGTCATCGCCACCGCGCCGCAAAAGCGCCTGGCCATCAAGACGTTCGTGCGGCGCGAAGACGGCAGCACGCTGCGCGAGGCGCTGCTGCGCGAACTCAAGCGCGGCGGCCAGTGCTACTTCCTGCACAACGAGGTCGAGACCATCCACAACCGCCGTGCCCGCCTGGAAGAACTGGTGCCCGAGGCCCGCATCGCGGTGGCCCACGGTCAGATGCCCGAGCGCGAACTGGAACAGGTGATGAAGGGCTTCTACCAGCAACGCTACAACGTGCTGCTGTGCACCACCATCATCGAGACCGGCATCGACGTGCCCAGCGCGAACACCATCGTGATCCACCGCGCCGATCGCTTCGGCCTGGCACAGTTGCACCAGTTGCGCGGCCGGGTCGGCCGTTCGCACCACCAGGCCTATGCGTACCTGCTGACACCGGGCGAAGACGCCATCACCAGCAACGCCAAGAAGCGGCTGGAGGCCATCCAGGCCATGGAAGAACTGGGTTCGGGCTTCTACCTGGCCATGCACGACCTGGAGATCCGCGGCACCGGCGAAGTGCTCGGCGACTCGCAGTCGGGCAACATCCAGGAAGTCGGCTTCTCGATGTACAACGAGATGCTCAACGAGGCCGTGCGCGCCCTGCGGGCCGGTGAAGAACCCGACCTGGACGCGCCCTTCAACCTGGCCTGCGAAGTCAACCTGCATGCGCCGGCGCTGCTGCCGTCCGATTATTGCGCCGACGTGCACGCACGCCTGGGCGTCTACAAGCGCCTGGCTCATGCCGCCGACGAAGACGACCTGATCCACATCCAGGAAGAGCTGATCGACCGCTTCGGCAAACTGCCTGAGGCCGCCCAGACCTTGCTCACCACGCACCGCCTGCGCCTGGCCGCGCAACCGCTGGGCATCGTCAAGATCGACGCCAGCGAGACCCAGGCGCTGCTGCAGTTCGGCCCCAAGACCAGCGTCGATCCTGCCAAAATCATCGAGCTGGTGCAGCGCCAACGCCACATCAAACTCGCCGGACAGGATAAATTGCGGGTTGAGATCAAGGCTGCGCAAATCCCCGCCCGCGCCGACGCGGTGCGTGCCGTGCTGCGCGCCCTGAAGTAACCCGCCCCGACATTCGCATCTTTATGACTATCCATCACCTTGTCGTTCAATCCCCCGGCCTGACGGTCGAACACGCCGAGCAGATCGCCGCGCTGGCCCAGGCCCAGGGCGTGGCGCGCATCAGCGCCACCGCCGCCCGACTGCTGGACGTGCAATACGACGACGCCACGCGCGCCGAGGCAACGGGCTGGGCCGAACGCCACGGCATCGACGTCGCCTTCCTGCCGGCCGGCCTGAAGCTGTCGCACTGCAAGGTGCTGGCCATGGACATGGATTCGACGCTGATCAACATCGAGTGCATCGACGAGATCGCGGGCGTGGCCGGCGTGAAGGACAAGGTGTCCGAAATCACCGAAGCCGCAATGCGCGGCGAAATCAAGGACTTCTCCGAAAGCCTGCGCCGCCGCGTCGCGCTGCTCAAGGACGTGCCCGCCGAAGCCCTGGAACAGGTCTACACCGAAAAACTGCGCCTGAACCCTGGCGCCGAACGTCTCATCACCACCGCGCAGGCGGCAGGCATCAAGGTGCTGCTGGTGTCGGGCGGTTTCACCTTCTTCACCGACCGCCTGCGCGAGCGCCTGAAACTGGACAGCGCGCACGCGAACACGCTGGAAATCGACAACGGCGTACTGACCGGCCGCGTGCTGGGCGACATCCTGGACGCCGATGCCAAGGCCGTCTATCTGCGCGAATTCGCCCGCGCGCATGGCGCCACCAAAGAGCAGATCATCGCCATGGGCGATGGCGCCAACGACCTGAAGATGCTGGGCGCCGCCGGCTTCCCCGTGGCCTATCACGCCAAGCCGCTGGTGCGCCAGCAGACGCGCTATGCGTTGAACGTGTCGGGCCTGGACGGCGTGCTGAACTGGTTCGAAAGCTGATCCCCGCCAAACGCGGGGCGAAAAAAAGCCACCTTCAGTGAAGGTGGCTTTTTGTTGGAGCGCCCGTTATCAGTAGCGGACCTTCAGGGACAGCAGCGCCGCCCGGCCCGTACCCAGAGCCGCATAGTGCGCGGCGTAGGCCTTGGTGTAGTAGGTTTCGTCAAACAGGTTCAGCACATTCAACTGCGCCGAGATGTGGTCGTTGAACTCGTACGCCGCCATCGCATCGAAGCGCCAGTAGGACGGCACCCAACGCGCCTTGGGCGTACCGTCGGCATTCCTGGTGGCGTCGGAATTGCCGTACACCTTGTCGACGTAATACGCACCACCGCCCACGGTCAGCTTGGGCAGCACCTTGTAGGTGGTCCACAGGCTGAAGGCGTTGCGCGGCGTGTTGGGCAGGTCCTGGCCGACGGCGCCGCTGTTGTAGGCGCCCTTGGTCATTTCGCTGTTCATGAAGGTGTAGCCGCCGAACACATTCCACTTGGGCGTGATGCTGCCGGAGAAACCCAGCTCGATGCCGCGCACCTTGGCCTCGCCCACCTGCGCCACTTCGGTGGCCGACACCGCGACGCTGGTGTTCTTGCGGATGTCCTGGAACACCGCGCCGGACAGCGTCAGGCGGTCGTCGAACACCTGCCACTTGGTGCCCAGTTCAACCGAGCGGCTCTTTTCGGGTTCGAGCGACTGGTTGGTCACGGAAACCGCGTCCGAAATGGCGCTGCCTGCCAGGGCCGACGGCGTCGACGACGTGCCGTAGGTCGCGTAAATCGTGCCGTTGGGCAAGGGTTTGTAGGCCAGACCCAACTGGTAGTTGAACAGGTTGTCTTCGCGGCTGGTGCTGTAGAACGCCGGCGTGGTGGCCGGATCGCTGCGGCCCTTGGCGATGTTGCTGCCGCTGGTGCGGTAGTTGTCCCAGCGCAGGCCGACGCTGGCTTGCCATTGCTCGTTGAACTTGATGGTGTCAAAGCCGTACAACGCCACGGTATCCGTGTTGTAGCGGGCCGGGTTGCCGTTGCGCGTCAGGGTGCCGGGGTAGGACGTGCCGGGGTCCGGATTCCACAGCGGCGCGCAAAGCGCCGGATTGGCGTAGATGGGCTTGTTCTTGGCGTCCGTACCGGTGACGCAACCGCTGGTGCCCGCGGGCACGCCGGATTCGGTATAGCTGTCCTTGTCCTGCTTGACGTTGCTGTATTCAAAGCCCAGGTCGAAGGTGTGCTTGAGGCTGCCGGTCTCGAATTCGCCCGTCAGGTCGGTCTGGTTCGCGAACGTCTTGGTGACGTAGTAGCCCGACTTGAGGGCCCGATAGACCAGGCCGTTGGGCACGTTGCCCTTGCTGTCATCAGGGTTCGTCGCGGCGAAGTCGGTGGTGCCGCGGCCATAGCGCAGCACGTTGCGCAATTGCAGCTTGTCGGAAAAATCGTGCTGGAAGTCGACGGTGGCCACGTCATCGCGCGTTTTCATGAAGTCGCGATCTTTCAGGCCGTAGAAGGTCTTGCGGCTGACGCCCCGGGTCTCGGTCACCGGCTGGCCCGTCTTCGGGTCATACGGAATCGAGTAATCCGGCATGCTGTCGTCTTGGTAGTGGTAGTAGCTGAGCGTGATGCGGGTGGGTGTGCCCACGCCCAGCATCAACGACGGCGCCACGCCCCAGCGTTCGAAATTGACCGCGTCATCGCGCCCCGGCACGTCGCCCTTGTTGCCCATGACGTTCAGGCGGAACGCCGCCTTGTCGGCCAGGCGCCAATTGCTGTCGATGGTCGCGCGGTAGTTGCTGTCGGTGCCGATCTGGGCGGTGGCTTCCGTGAAGTCCGTTGCCTTGGGCGCCTTGCTCACCATGTTGATGCTGCCGCCCGCGCCGCCGCGTCCGGAATAGACCGAATCAGGCCCCTTGATGACCTCGACCTGCTCCAGGTTGAAGGTGTCGCGCACCTGGGTGCTGGCGTCGCGCACCCCATCCAGGAAGATACTGCCCGCCGAATTCTGCCCCCGGATGATGGGCAGGTCGCCGCCCGGCCGGCCACCTTCGCCTGCACCGAAGGTGATGCCCGGCGAATTGCGCAGCACATCCTGCAACGTGCTCGCGGCCTGGTCCTGGATGACCTGCTTGGGCACGACCTGTACTGTCCGGGGCGTATCCAGCAGCGGCGCCGTCATTTTCGGCGACTGCGCCGTGGAGGTTTGATAGGACGAGCCCTCGCCCTCGACCCGCACCGGCGAAAGCTGCGTCACGCCGGCATCAGCGGATTGCGCCGACGCCCAGGAGCCGACGAACAGGGCCGGCACCGCGATCGCGGCGGCCAGGGACGAGGTAAGCGTATTCATCGAATACGAGTCTTGGGGCTTCAAATCAGCTTCTCCTGAACATGAATGACAACGATTCTTGTTTTTTTACAGGTTGCGATTCTGAGGGGTCCTGCTGAAAGATTCCTGAAAGCCCGCCGAAATAGGACTAAAAGATGAAAAAACAACACGCGCTGAGGAAATTTCCTCAGTAAACAGCACCTCATGACGCGGGTTTTCCCGAGTCAGACTCAGGGCAAAACGAGCGATACGACAGCAGGAATGCGTGCGCCCCGTAGAACAGCGCCTGACGCATCGGCTACCCCCCTCCCCACCCAGGGTGCCGCCACAATGAAAAACGCCCCTGGCGGGGCGTTCTGGCACTTCCTGGGCCTGTCCGTGAGCGTACGCTCAGGTCCGCAGACGCGGATGGCGCTTGAACAGGTAGCGGTACACGAATCCGGGATAGGCCAGCACCAGATACAGGCTCAGGGTGATGGCGTAGAACTCCCAGGTCTGGGCAAAACGATTGCCCAGCACGGACTCGAAGGTAAAACCCAGGGCGCCTACGATCAGGTAGAACACCAGCACTTCAACGAGGCGCATCCAGAACGGCTTGACGGCTTCGGCGCCCCCCTGCTTCCAGGGCAGCACGGCGAACACGCGCTCGGTCAGGAAAGGCAGGTTCGCGCTGACGAGCGCCAGCGCGATCAGGAGCCATACCGCCAAGGTCTGGTTCATGGCCCGGTCTGCTTACAGGCTGAGCGAGCTGCGGATGGCCTGCACGCACAGGGCCATCAGGCCACCCGGCAACAGGCCCAGCACCAGGATCAACAGGCCGTTGACCGACAGCACGCCGCGCTGGCCGCAGGTGGCCGCCATCGGGGCGGCATCGGCCGCAGGTTCGTCGAAGTACACGACCTTGACCACGCGCAGGTAGTAGAACGCGCCGATCAGCGAGAACATCACCGCAACCACGGCCAGCGTGACGTGACCGGCGCTGATCAGGGCCTGCAGCACGGCCAGCTTGGCGTAGAAGCCCACCAGCGGCGGAATGCCGGCCAGCGAGAACATCAGCAGCAGCACGATGGCGGCGTGCCACGGGCTGCGACGGTTCAGGCCCTTCAGGTCGTCGATGTGCTCGCACTCGAAACCCTGGCGCGACAGCAGCAGCACGATGCCGAAGCTGGCCAGCGTGGTCATCACGTAGGTCAGCATGTAGAACAGCGACGCGCCGTAGGCGGACGAGGCCAGTTCCGGCTTGCCCACCACCGAGCCCGACATCAGGCCCAAGAGCACGAAGCCCATGTGCGAGATGGTCGAGTAGGCCAGCATGCGCTTGAAATTGGTCTGCGCGATAGCGGTCAGGTTGCCGATGGCCAGCGACAGCACGGCCAGGATCATCAGCATCGGCTGCCAATCGGCGGCCAGGCCATGCAGGCCGTCCACGAGCAGCCGCAGCGTGATGGCGAAGGCCGCCAGCTTGGGCGCCCCGCCCAGGATCAGGGTGACCGCGGTGGGCGAACCCTGGTAGACGTCCGGCACCCACATGTGGAACGGCACGGCGCCCAGCTTGAATGCCAGGCCCGACACCAGGAACACGATGCCGAACACCAGGGCCAGCTTCTCGGCCTTGCCGGCGGCGATGACCTTCGAGACTTCAGCCAGGTCCAGGTGACCCGTGGCGCCGTAGACCATCGACATGCCATACAGCAGGAAGCCCGAGGCCAGCGCACCCAGCACGAAGTACTTCATGGCGGCTTCGGTGGCCACGACGTTGTCGCGGCGCAGGGCGATCAGCGCGTACAGCGCCAGGGACATCAGTTCCAGGCCCAGGTAGATCGAGATCAGGTTGCCCGACGAGATCATGACCATCTGGCCAAGCAGCGCGAACAGCGTCAGGACGTAGAGCTCGCCGCCACGCATCATGTCGCGCAGTTGGGCGTAGACACGGCCGTAGACCAGCGTGACCGCCACCGCGATGTACGAGGCGATCTTGAGCAGGTGCGACAGTTCGTCGGTGACGTACAGGCCGTTGAAGGTCGAACCCGCAACGCCGTTCTTCCACTGCAGCGCCGACACCACGGTCAGCACGCCCAGTGCAAGCATGGTCAGCAGGAACGTCGGCTTGCGCTCGGGGTGATTGCTGACCGCGTCGACGAGCAGGATAGCCAGGCCGAAAACCAGCAGGAGGATTTCCGGTGTCGCCAGGGCGAAATCGATTTGGGATTGCATCATTGTCTTGTCTTACAGTTTCGAGACGGCAACGTGTTGCAGCAGGGCCTCGACCGACACGTGCATGACGTCGGTGAAGGGCTTGGGATAGATCCCCATGTACAGCACGGCGATCGCCATCACGCCAAGAATCACGAATTCGCGGCGGTTGATATCGGTCAGCTCACGGACGTGATCGTTGGCAATGTCGCCCAGCACCACGCGCTTGACCATCCACAGCGAATACGACGCGCCCAGGATCAGCGCGGTGGCTGCCAGGAGGCCGATCCAGAAGTTGTGCTCGACCGCACCCATGATCACCATGAACTCACCAACGAAACCGCTGGTGGCCGGCAGGCCGCTGTTGGCCATCGAGAACAGGATGAAGAACGTGGCGAAACGCGGCATCACGTTGACCACGCCACCGTAGTCGGCGATGCGGCGCGAGTGCATGCGGTCGTAGAGCACACCAATACACATGAACATGGCGCCCGACACGAAACCGTGCGAGATCATCTGCACGATGGCGCCTTCGACGCCGGCCGTGTTGAAGATGAAGAAGCCGAGCGTCACGAAGCCCATGTGGGCAACGGACGAATAGGCCACCAGTTTCTTCATGTCGTCCTGGACGATCGCGACCAGGCCGATGTAGATGACGGCGATCAGCGACAGCGTGATCATCATGCCGGCCAGGCTGTGCGAAGCGTCGGGGGCGATCGGCAGCGAGAAGCGCAGGAAACCGTAGGCGCCCAGCTTCAGCATGATCGCGGCCAGCACGATGGAGCCGCCCGTGGGGGCTTCGACGTGGGCGTCAGGCAACCACGTGTGCACCGGCCACATCGGGACCTTGACCGCAAAGGCCGCCAGCAACGCCACGAAGATCAGGATCTGCGGGGTGTAGCCCAGCTTGGTCTGCTGCCAGGTCAGGATGTCGAACGAACCGCCCGAGGCGTGCCACAGGTAGATGAACGCGACCAGCGTCAGCAGCGAACCCATCAGGGTGTAGAGGAAGAACTTGAATGCCGCATACACGCGGTTCGGTCCGCCCCAGACGCCGATGATGATGTACATCGGGATCAGCGTGGCTTCGAAGAACACGTAGAACAGCATGCCGTCCAGCGCGGCGAACACGCCCACCATCAGACCCGACAGGATCAGGAAGGCGGCCATGTACTGCGCCACGCGGCTGGTGATGACTTCCCAGCCGGCCAGCACCACGATGATGGTGATGAAGGCGGTCAGGAGCACGAACCACAGCGAAATGCCGTCGATGCCCAGGTGGTAATTGACGTTGAAGGCTTCGATCCAGGAGGCCTTCTCGACGAACTGCATGGCAGCCGTCTTGGAGTCGAACCCGGTGTACAGCGGGATCGTGACGAGGAAGCCGGCGATCGAGCCGATCAGCGACAGGCCGCGCGTCAGGCCGGGACGGTCGTCTCGGCCCACCGCCAGCACCAGCAGGCCGAATACGATCGGGACAAAGATCGCAAGCGTGAGCCAGGGGAAAGTGTTGGATGCCATCTCGCTTGCCATCATTGGGGAATCAGCACAAAGAAAGTCACCAGCGCCATGATGCCGATGATCATTGCGAACGCGTAGTGATAGATGAAGCCGGACTGCAGGTGACGGCTGATCGCAGCCACCCAGCCCACCACGCGGGCGCTACCGTTGATCAGGAAGCCATCGATGATGCCGCGGTCGCCGGTCTGCCACAGGCCACGGCCCAGGCAGCGCAGGCCGCGCGCGATGATCTGTTCGTTGACCCAGTCGACGTAGTACTTGTTTTCAAGCACCTTGTTCACGCCCGACAGGCTCGACTTGATCGCGGCCGGAACCTTCGGATTGATCAGGTAGCAGTACCAGGCGATGACCGCACCGGCCACGACCAGCCAGAACGGCAGGGTCTGGAAGGCGTGCAGGCCGAAAGCCACCCAACCGTGCCATTCTTCGTGCAGCTCGTGCATGGCCGGATGCTGCGGCAGCACCGTGATCACGCCGTTGAAGAACTTGCCGAACAGCATGGGATCGACCGCCCAGGCGCCCACCAGCACCGACGGGATCGCCAGCAGGATCAGCGGCAGGGTCACGACCCAGGGCGACTCATGCGGCTTGCCGCCGTGGTGGCCGTGGTCGTCATGACCGTGGTCATCGTGGCCGTGGGCATCATGGCCATGGCCATGGTCGCTGGTGTCGAAGCGTTCCTTGCCGTGGAAGACCAGGAAGTACACGCGGAACGAGTACAGCGAGGTCACGAACACGCCGATCAGCGTGGCGTAGTAAGCGAAGCTTGCGCCCCAGACGTGGGCGGCGCCGGCGGCTTCGATGATGTGTTCCTTCGAGTAGAAACCCGAGAAGAACGGCGTGCCGACCAGGGCCAGCGTGCCCAGCAGGAACGTGATCCAGGTGATGGGCATGTACTTGCGCAGGCCGCCCATGTTGCGGATGTCCTGGTCGTGGTGCATGCCGATGATGACCGAACCGGCGCCCAGGAACAGCAGCGCCTTGAAGAACGCGTGCGTCATCAGGTGGAAGATCGCCACCGAGTAGGCCGAGGCGCCCAGCGCGACGGTCATGTAGCCCAGTTGCGACAACGTGGAATACGCGACCACGCGCTTGATGTCGGTCTGGATGATGCCCAGGATGCCCAGGAACAGCGCGCCGATGGCGCCGATGACGATGATGAACGACAGCGCCACGTCCGACAGTTCGAACAGCGGCGAGAAACGCGCCACCATGAAGATGCCGGCCGTCACCATGGTGGCGGCGTGGATCAGTGCGGAGATCGGGGTCGGGCCTTCCATCGAGTCAGGCAGCCAGGCGTGCAGGGGAACCTGCGCCGACTTGCCCATGGCGCCGATGAACAGGCAGATGCAGGCCACGGTCAGCAGCATCCAGTCCGAGCCGGGCAGCGTCAGGGTGGCCAGCTTGTCGGCCTGGGCGAAGACTTCGCCGTAGTGCATGGTGCCGGCATAGGCGAACAACAGGCCGATGCCCAGCACGAAGCCGAAGTCGCCGACGCGGTTGATCAGGAATGCCTTCATGTTGGCGAAGATGGCCGTGGGGCGGGTGTACCAGAAGCCGATCAGCAGGTACGACACCAGGCCCACCGCTTCCCAGCCGAAGAACAGCTGCACCATGTTGTTCGACATCACCAGCATCAGCATGGAGAACGTGAACAGCGAGATGTACGAGAAGAAGCGCTGGTAGCCAGGATCGTCGGCCATGTAGCCGATGGTGTAGATGTGCACCATCAGCGACACCGAGGTCACCACGACCATCATCATGGCCGACAGCGGGTCGATCAGGAAGCCGATTTCCAGCTTGGTCTGGCCGATCAGGCTCCAGGTGTAGACCGCGCCGTCAAAGCGCAGGCCGTTGAGCACGTCGCCCAGCACCACCACCGAACCGATGGCGGAAATGAGCACGCCCAGGATGGTGATGACGTGCGAGGCGCGGCGGCCGATGGGACGGCCCAGGAAGCCGGTGCCGAAAAGGCCCGCGAGAATTGCTCCGGCCAGCGGCGCCAGCGCGATGAGCAGGTAGAGATTGGGTGAGCTAGACATTTTCTTCCAATACCCCGTCAGCCCTTCAGGCGATCGAGTTCGTCAACGTTGATCGTGTTCAGGTTGCGGAACAGCAGCACCAGGATGGCCAGGCCGATCGCCGCTTCAGCGGCGGCCACGGTCAGGATGAAGAACACGAACACCTGGCCGGCGGTGTCGCCGAACCAGCTGGAGAACGCCACGAAGTTCATGTTGACGGCCAGGAGCACGAGCTCGATGGACATCAGGAGAATGATCAGGTTGCGGCGGTTCAGGAAGATACCGAAGATCCCGATGGCGAACAGGATCGCCCCGAGGATCAGATAGTGGGCCAGCGTCAGCGTCATTGTTTTTCTCCTTGGGGCGCGGCGGCGGCGGGCGCCGAGGCGCCGTTCCTAGCCTGGGCGCGCTCGCTCTGGGCGGGCATGCTCACCATGCGGAAGCGATCCTTCGAGCGCACGCGGACGGCGGCAACCGGGTCGTTGTACTTGACGTCGCGACGGCGGCGCAGGGTCAGTGCGATGGCGGCAACCATGCCGACCAGCAGCAGCGCGGCGCCGACTTCGATGGCGTAGATGTACTGCGTGTACATCACTTCACCGAGGGCACGGGCGTTGTTGTAGTCGCCGGCGACCGGGGCTTGGGGGCCCGCGCCGTACCAGGTCGAACCCAGCACGAAGGCCATTTCCACCACCATGACCAGGCCGATGATCAGGCCCAGCGGCAGGTAGGTCTTCATGCCCTGGCGCAGCGCATCCATGCGGATGTCCAGCATCATGACGACGAACAGGAAGAGCACCATCACGGCGCCCACGTACACCAGCACCAGCAGCAGCGCGAGGAACTCGGCGCCCAGCAGCATCCAGAGCATGGCCGCGTTGGTGAAGGCCAGGATCAGGTGCAGGACGGCGGTGACCGGGCTGCGCGCGGTGATCACGCGGAACGCCGCGATCACCAGCACGGCGGCCAGTATGTAAAACAGGACAGTGGTAAAAGTCATGGATCAGGACCCTGGGCTCAACGGTAGGGAGCGTCTTCGGCCCGGCGGCGGGCGATGTCGGCTTCGTAGCGGTCGCCCACGGCGAGCAGCATGTCTTTGGTGAAATACAGGTCGCCGCGCTTTTCACCGTGGTATTCGTGGATATGGGTTTCCACGATCGAGTCCACGGGGCAGCTTTCCTCACAGAAGCCGCAGAAAATGCACTTGGTCAGGTCGATGTCGTAACGCGTGGTGCGGCGGGTGCCGTCATCGCGCTGGTCCGACTCGATGGTGATGGCCAGCGCGGGGCACACGGCTTCACACAGTTTGCATGCGATGCAGCGCTCTTCCCCGTTGGGGTAGCGGCGCAGCGCGTGCAGCCCGCGGAAGCGCGCCGAGGTCGGCGTCTTTTCCTGCGGGTAGCGCAAGGTGACCTTGCGCTTGAAGAAATACTTGCCCGTCAGGCGCATGCCCTTGAGCAGTTCGGCCAGCATCAAGCTGCCGAAGAAATCTTTGATCGCTTCCATATCCTGCCTCTGCCTGGCGGCTTAGCGCCAAATGTTCCAGGGCGTCTGCATCCAGATCGCCACCACGACCAGCCAAACGCCGGTCAGCGGGATGAAGATTTTCCAACCCAAACGCATGATCTGGTCGTAGCGGTAGCGCGGGAAAGAAGCGCGGAACCACACGAACAACGAGACCACGACGAACGTCTTGAGACCCAGCCAGATCCAACCCGGAATCCAGGTCAGCGGCGCGATATCGATGGGCGATGCCCAGCCGCCCAGGAACATGATCGACGCCATGCAGGACAGCAGGATCATGTTGGCGTATTCGCCCAGGAAGAACAGGGCGAAGGCCATACCCGAGTATTCGACCATGTGGCCGGCCACGATTTCGGATTCGCCTTCCACCACGTCGAACGGGTGGCGGTTGGTTTCAGCCACGGCCGAGATCACGTAGATCACGAACAGCGGCAACAGCGGCAGCCAGTTCCAGGACAGGAACGTCAGGCCCTTGTCGGCGAACCAGCCGCGGTTCTGCACATGCACGATTTCCGACATGTTCAGGCTGCCGGACACCAGCAGCACCGTCACCAGCACGAAACCGATGGCCAATTCGTACGACAGCATCTGGGCCGAGGCGCGCAGCGCGCCCAGGAACGCGTACTTGGAGTTCGAGGCCCAACCGGCGACGATCACGCCGTACACGCCGACCGACGTGATGGCCATGATGTACAGCAGGCCGGCGTTGACGTTGGCCAGCACGACGTCGGGGCCGAAGGGCACCACGGCCCAGGCCGCCAGCGCCGGCATCAGCGTGACCACGGGGGCCACGATGAACAACACCTTGTTGGCCTGGCTGGGGACCACGACTTCCTTGGTCAGCAGCTTGAAGACGTCGGCGAAAGGCTGCAGCAGCCCCTTGAAGCCGACGCGGTTCGGACCCATGCGCACGTGCATGGCGCCGATCATCTTGCGTTCCCAGTACGTCAGGTAGGCGACGCACAGGATGATCGGCACGGCGATGACGACAATCTTGATGAGGGTCCAGAGCACCATCCAGACCGTCGGGCCCAGCAGCGCCGTACCCTGGCTTTCAAGAACATTGAGCCATTCCATCAGGCACGCTCCACGCTGAGTTGACCAAATGCGCCACCCAGGGCTGCGGTATTTTCAAAGGCTGCGGAAATGCGCACGGCGCGATCGGCCACGGCATCATCCTGCACGGTTTCGAGCTCGACGGCGCCCTGCCCGCCCGTCACGCGCACCGTGACGCCGGCGGTCAGGCCGAGGCTGGTGAGCGTGCGGCCGTTCATGCGCGCGGCGGGCTTCTTCGAGGCCGGCGCGGCTTGCAGCGGTTCCGAGCGGCGCACCATGGCGTCGCTGCGGTAGATCGGCACGTCGGCAACGCGCTCCAGGCCGGCCACGGCCTGGCCCAGGCCCAGCGGCGCCTTGATGTCGTTGGACAGGCGACCTTCGATGCCACCGGCCAGCGCGGCGTCGCGCACGGATTCGGAGGTTTCGTCGTCGAAGCCGGCCAGGTGCAGGACGTTGCCCAGCACGCGCAGGACCTTCCAGGCCGGACGGGTCTGGCCGAACGGCGCGACCGTGCCCTTGAAGCTCTGGGCCAGGCCCTGGGCGTTGACGAACGTGCCCGAGGTTTCGGTGAACGGGGCCACCGGCAGCATGACGTCGGCCCATTCGGCGGCGGCCGAACGGTAAGGCGTCAGGGCCACGGCGAACTGCGCACCGCGCAGCGCGGCGATCGCTTGCTGGCCGTTGTCGGCATCCAGCAGCGGTTCGGCGTGCAGCACGACGTAGGCCTTGAGCGGCTCGGCCAGCATGGCGGCGGCATTCTTGCCGCCCTTGCCCGGCACGGCACCGGCCAGGTAACCGCCAACGGTGTTACCGCCGGAGGTCAGGAAGCCGAACTTGCCGCCGGCCAGATCAGCCACGGCGCGGCCGTTGGCGGCCAGGGTCGAGGCCTGGGCGCTGGCCACGGCCATATTGCCCAGCAGCACGGCGGTGTTGGCACCGGAAGCCAGGCTGGCGGCGATGATCTTGGCGTTTTCGCCCGGGGTGACCGAGGCGAATTCGGCGGGCACCGCGGCTTCCTTGGCTTGCGCCAGGGCCACGGCGACTTCGGCCAGGGCACGCGGCAGCTCGGACGGCGCAACCGTGATGCGACCGGCGACGGGCATCAGGGGATCGTCGGCGGCGCTGTCGACCATCAGGATCTGCGTGCCGCGCTTGGCGGCCTGGCGCAGGCGCTGGGCCATCAGCGGGTGATCCTTGCGCAGGAACGAGCCGACGACCAGGACGCGGTCCAGGTTGTCGAGTTCGGCGATGGGCATGCCCAGCCACGGCGCGCCGGTCAGGGCGGCGTCGAAGGCGGCGTCGGTCTGGCGCAGGCGGAAGTCGATGTTTTCCGACCCCAGCGCGCGCACCAGACGGCCCAGCAGTGCGTATTCTTCGGTGGTGGCGTATTCGGACGCCAGCGCGCCGATCTGGCCGGCGCCAAAGCTGTCGCGAACCCGCGACAGGCCCTGCGCCACGGCGGCCAGGGCGTCGGCCCAGGAGGCTTCCTGCCACTTGCCGTCGGTGCCCTTGATCATCGGGGCGGACAGGCGGTCGTCGCTGTTCAGGCCTTCGTACGAGAAACGGTCGCGGTCGCTGATCCAGCATTCGTTGACGGCTTCGTCTTCGAACGGGACCACGCGCATCACGCGATCGCCCTTGACCTGGACGACCAGGTTGGCGCCCAGGCTGTCATGCGGGCTGACCGAACGGCGGCGCGCCAGTTCCCAGGTGCGGGCGCTGTAGCGGAAGGGCTTGGAGGTCAGCGCGCCCACCGGACAGATGTCGATCATGTTGCCCGAGAGCTCGGACTCGATCGAGCGGCCCACGAACGACGTGATTTCGGAGTGTTCGCCACGGCCCAGCATGCCCAGTTCCATGACGCCGGCGATTTCCTGGCCGAAGCGCACGCAGCGGGTGCAGTGGATGCAGCGGCTCATTTCCTCGGCGGAAACCAGCGGACCGAGGTCCTTGTGGAACACCACGCGCTTTTCTTCCTGGTAGCGCGAGGCGGAGCCGCCATAACCCACGGCCAGGTCTTGCAGCTGGCATTCGCCGCCCTGATCGCAGATCGGGCAGTCGAGCGGGTGATTGATGAGCAAGAATTCCATCACCGACTTCTGAGCGGCGCGAGCCTTCTCGGAGCAGGTGTGCACGACCATGCCGTTCGTCACGGGGGTGGCGCAGGCGGGCAGCGCCTTGGGCGCTTTTTCCACTTCGACCAGGCACATGCGGCAGTTGGCCGCGATGGACAGTTTCTTGTGGTAGCAGAAATGCGGCACGTAAAGCCCGACTTTCTGGGCCGCATGCATCACCATGCTGCCCTCGGGCACTTCTACCGTATTGCCGTCGACGGTTAGTTCAACCATTGCTGTTCCTGAGACCTACAGATATTGCGGAACCACACAAGACTTATGCTCGATGTGGTGCGCGAATTCGTCGCGAAAATGCTTGAGGAAGCCACGGACGGGCATGGCGGCGGCGTCACCCAGGGCGCAGATGGTGCGGCCCATGATGTTGCCTGCCACGTTGTCCAGCATGTCCAGATCTTCCGGACGGCCGTGACCGTTTTCGATGCGGTGCACCATGCGGTAGAGCCAGCCGGTGCCTTCGCGGCACGGCGTGCACTGGCCGCAGCTTTCCTCGAAATAGAAGTACGACAGACGCAGCAGCGACTTCACCATGCAGCGCGTTTCGTCCATGACGATCACGGCGCCCGAACCCAGCATGGAACCCGCCTTGGCGATGGCGTCGTAGTCCATCGTGGTTTCCATCATGATGTCGGCCGGCAGCACCGGAGCGCTGGAGCCGCCGGGAATCACGGCCTTGAGCTTCTTGCCGCCGCGCATGCCGCCTGCCAGTTCCAGCAACGTCGAGAACGGGGTGCCCAGCGGGATCTCGTAGTTGCCGGGACGTTCGACGTCGCCGGTGATCGAGAACAGCTTGGTGCCGCCGTTGTTGGGCTTGCCGACTTCGAGGTAGGCCTGGCCGCTGTTGCGGATGATCCAGGGCACCGCCGCGAAGGTTTCGGTGTTGTTGATGGTGGTGGGCTTGCCGTACAGGCCGAAGCTGGCGGGGAAAGGCGGCTTGAAGCGCGGCTGGCCTTTCTTGCCTTCCAGCGATTCGAGCAGCGCGGTTTCTTCGCCGCAGATGTAGGCGCCGTAGCCGTGGAAGGCGTGCAGCTGGAAGCTGAATTCCGAACCCAGGATCTTGTCGCCCAGGAAGCCGGCGGCGCGCGCCTCTTCGAGGGCCTCTTCGAAGCGCTCGTAGACTTCGAAGATTTCACCGTGGATGTAGTTGTAGCCGACGCTGATGCCCATGGCGTAGGCGGCGATCGCCATGCCTTCGATCACGATGTGCGGGTTGAAGCGCAGGATGTCGCGATCCTTGAACGTGCCCGGCTCGCCTTCGTCGGAGTTGCAGACGAGGTACTTCTGGCCCGGGAAGGCGCGCGGCATGAAGCTCCACTTCAGGCCGGTCGGGAAGCCCGCGCCGCCACGGCCGCGCAGGCCCGAGGCCTTGACTTCGGCGATCACGTCTTCCGGCTTCATGCCGGTGGTGAGGATCTTGCGCAGGGCTTCGTAGCCGCCGCGCTTGACGTAGTCGGCCAGGCGCCAGTTGGCACCGTCGACGTCGGCCATGATCTGCGGCTTGATGTGCCGGCCGTGCAGGCACATCGAATTGGACAGGTCGTTCAGCGGGTTGGGCTCGAGCCCTTGCGCGAACTGCTTGTAGATGTCGGGCGCGTTCATGCCGACTCTCCTTGCGCCTTGAGGGTCGCGACCAGCGCGTCCAGCTTCTCTTCGGTCATGCGCACGCACATATGCTTGTTGTTCACGATCAGCACGGGGGAATCGCCGCAAGCGCCCATGCATTCGCCCTCGACCAGGGTGAACTGGCCGTCGGCGGTGGTTTCGCGATAGTCCACGCCCAGCTTGCGCTTGAGGTAGTCGCCGGCGCGTTCGCCGTCGCGCAAGGCACAGGGCAAGTTCGTGCAGACGGCGATCTTGTTCTTGCCGACGGGCTTGACGTCGAACATGTTGTAGAAGGTGGCGACTTCCTGGACCGCGATGGGCGGGACGCCGATGTAGTTGGCCACATCTTCAATAATGTCGGTAGCCAACCAGCCCTTCTCTTCTTGCGCGATCGCAAGAGAGGCCATGATGGCGGACTGCCGCTGGTCGGCCGGGAACTTCGCGAGTTCTCGGTCGATTTTCTGGTAGGCCTGTTCGGAAAGCAGCATAGTTTGAATCCGGGTTATGCGGGCGTGCTCGTGACTGTCTGGATCAGCGATCGATTTCGCCGAAAACGATGTCTTGCGTACCAATGATGGTGACGGCGTCGGCGATCATGTGACCGCGCGACATTTCATCCAGCGACTGCAGGTGGACGAAGCCGGGGGCCCGAATCTTCAGGCGGTAAGGCTTGTTGGCGCCATCCGACACCAGGTAGATGCCGAACTCGCCCTTCGGGTGTTCCACCGAGGCGAACGCTTCACCGGGAGGCACGTGGAAACCTTCAGTGAAGAGCTTGAAGTGATGGATCAGCTCTTCCATGTTGGTCTTCATGGCGGTGCGCTTGGGCGGGGCGATCTTGTGGTTCTCGATCATGACCGGGCCCGGGTTGTTGCGCAGCCATTCCACGCACTGGCGGATGATGCGGTTGCTTTCACGCATTTCGGCGATACGGACCAGGTAGCGGTCGTAGCAGTCGCCGTTGACCCCCACGGGGATGTCGAAATCGAGCAGGTCGTAGACTTCGTAGGGCTGCATCTTGCGCAGGTCCCAGGCCACGCCGGAACCGCGCAGCATCGGGCCGGTGAAGCCCAGCGCCTTGGCGCGTTCGGGATCGACCACGCCGATGCCCACCAGGCGCTGCTTCCAGATGCGGTTGTCGGTGAGCAGGGTTTCGTACTCGTCGACGCAGGCGGGGAAGCGGTTGGTGAAGTCTTCGATGAAGTCCAGCAGCGAACCGGAACGGGCGTCGTTCATGACGCGCATTTCCTTTTCGCCGCGGTATTTGCTGGTGTCGCCGTACTGGGGCATCGTGTCCGGCAGGTCACGGTAGACGCCGCCCGGGCGGTAGTAGGCCGCGTGCATGCGCGCGCCCGAAACCGCTTCGTAGCAGTCCATCAGGTCTTCGCGTTCACGGAAGGCGTACAGGAACACCGCCATGGCGCCCACGTCCAGCGCGTGCGAGCCCAGCGACATCAGGTGGTTCAGCAGACGGGTGATCTCGTCGAACATCACGCGGATGTACTGCGCGCGCAGCGGGGCTTCGACGCCCAGCAGCTTTTCGATGGCCATGACGTAGGCGTGCTCATTGCACATCATGGACACGTAGTCCAGGCGGTCCATGTAGGGCAGCGCCTGGATGTAGGTCTTGTGCTCGGCCAGTTTTTCGGTGGCGCGGTGCAGCAGGCCGATGTGCGGGTCGGCACGCTGGATGACTTCGCCGTCCAGTTCGAGCACCAGGCGCAGCACACCGTGCGCAGCCGGGTGCTGCGGGCCGAAGTTAAGCGTGTAGTTCTTGATTTCTGCCATGATTTAACGCCCCAAGCCGTAGGTGTCTTCGCGGACCACGCGCGGCGTGATCTCGCGCGGATCGATCGTGACGGGCTGGTAGATGACGCGCTTCTGTTCCGGGTCGTAGCGCATTTCGACGGTGCCGGACAGCGGGAAGTCCTTGCGGAACGGGTGGCCGATGAAGCCGTAGTCGGTGAGGATGCGGCGCAGGTCGGGGTGGCCTTCGAAGACGATGCCGTACAGGTCGAAGGCTTCGCGCTCGAACCAGCCCACGGCCGGCCAGCATTCCATCAGCGAGGCAACGATGGGGAATTCATCGTCGGCGGCCCAGGTGCGCACGCGCAGGCGCCAGTTGTTCTCGATGGACAGGAGGTGCACGACGACCGCGAAACGGGCGCGGTGGACCTTGGCGTTGGCTTCCTCGGGCAGCTCGCGCGTGCCGTTGCCCCACGTCAGGTAGTCGACGCCACAGAGGTCGATACAGGTTTCAAAGCGCAGGCCGGCTTCGGTGCGCAGCTTGTTGCAGACCGCGAACCATTGTTCCGCCGGCACTTCGAGCGTCAGCTCGCCCAGCGCCTCGGTCAGCGCGATATCGGCGCCGAGGGTGGTCTGCAAATTGTTTTTCAGGGTTTCGAGCCTGGTCATCATCTTGTACGCTTAGGTGAACCGATACGCTGTTTCGAAGGGGCCTGCGGCGGCCTTGTGGCGGCCGCGGACCGGTACGAAGAATCAGCGCGCAATCGTGTTGGTCAGACGGATCTTGTTCTGCATCTGCAGCAAGCCGTAGACCAGCGCCTCGGCCGTGGGCGGGCAGCCCGGCACGTAGACGTCTACCGGTACGATGCGATCGCAGCCGCGCACCACGGAATACGAGTAGTGGTAGTAACCACCGCCATTGGCACAGGAGCCCATGGACACCACCCAGCGCGGCTCGGGCATCTGGTCATAGACCTTGCGCAGCGCCGGCGCCATCTTGTTGCACAGCGTGCCGGCGACGATCATCAGATCGGACTGGCGCGGGCTGGGGCGGAAGATGATGCCGAACTGGTCCAGGTCGTAGCGGGCCGCGCCCGCGTGCATCATCTCGACCGCGCAACAGGCCAGGCCGAAGGTCATGGGCCACATGGAGCCCGTCTTCGCCCAGTTAAGGAACTTGTCGGCGCTGGTAGTGATGAACCCTTGCTTGAGAATGCCGTCTATAGCCATATTCGTCTCTGATAGCGTGCAGTGAAATGCAGTGAACAACCCGGCGGCGGGTCATTCCCAGTCCAGCGCGCCCTTTTTCCATTCGTAGATGAAGCCGACGGTCAACACGGCGAGGAAAACCATGACCGTCCAGAAGCCGACGAGCCCGACCGTGCCTTGGGCGATGGCCCAGGGGAACAGGAACGCGATTTCCAGGTCGAAAAGAATGAACAGGATCGCCACCAGGTAGTAGCGCACGTCAAACTTCATGCGAGCGTCTTCGAAGGCTTCGAAGCCGCACTCATAGGGTGATAGCTTCTCGGCGTAAGGACGCCGCGGGCCAAGGAGGGAGCCGGCCGTCAGAAGCGCGAACCCGATAAGGGTGGCCACTACGATAAACAGCAGGACGGGGAAATACTGTTGCAGGTTCATTCAGGCGTCCGTCAAATGCGCAAACCTTAGGATTGTAGCATTCGCGCGGTTACTTCTGGCTGAACTCTGTAGCGGGAACAGCGGGTGAAAGACTGCATTCCTCTAGTGGAACAATGGCAGTTCTTGGCGGAAGAAAACAAGCTTAACGCAAGGCGCGCCCATACCGCCCGCGGGCACCACAAAACGCCCGCACAGTGGCCGCTACACACTCTTTTGGAAATAAAAAAAGCCACCCCGAAAGGTGGCTTCATATGAGCGGGCCGAAGCCCGCTCATGCACTGCGAATCGAGGCAGGACTTGCGCCCTGCTTTCGATTAGAAGCGGTGACGGATGCCGACGCCGACGGCGGTCGACTTCAGGTCGTCCACGAAGGCGTAGTTCTTGGCGTACGAACCGTAAGCGTACAGGTTGGTGCGCTTGGACAGGTCGTAGGTGTAGCCCAGGTTGAACACGTTCATGTTCGCGTCGTCGCCGGTCAGCTTGTCGTTGCCCGGCTTGACCATTTGCCACGAACCGAACAGGCTCGAAGCGCCGCCGATCGGGGCGGACAGGCCGACCATGAACGAGTTGGCCTTGAAGCCGTCAGCGAAGGCGTTCGAACCGAAGCCGATCGTGCCGGCCGAGGTCTTGACGTCTTGGCTACCGAACCAGCCGTCGGTCGTGCGAGCGTAGGCCAGAGCCAGCTTCACGACTTCGAAGTCGTACGAACCGCCGATGGTGTATTGACGCGGGGTGGCGTCAACTTGACCTTGGGTCAGCTTGTTCGAAGCGTTCAGTTGGTCGAACGTCAGAGCGGCGTTCAGGGGACCATTGACGTAACGCAGGCCGGTCGTGATGGCGCGGGTGTTGTCGGCGGTACGGAAGCCGGTTTGGGCGGTGTTGGTGTCGTTCGCGTTGAACGAGTAGCCGACGCCGAACTGGAAGCCGCTGAACGACGGGGTCTGGTACATGACCATGTTGTCGTAGCGGACGGTGTTCGTGGCGCTCAGGCCCATACCGATGTTAGCTTGGCCGAAACCAGCGCCGAACGGGTCGATCGAGCCGAAGTACTTCGACGCGATGTTGGTTTGGCGACCGAAGTCCAGTTGACCCCAGCTGTCGCTGGCCAGACCGACGGTGGCTTGACGACCGAACAGGCGGCCACCTTGGGCCGACGTGCCGTTACCCGAATCAAAGCCCGATTCCAGTTGGAAAACAGCGCGCAGGCCGTCACCCAGATCTTCCGAACCACGCAGACCCCAGCGCGAACCGTTCTGGACGCCGTTGATCATGCCGAACTTGCTACCGTTCTGAGCGTCGGTACCACCGCTGATCTTGTTGTAGCCGAGGCCCGTGTCGATGATGCCGTACAGGGTGACAGACGTTTCTGCCTGGGCGACACCGGCGAAACCGGCGAGCAGGGCGGCAGCGAGCAGAGTCTTTTTCATTTAAGAAATCTCCGTTGATTTGAGTGACAAGAGCAGCAATCCAGCAAACCAGCCTGCCGCCCCCCTAACTCCGCGAAGGGAAGTTGACGCTATTGCATCAAAAATCAGGGGGGCTGGCTATGGTCGGCGTCAGAAAAGTGCAGGTTTGCGACAGCCCTGTTGGGATATTGCAACATCGCGCCAATGGCACCGGGGCTAACCCGGCGTTTTGCAAACGACCACGTATCCATGCGACTTTCAGCCCTGGCCCTAATAATTCAAGGGGGCCACGGCCGTTTCTTTCAGGCGCCTTTCCGAGTCCGATGGGGTCGTTTTACCGCTTTTGCCCCTGCAGGCCTGCGGGGCCCGGTCCAATCTGGTGCGTCAAGCTGGATAACGTTGTTATATAAATAAATCATCGATATTATTCAAGAACACACCAACACCCTGGCGCCCGCCATCCCGCCCCCCATGCCCACGCCGACCCAACGCGCCGACCGCAATGAACGACTGAGCGCACTGCGCCGCCAGATGATCCTGGACGCCGCTCAGCGCGTATTCGAGCGCGACGGCCTGGAGAAGACCACGTTGCGTGCCATCGCCAAGGAGGCCGGCTGCACGACGGGGGCCATCTACCCCTGGTTCGCCGGCAAGGAGATCCTGTACGGCGCCCTGCTGGACGAATCGCTGCAGCGCCTGCACGCGCATCTGGTGACGGCCACCGCGCAAGGAGAGCCGGCCTCGGCCGCGCGGCGGGCCATCCAGGCCTTCTTTGACTACTACGCGGCCCGCCGCACCGATTTTTCACTGGGGCTGTACCTGTTCCAGGGGCTGGGGCCGCGCGGCCTGGGCCGCGAGATGGATGAACAGCTCAACGGCCGCCTGCGGCAATGCGTGGATCTTCTCGGTGTGGGCCTGGGGCGCACCAAGGCCTGGCCGGCCGACACGGTGCGGACAGAGCAGATGAACATCTTCACGTATCTCATCGGCCTGTTGCTGCTGCTGCATACCCATCGCCTGAAATCCCTGGGCCAGCAGGCTGACGTCCTGCTGGATCACTACTGCACCGCGCTGGAACAACGATGACCGCGACCGCCCTGCCCTGCGCCGACGCCCAGGCGCCCCTGATCAGCCTGGCGGACTTCCGCCTGCTGCTCGCCGAACAACACCCCTTTTCGCTGCTGCTGGGCATCGAGGTGCACCACATCGGCCGGGGCACCGCGCGGGCCGTCCTGCCGGCCCGCGACAGCCACCAGCGGCTGGGCGGCATCGTCGCCGGCCCGATGCTGATGGGCCTGGCGGACCTGGCCATGTACGCCGCGGTGGTGGGCGCCACCGGGCAGGCCCACGCCGTGACGGCCAGCCTGACCATCAATTTCCTGCGCAAGAGTCCGGCCGGGGCGATACATGCCGAGGCACGGCTGCTGAAGGTGGGCCGGCTGTCGGCGGGCGAGGTCATCCTGACCGGCGCCGGGTCGGACGAGCCGCTGGCGCACATCGTCAGCACCTGGTCGGTGCCCAAGCCATGAGCCCGCGCATCAGCATCGTGGGCATGGGGCGCACGGGCACGCTGGCGGCGCGGCGGCTGCTGGCGGCCGAACCCGACATTGCCCTGACGATCTATGACATCGACCCGGACCGCTGCGAGGACTTCCGCGGCAGCGCCACGCTGGCGACCTCGGCCCGCGAGGCGCTGGCCGAATCCGACACCATCGTGCTGGCCTTGCCCCGCGAACGGGAGATCGACCGCACGCTGGAGCGCTTCAGTGACGGCGAGGTGACCGCGCACGTGGCGGGCAAGCTGATCGTGGACCTGGAGCCCCCGCCGCCCGAGCGGGCGCGCCGGCTGGATCTGGCGATCGCCACGGCCGGCGGGCGCTATGCCTGCGCGCCGCTGCGCCCGGCCTCTGCCGGCGAGCCGCACGCGCGGTTACTGAATGCCTTGATCCTGCCGCGCTGAGCGGGCCAGGCGCTCGGCGGCGGCCGCGCAGAGGGCCAGCCAGGCGAAGCTGATGGCAAAGCCGGCGACGACGTCGCTGGCGAAATGCACCTGCAGCAGGATGCGGCTGAGCCCGATCGCCATCACCAATGCCGCCGCCAGGGCCACGCCGGGCAAACGCCAAGACGGGGGCGCCAGGCGCCAGGCCAGATAGCAGGCCGCGCCATACACCGCCATGGCGGCCGATGCATGACCGCTGGGAAAGCTCCAGCCCACCGCCGTCGCAAAGCCATGGTCGTGCTCGGGCCGGACGCGTTCGAAGCCATGCTTGAGCAACCTGTTGAGCGCCCCGCCCCCGCCCGTGGCCGCCGCGCAGAATCCGGCGAGCAGCCATTGCCGCCGCCACAGCAGCCCGACGGTCATGCCGACGGCGATGAGCGTCAGGAAATTGCGGTCGCCCAGCGTGGTGAACCACGACAGCAGCCACAAGAGCGAATCGGACAACGACATACTGAGCGCGTCCGCCAGGGCGCTATCGAATTCGACCACGCCCCCTGGCCGGCTCACCGCGGCCGCCAGCGACAGGAACGCCGCGCAGGCCAGGCCGACCATGCCGGCAAAGCCGGCCAGCCGCGCCGGGGGCCGGGCCTGCACGTAGGCGCGGGCAAGCCCCACCGCCAGGACTGCGGCGGCCAGCGGCAGCAGGATCAGCAGGAGCAGTGCATGGGCCGCCACCCATTGCGCATAGGCGCTGTTCATTGCGGGCCTCCTGGCGAGCCGGGTGCGACCATCGCGCCCGCCCTCTGTGCCGCAAGGCTTGCCGCCCGGAGACGCCGCGTCATGGTGCGCCTCAACCGGACACCAGGGTCTTGTCGACCGGGGCGAAAGCGTGCGTGGCCGCGGCGTAGTCCCAACGTTCGACGTGGCAGACCTGTCCCTCGCCAGAGGCTTGCCGGGTGATGAGGTTGACCGAATTGGGAATGCTGCCGCGCACCCGCCGCGAGCAGGTGGTGCCGGCCTGCACGACCCAGCCTGCCGCCAGCGCGGGATCGGCGCTGGCCGGCAACACGTAGGGCAGGTGGATGTGGCCGCCCAGGATCAGGTCGATACCGGCCTGGGCCCAGGCCGCCAGCGCGCGTTCACGGCCGAACAGCAGGTTGTGGCGGTCGGACTCGACCTTGGCGCGCACCGGATGGTGCGCCACCACGACCCGCAGCTGGCCCGGCTTGGCCTGGCGCAGACGCTGCGCCACCCGGGCGATCTGCGCATCGGAGATTTCGCCGTCCTTGTGGCGCCGCGGCCGGGTGGTGTTGACGCCGATGGCCAGCAGCCCGGCGTTCTCGAAGACCGGTTCGAGCACGGCGCCCAGCGCCCGTTTGTAGTTGCCGTAGGGATTGAGCGCCCGCGCGAAGATGTTGTAGAGCGGAATGTCGTGGTTGCCCGGCACGGCCAGCACCGGCAGCGACAGGCGTTCGATGAACTTGCGGGCGGCGGCGAACTGGCCGCGGCGGGCGCGCTGGGTGATGTCGCCGCTGATGACGACCAGGTCCGGGGCCACGGAACGGGCCAGGTCCAACGCCGCCTCGACGACGGGTTTGCGCTCGGTGCCGAAGTGGGTATCGGAAAACTGCAGGATGCGCGTCATGGGCGCCCCTGGGGGTCCGCGTCCGCGGGCACCACCAGCGGCAGGGGATGCTCGGACACCTTGAATTCGAGCGGCGTGTCCATCCAGGAGATTTCACCGTCCATCGCGACCTTGACCCGGTGCCGTCCGCGGATGGCCACGGTCAGGCGGTCGAAGGCGAAGCTGATGACGTGCTCGGCGTCGCCCAGGCGGCTGAACAGGCCGCGCAGCAGCAGGCCGTACAGCGCCAGCGTGCCCACCGGGCGCGCAGCCATGGCGACCAGGCGGTTGCGGTCAAGTTCGGTGGGGTCGATGCCGATGTGTTCGAGTTGCAGGCGGTTGTTGCCCACCACCAGCGTCGGCGAGCGCAGATCGCGGGTCCGGCCTTCGTATTCAAGCCGCAGGCTGAGCTGCCGCGGGGCGCGCAGCAGGGTCACCACGCCGGACCACAGCGCCACCAGGCGGCTGCGGCCAAAGCGCTGCTTGTAGGCCTCGCGATCTTCGAGCAGTTGCGGATACAGGCCCAGGCTGGCGTTGACCAGGAACAGGCGGCCGTTGAGCATGCCCACCTGCACCGGCCGCAGTTCGCCGGCCAACAGGCTGCGCAACGCGGGCTCGGTATCTTGCGAGATGCCGTAGCGGCGGCCGAAGTAGTTGAAAGTGCCCTGCGGCAAGATGCCAAAAGGCACGCCCTGCCCTACCACCTGGCTGGCGACGGCGTTGAGGGTGCCATCGCCGCCGGCGGCCACCACGATGCCTTGCCCCTTGCGGGCGTTGGCCACCGCCGCCTGCGCGGTCTCGGTCAGCCGCGACGGATCGTCGACGGGCATCAATTGGTAGGAGCGGCCGGCCTCGTCGAGGACGCGGCGGATGGTGTCCTGCAGCACCTGCGCGTCGCCGCGCCCGGAGCCGGTGTTCAGGACGATGAAGAGAGGTTCTTGTCCCGTCAGGGGACGAGCCCCTGCCATCGGACTCTGCTGGATTGGCGTCATGGGCAAAAGATAGCCCATGGCGGCAAATCACCGCAACCGCGGCGGCTCGCGTCGCGGCGCGAGCCGCCGCGTGGCCTAGCGGCCGACGGCGTAGGCCTGCATCAGGCGCGGGGTGGCCGCGGCGTGCAGCAGGCCGTCGGCGTCGCGCGAGGCAGCGGTCAGGCGGCCGACCGACCATTGCGGCACTTCCTCGATCTGGTGCCCGCGCGCGCGCAGGGCCTCGATGGTGTCGACGCCGAAGCCGCTTTCGACGGCCAGGTGGCCCGGCTTGCGGTCGCGCGGATAGAACGACGACGGGAAGTGCATGGTGTGCGACATCGGCAGGTCGATGGCTTCCTGCAGGTTCAGGCCGTGATGCACGTGGCGCAGGAAGAACAGCAGTTGCCATTGTTCCTGCTGGTCGCCGCCCGGCGTGCCGAACGCCAGGTACGGCCGGCCGTCGCGCAAGGCCAGGGACGGAGTGAGCGTGGTGCGCGGGCGCTTGCCGGGCGCCAGCGTGCCGGGCAGGCCTTCTTCCAGCCAGAACATCTGGGCACGGGTGTTCAGGCCGAAACCCAGTTCCGGGATGACCGGCGACGACTGGAACCAGCCGCCCGACGGCGTGGCCGAGATCATGTTGCCCCAGCGGTCGATGACGTCCACGTGGGTGGTGTCGCCACGTTTGACCGAGGCGCGCATGTCGGCCAGGGTCGGTTCGTTGGTGACGCTGCCGGGCGCCGACACTTTGGACAGGCGCTGCAGGGTGTCCATGACGCGGGAGACCTGGGCCTCGAAGCCGGGAATCAGGCCGGGCTGCAGTTCGTGCGAGGCCTGCTCGCCGATCAGGGCGCGGCGCGCGGCGTTGTAGTCGTCGGACAGCAAGGAGTCCAGCGGCACGTCGACGAAGGCCGGATCGCCGTAGTAGGCCTCGCGGTCGGCGAAGGCCAGCTTCATGGCTTCGGTGACGCGATGCACGAATTCGGCGCTGCTGGGCCCGACGCCGGCCAGGTCCATGTCTTTGAGTAGCGCCAGCGTCTGCAGGAAGACCGGCCCCTGGCTCCAGGCCCCGGCTTTGGCGACGGTGTAGCCGTGGTAATCGTAGGTGGCGGGCTTGTCGTAGCTGGCCGACCAGCCGGCCAGATCGTCGGCGGTGATGACGCCGCGGTGGCGTTCGCCGCTTTCGTCCATGACCTCGTTGCCGCGGGCGAACCGGTCGATGGCCTCGGCCACGAAGCCGCGGTAGAAGGCATCGCGGGCGGCTTCGATCTGGCGCTCGCGGTCGCCACCGGCCTGCTCGGCGGCCTGCAGCACCCGGGTCCAGGTGCGGGCCAGCGCGGGGTTGCGGAACAGCTTGCGGGCTTCGGGCACATTGCCGCCGGGCACGTAGATCTCGGCGGTGGTGGGCCAGTGGGTCTGGAAGAAATCCTTCAGGCCGGCAATGGTGTTGGAGATGCGCGGCATCAGCGCATGGCCGTGCTCGGCGTAATAGATGGCGGGTTCGAGCACGTCGCGCACCCGCATCGTGCCGTGGTCGCGCAGCAGTTGCATCCAGGCGTCGAACGCGCCGGGAATGACGGTGGCCAGCAGGCCGTTGCCGGGGATGAGTTTCAGGCCTTCGGCGCGGTAGCGGTCCAGCGTGGCGCCGGCCGGGGTGGTGCCCTGGCCGCACAGCACTTCCAGCTTGCGGGTGCGGGCGGAATAGAACACCGCGGGCACTTCGCCGGCCGGGCCGACCAGGTGAGGTTCCACCACTTGCAGCACGAAGGCCGAGGCGACACAGGCATCGAAGGCGTTGCCGCCGCGTTCCAGCAGCGACATGCCGGCCGAGCTGGCCAGCCAGTGGGTGGAGGTCACGACACCGAAGGTGCCGAGGATTTCCGGGCGAGTCGTAAACATGGTGCGATCCTGTTGCGGACGGCGGGAAGCCGGTGGCCGCAGCAATAAGTAAAAACGGGACCCGTTTGCCGGGTCCCGCGATCAGGGTTTATTTCTTGGCGAGGCTGACGCCCTTCAGGCGGATCAGGCCATCGGGGTACGGCACGAAGCCGTCCAGCTTCTTCTGGGCGCCGAAGGTCCAGGGCAGGTAGAACAGGTAGACGATGGGACGCTGGTCCTGCATGACCGACAGCACCTTGTCGTACATGGCGCGGCGCTTGGCCGTGTCGGGTTCGGCGCGGGCGTCATTGAGCAGCTTGTCGGTGTCGGCGTCGCAGAACTTGCCGTCGTTCAGGTTGCCCTTGCAGCTGACGTACTGGTGGATGTTGCCGCTGGGATCGACCCGGCCGGACCAGCCGCTCTGGCCCACTTCGAAGTCGCCGCGGGCCAGCGACGATTGCAGCGAGGCGAATTCGACCGGACGCAGGGTGATGTCGAAGCCGGCTTCGGCACCCATGGCCTGAACCAGTTCGAACACCTGCTGCATGGTGGTGTTGTTGCCGAAGGTGATCTCGAACTTGACGCGATCAAAGCCCGCTTCCTTCAAGAGCGCCTGCGCCTTCTTGGGATCGCGGCCGCTGTGCTCGAACGACTTGTTGTACGCGAAGCTGGCCGGCGGGAACGGCTGGTAGGCGGGCTGGTACTGGCCTTCGCCGATGACCTGGTTGAGCACGTCGCGGTCGATGGCCAGGTCCAGCGCCTGGCGCACGCGCTTGTCTTTGGCCAGCGGGTTGTTGGCGCGCGCGCCGTTGCCCAGGTTGACGGAAATCGACTGGAAGCCCAGGCCCGTCACCGGCGCCAGGCGCAGGTTGGGATCGTCCTTGACGGCCTTGGCGTCGCTGGGAGCCACGCGCTCGATGATGTCCAGGTCGCCGGCGCGCAGGTTGTTCAGGCGCACGGTGTTGTCGGGAATCGGCGTGAAGACGACGCGGTCGAAGTGATAGTTGCCGGCGTCCCAGTACTTGGGAAATTTCTCGAGCACGATGCGGTCGTTCTGGACCCGTTCCTTGAACTGGTAGGGGCCCGAGCACACGGGCTTGCCGCCCGGGTCTTTGTCGAACGAGGCCGGCGAGATCATCATGCCGGCGCGGTCCGACAGCTGCGACAGCAGCGAAGCGTCGGGTTCGGCCAGGTGCAGCACCACGGTCTCGGCGTCCGGCGCATCGACACTGGCCACGGTGGCCAGTTCGCTCTTGCGGTTGCTGTCGGGCAGCGTGCGGGCGCGATCCAGGTTGGCCTTGACCGCGGCGGCGTTGACCGGGGTGCCGTCATGGAACACGGCGTCGGTGCGCAGCTTGAAGGTCAGCGTCTTGTTGTCGGGGCTGGTGGACCAGGACTGCGCCAGCTGCGGCACGAACTTCAGGTCCGGTGTGATGTCGACCAGCTTGTCGCACAGCGAGGCGAATACGATGCGGCCCACGAAAGTGCGGGCGCGCACCGGGTCGAGCACGTCCGGATCGTCTTGCAGGCCGATACGCAGGGTGGACTGGGCGTGCGCCAATCCGCTGGCCAGCATTCCCGCCATGGCCATGGCGAGGCAAAGTTTACGCATGAATGATCTCCGTCGATTCAGGGGGTCGGCTTCCCTGCCCGCCAGCGGCGCGCCGCCCGGCGATGAGGGAACAGACCCTGAGCCGTGCTGCATCGCCGGGCCCATCCCCCCGTTGCGCACGTTCTTGTTGGATTCTGCGCCAGGCGCGCGGCGATTGTATAGAGCGGGGCCTGTCGCAGGCCTAAATGGGCGCCGGCCGACCGCCTTGCGGACGATTGACGGGGCACGCGCCTGGCGCAGGGGTCCGCCCGGGCCTTCCTTGCGCCGTCAGCCGTCGCAGCGGCGGCCCCGCCCCGCCACCGTCACGGCAGGCGGCAAGGCGCCGAGAAATCCACGGCCGTCAGCACCGATTCCCGCAGCCGGGCGACCAGCGGACGGGTATCGTCGCGCCGGTGCTGGAAGGAATAGGGCAGCGCGGCCGGCTCCGGGTCGCCTTGCAGCACCTTGAGGCTGCCTTCGGCCTGCAATGCCTGGGCCCAATGGCTGGGCAGCAGCCCGACGCCCGTGCCCTCGATCAGGAGACCCGCGATGGCCCCCCAGTTGTTGCACGCGAGCCGCTGGCCGGCGATGTCGCGCCCGGCCAGCCAGTCGTCGATGATGCGGGTGGTGCCGGCGCCTTCGGGCAGCGTCACCAGCGGCAGCCGCGCCAGCAGCGCCGGCGACATGCGGGTTTCGCCGTCCAGCACCGTCGGCGCGGCGACCCAGGAGAACGCGGCCTGGCCGATGGGCGAGGACGCGATATTGGGACGCGACGAGCGACCGGCGATGACCGCGAAGTCCAGTTCGCCGTCGGCGACCCGCTGTTCCAGCACCTGGCCGATGTCCACGTAGGGTTCCAGCACCAGGTCGGGGTAGGCGGCGCGCACGACGCCGATCAGACGCGGCAGCCAGGTCAGCGCGGTCAATTCGCCGACGCCGAAGCGGCAGCGGCCGCGCAGGCCGGGGGTTTCGGCCAGCGAGGCGCGGATCTGGTCCGCGGCGGCCAGCAGTTCGCGTGCCTGCGGCACCAGCCGCTGGCCGGCGTCGGTGAGCACGGCCTTGTGGCCGCTGCGGTCGAACAGCGGTTGACCCAGCGCGTCTTCAAGCTCGGTGATGCGCTTGGACAGCGACGACACCGACAGGTGCAGGCGCTCGGCCGCCACGGCGAAACTGGCGCAGGTGGCGGCCCAATAGAAGGCTTCGAGTTGCTTGAGGGTCATGCCCGGATTGTAGGGGCGCGGCCCGGCGCCGGGCGATCCCGGCGCGGTGGGTGACCTGGGGCGGTCAGGCGCCCTGCTGCAGCCGCAGTTGCGGCGACAGGCGCAGGGTGTCGATGGCGGCGCGGAGCATGCGCTCGACGCGCGGCCAGATATCGCCCTTGAGGCGGTCGGACCAACAGATGGTGCCGAACACCCCTTCGATGAGGGAATGCAGGTAGACGTTGGACAGGCGCACGTCCAGGGCGCGCGGCAGATCGTCGCGGCTGACGGCGGCGCGCAGCAGTTTTTCGGACGTGCGCAGGGCGTGGCGTTCCCACAGGTCGCGGCGTCGCAGCAGCGGCGCGTTCTCGTCGCTGCGCTCGCACTTCAGATACAGGATTTCCAGCACGCGCTGCACCGAACCTTCCTCGGCGTAGATCTGCACGTACTGGCGCATGGAGGTATAGAGCGATTCCAGGGCCTCGCCCTCGGTCGACACGCGGGTCATGGTGACGGCTTCGCCCAGCGCGCGGTCGCACATGGCGATGCAGACATCGATCTTGTTCTTGTAATGGCCGTAGACGGCGCCCCGGGACACGCCCGCGTAATCCGCGATGTCGCTCATGGTGGTGCTGGCGACGCCTTTGGACAGGAACACGTGTTCGGCGGCGTCCAGGATGCGGTCGCGGGTGCGTTGGGATTCTTCTTTCGTCTTGCGGGCCATACAGAGATCTCCTTGTGAAGTGGGTTGAGGGGGGAAAGCAGACAAACAAATGGCGGCCCGAGGCCGCCGTTTGCGCACTGTAAATATGTATGCAGACACCAGCATACTTTCGAACAAAACAATTAATCAAGCATGACGGATTAAATGATAGACTGCGATCCCCACAGGGAAAACCCGCGCAATTCCCTTTATTGCCCCTTGCGGGCGCACCACAATAATTTTTAGAAAATGACGCACCGAGTCCCCCTGAGAACGCTCGCTCTCGCATCCGTACTGGTTCTTGTTTCTGCCTGCTCGCCCAAGGACGCCCCGGACGCCGCCCAGGCGCCCGCCGAGGTCGGCATCATCGTGGCCAGGCCCACCCCCACGGCCGTCGCCAGCGAGCTGCCCGGCCGCCTCGAGCCCTATCGCGAGGCCGAGGTCCGCGCCCGCGTGGCCGGCATCGTGATCCGCCGCCTGTATGAAGAAGGCCAGGAAGTCGCGCGCGGCGCGCCGCTGTTCCAGATCGACCCGGCACCGCTGCAGGCCGCCTACGATTCCGAGGCCGCCTCGCTGGCCCGCGCCCAGGCCAATCTGTCGGCCGCGGCCGACAAGCTGCGCCGCTACGCCGACCTGGTGTCGGACCGCGCCATCAGCGAACGCGACCACGCCGAAAGCGTGGCCCAGGAACGCCAGGCCCGCGCCGAGGTGGCGCTGGCCCGCGCCAACCTGCAAAGCGCCAAGCTGCGGCTGGACTACGCCCGCGTGACCTCGCCGATCGACGGGCGCGCCCGCCGGGCGCTGGTGACCGAAGGCGCGCTGGTGGGCGAAGGCCAGGCCACGCCGCTGACGGTGGTGCAGCAGCTGGACCCGATCTACGTCAACTTCTCGCAACCGGCGGCCGAGGTCATGCAGTTGCAGAAGCAGATCCGCGCGGGCGCCGTGCAGGGTGTTGCGCCCGACCAGGTGCGGGTGCGGCTGGTGCTGCCCGACGGGTCCGAATACGGGCGCGGCGGCACGCTGTCGTTCTCGGACCTGGCGGTGGACCCCGGCACCGACAACATCACCCTGCGCGCGGTGTTCGACAACCCCGAGCGCGAACTGCTGCCCGGCATGTACGTACGGGTGCGGCTGGAGCAGGCCGTCAACCGCGATACCTACTTGGTGCCGCGCAACGCCCTGCTGCGGGGCGCCAATGGCGCCCACCTGCTGGTGGCGAGTGACGACGGCGCGTTGCGCAGCATTGCCGTGACGGCACATCGCCTGCTGGGCCCGAACTGGGTCATCACGCAGGGGCTGTCGGGCGGTGAACGCGTGGTGGTCGAGAACGTCACGCAGTTGGCCCCCGGCCAGACGATCAAACCGGTCGAGCGAGCGGCGCCCACGGCGCCCGCCCCGGCCGCAGGAAACCAGAACAAAGGGTAACCGCCATGGCGCGTTTCTTTATTGATCGCCCCGTATTCGCGTGGGTGATCTCGCTGCTGATCGCGTTGGTCGGCCTATTGTCGATCCGCGCGCTGCCGGTGGCGCAGTATCCGGACATCGCTCCGCCCGTCGTGAACATCGGCGCCAGCTACCCGGGCGCCTCGGCCAAGGTGGTCGAAGAGGCCGTCACCGCCATCATCGAACGCGAGATGAACGGCGCCCCGGGCCTGATGTACACCTCGTCCAGCAGCGATTCGACCGGCTGGGCCAGCATCAACCTGACTTTCAAGCAGGGCACCAACCCCGACATCGCGGCGGTGGAAGTGCAGAACCGTCTGAAGGCGGTCGAGCCGCGCCTGCCCGAATCCGTGCGCCGCGACGGCGTGCGGGTGGAAAAGGCCGCCGACAACATCCAGCTGGTGGTGTCGCTGAAATCCGACGGCAGCCTGGACGACATGCAGCTGGGCGAACTGGCCGCGTCCAACGTGTTGCAGGCGTTGCGGCGCGTGGAAGGCGTGGGCAAGGTGCAGTCGTTCGGCGCGGAAGCGGCGATGCGCATCTGGCCGGACCCGGCCAAGCTGACCGCGCTGTCGCTGACGCCGGGCGACATCGTGACGGCGCTGCGCAGCCACAACGCCCGCGTCACCATCGGCGAACTGGGCAACCAGGCCGTGCCGAAAGACGCGCCGCTGAACGCCAGCATCGTGGCCGGCGAATCCCTGCACACGCCCGAACAGTTCGGCAATATCCCGCTGCGGGCGCAACCGGGCGGCGCCACCCTGCGCCTGAAGGACGTGGCGCGGGTGGAGCTGGGCGGCACCGACTATATGTACCTGTCGCGCGTGAACGGCCTGACCGGCACCGGCCTGGGCATCAAGCTGGCGCCGGGGTCGAACGCGGTCGAGACCACCCGCCGCATCCGCGACACGATGCGCGAGCTGGCGCAGTACTTCCCGCCCGGCGTCACCTGGGATATTCCTTACGAGACCTCGACGTTCGTCGAGATCTCGATCCAGAAGGTGCTGATGACGCTGCTGGAAGCCGTGGCGCTGGTGTTCTGCGTGATGTACCTGTTCATGCAGAACCTGCGCGCCACGCTGATTCCGACGCTGGTGGTACCGGTGGCGCTGCTGGGCACGCTGGGCGTGATGCTGGCGCTGGGCTATTCCATCAACGTGCTGACCATGTTCGGCATGGTGCTGGCCATCGGCATCCTGGTGGACGACGCCATCGTGGTGGTCGAGAACGTCGAACGCATCATGGCCGAAGAAGGCCTGTCGCCGCACGATGCCACGGTCAAGGCGATGGGCCAGATCAGCGGCGCCATCGTCGGCATCACGGTGGTGCTGGTGTCGGTATTCGTGCCGATGGCGTTCTTTGACGGCGCGGTGGGCAACATCTACCGCCAGTTCGCCGTGACGCTCGCCGTGTCGATCGCCTTTTCGGCCTTCCTGGCGCTGTCGCTGACGCCGGCGCTGTGCGCCAGCCTGCTCAAGCCGATTCCCGCCGGCCACCACGAAAAGCGCGGTTTCTTCGGCTGGTTCAACCGCGCCTTCGCGCGCCTGACGGTGCGCTACACGGCACGGGTGTCGGGCGTGCTGGCGCGGCCGGTGCGCTTCGGCCTGGCCTACCTGCTGGTGATCGGCGTGGCCGCGCTGCTGTTCGCGCGGCTGCCGTCGTCATTCCTGCCGGACGAGGACCAAGGCAGCTTCATGGCCATGGTGATCCTGCCGCAAGGTTCGCCCCAGGCCGAGACCATGGCCGTGGTGAAGGACGTGGAACGCTACATGATGGAGCACGAGCCGGTGCAGTACGTGTATTCGGTCAACGGCTTCAGCCAGTACGGCAGCGGCCCGAATTCGGCCATGTTCTTCGTGACGCTGAAGGACTGGAAGGAACGCCGCGACGCGGCGCTGCACGTCGACGCGGTGGTCAAGCGCATCAACGAGGCGTTTGCCGGGCGCAAGAACGTGATGGTGTTCGCGTTGAACTCGCCCCCGCTGCCCGATCTGGGATCGACGTCGGGTTTTGACTTCCGGCTGCAGGACCGCGGCGGCCTGGGCTACCAGGCCCTGACCGAGGCGCGCCAGAAATTGCTGGCGGCCGCCGCCAGGCATCCGGCGCTGACCGAAGTGGTATTCGCCGGCCAGGAAGAGGCGCCGCAGCTGCAACTGCGCGTGGACCGCGACAAGGCGCAGGCCATGGGCGTGCCGATCGACGAGATCAACACCGCGCTGGCGGTGATGTATGGGTCGGACTATATCGGCGACTTCATGCTGAACGGCCAGGTGCGGCGCGTGATGGTGCAGGCCGATGGCAAGCGCCGCGTCGACGTCGACGACATTTCGCGCCTGCACGTGCGCAACCTGCAAGGCCAGATGGTGCCGCTGTCGGCGTTCGCCACGCTGAAATGGGACATGGGGCCGCCGCAACTGAACCGCTACAACGGCTTTCCGTCGTTCACCCTGAACGGGTCGGCGGCGCCGGGCCACAGCAGCGGCGAGGCCATGCGGGCGATGGAATCGCTGGCGGCCGAACTGCCGCGCGGCATCGGCTTTGACTGGTCCGGGCAATCGTACGAAGAACGGTTGTCCGGCAACCAGGCGCCGGTGCTGTTCGCGCTGTCGGTGCTGATCGTGTTCCTGGCCCTGGCCGCGCTGTACGAAAGCTGGTCCATCCCGCTGGCCGTGATTCTGGTGGTGCCGCTGGGCGTCATTGGCGCGCTGCTGGGCGTGACGGTGCGCGGCATGCCCAACGACATCTACTTCAAGGTCGGCCTGATCGCCACCATCGGCCTGTCGGCCAAGAACGCGATCCTGATCGTGGAAGTGGCCAAGGACCTGGTGCGCGATGGCCAGGGCATTCTGTCGGCCACGCTGGAAGCGGCGCGGCTGCGGTTGCGCCCCATCGTGATGACCTCGCTGGCGTTCGGCGTGGGCGTGCTGCCGCTGGCGCTGGCCACCGGCGCCGCGTCCGGCGCGCAGGCGGCCATCGGCACCGGCGTGCTGGGCGGGATCATCACGGCCACCGTGCTGGCGGTGTTCCTGGTGCCGCTGTTCTTTCTTATCGTGGGGCGCATGGTTGGCATGCGCGCCCGCCCCGCGCGGCCCCAGGCCCGCGAATCGCTGGAGACCACGCCATGAAGCCCATGGCCATGACCCTGCTGGCGCTGGCCTTGTCCGGCTGCTCGCTGGCGCCGACGCATGAGCGCCCCGCGGCGCCCGTGCCGGCGCAGTACGACACGCCGGCGCAAGCCGGCCAGGCCGCGCCGCCGCAAGACTGGCGCGCCTATTTCAACGACCCCGCGCTGCAAGCCTGGATCGAGGCCGCGCTGGCCAACAACCGCGACCTGCGCGTGGCGGCGCTGCGCATCGAAGAGGCGCGCGCGCTGTATGGCGTGCAGCAGTCGGAACGCCTGCCGGCCATCGACGGCAGCGGCGAATTCAGCCGCGGCCGCACCGTGGAACCCGGCCAGCCGCGCATGCCGGTCGCCAACCGCTACCGCGCCGCCGTGGGCATCACGGCTTTCGAGCTGGATTTCTTCGGCCGCGTGAAAAGCCTGTCCGACGCGGCGCTGTCGCGTTACCTGGCCAGCGCCGAGGCGCATCGCGCCGCCACGCTGGCGCTGGTGGCCGAGACCGCCACGGCCTACTTCAACCAGCGGTCGCTGGCCGAACAACTGCGACTGACGGACAGCACACTGGCGCTGCGCGAGACGACGCTGAAGCTGACTCGGCGCCGCTACGAGGCCGGGCTGGAAACCGCCATTGGCCTGCGCACCGCTGAAATGCTGGTGGAAACCTCGCGCGCCACCCGCGCCGAGCTGACCCGCGAGGCCAGCCTGGCGCGACACGCGCTGGGCCTGCTGGCGGGAGATTTCTCGCTGGCGGCGGGCATCGACCCGGCGCCGCTGGAAAGCCAGCGCCTGACGCCGCTGGCGGCCGGCCTGCCGTCGGACCTGCTGATGCGCCGCCCCGACCTGCGCCAGGCCGAGAATATGCTGCGGGCCGCCAACGCCGACATCGGCGCGGCGCGCGCGGCCTTTTTCCCGTCGGTGCAACTGACGACCGACATCGGCACCACCGCCGGCAGCTTTTCGGATCTGTTCAGCGGGGGCACCGGCAACTGGACCTTCGCGCCGCGCCTGACGCTGCCGATCTTCAACGCCGGCCGCAACCGGGCCAACCTGTCGCTGGCCGAAACGCGCCAGCACATTGCCGTGGCGCAATACGAAGGCAGCGTGCAGGCCGCGTTCCGCGACGTGGCCGACGCCCTGTCAGCCCGCGACGCGTTGCGCGACCAGATCGAGGCCCAGCGCAAAGTGCGCGACGCCGACCGCGAACGCCAGCGGCTGGCCGAGCGCCGTTACGCCCGCGGCGTGGCCGACTACCTGGAAATGCTGGAAGCCCAGCGCAGCCTGTTCGATTCGGAACAGGAATACATCCGGCTGCAACAGCGCCGCCTGGTCAATGCGGTGGATCTGTACAAGGCCCTGGGCGGCTGGGATGACGGCCGCGATCCGGCGTCGTAGCGCCGCCGGCCGTCAGGGGCGCGCGCTGACGCGGTAGGCGCAGCGGCGTGCGCCCAGCAGGATGTGTTCTTCACGTTCGATGCGCACGCCCTCGCCCAGCGCCTGGCGGAACAGTTCCAGTTCGCTGCGGCAAAAGCCCATACAGGCCTGGGCCGCCGCACAGATGGGACAGTGGTTTTCGATGAACAGGAAATCATCGCCGTCGCGGCGCATTTCGGCCATGTAGCCTTCGGCAGAACGCTGCTGCACCAGCCGCTGCAACTGATCTTCGAGCGTGGCGGCGCCGGCCAGCGCCTGCCGGTAGCTGGCCAGCATGGCGGTTTCACGCACGGATATCAGCTTGTCCACGCCGTCTTCGCCGAACACCTGGCGCACGGCATTGATCATCTGCACCGTCATGTCGGCGTGGGTGTCGGGAAAGCGGCGGTGGCCGGCGTCGGTCAGGAACCAGATCTGGGTCGGCCGCCCGCGCCCGGCGCTGCGGCTTTCCGAGTCGACCAGGCCGTCGGCATGCAGCCGCGTCATCTGCTGGCGCACGGCTTCGGCCGTGACCTCCAACTGGCGCGCGATGGCCGCAACCGACTGCGGACCGCGCGTCTTCAGCGTCATGAGCACGCGGTCCGCAGGCTGGTGCGGCTGCCAGGCAATGGGTTTGGACAGATCGTCGGACATGGAATAACGGTTAGGCGCCAAGCCCCTATGGTGCCACGAACCGCTCCCCCGGGTCAGCTGGCGGGGACCGACTGGGCGTCGTCCGCCCCGGCGGGTGCCTCCCAGCCTCCGCCCAGCGCCTTGTACAGCGCCACCAGGCTGGTGTAGGACGCCGTCTCGGCCACTGCCACGGCGTCCTGGGCGCGCAGCAAGGTACGCTGTGCGTCCAGCACCGTCAGGTACGACGTGCTGCCTTCGCGGTAGCGCAGTCTTGCCAGGTCTGCTGCGCGGCGGCTGTGCGCGGCGGCCTCGGCCAGGTTGCCCAGACGCTGCTGGGTCTGGCCGTACTGCGTCAGCGCCCCTTCCAGTTCCTCGACCGCCTGCAATACCGTCTGTTCGTAGCGCGCCGCCTCGCCTTGTGAACGCGCCTGCGCCGCGCGCTTGCGGGCCTGGGCCGTGGGCAGGTTGAACGCCGGCCAGTTCACGCCCGGCGTCACGCTGAAGGCCCGGCTCGCCGCCGAACCGAGATCGCCGCCGCGTAGCGCCACGAAGCCCAGGAAGCCGCCCAGGTCGATGCGCGGATACAGCTCGGCAGTCGCCACGCCCACGTCGGCATTGGCGGCGGCACGGTTGCGCTCGGCGGCCGCCACGTCGGGCCGGCGGGCCAGCAAGGCGCCGACATCGCCGATGGGCAGGCGCGCCGCCAGCGGCGCTTGCGGGGTGGACGTGTCCAACTCGCCCAGTTCCACCGGCCGCAGGCCCGCCAGCACCGCCAGGCGGTAACGCGCCAGGCGCCGGGCGGTTTCCTGTACCGGCACGCTGGCCTGGACCGTTTCCAGTTCGGCGCGAGCGCTGGCCAGGTCGCCTTCGTCGCCGCGGCCGGCCGACACCATCGCCTGGATCACGCGCAGGCTGTCGCGCTGGCTGTCCAGGTTGGCGCGCGCCACCGCCAGGCGCTGTTCGGCGCCGCGCAGCTCGAAGTAGTTGCGCGCCACCTCCGCCGCCACCACGATGCGCGCCTGCGCCAAATCGGCGGCCTGGGCCTCGCTGCGCGCCGCGGCACCTTCGGCCGCTCGCCGCAGGCGGCCGAACAGGTCGATTTCCCAGGTGGCATCGAAGCCGGCGCGGTAGCTCTCGGCCAGGTTGCGCCGCCCCGTCACGCCCGGGTTGGCCTGCGACAGGCTGCGCTCGAAACTCCCGCCCAGCGTCACCGTGGGCAGCTGGTCCAGTTGTTTCTCGTCTAGCACGGCGCGCGATTCGGCCAGACGGGCCTGGGCGATGCGGATGTCGTGGTTGCGCTGCAGCGCCAGGGCGATCAGGCGGTCCAGTTGCGGGTCCTGCAACTGCTTCCACCAGTCCGCCTGCACGCGATCGCTGGAAAACAGCGCCTGTTCCGGGCTGGCCAGCGTCACCGGCGCGTCTTGCGGCTTCTGGTAATCGGGACCGACGGCGCAGCCGGCGGCGGCCAGCGCGGCCAGCAGCGTCACGACGCCGCGACGCAAGCGCAGGGGTAGTTCGGGATGTTTCATGGTCGTTTCCTCAATGCAGCACAAGCGGCGGCGGTGGCGGCGCATCTTCGGCCTGCGCCTGGGCCAATTCACGGGCACGCGGCGTGTCGCTGGCGGCGCGGTGGTCGCGGGCCAGCACGGTGTAGACGGTGGGCAGCACGAACAGCGTGAACAGCGTGCCCACCAGCATGCCCACCACGATCACCAGGCCCAGGCTGTAGCGGCTGTGGGCGCCGGCCCCGCTGGCGAACAGCAGCGGGATCAGGCCCACCACCATGGCGGCGGTGGTCATCAGGATGGGGCGCAGGCGGATGCGGGCGGCCTGCTCCATGGCGCTGCGGCGATCCAGCCCGTGGCTGACCTGCATCTCGTTGGCGAATTCCACCATCAGGATGCCGTGCTTGCTGATCAGCCCGATCAGCGTCACCAGCCCGATCTGCGTATAGATATTGATGGTGGCCATGCCCAGCGCCAGCGGAATCAGCGCACCGCAGATGGACAACGGCACGCTCACCAGGATGATGAACGGGTCGCGCAGGCTTTCGTACTGCGCCGCCAGCACGAGGTAGATGACGATGATGGCAAAGATGAAGGTGATCATCAGCGCCGAGCCTTCCTGGCTGAACTGGCGGGCATCCGACTGCCAGTCGTAGCTGAAGCCGGCCGGCAGCGCCTGGGCCTGGCGCGTCAGGAACTGCACCGCGTCGCCCATGGTCACGCCCGGCATCGGAATGGCCTGGAAGGTGGCCGCGTTGAGCTGGTTGAACTGGGTCAGCTTGTTGGGTTCGACGCCCATCGACACCGACACGATGGTGGACAGCGGCACCTGCGCGCCGCTGGCGCTCTTGACGTAGTACTGCGCCAGCGATTCCGGCGAGATGCGCTGCTGCCGCAGGCTTTGCGCAATCACGTCGTACGAGCGGCCATCCATGCCGAAGCGGTTGACGTAGTTTTCCCCCACCAGTACGGCCAGCGTATCGCCCACGGCCTTCATGGTGACGCCCAGGCTGTTGGCCTTGGCGCGGTCCACCTTCAGCTGCACCACGGGGTTGTTGTAGTCCAGGTCGCTGTCGACCACCATGAACAGGCCGCTTTCACGGGCCGCCTTCTTCAGGGTTTCCATGGCCTCGTACACCACGGGATAGTCGGACGCGCTCATGATGACCATCTGCACCGGCAGGCCCCCGGTCGACCCCGGCAGCGGCGGCAGCTGGAAGGCGAAGATGTTGCTGCCTTCGATCTGGTTCACCCGGGCCTGCATGTCGGCCTGGATCTGGTCGGCCGAACGCTTGCGGTCCTGCCAGTCCACAAAGTCGACACCGCCGATGCTGTTGGCCACGCCGTCCGAGCCATTGATCAGCCAGCGACCCTTTTGCTCGGGCAACGTGGCCATGACGTCGTCCCACTTCTTGCCGAACTTCTCGACGTAGTCGATGTTGGCCTGCTGCGGCGACTTGATGGCCGTGAGCACGGTGGACTGGTCTTCGACCGGCGCCAGTTCGCGCTGGGCGGCGTTGTACAGGAACGGCAGGCTGATCAGCACCGCCGCAGCCACCAGGCCCGTCACCCAGCGGTGGTGCAGCGACACGTCCAGCAGGCGGCCGTATGCGTCGCCCAGCCGGTTGAAGAAGCGCTCGGCGCGGCGCGCCATCCAGCCTTCGGACACGTGGCTGTTGAGCATGAACGAGCTCATCACGGGCGACAGCGTCAGCGCGATCACGCCCGACACCACCACGGCGCCCGCCAGGGTAAAGGCGAACTCCTTGAACAGCGACCCCGTCAGCCCGCCCATCAGGCCGATGGGCGCATACACCGCCGCCAGCGTGATGGTCATCGCGATCACGGGGCCCGCCACTTCCCGCGCCCCGATCAGCGCGGCGCGCACCGGGGATTTGCCTTCTTCGATGTGGCGGTGCACGTTCTCGACCACCACGATGGCGTCGTCCACCACCAGGCCGATGGCCAGCACCATGGCCAGCAGCGTCAACAGGTTCACGCTGAAGCCGAACAGCGCCATGATGGCGGCGCCGCCCAGCATCGACAGCGGAATCGTCACCACCGGAATCAACACGGCGCGCAACGACCCCAGGCAGAGGAAGATCACCGCCACCACGATAATGATGGCTTCCATCAGCGTATGCACCACGCCGTCGATCGATGCGCTGATGAAACGCGCCAGCTCGAACGGCACCTGCACGCTGGTGCCCGGCGGCAGGTTCCGCTTGATGTTGGGCAGCAGTTCATTGAGCCGCTTGACGATCACCAGCGGGTTGCCGACCGGCGTGGCATTCAGGCCGAAGTACACCGCCGGCTCGCCGTCCATCAGGCCGCTGGAATCGGTCGAGGCCGCGCCCAGTTCCACGGTCGCCACGTCGCCCAGGCGCACGATCGCGTCGCCGTCGCGCTTGACGACCATGTCGCGAAACTCCGCCACGTTGACCAGATCGGTGTTGACCTTGATGTTGGACGCCACGTACAGGCCTTTGACCTGGCCGGGCGCGGCCTGCACGTTGTTCTGGCGCAGGGCCCCGTCCAGCTCGCCGGCCGAGATGCCGCGCGCCGCCAGGCGGTTGGGGTCCAGCCAGATCCGCATCGCCAGCTTCTGGCCGCCGTAGAGTTCCACGCTGGCTACCCCTTCGATGGACGACAGCTGCGGCTGCACCACGCGCGACAGGTAGTCGGTCAGGGCTGGCAGCGCCATGGTGGTGCTGGAAAAGCCCACGTAGGCCACGGCCGTGGCTTCGCCGGCCGACTTGACCAGCACGGGGTCGTAGGCATCCTGCGGCAGGCGGTATTTGACTTCGTTGACCTTGGCCATGACCTCGGTCATGGCCTTGTTGGAATCGGCGTTCAGTTTCATGCGCACGGTGATCACGCTGCGCCCCTGGATCGATGACGACGACAGGTAGTCGATGCCTTCGACCGTGGCGACGGACTGCGCGATGGGCTGCGTGACGAAGCCCTGCATCAGGTCGGGCGAGGCGCCCGGGTATTGCGTAGTGATGGTGATGGTGGTGCTTTCGGTCAGCGGATACTGGCGTATCGGCAGGCCGCTCAGGGCACGCAGCCCCATCAGCAGGAGCAGCGTGCTGACCACCAGCGCCAGCACGGGCCGACGGACGAACAGATCGGTGAATGTCATGTCAGGCTCCGTGCGCTCACCGGGCTTGCGCCACGGATTGGGGCGCGGCGCCGGCATCCAGCGCCACGGTGTCCTGGGCGCTGATCTCGACGGCCGCGCCGTTGTGCAGGCGCAGTTGGCCCGAGGTCACGACCCGGTCGCCGGGCTTCAGGCCCTTGGTCACCACCACCCGCCCCTGGGCACGTTCGGCGGTCTGCACATAGGCCTGGGCCACGGTCGGCGGCGCCGAGGCGTCGCCCGCCTTGGGCGGCAACACGACATAGACCGAATCGCCGTAGGCGCTGTAGCTGACGGCGGTTTCCGGCACGGTGATCACGCCCGGGCGCGGCGGCAGCACCACCTTGCCATGGGCAAACATGCCGGCGGCCAGTGCGCCGTCGGCATTGGCCAGGGTGGCCTGCACGCGCACGGTGCGCGAACCGGGATCGATCTGCGGCTCGATGGTGGTGACGGCGCCTTCGAACACGCGGTCGGGGTGGGCATCGACCGTCACCGCCACCGGCTGGCCGGCCCGCAGCGCCCCCAGGGCCTGCTCGGGCAACGTGATGTTGGCGTAGACGCTGGCCGCGTCGGTCAGCGACACCAGCGGGTCGCCGGCGCGCGCAAACTGGCCCAGGTTCACGCGGCGCACGCCCAGCACGCCGTCAAACGGCGCCTTGATGCGCTTTTGCTCGATCAGCGCCTGGATGCGCTTGATGTCCCCGGCGGCCTGGTCGTAGTCGGCCTGGGCCTGGTCCAGTTGCTCGCGGGTGGCGGCCTGCAGCGGCACCAGGCGGCGGGTGCGGTCCAGCAGGGCCCGCGCGTTCCTGGCCTGGGCCTGCAGCCGGGCCAGCTCGCCTTGTTCGGGCGCGTCGTTCAGTTGCACCAGCAGCTGGCCGGCGCGCACCCGCTCGCCGGCGGTGAACAGAATCTGCGCCACCCGGCCGTCCACTTCGGCGGGCACCAGCACCTGGCGGGTCGCCTCCAGCGAGGCGATGCCCGACAGCGCCACCGGGAAATCCGCCTGGATGGCGGGGGCCACCGCGACCTTGGCCGGCGCCATGGCCCAGCCGCCCTTGTGCGACGCCCCGCCGAACTTCCAATACAGGCCGCCGCCCGCCACCACCGCCACGACCAGGATGCCGGCCGCCCATGCGCCAGATGTTGCCTTCATGATTCGCTCGCTATTTATCAAAGGAATGACTTGGATAATCCGCGAAATCACGCAGGAAGTCAAAATACCTAAAGTAATGTTGAGGATTAATGAATCCTATCGACGAAAAAAAGCCGCCGGCGCGAGGCCGGCGGCGGGAGATCGGGAAGTGGGGGAAAAGGCGGCCTGGCCGGCAGTGGGACCGACCGGGCGTCCCAAGCGTCTAGGTGCGCACCATGTGCAGGTAATGGCGGTGGCGTTCGTACTGGTCCAGGATGTCGCCGATGACCGCATCGCGGCTCCAGCCCATGATGTCGTAGTCCTGACCGCCTTCGCGCAGGTGGACCTCGGCGCGGAAATACTTGCGTTCTTCCTCGTCGGCCGCCTCTTCGGGGGTCAGGCTGGGGCGCACGAAGGCCCGCGGCTGCACCGAATAGAAGAAGTCCAGGTGTTCGCCGTGGTTCACTTCCAGCACCGCGCTGCCCTGGTCGGCGTCTTCCTTGACCGCGACGTCGTAGCCCTGCTTGCGCAATTCGTCGGCCACGTCCTCCAGCGCGGGCGTCACCACGTCGGACACGAAACGCACCACGTGGGCGCGCCGCGGCATCATGACCATGTTGCGCAGCCGCCGTTCCCACGACTGACCGCCGCGCGTCGGCCGCGACAGGGTCAGCGACTGGTAGCGGATGCCGCGCTTGGTGGCGTCCAGCTTCAGCGCCTTGAACAGCCCCCACAGCGACAGCAGCAGAATGATCGAGAACGGCAGCGCACTGGCGATGGTGGCCGTCTGCAACGCCGTCAGGCCGTCGGCCAGCAGCAGCGCAATGGCCACCGCGCCCATCGACAGCGACCAGAAGATGCGCTGCCACACCGGCGTGCGGTCGGCGCCGCCGGAGGCCAGCAGGTCGACCACCAGCGCGCCGGAGTCGGCCGAGGTGACGAAGAACACGGCCACCATGGCGATGGCGAAAATCGACATGATGCTGCTGAAGGGCAGCAATTCAAAGAAGGCGAACAGCGCCAGGGCGTTGTCGTCCTTGACCGTTTCGGCGAAGCCCTTGACCCCGTCGACCAGGATGAAGTGGATGGCGGTGTCGCCAAACACCGTCATCCAGAACAGCGTAAAGCCGGCCGGCACCAGCAGCACGCCGCTGACGAATTCACGGATGGTGCGGCCGCGCGAGATGCGGGCGATGAACAGCCCCACGAACGGCGACCACGCAATCCACCAGCCCCAGTAGAACAGCGTCCAGCCGCCGATCCAGTCGGACGGCTCGTAGGCATACAGGTTGAAGGTCTTGTTGACGATGTCGGACAGGTAGGCGCCGGTGTTCTGCACGAAGGTCTGCAGCAGGAACACGGTGGGACCGGCCACCAGCACGAACAGCAGCAGGATCACCGCCAGCACCATGTTGGCCTCGGACAGGATGCGGATGCCCTTGTCCAGCCCGCTGGCCACCGACAGGGTCGCCAGGCCGCAGGTGATGAGGATCAGGATGATCTGCGGAATCACGCCCACCGGAATGCCGAACAGGTGGTTCAGGCCGCTGTTCATCTGCGCCACGCCCAGGCCCAGCGACGTGGCCACGCCCAGCACCGTGCCGATGATGGCGAAGACGTCGACCGCATGGCCGATGGGGCCGTGGATGCGGTTGCCGATCAGCGGGTACAGGGCCGAACGCAGGGTCAGCGGCAGCCCGTGGCGAAAGCTGAAGAATGCCAGCGTCAACGCCACCACCGCGTAGATGGCCCAGGCGTGCAGGCCCCAGTGGAAGAACGTGATCTTCATGGCCTCGCGCGCCGCGGCGGCGGTTGCGCCCTCGCCCACCGGCGGCGACATGAAGTGCATGACCGGCTCGGCCACGCCGAAGAACATCAGCCCGATGCCCATGCCGGCCGAGAACAGCATGGCGAACCAGGTGAAATTGCGATAGTCGGGCTCGCTGTGGTCGGGCCCCAGCTTGATGTCGCCATAGCGGCTGATGGCCAGGAAGGCCACCGACAGCAGGATGATGGCGACCACCAGGATGTAGAACCAGCTGGCATTGCCCAGGATCCAGCGCTGGATGGTGTCGAACAGGTTCTGCGCGGTCTTGGGCGCCGTGATGGCAAAGCCCACCAGCAACAGGGTGAACAACGCGGCCGAGAAGAATACCGGTCGGTTGATGGTGGATGGTCGGGTTTCTGAAGACATGCTGCCGCTCCTTTCGCCCGAGGGATGCGTGGCTGCGGCGCTGGCCCCCTCAGTCCAGCCGGCGCGCCGCCGCTATTACTATCATGCCGCGCCCCCGTCTGACAACGCGGCGGGCGGGTGGCCGGCCCCTAGCCGGGGTCGCGCTCGCCGAACACGACCCGGCGGAAAAACCCCGCCAGCACCGCTTCGGTGGTTTCCGGGGGCACCCCTTGCGGGTCGAACGCGGCGCTGAACTGCATGCCGTCGGACAGGGCCAACAGGCCGATGGCCAGTTCGCGGGCCGGCAGCGGCAACGGCGTGCCGACGCGTTCGGAGAACTGGCTGACGTATTCGGTGGTGGCTTCACGCAATTCGCGCAGACAGGCGGTGAACCCGACGCGGAATTCAGGGTCCCGGGCGGCCTGCAGCTTGGCTTCCATCCAGAGCAGGAAGCACTCGTTGTCGCGAAAATGGGTGCTGTAGTACTGCAGCACGCTGGCTTCCATCTGCTCGCGGGTTTCGCCGGCTTCGAAGATGGCGCGCATGTCGGCCATCACGTTTTCGTGGTCGCGCTTGAGCAGTTGCAGGAACAGTTCGGATTTGCTGCCGAAATTGGAATAGAACGCGCCGCGCGTGTAACCGGCAAGCTCGGCGATGTCTTCGACGCTGGCGGCGACGAAACCCTTGGACAGGAAGATCGATTGCGCGGCATCGAACAGGCGCTGGCGCGTCTGGTCGCGGCTTTGCTCTCGGGTAAGGCGGACTTTTGACATGGGGCGATTCTAGCACCGCCTCGCATTTCAGATTCACACTTGTATTTGAATACATTGCTGCATTAGAATCCATGCCGTATCGGATTGCCAGCGCGTCTCGACAGCCTGTGAAGGCCGCCTCGCACCCGTCTCTCTTCCTGCCCGCGTCGCGAGGTGTTTCGTGAATTTCCCTGTCCCTGGCGCGCTTGCCGCGCTGACTCTGGCAGTGGCCCTGACCGGCTGCGGCAGCAAAGAACCCGAGGCGCCCGCGCCGCGGCCTGTCGTGGCCATGCCCGCCAAGGCCGACGCCACCCTGCCCGCCTGGACCCTGCCCGGCGAAGTGCAGGCACGCTACAGCACGCCCCTGTCGTTCCGCGTGGGCGGCAAGATCGTCGAACGCCTGGTGCGCCTGGGCGACACGGTCAAACCCGGCCAGGTGGTCGCCAGGCTGGACCCGGCCGACGCCACCAAGAACGCCGCCAGCGCGCGCGCCCAGTTGTCGGCCGCCCAGCACCAGCTGGACTACGCCAAGCAGCAGCTGGACCGCGACCGCGCCCAGGCCAAGGAAAACCTGATCGCCGCGAACCAGCTGGAACAGACCCGCAACGCCTACGCCTCGGCCCTGGCGCAGCGCGACCAGGCGCAGCAGCAGGCCGCCCTGTCGGCGGACCAGCTCAAGTACACGACGTTGCAGGCCGACCACGCCGGCGTGATTACCGCCGAGCAGGCCGACACCGGCCAGAACGTCAGCGCCGGCCAGGCGGTCTACAACCTGGCCTGGTCCGGCGATGTCGACGCCCTGTGCGACGTGCCCGAAAGCGTGCTGGCCGGATTGACCATCGGCCAGCGTGCCACCGTCACGCTGGCGCCGTTGCCCGGCAAGACCTTCAACGCCGTGCTGCGCGAGATCGCGCCGGCGGCCGACCCGCAAAGCCGCACCTACCGCGCCAAGCTGACCCTCGAATCGCCCCCGCCCGAGGTGCGGCTGGGCATGACGGCCAACATCAGCTTCGACAACCGCCAGGCCAACGGCGCCGTCACCTACACCGTGCCGGCCACCGCACTGTTCCATGACGGCACCGAACCCGCCGTCTGGGTGGTCAAGCCGCAGGAAGACACGCTGGAACTGCGCCGCGTGCAGGTGCTGCGCTACGACGCGCGCACCGTCACGCTGTCGCAAGGCGTGCAGGCCGGAGAACGGGTGGTCTGGCAAGGCGTGCACGCCGTGTCGGCGGGCCAGAAAGTCCAGGCGGTGCCGCCGCTGCACCCCGAGGACTTCGCATCATGAGCGCGCCGGTTCCCGAACATCCCGACGCGCATCGCCACGAAGAAGGCAAGTTCAACCTGTCGGCCTGGGCCCTGCGGCACCAGCCGCTGGTGATCTTCCTCATCACCCTGGTGACGCTGTTCGGCGTGCTGTCGTATTCGCGGCTGGCGCAGTCCGAAGACCCGCCCTTCACGTTCCGCGTGATGGTCATCAAGACCCTGTGGCCCGGCGCCACCGCGCAGCAGGTACAGGAACAGGTCACCGACCGCATCGCCAAGAAGCTGCAGGAAACGCCGTCCACGGACTTCATGCGCAGCTATTCGCGCCCGGGCGAATCGCTGATCTTCTTCACCATGAAAGACTCGGCGCCGGCCAGCGAGGTCGCCAATGAGTGGTACCAGGTGCGCAAGAAGGTCGGCGACATCGGCGCCACGCTGCCGCAAGGCGTGCAAGGGCCGTTCTTCAATGATGAATTCGGCGACGTCTACACCAACATCTACACGCTGGCGGGCGACGGCTTTTCGCCGGCCCAGCTGCGCGACTACGCCGACAACCTGCGCACGGTGCTGTTGCGCGTGCCGGGCGTGGCCAAGGTGGATTACTTCGGCGACCAGCCCGAGCACGTCTACATCGAGATCAGCAATACCCAGCTGACACGCCTGGGCGTGTCGCCGCAACAGATCGCCGAGGCCATCAACAGCCAGAACGCGGTGGCCAGCGCCGGCACGCTCACGACCGCCGACGACCGCATCTTCGTGCGGCCCAGCGGCCAGTTCAGCGATACCCGCGCCCTGGCCGAAACGCTGATCCGCGTGAACGGCAAGTCGATCCGGCTCGGTGACATCGCCACCATCCATCGCGGCTACGACGACCCGCCGACCGAGCAGATGCGTACCGGCGGCCAGCCGGTGCTGGGCATCGGCATCACGATGCAGCCGGGGCAGGACGTGGTGCACCTGGGCCGTGCGCTGGACGCCAAGTTCGGCGAATTGAAGGCCCGGCTGCCTGCCGGCCTGACGCTGACCGAAGTGTCGAGCATGCCCAAGGCCGTGTCGTTCTCGGTCGATGAATTCCTGCGTTCGGTGGCCGAGGCCGTCGCCATCGTGCTGATCGTCAGCCTGGTGTCGCTGGGTCTGCGCACCGGCATGGTGGTGGTGATTTCCATTCCCGTGGTGCTGGCCATCACGGCGCTGTTCATGGATGTATTCGGCATCGGCCTGCACAAGGTGTCGCTGGGCACGCTGGTGCTGGCGCTGGGCCTGCTGGTGGACGACGCCATCATTGCGGTCGAGATGATGGCGGTGAAGCTGGAACAGGGCTGGAGCCGCGCGCGCGCCGCCGCCTATGCCTACACCAGCACCGCCTTCCCGATGCTGACCGGCACGCTGGTGACGGTGGCGGGCTTTCTGCCGATCGCGCTGGCCAAGTCCAGCACCGGCGAGTACACCCGTTCCATCTTCCAGGTGTCGGCGATTGCGCTGATCACCTCGTGGTTCGCGGCCGTGGTGCTGATTCCGCTGCTGGGCTATCGCATGCTGCCCGAACGCAAGCGCGAGGCCCACCTGCCCGATGACCACGAGCACGACATCTACAACACCCGCTTCTACCAGCGCCTGCGCGGCTGGGTGGCGTGGTGCGTGGATCGCCGCTGGCGCGTGCTGCTGGCCACCATCGTGATCTTCGTCGTGTCGATGGCTGGCTTCGGCCTGGTGCCGCAGCAGTTCTTCCCCAGTTCGGACCGTACCGAGCTGCTGGTGGACGTACGGCTGCAGGAGGGCGCGTCGTTCGCCGCCACGCTGCGCCAGGTGGAACGGCTGGAAAAGGCGCTGGACGGCCGTCCCGAGATCGCCCATTCGGTGAGCTTCGTGGGCACCGGCGCGCCGCGCTTCTACCTGCCGCTGGACCAGCAGCTGGCCACGCCCAATTTCGCCCAGATCGTCATTACCGCGAACTCGGTGGAAGAACGCGAAAAGCTGGCCCGCTGGCTCGAACCCATGCTGCACGAGCAGTTCCCGGCGATCCGCAGCCGCCTGTCGCGGCTGGAGAACGGCCCGCCCGTGGGCTTTCAGGTGCAGTTCCGTGTCAGCGGCGACAAGATTGCCGACGTGCGCCAGGTGGCCGAGAAGGTGGCCGCCGAGGTCCGCGCGGACAGCCGCTCGGTCAACACGCAGTTCGACTGGGACGAGCCATCCGAACGCTCGGTGCGGTTCGACATCGATCAGCAGAAAGCGCGCGAGGTCGGCGTCACGTCGAACGACATTTCCAGCTTCCTGGCCATGACGCTGTCGGGCTACACGGTGACGCAATACCGCGAACGCGACAAGCTCATCAACGTCAGCCTGCGCGCGCCCAACGACGAACGCATCGACCCCGCCCGGCTGGCCACCCTGGCCATGCCCACGCCCAACGGCCCGGTGCCGCTGGGCAGCCTGGGCCACGTGCGCTACGGCCTGGAATACGGCGTGATCTGGGAACGCGACCGCCAACCCACCATTACCGTGCAGGCCGACGTCAAGAGCGGCGCCCAGGGCATCGACGTCACCCACGCCATCGACAAGAAGCTGAACGCGTTGCGGGCCGAACTGCCCGTGGGCTATCGCATCGAGGTCGGCGGCCCGGTCGAGGAAAGCGCCAAGGGCCAGTCGTCCATCAATGCGCAGATGCCGATCATGGTCGTGGCGGTGCTGACCCTGCTGATGGTGCAGCTGCAAAGCTTCGCCCGCGTGCTGATGGTGGTGCTGACCGCGCCGCTGGGCCTGATCGGCGTGGTGGCGGCGCTGCTGCTGTTCGGCAAGCCCTTCGGCTTCGTGGCGATGCTGGGGGTGATCGCGATGTTCGGCATCATCATGCGCAACTCGGTGATCCTGGTGGACCAGATCGAGCAGGACATCCGCGCCGGCCACAAGCGGGTGGATGCGATCGTCGGGGCGACGGTGCGGCGTTTCCGCCCCATCACCCTGACCGCCGCGGCCGCTGTGCTGGCGCTGATTCCGCTGTTGCGCAGCAACTTCTTCGGCCCCATGGCCACCGCCCTGATGGGCGGCATCACCAGCGCCACCGTGCTGACGCTGTTCTTCCTGCCCGCCTTGTACGCGGCCTGGTTCCGCGTGCGCCACGACGAACGCGATGAACCCGAAGGCGTGCCGCCCGGCGCCAATGCCGGCGATACCGCCGTACGAGGAGCCTGACGATGCAACCCCGTCACCCCGCCCCCGCCTGGCGCCTGGCCGCGCTGCCCCTGGTGCTGGCGCTGGGCGCCTGCGCCTTCGCCCCCGACAGCAAGCCGCCGGCGCTGGCCGCGCCCACGCACTATGGCGTAGAGGCCCTGCCCGCCGCCGGCGCCCCCGCCCAGGGCGTGGCGCAGCGCTACGAGCAAGGCGCGCGCCCGGTGCCCGAATGGTGGAAACGCTATGGCTCGGACGCGCTGAACGCCATGGTCGAGGAAGGCCTGGCCAACAGCCCCGACCTGGCTGCCGCCGAACGCAACCTGGCCGGCGCCCGCGAACAACTGCGCGGACAGGTCAATTCGTCGCTGCTGCCGTCCATCGACGCGGGCACCGACGTCACGCGCAAACGTGCGCTGACCATGCCCAACCTGGCCGAACCCACTGCGCTCTACAACGTCTTCACCGGCCAGATCCAGGCCAAATACGACCTGGACCTGTTCGGCGCGGCGCGCTTTGAAAACGCATCGCGCGCGGCCAAGGTCGAGCAGCAGGCGTTCCAGCTGGAATCGGCGCGCCGTTCGCTGGCCGGCAACATCGTCACCGGCGCCATCACGTCGGCGTCGCTGGCCGAACGCGTCGCGTTGACCGAAAAGCAGGTCGTGCTGTCGCGCCAGGTGGCGCGCGACACGCAGCGCCGCTACGAACTGGGATCGGCCTCGCAGAACGATGCCTTGCAGGCCGACCAGGATGCCGCCACGCTGGAAGCGTCCCTGCCCGGCCTGCGGGCGCAATGGCAGACCACGCGCCACGCGCTGGCCGTGCTGATGGGCCGCAGCCCCGACCAGGCGCCGCCCGATCTGGCCTTCGGCATGCTGGCCGTGCCGCCTGAAGTGCCGGTGCTGGTGCCATCCGAACTGCTGGCCGCCCGGCCTGACATCCACATCGCCGAAGCCGTGCTGCAAGCCGCCGCCGCCGACGTCGGCGTAGCCACCGCGCAGCTGTTCCCCAGCCTGTCGCTGTCGGCCTCCATGGGCAAGGGCGGCTTCAGCTGGCCTGCCGCGCTGTCCGGCGCGGGGTCGATCTGGGCGGTGGGCGCGTCGCTGACGCAACCGATCTTCCATGGCGGCGCGCTGCTGGCCGAACGCAGCGCGGCCAAGGAACGTTACGAAGCCTCGGTGCTGCAATACAAGCAGACCGTGCTGACGGCGTTCCGCGACGTGGCGGACACGCTGGCGCGGCTGGACGCCGACGGGCAGGCGCTGGCCTCGGCCGAAGCGTCGCGCCGGGCGGCCGAGCAATCGCACCGCAACACCGCCAGCCAGGTCCGCCTGGGCGCGCTGGCGCCGTACACGGCCTACGCCAGCGAGCAGCATTACGTCGCCGCGCGGGTGCGCGAAGTGGAATACGCCAGCGCCCGGCTGACGGAAACGGCGGCGCTGTTCCAGGCCATGGGCTCGCCCCTGCGGGCGCCGCAGGCGACGGCCCAGGCCGGCACGGCGCCGGCGGACGGCACGGCCAATTCGACCGCGACCGTGCCGCCCTCGCAGCAGCAGCAGCAGCAGCAGCAGCAGCAGCAGTAAATCCCCGCCAAGCCCCGCGCTGACACGCGGCGCCAAGGCTGCCCCGCACAGGCCCCCGACGCTTCCAGCGCGGGGGCCTGTGCCTTGATGCGCAACGCCTGCGCCAGCCGATTCGATCGCCGCGCCGCCTGTGGCAGCGCGGTGGGCTGGTCCTGCACGATGGCGTTCAGCCTGGCCGCATGGAATGCCTTTCTCGCTCAGTGCCCGCGGGTCGACGTCTCCCGGCTCGGCGTCTCCCGGCTCGGCGTCTCCCGGCTCGGCGTTCCCAGCCAGGCGTCCCCAGCCAGGCGCCCCCGGCTAGGCGCCCCCGGCTAGGCGCCCCCGGGCAAACCCTGGGTATTTTTGGCGCCAAAATAAGCTAATATTTTTTCATCCTCCCCTTCCCCCCCGACTGCACGGCGCCCTCGCGCCGCTATCCGTTCATGACCCAGATCACCCAATTTCCGTTCGTATCGGTTTCCGGTACCCCCGAAGCCCGTGGCCGCGCTTACGGCCAGCAGGCTGCCGACCGCGTGCGCAAAAGCGCCGCCATGTACGGCCAGACCCTGGTCGACCTGGGCTATGACGCCATGGCGCGCACCCAGCTGATCACCAGCTTTGCCCGCGAAATCGAGAACTTCGCGCCGCACTACCTGGAAGAAATGCGCGGCATCGCCGCCGGCGCCAACGTGCCGTTCGAAGACATCGTGATGGTCAACGCCCGCACCGAAGTCATCGCCAAGGCCCGCGCCGAAAAGAAAAAGGCCGCCGAACTCGAACCCGGCGATGGCTGCACCGGCGCCCTCATCCTGCCCACGCGCTCGGCCAATGGCCGCCTGATCCACGGCCAGAACTGGGACTGGCGCGCCGAATGCGTCGACACCGCCATCGTGCTGCGGGTGCGCAACGACAACGGCCCCGACATCCTCACCTTCGTCGAAGCCGGCGGCCTGGCCCGCAGCGGCCTGAACAGCGCCGGCGTGTCCATCACCGCCAACTACCTGGAATCCGACCGCGACTTCCGCCAGCTTGGCGTGCCGCTGTCGCTGATCCGCCGCAAAGTGCTCGAACAGGAACACTTCGCCCTGGCCATCAAGGCCGTCAGCACCACGCCCAAGTCCTGCTCGAACAACATCATGATCGGCATGGCCGCCGGCTTCGGCGTCGACTACGAATGCACCACCGATGAGGCCTTCCCCATCTACCCCGGCAGCGACGACCTGATCGTGCACGCCAACCACTGGGTCAGCGAAGTCGCCCTGGGCAAGCTGCGCGACACCGGCCGCGCCAGCACCCCGGAAAGCGCCTACCGCGACTGGCGCGTGCGCCGCCTCTTGAACGAAAAAGACAAGCTCACCCGCGAAGACCTCAAGCGCGCCCTGTTCGACGACTTCGGCGCCCCGTACTCGGTCTGCCGCCCGCCGCGCCCTGGCAGCCACGACAACCTGTCCGCCACCGTGTCCATGGTCATTATGGAGCCGGCCGCCGGCCTGATGGAAGTCGCCCCGCTGCCCGCGCTGAACCGCACGTTCACCCGCTACAGCCTCACCGCCGAACCCGAACTGCTGGCCGCCGCTTGATCCCAGGCCGCGCGCGCAACCCTGGAAACCAATCAATGAAAACAAAACTCTTGAACACCGCGGTTGCGCTGGCGCTGGCTGCGTTGGCCGGATCGGCCTGGGCCCAGGCCCAGCCGCCGCTGCGCATCTCGTTCACCGCCGACATCCGCTCGACCGAGCCCGGCGTCAATCGCGACAGCAACAGCGATGCCGTCGTCCTGCACATCGTCGAAGGCCTGGTGGCCTACGGCGAAGACGCCGAAGTGCGCCCCCTCCTGGCTGAATCCATCGACATCAGCCCCGACGGCAAGACCTACACCTTCAAGCTGCGCCAGGGCGTCAAGTTCCACAACGGCGCCCCCCTCACCTCCGCCGACGTCCTCTGGACCTGGCAGCACTACACTGCCGCCAACTCCGGCTGGCGCTGTTCCAGCGAATTCGATGGCCGCGGCACCGTCAAGGTCACCGGCATCGAAGCCCCCGACGCCCAGACCGTCGTCTACCACCTGGAAAAACCCAGCAGCCTGTTCCTGGCCTCGCTCGCGCGCGCCGACTGCGGCGGCACCGGCATCCTGCAAAAGGCCTCCGTCAAGCCCGACGGCACCTGGGACAAGCCCATCGGCACCGGCCCCTTCGAACTCGCCGAATGGAAGCGCGGCGAATACATCCGCCTCACCAAATTCGCCGACTACGCCAACCGCGGCGGCAAGCTCGACGGCTACACCGGCTCCAAGCGCCCCCTGGTCGACGAAGTGCGCTTCATGATCGTGCCCGACGACTCCACCGCCAAGGCCGCCCTGCAACGCGGCAACATCGACATCATCGAAGACGTCTCCAACAACGACGTCCCCGTCCTGCAGGCCACGCCCAACGTCAAGGTCGCCTACGCGCCCGTCATGAGCATGACCGCGCTGCTGCTGCAAACCAAGGACCCGCTGCTGTCCAACCCCAAGATGCGCCAGGCCCTGGCCCACGCCATCGACTACGAACAACTGGCCGCCGCCGTCACCGAAGGCCTGGCCAAGCCCAACAACTCCATCGTCCCCCTGGTCTCGCCCTACCACGACGCCACCCAGAAAGAAGGCTGGAAATACGACGTCGCCCTGTCCCAGAAGCTGCTGAAAGAAGCCGGCTACAAGGGCCAGGAAATCGAGCTGATGACCACCAAGCGCTACCCCCAGTCCTACAACTCCGCCGTCATCATCCAGGCCATGCTCCAGGCCGCCGGCATCAACGCCAAGCTGTCCGTCGCCGAATGGGCCACCCAGCTCGACCGCTACAACGCCGGCACCTACCAGATGATGACCTTCCCCTACTCCGCCCGCCTGGACGCCGCCCTGAACTACGAAATGGTCACCGGCGACAAAACCAAACAGCCGCGCAAAGTCTGGGACAACCCCGACGCCCAGAAACTCCTGGACGCCGCCTCGGTCGACACCGACCACGCCAAACGCCAGAGCTCGTTCGACCACCTGCACAAACTGTTCCTGACCGACGTCCCCAGCATCCCTCTCTACAACGGCCTGGACATCGGCGCCTACCGCACGGACGTCAAGGGCTACACCCCCTGGGCCGTGAAGAAACCACGCGCCTGGGAAGTGGAACGCGTGGCGAAGTAAAGCCGCACAGCAAAATGCAAAGCGGCCGCGAAAGCGGCCTCTTTGCATTGCGGAACCAGGAAAACAAATACGCCAGGCAAACAACTCGCCCCAGCGCCCGCCAAGGTACAGACAGTAGAGCCTGACGCGTCGGTGGCCTGCGGTGTGCGGGGCGTGTAGATTGCGCCCGAGGGAATCGGAAGGCAGTCGCCGAAGGCGACAACGACGATGACAACGGGGCAGTCCGGAGCGAAGGCTCCGGACCGCAATCGTAGCCCCGCACACCGCAGGCCACCGACGCGCCAGGCGGCCCCAGCAGCACTCCCGCCGCCAGCAACCGCCCCCAAAACCAACCTACAAAAAAACCTACTTATTTACCCACAATCTTGGTCTCCCAAGCCCGAGGCTTCCCTTCCCAAACCGAAAACCCTTCCACGCGTTTATTAGTCGCCCAAGCATCCGCCCCGTTATAAAGCACCAACAACGGCGTCTGCTCCAACATCAACGTATGCAACTGGTCAAACAGCTTCTGCCGCTTGGCCGGATCAGATTCAAGAAAGCTCTCGTCAATCAGCTTCTGCGCCGCAGGATCATCCCAGACCTTGCGCGGCTGCTTCGACTTATCCCCCGCAAACTGCTCAAAGCTCAACGAAGGATCGATCCGCGAAGAAAAAGTGAAAGAACTGATCTGGTACTTGCCCGTGTTGTAGCGATCCAGCTGCGTCGCCCATTCAAGCACCTCGATCTGCGCATTGATCCCCACCGACTGCATCATCGCCTGCGCAATCACCGCCACCTGATAGCTCGGCACGTGCGCCCGCTTGTTCGCATAGATCACAATCGGCTCGCCCTTGTACCCCGCTTCCTTCAGCAACTGCTGCGCCCGCGCCGGATCGTACTTGTAGGTACGCTTCTCGGCCTCCTGGTAATACGCCGACCCCGCATACACCGCCGAATTGTTCAACTGACCCAACCCTTCGGAAGCCGCCGCCACCACCTGCGGAATATCCAGCGCCGCCGCAATCGCCTGGCGCAGCTTCACATTCTTGAGCACCGGATCCTGCGTCTGGAACAGCAGCGTATGCTTGGTGGCGTCGTGCGGGCTCATCACCGACACCGTCGGGCTCTTCTTCAGCTCGGCCACATCCGTGATCGTGATCTGGCTCGCATCGATCGCCCCCGACACCAGGCCCGCCTTCGCCGTGGACGGGTCCGGCACCACCAGGAACTTCACATCGTCAGCCAGCGGGCGCTTTGCCCCCACATAGCCGTCCGGCTTGTCGCCCGTCGACGGCGACACGTAATCCTTGAACGCCGACAGCAGCACGTATTCGCCGCGCTTCCATTCCTTGAACTGATACGGGCCCGTGCCCACCGGCTTGTTCCACGAACCGTCGGCGTTGACCGAATCCTTGCTGAGAATCGCCGTCATGCCGCAATCGGTGCGGGCCAGCGAATCCAGGAACACCGCCGACTTGCGGTCGATCTTCATGATCACCGTCAGCGCGTCCGGCGCCGACACTTCCGTCACCTTCAGGCCGTTGCGGCCGTCGAAATCGCTGCGGCAGCGCCAGTCGGTCTTGGCGTCCATGTAGCGTTCCCAGCTCCAGAGGACGTCGGCCGACGTCAACGTCGCGCCGTTGTGGAACTTCACGCCCTCGCGCAGCTTGAAGGTGTAGGTCAGGCCGTCTTCGGACAGGTCGACCGATTTCGCCAGCAACGGCGCCACCGTGCCGTTCTCCCGGTAGCCGACCAGGCCTTCCACCACGTTCAGCACCACGCCGTCGGTAGTGTTGTCGCGGTTGACGCCCGGATTGGTCGAGCGGATGTCGGCCGGCTGGGCAATCGTCAGGGTGGCGGCGTGGGCCGTGCCTGCAGCGGCCAGGGCCAGGCTGAGCGCAAGCGCTCGGGAAACAGAATGGTGGTGCATTGCGGAAACTCCCCCGGGGACATACGGCGCCTGATTCATAACTATATTGGCGCCAAAAATAGCTGCCTATTATGAAGGCTCAGCCCCCATCCGGCATCAGGGGTATCCCTGCACAACGCATAGATCGGACACACGGAAACGACTTGCGGCGGCCCCCCCCCAGACAGGATGGCCGCCGCAAAGCCGGACGCATTGCCCGGAATCGGTCAGGAAATGTCTTGCCCGACGTGCTGGGCGATGATCTTCTGCAGCCGCTTGACGTCGCGCGCCTCCAGCGCCTCGACCATGTCGAAGTGCTCGCGAGCCGAGATTTCGATGCGCGAACGCGTCACCCACTCCTTGGCCGGCGCCGCCGGGCCGCGGGCGCGGGTTTCCTGGATCAGGGCCGCCAGTTCGCGGTTCGAGCACATGTCGTACATCCCGGCGTGAAACGCCAGGTTGACCTCGTACTGCTCCAGCAGCGTGCCGTCTTGCAGCAGCTTGGCAAAACGCTCGGCCAGCGTGCGCAGGGCGCGCACCTTGGCCGCCGTGACGTTGGGCATCAGGTCAGCCGCCGCGCCGGTTTCCAGCAGCACGCGGATATCGCGGATCTGCACGTGCTGGTCTGGGTCCATCGCGTAGACGTGGTAGCCACGGTTCGGGATGTGCGAAATCAGCCGCTTGGCAGCCAATTGGTCAAGCGCCCGCCGAACGTCCAGACGCTTGGCGTCGTAGCGTTCCTGCAGGTCGATCTGTTTCAGCCACGCCCCGGGACCAAAGATGCCCGACTGAATATCATGGGCAATACGGTCAACCAGGCCCGGCTGTGTCGCCGCCGCTTTCGGCATGGACCACTCCCGTGAATCAAATCCAAACCGCGTATTTTATGCATAAGTCCGCGCCGCACCGGTAGCCCCGGCGGCCGGCGCGGATCCGTCCCTTCAAGCCGTGGCCCGTGATGGCTCCTGCCCGTCCAGGCGCCAGCGCAGGCGCACGCCGCCGGTATCGGTGGATTCCAGCGCCGGAATCGCCGACAGCAGGCTGCGGGTGTATTCCTCGCGCGGATGGTCAAAGACCTCGTCGCGGGTGCCCTGCTCGACGATGCCGCCGTCGCGCATGACCACCACCCGGTCGGCCACCTGCTCGACCACGCCCAGGTCGTGGCTGATGAACAGGCACGAAAAGCCGTGGCGTTCCTGCAGATCGGCAAACAGGTCCAGCACCTGGGCGCGCACCGTCACGTCCAGCGCCGACACCGGTTCGTCGGCAATCACGAAGGCCGGCCGCCGCACGATCGCCCGGGCGATGGCCACGCGCTGGCGCTGGCCGCCGGACAGCTCATGCGGATAGCGCTTGGCGTATTCCGAGCCCAGGCCCACTTCGGCCAGCACCTCGTCCACGCGGCGGCGTTTTTCGGTCGACGGCATGTCGGTCAGCATGCGCAGGCCTTCGCCCACCAGCTGGCCGATGGTCATGCGCGGGTCCAGCGACGAATACGGGTCCTGGAACACCATCTGGCAGTTCAGACGGTAGTCGCGCCAGGCGCCCGACCGGCGGCTGACCGGCTGATCGCGGAACAGGATCTGGCCGGACGTGGGCGACAGCAGGCCCGCGATGGCGCGGCCCAGCGTGGTCTTTCCCGAACCCGACCCGCCTACCACGGCCACCACTTCGCGCGGTTTGACGTGCAGGTCGATGCCGCCCAACGCGCGCTTGGCGCCGGTACGCGAGAACAGCCGCTGGTGGCCGGCGTAATCCACCACCAGGTTCCTGACCTCGACGATGGGGGCTTCCTTGGTGATCGGCCGGGCCGGCAGGCGGCGCGGCATCGCGTCCAGCAGCTTGCGGGTGTAGGGATGCTGCGGCCGTTCGAGAATGCCGGCGGTGGTGCCGGTTTCCAGCACCTTGCCGTGCTGCATCACCACCATGCGCTCGGTATAGCGCGCGACCATCGGCAGGTCGTGGCTGATCATCAGCACGGCCGTGTTGTGCTCGCGCGTCAGGTCCACCATCAGTTCCAGCACGTCGCGCTGCACCACGGCGTCCAGCGCGGTGGTGGGCTCGTCGGCGATCAAGAGCGCCGGCTCCAGCAGCATCACCGAGGCCAGCATCATGCGCTGGCGCATGCCGCCCGAAAACTCGTGCGGCCAGGCCTGCATGGCGGCCTTGGGGTCGCGGATGCCCACGCGCCGCAGCATCTCGAGGATGCGTTCGCGACGCTGTGCGGTCGACAGGTCGCGCCGGTGCAGCTTCAGGCCTTCGTCCAGCTGGCGCCCGATGGGCATGGACGGGTTGAGCGAGGTCATGGGTTCCTGGAACACCATGCCGATGCGCGCGCCGCGCAGCTTGCGCAACTGGGCCGCGCTGGCCTGGGTCACTTCCACGCCTTCGAAGCGGATCGAGCCGCCGGCCACCACCAGCGGCGGCGGGGTCAGCCCCATGATGGCGCGGGCGGCCTGGGTCTTGCCGCTGCCGGATTCGCCGACGATGCCGACCATTTCGCCCGGCGCCACCTCGAAGGACACGCCGCCGACGATTTCCCGGCCGCCGCGGCCGACGGTCAGGGACAGATTCGATACGGTTACCAGTGCGCTCATTGCACGCCCCTCATGCGGGGATCGAAACGGTCTCGCACCGCGTCGCCCAGCAGGTTGATCCCCAGCAGCGCGAGGGCGATGGCCAAGCCGGGAAGAATGGAAAGATAGGACGCCTGCGCCATGAACGGCCGGGCGGCTGCGAGCATGTTGCCCCAGGTGGGCGCGGGCGGCGGTACCCCCAGGCCCAGGAACGACAGCGCGCTTTCGGCCAGGATGACCCAGCCGAACATCGAGGTGGCCAGCACCGTCAGCGGCGCCACGCAATTGGGCAGCACGTGGCGGAACATGGTGTAGAGCTCGGAATTGCCCAGCACGCGGGACGATTCGATGAACTCTTTTTCACGCAGCGACAGCACGGTGCCGCGCACGATGCGCGTGACCGACGGCGTGTAGGCCAGCCCCAGCGCCAGGATGATGCCGTACTTGTTGGCCCCCACCACGGCCAACAGGCCCAGCGCCAGCAGCAGGCCCGGGAAGGCCAGCAAGGCGTTATTGAAGGCCATGATGATGCGGTCCGTCCAGCCGCGCACGAAGCCGGTCAGGGTGCCGATGGCGGTGCCCGCGATGATGGCGAAGCTGACGGTCAGGAAGCTGATCCAGACGCTGCTGGAGGCCCCGGCCAACAGGCGCGACAGCTCGTCGCGGCCGAATTCGTCGGTGCCCAGCAGGAAGTCGCCGCCAGGCGGCTTGAGGCGGGCCACGAAGTTGATCTTGAGCGGATCGTGGGGCGTCCAGAAGGCGCCCATGATGGCCGCGACGATCATCGCCGCCACGATCACGCCGCCTATCAGCGCGTTAGCTGCAATTCGCTTTTTCATTCGGCGGTCACTCTCGGGTCGAAGATGGGATAGCAAAGGTCGATCAGCAGGTTCACGATCACGTAGACCACGCCGACGAACAACAGGCAGCCCTGGATGACGGGGTAGTCGCGGGCAAAGATCGAATCCACCAGCAGCCGGCCCAGGCCGGGAATGGTGAATACGGTTTCGACCACGGCAATGCCGCCCAGCAGGTTGCCCAGCACCAGGCCGATCAGCGTCCAGGTCGGGCCGAAGGCGTTGCGAAACGCGTGGCGCATCAGCACGGCGGATTCGGACAGGCCCTTGGCGCGTGCGTGGGTGATGTAGTCCAGCCGCAGCACTTCCAGGGTGCTGGCGCGCGCCATGCGCATCAGCACGCCGATTTCGTGCAGGAACAGCGTCAGGATGGGCATGGCCAGGTACAGCAGGCCGGCCTTCCAGTCTTCGCCGATGGACACGTAGCCCACCACGGGCAGCCATTGCAGCTTGAGACCAAAGAAGATCAGCAGCAGCAGGCCCAGCCAGAAGGTGGGAATGGACACCAGCAGCGTGGCGGTGCCGACCAGGATCAGGTCGGGCGCCTTGTTCTGCTTCCAGGCGGCGATCATGCCGGCCGGCACGGCCACCAGGGCGGCGAACAGCACGGCCACCAGCACCACCCGGCCGCTGATCAGGAAGCGGTCCCACACCAGCGGCAGCACGGGCTGGCCGGTGTTGATGGACGAGCCCAGGTCACCATGCAGCATGTTGCCGAACCAGATGCCGAACTGGGTGGTCCAGCTTTGGTCCAGGCCCAGGCGGGCGCGCAGGTCGGCCAGGGCGGCCGGCGTGGCCAGGTCACCCAGCAGCAGTTGCGCCGGATCGCCCGGAATGAGGCGGATCATGACGAATACGGCCACGGCCACGATCAGCAGCGTGGGGATGGCCATGACGATACGGGATAGTGCGAAACGCAGCATGCCCCTCTCCTATCGCGGCTGACGGGCGCTGGTGCACCCGCCGCGCGTCTTGTTTTCGGTGTTATTCATGTCGCAGCTTGCGCAGCTCGGCGGCCAGGAAGTCCTGCACCTGGCCGACGCACTTCAGGCCGTCGTGCGGCACGTTGTCGACCACGTCCAGCACGGCCTTGACGCCGGCCGCCTCGAACGAGCGGCGCAAGGATTCGAGGCGCTCGGGACGAGTGGCGCCGGCCGAGTTGGCGCCGGGCATGAAGAACTTGCCGCCTTCGCGGTGGGTGATTTCCCAGGTTTCGAGGTCAGCCTTGCCGACGATCATGTGGACGGCGACCTGGCGCAGGGCGTCCACATCGACGGCCTTGCCGAAGCGGGCTTCGGCGTCGCGCACGCCGACCCACCAGTCCTGGCTGGGGTCGAGCAGGGTGACCGAGCCGGGCGCGCCGATGGAGACGGCCCACAGGGTTTCGGGGTGGAGCAAGGCGTAGCGGTTGACGAACTGGCCGCCGCCGGAATAACCGAACAGGGCGAAGCGCGAGAAGTCGCAGCCGAATTTTTCGCCGACTTCGGCGACCATGTCCTGCAGGACGTGGTCGTAGCGGATGTCGCCTTCGCGCAGTTGCTTGAAGCCGTCGCGGTTGCCGTCGCCCAGGGGGCTGACGGGAAAGAGCGGGCACAGGACGATGCAGTCGTTCCAGCGGGCGAATTCGGCGAAGGCGTCGCGGTATTCGACGAAGGCGCGGCCGGTGCCGTGCATGATGACGACCAGTTGCATGGGGTGCTTGGCCTGGTCGATGTGCGGGGGCACGTACATGCAGTACGAGAAGCGCGGGTCGATGCGGGCCGAGAAGACGGTGCTGTGGCCGAGGTCGTAGATGGCGCGGGCGCGGGCGGCTTCGGGGGTGAGGGTGGGTGCTGCGGTGGGCATTGCTTGATCCTTGAATCCTGGGAGGGATGGGTCCCTAGGGGTGCTGGCTTGGGGTGTTTGTTTGCATAAATTGGCGCCAATTTTAGGGGTGGGGGTGGGGAGGGACAAGCGGGGGGAATCCCTAACGGGGTGGGGGGTCGCCTGGCGGCGGGGCTTGTTCCTGGGTTTTTGCTGGTGCAGATTCGTGTTCTTCTGCCGCGTGGCGGGCAGGCGCACAGGGAGGGCGGGGCTACGATTGCGGTCCGGAGCCTTCGCTCCGGACTGCCCCTTCGTCATTCTCGTCCGCCTTCGGCTCCCTTCGAATTCCCTCGGGCGCATCTACACGCCCCGCCCTCCCTGTGCGCCTGCCCGCCACGCTGTGGTGATGCGGGTTTGAGGCGGTGTTGGGGTGGGGAGTGTGCTTGGCGTTCTGGTGGGGAACGGGGGTGGGGTGGAAGGTCTTGCGGGGTCGCCCAAAGCCGGCCGCGCGGGCGGCCTTTTTGGGCGTTGGGTGGGTGGTGCGTCGGGGGGATTTAGGCCGGTTTTTTTTGGGGGGGGCCGGGGGTGTGGTCTGCCGTCAGGGGGGCTGTGTTGGGGGCTGCTGTGTTGATTGAGGGGTGCACCCTGCCCTGTTTTTTTTAGTCCAGCTTGTAGCTCTTCAGGTGGATGCTGGTTTCCGTGGCGGAGATGGCCTTGATCAGGCGGACGCGGTCCAGGACGCGGGACATTTCTTCGATGTTGGCCACGCGTAGTTCGGCCAGCAGGTCCCAGCGGCCGTTGGTGTCGTGCAGGGCGACGACGGCGGGGTCGCCTAGCAGGATGCTGACGACGCGGCGGGTTTCGTTGCCGTCTACGGCGATGTTCATCCAGGCGCCGATCTGGTCGGGTTCGGATTCGGGGCGCAGGCGGACGGTGTAGCCGACGATGATGCCCTCGTCTTCCATGCGGGCGATGCGGTTGTTGATGGTGCCCCGTGATACGTCGAGCTTTTTGGCCAGGGTTGCCACGGTTGCGCGCGCATCGGCGCGCAACAGTCCCAGCAATTGCTGATCTAGTGTGTCCATGATGGTTCCCGCGTCAAAAAATTGGCGCCAATTTCACATCTTATACGGATTCGGCTGGGCACAGGTGCGCGGGTGCGTTTGGCCAGCCGGAGGGTCGTGGGGTGTTTTTGCCACGGCCCCAATTTACCGCGTTTGGATTGGCGCCAATTCTTGCTATATTTTCGGCCGATCTGAGGGGCGTCATCTGGGGCCTCCCTGCGCGTTGCAGTTTTTCCGTCTCCGTTCATAAAAGATTCTCAATTTAATTACCGCTCTCATTAACTGGTGAGCGATTCCTGGAAACTTCATGTCGATCCCCTTTCCTCCGCGGCGCCTGGCGCTCGCGTTGGCCTTGCTGGCCGTGGCGGCCAGTGGCCATGCACAAACCGCGCCGTCGAACTCGACCGCCACGACGGCAGGCGGCAACGCCGCGGCGCCGGCCGCCTCGTCATCCGGCGCGGGTGATGGCAGTACGCTGGGCGCGATCAGCGTGGTGGGCGATTGGCTGGAGAATCCCAGCGACGAGAAGGTGCTGGAACATGGAGGGGCGCGCACGATCATCGATCGGGCGGCGTTCCAGGATACGGGCGCGACGAATGTGCGCGATGTGCTGCGCCGGATTCCGGGCGTGCAGGTGCAGGAAAGCAATGGCACGGGCGGCAGCGATGTGTCACTGAACGTGGGGGTGCGCGGCCTGACGTCGCGCCTGTCGCCGCGGTCGACGATCCTGATGGACGGCATTCCGCTGGCGGTGGCGCCTTATGGGCAGCCACAGTTGTCGATGGCGCCGGTGGCGCTGGGCAATCTGTCGGCGGTGGACGTGGTGCGCGGCGCGGGATCGGTGCGCTACGGCCCGCAGAACGTGGGCGGGATCATCAACTTCGTGACGCGCGCGATTCCGCAGGATTTCACGGCGGATGCGTCGGTCGAGACCGACATGTACAGCCGCGGCGGCGTGAAGACGACGCCCAGCGCGTTCATCGGCGGCACCAACGACCGCGGCCTGGGCGGCGCCCTGCTCTATTCGGGCACGCACGGCAATGGCTTTCGTGACAGCAACGATCGCGTCGATATCGATGATGTGATGCTCAAGGGCATGTACCGCATCGGCGCGGACGACAGCATCTCGGCGGCGCTGCACCACTACGAGGGCCGCGCCGGCATGCCGGGCGGCCTGACGACCAGGCAGTATTCCGAAGACCCTTTCCAGTCGACGCGGCCGTACGACAGCTTCACGGGCCGGCGCACCGATGCGTCGTTCCGCTACAACCACGACGATGGCGTGAACAAGTTCGAATTGCTGACGTACTACACGGACAGTTTCCGTGGCAGCAGCATCGAGACCGAAGGCACCGGCGCCAATGCCGGCCAGCGCCGCCTGACGTTCAACCCGCGCAACTACCATACGTTTGCGATCGCGCCGCGCTATTCGCGCCTGTTCCGTGGGTCTGACGTGACGCAGGAAATCAGCGTGGGCTACCGCTACCTGAAGGAAGCCAGCGACGAACGCGCGTCGCGCACGGCGTTCTACAAGCCGGACGGCCCGTTCGATCCGCTGAGCGCGCCGAATCCGCAGTACCAGTTCCGCACCGGCGGCACGACCGCGCACGCGGTCTATATCGACGACACCATCAATGTCGGCAACTGGACCATCACGCCGGGCGTGCGCTATGAGTTCATCGATTCGTTCCTGAACGACAAGTCCAACCCGGCCGCCACCAAGTCCACCCGCATCAAGTCGGAAGAGCCGCTGCCCTCGCTGTCGATGGTCTACCACGTGAGCGAGCAATGGAGCGTATTCGCCAATGCCGGCCAGTCGTTCGGGCCGTTGCAGTACTTCCAGATCGCCTCGACCACGAATGGCCTGCATCCTGAAAAGGCCACCACGTATGAGGTGGGCACGCATTTCAACGGCGGCGGCTGGAAGGGTGAGCTGACGCTGTTCAACATCAATTTCGACGACGAATTGCAGTTGCGCGGCGGCACCAACGGCGGTTCGGACGCCTGGACCAACCTGGGCGCCACGCGCCACCGCGGCCTGGAAACGGGGCTGTCGTATGACCTGGGCGAATTGGGCGCCGCGCTGTCGGGCATGTCGCTGTACGGCACTTACACGTATACGCAGGCCACCTACAAGGCCGGCGTGTTCGAGGGCCGCGACCTGCCGTTCTATTCGCGCAACGTGGCATCGCTGGGCGCGCGCTACACGCGCAACCAGTGGACGTTCAATGTGGATACGTTCCTGCAATCCAGACAGCGCTCGCCCGGGTCACCCGATGCCGGCGCCACGTACCAGACGGCGGAAAGCGCCAACGGCGCCTATGGCGACATCCCCGGGTATGGCACGGTGCACGTGCGTGCCGCCTACGATTTCGGCAAGACGATGCACAACCTGAACCTCGCGCTGGGCGTGAAGAACCTGTTCGACAAGCGCTACTTCACCCGTTCCACCGACAACAACGCGGGCAAGTACGTGGGCATGCCGCGCACGGTGTACCTGCAAGCCTCGCTGGCGTACTGATTGAAGATCGATTGACGACGCAGGCGTCGCGCGGCCGGCAAAGCCACGGGCGTTGAGGGCGAGCGCGCGCCCGTCATGCGGTACCGCCCGCCCGGGCCCGGCGCCTTATTTCCGGAACAGGCGCTTGGCCAGGCTGACCGCGCCCAGCACCACGGCCCCGACCACGATGCCGAACAGGGCGCTGAGCAAGGTCGACACCAACAGCGGCACGACGCCGCTGCCCGTGGCGGCGGCGACATGCTCGATGGCGGCGCCCAACGGCGCGATGCCGTGGGTGATGATGCCGCCGCCCACCATGAACATCGCGGCGGTGCCCACCACGGAAAGGGTCTTCATCAGGTAGGGCGCGCCTGCCACGATGCGCTTGCCCAGCCAGGCCGCGGCCTGCGAGCGCTTGGTGCTGAGATACAGCCCCAGGTCGTCCAGCCTGACGATGCCCGCGACCAGGCCGTAGACCCCGACCGTCATGACCAGGGCGATGCCCGCCACCACGATGGTCTGGCGCACCATGTCCGCATCGGCCACGGCGCCCAGCGTGATGGCGATGATTTCCGCCGACAGGATGAAGTCGGTGCGCACCGCGCCTTTGATCTTGTCGCGCTCGAACGCGACCATATCCACTGAGGCGTCCTGCAAGGCTTCGGCGCGGGCGACGTGGTTGTCGTCGACGGTGTCGCCATGCGGCAGGAACTTATGCGCCAGCTTTTCCACGCCCTCGAAGCACAGGAAAGCCCCGCCCAGCATCAGCAGCGGGCTGACCGCCCAAGGCGCGAAGGCGCTGATGGCCAGGGCCGCGGGCACCAGGATCAATTTGTTCAGGAGCGAGCCCTTGGCCACCGCCCACACCACGGGCAATTCGCGGTTGACCGGCACGCCGGAAACCTGTTGCGCGTTCAGCGCCAGGTCGTCGCCCAGCACGCCGGCGGTTTTCTTGGCCGCCACCTTGGTCATGACGGAAACGTCGTCCAGGATGGTGGCGATGTCGTCGAACAGGGCGAAGAAGCTGCTGCCGGCCATGTAGGGCCCCTGAAGTGGAGATGTCCGAGTGTACAGGCGCCGAGCCGCGGCAAGCCGCGTCGGCGCGCCGTGCCCGGGTCAGGCCTTGATGTACACCCAGGCGTGCACGCCGGACTTCAGCAGCACCGACACGCGCTTGTAGTCGGATACCTCGTAGCGATCGGCGGCTTCGAGTTCCTGTTGGGTGATCTCGAACACCATGCCGGCCACCTCGTCCTTGGGGTCATAGCTGGCATACACGATGGGGTGCCGGGCCAGGCCGCTGGTCTTGATGACCTCGGGGTCGGTGATCTCGACCCAGCGCTGCACGTAGCCCGTCATGGCGTCCGGCTTGCCGGTGAGTTCGCGGCCGAAGTTCGCCCGTTGCACGGCCTTGTCCTGCAGGGTTCCGTACGAAAACAGCAGAACCGCGGTTTGATTCGATTCAGGCACCTTCGTGTCCTTCAGGAAATGATGTAAACGCGACTTTACACCAGCCGCCGGGTGTCATCGCAGTGCAACCAAAGGGTCACATTCGGCCCCTACCATGTCGGCTTCCCCACCGCCTCGCGGCGGCCAGCGTCCGATTTCCCGCGCGTATGCCTTCCATTGCCGTCCCCGACAACCCGCGTTGCCCGTCGCCAATGTGCGCGCTGGCTTGAAACGCCTGCAGGCGATGATGACATCGATGGCCGCCGGCGCGGCCCTGGCCGCGTCGGCCGCGGCGGCCGAGGGCGTGCGCACGTATCCTTTCGACTGGCCACGCCAGCCCCTGCACAACGCCTTGCAGCAATACAGCCAACTCACAGGCGACTCGGTGCTCTACGACAGCGCGCAAACCGCGGACCAGACCGCCCCGGCCATCGCCGGCCGCTACAGCGCGCACGACGCGCTGGCCCGGCTCCTGTCGGAAACGGACCTGCAGGCGCGCTACACGGCGCCTCGGGCGCTGCTGTTGATGCCCCGCGTGCGAACGCCGCCGGCGCCTGCCCCGCAAACGTCGCAGACGGCCCGCCAGCAGTATTACGGCCGGCTGCAGCGCCGCGTGCTGGATGCCCTGTGCGCCCGCCCTGATCTGCACATCGGCGACTATCGCGTGGCCTTGCGCGTGCCGCTGGACGGGACCCACGTCATTCGCGGGGCCCAGGCCTACGCCACCGGGCGGCCCGATATGGGGCCACGGTTGCAGGACGCCCTGGAAGGCCTGCCCATCGGCGCGCCGCCCGCCGGCTTCGGCCTGCCCGCCACCCTGCTGATCACCCCCGAGGCGGCCCGCCGCTACGGCGGCTGCCGGCGATGAGCGGCGCCGGCCTGGCCAATCTGCGCCGCCTGGTCGCCGAGCGCTATGAAGCGCTGCGGCGGCAGGTGGCGCGACGCCTGGGCGGGGCCTCCGACCTGGCCGGCGACGCGCTGCACGACGCCTACCTGCGCCTGTCGGCGCGCGACGACCTGGATGAGGTGCGGCATCCGCAGACCTATCTGGTCAATACCGCGGTGCACGTCGCCATCGACCGCATCCGCCAGGACGTACGCCTGTTGAGCGAAAGCGAAGTCAGCGAGTTCTTCGATGTGCAGGACGACGCCCCCGGGCCGGCCGGCATCGCCGAATCGCGCTCGGACATGGACCACATGTTCAAGGCGCTGGACGCCCTGACGCCGCGCCAGCGCGACATCCTGATCGCGGCGCGGGTCGCGGGCCTGTCGCGGCCCGACCTGGCCAAGCGCTGGGGCATCTCGGTGCGGCTGGTGGGCCGCGAATTGCAGACGGCACACGAACACTGTGTCAGGGCCATGGCGCGCGGGCAGGAATAAATGAAAGAAAGTGTATTTTTTTGGCGTTCCGGGTTCCGTTTGCCCAACGCCGGATCGTCTAAGTATGAAAGCGGCGGATAACGGCCGCGCGCAGCCAGCGATACCCATGAGCCCCCAACCGTCCTCCGGCCCCCTGCCCGACTCCGCCCTGGCGCGCGAGGCCCATGCCTGGGCACGCACATTGGCGACCGGCGCCCCCACCACCGAGGACGGCGCGGCGTTCCAGGCCTGGCGAGCGCAAAGCCCGGCGCACGAGCGCGCCTGGGCCGAAGCGGCCCGCGCCTGGCGCGAACTGGGCCAGGTCGCGCAGGCCTATGCGGCGGCGCACCCCGCGCCACGCCGTCCCCATCTCGCTGACCCGCGTCGGCGCTGGCTGCTGGCCGGTGGCGCAACCGCCTTCGCCAGCCTGGCGGTCGCCGGCGTGCTGCGCCCGCCCTGGGGCCTATGGCCATCATGGTCCGAATTCAATTCCGACTACCGCACCGCCACGGGCGAACAGCGCAGCGTCGCCCTGGATGGCCAGCAGGTCACCCTGGCGCTGAACACGCAGACCAGCGTCAACGTCTCGACCCGCGGCGGCCTGCCGGAAATCGAACTGGTCGCGGGCGAAGCCGCCATCCACGCGGCGCGCAGCCAGCCGTGCACGGTGCTGGCCGGCGCCGCCCGCATGACCCTTGCCAGCGGCGACATCGAAGTACGGCGCCTGGCGCAGGGCGAGGTGCAATTGCGCTGCAACGCCGGCCAAATCAACGTGCAGCACCAGGATGCCAATCTGGTGCTGCGGGCCGGCCAGCAGCTGCGCTACACGGCCGACGCCATGCAGCCCCCGACCACCATCGCCCAGGACGCCTCGGACTGGCGCGCGGGCATCGTCAGCTTCCACGACCTGCCGCTGAAGCAGGCGATCGACGAAATCAACCGCTACCGCCCGGGACGCGTGGTGTTGATGAACGACGCGCTGGCCCGCCATCGCCTGAGCGCGCGCTACGAGGTCAAGGACCTGGACCAGGCCATCACACAGATCCAGCAGTTGTATGGCGCCAGCGTGCGGCGCGTGGGCGACGTGGTGTTTCTGAGCTGACCGCAGCCGCCGCCCCTGAAAGCCGCCGAGACGCGTTTGTCATAAAAAATTCACGCGGTTTCCTGTGCCGACTGCGCGGGGGTCATTCGACTAGATGAGTAAGCGGGCACGGTGACCATGTCACTGGCGCCCTTCATCGACATTCCTGAATCACGCCATGTCCTCGTCTACGTCCGCCCAGCCTGCCGCCCGCTCCGCCTCGTCCGCCCGTTCGTCCGCTTCGTTATTGCGCCGCACGGCGCGCCGTCGTCCTGGTTGGCGCCTGCGTCCGCTGTCGCACGCGATGGCGGTGCTGGCGCTGGCTGGCGGCTGGAGCGGCACGGCCCAGGCCCAGGCACGCGCCTTCAGCCCCGGCTGGTTCGCCGACAAGAACGCGATGCAGTCGACGGCGCAGCGCACGGGCCGCATGCCCGACGGCAGCATGGCGGGCATCGGCACCGGCGCGCGTCAGCAGGCCCAAGCGCGCCAACAGTTGCAGAAGTCGCTGGACAACCTGAACCGCACCGCCGCCGCCGTCGCCGCGCAACAGGCGGCGCTAGCGGCGGCCCGTACGACCGCCGCGGCCAATGCCGCAGGCGTACCCGACGGCCTGGTCGAAGGCGGCCTGTGGGAAGCCCGCGGCGCCCTGGCCAAATGGGAAGGCGCGAGAACCGCCCGGGCCCGTGAGGAAGGCGGTCGCCAGATCATCACCATCGAACAGACCCAGTCCCGCGCCATCTTGAACTGGGATACGTTCAACGTGGGCCGCAACACCACCGTGCAGTTCCAGCAGAACGCGACCGACGCGGTACTGAACCGCGTGGTCGGCGCATCCGCCATGCCCAGCGAGATCCACGGTGCGATCAAGGCCGACGGCACCGTGCTGGTGGTGAACCAGAACGGCGTCATCTTTACGGGCACCAGCCAGGTCAATGTGCGCAATCTGGTGGCGGCCGCGGCCACCATCACGGACACGCAGTTTCGCGACAAGGGCATCTATACCGACACCGACGGCACCCTGCCCGCCTTCAAGGATGCGATCGGGCAGGTGCAGGTGCTGGCCGGCGCACGGATCGACACCGCGGCCTCCAATACCGCCACGCGCGGCGGCGGCTACGTGCTGCTGTTGGGCAGCGAAGTGCACAACGGCGGCACGATCACCACCCCGGGCGGGCAAGCGGCGCTGGCCGCGGGCGACGACTTCTACATCCGCAAAGGCTACGGCACCGACGGCAACCTCAAGTCCACCACCACCGGCAACGAAGTCAGCGCCACGCTCAAGCCCGGCAGCACCGCCGGACGGGTCGCCAACACGGGCCTCGTCAGCGCCCCCACCGGCGACATCACCCTGACCGGCAGCCAGGTGCGCCAGGACGGCGTGCTGATCGCCACCACCGACATCGGCACGCGCGGCGCCATTCACCTGTTGAACCGCGCCGGCGATGCCACCGGCAGCGTCACGCTGGGCGCGGGCAGCGTCACGGCGGTCGTCCTGGAAGCCTCCGCCGTCACCGGCCTGGACAGCCAACGCGCCGCCGCGATCAAGACGCTGGACGGCACGCCCGACAACAAGACCGGCGCGGCCTTCGACAACCTGAGCCCCATCGCCGACCGTCGCGACCTGTCCCGCATCGAAGTCGTGACGGGCAATCTCGCCACCTTCGAGAACGGTTCGACCACCTTGGCCACCGGCGGCCAGATCGCCGTGTCGGCCAGGAAGCGGACCGTGCTGGACGGCGGCGCCCAATTGGACGTGGCGGGTGCCATCGGCGTACAGGTATCGATGGAATCGAACACCCTGCAGATCAACGTGCAGGGCAACGAACAGCGCGATGCGCCGATCAATCGCGACAGCAAGCTGCTCAACAGCAACGACGTCTGGATCGACCGGCGCACGCTGGTCAAGGTGGCCAGCGGCACCAACGGCTATGCCGGCGACCGCTGGTACACCAGCGGCGGCCTGCTGGAAGTGGGCGGCTACCTGGCCACCAGCGGCCACACCGCGGCCGAATGGCTGGCGCAGGGCGGCACCGCCACTTTCGCCGGAGGCGAACTGGTGACGCGCGCCGGCTCGAACATCAACCTGTCCGGCGGCACGCTGGACGTGCAGGACGGCTATATCCGCCAAAGCTGGCTGCGCGGCAGCGACGGCCGCCTGTACGAAGTGTCGCGCGCCCCCGGCGACCTGCTGTACACCGGCCTGTACAAGGGCTTTGAGCAGGAACATGCGCGCTGGGGCGAGACGGCCACACGCGTCTTCTACAACCCGCTCCTCGCCCCGCGTGAACGCTTTGAAAACGGCTACACCGTGGGCCGTGACGCGGGCACGCTGGTGGTGGCGACCACCCGGGCCCAACTGGCCGGCGACCTGACCGGCGAGGTCTACCAGGGCGCCCGGCAGACCGATACGCCGCAGGGGGACCTGGAAGGCGATTACCCGTCGCAAAACGCCCTGGCGCGCCGCGCGCAATTGCTGGTCGGCAGCTATACGCCGTTGTACGACGCCGCGGCCGGCGCGCTGAACTGGGGCCTGACGGGCCTGGCCACGAATGTCGTGGTGGGTGCCGGCCCGACCGGCGCCGACGAGATCCGGCTGGACACCGCCTGGCTCAACGCCATTGGCCTGGGCTACCTGCGGCTGGCCGGCAAGGAACGCGTCGCGGTGGACCAGGCCGTGACGATGGCGCCCGGCGCGGGCGTGGTGCTGTATGCGCCCCAAGTCGACATCAATGCCAGCATCTCGGCCGCGGGCGGCAAGATCCAGGCGGGCAACATGCTGCGTCAGCTCAGCGGCAACGGCCGGGTGGAAGATACCCCCGTCATCGCAACGGCCGGCAAGTCCGTCGGCATCACGCTCGCCACGGGCGCGGCCCTGGACGTCGGCGGTCTGTGGAGCAACCTGAGCCTGGACCCCGCCGCCTCGCCCGGCATCGCCTACCGCAACGGCGGTTCGGTCGCCCTGCGCAGCACCGGCGACGTGTCGCTGGCGCCAGGCAGCGCGGTGGATGCCAGCGGTGGCGCCGCCATGCTGGCCACAGGCAAGACGCGCAACGGTCGCGGCGGCGACATCCTGCTGGAGGCCGGGTCGGGCGGGGCCGCGGGCGTGCTGCAGCAACAGGCGACATTGCAGGGCTACGGCGTGGACGGCGGCGGCAAGCTGACATTGCAGGCTTACCAGGTGCGCGTCGTGCGCCCGGACGCACGGAACGAGCCGGCGCCGACCGGCGTATCGGTGCTGGTGGCTGACGACTTCTCGCAAGGCTTCTCGCAATATGACGTGATCGGCACGCATGGGCTGGCGGTCACCGCCGGCACGCAGTTGCGCGTGCAGATGCCTGTACAGCGCTATGCCTGGGGCGCCCGCGCCGCGCAGCACAAGGCCCAGGCCCTGCAGACATGGACCCCGGCGCTCTATCAGGAAGACCCCGTCAAGAGCGTACTGACGCAACGCCGCGGGGCCAGTCTGCTGCTGCAGGCGGGCACGCTGCTCAGTTCGCCGAATGACGTGGCCGCCACCTCGCTGGTGGTCCAAGATCGTGCACGCATCGAGGTCGACCCGGGCCAGCGCATCAACCTGGCCGGCATCGGCCAGGTCACGTTGAACGGAACATTCAATGCCTGGAGCGGCCGCATCACGGTCTCGACGGCCGGCGGTACACAAATGGAGGACCTGGCGGCGCAAGGCTCCGGCCGGTCCATCTGGGTGGGCGAACACGCCGTGCTGGACGTGGCCGCTCGCGCGGCCACCGCGTTCAATCGCAACGGGCAGGTGTACGGCAAGGTCCAGGACGGCGGGGTCATCACGCTGGGCAGCATGGTGGACGTGGCCAAGGGCAGCGTGGCTGCGCCCGCCGTCTTTGTCGTGCTGCGACCCGGCAGCCTGCTGGACGCCTCGGGCAGCGCCGCCACCCTGCTGGCCAATGGCGAGCCCACCGCCGTGGCCAGCGCCGGCGGCGCCATCGCGATCAGCTCGGGCAACGGCCTGTACCTGGATGGCCGGATGGTGGCCCGTGCCGGCGGAGCCGGTGCGGCGGGCGGTTCATTGAGCGTGGCCCTGGACAACCCCGCCTACAAGAGCGGCGCCATCGGCAACCGCATCAAGGGCGCGCGCAGTCTCGTCCTGTCGCAGGACGCCGCCCCCGATGCGCTGGCCGCCTACGGTGACGCTGCCTTGGCGGCCGACCACCTGGTCTATGGACGCGCTGCGTTGGGCGCGTCGCAAGTGGAGCAAGGCGGCTTCGGCACGCTGAACCTGCTGGCAAACGGACAGCTCGGCTTCGCGGATGATGTCGCACTGCGCCTGGGCCAGAGCCTGCGGCTGATCGCGGGGTCGTTCGGCATGACGGCCGACTCCCGCCCGACCGCCAACGTACGGCTGGCTGCCCCCTACGTCCTGCTGGCAGGCGCGACCGACACGAACGCCAAGGAAGGCTACGAGCGTCCCTCCGGCACGCTGCCGCCCGCCACCCGGACCAGCGAATCGGTGCTGCGGGTGGAGGCCGGGCTGATCGACATCCGCGATAACGTGCGGCTCGATGCGCTGTCGACCCATCGTTCGCCGTCGGGTCAGGGGGTCAGCCATACCGGTACGGGCTTTCCCATGGCTGAACTGTACAGCCGGGGTGATATCCGCATCCTGGGTGGACTGGGAACGCTGGACAGGACCAACCAGGTCTACACCACCCAGCTCAGCACGCCCGGCAGCCTGACGCTTACCGCCGCGCAGATCTACCCGGAAACGGGCGCCATCACCCGCATCATCGCGGGTGCGGGTGGCACGCGCGACGGCAAGCCCGGCTATGAAGAAGGCAGCCGCATCATCATCGGGCGCAGCACCCCTGACCTGCCCGACATGCCCTACAGTGCCTTCGGCGCGCTGATGCTGGCCGCGGACAGCATCGAACAAGGCGGCGTGGTGCGTGCCCCGATGGGTTTGCTGGAAATCGGCCTGGCAGACGAACGTTTCGGCGTCAGCTCGCGCGTTACCCTGCTGCCCGGCAGCGTCACCTCGGTAAGCGGCCGCGGTCTGGTCATGCCCTATGGCGGCACGGTGGACGGCGTCAGCTACAAGTACGCGGGGCAGGACATCGTGCTGACCGGCGCGGGCGCCGCCACCATCGACGCCCAGCTCACCCGAGGCATCGCCCTGGGCGCCGAGAACGTGCGCATCCTGGACGGTGCGGGCGTGGACGTTTCCGGCGGCGGCCAGCTGCTGGGGGCCGGCTTCGTCTCGGGCCGCGGCGGCTCTACCGACGCCCGCTTCAGCCCGCTGGTGCAGGTCAATGCGCAGGGCGGCGGCTTCACGCTGCCGAGCCTGTCCACCAACCCCGTTTATGCGTTGGTGCCCGGCACGCAGCCCCAGGTCGCGCCCACGGCCCCGGACGCCGGCCAGAGCCAGCCGCAGATCGGCCAGCAGATGACCATCGGCGCGGGCGTACCCGGCCTGCCCGCGGGCACCTACACGCTGATGCCTGCCACCTATGCGCTGATGCCCGGCGCCTTCCGCGTGGAAATCAATGGGGCGGCCCAAGGCCAGACCGGCAGCGGTGCACAGGCCCTGCGAAACGGCTCCTGGTCTATCGCGGGTCGCCTCGGCAACAGCGCCGCCGGCACCGCCGACGCCATCGCGAAACAACTGCTGGTCACCTCCGGCCCGGTCCTGCGCCAGTACTCGCAGTACAACGAAATGGACTACGCCACCTTCGTGGCCGCCGAGTCCTCCCGGCGCGGCATGCCTCGAGCCGTCCTGCCCGCCGACGCCCGGACCCTCAAGATCGGCCTGGCAAAGGCCATCCCCGGACAGGAGTTCTATTTCGCGGGCAAGGCCGATTTCTCGGCCGCTGCCGGCGGCTACGGCGGCACCCTTGCCGTGGTCTCCAAGGACAGCACGCGAGATCGGGTCGAAGTGACTGCCCCCGGCGCCGGACGCACGCCGGGATTCGTCGGCATCTCGCTGGATGCCGGGCAGCTCAATGCCATCGGCGCGCCGCGCATGGTGCTGGGCGCGGTGCCCAGCGTGGACTATGTGTACGACAGCAATCTGGTCAACATGGGCTACGCCGGAACCCACTTCGGCGGCCTTGCCCTGCGCAGCGGCGCCACGCTGCGGGCCGCGGAAGTGTTCCTGGTCACCAGCGACCCGGATGCCGGCATCGTCATCGAACGCGGCGCCGGCATCAACACCATCGGCCAGGGCCGCGCCCCCTTCGATTCATTCACTGGATATACGTACGGTCCCGGCCCCAGCAGCATGCTGGCGGTGTCCAACGGCTGGCTCAACGTCCTGCCCCCGGCCGCCGACCAGCCGCCTGCCGGCTCAGGCCCCATCCGCATCGGCGTCTGCGGCGCATCGGGCTGCACGGGTGAAGCACTGCTCTACACGGAAGGCACGCTGGCCGCCGCCACCAACAAGGCCTTCGAGCTGGACAGTTCGGCCAGCTACGGCGCCCGCTACCTGACCCTGGCGGTCGGCGCCATCAACGCGGGCAGCGAAGCGGCATTGGCCGCCGCCGCGGCGCGCGGTGGGCTGGCCAGCGGCCTGACCCTGGACCAGGCGCTGCTGAACCGCCTGATGGCCGGCGACACCCGCTACGGCGCGCCGGCGCTGGAGATGCTGACGTTGGCGGTGGCCGATTCGTTCAACTTCTTCGACAGCGTCTCGCTGGACACGACCGACCCGGCCACGGGCAAATCGCGCCTGCAGACGTTGGCGCTGACGACCCCCGCGATCTACGGCTACGGCCAGGCGGCCGACGTCGCCACGATCCGCGCGGGCAACCTGATCTGGAACGGTTCCGTGCTGCCGCCGGTGGGCGTGATCGCCAACGGCGCCGGTACGGGCAGCGGCCGCCTGCACATCGAGGCAGAGCGCATCGAACTGGGCTACGGCCCCTACACCCAGCCGCGGCGCGAACTGGACAACGCCCGGCTGACGCTGGGCTTTGCCGACGTCACCCTGCGTGCCACCGACCGCATCACCGCCAACCACCAGGGCAGCCTGAACGTCTACCAGGCCCGCGGCGCCTACGACGCCGCCACCGGCTGGCAATACCATGGCGGCTCGATCACCCTGGAAACCCCCTTGCTGACCGGCGAGTCCGCCTCGGTCAATCGCATCAAGGCCGGCAACGCCATCACCTTGAATCCGCTTGCCGGCACGCCTGCGCCACGCGGCCTGGGCGCGGACCTGACGCTGGATGCGGGTACGGTGAACATCAATGGCCGCATCGCGCTGCCCACCGGCAAAATTGCCCTGCGCGCCGATCACGCCCTGAAGCTGAACGCGGGCGCCGACCTGGACCTGGCCGGTCGATCGGTCCTGTTCGACGACGTGGTGAAGTACAGCTGGGGCGGCGACGTCACGCTGGAAAGCCGCCACGGCGACATCACTCAGGCAGCCGGCAGCCGCATCGACCTGTCGGCCCACTACAACCGCGCCGGCCGCCTGACGGCCATCGCGCTGGATAACAACGCCGGCCGCGTGGACCTGCAAGGCAGCATCCTGGGATCCGCCTCGGGCGACTACGACGCAGGCGGCACGCGGGTGCCCTACGCCTACGGCGCCGTCGACATCCGCGCCCAGCAGGTGGACTTTTCCGCGTTGAACCAGCGGCTGAACGCAGGCCAGGTCTACGGGGCACGCAGCTTCCAGGTCAAGCGCGGCAACCTCGTCATCGGCGACGAGGTGCGTGCCCGCGAGGTCAACATCTCCGTCGACGCGGGCAGCCTCACGGTCGCCGGCCGCATCGACGCCAGCGGCGCCGGGGTCGGCAGCATCCGGCTGGCGGCGCGCGACGGCCTGCGCCTGGCCGGCAGCGCGGTGCTGGATACGCATGGGACGACGCTGCGCGTGGACACCTATGGCAAGATCATCGATGCCCCCAACCGCGCCATCGTCGAGCTCAGTTCGGGCACGGGCACGCTGCAACTGGACGGCGGCGCCCGCATCGACCTGCGCGCGGGCACCGAGTCCGCCCGCAACGACGGCCTGCCGCGCGGCACGCTGGAGCTGAACGCGCCGCGCCTGGGCGGCAGCATCGGCGGCGACATCGATATCGATGCGCGCGGGCCGCTGGACATTCGCGGCGCGCGCAGCATCGCCGTCAACGGCGTATGGGTCTACGCCGACGCGCCCGTCGGCACCGAGAACAACGCGGGCGGCAAGCCCTACCAGATCATCGACCAGGGTTACCTGAACCGCCTGAACGGTGACAGCCGCGACTTCATCGACAACGCGCTGGCCAATCGCAACCTGGTGGACAACAAGCTGGCCGGCCTGCGCCCCTACGCCGACGCCCTGCACTTGCGACCCGGCGTGGAGATCCGCAGCGCCACGCCCGACGGCGACCTGGTGGTGCAGGGCGACCTGGACCTGTCGGGCATGCGCTACGCCAGCCTCAACCCGAACACCCGGTTGAATCCGGCCGTCTACGGCTCGGGCGAAGTCGGCAACCTGGTCATCCGCGCCGGCGGCGATCTGCAGATTCACGGCAGCATCAACGACGGCTTCGCGCCGCCGCCCGACATCAAGCAGGATGCCGACGGCTGGCGACTGCTGCCCGGCTATGACTTCCTGGGCGGCGACATGGTCACGCCGCATGCCGGCGTGACGCTGGCGGCCGGCACGCTGTTTCCCGGCGGCTCGGTGCTGAACTACGACGTGCCGCTGCAGGGCGGCACCTATCCGCCGGGCACCGTCCTGCCCGTCACGGCGCCGCTCGCCCAGCCGTTGACGCTGCCCGCCGGCACCGTGCTGTCATCCGCCATCCTCAACCCGGATGGCAGCCTGGCCTATGCCGCCGGTACCGTGCTGCCGCAAGCGCTGACGCTGGCCGCGGACATGAAGCTGGCGGCGGGCTGGCGCGTGATGGCCGCTGTCTTCCTGGGGCCGGTCACCTGGCCCGCCGGCATCGCCCTGCCCAACCTGCCCGAAGCCTATTTCCACGCCAACCAGGTCCGGCTGGCAAGCGATGTGACCCTGCCGCGCGGCGGGCTGATCCCGTCCGGCACCAAGGTGCAATTGCTGGCCGGCGTGGACTATGTCGACCTGCGCCCGGCCGTCAACGGCGTGCAGGGCCAGGCCTGGGCCATCGCGCCCATGCTGCCCGAAGGCACGCAGTCGTGGTCCCTGCGGCTGGCGGGCGGCGCCGATCTGAACGGCGCCGATACGCGCACCACCCAGTACGGCAGCGCGCGCGGCAATCTGGTGCTGGCCGACAGCCACTACGGCCAATATGGCTACGACGCGCCCGGAAACTACCGCTGGAGCCAGCAGGCCGCCGATGAATTTGGCATGCCGGAGCTGTTCGATACCGTGATGGACGATCAGTTCGTCAGGGATGTGATCGGTATGGATTCCGCGTCGGAACTCTGCAAGACCGCGCCCGAATACTGCATCCCCAACGATCCCCGCAACTACATTGGCAAGCCTGCCACGGCCCGCTTCAGCGTGCTGCGCACCGGCACCGGCGACCTGGACCTCGTAGCCGGTGGCGACCTCCGCATGCATTCCCTCTATGGCGTCTACACCGCGGGCACGTCCACAACGGCACTGCGTCCCAACGACCCATACAATGCGCCGCGCCACGCCGGCCCCAGCGGCCGCGTGCTGGCCGACGACAATGGCGCCTTCGATCCCTACGTCAATGGCGGCCCGCAAAGCGTCTACCGCGCCTGGTATCCCGACGGCGGCGGCAATCTCACGATCCGCGCCGGCGCCAACCTGATCGGCGATACCTTGGCCCGTCCCCAATCCGGCTATCGACGGCCACTGGACACCGCGCTTGGCTACAACGGCTCGGACGTCGGCAACTGGCTCTGGCGCCAAGGATCCGGCACGGCTGCCATCGGCCAGGCGCAACCCACCGCATGGTGGATCAACTTCGGCACCTTTGCCTCCATCAACGGCGGCCAGCCTGGAGACGAACTGATCGGCTTCACCGGTTTCGGCACGCTGGGCGGGGGCAACCTCAGCGTCGATGTCGGCGGCAGCGCGGGTCTGCAACTCTCGCACGGCGTGAGCTACAGCGAACGCCAGATCAACGGCCGTAGCCAATCCCTGGTGCTGGCGGTCGGCAGCACGGGGCGTGTGCTGGCGGACGGCAGTCTGGCCCTGACAGGCGGCGGCGACATCGATCTGCGCGTCGGAGGCCAGCTGAATCCGGCACTGCCCAACATGTTCGAATCGGCCGGCGCGGTCACCAACCTGCGCGGCCGGACTTTGCTGCAGGCTGCCTCGTTCGGCCGCCTGGACCCGCTCTACAACATCCGGGCGACGCGCGATGTACGCGCCCTGGACCGCTTCCAGGCCGCCGATGCCACCCCTTCCGGCGCCCTGGTGCTGAATGTGGGTGACAGCGCGTTCCGCGTCGACAGCCTGGGCGATCTGGCCATCGGCGCCGCGGACGATCCTGGACGCGCCTTGGCGCCGGTGCTCATGCCCTATCTGCAGGCCGACGGCACGCCCGGCATCCACGGCTCGCAATCCTGGTTCTCGCTCTGGACCGCCAACAGCGCCGTGGACATGTTCTCGGCGGGCGGCAACGTCTCCCCGATCTACACACGGGCGGCGGGCAACGACCTGGCGGTGACCTACCCATCGCAACTCTCGGCCGTCGCGGCCAATGGCAACATCTACTACAAGACCCCCTTCCTGCTGGCCCCCGGCCCCGGCGCCCGCCTGGACTTGCTGGCCGGCCAGTCCATCTACGGCGGCGACGCCCCCCTGGGACGCAGCAGCGCCGCGGCGGACTCGGTGGCCTCGATCTTCAAGCCCGCGTTCGTCGGCATGGTGCAAAGCGCCACCAGCAGCGCCATCCTGTGGGGCCCCACGACGCTGTCGCGGGATGGCACCTATGGAGACCGGGTGCTGTTCGCCTTCGGCCCCGACTCCGCCGCGACCACCGGCCCGACGGAACCGTCGCGCTTCTACGCCGTCGAGGGCGACCTGGTCGGCGTCACCAGCGGCCGCCACATCCGCTTCGGCGACCCGGGCAGCCTGACGGGCAAGCAGTGGTATTCCGGCGGCGGCGCCGTGCGCATGCTGGCCGGACGCGATATCGTCGGCAGCGGCAGCCCCGCCGGCTCGATGGACTGGACCATGTATCCCGTCACATTCGTCTACAACAACAATCTGTTCATCCACGGCGATCCGCGCGACGTCTCCCTGGTGCGAGCCGGCCGCGACGTCATCCAAAGCAACTTCACGGTAGCGGGTCCCGGCACGCTGGAAATCAGCGCCGGCCGGCATATCCTGATGGAAGACAAGGCCGCCGCCACCAGCCTGGGCCCCCTGGCGCCGGGCGACCTGCGCCCGGGCGCCAGTATCGCCCTGCAAGCCGGCCTGGGGGCCCAGGGCGCCGACTACGCCGGCTTCCTGCGCCGCTACCTGGACGCCGGCCACGCCGCCGACCCGGCCCGTCCGCTGACCGACCAGGGCTTGCCCTTCAAGACCTACGAAAGCGAATTGCTGCTGTGGCTCACGCAGACCTACGGTTTCGCCGGCAGCACGGCTGACGCGCGCGCCTTCTTCGACGCCCTGGCGCCCGAACAGCAGCGTGTGTTCGCCCGCCAGGTCTACTTCGCCGAACTGCGTGCTGGCGGCCGCGAATACAACGACAAGGGCAGCCCGCGCCCGGGCAGCTATCTGCGTGGCCGCCAGGCGATCGCCACGCTGTTCCCGCACGCAGGCACCTATGACGGCAGCATCACCATGTACGGCGGTGCCGGCGTGCAGACCCGCAACGGCGGCGACATCCAGGTGCTCACGCCGGGTGGGGCACAGGTGTACGGCATCGAAGGGACGGCGCCGCCAGCCACCGCGGGCGTGGTCACGCAGGGCCGTGGCGGCATCGAGCTCTATGCCCGCGACAGCATCCTGCTGGGCCAGAGCCGCGTCATGACCACCTTTGGCGGCAGCATCCTGGCGTGGTCGGCGCAAGGCGACATCAACGCCGGCCGCGGTTCGAAGACCACCGTGGTCTACACCCCGCCGTTCCGGCGCTATGACGGCGTGGGCAACATCAGCCTGGCGCCGGCCGCGCCCGCCACCGGCGCCGGCATCGCCACGCTGGCGCCGCTGGCCGAAGTGCCGGCCGGCGACGTCGACCTGTACGCGCCGCTGGGCACGATCGATGCGGGCGAGGCCGGCATTCGCGTGTCGGGCAACGTCAACATCGCGGCGCAGACCGTGCTGAACGCCGCCAACATCAAGGCCAAGGGAGAAAGCACCGGCATGCCCGTCGCGTCGGCGGTCAACACCGGCGCGCTGACCTCGGCCAGCAGCGCCGCGACCTCCGCCGTCAATGCAGCACAGGACTCGGCCCAGCGCAGCCAGAACCAGGCGCGTCAGAACCAGCCGTCCATCATCAACGTGCAGATCCTCGGCTACGGTGCCGAACCGGCGGCCGGCGCGACGCCCCCGCCGCCGGCCGGTGCCTCGCAAGAGGTGTCGTCCTATCGGCCCAACAACATGGTGCAGGTGGTGGGCGACGGGGCGCTGACTCCCGCCCAGTTGGCCAGGCTGAGCCAGGAGGAACGGCAGGCGTTCGGCCTGTAGCGCCGAACCCGGCCGCGCGGATCGCAACCTCCGCGCGGCCGGGCCCCGGATTGTTTGTTGCAAATGAAGGGTAGGGAATGCCGCGGCAAGGGACTACCGTGGGTTGGTGGCATCTCGCCGCACCAACCCAAGAGGTACGCACCATGACTTTCCCTACCCGCTACCAGGCTTCGTCCAGCCAACCGGACCAGAACCAGACCCCCAACAAGCAGCAAGAGCAGCAAACCCAGCAACAGAAAGAAGACGCTGCACGCAAGCAAGCGCAGGTCGACAAGGACAAGGCCCCCGCTTCGTCCAACGCGCAAAGCACCTGAATGTCTCTGCGGCCCGCTTTACCGGTCCGCCCGTTTTGCCCTGTAGTCTGACGGGCTCATCGCCCGCAGCGCCCGATGCCTTTGCGCCGACACACTAGTCGCCCTGGCGTTGGCACCGCTGAAAAACAAGAAGGCCGCCCGGTTGCCCTGGGCGGCCATGTTGTTTGGATTGCCGCAATGCGCATACGCCGGGGTGGCGCAGCGCCGGCGCTAACGTTCATGCCGGTCTGGCATGCGCGTCGACCACGGTGCGGCCATGATTGATCGCAGCATCCACTGCCATGCCCGGGCTGGACACGAAGCCGCCCGATGCGAACAGCGGCACGACATAGGGTTCGCCGAGACGATCCTGGTCAGCAGCGAGTTCCACGGCCACGGTTGCGGTGAATGCGGGCCGGCTGGAGCCGCCCACCGAAATGCGGGATACCGCGGCGGTCAGCCGGTAGCCCTTGTAAACCATGTTGTTGTGAAGCATAAGCCTCCCGTCATTGATCAAAAGGCCCCACGGGGCCTTCATTCACAAGGTGCGGATTTGCGTGGCGTGGGGGCCTTTGGCGCCCTGAGCCGTGACGTAACTGACGCGCTGGTTTTCAAGCAGCACCTTGTGGCCGTCGCTCACGATTTCCGAGAAGTGGGCAAACAAATCCTTGCCGCCGTTCTCGGGCATGATGAAGCCAAAGCCTTTGGCATCGTTGAACCATTTGACGATTCCGGTTTCCATAATCCCTTCCTTTAAATAGCGGACAGCGCCCGCGAGAGTGAGCCTGTCAAGGAAAGGACTGCGAACAATGAAGCGCCCCGCAGGGGGGAGCAAGACCGGACGATAATCACGATGCTCGAAAAGCTTCAAGTCCACTATGGGTGCAGGGGCACCTAATGTCAATCAGCGTTTCCAATTACCACCCTTATTAAATCTGCACGCAACTATTGCCGGGTTTACATTGAAAAATGGCCTTATATCCCGCAGAAATTACGCTATTGGGGCGTTAAACCCGCTTTATGCGTAACACCCTGGGCATTTTCATACGGTCGACCGGTAAAGCGCGTATCCTGCAAAGAATGGTGCTTGAACGCGCGTCCCTCGCCGCATCGCCATGCACAGGAGCACGGCCATGAACAAGCAGCCGCAGCAGCACTCGCACGATCCGCAGTTTTCGACGCCCTTCCCTCGCCCCGTCCGCGCGCTATCGGCTGCGCTGACATGAGCGCCTTCAGGCGTTCTGTCGCGCGCTTCGCCAACGCCTGCGTCAAGCTGCTGCCCACCGCTTCGAGCCCGCCGCCTGGCGGCTCGCCACGCAGCGCGTCGCACACGGATTCCCGGCCCACTCACGCGGCCATCTCATCGCCGTGGCGCATCTACCGCATCTACGCGCGTCCCGACCATCTGCTGATCCGCAACGAACACGGACAGATCCTGGATCTGGGCGTCATGAAGGGCAGCGAGCCCAATCTGGCCTATCGCCTGAATGCCAGGAACCTGCAGGGCCAGGGCTTTGCCACGCGCACCTTGCTGCTCGACGATATCGCGCGCCGCATCGAAGCCGGCGAAATCGGCCGCGAACTGCTTACCCTGCCGGAATGCACCATGCCGCTGGGCGCCGACCTGGATCGCGGTACGCATACCGACGTCTCGATGAAACTGGCGCGCTAGTCGGGCGCGCCCCTGCGTCAACACGCCGGCAGCCCCCTCAGGGCGTCGGGCCTCTGCCGGATCAGGCGGCCAGGCGCAGGTCGTCGAACTGCACCTTGCCGCCCTGCACCACCAGCGGAATCCGCTCACCCTGGCCCAAGAGGCAGGACACGTCGCGCAGCGGATCGCCATCGACCACCAGGAGGTCAGCGATGGCCCCCGGCGCGATGCAGCCCAGCTTGCCCTGCATGCCCAGCACCTCGGCCCCCACCCGCGTAGCGCTGGCGATCACCGCCTGCGGTCCCAGCACCTCGGCGCGCAGACGGAATTCATCGCTCTGCAGGCGCTGCGACGGCCCCAGCAGATCGCTGCCGTAGCCCATCTTCACGCCCGCGTCGCGGTAGATCTCCAGCGAGCGCAGCCCCGCATCACGCACCTGCGAGATCTTGGCCACGCTTTCCGGCGGCAGGCCGAAGTCGCCGCCCTCGCTGGCCAGCGCTTCGTACGTCACCAGTGTCGGCACCACGAAAGCCTGGCTTTGCGCCATCAGCCGGGCCGTCTCGGCATCGACCAGATTGCCGTGCTCGATGGTGCGCACGCCGCAACGCACCGCGCGGGCGATGGCTTCAGCCGTGTAGGCATGGGCCAGCACATAGGTCTGGCGGCCGTGCGCCTCGGCCACGATGGCGCGGATCTCGTCTTCGGAATAGCCCCAGGCGCCCACCGGGTCGGTCGGTGAGGCCACGCCGCCCGACGCCATGATCTTGATCTGGTCCGCGCCCATCTGCAGTTCCTGGCGCACGGCCCGGCGCACTGCGTCCACGCCGTCCGCCACCCGCGCCAACGCGCCGACCCGCACGCAGCACGGACACGGCGAATCATCGTTCAGGAAATCGCTGCGGGTCCGCATGTCGCCGTGGCCGCCGGTCTGGCTCAGTGCACGGCCGGACACGAACAGCCGCGGCCCCTGCACCAGCCCCAGTTCGACCGCCTGCTTGAACGCGTGGCCGGCGCCACCGGCGTCGCGCACCGTCGTGAAGCCGCGCCGCAACATGCCTCGCAGGATGGGCGCCGACCGGAACGTCACCAGCACGTTGGGCATGTGCACCTGCTGCGCCAGGTTCAGTTCCACCGCGATCACATGCACGTGCAGGTCGATCAGGCCGGGCATCAGGGTCTTGCCCTTCAGGTCGATCACGTGCGCCGAGGCGGCCTGCAAGGGCCGGTCGGACACTTCCTTGATCAGGCCGTCTTCGACCAGCACATCGTGGTCGCCCTGCAATTGGCCATGGGCCGGGTCCAGCAGCGCGGCATTCTTGAACAATAAGGTTTGCATGATGCTCCCGCAATCAAAGGGTCAACAGGGCCGGCAGGACCGCCGGCAGCGCCAGCTGCGCGTACGGGCGGCATGCGGCGGCATCGGCCGGGCCGTACCAGTGGGCCGCGTGCAGCAGGTTCAGCGATCCGAGCGTGCGGCCACGCCAGCGGATCGGCATGTTCAGCACGCTCTGGCAGCCCAGGGAATCGATCAGCGCGTGGTCCGAAAACACCTGGCGCAAGTCGTCCAGCGTGTGTCCGATATAGGCGTCGCCGCGATCCAGCACCGCCTCGGTCCACGGCCCCGGCGCCACGGTCTTGCTGCCGCCGGCCGGGTAAGCGTCGGGCAGGTTCGAATACAGCCGGGTGGCCAGCGCCGTGTCGGGGTCGTAGGCCAGGATGGTGAACAACCGATGGCCAATCTGCACGGCCAGCGCACGGTCGACGGCGGCGAATACCGCCTGCGGCTGATCGGTGGCGGCATGGGCGCTTGCCACCGCGTCCAGTTCGGGCGCCACCGGTGCCGGCGGGCTTGTGCGGATCGTCTTCATTGCGTTTCTCCTGCGGCGATTTCCTCGAGCGAGCGGCCTCGGGTCGGCACGCCCATCAACACGACCACGGCGGCGCCCAGCAGCAGCACGACGGTCGTGACGCCGAACACCCCCATGAAGCCGAAATTCGGATACAGGTAGCCCACCAGGATCGGCGACACGATCGCCCCGACCCGCCCGATGGCCGATGCCAGGCCCGCGCCAGTCGTACGGACCGCGGTCGGGAAGACCTCGGCGGTGTAGGCGTACACGCCTGCATAGGTGCCATTCATGAAGAACGACATGCAGATGCCGGCCAGCATGATCTGCTCGTTGCTGCTGGAAAACGCCAGGCCCAGCGCGCTGGCCCCGCCCAGCAGCATGTAGGTGGCGATGGTGGCCTGGCGCCCGATCTTCTCGTTGAACCAGGCGGCGCTGAAGTAGCCCGGCACCTGCGCACAATAGATCGCCAGCGAATACGAGAAGCTCTTGGTGATGCTCATGCCCGTTTCGACGAGCAGGCCCGGGATCCAGACGAAGAATGAGTAATAGCTGAACGTGATCGACAGCCACATGATCCACGTCATGATGGTGATGCGGGCCTGGCGCCCGGCCAGGAGCAACCTGAAGTTCTCGCGCAGCGTGCCGCTCTTGCTGCTGGCCACGGCGGGTTCGGGCTGCGCAACGGCCAGCGCATGGCCCCGGCGTACGAAATCGGCCTCGATCCTGTCCAGGATGCGCGAGGCTTCGTCCGTGCGGCCCCGGCTTTCCAGCCAGCGCGGCGACTCGGGCAACGCCCGGCGCCACCACAGCAGCATCACCACCGGCAGCGCCGTGATGACCAGCACCATGCGCCAGCCTTCGTCGTGCGCGGGCACGATGAAATACCCCAGCAACGCCGCCGCCACGAACCCGAACGAGAAAAATCCCGCCAGCGAACCCGTGAAACTGCCGCGGAATCGCCGGGCCACGAATTCGGCCAGGTACGGCGCGATGATGGCGCTCTCGGCCCCGGTGCCGATCCCTGCGACGATGCGCGCGGCAAAGAACGGCGGCCAGCTGTTCACGAAGGCGCTGACCAGCGAGGCCGCGCAATACAGCGCCAGCGCCCAGATCATCACGGTGCGGCGCCCGATCAGGTCGCCCAGGGTACCGGCCAGCAAGGCGCCGAAGAAGAAGCCGATATAGGTGCTGCTGCCCAGCAGGCCGATCTGCACGCTGGACAGTTCCCAGGTCTTGCGCAGCACAGGCAGGATGAACGCCAGCACCGCGGCATCCATGGCATCGAACATGTAACCCAGCCCGCCCATCAGCAGCAGGTGTCTATGGAAATGCGCGAACGGCAGACGCTCGATGCGTCCCGAAATCATGGACATGCGGTTCCCCTTGGTCGACGGCTTGGGCCGTACTGGATGAGAGAACGCATGATAGGCACGCGGGGTTTTATCGCACCAATTTATAGTTATGATGCCCCGCATCACCAATGTGAATGACCTGCCATGACCTTCCGTACGCTCGACCTGAACCTGCTCAAGGTGTTTGAAGCCCTGATGACGGAAGGCAGCGTCACGCGCGCCGCCAATGCGTTGTTCATGACCCAGCCGGCCGTCAGCAACGCGCTGGCCCGCCTGCGCGACGGGCTGCAGGACCCGCTGTTCGTGCGGTCCGGCAATGGCGTCATGCCGACCCAGCGCGCCGCCGTGCTGTGGGCCGAGCTGGGCGAAGCCCTGGGCCGCATGCGCGGCGCCCTGGACGCGCAGGCCTTCGACCCGGCCTTGGCCTCGGTGGAATTCAGCCTGTCGATGTCCGACTACACCGCCGGCGTCGTCATGCCGCGCCTGTGCAACCATCTGGCGCAGGTCGCCCCGCTGGCGCGCGTGCGCACAATGCCCAATACCGTGCTGAACATCGCCGACCAGCTGGAAGACAACCGCGTAGACTGCGTGCTGAGCGTCTACGTGAACGAAGCCCAGCACGCCAACCACATCCGCTCACGCTCGTTGTGGCGGGTGGACTATGCCTGCTTCATGCGCGCCGGCCACCCGCTGGCCGCCATGAAACGCCTGAGCACCCGCGCCTTCCTGGCGGCGCGCCACGTCGACGTCAGCCTGGCCGGCACCGCCCTGCCGTCCTATGACATCTACCTGGCCGCGCGCGGCCTGTCACGCAACGTGGTGGCCACCGTCAACCACTATGGTGTTGCCTACGAGATGGTGCGCCATTCCGACATGCTGGCCGTGCTGCCGCGCAACCTGGGCGCACAATCGCCGCACGCGCCCTACCTGCACACCATGCCGCTGCCCCTGCACGCCCCGCCGCGGATCCTGAGCCTGTTCTGGCATCAACGCAACGACACCGTGCCGGCGCAGCGCTGGTTGAGACAGACGCTGGTGGACATGTTTGCGAGTGGGGAAAATGCGACGTAAATACACCGGACATCGTCCTGTAAGACTTGCACCGCCTTGCGCCTGCCGGTAGGTCCACGTAAATATGAAGCCAGGCTTCTACCGGAACGTCATGGCATGCGAAAGAACTCTCCGACTATTCCTGTGGGACACATTCCCGCCGACGGTACGATTCCGCACGAAGTCGTCATGCTGATGAGTGGCAACGGCTGGAGCATCGCACGTGCCTGGCGCGAATACCTGGGAGTGACCCAAACCGACATGGCGATTCGTCTGGGCATAAGACAACCCAGCTACGCCGCGATGGAAGCACCGGGTGCCAACCCCAGACGAAGCACGCGCGAGCGGATCGCTGCTGCGCTGGGTATCCAGTTCGATCAAATCGACGTGTAACACAGACAAATGCACGGCTCGGTAACGAGGCAACGCTGAAGCGCCGATTACACTCGTCATCCCGCGATCTTTACGCCCAGCCCCACCATGACGTCCCAGCCCGCCTATCCCGCTGCCATCGACCCCGACCTGGTCGGCGAATACCCCGCCCTGACCCATTCGGGCGGCGGCTATTTCTATGACGACGTGCTGGAGTACCGGGTGTGGGTGCATCCCCATGCCGGTGGCGAAGACCTGCACGAGGGCGATGATTATTACTACGCCTTCGCCACCTTCGAGGAAGCCGCCGAATGCGCGGATGAAACGCCGGGCGCCGAGCATCCGCTGGTGCTGGTACGGCAACGGGAATGCATCGGCGAACCGACGCCGGGTGTGTTCGAGCACATCACCGTCGAACGCGTCACCGAATGGCGCGTGGAATGGCTGGCGGACTGCAAGCGCACCGCCACCTCGATCCCCGACTTCCTGCGAAGCCGGGGCCAATAAGGCCCGCGGGCGCCGCAAGGCGCCAAGCGCGGTGCAAAGCCCTAGCTCATGTACACGCCGCCATTGATGGCGTAGTTGGCGCCGGTCACGAATGCCGCCTCGTCCGAGGCCAGCCAGGCGCACAGCCCGGCCAGGTCCTTGGCCGTGCCCAGCCGGCCGACCGGCACGCTTTCGATGATGCGGTCCAGCAACGCGGGCGGAAACGCCTTGACGGTGTCGTCGGCGATGAAGCCGGGCGACACCAGGTTGACCGTCACGCCGCGCGCAGCCACTTCCTGCGCCAGCGACCGGGTGAAGCCGATGACGGCGCCCTTGGCGGTGGCGTAGTTGATCTGGCCGATCTGGCCTTTCTCGGCGGCAACCGAACCGATGTTGATGATGCGGCCCCAACCCCGGTCGGCCATGCTGTCGACCACCTGCTTGGTGCTGTTGAACAGCGTATCCAGATTGCTGCGCAGCACCGCCGACCAGTCGGCGTGGCTCATCTGGCGAAAGCGCATGTCCAGCATGGCGCCGGCGTTGTTGACCAGCACGTCGATGTCGCCGACCTCGCGGCGCACCTTGGCGAAGGCGGCCTCGGTCGAGGCCCAGTCGGTGGCGTCGCCTTCGGACGCGATGAAGTCGTAGCCCAGCGACTTCTGTTCCTTCAGCCAGTGGTCCTTGCGAGACGAGCGCGGCCCGCAGCCGGCCACCACGCGGTGCCCCGCGTGGTGCAGCGCCTGGCAGATCGCGGTGCCGGTGTGGCCCATCCCGCTGGTGACGTAAGCAATGCGCAAAGCCATGAACGACCTCCTTTGACGAAACGGATCAGGCGACGGCGCCGACCAGGGGGAACAGACCGAATGCCAGGGCAGCAGCCAGCATCACCAGGCAGACCATGGTGGCCCACTTGAGCGAATAGCGCTGATGGTCGCCGAATTCCACGCCGGCCAGGCCGACCAGCAGATAAGTGGAAGGCACCAGCGGGCTGAGCAAGTGCACGGGCTGGCCTATCAGGGACGCGCGCGCCATTTCCACCGGGCTGATGCCATAGCCCTGGGCGGCTTCGCTCAGGATGGGCAGCACGCCAAAATAGAAGGCATCGTTGGACATGAAGAAGGTGAACGGCAGGCTGACCAGCGCGGTGATGCCGGCCAGGTAGGGGCCGAGCGCGTCGGGAATCACGGCCAGCAGGCTGCGTGACATGGCTTCGACCATGCCGGTGCCCGACAGAATGCCGGTGAAGATGCCCGCCGCGAAAATCAGCGACACCACCGACAGCACGTTGCCGGCATGCTGTGCCACGCGGCGGCGCTGCTCGGCCAGGTTGGGGTAGTTGATGATGAGCGCCACGGCGAAGGCGATCATGAACAGCACGGGCAGCGGCAGCACGCCCAGCACCAGGCTGACCATCAGCGCCAGGGTCAGGCCGGCGTTGACCCACAGGAGCTTGGGGCGGCGCAGGTCGTGGTCGACTTCGATCTCGGGCAAATTCTTGGGGCCGTCTTCGTCGTAGCCGGCATGCAGCGAGGCACCGTCGGGCAACGACAGCACGCCCAGGCGGCGTCGCTCGCGCAGGCCCAGGAAGAAGGCCAGGATCAGGATGGCGACGATGGCCACGCCCATGACCGGCACCAGCGGCACGAAGATGTCGCCGGCGTCCACGTGCAGGGCGCTGGCGGCGCGCGCGGTGGGGCCGCCCCACGGCGTCAGGTTCATGACGCCGCTGGCGAGCATGGCCAGGCAGGTCATGGACAGGGCGTTCATCTTCAGGCGCCGGTACAGCGGCAGCATGGAGGCGACGACGATCATGTAGGTGGTCGAACCATCGCCGTCCAGCGAGATGACGAGCGCGAGGACGGTGGTGCCGACGACGATCTTCAGGGGGTCGCCTTTGACGGCGCGCAGGATGCGGCCGACGATGGGGTCGAACAGGCCGGCATCGATCATGACACCGAAGTACAGGATGGCGAACATCAGCATGACGCCGGTGGGCGCGATCTTGCGGATGCCGTCGAGCATCATTTTGTCGATGCCGGCGCCGAAGCCGCCGAGCAGGGCAAAGATGATGGGGACGAGAATCAGGGCAACCAGGGGCGACAGGCGCTTGGTCATGATCAGCGTCATGAACGTGATCACCATGCCGAAGCCGAGCAGGGTCAGAAGCATGAGGGGGGTATCTCCGACTAGTCGTTGTTATGTGCGGCCTTGGCTTGCAGGGCGCTGGGGCGCAAGACTAGGAAGAAAAGCTGTCTGGAACCTGTCGGAAATATTGGGGTCGGGGCCGGTTGGGGGTTGTTGCTGGTGGGAGCGGTGGGTATGTAGGCCGTCCGGGGTGGTGCTCGGTGCTGGGGGTGTGAGTTTGGGGATTTTTGTGACAGATTGAACGTTGGCTGGTGACTGGTCGGGTGGGGGTCGGCGGTGGGGCGCATGCGACAATTTGGAGATGCGGATACTCGTTATTGAAGATGATGAAGATTTGGCCGACGCGCTCGTGCGACGATTGCGGCGGCTGGGGCATGCCGTGGATTTTCAGAGTGATGGCTTGAGTGCCGATGGCGTGTTGCAGTACGAGACCTTTGATCTGGTGATTCTGGATATCGGGCTGCCGCGGATGTCGGGGTTTGATGTGTTGCATCGGTTGCGGGATCGGGGCAGCAAGACGCCGGTGTTGGCGTTGACGGCGCGGATCGATATTGAAGATCGGGTGCACGCGCTGGATACGGGAGCTGATGATTACCTGGCCAAGCCGTTTGATTTTCGTGAGCTGGAAGCGCGGTGCCGGGCGTTGTTGCGGCGGCCCAGTGCGCAGGCGGCGGGGGTGTTGCGGTTTGGGGAACTGGTGATCGATAGCGCGGCGCGGCATGTCAGTCTGACGGGGCAGCGGATTGAATTGCCCAAGCGTGAATACAGCCTGCTTGAGATTTTGCTGGCGGGCATGAACCGGGCGGTGAGCAAGTCCGAGATCGCGAACAAGCTGTTTGCGTTCGATGACGAGGCGGCGCCGAATGCGATCGAGGTCTATATCGCGCGGCTGCGCAAGAAGCTGGAAGGGTCGCCATTGCGGATCGAGACGCAGCGGGGCACGGGGTATCTGCTGACGGCCGTCGGCGATGCCGGGGCTGCGGCGGACAGGACCGGCGCGGCAGACGGGGGCCGGTCCGATGCCGCGCTGCCCGGCGCGGCGAAGGTCTCTGCACCGCCCTCTGATTCTTCGCGGGACTGATCCGTGCACCCCCGGCGCATTTCCGTTCGCCGCCGTTTGCTGGCGATGCTGCTGGCGCTGTTCGTGGCGGGGCTGGGCGCGCTGTATCTGCTGGTGCGCGGCTATGCGCAGCAGACGGCTGACACGACGTATGACCAGTTGCTGCGGGCGTCGGTGCTGTCGATGGCCGACAGCCTGCAATTGGCGCAGGGCGACTGGCAGATGGATATGCCGTATGCGGCGCTGGCGCTGCTGGAACAGGCGCCGCGCGACCGGGTGTTCTATCGGGTGGCGGCGGCCAATGGCGCCTTGATTTCGGGGTATGCCGATCTGCCGGCGCCGCCGGCGCGCGGTGCGGACCCGGCTGATACGCCGCAGTTGTATGCGGCCAGCTATCAGGGCCAGCCGGTGCGCGTGGCCTGGATGGAACGCAAGGTGGCCGGCCCGCGCGCCACGGAAGCCGCGCGGATCCAGGTGGCGCAGACGCGCGAGGCCCGCGACGCATTGGCCGACAGTATCCTGTGGCAAGGCACGTTGGCGCTGATCGGCTTTACCGCCGCGGCGTTGGCGCTGGCCTATTGGGGGCTGCACCGTTCGCTGTCGCCCATCCAGCGCATCGAACGCGAGCTGGCCGGACGCAGCGCGTCGGACCTGCATCCCATCGCGGCGCCGGTGCCCGAAGAACTCGACACGCTGGTGCATTCGCTGGACGGGTTCATGGCGCGCCTGTCGGAAAACCTGGATACGCTGCGCCTGTTCATCGCCGAGGCGGCGCATCAATTGCGCACGCCGCTGGCGGCGCTGCATGCGCAGATGGAGGTGGCGCTGGACGAGGAAGACCCGGCCGAGCAGCGCCGCAGCCTGCTGGCCGTGCTGCGCAATGCCGAAAAGCTGTCGCGGCTGGTCAACCAGTTGCTCAGCGATGCCAGCGTCATTCACCGCAGCAACCTGCGCAAGTTCGAACCCGTGGACCTGGCCGACCTGCTCAGCCAGGCGGTGTACGACACGGTGCCGCAAGCGGATCCGCAGCCTGACGTCCGGCTGCACTTGCCGGATACGCCTGCGCGGGTGCCCGGTGACAGCCTGATGCTGCGCGAGGCCTTCAAGAACCTGGTCGACAACGCCCTGCGCCATGGCGCATCGACGGACGGACACATCGACATCCGGCTGGAACCTGACGACGGACACTGGCGCATCACCGTCTCCGACGGCGGGCCCGGCATCGCGCCCGCCTTGGCGCACAGCGCCTTCGAACGTTTTTCGCGTGGGCCCAATCCGCGCACGCCGGGCGCGGGCCTGGGGCTGTCGATCGTCAAGCGCGTGGTCGACATTCACCAGGGCAGGCTCAGCCTGAGCAACCGGCCCGAAGGCGGCCTGCAAGCCCGGATCATCCTACCGGTCAAACGCCATGACGCTTAGACTTTCTATCCTTGCCCGCCTGGCCACCGCCTGCACCGCGCTGCTGTGGGCAGCCGCTGGACATGCCGCGGAAACCAGTGGCGACGGCCTGGCGCTTGGCCCGGCCGCCAGCAAGCAGGTGCTGGTGGTGCATGCATCCAACAGCGTGCAGGTGTTTCGCGGGGTGCTGGAGGACTTCAGCCGGCTCAACCCGGGCGTGCGGCTGGAATACACGGAACTGTCGACCCAGGCGCTGTACAGCGACACCGTGGCACGGGCGTCCCGGACGCCCGATGCCAAGGCCGGCCCCGATCTCATCATCAGCAGCGCCATGGACCTGCAGACCAAGCTGGTCAATGACGGCTACGCCCAAGCCCACGTATCGCCCGAGACCCGCGCCCTGCCCGCCTGGGCCAACTGGCGCGACGAGGTCTTCAGCATCGGCACCGACGCCATCGTGATGGTCTACGACACCCGCACGCTGGACGCCGCCCGTGCGCCCCGCACCCGCCGCGAGCTGCTGGCGCTGCTGCAAGCCCCCGACCAGCCGCTGGCCGGCCGGATCTCGACCTACGACGTGGAAGGCAGCGGCATCGGCTACCTGGCGGCCACGCAGGATGCACGCCTGGACAGTCTGGCCGGCGCCCTGCTGGCCGCGTTCGGCCGCAACCGCGTGGCCGTGCATGCGTCCACCGAAGACGCACTGGACAAGCTGCAGCGTGGCGAGATCACGCTGGCGCACAACCTGCTGGAATCCTATACCCGCCACCGCATCGCCCAGGGCGCGCCGCTGGCCGTGGTCTATCCCCAGGACTACACCCTGATGCTGTCACGTTCGGCCATCATCCCGCGGCAGGCGCCGCGTGCGGACCTGGGCGCCCGCTTCCTGGACTACCTGCTGTCGCCGCGCGGGCAGGAGATGATCGCCCGCCAATCCGGCATGCGGCCGGTGGGCGCGTCGGTGATTCCGGCGGCCGGGGTGCGACCGGTGGGCCTGGGCGTGGGCTTGCTGGTGTATCTGGATCCGCTGAAAAAACGCCATTTCCTGGACGTCTGGCGAGCCGCCGCACAGCCACAGTAGCGGCCTGATCAACCGCCCAACTGCCCCCCCGCCCGCACCAGGTCGGCCAGCGTGCGCACCTGCATCTTGCGCATCACCCGTCCCCGCCGCACCTTCACGGTGATCTCGCTGACATTCAGCTCGGCCGCGATCTGCTTGTTCAGCATGCCGCGCACCACTCGTACCATCACGGCCTTCTCGCCCTCGGTCAGGGTGTCCCAGCGCGCCCGCACCTCTTGGGAACCCGTCAGGTTCGCCAATTGGGCGCGGTCCTGCTCGATCGCCGCGTGGATCGTGTCCAGCAGGTCCTGGTCGCGAAAAGGCTTGGTCAGGAAGTCCACGGCCCCCAGCTTCATCGCCGCCACCGACATCGGAATGTCGCCGTGGCCAGTGATCATCACCACGGGCAGGCGCCGCCGGGCCTGCTGCATGCGGCGCAGCAGGTCCATGCCGCTCTGGCCCGGCAGCCGCACATCCAGCACCAGGCAACCCGGGCCGGCATCCGCGCCGCTGTCCAGGAATTCCTGCACCGAGCCGTAGCCGCGCACCGGCAGGCCAACCGAGTGCATCAGATCCTCCAGCGAGTCGCGCAGGGAGGCGTCGTCGTCGACGATATGGACGGTGGCCGGTTCAAGCCGTGTGGATGCATTCATGGTGATTCTTCCTCGGCAGCCGCCGGCAGCGTGAAACAGAACACCGCGCCGCCGCGCGCGGCGGGCTCGGCCCACAGCCGGCCGCCATGGCCTTCGATGATGCCGCGGCTGATGGTCAGGCCCAGGCCGGTGCCGTCCGGTTTGGTGGTCCAGAACGTGTCGAACAGACGCTCGCGGGCCTGCGGGCTCAGGCCCGGCCCGCTGTCGGTCACCGAACACTGCACCAGGCCGGGTGCCTGCAGCGTCAGACGCAGGGTCAGATGGCGCGCGCCCACCGGCGTCTCCTGCATCGCCTCGACGGCGTTGAGCACCAGGTTGACCACCACCTGCCCCAGTTGCACGCGGTCGCCCAGCACGGCGGGTACGCGTTCCTGGATACGGGTCGACAGGGCCACTTCGTGGCTGGCCAGTTCGCCGCCAGCCAGCTCCAGCACATCGCCGATCACGTCGGCCAGGTCCAGCCGCTCGCGCTGCGGCGTAGCGTTGCGCGCATCGCGGCGAATGCGTGCAACCACCTCGCTGGCGCGGGACACGTCATCGGTCATGCGCTGCAAGGCTCGCAAGGCGCGTTCGATATTGGGGGGATCATGCTCCAGCCAGCGCTGGCAGGCACTGCCGCTCGTGGCGATGGCCGCCAGCGGCTGGTTGATCTCGTGGGCGATCGACGCGGTCAGTTCGCCCAGGCTGTGAATGCGGGCCATGCGTGCCAGTTGGGTGCGGGCCTCGAAGGCTGCGTCTTCTGCTGCGGCCCGCTTCAACGCCAGGTACGCGGTCACGCCAATGGCCGCGATACTGATCAATGCGTTGATCACCCCCAGTTCGCGCAGCGCCCCGCCGTTGGGCGTCAGATACAGGCTCAGCAGGGTCAACACCGCACACGCCACCGCCACCAATGTCACGCCCCGCCGGGGCAGGAAGCTGAACGCGGCCAGGATCACGGCCACGTAGAACACCGCCACGGCGATTTCCAGGCGGGTGAACGTGTCGGCCAGGAACACCAGCGCCATCAGCACGACAAGCAGCGCAACACCGGCGCCGGGGCGCTGCTTCAAATACCTGGCCGGCTTCTGGAACATGGTGCGACAACCCTGGTGGAAGGAAAGCTGCGCCAGCGGCAAGCCGCCGCGCGCCGCGACACGCCATTGTAGAGACTGCCGAGGCCCTGGCCCCCCTCTGGAAAGCGGGCGTATACCAAGGTATATGCCGGCCAAACCCATCCCGTCTCGCGTCGCGCCAGGCCAATTCCTATAATTTCCAGGCCCCCGGGGCGGCACGGCCGTGCCGCTGCGGCCCTTCCTTCAACGCTCATCGGCAGCCTCCCATGAAACTCTCCATCAAGACGCTCTGGATCGCACGTGGCGCCGTGCTCGTCGGTATCTGGATCGCGCTGGGCGTGATCCAGATGCTGCACGGCGGCGCCTGAGCAGCACGGCCCGCTCCTCGGGTTTAGCGCTGCCCGTCTTCTCCGGCGCCACCACCGTTCATCCGCTCCAACGAAAAGGGCAAGACCGACATACCGGTCTTGCCCTTTTCAACGCCTCACCGTATCAGGGCAGCAGGCACAGGATGCCGCCCACGCCCAACGTCCAGACCAGCAGCATCGGCACCAGCAGCCGCAGGGGAATCAGCGGGCCGTCCGGGATATCGGGCAGGTCGCCCCCGCGGCGCGCCATGCGTTCGGATTCGTACTCATGCATGTCGCGCGAGAACTTGCGCATTTCCTCGAATGCCTTTTCCATGAGGATTCTCCCGGCATGTCAGTACCACCGGCCGTAGCGGCGGATGTAGAACGTCTTGACCTGCTGCGTCAGCACCACGTAGCTCAGGATCGTCAGCGCCAGCCAGCCGAAGTACGCGGGCGGCAGGGCCACGAAGCCAATCGACTCGGCAATCGGTGAAAACGGCAGCCAGCACGCCAGCCCGATGGCAATCGTGGTCGACAGCAACACCGGCAACGACGCCGTGCTTTGCAGGAACGGAATCTTGCGCGTGCGCAGCATGTGCACCACGAACGTCTGCGACACCAGGCCTTCGATGAACCAGCCCGAATTCATGATGGTCTGGCCGCCGTCGCCGCCATGCAGCGCATACGCCGCCCCGGCGCCGAACACCGTCCACATCAGGAAATAGGTCGTGATATCGAACACCGACGACGTCGGGCCCAGCCACAGCATGAAGCGCTGGATATTGCCCGCTTCCCATTTGCGCGGCTTCTTCAGGAACTCTTCGTCCATGCGGTCCCACGGCAGCGTCAGCTGCGAGATGTCGTAGACGAGGTTCTGGATCAGCAATTGCAGCGACAGCATCGGTTCCCAAGGCAGCCAGGCCGACGCCACCAGCACCGAGAACACGTTGCCGAAGTTCGAGCTGGCCGTCATGTTCAGGTACTTGAGAATGTTGCCGAAGGTCTCGCGGCCCTTGATGACGCCTTGCTCCAGCACCATCAGGTCTTTTTCCAGCAGCACGATGTCGGCCGTTTCCTTGGCGATGTCGGCACCGCTGTCCACCGAAATGCCCACGTCGGCGTCGCGCAGGGCCGGCGCGTCGTTGATGCCGTCGCCCAGGAAGCCCACGGTATGGCCGTTGGCCTGCAAGGCCTTGACCACCCGCGACTTCTGCAGCGGAGTCAGCTTCGCGAACAGCACGGCTTTCTCGACCCGGCGGCACAGCGCCACGTCGTCCATCTGCTCGATATCGCTGCCCAGCATCACGCGGCCATCGCGCTCGGTGCCCAGGTCCAGGCCGACATCGCGGCACACCTTGGCGGCCACGATGGGGTTGTCGCCCGTCAGCACCTTCACCGCCACGCCGTAGTCGTTCAGCGCGCGGATCGCGGCCTGCGCCGAATCCTTGGGTGGGTCCAGGAACGTCAGGAAGCCCCGCACCACCAGCCCGCTTTCGTCGGCGGTCTGGAACTGCGTGCGGCCCGTGTCTTCCAGCCGCCGCGAAGCCACCACCAGCACCCGGAAGCCATCGCGGTTGTAGGCCTCGGCGCTGCGCAGCAGGCGCTTGCGCAGGGCCGCGTCCAGCGGCTGCTCGCGGCCATTGCAGACCACCCCGGTGCTCACCGCCAGCATTTCCTCGACCGCGCCCTTGGTGATCATCTCCAGGCTGCCGTCGGCGCCACGCACCACCACCGACAGGCGCCGCCGCACAAAGTCGAACGGAATCTCGTCGACCTTGCCGTAGGCGTCGCTGCGTTCCCAACCGCGCAGGTCCAGGGCGCGCGCCAGGATGGCGCGGTCCATCAGGTTGCGCTGGCCGCTCTGGTTCACGCTGTTCAGCCAACCCAGGCGCAGCACCTCGTCATCGATCTCGCCGTCGACATTGAAGTGATGTTCGAGAATGATGCGGTCCTGCGTCAGCGTGCCGGTCTTGTCCGTGCACAGCACGTCCATCGCGCCGAAGTTCTGCACCGAGTTCAGGCGCTTGACCACGACCTTGCGCCGCGCCATCGCCACCGCCCCCTTGGCCAGGTTGGCCGAGACGATCATCGGCAGCATCTCCGGCGTCAGGCCGACGGCCACTGCCAGCGCGAACGTCAGCGCCGTGACCCAGTCGCCCTTGGTGACGCCGTTGATGACGAACACGATCGGCACCATCACCAGCATGAACTTGATCAGCAGCCACGACACGCTGTTCACGCCGCGGTCAAAGCTGGTCTCGACCCGCTTGGTCGACACCACGTTCCTGGCCAGCGAGCCAAAGTAGGTGTTCACGCCCGTGCCCACGACCACCGCCGTGGCCGTGCCGCTGACCACGTTGGTGCCCATGAAGCAGATGTTGGCCAGGTCCAGCAGCTCGGCGTTTTCACCCGCCTTCGCATCGGCGCGCTTGGCGCTGACGCTGCCCAGCGTGTCGTACTTTTCCACCGGCAGGGCTTCGCCGGTCAGGATGGCCTGGCTGATGAACAGGTCGCGCGACTGCAGCAGGCGGATGTCCGCCGGAATCATGTCGCCCGCTTGCAGCTCGACGATGTCGCCGGGCACCAGCTCGTTCATGGGCACCTCGCGCCGCACCGGCTCGCTGGCCTGGCTGTCGCGCCGCAATACCGTGGCGGTGCTGCGCACCATGGACTTGAGCTTTTCCGCGGCACGGCCCGAGCGGTATTCCTGGATGAAGCGCAGCAGGCCGCTGATCGTCACCATCGTCAACATGATGATGATGCCGGTCCAGTCCCGGTCGGCCGGATTGGCGAACTGGATATCGGTCAGGTACGACACCGCCGCCAGGCCCAGCAGCACCAGCACGAACGGATTGCGGAATGCGCGCAGCAGTTGCAGCCAGGCAGGCGCCGGCTTGTCGTGCGCCACTTCGTTCATGCCGTCGACGGCGCGCCGCACCATGACGTCGGCGTCGGCCAGGCCGGACCGCTGCGTCTGCAGCGCCTGCAGGCTGTCCTGCACCGACAGGCCGGCATGGCGCGCCACCGGCATCGTTCGGCGCTTGTCCGCCGCCGCATCCGGCGTGCGGTTCTTTTCGCTGCGCGGCCCGCCCGGGGCCGGCAGCGTCGCTTCTTGGACTTGCTTCATGTTCGCTGCTCCTGCCCGCGATCGTCATCGGCCGGGGACGCCAACGCGCGTGCGCAAGCGTCCCCGGTCCATGACGAGCACAGGCTCGATGGATAGGGAAAATCGAAATTGGCGGGATCAGAGGTGCGTCGGTGCCACCACCGGCGCAGGCTGCGCCCGGGCCGCCGGCGACACGCCCACGCGCAGCGTCTGCACGCCCATGTCGCGGCACAGATCGCTGAGCCAGGTGATCAAGGGCCAGGGGTTGCCGGTGTCGCTACGCAGGCTGATGGCGGTGCAGGCCTGGTCGCCGTCGGCCGAATAGCGGACGTCGGCCACGCTTTCGTCGCGTTGGCGCAGTTCCTCGTACAACCGCTTGCGGATCGAGGCCAGCACGGCGGGGCTGCCGTAGAACGTCAGGGTGATGAAAGCCGGCGCGGTCGGCGTCCGGCGTACAGAGGTCGGGGATTGGGTATGAAACAGCATGCGCGTCTCCTGAAATCAGGGAGATCCGCCCGAAGGCGTTGGGGTGGCGCATGCGTGGCGCGGCGGCTCCGTTATCCGGATGCGCGCGGCGGCTGGCAAGAAGTGTCGAGCAGACCTGTCATGCCCGGCATGCGCCGTCGGTTCGGGTACTTCCGTCGTCTTCCACGGCGGGCTCCTTTAGGTTTGCGACAAGCGGCAGTGTAGGGGCGGCCTCGCGTTCCAAACAGGCCGGCGGGCATATACCTTGGTATCGATTTCTCGCGCCTGCCAGGCGCCGAGGCCCGCCGCACCCTGGGGAAGACCCTGAAACCAGTATCAGACGCGTCCTAGCCGGCGACCCACGCCACGGACGGTAGTGTCTTGCCTTGCGCATCACAAAGGCATTCCGCCATGGATTCGAACCCGCTCTCCGCCCCCCGCCCCTCTCCCCAGCGCCCCGCCGATTCCGGCGCTGCGCCCCAACCCGGCCCGCACCCACTCAGCCCGCGGCTGCATAACGCCGACCTCGCGCCCGCCAGGATCGAAGGCAGGCGCTGGGGGGCCTACAGCCTCTTCGCGCTCTGGACCAACGACGTGCACAACATGGCCAACTACACCTTCGCCATCGGTCTGTTCGCCATGGGCATGTCCGCCGGCCAGATCCTCGCCGCCATGGCCCTGGGCGCCACCCTCGTGTACCTGCTGATGAACCTGTCCGGCTACATGGGTCAGCGCACCGGCGTGCCTTTTCCGGTCATCAGCCGGGTCAGCTTCGGCATCCGCGGGGCGCAGTTGCCCGCCATCATTCGCGCCGTCATCGCCATCGCCTGGTTCGGCATCCAGACCTACCTGGCGTCGCTGGTGCTGCACGTGCTGCTGGTTGCGGTAGCGCCTGATCTGACTCGCTTCGACCATGGCGGCCTGCTGGGCTTGTCCGGCCTGGGCTGGGTGTGCTTTCTGGCCATCTGGCTGGTGCAGCTGGCCATCCTGGCCTACGGCATGGAAATGGTGCGCAAATTCGAAGGCTGCGCCGGGCCCGTGATCCTGGTCACCGTGCTGGCGCTGGCGATCTGGATGGTGTCGCGGGTGGACGGCCACATCGCGTGGTCCACCGGCGCCGCCCCGACCGGGCTCGCCGCCTGGAACAGCGTGTTCTCGGCAGCGGCCCTGTGGCTGGCCATCTACGGCACCCTGCTGCTGAACTTCTGCGACTTTGCCCGCTCGGCGCCCAGCGCCCAGAGCATCCGGCGAGGCAACTTCTGGGGCCTGCCCGTCAACATCCTGGTCTTCGCCGCGATCAGCGTCCTGCTTGCGGGCGCCCAGTTCAGCATCGATGGCCGCGTCATCACCAGCCCTGCCGACATCGTTGCCGCCATTCCCGACAAGGTGTTCCTGGTGCTGGGCTGCCTGGCCCTGTTGATCGTGACGCTGGCCGTGAACATCATGGCGAACTTCGTCGCCCCGGCCTTCGTGTTGACCAACCTGGCGCCGCGCTACCTGACCTTTCACCGTGCCGGCCTCATCAGCGCCACGCTGGCGGTGTTGATCCTGCCCTGGAAGATCTACGGCAATCCCGTCGTGATCGTGTACTTCCTGTCGGGCTTGGGCGCCCTGCTGGGTCCGCTCTACGGCATCATCATGGCCGACTACTGGTTGATTCGGAAAACGCGCGTGCACGTGTCCGACCTGTACACCGAGGCCGCCACCGGCACCTATTTCTACGTCCGGGGCGTCAACCCCCGCGCCTTGATCGCCCTGGCGCCGTCGGCCACGCTGGCCATCGTCATCGCGCTGGCGCCCGGCCTGGAACCCGTCGCGCCCTATTCCTGGTTCCTGGGGGCTGCGGTAAGCGGCGGGTTGTACTGGCTGATTTCCGATCGCCGGCGCATCCATGTGCACGACGCGGGCGAGCATCTGGCGGTGGATAGCGGCAGGCACTGAGCCCCCTTCGCGACACGCCCCCCCGGACCGGACGCGCATCCAGCATGTTGCCCGTTCCGGGAGCCTGCGGGACTTCCTGCTGCAAACCGACAATCGCGTCCTCGCCGAAGCCAGCCCCGTGGATCGCATCTGGGGAGTCGGTCTGGCACACGAAGACGAGCATGCCGGCCCCCGTCAAGCCAGATACGACGCGACTTCCTGGGGCGTCAGGTACCGTTTGAATGTCATCGACGGCTGCTGCGCGTCGTGGATCGCGCCATTGAAGCCCGACCAATTTCGCTTCATGCCTTCGTCCGTTTCCAGCGCAATCAGCACCCGCTTGCCGGCCTTGGGTGCGTTATCGCGCAGCGCGGCTTCGCCCCAGGCCAGGCGCATGATGTTCTGCAGCGTCCCGCCCGCATAGGCATCGACCTGCAACCACTGAAAGTCCGCCGTATCGCGATCGGCATCCGGCTCGCGCGGGGCGATTTCACGCTGCACGCCCAGCGCCTGGGCATGTTCGCCGATCAAGATCTGCAGCAGCGTAAAGGCATGGAAGTTGTTGTTGATGCCATGCGCCTTGGCCACGAAGCCGGTTGCAGAGGCCGGCAACACCACCACCAGTTCATCGTCGTAGCTGATCCGCGAGGCCAGCCACAGAAAATGCAACTGCTCGAACGGCAGGCTGTCGTTCAGCGTGGTCATCGCATACAGCCGCTGCATCAGCGCATCATCGTCGATCAACGCCTGATGATTGCCCCGGTCGCGCATCACCATCGCCATCATCGGCAGTACCAACGTGTCCACTGACTCCACCAGCGCATCGACCTGCCACCGCTGATCGTCCGGCACCGCCTCAAGCCGCGCCTGCGCGTCGCGCCAGGCCTGGCGGTCAGCCTCTTCGACCTCGTCGTCGTCCTCTTCCACCTCCTGCGCGCAGTACGGCTGCAGGGTGTCCAGCCATGGGCGCAGCAGGGCCAGCAACGTCGGAAACAGCAGCGTCGGATCGGCGCCATCTTCCACCAACGACCCGCACATCAACGCCAGGGCCGAGGCACGGCCGGGATGCAGGCCCGGCAGCAGGTCGGCGCAGAACCGCAAGGCGGCGTCGGCCTGCGCCGGCTCCTGGATGTCGCCGTAGAACGCGCTGACTTCCGGACGCTTGAAGAACGTCTCCAGGGAATCCAGATCGGCGGGTCCGAGAACCGGGGTACGCAGGGCGTCGGCGAGAGCGGTGTAGGAGGGGGTCATGGATGGGGATCGTTTGGTTTCAGCGGTCGGACTGCGACGAGCCACCCAGTTTACCGGCAGGCGTATTGCATGCCAGGCGCTCGAACGTCGAACAAATACCAAAAATCAGATTTATCTAATGTTCGGCCCGTTTTCCGATGACTGCGATCCGTCGCTGATTCAATCACCTACGGAACTCAAGTCATGCCCCAGCAAGACATCGCCGTACAGCCCGCCGCCGGCAGCACGCCAGGCGTCAGCGCCACCCTATCGATCCCCGCTCTACAACGCCTGTCCGTACGCTTCAACGGGACGGCGCGCGACTATTTCGGCGTCTGGATCGTCAATATGCTGCTGAACATCGTCACAGCCACGCCCCGAACGGTCCAGGCGCCGCCACTACAATGGCCCCTCGCCCGTACGCCCTTCGGAGCCCGCATGCCCATCCCCGACATCGCCACCGCCCTGGACGCCCCCGCCCACGCTCTGGACGCCGACGAGCAACGCTTCGTCGACCAGATCCGCGAACACGGCTGGTTTCGCACCGAGATCTACGCTGAAGATGACCAGCCCGGCTTCTCGTTCACGACCGGATTCTGGGTCGGTCACGGATTCCCGGAGGTCATCGTCTTTTCCCTGCCGCCGGAAGTCACCCACGACGTGCTGTGGAATCTGTACCGCATGATCGAAGCCGGCAACCCACCGCCCATCGGCGTACCCACCGACACCCTGTTTCGCGGCTTTAAGGCCCTGCTGGTTCCGGTCGACCGATCACACTACCGAGACCACCTGGGCTGGAACCGCTGGTTCCACGGCGGCGACGACTTTCCTTGCGTTCAACTGTTCTGGCCGGACAAGGCCGGTGTGTTTCCCGGGCAGGCCGGTGCGCAGCAAGCGTTCAAGGCGTTGCAGCCTGACCTGTCGGAACACGGTTGGGCCTGGTCCGCGGCCACGCCCAACCCACCTCAAGAATGACCTGACCATGGCCACGATCACTCACACCCAGGCCCTGAGCAAGCTGGCCGCCGACACCTTGGTCCAGACGCTGGACGAAGACCTGGCCCGGCTCATGACGCGCCTCATGGCCTACGCCAGGCACGATGCCGCATTGGCAGCCAACCCAGGCGCCCGCGCCCTGCCGCAGGTATTGCGCCGCTGGAACTGCGTGCTGCAGGCAAGCGACGAGACGGTATTGCCCTTGTACCGCCACAAGACCGCTGTCGCGCTGGCCATCCTGCTGCACAAATACGGGATCGCCGACGCCACCCTCAACGCGCAGGCCGACGCCGCTATCGACGCGCTGAACGATGCCGTTGCGCTCAGCGATGACTTCCACCGCAAGACGCCGGCGATCAAGCAGGCGTTCCTGCATACGCCGCCGACTCCGCTCAAGCGCGCCCCCGGGCAACCCGACAGCCTGACCTTCTACCGGGCCGGCGATGTCGTGTCGTATCAATTGGACGGCCGCTACCACGCCGCCTACGTCCATCGCTGCGCCAACACCAACAGCAGCCCGATCATCGAGTTCTACGACGCGGTCTTCGACCACGTGCCGTCAATGGATGAACTGAACGGCCTGCCCGCCAAAGGCCACCGCTACAACGATGGCGCCTTGCACATTGAACGCATGTCGGTATCGGGCATGAAATTCATGCCCGATCCGGCGGGGCAGTTCGTGCTGGTCAAGGCCTGCGTGGAAACCCCACCGGATAACAGCCAGCTGCAAGAGAGTGTGGGGCTGTATGTCGTGTCGGATGTTTTCGATATGCAGGAACGCGTTGACGGATTATTCAAAGGGTGAAGCCCGTGTCCAGTCCTTGAATGACATCGACCGTCAATACCGATAATTCACCCCCAGCATCGCACTGAACGGCGCTCCGTAGTAATTGCTGTAGACGTTGGTGCTGGCGTAGTACTTCTTGTCCAGCACATTGTTCAGATTCAGCGTCGCCGACCATTGGCGGTTGAACTGATACCGGGCCATCAGATCCAGCAGTGCATAGGCGCCTTGCGACGACTCGGCCTGGCTGCCGCCGGGCCCGCGCATGGAATAGCCGCTCTGGCTTTCCCAGCGCACACCGCCGCCCACCGTCAGGGCGCTCCAGTCGCCGGGCAGGCGGTAGGTGGTGTAGAGCTTGGCGATGTGACGCGGCAATCCGACCTGCGTGATGAAGCCCTGGGGCAACCGGCGGTCGACATAGGCGTACGACAGCTGCATTTGCCAACCCGGAGTCAGCTCACCGCTGATTTCAGCCTCGACGCCACGCATCACGGCGCCATTGGCGGCGACGAACGCGCTGTCGCCATTGGGCGCCAGGCGGTCGCCGTCCAGCATGGCGTAGTTGTCCTGCCGCGTCCGGAACAGGGCCAGCGATCCGTTCAGGCGGCCGTCCATCAGCGCCGTCTTCAGACCCACCTCATAGGTGTCGCCTTTGATGGGCGCCAGCACACTGCCCGACACCGTCTGCGCCTGCTGCGGCAAAAAGATGCTGGTGTAGCTGGCGTAGGCGGACAGGTCTCGGGTCAGGTCGTACACGACCCCGGCATACGGCGTGTAAACGCCCTGCTCGCGCATGTTGTCCGGGTGGGAAGAACCGTCGGTGTAGGTGTAGGAAGCCCGCTGGTCCCACCAGGTCACGCGCGATCCCAGCACCAGCGACAAGGCGTCGGTCGGACGCAAACGCATGGCGCCGTAGATCGACGATTGCTTCTCGGTGTAGTAGCGCTTGCCGGTCGATTGCCAATCCGGCTCGGGCATGTTGCCGCTCCATGCCCGGATGTCCGGGATCCTGGGGTCATAGCCCGGCGCCTGCCAGAGCGGATAGCTGTCGTAGTCCCCCCGGGTGCGGGATGCGTTGAAACCCACGACCAGGTCATGCTGGCGGCCCAGGGCGTTGAAGGCGCCGGACAGGCTGGCGTCGACGGCATTCTGGGTTTTGGGGATGGGCCATTTGGCGACCCAGACCGATGCGCCCTGCCCCGTCTGCGGGTTCGCCCAGCCGTTGCTGCTGAACCAGCCATAAGTGCGATCATTGTCGTCGCCGGTGCGTGACAGGGTGACCGACCCTTTCCACAGCGGTGAAAACTCATGGTCCAACGTGGCGAAGACGTTGTAGCGCGTGCGTTCCTGGCGGCTCCAGTTGGTCGCTGAATTGAACCGTTGCGCAAAGTCGGTCTTCGAGCCGTCCGCGTATACCGCCGGAAAGCCGAAGTATGAGCACGCCGTGCACTTCTTGCGCTGGTATTCCGCGCCCAGCGTCAGCAGCGTGTACTCGGCCAGGTCGGCTTCGACCACGCCGTAGAGCAGTTGCGAATCCTGCTTGACGCGGTCGATGAACGAGCCGCCTTCCTGCCAGGCGCCCACCAGCCGCCCGCGCAGTTTTCCGGCCTCATCCAGCGGGCTGCCCAGGTCGAATTCGGTGCGCTTGTAATCCCACGAGCCCACCGCGACACCCGCTCCGGCCTCGAATTCCCGCGTGGGCCGTTTACGCACCAGGTTGATGGTCGCCGCGGGATTGCCCGCGCCGCTCAGCAAGCCCGTTGAACCGCGCACGACCTCGATGCGGTCATACAGCGCTGTGTCCAGCCCCAAGGCATTGAAATCCTTGTGCGTCGGCACGCCATCCACCTGCATGTTGGTGATTTCCATGCCACGCGCATACAGGCCCTTTTCGTTGTCGTCGGCGGAGCCTTTCTTCTTGAAGGTCAGCCCGGGCGTGTTGACAATGGCGTCTTCCAGGGTGTTCAGGCCCTGATCCGTCAAGCGTTGACGTGTCATGACCGACACGGACTGCGGCGTTTCACGCAAGGTCATCGGCAACCGGGTGGCGGTGTTGGACACGCCGACGGTGTACGAGTCGGTGCCTTCGCTGGGAGTGGGCTCGCGCGAGCCCAGGACTTGCACCGGCGCCAGCGTCTGCGTGCCGGCAACGCGCAGGCCGTAGCTGTTGGCGCCTTGGCTGATTGCCTCCAGGCCGGTGCCGGCCAGCATCGCGGCCAGGCCCGAGGCGACGCTGTAACCGCCTTGCAGACCCGCGCTTTGCTTGCCCTGGGTCAGTTGCGCGTCGAATGACAACACCACCCCCGCCTGGGCGGCGAAGCGGCTCAGGGCCAGGCCCAGCGGCCCGGGCGGGATGTCATAGTGGCGGGCGACCTCGATGCCGGGCGTGGCTTGCGCCTGCGCCGAAGGTGCGGCGCTGACCGCCACGAGGGCAACAAGGACCGCCCCCGCCAGCGGCGTGAAAGCAAAGAAGCGGCGATAGGAAGCAGTGGTAGAGGGCATGAACAAAGGTTTTCCGTGACTTGAATCCGACGTGATCCCTGCTAAGTCGGACGAGCACGAAAAAAGGACAATGCCCCCGGAAAATAAATCAGCTGCGCGGCAAGACGCGGACGTAGTATCGGGTGAAACGCGAGATCCGCACGGGCAGCGCCCGTTCCACGGCGGCCAGCGCCCCGTCGGTGTCGTCGATGGGAAAAGCGCCCGATACGCGCAGCGACGCCACGGCGTCATCGCACCGCAGGCTGCCCGGGCGATAGCGGTCCAGCTCCTGGATGAAATCGCTCAGCCGCCAGTTATCCACGACCAGCACGCCGCGCGTCCAGGCATCGGGCTCGCCGATGACGGCGCCCGCGTGCTGGGCGCCCTTGCCGTCCAGCGCGCCACGCTCGCCGGCCTGCAGCACCACCTCATCCCCGCCCCCAGCCGATTGCAGTGCCACGGCGTGGCGCAGCACGACGACCTGCGTCCGTGCCTCCTGCCGCTTGACGAGGAAGCGGGTACCCAACGGGCGCACGGCGCCATGCACCGTGGTGACGCGCAGGGGCGGCAGGCCCTGCGCGGCATGTTCAGTGTCGATCAGGATCTCGCCTGCGTGGACGACGATCTGGCGGCGACTGCCGTCGATCTTGACGTCCACCGCGCTGGCGCTGTCCAGCCACAGCAAGGTGCCGTCTGCCAGACGCAGTTCGCGGCGTTCGCCCGTGCCTGTGCGGTAATCGGCCAGCATCCCTTCCACGGGCAAGGCGCGCCAGGCCAGCAGGCCGCCGGCGCCGAACAAGGCGACTGCACCCAGGCTGTTGCGCAGCACGGCGCGGCGCCGGGCAAAGTGGTGGTCGACGCGGCTCAGCGTGTCAGCCGCCAACCGTGCGGGCGCGGCCCCGAGCGTGCCACGCAGGCGTTCGACCTGGCGCCAGATGCGCGCGTGCTCGGGGTCGGCCGCCAACCAGCGGCCATGCGCGGCCACGTCAGCGGGGGTGACGTCGTCCGCACATAACCGCGCATACCATTGCGCTGCGGTCGTGATTGTCTTGTCCGCCATGGCGCGCCTACTGCCTGGCCAGCGCGTACACGAGGCAATGCTCGGTCGCGCGGGCCATGTATTTCTTGACGGAACTGACCGTGACGCCCAGGGTGGACGCGATCTCGGCGTAGCTGGCGCCTTCCAGCTGAGACATCAGGAAGGCCCTTCGCACCTTGTCGCCCAGGCCATGCAGCATGGCGTCGATCTCGCGGATGGTTTCCAGCAGGATGGCCTGCGTCTCGGGAGAAATGGCGCTGGCTTCGGGCTGCTGCGCCAGCGTTTCCAGCCAGGCGCGTTCCAGCACCTGGCGGCGGATGTGGTCCACCAGGGTGCGCTGGGCCACCGTGGCCAGGAAACTGCGCGGCTGGCGGATGCCCTGCAGCTGCGCCATGGACGCGGGCGAGGCCAGCAGCCGCATGAACGTGTCCTGCGCCAGGTCGGCGGCTTCCGCGGGGACGCTCAGGCGCCGCAGCAGCCACCCGCGCAGCCAGCCATGATGATCGCGATAGAGCCTGCCAAGCTCGCGGTGCTCCAGGGATTCCGTGGACGACATGGCCGTAGCGTGAACGCTTCAAGATTTTTGGGAATGGGAATTGTAATCATTATTGATGGTGATGGACAATCTCATTCCTCGGCACTCTGATCATTGCATTGACCATCGTAAATAGCCGATTTATCTCAAGAAACCTACTTTTTGAGGGCGCATCTGCCCACAAAGCTACGCGCCTCCGACGCCATTCCCAGCATTATCGCGAGCCGTCTGACGATGTGGGGCCGCGCCATACGTGCTCAACAGGTCGGCCAACACATCAAGGCCGCCGATCTATGCGCACGTATGAACATCTCCGAAGCGACACTGCGACGAATCGGACGCGGCGCCCGGGGGGGCAAGCGCCTCGACGTACCTGACCGCACTATGGGTATTGGGCGGTTTCGAGGCCGCGGCGCCTGCCCAGGATGCCCGCTACTGGCAGCCTGTCGACCCGCGTGCGCGAGCCACGCGGCCGGCCCCGCTTCACTTCTTCCTACCCGACGCGTCCTGCTCGACCACCATGTCCAGCACATACACCTTGGAAGGCGCATCGGCGGGCGGGTTCTTCCAGTCGTAGCGCTTGACGCGCAGCACGGTGCGCACGCCGTCGCGATGGTCATAGCCTTCGACCGACTGGTACAGCGGATGCCATTCCTCCTGCGGCGGCAATTGCACGCCCGCATCGTTGTAGCGACGTTCCCGCACCATCAGGCACTGGTAGTTGGGAATCATCGGGTGGTTGCACTGCGCACGCTTGGCGGCCACTTCCAGGAAGAGGGTTTCGCCGGCGCTGCCGTACAGGGTTTCCGGGGTGGGCTCGCCCACGAACTTGAGCACGCTGCCGTCCTGGGCCAGCAGCGTCAGGCTGGGCTCCGACGCCTCGCCAGCCAGCGTGGCGCGCAAGTCGCCCTTCAAGCGACGGCCGATTTCGGCGTCCAGCTGCATCAGGCTTTGCTCGCACGCCTTCATGGTGGATGCCAGGTTGGCCACGTGCAGCACGCCGTCTTTATAGGTGTAGCCGCCGAACTGGCCGTTGCAGCCCCCGCGGATGTTCATGGCATCGGCCGAGAACGACAGGCGCAGCGGCTGTTCGATGCCCTTTTGCAGCGCGGCGATGGGCGTGCCCGATGCGTCGGTCGCGGCCGCCAGGCGCCAGTAGTACGCCGGCAGGCTCAACGAAGTCGCGGACGAAGTAGCGGCGGAGGTGGGCATATTGGACGATCCTTGGCCAGGGTTGGAAACCGGTGCGCAAGCCTGAAGCAGCGCGGCGCAAGCAGACGCCAGGAGGATTATTTTTTTCATGGGTCGTTCCTTTCAGCCGGATGGCACTGAAGAAAAGCGGGATTCTACGTCCGCAGTATGGACGAAATGGCCGCGGCCCGCCTTGGCGAGTATCAAAACCTTGCCGCAAAACTGAATGCGCGCTGACCGAAACGGGCTGGCGAATGGCCCCTCTGCCCTGCTGAAATCCCCGACCGGCCCCGGGCTGCCGGCCGCCTGGCCACCCGGGATTCGCAATTACAGTCTGACACGCACACATCGGGATTTCGTACGAATGCGTCGCAACGATCCGCCCGATTGCGCAAAGGATTGCAGCCTCAACCCCCCCGCAGTATCCCCGCCGCATCGCCGATGCGCCCTTGCGCGGCCAGCATCGACACCGCCTGGCCGATCCGGATTTCCGCGTCCATCAAGGTCCGGGACAAGCCCAGCAGCCGGCACACGGACCTGATCACATCCGCCTTGGGCGCATTGCCGGTCATGGCCATCACCTGCAGCACGCCGTTGGCCAATTCCTGCAGGCACACCTCGTCGATCCGGCGACGCGAGGCCTCGTCGTCACCCGCGCCGCGAAAACCGGTCCAGGCGTCGGGTTGCACGCCGGTGGGCCAGTAGTAGGTCACATCGCCCTCGCGGGTTTCGGCCACATCGGCGGGCGTCAGGCTACGCAGGCGTTCCACGATGCGCACACCCGTGCGTTCCAGGCCCCAGGCGCGAGCCACCCGGCGGTGCAGCACGGTTTCGGGGATCGGGCCCTCGGTGTCGATGACCTGGCGCAGCGCATCGGTCAACCGCGCGTTGTTGGCCCGCGTGTAGAACGCGTCCGCTTCCCCCGGCGGCACATCGGCCACCTGGTAAGGCGCGATATCGCCCACCCGGTCGATCAACGGTGCCGCGCCGGTCGACGCGCCGGACAGCGACGTCGACGTTGACGCCCCCGACCATTGCGCCGCGCCTTCTTCCGTCGTGATCACGAATTCCGCACCCTCGACAGACGCGTCGTCGTCGGGCGGCGCGTCGTCGGCGGCGGCCTGATCCACGTCCCGCTCCAGTTCCGCCTCCAGGCGCGCCAGCAGTTTTTCCACTTCGCGCTCGGGATTGATCCACCAGTCCGTGGACCAGACCCGGTGCAGGCGCCACCCCAACCCTTCCAGCACCACCTGCCGCAGGCGGTCGCGGTCGCGCGCGGTGGCGCCGGAATGATAGGCGCGGCCATCGCATTCGATGCCCAGCAGGTAACGGCCCGGGGCGCGCGGATCGACCACGCCCATGTCGATGCGGTAGCCGGAGCAGCCCACCTGCGGATGCACCACCCAGCCGCGTTCGCGCAGCACCTTGATGACCTGGGTCTCGAACGGACTGTCGGGCTCGCGGCCCGTGGGCAGCGATTGCTCGACCAGCGCGCGCGGGCCCTTCAATGCAAATTCCAGGTAGTGCTTCAAATCGCGCACGCCGGCCGCACGCACCCGCGACAGGTCGATCTGCTCGGGCAACAGCGTGCTGTAGATCACCACGCCTTCGCGGGCCCGCGAAATGGCGACGTTCAGGCGGCGGTGGCCGCCTTCGCCGTTGAGCGGGCCGAAATTCATGGTCATCTTGCCGGCCGCATCGGGGCCGTACGTGATCGAGAAATAGATCACGTCACGCTCGTCGCCCTGCACGTTCTCCAGGTTCTTGATGAAGAGCGGTTCGCGCGACTGCGCCGAAATGGCCTTGTCCAATTCCGCGTTGGCGCGGCGGCGGGCATCCAGCAACGTTTCGATCAATGATTGCTGCGGCTGGTTGAAGGTGACCACACCCAGCGTCTGGCGGCGGCGCGCCTTGTCCAGGTAATGCTGTTCGATGCCCCGGACAATGGCTTCGGCCTCGGCCCGGTTGGTGCGGCTGCCGCCGCGGTCGTAGACCCCGGACACGCGTTCCAGCCGCACGGCCACGTCATCGGTGACGGGCGACGGAAAGGTGATCAGCTGCGAGTCGTAGTAGGTGACGTTGCTGAAGGTGATCAGGCTTTCGTGCTTGCTGCGATAGTGCCACTGCAGCCGCAGGCGGTTCATGTCGGCGCCCAGGCATTCGTCCAGGATGCTTTCCAGGTCTTCCACCTGGCCGTCGTCGACGGCGCCGTCTTCCTCGTTGGTGGACTTGCTGAAGAAGCTGGTGGGCGGCAACTGCCTGGTATCGCCCACCACCACCAATTGCTGGCCGCGGGCAATGGCGCCCACCGAATCCCACACGGGAATCTGCGAGGCCTCGTCGAACACCACCACGTCGAACTGCGAATGGCCGGCGTCCAGGTACTGCGCCACCGACAGCGGCGACATCAGCAGGCAGGGTTTCAGCTTGGGCAGCAGCGACGGCAGGCGCTGCATCAATTGGCGCACCGGCACGTGGCGGGTCTTTTTCTGCAGCTCGCGGCGCAGCAGGCCCAGTTCGCTGTCGGGGCTGACCAGGATGCCATTGCCCGCAGGCACCTTGCCCGCCAGCCGCGCGCCGATATAGGCCGACGTCAGCTGCTGGAAGCGGTCGTCGGCCTGGCGGAATTCCCGGATCTTGCGCTCGTGATCGGCGCTGGAGAACGACCGCAGCACCGGCGAGCCGTCAATGGTCTTCTTGACCCACCAGTTGCGATAGCTGAACTCGAAATGGGACTCGACCTGCGCCAAGGGCACGCGGCCTAGCTCCAGCGACGCCACCAGGCCCTGCAATTGCAGCGCGATGGCCTGTCCGCGGGCCTGGCGCCACACGCACCAGGGCATCAGGTATTGCTTGTTGTGGCGCCAACCGGCCAGCACGGCCTGAATGCGCTCGAGCGCGCCGTTGTCGTCGCCATGGCCTTGCAGCGGCTCGACGGGTTGAGCTTGCGACTGCACCGCGGCCAACGCGTCCTGCAGGACGCGCCAGGCATTGCGCGCGTCCAGCAAGCGCCTGCCCAATGCGGCGGCGGGCTGCAAAAAGGCGCGATTCTCGCCCACCAACGGCTGCAGCCGCGTTCGCAGGTCGGTTGCCGCAGACGGGTCGCCCGCCATGAGCGTGACCGCCTCGGCGAAACGTTCAGCCCATTGTTCATGCCGCCGGACCTGTTCCCAGTCCGTGGCCAGGCCAGCGTAGTCGTCCTGCAGCAGGCGCTGTGCGTCGGCCTGCAAGGCCGCCAGCGCCTGGTCTTCGGCATTGACCTGCGCCAGTGGGTCCAGCACGGCGTTGATGGCGCCGTCGTCCGGACGCTGGCCGTCGACGCGCAGCAACGCCAGGCGCTTGCGGATGCCGCGCTTGGCAAATGCCGACTTGGGCCACCAGGTGGCGCAGGCGGCCTGCCATTGCGCCTTCAACCCCTTCGCATCCAGGTCCGCCAACGACGCATTCCATTGCGCGCCCACCTGCGCCCACTGCGCGTTACGCGCCAGCCCATGGCGAGCCAGGGCCTGCACCCGCTGTCGGGCGGCCGGGTCGTGCGCCTGGGCGGCCAGGCCCGCCGGCACCTGTGGCGCGGCCAACAGCACGTCGATCAACGCATCCAACCGCGCATACGCGTCCAGGCTCAGGCCCGCGGCCGGCAGGCCCAGGCCATCGCCCGCGGCGCCGATGCAGGACTTGAACGCGTCCACCGCCTGGTCCAGCGCCTGGGCCGAGGCCAGCAGCGCATCCTGCCAGCTGGGGCTCCAGTCGGCCATGCCGATGTGGGCCAGCGGGTGGCCATGCAACGCGCCCAGCTCGCCGGACAAGGTCGCCATGCGCCGCGCGGCCTCGCGCAGTTGCGCCAGGTCGTCGTAGCCATGGGCCTGGGCGTCAGGCCAGTACATGGGCGACGGCTCCTGCCCGGCATGCTGGATGCTGGTGCCGATGGCGTCATACACCGTCAAGCCATTGGGATGCCGGAAGTGCAATGCGTCCACCAGGCCATTGAGGTCCTGGCGCAGCACCGCCAGCCGTTCGGCCTCGCGCTCCCAGTCTTCGCTGGTGCGTTGGCCGCCCAGTTCCAGCGCCTTGCCCAACTGCTGCAACACTTCGGATTTACGCGCCTTGGACGAATGCAGTTCCAGACAGAACGGCCCCAGGCCGATGCTGGACAGGCGGCGGTGCACCACTTCCAGCGCCGCCATCTTTTCCGAGACGAACAGCACGGTCTTGCCGCTGGCGAGCAGGTGCGCGATCAGGTTGGTGATGGTCTGGCTCTTGCCGGTGCCCGGTGGGCCTTCCAGCACCAGGTCGCGGCCGGCATCGACCGCGCAGATCGCCTTCAGCTGCGACGAATCCGACAGTAGCGGCGTCATCAGGTCCTGCGGACGATAGCTTTCGTCCAACCGGTCGAAGCGCGGGTCCCAGGGCGTCTGTGCAAAGGCCTGGCCGGGATGGTCGATCAGATGCTGCACCACGCGGTTGGCCTTGAGCTGTGCGCTGCGGTCCTGCAAATCCTTCCACATCAGGTACTTGGTGAACGAGAAGATGCCCAGGTGCACCTGTTCCAGCACTTCCCAGCCGGCAATCTCGCGCACCGCCAGGCGAAACGCCTGCAACACGCGGGCCACATCCACGCCCTTGTCATCGGCCGGCAACGCATCCAGGCCGGGTATGCGCAGTTCGTAGTTGTTGCGCAGCATCTGCAGCAACGTGGGGTTGATGATGGTCTCGTCGTCGTGACGAACCAGCCGGAAACCGCTGCGCACGGATTGACGCTGCAGCGACACCGGCACCAGGATCAGCGGCGCCAGGTGCGCGCTTTCCGCGCCCGGACCCTCGGTCCAGCGCAGCATGCCCATCGCCAGGTACAGGGTGTTGGCGCCGCCCTCTTCCAGGCCCGTGCGCGCCGCGCCGAAGATCGTCAGCAGATTGGCATCCAGCGCCTCTCGCGGCACCCGCGCGATCAATTCCTGGTTGCCCAACGCTTCCAGCGCGATGTCGTCCAGCGGCGCACGGCCGCCGCGATCCACGTGCACCTGCGCCACGCGCGGGTCGCTGCCTTCCATCAGCGCCGTCGGCAACGGCCGGATGCGAAACTCGCTGCCATCGGCAATGGCGTCTTCCAGGCGTGCCAGGTCGGGCGCCACCAGCGGCAGCGTGGACTTGGTGTTCTTGAAATTCAGCAGCCGGTTGCGCAGCGTCAGGTCCAGCAGGCGCGATTTCCACTTGGCCAGGCGGCCCTCGGGGGTGTCGTCGGCAGGCTCGAGATTGATGACGAATTCGGGGTCCAGCGGCGGCAGCTCGGGCGTGGGCTCGATGGCGGCGGGCGGTTCGGCGGCCTCGGCCTCGCCCGGCACCGCCCCGACGACCCGCGACGGCAGCGGCTTGATCTGCAGTTCGCGCGCGCGATGCACATCGATGGCGTAGCGAAAGGTGTCCTCTTCGCGCAGGTGCGCCGCGCCCTGCTCCAGCGCCCGCCGCAGCGACGGCCGAAAATTCGGATGCTGGGCGATGCCGGTGGTCTCGAAGACCAGGAATTCACCGCTGTCCACGCGCTTGCGCACCGCCTGCACATCGTCGGTCAAGGGGTCTGCAAAGCACGCCGGGTGCAGCCAGACACCGACCCAGGCGTGCCCTTCCTTCATCAGGATCACCGGACGCAGGCCTGCCTGTTCCAGGCATGACGAGAACAGCATGGCCAGGTCCAGGCACGTGGCGACCCGGGCTTCCAGAATGCGGTCTGGCGTACGGATCTTCTGGCCGTCCACGCCGAACGACGCCGGCGGCTCGGCGTAATGCAGGCTTTCGGCGGCCAGCGTGCTGTAGATGGCCGACACCTGCTTCCAGACGACGTCACGGCTCTTGGACTGATAGCCGTTCAGGGTCAGCTCGGCATGCTGGCTGCGCAGCAGCCGGGCGGCCTTGCCGATCAGCACATCCACGGCCGGATTGTTCGGCATCGAAAAGGCGGCCAGCAATTCCGGCAAGGCGCGCATGCCGGCCCATTGGTCATAGGCCAGCACGGCAACGGGCTGCGAGGCACGGCCCAACTCCTGAACACCGGCCGCTTGCCCGCCTGCCTGCACCACCACGTCGATGCTGGCGCGCTGCGATTCCTGCAGATCCGCCAGGTAGGCATGGTCCGGCGTCAGGTCGAGCGGCGAGATACGACGGATTTCGCCGGGCACCAGCACGTCAAAGCGCAGCCGCACGGGCTGCGCAAAGGCCGGATTGCAGCGGACATGCACCTCAAGATTCTCGAAGGTGTCCTGCGAACGGTTGGTCAAACGCAAGGACCGCACGATCGGCACGGCGTTCTGGATCGAGGCGTAGCCCAGGGTCGGATCGGCCTCGATATCGACGACGATCGCGTCGCGGGCAAGCGGCTCCGGACCGGGCGGCGACACGGCATGCGCCGCGCCCTCCTGGACGGTCGGGGGTTCCAGGTCTTGTCGCTTATCCATCGCTATCTCTTGGTTTGATTCTGCCCCGGAAATATAGACCGAAATGCCAGGATGGCCGGGCTTGAGTCCGATTTTTTTAGGGGCAGAACCCAGGCTTTTGCAAGAGATCATGTCGCACTTGGATTCAATCTGCGAAAGAGGCATGCATCACGCATGGAATATTCGGGCGTGCAGCAACGTCCATACCGGTGAAGGACCCCGCGCCGCACCGGCGCCCTGTCCATTCCCCCACCCGCCGGCCGCGCGCAGTCCGGGCGCAGGCCGGCATCGCCGGAGCCTTCCCGATATGAAGTCGAACAAGCTGCTGGCCAGCGCCGTCATGGCGCTGGCATCCCTGGCCGCCCACCCTGTCTGGGCCGCGCAAGACCTGAATGTCTACGGTCCTGGCGGCCCCGCCCCCGCCATGAAAGAAGCCGCCCAGGCCTTCGGCAAACAGCACGGCATCCAGGTCAACGTCACCGCCGGCCCTACCCCGCCTGGGCGGACGAGGCCAAGCAGAATGCCGACGTGCTCTTCAGCGGCGCCGAAAACATGATGAGCGGCTTCGCCAGTACCCTGCCCGGTGTGTTCGACCTGCGTGAAGCGCGCACGCTGTACCTGCGGCCGTCGGCCATCCTCGTGCGTCCGGGCAACCCCAAAGGCATCCAGGGCTTCAAAGACCTGCTCAAGCCCGGCATCAAGGTCATGGCCGTCTCGGGTGCTGGCCAGACCGGTCTGTGGGAAGACGTGGCCGGCCGCCTGGGCGACATCGATACCGTGCGCGCCTTCCGCGCCAACCTCGTCTTGCCCGAAGCCGGCAACAGCGCCCAGGCTCGCAGCCAATGGACCGACGAGCCAGGCATCGATGCCTGGCTGATCTGGAACATCTGGCAAGTCTCGAACCCCGCGCTGGCCGACGTGGTACCCGTGGAAGAGCCCTACCGCATCTACCGCGATGCCGGCGCCGTCGTCACGCACCACGGCAAGGCCAACCCGCAGGCACAGGCCTTCGTGGACTTCCTGGCATCGGCCGATGGCCGCGCCATCTTCAAGAAGTGGGGCTGGAAGACGGACTGACAATGCGTGCACGCGAAGCGGAAATCAGCCGGGTCGGCGCGGCTTTCCTGACAATTTGCTGAGCACATTTACCGCTGGCTTGCAGCCGCCGTTCAGCGATAATCAGGCAACTCAACAACCGTCTGGCTTCACCGATGCGCCTGCGTTCCGCCTTGCTGCTCTGCCCGCTGATCTACGCCCTGCACGCGCCCGCGTCGCTGGCGGACACCCGGGTGCAATCCCTGGACCAGGTGCCCGGCGCCATCAAGACCCAGGACGCGCGCAAACTGTACGACGCCCAGATGAGCGGCGCGCCCCAGCCAGACGGCCTGGGCGCGCAACTGCCGGCGGGGTTCACCGAAGCCTTTCTGTTGCAGCAGCTGGCGCCCGGCCAGAATCCAAAGCGGCTGCTGGTGGCCGGCGCCAAGGCCTGGCCGCAACGCTCCGGCTCGTTCGTCGCCCTGGTCTGCCTGGCCGCCACGGCCGAGCGCGCCGACCGACTCAAGAAATTCGGCGGCGGCGGCTGCGACAATCTTTCTCGCGATGAAGACAAGAACGAGGTCTGGCTCGGCGTGTTCGAGTCGGTCGCGGGCAGCGCGCCCAAACTGATCGCGCGCACCGAGGGCCCCGTCACCACGCAGACCGACTGGCGCGACACCGACATCGACCTGCCCATGGATCTGGATATGGCCGACGCCGGCACCCCGCGACTGGCGCCGCCCCAAAGCTGGAAACGCTTTGACCTGGCGCCCTACAAGATCGCCCCCGACACCGTGGCCTTCGGCCTGCGCGCCGGCTGGAACGAAGGCTATTCCGGCGGCGGCGCCGACTTCGAAGCCCTGTACCTGTTCCGCATCGACGGCACGACCCTGCGCACCGTGTTCGCCCAGCCCATGTCGTTCAGCAAGTCCATCGCAGGCGACTGGAACCCCGACGGCACCCGCGAACACGACGTTTCCGACGCCAGCAATTCACTGGTGATGCTGCCCGGCAAGACCGACGGCTACTTCGACATCCAGCTGCGCCAGCAAGGCGGCAAATGGAAGCGGACGTTCAAGTGGTCGACCGAGAAAGCGGCGTACGAATAAGCCACCCGCGCAACAGCACGGGTGGCCAGGAAGGTCAGCCCAGCACCTGACGCCGCGGCCGGCCTTGCGTGGCCGCCATGCCGATGGGATGCCCCGATGCGGGCACTGCCCGCTCGCGACCCCATGCACGGATGCTCTCGATCTGCTCAGGCGCGGTCTTGGACAAGGGCACGACATTGCGGAAACTCTGGCGGAACAAGTCCGGCGTCACGGCCGCGTCGCCATTCAGGTAGGCTTCCTTGACCACTTCTCGCACGGCGGCTTCCAGGTCCGAGCCAGCAAAACCATCCGAGGCCTCGACCAGTTCGTCCATCAGTTCAGACGGCTGCTCTTGTTTGAGGCCCCGCTTGACGTAGATATCGATGATTTCGCGGCGCTCGACCGGCGTCGGCAGGTCCACGAAGAAAAGCTCATCGAAACGCCCCCGGCGCAGCAGCTCGGGCGGCAGCTTGGACACGTCGTTGGCCGTGGCCACCACGAACACCCGGGCTCGCGCCTCTTGCAGCCAGTACAGGAATTGGCCCACCAGACGGGTCGATGTACCGCCGTCGCCCGCGCCACCGGTGGCGCCCGCCAGGCCTTTCTCGATCTCGTCGATCCACAGGATGCACGGAGACACGTGGTCTGCGGTGGCCAGCGCGTCTTTCAGGCGCGACTCACTCTGGCCCAGGTATTGCCCGTGTATGGTGGACAGGTCCAGGCGATACAGCGGCAGGCTCCAGCTGGCTGCGATGGCCTTGGCCGACAGCGACTTGCCGCAACCCGGTACGCCCACCAGCAGCACGCCCCGCGGCGGCCGTATGCCGCGTTCACGCAGGTCTGCGGTGAGCAACGGACGTTCTTTGTCCAACCAGGCTTTCAAGCCGCCCAGGCCGCCCACGCTAAGCTCGGTGCCACGCACCGACACCCGCTCGATGCCACTGATGTCGGCAAAAATGCGATCCTTTGCGTGCATCAACTCGACCATGTCGGCCTTGGTGATACGGCCATTGGCCAGCAGCGTCGCAATGATGTTCTCGGCTTCGATACGCGAAATCCCGGCCAGGATGGCGGCCGCGCGGCGCTCATCGTCGGCATCCCACTCGATCGGAAAATGGCCGCGATACGCATCCAGGTTTTCCCGGATGATCGCCTGCATTTCGTCTTCGCTGGGCGCCGACAGCGTCAATGCCATGCCGGCCCGCTGCAACTGACCCCAGACCGGTTTGGTGGTGATCACCACCACCACGCCGCTATGTTCGGCAGCGAGCATCACCACGTCCAGCAGATGGCGGGCCGAGGCCGTGTCGTCTTCGATATCGGACACTTCTGTCAGCACACAAGACAGGTTCTGGCGCTGCGCGAACTGCTGGCTGGCGAAATCCACGGCCCCTGTCACCGAACGATCTTCGTTGACCGAACGCCCGCCAACCAGTTCGCGCGTCCCTTGGGACAAGGTATGCACGTAGACCGGCGCATTCAACGGGGCGACCACTTCGCGCAACAGATCCAGCACACGGCTGCGCTCGGCGCTGCGGATCGAAATGAAAGGGATGCGGGCCTTGAGATAACGAGTCAGCGTGGCCTTGAATTCAGTGGTGTCGCTCATGGATATCGCTCAGGTAAGAATGTTTCGGCGCCGCAGGCCCGAGGGCGCGGCCACAGGGGCCACCGCGGACGGCGGCGGGGTTGAAGACGCCGCAACCCCGCGGCCAAAGCCCGCGGCACCGTTGCCGACGGACAACACCGGGTCGGACAACGCGTCGTAACGCAGCAGCGTGTTGTTGCGCAGCAGCACCGCCAAGCGACCGCTGCGGTCTGCCTTGGCACTGTTCTCCAGGGAGTCCTGGGCGCGCTGGGCAAACTTTTTCACCTCATCCGCCAGGTGGGTACGCAAGGTTTCCGGAAAGGACGCCAACTGCGCCAGCCGATGCAGAAAGTGCAGCGCGTAACGCGCGTTCAGAATGGCGTGCACGACCTGGTTTTCGTCCGCACCCACCCGCAAGTCACGAGTCAGATGCTCGGAACAGCGCGTCAAGCGGGCATTGAATTCGGCGACGAGGCGCTGCGAAAACAGCGTTGCCACGCCACCGCTCCAGGAAAGCTCGCCTTGGCGCATGCTGTCCAGGCAAGCCTCGTCCTGGGTCCCTTCGGCCAGGCGGTCCAGGCAGGCGCTCCACTGCGCGTAGGTACGCGGAATCTCCCCGCTCATCTATCGGACGCGGCGGATGAAGGGCGAGGCCGGCAACAAGTCCCAGGCCGGCAACGCGCCGGCCAGCGCGTCGCAATGTTCCGGCGGAGCAGGCGCGGGTTGAGGGGCCACGGCAGTTTCGGTCTTGGATTCGTTCTGGGGCGACACGGCGGCTGGCAAGGAGCCCTGGATCTGACGGGTCATCAACGCGTCCTCAAGGTTGAATCATGACGCGGCGCACCGAGTCATGCGAAGAAAGAATGTGCTGCTCGGGGCTGATGCCCTCGAGGCAGGCCGTCACGTGCGTGGCAACGCCGTCGCGTTCCGCGATTTCGCGCCGCACTTCGACCACTTCGGCCAGGCATGCCTTCAGCGCGTCGGCGGTCTGCAGGCGCAGGGTCAAAAAATTGGCCTTGGCGGCCTTGCGCGCCGTCTGAAACTGATGTCGCCCATTGAAAAACAACAACAGGAAGAACGCGCCCAGCGCCGGCATGAGCCAGCCCGACGAGATCCCCTTGACGATCAGGAAGAGTCCGCAGGCCAGGAAGATCCAGTTGATGATGGGCAGCTTCATCCCGGCCAGATGGCGGGCCTCCCGGGCAGCGATTTCTTGCTGCAGGTTTTCCAGCAATTCAGCTTCGTTGTCGCCATTCTGGCTCACTCCCTGCCAGCCCTCAATGTCCAGCGTCACATCCGCCGGCACGGCCATGCGAGCCTTGGCCGTCACATCGGCATGGGCGTCCAGGATCCAATTTCGTGAATGCGCTACCGCGAAACGCTGCGTGGCGCGGGTCACATGCGACACCTCGGGATGCATCGCCGCATTGGTCAGCAGCTGCGTGAAGTCCACGGCCTCGTCCAGCACGGTGGCTTGCAGGTCGTAGCGCTTTTGGGCGGCACGGCGATCGCCGCCCTCCTCGATGATCAACCGGCACATTTCGTCCTGTCGACGCAGCGGTAGTTCCTCGTCGTCGAAGCTGGTCACCAGCTTGCTCAGCAGGTCATCCACCGCCGCCAGCACGCTGGCCGCAGGGCTGATTTCTCCCTGGAACATGGACTGGAAATGCCCCAGCACCCACTCGTGCATCGCCACGCCATTGATCGCCTGGTTCAGGATCGGCCACGTCGGGCAAAAGCGCTGCAGGTTGGGATAGCGGGCCGCGTGATCCTTGGTGGGCGCCTTCGACAGCAGGGCCTTGCCCCATTGCACACGCTGCGCCTCGACAAAACCCGCCTGCTCGGACAGCTCTGCGATCCAGGAGGAAATCCGCTTGCCGCAATGCAAGGTGACGTCAACACCGAACACGCCGTTGGCCAGAGCATCCACCATCACCACAGTCTGGCGATTCAGTTTGTAGGGATTCTGCAAGCCGAAATAGCGATCCAGCCAAGTCCGGTTGACCTCATTGCGGCCCGCGCGACGGGCGATCAGCGCAAAGAACAGCGACGTCTTTTCATCGTCGCGGCGAATGGCCTCGGCCAAGGCCCGCTGCGCCAGATCCCGGTTATCGCCCAACCAGGCCGACAACGCCACCAATGCAGGCGCCAGCCAGTAGCGCGGGGCGGAAATCATCAGTTCCTCGGTCGCGCTACGCAGCGTTTCCTTGCGCACCAACTGGATGTCGGAGGCCTGCAGGATGCCGGTCGCCTGCCGGCGCACGATCCCGTAGTACTCGAACGTAGTGTCCAGTTCCTGGCGCACCTTTACCTGGCGCGTCTCGGCCAACGACAGTTCCTTGGCCTTCAGGTCTGATTCGACGAAATCGGCGAAGGCCTGTTCCAGGCGCGACAGCTCCGAACGCGTCTGGTTCAGTTCTGTCGTCATGAAGCCGACCTGATTCGATACCTGGGCGATGTTGTCGTTCAGGTTGCGCAGTGAATTGAAGATCCCGCTCAGGTCCGCTGTTTTTATCGTATTCGTTGACATAGGATGGAACGATCAGCCTTCGATAATGGCGGTCTGTCCCAACGCACTGACCGCGATCAGCTTGTCGGTATAAACCTCGATGAATGCATATTGGCCACCGCGCGCCAGCGAGCGCGCGCGCTCCATGCCGTTCGGCGCGGCCTGGCCTCGCTTGTAATGCTGGACGATGCTGCCGGAGCAATCCAGGGTATGGACCTCGTATGGGTCCCCCAGAAAGCACTTCGCCAGGATTCCGACCGGCAACGCGTCGATCTGGATATCCGGCAGCTCGTTGCGGATGGCTTCCATCAGCGCCTCGGTCGCCGCCCGACTGTGTACGTGGCCACCGGCATCCAATTGGGTCATGGCTTCGACGTAGGCCGTCGAACGCTTCTGGCGCAAGCGCGCCTGCAGTTCGGGACCGGCCAGCCGAGCACGAGCGGCAGCAGGACTCGTATCGACCCGCAGGTCAGTGGCCAATCCGGGTTGCGGGGGCTTTACCCCCAGGATGAAACGCGCCATGGCAATCGACAAAACCGTCGCTGGATTTGTCCCTGAAATCGTAAAGAGCTGAATCTTATACCGATCTCCATGCCATCCTGATTAATTGCTGCTTGGTCGAATGAAAATCACGCCGCATCCACATAATTGGGCTTGCCCCCCAGGAACGGCAGCAAATCCTCCGGCTTGTCCACCGAGGCCAGCGGAATGAAATACACCTCGTCCGCCACGTCCTGGCGCTGCACCGGAATGATCTGCAGATAATCCGGCGTCAGTGCGATCAGTTCGATCTTGTCGTTTTCATAATTGGACTCGAAGCGACTGCCATTCTGTTCCAGCACGAACCGCTCGGGATAAAAGCGTGCCGATCCGCGCAGGCTTTCAGCGCCCTTGAATATGGTCTTGCGAATCATGCGCTTGAGCACCCACCTGGGCGTGGGCTGCCCATTGCCCATGCCCTTGATGATGCGGCGCGTCTTGGCCGCTGCGATGAAGCTCAGCGCCATCAGCAGCATCACGCTGGCGAACACCGCCGTATGGGCACCGACCTTGCCGGTCGTCAGCTTTTCAATGCCGACGATCACGATGGAGGCCAGGAAAGACCCGTGGCGCACCCAGGTCCAGGTGCGCGTGGCGTCCTTGATGACGTCCACGGCGCGCTGGCGCTGGGCCAATAAATGGGATTCCAGCGCCTCCAGCGGCAGGTCGTAGTCGGCTTGGCTGATGGGTACGGCGTCGGTCATACGGAAGAACCTTTCTTGGCGCGGGAAAAAAGAAGGATTATGCCTTCTTGACGCCTGGCTACCGCCCCCCCCGGACAGACGATTTCGCGGCTCCAGGCCTGACAAATAAAAACCCGCATAGCCCAGGCAGGGCCACGCGGGTTTCAGCGTCGTAGCCGGGCGGCCAGCGCCCGGCAAGCAGCGGGATCAGCCAAATACGCGGAAGCGCTCGGCGTCGTCCATGAAGGCCTTTTCGCCGAAGCCGTTCTCGTTCGAACCGAACGGCATCTGCGCACGCAGCTTCCAGTAGGCCGGCACATTCCACTCACGCGCCACGGCGGCGTCGATCAGCGGGTTGTAGTGCTGCAGGCTGGCGCCGACGCCGGCGTTGGCCAGCGCGGTCCAGGCCGACAGCTGGGCCATTCCGCCCGCTTGTTCCGACCACACCGGGAAATTGTCGGCGTACAGCGCAAACTTCTCTTGCAGGCCGCGCACGACGTCCTGGTCTTCGAAGAACAGCACGGTGCCCACGCCGGCGGCAAAGCTCTTGAGCTTGGCTTCCGTCTTGTCGAAGCCTTCGGCCGGCGCCACCTTGCGCACTTCTTCAATGGCCAGGTTCCAGAGCTTTTCGCTTTCGGCGCCAAACAGGATCACCGCGCGCGAGCTTTGCGAGTTGAACGAAGACGGGCTGTGCTTGATCGCGTCCTGGATCAAGGTCGTCAGTTCCTCTTTCGAGGCAGTCAGGTTGCGGCCCAGCGAATACTGCGTGCGGCGCTTCTTCAGTGCGTCGATATATGCGTTGCTCATGAGGATATGCCTTTCGACTAGTAGATAGAGGGGTTGCGAGTGAACAAATTCTACTGGCCGCAGAAGACGCCGACCACCCGCAAAGCGCACTTTTTCCCGGAACAAACTGTTCCAGTTTTAGAGCGAATGGCCGGAAGACGCATTTTCGACGCACCAGTGCATCGGCCGGGGGACATGCCGGCAGCCCGCAAGCGACGCCGCAGGCCGGGTGGCCGGCGTGAAATGGTGGCAGACTGCACTTTTGCGCCCCCAGGGATCCGACCGATGCTCAAAGACCGCACCTTTCAGACAGGACTGGCCTTGTTTGCCGTCGTCGCCGGCACGCTGATCTATTTGCTGTGGCCCAAAAGCAGCGGCTACCCATCGATTGGCGGCGGCGGCTACGACTTGTCCGGCTTTGTCTACACGCTGGCGTTGCTGGCGTTCAGTGGCCTGTGGACGCTGGTGACCGTGATGGTGGGCATGAGCCGGCGCGACGCCCTGGCGGCCAAACGGTGGAACGGATGGGCCGCAGTCGGCGCCGCGACCTTCGTCGTGGCGGCCGTGGCATTTGGGCACAATCTGCGGTAGAAAGGCCTCACCACAACCGCGCAACATTAGAACGAGCGCCTGACCGTTAAAGCAAAAAGCCCGCCGAAACTTACGTTTCAGCGGGCTTTATTTGAGACCTGCTCGGCTACCGTCTTCAAGACGGCGACCTGCACGAGAATTCTTGGTGCGACGGCGAGACCCGAACTTCATAGCATGATTCCTAGCGCTATCACCAAAAAGTACCTAAAACGGTACCAAAAAATGAAGGCTTGGCCGATATGCACAGATACGACGCTAGACAATTGACGCGGATGGCTCACTTTTGAGCCGGTCGAGGTCAGCATGCTGGCGGCTCCGCGCAGTTCGAGGCGATGGGTGCAGCATTTGCACCCCGGCCAATGCCGCCCCAGGCGCGATACTTCCAAGCCTGCCTTCACCCTCCAGCTATGTGAAACGGTGCCCCAAATCCAGACATGCCCCAGTTCAGGACTAGCGGTCCCGTACATTCCGGCAAGTCCCTCCATTGCGGGTTAACAATTCGAGCGCAGGTTAACAATTTTTTTGTTAACCATACCTGGGGCAGTTTTCGCGCATATCGTTGTGGCGCAAGGCTTTGCGGCAAACACGACTGGCCCATGGCAGACCTCATTTGATTAACAAAAATCAAAAGGGGGAAATTTTCTGCGCGTGAGGGAACAGGTGGTTTCCAAGACCAAGCCGCCCCAGACTTTGACCGCCCCCCCGGGGGTGACCCTGGTCGTCTCGCCAATTGTGGATGCGCGTACTTTCGGGAACGGTCGGTCTAGGAGGCCATGCACACCATAAATTCAGGCCCCCCGGGTGCCATAGCTCTCCGCTGGTAGCCCGAACGTTCAATTTCATTTTTCGCGGGCATAGAAAAAAGACGGAACGGGCCGTCCCGGTGCCGTTTTGGCCCAGGGATTGATCCCCCCCCCTCCCCCTGGCTAGCCCTCCGACATGGCATCAGGGATGGGCGCGGCGGCCCGTCAGGGAACGATCAGATGCACAGCAAAGGACTAGCCGTACCTTGTCTTTGCTCGCCCTCTGTACCAGCAAGGCCGTATAGGCTGGGCATCGGAAACGACACGGGCCGCGCCGGGGGAGGCTCGGCCGTAAGGCAATACGCCGGGATGCTCAATGCCCGTCGTCGCTGGGCGGTTCGTCGCCTGCTGCCTGCCTGCGCTTCCTAACGTGGTATGCCGTCAGCACTGCATGGGCCTGCATATCCAGGCCAGGCCGGACCACACCGTCCCGGTCAGTCCAGACCTTCACCGTCAAGGGGCCGGACAGCGACACGCTCTCCCCGTCACCCAGGGCCATCAATGCCTGGCCCGCCGCATCTGAAAACGTGATGACGTTGACGAACAAAACTTCGCCATCGCCACCCGCTGCCCGGACCTTTGCAGTCACATACGGGCTGCCGTTCTTGCCCATACCCTTCTTGGGCTGGCCGTAGACCTTCCCGGCTATCAATGCATCAATCATGGTTCACCTCGGTTTGTACGCCTGGTGGCGATCCGCAATGCGCGCCCCAGGTCAGGTTTTATCAGGTTCGGCTTTGCAGGCTGTCGCGGCCGTAGTGGTGGAGGGTGGTATTGCCACCGCTCCGGCCACGCCATCAAAGCAGATTCTTGGACGCTCAGGTGGGCCTTTGGCCGGATTGTGTTTTCCCTTGCCATTTTTCCGGGGCAACATGGGCAACAGAGGCAACGCCCTTTATCCATGCGGGTTTCGCTGTTGCCCAGCCCCTGGCAACGCGGGCAACAGAGGCAACGCGAAGCCTGGAATAGTGCGGGAGATTTCGCCCCCGGCGAGTATCGAAAGGCAGGGGGCTGCTCATGAAGGCCTTCCGTCGTCCAGCTTGGCCGGATCAATGTGGTAAAGGCGCGGGGTGCCCGTAGGCGTGCGAGTGGTCTTTGACCGCCTGCCCGTATCGGCATCGGCCAGTGCCCCCACCTGATCCAATGCTGTCAGCACACGCATCAAGTCGTAGCCCTTGGTGGCGTCGCGCAAGCCCCCCGACGTGAACAGGTAGAGCCGCCGCCCCATGTCATCTTTCCACCATCCAGCCCGGTCGCGCACCAAGGGGGCGTCGTAATCGTCCAGGCCGGAGAAGCGGCTGTCGCTGTGCCGGTCAATGAAGTCTTCCACCGTGCGCAGGATCGTCACGTGCTCGGCGTTCTGGCCTGCCGTACCCCGACCTCCCCGCCACAACCTAAACGCCGCCAGTGCCGCCCGGATAGCGGTATCCGGCGTCCAGGGCAAGATGCCCGCCTTGATGGCTATTTCTCCGGCCAAGGCGCTGACCGCGAGCATCCGCGCCGCTCGGCCTTCCTGTCCGTCCAATTGCCCAACCCTGCGCTCGATCACCGCCAGCGCCTCGGCTTCGTCCAGTCCGCCACGCCTGTCCTCGATCAACGCCCCCACGAATGCACGTCCGGCGTGCCCGTAGTGCTTGGCGGCGGCGTCGCGCACGGCCTGGGACAAGCTCGCCCCCGATGTGTGTCCGTGCAGGTCGTCAAAGATACCGAACTTGCCCGCAACGGGGATATCCAGCATACGCACGGACTGCCCGGCCTTGGCCTCAAAGCCACCCGCCGCCATACGGCTGGAAATGGTCATTTCGCCCGTAGAGCATGAGTAAACTCGCCAGCGCGCCACCTTGCGGGCGTCACCGTAGACCGTGGCACGGCCTTTGCCCTGGCCGTTGCCCAGCGCATAGATGGCCTCATACAGTTCCTTGGGGCTGATTTCGCCAATCTCATCCAGCGCCAGTAGCGTACTGGTGTGCATCTTGGCTGCGCCTTCCAAGCCATTGGCCGTAGCCCGCCAGGTACGCCGGAAATCCGGCCCGCCCCACGCAGAGATGGCCGCCATCAAGGCCGTGGTCTTGCCGGTGCTGCTATCGCCGTAGAAGTGCAGGCCGCCCCCGTCGATGTTCAAGCATTCCAGCAGGGGGCCTGCCAGCGCCGCGCAAATAGCCAGGGCGATGGCAGGATTGCCCACGGCCTTGGCTGCTACCTCCCTTTGCCAGCCTTCCATGGTGCCCGCCGTGCCGTAGGGGGCGTGACGGCCCACCGCTTGGAACCATATGTCATCGGCCCCGATCACCTCATCCGGCAGAACAAACACGCCGTCATGCCAGCCCGTGACTGTGGCGGCTCGCAATCTCTCCTTGGGCTGCTGGCTGGCAATGTAGTGGATGATGCGTGCGCGCTGCTTCAAATCGAACACCAATCCGTCGGACAGCAGCACCTGGCGCGCTTCGCTGCCGTCGCCCGCCAGCATCGCCATGGGCATGGCCCATTTCTTCCAGCGCCCAGTTGCGGACAGGAAACGCAGCAGGCGGCCATGCTCGCCGTCTTCGCGGTCCGTCGTGATGGCATCCACGTGCAGCGGAGCCGATACCCAATCGTCCGTAAGCGTCGGGGGCGCTTCGTTGTTCTCCTTGATGCCGTGGTAATAGACGCCCGGGCGGTGCTTCCTGCCGTGGCGCGTGGTCCATTCGTCGTAGACGTTCCAGCAAGGCCGGTCGGACTTACCGGGAAAAGGATCGGCAGGGGCGCGCTCATCCAGCGCGACGCTGGAACCGACACGGGTATCCACCGCGTCCAAGGGTTCAAGTTGGATTTCCGTCATACCGGTTGCCTCATTCGATCCCTCAACACGTCCGCCCAGTCCTGGCCCACTCTTTCAGGGATATAGACACGGGCGGTCAGCCCCTTGCCTGCCGCGTGCATGGCGAGCCGTTGCGCCGCGTCCTGGCCGGTGTTGCTGGCGTCGTTGTCCCCCATGACATAAAGGTTCTGGACCTCGCCGGGCCACTCGAACGATTGCAGGCCGTGAGCCGACACAGCCGCCCAGCACCCAATGCCGTGCATAGCCATGACCGCCAGCGCCGTTTCGATGCCTTCGGCCACCGCCAGCCCGGGCCGCCCGTCGGGGCGTGTCTGTGGCCTGCCCAGGCGGATAGCCGCCCCCGACATCGGCCCGGATGTTCCGGTCAGTTTCTTGACCGTCGGTACATCTGCCTTGCGCCCGTCCCAGGTCAGGTATGTGCGATGGACTGCCACCACTTCCCCAGTGGGCCGCGCCACCGCCGCCAGCATGGCCGGGAACAGACCCATCAACTTGCCATCTTCCCAATATGCCAAAGCAGGCTCAAAGCGCAGCGACGGCGTATCAGGAATGGGCAGGCCGCGCCCCGCCAAGTACAGCGCCACCGGATCGCCCGCCGTGATAGGTGCCGCCCCCTCGAATAGATCGCGGTTCTTGATGGCGTGGGCCTCCCACTGCCTGGCCTGCTCGGCCTCACGCTCAATCTTGGCCAGCCTGATGCGTTCGCGGTGCGCAGCCGATTCAGCGGGTGACATACGCTCACGGGCTACCCAGGTGCCCATTGCGCCGCTCTTCCAGTTCCACCAAATGCCCGACGGGTTGTCGCTGTCACCGAAGTAGCGATACGCGCCACTGCGCTTGCCGCCTCTGTCGCCATCGACCTTGACGCGCATCAGCTTGCCCTCTGTCACAGTGTCGATGCGCAGGCCGCCCAATGCCGCCGCGTTGCTGAATTGCGAGTAGTGGAGGCTCACTCTTTCTCCCCCCGTTTGATGCCAAGGCAGTCGCGAAGCCGATACCAAGCCGCGTGGTGCTCCACAATGTCTTTAGCCACCTCAATCAGATGCAGCAACGTCACATCCTCCGCTGACGCAGCATCACGTATGGCAATCAGCATCGCTTGAAGCTTGTCTTTTTGATCCTCCATGCAGTCAAGATGCAGGCCCACCATGTACCGGTCATACGGCGGGCGGGATTGGGCTGTGGCGTGCGCGGTCATTGCGCCACCTCTGCCCCGGTCAAGCACAGCGCCTTACGCAGATTGGTCAAGGGGGTTTGATCTTCGTGCAGCTTGTAGGCGGCCCATATGAGAGATTCGAGCACTTCGTTTTGTGGAAGCATCATGCTGATAGCTCGCAGGATCCCGCCTATCCGCTTCTTCTCGCTCTCAATCCGCTCCAGGCACATTTCCGCCTGCAAAAAGTTGGGCTTGCCGAAATCGGGATGATTGGAGGTGAAGATGCCCGTAGGCGTGTAGCCCGGGATGCTCACGCTTTGGTGAGCATCGCGATCTTGGGGAGATACAAGCTTGATGCCTGGATTAGCCACGGTGCGCCCCCGCGATAAAACCGGCCAGCCCTTCCGCAAAGCCATCATCGAAGCCCTGGCACAAGGTCAGGTAATCAGGCATTTCAGGGCGGCCCAGCGCCAGCAGGAACGAGGCGCGCTGCTGGTCGCGGAATACGGCCAAGGTGTGCCCATGCTGCGAAAACCAGTCAGCGGCGCGTTTCTTGCCCATGTCATGGGCGGATTGGTAGTCGGGGGGCGTGTTTTGCGCAGACGTGCGCGGGGAATGGTTAGCCATGGCGGCCTCCTATCGAGTCGTAAGACCCACGCCCCGCTCTCAAACGGGGTGGGCGGGCACAAGACCGGGTTGAGAGACCGGCTCGATAGGACACCGGCGTGCGCAAGCGCACCCCAGCCAAGGCCCGCCCATTGAAGGCGCACAAAGGCATACGGACGTAAAAATACCGCCTGGCGGCGGTGGTCCGCCCATCGAATTTCCGGCTCTCACCCCGGGCCGTCGTTGTTGCGACGGCAAGGCCAGTATACGGCAAGGGCGCGCTCATGCTCCACCCCCATGCAGCGAATACAGGGCCACCCCGTCATGCCGGTACCCCTCATCGTCCCAGATGCTTACGCGCTCGGTGCTGATATTGTGACCCTGGCGGCGCAGTTCGATGATGCGCGTGGGGGCCTGGTAGCAACCCATCTTGCGCAGTTCGTAGGACGTGTGGGGGCGTAGGGCCAGGGCTTGCAAGATGCGGATGCGCTGGGCCGCGCCGCTGGTGGACTTATCGCGCATGGCCGCCTCCCAGCAAGGTCACGCCAAAACGGTCTAGGGCTTGCTTTGCGTGCGCATACCCTTCCCGATGGTCCGCCGCGCCCTGCATCGCCGTGCTGGCTACAAACTGCGCCGCGATGAGCATGGACCGGCGCGGCACATCCAAGCGCCCCCGTTCGCCCGGGCCGATGCCAACGGCCTTGTTAATGAGGCGGTTGACGTTCATATGAACGAACCGTTCATGCGGCGACTGCCCTGCGAGCGCATGGATTTCATCGTGGAGCGCATGGTACGTCGGCAGGTATTCCGTGTGGGTCAGGTCTTGCGCCTGGCGAGCCTCCCGGAAAGCCTTCACCAAGCGAACCTTGAGCGCCCGCACGGTAGCCGTGTTGCGGCTGTAGGTCAGCAGCAAGTACGCCTGATCCTCATTCAGCATGGCGTACTTCTCCGGCTGACCGCGCCCCCGTATTTCTCCGGCTTGAAACCGGAGTATTCCCAGCTCGCGGAAGTCGTCGGTGTAGCTGCTCAGCAGCTCGCGCACATGCTGATGTGTGTTGCCCAGGTGTTGCGCCAGCAGGCGGCTATAGATGCGCGGTTCGCCCTTGACGGGGTGCAACGTCAGCGCGGTATCATGCGTGCTGGTCGTCGGGGTCGCGCTCTTGCAGGAGTCGCGGCCCTTTTCTTTGGTCGTCGTCGCCATGGTTCAGCCCTCCACCTTGTGGGCGGCCTGCCATGCGTACGGATCCGCAAGCCAAACGCGCACGTCGTCCACCGGCCAGGCGCTGACGCGAGGCGACAACTTCACGGGTCTAGGGAAACGGCCTTGCGCGGCCCAGGCCCACAGTGTGGACACGGCAATGCCCAGCACGCCGGACACGACGGGGGCGCGGGCATAGCCCACGGCGGGCAGTGTGGCGCTATAGGTTTCGGTGGCGTGTACCGACTTGCTAGACGGTGCGGTACGAACCGGTTTGGGTTTGGCGGTGTGCATCTTTGCTGCGCTCCATGTCGTTGAACATAGGGCAGCTTGCCCGCGATGAAAATGGCTCGGTAGTTGGTTGAGCCAGCAGACTGCCCGGCTTGCTGGTGCATCGGACGGTCTGCTGGCTTAGGGATCAGTATGCTAGCTGGGGGCGCTGTCAGCTAGCAGACCGACTATGACGAAGCGGCGGCCTTGCCCCATTCACGGCACCAATCCTCAACGGTTCGCGTATTCACCAGATGGGCGCACTTCGTCAGCATATCGCGGGCAAACGCGGCTTGGGTGGGGTAGCTTTCTGGCTTTGCCTGCCAGGCCTCCCAACACTCGCGGACAAGGGCTTTGTCCAGTTGCTTGGGGTCCTTCCTCAATCGCGCCAGCGCCCCTGCTCTCGCTTGCGCTTTCAGCACTGACTCAACCGAATCATTTCGGCTTTCGTCCCACTCGTCGTCCAGCTCCCAACCTTCGAACATGCCAAAATACCGCAGCCCTTCTTGTGCCTCGTATAGGCAGTCTTGGTTGATCTCAAGATCATCATGCACCTCTTGCCAGAGGACATCGTTTAACCGGTTTAGAACAAACGCGGCCATGATGAGTGGGCGGCTAACTATGGCAGCAGCGGGGAGATGTCTTTGGTATGCAAAGCGCTGAGGGTCGTCTTGATCCATCATGCCAAGAAGGTCAAACAGGCCGCCGGCGGTTCCTGACCTGCGCTCGGTGCCTGCGAACAACTCTTCTCGCAAGAAAGCAAAGGCTTCGTCTTGGGATAGATCCGTCGGCATTTTGCCTTCGCTCTGCCGCAATTTGACGATCTCACCAAACATTACCGCTTCATCTGCCATCCACGCATCCATAGACTGCCCAATGTGCTGTCCAATTTCTTCGTCGGATGTGAGGGCGAGTTGCTCGGCCAATTCGGCGATCCGTCCTACGGTGACGCCCGCGGCACCGGTCTGGATCTTGGTGCTCAGGTGATAGACCTGGCGCACCCAAGCGTGGCCTTTAGGGATGCGAATGTGCCAAACCACGTCGCCGGAAGCGTCAAAAGAAAACGCTTTGTTCATATTGCGCCGTCCTATGCGCCGTCCAAGGAATAGGAGCCAGCGCCAAGCCGGTGGACGTTCCGGCTTTTCGGGGATCAGCCTAGGCGCTGGCGAAGATGAATCTAGATGACGAAAGATGATACTGGACAAAAACCCAGGATGGTCAGTGTATGGCTTGTCGGCCGGTGGACTTCAAGTTTTATCAAGCCGCGCTGTCCCTCGCCGGGCGGGTGCTAAGTCCTGCTAACTGGCCCGGCTGTCCAGCGGCGACGCCGCTCCTTGGCGGGCAGAAAGCAGGGCTGAGAAAACCGGCGTCTGAGAGAACCGGCAGGCCGAAGCCTCCCCGCAATCCCCCGCCCAAAATAGGGAGCGCAACAGCATACGGACGAAAAAGCACCGCCTGGCGGCGGCAGTCCGCCTTGGAGCATTCGGGTTTCTCAGATCCGGCTACCGTTGGTGCTGTAGCGCAATTTATATACGGCATGGGGGCGCTCATGCTCCACCCCCATGCAGCGAATAGAGGGCCACGCCCTCATGCCCGTACCCATCATCGTCCCAGATACTGACGCGCTCTGTTCTGATGTTGTAGCCCTTACGGCGCAGTTCAAGGATGCGCGTATTGGGTTGGTAGCAGCCCAGTTTGCGCAGTTCGTAGGACGTGTGGGGGCGCATTGCCAGGGCTTCCAGAATGCGGCGTTGCTGGGCCGCTCCAGACGTGGATTTGTCGTTACGCATGGCGGCCACCTCCAAGCAAGGTCACGCCAAATCGCTCAAGGGCGTCTCTGGCCTGAGCGTACCGTTCATGGTGGTCTGTTGCGCCGTGCATCGCCGTACTGGCCACGTACTGAGCCGCGATGAGCATTGACTGGCGCGGCATATTCAAGCGCCCCCGTTCACCTGCGCCGATGCCGATAGCCTTGTTCACCAGCTTGTTGACGTTCATGTGAACGAATCGTTCGTTCGGGGACCGTCCGGCCAGTGCGTGGATTTCGTTATGCAGCGCGTGGTAGGTGGGCAGGTATTCGACTTGCGCCAGGTCTTGCGCCTGGCGGGCCTCGCGGAATGCCAGCACCAGGCGGACCTTGAGCGCCCGCACTTTTGCTGTGTTGCGGCTGTAAGTCAGCAGCAAGTACGCTTGATCCTCGTTCAGCATGGCGTACTTCCCCGACTGGCCGCGCCCCTGTATTTCTCCGATTTGAGATCGGAGTATTCCCAGCTCGCGGAAATCGTCGGCATAGGCCGTCAGCAGCTTGGACACGCTCTCATGCCGATTGCCCAGGTGCTGCGCCAGCACGCGGCTATCAATGCGGTGCTCACCCTTGACCGGGTGCAAGGTCAGCGCAGTATCATCCGGCTTGGTCGTCGGGGTCGCGCTCTTGCAGGAGTCGCGGCCCTTTTCTTTGGTCGCCATCGCCATGGTTCAGCCCTCCACCTTGTTGGCACCCTGCCAGTCAACAGAATCGACCAGCCATGCGCGCACGTCGGCCATCCGGCACGCGCTCACACGCGACGACAGCTTGACGGGCTTGGGGAAGCGGCCTTGCGCGGTCCCGGCCCATATGGCGGGCTTAGCTACCCCGCAGACTGCCGACGCGATGGGCAGGAGCAAATAGCCCGTGGCGGGCCATGCGGCGGTATATGTTCCGGTCGTGCGTACCGGCTTGTTAGACGGGGTAGTACGGCCTGGTTTGAAATTGACGGCTTGCATCGCTGAATGGCCTCATGTGGTTGGACATGGGGACATTCCAGCGCGGCCAGGGACGCATGAGACCAAACTTGGTTTTGGCAAAGCCAAATTGGTTTCGAGTCTAGGTTTTATGCGGGTTTCCGGGGAGCAGCTCCCAAGCGTCCTTTAACTTGTCTCGGATGGTTTGATCGGAAATTGACAGTCCCGCCTTCTGAACATCCGTCAAGATGTCAGATACGGCGGATCTGGCCTTGTTCGTTGGGTCGTGCTTGTAGCCTTCTTTCGCCATGGCAGCAATCAGCGTTAGTAGGGTGTCGCGTTCGCGGGACGAGAGGGGCTTTTCTTCCTCTTTGGAAGTGCCGCCGAATGATTGCTCAAAATCTCGCAATGCAGCCGTCCTGACCACGATCACCGAATCATCAGGCAACCCCCCAGAAGGATAAAAATTGTCGCAATAGTCCTTTTGCTTCCTCTCATCCTTGTACTTCTTTCGCTTCGTCTCAAAATCAGTCCGCAACTTACTGGCTTCTTTTTTTCCAATTTCGTCTTGAGCAATGCGGCTCTCCAGCGCTATGCCACCAGCTTTCGACCCGCCCACGTACTCGTTATCATCAAAATCTGCTTGGATTTGGCATATGGACTCCGGTCCTCGCCAGATAAACGCGCCATCTAAGGTCTCAGCGGTTATTGACGGCCCTCCAGTGAGGCGTAGGTATTCATGTTCAACATCAAGCCGTTCACCACCGAACATAGGCAAATCCCATACATTCCACACCGAGACAATCTTCTCGCGATCCAAGGTAATCCATCGCGAATCATCCACCCGCAATGAGAGGATTAACGGCACTTCTTCGCCTGAGTCATCCTGGCTAGCTGCGAGCCCCTTTTGAGCGAATGCCTTCGGCACCGGAATCCAATCGAGCCCGTCAGGAACCTTATTGTCTGCAACAGCAGCAACGACGTCAGCGAGGCTGTGCGTAACAATCCTGCCCCGCGTAACTGTCGCTCCATTCGGCAGATAGACAGACAAGGTGAGGTGCCCGTCCAACGCTAGCCGTAAAATGTCCGGTTCCGTAACGGGTTCGCCTAAAGAGATGGAAAGGTATTGGGCCGCATCCGCTACCGATACCCATTCTTTGAGTTGGAATAGTCTGCTCATTCTCGCGCTGTCCTATGCGCCGCCCAAGGAGTAGAAGCCAGCACCAAACCGGTGAACGTTCCGGCCTTTTGGGAGATCAGCCTAGGCACTGGCAAAGATGACTCTAGATGACGGAAGATGATACTGGACACATAGACAGGGCCCTAATGCGGAGTGCCTCGACAGAATGACCTATGCCGCGCATGTCCTTGGCGAGGTGACCCGAAATTATTACCCCCTCACGTCCGAGGACTACGAAAAATCGCGCGCCAGAAAAGGCTAGAACCGCATAAACAAAGGCATTTGGGGAAATATTATTATTACCCCCCCTTAGAAATTCTTCTGACTAGCGAGCGTCCGGGGATCGAATCACCCTTACCGCCAGCCGTCAGCTAGGGGCCCCCGGGCGTTGGCTGTGCGGAGGGAACAGCCGTCACATCAGACGGCTTGAGCCACTGGGGGTGACATGACTACCGGATTTGTTGCCTCTGTTGCCTCTTCGCTAGAGTAGGGGCAACACAGCATACCCGCGCCAATGCTTGCTGTTGCCCCTGTTGCCTCTGTTGCCCCAAGCCGATAACTCTCTCTTGCCCATTTTTCCCCTTGCGACTACGCCGTGCGCGTCAGGGGAATCACGTTATCAGCGCCCTCAATCGCGGCCAGCTCGTCCAGATAGTCAGCCCACCGCTGCATGGCCTCACGTCGCTCATCATCGAACTGCGTCCGGTCATAGGCGGCCTGTATCTGATCCCGTTTGGCGTGCGCAAGCTGGGCCTCGAGTACGTCGAAGTCGATGCGCAGCCGTTCCCGCGCCACGGTGCGCAGCATGGCCCGAAAGCCGTGCGGGGTATGCGCCCCCGCAAAGCCCATCAGACGCAAGGCCCGCGACAGCGCATCGCGGTTCAGGTGCGGATTACGCATCTTGCCCACGGCGGGGAACACGTACTCAGCGCCCCCTGAAAACTGCTGCATGTCCTTGAGCATGTCCACCGCCTGGCGCGGCAAGCTCACGATATGTTCATGCCCGGTTTTCATGCGGCGGCGGCCATCTTCTTCCAGGGCGGCGATATGCCACTCAGCCCGGTCAAGGTCAATCTCCGACCATCGAGCGCTGGCGATCACGCCGGGCCGAAGCGCAGTCCAAGCAGCCAGCAACAAGGCCGACCGCACCACCGCACCCTCGTAGCCCCGAATAGCTCGGACCAGCGGGCCTATGCCCTGCTCCCGCGTGACCGCCGGGACGTGCCCGCCACGATGGGACGGCAGCACTCCACGCAGTCTCAATACCCGGTCGTCGTCGCGGATGCCTTCAAGGATGCAGTGGTCCACCACGCCATTTAGGTACTGGACGGCCTTTTTAGCCAGGCTGGGGGCGGTTGCAGCAATCTGGCGCAACGGCTCGGTAACGTCCTTGGAGCGAAGGTCGCGCATATCCAGGCGGCCTATCTTGGGCTGTAAGTACGTGCGCACGACATAGACCGCCTTGCGGTAGCTTTCCGCCGCCCAGCCCGCTTTGCGAACTTCTAGCCACGCTTCGGACAGCACAGCGAACGAATGGCGCTGAGCATCCTCGGCGGCGGCAATGGCGGCCTGTTCGGCATCGGACCGATTGGCGGCCTTGGCCCGGGCCTCGGCGCGCACGCCAACGATGGGCTTTCCCGTGCGTGCGGCAAGGTGTACATCCGCCGCCTTGCCATGAGCCTGCGCAACAGACAGATCGGGATAGGTGCCGATCACGACCTTGCTGCGCTTGCCATCGGCGGTCTGGTACCGGACAAGCCATTGCTTTCCGCCCCCAGGCAGCACCAGCAAGAACAAGCCCTTCCCGCTGGCCAGGGTGTAGGAATCGGCCTTGGGCCGTGCCTTGTCCGCCGCGACGGCGGTTAACTGTTTGGTGAGCTTAGGCATGGTCTATGGCGATGGTACTTTTTGGTCTCAAACCGAGACCACCTTTGGTACTTTTCAAAAAAGTACCAAAAACGGTACCAAAAGACCATAGATTCAGCGATACGACCCTAGACTCATAGGCAATAAAAAACCCGCGTCTCTCTAGGAGAATCGCGGGTCTGATGTACTTCCATGTACTACCTGATAATGCATTTTGGTGCCGACGGCGAGACTCGAACTCGCACAGCTTTCGCCACTACCCCCTCAAGATAGCGTGTCTACCAATTTCACCACGTCGGCAAATCTGACCAGAAAAGACGTGCTTTCCTGGAAAGTCGAACATTCTAACACGCAAATCGGCAATCTTGGCAACCGGGCCTGATTTGGCCCGGTACGCCGGGGATCAGTTGATCTGCAGGTTCGTTGCCTTGACCACCTCGCCCCACTTCTTCGTTTCGCTTTCCATGAAGGCCTTGAAGGCCTGCGGCGTGTTGGGTGGCGGGGGCATCAGGAAGCCGTTGGTCTGGTAGTTGGCGGCCAGGGCGGTGTCGGACGTCAGCGCCTTGTTGATGGCGGCGTTCACTTTCTGGACGATGTCGGGCGGGGTGCCAGCGGGCGCGAACAGGCCGAACCAGGCGGCCACGTCGAAGCCCGGCACGCCGGATTCGGCGATGGTGGGGATCTCGGGCGCAAACGGCACGCGGCTGGCGGTGGTGACGGCCAGGCCGGTCAGTTTGCCGGCGCGCACGTGCGGCAACAGCGGCGGCAGGTTGTCGAAGATCGAATCCACCTGTCCACCCAGCAGGTCGGCCACGGCAGGGCCGCTGCCGCGATAAGGCACATGCAGGATGTCGATGCCGGCCTTCATCTTGAACAGCTCGCAGCCCAGGTGCGCGGACGAACCGTTGCCGGGGGACGCGCAGGTCAGCTTGCCGGGGTTCTTCTTGGCGTAGGCGATGTATTCCTGCACCGACTTGACCGGCACGTTGGCGTTCACGGCCAGGATGTTGGGCACCACGTTCAAGAGCGCGACGGCGTCCAGGTCCTTGAGCGCGTCGTACGACATTTTCGAATACAGCGACTGGTTGATCGCGGTGGAAATCGAGCCGACGAACAGGGTGTAGCCATCGGCCGGCGCACGGGCGACGGCTTCGGCACCGATGTTGCTGTTGGCGCCCGGCTTGTTCTCCACCACGAAGGTCTGGCCGAATTCCTTGCCGAGTACGTCCGCGATCATGCGGGCGCTGATGTCGGTGGTGCCGCCCGGGGCGTAGCCCACGACCAGCCGGACGGGCTTGGTGGGGTAGTTGCCTGCCTGGGCGTGAACCGGCCCGGTCAAGGCGCATGCCAGCACGGCGGCAATGCCGGCCAGCTTGGAATGGATTTTCTTCATGTCTCCTCCTGTGGATGAAAAGGGATCGACGCGCACGCAGCGGCGCGCCTTTTTTTGTTTTTCGGGACCACCCTGCCCCAGCGACGAGGCAAGCGCCTTGCGTACAACGCCTCGTCTGGCGTCAAGCCTGGGTCGGGCAGGCCACGCGCATCGGCGCAATCAGGTCGGGCGTGACGTCCGCCAGCGTGCGGCAGCCAAGCAGCGCCATGTTGGTCGAGATTTCGCTGCGGAATATCTCGGCCACCTTGCGGATGCCGGCATCGCCGCCGACCGCCGCGCCGAACAGCTGCGGCCGACCGGTGAAGACCAGCGTCGCGCCCAGGGCCACTGCCTTGAGCACGTCGGTGCCGCGGCGAAAGCCGCCGTCGACCATGACCGGAAAGCCCGCGGGCACGGCTGCGACGACGTCGGGCAGCGCCTGCAAGGGCGAAATGCAGCCGTCCAGCTGGCGTCCACCGTGGTTGGACACGATCACCGCGTCGACGCCGACCTCGTGCGCCAGGCGGGCGTCATCGGCGTGCATCACGCCTTTCAGGATCAGCTTGCCCGGCCAGTTCTGGCGGATCCAGCGAATGTGGTCCCACGACAGTTTGTCGCGTTCGCCGCGAAAACCGTTGGGCGGGTCCTGGGTGATGGGCGGGCCGATGTCTTCGTACAGGTTCGAGAACCGGGGCACGCCGCTGCCCAGCAGCGTGCGCACGAAGACGTTCAGGCTCCAGCGCGGATGCAGCATGCCGTCCAGCACCACGCTCGGGCTGAGCTTGAAAGGCACCGTGAAGGCCAGCTTCTGCAGGTTCTCGCGGTTGGCGCCCACGCAGGTATCGATGGTCACCACCAGCACGGGAATCTCGGCGCGGCGCAGGCGGTCCAGCAGCTTGCCGATGCGGTCGATGTTGCCCGGTAGATAGGCCTGGTACCAGCAACGCTTGCCGGTGGCTTCCTGCAGCCGCTCCAGCGGCACGCTGGAGGCACCGCTGATGATGAAGGGAATCTGCGCGTCCTGGGCGGCGCGGGCCAGCGCCAGATCGCACTCGTGCATGACGATGGCCGAGAACCCGGTGGGCGCAAACCCCACGGGCATGGCATAGCGTTCGCCGAACAGGTCGACCTGGCTGCTGCGCTGGTCCACCACGCGCAAGCCGCGCGGGCGAAAACCGATATCGTGCGGGGCGCGTACGCTCTCGTGCAGCGACGAGCCGTCTTCGGTGCCGCCGCAGACGTAGCCTTCGACGCAGCGCGGCATGATGCGCCGCGCCTCGCGTTCGAAGTCCCGCACTGACAGGCAGCGATCCAATCGGCTCATGCGGCCACCGGCGTACCGGCGTGCGCACCCAGCGCTTGCAGGCAAGCGGCCAGCGAGCGGTCCTGGGTGTCCTGGTACAGCGCCAGTTCGTCCTGCACCGCGGCGCCCAGCGCCTGCTCGAACGCCGCCTGGCTGGCATTCTGCGCGTATTCGGCCTGGGCCTTGTCACCCAGGTTCGACTGGAAGATGCCTGCGGCGCTGACCGGCAGGAAGTCTTCGTACACCAGCGGTTCGAAGCGGATGTAACCCTGCTCGATGAGCGTGTTCAGGTCGCTGCCCGGCGTGGCGCCTTGTTTGCCGGTCAGGAAGTAGCGGAAATAGGCCAGGCCCTGGTCATGCAGTTGCGCGTAGTCGTCCGGGAACGTCGCAAAGCAGTCCTGCAGGTTCTGCATGTAGGCGTCGGCATTGCTCTCGTTGGGCGCGCCGCTGATGCGGCTGCGCGCCAGGTCCAGCAATTGGTCGTACAGGGCCCGGCCCTTGCGGGTCAGGGCCACGCCGCGCTGCTCGATCTCGCCGAAACGGGCAGTGTGGCTGCCTACGGCCGCCTTGCCGTCGGCGCCGGCAAACCAGACGGATTCCTCCAGCGCCTTGAAGCTGGTCTGGCGCAGCAGGATCGGGCACTTGCGCGGCGGCGGGCCTTCGATGACGGCCTTGGCCGACACGCCGCGGCGCGGCATTTCGGCCTGGGCTTCGTCGATGTCCAGCGTGCGTGGGGTCAGGTGATTGATGTGCGGGCCCTTGAAGGCCACCACGTCGGCGATCAGGCGGTGCAGGCCATGCAGGTCGCGGTAGTCGTCCAGGCTGACGGTGGCTTCGCTGTGCCAGCGGAAGGTGTGCAAGGCTTCGGCGACGAATTCGCGGGCGTCGGCGTCGTTCAGGCCGCCCTGCGCTTCGAACTGGCCGGCCAGTTCCAGCGCACGGGCCGTGAAGATCTGGCGCGCGGCCAGGATGCGGGCGGCCTTGTCGCGCAAGGCCGCGTCGTCGATCAGCTCCAGGCGCAGCAGAGACGTGAAGACACGGAAGGGGCTGGTCTGCAGCGCCGCTTCATGCGTGGCACGAAACGCCGTGGAATGCACCGGCACACCCGCCGGCGACAGGTCGTAGTAGCCCACCGGCTGCATGCCCATCACGGCAAACACGCGGCGCATGTTGGACAGTTCTTCGGCCGTCCCCACGCGGATGGCGCCGTGGCGCTCGATGTCCAGGCGCTCGATCTCGCCGGTGCGCGCCAGTTGCGCGGCCAGTTCGGGCTGCTCGGCCAGGGTCTTGGCGTTGACGTCCGCCACTAGGTCCAGCAGGGTGTCGTACAGGGGCACTTCCGACTTGTACATGTCGGACATGGCGCGGGAGAACCAGGCGCGGATCTGATCCGGATTGACGAAATTCTGACTCATGGCGGGCTCGGCACATCGATAAACAAGGATGGCCCGCATGAAATCATGCCCGGCGAGGGCAATCAAATGAAAAAAATCGGTTTAATCAGTCCGTTTTTTCATGGATCGTGCGCGCCGGGCGTCGGCCGCGCGCTTTTGCGCGGCCTCGTCTTCCACCCAGGCCACGAACTGCTTGATCTTCGGCACCTCGGCCGAATGCTCGGAATAGGCCACGAAGTAGGCGCCATCACTGGGCTGCACATAGCCCCAGGGAATCACCAGCTTGCCCGCCTGCAGCTCTTCTTCGGCCAACAGCCGGGGCGTCAGGGCGATGCCGCAGCCGCCTTCGGCGGCACGCACGCACATATAGAACGTGTCGAAACGCGGGCCATGATAGCTGCGGTCTGACTGGAATTGCTGGTGCGAGAAATAGTCGTGCCAGGCTTCCGGGCGCGAGGCGCATTGGATCAGCACCTGATTGCTCAGCGCGTCCAGGCTGGCCACCTTGTTGCCGGCCAGGAAGCCGGGGGCACAGACGGGCACGACTTCAGCCCCGAACAGCTCGTGGCACTCGGCCCCAGGCAAGGTGCCGTGGCCGAAAAAGAACGAAATATCGATCTTGGCCTGCATCAGGTCAAACGGCCGGGTTTCGCTGCGCACCTTCAGCTGGATGTCCGGATGCGCGGCCATGAAGCGCTGCAGCCGCGGGATCAGCCAGCGCGAACCAAAGGTCGGCTGGGTGCCGATGGTCAGTACCTGGGTTTCGCTGCCGTAGGTCAGGATGTAGCGCGAGGACATGTCGACCTGGTTCAGGATGGCCCTGACCTCGGACTGGTACAACGCCCCTGCCGGGGTCAGCTGCAAGCGCCGGCGCACCCGCAGGAACAGCGGGTTGCGCAGCAGCGCTTCGAGTTGCGCGATCTGCTTGCTGATCGCGCTCTGGGTCATGTGCAATTCTTCGGCGGCGCGCGTGACGCTCATGTGCCGCGCCACCGCCTCGAAACATTGCAGCGCCATCATCGATGGCATCAAACGCTTTTCCATGGGGCCGATCCGGATATGCCTGGCGCGGCAGGCTGGCTGGGGAAATTGCCAGCCACCGCCCCTGGCGCATTATCGCAGGCGGCGCGGCTGCCCAGGGTTGCCGCGCCCATGAAAAAAGCCGGCTTGCGCCGGCTTTTTTGCATGCGAAGGGCTTACTTCGCAGGCGTTTCGGCGGGCTTGTCGCCGGCAGCGGGGGCCGACGGCACCGACGCATCGGGCTTCGCGGCCGGCGCCGAACCCGGAACCGACGAAGCGCCCGGCACGGACGAGGCGCCCGGCACCGAAGCGCCACCCGGCACGGACGACGCACCCGGCGTGGCGGGCGCCGCGCCCGGCACTTGCGGCACCGAACGGTCGGCCGGGAAGCTTTGCATCACGCCGCTGTCGACCGCGGAAGCCCCGGTGCCCTTGTGGCTGACATAGGCCAGGCCGGCGGTGGACGCGAAGAAGACCACGGCGGCCCACTTGGTGGCACGCGACAGGAAGTTGGCCGCGCCGGTGGCGCCGAACAGGCTGCCCGACGAGCCGCTACCGAAAGCGGACCCCATGTCGGCGCCTTTGCCCTGCTGCAGCAGGACCAGCACGATGATAGCCAGCGCCGAGATCACTTGGACGGCCAGCAGAAGTTTGAGCATCAAGGGCATTACAGACTCCGGAACGGAAACTTAGATGGCGGCGATTCGCAAAAATTCTTCGGCCACGAGCGACGCGCCGCCGACCAGGGCTCCGTCGATATCAGTCATGGCGAACAAACTGGCGGCATTGGCAGCTTTGACGCTGCCGCCGTACAAAACCTGTACCTGGGCCGCGCCCAGCGCGGCCAGGGCGGCGCGGATGGCGCCGTGGACTTCCTGCGCCTGCTCGGGGCTGGCGGTGCGGCCGGTGCCGATGGCCCAGACGGGCTCGTAGGCCAGCACCATGCGCGAGACGGCCTCGGCGCCCAGGGCCAGCACCGGCTTGAGCTGGCGCTCGATGACGGCCAGCGTGTTGCCGGCTTCGCGGTCGGCCAGGGACTCGCCCACGCAGACCACCGGGGTCAGCCCGGCGGCCAGGGCGGCGCGGGCCTTGTCGGCGACGACCTGGTCGGTTTCACCGTGCAGTACGCGGCGCTCGGAGTGGCCGGCCAGCGCATAGCGGCAGCCGAATTCCTTGAGCATGGGGCCGGAGACTTCGCCGGTATAGGCGCCCTTGTCGTGCGCGCTGACGTCTTGCGCGCCCCAGGACACGGCGCTGCCGGTCAGGGCCGACGCGGCCTGGGCCAGATACGGAAACGGAACGCAGACGCCGATTTCGCAATGGCTCGCGGCATCCGCGGCGCGCAGCTCGGTCAGCAACGCAGCGTTCTCAGCCAGGTTGCCGTGCATCTTCCAGTTGCCCAGCACGAGGCGGGCGCGGTTTTCGACTGAAGTCATGGCGCAAATGTCAGAGTGGATGAACCCGGCGGAAAAAAGCACCCGCCCACGGGCTGGCCTGGAAATAATTCCAGGCGAAACCCGAGATTGTATCCTGTTGCGCGGCGCTGCGCCGGACGCCGCGCGTTTCTTACACCGTCAGGATGATTTTGCCGATATTCTCGCCGCCTTCCATCATGGCGTGGGCCTGGGCGGCCTGGGCCAGCGGGAAGGTGGCGTGGACGATGGGCTTGATGGCGCCCTGCTCCAGCAGGGGCCAGGCGTGCTGGCGCAGCGCCTGGGCGATGGCGCCCTTGAAATCCACCGATCGGGGACGCAACGTCGACCCCGTGATGGTCAGGCGGCGGCGCATCACCTGGCTGGTGTCCACGCTGGCCTGGGCCCCGCCCAGCTGGGCGATGATGACGATGCGGCCGTCGTCGGCCAGGCACTGCATGTCGCGGGCGATATAGTCGCCGGCCACCATGTCCAGGATCACGTCGACGCCCTGGCCGCCGGTGGCATCCTTCACTTCCTTGACGAAGTCCTGGGTCTTGTAATTGATGCCCAACGTGGCGCCCAGGGCCTCGACGGCGCGGGCCCGGTCGTCGCTGCCCACCGTGGCATAGACCTTGTGGCCCAGCGCGCGCGCCAGCTGGATGGCCGTGGTGCCGATGCCGCTGGCGCCGCCGTGCACCAGCAGGGCCTCGCCGGCCGACAGGCGACCACGGTCGAACACGTTGCTCCAGACGGTGAAGTAGGTTTCCGGCAGGCCGGCGGCTTCGATGTCGGACAGGCCCTTGGGAATGGGCAGGCACTGGGCGGCGGGCGCGACACAGTATTCGGCGTAGCCGCCACCGGCGACCAGGGCGCAGACCTTGTCGCCCACCGAGAAACCGCTGCCGGCGAGGTCGCCGCCGACGATTTCGCCGGCCACTTCCAGGCCCGGCAGATCGGACGCGCCAGGGGGCGGCGCGTAGTTGCCCTTGCGCTGGAACACGTCGGGGCGGTTGACGCCGGCGGCGCTGACCTTGATCAGGACTTCGCCCTGGCCGGGTTGCGGCATGGGGCGTTCTACGGGGACCAGCACCTCGGGGCCGCCCGGGCGGGAGATTTCTACAGCGTGCATCGCGTGCCTCCTTTGCGGCAAATAGATTATTATTGCGCCCTTTACGGCAGGTCGCGTTTTCAGCAGGCGGAGTGTTTGCCTGGCGGCCGGATCGCCGTTGCCGCAGTACATTGCAATACCAGGAAGCGTGGCAGAGTGGTCGATTGCACCGGTCTTGAAAACCGGCAAGGGGTTAAACCCTTCGTGGGTTCGAATCCCACCGCTTCCGCCAACCCCTATTCCCCCCCGATCAGCCACCGGCTCAGGCACTCGCTTCGAGCCAGAAGGCTTGCGCCTGCCCCCTCCCCCCTCGATGCCCGCCGATGCTCGCGCCAGGGTGGGCCAGCGTCTTTGGCGTCAGATGGCAAGCCCCGGACGGGACCCCACTCCTATGATGCAAGGCGAGGACGCGAACGACGGAGCCGCGGCGCACGCCACGATCTGCTTCGCCGCAACGCGTCGATTGTCAGCAATCAGTGGGAGAACCTATGAAGATTACCCGTCGTTCCGTCTTGTTGGCGGGATCGAGCTTGCTTGCCAGCACGGCAATGGCTCGCACAGCGCTCGCCGGTCAGCGGGCGCTTTCCAGCCCCGGCCCCGCGGCAAACGATGCGGATCTGGCGATCGACGCTTACATCTTCGGCTACCCCTTGGTGACGATGGAGATGACGCGCCGGATCATCACCAATGTCGCCGAACCTGGCGGGGTGCGGGGCCCGATGGGGCAGATCATCAAGGCGCGCAGCTATCCCGACGCCTCATTCCGGGACGTCACCGCACCGAACGCCGATACGCTGTACACCAACGCCTTCTTTGACGTGGGCAGCGAACCCTGGGTGCTCAGCATCCCTGACATGAAAGACCGTTATTCCCTGATGCCGATGCTCGACGGCTGGACGACGGTGTTCGAGGTTCCGGGCAAACGCACGACCGGCAGCGGGGCGCAGACCTACGCAATCACCGGCCCTGGCTGGAAAGGCACCCTGCCCGAGGGGGTCAAGGAATACAAATCGCCCACCAGCATCGTATGGATGCTCGGCCGCATCTATTGCACCGGCACGCCCGAAGACTATGCCGCCGTCCATGCCTTGCAGGATGCGTTCAAGCTCGTCCCCCTGAGTGCGTACGGCAAGCCATACACCCCGCCGGCAGGCAAGGTCGACCCGACCCTGGACATGGTTACCGCGGTGCGCGACCAGGTCAATCAGATGGACGCGCTGTCGTACTTCACGCTGCTGTGCGAACTGATGAAGACGAATCCGCCGTCCCAGGCCGATGCGCCGCACGTCGCCAGGTTCAAGCGCCTGGGCATCGTCCCGGGCCAGGACTTCGACCGAAGCCAACAGGCGGCGGACGTCTTCAGCGGCGTTCCGAAGGCCGGCGTCGACAGGATCATGCAGCATTACCAGACCCTCAACAACGACAACGGCTGGTCATTCACGACGCACACGGGCACCTACGGCACCGACTATCTGATGCGGGCGCTCATCACCGCTATCGGGCTTGGCGCAAACCGGCCCCAGGACGCGATCTACCCGATCTCGAAGAATGATGCAGAGGGTCGTCCCTACAACGGCTCGAACCGCTATGTCATGCGGTTCCCCAAAGGCCATTTGCCGCCTGTGGAAGGATTCTGGTCGTTGACGATGTATGACGACGGCTACTTCTTCGTGGACAACCCGCTCGACCGGTATTCGATCAGTCCGCGCCAGAACCTGCGGGTCAATGCGGATGGATCGACCGATCTCTATATACAGAAGGATTCGCCGGGCAAGGACAAGGAGTCGAATTGGCTGCCCGCCCCTGCCGGGGATTTCATCCTGATGCTCAGAACCTATTGGCCACGCGCAACCGCCCCATCCATCCTCGACGGGACCTGGGCCATTCCGGCCGTGCACAAGGTCAGTTGAGCCGCACGCGTACGCGCCACACCGACACAGCGGGCCGGCGTATCGCCGGCCCTCGGCAGACAACAACCTCTCGGGATTCACAAGATGAGACATGCGCTCCGTCGCCGCCAATGGCTCAACCAGGCCTGCGCCATCGGCCTGGCAACCTTGGTCAGCTGGAACATCGGGCTGCCGCAGGCGGCCGCCGCCCCAGGCAACGTCACGGCAATCGACATACTCCTGGAACCCGATGCGACCATGCTCGAAAAGGCCGAGACAACCAACGCACGGCTGCTCAGGGCTTATCCCCAGGGGTTCGCGCTGGACGATACCCATCGCCCGCACATCACGGTCATCCAGCGTTTCGTCCGCACGGCCGATCTGGACAAGGTCTATGCAGCAGCCAATGACGTGCTTGCGCAATCGAAAGTAAGACAGATGCGGCTCGAGGCGTTCCGGTATTTTTACCTGCCAAGCGGGGCGACCGGCCTGGCGGCCATTGTCGCCCGCCCCACCCCGGCGCTGTTGGCGTTGCAGGCCGACCTGCTTGCCTCCGTGGCGCCCTACACGGCCGAGACGGGTGACTCGACGGCGTTCGTGACAACCCCCGAAGATCCTGTCATCGATCCCGTCCTGATTGCCTACGTGTCGACCTATGATTCGATCGCGGCGGGTAGAAAATACAGCCCGCATGTCACGACAGGCGTGGCCCTGAAGGCAGATCTCGACAAGATGCTGGCCGAGCCGTTCGAGGCATTTTCGTTCGCGCCTGCCGGCGCCGCGGTCTACCAGCTAGGACAATTCGGCACGGCCTCCAAAAAGCTCAAGCAGCTTGATTTTCCCAAGTAGGCTCAAGATCGCGCCAGCGCAGGCTCGCAACGCGGCTGGCGCGACGTTGACCACGACATGGCGTCCCGGCCGATCTGGTCGGCCAACGCAGCGATCACCCGTTGCTGCGCTTGCACCAACGCGGGGTAACCGGCAGCGGCCGGTTCTTCAAAACGCCCCTGGCATACCCGCTTGTCGGCGCCAGGCTCTCGCGCATCCCCCAGGGTCCAGCCCGCCTCAAGCTGCACGCGCTTTCCCGGCCACGCATCCAATCGGCGGATCTGCAGTTTCACCCTGATCACCGGCACACTGCCTGGCCAGGACAAGCCCGCGACGTCCTGGGTGCCCAGGCGGTCGACCAATCTTGCCGACAACGCAGTGCGTACTTCCTCGTCCAATGGCCCCAGCCATCGTTCGTCGTCCAGGATGGCGAGTGCGCCGCTGTCATCCTGCCGCACCACAAGTTGCGGCTGATTCAAGTATTCCGGCAACGACACCGGCATCACGTCGATGACGAAGCGTGCCGGCGCGCGGTCGGTCTGGATGGCTTCCTGAGGATGCAGCAACGTGTAGTGGCGGACAGGCGCCGAAGTGCTGCAAGCGCCCAGGCCGAGGGTCAGGGCAAGCAGGCTGATACGCATCGATCGGTTCATCATCGGGAAGTCTCCATCTTGCTGCGGGACGGCGCTGCGGCAGCCTCGGCCGCGGCATTCTCGGGGCGGCCTCGCACCAGCGATTCCGGGTATCGGCTCAGCAGGTCGGTCAACGTGCGAACCGAGCGTGCCGCGCGCTGGACCTCTTGAAGGGCCTGGCCCAGGCTCTGTCTCAGGGACGCATCTTCGGCAAGCATTCCCTGCGCGGCGCCGATGGTCTGCTGCGCCTGGCGCAGCGTCTGCGTGGCCTGCGGCAGGACCTGACCGTTCACCTGCAGCAGCACTTTATTCAGGTTGGCAAAGGACGCGTCCAGATTGCGCGCGATGCTGTCCAACGGCATCTTGTCGATCTTGCCCACGATGCTGGCGAACCGCTCCTGCAATTGGTCGAAGCTGCCGCTGACGGTCGGCAGCATCATGGGACGCCGCTCAGGATCAAAGGCCACCTTCGGTGTATTGGGTATGAAATCCAGGGCGATATACAGTTGGCCCGTCAGCAGATTGCCGGTCCTGGCCTGGGCCCTCAGGCCGTGGGCCACCATTTCCTGCACCATGCGCACCAGCCGATCTTCCTCGCTTCCATCAACGTCCGGCATTTTTTCCAGGATTTCGCTCAGTCGCTGCGGATAGATCACGATGCCGACCTTGGACTGGAAGCGACGCCTGACGGCGTCGTAATCCGGCTTGATGGAAATGACCTTGCCAATGTCCATGCCGTCGAACTGCACCGCGGCGCCAATGGCCAGGCCGCGCAGAGATTGCTCGAAGACCAGATAGGCGGCCTGCGACGGGCCGTCGGGGGGAGCCAGGGCGGCCTGCTGATCCTTGGCCAACTCGTACGCCGTATCCTCGGCTGCCGGCTCGCCGGAGGCGCCGGGCGAGGTGCCGAAAGACACGCCGCCAGCGAGAATGGTGGCGATCGACTGCGTCTGCAGCTTGAACCCGTCCGCGCCCAGCGAGACGTCCACCCCGCTGGCATTCCAGAAGCGCGTGGCCGTAGTGACAAACCGGTCGTAGGGCGCATTGACGAAAAGCCGCAAGGCGACCGCCTTGCCATCTTCGCCCAACTGGTATGACGCAACGCGGCCCACCTGAATGCGCCGGTAATACACAGGCGACCCCACGTCCAACGAGCCGAGATCTTCGGTGTGCAAGACGAAGGACCGGCCGGGCGTATCCCCGATGACGGTGGGAGGACTTTCCAGGCCCGTGAAATCCGTGGCGGATTCGCTCGACTGGCCTCGGTCGACACCGATGTATGCCCCCGACAGCAACGTATCCACGCCGGAAACCCCATCGATACCGATGCGCGGGCGCACCACCCAAAAGCGCGAATCGACCCGCGCCAGGCTCGTCGCATCCTTATCGAGCGCCACCGTGGCCACCACGTGGGAGCCGTCTTCGCTCAGGCCGATGGCGGTCACCGTGCCGACATTGACGTCCTTGTACTTGACGAGCGTCTTGCCTTCTTCCAGGCCGGCCGCCGTCCGAAACGTGATGCTGATGACCGGACCTTGCGTCATCCAGGTCTGCACCAGCATGGAAAGCCCGATCAAGGCCGCGATGACCGGCACCAGCCAGACGAGCGAGAGCCGCCATCTTTTACGCGGAATCACCGCAGGAGCGCCAGGCACGGGAAGCTCCCTGGAAGCATCATTCATTCGTCATCACCCTTGATTTCACCGTCCCAGATATGCCTGGGGTCGAACGACATCGCTGCAAGCATGGTGAAAATCACGACCATGCCGAAGAAAAGAATGCCGATGCGGGGCGATATGTCGGTGAGGCCCTGGAACTGCACCAGGGCAGCCACCACCGCCACCACCAGCACATCCAGCATCGACCAGTACCCGACAAACTCCACCATGCGGTACAGCTTGGCGCGCTCTCGCCTCGCCCACCGACTGCGCCGTTGCGAAGTCACGAGCAGCAGCCCAAGCACCAGGAATTTCGCGCAAGGCACGGCCACGCTTGCAATGAAAATCACGAATGCAATGCCGTAGGAGCCTGATGCCCAGAACTCCACCGCCCCTTCCATGATCGTGCTCTCGCTGCCCTTGCCCAGCAGACTGGTGTGCATGACAGGCAGCACGTTGGCAGGGATATAGAAAATGATGGCAGTCATCAGCAGCGCCCAGGCGCGGGCAATGCTGTTCGGGCGCCGTTGATGCAGCGCCGAGCCACAGCGAGGGCAGCGGCTGTGCCCAGGCGGGTCGGGGTGATCACAAACCAGGCCGCAGGTATGGCAGCCCACCACCGACAGGTCACTTGCGAAGGGCTGCCTGTTCATGCCGCGCTTTCGCTTCGTAGCGCCGAATCCTGTTCGGTCTGATCCCACAGCGAAGAGAAGTCCCGGTGGGCAATCAAAGTGAGCAATATCATCAGGGCAGCGGTCGCCCACACGCCCGCGCCAAGGGTGACTTCCACCAGGCTGATCAGCTTGATGATCGCCACCAGGATGCCGAGGATGCCCACCTCGACCATGCTCCATGGCTTCAAGAGCGCCAACATGCGCAGGGCGCCAGCAAAGCCAGGGGCGCGATGGCCGGCCCGCGCAGGGATCAGCACCCATGAAAGCAGAGAGATCTGCGCCAGGGGCACCAGGATGATCACCAGCGCAGTAACCATCGCCAGGGGAGCCACGCTTCCCTGGGCCAGGGCCCAGGCGAATTCCCACAACGTCGCTTCTCGATGCATGCCATTCAGGTTGATGCGTACGACCGGGCAAATGTTGGCAATCAGAAACACCACGGCGGTGGTCAGGGTCAATGCCAGCCAGCGGTCCGCATCCAGCGGATTGGCGCGTTCAAGCACGGCCTCACAGCGGCGGCAGCGTGCGACCTCGCCTGCCGCCAGGCGGCATCGTTGGTACACGCTGTCGCAATGTTCACAGGCCACCAGGTGGGGATAGACGTTCATGTTGTTGCCGGGATAACCGTGGGGTTGCATGGCGAAGGCCGGCCTGGGCAAACCGAATGTCGCTCGTGAACTGGCCTTGGGCACAGCCCCGAGAGGCTACAGAAAGCGCCGCACCCGGGCTTGCCATTCGACGCCAAAATCGGGCGAGACCGGCGTCAAGAGGATCAAGGCAGCAACGGTTGTGCCACGCCGCCCTGTCGGATCAGGCTGGATTGAGCTCGAGGGAGCGGAAGCGAGACGGCGCAAGCCCCGTCCACCGCTTGAAAGCGCGCGTGAAATGCGCGGGATCGCTGTAGCCGACCATATAGGCAATTTCAGTCGCTGAATATTTGCCCAGCCTGATCAGCCGCAGCGCTTCGCTGCGCCGCGTCTCGTCCTTCAGGCTTTCAAAATCGACGCCGCTGCATTGGAGCCGCCGCTGCAGCGTCCGCGGCGACATACCGATTTTCTTGGCAACGGATTCGAGATTGATTTCTTCCTGCTCGGCAATCCGTTCGATCAGCAGACCCGCGGTATCGATGGTCGACTGCAGCGCCCGCGTAATCTTGCGCGAGTCGTCTTTCGTTCCTTGAAAAGGCGCATCGAGCAAATCACGGTCAAATTCGACCATATTATGTTCGGCCCCGGTTTCGATATTCGGACCCAGGCACTCTTGCAATGCATCGTCACCCCGTGCTGTCGGCGTCTGCAAGTGCACGCGTATCGCCGACGGCGCGCCGGCCAGAAGTGGCACCTTGCGCAATACGGCGAGGCTTCCAAAAATGAACTGCCGCGGATCCGCTCCCAGCGGACCGGTGAACCTGTGAATCAGTTTCGTCGTGCGGCCTTCGGTGACGATTCGAACTTCTCCCCCCTGGTGCAGCATCGCCGCGTGGGTGGCGGCCATGGCACATGCCTCGCCCACATTCCGCGTGCCCAGAACCAGATTCCCCCAGGGGCCAAGCGAGCGCAGCTCCATCAAGCGGCCCACCTGGGCGCCGCCGAACGGGTCTTGCGCGATGGCAGCCATTTCGTTGGCGATATGGAAACACTGCGCCCGTGGCAGCCAGATATCCGGCGTCTGGAAAATGTTCGGGCAGACTCCCAGTCGCTGAAAGAATTCAAGCGCGGACACCCCCCGGCTGGCCAGGTAGGGGCCGATGTGCAAGAAGCTTCTGAGTTTGATGGACGGCGTGGCGTTCGACATGGATGCAGGCTTTTACGCTCAGCCCCATTGCCGGACGCGCCGCCTTCGGAAGGTGCTTCGCCCGATTATTATCTTGAGCTGAAAATCGTGGTCGAATTTACACCGTCCCCTTCGCGAAGGAATCAATCAAATCGACAAGCGAGACAAATCAGCATGAATAATGAGACATGGGCGCACGTCGCCTTCACGCACCGACGCCAACCCCAACCACGCCTGCATGGCCCGAGTACAAGCTGGGCCGGCAATCCGTAGCGTTGGAACCGGCATCGGCGACATTCCTGCGCAGCGTATCAGGGTGTGATGCTGGTGATCTTCGAGCCCTCGAGCCCCATGCCCGCCATCAGCCCCTGGGCGCCGAACGGGACGGCAAATACGTCCTGCGACAAGGTGGTGGTCGACACGCTGGAAGCAACGGACTTGTCCCAAGCCACCAGGCTGGGGCCACTGCCCAACGCCCAGCCATCGCTCTTCTCGAGGTAGCTGAGCGATTTCTGATTCATGAAGAAAAGTGCGTAGCCAAAGGTCTGGGCGCCGGCCTGCAGGCCCAATGACATGGCCGAGATTTCGTAGTAACCGATGGGTTCTTTACCTTTGAACAAGGTGCCCTGCCCATGCTCGCCACCGACCAGCAAACCCGCTTTGTAGATCTTGGGAAAAACCAGGACTGCGACCGCTTTCTCGCCCAGTTCTTTGGTGCTTGGTTCGGCAGCGTAAAGGTGTTGCAGCGCATTTGCGGAATCATTGCGGATCGCAAGCGCGTTGTCGGCGAACGCTGCGCTTGCCGGAGCCAGTGCGCAGGCGAACGCCAGCAAGGCCGACCGCATGCAACGCCCCCACTGCAGACGGAGGACTTTCAGATATTTATTGCTTTCCTTGAACATGGAATACCCTGATTTGGTTAAGCGCCGCGTTACATCAGCACGCTGCGAGTATTTAGACCAGGGTAATCTCTGTCAAGATTGATCGATGCGTCCGCTGTATTTCGAATACAGATTCAACTGCAATTTCGAATTTGGCATCAAATGGCAAGACGCCACAGGATAATCATTCTAAGCTGGGCTGGCGCATCGCCATTTCAGCGTACCCGGCAAATAGTTGTTCCTGTCTTTTTGGATTGCAGTAGATGCTTCATTGATCGTTCAGAGAGGGCTCATGAATCAAGCAGCTTCCAATCAGGCATTCGAGTCGCTGCAAGATGCGCTGACCCATGCGCTGATGCACGACGAGATGTCTCTGCAATATCAGCCCATAGTTGACGGAGCGCGCAGAATTATCGGCATGGAAGCGTTGATGCGCTGGAACTCCGCCGAGTACGGCCAGATCCCGCCATCGCTGTTCGTGCCGCTTGCGGAACGAAGTGGCGCCATACTGAATATGGGCGCCTGGGCCCTGCAAGCCGGTTGCCAGCAACTACAGCGCTGGTCAGAAAGCCCGGCCACTGCGGGCTGGACATTGAGTATCAATGTCAGCGCTCGCCAATTCAATGATCTGCATTTCGTGGACGACGTCCTCAATCTGATAGATAAATATCAGATCGCCCGGGACAGGCTGATTCTTGAAGTCACGGAAAGCATGTTCCTGAACGCGAAGGGAAGCCGTCAACAGAACGACTTTCGGCGCCTTCGCGATGCCGGCCTGGGCATCGCCGTTGACGACTTCGGGACGGGATTTTCATCCATGCAATACCTGCGGTATTTATCCATCTCCCGAATAAAAATCGACAAGACATTCGTTGATGAAGTGGTGGCAAGCAAGAAGGATCAAGGAATCGTGGGCGCCATCCTCATGTTGGCTGACGCGCTGGAGGCAGATGTTGTCGCCGAAGGCGTCGAGACTGCCGGGCAATTGTCTTACCTGAAAAGCGTGGGGTGCTCGGCATTCCAGGGCTTTCTTTTTGGCAGGCCTGGCGACGCCGCGCTCTTCACACAAACCTGCCCCACGCCGATGCACTGCGGGAATGACGCATGACGGCCGCCATCCTTGCCGGCGCAGGGGCAAGGGTTAACGCGACCCCTCGTTAACACGCTTATCATTAACAGCTGAATTAGTCCTGAAATAGGACGAATTCGTCTACTATTTGGAGCATTCCGGGCGGCAGCGGTGGCAAGCCCGGCAAAAAAACCGGCGGCACAGCCAGGTTGACCATGCCCAAACTGAAAGACGCATTGAAGTCAGGTTTGTTTCGCCTGTCTCCCGCCCTGGCCGCGCGCTGCGGCGTGCAATTTCCCTTGCGGGCGCCCAACCGGGCATTCCTCGAACAGCAGATATTCGGCTACCTGAACCAGTTGGCCAACGGCCCGCGAGGCCCGGGACGCTGCCTGTTCCTGGGCATGGGTGAATACACCTGGCACTACCCCCGGTTGCTCAAACCCGAGTTCTATTCCCTGGACATGGACCCGGAGCAAGCCCGTTACGGCATGCCCGGCAAGCACCTGACCGGTAGCGCCACCGAGATGGCGGCGTTCTACGAGCCGGGCTTTTTCGACGTGGTGGTGGCCAACGGCCTGATCGGCTATGGCCTGAACGACCTCGCGGGCTACGAACGCATGCTGCAACAGTGCCACGCGGTGCTCAAGCCCGGCGGCCTGCTGGTGCTGGGCTACAACGACACGCCCGAGCGCGCGCCATTTCCCGTGCATGTCGACGCATTGGGGCTGTTCACGCCCTTCGTGCCACCGATCCCCGGCGTGGTCCAGCCGCGCCACCCCGTCCGCGACAAGTACCACCACGTATTCATCTTTGGTCAGCGGCGCGACACCGAGGCGATCGCCGCGTAGGTTTTCGGAATTCCCGCCGCCGCCACGCCACTGCGCAGGATTTCCTGCGGCAACGCATTCGCCAGCAACTCACGCGCGGCGAGCAGTTCAGCGAGATCCACACCGGTGCGGTAGCCCATGCTTTCCAACATGAACACCAGGTCCTCGGTGACGATGTTGCCCGACGCGCCCGGCGCGAAGGGGCAACCGCCCAGGCCACCCAGGCAGGCGTCGAACGCGCGGATGCCCTCGTCCAGTCCGGCCAGCGCGTTGGCCAGCCCCAGACCCATGGTGTCGTGCAGATGCAGCTTGACCAGCCGCACGCCGATCGCATCCTGGGCGGCCCGCACGGCATCGCGCACCTGGGCGGGATGGGCATAGCCCACCGTGTCGGCCAGCGCGATCTCGTCAGCCCCGGCACGCGCCACCGCCGCGGCCACCTGCGCCACCCGCCGCACCGGCACCGCGCCTTCCAACGAACAGCCAAAGGCCGTGGCGACGGCGGCATCCACCCGCACCGCCCTCGGCTGCGCCCGCAACCAATCGACGATGGCCGCCACCGCCTCCACCTGCGCGTCCGTGCCCTTGCCGACGTTGGCGTGGCTATGCGTATCGCTGACCGACAAGGGGATGGCGATCACGTGGGCGCCCGCCTCGTAGGCGGCGATGGCCCCCTTCAGGTTGCAAGCCAATGCGCAGACGGTCACGCCGTCCAGGTCCAGCGTCGCGGGCAGCACCTGCGCCGTGTCGGCCATCTGCGGCACCCGCCGCGGCGAGACAAAGCTGCCCACCTCGATTTCACGCAGGCCGGCCGCGGCCAGCTGCCGTATCCAGCGCAGCTTGTCGGCCGCCGGCATCATGCCGCGCGCCATCTGCAGCCCGTCGCGCGGGCCGACTTCGCACAGCCTGACTTCCTGATCCATGATGGTTTCCCTGTTCAATGCGCCGGGGGCTATTGCTGCACCACGATGCCCGCCGCGGCGATGGTCTGGCGGGCCTTGCCGATATCGGACCGGATGAGCGCGGCGAACTGCTCCGCGGAGACGGGATCGGTCTCCAGTCCTTGCGAGGCCAGCGCGTCCTGGACGTCCTTGCGCGCCAGCAGCTTGTTGAAATCGGCATTCAGCCGTGCCACCACGTTGGCGGGCGTCTTGGCCGGGGCCAGCACGCCGTAGTAGGTCACCACGCTGAAATCCTTGTAGCCCAGCTCGGCCACGGTGGGCACATCGGGCAGCGCCGGGTTGCGCTTGGGCGACGTCACGGCCAAGGCACGCACCTTGCCCGCCTTGATCAAGGCGGCGGCCGACGAGATCGACGACCCGGCAAACTGCAGATGCCCGCCCATCAGGTCGGCCAACGCGGGCGCAGAGCCCTTGTAGGGCACGTGCTGCATCTTGAAGCCGGCCTCGTGCTGCAGCATCTCCATGGCGATGTGCACGCCCCCGCCGGTGCCGGACGTGCCGTACGACATCTTGTTCGGCTCTTTCCTGGCGGCCTCGATCACCTCGGGCAGCGTCTTGTAGGGCGAACTCTCGGACACCAGCAGCACCATCGGCGTGGTCGCCACCAGCGCCACCGGCGCCAGGTCCTTGACCGGGTCGTACGCCACCTTCATCAACAGCGGAATCAGGGTGACGTTGTCGGACTGGCCGATCACCAGGTCATAGCCCTGCGCGGGCGCGCGGGCCGCTTCGGCCAGGCCCAGCGCAGTGCCGGCGCCCGGCTTGTTTTCGGGCACCACGGCCCAGCCGTTCAGCTCGTGCAGCTTGTTGCTCATCAGCCGCCCGATGTAGTCGGTGCCGCCGCCCGGCGTGGACGGGATGATGATGCGGATGGGCTTGTTGGGATAGTCCTGCGCGTGGGCGGCACAGGCGATGGCCAGGCTGGCCACCGCCAAGAGTTTGCGGATCATCGGATAGTCTCCTCTTTGATGGATGTCTTGGCGGTCTGCGCCGCCTCGACGGGGACAGGTTCTACGACCTGGTCATCGGCCTTCGCAACGGATGACTCCCGCCGTGTGCAGGGCCTCGATGCGCGCGGCATCCAGTCCCAGCCCCCGCAGGATGGCTTCGGTATGGCTGCCCTGCCCGGGCGGATCGGAACGCTTGCCGGCCTTGCGCCCGTCGAACTCGATCGGCAGGGCCGCGGCCGAAATCTCGCCGCCGTCCGGCAAGGCCGTGGCCAGCAGCGCGCCGCCGGCGTTCAGGTGTTCGTCCTGCAGCAGATCGTGGGGCTGGCGGATGGGGCCGTACGACAGGTTCGCCGCCTCCAGCGCGGCGCACAGTTCGTCGGTCTTCCAGGCCTTCAGGATTTCGCCCACCCCAGGCACCAGCCACGAACGTGCCGCTTCGCGATCCACGGCCGTTGCCAGGCGCGGATCGGCGGCCCATTCGGGCGGCAGGAATTTCTGCGCGAAATTGCGCCATTGCGCGTCGCCCACCACCGCCACGAAGACTCGGCCGTCGGCCGTCTCGAAAACGTCGTACACGCCCCATGGCGGCTTGCGCTCGGCGCCGAAAGGCTTGGGCGCCGTACCCGTCAGCTGGAACTGCGCGATGAACTGCGCCACCAGCAGCAAGTTGTTCTCGAACAAGCCCGAACGCACATGACGGCCGCGCCCGGTGGTGTGGCGGTCGTGCAGCGCGGCCAGCGCACCCACCACGCCGAAGGTGCCGCCCAGGATGTCGTTGACGGATGCCGCCACTCGCTGCGGGGTGTCGGCGCCGCCATTGATGTAGGCCAGCCCGCCCATCATCTGCACCACCTCGTCCAGGGCAGTGCGATGCTTGTAGGGCCCCGACAGGAAGCCCTTGAGCGACACGTAGATCAGTCCGGGGTTCTCGGCCGACAGGCTTTCGTAGTCCAGCCCATATTGCGCCAGGCTGCCGTCGCGGAAGTTCTCCACCAGCATGTCCGCCTGCAACGCCAGCTGGCGCGCCAGCGCCTGCCCTTCGGTGGACTTCAGGTCGATCGACAGGCTTTGCTTGTTGCGGTTGAAGACGGGAAAGTAGCCGCTGCCCGAGCCCTTCAGGCGCCGCGTGCGGTCGCCGTCGAGGGGTTCCACCTTGATCACCTCGGCGCCCAGGTCGGCCAGCGCCAGGCCGGCGGCGGGCCCCATGATCATGTGGGACAGCTCCAGCACCTTGATGCCGCGCAGGGGCAATTCGCTGGTGTCCATGAAGGGTGAAGCCGGTGCTGCTGTCATCGATGTTTCCTCTTGCCGTGGCCCCCAGCCGAATGGCATCCCCCTGGGCTAGTACGCAGCCATCATCGCGACCGGTGCACGTTCGGAAAAGCAATCTTTGAGCACCGGGGCATTCTCGTTTGGGAACGTCCGGGTTAGCCCTAGGCCGGACGCCTCGGCATCCCGCGGCGCACCACCGCTAGGGCTTGGACACGGCCCCCAAGTGCGCCAGCAACGCGCGCGCCGCGGGTGGCAAGGCAGCCAGATCGCGCACCGCAATGCACAACGGCGTGCCGGACCAGGGTCCGGACAAGGCGATGAAGCGGATGTCCTGGCTGGCATGGCGCGGCTTCAGGTACATGGGCACGACCGCCACGCCCATGCCCCGCGCCACCAGGTTGCAGATGGTCTCGTGCGAACTGACACGCGCGCTGATGCGCCGGGTGACGCCAGCCTCTCGCGCAGCGCGTTCGAATACCGCGCTGATGCCATTGTCGCGATTCAGCTCGATCAACTCGTACGGCAGCAACTGCGCATAGTCCAGGATCTCGCTGTCGGCCAGCAGGTGCCGCGTCGGCACCACGGCCGCCAATTCACAGTAGCCGCAGGGAAACACCTGCAGGCCGTCGTGGCCGAAGTCCGACCCCACCGCCACGTCGGCGCGCCCTTCCAGCACTTCCTGGAAGACCTGCTGCGTCGTGCTTTCTTCCAGCGCGATCTCGATCTGGGGATAGGCCCGGCGAAACGACTGGATCTGCGCCGGCAGATCGCCCGACAACGCGGCCACGCTGGCCGCCAGCCGGATGCGGCCGCGCACGCCGGTGGCAAAGCCCGCCATTTCGCGGTGCATGCGGTCCATCTGCTGCAGCAGCAGCCGGGCATGGCCGGCCAGCCCCTGGCCGGCGGGCGTGGCCTGCACACCCTTGACGCCGCGCTCCAGCAACGGCACGCCAAAGGCCTCTTCCATGTCGATCATGCGTTTGCTGACCGCCGACGGCACGATGTTCTCGCGCGCCGCGGCGCGCGCCAGGCTGCCTTCTTCCAGCGCAGCCAGGAACAGGCGCAGGGAAACCGGGTCGATGTCGCGGGGATGGGGCGGTGCAGGTGTGGGGCGCTTCATGCCGGGAAGTGTCCCGCGGCGCTCCCTGGACCGGGATCGGGGTTTTCCCCAGCCAACTGCCGCGCGGTCCGATACACTGCGCCTGGCCGTCACGAAGCCCTGCGGTACCGGGCGGGTCCGCGCGGCACAGGACACGCGTCATCACATCGACAACCAGAACAAGACCTGAACCATGCAGTGCCCCAAATGCAATTGGCAGAACCCGGCCTCCCATAGCCACTGCTTCAGCTGCCACGCGCCATTGCCCGCCGCAGCGCCCCCTGCCACGCCCCGCAAGGCCGTGAAAGCCAAGCCAGCCGCCCAGGCCGCCACCCCACGGAGCGTGGCGCCGTTCCCCGGCATCTGGGCACGGCTGGCGGCCAGCGCGGTGGACGCGGCCACGATGATCGCGGCGATGTTCGCGTTTTCGTCGGCGGCCTCCCTCAGCTATCAGGGGCTCCTGGAACAGCCTGCGCCCGCATTGCTGTGGCTGGCGGCAGGCCTCATCGGCCTGTTGCTGCCGGCGCTGATGGACGCCTGGGGGTCCGGCTCTCCCGGCAAGCGCCTGTTCAAGCAGCGCGTGGTGACGCGCAGCGGCCGAAGCCCCGGCCTGCTTCGCTCCGTGTGGCGGCATCTGATGAAGTTTCCGTTGAACCTGGCGCTGCCCGGTCTGTTTCACCACGTCCAGCAAGCCATCTTCGGCGATCGCGCCATGCACAACTGGGCCGCCGGCACTTATGTGGTGTCCAGCCATGCCGATCCCCGGGCGGTGCAGGCCGCGCTGGGCCAGGCACGGTCGATCACCGGCGTCGGCAAGTTCCTGCTGTTCGCTGCGGGCGCGGCGGTGCTGGTGCTGGGTGGCTTCGTGCTGGCCGCGCTGACCTTGGGCAAGCAAGAGGCCGACAGCCCCCTGGCCGCCGACGTGCGCCGGCTGGATCTGGTGTCGGACCCGATCAGGATGCTGGCGGAAAATCATTACCGCAGTGCCGGCCGCTACGCCGCGACATTGCAGGAACTGGGCGTGACGCCTGAATCGTTGGCGGCCAATGGATTTTCGAATCTGGAACTGAATCCGGTGAACGGCGTGCTGCGCTTCACCATCGCCGGCTCGGCCAGCGCGCAGGGCGAACCCACCCTGGCCGGCAAGCATCTGGTCTATCTGCCCGAATTGCGTGCCGAACGCAAAGGCGGCGGTATCCGCCGGTGGCAATGCGGCAGCGATGACATCGCCGCCACAGACCGGCCCTACAAGTGTCGCCACGCCGCTGCGCCCTGATCGCGCACGCGTCGCTCCCCACGGACGCGCCAGCCGGCGCGTCGTCCCTGGAAATCCGCATGTCCAACCTGATCGAATCCATCCTGCTCGCTGACGACGGCGACGACCATCCGCAGATGCTCGCCCTGTGCGAACAGGCGGTGCGCGAACAGCCGAACGTCGCCCTGACGTGGGCGCTGCGCGCCCGCTGCCACGACAAACGCGGCACGCCGGCGGCGCGTGACGCCGACCTGGCGCGCGCGCTGGCGCTGGACCCTCACTGCGCCGACGCCTTGCGCGTGCGCGCCACGGCAGCCTACGACGACGGCGACCACGAAGCGGCCTGGCACATCCTGCGCGACGCCCGCCAACGCGCGCCCTCGCATTTCGGCCTGCTGATGGCCGAGGCCTACGTGCTGATCAACGACGAACGGCTGCAGGACGCCATCGACTGCTGGAGCCGCGCGATCCAGCAACGGCCGCAGGCCGGCGCCCCGCACTGCTACATCGCGTCCAACCTGGCCAATGCCGGTCGCCATACCGAGGCCGTGCCGTATTTCGAGCGCGCCGTCGCGCTCGCCCCCGGCAATGGCCGCTTCATGTATGACGCCGGCAATACCTACCGCCGCCTGGGCGACCTGGACAAGGCCATCGCCATGTTCGACCGATCGCGCGCGATCCTGGGCGAACAGAACGCCATCCAGCACAACCGCGCTTCCTGCCTGCAGGCCATGGGGCGCCACGCCGATGCCGTCGAAGAATGGACCAGCCTGCTGCGCCGCGAGCCCGACTGGGATTGGCCGCTGGAAGGCAAGGCCCGCTCGCTGCACCGGCTGGGCCGAGCCGACGAGGCCAAGCCGTTGTGGCGACGTTTGGACGCGCTGTCGGACAACGGCTGGGAAGGCCGCAAGGAACAGGCCCGCGAATACGTGCGCAGCGGCGAGCCCGAACTGGCCGAACTGGCCCTGCGCGATCTGGACCCCCTGTCCAGCGGCGACGCCCAATTGCTGTTCGTGGCCGGCAACGCACAGCGCGACCAGCGCCAGTGGGAACAAGCGCTGGCCTATTACCTGCAAGGCTATGAACTGGCGCCGAAGAACGACTTCCTGCCGGGCAACGCGGCCGACATGCTCGTCCGCCTGGAACGCTACGGCGAAGCGCTGCCCTTGTCGGAAGTGGCCATCGCGCTGGATCCCGATTGGGTGAAATGGCGCCGTGTGCGCATCGACGCCTTGATCGGACTGGAACGAGGCACGGAAGCAGCAGCCGAGGCCGCGCGCGCCCAGCAACGCTGGCCCGACGACAGCATGCTGCAGGCAGACACTGTCAACGCCCTGATCGCCGCCCGCCGCCACGACGATGCACTGGCGGCCTGCGACCGCCTGGTCGCGATGGATCCGACATACCGCGACTGGGCGTTGTATTCGCGCGGCGAGATCTACGGCGCCATGTCGCGCCATGCGGAATCGGCAACCGCGTTCCGCCAGGCCGCGGCAGCCTATCAGCAGAACGGCAAGCCTCAGTACCAGCAACTGTCGCTGGACAATGCCCTGGCGGCGGAACAGGCCGCCAGCAAACCGCGTGGGTTGCTGGGGCGGCTGTTCGGACGCAAATAGGCAGAAGGGGAGATCGGGCCGTCCCCTCGCGAAGAAAATCGACGCGGCAATTGGGATACTGTTTCCCACTGCACAAACGCCTGCCTGCAGGAACTTCGGCGCAAGCTCTTGATCGGACTTACTGGTTTCTAGCGAGTCCCTGATCAAGGAGATCTGCATGCCGAGCAAAAAAGTCGCCGAAATCGTTGTCAACGCCCTGGAGGCCGCAGGCGTTCGCCATTGCTATGGCATTGTCGGAGACACCCTGAACCACGTCACCGATGCCATTCACCGCAGCAAGATCCAGTGGGTGCATGTGCGCCACGAAGAAGCCGCCGCCTTCGCGGCGGGTGCCGAGTCCTATGTCAGCGGCAACCTGACCGCCTGCGCGGGATCCTGCGGGCCGGGCAGCCTGCATTTCATCAATGGCATCTACGAAGCCCAGCGCAACCGGGCGCCCATGGTGCTGATCGCCAGCCAGATCGTCACGTCGCAATTGGGCATGGACTTCCCCCAGGAAGTCGACTTCAAGTCGATCTACACCAATTGCTCCGTGTTCTGCGAACAGGTTCAATCTCCTGATCAAGCACGGCGTGTCGTCACGCAAGCCTGCCAGGCCGCGCTCAACCGCCGCGGTGTGGCCGTCGTGATCCTGCCGGCCGATATCAGCCAGGCCCAGGTCCAGGACGACTTGCCGTACTCGGTGCATTTCCCGCAACCCGTGCTGCGCCCCAACGATGCCGAATTGCAGCAGATCGCCCACCTGCTGGCCCGCGGCAAGAAGGTAGGCATCTACGCCGGCTCTGGTTGCCAAGGTGCGCATGATCTCCTGATCGCCCTGGCGGGCCGGCTCAATGCGCCGATCGCCCATACCTCGCGCGCCAAGGATTTCGTCGAATACGACAATCCGTTCAATATGGGCATGACCGGCATGATCGGCATCAAGTCCGGCTTTCACATGATGAAGGAATGCGACACCTTGCTGCTGCTGGGAGCAGACTTCGCGTGGGCACAGTTCTATCCCGACAAGGCCACGCTCATCCAGGTTGACCGCGATGGCAGCCATCTCGGCCGGCGCCATCCCATTGACCTGGGCGTCGTGGGAGACGTGATTCCCACGCTCGAAGCGCTGCTGCCGCTGCTCGAACAACGTGACGACTGCGGCTTTCTCGAGGAATGCCTGAAGATTCACCAGCAATCGGTGCAGACACTGGAAAAAGAAGAGCAGGCCGGCTCCAGCGACCTGATCCATCCGCAGCATCTGGTCAGCCTGCTCGACAGACATGCCAGCGACGACGCGCTGTTTACCGCGGATGGTGGATCAGCCATGGTCTGGACGCTGCGGCACATCCACACCAACGGCAAACGCCGCACGCTTTCCAGCCTGGTCCACGGCACCATGGCCAACGCCATGCCACAGGCGCTCGGCCTGAAAAAGGCCTATCCGGACCGCCAGGTCATCGCCATCTCCGGCGACGGCGGTTTGACCATGCTGCTGGGCGACCTGCTGACCGCCATCCAGGAAAAACTGCCGATCAAGATCGTGGTGCTGAACAATGCCTCGCTGAACTTCGTCGAGCTCGAGCAAAAAGTGGAAGGTCTGCTGGACAACTACACCGACCTGCTCAACCCCGATTTCGCCAGGCTTGCGGAAGTGATCGGGTTCTACGGTCGCAAAGTGACCGTCGCGGACGAGCTGGATGCCGCGGTCCAGGAATTCCTTGCGCATCCCGGCCCAGCGCTTCTGGATGTGCACACCAATCCCGCCGAATTGGTCATGCCGCCCAAGGTCGAATTCGCCCAGGTCGCCGACACGGCGCTTTACGCCGCCAAGGCGGTGCTCAGCGGTCGGATCAAGGACGTCGAGGCCCTGGTCGTGAACAACTTCCTGAAATAGCCCCTTGGCTTCACCCCCAGCGGTAGCCTTGCAGCAGCCCCAACAGGCAACGCCGGGCCGCCGCTACCGCTTCATCCCGCAACGCATCGGCACGCCAGCCCATTTCAATGGCATAGCCCGGCATGGCGATGGGGCACGGCAACAGCCGCAGCCCCGTCCCTGCCGCCAGGCCGCGCGCCGCGTGGGCTGGCAAGGTCGCCAGCGCGTCGCTGCCCCGCAGCAGGAATGGCAAGGCCGCAAAATGCGTGGTCGCCGCCAGCACGCGGCGCGTCAGCCCCATGCCGTGCAGCACCTCGTCCACCACGCCGATGAAGCCCCCCGACGACACCAGCACGTGCGCACGCCGCGTGAACGCGTCGACGGACAACCCGGTCTCGTCCGGTGCCAGGCTGGCCGCGTCCACCAGACAGGCGTAGCCGCCCTGCCCCACCGTCACCCGTTGCAGGGCCGGCGCGATGAGTCCGCCGGACGCGATCACCAGGTCCACCTCGCGCGCCATCAGCATGTCGGCCGCCAGGCGGCTGTGCGTCTGCCGAAAGATCAGTCGCAACCCCGGCGCGGTTTGCGCCAGCGCCATGATCGCCTCGCGCCCCAGCGCAATCTCGAAATCATCCGACAGCCCCAGCGTCACCGAGCGTCCCGCAAGGCTCGCGGCGCCCGGCCTGGCCAGCGAGAGACTCTGGCGGCATTTGTCCAGCGCCTCACCGATGATCGGCCGCAGCTCGCGCGCCCGCAGGCTGGGCGACAGGCCCCGACCCGTGCGCACGAACAGGGGATCCGCATAAAGCGTGCGCAGGCGCGCCAACGCGGCGCTCACAGCCGATTGCGTCACGCCCAGCCGCAACGCCGCGCGGCCTGCGCCGCCCTCGTCGTAGATCGCCTCGAACACCTTGAGCAGGTTCAGGTCGGTCGACTCGATATCAATTTGGCTCATATCATTTATCTTCGAGCAGGATTGATTGATTTTAGGCCCACCCCGACACTGGCGGCATTCACCCACCCCAAGGAATCCGCATGACCGCCCAGACCGTCGCCGCATTGCAGATCGGCGCCTCGCCCGAAGGCAAAGAGAAAACCCTGGAACAGATCCTGGCCTTCGAAGCCGAGATCACCGCGTCCGGCGCAGTACTGGTCGTCATGCCGGAAGCCTTGCTGGGCGGCTACCCCAAGGGCGAGATCTTCGGCACCCGCCTGGGCTATCGGCTACCCGAGGGCCGCGAGGCCTACGCCCGCTACTACCGGAACGCCATCGACGTGCCCGGCCCCGAAACCGACGCCTTGGCCGCCCTGTCACAACGCACCGGCGCCAGCCTGGTGATCGGCGTCATCGAGCGCGCCGGCAGCACGCTGTACTGCACCGCCCTGTATTTCGATCCGGCCACCGGCCTGGCCGCCAAGCACCGCAAGCTGATGCCCACCGGCACCGAACGCCTGATCTGGGGCCAGGGCGATGGCTCCACCCTGCCCGTGCTGGACACCGCCGCGGGCCGCATCGGCGGCGCCATCTGCTGGGAAAACCACATGCCGCTGCTGCGCACCGCCATGTATGCGAAAGGCGTGCAGATCTGGTGCGCCCCCACGGTCGACGAACGCGACATCTGGCAATGTTCCATGCGCCACATCGCCCACGAAGGCCGCTGCTTCGTCATCAGCGCCTGCCAGGTGCAGCCGTCACCCGCCGTGTTGGAGCTGGACGTGCCGGGCTGGGACCCCAAGCGCCCCCTCATCAACGGCGGGTCGCTCATCGTCGGCCCGCTGGGCGACGTGCTCGCCGGCCCCTTGCACGGCCAGACGGGCCTCTTGACCGCCCAGGTCGACGTCGACGAGCTGGTACGCGCCCGCTACGACTTCGACGTGGTCGGCCACTACGCGCGGCCCGACGTGTTCAGCCTCAGCGTCGACGAACGGCCTCGCCATACCGTCCAGTTCATCGTGTGATTTCCCCCGGGCGGGTGGCTACCGGGGCGAAAGCGCCCTCCCAAGTGGTATAGTCACGCCCGCCGGATACCGCCCGCGTCCATAGGGCGCGCGATGTATCCCATTGCCACCCCGCCCAGGGGCCGCAATGCCCGAGTGGTGAAATTGGTAGACACAAGGGACTTGAACTAATTTGAGCCCTTTGGAGGAAACTCCAAAGGTGTAGCCCGTCAAACTCGGCGAATGCCCTGGACCTGTTCCGAGCCAACGCCGAGCCAAGCCCGGTTTGAAAGAACCGGGAAGGTGTAGAGAGCAGACGGCGGGCACCTAAGGCCGCAAGGCTATGGTGAAGGCGTGCTCCAGACCACGAACAGCGCTCACGCGCTGGCGGCGAAAGCCGAAGTGGTAAGAAAATCCCTCGGCCGCAAGGCCGTACCGGTTCGATTCCGGTCTCGGGCACCACCCCATTGAGGCGCCATTGCGCACATCGTCGTCCACCCCCCCCTTCATCGTCCTGGACGCCTGCGTCCTCATGTCCGGCATCCTGCGGCGCCTGCTGCTGCGCCTGGCCGATGCCGGCGTGTTCGCCCCCGTCTGGACGGACCGCATCGGCGAGGAATGGCGCCGCAACGCCTCGCGCATCTGGGACATCCCGCCGGAAGTGCTGGATGAATTCTGGGCCGAGATGAACGCGCGCTTTCCCGAGGCCAACGAGGCCGACACGCAGGTGTACGAAGCCTCGCTGCGCTACAGCGACCCCAAGGACTTCCACGTCATCGCCGCCGGATTGGCGCGGCGCGCGCGTTGCGGCCTGGCCAAGACGCCGGTCGTGCAGGTGCTGACCTGGAACCTGAAGGATTTCAATCGCTCGGAATTGCGCCGCCAGGGGCTGGACGTGTACAACCCGGATCGCATGCTGGCGCAGTGGTGGCAGGACGACGCCGGCCGCATGCGCGACGCCATCGCGCAGATCCCCGCGGACTACATCGCGCTGGGACGCGAACCGGAACCGTTGGCCACGACCTTGCACCGCGAGCGCCTGTACCGCCTGAAGAACCAGGTGGGGCGTGATCCGGAACTAAGCGCCCGCTGAGACGCCACGCGGCGCGTGCCGCCGCGCCGCATCAATGGTCGTGATTGCTGGCCGCGAAACCGGCTGCGTTGAGGATATCGATCACTTCCTGGATATGTTCCGGCCCGCGCGTCTGCAGCACGAAGTCCACTTCCACATTGCGCACCGGCAGCGACGTGAACGCGCGCTGGTGATGCACTTCGGTGATGTTGGCCTGCGCGTCGGCGATCAGTTTGGTGGCATGCGCCAGTGCGCCCGGCAGGTCGCGCAGGTCCACGCGGATGCGGGCCAGACGCCCCGCGCGCACCATGCCGCGTTCGATCAGTTCGCCTAGCATCAGGGGGTCGATGTTGCCGCCGGTCAGCACCAGGCCGATGCGCTTGCCCTTGAATTGTTCGCTGCCCGCTTCCTGCGCGCGCAGCAGGGCCGCCAGTCCGGCCGCGCCGGCGCCTTCGACCACGGTCTTTTCAATTTCCAGCAGCACCACGATGGCGTGCTCGATGTCGGCCTCGCTGACCAGCTCGATGTGGTCGACCAGCTTGGCTACGATGGGCTGCGTCAGCGCGCCGGGCGACTTCACGGCGATGCCTTCGGCGATGGTGTATTGGCCCTGCGGCATGGACACGCCCTTGACCGCGGCATACATGGCCGGGAAGCGTTCGGTCTGCACGCCGATGATCTCGATGCCCGGCTTGAGCGCCTTGGCCGCGGTGGCGATGCCCGAGATCAAGCCGCCGCCGCCAATCGCGATGACCAGCGTGTCCAGTTGCGGCTGGTCTTCCAGCATCTCCAACGCCACGGTACCCTGCCCCGAAATGACGGCTTCGTCGTCATACGGATGGATCATGATCAGCCCGCGCTGCTGGGCCAGCTCGTAGCCATGCGCCTTGGCGTCATCGAAGGTATCGCCCGCCAGCACGACTTCGGCGCCAAAGCGGCGCGTGTTGGCGACCTTGACGGTGGGCGTGAAGCGCGGCATCACGATCACGGCGGGCACGCCCATGCGCTGCGCGTGGTAGGCCACGCCTTGCGCGTGGTTGCCGGCCGACACGGCGATGACGCCCGCGCGGCGTTCGTCTTCGGACAGCGTCAGCATGCGGTTCAGCGCGCCGCGCTCCTTGAAGCTGGCAGTGAACTGCAGGTTCTCGAACTTCAGCCAGATTTCCGCGCCGAAGATGTCGGACAGCGTGCGCGACAACGTGAACGGGGTCTTGAGCACCTGGCCACGCAGGTTCTCGCGGGCGGTCTGGATGGAAGCGATATCGATCACAATGGAAAATCCCGTTTAGCGCACTGGCAGGAAATTGAACAGCAACAGGCCTTGCGCATAGTTGATGCCGATGCGCCGCGAGTTCTCGCCCAGCAGATTGGCGATCAGGTCGAGGCGGCCGATGATGGCGCCGAACTCACGTTCGAAACTGAGGTTGGTGGCCGTCTGCGACATTTCGTTGGCCAGCAGCAAAGGCTCGCCCTGATTGTTGCGGCGCGACGCCAGCAGCCAGGCCGCCGCCTCGACGTTCCGTGCGGCATTGTAGACCCGCTGTCCGTCCAGCGCGTCGGTGGCATACAGCCGCGTCTTGCCGTTATGGGCGGCGATGATGGTGTCGGCCAGGCCGTAGATGAAGGCTCCCACCCGGTCCCCGGAATAGTTCGGGTCCAGCGACACCGCCAGGATCTGGATGTCGTGCAGGCCCGCCAGATCGGCCGGCGGGATGCGCACTTCGATGGCATGTTTGACCCGCGACACCGCGGTCGCGTGGTCCGGCGCGCCCGTCTTGCGCCATTCGCGCGGATTGCGGCGGTACAGCTTGTCCAGCAGGCTGTACAGGCTGGCCAGGTTGTCGCGCACTTCCAGCGTGACGGTACGGTTGAAATCGGTCTGGACCAGCTGGTCCGCCGACATGCCTTCGCCCTTGGGCGATCCCTGGCCGGGGCCCGGGCTGGACATGCAGCCTGTCAGCAACGCGGCGCCCAGCAATGCGAGCGCTGCGCCCGCCCGGGGTCCTTGCCATCGCGTCATGCCCGATCCATCCCGATCCCCCTGTCTGGCGCCTTGCCGGCCTGTCGCCGGCGTCGGCGCTCGTCTCGTACGCGCAAGACTTTACCGTAAGGCACGCGAAGATGGGAGATGCCGGAGATACCAAGACGAAAGAAGATGAATCAGCCCCGCGCAGGCAATAAAAAACGGCGCCTTGCGGCGCCGTTCTCGACAAGCTTGCAGCAGGCCTTATTCGGCTTGCGGTTCCGCTTGCGGGGCAGCTTCGGGCGCAGCAGCGGGTTGCTGCTGCTCGATGCCACCGATGGCCTTGATGGACAGGCGCAGACGGCCCTTGTCGTCGGCCTCGATGACCTTGACGCGGACTTGCTGGCCGACCTTCAGCACATCGTTGATGTTCGCGATGCGGTAGTTGGCGATTTCCGAGATGTGCAGCAGGCCGTCGCGGCCCGGCAGCACTTGCACGATGGCGCCGAAGTCCAGCAGACGCAGGACCGAGCCTTCGTAGATCTGGCCCACTTCGACGTCGGCGGTCAGCTCGACGATGCGGCGCTGGGCTTCTTTGGCCTGCGCTTCGTCGACGCTGGCGATCACGATGGTGCCGTCGTCGGAGATGTCGATCTGCGTGCCGGTTTCTTCGGTCAGCGCGCGGATGGTGGCGCCGCCCTTGCCGATCACGTCGCGGATCTTCTCGGGGTTGATCTTGATGGTCAGCATGCGCGGGGCGAAAGCCGACAGCTCGCCACGCGAACCGTCCAGCGCTTCCTTCATCTTGCCCAGGATGTGCAGGCGGCCTTCGCGGGCTTGCGCCAGCGCCACTTGCATGATTTCCTTGGTGATGCCCTGGATCTTGATGTCCATCTGCAGTGCGGTGACGCCGTTTTCGGTGCCCGCGACCTTGAAGTCCATGTCGCCCAGGTGATCTTCGTCACCCAGGATGTCCGTCAGCACGGCGAACTTGCCGCCGTCCAGGATCAGGCCCATGGCCACGCCGGCCACGTGATCCTTGACCGGCACGCCAGCGTCCATCATGGCCAGCGAGCCGCCGCAGACCGAAGCCATCGACGACGAGCCGTTGGACTCGGTGATTTCCGACACGATGCGGATGGTGTACTGGAAGTCTTCCGGTGCCGGCAGCAGCGGAATCAGCGAGCGCTTGGCCAGACGGCCGTGGCCGATTTCGCGGCGCTTGGGCACACCGATGCGGCCGGTTTCGCCGGTGGCGAACGGAGGCATGTTGTAGTGCATCATGAAGCGGTCACGGTACTCGCCCATGAGCGCGTCGATGATCTGTTCGTCTTGCTTGGTGCCCAGCGTGGCCACGACCAGCGCCTGGGTTTCACCACGGGTGAACAGGGCGCTGCCGTGTGCGCGGGGCAGCACGCCCAGACGCACGCTGATCGGACGCACGGTGCGGGTGTCGCGACCGTCGATACGCGGCTCGCCGTTCAGGATCTGGCCGCGGACGATGGCCGATTCCAGCGAGAACAGGATGTTGTCGACCGTGACGGCATCCGGAGCGGATTCGCCCTTTTCAGCGGCGGCGGCAGCCAGCTTGGCCGACACGTCGGCGTAGACTTCGCGCAGCTTGGTGGTGCGGGCCTGCTTTTCACGGACCTGGTAGGCGGCGTTCAGGCCATCCTGGGCAGCCGCGGTGACAGCGGCGATCAGGGCTTCGTCCTTGGCGGGCGCTTGCCAGTCCCATTCCGGCTTGCCGGCGTCCTTCACGAGTTCGTGAATGGCGTTGATGACGGCTTGCATCTGCTCGTGGCCATAGACCACGCCGCCCAGCATGATTTCTTCGGACAGCTGTTGGGCTTCCGATTCCACCATCAGCACGGCGTTTTCGGTACCGGCGACCACCAGGTCCAGCTTCGAGGACTTCAGCTGCGAGGCGGTCGGGTTGATGGCGTATTGGCCATCGATGTAACCCACGCGCGCGGCGCCGATCGGGCCGTTGAAGGGGATGCCGGAAATGGCCAGGGCGGCGGACGCGCCGATCATGGCGGCGATGTCGGGATCGATTTCAGGATTGACCGACAGCGTGTGGATGACCACCTGGACTTCGTTGTAGAAGTCTTCGGGGAACAGCGGACGCAGGGGACGGTCGATCAGGCGAGAGGTCAGCGTTTCCTTTTCGGACGGCTTGCCTTCGCGCTTGAAGAAACCACCGGGAATACGGCCCGCGGCGTAGGTCTTTTCGATGTAGTCGACGGTCAGCGGGAAGAACGTCTGGCCCGGCTTGGCCTTCTTGGAAGCCACGACAGTGGCCAGGACGACGGTGTCCTCGATCGACACCACAACGGCGCCGGAGGCCTGGCGAGCGATTTCGCCAGTTTCCAGGACGACCGTATGCTGGCCGTACTGGAACGATTTTGTCACTTTATTGAACATGACGATTATTCCTTACAAATGAAAAACCGTGGCCGTCGCGACATACGTCGCACCGACCACGGTTGCGTCATGGGGAGCCAGCCCCGTCGATCACTTGCGCAGACCGAGTTTTTCGATCAGTGCGCGGTACGAATCGGGATTGCGGCCCTTGAGATAGTCGAGCAGCTTGCGGCGACGGCTGACCATACGCAGCAGACCGCGGCGCGAGTGATGGTCCTTCATGTGTTCTTTGAAGTGACCGGTCAGTTCGTTGATACGGGCGGTGAGCAGAGCCACCTGAACTTCGGGGGAGCCGGTATCGCCTTGAGCGCGTTGGAACTGCGCAACGATATCGGATTTCTTGATGTCAGCTACAGACATTGATGACCTCTTCGGACATGCGACAGGGCCGAGGCGCCCTGACGTGGTTGGAAAAAATTCGCGGCTGGCCAAGCTTTTGATTGCGTTCTCACTGCAGCTTGCCAGCGCAAAGCATCGTGCACACGCCCCTTGCAAAACTGCCACGCAAAGTCTATGCACGCGATAAAGCTCGATGATTATAGCTGATTCGCTAGAATTACCCCAGTGGCGGCGCAAGGCCTCCTGTCCAGCGACCGCCCCCCCGCCCCTGCCGGCGGCAAGAGGAGCAACATTATGTCAAAACGTTACAGCTTTGCCCGCATCACCCTGGCCGCTGCCGCCCTGGCCAGCCTGGCTGCCTGCGCCAATCTTGCCCAGGTCGCCCCCGGCACCCCCCTGGCCGACGTGCAGGCCCAGTTCGGCACCCCCAATTTCGAATGCCCGCAGGCCGGCGGCGGGCGCCGCGTCATCTGGACGCAACAGCCCATGGGCCAGTACGCCTGGGGCGCCAACGTCGGCACCGACGGCCGGGTCGACCGCGTCCTGCCGCTCCTGACCGACGCCCACTTCAAGGTGCTGGAACAGGGCCAATGGGGGCCGGACCGTGTCCGCTGCGAATTCGGCCCGCCCGCGCGCATCGAAGAAGCCGGCCTGGGCGAAAAACGCGAAGTCGTCTGGTCCTACCGCTACAAGGAAAACGGCGTCTGGAATTCGCTGATGTATGTGTACATGGGCCGCGATGGCACTTCCATGACGCACTTCCATCCGGGCCCGGACCCGATGTACGACGATGACCGCTTCATGTGGCGTTGATCCATCATTGAAGCCACCCCATGAAAAACCCGCCTCGCGGCGGGTTTTTCATTCGTGCCGGCGTCCGGATCAGGACGACTGGCTGCGGCGTTCCTGCTGCAAGCGGCGCGCGCGATTCCAGCGCCAGGCCCAGATGACCCAGCCCGAAAAACCATACAGCACGAACAGGCCGAACAGCACCACCGGGGGATCGCTGGACACGAACACGAACACCGCCACCACCAGCAAGATGCCCCAGAACGGCACGCTACGGCCCAGCGCAAAGCTCTTGCCGCTGAAGAACGGCGCGTTCGACACCATGGTGATGCCGGCGTACATGGTCAGCGTGAATGCTACCCAGGCCATGACGCTGTCATGGATGGGCAGTTTGTTGTCCACGGCCAGCCAGACGAAGCCGGCCACCAGCGCCGCCGCCGCCGGGCTGGGCAGCCCCTGGAAGTAGCGCTTGTCGACCACGGCGATATTGGTATTGAAGCGGGCCAGGCGCAGCGCGGCGCCCGCCACGTACACGAATGCGGCCAGCCAGCCCCAGCGGCCCAGATCGTTCAGGATCCACTCGTACATGACCAGCGCTGGCGCCACGCCGAACGACGTCATGTCCGACAGCGAGTCGTATTGTTCGCCGAATGCGGACTGCGTATTGGTCAGGCGAGCCACCCGGCCGTCCATGCCGTCCAGCACCATGGCCACGAAAATGGCGATGGCGGCGACCTCGAAGCGGTTGTTCATGGCCTGCACCACGGCATAGAACCCCGCGAACAAGGCCGCGGTGGTAAATGCGTTGGGCAGCAGGTAAATGCTTCGGTGACGGTTCTCGGAATCGCGCATGGAAAAATTGGGCATAGTCTCAATTACTTACGACAGACACTGAAAGGTTAACTCATCTGGCCGACAAGCGGGCCGCAGCAAGGGCCATGCCTGGCTCGACAAGCCCCCCAAACCCCGAAAATAAAAGCGGCATGCCCTCGCAGGCATGCCGCTTCGACCCGTGGGCGCGGGGCCAGGCCCCGCGCTTTTGCCAGGATCAGTTCTTGGACTTGTCCACCAGCTTGTTGGCGGCGATCCAGGGCATCATGGCGCGCAGCTTGCCGCCCACTTGCTCGATCTGCGATTCCGCGTTGATGCGGCGGCGCGAGGTCAGCGTCGGGGCGCCGGCGGCGTTTTCCAGGATGAAGCGCTTGGCGTATTCGCCGTTCTGGATGTCCGTCAGGCACTGGCGCATGGCCTTGCGGGTTTCGTCGGTGACGATCTTCGGGCCCGTTTCGTACTCGCCGAATTCGGCGTTGTTCGAAATCGAGTAGTTCATGTTGGCGATGCCGCCTTCGTAGATCAGGTCGACGATCAGCTTCAGTTCGTGCAGGCACTCGAAGTACGCCATTTCGGGCGCGTAGCCGGCGTCCACCAGCGTGTCGAAACCGGCCTTGATCAGTTCGACGGTACCGCCGCACAGCACGGCCTGTTCGCCGAACAGGTCGGTTTCGGTTTCTTCGCGGAAGTTGGTTTCGATGATGCCGGCACGGCCGCCGCCGTTGGCGCTGGCGTACGACAGGGCGACGTCACGGGCAGCGCCCGACTTGTCCTGGTACACGGCCACCAGGTGGGGCACGCCGCCACCCTGCTTGTACGTGTTGCGCACCGTGTGGCCAGGGGCCTTCGGGGCGATCATGATGACGTCGATGTCTTCGCGCGGCACGACCTGGCCGTAGTGCACGTTGAAGCCGTGGGCGAAAGCCAGCGCGGCGCCCGCCTTGATGTTGGCGTGCACTTCCTTGTTGTAGACCGAAGCGATGTTCTCGTCGGGCAGCAGCATCATGACGATGTCGGCCGTCTTGACGGCGTCAGCCACTTCCTTGACTTCCAGGCCGGCGTTGGCGGCCTTGTTCCACGAGGCGCCGCCCTTGCGCAGGCCGACGATGACCTTCACGCCCGATTCATGCAGGTTCTGCGCGTGCGCGTGACCTTGCGAACCGTAGCCGATGATGGCAACGGTCTTGCCTTTGATGAGGGAGAGATCGCAGTCTTTGTCGTAGAAAACTTTCATGTTGTGCTCCAGATTCCAGTATTTGGATATTCGATGGGTTCAGATGTAGGGTGCGGCTTGGCCTGGCAGGCCGGTCAAATCTTCAAGATCCGTTCACCGCGGCCGATGCCGGACACGCCGGTGCGTACGGTTTCGAGGATGGCACTGCGGTCCAGGGCTTCCAGGAAGGCCTGTACTTTTTCCTGCACCCCGGTCAATTCGATGGTGTAGGACTTGTCGGTCACGTCGATGATGCGGCCGCGGAAGATATCGGCCATGCGCTTCATCTCTTCGCGTTCCTTGCCGACCGCGCGCACCTTCACGAGCATCAGCTCGCGCTCGATGTGGGCGCCCTCGGTCAGGTCCACGACCTTGACCACGTCAACCAGGCGGTTCAAATGCTTGGTGATCTGCTCGATGACTTCATCCGAGCCGGTCGTGACGATGGTCATGCGCGACAGCGTGGCGTCTTCGGTCGGCGCCACGGTCAGGGTCTCGATGTTGTAGCCCCGCGCCGAGAACAGGCCCACCACGCGCGACAGCGCGCCGGGTTCGTTCTCGAGGAGGACGGAAATCACGTGCTTCATGGGGGCCTCCTTACAGGTCTTCAGAGCCAAGCAGCATTTCGGTCAGCCCGCGGCCGGCCTTGACCATCGGCCACACGTTCTCGGTGCGGTCGGTGATGAAGTCCAGGAAGACCAGGCGGTCCTTGTGCTTCTTGAAGGCTTCGCGCAGCGCCGGCTCGACATCCGCCGGGCGTTCGATGCGCAGACCCACGTGGCCATAGGCCTCGGCGACCTTGACGAAGTCAGGCAGCGAATCCATGTACGACTCGGAATAGCGCGAGCCGTAGTCGATCTGCTGCCACTGCCGGACCATGCCCAGGAAGCGGTTGTTCAGGCAGACGATCTTGGGCGTCAGGCGGTACTGGGCGCAGGTCGACAGTTCCTGGATGTTCATCTGGATCGACGCTTCGCCGGTGATGACGGCAATGTCATGCCCCGGATTGGCCATCTGCACGCCCATGGCGTACGGCAGGCCCACGCCCATCGTGCCCAGGCCGCCGGAGTTGATCCAGCGGCGCGGCTTGTCGAACTTGTAGTACTGCGCCGCCCACATCTGGTGCTGGCCCACGTCGGACGTGACGAAGGCGTCGCCGCCGGTCACTTCCCAGAGCTTTTCCACCACGTACTGCGGCTTGATGACTTCGTCCGAGTTGGCGAACTTCAGGCATTCCTTGCCGCGCCAGGTCTCGACCTGCTCCCACCACTTGGTGATGGACGCCGGCTTGTGTTCGGCGGCGGCGACCTCGTACTGGGCGCTCAGGTCGGCCAGCACATCCTTGACGTTGCCGACGATCGGGACGTCCACGCGCACGCGCTTGGAGATCGACGACGGGTCGATATCGATATGGATGATCTTGCGGGCGTTCTGCGCAAAGTGCTTGGGGTTGCCGATCACGCGGTCGTCGAAGCGCGCGCCGATGGCCAGCAGCACGTCGCAGTGCTGCATCGCCATGTTGGCCTCGTACGTGCCGTGCATGCCGGGCATGCCCACGAACTGGCCGCTGCTGGCCGGGTAGCCGCCCAGGCCCATCAGGGTGCTGGTGCAGGGCGCGCCCAGTTGCGACACGAGCTTGTTGAGCTCGGGTGCGGCGTTCGACAGGATGACCCCGCCACCGGTGTAGATCATCGGCCGCTCGGCGGCCAGCAGCATCTGCACGGCTTTCTTGATCTGCCCCTGGTGGCCCTTGTTGACGGGCGCATAGGAACGCATCGAGATCTCGCCCTTGGGCGGGGTGTACTTGCACTGCGCGACGGTGATGTCCTTGGGGATATCCACCAGCACCGGGCCGGGACGGCCCGTGCGCGCGATGTAGAACGCGCGCCGCATGGTTTCGGCCAGGTCCTTGACGTCACGCACCAGGAAGTTGTGCTTGACGCAGGGACGCGTGATGCCGACGGTGTCGCATTCCTGGAAGGCGTCCTCGCCGATGGCCGCAGTGGGCACTTGCCCGCTGATGATGACCATGGGGATGGAATCCATATAGGCGGTGGCGATGCCGGTGACGGCATTGGTCACGCCCGGGCCACTGGTCACCAGGCAGACGCCGACCTTTTGCGACGAGCGCGAATAGGCATCGGCGGCGTGCACGGCGGCTTGCTCGTGACGAACCAGGATATGCTGAAATTTGTCTTGCTTGAAGATCGCGTCGTAGATGTAAAGCACCGCGCCGCCGGGGTAGCCGAAAACGTGTTCCACGCCTTCATCGGCCAGGCAGCGCACGACGATATCGGCGCCATTCAGTTCCATGTTGTATTTCCTTTCAGTACCGGCCCTGCAACCCTGACTGCTGCCCGCCCGGATACGGCGGCAACGGAACCCATACCGGCTACGACAACATGATCCGGCGCTTAGCGGCTCACGGAGCCACGCCACCCGGACACCTTGCCGACCCGGCACACGCTCGACAGAACGCAGTGCAAACGCCCCTGGGGGACGCTGGAGGTCGAAATGGAAGCCTTGGCAACACACGCTTGTGGCGCGGCCAACGGCAGGTGTAACTGCTGCAGGATGGCTGGGAGGTGACCCTGGCCATCCGCCTCAACGCACCGGTTTCGGATAGGCAGACCGGCGCAAGTGGAGCAATTTACCGCGTTGCGGCAAAGGTAGCAAATCGAGGGTTTTCGAACCGCTGCGAGAAGGTTGCAGGGATGTCGTTTGGTCCGGATTCGTAAAGGTTGCGGGAAACTCCGTAACCATCTGACCCCAAAATGGACGACCCTCACGCCGCGCACGCTTCGCGTGGTTGCTGCCCCCCAAAGGGGGCTCTTTTCCCTTGGGGCGGCCCGGCGGGAAAAGCACTGCCGCTGATGCGGATCTATATACTTGTTTGGTCTTTCGCAATCGAACACGCGTCCCATGGATCTGCGCATTGCCAGCATTCGCCGTTTCCTCTACAGCCACTACTTCTTCGGCGGAGTGCGGCAGGGGGTGGGCATGCTGTTGCCGGTGCTGGTGCTGGGCGGGTTGTTCGGCCACTACACCACGGGCCTGGTCGCCACGTTCGGCGCGCAGTGCCTGGCCATCATCGACCAGCCCGGCGGCCCGCAGCGGCATCGCACCAACGAAATGCTGGGCGGCGCGGCGCTGGGCACGGTGACCGTCATCATCACCGGCCTGGCCTCGACCCACCCCGTGCTGATCTGGCTGGTGGTCATTGCGCAGTGTTTTATCTATTCCATGTTCACCGTGTTCGGCAAGCGCGGCGGCCTGATCGGCTTTGCCGGCCTGCTGCTGATGACGCTGACCATGCACTCGCCGCTCGAACCGCACGAGGTCCTGGCGCATGCCGCTGCCACGCTGGGCGGGGCGCTGTTCTACGTCGTCTTCAGCCTGGGGTTCTCGCGCCTGTTCTGGCTGCGCGAGGAACAGCAGGCCATGTCGGTGGCGCTGTTCGCCACGGCCGACTACGTCGCCGCGCGCGCCGCTTTCTATGACGAAACGGCCGACCTGGACGACTCCTATCGCAACCTGATCCAGCGCCAGTCGGTCATGACTGAAAAGCACCAGGCCGCGCGCGACATGGTGCTGCGCGCCCTGCCCCGCGGCAAGGGCATGGGCGACCGCCAGCGCGTGATGATCTGGAACATGTTCGTGGACATGCTGCAATTGCTGGACACGCTGGTGGCCACGCACACCGACTATGCCGCGCTGCGCCGCGCGCTGGCCGGCAACGATTGCCTGATGTTCATGCGCGACGCGCTGGTGAAGATGTCGCTGGAACTGAACCGCATTGCGCTGGACGTGTCGCGCGGACGCAAGGTGCAATACCGCAGCAGCGCCAAGGCCGAGCTGCGCGCCATCGAATACGAAATCGAACAGCTCAAGCAGCAGGGCCTGGGCGAGCGCGACCCGGAAATGCTGGCGCTGATCGTGCAGGTGTTGCGACGCCTGCGCAATTCCGCTCGCATCGTCGACCGCCTGGCCGACCACACCGCGGCCTCGCCGCACGCCAAGCCCACCGATGTGCTGCGCATCAACAAGTCGCTGACCCGCTTCATCTCGCGCCAGGAATTCCGCTTCGGGCTGCTGACCAGCAACCTGCGGCTGGACTCGCCGCACTTTCGCTATGCGCTGCGCGTCACGGCGGCTGCCGCCATCGCCATGACGCTGGCCAGCCGCTGGCTGTCGCCTGCGTTCTCGGCGCACAACTACTGGATCATGCTGACCATCGTCATCATCATGAAGCCGGGCTTTGCGCTGACCCGTCAGCGCAACGGCTGGCGCCTGATGGGCACGTTGATCGGCTGCATCTGCGCCCTGCTGCTGTTCAACGTGACCGACCGGGCCGAACTGCTGTTCGCCGTGCTGCTGGCCGCCTGCATCATGGGCAACAGCCTGGTGCAACTGAACTACATGGCCAGCGCCATCTTCAATACGCTCTTCGTGGTGCTGGTGTTTCACTTCGTCTCGCCGGGCACGGTATCCATGGCGGTGATCGGCGAACGCGCCATCGACACGCTGCTGGGCTGCACACTGGCGCTGGTGTGCAGCTACATCCTGCCCTGGTGGGAAGCGCGCTACCTCAAGCCGCTGGCCGCGGCCGCCACCCGCGCCAACCGCGAATACCTGATGGCCGGCCTGCGCTACGTCGAAGCCATGCAGGCCCACGGCGCGCCGGTCGGGGCCAGCGCCGACGAGATTCCCGCGGTGACCGACGCCGACCTGGCCTGGCGGCTGGCGCGCAAGAACGTGCATATCGCATTCAGCAATTTCGCCGAAGCCTTCTACCGCATGATGAGCGAGCCGAAATCGCACCAGGTCAGCGTGCCCGAGCTGAACAACCTGCTGATCCAGAACCACGTGCTGGCCTCGCAGATCACCGCGGCCATCCCGATCCTGGCTGCCCTGCCCGCCACGCCCGAGGCCGTGCAGCAAGCGCTGACCGGCATGGTCGACCTGCTGGACGAAAATCGCGCCCAGCCGCCGGCCAACCTGCCTACCCAGTTCGACACCGCAGGCGAACAGGCGGCGCTGGTGTATCCGGTCAAGCAGATGTTGAAGGCGGCGCACATGATCCGCCAGGAACTGCAGGCCCTGGCCGACCCGCAGCATGCGCCGCCGGTGGCGGCGCCGGCCTGAGGCCAGGAAACCCTCACCCATAAAAAACGCCGGCCCCCGCAAGAGGCCGGCGTTTCTGCTTGGGCTCGCGCCGCTCAGACCTTGCGGCGGAACACCAGCTTGTCTTCAGTGGACGCCGAGGCATCGAACTTGTAGCCTTCCAGGTCGAAGCCGTGCAGGCCTTCGGGCTTGGCAACCTTGTGCTGGATCGCGTAGCGCGCCATCAGGCCGCGTGCCCGCTTGGCATGGAAGCTGATGATCTTCCAGGCGCCGTTCTTCCAGTCCTGGAACACGCACTGCACCACCCGCGCCTTGAGCGCCTTCAGGTCGACCGACTTGAAGTATTCCTCGGACGCCAGGTTGACGATCACCGGGGTCTTCTGGCCGGCCTGGCGCTCGTTCAGGTAGTCGGCAATGCCGCTGCCCCAGTACTCGTACAGGTTCTTGCCCTTGGGCGTTTCCAGCCGCGTGCCCATTTCCAGGCGGTACGGCTGCATCAGGTCCAGCGGACGCAGCACGCCGTACAGGCCGCTCAGGATGGCCACGTGCTCTTGCGCCCAGTCCAGCTGCTTGGCCGACAAGGTCGAGGCATCCAGCCCTTCGTAGACATCGCCATTGAAGGCCAGCACGGCCTGGCGTGAATTGGCCTGCGTGAACGTGCGCTTCCAGTGCGCATAGCGCTGCACGTTCAGCTCGGACAGGGCCGGACTCAGGCTCATCAGCTCGGAAATATCTTCGGCGCTCTTGGTCTTGAGGACCTTGATCAGGCCGGCGGCCTGGTCCACGAACAACGGCTGGGTATGGGTCTCGACGTGCACGGGCGAGTCATAGTCCAGCTTCTTGGCGGGGGAAAGCAAAAACAGCATTCGGGTTCCTTTATCAGCGCGCCGTCCAGCCGCCATCGACGGAAACGGTCGTACCAGTGATTTGCGCGGCGGCGTCGGACGCCAGGAAAACGGCCGTACCGCCCAATTGCTCGGCCGTGACGAACTGCAGCGACGGCTGCTTTTCGCTGAGCAGTTCTCGGGCGGCGGTTTCCTGGTCGACGCCGTTCTTTTCGGCCAGCGCCGAAATCTGCTTTTCAACCAGGGGCGTGCGCACCCAGCCCGGGCAGATGGCGTTGGCGGTAATGCCCTGGCCGGCCGTTTCCAGGGCCGTCACCTTGGTGAAACCCACCACGCCGTGCTTGGCGGCCACGTACGCCGACTTGTTGGCCGAGGCCACCAGGCCATGCGCCGACGCGATGTTGATGATGCGGCCGAAGCCTTGCTTTTTCATGTGCGGCAGCGCGGCGGCGGTGCCGTGGAACACGGCCGACAGGTTCAGCGCCAGGATCGCGTCCCACTTGTCGGCGGGAAAATCCTCGATCAGTGCGGTGTGCTGGATGCCGGCATTGTTCACCAGGATGTCGATGCGGCCGGCCTGGCGCACGGCGTTGTCGATCAGGCCGCGCACGGCGTCGCCCTTGGACAGGTCGGCGCCGTCGTACCACACCTTGACGCCATGCCGGGTCGCCAGGTCGGCGCGCAGCTTGTCGATCTCGGCGGCGTCGCCGAAGCCGTTCAGGACGATATCGGCGCCCTGCTGGGCCAGGGCCGTGGCGATACCCAGGCCGATCCCGCTGGTGGAACCGGTGACGACTGCGACTTTTCCTTTGAGCATAGATATTCTCCTGTGGCGGGGCGCGGAATGCGGGCGTCGGCCGAAACGCGCCGGCCGGCGCCGCGGGCGAAACACGGGCTGACAAAACAGCGTCAAGTGTAGCTGCCCGGCAAGGCGCCAATCATGCCATGCCCCCACGGGCGGCGGGGTCAAGCAGAGGGCTTGCCGGACCTGGGATCAGACCGTTGCACGTCCAGCTCGGCCGGCGGCCGATCAGTCCCGGCCGACAGCCGGTCGGCGTTGGCGGATGGTGCGCCGGGTTCGGAAGCTGGCGCAGGCTCGGCCACCGGCAGGTCGGCCATGCCCCCCAGCCGTTCTGGCAGCCGTTCGAGCAGCTTGATCAGGACAGGCACCACGCCCATCGATATCGCCACCACCACGGCCAGCACGTCGCGCTGGTCCAGGTCCATCAGATGGTTGCTCCAGGCCTCGTTGAAGATCGCGAAACTGAATTCACCGCCCTGCGCCAGCACCATGGCAAACAGCAGGCGGTGGTAGCGCGGCAAGCCCAGGAAGCGAGCGAAGCCGTACAACACGCCCGCCTTGACCAGCAGCAGCGCAGTCACGCCCGCCAGGATGAAGGCCCAGTGGTCCGCCACGACATGCAGGTTCACCGACATGCCGATCGCCACGAAGAAGAGCCCCAGCAGCAGGCCCTTGAACGGATCAATGGCCCGTTCCAGTTCGTCGCGATAGCGCGACTCGGCCATCAGCACGCCAACCAGGAATCCGCCCAGGCCCGCCGACAGCCCCGCATAGTTGAACAGCTGGGCCGTGCCGATCACCATCAGCAGCGCCGCCGCCGTGAACAGTTCGTTCACCTGGGCCTTGGCGGCCCAGCCCAACAGGCGCAGCCGATAGGCCACGGCCACCACCGCCACCGCGATCAGCGCTTCCTTGAAGGAAGGCTCGGATGCGCTGCCCGCCCCCAGCAGGCCGGCCGCGACCAGCATGGGAATTGCCGCCATATCCTGGAACAACAACACGCCAAGCGCCGACCGGCCCATCGGCGTGCGCGTCAGGCCACGCTCGTCCAGCAAGCGCAGGGCCACGGCGGTCGACGACAAGGCCAGCGACAGTCCGCAGAGCACCGCGGCCTGCCACGCCATGCCCGCCAGGTGGCGCAGCGCCGCGCCGAATACCAGCCCCAGCAGCAGGCCGCACACCAGCATCTGCAGCGATCCCAGCGCGAAGACCTCGCGGCGCATGGCCCATAGCCGCTTGGGCGCCAGTTCCAGACCGATGATGAACAGCATCATCACCACGCCCCACTGCGACACATTGACCATGTCGCTCACGTCGGTCACCAGCTTCAGGCACGACGGCCCCACCAGCACCCCGGCCAGCAGATAGCCTGGGATGGCGCCCAGTCCCAGCCGCTGGGTCAAGGGAACGCACAGGACAGCGGCGAGCAACAAGATGAGGATCAGGTTCATCGGGGCCAGGCGACGGGGACGAGACAGTCCGATTCTGCGCAAAGAATACCCGCCGCGAAAGCCGATGAAACCCCCTGTAGCCGACGAAACCGAGGGGCTTTACACAAATTATTTTTTTGCTGTAGAATTGCGGGCTTCGCTGCTCCGACAACGCAGATTCTTCCGACCAGGGATCTGATTGTGAAAGGAAAAGCGCCGGTGGTCTCACCCCATCTGCGCAAGACCAGACGCCGTTACGGAATCCAGCCACGGAGAGGTGGCAGAGTGGTCGAATGTACCTGACTCGAAATCAGGCGTACGGTATCCCCGTACCGTGGGTTCGAATCCCACCCTCTCCGCCAGTATTCCAAAAAGGCCAATCCCTCGGGATTGGCCTTTTTCTTTCTCAGCCCAACGCCCACAGGCGCTGGACAGACTCAGTACGCGGCGATTCGCAGCGCGGGGCCCGACGAATGGTCGGTCGTCCCCGTGGATGCCAGGGCCTGCCGACCCGCCACCTGGCTGCCGTCCGGCAGCTTGAACGCGCTGACCGCCCGGGTGAGTTCCGCAGCCTGGTCCTGCATCGAACCCGCCGCCGCAGCAGCCTCTTCCACCAGCGCCGCGTTCTGTTGCGTCACCTCGTCCATTTGCGATACGGCGCGGTTGACCTGCTCGATGCCGTCGGCCTGCTCGGCTGACGCCGCGGCGATCTCGCCCATGATGTCGGTCACACGCTGCACCGAACTGACGATTTCCTGCATCGTCGCGCCCGCGCGCTCCGCGCTGCCCGAGCCCTGGCGGATCTTCGAAACCGTGTCCTCGATCAGGACCTTGATTTCCTTGGCTGCCTGCGCGCTGCGCTGCGCCAGGGTGCGCACCTCGGCCGCGACCACGGCGAAGCCCTTGCCTTGCTCGCCGGCCCGCGCCGCTTCCACGGCGGCGTTCAAGGCCAGGATGTTGGTCTGGAAGGCAATGCCATCGATCACGGACACGATATCGGCGATCTTGACCGAGCTGGCCGAAATCGCGCTCATCGTGCTGACCACTTCGGATACGGTGGCGCCGCCCCGGGATGCGGTGTCCGAAGCCGCCGCGGCAAGCTGGTTCGCCTGTTTGGCGCTATCGGCATTCTGCTTGACGGTGGAAGACAGCTCTTCCATGGACGCGGCGGTCTCTTCCAACGATGCGGCCTGCTGCTCGGTACGGGACGACAGATCGGTATTGCCGGCCGCGATCTCGCCCGACGCGGACGCAATGCTGTCCACGCCCGTGCGGATTCTGGCGACGGTGCCAACCAGGGTGGCGTTCATGGATTGCAGCGCCTGCATCAATTGGCCGATCTCGTCGCGGGAGGTCACGCTGATGGCGCTGGTCAGATCGTTGGCGGCCACGGTGCGCGCCACGCGCACGGCCTGCGACAGCGGCCGGGTGATGCCGCGCGTCAACAGCACGGCCAGCAGCAGGCCGCTGACGACTGCGATGGAACCGATGGCGATCATCCAGAAATTGGCCGCGCCATAGGCCTTCTCGATTTCGACGCCTTGCGCGTCGATATCGGCACGCTGCAGATTGGACAACTTCGTGATCTGGTCGATGAACTGGCGCGTGGCCGGCAGGAATTCCTGCGTGAATATCTTGTTGGCGGCCTCTACATTGCCTTCCTGCTTGGCCTTGAAGATACCATCGCGCGTACGCAGATATTCCGCTCGCGACTTGCCGATGCCTTCCCAGAGCTGCCGCTCTTCGGGGCTTTCGATCATCGGCTCGATCTTTTGCTGCAACGCCGAAGAATTTCGCGTGGACGTGGCGGCTTCTTCCGTAAAGAAGCCGGCCAGGCTGGCATCCGCACTCTTGGCGATTGCGGTGGTGCGTGTGACGCCGGTCTGGATATTGCGGGCCCAGTCGCTGATCAGGCGCTCTTTGATCAGGGACCGCTGCGTCACGGTCTCGACCGATGCATTGATATTGGCCAGGCTGACCAGTCCCACGATGCACATCGTGATGATCATGGCCAGCAAGATGGCAAATCCACCCGCCAGGCGGGTTCCAAGCTTCAAGTTGTTCATACTGCCTCCAGCTACCACCCGGGCAGGATTGAAGGCGTGTTCCGGCGGTTGTAGTGACCTCGCATGAAACTGCGCTGCCAATGTCGACCATATGCCCGCAAGCCCTGGATGGTCCGCCCCTAAATATTAGTCATCATGCATCAAGGAAAATGCCGCCGGAGAGTTCGAATTCGAGGGTTCTCGCGAGGGTCCCGATGATGCTAGCAGTCCGGAATTCGCCGACATCCGGCGAAATGCAGACCTATTTGACGGAAGTTCCCCTGTTTGACTCGCCCGCCCCGGCTGGCGAGCGTCCATCTTGCCTCCGCCGGTATCCCTGCGCGTTGACGACGCGCAAAAAAGGCGGCCTGACAGGCCGCCTCGCTGATCGACGCCGCGCTCCCCTCAACCTTCGGCGACGATCTTCGCGTCCTGGATGGTCTTGGCGTATTTACGCTGCTCGTCGCGCATGAAATCGGCAAAGCGCTGCACGCTGCCGCCGCCGTCCTCGGCCCCCACCTGCGCCAGTTTCTCTTGCACGTCGGCCATGGCCAGCACCCGGTCGATGTCCTGGTTCATCCGCTGGACCATGGAGGCGGGCATCCTGGCCGGGCCGACCATGCCGAACCAGATGCTGGCCTCGAACCCGGGATAGCCTTGCTCGGCCACCGTGGGCACGTTGGCCTGGCTCCTGGAGCGCTGCTGCAAGGTCTGCGCCAGCGCAATCACCTTGCCCGACTGGATCAGCGGCGTGGCGGTCGTCATGCCTTCGAAGCAATACTGCACATGGCCGCCCATCAGGTCGTTCATCAGCGGCGCCGACCCCTTGTAGGGCACGTGCAGCACGTCGATATTGGCCCGGGCCTTGAAGATTTCCAGCGCCAGGTGCTGGGCCGAGCCGCTGCCCGCGGATCCGAAGATGATCTTGCCCGGCTGGGCGCGGCACAGCGCCACCAGGTCCGGCAGGGTCTTGGCGGGCTGGTCCGCGCCGCCGATCAGCAGCGTGGGCGTCTTGCCGACCAATGCAATGGGCGAGAAATCCCGCTCGGCCGAATAGCCCAGCTTGGGCTGCAGGCCCGGCGCGATGCCGTGGCTGTTCACGTGGGCCATCAGCAACGTGTTGCCGTCGCCCTGCTGGCGCGCCACCTGCTCGGCCGCGATGATGCCGGCCGCGCCCGCGCGGTTTTCGACGATCACCGGAATGCCCCACATCACGCCCAGTTTCTGGCCCAGCAGCCGAGCCAGCACGTCCGTGCCGCCGCCTGCCGGAAACCCCACCACGATCTTGACCGGGCCGGGTGGCAGGTCCTGAGCCCGGGCCGACGGCAGGACGAGCGCCGCCCCCAGCGCCGCGGCGCCGGTAATGAAATGCCTGCGTTGCATGCTTGTCTCCTCGCGCGCCGGGTTCATGCCCGGCGACTGTTTAAGTAAGCCTTGCTGGCTGTCCGCCAGGCAGGCCGCGATGCGGCCTGCCTGGCGGGCGGCTTGTCCTGCCGAGTGATTCAGACCACGGGCGCCGCCAGGCGCTGCGCCAACTGCGCCGCCTGCGCCTCGGTGAGCTCCACCAGCGGCGGACGGACCGTCGCCCACACCGGGTCGTTGCACCGCTGCGCGATGGCGGCTTTCATGGCCGGAATCATCGGATACGACTGGAAGATGGCACGGGTTTCGTTCAACGCGCGCTGCCGCTCTTCGGCGCCCGCTTCTTGCCACGAACGGTACAGCGCCACGATGGGGCCGGCGTTGACGTTACCCGTGGCCGTGATGCAGCCTGCGCCGCCGGCCCGCATCGTCTCCAGCAGCACGGTTTCGGTACCCGCGAACACATCGAAGCCACGCGGCTGGAAGTCGCGCAACATGGCCTGGGTGTTGGCCCAATCGCCCGAACTGTCCTTGATGCCGGCGATGATGCCGGGAAATTCGCCCAGCAGCCGGTCGATCAGCCCCAGGCTGATAGGCACGCCCGACACCGGGGGGATGTGATACAGGTAGATGCGCAGGCGCTCGTCGGCCACCCGTTCGATCACGTGCGCAAAGGCGCGGAACAGGCCTTCGTCGCTGACCCCCTTGTAGTAGAAAGGCGGCAGCATCAGCACCCCGCCGCAACCGGCATTGACCGCATGGCGGGTCAGCTCCACCGCATCGGGCAGCGCACACGCGCCGGTGCCCGGCATCATGCGCGCAGCCGGCAGCCCCGCATCCAGCAAGGCGTCCAGCAAGTGGCGCTTTTCGGCCACGCTGAGCGAATTTGCCTCGGAATTGGTGCCGAAGATCGCCAGCCCCGCGCCCTGCTCCAGCAGCGCGCGGCAGTGCCCGACAAAGCGCGGCGCGCTGGGCGACAGGTCCGCGTTGAACGGCGTCAGGACCGGGGAATACACGCCTTGCGGCCGGTCAGCGGCTTGGGTGCTCATGGATGCTCTCCTCGTCAGCGGCCGATGCGGGTCCACTTGCCGTAACGCTCGACCATGCGTTCGTCGAAACCGAATCCCAGGCCGGGCTCCTGGTGCAGCACCACGCGGCCTTCCTTGTGGGTCAGTTGACGGTCCACCAGCTTGCGGAAATTCAGGACCTGGTCGTCCCAGAAAAACTCAACATAGCGCGCATTGGGCGTGGCGGCCACCAGCGGCGCGTGCACGTCGTGGAACCAATGCGGGCACACTACCACGCCATAGCTGGCGGCGGTGGCGGCGATGCGCTTCCATTCGGTAATGCCACCGCAGACGGCCGCGTCGGTCTGCAGGATGCCCGCCGCGCCCTTGTCCAGCAGTTCCTTGTGGTACCAGCGGCCGTAGCCGATCTCGGCCGTGGCGATGGGCAGGTGCGTCAGGCGCGCCAGCTTGGCATGGCTGTCGATATCGTCGGGGCCGAACGGCTCTTCGATGAAATAGGGCTCGTACTGCTCGAAACGGCGGATGTACTGCATGGCCTGGGTCACGTCCTGCCAGGCGTTATTGCAGTCCATCATCAATTCCACGTCCGGCCCCACGGCCTCGCGCGCCGCCTTCAGGCGCGCTTCTTCTTCGCGCGGCGACAGGCGGCCCGTCTTCATCTTGACGGCCTTGAAGCCCTTGGCAACGTAGCTGGCCATTTCCTCGCCCAGGTGCTGGGGCGTCTTGCCGTCCAGGTAGTAGCCGCCACTGGCGTAGGCCGGCACCGTTTCCAGTTCCATTGCGCCCAGGAACTTGTGCAACGGCAGGCCCGCGCTCTTGGCGTTCAGGTCCCACAGGGCGATGTCCAGCGCGCTCAGCGCGCGCATCACCGTGCCCTGGCGTCCTTGCAGCAGCGCTTCCTGGTACATGGCCTGCCACAGGCCTTCCACGGCGTGCGAGTCGCGGCCCAGCAATACCGGCGCCAACAGGCTCTGTACCGCCGCTTCGAAGATCGCACCGCCGGCACTGCCCACATAGCAAAAGCCGATGCCTTCCACGCCATCGGTGCTGCGGACCTTGACCAGGCCGTAGTGGCGAGTGGAAACAGTGCGGTTCGAAAACGAAGTGACCTTGTCCAAGGGCACCGCGGCGGCGCAAACGTCGATGGATTCAATGATGGGCACGGCTGGCTCCTGATAAGGGAATAGTGCGGGTTACGGCACCGGCGCGCTTTGCGCCGGCGCAACGCTGAACTGCATTCTTGCCCTCGACAAAGAAACAAACAATTATCTTGAACCATCTTTAGAATATGAAAAAAACATCTTCTTAGAGCGCCTGCCCATGGATTCGAGATTCCTGCAGACCTATGTACATGTGGTGGAACTGGGTTCCATCGCGCAGGCAGCCCGCCACCAGGGGCTGACGCCCGCCACCGTGCAGCAGCGGCTGCGCGCGCTGGAAGCCGACATGGGCAGTGCGCTCATCGCGCGCTCGGGCCGCACCGTCAAGCCCACCGCGGCCGGCACCCGCATCCTGGAACGGGCCCGCAACGTGCTGCGCGATCTGCGCGACCTGCGCTCGGCCGCCACCGAGTCCGACCTGCCCGCCGGCCCGCTGCGCCTGGGCGCCACCCCCACCGCGTTGACCGGCATCATGCCGCCGATGCTGCGCACCTGGGCGGCGCGCCATCCGCAAATCGAGATCTATATCGAACCGGCGCCCACCACCCTGCTCTATGGCAAGGTGCTGGCCGGTGAACTGGATGGCGCGCTGCTGGTGCATCCGATGTTCACCTTGCCGAAATCCTGCGTCTGGCGCGACTTGCGGCGCGAGCCGCTGGTGCTGGTGACACCGGTGGACATGGTGGTGGATGACCCGCTGGCCGTGATCGCGCGAGAGCCCTACATCCGCTACGACCGCAGCGTGGTGGGCGGCCGCATGGCGGACGACTACCTGCGTGCCCGCAACCTGCATCCGCAGGTACGGTTCGAGCTGGACGGCATCGATTCCATCGCCAAGCTGGTATCGGAAGGATTGGGCGTGGCGCTATTGCCCGACTGGGCCACCACGGGTGCTTCGACCGCGCCTGTCATGCGCTGGCCGCTGCCCGCCCCCTGCCCCACGCGCACGGTGGGTGCGATCTGGCCGCGCTCGGGCGTGCGGTCGGAACTGATGCGGGCGTTCGTGGAATTGGCGGAACGCTAGACCGCCCAGTCGCCCTGCAATTGGCCGTCCCGCGCCACGACCTGGCCGCCCGACACCACCAGGCGGCGCGGCGCGCGTTGCGCCACGGCCTCGGCAATACCGCTGGCCTGCACCAGCACCAGGTCGGCCCGGGCGCCCGGCATCAGGCCGTAATCGGCGAAGCCACAGGCGCGGGCCGCACTGGCGCTGACGCATTCAAACGCCCATTGGACTTCGTCGTCACGGCGCAGGTCGTTGCGCAGGCCGATCATCATGGCGCGCGTCAGCATGTCGGGGCTGCCATAGGGCGTCCAGGTATCGCGAATGCCATCGTTGCCGCCAAAAATCGTCACGCCCGCCTCGCGACAGGCGCGCAGCGCGGGCACCGGACGCGACGGCGGCGCCGTGGTCAGTACGGCCACGCCCAACGCGGCCATGCGTTTGAGCAGGCCGTCCAGGCGCTTGGCGTCGACGCCGCCCAGGCAGAAAGCGTGGCTGACGACCACCCGGCCGGCCAGCCCGAGCGCCTGCGTGCGATCCAGAATCAGGTCCAACGTGAAAGCGCCCAGATCGCCCGGCTCGTGCAGATGAATATCGACGGGTTTGCCGTGCTTGTCGGCCAGGCCGAACAATACGTCCAATGACTGCGCCGGATCGCGATCGATGGCGGACGGGTCCAGGCCGCCCAGCACGTCGGCGCCTCGCGCCAACGCCTCGTCCAGCAACGCCGCGGTGCCGGGCCGGACCAGCAGGCCCGACTGCGGAAACGCAACGGTCTGGATTTCCACCCGTCCGGCGAGCGCCTCGCGGGTCTGGTGCACCCCGTCCAGATGACGCAGCCCCGCATCGGTATCGACGTCGACGTGGCTGCGGATGCGGGTGGTGCCTTCGCGCAGGAACGCCAGTGCCAGGGCCCGCGAATGCGTGGCCGCGTCGTGACCGCTGGCGGCGCGCCAGGCGCGCTCGTTGTCGATGCGGTCCGTCAGGGCCGGCCCCACCTGGTTCACGTACCAGGGCGACTCCCAGGTGGTCTTGTCCAGATGGGTATGCCCTTCCACCAGCCCGGGCAGCAGCAGCGCGCCGCCGCCAGCTTCCCGTGGCACGCCAGCGGGCGCTTGCAGGTTGGGGCCAATGCGTTCGATACGGCCGCGGCTGACCAGCACGTCGGCCGCGGTGCCGTCAGGCAGGCGAACGTTGTTCAATAACAGGTCGGTCATGGAAGCGTCCTTGACGCGCGGTGCAGCCGACGCGCGGCGCCAGGGCCGCGCCGGCTCAGGCTTGCAGCGGCGGTTCGATCCAGAAGAAACGCTGCCCCTGGCGAATCATGTCGGCCACGCCTTCGGCGCCGAGGCGATAGTCGGTGCCCATGAGCGTGGCGCCGCCGTCTTCATGGATATGGATGACGGCCAGCGGGTCGGAGGCCATGGTGTACCAGTAGTAACCGGGCTTGAGATCGTGCAGGTCTGTGTTCATGGTTCGAGTATACAAACAACCTTCGGGCGTATTCAAAAAGACACACTATTAACCCTTTGCCTGACATGGCGTCGACGACGCGTCATACTGTTCGTGCGAGGCTTTGTAAAGTCCGCCATGTTGGCACGCGTCGACTCGGCCGCAGCATCATTAGCGCGCAAGCGTTGATCGTGAGGGGAACAGCGAGCGTATGAAAAGGCAGGCACTTCAATTCAGCGAGCCGCTAAAACAAGCCATCCTGGACGGCCACAAGGTGCAAACCCGCCGCATCGTCAAACCGCAGCCCACCAAGCCCACCACCGCCTGGTATGCGGATGCGTCCGATTCGGGTAAATGGGTCGCCATGGGACCCGCCAAAGAAGGCTCGACCGAGTTGCGCAAGACCTCTGCCTGGGTCACTTGCCCCTACGGCAAGTCGGGTGACAGCATCGTTCTCGAAGACGAAACCGGCAAGCCTTTCGCAACGGCTGTCATCGTCGGAGTGCGCATCCAGCGCCTGCAAAAGTTGTCGGACGCGGATGCCCGCGCCGAGGGCACGAAAGCACTGTATCAATCCTCCGCCCTGCTGCCGGGCGTGCCATTGCAAACAGCGTTTGCCTTGACCTGGTGCGAGCGCTACGGTGCCCACGCCTGGGCAGCCAACCCCTGGGTGTGGGTGGTCGAATTCCGTTGCCAGCAACCGAGCGACGCCTGAGGCCTGGCCTGACGCAGGCGTACCGGTGTTGTCAGCATGGGAATCGGCGCTGCCTGATGGTGACTACCTGTAACCCTGTTCCCGCCGTCACGGGCACACGACCGTATTTCAGTCGATTTCAAGCGCGGGTTTACCAGAGCGAGGCCCATCTGCGGCAACGCAGCAAAGTGCAACGCACGCGCTGCCCACCCGTAGCGGATTGTCGCTATTGACGCAGGCCGACTTACCCACGCAGAACCGAAAAGACCGAAAATGGTCTCAACGAATACTTAACTTTGCTGCGTCACGCAGTGGGCAGGTGCAACATGAAAAAATGGCTAATCGCAGGTGTGGGTGCAGCGGGTCTGCTGATCTCCAGCGTCGCATTGGCTCGCGTGGACGTCGGAATCTCCATCGGCGTACCCGGGGTGGTATACCCGGCCCCGGTGTACGTGGCTCCGGCGCCAGTCTATGTTGCACCCGCGCCGGTCTACGCGCCGCCGCCCCCGGTCTACTACCGTCCGGCGCCCGTCTACGTCGCGCCGCCGGTGGTCTACCCGGCCCCGGTGTACATCCGCGGCGGCGGCTACTGGCGCGGCCACGGCCATGGCTATTACCGCGGCCCCGGCCCGGGCTATTACCACGGTCGCGGCGACTGGCGCCGTTGATACCTCGCCGGCCATCCGCGCCGGCGTCCCCCAAAACAAAGGCCACTCTTGCGAGTGGCCTTTTTTCCTGCGGGACAATTTCCGGTGCCCCGCAAAAAGCGTATCAGACCACAAGGGCCTGAGAGAAGCGTGTCAGACCGCGGGGGCCTGAGCGGGTTTGCCTGCCGAGACGACAGGCGGATGCTGCGGCACCGGGACGGGCTTGCCATCAGCCCACCGCGGCGATTCCTGAACAAGATCGATCCAGCGACGCGGCGCACTCGACGCCCGCCACCAGCCATTATGCGGACGCATGAGCAAACTCCGGTTCACCGTTGAAACGCACACCATTGATTTCTTCAAACAATTGCCGGCTTTCCTGTTCTGCTTCGTGCAAGCTTGCGAACGGCGCCTGTCCGGGCACAGTCCAGCATTTTTCCGGTGCGGTTCCGCCTACCCGGCGAGTCCATATCTGCACGCGGAAACCCTGTTCGTCATCCTGAGCCACAGAGCATCTCACACGAAAATCTCCAATCATTCTTGAAGTCATGGACAACTCCTTGTTATATAAGTGAATGAAGCGTGTAGAACGCATGCGTATTGTGCCGTAACTATCCGGCCCTTATATTGAAAATACACAATTGCTCACATCAAAATCAAGCACTCACGCGTTCAGCATAATCTCCCAACACGACAGATTTATGTCGCCATCATAAGCAGGCTGGATTATTCGCAGCATCCGTCGTGTGGCGGATGGCGCCCGCGGGGAAGACGCGACAACGGCTGTCGAGAATAAAAAACGGAGCGCGAAGGCTCCGTTTTCTTATTTCATCCGCTGCCGATCTCAGGGCTTGAGCACCGTCAGGCCGCCCATATAGGGCTGCAAGGCTTGCGGAATCAGGACGCTGCCGTCGGCTTGCTGGTGGTTTTCGAGCACGGCCACCAGCGCGCGGCCCACGGCCAGGCCGGAACCATTCAAGGTGTGCACGTATTCCGGCTTGCCCTGGGCATTGCGGAAACGGGCCTGCATGCGCCGCGCCTGGAAGGTTTCGCAGTTGGATACCGACGAGATCTCGCGCCAGGTGTTTTGCGCCGGCAGCCAGACTTCCAGGTCGTACGTCTTGGCCGAGCCGAAACCCATGTCGCCCGTGCACAGCAGCACCACGCGGTACGGCAGGTCCAGCAGCTGCAATACGCGTTCGGCGTGGCCAACCATGTCTTCGAGCGCGGCGTAGGACTGGTCCGGTTGCGTTATCTGGACCATTTCGACCTTGTCGAACTGGTGCTGGCGGATCATGCCGCGGGTGTCGCGACCGCCGCTGCCGGCTTCGGAACGGAAGCACGGCGTGTGGGCGGTAAGCTTGAGCGGCAGGTCGGCAGCGGCCTGGATGGTGTCGCGCGCCACGCTGGTCAGCGTGATTTCCGAGGTGGAGATCAGGTACTGGTCTTCGCGCACGAAAGGCTTGCCGTGCTCGTCGACCTTGGGATCGTCGTCGCCGCCGCCCTTGGACACGGCGAACATGTCATCCTTGAACTTGGGCAATTGGCCCGTGCCGTAAAGCGTCGAGGCGTTGACGATGTACGGGGTATAGCACTCGGTATAACCGTGGGTACCGGTTTGCAGGTCCAGCATGAACTGCGACAGCGCGCGGTGCAGGCGGGCGATGGGGCCGCGCATGAACGAGAAGCGCGCACCGGACAGCTTGGCGGCCATGTCGAAATCCAGCCCCAGCGGTTCGCCGAGGGCCACGTGGTCGCGGGCTTCGAAGGGCAGCGGCTGCGGATTGCCGTCGGCGCCGGCCGCGGCAGGCAGCCAGCGGCGGACTTCGACGTTGTCGTCGGCCGATTCGCCCAGCGGCACGCTGGTGTGCGGAAGGTTGGGCACCGACATCAGCAGCTCGTTCAGCGGCTGCTGCAAGGAGGCCAGTTCTTCTTCCAGCTGCTTCAGGCGCTCGGGCACGGCTTGCGATTCCGCCATGACGGCGCTGGCGTCTTCGCCCTTGGCCTTGAGCTGACCGATCTGCTTGGCCAGCGCGTTGCGGCGGGCCTGCAGGGATTCGGTTTCGGTCTGGACAGCCTTGCGGCGAGATTCCAGCTCGTTGAACCGTTCCGTGTCGAAGGACACGCCACGGCTCTTGAGGCGGTCTACGACGGTTTGCAGGTCTTTGCGCAGCAGTATCGGGTCTAGCATAGTGGTGTCGGTGAGGTTGCGAGAAGCAACGGGCGGCGCCCGTTACCGTTTCTTGGCACGTTCTTCTGCGTCCAGCTGGCGCAGAAATGCCAACTTTTGCTGGATTTTAGCCTCCAGGCCGCGATCGGTCGGCCGATAGAAGGACGGATTGAGCCCATCGGGGAAATATTGCTCGGCCGCGGCGTAGCCATGGGGCTCGTCGTGGGCATAGCGATAGGCCTTGCCGTGGCCCAACTGCTTCATGAGCTTGGTGGGCGCATTGCGCAGGTGGATGGGCACCGGCGCGCTGCCGTGCTCGGCCGCGAACTTGCGGGCCTGGTTGTAGGCGTTGTAGACGGCGTTGGACTTGGCCGCGCACGCCATGTAGACCACCGCCTGGGCCAGCGCCAGTTCGCCTTCGGGCGAGCCGAGCCGTTCATAGATGTCGGCACCGTTCACCGCCAGGTCGGTGGCGCGCGGGTCGGCCAGGCCGATGTCCTCGACCGCCATGCGCACCAACCGGCGCGACAGGTACTTCGGGTCGGCACCGCCGTCGATCATGCGGCAGAACCAGTACAGCGCAGCATCGGGGTTGGAACCGCGCACCGACTTGTGCAACGCGCTGATCTGGTCGTAGAAGGCATCGCCGCCCTTGTCGAAGCGCCGCAGGTTCTGCGACAGCGAGATCTCCAGCCACTCGGCATCGACCGTGTCGCGGCCGGCGGATTGGGCGGATTCGGCCACCACTTCCACGGCGCTGATGAGGCGGCGCGCGTCGCCGTCGGCCCAGGCCGCGAGTTGTTCGCGCGCGTCGGGCGCGATGTGGATCCTGGCGCCGTCTTCCAGCCCGTCGTTGAGCGCTTCGGCGGCGCGATCGACCAGTTGCTGCAGTTCTTCGGCGGTAAGCGACTGCAGCACGTAGACGCGGGCACGCGACAGCAACGCCGAATTGACCTCGAACGAGGGGTTTTCCGTGGTGGCGCCGATGAAGGTGAACAGACCGCTTTCGACGTAGGGCAGGAAGGCATCCTGCTGCGCCTTGTTGAAGCGGTGCACCTCGTCGACGAACAGGATGGTGCGACGGCCCTGGCCCTGGGCCACCTGGGCCACCGTGACCGCGTCCCGGATGTCCTTGACGCCGCCCAGTACGGCGGAAATGGCGATGAATTGGGCGTCGAAGCCGTCGGCCATCAGGCGCGCCAGCGTGGTCTTGCCCACGCCGGGCGGCCCCCAGAAGATCATGGAGTGCGGACGGCCGGATTCGAAGGCCACACGCAGGGGCTTGTCGGGGCCCAGCAGGTGCGACTGGCCGACCACGTCGGCCAGCGAGCGCGGGCGCAGGCGTTCGGCCAGGGGCACATAGGGCCGATGCGCAGGATCGGCCGCGAAGAGATCGTTGCTCATTGGCAGCAGATGGGGGAAGACGGCAAGGAAATCAAGCCAGTATTACACCATGCCGGACCGGTCGCCTGCGGCGGGTCGGGGGCCGGCCCTGCTGCCGATTTCAGCGCGGCTGTGCCCCTTGCGCCACCGCGCGGCCCGGCTTGCGGGCCGCGTCAGCCGTCAGGCCAGTTGCGGCGCCGCGAAACGGCGGTTGGCCAGCACCGGCAGCACCTTGCGGGCATGTGCCAGGCGTTCCGGGTCGATGTCGGCGAACACCAGGGCCGGGGCCTCGCCGGCCCGGGCCGTGACCACGCCCAGGGGATCCACCACCATGCTGCAGCCGATATTGCGTTCGCCGCATTCGCCGGCAGCGGCGACATAGCAGGTGTTTTCCAGCGCGCGGGCCGTGACCAGCACCTCCCAGTGTTTCTCCTTGAGCGGACCGCGCACCCAGGCCGCCGGCAGCACCAGCAGGTCGGCGCCATCCAGCGCCAGGCGGCGCGCCAGTTCGGGGAAACGCACGTCGTAGCAGGTCATCAGGCCGATTTTCAGGCCGCCGATCTGGAGCAGCGGCGGGATGTCGCTGCCGGGCGTGACGTTGGTGGATTCCTTCATGGTGAAGGCGTCGTACAGGTGCAGTTTGCGGTACTGCGACACGATGCGGCCATCCTGGATCGTGACCAGGGTGTTCCAGACTCGGCCTTCGCCGGTGGGCACGTGCACGCACATCATGGTCGCCAGATCCGAACCCCGGCTGGCCTCGATCAGCCGCGTCATGAAGGGGCCGTCCAGCGGCTGCGCGGCTTTCAGGACGATCTGGGGATCGGTGATGTCGCGCGCCAGGATACCTTCGGGCAACACCAACAGACCGGCGCCGCCCTCGCGGGCGCGGCGCATGAGATCGACACAGACCTGGGCGTTTTCTTCCCAGACGCGGCTGACGGCGAACTGGCCCAAAGCGACTTTCAGCATGACTCTTCCTTGTGTGGGGCGGCGGGCGCGCTGGCCCGTGGATTCCGTGGCGGATTTCCTATTGTCGCGCCAACCGGCCAAACGCACCGCCTACGGGAAACTCCCAACTCCCGCTTGTAAATTCTTTTCACGATAATGAAAAAAAACGGATTTGCCGTAAATATTTTCCATAAGCAGGCGCCCACCATGACCCATTCCTCATCCCCCGCAGCCCCTCTGGACGTCAACGGCAAAGGCCTGGGCGCCTTCCCCGAGGCCTGTACCACCGCCGACGTGGCGGCGCTGAACTGGAACCTGCTGGCCGAAGACGTCAGCCTGCCCGTGGCAGTGCTGTACGAGGCCCGGGTGCGGCACAACCTGCAATGGATGCAGCGCTTCATGGAAGCGTATCGCGTCAAGCTGGCGCCGCACGGCAAGACCACCATGAGCCCGGCGCTGTTCAAGCGCCAGATCGACAACGGCGCCTGGGGCATCACGCTGGCGACCGCCCCGCAGGTGGTCGCCGCCTACCAGCACGGTATCCGCCGGGTGCTGATGGCCAACCAGCTGGTCGGCCGCGCCAATATGGCGCTGATCGCCAAGCTGCTGCGCGACCCCGCCTTCACCTTTTTCTGTATCGTCGATTCGGTCGCCAACGCCGCCCAGCTGGGCCGCTATTTCGGCGAACAGGGCCTGGTACTGCCCGTACTGATCGAGCTGGGCCCGACCGGCGGTCGCACCGGTGTGCGCGACGACGCGCAACTGCAGGCGGTGGTCGAGGAAATCGGCCGCTGGCCCGGCCTGGCCCTGGCCGGCATCGAAGTCTACGAAGGCGTGCTGCAGGAAGAGGCGGCCATCCGCGCGTTCCTGCGCCGCGCCACTGACGCGCTGCGCGGACTGGCCACGGCCGGCCGCTTGCGCAAGCACGGCCCGGCACTGATCTCGGGCGCCGGATCGGCCTGGTTCGACGTGGTGGCCGAGGAGTTCTCGCAGCTGGACATCGGCGCGCCGCTGGAAATCGTGCTGCGCCCGGGCTGCTACCTGTCGCACGACGTGGGCGTCTACCGCTCGGCCGCCGAACGCATCAACGCCCACAACCCCGTGGCCCACAAGATGGAGCCGGGCCTGCAGCCCGCGCTGCAAGTCTGGGCCTACGTGCAATCGCTGCCGGAACCGGGCCACGCCATCGTGGCCATGGGCAAGCGCGACGCCGCCTTCGACGCCGGCCTGCCGACGCCGTCGGTGCACTACCGCCCCGGCCAGCAGGCGCCGCAAGCCGCACCCACGCACTGGAAACTGACCGCCATGATGGACCAGCACGCCTTCATGCAGATCGGCGAGGCGGACGACATCCAGGTCGGCGACATGATCGCCTTCGACATTTCCCACCCCTGCCTGACGTTCGACAAGTGGCGCCAGGTGCTGCTGGTGGACGAGCAGTACCGCGTCACCGACGTGGCCGAGACCTTCTTCTGACGCCCCCTGCCTGACGCCTTTGCGCCAGGCCCCGAGGGGGCATGAAAGAACTCGGGGAACCCGGCGCCTTTTCCGAATTACGCGACAACCTGTTTTTGACCCTCTGGAGAGAGAATCATGAACTTCCGTACCTCCCGGCGAGGCGGTGGGCTGAAGAGCCTGCTCGCGGCCGGCGCAATTGGCTTGACCGCATTGTCGACCCCCGCCCTCTGTGCCACGCCGGTCAAGGGAGGCACGATTTCCGTCGCCACCATCGGTGAGCCGCCGACGCTGGACCCGATGACCAGCACCGCCGATCTGGTGGGGATCCTGACCCAGCACTTCTTCGAAACGCTGTACACCTTCGACGCCAAGTGGAACCTGACCCCGCTGCTGGCCGACAAGATGCCCGACGTGACGCCGGACGGCCTGGTCTACACGATTGCCTTGCGCCAGGGCATCACGTTCCATGACGGTTCCAAGATGGATTCGTCGGACGTGCTGGCCTCGCTCAAGCGCTGGACCGAGACCGCCACCCGCGGCAAGATGGCCGCCAAGGTCATCGCCAACATCGAAGCGCCCGACGCCAACACGATCCGCATCACGCTCAAGCAGCCCTATGCGCCGCTGACCGCGCTGCTGGCGATGAACAACGCCGCCGCCGTGATCATGCCCAAGGGCAAGATCGCCCCGGTGCTGACCGAGATCGTCGGCACCGGCCCCTACCAGCTCAAGGCGCGCGTGCCGGACCAGTACATCCAGCTGACGCGCTTCGAAGGCTACAAGCAGCGCGAAGGCGAGCCCGACGGCTATGGCGGCGCACGCAAGCAATACCTGGACGAAATCCGCTTCGTGCCGGTGGGCAACGCCAACACGCGTTCCGAAGCCGCCGCCGCAGGCCAGTTCGACTACGTCGACTCGCTGCCGGTCGAAGCGCTGGACAAACTCAAGGGCGGCCGTTCCGATCCGGTGATGCTCAAGCCGTTCGGCTGGCCCCGCCTGGTGCTCAACACCAAGCAAGGCATCATGTCCAACCTGGCGGTGCGCCAGGCCGTGCAGCTGGCGCTGAACGAAGAAGACATGCTGTACGCCGCCTTCGGCAACAAAGAGTTCTACAAGCTCAACGGCGACCTGTATCCGGAAGGCTACCCCTGGGCCACGTCGCTGGGCGGCAAGGTCTACAACAAGGCCGACACCGCCGCCGCCAAGAAGCTGCTGGACGGCGCCAACCTGCAAGACAAGAAGATCCGCATCCTGACCAGCCAGCAGTACGAGTTCCATTACAAGATGGCGCTGGTGGCCGCGGAATACCTGAAGGCCGCCGGCTTCACGGTGGACATGCAGGTGGTGGACTGGGCCACGCTGACCCAGCGCCGCCAGGACCCCGCCGTGTGGGACATCTTCATTACCCATAGCGTGTTCCTGCCCGAGCCGGCCTTGATCGACTTCCCGTCCAAGGACGCGCCGGGCTGGTGGGACACGCCGCGCCGTGCGCAGGTGATGGATGCCTTCAACCAGGCCCGCACCCAGGAAGAGCGCGTCAAGCGCTGGGCCGACGTGCAGCAGGCCGTGTACGACGAAGTTCCCTTCGTGAAGGTGGGCGATTTCAACGCCCAGGCCGCGCGCTCGCCGTCGCTGCAAGGCGTCAAGCCCGCCCCGTGGCCGTACTTCTGGAACGCCTGGAAGTCGGCGAAGTAACAGCCGCCCCCGCCAGCCAGGCCCCGGGATGGGCCGACACCGGCCCATCCCGCCCGGCGCCTGCCGTCCGCGCACTGATCTTTAGGATTCCACTGTGTTGCGTTATCTCTTGAACCGGCTGATCGGGCTGGTGGCCGTGATGTTCATCGTCGCGACCATCGTGTTCGTGATCATCCGCGTCACGCCCGGCAACCCCGCGGCCGTGATGCTCGGGCCCCAGGCCAGCCAGGCGGACATCGCCGCGCTGGAACATCAACTGGGGCTGGACCGCCCCCTGCCCGTGCAGTACGTCTCGTGGCTGGGCAAGCTGGTGCAGGGCGACCTGGGCCAGTCCATCTTCATGAACAAGCCGGTGCTGTCGGCGCTGGCCGATCGCGCAGAGCCGACCCTGCTGCTGACGCTGATGTCACTGCTGATCGCCACCGCGATCGCATTGCCGGTGGGCATCTTGTCGGCGGTCAAGCGCGGCACCACGCTGGATCAGTCGGTGCTGTCGTTCTCGATGTTCACGTCCAGCGTGCCCAGTTTCTGGCTGGGCCTGCTGCTGATGCAGCTGTTCTCGGTGAAGCTGGGCTGGCTGCCGGTGTCCGGCTATGGCGGCCCCGATGCCTCGCTGGCGACCCGCGTGTCGCACCTGATCCTGCCTGCCGTGGTGCTGGGCCTGGTGAATTCCGCGCTGATCACCCGCTTCATCCGCGCCAGCATGCTGGACGTGCTGCGCGACGACTACGTGCGCACCGCCCGAGCCAAGGGCCTGCCGGAAAGCAAGGTCATCCTGAAGCACGCCGTGCGCAATGCGCTGATCCCGATCCTGACAGTGCTGGGCTTGACGACCGCCCTGCTGATCAGCGGCGCCGTGGTGACGGAAACCGTGTTCGGCCTGCCTGGCGTAGGCAGCCTGGTGGTGTCGGCCGTGCTGCGCCGCGACTACCCCGTCATCCAGGGCGCGCTGCTGATCATTGCCGCGATCTACGTCCTGATCAATCTGTTCATCGACCTGCTCTACCTGCTGGTCGACCCCCGGGTGCGTTACTAATATGGCCATCGCAACTTCCCCAACTTCCGGCGTCGACCGCTGGCAGGTCTTGCGCCTGCTGGTGGCGCGCAAGACGGTGCTGATCAGCCTGATCGTCATCGTCGTGCTGGTGGCCGCCGCGCTGCTGGCCCCCTGGGTCAGTCCGTTCGATCCCTACAAGCTGTCGATCATGAACCGGCTCAAGGCGCCCAGCGCCACCCACTGGTTCGGCACCGATGACTTCGGCCGCGACGTGTTCAGCCGCGTCATCCACGGCGGCCGCCTGTCGCTGATGGTGGGCTTCTCGGTGGTGATCCTGTCCAGCGTGCTGGGCATTGCCCTGGGCCTGATCGCGGGCTTTTTCCGGTCGGCCGACAAGTTCGTGTCGCGCCTGATCGACGCCATGATGGCGTTTCCCGACATCCTGCTGGCCATCTCGCTGGTGGCCGCGCTGGGCCCGTCGCTGGTGAACGTGGTGATCGCGCTGGGCATCGTGTACACGCCGCGCCTGGCCCGCATCGTGCGTGCCTCGACGCTGGTGATCCGCGAACTGCCGTTCGTGGAGGCCGCCCGCGCGCTGGGCGTCAGCACCTGGCGCATCGTCACGGTGCACGTGCTGCGCAACCTGCTGTCGCCCATCCTGGTGCAGGGCACCTTCATCTTCGCCTACGCGATCCTGGCCGAAGCCGGCCTGTCGTTCCTGGGCGTGGGCGTTTCGCCCGACATTCCCACCTGGGGCACCATGATCAACGCCGGCCAACAGTACATGGGTTCGGCCGACTGGATCATGATCTTCCCCGGCATCGCCATTGTCCTGTCCGTGCTGTCGCTGCAATTGGTCGGCGACGGACTGCGCGACGTCCTCGATCCGCGCCTGCGCAAGGAGCTGTAATCATGACCGCAAGCACCCGAGACGTCGTGCTGTCGGTGGAAGGCCTGAAAACCTGGTTCCACAGCCGCGACGGCATCGCCAAATCGGTCGATGGCGTCACCTTCGACCTGGCCCGTGGCGAAACGCTGGCCATCGTCGGCGAATCCGGCTCCGGCAAGTCCGTGACCAGCCTGTCGATCATGGGCCTCTTGCCCAAGCCGGCGGGCCGCATCGAAGCGGGCAAGATCCGCTTTCGCGACCGCCGCGGACAAGAACATGACCTGGCCCAGGCATCGGCCTCGACCTTGCGCCGCATCCGCGGCGCCGAGATCGCGATGATCTTCCAGGAACCCATGACCAGCCTGAATCCGCTGTACACGGTGGGCGACCAGATCGCCGAGGCCGTGCTGCAGCACGAAGGCGGCTCGCACGCGGCGGCCATGAAACGCGCCCGCGAGATGCTGGACCGCGTCGAGATTCCGGCGGCCGACCGCCGCGTGAACGAGTATCCGCACCAGATGTCGGGCGGCATGCGCCAACGCGTCATGATCGCGCTGGCGCTGGCTTGCAACCCGGCCGTGCTGATCGCGGACGAACCCACCACCGCGCTGGACGTCACGGTGCAGGCGCAGATCCTGGACCTGCTGCGCCGGCTGCAGGCCGAGATGAACATGAGCATCCTGTTCATCACGCACAACCTGGGCGTGGTGGCCGAGATCGCGCATCGCGTGGCCGTCATGTACGCCGGCCGCGTGGTCGAGGACGCCGGGGTCTACGACCTGTTCGAAAAGCCTACCCATCCCTATACCCGCGGCCTGCTCTCGTGCCTGCCGACCGCGGCGCTCCTGGCCTCGGGCGAGCGCCTGCGCGCCATTCCGGGCAACGTGCCCAGCGTGCTGTCGCTGCCCGCCGGCTGTACGTTCGCGCCGCGCTGCGAGCTGGCCGACGACAATTGCCTGCGCGCCGTGCCCGACCTGGTGACGGTGCAGGACCAGCACCGCGCCCGCTGCATCAAGGTGACTCCGCTATGACCGCAAGCCCCCAGCCCATCCGCGCTGCCGACCCGCTGGTGCGCATCGAGGACCTGAAGGTTCATTTCCCTACGTCGCAAGCCCGCAACGCCCCGGTGGTGCGCGCCGTGGACGGCGTCAGCTTCGACGTGCCGCGCAACACCATCGTCGGCCTCGTGGGTGAATCCGGTTCCGGCAAGACCACCACGGGCCGTGCCCTGCTGCGCCTGTTCGCCCCCACCGCCGGCCGCCTGCTGTTCGACGGCCAGGACATCACGAACCTGACCGAAAAGCAGATGCTGCCCTGGCGCCGCCGCATGCAGATCGTGTTCCAGGACCCCTACGCCAGCCTGAACCCGCGCATGACGGTGGCCGAGATCCTGGGCGAAGCGCTGGATACCCACCGCCTGGCCCAGACGCGGCGCGATGCGCGCATCGGCGAATTGCTCGAGCGCGTCGGCCTGAACGCCGACCACAGCCGCCGTTATCCCCACGAGTTCTCGGGCGGCCAGCGCCAGCGCATCGGCATCGCCCGGGCGCTGGCGGTCGAGCCCGACTTCATCGTGGCCGACGAGCCCGTATCGGCGCTGGACGTGTCGGTGCAGGCGCAGGTGCTGAACCTGCTGCAGGACCTGCAGCGCGACCTGGGCCTGACCATGCTGTTCGTGGCGCATGACCTGGCCGTGGTCGACTACCTGTGCGACGAAGTCGTGGTGATGTACCTGGGCCGCGTGATGGAACGCGGGCCGACCAGCGAGGTCTATGCCAGGCCGCGCCACCCCTACACCCGCGCGCTGCTGTCGGCCGCCCCCGTGCCGGATCCGCGCGCACCGCGTTCGCGTATTCTGCTCAAGGGCGACATCCCCAGCCCGGTCAACCCGCCGTCGGGATGCGTATTCCGCACCCGCTGCCCGCACGCCATCGAGGCCTGCGCCACCACCGAAGCGCGCGACGTCAATGTCGGGCCAGGTCACTTCGCGGCCTGTTCGCGCCTCGGCGACCCCGAGCTGGCCGCGTAGGGGCACACGCCCGCCCGAATCGATCCAGGAATTGCACATGAACATCATCCGCGACATCGTCTTCCAGATCCGCAGCCGCCGGGACGACCTGAGCGTGACCGAGCGCAAGGTGGCCGACGCCATCCTGGACAACATCATCTGGAGCGCCAGCGCCACCGTCGACCAGCTGGCGGCCAAGGCCGGCGTCAGCATCGCCACGATCTCGCGCTTTGCCCGCACGGTCGGCTGCGACGACACCCGTGACCTGAAGATGAAACTGGCCCAGGCCAGCACCGTGGGCAGCCGCTTCCTGGACCAGAATGCCCCGGCCGAGGAAAGCACCTTTTACGCACGCATCTACGCCGACATCGAAAGCACGCTGCGCGCCCACCTGCCAACCTTCACCGAGCCGCTGTTCGAGGCCGCCGCGTCCATCGTCGACGGGGCCCGCATGATCTACGTGTTCGGCATGGGCGGCGCATCGGCCGTGCTGGCGCAGGAAGTGCAGTCGCGCCTGGTGCGCCTGGGTTACCCCATTGCCGTCTACAGCGACGCCGTGCTGCTGCGCATGGTCGCCGCCACGCTGGACGAACGCGACGCGGTGCTGGTCCTGTCGGCCTCCGGCCTGACCCCGGAAATCATCGGCGCTGCCCGCATCGTCAAGCAGTACCGTGCGCGCCTGGTCGCCATCACCGACGCCACCTCCGAGCTGGCCCAGCTTGCCGACGTGGTGCTGCCGATCCGCACGGACGAAACCGACTTCATCTACAAACCCTCGGCGTCGCGCTACGCGATGATGCTGGCCATCGACCTGTTGTCCACCGAACTGGCCATGCTGAACCAAGAAGAAAACCGCGAACGCCTGCGCCGCATCAAGCTGGCGCTGGACGAACACCGCGGCGGCCCCAACCGGCTGCCGCTGGGCGATTGAACCTGGAAACCATGATGTACGACACCCTCATAGGCAACGTCCGCGTGCTCGACGGCTCGGGCGGCGCCGACTACGTCGCCAGCGTTGCGCTGGCCGACGGCCGCATCGCCGCCATCGGCGACCTGCCCGGCGCCCAGGCGCGCCAGGTCATCGACGGCACCGGCCTGGCGCTGGCCCCCGGCTTCATCGACGTCCACACCCACGACGACACCAACGTCATCCGCACCCCCGGCATGCTGCCCAAGCTGTCGCAGGGCGTGACCACCGTGGTCGTGGGCAACTGCGGCATCAGCGCCTCGCCCGTCTCGCTGCGCGGCGATCCGCCTGACCCGATGAACCTCCTGGGCCAGCGCGACGACTTTGCCTACCCCACCTTTGCGGCCTACACCCGCGCCATCGAAGCCGCCAAGCCCGCCGTGAACGTGGCCGCGCTGGTGGGCCACACCGCCCTGCGCAACAACCACATGGACCGCCTGGACCGCGCGGCCACCCGCGACGAAGTCCTGGCCATGCGCGAACAACTGCGCGACGCCCTGGCGCACGGCGCCATCGGCCTGAGCACCGGCCTGGCCTATGGCTCGGCCATCGAAGCCGACACCGCCGAAGTCAAATTGCTGGCCGAGGCCCTGGACGAATTCGGCGCGCTCTACACCACCCACCTGCGCTCGGAATTCGCCGCCATCCTGGAAGCCATGCAAGAGGCCTTCGACATCGCCCTGCACGCCCGCGTGCCGGTCGTGGTGTCGCACCTGAAATGCGCCGGCGCCGGCAACTGGGGCCGCACCAGGGAAGTGCTGTTCAAGCTGGAAAACGCCGGCCGCCTGCAACACGTGGGCTGCGACTGCTACCCCTATTCCGCCAGCTCGTCCACGCTGGACCTGAAGCAAGTCACCGACGAATTCGACATCGACATCACCTGGTCCGTGCCGCACCCTGAACAGGCGCGCCGCAAACTCGCCGCCATCGCCGCCGACTGGGGTGTCAGCCTGCTCGAAGCCGCCCAGCGCCTGCAACCGGCCGGCGCGGTCTATCACAACATGCACGAAGACGACGTGCGCCGCGTGCTATCGCACCGCCTGACCATGGTCGGCTCAGACGGCCTGCCCAACGACCCCATGCCGCACCCGCGCCTGTGGGGCGCCTTTCCCCGCGTGCTCGGCCACTACAGCCGCGATGTCGGCCTCTTTCCCCTGGCCGAAGCCGTGCACAAGATGACCGGCCTGTCCGCCGCCCGCTTCGGCCTGGCCGAACGCGGCCTGATCCGCCAGGGCTTTCACGCCGACCTGGTGCTGTTCAACCCCGACACCATCATCGACCGCGCCACCTTCGCCGCCCCCGTCCAGACCGCTGCCGGCATCGAAGCCGTCTGGGTCAACGGCGCCCTGTCCTATCACCAGGGCCAGCCCACCGGCGACCGCGCCGGCCGCTGGCTGCCCCGCAACGGCGACCTGCGCGCAAGCTTCGCCGCCTCCACTCCCTCTTCCACCCAGGAGCCCACATGAGCAATGCCCCCACCCCCGACAACAACGGCATCACCCGCTACGGCGTCGCCGGCGGCACCGGCCAAGGCGGCTCCCACATGCCCTTCGCCCGCGCCGTCGCCGCCGACGGCTGGCTCTACGTCTCGGGCCAGGTCCCCATGGAAAACGGCGAAGTCATCGAAGGCGGCACCGTCGCCCAATGCCACAAAGCCATCCAGCAAGTCCTGGCCATCCTGCAAGAAGCCGGCTACGGCCCCGAACACGTCGTCCGCTGCGGCGTCTGGCTGGACGACGCCCGCGACTTCCCGTCGTTCAACAAGGTGTTCAAGGAATACTTCGGCAACAACCCGCCCGCACGCGCCTGCGTGCAGTCCCCCCTGATGGTGGACGCCAAGGTAGAAATAGACTGTGTAGCGTATAAGCGCCCGTGACCTGAGCCTCACGCTGCGCAAGCGCGCAGCGCCAACGCCACGACGCAGCACACTGCCGAAGCCCCAAAAGGCCGCCCGCGCGGCCGGCCTGGGGCAAGCGACGCAAACCTCTCCCCATCCCCCCGGCCTGACAACGCCCCAATTCTCCGAAGACGTAGCCCGTCACGGGTTGGGCGTAGGGGTGCGCGCCGTTAGATGCGCCCGAGGGAATTCGAAGATACCGTCTTGGCCGTCAAGTAGAAAAAGCGTAATCAGGCCTGTAAGGCTGCCGCGTCTTGAGCACGCCGAAGCACAGATGCACCACTTTTCGCATGCAGGCGCCCAGGGCCGACATCTTGCTCTTGCCCGCGGCCAGCAGTCGTTGATACAACGCCCGCACATGGGGGTTGTGCTTGGACGCAACGACGCCAGCCATGTATGCCAACGCCCGTACGTCCGCAGGACCGGCCTTGGACATGCGGCTACGGCCGCGCAGCGACGTGCCAGACTGTCTCTGCACCGGCACCAAGCCCAGATACGCCGCCAGATCCTCTGCACACTTGAAGTGGTGGGTATGCATCACCCGCAGCATGGTTCTGGTCATTTTCGGCCCCACCCCGGGTATGGTCGCCAACAACCTGGCGTCTTCCTTCAAGTCAGGATGCCGGTCGATATGGTCGTCGATGGCCTTCTCCAGGCGAGCGATCTCCTTGCCGTAAAAGCTCAGCGTGTCGCTGATCGAACGTTCCACCAGCTCCGAGGGCGAGCTGGCCTCGATCTTCTCCTGGCGGTTCATCGTGCGCAGCCGATCCTTGGACAACGCTTCCAGTTGGGTAATCAAGGCACGCAGCTCGCGCACATGGGCCGGCGGGGGCTGCCAGACGGGCGGCTTCATCGCCACGCCATAACGGGCCAACACCACGCTATCGAGTGCGTCGGTCTTGGACCGCATCGCCAACGCCCGACTGAAGTCGTGCACGTTGGCCGGGTTGGCCACCGACACCGTCAGCCCGCCATCATGCAGCGTCGTCGCGGCTTGCTCGTGATAGGGCCCTGTGGCTTCCAACACGGCGTGAACCTGGTCAGCCGCGGCGCCATGCTTGGCGCACCACCGGACTAGGTCGTGCACCCCGTCCCGGCTATTAGGGACAACCTTGCTTTTGCGCTTGTCGTTCTCTGGATCCAGCAGCAACGTGCAGTCCAGCTTCAGCTTGGAGACATCAATACCCAGATAGATCATCGTCATACCCTCCATACAAAGAAAGTATGCCAACTGCGCCCACTTACCTTGTGCATGCAGGGTCAAGCCCTAGGCTACCGTCCAGTGTCCGCGATGGCGTCAGAGGTGAGAGACAGGGGTTTAGTCTTCAGAACAGGGTCAGGCACCTAAGGGAGCCGCAGAAACTCACCTGTCTCTCGTGGAATGGTAGCTAACCATCCCAGGGCTCAAGATACAAGGGAGCCGCAGGCGGACGAGAATGACGAAGGGGAAGTCCGGAGCGAAGGCTCCGGACCGCAATCGTAGGCGCGCACCCCTGCGCCCAACCCGTGACGGGCGGCCTACAAAGAAGCCCCGCCACCAGAAATCAATCAGGCCGCGCCCAGTCGCGCGCAGCGACAAACCAGATCACATCTTGACGACATCAACGCCTTTAGGCGCCACAAACTGAAATTCCTTATCCGCCAACTTAGGATTAGGCACAATCCCGGAAAGATCCACCCGCGTCGTCTGCCCAAAGGAATCCAGCAATTCGACTCGAACGGGCAGATTGTCCTTCATCCCGATATCGACCCGCGAAAACCCCGCATCCGCAGTCCGCGGCTTCGCCCGCAACCAATCGACCCCGTCCTTGGACGGCAACGCAGACACATCGAACGACTGCTCCAGCGACCCCGACCCGAACAAGATCGCCGCCGGCGACGTGCCAATGGCCGCATCCACCTTGCGCTCGGTCACCTGCGCCAGATCCGGATCGAACTGGAACACCTGGCGTCCGTCGGAAATCACCAGTTGTTCATACGGCTTTTGCACCGCCCACTTGAACTTCCCCGGCCGCTGGAAGGAAAACACCCCCGTCTGCGCCGGTTGCGTACGTCCCTGCGTATTCACCGTGTACTGTGAAAAAGACCCCGTCGCCGCCGTCACCGTACTGACGAACGCGCGCAACTGCTCCTGCGCGCTGGCTGCCACGGCCGAAACCGGAACCAGCGCGGGAGCCACGCAAAAAGCCAGGGCAGCGGCCAGGCCGCGAAACGTCTTCATCATGCTTCCTCTCGGGCTGCGGCGGCAGGAACCAGGATCTCCCGGTTGCCATTGGACTGCATCGCCGACACCATACCTGATTGTTCCATCTGCTCGAGTAACCGCGCCGCACGGTTGTAACCAATGCGCAAATGACGCTGCACCAGCGAGATCGACGCGCGGCGATGCTTGAGCACCACCTCGCAGGCCTGGTCGTACATCGGGTCGGACTCGGCGTCGCCGCCGATGCCCGTGACGCTGCTCGCGCCTTCGCCGCCGTCGCCATCCAGCCCGCCTTCCAGCAGCCCTTCGATGTAGTTGGGTTCGCCCTGCGCCTTCAGGCTTTCGACCACCCGATGCACTTCATCATCGCTGACGAAGGCGCCGTGCACACGCACCGGCAACCCCGTGCCCGGCGGCATGTAGAGCATGTCGCCCTGCCCCAGCAGCGTTTCAGCGCCCATCTGGTCAAGAATGGTGCGCGAATCGATCTTGGACGACACCTGGAACGCGATACGGGTCGGGATGTTGGCCTTGATCAGGCCGGTGATCACATCCACGCTGGGGCGCTGCGTCGCCAGGATCAAATGGATGCCGGCCGCGCGCGCCTTCTGAGCCAGGCGGGCGATCAGCTCTTCGATCTTCTTGCCCACCACCATCATCAGGTCGGCCAGCTCGTCGATGACCACCACGATGGTGGGCAGCGGCGCCAGCGGCTCGGGCTGGTCCGGCGTCAGCGAGAACGGATTGGGGATCGGTTCTTCGCGCTTGATCGCGTCGCGGATCTTGGTGTTGTAGCCGGCCAGGTTGCGCACGCCCATCTTGCTCATCAGGCGGTAGCGTTTTTCCATTTCGCCCACGCACCAGTTCAGCGCATTGGCGGCCTGGCGCATGTCGGTGACCACCGGGGCCAGCAGGTGCGGAATGCCTTCGTAGACGCTCATTTCGAGCATCTTCGGGTCGATCAGGATCACGCGCGTGTGGGACGCATCCGCCTTGTAGAGCAGCGACAGGATCATGGCGTTGATCCCCACCGACTTGCCCGAACCGGTCGTACCCGCCACCAGCAAGTGAGGCATCTTGGCCAGGTCGGCCACCACCGGGTTGCCGGCGATGTCCTTGCCCAGCGCCATGGTCACCACCGAATGGCTGGCGTGGTAGGTCTGCGACCCCAGGATCTCGGACAGCCGGACCATCTGGCGACGCGGATTGGGCAGTTCCAGGCCCATCAGGTTCTTGCCCGGAATGGTTTCCACCACCCGGATGCTGACCAGGCTGAGCGCGCGGGCCAGATCCTTGGCCAGGTTGACGATCTGGCTACCCTTCACGCCGGTGGCCGGTTCGATCTCATAGCGGGTGATGACCGGGCCGGCCTGCGCCGCCACCACGGTGACGGACACGCCGAAGTCGGCCAGTTTCTTTTCGATCAGGCGCGACGTGAACTCGATGGTCTCGGCCGATACGGTTTCCTGGTTGGCCAGCGGCGGGTCCAGCAGGCTGATGGCCGGCAGGTCACCCTCGCCGCCCGACGGGGCAAAGAACAGCGATTGCTGCTTTTCCTTTTCGACGCGCTCGGACTTGGGCACCACGGTAATCGCGGGTTCGATCCGCACCGGTTGCTCGTGGACCAGTTTTTCCTGCTTGGCCACCACTTGCTCGGTACGCACGGCCTTGGCCACCTCACCCACCTTGCGGTCCTCGCGGGCAGCGTAGGAATTGCGCACGCGACGCACCATGCGTTCCATCCAGGAACCCACGCGCTCGGCCACGGTCAGCCACGAAAACGAGAAGAACAGGCTCAGGCCGATCGCCAGCATGACCAGAAAAGCCAAGGTGCTGCCGGTAAAGCCAATGCTGCGGCTGGTCAGCTCGGCCAGCGTGTGGCCGATGACGCCACCCGCGCCGCTGGCGTTTTCCGAGGCGCCCGGCAAGTGGGTGCCGCGGCTGGCCAGGCGCAAGGCTTCCATGCCCAGCGAACCGAACAGCAACAGGAAAAAGCCGATGCCCTCTTCCCAGTGGACGCGCGGCAACACTTCGGGCTGTTTACTATTGGTAACACGAAGATGGCTGGCCAGGCGGCGGTAGCCCGCCCGCACCCGATGCAGCAGCAGGATCACCCACCACCAGGCCGAGAAACCAAACAGATAGAGCAGGATATCCGCCAGGTAGGCACCCAGCGTTCCACCCTTGTTATGAATCGCGCCGGCGGGGACGGAATGCGACCAGCCGGGGTCGGCCGCGCTCCAGGTGGCCAGCACCAGCGTGAGCCAGGCCGCCAGGGCGGCGAAGAGAATCCAGCGGGCCTCGCGCAGCAGCGCGGAAATACGCGTCTGCAGAGGCGATGGCCCGTTACGGGTGTTGCGCGAAGCGCGCGGAGAAGCAGTCGAGATACGCGGCATGCGGCTCATTATAATTGGGCGTTAACCTAAAGATACCCGCCCATGTCCACGCCTACGCACGCTAAAGTTTTGATACTCGGTTCCGGCCCTGCCGGTTACACGGCGGCCGTCTATGCGGCACGCGCCAACCTGAGCCCTGTTCTTGTTACAGGTCTGGCCCAAGGCGGCCAGCTCATGACCACCACCGACGTCGACAATTGGCCGGCCGACGCCGATGGCGTGCAGGGCCCCGACCTGATGCAGCGCTTCCAGAAGCACGCCGAACGCTTCAACACCGAAATGCTGTTCGACCACATCGCCAAGGTCGACCTGTCCAGGCGTCCGTTCACCCTCACGGGCGATACGGGCAAGATCTACACCTGCGACGCCCTGATCATCGCCACCGGCGCCTCGGCCAAGTATCTGGGCCTGCCGTCCGAAGAAGCCTTCATGGGCCGCGGCGTGTCCGGCTGCGCCACCTGCGACGGCTTCTTCTACCGCAACCAGGACGTGGTCGTGGTCGGTGGCGGCAATACCGCCGTAGAAGAAGCCCTGTACCTGTCCAACATCTGCCGCAAGGTCACCCTGATCCACCGCCGCGACAAGTTCCGCGCCGAGCCCATCCTGGTGGACAAGCTGATGAGCAAGGTCGAAAACGGCAACATGGAACTGAAGGTGTTCCACACCCTGGAAGAAGTGCTGGGCGACGACAGCGGCGTCACCGGCGTACGAGTGCGACACGTCGATACCGGCGCCACCGAAGACCTGAAGGTCACCGGCGCCTTCATCGCTATCGGCCACCAGCCCAACACCGAAATTTTCCAGGGCCAGCTGGAAATGAAAGACGGCTACATCGTCACCAAGAGCGGCCTGTCCGGCATGGCCACCATGACCTCCGTCCCGGGCGTGTTCGCCGCCGGCGACGTGCAGGACCACGTCTATCGCCAGGCCATCACCAGCGCCGGCACGGGCTGCATGGCCGCCCTGGACGCACAACGGTGGTTGGAGAATGCGGGGCAGTAAGGTCGGCCAGGCCGACCTGAAACGCCTGAAGAAAGATCTCCAGGCCGAGCAAGAGCGCGCCGCCCTCGCCCAGCGGGTGGCGGCGCTGAAAAAGCCCGCGGCCGCCGCGTCGCCGGATGCCGATCCGGCCGACGACCTGGCCGCGTTCCGGCGCACCATGCAGTCGGTCAAGCCGATCAAGCATGCGCCCCGCGTCGAGCACAAGCCCGCGCCTGAGCCCGCCCCGGCCCTGCGCCGCGCCAATGCCCTGGGCGAAACCCCGCACCGCGCCGACGCCGGGGTCTCCGACGGTGGCGAGATCACGCATCTGCTGTCCGAAGGCGGCACCGCCTTCGTACGCAGCGATGCCGCGCCCGACACCGCACGCAACCTGCGCCGTGGCCAGTGGCGCGCCGGGGCCGAGCTCGACCTGCACGGTCTGCGCGTGGAGCAAGCGCGCCACGCCCTGCTGTCGTTCCTGGACGAATGCCAGGAACACGGCATCCGCTGCGTGCGCGTCGTGCACGGCAAGGGCTATGGTTCGGAAGGGCTTGAGCCTGTGCTCAAGGACAAGGCGCGCACCTGGCTGGTGCAAAAGAACGAGGTGCTGGCGTTTTCCGAAGCGCCTGAACGCGAAGGCGGCGCCGGCGCCCTGCTGGTGCTGCTGCGCCAATCCGAAGGACCGCGCAAATGAAGTGGCTCTACCTCGGCATCGCCATCATCGCCGAGATCTTCGCCACCAGCGCGCTGAAAAGCTCCGACGGCTTTTCGCGCCTGGTGCCGTCGGTCATCACGGTGTTCGGCTACATGATCTCGTTCTATTTCCTGTCGCTGACGCTGCGCGAGGTGCCCGTGGGCATCGCCTACGCCATCTGGTCGGGCGTGGGCATCGTGCTGATCTCCATCGTCGGCGCGCTGTTCTTCAAGCAGCACCTGGACACCCCGGCCCTGATCGGCATCGGCCTGATCATCGCTGGCGTGGTGGTCATGAACGTCTTCTCGAAATCCGTCTCGCATTGACGGCCGCCCCGCGCCGACTCGCGTGGTGGGGCGGGATGGCCCGCCTGGCCTGCCTGGGCTTATGCCTTGGCCTGCTGCTGGCGGGCAATGCCCAGGCGCGGGGTTTCGACCGCGCCGCCGAACTGCAGCGCTACCGCGCCTGGATGCAACAGTTCACGCAGGACATGGCCGCGCTGGGCGCTGCCCGCGCCCCGCTGACCGAATCGCAACTCGACGCGCTCTTTGCCCGCAGCGTCGTGCCAGGTTCGCGCGGCTCGGCCTTCGTCCGCGAGGCCTTCACCCGCCCGGCGGGCGACCATGCCTATCTGCCAGCCGACGGCCCGCAAGCCGTGACGATGGCCGTCCTGCAGAGCGCCATCCCGGCCGGCGAAGGCGGGCCCTACCCGGAAACGAATCCCGGTCTGCAAGGCCTGGACCTGACCGTCTGGTACCTGCACGTGGATGTGGGTGCCATGACCAATGACTATCTGGAATCGCCCGCGAATTTCTCGCCCTACCGCCTGCCGCCCCCCGGCAAGCTGGAGCGCAACGCGTTTCCTTTCGTGCTGATGGATACCCGTGGCAAGGCCCTGCGCCTGGGCGGTGTCAGCCGTGAACTGGCGGGCTTGATCGCCTACCTGCAACATGCCGCCGCGTACTGATTGCTGGCACCCGCCCCTGGCGCTGGCCGCGCTATTGCTGCTTGCGGCGTCGAGCCCCGCGCAGGGCGCCTCCGTTTGCCGGCCGCTGGCGCAGGGCGACCGCGAAACCCTCGTCGCCGATATCGCATTGGACGACACCAACACGCTGCTCGGCCTGGACGGCTCGCGCATCAAGACCTGGCAACCGATGCTGGGGGTGCAGACGGGCCGCCGCGCCACTGCCTTCCTGTGGGCCGAGCGTGTGGACTGGTCGGTCTATCCCGCAGCCCCCGGCGCACGCATCGGCCAGACCATGCTGCGCGTTGAGCGGGGTGCAGACGGCGCCAGACACCTGTGCGCCATCGCCACCTATTCATCGCGCGTCGTCGCACAGGCACTGGCGGCGTCCGACGCAGCGCTGCCGCCGCCCGACACCGAAACCCGGTTCCGCTACGACGACGCGGGCCGCCTGAGCGGCTACGACGTGCTGACCCGCCCCTGGGATGGCGCCCGGGTTCCCCCGGTCCGCCATTGCGTGCGCTACGATCCCCACGGCTGGCTGGCTGAAACCGCCACCGGCGCTTGCGACGCCCAGCCCCAGCCGCAAGCCCGCTACGTGCATGATGCCGCCGGACGCTTGCTGCGCGTCATCTCCTATCTTGAGGGGGGCATTGCGGGCCAGGAGCAGGCCCGCGACATCACGGTTTACGATGCGCAGGGCCAGGCGGCGGCGCGCTACAGCCGCCAAGCCATCACCCTGGCCGACGAATCCACCGTGCTGGGCCCGCCCCATCGCGCCCTCGCCACTTCCCACCCCGTGCTGGTGCTGGAAGGACCTGCATGGCGCTCCCCTTCCCTGGATTCCTACCACTACGACTGGGCGATCGTGAGGTCTGAGGACAGCGACGCCGGCGCACTGTATGAGGCCAAACGGAACCCGGCCAGGGTGCTGGCCAGCGGTAACAGCGGCAATGGCAGCGCCTTCGCCATGACGGCCACCCAGCGCCGGCGCATCTGGGACACCGCCCGCCAGCATCCGGGCCATGTGCATTGGTTATGGGCGCCCGGCCAGATCGCCACAGTGATCGCTGCGATGCCCCGAACGGCATGGAACGCCTGCGCCGATCCCTCGAACCGGCGTCCTGACGCCTGCGCTGCCCGCTAGTTGTTTTCGATCTGCGGCTTGGGCGCGCCCGGATTGCGCAGATAGTCCACCAGCGCCAGCGTGGCGCGGTCGGGGGGCGGCGTCAGCAACGACACCACGATGATGGTCAGAAACGCCACCGGCGCGCCGAACACGCCGGCCGCGATCGGCTGGATGCCCCACCACAGGTCCACCGGCTGCGTGCGCGAAATGCCCAGCACCCACTCGCGCAGCCACGGATGCGTGTGCGTCATATAGGCGAACGTCACCGCCAGCCCGGCCGCCATGCCCAGCGTTGCGCCCCATTTGTTGGCGCGGCGCCAGAACACGCCCATCACCAGCGCCGGAAAGAACGACGAGGCCGCGAACGAGAACGCCGCCGACACCATGAACAGGATGTCCGCCGGCTTGCGCGCGGCCACCCAGGCCGCCCCAAAGGCCACCACCAGCAGCAGGATCTTTGACACCATCACCCGCCGCGCGGCCGACATGCGCGGCGACACCATCCGGTACCACATGTCGTGCGACAAGGAATTGGACAGCGTCAGCAACAGGCCGTCAGCGGTGGACAGCGCAGCGGCCAGGCCACCCGCCGCCACCAGCGCCGAAATCACGTAAGGCAGCCCGCCGATCTCGGGCATGGCCAGCACCACGACATCCGCACCGATGCTGATTTCACTGAGCTGCACCACGCCGTCGCGGTTGATGTCGGTGACGTCCAGCAGGTTGCTGTCCACCGCGCTCCAGGCGTGGACCCAATTGGGCAAGCTGAGAAAATTCGAGCCCACCACCTGCGTGTAGACCTCGTACTTGACCAGCAGCGCCAGGGCCGGCGCCATGAAGTACAGCAACAGGATGAACAGCAGCGACCAGCACACCGACTTGCGCGCCTCGACCACCGACGACGTGGTGTATGACCGCATCAGGATGTGCGGCATGCCCGCCGTGCCCAGCATCAGGCACAGCACCAACGCCAGGAAGTTGATGCGCATGTTGCGCCGCTCGTCGGGGTCCTTGGACGGAAACGGCTCGGCGTGGGGCGTCAGCGGCGCGGCGCGCGCCTCGAAAGAGGCCTTGGCCTGTGACCAGGCGATCCGCGCTTCGTCGACATTGGGTGGGAACGCAGCCAGCTCCCGTTCGACCGAGCGGATCTCCACCATGGGCGCGTCGCCCGCGTTCAGTTGTGCCAGACGGCTGCGCAGCTTGTCCTTTTCCAGCATCCAGGATTCGGGCAGGTCACGCACCCGCTGCGCCATTTCGTCGGCGCGCTCCTGCCAGAGCCGACGCACTTCGATCTCGGCCGGGTCGTTCTGCAGGTAGACCTCTTTTTCCGTCACCTGCTGCAGCACCGCGCCGGCTGACAGCTGGGGGACGGGCATGTCGGTGTGCTTGATGGACAGCCACACCACCGGCACCAGGTAGGCGATGACCAGAATGATGTACTGCCCCACCTGCGTCCACGTGACGGCGCGCATGCCGCCCAGGAACGAACAGACCAGCATGCCGCCCAGCGCCACGAAGATGCCCAGTTCGAACGAAATGCCGGTCATGCGCGTGGTAATGATGCCCACGCCGTAGATCTGCGCGACCAGGTAGGTGAACGAGCAGAGAATGGCGCAGGCCACGCCCGCCAGCCGCGGCAGGTTGCCGCCATAGCGCGCGCCCATGAAATCGGGAATGGTGTATTGGCCGAAACGCCGCAGGTAGGGCGCCAGCAGCATCGCCACCAGCACGTAGCCGCCCGTCCAGCCCATGATGTAGGCCAGACCGCCATAGCCCGTCAGGTAGAGCGTGCCGGCCACGCCGATGAACGAGGCCACCGACATCCAGTCGGCCGCGGTCGCCATGCCGTTGTAGATGGCGGGCACCCGCCGCCCCGCCACGTAGTATTCGACCTGGTCCGAGGTGCGGCAGACGATGCCGATCCCCGCGTACAGGCTGACCGTGACCAACAGGAACACGTAGCCGATCCAGTTGCGGGGCAGGCCCAGTATCTCGGCCAGCGCCATCAGCAGGATCATCAGCGCGAAGCCCGCCGTGTACAGCACGTAGATTCGGCGCAGCCGGATGTTGAGTTCCTGGGGGGTATCTCCGCCGAAAGGCATCAGCGGTTCCCCTTGGCCTCTTCGGCGCGGCGATCCTCGCGGTTCATGATCCGGGCGTACACCGCGATGAGGATCAGGTAAGCCAGCGGTGCCCCGTAGGCCGCCATCCAGAACGAGAACGGCCAGCCGATGAAGTCGAACGACAGGCCACGAGCGAAATAGGACGGAATGAAGGTCAGCGCGGCCCAGACGACCAGCAACAGCACGATCAGCCAGACGTTGCGGCGCCAATAGCGGGTGGGAACGGACGTCGGGGAGGAAACGCGGGATTCGGGCATAGCTCTAGCGTAAGCAAGACCTGGCGAATATCGCGAAACGCAGCGCGAGAAAATCCGGAGCTGATGAAATGCGGGATTTTTATGCGACAACGGCCGGCACTGCCTGGTGCCAGCCGTTGTGCGTTTTGCTTTTTTTGAGTACTGCTACTTTTTTTATGTACCGGTGCCGCCGGTAATTGCCCATGCAGGGCTTTGTCTCCTCACCTGCATGGGAAGAGATTCTGCACCAGATGCGGGAATGCCACACTAGGGGAATGCCCTAATTCGGCGCATTCATTTACATATTACTTGCACCATTATGGTGCGATTTTAGTTCCACGTTCCAAATGTTGGGATTTTTACGCTGGAACCGCGGGTTTTCCGCCCCCCTCGGCTCACCCGCAAACGCCCGATATTGAGCATGCCTCAAAAAAAGCGGCGCACGCGACGCCCCGCGCCCACTTCCGGGCATCGCTCCCGGCCGCACCTTGCCATCATGGCGCCCGTTCAGCGCCCCGCCATTGTGCCGCGCCGCTTTTACGTTTCGTTTACACCCCCCCACCAAAGCTATACCCCGTTTTTACCCCCTGCTCCGTAACCTGCCGGTGTCCTGATTGGTCACACCGCCCGCGCGGTTCGCATCCCCCATGCCGCGCTGGCCCGTCGTTCGAAGGGAGCCAGGCTCCCGGGAGGAAAAACGTGGATGCCATCTATATCGCCGTCTTCGCCGCCATGGCCGGGCTGACCCTAGCCCTGGTCGCATTCTGCGAAGCCTTGTCTTCGGGAGAGCAACCATGACCTGGCTCTATTGGCTGAGCGGCGTCACGGCCGCCCTGCTGTTCGTGTACCTGCTGGTCGCCCTGTTCAAACCGGAGAAGTTCTGATGACTGCCGAATTCGTCGGACTGCTGGTCGTGTACCTGGCAGTCCTGCTCGCGATCTCGCCCTTTCTGGGGCGCTATATCCGCATCGCCATGGAAAACGGGCAATCCCGGCTGACCGCCTGGGGCCGCCCGCTGGAACGTGGCATCTACCGCCTTGCGGGTATCGACCCGCAGGCCGAAATGGGCTGGAAGCGCTATGCGCTGGCCGTTCTTGCCTTCAACGTGCTGGGCGTGGTGGTGGTGTATGCCCTGCAGCGCGTCCAGGGCATGCTGCCGCTGAACCCGGCCGGCCTGGGCGCCGTCTCGCCCGATTCTTCGCTGAACACTGCCATCAGCTTCGTGGCCAACACCAACTGGCAAGGCTACGGCGGCGAATCGACGATGAGCTACCTGACGCAGATGCTGGCGCTGACGGTGCAGAACTTCGTCTCGGCCGCCACCGGCATCGCCGTGCTGTTCGCGCTGATCCGCGGACTGGCCCGCCACTGCTCGGCCACGCTGGGCAACTTCTGGGCCGATATGGTCCGCTGCACGCTGTACGTGCTGCTGCCCCTGTCGCTGGTGCTGGCACTGGCGCTGGTCAGCCAGGGCGTCATCCAGAACCTCAGTCCCTACCAGGAAGTGCAGACGGTCGAAGCCTTGCATTACGACCAACCGCGCGTGGATGCAGAAGGCCAACCGGTGCTGGACGCCAAGGGCCAGCCGGTGACCGACCCGGCCGTGACCCAGACGCAAACGCTGGCGATGGGTCCGGTGGCTTCGCAGGAGGCGATCAAGCTGCTGGGCACCAACGGCGGCGGTTTCTTCAACGCCAACTCCGCTCATCCGTTCGAGAATTCGACGGCGCTGTCGAACTTCCTGGAGATGCTGGCGATCCTGGTGATTCCCGCGGCGCTGTGCTTCACCTTCGGTGAGATGGTCGGCAACCGGCGCCAGGGCATCGCCATCCTGGCGGCGATGACCGTGCTGTTCGCGGTGTTCGTACTGACCACGGCCTATTTCGAGCAGCAGGCCAACCCCATGGCCGCACAGGCCGGAGCCGACAGCGCCATGACCGCGTTCTCGCCCGGCGGCAACATGGAAGGCAAGGAAACCCGGTTCGGCATCGCCGCCACATCGCTGTTCGCCACCATCACCACTGCGGCTTCCTGCGGCGCGGTCAACGGCATGCATGACTCGTTGACGGCCATGGGCGGCCTGTCGCCGATGCTGCTGATGCAACTGGGCGAAGTGGTCTTTGGCGGCGTCGGCTCAGGCCTGTACGGCATGCTGGCCTTCGCCATCCTGGGGGTCTTCATCGCCGGGCTGATGATCGGTCGCACGCCGGAATACCTGGGCAAGAAGATCGAGGCCTACGACATGAAGATGGTGTCGATCGTGATCCTGGCGACGCCGCTGCTGGTGCTGGGCGGCACGGCCCTGGCCGTCTCGGTGACGGCGGGCCAGGCGGGGGTGCTGAACCCCGGCATCCATGGCTTCTCCGAAATCCTGTACGCCCTCTCATCGGCCGCCAACAACAACGGCAGCGCCTTTGCCGGCCTGTCCGCCAACACGCCCTTCTACAACGTGCTGCTCGGCATCGCGATGTGGTTCGGCCGCTTCGCCATCATCGTCGCGGTGCTGGCGATGGCCGGCTCGCTGGCGGCCAAGCGCCGCCTGCCCGCCGGACCCGGCAGCATGCCCACCACCGGCCCCCTCTTCGTGGTGCTGCTGATCGGTGCGGTGCTGCTGGTGGGCGCCCTGACATATGTGCCCGCGCTGGCCCTGGGCCCGGTCGCGGAACACCTGCAACCCTGAATGCAACAGGCTAGGAAAGAAAATGGCCAAGATTGATATGCCAACCCAAGGCGCCGGCGGCGGCGCCGTCCAAGCGCCGTCGGCTCCAGAGCAAGACCGCAAGTTCGGCATGTGGTCGAGCGCGCTCGTCGGCCCCGCCATACTGGACAGCCTGCGCAAGCTCTCGCCAGCGGCGCAGTTGAAGAACCCCGTCATGTTCGTGGTGTACGTGGGCAGCATCCTGACCACGATCCTGTGGGTCATGGCGCTGCGCGGCCAGGCCGAGGCCCCCGCGGGATTCATTCTCGCGATCTCGGTGTGGCTGTGGTTCACGGTACTGTTCGCCAACTTCGCCGAGGCGCTGGCCGAAGGTCGGGGCAAGCAACAGGCCGCCACCCTGCGCGGCCTGCGCACCACCATCAATGCGCGGCTGCTCAAGGGCTTTCGCGACGAAGATGCCAGCCGCGCCCAGCCCGACCGGTGGCGCAACCAGGCGGTCAGCCAGCCCTCGGGCCTGCTGCGCCGCAATGACGTGGTGCTGGTCGAAGCCGGCGAAACCATTCCGGGCGACGGCCAGGTAATTGCGGGCGTGGCGTCCGTGGACGAAAGCGCCATCACCGGCGAATCGGCCCCCGTCATCCGCGAATCGGGCGGCGATTTCTCGTCGGTCACCGGTGGCACCCGCGTGCTGTCCGACTGGATCTTCGTGCGCATCGCCGCCGATCCGGGTGAAAGCTTCCTGGACCGCATGATTGCCATGGTCGAAGGCGCCAAGCGCCAGAAGACCCCCAACGAGCTGGCCCTCACCATTCTGCTGGTCGGCCTGACGGTGGTGTTCCTGCTGGTGGTCGCGACCCTGATGCCGTTCTCGATCTATTCGGTGTCGGCGGCAGGCGGCGGCAGCGCCGTCACGGTGACGGTGCTGGTGGCATTGCTGGTGTGCCTGATCCCCACCACCATCGGCGGCCTGCTGTCGGCCATCGGCGTGGCGGGCATGAGCCGCATGATGGGCGCCAACGTCATCGCCACCTCGGGCCGCGCGGTGGAAGCCGCGGGCGACGTCGACGTGCTGCTGCTGGACAAGACCGGCACCATCACCTTCGGCAACCGCCAGGCTTCCACCTTCCTGCCCGCGCCCGGCGTCTCGCCGCGTGAGCTGGCCGATGCCGCCCGGCTGGCCTCGCTGGCCGACGAAACGCCCGAGGGCCGCAGCATCGTGTCGTTGGCGGACAAGTCCATCCACGCGCCGGCCCACCATGCGGCGGACGCCGAGTACGTGCCCTTCACCGCGCAATCACGTATGAGCGGCGTGAACCTGAAGGACCGCATGATCCGCAAAGGCGCCGTCGACGCCGTGCAGGCCTGGCTGGCCGCACAGGATGCCGTGGTGCCCGAACAGGTGCTGCGCCTGGCGGAAGACGTGGCGCGCCGCGGCAGCACCCCGCTGATGGTCAGCGACGGCAACCGTGCGCTGGGCGTGGTCGAGCTCAAGGACATCGTCAAGCCGGACATCCAGTCGCGCTTCGCCGAACTGCGCCGCATGGGCATCAAGACGGTGATGATCACCGGCGACAACAAGCTCACCGCCGCGTCCATCGCGGCCGAAGCCGGCGTCGATGACTTCCTGGCCGAAGCCACGCCGGAGGCCAAGCTGAAGCTGATCCGCGCCTACCAGGGCGAAGGCCGGCTGGTGGCGATGACCGGCGACGGCACCAACGACGCACCGGCGCTGGCGCAGGCCGACGTGGCGGTGGCGATGAACTCGGGCACGCAGGCCGCCAAAGAGGCCGGCAACATGGTGGACCTGGACTCCAACCCTACCAAGCTGATCGAGATCGTCGAAATCGGCAAGCAGATGCTGATGACGCGTGGCGCCCTGACCACGTTCAGCGTCGCCAACGACGTGGCCAAGTACTTCGCCATCATTCCGGCCGCGTTCGCCACCGTGTATCCGCAACTGAACGTGCTGAACATCATGGGCCTGGCCACGCCGGCCTCGGCCATCCTGTCGGCCGTGATCTTCAACGCGCTCATCATCATCGTGCTGATCCCGCTGGCCCTGAAAGGCGTGCGCTACCGGCCGCTGGGCGCATCCGTCCTGCTGCGTCGCAACCTGCTGATCTACGGGCTGGGCGGCCTGCTGGTGCCCTTCGTCGGCATCAAGCTGGTCGACATGGTGCTGGCCGCCCTGGGCTGGGTCTGACCCATGCCTGCCACTGGAAAGGAAACCGTCATGAAACAAGCACTCTCCCTGCCGCGCCAAGGCGGCATCCTGCGCCCCGCGCTGGTCGTCTTCGCCGCCCTGTCCCTGGTGACGGGCCTGGCCTACCCCTTCCTGACCACCGGCATCGCCGCCGCCGTGTTCCCGCACGAAGCGTCCGGCTCGCTGATCCGCCAGGGCGACAAGGTGGTCGGTTCGGAATGGATCGGCCAGTCGTTCAGCGCACCCCAGTATTTCTGGGGCCGGCCGTCGGCGACCTCGCCCATGCCGTACAACGGCGCCAACTCCGGCGGATCGAACCTGGGTCCGCGCAACCCGGCGTTGGCCGAGGCCATCCAGGCCCGCATTGCCGCCCTGAAGGCGGCGGACCCCGACAATCCCACGCCGGTGCCGGTGGACCTGATCACGGCTTCCGGCAGCGGCCTGGACCCGCACATCAGTCCGGCGGCCGCGGCCTACCAGGCCGCCCGCGTGGCCCGCGCCCGCAACCTGCCGCGCGACCAGGTCGACGCCCTGATCCTGGCCAATACCACCAAGCCCTGGCTGGGCGTATTGGGCGACCCGGTGGTCAACGTGCTGATGCTGAACCTGGCGCTGGACAAGCTGGCGCCGGTCAAATGAAGCGCGGGCGTATAGTATTGCCAGCCGTTCCCACCCTTCACCTGCGCGTCCATGGCTGACAATGCTGGCGAGCGTCCCGATCCGGACGCGCTCCTGAAAACCCTAGACGACGCCGCGCGCCAGGCGGTGCGCGGCAAGTTGCGGGTCTACTTCGGGTCATCGGCGGGCGTGGGCAAGACCTACGCCATGCTCGTTGCCGCCCGCGCCCATGCCGCGCAAGGGGCCCGGGTGCTGGCCGGCATCGTCGAAACGCATGGGCGGCGCGAAACCGCCGCCCTGCTCGACGGGCTGACGGTGCTGCCCCTGAAAGACGTCTCGTATCGCGGCCACTCGCTCAAGGAATTCGACCTGGACGGCGCGCTGGCAGCGCACCCCGACCTGGTGCTGGTCGACGAACTGGCGCATTCCAACGCGCCCGGCTCGCGTCACGCCAAACGCTGGCAGGACATCCAGGAACTGCTGGCTGCCGGCATCGACGTCTGGACCACGCTGAACGTACAGCACCTGGACAGCCTGAACGAGGCCGTCGGCAGCATCACCGGCGTGCGGGTCTGGGAAACCGTACCCGACGAAGTCTTCGACGCCGCCGACGAAGTCATCCTGGTGGACCTGTCGGCCGACGAACTGCTGCGCCGCCTGAAGGAAGGCAAGGTCTACCTGCCCGAGCAGGCGCGCCATGCCACCCGCAATTTCTTCCGCAAGGGCAACCTGATCGCGCTGCGCGAGCTGGCGCTGCGCCGCACGGCCGACCATGTTGACGATGACGTCCAGGCCTATCGCCGCGACCGCGCCATCGAACCGGTCTGGCGCACGCGCGAAGCCGTGGTTGCCTGCATCGGCGCCGATGGCGATGCGGAATACGTCATCCGCAGCGCGCACCGCCTGAGCCAGCAGCTGGAATGCGACCTGCACGTCGTCACCATCGACGTGCCGCGCGCGGCGCCCCCGCCGCAAGCGGAACAGGAGCGGCTGCAGCGCAGCCTGGCGCTGGCCGACTCGCTGGGCGCGCGCAGCGAGACGCTGGCAGGCGGCGACATGGTCGATGCCGTGGTGCGCTACGTGCGCCGCCACAACATCACCAAGGCCATCGTCGGGCGCACCCGCGCCAGCGGCCTGCAGCGTCTGCGGCTGTCGCTGTCCGCCCTGCTGAATGCGGCCCTCAGCCCCGGCTGGCTGTGGCGCCGTCACAGCTTCGCCGACATGCTGGCTGCCGGCTGCCCTGAAATCGACATCATCCGACTCGGCGCGCCGCCCCTGCCGGCGGCCACCGCCCCCGGACGCGATCCGCTGACGCTGGGCCGCCGTCAACGCCAGTCGGTGGACGAACGCGGCTCGCCGCCCTGGACCGGCTACGCCTGGGCACTGTGCTATTGCGCCGCCGCCACCGCGCTGTCGGCATTGGCATTTCCGGCCCTGCACCAGACCAACATCGTGATGCTGTTCCTGCTGGCGGTGGTGGCGGTGGCGCTGCGGCACGGGCGAGGGCCGGCGGCGCTGGCTTCCGTCGTCAGCGTAGGCCTGTTCGACTTCTTCTTCGTCCAGCCGCTGGCCTCCTTCGCGGTGTCGGACGTGCAATACCTGCTGACCTTCGGCGTGCTGCTGGCCGTGGGGCTGCTCATCGGCCAGCTCACGGCCGGCCTGCGCCTGCAGGCGCAAGCCTCGGTCAAGCGCGAAGCCGACGCCCGCAGCCTGTATGAATTCGCGCGCGAACTATCGTCGGCACTGCTGCCCGAGCAGATCGTCGCGTCCGCAGGCGCCTTCGTCCACGCCACCTTCGGCTCGCGCTGCGCGCTCTACATCCTGGGGTTGGACGACCGCCTGAAACTGGCCTCGCCTGCCGCCGACGACATGCCGCCCCTGGAATCGGCGCTGGCCCAATGGGTCTACGACCACGGCCAGCCCGCCGGCGCCGGTACCGCCACGCTGTCCAACAGCGACCTGCTGTACCTGCCCCTGAAGGCCCCGATGCGCACCCGCGGCGTGCTGGCCCTGGCCGCGCCACGCCGCAGCCTGTTCTCGAATCCCGATTCACGTCGCCAGATCGAGGCCTACGCCACCCTCATTGCCATCGCGCTGGAACGCCTGCACTACGTCGAAGTGGCGCAGCAGGCCCTGGTGAGCATGGAATCCGAAAAACTGCGCAATTCCCTGCTGGCGGCGGTATCGCATGACCTGCGCACGCCACTGACCAGCCTGGTCGGCATGACCGACACGCTGATGCGCCGCCAGGCCTCGCTGCCCGACGACATCCAGGACACCATCCGCGCCATGCGCGACCAGGCCCAGCGCATGCATGCCCTGGTTGCCAATCTGCTGGACATGGCCCGCCTGCAAAGCCGCGACACACCGCTGCGGCCGGAATGGCAGTCGATCGAAGAATTGGTGGGCGCATCCCTGGCGGCCATGCGCGAGGCGCTGGCCGCCCATCGCGTATCGGTCGACAGCCTGTCGGGCCTGCCGCTGGTCGAGTGCGACGGCGTGCTGATCGAACGGGTGCTGTGCAACCTGCTGGAAAACGCCGCCAAATACACCCCGGCCGGCAGCACCATCCGCGTGCACGCCATGGCGCAGGACGGTGAACTGCGCGTCGCCGTCTGCGACAACGGCCCCGGCGTCGCGCCCGGCGCCGAACGCCGCATCTTCGAGAAATTCACCCGCGGCGAGCGCGAGTCGGCCACCCCCGGCGTCGGCCTGGGCCTGGCCGTGTGCGAAGCCATCGTCACCGCCCACCACGGCCGCATCTGGGTCGAGCATGCACCTGGCCAGCCGTCCGGCGCACAGTTCGTCTTCACGCTGCCGCTGGGCACGCCGCCCCCGATCCAACCCGAAATCGCCTGAGCCCGCCGTATGTTCGACTTTCAGCCTACCGTCCTCATCATCGAAGACGACGCCAATATCCGCCGCTTCGTGCGCCAGGCCCTGGAAAGCGAGGGCTGCGCCGTCTATGAGGCCGACACGGTCAAGCGCGGCCTGATCGAGGCGGGCACGCGCCAGCCTGACGCCGTGGTGCTGGACCTGGGCCTGCCCGACGAAGACGGCATGACCTTGATCCGCGAACTGCGCGGCTGGACCGAAGTGCCCGTACTGGTGCTGTCCGCCCGCACTGCCGAAGCCGACAAGGTGGCGGCGCTGGATGCGGGCGCCGACGACTACCTGACCAAGCCGTTCGGCGTCAGCGAACTGCTGGCGCGGCTGCGCGTGCTGCTGCGGCGCCATGCCCGCGGCGGCGCCGGCAGCGCCGCCGAAATCACCTTCGGCGAGGTGCGCGTGGATTTCGCCAAGCGCGTGGTCGAGCGCGCGGGCCAGCACGTGCACCTGACCGCCATGGAATACCGCCTGCTGGCCGCCCTGCTGGCGCACCGTGGCAAGGTCATGACGCACCGCGAGCTGCTGCGCGAGGTCTGGGGCCCTTCACATGTGGAAAGCAACCATTACCTGCGGATCTACATGGGCCATCTGCGCCAGAAGCTGGAAGCGGACCCCGCACAACCCGTGTATCTGCTGACCGAGATTGGCGTGGGCTACCGCTTCGCGGGATAAGCCTCGCATTGACACGCCTTTTACGCGGGGCGCAGCAGTCTTGTCTCGCCGTTTATGCCGCTTCTCCTATTGTGGCGATCCCGTCCAACACAGGAGAAGTCCATGCCCCGCAACACCCTGGCCGCGCTCGCACTGCTGGCCCTTGCCGCCCCTGCTTGCGCTGCCGATGCCCCCGGCGCCAGCGAACCGGCCCCCGAGTATTCGCTGACCGCCAACGTCACCCTGGCCAGCCAGTATCGCTACCGCGGCCTGATGCAGACCAACAACAAGCCCGCCATCCAGGGCGGCTTCGATTTCACCCACGCCAGCGGCCTGTACCTGGGCAACTGGAACTCCAGCATCAGCTGGCTGGGCGACAGCAACCATGACGTGTCCGCCCCCGTGGAAATGGATTTCTACGGCGGCTACAAGGGCAACCTGGCGCAAGACGTGCCCTTCGACCTGGGCGTGCTGCAGTACTACTATCCCGGCGACTACCCGTCGGGTTTCACCAGCCCCGACACCACCGAGCTGTATGCCGGCCTGGGCTATGGCCCGGTCATGTTCAAATATTCCGTCGCCGTGACCAACCTGTTCGGGTTCGCCGACAGCAAGTACAGCCAGTACTTCGACCTGACGGGCAACTTCGACACCGGCATCTGGGGCTTGAGCGTCAACGCCCACGTCGGCCGCCAGACGGTGCGCAACGTCAATGACGGTTCGTACACCGATTGGAAGCTGGGGCTGACCAAGGACTTCGGCCAGGGCCTGGCGGTCTCCGTCGCCTACCTGGACACGAATGCCGACCGCGCCGTCTACACCAACAGCCACGGCCGCTATATGGGCCGTGCCACGGGGCTGCTGTCCATCACCAAGACCTTCTGAGCCGGGCCGGGCGTTGACGCGCTTTTTACGCGCCGCGCCCGTATTTATCGGCAGGTTTTATGGTCCGCTTTCTATAGTGGAACCGTCATCAACCAACCGGATACGCGGTACGCCGCCCCGACGGCGCCGCCCCGCAAACGCCATGATCCCCCAACAAGAACGCAGCAGGCCCGCCTCCTTTGATCGTCCGGCCCCTTCCCAGGCGCCGAATGCCCCCGAGATGGTCTCGTTGACCGTCCGGATCGACACGCTGGACGCCTTGAAGGTGCGGCTGGCCCTGCACCGTGAACTGGGCGAACGCATCGGCGTCTATGTGCTCTCGGTGGACCATGCGCACGGCCAGAGCGTGCTGCAATTGCACTGCACCCAGGACCAGGTCGACGCCTTGATGCACGCGGTGATGTGCGGCCTGCCCCAGGCGGAATTCGGCCCGCTGCGCCGCGCCGCTGCCATCACGGTGCAGTAAGCCATGGACGCTCCCGTGCAAACCGCCTCTTTCGAAGGCCTCTGGCTGCCGATGGTCACGCCCATGCGCGGCGGCTACGTGGATTGCGAGGCAGCCCAGGCGCTGGCGCGCTACTACCGCAACGCCGGCATCGCGGGCCTGGTGCTGTTCGGATCGACCGGCGAAGGCAATCTGTTGGCCATTCCAGAAAAAATCGACATGATCGAGGCCATCCGACAAGATCCGCACGCCCTGCCGCTGGTGTTCGGCGCGGGTGGCGTCGACACGCGCGGCGTGGCCGCTGCGATCCGCCGCCTGGACAAATATGAACCGGCCGGCTATCTCGTGCCGCCCCCCTATTATCTGGGTCCTTCGCAGCAGGGCATCCTGTGGCATTACCGGCAGATCGCGTGGGCCACCCAGCGCCCCATCATCCTGTACAACATCCCCAAGCGCGCGGGCGTCACCATGACGGTCGAAACCATGGAGGCCCTGGCCTTGCTGCCCAACTTCAGCGCGGTCAAGGAATGCAATCCGCCCGTGCTCATGGCGCTGAACGCGCGCGGTCACCTCAATGCCCTCTGCGGCGAAGACCAGGCCCTGCTGGATCATTTCCTGGCAGGCGGCCGCGGCGCGATTCCCGCGGCGGCGCACCTGTTCCCGGAGCGCTTCGTCGAAGTCATGCAACTGGCTCGCGACGGCCATGCCGAAGCCGCACGCGAACTGTTCGAGCCGCTGCGCGGCCTGATCCGGCTGTTGTTCGCCGAGCCCAACCCCGCGCCCATCAAGCGAGCGCTGGCCCTGCAGGGGCTGATTGCCGACGAACTGCGCTTGCCCATGACCAGCGCAACCCGCGAACTCACGCCCCGCCTGCAACGCGCCATGAGCGTGGTGCAGGGCTCGCCTAGTAGGCTGCAGACAGCCTGAACACCGCCACCGCGCGCGCCAGGTCATCGGCCTGATCGTGCAAGGTGGCGGCCGACGCCGCAAACTCCTCGACCAGCGCGGCATTCTGCTGCGTCACGCTATCCAGATGCGTGACCGCCTGGTTGATCTGCTCGATGCCCACGCTCTGCTCGGCCGATGCCGTGGCAATCTCGCCCATCAGCGGCGCACTGGTGGCGGCCGATTCCAGCACGCTGCTCATGGTGGCGCTGGCCTGCTCCACCCGCAGGCTGCCGCGCGATACCGAGTCGGACGACGCCTCGATCAGCGTCTTGATTTCCTTGGCGGCGGTGGCCGAGCGCTGCGCGAGCGCGCGCACCTCGCCCGCCACCACGGCAAAGCCGCGGCCCTGCTCACCGGCCCGGGCCGCCTCGACGGCGGCGTTCAGCGCCAGGATATTGGTCTGGAACGCAATTTCGTCGATCAGGCGAATGATCTCGTCGATGCGCTGCGAGCTCTGCGAGATTTCACGCATTGCGTCGATCGCATGCTGGGTTTCTTCGCTGCCCTGGCGCGCCCGTTGCGCCGACTCACCCGCCAATGCGCTGACTTCGCGCACATGGTCGGCGCTTTGCCTGGCGGTCGCCGTGATCTGTTCGACGCTGGCCGCAGTCTGCTCCAGCGCGGCGGCCTGCTTCTCGGTACGGTCGTGCAGGTCCATGCTGCCTGCCGCGATCTGGCGCGACGCCGCCGCGATCGATCCGGTCGAATGCACGATACTGCGTACCGCCACGTCCAGGCGTTCCTGCATCAACGCCATGGCGTCGAACAGCCGCCCGATCTCGCCACGGTGATGGCGCGAAATGATGCTGGACAGGTCGCCTTGCGCCACGCGTTCGCATACCGCCACGGCCTCGTCCAGCGGCCGGATGATATGCGAGCGGAAGAACCGCAAGGCCGCCGCCAGCAACAGTGCGAGCAGCACCAGCGTCACGGTGCCCTGGCGCCAAAGCGTCTTGAAGAAGGCCGCATCGACGTCGTCGACGTACAGGCCGGTGAATATCAGCCAGCCCCACTCCTTGTCGTAGGCCGCGTAGCTGATCTTGGGCAACGCATCGTCGGCACCCGGCCTCGGAAAACGATATTCCACGAAGCCGCCACCGTCTTTGCCTTGGGCGTAGAGGTTCTCGAATATCGGCGCACCGTCGCTGTCCTTGATGGCGCGGACATTGGTGCCCACCAGCTTCGCGTCGGGGTGCACCAGCAGGGCATAGCCATCGTCAAACACGCCGACATAGCCATCCGCGCCATAACGCAGCTGGGCCAGCCGCTGCGCGACGTTGCGCTTGGCCTGCGTCGCAGTCAATCCCTCGTCGACCGCGCGCTGCTTGCCGTTCTGCACGATGCTCGCAGCCAGATCCAGCACATGCCGCAGTTCCGTCTTGCGCTCGGCCAACATTTCGGCGCGCCGCTCCCACGCGTCCCAGGCGCCCAACGCCAACACGGCTGCGCCGATGGCGAATACGAACCACAGCAGCTCTCGACGCAAGCTTGAATTACTCATAGCCCCTCTTCTTCAGGTCCCTCCGCGCCTAATAACCAAAGGCAGCAGAATGTGACGGTTTATATATTGAGTGCCGTCAGAATACGGGGGAGTGGCAGGGTTTTCACCTACCAGAGGAAGGTCGCTTGATCTACATCAAGCCCGCATCGCATTTGCACGCGCCGCGCGCGGACGAAAAAAAACAAGGCTGCAAAGCCTTGTTTTTTCCTGAAGCACAGGGCCTTACGGCCCCGCCTATCGTTTCACCGCCAGGCGCTGCTGCGCCAGGCCGGTTCGTGCGGAGGTCAATGCGTACAACACCACGACGGTCACCGCATAGATCGGCACGCTGCGCATGTTGCGGAACATCATCTCGGACAGGCTGAAGGTGAAATACCCCAGGCAGAACAGCATGCCGATCTGCGAGCCGACATGTATGGCCGGGTCATTGCTGCGCGAGCGCCGCCAGAACACAACAGCGGGGAGCAGGTAAAGCGCCAGCATGCTCAACAGACCCAGCGCCCCGTAACCTGCCAATGCCGCCAGCATATCGTTGTGCGGCTCGCCAAAATCCGTTGAAACAAGCTTGGTCACCACACCTTGCTCCTCCAACTTTGCCAACTCGGCACGAAAGCTCGATCCGCCAACACCGACGATCGGACTTTCCTTGAACATCAGCCAGGATGCCTTCCAAAGCTGGATGCGAATACCCACGGAGGTATCACGCTCATCCTGTGCATAATTATTGACATCGCTGACGACCACGCGCCAGCGGCTCTCCTTCGAATACCAGGAAACCGCTGCGACGGCGGCAAGGAGCGCGACCGTGGTCACCACAAACAACAGCTTGATGCGCATCGTCCAATGACGATTGGTTGCAAGGCAGACAAATCCCAACACCACCAGCAGCGCCCAACTACTTCTCGTTTGCGAAGCCCACACCGCATAGATAGTCAGCGGCACGACGAGGATCTTCAAGCCAGCCTCGACCCTGGGCCAGGAAGAAAGCTTCCAGGGCAACGTCAGACAGGACGCCAGTCCGAAAAACATGGTCAGATCGGCGAAGGCCACGGCGTTGTACTGACCGCCGAAATCGGAAACGGAATTGCGCCCGAGGCCCGGCGTGTAAACAATCACCAGAAGCATGATTGACCCAGCGAAGGCGCCAAAAAGCAAGCTCCACTGAATCTGCTGCAGCCAGTTCCGAGGCGCACGCAACAACACCCAGCAGACAGGCACGGCCAGCACGAAGCGCAGGAGTTTTTCGATTTCGGAAGAACTCCAGATCCCCAGATAGACACTGCTGATCAGCATCGCCACCGCCGGTGCCATCAAGGCTGCGGCAATGGGAGTCAATTCGCCCAATGCGAACGGTTCGCTTCGCCTGACGGCATTGACGACCAGCACGACCAACGCGATCACCGAGGTCAGATAGATGATGGCTGGGCCACCCACTGCGCTGGTCAGTGCCAAGGCGGGCACCAACAGCGCCAATACCACTACGGTACGTAGACAGATTTGAGGCATAGGTAGAGTCAGTTAGGCTGCTCGTGACCGGAGTCAGCCACAATTTTGGAACCGCAGAGACGAGCGCCGGTGACACCGCCATATGCCGTACGGGCATCAACGCGCAGTCTGGACCCATGGCAAGCTGGTATCCATCCGCACAGCTCAAGACCGGGCGCGCTTCAATGTGGACATGGATTTTTTATAATCCCGCGTCAAGCCCTCAAAGGCTGCCATTACGCTGCCGGGCCGCAGCCAGTCGCGCCACAACCGATCACGCCAGCGGCCGCCGGGAATGTACACGGGGTACGCAATGCGCGACATCGCCCACCCGGGTCTCCAAGCCTTGGTCCGCGTAGGGCGCCCGGTCAAAGTCAACGTCGGCACACCGACACTCGATGCCAAATGCCCGATGCCCGACTCGTTGCCGATGAACCAGCCGCACTCATGGATGAATGCCGCCACGTCCGACAACGACGGAGACTGCTGGATCGCCAGGCCGGCGTCGGTGAGGCAGGTCCATTCCGCCCGCTCATGCGGCGCCAGGATGAACACCGGCTCGTATCCCTGGCGCTTGAGCCGCAGGCCCAGTTCAACGAAATGCCGAGGCGCCCAGCACCGTTGGGCTCCCGTGGAGGACGGATGCACCGCGACTCGCGTTTCGTAGTGACGATGGCGCCCCGCCACGGGCGGCCTCAATCCGATATCCGTGCCAGACAGGGGCAAGCCCAAGGCATCGCGACAGAAGTCGCTGATCTGATTGAGTTTCACGAAGCCCTTGCCGGTAATCACGACATGGGCGTCATAGTAGAAATAGGCCTTCGCATAGGCATGCAAGGCATAAGGCCAACCCACATGCATCTGGGCCGCGCAGTCGTAGTCGGCCAGCACCGCCGCGGCATCCTGCTCCGAGAGCGAGGGACGAATATCCAACCCGGGAAACCAGCTTCGCAGCCCATAAGCAAAATCGCCGAATATGGAGACCTCGCGCCCGTGCGCAACCAGATTGTGCGCCATGGTCATCATCAATAGCGTGTCACCCAGCCGGGGCGCCATCAAGAGCGCAATCCGCTTGGCGTCGCGCAGGCCGCGGACACATGCCGGGGCATCGTAAGGCGGCATATCGGAAGCAGGTTTTGCCATATCTCGGAAAATCAGCGGAACTGAAGAATCGCCGCGAAGAAGCGACGAATTATACTGCCCCTGAACTAACAATTTGAATTGATTTGATGTATATGAACTTAATCAATCGCCAAGCGGCACCAGGTTTCCAATAATCGCCACGGCTGTCCGCCCGATTCAAAAAAACCCGCAGGCCGGATTCGGCTTGCGGGTTTTTCCTGTAATGGCCGGACTTGCCTCGGATCACATGTTGTCGATCATGACCTGCCCGAAACCCGAGCAGGACACCTGCGTGGCCCCTTCCAGCAGGCGGGCGAAGTCGTACGTGACCTTCTTGGACAGGATCGATTTCTCCATGCTGGAGATGATCAGGTCCGCGGCCTCGGTCCAGCCCATGTGGCGCAACATCATTTCGGCCGACAGGATTTCAGAACCCGGGTTGACGTAGTCCTTGCCGGCGTACTTGGGCGCCGTACCGTGGGTGGCCTCGAACATGGCGACCGAATCCGACAGATTGGCGCCCGGGGCGATGCCGATGCCGCCCACCTGCGCCGCCAGCGCGTCGGAGATGTAGTCGCCGTTCAGGTTCAGCGTGGCGATGACGTCGTATTCGGCGGGGCGCAGCAGGATCTGCTGCAGGAACGCATCGGCGATGACGTCCTTGACGATGATCTCGCGACCCGTCTTGGGATTCTTGAACTTGCACCACGGGCCGCCATCGATCAGTTGCGCACCGAATTCCTTCTGCAGCAAGGCATAGCCCCAATCGCGGAAGCCACCTTCGGTGAACTTCATGATGTTGCCCTTGTGCACCAGGGTCAGCGATGTACGATCGTTGTCGATGACGTACTGGGCGGCTTTGCGCACCAGGCGCTCGGTGCCTTCGCGCGACACCGGCTTGATACCGATGGACGAGGTGTTGGGGAAACGGATCTTCTTGACGCCGAGCTTGGTCTGCAGGAACTGGATCAGCTCCTTGGCCTGCTCGCTCTCGGCCATGTATTCGATGCCGGCGTAGATGTCTTCCGAGTTCTCGCGGAAGATGACCATGTTGGTCTTTTCGGGTTCGCGTACCGGCGAGGGCACGCCCTTGAAATACGCCACCGGGCGCAGGCAGACGTACAAGTCGAGCTGCTGGCGCAGCGCCACGTTCAGCGAACGGATGCCGCCACCGACCGGCGTGGTGAGCGGGCCCTTGATCGAGACCACGTAGTCTTTGACGACTTCCAGGGTTTCATCGGGCAGCCAGACGTCGGGGCCGTAGACCTTGGTGGCCTTTTCGCCGGCATAGACTTCCATCCAGTGGATCTTGCGCTTGCCGCCGTAGGCCTTCTGCACGGCCGCATCGACGACCTTGATCATCACGGGGGTGATGTCAGCACCGGTACCATCACCCTCGATATAGGGCACGATGGGCTGTTCAGGCACATTCAGCGAGAAATCAGCGTTGACCGTGATCTTCTGGCCCCCAGCGGGCACCTTGATATGTTGATAGGACATGAATGCTCCATTTGCTCCGGGTGGTTTTTCTGCACGCGCGCGCCGCATCGGCTGGCGTGCGGTCCGCGGGCCGCGCGGCCTGGCGAAACGCGCACTGGATGGCGGATAGCAACCAATTCTATATCGCATTGGCGGCTTCGGGCGGCCGCCACGGCGGCGGGCGGTAAAATAAAGCCCTCTCTAGCCCGTATGGCGTCCCCCAGATGTTCAACCCCTCCCGCGACCAAGTCCGCGAATTCTTCATCGAAACCTGGCGCAAGCACCGTGCCAACGAGGTCCTGACCCCGCTGGAAGCCATGGCCCTGGACTGGATCATCGAGCATCCCGAATACCACGGCGACCTCGAAAGCCCCGAAGCGATGACGGCGGAATACGCCGTGGAAAAGGGGCGCACCAACCCGTTCCTGCACCTGTCGATGCACCTGGCCATTGCCGAGCAGTTGTCGATCGACCATCCGCCAGGCATCCGCGCCGCCTACCAGCGCCTGGTGGCCCGCAGCGATGCCCACCAGGCCGCGCACGAGATCATGGAATGCCTGGGCCGTGTGGTCTGGGAAGCACAGCGCCTGGGTACGCCGCTGGACAGCGACACCTACATCGACCTGATCCGCCAGCGCGCCGAGCGCTGAGCCCCCGGAATCTGTGCCCCCAAAGCAAAAACCCTCGGCAAGCCGAGGGTTTTTGCTGGATGGCCCGCCGCGCGACTTACTTGCGCACACCCAGGTCGCTGGGCAGCGAGGCCAGCCAGGCGGCAACGTTGCTGATGTCCTGGTCGGACAACTGCGTGGCAAAAGCGCCCATGATGGGATTCTTGCGCACATTGGCCGTGGCCGCGCTGCCCGACGCACCGCGGCGGTAGGCCTTGAGCGCATGCACCAGGTAGTCGGCGTGCTGGCCGGCCAGCGTGGGGTAGGCCGGGTCCACCGCGGTCTTGGCGTCGGTGCCATGGCACGAGGCACAATTGAATTTGTCGAACACGGCCTTGCCGGCGGCCAGGTCCTGGGCCTGGGCGGCAGCGCCCGAAATGGCCAGCGTTGCGCCCGCAAGGGCAAGCATGATGCGGTTCATGTGGTTGCCCCCTTATTTCAGATTCGAGTAGTACGCGGCGAGATCGGCGATGTCCTGGTCGGACAGGCTGCCGGCAATGGCATCCATCGTGGGATGGCTGCGCGCGCCTTTCTTGTACTCGTTGAGGGCGGCCTCGATGTATTTGGCGTTCTGGCCGGCGATCTTCGGAACGTGGTACAGCTCGGGGAACGTCGCCTTGTAGCCCTCGATGCCGTGGCAACCGATGCACATCGAGACCTTGTCGCGGGCGTTCTGGACATTACCGACCGGCGCTGCGTCTGCAGCAATTGCCTGGCCGGCGATCGCACAGGATGCCACTGCGGCCAACACGGAAACCGTGCACTTCAGAGAGAATCGCAACTTCATTGGGATGGCTCTTCTTGGTATGGCTTATGGACTAGGGCCTGCTCACACGAAAAGGCCCCCGGCAAACACGTTGCGGGTCGAACCCAACTGCAAAACCGCCTGATTGTACGATAATTGCTCAGGATTAATACCTTAAGATGGTCTTGATCCCCGTCAACCCCGAGAAGCCCGCCGATCCATGTCCGCCGCCCAGACCGCCCCTTCCGCACCGCCCGTCCGCTTCGACGGCACCGACAGCTACGTTGCCACCGATGACCTGAAACTCGCCGTCAACGCCGCACTCACGTTGCAGCGGCCGCTGCTGATCAAGGGTGAACCCGGCACCGGCAAGACCATGCTGGCCGAGGAAGTCGCGCGTGCGCTGGGCCGCCCGCTGCTGCAGTGGCACATCAAGTCCACCACCAAGGCGCACCAGGGCCTGTACGAGTACGACGCGGTCTCGCGCCTGCGCGACTCGCAGCTTGGCGACGAAAAGGTCCGAGACATTCGCAACTACATCGTGCAGGGCACGCTGTGGCAGGCCTTCGATGCCGAGCAGCCCGTGGTGCTGCTGATCGACGAAATCGACAAAGCCGACATCGAATTTCCCAACGACCTGCTGCGCGAACTGGACCGCATGGAGTTCCATGTGTACGAAACGCGCCAGACGATCTCGGCGCGCCACCGGCCGCTGGTCATCATCACGTCCAATAACGAGAAAGACCTGCCGGACGCCTTCCTGCGCCGCTGCTTTTTCCACTACATCCGCTTCCCCGACCGCGAAACCATGCGCGAGATCGTGGGTGTGCACTTCCCCGAGCTCAAGCAGGACGTGCTGCGCGCCGCGCTGGACACTTTCTTCAGCCTGCGCGATGCCCCCGGCCTGAAGAAAAAGCCGTCCACCTCCGAACTGCTCGACTGGCTGCGCCTGTTGCTGGCCGAAGACGTCAGCGCCGCGCAGATCGACGCGCACACGGCCACCGCGGTGCCGCTCATGGCCGGTGCCTTGCTCAAGAACGAACAAGACGTGCACCTGCTCGAACGCCTGGCCGCCATGACGCGCGGCGCACCGCGCCGCTAGCCGCGGCGCATTTCGGGCCACGTCCATGCTGATCGACTTCTTCTACCACTTGCGGGCCCACAAGTTGCCCGTCTCGGTGCAGGAATACCTGACGCTCGTGGATGCGCTGCGCCAGGACTTGATGACGCCCACGCTGGACGACTTCTATTTCCTCGCCCGCGCCACGCTGGTCAAGGACGAATCGCTCTACGACCGCTACGACAAGGCCTTCGGCGCCTACTACAAAGGCATCGAGGCCGCGTTGCCGGCCGGCAAGGACATCCCGCTGGACTGGCTCATCAAGCAGTTCGAGAAGAGCCTGTCGCCCGAGGAAAAGGCCGCCATCGAAAAGCACGGCTGGGACAAGCTGATGGAGCTCTTCAAAGAACGCATGCAAGAGCAGAAAGAGCGCCACGCGGGCGGCAGCAAATGGATCGGCACCGGCGGCACATCGCCGTTCGGCAACGGCGGCTATCACCCCGAAGGCATTCGCGTGGGCGGCCAGTCGGCCGGCAACCGCAGCGCGGTCAAGGTCTGGGACATGCGCCAGTTCAAGGACTACGACGACCAGGTCGAACTGGGCACGCGCAATTTCAAGGTTGCCCTGCGGCGGCTGCGGCGCTTCGCGCGGCAAGGCGCCGAGCTTGAACTCGACCTGGACGACACCATCGCCAGTACTGCGCGCAACGCCGGCCACCTGGACTTGCGCATGGTGCCCGAGCGCCACAACACCGTGAAAGTGCTGATGCTGCTCGACGTCGGTGGCAGCATGGACGACCACATCGGCCGCGTCGAAGAACTATTCTCGGCCGCGCGCAGCGAATTCCGCAATCTCGAGGTCTACTACTTCCACAACTGCCCCTACGAAAGCCTGTGGCAGAGCAATCGGCGGCGTCAGAACGAACGCTTCGATACCTGGGACGTACTGCGCAAGTACAACCCCGACTGGCGCCTGATCATCGTGGGCGACGCCACCATGAGCCCCTACGAGATCCTGCAGCCCGGGGGCTCGGTCGAGCACTACAACAAAGAGCCCGGCGCCCAGTGGATGCGCCGCCTGCTCGATGCCTGGCCCAAGTCCGTCTGGCTCAATCCCGAGCCCACGGCATCCTGGCAGTATCGCCAGTCCATCGCGCTGATGCGCGACATCATGCAGGACCGCATGTACCCCGTCACGGTGGCCGGCCTGGAACAGGCGATGCGGGTGCTGTCGAAATAGCTCAGCCGTCCACCGGCTGCGTCGGCGTATCCAGCGTCAGTTGGTAGAACGCCAGGTCCAGCCAGCGACCGAACTTGAAGCCCGCTTCGCGGAGGGTGCCCGCATGCGTGAAACCCAGTTTTTCATGCAACCGGATGCTGCCCTGGTTGGCCGCATCGATGCCGCCGATCATCAGGTGCACCTGATTGGCGCGGGCCCGTTCGATCAAGACGCGCATCATCGCTTCGCCCAGGCCCTGGCCGCGAAAACGCCCGTCGACGTAGACGGAATGCTCGACCGAATACTTGTAGGCCGGCCAGGCGCGAAAGGTGCCGTAGCTGGCAAAGGCCATCAGGTCGCCCGCTGCGTTCTCGAACCCCACCACCGGAAACCCGCCGTTGGCCTTGGCCTGGAACCACCCCAGCATTGCCTCGCGCGGCCGCGGCTTGTAGTCATACAACGCGGTCGACGTCGCGATGGCGTCGTTGAAGATGGCAAGGATCTGGTCCGCGTGCCGCTCGTGCGTACAGTCGACCAGGGTGGCGCCTTCCGGGGCGCCAAAGTCTGCGTGCGTAGTCATGCCGCAAATTGTAGCGAGCCGCGCCCGCGCCACCACAAAAAAAACCGGCGATTCCCGCCGGTTCAGTGAGGGTACTGCCGCTTCTGGCCACTCTCAGGCGGCGCGGCTCTCCACAGATCGGCTGGCGGCGTCGGCAATGCCGCGCACACCCGGGCACTGATGCCAGGACAACTCATCCGCGTCCATATCCAGGTCGAACAGGTCGTTGGCGGCGGGCCAGGGATGCTGGCGCGCCGCGGCACCCTCCATCTCGAGCACATGCCCCGCAAAGCCCCGGGGTGAACCGCCGCACTCGGCAAAATAGCGCTGGGTGTTCAGGTCCACCACGTAAGTGGTCATGTCATGGGTCAGTATGGCCACGAATTGGCCGTCATCACTGGCATAGGCGTACTGAAACTGTCCTTTGATGCGGTCGCCGCTCATGGGGCTACCGGTCAATTGGGACAAGGCACGCGTGACGATCTCGGTCAGCATGGGTCGTTCCTCCGAAAGATGCGCCGGCAGGATGCCGGCGGCGAAGGCGCGAACGACAAGCACCGTCGTCGCCTGCTGAACACGGACGGGAGCCGGGAAACGACCGGCCCCACCGCCCGCCGAGGCGGCGGCTGGCGTTGGACGGGAAGCCTGTAGACGGCTGTCGCGCATCCCGTCGGCAACAGCAACTACGTTCTGGAAAGCTTACACCCGCGACCGGCTGGACCTCAAATCCGCCCCGTCACGCCAGGACGTTGCACCGCAACATTGCACATTGGCGCGGCTTTGCACCGTTTATGCCGCGGCAACCGGCGCCCCTGCTGTATCCGCGTCACCATTTTGCTGGGCGCGCCAGGCATCGCGGCCAAGCCGGTACAGGACGTGAGTCTGCAGGGGATGTCCGTCCGGCAAGGCCGGATGCGCAAACTGCAGCGGATCTTGAACCATGCCCAAACGCCGCATTACCGCGCGCGAGCGTTCGTTCTCCAGCACGGTGAACGAGACGATCTCGGACAGACCGACCTGCTCGAATCCCACTCGCAGCGCGGCTTGCGCAGCCTCACTGGCGTAGCCCTTGCCCCAAAACGGGCGCGCCAGGCGCCAGCCGATTTCCACGCCGGGCGCGAACGGCAACGAAGGCGCCAACGCCTTGATGCCCACGAAACCGATGAACGGCGCCACGCCGGGCGCCTCGACCGCCCAGAAGCCCCAACCGTGTTCATCGATGCCGGCGGCCAGGCGATCAGCCAAGGCATCGCTTTCCCGGGCAGTCATGGGCAGCAGATACCGAGTGACCTGCGCGTGCGCATTCATGTCGGCGAACGGCTTGCGATCAGCGGCCAACCATTGGCGTAGCACCAGCCGGGGGGTTTCGATTTCCAGTGATAAGGACATGCGCAATTTCCAGATGGGGCCGGTGAAACAGCCCGATACCACGGTGAGCGGCGCAGCCAGGCGCGCCCTGAACCATTCCCACCGTATACACTCCAACGGATTCTGCCATGCCAAAGGAATAGTCCGCCATGCGCCTGTCCATATCGAAGCTGCCGCGCCCATTGGGCGCGCTGCTGTTCTCATCCTTCCTGGCCTTCCAGGCCGGAGCCGCCAGCCTGCCGGCCGGCGTCACGGAGGCCGCCTCGATTGAAGGCATCACCGAATACCGCCTGAGCAACGGCCTGCGCGTCTTGCTGGTTCCCGACGAATCCAAGCCCTCGACCACCGTCAACATGACATACCTGGTCGGCTCGCGCAACGAGAACTACGGGCAGACGGGCATGGCCCACCTGCTGGAACACATGCTGTTCAAGGGCACGTCCACCACCCGCAACGCCATGGGCGAGTTCTCGCGCCGCGGCCTGCAGGCCAACGGCTCGACGTCCAGTGACCGCACCAACTACTTCGCCAGCTTTGCCTCCAACCCCGATACCCTGAAGTGGTACCTGGGCTGGCAGGCCGACGCCATGGTCAATTCCCTGATCGCCAAGGAAGACCTGGATTCCGAAATGACCGTCGTGCGCAACGAGATGGAGAGCGGCGAAAACAGCCCGTTCCGCATTCTCATGCAGAAGATGCAGTCCGCTGCCTTCCAGTGGCATAGCTACGGCAAGAACACCATCGGCGCCCGTTCCGACGTCGAAAACGTCGACATCGGCCAACTGCGCGCCTTCTACCACGAGTACTACCAGCCCGATAACGCGGTGCTGATCGTGGCCGGCAAGTTCGATCCGCAGGCCACGCTGGCCGACATCGAGGAAACGCTGGGCAAGCTGCCCAAGCCCGACCGCAAGCTGCCCCCCGAGTACACCGTCGAGCCCGCGCAGGACGGCGAACGCGCCGTGACGCTGCGCCGCACCGGCGGCACGCCGCTGGTCGCCGCGATGTACCACATCCCTGCCGCCGGCAGCCCCGACTTCGTGCCGCTGGACCTGGCTGCCACCATCCTCGCCGACACCCCGTCGGGCCGCCTCTACCATGCCCTGGTGCCCACCAAGCTCGCCTCGGGCGTGTTCGGCTTCACCATGGAAAACCTGGACCCGGGCCTGGCGATGTTCGCCGCGCAGCTCACCCCCGGCAAGAGCCTGGACGCCGCCATGAAAGCCCTGACGTCCACGCTGGAAACGTTGGGCAAGAAGCCCTTCACGCAACAAGAGCTGGACCGCGCGCGCAGCAAGTGGCTGACCTCGTGGGAACAGACCTACAGCGACCCTGAACAGGTCGGCGTGGCGCTGTCCGAAGCCATCGCCGCCGGCGACTGGCGGCTGTTCTTCCTGCAACGCGACCGCGCCCGCAAGGCCACGCTGGCTGAAGTGCAGCAGGCCGCCACGACCTACCTGGTGCAGAGCAACCGCATCGAAGGCCGCTACATCCCCACCGAGAAGCCTGAACGCGCACCGCAGACGCAACGCGTCGACCTGACCGCGGTCTTCAAGGACTACAAGGGCGATCCCGATTTCAAGGCCGCCTCCGCCTTTGACCCCACGCCCCAGAACATCGACCGCCTGACCCAGCGCAAGAAACTGGACCTGCCCAACGGCCCGGTCCAATTGGCACTCTTGCCCAAGGCCACGCGCGGCAATCGCGTGCAAGCCCAGATGCTGATCCAGTTCGGCAACGAGAAAGACCTGCTCGGCCAACGCGTCAATTCCGGCGCCGTGGCCGATCTGCTGACGCGCGGCACCGCCAAGCTGTCGCGCCAGGACATCCAGGACCGCCTGGACAAGCTGCAAGCCGAACTGGGCTTCAGCGGCGCGGGCACCACGCTCAAGATCGCCATGTCGACCAAGCGCGAAAACCTGCCCGAACTGACCCGCCTGGCGCTGGACATCGTGCGCAACGCCAACTTCCCGAAGGAACAGCTCGAGGAATACCAGCGCCAGCTCGAAACCTCGATCCAGAATGCCATGACAGAGCCCCAAGCCCTGGCCGGACGCGCCCTGGCCCGCCAGGACAACCCGTGGCCTGCCAACGACCTGCGCTACGTACCGACATTCGAAGAATCGCTGGCTGGCGTGCGCGCGCTGAACCGCGATGCACTCGTCAAGTTCCACGCCAAGTTCTATGGCGCCGGCAAGATCGAGTATTCGGCCGTGGGCGATTTTGAACCCGAAGCCGTCGAAAAGGCCATCAAGGACGGCTTGGCCGGCTGGAAGCGCGCCCCCGCCTACACCCGTGTGGGCAATCCGTACCGCGAAATCCCGTCCAGGCAGTTCGACATCGACACCCCCGACAAGGCCAACGCGTTCTATGTCTCGCGCATGCCCTTGAAACTGCAGGATACCGACGCCGACTACCCGGCGCTGTATCTGGCCAACTACCTGTTCGGTGCATCGGAAACCTCGCGCCTGTGGAATCGGGTGCGCGAAACCGAGGGCCTGTCCTACAACGTGCGCAGCTCGCTGTCGGTTTCCTCCTTCGAGCCCAGCGCCAGCTGGACCATGTACGCGATCTATGCGCCGCAAAACCGTGAGCGCCTGGAAAAGGCCATCGGCGAAGAACTCGCCCGGGTGCTGAAAGACGGCTTCACGGACAAGGAAATCTCGGACGGCATTACCGCATTGCTGAACTACCGCAATCTGGCCCGCGCCCAGGACGACGTGCTGGCCAGCACCTGGCTGGACTACCTGCAACGTGGTCGCACGTTCGAATGGTCGGCCGAGATGGACAAGAAGATCTCTGCACTCACGCCCGAGACGGTCAACGCCGCCCTGCGCAAGTACCTGCGCCCGGATGGCTTCAGCACCGCGGTTGCCGGCGACTTCAAGAAAAAGGCGCCCTGACGCGTCCTGCCGCTCTCAGCGGCAGTCGAGCCCCTGCCCCGGCAGGGGCTTTTTCATGGGCGGACGCCTTGTCCCCACCGCTGCTGGGCGACCAGCGAGGCAGAGACCATGCCATTGACGGGGAGATATTTCCATAACCTGTCGATTACACGGTTATTTGGAAAGATGTTTTCAAGATATACGGGTTTATCCCAGGTGGGATGGCGCGCACAATTCAGTCATCGGGAACAAACAACGAACCACGACGGAAGGCCGCCGGATTCGGCCCCGTTTACAACGAATTGGAGGTCATTATGAAAACCCTGACAACTACCCTGCTGATTTCCCTAGCCCTGGTGGGCGCTGGCGCCCAAGCGGCCGGCGTCGAGCAAGCCAAGTCGAGCGCCCAAGTCGCCACCGAGCTGCAACAAGCCAAGGTCAGCGGCCAATACACCTTCGGTGAACTGGACTACCCGCCCGCCCTGCCCCAGGCAACCAGCCTGAGCACGCAGGAAGTGCAAGCCCAGCTGCAACAAGCCAAGACCAGCGGCGAATACACCTTCGGTGAACTGCAATACCCGCCCGTCAAGGCGACGTCTGCCAGCGCCAAGTCGCGCGCCGACGTCCAGCAGGAACTCGCGCAGGCCAAGGCCAGCGGCCAATACACGTTCGGCGAACTCGAATACCCGCCGATCACCCGGTGAGCTGCTTGCTGTAGCCCGGCCGGCCTCAGGCGGCATCATGGCCTGGGGTCGGTTTTTTCCGGCAACAGCGGCGGATCGTCAGCAGTAGCAGTAGAAGTGGCAGTACCTGTCGTTGCAGTATGAAGTCGTAGTTGCGGTATGTAGTCGCTGTAGCACCAAGTCTTAGCAGTACGCAGTAGCAGTGTTGGAAGCAGTAGCTGTACCAGCAGTACGAACCGCGGCGCAAGCCGCGGTTTTTTTATGCCTGCAAAGAAAACAGCCCAAGCCCGGATGCCATCCAGTCCTGGGCTGCGGCGCGCCGCCACGCGGCGCGATCACCTCAGGCGATTCAGCTGAAGAATTCCTTCACGCGGTCGGTCCAGGATTTGCTTTGCGGCGAGTGGCGGTCGCCCCCGTCGTTCAGCGAAGCCTCGAACTGGCGCAGGATGTTCTTCTGATCATCGCTCAGGCGCACCGGCGTCTCGACCACGACATGGCAGTACAGATCGCCCGGATAGCTGCCACGCACGCCGCGGATGCCCTTGCCACGCAGGCGGAAGGTCTTGCCGGACTGCGTGCCTTCGGGAATCGAGATCTCGGCCTTGCCGCCCAGCGTCGGCACTTGCAGCTCGCCGCCCAGGGCCGCCGTGGTGAACGGAATGGTCAGCTCGCAGTGCAGATCGTCGCCATCGCGCTGGAAGATCTTGTGCTGCTTGATGTGGATTTCCACGTACAGGTCGCCCGGCGGGCCGCCGTTGATGCCAGGCTCACCATTGCCGCTGGAGCGGATACGCATGCCGTCATCGATGCCGGCAGGGATCTTGACCTGCAGCGTCTTGTTGCGGCGGATGCGGCCCACGCCGTCGCAGGCGGGACACGGGTCGGTGATTTCCTTGCCATTGCCGTGGCAGGTCGGGCAAGTCTGCTGCACGCTGAAAAAACCCTGCTGCATACGCACCGCGCCCGAGCCGCCGCAGGTGCGGCAGGTCTTGGGCGAGGTGCCGGCCTTGGCGCCCGAGCCGTGGCAGGTATCGCAATTTTCCCAGCTGGGCACGCGGATCTCGGTATCGAAACCGGCCGCAGCCTGTTCCAGCGTGATTTCCAGCGCGTACTTCAGGTCGGCGCCGCGATACACCTGCGGGCCACCGCCGCGACGGCCACCGCCCCCGCCGCCAAAGATTTCGCCGAAGATGTCGCCGAAGGCATCGGCGAAACCACCGCCCATGCCGCCGCCCATGCCGGCGGAATTGGGGTCCACGCCCGCATGGCCGTAACGGTCGTAAGCGGCGCGCTTCTGTTCATCACCCAGGACCTCGTAGGCTTCCTTGGCTTCCTTGAACTTCTCTTCGGCTTCTTTGCTGTCCGGATTGCGGTCCGGATGGTATTTCATGGCCAGCTTTCGATAGGCCTTCTTGAGTTCGTCGTCCGAGGCGTTTTTCGCCACGCCCAGGACTTCGTAATAGTCGCGTTTTGCCATGATCCGTGGGCTCAAAAAAGAGCCTTCTTTTCAGTGCTACAGAATGAGTTCGCCCGGTAGGCGGATTTCTCCGGCTACCGGGCGGCAGAGGCTGGTCAGCGCCCGGCCATTATTGGTCGCGCTTGACTTCCTTGAAGTCGGCGTCGACGACGTTGTCGTCCACCGGCTTCGCGTTGTCGGCCGCTTGCTGCTGGCCGGCGGCTTGCTGCGCCTGCATGTCGGCGTACATCTTTTCGCCCAGCTTCTGCGAGGCGGTCGACAGGGCTTCCACCTTGGCGTCGATCGCGGCCTTGTCGCCTTCCTTCAGCGTGTCTTCCAGGGCCTTGATGGCGGCTTCGATGCTTTCCTTTTCGGACGCCTCGAGCTTGTCGCCGTATTCGGTCAGCGACTTGCGGGTGGCGTGCACCAGCGCATCAGCCTGGTTGCGCGACTGGGCCAGCTCGGCCACGCGGTGATCTTCCTCGGCATTGGCCTCGGCATCCTTGACCATGCGCTGGATCTCGTCTTCCGACAGACCCGAGTTGGCCTTGATGGTGATCTTGTTTTCCTTGCCGGTACCCTTGTCCTTGGCCGACACGTGCAGGATGCCGTTGGCGTCGATGTCGAACGTGACTTCGATCTGCGGCATGCCACGCGGCGACGGCGGGATCCCTTCGAGGTTGAACTCGCCCAGGGCCTTGTTGCCCGCGGCGATTTCGCGCTCGCCCTGGAACACCTTGATCGTCACGGCCGGCTGGTTGTCGTCAGCGGTCGAGAAGGTCTGCGAGAACCGGGTCGGGATGGTCGTGTTCTTCTGGATCATCTTGGTCATCACACCGCCCAGGGTTTCAATGCCCAGGGACAGGGGAGTGACGTCCAGCAGCAGCACGTCCTTGCGGTCGCCCGACAGCACGGAACCCTGGATGGCGGCGCCAGCGGCAACGGCTTCGTCGGGGTTCACGTCCTTGCGCGGATCCTTGCCGAAGAATTCCTTCACCTTTTCCTGGACCTTGGGCATGCGGGTCATGCCGCCGACCAGGATCACGTCATCGATGTCGGAAACCTTCACGCCAGCGTCCTTGATGGCCACGCGGCAGGGCTCGATCGTGCGTTCGATCAGTTCTTCGACCAGCGCTTCCAGCTTGGCGCGCGTGATCTTCAGGTTCAAGTGCTTCGGACCCGAGGCGTCGGCCGTGATGTACGGCAGGTTGATCTCGGTCTGCTGGCTCGAGGACAGCTCGATCTTGGCCTTTTCGGCAGCTTCCTTCAGGCGCTGCAGGGCCAGCACGTCCTTGGACAGGTCAACGCCTTGTTCCTTCTTGAACTCGGCAATGATGTAGTCGATGATGCGCTGGTCGAAGTCTTCGCCGCCCAGGAAGGTGTCGCCGTTGGTCGACAGCACTTCGAACTGCTTTTCGCCATCCACGTCGGCGATTTCGATGATGGACACGTCGAACGTGCCGCCGCCCAGGTCATACACGGCGATCTTGCGGTCGCCCTTCTCGGTCTTGTCCAGGCCGAACGCCAACGCCGCCGCGGTGGGCTCGTTGATGATGCGCTTGACTTCCAGGCCGGCGATACGGCCGGCGTCCTTTGTGGCCTGGCGCTGGCTGTCGTTGAAGTAGGCCGGCACCGTGATGACGGCTTCGGTCACTTCCTCGCCCAGGTAGTCCTCGGCGGTCTTCTTCATCTTGCGCAGCACGTCAGCCGACACTTGGGGAGGCGCCATCTTCTTGCCGCGCACTTCCACCCAGGCGTCGCCGTTGTCGGCGCGGGCGATGGTATAGGGCATCAGGTTGATGTCCTTCTGCACCGCTTTTTCTTCGAACTTGCGGCCGATCAGGCGCTTCACCGCGTACAGGGTGTTGCGCGGGTTGGTGACCGCCTGGCGCTTGGCGGGCGCGCCCACCAGCGTTTCGCCGTCGTCCATGTAGGCGACGATCGAGGGGGTGGTACGGGCGCCTTCGGCGTTTTCGATGATCTTGACCTGACCGCCGTCCATGACAGCCACGCAGCTGTTGGTCGTGCCCAGGTCGATGCCAATAATTTTGCTCATGGTCGGGTTACCTTGAATATATCTATGAAAATAGAGAGAAATTTCCTGTCCCCACATAACTGGGGCTGCCTGCAGGGTTTTTCAAGACGCCTGGCCTGAATTTTCAGCCGGCGCTTCCTGCAGGCGGCGGATCGCCGCCGTGAACTGGGGCAATCCGGGCCAGCCGGTAATGCGTCCTAGCCGTTTTCCGGCCCGATACAGCACAAAAGTGGGGACGCCATGCAGCGAAAAGCGGCGGCCCAGCGGTTCGTCGGCGTAGACATCAGCCTCGAACCAGCTCAAACCCAGGCCCAGCAGGGTGTCCTGGTGCAACAGGGCCGCCTGCTTGAAGAGATTGCAGTTATAGCAATCCTGGCCCCACAGGAATACGCAGCGCAGGTCCGATCCCGGCGCCTGGACCACGGCCCCGTCGAATCCTGCGGTGTCGACATGACGCATGCCGAATACCGCGAAGACCTGGGCCGGATCGAAACGGGGATCGTTCATGGCTCGCTTTCCGCTCAGCCCTGGCCGGCGGATACCACGACCAGGGCCGGACGCAGCGTGCGGTCGGCGATGGCATAGCCCTTCTGCAGCACTTGCACCACCGTGTTGGCGGGCTGCTGCGCGGGAATCGACGAAATAGCCTGGTGCAGGTGCGGGTCGAACTTGTCGCCCTGGGCCGGCGCGATTTCCTTGAGCAGGTTGCGCTCGAAGGCGGCGGCCAACTGCTTGAGGGTGACTTCGACGCCTTCGCGCAGGGTGTCCACGGTCTGGTCAGCCTGGGCCAGGGCGGCCTCGAGGCTGTCCTTGACCGGCACCAGGCTCTCGGCGAACGACTCGATGCCGAACTTGCGTGCCTTGGACACTTCTTCCTGGGCGCGGCGGCGGACATTCTCGGCCTCGGCGTGGACGCGCAGAAGCTGGTCGTGCTGCTCATTGACGGTAGCCTGGGCCGCGTCCAGCTGGGCGCGCAACTCGTTCAGCTCGGCCTGCGCGGCGTCCTGGGCGGCGGGGGCCGCATCGGCGTTTTCGCCAAAACCGGGCGTCTGGTCTACAGGCTCGTGGGGTGCCGTCATGGGGAATCCTCCAAAAAGAATGGCTTTCGCAGACATGAATGGGGGCCAATACCCCTATTTCAAGCCCGGGAAAGCAAATATTCCCCCTGCCGCCCGCCGATCAGGTCATTTCTTGTGCGGCTGCGTCGGGGCCGTCGCATCGCTGGCGGGAAAGCTCTCTTTCAGGGCGCGATCGACGCGGGGATCATCATCGGGTTCAGGGCTGATCGACACCGGATCGCTGGCCGGAAAGGTCTCGGCCAGGGCTTCGTCCAGATCGTGTTCGACCTGGTCTTCTTCCACCGGGGTGCTGACGCGCCCCTTCTTCTCCAGCTTGCCCGTCTTGGGATCATGGTGCATACGCCCTCTCCTTCAAGTCCGTGGATGCGTAGGCCATCCTCGCAAGTGCCGTTCCACCAGGCTGGCCAACCCTGCGATCCAGGCGGGATCGTCGTTGAGCGCCGGGATGTAACGGAACTGCTTGCCACCGGCCTCGATGAAGGCGTCGCGGCATTCCAGGCTGATCTCTTCCAGGGTTTCCAGACAGTCTGCCACAAATCCCGGACACACCACATCCACCGCGGTCACCCCGGAGGCGGCCAGCGCCTTGAGCGTAGGTTCGGTATACGGCTCGAGCCAACGGGCGGTGCCGAAGCGGCTCTGGAAGGTCACCTCGATCTGCTCGCGCGGCAGCGACAGGCGCTGAGACAGCAGCCGGGCGGTCTCCATGCAATCGCGATAGTACGGATCGCCCAGCTCTATGGAGTAGCGCGGCAGGCCATGAAAGCTCATGACCAGCTTCTGCGGCTGACCGTGCTCAGCCCAATAGGACTCGATGCGGGCGGCCAGGGAATCCAGGTAGGCGGGTTCTTCGTGAAAGCGCTTGATGAAGCGCAATTCGGGCTGGTCGCGCAGGCGTGCGGCGTGGCGCGTGACGGCATCGACCACGGTGGCCGTGGTGCTGGCGGCGTACTGCGGGTATAGGGGCACGGTCAGGATGCGCTCGCAGCCCTTTGCCCGCAGGCGGGATATCGCGTCGGGAATCGACGGATTGCCGTAGCGCATGCCCAGCGCTACCTCCGCGTCGACGCCGGCTGCCGTCAGGGCCGCCTGCACGCCCTCGGCCTGGCGGCGGCTGTACACCATCAGCGGCGAGCCTTCCTTGAGCCAGACACCGGCGTAGCGCGGCTCGAGCTTCTTGGGACGCAGCGTCAGCACCAAGCCATGGAGGATCGGCTTCCAGAGATACCGAGGTATCTCGATGACGCGCGGATCGGACAGGAACTCGCCGAGGTACTTGCGGATGTCTTTCCTGGTGGGGGTATCCGGCGTGCCCAGGTTCACCAGCAGCACGCCTACCCTGCCCGGGGCCCGCGGCGGCGGATCCTCGTTGAAGGGATCGTCCTGCTCGGTTTCGGGCAGGTAGCGTTCAGGCCAGAGATACTTGAACAGGCGAAGAAACACAAAAACTCCCCTTCCTCCGCAAGGAGGATGTCGGTTCGGATGGAACTACTGGTTGTGGCTGAGGGCGTTGGACAGCAGCCGCGCCGTGATGTCCACGATGGGAATGACGCGTTCGTAGGCCATGCGGGTGGGTCCGATCACGCCGAGCGTGCCGACCACCTTGCCGTCCACGCCGTATGGCGCGGTGATGACCGAGACTTCTTCCATCGGCACCAGTTGGGAATCGCCGCCGATGTAGATCTGCACGCCCTGCGCCCGGCTGGACACATCAAGCAGCTGCAGCAGGTCGGTTTTCTTTTCGAACAGCGAGAACATCTTGCGCAGGCGATCCATGTCGGAGGCGATGTCGGTCACGTCCAGCAGCTTGCGTTCGCCGGAAATGACGACGGCGTCGCCGTCTTCCGCAGCCTCGGCGCTGGCCTCGACCGCGGCCTGCATCAGGCGCGAGATATCTTCGCGCAATTGCGCCAGTTCGGTGGACAGGGTGCGTCGCACCGCGTCGAACGACTTGCCCGCGAAGTGGATATTGAAGAAATTGCCGGCTTCGAGCAGTTCGGCTTCGGCGTAGTCGCGCTGCACGAACAGGATGCGGTTCTGGACGTCGCCATCAGGGGTGACGATGATCAGCAGCACGCGCTTGTCGGACAGGCGGATGAATTCGATCTGGCGGAAAACCTGGGCCCGCTTGGGCGTGAGCACCACGCCGGCGAACTGGCTCAGGTTAGAGAGCAGCGCCGCCGCGGCGTTGACCGCGCGGGTGGGCTCGGCGGCGGACAGCATGTCGCCCATGTTGTGCGGCTGCAGCTGGTAGGACTGCACCGCAAGCAGGGAATCGACGAACATGCGATAGCCTCGCGGCGTGGGCACCCGGCCGGCCGACGTATGCGGACTGTGGATCAGGCCCAGCTCTTCCAGATCCGCCATGACATTGCGGATGGTGGCGGGCGACAGATCGAAAACTTTCGAAAGCGTCCGCGAACCGACTGGTTGCCCATCGGCGATGTAGCGTTCGATCAACGCCTTCAGTAAAGCGCGTGCGCGGTCATCCATAGCGTGTATTTTAGGGAATCTTTTCCAATTAAGGCGATTTTTGTCCCGCCAACCGATATGCGGCCCCATATAATCGACGAACGGGCCACTTGTCGGACCGGTTTCGCCTTCGCTGTCAGGCTTTTCAGATTCGCCTTGCCACCATGCACTTTCCTACCGTCGCGCTGATCGGCAGATACCAGGACACCGGCCTGGACGCCCCGCTAAGAGCGCTTGCGCACGCACTGACGCAGGCCGGTCGGCAGGTGCTGGTCGACACCGACACCGCCCGCAACACGGGCCTGACTGAATATCCGGTCGCCACGCTCGAGCAAATCGGCCAGAGCGCCTCGCTGGCGGTCGTGATGGGCGGCGACGGCACCGTGCTGGGCGCCGCGCGCCACCTGGCGCCCTACGGCGTGCCGCTGGTCGGCATCAACCATGGCCGCCTGGGCTTCATTACCGACATCCCGTTGCAGGACGCGCACGGCGCGCTGGCGCGGGTGCTTGAAGGCAGCTACCAGATGGAAGCGCGCATGCTGCTGGAGGGCAGCGTCTGGCGCGGCAACCAGAAAATGTACTCTGCAACGGCCCTGAACGATGTGGTGCTGAATCGCGCCGGGCGCGGCGGCATGATCGAGGTCCGCGTCGAACTCGATGGCGCCTTCATGTACACGCAGCGTGCCGACGGCCTGATCATCGCCACGCCGACCGGCTCGACCGCCTACGCGCTGTCGGCGAACGGGCCCATCCTGCACCCCGGCATGAACGCCATGGTGCTGGTGCCCGTCGCGCCGCAGACGCTGTCCAACCGCCCCATCGTCATTCCCGACAGCGGCGTCCTGAACATGACGCTCACCGCCATGGGACGCGTCGAGGTCGGCGCCAGCGTGCATTTCGACATGCAGACCTGGTCCGACCTGCAGCCTGGCGACCGCATCGTCGTGCAGCGCGCGCCCTACACCATCAGTTTCGTGCATCCGGAAGGCTACAGCTTCTTTTCCACCCTGCGCCGCAAGCTGCACTGGAACCTGATGCCGCAAGCCACCGATAACGTAGAGTAAATAGCGCCCAGACATGCTGCGCACCCTGCACATCCGCGACTTTGTCATCGTCGAGCAGACCGAAATTCATTTCGGTCCCGGCTTTACCGTCTTCTCCGGCGAAACCGGCGCAGGCAAATCCATTCTTATCGACGCCCTGGCGCTGGCCTTGGGGGAACGCGGCGACGTCAGCGTACTGCGCGAAGGCGCCACGCGCGCCGACATCACCGCCGTGTTCGACACCCCGCGTGCCCTGCATGCCTGGCTGGCCGAACGCGAAATCGACGCCGACGAGGAACTCTCGCTACGCCGGGTGATCGACGCGCAAGGCCGCAGCCGCGCCTACATCAACGGCACCCCCGCCACCGTGGCGCAACTGCGCGAACTGGGCGACAGCCTGGTCGACATCCACGGCCAGCACGCCCATCAGAGCCTGATGCGACCCGACGCCCAGCGCGACCTGCTGGACGCCCACGGCGGTCACGGCGACCTGCGCCAGGCCGTCGCCCAGGCCTGGAAACAATGGCGGGCCCTGGCGCGTCAGCTCGAAGCCGCCGAAAAAGACGCCGCCAGCCTCGCCTCCGAGCGCGAACGACTGCAGTGGCAGGTCGACGAACTCGACCGCCTGGGACTGGCGCCCGACGAATGGGAATCGCTGCAATCCGAGCACACCAAGCTGGCGCATGCGCAATCGTTGCTGGACGGCGCCACCCGGATCCTCGAAGCGCTGGATGGCGAGGGCGATTCCGCGCATCACCGCCTGACGTCCGCCAATCATCTCATCCAGCAGATGCTGCGCCACGACACCGGCCTGCAGGGCATCCATGACGAACTTGAGTCAGCCCGCATCGCCATCAGCGAAGCCGTATCCGACCTGAACAACTACGTCAGCCGCGTCGACCTGGACCCGCAACGCCTGGCCGATGTCGAAGCGCGCCTGGGCGCGGTGTTCGAAACCGCCCGCAAATTCCGCACCGAGCCCGATGGCCTGTGCGAGTTGCGCGACAGCCTGCATGCTGAACTCGCCGCGTTGCAGGCTGCGACAGACGTCGACGCCCTACGCGCACAGGCCCAGGCGGCACAGGCGCAGTACGACGCCGTCGCCGCCAAGCTGTCCACGGCGCGCCGCAAGGTCGCCAAAGACCTGGGCAAGCAGGTCACCCAGGCCATGCAGACGCTGGCCATGCAGGGCGGCAAATTCGAGCCGTCCCTGTCGGTAGCGGCCCCCTCGGCCCACGGCAATGAACAGGTGGAATTCCTGGTGGCCGGTCATGCCGGCACCACGCCGCGGCCGCTGGCCAAAGTGGCCTCGGGCGGCGAACTGTCGCGCATCTCGCTGGCGCTGTCCGTCATCGCGAGTCGCGCGGCCCGCGTGCCCACCCTGATCTTCGACGAAGTCGACAGTGGCGTGGGCGGCGCGGTCGCCGAGGCCGTCGGCAAGCTGCTGCGCGAGCTGGGCGAACGCCATCAGGTGCTGTGCGTCACCCACCTGCCCCAGGTGGCGGCCTGCGGCAACAACCAGTTCCTGGTCAGCAAGACCGAATCGCGCGGCACCACCCGGTCTCGCATCGAAGAGCTGGACGACGGCGCCCGGGTCGAAGAAATCGCCCGAATGCTGGGCGGCATCAAGCTCACCGCCACCACCCGCGAACACGCGCGCGAGATGCTGGCTGGGTTCGGGCACACGCCTGCCTGACCCTCGCACCCGGCCCGTGAGCCGGGCAACCTTCCACTTGCCGACCTGTATAGGCGGAAATAGCGATGCGGGAATAAAAAAAGCCCCTTCTTTGAGAAGGGGCTTTTGCCTTCACTGCACCACGGCGAGCGCGGCCGTGGCCAGTGGGTCCCGCGGGGAAAAGCTCAGCGGCCTTTCAGGCAGCTGCCGCAGATGCCGTACAGCACCATCGCGTGGCTTTCCAGCGCGAAGCCGTTGTCCTTGGCGATCTTTTGCTGACGCTTTTCGATTTCGGGGTCCGAGAATTCGACCACTTTGCCGCAGTTCGTGCAGATGAGGTGATCGTGGTGATCACCGTCGTTGAGCTCGAACACGGCCTTGCCGCTGTCGAACTGGCTGCGGGCCAGGATGCCGGCCTGCTCGAACTGGGTCAGCACGCGGTACACGGTGGCCAGGCCGATTTCGACGTTTTCGCCGATGAGGGCCCGGTAGACGTCTTCGGCGCTCAGGTGGCGTTGGTCGGACTTGCGGAAGATATCAAGAATCTTGAGGCGGGGAAACGTCGCCTTCAAACCCATGTTCTTCAGTTCGCTTTGGTCGCTCATGGTGTAATCGCTCTCCGTCCGCGTTGGCATGGGCAAGGATACCGGGTAACCGCGAGCCGGCCCACCAGAATTCCTGCCGCCCCGCAGAACTATCCTTATGAAACCTTTATGATAACGGTTTTGTCTGCTTCCAAATAATAGGGGCGCGTAGTGTCCATGATTGCACGAATTCCTTCCCGCTCGCTCAAGACCGGATTGGCCATCGCCGCCCTGGCCGTCGCCCTCGCGGGTTGCTCGGGAAACAAATGGGGCTTCCCCTATAAGGCGGGCGTCCAGCAAGGCAACTGGATCACCCAGGAACAGGTTGCCCTGCTGCAGCCCGGCATGACGCGCGAACAAGTGCGCTTCGCCCTGGGCAGCCCCACGCTGACCAGCGTGCTGCACGCCAACCGCTGGGACTACCCCTACTATTTCAAGCCCGGCTACGGTGAGGCCCAAGAGCGCAAGTTCACGGTCTGGTTCGAAAACGACCGCCTGACGCGCTGGGAAGGCGACAAGCAGCCTGACCTGCAACCCTACCAGCTGAACACGCCCAACGCCGTCGCCGACGAAAAGACCGAGAAGCGGCTGAGCGAAGACGAAGCCCGGCTCAAGCAGGAACAAGAGCAGAAAAAGCGTGACGCCGCCGCTCCCGTCAGCCCCATGAACCAATACCCCGGCCAGCCCGGCAACTCGCCCGAGCCGCTGCGCTAACCCCCAAGGATTCACCACATGCGTATTGCAATCGCCGGCGCCAGCGGCCGTATGGGCCAGATGCTGATCGACGCCGTCCTGAAGGCCGACGGCCTGCAACTGGCCGTCGCACTGGACCGCAAGGGCTCGGCCTCCCTGGGCCAGGACGCGGGCGCTCCGCTGGGCCAGCACACCGGCGTCGCCATCACCGACGACCTGAACGCCCTGGCCAACGCCGACTGCCTGATCGACTTCACGCGCCCCGAAGGCACGCTGGAACACCTGCAGGCCTGCGCCAAGCTGGGCGTCAAAGCCGTCATCGGCACCACCGGCTTTGACGACAACGGCCGCGCCGCCATCGAAGTGGCCGCGCAGAAAACCGCCATCGTGTTCGCCCCCAACATGAGCGTCGGCGTCAACGCCACCCTCAAGCTGCTGGACATGGCCGCGCGCATCCTGAATTCGGGCTACGACGTCGAAGTCTTCGAAGCGCACCACCGCAACAAGGTCGACGCGCCGTCCGGCACCGCCCTCAAGATGGGCGAAACCATCGCGTCCGCCTGGGACGTCGCCCTGCCCGACGTCGCCACCTGGAGCCGCCACGGCGACACCGGCGTGCGCAAGCCCGGCACCATCGGCTTCTCGGTGCTGCGCGGCGGCGACATCGTCGGCGACCACACCGTGTCGTTCTGCGGCATCGGCGAACGCATCGAAATCACCCACAAGTCGGCCAGCCGCGCCACCTACGCCGAGGGCGCGCTGCGCGCCGCCCGCTTCCTGGAAGGCAAGCACAACGGCCTGTACGACATGCAGGCCGTGCTGGGGCTTTGAACCTGGCAACGCCTGAATGGGGCCAGCCATTGCGGCCCCTATGAAAAAAGGACCCTCGGGTCCTTTTTTTCGTCTATAGGAGTGGTTGTCGCTGCAGCGCCAGATCGGGTTGCCGCGCAACATGCCGCCCCGCTTACACCACCACGGGCTCAGGTTCCAGCATCACGCCGAAACGCGCAACGACGTCTGCCTGGATGGCCTGCGCCAACGCCATGATATCGGCAGCCGTAGCCCCGCCCCGGTTCACCAGCACCAGCGCCTGGCGGTCATGCACGCCGGCCGCGCCCAGGCTGCGGCCCTTCCAGCCGCATTGGTCGATCAACCAGCCGGCCGCCAGCTTGTAGCGCCCGTCCGGCTGCGGATACGACACCAATCCTGGGTGTTCGCCTGCCAATGCGTCGCGCTGCGCGGCCGAGACGATCGGATTCTTGAAGAAGCTGCCCGCATTGCCAGTGACCGCAGGGTCAGGCAGCTTGGCGCGCCGGATTTCGCAGACAGCTTCGAAGATATCGCGCGCCGTCGGCTGGCCCTGGGCCAACCGTGGATGGCGTTGCAAGTCGGGATACCCCAGCACCGGCTGCCACGGACGCGGCAGGCGCAAGCGCACCGACACGATCACCCAGCTGCCCGGCGGCTGGTGTTTGAACACGCTGTCGCGGTAGGCATAGCGGCAATCCGCCGCGCTCATCTCGACATAGCGACCGGCACGCACATCCCAGGCGGTCAGGCTGTCGAACCGGTCGGCCAGCTCGACACCATAGGCGCCGATGTTCTGCACGGGCGCCGCCCCTACTGTGCCGGGGATCAATGCCAGGTTTTCCAGCCCGTCCCACCCCTGCCGCACACATTCGGCCACGAAGCCATGCCAGGTCTCGCCCCCCGCCGCTTCCACCAGCCAGGCATCCGGCGTGGCCTGCAGCAGGCGCACCCCGCGCAACGCCACCCGCGCCACCAGCCCCGGCACGGACTGCGGCAGCACCAGGTTGCTGCCGCCGCCCAGCACCAGCAGCGGGCCGCTTCGAGCCGCCAGCGCGGAAAGCGCCGGTAATTGGGCAGCGTCTTCCACGGACACGTAAGCCTCGGCCGTTGCGGCCAGGCCCAGCGTATTCAGGGCGGAAAGGTCCTGCTGCCGGGGTACCAGCACAGGCGCCATAGCGGGAGAATTTGACATGGATACTACTGGCTATGCTATATTTTTGGTCTTGGCTCATATTACTTGATTGAGCTTGGCAGGACGGCAAAGCCGCTATTTGCCAAGATCACTGCGATCCGCCCGCGCCAGTGGCAACCCCAACGGCCAGCACGATCCCAAAAATTCATGTAGAATGCGCGCCTTCTGATCGATAACCAAGTTGATCGGGCAACTACCCGGGAACGGTAACCGCAAGGGCACCTGCCAGGCAGTTGGCAATAAAAAATGGTTTGCACGCCGCAAGGCAACCCGCGTCAAGCGGGGCACTGCGAACCCATGCGGGAGTAGCTCAGTTGGTAGAGCGCAACCTTGCCAAGGTTGAGGTCGCGAGTTCGAGACTCGTCTCCCGCTCCAGATTTTGATGCGCAGCGCGCCAACCGCCGCTGCGTAAATTGACAAAAGGGCCTGCGGGCCCTTTTTTCATTGGTGCGCGCATCGCAACCTACGTCGTCGCCCACTCTTGCGCCCCCCGCTGCTTTCAGAACTTTCCTAGTCTTTTTTCCTCCCCGCTCATCTAGAGTCGCGGGATGAATGGAACATCCCTCAAAGTGTCTCGCTGCCGGGCGGGGGAAGGCCGCGGACGACGCACGCTCCCGATCAACCCACGCGCCCGCCCGCGTCGCAAGGCCCTCGAATGAAACGCGGCGTCTTCCTCTTCTGGGGTGGCATGGATGCGCTATATGCTATCCACTTCGTCGCATCCAACGTCCATCGCGGGCGCATCCCGATCCATGCCGACCTGGTCGAGTTTCATCAGCTGGATCACTCGCCAGCATTCCAGACGCTGGTGTTTGGCCTGTCCGTCCTGCTGACGCTATCCATCGCGGCTTCGGCCATCCTGTTCCTGCGCGGCAACCGCTACGCACCGCGCCTGGCATACGCCCAGGTGCCGCTGCGGCTGCTGCTGGCAGTGCCTTCGCTGTCATTCATCCCTTTGCTGCTGCCGCTCTCGGCCACCCCCAGCGTGGCGCTGAACCTCACCTTGTTGCTGGGCTCGGAGGCGCTGAAGGTCTTGACGCTGTACTGGGCCAGGGGTGGAGAAAAGGCGCCGGCGATCTCAACTTGATGCTCAGCGTTTTTCACGGCAACAGATGCTCAACCGCCTAGCCCGGCTTGCCCTCGCCACACTGCTTCTGGCGCTCGGCATCGCCATCGCCCTCATCGCGCTCATGCCGGCACCGCTCGACGGTGCGCGATACCTCGGCCTGACCTGGCGCGATGTTTCAGCCATGGACAGAGAACTGATCCTTGTCGAGGCAAAGGGCTACGCCTACAAAGCGCATCAAGGCCTCTGGACAGACACGCTGCAGCTGAATTTTTCCTATGTGAATGGCGAGCCGCGGGTCGTCTCGACGACGAGCAAGCGGCGGATCATCTTTTTCGATACGGCCTGGGCGGGCGACGAACGCTCAGTCACGAAGGACGCTGCCGAGCACTACCTGGAAGTTTGGCTGCTGGGACGCATCCGACTGCCCTAGACAACCGCCACGGCGCAATGAATGCGCGCTGGCCTGGCCATTGATCAAATTCAGATTCTTCTAATTCCATCGATCCATGACGGGCCGGAGAATGTCGCCTCCTCCGCCTTGCCAGGATCGATGCCGTCTGTCGGATTGACGGGCCAAGCGGCGATCAAAACGCCCCGGATACCACCGACATGCCATATCCCCCCCAGACCATCGAATCCCTGCGTGCACAACGCGACACCTTGCGCAATTACCTCGCCGCGGGAGACTTCGCACCGCTGGAAGCCTATTTCGACGCTGCCGCGACCGAGTGGCTGGACGCTCCGTGGCAGGACTACGGATACACCTGGCATGTTCACCAACTGATCAACAAATCGCCTGACCTGGCCAACGCGATGGTGCAGCTACGCGCCTGGTGCATTGTCTCCCCCAACTCGTACCATGCCCATTTGCTCTACGGCACTGCCTGGGAAGTCGCGGCCGGCAAGATCCGATCGGGGTACTGCGCCGACTACGTCGATGACGCGCAATGGGTTGGCGCGCAAATGGCCCGCGATCATGGGCAAGTGGCCTACCTGCGCGCCATCACTCTGCACCCGCGTCCGGCCTTGGCGCTTCATCGCATGATGCGCTTGACTGCCTACCTGGGAGAACCCCAGTGGCTCGCCAACGTGACTCAGAACCAGGAGCCGACGGGCCAAACCGAATTCCAGGCGCAATGGAGCCAGGAGGCCTGGGATGGCGGACTCACCCTACTCAGTCAATATGGCGACGGTTTGGCCGACATCCCGGATTCCATCCCGATCACCATGCCGCCTCGCGCTCCGGGCGAGCTCGACGACGCCAAGACCTATTGGCTGCGCCTTGCCTTGCAGGCCCGCACCGGCGATAGCTATCTGCTTGAAGACTACCTGTATTTTCTGTACCCGCGCTGGGGTGGAAGCCACGCCGAAATGGAGGCCTTCATAGAGGGCCCGATCTGCGCCGCGCTCAGCGATCAGCAACGCGACGAATTGCGCTTCACACAGGCGCTTGATTACCTGGGTTACCAGGACTACCCAGACGCGGACGATAACGAGCAGATCGCGGCATACACAAGAGAGTTCGAACGCTGCCTGGCATTGGACTTGACACCGATAAGCCGGGTACACGCACTATGTCTATTCGCGGACTTCCAGAGAAACCTCGCGCGCAGTGAGCAAGACGCCGTCGCGATCTGGGACGCTGCAAGGCTGGGCCAAGCCTATGATCTGCTGGCCCAGGCACTGGAGACAGGCCCTACCGTCACGGACCTCACAGACTCTGCGTATCCAAATACGATCTACACCTTACAGGCCTGCCTCTGGTTCAAAGGCCTGCCCGATCCGAAGAACCTCCTCAGCCGGGTGCTTGATCGCGCAGCAAAGTGGGGCGACAACCGCGAGGCGCTGCTAATCGCGGCGGTAGGCTGCCGTTTTGGGGTACTAGGCTTTGAACCGTCGGCTCACAACCCCGAGGCTTTGATCGATCAGGCGCTGAAGACAGACCTCCCCGGGTTCAATATCGTCCAAGCCGGAAGCAACCTGGCGGAAGTCGTGCCCCTCGAAGCCATCCAGTTCTTGTGGCAGGAGTGTGCAGCGCGCGGCGACGACATGGCGATGCTGGGAATGAGCGACCTGTATGCCGGCAAAATTTACCCGCACGTATCGGTTCTCGACAAGGCACTGTCTGACCGATGGTTGCGCAGGGCCGCCGAGGCCGGCTGTCACATAGCTCGCATTAACGTTGCATGGAAGCTAATGGAAGAGAGCGAAGCGCTCGACACCGATACCTACCTCGAGCTGAAGCAGTGGTTGGAGCACACCTGGGAAAATGCCCCTCGCCTCAGCCGAGTTGAAACCACATCGGCACGGCACCTGGCACGGTTGCTGACGATGTTCAGCCACAACGAGGAAGACAAGCGCCTCAGCCTCGACCATGTCCTTCCCTGGCTCTGGAGGCAAGAAGACGACATGAGTACTCACTGGGCCGCCTTCCGCTATGCCTTGGTCTTCCTTGAAGGTCGTGGATGTTCGCCCAATCGGTATCTGGCGAAAATCTGGATCGATCGGGCGCTGGGAATCTTTCCAGACAACCCTTTGACTCAGGGGCTGGCTCATCGCATCTACCGGCGCGGCCAATTCCTAGGAGGGTGGCGTGCCGCCCTGGCGTTTCATCAGGACCGCCGCAAGGTAGACGAACGCGCCCGCCAGCAAACCTTTGGCCGCGGCGAACCCGATCATGGCTGAAGGCCTCCCGGGGGCTGGCATCCCCCCCGCGGATGAAAATGCGGCTTACGGGCAAGAACGCCTCCGAATATGGCTTTGGCTGGCGCTGGGTTATGCCGGCATCGCCAGCCTGGTGCTCGGCCCAGCCGTGATCCTGCTTTGGCTTGCCATCAAGATTTTCCCGGTGCTAGAGGGAGTACCCTCGGCGATATCGGTGCTTGCAGCGGCGTTCCACGTCATCGGGACGCTCAGGGCACTGCGACGCAGCTTTGCACCACCGACCGTTCACGAAGGTCAGCAACTACGGCCAAAGGATGCACCCGCGCTCTTCCATTTGATCGACGCCGTTCGACTCCGTGTCTCAGGCCCAGCCCTGAGCTCGGTGGTGTTGTCCAACCGCCTGAATGCCAGCATCTCGCAGCACGCGCGAATTCCCTTGGCAGGCAAAACAAGCCATACGATGGAAATCGGCCTGCCCTTGCTGTGTTTTTTGCCACCCGAACAGATCGGCGCAGTGATCGCCCACGAATTCGGACACCTTGTCGGCCGCCATGGCCTGCTCACACGCCGCATCCATGCCTTACGCCATTGTCTGACCAATTTGCAGCACGAACTGTCGATCACAAGCCTCTCGTCATTTTCCTTATCGCGCTGGACGCACCTGATTTCGTGTTTTGGCCTACACCGATTTCTGTGTTGGTACGTCCCCCGACTGGATGCCAGAACGTTCGCGGTTCGACGCGCAGGCGAATACGTCGCCGATGGCATATCCGCCCGCTGGGATGGTCCTCAAACAGCAATCCAAGCTCTTTACTCGCTGGCGATTGCCGACGCCTACCTCGCTGCCGAATTCTGGCCCAGGGTCTGGCGCCAAGCCAGGCACTCGCTGACGCCAATCGGCGATCCATTCACGCAACTGGCGCTTTTCACGAACCCAAAGGGCATTGCTCCGGCAGTTGCGACGGAATGGCTCTACCACGCCCTTCGCCCCCTCTCCATTGATGACGATACCCATCCCGCACTAGCCGACCGCGCCAAACACCTGGGGGCGGATCTGAACGCCGCCACTGCATGCCAGGCCCACGCCAGCGCGCTTCATTTGGTGCTACCCGCAGGGCTTATCCATCAAGCCACGGAAAAAATGGATGCGCAATGGTTGAATGCCATCGAATCGGATTGGGGTGACCACCACCGGCACTGGCAGGAAACTCTGACACAGCGGGAAGTCTTGCACCTGCGCCATGCGACGCAGCGCTTTTCGGCACATGATTGGTTGGCCTTGGCGGAAAACAGCCGGCTACTGCTGGAGCCCAGCCGCCAGGAAGAACTGCAGCATGCCCTGGAACTCGCTCCAGATGATCCGAACGTACTCTATGCGGTAGGCTGCGCACAGCGCGATCAAGGCCAATATGAAGATGCCGCTCGCAGCCTGGAGCGGGCGATGGAATTGAACCGCCATGAGGAACTGCGCTGCTCACGAGCGTTGACGCTCCTGAGCCTGGCAAGAGGAGATGCTCCGGCAACGGCACGGCACCGTTACCGGGCCGATGAGGCATTCAAACGCCGGACGCTGGTCGCCCAGGAACTGCACGCCATTCACCCCGACGATACGCTGGAGCCGCATGGCTTGCCATTGCGGCAGTGCCGTCAACTGCTAGAAGACATCAAGCCGATTCGCCGATTTTCCTTGCGCGTATGGTTAGTCAGAAAAATTTCCCGCAGTGACAACGACCTCAGTCGTTACGCCTTTGTCGTGGTATTGCGCAGTGGCGGTTGGCGCCGGCAGGTCAGTCGCCTAACGACGGGTAATGGCGATCTCCAACGAGAATCCTATGAACGACTAGCGCAATCGCTATCCGTGGATTTGCCCACGGCACCGCTTTGGCATTTCTGCTACCCCGACGATCTGTTGCCGCGTCGCTTGTCGCGTGATGGCATGCCGGCCTTGTCGGACCAAAGCTAGCCGTCAATTTCAGAATATTCCAATGGTGCGCGGCCCCCACGCACTTGAGAATCGGCCATTCGCTCGGCCATGCCCATGCCATAGCCGACCACGCCGAGATACCTCCAACACATAAACGACCGCACACAGACATGCCGATACTTAGAATGAATGGCTCCTTTACTCAGGCCGTAACCAAGCATTCGAAACGACTGATGATTGCCAGCACGGTAGCCGCCGCGATGGCATTGCTTCCGTCGGTGTCCTTTGGACAATCGGAAGACCTGTCGCAGCAGCTCTACAACGCGATTGGCAACTATCCGTACGACAAGACGTCCAAGTCGATGGCCGACATCAAGGACTTGCTGAAGCATGGTGCCAATCCCACGGGTCGGCCCCTGTCTCTAGCCCTCAGTGAGAAGTTGCCCGATATCGTCGACCTTCTTCTCAAGCAGCCTGTTGATGTCAACGCGCCGATTCAAGCCAACGGCGAGACGGTGCTGCTCGCGACACTTAACCACATAGACAGCCCCGTCGCATCCGCCAAAGATGTACGCATGGTGAACAGCTTGATCAAGGCTGGCGCCAATGTGAATGTGATCGCACAAGGCCGCAGTGTCTCGCCGCTGATACTGGCGGCCCAAGGTGGCAACACCCAACATCCACAGCCGGCATTGGTGAAGCTCCTCTTGGCCTCCGGCGCAGATGCCAAACAATTGGTGGGAAATGGATTTTCTTCTTTGACGGGGAAGGGCGCCTCCAGCCTGGAGGTCATCCAGCTGCTGATTGCCGCTGGCGCCGATTCCTATGTCATCACCGACGTAGGTTCGACTCCCTTGCACTTTGTCTGCTCGCGAGCCTTCGACATGAAAGGCAAACCCGACCCAGAGGCCGGCAAGCGTATTGCGCTGCTCCTGAAGCCCGGCACTTCCATTGACGCCACACATGTACAGAAAACGCCGCATCCGGTGGAAACACCGTTGGGGGAGGCCGCCATGTCTGACAACCCTGATTGCGTCAAAGCCCTGATCGCCGCTGGCGCAGAAAAAACGGCCCCGGCATATTCACCCAGCTACATTGCTGTTCGTCCATCGGTACAAGGTGTAACGGTGCAGCAATCCGTCCTATCCTCCGCCAAGAAGTACCCTGACTTGTATTCACCAAGCATCGTCAAGCTATTCGAGTAAATAGGACGTCATGCTTGTCAATCCGCGACGTCGCGCGCTTATCGGCGCTCTGCTCATCAGCCTCGGCATTTGGCTCATTGGCACCACCGCGGGGGAACCCTGCGTGACAACGCCGGACCCACGGACCGCGCTCGACTACGCCTTGCTAAGCCTGCTGCTCGCATCGACCCTCTCATTGATGTGGTTTGCCATCGCCAGGCGCGTCGCAGGGTGGGTACGCTGCGGTCTTCTGTGCTTGGCACTGACAATCCTTGCGGCCATCCTGATGTGCGCCCTCCTCTTTGCCCATCTGACCGCGCTTGATCTGCTTGACGCCCGCTTCGATCTCGTCGCGCGGGCGGGATGGCTCTTCACCACACATTGCGCCTATTCCTTTCCGGCTGAATTCAAAGCCCCATTCGGGGATATCATCTACGCGCTCTACCCCTTATTTTCTTTCTACGTTTGCATGCGCATCGGGCAACGCGTCCTATGGCGTGAGCCCCGACCGATGACCGAATGAACCCTGCTACGTCTGACTCCCTGGCGCAAGCCGTCTGCGCCGCGCACGGCTTGCCGGCCATACCGCCCGAAGACCAAGTGGCGGTGGCCATCTCGACCCTGGGGCAGATGCCCGTCTATGGCACGCGTATCGTCCTGCCGGAAAACGGCACGATCAGCTGGTTCATTCACTGCGGCAACTATTCCGATGCGGATGATTTCTATCAGCCTGTCCACACGGCACACCTGGCGGACATGCTGCCCCTGATCGTCCGCTACCTGCACCTGCCGCCCGGAGCGAAATTCATCGTAGATGACCAGGGTTACGAAGACGTGTGGATGGCGCCATGACCCCATGGACGCATTGGACTGACGCCTCGCGTCGAAGCGCGTCGTACATCCCTGGAGAGCGTCATGGCGATATATTTCAATCTAGCGGTCGATTGCGGCTCGAACGAACGCGTGGCCACGGCAGTCATGGCGCACTTCCATGATCTTGTGATCGAACTGCCCGGCAACCCGCCCGCCGTCTGCTCGGCAAGCCATAGTCACCAGCGGGGTCTGTGGTTTGTCGAGGTGTGGCCACTGGGAATGGGTTACGGCATCCCTTCGACGCTGCCGTCACGGCCCGAGCTATGCGATGCCCGTCCGTTGGAAATGATCAGCCGCGCGCTCTATGCACGCCTTCAGGCGCTTTCAGGATATCGTCGCGCGGTTTTTGGCGCCGAAGTCTACGACCTTCTGGCATTTGCTACTGCCGCAGAGGACAACGACCTGGATTATGGGGGGCTGGTCTTTTCTCAAGCCGCGTTCCCTGATGTACCTGCCGGGTGCGCGATCGAGCCGTTCGCGCCCGGCTACGCCCGGATCACCGAGGTCCGCCGCTGACGGCGCCACGCATTAGCACGCCAGCCCGACCGCCGCGCATGAAAAACGCCGCCCGGCGAATGGCGGCGAGTCCTGCTTTGCAGGGCGGTATTACCGCGCCGCGAAATGCCCCGCGATCTGCTCCTGGGCGCGCTGTCTTGCTGCCTCCAGCGCCTGGCCACCCATGGCGGTGCCTTCCACCGAAAAGAAGGTCAGGCGCTTCAGGCCGATCGTAGCCAGGGCCACTTTCAGGTAGGGCGTCAGGAAGTCGGGCTGCCGCGCATCGGGCCCCGAGAACACGCCGCCCGACGAGGCCGCGACATACACCGGCCGGTCGGCCAACACGCCGATCTTGCCTTCGCGCGTGATGCTGAAGGTGCTGCGCACCCGCACCACGTGGTCGATCCATACTTTCAAGGCGGACGGCACGGTGTAGTTGTGCATGGGCGTGGCGATGACGACGTAGTCGGCTTCGGACAGCGACTGGATCAACTGGTCGGACTGGCGCAACGAACCGCGGCCGCAGACCTCGGCATCCGGATCGGCGGGCGAACCCAAGGCGCAGGCGTAGTCCACGTCCACGTGGGGCAGCAGGTTGGCATCGATTTCGACGATGTCACGCCCTCGCACGGGATCGTGCCGCGCCAGTTGATCGACGACGATCCGGGACAGGCGGTGGCTCTCTGATTCCACGCCACGCGGGCTGCAAGTCAAACGCAGGATGCTCATGCTGCCTGGCCTCCCAGCACTTTCGAGAAACGCATGGCGCCGGTCAACAGGCCCTGGCGGAAATAGAAACGCTGCGCCAGCGCGTTGGCCAGGCCGGTGTCCAGCACCAGCTTGGCGCAGCCGGCCTCGCGGGCGATGCCTTCCAGCGCCTGCAGCAGGCGGGCGCCGTGGCGGCCGCCGCGGCTGCGCTCGGTGGTCACCAGGTCGTCCACGTACAGGAAACGGCCATAGATCAGGTTTTCCTGGTAGCGGTAGCCCGCCAGCGCCACCGGCTCGCCCCCTTCCCAGACGGCCAGCAGCGCGTAGTTTTCAGCACGCATGCGGGCCACGCGGGCGGCAAAATCAGACTCGTCGGCCAGATGCGGGCGCAATTGCTGCATGACGGGAAACGCAGCGCGCAGCTCGTCGGCGGTTTCTAGGTGGCGGATGTTCGGGTCACTCATGTCTTGATCGTCCTGTCCTGGCAGTCTTGCCGTGAATCGGGCCTGCGGCCGAAACCGACCGAAGCAGACATCATGCTAGTCAGCCCATGCCATAATTTGAAGAACCATAAATTGAACTTTGGACTAGGCCATGACGCGGTCTCCCATTGATAGCCTTCCGCCCGCCGCTGCCAGTGACGAACCGCTGTACCGCCAGATCTATGACCGGTTCCGCGGGGCCATTGCCCAGGGCATGCTCAAGCCCGGCGACCGGATTCCGTCGGCGCGGGCGCTGGCCAAGGACCTGGGCGTGGCGCGCGGCACGATCGAGATGGCCTACTCGCTGTTGCACGCCGAAGGCTATGTGCAGCCGCGCGGGCAGGCCGGGACCGTGGTGACACCGGGATTGCAGGCACACACCGTGACCAAGCCGGCGCCCGCCCCGGTCAAGCCGGACCCTGACACCTGGCGCCACCCACCGTCGGTACTGCCCTTCCAGATGGGACTGCCAGCGCTGGATGCATTTCCACGCAAGATCTGGGCGCGGCTGGGCGCCCGCCACCTGCGCGCCACGCAGGCGGCCGACCTGTCATATCCACCTGCCGACGGACTGCCCGCGCTGCGTACCGCCATCGCCGCACACCTGCAGGTGGCGCGCGGCATTCATTGCACGCCCTCGCAAGTGTTCATTACCTCCGGCTATCGCGAAAGCCTGAACCTGGTGATCCAGGCCTTGCTGCAACCGGGCCAGCAGGTGTGGGTCGAAGATCCGGGCTACCCGCCCACGCGCGAACTGCTGACCCACGCCGGCCTGGAACTGGCCCCGATCGAGGTGGATGCCGAGGGCATCATGGTCGCGCGCGGCATCGAACAAGCGCCACAGGCCCGTGCCGCGGTCGTGACGCCCGCCCACCAAAGCCCGCTGAGCGTGACCTTGTCTCTGACCCGGCGCCAGGCCCTGCTGGAGTGGGCCGAACGCAACCAGCGCTGGATCGTGGAAGACGACTACGACGGCGAATACCGCTACATCAGCCGGCCGCTGCCGGCGCTGAAAAGCCTGGATCGCCATGGCCGTGTGCTATATGCGGGCACCTTCAGCAAGGTCATGTTTCCCGGCATCCGCTTGGCTTACCTGGTCGTGCCCGAAGCCCAGATCAGGCGTTTCGAGGACGTCAATCGCGTGCTTGGCAATGGCATCCCCGGCCTGACCCAGGCGCTGGTCTGCGCGTTCATGACCGAGGGGCATTTCGCACGGCATATCCAACGCATGCGGCGGCTGTATTCCGAGCGCCGCGAGGCCACGGCAGCGGGCTTGTCCAAGGTGTTCGGCCCGGACATGCCCATCAATCCGCAACCGGGCGGCATGCATCTGCTGGTCAGGATGAAGGGACATCACACCGATCGCCCGCTGGCCCGCCGCATGGTCGAGAACGGCATCTATGCGCACGCGCTGTCGCGCTGGTCGACGGCCGCGCCCTGCGGGTCCGGGCTGTTGATGAGCTTTACCAACATCGAATCGCAGGAACGGGCCGAGCAGCTTGGCCGCAGGATTCTTGCGCTGATGTGAACAAGGCCTGCCCCGACGGACAGGCCTTGGCAGACCACGATACGGGCCAACGCCCACCGCGCCTCAGTTCAATCCGGCCTTGTCCAGGCCGAATGCGGCATCTGCCGAGCCGGGCTCGGTGCGGAAGGCAACGTTCAAGCGATTCCAGCCATTGATGCCCACGACCAGGAAGGTCAGGTCCGAGATTTCTGCTTCGGACAACTGACTGCGAACCTGTTCATAGACCGCGTCGGACACGCCGTGCGGGTGCAGCACCGTCAGGGCTTCGGTCCATTCCAGCGCGGCGCGTTCGCGTGCGCTGAACAGCGTAGACTCGCGCCAGATGGCAATATGGTGCAGGCGCAGTTCGCGCTCGCCGCCGATCTTGGCCTGCTTGACGTGCATGTCCAGGCAGAAGCCGCAGCCATTGATCTGCGAGGCGCGGATGGTCACCAGGTCATTGAACTCCTTGATGACGGCCTTCTTTTTCAGGGAGGCGCTGAAGTCCAGGTAGTGCCTGGACAGTTCGGCGGACACCTCGAAGTAATTCAAACGCTGGCTCATTTCACTCGTACCTTTCTTGAATGGGTTGCGGACGACACCGCGTACCGACATAGTGCAACGCGACCGCCTGGCGAAAAAGCGCCAAGAAGCGCAATTTGGCCTGGGCCATGATGGCGACGCGCTTCGTTGACCCTTGGCGGATTTGATGTATACTCTCGCCTCTTCAAAGCAGTACCGCAGTGCCCCGCGCGGGAGTAGCTCAGTTGGTAGAGCGCAACCTTGCCAAGGTTGAGGTCGCGAGTTCGAGACTCGTCTCCCGCTCCAGCATTTACGCAGCAGGCCGTTTCATGACGGCGGCAACGTAGCTGGAAGATCCGGTTTCCGGCTCACGCATCGGCACAATTCGGAAAACTGTGTATAATCGCTGTCTTTGGTGGACACGGCCTTTTTTCAAAAGTCCCCGCCAAGAACAGATGCAGTAAGGCTTGAAAACAAGCCCAGCAGTACCCAAGCGGGAGTAGCTCAGTTGGTAGAGCGCAACCTTGCCAAGGTTGAGGTCGCGAGTTCGAGACTCGTCTCCCGCTCCAAATACAAAAAAAGGAAGCACCGGCCAACACCGAGCTTCCTTTTTTCTTGCAGTACTGGCGCAATGGCAGAGTGGTTATGCAGCGGATTGCAAATCCGTGTACGTCGGTTCGATTCCGGCTTGCGCCTCCAGTATCTCCCCCCTCCTGCAGTACCCTCCCCCTGCATCTCGTTACCCATCCCTACGCCCGGTCAATCGATTGGTTGCTAAGGTGACGCCGTTTTCATTGAACGACGAAGCCATGCCCCACAATCAGAAAAACCATACCCTGCGGCGCGCGCCCTCTACCCTGCTCGCCCTGTCTGCGGCGACGTTGATGGCGCTGGCGCCACTGGCGGCCGAAGCGGATTCCGACCGCCATCACCACCGCCACAAGCACGGCCATGGCCGCGGCGAGTACAAAGAGAAGTACTGGGATGGCGCCTGTGAGGTCGAGCGCAAGTGGAAGCGCAATGGCGACTACCGCGAAAAGCGCAAATGCCGCGACGACTACGGCTATGGCTACGGCGCGCCGCAGCCGGTCATGGTGCCGATGCCGGCACCCGCCATCGTCATCAACCCGCCCCCCATCATCATCCGCCCCTGAACCATGGACCCTTCGGTGAAAGACGCCATCGCCCGCTGGCCCGACGTGCCGGCCGTGTTCGGCTGGCTGTCGCTGGACGCACGCGGACGCTGGCGCCTGCATCCGCAAGGCCAGGCCGCGCAAGGCGGCCCGGGCGAGTCCATCACCAATGCGCAGATCCTGGGCTTCATCAACCGCAACTATGAACACGACGAGGCCGGCCGCTGGTTCTTCCAGAACGGCCCGCAGCGCGTGTACTTGCGGCTGGATGCCGCACCGTATGTGCTCCGATTGAGCGATGACAGCCGCACACTGGTGACGCACACCGATGCCGCAGTGGATACCGTCAGCGGCTGGTGGCTGGACGACAGTGGCCAGCTCTATGCCATGACCCCGCTGGGGCCAGGCATCATCCTGGACCGCGACCTGCCTGCGCTACTGGAGCGGCTGACGACGCAGGACGGCGCGCCGCTACTGGATGCGCTGGACGGCCTGGCTTGCGAGCAAGCGCTCAGCGTGAAGCTGCCGCACGCCTACCCCGCCGCGCCGTTGCGCCAGATCGATCAGCACGATCTCGCCAGCACGCTGGGATTTCAGGCGAATCCCGTCGCCCAGGCTGCGACGGGCAGACCGGCCCGCACCGAGTAAGCCACGCGCGGCGATCCCTTGCCCGACGCCCCGCGTCAGAACATGCCGTTGCTATTGGCCGATTGCTCAGGGATCGGCTGGACCGCATCCCAGTGCTCGACGATCTTGCCCTTTTCCAGGCGGAAGATGTCGATGATGGCGTTGCCGCGCGAGCCCGGCTCGCGCACGGCATGCACGTGCAGGATCACATAGTCGCCGTCGGTGAAGACGCGCTTGATCTCGCTTTTGGACTGCGGGTACTTGTCGCGCAGGAAGGCGACGAATTTGCGAAAGCCCTCGGGGCCGTCGGCCGCATTGGGATTGTGCTGCACGTAGCGGTCGCCTACATATTTCAACGCGGCATCCGCATCCTTCTGGTTCAAGCCCTTTTCGTAGAAGGCCAGCACGGCCTCTTTGTTGGCGGCTTCCTGCTCAGGCGAGGCGTAGGCCACGGGCGACAAAGCGGCGGCAATCAGGACAGCGCCAAAGGCGCGCTTCATGAACGTCATGGAATCTCCAGATGAAAAATACCGGGGCGGCCGGACCATTCTAGGGGCCGGCCGCCCCGGGGGCGACGTCCAATCGGGTAGACAGACTGATGCGCGTGGCGATCAGCCGCGGCCACTCTTGACCAACGCGAACTTGCCATCCCCCAACAGCGCCAGCACGGCGGCTGCGACCGAGAGGAAGATGGGGTATTCCCAACCACCATTGGGATTGCTGAAACCCCAGCCATTGCCGAAGTGGACGGTGGCGGCCACGAACAGCTGTACCGTGGCAATGACGGCGATCCAGCGCGGCACGACGCCCAGGATCAACAGGACGCCAGCGCCGATCTCGAAGAAGGTCACCGGATAGGCCAACCAGCCGGCAAAGCCGATCTTGGCGAAGAACTGCGCGGTGCCCGGCAGGGTGAACACCAGCAGCTTGGTCAGGCCATGGGCCAGGAACATCACGCCCAGCGCGATGCGGAGCAAAAGCGCGGCATAAGGCGCGGTACGGGTATCGATCATTGCATTCTCCGTGAGCGAATCGCCCAGGACGGGAAGATTCTTCATGGCCGCTATTCTTGCGATTCCAAAAACAAAGATAAACATGCAAAATCGCAACTTATTGTTCCCCGATTGGTAACAATGCCGAACACGATATGGACACTCATACTGCGATGCAGACCTACGCCCGGGTCGTCGAACTGGGCTCTTTCGCGGCCGCCGCAGACAAGATGGGCCAGGCCCGTTCCGTGGTCACGCGGCAGATCGCCTACCTGGAAGAAAAGTATGGCGTGCGACTGCTGAACCGCACGACCCGCAAGCTCAGCATGACCGACGCGGGCCGCGCCTTCTACGACCGGGTACGCCCGATCCTGGCGGAAGTGGCCGACCTGGAACTGTCGCTGCAAGCCGAAGGCCAGGCCCCCAGCGGCCGCCTGCGGATCAGCGCGCCGGTGTCCTTCGGCATCCTGCACCTGGGCCCGGCCATCGCCGAATACCTGCTGCGCTATCCGGACGTGGTGATCGACCTGGACCTGAATGACCGCGTGGTGGACCTGGTCGAAGATGGCTACGACGTCGCGGTGCGCATCGGACCGCTGCAGGATTCATCGCTGGTGGCGCGGCCGCTGGCGCCTCAGCAATTGCTGGTGTGCGCGGCCCCCGCCTACCTGGAGCGCCACGGCGCGCCGCAAGTGCCTGAAGACCTGAAGCAACATCGCTGCCTGCATTACGCCTATGCCAGCACGGGCAACGAATGGCATTTCGAGAAAGACGGCATCACCCACCTGGTGCGGGTCAATGCGGCGCTGCGCGCCAATAACGGCGACGTGCTGCGTACGGCCGCCCTGGCCGGACACGGGGTGATCCTGCAGCCGGAATTCCTGGTGGGCGAGGACGTGCGCGCGGGCCGTCTGGTGGCGCTGCTGCAGGATTACGGCCACACCCCGATTTCCATGTACGCCGTCTACCCACACCGGCGCTTCCTGTCACCCAAGGTGCGTTCGTTCGTCGAGCACCTCGAAGAACGCTTCGGCGGCCGGACCCCGGCGCCCCCCGCCCGGCGAGCCAGCCGACGCCACAGCCGGTAGAATCGATCCCATGACCGCCAAATCGCCCCTCGAATACTTTCCCGCGCCCCGCCGTGCGAATTTCTGCAGCCAATGCGGCTCGCCCGTGAACCGCCGGGTGCCCGAGGGCGACAACCGCGAACGCGACATCTGTGACCACTGTGGCGCCATCCATTACCAGAACCCCCGCCTGGTGGTAGGCACGGTGCCGGTGCTGGACAACCGCGTGCTGCTGTGCCGCCGCGCCATCGAGCCACGCTACAACACCTGGACGCTGCCGGCGGGCTTCATGGAACTGGGCGAAAGCACCGCCCAGGGCGCCGGCCGGGAAACGCTGGAAGAATCCGGCGCGCGCATCCGGCTGGGCGAGATCTACACCATCATCGACGTCCCGCAGATCGAGCAGGTGCACGTCTTCTACCTGGCCGAGGTGCTGGGCCCCGAGCTGGATCCCGGCCCGGAAAGCCTGGAAGCCCGCTTCTACGACGAGGCCGACATCCCCTGGGACGACCTGGCGTTCCGCACCGTGGCGACCACGCTGCAACGCTATTTCGAGGACCGCAAGCGCGGCACGTTCGGCCCTCACCACTACACCCTCGAATCGCACCGTTGAAGCTGCCCTGGCTTGCTGCAGACACGCCGTTCCCACCGGCCGAATTCGCGCTGACCGATCCGGACGGCCTGCTGGCGGCTGGCGCCGACCTGACCACCGACCGGCTCATCCAGGCCTATTCCAACGGCATCTTTCCCTGGTATTCCGAAGGCGAGCCCATCCTGTGGTGGAGTCCCGACCCCCGCATGGTGCTGGCGTGCAAGGATTTCGCCCCGTCGCATTCGCTGCGTAAATTGCTGCGGCAGGTCGCCAGCCAGGAAACCGCCGCCACCCCGCGCATCGACGTGCGGGTCGACACGGCCTTTGCCGATGTCATGGCGCAATGCGCCGCGCCACGAGACGGCCAGCCGGGCACCTGGATCACCGCCGCCATGCGCCAGGCCTATCGCGCCTGGCACGAGGCCGGCTACGTGCACAGCATCGAAACGTGGATAGACGGCGAACTGGCCGGCGGCCTCTATGGCATCAGCCTGGGCCGTATGTTCTTCGGCGAATCGATGTTCACACGCGTGCCCAATGCGTCAAAGATCGCCCTGGCCTACCTGGTGCGCTATGTGACCGCCCAGGGCGTGCAATGGATCGACTGCCAGCAGCAGACCCGCCACCTGGCCAGTCTGGGCGCCAGGCCCGTACCGCGCTCGCATTTCCTGTCGCATGTGCGCGCCGCCACCGCCGCCCCCGCCATCGCCTGGGCGCCCGGCCGCCTGGACAGCGCCGGCCGGCTGATTCCCCTGGCGCCAGCCGCCAGCCGCCCGGGCACTGCCCCGGACTATCCCCAAGCCGGGACCTGACGCCACATCGATGCCCGGGTTAGGCGTTAATATGTACCTATCCCGTCACGGACTTGGCGCCGCACGCCGGGACCCCAGATGAGCCAGCTTAAAGAATTACCCTTCTCCACGCTGCAGTTCTATGCGACCGCTCCCTACCCTTGCAGCTACCTGCCAGGACGCCAGGCACGGTCGCAGGTGGCCGCGCCCGGCCACCTGATCAACGCCGGCACGTATTCCCAATTGGTCGAGCAAGGCTTTCGCCGCAGCGGCCTGTTCACCTACCGCCCGCATTGCGACAACTGCCACGCCTGTGTGCCGGTGCGGGTGGACACCGCCGGCTTCGCCCCCAATCGAAGCCAACGACGCGCCTGGCGCGACCACCGCGACCTGCAGTCCTTCGTGGCGGAACTGGCCTGGTCGCCGGAACACTACCGGCTGTACACCCGCTACCAGCAGGGTCGCCATCCCGGCGGCGGCATGGACGAAGACAGCCGCACTCAATATGCGCAGTTCCTCCTGACCAGCCGCGTCAATACCCGCCTGGTCGAATTCCGCGACCCGGGCGGCATCCTGATGATGGTGTCCATCATCGACGTGCTGGATGACGGCCTGTCGTCGGTCTACACCTTCTACGATCCCGACGTGCCGGGCAGCCTGGGCACCTACAGCATCCTGTGGCAGATCGAACAGTGCCGCACGCTCAACCTGCCGTGGCTGTACCTGGGCTACTGGATCGAAGACAGCCGCAAGATGTCGTACAAGGCCAGTTTCCACCCGGCCCAGTACCTGATCGACGGCAACTGGCGCGAAGCGCCTACGCCAGCCGCGCCCCCGCCAGCCGATCCGGCCTGACCCCGCCCCGCTGCGGCAAGGGCGGCCAAAGACGCTTTACAATCCCGCTCCATGTCGATCCTCTTCCACGCCTACCCCCTGGCCCGCCCGGCGCTGTTCGCCATGGACGCGGAAACCGCCCACGAAGTCACCCTGTCGGGACTGCAACGGGCCTACGATTGCGGCGCCACCCGCAAGCTGCTGCACGCGCAACCCAAGGCGCCCTGCACCCTGATGGGCATGCAGCTGGCCAACCCGATCGGCCTGGCCGCGGGCCTGGACAAGAACGGCGCCTATATCGATGCGCTGGGCAATCTGGGATTCGGCTTCGTGGAAGTGGGTACGGTGACCCCGCGCGCGCAACCCGGCAACCCCAAGCCGCGCATGTTCCGGCTGCCGCGCGCCAATGCGCTGATCAACCGCCTGGGTTTCAACAACCAGGGTCTGGACGCGTTCCTGGCCAATGTGCAGCGCAGCCAGTGGCGCAAACAAGGCGGCATCCTGGGCCTGAACATCGGCAAGAACGCCGATACGCCGATCGAACGCGCGGCGGACGATTACCTGATCGGTCTGGCGGGCGTGTACCCGCATGCCGACTACGTGACGGTGAACATTTCATCGCCCAACACCAAGAACCTGCGTGCGCTGCAAGGCGGCGACGAACTGTCGGCACTGCTGGCGCTGCTGGCGGACAAGCGCCGGGCCCTGGAAGACCAGCACCAGCGCCGCGTGCCCATGGCAGTGAAGATCGCCCCCGACCTCACCACCGAGCAGATCGACGCCATCGCCGATGCCCTGCCCCGCCACGGCATCGACGGCGTGATCGCCACCAACACCACGTTGTCGCGCGAGGCCGTCACGGGCATGGCGCATGCCGACGAAGCCGGCGGCCTGTCGGGCGCACCGGTGCATGAATTGTCGTTGGCGGTGATCCGCCGACTGAAGGAACGCCTGGGCGACAGCCTGGCGATCATCGGCGTGGGCGGGGTGCTGTCGGGCCGTCAGGCCCTCGAGAAAATGCAGGCAGGCGCCGATGCGGTGCAGCTGTACACGGGCCTGATCTACCGCGGCCCCGCCCTGGTGGGCGAATGCGTGCGTGCCGTCGCACGCTGAGACCGGCTACCTGAACCCGGCACGCCGCAGGCTTGCCGCGCCGGACGTTTGCACCGCGGCGCCCGAAGACACAGAACGCAGGCAAAAAAAGAGGCCACCCGAAGGGTGGCCCTAATTCCAGCTCTGCTCTGTCACTCAACAGTACTACATAACTGCAATTTGCGCAGCACTGCGCGCCAAATACTTAGGCGCTGCGGCGGCTGCGGCTGGCAACCTTGGTGGCGGCGTCGGCGGCATCCGTCGCAGCCTTGAAGGTCGCGTTCGCGGCGGCATTCAGGTTGGACTCGGCGACTTCGGCGGCCTGCTTGGCGGCCTTGGTCAGCGAATCGTAGGCGCTGTTGGCGGTGGCCAACGACGACTTGATCAGGGCAACGGCGCTTTCCGAACCCGTGGGGGCGTTCTTGGAGAACTGCTCGACGGCGTCGGTCAGCTGCTGTTGGCCTTCGGCGATCTGTTCTTCGGTCAGCTTGACCAGGTTGCCTTGCACGCCGGCAACGATGTCATACACATGCTTGGTGTACGCCAGGGCCTTTTCGGCACCCGGTTGCAGCAGGCCGGAGGCAAACGCGGCGGCTTCTTGCGGATCCTTCACTTCGGTGGCTTGCTGCGACTTCTGGGCGACTTCGTCCAGGGTGGCGCGCACGACCTTCAGGTTCAGCTCGACCAATTTTTCGAAACCGGCAAACACAGCCGACTGGGCGGCCACGAACGTGTTGATGCTGGCTTTTTGACGGTCCAGGACTTGTTGCGGGATAGCGCTCATAGAATTGCTCCTTTAGGGGGTAGCCGGAGGCTGTCCGGCAGGTAAGGATGGTGTCTGCGACGAAATTAAAAACGTGCGCGGAAACTGGTACTACAAGCTACCGCCGGCCCGTTTGATGCACTGCACAATTCACATTCTACGGGCCAAAAAAACCTTGTCAAGCAATATTGGTGCAACGCAACAACTATTTGCACTTTAACAGTGCATACCCGTCGCCCGTTTGACGGCGCGCAAGGATTTCCCATGATTCGGGAAATACCGGACATGACGGCGTATCAATTCTTTTCTACACTGCTTGCACGCTGATGACAGATAAACACAAACGATAAGTCAGCGGTCAAAAACACATCGCAGCAAGCAAAACCCTGCAATTGGAGACTTCATGACCCTCATCCCCCGCACGCTTTCGGCCCTGCTCGCGGCCAGCGCCATGCTCGCGGCCGGCGCCGCCCACGCGGAATTCCCGGAACGCCCCATCAATATGGTGGTGCCTTTCGCCGCAGGCGGCCCGACGGACAACGTCGCGCGTTCGCTGGCTGAAGCCATGCGGCACACGCTGGGCCAGACCGTCGTGGTCGAAAACAAGGGCGGTGCGGGCGGCACCATCGGCACCACGCAAGTGGCCCGCTCGCAGCCGGACGGCTATTCGGTGCTGCTGATGCACGCCGGCTTCTCGACGGCGCCGTCGCTGTACAAGAATCCGGGGTACGACCCCTACAAGAGTTTCGAGCCCATCGGCCTGGTGGTCGATGTGCCCATGACCATCATTGCGCGTTCGGACTTCCCGCCCAACACCATCCAGGAATTGGCCGAGTACGTCAAAAAGAACAAGGACAAGGTTTCGCTCGCCAATGCCGGCATCGGCGCGGCCAGCCACCTGTGCGGCACCATGCTGGTCGAAGCCCTGGGCGTGCAGCTCCTGACCATTCCCTACAAGGGCACCGCTCCGGCCATGAACGACCTGCTGGGCAAGCAGGTGGACCTGCTCTGCGACCAGACCACCAACACCACGCAGCAGATCGACAGCGGCAAGGTCAAGGCCTACGCCGTCACCAGCCTGCAGCGCGTGCCCACCCTGCCCAAGCTGCCGACCATGGACGAGTCCGGCTTCAAGGGCTTTGAAGTCGGCATCTGGCATGGCATGTGGGTGCCGAAGGGTACGCCCAAGCCGGTGGTGGACAAGCTGATCAAGAGCCTGCAGGCCGGTCTGGCGGATCCGAAATTCCAGGAACGCATGAAGCAGCTGGGCGCCACGGTGCTGACCGCCGAAGCCAATCCCCAGGCGCTGGACGCCAAGGTGAAACAGCAGGTGCCGCAGTGGGCCGAGCTGTTCAAGAAGGCCGGCGTCGAGCAGCAATAACGCCAGCGCGCCGGTCGGGCACGTCCGCCGCGTCGGATGTACCCGACAGGCGCAGCCGCGGGCTTCTGCGGCCGGCATTGAAAAAAGCCCCTTGCGGGGCTTTTTTTCGTTCCAGGGGCAAGCGCCGGTCAGCTACGCATGGCCTCGGCGGCCAGCCCCAGTCCATTGAAGCCGGGGGATACGGATGGCTCGTAGCCCAGCGCCTCGGAGATGCTGGCAGCGGTATCCACCAGGGCCTTGATCCAGTCGTCCTGCAACCGTTCGGCCGGGGCCGAGATCGACAGGCCCGCGACCAGCTTGCCCGTGTCGTCGAAAATGCCGGCGGCAATGCAACGCACGCCCAGCTCCAGCTCTTCGTTATCGCGCGCATAGCCGTGACGCCGCACCAGCGCCAGTTCACGTTCCAGACGGTCCAGGTCGGTCAGGCTGTTGCGGGTGTGACCGGCCAGGCCCGTGCGCAAGGCATAGGCGCGCACCTGACGGGTATCACCCGTGGACAGGAACAGCTTGCCGGTGGACGTGAGATGCAAGGGCGCGCGCCCACCAATGGCGCGCACCACCTGCATGCCGGAGCGCTCGCTCCAGGCGCGGTCGATGTAGACGATTTCGTCGCCTTGCTGCACCGACAGGTTGATGGTCTGTCCCGTCAGCTTGTGCAGCGAGCGCATGGCCGAGATGGCGGCCTCGCGCACATTGAGCCGCCCCTTCACCAGCGAGCCCAGCTCCAGCAGCCGCATGCCAAGCTGATACAGGCCGTTGTCCACTCTTTCAACGTAGCGCCCCACGACCAGGTCGTTCAGGATGCGGTGCGCGGTGGACGCGTGCAGCCCGGTGGTCGCGGACAATTCCTTGAGCGTGACGGGTTCGGGCTGTGCGGCCAGCGCGTCGAGCAGGCGCATGGCGCGCTCGATGACCTGGATGGCGATGGGGTGGGACGACGCGCCATCGGCCTCGGCGTCCAGCGCATTGCGGGGGGTGGAAAGACGGGACATAGGAAGGAAATGGGGCTCACGCGGCGCCACCGAAAGAGACCGGTCTTGCGGCAACGCAGCAAACAGTTCTTTCCCGTATTGTGAAATTTGCTGGAAGATTTGGCAACCGGTTTTTTATCGACAAAACGGGGACGCGCCCCGTTTTGATTCCGTGCGGCGTCAGCCCGCAGGCGGCGCCAGCTTGCCGCCCAGACGCAGCACTTCGCCCCGCAGGAACTCCAAGGCTTCGGCCGCTGCCGCGGGTTCCCCCTTGACGCCCAGATCGATGTGCGGGGTGCCGCCGGCCTCGCCGACGCTGGGCAGACTGAACGCGCGCACACCCGGCCAGCGGGTTTCGACGGTTTGCATCGCCGGGGTGATGCGCGATTCGGGCATGCTGAACACCAGGAAGGAATGCTCGGCGTGCTGGCGCACATGCTGCAATGCACGATAGCGCGTATCGAGCGTCCATTCGAGCATCGGCCAGGCCATCACCGGAAAGCCCGGCACGAAGGTGTGGTCGCGGATGAAGAACCCGGGAATGCGGTTGTAGGGATTGGGGACGATCTCGCAGCCCTGGGGGAAGACGCCCATCTGCAGGCGCTGCTGGTTTTCCGGCGCGCTCATGTCGGCCGTGCCTTGGCCCTTGGCCGCCATTTCGGCGGTGCGCAGGGCAATCGCCTGCTCGGCCTCGGGGTGCAGCGCCAGCGGCAGGTCCAGCGCCGCAGCGGCGGCCTGGCGGGTATGGTCGTCGGGCGTGCCGCCGATGCCGCCGCACGAGAACACCACGTCGCCCGTGGCGAAGCTGCGGCGATAGGCGGCCACCAGCGTGTCACGCTCGTCGGGCAGGAATTCGGCCCAGCTCAGTTGCATGCCGCGCGCGGCGAGCAGTTCGACGACTTTGGAGAAGTGCTTGTCCTGCCGGCGGCCCGACAGGATTTCGTCGCCGACGATGATGAGGCCGATGCGGCGGGAGGCGGATTCTGCAGCCATGTCCGGTTCCAGATTGAGGCGGTTGAATGGGGGAAAGGCGTGACGGTCAGGCGACGTCGATGGTGCGTTCCTGGCGCAGGCGCTGGACGGCGTCCAGCCCGTAGTGTGCATAGACCAGCGCCGAGAACACCGGCAGGATGATCCAGGCAGGCGGCAGCAGGTTCAAGAGCGAGCAGATCAGGCCGATGACCCAGAAGCCGCCGTTGTTGCGCTTGAGGATGATCTTGCGTTCGGCGGGGCTGGCGTGTTCGACGATGGCGTCCAGCCGCATCATGCGCGAGAACGCGAAGGCCCACCAGAACACCGACAGCACCACGGCCATGGGCGGCACCAGCCACAGCGGCAAGGTGAGCAGCCAGCCGACGGCAAACGCCACCGACACCCAGACCGCGTTCCAGACGCTGACTGCGGTGGAAAACTTGCCCTGCCGCCCCAGGCCGGCGTACTCGCGCTGGCCGACGTGGCGCAACACCAGCGGCATGACGAACACGGCCGCGATGGCCAGGCCCAGGATGCCGGACACCGGCAGCAGGATGGCGGCCGCGATCACCGGTATCAGGTAGATCTTGAGCGAAAACAACCCCATCGCCACCAGCCATTCGTCAGTGCGGTTGACGAAGTCCCAGTGCGAGGCCTCGACGCGCAACCATTCGGTCAGGGGCGTCCAGAACAGCCAGAGCAGCAGGAACGCGCCGACCAGCGCGATCAGGAATGGCAGCAGCACCGCGAACAGCATCGACGGGTGGCATTGCGAGACCAGCGCGCGCTTGAAGGCTTGCGCCACGCTGCCCGCAGGTCCGGAAAAGCCCCCGGCGCCGGAGGCTTGGGTATCAGTGCGCAAGGCGGTCATGGCATGACGAATATAAGGTGGGCATCCCGGGTATGATAGTCAAACACGCTTGCCTTCGCTCGTATGACACTCCTGGTACCCGGTTCCGATCTGACCGCCCTGCGCGCCCAACTGGCGGCCTCGCCCCAGTCCTGGCTTATCGCCTGTTTCTGCGCCGCCTGGTGCGACACCTGCGGCGAATACCGGCCCAAGCTGCGCACGCTTTCCGGCACCCTGCGCCAGCATGTATTCGCCTGGATCGACATCGAAGACCATGCCGAATTGCTGGGCGAAGTCGACGTCGAGAATTTCCCCACCCTGATGGTCCAGATCAAAGGCCGAGTCGTCTTCTACGGCCCCATGCTGCCGCATATCGGCCACCTGGAACGCCTGCTCGACAGCCTGAACGAAGACAGCCCGGCAGTGACGTCGGACCTGCCCGACTTGCCCCGGCTGCTCACGGCCTGATTCGTCAGCGAACGACCTGCAAACAAAAAGCGCCCGGCCAGGGCGCTTTCTCTTTGGGGCATCGGGCGCATACCGGATGCGCCCTGTTTACTTCACTTTCGGCTACCGCCCAGCAACACGGCGATCTGGCGCTTGGGTGCGGACGAATTGCCATTTTGGCGCGGGGCCTGCTCTTGCTCCGGGGCCGGCGCGGCCGAGGGCTCGTAGGGCTTGAGGAAGAAATCGTCCACCGGCTGGCGCGACGAGCTGGAACCATAGGCGCCGCCCGAGCGGCGGTCTGACGAACGGCCACGCTCGCGGCCGCCTTCGCGGCTGTCACGGCCCTCGCGGCCTTCACGCGACGAAGAACCGCGCTCGCGGTCTTCACCGCGGCCATGGCTGCGGGCCACCAGGTCGGCCGGCACGTCGAGCGTGCCACGCGGCACTTCGCGCTTGATCAGCTTTTCGATGTCGAGCAGGAAGCGCTCTTCGTCGGGCGTGAACAGGGCAATGGCTTCGCCGGAGGCGCCCGCGCGGCCGGTACGGCCAATGCGGTGGACGTAGTCTTCGGCGTTGTAAGGCAGATCGTAGTTGATGACGCAAGGCACGCCGGCCACGTCCAGGCCGCGGGCGGCCACGTCGGTGGCGACCAGGACTTCGAGTTCGCCGGCCTTGAAGGCTTCCAGTGCCTTCATGCGGTCGGCCTGGGTCTTGTCGCCGTGGATGGATTCGGCCTTGACGCCGTCACGCTCGAGTTCGCGGGCCAGGCGGGCCGTGCCGATTTTGGTGTTCGAGAACACGATGACCTGCTTCAGGCCGCGCGACTTCACCAGGTGCACCACGGCGGCGCGCTTCTTGTCGCCCGCCATCTTGTAGGCGATCTGCGTGATGGTGGTGGCCGTGGCGTTGCGCGCCGCGACTTCGATTTCGACGGGGTGGTTCAGGTACGAACGGCCGAGCTTGCGGATTTCGTTGCTGAACGTGGCCGAGAACAAGAGGCCTTGGCGCTGCGCGGGCAGCAGGCGGATGATGCGTTCCAGGTCGGGCAGAAAGCCCATGTCGAGCATGCGGTCGGCTTCGTCCAGCACCAGGATGCCGACCTGGCTGAGATTCACGTTCTTTTGCTCGACGTGGTCGAGCAGGCGGCCCGGCGTGGCGACCAGCACTTCGCAGCCGCGGCGCAGCGCTTCTTTCTGCGGGCCGATGTCGACGCCACCGAACACCACGGCCGAACGCAGCGGCGTCTGCTTGCTGTAGCGCTTGACGCTTTCGTAGACCTGGTCTGCCAGCTCGCGCGTGGGCGTGAGGATCAGTGCGCGCACAGGGTGCCGCGCGGGCGAGGCGCTGGTGTTGGCCAAGGGCATCAGGCGATGCAGGATGGGCAACGTGAATGCGGCGGTCTTGCCGGTACCGGTCTGGGCGGCGCCCATGACGTCGCGCCCTTCGACCACGACGGGGATGGCTTGCGCCTGGATCGGGGTGGGCGTGGTGTAGCCGGTTTCGGCGATGGATTGCAACAGCAGGGGGTGCAGCCCGAAGTCGGAGAACGTGGGCGTAGGCGCGGGCGCTGCGGCGGTGGGTGCTGCGGATTGAGTGGATTCAGTCATCAGGGTTTGGCAGATACCGGGACCAGTGAAAAAGAACAAAACGAGAGTGCTGCGAGCACTGCACATGCATATGCATCGGGACAACCGGAACGCGCGCCACGCTCGCGCGGCCACGTGCAAACCACCCGCTCATTGCGGGCAATCTGCACCCTGCCTTGCAGGCCAGGTGGCGCATTCTGGTTTCGATACTTATGAGGGGCAGTACCAGGCCCGGATTGCTGTGGATAAGTTGATTTTAGCGCAGCCGGCCTACCACACGGGCAAGCGTGTGTCAGGAATGCCTCGCGGCCGGCTCTGACGCCCGGCCAGCCCGCCCCGGCACGTCCCAAGGAGTGTCCAACAGGTGGACACTCCTTGGGCAGACTGCGGTCGTCAGCCTGCCAACCAGCGCAAGCCCCACAGCACCACCATGCCGACGACGATGACCAGCACCGCGCTGCGGGTGCGCAGGAACACCAGGATGGCTACGACGCCTGCCACCAGCTTGTAGTCGAAAATCGGGCCTAGCCCGGCCTTCCAGGGCAGCAGGTCCGGCACCACGATGGCGGTCAGCGCGGCGGCCGGTGCGTAGCGCAGGGCGCGGCGCACGCCGTCGGGCAGCGGAATGTAGTCGCCGAACAGCATGAAGCCGGCGCGCGTCAGCACGCTGCACAGGGCCAGCAACAGGATGGCGGAATAGACGTAGATCTCGGATGGCCAGAGGGTCATGCGCGCGCCTTGAAGAAGCGTTCGGCCCACATGCCCGCCACGACGCCGGCGATGACCGCCGCCGCCAGGCCCAGGCGCAGCGGCAGCACCTGGCCAGTCCAGGCGACCACGCCGGCTGCCAGCATCGACACCAGCATGGGCTTGGAATTGGCCAGCGGCACTGTGATGGCCAGCAGCGCCAGCACGGCCGCGAAGTCCAGCGACCAGCCGGTCGGCACCATGGTGCCCAGGTAGATGCCCACGATCGACGAGGACTGCCAGACCAGCCAGCCGGGGGCGATGGTACCGATGAAATACCAGAGCTGTTCGCGGGTGCCGCGCTCGGCCGCGTCGCCGAAACGGGGCATGAACAGCACGAAGCCCATGTCCGTGGTGAAGTACCCCAGGCCCAGGCGCTTGGGCCAGGACAGGTGGCGGAAATAGGGTTGCAGCGCGGCGCCGAAGATCAAAAAGCGCAGGTTCACCACGCAACCCGCCGCGAAAATGAGCCACAGCGGGGCCCCCGTGGCGATCAGCGGCAGGGACGTCAGTTGGGCCGAGCCGGCGTACAGCAGCAGGGTCATGGCCAGCGCCATGGATTCGGTCAGGCCCGACTTGACCATGGCCACGCCGGTCACCAGGCCCCAGGTTGCGGTGGCGATCAGGGCCGGCACGATGGCGTGCACCCCGGCCCGGAACGCGGCGACGCGCTCCTGGCGGACCACCCGCGGATCTTCGGTTTCGGGAAACGCGGACTCAGAGGACAACGGCAGGCCCCTGGGTATTCGGACAGGACGACATGGGAACTCTATGGAAGGAAACTCACGACAACCTGCTCGCCCGCCGGGGCCGCGGCGGCCCGAAGGCACCACGCCGGTGCGCGAATAGGGGCCTATTGTAACCTCGCCGCTTGATACAATACGGCCCTCACATTGAGAGGGGAGCAGACCATGTCGATGGCTGACCGCGATGGCTTCATCTGGTATGACGGCAAACTCGTGCCCTGGCGCGACGCGACCACGCACGTCCTGACGCACTCCCTGCACTACGGCCTGTCGGTCTTCGAAGGGGTACGCGCCTACCATGCCGAGATCGGCACGGCGATCTTCCGCCTCGAAGACCACACCAACCGGCTGTTCAACTCGGCGCACATCTACCAGATCCCGATGCCCTTCGATCGCGACACGATCAACGAGGCCCAGCGGATGGTGGTGCGCGAGAACAAGCTCGAATCCGCCTACCTGCGCCCGCTGGTGTTCTACGGCCCCGAGAAAATGGGCGTGTCGCCCAAGGGCGCGAAGGTGCACGTGGCGATCGCCGCCTGGCCCTGGGGCGCGTACCTGGGCGAAGAGGCCCTGTCACAAGGCATCCGGGTGAAGGTGTCGTCGTTCGCCCGCCAGCACGTCAACGTGACGATGCCGCGCGCCAAGGTGGCCACCACCTACGCCAACTCGATCCTGGCCAACACCGAAGCCTTGCAGGACGGCTACGACGAAGCCCTGCTGCTGGATACCGAAGGCTTCGTGGCCGAGGGGTCCGGCGAGAACCTGTTCATCGTCAAGGACGGCGTGCTCTGCGAACCCGAGATCGCGTCAGCCTTGACCGGCATCACCCGCTCGACCATCCACGCACTGGCCGCCGACGCAGGCTTGCGCATTGTTACCAAGCGCCTGACGCGCGACGACGTTTATATCGCCGACGAGGCCTTCTTCACCGGCACGGCCGCCGAAGTCACGCCGATCCGCGAGGTCGACAACCGCCAGATCGGCACGGGCCAGCGTGGCCCCATCACCGAGAAACTTCAGAAAGCGTTTTTTGACATGGTGAATGGCCGCAACCCGAAGTACCATCACTGGCTGAGCAAAATCTGATTCGCGCCGCCCTGCCTGCCAGGGCGGCATTACTGCCCCAACCTACCGACCACCGGTATTTTTATTCAGGAAATTCCATGACCGCTGCTGCCCCGGCCGCCGTCCCGCACCCCCACGAAGTCATCGAAGTCGGCGCCGAAGACCTGCCCGTCTTCTGTCCGGGCCCCAAGGCCCCGCTGTGGAGCATGCACCCGCGCGTCTTCCTGGACGTCGCCCGTAGCGGCTCGGCGCGCTGTGCCTACTGCGGCGCGGAATACCGGCTCAAGCCCGGCACCGTGCTGCACGGCCACCACTAAGCCTACGCCGCAACCGCCAAACCATTGCCGCCATCATGTTCGCCACGCCCGAAGAAGCAGAACACGCGTTCTACGAAGCCCTTGAGCAGGGGGACACCGTCCGCCTGATGCAAGTGTGGGCGGACGACGAGGAAGTCGTCTGCATCCATCCGGGAGGCCTGCGCATCGTGGGCCACTCGGCGGTGCACGAATCCTGGCAGCACGTGCTGGCCAATGGCCCCCTGCACATCCGGCCGCTGCGTCCGCTGGTCATGCTGAGCATGATGTGCGCGGTGCATGTGCTGGTCGAACAGGTGGCCGTGCGCACGCGGGAAGGCACGCAGTTCGCCAACTGCTACGCCACGAACATCTACCACAAGGGTCCCACCGGCTGGCGCATGGTCATGCACCATGCCTCGTCGGCGCCCACGGAAGCCGGGGTGCTCGATTTGCACGACGTACCCGACATGCTGCACTGAAGCGGGTGGATTTGTTGGCTGCTGCTCGTTTCGATTCGACACCCTGCCCCGTACCCTCCTGGTTGCCCGGAGGCGATGCCCAGACGGTCTACGCCGCGCTGTTCGCGCAGTACCACCGTATTGCCTTCGTGCGCGACCGGGTCGAAACGCCCGATACCGATTTCGTCGATTTCGACTGGACCGGCCCCGGGCTGTTCCCGCACAAGGCCGCCGATGGCGCGCCGGTCAGCGGCCAATTGCCCGTGGCCAATGGCAAGACTGCCGCGGCCCGCTGGATGACCGACGCCGACTGGCAATCGCTGCCGCAAACGCCCGAGACCCCGGCCCTGCTGCTGTTCCACGGCCTGGAAGGCGGCAGCAACAGCCGCTATGCGCAGTCCATCGCGCACCATTTCCGCGCACGCGGCTGGATCGTCGTCATTGCCCACTTTCGCGGTTGCTCCGGCGTGCCCAACCGGCTGGCGCGCGCCTATTACTCCGGCGATTCCGCCGAAGTCGGTTTCTTGCTCAAGACGGTGCGCGACCGCATCCCGCACGCGCGCTGGCACGCCGTGGGCGTGTCGCTGGGCGGCAATGCACTGCTGAAGTACCTGGGCGAGCACCACGAAGAGACCACCTGGCTGACCGCCTGCGCGGGCGTGTCCGTACCGCTGGATCTGGTGGCCTGCGGCAAGACGCTGTCCACCGGATTCTTCAACCGCAAGGTCTACACGGGCCATTTTCTCAAGACGCTCAAGCACAAGGTGCTGGAAAAGGCCCACCGCTACCCGGGTGCCATCGACGTCATGCGCATCGCGCATGCGCGCGACCTGCGCGATTTCGATGACGCCTACACCGCGCCCATGCACGGGTTCCGCAATGCGCTGGATTACTGGACCCGCGCATCCAGCAAGCCGTGGCTGCCGCAGATCTCGGTGCCCACGCTGGTGCTCAACGCGCTGAACGATCCGTTCATTCCGGCCAGCGCCCTGCCCAAGCCGGACGAATGTTCGTCCAGCATCCTGCTGCACCAGCCCACCGACGGCGGCCATGCCGGCTTTCCGACGGGCGCATTCCCCGCACACCTGGGCTGGCTGCCGCAGCGCCTGGGCCGCTTCTTCGAGACCGGGCTATAAGTGCCGCGCGGGGGTGCCGGCAGCCTGCCGGCGCCGTCCGGCCCGCGTCAGCCCGACTTGAAGCGCTCCAGCAACTGACGCTCTTCGGCCAGCTTGTCTTTCACTTCCTTGATCTGAACGTCGATCTGCGACTGCTCGTAGAAGTCCGTCGACATGCCGCGCGCCTGCTGCAGCTGCGATTCGGCCGCGGCGAACGCGCCGGTCATCACGTAGTAGCGGGCCAGATCGCGGCGCGCCTGCACCGGCTTGCCGGTGCGCTCTTCGCTTTGCGCCAGCATCTGGTAGAGGCTCGGCTCGTCCGACCCCCACTGCTTGATCTTGGCACGCAGATACTCTTGCGCCTCGGCGTGACGGCCATTGCCTTGCAGCGCCGTGGCATAGGCCAGCCCCAACGCACGCTGCTCGGGCCAGCGCCGGATGGCGGCCTGCGCCAGGTCCTGCGCACGGCGGTAGTCCTTGCGGGCCAGGGCAATATCGATGGCCAGCTTGGCCATCTGCGGCGAATCGCGGCCATCGGCCGAGGCCTGCCCCAGATAGCGCTCGGCCTCGTCCAGGCTGTTGCGCTGGAAGGCCTGCAGCGACAGGCCATAGTAGGCCGCCGAGCGGCGCACGCCTGACAGGGCCTGCGCTTCGTCCTGCAATTGCTGGGTCGCCGAACGCAGGCTGACCGCGTCGCGTCCCTGCACCACGCGCATCTTGGCGCGCACGTACCAGAAATCGTCGCTGTCGACGTGGCGCGACGGCGGCAAGGAGCGCACGCGGTTCTGCACATCGGACATACGCTCGATGGACAGCGGGTGGGTGCTGGCCCAGGAACCGCCGCCGGCGCCCTCGTTCAGGCGCGAGGCGTTCATCAGGCGCGAGAACATCTGCGCCATGCCCTGGGCGTCGAAGCCCGCCTTGGTCAGCATGGTGAAGCCAGCCCGATCGGCCTCGCGCTCGGCATCGCGCGAAAAACCCAATTGGCGGTTGATGGCGGCGGCCTGGCCGAATGCGGCCACGCCCATCGCCAGGTTGCCCCCCCCGCCCGCCAGGGCGGCCAGCAGAGCACCCGCCAAACTGGCCAGCATGACCATGCTGTTCTGATTCTGCTGCGTCATGCCGCGGGCGATATGGCGCTGCACGACGTGGCCGATTTCGTGCGCCAGCACCGCAGCCAGTTCGGACTCGCTGCCCGAGGACACGATCAGCCCCGTATTGACGCCAATGAAGCCGCCCGGCATGGCGAAGGCATTGATCTCGGGGTCGCGCACGCCGAACATTTCAACGTCCGGGACGGCCCCCGGCGAGAACGACGCCAGCTTGCGCCCCATGGTGGTGAGGTACTGGCTGAGTTCGGGGTCGTCGATATACGTGGGATCGCGGCGGCCCTGCGACATGATGGCTTCGCCCAGGCTGCGCTCGAGCATGGGCGAAAGATCCGCGGCGGACGCGGCGCCCATGGTGGGCAAGCCCACGGGCTGGGCCCAGGCGGCCACGGGCAAAGTGGGCGCGACCAGGGCGAGGCAAATTCCGGCGATCGCGCCCCGTTGCGCAATCGAGCAAATGGATGGCATTTTCCTGCGGTTCATAAGCCTATGATAGCGATGCGCTTAAAATGTTTCATCGTTACCCCCTACGAGGTTTCAATGCGTCCCGTCCGTAAAGCCGTTTTCCCCGTCGCCGGCATGGGCACGCGCTTCCTGCCCGCCACCAAGGCGATGCCCAAGGAAATGCTGCCCGTGGTCGACAAGCCGCTGATTCAGTACGCCGTCGAAGAAGCCGTGGCTGCGGGCATTACCGACCTGATCTTCGTTACGGGTCGCAACAAGCGCGCCATCGAAGACCATTTCGACTCCGCCCCCGAGCTCGAATCCGACCTCGAAAGCAAGGGCAAGCATGAGCTTCTGGCCATGGTGCGGGGCATTCTACCTGCCCACGTCAATTGCCTCTATATCCGCCAGTCGGCCCCGCTGGGCCTGGGGCACGCCGTGCTGTCGGCCGCCCCCGCCGTGGGCGACGAACCCTTCGCCGTGCTGCTGGCCGACGACCTGATCGACGCCGATACCCCCGCGATGAAGCAATTGGTGGATATCGCCGTCGCCCAGAACGCCAGTGTCCTGGGCGTGCAGGACGTGCCGCGAGAAGACACCCGCAAGTACGGCATCGTGGCTACCCGCGCGGGCGACACGCGCGCCGACGGCCGCACCGAACGCGTGACCCATATCGTGGAAAAGCCCAACCCCGACGCCGCGCCCTCGACGCTGGCAGTGGTGGGCCGGTACGTGCTGGAAGCCGCGATCTTCGACCACCTGCGCTCGACCAAGATGGGTGCCGGCAACGAGATCCAGTTGACCGACGGCATCGCCTCGATGATGCGCGAACGCGCGGTGTATGCGCACCGCTACGAAGGCACGCGCTACGACTGTGGCAATAAGGCGGGGATGTTCCAGGCTACGGTAGCGCTGGGCAGGAAGTACCACGGCCTGCTGACGGATTGATGCGGCGGCCGCGACAGGCCGGCTCCTGAAGACGTCAGGACGGCTCGCGGCCAGGCCTCAGACAGATGCCGCGCGGGCGCGCGCCCGCGCCTTGGCCATCGCGTCCCGGTCGGCCTTGCGCAGGCGCCCCTTGGCCGACAGGCGCATCAGCGTGCCCAAGGCCACCATCAGCCCGATCACTTCCACCAGCGCGGCGGGAATCCACATGGTCAGGCCGCCGATGGTCTGGTCGGTTTGCGCAGACATGGCGATCGCGCGGCCGCACAGCTCGAACAAGGGATAGATGTCGCTTTCCGTGAAGGCGATGACCGCCCCCGCCACCATCTGGGGCAGCATGGTCAGGATCGGTGAGATGACGCGGCCGCCCGGCGTCATTGCGGCAGGCGGACTGGGGCGGCGGTCCAGAATCAGGTTCCAGTACATGAAACCGCTGATCACCACGGACCAGTTCATCACGCGATACAGGCGCCAGTCGAGCATGGAATAGAACTGCACCGACGGAATCAGCCAGACCAGCACCAGGAACACGAACAGGGTCGGCACGAAGATCTTGTGGGTCAGCAGCGTGACGGTGGCGCGGCCCGCGCCCGTGCGCAGGAAATCACGCAGGCGGATCCGCCAGGCCATCGGCAGCCCGGCCCTCATGACCTGCCCGGGAAATGCCGCCATGACCAGCAACGGCCCCAGGTGGTGCAACACCAGGTGCTGGATGCGGTGAATGAAGAACATGCGCTCGGCGTAGTAGTCCAGGCGGGTGTGCATGGACAGGTACAGCAGCACCATGCCCGCCCAGAACAGCACGCGCCGCGCGCCCGAGACGTGGTGCACGCGTTGACCGCGCACGAACAGCACGATGGCCACCAGGAAGGAGGCCACCAGCGTGGGAGAGAACTCCCAGGGTATGAGCCATTCGAGACTGTCCATGCGTGTCATCCGGAAATTGCCGGCGGGGGGAGCCGCCCGGGCCTAAAACGCGCAACCGGGGTCGATTGTAGTAGACCCGGGCGGCCCCCGTCCGGCTCAGAAGCGGTGCGAAATCCCCGTGCCAAAACGCGACGTGTGGGAATGGCCCGGATCGAACTGGTTGTCCAGGGTGTAGTTGGACGTATAGCCGGCGAACGCGTAGAGCGTGGTGCGCGGCGACAGGTCGTAGGTATAACCCAGCGTCACCAGTTGCGCGTTGCGCGCCTTGGCGCCGTCGTCCCATTTCCAGTCGGGGTTGGCCAGCGACCATTGCACCACCACGGCGCCGTGCCCTACCGGCACGCTGGCCCCCAGCAGCCAGGCGTTGACCGTGCCGCCGCGGGCAAATGCCGCCGGCCCCAGGTTCTGGCCGAGGTTGTCGGGGTCGCCGCCGTCCAGGCCGACATAGCCGTTGCGCTGCCGCGACCAGGCCACCGACACCTTCACGACCTCGAAATCGTAGGACGCCCCCAACTGCACGGCCTGGGGCCGCCCGCTGCTGCCGGCGAGCGGTTCGGCCAGGCGCATCTGGTCCCAGGTGGCGACCGCCAGGAGAGGACCGTCCTCGTACTTCAGGCCCAGGCTGATGGCACGGTTGTTGGCGGCGGTCTGGAAGCGGTCGCGGCCGTCGGCGTCGAATGAATAGCCGACGCCCGCCTGAAAACCCTGCCAGGTCGGCGTGTAGTAGTTGACCAGGTTGCTGAACTGGTAATTGTCGGACGCCTTGAAGGTGGCGCCCATGCCCATTTCCTTCCAGGAAGCGAGTTCCAGCGCATTGCCGTAGGTCTTGCCGACGGTGTACTGGCGACCCAGCCGCAGATCGCCGTAGGCCTCGTGCGCCATGCCGACCCAGGCGCCGTAGTTGAACAGTCGGTCGTCGTCGGCGCGCTTGCCGGTGGACGGGTCGAAGCCGCTTTCCAGCTGGAAACGCGTGCTCCAGCCATCGCCCAGGTCTTCGCTGCCGCGCAGGCCCCACAGGGAATCGGTCAGCCCGCCGTTGAGCAGGCCGCTGTGGCTGCCTTGTCCCGACGTGTGGGTGGTGGCGATGCCCGCATCGACCACGCCATAGAGTTGCACGCCGGGGCCATCGCCCGCCGCATGCGCCATCAAGGGAAACCCTGCCGCGCCCGCCATCAGCGTCTTGGCAACAGTCGTGATTTTCATAGCTATCTCCTGAGTGCGCGGCGGGCGCCCTGCCCGCCGCCAGGTGGTTCGGTTTGACTATTGCCAGCCGTAGCGGCGGACCCAGATGCCCTTGAGCAGTTGCGTCAGGACGCAGTAGCTCAACAGGATGCCTGCCAGCCACGGAAAGTAGGACCACGGCAGTGCCTGCAGCTGGAAGTACCCCGCCAGCGGCGAGAACGGCAGGAACAACCCCATTCCGACCACCATGACCGTCATGGCCATCAGGGGCCACGCGGCACGGCTTTGCAGGAGCGGAATCTTGCGTGTGCGGATCATATGCACGATGAGCGTCTGCGACAACAGCCCTTCGACGAACCAGCCCGACTGGAACAGCGTCTGGTGCTCCGGCGCATTGGCCTGGAACACGTACCACATGAGCGCGTAGGTGGTGATGTCGAAGATGGAGCTGATGGGGCCGAAGAACACCATGAAGCGGCCCAGGCCGGCCGGGTCCCATTGCTGCGGCTTTTTCAGGAGTTCTTCGTCGACATTGTCGAACGGAATGGCCGTCTGCGATATGTCGTACATCAAATTCTGCAGCAGCAGGTGGATCGGCAGCATCGGCAGGAACGGCAGGAAGGCGCTGGCCACCAGCACCGAGAAGACATTGCCGAAATTCGAGCTGGCGGTCATCTTCAGGTACTTGAGCATGTTGCAGAAGGTCTTGCGGCCTTCGATCACGCCGTCTTCCAGCACCATCAGGCTTTTTTCCAGCAGGATGATATCGGCGGCTTCCTTCGAAATGTCGACCGCCGAATCCACCGAGATGCCCACATCCGCCGCGCGCAGCGCCGGGGCATCGTTGATGCCATCGCCCATGAAGCCCACGGTATTGCCCTGCGCCCGCAGCGTATGGACGATGCGCTCCTTGTGCGCCGGGGTCAGCCGGGCAAAGACGTTGGCCTCGCGCACGGCCAGGGCCAACTGGGTGTCGTCCATGGCCTCGATCTGGTCGCCCAGGTAGACCTTGCGGACCTCGAAGCCCACTTCGCGGCACACCTTCTGCGTGACCAGCTCGACGTCGCCGGTCAGCACCTTCACTTCGATACCGGAATCGCGCAGGGCCGCCAGCGCCGGGCCGGTGGATTCCTTGGGGGGATCCAGGAAGGCGATGTAGCCCACCAGCACCAGGTCGGACTCGTCGGCCACGCCATAGGCCTGCTGCGTGGGTGGCAGTTCGCGCACGCCCACCGCAATGACGCGCAGCCCGTCGCGGTTCAGGTCGGCGGTGACACGACGAATGTCGGCGCGCCGCGCATCGGTCAACAGGTGCACGTCGTTGCCCACGCGCAAGCGCGTGCAGACCGCCAGCATTTCTTCCAGCGCGCCCTTGCAGATCAGTTCGTGGTGCTCGCGGCCGTTTTCGGTTTCGCTGACCACCACCGACATGCGGCGGCGCGAGAAGTCGAACGGAATCTCGTCGATCTTGCGATAGCGCGTGGCCAGGGCCAGCTTGCGCTCGACCTCGGCGTGGCGCAGAACGGCCACGTCCAGCAGGTTCTTCAGGCCGGTCTGGTAGTAGCTGTTCAGGTAGGCATAGGCCAGCACGTCGTCGCTGGTGGCGCCATAGACGTCCGTGTGGCGTTCGAGCACGATGCGGTCCTGCGTCAGCGTGCCGGTCTTGTCGGTGCACAGCACGTTCATTGCGCCCAGGTTCTGGATCGCATCCAGCCGCTTGACCACCACCTTGCGCCGCGACATCCGCACCGCGCCCTTGGCCAGCGTGGCCGTGACGATCATGGGCAGCATTTCCGGCGTCAGGCCCACCGCAATCGCCAGCGCAAACAGCAGCGCTTCCAGCCAGTCGCCCTTGGTGAAGCCGTTGATCAACAGCACGATCGGCGCCATCACCAGCATGAAGCGGATCAGCACCCAGCTCACGCGGTTGATGCCTTGCTGGAACTGGGTGGGCATACGCGAGGTCTGTGTCACGCGGCCGGCGAGTTGACCGAAGTAAGTGCCCGAGCCGGTCGCGATCACCAGGGCGCTGCCGGACCCGCTGACCACGTTGGTGCCCATGAAGGCCATATTCTCCAGTTCGAGCGCATTGGCGGTCTCGGTGCGTTGCACGGCGTACTTTTCGACCGGCAGCGATTCACCGGTCAGGGCCGCCTGGGCAATGAACAGGTCCTTGGCGCCCAGGATGCGGCAATCGGCGGGAATCATGTCGCCCGCGGACAGCAGCACCACGTCGCCCGGCACCAGCTCGGCCAGCGGCACTTCGATCTGGCGCGAGCCGGACGCGTGCAACGTGGCGCCGAAGAAGCGCCGGGCGTCGCCCTCGGCCATGCCGGCGGCATCGCTGCGCAGCACGGTGGCGGTGTTCTGCACCATCGCCTTCAGGGCTTCGGCGGCGCGGTTCGAGCGCCGTTCCTGCACAAAACGCAGCAGCGTGGAAATCACCACCATCGAGCCGATGATGATGACGCCCTTCCAGGACTGATCGTCGGGCTCGGCCATGTAGACGTCGGTGACCCAGGACAGGCTGGCCAAGCCCGTCAGGAGCAGGTTGAAGGGATTGCGGAAGGATTGCCACAGGTGGGCATACCAGGTCAGCGGCTTTTCGTGGTCGACCTCATTGGCGCCGTAGCGCGCCCGGGCCTCGTCGGCCTGCACTTCCGACAGGCCGCCGCGACCGCTGCGGAACATCGAGAACAGGGCGTCGAAATCCATGCGGGATACATCCAGCATGCGGCGATTGGCGCGACGCGACGCGTCGGAAGCCGTAGCGGCCACCGCCTGGCCGGTGCCTTCAAGCATGGGGGAACGCCGGAAATGGCGCCCCGACCGCCGCAACCCGGCGGCGGAAGAGAAAAAGGTCTTCAGGAATTTAAACATCGGAGTGCTCGGGTTCTTGGTGTTGTTCTGGGAGACACGGACGACAGGCAGCCGGGCCTGATCGCAGGCAGCACGGGGCCACGACCTGCGCCAAGCAGGCCGAATCCGCCACGTACAGGCGTGCGCAGGCACCGGGGCGATGTTGCCGGTGTCCGGATCGCGTCGATGGGCGCGCCGGAGTGCGTGAAGCGGAACGGGAAACTAGCGGAAGAACCGGGGCCGGCGGAACGGGCGCGCGCGAAGCGGGCCTGGCCGGGGGTTCAGGGCTGCGGATTCCGTACGGACCGGGAGACTATCCGGCCAGTCGGCTCGCATGGAGAGGACAGGTCAGACAGGCAACCGGGCGCCACGCACGTGGCGCAATCGAGGCTCGGGGTCTATGGCACTGGGCATGGTCTCTCCTGGGGGAATAGGGGCGGATTCAGGCCGCCAGCGGTTGGGCGCCGAAATGCACGTGGCGCACGGCGGGGTTGGCGCTCAGGCGACGGGCTTGCGACATCAGTTCGCCACGCAGTTCGGGAGGGCAATTGACGGTGATGCAGGCCGACGCCATGGCCGGGTCGGTGCCCTGGTCGATCTGCACCTGCGAGACATCGAGTCCGGCGGCGCTGAAGTCCAGGCAGATCTGCTTGCGCAGGGCGCCCAGCTCGTCACGCGGACAGATGACCGTCAGGCGCGAGGTGCCGCGGCGGCGGCCCAGGGCGGTTGCACGGTCTACGCCGGCGCGGCGCAGGAACAAGTCGAAGAAACGCATAACGACCTCCATTGCAAAATGGGGAGCGGTATCGCGGATACGCGCGCACACACGCACGGCGCTGGGCGGGCGGGCACGAAACAGACGTGCGCGAACGCGGGCGCTGCGACTAGCGGCGGTTCTGGCGGATGATGTTGGGGGAGAATCCTGGCAAGCCGTGGGCTTGCGCTGCTGCCCCGGATGCTGCCTGGGGCTTGGGATACAACCGCAACCTGTTCAACAGGCTGCGGCAGATGGAGTTCTGCGTGGACCTGTTAAACAGCGACGTCGATGCAAGATCGACTACTTTCGCCGGAATCGGTATTCACGAAGACTGCTCCTGAGATGGATAACAGCAAAATTTTACGCGGGTTTCCACTGATGGACAAGGTTTGGGGACATAAAAGGCCCCTTTTGTGCGAAAAAGGATGCAGACCGCTTGCGGCCTGCATCCCTGCCCGGCATCAGGCGTAGAAATGCCAGCCCAGGTAGGCCGCGAACAAGGCATAGAAACCGCCCACCGCGGACAGCGCCGGCACGCTCATGACCGAACGGCGGAAACGCAGCCACAACAGGCTGATCGACAGCATGGTGAACAGGCCGGCCGCCAACAGCGGGCCATCCAGCAGCCAGGGCGTCATGAAGATGCCCAGGGCGCTGGGAATGGTGGCCTGGATCATCATGGCGCCGGAAATGTTGGCCAGCGCCAAGCGTTCCTTGCCCTGGCGCACCCAGATCAGCGCGTTCATGATTTCGGGCAGCTCGGTGGCCACCGGGGCCAGCAGCAATGCCGCCACGTGCGGCGACGCGCCCATGGCCACGCCCAGGATTTCGATCTGGTTGACGAACACGTGTGACGCGCCGGCGATCACGACCAGCGCCAGCAGGGTCTGGGTGGCCGCCCAGAACATCGACGGGTTGTCGTCACGCGGGCGCAGCTTGAGCGGTTCCAGGTCCTCGCAGTCGATGCATTCTTCATCGTTGCTCAGTTCGCGCTTGATGTACAGGCCGTAGGTAGCCAGGAACAGGATGCCCAGCCAGGGCTTCCAGGCAAAAGCCAGAAGGCCCAGCCCGACCTTGAAGACGAAGATGCCCATGAACCAGGCCTGGTCGCGGGCCAGCCGGCGCTGGTCCGCGTTGATACAGTTGGCTTGCGCGGGTTGGCCGCGACGGGCGCGCCACAGGGCAAAACCGACGACGGCATAGGCCAGGGTCGCCAGCACCAGCGGGCCGCCCATGGCGGCACCGACGCCGATGTCTTTCTGTTCGGGGGTGTCGCCGAAGACCACGGCCATGAAGGTGACGGCGCTTTCGGGCAACGCGGTGCCGAAGGCCGCCAGCACGGTGCCGGTGGCGGTCGCGCCCAGCTGGAAGCGATGTCCGACCCATTCGACGCCGTTGACGAAGAATTCGCAGGCAAGATAGATCACTGCCGCGGACAGGAAAAACAGGAACAGGGTGAGCAACATATAGACGCAGCCGGACGAGCAGAAACCAATTGGCGCGACGCAACGGCTCGCCCGGCCAGGGTGAACGCTACGCGGCCAAAGGTCTCGCCTGGCTGATTCGTGCGCGGGTGGGCCGCGACACGAAGACCGTTAGCGCCATGGAGTTCTGGCAACCGCTACGCGGCACCGAACCACCAAGTCTGTTGACGCTAACTCCTTTGGGGACAAAGGATGGCTACTCCCCAATGACAGAGCCGCGATTGTAGCAGCGCGGGCATGACAGTCCAGTGAATCCGCTCGCCGCGCACGGGAATGCGGCCGCACTGTCGCATCGGCGGCACGGCGAGTAAAGTAAATGGCATTCCAGCTTCCTGACGGCGCTGCGCGCCCCTTTGCCCATGAGCCTGCCTCCCGACGACATCGCCCCCTTCGCCGCCCGGCGCCAGCGCCTGATGGAGCGGATGCGCGCGGACGGAGGCGGCATCGCCATCCTGGCGACCGCGCCCGAAGCCATCCGCAACCGCGACGCCGAATATCCGTATCGGCACGACAGCGACTTTTTCTACCTGACCGGCTTTACCGAACCGGGCGCCTGGCTGGTGCTGGTGGCGGGCGCCACCGACCGTGCCCTGCTGTTCTGCCGCCCGCGCCATATCGAACATGAAATCTGGGAAGGCCACCGGTTCGGCCCCGAGGCGGCAGCCGAGCACTTCGGTTTCGACGACGGGCAGCCGCTGGACGCGCTGGATGAACTGATGCCCAAGCTGCTGCTGGACCAGCCCACGCTGTATGCGCCGCTGGCCGGCGACAAGCGCACCGACGGCCGCCTGCACCGCTGGCTGGCGGCGGCGCGCGAGTCCAGCCGCGGCGGCCACGCGCCCCCGGATCGGCAACAGGACATCCGCCCCATCCTGGCCGAGATGCGGCTGATCAAGGACCCCTCGGAAATCGCCGCGATGCGCCGGGCGGCCAAGATCTCGGCCGGCGCCCACGCCCGCGCCATGCGCGTGGCGCGAGCCGGCATGCGCGAATACGAACTGGAAGCGGAACTGCTGTATGAATTCCGCCGCCACGGGGCGCAGGCAGTGGCCTACAACAGCATCGTGGCCGCGGGCGCCAATGCCTGCGTGCTGCACTACCCGGCCGGCGAAGCCGTGCTGCGCGATGGCGACCTGGTGCTGATCGATGCCGGCTGCGAGGTCGACAGCTACGCCAGCGACATCACCCGCACCTTTCCCGTGAACGGCCGCTACAGCGGCCCGCAGCGCGCGCTGTACGACCTGACCGTGGCCGCCCAAGCGGCGGCCGCGCAGGCCACCGCGCCCGGGCGCGGCTGGAACGACGGCCACGAGGCCGCGGTGCGCGTACTGGTGCAGGGCATGCTGGACCTGAAGCTGCTGAAGGGGTCACTGGATGGCGTCATCGAATCGGGCGACTACAGCCGCTTCTACATGCACCGCACCGGCCATTGGCTGGGCCTGGATGTGCACGACGTGGGGGACTACCGCCAGCCGGGCGCGGGCCCCGGCGCCGAGCGCCCCTGGCGCACGCTGCAAGCCGGCATGATGCTGACCATCGAGCCGGGCATCTACGTGCGCCCGGCCGACGACGTGCCCGAGGCGTACTGGAATATCGGCATCCGCACCGAAGACGACGCCCTGGTGACGGACGAAGGTTGCGAGCTGATTACCCGCGGCGTGCCGGTACAGGCCAGCGAGATCGAGGCGCTGATGCGCGAATAGGGTTGACGTGGGGGGGCGGCGCGGTCAGAGCGTCAGGCCATCCAGCCAGCCCATCGCCACCCACACATACACCACCACCATGGCGATGGCGAACATGGACACCGTGGCGCCGACCAGGCAGGCCAGGATGGCCACCAGGACCGGGCCCCAGCCCGTCTTGCTGGACGGCGGCAGGCCCGGGTTGTAGAGACGGTCGAATTTCTCGTCGGGCATCAGCGAAAACACCGCGCTTTCGATGAAGCCGTCGATCATGGGAATGAACAGCACGAAGAACGCCGGGTTGTCCCACCAGACCGGGTAGTAGCGGAACGCGCAGAACAGGCTGACCAGCGCCACCGTCGTCACCAGCCAGGCGTGGCGGCGGCCCAGGTACCACCAGTGCGCGCCCAGCCAGCCGAACAGGCAGGCCAGCAGGCCGACGGCGACCTTGCCGCGCGGACGGCGGCCGATGGCGGCGGAAAGCGAAGAAGAAGCTTCGAGCTGCGTCATGTCGATCAACCGGTATAAAGGTCCCTGGCGCCAAGCCGCGCCGGCTGCCGTGGATTGTAGTGGACGGGTAAAATCCGGGCATGACTATCTCCGCCTTCGACATTGCGATTCTTGGCGCCGGCCCGGTCGGCCGGGTGCTGGCGCTGATGCTGGCGCGCGTGGCGCCGGACCCGGCCCGCATCGCGCTGCTGGCCGGCACGGCGCCGGTGCCGGTCACGCCCGACGCCGCGATCCCCGCGGCCGATCCCCGCGTGCTGGCCATGAACCACGGCAGCCGGGTGCTGCTGGAGTCGCTGCAGGCCTGGCCCGCCAAGGCGGCGGACATCCTCAATATTCATGTGTCGCAGCGCGGCCGACTGGGTCGCAGCGTCATCCAGCACACCGATTTCGACGTGCCGCAGCTGGGTTGCGTGGTGGCCTATTCCGCGCTGCATGCCAAGCTGGAAGAGCGCGTGGCCGCCAGCGGCGTGACGCTGCTGTCCGGCCCCCCGGCCCAGATCGACGGCCAGGACGGCGACGGCGTGCGTATCAGCCAGGGCGACACCGCCCTCAGTTGCCGCGTCGCCGTGCAGTCGGACGGCGCAGGCGCCAGCGACCTGCGGCGCGACTACGGCCAGCACGCCCTGCTGACCACCGCCCATGCCACGCTGCCGCGCCGCGGCTGGGCCTGGGAGCGCTTTACCGCGGAAGGTCCGCTGGCGCTGCTGCCGCACCCGCAACTGGCCGACGCCTATTCGGTGGTCTGGTGCAGCGCGCCCGAACGCGCCGCCGAACTGGCCGCGCTGGACAACGCCGCGTTCTCGCAGGCGCTGTCCGCCGCCTTCGGCGACCGCCTGGGCCGACTGTCGTGCCAGGCCCCGCGCCATGTCTTTCCCCTGGCGCTCAGCGCCCGCCGCGCCCTGGTGCAGGGCCGCATGGCGGCCATCGGCAATGCGGCGCAGACGTTGCACCCGGTGGCCGGCCAGGGGCTGAACCTGGGGCTGCGCGACGCCGCCCGGCTGGCCCAGGCGCTGGGCGGCTGGCTGGCCCAGCCCAACGCCAGCCCCACCGCCGCGTTGGCCGATTTCGGCCGTGCGCGCCAGTTCGACCGCGTCGTGACGGCCGGCCTGACCGACCTGATGCCGCGCATCTTCGCCACCGGCCTGGCGCCAGTCGAGCACGCCTGCGGGCTGGCCCTGCTGGGCCTGGACCTGGCCGCGCCCCTGCGGGCGCCGCTGGCGCAGCATCTGCTGACGGGTTTCCGCGCCTGATCGCCCCGTTTTTCGCCTATTTGTTACCAAGCTGTTGCAGGACGAAAAAGAGGGTTCGATCGAGCCGGTTAAAATGTGAGCATGCGCATAGGCCCGTGGACCCTTCCCAACAACGTTCTTGTCGCGCCCATGGCGGGCGTGACGGACCGTCCTTTCCGTCAGCTCTGCAAGAAATTGGGGGCAGGTTATGCCGTGTCGGAAATGGCCGCCAGCAACCCCAAGCTGTGGGATAGCGTCAAGACCTCGCGCCGCCTGAACCACGACGGCGAGATCGCCCCCGTGTCGGTGCAGATCGCCGGCGCCGACCCGGCCATGATGGCCGAGGCGGCGGCGTTCAACGCCAACAAGGGCGCGCGCATCATCGACATCAACATGGGTTGCCCGGTGAAAAAGGTCTGTAACGTGGCGTCGGGCTCGGCCCTCTTGCGCCACGAAGACCTGATCGCCCGCATCCTGGATGCCGTGGTCGAAGCCTGCGCCCCGCTGGGCGTACCCGTCACGCTGAAAACCCGCACCGGCTGGGACCGCGACAGCCGCAATGCCCTGCGCGTGGCCCGAATGGCCGAAAACGCCGGCATCGCCGCCCTGACACTGCACGGACGCACGCGTGCCGACCTCTATACGGGAGAGGCGGAATATGACACTATCCGCGCCGTCCGCGCCGAGCTGAAGATTCCGTTGATCGCCAACGGCGACATCGACTCGCCGGAAAAAGCCAAGCGCGTCCTGGATTACACTGGCGCCGACGCGGTCATGATCGGCCGGGCGGCCCAGGGCCGTCCCTGGATCTTCCGCGAAGTCGACCACTACCTGCGCACGGGCGAAACACTGGCCCCTCCCAGCTATGGGGAAATGCGCGAACTGCTGCTTGAACATCTCGACGACCACTACCGCTTCTATGGCGAACACACCGGCGTACGCACGGCGCGCAAGCACATAGGGTGGTATCTGGACGGCCTGCCGGATGCGGACTCGTTCCGCGACCGCATGAACCTCATCGACAACACCCGCGACCAGTGGCGGGCGGTGTCGGACTGGTTCCTCAATATTTGTCGCGACGGCAACAACCCGGCGCCTGTCGCGAAAGCCCTGCTGGCGGCATGACCGCCTCAACACCAACATAAAAATATCTGTACTCAAATGAGCAAGAAAGATGTCCTGGAAGAATGCGTGCGCGCCAGCCTGGAGCGCTATTTCGAAGACTTGGGTGAATCCGAGCCCCACGATATGTGGGACATGGTGATGCGCTGCGTGGAGCGCCCGGTGCTTGAAGTGGCGTTGGAACGGTCGGGCGGCAACCAGTCGCGGGCATCCGAAATGCTGGGCATCACGCGCAACACCCTGCGCAAGAAACTGCTGGCTCATAACATCCAGGTATAGCGTTGCCTTGAGGCCGGGTCCGTCGGCCCGCCCCTTCCCCGTTTTTCCATCCCGACCTGAAGCGAGAAAGGCGTACGCGCCCCACTCCCGTCCCTCACCATGAAAATCGAAACCGCCCTGCTTTCGGTGTCCGACAAGACCGGCATCGTTGAATTTGCCCGCGCGCTGGCCGCGCGTGGCGTGCGCCTGCTGTCCACCGGCGGCACCGCCAAGCTGCTGGCCGAGTCCGGCCTGACCGTCACCGAAGTGGCCGCCCACACTGGCTCGCCCGAGATCCTGGACGGCCGCGTCAAGACGCTGCACCCGAAGATCCACGGTGGCCTCCTGGCCCGCCGCGACAGCGCCGAGCACCTGGACACCATCAAGGCAGCGGGCATCGATCGCATCGACATGCTGGTGGTCAACCTGTACCCGTTCCGCGAAACGGTGGCCAAGCCGGACTGCACCTTCGCCGACGCGGTCGAGAACATCGACATCGGCGGCCCGGCGATGCTGCGCGCCGCCGCCAAGAACCACGGCACCGAAGCCGGTGGCGTGACGGTCGTGATCGACCCGGTGGACTATTCGCGCGTGCTGGCCGAAATGGACAAGGGCGGTTCCACCTCGTATGGCCTGCGCCTGGCGCTGGCTGCCAAGGTGTACGCCCACACCGCGGCCTACGACGGCGCCATCGCCGCCTACCTGACCAGCCTGACCGACGCCGAGCCCGCGCAGGACGCCGTGCCCGCCCGCCAGGAATGGCCGGGCACGCTGACCCTGCAGGTCAAGCAGCAACAGGCGCTGCGCTATGGCGAAAACCCCCACCAGACCGCCGCGTTCTACGTCGACGCGCAGCGTTCCGCCGGGCTCCTGGGCAACTACCGCCAGTTGCAAGGCAAGGAACTCTCGTACAACAACATCGCCGACGCCGATGCCGCCTGGGAATGTGCGCGCAGCTTCGAGGCGCCGGCCTGCGTCATCGTCAAGCACGCCAACCCCTGCGGCGTCGCCGTGGCGGCCGACACGCTGGGCGCCTACCAGCAAGCCTTCAAGACCGACCCGACGTCGGCCTTTGGCGGCATCATCGCCTTCAACCGTCCGGTGGACGCCGCCACGGCCGAAGCCGTCAGCGCGCAGTTCCTGGAAGTGCTGCTGGCGCCGGCCTATGACGGCGCCGCGCTGGCCATCCTGGCCGCCAAGAAGAACGTGCGCGTGCTGGAAGTGCCGATGGGCACGGGCCAGAACGCCTTCGACGTCAAGCGCGTCGGCGGCGGCTGGCTGGTGCAGACCCCGGATGCCTACAACGTGCCGCGCGAGGCGCTGAAGGTGGTATCCAAGCGCCAGCCCACCGAACAGGAAATGAACGACCTGGCGTTCGCCTGGAAGGTCGCCAAGTACGTCAAGTCCAACGCCATCGTGTTCGTGGGCGGCGGCATGACGCTGGGCGTGGGTGCCGGCCAGATGAGCCGCATCGACTCGGCCCGCATTGCCTCGATCAAGGCGGAAAACGCCGGCCTGACCCTGAAGGGCTCGGCCGTGGCGTCGGACGCGTTCTTCCCGTTCCGCGACGGCCTGGACGTCGTCGTGGCGGCAGGCGCGACCTGCGTGATCCAGCCCGGCGGCAGCATGCGTGACGATGAAGTCATCGCCGCCGCCGACGAGCACGGCATCGCCATGGTGCTGACCGGCACCCGCCACTTCCGCCACTGATGCGCGTCCTCGGCATCGATCCCGGCCTGCGCCGCACCGGTTTCGGTGTGATCGATGCCGACGGCTCGCGGCTGCGCTACGTGGCCAGCGGGACCATCGTGGTTCCGCCGGCACTTACGCTGTCCGAACGCCTGAAGGTCATCCTGGACAACCTGCGCCAGGTGGCCCGCGACACGCAACCCGACGTGGCCGCGCTGGAAATCGTCTTCCTGAACACCAATCCCGCATCCACCCTGCTGCTGGGCCAGGCCCGCGGCGCGGCGCTGTGTGCGCTGGCCGACAGCTCGCTGGTGGTGCACGAGTACACCGCGCTGCAGATCAAGAAGGCGGTGGTGGGTACCGGGCGCGCGGCCAAGGAGCAGGTGCAGATGATGGTGCAGCACCTCCTGGCGCTGGACGGCACCCCCGCCCCCGACTCTGCCGACGCGCTGGCCTGCGCCATCTGCCACGCCCACGTGGGGCCGCTGCAAGACAAGCTCGAGCGCCTGGGCACCAGCCTGCGCATGAGCGGCAAGACCCGCATCCGCAACGGCCGCCTGATCGGCTGAGCGCCGCCCCGGCGCCCACGCGCCACGCGGACCCGTATAGAATCCCGGCATTCGCCGCGGCTTTCGCGGCCCCCTCTTCTGCCAGGCCATCGCCCCATGATCGGACGCATCACCGGAACCCTGATCGAAAAACTGCCGCCCACCGTCTGTGTGGACGTCAACGGTCTGGGCTATGACATCGACGTGCCCATGAGCACGCTGTACTCGCTGCCGGAAACCGGCGCGCGCGTCACGCTGTACACGCACCTGACGGTGCGCGAAGACGCCCACATCCTCTATGGCTTCGCCACCGCTGGCGAGCGCAGCGCCTTCCGCGAACTGATCAAGGTCAGCGGCATCGGCGCGCGCACGGCCCTGTCGGTGCTGTCGGGCCTGTCGGTGGCCGACCTGGCCCAGGCCATTACCTTGCAGGAATCGGGCCGCCTGACCCGCGTGCCGGGCATCGGCAAGAAAACCGCTGAACGCCTGCTGCTGGAAATGCGCGGCAAGCTGGGCGCGGACATCGGCGCTGCCTCGCACGCCACGCCGGACAACCAGTCCGACATCCTGAACGCGCTCCTGGCGCTGGGCTATTCCGAGAAAGAATCGCTGGCCGCCCTGAAGACGCTGCCCGAAGGCGTGGGCGTGTCGGACGGCATCAAGCAGGCCTTGAAGTCGCTGGTACGCTGAGCGACCGCGCCGGGCAGGCCGCCAGCTAGCGCACGGGCGCCAGGTAACCCGGTGCCACCGCTTCCAGGCCGGTGGGCACCACGTTCAGTTCAGGCGCGATCGGCCCGATACAGATATTGTCGCGGCGCAGGGAATCCAGGTTGTCGCGCGACATCAAGGGCCTGCCGGGCAGACATTCGAACAGCAGCGCCTGCAAGCGCCCGACGCCCATCGGCACGCCGATGACCGGGCGCGGATGGCCGCCCCAGGCGGCGCACAGGCGGGCGATCTCGCCCATGGTGTAGACCTGCGGGCCACCCAGTTCGTAAGCCTTGCCGCAGGTGTGCGTGTTGCCCAGCGCAGTGACCATGGCCGACACCACGTCACCGACGTACACCGGCTGCATGCGCGCCTGCGCGCCGGCCAGCGGCAGCACCGGCAGCCAGCGCGCCAGCCGCGCGAACATATTGGTGAAATTGTCGTCGGGTCCGAATACGACCGACGGGCGGAATATCGTCCAGCCGCCCTCGCGCCAGCCGGCCAGTTCTTTCTGGATGGCGGCCTCGCCGTCGCCCTTGGAGCGCTGGTACATGCTGGCGCCATCGGAATCGGCACCCAACGCGCTGACGTGCAGCAGGCGCCGCGCGCCCTGGCGGCGGCAGGCCCGTGCGATGCGCTGCGGCAGATGCACGTGGGCCTGGGCAAAATCCGAACCGTAAGGGCGGCCCGGATTGCCGTGCAGGATACCCACCAGGTTCACCACGGCGTCACAGCCGCGCACGAGACTGTCGAGCGCGGCGTCGTCGTGCACGTTGCTGTCGAGCAAAGTGACGGTGGGCAGTAGCTGGAGATCTCGCCCCAGGCCATAGCGACGGGTGGGCACCAGGATCTGGTGCTGCGCGCCGGACAGCCGGGCGATGAGGTGACGGCCGATGAAGCCGGTGCCGCCGATGACAAGGATACGCATGGAGCAGCCCCTGTTCTTCAGGATTCAAGCCCGATTCTGCCCTGCGCGGGCCGAGGCCGCAAGCACGCAAACGGCGGTCCGGGCCGCGCGACCGCCCCGGCCCCTGTAGGGCGGTCAGCCCGCCAGCAACTTGCCGTAGGCCGGAAGGTCGACGTTGCCGCCGCTGATGATGACACCGACGCGCGCCCCACGCACGGGCACCACGTTCTGCAACACGGCCGCGGCCGCCAGGCAGCCCGTGGGCTCGACCACCATTTTCATGCGTTCGGCGAAGAATTTCATGGTGGTCACCAACTGGTCATCCGTGACCGTGACGATATCGCGCACGTATTTCTGGATCAGCGGAAAAGTCAGGTGGCCCAGGTGGGTGGTGGCGGCACCGTCAGCCAGCGTCTTGGGCGCCTGAATTCGGACGATTTCACCTTTGCGCAGCGATTGCTGGCCATCGTTGCCGGCCTCGGGCTCGACGCCGTAGACCAGGCATCGCGGGCTGAGCGCGAACGCCGACAAGGCCGAACCGGACAGCAGGCCGCCTCCGCCCAGGCAGACGAAGAGGTAGTCCAGTTCGCCGACTTCCTCGAACAGCTCCTTGGCGGCCGTGCCCTGGCCGGCGATGACGTCTTCGTGGTCGTAGGGCGGGATCAGCGTGGCGCCGGTCTCGGCCTGGATACGGCGGGCGATGTCTTCGCGGTCTTCGGTGTAGCGGTCGTAGGTGACGATATGGCCGCCGTAGCCTTCGGTGGCGGCGCGCTTGGCCGCTGGAGCGTCCAGCGGCATGATGATGGTGGCCTTGACGCCCTGCAGCTTGGAGGCCAGGGCAATCGCCTGCGCATGGTTGCCCGACGAGAACGTGACCACGCCCGCTGCGCGTTGTTCAGGGGTCAGGCGCGCGATCGCGTTGAAGCCGCCCCGGAACTTGAACGCCCCCATGCGCTGGAAATTCTCGCACTTGAAGAACAGCGAGGCACCGGCGATGGCGTCGGCCGTGGTCGAAGTGAGCACGGGCGTGCGGTGCGCGTTGCCGGCCAGGCGTTCGCTGGCGCGGACGACATCGTCGAAAGAGGGCAGTTCGGGCAGCATGGAAACAGTCCTTTGATCGCGGAGAGAGTCGGAATCGAAACCCTCGGATCATAAACCCGCGGCGGCATTCGCGCCGCCGCCCTGCCCGTCCGGTTACTTGCCGAACAGCTCGCCGCTGCCGCTGGCCGCGCCAGGCGGCGGCGTCAGCCCCAGGTGGCGCCAGGTGGTCAACGTGGCCGTGCGGCCGCGCGGCGTGCGTTGCAGGTAGCCGTGCTGGATCAGGTAGGGCTCGATCACGTCTTCGATGGTGTCGCGCTCTTCGCCGATGGCCGCCGCCAGGCTGTCCACGCCCACGGGGCCGCCGTCGAACTTGTGGATGATGGCTTCGAGCAGCTTGCGGTCCATCAGGTCCAGGCCTTGCGGGTCGACTTCGAGCATGGCCAGGGCGCGACCGGCGACGTCGGCGTCGATGGTGCCGCTGGCCTTGACCTCGGCGTAGTCGCGCACGCGGCGCAGCAGGCGGTTGGCGATACGCGGCGTGCCGCGGGCGCGGCGCGCGACTTCGGCGGCGCCGTCGGGCGTGATGCCCGCGTTGAGCAGGCCGGCGCTGCGGGTCACGATGTGGCCCAGGTCGGTGGCGTTGTAGAACTCGAGCCGCGACACGATGCCGAAGCGGTCGCGCAGCGGGTTGGTCAGCATGCCGGCGCGAGTGGTGGCGCCGACCAGCGTGAAGGGCTGCAGGTCCAGCTTGACGCTGCGCGCGGCCGGGCCCTCGCCGATCAGGATGTCGATCTGGAAATCTTCCAGCGCGGGGTAGAGGATTTCCTCGACCACGGGCGACAGGCGGTGGATTTCGTCGATGAAGAGAACGTCGTTCTTTTCCAGGTTGGTCAAGAGCGCGGCCAGGTCGCCCGGGCGCTCGAGCACGGGGCCGGAAGTCTGGCGCAACTGCACGCCCATTTCATGCGCGATGATGTGGGCCAGCGTGGTCTTGCCCAGGCCCGGGGGACCAAACAGCAGTACGTGGTCCAGCGCTTCGCCGCGCTTGCGGGCGGCGGCGATGAAGATTTCAAGCTGTTCGCGGGCGCGCTGCTGGCCGACGTACTCTTGCAGCGCCTTGGGCCGCAGGGCGCGCTCGATCGATTCCTCGTTGGGCGACACCGGCTGGGGCGCCACGATGCGAGGGGCGTCGGGTCGGGAAGAGAGCGAATCGGACTGGATGGCCATGGTGCGGAAAAACGGGATGCGAAGCAGGATGCTGCATCGTACCGTAATGACCGCCCCCGAGACCGGCCTGCCTGAAAAACAGGCCCTAGCCCCCTTCGGCCACCGGCAGCTTGACCCGCACGCACAAGCCGCCGGATTCGGCCTGCAACAGCTCGAGCGAACCGCCATGGGCGCGGGCGATGGCTTCGGCCAGGGCCAGGCCCAGGCCGACGCTGCCGGTACGGGTCCGGGCATCGTCCAGCCGGCTGAAAGGCCTCAGCGCCTCCAGGCGGCGTTCGGGCACGATGCCCGGGCCATGGTCAGATACATCCAGCACCGCGTAGCCGTCTTCGCGCCGCAGGCTGACGTCCACAGGCGGCGCGCCGTGGTTCAGGGCGTTGCCGATCAGGTTGTCCAGCAGGCGGCCCAACGCCACGGCGTCGCCCTGCACCACCAGCGCGGCGTCGTCGCCGATGGTCTTGAGGTGGATGTCGGTGCCGGCGCCCTGCCAGGCGTTGACGCGTTCGGTGAGCCAGTCGGGCAGCACCATCGAGGCATAGCGATAGGCTGCCGGATCGGTGCCGCGCACGAAGCCGATGAACTGGTCGACCATGTGCTGCATGTCCTGCAGGTCGGTGCGCAGCCCTTCCTTCAGCGCGGAATCGTCGGCCAGCTCGATGCGCAGCCACATGCGCGACAGCGGGCCCTTCAGGTCATGCGGCAGGCCCGACAGCAGGGTGCGCCGTACCGAGTCGGACTCGGCCAGCGCGTCGAGCATGGCGTTGAAACGCTCGCCCAGCACCCGGGTTTCGTGGGGGCCGGAGGGTTCCACCCGTTGCGGCTGGCCGGCGGCCAGGCGGTCGGCGGCGTCGGCCAGCCGGGTGATGGGCCGGGTGATATGCCACGAGAACCCCACCGCCAGCAACAGCAGCAGCCCCAGCCCGCCGAGCCAGGCGGCGATGAAGGGCGTGGCCACCGGCGGATCCAGGCGGTCCAGCGGGATGACCAGCCATTCGCGCAGGCGCGGTGCATCTTCGCTGGCCGGATTGGGCGCCAGCGAAATGAAGATTTCCGGCGTGGGGCCGCGCGACAGCGCCACCCGGGTGCCGTCGTTCAGGCGTTCGTTGAGCTGCTGCACCAGCGCCCGCAGGTCGCGGCGCACGTCGTCAGGCTCGGGCTTGTAGCGGCGCACGTGTTCTTCGCGCTCACGTTCGCGTTCACGCTGATCGTGGCCGTTTTCGACCTCGCGCTCGTCGACCCGCATGTCGGGCGGGGGCGGCGGCCCCTGGATCTGGGCAGATGGCGCCGGCGGCGGGGGCGGCGGACGAGGGGTGGAACGCGGGGGCGGCCGACGACCATTGAAGCGCTGCAGCTTGGCTTCGGCAGGCAGCACCCGCGACCACAGGCGCCACTGATTCTGCGAGGCGGCCCGCACGAAGTCGGCGCGCTCCTCGGCCGGCACCTGCGACACGGCGGCACGCAGGGTGCGGATGGTGGTGGTGATGTAGCCGATGGCCACATCTTCCATGAACTTGTGCCGGAAGTAGGACACCGTGACCAGCGTGGCCGCCTGCGTCAGCAGCACGGACCCGAGGATCAGCAGGATCAGCCGCGCGCGCAGCGACCGCGGCACCAGGAAACCGGGGGACAGGCGCATCAGGGCGAAAACCGGTAGCCGATGCCCCAGACGGTCTGGATCCAGCGGGGTTGCTTGGGATCGTCTTCGATGACGCGGCGCAGGCGCAGGATTGCGATGTCGATGGCGCGGTCGTTGCGTTCGCCCGCGTCGTCATCCCGCGCCAGCGCCAGCAGGCGTTCGCGCGACAGCGGCTTGCCGGCGTTGCGCACCAGGGCTTCGAGCAGGTTGATTTCACCACCGGTGAGCTTGACCACGGTGCCCTCGCGCGACAGCTGGCGGGTGGAGGGATCGAACAGGAACGGGCCGAACGAGACGGGCGCGTCCTTGGTCAGGGCCGACGGGCCGCGCTTGCGCCGCAGGACGGCTTCGATGCGGGCCAGCAGCTCACGCGGGTCGAACGGCTTGCCCACGTAGTCGTCGGCGCCGGCTTCCAGGCCGATGATGCGGTCGACAGCCTCGTCGCGGGCGGTCAAGAGGATGACGGGGATGTCTTCGCCCTGCTCGCGCAGGCGGCGGCAGGCGTCGGCGCCATCGCCGCCGGGCAGCATGCGATCCAGCACCAGCAAGTCAGGGGCATAGCGGGTGATGCGCGACGGCAGGTCGCTGGCATCGGGCGCCAGCAGCGTGTCGTAGCCGTGACGGTTCAGGTAGTCGGCCAGCAACTGACGCAGGGCCGGATCGTCATCGACGACCAGCAGCTTGGTATGAGGATTGTCCATGGTTGCCATAGTGGAGCCGTCCGCGCCCCGGAGCAAGGGGCAGGAAATCATCTGAAATATACCTGTTGCACGATGTTTGCCCCCGTTGGCGACGGGTTGGCGCCGGGTTGGCCCTTGGCCTGCAACTGGCCCTAAAATGATCGGCAATGCCCGCATTTCCTGGTCCGGTTTACTAATAATCGTTTACAGATGCGGCAGCGTCCCCTTTCTACACTGTCGTTATGGTCGCCCCTGCAATCTGGCGCAGACGGCTGTTGCACGCGGCGTTGACGGCAGGCTTGGCCTGCCCGTTCATCCCGGCGTTCGGCGGCACGCCCGCAGCCCCCTCTTCCCCGGTTCCCGCCTATGTGGCGCGCGGCATTGGCGTGCTCTCGCCGGTGCAGCCGCTGCCCGTGCGGCCCGCGCCGTCGATCGAATCCCGGGCGGTGCCGCTGGACCCGACTCCCTGCGACCTGCAATCCGCCGAGCCCGCCATGGACACCAGCGTGGTGGGCGCGAGCGACACCGACCCGATACCGGGGACAGGCTCGACGCTGTCGGGCGAAGCCCCCCCCGCGACGCTGGGCTGCGGCACGGCGCAGGCCGCCGCCCCGGCCGCCGATCCCCCCGAATACACCTTTGACCTGCAAAGCGGGGACATACCAAGCGGCCCGGTGGTCGTGGTGTCCGGCGTCTCGCGCCCCAGCCGCCCGTGGTTTGCCTCCGTCAGCGGGCAGGACGGCCTGCGCTACGGTGGCGACCGCAACTGGGTCTACAAGAACACCTCCGGCCCGACGGTCGCCGTCGGCAACATCAGCGCCAATGCCCCGGCCTGGGGCAGCAGCGCGCCGGTGGGCGGGCTGCAGATCTCGAATTCGCTGGGCTCGGGCAGCACCCTGCCGGCCGGCAGCTTCGGCTACTCGTCTTCGCTGGGCAAGCTGAACCGCATGGATCCGTCCGCCACCTCCGGCGCGGTCGACTATGGCGCGTCGGTGGGCAGCGGCACGGTGCGTTACGGCTTGACGCCCGTGCTGACGCTGGAAGGCCAGATGCAAAGCGCCCCGTCCCTGACCACCCGCGGCATGGGCACGACCTACGCGGCGGGCGACTACGGCACCTTCCAGGCGGGCGCCACCCAAAGCTCGTACGACGCATCCAGCGCCTGGCGCTACCGCTTCGGCTACAACGTGGACGTGGCCGACGCCGTCAACCTGGGCTACACCAACGAGCAGATCGGCGCCGGCTATGGCGACCTGTCCAATTATTCAGGCGGCGTGGCCTCGGCGCCGCAAACCCGCAACACCCTGTCGGCGGGCGTGCCGATCACCGGCTGGGGCACGCTCAGCGGCACCTATTCGGGGCTGCACGAAGGGTCGGCGCTGGCCGAGCAGCGCGTGGGGCTGTCGCACAGCATGTTCGTCGCGCCCAAGGTCAAGCTGGCCGTCGGCGCCGACCGCGACATCATTTCCGGCAATTACGAGTGGCGCGCCAACCTCAGCATGCCGGTCGACACCTTCATGCGCGGCACCTGGCTCAGCTGGTGAGGCGGCCTGTCCAGCGGACAGAAATATCCCGGCTGGACCGGCCATCCGAATTTGCGGCTTAAAATCCCCGCCATGATGCTCACGGCCTATCCCCATGTCTGACGCGCGCGCCCTAGGTGTCCTGCAGCGCGTTTTCGGTTACGAATCCTTCCGCGGCGACCAAGAAGCCATTGTCCAGCAAGTCATCGACGGCGGTGACGCGCTGGTCCTGATGCCCACGGGCGGCGGCAAGTCGCTCTGTTATCAGATTCCGTCCCTGGTGCGCGAAGGCACCGGCATCATCGTGTCGCCGCTGATCGCGCTGATGCAGGACCAGGTCGACGCCCTGACCGAACTGGGCGTACGCGCCGCGTTCCTGAATTCCACCCAGGATTGGCGGGTGGCGCGCGACGTCGAAGAAGCCTTCGTGGCCGGCGAGCTCGATATGCTCTACGTCGCCCCCGAACGGCTGCTGACCGACCGCTGCCTGCAACTGCTCGACCGCGGCAACATCGCGCTGTTCGCCATCGACGAAGCCCACTGCGTGTCGCAATGGGGCCACGATTTCCGGCCGGAATACCTGGGCCTGTCGATGCTGCACGAACGCTGGCCCGACGTGCCGCGTATCGCGCTGACCGCGACCGCCACGGCCGAGACCCGCACCGAGATCGCCCACCGCCTGTCGCTGGACGACGCCCACCACTTCGTTTCCAGTTTCGACCGCCCCAACATCCGCTACCGCATCGTCGAAAAGAACGAAGTGCGCAAGCAGTTGCTGGACATGATCCGCACCGAGCACGAAGGCGAATCCGGCGTGGTGTACGCCCTGTCGCGCGCCCGGGTCGAGGAAACCGCCGAATTCCTTTGCAACCAGGGCATCGATGCGATGCCTTACCACGCCGGGCTCAGCGCCCAGGTGCGGGCCGCCAACCAGTCGCGCTTCCTGCGCGAGGATGGCGTGGTCATGGTGGCCACCATCGCGTTCGGCATGGGCATCGACAAGCCCGACGTGCGCTTCGTGGCCCACATCGACCTGCCCAAGTCGGTCGAAGGCTACTACCAGGAAACCGGCCGCGCCGGCCGCGACGGCCTGCCCGCCACGGCCTGGCTGGCCTATGGCCTGCAAGACGTGGTGCAGCAGCGCCGCATGATCGACGAATCCCCCGGCGACGAATCCTACCGCCGCCGGCTGGGCCAGCAGCTGGACGCCATGCTGGGCCTGTGCGAAACCGTGGAATGCCGCCGGGTACGGCTGCTGGCGTATTTCGGCCAGCAGATCACCGCCTGCGGCAATTGCGACGTCTGCCTGGACCCGCCCCAGGCCTGGGACGGCACCGTGGCCGCGCAAAAGGTGCTGTCGGCCGTGTACCGGTTATGGAAGGAACGCGGCCAGCGATACGGCGCCGGCCACATCATCGACATCCTGCGCGGCAAGGTCACCGACCGCACTCGCCAGCACGGCCACGAAACGCTGAGCGTGTTCGGCGTGGGCGAAGACCTGAGCGACACCGCCTGGCGCGGCGTGCTGCGTCAATTGCTGGCGCAGGGCCTGCTCACGGTCGACAACGAAGGTTTCGGCACCCTGGCCCTGACCGAAGGCAGCCGCGCCGTCCTCAAGGGCGAGCGCCAGCTGATGCTGCGGCGCGAATCCGAAAAGAAGGCGCGTTCCAGCAAGTCCGGCGGCACCCGCCCCAAGGCCGCGGCCGTGGACCTGCCGGCCGAACTGCAACCGGTATTCGAAGCGCTGCGCGCCTGGCGCGGCGAAGTGGCCAAGAGCCACGGTGTGCCCGCCTACGTGATCTTCCACGACGCCACGCTGCGGGAAATCGCGTTGGCCCAGCCCGAATCGATGGACGCCCTGAGCCACATCAGCGGCGTGGGCGCGCGCAAGCTGGAAGCCTACGGCGAAGAAATCCTGCAACGGGTGGCGCGGCCGGTGCTGTAGCGCTTGCCATGCCAGCGGCGGCGCCGTGCGACAGCGCCCCGCGGATGCCCCGGCGCAATCTTGCGCGACGCGCCGGGCCCGTCTGTCAGGGTGACGGCGGCGGCAGCAGCGGCACGGGCGCGCGCTCTTTGCCGAACACCGAGCGGTAGGCCAGGATGTTGAACACCAGCACCACCGGAATGCCCACCACCGCGCCCGCCATCACCAGCCGCATCGAACCGAGCGCACCGGCGCCGTCCCACAAGGTCATGTCGTCCAGGATCAGGTAGGGGAACAGGCTGTAGGCCAGGCCGCTGAGCATCAGCAGGAACAGGGCCACGCACAGCACGAATGGCAGCCAGCTGAAGCGGTCGGCACGGCCCGGCAGGCGGGCCAGCAGCATTTCGGCCGCCACGAAGCCGGCCAGCATCAGCACCCAGACCGTGGCCGCCACGCTCAGGTGGGCGATATTGCTCCATTTATAGAAGATGCCGGCATTGGCCAGGCCCAGCGTGACGGCGATGGCGACCATGCCGACCGCGGTCCAGCGGATCGCGTGGCGCGCCCAGTTGGCCGCGCGGCGCTGCAGATCGCCGTCGACCCGCATGACCAGCCACGAAGCGCCCAGCAGCACGTAGGCCGCCACCGCGCACAGGCCGACGAACAGCGCGAACCAGCCATAGCCGGCGTCGGACTGGTAGCCGGTGGCGATGCGCCCCAGCAGCATGCCCTGGCCAAAGGCGGTGATGAGCGAACCGGCCCAGAACGCGAAGATCCAGCGCGGCTTGGCCTCGGTGCGGGCGCGGATGCGGAATTCGAACGCCACGCTGCGCAGCACCACGCCCAGCACCATGAAGGTCAGCGGCCCGTAGAGCTTGCCCAGCACCGCGCCCCAGGCAAACGGGAACGCCGACGCAAACAGGCCCATGCCCAGCAGCAGCCAGAATTCATTGGCATCGCGCCAGGGGCTGAGCAGGCTCATCATGCGGCCGCGCTCTTGCTCGGGCGCCAGTTGCAGCAGGATGCCCACGCCCAGGTCGAAACCGTCGAGCACCATGCCGGCGGCAATGACGACGAACAGCAGGCCCATGAATGCCAGCGGCATCCAGAAGGACGGATCTTCGGGGCTGAGGCCCTGCGAGGCGGCCAGCATGGCGATCATGGCGTGCCTCCGGCCAGTTTGCGCACGGGCACCACGCCGTAGCGGGCCGCGTGGAACAGCATGCCGGCAAAGGCCGCCAGCAGCAGCGCGTACAGCAGGCCATAACCCACCAGGCCGTAGAGCACGGTGCTGGACGACACTGCGCCCAGCACTTCGGATTGCGTGACGGTGCCGTTCACGGCAAAGGGCTGCAGGCCGATGACCGACACCCACCAGCTGGCCACGACGGCAATGCCGCCCGAAAACATCATGCCGCACAGCACCCGTTGCCACCCTTGCGGCAGAACGGCCACGTCCAGACCACGGCGCCAGGTCCAGAGAAAGGTGATCCAGGACACCGCCAGCATCAACAGGCCCAGCCCGGCTGCCACCCGCAGCGACCAGAAGGTCAGCGCCACCGGCGGCAGCATGCCGGAATACTTGTCCAGGCCCTGGTAGGTGCCGTCTTCATTGCGGTGCAGCCACATGCCGCCCGCGTTGCGCAGGGTCCAGTCGGCCACGTTGGTGTGGGCTCGGGCGTCCGGCCAGCCGAACAGCACCAGGCGCGGCTCGGCACTGCTTTCCCAATAGCCGGCGGCGGCGGCCGCCTTGGCGGGCTGGTATTGGGCCACCATCTGCCCGGCGCCCATGGCCACCGGGACCTGCAGCACGGCGGCCAGCGCGGCGATGGCCAGCCCGGTCTTGAAAGTGCAGCGTTCGCCGTCGTCCAGCGGACGGCGCAGCGCCTGCAGCGCGGTCACGCCCATCATCAGGAAGGCCGCCGCCAGCGCCGACCCCACGACCACGACGCCCATGCGCCAGCCGACGGACGGATTGAGCACCACGGCCACCCAGTCGTAGACCTGGTAGCGGCCATCGACCAGGACGGCGCCGTCGGGCGTCTGCATCCAGGATTGCAGGGCCAGCACCCAGAACAGCGCGACCAACTGGCCCACCGCCACCATCAGCACCGCCAGGGTGTGGGCGCCATCGGACACACGGCGCTGGCCGAACAGCATCACGCCCAGAAAGCAGGACTTGAGGATGAAGACGGACAGGATGCCGTAGCCCAGCAAGGGGCCGGCGATGTTGCCGATCTTGTCCATCAGGCCTGCCCACAGGCTGCCCAGCTGGATCAGCACCGGCACGCAGGCGGCCAGGGTGAGGACGAAGGACAGGGCGAAGATGCGGACCCAGAAGCGGTAGGCGGCCGTCCAGCCGCCCTGCCCGGACACGCGGGCGCGAATCTTGAAGAACAGCAGGACCCAGGCAAGCGCCAGGGCCACGGCGAGGAACAACGCCAGGAAGCTCAGGCTGGCCACGAATTGCACGCGGGCCAAAGATAGGGTGGAAATATCCATGATGGCCCGTAGTGTAGAGCCAGTTACATGACGATGGGGGACAGTTTGAAACCGCTTGCGCCCCCCCTGGAAATGGCCCTTCTCAGGAACGTGGCAAAATTGACGCTTTGTCGCTGCTTTTTCCTATTCTTTCAAGAATGACCTCCGCCACGACGCCGACCCCCGCTGCATCCAATTTCCTGCTCAACATCGTCGAAGACGACCTGCAAGCCAACCGCTTCCAGGGTAAGCGTTGGGCCGGCAAGCCTGGCCCGGCGGCCGTGCAGCAGCAGGGCGAGCCCGATCCGGCCCGCATCCGCACGCGCTTTCCGCCGGAGCCCAACGGCTACCTGCACATCGGCCACGCCAAGAGCATCTGCGTGAATTTCGGGCTGGCCCGCGATTTCGGCGGCGTCTGTCACCTGCGTTTCGACGACACCAACCCCGAGAAAGAAGACCAGGAATACGTCGACGCCATCATCGAGGCTGTGCACTGGCTGGGTTTCGACTGGAAGGCCGATGGCCGCGACAACCTGTATTTCGCCAGCGACTACTTCGGCTATATGTATGAGTTCGCCGAAGCCCTGGTCGAGGCCGGCCACGCCTATGTGGACGAGCAAAGCCCCGACGAGATCCGCGCCAACCGCGGCACCCTGACCGAACCCGGCACCGACTCGCCCTGGCGCAACCGCCCGGCCGCCGAGTCCATCACGCTGCTGCGCGAAATGCGCGACGGCAAGCACCCGGACGGCAGCCTGGTGCTGCGCGCCAAGATCAACATGGCGTCGCCCAACATCAACCTGCGCGACCCGGTCATGTACCGCGTGCGCCACGCCACCCACCACCGCACGGGCAACCAATGGTGCATCTACCCGATGTACAGCTGGGCGCACCCGGTGGAAGATGCGCTGGAAGGCATCACGCACAGCGTCTGCACGCTGGAATTCGAAGACCAGCGCCCGTTCTACGACTGGATCCTGACGCGCCTGGCCGAGCTGGGCAAGCTGGCCCAGCCGCTGCCGCACCAATACGAATTCGCCCGCCTGAACCTGAGCTACGTGGTCACCAGCAAGCGCAAGCTGCTGCAACTGGTGCGCGAAGGCCATGTGGACGGCTGGGACGATCCCCGCATGCCGACCATCTTCGGCCTGCGCCGGCGCGGCTACACGCCGGCCTCGATCCGCCTGTTCTGCGACCGCACGGCCGTGTCGAAGTCGGATTCGCGCATCGACTACAGCCTGCTGGAGCAGGCGGTGCGTGACGATCTGGACCCCATCGCCCCGCGTTCGGTGGCCGTGCTGGACCCGATCAAGCTGGTGATCACCAATTACCCGGAAGGCCAGACCGAAGTCTGCACGGCGCCGCGCAATCCGCACGATCCCGAGGCGGGCGTGCGCGAATTCCCGCTGTCGCGCGAGCTGTGGATCGAGCGCGACGACTTCCGCGAGGAAGCGCCGAAGAAATACTTCCGCCTGTTCCCGGGCAATACGGTGCGCCTGAAGTACGGCTATGTGGTGCGCTGCACGGGCTTCACGAAGAACGAGGCGGGCGAGGTGGTCGAAGTGCAGGCCGAGTACCTGCCGGAAACCAAGAGCGGTACGCCTGGTGCGGACAGCGTGAAGGTCAAGGGCAATATCACCTGGGTGAGCGCGGCCCATGCGGTGCCGGCGCAGATCCACCTGTACGACCGGTTGTTTGCGGATGCGCGGCCGGATGGCGGCGACAAGGATTTTCTGGCTTGCCTGAATCCGAATTCCAAGCAGACCGTGACGGCCTGGCTGGAGCCGGGGACCTTGGCGGTTCCGGGGGCGACCTGGCAGTTCGAGCGGCTGGGGTACTTCACGGCGGACTTGAAAGAGTCTTCAGTGGAGAAGCCGGTGCTGAATCGGGTGGTGACCCTCAGGGATTCTTGGGGCCAAGCCTAGTCACTGGCTTGCTTTCGAGGAAGGCGCCTTTTCAGGGCGCCTTTTTCATGGGTCGGGGGGGGCCGCGGCCTGCGATGGGCGCGACCAATTGGGCATGGCATCCCCTCCCCGGCGTTTCAACAGATGGAACCCGCCGAGGCCACCCGTAAACCGGGCGGTTTTTACCCTTGGCCGATCGATTGAACGGCCCCGGGGCGGGTTATCATCCCCGACATTGCGCAGCCGGTCGCATGCGCCCCTTTCGGGCGCCCAGAACCGCCAGCCCCACTCAAGATGAACACTGAATCCCTAGCCCTGGACTTCAAGAGCGCCACCCTGTATGCCATCCGGGTGGTCCTGCACAGCGCCGACCCCGAACGCCTGAACGCCGCGCTGGCCAAGCGCATGGCCGATGCCGGCAGCTTCTTCGAGAACGAACCCGTGGTCATCGACGCCAGCCGCGTCGAGGAAAACATCGATTGGACCGCCCTGGTCGCGGCCCTGCGCGGGCACAACCTGCCCCCCATTGGCGTAGTCGCCGAAGGCGCCAACCTGGCCGCGGCCCGCGCCGCGGGCCTGACGCCCGTGGAACTGTCCACGCCCGCCGCGCGCCCCGTACCGGTGGTGGACACCGCGCCGCCCAACGACGTCGCCACGCCGGTGCCCTCGGTGCCGGCGGCCGCGGTCGAGATTGCCGCCGCCCCCACCCCGACCGATGCCTCCGCGGACAAGGCCGCCGACAAACCGGCCGATGCGGCCACCGCCAAGTCCAGCGAACCCCTGCCCGAGCGCGCCGCCAGCAGCACCACGTCGGCGCCCAGCCCGACGCCGGCCGCGCCGCAATCGTCGTCGGCCCTGGTCATCACCAAGCCGCTGCGTTCCGGCCAGCGCGTCTATGCGCGCCACACCGACCTGGTCGTGATCGGCATGGTCAGCCAAGGTGCCGAAGTCATCGCCGACGGCAACGTGCATGTGTACGGACCGCTGCGCGGCAAGGCCATGGCCGGTGCGCGCGGCGATACGTCGGCGCGCATTTTCACCACGCACCTGGATGCGGAGCTGCTCGCCGTGGCCGGCGTGTACCGGGTAGTGGAAGACAAGCTTGACCGGTCGCTGCAGAACCAGCCCGCCTTGGTGCGCCTGGATGGGGACACGCTGCGCATCGAGGCCCTGAAAGCCTGAAAGGTGAGGCCCCTACGCCGCGCCCGCTATGCGAGCCAGCTGCCCCCCCAAGGGGGCCTTCCTTGGGCGGCCCGGCGGAAGAAGGCTTTTTCAAGCCACACTACGCCCCGCGCTGCGGGCCCACGGCAACTCGGAAAGCGGTACCCGGTCTCAACACATTCTGTAAGAAGCCTTACATGGGCTTTTTGCTTTACGATAACGCGATTTATTCGAACATAAGGGTTTGATCGTCATGACACGCATTGTTGTGGTGACTTCCGGCAAAGGCGGCGTGGGTAAAACCACGACGAGCGCCAGTTTTTCCGCGGGCCTCGCGATGCGGGGCCACAAGACCGCTGTCATCGACTTCGATGTCGGCCTGCGCAATCTCGACCTCATCATGGGCTGCGAGCGTCGCGTGGTGTACGACTTCGTCAATGTGATCCAAGGCGAAGCCACGCTCAACCAGGCGCTGATCAAGGACAAGCAGCTTGAAAACCTGTTCATCCTGCCCGCCTCGCAAACGCGCGACAAGGACGCGCTGACGCAAGAAGGCGTGGAAAAGGTCATCAACGACCTGAAGGAAATGGGCTTCGACTACATCGTCTGCGATTCGCCGGCCGGCATCGAAACGGGCGCCCTAATGGCCGCCTACTTCGCCGACGACGCGCTGGTGGTGACCAACCCCGAAGTCTCGTCCGTCCGCGACTCTGACCGCATCCTGGGCATCCTGGCGGCCAAGTCCAAGCGCGCGGTCGACGGCGGCGAGCCGGTCAAGGAATTCCTGCTGCTCACGCGCTACAACCCCAAGCGCGTGGTCGACGGCGAAATGCTGTCGCTGGGCGACATCGAAGACATCCTGCGCATCAAGCTGATCGGCGTCATCCCCGAATCCGAAGCCGTGCTGCAGGCGTCCAACCAAGGCCTGCCCGCCATCCACCTGAAAGATACCGACGTTTCCGAAGCCTACAAGGACGTCGTGGCCCGTTACCTTGGCGAAGACAAGGCCCTGCGCTTTACCGACTACGAGAAGCCGGGTTTCCTGAAACGCCTGTTCGGAGGCAAGTAAGCAATGTCCTTCCTGTCGTTTCTGCTTGGTCAAAAGAAATCGTCCGCTTCCGTCGCCAAGGAGCGGTTGCAGATCATCCTGGCCCACGAGCGGGGCCGCGGCGACTCGCCCGACTACCTGCCGCAGCTGCAGCAGGAACTCATCGCGGTCATTTCCAAGTACGTGAAGATCAACCCCGAAGACATCAAGGTGCACCTGGAACGCCAGGACACCCTCGAAGTGTTGGAAGTGAAGATCGAAATGCCGCAAAGCGAAGCCTGACGCAAGACGTGCCGCGCAGACATTCTGCGCGGCGCTCGGCAAGCCCGCGCACAAACGAAAAACCCTCGGTTTCCCGAGGGTTTTTCATGGGCGGAAGAGACAGCCCTGTCGGCGGCAAGCCAATGGGACGGCCCGTTGGCGCCGGCCCATCACGGACCGACACGCGTTGCCTCGCGCAGCTTAGTGCTTGCCGACCTGGTCGCCGATGACACCCCCGATGGCCGCGCCGCCGACGGTGCCCAGGATGCCGCCGTTGGTGATGACGGCGCCCGCCACACCCCCCAGCGCCGCACCGCCCACCGTGCTCTTCTGGCGATGGCTCATGCTGTCCCAGGACGAGCAACCCGCCATTGCGGCGGCCATGGCAACAGCGACACAGATTTTGGAAACAGATGCGATTTTCATGACGAGGCTCCTATTCTTGTACCCGGGGCCGCACCTGATGAAGACGCGAGCGCACGATACCCCTTATGGGTTTAGAGCCTTCAGGATCGCAAAATATCCCTGGGGACGGTGTGAGGTTTGCCCAGGAATTGTGTCAAAGGGCGAGGGAATCTTTGCGGTTCCCCGGGGCAGTGTTGCAGGGCCTGCGTACTATTTGACCAGACGTAACACGTCGCGGAAGCGCGGATGCTCGCAGGTGTCCATCCATTCGAAAATCGCCATTTCCGAGGTGACGATCTGGGCGCCGTGGGCGCGCGCGCGGCGCAGCGCGGCGTGGTGGTCGGACGGCTTGCGCGAGCCGGACGCGTCGGACACCAGCACTGCCTGGTAACCCGCATCGATCAAACCGATGACGGTCTGCAACACGCAGATGTGGGCCTCGCAGCCCGCCACCAGCACCGTCTTGCGCGCGGCCGGCAGCCAGGCATCGAAGCCGCGTTCGCGCGTGGAAGAAAAATGCATCTTCTGGAACGTGGACTGCACCAGCTCGTTCAGCGGCGCCACGGTCACGCCGAGCATCTTGCTATGGTGCTCGGTCGCCACCACCGGCACCTCGAGCAGGCGCGCGGCCTGTGCCAGCTTGTGCGCCGTGGCCAGCACCGCATCGCCGTCGTGGATCACGGGCATCAGGCGGCCCTGCATGTCGACGATGAGCAAGGTGGAATCGGAGGCTTGCAGCAACATGGTGGAGTACTCCTGTCAGAAGCTTGCAGCATAACGCGGAAGAATTTGCGGGTAACGCCTCGGTGCCCATTTGCACAGGCAAAAAAATCCCGGCACATCGGCCGGGATTTCTCGGACTGCGTTACGGGCGGGATTACTTCAGGGCCTTGTAGCGCAGGCGCTTGGGCTTGGCGCCTTCTTCGCCCAGGCGGCGTTTCTTGTCGGCTTCGTACTCTTGGTAGTTGCCGTCGAAGAACACCACTTGCGAGTCGCCTTCGAACGCCATGATGTGCGTGGCGATGCGGTCCAGGAACCAGCGATCGTGGCTGATCACCATGACGCTGCCGGGGAACTCGAGCAGCGCATCTTCGAGGGCGCGCAGGGTTTCGACGTCGAGGTCGTTGGACGGTTCGTCCAGCAGCAGCACGTTGCCGCCGGCGATCAGCGTCTTGGCCATGTGCAGACGGCCGCGTTCGCCGCCCGACAGTTGGCCGACCACCTTGTTCTGGTCGCCGCCCTTGAAGTTGAAGCGGCCCAGATAGGCGCGCGACGACATTTCGAACTTGCCCACCGTGAGGATGTCGGCGCCGTCGGCCACCGCATCGAACACCGTCTTCTTGTCTTCCAGCGCATCGCGCGACTGGTCGACGAAGGCCAGCTTGACGGTCTGGCCCACCTTCACTTCGCCCGAATCCGGTTGCTCGCGGCCCGCGATCATGCGGAACAGCGTCGACTTACCGGCGCCGTTGGCGCCGATGATGCCGACGATGGCTCCCGGCGGCACCTTGAAGCTGAGGTTGTCGATCAGCAGGCGATCGCCATAGGCCTTGCTGACGTTGTTGAACTCGATGACCTCGTTGCCCAGGCGCTCGCCCACGGGAATGAAGATTTCCTGGGTTTCGTTGCGCTTCTGGTATTCGTAGGACGACAGTTCCTCGAAGCGGGCCAGACGCGCCTTGGCCTTGGCCTGGCGGCCCTTGGGGTTCTGGCGCACCCATTCGAGTTCTTTCTTGATGGTCTTCTGGCGAGCCGATTCCGAGGACTCTTCCTGCTTGAGGCGGTCTTCTTTCTGCTCGAGCCACGAGCTGTAGTTGCCCTTCCAGGGAATGCCGTAGCCGCGGTCCAGTTCGAGGATCCATTCGGCCGCGTTGTCCAGGAAGTAGCGATCGTGGGTCACGCCCACGACGGTGCCCGGGAACTTGTGCAGGAACTGTTCCAGCCATTCGACGCTTTCGGCATCCAGGTGGTTGGTCGGTTCGTCGAGCAGCAGCATGTCGGGCTTGGACAGCAGCAGGCGGCACAGGGCCACGCGGCGCTTTTCACCGCCGGACAGATTGCCGACGATGGCGTCCCAGGGCGGCAGGCGCAGCGCATCGGCGGCGATTTCCATCTGGTGCTCGATGTCGTCGGCGCCACTGGAAGCGGCGGCGGCGATGATGGCTTCGAGTTCAGCCTGTTCGGCGGCCAGCGCGTCGAAATCGGCATCCGGTTCGGCGTAGGCGGCGTAGACCTCGTCCAGGCGCTTCTTGGCGGTGACCACGGCGCCCAGGCCTTCTTCGACCGCCTGGCGGACCGTGTGCTCGGGGTTGAGCTGCGGTTCCTGCGGCAGGTAGCCGATGTTCAGGCCCGGCATGGGCGTGGCTTCGCCTTCGATCTCGCGGTCCACGCCAGCCATGATCTTCAGCAGCGTCGACTTGCCCGAGCCGTTCAGGCCCAGCACGCCGATCTTGGCGCCAGGAAAAAACGAAAGCGAGATGTCACGCAGGATCTGCCGCTTGGGCGGCACGATCTTGCCGACGCGGTTCATGGTGTAGACGTATTGGGCCATGGGCTCGTATAGGGTAAGAAAGCTGATGAACCGTCGATTGTAGGCCGGAACCCTGACAGGCGCGCGTCAGCCTTGCGCGGCGGGCTTGCCCCCGGCAAACGGGGCGCGCATCTGGGCCAGCATCACGCCCGCCAGCGCCATGGCGCCGCCCACGATGTGGAACAGGTGCGGCGTCTCGTCCAGGAACAGCGCCGCAATCGCCACCGTGGCCACCGGCATCACGTTCAGGAACATGCTGGCGCGGTTCGGCCCCAGGTGCCGCACCCCCTGCATCCACAGGAACGGCGCGAACAGCGACGGGAAGACCGCCGCGTACAGCACCAGCGGCAGGTTGTCGCCATTGAGCGGCGACGCCGGCGCCATCAGGAAGGCCGGCAACTGGAACAGCACGCCGAACGCCACCTGCACATACAGCGACTGCCATGGCCCCACCGGCAGACCCCAGCGGCGCAGCAGCACGCCGTACAGCGCATACGCCAGCGCCCCCAGGCCCATCAGCACGTCGCCATGATTCGCGCCCACCGACAGCAGCCGCGCCGGATCGCCCTCGCCGATCAACAGCGCCAGCCCCGCCAGCGACAGCAGGCCGCCCAGCAGCGCCATCGCCGACGGCCGCTCGCGCAGCACCAGCGCCCCGACCGCGATCGTCATCAACGGAATCATCGCCGTGATGATGCCCATGTTGGTGGCCGTGGTGCTGCCCGCCGCCACATACGCCAGCCCCTGGTACAGCGCCATGCCCAGGCCGCCGAGCACCGCGAACTTCGGCAGGTAGGGCAGCACCACGCGCCGATTGCGCCACACCCCCGGCAGCGCGAACGGCGTCAGCACCACGCCCGCCAGCGCCCAGCGATAAAAGCCGATGACCGCCGGCGATATCACGCCGGCCGCCATCTTGGTGACGATCATGTTGACCGACCAGATCAGCGCCGCCAGCAGCGGAAACAGGAAATAGCGGATCGGAATGGGAGAAGAAGCCGGGGACGATCCCGACGAAGAAACTGCGCGCGTCATGAATGCGGTACTGCCAGACAGGAATGGCTGGCCAGTGTAGGCTCATGTCCGACTTGATGTATATAATGAAAATCGGACAAACCCCTACGAACTTCGGACATGCCTGCTTCGCCCCCGGACCTCGGCCCCGGCCGTCCCTACCCCCTGGCCTGCCGCATCCTGCACTTCCTGCCGCACTCGCGCGTCCGGCGCCACACGTCACCGTGGGGTGAACTCAACTTCGCCCTGTCCGGCATCATGGAAATCGGCATCGAAGGCACCACCTACCTGTCCCCGCCCCAGTACGCCATCTGGATACCGCCCCAGATAGAGCACTGCTGCCAGAACCAGGACGACGTCCACTACGCCTGCATCGACATCCCCGCCGCCGCCTGCGCCGACCTGCCCGCCGCCCCCTGCACCCTCGAAATCAGCCCCGTCATGCGCGCCGTCCTGGCCGACTTCGAACAACGCGGCATCACCTACCCCGACACGCCCGCCGACCGGCGCCTGGCCCAGGTCGTCATCGACCAGATCCGCGTCGCCCGCGCCTACGCGAGCTACCTGCCGTCCACCAACGAACCCGTCCTGGCCCCCATCCTGGCCGCCCTGCAAAACCAGCCCGGCGACAAGCGCAGCGCCGCCCACTGGGCTGCCACCGCCGGCATCACCGAACGCACCCTGCTGCGCCACTGCCAGCAGCACCTGGGCATGACCTTCAACGAATGGCGCCAGCGCCTGCGCGTCGTCAGCGCCCTCGGCATGCTCGAGGCCGGCCTGTCCGTCCAGGCCATCGCCCGCGACCTCGGCTACAGCACTCCGTCCGCCTTCATCGCCATGTTCCAGCGCCTGACCGGCCAATCCCCCGACAGCGCCCGCAAGCGCGCCGCCCCCGCCACGGCTTGAGCCATCGCTGAGCGCGTCTTTCCGCAGACCTCGAGCCCATCCTCGAATCAGTCCCTCAGCCACATCCCCAGACGCCCCCCGCTCCGCCAGCCGCACCATCCCGGTGCACCCGCCCCGCTACCACCGCACTCCCCCCGCGTAAATCGTCATCCACCCGTGCGATGCAAGCCTTGCGCGATCGCGAGACAATAGCGCTTGTTTTTACGTAACGCCGTACCCGCGGCATCATCGCGCCCAGGAACCCTCATGTCCGCCTCCGCCACGCCCCCACCTTCCCTGACCCACTTCAGCGCGACTGAACTCGACATGCTGGCCAAGACCGCCGACGCCCTCAGCGCCTACCTCGGCAAGCCCGTCCTGGCCGAAGTCGTCCTGGGCGACGAAGGCACCGAATGGGTCACCTACGGCGTCCCCATCGACGAGAACGCCAAGACCGAAGAAGCCCAGACCCATGTCCAACTCGGCGGCCCCGGCGCCCGCCTGCTCGGCAACCGCGGCGGCCTGCCCCAGACCGACGACGACACCTACGACTGCCTCTACCTCTGGGCCATCCAGATCTCGCTCAACGAAGGCGAACGCTTCATCAAACTCGACCACGACGGCGAAGAATCCGCCTGGTCCGACAACCTGGAAGACGTCCTGCCCTTCGCCCTGACCGAAGAACCCCTGCCCGACCCCGACGAAGAAGAAGACGACGCCGAAGACGACGACGAAGAAGACGCCCCCCTGGGCCACGACCACCCGCACGACCCCAACGACCCCGGCCACCGCCACTGAGCAAAACGGCGACGCGGCAACGCAACGGGTCGAACACTCAAAGCTGGAAAGGGACCGCCCAGAACGGGCCGGTCCAGCAAAGCGGCCAAGCCGCAACGACGCCCCACAAGCCAAATGCGGCGACGGGCCGCCCGCGCGGCCTCGTTGCCGCGACCCCGCAAGACCCTCCCCCCAACTACCCGAGGCAAGAGCGCCAAGCACACCGCTCGCCCCAGCTCCCGTCATGATCGCTCAATGCAGTCTGGCGTGGCGGGGGGCGGGGTGCGCGGGGCGTGTAGATGCGCCCGAGGGAATCTGAAGCCCAATAGTCGTCATGCACGACACCCGTGACGAAGAAACTTTCTCCGTGGCATCGGCTGTGGCAAGGTGGAATGCCGCCAGGTAAAGACCGACCTTCCAGTGGTGCGTGTTAGCGCACGCCCGTTCTGAAGCATGGCCCCGGGTGACGTCACCGACATTGGTGAGCACACGCATAGCGCGTGCATCCCGTTTGAGAGAGTGAGTACAACGACGTACCCATGCCCGGCGGCATTCCGTTTGTGATCATGGAGCAAGCCATGTCCCTGCGCAAGTCTGTTGCACCCTTAACCCTGGCCCACCCCGATGCCGCAGGCATCGACATCGGCTCGGCCAGTCACTTTGTCGCCGTGCCTGCCGACCGCGATGAGCAGCCCGTTCGTGAGTTCAAGAGCTTTACTGCCGGTCTCTATCGCCTGGCGCAGTGGCTCAAGGACTGCGGCATTACCTCGGTCGCCATGGAGTCCACCGGCGTCTATTGGATCCCCTTGTACGAACTGCTCGACAGCCAAGGCTTTACTGTCTATCTGGTCAACGCCCGGCACGTCAAGAACGTCTGCGGCCGCAAGTCCGACGTCCTGGACTGCCAGTGGTTGCAACAGCTCATGAGCTACGGCCTGCTGGCCAGCGCCTTCCGGCCTTCGGACCAGATCTGCGTCTTGCGCGAGTTCTCGCGCCAACGCCAGATGCTGCTGGCCTCACAGGTGCGCCACGTGCAGCACATGCAGAAGGCGCTCACGCAGATGAACATCCAGTTGACCCAAGTGCTCTCGGACGTCGTCGGGGTCACCGGCCAGGCCATCATCCGCGCCATCGTGGCCGGCGAGCGTGATCCCCACGTCCTGGCCCGCCTTAAAAAGCGCCAGGTCAAGGCCAGCGAAGACGATATCGCCGCAGCCCTGCAAGGGACCTGGCGCCATGAGCACCTGTTTGCGCTACGCCAGGCACTTGCCCTGTACGACGCGTATCAGAGCCAGCTCGATGAGTGCGATCAGCTCATCCAGACTGAGCTGCATAAGCTACAGCGCCATGACGGCGACCCAGGCAAGTCCCAGCGTCGCTGGCCCAAGAAGGCCATGGCCTTCGACCTGCGCACGCACCTGTTCGCCATGTGCGGCGTGGACCTGACCCGCATCAATGGGGTCGATGAAATGACCGCCTTCAAAGTCCTGGCCGAGGTCGGGCCTGATATGACCCGCTTCCCCACATCCAAGCACTTCGCCTCTTGGCTCGGGTTGTGCCCGGGGACACGGATCTCCGGGGGCAAGGTCCTGAGCAGCGCCACCAAGCGCTCGCCAAACCGCGCCGCCCAAGCCCTGCGCCTGGCCGCCGCTGCGTTGCGAACAAGCCAGTCGGCCTTGGGTGCCTATTACCGACGGCTGTGCGCACGCCTGGACAAGCCTCGCGCCATCACCGCTGCGGCCCACAAGTTGGCTCGTCTGATCTACGCCATGCTCACCAAAGGCACCGAATATGTCGACCAGGGCGAGCTGTATTACGAGGAACGCTACAAGCAGCGCGTCATGCATCACTTGACCAAGCGCGCCCAGGCGATGGGCTATAGCCTCACGCCACTTCCCGAGACTCCGTGAAAAAACCCCAAACAAATCAGCAGCTTGACGGGAGTTTCTTGAGAGGCAGTCGCCGAAGGCGACAACGAAGATGACGAAGGGGCAGTCCGGAGCGAAGGCTCCGGACCGCAATCGTAGCCCCGCGCACCCCGCCCCCCGCCACGCCAGACGGTTCAAGAACCCCACCCGGCAACAGCAAAAAAACTAGATCCTCCCCTCCTGCACCGCATGACAAGCAACTACCGACACCCCCGCCAACACCGCAACAGGCGCCTCGGCCTTGCACCGCTCATCCGCATGGGGACAGCGGGGATGAAACGTACACCCTGAAGGCGGATTCAGCGGGTTCGGCACTTCGCCTGCCACCGCCGTGCGCGGCTTGCCCGCCCCGTTGATATCCGGAATCGCCTCCAGCAACATCCGCGTATACGGATGCCGCGGCCGGGCAAACAGCTCGTCCCGGGGCGCCACTTCCACCATCCGCCCCAGGTACATCACCCCCACCCGATCCGCCACATGGTGCACCACCGCCAGATTGTGCGAGATGAACAGATACGTCAGCCCCAGCTCCCGCTGCAGGTCCTTCATCAGATTCAGCACCTGCGCCTGCACCGACACGTCCAGCGCCGACGTCGGCTCATCGCACACCAGGAATTCCGGATTCACCGCCAGCGCCCGCGCGATCGAAATGCGCTGGCGCTGCCCGCCTGAAAACTGGTGCGGATAGCGACCCTGGTCCGCCGGATCCAGCCCCACCTGCTTGAGCAGATCCCCCACCCGCGCCGTGCGCTCGGCCGGCGTCATCGTCGTATGCGTCAGCATCGGCTCAGCAATGATCCGCCCCACCCGCCAACGCGGATTCAGGCTTGCGTACGGGTCCTGGAAAATCATCTGCAGCCGCTTGCGCAGCGCCCGGCCGCCCGGCTCCGACATCTTCGACAATGGCTGGCCATCGAAGCGGATATCGCCGCGCGTCAGGCCATAGAGCCCCACCAGCATCCGCGCCACCGTCGACTTGCCGCAGCCCGACTCGCCCACCAGCGCCAGCGTCTCGCCGCGTGCAATCTCGAACGACACGCCGTCCACCGCCCGCAGCATCACCCGCGGCTTGCCCGCCAGCTTGCGTTCCAACCAGGGCGGCGACACATCGAACCAGCGCGCCGCGTCCTTCACCTGCACCAACGGCGCGCTCATGCTGCTACCTCCGATTGCTTGCCACCCGAGGCCGTGGCCCCCTCATGCAGCCAACAGGCCGCACGCGACGTACCGGCCGGCATCAGCTCGGGCCGGTCCTGCCCGCAGCGCGGCAGCCGCCGCCCGCAGCGAGGATTGAACGCGCAGCCCGGCGGAATGGCATTCAGCCGCGGCATGCTGCCGTCGATCTGCACCAGCCTTTCGGCATGTCCTTCCAGCGACGGGATCGACCCCATCAGCCCCGCCGTATAGGGATGGCGCGGCTGGTGGATCACATCGGCCACCGGGCCGATCTCGGCCACCCGGCCCGCGTACATCACCGCCACCCGATCCGCCGTTTCCGCGATCACGCCCATATCGTGCGTGATCAGCATCACCGCCGTGCCGTGCTCGCGGCACAGCCGCTTGAGCAGCTCGATGATCTGCGCCTGGATCGACACGTCCAGCGCCGTCGTCGGCTCGTCCGCCACCACCAGCTTCGGCTCGGCCGCCAGGGCCAGCGCGATCACCACCCGCTGGCGCATGCCGCCCGAGAACTGGTGCGGGTAATGATCGATGCGTTCGCGCGCGGCGGGGATGCCCGTCGACGCCAGCAGCTCCACCGCCCGGTTGCGCGCCTGCGACCAGCTCAGGTCCAGGTGCGTCACGATGGTCTCGGCCAATTGCCGGCCCACCGTGTACAGCGGATTGAGCGAGGTCAGCGGGTCCTGGAACACTGCGCCGATCTCGCGGCCGCGTACGCGGCGCATCTGCTCGTCCGGCAGGTTGTCGATGCGGCGGCCGGCCAGCAATATCTCGCCGCCCGCGATGCGGCCAGGCGGTTCCAGCAGGCCGATGATGGACGCGCCCGTCAGGGACTTGCCCGCGCCCGATTCCCCCACCACGCCCAGGACTTCGCCCGCCTGGATCGAAAAGGACACGTCGTCCAGGGCGCGCAGGGTGCCGCGGCGCGTCGGAAATTCGACGCGCAGATTGCGGACTTCAAGTAAAGCGCTCATGGGTTTCTCAAATGTAAATTTCCAGATACTGCTGCCGCGCTCGCTACCCGTGGACTGTGGATGGCGCCATCGGGATGCCGCGGAGCCGGCTTTGCCGGTCCGCTGGCATGCCCCCTTGAGGGGGGAGCGCGCAGCGCTTCGGGGGTGGGCCTAACCATCAATTCAGACGCGGGTTGAGCGCGTCGCGCAGCCAGTCACCCAGCAGGTTGACCGACAGCACCAGCAGCACCAACGCGGCGCCCGGGAAGATGGTGATCCACCACTCTCCGGAAAACAGGAAATCGTTGCCGATGCGGATCAGGGTGCCCAGCGACGGCGCCGTCGGCGGCACCCCTACCCCCAGGAACGACAGCGTCGCCTCGGTGATGATCGCGGTGGCCAGGTGCACGGTCGCCAGCACCAGCACCGGCCCCAGCACATTGGGCAGCACGTGGCGGAACATGATCACCGGCGAAGCCACCCCGATCACCCGCGCGGCCTGCACGTATTCGCGGTTCTTTTCCACCAGCGTCGAGCCCCGCACCGTGCGGGCGTACTGTGGCCAGCCGGCAAGCGCGATGGCGCCGATCAACACCGGAAACGCGATGATCTCGTGCAGCTCGCGCGGCACCGCCGCGCGCGCCACGCCGTCGATCAGCAGCGCGATCAGGATCGCCGGGAACGACAGCTGCACGTCCGCGATCCGCATGATGAACGCATCGATGCGCCCGCCCGCGTAACCCGAGATCAGCCCCAGCACGATGCCGATCAGCATCGACAGCAGCACCGACGCCAGGCCGATCAAAAGCGACACGCGGGTGCCGTACAGGATCGCCGAATACAGGTCGCGGCCCTGGCTGTCGGTGCCCAGCAGATAGGTCTGCTGGCCGTTGGCCTCCCAGGCCGGCGGCAGCAGCGCGTCCAGCAGTTCCACCTTGGTCAGGTCGAACGGATTGTGCGGCGCCACCCAGCCGGCGCCGAATGAGCAGATCAACAGCAAGGCCAGCAGGAGGGTGGCCGCGATGGCCACGGGCGCCCGGCGCCAGGCCCAGGCGATGTCGCTGTCCCACCAGCGTTTCAGAACGGCGCGCATCAGTGGCCACCTCCGCCGCGGGTCAATCCCGAGCGCAAGCGCGGGTCCACGACAAAATACAGAAGATCGACGATCAGGTTGATCACCACGAACACCAGCGCGATCAGGCACAGGTACGCGGCCATCACCGGCACGTCGGCGAATTGCACCGCCTGGATGAACAACAGGCCCATGCCCGGCCACTGGAACACCGTCTCGGTCACGATGGCAAAAGCGATGATGCCGCCCAGCTGCAAGCCGGTGATGGTGATGACGGGCACCATGGTGTTCTTCAGCGCATGGCCGAAGTGGATGGCGCGGCGCTTCAGGCCGCGGGCGCGGGCGAACTTGATGTAGTCAGACCGCAGCACCTCGAGCATTTCCGAACGCACCAGCCGCAGCACCAGGGTCATCTGGAACAGCGACAGCGTGATGGACGGCAGGATCAGGTGCTTCCAGCCCGTGGCGGTGAACAGGCCCGACGTCCACCAGCCCACGCTGACGGTATCGCCGCGGCCATAGCTGGGCAGCCAGCCCAGCTGCACCGAGAACACCAGGATCAGCAGGATGCCGATCAGGAAGGTCGGCAGCGACACCCCCAGAAGCGAGCCAGCCAACAGCAGCTGCGACAGCAGGCTGTTGCGCTTGAGCGCGGTATACACACCCAGTGGCACGCCCACCACCAGCGCCAGCAACGCCGCCACCATGGACAGTTCCAGCGTCGCTGGCAGGCGCGATTTGAGCAGGGTGGACACCGGTTCGCTCTGGCGCAGGGAAATGCCGAAATTGCCCTGTGCGGCGTTGGCCACGAAGTGGCCGAATTGAACGATGGCGGGCTCGTTCAGGCCCAGGCGTTCACGCAGTTCGATGCGCTCGGCATCGGTGGCGTCCTGCCCCAGCATGATGGTGACAGGGTCGCCGACGTATTGAAAAAGCACGAAGGCCAGTAGCGCGACGGTGAGCATCACCGCTACGGCCTGCAACAGGCGACGCAGTATGAAAGCAAACATAGGCGGGAAAAACAAAGACGGCGAAGCCCCTGAGCAGGGGCTTCGCTGTCTGGTTAGCCGGGATCAGTCGACCTTGACCCAATCGGCAACGAGGCGATTGTCGGCGCGGTGGATGACCGTGACGTTCTTGCGCATGGCCCAGGGAATGACCTGGTCGTGCAAGGGGATGTGACCGAAATCCTTGGCGTGGCCTTCGAGCACGGTGATGATGTCCGCGTCGCGCTTGGCCGGATCGGTCTCGGTCTTGATGCGATCAATGATCGCGTCAAGTTCCTTGTTGCTGTAGTTGCCCAGGTTGTACATGCCGTCCGCGCCCTCGCCCTTGGTGCGGATCAGGTTCTGCAGCGTGTACATGGCGTCGAACGTCGGTACGCCCCAGCCGAACAGGTAGGCGCTGGTGTCGGAGCTCTGCACCTTGGGGAAGTAGGTCGAACGCGGCATGGCGTTCATCGTGGCCTTCACGCCCACCTTGGCCCACATGCCCACCACGGCCTGGCAGATCGCCTCGTCGTTGATGTAGCGGTTGTTGGGGCAGTCCAGCGTGAAATTCAGGGTGCCGTCGTAGCCAGCGTCCTTGAGCAGCGCGCGGGCCTTTTCGGGATCGTACGGCACGCGCTTGTGGATCGACTCGGCCCAGCCATGGACCTGCGGCGCGATCATCGTGCCGGTAGGCGCCGACAGGCCGCGCATCACGGCGCGCTTGATGGCGTCCACGTCGATGGCGCGATACAGCGCCTCGCGCACGCGGATGTCCTGGAACGGGTTCTTGCCCTTGATGTTCGAGTACTGCAGTTCCGGACGCTTCTGGTCCAGGCCCAGGTAGATGGTGCGGTATTCGTTGCCCTCGACCACCTTGGCCGATTGGCGCAGGCGGTCCAGGTCCTGCGCGGCCGGGTCCAGCACGAAGTCGATTTCTCCCGACAGCAGCGCGGCGGTGCGGGTGGCGTTCTGCTTGATTGGCGTGAACACGACTTCGGTGACGTTGCCGACCTTGCCGGCCTTGTTCCACCAGTCCTTGTTTTCTTCGAACACCGTGCGCACGTCCACTTCGCGCGACTTCAGCTTGTAGGGGCCGGTGCCGTTGGTGTTGCGCGCGCCGAAGGTGTCTTCCTTGTTGACGAAGTCCTGCGGCTTGGCGATGTTGTTCTTTTCCGACCAGGCCTTGTTCATGATGAACACATTGGTCAGCTGGCGCAACAGCACGGGGTTGGGCGCCGAGGTCTCGATCTCGACCGTCAGGTCGTCGATCTTGCGCGCTTCCTTGATGCCGGTGGTGTAGGCCTTGTAGTTCGACGTGGGCGCCATGGCGCGGTGCACCGAGAACACCACGTCGTCGGCGGTGAAGGCGGCACCATCATGGAACTTCACCCCGGGGCGCAGCTTGAAGCGGTACAGCGTGGGCGAGACCTGCTCCCACTCGGTCGCCAGGCGCGGCACCACCTTGAAGGTCTTGTCGTAGTCCACCAGCGGTTCGTAGATGTAGCTGTTGGCGGCGATCGTCATGCCTTCGTTCTGCGAATGCGGATCAAAGGTGAGGATGTCGCCCTGGGCGGCCCAACGGAAGGATTTGGCCTGCCCGATCGAGGGCACGGCCACGGCGGCGGCGATCGCGATGGCAATCAAAGTGCGGCGCATAGGTGTCAGCTCCTGACTGTAGTCTGAATACCGGCGCGATATTGCCTAGCCTCAAGACCCTCGTCAATTAAGGGTTTATGCGTACCGTAGCCGGTTTTCACAGGAGAAACGCAAATAGGGACGCATAAAGACATGACAAAAAAATCGCATGCCTTGCCAAGTAAACAGCGTTCACCTGTCGGACAAGTTCTATTCGTCCGTGTCCAGCGGCAGGTCCAGCGGCACGTGCTCCGTCATCAGCACGCGCAGCATGTCGATCAGCAGCGCCGCCTTTTCTTCGCCGAACGGCGCCAGCACCGCCTTCTGGTGCTGGGTGGCCTGCTCGCATAGCGCCGCGATCAGGTTGCGGCCCTTGGTGGTGATGCCGACCCGCGTCTGGCGGCGGTCGGCGCGTACGCCGGTGCGCGCCACCAGGCCTTCGGTTTCCATGCGCTGCACCACCTTGCTCAGGGTCGGTTGCTTGGTGATGGCCAGCACCGCCAGGTCGCCGATGGTTTCGCCCGCGCTGCCTTCCAGGCTGGCCAGCACCCGCCATTCGGTGACGGACAGCCCGGCCGACTTCACCTGCTGATGGAATTCTGCCGAGATGCGCTGGCTGGCCTGCGCCAGCAGGTAGGCCAGGTAATCGTCGACGAACCGCGTGCCGGTGGCCAGGGTCCCGCTCTGCTTGTCCGACCGCATGTTGCTTTGCTCCCACGCACCAATATGGATAGGCGGCGTCATGCCGCAGGGCGCATTGCACCACGCTGGCGCGAAGGCGCGCCATGAGGTGACGCAATGCTGTTGCGCAGCACAGGGTATACCCCGAATCGCAACCCGTTTTTGCACCATCACAGCGCCTTTTCTCAGGCTCGGCGATAGAGAACAACCAGTATATACACCCTTGTTTTAGCGTGATATTTTTTTGATTCCATGAAATTTCATCTTTTTTGTTGACAGCTAAAACGTTGACTCCTAAAGTATTTTTCAGCGTGAAATTTCGTGACGTGGCCTTGCTGCGCAGCAGCAACGCTTGAGGACCCGCAAGCCGGTCCGCGTGGAGGAGTTCGAGATGGCTGAAAGGTCTTTCAAGAAAGAAGTCCAGCAGTTGCGTATCGGGGCCGGCGAAGAATTTCGCGGCGAAGGCATCCTGGCCGTCACCAAGGCCTTGCTGCAGTCCGGCGTGGGCTACGTGGCCGGTTATCAGGGTTCGCCCATCTCGCACTTGATGGACGTGCTGGCCGACGCCAACGACATCCTGCAGGAACTGGGCGTGCACTTCGAGGCCAGCGCGTCCGAAGCCACCGCCGCCGCCACGCTGGCCGCGTCCGTCATGTACCCCATCCGCGGCGCGGTCACCTGGAAGTCCACCGTGGGCACCAACGTCGCGTCCGACGCGCTGGCCAACCTGGCCTCGGGCGGCGTCACCGGCGGCGCGCTGGTGATCGTGGGCGAAGACTACGGCGAAGGGTCGTCCATCATGCAGGAACGCTCGCACGCGTTCGCCATGAAATCGCAGATCTGGCTGCTGGACCCCCGCCCCAACCTGGAAAGCATGGTCAAGGCGGTGGAAGACGGCTTCGCGCTGTCGGAAGCCAGCAAGACGCCGGTGATGCTGCAACTGCGCATCCGCGGCTGCCACGTCCATGGCCGCTTCATCGCCAAGGAAAACAAGCGGCCCGAGTTTTCGCTGGCCCAGGCGCTGGAGAACCCGGCGCGCGACACCAGCCGCATCGTATTGCCGCCCGCGTCGTTCCTGCACGAGCAGGAAAAGATCAAGGAACGCTGGCCCGCCGCCATCCGCTATATCAAAGCGCACAAGCTCAACGAGCACTTCGACGGCGACCAGGACGACATCGGCCTGATCCTGCAGGGCGGCCTGTACAACGGCGTGATCCGCGCCTTGCAGCTGCTGGGCCTGGCCGACAACTTCGGCAACAGCCGCATTCCGCTGTACGTCATGAACGTGGCCTACCCCGTCATCGAAGACGAGGTCATCGACTTCTGCCGCGGCAAGCGTTCGGTGCTGCTGCTGGAAGAAGGCCAGCCCGACTACCTGGAACAGAACCTGCACGCCGTGCTGCGCAAGGCGGGCATCGATACCCGCCTGTCCGGCAAGGACGTGCTGCCGATGGCGGGCGAATACACCACCCAGGTCATGCGCGACGGCCTGCGCGAATTCCTCAAGCGCGAACGGCCGCAATCGTTGCAGACGCATGCCGCGGTGGCCGTGGACCGCGAAGCCAGCGCCGCGCCGCAGCTCGAGATCACCGAGATCGCCCGGCCCAAGCCGGCGCCGCGTCCGGCCGAGCAACCCATCACCTTTCACAAGCAGGTGGCCGACCTGGCCGCCGTGGTGCCGCCCCGCCCCGCCGGCTTCTGTACCGGCTGTCCGGAACGGCCGATCTTCTCGGCCCTGACCCTGGCGCAGGAAACGCTGGGCCAGCACCATATTTCGTGCGATATCGGCTGCCACCTGTTTTCGATCCTGCCGCCCTTCAACCTGGGCGCCACCACCATGGGCTACGGCCTGGGCGCGTCCAGCGCGGCCGCGTTCAACGTGCCCGCGGCCAAGCGGCCGATCTCGATCATGGGCGACGGCGGCTTCTGGCACAACGGCCTGGCGTCTGGCATCGGCAACGCGGTCTTCAACAAGTACGACGGCGTCATCGTCATCGTCGACAACTTCTACGCGTCGGCCACAGGCGGGCAGGACATCCTGTCGTCCCGCGCCGAGAACCCCGACCGGTCCACCAACAACCCCATCGACCAGGCCGTGCGCGGCGTGGGCGTGAAGTGGGTGCGCACGCTGGACCGCACCTATGACGTGGCCAAGGTGCGCGCCACGATCGAAGAAGCGCTGACCACCGACATCAAGGGCCCCAAGGTCATCATCGCCCAGTCGGAATGCATGCTGAACAAGCAGCGCCGCATCAAGCCGCTGTTCAACAAGGCGGTCAAGGAAGGCCGCCGCGTGGTCAAGGAACGCTTTGGCGTCGACCCGGACGTATGCACCGGCGACCACGCCTGTATCCGGCTGTCGGGCTGCCCGTCGCTGACCGTGAAGGACAGCGGCGACCCCCTGAAGGAAGACCCGGTGGCGCACGTGGAAAGCAGCTGCGTGGGCTGCGGCAACTGCGGCGAAGTCGCGCATGCCGCGGTGCTGTGCCCGTCTTTCTTCCGTGCCGACATCGTGCACAACCCCAGCGGCCGCGACCGTTTCCTGGCGCGCGTGCGCCAGGGCGTGATCGGCTACCTGCAGCGCCGCCGCGCCGCGCGCCTGGCCAAATTCGCCCTGTGAGGACCCGCCCCATGAACCCGGTGGCATTGCAGCAAGGCACCCCCATCAAGATCGCTATCCTGGCCATGGGCGGCCAGGGCGGCGGCGTGCTGGCCGACTGGATCGTCGACATGGCCGAACATGCCGGCTGGTGGGCCCAGACCACCTCGGTGCCCGGTGTCGCCCAGCGCACCGGCGCCACCATCTATTACCTGGAACTGCTGCCCGAAGCCGACGTGGCGCGCGCCGGCCGCCCACCCGCGCTGGCCCTGATGCCCACGCCCGGCGACGTCGACCTGGTGGTGGCCGCTGAACTCATGGAAGGCGGCCGCGCGATCCAGCGCGGCCTGGTCACGCCCGACCGCAGCGTGCTGATCGCCTCGTCGCACCGCAGCTACGCCGTCAGCGAGAAGTCGGCCCCCGGCAACGGCATCGCCGACCCCAACAAGGTGCTGGAAGCCGGCCGCGCCGCTGCGCGCCGCTTCCTGTGCTTTGATCTGCAGGAGCTGGCCGACCGGGCGGGCAGCGTCATCAGCGCCAGCCTGTTCGGCGCGGTGGCCGGCAGCGGCGCCCTGCCGTTCTCGCGCGAAGACTATGAAGCCACCGTGCGCCGCGCCGGCGTCGGTGTCGAAGCCAGCCTGCGCGCCTTCGCACTGGGCTTTACGGCCGCCGACCAGGCACCCGCACAGCCGGCCGCGATCGACCTGACCCGCCCCGTGCCCGCGCTGCCCGAACGCGCCGCCAGCCCGCGCACCCAGGCGTTGCTGGACACCATCGCCCGCGATTTCCCCTCCTGTGCCCAGCCCATGCTGGTGGCCGGCGTACGCCGCCAGATCGAATTCCAGGACCTGGCCTACGCCCAGGACTACCTGGCGCGCATGCAGGCCATCCGCGAGCTGGACGCACGCCACGGAGGCGAAGCCAGGCAATGGGCCTTGACCCTCGCCGCCGCGCGCTACCTGGCCACCGCCATGGCCTACGACGACGTGATCCGCGTGGCCGACCTGAAGACCCGCGGCTCGCGCTTCGAACGCGTGCGCAGCGAAGTGGGCGCCAAGCCGGACCAGTTGGTCTACACCACCGAATTCATGCATCCGCGGCTGGAAGAGATCTGCGGCACGCTGCCTGCAGGCCTGGGCCGCTGGCTGGAACAGTCCAAGGGCTTCGGCGGCTTTGTCGAGCGGCGCCTGGGCAAGGGCCGCCGCATGCAGAGCGGCACGCTGGGCGGCTTCATGATGCTGTACCTGCTGGCCGGCATGCGACGCTTTCGCCGCCGCACCCTGCGCCACCAGATCGAATCGGCCGCGCTGACGCAGTGGCTGGGCCTGGTGGCCAGCCTGGCCCCGCGCGACTACGACCTGGCCGTGGAAACGGTCAACTGCCGCCGCCTGGTCAAAGGCTACAGCGACACCCACATGCGTGGCGGCGGCAAGTACCGCCAGCTGATCGCGGCCGCGGCCCAACTGGCGGGCCGGCCCGATGCCGCGGCGTCGCTGCGGTCGCTGCGCGAAGCCGCGCTGGCCGACGAGAAATGCGGCCCCATGGAACGCCAGCTGGCCGACGTACTGGCCCAGAAAATGGCCGCCTGACCCCAGAACCTAGAGACGAATGCCGTGCAAACCCTGAAACTCATCGTCCGCGAGATCCGCCAGGAGTCGCCCCTGATCCGTTCGCTGCGCCTGGCGCGCGAAGATGGCGGCGCCCTGCCCGCCTTCGGCCCCGGCGCCCACCTGAAAGTGTCGGTGCCCGGCCTGCGCGAGGCGCGCTGCTATTCGCTGGTGCAACTGGCGCCCGAGGCCGGCCGCTTTGCCGAGCCCGCCGAATACCGCCTGGGCGTGCGGCTGGAAGAAGCCAGCCAGGGCGGTTCGCGCCACATGCATGGCCTGGCGGTCGGCGATACGCTGACGGTCGAAGGCCCCAAGAACGACTTTCCGCTGCACGAATCGCCCGCGGGCGACGAACCCGTGGTGCTGATCGCCGGCGGCATCGGCATCACGCCGGTGGCGTCGATGGCCGCGGCGCTGAAGTCCGCCGGCCGCGCCTTCCGCCTGCACTACAGCGGCCGCAGCCGCGACCAGCTGGCGTTCCTGCCGGAATTGCAGGCCCTGGCCGGCGACGCGCTGGCCCTGCACGCCGATGATGAGCCGTCGTGCCGCTTCGATCTGCAAGCCCTGCTGGACGGCGCGAACCCGCGCCAGCACCTGTACGTGTGCGGCCCCAAGGGCCTGATCGATGCCGTCATCCAGGCCGCCCGCGCGCGCCACTGGCCCGACGCCCACATCCATTTCGAACTGTTCGCCAGCGCCGCGCCGCAGGCCGGCGACCAGCCCTTCGAGGTGGAACTGCGCCAGTCCGGCCGCGTGCTGACCATTCCCGCCGACAAGACCATCGTCGACGTCATGGAAGAAGAAGGCTGCGATCCCATGTTTGACTGCAAGCGCGGCGAATGCGGCGTGTGCCAGGCCACCGTGCTGGAAGGCGAACCCGACCACCGCGACTACTACCTGTCGGACACCGAGAAAGCCAGCGGCAAGATCATCCAGATCTGCATCTCGCGCGCCAAGTCGGCGCGCCTGGTGCTGGATCTGTAGCCGGTCCGCAGAAAGGAGACGAGCATGGCCAAATACCGCGACAATCCCGACGCCATCCGCGCCCTGCTGCGCGAGACCGAGGTGCACAAAGACCTGTTCATCGACCAGGAGCTGTTCGACCTGGAAATGGAACGGCTGTACGCCAACACCTGGGTCTACGTCGGCCACGACAGCCAGGTGCCCAATCCCGGCGACTACATCACCACCACCGTCGGCAACCAGCCGGTGGTGATGGTGCGCCACAGCGACCGCACGGTGCGCGTGCTGCACAACCGCTGCCCGCACAAGGGCACCATGGTGGCGGGCGACGCCTGCGGCAACACCGGCAAGTTCTTTCGCTGCCCCTATCACGCCTGGACCTTCAAGACCGATGGCAGCCTGCTGTCGATTCCCCTGAAGAAAGGCTACGAAAACACCGGTCTGGAACAGTGCGAAGCCAGCCAGGGCATGGCGGCCGTGAAAGACGTGCGCAACCACCGCGGCTTCGTCTTCTGCCGCCTGAACCCCGAGGGTCAGTCGTTCGAGGACTTCTTCGGCGACGCGCTGTCGACCCTGGACAACATGGTCGACCGCTCGCCCGAAGGCCGCCTGGAAGTGGCCGGCGGCGTGCTGCGCTACATGCACCGCTGCAACTGGAAGATGCTGGTCGACAACCAGACCGATACCTGCCACCCCATGGTGGCGCACGAGTCGTCGGCCGGCACCGCGGTCAAGGTCTGGGAGCAGGCCCCCGCCGGCACGCCCAAGCCCATGGCGGTGGAATTGTTCGCGCCGTTCATCTCGCCCTATGAGTTCTTCGAGAACATGGGCATCCGCGTCTGGGAAAACGGCCATGGGCATACGGGCGTGTCGGATTCGATCCACGCCTCGTATTCCGGCATTCCGGGTTACTGGGAGTCCATGGTGTCGGCCTATGGCGAGGAACGCGCCAGGCAGATCCTGGGCGACGTACGCCACAACACGGTGTATTTCCCCAACATCATGGTCAAGGGTCCGATCCAGACGCTGCGCGTGTTCAAGCCGATCGCTGCCGACCGCACGCTGGTGGAGTCCTGGACCTTCCGCCTGGTCGGCGCGCCCGACCTGCTGCTGGAGCGCACCCTCATGTACAACCGCCTGATCAACGCGCCCACGTCGGTGGTCGGCCACGACGACCTGGAAATGTACGAACGCGCGCAGGACGGCCTGCAATCGCGGGCTCGCGACTGGGTCAACGTCGGCCGGCTGTACTCGCCCGACGAGATCGGGCGCAAGAACGTCACCACCAACGGCACCAACGAATGGCAGATGCGCAACCAGTATCGCGCCTGGGGCCGCTACATGACGCAGACGGAGGCGGCATGAGTTTTTCCGAACGCGACCTGATCGATTTCGTCTATGCCGAAGCGCGCCTGCTCGATGATCTGCGCTTCGAGGACTGGCTGGACCTGTACACCGAAGACGGCTACTACTGGATGCCGCTGGCCCACGGCCAGACGGACGCCAGGCTGCATGCCTCGCTGATGTACGAAGACAAGTTGCTGCTGCGCGTGCGGGTCGAGCGGCTGGCCGGCCAGCGCACCTTTTCGCAGCAGCCCAAGAGCCGCTGCCACCACCTGCTGCAGGCGCCCACGATCGAACGCGGCCATCCGGAATCGGCGCCCGAGGAAGGCCGCCACGTGCTGCGCACCGCCTTCCACTATGTCGAAACGCGCCAGGACGCGCAGACCCTGTACGCCGGCTGGGCCACGCATCATCTGGTGGAACAGGACGGCGCGCTGCGCATCCGGTTAAAGCGCGTTGACCTGGTCAATTGCGATGCCGCCTTCGGCAACATCCAACTGTTCATGTAGGAGCGGCTTGTGAGCACCACTGTCCATCAGGCCTTTCGAGATACCGCGGCCCGCCACGGCGCCAGGCCCTTCCTGTGCATCCTGCCCGAAACGGCCGCGGCCTATGGCATCGGCTCTGGCGAACTGGGCTATGCGCAGGCCGCCAGCGCCATCGAGACGCTGCGCGCCGCCTATGCCCGGGCCGGCTACGGCCACGGCCACCGCGCCGGCCTGCTGCTGGAAAACCGCCCCGCCTTCTTCCTGCATTGGTTCGCGTTGAACGCCCTGGGCGTGTCGGTCGTGCCCATCAACCCCGACCTGCGCGCGGCCGAACTGGAATACCTGACCGGGCACTCCGAGATCGCGTTGGCGGTGGCCTTGCCCGAGCGCCATGCCGACCTGCTGGCCGCGGCCGAACGCGCCGGCCGCCCCCTGCGGGTCATGGCGCCGGACGACGCACCGCCCGCCGCGCCGTTTGCCGCGCCGCTGGCCGGCGAACCCGGCGAGCTGACCGAATGCGCGCTGCTGTACACGTCCGGCACCACCGGCCGGCCCAAGGGCTGCATCCTGCCCAACCGCTATTTCCTGCATGCGGGCGGCTGGTACGCCCGCATCGGTGGCCTGGCCGCACTGCGGCCCGGCGAAGAACGCATGCTGACGCCGCTGCCGCTGGTGCACATGAATGCCATGGCCTATTCCGCCATGGTGATGGTGCTGACCGGCGGCTGCCTGATTCCGCTGGACCGCTTCCACCCCAAGACCTGGTGGGACAGCGTGCGCGATTCCGGCGCCACGGTGCTGCACTACCTGGGCGTGATGCCGGCCATCCTGATGAAGGCCGAACCGTCCGCGCAGGACCGCCAGCCCGCCATCCGCTTCGGCTTCGGCGCGGGGGTGGACCGCAAGCTGCAGCAACCGTTCGAAGCGCGCTTCGGCTTTCCGCTGCTGGAGGCCTGGGCCATGACCGAGACCGGCGCCGGCGCCGTCATCATCGCCAATAAAGAACCGCGCCATATCGGTGAAAGCTGCTTCGGCGCCGAAGAAGACGACGTGCAGGTGCGCATCGTGGCCGATCACGGCGGCGAGGCGGCGGCCGGCGAACCGGGCGAACTGCTGGTGCGCCATGCCGGCAGCGACCCGCGCTACGGTTTTTTCGCCGGCTACCTGAAAGACCGGGACGCCACCGACCAGGCCTGGGAAGGCGGCTGGTTCCATACGGGCGATATCGTGCGCCGCGAGGCCGACGGCGCGTTGCGCTTTGTCGACCGCAAGAAGAACGTGATCCGCCGCAGCGGCGAGAACATCTCGGCCGTGGAAGTGGAAAGCGTGCTGCTGCAGCACCCGCTGGTCAAGGCCGTGGCGGTGGCCGCCGTGCCGGACCCGGTGCGCGGCGACGAGGTGCTGGCCTGCGTGGTGGCGGAAACGGCGCCGGCCGACGCCGCCGCCCGGGCCGACGCCGCGCGCGGCATCGTGCAATGGAGCCTGCAGCAACTGGCCTACTACAAGGCGCCCGGCTACGTCGCGTTTGTCGACAGCCTGCCGCTCACCACCACCAACAAGATCCAGCGCGGCGAAATGAAGGCGCTGGCGCCGACGCTGCCGGGCACGGCCTGCTGCGTCGACACCACCGCCATGAAAAAGCGCCAGGAGCCCGCCCGATGACCGCGCCGCGCGCCCGCTACGACGGCGTGGTGGCGGCCCTGCCCGTCAGCATTCCCTACGAACGCTACTCCACCCTGGCCGCGCACGGCTGGCTGGGCCGGGCGCTGGCCGCGCTGATCCGCCAGGCCGGCATCGCCAAGACCGACGTCGACGGCCTGTGCGTGTCCAGCTTCACGCTGGCGCCGGACACCGCCGTGGGCCTGGTGCAGCACCTGGGCATGAGCCCGCGCTGGCTCGACCACATCCCGATGGGCGGGGCCAGCGGTGTGGCCGCGTTGCGCCGCGCCGCCCGGGCGGTGCAGGCCGGCGACGCCAGCATCATCGCCTGCATCGCGGGCGACACCAACCAGGTGGACTCGTTCCGCAATACCGTCAGCCAGTTCTCGCGCTTTGCCCAGGACGCCGTCTACCCGTACGGCGCGGGCGGCCCCAACGCCAGCTTCGCGCTGCTGACGGCGCACTACATGCGTACCACCGGCGCCACCCGCGAAGACTTTGGCAAGGTCTGCGTGGCCCAGCGCGCCAACGCCCTGCGCTACCCCCACGCCTTGATGAAAAAGCCGCTGACGCTGGCCCAGTACCTGGATGCCCGCGTCATTGCCGACCCGATCCACCTGTTCGACTGCGTCATGCCCTGCGCCGGCGCCGACGGCTTCCTGGTCATGACCGAGGCCCGTGCCCAGGCGTTGGGCCTGCCCTACGCCCGCATCCTGTCCACCATCGAACGCCACAACGCCTGGATCGAAGACCCGATCCAGACCCGCGGCGGCTGGACGGTGGACATCGACGAGCTCTACGGCATGGCCAACGCCAGCCCGGCCGACATGGATTTCCTGCAGGCCTACGACGACTATCCCGTCATCAACCTGATGCAGATGGAAGACCTGGGCTTCTGCGCCAAGGGCGCGGCGCCCGAGTTCGTGCGCGCCAACACCTTCACGGTGGACGGCAGCCTGCCCTTCAACACCAACGGCGGCCAATTATCGGTGGGCCAGGCCGGCGCGGCCGGCGGCTACCTGGGCATGGTCGAGGCCTTGCGCCAACTGACCGGCACGGCCGGCGGCACGCAAGTGCCCGACGCGCGGCTGGGCCTGGTAAGCGGCTTCGGCATGATCAACTACGACCGCGGGCTGTGCACCGCCGCGGCCATCCTGGCCAGGAGCGACGCATGACCGAGCCGCTAGCCAAGCCGCCCCGCAAGAACCCGGTGGCGCGCACGCGCCAGCCGACCCTGCCGCCCGGCGCCCGCAGCCGCGCCGCGCTGGGCCTGACGGCCGCCGCCGCCGAAGGCCGCTTCGACCTGCAGACCTGCGCCGACTGCGGCGCGGTGCAGTATCCGCCGCGCGATGCCTGCGGCCACTGCCTGTCCGACCACCTGCCGTGGCGCCCGGCGGACCCGCACGGCGTGCTGCTGGTCAGCACCACCCTGCACCACAGCAACGACCTCTACTTCCGCGAGCGCCTGCCCTGGCGCGTGGGCACCGTGCGCATGGACGCCGGCCCCTCGGTCGTGGCCCACATCCACCAGGATTGCGCCGACGGCGCCCGCGTGCGGCTGGCGCTGAAGCTGGATCGCGCCGGCCAGGCCGTGATGATCGCCCTGCCCGAAAGGAATACGCCGAACATGGAAGACGACAAGACCCTGCGCGAAACCTCGTGCGACCCGAAGTTCCGCCGCGCGCTGGTCACCGACGGCAAGTCGGCGGTGGGCCAGGCGGTGGCACGCGCGCTGCTGGAGGCCGGCAGCCCGACCGTGTTCCTGGGCGATCCGCAGGCCTGGCGCCAGGACCCCGGCTTCAATGCCCTGGCGGCCGACCCGCGGGTGCAGGTGCTGGCGCTGGACGTGACCGACTCCGATTCCGTCGAACGCGCCGCGGCGTCCATCGGCGGCAAGGTCGAGATCCTGGTCAACACGGCCGACCTGGAACGCGAAGGCGGCCTGCTGGACCGGCGCGACGTGAACACCGCGCGCGATGCCATGGACGTGAACGTGCTGGGCCTGATGCGGCTGGCGCAGGGTTTCGGCCCGGCGCTGTGCGGCCGCGCAGCCGATGGCGTCAACAACGCCGCCGCCTGGGTCAACGTGCTGTCCATCTACGCCCACATGAACCTGCCCTCGCGCGGCATGTGGTCGGCGTCCAAGGCGGCCGCGCTGTCGTTGGCGCAGTGCCTGCGCGCCGAGATGCGGCCGGCGGGCGTGCGGGTGGTGAATGTGTTTCCGGGCCCGGTCGACCATGAATGGGAACAGCGCACGCCGCCCCCGCGCGTGGCGCCCAAGGCCATCGCGAGCGCCATCGTGCGCGCGCTGCAGGACGGCGTCGAAGACGTGTATGTCGGCGACGTGGCGCAGGAATTCCGCGCGCGGCTGGCGGAGAACCCCAAGGGACTGGAGCGGGAACTGGGCGCCTGACGGCCGGCCCTCGCCCGACGACACGAAAACCAATAGGAGCAACAGATGAGCCAACCCATTCTTGCCCAATTCATGACCGAACTGGTTTCGGGCCGCATCCGCCTGGTGGACCTGACCGAGACGCTGACGCCGGAATTCCCCACCATCGTGCTGCCGCCGGAATTCGGCCAGGCCTGGCCGTTCCGCATCGAAGAGATTTCGCGCTACGACGAACGCGGCCCGGCCTGGTACTGGAACAACTTTTCGTGTTCGGAACACACCGGCACGCACTTCGACGCGCCGGTGCACTGGGTCACGGGCAAGGACCAGCCGGACAACACCGTGGACACCATTCCGGTGGACGCCTTCATTGCCGGCGCCTGCGTCATCGACTGTTCCGCGGAGGCTCGCGACAACCCCGACTTCCTGCTGACCATCGATTTCGTCAAGGCATGGGAAGAAAAGCACGGCCGCATCCCGGCCCGGTCGTGGGTGCTGATGCGTACCGACTGGTCCAAGCGCGCCAAGCCCGCCGAATACCTGAACATGAAAGAAGACGGCGCCCATTCGCCCGGCCCCGACGCCGAGGTGGTGCCCTGGCTCATCAAGGAACGTGACGTGCACGGCTTCGGCACCGAATCGGTGGGCACCGACGCCGGCCAGGCGCATCACCTGAATCCGCCCTACCCCTGCCACTACTACATGCACGGCAACAACCGCTATGGCCTGCAGTGCCTGACCAACCTGGACCAGCTGCCGCCGACGGGTGCCGTGATCTTCTCGGCGCCGCTGAAGATCCGCAGCGGCTCGGGCAGCCCGTTGCGGGTCCTGGCCTTGGCGCCCCGCGCCTGACCCGCACGCAAAGGAAATCCGCATGACTCAATCCAACGTTGCGATCGTCACCGGCGGCAGCGCCGGCATCGGCGCCGAAATCTGCCGCAGCATGCTCGATGCCGGCTACGAAGTGATCTCGATGGCGCGCCGTGCCGCCGATTTCAGCCACCCACGCCTGCACAACGTGCAGGTGGACCTGCTGGACGCCGACGCCACCGCCCAGGCCGGCGCCGAGGTGGTGGCCCGCTTTCCCGTCAGCCACGTTATCCACAACGCCGGCGTGATCTGGCCCAAGCTGCTGCCCGACGTCACCCAGGAAGAACTGCACGGCCTGACGCAGATCCACCTGGGCGCGGCCATCAGCCTGGTGCAGGCGGCCTTGCCCGGCATGCAGGAACGCAAGTTCGGCCGCATCGTCATGATGTCGTCGCGCGGCGCGCTGGGCCTGCCCACCCGCACCGCCTATTCCGCCACCAAGGCCGGCATGGTCGGCATGGCCCGCACCTGGTCGCTGGAACTGGCGCCGTACGGCATCACCGTCAACGTGGTGGCGCCAGGCCCGATCCAGACCGACATGTTCTACGAGGTGATCGAGCCCGGCAGCGAGCGCGAAAAGCAGCTGGCCAACGGCATTCCGGTCAAGCGCCTGGGGCGTTCGGACGACGTGGCACGCGCCGTCATGTTCTTCGCCGACCCCGCCAACAGTTTCGTCACCGGCCAGACGCTGTTCGTCTGCGGCGGCGCCAGCGTCAGTTCCATCACCATCTGAACGGCCCTTTTCACGCCCGCTTCGGGTTTTGACGGATAGGTAAGCACGGGGACCGGGTCTACAGTGCTGAGCCTTGCCTCTCAGAAAGTTTAAGCCGCAAGTAATTCCAGCCGTACCCCCGCAGTTCCCGTTTTCTCCGTTTTCCAGCCGCACTCCTTTTACGCTCCCTATCCGGAGGTTTTGCCATGCTGTCGAAGAAACTCCCCCTGGCCGCCGCCGTGCTGGCCGCGCTGTGTTCCCTGCCCGCCCTGGCCCAGGTCAAGGTCGGCGTGGTGTCCTCGTCCACCGGCCCCACCGCGCTGGTGGGCATTCCGCAGAAGAACACCGTGCCGCTGCTGCCCAGGAAGATCGGCGACCTGACGGTGGAATACATTTCGCTGGACGATGCCAGCGATTCCACCAACTCGGTCACCGCCTTCAAGAAGCTGATCTCGGAACAGAACGTGGACGCGCTGATCGGGCCGTCGGGTTCGCCCAACGCCATGGGCGTGATCCAGTTCGCCTTTGAGGCCGGCGTGCCGATGCTGGCGCCGGTGGGCACCGCGGCCGTGGTGCTGCCGATGAACGAGCAGAAGAAGTGGGTGTTCAAAACCACGCAGAACGACGACATCATCGCCCGCGCGCTGGTCGACCACATGGCCAAGACCGGCATCAAGACCGTCGGCTTCATCGGCCTGAACGATCCGTATGGCGAGAATTGGTACAAGGTCTTCTCGGGCCTGGCCGCCGAAAAAGGCATCAAGATCGCCGCCAACGAGCGCTATCTGCGCTTTGACAGCTCGGTCACCGGCCAGGCGCTCAAGATCCTGGCCGCCAAGCCCGACGCCGTGCTGATCGCCGCCCCTGGCGCGGCCAGCGTGCTGCCGCAGACCACGCTGTTCGACCAGGGCTACAAGGGCAAGTTCTACCAGACCCACGGCGCCGCGTTGCCCGACTTCCTGAAGCTGGGCGGCAAGAAGGTCGAAGGCACGGTGCTGGCTGCCAGCCTGATGCTGGTGTTGCCGGAAATGCCCGACAGCAACCCGTCCAAGAAGGTCGCCAGCGACTACATCGCCGCGTACGAAAAACTCAACGGCTCCAAGCCCGCCACCTTCGGCGCCAACGTCTACGACGCCGGCCTGCTGCTGGAAAAGGCCATTCCGCTGGCCGAGAAGGCCGGCAAGCCGGGCACCAAGGAATTCCGCAGCGCGCTGCGCGATGCGCTGGAACAGACCCGCGAGCTGGTCGGCACCCAGGGCGTCTACAACATGAGCGCCGCCGACCACAGCGGCTTTGACGACCGCGGCCGCGAGCTGATCACCGTGAAGGACGGCAACTGGACGCTGGTGAAGTAAAGGTAAAGGCGGGGGAAGCCCCCCCCGAAGCGCCGCGCGCTTCCCCCCAGGGGGCATGCCTATGGACCGGTGGAGGAGCCCCCCCGAAGCGCCACGCGCTCCCCCCAGGGGGCATGCCTGCGGACCGGCAAAGCCGGCTCCGCGGCATCCCGCTGGGGATGCGTTCAAGTGAAGATGAGGTCGCCGTCATGTTTGTCTGTTTTATCCGGAAGTACTGATGAATGCTCAGATCGCCCTGATACTCGGTCAGGACGGCATCACCAACGGCGCCATCTACGCGCTGCTGGCCTTGTCCATCCTGCTGGTCTTTACCGTTACCCGCGTGCTGTTCATCCCCCAGGGCGAGTTCGTCGCCTTCGGCGCGCTGACCATGGCCGCCCTGCAAGCCGGCAAACCGGTGCTGCTGGTGTGGCTGCTGCTGGCCTTTGCGCTGGCCGAGGCCGTGGCCGATCTGCTGGCGCGCGCCAAGCGGCCGGGCCGCCAGCGCGGCGCCTGGCGCATCGGCGTCAAGGTGGCGTATCCGCTGATCCTGGCGGCGCTGTTCTATCGCTTGCCGTTGGCGCAGCTGCCGATGGCTGTGCAGGCGCTGTTGACGCTGTTGCTGGTGGTGCCGATGGGGCCGCAGCTGTACCGGCTGTTCTACCAGCCCATCGCCTCGGCCTCGACGCTGGTGCTGCTGATCGTGTCGATTGCGGTGCACCTGGCGCTGGTGGGGCTGGGCCTCTTGGCCTTCGGCGCCGAGGGCGCGCGCACTGCCCCCTTCAGCGATGCCAGCCTGGCGCTGGGCCCGATCAACGTCAACAGCCAGGCGCTGTGGGTGGTGGCGGTATCGGCGCTGCTGATCATCGTGCTCTACCAGTTCTTTGAACGTTCCATGTATGGCAAAGCCTTGCGCGCCGCCGCCTTCAACCGGCTGGGCGCGCGCCTGATGGGGATTTCGCCGGTGTTCGCGGGCAAGGCCACGTTTTTCCTGGCGGCGCTGATCGGCACTGTCTCGGGCATCCTGATCGCGCCCATCACCACCATGTATTTCGATTCCGGCTTCATGGTCAGCCTGAAGGGCTTCGTCGGCGCCATCATCGGCGGCCTCGTGAGCTACCCGCTGGCCGCCGCCGGCGCGGTGCTGGTCGGCCTGATCGAGGCGTTCTCGTCGTTCTGGGCCAGCGCCTACAAGGAAATCATCGTATTCACCCTGATCATCCCCGTGCTGCTCTGGCGCTCGCTGAAAAGCCACCACGTCGAGGAAGAAGAAGAATGACCCCGCGCCACCTCGTCCTCGCGTTCCTCGCGCTGCTGGCGGCCGCGCCGCTGGTGCTGCCGCCGTTCTACGTCACCCTGCTGAATTACATCGGCCTGTACGCCATGGTGGCGCTGGGCCTGGTGCTGCTGACCGGCGTCGGCGGCCTGACCAGCTTTGGCCAGGCCGCGTTCGTCGGCGTGGGCGCCTACACCACCGCCCTGCTCACGACACGGGCCGACGCCTTGCCCGCCTGGCTGGCCTGGCTGGGCGCCTCGCCCTGGCTGACGCTGCTGGCCGGGCTGGCCCTGACATTGGTGATCGCCTACCTGCTGGGCGCCATCACGCTCAAGCTGTCCGGCCACTTCCTGCCGCTGGGCACCATCGCCTGGGGCCTGTCGCTGTACTTCGCCTTCGGCTCGGTCGAAGGGCTGGGCGGACACACCGGCATCCCCGACGTGCCCGCCATCAACCTGTTCGGCTGGGCGCTGACCCAGGGCGGCGAGATCTACTACCTGATCTGGGCCTTCCTGCTGGTGGCCATGTGGTCCACCAGCAACCTGCTGGATTCGCGCGAAGGCCGCGCGATCCGCGCCCTGAAGGGCGGCCGCGTGATGGCCGAGTCCATGGGCGTGGACACCGCCCGCTCGCGCATGGTGATCTTCATTATCGCGGCGCTGCAGGCCTGCGCGTCGGGCTGGCTGTACGCGCACATGCAGCGCTTCGTCAACCCGAACCCGTTCGGGCTGCAGATGGGCATCGAATACCTGTTCATGACCGTCATCGGCGGCGCCGGGCAGGTCTGGGGCGCGCTGGTCGGCGCGGGCGTCTTCACCGTGCTCAAGCAGTGGCTGCAGGACTGGCTGCCCAAGCTGCTGGGCCAGACCGGCAACTTTGAAGTCATCATCTTCGGCTTCGGCATGGTGCTGCTGCTGCACCGCGCCCGCGGCGGCCTGTGGCCGGTGCTGGCGCGGCGCTTTCCGGTGAGGAAAAGCGTGCGCAAGATCGACGCGCAGGCCGAACCGCTGCCGCGCAAGCCCATGCCGCCGCGCGGCGAGGTCGTGCTCAAGGCGGTGGACGTGACCCGCAAGTTCGGGGGCCTGGTGGCCAACAACGCCATGAACCTGGAGATCCGTGCGGGCGAGATCCTGGCGCTGATCGGTCCGAACGGCGCCGGCAAAAGCACCATGTTCAACCAGATCTCGGGCGTGGACACGCCGACCTCGGGCCAGGTCACGCTGCTGGGCCAGCCGGTGGCCGGCGCCGGGGCGCGCAAGATCGCGCGCCTGGGCCTGTCGCGCACCTTCCAGCACGTGCGCCTCCTGGGCCGCATGAGCGTACTGGAAAACGTGGCCATCGGCGCCCACCTGCGCGGCCATCGCGGCGTGCTGCCGGCGGCCTGGCGGCTGGACCGCGCCGAAGAGGCCCGCCTGCTGGCCGAGGCCGCCCGCCAGGTCGAGCGCGTGGGCCTGGGCAAGCACCTGCACGACGAAGCCGGCTCGCTGGCGCTGGGCCAGCAACGCATCCTGGAAATCGCCCGGGCGCTGGCGTCGGACCCCTGCATCCTGCTGCTGGACGAGCCGGCCGCGGGCCTGCGCTACCAGGAAAAGTGCGAACTGGCCGAGCTGCTGAAGAAACTGCGCGCCGAAGGCATGGCCATCCTGCTGGTCGAGCACGACATGGATTTCGTGATGGGACTGGTGGACCGGGTGGTGGTGATGGACTTCGGCGAAAAGATCGCCGAGGGGCTGCCGGCCGAGATCCAGCAGAACCCCGCGGTGCTGGAAGCGTATCTGGGCGGAGTGGAAGAATGAGCGCAACATTGCTGGAAGTACGCGACCTGCGCGTGGCCTACGACAAGGTCGAGGCCGTCTCGGGCGTGAGCCTGTCGGTGGCCGATGGCAAGATCGTGACCGTCATCGGCCCCAACGGCGCCGGCAAGACCACGCTGCTGTCGGCCATCATGGGCGTGCTGCCCTCGCGCGGCGAGATCGTCTTCGGCGGCAAGCGCCAGGAACACGCCGAGATCGAGGAAATGGTGGCGGCCGGCATGAACCTGGTGCCCGAAAAGCGCGAGCTGTTCGCCGAAATGACGGTGGAAGACAACCTGGCGCTGGGCGCCTTCGACCGCTTTCGCCGCGGCCTGCGCGACCAGGACAAGACGCTGGCCGAGGTCTACGACCTGTTTCCGCGCCTGCAGGAACGCCGCGCCCAGCTGGCCGGCACGCTATCGGGCGGCGAACGCCAGATGCTGGCCGTGGGCCGCGCCCTGATGGCCAAGCCGCGCCTGCTGATGCTGGACGAACCCAGCCTGGGTCTGGCCCCGCGCATCGTGCGCGAGGTCTTTCGCATCGTCGCGCGGTTGCGCGACATGGGCGTGTCCATCCTGCTGATCGAACAGAACGCCCGCGCCGCACTGCAAGTGGCCGACTATGCCTACGTGCTGGAAACCGGCGCGGTCACGCTGGAAGGCCCCGCCGCCGAGGTCGCGGTGGACCCGCGCGTGGTCGAGGTGTACCTGGGGCTGGGCCACGCGGCCGCAGCAACCTGAGGGGTCGGACGGGGGCCGATGCCCCCGCCGCAGCAGGATTCGTGTGCCCGCGCCCTACGCCACGCCGCGCCGCCGGTCGCGCCGATACAGCGCATAGCCCAGCGGCCACATAATGCCGACCATCACGCGCGCCCACGGCTGCGTCAGGCGGTAGGCCTGCACGGCCGTCGGCACGCCGGAATGCTTCAGGTGCAGCCTGAACCGCGTGTAGCGTGCGGCGGCCATGATGAATTCGCGCGGCCGGAAGCGGAAGAATTCCAGGTGGTGCTGCAGCATGTCCCAGGCCAGCAGGTACAGCCCCTGCGCGTTGTTGCGCACCGACACGGCACCCTGGCTCAAGCCGCCCGGGGTGTCGTGATAGGTGCGCACGACCTGGTTGATGAAGCGGCTGAGATAGCCGGCCCGCGCAATCGCCCACCACACCAGGCTTTCCGGAACGAAGCCGGCAACGTCCTCGGGAAACGGGAATTTGCGCAGGATGTCGGTGCGCATGCAGCCGAATTTCTCGCCTTTGATGCGGTAGCGGAAGTACACGTCGACGGCGGTGCTGTCGAACACGTCCTGGGGATAGCGGTCGCCGACGATGCTGCCGTCGGGCCGCGCACAGAGGCCGGTGATGGCCACGTAGGAATCGCGCCGCGCCGGCGGAATGGCGTCCCAGGCAGCCTTGAACGTGGCCAGGGCGTCCGGCGGCATTTCGTCGTCGCTGTCGAGCCCGACGATCAACTTGCCGCGCGCCTCGCGCACGCCACGATTGAAGGCGGTCTTCTTGTGCTGGTTGTTCTGCCAGATGTAGCGGATCGGAAAGTCAGCCCGCTGCTGCCAATCAAGCACGGCTTCGTGCGTATTGTCAGTGGAGCCGTCGTCCACGACGACCCATTCGAAATCCCGAAAAGTCTGGCGGGATAGCGATTCATACACCCGGTGCAGGGTGCCCGCCCGGTTGTAGGTCGGCGTCAGAACGGTAAAGAACGTCGGCGTATCAGTCATGCCTGCTGTGCCCTTTTGCGATTTCCGGATAACCGCTGCGGTCTTGGTATGCGTGTTTTCGCCTGAAGTGTAGGGGATATGCCAGCGCCAACCGATGGCACGGCATGCAAATTTGCAATCAAATCTGACAAGGTGTGGATTCCAGCCCCCCGGCCGTGGCCTGGCGCCCGTTGGGGCGGACCCCGGAGTGGCGTAAACTCGGGCGGCCCCAACCGGAATGCCTATGGAAGCTTCGACCGTCCAGCTCAATGACATCGCCTTGTTCGTAGAGGTTGCCAAGCGCAAGAGCTTCAGCCTGGCCGCCCGCGCGCTCAATATGCCGACGTCGACGCTGTCGCGCCGGATCAATGAACTGGAACGGGCGATCGGGCTGCGCCTGATCAACCGCAATACGCGCCGCCTGGACCTGACGGAGGCGGGCGCGGCCTACATGAGCCGCTGCCAGGGCCTGATCGACGAGGCACGCCTGGCGCACGAACAACTGCAGACGCTGTCGGGCGGCCCTTCCGGCAACCTGCGGGTATCGATGCCCTACAGCCTGGCAATCTGGCTGCTGCCGGAAACGATCAACGATTTCACGGACCGCTACCCGGAGGTGGAGTGCGAGTTCGACCTGAGCATGATGACGGCATCGGACGCGCAAGGCACGCCCTTCGACATCGTGCTGCGTTTCGGCCGCAACAGCGATTACCCGACCGCGAATATCGACAACGGCAACGGTAACGCCGCACTGACGCCGCGCAGCGACGGCGCCGTGGTGCAAGAGCTGGTGTCGCTGGACAATTACCTGTACGCCTCTGACCGCTATCTGGAACGCTTCGGCGAGCCCAAGACACCGAGCGACCTGACCCAGCACCAATGCCTGCGCACGACGATCGACGACGCGCATTCCCACTGGACGCTGCACAACGGCAAGGTGAGCGAGCTGGTTCCGGTCAGCGGGCATCTTGCTGCAAACAATATGAGTATCGCGGGGACGCTGGCCGGTCTGGACCTGGCCATTACCCGGATGCCCCATTGCCAGGCGTTGGATCCGATCATCAAGCGGAATTCTCTGCGGCGGGTGCTGCCGGGATGGTCGGTGGATCCTATTTCTATCTATGTGGTCTATCCGTCTAGTATTCAGCCGGCTAAGACTCGGGCTTTTATGGATTTCATTCGGCCTAAGTTGGGGCCGGCTGAGTAGTTTTTGTTTGCGGCGGTTTGAGTTCTTGAGCCGCGCGTGACGGGGTGGGTGTGGGGTGGGCGGGGCTACGATTGCGGTCCGGAGCCTTCGCTCCGGACTTGGCTAGGCACCCCCCCGTCCTCATCGTCGTCCAGGCCTTCGGCCTTCCCTTCCGATTCCGTCGGGCGCATCTAACGCCCCACCCACCCCACACCGCCCCCGCCAATCGCTCTTGATGAGGATTAGCCACGGCCCCTGGGGCGAGTTGTGTGCTTGGCATGTTGGTGAAGATCAGTGGGGGTGGAGCGGGGTACGGGGCCCGTCTCGTGCCGGCCGCGCGGGCGGCCTTACGAGACATACGCGCCGTCTTGCGTACACCGATGCCGCTATCGCGTCTAGGTAAGGCTGCTGGTTTTCTATCGGCGCGGATGACGTGGCATTCCAACAAACTCTTCAGCGCCGGATGGGCGGCGCGCGAGAAAGTCGTCATGCGCAAACCCGTCTGCGCCGCGCCGCCCATCACCGCCCCCCCCAAAACAATTGCGTAACCTTAAGAACCCCTACCTCCACCAGCGCGAAGCGCCACCGCTACACAGTCAGCAACACGAATGCCAAACGTGGCCGCCCGCGCGGCCGCGGCTTGGCGACCCTGCAGATTCCATTCCCTGCACACGGGTCTAGCAGCGCCATGGACGTCGACACACGTAGCCCCTGGCGGCGGTGGCTTGCGGAGTGGGCAACCTCGATGCGCCCGAGGGAATCCGTAGGGAGCCGAAGGCGGACGAGGATGACGAAGGGGAAGTCCGGCGCCCGCGCGCCGGACCGCAATCGTGGGCGCCCACTCCGCAAGCCACCGCCGCCAGGGGCGACCTACGAAGATCAACGCCCCCCCCGAAGCAACCCCGAAAAGCCCAAATTAGCGCTCTCTCAAATTTCAAGCTAGAATACCGAGTTACCCAATTCCCCCGCCAGCCCAGTATCCGGTTGTGCGGTCGGTTGGAAGACCGCAAGTTGGAACTTCCAACCGCAAATCCGATTTCCGCAAATTCAACAGGAGAATCAACATGGCTGAACGCAAACGCGTGCGTCGTAACACCCTGGAACGCCGTTGCCTGGGCAAGGCCTTCAAGCGCTTGTTCGTCAAGTCGCCCAAGGGTGTTTTCAAGATGCTGGAAAAGATCAAGCGCGTCTAAATGGCCGCTGGTTGCCCGGGTTTTGCCTGGGTAGCTTGATCGAAAAGTCCCCGCCTGGCGCAAGCCAAGCGGGGATTTTCCATTTCGGGCCCGGATTTGCGGGGTTGGTCTCTTCGGCCTGACGCGGGCTCCAGTGTCGCGCGTGCCTCGCCGGTGCGGCATATCGCCAGGCGAAGCGCGAGCCAGTCCAGCCCCCCCCGCGTCGCCCTAGCCCTTCAGCTTTGCCAGCACCTGCTCCGCCCGCGGCAGCGGATTCACCGCACCGTATCCCAGCGTGGACAGTGCTGCCGCCACGTTCGCGTAGCGGACCGCGTCTGCCCAGTTGTCGCCCTGGCAGCGGCGGGCCAGCAGGCTGCCTGCGAAGCAGTCGCCGGCGCCGGTGGCGTCCACGGCGTCCACGCGCAGCGCGGCGACCGGGGTGCGGGTCTTGCCGTCGTCGATGATCGAGCCGTCCTTGCCCAGTTTCAGGACCACCACGCCGGTGGCGCCCGCGTCGCGGATCCAGTCGAGCGTGCGTTCGGGGTCGTCGTTGCCGGTCAGGTGCTGCATGTCGTCCATGCTCGGCAAAAACAGGGTCGCATGGCGAAGGGCTTCGCGCAGCGTTGCGCGGGCGCGGTCCAGCGGCCACAGGCGCAGGCGCAGGTTGGAATCCAGGCTGACCTCGACGCCGGCCGCGCGGGCCCGGGCCATCGCGGCGAAGACGGTGTCGCAGGCGCTGGTGCTGATCGCCAGGCTGATGCCCGAGACGTGCAGGAAGCGGGCGCGTTCGATCTGGCCACCGGCCAGGCTGGCGGGCGTCATCAGGCTGGCGGCCGAGCCGCGGCGCAGGTAGCTGAAGGCGTGGCCGTCCGGGCCATGCTGCACGAAATACAGGCCGGTGTGGGCCGAGGCGTCGACCTCGACGCCCGACGTGTCCACCCCTTCGGCCTGCCACAGCGCCAGGAACTGGGCGCCGAACGTGTCGTCGCCCACGCGCGTCAGGTAGGCGCAGCGCGCGCCCTGGCGCGCCGCCGCGATCACCGCGTTGGACGTGTCGCCGCCGAACCCTTGCAGGTATTGCAGCTGGTCCTTGTGGGTCTGGTTCAGCTCGACCAGCGGTTCGCCCAGCGCGACGATATCGAAATCAGCCATGGGCGGCCTCGCGCGTGCGGGTGATCTGCGCCACCAGTGCCGCCGTGTCGCGGGCGGCGAAGGCGGCCTTGTCGTACAGGTTGCTGCCGATGCCGACCAGGCCCGCGCCGGCCGCGAAATAGGTGTTCATGTTTTCGGCCGTGATGCCGCCCGTGGGGCAGAACACCGTGTCCGGGTACACCGATTTCAACGCGGCCAGGTGCTTGGGGCCGCCCGTGTCGGCCGGGAACACCTTGACCACGTCCACGCCGGCGCGACGCGCGGCCAGCACTTCGGTGGGCGTGAAGGCGCCGAGCAGGCACAGGGCATCGGCGGCGTGGGCCAGGTCCACGATGTCCGTGGCCAGGGCCGGCGACACCAGGAAGTCGGCGCCGGCCACCAGGGCCTCGCGCGCCTGCTCTTCATTCAGCACCGTGCCCACGCCCAGCAGCAGGCTGGCGCCGTGCTTGTCGCGCAGTGCACGCACCAGGTCGGTCACGCCGGGGATGGTCCAGGTCAGTTCCAGCGTGGTGCAGCCGGCAGCCACGGCAACTTCGGCCGCATAGGCGGCGGTGGCGGCGTCGGTGTAGCGCAGCACGGGCACGACGCGGGCGGCCAGCAGGGCGGCCAGCTTTGAAGCAAGGGGAGCAGCGGTCATGGATTTCCTCGGGGACGGGATCGTTCAGGCGCCGCCGGACGGCACGGGCAGCACGGCGAGCTTGGCTGAGGCGGCATCGCGCAACCGCAGCAGGGGTTCTATATAAGCGGATTGCGGATCGGCGCGGCGGCGGAACAACAGCGTGCTGACGCTGACGCAGGCCACCGGCTGGCCGGCGGCGTCGCGCAGCGCCACGCCATAGCAGGCGATGCCGGACTCGTTTTCCTCGTTGTCCAGGGCGTAGCCGCGCGCGGCCGTGTCGGCCAGCGCCGCGCGCAGGGCCGGCAGCGTCGACAGCGTGCCAGGCATGCGCGATTCCAGCGGCAGGTCGCGCAACAGGCGCTCGCGCGCCGGTTCGGGCAGCGCCGCCAGGTAAGCCTTGCCCACCGCGCTGGAATGCAGCGCCACGGCCGCGCCCACGCGCGAGGCCATGCGCACCGGGCCGGGGCTTTCGAGTTTGTCGATGTAGATCATTTCGGCGCCGGCCGGCACCGCCAGGTGCACGGTTTCACCGGTTTCGTCGCGCAGGGCCTGCAAGTCGGCCGACAGCGCGGCGCGCAGGTCGAACTGCGACCAGGCGCGGCTGGCCAGGGCCAGCAGGCGCGGCCCCAGGCGGTAGGCGCCGTCGGTTTCGGCCACCATGCCCTGCTCGGCCAGCGCCGCCACGATGCGGTAGGCGGTGGGCCGGGGATAGCCGCAACTGCGCGCCAGCGCGGCCGCCGTGGGCGGATGCGGGGCATCGGCCACGGCCTGCAGCACCGTCATGAACTTGGCGAACGCCGCAGCGCCCGCCACCTTGGTTTCCGACACGACCACCCCCATGTTGGGAAGAGCCCAGCGTTAACAATGCTTATGCAGAATGCGCAAGGCAAACCGCGCGAATTTCAGACGAATCTGCGATACTGTTTATTTGTACAGCAGCTGAGCGCGTGACTGACCACATTGTGGACTCATGCCTCACTATATAGGCAATTATTCCACATCGCCGCGTCCGGAACCAGCGACAGGTCGTCGTCCCGGCGGGCACCCTCCCTCAGGCTACGATACCGTCCATGAGCTCCCAAATTCGCATCGTTGGCGCCCGCCAGAACAATCTCAAGAACCTGGACCTGACCATCGCCACCGGCGAATTGGTTGTCGTGACCGGCGTATCGGGGTCCGGCAAAAGTTCGCTGGCCTTCGACACCCTGTACGCCGAGGGACAGCGCCGCTACGTGGAAACCTTCTCGCCCTATGCGCGCCAGTTCCTGGATCGCATGGACAAGCCGCAGGTGGACCGCATCGAAGGCATCTTGCCGGCCATCGCCATCGACCAGACCAACCCGGTGCGCAGCTCGCGCAGCACGGTCGGCACGATGACCGAGCTGAACGACCACGTGAAGCTGCTGTTCGCGCGCGGCGCCCGGCTGCACTGCCGCGGCTGCGGCAAGGTGGTGCGGCGCGACACGCCCGATTCCATCTACCACTCGCTGGCCGAACGCTCGGCGGTGGCTGGCGACCCGCGGCTGGTGGTGACCTTCCCCATCGCCGTGCCCGCCAACTTCACCGAAGACGAAGTGCGCGGCTTCCTGGAGCAGCAGGGCTACACCCGCGTGCACGCCGAGGAAACCGCCGTGCCGCGCGCCACGGCCGCGGCCAAGGGCGCCAAGAAGGAAAAAGGCAAAGGCAAGGCCAAGTCCGACACCGACGAACGCCGCATCCTGCATGTCATCCAGGACCGCTTCCGCTTTGCCGGCACCGAACGCGAACGCGTGATGGAAGCGCTGGACACCGCGCTGCGCATGGGCGCGGGCCACCTGGCCGTCTATGTGATGGACGCCGAGGGCGCCGACGCCGACATCTGGAAATACAGCGACCGCCTGCACTGCGCCGACTGCAACATCGAATACACCGACCCGCTGCCCAGCAGCTTCTCGTTCAATTCGCCGCTGGGCGCCTGCGAGGCCTGCCGCGGCTTCGGCCGCGTGATCGGCATCGACTTCGGCCTAGTCATCCCCGACGAAAACAAGACCCTGCTCGAAGGGGCCATCAAGCCCTGGACCACGCCGTCGTACAAGGAATGCCAGGACGAGCTGCAGAAGTACGCGCCGCGCGCCGGCATCCCGCTGGGGGTGCCCTGGAAGAGCATGAGCGAAGAGCACAAGCGCTGGGTGCTCTACGGCACGCCCGACTGGAAGGGCGGCAACGATGCCTGGAAGCACCAGTGGTACGGCGTGCAGCGCTTTTTCGATTGGCTCGAAACCAAGTCGTACAAGATGCACGTGCGCGTGCTGCTGTCGAAATACCGCAGCTACACGCCCTGCCCCACCTGCAATGGCGCGCGCCTCAAGCCCGACGCGCTGCTGTGGCGCCTGGGCACCAAGGAAGAAGCCGACACCGTGCTGCCGCCCGACGACGGCCGCTACAAGCGTTTCATGCCGGTGGGCGCCAACTGGACCCGCCCGCAGCTGGACGCCATGGACGGCCTGTCGGTGCATGACGTCATGCTGCTGCCCATCGAGCGCGTGCGCACGTTCTTCGACACGCTGTCGTTCTCGGGCGCGCTGGACGCGGCCACCGATCTGCTCATGACCGAAGTGCGCGCCCGCCTGAAGTTCCTGTGCGATGTCGGCCTGGGCTACCTGACGCTGGACCGCCAAAGCCGCACGCTGTCCGGCGGCGAGGTGCAGCGCATCAACCTGACCACCGCGCTGGGCACGTCGCTGGTGAACACGCTGTTCGTGCTGGACGAGCCGTCCATCGGCCTGCACCCGCGCGACATGCACCGCGTGGTCGAAGTGATGCACCGGCTGCGCAACGCCGGCAACACGCTGGTGGTGGTCGAACACGACCCGCAGGTCATGGTGGCGGCCGACCGTATCATCGACATCGGCCCCGGCCCGGGCGAACGCGGCGGCAACATCGTGTTCGACGGCACGCCGGCGCAATTGCGCGCGGCCAACACGCTGACGGGCAACTACCTGGGCGGCCGCCAGCGCGTCGAAGCGCCGCGCCCCATGCCGGTCGCGGCCAATACGCCGCGCCTGCTGCTCGAAGGCGTCAGCGCGCACAACCTGAAGAACGTCTCGGTCGAACTGCCGCTGGGCCGGCTGGTCTGCGTGACCGGCGTGTCCGGCTCGGGCAAGTCCACGCTGGTGCAGGACGTGCTGTACCCGGCCCTGCTCAAGCAGAAGGGCAAGCCGTCCGAAGCGCCGGGCGCGTTCGAACGCCTGCTGGGCGCCGAACAGATCGCCGACGTCGTGATGGTGGACCAGACCCCCATCGGCAAGACCGCGCGGTCCAACCCGGCCAGCTACGTGGGCGCGTTCGACGCGATCCGCAAGCTGTTCGCCCAGGCCCCGCTGGCGCGTGAACGCGCCTACACCGCGGGCACCTTCAGCTTCAACGGCGGCGACGGCCGCTGCCCCACGTGCGGCGGCACCGGCTTCGAACACGTCGAAATGCAATTCCTGTCCGACGTGTACCTGCGTTGCCCCGACTGCGACGGCAAGCGCTTCCGCCCCGAAGTGCTGGAAGTGCGCGTGGAACACCTGGGCAAGAGCGCCTCGATCGACGAGGTGCTGGAAATGACCGTCAGCGAGGCGCTGGAATTCTTCAAGGGCCTGCGCGACGTGCAGACGGGCCTGGCGCCGCTGGCCGACGTGGGGCTGGAATACGTGCGGCTGGGCCAGCCCGTGCCGACCCTGTCCGGCGGCGAGGCGCAGCGGCTCAAGCTGGCCGGCCACCTGGCCGAGGCCGCGCGCAGCGGCATCTCGACGGCCAAGGTCGCCAAGAAGGGCAGCCTGTTCCTGTTCGACGAACCCACCACCGGCCTGCACTTCGACGACGTGGCGCGCCTGATGCGCGCCTTCCGCAAGCTGCTGGCCGCCGGCCACACGCTGCTGGTCATCGAGCACAACCTGGACGTGATCCGCGCGGCCGACTGGCTGATCGACCTGGGCCCCGAAGGCGGCGACGCCGGCGGCCTGGTGCTGGGCGTGGGCACGCCGCAGGACCTGATGGCCAACCCGGCCTCGCACACCGGCGCCGCGCTGCGCGACTACGAAGTCAGCATCCTGCCGGCCGACGTGGTGGTGACCAGCGATGCCGACGCCCAGGAAGTCGAACAGGCCGGCCTGACCGCCCGCATCGCCGAACCGGCCGCCGCCTATGGCGCCGGCGAAGGCACGCCGCTGCAGTCGGTGATGCGCAAGCGCCGCCAGGACAATATGTCCATCGAGATCCGCAATGCGCGCGAGCACAACCTGAAGAACATCAGCGTCGAGATTCCGCGCGACAAGTTCACGGTGATCACCGGCGTGTCGGGGTCGGGCAAGTCGACCCTGGCCTTCGACATCCTGTTCAACGAGGGCCAGCGCCGCTACCTGGAATCGCTCAACGCCTACGCCCGCGCCATCGTGCAGCCGGCCGGCAAGCCCGACGTGGACGCCATCTTCGGCATTCCGCCCACGGTGGCGATCGAACAGCGCACCAGCCGCGGCGGCCGCAAGTCGACCGTGGCCACGATGACCGAGATCCACCACTTCCTGCGCCTGCTGTATGTGAAGCTGGGCACGCAGTACTGCCCCGACTGCAACGTGGCGGTGGAACCGCAGAACACCGACCAGATCGTGGCGCGCCTGCTGCGCGACCACAAGGGCGAGCACATCGGCCTCCTGGCGCCGCTGGTCACCGCGCGCAAGGGCTACTACACCGACCTGGCCAAGTGGGCCGGGTCCAAGGGCCATACGCACCTGCGGGTCGACGGCGAGTTCATTCCCGTCGCGCCGTGGCCGCGCCTGGACCGCTACAAGGAACACACCATCGAACTGCCGGTGGCCGACGTGGTGGTCGATCCCGCCAACGAGGCCGACCTGCGCGCCGCGGTCAAGAGCGCGCTGGAAAACGGCCAGGGCGTGATGTCGGTGGTCTGGCCGGTGAACAAGCTGCACGAAGCGCTGAACAGCGAATTGCAGCAGCAGCACTTCTCGGTCAAGCGCGCCTGCCCGTCTTGCGGCACCAGCTTCCCTGAGCCCGATCCGCGCCTGTTCTCGTACAACTCCAAGCACGGCTGGTGCACCGGCTGCTACGGCACCGGCCTGCAACTGCAAGGCTTCGACGAAGAACAGACCGGCGAGGAAACCGCCTGGAACGCCTGGTACGAAGGCGAGGCCAAGGTCTGCACCCAGTGCGACGGCCAGCGCCTGAACCGCGTGGCGCGCGCGGTGCGCTGGCGCGACAAGTCCATCGCGGAACTGGCCTCGCTGCCGGTGTCGGACGCGCACACCTTCTTTACCGGACTGGTGGCGCGCGGCCGCGAAGGCGAGATCGCCCGCGACATCCTCACCGAAATCCGCGGCCGCCTGAATTTCATGCAGGAAGTGGGCCTGAACTACCTGGCGCTGGACCGCGCCGCGCCGACGCTCTCGGGCGGTGAAGCACAGCGCATCCGCCTGGCGGCGCAACTGGGGTCCAACCTGCAGGGCGTCTGCTACGTGCTGGACGAACCCACCATCGGCCTGCACCCGCGCGACAACCGCATCCTGCTCGACGCGCTGGCGCGCCTGGAAGACAACGGCAACACGCTGGTGGTGGTCGAGCATGACGACGACACCATCCGCCGCGCCTCGCACATTATCGATATCGGTCCGGGCGCGGGTGTGCGCGGCGGCCGCGTGGTGGCGCAAGGCACGGCCCAGGACCTGATGGACGCCCCCGAGTCCGTCACCGGCCGCTACCTGGCCAAGCCGCTGCAGCACCCGCTGCAAGGCCGCCGCCCGGTCGAGGCCGACACGCCCATGATCGAGATCAGGGGCGCACGCCTGCACAACCTGCGCAGCGTCGACGCCAAGATTCCGGTGGGCCGCCTGAGCGTCGTCACCGGCGTGTCCGGCTCGGGCAAATCGACCCTGGCGCGCGAAGTGCTGCTGGACAACCTGATGCAGGCCGTCTCGCAGGGCAAGGCGCCCGGCTGGGCCGGCTGCGAAAGCATCAAGGGCTGGGAAGCGATCGACCGCGTGCTGGAAGTGGACCAGACCCCCATCGGCAAGACGCCGCGCTCGTGCCCGGCCACCTACGTCGGGTTCTGGGACGACGTGCGCAAGCAGTTCGCCGATACCCGCGAGGCCCGCATGCGCGGCTGGACGGCGGCGCGCTTCTCGTTCAATACCGGCGACGGCCGCTGCCCGATCTGCGAAGGCCAGGGCATGCGCACCATCGAAATGAACTTCCTGCCCGACGTGAAGGTGCCGTGCGATGCCTGCAACGGCGCACGCTTCAACAACGACACGCTCAGCGTGCAGATGCGCGGCAAGAACGCGGGCGAACTGCTGGCCATGGAAGTGGACGACGCCATCGGCTATTTCGCGGCGCACCCGAAGATCCACCGCCCCCTGCAACTGATGCAGGACGTCGGCCTGGGTTACCTGACGCTGGGGCAGCCGTCGCCCACGCTGTCCGGCGGCGAGGCCCAGCGCATCAAGCTGGTGACCGAGCTGTCCAAGGCGCGCCTGACCGACGGCCTGATCAAGACTGGCCGCGCCTCGCGCATTCCGCACACGCTGTACGTGCTGGACGAACCGACGGTGGGCCTGTCGATGGCCGACGTGGAAAAGCTGATCCACGTGCTGCATCGCCTGGTCGAAGCCGGCAACACCGTGGTGGTCATCGAGCATAATCTCGACGTCATCGCCGAAGCCGACTGGCTGCTGGACCTGGGCCCCGAAGGCGGCACGGGCGGCGGCAAGCTGGTGGGCCAGGGGTCGCCGGAACACGTCATGGCCCAAAGCGCCCAATCGCACACCGGACGGGTCCTGACGGAGTTCCTCGCACAACAATAAAGAGCGTCATGCATTGTCGTTTTGAAGACCGGCTGGCCGGCCGCGCCCTGCGGCTGGACGGCCTGCGGGCCCGCATCGAGGCGCGCGCGGCGGCCGAGGTCGGCCCCGCGCTGGCCGCCGTCGACGCGGCCCGCCACCAGGGCCATTGGGTGGCCCTGCTGCTGGATTACGAACTGGGGGAATGGCTGCTGCCCGAGGCCACCCGGCCCGCGCCCGCCGGCCCCTGGACGCCGCCGCGCGACGACGGCGCAGCGCGCCTGACCGCGCTGGTGTTCGAACGCAAGATCGACGAAGCGCCCTGGGACGCCCCCGCGGCCGACAGCGCCCCCGGCGCCCTCAGCATTCCGGCGCCGCGCCTGCGGGAAGCCGATTACGTGCGCCAGATCGACGCCATCCGCGGCCTGATCGCCGACGGCGAGCTCTACCAGGTCAACTACACCCAGCCGCTGGACCTGCAATACCAGGGCGACGCGGCCACGCTGTACCGCCGCATCGCCGCGCGCAATCCCGTCGCGCACGCCGCCTTCATCCAGGACGGCGCGCGCACGGTGCTGTCGTTTTCGCCCGAATTGTTCGTGGCCCGCCGCGGCCCGCAGCTGACCACCCGGCCCATGAAAGGCACGGCACCGCGCCACGCCGACCCGGCCGAAGATGCCCGGCTGGGCCAGGCGCTGCTGGCGAGCGACAAGAACCGCGCCGAAAACCTGATGATCGTCGACCTGCTGCGCAACGACCTGGGCCGCCTGGCCGAGCCGGGTTCGGTCAAGGTCGATGCCCTGTTCTCGCTGGAACGCTACCCCACCGTCTGGACCATGACGTCGACCGTGTCGGCCCAGGCGCCCGGCGCCACGCTGGAAGACGTGCTGCGCGCGCTGTTCCCCTGTGGTTCCATCACCGGCGCCCCCAAGGTGGCCGCCATGCGCCGCATCCGCCAGATGGAAGCCGCGCCGCGTGGCCTGTATTGCGGCAGCATCGGCTGGCTGGCGCCCGATGGCGATTTCTCGCTGAACGTGGCGATCCGCACCCTGGTGCTGGATGCCGCGGGCCACGGGGTCTACAGCGTGGGCGGCGGCATCGTCCACGATTCGGATCCGGCCGAGGAATGGCAGGAATGCCACTGGAAGGCCCGCATCCTGCGCGCGTAAAGCCGCAACCCGCGCCAGCAGTAGTAGGATAGAGCGCGGCCCCGTCCGCCATTACCCAGGAGCCCCCATGCAACCCGAACTGATCGAGACCATCCTGGTCGATGCCGAACGCCGCGTGCCGCTCTTGACGCGCCACCTGCACCGGCTGGAACAGTCCTGCAAGGCGCTGGGCTACACCTGGGGCGGGCGCACGGTCGAAAGCGACATCATGATCGCGGCACTCAGCCTGGTGACCCCGGGTGCCCACCGCCTGCGTCTGCTGGTCGCGCGCGACGGCAGCCGTCATATCCAGACCGCCGTGCTGCCGCCCCTGCCCGCCGTGCAGGAAATCATGCTGGCGCCCGAGGCCCTGCGCTCGTCCGAACCGCTGCTGCGCTACAAGACCACTTACCGCCCCTGGTACACCAAGACCATCGAATGGCTGCCCGCGCATCCGCATATTTTCGACCTGGTCTACCTGAACGAACGCGGCGAACTGTGCGAAGGCAGCCGCAGCAACGTCTACCTGCGGCTGGACGGCGATTGGTACACCCCGCCCGAAGACAGCGGCTGCCTGCCGGGCGTGCAACGGGCCGAACTGTTGGATAACGGCAACGTGACCGAACGCGTCCTGACCCTGGCCGATCTGCACGCCGCCGACGAGATCCGCCTGTCCAACGCCCTGCGCGGTTGGTTCGACGTGACGCTGCGCGAAGCCTGACGCCGCCGGGCGCGGGACAGCGCCGATTGCCAAACCGGCAAGGCTGACGAATAATTGATACTCATTCTTATCTATTGTTCGGCGTCGGCAGCGTCCCATCGTGTTTCCTCCCTCTTGCACGGCCTCCCCCAACGTAGCAACCCTCTATAGCGACCACCACGGCTGGCTGCAGGAATGGCTGCGCCGGCGGCTGGGCAATGCCTTCGATGCCGCCGACCTGGCGCAGGACACCTTCCTGCGGGTGCTGCGCACGCTGGAACCCATCCGCGAACCGCGCGCCTACCTGACCACCATCGCCCACGGCCTGGTGGTGAACCACTGGCGCCGCCAGGACCTGGAACGCGCCTACCGCGAAACGCTGGCCACGGTGTCCGACACCCTGGCCCCGTCGCCCGAGGAAGGCGCGCTGCTGCTCGAAGCCCTGTGCGAGCTGGACGCGCTGCTGAACCAGCTGAACCCCAAGGCCCGCGCGGCCTTCCTGCTGGCGCACCTGGACGGCTACACCTACCTGGAGATCGCGGCGCGGCTCGACGTGTCCGAACGCATGGTCAAGAAGTACATGGCGCAGGCGATGCTGCACTGCCTGACCGCTGACCAGGCCATGGGACTGGCCACGCCATGAGCGCCACGGGCGCGCCGCCCAGTTTCCAGGTGCTGCAGCAGGCAGCCGAATGGTTCGCCGTGCTGGGCGCGCCGGCCGTCGATGCCCAGGCGCACCAACGCTGGCGGCAGTGGCATGACGCCGATCCGGCCCATCAACTGGCCTGGCGCCAGGTCGAGGCGATCAGCGGCAAGTTCCTGAACCTTCCCGGCGGCAACAAGCCCATGGCCCATCGGCTGCTGGACGCCGCCGCGGCCGGCCAGGCGCGCCGCCGCCAGGCACTGAAGATGCTGACGCTGCTGTGTGGCGTCGGCCTGGGCAGCTGGGGCGCGTCGCAAGCCGTGCCCTGGCGGCGCTGGACGGCCACGCACCATACCGCCCTGGCCGAACGCCGCGAGGTCCGGCTGGCCGATGGCGGCCGCGTCTGGCTCAATACCGACAGCGCGATCGACGTGGACTACGGCCCCGACCTGCGCCGCATCCGCCTGGTGGCCGGCGAAATCCTGGTCACCACCGCGCCCGACACCCAGACACCCGTGCGGCCCTTCGTGGTCGATACCGCCCAGGCCCGGCTGCGGGCGCTGGGCACCCGCTACAGCGTCTACCAGGAAGACGACGCCAGCGTCGTCGCGGTGTTTGACGGCGCGGTGCAGGTCGAACCGGTGACGCTGGGCGTGGCGGGCGGCATCCTGCATGCCGGCCAGCAGGCCCGCATCACGCGGGCCGGCAACGTCGTTGCCGAACCCGCGGCCCTGGCCCGCCGTTCGTGGGTCGACGGGCTGATCGTTGCCGAAAACATGCGGTTGGGCGACTTCGCGGCGGAACTGTCGCGCTACCGGCGCGGACACCTGGGCTGCGACCCCGCGATTGCGGACCTGCGCATCGTGGGCACCTATGCCACCGCGGACACCGACCAGGTGCTGGCGACCCTGGAAAACACGCTGCCCGTGCGCGTGCGCCGGACGCTGCCGTGGTGGGTGGTGCTGGAAGGCCGCTAAGGGGCCGAAAAAAGGGCCGAAAAAAGCCGACAAGAAACGGCGACAAAGGGGCCGACAGATTCGAGGCCGGCCGATTCTTTTTGCGCAAAGGCGTCGCCGAGGTTCCCTTTTTCGCGTCGTGGATTGGCATACGGGGTGCAACCACCCATTTCTCCCTTCCAGACCGGGCCGTACCATGCACATGCCTTCCCCTTCCCGCCGACGCGCCGCCGTCCGCCTGCCCGCCGCCACGGCCGCCGCCGCACTAATCGGCCTGGCCCTGCCCGGCGCGGCCCCCGCCCAGACGCCAAACGCTGCCCAGGCCGCCGCCGAGCGCGACTACGACATTCCGCCCGGCGACCTGAGCCGGGTGTTGACCGAATTCGCCATGCAAGCGGGTATCCAGGTGTCGATCGAAGCGTCGCTGACCGCCGGGCGGCAGAGCCCGGGCGTGCGCGGGCGGCAATCGGCGTGGTCGGGACTGAACGCGATCCTGGCTGGTACCGGCCTGCAGCCGATGCGCAGCGGCAACGCCTACACCGCGCGCCCCGTGCCGAATGCCGACGCGGTCACGCTGCCCAACATCACAGTACGCGGCAACGCCACCGCCGCCTTGCAACAGGAAGGTCTGGCCAGCGACGGCTACCGGGCGTCCAGCGTATCGGCCGCCGGTGCGCTGGGCGGCATGGAGCTGCGCAACGCGCCCTATTCGTTCAGCGTCGTCACCCGCGAGCTGCTGCAGAACGTGCAGGCGCAGACGCCCGACGACGTCTACAAGATCAACCCGGCAACGCTGACACAGACACCGCAGTTGAGCGGCTGGGCGCCGATGGTCAAGATTCGCGGCTTCAACAGCTATGACCGCGCGGAAGACGGCCTGCGCCACGCCTACGGCTTTGCCGCCTCGCTGGAAGACAAGGAACGCGTCGAAGTGCTGAGCGGGCTGTCCGGCTTTCTGTACGGCGCGGCCTCGCCCGGCGGCATGATCAATTACGTCAACAAACGCCCCACCCCGGACCGGTACAACAGCATCACCGTGGGCACCTATGGCGCCAGCCAAGCCTACGTTCATGGCGACTTCGGCGGCCCGTTCGACGACAACGGCAAGGTCGGCTACCGCGTCAACCTTGTCCGCCAGAATGGCGATACCGCCGTGGACGACCAGAAGATCGATCGCACCCTGGCAAGCCTGGCCCTGGATTTCAACGTGACCGATCGCTTCAAGATCGAGTTGGGCGCCTCATACAGCGACTACAAGATGACGTCGCCCACGGCTTACTGGTTTGTCCGCGACGGGATATCCCGCCCCAAGGCCCCGGATTCCAGCAAGGACTGGAGCCAACCGTGGATCCGCGACGAGACCGAAAGCCGTAAATGGATGGCTCGCATGACCTATGAGGCCAGCGATCACCTAACGGTACGCGTCGCCCATCTGCGCGAATACCAGGACCGGCCCGTCCAGTACCACACGATGAACACGCTGCGTTCGTCCAGCGAATACGCGCAATTGCGGCAGAAAGTCGGTGCGACCAGCACCGAGTCCGAAGCCTGGCAGGCGCTGGCAGACATTTCTTTCGACACCGGACCGATCGGCCACAAGGTCACCATGGGCTATTACGGCTACATGGACAAGCAATGGCAAACCACGTATTTTCCCAACACCGGCTACGTCGGCCCGTACGGCCTGGTCTCGCCCACGCACGTGCCGGAACCGCAATGGCCGTCCGATGCGTCGGAAAGAACGTACTACGCCAGCCGCATCCGCAACGACAATTTCATGATCGGTGACCTGATCCGGTTGAACGAACAATGGTCTGCGCTGGTGGGCGTGAACCGCAGCACCATCAAGGCCATGGAGCGTGACCAGGACGGCAACGCGGGCCAACCGGATTACGATCGCGGCCGCAATTCGCCCAACGCGTCGTTGATCTTCACGCCAACCCCTTGGCTGACGACCTACGCAACCTACATCGAAGGCCTGGAACAAGGCGGCGTTGCACCGGACGAAGCCGTCAACCGCGGGCAGGTGCTGTCGCCCATGCGCAGCAAGCAACGCGAACTGGGCGTGAAGGCCGAGTTGGGCGGTGTGCTGGTCAGCGGCGCGCTGTTCGACATCGAAAAAGCCTACGAGTACTCCAACAACGCCAATGTCTACGTACAGGACGGCGTCCAGCGCCATCGCGGCGCCGAAGTCTCGGCGGTGGGCAAGGTGACCGATGCCTGGACCGTGATGGGCGGCGTGACGATGCTCACGGCCCGTGTAGAAGGCAGCGCCAACGACGGCAACGCTCCGATCAACGTGCCCAAGCTGACGGCCAAACTGTATTCGGAGTACGCGCTGCCCTTCGCACCGGGCCTGAGCCTGACTGGCGGGGTCTACTACGTCGGCAAGCAGTGGGCCACTAACACCAACACCAGCCGGCTGCCGTCGTACACCACCTTCGACCTGGGTCTGCGCTACGCGACCAAGGTCACCGGTCGACCGGTGACGCTGCGCCTGAATGTCAACAACGTAGCCGACCGCAGTTATTGGCTCAACAGCTACTACCTGGGCAGCCCGCGCAGCGTTGCGCTGTCGGCGCAGATGCAGTTCTGAGCGCCTGGCGGAACGCGCGCGGCGCGCGCGTTCCGGACTGAGACCTGTCCCTCGGTCAGGCCCTGGACTTATCAGACCTGCACAGCCTAATCCGCGAACTGCTCCACCACCACCTGCCGCAGCCATTGATTGGCCGGCTCGCGGTGGTTGCGCGCATGCCAGAAGACGTTGATGACGGACTCCGGGATCTTCACCGGACAGGGCGCGGTGGCCAGGCCGAACGGCTTGCAGGCGCAATCGGCAAAGCGCTGCGGCACCACCGCGATCATGTCGGTGGCCTGCAACACCGGCCCCACCGCCATGAAGTGCGGCACCGTCAGCCGCAGGCGGCGGCGGATGCCGGCGCGCTCGATGACCTGGTCCACCACGCCGTGCCCGGTGCCTTCGGACACGATGGCAACGTGCTCGGCCGCGCGGAACTGCTTGGCCGACACCCCGCCGCGCGCCAGCGGATGGTCCTGCCGGAAGATGCACACATAGGGCTGGCGAAACAACCGCCGCTGAAAGAAGCCTTGCTTTAAACCCGGCAGAAAGCCCATCGCCAGGTCGATCCGCCCGCGCTCCATTTCGTCCTTCACGTCGATCGACGTCGTGCGCACGGTGCGGATGGTGACGCCCGGCGCCGCCGCATCCAGCGCCCGCATCAGCCGCGGCAGAAAGTAGGTTTCGCCCACGTCGTTGACGCCGATGACAAAGGCCCGCTCGCTCTGCGCCGGGTCGAACAAGGCCCGTGCGTTCAATGTGCCGTGCAACGCGGCCAGCGCATCGGCAATGGGCTGCGCCAGCGCTTCGGCGTAGGGCGTGGGCACCATGCCGCGCGAGGTCCGCAGGAACAATTCGTCGCCCAACAGCTTGCGCAGCCGGCCCAGCGCGTTGCTGACTCCGGGCTGCGAGATACCCAGGTTGCGCGCCACCGCCGACACCCGGCCGTGCTTGCACAACTCGTTGAAGACGACCAGCAGGTTCAGGTCCATGTCTTGCAGGTTCATGCGCTTGTCTCCACCAATATTGATTCTGGTGATTGTTGTCATCAGCCAGATTCTATTTATTTATTTCATGCCCTGGCCGAAGATGCAACAAACGCCGCGCCCATGTCGCGCGGCCCCCGCCCGGCCGCACGACGGCCACGGATGAAGGAGACAAACCATGCAACCCTGGCCCACCGACGGCACCCACCGCATTCCCTTCGGCGTCTACACCGACGCCGCGCTGCACCAGAAAGAACTGGACCGCTTTTTCTACCGCGGCCACTGGAACTACGTCGGCCTGGAAGCGGAAATCCCCAACCCAGGCGACTTCAAGCGCACCGCGGTTGGCGAGCGCTCCGTCATCCTATTGCGCGACAACGACGGCCAGGTGCGAGTGGTGGAAAACGTCTGCGCCCACCGCGGCGTGCAGTTCTGCCGCGAACGCTCGGGCAACCGCAGCGAATTCGTCTGTCCCTATCACCAGTGGAACTACGACCTGCAAGGCAACCTGATCGGCGTGCCCTTTCGCCGCGGCGTCAAGCAGGAGGGCCGCATCAACGGCGGCATGCCGCCCGATTTCAAGCCCGAGGAACACGGCCTGACCAAACTGGCTGTGGCCTGTCGCAACGGCGTCGTCTTCGCCTCGTTCGACCCCGACGTCGAGCCGCTGGAAGACTACCTGGGCCCCGACATCCTGCACTACTTCGACCGCGTCTTCGACGGCCGCCAGTTGGTGATCCACGGCTACAGCCGCCAGCGTATTCCCGGCAACTGGAAGCTGATGCAGGAGAACATCAAGGACCCCTACCACCCCGGCCTGCTCCACACCTGGTTCGTCACCTTCGGCCTGTGGCGGGCCGACAACCGTTCCGAACTGAAAATGGACCGCCACTTGCGCCACGCCGCCATGATCTCGACGCGCGGCCAGGGCGGCAAGGGCAGCGTCACCAGCGGCGTCTCCAGCTTCAAGGAACAGATGTCGCTGAACGACGACCGCTTTCTGGACATCGTCCCCGAACCCTGGTGGAACGGCCCCACGGCGGTGCTGATGACGCTGTTTCCCTGCGTCATCATCCAGCAGCAGGTCAACTCGCTGTCGACCCGCCACATCCAGCCCGTCGGCCACGACGCCTTCGATTTCGTCTGGACGCACTTCGGCTTCGCCGACGACACGCCCGAGATGACCCAACGTCGCCTGCGCCAGGCCAACCTGTTCGGCCCCGCCGGTTTCGTGTCGGCGGACGACGGCGAGGTGATCGAGTTCTCGCAATCCGGCTTCCAGCAAAAGCCCTGGCACCGCAGCGTGGCCGAACTGGGCGGCAAGACCGCCGAGAACACCGACCATATGGTGACCGAAACGCTGATCCGCGGCATGTACGCCTACTGGCGCCGCGTGATGGAAGAGGAGGCCTGACGATGCTGGAATTTCCGCTGTACTACGCGCTGACCCGGCTGTACACCGACTACGCCGCCGCGCTGGACGCCGAACAATGGGACCGGTGGCCGGACTTCTTCCTGGAAGACTGCACCTACAAAGTGCTGCCCCGCGAAAACCACGAACGCGGCTACCCCCTGGCCACCATGGCCTTCGAAAGCCGCGGCATGCTGCGCGACCGCATCTACGGCGCCACCGACACCATCTTCCACGACCCCTACTACCAACGCCACGTGGTCGGCACGCCCCGCGTCCTGTCGGTCGCGGGCGACCGGATCGAATCCGAAGCCAACTACGCCGTCTTCCGCACCAAGCCCAACCAGCTGACGACGGTCTTCAACGTCGGCCGCTACCTGGACGTCATCCGCCAGACGCCCGACGGCCTGAAATTCGAATCCAGGCTATGCATCTTCGACAGCGAGCTGATTCCGAATTCGTTGATCTATCCCATCTGACCAAAAAGGTGGCGCATCGCTCGCCGGCCCCTGTCGGCGGGCGCCCCAAATCCCACTCCCCAGGCAGGCAACATCGCGCGCCCGCCTGCGGCTTGCCCCAATCCTGACGAGGACACCGCAACATGACAACGCAATGGATAAAGGCCATCCCGCTGGCCGACATACCCGATGAAGACGTGATCGCCGTCCAGGCCGGCGACCACGAAATCGCGCTCTACGGCGTCGAAGGCGCCGTCTACGCCACCGCCAACCTCTGTACCCACGGCAACGCCCGCCTGTGCGACGGCTTCCTGACCGGCCACGAAATCGAATGCCCGCTGCACCAGGGCCGGTTCGACGTCAGAGACGGCCGCGCCCTCTGTTCGCCGCTACGCGACAACATCGCGACCTACCCCGTCAGAATCGAAGACGGCATGGTGTTCGTGGCGCTGTAGCAAGACAGCCGAACCATCCCATGCCCAAGGCGGCGCCCCACTGGCGCCGCCAATCAGCCCAACGCCAAACGCAAGGCTTCATTGGCCGCCGCCATCCCCATGGCGGCCGTCACGGTCACGACAGACCCATACCCCGCACAAGACAACCCCTGCGGCGCAGCCGCTTGCGCGGACACCCCCATGTCGTCTTCCATCTCGCCCGCCCGCGTCCATTCATCCGGCAAGATCGCCGGCTGATCGAACCACAGCGCATGCACCCCCATCTTGGGCACCCGCTTCAAGGCCTTGCCGTTCTTGTCCGACGCCCGAGCAAATCCATGCTCGCGCCGCAGCTTGTTGCGCAACTTGGACAACAACGCATCATTGACCGCCGCCGACAGATCCCCCGCCCGCAGCGCCAACGGGTCCGTCTTGCCCCCCGCCCCGCCACACAGCAGCATGGGCACACCCAACGCCCGCGCATGCAAGATCATCGCAATCTTGGCCGCCGCCTGATCAGTACAGTCAATGATGACGGTATAAGGCCCAGGCAAGACCTCGCCGACATTCTCAGGCGACACAAAGTCATCCACCCGCGTCAACCGACACGCCGGATTGATCCCCAACACCCGCTCGGCCATGGCATCCACCTTGGACTGCCCCACGGTCTCGGTCAGCGCATGAATCTGCCGATTGACGTTGGACTCCGCAATATGGTCCAGATCAATCAGGGTCAACGCCCCGATCCCACAACGCGCAAGCGCCTCAACCGTCCACGAGCCAACCCCACCCAGGCCGGCAACGGCAATGTGCGCGTCTTGAAAACGTCTGGGAGCATCAGGCCCGTACAGGCGTGACAGGCTGGAGAAGCGGCGGTCGAGGTCGACGGAATCGAGGGTGTTCATGAGAGATATTTTATATGGCCGCCAAACCCGCCCCATGCCGGCCAGGCGGACGGCCTTGCGAGGAATACCCACCATCACGCGCAATCCCATGCCGTGCCCCCCCGCTCGTGCCCTTCTATCGGCGCGGATGCCGTGGCGTTCAACATGAATGTGCAGCGCCCGATGGGCGGCGCGCGAGACGGTCAACACGAGCAGCCCGATCTCTGCCGCGCCGCCCATCACCGCCCCACCCCCAACCGTGCGGAACCACTAGAAACGCAATCACCACCAGCGCGAAGCGCCACCGCCACACAGTCAGCAACACGAATGCCAAACGTGGCCGCCCGCGCGGCCGCGGCTTGGCGGCCCTGCAAATTTCATTCCCTGCACACGGGTCTAGCAGCGCGACGAACGTCGACACACGTAGCCCCTGGCGGCGGTGGCTTGCGGAGTGGGCAACCTCGATGCGCCCGAGGGAATCCGTAGGGAGCCGAAGGCGGACGAGGATGACGAAGGGGAAGTCCGGCGCCCGCGCGCCGGACCGCAATCGTGGGCGCCCACTCCGCAAGCCACCGCCGCCAGGGGCGACCTACGAAGAACCACCCTCACGCAAGCACCAACGCTCCAGCAAACCAAACACCACAAAAGTAGAAAAACTACTCCACATTCGTAGCAGAAACAGAATCATCCCCACCGAGCGCCTGATAAACCTTCACCTGATTAACCAACCGATTCAACACATTCTCATCCCGAGCCATCTCCGCCCCCCGCCGCTTCTCCTGCGCATCCAACCAGAACCGCAACGACACAGACCCCGCCCGATAACGAACTTCATACAGCCGCTCAGCCTCCCGAGCCGCCTTCAACGATGCCTCAAGCTGCTCCCCCTGCACCCGCAGCTGCGTCCGATTCGACAACGCATTTTCCACATCCGCCATCGCCTGATACAGCGCTTGCCTGAACGTCACCACCCGCTCATCGAACTCCGTCCGCGAAATCTTCAGGTTCAACCCCAGCCGATTCCACTGCAAGAACGGCAACGTCACCGCCGTCGTCAACGCCCCCACCGGATTTTGCAGAATGTTCGACAGCGTCGGGCTGCTCGTTCCCAACGAGCCTGTCAGCGTCAGCGTCGGATAGAAACTTGCCCGCGCCGCGTCCACATTCGACAACGCCTCGCGCAGCCGCAGTTCAGCCGCCCGCAGATCCGGCCGGCGTCCCAGCAGCTCTGCCGGCACCCCTGCCCGCGCCTGCGGCAGCGGATATTGCGGCAGCCGCGGCGGATCTGCCATCGTGCGGTCCGGCGGGCCGTCGAACAGGATCGCCAGCGCATTCACGTATTCCACACGTTGCTGCACCAACAGCGCATGCGCCGCCTGCTGGCTGGCCACCGTCTGCTCCGCTTCCGCCACTTCCAGCGCCGACGCCCCACCCGCCGCATATTGCGCCCGCACCAGGTCCTGCGTCCTGCGTGCATACGCAATGCTTTCCAGGCTGCTCGCGATGCGTTGATTGATGAACGCCGTCTGCCAATACAGCGTCGCCGTCGTGCCCACCAGCGACAGCGCCGAACTCTGGCGGTCCTGCTCGGTAGCCAGCGCTTCCCAGTCCGCCGCATCGCGCTGGCGCGACAGCTTGCCCCACAGGTCCACCTCGTAGCCGATCGACAGTTCCGTGCCGTTCGCGCGGGTGATTGCGCGGTCGCCGTAGAAATTGCGTGAGCGGGTCACGCTGGCGTTGCCCGTCAGTTGCGGAATCAGCTGGTCTTCGGCCAGGCCCGCCTGGTATTGCGCCCGGCGCACCCGGATCGCCGCCGCGGCCAGGTCGTTGTTGCGCGCCAGCGCGCCTTCCACCAGCCCGTTCAACACCGGGTCATTGAAATTGCGCCACCACGCCCCGCCAACCGCCAGCGCCGCGGCCGGCGCCATCGGGGCTGCCGCATCGGACGCATAGGTCCAGGCCGCCGGGGCGCGCGTCTCGGGCGCCTGGTACTCGGTCTTGAGCAGGCCGCCGCAGCCCGACAGGGCCAGCGCCAAGGCCAGCGCGGCGGGTTTGCAGATCAGGGAAACAGCTTTCATCGTCCTCATTCCCGGGCCAAGGCCTCGACGGGATCCAGGCGCGCCGCATTGCGCGCCGGTAAATAGCCGAATAGCACGCCGATCAGCGTCGAACACGTGAACGCCGCCACCATCGACGCCGTCGAATAGATCATGCGGAACGAGCCGCCCGTGGCTTTCGCCACCAGCACGCCCAGGCCCAGCGACAGCGCAATGCCCACTGCCCCGCCGATCAGGCACACCAGCACCGCCTCGATCAGGAACTGCTGCATGATGTCGCTGCGGCGCGCGCCCACCGCCATGCGCACCCCGATTTCCCGGGTGCGCTCGGTGACCGACACCAGCATGATGTTCATCACCCCGATGCCGCCCACCATCAGCGAAATCAGCGCAATCAGCGACACCAGCAGCGTCATCGTCGCCGTCGTGCGTTCGATCGTCTTGCGGATCGCGTCCGTGTTGAACACGAAGAAATCCTTCACCACATGGCGGCGCATCAGCACCCGCGTGATCGCCTGCTCGGCCGCGGCCGGCGGCGACGCGTCGTTCACGCGCACCGTGATGCTCTTCAGGTGTTGCTGGCCCAGCACGCGCGACAGCGCCGTGGTGTAGGGAATCCAGACGTTCAGCGTTTCGTTGTTGCCGAAGACCGTGTCGTTCTTCTTGGTCACGCCGATCACGCGGGCCGGCATCGCCCCCAGGAACACGATCTGGCCGATGGCATCGGTGTGCGAGCCGAACAGCGCCTTGCGGGTGCTTTCGTCGATCACCACTTCCTGCGCGCGGCGCGCCACGCTGGTGGCATCGAAGTACTTGCCCTGCGCCAGCTTGACATTGCGGACCCGGAAGTACTGTTCGCCCACGCCCTGGATCGAACCGTTCACCGCCACGTTGCGATAGCGCAGCGTGCTGCTGGTGGAGACTTCCGGCGTCACGCTGTCCACGTACGACTCGCGGGCCAGCGCATCGGCGTCGGCCGGCACCAGCGTGCGGATGTTGACGGCCTTTTCGTCGCCGAAGTCCTTGCCCGGAAACACCTCGACCGTATTGGTGCCGATCTCGCTGATGTCTTCCAGGATCTTCTGGCGCGAGCCCTCGCCCAGCGCCACCACCGACACCACTGCGGCGATGCCGATGATGATGCCCAGCATGGTCAACGACGTACGCAGGCGGTGCGCGTTCATGGCCAGCAGCGCCATGCGCAGGGCCTCGCCACAGCGGTCCAGGTAGGCCTGCCAGCTCGGTCGCGGCGGCAGCACGGCGGGTGCTTCGCGCTCGGCCTGGAGATGCGGCGCATCGGGGTTGCGCTTGTCCGACACGATCTCGCCGTCACTGATCTCGATGATGCGCTGCGCATGGCGCGCCACGTTCATGTCGTGCGTGACCAGGATGATGGTATGGCCGGCCGCGTTCAGTTCTTCCAGGATGCGCAGCACTTCCTGGCCTGTGTGCGTGTCCAGCGCGCCGGTCGGTTCGTCCGCCAGGATGATGTCGCCGCCGTTCATCAGCGCGCGGGCAATGCTCACGCGCTGCTGCTGGCCGCCCGACAGCTGCCCGGGGCGGTGGCCCGTGCGGTCGCCCAGGCCCAGGCGCCGCAACAGTTCTTCGGCGCGTTCCAGCCGCGCTTCGCGGCGCTTGCCGGCATAGACGGCCGGCACCTCGACGTTGCCCTGCGCCGTCAGGTCGGACAGCAGGTGGTAGCGCTGGAAAATGAAGCCGAAGTGTTCGCGGCGCAGTTCGGCCAGTTCGTCCGGGTCCAGCTCGCCGGTGCTGCGGCCGTCCACGCGATAGTCGCCACTGGTGGGCCGGTCCAGGCAGCCAAGGATGTTCATCAGGGTCGACTTGCCCGAGCCCGACGCGCCGACGATGGCCACCATTTCCCCGGCCTCGATGGTCAGGTTGATGTCCTTGAGCACGGCGATGGTCTGCTCGCCCGCGGGAAACTCGCGGCGAACCCCGGCCAGCGAAATGAGCGGTCCGGCCATCTCAGCGTCCTGCGGCGGCCACCGGCGCGGCGTCGGCCGACACCACGCGTTCGCCCACTTCCAGGCCTTCCAGCACCTGCGCCTGCACGTTGTTGTTCATGCCGATCTTGACCTGGCGGGTCTCGGTCTGGTTGTTCTTGTCCACCACCCGCACCGCGTAGCGGCCGTCTTCGCCGCGCTTGCCCAGGGCCGAGGCCGGCACCACCACCGCGTCGCGGGCCTCGCCCAGCACGATGGACACCTGCGCCGTCATGGAGATGCGCAGCTTTTCGTCAGGGTTGGGCACGTCGAACAGGCCGTTGTAATAGACGGCGGCGCTGGTGGAATTGGACCCGGACGACGTCAGCGACGCGGTGGCGTCGTCTTTCTGGATCGATTCGGGCGCCGGTTCCACCGCGCGCAGGGTGGCCTGGTAACGCTGATCGGGCTCGCCCAGGATGGTGAAGTACACCGGCAGGCCGGGCTTGACCCGGGTCACGTCGGCTTCGGAGATCTGCGCCTTGATGGTCATCGTGGCCACCTGGGCGACCTTGATGATGGTCGGCGCGCTCTGGAACGAGTTGACCGTCTGGCCTTCCTTGGTGACCACGGCGACCACGATGCCGTCGATGGGCGAGACGATGCGGGTGTAGCCCAGGTTGACCTTGGCGGTGTCCACCTGGATTTCGGCCTGCACGATCTGCGCGTCCAGCGACGAGATGTCGGCGCGGGTCACGCCCAGCGTGGCCTCGGCGGTTTCATAGGCCTCGCGCGAGCTGGCGTCGGCCGCCAGCATCTGGCGTTGCCGGCGGAAGGCCAGTTCGGCCTGCTTCAGGGTGGCGACCTTGGCGGCGCGCTCGGCCCGGCGGGTCTGCAAGGCGGCCTGGGCATTGCGCAGCTCGTTCTGCTGGGTCAGGTCGTCGATCTCGGCCACCAGCTGGCCCTTCTTGACGCGGTCGCCCAGCGCCACCTTCAGCGACTTGAGCTGGCCGGTGGCCTGCGCGCCGACGCTCACGCGTTCGATGGCGTCCATCGTGCCGCTGGCCAAAACGCTGTCTTCAAGGTTGCCGCGGGTGACTTCGGCCACGGCGAAGGTGGGCGGCGGCGGCGCCGAGAAAAAGGCGGCGCGCACGCCGTAGGCAATGATCAGGAGAACAACGGCGATGAGGACGTAGCGCCGGACTTTGCTGCGAGGCTTTTTCATTGAACCAGTTCAAATGGGGCGGCGGGGACATGGCCCGCCACTCGAATAACTAAAAACGGATCGGGCCGACGGCGCTTGCCCAGACTGCCTGCACATCCTAAACGGTGGATTGCGCCAAAAGGATGCCCAATCTGTGGCGAAAGGGTGAAAAACGGTAAAGCGGGCCAGACTTGGGCCGCTGCACCGAATGATTGTTCCGTTGCGTGAACGATACATCTGTTGCAGCGCACTCATGCAACCCGTGTAACCGAGCTTGCGGCGATCATGCCGCCATCTTTCCCCAACCCTGTCCGACTTGGCCGATAGATGGCGCCTATCCTGTCACCACTTCCCGAACATGAATACCGCAGTGCAAAAAAACCGCACCTCGACATAGCGCGACGTTCGGCACAGAATGAATGCAGTTAAGTCGTATCCGTGCCTACATCGCCCCCATCCCCCTCTTCACATCACGCCGCCCCGGAGTTTTCCGGGGCGGCGCTGTTGTGCGTGCTGGCCATGCTGAACCACGTGGCGCTCACCGGGGGACGGATCACCGTGTCCCTGACGGCGCTGCAGATGGGCCTGTCCACCTTCAAGGTGGGTACGCTGATCGCCGTGTTCGCCGTGCTGCCGATGCTGTTTTCGGTGCGCGCCGGCCGCTGGGTCGACCGGGTCGGCATCGTGCGCCCGCTGGTCACCGGTACCACGCTGGTGGTGATCGGAACCGCGCTGCCTTTCGTGTCGCAGACCCAGTTCGCATTGCTGATCGCGTCCTGTTCCATCGGCATCGGCTTCATGCTGCACCAAGTGGCCACGCAGGATCTGCTGGGCCACGCCGAACCCGCGCAGCGCCTGCGCAATTTCTCGTACATGTCGCTGGCCCTGGCGGGGTCGGGGTTTTCCGGGCCGCTGATCGCCGGCCTGGCGATCGACCACCTGGGCACTCGGCTGGCCTTCGGCCTGCTGACGCTGGGTCCGCTGCTCTCGGCCGCCGGGCTGTACACCTTGCGTCACCAATTGAAGGCGGTCGATTCGCTGCTGGCCGGCGCCAAGGAAGCCCAGCGCCGCCGCGTCACCGAACTGCTGGCCGTGCCGGCGCTGCGGCGCATCCTGATGGTCAATACCATTTTGTCCGGCGCCTGGGACACCCACTTGTTCGTGGTGCCCATCTTCGGCATCGCGATCGGCCTGTCGGCCACCACCATCGGTGTCATTCTTGCATCCTTCGCGGCGGCAACGTTCATCATCCGCCTGGTATTGCCGCTGATCCAGCGCCGCGTACGGTCGTGGACGCTGGTGCGGGTGGCCATGGCCACTGCCGCCATCGACTTCATGCTTTACCCGCTGTTCACCGACGTTAGCGTCCTGATCGTGCTGTCGTTCATCCTCGGGCTTGCGCTGGGGTGCTGCCAACCGAGTATGCTTTCACTGCTGCACCAGCACTCGCCACCGGGCCGCGCCGCCGAAGCCGTGGGGCTACGCATGGCCCTGATCAACGGTTCGCAGGTTTCGCTGCCGCTGACCTTCGGCGCGCTGGGTGCGGTCATCGGCGTGGCCCCGCTGTTCTGGGCCTATTCCGTGGCCCTGATGGCCGGCGGCTGGGCCAATCGCAACCCCCCGCTCGAATCTGACCGGAAACCGTAGTCGTGAACACGCAGTCCCCTTCCTCCGCTGCCGGCATTGCCGGCGCCAGCCTGCCCTTTCGCTTGTGGACGCCCGAAGAACGCCAGGCGTCGCTTGCCGCCGCGCTGCAACATTGGCAGGCCGGCGAGGACGTCTGGGTATATGGGTACGGATCCCTGGTCTGGCGCCCCGATTTCGCCTTCGAGGAACGCCGGCTGGCCACCCTGCATGGCCACCACCGGGCGCTGTGCCTGTGGTCTCGGGTCAATCGCGGCACGCCCGAATGCCCCGGACTGGTCTTCGGCCTGGACCGCGGCGGCTCGTGCCGCGGCGTGGTCTACCGCCTGGCGGGCAGCCAGGTGCCCACGTACTTCCCCGCCCTCTGGGACCGCGAGATGTCCACCGGCGCCTACCTGCCCCGCTGGCTCAACTGCACGACCGAGGCCGGCAGCGTCAAAGCGCTGGTATTTGTCATGAACCGCGCCAATCCCGCGTACATCCGCGCCCTGCCCGAGCCCGAGCTGCTGGCCATCGTGCGCCGCGCCGCCGGCCGCTACGGCCCCTGCACCGAATACGTGGTGCAGACGGCCCAGGCCCTGCGTGCGGCCGGCATCCACGACGCCCGCCTGGACGCCATCGCCCGCCGCCTCGAACAGGACGGCCGGCCCCTGCCAGAAGGCGCGTAGGCCGGCTGCCGGCCCGATTCGGCCCGCCCCGGGCCGGAAACTTGCCCAGACCCTGCGCGGGGTCAATAAGGGGGGCATCCCAGCGGCGGTATAAACTGCTTGTTATCAACGCTGAATCACACGCCCCATGTCTGTCTCAGATCTGCGTCAAAGCTACGACAAGAACGTGCTGCTGGAAAGCCAGGCCGCCGCCTCGCCGTTCGAGCAATTCACCCGCTGGTTCGACGAGGCCCTGGCCGCCAAGGTCCCCGAACCCAACGCCATGACCCTGGCCACGGTCGATGCCGCCGGCCAGCCCAGCGCCCGCATCGTCCTCATCAAGGGGTTCGACGAGCGCGGTTTCACGTTCTTCACCAATTACGAATCCCGCAAGGGCACCGACCTTGCGGCCGAGCCGCGCGCCTGCCTGCTGTTCTTCTGGCAGCCGCTGGAACGCCAGGTGCGCATCGAGGGCGTGGTGGAAAAGGTCGCGGCCGAGGAATCGGACGCCTACTACCACAGCCGCCCGGCCGGTTCGCGCATCGGCGCCTGGGCCTCGCGCCAGAGCCAGCCGATCACCCGCGCCGAGCTCGAAGCCCGCGAACTGGAATTCCGCGAACGCTACGGCGACCAGCCGCCGCGTCCGCCGCACTGGGGCGGTTACCGCCTCAAGCCCACTTCCCTGGAATTCTGGCAAGGCCGGCCCTCGCGCCTGCACGACCGCCTGCGCTATATCGCCGACGGCGCAGGCTGGAAGATCGAACGCCTGTCGCCTTGACGCCGCCGGGCGCCGTGCGCGGCGCCCGCTCCCTCCCTTATCTGCATGCCCGCCTCCTCCCCTGATTTCGACGCTGCATTCTTTCGCACCGCGCTGGGCCGCTACGCCACCGGCGTCACGGTCGTGACCACGTCCGACCTCGATGGCGCGCCCATCGGGCTCACGGTCAGCTCGTTCAACTCGGTTTCGCTGAACCCGCCGCTGGTGCTCTGGAGCCTGTCGCGCAATTCCTCGTCGCTGGCTGCCTTCGAACAATGCCAGCGCTACGTGGTCAACGTGCTGGGGGCCGAGCAGATCGCCCTGGCTCGGCGCTTTGCCACCGGCAAGACGCCCGACCGCTACAAGGGCCTGACGGTGCATCACGCGCCGGGCGGCACGCCGATGCTGGACGGCCACTGCGCCGCCTGGTTCGAATGCCACAACCGCAGCCGCTACGTCGAAGGAGATCACGTCATCATGGTCGGAGAAGTCGAACGTTGCGGCCACAGCGGCGAGCCGCCCCTGGTCTTCCATGCGGGCGGTTTCGACCTGACCCCGGCCGGCGCCCGCGCCGGCAAGACGCCATGAGCGCCGATATCGATTGCGTGGTGATCGGCGCCGGCGTGGTCGGCCTGGCCATCGCCCGCGCGCTGGCCCAGTCCGGCCGTGAAGTACTGGTTGCCGAGGCCACCGAGGCCATCGGCACCGGCACCAGTTCGCGCAATTCCGAAGTCATCCATGCCGGCATCTATTACCCCGCGGGCAGCCTGAAGGCCCGCCTGTGCGTGCGCGGCAAGCACCTGCTGTACGCCTATTGCGCCGAACGCGGCATTCCCCACCGGCGCCTGGGCAAGCTGATCGTCGCCACCACCGCCGACCAGGCCACCCAGCTCGAAGGGATTGCCCAGCGCGCCCGCGCCAACGGCGTGGACGACCTGCAGTTCATTTCCGGCGAAGACGCCATGCGGCTGGAGCCGGCGCTGCAATGCACCGCCGCGCTGGTGTCGCCGTCCACCGGCATCGTCGACAGCCACGCGCTGATGCTGGCCTTCCAGGGCGATGCCGAAAACGCCGGCGCCCAGTGCGTGTTCCACACACCGCTGGTGTCTGGCCGCGTCCGACCCGAAGGCGGATTCGAATTGCAGTTCGGCGGCGATGACGCCATGAACCTGACCTGCAACGTGCTGATCAATTCGGCCGGCCTGCAGGCGCCGGCCCTGGCCCGCCGCATCGACGGCGTGCCATCGGCCACCATCCCCACCGATTACCTGTGCAAGGGCAGCTATTTCACGCTGGCCGGCCGCGCCCCGTTCTCGCGCCTGATCTACCCGGTGCCGCAGCACGCCGGCCTGGGCGTGCACCTGACGCTGGACATGGGCGGCCAGGCCAAGTTCGGGCCCGACACCGAATGGGTCGGCACCGAGGACTACACCATCGACCCGGCCCGCGCCGACGTGTTCTATGCCGCCGTGCGCAGCTACTGGCCGGCGCTGCCCGACAATGCCCTGACGCCGGGCTATACCGGCATCCGGCCCAAGATTTCCGGCCCGCACGAACCGGCCGCCGATTTCGTCATCGCCGGCCCTGCCGTGCATGGCGTGCCCGGCCTGGTGAACCTGTTCGGCATAGAATCGCCAGGTCTGACGTCCAGCCTGGCCCTGGCCGAAGAGACCCTGGCCAGATTGTGAATCTCTGCGTCGCGCGCTGACGGCCGACAGGCCGGCGCCGACGCCCTCCCTCGTTTCTTTCCTTTTCCTCTTAGCCATGCAGCACAACGACTACATCCTGACCCTGTCCTGCCCCGACCGCACCGGCATCGTCTTCCGCGTCAGCGGCCTGTTGTTCGAATTGGGTTGCAACATCCTGGATTCGCAGCAGTTCGGCGACGAGGAAACCGGCCGCTTCTTCCTGCGGGTGCACTTCGACCTGCCCGTCGGCGTGGCCCCCGAGGCCCTGCGCGCCCGCCTGGACGAGGTGTCGGCCGAGTACGGCATGGACCTGCAACTGCATGACGCCCGCCGCAAGGAACGCCTGCTGATCATGGTCAGCAAGCAGGGCCACTGCCTGAACGACCTGCTGTTCCGCGTGCACAGCGGCCAGCTGCATGCCGAAGTGGCCGCCATCGTGTCCAACCACAACGACTACGCCAGCCTGGCCGCCTCGTATGGCATTCCGTTCCACCATCTGCCCGTCACGCCCGAGACCAAGGCACAGCAAGAGCAGGACGTGCTGGCGCTGGTCGACCAGTACAGCATCGACCTGGTGGTGCTGGCCCGCTACATGCAGATCCTGTCGGCCGACATGTGCCGCGCGCTCAATGGCCGCGCCATCAACATCCACCACAGCTTCCTGCCCAGCTTCAAGGGCGCACGCCCGTACCACCAGGCGCATGCGCGCGGCGTGAAGATCATCGGCGCCACCGCCCACTTCGTGACGTCGGACCTGGACGAAGGCCCGATCATCGACCAGGACATCGAACGCGTGGACCACACGATGACCGCCCAGGACCTGACCCAGGTCGGCAGCGACATCGAATCGCTGGTGCTGTCGCGTGCCGTGCGCAGCCACGTCGAGCACCGCATCCTGCTGAACCGCAACAAGACCGTCGTGTTCCGCTAAGCCTGCGCCGGAAACTGGCGTTGCACCAACGCCAGCGCCTTTTCCTGCAACGGCGAACGATCCGCGTCCGGCCAGATCACCTGGCTGACCGAGCGCGCCGGATGTTCGAAGGCAATGAAGCGCGTGCCCGCCAGGCCGCTGCGCGACAGGCAGGCCGGCACGATCGACACGCCCAGCCCCTGCGACACCAGCGAAGCCACGCTGAGCCAGTGGCGCACTTCGTGGCGAATCACCGGCATGAAGCCCGCCCCCACGCATAGCGACAGCACCGTTTCGTAATAGCTGGGCGAGGCGGCGCGGGCGAAAAAGACGAAATCGTCCGTGGCCAGTTCCGCCAGCCGCAGCGACCGCCGCCGGGCCAGCGGGTGGCTGTCGGGCAGGCACACCACGAAGGGCTCGGCCAGCAGGTCGCGCGCGGCCACCCCCGGTGGCACCGGATTGGCATGGATGAACCCCAGGTCCTGTTCGCCGCGCCGCACGGCCTCGATCTGGTCGTGCGAATTCTGCTCGATCAGCACGTGCTCCACGTCCGGCAGTTCGGCGCGCATGGCCGCCAGCAGCGCCGGCAGGCCGCGATACAGCATCGACCCCACGAAGCCGATGCGCAGCCGTCCGCGCAGTCCGGCGTCCACCCGCTGCACCAGCGTGCGCACGTCCTCGGCCTGGCGCAGGAGCGTGAGGGCCTCGCGATACAGCACCTGGCCGGCGGCGGTCAGTTCCACCTGACGGCTGGTGCGCGCCAGCAGGCGCGCGCCGACGTTGTCTTCCAGCTGGCGGATGGCGTAGCTGAGCGGCGGCTGCGAAATATGCAGGCGCGCGGCCGCCCGGCTGAAATGCCGTTCTTCGGCCACGGCGATGAAATAGCGCAACAGGCGCGGGTCCAGGTCCATCGGTCTCCTCCCTGGGCGGGGTGGTCTGCCCCTTGCCCGAGATCCATATTTTTTTTGGATAGGTCTACACCAAAACGGTATTTGTATAGATTAATCCATCGTCGCACCATGCCAGGCAATCCCATTCCCTCAGCAGGATGCCGCCATGGATACCCCCGCCCAGCCCGCCGCCCCGGTTTCGGCCACGCCCGTTCCGGATTCCCGCGGCCTGAACCTGTTTCGCGCCGACCCCTACGCCGCGCCGCTGGCCCGGCGCTATCTGCCCGCCGCGCTGCACGCGCACCTGCTGCCGCACCTGGACCGCCTGGGCGCACTGGCCGGCGGCCGCATGGACGAGCTGGCAGCCACCGCCGACAAGCATCCGCCCACCCTGTCGGTGCGCAGCCGCGCCGGGGCCGACGAATCACGGGTGGACAAGCACCCGGCCTACGTCGAACTGGAGCGCCTGGCCTACAGCGAATTCGGCCTGGCGGCCCTGTCGCACCGGGGCGGCGTGCTGGGCTGGCCGGAACCCATGCCGGCCACCGCCAAGTACGCGCTCAGCCACCTGTTCGTGCAGGCCGAGTTCGGCCTGTGCTGCCCGGTCAGCATGACCGATTCCCTGGCCCGCACGCTGCGCAAGTTTGGCGACCCGGCGCTGGTGGAACGGGTGCTGCCGCAGGTCACCAGCCAGGACTTCGACACCCTGCGCCAAGGCGCCATGTTCATGACCGAGCAAGGCGCCGGGTCGGACGTCAGCGCCACCGAGGTCACCGCCGAGCGCCAGGACGACGGCACGTGGCGCGTATCCGGCGACAAGTGGTTCTGCTCCAACCCCGACGCGGGCTTTGCCATGGTGCTGGCGCGCAGCGAAACCGAGCCCGGCCTGAAGGGCGTGTCGCTGTTCCTGCTGCCGCGCGACCTGGAAGACGGCACCCGCAACCGCTACCGCATCCTGCGCCTGAAGGACAAGCTGGGCACGCGCTCGATGGCCAGCGGCGAGATCCGGCTGGAAGGCGCCACCGCCTGGCTGGTGGGCGAACGCGGCAAGGGCTTCAAGCACATGGCCGACATGATCAACAACTCGCGCCTGTCCAACGGCATGCGCGCCGCCGGCCTGATGCGCCGCGCGGTCACCGAGGCCGTCTACGTCTCGCAGCACCGCCGCGCCTTCGGCAAGCGCCTGATCGACATGCCGCTGATGCAGCGCCAACTGGTCAAGATGACGGTGTGGGCCGAGCAGGCGCGCAGCGTCATGTTCCAGACGGCGCGCGCACTGGCCGAGGCCGACCAGGGCGGCGGCGACCCCGCGCTGGCCCGCATCCTGACGCCGCTGATCAAGTTCCGCGCCTGCCGCGACGCACGCAAGGTCACCGGCGACGCCATGGAAGTGCGCGGCGGCTGCGGCTACATCGAAGAATGGACCGAGCCGCGGCTGGTGCGCGACGCCCACCTGGGTTCGATCTGGGAAGGCACCAGCAACATCGTTGCGCTGGACGTGCTGCGGGCCATCAAGAAAGAAGGCTCGCTGCCCGCGCTGCGTCGCCACATCGACCAGTTGTTGGCCGACGGCCTGCCCTGCCCGCCCGAATGGGCCGACACCCAGGCCCGCGCGCTGGAACAGACCTATGCGCTGGCCGAGCATGCCGCCCAAGGCGACCACGCCGAACTGGCGCGCCAGGCAGCCTCGCTGCTTTACCACGCGGTATCGATGGCGGCGCTGCGCTGGGAGGCCGCCGGCGACGGCCTGGCCGCCCGCGCGCTGCTGGCCGACCAGGTGCTGCAGCACCGCCTGGCGCCGCGCGATCCCTACGCCATTGCCGCCGACGAAGGCGCCGCCTGCCGCGGCATCCTGCAGTACGCGCTGTAGACGGGCCCCCCTGGCGGCCCCGCAGCAGGGCGGCACGCTTTACCTGGCGATGCGGCATGGCCCGCACGCCTGTTCGACCCACGACGCCGGCGGCACAGTCGGCGCGCCCCTACCCCTGGAGACATCCATGAAACGCTTGTTCACCCCCCTGCTGCTGGCCGCCGCCGCGCTCACGGCCGGCGCCGCGCCCGCGCTGGCCGCCGACGCCTACCCGTCCCGCCCCGTCACGCTGGTGGTGCCCTTCCCGCCCGGCGGCCCCACCGATGCCCTGGCCCGCCGCCTGGCCGAAAAGCTGAAGACGCCGCTGGGCCAGACCGTCATCGTCGAGAACCGCGCCGGTGCGGGCGGCAATATCGGGTCCGAATACGTGGCCGCCGCCAAGCCGGACGGCTACACCATCCTGTTCGGCACGTCCGGGCCGCTGGCCATCAACGTCAGCCTGTACAAAAACCAGGGCTACAACCCCGAGACCAGCTTCGCGCCCATCATCCGCATCGGCCACCTGCCCAACATCCTGGTGGTGAACCCGTCGGTGCCCGCCAACAATGCGCAGGAACTGATCGCCTACGCCAGGAAGAACCCGGACAAGCTCAGCTACGCCTCGTCCGGCAACGGCGCCTCGTCGCACCTGGCGGGCATCCTGTTCAACCAGATGGCCGGCACCCAGGTCATGCACATCCCCTACAAGGGCACGGGGCCGGCGCTGAACGACCTGCTGGGCGGACAGGTGTCGATGTCGTTCACCGACATCCTGACGGCGCTGCCATACATCAAGGCCGGCAAACTGCGTGCCATCGGCCTGGCCAGCGCGCAACGCTCCGACGCCCTGCCCGACCTGCCGACGCTGTCCGAGCAAGGCCTGAAGGGCTACGACGTCAGCGTGTTCTTCGGCATCGTCGCACCCAGGGACACGCCCGCCGCGGTGACCGCCAGGCTGAACCAGGCATTCCAGACCGCGCTGGCCGACCCCGCCATCGAACAGACCCTGCGCAGCCAGGGCATCGTGCGGGCCGACGACCAAAGCCCGCAAGGCCTGTCGGCCTTCATCGCCACCGAAGTGCCCAAGTGGCGCACGCTCATCCAGAGCGCCCACGTTTCCATCGACTGACCCCGAGGCTCCATGGCTCCACAGCTACCCAATGCCGGCGCCCTGGCCGGCTGCAAAGTGATCGACCTGTCCCGCGTGCTGGGCGGTCCGTACTGCACCCAGATCCTGGCCGACCACGGCGCCGACGTGCTCAAGATCGAACCGCCCGGCGGCGACGAAACCCGGGGCTGGGGCCCGCCTTTCCTGGGCGACACGGCGTCGTACTTCGTGGGCGTCAACCGCAACAAGCGCGGCATGACGCTGGACCTGTCGCAGCCCGCCGGCCAGGAACGGCTGCGCCACCTGCTGAGCGACGCAGACGTGCTGGTCGAGAACTTCAAGCCCGGCACGCTGGAAAAGTGGGGCCTGGGCTACGACACGCTGAGCCAGCGGTTTCCCCGGCTGGTGCACTGCCGCGTCAGCGGCTTCGGCGCCGACGGCCCGCTGGGCGGCCTGCCCGGCTATGACGCCTGCGCCCAGGCCATGTGCGGCCTGATGAGCGTGAACGGCGAAGCCGACGGCGAGGCCACCCGCGTGGGCCTGCCGGTGGTGGACATGGTGACGGGCCTGAACGCCGCGGTGGGGATCCTGCTGGCATTGAACGAGCGCGTGCGCAGCCACCTTGGCCAGTTCCTGGACATCACGCTGTACGACTGCGCGCTGTCGCTGCTGCACCCGCACGCGCCCAACTACTTCTACAGCGGCAAGACGCCGGGCCGCAGCGGCAACGCGCATCCCAACATCGCGCCCTATGAAACCCTGCCCACCGCCAGCGGGCCGATCTTCCTGGCGGTGGGCAACAACCGCCAGTTCGCCCAGCTGGCCCAGGTGCTGGAAGCCCCCGCCCTGGCCGCCGACCCGCGCTATGCCGCCAACGCCGACCGCCTGGCAAACCGCCAGGCGCTGCGCGACGACCTGGCGGCGCTGCTGGCCCGGCACGAGGCCGCCGCGCTGGCCGACCGCCTGCTGCGCGCCGGCGTGCCGGCCGCCGCCGTGCAGACGGTGGACCAGGCGCTGGCGCACCCGCACACCCGGCACCGCGGCATGGTGCTCGAACAAGGGGACTATCGCGGCGTGGGCTCGCCCATCAAGCTGTCGCGCACGCCCGCCACGTTGCGGCGCTTGCCGCCGGACCTGGCGCCCCCGACCGACTGAGGGTCTTCGCGGCCCGCCTGGCAGGCCCGCTTGGCGCCGCCCATCGGGCCCGTCACGATCTCTTCATCGCCCACCCTTGCGTGGGCATTTTCATGCCCTCGCAGGCGCTTTTGCATGTTTTTCATGCACAGACAATTCGTTGCATCACTGTTGCATTGCCCGGCACCAGGCCGATTTAGACTTTTTCCGTACTTCAGGGCCATCGCAATGGCGGCCCGTGACGTTGCCCTGGCGCGACTCCCCATCGAAATAAAACAAGGAGAATGACTATGGCTGCGAATGCCTCCAGCGGCAATGCGCCGCAAGAGAACGCCCCGCTCAAGCGGGTGATGGGACCCAAGCTGCTGTTGCTGTTCATCGTCGGCGACATTCTCGGCACCGGCGTGTATGCGCTGACCGGGCAGGTGGCCAAGGAGGTAGGCGGGGCCGCCTGGCTGCCGTTCCTGGTGGCGTTCGGCGTAGCGCTGCTGACCGCGCTGTCCTACCTGGAACTGGTGACCAAGTACCCGAAAGCGGCCGGCGCGGCGCTGTATGTGCACAAGGCGTTCGGCGTGCACTTCCTGACCTTCATCGTCTGCTTCACCGTCATGTGTTCGGGCCTGACATCGGCCGCGACCGCCTCGCAAGCCTTTGCCGCCAATATGTTCGCGGCCTTCGGCATGCAGGCCGACAAGACCTGGATCACGGTCGGCGCGCTGGGCTTCATGGCGCTGGTGATGCTGGTGAACCTGCGCGGCGCCTCGGAAAGCGTGCGCGCCAACGTGGTGCTGACGCTGATCGAACTGTCGGGCCTGCTGATGGTGATCCTGCTGGGCTTTTACGCCATGTCCGAAGGCCAGGCCGATTTCTCGCGCGTCATCGCCTTCGACACGCCGGAAGACAAGAGCGTGTTCCTGGCCGTCACCTCGGCCACGGCGCTGGCCTTCTTTGCCATGGTCGGTTTCGAGGACTCGGTCAACATGGCCGAGGAAACCCACAACCCCAGCCGCATCTTTCCGAAGGTGATGCTGACCGGGCTGGGCCTGACCGCGGTGATCTACGTGCTGGTGTCGATCTGCGCCGTGGCGCTGGTGCCGGTGGGCGAGCTGGCCAGCAGCAGCACGCCGCTGGTGCTGGTGGTCAAGCGCGCCGCGCCCGGGCTGCCGGTCGAGTACATCATGCCGGTGATCTCGATGTTTGCCGTGGCCAACTCGGCGCTGATCAACATGATGATGGCCAGCCGCCTCTTGTACGGGATGTCGCGCCAGGGCGTGCTGCCCTCGTTCCTGGCCCACGTGCATCGCCGCAACCAGACGCCCTGGACGGCCATCCTGTTCACCACCGTGCTGGCCTTCGGCCTGATCATCCTGGTGGCGCTGGGCGATTCCGAAGCCATCCGCGCGCTGGGCGGCACCACGGCCTTGCTGCTGCTGGGCGTGTTCGCCTTCGTCAACGTGGCGGTGCTGGTGCTGCGCCGCCACCCGGTCAAGCACGAGCACTTCCGCATCAACCGCGTCGTGCCCTGGCTGGGCGCCGCGGCCTGCCTGTTCCTGGTCACGCCGTTGACCGGCCGCGACGTGATCCAGTACCAGGTCGCCGGCTGGCTGCTGTTGCTGGGCGTGGTGATGTGGGGCGTGACCTACCTGGCGCGCCGCAAGGAAGACAAGATGCAGCTGGACCCGGCGGCGCTGGAGTGAACCGGCGGGAGGTTCGGACGGTGGCTGGCCGGACCGCTCGCCCGCTCCGGCTTCGTCACCGCGGAACTGGCTCCCCGGTCCGCCCTAGCCGCCCTTCGCCAGGCCTTCGCGCCGCGGGTCCACCCCGCCCTGCAGGCCGTCCGGCGTAATCACGATGCCATGGATGCCGCTGGGAAACTCGGTGATCTTCACCGGGTGCCCCATGCGTTCCAATGCCGGCGCCAAGGCCTCCAGCGCAGTGCCCTTTTCCAGTTCGGTTTCCTTGTTGCGGCTGCCCATGTTGGGCAGCGCCGCCGCGGCCTGGATGTCCAGGCCCCAGTCCAGCACCGCCACCACTGTCTTGGCAACATAGTTGATGATGGCGCTGCCGCCGGGCGAACCCACCAGCAGGTAGGGCTTGCCGTCGCGCAGCACGATCAGCGGCGACATCGCGCTGCGCGGACGCTTGCCGGCTTCGACGCGATTGGCCACCAACCGGCCTTCGGGGTCCTTGAACGATGACGAGAAATCCGTCATCTCGTTGTTCAGCAGAAAGCCGCGCACGAAGATCTTGCTGCCGAATTCGTTCTCGATGGTGGTGGTCATGGACAGCGCATTGCCGTCCGCGTCCGCCGCCACCAGGTGGCTGGTCGATGGCTGTTCCAGCGCGTTGTCCTGGCCCCGCGACAGCAGCTTGCCTTCGGGGTCGCCGGGTAGCGCGACCTTCATGCTTCGATCCGGCTGGATCAACGCGCCGCGGGCGCGCAGGTAGGCCGGGTCCAGCAGGGCGCGCACCGGCACCTTGACGAAGTCGGGGTCGGCCACGTAGAAGTCGCGGTCGGCAAACGCCAGCCGGCCGGCTTCCGAAAAATAGTGCACGGCCTCGACGCTGCCGGGCGCATAGCGCGACAGCGGGTACTGTTCCAGCTCGCCCAGCATCTGCAGCACGGCGATCGGGCCGCTGCTGGGCGGACCCATGCCGCACAGTTGGTAGCCGCGATAGGCACCGCAGACCGGCTCGCGCTCGCGCGCCTGGTAGCCCGCCAGGTCGGCCAGCGCCAGGTCGCCCGGCTTGGCGTGGGCATGCACCGCCGCCACGATGTCGCGCGCGATGTCACCTTGGTAGAAGGCGTCGGCACCGCCCTGGGCCACGGCGCGCAGCGTGGCGGCAAAAGCCGGGTTCTTCAGCACATGGCCGACGGGCCACGCCGCGCCATCGGGCGCATAGAAATAGGCGGCGGCGGCCGCCTGGCGCGGCAGTTCCTTGTTGCCCGCCAGCAGCTTGTGCAGGCGCGGCGACACCGCAAAACCCTGTTCGGCCAGGCGAATGGCGGGCTGGAACAGATCGGCCCACGGCAGCTTGCCCTGGCGCCGGTGCGCCATTTCCAGCCCGCGCAGCAGGCCTGGCACGCCCACCGCCATGCCGTTGTTGACCGACTGCACGAACGGCAGCGGCTTGCCCTCGGCATCCAGGAAGCGGTCGGGGCGCGCGGCGGCCGGCGCGGTCTCACGGCTGTCGTAGGTGACGATGCGGCCTTGCCTGGCCGAGTACACCACCATGAAGGCGCCCCCGCCGATGCCGGACGATTGCGGTTCGACCAGGTTCAGCACCAGTTGCGCCGCGATGGCGGCGTCGACCACGCTGCCGCCCCGGCGCAGCATCTCGTCGCCGGCCTCGGTGGCCAGCGGGTTGGCCGCCACCATCATGAAATGCGGCGCGCTCACCCGTTCGCGCGCGCGGGTGCCGGTGGCGGCCTCGGGGTTGAGGTCGTCGGTGGCAACGGGCGAACGGGCCCAGGCGGACGGCATCGCGGCCAGCGCGGCGGCGAGCAGGACGGCGGCGCAGGGACGCATGCGCATGACAGACTCCAGGGATGGCGCCGGCAGGCCGGCATGAGCTTGCATGATAGACAAATCGGCGCGTTCCTTGGCGCCGCCACCTGCCGTCTCGCCGCACCGTAGAATGCCGCTTTGCGCCGACACTTTCCCATTCCCATGCGCCTGCGCCACATCGAGATCTTCGAAGCGATCCGCCGCACCGGCTCCCTGACGCAGGCCGCGGCGGCGCTGCACATCACGCAACCGGCCGCCAGCAAGCTGCTGGCCAGCGCCGAGTCGCAGCTGGGCTTCAAGCTGTTCGAGCGCGTCAAGGGCCGCCTGGTCGCCACCCGCGAGGCCGACATCCTGACGCCCGAAGTCGCCCGCCTGAACCAGGACCTGGACAGCGTGCGCCGCCTGGCCGCCAGCCTGCGCGGCCGTCCCCATGCCCACCTGCGCCTGGGCTGCGCGCCGGCGCTGGGCCTGGGCCTGTTGCCGGCCGTGGTGCGCGACAGCCGCCAGGCCCAGCCCGGCCTGACGTTCGACATCCACACGCACCACAGCGCCGAGCTGGTCAACGGCATGCTGACGCGCGAGCTGGACCTGGCGGTGACCTTCGACACGCGCGACACGCCGGGCCTGACCCGCACCGAGGTGGGCCATACCGAACTGGTCCACCTGAGCGCACGCCCTGGCCGCGGCCCCCTGGCGCTGGCCGACATTGCGGGCGACGCACTGATCCTGCTGGACGCCAGCGATGCGTCCGGGGCGTTGCTGCAGATGGCGCTGGACGCGCAAGGCCTGACCCCGCGCGCCGCGGTGCGGGTGCAGACGCATTACGTGGCGTGCGCGCTGGCCCAGGCAGGTGCAGGCGATGCCATCGTGGACGCGGTCACGGCGCAGGCGATGCTGCGCCCCGACATGTACCTGCGGCGGCTGGCGCCGACCTTGCAAGTGCCGATCAGCGTGCTGGCGCGCGAGCAGGATCCCTTGCCAGCGTTGCATCGCGACCTGATCGACCGGCTGCGCGCCGCATGCGAGGCAAGCCGGGCCGCGCTGCACGCGTAGGTACGACGCACGCACGGCCGACCCATGAAAAAGAGCGCCCTGGGGCGCTCTTTGCTTGACGGTTCAGGCAGCGGGCCAGGCCCGCGCCATCACGTCATCAGTCCAGCTTGATGTTCTGCTTTTTCACGACGTCCTTGGCCCAGTCGTACTGCTCCTGGATTTCCTTGGCGAATTCTTCCGGCGTGTTGCCCGACGGCGCCGAGCCCTGGTCGTCCAGCGCCTTGATGACCTTCGGGTCCTTCAGGGCCACGACGGCAGCGTCACGCAGCTTGTTCACGACTTCCATCGGGGTGCCCTTGGGCGCCAGCAGGCCATACCAGACGGGCTGGTTCAGCACGGGGAAGCCGGCTTCCTTGAAGTTCGGCACGCCCTTGAGCGCGGCGATGTTCTCCGGCCACGCGATGGCCATGGCGCGCAGCTTGCCCGCCTGGATCTGCGGCATGGAGGACGGCAGGTTGTCGAACAGGATTTCGATCTGGCCGCCGACGGCGTCGGCTACGGCCGGGCCCGAACCCTTGTAGGGCACGTGCACGATGTCGGTGCCCGTGGCCATCTTGAACGATTCACCCATCAGGTGCAGCACGCCGCAAGTGCCCGAGCTGCCATACGAGTACTTGCCGGGGTTCTTCTTGAGTTCTTCGACGAAGCCCTTGAAGTCCTTGGCCGGGAACTTCGGGTTCACGGCCACGACGTTGGCGGTGTTGGCGAAGTTGGTGACGGCCTGGAAGTCCTTGATGGGATCGTACGGCAGGTCGTTGGGGCGGCAAGCCGGGTTCACGGCCATGGTCGACACAGTGGCGATCGACAGCGTGTAGCCGTCCTTGTCGGCGCGAGCGGCTTCGGCCGCGCCGATGGCGCCGCCTGCGCCGCCCTTGTTCTCGACGACCATGGGCTGGCCCAGTTCCTGGCTCATGCGCTGCGTCACGAGACGGGCGATGATGTCGGTGGAACCGCCCGGCGCGAACGGCACGATGACGCGGATCGGCTTGCTGGGATACTTGTCGGCCGCGTGGGCGACGGACGCGCCGAGCGTGCCTGCGGCACCGGTTGCCACTGCGATGGCCAGAGCCAGGGAGCGAACTTTATTCATGGGTGTGTTTCCTCCAAGTGTGCGAGCCCGTATGTGAACGGACCGTTTTGTGGTGCACCCGCCTGTGGGCAGGTCAGCAGTTAACGGTGGGGGCGCATTGCTTAGTGTGCAGGGCTGAAGGCCGTGCTGTTTATGAGTTGCTTGTGGCACACGCGCCCGCCAGAATGACGGAGAATAGCAGCAAATGCTTACAGTCGCATAGCGAGCCGGTCATCGGCGCAGACCTCGAAAAAAACACATCCCATTATGTCGGTCGCACTGCTGGTTTTCCCTGATTTCTTGCTGGTCGCGCTAGGTTGGGCGCTGCGTCACAAACTGAATTTCTCACGCGAGTTTTTTGCCGGCACCGAGCGGCTGGTGTACTTCGTGCTGTTCCCCGCGCTGCTGTTCCAATCGATCCTGCGTACGCCGATCAGCGCGGGCAACGCCGCAATACTGTTGCAGGCGACGGCGGCGGTGATCGTGTCGGGCGTGGCGCTGTCGTGGCTGGCGGGGCTGGTGCTCAAGCCTTCGTCGCTGGGGCTGGCGTCGTCGGCGCAATGCGGCTTCCGGTTCAACACGTACATCGGGCTGGCGCTGTCGGCGAGCCTGGGCGGCGCACAGGGCCAAACGGTGATGGCGCTGATCATCGGGTTCGCGGTGCCGATGGCGAATGTGGCGGCGGTGTACGGCTTGGCGCGGCACAACGGCGGCAATCTGCTGCGCGAGCTGGCGCGCAATCCGCTGGTGGTGTCGACGCTGGCGGGGCTGGCATGCAATCTGGCGGGGCTGCATCTGCCAGGGCCGTTGGACACGGTGCTGGCGCGGCTGGGCGCGGCGGCGATCGCGTTGGGAATTCTGTGCGTGGGGGCCAGCCTGGCTTGGGAAGGCGGCAAGGGGTACGGGGGGTTGATTGCCTGGATGCTGGTGGTGAAGCTGGTGGGGTTGCCGCTTGTGGCGTTGGGGGTGGCTGGGTTGCTGGGGTTGCCTGCTTTGGAGGCGCGGATGCTGTTGTTGTTTGGGGCGTTGCCTACGGCTTCTGCGGCTTATGTGTTGGCGATGCGGATGGGGGGGGATGGGCGCATGGTTGCTGTGTTGATTTCCCTTGGGACGTTGTTTTCTGCGTTGACGATTCCTTTGTGGATGATGGTGGCGGGGCGTGGGTGATTTCTCGTTGAGGTTGCTGTTGTTTCTGGCGTGGGGTTTTTCTTCGTAGGTCGCCTCTCGCGGCGGCGGCTTGCGGAGCGGGCGCCCACGATTGCGGTCCGGCGCGCGGGCGCCGGACTGCCCCTTCGTCATTCTCGTCCGCCTTCGGCTCCCTTCGAATTCCCTCGGGCGCATCGAGGTTGCCCGCTCCGCAAGCCGCCGCCGCGAGAGGCTACGTGCGTCTGCGATTGGCGCGCTGCTAGGTCTGGGCTTGCGTGAGAGATTTGCGGGGCCCGCAAAAACCGGCTGCGCGGGCAGCCGTTTTTTGCATACGCGGTGTCTTGCGTCGGGGCGGTGATCGCTGCGCGCTGATGAGGGATCGATTTCTTTTGAGATAGGCGCTGCATGCCGTGTGGGGTGGGCGGTGGTCGCTGCGCGCTTGCGGGGGGCTTGGTGCAAGGGCGGGCCGCGCATGCGGGGGCTGGCGAAAAAAAACCGCCCCATGGGGCGGTTTTTTTGTGGCGCTTTGCCTGGGTGGTGGTGGCGCCGGTCGTTTGGCTTATTTGCCGGCGTTCGTCATGCTGGCGGGGACGACCCACTCGGCGAATTGGGCTTCGGTGACGTAGCCCAGGGCCAGGGCGGACTCTTTGAGCGAGAGGCCTTCCTTGTGGGCTTTCTTGGCGATCTGGGCTGCCTTGTCGTAGCCGATGTGCGGGTTCAGGGCGGTGACGAGCATCAGCGAGCGGTCGACGAGTTCGGCGATGCGTTCGCGGTTCGGTTCGATGCCGGCGGCGCAGTGTTGGTCGAAGCTGGCCATGCCGTCGGTCAGGAGGCGCACCGATTGCAGGAAGTTGTGGATGACCAGGGGCTTGTAGACGTTCAGTTCGAAGTTGCCGCTGGCGCCGCCGATGTTGATGGCGACGTCGTTACCCAGGACCTGGGCGGCCAGCATAGTGATGGCTTCGCACTGGGTCGGGTTGACCTTGCCCGGCATGATCGAGCTGCCGGGTTCGTTTTCGGGGATGCTGATTTCGCCCAGGCCGGAACGGGGGCCGCTGGAGAGCCAGCGCACGTCGTTGGCGATCTTCATCAGGCCGGCGGCCAGGGACTTGAGGGCGCCGTGGGCGAACAGCAGGGCTTCGTGGGAGGCCAGGGCCTGGAATTTGTTGGGGGCCGAGACGAAGGCGGTTTCGGTGGCGTGGGCCAGTTCGGCCGAGACCTTGGCGCTGAATTGCGGATGGGCGTTCAGGCCGGTGCCGACGGCGGTGCCGCCGATGGCCAGCTGGTGCAAGCCGGGCAAGGTGGCGCGGATCTGCTGTTCGGCCAGGTCCAGCTGGGCGACGTAGCCGGACAGTTCCTGGCCGAGCGTCAGCGGGGTGGCGTCCTGCAGGTGGGTGCGGCCGATCTTGACGATGTCGTAGAACTCGGCGCTCTTGGCGGCGAAGGTGGCGCGCAGGGTCTTCAGGGCCGGCAGCAGATGGTGTTCGACCTGGACGGCGGCGGCCACGTGCATGGCAGTGGGGAAGGTGTCGTTGGAAGACTGGCCGCGGTTGACGTGGTCGTTGGGGTGGACCTTGCGTTCTTCGCCGCGCACGCCGCCCAGGATTTCCGAGGCGCGGTTGGCCAGCACCTCGTTCATGTTCATGTTGCTTTGGGTGCCCGAGCCGGTCTGCCAGACGGACAGCGGGAATTCGTTGGGCCACTTGCCGGCGATGACTTCATCGGCGGCGCGGATGATGCCGTCGGCGATCTTGGGATCGAGCTCGCCCAGGTCGGCGTTGACCTTGGCGGCCGCACGCTTCAGGCGCGCCATCGCATTGACCAGGGGCTCGGGCATCTTCTCGGTGGAAATCGCGAAGAAATGCAGCGATCGCTGGGTCTGTGCGCCCCAGAGGTGGTCCTCGGGGACTTCGATGGGGCCAAAGGTGTCTTTTTCGATGCGGGTCTTCATGGCGCTTACAGCTCCGTAGCAGCGTCCGTCGCGGTCGGCGGAGGAGCCGCCAGGCACGACTTATTTGAGAATAGCAATCACTTATAGATTAGCAGAAACCCGAATTCCTATAATTGCGTTCAATCCGCGTATCCATCCCGATCTTTTACCACTCGCTTACCCCCACGCGCCATGTCCGCTCCCCTCAGCAGCCTGACCCTGCACCTACCCGACGAAGCCGCCACCGACGCCCTGGCGCGGCAGCTGGCGCCGCTTGTTTCTGGCAAGCAAACCGGGCTGGCAGGCGCATGTATCCACCTTCAGGGGGACCTGGGGGCAGGAAAGACGGCCTTCACCAGGGCATTGTTGCGCGAATGCGGCATCACAGGCCGAATCAAGAGTCCAAGCTACGCGCTGCTTGAATCCTATAAAGTTTCTAACTTATACTTCTATCATCTTGATTTTTATAGATTTAGTGATTCGCGCGAATGGTTAGACGCAGGATTCCGGGATTTACTGCGTGAAGATGCGGTCGTTTTGATCGAATGGCCGGAGCGGGCCGAGGGCCTTTTGCCCCCGCCCGACCTGCAGATTTCCCTGGCTTACGCTGGCCTGGGACGCGACGCCACCCTGACCGCGTACACCGCTCGAGGACAAACATGGTTGAACGCGATTGTCCCCCCGCCCGACACGGCGCCCTCCCCGCAGCAGGCGCCACCCGACGTCGCCTGATCAGCGTCGCCGCCACCCTGCTCGTCCTGCCGGTCGTGCCGCGGCTGGCCCAGGCGGCCACGATCCTGGCGGTGCGTACCTGGCCGGCCGACGAATACACCCGGGTCACGCTGGAACTCGACAGCGAACTCAAGGCCGAACAGTTCACGCTGGAAAATCCCCACCGCCTGGTGGTCGATATCGAGGGTCTGACCCTGAGCGCGGCGCTGAACGACCTGGTGTCCAAGGTCCGCCCCGACGATCCCTACATCCAGAGCCTGCGCGTGGCGCAGAACCGCCCGAACGTGGTGCGGCTGGTGTTCGACCTGAAGCAGGCCGTGGCGCCGCAGGTGTTCACGCTGAAACCCGTGGCGGACTACCAATACCGCCTGGTGCTGGACCTGTACCCCAAGATCGCGCAGGACCCGCTGGTCGCCATCCTGAACAAGAACGGCCCCGACGCCGACGACCCGCTGGCGCGCATCCTCGAAGACATCCAGCGCAATCCGGCCACCCGCGCCGACCCGCCCGAACCGCCGCGCGTGCGCGGCCAGCAGCCGGCCCCGCCCTTGGCGGTGCCCAAGGCGCCGCCGGCCACGGCCGGCCGCGGCAAGCAGCGCATGCTGACCATCGCGCTGGACCCCGGCCACGGCGGCGAAGACCCCGGCGCCATCGGCAGCAGCGGCCTGCGCGAGAAAGACGTGGTGCTGCGCATCGCGCGGCGCCTGAAGGCGATGATCGACAGCCAGCCGTACATGCGCGCCTATCTCACGCGTGACGACGATTTCTTCGTGCCGCTGCACGTGCGCGTGCAGAAGGCGCGACGCGTGCATGCCGACCTGTTCATCTCGATCCACGCCGATGCCTGGATCAAACCGTCGGCCAATGGCTCGTCGGTGTTCGCGCTGTCCCAGCGCGGCGCTTCCAGCACCCAGGCGCGCTGGATGGCCGACAAGGAAAACGCGGCCGACCTGATCGGCGGCGTCAACCTGGGCAGCCACGACCGCCAGGTGGCCAAGGTGCTGCTGGACTTGTCCACCACCGCGCAGATCAACGATTCGCTCAAGGTCGGCAACGCCTTCCTGGACGAGATCAAGAAGATCAACCGGCTGCACAAGAACAGCGTGGAACAGGCCGGCTTCGCCGTGCTGAAGGCGCCGGACATTCCGTCGGTGCTGGTCGAGACCGCCTTCATCAGCAATCCGCAGGAAGAGGCGCTGCTCAAGACCACCGCGCACCAGGAAAAGCTGGCGCAGGCCATGATGACGGGCATCCAGCGCTACTTCACGGCCAACCCGCCGCTGGCGCGGCTGGGCGACGTCAGTTGACACAAGACGGACTATCAAGCTAATGAACGCCGAGGCCCGCATCCCGTAGGGGATTGCGGGCCTTCTTCTTGCCGGGAGACATCTCCGGCAGGAGGTTGTCCATGCAAAATTTCTCGACGTTGAGTCCGAGCATGGCCGGTAGAAGCGCGGGAAAAGCGATTCAAGACCCGTTCCAGGGGCTCGCCTCTGCATTACCAGGACGACCGCCGCTCGGCGCAAACCACCGCTTACCTGCTCGCTTTCAGTGCGGTAATTCATGGAAATTTGCTTCTATGGGATGAAGCAAATAATTCCATACTGCTTCATTATATTGACGCAAATTAATATTTATTGCTTCCTATTAGTGAAGCAAAATATTGATGGAAACTTCACTATAAGCTATCATTTTCTGCATCTTTGATAGCCTATAGGCCAGCAAAATGGATTCCAAATTAAGACAGCTCCGGCTGGAGCAGGTCCAGGCGTCGGCCGCCGCGTACTCGGAATTGATCAACCGTCGTCCCCCACCGCGTGGATGGCTGAAGGCCATCCGAGAGTCGCTAGGGCGCACCGAGCGACAGCAAGCCGAGAGGTTGAACATTACCGGTTCGACCCTGCACAAGTCGGAGCTAGCAGAAGCCGAGGAGCGAATCACACTCGGACAACTGCGCAAGTTGGCTGACGGACTGGACTGCGAGCTGGTCTATGCCCTGGTGCCCAGAAAGCCACTGACTCAGGTGGTCGAAGACCGGGCGCGCTCAATCGCCCTGCAGGAAGTAAGCGCAGTTGCGCACACCATGAGTCTGGAAGACCAACGTCCGGCAACCGACCGACTCCGCAAACAGGTTGAGCAGAGAACGGCTGAGCTACTCCGGGGCCGCTGGTCCGACCTATGGCGATAGCTTTTGACGAACAGGAAGGACAGACACCGCTCGACCCAGACGAGCTTGCAGGGCTGATACCGATCCACCTGACCACCCAGGGCGAACTGAATGACTGGGAACAGCTGAACATCCTGCAGGCCGTGCAATGGGTTCGCCGCCAACGCAAGGTCGATGTCCTCAGTGAAGAGTTCTGTCGCAACCTTCACAAGAAAATGTTCGACCAGACCTGGTTGTGGGCAGGCACGTTCCGCAAGTCCGACAAGAACATCGGATGTGACTGGACGCAGATCAGCGTCAAGCTGAGAAACCTGTTCGATAACACGCGGTGGTGGGTCGACAACGGCATATTCCTGCCTGACGAGATCGCCGCGCGATTCCACCGCGAGCTGGTGTGGGTTCATCCTTTTCCAAACGGCAATGGTCGACACTCACGAATGATGGCTGATGCGCTCTTGCGCAGCATGAAACAGCAGCCGTTTTCGTGGGGTGGCGGCGGGACATTGGTTAAAGCAGATAACGCCCGGTCTGATTACTTGACCGCGTTGCGTGCTGCGGACAAAGGTGACTACAGTTTGCTCTTCGTCTTCGTACGAAGTACGGCTTAGCCGTCGCACGGACAAGCAGGACGTCAAGCCCTCTGCGCCAGGCCGCCTTACTGCTGCCGGCGCGCACGCAGCAGCTTGAACAGCGCCGCCCCCACCACCGGCACGATGGCCGCGGCCAGGCCGAGCAGGACGATGGTGTTCAGGTGTTCCTTGACCAGCGGGATGTTGCCGAAGAAGTAGCCCGCGGCCACCAGGCTGATGACCCACAGCAGCGCGCCCAGGATATTGAACAGCTGGAAGCGCGACAGCGCCATGTCGGCCACGCCTGCCACGAACGGCGCGAACGTGCGCACCACCGGAATGAAGCGCGACATGACGATAGTCTTGCCGCCATGCTTTTCGTAGAAGGCGTGGGTGCGCATCAGCGCGCCGCGGTCCAGGAAGCGCAGGTTCATCGAAAACACGCGCGGGCCGATGTAGCGGCCGATGGCGTAGTTCAGCGTATTGCCGGTGACGGCGGCGACGATCAGCAGCGCCGACAGCAGGATCGGGTCGAGGCTGCCCGTGGCGCCGAAGGCGCCGGCAATGAACAGCAACGAATCGCCCGGCAGGAACGGCAGCACCACCAGCCCGGTCTCGGCGAACACGATGAGAAACAGCACCAGATAGACCCACACGCCGTATTGCTGGACCCAGACGCCCAGCGTCTGGTCGATGTGGAGCACCATTTGGAAAAAATCTAGCATCGATACGGCCCTGAAAGCGGTTGGGGATCAGCCAGGAAATATAGCCCACCGGATCAACCTGCAAGATCAACGGGCAAAATCAAGAGGCTAAAATCATCCCTGTAGCTACACCGGGACACCCCATGACAGAACGCCGCTCCATTCTTGCACTGCCCGACCTGCTGATCAGCCAGATCGCCGCGGGCGAGGTGATCGAGAGACCCGCTTCGGTACTCAAGGAAATCCTTGAGAACGCCATCGACGCGGGCGGACGCGCGATCGAGGTGCGCCTGGAAGGCGGCGGCATCCGCCGGATTGCCGTCACCGACGACGGCGGCGGCATTCCGCCCGAAGAATTGCCGCTAGCCCTGGCGCGCCACGCCACCAGCAAGATCCGCAACCTGAACGAGCTGGAATCGGTGGCGTCCATGGGGTTTCGTGGTGAAGCGCTGGCGTCGATCGCGTCGGTGGCCCAGGTGTCCATCATTTCGCGCACCCGCGACGGCGAACATGCCTGGCAGATCGATGCCGGCAGCATGCAGGTCAGCCCCGCCTCGGGCCCGCCGGGCACGACCGTGGACGTGCGCCAGCTGTTCGACGCGGTGCCGGCGCGGCGCAAGTTCCTGCGCTCGGAAGCCACGGAATTCGGCCATTGCGTCGATGCCATGGAGCGCATCGCCATGGCGCATCCGCAGATCGCCTTCCGCCTGTTCCACCACGACCGCGCGCAACGCCAGTGGCTGCCGGCCGAGCCGCCGCAACGCATTCGCGACGTGCTGGGCGCGGAATTCGCCGAACACGGCCTGCTGCTGTCGCACAGCGTGGGCACGGTCAGCCTGGCCGGCATGATCACCCGCCCCACAGCCGCCCGCGCCCGCGCCGACCGCCAATACCTGTACGTCAACGGCCGCTACGTGCGCGACCGCACGGTCAGCCATGCGCTGCGCGCCGCCTACGCGGACGTGCTGCACGGCGACCGCCAGCCGGCCTACGTGCTGTTCCTGGACATTGACCCCGCGGCGGTGGACGTGAACGTGCACCCGGCCAAGCACGAGGTGCGCTTTCGCGACAGCGGCGCGGTGCACCGGTTCGTGACGCACGCGGTCAGCCAGACGCTCGCGCAGACGGGTGGCTCGTCCGCCGTCGCCCCGGCCGGCGCCGCGCGCGATGAGGAATTCGAGACCGTGGCGCCGTCGGGCACACCGCCCGGCGCCGCGGCGCCTGTGGGCGGCCCGCCAGGTGCGTCGCCGTCCACCCAGGCTGGCAGCACGCCGCTGTCCACACAGACCGGCAGCGCGCCCGGTGATGCCTCGCCCCGCCCCGGCTACACCGGCGCCGGCAGTGCCGCCCCGTACGGCCTGCGGCCCTCGCCCACCGCCCCGCGGCCGCACACCCAGGTGCCCTTCCGCCTGCATGCGGAACCCGCCGGCATCCCGGTGGCCGACTGGCAGTCGCTGTACCGCCCCCTGAACGACGACACCGCCCCACGTACCGAACCACTGCGCGACGCGGCCACGGCGGCGCCCGCCCCCGGGGCCGCCCTGCCTGCCGGCGAGGAACACCCGCTTGGCATGGCGCTGGGCCAACTGCACGGCATCTACATCCTGGCGCAGAACCGCCGCGGCATGGTGCTGGTGGACATGCACGCCGCCCATGAGCGGGTGGTCTACGAACAGCTCAAGCAGGCGCTGGACGCCCGCAGCCTGCCGCGCCAGGACCTGCTGGTGCCGGTGGTGTTCCACGCCCAGGAAAAGGACGTGGCGGTGGTCGAAGAATTCGAGGAACAGCTGGAAGACCTGGGCTTTCAGATGCGGCCGTCGGGCCCCACATCGATCGCGGTGCGGTCGGTACCCGCCATCCTGGCGCGGGGCGATATCGAAACGCTGGCCCGCGCCGTGCTGCGCGACCTGGCCGGCGTGGGCGTGTCGCGCCTGTTGACCGAACAGCGCAACGAGCTGCTGTCGACCATGGCCTGCCATGGCTCGGTGCGCGCCAACCGCAAGCTGACCCTGGAAGAAATGAACGGCCTGTTGCGCCAGATGGAAGCCACAGAGCGCGCCGACCAGTGCAACCACGGCCGCCCGACCTGGGTGCAGTGGTCCGTGTCGGACCTGGACAAGCTCTTCCTGCGCGGGCAATAGATCTTGCCCGTGCCGTCCCCCGCCCCCGTCGTCATCTGCCTGGCCGGCCCCACCGCGGCTGGCAAGAGCGCCTCCACCCTGGCGCTGGCCGACCGCTGGCCGCTGGAAATCATCAACGTCGATTCGGCCACCATCTACCGCGGCATGGACATCGGCACCGCCAAGCCGTCGCCGGCCGAACAGGCGCAAGTGCCGCAGCACCTGCTGGATATCCGCGACCCGGCGCAGTCGTACTCGGCCGCCGAGTTCCGCGCCGATGCGCGCCGCCTGATCGGCGAGATCCGCGCCCGCGGCCGCATTCCGCTGCTGGCCGGCGGCACCATGATGTACTACAAGGCGCTGCGCGACGGCCTGGACGACCTGCCCCAGGCGGACCCCGCGCTGCGCGCCGAACTGGAAGCCCGCGCCGCCCGCCTGGGCTGGCCGGCGCTGCATGCCGAGCTGGCGGTGCTGGATCCCGTCACGGCGGCGCGCCTGGCGCCCAACGACAGCCAGCGCATCCAGCGCGCGCTGGAAATCTGCCAGTTGTCCGGCCAGCCCATGTCCGCGCTGCTCAGCCGCGGCCAGCGCCCGCCCGATGACGACGCCGACCGCTACCTGACCATCAGCCTGGAGCCCTCGGACCGCGCCGCGCTGCACGCGCGCATCGAACAGCGCTTTGACGCGATGTTGGCCAACGGCCTGCTGGACGAGGTGCGCGGTCTGCATGCGCGCCCCGACCTGCACCCGGGCCTGCCGTCGGTGCGCTGCGTGGGCTATCGCCAGATGTGGGCCCACCTGGACGGCGAGATCCGCCTGGACGAAGCCCGCGAACAAGGCATCGCCGCCACCCGCCAGCTGGCCAAGCGCCAGATCACCTGGCTGCGGGCCCAGCCCGACCGCGTGATCGTCGACTGCCTGGCGGCCGACGCGGTGGCGCAGACCATCGACGCGGTGGCCGTGGCATTGGCGACCGCCCCTCAGGGCGGCGGCTGAACCGTCGAGGGACAGTAGGTCAGCGCGTTGAAGGACCGTGTTTCAGGTCGGCGGCTGGGTTGACTGAAGGCCGCTCAAGACCTTTACCTGCCCAGACCGATGGTTGCCGTCCTATCCAGGGCAAGGCATCTTCCAACTGGCCTGCGAGACCGAAAAGCAGGGCCTCTTGACCGAATCCTGCGACAAAGTGTGATCCCACTGGCATGCCAGTGGACGGATCGACAGACAAGGGCATCGACATCGCAGGGATGCCGGCGACGTTCGCCACCGCAGTGAAGGGGGAGTAACCGAATACCCGCTCGACCCACGCCAGGCCATCCAGATGCTCCTGTCCGGTGTTGTACTCGCCAATCAGTGGGGGCAGGTGGGGCAGGGTTGGCGTCAGGAGCACGTCGTAATGCTCGAAATAGGCGCCAAGGGCGCGTGTCACGGTGTTGCGTATATCGAGCGCCCCAAGCAGGTCGAGGCCTGTTATCTTCTGTCCGAGCGCATAAACGGCTGCGGTTGCCGGTTCGAGCACATCGCGATCAGGTTTGCGCCCCGTCAGTCGTGCCACCAGATTGATCCAGGCAGCGGTATTCACCCCGAAGAACTGCGCGTTGGCATGAACAAACGCTTCCCACGAAACGCCAGGGTCGAGTTGAACGTCCACGACGTCATGACCAAGGCTTTCGCAGAGCTTTGCAATCTGGCAAATCTGATCCGCCACTGCCGGCGACGTCCGTGTGCCGTTCAGCGGATGAAGCATCAATCCGATTCTGAGCGGTTGCGGGTCGGCGTCCAGCGCCGACAGGAAGGTGTTCGTGGGAGATGGAATGTAATAGGGCTCGCCCGTACCGCCGCCATGCACCGCGTCCAACAGCGCGGCGCTGTCTCTGACGGTGCGGCTGAGACCGAACTGCACCGCCAGCCCGCTCCAGATCTCATCAACGAACGGGCCATTGGACACCCTGCCTCGGGTCGGCTTCATACCGAATAGTCCATTGGCCGCCGCTGGCACGCGGATACTGCCACCGCCGTCGGTTGCGTGGGCGAAAGGAACGATGCCCGCCGCGACCGCCGCCGCGGAGCCGCCACTTGATCCCCCGACGCTACGGCGGACGTCCCAGGGATTTCGCGTCGGGCCGGTGGCGATGCTCTCAGTGGTCGTGCTGATGGCAAATTCTGGCGTTGTCGTTCGTCCCATCGGTATCAATCCACTTTGGCGAAACCGTGTCATCAGCGTTGAATCCGCCGGGGCAACCAGACCGGCGGCAATGCGGCTGCCAAGCTCACTCGCGCGTCCGGCGCGTGTTGCGCCCAGATCCTTGATCAAAAACGGCACCCCTGAAAAGGCAGCGTTTTCCGCCTGCGCATGGCGCGGCATCACGACCTCGTCCGGCCAGGGCTCCACCACGGCATTGATGTGCGGATTGACCTGCTGGCAGGCCGCCAACGCCGCAGCCGTCACTTCATGTGCTGCGACATCCCCCTTTGCGATGAGCGCCGCAAGCCCCAAGGCGTCGTGTGAGGTGTACTCGTTCAGATTCATGCTGGCTTCCTCGTTTCCGGACCCGATATTGATAAAATGATACTAATCGGTATCAACGATACCATGAAGTATCATTGTCGCGATCGATTGTTCGGAAGAGATGAGATGCCTACGCTCAGAGAGCGCATTACCGCAGCCGCCTACAAACTATTTGACGAGTGCGGCATCCAGCACGTGACGATGGACGCGATCGCCGTTGAAGCGAAGACGACCAAAATGGGCGTCTACAGACATTTCGATTCGCGCGATGCCCTCATCGGGGATTGGCTGACGGCGACCATCGATCGTTATCGGCATGCGCTCGATGAGATCGAGCGGGTGCATCGCGATGACCCGCGTGCGCAGCTATTGGCGCTGGCCGAGTTTGTTTCGCAGGGGTTGGAGGCCATATCGCACCGGGGCTGCCCCTTCGTGAACACAATCGCCGAGATAGCAGACAGAGAGAATCCGCTACGCCAACAGATTGAAGCCCACAAAGCGACGCAGGCAGAGCGCGTTTATCAGATGTGTCGAAAGGCCAAGATTCCGGATCCGAAACTGGCCGCCGCGCAGATCAATTTTCTTCTCGAAGGCGCACAAGTCTGTGCGCAGAACGGGAGTGTCCAACCTGGGCAAGACAATCTCGTGAAGATCATGCGCACGATCGTGGATGTATCTGCCCGAGGCGCAGCCCAGTGACGTGCGGTGCAAGCGTCAGCCTGAAATAAAAAACCCGCCACCAGGGCGGGTTTTTTACGAGAGCCAGCCGGCTCAGACCACCACGGTCTGGGGCATGCCGTCGGTCTGCTCGACGATTTCGCCCAGCGTGCTGACCGTTTCGCCCTGCTCGCGCAGCGTGGCGGCGATGGCGTCGCCCTGGGCCGGGTCCACCACCAGCACCATGCCGATGCCGCAGTTGAAGACGCGGTACATCTCGGTGTCTTCGACGCCGCCCTGGGCTTGCAGCCACTGGAACAGCTTGGGCATTTCCCAGCTGTCGCGCTGCAGCCTGGCCGCCAGGCCGGGCTGCAGGATGCGCGGCACGTTGTCCAGCAGGCCGCCGCCGGTGATGTGGGCCAGGCCCTTGATGGCGGTACCGTGCTTGGCCAGCGCGGCCAGCACCTGCTTGACGTAGATGCGGGTCGGGGCCATGACCACGTCGACCAGCTTCTGGCCGTGGAAGTCGTCGTCGGGCTTGGCGCCGGCGCGTTCCAGGATCTTGCGCAGGAGCGAGTAGCCGTTGGAGTGTGCGCCGCTGGACGCCAGGCCCAGCACCACGTCGCCGGTCTTGATCGACTTGCCGTCGATGATGGCCGACTTTTCGACCGCGCCCACGGCGAAGCCGGCCAGATCGTATTCGCCGTCCGGGTACATGCCCGGCATTTCAGCGGTTTCGCCGCCGATCAGGGCGCAACCCGACAGCTCGCAGCCCTTGGCGATGCCGCCCACCACCGACGCCGCCGTGTCCACCGAAAGCTTGCCGCAACCGAAGTAGTCCAGGAAGAACAGAGGCTCTGCGCCCTGCACCAGGATGTCGTTGACGCTCATGGCCACCAGGTCGATGCCGACCGTGTCGTGGCGGTTCCAGTCGAACGCCAGGCGCAGCTTGGTGCCCACGCCGTCGGTGCCCGACACCAGCACCGGCTCCTTAAAATGCTTGGGCACTTCGAACAGGCCGCCAAAGCCGCCGATACCGGCCAGCACCCCGGGGCGCATGGTGCGCGCCGCGAGCGGTTTGATACGGTCGACCAGGGCGTCGCCCGCGTCGATGTCGACACCGGCATCGCGGTAGGTCAAGGGAGCTTTGGGTTGATTCGTCATGAGAAATGCCGTGGGGTATGTAACAATTGCTGGGAATTTGGGTGGAACGCCCTGCATTTTACGATGTTGCGGCCCGGTCCAGGCTGACGGGCGCCGAAAGCCGCCCGGGGCGGGCGGGCCTGCGGGTCGGCATTTTCGCGCAAACCCAAGCCAGGCAAAGGGCTTGGACGCGACACCGCCCCCCCGGGTGGTTTAAAGTGTAGGGTTGGCCGATAGCGATTTTGCCAGTTTCTGGCGGGCAATGCCGCCTTCGGCCTTGGGCAAGAGCCAACGCCCCGCGTCACCCGCCTGATCGATAACCTCTCATGAACCGCCAGCTGCTGCTTGACGTTCTTCCCGCGCCAGCGCCATCGCTGAACAATTTCATCGCCGGTCCCAACGGAGAGGCGCTGGCGGCCGTGCGCACGCTCGCCCCGGGCCGCGCGCTGTATATCTGGGGTTCCGCCGGCTGCGGCCGCAGCCACCTGCTGCGCGCCCTGACCGCGCGCCCGGACGCCGTCTACATCGAAGCCGCCAACAGCGCCAACATCCTGCGGGTGCTGGCCGAAGCCGACTCCAAGTCGCCCATGCCCAAGTTCGTGGCCGTGGACGACGTGCACCGCATGGACGAGCACCGCCAGGCGGGGCTGTTTGCCCTGTACAACCGCTGGCGCGAATCCGCCGCCACCGGCCGCGCCTTTGCGCTGGCCGTGGCGGGCGACCGCGCGCCGCTGTCGATGCCGCTGCGAGAAGACCTGCGCACCCGGCTGGGCTGGGACCTGGTGTTCCGGCTGGATCCCCTTTCCGATGCCGACAAGCTGGCCGCGCTGGCCGCCCAGGCGGCCGAACGCGGCCTGCACCTGGCGCCTGAAATCATCAATTGGATGCTCACGCACCACGAGCGCGACATCCGCAAGCTGGCCGCCTTGCTGGACGCGCTGGATCGCTATTCCCTGGCCACCGGCCGTCCCATCACCCTGCCCCTGTTGCGCGCCATGCTCGCAGACCCTGATTCACAACGCCCATGACCTCCCGACGTCTCGCCCTGTTCGACCTGGATCACACCCTGTTGCCGCTGGACAGCGACTACCAATGGGCCGACTATCTGGCGCGCACCGGCCGCGCGGGCGACCCCGACCAGGCCCGCCGCCGCAATGACGACCTGATGGACCGCTACAACCGCGGCGAACTCACCGCCGAGCAGGCCGCCGAATTCATGCTCGGCCTCCTGGCCGCGCACGCGCCGTTCGAGCTGGCCGCCTGGCACGAGGAATTCATGGCCGAGGTCATCCGGCCGTCGATCACGCCCGCCGCGCGCGAGCTGGTCGAATCGCACCTGGAAGCCGGCGACCTGTGCGCGGTGGTCACGGCCACCAACAGCTTTGTCACCGCCCCCATCGCCCGCGCCTTCGGCGTGCCCCACCTGGTCGCCACCGACGCCGAAGTCCAGCGCGGCCGCTACACCGGCCGCATCCTGGGCACGCCCAGCTTCAAGGAAGGCAAGGTGGTGCGCGTGAACGATTGGCTGGGCGCCATGGGATTAGGACTTGCAGATTTTTCCGAATCGTTTTTCTATAGCGATTCGGTCAATGATGTCCCGCTGCTCGAAAAGGTGACCCGTCCGATCGCCGCCAACCCCAGCCCGACCCTGCGCAAGATCGCCCAGGAACGCGGCTGGCAAGTGATCGACCTGTTCGACCACGTCATAGATGCCAAGTCCTAAATGATCACCGAAACCATAAAAAAATTCGTCGGCCGACTGTTCGCGCCGGCAGCCCGGGGGCCTTTGCGCATCGGACGCGACAAGCACGGCATCGACCGGCGCAACGTGTCGCGCCACGCCATCAAGGTGTGCGAGGTATTGCGCCAGCATGGCTATGAAGCCTATATCGTCGGTGGCGCCGTGCGCGACCTGATCGTCGGCCTGGAACCCAAGGACTTCGACGTGGCCACCAACGCCACGCCCGAGCAGATCCGCCCGCTGTTTCGCCGCGCCCGCATCATCGGCCGCCGCTTCCAGCTGGTGCACGTGGTGTTCGGCCAGGAAATCATCGAAACTTCGACCTTCCGCGCCCCGGCCTCCGAAGACCAGGAAACCGACGAACACGGCCGCATCCTGCGCGACAACGTGTTCGGTTCGCACGAAGAAGACGCGGCCCGCCGCGACTTCACCATGAACGCGCTCTACTACGACCCGCACAACGAGGAAGTCATCGACTTCCACAATGGCGTGGCCGACCTGAAGAAGCGCCAGGTCCGCATCATCGGCGACCCCGCCAAGCGCTACCGCGAAGACCCGGTGCGCATGCTGCGCGCGGTACGTTTCGCGGCCAAGCTCAACGGCACCATCGATCCGGCCACGCGCCAGCCCATCCGCACGATGGCCAACCTGATCGAAAACGTGCCGGCCTCGCGCCTGTTCGACGAAATGCTCAAGCTGCTGACCTGCGGCCATGCCATGGACTGCCTGCGCCAGCTGCGCGCCGACGGCCTGCACAACGGCCTGTTGCCGCTGCTGGACGTGGTGCTGGAACAGCCGGGCGGCGAGAACTTCGTCGAACTGGCCCTGGAACGCACCGACGCCCGCGTGCGTGCCGGCAAGACCATCAGCCCCAGCTTCCTGTTCGCCGCGCTGCTCTGGCAGCAGGTGGACGTGCGCTGGAAGCAACTGCGCGCCCAGGGCGAGCACACCATTCCCGCGCTGTCGCAGGCGGCCGATTCGGTGCTCGACGAGCAGACCGAAAAGCTGGCCATCCAGCGCCGCTTCTCGTCCGACATGCGGGAAATCTGGTTCATGCAGCCGCGCTTCGAGCGCCGCATGGGCAAGACGATCTTCCGCATGATCGAACAGCCGCGCTTCCGCGCCGCCTGCGACTTCCTGCAGCTGCGCGCCGCGGCCGGCGAGTTCGACAGCGTGCTGGCGCAGTGGTGGATGGACCTGGCCAACGCCGACGACGCCACCCGCGCCGACATGATCGAAGACCTGGGCCGCCAGCCGCGCGACCCCGCCGAGGCGCCCGCGCCGTCGGCGCGCAAGCGCCGCCCGCGCCGCCGTCCCAGCTCGCGCTCCGCCAGCGGTGGCGCCGGCCCCGCCGAGTAAGATCATGGCCGCCCCCGTGCGCGCCTACATCGGCCTGGGCGCCAACCTGGGCGACAGCGCAGCGACGTTGCGCACCGTGCTGGCCGAACTGGCCGGCGCGGATGGCATCGACGCTGTCACGGCGTCGCCGTTCTACCGCAGCGCGCCGGTGGATGCCGCCGGGCCGGATTTCGTCAACGCCGTCGCGGCGCTGGACACCACCCTGGCGCCGCTGGCCCTGCTGGACCTGCTGCAAGCGCTGGAACTGCGCCACGGCCGCGAACGCCCCTACAAGAACGCCCCTCGCACGCTGGACCTGGATCTGCTGCTGCATGGCGACGCGGCGATGGCGCACGCGCGCCTGGTGCTGCCCCACCCCCGCATGCCACAGCGCGCCTTCGTGCTGCGGCCGCTGCGCGACCTGGCACCCACGCTGACGCTGGCCGGCCGCAGCCTGGATGCCTGGCTGGACGAGATCACCGACCAGCCGATCGAACGCATCGGCTGAATGTGGCGCGGCCGGTTCCGGCCGCGCTTTTTTCCCTGATTGGTGCCCCCCGCCCTGCCCGGTGTTGCATGAACCGGATGCAGACCGCTATGCCTTGGGCGTGAAGGCCAGCATGGCGCGTTCGACGTCGCTCACCGTGGGCAGGCCCGCCTCGTTGCCCAGGTGCTGGATCTTGTGCGCCGACGCAGCGCGCGCGAAGGTGAAGTGTTCTTTCCAGGGCAACTCGGGGCGGTTCAGGTACGACCACACATAGGCGCCGTGGAACACGTCGCCCGCGCCCGAGGTATCGACGATGCGCGCGGCGGGCACGTCCAGCGAGGGCAGCGTGTCGACCGCCCCGGTTTCGTCGTACCAGAGCATGCCGCGCTCGCCCATCGTGACCGCGCCGATGCGGCAGCCGCGCTGGCGCAGCAGGTCCAACAGGCCTTGCGGCGACAGGCCCAGTTGTTCGCACATGCGCTCGGCGCACACGGCCACGTCGATATGGCGCAGCAATTCATCGGTGTTCTCGCGCACCCCGCCGCCGTCCAGCGACGTCAGGATGCCGGCCTGGCGGCAGGCCCGCGCGTAATGCAGCGCGGCGTCGGGCTGGTGGCCATCCAGGTGCAGCGCGCGGTAGCCGGACACGTCCAGGCGCGGAAAGTCATTCAGGTAGTCGGTATCGCGCGCCCGCACGATGGCGCGCTTGCCGTGGTTGGGCATGATGAACGACAGCGACGAGCGGCGCACCTGGCGGCCATGCAGCGTGACGCCATGCGCGGCGGCCATGTCGGTGTACATGTGGCCCAGCCAGTCGGGCGCCAGCGAGCACACCAGGTCGGGGGACGTGCCCAGCTTGCCGCAGGCGAACGCCGCGGTGACAGCATTACCGCCGAACGACACGGCGTAATCGCGTGCCACGCTTTTTTCGTCGCCAGTAGGCCATTCGTCGGCCAGCACGGTGACGTCGATATAGGTATGCCCGATGAAAAGCGCTTCGCTCATGCGTTCCTCAACTGCCGACCGTTTCCCCGGCCTGCGCCAGCACGCGGCGCGCGCGGGCGATGACGGGCGCATCCACCATCGCGCCGTCCAGCATGAAGGTGCCGACCGACTTGTCGCGGTGGGCATCGACGACGCGGCGGGCCCAGGCCAGTTCGGCCGGGTCGGGCGCAAAGGCCGCATGGATGACGGCGACCTGCGCCGGATGGATGCACAGCATGCCGCCAAAGCCCATCTGCTGCGCACGCGCCGCGGCGCGCGACAGCCCGGCCTGGTCTTCGACCCCGGCGAACACGCCGTCCAGCGCCGGCGCCAGCCCGGCCGCGCGCGTATGCAGCAGCACCTGCACGCGGGCATGGTCCAGCATCGCCTGCGCGCCGTCGGTATCGGGCGCCACGCCCAGGTCCAGGGCGTAGTCGAGGCTGCCAAAGGCCAGGCGGGCCACGCCCGGGGTGCCGGCCACCTCGGCCGCGTTGAGCACGCCGCGCGCGGTTTCAAGAATGGGGATGACGGGCAGCCCGGTCTGCGCCACGTGGCGCACCTGGGCCAGGCTTTCGGCCTTGGGCAGCAGCAGGCCCGCCACGGCCGGCCGGCCACGGCAGGCCTTGAGGTCGTCGTCGTGCCACGAAGTGGACGCGTCGTTGATGCGTACCCACACCCGGGCCTGCGGGTGGGTGCCCAGGAAGTCGCACAGCGCTTCGCGGGCCGAGGCCTTGGCCAGGTGCTCGACCGCATCTTCGAGATCGACGATCACGGCGTCGGCGCCCGCGGCCAGGGCCTTGGGAATACGCTCGGGGCGCGAGGCCGGCACGAACAGCGCGGTACGAACGACGGGATGCATCACACGACCTCCGAGGCATGGAATTGCGCCACCTGATCCGGCGCGTATCCCAGAGATGCTAGCACCGCATCCGTGTTTTGGCCCACGGCAGGCACCGCGGCCATGCGCGGCGCAAAGGCATTGCTGCTGGCCGGCGGCAGCAGCGCCGGCAGCACGCCGGCCGGGCTGTCGACCTGGCGCCAGCGCGCCCGCGCCTGCAACTGCGGGTGTGCCCACACGCCGGCCATGTCGTTGACGCGCGCATTGGCGATCTGGGCGTCTTCGAGGCGGTCGGTGACCTGCTGCACCGACAGGCCTGCAAAGGCCGCCACGATCAGCGCCCGCAGGGCATCACGGTTGGCGGTGCGCAGCGAATTGGAGGCAAAGCGCGGGTCTTCGGCCAGCTCGGCCTGGCGCAGCACCTGGACGCAGAACACGCGCCATTCGCGTTCGTTCTGCAGGCCCAGCATGATGGTGTTGCCGTCGCCGGTAGGGAACGGGCCGTAGGGGTAGATGGACGCATGAGCCGCACCGGCGCGCACGGGCGGCGCCGCGCCTTCGAACGCGTAGTACATCGGAAAGCCCATCCACTCGACCATGCTTTCGAGCATGGAAACATCGAGCCGGCTGCCCAGGCCCGTTTTCTGGCGCAGCAGCAACGCGTTCAGGATGGCCGAATAGGCGTACATGCCCGCGGAAATATCGGCGATGGAACAGCCCGCCTTGACCGGATCGTCGGCCGTGCCCGTCACCGACAGAAAGCCGCTTTCGCTCTGGATCAGCAGGTCGTAGGCCTTTTTGTCCTGGTAGGGGCCGCCTTCGCCGTAGCCGGAAATATCGCAGACGATCAGGCGCGGATGCTTCGCGTGCAGCGCCTCGAACGACAGGCCCAGGCGGGCCGCGGCCCCGGGCGCCAGGTTCTGCACCAGCACGTCGGCCTGTTGCAGCAGGCGGTCCATGATGTCGCCGGCCTCGTCGCGCTTGAGGTCGAGCGTCAGGCTTTCCTTGGACCGGTTGGTCCAGACGAAGTGCGACGACAGGCCGCGCACGCGCTCGTCGTAGCCGCGGGCGAAGTCGCCGGCGCCGGGACGTTCGATCTTGATGACGCGCGCGCCCATGTCGGCCAGCTGGCGGGTGCAGAACGGCGCGGCAATGGCGTGTTCGAGGCTGACGACGGTAATGCCGTCCAGCGGACGGGGGCCCGGGTTGCTCATTCGGTGAACCTCAGTTCGGCTTGGTGGGCCAGCGTGCCGTCCTGCTCGGCCCACAACTGGGCCACGCCGGCTTGCTCGATGCGGCCGGCCACGTGAAACGGCGCAGGCGAGATCAGCGGCCGCAGGCCGCGGTAGGTCAGGTGCGTGGGCCGCGCCTTGGGGTGGGCGCGCTGGAACGCGGCGACCATCTCGGTGGCGATCAGCGGCCCGTGCACCACCAGGCCGGGGTAGCCCTCGGTGCCCGTGACGTAGGGGTGGTCGTAATGGATGCGGTGGCCGTTGAACGTGACGGCGGAATAGCGAAACAGCAGCACCGCCGACGGCTCGACCGGGTCGCGCCATTGCGCCTGGGGCGCGGGCTCGGTGCCGGCCAGCTTGGGCGGCGTGGGCTGGCGGTAGACGATGTCCTGTTCTTCCAGGATGGCCAGTTCGCCTGCCTGGCGGTATTCGTGGCGCACGGTGACGAACAGCAGCGCGCCGCTGCGGCCGGCCTTTTCCTTGACCTCCGCCACTGTCGAGATGCGCTCGGCCGGCACGCCGACCCGCAGCGGTTGCAGGAACTGCACCCGGCCGCCGGCCCACATGCGATTGCGGTCGTGCGCCGGGGGCAGGAAGCCGCCGCGCGCGGGATGGCCATCCGTCCCCAAGCCATCCAGGCCGACCGTGCTGATGAAGAACGCCCACTGCCACAGGGGCGGCAAGGGGTCGCCTTGCGCGGGCGCCGGGCCGCCCAGCGTGGCGGCGATGCGGGCGGCGTGGCCGGGGTCCAGCGCGTCCGCCTGGCGCTCGCCGCTGCCGATCCAGGCGGCCGGGTCTGTCGATGTCATGCCGATATCCTTGTCATAGGGGTTGACGGGTAGCATCCCGCAAGCCGCGCAGGCTGTGAATTCGTTTTTCCTCAAGGCGGGGTTTGCGGCGCATGAATCGTGCGCCACGTGCCCGCCGCCGTAATATAGGCGCCATGCACTTCGATCTTGCCGACCTACGCCTGTTCATCCATATCGCCGAATCGCCCAGCCTGACGCAGGCCGCCAAGCGGGCGCACCTGTCGCTGGCCGCGGTCAGCGTGCGCATCAAGGCGCTGGAGAACCAGCTCAATACCCGCCTGTTGTACCGCGACAGCCGCGGCGTGGAAATCACCCCCGCCGGGCAGCGGCTGCTGCAGCACGCCCGGGTCATCATGCGCCAGGTCGACCACCTGAAGCACGACTTCCAGGAACAGGCCGACGGCGACGCGGGCCACATCCGCATCTTCGCCAACACCACCGCCGTCACGGAGTTCATGCCCGACATCCTGGCGCATTTCCTGTCGGGCCACCCGGGCGTGACGGTGGACCTGCAGGAACGCCTGACGCGCGACATCGTGCGCGGCGTGCTGGACGGCACCACCGACCTGGGCATCGTGGCCGGCCCGGTCGACGCCCCCGAACTGCAGACGATTCATTTCAGCACCGATCGCCTGGTGCTGGTGGTGCCCAATGGCCATCCGCTGCAGGACCAGGACAAGGTCAAGCTGGCCGACGCGGTGCGCTACCCGTTCATCACGATGCACGAGGGATCGACGCTGGTGGCGTTTCTGCGCGACCAGCTTGAACGCATCGGCCAGCGCCTGCCCCAGCGCATCCAGCTGTACAGCTTCGATTCCATCTGCCGCATGGTGCAGGCGGGCGTCGGGGTGGGCGTCATTCCCGACTCGGCGGCACGCCGCTACGGCGCGGAAATGAAGCTGCGGGTGGTGGAGCTGGACGAGCCCTGGGTGGTGCGTGAACGCAAGCTGCTGGTGCGCGACATCGACGCCCTGCCTGGCTGTGCGCGCGAGTTGATCGAGCAGATCCGGCAGCCGGGCGAGGCCGCCTCCGCGACCTGATCCAGGGCTGGGGCTGGGACTGGCTCTGATCCCGCCCCCCCCTCACGTCGCCCCATCCTGCGATATCCGCCTCAACGCCCCTTGAAAGCCGGCGCGCGTTTCTGCGCGAACGCCTGCATGCCTTCCAGGTAGTCGTCGGTGTAGCCCAGCTCGCGCTGCAGCCGACATTCCAGGTCGAACTGCTCGGCCAGGGTATGGCCGCTGGAGGCATGCAGCGCCGCCTTGGTGGCGCCGTAGGCCCGCGTCGGCCCCGCCGCCAGCGTGGCGGTCACCTCGGCCAGCGTCTCGGCCAGCGCCTCGTCCGGCACCACCCGCCAGATCAGGCCCCACGCTTCGGCCTGCCGCGCGCTGACCGCTTCGCCGAACAAGGCCGCGCCCATCGCCCGCGCCGAGCCCACCAGGCGCGGCAGGAACCACGTGCCGCCGGCGTCGGGCAATAGCCCGATCTTGCTGAATGCCTGGATGAAGCGAGCCGATTCCACCGCGAACACCACGTCGCAGGCCAGCACCAGGCTGGCGCCCGCGCCGGCGGCCACGCCGTTCATCACGCACACGACCGGCACCGGCAACGCGCGCAAGCGCATGATCAGCGGGCGATACGACTTGGCCAGGATCTCGCTCAGGTCGCGCCGGCTGCCGTCTGCGGGCGGCTGGCGCTCGCCCAGGTCCTGCCCGGCGCAAAAGCCGCGGCCGGCCCCGGTGATGACCACGCCGCGCAGGCCCGCATGCGCTTCCAGCTCGTCCAGCGCCCGCGCCAGTTCGGCATGCATGACCGCGGTGAAGCTGTTCAGCCGTTCGGGGCGGTCCAGCGTAATGCCCCCCACGCCCTGGCTCAGCGTGAAGCGGATCTGGGTGTAGCCGGGGCGAGGCGCGTTGGCATCGATGTTGGCGGGGCTGATGTTCACGGCTTCCGATGGCGTGGGGCTCATGCCAATTCCTCCAGCACAGCCAGTTGCTCGGCGCTGTCGCCCAGCAGCAGGTCCACCACGGTCAGGCGTTTGAAGTAATCGCCTACCTCCAGCTCGTCCGTCATGCCCATGCCGCCATGCAGCTGCACCGCCATCTGCGCCACCTGCCGGCCGGCGCGCGCGACCTCCAGCTTGGCCGATGCCAGCATGCGGCGGCGCTGGGTGGCGTCCGGCTCGGTCAGCGCCGCCACGGCCACATAGGCCATGGACAACGCCAATTCCTTGGCCACCAGCATTTCGGCCAGGCGATGCTGCAGGGCCTGGAACGACGCCAGCGGCTGGCCGAACTGCTGCCGCGTCTTCAGGTAGTCCACAGTGATTTCCAATAGACGCTCCATAGCGCCGGCCGCGTGCGCGCACAGCGCGGCCGTGCCCCAGTGCAGCGCCTCGGCCAACGCCGCGTCGGCCGCTGCGCCTTGCGCCAGCAGCGCGTCTGGCGGCAAGGTGACTGCCGTGAAATCCAGTCGCGCGCAGCGTGCGCCGTCCAGCGTTGGCGTGTCGGTGACGCGCACGCCCGCAGCGTCCGCCGGCGCCGCCAGCAATACGGTGGCGCCGTTCTCGTCGCGCGCACTGACCCACCAGGCCTGTGCCGCCGCGCCGTGCCACACCAGATGTTTGGCGCCTTCCAGCCGCCAGCCCGCTTCGCCGCGTACCGCGCGGCAGGCATCGGGCGTTGCGTCGTAGCGCCGCCCCGGTTCCTGCCAGGCCACGCTGACCACGCGTTCGCCCGACGCAATGCCGGGCAGCCAACGCTGGCGCGCCGGGCCGCCGCAGGCCTCGATCAGGGCGGCGCCCATCACCGCGCTGGGAATCACCGGCTCGGCCACCAGGCCGCGGCCCAGTGCCACGTGCACGGGCAGCAGGCTGGCGGGCACCTCGCCAAACCCGCCCGCGTCCTGCGCGATGGTCAGGCCCAGCACCCCCACGTCGGCCAGCGCGGCCCAGGCGCGGGCATCGAGCCGGCCCGCCGTTTCGCGGGCACGGCGTTGCGGCCGGGTCCATGCCTGGTCCACCAGGCGGCGCAGGCTGTCGGCCAGCATGCGCTGTTCTTCGGTATAGAGGAAATCCATGCGTCGTGCTCCTTGGACGAAGGGCGGCGGCCTACAGGCCCAGCACCAGGCGGGCGATGATGCCCTTCTGCACTTCCGTGGTGCCGCCGTAGATCGAGGTCTTGCGCATATCGGCATAGCCGGCCCCCGCGGCGGCGGCCATCTCGGGGCCAGGTCCGTGCCAGTCGGCGTCCGCCCGCATCCAGGCGGGGTCATAGGGCCAGGCGTCGGGGCCGGCCACTTCCATCTGCAGCATCGCCAGGTCCTGCTGGATCTCGGAGCCGCGTATCTTCAGCACCGACGCCTCCGGCCCCGGCGTGCCGTCGTTACTGGCCGCCACGCGCAGCAGCAGCATCTCCAGCGCCATGATGTCGACCTCGATGCGCGAAATGCGGTCGCGCATGCGGCTGTCGGCCAGCAGCGGGCGGCCTCGCGACGAGGCCTTGGCGGCCATGCCTTTCAGGATGTCGAGTTCGCGATGGCAATGGCCCAGGCCGGCGATGCCGGTGCGTTCGTGCCCCAGCAGGTACTTGGCATAGGTCCAGCCGTGGCTTTCTTCGCCCACCCGGTTTTCCACCGGCACCCGCACGTTTTCCAGCCACACCTCGTTGACGTCGTGGCCGCCATCGAGCGTGCGGATCGGCCGCACCGTGACGCCGGGTGCGCGCATGTCCAGCAGCAGCATCGAAATGCCGCGCTGGGCCCGCGCGTCCGGATCGGTGCGCACCAGGCAGAACATCCAGTCGGCATACTGCGCCAGCGTGGTCCAGGTCTTCTGGCCGTTGACGACGTATTCGTCGCCATCGCGCACCGCGCGGGTCTTGAGCGACGCCAGGTCCGACCCGGAGCCGGGTTCGGAATAGCCCTGGCACCACCAATCCTGCACCCGCGCCATGCGCGGCAGGAAGCGCGCCTGCTGAGCGGCGCTGCCGTACTTCATCAAGACAGGGCCGATCATCGACAGGCCGAACGGCAGCAGCCGCGGCGCACCGGCCTTGAAGCATTCCACTTCGAAGATCAGGCGCTGCAGTGCATTCCAGCCGGTACCGCCGTGCTCGACGGGCCAGTTGGGCGCGCCCCAGCCCTGGTCGGCCAGGATGTTGTGCCAGCGCACGTAATCGTCACGTTCCAGCCGCTGGTGGCGGCACACCTTGTCGCGAATGTCCGCCGGCAGTCGGTCCGCGGCGAACGCACGTACCGTCTCACGAAACTGGCGCTCTTCGGGCGTCCAAGTCAGATTCATGGCCTGTCTCCTTTGACCGGTATCTAGCCATGGCCCAGCCCGCGCGGACAATCTGCGGTTGCCGAAGGGCGGCTTTTGAGGCGATGTAGGGCCCCGGCTCCCGTGTCGCCCCTGCCCGGCACTACGGGCCCGCAAAAGGCCTGCTTCAGCAATGAAGAATGGCATGCCCCGGCACCAGCCCCGACACTGGCGGCTCGTCAACCCGGAAACCCCACGCAATGACCGCTACCGCCCCGAACGACGCCGCCACCGGCGTCGAGGCGCAGTACCGCCAGGCGCTGGACCAGGGCCGCTTCCTGATCCAGCACTGCGCCGCCTGCGACCGCGCCGTGTTCTATCCCCGCATGCTCTGCCCGCATTGCGGCGCCGACCGACTGTCCTGGAAAACGCCCGACGGGCGCGGCACCGTCTATTCGACCACCGTGGTACGGCGCAAGCCGGAAGCAGGCGGCGACTACAACGTGGCGCTGATCGATCTGGCCGAAGGCGTGCGCCTGATGAGCCGGGTAGACGGCATCGCGCCCGACGCCGTGCACATCGGCATGGCGGTGCAGGCACAGGTGGCGGTCAACGACGGCCGCGGCCAGGTGGTGTTCGTTCAGAGCAAGGAGGCGCCATGACGCTGAACGATTTGCGCGGCGCCGTCGCGGTGGCCGGCGTGGGCCATGCCGGCCTGGGCCAGGCCAACGGCTATACCGAAATGGAAATCCTGGTGCAGGCGGCGCAACGCGCCGTGGCCGACGCCGGCCTGACGATGCAGGACATCGACGGCCTGTGCACGGCCAGCGTGGCCGCGCCGATGTGGGCGATGCCGGTGATCGAACACCTGGGCATCCGCCCGACCTTCATCGACAGCACCATGCTGGGCGGCTCCAGCTTCGTGGCACACCTGCTGCCCGCGCTGCACGCGCTGGCCTCGGGCCAATGCAAGGCGGTGCTGGTCTGCTACGGCAGCACCCAGCGCACGTCCACCCTGAGCCGCGCCGAGATCGGCCGCGTGCGCAAGCAGTTCGATCCGCAGCCCTACGAAACCCCTTACGACCCGCTCAGCCCGCTGTCGTCGTATGCGCTGGCCGCCGCGCGTCACATGCACCAGTACGGCACCCGCCGCGAAGACCTGGCCCAGGTGGCGCTGGCCGCCAACCAATGGGCCCAGCTCAACCCCGAAGCGCAACTGCGCGAGCCGGCCACGCTGGAACAGATACTGTCGGCGCGCATGGTGTCTGACCCCTTGAGCGTGCGCGACTGCTGCCTGGTGACGGACGGCGCCGGCGCCTATGTGCTGGTGCGCGCCGAACGCGCCCGCGACCTGCCGCGCCCGCCGGTGTACGTGCTGGGCAACGCCACGGCCGTCTGGAACCGGCAGATCTCGTCCATGGAAGACCTGACGGTGACGGCGGCCGTTGAGTCCGGCCGCCGCGCCTACGCCATGGCCGGCGTGGCGCCGCGCGACATCGACGTGGTGGAGCTGTACGACGCCTTCACGATCAACACGCTGCTGTTCCTGGAAGACCTGGGCTTTTGCGCCAAGGGCGAGGCGCGCGACTTCATAGCCGGCGGCGCGATCGCCCCGGGCGGGCGGCTGCCGGTGAACACCAACGGCGGCGGCCTGTGCTGCGTGCATCCCGGCATGTACGGCGTCTTCATCATGATCGAGGCGGTACGGCAACTACGCGGCGACGCCGGCGCGCGCCAGGTGTCCGGCGCCGACCTGGCGCTGGTGCATGGCAACGGCGGCACGCTGTCCAGCCAGTCCACGGCCATCCTCGGCACCGCCGCCACGCTGTAGCCCCACCACGATGTTCCCGGCAGAACCCGATACCCGCAGCGACACGATTTCCCCCCACACCAGCGGCGCAACCCATCCCCAACCGCTGAAACAAAGGCCGGCGTAGGCGCGCACGCTTCGTTCCGCTCTGCGACCGGCCTGTCCCCAAGGAGACATGAGCGTGAACATCAAGCACCTGCTTGCCGCGGCGGCCTTCGCCGCCGCCACCGCGATCGGCACCCCAGCCGCCGCCGACAGCGCCTACCCCGACCGCCCCATCCGCCTGCTGGTGGGCTACGCCCCGGGCGGCCCGGTGGACACCACCGCACGCGTGTTCGCCAAGTACCTGGGCGACAAGCTGGGCCAGGCGGTGGTGGTGGAAAACCGCGCGGGCGCCAGCGGCATGATCGCATCCGATGCGACGGCCAAGGCGCCGCCCGATGGCTACCTGCTGGGCTTTGCCGCCAGCCCCACGCTGACGATGTCGCCGCTGGTCCAACGCAGCACGCTATTCGACCCACGCAAGGACTTCTCGCTGATCGGCCTGATCGTGGACTACGCCAACGTGCTGCTGATCGGCCCGCAGGCGCCGGCCAGGAACGTGACCGAATTGGTGGACTATGCCCGCGCCCACCCCGACGCGGTGTCGTTCGGTTCAGCCGGCATCGGCGCATCGAACCACCTGTCGGCAGAACTGCTGAAAAAGCAGGCGGGTGTGCCGATGCTGCACGTGCCCTACCGCGGCAATTCGCCGGCGATGATGGATGTGGTGAGCGGCAAGATCACGTTCATGTTCGACATCACGAGCACGGCGATCCCGTTCATCAAGAGCGGCAAGGCACGCGCGCTGGCGGTCACGTCGCGCACGCGCAACCCCGAGCTGCCGGACGTGCCGACGATGGTCGAGGCGGGCATGAAGGACTACGAGGTCGTGGGCTGGTACGCGCTGGTGGCGCCGAAGAAGCTGCCGGACAACATCCGCGCCCGCCTGACGCGCGCGCTGGCGGACGTGTCGCAAGACCCGGCGTTTCGCCGCGCGATGACGGAAGGCGGCTACACGATCAACACGGGCAACGCCGCCGCGCTGCAAGACCGTATCGACCGCGAGTACGCGCTGTGGGCAGACGTGATCCAGAGCGCGAACATCCAGGCGAACTGACCCTTTTCTGTTGAACCGCACCCGGAACCTGCCTATGAGCCGAACGCCCGCCTTGCGCACGCAAACCCGATTGCCGATCATCGGCGCCCCCATGTTCCTGGTCTCGGGCCCGGACCTGGTGGCCGCGCAATGCGGCGCCGGCATCATCGGCACGTTCCCATCGCTGAACGCCCGCCCGCAGGAACAGCTGCACGAGTGGATCACCCGCATCGAAACCCGCCTGGCCGCGACCCGCCGCGCGGCGCCGGGCACGCAAGTCGCCCCGTACGGGGTGAACCTGATCGTGCACCCCAGCAACGCCCGCTGGCAAGGCGACCTGGCAATCTGCGCGGAACGCCAGGTGCCGCTGCTGATCACATCGCTGCACCCCCCGGAAGCCGTGGTGCGCGCCGCCCACGCCTACGGCGGCCAGGTCTACCACGACGTAACAACAGTCCGCCATGCCAAGCGCGCGCTGGACGCGGGGGTGGACGGCCTGATCCTGGTGGCCGCCGGCGCAGGCGGCCACGCGGGCCAACTGAACCCGATCGCCCTGGTCAACGAAATCCGCGCGTTCTACGACGGCCCGCTAGCCCTGTCGGGCTGCATCAGCCACGGCAAGGACATCCTGGCGGCCGAGGCCCTGGGCTGCGATTTCGCCTACATGGGCACCCGCTTCATCGCGACCCAAGAATCCCTGGCAAACGAAACCTATAGGCAAATGGTGTTAGGCGCGCAAGCCGCAGACGTACTCAACACCCCCTATTTTTCCGGCGTCCCCGCCAACTACCTGACCCCCAGCATCCAGGCCGCAGGCCTGGACCCCCACCACATAAAAAGGCAAACAACACCCCCACCCCCCAACCTGGACAAATCCACCCGCCCCACCCCCTGGAAAGACATCTGGAGCGCGGGCCAGGGCGTGGGTTCAAGCCAAGAGATCTTGGCGGTGGCAGATCTGGTGGCATTGCTGGAGGCAGAGTATCGAGAGGCAAGGAAAACATTGCTTCGTATTTCTTGAGATTGCTTGATTAATTCTTTTGTGGTTTTTGTTTTTACTTATGTGATTCTATTTGGGTTGTACGGTCGGTTGATCTTCGTAGGTCGCCCCTGGCGGGGGTGGCTTGTGGAGTGGGCGCCCACGATTGCGGTCCGGAGCCTTCGCTCCGGACTTCCCCGTCGTCATCGTCGTACGCCTTCGGCTCCCTTCCGATTCCCTCGGGCGCATCGAGGTTGCCCACTCCACAAGCCACCCCCGCCAGGGGCTACGTGCATCTGGGTTTGATGCGCTGTTAGACCTGTGGTCAGGGAATGGAATCTGCAGGGTCGCCAAGCCGCGGCCGCGCGGGCGGCCACGTTTGGCATTGCGTTTCTAGAAAGTGTTGCGGGGGCGCTTCGCGTTTATGGAGATTGGTTTTCTAATGGTTTCCCGTCAGGGGGGAGGGGCGGTGATGGGCGGCGCGGCAGGTACTGGTTTGCGCGGGGTGACTGTCTCGCGCGCCGCCCATCAGGCGCTGCGCACTGACGTCGAACGCCACGGCATCCGCGCCGATAGATACTGCCGCATGTCCATCAGCACTAGGCGCTCACAAAACAGGCCGCTCTAACACCACCAGCATCGCCACCCACACGCGAGAGCGCCATCGGTGCCCGCAAGACGCCGCGTAAGTCTCGTAAGGCCGCCCGCGCGGCCGGCACGAGACGGGCACCGTCCCACCCCGCCCACCCCACTCTGACCGTGGCTACCATGCCAAGCACACCGCTCTACCCAGCTACCGTGGCTAAACCGCATCCTGAGCGCTTGGCGGTGTCGGTGTGCGGTGGGCGGGGCGTTAGATGCGCCCGAGGGAATCGGAAGGGAGCCGAAGGCGGACGACGATGACGACGGGGAAGTCCGGAGCGAAGGCTCCGGACCGCAATCGTAGCCCCGCCCACCGCACACCGACACCGCCAAGCGCGACTCAAGAACGACAACCCACCAACCTACTCAAGCTTAATATCCGCCTTCCTGATCAACTCCCGCCACTTAACAACCTCGCCCTTCACAAACTCCCCAAATTCCCCAGCACTCCCAGGCTTAGGCTCAGCCCCAGCCGCCAACATGGCCTTCGCCGTCCCCGCGTCAGACAAGACTTTCACCAAATCGGCATTCAATTTAGAAACGATCTCCCCCGGCGTCCCCTTAGGCGCCATCAGCCCGCTCCAGGAATACGCCTCGTACCCTGGCAACCCCGCTTCCGCAATCGTCGGCACCTCCGGCAGCATGCTCGACCGCGTCGGATTGCCGACCCCCAGCGCGCGCACCTTGCCCGTCTTCAGATGCGGCACGGCGGAAGGCCCGTCGGCGAACATCACTTGTACCTGGCCGCCCAGCAGGTCTTGCATCGCCGGTGCGCTGCCTCGGTACGGGATGTGTTGGATCTTGACGCCTGCCATCGCGTTGAAGAGCTCGCCCGCCAGGTGCGTGCCGCCACCGGTGCCCGACGAACTGAACGACAGTTTTCCCGGGTTCGCCTTCGCATAGTCGATCAGTTCACTCACCGAATTCACCGGTAGCGATGGGTTCACCACCAGTACGATCGGGAAGACAGCCGCCATGCCGACCGGCACGAAATCGCGCGTGATGTCGTACGTCAGGTTGTCGCGCAGGCTCGGCAGCACCGCGTGGTGGATCGAGGCGAAGAAGAAGCTGTAACCGTCGGGCTCGGCCTTGGCCGCGAACTGTGCGCCCACGATGCCGCCTGCACCCGAGCGGTTGTCCACCACGGTCGGCACCGACCACAGGTGGCCCAGGGGTTGCGTCGTGAAGCGGGCCGTCGTGTCCACCGGGCCACCGGCGGGAAACGGCACGATGAACGTTACGGCGTGGCCCGGCCAGGTGGCAGCGTGGGCGAACTTGGGCAGCAAAGCGGTGGCGCACGCGGCGCCCAGCCCCGCGATGACGCGGCGGCGTTGAGGATCTTGCAAGGCGGTCTCCTGAGGGTCGTTCTTGTCGGTGGCCTGGCCGCAAACCGCACCTGAACCACGCGGTGCCCTGCCGCCTGCCCGCCCCGTCTTCTGCGTTGCCATGCATCCTGCCTGGCCGGGGCTTTTTTTATTATTTGCCGCCGCGCCGCGTTTACCGCTACACATTTTCAAAAGCCCCTCTTTCGCCGGCCTGCCGCGTTCGCTCAGCGGACACAATCTGCGGCGGTGCCACGCGAAAAAAGGGGTCGTGTCGAAGCTTGCTTTCGTTTACGTCGAGGGGCCTGAGCGAGCGGCACCCACGCAGCAGATCCAACTGGAATCCGCCCCTGCCCCGCGGCTACTGCCCGCGCGCCGCGCGTTGCACGTGTTCGATGAAGCACTCGGCAAAGCTGGGCAGGTCGCGGCCGCGTTGGCGGCACAGCAGGCGGTCGCGCAGGGCCCAGGGGTCTTCCAGTTTCAGCACGTGCAGCGCGTCGGGGCGGCTGTAGCGCGCGGCGCAGGCACGCGGCACCACGGCGATGCCGGCGCCGGCCTCCACCATGCGGCACACGGCTTCGAAACTGCCCACGTGCACGCGTTGGCAGATGCGCTTGCCCAGGCCGCTGGCGATGTCTTCCAGGAAGGTCTGGATGGCGCTGTCAGGGTGGATGCCGACGAACTGGTAGGCATCCACCAGGTCGACGAAATGCGCCGACGTCGAGGCCGCCAGAGGGTGGTTCAGCGACGTCACCACCGTCAGTTCGTCACGGAACAGCGGGGTGACGTCCAGGCCCTCCACGTCGATATTGCCGGCCACCAGGCCGAGGTCACCGGCGCCGGCACGGATCGCGATGACGATGTCGCCCGAGATCTTTTCTTCGAGCTCCACGTCCACGTCGGGGTTTTCCGCCAGGAAGGTCGACAGCGCGTCGGCCAGGAAGGAATTGGTGGCGGTCGTGTTGGCCAGCAGGCGCAGCCGGCCTTTCAGGCCATTGGCGTAGGGCTGCAAGTCGGCGTTCAGGCATTCGAGCTGGCGGAACACGGCGTTGGCGTGCTTGAGCAGCACCTCGCCCGCGGGCGTCAGGGCCACCCCGGTGGCCATGCGCACCAACAGGCGCGCCTTGAAGGCCTCTTCCATGTGCTTGACCCGCGCGCTGGCGGCGGGAAGCGACAGGAACGTGCGTTCGGCCGCACGCGTCAGATTCAGCGTCTCTCCCACGTTCAGGAAGAGCCGCAGGTCAGTCAGATCATGTCTCATGTTCCACCACACAGAAGGGGGGCATTTCTAATTTTGAATTCTTCGAATGCCGTCACGAACATACCATGGGGCAACCCCGTAAACCATCGGGTTTGACGCGGAACTGTCTTCCATGCGGCGCGCGCGCCGCGGCACAGGAGTAGGCCCAATGAGCGGTATTGTTTCCGGCAAGGTAGTGGTCGTGACGGGCGCGGGCGGCGGCATCGGCCGTGGCGTTGCGCTGGCCATGGCGCAGGCGGGCGCCAAGGTGGTGGTCAACGATATCGGCGTCTCGCTCGCCGGCGAAGGCGGCGGCGACGGCCCGGCGCACGCCGTGGTGCGCGAGATCAATGCGGCGGGCGGACAGGCGGTGGCCAACACCGACAGTGTGGCGGCCTACGACAGCGCCAGCCGGATCGTGCAGACGGCCATCGACGCCTTCGGCCGCATCGATGCGGTGGTGAACAACGCCGGCAACCTGCGCGACCGCGTGTTCCACAAGATGAGCGAAGAAGAGTGGCGCCAGGTCATCGACGTGCACCTGAATGGTTCGTTTTTCATGAGCCGCGCGGCGGCGCCGTATTTCCGCGAACAGGAATCGGGCGCCTTCGTGCACATGACGTCGACCTCGGGCCTGATCGGCAACTTCGGCCAGGCCAATTACGCGGCCGCCAAGCTGGGCATCGTGGCATTGTCCAAGTCCATCGCGCTGGACATGGCGCGCTACCACGTGCGTTCGAACTGCATCGCGCCGTTCGCCTGGAGCCGCATGACCAGCTCCATTCCCGCCGAGACCGACGAGGAAAAGGCGCGCGTCGAGAAACTCAAAAAGATGGAAGCCGGCAAGGTTGCGCCCCTGGCCGTGTACCTGGCCAGCGACGCGGCCAGCGAAGTCACCGCGCAGATCTTTGCGGTACGCGCCAACGAAATCATGCTGATGAGCCAGCCGCGCCCCGTGCGCAGCGTGCACCACAGCGATGGCTGGACGCCTGAAAGCATCGGCGAGATCGCCGTACCCGCCATGCGCAAGCACTTTCATGCGTTGGAGCGTTCGCCCGACGTGATCGACTGGGACCCCATCTGAGACCACCATGCCGCTGGACTACGCAACCGTGAAGCACTGGCGTTTCGATGACGTGCGCCAGCACTACGAAGACAAGGACACCATGCTGTATGCGCTGGGCATCGGCCTGGGGCAAGACCCCGAAGACAGCCGCCAGCTGCGCTACGTGTATGAAAAAGGCCTGCAGTCCTTTCCGACCATGAGCGTGGTGCTGGGCTACCCCGGCTTCTGGATGAGCGACCCGCGCGCCGGCATCGACTGGGTACGCCTGGTGCACGGCGAACAGCGCATGACGCTGCATGCGCCCTTGCCCACGTCCGGCACGGTCATCGGCAGGAGCCGCATCACGCATGTGATCGACAAGGGCGCGGACAAAGGCGCCATCGTCATCACCGAGCGCACGTTGCACGACGAAGCCGGCACCCACCTGGCGACGCTGCAACAGAGCACGTTCTGCCGCGGCGACGGCGGCTTTGGCACGGGTGATGCCAGCCCCGAGCCGTTGCCCGCCGCACCGGACGGCGAACCCGACCGGCGTTGCGAATTGCGCATTCCGCCGCAAGCCGCCTTGCTGTACCGGCTGAATGCGGATCGCAATCCGCTGCATGCCGATCCCGAGGTCGCGCACCAGGCGGGCTATGCGCGTCCGATCCTGCATGGGTTATGCACCTACGGCGTGGCGGCGCACGCCATCGTCAAGACCTGGTGCGACTACGACGCCGCGCGCCTGACCCGGCTGGACGCGCGCTTTTCGGCGCCCGTGTACCCCGGCGAAACGCTGCAATGCGACATGTGGCGCCTGGCCGGCGGCCAGATCCGCTTCATCGCCCGTGCGCGGGAACGTGGCACTGTCGTCCTCACTCATGGCGCCGCCGAGGTGCAGGCATGAGCCGCGCGCCCGCCCTGGACGGCATCCGCGTGCTGGACCTGTCGCGCATCCTGGCCGGCCCCTGGTGCACCCAGAACCTGGCCGACCTGGGCGCCGACGTCATCAAGATCGAGCGGCCGCGCGTCGGCGACGACACCCGTGCCTGGGGCCCGCCGTTTCTCAAGGATGGCCAGGGCGTCGACACCAACGAGTCCGCCTACTACCTGAGCGCCAACCGCAACAAGCGCTCGGTCGAGGCCGACATGGCCACGCCCGAAGGCGCCGCGCTGATCCGCGAGCTGGCGGCCGTCAGCGACATCCTGGTCGAGAACTTCAAGGTCGGCGGCCTGGCCAGGTATGGGCTGGATTACGCCAGCCTGCAGGCCATCAATCCGCGCCTGATCTACTGTTCGGTCACCGGCTTCGGCCAGGACGGCCCGTTTGCCCGCCGCCCCGGCTACGACTTCATGATCCAGGGCATGGGCGGGCTGATGAGCATCACCGGCGAGCGCGACGACCTGCCCGGCGGCGGTCCGCAAAAAGCAGGCGTGGCCGTCACCGACATCGTGACCGGCATGTACGCGACGGTGGCGATCCTGGCCGCGCTGCAAGAGCGCCACCGCAGCGGCCTGGGCCAGCATCTGGACATTGCGCTGCTCGACAGCCATGTGGCGCTGCTGGCCAACCAGAATTCGAACTACTTCAATTCGGGCGTGGCCCCCACCCGCGCCGGCAACGCGCACCAGAACGTGGTGCCCTACCAGGTATTTGCCGCCTGCGACGGCCACCTGATCGTCGCCACCGGGAACGAATCGCAGTACCGCGCGTACTGCACGGCCATCGGTGCCGCCGAGCTGGGCGACGATCCGCGCTTTGCCACCAACCGGCTGCGCGTCACGAACCGGGACACGCTGGTGGCGCTGCTGACCGAGATCATGGGGCAAGGCAAGCGCGATGACTGGATTGCCAAGCTTGAAGCGGTGGGCGTGCCTTGCGGACCGATCAACGATATTGCCCAGGCCTTTGCGCACCCGCAGGTCGCGGCGCGGCAATTGCGGCGCGACCTGCCGCATCCCTCTGGCGGCGTGGCGCCGGTGACCGCCAGCCCGCTGCGGTTGTCGGCGTCGCCCGTGGTCTACCGGCGCGCGCCGCCGTTGCTGGGCCAGCACACCGAGGAAGTGCTGCGCGACGTGCTGGGTAAATCGCCCGAGGCCATTGCCGCGTTCACCCGCCGCAACGCACGCTAGGCGCGGGCCGGCTTCGCGCCCGCCTGGCGCGCCCCGGCCCGCGTCAGGCCGCCGCGTCCAGCATCCAATGGCGCGAGGCGAACCACCCGAGAAACACGCGCGCGCCCTGCTCGCCCGCCTCATGCTGCGGCAACGTCGCGCCGCGCGCCGCCTGCTGCAAGCCGCGCATGACCGGACGGAACAGCGCCTGGAACGCCGCCCCCTGCGCCGCCAGGTGCGCCTGCATGGCAGCGATGGTCTCATCCCGCTCGGCCGGCGCCGCCAGCGACAGGAAGAACACCGCCTGCCGCCAGGCGATGGCGGTGTTGCGCAGCATGCGGATACGGGCATGCCAGACATCGATCTTCATCTGCTGGCGTGCGCAGAGCCACTCGAACGCGGCAAAGGCCAACTGGCCGTAGCGCTCGCTCAAGGCGGGTCCCAAGCCGGCACCGGCCACCAGCAGCGCCAGGTTGTGGGTGGTCAGGATCTGCTGCTGTTCGATCACCATGCCATTGGCGCCCACCTGCCCGAACCCCGGCGCCACGCCCGCGCGCGCGGCGCACAGCCTGACAAACGCCGCTTCGCCGCGTGCGGGCGACAACGCCAGGATGGCGGGCACCTCCAGCGCGTAGTAACGGGCGTACAGGCTGCCATCCAGCAAGGACGCCGCGCACCGCGCCGCCTCGACGAACTTGGGGCCGAACGCGCCCATGAAGATATCGGCGGCCAACTCCTCGCCCCAGGGCAGGTCGCGGCCGGCCCGTTCGCTCAAGGCGCGCAGCTCTTGCAGCAGCTTGTTGGGCAACGCGGCATGCGGAAAGGCGGTCACGGCCAGGCCCGCGATCTCGGTCAATGCGGTGCCGGCCGCGTCGGCATCCTGCTGCGCCGGCTGGCGCTGGGCTTGGACAGCGGCAATCCAGGGCAGATCACCAAAAGCCGCCTGACGCGCCAGATTCAGCAGCAACAGGGACCGCCGGCGCCGGAATGCGCGATAGGCCGCCTCGACCAGCGTCCGCAGCGCGGGATCGGCAAAGCCCGCCCCTTGTTGCGAGGCGGTGACCTGCGGCGTCAAGGTGGCCAGGAATTCGCCCGAGCGTATCAAGCCCCGTTCGACCAATTGCGGCAGCGTACCGCTCTGGCAGCGCCGCACCCGCCGCGCCACGGGCGCCGGCACGGCCAGCCCTGCCGGCAGACCCGCGTCGCGCGCCTCGGCCGCCGCCAGCGGCGCCAGCACGGGCGTCAGGTCCGGCACGCCGGCCTGTTCGGGATAGTCCCGCAAGCGGGTGGCGACCACCCGTGCCGCCGCGTCAAAGCCCGGCGCGGCGACATCGCCGCGCTGCCGGGTCCGCAGGTCCTGCACCGCCTGCCCGTCCGGCGCGCCGTGCGCCGCCACGTAGTCCTGCACCAGGCGGCGCACCCGCCCCACCTGCCTGCCCGTCAACGTTTCGGCGGCCCGAACGCATTGCGCCAGCAGATCGAACAACTCGCGTTTGTGTCGGTGCCGCCGCGACACGCCGCCCAGCGGCTGCCCGGCCGCCGCCTGCGCCGCCTCGACCTCGCGCACCAGCGCCGCCGCGCGTTCCGCCCAGCCCTCGGGGTACTGCCTGCACGGCCAATCGTCTTGCACCGTTTCCAGGAACAGGGCGACCGCGCGGTCATGGCGCGGCAGCAGCTCATTCACGGTTGCCCGCTGCGCCTGCAGACGCGACGGCGGCGCCAGCGCCGCCAGCAGGCTGGCGACCTCGCCCGCGGTCCTGACATGCAGGTCCGAAGCGGCCGGTTCGTCGCCGGCCCAAGGCGCGGGATAGAAGCGCAGGCGATCGAAGAACGGTGCCAGCACCGCGACCAGGTCGCGCGCGGCCTGCGCCTGCCCTTGCCGCAGCAGCCAGGCCACCGTCAACAGCGCCGCTTCTTCGGGCAGATCGACGTGATAGTCGCCATCGGCCAGGCGCGCCTGCAATTGGGCAATGCCTGTCTCGCCAAGAAAATATGCATTCAGATCGCGCCGCTCGTGGCCCGCGCGGATGCCCGGCGTGCGGGCGGCCAGCTCGCGCTCGAACTCCGTCAGCGGCCCGCCCGCCAGCAGCGCGCCGGTGGCGAACCCGCCCGTGACGACTTCCAGCGTGACCCAGTCGGGAATGCCAGCCAGCGGCGTACGCGAGCCATAGTCGACCGTGCCAGCCAACGCCTGTTCCAGCACCTGTCGCCAGCGCAGCACGCGCTCGGCGGCGCGCTCGCGCACGTCGGGATCGGCGTGGGTCTCGTGGGTCAGGAAGGCCTTGGCGAGCATGGCGGCCGCGTAACCGCTGCCGACCGCACCCGCCTCTGGCGCGTCGTCGTGATGCATCGAGCACCTGGGAGAAAGAGGGATCCGGGAGCTGGAGTCGAACCAGCGCCTATCCAGACTGGAGCCGGATGTTCTACCGCTGAACTATCCCGGAATTGGGGCCAGTATAAACACAGCCCTGCCGCGAAAAAAATCGGCCGCTACAAGAGCGGCCGACTTCGATGCGGACGAGGCTTACGCCACCGCGACCGGAATCTTGCCGATCTTGGCCTGCCATTCCTTCGGGCCGGTCGTGTGGACCGAGGTGCCCTGGGCGTCCACCGCCACGGTCACCGGCATGTCCTTCACGTCGAATTCGTAGATGGCTTCCATGCCCAGGTCGGCAAAGCCCAGCACCTTGGCGCCGCGGATGGCCTTGGACACCAGGTACGCCGCGCCGCCCACGGCCATCAGGTAGGCCGAGCCGTGCTTCTTGATCGCCTCGATGGCGACGGGGCCGCGTTCGGACTTGCCGATCATCGAGATCAGGCCGGTCTTCTCCAGCATCATGTCGGTGAACTTGTCCATGCGCGTCGCGGTGGTCGGGCCGGCGGGGCCCACCACTTCGTCGCCCACCGGATCCACCGGACCCACGTAATAGATGACGCGGTTGGTGAAGTCCACCGGCAGCGGCTCGCCCTTGGCCAGCATGTCCTGGATGCGCTTGTGCGCGGCATCGCGGCCCGTCAGCATCTTGCCCGACAGCAGCAGGGTCTGGCCCGGCTTCCAGCTGGCGACTTCTTCGCGCGTCAGCGTGTTCAGGTCGACCTGCCTGGACTTGTTGTAGTCGGGCGCCCAGTGCACTTCGGGCCACTCGGACAGCGACGGCGGATCCAGGCGCGCAGGGCCCGAGCCGTCCAGCTCGAAGTGCGCATGGCGGGTGGCGGCGCAGTTCGGGATCATGGCGACGGGCTTGGAGGCCGCGTGCGTCGGGAAGGTGCTGATCTTGACGTCGAGCACGGTGGTCAGGCCGCCCAGGCCCTGCGCGCCAATGCCCAGCGCGTTGACCTTCTCGTACAGCTCGATGCGCAGCTCTTCCAGCTTGTTCTGCGGGCCGCGGGCCAGCAGTTCGTACATGTCGATATCTTCCATCAGCGACTGCTTGGCCATCAGCATGGCCTTTTCGGCGGTGCCGCCGACGCCGATGCCCAGCATGCCCGGCGGGCACCAGCCGGCGCCCATGGTCGGGACCGTCTTGAGCACCCAGTCCACCAGCGAGTCGCTGGGGTTGAGCATGGCGAACTTGGACTTGTTTTCCGAACCGCCGCCCTTCGAAGCCAGCTGCACGTCGACCTTGTCACCCGGGACAAGCTCGACGTGCAGGATACAGGGCGTGTTGTCGCGGGTGTTCTTGCGGGCGAACAGCGGATCGTCCAGCACCGAAGCGCGCAGCGGATTGTCCGGGTTCAGGTAGCCACGGCGCACGCCTTCGTCGCACAGTTCCTGCAGCGTGCGCCTGGTGTCGAAGCGCACTTCCATGCCGACCTTCAGGAACACGTTGACGATGCCGGTGTCCTGGCACAGCGGACGCTTGCCTTCGGCGCACATGCGCGAGTTGGTCAGGATCTGGGCCATCGCGTCGCGCGCGGCCGGGCTTTCCTCGCGCTCGTAGGCGCGGGCCAGGTGGCGGATGTAGTCGACGGGGTGGTAGTAGCTGATGAACTGGATGCCATCAGCGATAGACTGGATGAAGTCTTCTTCTTTGATGAGGACGGACATGGCGATATGCGAGTTACGAAGGGAACGTGAAAACGCGGCCGGCTAGCCGGCCGCGGCATGAAAGAAGAATTTTTTTGCCGCCGGGCCGCCCCAAGGCAAAAAGCCCCCCCCGGGGGGCAGCTAGCTCGCATAGCGAGCGCGGCGTGGGGGCACAAATTTTGCCGCCGGGCCGCCCCAAGGCAAAAAGGCCCCCTCGGGGGGCAGCTAGCTCGCGCAGCGAGTGCGGCGTGGGGGCAAGATTCATTTACCCTGCCAGACGGGCTTGCGCTTCTCGGCAAAGGCGGTGGCGCCTTCTTTCGCATCGGCCGACGCGAAAATATGGGCGATCAGCGGCCGCTGGCGGTCGAACATCTCGTCCTGGTTCCAGTCGCCCGACTGCGCCACGATGCTCTTGGCGGTCTGCACCGACAGCGGGCCGTTCTCGACGATGGCGCGCGCCAGTTCCAGCGCGCCGGCCAGGGCGCCGCCCGGTTCGGTCAGGCGGTTGACCAGGCCGAAGCCATAGGCACGTTCGGCGCTCAGCATGTCGCCGGTCAGGATCACTTCCATGGCGATATGGTAGGGCAGGCGACGCGGCAGGCGCAGCATGCCGCCGGCGCCGGCCACCAGGCCGCGCTTGACCTCGGGCAGGCCGAACTTGGCGTTGCTGGCGGCCACGATCAGGTCGGACGCCAGGGCCATCTCGCAACCGCCGGCCAGGGCATAGCCTTCGACCGCGGCGATCAGGGGCTTCTTGGGCGGCGCTTCGTTCAGGCCGGCGAAACCGCGGCCTTCCACATACGGACGCTGGCCCGACTTGGCAAAGGCCTTCAGGTCCATGCCCGACGAGAACGTGCCGCCCGCGCCCGTCAGGATGCCGATGCGCACGTCGTCGCGGCTGTCCAGCTGGTCCAGCGCGGCGGCCATGGCCTGCGCGGTTTCCAGGTTGATGGCGTTCTTGGCTTCGGGACGGTTGATCGTGATGATCTGGATGCCGTCGGCGACTTCCACCGTGATCAGGTCAGACATGCGGATGCTCCTTCCAGGGGTGTTGGTTTTATATAAGACTGGGCGTCAACCCGGAATGATACGACCAATGGTTGGCCGCCGCAGGCGCGCGGCCGGCCGGTGTCCGCCAGGAGCACGCCAGCTGCCGCAACCCGCCATCCGTCCCCGGCAGGCCGTTCCATGGCGAGGCGACGCCGGAAAATGTAACGGCGGGGATGTCGCCCCATTTCCTGGGGCCGGCCCCCGCCCTGCCCCGGGCCAGTTAAAATGCCCGGTTTCCCACGCCCACGGCAGACGTCGCCCGGCGACCGAATTCCAAGAATCCTATGCTCACCTTTCAGCAAATCATCCTTACGCTCCAGGAATACTGGGACAAGCAGGGTTGCGCCCTGCTGCAGCCCTACGACATGGAAGTCGGCGCCGGCACCTCGCACACGGCCACGTTCCTGCGGGCCATCGGGCCGGAACCCTGGCGCGCCGCCTACGTGCAGCCCTCGCGCCGCCCCAAGGATGGCCGCTACGGCGAAAACCCCAACCGCCTGCAACACTATTACCAGTACCAGGTGGTGCTGAAACCCGCGCCCCCGGAAATCCTGGACCTGTACATCGGTTCGCTCAAGGCGCTGGGCATCGACCCCACGCAGCACGACATCCGCTTCGTCGAAGACGACTGGGAAAACCCCACCCTGGGCGCCTGGGGCCTGGGCTGGGAAGTCTGGCTCAACGGCATGGAAGTCACCCAGTTCACCTACTTCCAGCAAGTGGGCGGCCTGGACTGCACCCCGACCACCGGTGAAATCACCTACGGCCTGGAACGCCTGGCCATGTACCTGCAGGACGTGCAAAGCGTGTACGACCTGGTCTGGACCGAAGGCGCCAACGGCAACCGCGTGCTGTACCGCGACGTCTTCCACCAGAACGAGGTCGAGCAATCCACCTATAACTTCGAGCACTCGTCGGCCGAAATGCTGTTCTCGCATTTCAACGACTACGAAGCCGAAGCCAAGCGCCTGATGGACGTGCCCCTGGCGCTGCCCGCCTACGAGGCCGCCCTGAAGGCCGCGCACACCTTCAACATGCTGGACGCGCGCGGTGCGATCAGCGTGACCGAACGCGCCGCCTACATCGGCCGCATCCGCAACCTGTCGCGCGCCGTCGCGCAGGCCTACTACGATTCCCGCGAACGACTGGGCTTTCCCATGCTGGGCCGCGACAAGGCCGCCGGGGAGGCTGCATAAATGACGACGAACATCCGCCCGCTGCTGGTCGAACTGCTGACCGAAGAACTTCCGCCCAAGGCCCTGCAGAAGCTGGGCCAGGCCTTTGCCGAAGGCGTGCGCGCCACGCTGCAGCGCCACGGCCTGTTGGCCGACGGCTGCGCCGTGCAGGCATTTTCCACGCCGCGCCGCCTGGCCGTGCACCTGTCGGCCGTGCTGGCCCAGGCGCCCGACCAGGCCTACGCCGAAAAGCTGATGCCCGTGAAGATCGGCCTGACCGAAGACGGCAAGGCGACCCCGGCGCTGCAGAAGAAGCTGGCCGCCAAGGGCCTTGAGAACATCGACCTGGCCACCCTGGAACGCGAATCCGACGGCAAGCAGGACTACCTGGTCGCCCGCGGCACCGCCCCCGGTGCGCAGCTGGCTGTCGGCCTGCAGGAAGGCATCGACGCGGCCATCGACGGCCTGCCGATCCCCAAGGTCATGCGCTACCAATTGGCCGACGGTGTCACCACCGTGAAGTTCGTGCGCCCGGCGCACGGCCTGGTCGCGCTGTTCGGCGCCGACGTGGTGCCGGTCACCGCGCTGGGCCTGACCGCCGGCCGCGAGACGCTGGGCCACCGCTTCATGAGCAGCGGCGCCGTCTCGTTCGCCAACGCCGACGTCTACGCTGCCACCCTGGCCGAAAAGGGCCATGTGGTGGCCTCGTTCGAAGGCCGTCGCGACGAGATCCAGCGCCAGTTGCTGGACCACGCCGGCCGCCTGTCCGCCACCCTGGGCGACGACCCGGAAGTAGCCGCGCTGCTGGACGAAGTGACCGCCCTGGTCGAACACCCGACCGTCTACGTGGGCCAGTTCGAGGAACAGTTCCTGCAAGTGCCGCAGGAATGCCTGATCCTGACCATGCGGTTGAACCAGAAGTACTTCCCGCTGTTCGACCCGGCCACCGGCCGCCTGACGCACCGCTTCCTGATCGTGAGCAACATGCACACGGACAACCCGGTGAACATCGTCGAAGGCAACCAGCGCGTGGTGCGCCCGCGCCTGGCCGACGCCCAGTTCTTCTTCGAAACCGACCGCAAGACGCCGCTGGCCGCGCGCGTCGAGCAACTGGGCTCGATCGTCTACCACAACAAGCTGGGCACCCAGCTTGAACGCGTCGAACGCGTGCGTGCCATCGCCCGCGACGTGGCCGGCAAGCTGGGCAGCGACGTCACCGCCGCCGATCGCGCCGCGCTGCTGGCCAAGGCCGACCTGGGTTCGAACATGGTGGGCGAATTCCCCGAACTGCAAGGCATCATGGGCGCCTACTACGCCGCCGGCGACGGCGAGCCGGACAGCGTCGTGCAAGCCCTGCGCAGCCAGTACCGCAACCGCTACGACGCCCCCGTCACGCAAGACGGCCTGACCGCCGCCACCCTGTTCATCGCCGAGCGCGCCGAAACCCTGGTCGGCATCTGGGCCATCGGCCTGGCGCCCACCGGCGAACGCGACCCCTTCGGCCTGCGCCGCGCCGCGCTGGGCTTGATCAGCGCGTTCGAGCAACTGGCCGCGGGCGGCTGGCTCAAGCTCAACCAGGACGGCCCGCTGTCGCTGGACGGCCTGCTGGCCGCCACGGCCGCCACCTTCCCGGCCGGCAAGATCCCCGCCGAGACGCTGGCGGAAGTGCGCACCTTCATCTACGAGCGCTACCGCAACCAGCTCATCAACGACCACGACCGCAATGCGGTCGAGGCCGTCATCGCCCTCGCGCCGCCGCTGCACCAGGTGGCCGAGCGCGTGCGCGCCGCCGCCGCCTTCGCGCAGTTGCCCGAAGCCGCCAGCCTGGCCGCCGCCAACAAGCGCATCGGCAACCTGCTCAAGAAAGCCGAAGGCGAGATCGGCGCGGTCAACGACGCCGCCCTGGTCGAGCCCGCCGAAAAGGCGCTGGCCGCCTCGATTGCCACGCTGCGCCCGCAAGCCGAGGCGCAACTGGCGGCCGGCGACTTCGCCGCCAACCTGCGCACCCTGGCCCAGGCCCGCGAACCCGTCGACGCCTTCTTCGCCGACATCATGGTCATGGCCGACGACCCCGCCGTGCGCGCCAACCGGCTGGCGCTGCTGGGCCAGTTGCACGCCCTGATGAACCAGGTGGCTGACATCTCCAGGCTGGCACAGTGAAACTCATCATCCTCGACCGCGACGGCGTCATCAACCAGGACAGCGACGCATTCGTCAAGAATCCCGACGAATGGATCGCCCTGCCCGGCAGCCTGCAGGCCATCGCCCGCCTGACCCAGGCGGACTGGACCGTGGTTGTCGCCACCAACCAGTCGGGCCTGGCCCGCGGCCTGTTCGACATGGACACGCTCACCGCCATCCACACCAAGATGCGGCGCGAGCTGGCCGCGGCCGGCGGCAGCGTCGATGCCGTCTTCATGTGCCCGCACGGCCCGGACGACAACTGCACCTGCCGCAAGCCGCGACCCGGCATGTTCGAGCAGATCGGCCACCGCTACGACGTCGACCTGGCCGGCGTGCCGGCCGTGGGCGATTCGCTGCGTGACCTGCAGGCCTCCAGCGCAGCGGGCTGCTCGCCGTGGCTGGTGCTGACCGGCAACGGCAAGAAGACGCTGGCCAAAGGCGGCCTGCCCGACAACACGCGGGTCTGCAACGACCTGTCGGCCGTGGCCGACGCCCTGCTCCAGGACAACTGATGGCCCGGCTGCGCTCGTTCCTGTATTTCCTGTTCCTGGCCATCACGGTCATCCCCTACGCCTTCGCCTGCATCCTGTGGGCGCCGCTGCCGCTGCACCTGCGCTACAAGCTCACGGTCGGCTGGCCGCGCCTGGCCATCTGGGGCGCCAAGGTGTTCTGCGGCATCCGCTGGCAGGTCAAGGGCTGGGAAAACCTGCCCGACGGCCCCGCCGTGCTGCTGTCCAAGCACCAGTCGGCCTGGGAAACCCTGTTCTTTCCGGCCTACATGCCGCGCGAAGTCTGCTTCGTCTACAAGAAAGAACTGCACATGGTGCCGTTCTTTGGCTGGGGCCTGGCGCTGCTGCGCATGATCGCCATCGACCGCGCCAAGGGCCGCGACGCCTTCGAACAGGTGGTCAAACAGGGCCAGACCCGGCTGGACGAAGGCCGCTGGCCGCTGCTGTTCCCGGAAGGCACCCGCGTGCCGCCGGGCAAGACCGCACGCTTCAAGATGGGCGGCGCCCTGCTGGCCTCGCGCACAGGCGCGGTCGTCATTCCGGTCGCGCACAATGCCGGCGAATGCTGGCGGCGAAACGCCTTCGTCAAATATCCGGGCCTGGTTACGCTATCCATCGGTCCCGCGATAGAATCCAAGGGAATCTCCCCCGAAGAACTGAACCAGAAAGTGCAAGACTGGATCGAAGGGGAAATGCGGCGTCTCAACCCTGAAAGGTATGGCCAGCACTGATCAGCTCGAACTTCTGTTCGACGTGCACGACCACGACGCGCCCTCGGGCGCGTCGCCGCTGAACGCGCGCCCCCCAGCTCGGCCCTCAGTCCCACGCGCTGCCCCGCCTGACGTCCACCCGCAGTCTGCGCTGTTGTTTCCCGCCGCATCGCCTGTCGCGCCCCCTGCTGTTACGCCCCCTGCGGCCGCGCCATCCGCCCCCAAGCCTGCCGGCGAGCCGTTGCTGACGCTGTCACCCAACGCCGCCTCGCGCGTGCCCACGCCCTGCCCCGATCCCATGCCGCCCGGCGCCCGCTGGCGCGAGGTCGACACCGACCCGCAACCCATCGGCTTCGTGCTGCTGCGCTCGCGTCGCCGCAGCATCGGCTTTGTCATCACCGACGACGGCCTGCGCGTCACGGCGCCCAACTGGGTCACGCTGGCGCAGATCGACGACGCCGTGCGCGAAAAAGCCCGCTGGATCGTCGCCAAGCTGCGCGAATGGCACACCCGCAAGCAACAGCTGGCCATGGCGCATACGCGCTGGCAGGCCGGCGGCGAACTGCCCTACCTGGGCAAGCGCATCGTGCTGGGCGTGGGGGGTGACAGCCGCCAGACCTACCTCTCGGGTGAAGCCGACGCCCCCGCCGATGGCGACACGCTGTGGCTGGCACTGCCCGCCACGGCCGACCAGGGCCGCATCCGCGATGCCGCGCAGGCCTGGCTGCAACAGCGTGCCGGCGCCTGGTTCGGCGCGCGGCTGGCGCACTTCCTGCAGATCAGCGGCCTGAAGATCCGCCGCTGGCGCCTGTCGTCGGCGGCCACGCGTTGGGGCTCGTGCACCAGCGACGGCAACATCATGCTGAACTGGCGCCTGATCCACTTCGCGCCGGCCATCATCGATTACGTGATCGCGCACGAACTTGCTCACTTGCGCGAAATGAACCACAGCCAGGATTTCTGGCGCGAAGTGGGCCAGATCCTGCCCGACTTCGAAGAAGCCAAGAACGTGCTGCGGCGCCACGATCCCGCCTCGCTCCCCCAATTCTAGGAATGGCGCGAGGCGACTTTGCGACCCCCTCGGAGACACCAAAAATGCTGCTGCTGATTCCCGGCCCGGTCACGACCGATGCCCGGGTGAAGGCCGCCATGGCGCAGGATTACGCGCCCTGGGACAACGAATTCCGCGCGCTCTACCGCCAGGTCTGCGCCGGCGTGCTGCGCGTGGCCCAGGCCGACGCCGCCCACCACGAAGCGCTGGCGCTGCCGGGCTGCGGCCATTTCGCGGTGGAAGCCGCGATCCGCACCTTCGTCCCCGCGGGCGGACGCCTGCTGGCGCCGTCCACCGGCGCCTACGCCAGCCGACTGCAGAAGCTGGCGGCCGACGCGGGCCGCATCGCCGTGCCGCTGGCCGTCGGCGCACGCGAACGCGTCGATCCGCAAGCCGTGGCGCGAGCGCTGGAACAAGACCCCACGCTGACCCATGTGGCGCTGGTCTACAGCGAAACCGGCAGCGGCATCTGCCACGACGTGCCCGAACTGGCCCGGGTGGCCCACGCCCTGGGCCGCCGCGTCATCGTCGACGCCGTGTCGGCCTTCGGCGCGCTGCCGCTGGACCTGGCTGCCCTGCCGGCCATCGATGCCGTCGTGCTCACCGCCAACAAATGCCTGGAAGGCCTGCCCGGCGCCGCCTTCGTCGTGGCCCGCCGTGACCGCCTGCAAGCCGCCCAGGGCAACGCCGGCAGCTGGTCGCTGGACCTGGCCGACATCTACCAGCACACGCTGGCGCCCAACGCCGGCCCGCGCTTCACCCCGCCCGCCCCGACGCTGGCGGCGCTGGCCGTGGCGCTCGATCTGTATCACCAGGAAGGTCGCGAAGCCCGCCTGGCGCGCTACACCGCCAACATGCGCACGCTGTACGAGGGCGTGGCCGGCCTGGGCCTGACGCCCTACCTGCCGCCCGACCTGCAAGGCCCTATCGTCGTCAACGTGCATGCGCCCGACGCCCCGACCTGGAACCTGCAGCTGTTCGTCGATGCGCTCAAGCAGCGCGGCTTCATGCTCAGCAATTTCACCAACACCGAACAACCCACCTTCCGGGTCGGCTGCATCGGCGCCTTCGGGCCCGACCAGATGCGGCTTGCGGTCGACGCCATGGGCGGCGCGCTGCAAGACCTGGGCATTTCCAGGGACCATGCCGGGCATGCCCGGTTCGTCCCCCATCCCCTCACCGCCTAAGGATTTTCCCCATGCGTATGCTCCACACCATGCTGCGAGTCGGCAACCTCGACAAGTCCATCGATTTCTACACCAACGTGCTCGGCATGCGCGTCCTGCGCCGCAACGACTACCCCGACGGCAAGTTCACCCTGGCCTTCGTGGGCTACCAGGACGAATCCGAAGGCGCCGTCATCGAGCTGACCCACAACTGGGACACCGACAAGTACGACCTGGGCACCGGCTACGGCCACATCGCCCTGGAAGTCGACAACGCCTACGACGCCTGTGACAAGGTCAAGGCGCGCGGCGGCAAGGTCACCCGCGAAGCCGGCCCGATGAAGCACGGCACCACCGTGATCGCATTCGTGGAAGATCCGGACGGCTACAAGATCGAGTTCATCCAGAAGAAAGGACGCGTGGACTGAAGCCCCCACGCCATCGCCATGATCCACACCATCCTGAAAATGGGCGATCCCCGGCTGCTGCGCATCGCGCCGCCGGTCGAGCGCTTCGATACCCCCGAGCTGCACGCCCTGATCGCAGACATGTTCGAGACCATGGCGGCGGCGCAAGGCGTTGGCCTGGCCGCGCCGCAGATCGGCGTGGACCTGCAACTGGTCATCTTCGGCTTTGACCGCAACGAGCGCTATCCCGATGCGCCCGCGGTGCCGCAGACCATCCTGTGCAATCCCGTCATCACGCCGCTGTCGGACGAGATGGAAGACGGTTGGGAAGGCTGCCTGTCGGTGCCGGGCCTGCGCGGCATGGTGCCGCGCTACCGCCACATCCGCTACCGCGGCAAGGATCCCTACGGCCGCGACATCGAGCGCGAAGCCGAAGGCTTCCATGCCCGGGTGGTGCAGCACGAATGCGACCACCTGATCGGCCGGCTGTATCCGTCCCGGATCCAGGATTTCACGAAGTTCGGCTTCACGGAAATCCTGTTCCCGGGCATGGACCCGAATCAGGACGACTGATCGGCAGGCGGTGTCGGCGCGGGCTTGACGTCCGTGCCGGCATCGGCTGCGGGCTCATGTGCCGGCGAGGCTTCGGTCTTGGCCGCGGGCTCGCGGCCCGGCGTGGCTTCGGCCTCTGCCGCCTGCGGCGACAGGTCGCGCGGCGCGAAATCATCCACTTGCAGCACCCGCGACACGATCGCCTCGGCCTCTTCCAGCTGCGCCGCCTGCGATGCCGAGATCGCACCATGGCGATGCGCCTCGCGCCAGTCGCGCACGCCCGACTGCTTGAGCCGGTCGCGGATCGGCTGCACCGCATCCACCACCGCAAAGGCGCGCGTCAGCAGCGCCAGCGGATCATCGTCTTGCGCACTGTCGGCCGCCGCCCGTTGCAGGTCGGCCGCCAACCGCACGTGGGTGGGCGACGGTTTGAGCAGCAGTTCGGCGCATTCGCGGGTCAGCGCGTCGTCCGGCCCCTTGGCCAGCCGCAGCGGCAGGATAGCCGCCCGCAAGCCCCAGGCCATCACCCGGCCGGGCAGGTTCGACAGCACCTGGTCCATGCGTTTTTCGATTTCCGCGTAGCCCTGTTGCAGGCACCAATGCACCAGCGGCAGGTCGTCGTGCTTGCGGCCTTCGTCTTCCCAGCGCTTGAGCACCGCCGACAGCAGGTACAGCTCGGACAGGATGTCGCCCAGCCGCGCCGAGATCATCTCGCGGCGCTTCAGCCCGCCGCCCAGCTGGGCCAGCGTGGCATCCGCCAGCAGCGCGAAGCCGGACGCATAGCGCCCCAGCCGGCGATAGTGCCGGGCGGTGGGCCCGGACACCGGCGTCGGCGCCAGGACGCCGCCCGTCCAGGCGCGGCCGATGGCACGCAGCGCATTCATGCCGGTGTGCCGCAAGTGACGCCAGAACACGTCATGGAAGACCTCCATGCCGCGCTCTTCGTCGGGGTTGCCCAGCGCCAGCATTTCCGGCATCAGGTACGGATGGGCACGGATGGCACCCTGGCCGAAGATGATCAGGTTGCGGGTCAGGATGTTGGCGCCTTCCACCGTAATGGCGATGGGCACCGCGCGGTACAGCGCACCCAGGTAATTGCTGGGCCCGTCGATGACCGCCCGGCCGGCATGCACGTCCATGGCGTCGTTGACCGACACCCGCATGCGTTCGGTGGCGTGGTACTTCATGATGCCCGACACCACCGCGGGCTTCACATCCTGGTTCAGCGCCGCGCAGGTCAACCGGCGAGCGGCTTCCACCAGGTAGGCATTGCCCGCCAGGCTGGCCAGCCTTTCCTGCACGCCCTCGAACTTGCCTACCGGGATGCCGAACTGTTCACGCACCCGGGCATACATGCCGGTGGCGTGGGCGCTCATGACGCAGGCGGCGGCCGACAGCGATGGCAGCGAAATGCCGCGCCCCGCAGCCAGCGCGCTCATCAGCATCTGCCAGCCGTGGCCGGCGCGCTCGGCCCCGCCGATCAGGGCGTCCAGCGGCACGAACACGTCGTGGCCGCGGTTGGGGCCGTTCTGGAACACCTGCATGGCCGGCAGGTGGCGGCGGCCGATCTCGACACCGGGCGCGTCGGTGGGCACCAGCGCCACCGAAATGCCGATGTCGCGCGCGCCGCCCAGGATGCCATCGGGGTCCGACATCTTGAATGCCAGCCCCAGCACCGTGGCCACCGGCCCCAGCGTGATGTAGCGCTTGTGCCAGTTCAGCCGCACGCCGATCAGCTCGCGCCCATCGACCACCTGACGGCAGACGATGCCGGTATCGACCATGGACGCGGCGTCGGAACCGGCCTCGGGGCTGGTCAGCCCGAAGCACGGCACCTCGCGGCCATCGGCCAGGCGGGGCAGCCAGTAGTCGCGCTGGGCGGGCGTGCCGAACTGCAGCAGCAGCTCGCCCGGTCCCAGCGAATTGGGCACCATCACAGTGACCCCGGCGGTGATGGAATAGGCGGAAATGCGCCGCACCACTTCGGAATGCGCGTAAGGCGAAAAACCCAGCCCGCCGTAGCGCTTGGGAATGATCATGCCGAAAAAGCGCTGTGCCTTCAGAAACGCCCAGACCTCGGCCGGCAGGTCGCGCCGGTTCCAGGTGATGTCCCATTCGTCCAGCATGGCGCACAGCTGCGCCACGGGGCCGTCGATGAAGCGTTGTTCGTCGGGCGTCAGGGTGGCGGCGGGCACATCGAGCAGCTTGCGCCAATCGGGGTTGCCGGTGAACAGGTCGGCATCCCACCAGGTGTCGCCAGCCTCGATGGCTTCGCGTTCGGTGGGCGACAGCGGCGGCATGGCCTTGCGGGCCCAACGATAAGCGGGTTCGGAGATGCGGCGCCGGCGCCATGCGTTCAAATCCATGTGCTCCCCTTCTTGTTCGATGCCACTGGGCGTATCGGGTCAAAGTACCAGAATTGGGGGGCCGGGGCCAAGCTGGAGCGGGCTGACTCTGCGACAATGGGCCTCCCCTTTGCGGGAACGCAATCAACCGCTATCCAGGCACACGCCGCATGCTGAACAAACTCTGGCTGGGCTTTTTCCTGACGGCCACCGCTGCCGCCCTGTACCGCTGGCTGGCCATCGGCGAGCCCGACGTCTTTCGCGCCATGGTCGCCAGCCTGTTCGACATGGCGCGCATCTCGGTCGAAGTCATGGTGCTGCTGTTCGGCACCCTGACGCTATGGCTGGGGTTTCTGCGCATCGCCGAGCGCGCGGGCCTGGTCGAGAAGCTGGCGTGGCTGCTCGGCCCGCTGTTCGCCCGGCTGATGCCGGAGGTGCCGCGCAACCATCCGGCCATCGGCCTCATCACGCTGAATTTCGCCGCCAACGGACTGGGACTGGACAATGCCGCCACGCCCATCGGCCTGCGTGCCATGCGCGAGCTGCAATCGCTCAATCCCAAGCCGGACACCGCCACCAACGCGCAGATCCTGTTCCTGGTGCTGAACGCGTCATCATTGACGCTGCTGCCGGTGACCCTGTTCATGTTCCGCGCCCAGCAAGGCGCGGCCGATCCCACCTTGGTGTTCCTGCCGATCCTGCTGGCCACCAGCGCATCCACGCTGGCCGGCTTCCTGGCGGTGGCGGCCTGCCAGCGCCTGCGGCTGGCCGATCCCGTCATCCTGCTGTGGCTGGGCGGCGTGGCGCTGGTGCTGGGCGGCTTCATGGCGCTCCTGGCCAGCATGTCGGCCAACGCCATCGCCGCGCTGTCGTCGCTGATGGGCAACCTGGCCCTGTTCGGCATCCTGCTCGCCTTCCTGGTGGTGGGCGCCTGGAAAAAAGTGCCGGTCTACGAGGCCTTCATCGAAGGCGCCAAGGAAGGCTTCGACATCGCCAAGAGCCTGTTGCCGTACCTGGTGGCGATGCTGTGCGCGGTGGGCGTGTTGCGGGCCTCCGGCGCGCTGGACTTCCTGCTCGATGGCATTCGTTGGGTCGCCGCCCACGCCGGCTGGGACACGCGCTTCGTGGATGCCCTGCCCACCGCCCTGGTCAAGCCGTTCTCGGGCAGCGCAGCCCGCGCCCTGATGCTCGAGACCATGACGCACTTCGGGGTGGACAGTTTTCCGGCGCTGCTGGCGGCAGTGGTGCAAGGCAGCACCGAAACCACCTTCTACGTGCTGGCCGTGTACTTCGGTTCGGTCGGCATTTTGCGTGCGCGCCATGCGGTCGGCTGCGCGCTGGTCGCCGACCTGGCCGGCGTGCTCGCGGCCATCGGGGTGTGCTACTGGTTCTTCGGCTGAACGCCCGCGGCGCCGGTCCTGATCCGGACCGACGCCGCAGCCCGATCAATCGACCAGCAGGATCTTCATGCCATTGGTGCCGCCGCTGTCGCGGTAGAAGTCGCCCTTGGTCAGGATGACCCAGTCGCCCTCTTTCACCAGGTTGCGCTTCTTCAGTTCATCGATGGCGGCGTTGCTCAGGTCGGCCGGCTCGTAGTCGGACGGTGCGAACGGAATGGTGTAGACGCCGCGGAACATGGTGACGCGATTCTGCGTGACGCTGTGCGGGCTGTAGCAGTAGATCGGCACGCCGGAGCGGATGCGCGACATGATCAGCGGCGTGTGGCCGCTTTCGGTCAGCGCGATGATCGCTTTCACGCCCGGAAAATGGTTGGCCGCATACATGGCCGCCAGCGCGATGGTCTCGTCGCAGCGGGTGAAGGTTTCGCCCAGGCGATGGTGCGACTTGGTGCTGGTGGGGTGCTTTTCGGCGCCCAGGCACACGCGCGCCATGGCCTGCACGGTCTCGACCGGGTATTGGCCCGAGGCGCTTTCGGCCGAGAGCATCACGGCATCGGTGTAGTCCAGCACCGCGTTGGCCACGTCGGACACTTCGGCCCGCGTGGGCATCGGGCTGGAAATCATGGACTCCATCATCTGGGTCGCGGTGATCACCACCTTGTTCAGCGTGCGCGCGTGCTGGATGATGCGCTTCTGGATGCCGACCAGTTCGGCGTCGCCCACTTCCACGCCCAGGTCGCCGCGTGCCACCATCACGCCATCGCTGGCGCGGATCAGCGCGTCCAGCGCCTCGTCGTCGGCCACCGCTTCGGCGCGTTCGATCTTGGCGATGATCCAGGCCTCGCTGCCCGCCGCGCGCAGCAGCTCGCGCGCTTCGTCGATGTCGCTGCCGTAGCGCGGGAACGACACGGCAACAAAGTCCAGTTGCATTTCGGCGGCCAGCTTGATGTCGACCCGGTCCTTGTCGGTCAGGCTGGGCGCGGACAAACCGCCGCCGCGCCGGTTGATGCCCTTGTTGTTGGACAGCGGGCCGCCCACCGTGACGGTGGTGTGGACCTCGTCGCCTTCGACCCGGTCCACCACCAGCACCACGCGACCATCGTCGAGCAGCAGCTCGTCGCCCACGCGGCAGTCCTGCACCAGTTCGGGGTAATCAATGCCTACGATGCTGGCCGTGCCGGCGTCTTTCGGATACACGCGCGACAGTGTGAACGGCTGGCCCACTTGCAGGTGCACCAGCTTGTCGGTGAAGCGCGCGATGCGGATCTTGGGGCCTTGCAGATCGCCCATGATGGCCACGAAGCGGCCTTGCCGCGCCGCGGTCTCGCGCACCAGGCGGGCGCGTTCGCGGTGATCGTCGGCGCTGCCGTGCGAGAAGTTCAGCCGTGCGACGTCCAGGCCCGCCTTGATCATGGCGTCGATGCGTTCTGGCGTCGACGTCGACGGGCCCAGGGTGGCGACAATTTTGGTGCGGCGCAATACAGGCATGGCGATCCACTCTCACATGAACAACGAAAGCGTTATGGTACGCCGCCCGCGAACGCGCGGGTATCATGGTCAACACCCTGACACCCTCTCTGCCGCCGCCATCGTGAAAATCGTCATCGCTCCTGACTCGTTCAAAGAAAGCGTTTCCGCACCCGTTGCCGCCGCGGCCATCGCGCGCGGCGTCAAGGCCGCCTTTCCCGGCGCGCAGACCGTCTGCATCCCCATGGCCGACGGCGGCGAAGGCACGGTGCAGGCCGTGCTGGCCGCGGCGGGCGGCCAGGCGCGGCAACGCACGGTCAACGACGCGCTGGGCCACAAGGTCGATGCCATCTGGGGCCTGCTCGATGACGGCACGGCCATCATCGAAATGGCCGCGGCGGCCGGCCTGGAACTGATCGCGCCGTCCAAGCGCGACCCCCTGCGCGCCAGCAGCCACGGCGTGGGTGAATTGATCGTGGCCGCGCTGGACGCCGGCGCCAAGCACATCATCCTGGGCCTGGGCGGATCGGCCACCAACGACGGCGGCGCCGGCATGCTCACCGCGCTGGGCCTGCGCCTGCTCGACAAGGACGGCCGCAGCTTGCCGCCCGGCGGCGGCGCACTGGGCCAACTCGCCAGCATCGACGCGCGCGGGCTGGATGCGCGCCTTGCCAACGTCCGCTTCGACATTGCCTCCGACGTCGACAATCCCCTGTGCGGGCCGCAAGGCGCATCCCATGTGTTCGGTCCGCAAAAAGGCGCTACGCCCGAGCAGGTGCAGACGCTGGATGGCATGCTGTCGCACTTCGCCGATGTCTGTGCGCGCCAGTTGGGCGCCGACCACCGCGACGAGGCCGGCGCGGGCGCCGCGGGTGGACTGGGCTTTGCCGCCAAGACCTTCCTCAATGCGCACTTCCGCCCCGGCGTCGACATCGTCGCCGAACTCGGCGGCCTGGCCGCGGCCATGGAAGGAGCCACGCTGGTGTTTACCGGCGAAGGCCGCATGGACGCCCAGACCCTGCGCGGCAAGACACCGGCCGGCGTCGCCCGCATCGCGCGCCAGGCCGGTGTGCCGGTGGTCGCCCTGGCCGGTTCGCTGGGCGAGGGTTACGAGGCCCTGCACGCCGGCGGCATCAGCGCCGCCTTCAGCCTGGCGCCCGGCCCCATCACGCTGCAGCAGGCGCTGGCCGATGCCGAACGCCTGCTGCACGATCGCGCGCGCGATGTCATGCAGCTATGGATGGCAGCGCAAAAGCGCATGCTGTAGTCCTTCGCGCTTTCACGACACGAAAAAAAGCCCGCGCGACGCGGGCTTTCTTGGGGGGATGCCGCGTCAGCCGCGCTGCAGGATGCCGGCCTCGACCAGCGCATCGGACAAGCGGATGTATCGGTCCACCGAAATGTCTTCGGCACGCGCCGTCGGCGCGATATCCAGCGCTTCCCAGGGCACCTGCGGTGCCCAGTCGGCCAGCACCCGGCGCAGCATCTTGCGACGCTGCGAGAACGCACGGGCCACCACCGTTTCGAAGGCGCGTTCGCTGACCGGCCGCAGGCGGTCGGCCGGCAACGGCACCATGCGCACGATGGCAGACACCACCTTGGGTGGCGGATCGAAGGCCTCGGGCGGCACGTCGAACAGCTTATGCATGCGGTAGCGCGATTGCAGCATCACCGACAGGCGGCTGAAATCGCCGCTGCCAGCCTGCGCCACCATGCGATCGATCACTTCGCGCTGCAGCATGAAGTGCTGGTCGCGGATGTGGTCGGCCCAGGTCATCAGGTGAAACAGCAGCGGACTGGAGATGTTGTACGGCAGGTTGCCCACCACGCGCAGGCCCTTGCCGAACTGCGAGAAATCCACGGTCAAGGCATCTGCCTCGACCACCGTCAGGCGATCGGGTTCGAATTGCTTGCGCAGGCGGGCCGCCAGATCGCGGTCGATTTCAACCGCGGTCAGGTGGTCCAGCCGTTCGAGCAGTGGCCGGGTCAGGGCAGACAAGCCGGGGCCGATCTCGACCACGGTATCGTCGCGGGCGGGCCCGACCGCCCGGACGATGGACTCGACCACGCTCTCGTCGGTCAGGAAGTTCTGGCCAAAGCGCTTGCGCGCCTGGTGTGAAGACATGAAAAGCCCGGGCTGGTGATCAGCGGTTGTTCTGGTTGATACGGTCCTGCTTTTCAAGGCGGTTGTCCACGTACGCCTGGGCGCGCAGTTGATCAAGCCAATCTTCAAAAGCGGGTTGGGCGCGGCGCTCGAACAGGATCTGGCGAGCCTTCATGCGCGCCAGGTCGTCGGTGGCGTCATGCTGACGGCGTTCTTCGACCTGGATCAGGTGCCAGCCGAACGGCGTCTGGATCGGTTGGCTGATGTCACCCGGCTTGAGCGCGTTCATCGCGGCCTCGAACGGCGGCACGGTCTCGCCCGGATTCAGCCAGCCGAGATCGCCGCCCTGCGGCGCCGTCGCGTCCTGCGAGTACTGGCGTGCCATGTCTTCGAACTTGGCATCGCCGGCCACCAGGCGCTGACGCACCTGTTCGAGCCGCTGGCGAGCCAGCTCGTCGCTCATGACGGTGGAGGTCTTGATCAGGATGTGACGCGCGTGCGTCTGCATCACTTCCACCGGGCCTTGCGGCGCTTGCGCCTGGGGCTGCGGACGCGGTTGCGGGGCCGGCGTGGGCACCGGCGCACGTGCCGTACGGCTGGGTGCGGGCTGCGCGGTGCCGCGGTCCATGACCTTCAGGATATGAAAGCCGTTGCCGCTTTGCAGCAGCGTGCTGACCTGGCCTTTTTGCAGGTTGGCGATGGCCTTGGCGAACAGGTCGGGCCAGCCGTCCAGCGGACGCACGCCCATGACCCCGCCCTGAAGGGCTTCGGGGCCATCGGAACTGGCGGCGGCCAGGCTGGCGAAGTCGTCGCCGCGCTTGGCGCGCGCCAGCAGTTCTTCAGCCTTCTTGCGCAAGGCTGCCACCTGGTCCGGTGACGAGCCTTCCGGCACGCGCACCAGGATCTGCGCCACGGCGTACAGCATGGGGCCCGCGGGGGCCGCAGCCTGCTCGGGCGCCGCTTGCGGCTGGGCCGGTTGCTGCGCCTGCTGGGCCGGCTGCGCGGCGGCGGCGAATGCCGGATTGCGGCGCTGGTCTTTCAGGAAGGCGTCCACTTCGGCATCGGAGATGACGATGTTGGAATCCACCGCGCGCTGGCGCAGACGATCCGAACGGATCTCGTCACGCAGGGACTTGCGGTAGCTGTCCCAGGTAGTGCCGGACTTCTCGATTTCCTGGCGCAGTTGCGCCGCGCTGATCTTGTTGCGCTCGGCAATGGTTTTGATGGCCTGGTCGACCTGGGCGTCGTCCACCCGGATCCCCATGCGGTCGGCTTCGTGGCGCTGCACCCGCTCCATGATGAGGCGTTGCAGCACCTGGTGCTGCAGCGTCTTGTCGTCAGGCACCTGGATGCCACGCGCCTTGAGTTCGCCGGCAATGCGCAGCGAGGCATCGCGCAGTTCGCGCAGGGTGATCACGTCCTTGTCGACCACGGCGGCAATGCCGTCGACGAACTGCTCGCCAGCAGGCTGCGACGCGGCTTTCTGCGCGGTGGGCGCGTTCTTGCCGCCCTTGCCGGTCGGCTCCGCCGCATGCGCGGCGGAGAAGGCGGCGCAAACGGCCAGCAACAGCGCGTTGCCGGAGAAGCGACGCAAAGAGTGCAACCTACGCATCATTCATACCTTTCAAATGTGGTCCCGGTAGGAACAGGCGGGGTGATGTTCGAATAACCGGGGATACTTCTATTCAGCAGGTTCATCGGATCGGTTCCCAGGGAACCCAGTCCGGTCAACTCAAGCTGGAAAAACAGCGCCGTGTTGGCATCGGTGGCAGACACGGCATAACGCTGGAACACCATCCGGCCGACCCAGCAGCAATTGCCCTTGTACTCGAGGCCGGCGATGGCCTGCGTGATACGCGGGGAATCGGTCGTGCCGCTCACGGTGCTGGAAGGCCCGTTGCGCAGCGAGTAGTCAACCCGGCCCACGCCATACCAGCGCTTGGTGAACGGCCACTGCACCGCCAGGCTGACCTGGTTCTGGCCCTGGGGCTGGTAGGCCACGCCCGTCTGTGGGTCACGCTGGTAACGGTACGCCAATGCGATCGTCGTCAGGCGCTGCGGCGACCAGCGGCCGCTCAGCAAGGTGCGCGACCAACGGTTGTCGTAGGGGTTGTACTGCGCCGCCACTTCCGTGCTGAAGGTGTCGGTCAGGGCGGCGCTGGCACCTACCAGGAAGTCGGACCGCACGTTTTCGCGCGGCGTCTCGCCCGGCAGGGTCACTTGCTGATCCGCGAAGTACAAGCGCTGCGCCACGGCCAGCGAGGCGCGCTCGAAACCGGTCGAGGCGTCGAGCCAGCGGGTCGTCAGCGCGGCGGTCAACTGGTTGGCATTGGAAATGCGGTCCCAGCCACCGGTATAGATGTTCTCTTCGAACGCCTGCGAAAAACTGAAGTCGGACAACGACGTGTCGTAGACCGGAATCTTGGATTGGTCGCGATACGGCACGCGCAGGTAGTACAGGCGGGGTTCCAGCGTTTGTGTCGACGCCTTGCCGAACAGCGTGGTGTCGCGTTCGAAGATCAGGCCGGTATCCAGCGACATTATCGGCACGGTGCGCGATTGCGAACGTGGATAGCCGACAGACGTGCCGGCATTGGCCGTGCCAGAATTCAGACCGAGCCAGTCGCTGCCGTACCAACTGGTCTGATATTGGGTGTAATTGACGCCCACCTTGGGCACGACGAACCAACCCGGGCGGACGATGGGGTAAGACACCGTAGGATAGGTCTGCAGGCGATCGCCGTTGGGACCATTTCGCTTGCCCAGAAAGAGCGGCTGGCTGAAGCGAACCGCCGTCGAAGTCCAGTCCAAGTCGAAGCCGCCCCAGTCATAACGCGCGCCACGCAGGAATAGTTCGGGTTCCTTGTCGTACGGCGGCGTCAGCAGCGCATTGGGATCCTGCAAGGTCTGGTATTTATAGACCTGAGCATAGGCGCTCCAGTAGTTCGATGCCCAACCCACGCGCGCGCGCTGCGGCAGGTAGGTGGTCGACGCCTGATTCAGGCCCAACTGCGAAATATCCCGGAAATAGTCGTTATCGGATACTTTGGCCACGTCCCAATCGGCGTAAAAGCCATTGGAGAATAGTTGCTGGTGACGCCACCAGTACATCCAGCGGTCATCGCCCGTAACATTGTCGTTAGGTAGATATGCACCATAAATGGCGCCCCCATAGCTGGACCCCAGTGCCGATCCCAGATAACGGAACTCACCCCCCATCTGCAAACCACGCTTGGAGAAGTAACGCGGCTGAATCGTGGCGTCGTAGTTCGGCGCAATATTCAGATAGTAAGGCAACGAAAAGTCGAAGCCACCCTTGCTGGTGGTGCCATACGTGGGCATCAAGAAGCCCGACTTGCGCTCTTTCTTGACCGGGAAGGTCATGTAGGGCGACGCCAGGATCGGCACATCCTTGAAATACAGCACGCCGTTACGGGCCACGCCTTCGTTTTCGTCGAAGTCGATGTCGACCGTGTTGGCCTTGATGTACCAGGACGGCGTCTCGCAAGCGCAGCCGCTGTAGGTCACCGTGTGCAGCCGCATCTGCGACTTGCTGAAGATGTCGGCCTTGTCCGCCACGGCGAAGCCGCCGGTGGCGCCGAGCCAGAAGTTCGGCTTTTCGACTTCGCCGGAATACTTGTCGACGTTGAACTTGGCGTTCGGACCGGTCACCAGGGTGCCGTCGCGCATCATGCGCGCATTGCCCTGGACGTCGACGTCGCCCGTGTCCTTGCGGTAATTGATACGGTCGCCCTTGATCACGCCGTCGATGCGGCGCACTTGCGCCGCGCCGGTCAGGGTCAGGTCGGAATCCGGATCACCTTCGATCGTGTCCGCCTCCATGTAGGCCGGGATGTTCCCGTCCGGCAGGCGGTGCATCCGCAGCCCGGGGGAGGTGCGCAGCTCGGGAGCCGCGGTGATCGACGTCGACGAGGGAGCCGAACCCTGGCTGCCCTGGGCCTGAGCGGCCCCGGCGACGCTGATAGCAGATAGGATCAACCACCGAACCTTGCGCACGAGTGAAAACAGCCCTTTTTTACGATGGGGGAACCAGGCACTGGCGCCCAAGAAGGGCCAATGCTAACGGAAACGAGCCGGTATTATAGAGAAGCCGCGCCAGACGCCCAGCCTTATGTGCGCGGAACCCAAATTTCAGCAATATTGCCCTTCTGACACGGATCTTCCTTGAAAAACGATCACGACTCCCGCCTGGCGCAGATCCGCGCCTGGCTGGCAGGCCTGCCCGCCGAGCTGGGCCTGACGCTGGACTCGCTGCGCCCCGCCTCTGCCGACGCCAGCTTCCGCCGCTATTTCCGCCTGGACGCCGCCGGCCGCACCCTGATTGTCATGGACGCCCCGCCCCAGCACGAAGACTGCCGCCCGTTCCTGCACGTGGGGCAACTGCTGCGCGATGCCGGCCTGAACGTGCCCGCCGTGCTGGCGCAAGACCTGGACCAGGGCCTGCTGCTGCTGTCCGACCTGGGCGAGCAGACCTATTACCAACGCATCCAGGAGGGCCTGGACGACGCCCGCCTGCAATCGCTGTACCGCGATGCCCTGGCCGCGCTGGTGCGGCTGCAACAGTCGGCCACCACCGGCCTGGCCCCCTACGACACCGCCCGGCTGGCCGATGAACTCAAGCTGTTCCCCGAGTGGTACGTGCAGAAGCACCATGGCGTCACGATCGACGACAAGACCGCCCTGGCCCTGGAAAAGATCTTCGCCCTGCTGTCCGCCAGCAACGGCAACCAGCCCACCGTGCTGGTGCACCGCGACTTCCATTCGCCCAACCTGATGGTCTGCGACCAGCCGCAATATGGCCCCAACCCGGGCGTCATCGATTTCCAGGACGCGCTGGCCGGCCCCATCACCTATGACCTGGCGTCGCTGGTCACCGACGCCCGCACCACCTGGGAAGAGCCGCAGCAACTGGACTGGGCCATCCGCTACTGGGAAATGGCGCGCGCCGCCGGCCTGCCCGTGGACGCCGATTTCGCCGAGTTCCACCGCGCCTACGAATGGATGGGCCTGCAGCGCAACCTGCGCATCCTGGGCGTGTTCGCGCGCCTGAACCACCGCGACGGCAAGGCCCATTACCTGGCCCACATGCCCCGCGTGAACGGCTACGTGCGCCAGGTGGCCCAGCGCTATGGGGTCTTCACCCCCCTCCTGCGCCTCTTGGACAAGCTGGACGACCGCCAGGTCAGCGTCGGGTACACCTTCTGATGCGGGCCATGATCCTGGCCGCGGGCCGCGGCGAGCGCATGCGCCCGCTGACCGACCGCCTGCCCAAGCCCATGCTGCCGGTCGGCGGCAAGCCACTGATCGTCTGGCACCTGGAACGCCTGGCCGCAGCCGGCATCCGCGACGTGGTGATCAACCATGCCTGGCTGGGGCACGAGATCGAACGCGCGCTTGGCGACGGCGCGGCCTACGGGGTGCGCATCCGCTATTCGCCGGAAGGCACCGCCCTGGAAACGGCGGGCGGCATCGCCCAGGCCCTGCCGCTGCTGGGTCCGGCCCCGTTTCTGGTGATCAGCGGCGATATCTGGTGTGACTGGGACGTGGCCACCGCCCCCGCCCTGGCCGCCCGCCTGCCGGCGGACAGCGCCTGGCTGCTCATGGTCGACAACCCGGCGCACCACCCCACGGGCGATTTCGTGCTGGAACCCGATGGCCGGATGCATGACCACGGCGAACCCCGTTTGACCTATTCCGGCTTCGGCGTCTACCATCCCAGCCTGTTCGCGGGCATTGCCCCCGGCACCACCGCCAAACTGGCCCCCCTGCTCCGGCATGCCATGGAACAGGACAAGGTCCGCGGCGCACGTCATACAGGCCGATGGACAGACGTCGGCACCCCCCAACGGTTGGCCGACCTTGACGCGCAGCTCGCTGCCCGCCCGGTTTGAATTCCGACCAATGTCCACATATTTCACAATATCAAGGTGCGCAACGAGGCTTGTCCGCGCGCCCAACGCCCCGGGTTAACCGGGTATTCTCTGACGCTTTGGCTCGCGCGCGCAGCGCGCAGCCCGGCACCACACAGGAAGTTTTCTAGGAATGGGGATGTTCGGAAGATCGCAACGGGCCGTATTCAAGCCCTCCGTATACCAACCCGGCCAACGCACGCGCCGCATGCCGCGCTGGCTGGTCCTGCTGCTGGTGGGCATCGCCCTGGGCGCGGGCGGCGTGCTCTTCCTGCAGACCAACTACGGCCCGCAACGCCTGACCGTCGAGCAATCCGAGCAGCTGCACAGCGAACTCAGCGCCTCCAAGCTTGAGAACCAGCGTCTGCAAAGCCAGCTCGAAGAAGCCACGCAACAGCGCGACGCCAACAAGTCCGGTCACGAAAAGCTCACCGCCGACCTGGCCGAGGCCCGCGCCAAGCTGGAAACCCAGAACAAGGAATTGGTCCTGTTCCAGGACGCCATGCCGCCCGATCCCCGCGGCGGCAACCTGGGCATCCGCTCGGCCACCTTCAAGCGCCAACCCGGCCAGCTCGACTACCAGGTGCTGGTGATGCGCGAAGAACGCACCGGCGCGCCCTTCAAGGGCACGCTCACCTTCTCCATCGACGGCAGCTACCCCAACGGCCGCGCCGCCACCATCACGCCGGAAGGCCCGTCACTCAATGTCGACCGCTACGACTACGCCCTGGGCCAACTGAAGCTGCCCGACGGCTTCACCCCCAAGGTCGTGGTGCTGCGCGTCATGGACGGCGCCCAGAAGCAGCAAGCCATGCGCATCTACTACGTGCGCAACTGAGGCCCCGGGCTTCAAGCAAAACCCGCCTGTCGGCGGGTTTTCTTTTTGGCGCCGCGCATTTTCCGAATGCCGCGGCTACGACGCCGCTTTCGGCGCGGTCGCGCCCATCTGTGCAGCGACTTCATCCATGAACTGCGCCATGCGCACGTCCAGTTCCGTCACGCCGCCCGCGTCGTGCGTGGTCAACATCACGTCCACCCGGTTGTAGACGTTGGTCCATTCAGGATGATGGTTCAGCTTTTCAGCAAACATGGCCACCCGAGACATGAAGCCGAAGGCCGCGTTGAAACTGGCGAAGCGAAACCGCTTCTCGATGGCATCGCGCATGGCCACGGCCTGCCAGCCGGACAGTGCGGCAACCGCGATGTCGGTGCCGATACGCGCAGGGGGAAACATGCTCATGGTGAACTCCAGAAAAATAGGCGGGGCCAGGTGCCAGGACCGGCTGCCCGCACAGGGCTCGCCCCAGGCTCCCTGGCCCCGCCAAGCGGCCTTACTGCTTGACCGCGTACAGGTAGATCTCGACCCGGCGGTTCAGCGCGCGGCCGTCTGCGGTGGCATTGTCGCCGATCGGATCGTTGGGGCCACGGCCTTCGATCGACAAGCGTGTCGCTGCCACGCCCTGGCGCGAGAGGTAGTCCGTCACGCTGCGCGCGCGATTCACCGACAGCGTCTGGTTGTGCGCCAGTGCGCCCGTGCTGTCCGTATGGCCCACCACCTTGGCCCGCAGTTCGGGATGCTGGTTGAGCGAACGCGCCACGCTGTCCAGCACCGGCAGCAGCGCCGGCTTGAGGTCGGTCTTGTCCGTATCGAACGACACGTTGCTGGGGATGTTGACCTTCAGGCTGCCATCCGGCATCTCGACCACATCGATGCCCAGCGAGGACGCGCCCGAACGCTGGACGTCATCCTTGACCACCTTCCAGTTGTAGCCGACCAATCCGCCGGCCACCGCACCGATGCCGGCGCCAACCGCAGCGCCCGTCCCGTGGCCGATCAGGGCGCCGATGCCTGCGCCGATAGCGGCCCCCGCGCCCGTGCCCACCGCGGTATTGGTCTGCTGCTGGGTGGCGCAACCCGCCATCAACGCCCCTGATGCGGCAACTACAGCGATACGCTTGAGTATTGTTCTTGAGTACATGACAACCTCCACGATCCTGTCGGTGCGCCGGCGGATGCCGGCAGCAAGAATCATGTTACGTCCAGTCATGCCGCGCGTGTCAGCGGACAGCGCGCAACATTTTGTACCGCGGCTGAGGCAATGGCAGCCGTCGCCAGCCTGTTTTCCTGGCCGGGTTCAACGCACCGGCGCGTCTGTCTGAAAGCGGGCCAGCCAGGGCACGGCGGCTTCCAATCGCGGCGACTGCACCTCCGGCGCCGGGGCGCCTTCCGGCAACGCCAGGCCGACCCGGTTATGCCAGTAGGTGCGCAGCCCCACCTTGCTGGTGCCGAACAGGTCGTAGCCCGACCCCGCGACGAACGCCGCCTGGGAGGCAGGCGTGTCCAGCCGAGCCAATGCCAACGCATACGGCCGCGGGTCTGGCTTGTAGAAACCCGCCTCTTCCGAGGTCACCACCACATCCCAATCCACCCCCAGCAACGCCGCCGCCCGCTGGCCCAGGCGCTGCGAGCAGTTGGTCACCACGCCCAGCCGGCAATGCGGCCGCAACGCCTGCAGCAGTTCACGCGCGCCGTCCCAGGCTGGCAGGCCATCCCAGCCGGCTTCCAGCGCCGCCGGCGCATCGGCCGGCAGGCCAACGGCCCGGGCCGCCATCTCGACCAGGTGTTCGTACGGCTGGTAGGCGCCGCAACCATAGGTCAGGCGCAGGTACTCGGCCCGCCAGGCCCGGCCCCGGGCCTCGGAACCTGCCGCGGCATTCCAGACCGACCAGGAGTCCAGCAAAGCAGTCAGCAGATCGAACAACACCGCGCGGGGATAGGCGGCGGGCGAGGCAACAACGGACATGACGGCACTCCAGGAAATCGATGCCGTCACTATAGAGAGGCCTGTGCGCGACGTGGTTTAGCTGGGGTGCAACCATCCTTAAGGCTTGGGTTAATGCGCCGCTTGCCTGTCCGTGGCACTCAATAATTGCATTTGCAATTACATCGGAAGGCGATAGAATTGCCGCACCAATGATTGCAACTGCAATTGAAATCGTAAAAATCTGAGATGCCAGTTGCGTAGGACGTCTGACAGCGCACGTGTCAGACCACGGCATCTCTCACACTGGTCGTTTGGATCACCTCGCATGCGTCTCCTGAACATCGTGTCTTCCCCCCGCGGCGAACAATCCGCGTCCATTGCCATCGCCAACGCGTTCATCGACGCCTGCGGCCAGGCCTGCCCGTCGCTTGAAGTCGATACGCTGAACGTCTGGGAAGAGGACTTGCCCGACTTCGACAGTCGGACGATCGGCGCCAAATACAAGCGTGTGTCCCACGCGCCTATGGATGATGTCGAATCCTCGGCCTGGGCGCGCATCGAAGCACTCGCCAGGCGTTTCCAGGAAGCCGACCGGATCGTCGTGGGCGTGCCGATGTGGAATTTCGGTTACCCCTACAAGCTCAAACACCTGATCGACCTCGTCAGCCAGCGCAACATGCTGTTCACCTTCAACGGCCAGGCCTATGGCCCCATGCTGCAGATCGAGCGCGCGCTGGTGATCCATGTGCGCGGACAAAGCCACGATCAGGGCGCAGGCGCGAGCAGCCCCGGGTTCACGCACCAGGCTGACTACATCGACTTCTGGTTGAAGTTCATCGGCGTGCAAGAGGTCCGCAGCCTGACGGTGGAACACACCTGGGATGCCCTGGCGCCGGACACCATCGAACAGGCCAAGGCCCGGGCGATTACGATGGCGGGAGATTTCTAAGGAATCAGAATGAGCCCCGTGGTTCAGTCCTGTGGTTCAGTCCTGCGGTTCAGCCCCGTGATTCGATGGGGGCCGCCCGGCACCCAAGCGACCAAAAATGAAAAAAGCCGCTGACGATTGCATCGTCAACGGCTTTTTGAATTCTGGTGGGCTGTGAGTGGCTCGAACACTCGACCTACGGATTAAGAGTCCGCTGCTCTACCAACTGAGCTAACAGCCCTGCACATTCATTCACTTCAATTTGCCCGGGCTTGGCTTGCGCTGTTGCCGTCGCGTCTTGATGTGTGTGAACTGCGAAGAAGCAAGATTATAGGGAGCTTTTTTTATTTGTGCAAGTCAGTCGCTGATCAACCACAAATATCGCGGTCGACGAAGGCGTTGCGACCTCGCCGCAACGCCCATGCCTTGCCCATCATGCCGCGTAGCCGCCATCTACCGCCAGGCTCGCCCCCGTCACGTAGCGCCCATCCGGCCCGGCCAGGAAAGCGACCATGCCGGCGATGTCGCGCACTTCGCCGTAATGCGGCAACGACAGCACCGCCACCAGGTCGGCGGCGTGGTCACCGTCGGCGGGGTTCATGTCGGTGTCGATGGGGCCGGGGTGCACCACGTTGACGGTGATGCCGCGGGCGCCCAGGTCGCGCGCCAGCCCGCGGGTCATGCCCAGCAACGCCGACTTGCTGGCCGAATACAGCGTGACGCCGGCCCGCCCCGAGCGCTCGGCCAGGCAACTGCCGATGTTGATGATGCGACCGCCGTCCGGCATCGACGCCTGCGCGGCCTGGATCGCGACGAAAGGCGCACGCACGTTGATGTTCATCGTGCGGTCGTAGTCCTCCAGCGTGACCTCGTCCAGCGGACCGGCCAGGAAGATGCCGGCGTTGTTCACCAGCACGTCCACCGGTCCCAGCTGTTCAATGGCCTGCTCCACCGCCTGGCGGACCTGGGCCGGATCGGCCGAGTCCGCCTGGATGGCGCGGGCACGACGGCCGCCGGCTTCCAGTTCGCGCACCAGCACCGTGGCTGCTTCCTTGGACGCGGCGCTGACGTAGGTGAATGCGATATTCGCGCCATCCGCGGCCAGGCTCCGCACGATCGCCGCGCCGATGCCTCGGCTGCCGCCGGTCACGAAAGCCACCTTTCCGTTCAGATTCTGCATGGGGTCATCCTTTAATTTGTATTGATCAATACAAATATCATCCATCGGCTCGACTCGGCCGTCAACGATTTTTTTATCGATCAACACAAAATATCGCTCGCGAGTAAAATGCGCCCCATGGCAGAACGTGGGCGCCCCCGGAACTTCGACCGAGCCCAGGCCTTGCGCAAGGCCATGGAAGTGTTCTGGTCGAAGGGATATGAAGGTGCATCGCTAGCCGATCTGACGGCTGCGATGGGCATTAACTCGCCCAGCCTTTACGGCGCATTCGGCTCAAAAGAAGGACTATTTCGTGAAGCGGTGCAGCTTTATCGCGACACCGACGGCGCCGCCTCGCGCCGCGCGCTGACCGATGCCGACACTGCCCGCGACGCCGTGCAAGGCATGCTGATGGCCGCCGCCGACCGCTTCACGGCGCCGGGCGCTCCGCCCGGCTGCCTGATCGTGCTGGGTGCGCCATCGGGTGCCTGCAACGCTGCTGGGGTCGGCGCCTTCCTGGGCGACAGCCGCCGCGAGATGCAAGGCCGCATCCTGGCCCGCTTGACCGCCGGCGCGGCCGCTGGCGAACTGCCCGCAGGGGCCGACCTGAAAAGTCTGGCCGCTTTCTACACCACGATCCTTCACGGAATGTCCATCCAGGCGCGCGACGGCGCCAGCCGCAAGACCCTGCAAGCCGTGGCGCGACAGGCGATGTGCGCCTGGGATGCGCTCACAGGCGGCATGCCCCCTTCCGGCCTGCCCCCAGGCCGCGCAGCTTCCTGACGGGATCTCCCATGTTCCGCATCGACCTCCGGCGCCTCATCCTGTGGGTCAGCCTGCTGTCGATTTTCCTGGTCCTCGCGGCAGGCCTGCATGCCAGTTATCTCGTCCAGCGCGACCTGCTGCTGCACAACGCGCTGGAAAGCAATCGGGTCTATGCGGCCAAGCTGGCCGCCACCACCGAATACTTCCTGGGCGACCTGCGCCGTCACCTGGCCTTCAGCGCCGACGTGCTGGCCGACATGGAGGCCCACCCCGAGCTCGCAGTATCGGAAACGCGCCGCCAGGAAGAACAGCTGGGGCATTTCAATTCCAGCTTCGTGGTGTCGCCGGACGGCATGGTGCAAGCCGTGTCGCCCTCGTACCCGCAGTTGAAGGGCCAGCGGATGACCAGCGACGCGGCCAGGACCGCGCTGACCACCCGGCGGCCCTTCATCAGCGAACCCTTTCGCGCCAGCACCGGCCGCTGGCTGATCCTGTACACCCATCCGATCTTTTCACGCGACTATCGCTACCTGGGCTATATCGCCGGCACGCTCTATCTGCACGAAGACAATGTGCTGGACCGTCTGCTGGGCCAGCATTTCAACCGCGATGATTCACTGCTGTACGTGCTGGCGCGCGACGGCACGCTGATCTACCACCCCGACCGCAGCCGCCTGGGCCACATGTCCGCCGACAAGGCCAAGCTCGGCGCGGCGCTGCGCGGCGAAACCGGCGAGCTGCGCTTCACCGACACGGACGGGGCCGAGATACTGGCCGGCTACGCGCCGGTGCCCAGCACGGGCTGGACCATCATCGCGCAGCGGCCGGTGGCCAGCACGTTGCTGCCGCTGAACGACCTGCTGATGGCCACCGCCCGCAACACCCTGCCCCTGCTGCTGCTGTCCATCGTGCTGCTGTGGCTGCTGTCGCGCTGGATCGCCCGCCCCTTGGGGGAACTGGCCAGCATCGCCAAGCGCATGCAGGACCCCGACTCGACCGAACGCATCCGCAAGGTGCGGTCGTGGTATTTCGAGGCCTCGCAGCTCAAGCGCGCGCTGCTGATGGGGTTGGCGTCGATCCAGCACAAGATTCGCGACCTGCGCCGCGCGTCCACCACCGACACGCTCACCGGGCTGCTGAACCGCCGCGGCCTGGACGAGGCGATGGCGCTGCTGCAGGCCGCGGACACGCCGCTGTCGATCGTGGCCATGGACATCGATCACTTCAAGCACATCAACGACCGCTATGGCCACGCAGCCGGCGACCGCGCCTTGCAGGCCCTGGCCACCTTGTTGACCGAAGGCTCGCGCAGCGGCGATACCGTTGCCCGCAGCGGCGGCGAGGAATTCGTGATGCTGATGCCGGGCGCCCCGCTGGCGGCGGCCGTGGCCACCGCCGAGCGGCTGCGGCTGAAGCTGGCCCAGCTGGACGCGGCGGCCGGCCTGCCCGCGCCGATCACCCTGTCGGCCGGCGTGGCCCAGTATCCGCTGCACGGAGCAACGCTCGATGAAGTGATCCAGCAGGCCGACCGCGCGCTCTACTACGCAAAGAACCATGGCCGCAACGCGGTCTGTATTGCCGACCAGCAGGCGCCGGACGGCGCAAGGATGGCGCTGCCGCGCTGAACCGGCCTGACGGCTTGCGCGCGCAAAACGGCCGGCACGCCGGCCGCTTTGCGCGGCCCGCCCTACTTGCCCTTGGCGGGCGCCGGCGCTGGCGCCTTGGGCGGCACACGCATCTGCTTGAGCAGCGTGGCGCAGGAATTGTCGTCGGTCGTGCTCGGCGCAATCAGCGCCAGGAGGCCCGCCGCCGGCGTCAGGATCACGCCCAGCGCCACCATGCCCGCGCCGCGCGCGGCCAGCGGCAACACGTGCACGCCCACGTCAGGCGAGCCGAACGTGCCGCGCACGTACAAGGGCGAGCGCAGCGAGAAGATCCGGAAGCCCTTGCTGTCAGGCGTGATGTCCAGGTCCAGCTTCTCGTTCTTGAAGTCGGTGGGGCCCGTGATGTTGATCAGGGCGTTCTCGGTATCGAACACAAAGACGCGCGGCGTCATCACGCCGTTCTTCATTTCGAGGTCGGCGGCGCCGCAATTGATCTTGACCTCGTCGTCGCCGAACAGCTTGGACACGACGTAGTTACCCACGTTCAAGCCCGCGATTTCCATCAGGCTGCGGCTGATCACGCCATCGTTGACCAGCATCTTCACGTCACCGGACGCCGTACCCAGCAGCGCAGCCACGGAATTGCCAGTGCCCGACAGGGCGAGGTCGCCGTTCATTTCCCCCAGCGTCTTCTGCATGGACTCCGTGGCGGGAAACAGCTGCTTCAGGCGCAGGCGCCTCGCATGCATGTCCACGCGACCGGTCATGGGCGCCTTGGAGCCGTCCAGACGCAGTGTCGCGGCCATGGTGCCGCCCGCCATGCCGAAGCGCAGCGGGTCCAGTGTCAATTGCCCGTCCTGCAGCACCACGTGCACCGACAGATCCGACAGGGGCAGCTTGGCGTCATGCACGATGCGGCCGGCCTCCAGCGAGACGTCGGCGTCCATGTCGCGCCAGCGATCGGTGCGAAAGGCCTGGTCCGGCAGCACCTTGCCGCCGGCACGCTTGGCTGGCGCGTCCTTGGGCTTGTCCTGGGCTGGCGCCGCCTTGCCGGAAGGCACCCCCACCAGTGGTCCCAGGTCCGCCATGCGCAGTTGCCTGGACGAGAGCTTGCCGGTGAGCTTGGGGCGCGGCGCGGCCAGCGAAAACGACACGTCGCCGTGCAGGTCGCTATTGCCCACCTGGCCATTGAAATCGCGGTAGTCGAACACCGCGCCCCCGGCGTTGTGCAGCTTGGCCACCAGATGGCCGTCGGTGGAATACGGCGGCGTGTCCGGCAAGGTCACACCGGTCAGCGGATACAGCTGCGCCATGGACCCGCCCGATAGTTTCAGCCGCAGGTCCAGCGCCCCCAGGTTGGCCGGATCGGTCAGGGTGCCGGTCACCGACGCCTTGGTGCCGCCAATGGCCACGTCGGCCTGCACCGGGAACGGCTGCCTGGGGTCTTGCAAGGCCAGCATGCCCCCCACCTTGCCCTCGCCCTTGGTGGCCAGCCCCTTGTACTTGCCGTCCACTTTCCAGCCGAAGACATAGTCGCGCGGCGCTGGGGCCGCCCCATCTTGCGCGGCGAAGGACGCCCCGGCCACGTCGGCGAACGGCACCGGTTTTCCCAGGGGATCGACCAGCACGGTCAGGTCGGCCTGCAGCATCGCGTCGGCATAGCCCACCCGCCCCTTGTCGAAGCCGATCTCGTTGATGTCCAGCACCCAGGGCGATGGCTCGCCCGATTCGGGCAGGGTGAAAATCCAGTTGGCGCGGCCGTCGGCCAACCGTTCCAGATCAGCGGCGGGCTCGGTCAGCTGGATGCGCCGGATCACGACGCGTTGGCTCAGCAACGGCAGCGGCGACAGGCTGAATTCGCCGCGCTTCAAGGTGGCGAACTGCGGCGCCTTGGCCCATTCGGTGTTGCCGACGCTGATGTCGTTGGCGACGATGTGCGGCCATGGCACCCACGCGCGCCAGCCCCCTTCGTCGGGCTCTCGCGTCCATTGCACGCTCAGATCGCCATTGATGGCAAAGGGGCGGCCGATGGCCGCGGTGACCCGCTCGTTGATCATGGGCTTGGCGCGGTTCCAGTCAAAATTGGCGATCACCACCCCCAGCACCACGACCAGGAGGGCCAGCCCCCCGGCAATCCCGACCGCTATTTTTGTTCTGCGCGTCATCGTTATCACCTTGCCTTTGTCGCCGGGGCGCCAATGCCCCGGCCCTAATTAACTCAAGGGTAGCGCGCGCGGCCGGGCAGGTTAAGCTTGCCGGCCTCATAATGTGTGCGGATTTTTCAGTGTCATAGAGCGCGCGGTCGGCAAAAGTTACAAAGCAGCCGGTCCGCATCCGGTTTTTCGCGCCGCCGAACGGAATAATCCCTACCGAAATTTCGACGCCCTCCCTGTTCCAATGCGCGATCAGCCCGATCCCGCGATCCCGGCCGGGGCGGACGGCAGTACTACCTGGAGGCCCGATGCGGCATTCGAGCTTGATTTTCGTGGTGGCGGCCTTTGCGCTGCTGACACTCAGCCGCCTGGCGCTGGCTGGCTGGCAATGGCAGCGCGTGCGCAACGCGGGCGGCCTGGCCCCCCTGCTGCTTGGCGGCCTGCGCATCGACGCCCATCAGATCTGCGTGCTGGCTGCCTTGCCGGCGGTACTGTCGCCCTGGCTGGGCCATCTGCCGTTTGCCGCCACGGCCGCCGGCATCTGGTACCTGGTTGCCTTCATCCTGCTGGCGTTCCTGGAAGTGGCCACGCCGCCCTTCATCCTGGAATACGACACCCGGCCCAACCGGCTGTTCGTCGAATACCTGAAACACCCGCGCGAAGTGTCGGGCATGCTGTGGCGCGGCTACAAGGCCGCGCTGCTGGGCGGCTTCGGCGCGCTGGCGCTGATCGGCTGGGGCGCCTATGCCCTCTTCGGCCACGCCACGCCCGACCCCCAACTGGCCTGGTGGCAAATGCCGCTGGCCAGCCTGGCCATCCTGGCCGCCGTCATCCTGGCCATCCGCGGCACGCTGGGCCACCGGCCCATCAACCCGTCATCGGTGGCCTACAGCTCGGACGGCATGCTCAATACCCTGGCGCTGAACTCGCTCTACAACGTGTTCTATGCCGTCTACAGCATGAAGAATGAAAAGTCGGCCTCTGCCGTGTACGGCGGCATGGACGAAGACGACATGCACCGCCGCGTGCTGACCCAGGCCGGCCTGCCCTATCCGCCCGCCCATGCCGACCACCCCAGCCTGCATCGCCAGCCCGCCACCCGCAAGACGGCGCGGCCACTGAACCTGGTGATCATCCTGGAAGAAAGCCTGGGCGCACAGTACAGCGCCGGCCTGGGCGGCATGAACCTCACGCCGGAGCTTGACGCCCTGGCGCGCGACGCCTGGACCTTCACCCGGGCCTATGCCACCGGCACGCGCTCGGTACGCGGCCTGGAAGCCGTGGTGACCGGCTTTCTGCCCACCCCGGCCCAGGCCGTGCTGAAGCTGCCGCGCTCGCAACGCGGTTTTTTCTCGCTGGCCGACCTGCTGGGCCGGCATGGCTACCACTCGCGCTTCATCTATGGCGGCGAGTCGCACTTCGACAACATGAAGGGCTTCTTCCTGGGCAACGGCTTCAAGCAGATCGTCGACCGCGAAGACTTCGTGGATCCGGCCTTCGTGGGCACCTGGGGCGCCTCGGACGAAGACATGTTCAATCAGCTTGACCGCCTGCTGCGCGAAGACGGCGACCAGCCGACATTCACCCTGGCGTTCAGCGTGTCGAACCATTCGCCGTGGGAATACCCGGCGGGCCGCATCCAGACCGAAGGCAACCCCGCCACCGTGGAAAACACCGTGCGCTATGCCGACTGGGCGCTGGGCCGCTTCTTCGAGCGGGCCAAGGATGCGCCCTACTGGGAAAACACGGTCTTCCTGATTGCCGCCGACCACGATTCGCGCGTGTTCGGGGCCAGCCTGGTGCCGGTGCGCCACTTCCATATTCCCGCCGTGATCCTGGGAGCCGGCATCGAAGCCCGCCGCGACGACCGGCTGATCAGCCAGATCGACCTGGCCCCCACCCTGCTGTCGCTGATGGGCGTGGACACCGAACACCCCATGATCGGCCACGACCTGACCCGCAGCACGCCGGGCCGCGCCATCATGCAGTACGACAACACCTACGGTTACCTGAAGGAAAACGACCTGCTGGTGATGGCCCCCAACAAGACGCCGGTGCAGTACCGCTACACCGCGCCGGAAGACTACGCGCCGGTGCCGCTGGACCCGGACCTGGCTGCCGAAGCGCTGGCCCACGCCCTGTGGCCCAGCTGGGCCTATCGCGAAGGGCGTTACTGCATACCCGGCGCGGCGACCGTCACGCCGGCCGTTTGAACGCCTTGCGCGCCCGTTCGCTGAGGCTGTGGCAATAGCAGTCGGGATGGTGGTCGTTGACCATGCCGACCGACTGCATGAACGCGTAGACCGTGGTGGGGCCGACGAACTTCCAGCCCAGTTTCTTGAGCGCCTTGGACAGGGCTTCGGATTGTTCTGACGTAGACGCGCCCAGCGTGGACGGCGCCCCCGACGGCGCCTCGTAGCGCCACAGGAATGCGCCCAGCGAGCCTTCGCGTTCGATCATTTCCAGCGCGCGCTGGGCGTTGTTGATGACGGCTTCAATCTTGCCGCGATGGCGCACGATGCCGGCATCGGCCAGCAAGGCCTGCACCTGCTTTTCACCAAACCGCGCGACCTTGGCCGGATCGAAATTGGCGAAGCCGCGGCGGAAAGCCTCGCGTTTGTTCAGGATGGTGCGCCAGCTGAGGCCGGACTGGAAGCCTTCGAGGCAGAGCTGTTCGAACAGGGCACGGTCGTCGCCTTCCGGGCGGCCCCATTCGGTGTCGTGATAGGCCATGTAGTCGACGGAAGTGTCGACCCAGCCGCAACGGGCGCGGCCGTCGGGGAAGGCGGAATTGGCATGCATGGGTAGCGTCCTGGCGGCAATCGGTTCCCGATGCTACTCCAGCCACGTCCCCGAAAAAAGTCGTAGCAGCCGCAAGCCGAATCCAGCTACTATTTCCGACCCTGATCCCGCGCCGGCCCTGACCGCGCGCCCTTGCCGGATCTGTTTGGCGCGCGGGCCGCATGGCTTGGCCGCGCCCAGCCGTAGCCGGGGCCGGACAGGCTTTCGGACCCGCCCCATGTCCCTGCTCGAGACATCCGTCATCACGTTCGTGTCGCCCGCCACCCTGGCCGGCGACGCCAATCCGGCCGCCAATCCCTGTCTGGACTGCGGCGCCTGTTGCTCACATTTCCGGGTGTCGTTCTATTGCGGCGAGCTGGCCGGCGAAAACGGCGGCCACGTGCCCGTCGAACTGGTCACGCAGATGAGCCCGTTGCGGGCCTGCATGAAGGGCACGGAAATGGGCGGCGGTCGTTGCATCTCGCTGCGCGGTGAACTGGGCAAGCCCGGCATCCATTGCGCCATCTACGAAAACCGCCCCACGCCCTGTCGCGAATTCGACATCTGGCAGCCCGATGGCTCGCCCAACCCGGATTGCCAGCGCCTGCGGCTGAGTCTCGGCCTGCCCGCCGTGCCACCGCGTCCCGACGCCGAAAACGATCCGCAAGGGCCGTCGCACCCCAACCAACCGGATCAGCCGGCTGCGGCCTGAAAGCCACCCAATCGGCCTGCGCCCGGCAGGCAGGCCGCGCCAGGCCCGACCCGGCGAAGCGCCCCGCTAGCGGGCCCCCGCCAGCAGGCGGTCCGCCCCTTGCGGCGCCGCCTGTGCGCGGCAACGCCGCGACTCCGTGGCGCGCCGGCGCGTTCGCACGATCTCCGGGTCCTTGCCCAGGAATTCCAGCACGTTCTGCATGACCCGCTCGCGCTCATGGTCCACGCAGATCATGTGATAGCTGTCCCGCAGCAGCACCACCGATGCCCCCGGGATGCGTTCGCCCAACAGCTGCGCCGAGCGCGGGCTGGTCAATTCGTCCTCGACCGCGTGCATCACCAGCGTCGGGCAGCGCATCTGTTCCAGCCCGCGCTTGACCATGCCGCGCAGGCGATCCACCTGGCGCACGCAAGCCAGCGGCACCCACTGGTAATGAAAGCCATCGCCACGCGCGAAACCCGCCTTGATGAAGGCCCGCACCAATTCGCTCTTGACGCCGTAAGGGTCCTCTTCCTCGACCCGGATGCGGCGCGGCACGCCCGGCACGTGATACAGCAGGTAGCGCAGCCCGCGATACCAGGGCGTGCTCCAGCCATCCAGGAATACCGGTGCCGACAGCGACACGAGCGCGCCTCGGGTATGCGATTCGCGCTTGCACAGCTCGACCGCCAGCAAGGCCCCCAGGCACATGCCGATGACGTGCACCACGTCGTACTGGGCGCACAGCTCGCGGTAGCGGCGGGTCACCACTTCCATCCAGTCCTCGACCCGCACATCGAGCAGGTCCTCCGGCCGACCGGCATGGCCCGGCAGCGTCACGCCATGGGTGTCCACGCCGGCGCGCGCCAGCACCTTGTGCAGCGAGCCCATGTCGAATTCGGTACCACCCAGGCCGTGGATCAGCAGCGCGCCGGTACGTTGCCCGGCCGGCGGCGTGAGGGGTTGCGGGGTCACGTCGGGCTCCCCGCTGCGACGTCCAGTTGCCAGGCATGGCGAGTGGCCGCCAGCAGCCGCGCCAGGATCTGGGCGAAAGCGTTTGCCGGAGCCGGCGCCACGGCGGCGCCGGCGCTCCCGGCCGGCGAGAGAACGAGGAAAGGTTGGCAAGTCATGGAACACCCTTGATGCATGGAGGGCAGGACGAGAAGACCTGTCCTACCCTGGCGCCATGGTAGGCAAGGGGCGTGCGGGAAGATCCGCAAATCTGTCGGGAAAAAGTGAAGATGCGTAAACGCGGAATGACGGGCCGGGCCCCTGCGCCAGGGCGCGCAAGTGCTCTGCGGTGCCGCCAGCCGGACAGGGCCTGCGGCCCGTCCCGGCCGCCTACTCCCGGCCGGCCAGGTAGCGCGTCGGCGTCGTGCCGAACGCGGCGCGGAAACTGCCGATGAACGCGCTGGTGCTTTCGTAGCCCACCGACAGCGCCGCTTCGGTCACCGAGCCGCCCCCGCACAGCAATTCCAGGGCCCGCAGCAGGCGCGCCTGCTGGCGCCACTGACCCAGCGTCACCCCGGTTTCCTGGCGGAAGCGCCGCATCAACGTCCGCGACGACATATTCAGCCGCTGGGCCCATTCATCGATGCCGGAAGGGTCGTCGGGCGTGGCCAGCAGCGAATTGGCCAGGTCCTGCAAGCGCGGATCGTCCGGCATGGGCAATAGCAGCGGCGCATGGGCGCGCTGCTCGATCTCGGCCAGCAGCACATCGAACAGCTGCTCGAGATAGGCGTCGGACAAGCTGCCCGCGGGACTGGTGGTGAAACGTTCGATCAGCGCGTCGATGAGCTTGGACGAAGGCCAGGAATGGCAGTGCGTCGGCAAGCGCGCGCAAGCGTCCTCGCGCACATACAGAAAGGACCCTCGCGCCTCGCCGAACCAGCGCGCCGCGTGCGTCACCCCGGGTGGAATCCAGCCCAGGCTGCCCGGCAGCACCGTCCACACCTGCGCGCCCGCCTGCACCATCACCAACCCTTCGTGGACAAGGACCAGCATGCCCTCGTTGTGGGCATGGTCGGGGACGAAGATTCCTTTGGACTCACGGGGGTGGCGCATGCTGAACGGCGTCAGCAGGACATCGGGAAGTGCGTGGTGGACCACGGTCACTTGGAACATGGTTGGCAGATTCGAGCTACAGGTTGACGGAATCCCGTTAGCGGGATCAGTTGAAAATGTACATCATTCTCATCATTCGGGCATTGGCCCCGGAATGGAGAATACACATGGACCACACCCGGTTGCGCGTGGCGGGCATCAAAGCCACCTTCCCGCGCCTGAAGATCCTGGACGTCTTCCACCAGCATGCGGACCAGCACATGAGCGCGGCGGACATCTACCGCAATCTCATATCGGAACATAGCAGCATCGGCCTGGCGACGGTTTATCGCGTGATCACGCAACTTGAAGACGCCGGCGTGCTCAAACGTACTCAGCTCGACTCGCACTCGACCGTGTATGAGCTGAATGACAAGGGACACCACGACCACCTGGTCTGCCGGCATTGCGGCCGGATCCAGGAATCCAACGACCCGGCGATGGCGAAATTGGTCCGCAAGATCGCCAAGGAATGCGGATTCGCCCTGGATTCCTACAGCCTGGTGCTGTACGGCGGCTGCGGCTGCCAAAAAGATGCGCCCGCCCCTTATATCGGAGAATTCGAATGAACCGCGACCAGTTTTTCTTTCACGACCTGTCCCAATTTCCCATCGTCACCGCCAGGCACGACAGCGCCCCGGCGGGCTACTCCGCCAGCTGGATCCGCGAGATGGAAATGCTGGTCAGCAACCCCCAGACTTTCGTCATGGTGGTGCCGGACATGGGCCAGGAAGCCAGCCACGATGACCGCAAGGCGATGATCGAATGGCAGACCCACAACATGCCGCGCCTGAAAGCCCGCTGCCGGGCGTTCATCGCGATAGAACGCGACGCCGGCGCGCTGGACAAGATCCGCAAGCGCGGCGAGAAAATGGCGCGAGCCTTCGGCATGCCTTTCCTGGCCGTGGCCACGCCGCACGAGGCGGTGCAATGCGCCCGCGAATTGCTGGGGCAGACCGGCCCCGGGGGCTTCGTGGTGGACTGACCCCCTGGCCTTCCCCCGCCCGATTCCAAGCGCGCCCGCAGGCGCGCTTTTTTTCGTCCCTGGCCGCCAGGCCCCTGCACGACACCTTGTTGCCGAAATTAGAATGCAATATTGATAAATTTGCGATTGTGGCAAAAGGTATTGCTGGAATAAATTCCAGCTCTGGCCCGATCGCCTGTCCCGCAGGCCAGGGCCGGCATCGCAGCGCGCCGGCCCCCCCGGAGGGCGCTCACCGCCTGTCCGCGGCAACACCCGCCCCCGCTTCCATGGTCCGACGCCATTGGCCGGCGCGTTCACGAGACGCCGCGGCGCAACCGCCCCGGGGGCCGCCGCCTCCCGCGCACCCACTGATAGCGGCTGCCGGCCGCCCAGGCTCGACACTGAGATTTACGGCACGCATATCAATGAAGCGATTCCAATTCGACAGCACCGCGCTTCGTTACTTTCTCACCGTCGTCGACACAGGATCCGTCAATCGCGCCGCCGCGCGGCTCAATGTCGTCAGTTCGGCGGTCAGCCGGCAGATCGCGGGGCTGGAGCAACGCCTGCACAATCAATTGTTCGAGCGCCATCCCAAGGGCATGCGCGTCACGGAAGTCGGCCGGATCCTGGCCGACCACGCGCGCCGGGTCGAGGCCGACGCCGCCCGCACCTACGCCGAGATCGACGGCCAGAACGGCCGCTACACCCAGACCGTGAAAATCGCCGGCGCGCCGGGCTTTGCCGCCTGCGCCCTGCCGCGCAAGTTCGCCGCCTTCCAGGCCGAACACCCCTCGATCCGCTTCAGCCTGCACATCCTGGACGCCGGACTGGTGTCCGAGCGGGTGCGCTCCGCCCAGGCCGACATCGGCGTCACCTATAGCCACACCGCCGAAAAGGACATCGCCGTCATCTATTCGCACCCCGCCGAGATCGTCGCCGTGATGCGCCCCGGCCATCCCCTGGCGGCCTGCGAATCGCTGCACATCACCCAGTTGCCGGCCTATCCGCTGGCGCTGCCCGAAGGCGGCAGCGCCCTGCGCCAGGTGCTGGACATGGCCAGCAGCCTGTACAACATCACCCTGTCGCCGGCTTTCACGTCGAACCTGCCGGACGCGGCCTACCAATATGTCCTGACCGGCGACGCGGTAACGCTGTGCGCCCGGCTGACCGCCGCCGACCATCTGGAAACCGGGCGGCTGATCTGCCGTCCCATCAACGACGCCTTGCTCAACGCCGGCCAGCTCCAGTTCCAGACGCACGCCTCGCGCCCGCTGTCGGACGCCGCCCACCGCTTCCTGCGCTTCATCCGCAGCGACGCGCCGCAACTTTTCTGACAGGCCCCGGGACAGCATTGCCAAAACCAGAATGCCCCCCTGAAAAATGATCAATTGTTAATTATGTAATTTAAATTTACATTCAGCCCGGATTTTCCGAGACCGCGCTTTGACGGGTCAGCCCCAAGACACCTACAGGAGCCCCCCCACCATGCTCAAGAACCTGAAGATACGCACCGGCCTCGCGGCCGTCCTGGCCCTCTTCGTATTGGCGCTGGCGGTCGCCACAGGCATGGGCTGGCTCTACGCCAAGGCCGCCGACGTGGCGGTGGACGATCTGAGTTCGGTGTCCGCCGAGCAGACCCGCCCCCTGTACGAAGCCCAGACGCTGCTGCTGCGCAGCCGCTTGACGCTGGTGGCCGCCTACCTGGACATCACCGCCGGCAAGGGTTCGCAAGCCCAGGCCAGCGTCGACCAGGCCACCCAATACCTGCAAGAGGCGCGCAAACGCTTCGCCGTCTATCAGCGCGTGCCCAAGAGCACCGAGGCCGGCATGAAACTGGCCAGCGACCTGGAAGGCGTCTTCGCTGCCTATGTACGCAGCATCGAAGCGCTGGAACAGGCCCTGCAGAAGCAGTCCGCCGAGGGCTATGCCGCCGCCGTGGTGGACACCCGCAGCGCCGACGCCCGCTTCGTCGAACGCGTCAACAGTTTCCTGGAACATACCGAGCGCCGCACCGACCAGATCAATACCGCGTCCGACCAGCGTTACGACCGCGCCGAACTGTCGACCCTCATCATGCTGGCCCTGGCCGCCGCCCTGGCCATCGGTTGCTGGCGCTTCATCAGCCGCCAGGTGCTGCAGCCCCTGAAGGAAGCGGCCCTGCACTTCGACCGCATCGCCTCCGGCGACCTGACCCAACGCGTCACGGTGAACTCGGACAACGAGATCGGCGTGCTGTTCACGGCGCTCAAACGCATGCAGGAAAGCCTGACCCGCACGGTCAGCGAAGTACGCCGCAGCGTCAACGAGATCAACACCGGCGCGGCGGAAATCTCGTCGGGCAACACCAACCTGTCCTCGCGCACCGAAGAGCAGGCGGCGTCGCTGGAAGAAACCGCCGCCTCCATGGAAGAACTGGCCACCGCGGTCAAGCAGAACACCGAACACGCCCACCAGGCCAACGGCCTGGCGGCCGAAAGCCGCGGCGTCGCCCTGCGCGGCGGCGAGGCCGTGGGCCAGGTGGTGGAAACCATGGCGCGTATCTCGGAAAGCTCGCGGCGCATTGCCGAAATCGTGTCGGTCATCGACGGCATCGCCTTCCAGACCAACATCCTGGCCCTGAACGCGGCGGTGGAAGCTGCCCGCGCTGGCGAACAAGGCAAGGGCTTTGCGGTGGTCGCCGGCGAAGTCCGCACGCTGGCCCAGCGCAGCGCCCAGGCCGCTCGCGAGGTGAAAGACCTGATCGAGCAATCGACCAGCAATGTCGACAGCGGCGCCGAGCAGGTGCGGGCGGCCGGTGACACCATGCAGGAAATCGTCGCCTCGGTGCAGCGCGTCACCCAGATCATGGCGGAAATCACCGAAGCCTCGACCGAGCAGTCCATCGGCATCGACCAGATCAACCGCGCAGTGACCCAGATGGATGACGTCACCCAGCAGAACGCCGCCCTGGTCGAGGAAGCGGCCGCCGCGGCCTCGTCACTGGAAGAGCAGGCCAAGCGCCTGGCGGCCACCGCCGCCTTCTTCAAGTTGCCCGCCGAGACCGTCATCGACGTCACGCCCCAGGCCATCGCGGCCCCGCTGCGCCCGGCCTACGCGGGTTGACGCGCGGCCAACACGGTCGCCCAGCGCCCACCGACGGGAGCCGGGCGAGCCCCTCTCATTTAAGAGTCGGCCCGCCCGGCCGTTGTCCATAAGGTAAGGCCCCGCAAGACCGCTTGCGCCGGGCCTCCCTTCGACCACGAGCCCCGACGCATGAGCCGCGCCCTCGCCTGTCATTTTTGCCTCTCGACGCTGGCGCAAGGCGCCCCTCTGCTGGAAAGCAACGGCTCGGCCATCTGCAAGCCCTGTGTCGACGCCTTCTCGGCGCAGTTCACCGAACGGGCCTGGGTCATGGCCGCAACGCTGGACGAGCAGTTGGACGTGCTGCTGGCCGAAAGCAAGCGCGCGCTGGAGCACAGCGCCACCCTGGCCGAACGCGCCCGCAGCTGCGGCCTGAGCCTGACCGAACTGTCGGCCATGCCGCCGCGCGCCCTGTCCTGATCCGTCGACATGGGCGACAGGTGTTGACCGGGCGTATACCTTGACCTCAACCACGGTTGAGGTTTGATACTGGCGCTCCTGCCAAGATGAATACGCTTACGGAGTCCGACATGTCGTCCCGCATCACCCCCGCCCTGCCCTCGCTCGCCTTCATCAACCCACCCGGCCTGTACGACCCGCGCCCCAACGGCTATTCGCACGTGGCCGTGGCCGACACGCCGGCCAGGCTGGTGTTCGCTGCCGGCCAGGGCGGCGAAAACGCCCAGGGCGAACTGCAGCCCGACTTTCTGAAACAAGTGCGCCAGGCGCTGGACAATGTCCAGATCGCCCTGCAAGGAGCCGGTGCCACGCTATTCGACGTGGCCAAGCTGACGGTGCTGGTGGTGGACCACAACCAGGAACGCCTGGCGCTGTTTTCCAACGAAATCAAGGCGCGCTGGGGCATCCACCTGGCGCCCGCCTGCACCTTGATTCCCGTGCCCCGGCTGGCGCTGGACGGCATGCTGGTGGAAATCGAAGCGACCGCGCTGCTGCCGCTTTGATGGCGTATCAGGCGCCAAAAGCCCCGCTGCGAAAATCGTGATAGGCCTGGGCAACCTGCTCAGCCGTGTTCATCACGAAAGGTCCGCGAGCCACCACCGGCTCGCGCAACGGCAATCCCCCGGCGAAAAATACGCGCATGCCGCCAGGGCCGCTGCGCATCAGGATGCCAGAGGAGCCGCCGGCTTCGGGGCGCGCCATCCAGACCACCTGCCCGGCTTTCACGGGATGCCTGTCCGGCCCGACGGTGCCGTCCCCCTCGAGGACATACAGAAAAACGTTGTAGTCAGCGGGAACCTGCTCTTCATGCTGGCGATCGGCCTGCATGCGGATGTCCAGCACGGTGACCTTGGCGTAGTTGAGCGTGGGCGCCACGGTGCTGCCCGACGCACCGGAGAAAACCCGGATCTCCACGCCATCGAGCCGCCGCGACGGCATGTCGTTGCCGATCAGATCCTGGTAGCGCGGCGGAACCATTTTGTCGGCGGCGGGCAGGTTCACCCACAGCTGCAGCAGATGCACGGTCTCTTTTGCGACGGGCACCTCGTTGTGGAGAATGCCCCGGCCGGCGGTCATCCACTGCGCATCGCCGGGCTGGATCACGCCGCCGTTGCCGTGATTGTCGACGTGCTCAAGATGGCCTTCGAGCACGAAGGTCACGGTTTCCATGCCGCGATGCGGATGCGTATCGAAAACGCCCTTCGGAAACCAGTCTTCGGCCATCAAGAGAAACGGATCGTTGAACGCCCAATCACCGGGCGCGATCAGTCGGCGCGCGCAGTGCAGCTCGTTGATCCCCTGATGAATCGAAGGGTCATCGACACGATGAACCGCGCGTAAGTGTGTTTCGGTATGCATGAAAGGCTCCGTTGGGGAAAGGCCGCCGACGACCACAGGCCGCCTGCTGACAACCACGGTACCGATGCACACCGGCCAGCAGAAGTGGATGTTTCTTAAAATGCACGGAACACACTGTTCCACCCGCCTGAGGCCGGTCGACCTCGCCGCAGGCCCATTTCGTCCGGCCGCCTGCCGCAGCCCTGCGCGGCCATTTTTTCCATACGGATCGCCCGGCGCTATTCGGTCACCAGGTAAGCCTGGCCGCCAGGCTTCAAGTAGGGCTTCAGATCCTTGAATGGCAAGCTGGCATGGGGCCCCAGGCATGCGCCCATGGCATGTCCGATGCCGGACACCGACAGGACCAGTTCGCCCGGCGCCCCAACGCTCAAGGCCAGGTAGTCAGGCCAGATGTCCGAGCAGCCCTCCAGCGATTCGCCGTCGGCCGGGTCCTGAGCCAAATCTTGAGTCTTGCCCGAGGTCTTGTCCTGGCGCTTGTCCGCCGCCAGCGGCGCACGCGCCTTCTCCATCAATGCCAGCAACGTCGGACTTGCCTTGCGCCAGCCGTCTTCGCCCGGCCTATAGGCGTCGAAAAGGCGATTCCAGTCCAGGTATTCACCACGCAGCAAGTCGAACGTGTATGGCTCGAAATGATTGTCGGGATGCGCACCGCCGCAGTACAGACTGCCGGATTCGGTCACCGTCATCAACGCCGGAGACAGCCAGTCGACCGAGATGCTTTCGTCGTCATAGCTGCCCAGCGTGCCCGCCGCCGGATTGCCGTCGGTATAGATCGTCGCCATGCAGCCCAGCGCCGCCAGGCTCATCTGCCAATGGCGCTGTTCGAGCAGATCGTTGATGCGTTGGAAGACCTGCGGATCCGGATGCCGGCTCAGCCGCGGGTAGCTGAACTTGGTGCGGGGGTCTCGCCACAGACGGTAGGCCACCCCGGCGCCACCGACGTCGTGGCCGACCGGCACGGCGTGGCCGGCGAGCTTCAGCGTTTCGTAGGGGGCGTGCCGGGTATCGATACGGGCATTGACGCTGATGCCACTGCCCACGCCGCCGCTGATCGCATCGGTGACGGCCTGAACCGCATCCGGCGCCAACGCGTCGGGATCATATTCGGCGACGCGGCGCAGGCTGAAGCTGCGCGACTTGCCCGTGCGCGCGTCGACCCATTTCCCTTGGTAGCCGGCAGCGTCGCGTTTGCCCGACCAGGTGGCGGCAGGCGGCGCGGCGTCCGACTCCGGGTCTGCGCCGCTGTCCTTGATCTCGTAGTAGGTCCTGGGTTCGCGCAGGGCCTGCGGCGTGCCCCTGAGCGGGATGTCCACGCCATGCTTCGGACAGAAGTAGCGGCCGGCCACGGAACCGTCGGCCGCCGGCTGGCTGTCCAGTTCCATCACGACGTCGCCGGCGCCCTGCAGGGTGCCGGTGTACACGGTCCGCGGGGCGGCACTGACGTGGCCGCCAACAACGACAGCGACACACAGCGCCCACGCCGAAGGCGACTGGCGGCGCAAATACAGCGACATCCGACTCATTTCGAGGGCCCTGTTTCGGGAGGACACAACACGTGGTGGCACATGACTTCGCGAACTCCCATTCTGTTGGCACGGCAATGACCAGATCGGACCCGCGCGGTGCCTGGCCCTCTACCAAACGTAACGATAACCTGCGTTGATCCCCCAGGGCGATTCGAAGCGTGAGCCCTTCCTGTACTCGTAGTCCGCATACAGCCTGTGCCTGCCTCCCAAAGCGGCAATGACGCCCGCCCCCAGCTCGGCGCGCCCGCCCGAGAGATCGGTACGCGTGTCGATGCCATTGGTTGTCACCACACTCTTGCCATCCAGCTCATGGGACCAGCCGAATTTCACGTAGGGCTGCACCTGCTTTGCGTTGGTCAGTTCGATGCGACGGCCAACGAGAGCGTTCGCCCGCAATAATGTTGAATTCCCTGATCCCGAAACCACCCGCATGTCATTGCTCATGCGATAGCTCGCCCCGCTGGCATGAAATACCGAGACTTCCACTTGCGGCTCGACGAACCACCCATTGCCGAATCCCATCTGACGCCCGGCTTCCAGTGAGGCCCCAGCGCCACGATTGCGGTACCCCCCCTCAACATTCGCCCCATCGGTCGCCTGCACCTTGAAGTCGTGCTTCATGCGATTGACCTTGGCCACCGCGTCCAGGTACCAACCGCTGTCCGCGATATACGTGGCATAGCCGCCTACGTGGTAGCTGTCGGTCCCGCCGCGTCCTTCGTCCTCGAATTTGCGCTGAGCGTGGCTGTAGCCCATCAGCCCGCCCAGATACCAACGCCCCTGGGACGCATGTTTCAGCTTGTCCGCCCCAAATTCCATCCCGCCGACATTTTGCGAATAGCCGCGGCCCCCCCTATTGTTGATCAGTTGTTTTTGGCCGAAAGCGCGCGCCCATGCTCCGCCTTGGTCGTTACCGAGCCGGAGTTCCCCCAATCGCTTGACCAGCGCATTCATCTCTGCATACCAAATGCCCTGGGCCACGCCCGCGTCAGTATTGACCGCCGCATTGGCGCCTGTCGACAACTGCTGGCCGGGTTGGAGCGGGACAACCGGCGGCACGACCTGGCCGGGTTGGAGCGGGACAACCGGCGGCACTGAGCCGACGTGGACCAGACTCCAATCACTGGCGCGCCCGCCGACAGCATCGCTGCGTTGCAGCGTGTAGCGGTAGGTGCCCGCATCCACGACCTGGCGACGGTTAGCCAAGGTAAACGATGCGCCGCCCCCCTCGGTGCGAACGATTTCTTGATGCAACCCGGCTGCGGCAGGTTCGCCGCCTGAATTTCGAACCAGAATGCGGTGGTCTCCGTTCGCCATACCCCCGACCCGCAGCAAGTCTGCGTGGTTGGCGGCAAGGTCCGTGTTCATCTCGAACAGACCCGCACCGGTCAGGTCGCCCTCCACTGTCAACGTACTGAAAGCCCCCGGCATAAAGATCACCGTACCCTCGTTATGCAAGGAACGCGTGTCAGAAGCGCCCGTCATGCGCCATTGGCTGGTCGGATCGATGGACAAGTGATTCACCCCCTCGCCGCGCCCCAGCCAACGCGAACCCTCTGCGAGCGCAAAATCGGCCGAGAAGCCTGGGGGCACGCCGATATCGCCCTGCAGGGACGAGCCGCTGGCCACGAAGCTGCTGGAGCCGTTGCCATCCGCCGCAAAGAGATTGCCTGCCGCACTCGTGACCTCGGAGTCCCGCAGGTCGAACGATGCATGGCCAGCGCCGACTGCCATGACCGCGTTGTCCGCCGCGGTCAGGCGGCTGTCTTGCACACGGAAGGTATTGGTGTACCCCTGCCCCGCCGTCGAAAACATCACCCGTCCCGCGGACTGAAGCGTGCTTGCCGCAATGGATATGACGCCGCCATTGCGTGCATAGACGGTCCCCTCGGAACCCGCGCTGGCGGTCGTGAGTGCCGCATTTTTCAGCCGGGCAATGCCGCCCCGCTCGGCCAGTACCCCGATGTTGTCAGCTTGAATGCGCGTGCCGTCCATCGACAGGACACCACCGTAGGTAACTGTCGCGCCCAAGCCTCGGGCGCCCTCGGCACGAATACTTCCTCGCTGAAAGGTGAGAAGCGACGTGTCGAACAGCACGTAGACCCCCCGCGAGTCGCGTTCGTTCGCGATGACATTCACATCTGTCGCACGCACGACGCCATTTGCGAGCTGGAGTCCTCCGCCCGCTATAGGCCATGAAGCCTCTATCGTTGAATCGCTGATGTCGACGCTTGCGCCATCGCGGACCCAGAGAACCCGGTCTCCCGCTTTGACGTGGATCCTCGTCGCAGTCAACGAAGAAACCGTACCATCCGGTGCCGGAGCGACGACGTGTATACCTGCCAGACGACCGTCGATACGCGTATCGCTCACGTCGGCGTGGCCGCCATAGGCGACTTCCAAGCCTTGGGCGTCCCCCTTGAGGCGGCTAAGCGAAATATCCACGCGGCTCTTGCCGTCCACGGACACCCCTGAGCCGCCGCCGGTAATGTCACTGTTGATAATGGTCGCGGTGGCCTCGGCTGGCGGTCTGCGCCCCCCCAGATAGAGTCCATGGGAGGCTGGATGTTGGGATACGACCGAGGAATCCCGGATGATCGCCGTCGCGCCGTAAAGCAACAGTGCGCTGCCGTAGCCATTACTCATCGCACGGGCGCCACCATCCAGGCTGATGGTCCCGCCCAAACGGGCAACAGAACCTTGAATGATCCCACCGTCCCTCACCCGCAAGTGGGCGCCATTGGTGACGAGCCACCCATCCGAAGCGCTATTGCGATCGACCGTGACCGATTGGCCCACGCCATCTATCGTTCGCGCCAATGATGCGGGCCCAAAAGCGCACAGGACGGCACTCACCGCTACTGACAGCGCCGCACGGTGATGCGGGGCCGTGGTGGGCATCGCCGGCAATGCAGCACGCTGCGCGTCGTTCGTTTGACTCGGGAAGATACTTGCATTGGGCATTGGCTTTCCTCGTGCGCAACCAGGCAATAAGGAAAGGCCTTCGCGTGGCCATGCCACGCTGCGTGAAGCCCACTCCACACTGATTCGTCGCGCGAATAAAAGCGGCGCCATCGGCGCCAGATTCGAAAGAGAAGCCAGGATGAAGCAAACCCACCATGAATAGACGCACCATGGTGAAAACTAGAAACTTCTGGGATTCCGCGAAAGGGGTCGCCCAATGCGTAAGCGACCGCATCGGTGACGCGATGCGCGCGCCCGAAAAAAAAGCGCCGCTAAAAAATTAGCGGCGCTTTACACAAAATCAGGGTGGTGGGCTGAGCGAGACTCGAACTCGCGACCAACGGATTAAAAGTCCGCTGCTCTACCGACTGAGCTATCAGCCCGACCGAAGCCCGAAATTATGGCTTATTTCGATGGCGCTGTCAAAAATCCATGAAAAACGGCCGCTCGCGCGGCCGTCCTGGTATCGGGCGACCAATCCTGGCTTACCAGGCGGCCACCACGGCGCCCTTGAACTTGGTCTCGATGAATTGCTTCACGGCCGGGCTGTGATAGATGCTGACCAGCTTGGCGAACTCGGGACGGTCCTTGTCCTTTTCACGCACCACCAGCACGTTGGCGTACGGCGAATTGGGCGATTCCTGGGCGATCGCGTCCTTGGCGGGGTTCAGGCCCGCTTCCAGCGCGAAATTGGTGTTCACGGCCGACGCGTCGGTGTCGTCCAGCGAACGCGGCAGCTGGGCGGCGTCCAGCTCGATGAAGCGCAGCTTCTTGGGGTTCTCGATCACGTCGATCGGGGTCGCCTTCAGGCCGGCTTCCGGACGCAGCTTGATCAGGCCGTTGGCCTGCAGCAGCAACAGGGCGCGACCACCGTTGGTCGGGTCGTTGGGCAGCGCGATGCGGGCGCCATCCTTCAGTTCGGCCAGCGACTTGATCTTCTTGCTGTAGATGCCGATCGGGAAAATCACGGTCTTGGCGATGCTGACCAGCTTGTATCCGCGGTCGGCGTTGGCGTTGTCCAGGTAGGGCTGGTGCTGGTAGCTGTTCACGTCCAGGTCGCCCGAAGCCAGCGCGACGTTGGGCTGCACGTAGTCGGTGAACTCGATCACCTGGATGTTCAGGCCCTGCTTGGCGGCCTCCTGCTTGACCACGTCGAAGATCTGGGCGTGCGGGCCGGCGGTGACGCCCACCTTCAGCGGCTTGTCTTGGGCCAGGGCGGGCTGGGCGAATACGGCGGCGCCGAGGGCGAACGCGGCCAGCGACTTCAAAACCTTGATGCTCATGTTGCGAATATCCCGAATGTCGGAAGTAGAGGAAGAATGGCCCTGGATGCTCAACGGTGCGAAATGCGGCGCACGTAGCGGTCGCCCAGGCTTTGGATCAACTGCACCAGCACGATCAGCACGATGACCACGGCGGCCATGACGTCGGACTGGAAACGCTGGTAGCCGTAGCGGATGGCCAGGTCGCCCAGGCCGCCGCCGCCGATGGCGCCGGCCATGGCCGAATAGCCGATCAGGCTGACCACGGTGACGATGGTGGCGGCGATCAGGCCGGGCAGCGCCTCGGGCAAGAGCACCTTCATGATGATCTGCATCGGCGATGCGCCCATGGCGCGCGCGGCGGTGATCAGGCCCGGGTCGACTTCGCGCATCGCGTTCTCGGCAATGCGCGCCATGAACGGAATCGCAGCCACCGACAACGGCACGATGGCGGCGGTGGTGCCGATGGAAGTCTGGGCCACCAGGCGCGTGAACGGAATGATGGCGACCATCAGGATCACGAACGGCACCGAACGCGTGGCGTTGATGACTGCGCCCAGGGCGTGGTTCACCGGCTGGTTCTCCAGCATGCTGCCACGCGCGGTGACGGTCAGGATCACGCCCAGCGGAATGCCGACCAGCACCGCAATGGCGCTGGCCACACCCACCATCAGCAGGGTGTCAAGCAGCGACGTAATAAGCAGGTCGATCAGTTGCGGGCTCATGAGCAATTTCTTCAACGGTAATGTCACGGGCGGTCAACGCGGCAATCGCGTCCTTGACCGCGGCGGGGGTGCCTTGCGCCAGCACGAACATCGTGCCCACGGCAACGCCCTGGATGTCTTCGACGCGGGCCTGCACCAGGCCCACGTCCAGCGAATACTGCGTCGACAGGTCGGACAGGAACGAGCCCGACGCGTCGGTGCCGGTCAACGACAGGCGCAACAGGCGCACAGCCTGGCCGGGCTTGGCGGCGGCCAGCGTCTCGATGCGCTGCTTGACGGCGGCCAGCGTGGCATCGGTCAGGTCCGATGCGGTGGCGGCCGACACCATGGCGCGGGTCACTTCGTGGCGCGGCTGCGCGAACACTTCGCGCGTGCTGCCCATTTCCACGACTTCACCTTGCGACAGCACGGCCACACGGTCGCAGACCTCGCGCACCACTTCCATCTGGTGCGTGATCATCACGACGGTCACGCCGGTCTTGCGGTTGATGTCGCGCAGCAACGCCAGGATGTTGTGGGTGGTTTCGGGGTCCAGCGCGGACGTGGCTTCATCGCTCAGCAGCACGTCCGGATTGTTGGCCAGCGCGCGGGCGATACCCACCCGCTGCTTCTGCCCGCCGCTGATCTGGCTGGGATAGCGGTCGCGCAGGTGCTCCAGGCCCACCAGGGCCAGCAGGCGCTCGACGCGCGCGGGGATTTCGTTCCTGGCCACGCCGGCGATTTCCAGCGGCAGCGCCACGTTGCCGTACACGGTGCGGCGCGACAGCAGGTTGAAGCCCTGGAACACCATGCCGATGCGGCGGCGCTGGGCACGCAGTTGCGCTTCGTTCAGGCCGGTCAGTTGCTGGCCGCCGATGGCGATGGTGCCTTCGTTGGGGCGCTCGAGCAGGTTGATGCACTGGACCAGCGTGCTTTTACCGGCCCCGCTGGGGCCGATGATGCCGAAGACCTCGCCCTGCTGGATATGCAGGTTGATGCCCCGCAGCGCCTGGAACTGGCCATGCGGCGTGGCGTAGGTCTTGGATAGGTTCTCGATCTGGATCATGGCAAGCGATTTTGTATCTTTTCTCTTCTAAAGAGAACGACCGTTTTTTCCATTTTTAATAACTAACAGTAATATAGAATGCGTCCGCGCAAAGACGCAAAGGGCAGCCAGGAAGGAAAGCCTTCCTGACTGCCCTTTTATTCACTGGTGGCCGGTTGACCGGCCACCCGGGTTCAGCGAGCGCGCGAGATGCGCACTTCGGCGCCGCGGCGCTTGACCTCCAGCCCCTCGGACGGCGAGATGCGCAAGCCTTCCAGGCCCTTGATGTAGCTGGAGCCCTGCATCTGCATGACGCGGATCTTGTTGCGCATGACCACCGGGTTGTGCACCGGCATGCCGAACATCCAGACTTCGTCGAGGATACGCGCCGAATTGAACTCGCCCGTATGCTGCGCGGCGGGTCCCAGACAGAGCATGTGCCCTTCGCGACCGAACACCGGGAACTGGCCCAGCTCGCAGTCGATAGTCCAGGTGGTGCCGCCTTCGTAGCGGTGGCCGGTGTTCAAGTCCCACCAGGCCTCGCCCTTGGGCAGGTACACCCTAACCTGCTTGCCCGGTTCGGTGATCGGCGCCACCAGCAGGGCCGGGCCCAGCAGGTATTGCAGGTCCCATTCGTGGGCATGCGGATCGTTCGGGAACGACAGCGCCATGGACCGCTGCACCGGCAGGCCGGTGCGCGCGGCGTCTTCGATGGCGCCCAGCACATAGGGCACCAGGCGATAGCGCCATTGCATCCAGGTCTTGACCTGGGCCAGGGTCTCGTCGCCGAAGTCCCAAGGCATCAGGCCGGCCACGCCCTGGAAGGAGAAGTTCGCCGAGAACACGCCTGCGGTCAGCCAGCGCAGGTAGAGCTCCGGCGTCATGCCGGCCGCGCTGCGCGAGGCCGTGCCGATGCCGTGCACCTGCACGGGCAGGCCCGAGGCGCCGATGGACAGGGCCGTGCGCAACGTGTGGCGCAGGCCGTCCCAGGAATTGTCGACCTGCGGCCCCACCTGCCACGGCAGGCGCTGCGCCGCCGGAAACAGGTCGGTGCTGGGCACCACGCCTTCGGGCGGCACCTTCAGGCCGGCAACCGCGTCGAACAGCGCGCGGCGCACCAGCAGCGGATACATGCTGCGCAGCGCCGGGCCGGTTTCGCCGTTGCGGGCGTTGACGCCATCGGGAATGGCGATCTGGGCATCGCACGCGGGCGCGTCCAGGCCATCTTCGATCAGTTGGCGATGGCGCTCGACCCACAGGTTGTAGATGTCGCGGTAAGTCAGGTCCAACAGGCCATAAGGCTGGCCCGAAGTGGCGGCGTTGCCGTCGAATACCTGTGCCGAGCCGTCGTCCTTGGCCAGCAGCCAGCCGCGGTCTTCGAGTTCCTCGAACAGCGGGCTGGTCTTGATCACGCCCGGAAAGCCCGAGGCGGCGACGTGCACGTTGTGCTTGTGGAACAGGGCCAGCATCTGCTTGGCGTCCGGGAAGCGCTGGGCATCCCATTCGAACACGGCCTTGTCGGACTGAAAGCCCCAGGCCGCCGGCTGCGCCAGCGTGACGGCGTCGACCGGAATCTGGTTTTCGCGCATGCGGGCCAGCAACGCCACGGTCTGCGTCGGCATTTCGCCGCTCGCCTGCTGCAGCCACGCGCCCATCGCCCACAGCACCGGCTGGCCGGCGCGGCCGGTCAGCGCAGTGTATTGGTTCAGGATTTCAGCGGGCTCGCCGGCAAACAGGAAGACGTCGAGCACGGCATCGTCGACACTGACGATGTAGGCCGAATCGGCCGGCGCGGCGCCCACCGAATGCTGCACCCGGCGCATCGTGTTGACGTAGACGCCCCAGCCTCGCGGGCTCCATGCCAGCGGCAAGGCGCGATGCTCGGGATCGTCTGACACGACGGATTCGTCGCGGCGGTTCAGGTCGCCCGGGGTTTCGCCCAGGCCGTAGACGCGCTCGTCCGGCAGCAGGGTGAACCCCGCCGTCCAGGCTGCGTCGTCGGCCTGGTCCAGCGCGTTGTGCCCGAATGCGGGCGTATGCGCGGAAACCTCGGACTCGAATACCCGCGCGTCATTGCGGTACAACGCAATCCGCACGGGGTTGGATTGGATCTCCAGGGCAACGTCGCCCTGGGTGATGCGCCAACCGTCCCCGCCTTCGCGTGGCGCGATGGCGGCCTCGCCCACGGCCTCTTGGCGCGCGAGCAGCATTTCAGCCACGGCACGCGCACGCGCGCCGGGCTTGTCATCGGTAAGGTGGTTCGCCTCGCCGCAGCGCAGGCGAAAAACACCAGGCGCATGCGCCTCGACTACCAGGTGCAACCCATCGCCCGCGTCGAAATCGATGCGACTGGGGCGGGACGTCAGCAGCTCGATGGTGTCGAGCTGGGTAGTATGGGCAAAGTCGAACTTGGGCGGCACAGAGCATCCCCCGGCTTAAGCCAAAAACCATCAAAAGACGCTATTTTGACGGATTTGAGCTTTGAAATAAACTCGGTCCCTCTTTTGGATGGCGATATCATCCAAAAAAGGGGTCACAAAGCCCCCCGCCAACGCGTGTCCGGCCAACCACCGGTGCGCCGCCGGAACGCCAACTTTGAGCCCAAAGCGGGCTATTTGGCGCCAAATCCTGGCATTTCCCGCAATTCTACGCCACCTCGCCCGACTCCCCCCGGGGCGCTGAAGTTTTTTTCAGCGCGGCGAAATAAGTTGGGCCAGATCGGTTTCAAGGGGTGACGGTTCGCCGCAAAGGCGCGCGGCAATCAGATCCCCCATCAATGCCGACCACGACAGCCCCCGCGACGCATAACCGGCGGCCAGCCACACGCCCGGCGCATGCGCCAGCGGCCCCACGGCGGGCAGGCGCCCCGGCAACACCGCGCGCCACCCCGCCCAACCCGGCAAGGTGCCTGGCACCAACGCGTCGAACGCCGGAAATGCGCCGCCCAACAGCCCCGCCGCCTTGTCCAGCGTGACCCGCTGGCCCTCGGCGCCGATGCCCGCCTGCGTCGCGCCATGCACATAGGTGCTGCCCACGACGCAACCGGCTCCGGTGTCCGGCAGCAGATAACCTTCGCCCCCCACCACGCAGCGGGGGCCGCCCGCCAAGGCCACGGCCGGCACCAGGGTCACTTCGCCGGCCAGCGCATGCATCTGCGCCACCCGCGGCAGGGGCGCCAGCCAGCCGCTGGCCTCCAATACCGCCTGCGCCCCGAAGGCGTTGGCCAGGATGACGGTGTCGGCCCGCGCCAATTCGTGGCCCGCCGCATCCAGGACACGCCAGCCGCCTGCCTCGGCCAGCACCCGCGCCACCGCGCCGGGCACGACCTGCACCCCGGGCGTCGCCAGCAACGCGGGAACCAGCCGGTCGGGCTGCACCAACATGCCCTGGCCAAAAAACACGCCGCCGCGTGCCAGTGGCAGTCCGGCCAACGCGCTGGCTTCATCGCGACTGACTTCGCGCACCCAATCGCGGGGGAAGGCCAGGGTTTCCAGCGTGCCGGCCAGCGCGGCCGCGCGGCCCGCGTCGCGTTCGAGCTGCACCGTACCGCAGACCGTCGGCGCCGCGCCAACAGGCAAGCCCGCCCAACGCGCCAACGCGCGGGCGCTGCCCGCGCGCGACAAGCGCGCCCGCGCGTTATCGTCCCGCGCCAGCACAGGCGTCAACGCCGCGGCGGCGTGGCCCGCATGGGCGGCAATGCCTTGCGCCAGCGCGGCATCCAGCACCGTCACGCGCCATCCGCGCAGCGCCAGCGACTGCGCGATCCCCGACCCGGCCAGCCCCGCCCCGACCACCACGGCATGGCGGTCCGCGTCGGCCACGGCAGGCGCCCCTGCCGCGGCGCCGGGCGCCGCCACCGAGCCCACGGTCATGTGCCATTTGCCGCCATAACCCGGCGCCCGACGCGCCTCGAAACCCGCCTCTTGCAAGGCTCGGCGCAAGTCGCCCGTGCATGCCCAGGTCGCCACGGTGGCGCCGGGCGCCGCCAGCCGCGCCAGCGCCTTGAGCAGCGGCGCCTGCCACATGTGCGGATTGCGCTCGGGCGCAAAGCCGTCGAGAAAGTAAGCGTCCACCCTGGCAGACAGGCGCGGGGCCAGCGTCTGCGCATCGCCCAGACCCAGGGTCAGCGTCACCGCACCGCCCTCGAATTCCAGGCGGTGCAGGCCTGGCAGCAGCGGCGGCCATTGCGCCGCCAGTTGCGCGCCCAGCGCCGCCAGCGGCTCCGGGGCATGCCGCGCCAGCAACGCTGCGAGATCCGCGCGCGCAAACGGATGCGCTTCCAGCGACACCACGTGCAGGGTCCGCGACCGCTGCGGATCGTCGCGCCACGCGCGCCAGAGCGCCAGGAAGTTCAGCCCCAGGCCAAATCCGGTCTCGCATACCGTGAAGGCGCCTCGCCCACGCCAGCGTTCGGGCAGGCCATTGCCACGCAGGAACACATGTTCCGCCTGCCCCAACGCCCCCGACGGCGAGTGATACACGTCGCCATAGACCGGGCTGTAAAGGCGGCCCTGCGCATCGAATTCAGCGGCGGCGGGGGTCAGGGGAACGTAGGACGAGGACATGGAAACGGCGTATGGAACGAATGTCTGACACTAAGGATTATCGGACGACGCGGGGGGCGGCGTTGGATGGACGCCACGCACCATGCGGGTTTTGCGGGCGTGGCCACGAATTTGACGCATACCTGGGCTTACACTCGATTCATGGAAACCTATGATCAGCCCCGCTCGCTGGCTTCATCCATTGACCTGTGCGCCGCCATCGACGCGGCCGTCACAGCGGCGCATGCCGGTGCCGCCATCCTGCAATCCTACGCGCATCACCGCGCCGATCTCGTGATCGACCGCAAGGCGCGCAATGATCTCGTATCGCAGGCTGACCGCGAAGCCGAGGCTGTCATTATCCAGGAGCTGCAGGCCCGCACGCCCAAGTTCGGCATCGTCGCCGAAGAAACCGGCGGCCAGGCCCAGGGCATTGCCACCTGGTACATCGATCCGCTCGACGGCACCACCAATTTCCTGCACGACATCCCCCACTATGCGGTGTCGATCGCCCTGATCGCGCATGCCGGCACGGCCATTTCGGCCAACGAACGCCTGGCCGTCGACACCCCCGTCGTCGGCGTGGTCTACGACCCCTGCCGCGAAGAACTCTTCACCGCCGTGTACGGCCTGGGCGCGTGGCTCAACGGTCGCCGCATCTCGTGTTCACGCACCCGCACGCTCGAAGACTCGGTGCTGGCCACGGGTTTTCCGTTCCGCGATTTTTCTTTCGCCAGCCAATACATGCCAATGCTGCACGAGGCCATCAACCGCGCGCGCGGCGTGCGGCGCATGGGCGCCGCGGCGCTGGATCTGGCCTGGACGGCCTGCGGCCGCTATGACGGCTATTGGGAAATGGGGCTGGCCCCCTGGGACGTGGCGGCGGGCACCCTGATCGTGCGCGAAGCGGGCGGCGCCTGCAGCGACATGCATCGCACGGATTCCTGGCCCATCGGCGGGCGCGTGGTAGCCGGCAACCGCGACATCGAACGCGCCCTGCACGACATGATTGCCCCGCACCTGGCCCCGCCGGGCTGACGCCCGGCCGCCGCGCATCAGCGCAGATCAGGCTGCGTGGCCCTGCGGCGCAGCGGCCTTGGCATCGGCATCGGGGCGCAGCTCACGCCGCAGGATCTTGCCGACGTTGCTCTTGGGCAGCTCGTCGCGGAACTCCACGAAACGCGGCCGCTTGTAGCCGGTCAGCTTGTCCTTGCACCACGCCTGCACCTGGGCTTCGGTCAGCGACGGGTCTTTCTTCACGACGAACACCTTCACGGCCTCGCCCGAATGTTCGTCCGGCACGCCGATGGCTGCGCATTCCAGCACGCCGGGCATCTGCGCCACCGCCGCTTCGACCTCGTTCGGATAGACCTTGAAGCCGGACACCGTGATCATGTCTTTCTTGCGGTCGACGATGCGGGTGTAGCCCTTGTCGTCCATGATGCCGATGTCGCCGGTGCGGAAATAGCCGTCGGCGGTCATGGCGTGGCGGGTTTCCTCCGGCTTTTGCCAGTAGCCCAGCATGACCTGCGGCCCGCGGATGGCGACTTCGCCGCGCTCGCCCAACGGCACATCGTTGCCCGCGTCGTCAAGAATCGCCACCTCGGTGGACGGCAGCGGCAGGCCGATGGACCCGGAATACGCGGTGGCGTTGGTCGGGTTCACCGTGGCCACCGGCGACGTCTCGGACAAGCCGTAGCCCTCGACCAACGGCCGCCCGGTGATCTTCAACCAGCGCTCGGCCACCGCCTGCTGCACCGCCATGCCACCGCCCAAGGTCAGCCGCAAGCCGGAGAAATCGAGCTTGGCGAAATCCTCGTTGTGGGCCAGCGCGTTGAACAGCGTATTGACGCCCGGAAACACGTTGATGGGCGTCTTGCGCCACGCCCCGATCAGCGAAGGCTGGTCGCGCGGATTGATGACAAGCACATTGCGCATGCCCGCGTGCAGGCCATACAGGCCGCAGACCGTCATGGCGAACACGTGGTAGAGCGGCAAGGCGCTGAGAATGGTGATCTGCTGCCCCGCCATGTCGTGCAGCGCGGGGCTGGCCACCGCTTCCATCTGCATCACGTTGGCGGTCAGGTTGCGGTGCGACAGCATCGCCCCCTTGGGCACGCCGGTGGTGCCGCCGGTGTATTGCAGCACCGCCAGATCGTCCATTGATATGGCGGGCGCGGCGAACGGCAGCCGCGCGCCCTGGGCCAGCACCTGCGGCAGCATGAGCGCGCCGTCGATGCGCCAGGCGGGCACCAGCTTCTTGATATAGCGGGCCGCCAGATTGACCAGCGGCGCCTTCAGGCCGCCAAGCAGGTCGCCCGGGCCCGTCACCACGATGTGCTTGAGCGAACCGCGGTCGGTGACGCTTTGCAGCGTGTGCGCGAAATTCTCGAGAATGACAATGACGGACGCCCCGCTATCGAGCAACTGGCGTTGCAGCTCGTCGGCGGTATAGAGCGGATTGACGTTGACCACCGCGTGGCCGGCTCGCAGCGTGCCCAGCATGGCGACCAGGTAGGCCGGCACGTTGGGCATCATCAGCGCGACGCGCGAGCCCTTGGGCAGCCCCAGGCTTTGCAGCCACCCTGCGAACGCCCGGGCATGCGCGTCCAGTTGCGCATAGGTGATGTCGCTACCCATGGCCGTCAGCGCAATGCGGGACGAATACTGCTTGCAGGCGCGGTCCAGCAGATCGGTCAGCGAGGTGTAGCCGTCGGTGGAGATATCGGCGGGAACCCCTTGCGGGTAATGGGCAAGCCACGGGCGGGTCATGGTGTTTGTCTCCATTAAATTGGCTTTTGATTGATGATAACCTTGTTGCGTTCCCAAATTCCGCTTGATCCCTCCCATGAAACTGCTCGAACCCATCGTCGCCTGGCACCACGACATCTCCCAGATCCGACGCGACATCCACGCCCATCCCGAACTCGCGTTCGAGGAATTCCGCACGGCGGACGTGGTGGCGGCCAAGCTTGAAGAATGGGGCATCGAGATCCACCGGGGCCTGGGCGGCACGGGCGTGGTCGGCATCATCCGCGGCAACCAGCCGGGCGAACGCGCCGTCGGCCTGCGCGCCGACATGGACGCCCTGCCCATGCAGGAAGCCAACACCTTCGACCATGCCAGCAAGCACGAAGGCAAGATGCACGCCTGCGGCCACGACGGCCACACGGCCATGCTGCTGGCGGCCGCGCGCTACCTGTCGCAGCACCGCGATTTCGCCGGCACGGTCTACGTCATCTTCCAGCCCGCCGAAGAAGGCGGTGGCGGCGCCAAGCGCATGATCGACGACGGCCTGTTCACCCGCTTCCCCATGGAGGCCGTGTTCGGCATGCACAACTGGCCCGGCATGAAAGCCGGCCAGTTCGGCGTGACCGCCGGCCCCATCATGGCGTCCAGCAACGAATTCTCGATCGTGATCAAGGGCAAGGGCACCCATGCCGGCATGCCCAACCTGGGCATCGATCCCGTGATGGCTGCCGTGCAGTTGGCGCAGTCGTTGCAGACCATCATCACGCGCAACCGCAATCCGCTGGATGCCGCCGTGCTGAGCATCACGCAGATCCACGCGGGCAGCGCCGACAACGTCGTACCCAACCACGCCGAACTGCGCGGCACCGTGCGCACCTTCACGCTGGACGTGCTTGACCTGATCGAACGCCGTATGGAAGAAATCGCGCGCCACACCTGCGCGGCCATGGACTGCGAAGTTCAGTTCACCTTCCAGCGCAACTACCCGCCCACCATCAACCACCCCGACGAAGCCGCCTTCTGTGCCGACGTCATGCGCGGCATCGTCGGCGACGACATGGTCAACGATCACGTCCAGCCCACCATGGGCGCCGAAGACTTCGCCTTCATGCTGCAGGAATTGCCTGGCGCCTATGTCTGGATCGGCAACGGCACGGGCGACCACCGCGCCGCCGGCCACGGCCTGGGCCCCTGCATGCTGCACAACGGCAGCTACGACTTCAACGACGACCTGCTGCCGCTGGGCGGCACTTACTGGGTGCAACTGGCGCTCAAGCGCCTGGCCAAGGCCTGAGTCCCCGGGGCCGGCCGCGGCTAATTCGCGGCCTGGCCTGCCCCCACCGCCAGGCACATCGCCAGGAAACGCCGGGCCGCGCGGGCCGCTGCATCGGCATGCGGCACCAGGATGCTCAACGTGCGCGTCAGCGGCCGCGGCAGCAGCCGCAAGGCCGCCAGCGCGCCGTCTTCGTGCCGCATCGACATCGCCGACACGAATCCCACGCCCAGGCCGGCGCGCACCGCCTGCTTCACCCCTTCCACCCCCGCCAGTTCCAGGCCGATCGACGGCGCCAGCCCCGCATCCGCGAAAGCGCGTTCGACCAGTCGGCGCACGCCTGAACCCGGCTCGCGCATCACCAGCGCCGACGCCGCCAGGTCACGCAGCGTGACGGCCCCCTTGCCCGCCAGGGCGTGATCGGCCCGCACGATCGCCACCACTTCGTCCTGCCGCCAGGCGTGCACCGCCGTGTCGGCAGGCAGACCGGCCGGCACATCGCCTTCGATGAAAGCCAGGTCCAGCGCCGGCAGGCGTTCAACGATTTCGCGGGTATTGCCATCGGACAGGTGCAGGCTGACCGCCGGAAAGGCATGCCGGAAATCGGCTACCAGCGCCGGCAGCAGGTAACTGGCCGGCGTCGTGCTGGCCCCCAGTCGCAGCGCACCGGTTTCCAGCCCGCGCCAGGATTCGCGCACCGCCTGCGCCTGTCGGTACACCTGACGCAGTTGGCGCGCCTGTTCGGCCAGGCGCTCGCCCGCGTCCGTCAGCGCAATGCCGTGGCCGCTGCGGCGGTACAGCGGCTCGCCGAACCATTCCTGCAGGGCCCGCAACTGGCCGGACACCGCCGGCTGCGACAGATGCAGCGCCTGCGCGGCACGGCTGATGTTGCCGGCATCGGCAACGGCGGCAAAGGTAAGCAGTTGGTCTGGAGTCATGAAGAAGCACCCGATCCCAGGGCAGGCGGCCCGGGTCCGATTAAATATCAGGATTTCCGATATTACATATTCAAAATAAAGATTTTTCAAATAACAGGCCGGAAATTAATATTTCGTCTAGTTATGTAGATATGCCCAAAGGCCCGCCATGAGCTCCGCCACCAGCGCCACCGCCCCTCTCCCCGCCTCCCCGGCCGCCGCCCCTGCGGCAACCGCCACGCCCTGGCGCGACAAGCTCAACGGCGTGCTGTTCGTCGGCCTCATGGCCGCCGCCGTCATGCAGCTGGCGGACCTGCCCGCCATCCGGCAACTGGGTTTCTCGCCGTTGGTCGTCGGCATCGTCTGCGGCATGCTGTACGGCAACTTCCTGCGCGGCACCATGCCGGTCGACTGGGGTGTGGGGGTCAACTTCACCGCGCGCCGCCTCCTGCGCATCGCCGTCGCCTTTTATGGCCTGAACATCAGCATCCAGCAGATCGCCGCCGTCGGCCTGCCCGGCCTGGCCGTATCGGTGGCGGTGGTGGTGGGCACGCTGGTGATCGGCACCCTGGTGGGACAGCGCCTGTTGGGCCTGGACCGCGACACCGCCATGCTGACGGCCGCCGGCAGCGCCATCTGCGGCGCGGCCGCCGTGCTGGCCTTCGAACCCACATTGCGCGCAGCGCCGCACAAAAGCGCCGTGGCCGTCGCCACCGTGGTGCTGTTCGGCACCCTGTCCATGTTCCTGTACCCGGTGCTGTACCACGCCGGCTGGCTTCAGTTCGACACCCAGGCCCTGGGCATCTACATCGGCGGCACCATCCATGAAGTGGCCCAGGTCGTCGGCGCCGCCAGCAACATCGACCCGGCCACCACCGAAGTCGCCACCATCGTCAAGATGACCCGCGTCGCGCTGCTGGTACCCGTGCTGCTGGTGCTGGGCCTGTACCTGCGCAGCGCCGCCAGCCACGCCGGCGGCCAGGCCAAGGGCGCCAAGCTGCCCATCCCCTGGTTCGCGGTCGGCTTCCTGGTCCTGGCCATCATCAATTCGCTCAACATCATCCCGGCCGACGTTGTCGCCGCCATCCGCCGCCTGGACGTCTTCGCCCTGACCATGGCCATGACGGCGCTGGGCATCGAAACCCGCTTCGCCCAGATCCGCAAGGCCGGTCCCCGCGTGATGGCGCTGGGCCTGATCCTGTACGCCTGGCTGCTGGTGGGCGGCTACGGCATCGTCAAGCTGGCTTCGTGATCCGGCGATAAACCGCTGCGGCAGGCCCCCGGCACGCGCCCGGGGGCCACGTTTTTCCTGCATAATCGGCTGGTTGCCTTGCATTGGAGCCGGCCGCATGACCTCCAGCACCAAAACCCCCTTCACGACTTTGCCCGCCGATCGCGACGCGGTATTGCGCGTCATGCCGATGCCGGCGGACGCCAATATCCACGGGGATGTTTTCGGCGGCTGGATCATGTCCCAGGTCGACATCGCGGGGTCCATCCCCGCGGCCCGCCGCGCGGCCGGCCGTGTAGCCACCGTCGCCGTCAACGCCTTCCAGTTCAAGCAGCCCGTCTTCGTGGGCGACCTGCTCAGTTTCTACGCCGCGGTCATCAAGACCGGCAAGACGTCCGTCACGGTATCGGTCGAGGTCTACGCCGAACGCCAACGGCTGGATGCCGAAGTCGTCAAGGTCACCGAAGCCACACTGACCTACGTGGCCACCGACGAAGCGCGGCGCAGCCGCCCCCTCCCCATTCTTTGAGCCGTAACGCATGACGCAGTCCGCCGCCGCGCAGAAACCGCCTGCGACGCCCCGTCGCCTCGACCCGGAAGACGCGCAACACGCCCTGGCGGAAGTCCAGGAACGTCTGCGCCGCCAGCAATTGGTTGCCGACCTGGTCCATCGCCAGGAAGAAGGCGATGCCAAGGCCACCCTGGTCGAAGACCTGGTGCATCGCCAGCACGAAGCCGAACTCAAGACCCTGCTCGACGGCCTGCATCCGGCGGATATCGCCTTCATCCTGGAATCGCTGCCCAAGGATGAACGCCAGGCCATCTGGAAGCTGGTCAGCCCCGAGCACGATGCAGACGTGCTGCTCGAAGTCGAAGACTGGGTGCGCGAATCGCTGATCGAAGCGATGGACCGCCAGGACCTGGTGGCCGCCACCGGCAACATGGACGCCGACGAGCTGGCCGACCTGGCGCCCGACCTGCCGCCCGACGTCGTCGCCGAAGTCCAGAAAGGCCTGACCGAAGAAGAGCGTGCGCAACTGCTGGAAGCCATGGGCTATCCGGAAGACAGCGTCGGCGCCATCATGGACTTCGAAATGGTCCGCGTGCGCGAAGACGTCACGCTTGAAGTCGTGCTGCGCTACCTGCGCCGCCTGCACGAACTGCCCGACCACACCGACCAGATCTTCGTGGTCGACCGGCAAGACAAGCTGCAAGGCATCCTGCCCCTGTCGCGCCTCTTGGTCAGCGAGCCCGAAACCGAAGTGCGCGCGGTCATGAATTCGGACTTCCTGGCGCTCAACCCGCTCGATTCCGACGCCGATGCCGCCGGCGCCTTCGAACGTTACGACCTGGTGTCCGCCCCCGTCATGGACGACCAGGGTCGCCTGATCGGCCGCGTCACCATCGCCGACGTCGTCGACGTGATGCGCGAAGACTCGCAAGAACAGGCCCTGTCACGTGCCGGTCTGCAAGAAGAAGACATCTTCGCGCCGGTCAGCACCGCGCTGCGCAACCGCGCGCCCTGGCTGCTGTTCAACCTCTGTACCGCGGCCACGGCGTCGTTCGTGGCATCGCAATTCGAAGGCACGGTCAGCCAGATCGTCATCCTGGCGTTCCTGATGTCCATCGTTGCCGGCATCGGCGGCAACTCGGGCAACCAGACCATGACGCTGATCATCCGCGCGCTGGCCATGGGCCGCATCACCGGGCGCAACCTGTGGCAACTGGTCAAGCGCGAGCTCTTCGTGACCCTGATGGTGGGGCTGTGCGGCAGCCTGGTGGCCGCCTTGTTCGCCTGGGCCATCTCGCATTCGCTGTCGATTGCCCTGGTCATGATGGCCGCCATGATCTGCAACATGCTGGTCGGCGCGTCCGTCGGCGTGCTGGTGCCCATGCTGCGGGCCCGCTTCGGCAAGGACCCCGCCATGGGCTCGTCGGTGCTGCTCACCTTCGCGACGGACTCGCTCGGCTTTTTCATCTTCCTGGGGCTGGCGACCATTTTCCTGCTGTAGCGCGTCCGCAACGGACGCGTGCATCAGTGTTTCATCGGATGTCATCAGCGGCCAGGTGACAGCTAAGTGACAGTCAATGTGAAAGGCGCTCCGTTACAGTAACGGAATTGTCATTCCATTCATTGCTCCACCCATGACCGCCAGACTCCGGGCAGCGCTGTTTTGCCTGCTGCTCTCGACTTTCAGCGCCGCCGCGCACGCCTGTGACAACCTGCCTTCCTGGGCGCAGTCCGCCTGCAACCGGATCGACCAGATCTGGACGGAAGGCGGCAACGACCTCTATTTCAGTGGCTATGCGTGGCACAACCGCGCGATGTACAGCCGCGACAAGATCAACAGCTTCAACGAATTGGCCTGGGGCGGCGGCTACGGCCGCAGCATCTACGACGAAGACGGCGACTGGCAGGGCCTGTACGCCATGGCGTTCCTGGATTCGCACAGCAAGGTGGAACCCATCGCCGGCTACGGGTTCCTGAAGATCGGCCGCGTGAGCGAGAACTTCCGCCTGGGCGCCGGCTACACGGTGTTCCTGACGGCACGCCACGACATCATGAGCTACGTGCCATTTCCCGGCGTGCTGCCGCTGGTCTCGGCCGGCTACAAGGACACCATGCTGTACGCCACGTACATTCCCGGTTCGCGCGGCGCGGGTAACGTGCTGTTCATGTTCGGCCGCTGGGCGTTCTGACGCGGCCACGCCACAGGATAGCGTCTGATATTTACGGGGCCGAAAGGCCCCGTTCGTCTGTCGGCGCCGCCTCAGCAGGGCTGAAGGCCCAGCCTGCGCACCAGCTCACCCAGGCGCCAGTCATCGATCCCGTGGGCCCGCAAGGCCCTCTCGGTTTCCACCACGTAGTCCAGGCAAGGCCCGGAATGCCCCACCGCATTGCGCACCGAGGCCAGCAGGCGATCATCGGACAGGTCGGCGGCGTATTCCTGGCAGGCGCGGTTCAGCAGGAACACCAGGCCCCGCACCGGCGCTTGCTCGGTATGGCAGGCCAGCCAACGCGGGGTATAGGCGCCGGTGACCATCTCGCGGCGCCACAGCGCCTGGAACACGGCCGGCACATCGCTCGCGGCAATCAGGAAGGCCACGCCGCGGCAACAGCCGCCGCGGTCCAGGCCGAACACCAATCCGGGATTGTCAGGGGAACCACGATGGTCATGCGACCACAGGCACAGAGACCGGTGGTAGCCACGCACCGTCGCCAGACGACGCTCGCGCCAGGCAAAACCGGGATGCCATATCAGGGAACCGTAGGCGAACACCCACAGGTCGTCGGTGCCGTTCCATCCAGCCAAAAGCTCGTCTACCGACGCGGGTTGCGTCTTCGCCAATCCGGCGCAGCCGGTGGGTACTGCCAACGACATAGGGTCCTCTGATATCCCGGTTCATTCCATAGCAGGAATGACGGATATGCTACGCCGCCTGCCGCGCAAAAGAATTGCGAGATTGCCGTCTCGCAACACCCCGAAAGAAATTTGTATTCCCGGGAAGGGGCGGCAAGAGAAAAAAATTGCGCGCCCAAGATCCCGACCGGGCGCCAGGGGGGCCCGCCCCGGGCGCTAGACGGCGTCCAGCGGCAGTTCGGTGGTGCTTTTGATGACTTCCATCGAAAAGCTGGCGCTGACGTCCAGCAGATCCACCGCCGCGATCAGGCGACGGTAGAACCGGTCATAGGCCGCCATGTCTTCGACCACCACCTTGAGCAGGTAATCGATGTCGCCCGCCATGCGGTGAAATTCCACCACATTGGGCAGCGCCATGACCGCGTTGATCAGGCTCTGCGTCCATTTCTCGTTGTGCTGGCTGGTCTTGATGGACACGAAAACCGTCAGGTTCAAGCCCAGCGCGCGCGGGTCCAGCAGGATGGCGTTGCGCGCGATGACACCGTCGTCCTTGAGCTTCTGGATGCGGCGCCAGCATGGCGTGACGGACAGATTGACCTGCTCGGCGATTTCGGCAACCGAGCAGGTGGCGTCCTTCTGCAGCAACGCCAAGATCTTGATGTCCGTCTGGTCCATGGGGTTTCCTCAAGCAATGTCGGCCCAATCTTGCCCTGTCGACCTGCGCCCGTCCAGCCGTGGAACACCCTTGCCCGCAAGCGGTCAGTAGGTCCCGGGGTAGCCGCCGCCGTCCAGCAGGATGTTCTGCGCCGTCATGTAGCTGGCCTGCGCCGAGCAGACGTAGGCGCACAACGCCCCCAGTTCTTCGGGCTGGCCATAGCGGCCGGCGGGGCTGGCGCGGCCGCGCTCGTCCCACAGTTGCTCGAACGTCTTGCCCGTCTGTTCCAGCATGCCTCGAATGTGGCGGGCCTGCGCATCGGTGGCAAAGGCGCCGGGCAGCAGGTTGTTGATGGTCACGTTGTGGCGCACGGTCTGGCGCGCCAGGCCGCTGACAAAGCCGATCAGGCCGGCCCGGGCGCCGTTGGACAGTCCCAGCTCGGCGTGCGGCGCCTTGACGCTGCGAGACACGATATTGACGATCCGCCCGAAACGCCGCTCGATCATGCCGTCCACCACCCGGCGGATCATGTCGATGGGGCCCAGCATCATCGAATCCAGCGCCGCGATCCAGTCCTCGTGGCTCCAGTCACGGAAGTCGCCGGGCATCGGGCCATCGGCATTATTGATGAGAATGTCCGGATGCGGACACGCGGCCAGCGCGGCCTCGCGCCCCGCCTCCAGCGTCAGGTCGGCGGACACCCAGCCCACCCCGACGCCCGTCTCGCGGGAAATTTCGGCTGCGGCTGCCTCCAGCGTCTTGGGATTGCGGGCCGCGATCGTGACCGCCACGCCCTCACGCGCCAATTGCAGGGCGCACGCGCGGCCCATGCCGCGGCTGCCGCCGAACACCAATGCGGTCTTGCCGCTGATACCCAGATCCATGCCTGACTCCCCAGAGTTGTGCCAAGAAGCGGATCAGTATAGGAGCGCCGGCCGGCCGCCGGGATGGAATTTTTTTCTAATCTTGCATGGCCGGCAGCCGAATTTGGCAAAGGCATTCCCGCCCGAATCCCTATGATGAAGGCTTGTCATTCAGGCGCATCCCCATGCCATCCGTCCACCTTGCCACCGCTGACCTGCGTGCGCTGTGCGAATCGGTGCAGGCCGCCCAGATGAACGCGGCCCGCTCCCTGCTGCGCGACCTGGCCGCCAGCGTCGCCAATGCCGGCGACATGCTGCAGGCCCTGCCCGCCGACCTGCGCGCCGGCCGCCCCGACACCTACACCCGCCACATCGCCTACGCCGACCCGCTGGGCGCCTTCACGGTGGCCTACCTGATCTGGCGCCCGGGCCAATTCAGCCCGGTGCATGGCCACAAGACCTGGTGCACCTACCAGGTCCTGCAGGGCGAATTGACTGAAACCCACTACCGCTGGGATGCCCAGGCCGATGCCGCCATCGCCTGCGGCGAAGTCCGCCGCCGACCCGGCGACATCGTCACCGCCAGCCAGGGGCTGCAGCAGATTCACCGGCTGGGCAATGCCGGCCCGGACGTCGCGGTGTCGCTGCACATCTATGGCGTGGCCCAGGCCGACCTGTGCACCGGCGTCAACCACCTGGTCGCCACGCCCGCCCCGCACTGAGCAAGTGCGGCAAGGACAGGCCGCCAATCCCGGGGCAGAATACGCTGGCCGGGGGCCAAAAAAACGGGGCCCGCGGGCCCCGTTGCTGCAGCGAGGGCCTCAACCCATCCACTGGCTGACTGGCGCCGCCGCATCCTGCAGCGGCTGCGCCACCACGTCGATCAGCGCCGGGCCATCGTGTTCCATCGCCGCCTTGATCGCTGCGTCCAGCTTGGCCGGATCTTCCACCCGCCAGGCCTTCACGCCGTAGGCCTCGGCGATGCGGGCGTGGTCGGTGCGATCGAAGTCCACGCTGTAATAGCGCTGGTCGTAACCGGCCTTCTGGCTGGCCTTGATCCAGCCATAGACCGAATTCGAAAACACGATCATCAGCAGCGGCGCCTTGTGGCGCACGATGGTTTCCAACTCGCCGACCGTGAAGCCGAAGCTGCCGTCGCCCATCACGGACACGCACTTGGACTGCGGCCGGCCCACCCAGGCGCCCAAGGCCGCCGACATCGAGAAGCCCAGCGCGCCATGCGCACGGTTGGTGATGAAATGGCGGCCGGGGCGCGAGACGTCGTAATAGGCCGAAAAATACGGGCAGGGGGTGCCCGGGTCTGCGCATACCACCGCGTCATCGGGCAACAGACGATTCAGCGACTGCACTACGCGCTCCGGACGAATCGGCGTATCCAGGCTGGCAGCCAGCGGCTCCAGTTGTGCCCGGCGCGCGGCCTTGGCGCGACCGGCCAGCACGGCGCCATCCACGGCATCGGACGGTCGATGCGCGCGGCGCGCCTGCACCTCGGCGCCCAGCGCCTCCAGCGCCAGCTTGGCATCGCCCACCAGGCCGACCTCGGTCAGGTAGTTGGCGCCGATCACCATCGGATCGATATCGATGTGCAGGATCGGCACGTCGCGGTTCGGGAAGCGCCAGTGTTCGGTCGACGTCGAGCCCGCGCGGCAGCCGACGAACAGCACCACGTCGGCCGCAGCCACCACGTCGCGCGTCGCCATCACGCCGCCGTTGGAACCCACCACGCCCGCGTTCAGCGGATGCGTGTCGGCCAGGCTGCCCTGACCGCTGACGGTCACGCAGACCGCGGCTTTCAGGGTTTCGGCCAGTTCCTGCAAGGCACCGCTGGCGCCGGCGATCACCACGCCGCCACCGCAGATGATCACGGGCGAGCGCGCCCCCACCAGCCGCTGCGCGGCGCGCGCCACATCGGCGGGGTCCGGCGCAAAGCGCAGCGACGGAAAGCGCGCGTGCTCGGGCTGTGCCCACACGTCGGCCGCGTCCACTTGCTGCTTCATGACGTCATACGGAAAGCACAGGTGCGCCGAGCCGGGCTTGCCGGTCGTCATGGCGCGGAACGCGGCGCGCACCATGCCGGGAATCTGGTCCGCGCGGTCGATCGTGCGGTTCCATTTCGTCAGTGGCCGGTACAGGGCTTCCTGGTCCAGTTCGGTCAACGGGTACTTGCCGCGCGAGCCCACCGCCACATCGGACGTGATGCCCAGCACCGGAATGGACGACTCGTTGGCCTCCACCAAGCCCGGCAACAAATAGGTCGCGCCGCCGCCGCTCGGGCCTTCGCAGACGCCGACCTTGCCGGTCACGCGCGCATAGGCGTCGGCCATGTAGCCGGCACTGCGCTCGTCGCGGGTCAGCACGTGCTGCATGCCATGGTCCAGGCGATAGAGCGCGTCGTAGAACGGCAGACTGGTGTCGCCGCACAGGCCGAAAATATGTTTGACGCCGTTGTGTTGCAGCATCCGCACCATTGCTTCGGCGCCGGTCAAGGTATCCATGTCTTCTCCACGCGATGCGCGGGACGGGCGGAACGCCGGGCGTCCCGCCGCGCTCCGCTCAGTTATCCAGGTTGATGTTGCTGCTCTTGATGAATTTGCTCCAGCGGTCGTATTCCGCCTTCACATAGGCATCCAGGGCCGGGCCGTTGGACGCCACGATCTCGAAGCCCGCTTCCTGCAGCTTCTTTTTCACGTCGGGGTCGGCCAGCACCGTGTTGAATGCCTGGGTCAGCTTCTTGATGGTGGCGTCGGGCGTGCCCTTGGGCGCGAACATGCCGCTCCAGGAATACGCGACGAAGCCGGGAAATCCGGACTCGGCCACGGTCGGCACATTGGGCAGGTCGGGCAGGCGCTTCTCGCCGGCCACGGCCAAGGGTTTGATCTTGCCCGCCTGGATCTGGCCACGCAGCGCCGCGAAACTCAGCCAGGTCATGTTGGCCTGTCCGCCCACCACCGCCTGGATGGCCGGTCCGCCGCCGCCGTACGGCACGTGCAGCAGGTCGACCTTGGACAGGCGCTTGAGTTCTTCGGGCGCCAGGTGGTTCAACGAACCGACGCCGGTGGACGCGTAGTTGAATTTGTTGGGCGGCTGCTTGGCGGCCGCCGCCAGGAATTCCTTCAGGTTGTCGCCCGGCACGCCCGGGTTGGCGCCCAGCACCAGCGGAAAGCGCACGGTCTGGGTGATGGCGACGAAGTCCTTGAAGGTGTCATACGGCAGCTTGGGCTTCACGGCGGGGTTGATGCCGTGGTTGTCGAAGCTGACCAGCAGCGTACTGCCGTCGGGTTCCGCCCGCGCCACGAATGCGGTCGCGATCTGGCTGGCCGCCCCGGGGCGGTTTTCCACCACCACCGCGCGGCCGCCCAGCTCCTGCGACAGACGCGGCTGCAGGATGCGGGCCAGGATGTCGGTGCTGCCCCCCGGCGGATACGGCACCACCAGGATCAGCGGTTTTTCGTCCGCTGCCCGCGCGGGCGCGGCCGCCAGGCCGCCTCCCAGCGCGGCCAGCGCGCAGACGGCCGCCAAGGCGCGCCGGATCGTTGTGTAGGTCATGTTCTTTCCCCTGATGTTGTGGTGTTGGCCGGCGCTGCCGCGGCGGGTTCGGCCTGGTCCCGCATGTAAATCGTGGAAAAACCGGTGCGGATGACATCCGTGATCTGGTCCAGGCGGCGCCCGATGTGGCTGCGCATCATGTCCGGCAACGCGTCCACGTCGCGCCGCTCCAGCGCCTGGACGATGCGCATGTGCTCGCCCTGGGTATGGCTGCGGCGCCCCTGCTGCATGTCGATCCAGCGCACGAAATGGATACGCGCATTGACGCTTTCCAGCGCCCGCACGAATTCCTCGTTGCGCGTCAGGCGCGCCAGCGTCAGGTGAAAGGCTTCGTCCAGCGCCAGCAGCCGGGTGGCCTCGCTGTCTTCAGGCTCGTCGCGCGACCGCTCCACGAACGCCCTGAGTTCGGCCAGTTCTACATCGGTCGCGCGCTCGCAAGCTGCGCGCACGATCCCTGCCTCGAGCACCGCGCGATACTCGTAAAGGCTGTGGATCTGCTTGGCGTCCAGCAAGCGGGCGATGAAGCCGCGATTCACCGACCGTGTCAGAAACCCCTCGACCATCAGCTGGTTCAGCACTTCGCGCAGCGGCGTGCGGCTCACGTTCAGGCGCCGGGCCAGCTCCACTTCATTGATGCGCTCGCCCGGCTTGAACTCGAAGCTCACTGCCATCGCCTTGACGGCGTTGTACAGCTCGGTCTGTCCGGCCGAGGTGCGGGCTGCGGGTCGGGATTGCGTCATCGGAAGGGTCGGCCGCCAGGGCGCTCCAAGCAGGGATGAAGTGCATACTAAAGTGCATACACTTTGCCCCGCAACCCGGGTTTGCCCGGAAAGCGAGCACGAGCAATCCGCCCCCCTTTTACAGGGCAATGCGCAGGAAATGGGAAAAACAGAAGCGCGGCCGAGTGGCCGCGCCTGGGGCTCAAAGACCGGTATCGAGCGTGTAGTGCGCGCCGTCGCGGTTTTCCAGCGTCAGCGTGGACAAGGTCGGCACGGTTGCCGACGGGTCTTCCTGCACGTGGATGCGCAGGTTGGCCAGCGGCACATCCCAGCCCCCTGCGGCGGCTTCGGCTTTCACGCCGGCCACCAGGGCCAGGCGCTCAGCCACCTGGCGCGCCTGGGCAGCCCGTGCATCGATGCGCGTCAGGCTGCGGGCGCCATTGGGGTGCGCCATGAGTTCAGGCGACCACACGCACTCTGGTGTCAGATGGCGGCAGAAATACATGCGGATGCCGGGCAGCGGCTGCTCGGCGAAGCGCACGGTATGGAAACGAGCCTGCACTTCCTGGCCATCCAGCATGGCCGGCCGGCTCAATTCCTGCATGGGATTGACCGCGAAGCCGGCGGCGAGCAGGCGCTCGCGCGTGGCTTGGGCGTCATAGGTGCGAAACACCAGCGCTTCCAGCCCGAACGGAGAATCGGCGATTTCCTTGCGGGCTGGCGGCGCGCCGGGCGGCCAGCCCAGCAATTCGACGTAGGTGCCTTCCAGCACGATCAGGCGATTGCACGACCCCAGGTTGTGCACCGCCTTCTCGCTCAGGTGAAAGCCCTGCCGCTCGAAGTGCGGCGCCAGCGCATCCAGCCGGTCGCGCACCATGACCACGGCATGGTCGAATTCGGTGTGGCCGACGGAATGCAGCATGGCGTCTATCCGGTCAGACCAGCTTGCCGTGGCACTGCTTGTACTTCTTGCCACTGCCGCAAGGGCACGGATCGTTGCGGCCCACCTTGGGCAGCACGTTGCGTTGCGGCTGCGCGCCCTCTTCCGTGGCCGACTGGGCCAGGGCCTCGTCGTAGTCGGAGTGGTGATACTGCACGTTCTGCACGTGCGGCTGGGCCGCTTCGGCTTCAGCCTGCTCGACCTGCTCGGAAGACTGCACGCGCACCGTCATCAGCACGCGCACCACGTCGTCACGAATGCGATCCAGCATGCCCGAGAACAGTTCGAAGGCTTCGCGCTTGTATTCCTGCTTGGGGTTCTTCTGGGCGTAGCCGCGCAGGTGGATACCCTGGCGCAGGTAGTCCAGCGCCGACAGATGCTCGCGCCAGTGCGTGTCGATCGCTTGCAGCATGATCGAACGTTCGAACTGCGACCACGATTCCGCGCCCACCTGCTCGACCTTGGCCCGGTAGATGTCGCGGGCCGCCGCGACCACGCGCTCGCGCAGGTCTTCGTCGGTCAGGGTGGCTTCCTTTTCGAGCATCTCGACCAGCGGCAGACGGATCTGCCAGTCGGCTTCCAGCGCCTTTTGCAGGGCCGGGATGTCCCACTGCTCTTCCACCGATTCCGGCGGCACATAGGTGTTGAACAGCTCGGTCACCGCGGCATCGCGCAGGTTTTCGACCGTGGCGCCGACGCTGGCAGCTTCCAGCACGTCGTTGCGCTGCGAATACAGCACCTTGCGCTGGTCGTTGGCGACGTCGTCGTATTCCAGCAATTGCTTGCGGATGTCGAAGTTGCGGCCTTCCACCTTGCGCTGCGCGGTTTCGATCGAACGGGTCACCATGCCTGCCTCGATGGGCTCGCCCTCGGGCAGCTTCAGGCGTTCCATGATGGCGCGCACGCGGTCGCCCGCGAAGATGCGCATCAGCGAATCTTCCAGCGACAGGTAGAAACGCGACGAGCCCGGGTCGCCCTGGCGGCCGGCACGGCCACGCAGCTGGTTGTCGATACGGCGCGATTCGTGGCGCTCGGTGCCGATGATGCGCAGGCCGCCGGCGGCCTTCACTTGCTCGTTCAGCGGCTTCCAGTCGGCGCGGATCTTTTCGATGCGCGCGTTCTTTTCGGCTTCGGACAGCGATTCGTCCGCGCGGATCAGGTCGACCTGCTTGTCGACGCTGCCGCCCAGCACGATGTCGGTGCCGCGGCCGGCCATGTTGGTGGCGATGGTAATGTGGCCCGGCTTGCCGGCTTCGGCGACGATCTCGGCTTCACGGGCGTGCTGCTTGGCGTTCAGCACTTCGTGCGGCAGCTTGGCCTTTTTCAGCAGGCCCGACAGCAGCTCGGAGTTTTCGATGCTGGTGGTACCCACCAGCACCGGCTGGCCGCGTTCGTGGCAGTCGCGGATGTCTTCGAGAATGGCGTTGTACTTTTCCGCATCCGTCTTGAAGACCTGGTCGTTCTGGTCTTTGCGGATCATGGGCTTGTTGGTCGGGATGATGACCGTTTCGAGCCCGTAGATTTCCTGGAATTCGTACGCTTCCGTGTCGGCCGTACCCGTCATGCCGGACAGCTTTTCGTACATGCGGAAGTAGTTCTGGAACGTGATGGACGCCAGCGTCTGGTTCTCGTGCTGGATCTTCACGCCTTCCTTGGCCTCGACCGCCTGGTGCAGGCCGTCGGACCAACGGCGCCCCACCATCAGGCGGCCGGTGAATTCGTCGACGATGATGACTTCGCCGTCCTGCACCACGTATTGCTGGTCACGGAAGAACAGCGAATTGGCGCGCAACGCCACCATCAGGTGGTGCATCAGCGCGATGTGGCGCGGGTCGTACAGCGACTCGCCCTCGGGCAGGATGCCCAGGCGCGCCAGGATGCCTTCGGCGTTGACGTGACCGGCTTCCGACAGGTAGACCTGCTGGCTCTTTTCGTCGACCCAGTAGTCGCCTTCGGGTTCCGGTTCCTGCGGCTTGGGCTCGGTGGCCATGCGGGTCAAGAGCGGCGGCACCGCGTTCATGCGGATGTACAGCTCGGTGTGATCTTCGGCCTGGCCCGAAATGATCAAGGGCGTGCGCGCCTCGTCGATCAGGATCGAGTCCACTTCGTCGACGATGGCGTAGAACAGCGCACGCTGGCGCCGGTCTTCAACACGGTATTCCATGTTGTCGCGCAGGTAGTCGAAACCGAATTCGTTATTGGTGCCGTAGGTGATGTCGGCCGCGTAGGCGGCTTTCTTTTCTTCGTTCGGCTGCTGCGGCACCACCACGCCCGTGGACAGGCCCAGGAAGTGATACAGGCGCCCCATCCATTCAGCGTCGCGGCGGGCCAGGTAGTCGTTCACCGTGACCACGTGCACGCCCTTGCGGGCGATCGCGTTCAGGTAGACCGGCAGCGTCGCCATCAGCGTCTTGCCTTCACCCGTGCGCATTTCGGCAATCTTGCCGCTGTGCAGGGCAATGCCGCCCAGCAGCTGCGCATCGAAGTGGCGCATGCCGAAGACCCGCTTGCCGGCTTCGCGCACGACGGCGAAGGCTTCCGGCAGCAGGTCGTCCAGGGAAGTGCCCTGGGCGTGGCGGGAGGTGAACTCCTCGGTCTTGGCCGCCAGCTCCGCATCGGAGAGCGCGGAGATCTTGGGCTCCAGCCCGTTGATCTGGGTTACCAGCTTGCGATACTGCTTAAGCAGCCGGTCGTTGCGGCTACCTATGAGTTTTTTGAGCAGAGAAACCATGCGTATGTCGGCCGCACGAACCACGCCGCGCCCGCAAACAGGCTGAGGGCAGCGTCGCCCGTGACTTGATGTTATTTGGTTGAGCGGGGGTCCGCTGGGAAACGAACCAGTTTAACGCACCTGGAGCGCAATAGCCTGATCCTATGGCCAGGCTGGCACTGTAGCCCGGATCGGGCCTCAGCGCGCGGCGCCGTTGGCGCCGACCTGCGCCACGGCCGGCGGCGCATGTTGCTGCGGCCCGAGGAACAGGCGCGGATCCAGCGGCTGCCCGGCCAGCCGGACCTCGAAGTGCAGGTGCGGGCCGGTGGACCGGCCGGACGAACCGACCCGGGCCACCTGCTGGCCACGTTCGACCAGTTGCCCCTGCTTGACCATCAGGGACGAGGCATGGGCGTAGCGGGTAATCAGGCCATCGCCGTGGTCGATTTCAACCATGTTGCCGTAGCCGGGCTGGAACTTGGCTTCCAGCACCACCCCACCCGAGGCCGCCAGGATCGGCGTGCCCGGCGGTGCGGCGAAATCCAGGCCTTCGTGCATGGCGGAACGCCCCGTCACCGGGTTGCGGCGCCAGCCATAGGACGAACTGAGATAGGGGTAGTCGGTGATCGGCATCGCCGTGGGCATGCGCGCCTGGTCTGCCGAACGCCGCGTCAGCGCGGCATCCAGCAGCTTGAGGTTATCGGTCTGCAGCGCCAGCCGTTCCTGGATTTCGTCCAGCTGGCGGCCCAGCGCTTCGGCCGATGCCGCGCTGGGCGGCGCCCGGTCGGTGAACAGATCGTCCATGACCTGGGTCGCCTCGGGCGCATGGTTCGCATCGGTCGCGGCAGCGGCCAGTTGCTTGGCCACTTCCGGATCGGTATAGGCCACGCCGGCCACCTGGGCCACGCGCTGACCCAGGCCGTCGATGCTGACCAGCTTGGCTTGCAACGCCCCCACCTTGGCAGCCAGGAGGTTCATGTTGCCGCGCAGGAAGTCCGCATCGCGCCCCGGCTGCTCGGACAGCGGCCAACCCACGGTGTGTACGGCGGGCAGGATAGGAGTAATGTACCGTTGAAGCGCGGCGCCAAAGATGGCGGCCGTCATCAACGCGCCCCCCAGAAACAACGCCAATCGCGCGCCTCCCAGGGTGAAATGCCCGTCCTGCCCGTCGCGGGCGTGCATAATCACGATTTTCAAGGTTTGCTTCCTAATTCTTAGAGCCGGGATGAATAGACCCACTTCATACCGTCAACGTTCCAGTTCCAGCCGGCGGAAAGAAAATACCGCCCTGGGATGGCTGGGTCATGACATGCGGGGCGCCGGCGTACTGGCGACCGCCCGCAAGCACTTGCAAATCCAATATGCGGTGGCGGCGATTCTGCCCGCCCCGTTGGGCGCCGTGTGCCAGGTCGGCAAGCTGGAAAACCAGCGCCTTCAACTGGTGGTGCCCAGTGCCGCGCACGCGGCGAAGATGCGTCAACTGGCCCCGCGCATCGCGCAGGCCTTGTCGGACCAAGGCTGGAACCTTAACGAAATTGCCGTCAAGGTACAAGCCGGCCTACCCAAGCCCGGCGCCCGCCAGCCGCTGCCCCCGAAAGAGGCGCAGCCTCTGGGCGATACCGCCCTGGGCGCTTTCGAAGCGCTGCACGACACCCTGCGCCCCGGCCCCCTGGCCGACGCGGTCGCCAAGCTTTTGAAGCACCACAAGAGTAGCTGAGATAGCCTGACTTGTCCGGCACGCAGCCCGCCCGGATACCAAGCGAAACCAAGTTGTCGGACCGGATGATGCCTCGGGAAATACCTGGATGGCATCCGAAGGCGGAGGGGCGGCGGCAGGCGCCATCCCCGGACAGGGCTGGGCATCAGCTGGGGACGGACCCCGACGATGCCGCCCTTAGCGGCGAACCGGCATCAAGCCAGTTGCCATTCGTGCCGAAACGCCTGCGGCGCCGCGGCTTGCGATTCGTAGGTCACCAATTCCCAGGCGTCGCGCTGCGCCAGCAGTGCGCGCGCCAGCTGGTTGTTCAGGCCGTGGCCCGACTTGCAGGCCACATAGCGCGCCACCAGGGGTTTGCCCAGCAGATACAGGTCGCCGATGGCGTCCAGGATCTTGTGCTTCACGAATTCGTCGTCGTAACGCAGGCCGTCGCTGTTCAGCACCCGGTACTCGTCCATGACGATGGCGTTGTCCAGGCTGCCGCCACGGGCCAGGCCCATCGAGCGCAGCGCTTCGACTTCGTTGACGAAGCCGAACGTGCGCGCGCGAGCGATTTCACGCACGTACGAATGGGTGGCGAAATCGATTTCGGCAAAATTGGCGGTCGAGTCGATGGCGGGGTGGCGAAAGTCGATTGAGAAGGCCAGCGCGTACCCTTCATGGGGTTCCAGCCGGGCCCACTTCTCGGTGCGGCCTTCGCCCTCGCGCACTTCCACCGTCTTCAACACGCGGATGAACTGCTTCGGGGCGTTCTGCTCGACGATGCCCGCCGAGCGCAACAGGTAAACAAAGGTGGCCGCACTGCCGTCCATGATGGGGACTTCTTCGGCAGTGAGGTCGATATGCAGGTTGTCTATGCCCAGGCCGGCCAATGCCGACATGAGATGTTCCACCGTGGACACGCGAACATTGCCCTGCTGCAGCACGGATGCCATGCGGGTGTCGCCCACGCCGGTGGCCTGCGCGGGCAGGTCGACGACTTCGGGCAGATCGACGCGATGGAACACGATGCCCGTATTGGGCGCCGCCGGGCGCAGGGTGAGCTCGACCCGCCGTCCGGAGTGGACGCCGACACCAGTCGTGCGGACGAGATTCTGAATGCTGCGCTGTCGGAACATGAGACTAAGGTATTTTGAGCCAGGAAGCCGACAAGTTAAGAAGAGATTGCCGGCGTAACTGACGTATTGTAACTCTGTCCGGTTCCCAACGCCATCAAGGGCGCCTGGACCGACCGATAAAACCGTCCCCTATTCAAGCCGTGCAAGGGAAACACGGGCCGCTCCGCCTCCGGCTTGCCTGCGGGGACAGGCAAGCCGGAGATGAGGGAGTGCATATAGAGCCTGAATCAGGCTCCAGGTTCAATCCGCCTGCTTGCGCAGGAAAGCCGGGATGTCGAAATGATCCATGCCCGAGCTTTCCAGTGCACGCACCTGGGCCGACGCCTGGCTGCGCGGGTTGCGCATGACAGACGGCATGTCCAGATTGCGGTAATCACCCTGACCGGCGGCCGGCATCGTGCCCATGGGCATGTTGTCGGTACCGGTACGCAGCACTTCAGCGGTGCTCTGCACCAGTTGCGGACGCGCCTGCGCACGGCCCAGGCCGGTCGCAACCACGGTCACGCGCAGGTTTTCACCCATCGACTCGTCGTAGGCGGTGCCGAAGATCACGGTGGCGTCGTCCGAAGCGTAGCTGCGGATCGTTTCCATGATTTCGCGCGTTTCGCGCATCTTCAGCGAGCGGCTGGCAGTGATGTTGACCAGCACGCCGCGAGCGCCGTTCAGGTCCACGCCTTCCAGCAGCGGGCAGGCAATGGCGTGCTCGGCGGCGACGCGGGCGCGGTCAGCGCCCGAAGCCGATGCCGTGCCCATCATGGCCTGGCCCTGCTCGCCCATGATCGTCTTGACGTCTTCGAAGTCGACGTTGACGTTACCTTCGACGTTGATGATTTCGGCGATGCCCGCGCACGCGTTGTGCAGGATATCGTCGGCCGAACGGAAGCAGTCTTCCTGCGTCGCGTCCTCGTCCATCAGTTCATAGAGGTTCTCGTTGAGCACCACGATGAGCGAATGCACGTGCTTGGCGAGTTCGGCGATGCCGTCTTCAGCCATCTTCAGGCGCTTGTTGCCTTCGAAGGTGAAGGGCTTGGTCACCACGCCCACCGTCAGAATGCCCAGCTCCTTGGCCACTTCGGCCACGACCGGACCTGCGCCCGTGCCGGTGCCGCCGCCCATGCCGGCGGTGATGAAGACCATGTGCGCGCCGTTCAGGGCGGCACGGATCTCCTCGCGTGCGGTTTCAGCCGACGCGCGGCCTTGCTCGGGCTTGGCGCCCGCGCCCAGGCCCGTGCGGCCCAGACGGATCTGCACCGGGGCGTTGGTCGCCGCCAGTGCCTGCGCATCGGTGTTGGCGCAGATGAAATCCACGCCGTGCACGCCGCTGCGAATCATGTGCGCGACGGCATTGCCGCCCGCACCACCCACACCAACGACCTTGATTACGGTCCCTTTGGTGTTGTTCTCAAGCATCTCAAAGTTCATCATGATGACTCCCTCACAAGTCCGATTTTGCAAATCACAAAAATTCCCCAACAACCTATATTTTGTGAATCGCCTCAAAGCCGAAGCCGACCGGTTTGATCCGCAACGGGTTTGAGACGCCTCCCCTTCTGGCCCGACCCGCGATGCCGCTGCGGATCACGCCAAGGAGCAGGCCCCAACCTGCCCCCCTCTTTCAATTCATGAACCATTCCTTCATGCGCGCCAGCAGGCTCTTGAAATTGCCCGTCTGCGCGGCGACCTTGCGGCCACGCACACGCTGCATGCGCGCTTCCTGCAGCAAGCCCATCACGGTCGAGAAGCGCGGATTGCGCATCACGTCGGCCAGGCTGCCTTCGTATTCGGGTACCGCCACGCGCACCGGCTTGAGGAACACGTCCTCGGCCAGTTCGATCATGCCGGGCAACTGCGCCGAGCCGCCGGTCAGCACCACACCGGAAGCCAGCAGGTCTTCGTAGCCCGAATCGCGCACCACCTGCTGCACCAGCGTGAACAGTTCTTCCACGCGCGGCTCGATGACGGCGCCCAGCGCCTGGCGCTTGACCTGGCGCGGGCCACGGTCGCCCAGGCCCGGCACTTCCACGGACTCGTCCGGGCTGGCCAGCACCTGCTTGGCCACGCCATAGCGCAGCTTGATTTCCTCGGCATCGGGCGTCGGCGTGCGCAGCATGGCCGCGATGTCGTTGGTGATCTGGTCGCCGGCGATCGGCAGCACGGCGGTGTGGCGAATGGCGCCGCCGGTGAAGATGGCGACGTCGGTGGTGCCCCCGCCGATATCCACCAGCACGACGCCCAGTTCTTTCTCGTCAGCGGTCAGCACGGCCAGGCTGGAGGCCAGCGGCTGCAGGATCAGGTCCTGCACTTCCAGGCCGCAGCGGCGCACGCACTTGACGATGTTCTGCGCGGCGCTGACCGCGCCGGTCACGATGTGTACGCGCACTTCCAGGCGCAGGCCGCTCATGCCGATGGGCTCGCGGATGTCTTCCTGGCCGTCGACGATGAATTCCTGCGTCAGCACGTGCAGCACTTGCTGGTCGGTCGGGATGTTCACGGCCTTGGCGGTCTCGATGACGCGAGCGACATCGGTGGCGGTGACTTCCTTGTCCTTGACGGCGACCATGCCGCTGGAGTTGAAGCTGCGGATATGGCTGCCGGCGATGCCGGTGTAGACGTCGCGGATCTTGCAATCTGCCATCAGCTCGGCTTCTTCAAGCGCGCGCTGGATGGAATTCACAGTGGTCTCGATATTGACGACCACGCCCTTGCGCATGCCGCGCGATTCGTGCTGGCCCAGGCCAAGCACTTCGAATCGGCCTTCGGGCAAGATTTCAGCCACCACAGCCACCACCTTGCTGGTGCCGATATCGAGGGCGACGATAAGGTCCTTGATGTCACGGGTCATGGCGTTAGCGTTTCTTGGGAGGTTTCGGTGTGGATTTGGATTTGGTTTCCGACGCGGGCAACGGAGCCAGCGCCAGGGCGAAACCATTGGGATAGCGCAGGTCGGCCTGCGTGATGGTGCGCCCTTCCAGGCGCCCCGACACGGCGGGCCACGCTTGCACAAAGCGTTGAATGCGAGCTGCGAACGGCAGCGCGCCGGGCAGGCCATGCGGATCCGGCGCATCGGCGCCCGGATCGCGGCCCAGGTCCAGCAACATGCCGTTGGACAGCACCACGCGCCAGGCATAGCGCGGACTCAGCTCCAACTGCTTGACGTGCATGTCCAGCGGCGCAAACCAGCGTGCCAATTCGGCGTAGCGCTGCACCACCAGCGATTCGGTGCCCTCGGGCCCGGAGAACTGCGGCAAGACCGTTTCGTCGTCCACCTCGCCCGTGTTGGCCGTGAACGCTTCGCCCCAGGTGTTGATCATCTGGTTTTCGTTCCACAGCGCCAGCGGCTGCTGCTCTTCGATGCGCACGCGCAGCACATTGGGCCAGATGCGGCGCACGGTGGCGTGCCGCACCCAGGGCACCGATTCGAAGATCTCGCGAGCGTCGTCCAGGTCCACCGTGAAGAAGTTGCCCTTGAAGCGTCCGGCGATCGCCGCACGCACCGCCCCCGGCGATACATAGTGCAGCTCGGTGTCCGGCGTGGACTCCAGTTCGATGGCCGACAGCGTGAAATACGGGCGTTGCGCTACCCACACCACGCCCGCGATCAGCACGGCGCAGACCGCCAGCACGGCTAGCGTGTTGGCAATCAGGTTGGTAGTGCGAGCGTCGTTCCACACAGAGTATCCAGGTCAAGCGTTGCGAGCGATGCTGTGCACTTTGCACGAAGCGTCGGCCAGGATCGCCACGCACAGATCGGCGTAGCTCATCCCCGTGGCGCGGGCGGCCATGGGAACCAGCGAATGGCTCGTCATGCCGGGCGAAGTATTCATTTCCAGCAGCCAGGGGCGGTTGTCGGCATCCAGGATGAAGTCGGCGCGACCCCAGCCTTCGCAGCCCAGCGCGCGGTAGGCGCGCACGGCGACGTCGGCGACTTCTTCCGCCACCGCTGGCGGCAGCGTGGCCGGGCAGAAATACTGCGTGTCGTCCGAGAAATACTTGTGCTCGTAGTCGTAGTTGCCACCGGGCGCGGCGATCTCGATGACCGGCAGTGCGCGCGCGGTCTTGCCGCCACCCAGCACCGCCACGGTCAGCTCGCGGCCCTGGATGAACTGTTCGGCCAGCACTTCGGCGTCGAACTTGGCGGCCAGCGCGTAGGCTTCCTTCATGTCGGAATAGCCCACCACCTTGGTGATGCCCACGGTCGAGCCTTCATGCGGCGGTTTGATGATCAGCGGCAGGCTCAGCCGGTCAGGCACCAGGCGCAACTCGGTGTCGGCGTCCAGCAATTCGAATTGCGGCGTCGGCAGGCCCTGCTGCAGCCAGACGCGTTTGGTCATGGTCTTGTCCATGGCCAGTGCCGAGGCCAGCGGGCCGCTGCCGGTGTAAGGAATGCCCAGGAGTTCCAGGGCGCCCTGGATCGAGCCGTCTTCGCCGTAGCGACCGTGCAGCGCGATGAACACGCGATCAAAGCCCTGGCTGGCCAGTTCGGCCAGGCTGCGCTCGCCGGTGTCGAACAGGTGCGCGTCGACGCCGGCGCTGAGCAGCGCCTGGTGCACGCCGGCCCCGGACATCAGGGACACCTCGCGTTCGGCGGAACGACCGCCGTACAACACGCCTACCTTGCCGAATTTCGCGCTCATGCCAATTCTCCAACTTGGGCGGGGACCTTGCTGATCGAACCCGCTCCCATAACAATCACCACGTCGCCGTCGCGCACGAAATCCACCACGGCTTGCGGCAGGTCGGCGACGTCTTCGACAAAGACAGGCTCGACCTTGCCGGCCACGCGCAAGGCGCGCGACAAGGCGCGGCCATCGGCAGCCACCAGCGGCGGTTCGCCTGCGGAATAGACTTCGGTCAGCAGCACGGCATCGGCCGTACCCAGCACGCGCACAAAATCTTCAAAGCAATCGCGCGTACGCGTGTAGCGGTGCGGTTGGAACGCCAGCACGATGCGGCGGTCCGGCCAGGCGCCGCGGGCGGCCGCCAGCGTGGCGGCCATCTCGACCGGGTGGTGGCCGTAGTCGTCGATCACCGTGAACGTGCCGCCGCCATGCGAAGCAGGCACGGGGAATTCGCCGGTCTGCGTGAACCGCCGGCCCACGCCCTTGAACGAGGCCAATGCGTCGCAGATGGCTTCGTCGGACACACCCAGCTCGGTCGCCACGGCAATCGCCGCCAGCGCGTTGCGCACGTTATGCAGGCCCGGCAGGTTCAACACCACCTGCAGCGGCGGCAGCAGCGTTTCGCGATGGCTGCGCTGCACGTTGAAGCGCATGCGCGTGCCTTCCGGCTGCACTTCGTAGCCGCGCACCATGGCCTCGTCGTTCAGGCCGTACGAGGTGATGGGGCGCGACACGAATGGCATGATCTCGCGCACGTTGGCGTCGTCGGTGCACAGCACGGCGCTGCCGTAGAACGGCAGGCGCTGCGTGAACTCGATGAACGCGCTCTTCAGCCGCGCCACGTCATGGCCGTAGGTGTCCATGTGATCCGCATCGATGTTGGTCACGATGGCCATCACCGGCAGCAAGTTCAGGAACGAAGCATCGGATTCGTCGGCTTCGACCACGATGTAGTCGCCCTGCCCCAGCCTCGCGTTGGCGCCGGCGGAATTCAGCCGGCCGCCGATCACGAAGGTCGGGTCCAGGTCACCCGCGGCCAGGATGCTGGCCACCAGGCTGGTCGTGGTGGTCTTGCCGTGCGTGCCGGCCACCGCAATGCCACGCTTCAAGCGCATCAACTCGGCCAGCATGATGGCGCGCGGCACCACCGGGATGCGCGCGGCGCGCGCCGCAATGACCTCGGGGTTGTCGCCCGCCACCGCGGTCGACGTGACGATCGCGCCCGCGCCGGTGACGTTGCTGGCGACGTGGCCGATGGCGATGTTCACGCCCAGGCCCGCCAGGCGGCGCGTCACCGCCGACTCGTTCAAGTCGGAACCGCTGATGGTGTAGCCCAGGTTGAGCAGCACCTCGGCAATGCCGCTCATGCCCGAGCCGCCGATGCCTACGAAATGGATATGTTGAATTCTGTGTTTCATGATGAACGCCCCGCTGCTTGTTCACAGACGTCGGCGATATGGGCCGCCGCTTCGGGGTGCGCATGCGCGCGGGCCCGTTCGGCGACAGCCTGAAGTTCTTGACGAGTGCGCTGGCCCAGCCAGTCCGCCAGCCATTCGGGGCTCAAGGCGTTCTGCGGCTGCAGCCAGGCGGCCTGCGCGTCGCTCAGGAAGCGCGCGTTGGCGGTTTGGTGGTCATCGATGGCATGGGGGAACGGCACGAACAGTGCCGCCACGCCCGCTGCGGCCACTTCGGACACCGTCATGGCGCCCGCGCGGCAGATCAGCAGGTCGGCGTCGCCCATGGCGCCAGCCATGTCGTCGATGAAAGCGCGGCAGTCGGCCGTCACGCCCGCCTGGGCGTAGGCCTGCTGCAGCGCCGGCAAATGTTGTTCGCCAGCCTGGTGCACGACCACCGGCCGACGGTCTTGCGGCAGGCGCGCCAGCGCCTGGGGTACGGCGGTATTCAATGCCTGGGCGCCCAGGCTGCCGCCCACCACCAGCAACCGCAGCGCACCGCTGCGGCCGCTGTAGCGCTGGGCCGGATCGGGCAAGGCGCACAGGTCGGCGCGTACCGGATTACCCATGGCTTCGCCCTTGGGCAGCACGCCGGGAAAGCCGCTGAGCACGCGGCGGGCCATGCGGGCCAGCCACTTGTTGGCGGTGCCGGCCACGGCGTTCTGTTCGTGCACCACCAGCGGCGTGCCGCGCAGCGCCGCGATGACCCCGCCGGGAAAGGCGACATAGCCGCCCATGCCCAGCACGACGTCGGGGCGCACCGCGGACAGCCGTCCCCACGCCTGCGCAAACGCGCGCACCAGCAGGAACGGCAGCTTGAGCAGCGCGGCAGCGCCCTTGCCGCGCACGCCGGCAAAGCGCAGCGGCACGAGCTCGATGCCGCGTGGCGGCACCAGCTTGCCTTCCATCTTGTCGGGATTGCCCAGCCACAGCACGCGCCAGCCGCGCTGGCGCAGCACATCGGCCACGGCCAGGCCGGGCATGATGTGGCCGCCGGTGCCGCCGGCCATGATCAGGATGGTGCGAGGCGTGGCGCTCATGTCCGCCCCCCGCGCATCATGATGCGGTTTTCGACGTCCACCCGGATCAGCATGGCCAGGGCGCACAGATTCATCACCACGCCCGAACCGCCGTAGCTCATCAGCGGAAGGGTCAGGCCCTTGGTGGGCAACAGCCCCAGGCACACGCCCATGTTGATGAAGGCCTGCACGCCGAACCACATCGCCACGCCATGCGCTACCAGGCCCGCGAAGGTGCGTTCCATGGCGATGGCCTGGCGGCCGATGTCAAAGCCGCGATATACGATGATGGCGAACAGCGAGATCACCAGCATCACGCCGGCAAAACCGAGTTCTTCGCCCACCACCGCCATCAGGAAGTCGGTGTGCGCTTCGGGCAGGTAGTGCAATTTTTCGACGCTGGCGCCCAGGCCCACGCCCAACCATTCGCCGCGCCCCAGCGCGATCAGCGAGTGCGACAGCTGATACGCGCTGCCGTAGGCGTTGTCTTCGTTCCAGGGGTCCAGGTAGGCGAACAGGCGCGCACGGCGCCACGGCGACAGCCAGATCAGCATCAGGAAGGTACTGACCAGCACCGCCAGCAGGCTGCTGAAGTACTTGCCGTTGATGCCGCCCAGGAACAGGATGCCGATGGCAATGGCCACGATCACCATGAAGGCGCCCAGGTCGGGCTCGAGCAGCAGCAGCATGCCCACGCCGGCCAGCGCAAACGCCATCGGCAAAAAGCCGCGGGCAAAGGCCTGCATGTGTTCCTGCTTGCGCACGGTGTAGTCGGCGGCGTACAGCAGTGCGGCCAGCTTCATCAGTTCGGACGGCTGGAAATTCAGCGGACCCAGGGGAATCCAGCGATGGGCGCCATTGACTTCACGGCCGATGCCGGGCACCAGCACGGCCACCAGCAGCACCATCGCCACCACGAACAGCGGCACGGCCAGCCGTTGCCAGACGCGGATGGGAATGGCCAGCACGATCGCGGCGGCCAGCAGGCCGGCGCTGACGAACAGGCCGTGACGGATCACGAAGTAATAGCGGCCATACGAGGCATAGCGCGGGCCGTCGGCCAGCGCGATCGACGCCGAATACACCATCAGCAAGCCGAGCAGCAGCAACGTCGAAGCCGCGATGACCAGCGGCAGATCGAAGTTGCGCATGCGGGTACGGCCGGGCCGTACGGCGTTGACGCTGGCGGTGAGATCGGCGATCAGGCTCATGCCACCTCTCCACGGTCGCGGGCCAGGTCTTCGACCTCTTCCACGAACACCTGCCCGCGGTGCGGATAGTTGCGGAACATGTCCATGCTGGCGCAGGCGGGCGACAACAGCACCGCGTCGCCGGCTTGCGCCAGATCGGCGGCGCGGCGCACGGCCTCGTGCAGGGAAGCGGCCTGGATGCAGTCGACGCCGGTTTCAGCCAGCACGCGGCCGATCTCGGGGCCATCCTGGCCGATCAGCACGACAGCGCGCGCATGGCGCGAGACGACCGGAACCAAGGGCGAGAAATCCTGGCCCTTGCCCAGGCCGCCGGCGATCAGCACCACGGGCTGACCCAGGCCTTCCAGCGCGGCCACGGTGGCGCCCACGTTGGTGCCCTTGCTGTCGTTGATGTAGTCCACGCCGCCGATGTTGCGCACGAAGGCGGCCCGATGCGGCTCGCCCGCGTAGTCGCGCAGCGCACGCAGCATGGCGCCCCAGCCCAGGTCCAGGCAACGCGCCAGTTGCAGCGCGGCCAGGGCATTCAAGGCGTTGTGGATGCCGCGGATACGCAGCGCATCCACCGGCATCAGGCGGCTCATGCGGCCCTTGGCACGCACGGGTTCCGGCGCGTCTTTCTTGCGGCGCACGGGCGCGACCGGCTCGTCGAAGTCGACCGGCTCGGCGGCAACCAGCCAGGCCACGCCCTGGCCCTGTTCCAGGCCCATGTCGCCCACGCGCTCGGGCACGTCGCGGCCGAAACTGCGCGCGTTCAGCGCATCCAGCGTCGGCACCATGGCGGCCGTATAAGGATCTTCGCGATTGACGATGGCCACGCGCGCCATCTTCAAGAGGCGCGCCTTGGCCTGGGCATAGGCGTCCATGTCGCCGTGCCAGTCCAGATGGTCTTGCGTGACGTTCAGCACGACGGCCGCGTCGGCCATCAGCGTATGCGTGGTTTCCAGCTGGAAGCTGGAGAACTCCAGCACCCATACCTGCGGCAGTTCGTCGGCATCCAGCGCCCCCATCAACGCGGTCAGCGCGGCCGGGCTGATATTGCCGGCAGCCAGCACGGACAGGCCGCTGGCTTGCACCAGGTCGCGCGTCAGGGCGGTGACGGTGGTCTTGCCGTTGGTGCCGGTCACGGCCAGCACGCGGGGACGGTATTCGCGGGTCTCGGCCAATTCGGCCAAGGCGCGCGCGAACAGTTCCATTTCACCGATGACTTCGATGCCACGAGCCTTGGCCTCGCGCAGCAGGTCTTCGGCCGGCGCACCGGTGGGCGCCAGGCCCGGGCTGATCACGACCTGGTTCACGTCGTCCAGCAGAGCGACGTCGAACGAGGTGTCGCAACCCAGACGGTATTCGACCTCTGCCTGCGCCAGCGCTTCCTGCAGCGCCGGCAGGCCGCCCGGCGCTGCGCGCGTGTCGGCCACGCGCAGGCGGGCGCCCTGTCGGGCGCTCCAGCGAGCGGCGGCGACACCCGACTCGCCCAATCCGAGGATCAGGACGAGCGGCGCGTCAGCGCGGGAGGTTTCCATCGTATTCATCGCAACTTCAGGGTAGAGAGGCCAATCAGCACCAGCATCATGCTGATGATCCAGAAACGCACGACCACCTGGGTTTCTTTCCAGCCGCCCACTTCAAAGTGATGATGCAGCGGCGCCATGCGGAATATGCGTCGACCTGTTCCATAACGTCGCTTCGTGTACTTGAACCAGGTCACCTGGATCATCACCGACAGGGTCTCGACCACGAACACGCCGCCCATGATGAACAGCACGATCTCCTGGCGCACGATGACCGCGATGGTGCCCAGCGCACCGCCCAGAGCCAATGCACCGACGTCGCCCATGAAGACCTGCGCCGGATACGCGTTGAACCACAAAAATGCCAGGCCGGCGCCGCCGATCGCGGCGCACAGCACCATCAGTTCGGATGCGCCCGGGATATACGGGAACAACAAGTACTTCGAATAGTCGACGCGTCCAACGACGTAGGCGAAGATGCCCAGCGCGCTGCCGACCATCACGGTGGGCATGATCGCCAGGCCGTCCAGGCCATCGGTCAGGTTGACGGCGTTGCTGGTGCCCACGATCACGGCCCAGGTCAGCGCAACAAAGCCCAGCACGCCCAGCGGATAGCTGACGGTCTTGAAGAACGGCACGATCAGGTCGGCGCGCGTCGGCAGCGCCATCGTGAAGCCGCTGCCCACCCAGGCCTTGAAGAGCGGCCACAGTTCGGTATTGGCCGGCGCGGACACGGCGAATGCCAGGTAGACCGCGGCCACCAGGCCGATGGTGGCTTGCCAGAAGAACTTCTGCCGTGCCGGCATGCCTTCCGGATCGCGGTAGACCACCTTGCGGTAATCGTCCATCCAGCCGATCCAGCCGAAGCCGAAGGTCACCAGCAGCACCACCCACACGAAGCGGTTGGTCCAGTCGGCCCACAACAGCGTGCTGATGGCGATGGAAATCAGGATCAGCACGCCGCCCATGGTGGGGGTGCCGGTCTTGACCAGATGCGTTTCGGGGCCGTACGAACGCACGGCCTGGCCGATCTTCATTTCGGTCAGCTTGCGGATCACGCGAGGCCCCGCCACCAGGCCGATCAGCAAGGCGGTGGCGCATGCCAGTACCGCACGCAGCGTGATGTATTCGAACACGCCCAAGGCGCGCACATCATCGGAAAGCAGACGGGCGATCTCAAGCAGCATGGTGGTCTCCCTGCCCCTTGGACACTTGCCCGTCAGTCGAAGTAAAAGCCGTCACTACCCGCTCCATGCGCATAAAGCGCGATCCCTTAATCAATACGCAGGACGCGCGCAGGCCGCGCAACGCGGCAACGACTTCGTCTACCGATGCGCAGGCGTGTGCGCCCGAACCGTAGGCGGCGGCTGCCGCCCGGCTGGCTTCGCCTAGCGTGATGAGCGCGTCGAGCCCATGCTCGCGCGCGTAATTGCCCACCTCGACATGCATGGCGGGGCCGTTGTCCCCGACTTCACCCATGTCGCCCAGTACCAGGACGCGGGTGCCGCCGATGCGCGCCAGCACATCAATGGCGACGCGAACCGAATCGGGGTTGGCATTGTAGGTGTCATCAATGAGCAACGTTCCGTCACTCAATTTCTTGTACTGCATACGGCCCGCCACGGGGCTGAACCCGGCCAGCGCGCGCACGGCGACGTCCAGCGGCGCCCCCGCAGCGATGGCGCTGGCGATGGCGGCCAGGGCATTGCGCAGGTTGTGCAGGCCGGGCACCGGCAACGTCAGGTCGGCGGCGCCCACCGGCGTCACCACGCGGCAGCGCGTCGAATCGACGTCCGCCAGGATCTGTTCCGCATAGACGTCCAGGCCGGGCTGCAGGCCAAAGCGCAGCACGCGGCGCGGCGCGGCCAGCTTGTCCCAGATGGCCGCATAAGGCTCGTCGCCGGGGTACACCGCCACGCCGTCGTCGGGCAAGGCCGCGATGGCCGCGCCGTTTTCATATGCCACCGCTTCCACGGTGTGCATGAATTCCTGGTGCTCGCGCTGCGCATTGGTCACCAACGCCACGCTGGGCGCGGCGATGGCAGCCAGCTGCGCGATCTCGCCCGGATGATTCATGCCCAGTTCGAACACCGCGGCGCGATGCTCGGACCGCAGGCGCAACAACGTCAGCGGCACGCCGATATCGTTGTTCAGGTTGCCCGCGGTGGCCAGACGGGCCGCCTCGCCTTTCCAGCCCGCCAGCATGGCGGAAATCATTTCCTTGGTGGTCGTCTTGCCATTGCTGCCCGTCACCGCCACCACCGGCAGCGTGTACTGGGCGCGCCAGGCGGCGCCAATGCGCATCAGCGCCAGGCGAGTGTCGCCTAGCACCAGTTGCGGCAGATTCGATTCCGGCACGGCATGCGCCACCACGGCCGCGCAGGCGCCGCGCTCGGCAGCCTGGTCCAGGTAGTTGTGCGCATCGAAGTTGTCGCCCACCAGCGCCACGAACAATTCGCCTGCGCCGATGCGGCGGGTGTCCGTGGACACGCCCTTCACCAGCGGCAAGAGCAGCGCCAGGCGGGCCCACTCGCGGTCGTCGAAAGGCAGCTTTTCGCCACCGATGTCCTGGTAGGTCTCGTGGCCCTTGCCCGCCAGCAGCACCACATCTTCGGGCGAACTCGCCCAGATGGTCTGCATGATGGCGCGGGCGCGGTCGACCTGCACGTCAGCGCCTGCCGACGCCGGAATGCCGGCCAGGATCTGCGCCACGATGGCGTCAGGGGATTCGGAACGGGGATTGTCGCTGGAAACCACCACGTGGTCAGACAATTCCGCGGCGATGCGGCCCATTTCCGGACGCTTGCCCGGATCGCGCTCGCCGCCGCAGCCGAACAGGCAGATGAGGCGACCGGCGCGCGCCTGCGCCACCGGGCGCAAGGCAGTCAGCGCGCGCGCCAACGCGTCCGGCGTGTGGGCGTAGTCCACCACCACCAGCGCCCCGCGCCCGGCATTGGCCTGGGTGCTGGAGACGACGGGTTCCACGGTCTGCAGACGGCCATCGACCGGATCGGTCGCGGCCAATTCACGTGCAATCTGCGCAAACGGCAGGCCCAGCTTGTACAGCACGCCGGCCACCAGCAGCAGGTTGGACACGTTGTGCGCCCCCAAGAGGCGCGTCACGATCTGCGCCTCGCCATGCGGTGACACCAGCGTGAATATCTGGCCTTGGGCGGTCGCCTGCAGATCCCGCGCGCGCATCGCGGCGGGAATTGCGGCGTCCGCGCTCAGGCTGTAGCCCATGACCGATACGTCGGCCGGCAGCGAGGCGATCAGGCGGCGTCCGGCTTCGTCGTCCGCGTTCACCACGGCGGCATTCAGGCCAGGCCAGCGGAACAGACGGGCCTTGGCGGCCTCGTAGCTTTCCATCGTGCCGTGGTAATCAAGATGATCGCGGGTCAGGTTGGTGTACGCGGCCAACGCCACGCGCACGCCATCCATGCGGCCCTGTTCGATGCCGATGGAAGAGGCCTCCATGGCCACCGCCTTGGCGCCGGCGTCGCGCATCGCCGCCAGCAGGCGGTGCACGGTCAGCACGTCGGGGGTGGTCAGGCTGCCACCCAGCGTGCGGCCATCCGGCAACACGGCGCCCAGGGTGCCGATGGTGCCACAAGGCTTGTCGTTGCGGCCCAGCGCATGAGCAATCCACTGTACCGACGACGTCTTGCCGTTGGTGCCGGTGACGGCCACCACGGCCAACGCCGACGAGGGGCGGCCATACCAGGTGTCGCCCAACTCGCCCAGCAGGGCGCGCAGGCCCGTGACCGGCAACATGGGCGTATCGCCCGCTGCGGCGGCGGCCTCGATGGCCTCGGTGGCGGGCGCTTCGAACAGTACCGCGCTGGCGCCCAGCGCCAACGCCGCCTCTATATAGAGGCGGCCATCGCTGGACAGGCCCTGGCAGGCGACGAACACGTCGCCCGGTTCGATCTCGCGGGAGTCCAGTTTCAGGTGCGCGGTCAACGACACGCGCGAATGCAACCACGCCACGGCTTGTTCGACCGTGGCGGCGGGGGATGAGAGGAAGCCTTTGGCGCTCATCTGCCTGGCTCCTTGATACCGGCAACAATAGTGGATTCGAAGGGCGCGTCCGGCCTCACGCCCATCAACCGCAGACTCCCGCCGACAATATGGGAGAACACGGGTGCGGCAATCGCGCCGCCGTAGTAACCGCCGACCGTGGGCTCGTCGATGGACACCGCCACGACGATCTTGGGATCGGACACCGGCGCAAAGCCCACGTACGAGCTGCGATAGCGCTGCATGCTGTACTTGCCATCGACGATCTTGCGAGCGGTGCCGCTCTTGCCGGCCACGCGGTAGCCCTGCACCTGGGCGGCCTTCGTGCCATCGGGTCCGGCAGCCGCTTCCAGCATGCCGCGGACCAGGGCAGTGGTCTTGGGCGTGTAGATCTTGACGCTGGTCGGATCGCTGTCGCGCTTGACCAGGGTCAGCGAGACCATGTCGCCGTTGCGGGCGAACACGGTGTAGGCGCGCGCCACCTGCAGCAGCGACACAGACAGGCCGTAGCCATAGGCCATGGTGGCCTTTTCGATCAGGCGCCAGCGGTCCCAGGGGCGCAGGCGACCGGGCGCCGCGCCGGGGAATCCCACTTGCGGCGCTTGCCCCAGGCCCAACTCGGTGAAGCGGTCCCACATTTCGCGGGATTCCAGCTTCTCGGAGATCATCGTCATGCCGATATTGCTGGACTTGCGCAGCACGCCCGCCACATCCAGCGTGCCGTTGCGGCTCACGTCGCTGATGGTGCTGCCCTGGTAGGTAAAGCGGCCATTGCCGGTTTCAAACAGGGTGTTCGTGGTGATGCGGCCCAGATCCAGCGCCAGCGCGGCAGTGAAGGGCTTCATGATCGAGCCGGGCTCGAACGTGTCGGTGATGGCCTGATTGCGCAGGTTGGCACCGTGGAAGGTCTCGCGCTTGTTCGGATCGAACGTCGGCACATTGGCCAGCGCCAGGATCTCGCCGGTGTGCACGTCGACGACCACGGCGGTTGCGCCCTTGGCCTGGTGCTTGTCCATGGCGTCCTTCAGTTCCTTGAACACCAGGTACTGCAGGCGGGTATCGATGGACAGGCGCAGGTCGCGACCATCGACCGGCAGCGTCACGGCCTGCACGTCTTCGATGACGCGACCCAGGCGATCCTTGATGACGCGGCGGCTGCCCGGGCGGCCCGACAACTGCTGGTTGAAGGTCAGTTCGACGCCTTCCTGGCCCTGGTCTTCGACGCTATTGAACCCGACCACGTGCGCCATCACGTCGCCGTCCGGATAGTAGCGGCGGGTCTCGGGCTGCTGGTGCACGCCGGGCAGGCCCAGCTGCTTGATCTTGTCGGCCACATCCATCGAGACCTGACGCTTCAGGTAGACGAAGTTCTTGTCTTCCTCGACCCGGCGGCGCAGATCGGCAACCGGGGATTCCAGCAACTTGGCCAGGGAGTCCAGCTGCGCAGGCGTGGCCTGCTTCAGATCTTCGGGAATGGCCCAGATGGCCCGCGCCGGCACGCTCGAGGCCAGCACGGCGCCGTTACGGTCCATGATCTTGCCGCGCGTAGCGGACAGTGTCAGCGTGCGCTCGTAGCGGCGCTCGCCTTGCTGCTGCAGGAATTCGTTGGAGAGGCCTTGCAGGAACAGGGCGCGGCCGGCCAGCACGGTAAAACCGCCGAACAGCAGGATCAGCACCAGGCGGGCGCGCCAGGTCGGCAACTGACCGCGCAGCACCGGATTGTCGAAGAACGGAACGCGCTTCATTGGGCGCCTCCGCTGGTCGGCACCGGGGCCTGATTCAGGTACAGCGTGCGATCCGGAACGATGGGAATCATCTTCAGGTTGTCACGCGCAATCACGTCGACCCGCGCGTTACGCGCCAGTTCGGCACGTTCCAGTTGCAGGCGCCGCCAGTTGGTTTCCAGGTCACGTGCCTGCGCCTGATCGCGGCCCAGCTCGACAAAGAGCTGGCGCGACTGATACCGGCTGGTGACCAGGGAAATGGCCGACAGCATCAGTAAAGCCGCAACGATCAGGTTGACGCGACCCATCAGCGGCGCCCTCCTTTGCCACCGCGGCGAGGCGGCGGGGCCAGGTCGCTGCCCGGCAGCGAACCGATCTTGACGAACGCGGCGCCGCCTTCGGCGGACAACGGGGTATCGGTACGCTCGGCGACGCGCAGCACCGCCGAGCGGGCACGCGCATTGACCGAGACTTCGTCGTCTTCGGCCAACACGCGTCCCAGGGAACGCAACACAGGCTGGGGCATTTCGCTTTCGCGCAGCGGCAGGCGTGCATGCGCGGCCGCCGGACGAGCCGCCGCCGCGATGCACTGCTTGACCATGCGGTCTTCAAGCGAATGAAAGCTGATCACCGCCAACCTCCCCCCTGGGGCAAGCAGATCTAAAGCTGACGCGAGGGTGCGCGCGAGCTCTTCGAGTTCCCGATTGATGTAAATCCGTAGAGCTTGAAAGGTGCGTGTGGCCGGATGCTGCCCCTTTTCGCGCGTGCGGACGGCGCTGGCGACGCACTCGGCAAGCTCGAGCGTGGTGCGCAGCGGCCTTGTTGCGCGGCGAGCAGCAATCGCCTTTGCAACCTGAAAAGCAAACCGTTCTTCGCCATAATCCGCTATGACCTCCCGCATCTCATCCACACTGGCTTGCGCCAGCCAATCCGCCACCGTGGGTCCACGAGTGGTGTCCATCCGCATGTCGAGCGGGCCGTCCCGCATGAACGAGAAACCGCGCTCGGCATCGTCGATCTGAGGCGACGACACGCCCAGATCCAGCATCACGCCATCGACCTTGTCGATGCCGAGCTGCCCTAATTCTTCGGCCATGGTGGCAAAGCCCCCATGCACCACCGTCACCCGGGAATCTGCCGCCGCCAACGCATTGGCGACCGCGATGGCCTCGGGGTCCTTGTCGAACACCACCAGCCGCGCCCCCGCCCCGAGGCGGCTGAGCAACTCCCGGCTGTGACCGCCGCGTCCGAACGTGCCGTCCACAAAGACGCCACGTTCCGCCCGCGTAGCCGCGGCCGGCTCGTCCTGGAGGTGCGACCGGGTCGCGCCCTTGCCGCCGAAATCGGCCAGCAACAGCGCGTCCACCGTCGGCTCCAGCAGGACGGGCCGATGTTCGAATTCCATAACTTTTTCAGAACGAAAACTGATTCAACACATCCGGCATACCCTTGGCCAGGTCTTCAGCCTCTCGGCTTGCCAGGGTAGCGGCATCCCACAGCTCGAAATGAGCGCCCAGACCGAGCAGCATCACATCGCGCGTCATACCGGAAGCGTTGCGCAGTTCAGGCGCGATCAGGACGCGGCCGGAGCCGTCCAGTTCCACGTCCTGAGCGTTGCCCAGCAACAGCCGCTGCAACGCGCGAGCCGTCATGGGAAAGGCGGCAATCTGCTCGCGCTTCTTTTCCCACTCGGGCCGCGGGTACACCAGCAGGCAGCCGTCTGGGTGGCGGGTCAGGGTCAGGCGGCCGTCCGCCTGCGACATCAGCGCGTCACGATGCCGGGTCGGAATCGAGATCCGTCCCTTGGCATCCAGCGTGAGCGCGCTGCTTCCCTGAAACACCACTTTTACCCCACTTAATTGCACAATTTCCTACTATTTCCCACTCTACGGTATGGCAATGGGGCGGTCAAGCGCGCGGTTGCAATTTTTTCAATCACAACAAGGACTTAGAGCAACTTGTAAATGCGCAAAAAGAAAAACCTCCCATTAAATCAGGAGGTTGCGTCACTAACTAAAAGTGCTTCTTAAGAAGTGGCGGCTAACGATGCCTTTGCATTGTTTTACCTGGCCCGCTGGTCGAAGACTGGCGGGCGTTCCGCGCCGGCTGCCGCGATTCGGGCTTTGAAAAAAAGCCGCCCACGCCGCACGGATGGAGAAATTCAATGCAAGACGGGTCTATAGGCCGGATTCTGTACGCCAGGTTTCCCTGGCGGGCAATCATTCCTCTGCGCGGATCATTGCTGAGCCGCTGTAGCCACCTACCCGCATGCTTGGACGGAGCCGCCCTTAGCGACCCGAAAGCCGCACGCATGCCTATTTGATGTTGCTCCGGGTAGAGGTTGCCGCGTTTCACCCTGCGATGCCGCCGATCGTTGCCGACCGGCGCAATACGGAGATGGCCGTATCAGTGCGCGACTGGCGCGCCCGCCCCGCAGACTCGTCTCTGTGGTCCTGTTCCTCGTCCGCGTCCGAAGACGCAGCCGGACGGCCGTTAGCCGTTACCCTGCCCTATGGAGTCCGGACCTTCCTCGATGGATTCGCATCCACCGCGATCGCCCAACCCGCCTTGCGGTGCGTATTCTAGTACAGGTTGCGAGCCTGTCCCCCAGAGGGGCCAAACGACCCGGCGGGGTTCCTGCGACAATAGCGCTTGATCCGCCTAGACGCAGCAGACACGACTACTACATGGCCCTCGCAACTCTCATCACCCTGACCGACATCCAGCTGGCCTACGGCCACCACCCACTGCTGGACCACGCCGACTTCGCCATCCAGGCCGGCGAGCGCATCGGCCTCATCGGCCGCAACGGCGCCGGCAAGTCTTCCCTGCTTCGCCTGCTCGACGGTCGCACCCTGCCCGACGACGGCGACATTGCCCGTACGTCGGGCCTGCGCGTCGCCACGGTCGAACAGGAACCGGAGCTCGACGAAAACGCCACGGTCTTTGACGTCGTCTGCAACCTGGGCGACGACCACGAAGACTGGCAACGCCCGTCACGCGTGCGCTCGGTGCTCGAAAAACTGGGCCTGCCCGCGGACGCCCAGATCGCTGGCCTGTCCGGCGGCACCCGCAAGCGCGTCGCGCTGGCGCGTGCGCTGGTCGACGAACCCGATCTGCTGCTGCTGGACGAACCCACCAACCATCTCGACTTCGAAGGCATCGCCTGGCTGGAAGAGATGCTGCGCACCTGGAAGGGCGCGGCGGTCATCATCACCCACGACCGCCGCTTCCTGGACTCGGTGGCCACCCGCATCGTCGAACTCGATCGCGGACGCCTGCTCAGCTTCCCCGGCAATTTCTCGCAATGGCAGGAACGCAAGGCGCAGTGGCTGGAGTCCGAACGCCTGGAGCAGGCGCGCTTCGACAAGCTGCTGGCCCAGGAAGAAGTCTGGATCCGCAAAGGCGTGGAAGCACGCCGCACCCGCAACGAGGGTCGCGTGCGCCGCCTGGAACGCCTGCGTGTCGAACGCGCCGAGCGCCGTGAACGCGTCGGCGACGTGTCGCTGGCGCTGGCCGAAGGCCAACGTTCGGGCAAGATGGTGGCCGAGCTGGAACACGTCAGCAAGCGCTTTGGCGACAAGATCGTGGTGGACGACTACTCCACTACGCTGCTGCGTGGCGACCGCATCGGCATCGTCGGGCCCAACGGCGCCGGCAAGACCACCCTGCTCAAACTCATCCTGGGTGAAATGCAGCCCGACAGCGGCAAGACCCGGCTGGGTACCAATGTCTCGGTCGCCTACTTCGACCAGATGCGCGCTCAGCTCGATGAAAACGCCACCTTGGTCGACATCATCAGCCCGGGCAGCGAGTGGGTCGAGATCGGCGGCACGCGCAAGCACGTCATGAGCTACCTGGGCGACTTCCTGTTCTCGCCCGCCCGCGCCGGCTCGCCCGTGCGCAGCCTGTCAGGCGGCGAGCGCGCCCGGCTGCTACTGGCGCGCCTGTTCGCCCGCCCCGCCAACGTCCTGGTGCTGGACGAACCCACCAACGACCTGGACATCGAAACGCTGGAACTGCTGGAAGAACTGCTGCAGGAATATTCCGGCACCGTCCTGCTGGTCAGCCACGATCGCGCCTTCCTGAACAACGTCGTGACGCAGACCATCGCCTACGAAGGTCACGGCCGCTGGCGCGACTACGTGGGCGGCTATGACGAATGGGTTGCCCAGCGCCCGGCATCAGCGAACGGCGAAGACGCCGAAAAGGCCATCAAGGCTGCCGACGAAGCCGCGGCGCGCGCCAAGGCCGCCAAGCCCAAGCCGGCCAAGACCGCCAAGATGAACTCATGGGAATTGCGCGAACTGGAAGGCCTGCCCGAGGCCATCGCCGCGCTCGAGGCCAGGCAGGCCGAACTGGCCGGCAAGCTGGCCGACGGCAGCCTGTACCGCGATGCCCCGGCCGAAGTCGAACGCATCAACGGCGAACTGTCCAAGCTCGAAAGCGAGCTCGAAGAAAAATTCGCCCGCTGGGAACTGCTGGAGGCGCGCCGCGAAGGCGCCCTCTGAAGACATTGCCACTATCTATATATATAGATAGTGGCATGTCATGGATGGGCGGCGAGGCCGCCCGCGATCAGACTGCGGCGCGCCAGGCCAGGGTTTCTCCCGCGGCCAGCGGCACCAGCGCCGTATTGCCGAACGGCACTTCATCCGGAATCTCGTAGGTCTCGCGCACCAGCGTCAGGGTGCCGGTGTTGCGCGGCAGACCATAGAAGTCCGGGCCATGGAAGCTGGCGAACCCTTCCAGCTTGTCCAGCTTGCCAACGGCCTCGAACGCCGTGGCGTACAGCTCCATGGCGTGCAGCGCGGTGTAGCAGCCGGCGCAGCCGCAGGCATGCTCCTTCAGGCCGCGGGCATGCGGCGCGCTATCCGTACCCAGGAAGAACCGCGGGCTGCCGCTGGTCGCGGCTTCGACCAACGCCAGGCGGTGCGTTTCACGCTTGAGGATCGGCAGGCAATACCAGTGCGGCCGCACGCCGCCCTGGAAAATGGCGTTGCGGTTGTACAGCATGTGCTGCGGCGTGATCGTCGCGGCGATCGGACCTTCGGCGTCGCGCACATATTCCGCGCCTTCCTTGGTCGTGATGTGCTCGAACACCACCTTGAGCGCCGGGAATGCGCGGCGCAACGGCTTCATTACGCGCTCCACGAAGATCGCTTCGCGGTCGAACACGTCGATCGACGGATCGGTCACCTCACCATGCACCAATAGCGGCATGCCGCATTTTTCCAGCGCTTCCAGCGCCTTGGCACACTTGCCCAGCAGGTCGGTCACGCCGGCATCGGAATTGGTGGTCGCGCCCGCCGGATACAGCTTGACGGCGTAGACCTGGCCGGACTCGTGCGCGCGATAGATTTCTTCGGCCGAGGTGTTGTCGGTCAGGTACAGCGTCATCAGCGGCGTGAACGCGTCGGCGTTGCCGCCCGCTTTGGTCAGCGCGGCCAGGATGCGGCCGCGGTAAGCGAGCGCCCGTTCGGTGGTGGTCACCGGCGGCTTCAGGTTCGGCATGATGATGGCGCGGGCGAATTGCCTGGCGGTGTCCGCCACCACGGCCTCCAGCGCCGCGCCATCGCGCAGGTGCAGATGCCAGTCGTCGGGGCGGGTGATGATCAGTTGCTGGGGTGTTTGCGTAGACATGGGAAGCTTCTTAATCTGCCAGCGGCATGCCCCGTTCGGCCAACGCGCAGAACATCGCGCTGCCCAGGGGAATGACGGCATCGTTGAAATCAAAATGCGAGTTGTGCAGCACGCAGCCGGAATCGGCCCCGCCCTGCCCCAGCCGGAAATACGCGCCGGGCTTGCTCTGCAACATGAAGGAAAAATCTTCCGAACCCATCGACGGCACCAGGTCCCGCACGACGTTCTCCTTGCCGATCATCTCGGTGGCAATGTCGGCGACAAGATTGGCGTGCTGCGGCGTGTTCAGGGTCGCGGGATAGATGCGCTCATAGATCAGTTCGGCCGTCCCGCCGAACGCGCCGGCAATGGCAGTGACCAATTCGCGCATACGCGTCTCGACCATTTCCTGCACCGACTTGCGGAACGTGCGTACCGTACCCACCAGCTTGGCTTCACGCGGAATCACGCTCATCGCACCGGGATGCCCCGCCTGCATCGAGCCGATCGACACCACCGCGGAATCCAGCGGATTGACGTTGCGCGACACGATGGTCTGCAATGCCGTGATGATCTGGCCCGCGATGGTCACCGGGTCGATGGTCTGATAGGGATGCGCGCCGTGGCCGCCGCGGCCGGTAATCTGGATCTCGAAGCGATCGGCCGCCGCCATCATCGGCCCCGGATTGATGCCGATGGTGCCTGGCTTCAGGCCCGGCCAGTTGTGCAGGGCGTAGATCGCGTCACACGGAAACGTATCGAATAACCCATCCTCGAGCATGGCTTTCGCGCCACCGCGCCCTTCTTCGGCCGGCTGGAAGATCAGTACCGCCGTGCCGTCGAAATTACGCGTCTGAGCCAGGTACTTGGCCGCACCGATCAGCACCGCCGTATGGCCGTCGTGGCCGCAGCCGTGCATCAGGCCAGGCTTGGTGGACTTGTGGCCGAACTCGTTGTCTTCGGTCATGGGCAAGGCATCCATGTCCGCGCGCAGGCCGATCATCCGGCCGCTGTCGCAACGTTTGCCGCGGATCACGCCCACCACACCGGTCTTGCCGATGCCGCGGTGCACCTCGATTCCCAGCGCCTCCAGCGCACCCGCGACGATCCCGGAGGTCCGAACTTCTTCAAAGCCCAATTCCGGATGGGCGTGCAAATCGCGCCGCAGCGCCGTCAATTCGTCATGAAAGAGGCGAATTGATTCCAAAGGAGAACGTGCGTACATAGGAGGTTACAGAATGACGTGGGATGGGGGACGGTCCGGACATTTTAGTTGCTACAGAGGATAAATGCCTTTGTCTTTACGGGAGAGACACGTTATGCTCCGGCCGCAGGACAATTTTTCCAACAGCCAGAGAAGGAGCGCCGCATTATGGCCACAACCTCCAAACCCGCGACCGCGCGCAAGCCGAACGCTGCATTCATGAAGCCCCTGACTCCCAGCGCCGAATTGGCGGCTGTGATCGGTTCGGAAGCCGTGCCGCGCACCGAGGTCACCAAGAAGATCTGGGAATACATCAAGAAGCACAACCTGCAAGACGCCAGCAACAAGCGCAACATCAACGCCGATGCCAAGCTGCGCCCGATCTTTGGCAAGGATCAGGTCACGATGTTCGAACTGACCAAGCTGGTCAACGCACATCTGAAGTAAGCAGGCAAAGGGCGTACGTCGTACGTCCCTGCCTCGATACTGTCGCGACGCCCTGGCTTGAACGCCGGGCGGACTCGACTTCCGGCACCTACCGCCCACAGCAGTTCCGCACAGGCTTTCCGCCTAGCGCCGCCAGACCCATACCCGCGATGGGCACGGCCAGAATTCCCACGCACGACCTACGCTTCGGTGCCTGCGCATGTGAGTCGCACACACCTCGCGCGCTCCTTAGCCCTGCGCACCATGTGCTCGACGGCCGTTCATGCCGCACGCTTGATGGGTTTCGCTCAGCCGCAGCGCCGGCAGTGAGGCGGCGGCTACGCGCATGCACGCCGATCCGAAAGCGAGCGAAAGCTCGTCAATATCTCCAGGTGAACACTCCCTCCCAGGCTCCCATCGCGTTCAAGTGCGCTCGGGTCGCCTGTCTGTCCATATCGCCCTTGTTCTTGCTGCGCTTATGGACCCTGGAAATAAAAAAGGCCGGCGCATGCCGGCCTTTCCAGGGAACGCCGTACGTTCAGGCGTAGGTGGTCGGTGCAGTGCCTTCCAACAGCGACAGCCAGCCCTTGATCAGGCGGTACAGGCCCCAGACAACCGTGGCGACCACGCCGATCCAGCCGATATAGATCACCAGCGCCAGGCCGCTGATGGCCAACCACAGCAGAGCCCACCAAAAGGTCCGCAGCAGCCAGTCGAAATGGGCAGCGTAAACGGTGCCAGCGGCATCCGAACGCTTCAGGTACATCAGCACGACGGCAGCCAGCGTAGCAATGCCCAGGAAGCCACTGGTCAGAAAGCCCAAGGCAAACAAGCCATAGGCCACATGGGTCAGCGTGCGCAGGTCTAATGCCGTACCGGGCGCGGGGGTCTGGGTATCACTCACGATTACGCTCCAACAATTGACTCGGTCAATCTTACCGCACAATACCATTGGGCCCACGAGCGTTGTTAATTGGGCACAATCAGCATTGACGCGGCTTGCAGCCCTGTTGACGGCTCCGTCAGGCATTCATTTTCAGGCCCGCCGCCAGGCTGTCCAGCCTGCCCTAGCCAACGCATTCAAAGCCCCGACGCCCAAACAAAAGCCCCTGGTCGGCGCAGCCGCCCAGGGGCTTTTATCTTGTCAAAACCGTGGCCAGTCAAAACCGTAGCCACAAAGACAAAACCCCACAGGCGAGAGCCTGTGGGGTTTTGCGGAATAAAAGCCTGACGATGACCTACTTTCACAGACGTCCGTCCACTATCATCGGCGCAAAGGCGTTTCACTGTCCTGTTCGGGATGGGAAGGAGTGGTACCACCTTGCTATGGTCGTCAGGCGTAACTGGTTGAGTGGCTGCTTTGAGGGCAACAACTCCAATCTTGGAAGAAGCGCAACGTGTGGGTGACCAGAGACTCGCTCGATGATCACGCACAGTGGGGTGTAATTGGTGTTGGCTGGCTGCTGACGGTGCAGCCAGATTTTGTATTGAACGACACTTGGAACGCTACATCACCAGGTCATAACCATCAGTGTTATAGGATCAAGCCTCACGAGCAATTAGTATCGGTTAGCTTAACGCATTACTGCGCTTCCACACCCGACCTATCAACGTCCTGGTCTCGAACGACTCTTTAGGGGGATCAAGTCCCCGGGATACCTAATCTTCAGACGAGTTTCCCGCTTAGATGCCTTCAGCGGTTATCTCTTCCGTACTTAGCTACCCGGCAATGCCATTGGCATGACAACCGGTACACCAGAGGTACGTCCACTCCGGTCCTCTCGTACTAGGAGCAGGCTCCGTCAAGTATCCAACGCCCACGGCAGATAGGGACCAAACTGTCTCACGACGTTTTAAACCCAGCTCACGTACCTCTTTAAATGGCGAACAGCCATACCCTTGGGACCGGCTACAGCCCCAGGATGAGATGAGCCGACATCGAGGTGCCAAACACCGCCGTCGATATGAACTCTTGGGCGGTATCAGCCTGTTATCCCCAGAGTACCTTTTATCCGTTGAGCGATGGCCCTTCCATTCAGAACCACCGGATCACTATGTCCTGCTTTCGCACCTGTTCGACTTGTCAGTCTCACAGTCAAGCACGCTTATGCCATTGCACTATCAGCACGATTTCCGACCGTACCTAGCGTACCTTCGAACTCCTCCGTTACACTTTGGGAGGAGACCGCCCCAGTCAAACTGCCCACCATGCACTGTCCCCGATCCGGATAACGGACCAAGGTTAGAACCGCAAACAAACCAGGGTGGTATTTCAAGGATGGCTCCACGTGATCTAGCGACCACGCTTCAAAGCCTCCCACCTATCCTACACAGGCCGGTTCACAGTCCAATGCAAAGCTACAGTAAAGGTTCATGGGGTCTTTCCGTCTAGCCGCGGGTAGATTGCATCATCACAAACACTTCAACTTCGCTGAGTCTCAGGAGGAGACAGTGTGGCCATCGTTACGCCATTCGTGCAGGTCGGAACTTACCCGACAAGGAATTTCGCTACCTTAGGACCGTTATAGTTACGGCCGCCGTTTACCGGGGCTTCGATCAAGAGCTTGCACCCCATCACTTAACCTTCCGGCACCGGGCAGGCGTCACACCCTATACGTCGACTTTCGTCTTTGCAGAGTGCTGTGTTTTTAATAAACAGTCGCAGCCACCGATTCTCTGCGACCCCATCATGCTAAGCGCGCAGGCGCTTCACACTACCGGGGTATACCTTCTCCCGAAGTTACGGTATCAATTTGCCGAGTTCCTTCTCCTGAGTTCTCTCAAGCGCCTTGGAATATTCATCCCGTCCACCTGTGTCGGTTTGCGGTACGGTCTCGTACAGCTGAAGCTTAGAGGCTTTTCTTGGAACCACTTCCAATCACTTCGCAAGCAATGCTCGCTCGTGCCATACCCTTGATTTACGCGCCCGGATTTGCCTAAGCGCCATCTTCGATGCAGCAACAGGGACATCCAACACCCTGATGATCTTCCGCGATCCGTCCCCCCATCGCACTGTACGACGGTACTGGAATATTAACCAGTTTCCCATCAGCTACGCATCTCTGCCTCGCCTTAGGGGCCGACTCACCCTGCGCCGATGAACGTTGCGCAGGAAACCTTGGACTTACGGCGAGGGGGCTTTTCACCCCCTTTATCGCTACTCATGTCAGCATTCGCACTTCTGATACCTCCAGCAGCCTTTACAAGCCACCTTCGCAGGCTTACAGAACGCTCTCCTACCGCGTGCACTAAAAGTGCACACCCGCAGCTTCGGTTTATCGCTTAGCCCCGTTACATCTTCCGCGCAGGACGACTCGATCAGTGAGCTATTACGCTTTCTTTAAAGGATGGCTGCTTCTAAGCCAACCTCCTGACTGTCTATGCCTTCCCACTTCGTTTCCCACTTAGCGATAATTCGGGACCTTAGCTGGCGGTCTGGGTTGTTTCCCTCTTGAGTCCGGACGTTAGCACCCGGTGCTCTGTCTCCCAAGCTGTACTTGCGGGTATTCGGAGTTTGCCATAGTTTGGTAAGTCGCCATGACCCCCTAGCTATAACAGTGCTCTACCCCCCGCAGTAATACTTGAGGCACTACCTAAATAGTTTTCGGAGAGAACCAGCTATTTCCAGATTTGTTTAGCCTTTCACCCCTATCCACAGCTCATCCCCTAATTTTTCAACATTAGTGGGTTCGGTCCTCCAGCACGTGTTACCGTGCCTTCAACCTGGCCATGGATAGATCATCTGGTTTCGGGTCTACACCCAGCGACTGAATCGCCCTATTCGGACTCGCTTTCGCTACGGCTTCCCTATTCGGTTAACCTTGCCACTGAATGTAAGTCGCTGACCCATTATACAAAAGGTACGCAGTCACCCCACAAGGAGGCTCCTACTGTTTGTATGCATACGGTTTCAGGATCTATTTCACTCCCCTTCCGGGGTTCTTTTCGCCTTTCCCTCACGGTACTGGTTCACTATCGGTCGATCACGAGTATTTAGCCTTGGAGGATGGTCCCCCCATCTTCAAACAGGATTTCACGTGTCCCGCCCTACTTTTCTTACGCTTAGTTCCACACACAAAATTTCATCTACAGGGCTATCACCTGCTACGGCGGGGCTTTCCATCCCCTTCGATTATCTTGCATGCTAAAACGTAAAGGCTCTTCCGATTTCGCTCGCCACTACTTTCGGAATCTCGGTTGATTTCTTTTCCTCGAGCTACTGAGATGTTTCAGTTCACCCGGTTCGCTTCCACTAGCCTATGTATTCAGCTAGGGATACCGCATTGCTGCGGTGGGTTTCCCCATTCGGACATCTACGGATCAAAGCTTGTTTGCCAGCTCCCCGTAGCTTTTCGCAGGCTACTACGTCCTTCATCGCCTGTGATCGCCAAGGCATCCACCATATGCACTTAGTCGCTTGATCCTATAACGCTGTAGGCTATAGGACCTGAGTATTAGCGTTTGTGCCGTTCATAAGTTTCAAAGCAGTCTGAAGTTATTCACTTCAGTCTTGAGAACTTGGAACAAAATAATGCAATCACAACCCGTACTTATCTTCATCGACTTGCGCCGAGTACTTGATAAGTACATTTCGTTGTGCTTCTTCCAGATTGTTAAAGAACGAATATAGCTGTCAGGTAAAACCTAACTCATAAGACCGTCGATTTATTCAATCACGATGCTATGAGTTAGCCTCTACACGTCACCACCAGGTGACTGCTTGAGAATCAATGGTGGAGGTGAACGGGATCGAACCGATGACATCCTGCTTGCAAAGCAGGCGCTCTCCCAGCTGAGCTACACCCCCATATTCAACGCCTGGCGTCAAATACTTGGTGGGTCTGGTTGGATTCGAACCAACGACCCCCGCCTTATCAAGACGGTGCTCTAACCGACTGAGCTACAGACCCAAAACCTTCTCGGATCAGTAGTCAGGATGCCATGGACACAGGGAGGAATCCCTCTACCCAAGCCCACAACCGATCCCAGCTATATATCAAACAACCGATAAGAGTGGACGCTTAACACGAGCACTAAGCTCTGAAAGGAGGTGATCCAGCCGCACCTTCCGATACGGCTACCTTGTTACGACTTCACCCCAGTCATGAATCCTACCGTGGTAATCGCCCCCCTTACGGTTAGGCTAACTACTTCTGGTAAAACCCACTCCCATGGTGTGACGGGCGGTGTGTACAAGACCCGGGAACGTATTCACCGCGACATGCTGATCCGCGATTACTAGCGATTCCGACTTCACGCAGTCGAGTTGCAGACTGCGATCCGGACTACGATCGGGTTTCTGGGATTGGCTCCCCCTCGCGGGTTGGCGACCCTCTGTCCCGACCATTGTATGACGTGTGAAGCCCTACCCATAAGGGCCATGAGGACTTGACGTCATCCCCACCTTCCTCCGGTTTGTCACCGGCAGTCTCATTAGAGTGCCCTTTCGTAGCAACTAATGACAAGGGTTGCGCTCGTTGCGGGACTTAACCCAACATCTCACGACACGAGCTGACGACAGCCATGCAGCACCTGTGTTCCGGTTCTCTTGCGAGCACTTCCAAATCTCTTCGGAATTCCAGACATGTCAAGGGTAGGTAAGGTTTTTCGCGTTGCATCGAATTAATCCACATCATCCACCGCTTGTGCGGGTCCCCGTCAATTCCTTTGAGTTTTAATCTTGCGACCGTACTCCCCAGGCGGTCAACTTCACGCGTTAGCTGCGCTACCAAGGCCCGAAGGCCCCAACAGCTAGTTGACATCGTTTAGGGCGTGGACTACCAGGGTATCTAATCCTGTTTGCTCCCCACGCTTTCGTGCATGAGCGTCAGTGTTATCCCAGGAGGCTGCCTTCGCCATCGGTGTTCCTCCGCATATCTACGCATTTCACTGCTACACGCGGAATTCCACCTCCCTCTGACACACTCTAGCTCGGTAGTTAAAAATGCAGTTCCAAAGTTAAGCTCTGGGATTTCACATCTTTCTTTCCGAACCGCCTGCGCACGCTTTACGCCCAGTAATTCCGATTAACGCTTGCACCCTACGTATTACCGCGGCTGCTGGCACGTAGTTAGCCGGTGCTTATTCTGCAGGTACCGTCAGTTTCACGGGGTATTAGCCCATGACGTTTCTTTCCTGCCAAAAGTGCTTTACAACCCGAAGGCCTTCATCGCACACGCGGGATGGCTGGATCAGGGTTTCCCCCATTGTCCAAAATTCCCCACTGCTGCCTCCCGTAGGAGTCTGGGCCGTGTCTCAGTCCCAGTGTGGCTGGTCGTCCTCTCAAACCAGCTACGGATCGTCGCCTTGGTGAGCCGTTACCCCACCAACTAGCTAATCCGATATCGGCCGCTCCAATAGTGCAAGGTCTTGCGATCCCCTGCTTTCCCCCGTAGGGCGTATGCGGTATTAGCTACGCTTTCGCGTAGTTATCCCCCGCTACTGGGCACGTTCCGATACATTACTCACCCGTTCGCCACTCGCCACCAGACCGAAGTCCGTGCTGCCGTTCGACTTGCATGTGTAAGGCATCCCGCTAGCGTTCAATCTGAGCCAGGATCAAACTCTTCAGTTTAATCTCTGTATTTGTTCGTATTTCTTAACCCCCGAAAGGGTCGAGTCATACGTCGCTACTCAAAGGAAGTGAGGTATGTTCTTAAACTTGACGTCTAAGGTACTTCACTTCTAGTGAGCACTTGATTTCATTGTGCTTGTGACCGAAGTCACTCTGCACTCGCATCAAGCGCCCACACTTATCGGTTGTTTAATTGTTAAAGAGCGGCACTGCTAAATTCTGTACTGCGTTTACTTCTTGCTGCTATCTGCCCGTCAACTTCGGCTAACTTCGCTTTCGCGTCGTCGCTGTCGTTGCAGCAGAGAAACGAGATTATGAAGAAGTTTTTATCGTTTGTCAAGTCAGCTTCGTTTTCGTTTTAACGCAAACTCGCTGCCTTGCTTTACGACCCCTTCAGGTCTCGCCTTAGCAGCTATCGAAACATCAGGGTTAACCCTAACTTTTCGGCAACTGCCAAGTCTGAAACTATAACACAACTTTGCAGATTATGCAACCGGCTTTTGCCTAATTTGCATCCTATCCTGCAACCCCGCCATCCGGTGAATTCCTTCACTTTCCAGCAGCCCCGGGAAACCCCAGAGGTTGGTTACCGCTCAGTCGGCTAGCAACTTGATTCAGACCACCCTACCGGGTAAACCCTGATTCGCTGTCACCAGCCAAGCCCAAGACTATAGCACAATTTTTGCAGATTGTGCAACTGGCTTCTGCCTGATTTGCACCATCTTTTGCAAAACCCGCTGACTGCTGGTTCGAGAACCGTTGCCGGCCCATCGCCTTGAAGCCCTGCGGCAGATCTGTGTTGCCGAGGCATCCAGATCCGTTGCACTTGCTTGGCTTCGCGGTTCAGAAAACTGCTTGAACTGCGAAGGAGCGAGACTATAGCACAGAATTTTGGCTTGTCACGCCAGAATGACACCCGCTTTGCAGAAAGATGATGTTTTCGGGGGACGCACCCCGTGCTGACAGACAGTTCTTGTAGCTTCTTCTCTATATGGAGAAGAAGAAGCAGGCACTGGACCTTCTCTATATAAGGACAAGGTGCATCCCGTACAGAAGCTCATCGAGTCCGGCGATTCCGCCACCGTAAGCGCCTGGCGACCGAAGCCCTGCCTATATATAGAAGCGTAAAACGAGACTCCCCTTGTCCTCGCTTCCTATGCAGACCGCCCCTGCGTCGCCCGCTTAGACGCGCCCCCCTTATATACAGAGGGCCCGAATCTCCCAAAGGACTACAGCCGCAGCTCGGTGGTTTCCTTGATTTGCTGGAGCGCAAAGAACGATCGCATGTCGACGACTGCGGGGTGGCGCATCAAGGTGTCCATGGCGAACCTGGAGAAGTGGGCCAGGTCGGCAACCTGGATCCGCAGCAGGTAGTCCATGTCCCCAGACATGGCGTAGCACTCGACCACTTCGGGCCAGAGCTGCACGTCGCGAGCGAAGTCGCTCATCGGGGCGTGGCTGGAACCGCTGTATTTGTTCAGGCGGATGTTCACGTAGGCCAGCAGACCAAGCCCTACCTTTTCGGCGTCGATGAGCGCCACGTACTTCTTGATGAAGCCCTTCTCTTCCAGGCGTCGGACCCGGCGCAGGCAGGGACTGGGCGACAGGGACACGCGGTCGGCCAGCTCTTGATTGCTGAGCCGGCCATCGCGTTGCAACTCGGCCAGAATCCTTAGATCTGTCCTATCAAGCTCCAAGTCAGACATATTTAGCCCTAGATGTTTTATCTTCAGCAATATTATTGCCCAACCTTGCCGCTTTCGCGACATGTTTGCAATTGTCTGCCTGCCTTTCCTCCCTACAATCTTCATCCTGGACTTGGAGAACAAGTCGACCGAATAATGATTCAAGGGAGCAGACCTATGAGCAGCGCATTCCAACCCTGGGACAACCCGATGGGCACCGCCGGGTTCGAGTTCATCGAGTACGCCGCGCCGGACCCCGCCGCGCTACGCAAGGTGTTCGAACTGCTGGGTTTCAAGGCCATCGCCAAGCACCGCCACAAGGACGTGACGCTGTACCGCCAGGGCGGCGTGAATTTCCTGATCAATGCCGAACCCGATTCGTTCGCGCAGCGCTTTGCCCGCCTGCACGGCCCTTCCATCTGTGCCATCGGCTTTCGCGTGCAGGATGCCGCGGCCGCGTACAAGCGCGCACTGGAACTGGGCGCGTGGGGCTTTGACTCGCACAGCGGCCCGATGGAACTGAACATTCCCGCCATCAAGGGCATCGGCGATTCGCTGATCTACCTGGTGGACCGCTGGCAGGGCAAGGAAGGCCACGGCGGGATCGGCGACATCAGCATCTATGACGTGGACTTCGTGCCGGTGGACCCGGACAACGCCCAAGCCGACCTGAACCATCGCGGCGCCGGCCTGACGCTGGTCGACCACCTGACGCACAACGTGCACAAGGGCCGCATGGCCGAGTGGTCCGAGTTCTACGAGCGCCTGTTCAACTTCCGCGAAGTGCGTTATTTCGACATCGAAGGCAAGGTGACGGGCGTGAAGTCCAAGGCGATGACGTCGCCCTGCGGCAATATCCGCATTCCGATCAACGAAGAAGGCACGGAAGAGAAAGGTCAGATCCAGGAATACCTGGACCTGTACCGTGGCGAAGGCATCCAGCACATTGCCATGGCCACCGAAGACATCTACGGCACCATCGAGGCGCTGCGTGCCAACGGCGTGGTGTTCCTGGATACGCCGGAGACCTACTACGAACTGCTGGACCGCCGCCTGCCGAACCACGGTGAAGACGTGGCCCGTCTGCAGAAAAACCGCATTCTCCTGGATGGCGCCCCCGACGGCGGCCTGCTGCTGCAGATCTTCACCGAAAACCAGATCGGCCCGATCTTTTTCGAGATCATCCAGCGCAAGGGCAACGACGGTTTCGGCGAAGGCAATTTCAAGGCGCTGTTCGAATCGATCGAACTGGACCAGATGCGCCGTGGCGTGGTGAAAAACGTCGACTGACCGCTTCCCCCTCCAGCGCCCGGCGTCTTGCGCCGCGCGCTGGCCTTGAAACCTCACCTTGCGTGAGGTTTTTTTTCGCCGGTGTTACTTGGTCAGGCGGTCCTGGAACTGCTTGCGGAACTTGGCCACCTTGGGCGCGATGACGAATTGGCAATAGCCTTGCTCGGGGTGCAGGGCGAAATAATTGCGGTGATAGTCTTCGGCCTGCCAGAACGTTTCCGGCGCCAGCAACTTGGTGACGATGGGCGCATCGTAGATCTTTTGCGCGTCGACCTCGGCAATGACGGCTTCGGCCTGTTCGCGCTGGACGTCGTTCTGCCAGAAGATGGCCGATTCGTACTGCGGACCGATATCGTTGCCCTGGCGGCCCGGGGTAGTCGGGTCGTGAGTGGCGAAGAAGACGCGCAGCAGGTCACTGTAGGAAAGCTCGGCCGGGTCGAATTCGACGCGGGCTACTTCGATGTGCCCGGTGTCTTTGCCGCAGACCTGCTCGTAGCTGGGGTTGTCCACGTGGCCGCCGCTATAGCCAGGCAGCACGCTCTTGACGCCGCGCAGGTCGGCAAAGACCGCTTCGACGCACCAGAAGCAGCCGCCGCCAAGAACGGCGACTTCATTGCCCGGGGAGGGTTGTTCTGCCATGACGATTCCTTTCTAGAAGACGATAAGACTACTGCTTGGGCGGCGCCAGCGACAAGATCCATTCGGCCAGGAGGCGCGCGTCTTCCGGGCTGACATGGGTTTGCGCCGGCATCGGCACGGCACCCCAGGCGCCGCGGCCGCCCCCGCGGATCTTGCCGGCCAGGTAATCCACCATGGCGGGACCTTGCCCGGCATAGCGTTCGGCCACGCTGGCCAGTGGCGGCCCCACGCGCTTGGCATCCACCTGGTGGCATGCCATACAGGCCTTGTTCTTGGCCAGGTCCAGGCCGGTGGTCTGGGCCTGCGCCGCGCCTGCGACCAGCAGGCCGGCGGCAACCACCCACAAACTACGTATCAAATGCATCGGTTACTGCCCCACGGCTCGCGGTGCTGGCGAGCTTGCCGAACTTGGCAAGCACACCGCGTGTATAACGCGGCTTGGGCGGGACCCAGGCCTGGCGACGAGCCGCCATTTCTTCGTCGCTGATATTGAGCTGCAACAGCAGCTTGTGGGCATCGATGGTAACCGAATCGCCTTCGCGGATCAGCGCGATCGGGCCGCCCACGAAGGCTTCGGGCGCCACGTGGCCCACCACCATGCCCCAGGTGCCGCCCGAGAAGCGGCCATCGGTGATGAGGCCGACGGTTTCGCCCAGGCCCTGCCCGATCAGGGCGGAGGTCGGCGCCAGCATTTCACGCATGCCGGGCCCGCCCTTGGGGCCTTCGTAGCGGATCACCACCACGTCGCCGTCACGGATCTGGCGCGCCATGATGGCGGCCATGGCATCGTCTTCGGAATCGAAGACCCGCGCCGGCCCGGTGATGACCGGATTCTTCAGGCCGGTGATCTTGGCCACGCAGCCCTCGGGCGAGAGATTGCCCTTGAGGATGGCCAGGTGGCCCTGCGGATACAGGGCGCGGTCCAGCGGCATGATCACGTCCTGGTCGGCGCGCGGAGCATCCGGAATGTCCGCCAGGGTCTCGGCGATGGTCTTGCCGGTGATCGTCATGCAATCGCCATGCAGCAGGCCGGCGTTGAGCAGCAGCTTCATGACCTGCGGGATGCCGCCGGCGCGATGCAGGTCGGTGGCGACGTACTTGCCGGAAGGCTTCAGGTCGCAGAGCACCGGCACGCGTTTGCGGATGCGTTCGAAATCGTCGATGGTCCAGGGCACTTCGGCGGCGTGTGCGATGGCCAGGAAATGCAGTACCGCGTTGGTCGAACCGCCCGTGGCCATGATGACCGAAACGGCGTTTTCGATGGATTCGCGGGTGATGATGTCGCGCGGACGCAAGCCGCGCCTGACGGCTTCGACAAGGACCCGCGCCGATTCGGCCGCGGACGCGACCTTTTCGTCATCTTCGTTGGCCATGGTGCTGGAGTACGGCAGGCTCATGCCCATGGCTTCGAAGGACGAACTCATGGTGTTGGCGGTGTACATGCCGCCACAGGAACCCGACCCGGGGATGGCGCATTTTTCGATCTGCTTGAAGTCGGCTTCGGGCATGCGGCCCATCGTGTATTCGCCGACAGCCTCGAAGACCGACACGATGGTCAGGTCCTTGCCCTTGTAGTGACCCGGCTTGATGGTGCCCCCATAGACGTAGATGCCGGGCACGTTCATGCGCGCCAGGGCGATCATGCCCCCGGGCATGTTCTTGTCGCAGCCGCCGATGACCACCACGCCATCCATCCATTGGCCCTGGGCAGCGGTTTCGATGCAATCGGCGATGACTTCGCGCGACACCAGCGAATACTTCATGCCCTCGGTGCCCATCGACATACCGTCCGAGATGGTGGGCGTGCCGAATACCTGCGGGTTGGCGCGGGCGCCGCGTATGGCGTCGATGGCCGCGTCGGCCAGGCGTTGCAAGCCGCTGTTGCAGGGGGTGATGGTGGAATGGCCGTTGGCCACGCCGATCATGGGGTTTTCGAAGTCGGCTTCCTGGTAGCCCAGCGCGTAATACATGGCGCGATTGGGTGCCCGGGCGACGCCGTGGGTGATATGGCGGGAACGTTCGTTGTGCGACATGGTCTGTTGTCTCCTGTCGGCCGTCAGGACGCGGACATGGCAGCCGCGCCCGGGAGGATGGCCTGGCTCGCTCGCGTGCGAATCTTCAAGGCTCGCCGGTTATTATCATTCAACTTCATTGTGTCGGGCGGAACATGCTGCAATATCCAAAATTCGACCCCGTTGCCCTGCAGATCGGGCCCTTGTCCATCCATTGGTACGGGCTGATGTATCTGGTGGGCTTCGCCCTGGTGTATTTCCTGGGCCGTCGGCGCATCACGCGCGGCCACACCACGTCGCTGAACGTTCGCGACCTGGAAGACCTGATCTTCTACAGCGTGCTGGGCGTGGTGCTGGGCGGGCGGCTGGGCTATGTGCTGTTCTACAAGCCGGGCTATTACCTGTCGCACCCGCTGGAGGTGCTGTACCTGTGGGAAGGCGGCATGTCGTTCCACGGTGGCCTGATCGGCGTGATCCTGGTGATGCTGCTGTTTGCGCGCAAGAAGGGCCTGCCATTTTTCGCGGTCAGCGATTTCATCGCGCCGCTGATCCCGCTGGGGCTGGGCTTTGGCCGCCTGGGCAACTTCATCAATGGCGAGCTGTGGGGCCGTCCGACCGACGTGCCGTGGGCGATGGTGTTCCCAAGCAGCGGCGACGGTGTGCCGCGCCATCCGTCGCAACTCTATGAGCTGGGCCTGGAAGGCATCGTGCTGTTCGCACTGATGTGGTGGTTTTCGAGCAAGCCGCGCCCCCTGGGGCAGGTCAGCGCGGTATTCCTGATGGGCTACGGAACGTTCCGTTTCCTGGTGGAATTCACCCGCGAGCCGGACAATTTCCTGGGCCTGCTCGCGGGCGGGTTGAGCATGGGACAGTGGCTGTCCCTGCCGATGGTCGCCCTGGGCGCCATCATGTTCAGCCTTACTGCAAAACGATCGTCCCGTTGACCGAGATGCTGACCGTGACGTCTCCCGCTTCCAGGGGGACGTCCGCGCTGAAGCCGGCGCCGCCGGAGGCGTCCTTGGCCATCGCGCCCATCATGCGCGGCATCGGCGTGACACCGCCGGCGCCGCCCAGTTCAAGCTTGCTCAGGCGGTAGCCCGAGAAGCCGAAGGCGTTCGAGGCGGCCAGTGCACGGTCCTTGAAGGCCTGCGCGGCTTCTTTCAGCAGCTTGCGTTCTTCGGCTTCGCGCACTTCACGCGACAGCGAAAAGCTGATGTTCGAAATGGCGGTCTTGTCCGACAGCTTGGATGCCAGTGCGGCGGCGGCGGCGAAGTCCTTCGATTCCAGGATGATCTCGCCCTGGCCGCGCCAGCCGGCGTTCTTGCTCGCCTTGCTGCCGCTGCCGGAATTGGGCCAGACATTGAAGCCGCCCGTGCGCACGTCCACACCCTTGGTGTCGCGGGCGCGCTTGGCCACGTCGTCCAGCATGGCGGTCAGCTTCTGGCCCGCCGTGGGCTGATCCGCAGCCTCGACCTCGGCGGACAGTGAAATACGCACCGTGTCTTGCTTGACCTCGGACGAGGCAGTGGCCTGCAGGGTCAGCTCGGGCGATCGGTTGGTCGTGGATTCCGTCGGCGCAGGCGTCTGGGCCTGGGCGAAAACGGGCTGCGCCATGGACAGAGCGACCACGGCTGCGCACGCCGCACCAAGTTTGGTCAGCGAAAAAACGGGGGGTTTGAACATGGACTGGTCCTATGAGGGAGGACGATGGGGAGGCGCCCGAGGCGGACCTGCGCTCGTGGCAGGCCCGCTGGGATAGATGCCCCGCCTGTGCCGTCAAGGCCGGCATCTCGAACCCTGAGGTTCAAGGTGGTCGCGTTCCGAAGAGCCTTGGGTTCATCTACGAGAGACAATCACGCCAGCTCTGCACTCCCGCAACCAATATGCCATAAGACATAGGTTCAGAGAATGTATGGCCAAGTCACGGACACGGCAGGGACAAACTGAAAATACTGAAAAAAACTGGTGAAAACCGCGTATGAACGTTAGAGCAGTTTTTCCTGACCCGACAAGGCATCGTCGAGGACTGCGTTCATGTCCTCAATTCTACGCTTGAAGTCGCCGACCGCCAAACCGCCCAGCGGACCGTCGGGCGCTTTCATGGCAAGCAGCTCGCCAGCGACCTGCAATGCGGCCATCACGGCGATGCGTTCGTTGCTGGAGACCTTGCCCGTCCCCTGGATGCGCAGCATGAGCTGGTCGACGTGGCGCACGGCGGCCATCAGGGTGGGTTTTTCTTCGGGGGAGCACGCCAGCGAGTAGTCGCGCCCCAATATGGTTACGTCAACGCGTTCCATCAGTGTTGCTCTCCGGACGGCGCACCCGGCAAGCGGGCCAGGACGGCGTCGATGCGCTCGCGGGCCGAGGCAGCGGCCGCGCGCAAGCGCTGTAGTTCGGTGTCGCGCACTTGCAGGCTGCCCTGCAGCTCGGTTTCCCGAGCAGAGAAACGCGCTTCGAGCGAGTGGCGTTCGGCGGTTTCGCGAGCGAGCTGTTCGCGCAGGGCCACTTCGGCCTTTTGCGCCTGCTCGAGCATCGCGGTGACGGCGCCGTCGTTGTCTTGCAGCTTGTGCTGCAGGGCGGCGATGTCGGCGTCGCGTTCGGCAGCGCGCTGCTTGAGCACGCGCTGCTCGGCTTCTGTTTCATTCAGGCGCATACGCAACGCGTCACGCTCGGCGTGGAGTTGCCGGGTGCGTTGCACCAGTTGCCCGATACGGGCGGCGAGTTGGTCTAGGTCTTGCAGCATGGGCGCTATCGTAAACCATCCAGGGGGGAATCGGGCCTCTTCACGCAAGGTGAGAAACACGGCAATATTCAGTAGGAAATGCAGCTGTCATTCCAGCGGCCGGCAACATAACCGATCAGGGCCAACTAGAAAAGTCCCGCGCGCCTGGAATTCGACGGATCGCCCCGACCGGCTTTCGCATTTCTTTCTATAAACTTTCACTTAGCTTTCAAAACGCCATCAATCCGCCCGCCCCGTTACATCTGGGGATCGGGAGTACCCCAATTTTAGGGAAAACCCCAGGCTTTCACCGAGCTTACAGGGTTTGCATCGTCGCGGGCGTCCATTACCATTCGGCCTTTCAAGAAGCCTTCGCCGACGCTTTCAGAAGACCCAAGGCACCCCGACGTGCCTTTTTTGTGCCTGTCACTCGCCTTTCGGCCCGCCTGGCAGATCACAAGCCTTTTTTTATCTACATGCTGTAAACAGGAGCCAACCAATCATGCAGCTACGCAATCGACAGGACTTCTGGTCGGGGGTGATGTTCATCGCCCTCGGACTGGGATTCGCCTGGCAAGCCAGCAGCTACCAAATGGGTACTGCCGCCCGGATGGGCCCCGGGTATTTTCCTTTCTGGCTAGGCATTGTTCTCGCATTGCTGGGCGCCATCGTGCTGCTTGGCTCGCTGTCCAAGAAAGCCCACGAAACGCACGTCGACAAGTTCGACTGGCGCATCGTGCTGCTGGTGGTCGGGTCCGTGGTCATCTACGGTCTGGTCCTCAAGCTGCTCGGCATCTATATCTCGGTGTTCATGCTGGTTGTGATCAGCAGCCTGGCGAGCCACGAGTTCAGCCTGAAGGTCGCCGTTGCGAACGGCATCTTCCTGGTGGTGTTCTCGTATCTCGCATTCGTCAAGGGGCTGGGGCTGATTTTCCCGCTGTGGCCGTCGTTTCTGGGCATGAACTAAGGAGCAACCGGTCATGGAATTGTTTGACAACCTGATGTTGGGTTTCTCGGTGGCGTTCACGCCCGAGAACCTGTTGTACGCGCTGCTGGGCTGCGTCCTGGGTACGTTGATCGGCGTGCTGCCGGGCATCGGCCCCGTCCCGACCATCGCCATGCTGCTGCCGATCACGTACGTGCTGCCGCCGGTGGCTGGCCTGATCATGCTGGCGGGTATTTACTACGGTGCTCAATACGGTGGCTCGACCACGGCCATTCTCGTGGCGCTGCCAGGAGAAACGTCCGCGGTGGTGACCGTGCTGGACGGTCACCAGATGGCCCGCAACGGCCGCGCTGGCGCCGCCCTGGCCATTGCCGCCCTGGGTTCGTTCTTCGCCGGTTGCGTGGCCACGCTGCTGCTGGCCGCCTTTGCCCCCCCGCTGGCTGAAGTCGCGTTCAAGTTCGGCCCCGCCGAGTACTTCTCGCTGATGTGCCTGGGTCTGGTCGGCGCCGTGGTGCTGGCCTCGGGCTCGCTGCCCAAGGCGATCGCGATGATCATCCTGGGCCTGCTGCTGGGCATGGTCGGCACCGACGTCAACTCGGGCGTTGCCCGCTTCGACTTCGGCGTGCCGGAACTGCAAGACGGCATCGACTTCGCCATCGTGGCCATGGGTGTGTTCGGCTTTGCCGAAATCATGACCAACCTGGAGCAGAAGGAAAACCGCGTCGACATCACCGACAAAATCGGCTCGCTGTATCCCAACAAGCAGGAATTCAAGGAATCGTACCCCGCCGTGCTGCGTGGCACGGCCCTGGGTTCGGCCCTGGGCATCCTGCCGGGCGGTGGCGCCGTGCTGTCGTCGTTCGCGTCGTACACGCTGGAAAAGAAGATCTCGCGCAATCCGGAACGCTTCGGCAAGGGCCACCCGGCCGGCCTGGCTGGCCCGGAATCGGCCAACAACGCCGCCGCGCAGACGTCGTTCATCCCGCTGCTGACCCTGGGCATCCCGGGCAACGCCGTGATGGCGCTGATGGTGGGCGCGATGACGATCCACAACATCCAGCCCGGCCCGCAAGTGATGACGAGCCACCCCGAGCTGTTCTGGGGCCTGATCGCTTCGATGTGGATCGGCAACCTGATGCTGGTGGTGCTGAACCTGCCGCTGATCGGCCTGTGGGTCAAGCTGCTCAAGGTGCCCTACCGCATCCTGTTCCCGGCGATCCTGGTGTTCTGCACCATCGGTGTGTACTCGCTGAACTACAACGCGTTCGACATCTTCACGACGGCCATGTTCGGCATCGTGGGCTATGTCTGGTCGAAGCTGAAGTGCGAAGGCGCACCGCTGCTGCTGGGCCTGGTGCTGGGCCCCATGATGGAAGAGAACTTCCGCCGTGCCCTGCTGCTGTCGCGTGGCGATTTCACCACCTTCGTGACGCGCCCCCTGTCGGCATCGCTGCTGGCCGTGGCCGTGTTCCTGGTGATCCTGGTGGCCCTGCCGGCCATCCGCAAGAAGCGCGAAGAGACCTTCGTCGAAGAAGACTGACGCGAGCCTTCGCTGCCCAGGCGGCAGCGGTTGCAAGCCTTTCGGACCCCCGGCTCGCCGGGGGTTTTTCTTTGGCCAGCACCAGGGCCCGAGGACGACCTGCCCAGCAAAAGCTACCAATAATTACAACGCGCTACAGGATGCGAGGCCGCGGGCTTCATCTACGGTAAGCTACGGGTTTACCCCACGCGATGATTCAACATGAATTTCGACTGGAACAACCCCTACCCCACCACGCGCACGCCGGTGTTCGCCCGCAACGTCGTCGCGACCTCGCAACCGCTGGCGGCTCAGGCGGGCCTGCGCATCCTGGCCAACGGTGGCAATGCCGTGGACGCGGCCATCGCGGCCGCGGCCACGCTGACACTGACCGAGCCGGTCAGCAACGGCCTGGGATCGGATTGCTTCGCCATCGTGTGGGACGGCTCGAAACTGCACGGATTGAACGCGTCGGGGCCGGCCCCTGCGGCCTGGAACCTGGATTACTTCCGGCGCCGCCACCAGGGCGCGATTCCGACCCGCGGCTGGGACAGCGTCACGGTGCCCGGCTGCGTGGCCGGCTGGGCCGCGCTGCATGAAAAGCTGGGCAGCCTGGCGTTCGCCGACGTGCTGGCCCCCGCGATCGACTATGCCGAGCGGGGCTTTGCCATCAGCCCGATGGTGCAGCAGAAGTGGGCCGCGCAAGCGGATGTGCTGCAACCACAGCCAGGCTTCGCCGAGCACTTCCTGCCGCGCGGCCGTGCGCCGCACGTGGGCGAGCATTTCGTGCTGAAAGGCGCCGCCGCCACGCTCAAGCGCATCGCGGCCAGCGGCGGCCGCGATTTCTATGAAGGCGAAACCGCCCACAAGCTGGTGGCCCACGCACAGGCCCATGACGCGGCGCTGACCCTGGCCGACCTGCGCGACTATGCACCCGAATGGGTGACACCCATCAGCCAGCTGTACCGCGGCCACACGCTGCACCAGATCCCGCCCAACGGGCAGGGCATCGCCGCCCTGATCGCCCTGGGCATCCTGCAGAATTTCGACCTGGCGTCCAGGCCCGTGGACCACCCCGAGACCCAGCACCTGCTGCTCGAGGCCATGAAGCTGGCGTTCGCCGATGTCTACACGCACGTGGCGGATTCGCGCCATATGCGCCTGACCGTGGCGCAGATGCTGCGCGCCGACTACCTGGCCGAACGCGCGCGGCTGATCGACCCGAATGTGGCGCAGGCGTTCGCCTGTGGCCACGCGCCGCAAGGCGGCACCGTCTACCTGACCGCCGCCGACCGCAGCGGCATGATGGTGAGCTTCATCCAGTCCAACTACATGGGCTTCGGCTCGGGCGTGGTGGTACCGGGCACGGGCGTCAGCCTGCAGAACCGAGGCCACTGTTTCAGTATGCTGCCCGATCATCCCAACGTCGTGGCGGGCGGCAAGCGCCCTTTCCACACCATCATTCCGGGCTTTTTGATGCGCGATGGCGCGCCGGTGATGAGCTTCGGCGTGATGGGCGGCAACATGCAGCCGCAAGGCCAGGTGCAGACGCTGGTGCGCATGCTGGACTACGGCCAGCAACCCCAGGCGGCCTGCGACGCCCCGCGCTGGAAATGGAACCAGGGACTGGCGGTGGACGTCGAACCCTCGATGGCGCGCTCGGTGGCCGACGGCCTGCGCGCACGCGGCCACGTGCTGGAAGGCATCGAAGACCCCTACATGGACTTCGGCTCGGGCCAGTTCATCTGGCGCCTGGGCGACCCGGCCGTCGATGGCTACGTCAGCGCCAGCGACAGCCGTCGCGATGGACTCGCCGCCGGCTTTTGATTGCGTTAAGGTTACTGCCTCAGGTTTTCCTTTCCTCTGCGGAGTCCCCTGCATGGCATCGATCGGTACCAAGAGCTACGACGCGGTCGTGGCCCAGAAAGTCGCATTCCTCGGCTTGGGCGTGATGGGCCTGCCCATGGCCGGCCACCTGGCTCGCGCCGGGCATGACGTCACCGTCTACAACCGCACGCCGGCCAAGGCCCAGGCCTGGGCCGCGGAATTCGGCGGTCACAGCGCCGTGACGCCGCGCGAAGCCGTGGCCGGGGCACAGATCGTGTTCGCCTGCGTGGGCAATGACGACGACCTGCGCAGCGTGGTGCTGGGCCCGGATGGCGCCTTTTCGGGCATGGCGCCGGGCGCCGTGTTCGTGGATCACACCACCGCATCGGCCGACGTGGCGCGTGAACTGTATGCGCAAGCCAAGGACCTGGGCCTGAATTTCATAGACGCGCCGGTTTCTGGCGGCCAGGCCGGGGCGGTCAACGGCGTGCTGACGATCATGTGCGGCGGCGAACAGGCCGTGTTCGATGCCATCAAGCCGGTGGCGCAGGCGTTCGGCCGCGCCGTCACCCGCGTGGGCCCGCCGGGCGCCGGGCAGTTGGCCAAGATGGTCAACCAGATCTGCATCGCCGGCATCGTGCAAGGCCTGTCGGAAGCCGTGGCGTTCGGCCAGGCCGCCGACCTGGACATGAAGCTGGTGCTGGACGTGATCAGCAAGGGCGCGGCCCAGAGCTGGCAGATGGAGAACCGCGGCGGCACCATGGTCGATGACAAGTTCGACTTCGGCTTCGCGGTGGACTGGATGCGCAAGGACCTGGGCCTGGTATTGGCCGAGGCCCGCCACAACGGCGCCCGGCTGCCGCTGACGGCGCTGGTCGACCAGTTCTATGGCGACGTGCAGAAGATGGGTGGCGGCCGCTGGGATACGTCCAGCCTCATCAAGCGCCTGCGGGATTGATCCGGCGCAGCTGAAAAAATGCGGCCCCGTGGGCCGCATTTTTCATTCAGGCCGCTTGTTGTGCGACCGGGGCCGGCGCTTGCAACAGCGCGTCGATACGTTGGCGGGCCAGCGCCACGCCTTCCAGTGCGGCGGCCTCGCCCATCGCCATGCCTTCGGCGGCGATGAAGGTGACGTCGGTCATGCCCAGGAAGGCCAGCATCTGCCGCAGGTACGGCGTCATGGTGTCCGACGGCGTGCCTTCGGCCTTGCCGCCACGCGCGGTCAGCACGAACACCTGCTTACCCTTCACCAAGCCCTCGGGCACGCCTTCCGGCGTATAACGGAACGTGACGCCGGCGCGGGCAATGTAGTCGAGGTAGCTCTTGAACTGTGCGGGCAGGCTGAAGTTGTAGACCGGCACGGCGAACACGATACGGTCGGCTTCCTTCAATTCGGCCACCAGCGTATCGCTGAGTTCGACGATGCGCTGTTGTTCGAGCGTGCGCGCATCGGCCGGGGTGAACAACGCGCCGGCGGTGGCGCCGTCGAAGTACGGCAGCGGCGCGGCGCCGATGTCGCGGGTGGTGATGACGGCAGCCGGATCGGCCTGCTTGACGCGGGCGACCAGATGGTCGGCCAATTGCTTGCTGTGCGAGCGGTCGCCCAGAATCGACGACAGGATTACCAGGGTTTTCATGACTTAATCTCCAGTGGGGACCGCACGGATGGGCAGGTCCTGAATGCATGGGCTCACTGTAGATCGCTTAATTGATCACATAAACCCCTGTATGATGAACTACTCGTTCCACACATAGAACAATCATGCAAGATCTGAACGACCTCTACTACTTCTCTCAAGTCGTCGAGCAAGGCGGCTTCAGCGCGGCGGCCCGGGCGTTGGATATCCCCAAATCACGCCTGTCGCGACGCATCTCTCACCTGGAAGAAAGCCTGGGCGTGCGGCTGCTGCAACGCACGACCCGCCGGCTGCGGCTGACGGCTGCGGGGGAACGCTACCTGCACTACTGCCGCGAGATGGCGGCTTCGGCCCGCGCGGCCGACGACGCCATGCGCCAGTTGCAGTCCGAGCCGTCAGGCCCGGTGATTGTCAGCTGCCCGGTCTCGATTGCCCAGGACGTGCTGGCCCCCCTGCTGCCGGAATTCCTGGACGCCTGGCCGGCGATTTCGGTGCAGTTGCTCGTGACCAACCGGCGGGTGGACCTGATTCGCGAAGGCGTGGACCTGGCACTGCGCGTGCGGACCAAGCTGGATACCGACGCCGAACTGGTGGTGCGGCACCTGGGCACTGCGCGCGGCACGCTGGTGGCCAGCCCCGGCTACCTGCAGCGCCACGGCACGCCCGACACGCCGCAGGACCTGGCCTCGCACACCACGCTGAGCTTCAGCGATCCGCAGAACGAGGTGCGCTGGCCCCTGCGCAACGACAAGGGCGAAGAGGTGCACGTCGAATTGAAGCCGCAGTTGTCGTGCAACGACTTCATCGTGCTGGTGGAGGCGGCCGTGCGCGGACGCGGCATCGCGCTGCTGCCCTCGATCGCGACGCACGAGGAACTGCGGCGCGGCCAGCTCGTGCCGGTGCTGCCGCAATGGCAATCGCCGGAAGGCATCGTGCACTGCATTTACCCGTCGCGCCGCGGCATGATGCCCGCGGTGCGCACCTTGCTGGACTTTCTGTCGCAGCGCCTGCCCGCCACCTACCAAAGGCTGGAAAAGCAAGGCACTGCGTTGCCGGCTCAGTAACCGCGCGATCGATCGACGACGCCCGTGATGGGCTCGCCACGCATCAGCTGCGCGACCTTGGCCGCGATCTGCTCGATGCTTTCGTCGCGCAAGGTACGGGCGGCGATGTGCGGCGTGATGTGCACGCGCGGGTCGCGCCAGAACGGATGGTCCTTGGGCAACGGCTCGGTGTGAAAGACATCCAGCGTCGCGCCGGCGATCTCGCCTTCTTCGAGCATCTGCACCAGGTCATCTTCGACCAGGTGTTCGCCACGGCCGACGTTGACCAAGTGTGCGTCGGGCAGCAACTGGCCCAGCGTGTCGCGATTGAGAATGCCGCGGGTGTCGGGCGTAAGCGGCAGCACGTTGACCAGGAAGCGCGTGCGGGCCAGGAAAGCCGGCAAGGCATCCTGACCTGAAAATGTCTGCACGCCGGGAATGTCGCGCGGGGTGCGCGACCAGCCGGCCACCGGATAGCCGAATTCGGCCAGCGTCTGCGCCACGCGCGCACCGACCTGCCCCAGCCCCAGCACGCCCACGGGCCAATCGGCCTGGCGCGTGCCTTCGCGGGTATCCCAGTGCTGGCGCGCCTGGGCCTCGTCGAAGGCCTGGAAATCACGCGATACGCGCAGCAAGGCATAGAGCGCGTATTCGGCCATCTGCACCGACATGCCGGCATCTTCGAGGCGAACGATGCGCACCTGCGGCGGAATCTCGGGCATCTTGAGCAAGGCGTCCACGCCGGCGCCCAGATTGAACAGCGTGGTGATGCCGGTTTCGTGGCTGAACAGTTCTGCCGGCGGCCGCCAGACCAGGGCGACTTCGGCACCCGACGGCGGACCATCGGGATTCCAGACGGAAATGCGGCAACCGGGCATGGCGGCTTCCAAGCGCGGGACCCAGACATCGGGATCGTGCAGGGGGCAGGCAAAGAGTATGTGCATGACGGGGATCTGTGCGGGCTGGATAAACCACAAGCATGCGGCAAGGCGGGCCGTAAATCAAACGGCCCGGCATGAAAGCCGGGCCGTGCGCACATCAGGTATCGCCAGCCGGATCAGGCCGTCTGCGTGACCTGCGGCTTGTTCTTGCCCTTGTTGCGGCGCAGGAAGGCCCACACCTGCAGCAGGATCAGCAGCGCGCTGGCACCGATGAACCAGGCGCTGATCGGACGCTGCACGAACACCGCCAGGTCACCGCGCGACAGCAGCAGCGCGCGACGGAAGTTCTCTTCGACCATGGGGCCGAGCACGAAGCCGAGCAGAATGGGCGCAACCGAGAATTCCAGTGTCATCAGGATGGCGCCGATCACACCGAAGGCCAGCACTTCCCAGATCTGGAAGAGGCTGTTCTGCGTACTGAACACGCCCACTGCGATGAAGAACAGCGCGGACGGGAACAGATAGCGGTACGGCACCTGCAAGAGCTTGACCCACACGCCGATCAGCGGCACGTTCAGCACCATCAGCAGCACGTTGCCGACCCAGAAGCTGGCGATCAGGCCCCAGAAGATGTCCGGATGCTCGGTGATGAGCTGCGGGCCGGGCTGGATGCCCTGGATCAGCAGCGCGCCCAGGATCAGCGCCATCACGGCATCGCCCGGAATGCCCAGGCTCATCGTCGGGATGAAGTCGACCTGCGTCTTCGAGTGCGACGAGGCTTCGGGCGAGGCCACGCCGGCGATCATGCCGGTGCCGAACTTCTCGGGCGTCTTGGAGATCTTGCGTTCCAGCGCGTAGGCCACGAAGGTCGTGATGGTGGGGCCGGTGCCGGGCATGGCGCCGAACAGCGTGCCCACCGCGGTGCCGCGCACCATCGGCCAGAAGGCCGTCTTCAGTTCCTGCTTGCTGGGCCGCATGTCGCGCAGGCGCAGCTTGGCGCCGCTGCCGATGATGGTCATGCGGTTGACGCTCATCAGGAAGTCGGCCACGCCGAACAGGCCCATCGAGATCGCCACCAGTTCCAGGCCGTCGGACAGGTCCAGCAGGCCGAACGAGAAGCGGATGGTGCCGGTGTTGACGTCGGTGCCCACCACGCCGCACATCAGGCCGAACAGGGTCATGGCGACGCCCTTCAGGGGCGAACCACGCGACATCGTCGCGCCGGCCAGGAGGCCCAGCAGCATGATCGAGAAGATCTCGGTGGGACCGAACTTGAACGCCACTTCGACCAGCAAGGGCGAGGCGAAGATCATGACGATGATCCCGACCGATGCCGCGAAGAACGAACAGATCATCGTGATGCCCAGCGCGGTCCCGCCCTTGCCCTGTTTGGTCAGGGGATAGCCGTCAAGGCAGGTCACCGCGTGCGGCGGGTGCGAAGGCAGGTTCAGCAGGATCGCGCCGATGGCGCCGCCGTACTGCGAGCCGTAGAAAATACCGGCCAGCATCAGGATGGCGGGCACCGGCTGCATCACGTAGGTCAGCGGCAGCAGGATGGAAATGGCCGACAGCGCGCCCATGCCGGGCAGCACGCCGATGAGGTTGCCCACCAGCACGCCGAAGAACGACCACATCAGGTTGTGGAACTGGAACGCGACGCCGAAGCCGTACCAGAGGTCCATCAAAGATTGAGAGATCATGGCGCTTCAACCCCAACGAAACAGCGGCAGCTGCAGTTGCAGCGCCCACCAGAAAACCACCACCGCGATCACGGACATGCCGATCGACAGCACGAATGCCTGCTTGATCGTGTTCTTGCGATCGCCCAGGGCAGAAATGAAGACGATGGCGAACGTGGCGGGCAGCAGGCCGCCCCAGTGGCCCAGCACCAGGAACGCCAGGGTGCCCAGCAGGATGCAGGCGCCGCCGCGGAAATCCGGCAGGCCGTGCGCGTGGCCGTCACCCGGCGCCGGCGGGGTCGCCTCGCCCGAACGCGCCGAGATCGCGATAAGTATTCCGGTCAGCGCCAGCAGGCCGCCCAATGCCGCGGGAAAGAACCCCGGGCCCATGTGGCTGAGCGATCCGATGTGATAGTCCGTACCACCGTAAATCGCCCCCAATCCGATAAGGACCATCAGCGCGCCGCCGTAGTAGTCCTTTCTATTAATTGTTTTTTGCACTTCCATCCTCCTGAAGCAGGGCCGTGCAGCCCTTGAGGCGCCGCTCAGATCGAGCGCCACCCGGCCCTTTACGACAGACCGGCTGGCAGATTACGGAAGCAAGCTGCTAATCCGCTTTCTATGCGCTGTCGCCATCCTGAATCCGGGGGTAATCCCTGATGGAAACAGTCCGACTTAGCGTTAGCGGCCAGGAGGAAAGAATGAAAGCTGACTTGGACAAATCTACTGTTCGCCCGTGAACTCGACGTCCGTGGGGCGCGGATACTGCGAGACCGTGGCGGCCAGGGGCAGCCACAGCACGGAGGCCAGACCCACCCCGCCCTGCTCGTTGGCCTCGCCGTCGCGCAGCTCGATGTCGCCATCGTTGCGACGGGCATAGGCGCGGGCGATCGCCAGCCCCAGGCCCGACCCGGACGAGGCCACAGGCTTGTCGGTGCCGACCCGTTCGAAGCGGGCGAAGGCGCGTGCGCGCAGCAAGGGTTCGAGCCCGGGACCGTTGTCGGACACGGCGACTTCGGCACGGTTATCGACCCGGCTGACCGACACCGTGATGCGCGCGCCGACGGGTGCGTAGTGAATCGCGTTGTGCACCAGATTGGACAGGGCCTCGTGCAGCTCGGCCTCGCTGCCGGACACGGTCGCGCCGACCTCCTGGCCCTGCTCGTTGACGGCCTGCACCCAGCCCAGGTCCTGCTGCTTTTCATGCGCCAGCGGCAGGTACTGCAGCACCACTTCGCGCGACACGGCATTCATGTCGAGCAACTGCCGCGGCAGCTGATCGGCCTGGTTGGCGTGCGCCAGCGACAGCAACTGCTCGGTCAGGCGGCGGGTGCGGCCGAGCTGGTCGACGATGGCGCGCAGGCCCTCTTGCGCCCGCGCGGGGTCGCGTTCGCGCAGCGCGTACTGTGCCTGGGTCAGCATGATGGCCAACGGCGTGCGCAATTGGTGCGAGGCGTCGGCCAGGAAATGCGATTGCTCTTCGAGCACGCGCCGGTAGCGGGCGATATGGTGATTGACGGCATCGACCAGCGGCGCCACTTCGCTGGGCACGCGCGAGGCGTCCAGCGGCGTCAGATCGTCGGGTCGGCGGTTGCGGATGTCGGCCCGCAGCCGGCGCAAAGGCTTGAGCGCCCATGACACGCCCCACCACACCAGCAGCACGACCAGCGCCAGCATGCGGGCGTCACGCAGGATTTCCTGGCGCCGTGCGCTGTTTTCAGCCTCGATGCGCTTGCCGGTGCTTTCCGCAACCAGCACCAGCACCTGGCGGTGGTTGCCCTGGTAATACAGATCGCGCAGCACCGACACCACCCGCACGGGGTCATTGCGGTAGACGCCGTCGTAGAACACGGGCTGGCCGTTGGCGCGTGGCCAGGTGGGCGGACGCGGCAGCTCGGGCATGCCCAGCAGCGTCTTGCCCTGTTCGGTGGGCACGGGCGAATCGTCCGGCAGGGGCGGATCGATCTGCTCAATGCGGAAATACTTGCGCAGCCCCGCCCGCGATTCCAGCATGACCTGGGCGTACAGGGGCGTGGCCACCTGCAGCGAACCGTCAGGGGCGAACTCCAGGCTGCTTTCAAGCACCCGGGCCGGTTCGACCAGTGCGCTGTCGTAGGCCTCGTTGGTGATCTCGGACAGGGTGCGGTAGTCGTTCAGGCTGTCGATGACCAGCAGCGCCACCACGCCGGGCAGCAGCAGGATGATCAACAGGGCGCGAATGCCGACCCGCGGCAATCCAGGTATCCGTAGGCTCACGGGGAAGGATTCAGGTGTCGGCGGCTTCGCTGGCGACACTTTCCAGCATGTAGCCCAGCCCGCGGACGGTCACGATGCGCACGTCGCTGCCGGCCAGTTTCTTGCGCAAGCGATGCAGGACCACTTCGATGGCGTCAGGGTTGGCTTCGCTGTCGTGGGTGAAGACCTTGCCGAACAGCTGCGACTTGTCGACGGGGTAGCCGCTGCGGGTGAGCAAGGCCGCCAGGGCGGCGTGCTCGCGCGGGGTCAGGAACAGCAAGGAGCCGTCGAGCGTGAACGCCCGGCTTTCGCTGTCGTAGGAGAGCGAGCCGCACTGCAGCCGCGGGTGCTGGCGGCCGCGGCTGCGGCGCACCAGGGCGGTCAGGCGGGCTTCGAGCTCTTCGAGGGCGAACGGCTTGGTCAGGAAGTCGTCGGCGCCCAGGTTCAGGCCGCGTACCCGGTCTTGCAGCGCGCCCTGGGCGGTGAGCAGCAGGACGGGCGTGCGGTCGTCGCGGTTGCGCATTTCGCGCAGCACGACCAGGCCGTGCTTGTCCGGCAGGCGCAGGTCCATGACGATGGCATCGTATTCGGTGCCCGCCATGAAGGCTTCGGCCGTGCGGGCATCGGCCGCGTGATCGGGCACGAACCCGCTTTGCGCAAGCGCGCGCATGAGCCAGGACGCCATGTCCCGTTCATCTTCAACCAACAATATGCGCATGACCGTCCGTTCCTTCGGGCAAGTTCTCTGCCGCCCGCTGCCCATGCACGCGCTGACGCAGGTAGCGGGTTTCGTGATGACGCCGAAAGAGGATTGCTGACAACTCGTTCAACGCCTGGGTATAGACGTCTCGCTTGAACTCGATGACGGCATCCAGGGGGACCCAATACTGGCTCCAGCGCCAGGCATCGAATTCCGGATGCTGCGTCGCGCGCAGGCACACGTCGCTGTCACGTCCCACCAGGCGCAACAAGAACCAAATCTGTTTTTGTCCTTTATAGTGGCCACGCCACTCACGCCGGACGAAGTGATCGGGCACGTTATAACGTAACCAATCGCGTGTACGCCCCAAAATACGGACATGCTCGGGCTTTAGGCCCACCTCTTCATGGAGCTCGCGATACATGGCCTGCACCGGGCTTTCGCCGTACTTGATGCCACCCTGAGGGAACTGCCAGGCATGTTCCCTGATACGCTTGCCCCAAAAGACCTCGTTTCTGCTATTGACGAGAATGATGCCGACATTGGGGCGGTAGCCTTCGCGGTCAAGCATGGGCCACCCCCACCGAATTCAATACAATTACAGTCGATTATACGTATCTGCTGCCACCTTTAAACATGCGCGCATCCAACTACCACATCAACACCCTCAAAGAAGCCCCTTCCGAAGCCGAAGTCGCCAGCCACCAGCTGATGACCCGGGCCGGGATGATCCGCAAGCTCGCGGGCGGCATCTACACCTACATGCCCCTGGGCCTGAAGATCATCCGCAAGGTCGAGGCCATCGTCCGGGAGGAAATGAACGCCTCCGGCGCGATCGAGCTGCTGATGCCGGTGGTCCAGCCGGCCGAGCTCTGGATGGAATCGGGCCGCTGGGAGCAATACGGTGCCGAACTGCTGCGCATCAAGGACCGGCACCAGCGCGATTTCGTGCTGCAGCCCACCTCGGAAGAGGTGATCACCGACATCGCCCGCAACGAAATCCACAGCTACCGCCAGCTGCCGCTGAATTTCTATCACATCCAGACCAAGTTCCGGGACGAGCGCCGCCCGCGCTTCGGCCTGATGCGCGGCCGCGAATTCACCATGAAGGACGCCTACTCCTTCGACCGCGACGAAGCCGGCGCCCAGCGCAGCTACGACAACATGTACGCCGCCTACATGCGCATTTTCGGTCGCCTGGGCCTGGAATTCCGCGCCGTGGCCGCCGATACGGGCTCGATCGGGGGCACCCGCAGCCATGAATTCCAGGTCATCGCCGAGACCGGCGAAGACCTGCTGGTCTACAACGCCGAGACCGACTACGCCGCCAACATCGAACTGGCCGAGGCGGTCAGCCTGTACCCGACGCGCGGCGCCGCCACCCAGGCGATGGCCGACGTGGCGACCCCGGGCGCGGCCAAGTGCGAAGACGTGGCCCGCCTGCTGGGCATCCCGCTCGAACAGACGGTGAAGTCCATCGTCCTGGCCACCGACGGCGAAAAGGGCAAGGTCGACGTCTGGCTGCTGCTCTTGCGCGGCGACCACGAACTCAATGAAATCAAGGCTGGCAAGCTGCCGGGCCTGGCCGGCTTCCGTTTTGCCACGGAAACCGAGATCGTCGAGCACTTCGGCTGCAAGCCGGGTTACCTGGGCCCGGTCCGCACCGCCCGTCCGGTGCACGTCATTGCCGACCGCACCGTGGCCAACATGGCCGACTTCGTCTGCGGCGCGAACCGTGAAGACTTCCACATCCAGGGCGTTAATTGGGGACGTGACCTGCCCGAACCCGAGCTCGTGGCCGACCTGCGCAACGTGGTCGCGGGCGACCCGTCGCCGGACGGCAAGGGCACGCTGTCCATCCAGCGCGGCATCGAAGTGGGCCACGTCTTCTACCTGGGCAAGAAATACTCCGAAGCCCTGAAGGCCACCTTCCTGGACGAAACCGGCAAGCCGGCCACCCTGGAAATGGGCTGCTACGGCATCGGCGTGACCCGCATCGTCGGCGCCGCCATCGAGCAGAACCACGATGCGCGCGGCATCATCTGGCCCCGCGCCATCGCCCCGTTCGAAGTGGTGATCTGCCCGGTGGGCTGGGGCAAAAGCGAAACCGTGCGTAACACCTCCCTGAAGCTGTACGAATCGCTGCTGGCGCGTGGCGTGGACGTCATCCTGGACGACCGCGATGCCCGCCCCGGCGTGATGTTTGCCGAGTGGGAATTGATCGGCGCTCCGCTGCGTGTAACAGTTGGAGAACGCGGATTGAACGACGGTGTGGTGGAATTGCAGGCCCGTCGCGAAACCGAAGCGGCCAAGATTCCGGTAGAGTCCGCGCTTGAGACGGTGCTGACGAAACTCGACACGCTGTAAACCCTAAAGCAACTACGGACTTTTCGCGTCCCGACCCGCATTATCGAAGCCCGCATCGTGACCGATCCGAAGTCCGCCGAATCCCGCCTGCAAGTCCGCGTCTACTACGAAGACACGGATGCGGGCGGGGTGGTTTTCTACGCTAACTACTTGAAATTCCTGGAACGCGCCCGCACCGAGTGGTTGCGCGACCTGGGGGTCAACCAATCCGATCTGGCCACCGGCGAGCAACGCCTGTTCGTTGTCCGCTCGCTGGACATGTCCTACCGCAAGCCTGCCAAACTGGACGATTTGCTAACTATTCGCAGCCGGGTCACAAAATTGGGCCGCGCTTCGATACACTTCGCGCAGCGCGCAGAACGGGACGGGGAACTGCTTGCCGAAGGCAACATCCAAGTCTGCTGCGTCGATGCCGTCAACATGCGGCCGGTGGAACTACCGGCCGACGTCCGCGCCAAACTGGAATCAATTCAGGAATAACCATGCAAGCCACCAACGACATGTCGTTGCTTTCGTTGATTTCGCACGCCAGCGTGCCGGTCCAGCTGATCATGCTGATGCTGCTGGGCATCTCGATCATGTCCTGGACGTACATCTTCGCCAAGCGGCTCGCCATCAAGCGCGCCCACGCCCAGACCCGCCGTTTCGAAGACGACTTCTGGTCCGGCGGCGATCTGTCCATGCTGCAACAGGCCGTGGCCTCGCGCCGCGACGAGCAAGGCGCCCTGGCCCGCATCTTCGATGCCGGCATGACCGAATTCCTGAAGGCCCGCCGCGGCAACGCCGGCAGCGACGCCACCGCCCTGCTGGACGGCCCGCGCCGCGCCATGCGCGCGGCCTACCAGCGCGAAATGGACGCGCTGGAATCGCACCTGAACTTCCTGGCCTCGGCCGGTTCGGTGTCGCCGTACATCGGCCTGCTCGGCACCGTGTGGGGCATCATGCACGCCTTCATCGGCCTGTCGAACATGCAGCAGGCCACGCTGGCCTCGGTGGCCCCCGGTATCGCCGAAGCGCTGATCGCCACCGCCATCGGCCTGTTCGCCGCCATTCCGGCCGTCGTCGCCTACAACCGCTTCACCAACGACATCGACCGCATCTCGATCCGTTTCGACAGCTTCGTCGATGAGTTCCTGAACATTCTGCAACGGCAGGTGCGCTAATGCCCTCGGTAAGCTCGCGCGGCAGGTCCGGCCGCCGCATGAAGGCCGACATCAATGTGGTGCCGTACATCGACGTGATGCTGGTGCTGCTGGTCATCTTCATGGTGACCGCACCCCTTATCACGCCGGGCCTGATCCAGCTGCCCTCGGTGGGCGCGGCATCGGACGTGCCGGTCAAGCCGCTTGAAGTCCAGATTTCGGAAGACGGCAAGATCGCGCTGCGCATGCGCGAGCCCGGCGCCACCCTGCAAGACATCGCCCGCCCCGAACTGGTGGCCCAGGTGCGCTCGCGCATCACCGCCGAAACCCCGGTGGTGATCGCAGCCGACGGCAAGGTGCCCTACGAGACGGTCGTGAAGGTCATGGACGAACTGCGTACCAATGGCATTACCCGCCTGGGCCTGCTGGTGGACCAGTCCGCCGGCGGCAATCAGCCTGCCCCCGCGAAAAAACGCTAACGCGACGCCCTCCGCCGGCCCTGCCGGCTTGCAACGCTCATGACGCCACCCATTATTCGACACCACAGCGGCCCCCCGGCCACGCCGCCCAACAACGACAACCGGATCGCCTTGATCCTGGCGTTGCTGGTGCACGCGCTGCTGCTGGCCGTGTTGATCTTCAACCTGAACTGGCGCACCGAAACCCCGGGCCCCGTGCAAGTGCAACTGTGGGCCGACGGCGTGTCGCCGGACGCGACCCCGCCCAAGCCCCAGCCCGAACCGCCCAAGCCGCAGCCTCAACCCAAGCCGCAGCCCGAGCCGGAGCCTCAAAAGGCACCCGAGCCACCGCCCCCGCCGCCCAAGCCGGAACCCCAGGTCCAGCCCAAGACCGAACAAGAGGATCCGGAAATCGCGCTGCAGGAAGCCAAGAAAAAGCGCGAACAGGAAGAGCAGGCCCGCCAGGCCGCCGAGGCCGCCAAGGAAAAGGCGCGCCTGGAAGAAGAGCGCAAGCAGGCTGAACTGAAGGAAAAGAAGCGCCTGGAGCAGGAACGCCAGGCGGCCGAGAAGGCTGCGGCCGACAAGGCTGCCGCGGAAAAGGCCGCGGCTGACAAGGCCGCTGCCGAGAAGAAGGCCAAGGAAGACGCCGCCAAGAAGGCGGCCGCCGAAAAGGCCGCTGCCGACAAGGCGGCTGCTGAAAAGGCGGCCGCGGACAAGGCCGCGGCAGAGAAAGCCGCGGCCGAAAAGGCCGCTGCCGAGAAGAAGGCCAAGGAAGAAGCCGCCAAGAAGGCCGCCGCCGACAAGGCGCTGAAGGACGCCTTCCGTAACGACGCCCTGGGCGCAGCCGGCATCCCGGGCGGCACCGCCGACCGCAACCAGACCGGTGGCGCGGGTGGCCGCGACGCGGGCTACGGTGCCAAGGTGCGCGCTTGCGTGCAGCCGGGCGTGGCCTACCCGACGCCGCCTCGCAGCGGCGCCGATAACCCGACGGCCGAATACCAAGTAAAGTTGAATACCTCAGACGGAAAGGTCACTGCGGTTACGATTACCAGATCTTCGGGTATTCCCGCATTTGACCGCGCAATCGAAAGCGGCATCCGCCGCTGCAACCCGTTCCCGAAACCTTCTAATGGCCGCTACGAACCGAGTATCTACGGTGAGTACAGCATGTACTAATAGACAGGAGATTGCTGATTATGACTCCCGCCCCTAGCCGACGAGCCCCCCAACCCGCCCTGTGGCGACTGTACGGACTCGGACTGCTGCTGCTCGCGCTGGCCTGCCTGATGGCCATGAAGCCCGCCCAGGCGCAGCTTCGTGTCGACATCTCGGGTACCGGCGCCACCCAATACCCGGTCGCCATCGCCGATTTCGCGGTGGATGACGCCCATGGCCGCGCCCTGGCTGAAGTGATCCGCGCCGACCTGACCCGCACGGGCCAGTTCCGCCTGATCAGCGCCGCCGGTTCGGGCCTGAACGTCGATTCGCCCATCGCCCACGATGACTGGCGCGGCAAGGGTGCCGACTTCATCGCCTACGGCAGCATCGTGCGTGGCAGCGATGGCCGCTACGACGTGCGCTACCGCCTGGCCGACACGGTCAAGAAGGGCCAGCTGGACGGCGTGGCGTTCTCGGGCACCGAGCAGGAACTGCGCCGCGTGGCCCACCAGATCGCCGACCGCATCTATGAAAAGATCACCGGCGTGCGCGGTGTGTTCTCGACCCGCATCGCCTACGTGCTCAAGCAAGGCCCGACCTACGAACTGCAAGTGGCTGACGCCGACGGGCAGAACCCGCAGGTCGCCCTGCGTTCGCGCGAGCCGATCATTTCGCCGTCCTGGTCGCCCGATGGCGCCAAGCTGGCCTACGTGAGCTTCGAATCCGGCAAACCGGTCGTGTACGTTCACACCCTGGCCACCAGCGCCCGCGTGCCGGTCGCCAACTTCAAGGGCAACAACAGCGCCCCCGGTTGGTCGCCCGATGGCACCCAGCTGGCCGTGGCCCTGACGCGTGACGGTTTGTCGCAAATTTACATCGTTAGTGCGGCCGGCGGCTCGAATATGAAGCGAGTTACGCGTTCTCCCGGGATTGACACCGAGCCGAGCTTTACGCCAGACGGCCGTTCCATTATCTTTACCAGTGACCGCAGCGGCGGGCCGCAGATTTATCAAACCGGCCTGGACGGTGGCGATGCTCGCCGCCTCACGTTTAATGGTGGTTACAACATCTCACCCCGAATTTCCCCCGATGGATCGACGTTGCTGTACGTTGCCAGACGCGACGGCGCGTTCCGGATTGCATCGTTGAACCTGTCCTCCGGCTCGGAGAACTTGTTGACCGATGGTCGTGACGATCAGTCGCCAAGCTTCGCGCCGAACGGCATGCAAGTGCTTTACGCCGCCATCCAAAATGGCCGTAGCGTGCTTGCTGGCGTCTCGAGCGATGGCCGCGTACGACAAACGCTTTCGGTACTGAACGGGGAAATACGTGAACCGACTTGGGGCCCATTTACCCGATAACACGTGTGACTCTCTTTGCAAAGGAACTATCATGAAGTCGCGCATTGCCAAAAGCCTAACCATCGCCGCTCTGGCCGCCACCCTGGCAGCTTGCAGCTCCGTCCCTCTCGACGATAAAGCGGGTCAGGGCGGAGGCGCTGGCCAAGGATCGGCCTCTGGCCAGATCCTTGATCCCTTCAACCCCCAAAGCATCCTGGCGCAACAGCGCTCGGTGTACTTTGACTTCGACAGCTACACGGTGTCCGACCAGTACCGCGGCTTGGTGGAAACCCACGCCCGTTACCTGGCTTCGCACCAGCAGCAGAAAATCAAGATCGCAGGCAACACCGACGAACGCGGCGGCGCCGAATACAACCTGGCCCTGGGCCAGCGCCGTGCCGACGCCGTGCGTCGCATGATGACCCTGTTGGGCGTCAGCGACAACCAGATCGAGACCATCAGCTTTGGTAAAGAAAAGCCGAAGGCGACTGGTACGTCGGAAGCCGACTTTGCGGAAAACCGCCGCGCCGATATCGAATATCAGCGTTAAGCTTTTCGTATAGCCAAGTGCCCCACCACGCGTCGGGACGGTCAGCCGGCCGTCCCGACGTTTGTTTTTATACCCGGGAATTTTCATGCGCGATAACGTTCTGTCCCTGCGTCCTTTGATTGCGGCCACCGGCCTGGTGCTTGCGGCCCTGACGGCGCCCGCCCACGCTTTTTCCGATGATGAGGCCCGCAAGGCCATCCTGGATTTGCGCCAGCAAGTACAGCAGCAGAACGAGCAGAGCCAACGCGCCAAGCTCCAATTGGCCGATCAGATTCAAGCCCTGCAGCAGGAAGTTGCCCAGTTGCGCGACCAGCTCGAACTGGTGTCGCGCCAGCAGCCCAGCGCCAACAAGCCGGGCGGTGCCGCAGGCGGCGCCAACCCGCCGGGCGCGACCGCCGGCGATCCGCAGGAGCAGGCGGCCTATGACGGCGCCATCGACCTGTTCCGCAAGGGCCAGTACAAGGAAGCGTCCGAATCGCTGGCTGCCTTCACCGCGCTCTACCCCAACAGCCAGCTGGCCCCCAGCGCCCAGTTCTACCTGGGCAGCAGCCGCTACGCCCTGAAGGACTTCAAGGGCGCGATCGAACAGCTGAACGCCATGGTGCAAAAGGCCCCGGACAACGGCCGCGCGCCCGACGCGCTGCTGGTCATTGCCGGCAGCCAGATCGAAATGAACAACCGCGCCGGCGCCAAGACGACGCTGCAGCGCATCGTCCGCGATTATCCCAACGCACCGGCCGCCAGCACGGCCAAGAGCCGCCTGCAACTGCTGCAGTAATGGCCGACGCCGCATCCGCGGTCGCCGCTTACCGGCATATCCTGCGCCGCCGCGCGGGGCTCATCGCCCTGCTGCTGGCGGCGATTTTCATTGGGCTGCTGCTGGATTTCACCCTGGGGCCCTCGGGCCTGGGCTGGGGCGAGCTGTGGCGCACCCTGACCGCACCGGACGCCGCGGACCCGACGCTGCGGGTCATCGTCTGGGATATCCGGCTGCCTTATGCGCTGATGGCGGCTCTGGTGGGCATGGCACTGGGCCTGGCCGGCGCCGAAATGCAGACCATCCTGAACAACCCGCTGGCCAGCCCGTTCACCCTGGGCGTGTCGTCGGCCGCCGCCTTCGGCGCATCGCTGGCGATCGTACTGGGGCTGGGCCTGCCCGGCATTCCGGACGGCTGGCTGATCGCCGGCAACGCGTTCCTGTTCGCAATGCTGGCCGCCCTGATGCTGGATGTCGTGGCGCGCCGCGGCGGCATGCAGACGTCCGGCGTGGTGCTGTTCGGCATCGCCATGGTGTTTACCTTCAACGCCCTGGTGTCGCTGGTGCAATTCACGGCCAGCGCCGAGGCGCTGCAGAACCTGGTGTTCTGGACCATGGGCAGCCTGGCGCGGTCCAGCTGGACGACGGTGGCCGCGCTGGGGCTGGCGTTCGCGCTGGCCTTGCCGCTGGCCATGCGGCAGTCCTGGAAACTGACGGCGCTGCGGTTGGGCGAAGAACGCGCCGCCAGCTTTGGCGTGGACGTACGCCGGGTGCGCGTCACCGCCCTGGCGCGCGTCAGCCTGCTGTCGGCGCTGGCGGTGGCGTTTGTCGGCACCATCGGCTTCATCGGCCTGATTGCGCCGCACATCGCCCGGCGGCTGGTGGGCGAAGACCACCGCTTTTTCCTGCCGGCCAGCGCCCTGGTGGGCGGGGTCATCCTGTCGCTGGCCTCGGTCGCATCGAAGAACCTGGCGCCGGGCGTGATCGTGCCGGTGGGCATCGTGACCTCGTTGATCGGCATCCCCTTTTTCGTGGCGGTGGTGCTGCGCCGGAGCCTGCCATGACCGCGGCAATGGCACCGCGTGCGGCCTTGGCCATCGGCCACGTCACGGCAGGCTACGGCGCAGCGGACGTGTTGCACGACCTGTCGCTGCCCGAGCTGAAGGCGGGCGAAGTCACCGCCTTGCTGGGGCCGAACGGCAGCGGTAAATCGACGCTGCTCAAGGCCCTGGCGGGCCTGGTGCGGGTGCGCAGCGGCCATGCGAGGCTGGATGGGCTGGACCTGGTGCAGCAGGACTTCGCAACCCGCGCGCGGCACCTGGTGTATCTGCCGCAAAGCCTGCCGGCGGCCGTGCACCTGCGGGTGTTCGAATCGGTGCTGGTGGCGGCCCGCGCCAGCGAGGCCGTAGGACCGCCGGCCAGCCTGCACGACATTGACCGCCTGCTGGAACGGCTGGGCATCGGCCACCTGGCCCTGCACTACCTGGATGCCCTGTCCGGCGGGCAGAAGCAGCTGGTGGGGCTGGCCCAGGCGCTGGTGCGGCGCCCACGGGTGCTGCTGCTGGACGAACCGCTATCGGCGCTGGACCTGAATTACCAGTTCCATGTGATGCGGCTGTTGAAGCAGGAAACCGACGACCACGGCCTGATCACCGTGATCGTGCTGCACGACTTGAACGTGGCGTTGCAACATGCCGACCGCGCAGTGATGATCCATGGCGGCCGGCTGGTGGCGGCCGGGGCGCCTGCCGCGGTGATCACCCCGGCGGCGTTGGCAACGGTGTACGGGGTGCAAGGCCGGGTCGAGGCCTGCTCACGGGGCCGGTTGCAGGTGTTGATCGACGACCTGGAGGCGCGGCCGCACTGACGCGGCCGGGCCGATGCCTTGGTCAGGCCGCCGTCCCGCCGCAAGCACGAAGCGATGAACCTGCCCGTGCCACGCCCGGCGCCGTCTCAGGCGCGCTGGGCGACGTCAGCCACGGGCGCCCCCGTCATGGCGGCCAATTGCTGCGGAGTCAGGTTGAACACGGCGTGCGGATGCCCCGCTGCCGCCCACAGGCTGTCGTACTGGAACAGGTCCTGGTCGAGCAGCATGACCGGCTTGACGGCGTGGCCTATGGGGCAGACGCCGCCGATGGCGTAGCCGGTCATTTCGCGCACGAACCTGGCGTCGGCCTTGGCCAGCGCGCCGACCTGTTCCGCGACCTTGGCCTCGTCCACGCGATTGATGCCGCTGGCGATGACCAGCACCGGCGCGTCATCGGCCGCGCGGCGGAAGATGATCGACTTGGCGATCTGCGCGACTTCGCAGCCCAGGCCCGCCGCCGCTTCCGCCGAGGTCTTGCCGGTTTGCGGTAGCACCACCACGGGCTTGTCGTGGCCCAGTTGCTGCAACAGGCGGGCGACGCGCTGGGCGGATTCGGGAAGCTCGGCGGGCGTGGCGGATGACATCTGGCAGACTCCGTTCGAAGGGAATAAATCGGGAAACGAGTGTATCAGCCTAAAATGCGGGCCTGGCTTTCCTACCTGTATCCCATGCGTTCCGAACCCGTCCTGCCCCTGCAAACCGCCGAGATCGGCGGCTACGCCCTGTCCTATACCGAATACGGCGAGGGTGCGCCCCTGGTGCTGGTGCACGGTTCGCTGTCCGACAGCCGCTACTGGAAATCGCAGATGGCGCCGCTGGGACGCTCGTTCCGGGTGCTGGCGGTGTGCCTGCGGCGCTATTGGCCCGAGACCTGGGACGGCGAAGGCGACGGTTTTTCGGTGGCGCAACACGCCGCCGACGTACTGGAATTCATCGACCGCGTGGCGGGCGAACCGGCCCACCTGGTAGGACATTCTCGCGGCGGCCGCGTGGCGCTGGAAGCCGCCCTGACGCGGCCCGATGCACTGCGCAGCCTGACGCTGGCCGACCCCGGCCTGGCATTGCCCGGCGATGACGATGCGCGTGGCGGTTTTCGCCAGCGTGCGCTGGAATTGATCCGCGATGGCGCCATCGAGGAAGGCCTGGCGCTGTTCGTCGATACGGTGACCGGGCCGGACACCTGGCAGCGCATGGTGCCGTGGTTCAAGGACATGGTGCGCGACAACGTCGGAACGCTGTTCGGCCAGGCCCGCGAGACGCCCGCCGCACTGGGCGCCGCCGAAATCGGGTCGATTACGCTGCCCACGCTGCTGATCGGCGGGGCGCTCAGCCCTGCTCCCTACCCCGCCCTGCTCGACATGCTGGAACAATGGCTGCCGCAATCGCGGCGCGTGACCATCGCGGGTTCGTCCCACGGCATGAACCTGGGCAATCCGCGCGCCTTCAACGGCGCCATCGAAGCCTTTCTGCACGGCTAGGCGGGTAGCCGATCAACGGCCTGCGCGCGGCTGCCAGCCCCCAGGCCCGCCCGCGCCGTCAGGGTTCGACCGACGGCGTGTGCTTCAGGCGCTTGAGCACGAAGGTGGAGCGGCTGTGCCGTACGCCGGGCAGCTTGTAGAGCCGTTTGCGCAGGAATTCCTCGTAGCCTTCGGTACCGGCCACGGCCACCTTGATCAGGTAGTCGTATTCGCCGGTGACCAGGAACGCCTCGACCACCTGCGGCAAGCGCGTGATGGCGTCGCCGAAGCGCGCCAGGGTGTCGTCGTCGTGGTGTTCGAGCGTGACTTCGATCATGACCGTGTCCGGCAGGCCCAGCGCCTTCTGGTTCAAGAGCGCGGCATACCCTTCGATGACGCCGGCGTCCTCCAGGGCCTTGACCCGGTTCCAGCATGGCGTGGGCGACAGACCGACCTGCTCGGCCAGCTTGAGGTTGGTGAGCCGCCCGTCGGTGCGCAGCGCGCGCAGGATCTTGCGGTCGGTTTCGTCGATTTTCGGGGCGGTGGACACGGCGGCGGATCCGTAAAAGAGAATTTCCCTGCAAAAGTGGATTTTAGGGGATAACCCTTTTCCTTTTTCACGCAATACGGCGGGAATCAGGAAACCTATTTTCCCGGCCTGGCCGTAGACTTTCCAGCAAGACGGGCACCACCCCGCCCGTCGTATCCAGCGTGAAGCGCCGCGGCACAACCCGGCCCCCGCGCCGGGCGTCCACCGCAGCATGCCGCGCGTCGATCCGCGCGGCGGAAAATCATGTCTCATGCAGCAGCAGTACCCGCAAGAACCGGCCTGGGCCTGTCCGGCACCGCCATGCTCCTGGCCGCGCCGGCGCTATTCGCCTCGAATATGGTGGCCGCCCGCTGGGCCCACGACGCCGCCCTTCCCCCTGTTTTCCTGGCCTTCGGCCGCTGGCTGATCGCCCTGTTGATCCTGCTGCCGCTGGCCGCGCCGGCCCTGCTGCGGCATCGCCAGGCGCTCTGGCGCGGCTTGCCCGCGTTGCTGCCGCTGGCGGTGCTGGGCATGGGCGTGGCCGTGGCGCCGCAATACATCGGCGCCCAGTCCACCAGCGCCACCAACATCGCCCTGATCTTTTCGTGCAGCCCGATCCTGGTGGCGCTGCTGGAAGCGCTGCTGTGGCGCAAGCCGCTGCCGCCGCTGCGCGCGGCCGGCCTGGCGCTGGCGCTGGGCGGCGTGCTGGTCGTATTGACACGCGGCGACGCCCACGCCTTGGCGCGGCTGGCGTTCGGCCAGGGCGACCTGTGGGTGCTGCTGGCGGCCACCGGCTGGGCGTTCTACACCGTGCTGCAAAAACGCCTGACGCTGCCTGCGGTACCGGACAGCGCGCGCCTGGCGACGATGATGCTGGGCGGGGTGATTGCCTTGGCGCCCTTTGCCGGTATCGAAGCCGCGACCGGGGCGACGCCGCCCTGGACCGATCCGCGCCTGGCGGCGGTGCTGCTGTTTCTGGCGGTGGTGCCCAGCCTGGGCGCGTACTACGTCTACGGCCGGCTGATCAGCCGGGCCGGGCCGGCGACGGCGGGCTTGTCGATGTTCCTGGTGCCGGTGTATGCCGCGCTGCTGGCCTGGCCGCTGCTGGGCGAGGCGCCGCAACTGTTCCACGCCTACGGCTTCGTGATGATCCTGCTGGGGGTGAAGCTGGCGTCGGCGCGGCTGCGGACCCGCGCGGCGGCGGCCGCCGCGCCCGCGTGAGGCCGGGGCTGTCGACCGCGGGTTGACCACCGCCGACAACTCCCGAAGGATTGCAGCCGTCGGCAGAGACCCTCCTGCCGACAGCCGCCCGCCGAAGATCAGCGGCCCGTGCCTTGCGCGGCGATGACTTCCTGCGCCACGTTGCGAGGCGCTTCGGCGTAGTGCTTGAACTCCATCGTGTAGGTGGCGCGGCCCTGCGTCAGGGAACGCAGCGAGGTCGAATAGCCGAACATCTCGGCCAGCGGCACTTCGGCGCGCACCACTTTGCCGCCGCCCCCGGCGATGTCTTCCATGCCTTGCACCATGCCGCGGCGCGACGACAGGTCACCCATGACGTTGCCGGTGAAGTCTTCGGGCGTTTCGACCTCGACCTGCATCATGGGTTCGAGCAGCACCGGGTCGGCCCGGCGCATGCCGTCCTTGAAGGCCATCGAACCCGCCATCTTGAAGGCGTTTTCGTTGGAGTCGACATCGTGGTACGACCCGAAGAACAGGGTCACCTTGACGTCCACCACCGGGTAGCCGGCCAGCACGCCGGCGTTCAGGGTTTCGCGGATGCCCTTGTCCACCGCGGGGATGAACTCGCGCGGCACCACGCCGCCCTTGATGGCGTCGACGAATTCATAGCCCTTGCCCGGCTCTTGCGGTTCGAGCTTGAGCACGACGTGGCCATACTGGCCCCGGCCGCCCGACTGCTTGACGAACTTGCCTTCGACTTCGTCGCAGGTCTTGCGGATGGTTTCGCGGTAGGCCACCTGGGGCTTGCCCACGGTGGCTTCCACGCCGAATTCGCGCTTCATGCGATCGACCAGGATTTCCAGGTGCAATTCGCCCATGCCTGAAATGATGGTCTGGCCGGATTCTTCATCGGTGCGCACGCGGAACGAGGGATCTTCCTGCGCCAGTCGGCCCAGGGCGATACCCATTTTTTCCTGGTCGGCCTTGGTCTTGGGTTCGACTGCCTGCGAAATGACCGGCTCGGGGAAGACCATGCGTTCGAGCACGATGACGTGCGCGGGATCGGACAGCGTGTCGCCCGTGGTGACGTCCTTGACGCCCACGGCCGCGGCGATGTCGCCCGCGTAGACTTCGGTGATCTCGCGCCGTTCGTTGGCGTGCATCTGCAGGATGCGGCCCAGCCGCTCTTTCTTGCCCTTGACCGGGTTGTAGACCGAGTCGCCGGACTTGACCACCCCCGAATACACCCGGAAGAAGACCAACTGGCCGACGAAGGGGTCGGTCATGATCTTGAAGGCCAGCGCCGAGAAGGGTTCCTTGTCGGTGGGATGGCGTTCGATTTCGTGGTCGCGTTCGTCGTGGCCCTTGATGGCGGGCACGTCGACCGGCGACGGCAGGTAGTCGATCACGGCGTCGAGCATGGCCTGCACGCCCTTGTTCTTGAACGCGCTGCCACACAACATGGGGACGATTTCGTTGGCGACCGTGCGCTGGCGCAGGCCCTGCTTGATCTCGGCTTCGGTGAGGGGTTCGCCGCCCAGGTACTTTTCGAGCAGCGTCTCGTTGGCCTCGGCGGCTTTCTCGACCATCTTGTCGTGCCATTCCTGGGCCTGCGCCTGCAGCGCGGGCGGAATGTCGCGGTATTCGAAGCGCACGCCCTGGCTGGCGTCGTCCCAGATGATGGCTTTCATCTTGACCAGGTCGATGACGCCTTCGAAGCCGTCTTCGGCGCCCACCGGCAGTTGCACCGGCACGGCATCGCCCTTCAGGCGTTCGGCGATCTGCCGCTGCACGCGCAGGAAGTCGGCACCGACGCGGTCCATCTTGTTGACGAATGCCAGGCGCGGCACGCGGTACTTGTTGGCCTGGCGCCAGACGGTTTCGGATTGCGGCTGCACGCCGCCCACGGCGTCGTAGACCATCACGGCGCCGTCCAGCACGCGCATGGAGCGTTCGACCTCGATGGTGAAGTCGACGTGGCCCGGCGTATCGATGATGTTGATGCGGTGTTCGGGATAGTTGCCGGCCATGCCTTTCCAGAAGGCGGTGGTGGCGGCGGAGGTGATGGTGATGCCGCGTTCCTGCTCTTGTTCCATCCAGTCCATCACGGCGGCGCCGTTGTGCACCTCGCCGATCTTATGGGTGATACCGGTATAGAAGAGGATGCGCTCGGTGGTCGTCGTCTTGCCCGCGTCGATATGGGCGCTGATGCCGATATTCCGGTATAGCTCGATAGGCGTCTTGCGAGTCATGGCCTCGTTCCTTGCAGTAATCACCAGGAATGGACGGCAGGGTCCGACCGGACGCTGCCGCGGCGGGCGCCATGCCGCGTGAGAGGTGTGCTCGGGATATTGCGAAACCGCGCCCGCACTTATCCGTAAATATTACGCGCCGCGCGCGCGTTTACAAGCTTTAGCCATAAGCGCCATAGGGGCTGGCGCAGATGGCGGCCCGGACATGAAAAAAGCCCCTCGGAAGACGAGGGGCTTGCGGGTGCGCCGACCAGGGTTTCGGCCTGGCGACGCCGGGCGGCCTGACAGCCGCCTGACGCGGTCGGCGATTACTTCTTTTCTTCCTTGACGCGGTAGACCAGCACGGCGGTGCTGGCCAGCGACAGCACTTTGGCCGTGACGCTGCCCAGCAGCAGGCGCGACAGGCCGCTGCGGCCGTGGCTGCCGATGAAGATCAGGTCGCAACCGGCGTCGGCGGCGGCCTGGACAATGCCGTCTGCCACGTTGAAGTTGGACACGGCGCGCGCCTCGGCCTTCACGCCGCCGGTGTCGGCGCGGTCGGTGATCTGCTTGAGGTACTTGTCGGCCTGTTCGGCGGAGGCCTTTTCGTAGTCTTCGTCGGTAATGGCGTAGGCGGCGGCCATGCCGTCAAAACCGATGGTGGCGGCGAAAGGCTGCGTCACGTAGAGCGCGACGACGTCGGCGCCCACGGAACGTGCGAAGGAAATGCCAGCGTTGGCGGCTTGGGCCGACAGCGGCGAGCCGTCGGTGGGAATCAGGATCTTCTTGAACATCTTGCCTGCTCCTGTTTGAGAGGAAGTTCAATGCTACCGGAAACCCGCCAGGTTCACATCAAGCGAACCTGGGGCGCTTGATGCGCGTCAACCCAGCTGCTGGGCAGCGGCGAACAGGTTGGTGCAGCGGGTGCCGGTGCGGCAGTACGCCAGCACCGGACCCGGCAGGGTGCGCAGCAGTTCGGCGAAACGCACCACGTCGGCGGCGGTCATGGCGCTGCCCACCACGGGCTGGTATTCGATTTTCAGGCCGGCGGCGACGGCGGCCTTGGAGACGTCGGCCGCGGTGGGCTGGTCGGGGCCGCCTTCGAAGTCGGGACGGTTGATGATGACGCTTTTATAGCCGGCAGCGGCCACGTCGGCCATGTCGTCGGGACCCAGTTGCGGGGCGACGGCGAAGTTCTCGGTAAGGGGCTTGATGGGTGCGGACATGGCGATTCCTTGATGGGGACAGCTGAATATTATTGATTGTAGGGGCGGTTTCAGGCGAACAGTTTTTCCAGCACCGTCCAGACGCCGCGATCGTCGGCCATCGACACGGAAAAGCGCAGCATGGTGGACGGCGCCTGGGACGGCGAAAACAGCGTGCCCGGGGCCAGCAGCATGCCGCGGTCGGCGGCGGCGCGGGCCAGCACTTCGCTGTCACGGCCGCAATCGGCCCAGACGAACATGCCGGCGTGCGGCTCGTGCGGAATCGTCAGGCCCAGTTTCAGCAGCCCCTTGATGCAGCGCTGGCGCGCCTCGTCGACCCGCAGGCGGACGCGCTCGATGTGGCGCCGGTACTGCCCTTCCATCAGCACCCGGTGCACCACCCGTTCGCCCAGTTCGGGCGAGGTCAGCCCCGCCAGCATTTTCAGGTCGGCCAGTTTCTGCAGGATGTCGGGGTTGGCGGCCACGTAGCCGACCCGCAGGCTGGCGGCCAGCATCTTGGAATAGCCGCTGACCAGGATGACGCGGTTGAGCCGATCCAGTACGGCCAGTTTCATGGCACGGCCGGGGTGCAGGTCGCCGTAGGTGTCGTCTTCGACCACCATGAAATCGTGGCGCTCGGCGATGCGCAGGATGTCGTAGGCGACACCGGCCGACAGCGTATGGCCGGTGGGGTTGTGGACGGCGCTGTTGATGATGAACAGCTTGGGCTTGTGCTGCGCCGCCAGTTGTTCGAGCAGCGCGATGTCCGGGCCGTCGGGGCCGCGCGGCACGCCGATCAGGCGGGCGCCGAAGGCGGCCAGGCGCCCGAAGATGACGAACCAGGCGGGGTCCTCGACCAACACGACATCGCCGGGCTGCACCAGGTGGCGGGCGATCAGGTCCAGGCCATGGGTGACGCCGTTGGTGGTCAACAGGTTGTGTTCGGGGTGGGCCGGCACCCCTTCGCTCTGCAACGAGGCGGCAACCTGCTGGCGCAGCGGCGCGAAGCCCTGGGGATGCCCGTAGGACACCAGTTGGCCACGCACCGACCGGCCCACGGCGCGCACGGCGCCGGCGACCATGTCGGGGTCGAGCCATTCGGCAGGCAGCAGGCCGGCGCCGCCCGGCATGCCGGGGCCTCCGCCCTCGCGAAACATGCTGCGCAGCAGCCAGGCCACATCAATGCGCACCGGCGGGGCAAACGGGGGGAGCGCGGGCGCTGCCGCGGCGGCCAGCGGGCCGCTGCGGGCGCGCACGAAAAAGCCCGCACCGCGGCGCGACTGCACCAGCCCGCGCGCCACCAGCCGGTCGTAGGCTTCCACCACCGTGAAGCGGCTGACGCCGGACTGCTCGGCCATCTTGCGGATGGACGGCAGGCGGGTGCCCGGCCGCAGGCCCTGTTCGTCGATGCGGCGGGCCAGGCCGTCGGCCAATTGCGCCACCAGGGTGGCATCGGCCTGGCGCACGGGCTGCCAGGGCAAGGAGGGGGAAGCAACTGTCATGGGGATTTCACCAGGCCAGTGGTTAAAGTGATATGCCAAAGTGTACCGGTACTGTACCGATAACTATGCGTAGAGTGACAGCAATGCCCCAGACCCGCAAGTGGCGACCATGGGGCCCTGTTTTCTGGATGTTCCCCATGCGCCGATCCGTGCTGTACCCCTCGCCCCAGGCCGCCCCCGCTGCGTCGCAGGCGTCACCCTGGGAAGGCTATGGCTATGGCTTGCTGGGCGTGCTGATCTTTTCGCTGACCCTGCCGATGACCCGCGTGGCGGTGTCCGAACTGCCGCCGTTGCTGGTGGGCCTGGGACGCGCCCTGCTGGCCGCCGTACCGGCACTGGCCCTGCTCTGGATCACCCGCAGCCGCCGGCCCGACCGCCGTGAATGGCCTGGCGTGATCCTGGCGGCGGTGGGCATCGTGGTGGGCTGGCCCCTGGCGTCGACATTGGCGATGCAGAGCGTATCGTCGTCGCACGGCGCGGTGTTCAATGGCCTGTTGCCGCTGTCGACCGCAGCGTTCGCCGCCTGGCGCAGTGGCGAACGGCCATCGCCATCGTTCTGGGCCTGGGCGATGGTGGGCGCCGCGCTGGTGTGCACGTTCGCCCTGCGCCAGGGACACGGCACGTTGGCCATCGGCGACTTCTGGCTGTTGCTGGCCGTGGTGCTGGGCGGGATGGGCTACGCCGAAGGCGCCCGCGCCGCGCGCACCCTGGGCGGCTGGCGCACCATCTGCTGGGCGCTCGCCATCAGCGCGCCGGTGATCGCGGTACCGGTGGGCTGGATGGCCTCGCAGCAGGCCGCCTGGCCCGGCGCGAACGTCGTTTCGGCCTGCGCTTACCTGGCGTTCGGGTCGATGTTCGTGGGTTTTTTTGCCTGGTACCGCGGCCTGGCCGCGGGCGGCATCGCCCGAGTCGGCCAGATCCAGCTGCTGCAACCGTTCCTGACGGTGCTGGCCGCGGCCCTGTTTTTTGGTGAGTCGGTGGACCTGGCGACGTTCCTGTTTGCCGCCGCCGTCATCGTGGTCATCGCCGGCGGACGCCGCGCGATCGTTGGAGTCAAGAAATGACGCTGTTCCCCGCCAATCTGGCCGAAGTGCCGCTTGCCTCGTTGTCGTTGCTGGGCCCCCTGGCATTGTTCGCCCTGGTCAGCTCGATCACGCCCGGCCCGAACAACGTGATGCTGGCCTCGTCGGGCCTGAATTTCGGCTTTCGCCGCAGCATGCCGCACCTGCTGGGCGTGAACCTGGGCTTTACCTTGATGATTTTCCTGGTGGGCATCGGCCTGGGCTCGGTGTTCCAACAGGTGCCCGTGCTGTACACCGTGCTGAAGTACGTGGGCGCCGCCTACCTGCTGTACCTGGCCTGGAAGATCGCCAATTCGGGCGGCATGGAAGAAGGCGAGGCCCGCGCCAAGCCGCTGACCTTCCTGCAGGCGGCGGCGTTCCAGTGGGTCAATCCCAAGGCCTGGGTGATGGCGGTGGGCGTGGTGGCGACCTACACGCCGCAAGCCGGCTTCTTTGCCAACCTGGTCATCGCCACGGTGGTATGCGGCATCGTCAACCTGCCCAGCATCGGCATCTGGGTCACGTTCGGCACGGCGCTGCGCCGCGTGCTGCACAAGCCCTGGGCGATCCGCGCGTTCAACATCGGCATGGCGCTGCTGCTGGTGGCGTCGTTGTACCCGGTCGTGCTGGAAGCGCTGCACTGACGCCGCGTCCTCTAGGCCAGCAAGCCCGCCACCACGGCCGGCGTGACCAGCACGTTGAACAGGCCGGCCATCACCATCACCAGCCCTGCCACGGCGCCCTCTTCGGCCGCCAGTTCGCGAGCCTTGGCGGTGCCGGCACCATGGGCACCCATGCCGAACAGCGCGCCACGTGCCAGGGCCGAACGTAGCGGCAACCAGCCGCGCATCAGTTGGCCGATGGCCGCGCCGAACACCCCCGTGACGATCACGAATACCGCAGTCAGGTCGGGCACGCCGCCGACGTGGGACGACACCGCGATGGCGAACGGCGTGGCCACCGACCGCGGCAGCAGGCTCAGGCGCAGGTCGGGCGGCAAATCAAGCAGGCTGCCCAGCAGCCAGGCGCTGGCGCCAGCGATACTGCTGCCCACTGCCACGCCGGCCACCAGCACCGGCCAGTAACGGCGGATCAGCGCGCGTTGTTCGTACAGCGGCAGCGCGAAGGCGACGATGACCGGACCCAGCATCATCATCAGCCAATGCGAGCCGGACATGTAGTCGCGATAGGTGGTGTGCAAGACCAGGGCCAGGAGCAGCAGCAGGGCCGGCGCCACCACCAGCGTGGACGTCCACCAGTAGGCATAGCGGCGGTAGAACCGCCGCGCGCAGACGTAGGCCAGCACGGTCGCCAGCGGCCAGAAAAGCAGATTGAAATCAGCCTGCATGGCGGTTCATCCAGCGGTAGCAGAGATCGATCGTGAGCGCGGTGCCGGCCATGACCAGCGCGGTGCCCACCAGGATGATGACCAACAGCTTCAGGCCGAGCACGCCCAGGAATTCGCGGTGATCCAGCAACGACATCACCGCCGGCACGAAGAACAGCAGCATCTCACCCAGCAGCCAGTTGGCGCCACGATGCACATTGCGCACGCGCAACAGGCCGCTGGCCAGCAGCGCCAGCACCAGCGCCATGCCGATGACGCCGCCCGGCACCGGCAGGCCGGCGGCGTTGGCCAGCGCCTGCCCCAGCAGCGAAAACAGGATGAGCAGGCTGATCTGCAGCACGCGGCTGCGGCGCAGCAGGCTGCGCAAACGGACGGGGGTGCGGGCAGGAAACAAGAGCAGGGGTGACATGGGGGCAGTTCCAGCGGATGGGAACGTTTTACGCCGGTGCGGGCCATAGATAAAATGAATTTGTTGAATTCACATTATTCGAAATAGGCATAGCCATGGATCTGCGTACCCTGCGCGCGCTGGTGGAAGTGGTTCGCCAAGGCGGTTTTTCCCAGGCGGCCAAGACGGTGTTCGCGACCCAGCCCACGGTCAGCAAGGCCGTGCGGCAGCTGGAAGACGAAGTCGGCATGCCTTTGCTGGACCGCCAGGCCCAGCCGCCGCGGCTGACCGAGGCCGGCGACATCGTCTATCGCCGCGCCGTGAAAATGTTGGCCGAACGCGACGACCTGTACGCCGAACTGGATGAACTGCGCGGCCTGACGCGCGGTGTGCTGCGCCTGGGCCTGCCGCCGCTGGGCAGCAATGCGCTGTTCGCGCCCATGTTCGCGCGCTTTCGCAGCCGTTATCCGCGCATCGAGATCAGCCTGCTGGAACACGGCGGCCACCGGCTGGAAGAGATGGTCATGGCCGGCGACATCGAACTGGCCGCCTCGCTGCGGCCGGAATCGGCCAATTTCGAATGGCAGCCGGTGGCGCGCGAACCGCTGATCGCGCTGCTGCCCGCCGACCACCCCTGCGCCGGCGAAGCGTCCGTGGGCCTGGCCGATCTGCGCGATTCGCCTTTCATTCTGTTCGAAAGCGGTTTCGCGCTGAACCGCATCATCCAGGACGCCTGCCTGCGGGCGGGCTTTGCGCCCGCCGTCGCGGCCCGCAGCGGGCAGATCGATTTCATCGTGGCGCTGGTGACGGCGGGACTGGGCGTGGCCTTCCTGCCACGCATCAAGGCCGACGAGGAACGCTGCGCGGGCGTGGCGCAGGTGCCGCTGCGCGATGCCCGGACGGAATGGGAAATGGGCCTGGTGTGGCGCCGGGGCGGCTACCTGTCGCAAGCGGCGCAGGCCTGGCTGGCGCTGGCCCGCGAGATGCATCCGGATACGGCTTGATGCGATCGGCTGCCGGGCAGCGTTGTATGCTGCCGGCGGAACCGCGCCCGTCCGCGCGGGTCATATTTCCCATGCCCGCCCTGCCCCGATTCACTTTCCGCCGCCTGTTCGGCGCCGCCCTGCTGACCGCCGCCGGCGTGGTTGGCTGCTCGCAGCTGGATTCCTGGCAGCGGCAGACCATCTTTTCGCCGCAATCCGAGCCCCAGACCTGGTGGCGGGAACCCGCCGCAGGCACCCAGGTGTACGACCTGGCGCTGGCCAACGGCGACAAGGTGCGCGCCTGGTACTGGCAAAGCCCGCAGGCCAATGCCCCCACCGTGCTGTACCTGCATGGCGCGCGCTGGAACCTCAATGGCAGCGCCTTTCGCATCGACGGCTGGACCCGCATGGGCTATTCGGTGCTGGCGATCGACTACCGCGGCTTCGGGGCGTCCACGCCGCGCCTGCCGTCCGAGGCCAGCGCGCTGGAAGACGCCATGGCCGGGCTGAAGGAACTGGCGCGGCTGCAGCCGGACGCGTCCCGCCGCTTCGTCTACGGGCACAGCCTGGGCGGGGCCATCGCCATCGACCTGGCCGCGCGACCCGAACAACCCGACTTCGCCGGGCTGATCGTCGAAGCCAGCTTCACCAGCATCGGCGCGATGCTGGCGACCATGAAGTGGGGCCGCGTGCCGGGGGCCGGCTTGCTCGTCACCCAGCCGTTCGCGTCGGTCGACAAGCTGGGCGACATGCACACGCCCATGCTGTTCCTGCACGGCACCGCCGACCGCGTGGTGCCGCACACCATGAGCGACGAACTCTATGCCGCCGCCCGCAACGTATCGCCGGACCTGAAGCGGCTGGTCAAGATCGAAGGCGCCACCCACTCGGGCGCCTTCCGCAGCGGCGCCCAGTACGAGAAGGCCGTGAAGACCTTCATGCAGGACGCCAGCCGGGCGTTCCAGCGCAAGTCGGGCTGACTGGCCCGCCCTGCGGTTGGCAGGCGCCGCCCTGCCGCCGCGTTCCCTTCTATCACCTGCCCCGGGGAAAACCCGCTCTCGGGAAAGCCCCAAATCAAAATATCTTCTAAATATATTTAACCGATATTAGACTTTCTCCTGCCCGCCGCTCCCCCCTCGCGGCGCCGGCCTTACGAGGAGAACCAAGTTGAGTAACGTGCGTTGGCAGGGCGTCTTTCCTGCCGTAACCAGTAAGTTCCATGCCGACGAAACCCTCGACTTCGAAGCCATGCGCAAGCATTTCGGCTTCCTGATCGACAACGGCGTACATGGCCTTGTCACCTGCGGTTCGCTGGGCGAAGCCAGCACCCTGACGCTGGAAGAAAAGCTGGCCGTGACGCGTTGCGCCGTGGAAGTCAGCGCCGGCCGCATTCCGGTGCTGGCCAATGTGTCCGAAACCAGCACCCGCGAAGCGCTGCGCTTCATCAAGGAAGCCGTGGCCCTGGGCGTGGACGGCTTCATGCTGATGCCGTCGCTGATCTACGTGGCCGATTCACGCGAGGCGATGCAGAGCATCCGCACGATGGCCGAAGCCGCAGCCAAGCCTTGCATGATCTACAACAACCCGGTGGCCTACCGGGTGGACCTGAAGCCGGAACACATGGCCGAGCTGGCCGATTGCAAGTGGCTGGTGGCCATCAAGGAAAGCAGCGACGACATCCGCCGCGTGACCGACCTGCGCAATGCGCTGGGCGACCGCTACCAGTTGTTCATCGGCGTGGACGACCTGTCGTTCGAAGCCCTGGCGCTGGGCGCGGACGGCCTGCTGGCCGGGCTGGTGACCGCCTTCCCGCGCGAAACCGTGGCGCTGTATGACCTGATGAAGGCCGGCAAATGGCAGGAAGCGCTGGCGCTGTATCAATGGTTCACGCCGCTCCTGCACCTGGATGTGTCGACCAAGCTGGTGCAGAACATCAAGCTGGCCGAAACGCTGGCCGGCGTGGGCAACGAGCACGTACGCCGCCCGCGCCTGCCGCTGGTGGGCGCCGAACGCGAACGCTGCACCGCCATCATCGAGGCGCAGCTGGCCAAGCGGCCGCGCCAATACCAGTCGAAGTAAGCCACCCAGCCCCGGATCAAGGATAGGCGTGGCCCCCAAAGGCCGCGCCATCCTCCCGCAGCCTCTCGGACACCATGCAAAGCGACATCATCCTTCAGACCCGGGGCCTGACCAAGGAATTCCGCGGTTTCGTGGCGGTCAACGACGTCAACCTGAGCGTCAGGCGCGGGGCGATCCATGCGTTGATCGGACCCAACGGCGCGGGCAAGACCACGGTCTTCAACCTGCTCACCAAGTTCCACATTCCCACGCGCGGCCAGATCGTCTACGACGGCGTGGACATCACCGCCGAACGGCCGGCGCAGACCGCGCGCCGCGGCATCGTGCGTTCGTTCCAGATTTCCGCCGTGTTCCCGCAACTGTCGGTGCGCGAGAACGTGCGCGTGGCGCTGCAACGCAAGCTGGGCGTGGACTACTGCTTCTGGCGCTCGGAAAGCACGCTGGAACGGCTGCACCAGCGCGTGGACGAATTGCTGGACCAGGTGGGCCTGCGCGGCCAGCTGGACGTGGCGGCCGGCGACCTGCCCTACGGCCGCAAGCGCACGCTGGAAATCGCCACCACCCTGGCGCTGGAGCCCGAACTGCTGTTGCTGGACGAACCCACGCAGGGCATGGGCCACGAAGACGTGGACCGGGTCAAGCATCTGATCAAGCAGGTGTCTGCGGGCCGCAGCATCCTGATGGTGGAACACAACATGAAGGTGGTGGCCGATATCTGCGATGCCATCACCGTTTTGCAGCGTGGCGAAATCCTGGCCGAAGGGCCGTATGCCGAGGTCGCGGCCAACCCGGCGGTGCGCGAAGCGTACATGGGAGCGGAAGATGAATGAGACCCTGGCGATCGACACTCCCGTGCAGCGCGACACGACCTCGCAGGCCATGCTGGAAATCCGCGACCTGCACGCCTGGTACGGCGAATCGCACATCCTGCACGGCATCGACCTGGACGTCAGGGCCGGCGAATGCGTGACGCTGCTGGGCCGCAACGGCGCCGGCCGCAGTTCGACCCTGAAATCGGTACTGGGCCTGGTCGGACGGCGCAGCGGCTCGATCAAGGTGATGGGCCAGGAAACCATCGCCCTGCCGCCGCACAAGATCGCCCGCAAGGGCATCGGCTACTGCCCGGAAGAACGCGGCATCTATGCATCGCTGACCGCCGAGGAAAACCTGATGCTGCTGCCCTCGGTGGGGCCCGGCGGCATGTCGATCGATGAGATCTACGCCATGTTTCCCAACCTGAAAGAGCGTGCCCACAGCCCCGGCACGCGGCTTTCCGGCGGCGAGCAGCAGATGCTGGCGATGGCGCGCATCCTGCGCACCGGCGCGCGCCTGCTGCTGCTCGATGAAATCACCGAGGGCCTGGCCCCGGTGATCGTGCAGGCCTTGGGCCGGGTGATCCGGCAATTGAAAGAGCGCGGCTACACCACCGTGCTGGTCGAGCAGAACTTTCGCTTCGCCCAGCACCTGGCCGACCGCCACTACGTCATCGAGCACGGCCAGGTGGCCGCCGTGATCGACCGGGCCGACGTGCAGCAGTCGCAAGACCGGCTGAACGCGCTGCTCGGCATCTGACAGTTCGCGCGGTTCCCCGTCGTTGCAGTGGCCCCTGGTTTTCCGACCGCAGTTCCCCCCATTCCTATCCGGAGCGTAGTCAGATGAAATTGAATCGAATCGCAGCAGCGTTGTGCACCCTTGGCCTGGCAGGCATAGCCCACGCCCAGGGCGGCATCAGCGACGACGTCGTCAAGGTCGGCGTGCTGACCGACCTGTCGGGCGTGTATTCCGACCTGGCCGGCAACGGCTCCGTGATCGCGGCCCGCATGGCGGCCGAGGAAATGGGCAACAAGGTGCTGGGCAAGCCGGTGGAAGTGGTGGCCGCCGACCACCAGAACAAGCCCGATGTCGCCGCCAACCTGGCGCGCGAATGGTTCGACCAGGGCAAGGTCGACATGATCACCGACTTTCCCACCGCGTCGACCGCGCTGGCCGTGATGGAAATCGCCCGGCAGAAGAACCGCGTGACGATGCCGTCGGCCGGCCTGTCCACCGCCATCCTGGGCGAGAAGTGCTCGCCCCTGAATGCGCAATGGACCACCAACACCTACGCCCTGGCGGCCGGCACGGCGCGCGCGCTGGTCAAGGAAGGCAAGAAGACCTGGTACTTCATCACCGCCGACTACACCTTCGGCCACTCGCTGGAAAAGGACGCCACCGAGGTCATCCAGGAAAACGGCGGCAGCGTGGTCGGTGTATCGCGCCACCCCTTCCCCGGCAACGACTTCTCGTCGTTCCTGCTGAAGGCGCAGGCGTCCAAGGCCGATGTGATCGCGCTGGCCAACGCCGGCAACGACACGGTCAACGCGGTCAAGCAGGCCAACGAATTCGGCATCACCAAGAAGCAGATCGTGGCGCCGCTATTGACGTATATCTCGGACGTGCACAGCATGGGCCTGGCCAAGGCGCAGGGCATGTACCTGACCGAGGCCTTCTACTGGGACTTCGACGACGCCTCGCGCGCCTGGGCCCGCAAGTTCTTCGACAAGGCCAAGAAGATGCCGACCGCTTCGCAGGCGGGCGTGTATTCGGCCACGCTGTCGTACCTGAAGGCCGTCGAGGCGGCCGGCACCGACGACGCCCCGACCGTGATGGCCAAGCTGCGCGAGATGACCATCAATGACGCCGTGATCCGCAACGGCAAGCTGCGCGCCGACGGCGCGCTGGTGCACGACATGCTGCTGTTGCAGGTAAAGCCGCCCGCCGAGTCCAAGGCACCGTGGGACTACTACCACGTGAAATCGGTGCTCAAGGGCGAAGAGGTGTTTCCCAAGCCCCAGGCCGCCTGCCCGTTGAACAAGTCGTAAAGCGTGGCCGGCGCCGGGCGGTCACGCCCGGCGCCGGTTCGACCCGCACGAGGCGTGCGCCGTGCGCGCCTTCCTGGAAACCGACGCGTCCGCGTGTCCGCCTGCCGCCCACTATGTTCGACATCTCGCTTCCCGCCCTGCTCGCCCAACTGCTGGTGGGGCTGATCAACGGCTGCTTCTACGCCATTCTCAGCATGGGGCTGGCCATCATCTTCGGCCTGCTCAATATCGTCAATTTCACCCATGGCGCCCAGTTCATGATGGCGGCGTTCCTGGCGTGGATCGGCTTCACGCAGTTGCCGCAACTGCTGGGCCCCGGCGTGCAGGTCAACTTCTGGGCGGCGCTGGTGCTGGCGCCGCTGATGGTCGGCGCGGTCGGCGTGGTGATCGAAAAGACGCTGCTCAAGCGCCTTTATCACCTGGACCACCTGTACGGCCTGCTGCTGACCTTCGGCATCGCGCTGATGATGGAGGGGGGCTTTCGCTACTTCTACGGCATTTCCGGCGTGGGCTACGAGCCGCCCGAGATCCTGCAGGGTGGCTTCGACCTGGGCTTCATGTTCCTGCCCGCTTACCGCGCCTTCGTGGTGGTGGCGTCGCTGTCGCTGTGCCTGGTGACGTGGTACCTGTTCGAACGCACCCGGCTGGGCGCGCTGCTGCGGGCCGGCACCGAAAACGCCCGGCTGCTGCAGGCCTTTGGCGTGAACGTGCCCGTGATGATCACCCTGACCTACGGCTTTGGCGTGGCGCTGGCCGGCGTGGCCGGCGTGCTGGCCGCGCCGGTGATGCAGATCAATCCGCTGATGGGGTCCAACCTCTTGAACATCGTGTTCGCGGTAGTGGTGATCGGCGGCCTGGGTTCGATCATGGGCGCCATCGTTACCGGCCTGGCGCTGGGCCTGCTCGAAGGCCTGGCCAAGGTGTTCTACCCCGAAGCGTCCACCGTGGTCGTGTTCATCGTGATGGCGGTGGTGCTGCTGATGCGCCCCGCGGGCCTGTTCGGCAAGGAGAAATAAGGTGTCCCGCTTCCCCCTTTCGATCCGCATCCTGGCGCTGTTGCTCGTGCCGGCCCTGCTGGTGCCGTTTTTTCCGCAGGTGGTCTATCCGGTGTTCGTCATGAAGGTGCTGTGCTTCGCGCTGTTCGCGCTGGCCTTCAACCTGTTGACCGGCTTCACCGGCCTGGTGTCGTTCGGCCATGCCGCGTTCTTCGGCTGGGCGGGCTATGCCGCCGGCCAGATGATGATCCTGTACGGCGCGGCCGGCCTGCCGCCCGAAATCGCCATGCTGTGCGGCGTGGCCATGGCCGCCGCCATCGGCTATGCGATCGGCTGGCTGGCCATCCGCCGCACCGGCATCTATTTCGCGATGATCACGCTGGCGCTGTCGCAGGTGGCGTACTTCATGGCAGTGCAGGTGAAGTGGACGCGCGGCGAGGACGGCATGCAGGGCATCCCCCGAGGCAAATTCCTGGGGTTGCTCGACCTGAGCTCGGACACCCACATGTACTACTTCGCGCTGGGGGTCTTCGTGCTGGGATTCCTGTTCGTGTATCGGGTGATCCATTCGCCCTTCGGACAGGTGCTCAAGACCATCCGCGACAACGCGCCGCGGGCGATTTCACTGGGGTACGATACGGATCGGTGCAAGCTGCTGGCTTTCGTGCTGTCCGCCTCGGTCGCTGGCCTGGCCGGCTCGCTCAAGGCGCTGGTGCTGCAATTGGTGGCGCTGAACGACGTGTCGCTGGCCACCTCCACCGAGGTGCTGCTGATGACCCTGCTGGGCGGCATCGGCACCGTGTGGGGCCCCGTGGTGGGCGCCACCCTGGTGGTCAGCCTGCAGAACTACCTTGCCACCCTGGGCGATGTCGTCACCATCGTCATCGGGTTGATTTTCGTGTTGTGCGTGTCGTTCTTCCGGCGCGGGTTCGTCGGCGAATGGCTGGCCTACACGCAGTGGCGCAAAACGAAGGAAAACAATAATTGATGGCCGGAGCAGAACCCAAACGGCGCGCCGCCGACGTCGCCTACGACCAGATCGAAAGCATGATCGCCACACTGCAATTGCAGCCGGGCAGCGCGGTGGTGGAGGCCGACCTGGTCGAGAAGACCGGCCTGGGCCGCACCCCGCTGCGTGAAGCGCTGCTGCGCATGGTGGCGGCCGGGCTGATCCGCCAGGAACCGCGCCGCGGGCTGCGGGTGTCGATGATCCAGCTGGCCGACCACATGGACCTGATCCAGACCCGCCGGGCGCTGGAACAACTGATTGCCGCCAGCGCCGCGCGCCGCGCCACGCCCGCCCAGCGCAGCCAGATCGTGGAATGCGCGGCCCAGATGATCCGCGCGGCCGAAGGCGGCAACCTGGATGACTACATGCAGGCGGACCAATCGCTGGACCACGTCTGCCACAACGCCTGCCGCAACGTGTCCGCCGTGAATGCGGTGGAACCGCTGATCATCCAGTGCCGCCGCTTCTGGTATGCCTACCAGCACGAAGGCGACATTACGGAGGGCGCGCGGCGCCACATGGCCATGGCCGAGGGCATCGCCACGGGCGACGCCGCCGCGGCCATCCGTGGCGCGGATTCGCTGATGGACTACCTGGAGATGTTCACGCGCAAGGTCATTGACGCGTAGCGGCGGCGGGGGTCGCCGGCTCGGCCGCGTCGGTGGCGCCGCGCGCCAGCCAGGCCATGACGCGCGGGCGGGCCCGGTCGTAGCCCAGGTTGTAGAAGAACGCATAGGGCAGGTAGAACAGCACCAGCGCGATGTCGAGCACGAACGCCTGCCAAAGGCTGATCTGCAGCCACCAGGCCGCCAGCGGAATGACGATCAGGATCAGCCCCAGCTCGAAGCCGAACGCATGCACCACCCGCACACGCAGGTTGCGGGTGATGCCCAGCCGGTTTTCCAGGCGGTCGAACGCGGCGTTGTAGATCATGTTCCAGACCAGCGCGATCCAGGCGATCACCGCGGTCAGCACGCCCATTTCGAACAGCGACTTGCCCATGGCCCAGGCCGCGACTGGCGCGCACAGGCCGATGGCCAGGATTTCGAACAGGAAGGCGTGGAAAAAGCGTTCTTTGAGGGTTTTCTTGGCTTGCGTCATGACCCACCTGAGGTCGGTTGCTTGAGTAACCCGGCGATTTTCGACGATATTTCCGGTACGATAAAGATGATATCCATCGGAAAAACCGATACCAAAAACTACCATGCGCCATTCCCTCGAGTCCCTGGCCACCTTCGCCCAGGTCGCCGCCGAAGGCACGTTTTCCGCCGCGGCCCGCAAGCTGGGCAAAAGCCAATCCACCGTCAGCGAAACCATCGCCAATCTCGAAGTGGACCTGAACGTGACCCTGTTCGACCGCAGCCAACGCCAGCCTGCGCTGACCGAGGCCGGCCAGGTGCTCTTGACCCAGGCCTTGCAGGTGCTGGCCGCGAACGACCGCCTGAACCGCAGCGCCAGCCAGCTGTCGGCCGGGCTGGAGCCCCGACTGACCGTGGTGCTGTCGGACACGTTTCAGTCCGAAACCTTTGAAAACATGCTCAGCCAGATCGACGAGCGCTACCCGGCGCTGCGCTTCGAATGCCTGATCGCTGAATACGAAGACGTGGTGGCGCTGGTGCAGCAGGGCCGCGCCCACTTGGGGCTGATGGCGGCGCAGAACAGCTACCCGCCGGACATGGCGCATGCCAGCCTGCGCGATGCGTCCGAGATCGTGCTGTGCGTGGGCCGCAGCCATCCCCTGGCAGCGCTCAAGGGCGTCACGGCGGACCACCTGAAGAACGAACGCGAACTGCGCCTGAGCACCTATGAGCTGGACGACAAGGAACCCGCCCCGTCGCAATCGACCTGGTCGGCGCCGGGCTACCTGATGCTGCTGGAAATGGCCAACCTGGGTTTCGGCTGGGCCGAACTGCCGCGCTGGATGCTGCAGCGCTTTGGCCGCGGACAACTGGTGGAACTGGCCGTGCCGGGCTGGCCCAGGCAGATTCGGGTGGATGCGGTGTGGTCGACCCGGCGGCCGCTCGGGCCGGCCGGTGCGTGGTTGCTGCAGAATTTGACGCGGGCCTAGGCGGAATGGCCGCGTAGATGCCGCTTCGAGCCCTGCCCGGCCTTAGCCGGCGGCGGCTTGCCGGCGCGGTGTGCGGTGCGCTTGCACAGCGACGCCGGCCAGCACGGCCGGCAGGCGCGTGATGCGCACGCCGTTGGCGGACAGCCAATCGCCCAGCTTGGGGCTGGCCAGCACGTCGTATTCAGCCCGGCGCTGGCGCGCCATGGCACTGCCGCCCTGGCTGTCCAGCGCCGGATGGCACATCAAGAGGTCGCCATCCTGGGCATTGAACAACCAGTTCTGCAGCAGGTCGGCATAGCGCCGCTTGCCGCCTTCGAACCCATATACGCCCAGCAGGCGGCGGTTGGTGCGCAGGCCTTCCTTGCGGGCCTGGCGGCCCAGTTCGGCCGCGCCCAGCGCGCCGATGATGCGGGCCTTGATCGATTCCTTGGCAGGAATGCCGCAAAGCGCGCCGGGCGTGGTCTGGCGCAGCCAGGGCATGCTGGCGCCATAGCGGCGCTTGAGCAGACGCAGCAGGCGTTCACGAATGACAGGCAGCTGGTGCACGTGCTGGTGGCCGTCCACGTAGTCGGGCGCGCCGCCGAACGCCGCTTCGAACGCATCGAACTGGCGTTCAAGGCGCTGGTCGACCCAGGCCGCATCGAGCTGGCGGGCGTAGGCGCGCAGGATCAGGCGCGACAGCGACGGCACGTCGGCATCGTCCGGACCCAGCGATTCGGAGAAGTTCAGATGCAGGCCGATGTCGACATCCAGGGCCGCCAGGCGCGGCGCGTTGGCGGCAAAGGTCGGGCCTTGCACGAGGCAGCTGACGGCGCTGAGGCGGCCCATGCCGGCCAGCGCAATCATGCCTTCATCGATATCGGCATTCATGCCAAAATCGTCACCGCAGACCACTATGCGTTTGCTCATGCTTTCACCCCGCCATTCTTCTTCGACACGCCCCACATGCGCGCCCTGCTTCAACAAGTCAGTCTGTTCATCGCCGTCGGATGCGCAGCGGCCGCCACGCACTGGGGCGTCGCCGTTGCCTGCGTCGAGGCCCTGGGCGCCGCGCCGCTCCTGGCCAACCTGATCGGCTGGCTGGTGGCGTTCGTGGTTTCCTTCAGCGGGCACTACCGGCTTACGTTCAGACATTCCCACACACCCTGGACCATAGCAGTCCGCCGTTTCTTCTTCATTTCAGCCGTCGGCTTCATCATCAATGAATCCGCTTACGCCTGGTTGCTGCGCGTAACGGCCGTACGCTACGACATCCTGCTGGCCCTCATTCTTATCGCCCTGGCGGTGGCCACCTTCATCACGAGCCGGCTTTGGGCATTCCGCCACAAGCCCGCTGCTTGAAGGCGGCATCCGCCACCACCTGCCAGATCACGTATTTCACGCTGGTCGCCACCGGCTGCAAGCCTTGCAGCGCCCGGTAATTGCCGCCGTCCGAACTGGTGCCCCAGACCCAATAGCGCGAGCCTTCCGGCGCGGCGCACAGGCGGGCATCGAACTCCTCCCGGCTGATCAACACCTGCTTGCCGACCTGCGGTTCGAACTTGGCGGCGTCGTAGAGTTCTTTGCGCCAGTTGTCGCGCACCGGCACGTCCGGATTGAGCCAATCGTCCACCACCCATGAAGGCTGGGGCGCCTGGGCATACAGTGCCAGGTCGAACGGATAGGTATGCAGCGATACATACGTATCGCCCGGCTGCGCCAGCGGGCGGATCACGGCGGCCAGCGGGCCCGCGCTGCCGCGGGCGCTGTGCGCGGCGATGCCGATCGCCAGCACGCAGATGCCTGCGCCGACACCGACGCAGATGCGCACCAGCCGGGGCGCCAGCGTATCGTCCTTCTGGCGCCAGGCGGCAACGATGACTTCGGCCAGCAAGAAGGCCAGCGCCGGCAACGCAGGCAGCACGTAGCCGACCAGCTTGGAATTGGGCAGCGAGAAAAAACCGACCACGACGACGAACCAGATCAGGGCCAGGCGGCGCAGGTCACGCTGCGGGCCTTCCGCCCAGAACGCCTTGCGCAGGATGCCGCCGCCCCACAACGACCAGGGCAGCGCCAGCCCCACCACCACCGGCAGGTAGAACCAGAACGGCTGGGCATTGTTGAAGCCGCCTTCGGCAAAACGCTGGAAGTGCTGGTAGACGAAGAAATAGTCGTAAAAGCCGGGGTAGCGGATCTGCATCAGCACGAACCACGGCACGGCGACTGCCGCGAACACCAGCAATGCAGGCGGCCATACCAGCGCGGCCAGGCCGCGCCAGCGACGGCTCCAGACCAGCCAGATGAACAGAATCGCACCGGGCAGCACCAGGCCGATCAGGCCCTTGGCCAGTACCGCCAGCCCTGCCAGCGCGGCGGCGGCCAGAGACATCCAGCGATAGGCCTGGCCGCGTTCGACGCGCAGCGCGGTGTCCGCCGCGGCCAGCACGCACAGCGTGATCAGGCCGGCGACCAGCATGTCCAGGTTGGCGAACTGCGAACCGCCATAGAAGAACGGCAAGGTGGCCAGCACCAGGGCGGTGATGGTCGCGCTGGCGACATCGCGGTAACGCCGCACGAACGCGTAGAGCGCGGCAATGGCGGCCCAGGATGCCAGCAGCGAGGGCACGCGAGCGGCCCACGGATGCACGCCGAACAGCGTGAACGACAGTTCGGTCATCCAGTAGTACAGCGGCGGTTTGTGGAAATACGGCATGCCATCGAGCAGCGGCACGGCATGCGAGCCGCTGCGCAGCATGTCCCAGGCGACGCCGGCATAGCGGCCTTCGTCGGGCAGCGTCAGGGGCCTGACCCAGGCCAGGAAGGCAAGCCAGAAGCCGATCGCGAGCAGGAACCATCCCGCCGGCGGGATCCATTCGGAGCGCGCCGGGCGTTGCATAACGGTGCTCATCAGTGTGCGGCCTTGTCGGAGCGGGCGGCGTGCCCCTGGCGGCGGCGCACCACGAACAGCGGGCGCCCCTTGACCTCGTCGAAGATACGGGCGACGTATTCGCCCACCACGCCCAGCGAAATCAGGTTGACGCCGGCAAAGAACAGCACCGCCGTAACGATCGTGGTCCAACCGGATACTGCGTTGCCGGACACCAGGTATTCGCCCACCAGGTAGGTCGCGTAGGCCATTGCCAGGACGGCGAACAGCAAGCCAACCAGGCTGACCAGGCGCAGCGGCCAGGTGGTGAAGGCGGTCAGGCCATCCAGGGCCAACCGCGCCAGGCGCATGTTGCCGAAGCGGCTGTCGCCATGCATGCGCTCGTCGGGCGTGTAGGGCAGCGCTTCGCCCTTGAAGCCCACCCAGGCGTACAGGCCCTTCATGAAACGGGTACGTTCGGGCAGGGCATTGAGCGCATCCACCACGCCACGGTCCATGAGACGGAAGTCGCCGGCATGGGCCGGCACGTCGACGCCGCGGGCGCCGCTGAGCAGCTTGTAGAACCAGCGTGCGCCCGTGCGCTTGATCCAGGATTCGTCGTTGCGGGTTTCGCGCACGGCATAGACCATTTCGGCGCCGGCGGCCCAGCGGGCCAGCATCTGCTCGATCAGCGCGGGGGGATGCTGCATGTCGGCGTCCAGGCAGATGACCACGTTGCCCGTGGCACTTTCCAGGCCGGCGCTCAGCGCGGCTTCCTTGCCGAAATTGCGCGACAGTTGCACGTAGCGAAAGCCGTCGTACTGGGTCCATTCGGCCATCAGCGCTTCGGTGCCATCCGTGCTGCCATCATCGGCCACGATGATTTCCCAGCCACTGCACAGCGCGGCCAGGCGGCTGCGCAGCAACGGCAGCAGCACGCGCAGGTTCTCGCATTCATTCAGGCAGGGAATGACGCAAGTCACGCAGGTGTCGTAGGGCACGTTGGCGGCAGCCGTCGGCCAGACCGTTTCCAAGGGAAACGCTTTGGCCAGGACTTGCTGCCCCATGGGCTCGGACCGGAATTGGATGTGCATAGGACTTTGAAAAACGGGTATGCGGGACGGTATGACAGGCAGTATGCGCAGCCCCTCGTCGAATTTTCATGAAATGCCTCGACGGCCATATCGCATCCCTTGCGAGGATTCTAAAAAGCCGGACGGGCCAAATGTATAAAGCCGTATAAAGCCCGGTGAATCTCTGTCCCCGATATGTGAAAGGACGTAAAGCACCGGGGCCAGGTCGCTGCCCCCAGACCGGTAAAATGCGCGAAGTTCTTGTTTTCCAAGGGTGTTATGCAATATCAAGTCCGCCCCATGCTGACCGGCGACGTCGATGCCATCCTGCAGGTCCAGGCCCAGGCTTACCCGGGCTTTCTGCTGGAAAGCGCTGAATTCTTCCTGAACCGGCTGGCGCTCGCGCCGGCGTATTGCTGGGTGGCGCAAGCCGCGGCGCCGAAGGCCGCGGAGGCTGTGCTGGGCTATCTGGTGTCGTACCCGTGGGACGCAGGCCTGCCACCCACGCTGGACGCACCGCTGACGACCCTGCCCAAACCAGCCGATCACTGGTTCCTGCACGACTGCGCGGTGGCGCCGTCGGCCCAGGGCCTGGGCGTCGGGCAGGCGCTGCTGCAAGCCGCGGCCCAGGCCGCCATGCAGTGCGGTTTACAGCGGGCCAGCCTGGTATCGCTGGGGTCCGCGGTGGGGTATTGGGTCCGCCACGGCTATGCGCCCGTTGCGGCCGGCGGGCAAGACCTGGCGGCCAAGCTTGAAGGCTACGGGCCGCAAGCCCGCTACATGGCGCGTGCATTTCCGCTTTGAATTGACTGCGCCCCGCGGGGCGCGAAGGTATCCATGATTTCGCTTTCCCCCGTCCAATCCCTGCTGGCCTGCTGCCTGGTGCTCGCCATCGGCCGCGTGCTGACCACCCGGATCGGCGTGCTGGCGCGCTACAGCATCCCCGACCCGATCGTCGGCGGGCTGCTGTTCGCCATCGCGGCCTACCTGCTGTCCACCTGGGGCGGCGTGTCGGTTGCCCTGGAAACCAGCATCAAGCCGACGTTGTTGCTGCTGTTCTTCGGCTGCATCGGCCTGACGGCCAACCTGAAGCTGCTGGCCAAGGGCGGCCCGCGCCTGATCGCATTCCTGCTGGCGCTGATTCCTTTCCTGGTGCTGCAGAACGCGGTGGGGCTGGGCATGGCCTGGCTGCTGGACATGCATCCGCTGATGGGTCTTTTGGGCGGCACCATCACGCTGGTGGGCGGGCACGGCACGGGCGCGGCCTATGCCACCCGCTTTGCCGACGTCAACAACATCCAGGACGTGATGGCCCTGGCCATGACCGCGGCCACCATCGGGCTGGTGCTGGGCGGCGTGGTGGGCGGCCCGGTGGCCGAATGGATCATGCGGCGCCACAAGCTGCGCGGCAGCCTGGACCCGCAAGCCGACGGCGGCCACGAAGCGCCCGACCTGGGCGAGGCGCAGGCGCCGTCGACCTCGGCGTCGTTCATCACGTCCATGACCGCCGCCTTCGTCTGCCTGGTAGCTGGCGGCTTCCTGGCGACGCTGGTGGAAGGCGCGCCCGTCAGCCTGCCCAACTTCCTGTGGTGCCTGGCGACCGGCGTGCTGATCCGCAACGGCGGCGAACGCCTGGGCTTGAAGCTCGATGACCGCGCCACCGAGATCATCGGCACCATCACGCTGTCGCTGTTCCTGGCCATGACGATGATGACGCTGGACCTGTCCAGCGTGGCGCGGCTGGCCGGCCCGCTGGCGCTGATCCTGGCGGTGCAGACGCTGTTCTGCGCGCTGTACGCGGCATTGGTCGTGTTCCGGCTGCTCAGGCGCGATTACGAGGCCGCCATCATGTCGGCCGCGTTCTGCGGCTTTTCGCTGGGCGCCACGGCCACCGCCATCGCCAACATGCAGGCGCTGACGCGCCGCCACGGCCCGGCGCCGCAGGCCTTCATCGTGGTGCCGGTGACCGGCGCCTTCCTGGTGGACATCCTGAACGTGATCGTGCTGACGTCCCTGATCTCCTTGCCGTTCGTGGGGGGGATGTGAGCATGCTGCAACGCTTCGTACTGATCGCCCTGTGCCTGCTGCTGGCCGCCTGCGGCCGCGCGCCCGATACCGATGCGCTGCGCGCGGACGTCGAGCGCGGCCTGGCCGCCACCTATGGCGCGGACCTGTTCCGCATCGATGACATCAAGCGCATGGGCTCGGCGGCCGACAGCAGTGCGCCGGCCGGCGAAACCCGCCGCGTGGTCTATTACGACCTGCGGCTGGAAGTGACACGCGACATCTCGCTGGGCGCGTGGGACCAGCCCGGCGCCGCCGCCCTGGTGACGCTGCTGGGCGCGGGCCCGCGCAGCATCAGCGGCGTGAAATCCAGCGGCAACCAGGCCGGCGACCGCATCGTGGCGCACGCCAGCGCCATCTACCGCAAGGATGGCGATACCTGGGCACTGGTGACGCCGGCGGGCTTCAAGGCCGCCGAGGCGCCGTCGCTGGACACCGGCGCGCCGCCGCCCGTCACGCAGCGGCTGCTGGAGACCCTGGACCAGATCACCCATTCGGTCGCCTACAGCGCGTCCAGCACCGCGCAGCACGTGGTGCAGCAGGAACTGGAACGCTCGGTCGCCCGCATCAACGGCCGGCTGGCGCGCATGCAGCAAGGCTATCCCTTGGCTGGCGGCCCGGACCGCGGCGAGTACGTCACCTTCGCCCGCGCACTGGGCAACGTGGGCCAGGCCCGCCAGATCCGCGTGACGCCGCTGATCACCGGCGGCGGCGCCGAGAACATCGCCCTGCTGCGCAGCGGCGATGCGGTCGTCGGGCTGGCCCAGGCCGACACGGCCAAACTGGCCTACGAAGGCCGCGGCCCGTTCGCCGCGCAAGGCCCCTTCACGGGACTGCGGGCGCTGGGCAGCCTGTACCCCGAAATGGTGCACATCGTCGTGCGCGATGACGCGGGGCTGCGCAATGTGCGCGACCTGAAGGGCAAGAAGATCGCCATGGGCGCCGAAGGCTCGGCCGTGCGCGCCACGCTGGAAACCGTGCTGGCCGCGCATGGCCTGCAGGCAGGTCGCGACTACGAGGCCGTGCCCGCCACGTTCACCGGATCGCTGTCGGCGTTGAATTCGGGTGCGATCGACGCCGCCGCGCAGGTGATCGGCGTGCCGGCCACGCCGCTGCGCGACGCGCTGACCCAGGCGCACCTGATGCTGCTGCCGCTGGACCCCGCCGCGGTCAAGGCCCTGGCGGCCCAGGACAGTGCGCTGATGCCGATGGACATCGTGGCCGGCACCTACCCCAACCAGCCCGAACCGGTCGCCACCGTGGGCATGGCCGCGCTGCTGCTGACCACGTCCGACCTGACCCGTGACGAAGCCCTGCAAGTGGTGCGCGCGGTCTACCAGACCGGCCAGGACCTGCTGGCCGCCGGCTCGGCCCAGGGCGCCCAGGTCAGCGTGGCGACCGCCCGGCGCGGCCTGACGGTGCCGCTGCATGACGGCGCCGAGGAAGGGCTGGCCGCGCTGGAACATCCCAAACCCCGTCCGGCGCCCGCCGAACCCGGCAAGCCTTGACGCCGCTTGCGCTTATGATTGCGGTCCCAATCAGGAATCTTCATGAATAAATTCGATCTGCAAAAGAACCAGGCGCTGAAACTGGCCGGCCAACTCAAGCAAGCCGCCACGCCCGACCGTTTCGGCACCGCCTCGCAGGCGCCCGACCGCCGCGAGCAGCGCAAGCTGGACCAGGCCGCCGGCCTGGTGCCGTTTCCGCTGAAGCTGTCGCAGGCCCAAGCCGGCCAGTTGCGCGCCGCCGCCGCCGAACGCGGCGTCACCACCCACGACATCGTGGCCGAGGCCCTGCAGAAGGCCCTGGGCTGATGCATATCTGGGTCGATGCCGACGCCTGCCCCGGGGTCATCAAGGACATCCTGTTTCGCGCTGCGCAGCGTTGGCAGGTGCCGCTGACCCTGGTGGCCAACCAGGCGCTGCACACCCCGCCGTCGCCGCTGATCCGCGCGGTGCAGGTGCCGCGCGGCTTTGACGTGGCCGACGACCATATCGTCGAACGCGCGGCCGCGGGCGACCTGGTCATCACCGGCGACATTCCGCTGGCGGCGCAGGTGCTGGAAAAAGGGGCAATGGCGTTGAATCCGCGCGGCGAACGCTATTCGCCGGAAACCATCCGCGAGCGGCTGGCGGTACGGGACATGATGGAAGAATTGCGCGCCGGCGGGGTGGATACGGGCGGACCGCCCTCGTTCAGCCAGGCGGACCGCAAGGCCTTCGCCAACCAGCTCGATACGCTGCTGGCCCGGGTGGCGCGCCAGGCCGCGGCCAAGGGTTGACCGGCGCCGCCCGCCCTGCCGGGGCGGGCGCGGACTACGCAGTCATCAATAGAACGTGATGTACGCCTTGTAGATGATGGTGCCGATGGCCGTGATGAGGCCGACGCCCATCAGGCCCATGCCGATATTGCGGTCCCGCAGTCCGAACCCGACCAGCATGAGCGCCACGCCGGTGACGATGATGATCAACATGGTGTTGGTGCTGGGGTGCATAAGGGTCTCCCGGAGCGTCGATTTCAGCTTCCATGATAGACAACCCCAGGGACGATCGCGCGCAAGCGCCAACGCCAGGCTTGCGCCACGTCAAAGACGGCGCAGAAAACAAAAAAGCCAACCGCTGGGGTTGGCTCTATTGCTTTGCACTGCTATCTCGAATCACGCTCACCCGCTTTGCAGCCAGGCAGGTTCTTCGAGGGTCTTTGGTGGGTGGTACAAGTTTCGAACTTGTGACCCCTGCCGTGTGAAGGCAGTGCTCTACCACTGAGCTAACCACCCCGAAAGAGGCGAAATATTAGCACGCTTTTTTGAAAGTGTGCAAGTCGCCCGTGAAAAAGTTCAGCTGACCGCCGCCGGCACGTCGATCTTGCGCCAGACGCATTCACCGCCGACCGACTTGTCCAGCGCCGCCAGGTAGGTTTCGTGCTCGGCCAGTTCGGCCTCGCTGGCTTTCACCACCGGCAGGCCTGAGGCATCGAAGCGGGCCAGCACCACGCCGCCATTGGCGCCCTGGTCGTTGTCGTCCACGTCGATCAGCAGCGCGTCCTGGCCGCGAGTCATGGCCAGCCAGACTTCGGCCAGCAACTGCGAGTCCAGCAACGCGCCGTGCAGGGTACGGTGGGCGTTCGAAATGCCGAAGCGGTCGCACAGCGCGTCCAGCGAGTTGCGCTTGCCGGGGAACAGCGAGCGCGCGTGCAGCAGCGAGTCGGTGATCGTCTCGCAGTATTCGGTGATGACGCCGCGGCCGGTCTTGGCCAGCTCGGCGTTGAAGAACTTCACGTCGAATGCGGCGTTGTGCGCGATCAGCTCGGCGCCCTGGATGAACTTGACGAATTCGTCGGCCACGTCCGCAAAGCGCGGCTTGTCGGACAGGAACTCAGTGGTCAGGCCGTGCACCGCCAGCGCCTCGGGGTCGCTGTCGCGGTCCGGATTCAGGTAGATGTGCAGGTTGTTGCCGGTGGCCATCCGGTTGACCAGTTCGACGCAGCCGATTTCGACGATGCGGTGTCCCTGGGCGGGATCCAGCCCGGTGGTTTCAGTGTCAAAGATGATCTGGCGCATAAAGCTATTCCGACGCTTGGGCCGCAGACGCCGGCGGCGTCGGGGCATCCGGCTCGGGATGCGCTGCGCTGCCGGCGGGGCCGGGTTTCTTGCGTGCGGTGGCGATCAGGGTGTAGGCCACCGGCACGACGAACAAGGTCAGTAGTGTACCCAGCATCAGTCCGCCCACCAGGACCCAGCCGATCTGCTGGCGCGATTCGGCGCCCGCGCCCGTCGACAGCGCCAGCGGCACGGTACCCAGCACCATGGCCCCCGTGGTCATCAGGATCGGCCGCAGGCGCAGCACGCTGGCCTCGGTGACGGCCTCGAACAGCTCCCTGCCCTCGTCGCGCAGCTGGTTGGTGAATTCCACGATCAGGATGCCGTGCTTGGTGATGAGGCCCACCAGGGTGATCAATCCGATCTGGCTGTAGATCGACAGCGTGCCGCCGGTCAGGTACAGGGCCAGCAGCGCGCCGGTCATGGACAGCGGCACCGACAGCATGATGATGAACGGGTTGCGCCAGCTTTCGAACTGCGCGGCCAGCACCAGGTAGATGAAGGCCAGCGCCATGGCGAAGACCAGGTAGATGCTGCCGGACGAGTCGCGGAATTCGCGCGACTGGCCGTCCAGGTCGGTCACCACCGTGTTGGGCAGGACTTCACGGGCCACCTGGTGCATGTGGGTCAGCACCTCGCCCAGCGCGTAGCCCGGCGCCACGGCGGCGTCGATCTTGACCGCGCGCAGGCGGTTGAAGTGGTTCAACGACTGCGGCGACACGCCTTCGTGCACGCCCAGGAGGTTGTCCAGCTGCACCATGCTGCCATCGCGCGCCCGGATGTGGATGCCGGAAATATCGGTGGGGTTGGCGCGGTCGCGCGGGGTCACCTGCACGATCACGTCGTACTGCTCGCCCTGGTCTTTGTAGCGCGTGACCTGGCGGCCGCCCAGCATCGATTCCAGCGTGCGGCCCACGGTATCGACGTTGGCGCCCACGTCCGCCATCTTGTCACGGTCCACCCGCACCCGCAGTTCGGGGGTGTTCAGGCGCAGGTCCGTATCCAGGTTCATCAGACCCGGATACTTGCGCAGCTCGGTCAGGAATACCTCGGTCAGGCGGGCCAGCTCTTCATAGGACGCCTGGCTCATGATGATGAATTCCACCGGCTTGGACCGGGCGGACTGGCCCAGCGACGGCGGGTTGGTGGGAAACGCGCGCACGCCAGGCAGCGACGAGAACAGCGGCTGCAGTTCCTGCGTGATGGCCTGCTGCTTGCGGCCGCGCTCTTCCCAGGGTTTCAGGCGCAGGATGGCGGTGCCGTCGGTGACCGTGGGAAAGCCCACCGTGACCTGGCTGCCGCTGGCTTCGGGAATGGCCGCGTAGAACCCTTCGATGCCCTGCATGCTGTCCAGCGTGTAGTTCAGCGTGGCGCCTTCGGGTGCGCTGACGATGCCGAACACCACGCCGCGGTCTTCGATGGGCGCCAGTTCGCTCTTGACCACCTTGAACAGCACGCCGCTGCCGGCGGCCACGGCCACGCCGATGACGACCACCAGCCAGCGGTGCCGCAGCGAGGCGCCCAGCAGGCGGCGGTAGCCGTTGCTCATGCCGTTGAGCCAGCCTTCGATCAGGTTGTACCAGCGGCTGTGGCTGCTCTGGTGGCGCAGCAGCACCGAGCACATCATGGGCGTGAGCGTCAGGGCCACGAAACCGGATACCAGCACGGCGCCGGCCAGCGCCAGCGCGAACTCGATGAACAGGCGCCCGGTGCGGCCGGTGGCGAACGCCAGCGGCGCGTACACGGTGACCAGGGTCATGGTCATGGCCACCACGGCAAAGCCGATCTCGCGCGAGCCGCGCAGCGCGGCCTCTTTGCGCGGCATGCCGTCTTCGATGTGGCGGAAGATGTTCTCCAGCACCACGATGGCGTCGTCCACCACCAGGCCGATGGCCAGCACCATGGCCAGCAGCGTCAGCGTGTTGATGGAAAAGCCGAACAGGTACATCAGCGCGCAGGCGCCCACCAGCGACACCGGAATGGTGACGATGGGGATGATGCTGGCCCGCAGGTTGCGCAGGAAGAAGAAGATCACCAGCACCACCAGGATGATGGCTTCGCCGATGGTGTGGAACACCGAATCGATCGACCGCTCGATGAACACCGACGAGTCATACGCAATGGTGAGCTTCATGCCGGCCGGCAGGTTCTCGTTCAGGCGCACGATTTCCTCGCGCGCCGCCTTGGACAGTTCCAGCGGGTTGGCGGTGGACTGGCGCGTGACGCCGATGTTGATGGCCGGCTTGCCATTGAACCGCGACAGCACGCGGTCATTGGCGGCGCCGATCTCGACCTTGGACACATCGCGCAGCCGCACCGGATAGCCCTTCACGTTGGCGACGATGACGTTCTCGAACTGGGCCGGCGTCTGCAGGTCGGTGGACGACACCACCGAGAATTCACGGGCCCGCGACTCGATGCGGCCGGCGGGAATCTCGACGTTCTGGCTGCGCAGCGCGGTCTCGACGTCCTGCACGGTCAGGCCGTAGGCGGCGAGCTTGTCGCGGTCGACGTAGATGCGCATGGACGGCAGCCGTTCGCCGAACACGCGCACTTCGGCCGCCCCCGGCAGCACCGACAGCCGCGTCTTGATGTAGCGGTTGATGTAGTCGGACGTCTGGATCGCCGAGTACGAACCGGATTCCACCGCGATGTAGATGATGGGCTGGGAATCGGCCTCGACCTTGCCGATGATGGGCTCGTCGATCTCGTCGGGCAGAAAGCGCCGGGCGCGCGAGACCTTGTCGCGCACTTCGGCCGCCGCCGCGTCCGGATTGCGCGACAGGTTGAACTTGATGTTGATCAGGCTGCGCTCGGAGCGGCTGCGCGACGTCATCACGTCCACGCCCTCGATGCCGGCCAACTGGTCTTCCAGCGGCTTGGTCACCTGCGATTCGATCACCTCGGGCGAGGCGCCCTTGTAGGTGGTGTCCACCGACACGATGGGTTCGTCGATCTTGGGGTATTCGCGCACCGTCAGGCGGGAATACGAGATCAGGCCGATCAGGACGATGATCAGCGACAGCACCGACGCGAACACCGGCCGATTGATACAGGTTTCGGAGATACGCATGGGCGGCCGCTCGCTCGGAATGTGGCGTCAGGCGCCGTTGTTCACGACCTGCACGGCGCCGCCGTCGGTCACGCGCTGCAGGCCGGACACCACCAGCAGGTCGCCCACGGCCACGCCGGTCAGGATCTCGACGCGGCCTTCGCGGCGTTCGCCGATGGTGACTTCGCGGCGCTCGGCCACGCCGTCCTTGACCCGGTAGACGTACTGCGTCTCGCCCGACGGCGACAGCGCGGCTTCGGGCGCGACCAGGGCCTTGTCCTGGTTGAACATCAATTGCACGCGGGCGAACATGCCGGGCCGCAGCACCGAGTCCTGGTTGGCCACCGTGGCCCGCAGCAGGATGGAACGGCCACCCGCGTCGATCAGCGGGCTGACGGCGTACACCCGTCCCTGGCGCTCCTGGCCGGGCAGCGCGTCCAGGCGCAGCGTCAGTTGCTGGCCCACGCCGACCTTGTTCAGATACATTTCCGGCACGCGGAAATCGACCTTGAGCGGATCGATGGCCTCGAGCGGCGCCAGGTCCTGGCCCTGGTTGACGTAATCGCCCACCGAGACGCTGCGCAGGCCGGCGAAACCGGCAAAAGGCGCAGTGATGGTCATCTTGTCCAGGCGCGCCTGCGCCAGCGCCACGGCGGCTTCCTGCACCTTGAGCGTGCTGGCCGATTCGTCGCGGGCCTGCTGGCTGACGAAGCCCTTGCCCTGCAGCGCCACGGCGCGGCGGTAGTGGCTTTGCGCCAGCGTCAGGTTGGCGCGGGCCTGGGCCAGTTCGGCGCGCGGCACCGAATCGTCCAGCCGGATCAGGGGCTGGCCGCGCTTGACCGGCTGGCCTTCCTTGAATTCGATGGACTGGATGCGCCCGGCGACTTCGGGCCGCAGCACGACGGCCTCATCCGAGCGCAGGCTGCCCACGGCCGACAGGCCCCGGGCAAATGGAATTTCGGTCACCGCGGCGACCTCGACCCGCACTGCGGCGGGCTTGGGCACCGGTTTGGCTGCGGCCTTGGCATCGACCGCCGCGGGCGCAAACCAACGCGGCACGAATACGCCAAGCGCGGCCCCCGCGGCCAACCCGGCCGCGACGGCGGCCAACAGTACAGCTTTTTTCATGCGCGAATGTGGCGGTATCGCGGCGCGCGCCACGCATGCCCCGCTGGGGCGGCGCCGCTGGATGGAATAAGGCTTGGCACTGTAGCACCCGGATTTACATACTGGAACAATCCTGTAGCGCGCTGAAAGCACTAATCCACCCGACCCAGGGTATATCCCGATGCGGCGCGGGGCCGCCCGCCCCCCTCACACGGCTCAGGCGCGCTTGATCGATTCCACGCCCTGATTGGCCAACTGGTCGGCGCGTTCGTTGCCGGGGTCGCCCGCGTGGCCGCGCACCCAGCGCCAGGACACGGTGTGGCGGCGCACCTGGTCGTCAAGCGCCTGCCACAGCTCGGCATTCTTGACCGGCTTCTTGTCGGCCGTCATCCAGCCACGGCGCTTCCAGTTGGCCAGCCATTCGGTCATGCCCTTCATGACGTACTGGGAGTCGGTGTGGATGATGACGGTGCACGGGCGCTTGAGGGCCCGCAGGCCCTCGATGACGGCCAGCAGTTCCATGCGGTTGTTGGTGGTCTGGGCCTCGCCGCCGTGCATCGTCTTCTCGTGCGCGCCGGCGCGCATCAGCACCCCCCAACCGCCCGGACCCGGGTTGCCCTTGCAGGCGCCGTCGGTCCACATTTCCACTTTCTGGTCGTTCGCGTTGTTGTCCTGCATGGTGCTGCTGGTATGTCCTTGTACGGTCACAGTGAATCCGACGGCGCGCTTCAGGAGCGGTCGAAACCGTCGTCCGCCTGGCGGTTGACCACCACCGAGGCCGCGCGGGCGCGCTTGGGCCTGGTCTTCCAGGCGGGCCCAATGATACGCATGCCGGCCACCCGCTTGACGGCCGACACCAGGTAGACGGCGCCGCCCAGGCTCCACCAGCGGGCGCCGGCCGATTCCAGGAACCCCCAGCGCTGCAGCCATTTTTCGCTGCGGCAGGCGGGCGCATAGCAGCCGAAATGGCTTTGCTCGACTTCCAGCGACAGCAGCTTGAACCAGTCTTTCAGGCGCGGCAGCGACACCTGCGACGACGGCGGCTGCGGCAGCCAGGGTTCCATGCCGGGCATGCGGGTGCGCGCGCCCCACATGCTCCAGGGGTTGAACCCGGAAATCACCACCCGCCCTTCCGGCACCAGCACGCGCTCGACCTCGCGCAGCACGTTGTGCGGATCGGTGGTGCATTCGAAAGCGTGCGGCAGGATCAGAAGGTCTACGCTCTGGGATTCGAACGGCAGGGCCTCGGGCTGGGCCAACACCACGCGCGACTGCCAGCCGGCGATGTTTTCAGGCGTGGGCGTCTCGGTACCGACGTAGCCCTTGAAAGGCATGCGGTTGGCGCGCAGCAGGTTCATGTCGGCCAGGCCGACCTGCCAGGCGTAATATCCAAACACGTCCGCCACGGCCGCGTCGAACTGCGCGCGTTCCCAGGCCAGGGCATACTGCCCAGGCGGCGTCTGGAACCATTCGGCCAGCTCTACAATCGGCGCAGTCTCTTCTGCCACGTCTTATTCCTTCGAATCTCATGCAAGCCTTGACCGCCCCCGCAGGCGGCCGCGAAAGCACTGCCGCGGTCTTGCCTTTGCCCGCCTTTACCGACAACTATATCTGGGCCATCGTGCGCGACGGGCAAGCCGCGGTGGTCGACCCCGGCGATGCCGGCCCCGTCCTGCAATGGCTGGCCCGCGAAGGCCTGAAGCTGCGCGCCATTCTACTCACGCACCACCACGGCGACCATGTAGGAGGCGTCCTGGAATTGTCCCGCATTGGCGGCATCACGGTATATGGGCCCGCCCGCGAGACGCTGCCGCGCTGCGACGTGCCGCTGGTCGAGGGCGACCGGGTGGTGATCCCCGAACTGGACCTGGACCTGGCCGTGCTCGACGTGCCTGGACACACCGCGGGACATATCGCGTACGTCGGCCGGGCCGCGGGAAAACAGCCTGTGCTGTTCTGTGGGGACACATTGTTTGCCGGGGGGTGCGGTCGCCTTTTCGAGGGGACTCCCGCGCAAATGCATGATTCCTTGGAAAAATTTTCTGTTTTACCGCCAGATACACAGGTTTTTTGCGCACACGAGTACACTCTAGCGAACTTGCGCTGGGCCATGGCAGTCGAACCCGCCAACCGCACCCTGCAACAGTGGTATCAGCGGGCCCGGCAATTACGCGCAGAAGGTCTTCCCACGCTTCCCTCGACCATCGGTCAGGAACGCGCGACCAATCCGTTTTTGCGTACGCAGCAAGCTGACGTCGTCCGCGCCGCAACTGACTGGGCCGGACGCGACCAAACTACGCCGGTAGAGGTTTTTGCCTCCCTTCGTGAATGGAAGAACGAATTCAAGTGACCGCCCGATGAAGCTATCCCGACTCCTTCTGCCACTTCTGCTGGCAGTCCTCGCCGGTTGCGCAGGAACCAAATCCCCCGACAGCAAGAACCTCACCACCAATTCCCAAGGGCGCTACATCGCCCGCGACACGTCCCGCACGGTTGACCTGACCAACCCGCCGGCCGACGCCTGGGACCGCATCCGCCGCGGCTTCGCCATCCCCAACCTGAACACCGACCTCTCGCAGCAGTGGACCGACTATTACGCGTCCCACCCCGAGGCAGTGCAGCGCATGGCCGAGCGCGCCGGCAAATACCTGTATTTCATCGTCGACGAAATCAACCGCCGCGGCCTGCCGACCGAACTGGCCCTGCTGCCTTTCGTCGAAAGCGCCTACAACCCGACCGCCCTGTCGCGCGCCCAGGCCTCCGGCCTGTGGCAGTTCGTGCCGGCCACCGGGCAGCACTTCAACCTGAAGCAGGACTGGTGGCGCGACGAACGCCGCGATCCCATCGCCTCGACCAACGCGGCGCTGGACTACCTGGAAAAGCTGTTTGAGATGCAGGGCGACTGGTACCTGGCCCTGGCCTCGTACAACTGGGGCGAAGGCTCGGTGCAGCGCGCCATGGCCAAGAACGAAGCCGCCGGCCAGCCCACCGACTACCTGTCGCTGAACATGCCGGACGAGACCCGCAACTACGTCCCCAAGCTGCAGGCCATCAAGAACATCATCGCCGACCCGCAGCGCTACGCGGTGGCCCTGCCCCCGGTGGGCAACACGCCCTACTTCGTGACGGTGCAGAAGAACAGCGACATCGACCTCGAAATCGCCGCCAAGCTGGCCGAAATGCCGCTGGATGAATTCAAGGCCCTGAACCCGTCGTTCAACCGCCCCGTCATCCGCGGCGACCACGGCCCCACCCTGCTGCTGCCGGCCGACCGCGTCGAAATCTTCAACGCCAACCTGACCAACTACAAGGGCGACCTGAGCGCCTGGAAGGTCTACCACTCGCGCCGCGGCGAATCCTACGCCTCGATCGCCAAGCGTTTCGGCGTGACCGAAGCCAAGCTGCGCGAAACCAACGACATCGGCTCGCGCCAGAAGGTTGCGTCGGGCCAGTCGCTGCTGGTGCCGGGCGATCCCGGCACGGGCGGCGTGCAACTGGCCTCGCTGGCCGCCCCCGTGGGCGCGCTGGATTCGGCGCCGGTCAGCAACAAGACGCCTGCGCCGCGTGGCAAGGCCGCAGCCCCCGCCCCGCGCGGTGCCTCGGCCCGCCCCAACGTGCGCACCCACAAGGTCCGCCAGGGCGACACCCTGTTCTCGCTGGCCAAGCAGTACGGCACCTCGGTGGATGCGCTGCGCGCCCTGAACAACCTGAAGGGCAATGCGCTCAAGGTAGGCGCCCAGTTGCGCGTGCCGGGCACCAACGCCCGCGGTTGAAGAATCGAGGCGGCAACCCGGGGGCCGTCCCCCGGCCAGGCCCCCGATATCCCCGCCTTCTCTCGCGGCGCCCACCAGGGCGCCGCGCCGTTTTGTCCGCGGAGCCGCCAAACTCCTTAAAATAGGCGGCCTCCAGAAGGAAAAAATTCAAAGGAATCACACACATGGGCTTTCTCGCCGGCAAACGCATCCTGGTCACCGGGGTGCTTTCCAACCGCTCCATCGCCTACGGCATCGCGCGTGCCTGTCACCAGCAAGGCGCCGAACTGGCGTTCACCTACGTGGGCGACCGCTTCAAGGACCGCGTGAGCGAATTCGCCGCCGAATTCGGCAGCGACATCGTGCTGCCCTGCGACGTGGCCGAAGACAGCCAGATCGAAGCCACCTTCACCGACCTGGCCAAGCGCTGGGACGGCCTGGACGGCCTGGTGCATTCCATCGGTTTCGCCCCGCGCGAAGCCATTGCCGGCAACTTCCTGGACGGCCTGTCGCGCGAAGGTTTCCGCATCGCCCATGACATTTCCGCCTACAGCTTTGCCGCCATGGCCAAGGCCGCCCTGCCGCTGATGGAAGGCCGCAATGGTTCGGTGCTGACGCTGACGTATCTGGGCGCCGAGCGCGTGGTGCCCAACTACAACACCATGGGCCTGGCCAAGGCCTCGCTGGAAGCCAGCGTGCGCTACCTGGCCACGGCGCTGGGCCCGCGCGGCATCCGCGCCAACGGCATTTCGGCCGGCCCGATCAAGACCCTGGCCGCCAGCGGCATCAAGGACTTCTCGGCCATCCTGAAGTTCGTCGAGGCCCAGGCGCCGCTGCGCCGCAACGTCACCATCGACGACGTCGGCAACGTGGCCGCGTTCATGCTGTCGGACCTGGCCGCCGGCGTCACCGGCGAGATCACCCACGTGGACGCGGGCTTCTCGACCGTCGTCCCGGGCATGGAAGACTGACACCGCACAAGGCCCGGCGCGGCCAAGCCCGCCCTGCCAACCTTGGGCAGAACAGAAAGCGGACCCGCGGGTCCGCTTTTTTTGATTCAGGCCGGGCGCACGATCAGCGTGGACACCTGCACGTCCACCGCCGTCATGAGCTTGTGGATCGGGCACTTTTCGGCCACGGCCAGCAGTTCATCGATCTGCGCGTCGCTCAGCTCGCCGTGCAGCGTCAGCTTGGCGGTCAGGCGGTAGATGCCCTTGCGCTCTTCGCCGGCATCGCGCACCACGTCCACCCCCACCGATTCCAGCGGCAGGCCCTTGCGCTGGGCGTAGACCATCAACGTCATGGCCTTGCAGCCGCCCAGTGCGGTGTCGAAGTAGTCGTGCGGATCCGGGCCGGCGCCCTGCGGCTGCGGCATGTCCAGCGGCAGGTCGTGGCCTTCGGCCGTGGCGGTGAATTGCAGGGTCTTGGGCGCGTTCTGGCGCACGTGGATGGTCATGAGCGGGGTTCCTTGCGTTGCGGACGGCGCGCACGCACCGCCTCTGCCCCACGTTGTAGCATCCGCCGATGGCGCCCGCCCGGGCGCGCAACATCCATTTCTGACTTTAAGCTGAACTTCCTGGCGCAACGAAGGTCGGATATCCCTATCCGCAAGATCCTTTGCTTTCACCAGGGGGCCGCATGAGCGCCAGACAACTTCTCGATCAATTATTGCAATCCGGCCAGGGCCTGCTGTCCGACGCCAGTGCCAAAGTGCAGGGCGCCACGGGCGGCAAGGGCTCGTTCCTGACCGGGCTGGGCGGCGGCGCGTTGGGCGCCGGCGCGCTGGGCCTGCTGCTGGGCAGCAAGAAAGCGCGCAAGATCGGCGGCAAGGTCGCCATGTACGGCGGCATGGCCGCGCTGGGCGCCCTGGCCTACCGGGCCTATGGCGACTGGCAGCGCAGCCAGGCTGGCGCGCCGTCCGGGCCGCCGCAGACGCTGGACCGCCTGCCCCCACCCGAAGCCGAACAACACAGCACGGCGGTGCTGACGGCCATGATCGGCGCGGCCAAGGCCGACGGCCATATCGGCCCCGAGGAACGCGCCCTGCTGGAAACCGAAATGGGCAAGCTGTCGGCCGACGCGCAGGACCGCCGTTGGCTCGAAGCCGAGCTGGCGCGTCCGCTGGACCCGGCCGCGATCGCGCAGTCCGCCAAGACCCCGGAAATGGCGGCCGAGATGTATCTGGCCAGCCTGTTGGTGGTGGACGAGGAAAGCTACATGGAACGCGCCTACCTGGACGAACTGGCGCGCCAGCTGCAGTTGCAGCCGGGCCTGAAGGAACAGCTGGAGCAGCACGCCCGCGCGGCCGTGGCCTGAGGCCCGGTTCGAGGCCCCGGAGCGTGACGGCCCGGGCGTCAGTCCGCGCGCAGCCCGATCGCCTCGGTCAGCGCCGTGTAGCGGTCGATATCCGCATTGATCATGTTCTGGAACGCCCGCGGCGAACTGATCGTCGGCGTAAAACCTTGCTCGCGCAGCGAGGCCTGCACGTCCGGCCGCTGCACGATCCGGGCAACCGCGGCGTTCAGCTTGGCGACCACCGCGGGCGGCGTGGCGGCCGGCGCCAGCAGGCCATGCCATTGATCCAGCGCGTAGTCGGGCACCCCCTGCTCGGCCACCGTGGGCACGGCCGGCAACAGCGGCGAACGCTGCGGCGACGTCACTGCCAGCGCCCGCAGCTTGCCCGCCGCGATCATCGGCGCGGCGCTCGAGGCGGTCACGACCCCCACCCCCACCTGGCCGGCCATCACGTCGGTCAACGCCGGTCCGCACCCTTTGTACGGCACGTGCTGCAGCGACGCGCCGCTGGCGCGCGCCAGCATTTCACCCGCCAGGTGCTGCGGCGTGCCGTTGCCGCACGAGGCGAACGGCAAGGGCTTGTCCGGCCGCGCAGCAGTGAGCGCGTCGTCCAGGTCGTGCAGGGGCGATGCCGCCGGCACCACGAAGACGGACGGCACGAAAGCCACGTTGATCACCGCCGCGAAGTCGCGCTTGGGCACGAAACCCAGGTTGCGGTAGACGCCGGGATTGATCGCGAAAGAGCTGTTGACCATCAGCAGCGTGTAGCCGTCGGGCGGCGACTCGGCCACGATGCGCGCGCCGATGTTGCCGCTGGCGCCGGGACGGTTCTCGACCACCACCGGCTGGCCGAATTGCTCTTGCAGGCTGGCGCCCAGGCGGCGCGCCAGCAGGTCGGTGCCCCCGCCCGGCGGAAAGGTCACCACGATCGTGATGGGATGGGTCGGATAAGACGCATCGGACGGCGTATCGCCCGAGGGCGGATTGCCGCAGGCGCCCAGCGCCAGGGTCAGGAGCAGCGAAGTGGAAAGCAGTGCGCGTTTCATGGTTTCTGCCTGTCGTGGCGGGGCCGGGCTCAGGCGTCCAGGCCGATGTCCAGCACCTTGGCGCTGTGGGTCAGCCAGCCCACGGCGATCTGGTCGACGCCCGTGGCGGCTACCGCGGCGGCGGTGTCGGGGGTGATGCGGCCGGACGCTTCGGTAATGGCGCGGCCGCGCGCCATGGCGACCGCCTGGCGCAGTTCGTCCAGGCTCATGTTGTCCAGCAGCACCACGTCCACGCCCAGCGCCAGCGCGGTTTCCAGCTGGGCCAGCGTGTCGACTTCCAGCTCGATCTTGACCATGTGGCCGACGCCCGCGCGGGCGCGCTGCACGGCGGTTTCGACGCCGCCTGCCAGGGCGATGTGGTTGTCCTTGATCAGCACCGCGTCGTCCAGGCCGAAGCGATGGTTGCTGCCGCCGCCGACCCGCACCGCGTACTTCTGCACGGCGCGCAGGCCCGGCAGGGTCTTGCGGGTGCAGGTCACGCGGGCGCCGTAGCCTTCGATGGCGCGGGCGATGGACGCGGTGGCGGTCGCCACGCCGCTCAGGTGGCACAGGAAGTTCAGCGCCACCCGCTCGGCGGTCAACATGGCACGGGCATTGCCGCGGATGCGCGCGATTTCCATGCCGGGTTCGAGCGCGGCGCCATCGCGCTGCGCCACGATGAATTCGATGTCGCGATCCATGGCGCGAAACGCCAGGCGAGCCAGATCCAATCCGGCCAGCACGCCTTCCTGACGCGCCACCAGGCGCGTCTGCGCCACAGCGTCGGCGGGCACGATGGCATCGGTGGTCAGGTCGCCGGCGCGGCCCAGGTCTTCGAGCAAGGCCGCGCGCACCAGCGGCTCCAGCATCACATCCGGCAGCGCGGGAATGGCCAAACGGGCGGCAGCGGGCAGATCACCTTTTATGCTCATTTTGAGTATTTAGTAGTTAAAAAAAGGCGCGCAAGGAATGCGCACTACTTATGCTAGAGATGAGCATATTGCTTGTCAAGCGGCACCGCAACATATCGGACGCCTACCCGCATTGCGCCCGCGAAGCGCTAGAGACCGCGGGACAAGGGCAGCTTGCTGCCGGCAATGGCGCGTTCGAGCAGCACGTCGCGGCGAAAGCGAAACAGCTTGGCGGGACGCCCCGCGGTGCCGGTGGCCATGTCGCCGGTTTCTTCCACCAGCGCCTGCTGTTCGATCAGCCGGCGGAAGTTCTGCTTGTGCAGGCCGCGGCCGGCCAGGGCCTCGACCGCCAGCTGCAGTTGCAGCAACGTGAACTGCGCGGGCATCAGTTCGAACACGACAGGGCGGTACTTGATCTTGGCGCGCAGTCGCGCGATGCCGGTGGCGAGAATGCGGCGGTGGTCGTGACGCATGGGCTCGCCCGGCAGCGCCGCCGCCCCCGCGCCCGGTTGGCGGCGGGCCGCTTCGGGCACCAGGCCGGCTTCGAACAGCAGCTCGTAGCGCTGCAGCACCATGTCTTCGTTCCAGGCCGCGCCCTCCAGCCCGAACGTGATGGCGGCACGCTGGCGCCGGCGGCTGCGGGTGGCGGCGTCGGCGCTGTCGTCGCACCAGGCCAGCAGCCGCGGCACGATCTGCGCGTCGACCAGGGCTGGCGGGCCCGCGCGACGGTCTTCCCAGGGGAAATAGCGGTACCAATCCTGCCAGCCCACCTGCGCCACGCCGGTTTCGCCGGCCTCGCGCGTCAGCCCCAGATAGCTGACCGACATGACGCGCGCGCCCGACTCGTCGGAACGATCGCCGTCGGCAAAGGTGTAGAGCTGCTCGACATAGCCCAGCGGATGATGCGTCTGGGTTTCGACCCAGGCGCGCAGGCCCGCCTGCAAGGAGCGGTGAGACAGTTCGAACGGCCCGGCCGGCAGGGCCCGCGCGTCGTCGGTCGTCAGGACCCGTGGTTCGCCGTGGGTGACGGCGACCAGGACGGCGACGAGTTCGGCATGCACGGAGCGTTCGACGGATTCGGTCAAGGTAGGCGTAGGAAGAATGGGAAGAAACCGGGCACTGCGAAGCGCTCGGCATTATAAGGTTCGGGCGCTGCAACAGCCCCTTGCAAACGTGACAGCGCAAAGCCCCTGATGGCCGCCGCGCGGCCCTAACATGGGACGTGCATGTCGGCGCGCCGCCATCCTGGGGCGCCCGCAACCGGAGCCGAGACCATGCTGAAAAACACGCCCGATCCCGCCGCCACCAAGCCGGACATCGCTGGTGAAAAGCCGCAACCCGTCGACCCCCGCAAAGGCACCGGCATCCTGCCGATGCCCGACCAAAGCGAGACGGTGGCCGGCATGCCGCGCCGCGGCCGCGCCATTGAAGAGCCCGGCGATCCCGGCGTCATCACGCCCGAAGACGACGTGCTGGATACGTCTTACGAAAACCGCAAGGGCTGAGCCTTGCGAGGCCTGGCCAAGGGCCGCTCAGGCGACCTTGGCCACGGCTTCCTGGCGCGTATCGACCACGGTCAGGATGGCCAGGAAACCGCTGATGTCGAACACTTCGCGCACATGCGGCTGCATGGCGCACAGCGCCAACGCGCCCGAACCCTGCTTCAGGCGCTTGGCCAGCACCAGCACCACGCGCAGGCCCGCGCTGGAGATGTAGTTCAGGTTCGACATATCCAGCACGAAGCGGCGTTCGCCTTTTTCCACCTGCGCCAGCAGGTCGGCTTCGATGCCGGCGGCATTGCCGCTGTTGATCTGGCCTTCGGGCGAGACAACCAGCACTTCTCCGACTTTCTCGACTGCGAGATTCATAGTGGTTCCCGATAAGTGACCGGCGCCCCGGGTCCCGGCCCATGCGGGTGGCGGCGCGATGCCGAGATGATACGCGAGGCGCCCGCCCAGCCAAACGCAATCTTCCATACGGCGGACAGCGCCGCCCGATACGCCACCCGCCAGCAATCGGGCATACTTGCACCTGCACGTGTACCACTGAACGCAAGGCGACCATGCCCTCTCAGCCCGATACGCTTGACCTCGTCCCCGACGCCCACGCTGTCGCCTCCGCCATGCAATGGATCGAGGCCATCGGCGAGCGCGACGCCTGGTCGCCCAAGCTGAGTTTCGGTCTGTCCTTGAGCCTGGACGAAGCGCTGACGAACATCGTTTCATACGCCTTCGACGATCCCCTTCTTGCCCCGGACCCCGCCCGCGTCAGCCTTGCCTGCCGCCAGGACGGCGAATGGATATCGCTGGAGATAATCGACAATGGCCGGCCGTACGATCCCACCCAGACCCCGCCTCCGCCTTTGGCTGCGACGCTCGATGACGCCGAGATCGGCGGGCACGGCGTGCGGCTGATGCAGCACTACCTGCATGACCTGCGCTACGCACGCCACGGCGACGAAAACCGCCTGACGCTCATCATGCGCGCCGCGTGACCTTCCCCTGGCGCGGTTGATCAAGACGCGCTATCGACAACTTGCAGTGCATAGGCAGAAAGTACCGAACAAAATCGGTCGATCTGTCACTCATGCATAGACTGCGCGCGTGCCTGCGTGCAGCCCACGCCCCGATGCCGCCCGTGAACGCACCCTACCGTCCAGAAGGATTGCTTGCCCGCCCCCTGTATGCCCGCGTCGACGCGGGCGCCGTGGCCCATAACCTTGCCCGCTTGCGCGCGGCGCTGCCGGCCGCCGGCGCGCCGCGCCTGTGGGCCACCGTGAAGGCCGATGCCTATGGCCACGGCCTGGCGCGCGTGCTGCCCGCGCTGCGCGAGGCGGACGGGCTGGCCGTGCTGCACCTGGACGAGGCGCGCAACTGCCGCCGGCTGGGCTGGCGCGGCCCGGTGCTGGTGTACGGCGGCCTGTATTCGCAGGCCGATACGCTGCTGCTGGACACGCCCGGCCTGCACCTGGTCATTACCCATGCGGCGCAGCTGCAATGGCTGGCAGAGTCGCCTGCGGCCGAACGGCCCGCGGTGTGGCTGCGTTTTGCAGGCGATATCCACCACACCGGCTTCTGCGCCGACGACTACCCCGCCGCCTTCGAGGCGGCGTCCGCGCTGGCCGCACGCGGCCTGGTCGGCGAAGTCGGCCACCTGAACCATTACGCCCGCGCCGACGAGGCCGACGGCGTGGCCACGGCCGACGCCGAATTCCGAGACGTGATCCGCGGCCTGCCGGGTCCGGTGTCCACCAGCAATTCCGCCGCCGTGCTGCGCCATGGCGCGCAGGCCGCCGCAACGCAATGGGTGCGGCCGGGGCTGGCGCTGTACGGCGCCAGCCCGTTCGCCGATCGCAGCGCGGCCGACCTGGACCTGCTGCCGGCCATGTCGCTGCACTCGCAAGTGGTGGGCGTGCAGCGCGTCAAGGCCGGCGCCGGGGTGGGTTACAGCGGCGCGTTCCAGGCCACGGAATCGATGGACGTGGGCATCGTCACCTGCGGCTATGCCGACGGCTATCCGCGCCATGCGCCCACCGGCACGCCCGTGGTCGTGGCGGGCACACGCACGCGCCTCCTGGGACGCGTGTCGATGGACATGATGGCGGTGGACCTGGGTCCCGTGCCGCAGGCCGGCATCGGCGCGCCTGTCACGCTGTGGGGCGCGGACGGCCTGTCGGTGGAAGACGTGGCGGCGTCGGCGGGCACCATCGCCGCGCAATTGCTGACGGGCCTGTCGGCCCGGGTGCCGGTGGCGCAGGCCGGCGCGGGCCCGGCGCGCTGAATGGCGGCGCCCACGCAGCGCGGCGCCCTCCTTCGATCAGGCCGTCTCTTCGCGCGGCCGGGCCGGTGCGAACAGCAGGAACAACAGCGTGGCGCACAGGTAGATCACGCCGGTCGCGGCCAGGCCCGCGCCCATGCCGGCGGCGCCGAACATCGCCCCCACCACCAGCGGCCCGGCCATCTGGCCCAGCTTGTCGGCGGCGCGCATGACGCTGGTGGCCCCTGCCGCGCCATAGCGCTGCACATCCGGCAGCGCCAGCATGTAGGGCGATTGCGACGCGCCGGCAAAGCAGCTGGCCAGCGCCAGCAACAACACGGCCGCAGCGGCAGCCACCAGGCCGCTGTTGAAATACAGGCCCAGCATGCCGACGCTGCCGACCAGGCCGCCCAGCACGATCCAGCTTTTCTTGATGCGGCTGCGGTCCACCACGCGGCCCATCAGCGGGCCGACGTAGATCACGCACAGGCCGTAGATCATCAGCACGCGACCGATGCTGGACGCAGCCACGCCTTCGGCTTCCAGGTAGAGCGGCAGCGCGAACGACAGCAGGCCGACCTGCGCGATCGAAAACGGGATCACGCTGCCCAGCAGCAGCAGGCCGAAATCGCGCGTGAACAGCAGCTTCAAGGTGTCCGAGACGTGCGCGCGGGCGCGGCCCGCCGTCTGCGCGGCCAGCTTGCGGCCGCGGTCCATGTAAGGCCGCATCAGCACCAGCACGCCGGCCAGCGGCATCGCCAGCATCACGGCGCCCACCGCGAACACCGCGCGGAACCCCACTTGTTCCATCAGCATCGCGCCGACCGCGGCGCCCGACAGATGGCCGGCGAACAGGCCCGCGATCACGCCGGTCATGTTGCGGCCGCGGAACTGCGGCGGGCTGCGCGTGACGATGAAGCCTTGCAGGCCCATCCAGGTCAGGCCGTAGCCCAGGCCGACCAGGCCGCGGGCCGCGCTGAACATCAGCAGGTTGGTCGCGGCCGCGCAGGCCAGCATGCCGGCGGCGGACACACCCAGCCCGGCCAGCACCGGCACCTGCCAGCCCTTGCGGTCGGTCAGGCGGCCCGCCAGCAGCGAGGTCAGCAGGCCGCAGCCCATTTCCACCGAGATCGGCAAGGCCAGCAGCAGGTTGGCCGGCAGGTCCAGGCCGCCCGCGGACAGGCTGCGCGCGTACAGCGGCAGAAAACCCAGCGGCAGCGCCCAGGCGAACAGAAAGCCGAACATGACGGGCCGCGCGATGCGGCCGACTTCGGATTCGTCGTCGGGCCCCACGCGCGACCCATCCGGCAGGGTGGCGCGCGCGGCGAATGCACGGTTCATCAGCAAGGACAGCAGCAACAGCATTTCGATGGCGGCCACCAGCGCCACGCCCACCACCGTCACCGCGTCCAGGGCGCGGCTGCGCACGCCCGCGGCGATCACGTCGCCGGACAGCCGCAGCACCAGGTCGCCATGCGCCTTGGGGTCGGCCAGCCCAGCACCCAGCGGCAGCACCAGCGTCAGGTCGTCGGGCTGCGCCCGCGTCTGCGGCAACGTCGCGACATCCAGCGGGCCACGGGCGTCGGCCCCGTACAGCACGCGGCCATTGCGGTCGGCCAGTTCGATCTGCGCCACCGCCGGGAAGGTCCCGGCCAGCCGCGAGAAGGGCGCGTCCACGCCGCGCAGCCGGTCCACCTCCAGGCCGTAGCCCAGCACGCGGTTCAGGTCGCGCTGCAGGCCTTCGGCCAGCAGCCCCACGTTGTTGCGCGTGACTTCCAGCCAGCCGCTGCGAAAGGTATGGATGGTGTAGGCCGCGTACACGCCCTGCGCCACCACCAGCGCCAACAGCGGCACCACGAAACGGGCACGGCCGCCCGCGGCCAGCGAGGTCAGCGGCACGACATATTTGAAGACCGCGGCCAGGCCCAGCCCGACCAGCACCGTGACGACCAGCAGCACCTGCAGGTTGTCGATGATGAGGCGGCGGCTGGCTTCGCCATCCTTGGCGGCCGACAGCACCACCGCGCCCACCGCCTTGCCGCCCGCGGCCGTCAAGGGCACGGCCACGGTGACGCGGTCGTCGGCCACCGCCACGATGGCGCCCGAACCGCGCCGCGCCAGGCCGGCGCCGGGCGTGCCGCGCGTGTCCAGCGTGCGGGCAAGCGCGGCCGCATCGTCAGGCAGCTCGCCCTGCGCGGCCAGGGCCTGGCCATCGGCCAGCAGCACCGCCGCGCCTTGCACGCCGCGCGAGCCGGCCACGCCGTCGCGCAAGGTATCGCGCAGGCCGAAATACTGTTCCAGGGGTTTACCCAGGCGCAAGCCGTTTTCGATGTTGCCGGCCACGCGCCGCGCCACCACTTCAACGCGGTCGGCGGTGGTGTCCACCACCAGCCGGTTCAGGGCCGACAGGCTGAGGGCGCCGATCAGCGCCTGCGCCAGCAGCAACACGGCCAGACAGGCCAATGTGACTTCCAGCACGGGGCGGCGACGCAACCCATCGAGCACTATTTGTATTGGTTCGCTACGCATGGGGCCCCGCCGCCGCAAAGTATTTACACACGGGCACCAATGGTATTTACAATTAATGCAAATTGCATCTTATTTCACGCCATCACCTCACCCGCCCCCTATATCCCCCATGTCGTTGCGCTCGCTCCGTAGCAAGATTTTTCTACTGGTCGTAGCGCTGCTCCTGGCGGTGGCGGCATTCGTGATGCTGACGTCGCAACGCAACGTCACGCGCACGGTGATGAACAGCGAGCGCCACGCCGTCAGCAACGTAATGGAGCTGGTGCTGCGCGACGCCGAGGCCCGCTGGGGCGCGCTGCTGGCGGACAAGATATCCACCGTGCGCAGCGGTCGGCGCCAGCTGATGCAAAGCGGCACCGTGGTGGCGGCGGCGCTGGGCGCCTACGCCGACCTGGCCGAGCGCGGCATCATCACCCAGGGAGCGGCCAAGGGCATGGCCCGCGCCTGGATCAACCGCCTGAAGCTGGATGACCGACGCTACGCGTTTGTCTACGATGCCGACTTCCAGGTGCTGGCCAGCGGCAATGCCGACATGGTCGACCGGGATCTGTCGACGCTGTCCGACTTCAAGAACCGGCCCCTGGCGCAGGCGCTGCTGGAAGAAAGCCGCACGTCAGGCTACGGCTTTGCCATCTACCGCTGGCCGCCCTCGGCCCAGCGCGGCGACGGCGAAACGCGCTACGCCTATTTCGGTTACTTCCGCCCCTGGAACTGGGTGTTCGCCATTTCGGACAGCGCCCAGGACGTGATCGAGCAGATCGACACGCGCCGCACACAGCTTGAGAATTCGGTGCGCGACACGCTGTCGAAGCTGACGCTGGCGCAATCGGGCTTCATCTTCATCGCCACCGACGACGGCCGCATGGTGGTGCCGCCGCCCCAGGCCCGGGCCGGCCTGCTGGATGCCAGGAACAGCGGCGGCGACACGCTGCGTGCCTTGCTGGCGCGGCAAGACAACAGCGGCAAGCTGCAAAGCCTGCGCTTTGACGGCGGCGACGGCCCCTGGCAGATCGACAGCGCGCGCTTCGCGCCGCTGGGCTGGACGGTGGTGGCGGTGGTGCCCGAAAGCGACCTGACCGCCCCGGCGCGCGAACTGCTCAACCGCCAGGCGCTGATCTTCGGGATCATGATGCTGGTGGCGCTGGTGTGCGCCTGGCTGGTGGCCGCGCGCATCGTGCGCCCCCTGGAAACGCTGACCCGCTATGCCCGCCAGCTGCCCGAGCAGGACCTGACCGCCGAATCCAGCGTACCCGCCCACATCGCGGCGCTGCCGGCCAGGCACAAGGACGAGGTCGGCCGGCTGGCATCGTCGTTCCTGTTCATGGACCGCAAGCTGCGCGAGAACATCGCCCGCCTGATGCGCGAAACCACCGCGCGCGAACGCTTCGAGAGCGAACTGAACATCGCCCGCGCGATCCAGCTGGGTCTGCTGCCGGTGCCGCTGTCGGCCATCACGCGCGAGCGGATCGACCTGAACGCGGTGATGCTGCCGGCCAAGGAGGTCGGTGGCGACCTGTACGACTATTTCACGCTGCCCGACGGACGGCTGTGCCTGGCCATCGGCGACGTGTCGGACAAGGGCGTCCCGGCCGCGCTGTTCATGGCGGTCACGCGCACGCTGATCCGGGCCACCGCCGAGGATGAGACCGACCCGGCGTTGATGATGCAGAAGATCAACAACCGGCTGTCCGAGAACAACCCGAACATGATGTTCGTCACGCTGCTGATCGGCGTGCTGGACATGACCACGGGCGAACTGCAATGGGCCAACGCCGGCCACCTGCCGCCCGCAGTGGTGGGCGCCGACGGCGTGGTGCGGCTGCTGCAAGGTCGCAGCGGCCCGGCCTGCGGCGTGCAGGAAGACCTGGAATACCGCTGCCTGTCGACGCTGCTGGCACCCGGCGAAATGCTGGTGGGCTACACCGATGGCGTCACCGAGGCCGTGAATCCGCAGAATGCGCAGTATGGCGACCCGCGCCTGCTGGCCGTGCTGTCCAACCCCCCCGTGCCGGCGGCCAGCCTGGCCAAGCGTCTGCTGGAAGACGTGCAGGCCTTTGCCGACGGCGCGGAACAATCCGATGACATCACCTTGATCGTGATCCGCCGCCCATGAAGACATCGCTGCCCACCCTATTGCTGAGCCTGGCCCTGCTGGCGCCCGCCGCGTGCCTGGCCCAGGCCGCGGCGTCTGGCGCATCGGCGGCTGGCGCCACGGCCGGGACGCCGGCAGCGGCGCCCCCCGCTGCCGCCCCCCAGGTGTTCCCCACCAAGCCCGTGGCCCGCCCCGATGGCAAGAAGTGGCGCATCGGCTATTTCGAAAGCGGCGACTACAGCGAATACCCCCGCACCTTGCGCGTCACGGTGGACGGCCTGCAGAAGCTGGGCTGGATCACCGTGCCCACCATTCCCGATGGCCTGAGCGGCAAGCAGATGTGGGAGTTCCTGGCCGACAACGCTCGCAGCGACACGCTGGAATTCGTGCGCGACGCCTGGTGGCAGCCTGGCAATTTCGACGCCGCCCAGCGCCCGGCCGTGCGCGAATCGATCAAGCAGCGGCTGGAAGGCAAGAAAGACATCGACCTGATCCTCGCCATGGGCACCTGGGCCGGCCAGGACATGGCGGGCATGGGCGCGCCCGTGCCGACCATCGTGGCCTCGACCAGCGATGCGGTCGGCGCCCGCATCACCCGCTCGGCGCAGGACAGCGGGCTGGACAATCTGCACGCCCGCGTGCAGCCCGAACGCTATCAACGCCAGGTGCGCCTGTTCCACGAGATCGTGCCGTTCAAGCGGCTGGGACTGGTGTATGAGGACAGCCCCGAAGGGCGCACCTACAGCGCGGTGGAGGCAGTGGAGCAGGTGGCGCGCGAACAGGGTTTCAAGGTGCTGACGTGCAACGCGCCGTCCAATGGCATCGCCCCCGAAGTCGCCACCCGCAACGCGCTGGAATGCTATGCCAGGCTGGCGCCGCAGATCGATGCCGCCTACGTGACGGTGCACCGGGGCGTGACGCCCGCGTCGGTCGACACGGTGGCCGAGATCCTGCGCCAGGCGCGGGTCCCCAGCTTTTCGATGCTGGGGTCCGAAGAGGTCAAGCATGGCCTGCTGCTGAGCCTGGCCCAGGCGGACTACTCGTACGTAGGGCTGTTCTACGCGGAAACGATGGCGCGCATCTTCAACGGCGCCAAGCCGCGCGAACTCAGCCAGGTGTGGATCGACCCGGCCAAGATCGCGCTGAACCTGCAGACCGCGCGGGTCATCGGCTTTGACCCTCCCGTGGACATCCTGCTGGCGGCTGACGAGGTCTACGAAGCGAAGTAGCGCGCGGGCGCAGCCGCAATGCGGTAACGCCCTGTTTCGCGCTGCCTGCCCCAACCCACGCAATAGCTTAAAATCCGCGTACGTGTCCCGGCGATGGAACCAAAGCGCCATCGGGGTTACTTAATCACAGGGGTTCTCGGACCCCGCCGTTAAGACCTCTTTCTGGCCGGATTTCGGACACGCCGGATTTATTGGCTGCATGACAATCTCATCGGTTACCCCTTCGTCGTCATTCGTCTCTCTCGAGGCCTTCTCCAAGGCCGCCGAGAGCGGTCAAGACATCTATGTCGACATCGCGGGCGAAACACTGCAGGTCCTGGGCATGGGCGCCACGCCCGGCGGCCGCAGCGTGGCATGGGTCGCACCCAATGTCGACACGACCGAAATGTTCGCCCAGGCGCTGGCCCGCAGCTACGGCCAAGGCATCGCCAGCGCCGTCTCGCGCGAGCTGGGCCTGGAGCCCAACCCCGGCAAGCCCCTCTCCGCCCGCACGGTTTCGTTGGCGCTCGACATGGCGCAGACCTCCAGCGATGCGCTGTCGGGCGTGGATTTCCTGACCCGGTTGGCGGTCTCGGCCGCACACGGCACCCCCGCGTTCCAGCAGGCCTGTGCCGATGCCGGCGTGGCGCCGGCCAGCCTGGATGCCGCGCGCCGCGGCCAGCTCGACCAGGCCATGCAGGCCCGCTTCGAACACGCCGCCCAGTCTGGCCAAAGCCCCGTCGCACTCAGCACCGCAGCCGGTTGGCTGCGCGAACTGCTCAAGGCGTAAACCCGCCAGGACTTTTCCGTCCCTGATTCCGGGTTCCGGAATACCGCCGAGTAACGGTTTACTTCTATTTACATTTCTGACTAAAAAAAAGCTACTTTTGCCTCAATATTTCCATTTTCGAAATATTGTGACACCGGTATGCTGCGATAATTCGCGTCATCCCGGTAGTAACTTGTAGCTTAATACACGTTTCTTTTCCCCTTCCATGACCAACCCCAGCGATTGCACAACCGCTTCCCCGGAAGCGGATCTGCCGCCCATTCGCGCTGACGGCGACGGGCCGGGTTGGGACACGGGCGAGGAATACCTGCTGCGGGACCTGGTGCGCGAACATTCCACCCGCCTGCAGCGCTTCATCATCAAGCACATCGGCAACACCACCGAAGCCGAAGACCTGGCCCAGCAGGCGTTCGTCGAAGCCGCCCGGTCCTACCGCAGCTTTCGCGGCGAATCGCAACTGTCTTCCTGGCTGTACGGCATCGCGCTGAACCTGGTGCGCAACTACCTGTCGCGGGCGCCCGAGCGACGTCACGACTTCGTCAGCGACAGCGTGCTGGCCGAGCATGCCTCCAACGACCTGTCCCCGGATCGCATCCTGGAGCAGAACCAGACTATGGCGCTGCTGCAGGAATCGCTGGACGAACTGCCGGCCAACATGCGCGACATCCTGCTCATGGTCGGGCTGGACGACATTTCCTATGAAGACGCTGCCGCGTTGCTGACGGTGCCGATCGGCACCGTGCGCAGCCGCCTGTCACGCGCGCGCACAGCCCTGCGCGACAAGCTGGCCGCCAAGGGCCTGCACCTGGACGACTGAGCATCGGCGGGCGCCGGCGACCGCACGGCGGCCCGTGCCGGCGGCGCCGACCCCATTCGATAGCCGATGCCGCGCCGCCCCATCACGGCGCCCTGCCCGTCCCCGGCGCCGCCACCGGTTCGATCTGGATCACCGGCCCCTGGCGCGCGCTGGACTTGCCTTCGAGCACCGGCGTGGCGACCGGGTCGGCGGTCGGCACGCCCTCCAGCCATTCCGAGGCCCGCAACGGGCCGCTCGACCGCCGCAATTCCACGTTCGGTCCGAACAGGATGCGGGTGCGCTGGCTTTGCGCCAGGTCCAGATACTGTCCCGCCGTCATGCGGCCGTCCCCCCAGGTGGCGTTGAGCATCGGCCCGGTGCCCGCCCCGCCCGGCGTGGCCACCATTTCGCCATTGATCGCCACCACCTTCGGCCGGATCAGGAACAGGCGTTCGCGACGCTGCACGGTCTTGGACTTGTTGGAGAACAGGATGCCCAGGCCCGGGATGTCGCCCAGGATCGGCACCTTGTCGACCTGCTCGGAATTCTGGCTGCTGTTGTAGCCGCCGATCAGCAGCGTCTGGTCGTTGCCGACGATGGCCAGGGTGCTGATGTTGCTCTTCCTGACCGTGGGCAGGTTGTCGATCTGGCGCTCTTCCTGGATGCGGCCATCTTCGATGTCCACCGTCAGTTCCACCCGCGAACCGCTCTTGGCCTCGATATGGCGCGGCGTCACCCGCAGCGACGTGCCCACGGTGACCGGCGTGACGGTCGCCACGCGCTCGCCGCGGGTCTGGATGTAGAAGGTGTCCGACAGGTCGATCATGGCACCCAGGTTGTCCGCCGTCAGGATGGACGGCTGCGACAGGATGTTGGCCTGGCCCTTGGTCTGCAACGCACGCAGGCGCGCCGCCAAGGTGTTGCCCACGCTGATGCCGATGGTACCCGGCGAGAGCGCCGCCCCGCTTTCCAGCGGCAGGCCGCCGCTGGGGCTCAAGGCCATGTTGCCGTAGCCGAACGAGGTGCTGCCGGCGCGCGCGCCCCAGGTCACGCCCAGTTCGCTGACCAGGTCGGAATTCACGTCCACGATCATGGCCTCGATCTCGACAAGCGTGCTGGGCAGGTCCAGCTGTTCGATCAGGCTGCGATAGATGGGAATGCGGTCGGGAATGTCCTGCACGATGATGGCGTTCAGGCGCGCATCGGCCTGCACCGTGGGTTCGCGCAGGCGCAGGCCCGATTTGGCGGCACCTGCCGGGGCCGGCGCCTGGCCGCCGCCGGCATTGGCTGGCGGCGCCGCGCTGTCGCCGCCCACCTGCGGAAAGGCCGGCGGGTTGTCGCGCAGGGGCGCGGCGATGGCCGCCAGGGTTTCGTTGTTGGCCCCGCCGCCGCCGCCCGTGATCAGGTTGCGCAGCACGGTCGACAGGCCGGGCGTCACGACCTTCTGGTCGCGGTAGCTGATGGTGCGGTCATTGACCGAAGCATGCTTGAGCCGGAACACCGCCACCTGCTGGCCGCCCGCGCCCATCGGCAGCGCGGCCACGGTGCGTTCGACCAGGTCCACATAGCCCGGCGGGCCGGACACCAGCGCAATGCCCTGGTCCGGCAATTCGCCCCAGCCAAACCGCGGGTCCAGCACGCCCAGTTGCTGCAAGGCCTGGCGCAGCGCGCTGATCGAGCTGCCCATGGCACTGACCGAGCGCGTCTTCATGTCGTTGGTGCGGCTGACGAACAGCGTGCCCGCATAGACGAACCAGTTGAAGCCGTAGACGCCGCCCAGCCGGTCCAGGAATTCGGTAGGCGTATTGGCGTTGAACTTGCCGTTGACGGTGCCCGTGACGTTGGGCCCGAGCTGCAGCGACAGGCTGAAGCCGCCGGCAAACTCGCGCAGCAGCGTCTGCAGGTTTTCGTCGCGGGCATAGTAGCTATAGGGCACGTTCGGCCAGTTCGGCGCGGCTTGCGCGCCTGCCGCCAGGCCCAGCGACAACGCGGTCGCCAGTATCATCCGCTTCAACACTCTTTCTCCTCGGGCGCTGCGCCCGTATCGCGTGTTCATGCCAGCCGCCGCACGGCGCCGGCCCAAAAGGAAAGCGCGTTCGCGAACGCGCCCATGGCTTCGTCCAGTTCCAATTCGCTGCTGCCCGGGCGCAGCGACTGCTGCAGCCACAGCGCCCGGCCCTGCGGATCCACCACGCAGGCGGCCGCATGCCGCGCCAGCATGCCGGCGGCGAGCTTGCCGATCTCCTGCACCAGCTCGTCGCGGCCGGCGTTCCTGGCCGGCAGGGCGCACAGCCGCGCGCTCATCGCCAGCCAGCCATCGCGGCCGGGTTGCAGATGTACGCGGTAGGTGTCGTCGATCACCAGCGTGACGCGGCCGTCGGGCCGGGTGGAGGGCGCCAGCCCGTGGCGGGCGGCGTAGGCGGAAATCAGGGGATGTGCGTTCATGTCGGGGCGTCCGGATGGGCAGCCAGTTTCCTGACGAGCCGCAAGACTTCGGCAACGGGCTCGATCAACTCGCTGGGAATGTACTGATCGGGTTGCGCGGACGCCATCAGCGCGCGCGCAAGGGGAATGTTCTGCATCACCGGCACGCCGGCTTCTCGCGCCGCCTGCATCATCTGCTCGGCCAGGGCGCCCTCGCCCTTGGCCAGCACCATCGGCAACGGGGTTTCGCCGGGTTCGTAGTAGATCGCCACCGCCAGGTGGGTCGGGTTGGTCACCAGCACCGAGGCCTTGCGCGTATTGGCCACCGCGCCGTGCATCACCATTTCCTGGTGCAGGTGCTTGCGCTTGTGCTTGATGTGGGGGTCGCCCTCCATCTCCTTGAATTCCTGCTTGATGTCTTCTTTGCTCATCATCAGCCCCTTGCGGTACTGCATGCGCTGCCAGACGAAATCGGCCAGCGAGATCACCACGTAGGCGACGGCGATGTTGATGATCAGCGTGCGCATCATGCCGCCCACGCCGGCCTCAAGACCGGCCAGGCCGCTGTGCGGCACCGCCATCAGTTCGGGCAGCGCATCGCGCACCACCAGCGTCACCAGCACCGACAGGAAGGCGATCTTGACGATGGACTTGAGCAGCTCGACCAGGTTCTTCTTCGAGAAGATGTTCTTCAGGTTGCTCATCACGTCCAGCTTCTTGGCCGACGGCTTGAGCTTTTCGAATGCCAGCACCACCCCCACCTGCAGGAATTCCGAGAACATGCCCACCACCAGCACGATCAGCACGAAGGGCAGCACCAGGTACACCGCCTCGCGCAGCGCCGCGTCCAGCGCCAGGGGCAGCGCCTGTTCGAAGGGCTGCCCAACCAGCGTCGAGGGGATCAGGATCAGCCGCCCCAGCGCCTCGACGATGCCGTGGGCGTTGCCCAGCATGTAGCCGAACAGCGACAGCACCAGCAACGTCTGGGTGAAGTCCTTGCTGTGCGCGACGTCGCCCTTCTGGCGGGCGTCGCGCAGCTTCTTGGTGGTTGGCTGTTCGGTCTTTTCGCCGCTCATGGCGCCCGCCATTGGTTGTCCAGGAACGGCAGGGCCGAACTGATCTGGCCGGTGGCCTCGGCGGCATACTCGAACAGCGTGTTCATGTACAGCACCATCACCAGCAGGGCCAGCGCGCTCTTGATGGGCATGGCCAGAAAGAACACCTGCAACTGCGGCGCGAAACGGCTGACCAGCGCCAGGCCGACTTCGGCCAGGAACATGGCGACGATCGCGGGCGCGGCAAACAGCAGCGTCAGCCGCAGGAAGCGGCCCAGCTGGTCCAGCATCAGCGGCACGCTTTCGCGGCGCAGCGTGGGGGCCCAGTCCCACAGGTCCCACAGCCGAAAGCTGTCGTACAGCATCGTCAGCATCAGCGTGAAGCCCCCGCCCACCAGGAAGAACACCATGAAGGCCTGGTTGAACAGGATGCCCAGCGGCGACGAATCGTTGCCCGTGGCCGGGTTGATGGTGGCGCCCAGGCTGGCGCCGCGCTGGTTGTCCACCACGAAGCCCACGGCCTCGAAGATCCAGAACGGAATCGCCACCAGGAAGCCCATCACCAGGCCGACGAAGACTTCTTTGACGACCAGCAGCACCAGTTCGATGGCGGACGGATCCATCTGCACGTAGCGCGGCGACAGCGCCGGCACCAGCACGATGCCGATGGCCGCGCAGATGGCGTAGCGCAGCATGCCGGGCAGCAGCTGGCGGTTGAACAGGGGCAGCATCGCGCACAGCGCCAGGATCCGCGGCTGCGTCAGCGCCAGCGTGCCCAGGAAGACTTTCGCTTCGACGTAGGTGATGCCCGAGATCATGGCCGCGTGTCGCTCCTAGTGGATCTTGTAGAAGAGATCGAACACGGAAATCGTGAAGTTGTAGAGCTCGGCGCTGAGCCAGCGCGCCGTCAGCATGATGGTCGCGAACACGGCGATCAGCTTGACGGCAAACGACAGCGTCTGTTCCTGGATCTGCGTCAGCGCCTGGAACAGCGAAAACAGCGTGCCCACTATCGCCGCCACGGCGATCGGCGGCAGCGACAGCCACAGCACCAGGTACAGCGCCTGGGTCATGTAGGAAACGAGGTCGACGGTTCCCATGGCGGCCTCAGGCGTAGGACAGCACAAGGCCCTGGATCAGCCGCGTCCAGCCGTCGACCATGACGAACAGGAACAGCTTCAAGGGCATCGAGATCGTCACCGGCGACACCATCATCATGCCCATGGCCAACAGGATGTTGGACACGATCAGGTCGATGATGACGAACGGCAGGTACAGCAGGAAGCCGATCTGGAAGGCCGCGGTCAGTTCCGACAGCAGGAACGACGGAATCAGCACCAGCAGGTCGTCCTGCTTCAGGTTGCGCGCCTGTTGCTCGCCCCACAGGCCGCGCGCGGTGCGCATGAAGAAGTCACGCTGCTCGGGCCGGCTGTTCTTCAGCATGAAGGCGCGCATCGGCTCGGCGCCGCGCGCCACGGCATCCAGGATGCCTTCCAGCCGGTCAGGCTGGGGCTGGCCCGGCGCCACCACGGCAGGCGGGGCGCGCAGTTCGTCGCCGATCTGCATCACCACCGGCCCCATCACGTAGGCCGACAGGATCAGCGCCAGCCCGTACAGCGCCATGTTCGGCGGCACCTGTTGCACGCCCATGGCATTGCGCACCAGCGTCAGCACCACCGCGATCTTCAGGAACGAGGTGGTCATGACGGCAGCCAGCGGCACCAGCGCCAACAGCGCCAGTACGACCGCCAGGCTGATGGGATCCGCGCCGCTCATGCGCCCGCCTTGCCCAGGCGATGCAAGGTCACGCCGATGCGGCCGTCGATCTCGACCAGTTCGCCGCTGCCGACCAGTGCGCCGTTGGCGCGCACCAGCACGGGGCCGTCGGCCAGTGGCCGTTCCAGGTCGAAGGTTTCGCCCGGCTGCAACTGCTTGAGTTCGCCCAGCGTGATCTGGCGTTCGCCCAGCTCGAACGTGAGCCTGACGGGAATGGCATCGATGTCGAGCGGCGTCGGGGCGCCCGACTCGGCATCGGGCGGTGTTTGCGGCGTCTCGGTCATGAGGGAAGTCCAGCCTTGAGTGATGAGGTATGAGGAATCCTGCCGGCGCACGCGCAGCCCCTGGCCGCCGGCGCCCAGCCACAGTTCGCCGTCCGGCGTCACCAGGCTGTGGTCCAGGAAAACGGTGTCGCGCGGGGCCAGGGTGCGCAGTTCCGCGGCCGGCAACCAAGTCCAGCCCAGGCAGGCGGCGATGCGCACCGGCACCGCGTCGGCGTCGATGTCGTTGGCGGCGGGCGCGGCGCGGCCCACCAGGCCGGCCAGCAGCATCAGGCCCAGGCCGTCGGCCTCCAGCGTGGCGTAGACGGTATGGCCGGTGGCCGAATGGCGCGCGGCGAGGGTCCAGGCCTGCGCCAGGGCGGGCGCCGGGCCGTCACGCCCCACCACGCGCACCGGGCCGCCGGGCGAGGCCTCGCTCAGGCCAGCCACCACTTCGGCCAGCAGGGTCTCGATGGCGGTGGCCACCAGCGCGGGCGGCAAGGCGTCGGCTTCCAGGCCCGGCAACCTTGCGGCCAGCCAGGCATCGGCGGCGCTGGCAGGCAGGCCCAGGCGTAGCCGCGCGCCGGCCCATTCCAGGTCGGCCGCCAGGGTGGCGGATTGGCGCAGGGCGTCGGGCACACCGGGCGTGAAGCCCAGGCGCCAGTGCGCCGGTTCGGCGTCGGCGCCGGCCAGCGGCGCCAGCGTCACGGACAGGTCGGCGCCGTGGCGCGCGATCAGCGAGCGGGCGCGGGCTTCGTTGGCGGTCAGGCGCGGCAAGAGATGTTGCGAACTTGCGGTCATGGGTTCCAGGGGTCAACGGGCCGGCGCCGAAGCGTCGGTCTCGGCCAGGCAGGGATATTCGGGATCGTCGGCGCTGACGCGCACGCGCGCCGGCCGCGCCAGGCTATCGGCCAATTGCTCGGCCAGCGGCCGCGCCATCGCAGTCAGGCGCTCGCGCGAGTCTTCGTTGGCGCAGACGAAGTCGGCGACGACACGGCCTTCTTCTTCATAGACCGACACGCTCACGCCGGGCAGCACGTCGTCTTTCAATTCCACGCGCACCTGGCGCCGGCCCTGGCTGCCATCGGCCACCAGCAGTTGTTCGGCGCTGTCCAGCAGCGCATCGGTCAGCGCGGTGGACGGTGCCTCGGCAGGTCCGGTCGCGACCGATGCGGCGGCGCCAAACAAGGAAAACGGCGTCGCAGCGGGCGGCGCGGGCGGCTTGCCGTCCGCGTCGGCGTCCTGCGCAAGCGCCTGTTCGAATGCGCGCCGGTCGGCGTCGCTGGCGTGGCGGCCGGGGGCCTGGCCATCGGATTGCGCCAGGCCGGTTCCCTGGGGGATGGCGGTTTCCAGGCCGATGCGTCGGTCGATGCTCATGCCGGCTCGAACTCCTCGTGCTGTTCCCAGTCTTCGCGGTCGCGCGACAGCGTGGCGGCCTCTTCCATTTCCATGTCTTCCTTGTGCTCCAGCGCCTTCAGGTGCTCGGCCAGGTGGATGCTGGCCAGCTCGACGAACTTGCCGGTCAGTCGCACCGCCTGCTGATGGCGGACGCGGCTGTCAGCCAGCGCCTGGCTTTCTTCGTGCAGGCGCTGGGCGGCCTGTTCCAGCGCCGTTTCGCACTGGCGCTCGCCCTCGCGCAGGCCCGCCACGCCCTGCAGTACGTTTTCGATTTCACGTACCCGCACCACGCGGCTGCACAGGTCGCGGTACATCTCGCGTTCCTGCCTGTCGGCGGCCTCGCGGAAATCCGCCAGCGCCTGTTCCGAGGCCTGCCGCGCAGCATCGGCCTCGGCCTGGCGCAGGCGCTGGCGCGACACCGCGATCTCGGCCTGGCCCTCGCGGAACCGTTTTATGGCCAGCAGTTCGTCAAAGACGCTCATCGCGTCCCCACGATGGCGCTCATCTGCGCCAGGGCGTCGGCCAGCGTGGCCCGTTCGTCGGTGCGCTGGCGCAGGAACTGGTTGATGGCGCCGATCTTGTCGATGGCCTCGTCGGTCACCGCGTCACCGCCGCGCTTGTATTCGCCGATCTTCACCAGCAGCTCCACTTCCTGGTACTTGGCCATCAGCTCGCGCAGCCGGCCGGCGGCCTGCTTGTGTTCGGGCGTGATGACGGCGTTCATGACGCGGCTGGCCGAGGCCAGCACGTCGATGGCGGGATAGTGGTTGGCGGCGCCCAGCTTGCGCGACAGCACGATGTGGCCGTCCAGGATCGAGCGCGTTTCGTCGGCGATGGGCTCGGTCATGTCATCGCCTTCGACCAGCACGGTGTACAGCGCGGTGATGGAGCCGTGCTCGTTCATGCCGGCGCGCTCCATCAGCTTGGGCAGGGTGGCGAACACCGACGGCGGATAGCCGCGGCGGGTCGGCGGTTCGCCCGCGGCCAGGCCGATCTCGCGCTGGGCGCGGGCAAAGCGCGTCACCGAATCCATCAGGAACAGCACGCGCTTGCCCTGGTCGCGGAAATACTCGGCGATGGCGGTGGCCACATAGGCGGCCTTGGCCCGTTCCATCGACGACTTGTCGCTGGTGGCGCAGACGATGACGCTCTTGCGGCGGCCTTCGCGGCCCAGCTCGTGTTCCAGGAATTCCCGCACTTCGCGGCCGCGTTCGCCGATCAGCGCCACCACGGTCACGTCCACGTCGGCGCCCTTGACCAGCATGCCCATCAGCGTCGACTTGCCGCCGCCTGCCGCCGCGAAGATGCCCATGCGCTGGCCTTCGCCGCAGGTCAGCACGCTGTCCAGCGCCCGCACGCCCAGTTCCAGCGGCTGCGAGATGATGCGACGCTTGAGCGGGTCCGGCGCCTCGGCGAACACGGGGTAGAACTTGCTGGCTTCCAGCGGCCCCAGTTCGGCCTCGTCCAGCGGCCGGCCCAGGCCGTCCAGCACGCGGCCCAGCAGGCCCGGGCCCACGGGCACCATGTGGGCCCGGCCGGTGGGAATGACCTCGGTCGCCGTGGAAATGCCGTACATGTCGCCGATGGGCGTGAGCAGCGCGGCGTCGCGGGCAAAGCCGACGACCTCGCCCTTCATCTCGAAGTTCTCGCCCGGATTGCGCAGGATGCAGACCTCGCCCACCTTCACCGAGGGCACCACGGCCTTGATGATGGTGCCGATCACCTGCGTGACCCGGCCCTTGATGCGCAGCGTCGGCGTGTCCTGCAGCGCCAGCGACATCATTTCCGAGATGTAGTCGAATTGGCGCATCGCTAGACCCGGCTGCCCAGGGTGCGCTGGAAAGCCTGGCGCAGCGCCTGGATCTGCCCTTCCAGGCTGGCTTCGACCATGCCGATCTCGCTTTCCAGGATGCAGGCGCCGCGCGCCAGCCGGCCGTCGGCCAGGATGTCCAGGTAGCCCACGCCGGGGTAGGCGGCCAGCAGGTCGTTGATCTGCTCGCGCACCGTGTCCACTTCGGCCGGGTTCAGGCGCAGCGTCATCTGCTTCTGGTTGCGCACCACCGCCAGGGCGTTGCGCACCACCACCATGACTTTTTCACGGTCGTCAAAACCATCGACCACCTTGCGCACGGCCGACATGACCAGTTCGACCATCTCGTTTTCGACGCCCGCGAAATACTCGACCGTGCGGCCGACGGTTTCGATCATCTTTTCGGCCTGGTCCAGCAGCGCCGATTCGCGGCCTTCCTGATAGCCGCGTTCGCGCTCGGCCTCGAAGGCCGCCTGGGCGCCGCCGATGATCTCGTCAGCCTGGGTCCGCGCCTGCGCCAGCAGTTGCCCGGCATCCGCCCAGGCCGCGTGATCGGCCGCCCGCAGCACGCGCAGGGCCGGATCGATGCGGCCGGCGGCGGCTCGCGGCGTCAGCGGATCGCGGGGAATGAGGAAAGCCATGTGGGATCCGTTTTCTTCAGTAGCGACAAGCCCAGCGACAGCGCCTCTTGCCCCGGCAAGGGCGGTGGGCCGGCGGGCAGGTCGGGCAGTTTCAATTCGGCGCGCTGCGCCAGTTCGGGACCGCCGCGGGCCAGGGCGGCGCGCAGCGCGTCGCGCCCCAGCGTGTCCACCGCGGCGGTGGTCTCGGCCAGCGACCAGGCGCTGCTGGCGGCAATGCCGCCATGCAGCGAGCCGGCGGTGCGGCGGGTGAAGTCCAGCAGGTCCGCGCCCAGCGCCGCGATCAGCATGCGCACCTCGTCGCCAGCTATGGCGCGGCGCAGCCGCGGGCCGCACAGCACCGCACCCAGCCGGCGCGCGCACTGCGCCAACGCATCGGGGGCCAGCAGCGCCAGCGCCAGTTCGGGCCGGTCCGGGTCCGTCACGGGACGCTGGCGCAGGCCCAGGGCGTCCAGGATGTCGCGCGACCAGTGCCGGTGCCAACCCGCTGCCAGCGCCGGCGCGGCGGCGATCGCCGCCAGCGTGGCCGGCGGCGCATAGGCCGCATGGCGGCTGGGGTGCAGGGTGCGGCTGGGCAACTGGTTGAATTCAACCAGCCGACGGTCCAGCGCGGTCAACGCCAGCGTCATCGCTAGCGCCCGTCCGTCACGGGTTCGCGGCGCTCGGGCCGGGCGCGGCGGGGCATGCCATAGCGCCAGAGCAGGTAGCCAATGACGCCGGCCAGCGCCAGCACCAGCACGATCAGCCCGATCAGCCACGCGGTCAGCGCCGGAGAAGTGCCTTCGCCCCCATCCCCCCCCATGGCCTGGCGCGCCGCATTGGCCGCGGCCGCCGCCGCGCCGGCCGGCTGCGCCGACACCAGCGCGATCGACACGCGGTCTTCGGTCAGCCCGGGAATGGCATGCGTGACCAGCTTGCGGATCTGCGGCTGCAGCGCGTCCAGGTTGTAGCCGGTCTGGTGCTTGATGAACACCGCGGCCGTGGACGGCGTGGTGGTTTCGCCGACGCCGCCGCGCTCGGGCAGCACCACGTGCACCCGGGCGGCCAGCACGCCGTCCATCTGCGACAGCGTGTTGGTGAGTTCCTGCGACAGGGCGTAGATGTAGCGGGCGCGCTCTTCCAGCGGCGACGACACCAGGCCTTCCTTGCGGAAGATCTGGCCCATGCCGTCGAAGCGTTCGCGCGGCAGGCCGCGGGCGCGCAGGATATCCAGCGCGCGGGCCACCTGCTGGCCGTCCACCGACACGGCCACGCCGGTCTTGGTGGTGGCCTTCTGCGCCGAGATGCCGGCATCGAGCAGCACCGACAGCACCTCGTTGGCCTCGCTTTCATTGGCGGCCGAAAACAGCTCGACGCGCGAGCCGCACGCGGCCAGCAGCAGCGCCAGCGCGAACAGCAGCCAGCGCAGATGCCGCAGCGCTGAGGCGCCGGGAACGGCGGGAAGGAACAACGGGGCAACGGCGTGCATTAGGACATCCTGACGAGCGTATCGATGTTTTGCGTGGTGCGCGAAACGGCCTTGCCGACCATTTCGTACTGCACCGAGATCTGCACCAGATCGGCCTGCAGGCGCAGCATGTCGGCGATGGACGGCTCGGTGGACATGGCGTCCAGGCGGCCGGAGATGTTCTGCCACTTTTCCGAATACTCGGTGGTGGTGCTGCGCAGGCTGGACAGGATCTGGTTGCCCAGCGTGGCCGGGGCCGCGTCGACGCCGGGCGTGAATGCCGATTGCAGCGCCGCTTGCAGGCCGGTCAAGGCCGGCGCGCCGGCCTCGGGCGCGGCCATCAACTGGTTGAAGCGTTCGGTGGCCAGCTCGGACGGCGTGGCGGCCGGCGCGGCCTTGACCGAGTCCAGCGCGGGCGACAAGGCGGCGGAAAGCGCGGTGATTTCCATGATTTTCCTAGCGTTGATCGGTTTGCAATCCCAACAGCGAACGCGCCAGCACGGCGCCCTCGCCGTCGGCGTCTGTCTCGGCGCAGGCCTGCAGCAGGCGCACGCTTTCGGCGTTGCGGCCCGCCAGCTGCAGCGCCAGGCCGCGCCAGGCGGCCAGCAGCGTGCGTTCCCCCGCGGCGCTGGCCTCGCCCTGCTCCAGCAGCCGCACGGCCTCGTCGGCCCGGCCCGCGTTCAGGCGCGCCACCGCCAAACCCAGCCAGGGGTAGGCGCGGCCGGGGCGCAAGGCGCGCAGCGCGTGGAAGATGGCATCGGCGCGCGCGACGTCGCCGCGGCCCGCGGCCAGAAAGCCCACTTCGGCCAGGCAACGCGCGTCGTCCGCCTCAAGTACAAAAGCCGTCTCACCCGAGACGGCCGTTGCCGAGGCTGTGCCCACCCTATCGTTCATGGCGTTCCCGACTCATGGGCGGACCTCCTTCTCAGCCAGCGCCAGCAAAGAGGCGGCGCGCGCGCCGGCCTGGGCATAGGCGCTGTCGGCCTCGGCCGCCGCCACCACCAGCCGCAACGATTCCCGCGCGGCTTCGGATTGGGCCAGCGCCAGCTGGCATTCGGCCACGCGCAAGGTGGCTTCCGGCGACGGCGGGAACAGCACGCCGATCAGCGACTGGATGCGGATCGCTTCTTCGAAGCGGGCCTGCATCTGCAGGCACAACGCCAGGCCCGCGAGGTAGTGCTTGCGGGTCGGCCCGTACTGCGACAGGAAAGCGAACAGCGGCAAGGCCTGCGCGTACTGGGCCTGGGCCACGTGGGCATAGGCCATCGCGTAGATCACTTCGAGCTGGTCGGCGGTCAGGCGTTGGCTGCCGGGCAGCGCCGCCAGGCCGTCATACAGTTGCTGCCCGAAGGGGCTGCGCACATTCGCGGATGAAGATTGGGACATGGTGTGGGTTCCGATGTTGCGCTGGTCAAACCATGGCGCGCTTGCCGATATTGGCGGTGACCTGGCTCATGCTGTCGGCGGCGGCGTTGATCATCTTGCTGACCAGCTGCATGGACTCGTCCATCGCCTGCATCACGGTCTTGATCTGTTCGCGGTCTTCTTCCATCGAGGCCTGCAGCTTGACCAGCAGGGCCTCGAGCGCCTTCTTGTCGGCCAGCACCTTGTCGGCCGCCTCCTGCGCCTGGGCCGACTGGATGGTTTCGACGCCGGTGGCGATCTGGCCCGCGCCCTTGACCACCGCCGCCGCGCCCGAGGCCACCTGCCCGGCCGTCTTGACCGAATCGGCCACGGTGCGCGCCGTCTGGGAACCGACATTGGCCGCCGCGTTGGCCCCGGCCGACACGGCGCCCGCGCCGAAAGTGGCCACCGCCATCACGATGCCCACGGTGATGGTGGCCGCCAGGCCGACGGCCATGGCGATATAGCCGGCGGTCTGCGGATCTGCCCCGGCCAGCACCGCAATGGCGCCGGCCATCTTGCCCAGCGCACCGGGTTCGATCAGGATCGCGCCGGTCAGCAGCATGGATGCGCCCGCGACGATGTTGCCGATCTTCTCGGCCATTTCAGGCTCGACGCCAAACGCCTGCAACAGCTTGCTGACCGCCTGCGTGACCAGGTTGCTGATGCTGATCTCGGGCCCGCCGCACTCGGCCGATATCTGGTTGGCCAGCATGCTCACCGCCCCTGCCACCGCAATCGCCGCCAGCGTGACCATCACCGGACCTGCCGCGCCCCCGGTCACCGCGGTGGCCGCCACGGCCGCCACCACCATCAGGGCCGCCGCGATCGCCGCCACGATGGCGCCGATCCAGCCGAAGATCTTGCCCAGGATGCCGCCCTTCTCGGCGTCCTTGCTCTTCTGGATCCACTCGTCGACCTTGCGCAGCTGCTCTTCGTTGTTCTTGGCCTGCTCGATGCGGTTGTTCTCGATGTTTTCCTTGGCGCTGCGCAATTGCGCGTCCTGCGTCTTGCCTTGCAGCGCGCGCAGCAGGTCCACCATTTCCGAGGCCGAGAATTCACGCGCCGGCGGCGCGATGGCGGGCTTGCCGTTGGCATTGGTGACGCCGTCGCCGGCGCCGTTGCGCGCCTGCGCCACGCTCGAGGCCCATTGCGAGGCCAGCGCGGCCAGGTCCAGTCCGCTGGCCGCCTGCAAGGCGGCCTGGGCCGCGGCGCCCGCGACCGCGCCGGCACCGGACGGGTCCAGCGCGGGTGTCAGGCCGGCGTTGCCGGTAGAAGGCCGGATATCCATAGTGATGGCTCCCCAGGCGGGTTCAGAGGTTGCGGGCGATGCCGCGATTCGTCTCGCTGCGGCTCTGTTCGATGGCGCCGAGCTTGTCGCGAACATCACGAATGACGTCCATCATCTGCTGCATCAGGTCGTTGGCATGCTGCACGCCCGACTCGAATACCTTGGCGTCGGCTTCCAGGTGGGCGCGCGCGGCGTCGGCTTCGCCTGCCTTGCGGTCGTAGTTCGCCTGAATGATGCCGCCGACGCCGCCGGCCACGCCGCTCAGGCCCTGGCCGATGCCGGAGGAGTTGGCGGCAAAACCGTCCAGCTTGGCCTGCGTGACCGTCTGCTGTGCGGTAAGCGGGCTGGAGGTGGTCGTCATGCGCGCCGACGCGCCCATCGCGGCCATCCCGCCGAGCCCCACGCCGGCCTGCATGACGCCGCCCACGATCTGGCTGATGCCCTGGGCCAGCGCGCCCTTGAAGCGCTCTTCTGCGGCTTCCTTGATCTTGTCCGCCGCGGAATGCAGGGCCTGGACCTGCGCGTCCATCGACGCGGCGCGTTCCGTGCGCGCGGCGTTGCGCTGCTCTTGCGCCATCTTCTGAAACAGCGCCATGACGGCGTACATGTCGGTCTCGGCCGACCCCATCAGCTTGCTCAGTGCGTCCGCGGCGCCCGCAGCGGCGTTGCCCGACGGCAGGGGCAGGCCCAGCGCGGCCAGCTTGTCGGCCGCGCTGCCCTTGGCCACGTACTGCGTGGCGTCCAGTTCGGTGAACCCGGCGGCCGGCGGCGGCGCGCCATCGGCGCCGGCCAGGGGATTGAGCAGCGCCGGATTGATGCCGGCGTTGTTGATGTTGATCATGTCAATTCTCCTTGGCGCCGCGCGCGGCGAGCAGGGTGCGCAGGGCCTGCGCGCGTTCGGCCAGCACGGCGTGGCGATCGGGTTTGCACATGGCCAGCGCCAGGTCGCACGATTGCATCGCGGCCTCGGGCTGCCCCATTTCCAACAGGCACTGGGCGGCGTAGAACACCGGGGCCGGCTCCAGCGGGTCCAGCAAGGTGGCGGCCATGTATTGCTGCAGTGCGTCGGCGTGCTTGCCCATAGCCTGGGCGGTGGCGCCCAGCGCCACCAGATAACGGTGTTCGGTGTGGTCCAGCGACACCAGGTAGGCCAGCACCTTGAGGGCGTCGGCATAGCGCGCCTTTTCGTACAGGCCGTAGCCCAGGCTGTAGAGCGCCTCGCATTCGTCGGCGGTCATGCCCTTGAGCTGGCCCAGGCTGCCGCCCCGGGCCAACTGGCCGACGATCTGGTCGTGCAGCGCTGCGTACTCTTCGCCGGTCATCGGCGCCTGGGCGGCGGTATTCATCGGGCGGCTCCTGGTGCGTTCGGAATCAGACCATCGTGCGCGGACGCTTGACCGGCGCGCCCGCGGCGCGCGGGGCGCTGCGTTGGCGGGCGTAGGCCGCCTCTTGCTCGACTTCGCGTTCGATCGCTTCCATGTCCTGGCGGAACAGGGCCTGCGCCTCGTCGCGCTGGCGCTCGTCCATCGGCTGCGCCTGCAGCGTGGAACGAACCTTTTCCGGGTCCAGGCCCAGCTTGCGCAGCTTGTCGTCGGATTCCTCGATGGACCGCTGGGCGTCGCGCACGGCGGCCTCGGCGCGCTCGATGATGTCCTGGATGTTCTGGTCTTGGGTGTCGGCCATTGCCGTTCTCCGGGGTGGGCGTATTTATCAGGGGCAGATCAGCGCATGTTGCCGATGATCGACGAACGGCTGTCCTGCATTTTCTTGACGAAGTTGGTCATCGTGTCGAAGGCTTCGTTGCGCTTGTTCGACAGGCTTTGCAGTCGCAGCATGTCCATCTGCTGACTGTTGCTGGCGGCATCCAGCTTGCTCTTGAGGTCGGGAATCGCCTTCTCCAGGCCCTCGCGGGTCGGCAGGCCGGTGACGTTCGCACTGATGACGTTGCCCTGGGCATCCTTGACCGGCGTGGCCTTGACCGGCGCCGGGTCCATACCCAGCTTGAACGCCAGGATGGCGTAGTCCTTCGCCAGCGCGTCGTTCGTCGGCGTGCCGACGTTGCCCTTGACCACGTCGCCCGGCTTGGCGTCCTTGGATTCCAGCGAACCCTTCATGCCGTTCAGCTTGGCCTGCATGTCGTTCAGGGCGCCGGTCAGTTCGTTGCGCTTCTGCACTTCCTCGATCTGGCTCTTGAGCTGGCTGTCCAGCAGCTTGGTGCGTTCGGACTGCACCATCATCAGGGCGGTCTCGATATCCATGCCGGCGAGGTTGCTCAATCCGACGTTGCCGACGTTGGCGCTGTTCACGTTCATGTTCAAGATGGGCTCCTGGCCCGGGCTGGCTGCCCGGATTCGATGTAGACGGTTGACCGACGATGCAGCGTAAGTAACGGAACCCGGCCTCAGGTTCCACGAATCTTTTCCGAAATCGACATCTTGCTGTCCTGCATCTTCTTGACGTAGTTGCTCAGCATTTCCGCCGACTCGTTGCGGCGGTTGGTCAGGGCTTGCAGGCGCAGCATCTGGTCCTGTTGCTGGTTGGACGTCTCGTCGATGGCGCCCTGCACCCGCTGCACGGCCTGGCGCAGTTCGCCATAGTCCGAGTCGTAGCGGATGCCGCCGGGGCAGCGGTTCAGCGTCTGGCCGGGGTAATCCGGCGTCATGAAGCCGTCGCCGCCGGCCATTTTCTTGACCAGCGTCTCGGCCAGGAAGTGGCCGCGCAGGTCACCCTTGTCGCGCCACTTGACCAGCAGGTCGGCCTGGTCGGGCGGCAGGTAGGCGTGGGCGAATTCCTTCATGTCACCCATGTGGCCGAACAGGCGCCAGGTGTTGCTGTCCGAGGCAAACCCCAGGTTCAAGCCGGCCTCGGCCGCCGCCCGGTTGATCTCGTCGGCGCGGCGAAAGCTCCAGCCGCCGCTGGCATCGTCCCATTCCTTGCTGTACTTGGCATCGGCATTGAATTGCGCCTGCACCGCCTTCAGGCCGGCCTGCACCGTATTGAGCAGTTCCAGCCGGCGGTTGAGCGCGCGCAATTCCTGGATCTGGGTCTCGATCTGCTTGTCCAGCAGGCGGCCACGCTCGCCCTGCACGCTCAACATGGCCGTTTCCTGGTCGGCGCCCACCAGGTCCGCGCCACGCACGCCGCTGGAACTTTCCAGGCCGACGCCGCCCAGCACGGGCTGGCTGCCGCTTACCGGTCCGCTCATCGATCGCCCCTGTTCATTAGCCGCCCCGGGCTCAACGCATGTTGCCGATGATCGACGACCGGCTTTCCTGCATCTTCTTCAGGAAATTGGTCATGACGTCGAAGGCTTCGTTGCGCTTGCCGGTCAGGCTTTGCAGGCGCAGCATTTCCATCTGCTGGGTGTTGCTCAGGTTGTCCAGCGACGACTTGATCTCGTTCACGGCCTGCTTGTTGGCGTCGATGGTCTTGCCGTTGTCGACGATCTTCGCTTCCAGCGCCGCGATCTTGCCGTTCAATTGGTCCACGAAGTTCTGCACGACCCGGCCCTTGGCGTCCATGGTGCCGTTGCGGTCGACGTCGCGGGGCGCGTCGTCGCCGGTCGGGATCGTCAAGCCGGCCGCCTTGATCTGGGCCAGGGTGTCGTGCGACAGCTTCTTGTCATCGCCCTGCCCCCATGACAGGCCGTACCAGCCTTCGGGATTGGGGCACTTGCTGGCCGACAGGCGGCCTTGCAGGTCTTTCAACTGCCCGATCTGGTCCTGCAGGCTGACGTTGGCCGATTCCAGCTTCAGGTTGTCTGCCGTCTTGGCGTTCATGGCCTCGTTCATGCCCGCCATCTGGGCATTGCGGCCGTTCACCGCATCCAGCTGCTGGCGCAGGGCGTCTTCCAGCATCTGCGAACGCTGGGTCTGCACCGTCATCAGTGCGGTCTCCAGGTCCATGCTGGACAGGTCCATGCCCGCAACGTTACCCACTCCCAATCCGGAAACCGTAGACATTCCATTCTCCTTTGACGGCCGCCCGCTGCCCGCGGCGCGCACCAGAACCATCACGGGTTAACCCTTAAATTCGGCATCGCAGCACCGGCGCCCATGGCAACTCGGCCTGCCCCGTGTACGTAACCGTTGCCCGGGCTTGGTTCCCTGCAAGAAGGATGGAACTTTCCCGCCCCAACCGTTACTACCCCAGACCATGCGCGGCCCTCGCCCGCCGCCTACCCGCGTCCCCATGAACCGTATCGACACCGGCCTGCCCGCTTCTTCCGCTTTCTCGTCCTCGACCGCGCACGCCGATGTCCAGTCCGGCCAGCCGCAGGTCGGCACGATGCTGGGCCAGACCGCGATGAAGGTGGACGGCGAGGTGTCGCTGGCGGATTCCGCCGAAGAGCTCAGCCTGCACATGGCCGAGAAGGCCGAGGACAAGCACCACGCCGAACGCAAGGTCGGCCGCGAGGCGCCCCTGCAACTGCTCAGCGCCGAAGCCATCATCGGCTTCCTGGCCGAGGCCCACGACGCCGATGCCCAGGAAAAACTGATCGAGCTGGCGCGCCACCTGCTGGCCGGCCAGGCCGACCCGCGCCAGGCCGCGGCCCAGGCGTTCGGCGATGCGGCCCGCCAATACCTGGGGCTGCAATACGCGCTGCGCCAGGGCGAAAGCGAAGGCGCCCCCGAAGACGTGCTGGACGGCCTGCGTGAAGCCCTGGCCGACCTGGAACTGGAAAGCGGCCCGCAGATACGCGCCAGCCTGAACACCATCGGCGCGGCGGCCGGCTATGCCGACGACGCCCGCGGCATCGCCGACTTCCAGCGCACCTACCAGGACGTGGTGCTGGGCGAATCGTCGCTGGCCAAGACCCTGGCCCTGGCGCTGGAGCGCTTCGGCGGCAAGGACGTGGGCCGCGGCTTGCAGCAGCTGATCCAGGCGCTGGGGCAGGACCTGGCCGCCGCGCGCCCGTCCACCAACCCGGACCGGCTGCACGCCCTGATGCAGGACCTGTATCAGCTGGGCGTGGCGGTGACGGTGCTGGACGGCTGCGCCGAACTGGGCCAGAAGCTGGCCACCGAACACGGCAAGACACTGGCGGCCGACCGCCTGATGCAGGACCTGGTCAACGTCAGCAACGAGAAATGGGTGTCGGAATCGCGCTTTTCCGCACTGGCATCCAGCCATGGCGTGGACACGGTCGGCGCCCGCATCGTGTTCCTGGGCGGGCTGCGCGCCGTGCTCAAGGACCTGCCGGTGCCCATGTTTCCCGACCTGGACGCCCGCCAATCCGTCCTGAATGCGGCGCAACTGGCCCTGGACGCGGCCATCGACGAGGAATACGAATGAACAGCCTGGACCGCGCGCTGGGCGCCTTCGGCGAGCACATCGGCATGGACGGCTTGGCCCTGGGCCGGAACGGCAACGTGGCGCTGCAGCTCGAATCCGGCCGCCGGGTCGTGATCGAGGCGGCCGGCGATCCGGCGGCCGCCGGATCGCCGGCCGGCGACGAGGTGCTGGTGTACGTGTCCGAACCGGTGCCCTACGACGCACCGCAACGCCTGCTGCAAGCCTGGAAGCGGGCCCACCATTCGCGCCTGGAAGGTTATGCCGTACAGGCCGCGCTGCGCGAACAGGACGGCTTGCCGCGCCTGCTGGCCGTCACACGGTTGCCGGCCGCCCAGGCCAGCGCCCCGGCGCTCAAGCAGGCGGTCCAGGCGCTGTCGCGTTGGCTTGACGACGCGCGCGCCGACTGACCGGGACGGAGACCAAGACATGTCAGATATGCGCATCAACGGCTACGCCTTCGACCGGGGGCTGGACGGCATTTCCTACACCAGCCGCGAAGCCACCGGCCAGCATCTGCCCGATCGCCAGGAACTGGCGCCGCCCACCGACGGCGTCAAGGCGCAACTGGCCCAACTGCTGGACACCCCCGGCACCGATCGCTACCTGGACAGCCAGTTGCGCCCGCCGCTGGCCAACCGCGACCTGCTGCTGCCCGGCAAGTTCGGCCAGGCCTTGCAGGCGGCGCTGGACGGGCTGGCCACGGCGGCCGAACAGGCACAGGGCAGCAGCCCGGAAGACGCCCGCGCGTTGAACCGCGCCGTGCGGCTGCTGAAGGACGAAGCCGGCCTGCGCGACCTGGTGGCCATGTACCGCAGCGCGTTGTACCAGGGATGAACACCGCCATGCCCCTGACGCCCGAAGCCCGCGAACTGCTCAGCCTGCTGGCGTACGTGTACCTGGAGAACAACCGGCCCGAGAAGACCGCCGTCGTGCTGCGCGCCTTGCAGACCCTGGGGCTGGCCGACGCGCGCCAGCTTGCCACCCTGGCGCTGGCGCAACTGCGCGCCGGCAAGGCCGACGCGGCGCTGTCGACGCTGGACCTGCTGGCCATGCAAGGCGGCGTCGATGCACCGTTCCACCTGATTCGCGCCCAGGCCCTGCTGGCCCTGGCGCGCCGCGACGAGGCCGCCGCGGCCATGCGCGCCTATGTTGCCCTGCGCCCCGCCCCGGCGCCCGCGCCCACCGAGACGGAAACGCTTTGAGCCGCCCCATGCAAGCCCTGAACCGCGCCGTCGCCGTCGCCACCAGCCGCAACGATATCGTCCTGGCGATCTTGATCGTCTCGATCATCTTCATGATGATCCTGCCGTTGCCCACCACCCTGGTCGACGTGCTGATCGGCGCCAACATGACGCTGTCGGCGATCCTGCTGATGGTGGCCATGTACCTGCCGTCGCCGCTGGCGTTCTCGTCGTTTCCGTCGGTGCTGCTGGTCACCACGCTGTTCCGGCTGGGCATCTCCATCGCCACCACCCGCCTGATCCTGCTGCAGGGCGATGCCGGCCACATCATCGAGACCTTCGGCAACTTCGTGGTGGGCGGCAACCTGATCGTGGGCCTGGTGGTGTTCCTCATCCTCACCATCGTGCAGTTCGTCGTCATCACCAAGGGCGCCGAGCGGGTGGCCGAAGTGGCGGCGCGCTTCTCGCTGGACGCCATGCCGGGCAAGCAGATGTCGATCGACGCCGACCTGCGCGCCGGCACCATCGACATGGACGAGGCCCGCAAGCGCCGCTCGGTGGTGGAAAAGGAAAGCCAGCTGTACGGCGCCATGGACGGCGCGATGAAGTTCGTCAAGGGCGACGCCATCGCCGGGCTGATCATCGTAGCGGTCAACCTGCTGGGCGGCATTCTGATCGGCACCATGCAGCGCGGCCTGACCGCCGGCGAAGCGGTGCAGGTGTATTCCATCCTGACCATCGGCGACGGCCTGATCGCGCAGATCCCGGCGCTGTTCATCGCCATCTGCGCCGGCATCATCGTGACCCGCGTGCAGACCGGCGACGGCCCCTCCAACGTCGGCAAGGACATCGGCGCGCAGGTGCTGGCGCAGCCGCGCGCGCTGCTGATCGCCGCCGCCATCGCCATCGGCATGGGCCTGATCCCCGGCATGCCCACCCTGACCTTCCTGGCGCTGGCCGCCGTGGTGGGCACCATCGGCTTCGTGCTGCTACGGGGCACCCGCAAAGTGGTGGACGAAAAGACCGGCGAGATCACCGAAATCCCCGCCCTGGCCGCCGACGGCCAGAAGCCCCAGGCCAAGCCGCGGGCCGATGGCAGCGCCGAATTCGCGCCGACCCTGCCGCTGATGATCGACGTGGCCGCCGCGCTGCAACGCAGCTTCAATGCCGACGAGCTGAACGACGAACTGCTCAAGATCCGCCGCGCGCTGTATTTCGACCTGGGCGTGCCGTTCCCCGGCATCCAGCTGCGCTTCAACGACGCGCTGGCGCCGGACACCTACAACATCCTCCTGTCCGAAGTGCCGGTGTCGCAAGGCAAGCTGCGGCCCGGCGCGGTGCTGGTGCGCGACACCGAGCAGAACCTGCAGGCGCTGCAAGTGCCGTACGACACCGACAAGCGCTTCCTGCCCAACATCCCCACTCTTTGGGTCGACGCCGCGCTGGCGCCCACCTTGTCCGCGGCCGGCATTCCGTTCCTGGACCCGCACCAGGTGCTGACCTGGCACCTGGCCTTCGTGCTGAAGAAGTATTCGTCGGACTTCATCGGCATCCAGGAAACCCGCTTCCTGCTGACCGCGATGGAAGACCGCTTCCCCGACCTGGTCAAGGAGGCGCTGCGCGTGATGCCAGTGCAGAAGATCGCCGAGATCCTGCAGCGGCTGGTGTCCGAAGACATCTCGGTGCGCAACCTGCGCGCCGTGCTGGAAGCGCTGATCGAATGGGGCCAGAAGGAAAAGGATTCGGTGCTGCTGACCGAATACGTGCGGGTCTCGCTCAAGCGCCACATCAGCTACAAATATTCCAGCGGCCAGAACATCCTGCCCGCCTACCTGCTGGCGCCGAACGTCGAAGAAACCGTGCGCGGCGCCATCCGCCAGACCTCGGCCGGCAGCTACCTGGCCCTGGACCCGGGCGCTTCGAAGAAGCTGGTCGACAACATCAAGCGCGCCACCGGCGATCTGACGGCCGCGGCGCAGAAACCCGTGCTGCTGACGTCGATGGACATTCGCCGCTACCTGCGCAAGATGATCGAGCAGGACCTGTACGAGCTGCCGGTGCTGTCCTACCAGGAACTGACGCAGGAAATCAACGTGCAGCCGCTGGCCCGGGTGGACCTGTGACCCTGCGCGCAACCGGAGCCCCGACATGAGCGAAGCGCTGGAACTGCGGGTCCTGTCCGGGCTGCACCGCGACGCCCGCTGCCTGGTCGAAGACGGCTCGGTGCTGGGCGCCGACCCGGCCTGCGACATCGTGCTGGCCGACGACGGCATGGGCCCGCGCGCCGCACGCGTGCGCATCGGCGCGGGCGGCTGGGACCTGGCGGTGGACGACGGCCAGGCCGGCGCGCAAGCCGATGCCCCGCCCGGCACGCCCTTCAATCGCCCGGTACCGCTGGGTCCGGTGTGGATCACCGTGGCGCGACGCGGCGACCCCTGGGCCAACGTGCCGGACGCCGCCAACGATGCCGTGGCGCCGGCAGCGGAACCGGCGGCGGGCCTGGCCGCCGCCGCGGTGTCGGCCACCGACGCCACGCCATCCCCGTCGGCCGCCCCCAACGACGAGGATCGCCAACTGGAACAGCGCCTGCCCCTGCCGCCCACGCAAGGGCGGCGCCGCAAACGCGATTCGTGGCCCATGGTGCTGGGCCTGGCTGCCGTGGTGCTGACCATACTCGTGGCCATCGGCCTGGCGCTGATGCCCACGTCCACCGCCACCCGCGCGCCGCAGGTCGACCCGCGCCTGGCCGCCGCGGAAAAATCGGTGGGCCAGATTTCCGCCGTGTTCGACCGCATGGGCCTGGCCTCGCGGCTGCACGTGTCGATGTCGCGCGACGGCACGGTGACGGTCTCGGGCTGGGTGCGCAACGCCGCCGAACAGGACGCGGTGGCTTCGGCCTTGTCGCAGATCTGGCCAATGCCGGCCATGCGCGTCAGCAACGAAGACGAGGTCGTGCGCACGGCCCGCGGCGCGCTGCGCGCCTTCAACGTGCGCTACGAGCCGCGCTACGAAGGCGATGGCCGCCTGAACATCGCCGGCATCGCCAGCAGCGCCCGCGAACGCGCCTCCGCCCTGGATGCGCTGCGGGCGCAACTGCCCGGCATGACGGTGCTGGGCAACGACATCGCGCTGACGCAGCAACTGAGCGACACGCTGTCCAGTCAACTGGTCGACGCCGGCCTGTCGGGCGTGACATTGGCCTGGAAACCCGATCACCTGGAAATCGCGCCCGGCGCGCTGGACGACGACCAGCAATCGCGGTTGCAGGAACTGGTGGACGACTTCAACAAGCATTACCTGGGCGTGGCCAGGCTGGCCGCCGCCAGCGCCGCACCGGCCGCCGACAGCGTGCCGTTCGTGATCCGCAGCGTAGTGGGCGGCCCCCAGCCCTTTGTGGTGCTGGAAGATGGCAGTAAGCTCCTGGTGGGCGGCGTCTACCGCAAGTACCGCCTGATCTCCGTGGAGAACACCCGCATCATCTTCGAAGGCCCCCGCTCGGCCATCGTCACCCGTTGACACCCCCCCTCGCCCGCATGAACGCCTCGACCGCCCTCACCGAACTGGAACAACGCCTGGCCGCCCCCGGTGGCGCAGACCTGCGCGCCAGCCTGATGCAGCAGCTTGCCACGCTGGAACAATCCGCGCGCACGCGACTCGATTCCGGCCTGGTGCCGGTGGCGTTCCAGCAATGCCAGGCCGTCGCGCAAGCGGCCGCCGCCGCGCGCGAGGTGCTGGCAGAGATTGCGCTTGACCCCCAGGCCGACGCCCCGGCGGCGCCGGCCTTCTCTCCCTTGACCCGCTAGGAGACGCACCATGGCACTGAACGGTTTGACCGGCTCGTCCGGCCTGAATTTCAACAGCGTGAACAACACCATCTACGACAGCATCCGCTCGCAGGAAAGCAATCTGCAGACGACGCTGTCGAACATGCGCACCAACGCCGACGGCAGCGTGTCGCAGGCGGACATGCTGAAGATGCAGCAGCAGGTCCAGCAATGGACCATGCTGATCGAAATCCAGAGCACGATCACCAAGCAGATCGCGGATTCGCTCAAGGGCGTGATCCAGAAGGCCAGCTAAGGCCCTGGCATCCAGGGTGTGGGGCGGCCGGCTAGACCGACCGCATCATGAAGGCGGGATCGCGCCGCAGCGCGTTGACGTCGGGTTCGGCGCGCGCGCTGCGTTTTTCCCAGGCCTCGACCTGGCCCAGCAGCGCGTCGATGGCGGCCAGCAACGCCGGCGCGCCGCACTGTTCGCGCGGCACGCCCAGTTGCAGATGCAGGCGTCCATCGGGGGCCGCGCAGGCCACCACGCCGCCGCCGGCCTGCAGGAAATTGCTTTGCGCCGCGTGCAGCGCCTGGGCGCCATCCATCTTGCCCCCCGCCACCGCGCACGACAGCAGCACTTGCCCGCGCGCCCCGTGCAGCATCAACTGCACCAGGTGGCGCCCGTCGAACGCCAACTGACACAGGCCGCCATCGGCCGGCGCCAAGGCGGGAATGCCCAGCGCAATGCCGAGTTCGGAGAGTATCCGGGCGAAATGGGGATCTGACACGATTGAGGTTCTGCAAGGCCGGGCACCGCCTGGGCGGCCCGGCATGCGGGAGATGAACGAGCCGGCATTATGGCATTCGTTGCCCACCCCGCCCAAGCCCCGCAACGTAACCGACGGGCCGGGCCGCGCTCGTGGCCACCGCGGCCCGGCCCGACATCCACACCGCCGTTCAGAGCGGCACGGCCGCGCGTTGCCGGCCGACCTTGGCCAGGCGCTGCGCATCCCCTTCCAGGCCGCGCCAGAGCCGCAGCAGACGGTCCGCGCCCGTGCTGCGCGACTCGATCGCGTAGCGCGCATACGCCAGCCAGTGCCGTTCGTCCGGCGCCAGGCCGCCTTCTGCCACCGCCAACACCTCGCCAGCCAAGGCCCGCACGGCATCGTCGTCCAGGGCATCGCGCATCGCGTCGGCGCGCATGGCGCGCAGCCGCAGCCAGCCCCACGATCGCAACAGGTCTTCAGCCTGCGCCAGATTGCGCATCAGGCCCAGTTGCAAGGCCGACGGCGCCATCACCAGCGTCGCGGCAATGGCCGGGCCGGCCTCATCGATCAACTGCGCGTCGGCAAAACCCGCCCCCGGGCCACGGCCTTCGATGTAGCCGCTGGCCCCCAGGCCTGCGTAGAGTTCTTCAATGCCGCCGGGCCGCCGCCAGGCCGCGCGCAGCGCCTCCAGCGAGGGCGGCTCGGCCAGGCGATAGCGCCAGCGCGCGTCAAGGAAATGCGCAAACTGCGAATATTCGAAATGGCCGCCTTCGGGCGCAATCGTCACGGCCTCGCCGGTATCCGTGCGCCGGCCCGGCCAACCGCCCGACGCCAGGAATTCGGACAGCGACGGCGAACCCGCCAGGCGCACGCCCGTGGCCGACTTGTAGCCGTCGTCCATCGCCAGCGGCAGGTAGCGGCTGGCGGTGCCCGGCGCGAACATCCAGCGGAAATAATCGCCCAGGTCCACGAACGGCCGTTCGGGCAAGCGTTGCAGGTAATGGTCGCCCGCATAGCGTGCATGGCGGAACATGCGGTCCCAGACCGTCAGCCGGTTTTCCTTCAGGCCGGTGACGCGGCCGCCTTCCAGCGGGCTGTTCGCGAAGATCGCGATGCCGGCCGGCGCCAGCGCCAGCACCACGTTCAACGCGCGCGCCGCCTGCGACACCTGCACCGACGTGCACGGGCTGTTCTGCGCCTTCGCGTCGATGCCCACGCGGTGCAGCCATTCACGGTGGCCCACCAGTTCGCGGTAGATCGGCCGCGGCACGTGCACCGAGGCATACCAGGACGGGTCCAGCGTGCATTGCGGATGCTCGGAGGCGTTCAGCACCATCGCGTCTTCGGCGGCCAGCGCCGTGCTGGCGTCGTGCAGCTCGCGCGATACGCGCCGCGCCAGCTCGTTCAGGCCGCCTTCGGCATCGGCCACCGGCGCAAACGCGGTCTCGAGCAGATTGAAGCCGTTGTCCAAGCCGCTTTCGCCAGCCGCGACCGATACCCCCACCGCCCGCGTGCCGATGCACACCCGCTCCGGCGCCTCGCCACGCGCTGCCTTGATGGCGGCCAGCGCATCGAAATAGCCGGCCACGGGGTGGCTCGCGCCGGTCGCGCGGTGCGCCACCGCCATCTCCATTTCCAGCCCCAGCGTCTGCCCCGCCACCGTCACTGCCGTCTCCTTGTTCTTGTGCGCCGTGCGCGCCGGGCGCGAACCGCGCCCGCCCCCTGCTTGGTAACCGCCATGCCGCCCCGCGTTCCCTGCGACAGGGCGTCAGGCAAATTCCGCCACGCCCTGGAAGCGCCGCGTCAGGATACCGACGAACGCTTCCGTCACCACCGACGGCGCCGTCTGCGCTGGATACGCCATGCACACCCGCACCGGCAACCTGGGTTTGAAAGGCCGTATCGCCAACTGCTGCGAGAACACGTCCGCGATGTACGGGTTGACGATGCCCAGCCCCGTGCCCGCCGCGGCCAGCGCGCAGATCGTCGACGAATACGTGGTTTCGATCTCGGACACCGGCTGCACCTGGTGCGCCAGCATCGCGCCCCGCAATTGCAGGTAGACGTCATCGTCGGCGTTCAGCACCAGCAGCCGGCGCTCGTTCAGGTCGGCAATGCCGATGGACGCCAGTTCGGCCAGCGGATGGTCCGGCCGCATCACGCACACCGCCGCGCTTTCGTGCAGGCTGGTCAAGGACAGGTGCGCGCCTTCCAGCGGCACCGTCGTCACCACCACGTCGTAGGTGCCGTGCAGCAGCCCTTCACGCAGATACTGGCTGCCCACGGTCTGCATGTTGATGTGCACGTCGGGGTAGCGCTGAGCGAATTCCTCGACCGCGCCCGGCAGCATGCCCAGGCCCAGCGCTGGCGTGCACGCCAGCCGCAGCACGCCGCTGCCGCTGCGGCGCATGGCGGCCACGCGGTCTTCGATGCGTTCCAGGCCGACGAAATGCCGCTTGACGGTATCGAACAGGTCCTTCGCCTCGCGCGTGGGCCGCAGCCGGCCGCGCTCCATATCGAACAGCTTCAGGCCGCTGGCCTGCTGCGCCTGCGACAGCAGCCGGCTGATCGACGGTTGCGTGGTGCGCAGCATCTGCGCGGCGCCGGTCGTGGTGCCGGTCAGCATTACCGCGTGGAAGGCTTCGATCTGACGGAAATTCAGCGGTCGGCTCATGGGCTCACAGGGTATGGCAAATCTGCATAGCCTATGCCTAAAAAAGAATTTTTTCAAATACTTGGCGACTCCTACACTCGTGGCTCCCAAGGTGCCGTGCTCCAGCACCGCCCTTGAAATCCAACCGCTGTAGGGAAACACCATGAATGCATGCCGTCCCTGGCGCCGCCGCGTCCTGCAAGCCCTTTGCCTGACCCTGGCCGGCGCCGCCCTGCCGTTTGCCGCCCAAGCCCAAGCCAATTATCCGGACCGTCCGTTACGGATCATCGTGCCCTTCACCGCCGGCGGCAGCTCGGACATCCAGGGGCGCCTGCTGGCCGAACACCTGGGCAAACTCTACGGCCAATCCGTCGTGGTGGAAAACCGCCCCGGCGCCGGTGGCCACATCGGCGGCAAATACGTGGCCGACTCCGGGCCCGATGGCTACACCCTGTTGCTCGGCTCCATCGGCCTGCACGCCACCTACGGCGTCTACAAGACCCTGAACTACCGCCCCGCCGAGGATCTGAAACTGATCACCATCGTCGCCGAAATGCCGCACGTGGTGGTCGCCAACCCGGAACTGTCGGCCAACACCCTGGGCGAACTGACCGCCCTGGCCCGCGCCAATCCGGACACCGTCCACTTCGGCTCGGCCGGCGTGGGCTCGTCGGTGCATATGGTAGGCGAACTGTACAAGATGGCGGCCCAGGCGCCGATCGTGCACATTCCGTACCGCGGCAGCTCGGCGGCCACCAACGACCTGCTCGGCGGCCAGATCCAGCTGCTGTTCGAGAACGTGCCCACCACCATCGGCTACATCCAGACCGGCAAGCTCCGTGCCCTGGCCATCACCGGCGCCACCCGTTCGCCCGCCCTGCCCAACGTGCCCACCGCCGCCGAGGCCGGCCTGCCCGGCCTGACGGTCACCTCATGGACTACGCTGGCCGCCAGCAAGGACGTGCCCGACGCCCTGATCCAGAAGATCAGCGCCGACCTGCGCCGCGTCTACGCCGACCCCGCGTTTCGGGCCGGTCTCGAACGCCTGGGCATGACGCCCGTGGGCAACAGCCCCACCGAAGCGCGCGAATTCGTCGAACGCGAGCGCGCCCGCTGGAACAAGGTCATCGAAACCGAGCACATCAGCGCAGGCTGATCCTTTCCCTCTTTACGATTGATGATTCGCATGACGCAATCCGACATCCCCTGCCGCCGCCTGGGGGCCGCGCCGGGCCACCACTTCTTCGGCTACTACAACAAGACCGTCTGGCACCGCGGCGGCCGCTATCTGCTGGCCAACCGCACGCCGGTCAAAGACGCCGTGCTGACGCCCGCGCTGCGCGCCGAGGTCGGCTACTTCGACCTGCAGGATGGCGAGCGCTACCACCCCGTCGGCGCCACCACGGCGTGGAACTGGCAGATGGGCTGCCAGCTGCAATGGCTGGACGGCAAGGCCGAACCGCAACTGATCTACAACTGCCGGCGCGACGACGACAGCGGTTTCTATTCCGGTTTCCGCTCGGCCGTGCACAACATCGTCACCGGCGAAACCCGCACCCTGCCGCTGCCCATCTACGTCGCCGCGCCCAGCAGCCGCTACGCGCTGTGCGTGGACTACCGGCGCCTGTACATCACCCATCAGACTATCGGCTACAGCGAGCATGCGCCCGGCCCCGTTGCCAATGCGCCCGCCGACGACGGCATCCACACGCTGGACCTGGACAGCGGCGAACACCGCCTGCTGGTCAGCTACGCGGACCTGGCCGCCTTTCACCCGCGCACCTCGATGCAACGCGCCATCCATTGGGTCAGCCACATCGAGGTCAACCCGTCGTCCACCCGCATCCTGTTCCTGCACCGCTGGACCGAACGCGTCAAGGACGAAACCTGCTTCCTGCACCGGCTCATCACCATGAACCCGGACGGCAGCGACATGCGCCTTCTGGAATGTTCCGACCACCCGCTGCCGCAACTGGCCGACGACTTCGACCCCAACGCCGTCGGCACCTTCGACTACGAAAAGTCCGAATACCAGATCTCGCATCCGCTCTGGCGCGACGACCGCTCGATCATTGTCTGGGGTCCGCACGACGGCAGCATCCACTACCACCTCTATGAAGACGCCCCCGGCGGCGCAGTGCAGGTGGTGGGCGATGGCGTACTGACCGAGAACGGCCACATGACCTTCTCGCCCGTCGACACCCGCTGGCTGCTCAGCGACACCTATCCCGACCCCGTCACGCACGAACGCATCCTGTTCCTGTACGACATGCAGACGGGCCGGCGCCACGACCTGGGCAGCTTCTACGCCGACCCCACGCTGTCCAAGGAAAACCGCTGCGACCTGCACCCGCGCTGGAGCCGTGACGGCACGCAAGTCTGCATCGACTCGGTGCACGAAGGCGAACGCCAGATGTACGTGCTGGACGTCGGGCCGATCGTGAAGGGATAAAAGAACAGGGCCGCTCTGGGCGGCCCCGCTTCTCTTCGACAGGTGATGCGTAACGCGTACGCAGGACCCGGGCCGGACCGCCCCGACGTCAGCCCTCTTGCGCCACTTGCCGCAACGCCTGCTCGAACACGTCCGCCGGCTGTCCGCCCGACACCAGGTACTTGCCGTTCAGGATCACCGACGGCACCGAGGTGATGCCGCGGTCGCGCCATTCGGCCTCTTCCTTGCGCACCTCGTCGGCATAACGGCCCGAGGCCAGCACCTCGCGGGCCTCGGTTTCGTCCAGCCCCGCATCCGCGGCCGCGCGCGCCAGCACGTCGGCTTCCGCCGTGTCCTGGTTGTCGTAGTGATAGGTTTCCAGCAGGCGCTTCTTCAGCGCCGTCTGGCTGGCCTGGCCCTGCAATCCAGCCCAGTGCAGCAGGCGATGGGCGTCGAAGGTATTGAACGAGCGGTTGTCCTCGGCCATGCGCATGCGCATGCCGACCGCCGCCGCACGCTCGGTGATGACCTTGCGGTTGGCCTGCACCTGCTCGCGATCGTAGCCATACTTGGCCATCAGGCGCTCGATGGTGTTCTGCCCGCCCTTGGGCATGTCGGGATTCAACTCGAACGGCCGGAACCGCAGCTCGACGTCGGCCTCGCCTTTCACCCGCTCCATCGCGGTCAGCAGGCCGCCCAGGCCCACCGCACACCAGGGGCAGGCAACGTCGGACACGAAATCGATAGTGACTTTGGACATGGAAATCTCCGGAGATCAGGCGTCCAGCGTAGACCAAAGCGGCACGGTGGCGCACAAAAGCCCTGAATGCGGCAAGGATTCCCCGTCGAGGCTGACCCTCAATCCGCGCTGGCGACTTCCCGCAGGGCATCGATGAACAGCTCGGCCGGCCGGGACAACGAGCGCCCCGACCGCCGCAAGATACCGATGAATCGAGACAGCGAAGGATTCTCGATCGAAATGCGCCGCAACCGGCTCGTGTCACCTCCCCGCACGACCAGTTCGGAAAGAACGGCCACCCCGAGGCCCTGGGCCGCCATCGCCATGATGGTCGAGTTATAGACCGCCTCGTAGGCCGCGGGCAGCGAGATCTTGTTCTTGTCGGCCGCGGCCTCGATGTGCATGCGGATACTGCTTTCCCTGACGGGCAGGATGAGCGGCGGGCCGGCCAGGTCCTTCAGCGTCACCGAACCGCGTTTCGTCCACGGGAAGTCCGGCGCGACGAAGGCGTAAAAACGGTCGGTCATCAATTTTTCCCAGACCAGCTCCTGGTCGCGTTTGACCGGGCTGCCCACGCCCAGATCCACCTCTCCGTTTCGGATCATGTAGGTCAGGCGAGCGGCCACGGTGTCCCGGATGCGGACCGTGATGCGCGGATAGTCTCGATTCAAGCGATGGATGGCGCGGGGCAACAGGCCCGCCGCCACCGACGGCAAGGCCGCCACGGTCACCGTACCGCGGTCCGGATCGTTTGCCTCTCGGGCATGGGTGACCAGGTCTTCGATTTCACCGACCAGGCGTTCGATTCGGGGGAACAGCTCCTGGCCTTGCGGCGTCAGCGTCACGCTTCTGCGATTGCGATCGAACAGTTGCGTGCGCAGGTGGGTTTCGAGTTGCTGAATCTGGATGGTCAGCGCTGACTGAGAGATGTTCAGCTCGTACGCAGCCCGGGTGAAGTTCCCCAGACGGGCGATCGCAAGGAAGGCACGCAACTGCTTCAGATCGCCCAGCATTACCGCTCCCCTTTTTTTTCGATGCAGCAATAGACGAGCTATTGATATTTTTGAAAACTCTATTCGTTTATTTGAATTTTACCAATCGCAACCACCTGAGTAAATTGTGATGCGGCACTTGACCAGGCCTCTAACCGGGAAAAAAGATGAGCAGCATCAACAAGGTAGTGGTAGTGGGCGGCGGAACCATGGGATGCGCGGTCGCCGCCATGTTCAATGTGGCGGGGTGGCGCGTCGACGTGGTCGAATCGGAAGCCTCGGCGCGGCTTGGCCTGCTTGACAGGGTAGGCGCGGCCGCCCAGGCACTGGGCGCGGACGGACACCGATCTTCGCTTGCCATTCATGGCGCGTTGGCCGATGTCGACTGGGCCGGCGTCGAGATCGTCATCGAGTGCATATTCGAGAACCTCGCCCTCAAGCAGGCGCTGTTTGCCGAACTCGAAGCACTGTGTCCGGCATCCATTCCTTTGACCAGCAATTCATCGAGCTTTCCGATAAGCCAGATCGCAAAGGGCTTGGCGACGCAGCATCGAATGCTTGGGCTGCACTTTTTCATGCCGGCTCATCTGGTGCCGGCGGTAGAGGTGGTCTGCAGCGCGGTGTCGCTGGCGTCGACCGCCGATCACGTCAGCGCCATCATGAGAGCGGTCGGCAAAAAGCCGATCCGGGTCAAGCGCGATATTCCTGGCTTTCTCGCCAATCGCATTCAGCATGCCTTGATGCGCGAGGCGATCGCCCTGGTCGAAGAAGGTTTCGCCTCGGCGCAAGACGTGGACGCCGCCGTGCGCTATGGGTTCGGGTTCCGCTACATCGCGGCCGGCCCGCTGCTGCAAAAAGACCTGGCCGGCATCGACATCCATTGCGCGGCCGCCACGACGATGTATCCGTATCTGCGCACAGACCAGCAACCCAGCGCCTACATGCGCGAACTGGTCGCCAACGGCGATATCGGCGTCAAATCGCCCACGCTACGCGGCTTCTATCAATGGACGCCCGAGCAGGTGGCGCTTGAACAAAAGCGATATGAGACGGCACTCCTGAAGGCCGCACGAATTCTGTCGGACGAAGAGGCCGCCACGAGCCCCCGATAGCACGCAAGCCCGGCACCCAAAACAAGAAACCAATCATTCAAATCTGCAATGCAGATTCCTACCAAGGACCAAGGGGAGATTTGATGAAGCGAGACACCACGCACCGGGAGGCGCCATGAACGGACATTGCGCCTCTCATAGAAAGTTCCTGGCGCTGCAACGGGCCATGGATTCCATCAACAATGCCGCGGAAAAGTGTGCCGGACTTTTTCTTCTCGGCATGATCGTCGCCATTTCGGTTTCCGTCTTTGCCCGGATTCTCTCTACCTACACCGGCATCCCCCTGTCCGCGCCCTGGGCAGAAGAGCTCGCGCGCTACCTGATGGTCGGAAGCGTCTTCATCGGTGGTGCGGTTGCCGCCTATCACCTGCGCCTGATCGGGGTCGATGTCTTCGCCAGCCTGGTCCCCGAGCGGCTTGCCCGTTGGCTGCGGCTGCTATCCCATGTCCTGACCCTGGCGCTGGCGGTCCTGCTGGTCTGGAAGTCCGTCCGGCTGATCGAGCTGGGCCTGAAGCAATGGTCGCCCGCCATGGAAATGCCGATGGCCTATGTCTATTCATTGATGGCCATCGGCTGCCTGCTCATGTGTGCGAACACCCTCACGAATGCGGCAAAAGAGCTGTTGAAGGTGGACACGCCCCAGCGCGAATCCGCGGAAATGGAAGAAGCGATGGAAATAAAGAACAGCGTCGAGGGGGCAATATGATTCTGGTACTTGGCTTGTCGTTCTTTCTGATCATGCTGATCGGCGCGCCGATCATGACGGCGCTGGGCCTGTCCGCCGCCATGGCACTGCAATCGGGGGACCGGTCGCTGCTCATCGTAGTGCAGATGGCCTTCCAGTCGCTGGACTCATTCAGCCTGATGGCCGTGCCGTTCTTCATCCTCGCCGGTCATCTCATGCAGTCAGGCGGCGTCGCGCGCAGGCTGGTCCAGCTGGCCAACGCCTTCGTCGGCTGGATTCGGGGCGGCCTGGGCGCCGTTGCGGTCCTGACATCCCTGTTGTTCGCCACCGTGTCCGGATCATCGTCGGCGACAACCGCCGCGATCGGCTCCGTGCTGATTCCTGAAATGGAGAAAAAGGGCTATCCGCGATCCTTCGCCGCGTCGATTGCGGCGTCGTCCGGCGAGCTGGGGGCCATCATTCCCCCTTCCATTCCCATGGTGGTCTATGCGCTGACGGCCAATGTCTCGGTCGGCGCGCTGTTCATCGCGGGCATACTCCCCGGCCTGCTGATCGCCCTGTCGCTGATCCTGACGGTTTGCGTGATTGCCAGCATCCAGGGCTTTGACGAGGTGCGGGTGCTGAGCCTGAAGGATTGGACCAAAGGCGTGCTGGTGGCGTTGCGGGACGCCATGCTGGCCTTGATGATGCCGATCATCATTCTTGGCGGCATCTATGGCGGCCTGTTCACCCCCACCGAAGCATCCTGCGTCGCGGTGCTCTATGGCCTGGCGCTGGGGATGTTCGTCTACAAGGAAATCACGCTCAGGAACCTGCTCGGAATCTTCGGACGGGCCGCGGTGATGTCCGCGATCATATTGCTGATCGTCGCCTTCGCCGCGGTCTTTGCCTATCTGCTGACCATCAACCAGGTTCCGCAACGCGTCGCTGCCATGCTCGGATCGGTGACCACCAATCCCATCGTATTCCTGCTGCTGGTGAACGGCATGCTGTTCATCGTCGGCATGTTCATCGAAGCGTTGGCGGCGATCCTGATCATTGTGCCGATCCTGGCTCCGATCAGCGTGACGTTCGGCATCGATCCCATCCATTTCGGCATGATCGTCATCACCAATCTCGCCGTCGGCATGGTAACGCCGCCGGTGGGGGTGAATCTGTTCGTGGTGTGCGAGGTGGCCCAATTGAAGATGCATCAATTGGCTCGCTACCTCGTCGTCTTCCTGGCGGTCCTGATCGTGGACATCCTCATCATCTCGTACGTACCCAGCCTCAGCACGGCGTTTCTCTAGCGGGCGGCGCCGGGCTGCGGCCCAGTATCAAGTGAAAAAAAACCAGATCCAGAAATCACCGAGGAGACAAGAAATGCGCATTCTCAAGAAGATCATCGGCGTCGGAGCCGCCAGCCTGTTGCTGCTGTCGGCCCCCTCCCACGCGTTGAACATGGAGGTCGGGCACACGCTGACCACGGACAGCCCGTTTCACGTCGGCACGCAGAAATTTGCCGACATCCTCAAAGAAAAATCAAACGGCAAGATCAGCATTACGGTGTTTCCTCATTCGCAGTTGGGCGGTGAGCTCACGATGATCCAGGGCGCCGTCGCTGGCGCTACGGATCTGTTCGTCACCGGCCAGCCGGCCCTGAACAATGTGGTGAAGGAATTCCTGGTCTTCGACACGCCATTTCTGTTTGACAGCGTGCAGCAGGCCAATGAAATCCTGGCCGGGCCGGTCGGCGACAAATTCCTCGACATCCTTCCCAAGTATGGCCTGGTCGGGCTGGGCTGGTTTTCCGCCATCGAACGCAATGTCTTCGGCAACCGGGCCGTCAATTCCGCCGGCGACCTCAAGGGCATGAAGATTCGCGTCATCCAGTCGCCGGGATATGTCGAAAGCTACAAGACCCTGGGCGCGCAGGCGACCCCGATGGCGTATTCCGAGCTGTACCTGGCACTGCAGCAGAAGGTCATCGACGGCGGCGAGACCACGCCGGACCAATTCGTGTCCGACAAGTTCATCGAAGTGTCCAAGTACTTCAACATGACCCACATCAATATCCATCCGGCGCTGCTGATCATGTCCAAGACGCGCTGGGACTCCCTCTCCGACAGCGAGCGGAAAATGGTGAAAGAGGCCGCCGATGAAGCGATGGCCTATGCCCGCGACTATTACCAGAAGGTCTATGACGAAGGGATGAAGACCATGACGGAAAAGGGCGTCACGGTGGTCTACCCGAGCGACCTCGACTCCCTGGTGCTGGCCACCCGGCCGGTCGTGAAGAAACTGGTGGGTGATGCGCCCAACGGCCAGGCACTGTACGACGCCGTGATTGCCGCCAAGGCCAAAGCCAACAAATGACCCATGACCGCACCGCCCCGCAACAGACAGGAAGACCCATGAATCGCTTCACCAACGCCAGCAACCTGCGGGTACTGATCACCGGCGCGGCCGGGAACATCGGCAAATGCCTGCGCACGCATCTGCGGGGCCGCTATGCCTTGCTGCGCCTGGCCGATATCGCTGAACAGGAGCCCGCGCAAGCGGGCGAGGAAATCTGCACAATCGACGTGCGCGACATGGACTCCATCGCGCGTTGCATGGAAGGCATCGATTGCGTCATTCATCTTGCCGGCATCCCGGGCGTGGACACCTGGGAGAAGATCCTGCCGATGAATATCGACGGCTGCTACAGCGTATTCGAGGCCGCTCGCCGCCAGAACGTGCCCCGCGTCATCTTCGCCAGCTCGAACCATGCCGTGGGCTACCATCGACGGGAGAAATTCCTGGACAACACCGTCGAACCCCGGCCCGACTCGCTCTATGGCGTGTCAAAGGTATTTGGCGAAGCCTTGGGCCGGATGTATGCCGACAAGTACGGCATGTCGGTTGCCTGCCTGCGCATCGGCACCTTCCGCACGCCCGACCGTCCCAGCGAAGCGCGCCAACTCCTGACCTGGCTCAGTCACCGGGACATGGCACAGCTGGCGCGCCGCTGCATCGAGCACGAGTCGTACCACTTCGTCGTGGTCTATGGCGTATCGAACAATCTGCGCAATCGTTGGGACAACTCGAACGTGAAATTCCTTGGCTATCGACCGCAAGACGACTCCGAGGTATTCGCCGCGGAGATACTCGCCCAGGGCATAGCGGAAGACCCGATCGCCGCCGAGTTTCACGGGGGCTTCTATTGCCCCCTGGAGTTTGTCGGCACCACCGACAGGATCTCCTGAAACGCCCGGGTGGGCGCGTTGGCGCCCACCCGCAGACAACTCCTTGCCACCGGGAAACCATGTACGCCGCACCGCCCGCCATTCAAGCCGAAGTCTTTGCCCGCCTGCCCGACGCCTTCCGCAAGCCGGAAGGCACGTCCGAATGGCATCGCTACCAACCGGGCAACCAGCCGCCGCACTCCCTGTTGGAGGGCCCCTCTTTCGATGCGCAAGGCCGTTTGTATTGCGTGGATGTCCCTTGGGGTCGCGTGTTCCGGGTCGACGCACAGGGTCGGTTCGAATTGATCGCCGAATACGACGGCGAGCCCAACGGCCTGAAGATCCACCGGGACGGGCGCATCTTCATCGCGGACTACGCGCGCGGCATCATGCAGCTCGATCCCGACACCGGCGAGGCCAGGCCCGTGCTCGAACGGGTCCACCTCGAGCGGCTCAAGGCGGTGAACGACCTGGTCTTTGCGTCCAACGGCGATCTGTATTTCACCGATCAGGGACTGACCGGCTGGCACGATCAGACCGGCCGGGTATTTCGACGCAGGGCAGACGGCCATGTCGACTGCCTGTTGGACAACATCCCCAGCCCCAACGGTCTGGTGCTGGACCCGAGCGAATCGGTTCTCTATGTCGCGGTCACGCGGGCCAACGCCATCTGGCGCGTGCCGCTCACCCGCGAGGGCGCCGTGACCAAAGTCGGCACCTTCATCCAGATGTCCGGCGGAGGCGGGCCCGATGGCCTGGCGATCGACGAGCACGGCAATCTGGCCGTGGCGCATGTCGGCCTGGGCGCGGTCTGGCTGTTCAGCCACCGCGGCGAACCCATGTTGCGCATCAATTCGCCAGCGGGGGCATTGACGACCAACATCGCCTTCGGCGGCCCGGACCGCAAAACGCTTTACATCACCGAATCGGAGTCCGGATCCATCCTGCGGGCACCGATGCCCGTCCCGGGCCGTGTCATGTATTCGGGCGTTTGACCGCCTGGCGGGCGTCGCTTTGAGCGAACAGGATTCGCTCTATCGCACGCACCCGGTCGCGGCGGCGTCTGACGGCACGCCCCACCCGGCCGAACGCACGCTTCTGTTGCCTGGCCTCGCGACTGGCTTGCAGGTGCTCGATATACACCGATTCGCCCAGCGCGTTGTCGGTCTTGTCGAAAACCCAGCAATACGCCACCGGCAGGATGCCCAGCCGAAAGCGCGGCGCAGCCGACGCGGCATCGTCAGCCAGAATGCGTTCCAGCACCAACTGGTCCCACTCGTCCGGCGACACCGCGCAGGCATCCGCCCATTCCTGCAGCAGCGTGGCCGCGGCAGGCGTATGGTTGATGAACAGCGTGCCGCTCAGCAGATGCCCATCCGGCTCGAAGTACGCGCCGATGTCGCAATCCAGCCCCGCCAGCGCCGGCCACGGATCGCGGTGAAACACCGCATCCACGTCCACATACAGCATCGGCCCGACGTGCTTCTTGCGCATCGCAACCAGCACCCCGGCCTTCATCGACGCATTGCGCACCCACGACCCGGTGGAATCGATCGCCTCGGCATCCACCGGCAGCCCCAGCCGTTCGGCCGAGCGCACCAGGCGGTTCTTCTCGGCCTCGTAGACGCTGTCCTTCGTATAGAAAGCCACCGTCATGCCGGTAGCCATGGGGCGAATATCCGGCTCCGCACGCCCCTGCGCCCCGGGAAAGCGCGCCACCACGCGCCGATGTTCCGGCGACCAGGCCGAAAACTTGCGTTGAAACCACTCGAACATGATGGGCCGCCTATCCAGACTGAAGAATCCAGGCGGAGTGTAGGAGCGGCGTTTCCAGGCGGGGAGCCGTTGCAACCGGCAGAAATACGGGTCACCGTGTTGCAACCGATCGAAATATGAATCCAGGCAAGAACGCGGCTGACGGACGTAAAAAAACCCGCAAGGCCATCGCGGCTTGCGGGTTCTTTCACGGAAATTCTTGGCGGACAGAGGGGGATTCGAACCCCCGATACGCTTTTGACGTATACACGCTTTCCAGGCGTGCGCCTTCAACCGCTCGGCCACCTGTCCTGATCTGGTACGCATTCCGAAAAATGCGAATCCGCGATTCTAGCAGATCGGAAAGAATGCTGCAGCGCCGGTCGGCAAATAAAAAGGGGACGCAATTGCGCCCCCTCGGTCCTCCCCGGGCCTGCCCCCACAAGGCGTCCCGGGGTTGACGCGATCGTTACACCGGCGGCGGGTCCTGTTCGCGGTAGGAACTGACCGTGCCGTCCGGCTCGGTTTCCTCCAGCCGCACCCGGAAGCCCCACAGCCGCGCCAGGTGCTTCATGACCTGCTCGGCATCCTCGGCCGCCAACGGCCGGCCGCGGCTCTTCAGGTGGCGCAGCACCAGCGACCGGTCGGTATCGCGATTGAAACGCGTGACCTGGATGTCCGGCACCTGGTTGTCGCGGTTGTGCTGCGCGGCCAGCAGGCGGCGGATGTCGCGGTAGCCTTCGTCGTCGTGGATGGCGGCGACTTCCAGCTTGGGGTTGGCCTGGTGGTCCGAGATCGCAAAGAAGCGGAACTCGCGGATCAGGCGCGGCGACAAGTATTGCGAAATGAAGGACTCGTCCTTGAAGTTGCGCATGGCGAAGTCCAGCGTCTTCAGCCAGTCGCCGCCCGCGATGTCCGGGAACCAGCGGCGGTCTTCGGGGGTGGGCTTTTCGCAGATGCGGCGGATGTCCGACATCATCGCGAAACCCAGGGCGTACGGGTTGATGCCGCCGTAGCCACGTTCGTCAAAGCCGCGCTGGCTGACGACGTTGGTATGGCTTTGCAGGAACTCCATCATGAAGCCGTCGTTGACCAGGCCCTTTTCGTGCAGGCGGTTCAGGATGGTGTAGTGCCAGAACGTGGCCCAGCCCTCGTTCATGACCTTGGTCTGCGTCTGCGGGTAGAAGTACTGCGCCACCTTGCGCACGATGCGCACCAGTTCCTTCTGCCATGGCGCGAGCTTGGGCGAGTACTTCTCGATGAAGTACAGCAGGTTTTCCTCGGGCTCGGGCGGAAACACCACGGCGGCCGCACGCGGATCCTTGTCGGCTTCCAGCCGCGGCAGCGTGCGCCACAGGTCGTTGTATTGCAGGCGCGCGTGCTCCTGCCGTTCGGCCTGGCGGGCGGACTCTTCCTTGTACGAGATCGGGGCGGGCCGCTTGTAGCGGTCGACGCCGTGATGCGACAGTGCGTGGCAGGAATCCAGCAGCGCTTCCACCGCGTCGATGCCGTAGCGGTCTTCGCAGTCCATCACGTACTTGCGGGCGAACACCAGGTAGTCCAGCACACCGTCGGCGTCGGTCCACTGGCGAAACAGGTAATTGCCCTTGAAGAACGAGTTGTGGCCGTAGCAGGCGTGCGCGATCACCAGCGCCTGCATCGTCATGGAGTTTTCTTCCATGAGATAGGCGATGCAGGGGTTGGAGTTGATCACGATCTCGTACGCCAGGCCTTGCATGCCGCGACGGTAGTACTGCTCGTTGCGGATGAATTCCTTGCCGTAGGACCAGTGCGGATAGCCGATAGGCAGGCCGGCCGACGCATACGCGTCCAGCATCTGTTCCGAGGTGATGACCTCGATCTGGTTCGGGTAGGTATCCAGCCCGTACTCACGCGCGACCTGCGAGATCGCGTCGTCATAGGACTGGATCAGCTCGAACGTCCATTCGGAACCTTGCGACAACGGCCGGGGGCTGGCGCCGACCGATTCCGGCTCTACGAGTGCGCCCACGATGGCATTCATGCGGTTTCCTTCTTGAACAGGTCATGGAACACGGGATAGATCTCGCCGCGTTCGCAGATGCGCCGCATGACGAAATGCGGCTCCAGTTTCTGTTCATATTCCGCCCACAGGCTGCTCTTGCGGGCTTCCTGCGAGTCGGGAATCTCGATATAGGCGAAGTAGCGCGAGGCCGGCAACAGGTGTTCGGCCAGGAAGCGCGCGCTCTTGCCAGCGTCGGCGCCGAACGAATCGCCGTCGCTGGCCTGCGCCGCGTACACGTTCCAGGCCGTAGGCGGATAGCGCTTCTCGACGATCTCGCGCATCAGTTCCAGCGCCGACAGCACGATGGTGCCGCCGCTCTTGGGATCGTAGAAGAAGGTCTGCTCGTCCACTTCCTCGGCATTGTCGGTGTGGCGGATGAAGACCAGGTCCACGTGCTCGTACTTGCGCGACAGGAACAGGTACAGCAGCGTGAAAAAGCGCTTGGCCAGGTCCTTCTTGCCTTCGTCCATGGAACCGGACACGTCCATCAGGCAGAACATGACCGCGCGCGCCATCGGTATGGAAACCGACACGCGGTTGCGGTAGCGCAGGTCCAGGTCGTCCAGGAACGGCACGCGGGCCAGGCGCTCGCGGCAGTCTTCGACGTCCTGCTCCAGCGTCCGGATCTGGTCGGCGGGCGCGCCCGCCGACAGGGCCTTGGCCAGGCGCTCTTCGGCGTCTTCGAGGTCGGCGCGCGCCTTCACGCTCAGCGCCACCCGCCGCGCCAGCGATGACTTCAGCGTGCGGCTGATGCTGAGCATGCTGGGCGAACCCGTGGTGGTGTAGCCCGCGCGCTGCCATTTCTTCTGGCTGACCTCGCCCAGCTGATTGCGTGCCAGGTGCGGCAGTTCCAGGTCTTCGAAGAACAGGTTCAGGAACTCGGCGCGCGACAGGCTGAAGGTGAACTGATCGACCGCCTCGCCTTCGCCGGGTTCATTGCCGCCCTGGCCCTCGCCTCCCTGGGGCCGGTCGATGGCGTCGCCCTTGGCGAATTCGCGGTTGCCCGGATGCACCATTTCCCGGTCGCCGCCCGCGCCGTGCCGGAACGTCGGCTCGGAAATATCGCGGGCGGGCAGGTTGATCTCGCCGCCCTGATCCATGTCCTGGATCGAGCGGTCGCGGATCATCCCATGGACCGCCTTGCGGATCTGGTCCTTGTAACGCCGGAGAAAGCGCTCCCGGTTGACAGCGCTTTTGTTGCGCCCGTTAAGACGGCGATCGATCAGTGAATTCATGATTCACCTCGCTCAGGAAGACTTCCTCACGCGGAGGTACCACTCGCACAGCAGCCTGACCTGCTTTTCCGTGTAGCCCTTTTCCACCATCCGGTCGACAAAGCTCTGGTGCTTCGACTTGTCCTCGGCCGAGGCCTTGGCGTTGAACGAAATCACCGGCAGCAGGTCTTCCGTGTTCGAGAACATCTTCTTCTCGATCACTTCGCGCAGCTTTTCATAGCTGGTCCAGGTCGGGTTGCGGCCGTTGTTGTTGGCGCGCGCCCGCAGCACGAAGTTCACGATCTCGTTGCGGAAGTCCTTCGGGTTGGCAATGCCGGCCGGCTTCTCGATCTTTTCCAGCTCATCGTTCAAGGCGCTGCGGTCGAAGCTTTCACCGGTTTCCGGGTCGCGGAATTCCTCGTCCTGGATCCAGCAGTCGGCAAACGTGACGTAGCGGTCAAAGATGTTCTGGCCGTACTCGGAGTACGACTCGAGATAGGCGGTCTGGATTTCCTTGCCGATGAATTCCGCATAGCGCGGCGCCAGGAAGCCCTTGATGAACTCCAGGTAGCGGCGGCGGATTTCCTCGGGGTAGTCCTCGCGGCCGATGCGCTGCTCGAGCACGTACATCAAGTGCACCGGGTTGGCGGCGACTTCGGTCTGGTCGTAGTTGAAGACGCTGGACAGGATCTTGTACGCGAAACGCGTGGAGACCCCGTTCATGCCTTCGTCGGTGCCGGCGTAGTCCTTGTATTCCTGCAGCGCCTTGGCCTTCGGGTCGACGTCCTTCAGGCTTTCGCCGTCGTAGACGCGCAGCTTGGAATAGATGCTGGAATTCTCGGGCTCTTTCAGGCGGGTCAGCACCGAGAACTGCGCCATCATGTCCAGCGTTCCGGGCGCGCACGGCGCCTTGGACAGCGAGCTGTGATGCAGCAGCTTTTCGTAGATGCGGACTTCTTCCGAAACCTGCAGGCAGTAAGGCACCTTGACGATATAGATACGGTCGAGGAAAGCCTCGTTGTGCTTGTTGTTGCGGAAGGTCTGCCATTCCGACTCGTTCGAGTGCGCCAGGATGCAGCCGTTGAACGGAATCGCCGAGAACCCCTCGGTACCCTTGAAGTTACCTTCCTGGGTGGCCGTGAGCAGCGGGTGCAGCATCTTGATCGGCGCCTTGAACATTTCGACGAACTCGAGCAAGCCCTGGTTGGCCAGGCACAGGCCGCCGGAATAGCTGTAGGCATCCGGATCATCCTGCGAGTGGCGGTCGAGCTTGCGGATGTCGACCTTGCCCACCAGCGACGAGATGTCCTGGTTGTTCTCGTCGCCCGGCTCGGTCTTGGCGATGGCCACCTGGCGCAGCACCGACGGATTCAGGCGCACCACGCGAAATTGCGAGATGTCGCCGTCGAATTCCTTCAGCCGCTTGACCGCCCACGGCGACATGATGCCCGACAGGTAGCGGCGCGGAATGCCGTATTCCTTTTCGAGGGTGTCACCGAAGCGTTCGGGATGGAACAGGCCCAGCGGCGACTCGTTCACGGGCGAACCCTTGAGCGCGTAGATGGGATAGCTCTCCATCAGGACCTTCAGGCGTTCTGCGATGGACGACTTGCCGCCGCCCACAGGCCCCAGCAGATAGAGGATTTGCTTGCGCTCTTCCAGTCCCTGCGCGGCATGCTTGAAGAACGCCACGATCTGCCCGATGACGTCCTCCATGCCGTAGAACTCCTGAAACGCTGGATAGCGCCGGATGGTCCGGTTGGAAAACAAACGGGAAAGACGTGGGTCGTTGCGCGTATCCACGATTTCAGGTTCACCAATCGCCGCCAGCATGCGCTCAGCGGGGCTGGCGTATGCCATCGGATCGCGTTTGGCGAGATTCAGATATTCCTCAAGGGAAAGCTCTGACTCCTGCTCTCTTGCATACTGCGACTTGAAGCCTTCGACGATGTTTTGCACGGAAACCTCCTACAACACGCGAAAAAGCCATGACGTCCCTACGTGTCCCCATTGTGTGCCTCAGTGCTTGTGCGTGACTAGACAATCTCGCCATAAGCAATCTCGGCACGGTCGTATGTTGCTTTCGCCACACATCAACCAAGAGCACGATCGGGCCCTTTCCGTTTAGGCTGCACCCTTCGGACACAAGTTCCGTCAGGGATTGCAACTAACGTGAATAAGTTCACTCGTACGCCTTCAGCATATCGCTGTAGAACGGGCGCATGATGCGGCCGCATATGAAATGGTCAGCAATGATTTGAAGGGATGAGCGATATCCCGGTGGATTCTTATGATCCGGGGCGTAAGGCCCGGTGCGTTCGCTGAACGATGGCAGCGAACGGTCTGAACGGCGCGATGTGCGACCGGGTTCAGCGACGTGTCGGTCCGGTTGTTGAAAGCGCCGGTACGCAACACTGGAATCCGTGGTGACGAGGGCGCGTTGCGGGCGGTGGAGCAAGCCATGCGCGCGTAGCGCCAAGTCATGGTCTTAGCTTAAGCCGATTTGACGCTTTTGTGGCAATTCATTTGCGCCGATGCGCAAAAAATGCAGCAGGAAATGTTAGGGACAACGCGAACGGCGTTCACGCAAGAATCGCTCCCAAACTTGCTGCGATCCGGCTGCAAGCCGCGCCGGCAAACGCTATGCCGGCGATGGTCTGCGACTATCGGCTGCATTTCCTGGCAGCCGCATGCGCAGAGTGCTAATACCCCTTGCGACATCAAGGATAGAATCACGCATCTTTTCAGCCGCGCGCAGCCCTTTTCTTTTCACTGTCTTTCACCGCATCATGCCGACCCGCCCGCGACCCGCCACCCCAGGGTTTCGCATCGCCAACGCGCCGCGGCGCCGGCCCCTGCTTGCGGCGATCTGCGGCCTGCTGCTGCTGGCCGGCTGCGAACCCGCCCGCGCGCCGCACGCAGGCGCCCCCCTTCCCAACGATGCCTATGTCTGGCAAAGGCGCTGGACGCCCGCCGTGACCGGCGCGCTGGCAGACGGCGCCGCATCCGTGCGGTCCTGGCGCGTGCTGGCCGCGGAAATGCGCGCCGACGGCGTCTGGTTCGATGCCGCGCCGGATCTCGCCGCGCTGGCCGCAACCCAGCGGCCGGTGGTCGCGGTGCTGCGGCTGGACGGTCGCGTGGGCGCGCTGCGGTCCGACGACATCATCGCTCGCGCCACCGCCACGCTGGCCGCGTGGCGCGATGCCGGCGTCGTGCCCGCCGCGCTTGAAATCGACTACGACTGCGCCACCTCGCAACTGCCGGCCTACACCGCCTTGCTGATCGACCTGAAGCACCGGCTGGTGCCCGGCGTGGCGCTGTCGATCACCGCATTGCCGACCTGGCTGGACAGCGCCGCGCTGGCCGCGCTGCTGGCGGTCCCGGACGAAACCGTGCTGCAGGTCCATGCCGTGCAGGATCCCGCGCTGGGTCTGTTCAACGCCAAGCGCGCACACGCCTGGCTGGATGCCTATGCGCGCCAGACCCATCGGCCGTGGCGCGTGGCCCTGCCCACTTACGGCAGCCGCGTCGCCTGGGACGACAGCGGCCGCATTGCCGCCGTCGAAAGCGAGCGCCCCGCCCTGATGCCTGGCGGCCGCTCGGCCGAACTGCTGGTCGCACCCGCCGACATGGCGGCGTTTGTGGCCCAGCTGGACCGCGAACCGCCATCGGGCCTGGCGGGCATCGTCTGGTTCCGCCTGCCAACCGCCGCCGATACGCGCGCCTGGAGCCTGCCGACCTGGCGCGCGGTGCTCGCCCGCCAGCCCCTGACCGCCGACATGACCGTCGCGGCGCAAACCGCCGGCCCCGGCGGCGCGCGCAACGTGCTGTTGGCCAACCGCGGCAACAGCGATGCCCCGCTGCCCTTTGCCATCCGCCTGGACGCCGCCTGCCGCGCGGCCGACGGCATCAACGGCTACACCCTTGAATACGACCGCCAGGGCCTGTATCTTCGCCGCGCGCAAGATGGCCTGTTGCGTGCCGGCGCCGAACGCGCCATTGGATGGATACGCTGTGAATCCGCAACCCCGAGCCTTCATGTACAACCGTAAATCGCTTGTCGCCGCCCTGCTGCTGGCCTGCGCCGCGGGCGCCGGCATCGTCATCGCCTGCGGTCCGGAGTTCCCGCCGCAACTGCTCGATGACCGCGCCGGCACGCTGCAAGGCACGCCCGCCAATTCCTTCGCCTACGAGGCCGCGCGGCTGGCGCCGGCCACCGACGCGCTGCGCGCCAGCGAATCGGCCCTGCTACCTGACGGGACTTACCGGTCCGACGCCATGCCGGAAGACTACGACCCGGCGCTCAGCTCGGCGCAACGCGACCAGATCCGCGCCATGCGCGCCAAGCCCGACGGCGATCAGGCCTATGCCGCTGGCGCGGGCCTGCCCGAGGCGGTACGCCTGTATGTCGCCGCCGCGGTGGACTACCGGACGGCCCCGCAAGGCCAGGGCGACGAGCGCCGGGACCGCGCCCGCAAACGCCTGCTCTCTATATTGGAGTTACCGGCCGAACAAGCCGCGACGCGCAGCGTCTGGGCGGCCTACCTGTTGGCGGAAATGGGGGACGTCGAAGCCGCCTACGCGCCGCTGGACGAGCATTCCCACGAAGCCAGCCACGATGCCGACGCCTGGCGCACGCACGACGCCGACGCCTACGCGCGCGTCCGCACCCTGGCGCTGCGCGGCGACGCCGATCCGCTCGGCCTGGCGGTGGCCAGCTACGGTCAGCAGGCCCGGCTATACCTGACCGGCGCGCAAGGCCCCTGCGTCTACGAAGACGGCGCCCCCGCCACCGAGTGCACCGACGCCATTGCGCCCGCCGACCTGAAACAGGCCATTCACCTGTACGCAGACCAGGCCGCCCGCGGTTCGGTCAGCGGACGAGAATCGCTTCGTATTCTCGCCCAGTGGGGGTTGAGCTCGCCCGCTCGCGCATCCCGCCTGATCGACGATCCGATCAGCCAGCGGCTGCTGGTAGCCTACGGGCTGGCCCGCGTGGGCGACATCGTCGACGGCAACCCGGACAGCGCCAACGACCTGTGGGCCACCTTCGACGCCACCGGCCGCCTGGCCCTGGCCGATGCCGCCACCGGCCGGCCCGACCTCACGCCCAATCCCACGCTGCAGTCGCTGGTGACCGCCTTGCAGACGCAGGACCCGCAGCGCATCGCCGATGCCGACCGGGTGGCCGCGCTGGCGTATCGCGTGGGCCGCTACGACCTGGCGCAGGCGCTGGCCGAGCGGCTCGATACGGCGCTGGCTTGGTGGGTGCGCGCCAAGCTTGCCGTGCGACAGGGCGACAACGAACGCGCCGCGCGCGCCTACACGCGGGCCTTGGCCGCGTTTCCGCGGGCCGACGGCAGCCTGGAACCCAACGCGGGTGCGCTGCTGAAAGCCGAGCAAGGCGTGCTGTCGCTGTCGCGCGGCCAATATGTCGAAGCGCTGGACCAGCTCTATCGCGCCGCCGCCCACCGGGATGGCGAAGCGCCGCCCGACGAAGGCTGGCCGCTGTCGCCGTACTGGAACGACGCGGCCTACGTGGCCGAACGCGTGCTGACGACCGATGAGCTCAAGGCCTACGTGGACCGCCAGGCCCCGGTGTCGCCGCCGCCCTCGCGGCCGCCTGGCTTCAACCGCTACACCACCGAGCAGTTCTACGAATGGAGCCGCCTGCACCAGCCCCCCGTGCACGACCGCCTGCGCCAGTTGCTGGCGCGCCGGTTGGTGCGCGAGGGCCGGGCGGACGAAGCGCTGGCCTATTTCCCCGCCGACGGCGATCCCCGCTTTGCCTCGCTGCAATACCAGGACGGCGACTGGAAGATTGTGGACTCCAACGTGCGCCAGCGCGCCGCCGAGTACAGCGACGCGCTGCAAGCCGCCGGCAACGCCTGGGGCCGCACCTCGCGCGCGCAGGCCTGGTACGCCGCCGCTACCTTGGCGCGTCGCGACGGCATGCGGATCATGGGTTACGAACAGGGCCCCGACTACGCCGTGTACGACGGCAGCTACGCAGCCGGCGCCGGCCGCGACGCCAATCCGTGGTGGCGCGAGGCCCGCGCCGACGCCGGCCAGCCGCTGGATACGCCACTGCAACGCGCCGAAGCCGACCTGCCCGGCCCCTTCGTGACGCAGGAAGAACGGGTGCGCTACGCCGCCAGCGAAGCCAAACCCGACGTGCGCTACCACTACCGCCAGATCGCCGCCGACTACGCGCTGAAGGCTGCCGACCAGTTGCCCACCCGCTCTCAGGCGTTCGCCGCCGTGCTGTGCCGCGGCGCGCGCTACGTCATCGACGACACGCCGGAACGCGCCACCGCCATCTACCTGCGCTATGTGGATCAGGGCGCGCAGGTGCCGTTCAGCGCCACCTTTGGCCGCGAATGCCCTGAACCCGACTTCCAGTCGGCCTCGCGCTTTCACTACATCCAGGCCTGGAAGGCATGGGAACGCGTGCGCCATCAGCATCCGGGGCTGCTCTTGGCCGGCGGCCTGCTGGCGCTGGCAGCGCTGGGTGCGGGTGTCCGGGCCTGGCGGCCGCGAGGCAGCAAACCCTGAGCGGGGCCTGCTGGGAAGCGGGGCTGCTGATAAAGAAGAGCGAAGCGCGCTCGGGCGCAGCCCCTAGGACAGCGCCGGCAGCTCGACCCGGCGCATCAGCTCGCGCCAGTGATCCGCCACCCGCGCGCGCACGCGCATGTCGGCGCCCAGGCGCTCGGCGTCGATGAATTCGTAACGTGGGGCGGCCTCCAGCCGCTCCAGCAGCGGCAGCTTGACCAGGCCGGCGGCATCGCCCAGCAGCATCGGCGCCAGGTAGACCAGCAGTTCGTCGATGCAACCCGCCGCCACCAGCGCACCGCTCAGGCCCGCACCGGCCTCGACATGGACTTCGTTGAACTGCTCTGCGGCGAACCAGCGCATCATGGCGGGCAGGTCGACCCGGTCGGGTTCCTGCCCCGGCAGCGCCACCACCCGTACGTTCCTGGCCGCCAGCCGGGCTTCTTTTGCCGCATCGGCGCGAGCGGTGAAGACGATGACTTCGCCGCCATCGATCAGGCGCGCATCTTCCGGCAGTTCAAGACGGCCGTCGACCACCGCCCGGCGCGGCTGGCGCGGCGTGGCCACGCTGCGCGCGGTCAGTTGCGGGTCGTCCTTCAGTACGGTGCCGATGCCGGTCAGCACCACGCAGCTGCGTGCGCGCCAATGGTGCCCGTCGGCGCGCGCCTCTGGGCCGGTGATCCATTGCGACACCCCGTTATGCAGCGCGCTGCGGCCATCCAGCGACGTGGCCATCTTCAGCCAGGTCCAGGGCAGCCCGCGGCTCATGCGCGACATGAAGCCCGCGTTGATGGCCAGCGCTTCTTCGCGGCACACGCCGGTGGTAACGGCAATGCCGGCCTCGCGCAGCCGCGCCAGGCCGCGGCCGTTGACCAGCGGATTGGGGTCGCCCAGCGCCACCACCACCCGGGCCGGCTTGGCGGCCAGCAGCGCGTCCACGCAGGGCGGCGTGCGGCCGAAATGGCTGCACGGTTCCAGCGTGACATATACCGTGGCGCCGGCCACCGATTCGCCGCGAGCCTGGGCATCGCGCAGTGCGCCGACTTCGGCATGCGGGCCGCCCGGCGGCTGGGTCGCGCCTTCGCCCAGCACCCGGCCGTCGCGCACGATCACGCAGCCCACCCGGGGGTTGGGCGCCGTGGTGTACATGACGGTCTGCGCCAGCGCCAGGGCGCGCCGCATCCAGGTAAGGTCGTCGGAGTCATAAGGGTGCGTCATGCCTGCGATTGTATGTCCGCCGCCCGCGATGGGCACGGGGAGCAGCCGGCCGGCGGGCCTTGCGCTCCGTGCCGCGCTATGATCTTCGACAGGGCCTGGCCAGCATGTCCGTTTCGGGCCGATGCTGGTCTGGAGCCGGCCTCGCCCAAGGGGCATGCCAGGGCGAAAATACCTGCCATACCCCTTGAAATTCCACGGCACGGAGCCCGGAACCATGAAACAAGCACTGATAGTCATCGACGTCCAGGATTCCTTCCGGCAGCGTCCGTTTTGGGACGAGTCCGAATACCCCGCGTTTGTCTCGCAGCTCCAGGGCCTGATCGATTCGGCCGCGGCGCGCGGCATTCCGGTGCTGCAGGTGTTCCACATCAGCGCCGCCAACGACCCCGCCAATCCGTTTTCCCTGGCGTCCGGCCACGTCAGGACCCTGGACGAAATCCGCATTTCGCCCGACGCGGTGTTCCACAAGACGGTGCATTCCTCGCTGTACGGCAAGGCCGCCGACGGTTCGACGTTGCACGACTGGCTGGCCGCGAACGGCATCGAAGGCGTGATCGTCAGCGGCATCCGCACCGAACAGTGCTGCGAAACCACCACCCGGCATGCCAGCGACGCCGGCTACAAGGTCGTGTTCCCGACCGACGCCACGCTGACGTTTGCCATGCAGAGCCCGTCGGGCCAGCACTACACCTCGGCGGAAATCCGCGACCGCACCGAACTCGTGCTGCAAGGGCGCTTTGCCCGCATCGCGCGCGCCGCCGACGCCTTCGCCAGCGCCTGACCGAACCCACCAGGACAGGACGCCCCCGATGATTCCCGTGCACTTCATACTGCCCCGGGGCATCGTGCTGCTGGACGTGGCGGGCCCGGCCGAGGCCTTTCGCGTGGCCAACAAGCTGTGCCCCGACGCGTTCACGCAGCATTTCTGCGGCCCGTCCACGGAAATCGAAAGCGGCATTCCCGGCCTGCACCTGGCGCGCATCCAGCCGTTGCCCGACCAATTGCCGCCCGAGGCGCTGGTGATCGTCTCGGGCGTCGTGGGCAAGCCCACCCGCCTGGACGAACCCGAGGCGCGCCGCATCATCGAGTGGCTGGCGGTACGGCATCCGGCCGACGGCTTCACGCTGATGACCGTCTGCGCCGGCGCCTTATTCGCCGCCGCGGCCGGCCTCACCCGCCAACGCGAATGCACCACGCACCATAGCTGCCTGGCCCAGCTTGCCGCCATGGACCCGACGGCCCGGCTGCACGACAACCGCATCTTCGTCGAAGACGGCAACCTGGTCAGCAGCGCCGGCATCACCGCCGGCATCGACCTGGCGCTGCACATGGTGTCGCGCCATTGCGGGCCGCGCGTGGCCAGCGAGGTGGCGCGCGACATGGTGGTCTACCAGCGCCGCGCCGGCACCGATTCGGCGCTGTCGCCGTGGCTGGAACATCGCAATCACATGCATCCCGGCGTGCATCGCGTCCAGGACGCCGTGGTACGCAACCCGGCCGCGGACTGGTCGGCGCAATCGCTGGCCGAGCAGGCCCACACCAGCGCGCGGCACCTGACGCGGCTGTTCCGCGAGCACGCGGGCTGCACGCCCATGGACTATCTGTATCAGATCCGCGTCGCGCTGGCGCGCGACATGCTGCGCGAAACGCGCTTGAACCTGGAATTGGTGGCGGAAAAGTCGGGCTTCGGTTCGGCCCAGCACCTGCGCCGCGTGTGGCGCCGCTTCCAGCCGCAGACGCCAAGCATGGCGCGGGCGGAACCGCGGTAAACGGCGTTCGCCGTCATTCCTGCGCCGTCATTGCGCGCGGCGTTATTCCTTGCGCAGCTTGCCCGGCAGCAGCGGCCCCTGCATTTCGCGGATGGCCTCGACGAATTCGCCGATGTCTTCGAAGCTCTTGTAGACCGATGCGAACCGCACATAGGCCACCTTGTCGAGCTTGCGCAGCTCGTTCATGACCAGTTCGCCGATGTGCTCGGACGGCACTTCCCGCAGGCCGCTGGCCAACAGCTGTTCTTCGATGCGGGCCACGGCCCCGTCCACGTCTTCGGTGCTGACCGGCCGCTTGCGCAGCGCCAGGCTCAGGCTGGCGCGCAGCTTGGCCGGATCGTACTCGCTGCGGCTGCCGTTGCGCTTGACGACGGACGGCAGGGCAAGTTCCACCCGCTCGTACGTGGTGAATCGCTTGTCACAGGACTGGCAGCGGCGCCGGCGGCGGATGGCGTCGCCCTCTTCCGAGACACGGCTGTCGACGACCTGCGTTTCGGAATTGCCGCAAAATGGACACCGCATGTGTGATCCCTGAAAACACGGAAAGGCAATAATTCGTCGACATTGTAACGATGAAACAAACAAAAGGACGGCCCTTGCGGAGCCGTCCTTTTCGCAGGCTGGGCGGCTGACGCCGCCAGCGGCCGTCTTACTTCTTGCCGTAGACCGGCAGGCGCGAGGTCAGCTCGTTGACGCGGGCGCGAACGGCGGCGATGTTGGCCTCGTCACGCGGGTTGTCCAGCACGTCGGCGATCAGGTTGGCGGTCAGTTCCGCTTCGGCTTCGGTGAAGCCGCGGGTGGTCATGGCCGGGGTGCCCAGGCGGATGCCGCTGGTCACGAAGGGCTTTTCCGGATCGTTCGGAATGGCGTTCTTGTTGACCGTGATGTGGGCCTGGCCCAGCACCGCTTCGGCTTCCTTGCCCGTGATGCCCTTGGAACGCAGGTCCACCAGCATGACGTGGCTTTCGGTGCGGCCCGACACGATGCGCAGGCCACGCTTGACCAGCGTATCGGCCAGCACCTTGGCGTTCTTGACCACTTGCTGGGCGTAAGCCTTGAATTCGGGTTCCAGCGCTTCCTTGAAGGCCACGGCCTTGCCGGCGATGACGTGCATCAGCGGACCGCCCTGGATGCCGGGGAAGATCGCCGAGTTGACGACCTTTTCGAACTCGGCCTTCATCATGATGACGCCGCCGCGCGGGCCGCGCAGCGACTTGTGCGTGGTCGAGGTGACGAAGTCGGCATGCGGCACCGGGTTGGGGTAGGCGCCGCCCGCCACCAGGCCGGCGTAGTGGGCGATGTCGACCATGAACAGCGCGCCGTTTTCATGGGCGATGCGGGCCATGCGTTCGAAGTCGATGTGCAGGGCGTAGGCGGACGCGCCGGCCACGATCAGCTTGGGCTTGTGTTCGCGGGCCAGTTGCTCGACCTGGGCGTAGTTCAGGACTTCGTTTTCGTCCAGGCCATACGAGATGAAGTTGTACAGCTTGCCCGAAGCGTTGACCGACGCGCCGTGGGTCAGGTGGCCGCCTTCGGCCAGGCTCATGCCCAGCACGGTGTCGCCCGGCTTCAGGACGGCCATGTACACGCCCTGGTTGGCCTGCGAGCCCGAGTTGGGCTGCACGTTGGCGGCTTCGGCGCCGAAAATCTGCTTCAGGCGGTCAATGGCCAGTTGCTCGACCACGTCGACGTATTCGCAACCGCCGTAGTAGCGCTTGCCCGGATAACCTTCGGCGTACTTGTTCGTGAGCTGCGTGCCCTGGGCTTCCATGACGGCCGGGCTGGCGTAGTTTTCCGAGGCGATCAGCTCGATGTGCTGCTCTTGGCGTACGTCTTCCTTCTGGATGGCGGCCCAGACGTCCGGGTCAGCCTTGGAGAGGGTGAGGTTGCGGTCAAACATGACGGGAGGTTCCTGAAGCGGGTAAGAGAGGGGGAAACTGCGCCCGGGCGGGTAAACCCGGATAATGACGAATAGTTTACCGCGTCACGCCAATTCCCTTGTCGCCAAAATGCCCCGAATGACGGCAAAATTCCCGGCAAGGGCGCGAAATTCCGGCCATTCCCCCGCCGCCGGAAAACGGGCTCAACCCGACTTGAGAACCTTTCATGCAAACCCAGACCTTGATCGCCTACACCCTGGTCGCCGCCGTCAGCGTCGTCACCCCCGGCCCCGCCAGCATCCTGGCCATGCGCAACGGCGCGGCCGGCGGCCTGCGCGCCGTGCTGCCGTCGTCGCTGGGCAATGTCACCGGCCTGTTCCTGCTGTCGGCCGCCGCCATGCTGGGCCTGGGCGTGGTGCTGCAATCGTCGGCGCTGCTGTTCGCGGCGCTCAAGATCGCCGGCGCCGCCTACCTGATCTACCTGGGCCTGCGGCACCTGCTGGGCAAAAGCAGCGTGGCCGCACCGCCACCCGACACCCAGGGGCGCGCACCTCGCGGCGCCTGGGCGCTCTACCTGGAAGCCACCTTCGTGGCAGGCCTGAATCCCAAGCCCATCCTGTTCTTCACGGCGCTGTTCCCGCAATTCCTGAACGCCGCCGAACCGCTGCTGCCGCAGTTCTTCATCCTGACCGGCATCTTCATGGGCATGTCGCTGCCCTCGCTGCTGGCCTACGGCCTCCTGGCGCGGCGCGCCCGGCGCCTCTTCCAGCAACCGCGCGCCGTGCTGTGGATCAACCGCGCGGTGGGATCGGTGTTCGTCGCCTTCGGCGTGGCGTTGCTGCGCCTGAAACGCGCGACCGGCTGATGGACACGCCTGCCGTCACCCAATAAAAAGGGCCGCATCAAAGCGGCCCTTTTTCACGCCCGGCGACGATCAGGACGCCGACGTCGCACCGATCTGCTTGGGTGCCAGCTTCGGATTGAGCGTGTAGGTACCCGTCACCGACGCCTGGGCCAGCACGTGCTTCTGCAGGGCCCGCAGCGCATCTTCACCCGTGAAGGCGCCCTGCAGGTTCAGCGTATGCACGTCCAGCGCGTACAGCGTGAACACGTAGCGGTGCACCAGCGCGTCGTTCCAGGGCGGGCACGGGCCGTCGTAGCCGAAATAGTCGCCGCTCATGTCGTGGTCGTTGGCGAACCAGGACGAATACGAGTTGATGCCCTGGCGGGCATCCAGCGGCGCCAGCGGGCCGCCCTTGCCACGCGGCGTGATGCCGTTGGAAAAGGTGCCCTCTTCGATTTCGCGCATGTCGGCGGACAGGTCCACCAGCACCCAGTGGAAGAAATCCACCCGCGGCAGGTCGGCCGGCACCTCGCGGCCTTCCTGGTTGACGTCGTCGGGCTTGGACGGCACGTCCGGATCGTGGCAGATCAGGGCGAACGACTGCGTCCCCGCCGGGACGTCGTCCCAGGAAAACTGCGGGTTGTAGTTGTCTGCCAGCGCGACGTGCGATTGCGCATCGATCTTGCCGAAGGCATAGCGCTCCGGAATCGACTCGTTATCGGAAAAAGACAAACTCGAGAGTTTCATGTCGTGCTCCTTGAAGTGCCGCAAAGGCGTCCCTGCCCCTGACCATGCCTCCAGCGTATCAAAAACTTTGCGATGATGGGTTCACAAAACTCGCAATCATGCATTCACGGTTACACGCGCGAATTTGCGCTTGCCCACCTGCACCACGTAGGTGCCCGCCGGCAGCTGCAACGATTTGTCTTCCACCCGGTCGCCATTGACCCGCACGCCGCCTTGTTCGACGTTGCGCTGGGCTTCCGACCCGGACGCCACCAGGCCGGCCTCGCGCAGCAGCTTCAGGATGCCGACCGGCGCGCCGCCCAGGGTCACCTCGGGCATGTCTTCCGGAATGGCGCCGTCGCGGAACCGCGCCTCGAACGACGCCAGGGCGTCTTCGGCCGCCTTGGCCGAATGGAAGCGCGTGATGATTTCCTGGGCCAGCATGACCTTGGCGTCGCGCGGATTGCGGCCTTCGTCGATCGACTGCCTGAGCGCCGCAATGTCTTCCAGCGACCGGAACGACAGCAGCTCGAAATAGCGCCACATCAGCGTGTCGGAAATCGACATCAGCTTGCCGAACATCGAGTCCGGCGCCTCCGAGATGCCAATGTAGTTGCCCTTGGACTTGGACATCTTCTCGACGCCGTCGGTGCCCACCAGCAACGGCATCGTCAGGATGCACTGCGGCTCTTGCCCATATTCCTTCTGCAGCTCGCGGCCGACCAGCAGGTTGAACTTCTGATCGGTGCCCCCCAGCTCCAGATCGGACTTCAGCGCCACCGAGTCATAGCCCTGCATCAGCGGATACAGGAATTCGTGCACCGAGATCGGGATGCCGCCCTTGAAACGCTTGGTGAAGTCCTCGCGCTCCATCATGCGGGCCACCGTATAGCGCGAGGCCAGCTGGATCATGCCGCGCGCGCCCAGCGGATCGCACCACTCGGAGTTGTAACGGATCTCGGTACGGGCCGGGTCCAGCACCAGGCTGGCCTGCGCATAGTAGGTCTTGGCGTTGGCCTCGATCTGCTCGCGGGTCAGGGGCGGACGGGTGCTGTTGCGGCCGCTGGGATCGCCGATGGTCGAGGTGAAGTCCCCGATCAGGAAGATGACCTCGTGACCCAGGTCCTGCAACTGGCGCATCTTGTTGAGCACCACGGTGTGGCCCAGGTGGATGTCCGGTGCCGTCGGATCCAGCCCCAGCTTGATGCGCAGCGGCACGCCGGTGGCGCGGCTTCGGGCCAGCTTGCGGGCGAATTCGGATTCGACCAGCAGCTCATCGCATCCGCGTTTGGCAATACGCAGATCGGCTTCGACTTCAGGGGTAATGGGGGCTTCGGAGGGAGACATTTTTGGGGCGCCGCGACGGCTTCAGCCGATAAAAAGGTGTAAAAAGTGACGAAAACTATCGAAAATTCTAGCCGAATCAGCTAGGATACCGCCCTAATCATACGCAACTGTCATATATACGCAGTTGTGCTCCGGTCTACCACCCGTTTGTTCACAAGTTGCGCCCCGCGCCAGCCCTTGCCCCGGAAACCCGTGGCGCGCGAGGGCCGTTCGTGTCACGCACCCTGCGAGCTCAAGCCACCTGAGAGGGTATCTTCACGATGAATCGTGGCCTCCACGACCTGGCGAGTAGCATCAAGCGCAAAGTTGCTGCCGTGTTTGCGCCCGTCGAGCCCAAGCCCCACCGCTCGGGACTTTTCCGCCGCACTCTCCTTGTCACCGCCATCGGCCTGTTTGCCGGCGCCGCCGCCCTGGGCATGGTGCAGCAACCCGACCGCAGCGAAATCCCCCCGTCCCGCATCATCCAGAGCGTTCTGCCGCTGACCACCGAACAGGTCGAAGTCAGCACGCCCAGCGCCGCGCCGTACATCAGCGAAACCCGCATCCGTGCGGGTGACACGCTGGCCGCCGTGCTGCAACGCCTGGAACTCGATTCGCCCGATCTACAAACCTTCCTGACCCACGACGCCAGCGCGCGCAGCATCTACAAGCTGTACCCGGGCCGTTCCGTGCAGGCCGCGACCGACGCGGAAGGCAACCTGATCTGGCTGCGCTACATCCACACCCCCGGCAACGAGGCTGACGGCCAGGTCGTCACCCGCATGCTGCACGTGGCGCGCACCGGCGACGGCTACAAGGCCGAAGAAATCACCGAGAACACCGATCGCCAGACCCGCGTCGCCGTGGGCACGATCCGTTCGTCGCTGTTCGGCGCCACCGATGCCGCCGGCATCCCGGATTCGGTCACCATGCAGATGGCCGACATCCTCAGTTCCAAGATCGACTTCCTGCGCGACCTGCGCCAGGGCGACCAGTTCCGCGTGGTCTACGAAGTGCGCTCGCACGACGGCCGCTACGCCGGCGCCGGCCGCGTGCTGGCTCTGGAATTCATCAACGGCGGCAAGACCCACACCGCCGTCTGGTTCAGCGCCGACAACAAGACCGGCTCGTACTACGACTTCGACGGCACCAGCCTGCGCGGCGCGTTCCTGCGCACCGCCCTGAAGTTCAGCCGCATCAGCTCCACCTTTGGCATGCGCATGCACCCCATCCACAAGACGTGGACGGGACACAAGGGCGTGGACTACGCGGCCCCCTCGGGCACGCCGATCCACTCCACGGCCGACGGCACGGTGGAATTCTCCGGCTGGCAGAACGGCTACGGCAACGTGGTCATCGTCAAGCACTACGGCAAGTATTCGACGCTGTACGCGCACCAGAGCCGCATCGCCGAGGGCATCACCAAGGGCGCCAAGATCTCCCAGGGCCAGTTGCTGGGTTACGTTGGCGCCACCGGCTGGGCCACCGGCCCGCACCTGCACTACGAATTCCGCGTCGACAACCAGCCCATCGACCCGTTGTCGGTGGACCTGCCGGTCGCCCGCGCCCTCGAGCCTGCCGAAATCCGCGCGTTCAACCAGGCCGTGGGCCCGTACAAGCAGCAGATCCAGCTGCTGACCGAGTTCCAGCAGACCCTGCCCGACGCGCTGACGAACGTGGCCAGCCGCTAGGCAGCCCCGTCCGCATGACGCACCCGCAAGGCGGCCCGCGCATCTCGATGCCGGGCCGTTTTTTACTCAGGCGGACCTAATCATGACTGCTTCCACAAACACCCAGCTCTACATCGGATTGATGTCTGGCACCAGTGTCGATGGTGTCGATGGCGTGCTGGTTCGCCTGCCCGACGGCCAGCCGCCGCACGTGCTGGCCAGCGTCAGCCTGCCCATGCCTGCCGCCCTGCGCGCCGAACTGCTGGCACTGAACCTGCCCGGCGACGACGAGCTGGCCCGCGCCGCGCTGGCCGCCAACGCACTGGCGCGCCTGTACGCGCAGGCCGTGACCGACCTGCTCGCGCAATCCGGCTTGCAAGCACAGGACATCGCCGCCATCGGCGCCCATGGACAGACCGTGCGCCACCGGCCCGACAGCGGCTATACGCTGCAGTTGAACGCGCCCGCCCTTCTGTCCGAACTGACCGGCATCGACGTGATCGCGGACTTTCGCAGCCGCGACGTGGCCGCCGGCGGCCAGGGCGCGCCACTGGTGCCGCCATTCCACGCGGCCGTCTTCGGCGCCACGCAGGGCCGCGCGGTGCTGAACCTGGGCGGCATCGCCAACGTGACCCTGCTGAACCCGGGCCAGCCGCCCCGTGGCTTCGATACCGGGCCCGCCAACGTGTTCCTGGATGCCTGGTGCCAGCGCCACCTGGGCCAGGCCTACGACAAGGACGGCCGCTGGGCCGCCACGGGCCAGGTGCTGGCGCCCTTGCTTGAACAATTGATCGCCAGCGAACCCTGGTTCGCCTTGCCGCCGCCCAAATCGACGGGCCGCGACCTCTTCAATCTACGTTGGCTGGACGACAGGCTGGCCGCCTATGACGGCCCTGCCCCCGCTGCGCAAGACGTGCAGGCGACGCTGCAACGGCTGACGGCTCGCACGGTCGCCAATGCCATCGATGCGGCCGCGGCCGATACCCGCGAGGTCTACGTCTGCGGCGGCGGCGCGCACAACACCGGCTTGATGCGTGAGTTGGCGTATTGCCTGCAACGCCCGGTGCAAGCGACCGACGCCCTGGGCGTGCCGGCGCAGCAGGTCGAGGCGCTGGCCTTTGCCTGGCTGGCGCAGGCGTTCCTGATGGGCAAGCCGGCTGGCGTGCCCGAGGTCACGGGCGCACGCGGTCCGCGCCGCCTGGGCGCGCTGTACCCGGCCTGACGGCCCGGGCGCGCAGCGCGCAAGCGAACGGGCCAGGGCGGCAACCCAAGGCCTGGGATTGCCCCACCTGGAAAATCGGCCCAAACCAATTGCCCAAACAAAAAGCCCTTCGGTATGCCGAAGGGCTTTTTTATCGCACGAGCACAAGCACCCGGCATCGCGGCGGCCCGACAGCGCGGGCCCGACGCCATCGCTACCGGCTTACACCGAGAACGACGAACCGCAGCCGCAGGTGGTGCTGGCGTTGGGATTGCGGATGACGAACTGGGCGCCTTCCAGGTCTTCCTTGTAGTCGATCTCGGCGCCCACCAGGTACTGGAAGCTCATCGGGTCGACCAGCAATTGCACGCCAGCCTTGTCCAGCACGGTGTCGTCTTCGTTGACGACTTCGTCAAACGTGAAACCGTACTGGAAACCCGAACAGCCCCCGCCCTGCACGAAGACGCGCAGCTTCAATTCGGGGTTGCCTTCTTCGGCCAGCAGGTCCTTCACCTTGGCGGCAGCCGAGTCGGTGAACACCAGGGGAGCAGGCGGGGCGGCCTGCAGGTCGACGGTTTCGGTCACTGCATTCATGATTCACTCCTGGCCGGTTCGGCCGTATTCCGGTGAGCGGCCTCGCCGCTCGTATACATCCACTATAGCGCAGCCGTTGCCCAGACTCAAAGTTCAAGCTTGACACTGCGCGAGGCGCGGACGGTGTCGCCTTCAAGGACGCTGATGGTCACGCTTTCGGGGACAAATCCCTCGGGCACGGCCAGCATTCCCTGGCTGCGCTGGTATTGGTCGAACTGCAGCGCCAGGGACGCTGCCGTGGTGGTTTCGCCGGTGGCGGGCACGGGGCCGCTTTCGGCCTTGACCTGCATCGGGGACAGATCCACCGTGACGGTTTCGCCCTTGAGCGTACCCGTTGCCTGGAAGCGGAGCGTGCCGGCAAACGCAGCCGCGCCATTGCGACCGCTGCGCATCAGCAGCACCTTGTAGCGCAGGCCGGCGCCATCGCGCTCGATCTGGGCGCCGCGGATATCCACCGAACCCTCGGGGCCCGGGGGCAGCAATTGCTCGTAGAAAGCCAGCTGGTCGCGCACCCGGCCGACTTCGGCCTGAGCAGCGTGCAGCTGGGTTTCGAGTTCCTGGCGGGCGGACCGCTCGATGACCAGTTCGCCGTCGGCGGTGTCGAGCTGGCCACGGATGTAGCGCAATTGCACCGCCTGCTGGCGCATGGCCTCGTCGCGCGCCTCGACCTGCTCGGCGCTGAGCACCACCGCGTCCTTGGGCTGGTACAGGCCGCGGGCGTAGAAGTAGCCAGCCACCACGCCCAGCACGACGCCCGCCACCATGCCGGCCGCGACGCGCAGGCCGGAACCGGCACGGGAAGATCTAGGGGGTGCGGACGTTTCGTGGGACATGAGGAGCGGGCCGGCGGCTAGCCGCCGGCCCGGCAAGGCATCACGGCAGGATCGCGACCTGGTCCAGGCCCGTGGTTTCGGCGATGCCGAACATCAGGTTCATGTTCTGCACGGCCTGGCCGGCCGCGCCCTTCACGAGGTTGTCCTGCACGACCATGATGATGAGCTGGTCGCCGCCGCCCGGGCGCGACAGGGCAATGCGCAGGTTGTTCGAGGCACGCACCGACCGCGTTTCAGGCAGGCTGCCGGCCGGCATGACGTCAACGAAGGCTTCGTCGGCGTAGCGCGCTTCGAACAGTGCCTGGAAGTCGGTATCGCGGGCCTCCGGCAGGATGCGGGCGTAGATGGTCGAGAACATGCCGCGGATCATCGGCACCAGGTGCGGCACAAAGGTCAGGCCAACCTTGCCGCCCGAGATTTTCTCGAGCTGGGCAACGATTTCGGGGTGGTGGCGATGGCCGGCCACGCCATAGGCCTTGAAGTTGTCGGACGCTTCAGAGAACAGCGAGCTGACTTCAGCTTTGCGCCCGGCGCCCGAGACGCCCGACTTGCAGTCGGCGATCAGGGTTTGCGCATCGACCAGTTGCTTGCCGCCTTCGAGCAGCGGGGCGAGACCCAGCAGCACGGTGGTGGGGTAGCAGCCGGGGTTGCCGATGACGCGCGCCTTGGAGATGGCTTCGCGGTTCAGCTCGACCAGGCCGTACTGGGATTCGGCCAGGATGTCCGGGCAGGTGTGGGGAATCTTGTACCAGCGTTCGAACGTGGGGATGTCCTGCAGGCGGAAGTCGGCGGCCAGGTCGATGACGCGGGTGCCGGCGGCGATGAGTTCCTGCGCCTGGGCCATGGCCACGCCGTGGGGCGTGGCGAAGAACACCACGTCGCAGTCGGTCAGCGTGGCTTTTTCAGGCGCGGAAAACGCGATCTTCACGCGGCCGCGCAGGTTCGGATACATGTCGGCCACCGGCAGCCCGTCTTCCTTGCGGGAGGTGATGGCGGTCAGTTCCACGTCGGGATGTTGCGACAAGAGACGCAGCAGTTCGACGCCGGTATAACCGGTGCCGCCGACGATGCCAACCTTGATACGGGTGTTCGATGCTTGGGCCATGATAGGTATGAACTCTTCGTAGAACGAAAATGGATTGTATCGCTCGGAGAATACTAGACTGCGTCGGGGCCTCGTGAGACAACGCAATCGCCAAGTAACGTCCGACCGTGCGAAGAACGCGGAGTTCCGCGCTCGAATAATCGGGACCCGTGGGCCCCCGTGCTGCCTGATCACGCCGAAATGGCAGATAGGACTCTCAACTCTTCCATCAGGCCCGGTCTGGACCGGTACAACACCTTGCCCTGGATATCCAGGACGACGGACTTGCTCAGGTCTGTCGTGTTGAGCGCCGTACTGCCCTCCATCCGGCGCAGGGCGTCGCCTTGCTGTTGACGAACGTGGATCGTGCGGGAAGCGACGCTGTACGCCCGCAGCAGTCGCATACGCCAACCAGGATATTCCTTGCCAACCCGGAGCCATCGCTAAACGGCACATCGCGGTACAGAAATGTTGTCGTCACCAGTGCGATGCAACCATGGCAGACCACACTACCCCTAGCGCCTCCCCAAAGATTTTCATGACGCTCTCAACGATGATCGCTGATGAACATCGTATAAATCTAAGCGCGAAAGCGTCAACGGCGTAGTTGCCGCAGAATGAAATTGCCGGATAAAAAAAAGCCCGCTCGAAAGCGGGCTTTTTTCGCAGCGATTAACGCTTGCTGAACTGCTTGCGACGACGTGCCTTGCGGAAGCCGACCTTCTTGCGTTCGACTTCGCGGGCATCGCGGGTCACAAAACCAGCTTGCGACAGTGCGGGCTTCAGGGTCGCGTCGTAGTCGATCAGGGCACGCGTGATGCCGTGACGAACTGCGCCGGCCTGGCCGGTTTCACCGCCGCCGTGCACGTTGACCTTGATGTCGAACGATTCCAGGTGGCCGGTCAGTTCCAGCGGCTGGCGCACGACCATGCGGCCGGTTTCACGAGCGAAGAACTCGTCGACGGGCTTGCCGTTGACGACGATCTTGCCGGTGCCCTTCTTGATGAAAACGCGAGCCACCGAAGTTTTGCGACGGCCGGTTCCGTAATTCCAGTTACCGATCATGGCGTTTCCTTAGATATCCAGCGTCTTGGGCTGCTGGGCGGTGTGCGGGTGCTCGGCACCAGCATAGACCTTCAGCTTCTTGATCATGGCGTAGCCCAGAGGACCCTTGGGCAGCATGCCCTTGACGGCCTTCTGAATGGCGCGACCGGGAAAACGCTCTTGCATTTTCTCGAAGTTCGTTTCGCGGATACCGCCCGGGTACGTGGTGTGGCGGAAGTACTTCTTGTCCTTCGCCTTGGTACCGGTAACGACGATATCGGAAGCGTTGATGATGACGATGTAATCGCCCGTATCAACGTGCGGCGTGAATTCAGGTTTGTGCTTGCCACGCAGACGACGTGCGACTTCGCTGGCCACACGACCGAGGACTTTGCCCTTGGCGTCGATCACAAACCAGTCACGTTGGACTTCATGCGGCTTGGCCACAAAGGTCTTCATGATGGTTCCTAGATAAAAATGGTATCTGGCAGGACTATCCAGCCAGGCTTTTTTCCCCAACTAGGCCGCAAAAAATCCGAGTCGAACCCGAACTTGTCGCACCCATATCGACGTCCCGCCTAAGCGTTATTACCCGCCCGTGCAATGGTCAAAATGAGGGAAAGCCTGAAATTCTACCACGGATGCTCAAAAAGTGGGCACGTGGCCAGTGATCCAGGCTGGGAGACGCCCGCGCCCCAGGGAACGGCTGTTGCGTAAATAAAAAGGGACACGAGAGGAGCCATGGCGGCCCCGTCTCATGCCCCCTTTTCCCGAGGCCCGGGTCAGGCGCCCAGGTAGGCTTCCAGGACGCGCGGGTGACCGAGCAGGCCGCGGCCGGTGCCGGCCAGCGCCATGGCACCGTTTTCCAGTACGTAACCGTGCTGGGCGATCTTCAGCGCCTGGCGCACGTTCTGTTCGACCAGGAACAGGGTCAGGCCGTCGGCATTGATGGCGCGCAGCGAGCGGAAGATTTCCTGCACCACGATGGGCGCCAGGCCCATCGACGGCTCGTCCAGCAGCAACAGGCGTGGCTTGGCCATCAAGGCCCGGCCGATCGCCAGCATCTGCTGTTCGCCGCCTGACAGGTTGCCGGCGATGCCGGTGATGCGTTCTTTCAGGCGCGGGAACAGGTTGAACACGTATTCCAGATCGTTGCCGACGTTCTTCAAGCCGCGGCGGTAGGCGCCCAGCTCGAGGTTTTCCAGCACGGTCATGGTGGTGAGGATGGCCCGGCCTTCGGGCACCTGGACGATACCGCGTGCAACCAGTTGGTGCGGCGCCAGGTTGGTGATGTCTTCGCCTTCGAAGAGGATCTTGCCGCGCGCCTTGGGCAACAGGCCCGACAACGCCAGCAGCGTGGTCGACTTGCCGGCGCCGTTGGCGCCGACCAGGGCGGTGATTTCCTTGGCTTCCAGGTCCAGGTCGATGCCGCGGACAGCTTCGATGTGGCCGTAGTTGACCTCGAGTCCGCGGACTTCCAGCATGGCGCTGCTCATTTTGCGGCCTCCGCTTGTTCGGTGTCGTCTTCGTCTTCGCGGCCCAGGTAGGCCTCGATGACCTGCTCGTTGTTGCGGATCTCTTCAGGTCCGCCGCAGGCGATGATCTTGCCGAAGTTGAGCACCGCGATGCGCTCGCACAGCCCCATGACGAAGCGCATGTCGTGCTCGATCATGAGGATGGTGTAGCCGCGGTCGCGAATGGCCAGGATTTCGCGCATGAGCTCGGCGCGTTCGCCGGTGTTCATGCCCGCCACGGGTTCGTCCAGCAGGAGCAGCTTGGGCTCGGTGGCCAGCGCGCGCGCCAGCTCCAGGCGGCGCTGCTCGCCATAGGACAGGTTGTCGGCCAGGTCGTTGGCCTTGTGGTCCAGGCGCATCCAGGTCAGGAGCTCGTGGGCGCGCTCGCGGGCGCGCTTTTCGTGCTCGCGGAACCCCGGCAGGCCCAGCAGCAGGCTGGGGAAACCGTAGTTCATGTGGCGGTAGGCGCCCACCACCACGTTTTCCAGCAGCGTCATTTCCTTGAAAAGACGGATGTTCTGGAAGGTACGGGCGATGCCCATGCGGGTAATGGCATGCGGCTTCTTGTTCAGGACGCTTTCGCCGTTGAACGTGATGGTGCCGCCGCTGGGCGGCAGCAGCCCGGTAATCAGGTTGAACACCGTGGTCTTGCCGGCACCGTTCGGGCCGATCAGGCCGAAGATGGAGCCTTCGGGCACGGACAGGCTGACGTCATGCAGCACATGCAGGCCGCCAAAGCTCTTGGAGACGGAGGAAAGTTCAAGCATGGCGCTTGCCTCCTTGGCGGCCTTGACGCATCCAGCGCTTGAAGCGCGCCGGATCCCAGATGCCTTGCGGCAGGAACAACACAATCACCACCAGGATCACTCCGTTCGCGATCAGGCGCAGATCCGCAAAACCGCGCAGCAATTCGGGCAGCACGGTAATGATGAAGCTGCCCAGCACGGGACCGGCCAAACCGCCGATGCCGCCCAGGATCGCCATAGTCAGGATTTCAACGCCACGATCAAAGCCGTATTCGTTGGGGCCGATGAAGAAGGTCAGGTGCGCATTCAAGGCGCCAGCCAGGCCCGCGATCATCGCGCCGGCCACGAAGGCCAGCATCTTGTTGGCACGCACGTCGATGCCCATCAGGCCAGCCGCGGTTTCGTCGCCGCGAATGGCGTCGAACGAGCGTCCGATCTTGGAGGCGCGGACACGCCACAGCACGAACAGGACGATGACGACCGCCAGCACCACGTGCCACCACTGCGTCAGTTGCGGGATGCCATTAAGGCCCAGCGCGCCGCCGGTGAGGGACTCGGTGTTCAGGATGGTCACGCGCACGACTTCGCCAAAGCCCAGCGTGGCCATGGCCAGGTAGACCCCCGACAGGCGCAAGGTCGGCAGGCCGATCAGCGCCGCCACCAGGGCGGGCGCCGCCATGCCGCCGGCGATCGCGACCGGGAACGAGACGTCGTAGTTCATGGTGAGCAGCGCGGCGGTGTACGCCCCGATGCCCATGAAGGCGGCGTTGGCCATGGCCAGCATGCCGCAGGCCAGCGTCAGCCAGATGGAGAGGGCCAGCAAGGCGTTGGTGCCCAGCGTGAGCACCAGGTTGCCGTAGATGGCCCAGAAGTTTTCGAATCCGCTCATTCTTTAAGCCTTGCGTTGAACCACTTTGCCGAACAGACCTTGCGGGCGCACCAGCAGGATCAGGAACAGCAGGCCGAAAGCCACCGCATCGCGCATGGTGGAGCCGATGTAGGCCACCGACAGCACTTCCGCGAACCCCAGGAAGAGACCGCCCAGCATGGCGCCGCGAATGTCGCCCATGCCGCCCAGGATGATGACCGCGATGCCCTTGTGCAGCATCGGCTGGCCCATCAGCGGGAACAGCGCGTTCGAGTACAGGCCGATCAGTACGCCCGCGACGCCTCCCAGGGCGGCGGCGGCGAACGAGGTCGTGACGAACAGCTTTTCGACGTTGATCCCCAGCAGCCAGGCGGCCTTGGGCGATTCGGCGATGGCGCGCAGGGCGCGGCCGAACTGCGTGCGGCGCATGACGAACATCAGCACGGCCATCAGCGCGAACGACAGGAAGATGATGCCCAGTTCGATGACGGTCAGGTGCAACCCGGCGATTTCGATGACGTCTTCAGGCACGGTGCCGTGCGGGAAGCGCAGGTTGCTGGCGCCGAAGATGCTCTGGGCGCCGTTGTTCAGGATGATGCCCACGCCAATCGTGGCGATCATGGGAATCAAGTGGGGCGCGTTGCGCTTGCGCAGCGGCTTGAGCACCAGGTAGTCGATGATGACCCCGGTAAAGCCGGCCACGAAAAAGGCGACCATCAGCGCCGCCCACAGGGGCAGGCCGAATTGCTGGACGACGAACAGTGCCGCGTAGGCGCCAACCATGAACACGGCGCCATGCGCCAGGTTGATCACCCCGAGCACGCCGAAGATCAGCGTGAAGCCCAGCGCGAACAGTGCATACACACAGCCCAGCGACAAGGCATTGACGAATTGTTGTTCGAACATGATGGGACTTTCCAAATCAAAAGCGCCCTGCGGACGGCCGGGCCGTCCGCAAGGCGCATCCCCCCGCGCGGGGATGCGTAGCGCTTACTTCTCGATGACGTACTTGCCGTCTTTGGTCACGCTGACGATCGGCGCCTGGTCGGCGTCGTAGCCGGCGGGCTTGCCGGCACGGTCGGTGGCTTGACGGAACTTGAAGGCGCCGGTGGCGCCGGTCCACGTCACGGCGGGCAAGGCGTCGCGCAGGGCAGCGCGGTCCTTGGCGAGTTCGCCGGTGAGCTTGGTGTTCTTCAGACCCTGGGCCACGATGTACATGGCGTCGTAGGACTGGGCGGCGAACTGGTCGGGCGAGCCGTTGAACTTGGCCTTGTAGGCATCGATGAACTTGACGTTCTCGGGGGCCTTGTTCTCGATCGACCACGGGCTGCCGATCCAGAGATTGTTCGACGCGCCGCCGGGGGCCAGGTCGAAAATCTTGACCGAGTTCATGCCGTTGCCGCCGATGACGGGCACGTTGATGCCCAGCTGGCGAGCCTGCACCATGATCGGGGCGCCTTCGGCCAAGAGTGCGGACAGCACGATGGCGTCGGGGTTGGTGCCCTTGATCTTGGTCAGCTGGGCCTTGAAGTCGACGTCGCCCTTGGCGAAGGTTTCCGTGGTGGTGACCGGGATCTTCTGGTCTTCCAGGGCCTTCTTGAAGTTGTCGTAGCCGCTCTTGGTGAAGACGTCGTCGTTGCCGTAGAGCACCGCCACGTTCTTCAGGCCGGTCTTGGCCTTGACGGTGGAGATGGTGGCCGGCAGCACGTCGGCTTCGGTGACCGAGTTGCGGAACACGTAGTTGCCGATGGACGTGATGCCGTCAGCGGTGTTGGACGTGCCGAAGGCGACCGTCTTGGCAGCCTGGGCGATCGGGTCGGCGGCCTGGGCCGAGTTCGACAGCGTCGGGCCGAAGACCATCAGGACATTGTCCTTGAAGATCAGCTTCTTGAAGACGTTGATCGCTTCTTCTTTCTTGCCTTGTTCGTCCTCGACCACCAGCACGATCTTGTTGCCGTTGATCCCGCCCGCGGCGTTGATCTCGTCGGCGGCCAGCTGGAAGCCGTTGCGGATCGAGACACCGTACTGGGCGGCGCCGCCGGACAGGGCTTCAGCCACGCCCAGCTTGATGTCAGCCGCGTGCGCAGCCGGGACGATGCCGGCAGCGATCAGCGCGGCCAGCAGCTTCTTGGTCTTGGATTGCATGGTTGATACCACCTTAAAGTCTGTCTCGGAATGTTGGTTATCCGGGCTGGAGTGATCCCGCCGGATTGACGTCCAATGCCGCCTGAAGGCGTCATGTTTGCGCGTCAAGACCCGGGATATTACTCCTTTGTATCAGGCGGAAACTCGAATGCCGTTCAACAAAAGGATCAAAACCGCCCACTTTTTTGTAAAAAAACCGGGGTAATCAGCGAAAACCCCACCTCCTGCCGAATGCCATTCGGCATCCGGATCCTGCCTTTCGGTGGCTAGCTGCGGGCGGACAACGCCACGCCCAGATACTGGTCATAGGCGCCTTCGGTCAGGCGGAACCACGGCATGCCGCTGTCGCGAAAGCCCATATAGCTGTCGTAGATGGCCTTGAACTTGGCGTCTTTGTCGTTCAATTCCTTGTAGACCTGCTGGGCGGCCTCGAAGGCGGCGTCCATGACCGAGCGGGGAAAGGCGCGCACCTGCGCACCGGCGGCCGCCAGCTGGGCCAGCGCGGCGGGGTTGCGCGCATCGAAGGCCGCCGTGGTCTTGACGTGCACGGCCAGGGCGGCGGCCTCGACCACCGCCTGGTAGGGCTTGGGCAGCTTGGCCCAGGCTTCTTCGTTGATATAGAGCGACAGCTGTTCGCTGGCGGCCCACCAGCTGGGGCCATAGTAGAACTTGCCGACCTTGTTCAGGCCCAGCTTGGCGTCCTCGACGGCCCCCGTGCCGGCAATGGCTTCCAGCCCGTCTTTCTCGACGGCCTCTGCCAGCTTGGCCAGGTCGGCCTGCTGCGGCGCCACGCCCAGGTGGGCCAGCACCTGGCCGGCCAGGCCGTCGACCCGCATCTTCAGGTCTTTCAGGTCGGTGACGCGCTTGATTTCACGCTTGGACCAGCCGCCCATCTGCGGACCGGTGTTGCCCAGCGGAAAGTTGACGATCTTCTGCGCCTTGAACAGCTCGCGCGTCAGGCGCAGACCGTCGCCCTCGAGCATCCAGGCGTTCATGCGGCTGGCATCCAGCCCGAACGGCACGGCCGAATCGAAGCAGAAGGCGGGATTCTTGGCGAAAAACAGGCTGGACGAGACGTGGGCGCATTCCACCTTGGCGGCGCCGACGGCGTCCATCAGGTCGGCCGCGGGCGCGATCTCGCCGTCGGCCTGCTGGCGGATGGTGAACTTGCCGCCGGTGGCGTCGGACACGAATTTGCAGAACGCCGCGCCGGCGCCGACCCGCAGGTCGAGCGCGCCCGGGAAGCCGGACGCCAGGCGCCAGCTGAGAGAGGGCGAGTCCTGCGCGAGGGCAGGCGCGCTGACCGCCGCGCCCGCTGCCACGGCGCCCAGGCCGGCCTGCTTCAAGAATGAACGTCGTTGCATCTCTTTGCTCCTCTGCCGCGATACTCGATTGAGCAATACCCGCCGGATATTACACGTTGGCATGAGCCTCGGCGGCTAGAGGAAATCCCCAGCGATCAAGGATTGCAAAGACGCAAACGGCGACGCCCGCCGGCCAGGGCCTTGAAGGACCCCGCCCCGGCGGGCGTCGCATGGCGTCGCGGCGGATCAGGTGCCGGCGATCGCCATTTGCTCGATCAGGATCGAGCCGGTGGTCTTGGTGCCGCGCGAGATGGTGTCCGCGCCCACCGCGACGATCTGGCGGAACATGTCCGCCAGGTTGCCGGCGATGGTGATTTCCTGCACCGCGTGCTGGATCTGGCCGTTTTCGACCCAGTAACCGAACGCGCCGCGGGAATAATCGCCGGTGACGTAGTTCACGCCCTGGCCGATGAGCTCGGTGACCAGGAAGCCGGTGCCCATCTTTTTGAGCATGGCTTCGAAGTCGTCGCCGCGGCGGGTGAGCGTGGACGAGAAGGTCAGGTTGTGCGAACCGCCGGCGTTGCCGGTGGTCTGCATGCCCAGCTTGCGGGCGGTGTACGAAGACAGGAAGTAGCCTTCGAGCACGCCCGCGGTGACCACGCTGCGCTTGCGGGTGCGCACGCCTTCGTCGTCGAACGGCGAGCTGCCCATGCCGCCGCGGATGTGCGGGTCTTCGGCCAGGTTGATGTGGTCCGGGAAAATGGGCTTGCCCAGGGCGTCGACCAGGAAACTGGCCTTGCGGTACAGCGCGCCGCCGTTGGCGGCCTGCGTCAGGGCGCCGACCAGGCCCAGGGCCAGCGGGGCCTCGAACAGCACCGGGAACTTGCCGGTACGGATGCGGCGGGCCGACAGTCGCGACAGGGTGCGTTCGGCGGCGTAGCGGCCCACGGCCTCGGGCGAGGCCATCTTGGCCGGATCGCGTTCGGACGTGTACCAGTAGTCGCGCTGCATGCCGTTGCCGCGGCCGGCGATGGGCGCCACCGACAGGCTGTGGCGCGAATACGGGTAGCCGCCCAGGAAGCCGCGGGTGTTGCCCATGACGAACTGGCCTTCGTAGGTACCCACCGTGGCGCCATCGGTATTGGTGATGCGCGCGTCCACCTCGCGGGCCGCGCGCTCGGCGCGCAGGGCCAGCTCGGCGGCTTCTTCGGTGGAGACCGTCCAGGCCCGGTGCAGGTCCAGGTCGGGGAATTCGGTGGCCAGCTGGTCGGCGTCGGGCAGGCCGGCGGCCGGATCGGCGGCGGTGTGGCGCGCGATGTGCCAGGCCGCCTCGACGGTCTGGCGCAGGGCCGCCTCAGAAAAGTCGGAGGTGGAGGCGGACCCGCGGCTCTGGCCGGCGTAGACCGTGAGGTCCAGCGAGCGGTCGCGGGTCTGTTCGACGGTTTCGATGTCGTTCTTGCGCACCGACACCGACAGGCCCAGGCTTTCAGAGACTTCGGCCGCGGCGTCCGAGGCGCCAATCTGGCGGGCGTACGCCAGGGTTTGCTCGACCAATTCGGAAAAACGCGCGTGATTGGCCGCCAGCGGCAAGGAGGAGGAGGATTTGACCATTGCTGTCCAATTTGCAGAGACGGTTATCATAGCCAAGTCTGTCATTGCGCAGTTTTCCATGAATTCCCATACCGAAGAAGAATCCGTCGACGAAGGCTACGACGAGAACGGCTACGACCGCCCCAGCAAGTCCCAGATCAAGCGTGAAATGCATGCGCTGCTGGACCTGGGCAAGCAGTTGATCGCCCTGTCTCCCGAACGCCTCAAGCAGTTGCCCCTGGCCGAACGCCTGTACGAGGCCATCCGCATGGCGCAGCGCACCACCGGCCGCGAAGGCCTGCGCCGCCAGGTGCACTTCGTGGGCAAGCTGATGCGCGACGCCCCCGCGGACGAAATCCGCGCCCAGCTCGATGTCTGGGAAAACGGCTCGCGCGAAGAAACCGCCGCCATGCACCGCCTGGAGACCCTGCGCGATCGCCTGCTGGACGACGACGACGCCCTGACCAAGCTGCTGCACGACAACCCGCAGGCCGATGTGCAGCAATTGCGCGCCCTGATCCGCGCCGCCCGCAAGGAAAAAGCGGCCAACGCCGCCCTGCTGCAAGGCCAGGACCCGCAAAAGAAGCACTACCGCGCGCTGTTCCAGGCGCTCAAGACCCTAACCCTCTGATTTCCCCCCGCCGTCCATGAACGCACCGACCGACCTGCTCGATTGCATCGAGATCGAAACCGCCCCCACTCCCACGCACGCCGTCATCTGGCTGCACGGCCTGGGCGCGGACGGCAACGATTTCGCGCCCATCGTGCCCGAACTGGACCTGCCGGCCGGCGCCGCGGTGCGCTTCGTGTTCCCGAACGCCCCGGTGCAGCGCGTCACCATCAACAACGGCATGGCGATGCGGTCGTGGTACGACATCCTGGTGATGGATCTGGTGCGGGTCGAAGACGCCAAGGGCATCCGCGCGTCCGAAGCCGCCATCAAGAAGCTCATCGCCCGCGAAAACGCGCGTGGCATTCCCACGTCGAACATCGTGCTGGCGGGGTTTTCGCAAGGCTGCGCCATGACCCTGCACACAGGCCTGCGCCTGCAGGAAAAGCTGGCCGGCATGATGGGGCTGTCGGGTTACCTGCCGCTGCTGGACACCGCCGAAGCCGAACGCGCCCCGGCCAACCAGCACACGCCCATTTTCCTGGCCCATGGCCAGTACGACCCGGTCGTGTCGCTGCCGCGCGCCCAGGCCTCGCTGGCCGAACTGCAGCGCCTGGGTTACGACGTACGCTGGCACACCTACCCGATGCCACATTCGGTCTGCGCTGAAGAAGTGGCGGACATCTCGCGCTTTCTGAACGACGTCCTCCTGGCCGGGTAACACCACGCGCCGCGGGCGATCCGCACGGGCCGCCCGACCGCCATCCCATCGGCGCCTCCCCCTTTCTGTATACCAAGTGGTATTCCAGCGCCGGTTCTTCGGAGGCTGACAGGCGCCCTCTCCTAGGGAAAAACGCCAATCCCAAAATCCTTGTCGCCCCTTGGTATTGAATATAGTATTCAAACCACGTCGTATCGGCCCGGGCGACGCAGGTTCGGGCTTCCCTGTTGTTGCAGTCGATCCATCCCATTGGCCGTGTCGCGCCGGGTTTTCGGCGAGGCATTCAGACGCAGGAGAAAGTCCCGTGAAGCCCTTGCCATTGCCCCGCCTGGCAGCCGCGGCGCTGCTTGCCGCGCTTGCACCCGCGCTCATCCCTTTCGCCGCCCACGGCGAAGCGCTCACCCCCCCTGTGAAGGTGCGCTACGAAGAGGTGGTGCGCTCCATTCTCTACGTGCCCAAATACGTGGCCCTGTCGCAGGGCTACTTCAAGGACGCCGGGCTGGACGTATCGATGAAGACCTCGCAGGGCACCGACAAGGGCATGACCGCCCTGCTGTCGGGCAGCGCCGACATCGTGCTGATCGGCCCCGAGGCGTCCATCTACGTGCAGAACAGCGAATCGCCGGTCAAGCCGAAGATCTTTGCCGGGCTGACGGCCACCGACGGCTTTTTCCTGCTGGCGCGCAAGCCGGTCGAGAAATTCGACTGGAGCATGCTCAAAGGCAAGGAGGTGATCGGCTTTCGGCCCGGGTCCAATCCCATCGTGTTCCTGGAAACCGCGCTGCGCAAGCACGGACTGGACCCGCAAAAGGACGTCAAGCTGCTGAACAATATCGGCATTCCGGCGCGGGCTGGGGCCTGGATGGCCGGCCAGGGCGAATACGGCATTTTCCTGGAGCCCGAGGCGGGCGAGCTGGTGCGCAACGGCAAGGGCTATATCGTGGCCTCGGTGGGCCATGAAGTGGGCCAGGTGGACTACACGGTATTCACCGCCACCGACAAATACATTCGCGACAACCCCAAGGTGATCCAGGCCTGGACCAACGTGGTGGCGCGGGCCGAGAAGTACGTGAAGGACACGCCGGCCGCCACGCTGGCGCCGCAGATCATGACGTATTTCCCCGGGATGGACGCCGCGGCCGTGACGGACGCGATCGACCGCTACAAGCAATACCAGATCTGGAAAACCTCGCCCCTGGTGACGGCCGACGCCATGAACCAGTTGCAGGACATGCTGATCGCCAGCGCGGTCATGAAGGAAAGCGGCCGCGTCAAATACGAAGACGTGGTGGTGGCTGACTTTGCCAAAAAGGCCCCGTGATGAGCGCCGTCGTCCATAACCTGAAACCTGAAGCGGCCACGGCGAAGATCGAGCTGCGCGATGTCTGTCTCAGCTATTTCACGCCGGAAGGCGAGACCGAGGCCCTGTCGCAGGTGTCGTTCGCGCTGGCGCCGGGTGAGTTCGTCAGCCTGATCGGGCAGAGCGGCTGCGGCAAGAGCACGCTGCTGTCGTTGATTGCCGGCCTGATCACGCCTACGTCCGGCGCCGTGATGATCGATGGCCAGGCGGTCACCGAGCCCAATCCGCGCATCGGCTACATGCTGCAGCAGGACTACCTGTTTGAATGGCGCACGATTCTGGACAACGTGATGCTGGGCGCCGAGATCCAGGGCCGGCGCGACGCCCGCAGCGAGGCGCGCGCCGTGCATCTGCTGGAAAAATGCGGGCTGGGCGCCTTTCTGACACACACGCCGCGCCAGCTGTCCGGCGGCATGCGCCAACGCGCCGCGCTGGCGCGCACGCTGGTCACCGAACCCGACGTGATCCTGCTGGACGAACCCTTTTCGGCGCTGGATTCGCAGACCCGGCTGGCCATCTCCGACGAGGTGGTCGACATCCTGCGGCGCGAAGGCAAGACCGTGGTGCTGGTGACGCACGACATCGGCGAGGCCATCGCAATGACCGACCGCGTGATCGTGCTGTCGCGCCGCCCCGGCCGCCTGAAGAGCCAGTACCGCATCCATTACGGCGACGGTGCACGCCCCACGCCGTTCCAGGCGCGCTCGCGGCCGGAATTCAATACCTATTTCAAGCAGCTCTGGGACGAGCTTGACGTCCACGTGGAGGGTTGAGCCGTGAATGCACCCATCGCCAACACCGTGCCGCTGCGCGCCGTGCCCGCGCCCAGCCAGAAATACCTGGACTATCTGCGGCGCGACCGCGCCCGCCGCCGCAACATCCGCCTGGCCCAGGTGCTGCTGCTGGTCGTGTTTCTATGCGCCTGGGAAATCCTGCCCCGGATGCACATCCTGAACCCGCTGTTGACCAGCTACCCCAGCGCGCTGTGGCCTACCTTCATCGAGCTGTGGACCAACGGCAACCTGGCGCACCACATCATGACCACGCTGTCGGCCACGCTGGTCGGCTTCACGCTCAGCATGGTGATCGGCATCGTGGTGGCTGCGGCGCTGTGGTGGTCGGACTTTCTGTACAAGGTGCTGGACCCGTTCCTGGTGGTGGCCAACGCCATGCCCAAGATCGCCTTCGTGCCCATCTTCTACCTCTGGCTGGGGTCCGACTACGCGGTATACGGCATGGCCGTCGCGATTGCCGTGTTCGTGACCATCATGGTGGTGTATGCGGGCTTTCGCGGCATCGACCTGAACAAGGTCAAGCTGGCGCGCACCTTCGGCGCCAGCCGCTGGCAGGTGCTGGTCAAGGTGGTGCTGCCCGGCAGCGTGCCCACGCTGATCGCCGCGGTGAAGATGAACATCGGCCTGGCGCTGGTGGGCGTCATCGTGGGCGAATTCCAGTCGGCCGATTCGGGCCTGGGCTTTCTCATCATGAACGGCAGCCAGGTCTTCAAGCTGAACATCGTCATGACCGCCATCACCATGCTGGCGCTGATTTCCAGCGTGATGTACCTGGTGGTGTACCGCATCGAAGCCGCGGTGGCGCGGCGCTACGGATAAGGAGCCGCCATGCAGATTCCGCAATGGGTCGAGGACCGCGTCATTGCCCGCCAGGGCTGCCTGCACCCCTATGACACGCTGCCCGGCGCACGCTGCGCCGTGGTGGTCATCGACATGCAGCAGTACTTCACCCTGCCCGGCTACCAGGGCGAATGCGCCGCCGCGCGCGGCATCATCGAACCCGTCAACCGCCTGTGCGACGCGGTGCGTGCGGCCGGCGGCACGGTGGTGTGGGTGCAGACCGCGTCCGACAACGCCGACGCCTTCTGGTCGCACCACCACGGCGTGATGCTGACGCCGGAGCGCAGCGCGCGGCGCCTGGAAACCCTGCGGCGCGACTCCCCCGGCTACGCGCTGCATCCGGACCTGCGGCCCGATGCCGGCGACCTGCGGGTGACCAAGCGCTTCTACAGCGCCATGGCGCCGGGTTCGTCCGAACTGGAGCCGCTGCTGCGCGGACGCGGCGTGGACACGTTGCTGATCGCCGGCACGGTCACCAACGTGTGCTGCGAGTCCACCGCCCGCGACGCGATGATGCGCGACTTTCGCACCATCATGGTCGACGACGCGCTGGCCGCGGTGACGCCGGCCGAGCACGAGCACGCGCTGCATGGCTGGCTGCTGTTCTTTGGCGACGTGCTGTCGGTGGACGAAACGGCAGCGCGACTGACCCCGGCGCAGGCGGCCCGCAAGACCGCCTGAATGCCCTGCGCGAACCCGGCCGGCGCATGGCGGCATCCGCCGCCCCGCATCAGCCCAGGTTCAGCCAGACCCGCCGCATGGTCGGGTCTTCGGGGTCCGCGTCGTTGGTAAAGCCCAGGCTGGTCATCAGCGACAGCATGGGCCGGTTGGTCGACAGCACCAGTCCGTCGATGTATTCCAGCCCCTGCTCACGCGCCGCGTCGATCAGCGCGGTCATCAGCTGACGGCCCAGGCCGCGGCGCTGCCAGTCGTCGCCGATCACCAGCGCGTATTCCGCGCCGCGCCCGTCCGGATTGCGCAAATAATGCGCAAACCCGACCAGGACCTCGCGCGGATGGCCGCGGTTGGCCGGGTTGGGCACCTGCGTGGCGGCCACCAGGGCCAGTTCGCGGTGGTAGTCCACCTGGGTGTAGCGCGACACCATGCGCGGGGTCAGCTCGCGCATCATCGATACGAAGCGCATGTAGCGCGAGCGTTCGGACAGGCCGCGGATGAATTCCTGCAACGGCTGGGCGTCTTCCGGGCGGATCGGCCGCAGCACCCACGGAATGCCATCGGCAAAGCGGCGCACCTGCACCAGGCGGGCCGGGTACGGGTGGATCGCCATGTGCGGATAGCCGGTGGTCTGCGGCGATTCGCAGCCCGGCTTGTCGGTCAGCGTCATGCGCAGGCCGCCGGCGCGCAGATGGGTTTCGCCGGCGTAGAGGGGGTCGATGTCCAGCGTTTCGATGTCCGGCAGTTCGGACACCAGCTCGGACACCAGCACCAGCGCCTGTTGCAGCGCCTCGGCGGCCTGGTGGCCGACGCGCGGCGCCAGGACCTTGCGCCACAGGCGGCTGCGTTCGATCAGCTGGCGCGCCAGAAAGCCGTTGAGCGGCGGCAGGTCCATGCCGCGATCGGACTGGGACAGCACGGCATCCGGGCCGCCCGCGCCGAAGCGGATGACCGGGCCGAACTGCGGATCGCGCCGCACCCGGATGGCCATGGGGCGGGATTCGGGCTCGCCCAGCGCCACGTCCACCGGCATGTCGCGCAGCGGCACGTAGAACAGGGCCAGCAGCGCGCGGACCTCGGACGTATTGAGTTCGCGCCGGCAATCGGCCCGCACCCGCGCCAGGATGTCGCGCGCGGCGGCCAGGTCGGGCACGTGGGTGGCCGGTTCGGGCGGCTGGGTCTGCAGCAGCAGTTGCTGGTTGTAGTGGTGCGAGGCCAGCACGCCAAAGGCATCGGCCGCCGATTCGGGCGTGCGGAAGGCCGATGTGCCGGCGTCGTCCAGCATGCGCCGCAGCGGCCGCATGCCGGCGTCGCCCATGAAACACGTGACCACGGGCTTCTTGGCCTTGGGCGCGATCAGCGCAAGTTCACGCGCCACGGCGGGCATGTCCGCCAGCGCATCGGGCGCCAGCAGCACCAGCACGCCGTCCACGCCGGCATCGTCCAGCACGGTGTCCAGGATGGCGCGGATGCGTTCGGGCGTCAGCGGGGTGTAGGTGATGACCGGGTTGGCGCTGGCCGCGTCGGGCTCCAGCATCGCCGCCAGCGCACGCTGGGTGGCCGGCGCCAGGTCGGCGCGCAGCACGGCAGCGTCCGGGCCGATCAGGTCCATGGCCAATTGCGGGGGGCCGCTGCCGTTGGAGATCAGCGCCACCCGCCGGCCCTTGGGACGGCGGGTATAGCCCAGCACCTTCACGGCCGAGAATAACTGCACGAAGTAGCGCACCCGCACGGCGCCGGCGCGGCGCAGGGCGGCGTCGAAGATGGCGTCGGCGCTGTCGGTGTCCGCCCGGCCCGCCTTGAGCACGATGACCGGCTTGACGCTGGCCGCGGCCCGCAGGGTGCTCATGAACTCGCGTGCCGGCCCGACGTCTTCCAGGTAGAGCACGATGCTGTCGGTGCGCGGATCGCTGGCCAGGTAGTCCAGCACCTTGGACAGGCCCACCACCGCTTCGTCGCCCAGCGACACGGCGGTGGAAAAGCCGATGTGCACGTCTTCGGCCCAGTCCATCACGGCCGCCATGATGGAGCGCGACTGCGCCAGCAGCGCCACCCGGCCGGCACGCGCCAGCACCGGATGCTGGCTGAGATTCAGGCCGGCATGGGGCCGCTGGGCGCCGAACGAGCGCGGGCCCAGCAGCTCGCAGCGGTTTTCTTCGGCCCAGGCGCGGCACAGCGCCAGGGTGCCGCGCGGATACGGATCGGGCAGCGGATGCGGCAGCAGGATGACCGAGCGCGGCGCCAGCGGCGACAGGCGGCGCAGCGTTTCAGGCAGCACGGCGGGCGACACGCAAACCAGGGCCAGATCGGGGCGCTCGCCCGCGGCCAGGCCTTGCAGCGTGCCGGGCAGGTCGGGCGCGGCGCCGGTTTCACAGGCCACGAAGGTGGTGCGCGCCTTGAGCGCCGGCGACAGCGAGCCCGCCGCCGGCAGGGGCCGGTCGGCAACGATCACCAGCGAACTGGGTTCGAACATCGGGGCAAGTGCGTGTCGCAGCATGTCGTGGGCGGGCGCTCATCTAAAATACCGTTCATCGTAACAAGACAACCCCGCCGTCCGCTTGATGTGGACCCTGCCCGACGCCGCTTTGTGGCGCCGCAGCCGCTATCATTGCCACCTATGACTTCCAACGCCTCTTCCCCCATCCGTACCCGCTTCGCGCCTTCGCCGACGGGCTTCCTGCACCTGGGCGGCGCCCGCACCGCGCTGTTCTCCTGGGCCTTCGCGCGCCACCACCAGGGCACCTTCGTCCTGCGCATCGAAGACACGGACGTCGAACGCTCCACGCCGGAAGCGGTGCAGGCCATCCTGGACAGCATGGACTGGCTGGGCATGCAGCCTGACGAAGGCCCCTTCTACCAGATGCAGCGCATGGACCGCTATCGCGAAGTGGTGGCGCAGATGCTGGCCGCCGGCACCGCCTACCACTGCTACAGCTCGCCCGAGGAAGTGGAAGCCATGCGCGAGGCCGCCCGCGCCCGCGGCGACAAGCCGCGCTACGACGGCACCTGGCGCCCCGAACCCGGCAAGACGCTGCCCGCCATCCCGGCCGGCCGCCAGCCCGTGGTGCGCTTCAAGAACCCGCAGGAAGGCGCCACGTCCTGGAACGACATGGTCAAGGGCACCATCAGCTTTGACAACACCGAACTCGACGACCTGATCATCGCCCGCCCGGACGGCACGCCCACCTACAACTTCTGCGTGGTGGTCGACGACTGGGACATGGGCATCACCCACGTGCTGCGTGGCGACGACCACGTCAACAACACCCCGCGCCAGATCAACATCCTGCGCGCGCTGGGCGCCACCCTGCCCGAATACGGCCACGTACCGATGATTCTCGGCCCGGACGGCGAAAAGCTGTCCAAGCGCCACGGCGCGGTCAACGTCATGGAATACGACAACGAGGGCTACCTGCCCGAGGCCATGATCAACTACCTGGCCCGCCTGGGCTGGAGCCACGGCGACGACGAACTCTTCAGCCGCGAACAGCTGGTGCAGTGGTTCGACACCCGCCACCTGTCCAAGTCCGCCTCGCAGTGGGACCCCAAGAAGCTGAACTGGGTCAACGCCCACTACATCAAGCAGATGGACAACGCCGAGCTGGCCGAACGCGTCGCCCCGCGCGTGGCCAATCGCGGCGGCCACCCGGAAAAGATCGACCTGCCGGGCGTCATGGGCCTCTTGAAAGACCGCGCCGAAACGCTCGAGCAACTGGCCGACGGCGCCATGCTGTTCTGCGGTGAATTCAAGCCGGCCGCCCCGGAACTGGTCGAGCAGCACCTGACCGCTGCCGCCCGCGAGGCCCTGGCCGACTTCGCCCAGCGCGCCGCCGGCACCGACTGGACCCGCGAAGCCATCTCGGCGCTGATCAAGGCCGTGCTGGCCGACCGCGGCCTGAAGATGCCGCAACTGGCGATTCCGCTGCGCGTGGCCGTGACGGGCCAGACCCAGACGCCGGCGGTGGATGCCGTGCTGGCGCTGCTGGGCAAGGAAACCGTGCAGAAGCGCCTGGCCGCGATCTGAATGCCGCGCCCGGCCCCGCGCCGGGCATAGGCCCCAACAAAAAGCCCCGAACGGCGTTGCCGGACGGGGCTTTTTCATGTCGCGAGGCCTCGGCGCCGCTACGCCGCCTGGGGCCGGGATTTCAGCGCACGCGAGAAAAACGCGCCCAACAGCGGCAGCAGCACGGCCGAGCCGCCGAACAGCACCGCCGCGCCGACCTCGTCCACCACCGCGCCGGCCAGCGCCACGCCGGCCGCCTGGCCCATGAACAGGCATGACGCGAACCACGCCACCGCCGTGCCGCGCGCGGACGGCACCATCTGGGTGGCGTTGGTCTGCAAGGTGGCGTGCAGCAGGTAGTAGCCAAACCCGGCCAGCACGCTGGCCAGCAGGCTCCACAGCCACACCGGCCCCAGCCAGTACGACAGGAAGGCCACGCCCAGCACCAGCCCGCCTGCCACCGCCAGGCCACGTTCGCCCAGGCGTTTGAGGATGCGACCCGCCACCACCGTGTAGAGCAGCCCGCCCACCGCATATACCGCCACCAGCGCGCCTGCGGCGGTCAGCGAGATATCGAAGCGTTCGTGCAGATACGACGGCGCGAAAGCCAGCGCGCCAAACACCAGCAGACCTTCGATGAACACCGTGGCCAGCACCACCCGCGCCCACGGGGTGCCCAGCACCTGGCGCGCCTGCGCCACGAACCCTTGGCGGGGCGCGTTGGGATCCACCACGCCCAGCCCGGCGCGGCGCTGGCGCCGCACTTCCTGGTGCAGCAGCACTCCCACCACGAGATAACCGCACACCAGCGCGGCAAAGGCCCAGCGCCAGCCCAGGGTGTCGGCGAACAGGCCGCCGGCCAGTTGGCCCGTCGCCATGCCCAGAATGGTGCCCGTCAGGAAGCGCGCCAGGGTCGCCTGGCGCCGCTCGTAGGGCACGGTGTCGCCGATCCAGGCCATCGACAGCGGCACGATGCCCGCCCCCGCGGCCCCCGACAGGGCGCGGCACACCACCAGCATGTCCAGCGTCTCGGCCGCGACGGCCCCGGCACTGCCCACTGCGCAGGCAAAGGTCGCCACGCTGACAACGCGGTACTTGCCATAGCGGTCACCGACCGGACCGAAGAACATCTGCAGCACGCCGTAGGCCACGGCAAACGCGGTCACCGCGCGCGCGGCCTGCCCGGTGGTGGCACCGAATTCGGCTGCCAACTGGGGCAACATGGGATCACAGATGCGAAAGGCGCTGGCGCTGACGAAAGCGGCCAGGGCCAGGAGCGCGATGGCGCGCGCTTCAGAGGAAAGGGCAGGCATGGAAGACCGGCGGCGGGATGGAAGGCGAAGTTCGCACCATACTCCAGCCGGACGCGCTTGGCGACGCCGCGGGCCGGCGCCTGTCCGCCCGGCGGGAAAGGCGGCCGCACGGCGTGGCGTCGCCGGCGGCTCGCCGTGCCCTCCGGCCTGAAGCCGCCCTCAATATGGCAGGCGATAACCCTGCGGCATGCGGCGCGCGGTCACGACCTGGCCGCCGCTTTTCAGTTCGCGCAGCGTCAGCTTGGCCTGCTCGACCTTTTCCACGCGGTAGCGGTTGACGTAGATCGGATCGGCGGCATCGACGATTTCGCCGTTCGATTGCGTGGTCTGCATGGTGTAGATGCCGTCCACCACGCTCCAGCAGCCGGTTTCACGCAGGGCCGGACGCGTCTTGCGACCGATCTTGAGCTGCGTTTCGTAGGCCATGCGGCCGTCGGCGTACAGCACGGTCAAGGCCTGGAAATCGCCGCTGACGCCGCGCGGCTTCGAATTCGAATACCAGGTGCCGACCATGGGATCGCCGCTCTTGGCCGGCACGCAGGCCATCGGCTTGGGCGGCCCTTCGGGCTGGGCCTCGGTAATGGAGGCGGGTTTGCGGGCGACACAGCCCCCCAGGATCAACACGGCGCAGACCACGCCCGCCGTACGCAAATACACACTGCTCATGACTTCCTCAACACGTCTGTCGACGCGTCGCGCCGCTCAGATCGGCGCGCCCCTCGCGCAGCAAACATCACGCACTCTAAAGAGGCGTCCATGAAGAATCAACGACGATCCGCGCCAAGTGCAATTGCGCAACAGTCCGTCGGGAAAAGCGCCCGCTTTACCGCGCTAACACGCAAAAATGCGTTGGTTTCACACGACAGTGCGACCGCCGCGCGCAGCCTTTTCGCGCAGCATTTCTTCCATGCGCGCAGCGGCCGGCGACAGGCTGCGGCCGGCCAGTCGGGTGATGCCCAGCTCACGCTCGATGCGCGGCCGCGCCAGCGGCACGAAGGCCAGTCCGGGCGATTCGGGCGGCACGCCCAACTGCGCCAGCACCGTCACCCCCACGCCGCGTTCCAGCATCGCCAGCAGCGACATCATGTTGGACACGAACACCTGCCGCTCCATCATGAACGCCGCCTGCGGGTAATCGGCCAACTGCCGGTGCGCCACCGTGCCCACCAGCGGCAGGGTGGCGATCTCGCGCCAGGTCACCGACTTGCGGCCCGCCAGCGGATGGCCGCGATGGCAGACCAGCCCGAACGCGTCGCGCAAGAGCGGCTCGAACGACAGACGCCGGTCCCGCAGCACCGGGCTGCACACGCCGAGTTCGACCTCGCCCGCCAGCACCATGCGTTCGACGCCTTCGGAGTTGTCGTCGAACAGGCGCAACGCCACCGCCGGATAGCGCGCGCGGTAAGTCGCCACCAATTCGGGCAACCAATGCGTCGCCACCGTGGCCACCGATGCCATCGTCAGCGTGCCGGCCTGGTTGCTGGCCAGCCCCGACAAGGTGCCGGCCACCCGGTCATGATGCTCGACCAGTTCACGCGCCAGCGGCAGGCAGTCCTGCCCGAACCGCGTCAACGCGTTGCCATTGCCGCGCTCGAACAGCGGCTGGCCCAGGCGCTGCTCCATCTCGCGGATCGACAGCGACAGCGCCGGCTGCGAGCGAAACGCCCGCGCCGCCGCCGCGCGGAAACTGCGCAATTCAGCCACCAGCAGGAAGTGGCGGTAGTGCGTGATCGACAGTTCTGGCAAGGCGGGCATGGAGCGGTCTGATTTTGTAGAACTTATCGATTTATAGGAAAAATAAAGTTTTCTCATCATAGGCCGCCACTTAAGATGGCCGCAATGACGACGACCACCCTCGCCCCCACCGCTTCCCACGATGTCGATCCACTGGACTTCAGCCTGGCCGACCGGCTGACCAGCCATGACGTCGGACAAGGCCGGCTGCTGATCGGCCGGGCCGCCCCCGCCCGCAGGCCCGCCGACGCTTTCGCATCCCATGCCGGGCCCGGCCTGTTGTTCGTGCCGGGCGGCTACCATGGCGCCTGGTGCTACGCGCACTACCTGGATTACTTCGCTCGCGCCGGCCTGCCCTGCGCCGCCGTGGATGTGCGCGGCCACGGCCCGCTGCCCCGAGACGCCAATTTCATCCAGGCCGGCGTCAGTGACCTGGCCCACGATGTCGTCGCCGCGCTCGATGCGCTGGACGGCCCGACCGTCGTCGTCGGCCACAGCGTCGGCGCCCTCCCCGCCCTGCTCGCCGCCACCCAGCGCCCCGTCGCCGGCATCATCCTCATGGCGCCATCCCCGCCCGGCAACCTGCCCGGCGCACGGGCCTTGCCGCCCGTCCCCGAAGACGTCGTTCGCCAACCTCCCGCCGCCACCGAAGTCCGCGCCCGCTTTCTCGCCACCTCGCCCGACCGCGACGTCAGCGCCGTCATGCGCCGCCTCACGCCCGAAAGCCCCCGGGTGCTCAACGAGCGCTACCTGCTGTGCGTTCCCGTCGACCCCGCTGCCATCACCGCCCCCGGCCTGTGCCTGGAAGCCGGCCTGGACTCGCACGACCGCCACCCGCCCGGGCAAGACCGCGCCATCGCCCGCTTCTATGGCTTTGACCACGCCGTCCTTGCCGGACAGCCGCACTGCATGATGTACGGCGACCACTGGCAGGCCAGCGCCGCAGCCATCCTGGACTGGCACCGCCGGCGATTCGGCTAGTCCCGAACGAGGCGCCAGAGCCAGCCCTGCGTACCCTGCCGCGCACATAGCGACCGCGAACAAGGCGCCGAAACACGGACACCCACCCAGCCAACACCCAAAACCCAAGCCCCCGCAGCAAAGCCGCACCGCCTCAGCCCAAAACGATAACGGCGCCCATTGGCGCCGCCAGGAGACAAGCATGACCCGCACCCCAACCCATCCCGCCACGCCCCCATCGCGCCGCACCGCCCTGCGCGCCCTGTTCGCCAGCGCCACGCTGCTGCTGGCCGGCGCGGCCCACGCCGCCGGCTGGCCCGAAAAGCCCATCACCCTCATCGTCCCGTCCGCCGCTGGCGGCGCCGCCGACCTCACCGCCCGCACCTTCGCCCAGTTCCTCGGCAAACAGACCGGCCAGACCGTCATCGTCGAAGACCGCCCCGGCGCCGGCGGCATCGTCGGCACCAACGCCGCCAAGAACGCCACCGCCGACGGCTACACCTTCCTCCTGTCCACCAACTCCACCCACGCCGCCAACCAGTTCCTGTACAAGAGCCTGCCCTACGACGCCCAGAAAGACTTCGTCCAGATCGGCATGCTCGGCACCTTCGGCACCGTCGGCATCGTCGCCCCCGACAGCCCCTACCGCACCGTGCCCGAACTGGTCGACTACGCCAAGAAACACCCCGGCGAAGTCTTCTTCGGCTACTACAGCTCGTCCTCCCAGGTCCCCGCCGAACTCTTCAAAAAGCGCGCCGGCATCGACATCGGCGCCGCCGGCTACAAGAACATCACCCAGATCATCACCGACCTGCGCGGCAAACAGATCGGCTTCGCCTTCGTCGACTACCTCACCGCCATGGGCCAGATCGACGGCAAAGGCCTCGCCCCCCTGGCCGTCACCGCCGACAAACGCCATCCCGCCTGGCCCGACGTCCCCACCATGTCCACCTACTACCCCGACTTCATCGTCGCCGGCTGGCTAGGCATATCCGCCCCCGCCGGCACCCCGGCCGACATCGTCGCCAAAATGAACGCCGCCACCCAAGCCGCGGTAAAAGACACCGCCACCGCCGATAAACTCCGCGCCCTGGGCCTGACCCCCGAAGCCATGGACACCCCCCGCTTCGACACCTTCGTCAAGGAAGACACCGCCCGCTGGCAGGAATGGATCAAGATCTCGGGGATACAACCCCAATAAAGACGCGCGAAAAGCGCTCTATATATAGAGACGATCCAAAAAGAAAGGCCAACCGCCCCAAAAGCAGTTGGCCCAGCATAACCAACACCCCCCCCCTCCCCCCCCCAAAAAAACGATCTTGGCAACCACGCCAAGCACACGATTCGCCCCAGGGCCCGAGGCTAAGCCTCATCAAGAGCGCGTGACGGGGCAGGCGGGGTGAGGGCGGGGCGTGTAGATGCGCCCGAGGGAATCCGTAGGAGTCGCCGAAGGCGAGGACGAGGATGAGTACGGGGCAGTCCGGAGCGAAGGCTCCGGACCGCAATCGTAGCCCCGCCCTCACCCCGCCTGCCCCGTCACGCGCGCCTTAAGAACTCAAAGCGGCAACTTCAACTCATGCTTGATCTCACGCAAAGCCACAATCGTCCGAGTCTGCCGAATCCCCGGCATATTGAACAAAAACCGATGCAAAAACCGATCATAGGCCTCAGGACTCTCAACAAGAATCTTCAACAGAAAATCCGAATCCCCCGTCACCGCATAGCACTCCAGAATCTCCGGCGCATCCCGCACTGACCGCTCGAAATTCTCCACCGTATTCGCCGAATGCCGCTCCAGGCTGATCTGCGCGAACATGCACCCCAGCCCCACCTTGCTGCGATCCACCTGCGCGCTATAGCCCTGGATCACCCCGCTCGCCTCCAGCGCCTTCACCCGCCGCCACACCGGCGCCGCCGACAGCCCCACCTTTTCAGACAACTGCTGCGCCGAAGCCCGGCCGTCCTCCTGCAGGGCCTTGAGGATGCCGATATCGGTCTTGTCCATCGTTTTGTCTCCTGTTTGGGTCGAAATTCCGCGAATACGAAATATTCATTGCGAATTATAGGGATAGCACGATCCAAAAACGCAATAAACCTGATGCTGCACGAACCTATCATGGTGCCGACTACAGGAGTATTCACGATGGACGGTACCCCCGCCGCCGAGCCCCAGCTGGACCTTGATTACCAGCTCGCCGACAACCTCACCCGCGAGACCGGCCGCATCTTTCTCACCGGCACCCAGGCCCTGGTGCGCATCATGCTCACCCAGCGCCGCATCGACCGCGAGCGCGGCCTGAACACCGCCGGCTTCGTCTCCGGCTACCGTGGCTCGCCCCTGGGCGGCGTCGACATGGCCATGTGGAAAGCGCAGAAAGCGCTGGACGCCAACCAGATCTCGTTCCTGCCCGGCATCAACGAAGACATGGCCGCCACCGCCGTCATGGGCACCCAGCAGGCCGGCGTGCGCGCCGACCGCAATGTCGATGGCGTCTTCGCCATGTGGTACGGCAAAGGCCCCGGCGTCGACCGCGCCGGCGACGCCCTGCACCACGGCAACGCCGCCGGCGCCTCGCGCCACGGCGGCGTGCTCGTCGTCGTGGGCGACGACCACACCGCCGTGTCCTCGTCCATTCCGCACGCCAGCGAAGCGTCCCTGATCGGCTGGCAGATGCCCATCGTGCATCCGTCCTCCATCGACGAATACGAAACCTTCGCCCTCTGGGGCTGGGCCCTGTCGCGCCATGCCGGCACCTGGGTCGCCTTCAAGGCCGTCTCCGAAACCATCGAAAGCGGCCACTCCTTCACGCCCGCGCCCATCGTCGCCTACGACATGCCGGCCGACCCCGACCTGCCGCCCGAAGCGCTGGAATATTCCGCCCGCGACTTCCTGTCGCTGGCCGTCGAAACCCGCATGAACCTGCGCATGAAGGCCGTCACCGCCTTCGCGCGCCGCCACAGCATCGACCGCCTGACCTGTCCGGCGCCGCGCGCCACCGTCGGTATCGTCACCGTCGGCAAGGCCCACCTGGACACCATGGAGGCGCTGACGCGGCTGGGCGTGGACACCGTCACCGCCAACGCGCCCGTGCGCATCTACAAGCCGGGCCTGACCTGGCCGCTTGATGCCGAGCGCATGCTGGAATTCGCGCGCGGCCTGTCGCACATCCTCGTGATCGAGGAAAAAGGCGCCGTCGTCGAAACCCAGCTCAAGGACCTGCTGTTCAACCTGCCCGAGCGCGCCAGCGTCATCGGCAAGAAGGGCTTTGACGGCGAACCCCTGGTGCCGTCGGCCGGCCAGTTGCGGCCGTCGCTGCTGGCCCGCCCGCTGGCTGCCTGGCTGTCGCGCACCGCCGGCCTGCAGACCGGTGCCGACCTGACCGGCTTCGAGTGCCAGGACACCCTGTCCAACGACGCAGACGGCATGCGCCGCCGGCCCTACTTCTGTTCGGGCTGTCCGCACAGTACCTCGACCAAGGTGCCCGAAGGCAGCCAGGCGCTGTCCGGCGTGGGCTGCCACTACATGGCCGCCTGGATGGACCGCGACACCGGCGGCCTGACCCAGATGGGCGGCGAAGGGGTCGACTGGATCGGCCTGTCGCGCTACACCAGGATGCCGCACATCTTCCAGAACATGGGAGAAGGCACCTACTACCACTCCGGCTACCTGGCCATTCGCCAGGCGGTGGCCGCCAAGGCCAACATCACCTACAAGATCCTGTTCAACGACGCGGTCGCCATGACGGGCGGCCAGCCGGTGGACGGCCCGATCTCGGTGCCGCAGATCTGCCAGCAGCTGCGCGGCGAAAACGTCGCCCGCATCGTCGTCACCAGCGACGAGCCCGAAAAATACCAGGGCGTGGACCTGGGCCCCGGCATCAAGGTGCACCATCGCCGCGAGCTCGACGCCCTGCAGCGCGAGCTGCGCGAGATCGCCGGCGTCACCGTGCTCATCCACGACCAGACCTGCGCCGCCGAAAAGCGTCGCCGCCGCAAGAAGAACCAGTTCCCCGACCCCGCGCGCCGCATGCTGATCAACAGCGCGGTCTGCGAAGGCTGCGGCGACTGCGGCGTGAAATCGAACTGCCTGTCGGTGGTGCCGCTGGAAACGCCCTACGGCCGCAAGCGCGCCATCGACCAGTCCAGCTGCAACAAGGATTATTCCTGCGCGGAAGGCTTCTGCCCCAGCTTTGTGTCCGTCATGGGCGGCAAGCCTCGCAAGAGCGCTGCCCCCAAGGCCGACCAGGAACACCTGCAACAGCTCATCCAGCAGCTGCCGCTGCCGCAGTTGCCCGCGCTGGATCGCCCCTACCGCATGCTGGTCGCGGGCATGGGCGGCACCGGCGTCATCACCATCGGCGCCATTGTCTCGATGGCCGCCCACCTGGAAGGCCTGTCGGCCGCCGTGCTGGACCTGACCGGCCTGGCGCAGAAGGGCGGCACCGTCGTCAGCCATATCCGCCTGGCCCCGGCGGGCGCCCCCGCCGGCCCCGTGCGGCTGGACTGGCAGCAGGCCGACGCCGCGATCCTGTGCGACCCGGTCGCCTCGGTCGCGCCGGACTCGCTGGGCGCGCTGCGCCGCGGCCACACCCGCGTCACCGTCAACACCTACGTCGCGCCGGTGTCCGAATTCACCCGCAACCCCGACGCCGCCATGCGGCCCGAGGCCCTGCTGGCCAAGATCCGCCACGCGGCGGGCGAGGCCAACACCGCCGCCATCGACGCCCACGAGGCGGCGCTGGCCCTGTTCGGCGACAGCATCCTGTCCAACATGTTCATGCTGGGCTATGCCTGGCAGCGCGGCGGCGTGCCGCTGTCGCAGGCCGCCATCAACCGCGCCATCGAACTGAACGGCGTGGCGGTTGCGGCCAACCGGGCCGCGTTCGACAGCGGCCGCCTCGCCGCGCACCAGCCCGACGCGCTGGACGGCGCGCTGCGCCCCCGTGCCCAGGTGGTGCAGTTGCACGTGCCCGAAACGTTCGAGCGCGCCGTGGCCCGCCGCGTCGAGGACCTGACCGCCTACCAGGACGCGGCCTACGCCAGCCAGTATCGCGAAGTGGTCGAACGCGTCGCGGCCCGCGAACGCGAACTGGCGCCCGACGCCAAGACGCCGCGCCTGGCCCTGGCGGTGGCGCGCAGCCTGTTCAAGCTGATGGCCTACAAAGACGAATACGAGGTTGCACGGCTCTACACCGGCGAGGCCTTCCAGGCGCAACTGCAAGGCCAGTTCGAAGGCGACTACAGCCTGCGCTTTCACATGGCCCCGCCGATCTTCGCCCGCAAGGACCCGCGCACCGGCGTGCCACGCAAGATCACGCTGGGCCCGCGCACCATGACCGCACTCAAGCTGCTCACGCGCTTCAAGCGCCTGCGCGGCACCTGGTTCGATCCGTTCGGCCACACGGCCGAACGCAAGATGGAGCGCGCCCTGGTCGGCGAGTATCGCCAGACCATAGACCAGCTGCTTGCAGGGTTGAATCGCGACACCCTCGCGCAAGCGGCTACAATCGCCGCCCTTGCAGAAACCATACGCGGCTTCGGCCACGTCAAGGCAGCCAACGTCGAGAAGTACCGGACAGAGTTGGCTCGCTTGATGCAAAGCTATACGGCGCCTGCCCCGCGCGATGTACCCCTGCGGAAAACCGCATAAACACTCGCGTTGAGCGGTCCTGTCCCGGGCGCGCCTTAGCAGGCGCGCCCGGTGCATTTGGTAACAATCTTTTGGGAACTTGGTCCTATCTTCTTCTTGTGGGTGTCGTACTCGATCACTAGAATTAGTGTCCAACGAGGGGTGCTACACTACATGTTGTGGTCGCCTAACCGCTGATTCTCGTCGGCCACGCCATACGGATACGTCCGTCCAAGCGTTGCGACCCCCCTCAATAAGATCCAATTTCGTACCTGACATGACGTCGTCATGTCGCTATCTACGCGCTTTTCGCACAGGAGCTTCCATGCAGACTACGATCGCCTCTGTGACCCGGCCCTCGGCCGTGCCGCCCTCTCAAACCGATTCCCCGGCCGACGCCAATGGCGGGCAATGGGCCAGCTACAACATCATTCGCCGCAATGGCTCGGTGGTCGGGTTCGAACCCAGCAAGATCGCCATCGCCATGACCAAGGCCTTCCTGGCCGTCAACGGCGGCCAGGGCGCAGCCTCGGCCCGCGTGCGCGAACTGGTGGAACAGCTGACGTCCCAGGCCGTCAACGCGCTGGTGCGCAACCGCCCCGGTGGCGGCACCTTCCATATTGAAGACATCCAGGACCAGGTCGAACTGGCCCTGATGCGCTCGGGCCAGCACGATGTCGCCCGCGCCTATGTGCTCTACCGCGAAAAGCGCACCCAGGAACGCGCCGCTGCTGCTGCTGCCGAAGGCCAGCAGAAGACCGACGCCGCGCCGCAGGAACACGTGCTGAACGTCACGGACGCGGGTGTCCGCCGTCCGCTGGACATCGCCGAACTGCGCGCCACCATCGTCGCCGCTGGCGAAGGCCTGGCCGAATTCATCGATTCGGAAGCCATCCTGAAGGAAACGGTCAAGAACCTGTACGACGGCATTCCCGTCGACGAGGTCTACAAGTCCGCCATCCTGTCGGCGCGCGCGCTGGTCGAAAAGGACCCCGCCTACAGCCAGGTCACCGCTCGCCTCCTGCTGCACACGATCCGCAAGGAAGTGCTGGGCGAGGAAGTCTCGCAAGACGGCATGGGCGCTCGCTACGCCGAATACTTCCCCACGTTCATCGCCCGCGGCATCGAAGGCGGCCTGCTGTCGCCCGACCTGGCCAGCTATGACCTGACCAAGCTGGGCAAGGCACTGAACGCCAAGCGCGACCTGCAATTCGGCTATCTCGGCCTGCAGACCCTGTACGACCGCTACTTCCTGCACATCCGCGGCACCCGCATCGAACTGCCGCAGGTGTTCTTCATGCGCGTGGCCATGGGCCTGGCGCTGCGCGAATCCGACCGCGAAACCCGCGCGATCGAGTTCTACGAGATCCTGTCGTCGTTCGACTTCATGAGCTCGACCCCGACGCTGTTCAACTCGGGCACCCTGCACTCGCAGCTGTCGTCGTGCTACCTGACCACCGTCTCGGACGACCTGGAAGGCATCTACGACGCCATCAAGGAAAACGCCCTGCTGGCCAAGTACGCCGGCGGCCTGGGCAACGACTGGACCCCGGTGCGCGCGCTGCGCAGCCACATCAAGGGCACCAACGGCGAAAGCCAGGGCGTGGTTCCGTTCCTGAAGGTCGTCAACGACACCGCCGTGGCGGTGAACCAGGGCGGCAAGCGCAAGGGCGCGGTCTGCACGTACCTGGAATCGTGGCACCTGGACATCGAAGAGTTCCTGGAACTGCGCAAGAACACCGGCGACGAACGCCGCCGCACGCACGACATGAACACGGCGAACTGGATTCCCGACCTGTTCATGAAGCGCGTCATGGAAGGCGGTGAATGGACGCTGTTCTCGCCGTCCGACTGCCCCGACCTGCACGACAAATACGGCAAGGCTTTCGAAGAAGCCTACGTCGGCTACGAAGCGCGCGTTGCCAGCGGCGAACTGAAGCTGTTCAAGAAGATGCCGGCGCTGAACCTGTGGCGCAAGATGCTGTCGATGCTGTTCGAAACCGGCCACCCCTGGATCACGTTCAAGGATCCTTGCAACATCCGCTCGCCGCAGCAGCACGTCGGCGTGGTCCACAGCTCGAACCTGTGCACCGAGATCACCCTGAACACCAACGAATCCGAAATCGCGGTGTGCAACCTGGGTTCCGTGAACCTGGTCGCCCACATGAAGCCGGCCGCGAATGGTGGTTTCGAACTGGACCACGACAAGATCAAGCGCACCGTCAGCATCGCCATGCGCATGCTCGACAACGTCATCGACATCAACTACTACGCCGTCGAGAAGGCCCGCAATTCCAATGCGCGCCACCGTCCGGTGGGCATGGGCATCATGGGCTTCCAGGATTGCCTGCAGATGATGCGCGTGCCGTACGCTTCGCAAGACGCCGTCGAATTCGCGGATCGCTCGATGGAAGCGGTGTGCTATCACGCCTACTGGGCCTCGAGCCTGCTGGCTGAAGAGCGTGGTCGCTATCAATCGTACGAAGGCTCGCTGTGGTCGCGTGGCATCTTGCCGCAAGACACGTTGAAGATGCTGCGTGATGAACGCGGTGGTCATGTCGAGGTCGATGAATCGAGCACGCTCGATTGGGATACGTTGCGCGCGCGCATCAAACAACACGGCATGCGCAACTCCAATTGCATCGCAATCGCCCCAACCGCGACTATTTCCAATATCATTGGTGTATCTGCGTGCATCGAACCCACTTTCCAGAACTTGTACGTTAAATCGAATCTCTCCGGCGAGTTCACGGTCGTTAACGATTATCTCGTGCGTGACCTGAAGAAACTCGGTCTCTGGGACGAAGTCATGGTCGCCGACCTCAAGTACTTCGACGGCAGCCTGTCCCGCATCGATCGCGTACCTTCCGAACTCCGCGAACTCTACGCCACCGCGTTCGAAGTCGAACCGAGCTGGCTGGTTGAATGCGCGTCGCGTCGTCAGAAGTGGATCGACCAGGCTCAGTCCCTGAACATCTACATGGCTGGCGCATCGGGCAAGAAACTCGACGACACCTACAAGCTGGCTTGGAAGCGTGGCCTGAAGACGACCTACTACCTGCGTACCCTTGGCGCCACCAGCGCCGAGAAGTCCACGGGACGCGGCGGCGAACTGAACGCCGTCACCGCTGGCGGTCAATCCACCGCCGCCCCCGTGTCCGCTGCACCTGTTTTGCCGGAACCCGAAGTTCTCGGGGCGGTTTGCACCATGCGGCCGGGTGACCCCGGCTTCGAAGAGTGCGAAGCCTGCCAATAAACCGCCTCCGGAGAATGAATCATGATTAATTGGGAAGACGACACCCTCGCCACGCAACCTGCACAAGCCCCCGCACCCGCGGCGGGTGGGCAGGCTGCGCCCGAAGTCCGGGCGGCGACCGGCGTGTTCGGCGACACCGCCCTGCCCACGCCCGCCGCGCCTGAACACGCGGCAGGCCTGGCGGCCAGCGGCGCCGCTACCTCGCAGCGCGTGAAGGTTGCAGACAAGCGCATCATCAACGGCGAAACCGACGTCAACCAGCTGGTGCCGTTCAAGTACAAGTGGGCTTGGGAAAAGTACCTGGCCACTTGCGCCAACCACTGGATGCCGCAAGAAATCAACATGTCGCGCGACATCGCCCTCTGGAAGAACCCCAACGGGCTCACCGAGGACGAGCGCCGCATCGTCAAGCGCAACCTGGGTTTCTTCGTCACGGCCGACTCGCTGGCCGCGAACAACATCGTGCTGGGCACCTACCGCCACATCACGGCGCCTGAATGCCGCCAGTTCCTGCTGCGCCAGGCCTTCGAAGAAGCCATCCACACCCACGCCTATCAATACATCGTCGAAAGCCTGGACCTGGACGAAGCGGAGATCTTCAACGCTTACAACGAAGTACCGTCCATCCGCGCCAAGGATCAGTTCCTGATCCCGTTCATCGACGCGATCGCGGATCCCAACTTCAAGACGGGCACGCCCGAAGCCGACCAGACGCTGCTCAAGTCCCTGATCGTCTTCGCTTGCCTGATGGAAGGCTTGTTCTTCTACGTGGGCTTTACGCAGATCCTGGCGCTGGGCCGCCAGAACAAGATGACCGGCGCGGCCGAGCAGTACATGTACATCCTGCGCGATGAATCCATGCACTGCAACTTCGGCATCGACCTGATCAACACCGTCAAACTCGAAAATCCGCACCTCTGGACGCCGGAATTCCGCGAAGAAATACGAGAACTCTTCCGCAAAGCGGTCGAACTCGAATACGCTTACGCCGAAGACACGATGCCGCGCGGCGTGTTGGGCTTGAATGCACCCATGTTCAAATCCTACCTGCGCTTCATCGCCAACCGTCGTTGCCAGCAAATCGGTATCGAACCGCTGTACCCGCAGGAAGAAAATCCCTTCCCGTGGATGGCGGAAATGATCGATCTTAAGAAGGAACGCAACTTTTTTGAAACTCGCGTGATCGAATACCAAACTGGTGGCACGCTGAGCTGGGAGTAACGTAGTTCGCCATCGGGTCCGGCGCGGGCACGCTCGAAAGCGCGTCGCGTTCGCGCCAGGCCTGAAGGCGATCTCCCAGGTCAGGGTGTTTTCGAACACGTAGAACAAGCGGTAGGCGGTCTGTGATCAGACTGCCCACCGGCGCCATTTGAAATGGCTCGCGCCAAAGGAGCGGGGGCCATATCAAATGGCTGTGCCGAATTCATTAGCGCAAACCGTAGTAGCTGTTGCTCGCACAGAACAGCGGCATGCGCCGATGAATAGCCCGGGCACGGTTCGCCTTGTTGGCGAGTCGGGGCACGGGTTTAAGTTCTGGGACCCCTGAACCTAAGGAGCATGACCATGGCAACAGCCAAGAAAGCCGTAAAGAAAGCGGTGAAGAAGCCCGCCGCCAAGAAGGCAGTAGCGAAGAAGGCCGCTCCGGCCAAGAAAGCCGCTGTCAAGAAGGTAGCAGTCAAGAAAGTCGCCGCCAAGAAACCGGCAGTGAAGAAGGTTGCCGCCAAGAAGCCGGCAGCCAAGAAGGTCGCAAAGAAAGCGGTAGCCAAGAAGGCCGTCGCCAAGAAAGTTGCGGCCAAGAAGCCGGTAGCCAAGAAGGCAGCGGCCAAGAAGGTCGTCGCCAAGAAGGCGGTTGCCAAGAAGGCCGTCGCCAAGAAAGCGGTAGCCAAGAAGGTCGTCGCCAAGAAAGCGGTAGCCAAGAAGGCCGTCGCCAAGAAGGCGGTTGCCAAGAAGGCCCCCGCTGCCAAGAAGGCGGTTGCCAAGAAAGCCGTAGCCAAGAAGGCTCCGGCTGCCAAGAAGCCCGCTGCTGCAAAGCCTGCCGCTGCAAAGCCGGCTGCTGCCAAGAAGCCCGCCGCCGCCAAGAAGCCCGCTGCGAAGAAAGCCGCTCCGAAGAAGCCCGCTACGCCGCCGTCCACGGCTGCTGCGCCGGGTGCGAAGACCGCGCTGAACCCCGCCGCGTCGTGGCCGTTCCCGACGGGTGGCCGTCCGTAATCGGACCGGTCCACATCGGTAGCAGTACCTCAAGCCGCCTGGCCCTGGCCAGGCGGTTTTTTATTGCCCCGACGGCCCACCCATTTCCGCTGCGCGACAAGGCGATCCCGCCATCCGGACACTATCGCGGCGCCCTTGGCGTGAGACAATAAAAGCCGTCTTTATTTGGTAGATAGCGTCCATGCTCGGTGAAATCCTTCGCTTCCTGCTCGAAATCGCATTCACGCTGTTCGGCGCGGCCCTGATCGCCCGCGCCTGGATGCACGCGATACGACTGCACCCCTTCAATCCGCTGGCACGCGTCATCTACCAGGCCACCAACTGGCTGGTGCTGCCGCTGCGCAAGATCATCCCCGCCGGCAACAAGATCGACTGGACCAGCATCGTGGCGGCCTGGCTGGCGGCGCTGGCCTATCTGGTGCTGATCTGGATGGTCGCGCTGGGCGCCCTGCTGCCGGCCGTGCTGCTGCCCAAGTTCCTGCTGGGCGCCCTGTTCATGGCGGCCAAATGGGCGCTGAACCTGGTCGTGTGGCTGACCCTGATCCAGGCCGTGCTGTCCTGGGTCAATCCGATGGCGCCCATGATGCCGCTGCTGCAAGCGCTGACCGCCCCGCTGCTGGACCCGGTCCGTCGCCTGCTGCCACGCACCTCGATCGACTTCTCGCCGCTGGTGCTGCTGATCGTGGCCCAGATCGTGCTGATGGTGCTGGCCCGCCTGAGCTACAACGTGGTGGGCGTCTGACGCGCACCGGATAGGCGGCCGCTGGCAAGACGCCAGCGGGCACTGACAAAAAAGGCCCGGGCATTCCGCCTGGGCCTTTTTTTGAATTCGAGCGGGATGCAGGCTCGCGCCTTGCCCGCTCGGGATCACGCCGGGATCGCGGCATAGATGTCGATCAGCTTCTTGCGATCGATCTTGTGATTGTTCGACATCGGCAACGCCGGGCAGGCGACCAGTTCGGACGGCACCATATAGGGTGGCAAGCGCAGGGCCAGGCGGTCTTTCCAACCCGACAAGGCGTCTGGCTGCAGAAAGCGTGCATCCGCCTCGCCCGTTGCCCCGCCGGCCACGAAGCCGATCAGGCGCACCGCCGTGCCATCCGGCCGGCGCAGCACCGCGCAGGCGCCCCCCTGCACGCCCGGCAGGCCATGCAGCGCTTCGTCGATCTCGGCCAGTTCGATGCGGTAGCCGTTCAATTTGATCTGGTCGTCCATGCGGCCACGGCAGAACAGCAGCCCGTCGGCCTCCATCTGGCCCAGGTCGCCTGTGCGGAAGCCGCGGCGGCCATCTTCAGCCACGAACAGCTTGGCCTCATTCAGGTCCGGGCGGTTCAGGTAGCCGCGCATGACGTGGTCGCCCACGATGCAGATCTCGCCGTCCTGCACGCGCAGTTCGCAATCGGGCTTGGCGTAGCCCACGGGCAGCGGATCGTGGGCCGCCAGCACCGCGTCCGTGACGTCGATCCAGGTGGTGGCCACGGTGGCTTCGGTCGGGCCGTAGGTGTTCAGGATCACGGCGTCCGGGAACCGCTGGCGCAGCTTTTTGGCCAGCGCGGCCGGCAAGGGCTCGCCGCAGAACAGGAAGGTGCGCAGCGTGGGCAAGGTGGCGGGCGAGAAATCGCGATTGGCCAACTGCTGGTGCGCGAACGACGGCGTGGACACCCACACCGTGATGCCATTGGCGGCCAGTCGCGGCATCCAGGTAGCCGCCGCGCCGATCTGCTCGCGCGAATTCAGCACGCAGGTGCCGCCAGCGGCCAGCGTGGCGAACACTTCGTACATGGACAGGTCGAAGCTGAACGGCGCCTGGTTCATGAAGATCGGCGCATCGCCCAGGCCGAAGCTTCCCAGCATCCAGTCGCCCAGCAGGCCGACGCTTTCGCGGCCGATCTGCACGCCCTTCGGGTCGCCAGTGCTGCCGGACGTGAACATGACGTAGGCCAGTCCGCGCTCGGCCAGCTCGGCGCCGTCGCCGGGTTCGAAGCCCTGGGCCGCCGCGTCGTAGACAGCGGCAGCGCGCACGATGTCGACGATACGGCGCAGGCGCTCGGGCGGGTAGATGGTATCGACCGGCACGAACGGCGCACCGATCAGCAAGGCGCCCACCATGGCGACGAAGAACGAGGCCTCTTTGTGGCCGTAGATGGCCACGGGCACGTCGGCCGCCGCACCGTGCTCACGGGCCTGTTCGGCCCACGCCACGGCTTCGTCACGCAGTTGCGCCCAGGTCAGGCTGCGGTCGGCCGCGACTACGGCGAGTGCGTCAGGCGCGCGCTCGGCGTCAACAAACTGGAAAGTCTTCAGGTCGAAACGCATGCCGAAACTCCGGGCATCAGATGGGGCTGCGGCCGCTGAACACGTAAAGCGCCAGGGCAGCGAGAATCAGGGTCAGGATGCGCCCGAGAAAGCGCATGACGGGATGGGCCAGCGTGGCCTGCAGCGCCGGCCGCGTGCGGGCAGCGTTGATGAGCAGGTTGTGGCCCACCGAATACGCCCCGAACATCAGGCCGCTGACGATGTAGTGCAGCGACAAGCCGTTCCAGACGCCCATGGCCAGCAGCGTGGCGAAGATGCCGATGTTCTGCGCCGCCATGCGATGGCGTGCGAAGAACGGCGTCTTGCTCAGCGCCTTGTAGATCGGCATGAACACGACGTCGCGCAGCCACTCGGACAGGCTGATGTGCCAACGGCGCCAGAAGTCCTGCGGATTGAGCGTGGCCAGCGGGTTGCGGAAGTTGATCGGCAGCGTGAAGCCGAACAACATGCCGATACCGATGGCCATCGTGGAATAGCCGGCGAAATCGAAGAACAGGTAGGCGCTGTACAGCGAGGCATTGAGCGCCACGCCGCTGAACGTGTAGTCGTGCGCATCCAGGGTCGCCAGGCCGTAGCGCCAGATCAGTTCGGCCAGGCCGAATTTCTGGATCACGCCCAGCATGATCAATTCCAGGCCGGTCAGCCAGGTATTGAGGTTCACGCCTTCGTAGCCGCGCTTCAGGTCGGCCTGGAAATTGCGCCAGCGGTACATCGGCCCGGCCAGGAGCGTCAGCGGGAAGAACAGGTAGATGAAATAGTCGAGCGGCGAGATGCGTTCATTGCGCTGGGCAAACAGCAATACGTCGATGGCGCGAAAGGTGGCGAACGACAGCCCCAGCATGGCGCCCAGGTGCGATACCCCGGTCTTGACCAGCAGCAGCGGCGTCATGGTGATGACGACGGCCAGCCAGGTGGGGATGTAGTTGCGGCGCACAGCCCACAACGCCGTGCCCGAAATCGCCAGCAGCGCCAGCGGCTGGTAGGGCCGCGCCCAGAATACGGCCATCCAGACGCCCAGGCAGATCACGCCGATGATGTGGCGATAGCCGATGCGCAGCGGCATGCCGAAAGACCGATAGGCCAACAGGCCCAGCCCGCCGCACAGGGCGCCGCCGAAAAAGCTCAAGCTTGCGAACAATTCCATGCTGCGGTCAGAACTGTTGGTATTGGAATTCGACCTTGATAGGTCCGCCGCTACCCGTGGTGGGCTGCGCTTGCAGCACGAACACCAGGATCACCCCGATATACAGGCACAGGTGCCAGAAGAAACGCCGGCCCCACGCCAAGCCCGACTTGCGGGCGCCTTGATCCTGGGCGCCGTCGCCGGCAGCCGGATCGGCCTTACGAAAGAGTTTCATCGGGAAAAGTACTCCGCAATACCTTGGTCCGCCATCGCCCAACCGAGCTCGGCCAAATGCATGTCATCACGCACCATGCCGGGTTCGAAGGGAATGCTGTACAGGTCCAGGCACCCCATCTGGTAGCGCGTGCACATGCCCGTGATGGCGGCCACCACCGGGTCGAAGCGTTCGACGTCGAGGATGAGCTTGGGGTTGAACGGCTGGATCACGAAGTAGGCCTTGACCTTGCGCTTTTGCAGCAAGGCCATGACGCGCGACAGGTCGCCCAGCTCGGTGCGGGTGATCGGATCGACGTCGGCAAACTCGTTGCGGGCTGGCGAATACAGCGACGCCAGATACTGCTTGTAGTAGTCGTCGCGCACGTCGTAGGGATTGTTGCTGCCCAGTTGATGCTCGACCTCGCGCGCCTCATGCGTCAGGCGCGACCACTGCCCGGCATTCAGCCGCGCCGACGACGGCCACGACACGAAACGGTGCGCCGGCACCGACAGCTTGCTGCGCGGCCGATCAGGCGCGGGTTCCTTGCGTGCGTTCCACCACAGCGCCAGCTTGTCTTTGAGCTCGGCGACCTGGCCATTGGCGATCAACCACAACAAGCCCCAATTGGCGTTGTCGGTGATCCAGTTCTGCATCTGCTCGCGCGTGCTGGGCTTGTCCCAGAGGCGATCCCAGACGGGGCCGGTCACGTGTTCGGCGAACGCGCTGCGCGGCAACTGGCCGCCCGAAGCGAACCACGCCGGCGATACCATGATCACCAACCGCGTATTCGGCGTCAGCGAATCCGCCACCGATTCCAGCACGCTGACGATGCCGTAGGACTGGAACATGGCGTGGCCATAGGCCAGCGTCGGCACCTTCAGTTCTTCAGGGAAGAAGCGATAAGGCACGAAGCGCAGGTCGTGGCTGGACAGTTCGGACGACCCCAGCACCACCAGCGTGCCGTCGCTGAGCGCATTGCCCAGCCGGGTCAGGTTGACGTGCTGCGTGCCCCAATCCGGCCCCAGATTGGGCAGATAGTTGCTTTTGTCCGACGCCACCGTGGACACCGGGCTGACGATGCGGGTCAGCAGGTCATCCGCGCCGCAGTAGGCCCCATACGCCAGGGCCACCGCCGTAGTGGCAGCCGCGACGTGGGACAACAGGCGGGTATTACGAAAGATTGGCAGCGACATAGCCGGCGAGCGTGCGGACCGACTGCAGGTGCTCTGCGATCTCGGGAGCCGGGATGCTGCAGCCGTACTCCGCCTCGACCGCCAGCGTGATGTCCACGGCGGCGAGCGAATCGACCAGGCCGGTGGCAATCAGTTGTGTATCGGGAGTGACTTTCTTCAGGACGATCGACTCGACGATCTCGCCGATCTTGGTGTGGAGTTCTTGCTCGGTATACATAAATAGTGCGGCGTTACGCGTTGCCTCGTCGGCAAAACATTCCCCGCCCCGAGATACAGGACGGCGAGTATACAAAAAAACGGTTGAAAATCGACTGACTTCCACCGCCACTTGGACCGACCTGCCGACGCACTTGGTTACATGAAAATCGCGCGTCGAGATCGCTCACGGGTGCAATCATGGCACTTCAAACGTTGAATCGCCATGAAACTTACAGACCAATTCGCTATAAAAGGCTCGTAAACGTAACGCCTGCGGGTAAATACCGGGTGCTGCGTTGCAGCGGAGCGACAGATTCTTACCACCCTGACCAGGGGCTAAACCCGCGCCACGGTTGCTGAACCGGCCCTTGAAATGCAAAAAAGCCCGCTTGCGCGGGCTTTTTGCTGCCAGAGGCTGGCCAACAGGCTTACATCGGCGTGACGCGGGTCGGGCCGGCGCCACTGATGACCTGGACGCGTTGGCCGACACTGATCGGCACGTCGGCTTCCTGGGCCACGACGCGGGTTTCGCCGTTATCGAGGCGCACCGTGATTTCGTAGCCGGAATTCTTGCCAACACGATTTTCCACCGCATTGCCTGCCAGGGCACCCAGGATGGCGCCACCGACGGTGGCGATGGTGCGGCCCGTGCCGCCGCCGACCGCATTGCCCGCCACACCGCCGAGCGCACCGCCGGCAAGCATGCCGACGCCGCTGGACTTGTCGTTCTGGATGACGATCGGGCGCACGCCCGTGACCGTGCCCGTGCGGACGATCTGCTCGCGCTGGGCCTGGTCGTAGCTATAGACGCCGCTGGAGGCGCTGGGATTGGCGCAACCGCCCAAGACGGCCATCGAGGTCACGACAGCAGCCACGGCCAGCCACCGGCCAGTACGCGGCGTCAACAGGGAAAGGGTTTTGCTTTGGTTCATTTGGACTCCTCGTTCGGGCACTGCCGACGAACTGATCATACTCCGCCAAAACAGGGCGGCAGCCTAACGTGCAACACACTGAAACGCACCGCCACGGGCGGAAAAGCCGTTTGCAAAACCGGCCGCGGCGGAAAAAAGCCGCGGCGGCCGGGTCATATCACGACGTATTCGACCATGGCGGCGCGCCCAGGTTCCCGAAGGGTCCTTTGCCCGCCGAAACGGCGATCAGAGCGGCAGGTGGATGCCGTAGGTGGCGTGCAGCACCGCGTCGATCTCGGCGCGCGAGGGCGCGTGGTTCTGCGGACCGCGCGAGGCGATCTTGATGGCACCCATGACGTTGCCCAGGCGGCAGCTGTCTTCCCAGTTCCAGCCGCTGGTCAGGCCGTAGAGCAGGCCGCCACGCTGCGCGTCGCCGCAACCGGTGGGGTCGACCACCTGGGTGGCGCGCACCGGCGGGATCTGGATCGTCTTGCCTTCGGTCAGCAGGGTGGCGCCTTCGGCGCCACGCGTCACCACCACGGCCTGCAGCCGGGTGGCCAGGTCGGCCATGCTGCGGCCCGTGCGCTGCTCCACCACGCCAGCTTCGTAATCGTTGACGGTCAGGGCCTGCGCCAGGCCCAGCATGCGTTCCAGGTCGGCGCCGTCGAACAGCGGCATGGCCTGGCCCAGGTCGAAAATGAACGGAATGCCGCGCTTATGCAGGCGCTCGGCATGAGCGAACATGCCCTCCTTGGCGTCCGGAGCCACGATGCCCCAGGCGGCGTCGGCATCGCTCAGGTCGTTGGTGGCCGAAAACGACATGGCGCCCGGGTGGAAGGCGGTGATCTGGTTGTCGTCCAGATCGGTGGTGATGAAGCACTGGGCGGTGAAGGTGTCCTTCACGACCTTGACGCGGCTGACGTCGATACCCAGGCCCGTCAGGCGTTCCAGGTATTCGCCGGCGTCTTCGCCCACGGTGGCCACCGGCACGGGCTTGCCGCCCAGCAGATTCATGTTGTAGGCGATGTTGCCCGAGCACCCGCCGTATTCCTTGCGCATGCTGGGCACCAGGAACGAGACGCTCAGGGATTGGATGCGGTCGGCCAGGATGTGCTCTTTGAAGCGGCCTTCGAACACCGCGATGGTGTCGAACGCCATCGAACCGCAGACCAGAACAGGGGTCGCCATGAATGTCATCCTTTACGGAAAGAATTTGTCGAGTTGATAGCCGTTGACTTGAACACCCGTCACCTCAATCGGCACGGAAATCTTGAGTTCGCCCGCCGGCCCGAAGGGGCCCTGCAACTGGTCGGGCGTCAGGTAGTTCTCGGGCATGAGCACGCGGCGCACCACCACCGTGTCCGACAGGTCGGTCAGGTCCAGTACCAGCGCGGGCCAATGCTGGGGCTTGTCGTAGCGGTTGCGCAGCACCAGGTTCAGCACCAGCCGCGTGCGGCCGTCGTCGATGGCGGCCGCGCCGGTGGGCGGTTGCAGCGACGACGAGGAAATCGCGATGCGTTCGAGGCGGCGGGCATAACCGACCGTGCAGCCCATGGGCTTGCAGGCGGCTTCGAGCGCCGGGCGCAGCACGGGCACGGAATTGGCGATGTCGACGCGATAGACGTAGAGCAGTTGCAGGCCCAGTGCGATCAGGCCGACCAGGCAGGCGTACCCCCAGACTTTGCGCATGAGGCCACGGCGTTCCTGCCGGTCCTGGTCGAGGAATTCGGGGGGTGCGCGGCCGACGTCGGTGGCGCTGGAATAGCGGGTACGTGCATCGCCCAGGATCGGCTCGCGCGGATCGGCGTCCGGATCGTCCTCGGGATCGGCGTCGGCGTCAGGGTCGTCGCGTGGCTCGTCGCGCGGCTCGTCGCGCACCACGAAAACCGGTTCGGCAGGCGCCGGGCTGCGCGGGGCATTCCCATGCGCGGCGGGCGGAGTGTCGCGAACCGCCACGATGGGCTCGTCGCGCCAGGCCGGCGCAGCCGGCTCCTGCCAGCGCGGTGCGGGCGCGTCGTCGTACCGATCCAGGTCTTCGTTTTCGTCTTCGTCGTCATCGCCCTCTTGCGCCAACACGGCGTCGGGTTCGATGCGGCGACGGATGTCATCGCGGCCACGAAGGACGGCGGGCGGGATGGCGGGCAACGGTGGGGCTTCGCTGGACGGCCGCTGCACCACCGGCGCCTCGTCGGCGCGCGCCAGGGGCGGCAGCGCGACGGGCGTTGCCAACACGGGTGCCGCGATGGGCGGGGCCGAGAACGGCGCCGGCGCCGACGGCACGGCCGCGGCGGGCACGGCCACCGTGGGCGCGGCGCCCGCTGGCTTCGGCCCAGCGGCGGACGGCAGGTCTGCCGGGGTGGTTGCCGATTCGGGCAGCAGGCAGGCGCGGCCGTCGAACACCGTGGCGCAGGCGCCGCAGCGAACCAGGCCGTTGCGGACCCGCAGTTGGTCGGGCACGACCTTGAACGAGGTGCCGCATTGCGGGCAGCGGGTGGTCAGGGCCATGATGCGATCCTGCGCGGCCCGGCTCAGGCCTTCTGGCCGTGCAGGCAGACCCAGCCGTCGCGGGCGCGCCAGACCGACATGGCGATCCAGGGCGCGTAGGCGGCGGCCACTTCTTCGGCCTGGCGCTCCAGCACGCCGGACAGCACCAGGTGCCCCCCCGCGGCAACGCGGCCGGCCAGCATGGGCGCCAGCACCTTGAGCGGATTGGACAGGATGTTGGCCACGACCACCTGGAAGGTGCCGTCGGCCAGGCCGTCAGGCAACATGGCCTGCAGCTCGACGTGGTTGACCTCGGCGTTGAAGACGGTGCTCTGCACCGCCTGGGCGTCGATATCGACCGCCTGCGTCGGACCGGCCCCGAGCTTGCGCGCAGCGATGGCCAGGATGCCCGAGCCACAGCCGTAGTCCAGCACGGTCGCGCCGCGCGGCAGTTCGGCTTCCAGCCAGGCCAGGCACAGGTGGGTGGTGGGATGGCTGCCGGTGCCGAAGGCCAGGCCCGGATCGAGTTCGATATGGATGGCGCCGTCGTCGGCAGCAGGCGTTTGCAGCCCCGGCACATCCGGGCTGTCGCGGTGCCAGCTGGGCACGATCCAGAGGCGTTCGGCGATGTGGATCGGGCCGAATTGCGATTGCGTCAGGCGCACCCAGTCGGCGTCCGGCACGTCACGCAGGCTCCAGCCGGCAAACAGCGCCGGGTCCAGTTCGCCCGCCGCGGCGGCTTCTTCCATGATCTGCGCGGGGTCGGCTCCGTCGGGCAACAGCGCCACGACGCGGTTGCGCTCCCAGGCCTGCACGTCGGGCTCGGTGCCGGGCTCGCCGAACAGGGGCCGCTCGTCGTCGGTGCCCAGGTCGGCATCTTCGACAGAGACCGACAGCACGCCGGCTTCGAGCAGCGCGTCGGACAGGGCCTCGGCTTGCGCCTCCTGGCAGTGGAGCACGAGTTCACGCATGATGATTCTTCCATCTGGCCAACGGGCCGCGGCAAACGCCGCGGCCCGGTCAGCCGGTTAAGGCAACGCCTTGATCAAGGCGGTAAAAAAGGGGCACGAGGCCCCTTCGGCTGGTCAGGGACGCTGCGCCAGCTTGTTTTCCAGATAGTGGATGCTGGTGCCGCCTTCGACGAAGCGGGCATCCTGCAGCAGCTCGCGATGCAGCGGGATGTTGGTGGAAATGCCTTCCACCACCATTTCCGACAGCGCCGTGCGCATGCGGGCCAGCGCCTGGTCGCGCGTATCGCCGTAGGTAATGACCTTGGCAATCATCGAATCATAGTTCGGCGGCACGAAATAGCCGTTGAACGCGTGCGAATCGATGCGCACGCCCGGGCCGCCCGGCGTGTGCCAGTTGGTGATGCGGCCGGGGCTGGGCACGAAGCGGAACGGATCTTCGGCGTTGATACGGCATTCGATCGCATGGCCCTTGAAGACGATGTCGCGCTGACGCAGCGTGAACTTCTCGCCAGCGGCGATCAGGATCTGCTGCTGCACCAGGTCGACGCCGGTGATCAGTTCGGTGACCGGATGTTCGACCTGGATGCGGGTGTTCATTTCGATGAAATAGAACTCGCCGTTTTCATACAGGAATTCGAACGTGCCGGCGCCGCGGTAGCCCATCTTGCGGCAGGCGTCGGCGCAGCGGTCGCCGATGCGCTCGATCAGGCGACGGGCGATGCCCGGGGCCGGCGCTTCTTCGATGACCTTCTGGTGGCGGCGCTGCATGGAGCAGTCGCGTTCGCCCAGCCACACGGCGTTGCGTCCGCCATCGGCCAGCACCTGGATTTCCACATGGCGCGGGTTCTCGAGGAACTTCTCCATATAGACTTCAGGGTTGTTGAACGCGGCGCCCGCTTCCGAACGCGTCATGGTGACGGCGTTCAGCAGCGCGGCCTCGGTGTACACCACGCGCATGCCGCGGCCACCGCCGCCGCCGGCGGCCTTGATGATGACCGGGTAGCCCACTTCGCGCGCGGTGCGGATGATTTCCTGCGGATCGTCGGGCAACGCGCCCTCGGAACCCGGCACCACCGGCACGCCGGCTTCGATCATGGCGCGCTTGGCGCTGACCTTGTCGCCCATCAGGCGAATGGTGTCGGGACGCGGGCCGATGAACACGAAGCCGCTCTTTTCGACGCGATCGGCGAAGTCGGCATTTTCGGACAAGAACCCGTAACCCGGGTGGATTGCCTCGGAATCCGTGACTTCGGCCGCCGAAATGATGGCGGGCATGTTCAGGTAGCTGTCGCGCGACGGCGCAGGCCCGATGCACACGGATTCATCGGCCAGGCGCACGTACTTGGCTTCGCGGTCGGCCTCGGAGTGCACCACCACGGTTTTGATGCCCAGCTCGCGGCAAGCGCGCTGAATGCGCAGGGCGATTTCGCCCCGATTGGCGATCAGGATTTTTTCGAACATTTTCAGCTATCAGCCAATGACGAACAGGGGTTGACCGTACTCGACGGGCTCACCGTTTTCGACCAGGATTTCTTTGATGACGCCGGACTTGTCGGCTTCGATTTCATTGAGCAGCTTCATGGCTTCAATGATGCACAGCGGGTCGCCTTCCTTGACGGTGGAACCGACGTCGATGAACGGCGCGGCGCCCGGGTTCGGCGAGCGGTAGAAGGTGCCGACCATGGGCGCCTTGACCACGTGACCCTGGATCGCCGGGGCGGCTTCCGCGGCCGGGGCGGCAGCGGCGGCGGGGGCTGCGGCAGCCACGGGCGCGGCGGGCACGCCGGCTTCGGGCTGGTGGTAGGCCACCGGCTGCAAGGTCTGCGAGAACTTGACGATGCGAACCTTGCCTTCGCCTTCGGTGATTTCCAGCTCGGCGATACCCGATTCAGCCACCAGGTCGATCAGGGTTTTGAGTTTTCGGAGGTCCATAGAAGCTGCTTCCCGAGATAGTGTCGGCAACGTCCCGGTGTTCGGGTTCGCGCCATATAAGATGTAAAAGCGATGAGTTGGTGCGAGATCAGTGCCGCACTGCGTAACGCAGAGCCGCTTCGTAGCCATCCGCGCCCAGGCCGCTGATGAGGCCTACTGCCAAGTCGGACAGATATGAGTGATGCCTGAAGGGCTCTCGCTTATACAGGTTGGACAAATGTACTTCAATAAATGGGATCGCGACCCCAGCCAGCGCATCGCGGATCGCGACGCTGGTGTGCGTATATGCCGCCGCGTTGATGATGATGAAGTCCGTGCCGTCTTGCCGGGCCGCCTGGATGCGGTCAACCAGCGCACCTTCGTGATTGCCTTGCCACGCCGTCAGCGTGGCGCCCAATTCGCCCGCCAGCAACTCAAGCCCCTCGTTGATCTGGGACAGCGTGAGGCTGCCGTAGATGTGAGGTTCCCGGGTGCCTAGCAGGTTCAGATTCGGGCCATGCAATACCAGTATGTTTTGCGCCATGCGCTTGCCAATGAGTGGATTGCCAATTGTTGGCAAAACAGCCGATAAACCAGCTTTTTACGCCAATTCCTATTATTTGTCCAACAGACTTACGCCTTGAGGCCGGACAGCGTCTGGTTCAAGTCGTCGGGCTGGATTTCGCCCAGTATTTTCCGGTTAATGCTGCCATCTGCATTGAAAACGATGGTAAATGGCAGGCCGCCACTGGGATTACCCAGTTTGCGCAGGGTATCGATGGCCCCTGCCCCAATGACCCACAACGGGTAGGAAACCTGTACTTTCTCGACAAATTTTTGCATGTTGGCGGCGGAATCGACGCCGATGCCGACAAAGCGGATTTGTGGGTACTTTTTCTGCAAGGCGTCGAGTTCGGGCATTTCCTTGACGCAAGGCGCGCACCAGGTGGCCCAGAAATTGACGACGATGGGCTGCCCTTTCCAGGCGGCCAGCGAGTGGGAGGCGCCATTCAGGTCGGGCAGTTGCAGTTGCATCAGGCCGGCGACGGGATCGTCGGCAGCGGCTGCCGGTGCGGGCTGGGGCTTGTTGCGGCCCAGAAGCGTGTAGCCGCCCGCGACCGTGGCGGCTATGGCCACGCCGGCGGAAAGGAGTAGGCGTCGATTCATGGCGCGATCATAACCGTTGCAGCCGGTTTGCGCCGCAACCGCGCCAGGCCTGCCCGACGCGCCGGTGCGGCCGCTGCCTATATATACAATGCAGGTCAGGAGAGTTTTCAATGCACCTGCACATTCTTGGCATCTGCGGTACGTTCATGGGTGGCCTGGCGCTGATCGCGCGCGCCGCCGGCCACAAGGTCACCGGTTGCGACGCGGGCGTGTACCCGCCGATGAGCACCCAGTTGTCCGAACAGGGAATCGAGCTGATCGAGGGCTTCGGCCCCGAACAGATGGCGCTCAAGCCCGACCTGTACGTCATCGGCAACGTGGTCAGCCGCGGCAACCCGCTGATGGAAGCGATTCTGGAATCCGGCGCCCGCTATGTGTCCGGCCCGCAATGGCTGGGCGACAACATCCTGCCCGGCGCGCACGTGCTGGCCGTGGCCGGCACCCACGGCAAGACCACCACCAGCTCGATGCTGGCCTGGATCCTGGAAGCCGCGGGCATGGCGCCCAACTTCCTGATCGGCGGCGTGGCCCCCGACCTGCAGGTGTCGGCGCGCTACGACCCGGCCCGCCGCCCCTTCGTGATCGAGGCAGACGAGTACGACACCGCATTCTTCGACAAGCGGTCCAAGTTCGTGCACTACCGCCCCCGCACGGCCATTCTGAACAACCTGGAATACGATCACGCCGACATCTTCCCCGATCTGGCGGCGATCGAAACCCAATTCCACCACCTGGTGCGCACGATTCCGGCGACCGGTCGCATCTTGCGCCCCGCCCGATCCGACGCCCTGGATCGCGTGATTGCGCGCGGATGCTGGTCGGAAACCATCACGTTCGGTCCTGATGGCGCCTGGCAGGCCGCCCCCCCCGATGCGGACGGCGCTTTCGAGGTACTGCACGATGGCGCCTCGCCGGGCACCGTGCGCTGGACGCTCACCGGCGAACACAACCGCATGAACGCGTTGGCGGCGCTGGCGGCGGCCGAACACATCGGCGTGCCGGCGGCCCAGGGCATCGAGGCGCTGGGACGCTTTGGCGGGGTCAAGCGCCGCATGGAACTGCGCGGCACGGTCAACGGCGTCAAAGTCTATGACGACTTTGCGCACCACCCCACTGCCATCGCCACCACCCTGGAAGGCCTGCGCCGCCAGGTCGGGTCGGCCCGCATCCTGGCCGTGCTGGAACCCCGTTCCAACACCATGAAGCTGGGCGCCATGGCGGCCCGCCTGCCCGAATCACTGGCCGACGCCGACCTGGTGTTCTGCTTTGGCGCCCGCGCCGGCAAGCACGCCCTGGGCTGGAATCCGGCCGAGGTGCTGGCGCCCCTGGGCGAACGCGCTTCCAGTTACGATGACATCGACGCCCTGGTGGCGGCCGTGGCGCACGCCGCCCGGCCCGGCGACCAGGTGCTGGTCATGAGCAACGGCGGATTCGGCGGCATCCACGGCAAGCTGCTCGCCGCGCTGGAACCGCGCGGCTGAGGCGCCGCCCGCCTCCTGCCCGGCCACTCGAAAGGCACGACATGATTCTCTATCTGCACGGTTTCCGTTCGTCGCCGACCTCGTTCAAGGCCCGCATGATGGCCGACGCCATGGCCGAGCGCGGCCGGGCCGCCGACTGGGCCTGCCCACAGTTGCCGGCCAGCCCGCGCGAAGCTGCCGAGCTGGCGCTGGACATCGCCCGCCGCCAACTGGCCCAGGCGGCCGATTCCCTGGCGCTGACCGTGGTGGGCTCGTCGCTGGGCGGGTTCTACGCCACCTGGCTGGCCGAACAGCTGGGCTGCAAGGCCGTGCTGCTGAACCCCGCCGTCGAGGCCGCGCGCGACCTGGCGACCCAGGTGGGCGAGCACCGCATGTATCATTCCGACGCGCCGTTCGTGTTCCTGCCCGCCTATGTCGACGAACTGGCCGCCCTGCACGTACCCCGCATCACCCGGCCGGACCGCTACTTTCTGGTGGCGGCCACGGGCGACGAGGTGCTGGATTGGCAGGAAATGCGCGATCGCTACGCGGGCTGTCGCCAGCGTATCGTGCAAGGCAGCGACCACGGTTTGTCCGACTTCGCCACCTGGCTGCCCGAGGTGCTTGATTTCGCCCTTGGCCCCCAGCCGGATGGCCCCAGATAATCCCCTGTACTCAACACTCTATATATAGCTGCGCAAGGCGGCGCGTGCGCGCCGCCCAGGACGACCCTCACCATGTATGTGTTTTACGAAGACGACGGCAGCTTCAAGGCCGGCCATATCCTGTCTGAAACCGACGCCAGCCTGCAGGTGGAATCGGAGTCGGGCAAGCGCAGCAAGATCAAGCGCGCCAACACCCTGTTCACCTTCGCCGCGCCCGACCCGGCGGCGCTGATGAGCCAGGCGGCCGCGACCGCCGAGACCCTGGACCTGCAATTCCTGTGGGAATGCGCGCCGCAGGAAGAATTCGACACGCCCACGCTGGCGGCGGACTATTTCGGCCATGCCCCCACCCCGGTGGAGCAGGCCGCACTGCTGATGCGGCTGCACGGCGCGCCGGCCTATTTCCATCGCCGGGGCAAGGGCCGCTACCGCCCCGCCCCGCCCGACATCCTGGCCGCCGCGCTGGCCGCGCTGGACAAGAAACAGCGCCAGGCCGAGCAGCAGCAGGAATGGGTCGACGAGATGGCCGCGGGCCGCCTGCCCGAGCCGATCGCCCAGGCCGCCGAGTCGCTGTTGATCCGCCCGGACAAGAATTCGCAGCAATGGAAGGCCCTGGACGCCGCCTGCGCCAAGCTGGGCAAGAGCCCGGACCGCCTGCTGCTGGAACTGGGCGCGTGGCCGCACGCGCTGGCGCTGCACAAGCGCCGCTTCCTGGCCGTGAATTTCCCGCGCGGGCTGGCCTTCCCCGACCTGGAGCTGCCGCCGATCGACCGCGAACTGCCGCTGTCCGACGCCGAGATCTATTCGGTGGACGACGTGACCACGACGGAAATCGACGACGCCTTGTCGGTGTCGAGGCTGCCGGACGGCAATCTGCGGGTGGGCGTGCACGTGGCTGCCCCCGGCCTGTCGGTCACGCGCGACAGCGAGTTCGACAAGCTGGCGCGCGCGCGCCTGTCGACGGTGTACATGCCGGGCGACAAGATTCCGATGCAGCCGGACAACGTGATCCGCGCGTTCTCGCTTGATGCGGGGCGCGAGGTGCCGGTGCTGTCGCTGTACGTGACGGCCAACCCGGAAACGGGCGAGGTGATTGAGTCCGAAACTCGCCTGGAGCGCGTAGTGGTGCGCGAGAACCTGCGCCACAACATGCTGGACACGCAAGTCACGGAAGAAAGCCTGTCGGACCCGGCAGCAGACCTGCCCTACGGCCACTGGCTGCGCCCGTTGTGGAAGCTGGCGCAGGCGCTGTCGGCGCAACGTGAAAACGTGCGCGGCAAGCCGGAAAACAATTCGCGGGTGGAATACAGCTTCTACCTGGACGGCGACCCCGACGATCCGGACACACCAGTGCGCCTGGTGCCGCGCCAGCGCAATGCGCCGCTGGACCGGATGGTGGCCGAATACATGATCCTGGCGAACAACCTGTGGGGCGGCCTGCTGAACCAGCACGGCGTTCCGGGGATCTACCGTTCGCAGCAGGCCGGGCGGGTGCGCATGAGCACGCAGGCGCTGCCGCACGAAGCTATCGGGGTGCCGCAATACGCGTGGAGCACGTCGCCGCTGCGCCGCTATGTGGACCTGGTGAACCAATGGCAGCTGATTGCCGCCGTGGAACACGGGGTGTCGGCCCGCCTGGTGGCGCCCTTCAAGCCGCGCGACGCGGACCTGTTCGCGATCATCGGGGCGTTCGACGCGCAATATGCGGCCTGGGCAGAGTTCCAGAGCGCGATGGAACGCTACTGGTGCCTGCGCTGGCTGAAGCAGAACCACATTACGCGGACGGTGGCGCATGTGCTGCGCGAGGATTTGATCCGGCTGGCGAATTGTCCGTTGGTGACTCGGATTGGCGGGATGCCTGAGTTGGAGCGGGGGACGGCTGTGGAAGTCGAGATTCTGGGGATGGATGAGTTGTCTTTGGAACTCGATTGCCGGTATGTGGGAGAGGTGAGCATTTCTGCTTCTTCTGCTTCTTCTGCTGATTCTGCTGCTGAGGGTGCGGGTAGCTGATTGTTTCTTCGCGTCTTCTTCGTAGGCCGCCCCTGGCGGGGGTGGCATGCGGAGTGGGCGCCCACGATTGCGGTCCGGAGCCTTCGCTCCGGACTTCCCCCTCGTCATCTTCGTCCGGGCCTACGGCCCCTCCTCTCAAGAATCTCCCGTCAAGCTGCTGATTTGTTTGGGGTTTTTTACGCTGTCTCTGGAAGTGGCGTGAGGCTATAGCCCATCGCCTGGGCGCGCTTGGTCAAGTGATGCATGACGCGCTGCTTGTAGCGTTCCTCGTAATACAGCTCGCCCTGGTCGACATATTCGGTGCCTTTGGTGAGCATGGCGTAGATCAGACGAGCCAACTTGTGGGCCGCAGCGGTGATGGCGCGAGGCTTGTCCAGGCGTGCGCACAGCCGTCGGTAATAGGCACCCAAGGCCGACTGGCTTGTTCGCAACGCAGCGGCGGCCAGGCGCAGGGCTTGGGCGGCGCGGTTTGGCGAGCGCTTGGTGGCGCTGCTCAGGACCTTGCCCCCGGAGATCCGTGTCCCCGGGCACAACCCGAGCCAAGAGGCGAAGTGCTTGGATGTGGGGAAGCGGGTCATATCAGGCCCGACCTCGGCCAGGACTTTGAAGGCGGTCATTTCATCGACCCCATTGATGCGGGTCAGGTCCACGCCGCACATGGCGAACAGGTGCGTGCGCAGGTCGAAGGCCATGGCCTTCTTGGGCCAGCGACGCTGGGACTTGCCTGGGTCGCCGTCATGGCGCTGTAGCTTATGCAGCTCAGTCTGGATGAGCTGATCGCACTCATAGAGCTGGCTCTGATACGCGTCGTACAGGGCAAGCGCCTGGCGTAGCGCGAACAGGTGCTCATGGCGCCAGGTCCCTTGCAGGGCTGCGGCGATATCGTCTTCGCTGGCCTTGACCTGGCGCTTTTTAAGGCGGGCCAGGACGTGGGGATCACGCTCGCCGGCCACGATGGCGCGGATGATGGCCTGGCCGGTGACCCCGACGACGTCCGAGAGCACTTGGGTCAACTGGATGTTCATCTGCGTGAGCGCCTTCTGCATGTGCTGCACGTGGCGCACCTGTGAGGCCAGCAGCATCTGGCGTTGGCGCGAGAACTCGCGCAAGACGCAGATCTGGTCCGAAGGCCGGAAGGCGCTGGCCAGCAGGCCGTAGCTCATGAGCTGTTGCAACCACTGGCAGTCCAGGACGTCGGACTTGCGGCCGCAGACGTTCTTGACGTGCCGGGCGTTGACCAGATAGACAGTAAAGCCCTGGCTGTCGAGCAACTCGTACAAGGGGATCCAGTAGACGCCGGTGGACTCCATGGCGACCGCGGTAATGCCGCAGTCCTTGAGCCACTGCGCCAGGCGATAGAGATCGGCAGTAAAGCTCTTGAACTCACGAACGGGCTGCTCATCGCGGTCGGCAGGCACGGCGACAAAGTGACTGGCCGAGCCGATGTCGATGCCTGCGGCATCGGGGTGGGCCAGGGTTAAGGGTGCAACAGACTTGCGCAGGGACATGGCTTGCTCCATGATCACAAACGGAATGCCGCCGGGCATGGGTACGTCGTTGTACTCACTCTCTCAAACGGGATGCACGCGCTATGCGTGTGCTCACCAATGTCGGTGACGTCACCCGGGGCCATGCTTCAGAACGGGCGTGCGCTAACACGCACCACTGGAAGGTCGGTCTTTACCTGGCGGCATTCCACCTTGCCACAGCCGATGCCACGGAGAAAGTTTCTTCGTCACGGGTGTCGTGCATGACGACTATTGGGCTTCAGATTCCCTCGGGCGCATCGAGGTTGCCCACTCCGCATGCCACCCCCGCCAGGGGCTACGTGCGTCTGAGTTTGTCGCGCTGCTAGACCTGTGGTCAGGGATGACGTTGCTGCTGCCCGCCGATGACGGCCGCGCGGGCGGCCGCCAGCGGCTTACGCGGTGTCTTGGTTTGCTTGATGACGCTTGCGCGCTTTTTGTCAGTTGCTTGCTTGGGGGCCTCCCCATTTGGGGGTGGGCGGTGATGGGCGGCGCGATGGCGGGTGGTTTGCGTTTGAAGGGCTGTGGCGCGCCGCCCATCGTTGTGGGGGCTGGGGTTCTTGCCGAATAGGGTTCTTTCGGCGGAGCCGGATGTTTGTCACATCGGTTCATTTGGCAGCCACGATTCCTGCCACTAGCGCTTTTCCATGGGGCCGGCGTTCGTACCTACTAATGCTCGTTTGAGGGGCCGTCGGTCCATCGCGCACACCCTCCACCGACCGCGCCTGTTTTTCTCTTCCCCGTTGCCCCGCGCACGGGAGACCGCCAACGCCGCGGGCGGCCTTCGAAGAGCTGGCCGCCCACTAAAACGCACAGCCTCCCGTTAAACTCCCCCAAAAAACCACAACAACATTGGAGAACAAACATGCGCATTTTGCTCGTCGAGGACAACCTTGACCTGGGCGATGCCGTGGAGAGCAAACTGCGCTCGGCCGGCCATAGCGTGCAGTGGGTGCGCAATGGGGTGGAGGCGTTGCGGTGGGGGTTGGACGAGACGTGGGATGCCTTGGTGCTCGATATCAACCTGCCCGGCAAGGATGGGTTTACCGTCATTCGGGAACTGCGGGCCGCGGGGCTGGAAGCGCCGGTGCTCGTCGTCACGGCGCGGTCCGAGATCGAAGACAAGATCGATATGCTGGACCTGGGAGCCGACGATTATCTCGTCAAGCCGTTTGATCTGCGCGAACTTGAGGCGCGGCTGCGGGCGTTGCTGCGGCGGCCGGCGGGGCAGACCACCAGCGTCACCACCTATGGCAACCTGAGCCTGGACATGGCCAATCGGCATGTCGTGTTGGCTGGCATGCCGCTGGAACTGGGGCGGCGCGAATTTCGGTTGTTGGAGATTCTGCTGGGCAAACTGGGGCAGACCGTGGCCAAGGAGCGGTTGATGAACCAGCTGTTCGACCTGGATGATGGGTCGCTCAATGCGCTGGAATTGCTGATTTCGCGGCTGCGCAAGAAGCTCGCGGGTGCGTCCATCGATATCGTCACCGTGCGGGGCGTGGGGTATCAGGCCCGCAGCCATGAGCCTTCCTGACAGCTTTTCGATCCGCCGGCGCGTCTTCACGTTGGGCGCCGTGCTGCTGGCCTGCGCGTTGCTGGGGCTGGTCTTCTTTTTGCGCGGCTATGCCCAGCGGGCCGCCGAGCAGGCGTTTGACCGGCTGTTGGCGGCGTCGGCGCTGACGATTGCGGGGTCGGTGCAGATCGAGGACAACGGCGTCACCGTGGAACCGCCGGTGTCGTCGCTGGCCATGCTGTCGGGCAGCGAAAGGGTGTTCTACGAAGCGCGCACCTCCAACGGCCGGCTCATTACCGGCTATGCCGATCTGGCGCCGGGCCTGCCGTTGGCGCAGTCGGCCACGCCTGTGTTCACGTATCTCAGCTATCACGATGAACCCGTGCGCGTGGCGACAGTGGGGCGGCTGGTGTCGGCCAGCCAGCATGCGGGCTGGGTGACCGTGCGGGTGGCGGAAACGCTGGGGTCGCGCGAAGAATTGGCCGATGAAATATTGGGGCGCAGCGTGTTGCCGTTGATCGTGGTGTCGCTGGTGGCGTTGGGGCTGCTGTGGTTCGGGGTGCAGCGGGCCTTTGCGCCGCTGGCCGTGGTGGAACGCGAACTGCGGCGGCGGGCGCCGGATGATCTGGCGCCGCTGGTCACCCCCGTGCCCAGCGAAGTGCGGCGGCTGGTCGAGGCGCTCAATGCCTTCATGCAACGGCTGTCCGGGCTGATGGATACGCTGAACACGCTGGTCGCCGATGCCGCGCACCAGGTGCGCACGCCGCTGGCCTCGTTGCGGGCGCAGGCCGAGGTGGCGCTGGACGAAACCGACCCCAAGCGCCTGCACGAGCGCCTGGGGCGCATCCACCAGAACGCCACGCATGCCAGCCAGCTCATCAACCAGCTGTTGATGGACGCCACCATCACGCACCGGCTGGGCAAGGGGTCGCGCGCGCCGGTGGGCGTGGCCGAGACCATCAATGAAACGCGGCGCCGCATCGGGCCGCTGGAGGCGCAGCGGCTGCGCATCGAAATCGCGCCGCAGGTGCGGCGTGCGCGCATCGCAGGCGATCGCGTGGCCTTGCGCGAAATGCTGCGCAACCTGGTGGACAACGCGCTGCGCTACGCGCCGGACGGCACCGTGGACATCCAGGCCACGCCCGTGGCCGGGTTCCGGGTGGCGCTGACCGTGTCCGATCGCGGCCCCGGCATCGCGGATGACGAAAAGGATGCCGTGCAGCAGCGCTTCATACGCGGACGGACGGGAGAATCGCAGCCGGGTTCCGGCCTGGGCCTGGCCATCGTGCGGTCGGTGGCGGTGGCGCACGGCGGGTCCCTGTGGCTGCAGGACCGCCCCGGCGGCGGCCTGTCGGCGCGGGTGATCCTGCCGCTGGCGCGCCAGCGCAGCGGGGCCGGCGGGCGCACGCTGGCGGGTTGGCTGGGAGCCGTGTTTGCGGCCGCGCTGCTGCTGGCGGCCGCCCCGGCCGACGTGCGCGCCGCCGACATTCCGGAAATCGTGACCCGCTATCCGGCGCCGCAGCCGTCGTCGCGCGTGCTGACCATCGCGGGGCCGACCGACACGCCGGTGGTGGCGCCGCTGATCCTGGGCTTTCAGGCGCAGCGGCCCGACGTCACCGTCGTGTATCGCGAGATGGGCAGCCGCGAACTGTACGAGGCGGCCATCGAGAACCAGCTGAAGGACGTGGACGTGCTGATGAGCTCGGCCTCGGACTTGCAGATCCGGCTGGCCAACGACGGCTACGCACAGCGCTATGCCTCGCCCTATGCGGCCAAGCTGCCGTCGTGGGCGGTGTGGCGCAACGAGGTCTACGGTTTTACCTTCGAGCCGGCGGTGTTCGTCTACAACCCCAAGCGCTACACCGAGGCCACCGTGCCGCGCTCGCGCCAGGACCTGCTGCGCACGCTCGAACACGACCGCGCGCGGCTGCATGGGCGCGTGGGCACCTATGACATTTCGCGCAGCAGCGTGGGCTACCTGATGGCCGAACAGGACGAACTGGTGTCATCCAATTTCTGGGGCCTGGCCAACGCCCTGGGCCAGGTCGGCGTGCGCTTGTCGGCCACCAGCGCGGACCTGCTGGACGCGATCGAGAACGACGAGATGGACCTGGGCTACAACATCCTGGGGTCCTATGCGCTGTCACGCCAGGCGGCGGGCAGCAAGATCGGCATCGTGTTTCCGCAGGACTACGTGCTGGTGCTGGCGCGTTCGGTGCTGATTGCCCGCAAAGCGCCCAATCCGGACCTGGGCCGCGCGCTGGTCGACTGGCTGCTGTCGCCGGCCGGCCAGCAGGTGGCGTCCAGCCACGCGGCGCTGGGGTCGATCATGGAAGACACACCGGGGCGCTGGACCTCGGAGGCCGTGCTGGCACGCTCGCAAGGCATCGTGCAGCCCGTGGTGCTGTCACCCGCGCTGCTGGTGGGGTTGGACCAGCGGCGGCACTCGCGCTTCGTGCAGAACTGGATTCGGCTGGTCACCGATACGCCGGAACGGCCCTAGGCCACACCGCCCCGGCACGACGCCGCGTCGTGCCGGCGGGCCTGCTCCCGACCACGGGATTACCCCTATCCCACCCTGCCCCCCATGACAGGACGACGACAGACGCCGGCCCCTAAGATGCGGTCGAACAGGCTTCGCGCCTGTCGATACTAATTCCAACGGAGACAAGACCCATGCTTGCCAAGTCCAGACTGGCGGCCGCCTGCGCCGCTGCATTCGCCATCGCCGCCGGCAGCGCCTACGCCCAATCCGTGCCCGCGGGCTACCCCGCCGACTACCAGAAGATTCTCGACGGCGCCAAGAAGGAAGGCAAGGTCGTGATCTATTCGACCACCGACACCAAGGCCGCCGGCCCCATCATCAAGGGCTTCGAAGCGCTGTACCCGGGCGTCAAGGTCGAATACAACGACATGAACAGCACCGAGCTGTACAACCGCTACATCAGCGAACAGGCGGCGGGCGGCAGCAGCGGCGACATCGTCTGGAGCTCGTCGATGGATTCGGCCCTGAAGCTGGCCACCGACTACGCGCTGCAGTACAAGTCGCCCGAGATCGGCAAGCTGCCGGCCTGGGCCGTCTGGAAGGACTCGGCCTACGGCACGACCTACGAGCCGGCCGTGTTCATCTACAACAAGCGCCTGATTCCGGCCAACGAAGTGCCGACCACGCACGGCGCCCTGGCCAAGCTGATCGCCAGCCAGCCGGACAAGTTCAAGAACAAGGTCACCACCTACGACATCGAGAAGTCGGCCGTGGGCTTCATGCTGGCCGTGCAGGACAAGGCCAATGACCCCAAGTACTTCGACACGCTCAAGGACATCGCCAAGGGCGGCCTGATCGTGCAGTCGTCCACCGGCACCATGATGGAACGCGTGTCGTCGGGCGAAAACCTGATCGGCTACAACATCCTGGGCTCGTACGCCGAAACCCGCGCCAAGACCGACCCGTCGCTGGGCGTGGCCTACCCGACCGACTACGCGCTGGTGCTGTCGCGCGTGGCGTTCATCAGCAAGAAGGCCAAGAACCGCAACGCGGCCAAGCTGTGGATGGACTACCTGCTGTCGCAGAAGGGCCAGGAAATCATGGCCAACCAGGCTGACCTGGCCTCGGTGCGCGACGACATCGAAGGCGACAACGATGTGGACGGCATGACCAAGAAGCTGGGCGCCTCGCTCAAGCCGATCCCGGTCAACGAAACGCTGCTGGACTACCTGGAGCAGAACAAGCGCCTGCAGTTCATCAAGGACTGGCGCGCCGCAGCAGGCAAGTAAGGCTGCCGGCGCCACGGGGGCAACGCATCCGCCCCCGGCCGCCAGCACGCGGGAGGGCGGCATGCCCCCCACCCGCCGGCCGGACATTCACCTGCGGGTGAATGCCGGCGGGTGATCGCCAGCGGGCGCCCCCCGCGTCTATCGAATCAACAGGATTTCCCCATGCAGTCATTGCGCAGAAAATGGCAGTCCCTGCCGCGCGGCGTGGTGGTGCTGATCACAGCCCTGGCCATCTACGTGCCGCTGTCGTTCATCATCATCCAGAGCTTCCTGTCCGCGCCCTTCTTTTCGCCGTCCAAGGTCTTCAGCCTGGACGCATTCCGCTTCATCTTCGCGGACCCGGATTTCTACAAGGCGCTGAAAAGCGGCTTCATCCTGGCCTTCGGGCTGGCCATCATCGCCATCCCCCTGGGCGGCATGCTGGCCTTCCTGATGATCCGCACCGACCTGCCCGGCCGGCGCTGGATCGAGCCCCTGATCCTGGTGCCGGTGTTCGTGTCGCCGATGGTGCTGGGCTTTGGCTACGTGGTGGCGGCCGGCCCGGTCGGCTTTTTCTCGACCTGGGCGCAGAACATCCTGGGCTTCGTGCCCTGGAACGTGTATTCGCTGACCAGCATCGTCATCATCGCCGGCCTCACGCACGTGCCGCACGCCTACCTGTACATCTCGTCGGCCCTGCGCAGCATGGGGTCGGACGTGGAAGAAGCGGCCCGCGTCACCGGCGCCTCGCCGCTGCGCGTGATGGTGTCGGTCAGCCTGCCGATGGTGCGCCCGGCCATGCTGTACGCCACCGTGCTGCTGTTCTTCCTGGGCCTGGAAGTGTTCGGCCTGGTGCTGGTGCTGGGCGACCCGGAAGGCAACCTGGTGCTGGCCACCTACCTGTACAAGCTGACCAACAAGCTCGGCATTCCGTCGTACCACCTGATGGCCGCCGTGGCCGTGGTGCTGATCTGCATGACGATTCCGCTGGTGATGCTGCAGCGCCGCCTGATGCGCACGGCCAACCGTTTCGTCACCGTCAAGGGCAAGGCCTCGCGCGCCCGTCCGCTGCCGCTGGGCAAGTGGCGCTGGGTGGCGGGCGGCGTGGTGGCGTTCTGGCTGCTGGTCACCATCGTGGTGCCGCTGATGGGCGTGCTGCTGCGCGCGTTCGTGTCCAACTGGGGCATGGGCGTGTCGCTGTTCGACGTGCTGTCGCTGGATGCCTTCCGCACCGTGTTCGCGCAACCGAACCTGATGCGCGCCATCGTCAACTCGGTGGCCATCGGCGTGTTCGGCGGCGCGCTGGCCGTGATGTGCTACATGTTCGTGGGCCTGGCGATGCACCGCAAGCCGGACAACGTCACCCGCTTCATGGACTACAGCGTGCTGGTGCCGCGCGCGGTGCCCGGCCTGCTGGCGGGCCTGGCGTTCCTGTGGGTGTTCCTGTTCGTGCCGATGTGGCTGGACAACGCGCTGGATCCGGACCTGGGCGGCTGGCTGTCGGGCCTGCCGTTCGCCGAGTGGCTGCGCGAGAACTTCATCGAATGGCTGCGTGCCATGCGCAGCACCATCTTCAGCGTGTGGCTGGCCTACACGGTGGTCTGGATGGCCTACGGCCTGCGCCTGATCTCGTCGACGCTGCTGCAGGTGGGGCCTGAACTGGAAGAGGCCGCCCGCAGCGCCGGCGCGCGACGCGGCCAGGTCACCCGCCACGTCACCGTGCCGCTGGCCAAGTACGGCCTGATCGGTTCGTGGCTGCTGATGTTCCTGATCTTCGAGCGCGAATACTCCACCGGCGTCTACCTGCTGTCGCCAGGCACCGAGACCATCGGGTCCATGCTGGTGTCGCTGTGGGCGTCCGGCGCCATCGACATCGTGGCCGCGCTTTCCTTCATCAATATCGTTCTGGTCGTGATCGGCCTGGGCATCGCCCTGCGATTCGGAGTCAAACTTCATGATTGAGCTTTCTGTAGAAGACCTGCACCTGGATTACGGCGACAACCCGGTGCTCAAGGGCGTGTCGATGCAACTGCGCCAGGGCGAAGTGGTGTCCTTGCTGGGCCCGTCGGGCAGCGGCAAGACCACGCTGCTGCGCGCCGTGGCGGGCCTGGAAGGCCCCAAGCGCGGCCGCATCACCATCGGCGACCGCGTGGTCTACGACGGCGGGGCCCGCAAGGAAATCCCGGCCGAAGAGCGCAACCTGGGCCTGGTGTTCCAGTCGTACGCGCTGTGGCCGCACAAGACCGTGTTCGAGAACGTGGCCTACCCGCTGAAGCTGCGCAAGGTGCCGTCCGCCGAAGTGCGCGAACGCGTGCAGGCCGTGCTGGACCAGCTGGGCCTGGGCAAGCTGGGCCAGCGCCATCCGCACGCGCTGTCCGGCGGCCAGCAGCAGCGCGTGGCCATCGGCCGGGCGCTGGTGTACAGCCCGCCCGTCATCCTGCTGGACGAGCCGCTGTCCAATCTGGATGCCAAGCTGCGCGAAGAGGCCCGCGCCTTCCTGCGCGAACTGATCATCCGTCTGGGGCTGTCGGCCCTGATGGTGACGCATGACCAGAGCGAAGCCATGGCCATTTCCGACCGCATCCTGCTGCTGAACAACGGCAAGATCGAGCAGCAAGGCACGCCGCAGGAAATGTACGGCTCGCCGTCGACCCTGTTTACCGCCGAGTTCATGGGCAGCAACAACCGGCTGGACGGCAAGGTCACCGAAGTGCGCGACGGCCGCGCCCGCATCGAGGGCCACGGCTGGGCGCTGTGGGGCAAGGCCGGCGAAGGCGTGACCCAGGGCCAGGACGCCACCGCGGTGATCCGGGTCGAACAGGTCCGCCTGGCGGACGATCCCGACGGCAACCACCTGGACATGCCGCTTCTGACCAGCATGTACCTGGGCGACCGCTGGGAATACCTGTTCCGCACCCCCGATGCAGACCCGGCCAACACCCTGGCGCTGCGCGCCTACGGCCCCGAAGGCCGCGAACCCGGCCCCTGCCGCCTGGCCCTGCCGGCCAGCAAGGTCTGGGTCTTCCCGCGGCCCTCGAAGTAAGCGCTACGGGCAGCCACAGGTGACGGCGGCGGGCGGACTGGCTCTACAATGCGTGCGTGCAACGCCTTGCTGATTCCCCCTCTCCGCTGAGCCGTCTGCTGTGGTGGCTGGGCGCGCCCGCCCAGCACTACCTGCGCATCGGCATTGCGATTTCGCTGTTGGTGCACGCCGGCGCCCTGGCGTGGCGCTTCGGCGCGCCCGCGCTGTCCCGCCCCCCGGCGGCCAGCCTCGAAGTGGTGCTGCTGAACGCCCGCAGCGAAACGCCCCCCGATACCCCCCGGGCCCAGGCGCAAAACCAGATGAGCGGCGGCGGCAATGCCGAACGCGGCCTGTCCACCACCCCCCTGCCCCAGACCGGCGCGTCGGCCGAGACCATCGTGCTGGAAGCCATGCGGCGGCGCCAGGTGCAGTTGGAAGCCGAACAGGCCCGCCTGATGACCCAGCTGCGCGCCGCCGACAAGGCTGGCGCCGAGCGCCAGGCGGTCAACCCCTGGCCCGACGGCAACGAGCGCGGCCAGGACGCCCAGGACCAGGCCAGCGTCATCCAGAACGCCCAGATCGCCGCCCTGGCCGCCAAGGTCCAGCAATACAGCGCCGAGCCGCGCAAGCAGTTCGTGGCGCCCTCGGCCGAGGCCTCGCGCTACGCCGCCTACCTGGATGCCTGGCGCACCCGCATCGAATCCGTCGGCACCCAGCATTACCCGGACGAAGCCCGCGGCCGCATCTATGGCTCGCTGCGCATCACCGTGTCGGTGCGCGCCGACGGCAGCATCGCGGCGGTCGACATCGACCAGCCCTCGCCCCATGCCGTGCTGAACCAGGCCGCCCGCCGCATCGTGCAGCTGGCCGCGCCGTTCCCGCCCTTCCCGCCCGACATCGCCCGCGACACCGACGTGCTGGTCATCACCCGCACCTGGCATTTCGTCAACGACACCCTGGAAACCGAAGCCCCATGACCGAGGCGCCCCCTCTTGCCCGCTACGCCGTCATCGGCAACCCCATCGCGCACAGCCGCTCGCCCCAGATCCACGCCCTGTTCTCGCAACAGACCGGCAAGCCGCTGACCTACGAGCGCCTGCTGGCGCCGGTGGACGGCTTTGGCGCCGCGGTCGCCGCCTTTGCCGCCGAAGGCGGGCTGGGCCTGAATGTCACGGTGCCGTTCAAGCAGGACGCCTACGCGCTGGCGTCGGGCCACCTGTCCAGCCGCGCCCGGTTGGCCGGGGCGGTCAACACCCTGTCGTGGCGCGACGGCGTCTGGCACGGCTGCAACACCGACGGCGTCGGTCTGGTGTCCGACCTGATGCGCCTGGGCGTGCGCCTGACCGGCGCGTCCGTCCTGCTGGCAGGCGCGGGCGGCGCCGCCCGGGGGGTGCTGCAACCGCTGGCCCAGGCCGGCTGCGCCCGCATCCATATCGTCAACCGCACCGCCGCCCGGGCGCTGGAACTGGCCGAGGCCTGGCGCGCAACCGGCGCCGAGCCCCAGACTCGCGTCACTGCCGGCGGCCTGGCGGACGCCGCCCTGCCCGGGGGCTGGAACCTGGTGGTCAATGCCACCGCCAGCGGCCTGCAGGATGCCGCCCCCGACCTGCCCGCCGGCCTGTATGCCGAGGGCGCGGCCGGCTACGACATGATGTACGGCGCCCAGCCCACCGCCTTCATGCGGCAGGCCCGCGAGGACGGCGCAGCCCTGACCGCCGACGGCCTGGGCATGCTGGTGGGCCAGGCCGCCGAAAGTTTCTTCATCTGGCACGGCGTGCGGCCCGACCCGGCCCCTGTGCTGGCGGCGCTGCGCGAGGCGCTGATGGCCGGAAGCTGACCCGATGGCCGCCCGCGGCAAGAGCGGCAAGCGCCGTTCCTGGTTCCGGATCATCACCGGCGTACTGATGGCGCTGGTGTGTGCGGTGCTGCTCTACCAGTTCTGGCTGTTCGGGCTGGTGGTCTGGTACAAGTACCAGAACCCGGGCAGCAGCGCCGTGATGCGTGAAGAACTCGCCCGACTGCAGGACGGCAACCCCGATTTCCGCCTGAAATACGAATGGGTGCCCTACGACAAGATCAACCGCAGCCTGAAGCTGGCGGTGGTGGCATCCGAAGATTCCAATTTCACCGAGCACGACGGCGTCGAATGGGACGCCATCCGCAAGGCGTGGGAATACAACCAGAAACAGGAAGAAGCCGGCCGCAGCAAGATGCGCGGCGGCTCGACCATCACCCAGCAGCTGGCCAAGAACCTGTTCCTGTCCAGTTCCCGCAGCTACGTCCGCAAGGGCCAGGAACTGGTGCTGACCTACATGATCGAACACGTCATGACCAAGGAACGCATCCTCGAGCTGTACCTGAATGTGGCGGAATGGGGCGTGGGTGTCTTCGGCGCCCAGGCGGCGGCCAAGCACTATTACAACGTGCCGGCGGCCAACCTGGGGGCCAGCCAGTCGGCCCGGCTGGCGGCCATGCTGCCCAATCCCCGCTTCTATGACAGCCATCGCAATTCCAACTACCTGAACTCCCGCGTCTACACCCTGACCCGGCGGATGCAGATGGTGGACATCCCCTGACACGAGAAACCGACTGATTCCCCAGGCTCCCGCCCACCTTGGACGGCGGGATTTGTTAAGCTTTCACGTTTACGCGCTCCTTCGTCCCTTTTCATGCGTACCGCACGTCGCTACCTGGCCCGCGAGATCTATCGCTCTTGTGCAGTGGTCCTTATGGCCCTGCTGGGCCTTTTCACGTTTTTCGCGCTGGTGGACGACCTGGACAACGTGGGCGACAAGTTCTCCATGCTGGCCTTGCTGTACATGCAGGCGCTGGCCATCCCCACCCGCCTGTACGACCTGCTGCCCATCGGCCTTCTGATCGGCGCGATCCTGGCGCTGGCCGGCCTGGCCCAGCGCAACGAACTGGTCATCTTGCGGGTTTCGGGCGTCAGCGGCATGCGCCTGTTGCGCATGCTCTGGATCGTGACCATCCCGCTGATGATCGGCGCAGCCCTGCTGTCCGAATACGTCACGCCCTGGGCCGAAATCAAGTCTGGCGAAGCCAACCTGCAGTTTCGCGGCAAGGCCGGCGGCGACCGCCTGAACAGCGGCTACTGGTTCAAGGAACCCACGGCCAACGGCGGCACCCGCATCATCAACATCGCCGAACTGAAGGGCGACGGCCAGGTCACGGGCGTCACGCTGTACGAGTTCAAGAAAGACCTGACGCTGTCGGTACTGTCGACGGCGCCCACGGGCCTGTTCGCCCATGGCGACCTGGTGCTCAAAGACGTGGCCGAAACCCGCCTGGATGACGAGGCCTCGGAAGCCCTGGCCAACGCCCGCCCCCCGAAGAACCCGCCGGCCACGGTGGTGAAAGTGCCCGAACGCACGGTCGACACGACGCTCAGCGCCGAACGCCTGCTGGCCCGGGTGCTGACGCCCGAGCGCATGTCGATCGTGACGCTGCTCGATTATGTGGATTATTTGCGCAACAACCAGCTGCAATATGGTCGACAGGTCGTCGCGTTGTGGCGCAAACTGGCGTATCCGTTCACGCTGCTGGTGATGATCACGATCGCGGCCCCCATCGGGCTGATGCAGACTCGCCGCGGCGGCGTGGGCGCCAAGGTCTTCATCGGCATCCTGCTGGGCGTGGGCTTTTTCATGCTGAACCAGCTGGCGCTGAACGTAGGCATGCTGGGCAAGTGGCCGCCCTGGCTGACGGCCCTGGGCCCGAATATCGGGGCCATGGCCTTGGCGCTGGGCGCCATGAGCTACATGGAATACCGCCACACCATTACCCGTATCGTCCAACAACGTTGGCCCTGGAGTAAGAGTCCCGCATGAACAGCAGTATCTGGATGATCGGCGACGTGCAAGGTTGCTGCTCGCCGCTGGATCGCTTGCTGTCCCATCCCGAACTGGTCGGCGACCCGAAGTCGCGCTTCTGGTTCGCCGGGGATCTGGTCAATCGCGGCCCGCAGTCACTGGCAACGCTGCGTCGCATCATCGACCTGGGCGACCGCGCCACGGTGGTGCTGGGCAACCATGACCTGCACCTGCTGGCCGCGGCCGCGGGCGTGCGCAAGCCGTCAAAATCAGACACGCTCGACGAGATTCTTCGCGCGCCGGATTCGGCCGCGCTGATCGACTGGCTGCGCTCGCGCCCGCTGGCCCATTTCGAGCACGACCACCTGATGGTGCACGCGGGCACGCTGGCAAAATGGGACGTGGCCAAGACGCTGTCGCTGGCCGCCGAAGTGCAGGACGCGCTGCGCGGCCCGAACTGGCAGAAAGCACTGCAAAAGATGTACGGCAACGAGCCGGCCACCTGGAAGGAAGACCACAAGGGCGGCAAGCGGATGCGGGTGATCATCAACGCACTCACGCGCATCCGCCTGTGCACGCCCAACGGCCACATGGAATTCGCAACCAAGGTAACACCGGGTGCATGGCCGCCGGGGCTAGTGCCTTGGTTCGACGTGCCGAATCGAGCTACCCGAAATATCACGACGGTGTTTGGACACTGGTCTACGCTGGGGCTGATGCAGCGTCCGGATGTGATCTGCCTGGATACGGGTTGCGTGTGGGGTGGGGCGTTGACGGCGTTGCGGTTGCAGGATCGGAAGCTGGTGCAGATCAAGTGTTCGCAGTTTCAGGATCCGATGGCGGAGTGAATCTTCGGTTGATTTTTGAGGCCGGCTGACGGGGTGTTGCTTGTCGCTTGCTTGCTTGCTTGCGGCGTTTGGGCTTCGTAGGTCGCTCGGCGGGGCGACCTACGAAGAACAGCTCACCCGATCAACCGATCAAAGAATCAAAGCACAGCCCGAATAGCATCCCGAGCCTGATGCGACAACTCCAACCGAGTCGGCAACGTCCCATCAGCATGCTTAGCCGCCAAAGCCGGCAAGAACACCACTTCCACTGACAGCCCCGTAGCCCCCATAACCTTCCAAAGATTCGCCACCAGCGTCTCCTCGCCCACAAATGCGGCGAAGCCGCTGCGTTTGCCGTCTTTCAGAAAGCGCAGGGCTACCGGTTGGATTTCGATGGCGGCCGATCTTGCCGGTTCGAACAGGCTGGCGTGGAAGGGGCGCAGGTCGAAGCCTTCGCTGGTGGTGCCTTCGGGGAACAGGCCCACCGCGTCGCCCAGCTTGAAGCGGGCTTGCATCGATTCGCCCATTGCATGGACCGCGTGGCGTTGGCCGCGTTCGATGAAGAGCGTGCCCGCGCCGGCCACCAGCCAGCCGATCACCGGCCAGCTGCGGATTTCGCTCTTGGCCACGAACGACGTCGCGCGGGCCGAATTGAGCACGAAAATGTCGATCCAGGAGACGTGGTTCGCGACCAGCAGCACCGGGCCCGTCATGCGCGGTTCGCCCTTGAAGACGACCCGCAGCCCACAGGCCGCCATCAGGCAGCGCGACCACGTGCGGTTCAGCCAGGCGCGCGACTTGGGACGCAGCAGCGGATACACCAGGCCCACGCACAACAGGCCGAAGACGATCAAAGGCACGACGAGAAAAAGCCGGAGGACAAAGCGCAGCAGCTTCAAGCAGGGGTCTCCCAGGCCGGGCTGCCACCCACCAGGGTGGCGCGGACTCGACCGGGCAGCATCATACCCGCGAACGGCGTATGACGGCTGTGGCTTTGCAGTGCCGGCGGGGCGACCAGCCACTCCGCTTCCAGGTCCACCAGGCACACGTCTGCCGGCGCGCCGACCGCCAGGTCGCCGCGGCCGGACTGCGATGGCAACAGGCCCCGCAACACCGCTGCCGGGCCGGTCGTGACGCGGGCCAGCGCCTGCGGCAGCGGGATCCGATTGTCGCGGGCCCATTTCAGCGTCAGTGACAGCAACAACTCCAGCCCCGTGGCGCCGGGCGGTGACAACGGGAACGGCGCGGCCTTGCCGTCGGCGTCCACCAGCGTGTGGTCCGAGCAAAGCGCGTCCACCAGGCCGTCGCGCAGCGCCGCCTGGATCGCCTCGCGGTCGCGTTGGCCACGCAGCGGCGGCGTCACGTGGAAATTCGTATCGAAATAGCCGATATCCACGTCGGTCAGCAACAGGCTGTTGGCCGACACGTCGGCCGTGACCGGCAGACCTTGGCGGCGCGCGGCGCGCAGCAGCTCCAGGCCTGCGGCGGTGGACAGGCGCGACAGGTGCACGCGGGCGCCTGTCGCGCGTTGCAACTCGAAGATCGTCTGCAACGCCAGCGTCTCGGCTTGCGGCGGCAGGCCGTGCAGGCCCAGGCGGTCGGCGTAGGCGCCGGCGGCCACCACCGCGTTCTGGGCCAGCCAGGGGTCTTGCGGATGCAGCCATAGCGTCAGGCCCTGGCCGCTGGCGTAGCGCATGGCGCCCCACAGCACGCGGGTGTCGGCGATGCCGGCGTTGCCTTGCGAAAACGCGATGGCGCCGGCTTGGGACAACAGCGTCATCTCGGCCAGCGTTTCGCCGCGCAGGCCGACCGTCAGGGCGCCCAGCGGCAGGATGCGGGGCCGGTCGGCCGGCGCCTGGCACAGCAGCGCCTCGAGCTTGGCGGGTTCGTCCAGCGGCGCGTCGGGCTGCGGCGGCAGGACCAGCGTGGTCACGCCGCCAGCCAGCGCGGCGCGCAGTTCTGCCGGGGCGAACTGCGGGTCGGCTGGGGCCATGCGCGAACCTGGCGGAAGATTGTCGGGATGCCCCGCCGCGGCAGTCGCAGCGGCCATCGCCACAGCGCCATGGCTGGCCGCCGGATCGCGCAATACCCGGGCCGACAGATCCACCAGGCCCGGCAGCACGACCAGGCCGGTGGCGTCCAGGCGGCGATCGGCTTGGAAGCCGTCCGGGGCCTGCCCGGTGGCAACGATGTGGCCGTCGGCAATGAAGAGGTCTTGCGGACCGTCGTAGCCGCTGGCCGGGTCGATCACGCGGCCGTGGGCGATGTGCAGTCTCATGGCGCGGCCCCCAGGACGCTCAGCGCCGCCAGGCGCAGGTGCCGTTCGGTGTCCGCCAGTTGCGCGTCGATGGCGGTCAGGCTGGCGGCGAGCTCGCCGTCGACCTCGATGCCAGGGGTCAGGCGCCCCCCGGGCAGCAGCAGCGCGTCGGGCTTGGCGGCGGCCAGGCGGGCTGCCGTCAGGCCGCAGGCGGCGGCGTATTCGCGGGCGGAGGGCAGCAGTGCGCCGCTCAGGGATTCGATATGCAGCGGCAGCACGATGACCACGTCGGCATCGGCCAGGCATTCCTGCAGCGTGGCGCAGGCGCGCACGCCGAGCTGCGGCAGGCCATCGGGCAGCAAGGTCCGCGGCGCGGTGGCGCGCACTTCGGGCACGCCCAGCGTGGTGAATGCGTGGATCAGGCTGCGGGCGACCGCGCTATGGCGGATGTCGCCGACCAGGGCGACGGCCAGGTGGGTCAGGTCTTGCCTGGCGCGCAGCATCGCCGCCACCCGCGCCAGGGCGGGCAAGGGATCGGCATGAATGCCGTCGCCGGCATTGAGGATGCGCAGGCCGGGCGGTGCGGCGGCCGCCGCGCTGACGGCAGCGCCGCTGGCGGCGTGGCGCAGCACCAGGATGCCGGGGGGCAAGTCGGCGGCGGGCGCGGGGATATTCCCCGCAGGCAGGTCGTCATCCAGCACAATCGGCCGCAAGCCCAGCCGCCGCGCAGCGGACTCGTAGTCCCGGCGCAAAGCGGCATCATCGGCAGGCAGGCCGAGATACAACGGCAGGTCCAGAGGCGCGCCGGACGGTGCCGCGGGGGTTCCTGGCGTCTTGGCGTGTGTTGCGGCGCTGGCGCTGGCGGCCGCCGCATCCTCCTGCGCAAACCCCGCGGCCGCGTCCAGCAGCCGTTCGACGTGGCGGCGCGGCAGCCCTTCCGTGGTGAGCAGGTGGATGAGTTCGCCGCGGCGGTCGAGTTGGGGATTGAGCATGAGCGGACCGGAGGGCGGGCGTCAGGGCGCCGGCAGTTTATCCAGGTAGCGTTGCAGGATGACGGCGGCGGCCATGGCGTCGTCGGCCTCGTGGGTGCCCAGCAGGCGCTGGGCTTCCATGCTGGAGCCGCGCTCGTCGACCAGTTCGACGGTGACGCCGAAGCGGCCGTGCAGTTGGTTGGCGAAGCGACGGCAGCGCGCGGTGGCGGGCTGTTCGCCGCCGTCGGCGTCCAGCGCCAGGCCGACCACCACCCGCTGCGGCTGCCATTCCTTGAGCAGCGCGGCGATGCGCGAAAAGCGCACGTCGCGGACCTCGCTGAAAATGATTTCCAGGGGCCGCGCGTGGCGCGTCAGCGTATTGCCGATCGCGATGCCGAGCTTTTTCTCGCCGAAATCGAAGGCAAGCAGGGTTTCTTCAGGCATGGCCCGCATCGCCGGCAAGCATCACGGGATCGATGCCCAGCAGCTTGAGGGCGGCGGGGTAGCGATCTTCGGGCGGCACGTCGAAGATGATGTGGTCGTCGGCGCCGACCGACAGCCAGGCGTTCTGGCCCATTTCGCTTTCGAGCTGGCCCGCGCCCCAGCCGGCGTAGCCCAGCGTGACCAGCATGCGGGCCGGACCATTGCCGTCTGCCACGGCCTGCAGCACGTCGCGCGACGTGGTCAAGGCCATGCCGCCCAGCTTGATGCTCGAGCTGTAGTCGCCGGCAGGCGCGTGCAGCACGAAGCCGCGGTCGGTCTGGACCGGCCCGCCGAAGAACACCAGCGTGTCCTTGACCGGGCCGATCTCGAGCGCCAGGTCGATGCGTTCGAACAGCGTGCCCAGCGTCAGGTCGGTGGGCCGGTTGATGACCAGGCCCAGCGCGCCGCGCTCGGTGTGTTCGCAGACGTAGATGACCGACCCCGCCAGACTGCCTTCGACCATGCCGGGCATGGCGATCAGGAACTGGTTGGCGAAGTTGGCCGACTGGGTCTTGGGGTTCTCGTGGTGTTTTTCCGTCATGGCAACCCCTTTATTCGCGGAAAGGATCGGTATGGCCGATCAGATTTCCATCAGTTCGAAGTCCTCTTTGCGGGCGCCGCATTCAGGACAGACCCAGTTCGGGGGCACATCTTCCCAGCGGGTGCCGGGTGCGATGCCTTCGTCGGGCAGGCCGGCTTCTTCATCGTAAACCCAGCCACAAATCAGACACATCCAAGTACGCATAGTTCTCTCTTACATCAATTCCCCGCCGTCTTCCCCGTGATGGGGCAAAGGCGGAAGGCATCCATTAGAATGGGGACAATCTTACCGAAACCCAATAGGGGATCCCCTGATTCATCGCAAATGAGTCCGGGCACCCTTACTCAAGCGCTGTCCACGTGGCCCCCGTTACTCCCCCTCTCGTTTTGGTCTTCGGCCCGCTCGACCCCTCGGGCGCCGACGGTTTGCCCGCGGACGCCGTTACCTGCGCCCGGCTGGGCTGTCATGGCCTGGCGGCCGTCACGGCGTTGACGGTGCAGGACACCGCCGGCATCGAAGAAATCCATCCCGTATCGCCCGACCTGCTGGACGACCAGGCGCGCTGCCTGCTCGAAGACATGTCCGTGCAGGCAATCAAGGTGGGCGGACTATACACCGCCGAAACGGCAAGCGTAGCCGCCCAGGTGGCCGCCGATTACAGCCAGGTGCCGCTGGTGCTGCACCTGGGCCAGCGCGCCCAGGTGCCGGCCGACGCCGCCGACGAGGACGACGCCGACGACCTGCTGGCCGCCACGCTGGAACTGGTGCTGCCGCAGACCGACCTGCTGGTCATCGAGCACCTGCGCCTGGCGCAGTGGCATGCGGACGGCGACATCGATATCGGGGACGCACCATCGCCGATGCACGCCCTGGTGTCGGCCGGCGCCGAATGGGTGCTGGTGCTGGGCAGTCCGCAACGCCCCGGCCACTACGCCAACGTGCTGCTGGGCCCCAACGGCCAGACCACCACCCTGCCCTGGCAGGCGCCGCCCGACCGCAACGGCGATGCCGGCGGCCTGGCGGCCACGGCCATCACCGCCATGCTGGCCCGCGGCCTGGAAATGCCCGAGGCCGTGCGCCAGGGCCTGGCCCATGCCGACGCGGCGGTGGCCGCCAGCTTCCTGCCGGGCATGGGCCGGCGCATTCCCAACCGGATCCAACCGCAATGAAAGCCCTGCGTTTTCCCGCCGGCCTGTACGGCGTCACCCCCGAATGGGACGACACCGAGCGCCTGCTGCGCGCGGTACGCCAGGCTGCCGACGGCGGCATGCGGGCGCTGCAGCTGCGCCGCAAGAACGTGCCCGACGCCGTGCGCGCCGAACAAGCCCGCGCCCTGGCGCCGCTGTGCCGCGAGCTGGGCGTGGTGTTTCTCATCAATGACGACTGGCGCCTGGCGCTCGAGGTCGGCGCCGATGGCGCCCACGTCGGCCGCGACGACGACAGCCTGGCCCGCATCCGCGCCGAAGTGGGCCCCGACCTGATCCTGGGCGGCTCCAGCTACGACGATCTGGCCCGCGCCCGCGAACTGCTGGATGCCGGGGCCGACTACATCGCCTTCGGCGCGATGTTCGCCTCGCAGGTCAAGCCCGACACGGTGCGCGCGCCGCTGTCGGTGCTGACCGAAGCCCGCGCCCTGGTCGAAGCGCGCGACGCGCCCCGCCCGGCCGTGGTCGCCATCGGCGGCATCACGCCCGACAACGCGGCGCTGGTCGCCGCAGCCGGCGCCGACTCCATCGCCGTCATCACCGGCCTGTTCGAGGCGCCAGCCATCCGCGCCGCCGCGGCCGCCTGCTCGGCGCCCTACTCCGTTAACCGCAACCAGAAGCCTTGACCGCCATGTCCCGTAACGCTCAGCTTTTCGAACGCGCCTGCCGCAGCATTCCCGGCGGCGTCAATTCGCCCGTCCGCGCCTTCCGCTCCGTGGGCGGCACGCCGCGCTTCATCAAGCGCGCGCAAGGCCCGTACGTCTGGGACGCCGAAGACAAGCAGTACATCGACTACGTGGGCTCGTGGGGTCCGGCCATCCTGGGCCACTCGCACCCTGAGGTGGTGCGCGCGGTGCAGGAAGCCGCCGTCAACGGCCTGTCGTTCGGCGCCCCCACCGAGGCCGAAATCGAACTGGCCGAAACGCTGATCGCCCGCCTGCCGTCGCTGGAGCAGGTGCGCCTGGTCAGCTCGGGCACCGAGGCCACCATGACGGCCATCCGGCTGGCGCGCGGCGCCACCGGCCGCGCCAAGATCGTGAAATTCGAAGGCTGCTATCACGGCCACTCCGACAGCCTGCTGGTCAAGGCCGGCTCGGGCCTGCTGACGTTCGGCAACCCCAGCTCGGCCGGCGTGCCGCCTGAATTCGTCTCGCACACGCTGACCCTGGAATACAACAACCTGGACGCGGTGCGCGAAGCCTTCGCCCAGCACGGCGCCGACATCGCCTGCATCATCGTCGAGCCGATCGCCGGCAACATGAACCTGATCAAGCCCGCGCCCGGCTTCCTGGAAGGCCTGCGCGAAGTCTGCACGCAGCACGGCGCGCTGCTGATCTTCGACGAAGTCATGACCGGTTTCCGCGTGGGGCCGCAGGGCGTGCAGGGCCTGTCGGGCGTCAAGCCTGACCTGACCACGCTGGCCAAGGTGATCGGCGGCGGCATGCCGGTGGGCGCCTTCGGCGGCAGCGCCGAGATCATGAAGCACATCGCCCCGCTGGGCGGCGTGTACCAGGCGGGCACGCTGTCGGGCAACCCCGTGGCCGTAGCCGCAGGCCTGGCCACGCTGCGCCTGATCGCCGCGCCGGGCTTCTACGACAAGCTGGCGGCCCAGACCGCCAAGCTGGCCCAGGGCCTGCAGGAACGCGCCCGCGCCGCCGGCCTGGCCTTCTCGGCCGACTCGGTGGGCGGCATGTTCGGCATTTACTTCAGCGACACGGTGCCGACCTCGTTCGCCGAGGTGTCGACGTGCGACACCGCGCGCTTCAACCGCTTCTTCCATGCCATGCTCGACCACGGCGTGCATTTCGCGCCGTCGGCCTTCGAAGCCGGCTTCGTGTCGGCCACCCACGACGACGCCGTCATCCAGTCGACGCTGGACATCGCCGAAAAGGTCTTCGCTTCGATCTGAGGCCCGCGCCGGACCGCCCCACGGGGCGCTCCGGCCTCTCGCCCCCTCAGGGCGTCTTGTAGTGCTTGTACAGCGCCGTCACGTCCCGCACGTACTGCTGCGTTTCGGCATAGGGCGGCACGGCGTCGTATTTGCGCACGGCCCCTTCGCCTGCGTTGTAGGCCGCCAGCGCCAGGTCCAGCCGGCCGGGATACTGGTCGATCAGCCGGCGCAGCAAGCTGGACCCCGCCTTCACATTGGTGGCCGGGTCCACCAGCGCGCGTTCGATATCGTCGGACGCCAGCAGCGTGGCGGCGGTGGCCGGCATCAGCTGCATCAGGCCCAGCGCCCCCTTGGGCGAGCGCGCATCACTGCGAAAGCCCGATTCCACCGCGATGACCGCGGTGATCAGCGCCTGGTCCACCCCTGAATCCTTGGCCGCCTGCGCGATCAGCCCATCGTGCGCCGTGGACGGCGGCACCGGCCCCCAGCGCAACACCCGGTTGCCCAGCGCCAGCACGCTGGCGCCGTCGCCCACCTGCGGCTCGCAATCCAGGCAGACCTTGATGCGATTGCCGCGCAACGCGGTGCGGACCTGCGCCCGCTTGTAATACTTGGCGTAGCCGTTGGGCACCTTCATGGCGCGCCAGACGCCGAACGGGTCTTTGTAACGGTAGATCTCGTCTGCGTGCGCGGCGCCGGCGGGCATCAGCGCGGCAGCCAGGCCGGCCAGGGCAATGGCCAGCGCGAGGCCGGCTGCGCGCGTCCAGGCCGCGCCAGGCGCGGGGGGCAGGAAGCAGGAAAGGCGGGACATGGCGTGGGCGCTCCGGCGGCGTCCAGGGACGCGGATTCGAACGCCTATGCTGAGCCTGCCCGGGCGCTTTGTCGCTCGTGCCTATGCCCTAGGATCCGTCGCCACAATTTGCGCAAGCGCCCTCGCACCGACCGCTGCCGACGGCCCATTCCCGCGTGGCCCGCCGATGCAGACTTTGTAACGGAACACGGCCACAGAAATCAGGGCCGGCATTACATCTTTTGGTGGAGTTTCCCTTGCATTACTGCGCAGTAGGGCGAGGTTCATGGGTTAACATATGTCGCAATATTTCGTTTAATTACTAAATGAATGAACCTGGCTGCGAATGCCGGGCGGGAGAGGCGACAGATGGGCGCAGACCACACGCTCCAGCTACTGCTGGATGCCAATACCAACGTCCTGACGGCGGTGTATGTACCCCCGCCCGCCCCGGAGACCGACACCGCGCGCGAGGCGGGCGACCCGCCTGCCGCCGAAGGCGAAGCGCAGGCCGCCGACCAGGCCGTCGGCATCGCCCTGGCACCCTCGCCCGCCAACCTGCCCAGCTGGGATTCCCTGGCCGCGCTGGCCGCCGCCCAAGGCTGGTCCACCGAAGCCCTGGACAACCACGCCGTCATCACCTTCATCGACCTGTGCCGCGAAGCCACGGAGCCGGTCCAGGCCCCTGTCGGCAAGGTCGTGGACGGCTCGTTCGACCTGGAAGTGGACGCCAGCTGCATGTCGGCGCTGGTGACCCTGCACCCGCCCAAGGGCGGCAAGCCGGTGGCCCTGGCCGTGCTGCGCCAGGCCATCGCCGACCAGGGCATCGTGCATGGCGTGCTGGAACAGGAACTGGCCGACGCCGTGGAACGCGGCGGCAGCCAGACGGTGCTGATCGCCCAGGGCACGCCGCCCACGCGGGGCACCCCCACTCGCTTCGAAAGCCTGCTGGACCGCCTGAAGCCCCGCGCCCAGGAAATCGACGAACTCGCCCAGGTGGACTACCGCGACCTGGGCAGCCTGCTGCTGGTGACCGCCGGCACGCCCCTGATGCGCCGGATTCCGCCGCTGCCCGGCATCGACGGCTGTGACGTGCTGGGCCAGCCGGTGCTGCCGGAAGAACTGCCCGATACGCCGTTTTCCAAAGACATGTCCGGCGTCGAGGTCGACCCCGAAGACCCCAATCTGCTGCGCGCCAGCATCGCCGGTTCGCCCAAGCTGATCCACCAGGGCGCCCAGGTCAACCCGGTGGTCGAGGTGGATGCGGTGGACCTGTCCACCGGCAACATCAATTTCGAAGGCTCGCTGCAGGTGCGCGGCGACATCAGCGCCACGATGGAAGTGCGGGTGACGGGCGACGTGGTCGTCAACGGCACCATGGAAGCCGCGCTGGTCGAGGCGGGCGGCAACGTCACGGTCAAGGGCGGCATCATCGGCATGGCCGAGGCCATGCAGGACAGCGCCAACGTCAGCACCAGCCCCGCCCGCACCGCGCACATCGTCTGCGGCGGCGACCTGAAGGCCCGCTTCATCACCAACGCCATCATCAGCGCCGGCCAGAACGTGGAAGTGGAACGCGAAATCCGCCAGAGCAGCATCGCCGCGGGCGGCAGCGTCAATGTCGGCGCGCCCAACAGCCAGCAGACCGCGATTACCGGCGGCCATACCCGCGCCCTGAAGTCGGTGCGGGCCGGCACCATCGGGTCGCCCGCGGGCGTGCCCACAGTGGTGCAGGCGGGCCTGGACCCGCACGCCGACATCAAGCGGTCGGCGCTGACGCGCAAGCGGCTGAAGATGAACGAGGAAAAGGCCAAGCTGGAACAACTGCTGCTGTTCCTGCATGCGCACCCCGAGCGCGCCACCGGCGACGTGGTCGAGCGCGCCCGCAACACCCACACCAAGCTGGGCCGCGACCTGATCCAGCTGGACGAGGAAGAAGCCCAGCTGATCCGCGACCTGCAGCCCCTGCACGACGCCACCATCATCGCCGCGCGGCGCTTTTGCGGCGGCACGAAGATTCAGGTGGGCAACAAGCAGCAGGAATTCCTGGAAGACCAGGTGGGTGGCAAGGCCGGCGTGGAAGAAGGCCAGATCGTCATCCGCTGACGACGGGCGGCGGCGTCTCGCCGGGCGCCGTGTGCGCCTGCGCTGGCCCATGACAATGAACGCGGCGCAGGGTCCGTACGACCGCCGCGCCCGGATCAGGACACGCGCGTCAAGGCGCCAACTGCTTGAACCAGGCGCGAGGCGAAATGCCGCGGTCCGGGCCCAGGATCGAAAAGCCGCCGTCCACCGGGATATCCACGCCGGTCATCCAGGACGCCGCATCGGAACACGCGAAGCACACCGCCGCGGCGATCTCTTCGCCCGAGCCCACGCGGCCCAGCGGATGAAAATGCGCGCCGACGGCGTCGGCCGCTTCGCGCGAGCCGCCCGCCAGCTGTTCGACGGAGGGCGACCAGGTCCAGGCGGGCGACACCGCCAGCACGCGGATGCCGGCGGGGGCCAGTTCCACCGCGAAATTCTTGGTGATCTGCAACAGCGCCGCCTTGGACGCCGGGTACAGCGCGCGCCCGGCCGCGCCGAACTTGCCACCGGTGCTGCCCAGGTTGATCACGGCGCTGCCGCGCGGCAGCAGGGGTGCGGCCATCTGCGTGAAGATCGCCGCCGACACGAGGTTGGTGTCCAGCGTGGCGTGCCACTCTTCGCGGGTGGACGCCAGGCCGCGGTCGGCGTACTGGCAGGCGTTGTTCACCAGGATGTCGACCCGGCCGAACCGGGCCTGCGCCGCATCCAGGCAACGCTGGATCTGGCTGTCCTGGCCGATGTCGGTTTCGCAGAACAGCGCCGCTTCGCCCAGGCTGGCGGCCAGCGCCTGCCCGGCCTGCGCGTTGCGCCCCACCAGCACTACGTTGGCGCCCGCCGCGGCCAGGCCGCGCGCAATGTCGGCGCCCAGGCCCTGGGTGCTGCCGGTCACGATGGCGGTCTTGCCGGCCAAGCCGGGAAAGCCTGAAAAGTCCATGAATCATCCTTGATCAGTGGGGCGCCGCGGCCCAGCGCACAGCTTGCGCCACCGAGCCCGTCTGCGCAATCAGGCGCATGCTGGCCAGCGAGGCGTCGTGCACGGCCGGGTCGGCCGAGGCGCAGGCGTCTTCGGCCACCATCACATGAAAGCCGATATCGGCCGCGTGCCGCACGGTGCCTTCGACCACCGAATGCGTGGCCACACCCGCCACCACCAGCCGCCGGGCCCCCAGCACCCGCAGCGTTTCTTCCAGCGGCGTGCCGTAGAAGGCGCTGATGCGGGTGTGCTTGACCACGAACTCGCGTGGGCTGCCGGCCAGCGGTTGCAGCCCGTCGTAGAAGTCGCTGCCCCACTGCCCTTCCGCCACGGCGCCGATGCTGGCCACGTTGCGAAAGATATCGCAGTTGGGCAGCAGATCGGCGTAGTCGGGCCGAAAGGCGATGCGCACGTGCACGATGGGCAGCCCCTGGGCCCGGGCGCTGTCAAGCAGCGACGCGGCAGCGCGCAGCAGCCGTTGGCGCACGTCGCCGTCGGCATCCAGCCCGACGCGGATCTTGCCTTCCGGATGCAGCACGTCGTTCTGGTAGTGCAGCGCCAGCACCGCGGCGTCGGTGGCGCTCACACGAACACCTCGAACACGTCGTGGGCGTCATCGCAGTTCACCAGGTCCACGCGCTTCATGCGGATGCGCCAGCTGTCGCCGTCGGCCGCCAGCTTGTGGGTGTAGCGCCCAGCCAGCTGGCGCGGCTGGCGCTTGCGCCATTCGGTCATCTGGAATGCAGAATGCACCACCAGGTTGCCCCCCGCGTCCACGCCTTCGACCTGCACGCCGCCCACCAGCCGCACGCTGCGCGTAGGGGGCTGCTGCGACCAGTTGCGCGGGTGCTCCAGGCGGCGGATGCGCACGTCGCGCAGCATGCGGTCTTCCCAGAACAGCGAGATGTGGTCGTAGGGGCTGGCCTGGCCGGGTTCGCGCGGCATCCAGTACATGCCGTCATCCGTCCACAGCGCCTGCCAGTCGTCGTAGCGGCGCTCGTCCAGCAGGCGGGCCTCGCGGTACAGGAACTGGGCGATGCGGTGATAGGCCTCGGCCGGCACGTCGGCCGGGGCCAGCTTGTCGATCGAGACGTCGAAATCCAGGTCTAGCAGCATGCGCCTTCTCCTTGGGCCGGGGCCTGCGCCACCGCGCCCGCTTCCATGTATTGCTTCCAGGCGCGAAATTGGTTGCGCATCGGCAGTTCGCTGGTGCCGTTGACCGACACCATGCCGTCGGCATCGCTGCGGTCGGTGCCGTGGTAGCGGTGCATGCTGACCCATTCGCCGCCGCGCGTGGCGTTGCCTTCCTGGCAGCGGTTGTACAGCTCGATGTCGTCCGGCATGACGTTGGACGACGGCGAGTTGATCACGTTGGCATACAGCATGGCGCGCTTGAACACGCCGTCAGGCGCGCCCTTGCAGCGGAAGGTCTGGATCTCGATCAGCGTGCGATCCACGGCGATCGGGCGAATGACGCGGAACTGCTGGAACACGGTGTGGGGTGAACCGCTGCCGTAGATGACCGTGTTGTGGCGGTTCATGCCCAGGATCTCGCGGGCGCGTTCCGGCCCGTAGGCGGCGGACAGCGTTTCGAAGTGGGCGCGCGAAATCGGGTCGCGTTCGGCCGCGCCGGGGTTGAAGATGCCTTCCATGTAGCCATGGCCGTTGTCGTAGGCGCGCAGTTCCAGCTTTTCCCAGAACTCGTAGGGCTCGCCGTTGCCGTCCATGATGTGCAGCTCGAACGGCATTTCACCGATTTCCCTGGCTTCGTCGCGGGCCGCGGCAAACGACGATTCATGCGTCACGCGGGCATGCATGGTGTCGTGCAGGTTCTCGTAGAACACTTTCCAGTTGGACCGCTGCATCACGCGGAAGATGCCGCCGGCCACTTCCACCTCGCCCACCGGCGAGCGGTCGCAGAGGTTGTCGATGGACGAACGCGCGCCGCCCAGGAAGTCTTCCAGGCCCTGGCCGTCACGGGCCTGGCTGGCAAAGACGAAGCCGCGGTAGCTTTCCACGCGCGGCAGCCGCCGCATCGAAAAACTGGGGTCGGTGGGGTCGTAGGACGTGCCTTCGAGCCCCTGCTTGAGCGGCACGCCCAGATGGCTGCCATCCAGCTTGAAGGTCCAGGCGTGGTACGGGCAACGGAAGAACTTGCCCACGCAGCCATCGCCGTCGGCCACCACCTTGGCGCCCTTGTGCGGGCAGCGGTTGTACAGCACGTGCACACGGCCATCGGTGGCGCGCACCATCAACACGTCCTGGTCGCCCAGGCGGGTGGTGTGATAGTCGCCCGTCTTGGGCACCTGGCTTTCATGGCCCACGTAGACCCAGGCGCGGCCGTAGATGCGCTGCATCTCCAGCTCGAAAATGGCCGGGTCGGTGTACAGGCTGCGGTGCACGCTGTCGCCGCGCACCATCTCGCCCAATTGTTGATCGCTGTACGACATGGCGGTCTCCTACTTGTTCTCGCTGTCTTTCCAGCGCGCCATCAGCGTGTTGGACGGCAGCGTCTCGTCCAGCAGCTTGCGCGCCGTGTCACGACCGGCCACCGGCAGGCCCTCGGGGTCCAGCAGGCCGATCTGCACCAGCACGCTGGCCTGGTCCCAATAGATATGTTCGTGGCAGAGCTTGTCGCCGCGGAACTTCACGATGGCCACCAGCGGAATCTCGACATACTTGCCCGTGGGCGGCACGCCCGGCAGCATCCAGTCGATCTCGGTGGTGTGGGTGAAGCAGAACAGCAGTTCGTCCACGATCTGCGTGGCGCCCACGGTGCGCGACAGCGGCACCAGACGAGTGTCCGGCGGATTGCTGTTGACGAAGTGGTGCTGGTAGAAGCGCGAAAGCTCGCGGTAGCCGACCCCACCCGTCATGGTGGGGATGTGATTGACGTAGGGCTCGGCCACCATCGTGGCCATGGTGGCGGCCACGTCGCGGGTGCCGAATTCGTATTCGCAGTGCTTGTCCCACAGGAATGAATAGTCGAACTGCGGCCCGATCACGCGTTGCAGCGCGGCCATGCTGCGCTGGTGCGCCATCAGCGCCGACGGCTTGTCGTAATGCGCGCCGCCCGTGCGGGCAAAAGCGTGGTCCATGCCCGGATAGACGTACAGCTCGACGCCCGGCTTGCCGCCCAGCGCCTCGAGAATGCGCTGGCGTGCGGGCGGCGGACAGAAGCCGTCCTGCTCGGCGATGTGCAGCACCAGCCGGCCGCGCAGGTTCGCGGCTTCGTCCAGGCTGTCTTCGATGCCCACGCCGTAATAGCCGACGGCCACGTCCGCATCCGTGCGGCAGGCGGCCAGGTAGGCCAGCTTGCCGCCCAGGCAATAGCCCAGCACGCCGGCGCCGCCCTGCTGCTCGGGCAGCGCGCGCAACGCCGCCAGGGTCGAGGCGATGTCCTTGATGCCCAGGTCCACGTCAAAGCGCTGGTACAGCTCGAAGGCGCGCGGCATGTCGGCCGGGCCATCGGTCAGCTGGATGCCGGGCTGCTGGCGCCAGAACAGGTCGGGTGCCAGCACCACATAGCCTTCCTCGGCCAGGGCCTGCGCCGTGCGGCGCATGAAATCGTTGATGCCGAAGATCTCCTGGCACAGCACCAGGCCGGGCCCGTGCCCCGAGGCCGGCACGGCCAGGTAGGCGCCAAAAGACTGGCCATCGTGCGAGGCAATGGTGACCTCGCGGGTCGAGATAGTCGCTGTCATGCGTCGTGCTCCTTTGCGATCGTTGCCGCGCCTACTTCATCTGGCAGGCGGCGGCGAACGGGTCCTGGTACTGCGTCAGCACCGTGCCCGACAATTTGTTGGCCAGCTTGCCGTCCGCGCCCTTCTCGATGGTGCGCAGGTAGTAGTTCTGGATGGGATACTGGTTGCGATTGAATTTGAAGTCGCCGCGCACCGACTTGAAGTCGGCGCGACGCAGCGCCGGCCGCAGCGCGTCGGCGCCGAGCTTGCCGCCCGTCTGGCGCACCGCGCTGTCCAGCAGCATGGCGGCGTCGTAGCCCTGCGACGCATACAGCGTGGGGCTGCGGTGGTAGGCCTTCTTGAAGTCGGCCACGAATTGGCGGTTGGCCGGGTTGTCCAGGTCCACCGCCCACTGCGAGGTATTGCGCAGCCCCTCGATCGGCGCGCCCACGGCGCCGATGGTGTCTTCATCACCCGAGAAGCCCGGCGCCAGCAGCACGATGTCCTTGCCCAGGCCCGCGCCATTGAACTGTTTGATGAAATTCACGCCCATGCCTCCCGGCAAAAAGAAGAACACCGCGTCCGGCTTGCTGGCGCGCAGCCGCGTGATTTCCACGCCATAGTCCAGCTGGCCCAGTTGGGTATAGATCTCTTCGGACAGGCCGCCCTTGTACAGGCGCTTGAAGCCGTTGAGCGACTCGCGTCCGCCCGGATAATCCGGCGCGATCAGCGCGACCCGCTTGAAACCCTGGTCCGCCGCGTACTTGCCCATGGCGGCGGGAATGTCCTCGTTCTGCCAGGCCACCGCGAAGAAATTCGGATTGCATCCCGCACCCGCATAATTCTCGGGTCCGGTGTTGGTGCTGAGATAGATCGTGCCGGACTGCAAGATGGCCGGCATCACGGGCAGCAGCACGTTGGAAAACACGATGCCGGTCATGACGTCGACCTTGTCGCGCTTGAGCAGGCGCTCGACCGCCTGGCGGCCCGTATCGGCCTTCTGCTGGTCATCGGCCACCACCACTTCGGCGGGCAGCCCGCCCAGCTTGCCGCCGGTATGTTGCAACGCAAGATTGAATCCGTCGCGAATTTCATTGCCCAGCGCGGCCCCCGGCCCGGACAGCGTGGTCAGCAGCCCGACCTTGATTTTGTCCTGGGCCGACACGCCGGCCGCCGCCGTCATGCAAACCAGCGCCGCCAGCGCACGCCGACTCCATCGTTTTCCATTCATGAGCCACCCCTTGTGTCCGCCGGCGCCGCCGGCACGATGCTGACAGAATCCGTCTGCCGTCGGTTACCGCAAGCCGCCCTGAAAATCGCCAGCTTACGCGCCGCGGCGCCGCCTTCCAACAACCCCCAGAGTAGGCCCGCCCGCCGCGCCGCTCTATCCGATTCCGCCCACGCTTATCCGGGATTCACTTAATTCCCACGGCTGGCCGATTGCATTACGCTGGTCGGCCATACGGGAGCGTTCCCGTCCCGGAGACTCCCATGCACGGCTGGTCCCGCATCGAGCTGGCGCCATTGCTCAAAAGGCGCGTGTTCAGTTCCACCCAGGCGGCGGAAACGCGCGAACGCGTATCCGAAGCACTGAAGGAACACCGCCTGACCTGGAAAGGCGGTCGCGTCGACGCCGAACTGAACCGCGGCCGCTTCGGCGCCCTGAGCGTCTGTACGCTGCGCTACGGCGCCGAAGTCCACATCGAACCCGACCGCCTGCAGGACTTCATGCTGGTCCAGGTGCCCCTGCACGGCCGTGCCCGCATCGAATGTGGCGCCGACAGCGTAGACACCCACCCCGACTGCGCCGCCGTCATCGCCCCCAACCGCGCCCTGAAGCTGCACTGGGAAGCCGGCTGCGAACAACTGCTGTTGAAGATCCCCCGCGGCAAACTGGAAACCATCGGCCGCCGCATCTTCGGCGACGCCGCCACCCGCCCCCTGGACTTCACCCCCGCGCTACGCCTGGACACCCCCATCGGCGCTGCCTGGCGCAGCATGGTCACAGGCCTGATCCACCTGCTCCCCACGCTTGACGACGGCGCCCCTCGCCCGCCTGCAGCATGGCTGGAACACCTGGAAGACACGCTGGTACTGCACCTGCTGTACAACCAGCCGAACACCTGGCAAAGCGGCGCGACGCAAGCCCCTGCGCAACCGCGCAGGCTGGCCCAAGCCGAGTCGTACATGAGAAAGAACCTGTCAGCCCCGCTAACGCTGACAGAAATCGCCCGCGGCGCAGGCGCCAGCGCAAGCGCGCTGACCAGGCTATTCCAGGAACATCGCGGCACAACCCCGATGCAAGCGCTGAGAACGCTACGCCTGGACGCGGCACGAGAACGCTTACAGCAAGGCTCCTGCGCAAGCGTGACGGAAGTAGCGGTATCCGTAGGAATCGGACACCTGGGCAGATTCTCGGAGTACTACCGAGAACGCTTTGGCGAGCTGCCACGGGAAACGCTACAGCATCGAGGCTGAATTCCCATCACCCACACGCGAGAGCGTCATCGGCGCCCGCAAGACGCCGCGTAAGCTTCGTAAGGCCGCCCGCGCGGCCGGCACGAAGCGGGCACCGTCCCACCCCGCCCACCCCACCCCGTCGCTGCAAAAAAACGCCAAGCACCCCACCCGCCCCAACACCCACGAGTAATGCACATCATGAGCGCGTGGCGGGGCAGGCGGGGTGAGGGCGGGGCGTGTAGATGCGCCCGAGGGAATCGGAAGGGAGCCGAAGGCGGACGACGATGACGAAGGGGGGGGCCGCCTAGGCAAGTCCGGAGCGAAGGCTCCGGACCGCAATCGTAGCCCCGCCCTCACCCCGCCTGCCCCGTCACGCGCGGCTCAAGAACTCAACCGCAACAAACAAACGAAAACCCCAAAACCCTACCCCGGCACAACAGCCGTAACTTCAATCTCAACCTTAGCCCGATCCTCAACCAGATCAGCCACCTCCACCGCCGTCATAGCCGGAAAATGCCGCCCGATCAGCTCCCGATAATGCTTCCCGATCTCCGGATAAGCCGCCACATAAGCATCCTTGTCGGTCACATACCAAGTCATCCGCACAATATGCTCAGGCTTCGCCCCACCCTCGGCCAAAATCGCAACGATATTGGCCAACGTCTGCCGAACCTGATCAGCCAGGTCATCCGATTCAAACTGCTGCTGCCCGTTCCAGCCGACCTGCCCCCCCACGAACACCAGCTTGCTCCCCACCGTCATCTCGGTCAGGATTCCATTCGAATAGCCTCGCGGCGCCATCCAATCCGGCGGTTGCAGAATCTTCATAACGTCTCATCCTATTATCAAAAAAACAAATGACGCGGAATCACTCCGCGGCGACCAGATAAGCCTGCATCCGTTCACGTAGATCGTCCGGCAGCGGCATCGACTTCATCGTCCGCAGGTCCACCGTCACGATCGTCAGCGTCGCCGACAGCCGCAACTGGCCGTCCGGCCCCTCGAAACGCACCAGCGCCTTGAACGACGCCCCGCCGATACGCTGCACCTGCAGCGTCTGGCGCAGTTGCTCGTGCCAGCGGCTCGGTGCGCTGAAATCGCACGTCACCGACGCCATCGGCGTGCCGATATGGCGATCCACGTGCAGCGCATGGAAAGGCAACCCCATGCCCTTGTCGAACCATTCCTCGACAAAGTCATTGATCATCTCGAAATAGCGAGGATAGAAAACGATGCCCGCCGGATCGCAATGACGAAAGCGGACTTCGACCTGGCTGATGAAAGGGGCTGCCATGGGATTTCCTTGTGATTCCTTAGTGCCGGTTCACGCCATCTTGCGCAGCGCAAAGCGCTGCAGCTTGCCCGTTTCCGTGCGCGGCAAGGCCGACACGAACTCGATGGCGCGGGGATACTTGTACGGTGCGATGCTGGCTTTGACGAACTGCTGCAGTGCCGCCACCATTGCGTCACCGGGCTGGAAGCCGGGCTTGAGCACCACGAACGCCTTCACGAGCTGGCCGCGTTCCTCGTCGGCCGCCCCCACCACCCCGCACTCGGCCACGGCCTCGTGGCGCAGCAGGGCGTCCTCCACCTCGGGACCCGCGATGTTGTAGCCGGCCGACACGATCATGTCGTCGTTGCGGGCCTGGTAGAACAGGTAGCCGTCGTCGTCCTGCAGGAACGTATCGCCCGGCAGGTTCCAGCCCTTTTGCACGAAACGGCGCTGGCGCTCGTCGGCCAGGTAGCGGCAACCGGTGGGGCCCTTGATGGCCAGCCGGCCCACGGTGCCGTTAGGCACCGGGTTCATGTCGTCGTCCACGATCTGCGCGATGTAGCCGGGCACGACGCGGCCGATGGCGCCGCGGCGTACCGATTCGGGCGGGCTGGACACGAACACGTGGATCATCTCCGTGCCGCCGATGCCGTCGATCATCTCGATGCCGCTCGCTTGCTTCCACAGTTGGCGGGTGGCGTCGGGCAGCGCCTCGCCGGCCGACACGCTCTTCTTCAGCGACGACAGGTCGAACTTGCCGACCAGCGCGGCCATCTGGCGATAGAACGTGGGCGCCGTGAACACGATCGTGGCGCGGAAGTCCTGGATCAGCTGCAACAGGCTTTCCGGCGTCAGGCGTTCGGCCAGCACGGTGCTGGCGCCCACGCGCAGCGGAAAGCACAGCAGCCCGCCCAGCCCGAACGTGAAGGCCAGCGGCGGCGTGCCGCAGAAGATGTCGTCCGGGCCCGGCTTGATGACGTGCCTGGGGAACAGGTCGCACATGGCCAGCACGTCGCGGTGAAAGTGCATGCAGCCCTTGGGCGCGCCCGTCGTGCCGCTGGTGAAGGCGATCAGGCAGACGTCATCGGCGGCGGTGTCGCAGGCCGTGAAATCATCCGGCTTGGCCGCGGCCAGCGCGTCCAGCGCATCGGGCGCGGTGTCGTTGAAGTACATGATCTGCGCCAGTTCGGCGCAGTGGTGCTCGTGACCGGGCTGGGCGCAGAACTGGGCCTCTTCCTTCAGGCGTGCATCGCACAGCACCGCCTGGATCTGCGCCTTTTCGATGATCTGCTTGAGTTCCTTGGCACGCAGCAGCGGCATGGTCGGCACGGTGACCAGGCCCGCCTTGATGGCGGCCAGCCAGGCGGCGGCCATCATGGGGTTGTTCGGGCCGCGCAGCAGCAGGCGGTTGCCGGGCACCAGCTTCATGTCTTCGGCCAGCACGCGGGCGATGCGGTTGGTCAGCGCCGCCAGTTCGCGGTAGGTCATGGTGGCCGGCTTGCCGTCCTGGGGCCAGCGCAGCGCGATGCGCTCGCCGTGGCCGCGTTCGACCATGGCGTCCACCAGTTCCACGGCGCAATTGAAGCGCTTGGGATAGGCCACGTCGGGGCCGTCCAGCAGGAATTCTGGCCATTGTTCGCCCGGGGGCAGGTTATCCCGGGCAAAGGTGTCGATGTGGGCGGATACTTCCATGAAATTCCCCTTGCTGCTGCGGTGTGGTTGACTATGCGGAAGGCGGAAGGCTCGATGGCCTCTTTATGCCTTCAGCAGTTCGCGGGCGATGATCAACTTCTGCACTTCGGTGGCGCCTTCGTAGATACGCAGCGCTCTGATTTCCCTGTAAAGCTTCTCCACCGGCATTCCCGACACCACGCCCGCGCCGCCGAACATCTGCAACGCGCGGTCGATCACGGTCTGCGCCGATTCCGTGGCCGTCATCTTGGCCATGGCCGCTTCGCGCGTGGTGCGTACTTTCTGCACGTCGCGCATCCACGCGGCGCGATAGGTCAAAAGCGCCGAGGCGTCGATAGCGGTGGCCATGTCGCCCAGCGCGGCCTGCGTCAGTTGCAGGTCGGCCAGCGTCTGGCCGAACATGCGGCGCGACTTCGAACGCGCCAGGCCTTCGTCCAGCGCGCGGCGGGCAAAGCCCAGCGCGGCGGCGGCTACCGAGGCGCGGAAGATGTCCAGCGTCATCATGGCCAGCTTGAAGCCCTGCCCCGCATCGCCCAGCCGGTGCGACACTGGCACACGGCAGTTGTCGAATGTGATGGTGGCCAGCGGGTGCGGCGCGATCAGCTCGATGCGTTCCGAGACCTCGAAGCCCGGGGTGTCGGCATCCACCACGAAGGCGCTGATGCCGCGTGCACCCGGGGCCTCGCCGGTGCGGGCGAAGACGCAGTAGAAATCGGCGATGCCGCCGTTGGAAATCCAGGTCTTGGCGCCGTTCAGCACATAGGCGTCGCCGTCCAGGCGGGCCTCGCAGGCCAGCGCGGCCACGTCGGAACCGGCATCGGGCTCGGACAGCGCAAAGGCCGCGATGGCCTCGCCGCGGGCCACGCGCGGCAGATAGCGCTGGCGCAGCTCGTCAGAGCCCATCAGCGAAATCGCGCCGCTGCCCAGGCCCTGCATGGCGAAGGCAAAGTCGGCCAGGCCTTCGTGGCGCGCAAAGGTCTCGCGCAGGATGCAGACCGCGCGCGAATCGACTTCCGGCAGCGCGCCGCCCCAGGCGCCGCCCGGGCCGCCGGCCACCGCATAGCGCAGCCAGCCGGCCTGGCCCATGGCCTTGACCAGCTTCTTGCAAGCGGCGTCGGCATCGTGGTGGTCCACGTCGGTCAGCGCGCCCTCGCACCAGGCGTCGACCTCGTGCGCCAACTGGCGATGGGTTTCGTCGAAAAAGGGCCAGTCCAGCCAGCTTGCGTCGCGCATCATCAATTCCCTTCGAAAACGGGCTTTTGCTTGGCCACGAAGGCCTCGTAGGCGCGATGGAAATCGCGCGTCTGCATGCAGATGGCCTGGGCCTGGGCTTCGGCCTCGATGGCCTCGTCCACGCCCATGTTCCATTCCTGGTGCAGCAGCTTCTTGGTCACGCCCTGGGCGAAGGTGGGGCCGGCAGCCAGTTGCGCGGCCAGCTTGGCGGCAGCGTCCATCAGCTCGCCCGATTCGTGCAACGCGTTGAAGAAGCCCCAGCTGGCGCCCTCGTCAGCCGTCATGGCGCGGCCGGTGTACAGCAGTTCAGAGGCGCGACCCTGGCCGATCATGCGCGGCAGCAGCGTGCAGGCGCCCATGTCGGCGCCCGCCAGGCCCACCCGCGTGAACAGGAAGGCGGTGCGCGAGGCCGGCGTGCCCAGGCGCATGTCGGACGCCAGCGCCACCATCGCGCCGGCGCCGGCGCAGATGCCGTCCACCGCCGCCACGATGGGCTGCGGGCAGGCGCGCATGGCCTTGACCAGGTCGCCCGTCATGCGGGTGAAGTCCAGCAGCTCGGGCATGCTCATTTTGGTGAGCGGCCCGATGATCTCGTGCACGTCGCCGCCCGAGCAGAAGTTGCCGCCGGCGCCGGTCACCACCACCACCTTGATGTCGGTCGCGTACACCAGGGCGCGGAACAGATCGCGCAGCTCGGCGTAGGAATCGAAGGTCAGCGGGTTCTTGCGCTCGGGGCGGTTGAGCGTGATGGTGCCAACCTTGCCGTCGGCCGACACCTGCCACAGGAACGTGCGGGCCTGGTAGTCGGCCAGCGGGCGCTTGTGGTGCTTCATGGTGTGCTCTTCGGGCTGGGTGCTCATGGTGTCTCCGTTCATGAATGCTGGGGATGGGGGCCGGCTCAGCCGGTCATCACTTCACCGCCGTCGACGGCGATGGCCTGGCCGTTGATCGCCGCCGACGCCGGCAGGGCCAGCCAGGCGACCGTCTCGGCCACTTCTTCGGGCTGCACCAGGCGGCCCTGCGGGTTGCGCTCGGCCAGCTTGGCGCGCGCGGCTTCCGGCGTCATGCCGGTCTTGTCGACGATATTGGCCACCGCGCCGCGCACGATGTCGGTTTCGGTATAGCCCGGGCAGACGGCGTTGACGGTGACGCCCTTCTGCGCGGTCTCCAGCGCCAGCGAGCGGGTCAGGCCGATGACGCCATGCTTGGCCGCGCAGTAGGCGCTGACGTAGGCGTAGCCGATCAGGCCGGCGGTGCTGGCCACGTTGATGACGCGGCCCCACTTGGCGGCCAGCATGCCGGGCAAGGCGGCCTGGATGCAATGAAACGTGCCGGTCAGATTGACCGCCAGCATCGACTGCCACAGCGCAGCGTCGGTGCGGTCAAAGCGCTGGCTGACGGCCTGGCCGGCGTTGTTGACCAGCACCAGCACGGGGCCGAGTTCGGCCTCGGCCTGGGCAAAGGCCTGGCGGACCGACGCCTCGTCGGCGATGTCCGCGCTGACCGCCTGCACCTGGCCCAGGCCGGCCAGGCTGTCGACGGCGGCTTCCAGCGCACCGCCATCGCGGCCCAGCAGCGTGACGCGGGCGCCGCGCGCCAGCAGCGCGCGGGCGCTGGCCAGGCCGATGCCGCGGGCACCGCCCGTCACCAGGGCGTGGCGGCCTGCCAGGGGTTGGGCGAGCGTACTCATTTGATGTCCAGTTGCGCCATGGCGGCGGCGCGCTCGAAGTTGGTTTCCAGCTGGCGCTTGCCGGCGAAGTACTGGCTGGGCCAGGCCACGTCGCGGTAGCCCACGCGGGCGGATTCGCGCAGCGTCCAGGACGCATCGGCCAGGTGCGGCCGCGCCAGCGCGCACAGGTCGGCGCGACCCGAGGCGATGATGGCGTTGGCGTGGTCGGCCTCGAAGATGGCGCCCACCGCGATGGTGGGAATGCCGGCCTCGTTGCGCACGCGGTCGGCGAACGGGGTCTGGAACATGCGGCCGTAGACGGGCTTTTCTTCCTTGCTGACCTGGCCCGACGAGCAGTCGATCATGTCGGCGCCAGCGGCCTTGAAGTGGCGCGCGATCTCGACCGCATCGTCGGCGGTGATGCCGCCCTCGACCCAGTCGCTGGCCGAGATGCGCACCGACATGGGCTTGTCTTCAGGCCAGACGGCGCGCACGGCGTGGAACACTTCCAGCGGGAAGCGCAGGCGGTTTTCCAGGCTGCCGCCGTAGTCGTCGTCGCGCTGGTTGGTCAGCGGCGAGATGAAGCTGGACAACAGGTAGCCGTGGGCGCAGTGCAGTTCCAGCCAGTCGAAACCGGCAGCCCGGGCGCGGCGGGCGGCGGCCACGAAGTTGTCGCGCACCTGGTCCATGTCGGCGCGCGTCATGGCGCGCGGCGTCTGCGACACGCCATCGATGTAAGGCAAGGCCGACGCCGACAGCAGCGGCCAGTTGCCTTCGGCCAGCGGATGGTCGATCTTCTGCCAGCCCAGCTGGGTGGAACCCTTGCGGCCGGCATGGCCGATCTGCACGCCGATACGGGCATCGCTGTTGCCATGCACGAAGTCGACGATGCGGGCGAAGGCCTGCTGCTGTTCGTCGTTCCACAGCCCCGGGCACCCCGGGGTGATGCGGGCATCGGGCGACACGCAGGTCATTTCGACCATGACCAGCCCGGCGCCGCCCATGGCGCGCGCGCCCAGGTGCACCAGGTGGAAGTCGCCCGGCACGCCGTCGGTGCACGAGTACATGGCCATGGGCGACACCAGGATGCGGTTCTTGAGCCGCACGCCGCGCGCCTGGTAGGGCGTCAGCATGGGCAGCGGCGGCCGCTGGCCGGCCGGCGCCGGGGCGCCGGCATGCTCGGCGATCCAGCGCTCGAAGCCCTCGAGCCAGGCCGGATCGCGCAGCCGCAGGTTTTCGTGCGAGATGCGCTGCGACCGGGTCAGCAGCGAGTAGGCGAATTGTTCGGGTTCGAGTTCCGCATAACGCTCGACGTTCTCGAACCATTCGGTGGAGTTGCGCGCGGCGTTCTGGATTTTCAAGACTTCCACGCTGCGCACGTCTTCGTAGTGCTTGAGCCCGCGCTCGACGCTGCCTTCGGCGCCGCTCAGGCAGCGCGCCAGTTCGATGGCGTCTTCCAGGGCCAGCTTGGTGCCGGAGCCGATGGAGAAGTGGGCGGTATGGGCGGCATCGCCCATCAGCACGACGGGCACGGTGCGCTTGCCGCGGGCGGTTTCAAGCGGGTTCCAATGCACCCAGGTGTTGCAGATGACGCGCGGAAAGCGAATCCAGATGGCCGAGCCGCGCAGGTGCGAGGCGTTGCTGATGAGCGCATTGCCATCCAGCCAGGGCGCGAACAGTTTTTCGCAGTAGGCGATGCCCTCTTCCTGGCTCATCTGTTCGATGCCGGCGGCCTGCCAGGTTTCTTCGGGCGTTTCGACGATGAAGGTCGACATGCCGTCTTCATACCGATAGGCATGGGCCTGGAACCAGCCATGCTCGGTCTGGACGAAGGCAAAGGTGAAGGCGTCGAAGACTTTCTTGGTGCCCAGCCAGACGAAGCGGCAGCGGCGCTGGTCGATGTCGGGATGGAAGGTGTCGGTGTAACGGGTACGGATCTGGCTGTTGATGCCGTCGGACGCGATGACGAGGTCGGCATCGTATTCGCGGGCGATGGCCTGGTCGTCCTGGACGAAGTTTTCGAAGACGAGCTTGACGCCGACGTCTTCGCAACGCGCCTGCAAGATGTTCAACAGCTTTTTGCGGCCGATGCCGATGAACCCATGGCCGCCGCTGCGAATGCTGCGTCCCTTGAAGTGGATGTCGATGTCATCCCAATGATTGAAGGCATCGCCAATGGTCTGGGCGGAGACGGGATCCGCCTCGCGCAGGTTCTGCATGGTGGCATCGGAAAACACGACGCCCCAACCAAAGGTGTCATACGGACGGTTGCGCTCGATGACGGTAACTTCGTTGGCGGGGTCTTGCAGCTTCATGAGCAGACCGAAATACAAGCCGGCGGGACCCCCACCAATGCAGACTATTTTCATTGCCGTAATGCTCCATGAAGGGCGATCTGCGAGTGACGGGATCGCGGCTTTTTAGGTCTTGATAGTTTAGGCTTGAAATATATACCTGGATGGGGAGGATCGCAAATGGGGGAAACGTTTAGTTGAAATGGGGACGGGATGTGGGGTTTTTTTGGGGGGGTGGGTTTGGTTGCTGGCGGGGAGCGGTCTTCGTGGGTCGTCCCTCGCGGCGGTGGCATGCGGGGCGGGCGCCCACGATTGCGGTCCGGAGCGTTCGCTCCGGACTGCCCCGTCGTCATCGTCGTCCAGGCCTTCGGCCTTCCCTTCCGATTCCCTCGGGCGCATCGAGGTTGCCCGCCCCGCATGCCACCGCCGCGAGGGACTACGCGCGTCTTGGATCGTTGCGCTGCTAGACCTGTGGTCAGGGCATGAGATCTACAGGGTCGCCAAGCCGCGGCCGCGCGGGCGGCCACGTTTGGCATTGCGTTGCTGGAATGTGTTGCGGGTGCGCTGCGCGCTGTTGGAGATCGGCTTTCTAGTGGCCCGTCATTCATGTTGGGGGTGGGGCGGTGATGGGCGGCGCGGCAGAGTCCTGCTTGCGCATGCTGACTGTCTCGCGCGCCGCCCATCGGGCGCTGCACATTCATGTTGAACGCCACGGCATCCGCGCCGCTACAGACCACCAGCGATTCTGATGCCATCTGCTTCGCTCACACGCAAGAGCGACATCTTGGCACCACCAACACCACTACCCACACGCGAGAGCGGCATCGGCGCTCGCAAGACGCCGCGTAAGCTTCGTAAGGCCGCCCGCGCGGCCGGCACGAAGCGGGCAACGCACCCTCCTCCATACCCCCTCTGACCGTGGCTACCATGCCAAGCACACTGACCGCCCCAGCGGCCGATGCCAAGCCTCATCTAGAGCGCTGGGCGGGGTGGGTGTGGGGTGGGCGGGGCGTTAGATGCGCCCGAGGGAATCGGAAGGCAGTCGCCGAAGGCGACAACGACGATGACGAAGGGGCAGTCCGGAGCGAAGGCTCCGGACCGCAATCGTAGCCCCGCCCACCCCACACCCACCCCGCCCAGCGCGGCTTAAGAACCAACATCTACACACCAAAAACCGATCACCCCCGCGCCCGCAACCACTCCTCCAAATCTCCCGCCGGCAACGGCGGCGAAAACAAGAACCCTTGTCCTGCTGCACACCCCTGCTCGATCAAGAACCGCCGCTGCTCCTCGTTCTCGATCCCTTCGGCCACCACCGGCAAGCTCAGACTCTCCCCGATTCGAATCACAGCGCTTGTCAGCGCCCGAGCCGCATCGTCGCTCTCCAGCCCCTGAACGAAACTGCGATCCAGCTTCAGCTCATCGACGATCAAGCGCCTCAAATGTCCCAGGCTTGAATAGCCGGTCCCGAAATCGTCCATCGACAGGCGTACGCCCAGGCGGTGGAGTTCGGCGATGGTGCGTAGCGTGCCGGCGGTGGCGTCCAGGACCACGCCTTCCGTGATTTCCAGCATCAGGTCCTGCGCGGCCAGGCCGAACTCGGCCAGGGTCGCCGCGATCATGCGGGGCAGGTTCAGGTTGTGGAAGTTGGTGGCTGACAGGTTCACCGATACCGACGGGACGCGCAGGCCGTTGTGGCGCCATGTCGATAGTTGCGAGCAGGCTTCGCGTACGGCCCAGTCGCCCAGGTCGCCGATCAGGCCGCATTCTTCGGCCAGGGGCACGAAGCGGGCGGGGGAAATGTCGCCCAGCGTGGGGTGGCGCCAGCGGGCCAGCGCCTCGACCCCGTACAGGCTGCCGTTCTTCAGGCCGACCTGGGGCTGGTAGTGCAGCCGCAGCGCGCGGCCTTCCAGGGCGTCGCGCAGGGCGGCTTCCAGGGCCAGGCGTTCCTGGGCCTGGCGGTTCATTTCGGCGCTGAAGAACGAAATGCGGTTGCGGCCCGCTGTCTTGGCCTGGTACATCGCCATGTCCGCGTGGCGCAGCAGCGTATCCATGTCGCGACCGTTTTCCGGGAACACGCTGATGCCGATGCTCACCGACGGGTTCAGCGTGACGCCGCCCACCACGAACGGTTGCGCCAGGGCGACCAGGATGTGTTCCGCGGCGGCGGTCAGGCGGCCGTGCTCGAAATCGGGCATCAGCATCACGAACTCGTCGCCCGACAGGCGGCCGACGATGTCGGTGGCGCGGGCCAGGCGGCGCAGGCGCTGGGCGACGTCGCGCAGCAGTGCGTCGCCGATGGGATGGCCGAGCGTGTCGTTGACCTGTTTGAAGCGGTCCAGATCCAGGAACAGCACCGCCACGCGCTTGCGATCGGGTTCGGCCCGCGCGATGGCCTGCTCGGCCTGGGCCAGCAGCAGATTGCGGTTGGGCAGGCCCGTCAGCTCGTCGTAGAACGCCAGCTGGCGGATGCGGGCGCGCGCTTCTTCGCGTTCCAGCGCCAGCGCGCACAGGTAGACGCAGACGTCCACCAGGCGGTGGTGGAAATCGTCGGGCAGGCGGCGTTCACGGAAATAGAAGCCGAACGTGCCGATCACGCGGCCGTCGCTGGACTTGATGGGCGAGGACCAGCACGCCTTGATGTCTTCCGGCAGCGGCAGGTGGCGGTAGTTGTCCCACAGCGGATCGGTGGCGATGTCCGGCACGATCACCGGGCGGCCCAGGAAGGCGGCGGTGCCGCAAGCACCGGACTGCGGGCCGATGGCTTCGCCGTCCAGGGCGTCGGCGTAGGCCGACGGCAGGCTCGGCGAGGCCAGGGGCCGCAGCTTGCCGGCCTCGTCCACGCGCAGCACCGTGGCCGCGACTTCGGGCGCCAGGCGCTCGACCTCGCGGCACACCATGTTCATCACTTCCACCACCGAAGCCTCGTTCACCATCGCCTGCAGCACCCTTCGCTGCAGCACCTCGTGCACCTTGGTGGGCGTGATGTCGGTCAGCACGTCGACGATGTTGACCAGCGAGCCGCGTTCGTCGAACACGGAATTGGCCATCACCGACACCCACAGCGGCTTGCCGCCGCGGTCGTAGACCAGCACGTCCTTGTGGTAGCCCTCGCGGCAGGCGATGCGGCGGTCGAGCTCTTCGCGGGTGCCGCCGTCGGGGCGCCCGCCGGCCAGCAGTTCGCCCAGCTCCTGGTTCAGCGCGTCGCCGCGGGCAAAGCCCAGCATGCGCTGGAAACCGTCGTTGACGTAGACGATGCGGCCGTCGCGGCCCGAGACGGCCACGGCGTTGCCGGTTTCGTTGATGCCCAGCAGCAGCAGGCGGATTTCTTCCTGGCGCTCGGCGTCGGCGATGGACTTGCGCGAGATGACCGAGATGCGGCGCACCTCGCCCGTGTCGTCGCGCATCGGCAGGTAGGTGGCTTCGATCCAGAGGGATCCGCCGTCCTGCCTGCGGTAACGGCAGGTGCCGGAAAAGAAGTCGCCGCGGCGCAGCCGGGCCCAGATGTTTTCGGCGCTGGCAATGCCTTTGCCTTCGTCCATGCTGTCGCACAGCAGGTCATGGCGCAGGCCGTCGATGTCGCCTTGGGCGTAGCCCATGGCGGCCAGGAAGTTTTCGTTTGCGTTCAGGAGCGAACCGGCCGCGTCGAAATCGAACAGCAGCAGTGCCCGGTCCATCGACGCCAGGTAGTTGTCCACCTGCCACGCGGCGCCTTGCGGGGCCGCGCTTGAACCACCTGGATGAGAATCAAGCATAAGGGGCTCCATACCGGAAGACTGCGATTCCGGGTTCATTTCAGGGCCGGGGGAATCCAAGCGCGACGCGATCGCGTCCGTCCTGCTTGGCCAGGTACAGCGCCTGGTCCGCCCGGCTGAGCGTTTCTGAAAAAGTTTCTCCGAGCTGGTGATACGCCATGCCGATGCTGACGGTCAGGCGCAGCACGTCTGCGCCGACATTGATCGCCAATCCCCGCACCGCGCCCACCAGGCGGTCCATCACGCCCTGCGCCGTTTCCGGCGGGGTCGCGGGCAGCAGCACCAGGAATTCCTCGCCGCCCCAGCGACCGCACAGGTCGTATTCACGCACGCTGTTGCGCATGGCGCCGGCCAGTTCGACCAGGGCGCGGTCGCCGATTTCGTGACCGTAGCGGTCGTTGACCGACTTGAAGTGGTCCACGTCCAGCATGGCGACGACGAAGGCCTGGCCGCCGCGGGCGGCGCGCTGGACTTCCTGCTTGATCATTTCCATCAGCGCGCGCCGGTTCAAGAGACCCGTCAGGGGATCGCGGCTGGAGGTTTCTTCCAGCGCCGCGTTCAGGTCGCGCATCATGCTCTGGTAGTGGTCGGAGATACGGGCGATACGGGCAAGGCGTCGCAACTGCCGGTCGAACTGTTCGCACAGACCCATTTCCCGCTGGTGCGCCATGGACTGGTAGGCGTCGGACAGGTGGGTGACGCGTTCGATCCGCGCCATCTGCTCGGCGGTGTGCCGCCACAGGTCCTGCAATGCGTCACGCAGGGGATGCCCGGCGTAGGCCGGATCCGCCAGCAGGCGGCCGATGCGTTCGTCCAGCTCGGCGTTGCCGGGCTTCATTGGCGGCCGACGACCGAGAACGGGAAGGTGCAGTCTTCCTTGAATTCCTCGGCCAGTTCGCCCACGCGCTCGTTGCGCATGTCGTAGAACCAGGTGACGCTGACGCTGCGGCCCTTGCCGTGGGCGGCTTCCAGCAGGTCGAAGATGTCCATCACCGACTTGATGCTGCTGGTGTTCAGGTACAGCAGTTCAAGTTCCAGGTTCAGCGGCGCATCGCCGCCCTGCAGGTAGGTCTCGACCCACTCGATCACCGGGCCGAACAGCTCGAAGGAATTCTCGGGGTAGGAATCGCCGCGCATCGCCAGCACGCCGGCGGCGAAGTCGGCGGTAATGGCGGGCGTGGACTGGGTCCCGGGAATATTCAGGTCTTTCATCAATCACTCCGAAAAGGGTCTAGGGCGCGCGGAGAGGCGGCGGTCAGATCACGACGCTCAGGCTGAAGAACGCCTTGCCCTCGCCCGCCGCGGGCGTCAGGCTGGCTTCCAGCGGTGCGCCCGCCCGGCGCGCGATGTCGATCAGCCCCAGGCCGGCGCCCGAGGCAACGCCGGGGGTGCGCGGCTTGTGCAGCTGAGCCTTGTATTCGGCTTTCAGGGCCGCCTTGTCCAGCGCGGCCAGTCGCTGGATGCGGTCCACCAGATGGCGGCCGTCTTCGGCCTTGACCAGGTTGCCGGCCGACACCACATAGCGGCTTTCGTCACGGCGGCCGATCACCACGGTGGCGGCGGCATCGGCATCGCCGTTCTGCGCGGCGTACTGGCGGATGTTCTGGATCATCTCGATGTAGACCGAGAACACGTCCATGGCTTCCGCCGGCCGGGCGTGTTCGGCATTCAGGTAGTTCTTCAGCGCATTGCCGATTTCCTCGATCAGGCTACGGGAGATCGGCCCGTTGAAGCACAGCAGGGTGCGGTTCTGGTCGAACCGCTCGCCCAATGCGTAGAGATCGGAGGCATTCATGGGAGTTACCGCCCTGATAACGATTATTCGAAACGGAAAGACAGCAAGGTAATGTCATCGCGCTGCGGCCGTCCGCCTTGATACTGGGCCAAGGCCTCGGAAAAAGCGGCCGCCTGTTCGGTTAACGGCTGCTGCGCGTGTCTCTTGAGCATTTCGGCGAAACGCGTGTTGCCGAAACCGAAGCCGTGCTCGCCGCCCGCCTGGTCCAGGAAGCCGTCGGTGGCCAGGTAGTACGTCCAGCCGGGTTCCATGCGCAGCTCGATGTTCTGGTAAACCCCCGTGCGCTTGTCGCCCAGCGCGCGCTTGCCTCCGGGCACTTCGCGCAGGGTCTGGCCGTCGCTGGCATACAGGCTGATCTTGGCGCCGGCATACCGCAAGCTGCCGGATTCGCGGTCAATATATACCAGGCCCGCGTCCGTATTGGTGGCCAGGGCACGGGGCAGTTGCGCATCCGCAAGCATGGCCCGGATCGCGCTGTCGGTACGCGCCAGGATGCCCGCCGGGTCGGCCGGCCCGGCCTCGGTGATGGCCAGGTCGATGGCCGCGCGGGCCAGCATGGTCATCAGCGCGCCGGGCACGCCGTGGCCGGCGCAGTCCATGATGCCGAGCAGGCAATTGTTGCCATCGGAGCGGAACACATAGAAATCGCCGCCCACCACGTCGCGCGGCTTCCACAGCACGAAGTGATGCGCGCCCAGCGACTGGGTCAGTTGGCGGTCGGGCAGGATGGCGCGCTGGATCAGGCTGGCGTAGTCGATGGAATCGCCGATCTTCTTGTGAGCGGCGGCCATGGCGCGGTTGGCGTCTTCCAGTGCGGAGGTACGTTCGCGCACCTTGGTCTCGAGTTCGGCGGTGTGCTGGCGCACCTTGTCGGCCATTACGCCGAAGGCGCGGCTCAGGTCGCCGATCTCGTCCTGCCCGCCCGGCGGCAGGCGCACGTCGTAGCTGCCGTTGGCGATGGCACGGGCGGACTGCTGCAGGCGGCGCAACGGCCGCAGCATCAGGCGTTCAATGGCATAGCCGAAGCACAGCAGCAGCGCGGCGAACAGCAGCACCAGGCCGATTGCCGCGGGCCACAGCCAGTCGGTATCCAGCACCCGGGCAGCGCCCAGGTCCACCACGGTCAGCACGTGCCAGCGCAATTCGGGCATGTAGGCCACCGACACCAGCTGGCGCACCCCGTCGAGGGTGACCCAGGCGGATTGCACCGATTGCGGGTCGGCCTGGGCGGCGTGCAGGGCCGCGCGCAGTTCGTCGCGGCCGTGCCCGGCGTCCAGCAGGTTGAACACCATGCCGCGGCCGTCCTTGCCGCCGGCCCCGCCCGCGCCCGAGTTGTAGGCGATCAGGGTGGGGTCCATGTGCGCCTGGATCGCGCCATCTTCGTCGACGATGATGGGGGTGACGCCCGGCTGGCCGCTATTGACGAAGTCGCGCAGGAAGCCGCCCACGTCCAGGCCGGCGCCGGTCAGGCCGATGACCTTGTCGCCGTCGCGCACCTGCACGTTGATCCAGACCCGCGTGGTCTTGAGCTTCAGGTCGGGATTGACGTTGATGTTGTAGCGGTTGGGCGACTTGAGCGTGCTGTAGAACCAGCCGTCGTCGGCGGCCTCGCGGCTGAGCGTGTAGCGCGGCGCCTCGGACAGGGGCTGGTCATCGTTGAAGTAATAGTGGCCGGTGGCGGCGCTGGCGATGAAGTAGGCGCGGCCCAGCAGGTCGCGCCGGTACCCATCGGCTTCGCGGAAGAACAGCTCGCGCGCGGCCGGATCGCTTTCATTGCGCAGCCAGCGGCGCGTGACTTCGCTGTCGGCCAGGCGCTGCGACAGCGCCAGTTCGCGCGACACCGGCGCCAGGATGCGCTGGCGGTTCAGTTGAGTGAAATTGTCGGCGAACGCGCGGCCGAAGTGGTCGCGGACCCCGTCCAGCACCTGCCATCCTATCAGCGCGGCCGGCGCCAGAGCGACCAGGCACGCCAGCAACAGCGCCATCAATGATTTTTTGCGCAAACCCCATTTCGCCATGCGAAGTCTTCCTGACAGTCCGGGCCTGTTGAGACGCTGGGCCCTGTTTGAGACGTGACGCATCCACGCGGGATCGCACGGCGCGCTAAGTGTAGAGAACAGCGGGATGAATTGAAACAGGCGTAAACGCGCGAATTTGCCAAAGGTCAGCCTGTTTCGCGCAGGCTGCGCCGATCCGTGCGTTTATTGCGTTTTATATCGAAAGAAAAGCCGCCACCCGCATCGGGGCTGCGGCTTTCGCGCTACACGCCCAGGTAGCGTTCCCACAGGCCGCGGTCGGCGTCCAGCGCGGCGGAGTCACCGTTCCAGACCACCTTGCCGCGTTCCAGGATGACATGGCGGTCAGCCAGGCTGAGCAGGCGTTCGACGTATTTGTCGATCACCAGGATCGTCTGGCCGGCCTGCCGCAGGCGCGCCAGGCAATGCCAGATTTCCTCGCGGATCTTGGGCGCCAGGCCCTCGGTGGCCTCGTCCAGGATCAACAGCCGCGGGTTGGTGACCAGCGCGCGGCCAATGGCCAGCATCTGCTGTTCGCCGCCCGACAGCTGGTTGCCCATGTTGCGGGCGCGTTCGCCCAGGCGTGGAAACAGCTCGAACACGCGTTCGGGTGTCCAGGGTTCGCCAATGGACGGGTTGCGCGCGGCCACGAAGGCCGTCAGGTGTTCGCGCACGGTCAGGTTGGGAAAGCACTGGCGCCCTTCGGGCACGATCGCCATGCCGGTGCGCGCAATGCGGTCGGGGCTCCAGCCGCTGATGTCCTGGCCGGCGAAGCTGATCTTGCCGCCGCGCAGCGGCAGTTGCCCGAACAGCGTGCGCAACAGCGTGGTCTTGCCCATGCCGTTGCGGCCCAGCAAGGTCACCACCTGGCCGGCGCCGATCTGCAGGTCCACGCCGAACAGCACCTGGCTGGCGCCGTAGCCGCTCTGGGCCGATTCAATGCTGAGCATCACGCTGTCTCCTGGCGCGCGGGCGCCGTCTCGTCGTCGCCCAGGTAGGCCTGGCGCACGTCCGGATTGGCGCGGATTTCGTCGGGCGTGCCGGTGGCGATCACCCGGCCATAGACCAGCACCGAAATGCGGTCGGCCAGCCGGAACACGGCCTGCATGTCGTGTTCGACCAGCAGCATCGCGGCGCGGCCGCGCAGGGCTTCGATCAGTTCGGTCAGGCGCAGGGTCTCGTCGGGCCCCATGCCGGCCATGGGTTCGTCCAGCAGCAGCACGCTGGGCCGGGCGGCCAGGGCCAGCGCGAATTCCACCTTGCGCTGCTCGCCGTGCGGCAGCGTGCCGGCGGCGCGGTCCAGCAGGGCCGGGGCGATGGCGCATTCGTGCGCCAGTTCGCGGGCCTGCTCGTACAGGGCCGCTTCGGCGGCGCGCGGCCGCCAGAAACGGAAGCTGCTGCCGGCGTGCGCCTGCACGGCCAGCACCAGGTTGTCCAGCACGCTGGACTGCTTGAAGATGTTGGTGATCTGGTACGAACGCGACAGGCCCGCCGCCACGCGCTGGTGCGCGTTCATGGCCGTGACGTCGCGCCCGCCCACGGCCAGCGTGCCGGAATCGGCCGCCAGCGTGCCCGACAGCAGGTGGATCAGCGTGGACTTGCCGGCGCCGTTGGGCCCGATCAGGGCATGGATCTCGCCCGGGTTCAGCGAGATCGAGACATTGTCGGTGGCCACCAGCGCGCCAAAGCGGCGCACCAGGTTGCTGGCCTGCAAGGCAGGCGTACTGGACTGAGATGGGGATTGGGGTTGACTCATGATCCCGCCTTGCCGGTTGATGCCGCCTTGCCGCCGCCGAACAGCGGACCGAACAGGCCCACCAGGCCGCGCGGCGCGCCGAACACCACGCACAGCAGCAGCACGCCCAGCGGCAGGTGCCAGTATTCGGTCCATTGGCGCAGCACTTCTTCCAGCACCAGCATCACCACCGCACCCGCCACGCCGCCGTAGCGCAGGCCGATGCCGCCCACCAGCACCATGATCAGCAGGTTGGCCGACTGGGTCCAGTGCATGAGGCTGGGCGAGATGAACAGGTTGTGGTTGGCCAGCAGCGCGCCCGCCAGCCCGGCCGCCGCGCCGCTCAACGTGAACGCCGTGAGCTTGATGCGGTAGACGGGATAACCCAGCGATTCCATGCGCGATTCGTTTTCGCGGATGCCTTGCAGCGCCGTGCCGAAGCGCGAGGCCACCACCCGGCCGAACAGCCACATCGCCACCGCGAACAGCGCCAGCACCAGGTAATAGAACGACACGTCGTTGGCCAGGTCGATGCCGGGCAGCGTGGAATAGCCGGGCAGGTTCAGGCCGTCTTCACCGCCATACTGGCGCAGCGAGATGAAGATGTAGAACAGCATCTGGGCAAACGCCAGCGTGATCATGATGAAGTACACACCGCGGGTGCGCAGCGAGATCGCGCCGGTGATGCAGGCCAGCAGGCCGGCCAGCGCCATCGCCACCGGCCAGGACACCAGCGCCGAGGTCACGCCCGACATCGCCAGGATGCCCACCGCGTAGGCGCCTGCGCCGAAAAAGGCCGCGTGGCCCAGCGCCACCATGCCGCCATAGCCCAGGATCAGGTTCAGGCTGGTCGCGGCCAGCGCGTAGATCAGCACGCGGCGCACGAAAGAAATATAGAAGTCCAGGCCCAGCGCCGGCGCCACCAGCGGAAACACCGCCAGCAGGGCCAGCAGGGCCAGGGTCCAGAGAGTCGAAGACATCCGCATGCTCAGCCTCGCGCCGGAAACAGGCCGGAAGGCCGGAACACCAGGACCGCCGCCATCAATACATAGATGGCGATCGCGGCCAGCGTGGGGCCGACGCTGGAAGCCACGGCAGGCGAGAACACCTGGCGCAGCAGCATCGGCAGGAAGGCCCGCCCGGCGGTGTCCACCATGCCCACCAGCAGCGCCCCGACAAAGGCGCCGCGGATCGAGCCGATGCCGCCGATGACGATGCACACCAGCACCAGGATGAGGATTTCCTCACCCATGCCGACCTGCACCGAGGTGATCGGCCCGAGCAGCGCGCCGGCCACGGCCGCCAGCATGGCGCCCAGCACGAATACGCCCAGGAACAACAGCGGCACGCGCACGCCCATCAGCGTGGCCATCTGGCGGTTCGAGGCGCCGGCCCGCACCAGCACGCCGGCGCGGGTGCGCGTGACGAACCAGTACAAGCCCACGGCCGAGGCCACGCCGAAGACGATGATCATCAGGCGGTAGGCGGGATAGAGCAGGTCGGGCAAAAGCCGCACCGGGCCGGACAGCATGGCGGGCATGTTGAGCATGACGGGGGCCGGGCCCCAGATCATCTTGACCAGGTCATTGGCGATGAGGATGACGGCGTAGGTGCCCAGCACCTGGGCCAGGTGATCGCGCAGCGCCAGGCGGCGGATCAGCGTGAGTTCCAGCGCCACCCCGACCAGGCCGGTGGCGACCGCCGCGACCAGCACCGCGGCCGTGAACGACCCCGTGCGCTGCATGGTTTCGGCGGCGACATAGGCGCCTGCCATATAGAGCGAGCCGTGCGCCAGATTCATGATGTCCATGATGCCGAACACCAGGGTCAGCCCGGCCGCGATCAGAAACAACATCAACCCAAACTGCAGACCGTTCAGCAATTGCTCGACGATGAGCGTGAACGTCATGAAAAAATCCCCTCTGGTCTTCCCACCCCCGAAGCGCTGCGCGCTTCCCCCTCAAGGGGGCGTCGCGACGGACCGGCAAAGCCGGCTCCGTGCGACCCCGCGGGGCAGAGCCTTATCGTTTGTCGTTTGCGAGCGTCAGAGCTTGCAGTCGCCGACGTAGACGTCTTGATACTTGTCGAAGACCTTGCCCACCAGCTTGTTGGTGATGCGGCCGCTGGCGTCCTTGTCGACGACGCGCAGGTAGTAGGCCTGGATCGGGTAGTGGTTCTTGCCGTAGGTGTAGCTGCCGCGCACCGAGGGGTAGTCGGCCTTTTCCAGCGCCTTGACGATGGCCTCGCGGTCGGCGGCCTTGCCGCCGGCCTGCTTGACGGCGGCGTCCATGGCCATGATGACGTCATAGGCCTGGGCGGCGTACACCGACGGGTAGCGGCCGTTGTATTCCTTGCGGAAGGCCTCGACGAAGGCCTTGTTCTGCGGCACGTCCAGGTCATGCGCCCACTGCGCGGTGTTGTACATGCCCAGCATGGGTTCGCCCACGGCCTGGATCACGTCTTCGTCGGCCGAGAAGCCCGGGCCGATCAGCTTGACGCTTTGCGACAGGCCGGCCGAGACGAATTGCTTGACGAAATTGATGCCCATGCCGCCCGGCAGGAAGATGTAGACGGCGTCCGGCTTGGCGGCGCGGATCTGGGCAATCTCGGCGGCGTAGTCGATCTGGCCGAGCTTGGTGTAGACCTCGTCGCCCGGGGCGGTCTTGTAGCCGCGCTTGAAGCCGGTCAGCGCATCCTTGCCCGCCGGGTAGTCCGGGGCCATGATGAACATCTTCTTGAAGCCGCGGTCGGCGGCGACCTTGCCGGCGGCTTCGTGGAAGGCGTCGTTCTGGTACGACGAGCCGAACCAGTAGTTATTGCACTGGGCGCCGGCGAACTGGCTGGGGCCCGGGTTGTTCGACAGGTACGGCACCTTGGCGGCGAACAGCGCGGGGCCGACGGCCAGCGCCACGTTCGAGCCGATCGGGCCGGTGAAGAAATCGACCTTGTCGCGCTGGATGTAGCGCGTGACCAGCTGGCGGGCCTGGTCGGGGTTGCCGCCCATGTCGGTCTGCAGGAATTCGGCGGGCTGGCCGCCCAGCTTGCTGCCCAGCTGCTTGATGGCCAGGTTGAAGCCGTCGCGGGCTTCGGCGCCCAACGCCGAGAACGGGCCGGAAATATCGTTGGCGATGCCGACCTTGACCGGGTCGGCGCAGGCCAGTGCCGGAACCAGCGCGGCGGCGGCAACGAGGGAAGTGATCAAACGCATGGTGGTGTGCTCCGTGCGCGAGCCGCGCAGAGGGTGTTTTTTTGGAATTGCGATTCGAAGGACTTCTATGCCCGGCCTGCCGGCCTGGTTAGGCGGCCGTCAGACCGGCGCCCGCAGCAGCCGATCCCGTGATGCGGCATGGGGAGAACTGGCGTGGTTCATAGTTTAGGTTTAAAGTATTCGCCAAAACAAGTCTAGGGTTTTCACCAGCCCCGCGCGGACATTACCCGACATCCGGCGGATACTCAAGAAATCCGCCCGTCGAAAACCGCCCTTCACCCTGTATTCCCGGTAACCTTCCCGACCATGACAGACGCTCCCGACCTGGAATCCCGCGCCGCGCCCGACGACCACCATGCGCTGCGCCTGTGGCTGCGCATGCTGACCTGCGCCAATCTCATCGAAGGCGAGATCCGCAGCCGGCTGCGCAACGAGTTCGACACCACCCTGCCCCGTTTCGACCTGATGGCGCAACTGCAGCGCGCCCCCAAGGGCATGAAGATGGGCGAACTGTCGCGCCACATGATGGTGACCAACGGCAATATCACCGGCATCACCGACCAGCTCGAAAAAGAAGGCCTGGTGGTGCGCACCAAGGTCGAATCCGACCGCCGCAGCTCGCTCATCAAACTGACGCCGCAGGGCAAGAAGAGCTTCGCCAGGATGGCGCGGGCGCACGAGTCGTGGGTGAAATCCATGTTCGGCGAGCTGCCCGAAGGCAGCCGCAACGCGCTTTTTCAGGCGCTGGGCGAGCTGAAGCTGCAGGTGGTGGCCACGCGTTCGGCCGCGGCCAAGGACTAGGCGACGGCCTCGGGCGGCAGGCGCCGTCCGGCCAACCGTTTGCGGCCGGCGGTTTTCCCCCCGCCCGCGCCGGAAAACGCCATCGGTTTGGCGCATAATTGCCGCCATGATTCCGGTATCTCTTCCTGGCGGTAATTTCTACGTGATGATGGTGGTCTCGCTGGCCTGCCTGTCCACGCTGCTGACCTGGCTGGCCGTGCTGGCCACCAGCCGCGGCGCCAGGCTGTGGCTGGGCGAACACCGGCGCGGCGGCGCGATCCTGATGGCGCTGCTGGCCAGCATCGGCGCCATCTTCCCCTACCAGCAACTGAGCCTGTGGCTGGCCGCCCAGCGCGACGCCCGCCAGGACGCCAGCCTGAACATGACGCTGCCCCAGCCCACCCGGCTGGCCGGCGTGGACATGCCCGCCGGGACGGTACTGCGCGTCACCACCCCGGGCGACCCCGGCTCGTTCGACCGCGCCACCTTTCCAGAGGGCCACCTGGCCTCGGTGCAGGGCGTCAGCGCGACCCGCCTGTTCCATTACCCGGCCACCGCCCGCCAGCCCGAAACCCTGTCGGTCGAGATCGCCCGCGACCAGGCCCAGGACGGCTGGCTCTGCGCCCACGGCCACCGCCTGGAATTCGTGATGCTGGGCGGCCAGCCCCGATTTGCCAGCTGCCACCTGGCCATCGGCAACACCCTGAACCAGCAGCCGGTGCCGGCCGGCGCCTGGATCAAGGTCGACGAGGCCGCCCGCGCCAGCGCCCCCGACCCGGCCAGCCCGGCGCCGCGCTGGCGGCTCAGCGCCGAAGGCAGCGAGCCCCTGACCGTAGCCGGCATGCCGCTCTTGAAGGTGGACATGACGCTGGACGCCCAGCGCCGCCTGCTGGCATTCGAAGGCCTGCTGGCGCGCGAAAGCGCACTGGGCGGCATCACCTACCCCACCGGCACCCGCATGCTGACCGCCGGCCCGCGCGTGCCCGGCGTGCAGGCCGGCGACCTGCTGTTTTCGCCCTCGCGCGGCCGCTCGGCGCGCCAGGCCGACGGCAAGGAGATCGCCGCCGGCATGTCGGTGCTGCAGGCGCCGGACGGCACCGTGCGCGGCATCCTGTCCAACCGCGACGCCGGCGTGCTGGACGTGGCCGCCATGCGGACCGCCCCCTGACCGCCGGCGTTGCGCCGCCCGCCGCTGCCTGTCGCAAAGCAGTGGGATAATACGAAGCTTTCCCCCCCGCGCGCCGCCTGGCCCAGGCGGCGATTCCGTCCTTCTCATTCATGAGACGAAGTCATGGCCGTTAACCTGCTGATCCCCTCCGAGTCCGAAATTTTCCCTGTTGCCGGCGTAGAAATCGGCGTCACCGAGGCCGGCATCCGCAAAGCCAACCGACGCGACCTGACGGTTTTCCGCCTGGCCGAAGGCACCAGCGTTGCCGGCGTGTTCACGCGCAACCGCTTCTGCGCCGCGCCCGTGCAGGTCTGCCAGGCCCACCTGGCCGCCGGCGGCCCGATCAGCGCCCTGGTCATCAACACCGGCAATGCCAACGCCGGCACCGGCGCCGAAGGCCTGAAGAAGGCCCAGGACACCTGCGTCGAACTCGGCCGCCTGCTGGGTGTGCCCGCCGAACAGGTGCTGCCGTTCTCGACCGGCGTGATTCTCGAACCGCTGCCCCTGGATCGCCTGTTCGCCGGCCTGCCCGGCGCTATCGCCGACCTGGCCGCCGACCACTGGTCCAGCGCCGCGCACGGCATCATGACCACCGACACCCTGCCCAAGATCTCGTCGCGCCGCGTCCAGATCGCCGGCAAGACCGTCACCTTCACCGGCATCAGCAAGGGCGCCGGCATGATCCGCCCCAACATGGCGACCATGCTCAGCTTCCTGGCCACCGACGCCGGCATCGCCCAGCCGCTCTTGCGCAAGCTGGCCGTCGAAATCGCCGACGCCTCGTTCAACCGCATCACGGTTGACGGCGACACCTCCACCAACGACTCGTTCATCATTGCCGCCACCGGCAAGTCGGGCGTGGAAATCAACGCCGAAACCGACGCCGCCTACGTCGCCGTGCGCGAGGCCCTGTCGGCCGCTGCCCTGGAACTGGCGCAGAAGATCGTGCGCGACGCCGAAGGCGCCACCAAGTTCATGACGGTGCGCGTCGAAGAAGCCGGCAACACCGAAGAAGCCCTGAAGGTGGCCTACGCCGTGGCGCACTCGCCGCTGGTCAAGACCGCCTTCTTCGCGTCGGACCCCAACCTGGGCCGCATCCTGGCCGCCGTCGGCTACGCCGGCATCGACGACCTGGACGTGTCGCGCATCCGCCTGTGGCTGGACGACGTGCTGGTGGCGCGCGATGGCGGCCGCAACCCCGACTACCAGGAAGCCGATGGCCAACGCGTCATGAAGCAGGCCGAGATCACGGTCCGCATCGCGCTGGGCCGCGGCCAGGTCAGCGACACCGTCTACACCTGCGACTTCTCGCACGAGTACGTGACGATCAACGCCGACTACCGTTCCTGACCGTTTTACCGTCGCCCGCCGTCCGGCTGACCCCGGCGGTGGGCGGCAGCAGTGCAATCCAGTGGCTGTGCCTTACCCATCGCCTGTCACTGCCCCCCGGCGGCCCGCGGCATCACTGCGGCCCCGGCCGGTGACAACCGTTGAGCGGCGCGTGTTCCAGGACGCCTTGCGGCGGAACGCGCCCCCCTCATCCGACGATGCCCGCGAATGCGCCGCGGGCCCGACGCCAGGGCCCGCCCGTTCGCTCTCCCAGGACTACACCGTGACCGCAAACGAATTCACCACCCTCATCCAGCGCGCCGAGCGCGTGCTGGCGCAGCTTGAAGCCTGGCTGCCCCCGGCCCCGCCCGAAATCGACTGGAGCGCGCACGCGTTCCGCTGGCGCAAGCGCGGCTCGCGCGGCTGGCTGGACGCCGTACGCCACGTAGCCACCATCGACCTGCAGGACCTGCAGCACATCGAGCGCCAGAAAGGCATCATCGACCGCAACACCCAGCAGTTCATCGACAAGAAGCCGGCCAACAACGTGCTGATGACCGGCGCGCGCGGCACCGGCAAGAGCTCGCTGGTCAAGGCCATGCTGGCCGCCTACGGCGACCGGGGCCTGCGCCTGATCGAGGTCGACAAGTCCGACCTGGGCGACCTGGCCGACATCGTCGAACTGGTGGCCTCGCGCCCCGAACGCTTCATCGTGTTCTGCGACGACCTGTCGTTCGAGGAAGGCGAAGCCGGCTACAAGGCGCTGAAGTCGGTGCTGGACGGCTCGGTGTCCGCCTCGGGCGACAACGTGCTGATCTACGCCACGTCCAACCGGCGCCACCTGATGCCGGAATACATGAGCGAGAACCTGGCGGCCAAGCACCAGCCCGACGGCGAGATCCACCCCGGCGAAACCGTGGAAGAGAAGATCTCGCTGTCCGAGCGATTCGGCCTGTGGCTGTCGTTCTACCCGTTCAAGCAGGACGACTACCTGGACATCGTCTACCACTGGCTGCGCGAGCTGGGCTGCCCCGAGGCGCAGATCGAGCCGTCGCGCACCGAGGCGCTGCAATGGACCATCGAACGCGGCTCGCGTTCGGGCCGCGTCGCCTACCAATTCGCGCGCGACTGGGCTGCCCGCCATGTCTGACAAGATCATCGATGTCGCCGCCGGCCTGATCCTGCGCCCGGACGGCATGCTGCTCCTGGGGCAGCGCCCCGAAGGCAAGCCCTGGTCGGGCTGGTGGGAACTGCCCGGCGGCAAGCTGGAGCCCGGCGAAACCGTGCTGCAGGCCCTGGCGCGCGAATTGCAGGAAGAAATCGGCATCCGCGTGACGCAATCGCGTCCGTGGGTGACCTACGTGCACGTCTACCCCCACACCACGGTGCGCCTGGCGTTCTGCCACGTCACGGCGTGGGAAGGCGAACCGCGCAGCCTGGAAAACCAGCGCCTGGAATGGGTAGACCCGGCCAACGCCGCCGCGGTGGGCGACCTTTTGCCCGCCACGCTGCCGCCGCTGCGCTGGCTGCAACTGCCCACGGCTTACGGCATCAGTTCCATCGGCTCGCGGGCCGGGCTGGCGGCCTTCCTGGGTCGGCTGGATGCGGCGCTGGCGCGCGGCGTCAAGCTGGTGCAGCTGCGCGAGCCGCAATGGCCGGACGGCGCGGCATCGGCCTCGCTGCACGAGGCGCTGCAGCAGATCGTCAAGCGCTGCCGCGCCGCGGGCGCGCGGGTGCTGGTCAACAGCGCCCACCCGGCCGCCTGGTGGCGCGAGGCTGATGGCGTGCACCTGCGCAGCGCGGATGCCGCCCGCCTGACGGCCCGCCCCGAGCTGCCGGCCGGCGCGCTGGTCGGCGTGTCCGCCCACGACAACGCGCAGGTGGTGCATGCGCGCGAGCTGGGCGCCGACTTCGCGGTGCTCGGCCCCGTGCTGGATACGCCCAGCCACCCCGGCGCGCCCACGCTGGGCTGGGAAGGCTTTGTGGAAGGCAACCGCGACGCCGGCATTCCGGTGTTCGCGCTGGGCGGGCAATCCACCCAGACCGTGTCGCAGGCCTTGCGCCACGGCGCGCACGGCATCGCCGGCATTCGCGGGCTGATCTGACGGCCCCGGGGGCTGGCGCCGCCGCGCGCCGGCCCCATTCCCGCCGGGCTGCGGATCGGCCCGAAAACCTTCCTGGCAAACGCCGCCCGTGCATGGGCCGAGGCGTCGGCGCATCCCGTTAGGGAAACTCCCCCCTTGCTGCCCCGGACGCGAAAGCCATATCTTCACGTTTGATGTGACCATGCAGTCACATTGCGATCGCCCCACCGCTGTTGCTGCACCGTTTCTTTGTCGTCGTTCCCACAACAAGGAAGTCCAGCATGCCCCTGCCCCCTTTTCCCGATGGCCACCCCCACCCGGGCCCGGCGTCGCCTGACCGCGCCGGCCTGGACCGCCGCGGCTTTCTCCTGCGCGGCGCCGCGGGCCTGGCCGGTGCTGCCGGGCTGGCGGCCGGCGGCTGGCCCCTGCGGGCGCTGGCGCAGCAGGCCGCGCCGCTGACCTTCGCCTTCTGGCCCTGGGGCAGTGAAATCGTGCAGCAAGGCGCGACGCGTTTCACCCAGGAAAGCGGCGTGCCGGTGAACCTGTCGCCCATTCCCGGCGACTACGCCGCGGTGCTGGAAACCCAGCTGGCCGCCAAGGCGCCGCTGGACATGTTCTACGCCCAGCGCGGCCAGGCCTCGCGCTGGTATGCGGCCGGGTGGATCCGCCCCATCGACGACATGCCCGGCCTGGCCGACATCCAGAAGCAGATGTTCCCCGGCATCGTCGACGATGCCCGCGCCACCGACGGCCGCTACCTGGGCCTGACCTACTACAACGGCGGCCCCTACGCCCTGTTCCGCAATGAAAAGATGTTGGGCGAGGCAGGCTTTGGCGGCACCGCCAACGCCGCCGACTACCCGCAGGACTGGGCCACCGTCGAAAAGCAGGCGCGCGAGATCAAGAAAAAGGGCCTGGCCCAGCACCCCATGCTGATGCCCTGGTACAACGCCTGGACCGGCCTGCCATGGGCCCTGATCGCCCAGTGCTTTGCCGAAGGCGAGCGCTTTGTCAACGGCGAACTGCGCGCCACCTTCGGCCCCGACACGCCGCTGGTGAAGGTGCTGACCGACTGGAAGCGCTGGTGGGACGACGAGCTGGTGCAGCGCGCCGTGCTGACCTGGTCGGGCACCGAGACGTCCAGCTCGTGGATGAAAGGCCAGCACGCCTTCCACCTGAACATCGACTACTACAGCTTCAACTACAACGACCCGGCCAAGAGCCAGATCGCCGAGCATTCCAGCTACAACCCGGTAGTGCCGGGCGCCACCCACGACACGGTGCTGGTGGGCCATGCCTTGCTGTGCATGTCGACCCGCAAGCGCAGCGACGCCGAGCAGGCCGCGCTGTGGGAACTGGTCAAGTACTTCGGCTACCGCGACCGCGCCGGCCAGCTGACCACGCACAAGAACTGGATCGCCAAGGCCAACCTGGAAGTGCCGTTTCCCGAGCTGTACCGCGATGCCGACAGCCGCGCCGCCATCATGAAATGGATGTACCCAGCCTACAGGGAGCAGGTCTACCAGTGGCTGTTCGAAGGCCGCGAGAAAGCCGTGGCCGCCAACATCCTGAAGGCGCCCTGGTACCAGGAATGGGATACCGGCATGCACGAGATGATCGCGCAGGACATGCTGATCAAAGGCACCCGCACGCCTGTGCAGGTGGCCACCGAGCTGCGGGCGCGCTGGGACGGCCTGTACAAGAAGTACGCCAAGATCTTGAAGCGGAGCTGACATGGCCAGCGTATCCCTGCAAGGCATACAGAAGTCGTACACGCGCTTCACGGCCGTGCATTCACTGGACCTGGACATCCGCGATGGTGAATTCGTGGTGCTGCTGGGGCCGTCGGGCTGTGGCAAGACCACCACGCTGAACATGATCGCGGGACTGGACACGCCCACGGGCGGCCAGATCCGCATCGACGACCGGCGCGTGGACCAGGTGCCGCCGCACCGGCGCAACGTGGCCATGGTGTTCCAGAGCATCGCGCTGTATCCGCACATGACCGTGCGCGAGAACATCGGCTTTCCGCTGCGCATGCAGAAGATGCCCGCGGCCGAGGTGCGCAGCCGGGTCGACCGCGCGGCCGCGCTGCTGCGGGTCGAATCGATGCTGGACCGCAAGCCCTACCAGTTGTCGGGCGGCCAGCGCCAGCGCGTGGCGATCGGCCGCGCCGTGGTGCGCGACCCCGACCTGTTCCTGTTCGACGAGCCGCTGTCCAGCCTGGACGCCAAGCTGCGCACCGACATGCGGGTCGAGCTCAAGCGCCTGCACCGCAGCCTGAACGCGACCTTCATCTACGTCACCCACGACCAGGTCGAAGCCATGACGCTGGCCGATCGCATCGCGGTGATGTCGGGCGGCAACCTGCTGCAGTTCGCCGACCCGGACACCATCTACCGCCGCCCGGCCACCATGGAAGTGGCGGACTTCATCGGCAACCCGGGCATGAACTTCCTGCGCGGCACGCTGGACGCGCAGGACGGCGCCCCGGCGCTGCGCACCGCCGGCGGCGTCTACGCGTTGCCGCCCGCGCTGGCCGCGGCCGCGCGCGCATTGCCCGCCGGCAGCCAGGCCGCCCTGGGCATCCGCCCCGAAGCCATGGCGCCCGCGCCGCTGGCCGGCAGCGGCGTGCTGCTGCAGGGCCATGTCTGGGCGGTGGAACCGGTGGGCCCGGACCAGTTCGTGGACGTGGCCACCGCGGGCGAAGACGGGCCGCGCCTGCGCGCCCGCCTGCCGCCGGAGCGCCGCTACGAGGTGGGCGCCCCCATCGCGCTGGCCCTGCCCGAAGCCCGCCTGTACCTGTTCGACGCCGCCGGCCTGCGCGTGCATGGCGGCGAGGAGCCGCGCACATGAGCGCCGCCAGCCTGCCGCAGACGTCCGCGACGCGCGCCGCCCCCGGCGGCAAAGAGATGTCGGACCTGAGCTTTGCGCTGACGGTCATCATCGCCGTGTATGCGCTGAACACGCTGATCATCGGCGTGCCGCTGGGCTATTCGTTCTGGCTCAGCCTGCACGACACCAATGCCATCCTGCGCACAGAGGAATTCGTCGGCGCCGATCTCTACGGCGAAGTGCTGTCCGACCCCGCCGTGACCGACGCCATCTGGCGCAGCCTGGGCTTCGTGGCGATGTGCGTGGTGGGGTCGTTCGTGGCGGCGCTGGGCATCGCACTGGTGCTCAACGAAGAAATGCCGCTGCGCGGCCTGGTGCGCGGACTGGCATTGCTGCCCTGGGCCATGTCGCAAGTGGTGACGGCCACGGTGTTTTCCTTCCTGCTCAATCCCAGCTTCGGTGCGCTGACCGGTCTGTTGACGCCGTTGGGCCTGGCCGGCCCGGGCACCGTGTGGCTGGGCAGCGACTGGGCGCTGTTCTGGGTGGCGCTGGCCTTCGTGTGGCACATCGCGCCGCTGGGCAGCTTCTTCTACCTGGCTGCCTTGCAGACCATTCCGCGCGACCTGTACCGCGCCGCGCGGGTGGACGGCGCCGGCCCCCTGGCGCGCTTTCGCCACATCACGCTGCCGCACCTGAAGCACACCACGCTGATCGTGCTGGTGGTGATGACGGTGGAAGCCGTGCGGCAGTTCGACCTGCTGTTCTCGCTGACCCGCGGGGGGCCGGGCACGTCCACGCAGATCCTGCCGCTCTTGATCTTCCGCTACAACTTCGAGTTCTCGAAATACGGCCTGGCGTCGGCCGCCGCCTTCCTGCTGACGGTGCTGTCGCTGCTGCTGGCGACGGCGTATTTCATGTTGATCCGCAAGAAGCGTCCGCAAGGAGCCAGCCATGCGTAGTGAAACCGCAAGAGCGGCCGGCGAAGGCTGGCGCCCCTGGCTGGTCGGGGCCGGCGTGGCGGCCGTGGCGTTCTGGTGCCTGTTCCCGCTGTACTGGACGCTGAAGGCCTCGTTCATGGACGAGTCGGCCATCATCATGGGCGTGGCACACAACGCCGGCGGCTATACCTTCGACAACTACCTGCGGGTGCTGGGGCTGTCCAGCTCGGATTCGATCTTCGGCGGCCAGACCCGCGCCATCATGGCCGGCTTCGTCAACAGCGCGCTGGTGGCGCTGCCTGCGGCGGCGGCCGGCACCGCCATCGCCACGCTGGCGGGCTACGTGCTGGGGCGTTTCGAGTTTCCCTTCAAGGGGCCGCTGCTGTACGTGCTGCTGGCCTCGCGCACGCTGCCGCCGATTGCCCTGCTGATTCCGTACTACGTGTTCTTTGCCGCCATCGGCCTGGCCGGCAGCCTGTTCGGGCTGTGGATCGTCTACCTGACCGCCGTCATTCCGCTGCTGTCGTGGGTGCTGATGGGCTACTTCGCGTCGCTGCCGGTGGAAATCGAACGCGCCGCGCGGATGGACGGCTGCACCCGCTGGCAGATGCTGCGCCACGTGACCCTGCCGATGGCGCTGCCCGGCATTGCCGCGGCCTTCATCATCGCCTTCCTGGTGGGCTGGAACGATCTGCTGTTCGCCATCGTGCTGACAGGCGGCACGGCCGCGCAGACGCTGTCGGCGGCCCTGCTGGGGCTGTCGCCGCTGATGCCGGGCTTTCGGGCCGACCTGGGCCTGTTCGCCGCGGCCAGCATGCTGGCCGCCCTGCCGCCGCTGGCGCTGGCCATGCTGTTCCAGCGCTTCATCACCAACCTGAACATCGTCGACCCGGTGACGAGCAATACGGACTGACGCCATGCCCACGACCAGGAACTCCGCATGACCATCGGCGTCGCCGCCTACGGCCCCAACGCCGGCGCCGCGGTGCACGCCGCCGCGCTGGGGGCCGAACTGCTGGGCCACGGCGCCATCGGCGGCTTCGCGGTGGTCGCCGTGCTGGACGACGACGGCCGGGTGCAGCACGCGACAGTCCAGCGCGGCGGCGTGACGGCGCTGGACCTGCCGCCGGCCTGGCTGCGGGCCCGCCATGCGGCCCTGATCGAAAGCGGCCCCGACCGCCCCGAACCGCTGGTGCAATTCCTGCCGGGCGCCGACGGCGTCGGGCTGGTGACCGGCCACCGGCTGCCCAACCGCCCGGGCGCCGACGGCGTGCCGCTGAACCAGGCGGTGCTGCGGCGCCTGGCCGCCGGGCAAGCGCCCGAATCCGCCGTGGCCGAGGTATTGCAGGCCCACCCTGAAGTCGATGCCGGCCTGATCGCCCTGGCCGCCGACGGCCGCCTGGCCTGGGGCAACACCAGCCGGGTGGCTCGCCGCCCCGACCATGGCCAGGCCGCCCGCGACGACGGCGCCTGCCGGCTGGCCGTGCTGCACAACTCGATCTTTCCCTGCCCGCCGCTGGCCGAGGCGATGGCCGACCTGGCCTGGCAGGTGCTGACGGGCGCGACCGGCGCGTGCCGGGCCCTGAGCCTGCGCGCACCGGTGACGATCCAGCCCGGTCCGCGCGACCGGGTGCACGTCGACGCCCGCCTGCGCGTCAGCGCCATCGAGCAGGCCGATCCGTCGTTTCCCGCCGCCCGCCGACGCGCCAACGCCGTCTACCTGGGCAGCGAAGTCTGGCAAGATGGCAGGCATATCGGCCATACCGTCAGCGAGCTAGTCGTCGACATGGCCGACGGCCGGGTGTTCGGTCTGCCGGACCCCGCCCGCTCCCTCATCCTCATGAAGGAATCGGCCCATGTCCCGACGTGAAAACACCGAGCGCCAGATCCTGCAGGCCCTGGAAGACCAGATCAAGGAAACCGGCATGCAGGGCGTGGGCATCAATGCCATCGCCAAGCGCGCCGGGGTCAGCAAGGAACTCATCTACCGCTACTTCGACGGCATGCCCGGCCTGATGCTGGCCTGGATGCAGGAACAGGACTTCTGGACCCGCAACCCGGGCCTGCTGGCCGCCGACGAGTCCAGCCAGCGCAGCCCCGGCGACCTGGTGCTGTCCATGCTGCGCGCCCAGATCGACGCACTGGCCGGCAACGAGTCGCTGCGTGAAGTGCGCCGCTGGGAACTGATCGAGCGCAACGACGTGTCCGCGCCGCTGGCCGAGCGCCGCGAGCGCGCCGCGCGCGGCTTCATCGACCGCGTCGACGGCCTGACCAGCGACATGGACGCGCCCGCCGTCGTCAGCGTGATGCTGGCCGGCGTGCTGTACCTGATGCTGCGCGCCAAGACCGAAAGCCACTTCCTGGGCGTGCCCCTGCGCACCCCGGAAGGCTGGGACCGCATCAACGGCGCCCTGGAACACCTGGTCAAGCACGGCTTTCCCGAACCGCTCAACACCGAATCCCTCGCCACCCTGGAGGCGCGCCGCAAGAAAGCCCGGCCGCCCGCCAATACCGACACCTGACACCCTCCATGCCAGCGCATCCGCAGGACTACGACCTCATCATCAGCGGCGGCCTGATCGCCGACGGCCTGGGCAGCCCCGCCCGCCGCGCCGACCTGGCCATCTCGGGCCAACGCATCGCCGCCATCGGCGACGGCGCCGCCTGGACCGCCCCGCGCCGCCTGGATGCCACCGGCAAGGTGGTGGCGCCGGGCTTCATCGACTGCCATACCCACGACGATCGCGCCCTGCTGGGTTCGCCGCTGATGCGCCCCAAGGTCAGCCAGGGCATCACCACCGTGGTGACGGGCAACTGCGGCATCAGCCTGGCGCCGGTGCGTGCGCCGGGCGACACGGTGCCGCCGCCGCTGAACCTGCTGGCCCAGCACACCGGTGAACTGTATGCCCGCATGCAGGACTACGCCGCCGCGCTGGACGCCCACCCCGCCGCCGTCAACAGCCTGGCGCTGGTGGGCCATTCCAGCCTGCGGGTATCGGCGATGGACCGGCTGGACCGGCCCGCCGACAAAAAGGAAATCGCCGCCATGCGCCACGCGCTGGACCAGGCCATGGCCGCGGGCGCAGCGGGCCTTTCCACCGGCCTGTACTACCCCACCGCCATGCACGCCAGCACCGAAGAGGTGATCGGCGTGGCCGCACCGCTGGCCGCCTGGCAGGGCCTGTACACCACCCACCTGCGCGACGAGGCCGACCACGTCTGCGAGTCCATGGAAGAGGCCTTTCTGATCGGCCGCGCGGCCGACGTGCCGGCCATCCTGTCGCACCACAAGGTCACCGGCAAGCACAACCACGGCCGCACCGCCGAAACGCTGGCGCTGTACGACCGCGTGCGCGCCGACCAGCCGGTGGGCATGGACGTGTATCCCTACGCGGCCTCGTCCACCATCCTGGAGCCGCGCCGCGTGCCGGCCGGCGAGAAGATCATCGTGACCTGGTCACAGACCCGGCCCGAGATCCAGGGCGTGGACCTGCGCGAACTGGCGGCCCGCGAAGGCAAGGACCCACAGCGCCTGGCCGAAGAACTCTCGCCGGGCGGCGCCATCTATTTCTCGATGGACGAAGACGACGTCAAACGCGTCATCGGCCACGCCAACGTGATGATCGGCTCTGATGGCCTGCCGCATGACCAGCGGCCGCACCCGCGGCTGTGGGGCGCGTTTTCGCGGGTGCTGGGCCGGTATGTGCGAGAAATGCGGGTGCTGGGCATGGAGCAGGCCATACGCCGCATGACCAGCCTGACCGCCGCGCAGTTCGGCCTGCGCGACCGCGGCGTGCTGCGCGCCGGCTGCTATGCCGACGTGGTGGTGTTCGACCCGGCCGCCGTGGCCGACCTGGCCACCTTCGCCGACCCGATGCAACCGTCCGCCGGCATCCAGGCGGTTCTGGTCAACGGCCAACTGGTCGAAGAACACGGCGCGCCCACCGGCGCGCGGCCGGGCCGCCTGTTGCGCGGCGACGACCGCGCGGCGCCGGGCTTTGACACGCCGGCATGGGCCGGCCCCGGCACGCCCGCTTCTTCGGACCCGCCAGCCGCCTGATCCCCGTCTGAATCGCGCGGCCCCGCCGCGCGGCATCCCTGCCATCCGACGCCGTCCCGCGGGCGGCGCCTTTCCTTGGAGCATCATGCGCACTATCGTCATCGGCGCGGGCGTGGTCGGCATGGCCACTGCCTACACCCTGCATCGCGAAGGCCACCAGGTCAGCGTGGTGGACGCCGGACCCGGCCCCGGCCTGGGCACCAGCCGGGCCAACGGCGCCCAGCTCAGCTACAGTTTCGTGGCGCCGCTGGCCGACCCCGCGGTGCTGCCCAAGCTACCCGCCTGGCTGCTGGGCCGCGACACGCCCCTGCGCTGGCGTCCGCGGCTGGACCCGGCGCAATGGCGCTGGTGCCTGGACTTCCTGCGCGCCTGCACCCGCGCCCAAAGCCGCGCCACCACGCGCGAGCTGCTGGCGCTGGGCCTGTACAGCCGCTTGTGCGTGCATGAGCTGGTCGGGCAGGAACGGCCGGCATTCGACTTCAGTTCGAGCGGCAAGCTGCTGGTCTACCAGGACGCCGCCAGCTACGGCCGTGCGCTGGCGCAGATGGACTACCAGGCGTCGCTGGGCTGCGAACAGCGTGCGCTGGACCGCCAGGCCTGCCTGGACCTGGAACCCGCGCTGGCCGACATCGGCGCCAGCATCGCCGGCGCCATCTATACGCCCACCGAAGACGCCGGCGACTGCCTGCGGCTGTGCGATGAACTGGCCCGCATCCTGCGCGCCGCGCCCGGCCCGGCGCGCTTTCATTTCAATACCCCGGTGTCAGCCCTGCGCACCGAGAACGGCCGTATCGTCGCACTGTCCACGCCCGACGGCGACCTGCAGGCCGATCACTACGTGCTGGCCGGCGGCATCGGCGCGCAGTTGCTGGCGCGGCGCATCGGGCTGGACCTGCGCATCTACCCGCTCAAGGGCTACAGCTTGACCTACGACCTGACGCACGACAGCATCGCGCCCGTCTCCAGCATCAGCGATATCGGCCGCAAGGTGGTGTATGCGCGGCTGGGCCAGCGCCTGCGCGTGGCCGGCATGGTCGACATCGGCGCGGCGGACGCGGCCATCGACCCGCGCCGCGTGCAAAGCCTGCGCGACGACGTGGCGCGTTTCTTTCCCCGGCTGAATCCTGCGGGTGCGCCCCAGGCCTGGGCCGGCCTGCGCCCCGCGCGGCCCGACGGCAAGCCGCTCATCGGCGCCACGCCGTGGCGCAATCTATGGCTGAACGCCGGCCATGGCGGCCTGGGCTTCACGCTGGCCGCGGGCAGCGCCCGCATGTTGGCGGACTTGATGCGGGGCCGCCGTCCCGCCGTGGATCCGGCGGCGTTCGCACTGGCGGCATGACGCCGCGGGGCCGATTGCCGGCCCCGCCCGCCCTCAATCGGCCTTGATCCCCCGGCTCTGGATCAGCTTGCCCCACTTGTCGCGTTCCTTCACCTCGAAGGCCGCCAGATCCGCGCCGAACAGGTTGCCGGGCGTAGCGCCCCCCTGCGCCAGCGACTGCTTCAAGGCGGGCGATTGCAGGGCCTGCTTCATCGCCGCGATCAGCTTGTCCACCACCGGCGCGGGCGTGCCGCGCGGCGCGTACAGGCCCGACCACGCGGTGACCTCGAAGCCCGGCAGCCCGGCCTCGGCCATGGTGGGCAGGTCAGGCGCGGCGGGGCTGCGTTCGGCCGACGTGACGGCGATGCCGCGCAGCCGGTCGCCCGCCTTCAACGCCGCCATCGAACTGGGCAGGTTGTCCATCAGGATATCGACCTGCCCGCCGATCACCGCGGGGATCGCGGCCGACGAGCCCTTGAACGGCACGTGCAGCATCTGCAAGCCCGCCATCGACTCGAAATACGCACCGGTCAGGTGCACCGACGAGCCGATGCCGGGCGACGCATAGGAATACTTGCCCGGGTCCTTCTTCACCGCCTTCATGACGTCGTCCAGCGTGCGCCAGGGCGATCCGGCCGCCACCGCCATGACGTTGGGCGTGGACGCGATCATGCCCAGCGGCACCAGGTCGGTGGCGGGATTGAAGCCGATGTTGCTGTACAGGAATTGATTGACGCTCTGCGTACCCACCGAGCCCAGCACGATGGTGTAGCCGTCCGGCTGCGCGCGCGCCGCCGCGGCCACGCCCAGGTTGCCGGCCGCCCCCGGCTTGTTCTCGACCACGATGGACTGGCCCAGCGCCGGCCGCATGTGCTCGGCGATGGTGCGGGCGAAAATGTCGGTCGTGCCGCCTGGCGGGAAAGGCACGATCAGGGTGATGGGCCGCTCGGGCCAGGCCGCGACCGCGGGTGCACACACCGCCAGGGCGCCAGCCGCCACGGCCATGCCTGCGACAGCCAGGCGAGCGGCCGCAGCGCCCGCGCTTGCACGAAAAAACCTGCCCATCCTCTTCCCCTTCACAAGAAGTGTTCGATTGATCAAACGGAATCCGGCGCCACGGTACTTCGATGCGGACGGGTCGGCCAGGCCAGGCCCGGCACGCGTCCCGGGCGGTGCGCCCAGCGTGACCAGTTGGTCACTTTTGACGCATTAAGAACCCGCGGCCCGGCCTTGTCAATCGGGGGAAGGAGAGGTTAGGCGTTATCCCTAGGGCTGCGCGGCGGGGGTCGCCGCGGGCGCCGGCGCCGGGCTGGCTGCCGCGGTGGGCGCTGCGGCGTCGGCAGCCGGCGCAGGCGTGCCAGACACCGGGCCCAGCCCGTCCCAGCCGCCGCCCAGGGCCACGATCAGGTTCACGCTGGCCACCAGGCGGTTGCCGTACAGGCTCAGCGCGCTGCGCTCATTATTGAGTGCGGTGGCATCCACCACCGCCACGCTCAGGTAGTCGACCAGGCCGGCCTTGTACTGGTTCTGGATCAAGCGCAGCGATTCACGTGCCGCTTCCAGCGCGCGGCGCTGCACCGTCTGTTCGCTTTCCATCACGCGCAGCTGGATCAGGTAGTCCTCGACCTCGCGCAGCCCGACCAGCGCGGCCTGGCGATACGCGGCGGCCTGCGCGTCATACGAGGCCCGCGCCTGCTCGACCTGGGCCTCGCGCGCCCCGCCATCGAAGATCGTCAGAGCCAGCGCCGGGCCCAAGGACCAGAAGCGCGCCGGCGCGGTCAGCAGTTCAGCGAACTGACCGTTGCGAAAGCCGCCGTCGGCCGACAGCGTCAGGCTGGGGAACCAGGCCGCCTGCGCCACGCCGATCTGCGCATTGGCCGCGGCCGCGCGGCGTTCCGCGGCGGCCACGTCGGGCCGGCGTTCCAGCAATTCCGACGGCAGGCCCACCGGAATCTGCGGCAGCTGCACGTTGAAGGCGGCGGGCGGCAGGGTGAAGTGCGACGGCGCCTGGCCCATCAGCACGGCGATGGCGTGCTCGTACTGGCCACGCTGCCAATCCAGGTCGATCGACTGCGCGCGGGTGCTCTCCACCTGCGTGCGCGCCACGGCCACGTCCGACTGCCCCACCACGCCGACGTTGTAGCGGTTCTGCGTCAGTTGCAGCGATTTCTCGTAGGCCGCCACGGTGGCGTCGAGCAAACGCTTCTGTTCGTCCAGCACGCGCAGCTGCAGGTAGGCCTGCACCAGCGCGGCCTGCGCGCTCAAGCGCGTGGCGGCCAGGTCGGCCAGGCTGGCCGCGGCGCTGGCCTCGGATGACTCGACATTGCGGCGCACGCGGCCCCACACGTCCAGTTCCCAGCTGACGCTGCCGGTCAACGAATACTGGTTCGACACATTGCTGCCGCCGCTGCCGCCGGAAGACGAAGACGCGCCGCTGCCCCCGCCGCTGCCCGAGCGCGTCAGGCCCGCACCGGCACCCACCGTCGGGAAAAAGCCCGCGCGCGCGCCGCGCACCAGGCCCAGCGCCTGCCGGTAATTGGCCTCGGCCTGCGCAATGGTCTGGTTCGACGCGTTCAGCCGCGCCACCAGGTCATTGAGCGTGGCATCGTCGTACACAAGCCACCACTTGCCGCGGTCGGCATCGTCGCGCGGTTCGGCCCGCTTCCAGCCCGGCACTTCGACCTGCCCTTCCTTGTAGGCCGCGCCCACGTCCAGCGCCGGGCGCTGGTAATCAGGGCCGACGGCGCAGGCGCCCAGCGCGGCGCACAGCGCCAGCACCGCGCCCGCGCGCGGCAGGATTGCGTAGGAAGAAGGCTTGGCGTTGCGGATCATATTTGTTCTATGGAAGCGTCGCCGCCCGTTCGCCGGGTGCGCCCGCGCGCGGCCCAGAGACGGAAACGGTCTAGGTAAAGATAAACCACGGGGGTGGTGTACAGCGTCAGGATCTGGCTCAGCACCAGCCCGCCCACGATGGTAATGCCCAGCGGCTGGCGCATCTCGACGCCGGCGCCGGTGGCCACCACCAGCGGCAGCGCGCCGAAGATGGCCGCCATGGTGGTCATCATGATCGGGCGAAAACGCGTCAGGCAGGCCTGGAAGATGGCTTCACGCGGCGCCATGCCCTGGTTGCGCTCGGCATCCAGCGCAAAGTCCACCATCATGATGGCGTTCTTCTTGACGATGCCGATCAACAGGAACACCCCGATCAGCGCGATCAGGGTGAAATCGGTGCGCACCAGCAGCAACGCCAGCAGCGCCCCCAGGCCGGCGGAGGGCAAGGTCGACAGAATCGTCAGCGGGTGCACGAAGCTCTCGTACAGGATGCCCAGCACGATATACATCGTGACCAGCGCCGCCAGGATCAGCCAAGGCTGCTGCGCCAGCGTCTGCTGCAACGCGGCCGCCGTGCCCTGGAATCCCGCCTGGATCTGGTCCGACGGCAGGCCGATGCGCGCCACCGCCGCATCGATGGCCGCCGTGGCCTGCCCCAGCGACACGCCGGGTGCCAGGCTGAACGACACCGTGTCCGCCACGAACAGCCCCTGGTGCTGCACACTGAGCGGCGCGTTGGCGTTCTCGAAACGCGCAAACGCCGCCATCGGCACGCGCGCCCCGGTCGAGGTAATCACTTCCACCTGCTTGAGCGATTCGATGTCCTGCGCGAACTTCGCGTCCACACCCAGCACCACGTGGTACTGGTTCAACGGCCCGTACATCACCGACACCTGCCGCTGGCTGAAGGAATTGTTCAGCACCGTCGAAATCGTCGACATGCTCACGCCCAGCCGCGTGGCGGCCTCGCGGTCGATCACCAGATTGATCTCGCGGCCCTTGTCCTCGACGTCGGTATCCACGTCGGTGATCTCGGGAATCTTCGACATCGCCAGCTGCACCTTGGGCATCCAGGTGCGCAGCAATTGCAGGTCGCCCGACATCAGGGTGTAGTCGTACGAGCCCTGGCTCTGCCGGCCGCCGATGCGGATGTCCTGCTGCGACACCAGGAACATGCGCGCCCCGGGCATGTTCTGCAACCGGGCGCGCAGGCGGTTGATGACCTGGTCGGCCGACGCCTGGCGTTCGCCCAGCGGCTTGAGCTGGATCTGCATGAAGCTGCTGTTGCTGCCGCCGCGCCCGCCGGCGTAGCCGGTCATGCTCTGCACGGCCGGATCCGCCAGCACGATCTTGCGCAGCGCATCCAGCTTCGGAATCGTGGCCTGGAACGACGTGCCCTGGTCCACCCGGAAAAAGCCCAGAAGCTGGCCGGTGTCCTGCTGCGGGAAAAAGCCCTTGGGCACGACGGTGTACAGGTAGACATTCAGGCCCACCGCCGCGGCCAGTATCACCATCATCAGGCGGCTGTGCGCCAGCGCCCACGCCAGGCTGCGGCGGTAGCCGTCCTGCATCCAGGCAAAGCCGCTTTCGGCCCAGCGCGCCAGCCGGCCGGGCGGTTCGGGTTCCTTGGGCTCGGGTTTGAGCAGGCGGGCGCACATCATGGGCGTCAAGGTCAGCGATACCACCAGCGACACCATGATGGACGCCGACAGCGTCACGGCGAACTCGCGAAACAGCCGCCCCACCACCCCGCCCATCAGCAGGATGGGAATGAACACCGCCACCAGCGACAGGCTCATCGACAGCACGGTAAAGCCGACCTCGCGCGAACCGCGCAGCGCCGCCCGCATCGGCGACATGCCGTTCTCGACGTGGCGCATGATGTTCTCGAGCACCACGATGGCGTCGTCCACCACGAAGCCGGTGGCGACAATCAGCGCCATCAGCGAAATGGTGTTCAGCGTGAAGCCGCACAGATACATGATGCAGAAGGTACCGATCAGCGACACCGGCACCGCAATGCTGGGAATGATGGCCGCCCGCCACCGCCGCAGGAACAGCAGCACCACCAGCACCACCAGGCCCACCGCGATGATCAGCGTCAGTTCGGCCTCGTGCAGCGACGCGCGGATGCTGGGCGTGCGGTCCTGCGCCACGGTCAGCTGCACATCGGCCGGCATCAGCGCCAGCAACACCGGCAGTTGCGCCCGCACCGCGTCCACGGTCTCGATGATGTTGGCGTCGGCCTGGCGCCGCACGATCATCAGAATGGCATTGCGCTGGTTGTAGAAGCCGGTCTGGTACAGGTCTTCGACCGAATCCTCGACCTTGGCGACGTCCGACACACGCACCGGCGCACCGTCGCGCCAGGCCACGATCAGCGGCCGGTATTGCTCGGCCCGGCTGAGCTGGTCGTTGACCATGATCTGCCAGTGATAGCGGTCGTTTTCCAGTACGCCCTTGGGCCGGTTGGCGTTGGCATTGGCCAGCGCCGTGCGTACCTCGTCCAGCGATACGCCGCGGTTGGCCAGCGCCCCCGGCAGCACCGTCACGCGCACCGCCGGCAGCGAACTGCCGCCCACCGTGACCTCGCCCACCCCGTCCACCTGCGACAGCTTCTGCGCGACGATGGTGGACGCCAGGTCGTACATCTTGCCCTGGCTGAGCGTGTCGGACGTCAGCGCCAGGGTCATGATGGGTGCGTCCGACGGGTTGGACTTGTGATACGTGGGGTTGCTGCGCAGGCTGGTCGGCAACAGCGAACGGGCCGCGTTGATGGCCGCCTGCACGTCGCGCGCCGCGCCGTTGATGTCACGCGACAGATCGAACTGCAGCGTCACGCGGGTCGAGCCCTGCGAGCTGCTGGACGTCATTTCGGTCACGCCCGCGATGCTGCCCAGCGAACGTTCCAGCGGCGTGGCCACGCTGGACGCCATGGTCTCTGGGCTGGCGCCCGGCAGGCTGGCCGACACCGAGATGGTGGGGATGTCCACCTGCGGCAGCGGCGCCACCGGCAGCAGGAAAAACGACAGCATGCCCGCCAGCACGACCGCCAGCGACAGCAGCGTGGTCGCCACCGGCCGGACGATGAAGGGGGCCGACAGGATCATCGCACGTCCCCGGCGCGGGCCTCGCGCATGCTGCGCCAGCGCCGCGACATGCGGTCGAACATCAGGTAGATCACGGGCGTGGTGAACAGGGTCAGCACCTGGCTGAGCAGCAGGCCGCCCACCATCACCAGGCCCAGCGGCTGGCGCAGCTCGGCGCCGGTGCCCGACGACAGCATCAGCGGCAACGCGCCGAACAGCGCGGCCAGCGTGGTCATCAGGATGGGCCGGAACCGCAGCAGGGCCGCCTCATGGATCGCCGCCCGCGGCGACAGGCCGCGCTTGCGCTCGGCGTCCAGCGCGAAGTCGATCATCATGATCGCGTTCTTCTTGACGATGCCGATCAGCAGGATGATGCCGATGATGCCGATCATGTCCAGCTCGGTGCCGCTGATCAGCAATGCCAGCAACGCCCCCACGCCGGCCGACGGCAGCGTCGACAGGATGGTGATGGGATGGATGTAGCTTTCGTACAGCACGCCCAGCACGATGTACATGGTGACGATCGCCGCCAGGATCAGCCACAGCGTGCTGGTCAGCGAATTCTGGAACGCCAGCGCCGCGCCCTGGAAGCGCGTCTCGATGCTGGCCGGCATGCCGATCTCGGCTTCGGCTGCCGTAATGGCCTCGACCGCCGCCGACAGCGACGCGCCGGGCGCCAGGTTGAACGACACCGTCACCATCGGAAACTGGTCCAGCCGGTTCACGGCCAGCACCGTCTTGCCTTCGGTGATGCGGGCAATAGACGACAGCGGCACCTGCGTGCCGCTGGACGTCGGCACATGGATCTGCCCCAGCGCGGCCGGGTTCATCTGGAACTGCGGCTGCACTTCCAGCACCACGCGATACTGGTTGGACTGGGTGAAGATGGTGGAGATCAGGCGCTGGCCAAAGGCGTCGTACAGCGCCTCATCCACCACCGCAGCCGTGATGCCCAGGCGCGAAGCCGCATCGCGATCGATCTCGACCCAGGTCTGCAGACCGTCGTCCTGCAGGTCGTCGGTCACGTCCTTCAGGCCCGGCACCTGGCGCAGGCGGTCGATCAGCTTGGGCGTCCATTCGCTCAGCACCGCCAGGTCGGGGTTGGACACCGTCATCTGGTACTGCGTGCGGCTGATGCGGTCTTCGATCGTCAGGTCCTGCACCGGCTGCATGTAGACCGTCAGGCCGTCCTGCTTGGCAAACGACTGCTGCAACCGCGCCATCACGGTGGCGAGATCGCCTTTGCGCTCGGCCTGCGGCTTGAGCGCGATCTGCATGCGTCCGGCGCTGAGCGTGGCGTTGCTGCCATCCACGCCGATGAACGAGGACACCGCCTGCACGTCCGGGTCTTCCAGCGCCAGCCGCGCCGCGACCTGCTGGCGATCGGCCATGGCCGTGAACGAAATGGATTGCGGCGCCTGGGTGATGGCCTGGATCAGGCCGGTGTCCTGCTGCGGGAAAAAGCCCTTGGGCACCAGGATATACAGCAGCACCGTCAGCGCGAACGTGGCCAGGGCCACCAGCAAGGTCAAGGGCTGGTGGCGCAGCACCTTCTGCAGCATGCGGTCGTAGGCGGCAATGACGCGGTCGATGAAGGCGCCGGTGGCCTGGTGGAACCGGCCGTGCTTCTGTTCGGATTCGGCGCGCAGCAGGCGCGCGCACATCATCGGCGTCAGCGTCAGCGAGACCACCAGCGATATCAGGATCGACACCGCCAGCGTGATGGCGAACTCGCGAAACAGCCGACCCACCACTTCGGTCATGAACAGCAGCGGGATCAGCACCGCGATCAGCGAGAACGTCAGCGAGATCAGCGTGAAGCCGATCTGCGAGGCGCCCTTGAGCGCCGCCTGCAGCGGCGTTTCGCCCTCTTCGATGTGGCGCGCGATGTTCTCGATCATGACGATGGCGTCGTCCACCACGAAGCCGGTGGCGATCGTCAGCGCCATCAGCGTCAGGTTGTTGATCGAGAACCCGGCCAGGTACATGATGCCGAACGTGCCCACCAGCGACAGCGGCACCACCACGCTGGGAATCAACGTGGCGGTCAGGCTGCGCAGGAAGACGAACGTCACCATCACCACCAGCCCCACCGCCAGCAGCATTTCGAACTGCACGTCGGCCACCGAATCGCGAATGGTCTGGGTGCGGTCGGACACCACCGTCACGTCCAGCGTGGCCGGCAGCGCCGCGCGCAGTTGCGGCAGCAGCTTCTGGATGCGATTGACCACGTCGATGACGTTGGCACCCGGCTGGCGCTGGATGTTCAGCAAGATGGCCGGCTTGTCACCGGCCCAGGCCGCCTGGCGCGTGTCTTCGGCGCCTTCCACCGCGCGCGCCACGTCGGACAGGCGCAGCGGCGCGTTGTTCTTGTAGGCAATGATCAGGTCGTTGTAGTCGGTGGGCGACTTGAGCTGGTCATTGGCATTGATGGTGGTCGAGCGCAGCGGCCCGTCCAGGTTGCCCTTGGGCTGGTTGACGTTGGCGCCCACCACCGCGGTGCGCAGATCCGTCAGCCCCAGCCCGTTGGCCGCCAGCGCCTGCGGGTTGACCTGCACCCGCACGGCCGGGCGCTGCCCGCCTGCCACGCTGACCAGGCCCACCCCGGGAATCTGCGACAGCTTCTGCGCCACCCGCGTATCGACCAGGTCGCGCACCTGCGGCAGCGGCATGGTGGGCGAGGTGATTGCCAGGGTCAGCACCGCGGCGTCCGCCGGATTGACCTTGTTGTACGTCGGCGGCACCGGCAGATCGCTGGGCAGCAGGTTCGAGGCGGCATTGATGGCCGCCTGCACCTGTTGCTCGGCCACGTCCAGCGGCAGCGTCAGGTTGAACTGCATGGTGATGACCGACGCGCCGCCTGAACTCGTGGACGACATCTGGTTCAGGCCCGGCATCTGGCCGAATTGCCGTTCCAGCGGCGACGTCACCAGCGAGGTCATCACGTCCGGGCTGGCGCCCGGATACAGCGTGGTCACCTGGATGGTGGGGTAGTCGACTTCGGGCAGGGCCGAGACGGGCAGCAGGCGATAGGCGATGAAGCCCGCGATCAGGATGGCCACCATCGACAGCGTGGTGGCCACGGGCCGCAGGATGAACAGGCGCGACGGGCTCACGGCGATATCCCTGGCTTACCGGGTCGCCGGCGTGGTGCCCGCCGGGGCGCCCCCGCCCAGCGACTTGTCCTTGGGAATCACCTCGGCGCCGCCCACGACCTCGACCTTGGCGCCAGCGCGCAGGCGGTCGGTGCCCTCGGTCACGACGCGGTCGCCGGGCTGCAGCCCTTCGTTCACGGCCACCATGCCGTTGTTGATGGCGCCCAGCTTGACCTGCTTGACCTGCACCGTGTTGTCCGGCTGCACCTGGAACACGAACGCGCCGGCGGACCCCTGCTGGATCGCCGCCGTGGGAATCGCGGTGACGTCCTTGCGCGTCAGCACGTGCAGGCGCACGTTGACGAACTGGTTCGGAAACAGCGCGTCGTCCTGGTTGTCGAACTTGGCCTTGAGCTTGAGGGTGCCGGTGGTGACGTCGATCTGGTTGTCCAGCGTTTCCAGCTTGCCGGCGGCAATGCGGCGGGTATCGGCGCGGTCATAGGCCTCGACCGCCAGGGTGCGGCCCTGGGCCAGTTCGGCGCGCACTTCGGGCAACTGGGTTTCGGGCAGCGTGAACACCACCGAAATCGGCTGGGTCTGGGTAATCACGACCAAGCCGTTGGTGTCCGAACTGGACACGAGGTTGCCGCGGTCGACCTGGCGCAAGCCCAGGCGGCCGCTGATGGGCGCGGTGATGCGCGCGTAATCCAGTTGCAGGCGGGCATTGTCGACGTTGGCCTGGTCGCTCTTGATGGTGCCTTCATATTGGCGCACCAGCGCGGCCTGGGTGTCGACCTGCTGCTTGGCGATGGAGTCCTGCTTGAACAGGGCCTGGTAGCGCTGCAGGTCGCGGCGCGCGTTCTCGAGCAGCGCCTGATTCTGCATCTGGGTGCCGCGGGCCTGGTCCAGGGCCACCTGGAAGGCGCGCGGGTCCACCTGGGCCAGCAGGTCGCCGGCCTTGACCATCTGCCCTTCCTGGAACGGCACGTCCACCAGCTCGCCGCTGACGCGGCTGCGCACGGTAACGGTGTTGTAGGCGGTCACGGTGCCCAGCGACTTCAGGAAAATGTCGATGTCCTGCGTCACGGCGGTGGCCACGCGCACCGGGACGGCCAGGTTGGCCATGGCCGCCGCCATGTTGGGCCGCCCGCCTGCGCCCGGGCGTCCGCCCCCCGCGCCGCCCGGCGTGGCTGCCGGCCGCAGCGCCACCCAGGCAACGCCGGCCACCACCAGCAAAAGCACCACCACCCCGATGATTCTGCGGCGGGTCCAGCGGGAGGTCGGGGAAACGGGACGACTATCGGACATGGGAAACGGTTCCGGCACGGACGGAGAAAGCCGTATTGTGTACTAGACAACCGTCATTTCAGCGATTGGCCGTTACGACTGAAATAGCGCGCAACAGGAATCGGGACATGGGCAGGGGGGGGGGACGGCCCGCCGAGGGGGGAGACCATCCAGGGACGGCCATCCGGGGCCGATCACCCCGGGGACCTGCCATCCGGGCGCCACCCCGGAGGGGGCCGCCCGTGCGGATCAGGAATTGCAGAGCGTCATCTGGAAGGGGACGTCCCGGGCGACCTGCTGGGGCTTGAATTCGCCGTCTTGCGTCGAAAAGCGGATCCAGATCATGTACTTATTGGCGCTGATTTCGGGAAACACCCCCTGGGCCGCGTCCACCCATACGCGCAGCAGCTGGAACTGCTTGCCGGCCAGCATCTGCTGGTAGGCGCCCTGTTCGGCCACGATGTCGGTCTTGCGGCCGGATTCGCGCAACAGGCGCAGCGCCAGGGTCAGGCCGTCGTAGAGCGGCCCGAAAGGCGCCAGCCAGGCTTGCAGGTCGGCGCAGCGCGCGGCCTCGGACTTGTGCTGCCAGGCGTAGTACGAGGGCATGTCGACCTGGGTGGCGCCGCCGGGCACCGACAGGCGCCCGCGCAGGCTGGTCAGCCATTCGTTTTCGCGCAGCGATTGGCCGGTCTTGCCGGGCGCGGCCAGGGCCGCCGAGACTTTTTCCAGTTCGCGCAGCATGCCTTCCAGCGCATCTTGCGCCACGCCGGGGTGGTCGCGCAGGCCCATCAGGGCCACGCGTTGGCGTTCCAGGTCTTGCAGCACGGCGCCTTTGACGTCGGTGCGTTCGCACGCGTCGAGCAGATCGAACAGCGAGGTGACGGCGACCTGGTGCTGGCGTGAGTCTCCCTCGCGGGCGAAGAAGAACAGCCTGTCGAACAGGTATTCCAGCCGCAGGTAAGCGCGGATGCGCTCATTGAAGGGATATTCAAAAACAATCACGCTTGTAAACAGGCCCATCAGAGGTCGGCCTGGAGGCCGAGATTATTCAGGGGTGCCGGACAAGCCCTGGGCTTGCCGGCCCGTCGTGGCCGCCAGCGCCAGCCAGCGATCATGCAGGGTCTTTGCCTGCGCGCGCAATTGGTCCGGTGAGGTCGCACCGTCGTTATTGATGACATCGTCGGCGACTGCCAACCGGCTTGCCCGCGCAGCCTGTGCCGCCATGATACGCCTGATGGCAGAGTCCGTCAGCCCGCTGCGCGAACGCACGCGCGCCACTTGGGTTTCGGGGTCGCAATCGACCACGCAGATGCGGTCGACGCGGTCGCGCCAACGCGCGATCGACTCGACCAGCAGCGGCACCACGAACACCAGATAAGGCCCGCGCGCGGCCGCGGCCTGGCGCTCGGTTTCCTGGCCGATGACCGGATGCAGCAAGGCTTCCAGGCGCAGGCGGACCTGCGGGTCGGCGAAGGCGCGCTCGCGCATCCAGTCGCGGTTCAAGGCGCCGTCGGCGGTCAAGGCCGCGGGCCCGAACTCACGTTCGATGGCGGGCATCGCGGCACCGCCAGCGGCCGTCAGGGCGCGTGCAATCTCGTCGGTATCGACGACCGATGCGCCCCATTCACCCAGCATGTCGGCCACGCGCGACTTGCCGGAACCGATGCCGCCTGTCAGGCCGATATTGAACATGTGCGTCATTCCTTGCGAACTAGAACGGTAGAGCCTGCCATGGCGGGGGATTGCATCGATGAGTAACCGGCATTGGCGGATGGGCCGCATCGGCGGGTGGGCGGCATCGGCTGGGTGAGCGGCGTCCGCGTTGCGGCCAGGGTCAGCCCAGCAACCATCCCAGGCCCTGCTCGCCCCCCAACAGCAGCACCACCACACCGGCCAGCGCCAGGTACGGCCCGAAAGGCAAGGCCTGCCCGCGGCTGGCACGGCCGCTGAGGGTTTGCGCCCCGCCGATCACCACGCCCACCACCGAGGCGCCCAGCAGCAGCATCGGCAAGGCGCCCACGCCAAACCACGCCCCCAGCGCGGCCAGCAGCTTGAAATCACCAAAACCCATGCCCTCGCGACCGGTCAGCAGGCGGAAGGCATGAAAGATAACCCACAGGAACAGGTAGCCGGCCACCGCGCCCACCACCGCCAGCTGCAACGTGGTGAAGGCGTCGAACAGGTTCACCAGCAGGCCCGCCCAGGCCAGCGGCAGGGTGATGGAATCGGGCAGCAAGGTGGATTCCAGGTCGATCCAGGCCAACGCCACCAGCGCAGCCGACAGGCCCATGGCGCACAGCGCGATGGGCGTGGCGCCGAAGCGCCAGGCGCAGGCGGCGAACAGCACGCAGGTGGTCAGTTCAATGGCGGGGTAACGCCAGCCGATCACGCCGTGGCACGCGGCGCAGCGGCCCCGCAGCGCCAGCCAGCCCGCGAGCGGCAGCCGGCGCCAGCCGGCCACGGGGGCTTGGCAATGCGGGCAATGCGAAGGCGGCGCCAGCAGGCCGTAATCGGCCGGTGGCCGGGCCTTGCCCACGGCGTCCAGGCATTGGGCCTGCCACTCGCGTTCCATCATGCGCGGCAGCCGGTAGGTCAGCCGGGTCAGCCAGCCGCCCACGAACAGGCCAACCCCCGCGGCCAGGCCGATGAACGCGGCCAGCGGTAACGGATAGACATGCCACAAGGAGGTCATGCGAAGCCCCGAGACGCGGTCCGCCCTGCCGAACATCCGGCATTTTCGGCAAAACGGCAGGCTGGCCGCCTGGGACCGTGTCGTAATTTGTGCATAAAGGACGAACAGTGTCTTTCGGGGTGTGGGGGAACGTATCGAATCTTCGCATAAGTGCGTAAAATCGGAGACAGACTCAACTTACGGATCAGCTGCCATGGCCGCGCGCGTCGATATCCCCTCCCGCCCCCGCAAACTCAGCATCGTGGGGCTGCTGTTAGCGGGCACGGTACTGGGCGCTGCGGGCTGCGCCCAGCAACGCACCGAAGGCTACTACGACCCGCCGGTCGAAAGCACGGTCACCGACGCCCAGTACCAGGGCTCGGGCGCCGGCTACCGCACCGTGCTGCGCGCGCCCTCGCAAGTGCAGATCGCGCTCAAGCCCGACCAGAAGAAAACCCAGGCCCAAGCCAGCCAGCCCGCCCAGGGCGGCAACGTCACCGAAGACGGCCAGGCCGTACCGGAAGGCGCCGAAGGCGGCTCGGTGTCGGCCGGGTCGGCCACCGCGCCGGTCGCCGCGCCCGTGGGCGGCGCCGGCGGTGCCCCCCATAGCGCCGCTGCCAACAGCCTGGTGCCGCAACCGCAAACCTACATGGGCACCCTGCCGTGTTTCTCGCCCGCCATGCAGTGCACGGCCCAGCGCGTCACGCTGACGCTGGCGCCCAATGGCCGCTGGCGCGGCCGCACGGCCTACCTGGAAGATGCCGCCAAGAAGGCCGCCCCGGTCGTGGAACAAGGCTGCTGGGATGCCACCGACGAACGCCCGCCGCGCGTGATCTTGCTGGATGGCCAGGGCAATGTGCGGGTGGAATTCCTGGTGGCGGCCAATAACGTGCTGCGCGTGCGTTCCATTGGTGGCCAGACGCCCAACCTGAACTACAACCTGACCCGCCAGCCGGATCTGGACCCGATCGACGAGCTGGCCAAGGCCAACGCGCCCCAGTGCCCGTAAGCCTGCCGGGCCGGTCGTTCCGCCTGGCTTGACCTTGGCGCTTTCCTTCCAGGGCCTGCCGAACTTCACGTTCGCCAGGCCCTGAATTTTGGGCGCCAGCGGGATTGATGTAAGCACCCACTTACTCCACAGGCGTTGAATCACGCGCTTTTATCAGAAATTTCGGGGCCAGGCTGCCCGTTCGGGGCGGCATCCGCGCCAGACCCGCCCGTGGCCGTGCCCGGGAGGTCGCCGGCCGGCGCAGCCCGGGCCGCATACCCCGCCCGGGCGTCCTGCGGTTCATGCAACCAATGCGCCGCCACTGGCGCAGCTGCCGCCCACGCGGGCGGGGCCGCCAAAGACAGCAAGGGATCTTCCTGCGTGATGCCCAGCACGGGCGAGGCGCCCGACCGGCCATGGGCGCACAGCCGGCACGCCAACTGCATGGCATTGCGCGCCCGCAGCTTGGTGAAGATGCGGGCGCGGTGGGATTCCACGGTGCGCAGGGAAATGCCCAGGTCGATGGCGATGACCTTGTTGGGGCGGCCCGCCGCAACGTAGGCAACGATTTGCCGCTCGCGCGGGGTCAGGGCGGACAGGACGGCATGGAGGTCGGGACGGGGTGTCTGCATGGGTGGACTCGGCTCTGCAATGAAGGATTGCAGTGAGTCTGCCCGGCGACCGACGCCGCCGTAAGCTGGCAATTCTGACAGGGGCCCCGGCGTCGCCGGGGCTGCCGGCCGGCCCCCCTGGCACCGGCACGCAAGCACGCCCCGGGCCACGACCCGGCCGCCCGTCGGACACCCTACGCGGTGTAGGACAGTTCCAGGTTATCGATCAGGCGGGTGGCGCCCAGCTTGGCGGCGGCCAGCACCACCACCGGCTCGCCGGCCTGCAGGTCGGCGGCTTCGGGGCGCTTGAGGTCGCGCTGGCGGCGCAGGGCGATGTAGTCCACGCGCCAGCCGCGGTCGGTCAGGGCCTGGGTCGCATCGCGTTCCAGGGCGGCCGCATCGCGCTCGCCGGCGGCCAGGCGTTGGCCGATGTGCTGCAGCTGCGCGTACAGCACCGGGGCTTCGGCGCGTTCGGCATCGCTCAGGTAGCGGTTGCGCGAAGACAAGGCCAGGCCGTCGTCGGCGCGCACGGTCTCGTGCGCCAGTACCTCGACGGGCAACTGGAACTGGCGGCACATGTTGCGCACCACCATCAGCTGCTGGTAGTCCTTCTTGCCGAACACGGCCACGCGCGGCTGCACGCAGGAAAACAGCTTGAGCACCACGGTGCTGACACCCGCGAAAAAACCCGGGCGGAATTCGCCTTCCAGGATGTCGCCCAGGTCATCGGGCGGCTGCACGCGATAGTTCTGGGGTTCGGGGTACATCTCGCGCTCGTTGGGCGCGAACAGCACGTAGACGTCGCGTTCGCGTTCGAGCTTTTCGATGTCGGCGGCCAGGGTGCGCGGGTACTGGTCGAAATCTTCATTGGGCCCGAACTGCAGGCGATTCACGAAGATGCTGGCCACCACCGGGTCGCCATGCTGGCGCGCCAGTTTCATCAGCGCCAGGTGGCCTTCGTGCAGGTTGCCCATGGTGGGCACGAACGACACGCGGTTCTGGCCGCGCAGCTGGTCGCGCAATTCCTGGATGGTGTGTACGACTTTCAAGGGAATTCTCCGGGGTTGGGGGCAGCCCGGTCAGGTTTAGGGCCTGTTGACGAAAAGGACCTAGGCCGCGACCGCCGCGACGCTGGTGTAGGCCAGGCGCACGTAGATGGGAGCATAGGGTTCGGCCTGCGTGATTTCCAGCAAGGATTCACGGGCCAGTTCCAGCATGGCGATGAAGTGCACCACGACGACCGCCGCGGGCGCGCCTTCGCGCACCCGTTCCATGAACAGGTCGCCGAATTCCATGAAGCGCACGTCGTTCAGGCGCCGCAGGATGTGCGTCATGTGGTCGCGTACCGAGAGCTGCTCGCGCGTGATGTGGTGGTGCTGGTTGAGCTTGGCCCGCTTCATGATGTCGGCCCAGGCTTCGCGCAGGTCATCGACACTGACTTCGGGCAGCATGCGCTCGACGCTCAGGTCGGCCACGGCATGGCTGCTGACGAAGTCGCGGCCCAGCTGGGGCATGGCGTCCAGCTTCTGGGCGGCCAGCTTCATCTGCTCGTATTCGAGCAGGCGGCGCACCAGTTCGGCGCGCGGGTCTTCGGGTTCTTCGCCGGTGTCGGTCTTTTTCACCGGCAGCAGCATGCGCGACTTGATCTCGATCAGCATCGCCGCCATGAGCAGGTATTCGGCCGCCAGCTCAAGGTTGTGGATGCGGATCTGGTCTACATACGACAGGTACTGCCGCGTGACATCCGCCATGGGGATGTCCAGCACATTGAAGTTCTGTTTGCGGATCAGGTAGAGCAAGAGGTCCAGCGGCCCCTCGAACGCCTCGAGGAAGATCTCCAGCGCGTCCGGCGGAATGTACAGGTCCGTCGGCATCTGGAACAGCGGCTCGCCGTACAGACGCGCGAACGCCACGCTGTCTATCGTGTCGGGGGTGCTGTCGACGGGCGGTTCCACTAGCGCGGCCAGGGCATCGCCCGGGACGGAGGGGGGGTGGGCCATGGTTGCCGCAGCGAGATCAGTCGGCCTGATACACGTACGGCTTTTGCGGCACGCGCGCCGCGCGGAAGCCTTCCAGCAGTTCCGGGTCCTGGGGCTTGTCCCAAAGACGGGCGCGGCCTTCGCGCTGGCGTTCTTCGGTGCCAGGATGCGACTGCTTGAAGTCTTTCAGGAAAAGGGTGATCTCGGATTCGTAGTTGGTCGCCATGGCACCAATTTCATTGGGTTTCGGATACCCGGAGTTTACTGCACGCGGGACCGGGCCCCGGCGTTACAATCTTTTGGCTCCCAACGCCCCCTCCCGCCATGTCCGCAGAATCCGCAGCCGCAGCCAATCCCGCTCCCCCTACCACCCCGGACGCGGTGCGCGCGGCGCGAATGATTCCCTTCATCGTGGGCTGTGCGCTGTTCATGCAGATGCTGGACGCCACCGTGGTGGCCACCGCCCTGCCGGCCATGGCCCGGGCCCTGGGATCGACCCCGGTGCGGCTGAACGTGGCCATTACCTCCTACCTGCTGTCGGTGGCCGTGTTCGTGCCGGTCAGCGGCTGGGCAGCCGACCGCTACGGCGCGCGCCGGGTGTTCGTGGCCGCCATCGGCCTGTTCACGCTCAGCTCGGTCGCCTGCGCCCTGTCGCAGGATCTGCCCCAGCTGGTCGTCGCCCGGGTCATCCAGGGCATGGCCGGGGCCATGATGGTGCCGGTGGGGCGCATCATCCTCTTGCGCACCGTGCCCAAGCAGGACCTGCTCAAGGCCATGTCGTTCCTGTCGATCCCGGCGCTGCTGGGGCCGGTGATCGGGCCGCCGCTGGGCGGCTTCATGGTCACCTACATGTCGTGGCACTGGATCTTCCTGATCAACATCCCCATCGGCGTGCTGGGCATCGCCCTGGTGCTGCGCTTCGTGGCCGAAATCAAGGAAGAAACCGCGCCGCGCCTGGACTGGCTGGGCTTTCTGCTCAGCGCCGTGTGCCTGGCCGCCCTGGTCAGCGGCTTCGAGGCCATCGGCCGCGACGTGATGCCGCTGCCTGCCCTGCTGGGCCTGATCGCGCTGGGCGCGGCCTGCGGCCTGGCCTATGGCTGGCACGCGCGGCGCATCGACTACGCCATCATCGACCTGTCGCTGATGCGCATCCCCACCTTCGCCATCTCGACGCTGGGCGGCAACCTGTGCCGCTTCGCCGTGGGCGCCACGCCCTTCCTGCTGGCGATGCTGCTGCAGGTGGGCTTCGGCCTGTCGCCGTTTTCGGCCGGCCTGATCACCTTTGCCAGCGCGGCCGGCGCCCTGCTGATGAAATTCGTCGCCACCCCCATCGTGCGCCACTTCGGCTTTCGCCGCGTGCTGACCGTGAACGCCGTGCTGACCGGTATCTTCATCATGGTGTGCGCCACCTTCACGCCGGCCACGCCGGTGTGGCTGCTGATCGCCATCCTGCTGGTCGGCGGCTTCTTCCGTTCGCTGCAATTTACGGGGGTAAATACGCTAACCTATGCCGACATCCCCCCTGCCAAGATGAGCCGCGCCAGCAGCTTTGCCGCCATGGCGCAGCAACTGGGCATCAGCCTTGGCGTGGGTGTGGCCGCCGTCACGCTGAACATCAGCATGACGCTGCGCGGCGCCGAAACACTGGCGGTCGGCGACGTCATCGCCGGCTTCATCGTCATCGGCCTGCTGTGCGCGGCCTCGGTCTTTTCCTTTAGACGCCTCGATCCTCTGGCCGGGGCACACCTGAACGGCGCCAAACAAAGTGACGACGAATGAATTTGTCCTAGCCCTGGACCAGGGCACCACCAGCTCCCGCGCCATCGTGTTCGATCGCGACGGCGTGGTGCGCGGCATCGGCCAACGCGAATTCCGCCAGCACTATCCGCGGCCGGGCTGGGTCGAGCACGACCCCGGCGAAATCTGGCACAGCCAGCTGGACGTGGCCCGCGAAGCCTTGCGCAACGCCGCCGCCAGCGCCGCCGACGTGGCCGCCATCGGCATCACCAACCAGCGTGAAACCACCCTGATCTGGGAACGCGCCACCGGCCGCCCGCTGGCCCGCGCCATCGTCTGGCAGGACCGTCGCACGGCGCCGCTATGCGACCAGCTGCGTGCGGACGGCCACGCCGACTTCCTGCAGGCGCGCACGGGCCTGGTGCTGGACGCCTACTTCTCGGGCACCAAGCTGGCCTGGCTGCTGGACCACGTGCCCGGCGCGCGCCAGAAGGCCGAGCGCGGCGAACTGGCCTTCGGCACGGTCGACACCTGGCTGGTGTGGCAACTGACGGGCGGCGCGGTGCACAGCACCGACCCCAGCAACGCGTCGCGCACGATGCTGTTCGACCTGCATACGCAAGACTGGAACGACGAGATCCTGGCGCTGCTCAACATTCCGCGCAGCGTGCTGCCAGCCATCGCGCCCAGCAGCGCGGTGGTGGGCGAGGCCCTGCCCGAATGGCTGGGCGGCTCCATTCCCATCGCCGGCGTGGCGGGTGACCAGCAGGCCGCCACCTTCGGCCAGGCCTGCTTCAAGCCGGGCATGGCCAAGAACACCTACGGCACCGGCTGCTTCATGCTGATGAACGTGGGCGACCAGCCGGTGCAGTCGCGCAACCACCTCCTGTCCACCGTCGGCTGGGGCCTGCCGGCGCAGGGCCAGGCCGGTTGGCAACCCACCTACATGCTGGAAGGCGGCGTGTTCGTGGCGGGCGCCGCGGTGCAGTGGCTGCGCGACGGGCTGGGCATCATCCAGCGGTCCGAGGAAATCGAATCGCTGGCCGCCAGCGTGGCCGACACCGACGACGTCTTCATGGTGCCGGCCTTTGCCGGCCTGGGCGCGCCGCACTGGGACCCTTACGCCCGCGGCACGCTGGTGGGCCTGACGCGCGGCACCACCCGCGCCCACATCGCCCGCGCCACGCTCGAATCCATCGCGCTGCAAAGCGCCGAACTGCTCACCTGCATGAACGGCGACAGCGGCATCGCGCTGACCGAGCTGCGCGTGGACGGCGGCGCCGCCCGCAACGACCTGCTGATGCAGATGCAGGCCGACCTGCTGGGCGTGCCCGTGGTGCGCCCGCGGGTGCCGGAATCCACCGCGCTGGGCGCGGCCGGCCTGGCCGGGCTGGCGGTCGGCTTCTGGTCGGGCCAGGATGAATTCGCCTCCAAGTGGCAGGCCGAACGCACGTTCGAACCGTCATGGCCGCAATCGGTGCGCGACGCCCGCATGAAACGCTGGCGCCAGGCGGTGGAACTGTCCAAGGGCTGGTCCAACACGGCCAACTAGGCCAGACGGCAGCGGCGCAACGCCGCTGCCCCTTGCAGGATTCGGCGCCGGCCCGTCGGGCTGCCCCCGCCCGGCGGCGACTCAGCGCCGCCGCGCCCGCATCACACGCCGCGCCATCTGGTAGCCGGCGAACACATAGAACGCATTGCTGTTCATCAGCAGCCAGGCGCCCGCGCCGCCGAGCAAGGCGACCACCGGGCCCACGGCCCGCATATCCCCTTGCGACCAGGCGATCAGCCCGAGGACGCCGCTGGCCGCCAACGTCAGCGCAGTGCGCTTGAGCAGCACCAGGCCGAACGCGTGGCCGCCCATGAAAGCCACCACGCCGATGGCCAGCGCCAGTGCGGTGACCGCGCAGGCCAGCACCAGCGCAAAGGCCGCCAACGCCGGCCCCGCGGGGCGCAGCAGCAGGCTCAACAGGCCGATGCCCACGCCGATGCCGCCCACCATCGTCAACACCGCCAGCACCAGCGGCGACCACAGGCCGGGCGGGGTCTGGCGCGCGTCCACGTCGGCAATGAAGCGGTGCATGGCGGTGGACGTGGCAGCAGCGCGGCGATCCCCCTCTGGCGCCGCGCCATCCTCGCGCCCGGCCTCGTCCCGCAGCGCCGCTTCCAGCTTGCGGCACTGCGCGATCAGCGCGTTCAGGCCCGGGCTTGTAGCCATCACAGCCTCGTCACGCCCGGGGCGTGTTCGGCCACCGTGTTGCGCAGGGCCGCCATGGCTTGCTGCACGGCGGCCGGGCGGAAGGCGTCTTCGCGCCAGTACATCGCCACCGAGCCAAAACCCGACAGCCGCACCGGGATGATGCGCATCGCCTTCATCTGCGCAAAGCGCAGCGCGGCGCGGTGCGAGGCCACGCCGATCATGTCGCTGTTGTTGATCAGCGTGAGGTTGATGGTCACCGAATTGGATTCCACGTGATCCGCGGGCGGCGCCTGCCCGGCCGCGGCCAGCGCGGCATCGACTGCGTTGCGGATCGGCGTGCCCTTGGGCCAGAGGATCCAGCGGTACGACAGCAGGTCCGGCCAGCCCGGCTGTTCCAGCGCGAACAGCGGATGGCGCGGCCGCGCCACCAGGTGGATCGGTTCAAGGTACAGGGCTTCGAAGCGGATGGCGGGGTCGTGGTGCTCGGGCGCCGAGCGGCCCACCACGATGTCCAGGTCGCCCTGGGCCAGTTGCGCCAGCAGGCGGTCGGTGGTGCCTTCCACCAGCTTCACGCGGGCCTGCGGCATGCGCTCCAACAGTTTCAGCACCGCCAGCGGCACGGTGTCGGACGCCGAAGCGCCCGATGCGCCGATCACCACCCGGCCGCCGCCGCCTTCGCGCAGCGCGGCCATGTCCGCGCTGGCGCGGTCCAGCTGCGCCTCGACCCGCTGCGCATGCGCGATCAGCACGTCGCCATGCGGCGTGGGCCGCAGGCCGCGCGCGTGGCGCTCGAACAGCGGCAGGCCGATATCGTCTTCCAGGTCCTTCAGCCATTTCGACAGGCCCGGCTGGGTCGTGTTGAGCATGGCGGCCGAGTGGCTGATGTTGCGGGTCTGGGCCAGGCTGAGCAACATTTTCAGGTTGCGCAGGCGCAGGCGGTGGGTCCAGTCCATGGCGCCCTCTTGTCTCTTGTGAGGTGTCGTACGTGAGCCGGGCGGCGCCGTACGTATATGGTTATTGGTATGGATAATAAGATAATTTCATTTCAAAACACATAGCTCGTTCCGCATAATCGTCTCCCTATCAGGCCCCGCCGCGCCCCTTGCGACGGCGGGCCATGCCGACAAGAAGGCCGGCCCCGACGCCGGCCCAGGAGACAAGACCATGCCCGACGGCCATCCCCCCGGCGCGGACCGCGCTGCCTATTACGCGCGCATCGCGCAGAAACACATGGCGCCCCTGTGGGAATCGCTGCACAACCTGGTGCCGCGCCACCCCGCGCCGCGCTGCGTGCCCGCCCTCTGGAAATACGACGACGTGCGCGATGACGTGCTGTCCTCGGGCTCGCTCATCAGCGCCGAAGAGGCCGTGCGCCGCGTGCTGATCCTGGAGAACCCCGGCCTGCCCGGCCAGGCCAGCATCACGCAAAGCCTGTACGCCGGCCTGCAACTGATCCTGCCCGGCGAAATCGCGCCCAGCCATCGCCACACCCAGTCGGCCCTGCGCTTCATCGTCGAAGGCCGCGGCGCCTACACCGCGGTCAACGGCGAACGCACCACCATGCACCCGGGCGATTTCATCATCACGCCGTCCTGGACCTGGCACGACCATGGCAACGCCGAAACGGTCGACGGCGGCGAGCCGGTCGTGTGGCTGGACGGCCTGGACATTCCGCTGCTGCGCTTTCTGGACGCGGGCTTTGCCGAGAACTACCCGCAGGCCACCCAACCCGTCACGCGCCCCGAAGGCGACAGCATGGCGCGCTTTGGCCACAACATGGCGCCCGTGCGGCATCGCGCGGCCGGCGGCACCTCGCCGATCTTCAACTACCCCTACGAGCGCAGCCGCGAAGCCCTGGATTCACTCTACCGCCACGGCGAACTCGACCCCTGGGACGGCGTGAAGCTGCGCTACCTGAACCCGGCCACCGGCGGCTACCCCATGCCCACCATGGCCACCTTCATGCAGCTGCTGCCCGCGGGCTTTCAGGGCAAGCCATTTCGCAGCACCGATTCCACCGTCTACAGCGTGGTGGAAGGCCGCGGCACGGCCCGCATCGGCGACGCCGAATTCCACTTCGGCCCGCGCGACGTGTTCGTGGCGCCGTCGTGGCTGCCGGTGCAACTGGCGGCGCTGGACGACGCCACGCTGTTCAGCTATTCGGACCGCCCGGTGCAGGACGCCCTGGGCCTGTGGCGCGAAGAGCGCATCGCCTGAACGCCCCGCGTTTCCCACTTCATGTCGGCCGGCGCCCGCGCGGGCGCCGGCCTCGCATTCCTACAAGGTGACCCATGTCTTTTGTCTTTGATCCCGCCGCTCCCGTTGCCGTGCCCGTCGCCGGCAGCGCCGACTGCTTCCCCGTGCGCCGCGTCTACTGCGTGGGCCGCAACTACGCCGCCCATGCCCGCGAGATGGGCTTCGACCCCGACCGCGAACCGCCTTTCTTCTTCTGCAAGCCGGCCGACGCCGTGGTGCCGGTGGCGCCGGACACCACGCTGTCGCTGCCCTACCCGCCCGAAACCGCCAACCTGCACTACGAAATCGAACTGGTCGCGGCCATTGGCAAGGGCGGCGCGAACATCGGCGTCGACGAGGCGCTGCAGCACGTCTGGGGCTATGCCGTCGGCCTGGACATGACCCGCCGCGACCTGCAGATGAAGATGCGCGAAGCCGGCCGCCCGTGGGAATTGGGCAAGGCCTTCGACCAGAGCGCCCCGATCGGCCCGTTGCACCGCGCAGCCAAGGTGGCTGGCATACACGAGGCGGCCATCTGGCTGCAGGTCAACGGCACGGACAAGCAGCGCAGCGACATCGGCAAGCTCATCTGGTCGGTCGCCGAAACCATCGCCTACCTGTCCCGGTACTTCCGCCTGGAAGCCGGCGACCTGATCTACACCGGCACGCCCGAAGGCGTGGGCCCGGTGGTACGCGGCGACACGATGGTCGGCGGCGTGGACGGCCTGGGCACGCTCAGCGTGCGCATCGACTGAGCCGGAGGCCCCATGCAACTGCACAGCTTCTTCAACAGCTCCACCTCGTACCGCGTGCGCATCGCGCTGGCCCTGAAGGGCGTGGCGTTCGAGGTGCTGCCCATCAACCTGCGCAAGCAGGAACAGCGCGCCGCCGGCTACGTTGCCATCAACCCGTCAGCCGGCGTGCCGCTCTTGACCGACGGCGATTTTTCCTTGTCGCAGTCGCTGGCCATCATCGACTACCTGGATGCCACCCACCCCGAACCACGCCTGATCCCGCGTGACGTGCGCGAGCGCGCCCGTGTGCTGGAACTGTCGGACGCCATCGCCTGCGATATCCACCCGGTCAACAACATGCGCATCCTGCGCTACCTGCAGGAAGAACTGGGCGCCACCGACGCCCAGAAGAACGCCTGGTATCACCACTGGATCCGCGAAGGCCTGACGGCGGTCGAGACCCTGCTGGCCCGCCACGGCCATGGCGCCTACTGCTTTGGCGCTGCGCCGACGCTGGCCGACTGCTGCCTGGTGCCGCAAGTGGCCAACGCGCAGCGCATGGGCTGCGACCTGTCGGCCTACCCGAACGCGCTGCGCGTCTATGCGCACTGCACCGCCCAGCCCGCGTTCCAGCAGGCCGCGCCCGCCCACCAGCCGGACTACGTCAAATGAGCCGCCAAGCCACGCCGGGCCAGGAGCCCGACCCCCAGGGCGCGCCGCTGCGCGAATACACCGACCCCGCCTACCGGCCCCTGTGCGCGACCCTGTCCGAGGTACGCGCCAATATCGATCGGCTCGATGACGAGATCGTGCGGCTGATGGCCGAACGCGCCATGTACGTGAAAGACGCCGCACGCTTCAAGCGCGACGCCTTCCAGGTCAGCGCCCCGGCCCGCCAGGCCGAGGTCTTCGAGAAGGTGCGGCGCCTGGCCGAACGCCACGACCGCGGCTTCGAGAACCTGGACCAGGTGGTGGACGCCGCCTACCGCGCGATGGTCGCGGCCTTCATCGCCAATGAACAGACCTATTTCAACACCATGAAGATCGTGGGAGACAAGCATGCGTGATTTCACCCCCCTGACCCGAGCGCGCGGTGTCGCGGCATGCGCCCTGGCCCTGGGCCTGGTCGCGCTGGCGCCATGGGGCGCGGCGCAGGCCGCCGATGCCTGGCCGACGCAGCCGCTCAAGGCGATCGTGCCGTTCGGTCCGGGTTCCAGCCCCGACCAGGTGGCGCGCATCGTCGGCGAGAAGGCCGGCGCCCTCCTGGGCCAGACCGTGGTGGTGGAAAACAAGCCCGGCGCCAGCGGCAACATCGGCACCTTCGCCATCGCCAATGCCAAGCCCGACGGCTACACCTTCGGCGTGTCCATCACGGGCCCCCTGGTGAACAACACGCTGCTGTTCGACAAGCTGCCCTATTCGCCCGCCACCGACCTGGCGCCCCTGACGCTGGCGGTGCACCAGCCCAACGTGCTGGTGGTGCCGGCCAACGCCGGCATCGCCAACGTCGGCCAATTGCTGGAGGCACTGAAGAAAAACCCGGACAAGTACAACTTTCCCTCGCCGGGTGCCGGCACGGTGTCGCACCTGGCCGTCGAACTGCTGCTGCAGCAGATCGGCGCGCGCGCCACCCACGTACCGTATCCGTCGTCGCCTGCCGCGCTGACCTCGCTGCTGTCGGGCGATACCCAGTTCGCCGCGCTGCCGCCGATTGCCGTGATGCCGATGGTCAAGGATGGCCGCCTGAAGGCGCTGGCCGTCACCTCGTCCAAGCGCTCGGGCCTGCTGCCCGAGATTCCCACGCTGGCCGAAGCCGGCGTGCCCGGCATCGAAGGCTCGGCCTGGATCGGCTTCGTGATCTCGTCCAAGGTGCCGGCCGACATCCAGAAAAAGCTGTCCGATGCGCTGATCCAGGCGATCCGCGACCCGGAAGTCGTCAAGCGCCTGCAAGCGCAGTTCATGGACCCCGTGGGCAGCAGCCCGGCCGAGTTCCGCGCCTACATGGACGACGAGCTCACGCGCTGGGAACCCCTGATCAAGAAGCTGGGCATCAAGGGCCAATAGCGTTGCGCAAGGAGACAAGCATGAGCATTACCGAACCCGCCCGCCAGATTCCGCTGTACGGCGAATACGACGTCGTGGTGCTGGGCGGCGGCCCCGCCGGCATTCTCGCGGCCGCCAGCGCCGCCCGCAACGGCGCCCGCGTGCTGCTGGTGGAACGCTACGGCTTTCTGGGCGGCATGGGCACGGCCGCGGGGGTGTCCAACTTCTGCGGCCTGCATGCCAACATCCACGGCGAGATCCACCAGGTGGTGCACGGCATGACCGACGAACTGCTGGACCGCATGCGCGCGCTGGGCGGCCTGAACGACCCACACCTGATCCTGGGCAAGATCCACGCCCAGGCCTACGACATCTCGGCCTTCAAGTGCGCGGCCGACGGCATGGTGCAGGACAGCGGCGCGCAGATCCTGTTCCACGCCCTGGCCACCGGCCTGACGCGCGACGCGGCCGGCAATGTCGATGCGCTGTTCCTGGAAACCAAGTCGGGCCGCTGCGCGGTGCGCGGCAAGGTCTTCATCGACTGCTCGGGCGACGCCGACATCGCCCAGTGGGGCGGCCTGCCCTTCGAGAAAGGCGATGCCCAGGGACACATGCTCTACCCCACGCTGATGTTCAAGGTCGGCAACGTCGACGGCACCCGCGCCCAGGAAGCCTGGAAGACGATTCCGCTGCTGATGGACCAGGCCGCGGCCAGCGGCGAATTCACCTTTCCGCGGCGCGGCGCCATCGTGCGGCCGCAAAAGCATGACTACGAATGGCGCGTCAACGTCACGCAGCTGGCCAACGCCGACGGCAGCGCGGCCGACGGCACCGACGCCGCGTCGCTGTCGGCCGGCGAACTGGAAGGCCGCCGCCAGATCACGCAGTACCTGGCTTTCCTGCGCGCCAAGGTGCCGGGCTTCGAACAGGCCTATGTGCTGGACATTGCCCCGCAACTGGGCATCCGCGAAACCCGCCGCATCGTCGGCGAAGCCGTGCTGACCAAGGAAGACGTCCTGGGCTGCGCCGATTTCGACGACAGCATCGGCGTGAACGGCTGGCCGCTGGAGATGCACACGGCCGGTGACGTGCAATGGATGTGGCCGCCCATTCCCGAATCGCGCGGCTACAACCAGCTGCCGTTTCGCATGATGGTGCCGCGCCGCGGCGCGGGCGTGGCCGGCAACGTGCTGGTGGCCGGGCGCTGCGCGTCGATGACGCACGAAGGCCAGTCGGCCGCGCGTGTCAGCGGCAGCTGCTTCGTCATGGGCGAAGCCGCCGGCACCGCGTCGGCGATGGCGCTGCGCGCCGGCATCGCGCCGGCCGACGTGCCCGTGGCGGCGCTGCAGGCGCAACTGGAAAGCCAGGGCGCCTTCCTGGGCCGCCAGGAATGACCCTGCAAGGAATTTCGCAATGAACGCAACACCGGCAGTCTCTTCTTCCCCGCAATCCGTGATCGTCGTGGGCGGCGGCATCGGCGGCCTGGCCGCCGCGCTGGCGCTGACCCGCCAGGGCATCGCGGTGCAGTTGCTGGAACAGGCCGCGCACATCGGCGAAATCGGCGCCGGCATCCAGCTGGGGCCCAATGCCTTCGCCGCGCTGGACGCCCTGGGCGTGGGCGCCACCGCGCGGCAGCGGGCGGTCTTCACCGACCACATCATCATGATGGACGCGGTCGATGCCCGCGAAGTGGTGCGCATCGACACCGGCGCGGCGTTTCGCGAGCGCTTCAACGGCCCCTATGCCGTGATCCACCGCGCCGACATCCACCTGTCCATCCTGGAAGCCGTGCAGCAGAACCCGCTGATCCGCTTTCGCACCTCGACCCAGATATCCAGCGTGTCCCAGGACGGCCGGCGGGTCGAAGTGGTCGACACCGACGGCAACCGCTATCAGGCCGATGCCGTGGTGGGGGCCGATGGCGTGAAATCCGTGATCCGCGAACGCCTGATCGGCGACCCGGCGCGCGTGACGGGCCACGTGGTCTATCGCGCCGTAGTGGAACGCGACAACATGCCCGAGGAACTGCGCATCAACGCACCCGTGCTGTGGGCCGGCCCGCACTGCCACCTGGTGCACTACCCCTTGCGCGGCGGCCAGCAATACAACCTGGTGGTGACCTTCCACAGCCGCGAACCCGAACAATGGGGCGTGCGCGAAGGCAGCAAGGACGAAGTGCTGTCGTACTTCCAGGGCATCCATCCGCGCCCGCACCAGATGCTGGACCGCCCCACCTCGTGGAAGCGCTGGGCCACCGCCGACCGCGAACCCGTCGAACAGTGGGGCGAAGGCCGCGTCACGATCCTGGGCGACGCCGCCCATCCCATGACGCAGTACATGGCCCAGGGCGCCTGCATGGCGCTGGAAGACGCGGTGACGCTGGGCGAAGCCGTCAAACGCTGCGACCACGACCTGCAAGCCGCTTTCCGCCTGTACGAATCGGTGCGCATTCCCCGCAGCGCGCGCGTGGTCTGGTCGACCCGCGAAATGGGCCGCCTGTATCACGCGCGGGGCGTCGAACGCACCGTGCGCAACATGCTGTGGACCGGTCGCAGCCAGTCCCAGTTCTATGACGCGTTGCAGTGGCTCTATGGCTGGAAAGTGGAGAACTGTCTCGCGGGACCCATCGAGCCGTAGAAAAACGGCAGGCAAGGAGGAGACAACCATGACACACCCCACCATCCGCGGCGCCGCCGCGATGCTGCTGGCCACGGCGGCACTGGCCGCCCAGGCACAGCAAAAGCCCGTGGACATCGGCTTCATCGGCACGCTGTCCACGCCCGCCGGCTATATCGGCGAAGACGAGCGCGACGCCTTCATGCTGGCCGTCAAGGAAGGCGGCGGCAAGCTGGGCGGCGTGCCGGTCAACGTGCGGGTCGAAGACGACGCGCTCAAGCCGGCCAACGCCAAGCAGATCGCCGACAAGATGGTGCAGGGCGGCGTGCGCCTGTTCACGGGCGTCAATTTCTCCAACGTGCTGGCCGCGGTGGCGCCCACGGTGCTCAACGCCGGCGGCTTCTATGTCAGCCTGAACGCCGGGCCGTCCAACTACGCCGGCAAGGCCTGCCACCCCAACTACTTCTCGGTGTCGTTCCAGAACGATTCGTACGCCGACACCGCGGGCATCGCCGCCAACGAGCTGGGCGCCAAGCGCGTCGTGGTCATGGCGCCCAACTACCAGGCCGGGCGTGACGCCGTGGCGGGCTTCAAGCGCACCTACAAGGGCGAGATCGCCGAAGAGATCTACACCAAGCTGGACCAGGCCGACTTCTCGGTCGAATTGGCGCGCGTGCGGTCGCTGGCGCCCGACGCCATCTTCCAGTTCCACCCGGGCGGTGCGGGCATCAACCTGACCAAGCAGTTCGCCAATTCCGGGCTGGACGGCAAGATCAAGATGATCACCCCGATCTATTCGATGGACGAGCGCATGCTGGCCGCCACCGGCACCGCGGGCAAGGGCTTCTACCTGAGTTCGCTGTGGAGCGCCGATCTGGACAACGCGCAGAACAGGCACTTCGTGGATGCCTTCACCAAGGCCTACAACCGAGCGCCTACCGCCTATGCCGCGCAGGCCTACGACACCGCCAACCTGATCGGCATGGCCCTGAAGGCCGCGGGCGGCGACATCGCCGGCAAGCCCGACGCCTTCCGCGACGCATTGCGCCGCGCCAACTTCCCCAGCGTGCGCGGCAAGTTCAAGTTCGGCCCCAACCAGCATCCCGTGCAGGACTGGTATCTGCTGCACATCGAAGCCGGCCCCGACGGCAAGCTGGTCTACAAGAACCTCAAGGTGATTGCGCGCGACCACACCGACGTGCATGTGGCCGACTGCAAGATGTAGGCCCTAATCCTGCGACTCGCAGAACGTCAGCCGGTTGCCGAAGGGGTCGGTCACCTGCAGCAGCCGGCCCCAGGGCGCGTCTTCGATGCCGGGGCGCGCATAGCCGTATTGCTTGGCGATCAATTCGGCCTGGTAGTCATCCACGCCCTGCGTACGCACGAAGATCGCAGAGCCGGGCGTGGCGTCGCCATGATGCTCGCTGAGGTGCAGCACCAGGTCGCCGCGATGCACCTGCGCGTACAGCGGCAGGCCCGGTTCGAAGCGATGTTCCCAGTCCCATTCGAAGCCCAGGAAATCCAGATAGAACTCGCGCGCCTTTACTTCGGAAAAGATACGCAGGATGGGAATGGCGGGGGACAAATCCATGGTCAGGCCTTAGTATGCGTAGGGTCGCGCACCGGGTGCCGGTGCGCCGCGACGACCGCACGTGCATCAGCCAGCATATATCAAATCGATCCCCATGCCCGACGCCCAAGCCGCTTCCTGGAAACACCTGCCCGCGCCGAAAAAGCGCACTGCCCTGCCCTTTGACGCCGTCTATACGGCCGAACAGTACGCCCGCCTGCGCCAAGGCCGCGTGCCGCAGGAAATGGAAGACAAGTGGTTCATCTACCTGGAAGACGGCGTGCTGCGCTTTCACCGCAGCTGGACCGGCATCTGGATCTACGCCGTAACCTTGCAGCCAGACGGCGAGCAATGGCGCGCGGGCCATGCCTGGGTCAATCGCGAGGCCGACCAGTACGGCTGCACCGACCTTGAGACCGACCGCAAGCTGCTGCTGCGGCTGGTCGACAATCTGCTGGCCTCGCCCGTGGCGTGACGTCATCGGCCGGCCACGCATGCCACCTGGCCGGCCCAGGAAAAAGCCGCGCCCTGGGGCGCGGCTTGCATCAGGCCCGCGTAGCCGACGGCATGTCGCCGGCACGCACGCGTCAGGCGCCTGCGTTCAATTCAGGCTGGCGCCGGAGATCTTCACGATCTCCTGGTACTTGGCCTTTTCGGTCTTGACGAATTCGGCGAAGGCTTCGGGCGTCATCGGGCCCACTTCCGAACCCATCAGCAGCGAGCGCTGCTTCACATCCGGCAGCTCCATCGCGTCGGCGAAGGCCTTGTGCAGCTTGGCCACCACCGGCGCGGGCGTGCCGCCCGTGGCGAACACGCCGAACCAGGTGCCCAGGTCAAAGCCCTTGATGCCGGACTCTTCCACGGTGGGCACATCGGCCAGCAGCGACGAGCGCTTGGCCGTGGTCACGGCCAGCGCCTTGACCTTGCCGTCCTTGATCAGCGGTGCGGAAGCCGCCAGGTTGTCGAACATGAAGTCCGACTGGCCCGACAGCAACGCCAGCTGCGCGGGTGCGGCGCCCTGGTAGGGAATGTGCTCGACGTTGATGCCGGCGCGCGCCTTGAGCAGCTCGCCCGACAGATGGCCCGCGCTGCCGTTGCCGCCCGAACCGTAGTTCAGCTTGCCCGGGTTCTTCTTGGCATAGTCGATCAGGTCGGCCAGCGTCTGGATCTTGTTCTTGGTGGCGAAGTCGACGTTCATGACCAGCACGTTCGGCACCGACGTCACGATGGTGATGGGCGCGAAGTCCTTCACCGGGTCATAAGGCAGGTTGGCGAACAGCCAGGGATTGATGGCGTGGGTAGCCACGGCGCCCATCACCAGCGTGTAGCCATCGGCCGGGGCCTTGGCCACCAGGTCGGCGCCGATGTTGCCGCCGGCGCCCGAGCGGTTTTCCACGATCACGGGCTGGCCGAGCGAGCCGCGCACCTTTTCGGCCAGCATGCGGGCCATGGTGTCCAGCGGGCCCCCGGGCGGGTAAGGCACCACGAAGCGCAACGGCTTGGTGGGAAAATCGGTGGCCTGGGCCAGCGCGGGCGCCGAAAAGGCCAGCGTGGCGGCCAGGGCTGCGACGCCGCCCAGCAAGGCGCGGCGCAGGGCGCTACGGGGGGTCTGTTTCATGTCGTGTTCTCCTCTCGATGCATCATTGGCGGTCGGTAGCATACCGCAGCGAGACGAACGGCGTAACAAAGGGCTACCGCCGAAAGCGGCTCGAATTCGGGCAAAAGAAAAGCCGCCTTCGCAGGAAGGCGGCTTTCGTTCCCCAGGGCAGCGGCCAACGCCGCCCCGCGTTCCAGATCAATGCAAAATCTGGCTCAGGAACAGCTTGGTGCGTTCGTTCTGCGGATTGTCGAAGAACTCGTCCGGGCTGTTCTGCTCGATGATCTCGCCGCGGTCCATGAAGATGACGCGGTTGGCGACCTTGCGCGCAAAGCCCATTTCGTGGGTCACGCACAGCATCGTCATGCCGCTTTCCTGGGCCAGGTTGACCATCACGTCCAGCACTTCCTTGACCATTTCCGGGTCCAGGGCCGAGGTGGGCTCATCGAACAGCATGATCTTGGGGCTCATGCACAGCGACCGGGCAATCGCCACGCGCTGCTGCTGGCCGCCGGACAGCTGGCCGGGGAATTTCTTGGCCTGGTCCGGAATGCGCACGCGTTCCAGGTACTTCATGGCCGTGGCTTCGGCTTCGGCACGCGGCTTTTTCAGCACCCACATGGGGCCCAACGTCAGGTTCTCCAGCACCGTCAGGTGCGGGAACAGGTTGAAGTGCTGGAACACCATGCCGACGTCCTTGCGGATGGTCTCGATGTGCTTCAAGTCGTTGGTGAGCTCCGTGCCGTCCACGATGATGTGGCCTTTCTGGTGCTCTTCGAGCCGGTTGATGCAGCGGATCATGGTGGACTTGCCCGAGCCGGACGGCCCGCACACCACGATGCGCTCACCCGGCGCCACGTCCAGGTTGATGTTGCGCAGCACGTGGAACTGGCCGTACCACTTGTTCACGTCCTGCAGTCGAATGATGGCATCAGACATGCCTGTACTCCCTAAGTATCGCGGTGCGCGCCCGCTTGGGGCGGACGCGCGGCAAAAGTGTGGGGCTGTTGACCCTAGCGTTCATGACCCGTGGCCAGGCGTTTTTCCAGTGCCTGGCTGTATTTGGACATGGAGAAGCAGAAGACGAAGTAGATCAGCGAGATGAACAGGTACGCCTCTACCCCGAAGCCGCGCCATGCCGCGTCGGACAGCGCCGCCTTGGCGGCCAGCGTCAGGTCGAAGATGCCGATGATGACCACCAGCGAGGTGTCCTTGAACAGCGCGATGAAGATGCTGACCAGCGGCGGGATGACGATCTTCAGGGCCTGCGGCAGGATGATCTTGCGCATCTGCTGCCAGTAGTTCAGGCCCAGCGAATCGGCGCCTTCGTACTGCCCCTTCGGAATCGCCTGCAGGCCGCCGCGCACCGTTTCGGCGATGTACGCGGCCGCGAACATGATGATCGCGATCTGCGCGCGCAACAGCTTGTCGATGGAAAAGCCTTCGGGCAGGAACAAGGGCAGCATCACCGACGACATGAACAGCAGGCTGATCAGCGGCACGCCGCGGATGAGCTCGATGTACACGACGCACAGCGCCTTGATGGCGGGCATCTTCGAGCGCCGGCCCAGGGCCAGCAGCACGCCGATCGGGAAGGCGAAGGCGATGCCGAACGTGGACAGGATCAGCGTGAGCGGCAGGCCGCCCCAGCGTGCGTTTTCCACGTAGGTCAGGCCGAACACGCCGCCCCACATCAACAGGGCCACGGCGGTCAGGCCGACGGTCCAGATGACAGCGAGCTTCCAGTTCCAGAAACGGCGGATGCCGCTGCAGACGATGACCGCGATCAGGATGATCGTGGCGATCAGCGGACGCCATTGTTCGTCGTACGGATACGTGCCGAACAGGATCAGGCGGTGCTTCTCGATGATGAAGGCCCAGCAGGCGCCGCCGACGGACGCGCGGCATTCCTGCGCGTTGGCGGCGGTGTAGTTGGCCTTGATGAAAGCCCATTCCACCAGCGCCGGCACCGACATCAACAGGAACCAGGCCACCAGCACGGTGATCAGGATGTTCAGCGGCGAGGAAAACAGGCGCTCGCGCACCCAGGCCCACGCACCGACGTGGGTCTTGGGCGGCGGCAGCCCTTCGGTGGGGATATGCGTAGTGCTGCTCATATCAACGCTCCACCAGCGCGATGCGCTTGTTGTACCAGTTCATGAATATCGAGATCGACAGGCTGACCGTCAGGTAGGCGCCCATGATGATGAGAATGCCCTCGATGGCCTGGCCGGTCTGGTTCAGCGTGGTGTTCACCACCGACACGATGTCCGGATAGCCGATGGCGACTGCCAGCGAGCTGTTCTTGGTGAGGTTGAGGAACTGGCTGGTCATCGGCGGGATGATCACGCGCAGCGCCTGCGGCAGCACCACCAGGCGCAGCATCTGCTTGCGGCGCAGGCCCAGGGCTTCAGCCGCTTCCCACTGGCCTTTGTTGACGGCCTGGATGCCCGAGCGCACCACTTCGGCGATGAACGCCGAGGTGTAGATCACCAGGCCCGCCAGCAGCGCGGCGAATTCCGGCGACAGCGTCAAGCCACCCGAGAAGTTAAAGCCCTTCAGTTCCGGCATGTCCAGCGTCAGCGAAGCACCGCTGACCAGCCAGCCCACGACCGGCAAGCCGATCAACAGGCCGATGGCGGCGCGGCCCAGCGGGAACACGTGGCCGGTGGCTTCCTGGCGCTTCTTGCCCCAGTGGCCCAGGAACAGGATGGCGACAATGGCCAGGCCCAGTCCGGCCAGCATCCAGTCGAGCGAATTGCCTTCCAGCGCGGGCACCTTCAGGCCGCGGTTGGAAATGAACACGCCCGGCAAGGGGTTGTGCGCCTGGCGCGGGCCCGGCATGTTCTCGGTGATGAGCGCGTACCAGAAGAACAGCTGCAGGAGCAGCGGCACGTTGCGCATCACTTCGACGTAGATCGAGGTGATCTTGGCGACGAGCCAGTTCTTGGACAGGCGGCCCACGCCGATCAGCGTGCCCAGGATGGTGGCCAGCACGATACCCAGCACGGCGACGCGCAGCGTATTGAGCAGGCCCACCACGATGGCGCGGCCATAGGTGTCTGCGGGGGTGTAGGCGACGGGCGTTTCGCCGATGGCGAAGCCGGCCTCGCGGTGAAGGAAACCGAAGCCCGTGGCGATGTTGCGCACGGACAGGTTGTGAAGCGTGTTTGAAACCAGGAACCACACCGCCAAAGCCACGGCGGCCAGTGCTAGCACTTGATAGACCACGGCGCGCACGCCGGGGTCGTTCCAGTTCAGACGCCGGGGGGGTGCCGAAATCGGGGCGTTTTTATTTGGAGTTGTCATCGAATGAATCTACAGAAGTCGGACACCGGGCGGCTGGGGTCTGAAAGACCGCGCGCCGCCCACTCCTGCCGCCCGCTCGGAGGCGGGCTAGGCATGGCGCAAGGGGTTGCGCCATGCCGGGCAGAGCCGTGTGTTAGCGCACCGGCCAGCCGTACATCAAGCCACCTTGCTTATAGTTGGCATTCAAGCCGCGGTCCAGCTTCATGGCGCTGCTCTTGCCGAGCGTGGCTTCGAAGCTTTCGCCGTAGTTGCCGATCTGCTTGATGATGTTGTAGGCCCACTTGTCATCCACGCCCAGGTTCTTGCCCATGCCCGGGGTCACGCCCAGGATGCGCTGGATATTGGGGTTGGTGCTCTTGGTCATTTCATCGACGTTGGCCTTGGTGATGCCGTATTCCTCGGCTTCCAGCATCGCGTTCAGCGACCAGCGCACGATGTTGAACCATTGCTCGTCGCCCTGGCGGACCATGGGGCCCAGCGGCTCCTTGGAGAAGTCTTCCGGCAGGATGATGTACTTGTCGGGATTCTCGAGCGTGGTGCGGGTCGAGGCCAGCTGCGACTTGTCGGTCGTGAAGGCATCGCAACGGCCGGCCGAGAAGGCGCGGATGATTTCGTCGTACTTGTCGATCACGACGGGCTTGAATTCGATCTTCTGGCCGCGGAACCAGTCAGCCAGGTTCAGCTCGGTGGTGGTGCCGGGCTGCACGCAGATGGTGGCGCCGTTCAGTTCCTTGGCGCTCTTGACGTTCAGGTCCTTGGAGACCATGACGCCCTGGCTGTCGTAGTAGTTCACGCCCACGCCGATCAGGCCCAGGGTGGTGTCGCGGGTCAGCGTGACGGTGGTGTTGCGGGTCAGCACGTCCACTTCGCCCGATTGCAGCGCGGTGAAGCGTTGCTGGGTGTTCAGCGGGGTGACCTTGATCTTGGTGGCATCGCCGAACATGGTGGCGGCGACGGCGCGGCACAGGTCCACGTCCAGGCCCTTGTACTCACCCTTGCTGTCCGCGATCGAGAACCCCGGGATGCCGGTTGAAACGCCGCACTGGACAAACCCTTTTTTCTTGACGTTATCGAAGGTCGCACCTGCATGGGCAGCCGCGGACGCAGCGAACAGGGCGGTGCCAATGGCAGCGAGTTTCAGTACTTTCATCGTGATCTCCGTAGGGGTGATGCGAAGCCGAACGCAAGGCCGGGTCGGGCTTTACGCATGGGGCGGATGGTAGCGTCCGCAAAGCAGCCTCCGCATCCGGGAATTCCCTTGAAATATAGGGACACTGGATGAAATCAAACGCAGTTCGGCAGCAAAAACGGGGACATGGTTTTGCATCGCAAAACGTGTCCGACCGGTCACACGATCCGTCGGTTTCAGGTGACATCAGGACACTTTTTCCGGCGGGCCCGGGATCCGGATTTGGTCCGGCTTACTGTCCCCGAGTTACTATTGCGGCTTCATCCGACAGCCGCCATGATCGAATTCCAGCACGTATTCAAATCGTATGGTCGCGGCCGCAATATCCTGGCCGACATCAACTTCCGCGTAAGCGCGGGAGAGTTCGTCTTCGTGTCGGGGCCGTCCGGCGCCGGCAAGTCGACCCTGCTCAAGCTGATCGGGGGGCTCGAGCCCGCCAGCCGCGGCTCGATCCAGGTCAACGGCCAGCGACTGGACAAGCTGCCCGCCCGCGCCCGGCCCTACCTGCGCCGCGCCGTCGGCGTGATCCTGCAGGACACGCATCTGCTGTTTGACCGCAGCGCCTTCGAAAACGTGATGCTGCCCCTGGCCGTCACGGGCCACCCCCGGGATTCCGCCGCCGCCCGCGCCCGCGCCGCGCTGGACAAGGTCGGCCTGTCCGGCAAAGAAGACCTGAACCCCATCGAATTGTCGGGCGGCGAGCAGCAACGCCTGGCGATCGCGCGCGCCATCGTCAACCGGCCCGCCATCCTGATCGCCGACGAACCCACCGCCAACCTCGACCACGACAACGCGCAGCGCATCATGAACGTGTTCCGCGACTTCAACCGCGTCGGCGTCACCACGCTGATCGCCTCGCACGACCAGGAACTCATGGCGCGCTACGCCACCCGCACCCTGCGCATCGATCCGGGCAAGTTCGCCGATTCGCAGGGCGACGCCACGCCCGCCCCCGCGGCCGGCCGCGGCATTGCCGGAGAAACGGCATGAACGCCTGGCTGCGGCAGCATCGCTATGCGCTCATGGTCACCCTGCGCCGGCTGGTGAAACAGCCGTTCTCGTCGCTGGCCAACCTGCTCGTCATGGCGCTGGCGCTGGCGCTTCCCCTGCTGGGCAGCGCCATCCTGGTGTCGGTACAGCCGGTAGCGCGCGAAATGTCCGTCACCCCCGAGGTCACCGTGTTCATGCGCGTGGACGCGCCGGCGGGCGCCGCGGCCGACGTGGCCAAGCGCATCCAGGCCGACTACGCCGCCGACATCCGCGCGGTGCGCGTGGTGGGCCGTGAAGACGCCCTGGCCGACCTGCGGGCCAACCCCGCCTGGGCGCAGGCGCTGGCCGTGCTGCCGGGCAATCCGCTGCCCGACGCCGTGGTGGTGACGCTGGCCGACGGCGAAGACCTGGCCGGCCGCGCCGGCAAGCTCGCCAAAGACTGGAAGCAATGGGACCAGGTCGACCTGGTGCAGCTGGACAGCGCCTGGGTCCAGCGCCTGGAAGCCATCCTGCGCTTTGCCCGCATCGGGCTGGCCTTCCTGGCCGCCTGCGTCGCCGTGGTGGTGCTGGCCACGGTGTTCAACACCGTGCGCATGCAGGCCCTGTCGCAGCGCGAGGAAATCGCGGTGGCGCGGCTGGTCGGAGCCACCGAATCGTTCGTGCGCCGCCCGTTCCTGTACCTGGGTGCGCTGTCCGGCGCCCTGGCCTCGCTGCTCGCCATCGGCGTGGCGGCGTTGGCGCTGTCGCCCCTGAACAACGCCCTGCTCGGCCTGGCCCGCAGCTACGGGGCCGAGTTCGCGCTGCACCTGCCCGGCGCCCCCGTGCTGCTGGTGGCCATCGTCGCCTCGGCCGCCCTGGGTGCGTTGTCTGCGCGCTGGTCCGTGACCCGCAGTACGCGGTTCTAAACCTCCGTATAGCCCCCCTTCTTCCCCGTGATCCGGGGAAAGACCCCGCCCGGCCCTGTGTAGGATGGATGCACCATCCTTGCAGTGGCCGCGTGCGGTCTGCTGGTGCCATGCTGTCACGGGGATGGAACGGCGCATGCGCCCATCCCGTGTTACGGGTGGTCCGGGCGCCGCAAGGTGTCACGCAAGCGGGCCGAACTGCCCAGGGAATCGCAAACGCTTATAAATCAGGGACATAACAAAGTCGCGGTTACACAGGATTTCACCCTATTGTTGGCGAGATGTGTAAGAATAAAGCGACATTTTTATACATATTTTGAAACGTTTATTGTTCCATCGAGCGCTGCCCTTCGTGACCCAACCGCTGTCCTTGCCCTTTATTCCGCCCCATGGTCGCCCGTCTTGAAGCCCGTGCGACGCGCCATTACTTCGATAGCGCGTTCCAGTGTCAGGCGGTGAAGGTACTCCCCAACGAGTACTACGTCACCGACGAAGACCTGATGATCTCGACCGTGCTCGGGTCGTGCGTGGCCGCCTGTATCCACGATCCCGTCACCGGCGTGGGGGGCATGAACCACTTCATGTTGCCCGAGGGCGACATGCAGTCGCCCGCCTCGGCCACCATGCGCTACGGCGCGTTCGCCATGGAAGTGCTGATCAACGAACTGCTCAAGGCCGGTGCGGTACGCGACCGCCTGGAAGCCAAGGTGTTCGGCGGCGGCGCCGTGCTGTCGGCCATGCAGCAGATGAACATCGGCGAGCGTAACGGCCAGTTCGTCCTGAACTACCTGAAGACGGAAGGCATTCCGGTCAAGGCGCAGGACCTGGGCGACGTGCACGCGCGCCGCATCAACTATTTTCCGCGCGACGGCCGCGTGATGGTGCGCAAGATGGCCCCCCACCACCAGCGCGCCGAAGAGATCATCGCCAAGCGCGAACAGGCCGCCGCCCAGAGCGTGCAGGCCAAGACCCAGAGCCCGCCGCGGGTGGAACGCTTCACGCCGCCCGGCGTGCAACGCTTTGACCGGCCTGCCGCGCGTGCGGGGGTGGAACGCTTCGACCGCCCCGGCGTCGAGCGTTTCGACCGACCCGCGACCCGCCCGGGCGTCGAACGCTTCGACACCGGCGTGGCCAGGCGCCGCAAACCCGAGACGGCGGGCAGCTAAGCCCGCCCCCGGCCGGCGCCGGCCGCAATGCCCGCCCCCGGCCCGTATCAGCGGCCGAAGCGGGCGCGGTACGCGCTGGGCGATACGCCCAGCCGCCGCTGAAACACCTCGCGCAGGTGGCGCGCGTCCCGAAAGCCGCAGCGAAAGGCCACGGTCTTGAGCGGCGCGGATTCGCGTTCGAGCCGGACGCGCGCCGCATCCACACGCGCGCTTTCGACGAAATCGGCCGGCGTCACGCCCGCATCGCGCAGGAACACACGCGAGAAATTGCGGCGGCTCATGTGGGCCTGCGCCGCCAGCGCGTCCAGGCCCAGATCGTCGGCCAGGTGGCCCAGCACGTATTGCTGCACCAGGGCGACGGCGGACGTTTCTTCGACGAATGGCGTCAGGAACGGACTGAACTGCGATTGGCCGCCCGCCCGCTGCATGAAGACGACCAGCCGCTTGGCCACATTCAGCGCCACATCGGGTCCATGGTCCTGCGCCACCAGGTACAGCGCAAGATCGATGCCCGCGGTGACGCCAGCCGAGGTGTGCAGGCGGCCATCCTGCGCGTACAGGCGGTCGGCCTGCACCTGCAGGCTCGGATAACGTGCGGCCAGCGCCTGCGCGTCGTTCCAGTGCGTGGTGACGACCGCGCCGGGCGGCAACCCCGCGCGGGCCAAGAGGAATACGCCGTTGCAGATCGAGCCGTAGCGCGGCGCCTGCGCACAGGCCTCCTGCAGCCAGGCCAGCGCCTCGTCCGGCTCGCGGGCGTCGGGCAGGCCCGGGCCGCCCGCGGCCAACAGCAGGTCGGGGACGTCACCGGCGTCGGTGTAATGCCGCTGCGGCATCAGCAGCATGCCGTTGGAACACGGCACGGCGCCGCGCGTCAGGCCGATCAATTCCAGCCGGTACTGCTGGGCGGGCAGCAGGAAGCGGTTGGCTTCGGCAAAGACGTCCAGCGGCCCACTGACGTCCAGGGACTGCACGCCGGGGAACACGACGATGGCGACGGATTTCATGGTGGCAGGCAAAGGCGACGGATAGAAGGGCCGGCGGACGGCATGCCGCTACCTTAGCTCAGCGGGGCCGCGCGCAACGACCCGCGGCGCACACGCTGGCCGCAATCCGCACCAGCGCGGCCCTGATCCGCCGCCGGCCAGGCGCTTGGCCGCAAGACGCGCCACGCTGGCCCGAATCCGTGCCGCGCCGCGGTCGTGCGCGCAGGTTCCGCCGCCCAGAATGCCTGCATCGGCCCAAGCGCCGCCCACCAGGAACCGCCCTTCATGCAAATCCCCCACCCGACCCGACACCCCGACCCCAGCGAGCGCGTCGGCCCCGCCTTTTCCGTGGACGGCATGCTGCTGGCCCGCAACAAGACCCGCCATGCCATCGACGCCATCGCCGCGCGCATCCAGCCCGGCATGGTCGAGGAAGACGCGGTAGCGTTGGCCAAGCAGACGCTGATCGACGCCGGCATGGCGCTCAGTTGGCATCCCACCCGCGTGCGCTTCGGCGCCAACACCATGAAAGCCATGCGCCAGGCGTCGACCCCGGGCGTGGTGCTGGGCGAAGACGACATCTTCTTCCTGGACATCGCCCCCCGGCTGGACGCGTGGGAAGGCGACGGTGGCAAGAGCTACGTGGTGGGCAACGACCCCGGCCAGGCGCGCTGCGCCCGCGATGCCGAAGCGCTGTTCCACGACGTGCGCGGCGTGTGGCTGCGAGAACGCCTGAGCGGGCAGGCGCTGTACGCCTATGCCGACCGCCAGGCCCGCGCCATGGGCTGGGCATTGAACTTCGACCTGCCGGGCCACCGCGTGTCGGACTTTCCCCACGCGGCGATCCATACCGGGTCGCTGGCCGACCTGGCCATCAGCCCGTCGGAAATGCGCTGGATCCTGGAGATCCACCTGCGCGATCCGCAGGGCCGCTACGGCGCGTTCTTTGAAGACATGCTGCTGGACGATGCGCACTATCCGGCGTAGGCCGCCGGCGTAACGCATCACAGAAGAGTCTGACGACAGGCGCGCATGAAACCCGCGCCCGTCGTCACCCGCATCACTTCACGCACATCACGCCGCGCGCGCCCCGCCGATCGACACCACGCTGGCCGTGAAGTCCTTCAGCAAGGCCTCGCGCCGCGCCGCGGCCTTTTCCATTGCCGCTTCCTTCACGTGGCCATAGCCGCGGATGTCTTCAGGCACGCTGGCCAGCGCCACCGCGCGATCCAGGTTGCCGCGGTTCAGCTTGCCCAGGATGGCCCCGATGGTCTCGCCGTACTCGCGCGCCAGTTCACGTTCGGCACGCCGTTCGCGGGTGTAGCCGAACGGGTCCAGCCGCGTGCCGCGCAGGCGCTTCATGCGCGCCAGCAGGCGGAACACGCGCAGCATGCCCGGCCCGTAGGCCTTCTTGACCAGATGGCCGTCCGGGCCGCGGCGCGCGAACAGTGGCGGCGCCAGGTGAAAGCGCAGCTTCCAGTCGCCCTCGAACTGCTCGCCCACGCGCTTGAGGAACTCGCCGTCCGTGTACAGCCGCGCCACTTCGTATTCGTCCTTGTAGGCCAGCAGCTTGAAGTAATAGCGCGCCACCGCCAGCGCCAGCCGCTGGGTGCCGGTGGCCTCGTGCTCAGCGTGCGCCACCTTGTCCACCAGGTCCGTGTACAGCCTGGCGTAGGCGGCATCCTGGTATTGCGTGAGAAACGCGCGTCGCACCTCGACCAGCCGGGCCAGCTCGCCCGGCGGCTTCTTCAGTTCCAGCACCGGCGTTGCGCGCGGCCGGCGAATCTCGATGATGCCGTCCGGATGCGCGGGCGCGGCGGCGCCCGCAGCCAAGAGCCGCATCACGCCGGCCAGGTCGTGGGCCGCGCGGCGCCCCCAGGCGAACGCCGCCAGGTTGTTGGGCACCTGCTGACCGTTCAGTTCAATCGCGCGCAACAGCGCTTCGCGCGACAGCGGCAGCCAGCCCTTCTGGTAGGCGTAGCCCATCATCAGCGGATTGGAATAGATGGCGTCGCCCAGCAGGCCCACCGCCAGCGCCGACGCGTCCACCGCGTGCAGGTTATCTTTGCCGCAGGCGGCCTGCAGGTCGGCGGTCAGGTTGGCCCCGGGCAGCGTCCAGTCCGGGTTGGACACGAACGCCGCAGTGGGCGCGGTGTCGCTGTTGAGCAGCGCATGGGTACGCCCCGGGCGCAGCCGCGCCATGGCGTCCGCGCTGGTGGCCACCACCAGGTCGCCCGCCAGCAGCAGGTCGGCCTCGCCCATTGCCACGCGCGTGTTCATCAGATGGTCTGGCGTCTGCGCCAGCACCACGTGCGAATACACCGCGCCCCCCTTTTGCGCCAGGCCGGCCATGTCCAGCACCGAACAGCCTTTGCCTTCCAGATGAGCGGCCATGCCCAGCAGCTGGCCGATGGTGACCACGCCCGTGCCGCCCACGCCGGCAATGAACACGCCGTAGGCCTGGTCCAGCCCACGCGTGGCCGGCCGCGGCACGTCGTCGTCGACCGCGCCGTCGGGCGCCAGGGCGCGCGGCTTTTTCAGCTTGCCGCCTTCCACCGTGACGAAGCTGGGGCAAAAGCCCTTCAGACAGGAAAAGTCTTTATTGCAGCTGGACTGGTTGATCGTGCGCTTGCGGCCGAACTCGGTTTCCAGCGGCTCGACCGACAGGCAATGCGACTTCTGCGAACAGTCGCCGCAGCCCTCGCACACGCGCTCGTTGATGACCACCCGACGCGCCGGATCGGGGTACGCGTTGCGCTTGCGGCGCCGCCGCTTCTCGGTCGCACAGGTCTGGTCGTAGATCAGCACCGACACGCCGGGGTATTCGCGCAGCTCGCGCATCACCGCGTCCAGCTCGTCGCGATGCTTGACCGGCACGCCCGGCGCCAGGCCGGCCATGTCCTTGTATTTGTCCGGCTCGTCCGTCACGACCACGATCTTGTCGATGCCTTCGGCCGCCACCTGGCGGCTGATCATCGGCACGCTGATGGGGCCGTCCACCGGCTGCCCGCCGGTCATCGCCACCGCGTCGTTGAACAGGATCTTATAGGTGATGGGCGCCTTGGCCGCCACCGCGGCACGAATCGCCAGCAGGCCCGAATGGAAGTACGTGCCGTCGCCCAGGTTGGCGAACACGTGCTTTTCCTCGGTGAACGGCGCCTGGCCCAGCCACGGCACGCCCTCGCCGCCCATTTGCGTATACACCTGCGTATTGCGGCCCATCCAGGTCACCATGTAGTGGCAACCGATGCCCGCCATGCCGCGCGAACCATCCGGTACCCGCGTAGACGTATTGTGCGGACAGCCCGAACAGAACCAGGGCTTGCGGTCTTCGACCACGCGTGGCCGCGCCAGCGCCTGCTCGCGCCCGGCAATGAAGGCCAGCCGCGCCTCGATGCCCGCGCGCACGTCCGGCGGCAGCTCGAACCGCAACAGCCGCGCCGCGATGGCCTTGGCCACCATGGCCGGCGAAAACTCGTAATGCGCCGGCAGCAGCCAGTTGCCTTGCGGCACCGACCATTCGCCGCCGTCCTTGTCGTCGAACTTGCCCACCACGCGCGGAATCTTCTTGCCGCTGCCGATCCAGCTGAACAGCTCTTCTTTCAGCTGGTATTCCAGCACCTGGCGCTTTTCCTCGACCACCAGGATCTCGTCCAGCCCTTCGGCGAAATGCGCCATGCCGGTCGATTCCAGCGGCCACACCATGCCCACCTTGAACAGCCGCAGGCCGATGCGCTGGCACACCGCTTCGGTCAGGCCCAGGTCCGACAACGCCTGGCGCGTATCCAGATAAGCCTTGCCCGACGTCATGATGCCAAAGCGCGCATCGCGCTGCGGCACCTGCCAGAGTTCACGATTGAGCTTGTTGGCGCGCGCATAGGCCAGCGCCGCGTACAGCTTGTAGTCCAGCAGCCGCGCCTCTTGCTGCAGCGGCGTATCGGGCACGCGGATGTTCAGCCCGTCCGGTGGCAGCTGGAAGTCTTCGGGCAGCAGGATCTTCACGCGGTACGGATCCACGTCCACCGACGCCGACACCTCGACGATATCGGTAATGCACTTCATGCCCACCCACACCCCGGCATAGCGGCTCATCGCCCAGCCATGCAGGCCGAAATCCAGCACCTCCTGCACGCTGGACGGAAACAGCGCCGGGATCATGCAGGCCTTCAGGATGTGGTCGCTCTGGTGCGGCAGCGTCGACGACTTGGCCGGATGATCGTCGCCCGCCACCACCAGCACCCCGCCGTGCGGCGACGTCCCCGCCGCATTGGCGTGCTTGAACACGTCGCCGCAGCGGTCCACCCCCGGCCCCTTGCCGTACCACATGCCGAACACCCCGTCGTACTTCGCCCCGGGGAACAGATTCACCTGCTGCGAGCCCCACACCGCCGTCGCCGCCAGGTCTTCGTTGATGCCCGGCTGGAATTCCACGTGGTGCGCCTTCAGGTACCTGGCCGCCTTCCACATGTTCTGGTCCACCCCGCCCAGCGGCGACCCCCGATACCCCGACACGAACCCCGCCGTGTTCAGCCCCGCGCGCAGGTCGCGCAGCCGCTGCATCATCGGCAGGCGCACCAGGGCATGGATGCCGCTCATCCAGGCGCGGCCGGTTTCAAGGGTGTATTTGTCGTCCAGCTGGACGGATTCGAGCGCCGCGCGGACCGCGGGCGTGAGAGGGGCATTCATGTCTACTCCGAGGGTCGTGGAACGCCCGCAGCAGCATCGCGCCGAGTTCTTCTGGAGCCCGGGCTGGCCTGCGGCGGAGGTGAATTCCGGGCGCTTGGCGCGCCTCTTCCTGACGGTTGTAACCGCTCGTCCCACCCCCGGCAATAGGGCGATGCGATAATTGCCGACATGGACTTCGCCCCTCGCATCGTCGCCTGGCAACGCCAGCATGGCCGCCACGATCTCCCCTGGCAGAACACCCGGGACCCCTACCGCATCTGGCTATCCGAGATCATGCTGCAGCAGACGCAGGTGGCCACCGTCATCCCCTACTACGAACGCTTCCTGCAGCGCTTCCCCGACGTCGCCGCGCTCGCCGCCGCCGCCCAGGAAGACGTCATGCCCTACTGGGCCGGCCTGGGCTACTACGCCCGCGCCCGCAACCTGCACCGCTGCGCCCAGGAAATCGCCCGCGACTGGAACGGCCGCTTCCCCCCCACCGCCGAAGCCATCGCCACCCTGCCCGGCATCGGCCGATCCACCGCCGCCGCCATCGCCGCCTTCGCCTACGGCGAACGCTCGCCCATCCTGGACGGCAACGTCAAACGCGTCTTCACCCGCCACTTCGGCATCGCCGGCGACCCCGCCAAACGCGACGTCGAACAACGCCTGTGGGCCCTGGCCGACGCCCAGGTCGACGCCGCCCCCGGCCTGGACATGGCCGCCTACACCCAAGGCCTGATGGACCTGGGCGCCACCCTCTGCACCCGCGGCAAACCCGCCTGCGACCGCTGCCCCGTCACCACCACCTGTATCGCGCGGCAGGAAGGCCGCCAAGCCGAACTGCCCACCCCCAAGACCCGCAAAGCCATCCCCGAACGCGAAACCGGCATGCTGGTGCTGCAATACCAGGGCGCCTTCCTCCTGCAACAACGCCCCGAACCCGGCATCTGGGGCGGCCTCTGGAGCCTGCCCGAATTCGACGCCGCGGGCGACCCCCTCACCGCCTCTCGCGCCCTGGGCCTCATCCCCGAACACCGCTTCGAACTCGCCGCCTTCGCCCACACCTTCACCCACTACCGCCTGCACATCCGCCCCTGGTACATCCCGGTACGCAGCGCCACACTGCGCGAACCCACCCAGACCGAACGCTGGATCCCCCAGGAAGACCTGCCAAAGACAGCCCTGCCCGCCCCCGTAAAAAAACTTTTGCTAGGCCTGGTAGAAGCCGGCCTCCCCGGCGACCTGCTGACCACCACCAAATAAACCCCACGCAATCGCGCAGCGTCATCCGCCGACGCAAGACACGACGGAAGCCGAGCAAGGCCGCCCGCGCGGCCGGCGCGAGGCGGGCACCGTCCCACCCCGCCACCCCCCTCCGATGTTGGCTAGCATGCCAAACACACTGACCGCCCCAGCGGCCGCGACTAAGTCACATCAAGAGCGCGTGACGGGGCAGGCGGGGTGAGGGCGGGGCGTGTAGATTGCGCCCGAGGGAATCCGTAGGGAAGGCCGAAGGCCTGTACGAGGATGACAACGGGGCAGTCCGGAGCGAAGGCTCCGGACCGCAATCGTAGCCCCGCCCTCACCCCGCCTGCCCCGGCACGCGCGGCTTAAGAACCCACGCTATCCCCCAACAACATCACCAACTTCAAATCCAGATGCGTAGCCAACCGGAACGTAATCTGCTGAAACCCCATCCGCCCCCGCCGCGGATGAGAAAACTCCCGCAACCCCCCTTCCCGCTCAACGACAGCATGCCGATTCCACCAATGCGCAAACACCGCACTCTGCCGATTCAACGCATCGATTAAGGCAAGCACCGCCGGCTCGTCCAGATGCGCCCCCGCATCCGCTCGAAATTCCGCGACGACACGGCGCGCCCGCTGCTCCCAATCCACTACCAGCTCCCGCGCCGCCGGATCCAGAAAGATATAGCGCAGCAGATTCGGCTCAGGATCCCGCGCCGGCCAGTCATCGAACAGATCCCGCAACGGCCCATTACAGGCCAGCACATTCCAGGCCCGGTCCAGCACGTAAGCTGGCGCCGTGATCGCATCCACGCACTCGCGCAACGACCCCGGCGCCCCCATCGCGTCGTCCCGCGCATGCTGCGGATCCGCGCAATCCGCCAGATCGAACAGGTAAGCCCGCTCGGCCCGCGCCAACTGCAGCACTCCCGCGATCCGCGACCACACCGACGGCGACACCGATACCTCGCGCCCCTGCTCGATCCACGTGTACCAGGTGACGCTGATTCCGCACAGCTGCGCCACCTCTTCGCGCCGCAGCCCCGGCGTGCGCCGCCGCATGCCTTCCGGCAGCCCGGCCATCTGCGGCGTGATGCGCGAGCGGGCGCTGCGCACGAATTCGCCCAGCGCCTGGCGGCGCAGGCGGGAGCCTTCGTGGCCGGCCGCGCCGGCTTGGGGGGAAGTAGTCATACCAGGATAAGAGGCAGGCTTGTACGTGTATAAGTGCCGCCTATCTTAGCGCCTCGGCGGCCCGCGCTCGACAGCACCACAGTCCACCCTGTATAGATCGGGACTGCACCGAAAGAATCGAACCGACAAGAAGGAGACAACCCGCCATGCCCGTCCCCCAGACGCCTGCCGCCTGCCCCACCCTCACCGAAGCCGCAGCCCGGCTTCGCGACGGCAAGATCACCAGCGAGGCACTGACCCAAGCCTGCCTGGACCGCATCGCGTCCCGCCAGGATCTCAATGCCTTCATCACCGTGGACACGGACGGTGCCCTGGCCCAGGCCCGGGCCGCCGACGCCGCACGCGCCGCCGGCCGCGCCCCACGCCCCCTGGAAGGCGTGCCCCTGGCCATCAAAGACAACATCCACGTCGCCGGCTTGCCCAATACCGCCGGCACCCCGGCCTTGCACGACTTCCGCCCCGCCCAGGACGCGCCCGTCGTGCAGCGCCTGCGCGATGCCGGCGCCATCATCGTCGGCAAGGCCCACATGCATGAACTGGCTTTCGGCGTCTCGGGCTACAACGCTGCCTATCCCGGCTCGCGGGGCGCCGGCACCCGCAACGCCTACGACCCCGAACGCATCGCCGGCGGCTCGTCCTCGGGCAGCGGCGCTGCCGTGGGCGCACGCCTGGTGCCGGCCGCCCTGGGCACCGACACGGGCGCCTCGGTGCGCCTGCCGGCTGCGCTCAATGGCGCCGTGGGCTTGCGCCCGTCGGTGGGCCGCTACGACGGCGCCGGCATTACCCCGATTTCGCACACCCGCGACACCCCCGGCCCCATCGCCAACAGCATGGCCGACATCGCGCTGCTCGATGCCGTGCTGACCGGCGACCACTCGCCCCTGCCCGCCCTGCGCCCCACGGACCTGCGCCTGGGCCTGCCCGCCTACTTCTGGCAGGACCTGGACCCGCAGGTGCAGGCCACCACGCAGGCCGCCCTGGACAAGCTGCGCGCGGCCGGCGTCACCCTGATTGCCATGGACATGCCCGGCCTGGAAGCCAGCAACGCCGCCAGCGGCATGCCGATCTGCCTGCATGAACAGAAAGTGGATCTCATCGCGTACCTGCAACGCTACGAGGTCGGCGTGAGTTTCGAGGACGTCGTGGCGCAGATTGCCAGCCCCGACGTCAAGGGCATCTTCGACAACCTGGTCGTGCCGGGCGTGCTGCCCACGCCGACCGGCGAATTGCTGGCGTTGCAGCCGCTGTACGACAGCGCGATGGCGGTGCATCGCAATGCGCTCATCGATGTCTATCGGCGCGCGTTCCAGGCGCATGGCCTGCATGGCCTGCTGTTTCCCACCGTGCCGGTCCTCCCGCCGGTCGCCGCGCCGGAAGCCAGCAGCCTGGAGACATTCCTGCGGCTGGCGCGCAACGTCGACCCCGGCAGCAATGCGGGCCTGCCCGGCTTGAGCCTGCCCGCCGGCCTGTCTGAAAGCGGATTGCCGATCGGGCTGGAGGTGGATGGCTTGCCGGGCGACGACCGCCAGGTGCTGGCGATCGGCCTGGCGCTGGAGGGCGTGCTGGGACGGTTGGCGCCGCCGACCTCGGCCTGAATTTCCAGCCTGATTTGTCGGCCTGATTTACTGGCCTGACTTCGGACCTGAAGTCAGGCCAGCTCCTTCAGGCCAGTTCCTTCAGGCCAGTTCCTTCAGGCCAGTTCTCCTGCTACGACGCGTCCGGCATGACCGCCAGCGTGGCTTCCAGCGCCCCCGCCACGCCCAGCGTGCGCAGCGACTGCACCGCCTGCGCCACCGCCCGCACGAAGCGCGCGTCTTCGCCCAGGTCGCCAAATACCGCAGACAGGCCCGTCATCTGCACCGTCCAGGCCGACGCCGCTGCCGGCCCCGGCCCGGCAGCCCGCGCCGCCTGTTCCGCCAGATCCAGCCGCGCTGCCAACACGTCTGCCAGCGGATCGTCGATGTTGTAGCGGCGCCCCGCCTGGTCCACCCCGCGCAGAAAGTGCAGCCAGCCCGCCACCGCCAGCGCCAGCCCCGCAATCGGCTGATCCGCCGCCAGCCGGTCGCGCACCGTGCCCAGCAACCGCTGCGGCATTTTCTGCGATCCGTCCATGGCGATCTGCCGCGTCTGGTGCTTGAGCGCCGGATTGGCATAGCGCTGCAACAGCCGCTGCTGGTACTGCGCCAGGTCCAACCCCGGCAACGCAGGCAAGGTCGGTGCGATCTCCGTCTGCATCAGCCCGGCCAGATAGCGCCGCAACAGCGGTTGCGCCACCGCCTGGTCCACCGTGCTCCAACCCGCCATCACCGACAGATAGGCCAGCGCCGAATGCGCGCCGTTCACCATGCGCAGTTTCAGCGTCTCGAACGGCGCCGCCTCGGCCACGAAGCGCGCCCCGCCCACCGCCCAATCCGGACGGCCGGCGGCGAATTCGTCTTCCACCACCCATTCCAGATACGGCTCGGCCAGCACGGGCCAGGCATCCGCCAGGCCCAGCGCCTGCGTCACAGCAACGCGGTCCTCGTCCGTCGTACGCGGCACGATGCGATCCACCATCGAGCACGGGAAGGTGCAGGCCTGCCCGATCCAATCGGCCAGGCCTGCATCCACCTGCGCGGCAAACGCCAGCACCAGACCGCGCAGCAGGCGGCCGTTGGATGGCAGATTGTCCAGCGACAGCAGCGTCAGCGGGCCCAGGCCCGCCGCGCGCCGGCGTTGCAGCCCCCACACCAGGAAGCCGATAGCGCTGCGCGGCGCGGCTGGCTGGCCCAGGTCATGGACGATGTCCGGGTGCTTGAAATTCAGCGCGCCGCTGGCCGGATCGTGGCAATAGCCCTTCTCGGTCACCGTCAGGCTGACGATGCGTGTGTCGGCGGCAGCGATGCGCGCCAGCACGGCTTGTGGATCTTCGGGCGCCACCAGCGTTTCCAGCAGGCAGCCGATCACGGCCAGCTGCTGGCGCGGCTGCCCCTGGGCATCGGCGCTGCGCAACGCCAGCGTGTACAGACCGCCCTGCGGCGCCAGCGCATCGCGGGTGTCGGCCTGGCGCAGCGACACGCCGCACAGGCCCCATGCCAGCTCACCGCCGGCATGCAGCGCCGCTTCGTTCACCGCCGCCAGGTGGCCGCGCGCGAACGCGCCCAGCCCCAGGTGCACGATGCCGGTGCGCAGCGCCGCGCGATCGTAGGCCGGCCGCGCCACGTCGGGCACCAGCCCCGCCAACCGTGACGGATGCAGGCGGACGGCGGGTTGCGCCGCGCCCGGTTGCGCCGGGTCAGGCTGCCGCGCTACCAGTTCCATAACGTCCCATCCTGCTGCAGCCGGTTCACCGGCAGATAGGCGCGCTTGTACGGGTACTTGGCGGCCAGCTTCTCGTCGATATCCACGCCGTGGCCCGGCACGTCGCCGGGGTACAGCATGCCCTGGTCGAAGGTGTAGGCGTGCGGGAACACGGCATCCGTTTCATCGGTGTGGCGCATGTATTCCTGGATGCCGAAATTGGGCACCCACAGGTCGAAGTGCAGCGCCGCGCCCATGCATACGGGCGACAGGTCGGTGGCCCCGTGGCAGCCGGTGCGCACCTGGTACAGCGATGCCAGGTCCGCAATGCGCCGCAGGTGGGTGATGCCGCCGGCGTGCACCACGGTCGTGCGGATGAAGTCGATCAGCTGGTTCTGCACCAGGTCCTTGCAGTCCCAGATCGAATTGAAGATCTCGCCCACCGCCAGCGGTGTGGTGGTGTGCTGGCGGACCAGGCGGAAGGCCTCCTGGTTCTCGGCCGGCGTGGCGTCTTCCATCCAGAACAGGTTGTAGGGTTCGAGCGACTTGCCCAGCCGGCCCGCTTCGATCGGCGTCAGGCGGTGGTGCACGTCGTGCAGCAGATGGTGGTCGAACCCCAGCTTTTCGCGAATGCGCTCGAACAGCTTGGGCGTGTGCTGCAGGTATTTCTCGGTGGACCAGTCGTGCTCGCTGGGCAGGTCGCTGTCGGCGGGCTCGTAGAACAGGTTGCCGCGGCCCACGCCGTAGACCTTGTCCAGGCCCGGTACGCCGCTTTGCGCACGGATGGCGCGGTAGCCCATGTCGGCGTAGCGCAGCACCTCGTCGACCGTGTGCTCGATGTCGCTGCCGTTGGCATGGCCGTAGACCATCACGCCGGTGCGGCTCTTGCCGCCCAGCAGCTGGTACAGCGGCAGGCCGGCGGCCTTGGCCTTCAGGTCCCACAGCGCCGTGTCCACCGCGGCGATGGCTGTCATGGTGACGGGGCCCCGGCGCCAGTAGGCGCCCTTGTACAGGTACTGCCAGATGTCCTCGATCTGGTGCGCGTCGCGGCCGATCAGGCAGGGCACCACGTGTTCGGTCAGGTAGGCCGCCACGGCCAGCTCGCGTCCGTTCAGGGTGGCATCGCCGATGCCGGTCAGGCCCTGGTCGGTTTCGATTTTCAGGGTCACGAAATTGCGGCCCGGCGAACAAACAATGACGCGTGCGTTCGTAATTTTCATCATGGATTCCGTAAGGACGGGAGAATGTTCAGCCTTCCCAGCCCAGGTGGCTGAGGAAGTCGCGGGTACGGGCGACCTGCGGGTTGTCGAAAATCTGCGTGGGCGGGCCTTGCTCCAGGATGGCGCCGTTCTCGAACACCACTACCCAGTTGGCCACGCGCTTGGCAAAACTCATTTCGTGGGTCACGACGATCATGGTCATGCCCTCTTGCGCCAGCTTCTTCATGACGTTGAGCACTTCGCCCACCGTCTCGGGGTCCAGCGCCGACGTCGGCTCGTCGAACAGCATCACCTCCGGCTCCATCGCCAGGGCGCGCGCGATCGCCACGCGCTGCTGCTGGCCGCCCGACAGGTTGGCCGGAAAGTTGCCGGCCTTGGCCGCCAGGCCCACCTTTTCCAGAAGCGCCTGGGCGCGAGCGCGGGCCGCGTCCGGCGCCATGCCCAGCACCGTGATGGGGCCCATGGCCACGTTGTCCAGCGCCGACTTGTGCGGAAACAGCTCGAAGCTCTGGAACACCATGCCCATGCGCTGGCGCACCTTGCGCACTTCGGATTCGGCCTCGGGCAGCGCCACGCCGTCCAGCAGCACGCGGCCGCCATCCAGCTTTTCAAGCGCGTTGGTGCAGCGAAGCAGCGTGGACTTGCCCGAACCGGACGGCCCGATCAGGCACATCACCTCGCCCTTGTTGACCTGCAGCGACACGTCGCCCAGCGCCACGAAGTCGCCATAGACCTTGCGCACGTTTTCATAGACCAGCACCGGCGGCTGGTCGGCGCCTTTGCGCGCCGCGGCGGCAGCCGCCGCGCCCACCGCCTGTTGTTCCAGGATCATCTCGTTCATTCCTTGACTCCGTATTTGCGATGGATCCAGTCGACCAGCTTGGCCTGCGGATACCCCATCAGCCAATAGATCACCGCCATCGCGGTCAGCATCTCCAGCACGCGGAAACTCTGCGCGCGCACCTGCATCGAGGCGTAGGCCAGCTCGCTGACCGCAATGACCGACACCAGCGACGTATCCTTGAACAGCGAGATCCAGGTGCTGGCCAGCACCGGCAGGATGCGCCGTGCCGCTTGCGGGATCAGCACCTTGAACATGGCCTGGCGGTGCGACATGCCCATCGCCAGCGCGGCTTCCATCTGCCCCTTGCGGATGGAATTGATGCCGGCGCGGAAGGTCTCGGAGTTGTAGGCCGACACGTTCAGCACCAGCGCCACCAGCGCGGTCGTCACCGCCGAGAACTGCACGTCCAGCGCCATCGGCATGACGTAGAACGCCCAATAGATCACCAGGATCAGCGGCAGGTTGCGAAAGAACTCGACGATGGCCACTGCGACGCCGTTGGCCAGGCGGTTGGACGACAGCCGCATCAGCGCCAGCACGATGCCGCCGGGCACGGCCAGCGCCATGGTCACCACCGTCAGCATCACGGTCATGGCCGCGCCCTGCAGCAGGACCTGGCGCGAGTCCCAGATAATTCCCCAGTCCAAGTTCATGAGCGCCCCAGATGTGCGTAGCGTTGGTACAGGCGGTCGACGCCGCGGGTCACCGGGAACAGGATCACGAAGTACGCCACGATCACGGCGGTGAACACCTCGATGGGCCGGTAGCTCTGCCCGGCGATGGTTTCGGCCTTGTGCATCAGTTCCGGCACGGCGATCACCGTGGCGATCGCCGTATCCTTGATGGCCACCGTCAGCACCGACCCGAAGGCCGGCAGCATGCGGATGGTGGCCTGCGGCAGGATGATCTTGCGCAGCGCCTGGGCCCGCGACATGCCCAGCGCCAGCCCGGCGCGCATCTGCCCCGGACGCACCGATTCGATGCCGGCGCGGATCACCTCGGCCGAATAGGCCGCGATGTGCAGGGTCAGCGCCACCAGCGCGGCCCAGAACGGCGCGAAGTTCACGCCGGCCAGCAGCGGGAAGGCGAAGTAGATCCACACCAGCACGACCAGCACCGGAATGGCGCGCATGCTGTCGATGTAGAACACCAGCAGCACGCGCAGCCAGCGCGGCCCGTACAGGCGCAAGAGCGCGATCACCAGCCCCAGCAGGATGCTGGACACCGCGGTGACCGCGCTGAGCGCCACCGTGATGCCCAGGCCGCCGGCAAAGAAGCGCCAGTTCTCGACGATGGGTGAAAAATCAAAGTCCATGGAATCTCCGTACGGACAGGAACGCGGACCGGCTCAGAACGTCACCATCACTTTCATGGCCTGGCGCCGGTCGGCCGCCAGCGCAAAGGCCTCGTGCGCCTGGCGTGCGGGAATGGCCGCCGTCAGGAGCGGCGCCACGTCCACCAGGCCGCGGCTCAGGTAATCCACAGCCCAGGCGTATTCATCGACGAAGCGGAAGCTGCCGATGACGTGCAGGCTCTTGACCATGATCTGGTTGAAGGGGCACTGCTCGCTGCTGCCGCTTAGCGTGCCCACCGTGACGATGGTGCCGCGCGGGCGCGCCGCGCGGATGCAGTTGGCCAGGCCGGCGTAATTGCCCGATGCCTCGAAGCACACGTCGACCGTGCCCTTGCCCGCCGCCAGCGCCTCCAGTGCCGCCGGGTCGGTGGCCGCGTTGATGGTGCGCGTGGCGCCCACCTTGGCGCAGGTGGCCAGCGTCTGGTCGACGATGTCGACCACGATCAGCTGGCTGGCGCCCGCCAGCTTCGCCGCCATCATCACCAGCGCGCCGATGGGCCCGGCGCCCACCACCATGACCGTCTTGCCCAGCAACGAGCCGGCGCTGTGCACCGCGTGCAGCGCCACGGCCAGCGGTTCGCCAAAGGCGGCCAGCTCGAACGACAGGCTGTCGGGCACCGGCAGGCACTGCTTTTCCTCTACCACCACCTGCTCGCGCATCGCGCCCTGCATGTGCGGATAGCGGCTGGCGCTGCCGAAGAAGAACACCGCCTCGCAGTGATTGGAATCTCCCTGGCGGCAGTAACGGCACACGCCGCAGGTGCGGGCCGGGTCCAGCGCCACGCGGTCGCCCGGCTTGACGGCCGTCACCGCCGCGCCGATTTCCAGCACCTGGCCCGAGGCCTCGTGCCCCGGTGTCAGCGGTTCGCGGATGACGAAGTCGCCCACCCGGCCGTGGCGGTAGTAATGCAGGTCCGACCCGCAGATGCCCACCGCCTTGACGCCGACCCGCACCTCGGTCGGGCCCAGGGGTTCGGGCGCCTGTTCGACCAGCCGCAGGTCTTCGGCCCCATGGATTGCGCAATTGAGCATGGCGTCCGCCTTATTTCAGCTGCTGGGTCATGCGGCGCTCTTCGGCGACCAGCTCGGGATGCATGCGCGCTTCGACCTTGCGCAGCCATTCCAGGTACACGGGCTGGCCCTTGGCCACGCCCATGCCGGCGTCGATCGCGAAGATCTTGCTGTCCTGGCAGTCGTTTTCCTTGGGGAACACGGCCAGGCCCTTGACCTTCTTGCTGATGTTGGGCCAGAGCATGCGGTTCAGCGGCGCCACGTCGGAACGGCCGGCCAGCACTTCCTCGATGGGCGCGACCGAACCCGAATTGGTCACGCCGCGCAGCTTGGCCTTCGGAAAGTTTTCCAGCACCAGCGGTTCTTCGCCGGCGCCGGAGAAGTACGCCATGGTGATGCCGGGCTGGTTGAAGTCCTCGACCTTGGTGGCGTTGGTGAACTTGGGGTTGGACGCCAGCCCGAACATGCACACGCTGGTGTTCGAGAAGGTCACGAAGTCGATGATCTTGGCGCGTTCGGCGTTCTGGTTCAGCGGCCCGATCATTACGTCCATCTGGTTGGCGATCAGCGCTGGCACCTTGGTTTCGTGGCTGACCTGCACCGGCACGATCTTCACGTCCAGCAGGCGCGCGAATTCCTTGCCCAGCAGCCACGACGACCCCATCCACGGTTCGCCCGAGCCGCTGGTGTTCTGCACCAGCCAGGGCGGATTGTTCACCACGCCCACGCGCAGCACGCCGGCCTTGCGGATGGCGTCGATGCGCGGGCTTTCGCCGGGCGCGGGCGGCGTCTGCGCCTGGGCCACGGATGCCGAGGCCAGCAGCAGGGCCGCGGCGGCAAGACGAAGGAAATAAGGCTGTTGCATTGCTGTCTCCTTGGAGGGAAGCCCGGCGGTTTGCGCCGGATACGGCCGCGCGTGGCCACGGGCAGGCGCCCGGGCCGCGCGCGCCTTGCGCGGGGTCGGAAAATCGGTGTGTGTTGTCGGGGTGTGCTGCTGGAAATAGCGGCCCGGCCGCTTACGGACTCTGTTCGATGATGCGCATTTCGTCGGCATCCAGGCGCGGCTTCATCGCTACCGCCACTTGTCGCAGCCAGGCCAGGAATTCAGGCTGGTGCTTGTCGATCGCCAGGCCCACCGGCGAGGCCTTTTCGGTGCTTTGCTGGCAATTGGCCTCGGCCGGCAGCACGGCCAGTCCGCGCACCTTGCGGTTCAGCCCCACCCAGGGCACCCGGTTGATGGGCGCCGCATCGGCGCGCCTGGCCATGATTTCCTCGATGGGCGCGGTGGCGCCCGAATTGGCCACGGCGCGCAGCCGGGCCTGCGGAAAGCGCTGCTTGACCCAGGCCTCTTCGGCCCCGCCGGTGAAGTAGGCGATGGTGACGTCGGGCCGGTTCAGGTCGTCCACCGACTTGGCCGCGGCCAGCTTGGGATTGGCCGCCAGACCGAACATGCACACACTGGTCGACGAATACAGCACGAAGTCCACGACCTTCAGGCGCTCGGGCGTTTCGGCCAGGGGGCTGATGGTCATGTCGACCTGGTTGGCCGCCAGCACCGGCACCTTGGTTTCGTGCGACACCGGCACGGCGGTCAGCGTCACACCCAGTTGGCGGGCGTATTCCTTGGCGAGCAGCCAGGCCGGGCCGCTCCAGGCTTCGCCGCCGCGGCCGGACACGTCCTGGATCAGCCAGGGCGCGTTCTGCAGCACGCCCACGCGCAGTTCACCGGCCTTGCGGATGGCATCGATGCGCGGGCTCTGGCCCACGGCGGGCGCCTGCTGCGCCGACGCAGGCGCGGCCAGCGCGCAGACGGCCAGCAGGCCTGCCGACAGCGCGCTGGCCGCCGTGCGAAGGGCCCGCACGCGACGCGCCGCCCCACGGATGGCCGCCCCACGGATGGCCGCCCCACCTGTCCCGGTGCGGCTCCCCTTGTTCGTTTGCTGCATTGCTTGTCTCCTGATTCGAATCAGCCCGATTCCGGGGCGCGGTATCTTCCGCGCTCAGCCGGGGGCCGCCTGCCGTTGCCGCGTTAGCGCCACCCTTGCGCGAATTCGCCGATGACGCGTTCCAGATGGCCGCGCATGGCCAGGCGCGCGCCGTCCGCATCGCGGGCCACCAGGGCGCTGAAGATGCGCTGGTGGTCTTCCTGCGAGGCCTGGCGCAATTCCTGGGTGTGGAAATGCTGTTCGATCTTTTCCCAGATGGGTCCCTGGGCCTGGTCCCACATCGCCGATACCGTGCCCAGCAGCACGCTGTTGCCCGTGGACTGCGCGATGTACAGGTGAAAGGCCCGGTCGGCGGCCTCGTTGGCCGCCTTGTTCATCATCTGTTCGCGCATGGTCGTCAGCGCTTCGAAGATGCGGTCCAGGTCGGCGTCGTTGCGGGTGGTGGCCGCCAGCGCGGCGATTTCGGATTCGATCAGGCAGCGGGCGCGCAGCAGTTCGAAAGGCCCGGCGCCCGGCTCTTGCGTGGCCGGCAGGCGGGCCACGCCGGCGGGCGGTTCGCAGACATAGATGCCCGAGCCGCCGCGCACTTCCACCACGCCCTGCAGTTCCAGCGCGATGATGGCCTCGCGCAGCGAGGTGCGGCTGACGTCGAAGCGTTCGGCCAGCGCGCGCTCGGCCGGCAGGCGCTTGCCCACCGCGAATTCTCCCTGGGCGACCAGCGCCTGGATCTGCGCGGCCAGCCGCAGGTAGGCACGGTCGGCCACGGGCCTGGCGGCGGGTTCCTCGGGCTTGGGGATCAGTTGTAGTGTCATGGCAGTTAAAAGTGGTTGGACCAAATATTATTTGGTTTACCAATTTGGCACATCATGGTTTACCACTATCAGGGTGGTGAACCATCGGGGACAAAACAAAGCGCCGCGCCGGACGAGCCGGGGCGGCGCTTGGGGACTGCGGCCTGGGGCGGGATCAGCCCAGGTTCGGCGCCAGGGTGCGCTTGAGGTCTTCCAGGCTGCGGCCGCTGCGGGCGGCGTAGTCCTGCAACTGGTCTTCGCCGATGATGCCGACGTTGAAATACTGCGACTGCGGGTGGCTGAAGTAAAAGCCCGATACGCTGGACGCCGGGAACATGGCGTAGCTGTCGGTCAGCATCATGCCGATGTCGGCGCCGTCCAGCACGCGGAACATGTCGGTCTTGATGACGTGTTCCGGGCAGGCCGGGTAGCCGGGCGCCGGGCGGATGCCCACGTATTTCTCGGCGATCATGTCTTCGTTGGACAGCGCCTCGTCGGCCGCATAGCCCCACAGGTCCTGGCGCACGCGAGCGTGCAGGCATTCGGCGAAGGCTTCGGCCAGGCGGTCGGCCAGCGACTTGAGCATGATGCTGGAATAGTCGTCCAGCGCCTTCTCGAATTCGGCTTCCTTCTTTTCGATGCCCAGGCCGGCCGTGACCGCGAACATGCCGATGTAGTCCAGCTTGCCGCTGGACTTGGGCGCAATGAAGTCCGACAGCGACTTGTTGCTGACGCCTTCGCGCTTGGCGCCCTGCTGGCGCAGGTTGCGGTAGGTGAACAGCACTTCGCTGCGGGTTTCGTCCTTGTAGACCTCGATGTCTTCATCGTTGACGCTGTTGGCCGGGTAGAAGCCGACCACGCCGTTGGCGGTCAGCCAGCGGCCTTCGACGATGCGCTTCATCATGGCCTGGCCGTCGGCGTAGACCTTGCGGGCCTGCTCGCCCACGACCTTGTCGTCCAGAATCGCCGGGAACGGCCCGAACAGGCTCCAGGTCTGGAAGAACGGGCCCCAGTCCACGTACTTGGATATTTCAGCCAGGTCGTAGCTCTTGAAGGTACGGCGGCCGATGAACTTGGGCCGCGGCGGCGTGTAGGCGTCCCAGTCGATCTGCGGCCGCGAGGCGCGCGCCTCGGCCAGCGGCAGGATCGGCGTGGCCTTGCGGTTGGCGTGGCGGCGGCGCACGTCCTCGTATTCCTCGGCCAGTTCGGCCAGGTAGGCGTCCGCCTGGTCCGACATCAGGTTGGTGGCCACGCCGACCGAACGGCTGGCGTCCGGCACGTAGATCACCGGACCTTCGTAGTTCGGCGCGATCTTCACGGCAGTGTGCACGCGGCTGGTGGTGGCGCCGCCGATCATCAGCGGCACCTTGCGGCTGCGGAAGTACTCGTCGCGCTGCATTTCCGAGGCGACGTAGGCCATTTCCTCGAGGCTGGGCGTGATCAGGCCGGACAGGCCGACGATGTCGGCATTCTCTTCCTTGGCCTTTTCCAGGATCTGGGCGCAGGGCACCATCACGCCCATGTTCACGACTTCGAAGTTATTGCATTGCAGGACCACCGACACGATGTTCTTGCCGATGTCGTGCACGTCGCCCTTGACCGTGGCGATGACGATCTTGCCCTTGGCGCGCACGTCGCCGCCGGCGGCCGCGATCTGGCGCTTTTCCTCTTCGATGAACGGAATCAGGTGGGCCACGGCCTGCTTCATGACGCGCGCCGATTTCACCACCTGCGGCAGGAACATCTTGCCTTCGCCGAACAGGTCGCCCACCACGTTCATGCCGTCCATCAGCGGGCCTTCGATCACTTCGATCGGGCGGCCGCCGCGTGCGGCGATCTTCTGGCGCACTTCTTCGGTGTCTTCGACGATGAAGGCGGTGATGCCGTGCACCAGCGCGTGCGACAGGCGCGCCTCGACCTCGGCATTGCGCCAGGCCAGGTCTTCTTCCTTCTTGGCGCCCGAGCCCTTCACCGTGTCGGCGAACTGCACCAGGCGTTCTGTCGGGGTGCGTTCGTCGGCCGGGTCGGTCTTGCCGACCGGCACGGCGCGGTCCAGCACCACGTCTTCGACCAGGTCGCGCAGCGTCGGGTCCAGGTCGGCGTACACGCCCAGCTGGCCCGCGTTGACGATGCCCATCGTCATGCCTTCCTTGACCGCGTAGTACAGGAACACGGTGTGGATGGCTTCGCGCATTGGCTCGTTGCCGCGGAACGAGAAGCTGACGTTGGACACCCCGCCCGAAATGCGGGCGTGGGGCAGGTTCTCGCGGATCCAGCGCGTGCCTTCGATGAAGTCCACGGCGTAGTGGTTGTGCTCGTCGATGCCGGTGGCGACCGCGAACACGTTGGGATCGAAGATGATGTCTTCCGGCGGGAAGCCTTCTTCCTCGACCAGGATCTTGTAGGCGCGGCCGCAGATTTCCTTGCGGCGCTCCAGCGTGTCGGCCTGGCCGAGTTCGTCGAACGCCATCACCACCACCGCGGCGCCGTAGCGGCGGCACAGGCGGGCGTGGTGGCGGAAGGGTTCCAGCCCCTCCTTCATGGAAATCGAGTTCACCACCGGCTTGCCCTGCACGCACTTCAGGCCGGTCTCGATGACTTCCCATTTCGAGCTGTCGATCATCACCGGCACCCGGGCGATGTCGGGTTCGGACGCGATCAGGTTCAGGAAGCGGTGCATGCAGGCCACCGAATCCAGCATGGCCTCGTCCATGTTGATGTCGATGATCTGCGCGCCGTTCTCGACCTGCTGGCGGGCCACGGCCAGCGCCTCGTCGTATTTTTCTTCGCGGATCAGGCGCGCGAACATCTTGCTGCCCGTCACGTTGGTGCGCTCGCCGACGTTGACGTACAGCGTGTCTTCGTCGATGTTGAGCGGCTCCAGGCCCGACAGGCGGGTCTTGACCGGAATGTCGGGCACGACGCGCGGCGTCAGCGCCGTGACCTTCTCGGCAATGGCGCGGATGTGGTCCGGGGTGGTGCCACAGCAGCCGCCCGACATGTTCACCAGCCCGGCGCGGGCAAATTCTTCCAGCAGCGCCGACGTGTCGGCCGGCGTTTCGTCAAAGCCGGTCTCGGCCATCGGATTGGGCAGGCCGGCGTTGGGGTACACGCAGACGTAGGTGTCGCAGATCTTGGACAGCTCGGCCACGTAGGGGCGCATCAGGGCCGCGCCCAGCGCACAGTTCAGGCCGATGGTCACCGGGCGGGCATGGCGCACCGAGTTCCAGAAGGCCTCGACGGTCTGGCCCGACAGGATCCGGCCGGACGCGTCGGTCACCGTGCCCGAAATCATGACCGGCAGGCGGATGCCGCGTTCCTCGAACACTTCCTCGGTGGCGAAAATGGCCGCCTTGGCGTTGAGCGTGTCGAAAATGGTTTCGATCAGGACGATGTCGATGCCACCGTCCAAGAGGCCGTTCAGCTGTTCTATATAGGCGACCCGCAATTCGTCGAAGGTGACGTTGCGCGCGCCCGGGTCGTTCACGTCGGGCGAGATCGAGGCGGTCTTGGGCTGCGGACCCAGCGCGCCGGCCACGAAGCGCGGCTTGTCGGGCGTGCTGTATTGGTCACAGGCCTCGCGCGCCAGCTGGGCCGACACCAGATTCAGTTCATAGGCCAGTTCCGGCAGGTCGTAGTCGCCCTGCGCAATCGACGTGGCGCCGAAGGTATTGGTTTCGATGACGTCGGCGCCGGCTTCCAGGTACTGGCGGTGGATCTCCGAAATCACGTCGGGGCGCACCAGCGACAGCAGCTCGTTATCGCCCTTCAGGTCCTTGCCGTGGTCGGCGAAGCGCTGGCCGCGGAAATCGGCTTCCCCCAGCTTGTAGCGCTGGATCATCGTGCCCATGGCCCCATCCAGGATCAGGATGCGCTGGCCAAGCAGGCGGGCGAAGTCGCCGCCGCGGGTATAGCTTTCGGGCGGATAAGGCAGGCGGGGATACGACACGTTCAGGTCCGGATGGGGTTGGGCGGCGCCAGAGGCTGCGCAATTGTCGCTAAAAAGCGATAAACGCCGAAAAAACAAGTCCTGATCGTAACAAAATGGGCGCGATTGCGCCCCGCGGTGATACAGTTTCGGCCCCGAACCGGTGCTTTCGGCGCAACAGGCGGGCAAGAACGCAACACTTGCCCGGCCGCGTGCGAAAGGTAAACGGGAAACAGGAAGACGCTGGCTCCTCGCCGCCCACAAGGCAGGCCCGGCCGGCATCCAGCCTGTGCTGCCCCCGCAACGGTCCCCATGTGCGCAATGCGCCCATGGCAGCCCGATACCGGCCAGTTCGATCGCCAGGATGTCCGCCCCGGCGCCCGTTGCCGGGCCGCTGCCGGCATGGACAGCCTCCCCATCGTGATTGACCTGCGGGGTCGCGGGTCGCATCGAGGTTATGTAGATGAAATCCCGCTCCATCCGGCGCTACGCCGGTGCCCTGCTCTGTTCCGCTCCCGCCCTGTCGGCAGCCCAGCAAGCCTCTGCCCCCGCCTCCCCCGCCGAACTCGACGCCATCACCGTCACCGCCCAGCGCGTGCCGACCGACGGCCGCACGCTGCCGGTGTCCATCTCGGTCATCACGGCCGAGGACATCGCCGCCAGCAGCGCGCGCACCATGCAGGACCTGCTGTCGACCCAGGCCGGCATCCACCTGATCAACACCAGCAGCGCCAGCGACAACGCCATCGTCGACCTGCGCGGCTTCGGCATCACCGGCGCCAGCAACACGCTGATCATGATCGACGGCGTCAAGCAGAACACCAACGACCTGTCGGCCCCCAGCCTGGGCGTGGTGCCGCTGGACCAGGTCGAGCGCGTGGAAATCGTGCGTGGCAGCGGTTCGGTGCAATACGGCGGCGGCACGACCGGCGGCGTGATCAACATCATCACCCGCAAGGACTTCTCGAAGGAACCGGTGACCGCCCGCGCCACCGCCACCTTCGGCAGCTACGGCCTGCGCCAGTACGACGCCGCCGTGGCCATGAACAACCAGAAGGTCGGCGTGGACGCCTACCTGCAGTCGCTGCGCAGCGACGGCTATCGCGACCACAGCGGCGAAACCCGCGACGGCGGCGGCGGTGGCATCACGTTCCGCCACGACAACGGCTCGATCCGCCTGTACGGCAACACCACCACGCAGAAGCTGGACCTGCCGGGCCCGCGCCTGATCAACCCGACCACGGGTGAAAACCAGTTCGAGAGCGACCCGCGCGGTTCCAAGAACAAGGTCGATTACGTCAAGACGACCACCAACACCTTCGGCCTGCAGGTCGAGCAGCAGATCGGCGTGGGCACCCTGTACGCCGACGCCTCGACCCGCGAGAAGAAGCTGAACGGCCTGTCGTACGACGGTTTCGGCGACACGCTGCGCGACCAGAAGCTGCAGGAAAACCTGGCCAGCCTGCGCTACCGCCTGCCGATCAACGGCGGCCACAGCCTGGTGTTCGGCGCCGATGCGCAGGAAGCCAAGACCACCGCCGACCAGAACGCCTACTACGACTTCGAACCGTCCAAGTGGCAGTCGCGCCAGCACCAGTACGGCCTGTTCGCCGAAGGCCAGATCCGCGCCACCGACAGCACCTACGTCACCATGGGCGTGCGCCGCCAGTACGCGTCGGACAAACTGGAAGTGATTTCCGGCTCGGGCGAGGAATCGGACAAGGGCCGTCACCTGACCGCCTGGCAACTGGGCGTGCGCCAGGACCTGGCCGCCGGCTTCGGCCTGTACGGCAAGGTCGGCCGCAGCTTCCGCCTGCCCAACGCCGACGAAGCGCTGTCGGTGCAGTCGCCGCTGGCCCCGCAGACGTCCACCGACAAGGAACTGGGCGTGACCTGGGCCTCGGACAAGAGCAGCGCCCGCCTGTCGTGGTTCCGCTATGACCTGACCAACGAAATCCAGTACAACCCGCTGGCCGACGGCATGTGGGGCCCGGGCACCGGCGCCAACACCAATCTGGACCCGACCCGCCGCCAAGGCGTCGAGCTGGAAGGCCACCACGCCCTGACCAGCAGCATCACGCTGGACGCCAACGTGACCTGGATGCAAGCGCAATTCCGTTCGGGCACCTACGCCGGCGTGGACCTGTCGGGCAAGACCGTGCCGCTGGCGCCCAAGTGGCTGGCCAACGCCGGCGTGACCTGGCGCCCCACCGACGCCTTCCTGTGGAACGTGTCGGCGCAATACGTGGGCAAGTCGCGCATGGACAACGACCAGGCCAACCAGTTCGAGACGGAACTGGACGCCTACGTGCTCTTCAATACCAAGGTGGCCTACAAGTTCACCCGCAACATCGAAGGCGCGCTGGGCGTGAACAACCTGCTGGACCGCAAGTACGCCACCTACGGCATCCGCGGCGGCAACGCGTCGTTCGAAATGCTGGGCCCGGTTGCCAACTACAACCTGTACCCCGCGCCTGGCCGCAACTTCTACGCCTCGCTGACGGTGCGCTACTGAGCTGCCGGGCATGAAGCTCCCGCGCGCGCTTGCCCTTGCCCTCCTGGGGCCGTTACTGGCCTTCAGGCCGGCTGCGGGCAGCGCCGCGGATCCCCCCGCGATCCACGCGCAGGACGACCGCGGCCGCAGCATCGACCTGGCCGCCCCGGCCCGCCGCGCCATCACCCTGGCGCCGCATGCCACCGAGCTGGTCTACGCCGCGGGCGCCGGCCCTTACCTGATTGCCACCATCCGCGGCAGCGACTATCCGCCCGCCGCCCGCCAATTGCCCGTCATCGGCGACGGCACCCAGCCCGACCCCGAACGCGTGGCGTCCGTGCGGCCCGACCTGGTGATCGCCTGGCAGCCGTCGGCCGCCGCCCCGCTGGTGCCCGTCATGGACAAGCTGGGCGTGCCGGTCTATTACAGCGATCCGCAGACGCTGGCCGCCATCCCCGACGCCATCGAACGCTTCGGCGTCCTGTTCGGCACCGAAGCCACCGCCGGTCCGGCCGCCCGGGCCCTGCGCGACCGGCTCGACGCCCTGGCCGCGCGCTATGCGTCCCGCCCCCCCGTGCGCGTGTTCGTGCAGGCCGGGCTGGACCCGATCTACACCCTGAACCACGCCAGCATCGTCAGCGACGCCCTGCGCCTGTGCGGCGGCGTCAATGTGTTCGCCCAGGCGCCCGTGGTGGCGCCGCAGGTAGGCCTGGAAAACGTGCTGGCCGCGCGCCCCGACGCCGTGCTGGCCGGCGTGTCCACGCCCGCCGACACCGCCCGCAACCTGGCCGCCTGGCGCGCCATGGGGCTGCCCGCCGCGCAGGCCGGCCACGTCTACGGCATCGACGCCGACGCGCTCTACCGCCCGGGCCCGCGCCTGGTCGATGCGGCCGAGCAGTTGTGCGCCGACCTGGAGCGGGTGCGCACGCCATAGGCAGGGCATCCTGCCCGCCAGGGCCGGCGCGATTTCAGCCAGCCGCCGGCAACCGTCCGCCTTGCAAGCCATGCAGGAAGCGCGGTTTCTGGAACGGCGCCCGCCCCCGGTGCTTTATGATTCGCGTAACCGTGATCAACCCGCCGTGATCGACCCGTTGATCCGCCTGATCATCAGCCAGCCCCCGCGGGTCCCGCAGCGCGCGCCCGCTCTTTGAAACACCGCCATGACCACTCAAGACACTCTCAGCATCGCCGGCCGCGCCTACTCGTCGCGCCTGCTCGTCGGCACCGGCAAGTACAAGGACTTCGAACAGACCCGCGCGGCGCTGGACGCCAGCGGCACCGAAATCGTCACGGTCGCCATCCGCCGCACCAACATCGGCCAGAATGCCGGCGAGCCCAATCTGCTCGACTACGTGCCGCCGTCCAAATTCACGCTGCTGCCCAACACCGCCGGCTGCTACACGGCCGACGACGCCGTGCGCACGCTGCGCCTGGCGCGCGAGCTGCTCGACGGCCATGACCTGGTCAAGCTGGAAGTGCTGGGCGACTCGCACACCCTGTTCCCGAACATGCCCGAAACGCTCAAGGCCACCAAGACCCTGGTCGACGAAGGCTTCAAGGTCATGGTCTATTGCACCGACGATCCCATCCAGTGCCGCATGCTGGAAGACCTGGGCGCCGTGGCCGTCATGCCGCTGGCCTCGCTGATCGGCTCGGGCATGGGCATCCTGAACCCCTGGAACCTGCGCCTGATCATCGACCAGGCCCGTGTGCCGGTGGTGGTGGATGCCGGCGTGGGCACCGCGTCCGACGCCGCCATCGCCATGGAACTGGGCTGCGACGCCGTGCTGATGAACACCGCCATCGCCGCCGCGCGCGACCCGGTGCTGATGGCCAGCGCCATGAAAAAGGGCGTGGAGTCCGGCCGCGAGGCCTTCCTGGCCGGCCGCATGCCCAAAAAGCTGTACAGCGGCGCGCCCAGCTCGCCCACCGAAGGCCTGATCACCGCCGCCCCCGGCGCCGCCAAATGAGCAGCCGCCAATCGGCCGCCGGCGAGCGCCGCATTCCCAACGCGCTGACCATCGCCGGCGTCGACCCCTCGGGTGGCGCCGGCGTCCTGGCCGACGTCAAGGCCATGAGCGCCCTGGGCGCCTATGGCTGCGCCATCATTGCCGCCCTGACCGCCCAGAACACCCAGGGCGTCACCGGCATTTCGCCCGTGCCGCCCGACTTCGTCGGCCTGCAGATCGACACCCTGTTCGCCGACGTGCGCATCGACGCGGTCAAGATCGGCATGCTGGGCCAGAAACCGGTGATCCAGGTGGTGGCCGAAAAGCTGGCCAAATGGGCACCCGTCCATGTGGTGCTGGACCCGGTCATGGTCGCCAAGAGCGGCGACCTGCTGCTCGAACGCGAGGCCGTCGGCGCCATGCGCGAAGCCATGCTGCCCCAGACCACCCTGCTCACGCCCAACCTGCCCGAAGCCGGCGTGCTGCTCGAAGAGCGGCCCGTCGAAACGGTCAAGGAAATGCGCCGCGTGGCCGAGCGCCTGCGCAACAAGCTGGCCCATTCCGGCCAGCGCTGGGTGCTGGTCAAGGGCGGCCACCTGCCCGGCAGCGAAACCATCGACCTGCTGCACGACGGCGACCGCATGATCGAGCTGCCCGGCCACCGCATCGACACCGCCAATACCCACGGCACCGGCTGCACCCTGTCGGCCGCCCTGGCCGCCCTGCTGCCCCAGGTCGAAGACGTGCCCGAAGCCGCCCGCCGCGCCAAGGCCTACCTGACCGAAGCCATCCGCCACGCCGAGCGCCTGTCGGTCGGCTCGGGCCACGGCCCCGTGCACCACTTCCACGGCTGGTGGTGATTCCCGGGCGCCGGGTGCGGCCAATGGCCACATCCGCCCGAGGGCGGTTACATCCGGCAGGCCCCGTGCGGGCCTGGCCGGTGGGCCGACCGGCAAGCCTGAACGGTCGGCCTGGCCTGTAACGTCTCCGTCGCGCCCCGTCGCGTCACAGGACGCTACGAATCGGTACAATGGTCAGTTGATTCCTCTGTTTTTTCTGACCGTCATGAACGCTTCGACCCTGCCCGACGTAGAACAAGCCCGCTTCAACATGGTGGAACAGCAGATCCGCCCGTGGGACGTCCTGGACGCCAACGTGCTGCAAGCGCTGTTTGACGTGCGCCGCGAACAATTCGTGCCGCCCGCCCTGCGCGCCCTGGCGTTTTCCGACCTGGAACTGCCGCTGGAAATCAATGCGGTCAACACCCGCCAGACCATGCTCGCCCCCAAGGTCGAAGCCCGCCTGGCGCAGGAACTGCAACTGAGCAAGTCCGACTGCGTGCTGGAAATCGGCACGGGCTCGGGCTACCAGGCCGCCCTCCTGGGCTACCTGGCCCAACAGGTCACCTCGGTCGAGATCGACAGCCGCCTGGTCACGTTCGCGCAGCAGAACCTGCAGATGAACAACGTCACCAACGTCAAGGTCGAAACCGGCGACGGCCGCAACGGCTGGGGCTCCACCGAATACGACGCCATCCTGGTCACCGGCTCGGTGCCGGTCGTACCCGACGCGCTGAAGTACCAGCTGCGCGTGGGCGGCCGCCTGGTCGTCGTCGTGGGCCAGGCCCCCGTCATGACCGCCTGTCGCATCACCCGCACCACCGCCGCCAGCTTTGAAACCGTGAATCTGTTCGAAACGGTCATCAAGCCCCTGCGCGGCGCCACGGTATCGCAGTTCAAGTTCTGAGTCCCCCCGGGGTGGGGCCCTGCCGGCCCCGCCCTTCCGACCCGCGTGCGCCGGCCGGCAAACGGGCCCCGGGTCACCTGGAGCACCCCCCTCCTCCTGACAGATCATGCGCGTCCGACTGCTTACGGCTTTACTGGTTTTTACCTCCGCCGCAAGCGTCGGTCCGTCGCCCGCGTCTGCACAGAACCTGATGCAGGTATGGCAGGCCGCGCTCGGCAACGACCCCATCTATGCTGCGGCGCGCGCCAACTACCGTGCCGGCCTGGAAAAAGAACCCCAGGCGCGAGCCCTGCTGCTGCCCGAAGTCTCGGCCGGCGCCGGCGGCGCCTACCAGCAGACCCGCAGCACCCGCGGCGGTGTCGCCTATAGCGGCGGCCGCGGTGTCTGGGATCTGGCCCTCACCCAGCCCCTGTTCGACTGGGGCCGTTGGCAGAATTTCGAGCAGTCCAGGCTGATCGTCGCCGACGTCGAAGTGCAGTTGCAGCAGGCCTATCAAGACCTGCTGCTGCGCGTGGCCGACGCTTATTTCAACGTGCTGTACGCGCAGGACACCCTGACCGCCACCGAGGCCGAAAAGGCCGCCGTGGCCGGCCAGCTGGAATCGGCCAAGCGCAACTTCGAGCTGGGCAACGCCACCATCACCGACACCTACGAAGCGCAGGCGCGCTACGACCTGGTGGTGGCCCAGGAACTGCGGCTGCAGAACGACCTGGACGTGCGCCGCGACGAACTCGCCAAGATCATCGGCACCCCGCCCGGCGCCCTGGCCGAACTGCCGCAAGGTGTGCAATTGCCCGCCCCGCAGCCCGCCCGCGTGGCCGACTGGAGCACCCAGGCCGAGGCATCCAGCCTGGACGTGCTGCGCGCCCAGCTGCTGACCCGCATCGCCGGGCGCGAAATCCAGATCGCCAAGAGCGGCCACTACCCCACCCTGAATCTGCGCGCCACCAGCGGCAGCGCCAGCGACGCCGTGATGCGCAACGGCGCGCCGGGCAAGCCCATCGACAGCAGCATCGGCGTGGTGCTGTCGATTCCGCTGTATTCAGGCGGCGGCGTATCGTCGCAGGTCACCGAAAAGGTGCAGCTCGAACAAAAGGCCCGCTATGACTTCGAGGCCGCGCGCCGCCAGGCCGTGCAAGCCGCTCGCCAGTACTACACCGGCGTGACCAGCGGCCTCGCCCGCATCCAGGCCCTGGAAGCCGGCGAAAAATCCAGCCGCGCCGCCGTCGAGGCCAACCGTACCGGCTACGAGGTGGGCGTGCGCATCAACCTGGACGTGCTCAACGCCCAGCAGCAGCTCTACGCCACCCAGCGCGACCTGGCGCTGGCCCGCTACAGCACCGTGCTGTCGGGGCTGCGCCTGAAGGCCACCAGCGGCATCCTGGCCGAAACGGATCTGGACGCGATCAACCGGCTGCTGCGCGAACCGCGCTGAATCGCCCCCCCGAATTTGCTCCCCGAATGCAACAAGGCGGCCCGCAGGCCGCCTTGTCCATGGGCGCAGTCCGGCTTGCGGCTACGCGCCCTGGATCTTCTTGACCAGCGCCGTGGTGGACCGTTCGAACTCGAACGGAATGGCCACCGCCCGGCCGCCCCAGGATTTCACCAGGGCGGTTTCGGGCAGTTTTTCCATGTCGTAGTCGCCCCCCTTGACGATCAGGTCGGGCTTGAGCTGCCCGATCAGGGCTTCGGGGGTGTCTTCGTGAAACGAGGTGACCACCGTGACGAATCCCAGCGCCGCCAGCAGCGCGGCGCGGTCTTCCATGCGGTTGAGCGGGCGTTCTTCGCCCTTGCCCAGGCGGCGCACCGATTCGTCGGTGTTGACCGCCACGACCAGCGTGGCGCCCAGTTGGGCGGCCTGGTCGAGATAGGTGGCGTGGCCCCGGTGCAGGATGTCGAAGACACCATTGGTGAACACCAGCGGCCGCGGCAGGCGGCCGGCAGCGACCGCGGCGACGCAGTCGTCACGGGACAGGACTTTGGATTCGAAACGGGCGGCAGGCATGGCGCGATTGTACTCAGGCGCCGGCCAGGATGATTTCCTTGTCCTTGGGCATCACCAGCGCGGTCATTTCCTTGCGGTAGCGGTTCAGGTCCTTGACGGACTCGAAGCTGCGATCCATGAGCTTGGACAGGATGTGCAGGATGCGCGTGGCGACTTTCTGTTCCCAGACGCCGTCAAAACGGATCTGCGTGTCCAGCCAGTGTTCCAGCCAGCCCGGCTCGGGCAGGCGCGACTGCACCGTGTCATTGGGGAACAGGTCTTTGTTGACGTGCAGGTTGGTCGGGTGCAGCGCCTGCTGCGTGCGGCCGGCCGAGGCCATCAGCACGCCGATCTTGGAGAACGCCAGGCGGGCCTGGACGCTGGTGTCCTGGCCGCGGTCGTGCAGCGCACGGCGCATGTATTGCAGGTACGCGCCGGCATGGCGGGCTTCGTCCTGGGCCACGGTCTTGTAGATGGCCTTGATGACCGGTTCGGTGTGCCATTCGGCGGCGCGGCGGTACCAGTGGTTCAGGCGCACTTCGCCGCAGAAGTGAAGCATCAGCGTTTCAAGTTCGGGGGCCACGTCGAATTCGAAGCGCACGTTGTGCAGCTCTTCTTCGGTGGGCACCAGGTCAGGGCAGAAACGGCGCAGGTATTCGATCAGCACCAGGGAATGCTTTTGCTCTTCGAAGAACCACACCGACATGAACGCGCAGAAATCGCTGTCGCCGCGATTGTCGCGCAGGAACATTTCGGTGGCCGGCAGCGCCGCCCACTCGGTGATGGCGTTCATCTTGATCGTCTGGGCCTGCTCGTCAGAGAGCTTGCTGCGATCAAAATCGCCCCAGGGAATATCGTGCGCCATGTTCCAGCGCACCGCTTCCATGGTCTTGAAGAGTTCAGGATAAAGCATGTTCTGCCCTTGTTTTCGTCCCGCTAGTGGGGCTATAGAAATTAATGAATGGCGCACGCGCTTGCTGGCGTGACGCTGCATTGGCCGCCGCAGCGCTATTTTTCGCCGTCTCCCGCGAAGCTATGATGACTGTTTCATGAATGAAACATGACAGGGGATCGCACTACACCATCGCGCCGCCTATCGCGTCAATGCCCATAAGGCGACCCCGATCGCCAAGGCAAGCACCCCAACCAGCGCCGCGACGAGCCGGTTGCTCTGCTCCTGGGCCCGCCGCAACTGCACCATTTCGGCCAGCAAGGCCGGCGACAGATTCGGGCGGTTCAGGTGGTCATGCACCAGCCTGGGCAGGGCCGGCAGCATCTGCGACCACTGCGCGGCTTCTTTTTCCAGGCTTTGCCGCAGGCCCTTGATGCCGACGCGCTGGCGCATCCAGCGTTCGAGATAGGGCTTGGCGGTCTTCCAGAGGTCCAGGTTGGGGTCCAGCTGGCGGCCCAGGCCTTCGACGTTCAGCAGCGTCTTCTGCAGCAGCACCAATTGGGGCTGGATCTCGACGTTGAAGCGGCGCGAGGTCTGGAACAGGCGCAGCAGCACCTGGCCCAGCGAAATCTCGGACAAAGGCCGATCGAAATACGGTTCGCAGACGGCGCGCACGGCGCCTTCCAGTTCTTCTTCGCGCGTGTCCGGCGGCACCCAGCCCGACTCGATGTGCAGTTGTGCCACGCGGCGGTAGTCGCGGTGGAAGAAGGCCAGGAAATTCTGGGCCAGGTAGTTCTTGTCGAATTCGGAGAGCGAACCGACGATGCCGAAGTCCAGCGCGATGTAGCTGCCCAGCGTTTCGGGGCGGTCGGACACGTAGATGTTGCCCGGGTGCATGTCGGCATGGAAGAAGCCGTCGGTGAACACCTGGGTGAAGAAGATCTCGACGCCGGTGCGGGCCAGCGTGGGAATGTCGATGCCCAGCTCGCGCATGCGTTCGACCTGGCCTACCGGCACGCCGTACATGCGCTGCATGGTGAACACGGTGGACGCGGTGTATTCCCAGATGACCTCGGGCACCATCAGCATGTCGCCACGGCCCGATTCGGGGCCGAAATTGCGACGCAGCTGGCTGCAATTGGAGGCCTCGCGCACCAGGTCGAGCTCGTCGTGCAGGTACTTGTCGAACTCGGCCACGACCTCGCGCGGCTTGAGCCGGCGGCCATCGGCGCCCAGGCGCTCGATGATGCGCGCCACGATCTTGAGCAGCGACAGGTCTTTCTCGATGATGTTGAGCATGCCCGGGCGCAGCACCTTGACCGCGACTTCGCGGCCGTCGTGCAGCACCGCGAAGTGCACCTGCGCGATCGAGGCCGACGCCACCGGGTCGACCTGGAACTGCGCGAACAGCTTTTCGGGCGGCGCGCCCAGCGCGGCCTCGATGCAGGCCGCGGCCTGCGCCGACGGGAAAGGCGGCACGCGGTCTTGCAGCAGCGCCAGCTCGTTGGCGATGTCGGCGGGAATCAGGTCGCGGCGGGTGGACAGCACCTGGCCGAACTTGACGAAGATCGGGCCCAGCGATTCCAGCGCCATGCGCAGGCGCTGGCCGCGCGGCTGGCGCGGACGGGTGCCCAGGCGGATGACGCGCAACAGGCAGGTGGCCAGCGGATGGTTCAGGCTGGACAGCACCAGTTCGTCCAGGCCATAGCGCAGCGAAACCAGGATGATGCGTAAGAGGCGCAGCAACGGGAACATGGCTCAGGCGCCCCGCTTCGCGCCGGCCGTGGCCAGGCGGGTTTGCAGGGCGGCGGCCGAACGGGCCACCGCGTCGGCGCGGGCATTCAGCTCGGCCAGGTCCAGGCGCCATTGCTCCAGCGCCGGGCGGCCCAGCAGCATGCCGCTTTCTTCGGCCAGGTATTCGGACACATTCTCGGCCAGGCGCTGGCTGGCCTTGCGGGCGCCGCCAGCGGCAGCACGCAGCCCGCCGGCGATGCGCAGCGCCGGGATGTCGCCCACCACGCGGGCCAGGCTGTCTTCGGGGTCCCAGCGCAGTTGCTTGGACAGGTCCGCCACCACCTGGGCCAGCGCGGCGTCGCCGGAGATATGCGTGGCCTCGGCGAAATCAGGGGTTTCACCGCCCGCGCCCAGGCGCGGCAGCGGCAGCTTCTCGGGCGCGACGGTCAGCGTCACGTCGGGCACCACGGCCGGGTCGGCCTGGGCGGCCAGGCCTTCGCTATCGAGGGTCAGGCCCAGCGTGAATCCGCCCAGTGCGAAGCGCACGGTCTTGCCGGCATGGCGAGCCAGGCGTTCGCGCGCCCAGTCTTCGCGCTTCAACAGGGCGTTGAGCGCGTTCACAGCCAGCCGCGAGGGAGTGGGCAGAAACGAGAAAGGCAACATGACGGTCCGCAGCCCCGCAGGCGGGGTGACGAAGTTGATGGGTAAATCGGGAGTGTAACGGGTTAGATGGGGGTTGTTCCGGGGAGACAAGGCGCCGCTTGCGCGAACGCATGGGGGACGTGCACGACGCAGATGGAAAAACCGGCCCTGGCGGGCCGGTTGTGACAGGCGCGCCCAAGGGACGCCCGCGATGTCTGGCGAATGCCGCCGGCCTGCTTAGCTGGCGAATTCCACCGGAATCTGCTGGATGCCGGCCAACAGCCAGCCGCCGTTGGCGGGCTTGAACAGATTCCAGACTTCTTCGAAGCGGAAGGCCTCGGCGCCGGGCGCCTCGCGCAGCATGCCCGAGAAGCGGACGCTGGCCAGGTGGCCGTCGGACACCGTTTCAATGCCCAGCAGCTCGGCATTGAGCAGCACGACTTCGGTCTTGTTCGGCGCCGCGCCGCGCTCGGCCAGTTGCGGCTTGAGCTCGGTGATCAGGTCGTCGGTCAGGTAGTCGCGCAGGCGGTCGGTGCTGCCGCTGTCCCAGACGGCCTGGATGCGCACGAACTGTTCCTTGGCTTGCTTCAGGAAAGCAGGCGTATCGAAGTCGCCAGGGACGAACCAGTTGCCGTCTTCGCCCGGCTTGGGCAGATCGGCCACCGGGGCCGCCACGGCGGCGGCGACGGGCGCTGCGGCCGGCGCGGCCGGCTTGAGCATTTCGCGCCACGCAGGCTGTTGCGGTTGACCCGGGGCGTTGTTGGCACCGCCGAAGGCACTTTGGGTTGCCGGACGCGGGGCCGCGCCACGCAGGCGGCGGATGATGAACATGATGGCGAACACGGCCACGGCAATCAGGAGCGCCGACGACAGGAATTCGGCGAAGGCGCCGGACAGGCCCATGTGCGACAGCAGGGCCGCGATGCCCAGGCCGGCGGCGATGCCGGCGATGGGGCCGAGCCAACGCGACGCGCCGCTCTTGGCGGCAGCGCCCGCGGCGCCGGCCGTGGCCGCACCGGCGGCAGCCGGGGCGGCGGTGGCGCCGGCCGTGTTGCTGGCCGCCGACGGCGGCGTGGTGGCCTGGCGCTGCTGGGTCACGTTGGAGGATTGGCGGCCGACGCTGCTGCCGCCGCCCGCACGGCGGGCTTCGGCGTCAAACGACGCCGTCACCAGCGCCGCGCCGGAGATGGCGATGAGCGCCGCGGCGACAAACCGCGAGAAACAGAATTTGGTCATGGATTTTTGCTCCCTCGTACTCGCGCCCCTGCTGCCCCGAGCAACAGGAAGCTGCACGGATATCGTGCAGCCCTCAGCGCGACTTTCTTACAGTAATCTGAATGACGTAAGAATAACGGACAAGACGTCGCCCCACAAGTTCCCCGTGGGGCAAAGAAATGCCGTCGGAACCCGGGGCGCTCAGCCCAGCCGCACACCCTCGTGCAGGGCCGCGATGCCGGCCGTCAGGTTGAAGTACTGCACCCGCTCGAGACCGGCGGAGCGCAGCATGTCCGCCAGGGTGTCCTGGTCGGGGTGCATGCGGATGGATTCGGCCAGGTAACGATAGCTGGCCTCGTCCTTGGCGACCTTCTTGCCCAGCCAGGGCAGCACATTGAAGGAATACCAGTCGTAGGCGGGCGCCAGGGGCTTGGCCACCCGCGAGAATTCCAGCACCAGCAGCTTGCCGCCCGGCTTGAGCACCCGGGTCATTTCGGCCAGGGCGCGGTCTTTGTGGGTCATGTTGCGCAGGCCGAAGGCCACGCTGACGCGGTCGAAGTAGCCCGACGGGAACGGCAGGCGCTCGGCGTCGCAGACGGCCGTGGGCACCAGCAGGCCGGCGTCGGCCAGGCGGTCGCGGCCCACGCGCAGCATGGAATCGTTGATGTCGGTCAGCCAGACCTCGCCGGTGGGGCCGGCGCGCTTGGCGAAAGCCTTTGCCAGGTCGCCCGTGCCGCCGGCGATGTCCAGGACCTTCATGCCGGGGCGCACGGCGGCGCGGCCGATGGTGAAGGCCTTCCAGACGCGGTGCAGGCCGGCCGACATGAAATCGTTCATGATGTCGTAGCGCTGGGCCACGGAATGGAAGACTTCGGCGACCTTGCGGGCTTTTTCGGCTTCCGGCACCGATTGGAAGCCGAAATGAGTCGATTGCGAGGCGGAATCCGCGGAATGTTGCGATTCGGAGGGGTTTTGCATGGTGAATTCCCGATATATCGTCCAATGGTAGCCTATCGGGGCCTGCCCAAGGCCGCCCGCCGGCCCCCTGGCGCAACCCGCGGTCACATACCTGAAATATTGCGGCCATACTATCGCAATGTTCGCGCCGCGCCGGCGCTCAGAAGCGTACCCAATTCGCCATGTCCAGCACTATCCTCGTCGTCGAAGACGAACCCGCAATCCAGGAACTGATCGCCGTCAACCTGTCCTTCGCGGGGCACAAGGTGCTGCGCGCCTTCGACGCCGACCAGGCCCAGACCCTCATCCGCGCCGAACTGCCCGACCTGATCCTGCTGGACTGGATGCTGCCCGGCACGTCCGGCCTGGCCATGGCGCGCAAGCTGCGCAACGATGAACGCACCCGCGCCGTCCCCGTCATCATGCTGACCGCCAAGGGGTCCGAGCAGGACAAGGTGGATGGCCTGGAAGCCGGCGCCGATGACTACATCACCAAGCCTTTCTCGCCCAAAGAGCTGATGGCCCGCATCAAGGCCGTGCTGCGCCGCCGCGCGCCGCAGCTGACCGACGACGTGATCGACGTCGGCGGCCTCAAGCTCGACCCGGTGACGCACCGCCTGTCGGGCAACAGCCAGTCCCTGCAGATCGGCCCCACCGAATTCCGCCTGCTGCACTTCTTCATGACCCACCCGGAACGCGTGTTCTCGCGCTCTCAGCTGCTGGACCAGGTCTGGGGCGACCACGTCTTCGTCGAAGAGCGCACGGTGGACGTGCACATCCGCCGCCTGCGCAAGGCGCTGGAACCCAGCGGTCACGACGCCCATGTGGAAACGGTGCGCGGCAGCGGCTACCGGTTTACGGCACAGGTCCCGGCGCGGTAAAACTTCCGCACGATGATCTGGCTGCGTACCCTCTTCCTGGTCGCCCTGTGGGCGGCGTTGGCACTATTGGCGCAATGGCTCATTGGAGACCCGGCGGGCTGGATCGTGTTTTCCGCCGCGCTGGCCGCCATGCTGCTCTGGCGCAGCTGGCGCCTGCACCTGGTTTCCCATTGGGCCAATCACCCGGACACCTCTCCCCCCGCCTCGGTGGGCCCCTGGGACGACATCCTCGCCCCGCTCTACCGCTACACCCGGGCCCGCGCCCGCGAGCTGACCGAAACCCGCGACACCATGCAAGGCATGCTAGCGGCCGCCCAGGCCCTGCCGGATGGCGCGGTGACACTGAATGAAGACTTCCAGATCGACTGGTGCAACCGCATGGCGCGCCAGCACCTGGGGCTGCGCCTGCCGGCCGATCGCGGCCACAACCTGCTGAACCTGCTGCGCGCGCCGGAATTCGTCGAATACGCGCACCGCGCATCCTGGCCGGATCCGATTTTGGTACGCCTGGGCCAGAACGGCCAGGAACGGCTGATGATGATGCAGCTGACCGCCTACGCCAGCAACCAGCGCCTGTTGATTACGCGCGACGTCACCCAGATCGAGCGCCTGGAAACCACGCGCCGCGACTTCGTGGCCAACGTCTCGCACGAGCTGCGCACGCCGCTGACGGTGCTGGCCGGCTTTCTGGAAACGCTGCGCGACATGCCGGCCGATGCCCTGCCGCCCGAACAACGCGCGCAGTACATCGACATGATGCACGAGCAGGCCCAGCGCATGCAGGCCATCGTCGAAGACCTGCTGACGCTGTCGACCCTGGAATCGTCGCCGGGCAGCGATCCGCGCGCGGTCAACATGGGCGCGCTGCTGCAAAAGGCGCGCCAGCAGATCGAGGCCCTGTCCGGCGGGCGCCACGTGCTGCAATGGCACATCGACGACACGCTGGACGTGCTGGGCGCCGAAACCGAGCTGACCTCGGCCCTGTCGAATCTGCTGACCAACGCCGTGCGCTACACGCCCGACGGCGGCACCATCACCGTGCGCTGGGAACGCGACGCCGATGGCGGCGGCCGCTACAGCGTGCAGGACACCGGCATCGGCATTCCCGCCCGCCACATTCCGCGCCTGACCGAACGCTTCTACCGGGTCGACCGCGGCCGCTCGCGCGCCGTCGGCGGCACCGGCCTGGGGCTGGCCATCACCAAGCACATCGCCATGCGCCATGACGCCGAGCTGCTCATCAGCAGCGAGCCGGGCAAGGGCAGCCTGTTCACGCTGCGCTTTCCGCCCGACCGCATCGCCGTCGCGCTGCCGGCCTGAACGCCGCCCGCCCATCCTCCGCGCCGCACCGGCGGCGCGGGTGGTAAATTTCCGGCCATGCGCATCCTGGTCATCGAAGACGAACCCAAACTCGCCGACTACCTGAAAAAGGGCCTGTCGGAGCAAAGTCACGTGGTCGACCTGGCGCGCGACGGCGTCAACGGCCTGCACCTGGCGCTGGAAGGCAACCACGACCTGATCGTGCTGGACGTGATGCTGCCGGGCGTGGACGGCTTCGGCATCCTGGCATCGGTGCGGGCCCGCAAGGACACCCCCATCCTGATGCTGACGGCGCGCGATGCCATCGAAGACCGCGTGCGCGGGCTGGAAGGCGGCGCCGACGACTACCTGGTCAAGCCCTTCGCCTTTTCCGAGCTGCTGGCGCGCGTGCAGGCGCTGCTGCGCCGCGGCCGCTCGCAGGAACCCACCGTGTTCCGCCTGGCCGACCTGGAACTGGACCTGGCGCGCCGCAAGGCCGCGCGCGGCGGCCAGCGGCTGGACCTGACCGCCAAGGAATTCAACCTGCTGGCCCTGCTGCTGCGCCGCCAGGGCCAGGTGCTGTCGCGCACCACCCTGGCCGAACAGGTGTGGGACATGAACTTCGACAGCGACACCAACGTCATCGACGTGGCCGTGCGGCGCCTGCGCAGCAAGCTGGATGACCCCTTCGAGACCAAGCTGCTGCACACGGTGCGCGGCATGGGTTACGTGCTCGAATCGCGCCCGGCGACCGCGCGCCCATGAAACCGCCGCGCATGCGCTCGATGCAGGCGCGCCTGACCCTGCTGCTGGGCGCCATCGCCCTGCTGGTATCCAGCCTGGCGGGCGCCACGCTGTTCTGGGCGCTCAAGCGCGAGGTCGAACGCCAGGAGATCACCGAGGTCAGCGGCAAGCTGGAGTTGATCAATCACCTGATCGACATGCAGAACAGCGCGCGCGGCCTGCATGACCTGGCCGCCACCTTCGATGACATGCGCACCGGCCAGAGCCAGCTGGGCATCTGGATCGTCGATGCCCAGGGTCGCCCCGTCTATGGCGGCGACGCCCCCGAAACGCTGGACACGCTGCCCGGCCGGCAGGTGCTGCTGCAACAGGCCGACGGCAGCCGCATGCGCGGCCTGCGCGTGGCCGTCGACGACCGCATCCTGCCCGGGGCGCACCTGACGGTGGCGGTCAGCACCCGCACCAGCTCGCAGTTCCTGTACGCCTACGGCACCGCCCTGGCGCTGATCTGCGCGCTGTGGGTGGGCGCCACGGTGGTGCTGGCGGCCTGGGCCGTGCGCCGCAGCATGGCGCCCACGCGCCGGCTGTCGGAACAGGCCGCCCGCATCCAGCCCGACAACCTGGCCCTGCGCCTGCCGCTGCGCGACACCGACCGTGAACTGCATGAACTGGTGCTGTCGTTCAACCGCACGCTGGAACGGCTGCAGGCCGCCTACCAGCAGATGGAAGGTTTCAACGCCGACGTCGCCCACGAGCTGCGCACGCCGCTGGCCACGCTGATCAATGGCACCCAGGTGACGCTGTCCAGCGGCCGCGACGCCGACGAACTGCGCGAGGCCCTGGAATCCAACCTGGAAACGCTGGAAGACCTGAAGACGCTGGTCAACGACATGCTGTTCCTGGCCCGCGCCGACCGCGGCGAACAGGCGGCCGACCCGGTGCCGGTATCGCTGGCCGCCGAAGCGCGGCGGGTGGCCGACTACTACGAGGCCGCGCTGGAAGAGCGCGGCGTGGCCCTGCGCTGCGAGGGCGACGCCATCGTCGCCGCCAACGCCGGGCTGGTGCGCCGCGCGCTGGCCAACCTGATCTCGAACGCCATCAAGGCCACGCCCCGGGGCGGTGAAATCGTGCTGGCCTGCCAGCCGCAGCCGCAAGGCGCCCGGGTCGAAGTCCGCAACCCCGGCGACCCCATCCCCGCCGCCGACCTGCCCCGCATCTTCGACCGCTTCTTCCGCTCGGGCCAGGCCCGCGCGCCGCGCAGCGAGGGCCACGGGCTGGGGCTGGCCATCGTGCGCGCCATCGCCCGCATGCATGGCGGCGAGGTCGATGCGGCCTCCGGCCCCGGCGGCACGGTGGTCGGCATCACCCTGCGCGGGCCGGCCCCTGGCGGACCCAACATTACAAAGAAGTAATCTGCGCGACAGAACCGGGTCACCCCGGTTTTCCTAAAGTGCCTGCATGGTCAACCCCTTTGAAGGGAACAGCATGAAAGGCACTTTGCACCGCATCACCCTGGCCGCGGCCCTGGCCGCCCTGTTCGGCGCCGGTTCGGCATTCGCGGCGGGCGCCCACGGCGAACACGCCGGCCACGCCATGCCGATGGCATCCGCGCCCATCGGCGTGCCCGGCGACGCCGCCCGCGTCACGCGCACCATCGACATCGACATGACCGACGCCATGCGCTTCACGCCTGCCCAGGTGCAGGTGAAGGCTGGCGAGACCGTACGCTTCAATGTGCGCAACTCGGGCAAGATCCGCCACGAAATGGTGCTGGGCAGCGATGCCGACCTGCAGGCGCACTACGCCATGATGATGCAGGACCCCGGCATGCGCCACGAAGAGGCCAACGCTGTGTCGCTGGATGCAGGCAAGAGCGGCCAGATCGTCTGGAAGTTCGACCGCGCCGGCAGCGTGTCCTTCGGCTGCCTGGAACCCGGCCACTACGCCGCCGGCATGAAGGGCGCGGTGTCGGTGCAGTAGCGCCCACCCGGATCCGCCATGAGTTCCCGCCCCCTTTCCCGCCGCCGCTTCGTGCAGGGCCTGGCCGCCGGCGGCGCGCTGGCCGCGCTGGGCGGCTGGCGCGCGGCCCAGGCCGCCACGCCGGCCGGCCCCACCGAGCTGCGCGGCACCGAATTCCACCTGGAAATCGGCGAAACCCCGGTCAACTACACCGGCGCCGCCCGCATCGCCACCACCGTCAACGGCCAGGTGCCCGCGCCGCTGCTGCGCTGGCGCGAAGGCGACACGGTCACGCTGCACGTCACCAACCGCCTGCGCGAACAAACGTCGATCCACTGGCACGGCATCCTGTTGCCCACCGACATGGACGGCGTGCCGGGCCTGAGCTTTGCCGGCATCGATCCGGGCCAGACGTTCACCTACCGCTTCGACGTGCGCCAGAGCGGCACTTACTGGTATCACAGCCATTCGGGCTTCCAGGAGCAGACCGGCCTGTACGGCGCCATCGTCATCGACCCCAGGCGGCGCGACCCGATCGCCTCGGACCGTGACTACACCGTGCTGCTGTCCGACTGGACCGACGAAGATCCCATGCGCGTCTTCGACAAGCTGCGCGCCATGCCCGACTACTACAACCGCAACCAGCCCAGCGTCGAAAGCCTGGCTCGCGAGGCGCAGGACAAGGGCTGGCGCGCCGCGCTGTCCGAGCGCTTGATGTGGGAACAGATGCGCATGAACCCGTCGGACCTGGCCGACGTGTCGGGCGCCACCTACACCTACCTGACCAACGGCGCCACGCCGGCCGGCAACTGGACGGGGCTGTTCACGCCCGGCGAGCGGGTACGGCTGCGCCTGATCAACGGTTCGGCCATGACCTATTTCGACGTCCGCATTCCCGGACTGAAGATGACGGTGGTGGCCGCCGACGGCCAGGACGTGCGGCCGGTGGAGGTCGAGGAACTGCGCATTGCGGTGGCCGAGACCTACGACGTGATCGTCGAGCCCGTCGACGATCGCGCGTACACGATCTTCTCGCAAGCCATGGACCGGTCCGGCTATGCCCGCGCCACACTCGCGCCGCGCCCCGGCATGCAGGCCGCCGTGCCGCAAGTGGACCGGGTGCAGTTGCTGGGCATGATGGACATGGGCATGAAGCACGACATGTCGCCCGGGCAGGACATGGCGGGCATGGATCACGCCGCGATGGGTCATGGCGCCACGCCCGCGGACAGCGGCGCCATGGCCGGCATGGCGCACGGCAGCAGCCACGGGGCCGGCGCCGATCAGGGCGGCATGGTCGAGGTCAAGCACCCCTACCCCGCCGAACGCGGCCCCGGCAATTCCATGCTGCCCGACGTGGTGTCCACCCGGCTGGACGACCCCGGCATCGGCCTGCGCGACAACGGCCGCCGCGTGCTGACCTACGCCGACCTGCGCTCGGTGCGCGAACCCGCCGACAACCGTCCGCCCACCCGCGAGATCGAGCTGCACCTGACCGGCAACATGGAACGCTACATGTGGTCGTTCAACGGCGTGAAGTTCTCGGACGCCAAGCCCATCCTGCTGCGCTACGGCGAGCGCGTGCGCTTCGTGCTGGTCAACGACACCATGATGACCCACCCCATCCACCTGCACGGCCTGTGGAGCGACCTGGAATCGCCCGACGGCGCCTTCCAGGTGCGCAAGCACACCCTGTCGCTCAACCCCGCGCAGCGCCTGTCCTACCGCGTCAGTGCCGACGCCCGCGGCCATTGGGCCTACCACTGCCACCTGCTTTACCACATGGAAGCCGGCATGTTCAGGGCCGTGGTGGTGGAGTAAGCGATGAGACATCCGACCATGCCCGACCGCCTTCCCTTCATCCGCCGTGCCGCGTTCGCCGCTATCCTGCTCGCCGGCCTGGCGGCCCACCCGACGCGCGCCCAATCCATGCCGGATCATGCCGGCATGGACCATGCATCGATGCCCGGCATGAACCTCGCCGCCCCCGACGACTCGCCGCCCATCGGCAGCCTGCCGTCCAGCGACGGCGCGGCGCCACGCGGCTACGACAGCTACGGCATCCATCCGCACATGATGGACAACGCAGCCACCTGGCACCTGCTGTTCGACAAGTTCGGCGGGTCGCGCAATCGCGACGGCCAGGATGCGCTGGAATGGGATGGCCGCTTCTGGTTCGGCACCGCCACCAACCGCCTGGTGATCAAGAGCGAAGGCGAGCGCGAACGCGGCGGCGGCTCGGACGCCAAGGTCGAAGCTTTCTGGAGCCACGCCATCTCGCCCTTCTGGGACCTTCAGCTGGGCGCCCGGCGCGACGTCGGCACCGGCCCCAAGCGCAACTGGGCCGCCGTCGGCATCGAAGGCGTGCTGCCCTACAACATCGAGCTGGAAACCACTGCCTACGCCGGCCCGTCCGGTCGCACCGCGCTGGCCATGAAGGCCGAATACGACCTGCTGCTGACCCAGCGCCTGATCTTCACGCCCGAACTCGAAGCCAGCGCCTACGGCCGCAACGATCCCGAACGCGGCATCGGCTCGGGCCTGTCCAAGGGCTCGCTGTCACTGCGCCTGCGCTACGAGGTCACGCGGGAATTCGCCCCCTACGTTGGCGTATCCTTTGAACGCAAATTCGGCCGCACCGCGGACTACGCGTCCGACGCCGGCCAAAGCCGCTCGCAGGCCGCCGTGCTGGCCGGCGTGCGCTTCTGGTTCTGACCCCTTGCCCGTCAACGGAGCCCCATGAAAAAAACGCTCGCCCCCACCCGTCGCCTGGTCCTGGCCGCCGTCCTGTGCCTGCCGCTTTACGCCCCGGCCTTTGCGCTGGCGCAACCGGCGCCCAAGGTCCAGGTCTGGAAGACCCCCACTTGCGGCTGCTGCGAAGACTGGGTCAAGCACATGCGCGACAACGGCTTTGAAGTCACGACCCACGACGTCCAGGACACCGGCCCCGTGCGCCGCAACGCCGGCATGGCCGACTATGGCTCCTGCCACACCGCCGTGGTCGACGGCTACGCCATCGAAGGCCACGTGCCCGCCAGCGACGTGCGCCGCCTGCTGCTCGAAAAACCCGATGCGGCCGGCCTGGCCGCCCCCGGCATGCCCCTGGGCTCGCCCGGCATGGACGGCCCCGAATACGGCGGCCGCAAGACCCCGCACGACGTCCTGCTCGTGGACAAGCAGGGTGGCGCCAAGGTCTTCCAGGCGTACCGCTGAAGGCATGACGCCCGGCCAGCCCATGCAGGGGCTGGCCGGGCAAACGCTTTCCCGGCGCGGCCGTTGAAACAATTCATCCACACCGCGCCAATGGCTACTCCTTGCACTGCAGCAAAAATGGGCCACAATAAATAGAACGTATTTCCCCACCCGACCCCTGGCAGTCATGGCAAAAATCGTCCTGTTCGAGAACATCCACCCGAGCGCCCGCGCCGTCTTCGAAAACGCGGGCTACACCGACATCGTCTCGCACGCCGCGGCCCTGCCGCCCGCGCAGATGCAGGACGCCCTGCGGGGCGCCCACGTCGCCGGCATCCGTTCTCGCACCCACCTGGACGCCGCCCTGCTGTCCGGCAACCCCGACCTGCGCGTCGTCGGCTGCTTCTGCATCGGCACCAACCAGGTCGATCTCGACACCGCCATGCAGCGTGGCATCCCGGTGTTCAACGCCCCCTTCTCGAACACCCGCTCGGTCGCCGAGCTGGTGCTGGGCGAAGCCATCCTGCTGCTGCGCCGCATTCCCGAAAAGAACGCCCGCGTGCACCTGGGCCACTGGGACAAGAGCGCGTCCGGCGCTTTCGAGACCCGCGGCAAGACGCTGGGCATCGTCGGCTACGGCAACATCGGCTCACAGATCAGCACCCTGGCCGAAAGCCTGGGCATGCGCGTCCTCTACCACGACGTCGAAGCCAAGCTGCCCCTGGGCAACGCCCGCCCTGCCGGCTCGCTCAACGACCTGCTCGAACAGGCCGACGTCGTGACCCTGCACGTGCCCGGCGGCAAGTCCACCGAAAACATCATCGACGCCGACGCCCTGGCCCGCATGCGCCGCGGTGCCATCCTCATCAACGCCTCGCGCGGCACCGTCGTCGACATCAACGCCCTGCACGCCGCCCTGAAATCCGGCCACCTGGCCGGCGCCGCGCTCGACGTCTTCCCCACCGAACCCAAGAGCGCCGACGAACCGCTGGCCAGCCCCCTGATCGGCCTGCCCAACGTCATCCTCACCCCGCACATCGGCGGCAGCACGCAGGAATCCCAAGAGAACATCGGCCGCGAAGTCGCCGAAAAGCTCGTGCGCTTCCTGCAGGCCGGCACCACCAAGGGCGCCGTCAACTTCCCCGAACTGCCCTTCCTGGAACAGGCCGGCGCCACCCGCATCCTGCACGTGCACCGCAACGCCCCCGGCGCCCTGGGCACGCTCGACAACCTGATGGCCCAACACGGCCTGAACATCGTCAGCCAGACCCTGCAGACCAAGGGCCAGATCGGCTACGTCATCACCGACGTCGAAGGCCACGTCGACGACCTGGTCATGACCACGCTGCGCGACCACCCCATCACGGTCCGCTGCGACCGGCTGTAAAGCCCGCAACGGCAAGGCGCAGAAAAAGAGGGGCCCTGTCGGGGCCCCTCTTTTTCAATTGCTCCCCCAGCGTGGCGCGCCCCCACCTGCCCGCCCCGTATCTTCCGGGCCGATGGGGCCCGCGCTCGGCACCCGCACATCCCTCGCCAGATACCGCGCGCGTGCCGCTGGATTTCACTTGTCCCAGGCCTCCCCGGGCGCAGCCGCGGCCCGCCCCAGGCATTCCGCCATTTTGCCCCCGACGCTGCCCGCATCGAACGGCAAGCGCCCGATGATGCCGATTTCCCGGTAGAACGCCGCCTCGCCCAGCGACAGCAGCCGCAAGCCGTCCAGGTTCAAGCCCCGCAGCCGCGGCAACAACCCCACCCCCAGCCCGTGCCGCACCATATTGGCAATGGCCTCGATCTCATCGAGTTCCACCGCCTCGTGCACCGTGATGCGCTGCTTCTTCAGGAACAGGTCCACCACCCGCCCGCCGAACGACGCCCGGTCGTAGCGGATGAACGGCTGCGTCGCCAGCAGCTCGCGCCACGGCGCCGGCGGCATCGATTCCGGCATGGCCAGCACGACCTCTTCGCGCAGCAGTGGCTGCCAGCCCAATTCCGGCGGCAAGGCGAACGGCGGCCGGATCAACAGCGCCATGTCGACCTCGCCCGCGTCCACCTGCCCCAAAAGCGACAACGACACCCCCGGCACGATGCGCACGCGCACGTCCGGATAGCCTGCGCGGAATTCCCCCAGCGCCCGCACCAGCAGGTCCTGCTGCACCGAGGCAATGGCGCCGATGCGCAGCGATCCGCTGACGTGGCCGGCGCCCGCCGTGGCCATGCGCTCGGCCATGGCCACCAGTTCCTCGGCCTGCGGCAGCATCTCGCGCCCGTGCGCGTTCAGCGTCGCCGCGCGCGCGCCGCGGTCGAACAGCGCCACGCCCAGGTATTCCTCCAGGCGCTTGATCTGCGCGCTGACGGCCGACTGGGTCAGGCCCAGCTGGGCGCCCGCCCCCGTAAAGGTGCCGTCCCGCGCCACGGCGATGAAGGTCTTGAATTCTTTGATCACGATCAATATTTTCGATGCTAAGACACAAAAAATATCGTTTTTCAATCAAAAAAACAATTCTTAAACTAGCAATCAGGACACGACCCGATGGTGACGGTCCGCATTCTGATTTACCTTTTCCGCCTTATCCGGAGCTTTTCATGACCGCTCAAACCAACTTGCCGCCGTTCCACCTGGCCTTCCCGGTCCGTGACCTGGCCGAAGCCCGCGCCTTCTACGGCGAAAAGCTGGGCTGTCCCGAGGGCCGCAGCTCGCCCGAATGGATCGACTTCAATTTCTACGGCCACCAGATCGTCGCCCACCTGGCCCCCAGCGAGTGCGGCCACAAGGCCACCAGCGCCGTCGATTCGCATAATGTGCCCGTGCGCCATTTCGGCGCGGTGCTTTCCATGGAACAATGGGAAGCCATGGCCAAGCGCCTGACCGATGCCGGCACCGAGTTCGTCATCGAGCCCTACATCCGCTTCAAGGGCGAAGTCGGCGAACAGGCCACCATGTTCTTCCTGGATCCGTCGGGCAATGCGCTGGAATTCAAGGCATTCAAGAACCTGGATTCGTTGTTCGCCAAGTAATCCGTCTCTACAGGTTTCGTGCCGTTGAACGCAATATCCGACCCACCTTCTTCGGCCGAAATCACCTGGCGCATCCAGCCCCAGGGTGACCGCTGCCTGATCGTCTCGTTCGGCGACCAGATCGATGCCTCGATCGGACGCACCTGCCTGGCCGCGGCGCGCAAGCTGCGCGACGCCGGCCTGCCGGGCGTGACCGACGTGGTGCCCTCGTTCGTGGCGGTGGCGGTCCACTACCGGCCCGACGGCCTGGGCAACGGCCCCACGTACGCCAGCCTGGCCGAGCGCATTGAAACCCTGTTGGCCGAAGGCATTGCCGCCGACGCCACGGCCGGCCGCGAGGTCGACGTGCCCGTCTGCTACGGCGGCGAACACGGCCCCGACCTGCTCGACGTGGCCGCCGCCGCTGGCCTGACGCCCGACGAGGTCATCGCGCTGCACAGCGGGCCGCGCAGCATGGTGTTCATGCTGGGGTTTGCGCCCGGCCATGCCTACCTGGGCGTACACGACGACAAGCTGAACCTGCCGCGGCGCGCGTCGCCACGCACGGCGGTGCCCCCTGGCGCCGTGGCCATCGCCAATCGCCAGACCGTCATCTATCCCAACCGCCTGCCCGGCGGCTGGCACATCATCGGCACCACGCCGCTGACCATGTTCGACCCCGCGCGCGAACCGGCTGCGCTGCTGCAACCCGGCGACTCGGTCCGCTTCGTGCCCATCACCCCTGAAGCATTCGACCGTCTGCGCGAGGCCCGGCCGTGAGCATCACCGTCATCAAGCCGGGCATGCTGTCCAGTTTCCAGAACCGCGGCCGCGACGGCTACCAGCACCAGGGCATTCCCGCCGCCGGCGCCATGGACGAACGCGCCCACCGCCTGGCCAATGCGCTGGCCGGCAACACCGGCGACCCGGCCACGCTCGAAATGACCCTGACCGGCCCGACTCTGCGCTTTGATGCGCCAGCCTGCTTCGCGCTGGCGGGCGCCGACCTGGGCGCCACGCTCAACGGCCAGGACATCCCCTTGCACCGCCCGTTGGTGGCGCGCACGGGCGACACGCTGGCGTTCGGCGCCCGGCCCGCCAACGGCGTGCGCGGCTACCTGGCGGTGCATGGCGGTTTTGCGCTGCCGTCCGTGATGGGCAGCGAAACCACCTACCTGCGCAGCGGCTTCGGCGGCTTCGAAGGCCGCGCGCTGGCAAAGGGCGACCAGGTCGGCCTGCGCCAGGCGCTGGGCCATTCCGATCTGGACGCCCTGCAGAAAGCGCTGTGGGACATCCGCATCTACCTGCCCGGCGCGCTGGGCCATAAGCAACGCGACGCCATCCGTTTCCTGCCCGGCCTGCAATGGGAAGAATTTTCCGAAGCCACCCGCCATGCCTTCGGCGGCTCGGAATTTCGCATCAGTCCGCAATCGGACCGCATGGGCTATCGCTTGCTGGGGCCTGCGCTATCCATGAGCCAGCCGCGCCAGATGCTGTCGGAAGCCGCGTGCTTTGGCACCGTGCAGGTGCCGTCCGGCGGCGAAGCCATCATTCTCATGGCCGACCGCCAGACCACCGGCGGCTATCCCAAGATCGCGCAGATCGCCACCGTCGACCTGCCGCTGCTGGCCCAATACGCCCCGGGGCACACCCTGCGCTTTGCGCGGATCGAACTGGACGAGGCCCAGCGCCTGGACGGTGAACGCGAACGCGCCTTTACCCAATTGCTGGACACGCTGGCGCCGCTGCGCGCCTTGCTGACACAAGGACACTGACATGAGCCAAAGCATCGACCTGAACTGCGACATGGGCGAAAGCTACGGCGCCTGGACCATGGGCAACGATGCCGCGGTGCTGGCGTTCGTCAGCTCGGCCAACATTGCCTGCGGCTTCCATGGCGGCGACCCCGCCACCTTGCGCAAGACCGTGGCCGCCGCGCTGGCCCAGGGCGTGGCGCTGGGCGCGCACCCCAGCCTGCAGGACCTGGCCGGCTTCGGCCGCCGCGCCATTCCCACCACGCCCGAAGAAGCCTACGACATCGTCGTCTACCAGATCGGCGCGCTGGCCGGCGTGGCCGCTTCGCAAGGCGCTCGGCTGCATCACGTCAAGGCGCATGGCGCGCTGTACAACATGGCCGCGAAAGACGCCAGCCTGGCGCGCTCCATCTGCCAGGCGGTGAAAGACGTGGATGCCTCGCTGGTGCTGTACGGCCTGGCGGGCAGCAAGCTGATCGATGCCGCCCGCGACATCGGCCTGGCCGCGGCCAGCGAAGTCTTTGCCGACCGGTCCTACCAGGACGACGGCTCGCTCACCCCGCGCACCCGCGCGGGCGCCATGATCGAAGACGTGGACCAGGCGGTGGCGCAGGTGCTGCGCATGGCCCGCGAAGGCCTGGTGCGCTCGGTCGACGGCAAGGACGTGCCGGTGCAGGCCGACACGCTCTGTATCCACGGTGACCAGCCCAACGCGCTGGTGTTCGCGCGCGCCATCCGCGACGCGCTGCAAGAAGCCGGCATCGCGGTGCGCACGCCGCAGGCGCGCTGAGAACAATCGACGAGAAAGGGGCCGCGCGCTAGCCGCGGCCGAAACGCGGCGCAGGCTCTTCGGCGTCCTGCAGCGAGGCCTCGTGGTAGGCCCGCAAAATGCCCGGCAGCACATCCAGCACGTAGCTGCGCGTCAGTTCGGCCGCGCGCTCGAAGTCGCGGCTGGCCATGGCCTGCGTGATGCCCTGGGTGTAGGTCTGCAGCTTGTTCGAGTCCATGCTCTGCCGGGCCAGCAGGTAGCGCAGCGGCTCGACCTGCTCGTACAGCTTGGTCAGCACCTCCACCAACGGCACATTCCCCGTGAAGCGGGCGCCGGCCAGGTAGAACTCGCGCAACGCCGCGATGTAGGCGCGCACGTCGCGCTTGGCCATGGCCGCGGCGATGGCATCGTCGTAGGTGCGCAGTTCGGCCACCAGCGGCGATACGTCGTCCATCTCGGCGACCTGGCGGATGCAGTAGGCTTCCAGCTCCGCGCGCAGCTTGTACAGGTGGCGGATCTGGGTTTCCGAATACAGGGTGGCCCTGAAACCTTTGCGCTGGACATGCGTCACCAGGCCGCTCAATTCCAGCAACCGCAGCGCTTCCCGGATGGGGCTGCGGCTGGTGCCGAAACGCTGCTCCAGTTCCTGTTCCCGCAACGGCTGCCCGGGCCGGATAGTGCCATCCACTATCAACTCACGAATCTGTTCCTGCAGGAAATACGGAATCGTGGCGGGCGCTTTGACGTCCAATCGGCTCCCCTTGTGCTGCGTGATGCAAGTATTGCGACCCAGAGAAGATACTAGAAATCTATTGAAACACAAATAAGAAAATTGTTGCAGCAGTTCGCGCATGAATCCGTTGATGGCCATCGGCACGACAGTTGAACTGCGGCAGTGGGCGAGTCAGGCGCTCGGTCAGCAGGTGCCGACGCGACGCGTCAATCCCAGTCGTCGCGGTAGACGAACTTGGGCATCTGCCAGTTAAAGCGCAGGGCGAGCAGGCGCAAGGCCAGGCCGGCGGCCAGGGCGATGGGCACGGCGGCATTGGCGGACAGCCCCAGCGACTGGCTGCCCAGGTACAGCGCGCCGGTCACCACCGACACGCTGGCGTAGAGTTCCTTGCGGAACAGCAGCGGCACCTCGTTGCAGAGCACGTCGCGCAGCACCCCGCCGGCGCAGCCGGTGATCATGCCGCTGATCAGCACCACCGTGATCGGCAGCTGCATCAGCTGCGCCACCTGGCAACCAATGACCGTGAACGCCACCAGGCCCAGTGCGTCGGCCAGAAGGAACAGGCTGCGCAGCCGCCGCATGATCGGCGCGATCAGGGCCGTCAGCAGCGCCGCGCCCGCCGTCATCCAGAGGTACTCAGGGTGAATCACCCAGGTCAGCGGGTAATGGCCCAGCAGCACGTCGCGCAGCGAACCGCCGCCCAGCGCGGTGACGCAGGCGATGATGCATACGCCCATCCAGTCCATGTCGCGCCGACCGGCCGATAGCGCTGCGGTCATGGCTTCGGCCACGATGGCAACGAGATAAAGCGTGTGCAGCAGGACGGGAGAAAGATCGGGAAACATGGGTCGGGCCGTGGATGGAACGGCGCCTGGCCGGGGACGGACCCCGGGCAGGCGGCAGGCCCCCATTGTATTGACACCGCGCAATGGCGTTGCCGCGGGCCCCCGCCATCCCTTACGCTGCAAGCACGTTGATATCGATCAAGCCCCGGTCCGCGCCACGCCCGGACAATGGGGTATGCCCGCCAAGGGCGCCATCGGCCGGACGCGGCTTGCGGGAGCCGCCAGCCCGGCCTCACATCGGGAGAATCGTATGTCGCAACAACCTGGCCCCATCCTTCTGGCCACGGACCTGAGCGCGCGGGGCGACCGCGCGCTGGACCGGGCGCTGCAACTGGCCAAGGAACGCAACACCAAGCTGGTCGTGCTGCACGTCATGGAAACCCATGCCGTGCCGGCGCGGCTGACCACGCCGGTCTGGCGCCGGCTGTCCACCGACCACAAGGCCCTGGCCGAGCGCGAACTGGCCGAAGACCTGGCCGACGCCGGCGTGCCCACCGAAGTGGTGGTGACCACCGGGGATCCGCTGGTGCGCATCATGGAAACCGCCGACAGCTTCGGCTGCTCGTTGATCGTCACCGGCATCGCCCGCGACGAAACGCTGGGCCGGCTGCTGCTGGGCACCACGGTGGAAAAGCTGGCGCGGCAGGCCCGCCAACCTGTGCTGGTGGTCAAGACCCGCCCGCGCAAGCCGTATCACGACGTGCTGGTCGCCACCGACTTTTCGCCCGGCTCGCGCCAGGCGCTGCGCGCCGCGCTGCAGCTCGTGCCCGACGCCAACCTGACGCTGTTCCATGCCTACGATGTGCCGTTCCAGGGCAAGAACGTGCCGGACGACGCCGTGACGCGCAGCTTCTACAAGGCGGCCGAGCAAAGTGCGCGCGAGTTCATCGCCGACACGGCGGAACTGGCGGACGTGGCGGCGCCCCAGGTGGTGCTGGAATGCGGCCAGCCGGAAACCGTGCTGTCGGAATACTCGTTCAACCATCGGTCGGACCTGGTGGTGACGGGCACCCATGGCCGCACGGGCCTCTTGCGCACGGCCATCGGCAGCGTCGCCGAACGGCTGCTGGAAGCCCTGCCCAGCGATGTGCTGATCGTGCGGCTGACCGGCGAGGAATAAGGAATAAATCGCCGGGCGGGGACTCAGGCGTCCCCGTTCTGGATCATGGCCTCGATGCTGCCGCGCAGCATGCGCAGCAGCACCAGCCCGGGCAGCGCAATGACGACCGTCACCAGGAAGAAGCCGGGCCAGCCCAGGTGCTCGACCAGGGGCGGCGTCAGCGGTCCGGCCAGGTAGGTGCGGCCGACGGCCGACAGCGCCGACAAGAGCGCGAACTGCGTGGCCGAAAAGCGCTGGCGGCACAGGGCCATCAGCAGGCCCACAAACGAGGCCGTGCCCAGCCCGCCGCAGAGGTTTTCCAGGCCAACCGCGCTGGCCATCAGCCAGATGCTCTTGGGGCTGACGGCGATCAGCCAATAGCCCAGGTTGGACACCGCCTGCAGCAGGCCGAACACCATCAGCGACCGATACAGCGTCCAGCGCGACATGATGAAGCCGCCGGCCAGTGCGCCGACGATGGTGGCGGCCATGCCCATGACTTTGTTGACCGCGCCAACCTCGGTGGGCGTGTAGCCCGCGCCACGGATCAGGAAGGTGGTGGACAAGGCACCGGCAAAGGCGTCGCCCAGCTTGTACAGCACGATCAGCAGCAGCACCATCAAGGCGCCGCGGCGGGTGAAGAATTCCTGCAATGGCGCCGCCACGGCCTCGCCCAGGCTGCGCGGCGCCACGGCCACGCGTTCCGGCTCGGGCGCCCACAACGTGGCCAGCGCGCACAGCAGCATCAGGCCGCCCATCACCACGTAGGTATTGCCCCAGCCGATCCATTGATCCGCCATGATCAGCGCCAGCCCGCCCGACACGATCATGGCCAGTCGGTAGCCCATGACCTTGATGGCCGCGCCCGCGCCCCGCTCTTCCTTGCGCAGCACGTCGGTGCAGTAGGCGTCAAAGGCGATGTCCTGGGTGGCGGAAAGAAACGCCACCAGCAGCGCCAGCAGCGCCAGCGTCTGCAAGGCCGACGACGGCGACAGCGTGCCCATGACCATGATGGCCAGGCCCAGCAGGATCTGCGTGACCAGCATCCAGCCACGGCGCCGGCCCAGCAACGGCGGCACGTAGCGGTCGACCAGCGGGGCCCACAGGAATTTCAGGGTGTAGGCGGTGCCTACCAGGGTCAGGAAACCGATCTGCTGCAACGGCACGCCGGCCACGGTGGCCCACGCCTGCAAGGTGCCGCTGGTCAGGGCCAGCGGCAATCCGCTGGCAAACCCCAGGACCAGCAGGGGTGCGACGCGGGGGCTGGTGTAGACGTTGGATACAGCGGTAATGACGGTCTCCTGGAACGGGCCGGCGCGGCGCACAGGCGTGCGCGGCGGGCTTGCGGCATTTTAGGCGCGGATCGCCCGGGCCGTCAGCCGCCGTTGCAGAAAGTCAGGGAGAGGCGAAGCGGTACACCGCCAGGGTGCTGCGCCAGCTGGGAAAGGCCTTGATCTCGCGCCCTTCGTTGAACGTGGCGCGCTCCAGGATGCGCAGCCCCAGGTCACCGGCCAGCTGTTCGAAGTCGCGCAGCGTGCACAGGTGGATGTTCGGCGTGTTGTACCACTGGTAGGGCATCTGGCCGGTCACCGGCATGCGGCCGCGCAGGATCATCCAGCCGTGCGGCCAGTAGCCGAAATTGGGAAACGACACGACGCCGTGGCGCGCCACCCGCGCCATTTCGCGCAGGATGTGTTCGGTGCGGTGCATGGACTGCAGCGTCTGCGACAGCACCACGGTGTCGAACTGCTTGTCGTCGAACAGCGCCAGGCCGTCTTCGAGGTTCTGCTGGATCACTTCCACGCCGCGCTTGACGCAGGCGATGACGCAAGTGTCGTCCAGCTCCACGCCCGCGCCGCGCACCTGGCGGTGGTCGCGCAGGTGCGCCAGCAGCGCGCCGTCGCCGCAGCCCAGGTCCAGGACGCGGCTGCCGGGCTCGATCCAGCTGGCGATGCGCGCCAGGTCGGGCCGCAGCGTGGCCACGGCGGGACGGGGGGTGACAGGGTTCATGCGAGGCGTCCTTCGATCTGAGCGGCGTCGACCAGGCCCAGTTCGCGGGCGATGCGCTCGTAATAGCCGCGAACCACGGCATGGTAGCGCGCGTCGTCCAGCAGGAAGGCGTCGTGCCCGTGCGGCGCGTCGATCTCGGCGTAGGTGACAGGGCTGGCGTTCTTGAGCAACGCCCGCACGATCTCGCGCGAGCGTTCCGGCGGAAAGCGCCAATCGGTGCTGAACGACACCAGCAGGAAGTCGGCCTTGGCCGGCGCCAGGGCGCGTGCCAGGTCGCCGCCGGTCTTGCGGGCCGGGTCGAAATAGTCCAGCGCGCGGGTGATCAGCAGGTAGGTGTTGGCATCGAAATAGCGGGTGAATTTCTCGCCCTGGTAGCGCAGGTACGATTCGACCTCGAACTCGACGCCATAACCGTAATGGTAGGCGCCGTCCGCCGCTGGCTCGCGCTGGGCGCGGCCGAATTTCTCGGCCATGTCGTCGTCGGACAGGTAGGTGATGTGGCCGATCATGCGCGCCACCGACAGGCCGCGGCGCGGTACGGTGTCTTGCGCGTAGTAGTCGCCGCCGTGGAAATCCGGGTCGGTGATGATGGCGCGGCGCGCCACCTCGTTAAAGCCGATGTTCTGCGCCGACAGGCGCGGCGTGCTGGCAATGACCACGCAATTGGCCACGCGGTCGGGCAAGGTGATGGCCCAGCTCAGCGCCTGCATGCCGCCCAGCGAACCGCCCATCACGGCGGCAAAGCGCTCGATGCCGAAGTGGTCGGCCACCCGGGCCTGCGCCTGCACCCAGTCTTCCACCGTCAGCACCGGGAACGCAGCGCCCCAGGGCTTGCCGGTCTCGGGGTTGATGCTGGCCGGGCCGGTCGAACCGAAGCACGAACCCAGGTTGTTCACGCCGATGACGAAGAACACGTTGGTATCGACCGGCTTGCCGGGCCCCACCATGTTGTCCCACCAGCCCACGTCGCTGGGCGCGTCGGCCGCCTGGCCCGCCACGTGGTGCGAGGCGTTCAGGGCGTGGCAGATCAGCACGGCGTTGCTGCGCTGGGCGTTCAGGGTGCCGTACGTTTCGACCGCCAGTTCGTAGGCGGCCAGCGACTGTCCGCTGAGCAGGGACAGTGGCTCATCGAAACGCAGGTAGATAGGGGCGACCAGGCCGACGGAACCGGGATCAGCGGCGTCGGACTGCGTGACGGGTGCGACGGTGGCAGGCGAGCCTGCAAGCGCGGCGCTGGCCGAATCACCGGCCAAATGTTGGGCAGGAGTGGTCATACGGACCTCTTTAGCTGGATTTATTGGAAGGCGCCCGCAAGCGGATCAGGCAAATCGGCGCCGAAATTAGGATAGTGCGGCAGGAATTCTAGCACTGCTTGCGGCCGGGTCCGCAAGCCCCTGCCGTCGCCACGCGGGTGGGGCGGCGACAGGAACAGGCGGTCAGGCCCCTGCCTCCCAGGGCTCGTGGCCCAGGTATTCGTAGTGCTCGGTGTTCACGCGCGAGATGCGCCATTCCACCGGCTGGCGGTTGTACGAGAACGCCACCCGGCGGATTTCGAGCAGGGACGCGCCCTCGGCCACGCCCAGCCAGCGCGCGTGGGCGCGGTCGGCCAGGCAGGTGCGCAGGCGCTCGTCGGTGGCGATGACGTTGACGCCGAACACGTCCTGGTACAGCGCATACAGGGTGCTGGCACGCTCGCGCAGGTGCGCCTCGGTCATGCCGGGAAAGCGCGACTCGGGCAGGCAGATGTCGTCGATCATGACCACGTCGCCGTTCAGCGACAGCATGTTCAGAAATTCGAACACGTAGGCACCGGCAGCCAGGCCCAGCTTTTCGCGCGCCGCGGCCGATGCCTTGACCCGGCGAAAACGCAGCAGCTCGGTCGTGGGGTACGACTTGTTGCCGTCCTGGCGCAGGATGCGGAAGAACTTGAAGAAGTGGTGGTTGCGCGTGTGCACCGCCACGTACGTGCCCCGGCCCTGGTGACGGACCAGGATGTTCTCCGCGGCCAGTTCGTCGATGGCCTTGCGCAGCGTGCCGATCGACACGCCAAAGCGCTCGGCCAGATGCTTTTCCGGGGGAATTGCCTCGCCCTGCTTCCATTCGCCTTGCGCCAGCGCGGCAAGCACGGCTTGCTTGACCTGCTCGTACAAGGGACTGCCCAAAGGCACAGTCGATGACAGGCTGGTGTTCATGGGTGCATCGCAATAATCAGGGCCCTCCAGTGTAGCGGTGCGCGACGGCCCGGCTCAAGTCATACAATTCATATATATGATTTAGTTGACATACCGAAAAGCCGATCTTAAGATTTGCCGGACGTTGCGATCCCGAAGCGCTTGCGGCACCCGGCCGCACGCCCAGCCCAAGAGAGGAAGACGATGATTCACGCCGTATTGCACGATGCCAAGGACACGGTGGCGGTCGCCGTGGTGGAAGGCCTGACCGCCGGAACGGAACTGAACGCCTGGATCATGGACGAGGACAAGATCATCCATGTCCGGGCCTCGCAGGACATTCCCATCGGCCACAAGGTCGCGATGAAGGACATGGCCGTGGGCGACACGGTCTTCAAGTACGGCGTGGACATCGGCCGCGTGGTGGCGCCGATCAAGGCCGGCCAGCACGCCCACGTGCACAACATCAAGACCAAGCGCTGGTAAGCGACCCACCCGCCCCCAAGAGGAAAAACTCATGTCCGTCATCAATGCTCAAACCACCTTCCAGGGTTACCGCCGCGACAACGGCCGGGTCGGCGTACGCAACCACGTCATCGTGCTGCCCGTGGACGACATTTCCAACGCCGCGGCCGAAGCCGTCGCCCACAACATCAAGGGCACGCTGGCGTTGCCCCACCCTTACGGCCGGCTGCAGTTCGGCGAAGACCTGGAGCTGCACTTCCGTACCCTGATCGGCACCGGCTGCAATCCCAACGTGGCCGCGGTGGTGGTGATCGGCATCGAAGAAGGCTGGACCAAGCGCGTGGTCGACGGCATTGCCGCCACCGGCAAGCCGGTCATGGGCTTCAGCATCGAACTGCATGGCGACCACGACACCATCATGCGCGCCTCGCGCTGCGCCAAGGAATTCGTGCACTACGCCACCGCGCTGACGCGCAGCACGTGTCCGATCTCGGACCTGTGGGTGTCGACCAAATGCGGCGAATCCGACACCACCTCGGGCTGCGGCGCCAACCCCACGGTGGGCAACGCCTTCGACAAGCTGTATGCGCTGGGCTCGACCCTGGTGTTCGGCGAAACCTCGGAGCTGACCGGCGGCGAACACATCGTGGCCGAGCGCTGTGCCAACGACGCCGTGCGCGAACGCTTCATGTTCATGTTCAACCGCTACCAGGCCATGATCGACCGCTGGAAGACCAGCGACCTGTCCGAATCCCAACCCACCAAGGGCAACATCGCCGGCGGCCTGACCACCATCGAGGAAAAGGCGCTGGGCAACATCCAGAAGATCGGCAAGCACTGCCGCGTGGACGGCGTCATCGACAAGGCCGAGATTCCCGATGGCCCGGGCCTGTGGTTCATGGATTCGTCATCGGCCGCCGCCGAAATGGTGACCCTGTGCGCAGCGTCGGGCTATGCGGTGCACTTCTTCCCCACGGGCCAGGGCAATGTCATCGGCAACCCCATCCTGCCGGTCATCAAGATCTGCGCCAATCCGCGCACCGTGCGCACCATGTCCGAACACGTGGACGTGGATACCAGCGCGCTGCTGCAGCGCGAGATCGACCTGAACCAGGCCGGCGACATGCTGCTGGAATGCATGCTGGCCACCGCCAACGGCCGCTGGACCGCGGCCGAGGCCCTGGGTCACCGCGAATTCGTGCTGACCCGCATCTTCGAAAGCGCCTGATCGCGCCCGGCCGGCCTGCGCCGGCCGCTTCTTTTCCGCGTGGCCGGGCCGCCGCTGCCCCAGGGCGGCCCGGCCACGCCGCAGCACTCTCGCAGCACCGACGCACAAAAGCATGCAGACCCGGGCGCAAGCCGCCACGGCAGCACAGGCGTATGCATTCCTACCCGGGCGCCACCCCCAAGGAGGAAGACAGATGAATCGCGAGCAATCCCCCCCGATCGACGGCGCGCAACGGCGCCGCGTCATCAGCGCCCTGGGCGCCGCCGGCCTCTGTGCGCTGGCCCCCTGGCAGCCGGCGCTGGCGCAGAAACGCGCCTGGCCCGAACATCCCATCAACTACGTCGTCCCCTTCCCCCCGGGCGGCCTGACCGACGTGGCGGCGCGCCAGGTCGGCAAGGCGCTGGGCGATGCCGAGCGCTGGAACGTGGTGGTGGAAAACAAACCCGGCGGCAGCGCCAACATCGGCGCGGCGCACGTGTCGCACGCCGCGCCGGACGGCTACACCTGGCTGGCCATCACCCTGTCGCACGCCGCCAACGCCACGCTGTTCGCCGGCAAGGCCGGCTACGACCTGACGCGCGACCTGACGCCGCTGGCCGGGCTGGCCTCGTCGCCCATCATGGTGGTGGTCAACGCCAAGAGCCCCATCAAGACCATGGACGACCTGGCCCGCGCGGCCGCCGCAAAGCCGCTGGCGGCCGGCTCCAGCGGCAACGGCACGCCGCCGCACCTGACGCTGGCGCTGTACCAGAAGCTGACCGGCACGCCGCTGATGCACGTGCCGTACAAGGGCGGCGCGCCTTCGCTGACCGACCTGATCGGCGGCCACCTGGACGTGGTGTTTTCGAACTACCCCGAGTCCTTGTCCCACGTGAAGAACGGCTCGCTGCGGGCCCTGGCCATCACCACCCGCGAACGCAGCGCCGACCTGCCCGACGTGCCGACCGTGGCGCAGGCCGGCCTGCCCGACCTGGTGGTGGAGAACTTCACGGGTGTGATGGGTCCGGCCGGCTTGCCGCCCGAACTGGTGCAGCGCATCGGCGCGGCCATCGTGCAACAGGTATCGCAACCCGCCATGCAGCAAGCGCTGCTGCAACTGGGTTTCGTGCCGCAGCCGCGTGGCCCCGAGGCGTTCGGCGCCTATCTGCGGTCCGAGGTCGACCGCTGGGCCAAGATCATCCGCGATGCCAATATCCAGATCGCCTGACGCCGGAGCATCCGCCATGCACGTACTCATCTCGGAATTCATGGACGCACCCGCCGTCGACGCCCTGCGGCAACGCTTCGACGTGCGCTACGCCCCTGACCTGGTAGAGCAGCGCGATGCCTTGTTGCAGGCCGCCAGCCAGGCCGATGGCCTGATCGTGCGCAACCGCAGCCAGGTGGACGCCGCGCTGCTGGCCGCGGCGCCGAAGCTGCGGGCGGTGGGCCGCCTGGGCGTGGGGCTGGACAACATCGACCTGCCCGGCTGCGCCGCCCGCGGCATCCAGGTGGTGCCGGCCACCGGCGCCAACGCCCGCGCGGTGGCGGAATATGTCATTGGCACCGTACTGGCGCTGCTGCGTGGCGCCTATGGGTCCAGCGCCGACGTCGCGGCCGGACGCTGGCCACGCGCGGCGCTGTCGCAAGGGCTGGAGTCGCAGGGGCGCACCCTGGGCGTGGTGGGCTTTGGCGGCATCGGCCAACTGACTGCCCGCCTGGCGGCGGGCCTGGGCATGCGCATCGTCGCCTGCGACGCGGCGCTGCCGGCCACGCATCCCGCCTGGGCCGAAAGCGGCGCCACGCCCCTGCCGCTGGATGCCCTGCTGGCGCAGGCCGACGCGGTGTCGCTGCACGTGCCGCTGAACGCCGACACCCGCCACCTGGTCAACGCCGAACGCATCCGGGGCATGCGCCCGGGCGCGATCCTCGTCAATACCTCGCGCGGCGGCATCGTCGACGAAGCGGCCCTGGCGGCGGCGCTGCGCGCGGGCCACCTGCGCGGGGCGGCCTTGGACGTGTTCGACCAGGAACCCCTGCCCGCCGGCGGTCCGCTGGCGGACGCGCCCAACCTGATTCTGACCCCGCACATCGCCGGCCTGACGCAGGAAGCCAACACCCGGGTTTCCGACATGGTCGCCGCCGGTGTGACAATAGCGCTTACCGGCGGCGCCCGATGACGCGCGGCGCGCCCCCCTGACAGGAAGGATATGGCTCACATCTATCTGGACGAATTGCAACACCTGGCCGCGGCCAGCCTGGCCGCCGCGGGCGCCAACCCCGCCATGGCCGACAGCACGGCGCGGGCCCTGGTCTTCGCCGAAAGCCAGGGCCTGAGCTCGCACGGCCTGTCGCGCGTGCCGTTCTACGCCGGCCACCTGCGCACCGGCCGCGCGATCGGCAGCGCCGTGCCGCGCATCGTGCACGAGCGCGGCGGCGCTGCCCTGATCGACGCCGGATCGGGCCTGGCGTTCCCGGCCTGCGCCATGGCGGTGGAACAGGCCGCCGTGCGCGCCCGCGAACACGGCGTGGCTTTCATCGGCGTGGCCAACAGCCACCATTTCGGCGAAGCCGGCTACCACCTGGAAGCCCTGGCCGATGCCGGCCTGGTGGCCCTGGCCCTGAGCAATTCCCCCGCCGCCATGCCGGCCTGGGGCGGCAAACGCCCCCTGTTCGGCACCAACCCCATCGCCGCGGTGTTCCCGCGGCGCGGCGGCGCCCGCATCGTCATCGACCTGTCGCTGTCGCAAGTGGCACGCGGCAAGCTCATGATCGCGGCGCGCGACAACCAGCCGATTCCGCTGGGCTGGGCGCTGGACGCCGACGGCCAGCCCACCACCGACCCCAAGGCCGGCCTGGCCGGCAGCATGCTGCCCGCGGGTGGCGTGAAAGGCGCAATGCTGGCGCTGATCATCGAACTGCTGGCCTGCGCCCTGACCGGGTCACACTTCGGATTCGAGACCGAGTCCTTCTTCGTCGACGAAGGCGGCCCCGCCCGCCTGGGCCAGGCCTTCATGGCGATCGACCCGGGCGCCCTGGCCGGCAAGGAAACCTACCTGGACCGCGTCGAAGTCCTGGTGGACGCCATGCTGGAAGACGACGGCGTGCGCCTGCCGGGCGAGCGCCGCCGCAAGCTGCGCGACGAGGCGATCAAGCACGGCGTGGAAATTCCCGAGGCACTGATGGCGCAATTGCGTGCGATGTCGGGCGCGGCCTAGCGCCAGCCGGGACGGCGCGGCGCCCCCCCCTTCCCCGCCACGGCTCCTAGCCGCCGTGGCTGAACCACAGCATCAATGGCGCCAGCAGCAGGAACACCACGGTCGACACCAGCACGGCACCCGCCGCGGTGTCGCCCATGGCGGTGTAGCGCTTGGCGTACATGTAGCTGACCACCGCGCAAGGCATCGCCATCTGCAGCGTCAGCGCGCCAGCCAGCACCGGTTCCAGGTCCAGCAGCCACACGATCGCCAGGCCCGCGGCCAGGCCGGTGACCAGGCGCATCGCCGCCACCTTGGCGCCGTCCTTGATGCCGTTGGCCGGAATCAGCGCCAGCGCGTGGCCCAGGCTCAGCAGCATCAGCGGCACGGTCACCGCGCCCAGCATGCGGGCGGTCTCGATCACCCAGTCCGGCACCGGGATGTGCAGCATGCGCATCGCCACTGCCACGACCGACGCCAGCAAAATCGGACTCTTCCAGCTGCCCTTCGTGTTCACGCCGGGCAGCAGCCGCACCGCGATCGTGTGCATCACGAAGGAATTGACGGCAAAGAACGCCACGGCCACCGACAGGCCCGCATCGCCGAAGGCCAGCTGTGAAATCGGCAGCCCCAGGTTGCCGGCATTGGGCAGGAAGGCGGTGGGCAAGAGCGTGCGCACCGGCAACCGGCCCAGCTTGAGCAGCAGTGCGCAGGCCAGCGCGCACAGCAGCAGCGCCAGCAGCGTGGCCGCGGCCACGTCGGCCAGCGCGCGGTCGTCCAGGTGGGTGGTCACAAAGGTGTGGAACACCAGCGCGGGCGTGGTCACCGAGGTCACCAGCGTGGTGATGAAGGAACCGCCGAAGGGCAGATCGCGCTTGCCCCAGAACACGCCGATGCCCACGCACGACAACAGGGGCATCATCAGCACGATGGCCGACAGGTAGAACTGCGCGATGGCAAGCATCCGGTTATTCCGTCAGAGATAAGTAAAGTAATTCGCGGCAGCATCAAAGCTTGCCCGGTGCACCGGCTTGGCCCCAGCATGGACCTTCTGTCGCCAGGAATCCGTGCCATTGCCCTCGCCCGCCAAACCCGCCCCCGCCGTCCGGCTGTCGCCGCGCGAATCCGCCTGCCTGCACTGGGCGGCCGTCGGCAAGACCAGTTGGGAAACCGGCCGCATTCTCGACATCAGTGAAAGCACCGTCAATTTCCACTTGCGCAACGCCTGCCGCAAGCTGCAGGTGCGGGGCCGGCGCGCCGCGGTGGCGGCGGCCATCCGGCGGGGCCTGCTGCACCCCATCACGGCTTGACGACGACCGATCTCAGGAATTCACGGGCGCGTTCGGCCGGCAGGCTTTCCTCGGTGCCGGCGGCCACGGCCTCGATCAGCATGTTGTCTGTCACCCACACCCGCGCCCGCAGCCAGCCCGGCTTGCCCATGGCCTTGCCCTGCACGTCGATGTCCTGCCCGAAAGGCGGCCATTCGGTGGGCGGCGGCGCCTGCATGTTGACGTACAGCGAACGCATCAACGCCAGGCCCAGCGCCTGGCGGGCCACCGGGTCGGCGGCCAGCTCGGGCGGCAGCGGGGCCGACCCGATCGCGAACACGGCCTCGCCCACCGTGGCGCTGGCCAGGGTAAAAGTCAGGGTATGGGTATCCAGCCGCAGCTGGCGGGTCTCGGTCTGCACGCGGTCCGGGAACGCCGCCCGCACGTGACCATCCGCCACGTCGACTTCACGCCAGTTGTAACGGGGCGAGCAGGCGGCCAGCAGCAGGGCCAGCGCAAGAATCGCGCCGCCTTTCTTGAACATGAAACGAAACAGCGATGAAATCGTCATTACCGGAAGACCCCTCGGTCTTTTCATTTCGAGGAAAGCCCCAAATTGTCGCCGATTTCGATGACCCCCGCGCCCGACGGCACGCTTTTGGCCAATTATGTCTGGGACGCCGCCCCGAACGTGCCCGCGCCGGTGACCGGCCCCGGCACCCCCAGCATCTACCTGCTGCACGGCCTGAGCGAGCATGCCGGGCGCTATGACCGGCTGGCGCGCTGGCTGACCGCGCGCGGCTGGACGGTCGGCGCCCACGACCACCGCGGCCATGGCCGCTCGGCGGGCCGTCCCGCCACCCTGGCGCGCCAGGAAGACCTGGTCACCGACGCGGTGACCCGCCTGGACGCCTGGACGGCCGCCCAGGGCCGCCCGCCCATCCTGCTGGGCCACAGCCTGGGCGCCCTGGTGGCGGTGCGCATCGCCCTGCAACAACTGGCCCCGATCGACGCCCTGGTGCTCAGTTCGCCGCCCTTCGTGGTCAACGTGCCCCTGTGGGTGCGCCGCACCCTGACCTGGATGTCGCTGCACGCCCCGGACCTGCGGGTGCCCCATGGCTTGGCGCCAGCCCGCATCTCGCACGACCGGGCGGTGGTCAAGGCGTACCGGTCCGACCCCCTGGTGCGCCGCAGCATGACCGGCCGACTGGCCCGATTCGTGGATGATGGCGGGCGCGATTCCCTGCGCGAAGCCCACCAGCTGGCCTGCCGCACCCTCTTGATGGTGGCGGGCGACGATTCCATCGTGGCGGCCGAGGGCAGCCGCCAGTTCGCCCAGCGGGCCCCCGCCGAATTGCTGACATTGCGCTGGTACGACACGGCCTGGCACGAGATTTTCAATGAAACCGCCCCCATCGCCGACCCGGTCTACGCCGACCTGGACGAGTGGCTGGCGCGGACCGCCGCGGCATTGTCCCTGTCCCCAGTACTGACTCCCTCTGCAGAGGAGGCCAGCACCCCGTAAAATCCCGCGACAGACCCCAACGAGAATATTCCGTGACTGATACCGCCGCACACCGCCTCGCCCGCCTGGAGGCCAACCGCCCGCTGCTGGCCCAGACCCTGCGAGGCATCGAAAAAGAAGGCCTGCGCGTCGACGAGCAGGGCATCCTGGCCCGCACGCCGCACCCGGCCGGGCTCGGTTCCGCGCTGACCAACGAGCACGTCACCACCGACTATTCCGAATCCCTGCTCGAACTCATCACCGGCACCCACAACAATGTGGATGCCCTGCTGGCCGAACTGACCGCGACGCACCGCCACGTCTACAGCGTGCTGGACCACGAACTGATCTGGAACCAGTCCATGCCCGCCACGCTGCCGCCCGAGGCCGACATTCCCATCGCGTGGTACGGCACGTCCAATACCGGCATGCTCAAGCACGTGTACCGCCGCGGCCTGGCCGAGCGCTACGGCAAGACCATGCAATGCATCGCCGGCGTGCACTACAACTTCTCGCTGCCCGAATCCCTGTGGTCCGTGCTGGACAACCAGCCGGGCACCGATCAAGAGCGCCGCTCGCGCGGCTACATCGGCCTGATCCGCAATTTCACGCGCTATTCCTGGCTGCTGATGTACCTGTTCGGCGCGGCGCCCGCGCTGGCGCGCGATTTCCTGCGCGGCCGCGAACACCCGCTGCAAAGCCTGGGCGACCACACCCTGTACCTGCCCTACGCCACCAGCCTGCGCATGAGCGACCTGGGCTACCAGAACAAGGCGCAGTCGCAGCTCAAGCTTTGCTACAACGACCTGGACACCTTCCTGGGCCGCCTGTACGACGCCGTCACCCAACCCTGGCCCGACTACCAGAAGCTGGGCACGCACCGCAACGGCGAATGGATCCAGCTCAACACCAACGTGCTGCAGATCGAAAACGAGTACTACTCCAGCATCCGCCCCAAACGCGCCACCGGCCGCTGTGAGCGCCCGATCACCGCGCTGGCCGAACGCGGCGTGCAATACGTGGAAGTGCGCTGCCTGGACATCAATCCGGAATCGCCGGTGGGCATCGACGCCGACACCAGCCGTTTCGTCGACGCCTTCCTGCTGTTCTGCGCCACCGCCGACAGCCCCTTCTTCCCGGCCAACGGCTATTGCCAGCGCAGCGCCGATAATTTCTCCACCGTCGTCAAGGAAGGCCGCAAGCCCGGCCTGCAACTGGACCGCGACGGCCAGGCCATCGGGCTGGCCGAATGGGGCGAGCAACTGCTGGACCAGATCGCGCCCTATGCCGCCTTGTACGACGCCGCGCTGGGCGGCAGCGCCTATGCCGACAGCCTGGCCGTGCAGCGCGCCAAGCTCGGCCGCCCCGACGCCACGCCGTCGGCGCACCTGCTGACCGCGCTGATCGACAGCGGCGAATCGTTCCACGACTACTCCCTGCGCCAAAGCCGCGAGCATGCCGACACGCTGCGCGCCCAGGCGTTGCCGGCGGACCTGGCCGCCGAATACCGGCAGGCCGCGCTGGACTCCAGCGCCGAGCAACGCCGCATCGAGCAGGCCGACGACGTGGATTTCGACACCTACGTCGCGCGTTACCACGCCGCCCTGAAGGCGCCGCGCAAATAAGGCGTATCGTATGGCCTGTTAACACCCAGGTTTTGGATCAGGAGGCTTTTCCCATGCGCCGCTTTGCAACACTTCTGCTGGCCCTGGCCGCCAGCACGGCGGCGATTTCCCACGCCGCCCCGCCGCCCATGCAGACCGTGGAATCGGTGGACCTGAAGCGCTATGCAGGCATGTGGTACGAGATCGCCAATTTCCCGATGTTCTTCCAGCGCAACTGCGTCGGCGACACCACCGCCGAATACACGCTGCACCCGGACGGCACCGTGGGCGTGAACAACCGGTGCCGCACCAAAGACGGCGATGTCGACTCGGCATCGGGCACCGCCACCGTCGTCGAAGGCAGCAACAACGCCAAGCTTGAAGTCTCGTTCTTCAAGCCGATCAAGGGCGATTACTGGGTGATCGGCCTGGATCCCGACTACCGCTGGGCCGTGGTCGGCACGCCGGACCGCAAGTACCTGTGGATCCTGTCGCGCTCGCCGCAACTGCCCAAGGAAGACCTGGACCGCGCCCTCGCCGCCGCCACGGCGCAGGGCTACCAGCTGGACGAACTGCGCTACACGCCGCAGAAATAAGCAAGCTCAGCCCGCGTAATCGCGCGCCAATCTCACCACGGTCACGCCGGGTTTGAGCTGTCGCAGCGACGGCATGACCAGCGTGCAGCGGTCGTACGGCGACAGGATCGGCTGGCCGTCCGCCCAGCCGATCACCGACCCCGCCTGGTCCAGCGTTTCCAGCCCCTGCCAGGGCTGCGAGAACGTCAGGTCCATGGACGGCGCCACCACGGCGTCGGTCACTTCCAGCACGCGCTGCGCGGGCGGGTCCGGCAGCCGCCAGCCGGCCGGCATGTCCGCCGCATCGACCACGCCCGATTCGACCAGCATGCGCGCCACCATGTCGCGCGCCACGTCGCGCGTGGCGGGGTCGCCATGAAAGCCGCATTCGATCAGCAAGGCGCAGGCGTCTTCACGCGCGGGATCGCCGAACTGGGCGAAGTCGCGCATGCGCACGCCGTCCTTGTGGCCCGCGTCCACGATCACGTGCTGCGGCGCCTTCAGGCGCCGCGCCAGTGCGATATTGCGCGGCAGCACGCCGGTCAACAGCAGCGGCGCACCCGGCTCGTGCATCGAATGCAGGTCCAGCAGCCAATCGGCGCGCTCCACCCAGGGCCGCAACTGCACTGCGCGCTGGCGGTCGCTCGTGGTCGGGTGATCCAGCCGCTTGGCGCTCCAGACGCGATTCATGTCCTCGTCCACGAAACGCGAAGCATCGTGGCGGGCCAGGTCAAAGCGGTCAAAGGCCGGCAGGTTGCAGAACGCCAGCGTCAGGCTGCCGCGGCGCGGCCGCACGCCGGCCGCCAGCAGGTCTTTCAACGCCCAGGCGCCGCACAGCTCGTTGCCGTGCACCAGCGCCGACAGCATCAACGTGCGTCCGGCCACGCCGGAATCGAAATGCCACACGCCCGGCGTCTCGGTGTTGCCCACGCGCTCGGCGGCGAGGTCGGGTACGGAAAGCTTGAAGTCCATCTTGTTGCCTGCGTGATGAGGGTGATGCGTGCGAGGGCGCCTTACTGCGCCTCGATCTTGGCGGCCTTGACCAGGGCGCCGTACTTGCGGGTTTCTTCGGCCTGGTAGGCCACCGGGTCCAGGCCCGGTTGCGACAGCACGCCGCCGGCTTCCTGCATCTTGGCGCGGAACTGTTCCGACTTGAGCGTATCGGCCAGCGCCTCGCGCAGCTTGGCCGCCACCGGCTCGGGCAGGCCGGCCGGGCCGTACAGCGAGAACGACACGCTGATGTCCACCGACTCGAATCCCGGCGTCTCGGCCAGCGCGGGCACGTCCGGCGCCACCGGCGAACGCTGCTTCTGCGTCACACCCAGCGCCACGATCTTGTCGCCGCGCACTTGCGGCAGGCCCGACGACAACACCAGCATGCCGAAGTCCAGCTGGCCGCTCATCAGGTCGGTCACCAGCGGCGATACGCCACGGTAGGGCACGTGTTCGGCGCGCGTGCCGGTGGACTGGTTGATCATTTCGCCGGCCAGGTGCAACGTGGTGCCCACGCCCGACGAGCCGTAGTTGAAGCTGCCGGGCTTGGCCTCGCGCAGCTTGTGCAGGTAGTCGGCCGCGGTCTTCACGCCAGAATTCTTGCTGGCGGCCAGCAGCATGGGCTGCGAGGCAATCACGCCCAAGGCGGTGAAGTCCTTGGCGCCGTCGTACTTCACGGCGCTGTTGATCATGCGGGCAATGACCATTTCATTGGTCGACCCCAACAACAGGGTGTAGCCGTCGGCCGCGGCGCGGGCCACGCGCTGCGCGCCGATGGTGCCGCCGGCCCCGCCGGCGTTTTCCACCACCACGCTCTGACCCATGCGCTTGGCCAGTTCTTCGCCGAACAGGCGCGCGGTCAAATCGACGCTGCCGCCGGCCGGGTAGCCGACGACCAGCGAAATGGGGTGATCGGGGTAGCCGGCGGCCACGGCCGGCTGGGCGATGGCCATCGCCGAGGCGGCACAGAACGCGGCCAATGCGGCGCGCAGCGGATACGGTACGGATTTCATGCATTTCTCCCTGGGGTGCTGGGTTGGACGGTGGAGCCGCCTCATTCGAATTTCGGGAGACATTTTGCGGCGCGAGCCAGGGCCGCTACGTGCCAAGTCGGCACATTGGCGTGCTTATTCGGCTCTCTAGCCCCGCGTGTCCACGATGGCCTGGCGCGACCGATCAGGCCTTGCGGTTGGCGGTGGCTTCCCACGCCGCCTCGGCCAGGTCCGCCAGCCGTGCCCGCGACCGGTACAGTCGCACCTCGAAGGCGATCTCGTCGCTGCGTCCGCCCAGGGACACCAGCGTGCCGCGGCGGCAATCGGCCGCCACCATCGACCACGGCAGCCAGGCTACGCCCAGCCCCTTGGCCGCCGCGCCGTGCGCCGCGTCCAGCGAGTCGCTGCGCACGAACGGCGCCAGCGCGTAGGGCGTGGCTTCCAGCCGGTCGCCCAGGATGCGTTCCATCGACAGGCCGCCGGCATAGGTGATCAGCGGCACGGGCTGGCCGCCCTCGCCCAGCGTGTAGCGGGCGCGGCCGCGGCCATCGGCCTGGCTGACCGGCACCAGCTTGTCGGTGCCCAGCGTCATGTAGCGGTAGCGCACGGGATTGAGCGGCATCGACAACGCGGGATGCTCGTAGCAGCACAGCAGGTCCACCTTGCCCTGCTCCAGCCGCATGGCCATGTCTTCCATCTTGCCGGTGGAGATTTCCAGCTGGGTGCCGTCGACCAGCACCTTGGGCGCGCGATGGCGCAGCCGCGCCACCCAGTCGGCCACCAGCGTGCGCGCCAGGCTGCGGCCGGTGGCGATGCGCAACACGGCCTCGCCGCCCGCCCCCGAGCTGCGGATGCGATGCCGCACCCGCCCCATCTGCTCGACCACCTGCGTAGCCGTCTTGAGCAGGGCCTCGCCTTCGGCCGTGAGCGTGACCGGCACGCGCTGGCGTTCCACCAGCGGCGCGCCGGCCCAGGCCTCCAGGGTGCGGATACGGCGCCCGAACGCCGGATGCGTCACGTGCCGCGCCTCGGCGGCGCGCACGAAGCTGCCGGTCTGCGCCAGCGCGATCAGGTCTTCCAGCAGCTTCAGGTCAGCCATGGCATGCGAGGCGTCGGCTGGGCCGTCAGGCCGGCGCCAGGCCCATCATCGCCAGGGTGGCGCGGGTCAGGTCGCTGTTCGGGTCTTCCAGTTCGTTCACCAGGTCGAAGTGATTGCACTGCGGCGTGGGAATGCGGGTGGCTTGCAGGCCGGCGCCCGTCCAGGCCCGTTCAAAGGCCTCGGTCTGGTTCTTGAAGCCTTGCGTTTCCAGCCCGCCCACCGCCAGCAGCATCGGGCCGGCGCGCTTGGGCAAGTGAAAGATCGGGCTCTGGTGCGCGGCCTGGTCGGGCGTGAGCTGCAGCCAGGTGTTGGGCAGGATGTCGCACAGCGGCCGCAGATCGAACAGGCCGCTCAGCGCCAGGGTGCCCTTGACCACGTCGTCGGGCACGCCGTAGCGCGCCGGCCAGTCGGGCGCGGCCAGCATGCCGGCCAGTTGGCCGCCCGCCGAGCTGCCACCCACGTAGATGCGGTCGGGGTCCACGCCATAGGTGGCCGCGTTGTGATACAGCCAGGCCAGCGCCGAACGCATCTCGCGCACCACTTCGCCCAGCGTGGCCTCGGGCACCAGCGTGTATTCGGGCACGGCCACTGCGGCGCCGGCGTTGTTGAAAGCCTCGGCCATCACCGGCGCGTCTTCCTTGCGCTGTGCGCGCCAGTAGCCGCCATGGATGAACACGAACAGCGGCGCCGGCGTGCGCGTGGCGGCGGGCAGGAACAGGTCCAGCCGTTCATCGTGGCCCATGCCGTAGCGCAGGTTCAGGATGCCGGGGCGGCGCGCCTTCACCTTTGCTGACGATTCCGCGTAGCGGCGCACGCAGGCGTCGAAATCCGGCACCGATTCCCGGGCGTTGTATTGCACCTCGCGCTCGGCGATGGTGGGAAAAAACAGATCGATATCCGTGTCACTCATTGATGGCCTGCCTGTCGTCCTGGGAAATGATGTGTTCGATGAACTGCGCTGTCTTGCGGTAATGCGCCGCCAGCATCGCCACCGAACGTTCGACGTCGCGCGAGATCGCGGCGTCCAGCAGCTGGCGGTGTTCGTCGTCGACGTTGCGCTCGGGCCCGTAGGCCGTCGCGCCGGCACGCGCGGGACGCCGGTAGCGTTCGGTCTGCGCATACAGCTGCGTGGACAGGTCCAGCAGCCAATGCGAACGGCAGGCGCCGATCAGCGCGTGATGGAAATCCAGGTGACGGGCCTCGAGCGACTCTTCGAGTTCCTGGCTGGGCGGCGAGACCTCGCCGGCGCGCTGCGCAGCCAGCGTCAGCGCGTGGTACGCACCCACCAGGCGCGTCTCCCAGGCATCGTCGGCATTGGCCAGCGACCGCCTCAAGGCGTCGCAATCGATCAGGATGCGGGTTTCACAGGCGTCCCACATTTCTTCGATCGACAGGGGCGCAATGCGGAAACCGCGCGAGGTGGTGGTGACCACCATGCGCTCGCTGCGCAGGCGGTTCAGGGCTTCGCGAATGGGAGAAAAGCTGCTGCCGTAGCGCTGCTTGAGCAATTCCAGGCGCAGGGACTGGCCCGGCGCGAAGGCGCCGCTCATGATGTCGCGCCGAAGCAGGCGGTAGACCTGCTCGGACAGCGTGATTTCCTCTACCTCGGCGCTCCCGTCCGATCCGGGCTCGTCCTGGCGGGAGGCTTTGATTCTTGGCTTCAACGTGCTCTCCAGATGTCGGCGGCTGGCCGGCCGGCCCGCAGGCCGGCGGCCCATTCTACTCGCGGGCCGGTCGGCCTTGCCGGCGTCCATCGGGTTGCGGTTCGGTCAGCGCGGCCGGCGGGGCCCGGTCGGGCTCGTCCTCGTTCAGATCGTTCGGGTCGTCATAACGGGCCGCCTGCAAGGGCCGGCGGTTCACGCGCAGGTCGAACACGTCGAAGCGGTTGTAGTGGCCGGTGATGTCGTGCATCTGGCGCGGCTGGATGCAGCGCGACAGGTCGATGTCGGCATAGACGATGCCTTCGTCGTCGATCAGCGGTTCGCCGATCACGCGGCCGTCCGGTCCCAATATCCCCGAAAACGCGCTGTTGCGGCGCGCCAGCGTCTCGCGGGCCTCGGGGTGGCTGGCACTGATGGCGTCCTGGATCTCGGTCGAGATCGTCGAGCACGACACCACCGTGAACACCTTGCCTTCGAACGAATGGGCCGCGGCGCGCAGGCGGATGGCCTCGGCCATGTCGTAGTCCGGCGGCGCCACCGGCAGCGAGATGTAGCTGGCCACGTGCACCATTTCGCCTTGCGCCAACAGCGAAAACCGCGCCAGCGTGTTGGTGTTCTCGCCACAGGCCAGGCCGCCCAGCTTGCCGAGCGAGGTGTCGTACACCCGCAGCGATTCGCCATCGCCGTGCGCCCAGGTCAGCTTTTCGGCCCAGGTCGGCACCAGCTTGCGGTGGCGGCCCAGGATGCGGCCTTCGTCGTTGATGAACACCATGGTGTTGTAGATCGTGCCCACGCCAAAACGGCTGCGCTCGTTCACGCCTACCACCACGTTGATGCCGTGCTGGCGCGCGGCCTGCGCGATACGGCGGATCTCGGGGCCGGGCAGTTCGATGGCGCTCTTGCAGAGCTTTTCAAACCACGGACTGCCCTGCACCGGGTTCATCACCCAGCTCCAGTACGGATAGGCCGAGATGAACACTTCCGGAAACGCCACCAGGCGCGCGCCCTGGCCCGCGGCCTCGGCGATCAGCGCGCAGGTCTTGTCGACCGTGGCGTCGGTGTCCAGGAAGACGGGCGCCGCCTGCACGGCAGCGGCCTTGAATTGGGGCAGATTCAGCATGATTTCGGTTCCTCTTGCGGGTCAGATGCCCAGATAGCGCTGCGCCAGCTCGGGCTGCGCGGACAGTTCGGCAGGCTGGCCCGACCAGGCCACGCGGCCCTTGTCGACGATGTAGTGGCGGTCCACCAGCGTCGCCATCTCGGGCAGGTTCTTATCGATCACCAGAATCGTCTGGCCTTCGGCCTTCAGGGTGCGCAGGCACCGCCAGATTTCCTGCCGGATCAGCGGTGCCAGCCCTTCGGTAGCCTCGTCCAGGATCAGCAGCTTGGGGTTGGTCATCAGCGCCCGGCCCACCACCAGCATCTGCTGCTCGCCGCCGGACAGCGTGCGTGACGACTGGCCGCGGCGTTCCTGCAGCCGCGGAAACAGCGCGTAGACGCGAGCCAGGTCCCAGCCGCCGGGTGCGCCGCGCGAGGTCGCCACCAGGTTTTCTTCCACCGTCAGCGACCCGAACACGCGCCGGCCCTCGGGCACCAGCCCCACGCCCAGCCGCGCCACCGCGCTGGGCGCGGGCCGCGACAGCGTCTGGCCGCGAAACTGCACCTGCCCGCCAGTCGCGGGCAGCATGCCCATCAGCGTCTTGATGGTGGTGGTCTTGCCCATGCCGTTGCGGCCGATCAGCGAAATCACCTCGCCCTCGCCCGCCTCGAACGACATGCCGAACAGCACCTTGCTCGAGCCATAGCCGCCCGTCAGGCCGTCAACCTTCAACATGTTCTTCTCCCAGATAGGCGGCGCGTACGTCCGGATGGCGCCGCACCTCGTCGGGGGCACCGCTGAACACCACCTTTCCGTAGACCAGCACGCTGATGCGGTCGGCCAACGCAAAGACAGCGTCCATGTCGTGCTCCACCAGCAGGATGCCGTAGTCGCCCTTCATGCCCAGCAGCAGCCGGGTCATGCGGGCCGATTCCTCGGGCCCCATGCCGGCCATGGGCTCGTCCAGCAGCAACAGCCGCGGCGATCGCGCCAGCGCCACCGCCAATTCCAGCTGGCGCTTTTCGCCATGGGCCAGGTCGGCCGTGCGCACATGGCGGCGTTCGGCCAGGCCCACGTGCGTCAGCCACTGCATCGCCTGGGCCTTAAGGCCCGCGTCGCGCCGTGGGTCGGACCAGGCGCCGAACGCCCGGCCGCCCTTGAGCATGCTCGACAGAATCACGTTTTCCAGCGCGGTGTATTCGTGGCACAGCTCGGTAATCTGGAACGAACGCCCCAGGCCCAGCCGGGCGCGTTCGAAGGCCCGCAGCGCGGTCACGTCGCGCCCTTCCAGATGGATCGTCCCCGAGTCCGGCCGGATCTCGCCGCAGATCTGCGCGATCAGCGTCGACTTGCCGGCGCCGTTCGGGCCGATGATGGCGTGGATCTCGCCCGCCCGCACGTCCAGGTCGACCCCATTGGTGGCGACCACCGCGTCGAAGGCCTTGCGCAATCCAGACAGCTGCAGCAGTACCTTCCCGGCAGCGGTGTGCGATGCGGCGACCTTATCGGGATGCCATGGAGCCGGCTGCGCCGGTCCGTCGGCATGCCCCCTTGAGGGGGAGGCGCGCAGCGCTTCGGGGGTGGGCTTAGTCAGCATGTCGCGTCTCCAAGAGGCGGCCGAAGAGGCCTTTCTGACCCCACAGCACCACCAGCACCAGGATCGGCCCCATGTACAGCAGCCAATGCTCGGTCAACGACGACAGCAGCTGCTCCAGCCCCAGGAACACGGCCGCGCCCGCAATCGGGCCCAGCAGCGTACCCACGCCGCCCAGGATCACGATGGCCATCAGCTCGCCGGACTTGGTCCACGCCGCCATGTCGGGCGTCACCAGCCCCGCGTAGTTGGCCCACAGCACGCCGGCCAGCCCCGTGCCCACCGCCGACAGCACGAAGGCGGAGAGGCGGTACGGCGTGGGCGCCACGCCCAGGTTCAGCGCGCGCCGCTCGCTCTGGCGCAGCGCTTGCAGCACCATGCCGAACCGCGAATTGACGATGCGGATGCACAGCAGCGTCCAGCCGGCCAGAAGCGCCAGGCAGACGTAGTAGAACGTCACCGGGCTCTCCAGGTTCAGGCCCGGCAGCACATTGCGCTGCGCGATCATCAGGCCGTCGTCGCCGCCGTAGAACTGCAGCGACACCAGGATGAAATACACCATCTGGCCGAACGCCAGCGTGATCATGATGAACTGCACGCCGCGCGTGCGCAGCGCCAGGTAGCCGAACACCCAGCCCGCCAGCGCGCACACCGCCAGCGCGATCGGCCACACCACCAGCGCGGCATTGCTGCCGGCCCAGCCGAACAGCGGGCCCGCCTCGGCCGTGTGGAACGCGATGATGCCCACCGCATAGCCGCCCAGCCCGAAGAACATCGCATGGCCGAAGCTGACCATGGCGCCATAGCCGATCACCAGGTCCAGGCTGACCGCCGCCAGCCCGTAGATCAGAAAGCGCGTGACCACGCCGATCAGGAAAGGCGACCCGGAGGCAGCCGCGGCAGCCGGCAGCGCCAGCAGCAGGACCAGCCCGGCCAGCCCCCAGCGCGCGCGATTCGAAAGATTCATTGTCATCATCATCCCCGCGCCGGAAACAGCCCGCCCGGCCTGGCGATCAACACGATCGCCATCAACACATAGATGCTGGCAGACGCCAGGCCCGCGGCCAGCGGGTCTGCCGTGGCCGGCGAGAACACCGCGCCCAGCAACTGCGGCAGAAAGGCCCGCCCCATGCTGTCCACCATGCCGACCAGCAGCGCCCCCGCCAGCGCCCCGCGCACCGAGCCCACGCCACCGATTACGATCACGACGAAGGTGGTGATCAGGATGCGTTCGCCCATGCCGATTTCCACCGCCAGCAGCGGCGCGGCCATCACGCCCGCCAGGCCGCACAAGATCGCGCCCAGGCCGAACACCAGCGTGTAGAGCTTCTTGATGTCGATGCCCAGCGCGTCGACCATCTCGCGATCGTCGGCGCCGGCACGGATCAGCATGCCGATGCGGGTACGGTTCACCAGCCACCACAGCCCCACCGCCACCAGCGCGCCGATGGCGATGAACGACAGGCGGATCAGCGGATACTGGAACCCCGGCGCCAGCGTCACCGCGCCTTCCAGGAAGGACGGGATGCCCACCAGCGGCGGACGCCGCCCGAAGATCAGGCTGACGGCCTCGTTCGAAAACAGCAGCAGGCCGAACGTGGCCAGCACCTGGTACAGGTGATCGCGCTTGTACAGCTTGCGGATCACCAGCACCTCGACCGACAGGCCGTAAAGCCCGGCCCCCAGCAGCGCCGCCAGCACGCCCGCCAGGAACGAACCGGTGGTGCCGATGGCGTAGGCCGCGCAGTACGCGCCCACCATGTAGAACGAACCGTGGGTCAGGTTCACCACGCCCATGATCCCGAAGATCAGGGTCAGTCCGGCCGCGAGCAGGAACAGCATCGCGCCGAACTGCAGCCCGTTGAGCAACTGTTCGAAAAGCAATGTCATGACGGCATCTTGCAGAATTGGGCGTAGGCGTCCTTGTCATCCGACACCAGCTTGCGCACCAGGTGCGGCGACAGCACGCCGCTGGCGTCCTTTTCAATCTTCATCAGGTACAGGTCCTGCACCGGATGCTGATTGGTGTTCATGCTGAACTTGCCGCGCAGCGACGCGAATTCCGGCTTGCGCAACGCGGCGCGGAACTCGGCCTGGCGTGACAGGTCGCCGCCGGTGGCCTTGAGCCCCGCCCCGATCAGTTGTGCCGTGTCGTAGGCCTGCATGGCGTAGTCGGTCGGCACGCGGCCATAGGCCGCTTTGAATGCCTGCACGAAGGCCTTGGACTGCGGGTTGTCGAAGTCCGCCGACCAGATGCCGGTGGTGTAGGCGCCCAGCGCCGCGTCGCCGGTGGCCTGGATCATGCGCGCATCCATCGAGAAGCTGGGCATCAGCATCGGAATGGTCTTGTTCAGGCCGGCCGCCGCGTACTGCTTGACGAAGTTGATGCCGGTGCCGCCCGGATGGAACTGATAGACGGCTTCGGGCGCCAGCGAGCGCAGGCGCGCCAGTTCCACCGAGAAGTCCGACTGATCCAGCTTGGTGTAGATCTCGGCCACCACCTCGCCCTTGTAGGTGCGCTTGAAGCCTTCGATGGCGTCGCGCCCGGCCTGGTAGTTGGGGGCCAGCAGCACCACGCGCTTGTAGCCCAGTTCATTGGCCGCCACGCCACCCGCTGTATGGAAGGCATCGTTCTGGTACGAGGCCACGAAATAATTCTGGTCGCACTTCTCGCCCGCGAAGCTGGACGGCCCGGGGTTCAGACTGACGTAGAAAGCGCCCGCCTTGACCACGCCCGGCGCCACGGCAGCGAGCACGTTCGAGAAATTCACGCCGGTGAACAGCTTCACGCCCGACTGCAGCATCCGGTCGGCCGCCTGCTTGGCGTTGGCCGGCTTCAGGCCGTCGTCCTCGATCACCAATTGCACCGGCACCCCGCCCAACGCGCCGCCGCCCTGCTTGATGGCCAGGTTGAAGGCATCGCGTTCGTCTTCGCCGATGTAGCCCGCCGGCGTGGACAGCGTGGCGATGAAGCCGATCTTGACCGGGTCCGCGGCCTGCGCCGCGCCGCCCAGCGCCATGGCCATTGCGGCCGCCCATACTGTTTGCTTGATCATTGTTTTCCCCTTGGAGACCGCTCAGCCGGCCGCCCTTGCGACCGGCGCCGGAATTCGCCTAGACCGCCACCACCGGATGCCGCAGCGTGCCGATACCTTCCACGCACGCCACCACCACGTCGCCCGGCCACAGCCATTCCTGCGGCTTGCGGCCCGCGCCCACGCCTTCGGGCGTGCCGGTGGCGATGATGTCGCCCGGTTCCAGCGTGATGCCTGCGCTGATGTCGGAAATCAGGAACGGCACCTTGAACAGCATGTGGCGCGTGTTCGAACCCTGCTTCTTTTCGCCGTTCACCGTCAGCCACAGGTCCAGCACCTGCGGGTCGGGAATCTCGTCGGCCGTGACGATGCACGGGCCGAACGGGGCGTAGGTATCCTGGCCCTTGGAATAGATCCACTGGCCCGCACGGCGGCAATCGCGCGCGCTCATGTCCAGCATCACGCTGTAGCCGAACACGTACGACAGCGCATCGGCCTCGGCCACGCGCGTGGCGCGCCGGCCCATGATCACCGCCAGTTCCACCTCCCAATCCAGCTGCTGGGTGATCCTGGCGTTGTGCTCGATGGCGTCGCCCGGGCCGATCACCGTGGTGGGCGGCTTGGAGAAAATCACCGGCTGCTTGGGCAGGTCGGCCGACGTGTCCAGCGTGCGGCTCGATTCCGCCACGTGCTCGACGTAGTTCAGGCCGATGCCGAAGATGTTCTTGCGCGGACGCGGAATCGGCGCCAGCAGCTTCACGTTTTCCTGCGGCAGCGCCGTACCCACGGGCCAATTGCCGCGATAGGCATCCAGCAGCCGCGATGCCTGGGCCACGGCCACCGGGCCCAGGTCGATGAAGGCCAGCATGTCGTCCGGCAGCGCCACGCCACCGGCCTGGCCCAGCAGGGCCAGGTCGATCACATAGCCTTCGGCCAGCGCACCCAGGCGGGCGGCGGCGGCGGGATGGGCGCGAAAAGTTACCAAGCGCATAGGAACTCCAGGAAATTCAAGACGAGTTGAGACAGGCGCCCGGGTCGCCCCGGGCGGCGGATGAAGATTCAAAGTGGGGGGGTTGCCGCCGCTAGATCAGTTTCTGGTGGCCGCCGTTGTCCTTGACCGCTTCTTCGCGGTAGAGGGCCAGCGAACGCATCACCGGCAGGTCGTTGAAGCAGAACAGGCAGGCATCGTCGTTGGACGACAGGTTGGCGTGCTCATGCACGGCCCAGGACGGCACACAGAAGATGTCGCGCTCGGTCCAGTCGTAGCGCTTGCCGTCGATGATCGAAAAGCCGCTGCCCTTGGCCACCTGGTAGATGAAGCTGCCGGTGTGGCGATGCGCCTGGGTGTGCTCGCCCGGCCGCAGCAACTGCATGCTGGCGCCGATGGTGGGCATGACCGGGCCGCCCGTGGCCGGGTTGACGTAATCCATCAGCACGCCGTCGTAAGGGCTGCCCGCCGACACCCGCGCATGCCGACGCAGCGCTTCGTAGGTCGGCTCCCATTCGTACTTGAACAGGGGCGAATAGGGTTTGGTCCAGCCCGATGCCTGCGGCCGCAGGGCCACGTTGCCCCAGGTGGCGCTGGTGTCGTCCACCGGGTGCGTCACGGTCTGGTTCAGGTCGGGATGCACGGCATAGAAGCCGGCCTCCAGCGCATTGACCAGCGGAATGTCCAGGCCGTCCTGCCAGATGCAGGTGCTGCCGTCTTCGGCCACGCCATGCTCGTGCCAGGTGCCGTTGGGGGTCAACACGAAATCGTTCGCCCCCAGCGTCATCTTGTGGCCGTCCACCACCGTGAACGCGCCCGTGCCTTCCATGATGAAGCGCAGCGCCGAATGCGAATGCGCATGGGCCGAGGCCAATTCGCCCGGCTGCATCACCTGCAGCCCCGAATACAGCCAGCCCACCGCCGCGGCCACGTCGCGCCGGCCGGGATTGTTCAGGTAGATCACCCGGCGGCCGGCTTCTTCGGGCGAAACCAGCTCGGCCGAGCGCAGCACGTGGCCCCGCAGTTCCTGGTAGCGCCACACCACCGGCACCGACGCCGACCGCGGCGCCCAGGGCTCGATCTTGTTCGCCACCGTCCAGAGCGCGCCGGTCTCCAGGCGCGCCAGCTCCTGGTAGTAGGCGATGCGCTCCGGCGAATCCGCCACGTTGGCGCGGCCCGCGGTGCTTTCGCGGTAGGCGTCGTACCTGTTTGCTTCCATCCCTAGCCTCTTTTTATAAAACCTAAAAGATTTTCGAAAATATTAGAGGCGAGCGGGACTTTGGGCAATCTTTGCGCGCTAGGGGTTTTCCTGGGTCTGATCGGCCTGTCGAAGATTTACCTGCGCGCTTGTCGAAAATACTGTACAAAAACACAGTGCAACATGCTACATTTCGCTCGCCCGAAAAACGTCGTCCAGGAGAATCCTGTGTCCGAAGCCGCTCATCTCGTCCAGTACATCGTCGTCCCCTACCGCGCTGCCGCCAACGGCGTGGCCCCCGGAGAAATCCGGCCGGCCAGCAGTGAGTTCGGCGCCATCCGCATCGCCAACGCCATGGCCTCCAAGTTCGCCGGCGTGGCCGCCTACGAAGTCATGATCGACAAGGAAACCGGCGACATGGAATCGCCCCGCATCCTCGCCCAGATCGGCACCGTGCCGTCGCTGGACGACTGACCCTTCCCCTTTTCCGTCTCCTCAAACGGAAGCGCCACCGGCACCGCATTGCGGTGCCGGTGGCGCTTGGGCCTTCGGGCAGGCTGACTCATCCTGACCTGGGTTAGGGTGAGCGGACTGAGAGTGGAGCTAGGGAGGTGGCCGCTTTTTTCGCGTCTGTGGCCGGGTAAGACGCCCAGTCCGCTCAATGCAACCGCGGTCCGCCAAACCGGGGCATGGCCGCCGGTCCGGCGGGTCCGGCTTTTCCACGGCGCGCACCATGCACGCGCCGTCGATGCGCCGGACCGCGAGGCGTCGCTTAGAAGCGGTGACGCACGCCCACCAGGCCGACCGTGCTCTTCACACCGTCGATGAAGGCGAAGTTCGTGGCGTACGAACCCAGCGCGTACAGGTTGGTGCGCTTGGACAGGTTGTAGGTGTAGCCGATGCTGTAGATGTTCATCGTGGCATCGTCACCGGTCAGCGCCGTGTTGTTGGCGTCAGCACGCTGCCACGAGGCCAGGATGCTGCTTGCGCCACCGATCGGGGCCGACAGGCCAACCAGGTACGAGTTCGACTTGAAGTCCTTGGCCACGACGTTGCTGCCGAAGCTCTTGGCCGTGGCCGACCCGCTGCCGAAGGCGTTGATGGCCTGGCCGGTGAACCAGCCGTCACGCGTCTGGCCGTAGGCCAAAGCCAGCTTGACCACTTCGAAGTCGTACGAACCGCCGATGATCCACTGCTTGGGCGACGCATCCTCGCTGCCGGCAACCTGGTTGGCCAGGTTCAGTTGGTCGTACGACAGGGCCACGTTCAGCGGGCCATTCACATAGCGCACGCCGGCCGTGATGGCACGGGTGTTGTCGGCGGTCTTGAAGCCGGTCTGGGCGGCGGTGGTGTCAGCCACGTTGAACGAGTAGCCCAGGCCGACCTGGAAGCCGCTGAACGACGGGGTCGAGTACTGCACCATGTTGTCGTGACGGACCGTGTTGGCCGCGCCAAAGGCCGCGCCGACGTTGGCCTGGCCGTAGCTGGCGCCGAACGGATCGATCGCGCCGAAGTACTTCGAGGCGATGTTGGTCTGGCGGCCGAATTCCAGCAGGCCCCAGGAATCGCTCTTCAAGCCGACGGTGGCTTGGCGGCCGAACAGGCGGCTGCTCTGGCCCGACTGGCCGTTGGCCGAATTGAAGCCGCTTTCCAGCGTGAAGACGGCGCTCAGGCCATCGCCCAGGTCTTCGGCGCCACGCAAGCCCCAACGCGAGCCGCTGGACACGCCGTTGGTCATGCCGACCTTCGACTCCTTGTAGCCATCATTGCCCTTGATGCGCTGGAAGCCCACGCCGGTGTCGATCAAGCCGTACAGAGTCACCGAGGTCTCGGCGTGCGCAACGCCGGACAGCGCGGCGAACAGGGCGGTGACGAACAAAGTCTTTTTCATTACAGATTCCCGTTGATTGAACAGACATGCGCTTGCGGGCGCCCCGCAACACCAGCGGCAACGCCGCGCATGACAGGAACGGATTCTAGGAACGCCATGTGTCAGTTTTCGGGACACAAGCGGAAACAGTCCGGGCGCAATGGAATCTGCAGGAATTTGTGGCACAAGGCCGACAGGCAAGAAGACGTCGCACCATGCGCTTAAGCCTGTCATGCCGGTGTGCTACTACGGAGGGGATAACAATCCTCCAAGCCATAATTCGGCCGACAAAAAAAGGAAAGCCCGCAATGGCGGGCCTGCAAACACAGAAACTTGGGCCGATACGCTGTCAGAAGAGATCGCTATGTGTTCCCAAGCGAACCAGCTTGAGAACATCTGGATCACGCTTATAAATTAAGACCAAGTCATTGCGAACATGACAATCGCGATAGCCCTTGTACTCTCCTGCCAACGGATGGTCGCAGTACCGAGCATCTAAGATTGCGCCTCGGCACAAGGTCGTGAGCACAGCACGCAGTCTATTTGCAGTCTCGCACTAGGCCCGTGCACGCCTGCGCTTAAGCGCTTCAGATCTCGTTCGAACTGCTTCGACACCTCGATTTTTCTCGCCATTCACGCCATCCTGGAACATAGCGTCCACGCTGGCATATTGCTTACCTTGACCGCTTTCAAGCTCTTCAATAGCAGCTCGAGTTGTTCGATTCGGAAGCTCAATTGCAAAAGGCAATCTTCCTTCCGCAGCCACCCGGGTCATCAGCAAACGAATCGCTGTAGAAACATTGAGTCCCATAGCATCCAGCACGCGCGTAGCGCGTTCTTTCGTCTCGTTGTCAATTCGGGCACGAATATAAGTGTCAGCAGTGGACATGGGTTTCTCCCCGTAGCGGGCGTTTTGGCTATCAGGACTACATTGTGGTCACAATGAAGCCACCGGACAACTCGGGAGGATTGATCTGACCATCAATACTTTCGTCAGATCCATCAAACTACATCGGTCCTCGTACCGTTACTTAAGAGGGGCCGCAGAATCAGAAGAATCCGACGAAGACCCTGTCAGAAGTTTGGTCACGAAAGCAACATCCACCCCAATCCCCACCGCCGCAAAGCACGAAAAACGCATGCCACATGCAGCCCGCATGCCTCGTGCCGATGAGGTGTCGAAGACGACGCTCACGCAAGGAAGCAAAACCAGATGTGATGTTTTTGCCGCCCTTTTCCCCATCTGTCTCAATCTTCCCGCCAATTTGTCTCATCCCGCCGCACGCGTGGTTTTACGCGCGATACCCCGGTGTAAATTCTGCCGCACATTCAGGTCGGGCCGCGCCAGGCCGCATTGAATGACTTCCCGCAGACACTGATTTCACCGACGGTACAGGCCGAACATGCGCTCGAGAATTTCCAAGACGGCAACCCTTTTTGCGCTGGCCCTGGCCGGCATGAACGCCGGGGTCGCTGCCGCGCAGGACGCGCCCGGCCCCAAGGTCACCGATCCGCACTTCCAGCTGGCGGCAGGCTACATCCCGCCCAAGGAACTGCCCGACAGCCTGGAACTGCTCGGCCCCCCGCCCGCCAAGGGCAGCGCCGCGCTGGCCCGCGACGAAGAAGCCCGCGCCGCCACCATCCCCCTGCGCGGCAAGGCGCGCGCCGGCCTGGCAAAGCTGGATGCCGATCTGCAGTTTCCGCAACCCGCCGCGAATTTCTCGTGCGCCATGGGCATCGACATCAGCGAGACCACCACGCCGCGCCTGTTCGTCCTGATGCAGCGCGTGCTGACCGACGCCGGCCTGTCCACCTACGGCGTCAAGAACACCTACAACCGCACCCGGCCCTTCGTCGTCCACAACGAAGGCACCTGCTTTGCCGAACAGGAACCGCTGCTGCGCAACGATGGCTCCTATCCGTCCGGCCACACGGCCGCGGGCTGGGCCTGGGCGCTGGTGCTGGCAGAACTCAATCCTGAGAGAACCGACGCGCTGCTGCGCCGCGGCCTGGAATTCGGCCAAAGCCGTGTCGTCTGCAATGCGCACTGGCAAAGCGACGTCGACGCCGGCCGCACGATGGGCGCGGCCACGGTGGCCAAGCTGCACACCAACGCCGAATTCCTGGCCGACATGGCAGCCGCCCGCCAGGAAGTGCTGGCGGCCAAGGCCACGGGCGCCGCGCCCAAGCAGAACTGCGGCCTGGAAGACGCCGTCCTGTCCGCGCGCTGACCCGCGCATTGCCACGCCTCTACAGCTACTGCTTCATCGGGAAATCATGCGGTCTTTCGCCCCCAGCTTGATCCTCGCCACCGCGCTGGCCGGTCTGTCCGGCGCGGCCTGCGCCGACAACCCACTGCCCATCAGCCCGCTGCTGAAAGACAACGCCGGCGACGGCGACAGCTGGCGCGTCAGCGCCAGCCCCTACATCTGGGCCGCGGGCCTGAGCGGCAAGGCCGGCCAGCTCGGCCAACCCGCACTCAAGATCGATTCCAGCTTCAGCAAGATCTTCAGCGAGCTGGACCTGGCGTTCATGGGCGCCATCGAGGCACGACGCCAGCGCGTCAGCCTGCTGGGCGACGTCATGTACAGCCGGCTCTCGGGCAGCGGCAAGAACCGTATCGGCGTGCTCAGCAAGGAAGTCGACATCACGTCCAAATCGTTTTCCGGCTTTTTGGGGGCAGGCTACAGCGTGGCCGAATCCGACCGCGGCCATCTGGACGTCGTCGGCGGCGGGCGGCTCTGGTACGCCAGCACCAAGATCTCGCTCAAAGGCGGGCTGCTGGATGGCAAGGGCCAACGAGACAGCGCGACGTGGGTCGATGCCGTCGTCGGCCTGCGCGGACGCTACATGCTGGACGACAGCTGGTTCGTGACCGGCTGGGGCATCGTCGGCGCGGGCCAGGCGCGGCTCGACTGGGATGCCACCGCGGCGTTCGGCTACCAGTTCAAGAACAATTTTTCGGCCGTGCTGGGCTATCGCGCGCTGGGCGTGAACTACAACCGCAACGGTTTCATCTACAACGTCGTGCAGCAGGGTCCCATCATGGGGCTGGCCTATCGCTTCTGACCGCTGTCGTACGCGGCGAAATGATGCGACAGCTGGGGCGCGCCGCCAGTGATCGACGCGGGCCAGCTTTCGAGATCGCGCGCCTCGTCCGGCGTCATGCCGAAGCGGGCGATGAACGCCTTGCGGAACTTGCCCGTGTCTGAAAAACCCAGGTCGGCCGCAATCCGCACCGGCGGTTGCGCCGCATTGCGTGGATCGACCAGTGCGGCGTAGGCCGCGTCCAGGCGCTTGCTTTTGATCACGTGGGCAATGCCGCCCAGGTCGGCGAACGCGCGGTACAGGTGCGCGCGCGACACGCTGAAGCGCTGCATCAGCAGTTCGGGCCCCAGCGTCGGGTCCGCCAGGTGGCGATCGATGAACGCCAGGGTGCGCGCGCGCAGGGCTCGCCCCAGTACGGACTGCGGCTCGTCCTGCGCCGGGCCGGCCCCTGCCAGGCCCGCTGACAGCAGCGTCATCAGAGCATCCTGCACCGCCACGTCCTCGCTGGCGGACAGATCCGCCGACACGGCATGCAGGCCTTGAAGATAGTCCACCAGCAGACGCGTGATGGGCAGCTGCGGGTCCAGCGCGAAACCGTGCAGATCGCGGGCGCCCAGCAGCTTGTCGATGCTGGCGCGCGGCACCGTCGTGGCCAGCCGCACGCCCGCGTCCACCTCGCAAGCGTAGGGCCGCGACAGATCAATGATGCAGATCCCGCCCGGCGCCGCCACCGCGTCGCGCCCGGCAAAGTCGCCACGGATCGAGCCCGCCACCAGCACGTGCACGAGGTAGTGATCGATGGGACTGCGGGCGATCGTCCAGCGGTCGCGCTTGTAGCGCTGGGCATTGAAGGCCGTGGATCCCAGCGTCAAGCCCGCCACGGTGCGGATACGCATCGTGCCTTCCAGCGTCGCGCCCTTCTCATCGGCCATCGGCGCGGTTTCGCAGAACGGCCGCGTGACCTCGCGCCAATATTCGTTGCGAAGCGCGGGCTCTACTGCGTCCGTGGAAATAAGGATATCCGTGGAGGCCATGATGGGGTCTTATTCATAGGGAACGATCAGGCGCAGGATAACCGACGCAGGGGGATTTTCCCCCAACAAGTTTGATCGTCCAGCCGCCACGCCTGGTTTGAGCGTGAATTCCGATCGGTTAACATCGCATTTCGCGAGCGCATTCGCGCTTGCCCCCCACCAGGACGACCTGGCCGGCGTGTCATTCCTAGGGACGACCCTGTCATCTTTCACGGAAAGAACAGCGATGCCCGTCCCCTCCTCTTCTGCACATGCCCCTCGCATCCCCAAGGCCACCTGGTTCAAACTCGGCTGGGCCTGGCTGGTCGTGATTGCCTTCACCGTCTACGGCGGCGCGTGGCTCGCGCAGCCGCTGACGCCGGTCGCCGCGATGGTCTGCTTCGCCGTCCTGTTCTTCACCATCATCGCGGCATCCTTTGGCGTGGTTCACGAAGCGGACCTGCTGGCCCACAAGCTGGGCGAACCCTACGGCACGCTGATCCTGACCCTGTCCATCGTCTCGATCGAAGTCATCCTGATCGCGTCGATGCTGCTGGGCCCGGGCGAATTCCCCACCATCGGCCGCGACTCGATCTTCGCGGTGATGATGATCATCCTGAACCTCGTCATGGGGCTCTGCCTGGTCGTGGGCGGCCTGAAACACGGCGAACAGGAATACAACGCGCAGGGCGCCAACGCCTATCTGACGATGATCGTGCTGCTGACCGGCACCGCGCTCGTGCTGCCCAATTACCTGTCGGGCGCCGGCGAATTCACGACCTTGCAGGCCTGGACGATTGCCGCCATCACGGCCGGCCTGTATGCGGTGTTCCTGTGGCTGCAGATGGGCCGTGAAAAGCGGCTGTTCATCCAGCCCACCGCAGGGCAGATGGCCGTGGCGGCCGGCAACGCAACCCTCCCGGCCAACGCGCCGACCACCGAATCGGGCGACAACACCTCGATCTGGCGCAGCAGCGCGCTGCTGCTGGGCATGATCATCCCGATCGTGCTGCTGGCGCACCACCTGGCCATCGTCATCGACTACGGCGTGGTCACGGCCGGCGCGCCCATTGCCGTCAGCGGCGTACTGATCGCCATCATTGTGTTCACGCCGGAATCGCTCACCGCCATCAAGGCCGCGCGCAGCAATGAAATGCAGCGCTCTATCAACCTGTGCCTGGGCGCCTTCGTGTCGACGGTCGGCCTGACCGTCCCCGCCGTGCTCGTCATCGGCCTGGTGACCGGCAAACAGGTCGTCATGGGCATCTCGATGCTGGAAACCGTATTGCTGGGGTTGACGGTGTTGCTCGGCATGCTGTCGTTCAATGGCCAGCGGACTTCCGTCATGCAGGGCGCGATGCACCTGGCATTGTTTGCGGTGTACGGCTTCTTGTTATTCAACCCCTGACGCGGAATCGCTGACGTTGAACGCGCGCCCGATATTCGTCATGGCAACGAACCGCCAGCTTCAGTATTGCGACGACCAGGCAGCATGCATCGGCCACGGCATATTCGAGGCTGGCTCGAAGGCGGCAAAGACAAGGCTTGAATAAAGCTGGAAGGGGGACTTCAAGGGAGGGGGTAAAGCGCAGCGGTGGCGCGCCCGACAGGAATCGAACCTGTATCAAGAGCTTCGGAAACTCTCATTCTATCCATTGAACTACGGGCGCAGCGCAAGGAGGCGGTATTGTACCTAGTTTTGCGCAATCTGCATGAAGCAGATCAAACCCTAGGGAAAACTCCGCGAAAACCCGTGTCCGGGGGTTGGACGTGTGTCCATGACACCGTTATATAATCCAGCGTTTGCTTGCAAGGCGGTCTGCTTTTGCCGCCCTTTGTGCAGTACTGATTTTCTGTTGCCGCCGCCAGGCGCCCCCGGTACCCGTTAGCAGGATTTGGTCATGAGCAACGAGCAGGAACACATAGAAGAGCACTCCTCCCCCATCAAGACCCCGAAGCAACTGGTCGTCACCATCGTCCTATCCTTCGTGGTGCCCATCGCGATCATCATCCTGTTGGTGAATCTGGTCGTATCAGGCACCAAGGTAGGCGCCGGCTCGGACACCCTGTCCAACGAAGCCGTCACCAAACGCATTGCCCCGGTCGCCGGTTTCTCGCTGGTCGACGCCAACGCCCCCAAGGTCTTCAAGACGGGCGAACAAGTCTTTGCGGCCGTCTGTACGGCCTGTCATACCGCCGGCGTGGCGGGTGCTCCCAAGATCGGCGACAACGCCGCCTGGGCACCCTTCATCAAGTCCGGTTTTGACGCCATGATGAACGTGGCCCTGCACGGCAAGGGCGGCATGCCGGCCAAGGGGGGCAACCCCACGCTGTCCGACTACGAAGTCGCCCGCGCCGTGGTCTACATGGCCAACAAGTCCGGCGGCTCGCTGCCCGAACCGGCCGCCCCCGCGGAAGAAGGCGCCAAGAAGGAAGCCGACGCCACGCCCGCCGCAGCGCCCGCTGCAGCGGCCCCCGCCGCGGCTGCCCCTGCGGCGGCGGCTCCGGCTCCGGCCCCTGCTGCTGCTGCGGCTGCTGCCGCACCGGCCCCCGCGCAGGCCACTGCCGCCGTCAATCCGGCCGGCGAAAAGCTCTACAAGAGCGTCTGTTTCGCCTGTCACGCCACCGGCGTGGCCAATGCGCCCAAGTTCGGCGACAAGGCCGCTTGGGACCCTTACATCAAGACCGGCATGGACGCGATGGTCAAGGTCGCCATGCAAGGCAAGCCGCCGATGCCCCCCAAGGGCGGCGCGGCCAACGCCTCGGAAGACGACATCCGCGCGGCCGTGCAGTACATGGTGGACGCCGCCAAGTAAGGCCACATCCCGGCCACGTCGCGTGTGCCGCGGCGCACGCAAGCCGCCAGGCACACCACGCCCCCGCAAGAAAAAGCCCTTCGAGAAATCGAAGGGCTTTTTACATGGCGCACAGCCAGACGGGGATCAGTCGGCGGCGGATGCCTTCAACAACGACATGCCCAGCTGCACGCGGCGCTGCAGCCACAGGCTGGGGCGATAGCGCGGGTCACCCGTGACGCGCTGCATGCTCTTGAGGATTTCCAGGATGCGCTCGGCGCCCAGGGCATCGCCCAGCGCCAGCGGGCCCACCGGATAGCCCAGGCCGAGCGTCACGGCACGGTCGATGTCCTCGGGCGTGGCGATCTGCTGCTGTGCGATGTCGGCCGCGATGTTGACGATCATGGCCACGATGCGCTGGGCCACGAAGCCCGGCGAATCCTGAATCACCGACACCGGCACGCCATCGCCTGCCAGCAGCGCGTGGGCGGCATCGCGCCATTTGTCCTGCGTGGCCGGCGACACCATGATGCTGCGGCGGCGCGCCGTGTCAAAGGCCTGCAGCGTATCCAGGCCCACGGTGCGCGAGGCATCCAGGCCTTGTGCCGAAACGGTCGTGGACACGTCTTCGCCAAAGGGCGTGACGATGATGAGCGCATCCGATGCCGGCGATGCGCCGGACACCAGCGGCGCGCCCAGCTTTTCCAGCAGTGCCGTGGCGCGCGCATAGCCTTCGGGCTGCTTGGGGCTGATCCAGACCTTCAGGCCCTGCGGCAACGCCGGCACGGGCGGCTCGGCGGGCACCTGCTTCTGGCCGTCGACATACGTATAGAAGCCCTCGCCGGCCTTGCGGCCGATCAGCCCGCCGGCCAGGCGCACGGTGGTGATGGGCGACGGACGAAAGCGCGGCTCGTCGAAGAACTGGCGATAGATCGATTCCATCACCGGGTGCGAGACGTCCAGCGCAGTCAGGTCCAGCAGTTCGAACGGCCCCATGCGAAAGCCGGCCTGCTCGCGCATGATGGCATCCACCTGCGCAAAGGTCGCCACCGATTCCTGCGCCACACGCAGGCCTTCGGTGTTCATGCCGCGGCCCGCATGGTTGACGATGAAGCCGGGCATGTCCTTGGCGCGCACAGGCGTGTGGCCCATGCGACGCGCCAGTTCGGCCAGCGCATCGCCGGTTTCGGGCGCGCTGCGCAGGCCGTCGATCACCTCGACCACCTTCATCAGCGCCACCGGGTTGAAGAAGTGATAGCCGGCCACGCGCTGCGGCCGCTTGCACGCCGCGGCGATGGCGGTGATGGACAGCGACGACGTGTTCGACGCCAGGATGCAGTCATCGGCCACCACGCCTTCCAGCGCGGCGAACAGGTCACGCTTGACGTCCAGGCGCTCGACAATGGCCTCGACCACCAGCTGGCACTGCGACATGTCGGTCAGCGCCGTGGCCGACTCGACACGATCCAGTGCGGCCTGCGCCTCGGCGGCCGACAGCTTGCCCTTTTGGGCCAGCTTGTCCCAGGTCTGGCGCAACGATTCGCGCGCCGCCGCCACCGCGTCGGCGCTGGTGTCGTACAGGCGCACGCGCAGACCGGCTTGCGCCGCGATCTGGGCAATGCCCCGCCCCATGGCCCCGGCGCCCACGACGCCGATGGTTTGAATCTCCGTCATCAACTCTCTCCTGCCTGTAATGGGAATAGTGTTCGCGCGCCGCGGCGCTTGCAGCCACGCGGCGGCACGCGCCGCGCGGCCATCATGCTCAGGCCTGGCCCTGGGCCAGCGCCTGGATTTCTTCGGCGGACAAGCCCAGCTTTTCAGCCAGCACCTGCGCCGTGTGCTCGCCCAGCATGGGCGGCGGGCGCCGGTATTGCACCGGGCTGCCCGAGAACTTCAGCGGACTGGCCGCCATCGGCACCGTGCCGGCCACCGGATGCGGCAGCTCGCGCTTCATGCCGCGCGCCAGCACCTGCGGATCTTCGTAGACCTGGTCCAGCGTATTGATGGGCCCGGCCGGCACGCCCACGCCTTCCAGCGCCGCCAGCCAGTAATCACGCGCCCCCGTGGCCATGCGCTCGACCAGCAAGGGCACCAGTTCTTCGCGGTTCTTCACGCGCTGCGGGTTGGTGGAAAAACGGGGGTCCGCCGACAGCTCGGGCAAACCAATGGCGCCGCAATAGTTGCGGAACTGGCTGTCGTTGCCCACGGCCACGATGAGGTGGCCATCGCTGGCCGCGAAGACCTGATACGGCACCAGGTTCTGGTGCGCATTGCCGGCCCGCCGCGGCGCCTTGCCGGACGTCATGAAGTTCAGGTTCTGGTTGGCCATCATGGCCACCTGGCAATCGAGCAGCGCCATGTCGATGTGTTGCCCCAGCCCGCTGACCGAGCGCTCATGCAGCGCCGCCAGAATGCCGACGGTGGAATACATGCCGGTCATCAGATCCGCCACCGCCACGCCCGCCTTCTGCGGCCCGCCCCCGGGCAGATCGTCGCGCTCGCCAGTGATGCTCATCAGCCCGCCCATGCCCTGGATCATGAAGTCATAGCCCGGACGGCTGGCATAAGGCCCGGTCTGGCCAAACCCGGTGATGGAGCAATAGATGAGGCGCGGATTGATTTCCTTGAGGCTGTCGTAATCCAGCCCATATTTGGAAAGCCCGCCAACCTTGAAGTTCTCGACCAGGATGTCGCTCTGCAACGCCAATTCGCGCACCAGCTCGGCCCCACGCGGCGACGCGATGTCGAGCGCGACCGAAAACTTGTTGCGATTGGCAGACAGGTAGTAGGCCGCCTCGCTGGTGTCATTGCCCGCCGCATCCTTGAGATACGGAGGCCCCCAGGCACGCGTGTCATCGCCCGCGCCGGGCCGTTCGATCTTGATGACCTCGGCCCCAAGATCGGCCAAGTTCTGCGTGCACCACGGACCCGCCAACACACGAGTCAAATCCAACACACGCACACCAGTAAGAGGAGCAGGACGTTGCGACATTTTTTATCTTTCGCGGCAAGAGTGATAGGTCAAGTGGGATATTAGCCGGTGGGGGCTTGATGTGGCGTTTGGGTGGTCGGGCGACGGACGGTTACGTGGTTTGGTGTCGGATGGAGTTCTTAACACGCTCTGCGGGGTGTGGGTGGGGGTACGCGGGGCTACGATTGCGGTCCGGAGCCTTCGCTCCGGACTGCCCCTTCGTCATCGTCGTTGTCGCCTCCGGCGACTGCCTTCCGATTCCCTCGGGCGCATCTACACGCCCCGCGTACCCCCACCCACACCCCGCAGAGCTGCAATAGCTGCAATTTCGAGGGCACTGGAGCGGGCGGTTTGCTTGGCATTCTGGCGTCGAACGAGGGGGGGGGTGGGCGGGGTGGGACGATGCCCGCCTCGTGCCGGCCGCGCGGGCGGCCTTACAAGGCTTACGCGTCGTCTTGCGTGCGCCGATGCCGCTATCGCGTGTGGGTGACGATGCTGGCTGTTGGCGCCGATGCAATCCATCGAGCACCACCGCCCCACCGCCGGATGGGCGGCGCGCGAGACGTTCGCCATGCGCAAACCAGTACCTGCCGCGCCGCCCATCACCGCCCCTCCCCCCTGACTGAGAAACCATTAGAAAACCAATCTGCAACAGCGCGAAGCGCACCCACAACACAGTCAGCAACACGAATGCCAAACGTGGCCGCCCGCGCGGCCGCGGCTTGGCGACCCTGTAGGTTTCATTCCCTGACCACGGGTCTAGCAGCGCGACAATTCTCGAAAACCGTAGCCCCTGGCGGCGGTGGCTTGCGGAGCGGGCAACCTCGATGCGCCCGAGGGAATCCGTAGATAGCCGAAGGCGTACGAGGATGACGAAGGGGGGGGCCGCCTAGGCAAGTCCGGCGCCCGCGCGCCGGACCGCAATCGTGGGCGCCCGCTCCGCAAGCCACCGCCGCCAGGGGCGACCTACGAAGAACAACTCGACGCACAACAACCCATCACGTCAGAAAAAAAACTACCCCTGCGCCTTGATCACTTCCCGAGCAATCACCAGCTGCTGAATCTGCGAAGTCCCCTCAAAGATCCTGAACAACCTCACATCCCGATAAAACCGCTCAACCGCATACTCCGACATATACCCAGCCCCCCCATGAATCTGCACAGCCCGATCCGCCACACGCCCCACCATCTCGGTAGCAAAAAGCTTGCAGCAAGCCGCCTGCATCGTCGTGTTCTCGCCCCGGTCCCGCATCTTCGCCGCATCCAGCACCATGCAACGCGCCGCGTAAAGCTCCGATTGGCTATCGGCAATCATCGCCTGGATCAATTGGAATTCAGAGATCGGCTGCCCGAACTGCTTGCGATCCATCGCATACTGCACCGCGTCCTTCAACAGCCTGTCCGCAATGCCCACGCATAGCGCCGAAATGTGCAGACGGCCCTTGTCCAGCACGCGCATCGACGTCTTGAAACCGTTGCCTTCCTCGCCGCCCAGCAATGCCGATGCCGGCACGCGGCAGTTGTCGAACACCACATCGCTGGTCAGCGCGCCCGCCTGGCCCATCTTCTTGTCTGGCTTGCCGATGATCAGGCCCGGCGTGCCGGCTTCCACCAGGAAGCATGAAATCGACGCCGCGCGGCGTTCCGGGGCCGTGCGCGCCATCACCGAGAACAGGCCCGCGATCGGCGCGTTCGTGATGTAGCGCTTCGTGCCGTTCAGCACATAGTGGTCGCCGTCGCGTTCCGCCGACAGGCGCAGCGCCATCGCGTCCGAGCCCGCGTCCGGCTCCGTCAATGCGAACGAACCGATCAGCTCGCCGCTGGCCAGGCGCGGCAGGTAGCGTGCGCGTTGCTCGTCCGTACCGGCCAGCACGATCGCCTGCGAACCGATGCCGATGTTCGTGCCCGCCAGCGAGCGGAATGCCGGCGACGTCTGGCCCAGCTCGAACACCACCCGCACCTCTTCTTCCATCGTCAGGCCCAGGCCGCCGTAGTCCGGCGAAATCGACAGGCCGAACAGGCCCAGCTCGCGCATCTCGGCCACGATGTCAGGCGGCACCTGGCCGCTGGCGGCCAGCTCGTCTTCGGCGGGGATCAGGCGTTCGTGCGTAAAGCGGCGCACGGCGTCCAGCAACAGGGTCAGGGTTTCGGTATCCAGGGCCATGATCAGGGTCTCTCAGGGTGTGGGGCGGCCACGCTCAGGCGCGCAGGCCGCCAACCAGTAAATCGAAATAGCCGGCGGCGATCGTCTCGGCGCTGTCGCCCTGGCCGGGCTTGTACCAGCGCACCATCCAGTTCAGCATCGACAGCACCGCGCGGCCCGTGGCCGGCACGTCCAGCGCGCGGAAGGCGCCATCCGCCACGCCTTGCGCGATCACCTCGCGCAGCCGCTTCTCGTAGCCGTCGCGCAGGCGCGCCGCGTCCTCGCGTTCGGGCAGCGCCATGCCCGAATAGCCGATCAGCATCGTCACGAACTCCGCGTGGTGCTGCTCGAAATAGCGCGCGTGGCCCACCATGAACGCCCGCAGCCGGTCGGCCGCGCCCTCGGCCCGCGCCACGTCCTGCCCCACGCTTTGGGTCAGGCCGTTCAGCACCGCCAGGATGATCGCGTCGTAGATGTCCTGCTTGGTCGTGAAGTAGTGGTAGATCGCCGCCTTGGACACGCCGATGGCGGCGGCCAGGTCCGACACCGAACTGCCGTCGTAGCCGCTGCGCGCGAACAGCTTCGCGGCTTCGGCCAGGATGCGTTCGCGCGGCGCCGCCATGGTGGGCGGCCGGCCGGCGCGGGCACGTTTGGAAGCAGGGGCAGCAGAGGTCGGCATGAAGGGGCCAGGTGGGGCGGCGCCGGCTTCTTCAATAGCGGACCATTGGTAGGGTCCCTTCCATTGACAGCAGTTCGGCGCTTGCCGTTAAATAAAGATTAATTAATTACCGGACGGTCGGTAGGTAATTATAGGCACATCCGTTCCCGCCGCTCAAGCCACCCTTGCGCGATTCCCCGAAACTTCACGCGACGACGCTATGCCCCACTCACTAGTGACTGATTTGTATGGCCAGATGTCCCTGCCGGTCATCAGCGCCCCCATGTTCATCGTGTCCAACCCGAAACTGGTCGTTGCGCAATGCACGAGCGGCATCGTCGGTTCGTTTCCGGCGCTGAACGCGCGGCCCCAGAGCCTCCTGACCGACTGGCTGGACGAAATCGAAGCCGGCCTGGCCTCGTACCGCGAGGCCCACCCCGGCGCCGCCGTGGCCCCGTACGCCGTCAACCAGATCATCCACCAGTCCAACGACCGGCTCGAGCAAGACCTGGCCGTGTGCGCCAGCCACCGCGTGCCGCTCATCATCACCAGCCTGCGCGCGCCCGGCGACCTGGTCAAAGGCGTGCACGACTGGGGCGGCAAGGTGTTCCACGACGTCACCACCATCCGCCACGCCGAAAAGGCGCTGGAAGCGGGCGTCGACGGCCTGATCCTGGTGTGCGCGGGCGCGGGCGGCCATGCCGGCACGCTCAGCCCGTTCGCGCTGGTGTCCGAAGTGCGCCGCTTCTACGACGGCCCGCTGATCCTGTCGGGCGCCATCACGGCCGGCGAACACGTGCTGGCCGCGCTGGCCATGGGCTGCGACTTCGCCTACATGGGCACGCGCTTCATCGCCAGCGACGAAGCCAACGCCAGCGACGGCTACAAGTCGGCCATCGTAGAGGCCAGCGCGTCCGACATTCTCTACACCCCGTTCTTTACCGGCATCCCGGGCAACTACCTGAAGGCCAGCATCACGGCCGCCGGGCTCGACCCCGCCAACCTGCCCCAGCCCGACAGCGGCGCGTCCAATTTCGGCTCCAGCCGCGTCAAGCCCTGGAAAGACATCTGGGGCGCCGGCCAGGGCGTGGGCGGCATCGCCAGCGTGCAGCCCACGCGGCAGATCGTCGACACGCTGCGCCAGGAATATGCCAAGGCCAAGGAACAACTGGCAGGCAGGACCTACGCATGAGCGCCGGCCTGAAGGTTTCCCGCGAAGGCGCGGTGCTGACGCTGGTGATCGATCGCCAGGACCGCCGCAACGCGCTGGACACCGCCACCTATGCCGCGCTGACGGCGCAGATCTCGCAAGCCGCCGCGGACCCCTCGGTGTCCGCGGTGATCCTGGCCGGCGCGGGCGAACACTTCACGGCCGGCAACGACCTGCGCGACTTCCAGGCGGAGCGCGGCGCCGGCGACAGCGCCGGCCTGACGTTCCTGCGCGCGCTGACCCAGGCCGATGTGCCCATCATCGCCGCAGTCGAAGGCTACGCCATCGGCATCGGCGTGACGCTGCTGCAGCATTGCGATTTCGTCTACATCGGCGAAGGCGCCACGCTGCGCATGCCCTTCGTGGCGCTGGGCCTGTGCCCCGAGGGCGCATCCAGCCTGCTGATGCCGCGTCTGGCCGGCGCCCGCCGCGCCGCCGAATGGCTGCTGCAAGGCAAGGCGTTCTCGGCGCAAGAGGCCTGCGACGCCGGCCTGGCCACCGCCGTCACGGCCAAGGGCCAGGCGCTGGCGGCTGCCCAGGACACCGCGGCCAGCCTGGCCAGGCAGCCGCCCGCGGCGCTGCGCCTGACCAAAGCCATGCTCAAGCGCCCGGACCGCCAGGCGATCCAGGAAACGCTGGACTACGAGGCGCAGCAGTTCCGCGCCCGGCTCCAGACGGAAGAGGCGCAGGCCGCCTTCGCAGCCTTCTTCAAGAAATAGGGTTCAGAACGGCGAATCCGGCCGGAAATTCGGCGCCCGCCGTTCGCGCAGCGACTGCACGCCTTCGCGCACGTCCGGGCCGCCAAAGCCCATGAATTCCAGCGCCAGCGACGTATCGAACGTGGGGCCGGCCATGCGCAGCCAATTGTTCAGCGAATACTTGGTCCAGCGGATGGCGGTCTGCGAACCGGCCGCCAGGCGGTTGGCCACTTCGAAGGCGCGGCCGATCAGTTCGGCCTCGTCCACGCACAGGGACACCAGGCCGATGCGTTCGGCTTCTTCGCCCGTGACGGTTTCGCACAGCATCAGGTAGTACTTGGCGCGCGCCATGCCGCACAAGAGCGGCCAGACGATGGCAGCGTGGTCGCCGGCCGTGACACCCAGGCGGGTGTGGCCGTCGATGATGCGGGCGTCGCGCGCGGCGATGGAGATGTCGGCCAGCAGGCCGGCCACCAGGCCCGCGCCCACCGCGGCGCCGTGCATGGCCGACACGATGGGCTTGCTGCAATTGATGATGTTGTAGACCAGGTCGCGGGCCTCGCGCCACACGCGGGTGCGCACGTCGAAGTCATCGGCCATCTGCTGCACCAGATCCAGGTCGCCGCCGCCGGAAAAGCCCTTGCCCTCGCCGCGGATCACCACCACCCGGGTGTCCGGGTCCGTATCGATGTCGCGCCAGATGTCGGCCAGTTCGCGGTGCATGCGGTCATCGGCCGTGGACAGCTTGCCCGGCTTGCCGTCCTTGGACCCCATGATCAGTTCCAGCACGCCGTTGGGATGCCGGCGCAGCTTCAGGGATTCATAGGCGGAATAGTGTTCCAGCGTGATGTCGGTCATTGTCTTCTCCGGTGGCGCGGGCGAAAGGCCGCGCGTTTTTGGGCACTATAGTGGATACGGCATGCGCCACCACGGCCACCCTGACCAGGAACCTCAGCCCATGAACACCCCCACCATCGCTCCTGCCCGCGAGATCCGCCGCGACGACCTGCCCGCCCTGTTCGCCCCGCGGGGCCAGGACACCCACAAGGGCAGTTTCGGCACTGTTGGCGTGGTGGGCGGCGGGCGCGGCATGGAGGGCGCGGCACTGCTGGCGGCCCGCGCGGCCCTGAAGGCCGGCGCCGGCAAGGTGCTGGTGGGCTTTGCCCAGGAGAGCGCGCCGCTGGCCTGCGACCCCCTGCAACCCGAACTGATGCTGCGCGATGCACGCTCGCTGCTGGAAGGCGGCTGGGGCGTCACCGCCTGGGTGGCTGGCTGCGGCATCGGCACGGGCATCGAGGCGGCCAATGCCCTGTCCGAACTGTTCGTGCTGCGCCAGGGCGCCGCGCTGGTGCTGGACGCCGACGGCCTGAACCTGCTGGCCCAGGGCGCCGTGCAGCCCAACTGGGGCGATGGCCCCGTGGTGCTGACCCCGCACCCGGCCGAAGCGGCCCGCCTGCTCGGCACGGACACCGCCCACGTCCAGGCCGACCGACCGGCCGCCGCCCAGGCCTTGGCGCGGCGCCACGCAGCGTGGGTGGTGCTGAAAGGCGCCGGCAGCATCGTCTGCAACCCGGACGGCGCCTGGCGCCGCAACACCAGCGGCAACCCGGGGCTGGCCACGGCAGGAACCGGGGACGTATTGGCTGGCCTGCTCGGTTCGCTGCTGGCGCAGCGCCTGCCCCTGGACCAGGCCGTGGCCGGGGCGGTCTGGCTGCACGGAGCCGCCGCCGACACGCTGGTCGCCCAGGGCATCGGCCCGATCGGACTGACCGCGGGCGAGCTGGCGGATGCCGCCCGGCGCCTGCGCAACGGCGGCTGATGCCCTGGCTGGCCTGGCTAAGTCCCTGCGGCAAAAAACATTTTTACAACATACTAGGGTTTTCCCCTAAAAACACATTGCGTTCGATTTAGGGTTTTCCCTATAATGGTTTTCACCAAGACGAAACGGACTGGAGCAAACCATGAGCGAACTGACCCTGAACCACACTGCCCGCCTGACCGACGCGCTGGAGCGTGACCTGCTCCGCGGCGCTCTCGAGAACCAACCGAATTCCCACCCGCTGACCAACCTGAAGAAGGCCGGCCAGGCAATCGCCGCCGCCGTCGCTGGCGTGTTCGCCTTCATCGACGAAGTCAACGAATCGATGAACAAGGCCCGCGCCGCCAGCTCGCGCTTCTCCGGCTCGCAGTGGTAAGAACAGCCGCGCCGGGCTGAATCGCGACCGATCTCCCGCGATTTCACCCAGCGTGCTGTAGACGCAACGCCCGCCGCCCACGCGGCGCCAGTTGTGTCGATCCCGGCGCCCGGGGCTTCCAAGCCCTTCCCCTCACCGGGCGCCATCGCGCCGCGCCGGCCCCACTTGCGGGGCCCCCGCGACGCCCTCTGCCACGCAATACCGTAGCAAGATTCCCTGTCGCCTCAGCGCGAAGCCGTCCCGAAGCGGGACCGCCTCGCACTGGGGCGATTGGCATTTTGGGCGCCGCCGCACCGGCGTTGCCCCTCTCGGCGTTTACCCTAGCGTCGACCCGGCGCGCATTGACAGCGCGCGAAGCCCCTACCGATAATCGGCCCCTTGCCGTCGTGCTGGCGCCAAAAACACCGCAAGCCCCCCCGGCCGACGTCCTGTTTCCCGGTTGGCCCCCTCGCTGTTCCCCCCGCCTGCACGATCCGGTTCGTTCCCCATCCGGAGTTGTCACCATGAAGTTGCGCACCACCCTGGCCCTTGTGGCCGCCGCCATTCCCTTGGCCGCTGCCCAGGCCCAGACGCTGAAGATCGGCCTGTCCGCCGAACCCACCTCGGCCGACCCCCACTACCACAAGATGACGCAGAACGACGCCTTCTCGGCGCACGTCTACAGCTCGCTGGTGGGCCGCAGCGCCGACATGAAGCTGGTGCCCGCGCTGGCCACGTCCTGGAAGAACCTGGATGACCTGACCTGGGAATTCAAGCTGCGCGACGACGTCAAGTTCTCCAACGGCAAGCCGTTCACGTCCGAAGACGTGCTGTTCACCATCTGCCGCACGCTGAACAACGAGACCAACGTGTCGCAGTCCTACATGGACACGACCAAGCTGATCACCGACGTGCAGACGCCGGATGCGCACACCGTCATCATCAAGACCGGCGCGCCCTTCCCGCTGATGCCCGCCGAACTGGCGCGCTCGCTGCCGATCGTCTGGAACGGCATCGTCGAGCACGGCAAGCTGACGTTCGATCCCAAGAAGGGTTGCGGCGTGACCGGCCCGTGGCCGACGGTGGCTGACTTCAACAACGGCAAGGACGCCATCGGCACCGGCCCGTACACCCTGAAGTCCTACGTCAAGGGCACCGGCATCGAACTGGTGCGCAACGAAAACTACTGGGGCCCCAAGCCCTACTGGAAGGAAGTGAAGTTCGTGCCGGTGCCGTCCGCGGGCCCGCGCCTGACCGGCCTGCTGTCGGGTGACTTCGACATGATCGAAAACCCGGCCGCGCGCGACCTGCAACGCCTGAAGGACAACCCCAAGTTCGGTTTCGTGGCCACGCCCTCGACCCGCCTGGTGTTCTTCCAGCCCGACGTGGCGCGCAACCCGAGCCCGTTCGTGAAGTCCGCCGACGGCAAGAACCCGCTGCAGGACCTGCGCGTGCGCAAGGCCATTTCGATGGCCATCGACCGCAAGACCATCACCGCCCGCATCATGGACGGCATGGCCACCCCGGCCTACCAATACATGCCCGACGGCATGTTCGGCGCGCTGCCCAAGGCCCCCGAAATCAAGTACGACCCCGAAGGCGCCAAGAAGCTGCTGGCCGAAGCCGGCTACCCCAACGGCTTTGAGCTGACGCTGTCGTCGACCAACGACCGTTACGTCAACGACGGCCAGGTTGCCCAGGCCGTGGCACAGTACCTGGCCCGCGTCGGCATCAAGACCAACGTCGACGCCATGACCGCCTCGATCTACTTCCCCAAGCGCGCCAAGCGCGAGTTCAGCTTCTCGATGGGCGGCTGGCCGGCGGAAACGGGCGAAGCCTCGGCGCTGTTCCAGCTGTGGGTCGCTTCGCTCGACTCGCCCAACAGCCTGGGCACCAGCAACTACGGCGGCTTCACCAACGCCGACTTCGACAAGGTCTACAAGCAGGCCATCGTGACGGTGGACGCGCCCAAGCGTGAAAAGCTGCTGCAGGAAGCCACCCAGATCGCACTGGACAACGTGCCGCTGATCCCGCTGCACTTCGAAAGCAGCATCTGGGCCTTCCGCAAGGGCATCACCTACGAAGGCCGCCGCGACCAGTTCACGCTGGCCACCTCGGTCAAGCCCGACGCCAAGTAATCCGGCTTCGTGCAACGAAAAACGGCTGCCCCGAGGGGCAGCCGTTTTTCGTTGGCCGCGGCATCGCCGTGCCGATGCCGCGATGCGTCAGGGCGCCGGCCCGTCGTCCAGCAGCCGATCCAGCTCGCGCGACAGCAGGGCGATGAAGGCCTCGGTCTTGGGCGGCAGCACCCGCCCCTGCATGACGTAGATCTGCAAGGTGCGCGACTGCAGTTCGGCATTGGAGATCGGCACCGCCACCAGTTCGTCACGCTTCAGGCTCCAGGCCACCGAGATATAGCCGCTGAGCATGATGGCGTCGGAACCGAACACGAAGCCGTGCAGCGGCGAGGAATCGTTGCAGGTCAGCGTGGGTTCGAGCTGCACCGATTCCAGCAGGCAGCCCATTTCGAACAGGTGCCGGGTGGTGGTGCCCGGCCCGGTCAATGCCAGCGGATAGCGGCCCAGGTCCTGCAGGCTGACGCTCTGCCGCCCGGCCAAGGGGTGGCCGGCGGCCATCACGGCATGCACCGGCGCCCGGCGCGAATAGCGCACGCTGACACCAGCGATCCGTTCCACATTGAAGGTCATGCCCAACTCGACGCTGCCTTCGGCGACCCGCCGGGCCACGTCGGACGGCGCCCCCACGTGCAGGTCAAAGCGCACGTCGGGCCAGTCGCGGCGAAAGCGCGCCATGGAAGACGGCAGGAAAATGCGTGCCACGCCTTCGACCGCGGCCATGCGGATCTCGTTGCGCGCCATGCCCTTGAGGGCGGCGATTTCCTGCAGTACGGACTCCGATTCCAACAAGGTGCGGCGGGCGTGCGCCAGCAGCAATCGGCCAGCTTCGCTCAGCACCATGCCGCGCGCGGCGCGTTCGAACAAGGGCGCGCCCGCCTCTTCTTCCAGCTTGGCGATCTGGCGGCTGATGGCCGACACGGCCACATGCAGGCGCTCGGACGCCCCGCTCAAGCTGCCTGCCTGGGCAACCTCGACAAAATAGCGCAAGGCAATGCCGTGCATATTCAACCCTTGTAGGTGGGGAAGCGCCGGGATGAAGCTTTGCCTTTTATGCAAAGCTATCGATAAATATTCTAATTGTAGAGAAAGCTTCCCTGATCCTAGAATTTGCGCAACGATGCAGGCAGGCGCGCACGACGCGTCCGTCCAGATAAGGGGAAGTCCGTGTCAGCAGCAGTCCCGAGCGCCAGCCGTGCCGCCGCCGTCGGCCGCGCGGCCGCCTACGCCGAAAGCGGCGCCTTGCAACGCGACCTGGCCAGCCTGGTCGCCTACCGCACCGAAAGCCAGAATCCCGACCAGCGCGACGCGCTGTACGACTACCTTCGCACGGCGGTGGCGCCGCGTCTGCAAGGGCTGGGGTTTTCCTGTCACGTCAAAGACAACCCCGTGGCAGGCGGCCCGCCCTTCCTGATCGGCGAGCGCCTGGAAGATCCGGCCCTGCCCACCGTGCTGATGTATGCCCATGGCGACGTGGTGCGCGGCTACGACGAACAATGGCGCGACGGCCTGGCCCCCTGGCAACTGACCGCCGAAGGCGACCGCTGGTACGGCCGCGGCACGGCCGACAACAAGGGCCAGTACTGCATCAACATGGCCGCGCTGGAACAGGTGCTGGCCGAACGCAGGCAACGCCTGGGCTTCAACCTGCGCATGCTGGTGGAATGCGGCGAAGAGGTCGGCTCGCCTGGCCTGCACCAGGCCTGCGACCAATGGCGCGACCTGCTCGCCGCCGACGTCTTCATCGCCTCCGACGGTCCGCGGCTGGCCGCCGACCTGCCGACCCTGTTCCTGGGTTCGCGCGGCACGCTGCTGTTCGACCTGGTGGTGGACCTGCGCGGCCACGCCCACCATTCCGGCAACTGGGGCGGCGTGCTGCCCAACCCCGGCATCATCCTGGCGAACGCGCTGGCCAGCCTGGTCGATGCGCGCGGCCGCCTGCGGGTCGACGGCCTGCGTCCCCCGGCCATTCCGCCCGCGGTGCGCCAGGCGCTGGCCAGCATCCAGGTTGGCCTGGACGACGACGCGCCCGATATCGATCCCGACTGGGGTGAACCGGGACTGTCGCTGGCCGAACGCCTGTTCGGCTGGAACACGCTGGAAGTGCTGGCCTACAAGACCGGCAACCCGGACAACCCGGTGGGCGCGATTCCGCCGCGCGCCAGCGCCACCTGCAATCTGCGTTTCGTGGTCGGCACCGACTGGCGCCAGACCGAAGCCATCCTGCGCCGCCATCTGGATGCGCACGGCCTGACGCAAGTGGCCATCCGCATGCGCCGCGGCACGCCCGCGACCCGGCTGGACCCCGACGATCCCTGGGCCCGCTGGGCCGTGGCCTCGCTGGCCGCCACCACCGGCAAGACGCCGGCGCTGCTGCCCAACCTGGGCGGCACGGTGCCCAACGACGCGTTTTCCGAAGTGCTGGGCCTGCCTACGGTGTGGGTGCCCCATTCCTACCCCGCCTGCTGTCAGCACGGCCCGGACGAGCACCTGCTGGCGTCCGTGGCGCGTGAAGCCGCCGCCGTCATGGCGGGCCTGTTCTGGGACCTGGGCGAACAAGGCGCGGATATCGTGGCCCAACGCGGGCGCTCAACCCCTACCTGACCGCCGCCTGACCGCCCTCTGCCGTCATCCCCTATACAATCCCCTTCGCTTGATCGGAGTTCCCATGTCCTTGTCTTCGTCCGCGCCCCGTCCGCGCCCCTTTCTGCTTGCCTGTCCGGATCTGTCGGCCGAACGCCTGGGCAATACGGATACGCCGGGCGTCTGGCATTTCGACTCCGGCGTGCCGGGCAAGCGCGTCATGCTCAGCGCCCTGATCCACGGCAACGAGCTGTGCGGCGCCTGGGCCCTGAAAGACGCCCTGGCCGCGGGCCTGCGCCCGCGCCGCGGTTCGCTGACGCTGGCGTTCTGCAACCTGGCCGCGTTCGACCGCTTCGACCCGGCCAACTACGCCCCGGCGCGCTTTGTCGACGAAGACATGAACCGTGTCTGGAGCGACGACAAGCTGGCCCAGCCGATCAGCCAGGAACGCCGCCGCGCCGCCGAGATCCGCCCCTGGGTGGCCCAGGCCGAGTGGCTGCTGGATTTCCACTCGATGAGCAATTCCGACGTGCCGTTGCAATTGACCGGCCTGGAACAACGCAACATCGACCTGGCCCTGGCGCTGGGTAATCCCGCCACCATCATTGCCGACGCCGGGCACGCCGCCGGCGTGCGCATGCGCGACTACGGCCGTTTCGGTGAAGCGGGCGACAACGGCACCCGTTCGCTGCTGATCGAATGCGGCTTCCACGGCGCCCCCGAGGCCCGCGGCGTCGCGGTCGACCAGATGGCGCGCTTCTTGATCGCGGCCGGCACGGTGGACGAAGCCGACCTGCCCCAAGACTGGATCGCGCCCCAGGCCAGCGCCCAGCGCGCCCTGCGCGTGACCCACGCGGTGGCCGCCAAAAGCGCCGATTTCCGCTTCGCCGAGCCCTGGAAAGGCCTGGAAACGCTGCCGCGCGCCGGCACCGTCATCGGCTGGTCCGAGGGCGAGGCCGTGACCACGCCCTATGACAACTGCGTGCTGATCATGCCGTCCACCGCCAACCTGCGCGCCGGCGTCACCGTCGTACGGCTGGCCCAGCCCATCGCCTGACTGACCAGGCGGGGCCCCCTCGACGGCGCCCCGCCATACATAAAAAGGCCCCAAGGGAACGCAATGTCCGCAAACGTTTTCATCCGCAGCGCCTTGTCCGCCTGTACGCTGGCGGCCGCCATGGCAGGCGGTGCGCCCACCGCCCTGGCCCAGGCCGCCCCCCAGACGCTGCGGATCGACCTGCCCAGCATTCCCCTGCACTTCGAAAGCAGTATCTGGGCGTTCAGGAAAGCGCTGACCGACGAAGGCCGCGCCGCCCAGTACACCCTGGCCCTGTCGGCCAGACCCGCCCAATAAGATCGCCAATCCGGCGCCTGCAACCCGAGCCCACCAAGGAAATATCACGTGGCCCTTTTCATCCTACGCAGACTGATACAGAGTCTGTTCGTACTGCTGGCCGTATCGGTCGTGGTCTTCTTCGCGGTGTATGCCGTGGGCGACCCGATCGAGCTGCTGGTCAGCCCCGAAGCCAGCCAGGCCGCCCGCGAAGCCATGATCGCGCGCCTCGGCCTGGACCTGCCGGTATGGCAGCAATACACCGGGTTCCTGTGGCGCGCGCTGCATGGCGACCTGGGCACGTCGTTCGTGCACGGCATTCCCGCCATCGAACTGATCGTGCAGCGCATTCCCGCCACGTTCGAACTGGTCATCGTGGCCATCGGCCTGACCTGTGTGATCGGCATTCCGCTGGGCCTGGTGGCCGGCCTGTACCGCGACGAGCCGCTAGGCCGCGGCATCATGGGTTCTTCCGTGCTGGGCTTTTCGCTGCCCAACTTCTGGCAAGGCATGATGCTGATCCTGCTGTTCGCCGTCTGGCTGGGCTGGCTGCCAGCCACCGGCCGCGGCGACACGGTCACCGTGCTGGGTGTGCGCCTGTCGATCCTGACGGCCGACGGCTGGTCGCACCTGATCATGCCGGCGATCAACCTGGCGCTGGCCAACATCGCCCTGGTGCTGCGCCTGACGGCCTCGGGCGTGGTCGAGGCCCGCAGCCAGGACTACGTGAAATTCGCCCGGGCCAAGGGCGTCAAGCCCGGCCGCATCGTGCGCCGCCACATCCTGCGCAACATCCTGATCCCGGTGGTCACCGTGATCGGCATGGAATTCGGCACCCTGATCGCCTATTCCACCATCACCGAAACCGTGTTCGCATGGCCCGGCATGGGCAAGCTGCTGATCGACAGCGTCTACCAGCTTGACCGCCCCGTGGTGGTCGCCTACGTGATGCTGGTCACCCTGATCTTCGTGGTCATCAACCTGGTCGTGGACATCCTGTACGCCGCGCTCGACCCGCGCGTGCAGCTCGTGACCCCTGCTCAATAACCGCCATGGCTAATCCTCCCAACACCGGCCGCACTCGTACCGTCCAGCCCCTGGCCGATACGCCCAAGCGCGCCTCGATCCTGAAGAAACTGCGGGCCCGCCCCACCGTGCGCGGCTCGGCCATCGCCCTGATCATCCTGATCCTGCTGGTGGTGTTCGCACCGTACTTCGCGCCGCAGAACCCCTATGACCTGGCCAACCTGTCGCTGATGGACGGCCGCCTGGCGCCGCGCCAGGCGCTGATGGACGGCAGCATCGCGTGGCTCGGCACCGACGACCAGGGCCGCGACATGCTCAGCGCCATCCTGTATGGCCTGCGGATCAGCCTGATGGTGGGCCTGTCCGCCGTGATGCTGGCCACCGCCGTGGGCGGCGCGGTCGGCCTGGTGGCCGCCTACCTCGGCGGCCTGGTCGACACCGTGCTGATGCGCATCGTCGACTTCATCCTGGGCTTTCCGACCATCCTGGTGGCGCTGGTGCTGCTGGTGGTGCTGGGGCGCGGGGTCGACAAGGTGATCCTGGCGCTGGTGCTGGTGCAGTGGGGCCACTACGCCCGCATCATGCGCAGCCGCGCGCTGCAGGAACGCCGCAAGGAATACGTCGAAGCCGCCGCCAACCTGGGCTTTCCGGCGTGGCGCATCATGGTGTTCCACCTCTTGCCCAATTGCCTGGGCCCCGTGATGGTGTTTGCCACCATCCAGATCGCCACCGCCATCGCGCTGGAAGCGACGCTGTCGTTCCTGGGGGTGGGCGTGCCCATCACCGAACCGTCGCTGGGCCTGTTGATTTCCAACGGCTTCCAGTACCTGCTGTCGGGCGACTATTGGATCAGTTTGTTCCCGGGCATTGCTTTGCTGGTGCTGATCCTCTCCATCAACATCGTAGGCGACCGCCTGCGCGAGAGCCTGGATCCAAGGAAATGACCCACCCCAGAAGCGCTGCGCGCTGCCCCCTTTGGCGGGCCCCCCTCAAGGGGGCATGCCAGCGGACCGGCGGAGCCGGCTCCGCGGCATCCCGATGGAACGATACCGGCTACACCTGCGGCGGTTTGCGCACTGGATTACTGACATGAGCGAAACACTACTCGAGGTGCGCGGCCTGCGCACCGCATTCCATACCGAAGCCGGCGCCTGGCTGGCGGTCGACGGCGTCGACCTCACCGTGCGCCGTGGCGAAATCGTGGGCCTGGTCGGTGAATCGGGCTCGGGCAAGTCGGTCACCGGTTTCTCGCTGCTGGGCCTGATCGACCCACCGGGCGAAGTCGTCGACGGCGAGGTCAAGTTCAAGGGCAACGACCTGCGCAAGCTCTCGGAAGAGCAGATGCGCCAGTTGCGCGGCAACCGCATCGCGATGATCTTCCAGGACCCGCTGATGACGCTCAACCCGGTGCTGCGCATCGGCGAGCAGATGATGGAAGCCATCCTGACGCACGAGGACGTGCCGCGCGCCCAGGCCCTGGAACGCTGCCGCGAAGCGCTGGCCATGGTCGGCATCCCGTCGCCGGAAAAGCGCCTGAGGAGCTATCCGCACGAGTTCTCGGGCGGCATGCGCCAGCGCGTAGCGATCGCGATCGCCATGCTCAACAAGCCCGACCTGATCATCTGCGACGAACCCACCACGGCGCTGGACGTCACCATCCAGGGCCAGATCCTGTACCGCATGCAGGAGATCTGCCGCGAACACAACACGGCGCTGATCTGGATCACCCACGACCTGGGCGTGGTGGCCGAACTGGCCGACCGCGTGGCGGTCATGTACGCCGGCCGCATCGTCGAAAGCGGTCCGGTCGAACAGGTGCTGGATTCCCCTCGCCACCCCTACACCAAGGGCCTGCTCGACTCGATGCCCGGCGCCACCCAGCCGGGTGCGCGCCTGCACCAGATCAACGGCATGGCGCCCAGCCTGGCCGGCCGCCCGTCGGGCTGTGCCTTCCGGCCGCGCTGCGCCCACGCGGTCACGCGCTGCACCGAACAAGCCCCCACCGTCACCACCGAAGGTCCGCGCAGCTATCGCTGTTACGTCCCGATCGCCCGCGAGGCCGAGCAAGCATGAGCCAAGCCGATACCCCCGTCATCGAGCTCAAGAACGTCCACAAGCGCTTCGAGCAGCGGCCCGACCTGGCCCAGCGCATCCTGGCCCTGACCGGCTGCCCCATCGACCGCCGCACCGTCTATGCCGTCAACGGCGTGGACCTGCGCATCGGCCGCGGCGAAGTCGTCGGCCTGGTCGGTGAATCGGGCTGTGGCAAGTCCACCCTGGGCCGCGTCGTGGCCGGCCTGCACCGCCAGACCGAAGGCGACCTGCTCTACCAGGGCCAGGACGCCCGCCGTCTGCGTGGCGCCGACAAGCTCGCCTACACGCTGGGCGTGCAGATGATCTTCCAGGACCCGCAAGCCTCGCTGAACCCGCGCCAGCGCCTGCGCCAGATCCTGGGCGAGTCGCTCAAGGTGCACAAGCTGGCGCCGCCGGCCGAGATTCCAGCCCGCATCGACCAGGCACTGAAGGAAGTGGGCCTGGACACCGAGTACCGCGACCGCTTCCCGCACCAGATCTCGGGCGGCCAGCGCCAGCGCATCGGCATCGCCCGTGCGCTGATGGTGGCGCCCAAGTTCCTGGTGTGCGACGAACCCGTGGCCGCGCTGGACGTGTCGATCCAGGCGCAGGTGATCAACCTGTTCATGGACCTGCGCGAACAGCACGGCTTCACGTACCTGTTCATCAGCCACGACCTGGGCGTGGTCAAGCACATCTCGGATCGCGTGGCGATCATGTACCTGGGCAAGATCGTCGAGATCTCGACGTCTGCCGAGATTTTCGCGCGCGCCAACCACCCGTACACTCAGGCATTGATGGCCGAGGTGCCGGACGTGGCCCGCCGGGGCCGCAAGTTCACGCCGATCAAGGGCGAAATCCCGTCGCCGCTGAACCCGCCCCCCGGCTGCACGTTCAACCCCCGCTGCCCCCACGCCATGCCGCGCTGCCGCGAGCAGGCGCCGTCCCTGAAAGAAATATCGCCGGGCCACTGGTCGGCCTGCCACCTGAACGAAGCCACCGCCTGAACGCCATGAAACCCTCCGACATGTCCAACAAGGACCGCATCGCCATCGAAATGGGCCACGCGGGCCGCAACACCATCGCCTACATCGACGAAGACCGCAATTCCGACCGCCCGTTCAAGCTGCAGACCTACCGCCCCTACGGCTACACGCCGGACCGTCCGGTGGTGATCGTGCAGCACGGCGTGCTGCGCAACGGTGACGAATACCGCGACTTCTGGGTCGAGGCGGCCGACAAGCACAAGCTGCTGATCGTGGCACTGACATTCTCCAACGAGATCTGGCCGGGCGTGGAAAGCTACAACAACGGCCGCGTGTTCTCGGCCGGCGGCAACCCGCGCCACATCGACGGCTGGACCTACGCGCTGGTGGGCAACGTGATCCGCGACATGATCGACGGCGAAATCACCGATGGCCAGAACGTCTACCTGTTCGGCCACTCGGCCGGCGGCCAGTTCGTGCACCGCCTGATGAGCAGCCAGTCGCACGCCCCGTTCAAGGCGGTGGCGGCAGGCAACCCGGGCTGGTACACGCTGCCGACGTTCGATTACCCCTTCCCCGAAGGCATGGACGGCGTGGGCCTGACGGAAGACCACCTGGTCAAGCTGCTGGCCTACCCGATGATGATCCTGGCGGGCGACCAGGACATCGCCACCGACGACCCGAACCTGCCGTCGGAACCCGCTGCGATGCGCCAGGGCCCGCACCGTTTCGCGCGCGCCCATAACTACTTCGAAGCCGGCCGCAAGGAAGCCGAACGCCGCGGCGTGCCGTTCAACTGGACGCTGCAAGTGGTGCCCGGCATCGGCCACGACGGTCGCGCGATGTCCGCCGTATGCGCCAGCCTGTGGTTCGACGGCCGCATGCCCGACGACACCGAACTGGCCCGCCTGGCCGGCCAGCAGGTCGCCTGAACGCTCCCCCTTTCCTAGCCGACATTCCCGGATACCGCTATGTCTTCTTCCCGCACTGAACAGCTCGTCGCCGGCATCCAAAGCTGGCTGCAATGCGAATCGCCCTCGAACTTCCCCGACGGCATCGCCGCCATGGCCCGCATCATCGCCGACTACGCGGCCGCGGCCGGCCTGACGGTGGAACTGTCGTCGCTGGGCCCCACGACCGGCCCGCTGCTGTACGCGACCAACCGCGCCCCCGGCGACACGCGCCCGGGCATCCTGATCCTGGCGCACATGGACACGGTGCACCCGGTGGGCACGCTGCTGGAAAACCCGGTGCGCATCGAAGGCGATCGCCTGTACGGCCCGGGCAGCTACGACATGAAGGCCGGCATCTACCTGGCGCTGACGGCGCTGGCAGGCGTGGCCCGTCCGGGCGCGACGCAACTGCCGGTGGACTTCCTGGTGGTACCTGACGAAGAAACGGGCAGCCATGCCTCGCGCGTGCACATCGAACGTTTCGCGGCCAACGCGAAGTACGCGCTGGTGTGCGAGCCTGCCCGCCCGAACGGCGGCAAGTGCGTGACGGCGCGCAAGGGCACGGGCATGCTGAACCTGAACGTGAAGGGCCGCCCGGCCCACGCCGGCATGCAGCACGAGAAGGGCCGCAGCGCGATCCGCGAGATGGCGCACCAGGTGCTGGCGCTGGAAGCGATGACAGACTACGAGCGCGGCATCACGGTCAGCGTGGGCACGATCGCCGGCGGCACGGTAACGAACACGGTGCCGGCGCTATGCCGCTGCGTGGTGGATTTCCGCGTGCCGGACATGGGCGCAGCCGAAGACGTGCTGCGCCGCATGCGCGAGCTGTGCGCAGTGGGCCCGGACGTGGAGCTGGACATCGACGTGGAACTGAACCGCCCGCCGATGGTAAAGACGGCAGAAGCTGCCGCCCTGCTGGCGCTGGTGCAAGGCTACGCGGAACGCGCAGGCTTCCTGCTGGAAGACGCCCCGATGACGGGCGGCGGCAGCGACGCCAACTTCACCTCCGCCATGGGAATTCCGACGCTCGATGGTTTGGGTGCGGACGGAGATGGTGCTCATACTTTGAATGAGTACATCTTGGTTTCTACGTTGGAGCAGCGGTTGAAGTTTTGGGAGTTGTTGTTGAAGGATCTGGCTTAAAAGATCTGGTCGGTTTAGCGCGTGCGGTGGGGTTCTTAAGCCGCGCGTGACGGGGCAGGCGGGTGAGGGCGGGGCTACGATTGCGGTCCGGAGCCTTCGCTCCGGACTGCCCCTTCGTCATCTTCGTCCTCGCCTTCGGCGACTCCTTCAGATTCCCTCGGGCGCAATCTACACGCCCCGCCCTCACCCGCCTGCCCCGTCACGCGCTCTTGATGAGGATTAGTCACGGTATCTGGGGTGGTCAGTGTGCTTGGCGTGTTAGCCACCATCAGGGGGGGGTTGGCGGGGTGGGACGGTGCCCGCCTCGTGCCGGCCGCGCGGGCGGCCTTACGAGGCTTACGCGGCGTCTTGCGTGCACCGATGCCGCTCTCGCGCTTGCGGGGATCGTGCGCATTTTGATCACCTGTTGAATTGCCCTCCACCGGCCATCGGTCTTCTAGCGGCGCGGATGCCGTGGCGTTCCACACCCATGTGCAACGCCTGATGGGCGGCGCGCGAGACAATCAGCATGCGCAAGTCAGTGCCTGCTCGCGCCGCCCATCACCGCCCCCTCCCCCCTGACTGCGAACCATTAGAAAACCAATCTCCAACAGCGCGAAGCGTACCCGCAACACATTCCACCAACGCAATGCCAAACGTGGCCGCCCGCGCGGCCGCGGCTTGGCGACCCTGCAGATTCCATTCCCTGACCACAGGTCTAGCAGCGCAACGAACCGAGACACGCGTAGCCCGGCGCGGGGGTGGCTTGCGGAGTGGGCAACCTCGATGCGCCCGAGGGAATCCGTAGGGAGCCGAAGGCGGACGAGGATGACGAAGGGGAAGTCCGGCGCCGGCGCGCCGGACCGCAATCGTGGGCGCCCACTCCGCAAGCCACCCCCGCGACGGGCGACCCACGAAGTACGAAGCCCCCAAGACACAAACAACCTGGCCTAGAATATTCCCCCAGAGAACCCCCAAAAAAGAACCACAACAGAACTCAGCAAGAACCATGTCCCAAGCTACTCAAACCAGCGCCATCGCCTACGGCCTGGCCACTATTGCCGCCGACGGCACCGTTCTTGATACTTGGTATCCCCGCCCCTCCCTGGCTGACAACTCGCCCGCCGGCGGCACTCGTCACCTGACGCCTGAAGAAGCTCGTGCTGCCCTCGGTGAGCATGTGCCGACGTCACTTGGCCGCGACACCCGCCGGAAAGTCGATATCGTGGCCGTGCGTACCGCCATCGCGTCGCTTGATGCGCCGCCCGCCGATGCGCATGATGCTTATCTGCGCCTGCATCTGCTCAGTCATCGGCTCATTCGGCCGCACGGTGCCAATCTGGATGGCTTGTTCAATGTGTTGGCCAATGTCGCCTGGACCTCGGTCGGGCCTTGCGCCGTCGAACAGGTCGACGCCTTGCGCTGGCAGTTGCGGGCGACCGGGCAGGTGCTTGAGATTCGCGGCGTCGACAAGATTCCGCGCATGACCGACTATGTCGTGCCCGCGGGTGTTCGTATTGCCGATACCGCGCGCGTGCGGCTCGGTGCGCATCTGGCGGCGGGCACCACCGTACTGCACGAAGGGTTCTGCAACTTCAATGCCGGCACCCTGGGGGCTTCCATGGTCGAAGGCCGCATCAGTGCAGGAGTCATCGTCGATGATGGCACCGACGTCGGCGGCGGTGCGTCCATCATGGGCACCATGTCTGGTGGCGGCAAACAGGTTGTTGCCATCGGCAAGCGCTGCCTGCTGGGCGCCAACTCGGGCATCGGCATCTCGTTGGGCGACGACTGCGTCGTCGAAGCGGGTTGCTATGTCACCGCCGGCACGCGTGTGCTCACGCCCGAAGGGGCGGTCGTCAAGGCCGTTGAGCTGGCCGGACAGCATGGGCTGCTGTTCCGCCGCAATTCGCAGACCGGCGCGGTCGAGGCGCTGGTGCGCACCGCGGCGTGGGGCACGCTCAACCCGGCCCTGCATACGGGCCATTGATCCGCGCGGCGAGCGCCGCGCCCCCACGACACAAGGGCCGCTTTCGCGGCCCTTGATACTTTGGGGATTGCGCTATGCGCTTGGCGTGTGGCGCCAGAGGCATCCAGTCCGTCAGGCCGATGCCGCTTGCGCCGTTTCACCCAGGCGGTCGTAGACCAGGTTCACGAACAGGTCCGAACTCAGGATGCGCGCGGCGGGGCACGAGAACACCGTCGCGCCGTCGTCGGTGCGCAGGCTGACCGTTTCGGTCCAGTCGTTCAGGTCGATGCGTTGCAGCGATTCGTAGGGCCAGGTGTCGGCGCCGATGTGCAGGCCTTCGGCCGACAGGGCCAGTTCGCGGGTCGTCAGGTTGGGGAAATCGCCGCCATCCAGCGTGCGGAAGGCCACCTGCGCGCCATCGGCCAGGCGGGCTTCCAGCACCGGCAGGCGCTGATCGACCAGGCGCGAGCGGAAGGCGTCCATGAAGCGGGGGAATTCGACGATGTCGCCCGGCACCAGGGTCCAGCCAGGTTCGGCGCGGCTGCGGTAGGCGAAGCGGTCGATGCCGTCGAGGCCGGCTTGCGGGCCGGGGGCAGACAAATACAGGTCGGAGATGTCGGCGAAAGCGGTGTAGTAGCGTTCGCCATCTTGCTGGCGGACGATGCCGCGCTCGTGCAATTCAAAGCAATCCGGGGTGCTCCCCGTATCTACAAACACCGCCAATGCGTCAGGAGCCTGCGGGGTTTTGTCATCAGTCATGCAACTTCCTTATTGGAATCAGGGTGCTTTCGCGGCCCAGGAACGTCGCAAAGTCATGCGATACGCATTCTCCCCCATATCGGCAAAGCGTGCTCGATGACCCCGTTTTAGCGGCCAGATGCGGCAATAACGGGGTCAGGCGCGTATCAGCCGTTGCATCGCCTGTGGCGATTGGCCGAATGCGCGCAGGAAGGCCTTGCGCATGCGGTCGCGGTCGCCAAAGCCCGTTTCGCGCGCCACCACCTCGGCCGAGTGGCGGCCGGATTGCATCATGCCCTGCGCGGCCTCCAGCCGCAGGTGCTCCACCGCCTTGGCGGGCGACTGGCCGGTTTCCAGGCGGAAGACGCGGCTGAACTGGCGCGGGCTCAGGTGTGCGGCGCGGGCCAGTTCGTCGACCGACAGTTCGGCCCTCAGGTTGGCCTTGGCGTAAGCCAGCGCCGTCTGCACCCGGTCGGACTTGGCGTCCAGTTCCAGCAACGCGGAATACTGCGACTGGCCACCCGCGCGGCGCTGCGTCAGCACCAGCTTGCGCGCCACCATGCGGGCCACGTCCGCCCCCAGGTCGGCTTCCACCATCGCCAGCGCCAGGTCCACGCCTGCGCTCATGCCCGCCGACGTCCAGATCGGGCCGTCGGCCACGTAGATGCGGTCTTCGTCCACCTGCAGGCCGGGGTATTCGCGTTGCAGCCGCCGCGCAAAGTGCCAGTGCGTGGTGACGCGGCGCCCTTCCAGCAGGCCGGCCTGCGCCAGGATGAAGGCGCCGGTGCACATGGCGGCGCAGCGGCGCACGCGCTTGCTGGCGGCCTGCAAGGCGCGCAGCAAACCATCGGACGCCCCCGCGCCGGTGTTGTCGCCGGCCACGATCAGCGTGTCGAATGTGCGCCGGCCCAGCTTGGTGGAATCCACCGAAAAACCCTGTGAACTGGGCACCGGACCACCGTGTTCGGACACCAGCGTCACCCGGTATTGCGCCGACTCCAGGTGCATGTTGACCGTTTCGAAAACGGAACTGGCGGCCAGGCTCAGAACCTGGAAACCGGGGTGCAGCACGATCGCGATCGTTTTCATGGAGAAGCCTGCCAAGAGAAGAAAAGCCCTGGCTCAGGCCGGGGTCCACGTCCTGAGCCGGCCGATTTCATCGGAATGTCCTAAAAAGACGTTTCTATGTCATTGAGGATATTTCCTGCCAATTCTACTCTGCATGGGTACCGGCGGCATCCACCGCCTTCCCCTTGGAGCCAACATGAGCACTACCCCCTTGAATCACACGCCCGGCCGCGCCCTGGTCACCGGTGCCTCGACCGGTATCGGCGCACGCTACGCGCATCACCTGGCCCGCCGCGGCCATGACCTGACGCTGGTGGCGCGCAACGCCGGCCGGCTGGAAGCACTGGCGGCGCGCCTGCGCGCCGAAACCGGCCGCGACGTACGTGTGTTGCCGGCCGACCTGGCCGATGCCGACGGCCTGGTCCGGGTGGCGCGTGAGCTGCGTGAAGACGAGTCGCTGACCGTGCTGGTGAACAACGCCGGTATCGGCTCGGTGGCGCCACTGCTGCAATCGGATCCCGACCAGATGCAGGCCATGATCGACCTGAACGTCAGCGCGTTGACACGCCTGACCATGGCCGCGGTGCCGGGGTTCGTCGCGCGCGGCAACGGCACGCTGATCAACATTGCGTCGGTCGTGGCGCTGCATCCGGAACTGCTCAACGGCGTCTATGGCGCCAGCAAGGCGTATGTGCTGGCGTACTCGCAATCGCTGCGCCACGAGCTGGCCGACAAGGGCCTGCGCATCCAGGCCGTACTGCCGGGCGCCACGGGCACCGACTTCTGGGACCTGGCGGGAAAACCGGCCAGCGAATTGCCGGCCGCCATCGTGATGAGCGCCGATGACATGGTGCAGGCCGCGCTGGCCGGCCTGGACCAGGGCGAGTTCGTGACCATTCCCGCCTTGGGCGAAGCGGCCCTGTGGCAGCGCCTGGAAGACGCGCGCCAGGCGCTGGGCCCGGAACTGTCTCGCAATGCGCCCGCGGCCCGCTACGGCGTTCAGGCGCCCGGCGCCACCGGCACGAACGGGTAATGCTCCACCCGGCCGTGCGCCGCGATGATGGCGGTGGCCTCGGGCACTTCTTCCCAGGCCCCCGGCATCTCGGACAGCGGCTCGGACAGCAGCAGGAAGGCGTTGTCATCCAGCGCCGCGATCTGCGGATCGTCGGGGTACAGCTGGCGCAGGTGGTGCACGCAGGTGTTGTGAAACAGGGTGCGCGATTCGCGTTCGCTGGAATAGCGCACCGCGATCAGGCGTTCGCCGTCCAGGGCGCACACCGTCATATTGATGGGCTGCGCCACGCCGTGACGCCGGCCGGTCTCTTCGACCGCGCCGACCATGCGCGCCAGCGCCGGCAGCGCGTCCTCTTCCAGGCCGAACGTCAGCGCCAGCAGGAACATCACCTCGGAATCGGTCGACCCTTCCAGGGATCCGAAATAGCTCGGCGCGATCATCAGCATCAAGTCGCGCCGCAAGAGCGGGTAGTCGCGGATCACGCCGTTGTGCACGAACAGCCAGTTGCCGTGGCGAAACGGGTGGCAGTTGGTCTCCTGGGCCGGCGTGTCGGTGGCGGCGCGAATGTGCGCCACGAAGAGCGGGGCGTGGATCGCGCGCGCCGCTTCGCGCAGGTTGCGGTCGTTCCAGGCGGGATGCACGCTGCGGTAGCGGAATGGCGGCTCTTGGGGCGGGCTTGCCTGGGGTGCGTCATTCGGTGCTTGGCCATTCGGGTGCCGGCCGCCTCGCGGCGGGCTGTACCAGCCCAGGCCGAAGCCGTCGCCATTGGTGGTGGTGACGCTCATGCGGGCGTGCAGGCTCTGGTCGATCAGAGAGTGCCTGGCCTTGAACAGCACGCTCTCCATTTGCAGGGGACTACCGGTGTAAGCGAGCCAGCGGCACATGATGCGCTCCTTCAAGACAAGCCCGGCGCGGGGCCTTGGCGATACGTCCCAGTGTAAGCGGCGTGCAATTTTCTACAAGCCCGCCTGCCACCGGGTCGGCATAGTGGGCATTCGCCCTATCCGCCAGAGAGCCTTGCCTTGGACACTTCCCCCCCGTTTTCCCCGCAGCTGGGTTTTTCCAGCGACAACATCGCCGGCGCCAGCCCGCAAGTCCTGGAGGCGCTGCTGCGCGCCAATGAGGGACAGGCCCAACCCTATGGCGCCGACGACGCCAGCCAGCGCGTGGCGCGGCAATTGGCCGAGATTTTCGAACACGAGGTCGAGGTGTTGCTGGTGCCGACCGGCACCGCGGCCAATTCGCTGGCGCTGTCGGTGCTGACGCCGCCGTGGGGCAGCGTGCTGTGCCACGCGCAAAGCCACATTGCCAACGACGAATGCGGCGCGCCGCAGTTCTACACCAGCGGCGCCCGCCTGACCTTGCTGGACGGCGACGCCGCCAAGATCGACCCGGCGCAACTTGCCGTCGAAGTGCGCCGCAAGGTCGGCGACGTGCATTCCATGCAGCCCGCCTGCGTCAGCATCACTCAGGCGACTGAAACCGGCAGCGTCTACACGCTGGCTGAAATCGCCGCGATCAGCGAGATCTGCCGGGGCGCCGGCCTGCCGCTGCACATGGACGGCGCACGCTTTGCCAACGCGCTGGTCAGCCTGGGCTGCACCCCCGCCGAGATGACCTGGAAGGCGGGCGTCAAGGCGCTGTCGTTCGGCGCCACCAAGAACGGCGTGCTGGGCGCGGAAGCCATCGTGCTGTTCGAGCCGGGCCTGGCCACCGAACTGGCTTACCGGCGCAAGCGCGGCGGTCACCTGTTCTCGAAGATGCGCCTGCTGTCGGCCCAGATGGAAGCCTATCTGGATGACGGCCTGTGGCTGCGCAACGCGCGCCAGGCCAACGCCATGGCGGCCCGCCTGGCCGCCGGCATGGCCGACCTGCCGGGCGTGCAAACGCAAGGACCGGCAGAGGCCAACATCCTGTTCTGCCGCCTGCCGGCCGCGGCCATCGAAGGGCTGCTCGCACAGGGCTTTCGCTTCTATCACGATCGGTGGGGCCCTGGCGTGGTGCGCCTGGTCACCTCGTTCGCCACGCGCGAACAGGACGTGGACCATTTCCTGGCGGCGCTGCGCGAACAGTGCCGGTAGGGCTTCGTATCGGGGCTACGCTGCGCGCCGAAACGCCGACGGCGCCACGCCGTAGGCCGTGCGGAACGCGCGGTTGAAGTGGCTTTGATCGTAGAAGCCCACGTCGGCCGCGACCTGCGCGATCGACGCCTGCGCGCGCGCCAGCACCGCGCAGGCCCGCTCCAGGCGCAGCCGCGTCAGCCAGGCATGCGGGGTCAGGCCGACCGATAGCGCGAAACGCCGCAGGAACTGGTAGCGGCTCAGGCCGCACAGCCGCGCCAGGTCTTGCAGGCTGATCTTGTCGGCCAGGTGGGCCTGGCAGTAATCCAGCACCTGGCGCGTATGCACGGCCGACAGGCCGCCGCGGATATCCTGCGGCGCCACGGCGCCGGTACGGGCGAACAAGGCGCCCATCAGCGCCAACGATACGGATTCATGCGCCAGCGGACCGGAAGGCGCGCCGTCCATCCACGACGCGTGCAATGCCATGAAGCGAGCCGCCAGCCGCGCATCTTCGACCAGCGTGCCCGTGAAGCGCTCGTCCGGCCCCGCCCCCGAGACTTCGGCGATGAAACCGCGCATCAGGTCCGGCGCGATGCGGAAGGTCTTCAGCGTATAGCTGTGGCCGTAGTCGTCCACGCCGGTGCCGTCATGGACCTCGCCCGGCGGCATCAGCGCCACCGCGCCGGGCCCCAGCAGGATGCTCCGGCCGCCAAAGGTCTGGCGCTGCACGCCCTGCGTCACCAGGCCGATGTGGTAATCCACGTGGTAGTGCCGGTCGAACTGGAATTCGGACAGGCGCGCTACGCCCAGCACCAGGCCCGGCGTACCCGCCACCGGTTGATATCGAACGTCGTCCTTCATGGATAGCGCCATGGTGCAAAGCGGCAGGTATACGCCCTGAAGCCGCCCTCCGTCATGTAATTTATTGCGGCGCTACTTCTTGAGCAACGCCTTGAGCATGGCCATGCGCTCTTTGGGATTCATGGCGGCCGTGGTCTCGTCTTCCTGCACGGTCGGATCATCCAGCCCCATTTCCTCGATGAAACGCGATGGCTCGCGCACCACGTCTTCGCGCGCCCGGCGACGGCGCTTGCACCAGCTGAGGTTCAGGCTGCGCTGGGCCCGCGTGATGCCCACGTACATCAGGCGGCGTTCTTCCTGGATGCGGGTGGCCAGGTTTTCGGCGGCACGCGCCGGGTCGCCGTCTTCGTCGTCCTTGCCCAGGTGCGGCAGCAGGCCTTCTTCGACGCCGGCCAGGTAGACGTGCGGATATTCCAGCCCCTTGGACGCGTGCAGGGTCGACATCTTGACCGCGTCCGGCTCTTCTTCTTCGCCGCGCTCCAGCATGGTGACCAGCGCCACGTGCTGCACCAGGTCGAACAGCGACATGTTGTCTTCTTCGGCCTTGCGCTTGAGCCAGCCGGTCAGTTCCAGCACGTTCTGCCAGCGCGTCTGCGCCGGCCGCTCGTCGAACAGCTCGAACAGGTGGCGTTCGTATTGGATGGCCTGCACCAGATCGTCCAGGATGACGCCGGCGGGTTCAGCCGGTGCGGCGTCCTTGCCCGACGTGGCGCCCCGGCCGGCGCGCCACTGCATGCGGCGGATGAATTCGGTGAAGGTGCGCAGGGGTTCCAGCTGGCGCGGAGCCAGCAGGCTCTCCAGGCCGGTTTCTTCCACCGCCGCCAGCATCGAAAGCTCGCGGCTGGCGGCGTACTGGCCCAGCGTCTGCAGCGTGGCCTGGCCGATGCCGCGCTTGGGCGTGGTGGCCGCGCGAATGAAAGCGGGATCGTCATCGTCGTTGGCCAACAGGCGCAGGTACGACAGCACGTCGCGCACTTCGGCCTTGTCGAAAAAGCTCTGCCCACCCGAGATCGTGTACGGAATCTTCAGGTTGCGCAGCGCCTGCTCGAGAATGCGCGACTGGTGATTGCCGCGATACAGGATGGCGAAGTCCTTCCATTGCGCCTGGCGTTCGAAGCGCGAGGCCGAGATCTTCATGGCGATGGATTCGGCTTCCTGCTCTTCGCCGTCCATGGCCGACACCACGATGGGCTCGCCCACGCCCAGGTCCGACCACAGTTTCTTGTCGAACAGCTTGGGATTCTTTTCGATCACCTGGTTGGCCGCCGCCAGGATGCGCTGCACCGACCGATAGTTCTGCTCCAGCTTGATGAGCTTGAGGTTCGGGTAGTCGGTCGTGAGCTTGGCCAGGTTCTCGATGGTGGCACCGCGCCAGGCGTAGATGGCCTGGTCGTCGTCGCCCACCGCCGTGAACATGGCGCGCGGCCCGGTCAATAGCTGCACCAGGCGGTACTGGCACACGTTGGTGTCCTGGTATTCGTCCACCAGCAAATAGCGCACGCGGTTCTGCCAGCGGGTGCGCACTTCTTCGTTGTTGGCCAGCAGCATCGCCGGGATGCGGATCAGGTCGTCGAAATCCACCGCCTGGTAGGCGGCCAGCGTGGCGGCATAGCTGCGGTAGACATTGGCGGCTTCGACGTCGCCCGGCGTGATGGCTTCGCGCGCGGCATCGTCCGGTTCCATCAGCGCGTTCTTCCACAGCGAGATGATGCCCTGCACGTGGCGCAGCCGGCCCTTGTCGGTGGTGGCGAGCAGTTCCTGGATGATCGCCATGGCGTCATCGGCATCCAGGATCGAAAACGTGGGTTTCAGGCCGGCATTGCGAGCCTCTTCGCGCAGCATCTTCACCCCCAGCGAGTGGAAGGTGCTGATGGTCAGGCCCTTGCCCAGCTTGCGGTCGACCAGCGTCTTGACGCGCTCGTCCATCTCGCGCGCGGCCTTGTTGGTGAAGGTCAGCGCCACCACGTTGCGGCCCATGTAACCGCATTCGCGCAGCAGGTAGGCGATCTTCTGCGTGATCACGCGCGTCTTGCCGCTGCCTGCGCCGGCCAGCACCAGGCAAGGGCCGTCCAGGTACAGCACCGCTTCTTTCTGCGCGGGGTTCAGGCCGTGGCCAATGGGTTCGCTTGCGGACATGGAGACTCAGAGAATGGAGCACGATCATAGAGCAATCAGGGTGGCGACGCCGAGGCCGCCGCCGTCAGATTTCCAGCGGATCGACCTCCAGTTGCCAGCGCACGCGGGCCTCGTTGGCCAGATACGGCAGATGGTGCGACCACGACGCCAGAAACGCCTGCAACGCCGGGCGGCTGGTGCTTTCGACCAGCAACTGGGCGCGCTCGATATTGGCCACCCGCACCACCCGCAGCGGCACCGGGTCGTACAGCATGATGGCGTCCAGCCCCGGGAAATCGGCCGCCCATTCGCCTTCGGGCAAGGCCCGCGCCTGCTGCAGGAATGCCTGCGCCACCGCCAGCTCGCGCGCCTCGGCCGTCAATAGCGCCTGGTAGGCAAACGGCGGCAGGCCGGTGCTTTCGCGTTCGTGCAGCGCATGGCGGGCAAAACCCGCGTAGTCGTGCCGCAGCAGGGCCTGGTACACGGGCTGCTCGGGGTAACCGGTCTGGATGATGACCTGGCCGTTGCCTTGGTGGCGCCCGGCCCGCCCCGCCACCTGCATCAGCTGGGCGAACAGGCGTTCGGGCGCGCGGAAATCGTGGGCAAACAGGGCCGAGTCCGGATTCAACACCCCCACCAGCCCCAGCCGCGCAAAATCGTGGCCCTTGGCCACCATCTGGGTGCCCACCAGGATGTCGACCTCGCCCGCATGCACCGAGGCGAACAGGGCCTCGGCGCTGCCTTTCTTGCGCGTGCTGTCGGCATCGATGCGCAGGATGCGGGCTTCGGGGAACAGCTCGGCCAGGTGCTCTTCCACGCGCTGGGTGCCGCGACCCATCGGCGCCAGATCCTGGTCGCCGCATTCGGGGCAGGCATGCGGCACCGGCGCCTGGTAGCCGCAGTGATGGCATTGCAGGCGGTGGCCACGGCCCGCGCGATGCAGCACGGTGAAGGCCGTGCAGCGCGGACAGTTGCTGACCCAACCGCAGGATTGGCAATGCAGCACCGGCGCAAAGCCGCGCCGGTTCAGGAAAATCAGCGACTGCTCTTTGTTGGCCAGGCGCTCGCCGATGGCTTCCAGCAGCTGCGGCGACATGCCGTGCTTCATTTGCAGGCGGCGGGTGTCCACCAGCTTCATCGACGGCAAGGTGCTGGACCGCGCGCGCGCCGGCAAGGCCAGCCGCAGGTAGCGCCCGCGCTCGGCGTGCTGCCAGGTTTCCAGCGACGGCGTGGCCGACCCCAGCACCACCGGAATATCCAGGTCGTGTGCGCGCCACACCGCCAGGTCGCGCGCGGAATAGCGCAGGCCGTCCTGCTGCTTGTAGGACGCATCGTGCTCTTCGTCGACCACGATCAGGCCCAGCTCGCTCATCGGCGCAAAGATCGACATGCGCGTGCCCAGCAGCATCCGCGCCTGGCCGCGTTGCGCCCGCGACCAGGCCTGCAGCCGTTCGCCATCGGACAGGCCGCTATGCATCACCGCCAGGCCGTCCGGGCCCACCAGGCTTTCCAGCCGGGCCCGCAGCGCACCTTCCAGCTGCGGTGTCAGGTTGATTTCCGGCACCATCAGCAGCACCTGGCGCCCGGCCGCCAGGACCTTTTCGGCGGCGCGCAGGTAGACCTCGGTCTTGCCGCTGCCGGTTACGCCGTACAGCAGCACCGGCTTGAAGCTTGTCAGCCCGGCGATGGCGTCTACCGCGGTCTGCTGGGCGTCGTTCAGGTCGGGCGGCTGGTCGGCCGTCGCGGCGGCGCGTACCGCCTTGCGTTTGCGCGCATCCAGCCGCGCCACCGGGCCGCCCGCCGACCGCTTGCCCTGGTAGGCGGTGGGTTTGCGCAGCGGTGGCGGCAGCGTGGGCAGCATCACCTCGCCCAGCGGCCGTTGATAGTATTCGGCGGCAAACCGGGCCAGGCGCAGCCAGGCGTCGTCAAACGGCGGCAGGTCTTCCAGCACCGCCTCGATCGGCTTGATCTGCTTCGGTTCGAAGGACGGTTCGGCCGGGTTGTCCACCACCACGCCGACCAGCTTGCGGCGGCCGAACGGCACGATCACCCGCAGGCCCGCCGTAATGGGGGCTGTGTGGCGATAGTCGAACGGACCGGGCAGCGGCACGTCCAGCGCCACGCGCACCCAGGAGGTCGCCGCCGGCTCGACCGGCGTGGATTCGACCAGCGCGAAGACTTCAGACATGAGCTGCGGAACGGAACATTGACTGGGCGGACCCGAAACGGCTCCGGTCCCTACCCTGTGGATAACTTTGGGGAAAAGGCTGGAGCAACGTCAGAAATTGGAATAAGGCAAGATTGCATCAAGTCTTGCAAAGCTGTTGAAAACCTATTTTATTCCAACAAAAACAATAGCTTATGCAAACTTCCAAGATTGTAAACAAGCTTCTAGAGGGTTTTCCCCAAGCGTAATCTTGCTGTGCACAAGTCTCCGCCCGGGGCCTCCAGCTTCGGCCCTAAGGGCCGAAGCGTTCACTCACTTACCCTCTGAGCGAACGGCTGTGTTGGTGGACTTCGTCGACCAATTCGGCTACCGCTTCGGGCGGCGTGAAACGCGAAATGCCATGGCCCAAGTTGAACACATGGCCGCCCTTGCCCACCGGGCCGAAGGCATCCAGCACCCGGCGCGCCTCGGCACGGATGGCGGGGCCGCCGCCGAACAACGCCATGGGGTCCAGGTTGCCCTGGAACGCGACCGAATCGCCGGTGCGGCGCCGCGCCGCAGCCAGGTCCACGGTCCAGTCCAGGCCCACGGCATCGCAACCACAAGCGGCGATGGCTTCCAGCCACTGTCCGCCCCCCTTGGTGAAGACAATCGCGGGCACGCGGCGCCCTTCGTGTTCGCGGGTCAGGCCCGCCACGACCTTGCGGGTATAGGCCAGCGAGAACTGCTGGAACAGGCCGTCGGCCAGCACGCCGCCCCAGCTGTCGAACAACATCACGGCCTGCGCACCCGCGGCGATCTGCGCATTCAGGTACTGCAGGGTAGCTTCGGCGTTGATTTCGAGAATGCGGTGCAGCAGGTCCGGACGCGAATACAGCATGGTCTTGATCAGGCGGTAGTCGTCGCTGCCCTGCCCTTCGACCATGTAGCAGGCGATCGTCCAGGGGCTGCCGGCAAAGCCGATCAGCGGCACCTTGCCGTCCAGGTCGCGGCGGATGGTGGATACCGCATCGAACACATAGCGCAGCTTGTCCATGTCGGGCACGGCCAGGCGCGCCACGTCATCTTCCGTGCGCACCGGGCGGGCAAAGCGCGGGCCCTCGCCCTCGGCGAAGTCCAGGCCCAGGCCCATGGCGTGCGGCACGGTCAGGATGTCGGAAAACAGGATGGCCGCGTCCAGGTCGAAGCGCTCGAGCGGCTGCAACGTGACTTCCGACGCGTAGTCCGGGTTCTGAGCCAGGCCCATGAAGGAACCGGCCCGCGCTCGCGTCTGGCGGTATTCGGGCAGGTAGCGACCCGCCTGGCGCATGAGCCAGATGGGGGTATAGGGCACGGGCTCGCGCAAGAGCGAGCGCAAGAACACATCGTTCTTCAAGACGGCAGCGGACACGACTATCCTCGATGATCGGAAGCCGTGATTTTACTGCCCCAAGCTGACAGGGCATGACCGGGGCCTGCCAACGCCTTGCCGGTGCGCAAAGCCGGACGTTTTTCACTTGGATTCCAGCCCTGGCGGCCGGCAACCTCCGTGGCTGCTGCGCCGGCCCGTGCGCCATGCGCCGCGCCGTGTTGCCGGGCGATGCCCGTCAGACGTCGCCGCGTTCAGCCCGGCGCCGGTACGGCGCGGCGTCGATGCCGTGCTTGCGCATCAGCGCCCAGAATGCCCGCCTGTGCTTGCTGGAGGCCCGGGCGGCCCGTGCCACATTGCCCTGGTGGCGCGACAACGCCAGGCGGATGTAGTCGGACTCAAAGCCGTCCACCACCCGCGCCTTGGCTTGGCGAAAAGGCTCGTGCGTGCCCCGGTCCGCCTGGTACTGCAGGCCCGCCAGGCCTTGCTGCAGCACCTGACGCGCCAGTGGCGGACGAACGTCCGACGGCGGCACCTGCCGAGCCAGCGGCAGTCTTGCATCAGGCCGGCCAGCCCTGTCCGGGTCCGGCGCGGGGTACACGACCCCGGCTTCCGCGAGCTGGCCAGATGGCGCCCACGGCCCGCGCCGGGCCAGGCGCCCCAGCCTCACCCGCAGGCTTTCCAGGCAATACGGCGCCGTCATGAAATCGGCCGCGCCCAGTTGCAGCAGGTCTTCGATGGCCGGCGCGGTCATGTCGTGCACGAACAGCAGCACCGGCGTGACCAGCGACTCGCCCGCCTGCTGCAAGGCCATGCGCGTCCAGGCCAGCGAGGCCGGCGCGACGGGCAGGATGCAATGGTCGTAGCGCCGCAGGCCCACTGCCAGCCGGGCCAGCGCGTGAATGTCCGGGCCGTCGCTGGCGACCCGGGCGGAAACGCTCGCAACGCCTGTGCCAGCCCGTCTGCCGGCAGCGCGGCTATCGGGTGCCCCTGCCACGGCGGCCTGGGCCCGCAAAGGCACCAGGTGCAGCCGCACCCTGGCCAGCCTGGGCTGGTCGCGCACGACCCAGTCGCGCATGGCAGTTTCGTGGCCAGGGGTCAGCAGTACCCCGCAATCCGTGGTGTCTCGCACGCTTTCTTCCTCAGGCAGCTTGCCTAAAGTTGAAGGCTACGGGCGGGCCGTTCCGCTCGCCATTCGTAGCGAACGCAACTTTCCTGATGGTTTGCCGAGACCGGGGGCCCCGCGGCCGGCATGAAAAAAGCGGCCCGTGGGCCGCTTCTTTCAAGTCCGGGGCAAACCCCGGCGGACAACTGTCGCTTAGTGCGAACGGCCGCCTTGGCGCAGCTTGCGCGCCGCGATGGCTTGCGCAGCCAGCATGGCGAGTTCAGCTTCGACAACCGCGATGTCGGCCTTGTCCTTGGCGTTGGCCAGGGCCTCTTCGGCGCGCTTGCGCGCTTCCAGGGCACGGGCTTCGTCCAGGTCCGCGGCACGGATGGCGGTGTCGGCCAGGACCGTCACGCTGCCCGGCTGCACTTCCAGAATGCCCCCGGCGACGAAGATGTTTTCCTCGCCTTGGTCGGCACGAACGATCTTGACCGTCCCGGGGCGTATGCGCGAAATCAGCGGGGTGTGGCCGGGCAGAATGCCCAGTTCACCCGCCTCGCCAGGCAGCACCACGAACTTCGCCTCACCGGAGAAGATCGCTTCCTCTGCGCTGACGACATCCACATGCAGGGTAGCCATATCGGTTCCTTATTGCAGTTTCTTGGCCTTCTCGAAGGCCTCGTCGATCGAACCGACCATGTAGAAGGCCTGTTCCGGCAAGGCATCGCATTCGCCGTTCACGATCATCTTGAAACCACGGATGGTTTCAGCCAGCGGAACGTACTTGCCGGGCGAGCCGGTGAACACTTCGGCCACGTGGAACGGCTGCGACAGGAAGCGCTGGATCTTGCGCGCGCGGGCCACGGCCTGCTTGTCTTCCGGCGACAGTTCGTCCATGCCCAGAATCGCGATGATGTCGCGCAGTTCCTTGTAGCGCTGCAGCGTTTGCTGCACGCCACGGGCCACGGCGTAGTGCTCTTCGCCGACGACTTGCGGGTCGAGCTGGCGGCTGGACGAATCCAGCGGGTCCACGGCGGGGTAGATACCCAGCGAGGCGATGTCACGCGACAGCACGACGGTCGAGTCCAAATGCTGGAAGGTCGTGGCAGGCGACGGGTCGGTCAAGTCGTCCGCAGGGACGTACACGGCCTGGATCGAGGTGATCGAGCCGGTCTTGGTCGACGTGATGCGCTCTTGCAGCTTGCCCATTTCTTCGGCCAGCGTGGGCTGGTAGCCCACGGCCGACGGCATACGGCCCAGCAGTGCCGACACTTCGGTACCGGCCAGGGTGTAGCGGTAGATGTTGTCGACGAAGAACAGGATGTCGCGGCCTTCGTCGCGGAACTTCTCGGCCATCGTCAGGCCGGTCAGCGCCACGCGCAGACGGTTGCCCGGGGGTTCGTTCATCTGACCGAACACCATGGCGACCTTGTCCAGAACGTTCGACTCTTCCATTTCGTGGTAGAAGTCGTTGCCTTCGCGGGTACGCTCACCCACGCCGGCAAACACCGACAGACCGCTGTGCTGCTTGGCGATGTTGTTGATCAGTTCCATCATGTTGACGGTCTTGCCCACGCCGGCGCCGCCGAACAGGCCGACCTTGCCGCCCTTGGCGAACGGGCACACCAGGTCAATAACCTTGATGCCGGTTTCCAGCAGTTCCACCGACGGCGACAGTTCGTCGAAGCGGGGAGCCGATTGGTGGATGCCACGCTTTTCTTCGTGCTGGATCGGGCCGGCTTCGTCGATGGGACGACCCAGCACGTCCATGATGCGGCCCAGCGTGCCGGTGCCGACCGGCACCGAGATCGGGGCGCCCGTGCCCGTGACCTTCATGCCGCGGCGCAGGCCGTCGCTGGAGCCCAGCGCAATGGTACGCACCACGCCGTCGCCCAGCTGTTGCTGCACTTCCAGCGTCAGGCCCTTTTCGGCGAACGAGGAGGTCTCGTCGTCGGCCAGGGTAAGCGCTTCATAGATCTTGGGCATGTGATCGCGGGGGAACTGAATATCCACCACGGCGCCGATGCACTGAACGATGGTTCCGTTGCTCATGTCGATTCCTTGCTTGATAGCTTTAGATGGGAGCTGCCTGCCTTAAACGGCGGCAGCGCCCCCTACGATTTCCGAAATTTCTTTGGTGATCGCGGCCTGGCGGGTCTTGTTGTAGACCAGCTGCAGATCGCCGATGACCTTCTTGGCGTTGTCCGACGCCGCCTTCATGGCGACCATCCGGGCCGACTGCTCCGAAGCCATGTTCTCGGCCACGGCTTGGTACAGCAGGCCTTCAACGTAACGCTGCAGCAGGTCGTCGATCACGCTACGGGCGTCGGGTTCGTAGATGTAATCCCAGCTGTAGTCCGACTTCACTTCCGACGTCTTCGCCAGGCTTTCGGCGCCCGTCTGGTACGGATCTTCCAAACCGCTGGCCAACGGCAGCAGGCGCAGGAACAGCGGCTCCTGCTTCATCGTGTTGACGAAGCGGGTCGAAGCCACGTACAGCGCGTCGATGCGGCCTTCCAGGTAGGCGTCCAGCTGCACCTTGATCGCGCCCAGCAGGCGGTCCAGTTGCGGCTTGTCGCCCAGTTGCACGTCCTGGGACACCAGTTTGGCGCCGATACGGGTCAGCACACCCACGCCCTTGTTGCCGAAAGCGGTCGCTTGCACGGCGATGCCGTTCTTCTCGAACTCTTTCAGCTTGCCCAGCACCACGCGAGTGATGTTGGTGTTCAAGCCGCCGCACAAACCCTTGTCGGTCGTCACCATGACCACGCCGACCGCCTTGACTTCGCGTTCGACCAGGTACGGGTGGCTGTACTCGGGGTTGGCTTGCATCAGGTGCGCAGCAATCTCGCGCACCTTGGTGGCGTACGGACGACCGGCACGCATCCGTTCCTGCGCCTTGCGCATCTTGGATGCGGCGACCATTTCCATCGCCTTGGTGATCTTGCGCGTGTTTTGCACGCTCTTGATCTTGGTTCGGATTTCCTTAATTCCGGGCATTGCGCTTTCCTGTGAAGACTGGCCGATGGGTTCCGCTCACGCCTCAACCATCCGGTAAGGATGGGTGAGGCGTTGCAGACGCCTAACCCATCACTTTCTTAAAAAGCACCGTGCTTCTTGAATTCCTGAACGGCGGTGGCCAGTTCGGCCTCGTCGTCCTTGGACAGTTCCTTGGTGTCTTCGATGCGCTGGATCAGGGCCGCATGCTTGGCCTTGAGCTGATCCTTCAGCGACTTCTCGAACGACAGCACTTGGGCCACGTCCACGTCATCCAGGTAGCCGTTGTTGACCGTGTACAGCGTGACGGCCAGTTCCCACACTTGCAGCGGCTGGTATTGCGGCTGCTTGAGCAGTTCGACCACGCGCTTGCCGCGTTCCAGCTGGCGACGGGTGGCGTCGTCCAGGTCGGAAGCGAACTGCGCGAAGGCGGCCAGTTCACGGTACTGCGCCAGGTCGGTACGGATACCGCCGGACAGCTTCTTGATGACCTTGGTCTGCGCAGCGCCACCCACACGCGACACCGAGATACCGGCGTTGATGGCGGGACGGACACCGGCGTTGAACAGGTCGGTTTCCAGGAAGATCTGGCCGTCGGTGATCGAGATCACGTTGGTCGGAACGAAGGCGGACACGTCGCCAGCCTGGGTTTCGATGATCGGCAGCGCGGTCAGCGAGCCGGTCTTGCCCTTGACGGCGCCATCGGTGAACTTCTCGACGTAGTCTTCGTTCACGCGGGCAGCGCGTTCCAGCAGGCGCGAGTGCAGGTAGAACACGTCGCCCGGGTAGGCTTCGCGGCCCGGCGGACGGCGCAGCAGCAGCGACACTTGGCGGTAGGCCCAGGCTTGCTTGGTCAGGTCGTCATAGACGATCAGGGCGTCTTCGCCACGATCGCGGAAGTATTCGCCCATCGTGCAGCCGGCGTAGGCGGCCAGGTACTGCATGGCGGCCGAGTCGGAAGCCGAAGCGGCCACGACGATGGTGTATTCCAGCGCGCCGTGCTCTTCCAGCTTGCGAACCACGTTGTTGATCGTGGAAGCCTTCTGGCCGATAGCGACGTACACGCAGGTGACGCCCTTGCCCTTCTGGCTGATGATGGTGTCGACGGCCACGGCGGTCTTGCCGGTCTGGCGGTCGCCAATGATCAGTTCGCGCTGGCCACGGCCGATGGGAACCATCGAGTCGATAGCCTTGACGCCGGTTTGCAGCGGCTGCGACACCGAGCGGCGGGCGATAACGCCAGGCGCCACTTTTTCGATGATGTCGGTGGCCTTGGCGTTGACCGGGCCCTTGCCGTCGATCGGCTCGCCCAGCGTGTTGACCACGCGGCCTTTCAGTTCGGGACCGACCGGAACTTCCAGAATGCGGCCGGTCGTCTTGACCTGGTCGCCTTCGGAGATGCCGGTGTAGTCACCGAGAATAACGGCGCCGACGGAATCGCGCTCGAGGTTGAGCGCCAGACCGAAAACGTTGTTGGGGAATTCGAGCATTTCGCCCTGCATCACGTCGGACAAGCCGTGGATGCGGGTAATACCGTCGGTCACGGACACGACGGTGCCCTGAGTACGGACATCAGCCGAAGCGCCCAGGCCCTCGATGCGGCTCTTGAGCAGTTCGCTGATCTCGGAGGGATTGAGTTGCATATTGACTCCTGGAATCCTGTTAGTTGCCTTAAGCGGCGAGCGTATCGCGCATGCGGGCCAATTGGGCTTGTACGGACGTATCGAGCACCTGGTCCCCGACGGCCACGCGCACGCCGCCAATCAACGACGGGTCGACGGTGACGCTGGGCTTGAGCTTGAGGCCGAATTTGTGTTCAAGGGCGGTGACCAGTTCTTTGACTTGGGCATCGCTCAGCTCGAACGCGCTGGTGATTTCCGCCTGCGCCGTGCCATCGTGACGATTCCGCAGCACCACGAATTGCGTGGCGATATCGGGCAGCAGCAGCAGCCGGTCGTTTTCAACCAGCAGCTCGATGAAATTGCGGGCGGCTTGCGGCAAATCGGCCTTGATCAGGCCGGTAAACAGGTCGACGCGCTGCTTGTCACCCAGACGCGGGTCGGCCATGGCCTCGCGCACGTCGGGGTTGGATGCGACCTGCGCCAGCTCGCTGACCAGGTCGGCCCAGACCTGCAGACCGGCCTTGTCGTCGCGCGCGGCGGCGAACAAGGCTTCGGCGTAGGGCCTGGCAACAGTGGAAAGTTCAGCCATGACGGTCCCGGATTAAAGCTGCGCGCGAAGCTGGTTCAGCAGCTCGGCGTGCGCGCGGGCGTCAACCTCGCGCTTGAGGATCTGTTCAGCACCCTTGACAGCCAGCGCGGCAACGTCGTCGCGCAGCGAATCACGGGCGCGCTGGACTTCCTGCGCGGCATCCTGTGCAGCTTGCGCCACGATGCGGGCACGCTCGGCTTCCGCTTCACGGCGGGCCTGCTCGATCAGGGAGGCGGCTTGTTTCTCGGCCTCGATGATGCGGGCGTGGTTTTCGGACTTGGCAGAAGCCTCGATCAGACTGACGCGCGCCTGGGCCTGGGCCAGATCGGCCTTGCCCTTCTCGGCGGCGGCAAGGCCGTCGGCGATTTTTTGGCGGCGCTCGTCCATCGCCTTCGTCAGAGGAGGCCACACGAATTTCATCGTGAACCAGCCCAGAACGAAGAACACGAGCATCTGGAAAATGATCGTCGCGTTCAGATTCACGGTCGTTCCTTTAACACCTTGCGGCTCCGACGGCACCCGGGAGGGGCAACGCGGAGCACTCGATACTTTGCTGACCGGCGACGGGGCTTATGCCCACATCGCCGCCAGCGTCATGACCCGCCTTTTCGCCGGCGGGCGTGCCTTAGCCGACGAACGGGTTGGCGAAGGCGAACAGCATGGCGATACCCACGCCGATCAGGAATGCCGCGTCGATCAGGCCAGCCAGCAGGAACATCTTCGTTTGCAGAGCGTTCATCAGTTCAGGCTGACGAGCCGAGGCTTCCAGATATTTGCCGCCCATCAGTGCGATGCCGATGCAAGCGCCGATAGCGCCCAGACCGATGATAAGACCGCAAGCGAGAGCAACGAAAGCGACGTTGGTCATGACAACTCCTTGGTTAGAAATCTGAAGTCAAAAAATAAAAAATGAGGGTACTGCTCAATGCAAGAGGATCTTGCTATCCAGCGCCGGCCGGGTGGCCGACGCCGGAAATTCGGGGGATCAGTGGCCTTCGTGGGCCTGGCCGAGATACACCAGGGTCAGCATCATGAAGATGAAGGCCTGGAGCAGCACGATCAGGATGTGGAAGATTGCCCAGATCGAGCCGGCCAGCACGTGGCCGATTCCCAAGCCGATGCTCGAACCGTTGAAGCCGGTCCAGGCGCCGCCCAGGAGGGCGATCAGCATGAAAATCAGTTCGCCGGCAAACATGTTGCCGAACAACCGCATGCCCAGCGATACGGACTTGGCGGCGTATTCGATGAGGTTCAGCAGCAGGTTGAACGGTGCCAGCACGACGGCGCCAATGCCGTGCGCGTGGAACGGCGCGGTGAAGAGTTCTTTGACGAAGCCGCCCGGGTGCTTGATCTTGATGCCGTAGTAGAACATCAGCAGCAGTACGCCCAGCGACATGCCCATGGGCACGTTCAGGTCGGCGGTGGGCAGCACGCGGTGGTAGTAGAGGGGGTCGCCATGGTGCACGCCCAGGCCGGTCCAGCGCCAGATCGAGGGCAGCAGGTCGACGGGCAGCAAGTCCAGCGCGTTCATCAGGATGATCCAGAGGAACACGGTGAGCGCGAGCGGGGCGATGAAGAGGCGGCTCTTGGCGTTGTGGACAATGCCCTTGGCCTGGTCGTCGACCATGTCGACGATCATTTCCACGAAGGCCTGGAAGCGGCCCGGAACGCCGGCGGTCGCACGGCTGGCGGCGCGCCACAGGAAGAAGATGACGATCAGACCCGTCAGGCCGGACCAGAACAACGAGTCGTAATTGATGATGTCGAACTGAGCAATTGCGCTCTGTTTCTCGCCCGTATTGTTCAGATGCACCAGGTGATGCTGAATATACGCGGACTGAGGCGACACGTCGCTGGCAGCAGCCATTTGAATCCTACCCTATTTGCTGTATGCCCAGCCCTTGCGAGCTGGACGATTCCACGATTCGGTTTGCCGTAAATTTCCCGGCGCGCTATGACAACTTGCGGAACATCAAAAGCAGGAGATATCCCTTCAAGGTGAGTATCAGACCGAGCAGTGCGGCAGGCCAGACCAGCGTGTCCTGCGCCACATGCGAAAGCAGCCACAACAGCAAGGCCGTTGCGAACAACTTGATCAACTCACCAGAGAGAAAGGTAAAGGGACTGGCCTTACCGGCCCGAACACTGACAGCCAGGCGCAATGCGAACAACGCATTGGGTATGAAATACGCTCCTGCCCCCGCCAGCGCCGACCAACCTGCCGCCGCCCCTCCGACAACCCCCGCTATTACTGCTGCTGCGAGCCCCATGGCGCCTTGCGCCACCAGCGCCAACAAGAGTCCGCGACCCGCTTGAGCATTCAGCGCCGCGCGGTCCGCGTCGCTAAGCACCAGCACCCGGTCCACCGAGTCCTGATTCGCCAGAACCTGGCGCGCTTCGCCCTGTTGCGACAGTTGCTGTTGTTGCATCTGCCGCGCAGGTTCGTGCCGCACTGTGTTCTGCTGCATCAAACTTCCCCGCGTAAATTCCGGCCTGGCCACCTGCCCGACAAGAAACCCCAAAGCGCTATTGAAATCCATTCAAGTAGCCCCACGTAGTTCCTGGCCCAGCTTCTTTCGCCCGGCTTTTCTGGCCTGGCTTTTCAGCCTGGCCGCATAGCCGTGCCTCGTTGCCCTGCCGCTTTGTCCTGCCCTCTTGTCTCGCTCAAGGACCAGTGCTGTCGGCACCTTTGCCCTTATCCCGCAAGCGTCAAACCCGCAGAGTATAGCGTGATTCTTTTTGCCCGAGCAAATGAACTTTCGGGGGTTTGTAAGGTGACAACGCGGGCCTGAAGCCCCGCGGGTTCACAGAGAAATTGGGGACGCGAATAGCACACCCCGCCGCCGCCCTCACCGCCCATCGGCAGGACGTGATCGCCCAAAAAAAAGCGGCCCGCCGGGGCCGCTTTGCCTTTGGCGGGCGCCACCCTCATGGCGACGCCCTCGCGCTGCAGGCAGATCAGTCCCGCTTGACCGGCGGAGGGGCCCACAAGCCATCCAGCGCCGTGTCCTGCGGCCAGTACAGACGCATGCTCAGCAGGAAGCGGCCTTCGGTGGCCGGCGTCGCCAACCAGTTCGAGCGCTTGCGTCCGCCGGGGTCGCGCCGCTGGATATAGATGTCCAGCGAACCGTCGGCGTTGTACTTCAGGCCGTCCGTGCTGCGCAGCACATAACGGTTGGCGGGGTTGTCCGGGAAGGCGTGCTGGTCGTTGTAGACATGCAGCGACCAGAACGCGTTGGCCGGCGGCAACTGGCCCTTGTCGAAATGCAGCACGTAGTCTTCGTTCGACGACAGCACGCGGCCCTTGGAATCAGACACGGTGACCGGATACAGCACATCTTCCGGCGTGGGCGCGCCCAGGCCCGCGTAGGCGATGGCGGCGCGGCGCGTGTAGTCGGTACCGTAGGTGCCGATGCCGGTCAGCACCGTATTCCAACCATTGATCGGCGTGGCCAGGCGCGACACGCTGTCGGCGATGCGGCGGCCGGCCAGGGGCTGCGCTTCGGCCAGGGCCTGCTGAACGGTCGGGCTCAGGCGGCCATACGAGAACGGCTGGCGACCATCCAGCCCGATGCGGCGCATGCGATCCAGGATGGGCGTGTCATTGGCATGCGGCGGGTTGTTGCGCAGCACGTCGAAGAACAAGGTGAAGAACGAGGCCGCGTCCATGGCGGCTGCCTGCTCGGCCGGCGTGCCGTCGACCACGGTGACCGGCATGGGCAGCGGCACGTCGCTGCCGATGGGCGCGGTGCCGACCCCCGGGCCGGTTTGCGGATAGGGCGACGCCGCGCCGCGGGCGCGTCCCGGCACCGGGACAACCGGCGCGATCAGCGGGCTGGCCGACATGTTGGCCTGGATCTGGTTCACGTTGGCGTAGTCCTGCGGACCGCCGGTCTGGGTCCAGCCGATCAGCCAGCCGGTGGAGGTGGGACTGTGGATCACGTCCACGCCGGGCGGCAGCGTGCCCTGCCAGTTAGGGCCGACGATGGCGAACGACTGCGGGCCGGGGCCGTTGGTGCGGGTGCCGCGCGAGGCGAACACATCACTCCACATGTCCAGCGCCGACAGCACGCTGTAGCGGTTGCCGGTGTCGGGCAAGCGCACGATCAAGGGCGCACGCGACACGTCGAACCACAGGCTGGAGTACAGCGCGTCGGCGCTGGGCCACGGCGTGTCGGCCGCGCGCGGATCGGGGAATGCGGCCTTGTGGCCGAACTGGTTCACTGGCGCCTTGCCGTCCAGCGGCGACTGCACGGCGGTGGCCTTGCGGCGGGCCAATTCCATCAGCACCATCGGATACGCGTAGACGTAGGCATCGATGGCCGTCTCGCGCAATTCCTGCGCGCTCATCTGCGGCGCGGGCGCGGCAGCGGCGGGGTATGGCGTCTCGGACACCAGCCGCATCGACGGCCGCGGCGATTGGGCTTGCGTAGCGGTCACGAAGCAGACGCCCAGGGCGCCCGCGAGCACGGCGGCAGACCACCGGCGGTTAAAGGGGGAAGTACGCATGCAAGGCTCCTTGTTGCTATTGTTTGCAGGCGAGCCGCCGCGCGTGGGCTTACCAGTTCGGTCAAGCCTCTCTGGCGCGGCACCTCTTTGTGATGACGCCCGATCAGGATAGGACCGAACACTGCAACAAGGTGCTGCCCAAAGGTTTCAAGGCGCAACGTCCCGGGCCCCCAAACGCCCCCAATAAAAACGCGCCCTGGCGGGGCGCGTGGGACGGGTGGGGACGCGACCGAGCGCCCCGCGCCAACGTAACAAGAATTAACGGTGTTTGAAGTCCGGTTTGCGCTTTTCGGTGAAGGCCGCCATGCCTTCCTTCTGGTCTTCGGTGGCGAACAGCGAATGGAACACGCGGCGCTCGAACAGCAGCCCTTCGTTGAGCGAGCCTTCGAAGGCACGGTTGACGCACTCCTTGGCCATCATGACCGACGGCAGCGACATCGAGGCGATGACGGTGGCGGCGTCCATGGCCTCTTCCATGAGCTTGTCGGCCGGCACGACGCGCGACACCAGGCCGGCGCGCTCGGCCTCTTCGGCGCCCATCATGCGGGCGGTCAGGGCCATGTCCATGGCCTTGGCCTTGCCCACCGCGCGCGGCAGGCGCTGGGTGCCGCCGGCGCCGGGGATGACACCCAGCTTGATTTCAGGCTGGCCGAATTTGGCGCTGTCGGCGGCGATGATGATGTCGCACATCATGGCCAGTTCGCAGCCCCCGCCCAGGGCATAGCCGGCGACCGCGGCGATGACGGGCTTCTTGATGCGCTTGAGGGTTTCCCAGTTGCGGGTGATGTATTCGCCGCCGTAGACATCCATGTACGACCAGTCTTTCATGGCGCCGATGTCAGCGCCGGCGGCGAAGGCTTTTTCGCTGCCGGTGATGACCACGGCACCGATGCCGGCGTCGGCTTCAAAGGCCAGCAGCGCCGCCCCGAGCTCGTCCATCAGTTGATCGTTGAGCGCGTTGAGCGCCTTGGGGCGGTTCAGCGTCAGCAGACCGACGCGGCCGCGGGTTTCGACCAGCACAAACGACTCGCTCATTGAATGTCTCCAGGGGAAGGATGAAATAAGATATGCGCATGGATAAAACCGATGCTTTCCCCGTACTTTACCGCCTCGCGCCCCATGACCCCGCCGGACACCGCTACCGGATAACCCTAACCGTCCAGGCCCCCTCGCCGGACGGCCAGCGGCTGTCGTTGCCGGCCTGGATTCCGGGCAGCTACCTGATCCGTGATTTCTCCCGCCAGATCGAGTCGTTGACCGCCTATTCGGGCAGCCGGCGCGTGCTTGTCGACAAAATAGACAATCACACCTGGCAGGCGGCGCCCTGCGATGGGCCGCTACGGGTGGAGTATTCGGTGTACGCCTGGGACTTGTCGGTGCGCGGCGCGCATCTGGACGAAACGCATGGCTTCTTCAACGGCACCAGCGTGTTCCTGCGGGTGCACGGGCAAGACCACCTGCCGTGCCTGGTGGACCTGGCGCCGCCGCGCGGCATCGACGGCTGGAAGGTCTACACCAGCCTGCCGGAGGCCCGCGGCCATCAGGGCGCGGCGCGGCGGCATGGGTTCGGACGCTATCTGGCGCCCGACTACGATGCGCTGATCGACCATCCGGTGGAAATGGGCACGCCGCAGGTGGCGAGCTTCACCGCGCATGGCGCCGAGCACGAGCTGGTGTTCACGGGCGTGGCGCCCAACCTGGACCTGGCGCGCATCACGGACGATGTACGCAAGATCTGCGAAACCCAGATCGCGTTTTTCGAGCCGCGCACCAGGCGCGCGCCGTTCCTGGACAGCGCGGATCGCTATGTGTTCATGACGATGGTGACGGGCGACGGCTACGGCGGCCTGGAGCATCGCGCGAGCACGGCGCTGATGACGGCGCGCAAGGATCTGCCGGTGCTGGGCCAGCAGGGCCAGGGCGACGGCTACCGGGGGTTCCTGGGGCTGGTGAGCCACGAGTATTTCCACACCTGGAACGTGAAGCGGATCAAGCCGCAGGCCTTCGTGCCGTACGACCTGTCGCAGCCGGACCTGTCGCGGCTGCTGTGGGTGTTCGAGGGATTCACGTCTTACTACGACGATCTGCTGCTGTTGCGTTCGAACGCGATCACGCAGAACGATTATCTGCGGCTGCTGGCCAAGACGATCACGAGCGTGGCGCGTACGCCGGGGCGGCACAAGCAGTCGGTGGCGGAAAGCTCGTTCGATGCCTGGACACGCTATTACAAGCAGGATGAAAACTCACCGAATGCGCTGGTGAGCTATTACACGAAGGGTGCGCTGGTGGCGCTGGGGCTGGATCTGTTGATCCGCCAGGAGTCGGCCGGGGCATATTCGCTGGACGACGTGATGCGGCTGCTGTGGCAGCGCTATGGGCGGGATTTCTATCGGGGCAAACCGCAAGGATTGCCTGAGGATGGGCTGCCCGAGGTGATCAAGGAAGCAACCGGGGTGGATGCGCGGCGCTTCATCGCCCGCTATGCCTATGGCGTGGCGGATGTGCCGCTGGCCGAACTGCTGGCGCCGCATGGAATCAAGGTGCAGTGGAAGGTGTCGGCGAATCTGCCGTCGCTGGATGTGCGCACGCGCAAGCAAGGGGACTCGCTGGTGCTGGCTACCGTGTTGGAAGGCGGGGCTGGGCATAAGGGGGGGTTGTCGGCGGGGGATGTGCTGGTGGCCATTGATGGGTTGAAGGTTGAGGGGGCTGCGGGGGTGGAGGTGTTGCTGGGGCAGTATCGGGCGGGGGATCGGGTGGATGTGCATGTGTTTCGGCGGGATGAGTTGAGGGTGTTTACGGTTCGGTTGAGTGGGCCTGAGGCGTTGGATTGTGTGTTGACTGTTGGGTGAGGGTTTTTTTGATGGTTTTGGTTGAGGGCTCTTCTTTGGAAGGGTCCTTTGCTTTTTTGCGTCGGTTTGAGTTCTTGAGCCGCGCGTGACGGGGCAGGCGGGTGAGGGCGGGGCTACGATTGCGGTCCGGAGCCTTCGCTCCGGACTGCCCCGTACTCATCCTCGTCACCGCCTTCGGCGGTTCCTTCGGATTCCGTCGGGCGCAATCTACACGCCCCGCCCTCACCCGCCTGCCCCGTCACGCGCTCTTGATGTGCCTTACTGGTGGGCGCTGGGGCGGGCTTCTTGCTTGGCGTGGAGGCCGCCGTCAGTTTGGGGTTGGAGAGGTTTGCGGGGCCCGCCTCGTGCCGGCCGCGCGGGCGGCCTTGCTCGGCTTACGCGGTGTCTTGCGTCGCGTGATGACGCTGCGCGCTTGCGGCGGGGGTGCTGTGATTTCGGGGGGGGTGTTGGCGACTTGTCGTTGCGTTGCTCAGTTCAGCTTTGCGCCTGAGACTTCTACCGCTTGTTTCCAGGTGGCGAGTTCTTTTTCTATGTGGTCGCCGAAGGCTTGGGGGGTGGAGCCTACGGTTTCGTAGCCGTAGCTGTTCAGTTGGGCCTTCAGGTCGGGGGTCTGGATAACGGTGGCGATGGCGGTGCTCAGGGTGTCGATGATGGGGGGTGGGGTGTCGGCGGGGGCCAGGATGCCGTACCAGCCGTTGACGACGAAGCCGGGGACGGATTCGGCGACGGTGGGGACGTTGGGGAGCAAGGGGGAGCGGCGGTCGCCGGTGACGGCCAGGGCTTTGAGTTTGCCGGATTGGACTTGGGGGAGCGAGGTGGAGATGCTGTCGAACATCAGGGAGACTTCGCCGCCCAGCAGGGCGACGACGGCGGGGCCGCTGCCTTTGTAGGGGACGTGCATCATGTCGGTGCCGGTGCGGGCCTTGAACATTTCGGCGGCGAGGTGGCTGGTGTTGCCGTTGCCGGCGGAGGCGAAGCTGAGTTTGCCGGGGTGGGACTTGGCGTAGGCAATGAGGTCGGGGATGTTGTCGGCAGGCGTGGCGAGCGGGGCCGAGACGAGCATGGGCAAGGTGGCGACGAGGGAGACCGGGGCGAAGTCGCGGCGGGTGTCGTAGGGTAGCGAGGGGTAGAGGCTGGGGTTGATGGCGTGGGCAGCCAGGACCATGAGCAGGGTGTAGCCGTCAGGCTTGGCGCGGGCCAGTTGCGAGGAGGCGATGGCGCCGCCTGCGCCGGGTTTGTATTCCAGGACGACGGGCTGGCCCCACTTCTTTTGCAGGGCGGCGCCCAGCGGGCGGGCGAGGATGTCGGCGCTGCCGCCTGGCGGGTAGGGAATCAGCAGGGTGATGGGTTTGTCGGGATACGGGCCGGCGGCCTGTGCCGGGAAGGCCGCGAGCAAAGTCACCGCGGCGGCGGCCAGGGCAGCGAGGAAGGAACGGGGCATGGCGGGGCTCCTGGGTTTTCGGACGAGAGGTCTGCGCGGATGCGGCTGGCGTGTCCTGCTTTTGCGCCCTGCGGGTGCGCCAGCCAACACACCAGCGCGCAAGATCACACGTAGCGCGGGGTGCCGGCGGGATCGAGCTGGATGGTGCGCAGCGGGTCGGGGAACTGCAGCGGGGCTTCGGTGACGGACTGCAGGAAGTCGGGGCTGATGCCTTGCAGGACGGCGTGGACGCGCAGGCCGTCGGGGGTGACGTCGATGACAGCCAGGTCGGTGTAGATGCGGGTGACGACGCCGGCGCCGGTGAGCGGATAGCGGCAGCGGCGCAGGATCTTGGGCGCGCCGTCGCGATCGCGGTGTTCCATGATGGCCAGGACCTGCTTGGCGCCGACGGCCAGATCCATGGCGCCGCCCACCGCGGGGATAGCGTCGGCGGCGTCGGTTTTCCAGTTGGCGAGGTCGCCGCTTTCGGAAACCTGGAAGGCGCCGAGCACGGCGTAGTCGAGGTGGCCGCCGCGCATCATGGCGAACGAGATGGTGTGCTCGGTGATGGATGCGCCTGGCAGCAACGTGATGGGCAGGCGGCTGGCGTTGATGAGGTCGGGGTCGATGGCGTCGCCCACGGCGGCGGGGCCCATGCCGAGAATGCCGTTTTCGCTTTGCAGCAGGATGTCCTTGTCGGGCGGCAGGTAGTCGCCGACCAGGGTGGGCATGCCGATGCCGAGGTTGACGATGGCGCCGTCGGGGATGTCGTTGGCGAGCAGTTGGGCGACTTGTTGGCGGGTCAGGGGGGTCTGCATGTCAGGTCTCCACCCGGACGACGGCCTTGACGAAGAGGCCTTGGGTCATGATCTGCTCCGGCACGAAGGTGCCCAGCGGCACGACGTCGTCGACCTGGGCGATGGCGTGGCCGGCGGCCATGCACATGACGGGGTTGAAGTTGCGGGCGGCGTGGCGGTACATGAGGTTGCCCCAGCGATCGCCCAGGTGGGCGCGGATGAGGGCGTAGTCGCCGCGCAGCGGCTGTTCGAGCACGTAGCCGACGCCGTCGATGACTTCCTGGTGGCGGCCCTGGGCCAGTTCGGTGCCGTAGCCGGTGGGGGTGTAGAACGGCCCGAGCCCGGCGCCGGCTGCGCGCAGGCGTTCGGCCAGGGTGCCTTGGGGCACGCACTCCAGTTCGACCTCGCCGGCGCGAAAGGCGCGCGCAAACGCTTCGGAGTTGGGCGGCCGCGGGTGCGAGCAGATGATTTTCCTGACCTGCCTGCGGTTGAGCAACGCGGCGATGCCGCGGTCCCAGGTGCCGGCGTTGTTGGCGATCAGGGTCAGGTCGCGGCGGCCGAGTTCGGCCAGGCAATGCAGCAGTTCGAAGGGTACGCCAGCTTCGCCGAAGCCGCCGACCAGCACGGAAGCGCCGTCGGGAATGATGGCCACGGCCTCGGCCATGGACGCCTGAATCTTGTCGATCACTTATTGCTCCTGCGCAATGCCCGCGGCGGCCACGATCTGTTGCCAGCGCGCGCGTTCCTGGTCGATGAAGGCAGCGAACTCGGCCGGCGTGTCGCCGCCGGCCTGCCCACCCATGGCGCGGAACCGCGCGCCGATGTCCGGGCTGCGGACCACGTCGCGGGTGGCGGCATAGAGGGTGTCGATGATTGGTCGCGGCGTGCCGGCGGGCGCGACCAGGCCGAACCAGGCGGTGACGACCATGTCCTTGACGCCGGCCTCGCCCATGGTGGGCACGTCGGGCAGCTCGGCCAGGCGCTGGTCGCTGGTGACGGCCAGCGCGCGCAGCTTGCCGGACTGGATGTACGGCATGGAGCTGGGCAGGTTGTCGATCATGAAGGTGAACTGCTGGCCCAGCAGCGCGGCCACGGCGGGACCGGCGCCCTTGTAGGGCACGTGGGTGCCCTGGATGCCGGCGCGCTGTTTGAAGAGTTCGGCGGACAGGTGCGGCGACTGGCCGGACCCGGAACTGCCGAACGAGATCTTGCCCGGCTCGCGACGCGCGTCGGCCAGCAGGTCGGCCACGTTGTGCGTGGGCGAAGCCGCATTGACGACCAGCACGTTGGGCACCGAGATGACGCGCGTGATGGGCGCGAAGTCGGCGGCCTGGTAGGGCAGCGTCTTATAGAGCGCGTAGTTGATGGCGTTGGGGCCGATGTTGCCCATCAGCAGCGTGTAGCCGTCGGGCTTGGCGCGGGCCAGGGCCTGGGCGCCGATGATGCCGGCCGCGCCGGCGCGGTTTTCAACGATGACCTGCTGCCCCAGCCTGGCGGCCAGCTTGTCCGCGATGAGGCGCGCGGCGATGTCGGTGGTGCCGCCGGGCGAGGCCGGGATGATGAGGGTGATGGGTCGCTCGGGCCAGGCCGCCTGCGCGGGGCCCGCCAGGGTGATCGCCAGCGCGCTGGCGGCCAGCCAGCGTTGCGGGTGCAACATGCTTGTCTCCCTACGTGATCATCGAACGGATCAACTTGTGCGGGAGAGTGTGTGCGCGGCAGGCGCAAATGCCTATTCCGGAATGTGGAGGAGCGGCTTCGCCTGTGCCGAAGAGGCGACGTCGCGACGCGCGGCAATCTTGCCGGCAGTCTGCAGAAAGGCCTGCAAGGCACGGTTGCGGCCCTGGCGCCGGGTGACGGCGTAGACGGTGCCGCGCGACAGTTCGGCGGGCAGCGCGCAGACCGCGATGCGATCGCCGAAATGGCCGCAGGCGGACTGGGGCACCAGCGCCACGCCCAGTCCGGCCGCCACCAGCGCCAATTGAGCGGGCACTTCGGCCACGCGCTGGGCCACGGTGTGTGCGATGCCGGCGCGAGCACAGGCGTCGGCCAGGCCGCGCGCAAAGCCCGAGGTGTCCGGACGCAGCATCACGAAGGCATCCTGCGCCAGGTCGGCCAACGCCAGGCGTTTTCTGGCCGCGAGCCGGTGGCCGGCGGGCAAGGCCGCCACCACGGGGTCGGGCCAGAGCGCCAGCGATTGCAGTTCGTCGTCATCGACCGCGGTGCGCGAGATGCTGACGTCGATGCGTTGCCCGCGCAGCGCATCCAGCTGCGCGGCCGGGTTCATTTCGTTGAGCAGCACGGAAACCTGCGGATGGGTGGCGGCGTGGCGGGCGATGAGCGCCGGCACCGGGCCCAGGAAGTGCGATCCGGACAGGCCGATCTCGATGCGCCCCGCCCTGCCCTGGTCGACTTCGCGGGCTCGCACGGTGGCGTCCTTCAGGCCGGCCAGCGTGGCGCGCACGTCGTTCAGGAAGGCCGCGCCGGCCTCGGTCAGCGCCACCCGGCGGTTGTTGCGGTCGAACAGCTTGACGTCGAGCTCGCGTTCAAGCTGCGCGATCTGCAGGCTGAGCGGCGGCTGCGAAATATGCAGCCGGGCGGCGGCGCGGGTGAAGTTCAGCTCTTCGGCCAGCACGGCGAAATAACGAAGTTGGCGGAGTTCCATGGTGGCCATTGATTTGCGAAAGATATGAAACCAGACAAAAACTATATTGGAAACTATCGTTCGCGGCGAGCAGAATTGTTTGGCGCCGATCGGGCGCAGACCATTTCCCCCGGAGGCCCCGCCATGACCACGCCGCCCCGCGCCCTGCGCATCGGCCAGATCGTTCCCAGTTCCAATACCACCATGGAAACGGAAATCCCGGCCATGCTGCGGCTGCGCGAGACCATCGCGCCCGAGCGCTTCACCTTCCATTCCAGCCGCATGCGCATGAAGCAGGTGACGGCGGCCGAGCTGGCCTCGATGGACCGCGAATCCGACCGCTGCGCGCAAGAGCTGTCCGACGCCCGCGTGGACGTGCTGGGCTACGCCTGCCTGGTGGCCATCATGGCGCAAGGCCTGGGCTACCACCGCGTATCGCAGGAGCGGCTGCACCAGGCGACCGTCGACAACGGCGCGCCGGCACCCGTCATTTCCAGCGCCGGCGCACTGGTGGAAGGCCTGCACGCCATCGGCGCGCGCAAGGTCGCCATCCTGACACCCTACATGAAGCCGCTGACCAAGATGGTGGTGGACTACATCGAAAACGAAGGCATCGAGGTGCACGACAGCCTGTCGCTGGAAATCGCCGACAACCTGAAGGTGGGCGCGCAGGACCCGCTGGCGCCGGCCAGCCACGTCAATCGCCTGGACACGCGCGGCGTGGATGCGGTGGTACTGTCGGCCTGCGTGCAGATGCCGTCGCTGGCCTCGATCCAGCCGGTGCAGGACCGCCTGGGCCTGCCGGTGGTGACCGCCGCCGCGGCCACCGTGTACCGCATGCTCAAGGTGCTGGGCCTGGAGACGCGCGTGCCCGATGCCGGCGCGCTGCTCACCGGCAAGTACTGATCCGCGCCCGCACTTTCAGGGTGCGCGGCGGATGACGCTGTTGGCGTACATCGGGCCCTGCACGTGGTGGCCCGTCATGACGTTGGTCTGGTAGCGCTGCACCACCCCATCGAGCGATGCCGGGTCGAGCAGCGCGCGCATCGTGGCAAAGCCGGCCGAGTCGACCCGTTCGGGCGCGCGGCCCTTGGGGTAGAGGCGCCGCTTGCCTTCGTCGATCGGCGCCTGCAGCACGCCGCCGCTGGCCGTCAGGTCCAGCACCAGCTTGCCGTCGCGCAGGCGCGCCGACCCGTAGGCGCCCAGTTCCGCATCATCCAGCAGCAGGCTTCCGGTCAGCGCATAGTCGCCCGAGGGCAACGGCTGCACGTAGAGACGCAGCGTGTAGGGCGGCTCGCCATTGCGGTCGTCGACCGTCCAGCGGTATTCGCCGGCAGCCCAGGCGGGCGCGAGGGCGGCAGTCGCAGAGGGCGCAGGTGCCGGCACCGCAGGCGTGGCAGCCTGAGCCGCCGCGCCTGCGCAGAGCGCAGCGCCCAGGATGGTGGCGCGCAGCGCGCGCGTCAGGAATGCATGCATGGATTTCTCCTTGTCGTTCGTTCATGAAAGGCGAATGCGGACCGCCCCCGCCTCAATACTTGACCCGCAGGTTCAGCATGGCGCTGCGCGGCTCGCCATAGGCGTTGCCCATGTCGGCGTTGCCCAGCCGCTGGTAATAGACCTTGTCGAACAGGTTGTTCACGTTCAGGCCTAGCGACACGTGATCGCTGACGCGGTAGCCGATGCGGGCGTTCCAGATCGCGTACCCGGCCTGCGACACGCGCACCGAACTGCCGCGGACCGGGCCCTGCACGGCGCTTTCGGTGTAGATGCCGCTCTTGATGTTGACGCCGCCGCCCACGCTCCAGCGGTTCCATTCACCAGGCAATCGGTAGGTGGTCCATAGCTGGAAGATGTGCTTGGGCGTGAACGTCCTGAAGGCCGCGCCGCCATTGGTGTTGTCTTTCAGGTAACGGGTGGTGTTGAAGGTATAGCCGCCCGCGACTTCCCAGCCTGGCGCGATGCGGCCCGAGACCTCGGCTTCCAGGCCCTGGCTGCGCACCTGGCCGCTGGCGTCATAGCAGCAGTCGCCCACGTCGGGATAGGCCGGGTCGCGTTGGGCGCGGTTGCGCTCGGTGATGCGAAACAGTGCGAAGGACGTATTCAGCTTGCCGTCCAGCCATTCGCTTTTGAGGCCCGCCTCGTAGTTGGCCCCCACTACCGGCGGCAAGGAGCCGCCGTCCGCCGTGCGCAGATCGCTTTGCACGCGGAAGATGTCGGCATAGCTGGCGTAGGCGGTCCATTGGCTGTCGATGTCGTAGACCAGGCCGGCATAGGGCGTCATGCGGCCATGCTCGCTGACCGCCGGATCGCTGCGGCCGGTGATGAGATTCCTGCTCTGCGTGCGCCACCAGCTCATGCGCGAGCCCAGCACCAGCGTCAGCGGGTCGGCCAGCTTCAGGCGCGTCATGGCGTACACACCGGATTGGCGGGTCTTGACGTCGCTCTTGCTACCCCATTGCGGGTCGGCCGGCTCGGGATAGTCGTTGACGTCGTAATGGAAGACATCCACCGACCGCGCCGGAAAGCCCGGCAAGGAATACGCGTTGTAGGCCCGCGCACTACGGTCGTACCAGTTTCCGCCGATCACCAGTTCGTGGCGGCGGCCCAGCGCCTCGAACGCGCCGGTCACCATCAGGTCCAGGCCCAGTTGCCGGTTGCGGTACTGGTTGGCGCCGCCGTACAGCCGCGGCCCCAGGCCAGTCTGGCGATCGACCCCGCCGCGCACGTAGGCGTACTTGAGCTTGCTGGTTTCGTCGGCCTGGTTGACGTTGAGCTTGACCGTCCAGTCGGACGCGAACTGATGGGCCAGTTCGGCGAACACCTGCGTGTTCTCGAAGTCCCAGCGATTCCAGTCGGCGCCCAGGTAGGTACCGCGCGTCAGGCCGAGATCGCCGCCGTCCTTGTAGCGAGGCTGGTGCATCATGTAGGGCAGCCAGTCGCGCTGCTGGTAACTGCCGCCCAGGGTCACCAGCGTACGCTCGCCCAGGTCGGCCTCGACAATGCCGTAGTAGGCCTGCTTCTGCGAGTTGGCCACGTCATAGAAATACTTGCGGTCTTCCTGCGCCGTGGCGATGCGGCCGCGCACCGAGCCAGAGGCGTTCAGCGGCGTGGACAGGTCCAGTTCGCCGCGGTAGTTGTCCCAGGACCCGGCGCTGGCCGATCCGGAAAACTGCAGTTCGCGCGTCGGGCGCTTGCGCACCAGGTTGATGACGCCGCCGGGCTGGCCCGCGCCATTGAACAGGCCGGCCGCGCCGCGCAGCAGCTCGACGTGGTCGAACATGAACAGGTCGGGCTGCGCCCAGGACGCGCCACCCGTCTGCATCGGCACGCCGTCGTATTGGAAATACTCGATCTGGAAGCCGCGCGAATAGAACTGCGGAATCGCCGCGGTGGCGGCCAGGTCGATGGTGATGCCCGGCGTCTGCGCCATGGCGTCTTCCAGCGACACCAGGTTCTGGTCTTCGATGCGCTGGCGCGTAATGACCGACACCGACTGCGGAATCTCGCGCAGCGACAGCGGCAGCTTGCCGCCGACGGTGACGCTGGGCGCCGTGTAGGACGCGCTGCCTTCGGTGACGCCGGCCTGCTCGCCCTGCACCGTGACCGGCGCCAGCAGGGCAGTGTCCGGTTCTGCCGCCTGGGCGCCGGCGGCGCACGCCGCCAGGCCAACCGCCACGGCGCCGCGCCGCCACCACCGTGCGGCATGTGCCGCGCCTGCATGGGCTGCGTGTTTCCGTCGCGCCGGCCTACCCCGCCCCCCGTGCGCCCCACGTGTCTTGATGCCCACAATTTCCTCCGCTTCCAACCCAATAAACAAGATTGATAATCATCTTCATTGGAAGAGCGGCGGGCAATCGGAAAGGCTTTCGAATTCCGGATTAAGGCTTTCGCTTTTTCACCGGCGACACGGCCTGGCGGATGGCGGGCGCCTGCTCGCGCAGGGCCTGCCATAAGTGCGTCATCACCGGCCCCTGCGGCCGGTCGCCGCGCCGCGCGGCCGCCAGTGTTTCGGTGCTGCCGGGCAAGTGGCGGTTGGCCAACGACACCAGACGGCCATCCTGCAGTTCGTCTTCGATCAGAAAGCGCGGCATGTGGCCCCAACCCAGGCCTTGCAGCAGGATCTCTTTCTTCATCAGCTGGTCCGCGACCGTGCACTGGCGCGCCCCTTCGACCATGAAGTAGTTCCGTGCGGGCGTATGGCGGGCGGTGTCGCGCATGACGCACTGCGTGTAGTCGCGCAGTTGCGCCGGCTTGATGGTGCGTGGCGCGGGCGTGCCCAGATAGCCAGGCGCGGCCACCGGCACGAACGGCACGCTGCCCAGGTCCAGCCATTCGACCTGCGCCTCGCCGGGTTCGACGCGATGCAGGATCAGGTCGGCATCGCCGTCCATCAGGCGTTCCCAGGGGCCGGTCACCGCCTCGAAATGCAGGTTCAATCGCGTAGCCGGCCACTGTGCGAAGAATTGGCCCAGCCAACCCAGCAGCAGGGGCCGTGGGCAGAAGTCGCCGATCACCACGTTCAATTCGGTTTCCTGGCCCATCGCCAACTGTTCGGCGTGGGCACGCAAGCCGGCCAGTTCGCGCAGCAGGGCCTGCGCGCGCAGGTGAAACGACTGCCCGGCCGGCGTCGGCCTGACGCGGTAGCCGGCCCGGTCCAGCAAGACCAGGCCCAGCTGGCGCTCCAACTTGGCCACCGCGGCGAACACGGCCGGGTGGGACCGATGCAGCTGCGTGGCGGCGGCCTGGAAGCCGCCCGCCCGCACCACCGCGTCGAAGCACTGCAAGTCGTGCAACGTGAATTCGCTCATGTCTATTTTTCCGACAATCTCTGTGCGATCTTTGTAATATCTTCAAAATCGGGCCGCAACTACGATCTGTCTCATCGAACCTTCTTCCATGAGGCCATCATGCAGACCGACTCTTTCATCACCACGGGCGACGGCACCCGCATCGCCTACCGCTGGGATGGCGACGCCGCCCGGCCGGTTCTGGCGCTATCGAACTCCATCGGCACCACGCTGCACATGTGGGACGATCTGGTGCCGGCGCTGGCGCGGCATTTCCGCGTGCTGCGGTTCGACACCCGCGGCCATGGCGGCTCCAGCGTGCCGGCTGGCGCGTATTCGCTGGATCGGCTGGGAGGCGACACGCTCGAATTGTTCGACGCGCTGGGCGTGGCGCGCGCGCACTTCCTGGGGCTGTCGCTGGGCGGCATGATCGGCCAATGGCTGGGCGTGCACACGCCCGAGCGCATTGACCGCCTGATTCTGGCCCACACCTCGCCCTATCTCGGGCCGACGCCGCAATGGGACGAACGCATCGCCGCCACGCTGCAGGCGCCCGACATGACCGAAACGGCCGAGACGTTCCTGGCAAACTGGTTCCCGGCTTCACTGCTGAGGGCCGGCGGCCCCGTCATCGACGCCTTCCGCGCCATGCTGCTGGCGACCGACAAGCACGGTCTGGCGGGCAATTTCGCGGCGGTGCGGGACATGGACCTGCGCCGCACCATTGCGCTGATCCCGCGGCCCACGCTGGTGATCGCCGGGCGCGACGACACGGTCACCGCCGCCAGCCACAGCGAACAGATCGCCGCGACCATACCCGATGCGAAACTGCTGACGCTGCAGGCGGTGCACCTGTCCAACATCGAACGCCCGGACGAATTCCGCGAGGCTGTGCTGGGCTTCCTGTTGTCGAGCGGTCGCGCCTAGCGTGGTGGCCGGTTACCGGGTTGTGCGAGGCCGGCGGTCACCGGCATCAGCGCAATGCGCTGGGCGGGACGCCGAAGCGGCGGCGAAATGCCACCGAGAAATGCGCGGGCGCATAGCCCACGTGCCAGGCGGCTTCTGACACGCTCAGGCCGCCATTCAAGATCAGTTCGCGGCCGTGGGCCAGGCGCGCCTCTTGCAGGTAGCGCGCCATGCTGACGCCGAACGCACGCTTGAAGGCCTGATCCAGCTTGCGGGTGTGCAGGCCCAGCTCACGTGCCAACGCCGATGACGACGGTGCGCCGCGCAGGTCGGCGGCCAGCCGGCGACGTGCCTCGTGGGCCGCATCCAGCTCGCGGGCGGCGGCCAGCGGGGCCGCCTGATGCGTCTGCTGCCGTGGCGCCGGCACGGCCTGCGCCAGCGCGATGGCCGCCAGTTCCAGCCCCTTCGCGGCCAGGTACAGGCCCCGCGCCGGCCCCTCGTAGCGGCAGACCCGCACCTGATCGGCGATGCGCCGCGCCTCGCGGCCCGCGGCGCCCTGCCAGATGACTGGCCGGCCCGCGCCCGCCGTGGGGTCGCCCGCTGCCGCGTACAAGCCCCGCAAGAAATCCGGCTCCACGCCCAACTCATTCCACAGGGATGCGGCCGGCAACGTGACCAGCGTGTAGCGCTGGTCCACGCCGGCCGCGAAGGCGTCAGCGCCCTGCGCCTGCCCGGGATTCCAGGCCAGGCACAACGTTGGTCCCCGCAACGTCAGCGGCGCGCGATCTTCGACACGGCTTTGCACCTGCCCATCGATCAAGATGACCTTCAGGCCCGGATAGAGGGATTCCTCGCGCCACTCGGTAGTACCGCGGCGGAACACGCCGGCACGCAAAGAGCCGCCGTTGGCCAGGTCCAGCGCCGCGTCGACGCGATGGTGTTCGGCGGCAGGAACCGCGGCGCGGGTGCGCATGAAAGGCATGGGATCGATCCGGCCGAACCGGACAACAGGCTCATTTGAGAATAATTATTATTACCCAAGTCCTGCACGGGCTCAATCCGGTCGCCCTGCCTGCGCTGCGCAGCGTGCTATTGCCCCGCCCGCTCCCAGCGCCGCTGGATCGCCTTGGCCGCCACGACGCCATCCGCCATCGACGTCACGACGCAGGGGTGCATGCGGTGGGCCACCTCGCCGATGGCGTAGATATCCGGCACGCTGGTTTCGGCGGTGGCGACATCGGTGCGGATATAGCCGCGCTCGTCGCGCGCCAGGTGCAGATCGTCGGCAAACGACGCCTGCGGCTCCCAGCCGTAGAACACCAGGATCAGGTCATACTGCCGGCCATCCACGCTGCGCGTGGCCGGGTCGACCTGGTAGGGGCCGATACGCACGCCTTCCTTGCCGGCGCGCTGCACCCACTGCTGCTGGGCCCGCACGCTGCGGGCGTACAGGTGCACCGTGGCAGCGCCGCGGTTGCGCACGTAGACGTAATTTTCGAAAGCGTTGTCGCCGCCCCCCAGTACCGCGACCGACAGGCCGGAGTAGTCCTGCGCCACGATGGGCGACCCCGGACCGATCAGCACGCCGGGCCAGCGCGATCCAGGCGGGTGTTCCGGAAAGCCCTTGGCGCGTACGCCGGAGGCGATCACCAGGGTGCGGCCGCGCACCTGTGATGCGACCCCATTTTTCTCGACCAAGGTGGCCTCGATGCCGCCCTTGCAGGGCCGCACCGCCGTCACCCGGGCACCCAGCCGCAGCGGCACGCCGGCGGCGCGCACGCTGGTGTCGATATTGGCGGCCACCTGCTGGCCGGTCACCCCGGGCAGCACGGCGATCCAGTCGTCCGTGAACGGGTTGTCGCTGCTCAGGCCGCCCAGGCGGTCGCCGGCTTCGACCAGCAGCGGCGCCAGGCCCAGCCGGGCCAGCCACAGGGCGCAGGAAGCGCCGGCCGGGCCGCCCCCTACAATGACCGCATCGTGCATCTGTTGCATTTCACCCCTTGTTTGCCATTGCCGGCCCCTCGCGGGCGCCCGGACATGGCCGAATTGTAGCCAGCGCGCCAACCCCGGCCCGGCATCGCCTTACAATTCCGCCTATTCCACCCAGGTTTTCATCATGCCCACACGCCGCATCATCCTTTCCGGGCTCGCGCTCGACGCCCGCATCGGCATTCTCGAACACGAGCGCCGTGCCACCCAGCCCCTGCATGTCGACGCCGAATTCGACGTGGATATCCAGCGCGCGGTCGACGACCACGACATCCACAGCGTGCTGGACTACCGCCGCCTGCGCGAAGCCATCGTCGAGGAATGCACCCAGGCGCATGTGAACCTGATCGAAACCCTGTCCGAACAAGTCGCCGCACGCCTGTTGGCCGACTTCCAGGAAATCCGCTCGCTGCGCCTGCGCATCAGCAAGCCCATGGCCTTTTCCGACTGTGCGGCGGTGGGCGTGGAAATCCAGCTCTCGCGTTGACCATGAACGATATCGCTCCCCCCGGCATCCGCTTTCGCACCGAAGCCGAAGAAAAAGCCCGCCACGAAGGCAACAAGCTGACCAAGCGCCTGGCGCGTGAAACCACGCGCGCGCTGTCCGACTACAACATGATCGAGGCGGGCGACCGCGTGATGGTCTGTCTGTCCGGCGGCAAGGATTCCTACGCCATGCTGGACATCCTGCTCCAGCTGCAAAAGCGCGCGCCGTTTCCGTTCGAGCTGATCGCCGTCAACCTGGACCAGAAGCAGCCCGGCTTTCCCGCCGACATCCTGCCGCGCTACCTGACCGAACTGGGCGTGCCGTTTCACATCGAGACGCAGGACACCTACTCGATCGTCACGCGCGTGCTCGAAGAGGGCAAGACCATGTGCTCGCTCTGTTCGCGCTTGCGCCGGGGCATCCTGTACCGGGTGGCGTCCGAGCTGGGTGCGACCAAGATCGCGCTGGGCCACCACCGCGATGACATCCTGGGCACGTTCTTCCTGAACCTGTTCTACGGCGGCAAGGCCAAGGGCATGCCGCCCAAGCTGGTATCCGACGACGGCCGCCACACGGTGATCCGCCCGCTGGCCTACGTGCCCGAGACCGACCTGATCGCCTATGCCGAACTCAAGCAGTTCCCGATCATTCCGTGCAACCTGTGCGGCTCGCAGGAAAACCTGAAGCGCAAGGAAGTCGGCCGCATGATCAAGGAATGGGACAAGCAGCACCCCGGCCGCTCGTGGAACGTCTTCAACGCGCTGTCGCGCGTGGTGCCGTCGCACCTGATGGACCGCAACCTGTTCGATTTCGTCGGCCTCAAGCCGAGCGGCGTGCCGGACGCCAACGGCGACACGGCGTTCGACACCGTGGACCCGACCGAGGGCGATGACGCCTGCGGCGACACCGCGGCCCCGCCAGCGCAGGCGCCCGACGGCATCGTTGAAAAGAAAGTGATGTTCAGGCGCGGCTGAATGCCGCGAATGCGGGCCAAGGCGACAAGGGCCCCGGTGGGCATGGATCACACAACGCGTGCCGGCGCTCGACCGGTACGCGTGCCTTGAGCGCCGGCCTGGCGCTCAAGGCACGCAGGCCCGCTACGCGTTCAACACCCGCACCGGCGTCCCGGCCTGCCAGGCCTTCACGGCTTCGAGCGCATTGCGATAGAACGCCTCGAAATTCTCGCGGCTGACATAGCCCAGGTGCGGCGTCAGGATGACGTTGTCCAGGTCGCGCACATTGTCGGTGGGCGACAGCGGCTCTTCGTCAAACACATCCAGCCCGGCGCCCGCGATGCGGAACTTCACCAGTGCATCCATCAGGGCTTCCTGGTCGACCAGGCCGGCCCGCGACGTGTTGACCAGATAGGCGGTCGGCTTCATGGCGGCCAGCGCGGCCGCATCGACGATGTGGCGGCTGCGGTCGGACAGGATCAAGTGCAGGCTGACGACGTCGGACGTGGAAAACAGCTCGTGCTTGTCCACCCGCTTGACGCCGGCCTCGGCCGCGCGCTCGTCGGTCAGGTTGGGGCTCCAGGCCACCACGTCCATGCCGAAAGCCAGGCCAACCTTGGCCACCGCCGCGCCCAGCTTGCCCAGGCCCAGCACGCCCAGCCGCTTGCCGGCCAGCGGCTCGGGCATGCCCGTCTGCCACATGCCGCGGCGCATGGCCGCGTCTTCGGCGGTCAGGTGCTTGAACAGGCCCAGGATGTGCGCCCACGCCAGTTCGGCGGTGGCGGTATTGGCGTCGGCGCTGCCGGGCGCGCCGCTGACGACGATGCCCTGCGCGGTGCAGGCTTGCATGTCGATGGCATTGTTGCGCATGCCGGTGGTGACCAGCAGGCGCAGGCGCGGCAGTGCGCGGATGCGCTCGGCCGGGAACGGCGTGCGTTCCCGCATGGCGATGATCACGTCGAACGGTTCGAGGGTGGCCTCGACCTGTTCGTCGGGAATGAAGTTGTTGAAGATCTGCACCTCGGCATCGTCGCCCAGGGAACCCCAGTCGGCGTAGCGTTTGGCGACATCGTGGTAATCGTCGAGGATTGCGATTTTCAAGTCTTGTCTCCGGGTGGCGTGGCGCTCGCCGCGCCAGCCCCCCGGCCGGCGCGATCGGCGCCGGTCAGTTCAGTCGTGCCTTGAGCTGGTCCAGCGGCAGCGCGCCGCTGATGCGCGAGCCGTCGGGGAAGAACAGGGTCGGGGTGCCGCGCACCATCAGCTGCTTGCCCAGCGCCAGCAGCTTGTCTTCAGGCACGCTGCAATTGGCGGTGGCCGGCTTCTGGCCACGCAGCATCCAGTCGTCCCAGGCCTTGCCCGGGTCTTTCGAGCACCAGACGTCGCGTACCTTCACGTTGGAGTCGGGCGACAGGATGGGATACAGGAAGGTGTAGACGGTGATGTTGTCCACGTCTTCCATGGTCTTGCGCAGCTGCTTGCAATAGCCGCAGTTGGGGTCTTCGAAAATCGCGACCTTGCGCGAGCCGTCGCCCTTGACCTGCTTGATGGCCAGGTCCAGCGGCAGCTGGTCGAACGGAATGGTGCCCAGCTTTTCCTGCGCTTCGCGCGTGACGTCGCGGCGCGTCATGGCGTCGATCAGCGGCCCTTCCATGACCCAGGTGACTTTTTCGTCCGTGTAGATCAGGTCCATGCCCAGCTGCACTTCGAACAGGCCATAGGGCGTGCGGCGCACCGCGGTGACGTCCATGCCGGAAAAGCGCTGCTTGAAGCGGTCTTTGACGGCGTCCGCCACGGGGTCCGCCGGCGCCACCTGGGTGGTGGAATAGCTCTTGTCGCCTTTGGCCGGCTGCCCCACCGTGCTGGTGGAAATGGACTTGTCGCCCTTGGCCGGCGCCTGCGCCTGGGCGCCTGCGGACAAACCCAGGCCCGCGGCCATGAAGCAGGCGGCCAGCGCGGCGGGAAAACGGAAATTCATGGGGACTCCTGTAATTATCGTGACGTATCGCATACGTAGGCGGAAAGCGTAACCGATCCGGTGTGACGCGGCGCCGGGCAATGCCGGGGCCTGGCGCCAGGACCATGGGAATCAGACCGGTCGGGACCCGTACGGGTTCCTCAATGCGCCGATTCCGGCGGCCGCCCGCAGGCGATACGAAAAACGGGGCCTCGCCCCCCTTCAATTCGTGGAGGCGCCCGCGATCAGGCGCCGCTTGATCAGTGGGGCCCGCTCGACCCAGTGCATGCCGGCGTTGCGCAGCCAGACCAGCGGCGTGGCGTGCGACCCGAACAGCTTGTGCAGGCCATCGGTGGCCAGCCGCAGGGCCAGCACCGGCTCGGCGCGCGCGCGCTGGTAGCGGTGCAGCACCCGCAGGTCACCTGCCTGGCGGTAGGGCTCGCGCCCGGCCACGGTGCGGGCCAGGGCCTCGACGTCGCCCAGCCCCAGGTTCAGGCCCTGCCCAGCCAAGGGATGCAGCCGGTGCGCGGCGTCACCCGCCAGCGCGATGCCGGGCGCGACCATCTGGGCGCGTTCCAGCGTCAACGGAAAGCCGTGCAGCTTGCTGCGCACCTTCAGGCGGCCCAGGCGGCCTTGCGCGGCGTGTTCCAGCAGGGATTCGAGCCGCGCGGCCTGCTCGTCGGCCGGCAGGGCCAGCAGTTCGGCGGCGCGCTCGCTGCGCATCGACCAGACCATGGACACCTGCGGGCCGTCGGCGGTATCGGGCAACGGCAAGAGCGCCAGCACGCCGTCGTCGCGGAACCATTGGAAGGCCGTGCCCTGGTGGGCGTGTTCGGCGTCCAGGTTCACGACCAGGCCGGTGTCGTTGTACGACACGGCGTCGTGCTTCAAGCCGGCGGCAGTGCGCAGCGGCGAGGCGGCGCCGTCGGCGCCCACGAACAGTTCCGCCTGCAGGCGAGCGCCGCCTTCGGTCTCGACCGCGCCGGCCTGGTAGCCGGTGCAGCGGTCTTCGATCCAGGGAATGCCGAACATGCGCACGGCCTGGATCAGCACCCGTTCGATTTCGCCGGATTCGACGATCCAGGCCAGTTGCGGCAGGGCCGCCTGCCAGGCGTTCAGGTGCACCAGGCCGTCGGCGTCGCCATGGATTTCCATGGCCTGCACCGGCGTCAGGCGGGCTGACGGCATGGCGTCCCAGACGCCCAGCTCGGCCAGGAAACGCTGGCTGGCGGGCGAAATGGCATAGACGCGGGCATGGTAGTGGTTGGGATCGGCCGGCGGCACGGCGGTGCGCGGCGCCAGCAGCGCCACGCGCTGGCCGCGGCGGGCCAGGGCCAGGGCGGACGACAGGCCGACGATGCCGGCCCCGCAAACGACGATCTGGTGGGTCATCTTGCGCTGGGCTCCCCGGCTTGCTTGGGCCACAGCAGCCACATCTGGCCGCGCTGCTTCATGCGGCCTGCCTGTTGGCCGGCTTCTTCGCCGTAGCCCCAGTAGAAGTCGGCGCGAGCCGCGCCCCGGATGGCGGTGCCGGTGTCTTGCGCGAACACCAGGCGCTGCAACGGCCGGTCGGACGCCGGATAGGTGGTGGCCAGGAACACGGGCGTGCCCAGCGGCACGAAGCCGGCGTCCACCGCGATGGCGCGGCGCGGGGCCAGGTTGACCCCGTAGGCGCCCTTGGGGCCCAGTTCGGGGTCGATCACGGGTTCTTCGCGGAAGAACACCACGGCCGGGTTGGCGTTGAGCATCTCGGGCACGCGCTTGGGATTGCGCTGCGCCCAGGCGCGGATGTTCTGCATCGAGGCCTGGTCGGCCGACAGCTCGCCACGGTCCGCCAGCCAGCGGCCGATGGACACGTAGGGCTGGCCGTTGTGGTCGGCATAGGCCACGCGGATGGTCTTGCCGGTGTCGGGGCCGTCGGTCAGTTGCACCCGACCCGAGCCCTGCACCTGCAGGAAGAAGTTGTCGACAGGGTCGTCGACCCAGACCACCACCGGCGGGCGGCGGCCCGAGGATTCGATCGCGGCGCGGGTGTCGTAGGGCACGACGCGCTTGCCTTCGAGCTTGCCGCGCACGCGCTTGCCGGCCAGGTCCGGGTACACCGACCCCAGGTCGATGGTCAGCAGGTCGGCCGGCACGGCATACAGCGGCCATTGGTAATTGCCGCCCTGGCGGCGCGACCCGCGCACCAGGGGTTCGTAGTAGCCGGTGACGGTGTTGGCCGCCGGCTTGCCGTCAGGGGCGTTCAGGCGCCAGGGTTGCAGGTAGGTCTGCAAGAAGCGGCGCACGCCCTCGATGTCGGTGGCGGCGGGCGCGCGGGCCGGATCGGCCGCGGCAGCGCAGACCGGCTGCCAGGCGCGCGGGGTGGCACGGGCCGGCGCGGCCAGGTTGCCGCTGGTCGGGCGCATCAGCCCCTTGCAGTTGCGCAGGAACAAGGGCCAGAACTGCGCCAGGTCGTCGTTGGACCAGCCCGGCATCTCGGCCCACGAGGCCGCCTTGAACTTGCCTGCCAGAGCGCGCGGCGGGGTATCGGGCAGGGCCGACAGCGCCGGCACCACCAGAGGGCCATCGACGGCAGTGGAACGCGGGCCGGACGGGCCCGGCTGGCCGGAATCGGGAGGGACCTCGGAGGTCGTGCTGCATGCCGCCAGCAGGACTGACAGCACGGACAGGCTAAGAATGCGCTTCATGAGCAGATGGAAAACCGTACAACGAGTGGCCGCGCCCCGGTCAATGCAGGGTACGCGGCATGGCCAGGACGAATTCGGAGATCGGCACTTCGAACGGAATGCCGTTCTCGCCGACGCAATGGTAGGTGCCGCGCATCGTGCCCACCGGCGTGGGCAGGGGACAGCCGCTGGTGTATTCGAAGGTCTCGCCGGGCGCCAGCAGCGGTTGCTGGCCCACGACGCCCAGCCCGCGCACTTCCTGCACACGCTGGTTGCCATCGGTGATAATCCAGTGGCGGCTGATCACCTGGGCCGGATGCTCACCGGTATTGGTGATGCGAACGGTATAGGCGAACACGAATTGCTGCTCGCCAGGATCGGACTGTTCCGGCACGAAGCGCGGAGAGACGGAGACGCTAAGGTCGTAAGGTTTCACAGCCCTTCCCTGTGTGGCACGCTCAAACTGCAATAATGGCACATTATGCCTTCCCCAACCCCGAACATCATGTCTACGTCCCCTACCCGCATTACCCCCAGCATCCTGTCCGCCGACTTTGCCCGCCTGGGCGAGGAAGTCCGCAACGTCGTGGCCGCCGGCGCCGACTGGATCCACGTCGACGTGATGGACAACCACTATGTGCCCAACCTGACCATCGGCCCGATGGTCTGTGCGGCGATCCGTCCCCATGTGTCCGTGCCGATCGACGTGCACCTGATGGTCGAACCCGTGGACGCCCTCGTGCCCATGTTCGCCAGCGCCGGCGCCAACTACATCAGCTTCCACCCCGATGCCAGCCGCCACGTCGACCGCACGCTGTCCCTGATCCGCGAAAGCGGCTGCAAGGCCGGCCTGGTGTTCAACCCGGCCACGCCGCTGTCCTATATGGACTACGTGATGGACAAGATCGACCTGGTGCTGATCATGTCGGTCAACCCCGGCTTTGGCGGCCAGAGCTTCATTCCCGCCACGCTGACCAAGCTGCGCGAGGCCCGCGCCAGGATCGACGCCTGGATGCAGGCCGGCGGCCAGGAAATCATGCTGCAGGTGGACGGCGGCGTGAAAATCGACAACATCGCCGAAATCCGCCGCGCGGGCGCCGACACCTTCGTGGCCGGTTCGGCCATCTTCGGCAAGCCCGACTACGCCGGCATCATCACGGCCATGCGCGAGCAGATCGCCGTCGGCGAAACCACCGCCATCTGAGGAACGCCATGACCGCCTTTCGCGCCGCGCTGCTGGACCTGGACGGCACCCTGCTCGACTCCATCCCCGACCTGGCCTTCGCGGCCAACGCCATGCGCGTGGAACTGGGCATGATCTCGCTGCGCGAGGACGTCGTGGCCACCTTCGTAGGCAAGGGCGTGGACAACCTGGTGCGCCGCAGCCTGGCGGGCAGCCTGGATGCCGCCGACCCCTCGCCCGAAGATTTCGACCGGGCACGCGTGGCGTTCTACCGCCACTACCACCTGGTCAACGGCGAACGCGCCCGGGTCTACCCGGGCGTCATCGAGGGCCTGAAGCACATGCGCGACCAGGGCCTGAAGCTGGCCGTGGTCACCAACAAGCCCACCGAGTTCACCCTGCCGTTGTTGCAGCGCACGGGCCTGGCGGGCTTTTTCGACGCCGTGGTGTGCGGCGACACCTGCCCGCGCCGCAAGCCGGACCCTGACCAGGTGCTGCATGCCTGCGAACTGCTGGGCGTCACCGTGGACGAAGCCGTCACCATCGGCGATTCCATCAACGACGCCCAGGCGGGCCGCAGCGCCGGCACCCAGGTGCTGGTGGTGCCTTACGGTTACAACGAAGGCCGTGACGTGCGCGAGCTGGATGTCGATGGTATAGTTGACACGCTTGTCAACGCCGCCCAGTGGGTGGCGCTCTGGAATCAAAACCAGAACGCCGCGAAAACCGCGGTCTGAACCGAAATACCGAATCCTTACCTGACCTGATGAACGTTTCCATCCAGAACCAAATGCTCGGCGCCTCGTGGCGCTGGTGGCGTTTGTCTTCCGGGTGGCGATGATTCCCTTCCCGGCCCTGGACGCGTACACCACCGCCTAGCGCCGATACTGTGCAAAACACAGAGCCAAGCCCGGAACCAGATACCTGGACCGGGCTTTTTGTTGTGCGCCCGGTCCCCAAGCAGACACTTTGCTCACGAGACCCGACATGACCGAAATCGAATTCAAAGCCCTGGCCGCGCAAGGCTACAACCGCATCCCCTTGGTGGCCGAGACCTACGCCGACCTGGACACCCCGCTGGGCATCTACCTGAAGCTGGCCCACGCCGGCCCCCAGGCCGGCCGCATGACCTGCCTGATGGAATCGGTGGTGGGCGGCGAACGCTTCGGCCGCTATTCGTTCATCGGCCTGCCGGCCCGCACGGTGATCCGCGCCAGCGGCACCCGCACCGAGGTGCTGCACGACGGCAAGGTCGCCGAAACCCATGACGGCGATCCCCTGGCCTTCATCGAGCAGTACCAGAGCCGCTTCAAGGTGGCCCTGCGCCCCGGCATGCCGCGCTTCTGCGGCGGCCTGGCCGGCTATTTCGGCTACGACACCGTGCGCCACATCGAGCCCTGCCTGGGCCCGGCCGTCAAGCCCTTCCCGGCCGGCATGGAAGGCGGCACGCCCGACCTGATGCTGATGCACGTGGACGAACTGGTCATCGTCGACAACCTGGCCGGCCGCATCTACCTGATGGTCTACGCCGACCCCGCCCAGCCCGAAAGCTACAGCCGCGCCCAGCAGCGCCTGCACGACCTGCGCGCGCGCCTGCGACGTCCGGTGGAAATCCCGTACAGCCACGCCAGCATGCAGACCGAAGAGCGGCGCGACTTCAAGAAAGAAGACTACCTGGCGGCCGTGCACCGCGCCAAGGAACACATCGCCGCCGGCGACCTGATGCAGGTGCAGATCGGCCAGGTCATCGCCAAGCCCTTCCGCGATTCCCCGCTGTCCCTCTACCGCGCCCTGCGGTCGCTCAATCCCTCCCCCTACATGTATTTCTGGAACTTCGGCGACTTCCAGGTGGTGGGCGCGTCGCCCGAGATCCTGGTGCGCCAGGAACGCGCCGTGGTCGACGGCACGCCCAAGTCGCAGATCACCATCCGCCCGCTGGCCGGCACCCGCAAGCGCGGCGCCACGCCCGAGGAAGATGCCGCGCTGGCCGCCGAGCTGCGCGCCGACCCCAAGGAAGTGGCCGAGCACGTGATGCTGATCGACCTGGCGCGCAACGACGTCGGCCGCGTGGCCGAAGTGGGCTCGGTCAAGGTCAGCGACACCATGGTCATCGAACGCTATTCGCACGTGATGCACCTGGTGTCCAATGTGACCGGCAATCTCAATCCTGGCATGAGCAGCATGGACGTGCTGCGCGCCTCGTTCCCGGCCGGCACGCTGACCGGCGCGCCCAAGGTCGAGGCCATGAAGATCATCGACGAACTCGAACCCGTGCGCCGCGGCATCTATGGCGGCGCGGCGGGGTACCTGTCGTACGGCGGTGAAATGGACGTGGCCATCGCTATTCGCACCGGCGTCATCAAGGACGGCACGCTGTACGTGCAAGCCGCCGCCGGCATCGTCGCCGACTCCAACCCCGAAGCCGAATGGGCCGAGACCGAAGCCAAGGCCCGCGCCGTGTTGCGCGCCGCCGAGCAGGTGCAGCACGGCCTGGACGAACCCATCTAAGGCCCGCCCCGATACCCGCCCCGAGCCGCGCGACGGCCCGCCTGGAGAGAAAAATGCTATTGATGATTGATAACTACGATTCGTTTACCTACAACCTGGTGCAGTACTTCGGCGAACTGGGCGAAGACGTGCGCGTGGCGCGCAACGACCAGATCACGCTGGAAGAGATCACCGCACTGAACCCGGACCGCATCTGCGTGTCGCCCGGCCCGTGCTCGCCGGCCGAAGCCGGCATCTCGGTGCCCGTGATCCAGGCCTTCGCCGGCAAGAAGCCGATCCTGGGCGTGTGCCTGGGCCACCAGGCCATCGGCGCGGCCTACGGCGGCGACATCGTCCGGGCCCAGCAGATCATGCACGGCAAGACGGTGCAGATCTCGCACACCGGCACCGACCTCTTCACCGACCTGCCGACGCCGTACACTGTCATTCGCTACAACTCGCTGACCATCGACCCGGCAACGCTACCCGACTGCCTGGCCGTAACCGCCACGGCGCCGGACGGCGACATCATGGGCGTGCGCCACAAGACGCTGCCCCTGTACGGCGTACAGTTCCACCCCGAATCCGTGCTCAGCGAACACGGCCACGCCCTGCTGCGCAATTTCCTGAACCTCGCCTAAGAAGGACGCACCGTGACGATCTCCCCCGCAGAAGCGCTGACGCGCTGCATCGAACACCGCGAAATTTTCCACGACGAAATGCTGCACCTGATGCGCCTGCTGATGCGCGGCGAAATGTCGCCGCAGATCGCCAGCGCGTTGCTGATGGGCCTGCGCGTAAAAAAGGAAACCGTGGGCGAAATCACGGCGGCCGCGCAGGTCATGCGCGAATTCGCCACGCCCGTGGTGACGCCCAACCCCGAAGACCTGCTGGACATGTGCGGCACCGGCGGCGACGGCAGCCATACCTTCAATATTTCCACCACCGCCATGTTCGTGGCGGCGGCGGCCGGCGTGCCCATCGCCAAGCACGGCAACCGCAGCGCCTCGTCGTCCAGCGGCAGCGCCGATGTGCTGGAAGCCCTGGGCGCCAATCTGGTGCTGACGCCCGAACAGGTGGCCGAGTGCATCCAGGCCACCGGCATCGGCTTCATGTTCGCCCCCGCGCACCACGGGGCCATGAAGAACGTGGCGGCAGTCCGCAAGGAACTGGCCGTGCGCACCATCTTCAACATCCTGGGGCCGCTGACCAACCCGGCCGGCGCCGCCAACCAGCTGATGGGCGTGTTCCACCCCGACCTGGTGGGCATCCAGGTGCGCGTGCTGGAACGCCTGGGCTCGCGCCACGTGCTGGTGGTGCACGGCAAGGACGGCATGGACGAGGCCTCGCTGGGCGGGGCCACCATGGTGGGCGAACTCAAGGACGGCAAGGTCAGCGAGTACGAAATCCACCCCGAGGACTACGGGCTATCCATGATGTCCAATCGCAGCATCAAGGTGTCCAATCGCGAACAGTCGCGCGAACTTGTCATAGAGGCGCTGGACAATGTCGAGGGCACCGCCCGCGACATCGTCGCGCTGAATGCCGGTCTCGCCATCTACGCAGGCAATAAAGCCGATTCCATTCCCGCAGCCTTAGCGCTAGCATTCGAACTGATATCCACCGGCGCGGCACGAGCCAAGCTGGAAGATTTCTGCGCATATACCCGGAAATTCCAGAAATGAACGATATTCTCGCGAAGATCCTCGCCGTCAAGGTCGAGGAAGTCGCCGCCGCTCGCCAGATGCGCAGCGAAGCCGAAGTCCTGCGCGAAGCGCAGGCCCGCCAGGACGTGCGCGGCTTTGCCCAGGCCATCGAAGACAAGATCTCGCAGGGCAAGGCCGGCGTCATCGCCGAAATCAAGAAAGCCTCGCCGTCCAAGGGCGTTCTGCGCGAAACCTTTCAGCCCGCTGAAATTGCGGCATCGTACGCCGTGCACGGCGCGGCCTGCCTGTCGGTACTGACCGACGTGCAGTTCTTCCAGGGCTCGCACGACCACCTGCGCCAGGCCCGCGCGGCCTGCTCGCTGCCGGTGCTGCGCAAGGATTTCGTGATCGATCCCTACCAGATCATCGTGGCCCGCGCGATGGGCGCGGACTGCGTGCTGTTGATCGTGGCGGCGCTGACGCCGGCGCAATTGCGCGACTACGAGACGCTGGCCATGGAACTGGGCATGGACGTGCTGGTGGAAGTGCATGACGCCCAGGAACTGGACGTGGCGCTGACGCTGAAGACGCCGCTGCTCGGCATCAACAACCGCAACCTGCGCACGTTCGAGACCAGCCTGCAGAACACGCTGGACCTCTTGCCGCGCATTCCCGCCGGCAAGCGCGTCGTGACGGAAAGCGGCATTCTCAAGCCCGAAGACGTCAAGCTGATGCGCCAGCACAAGGTCGACGCCTTCCTGGTGGGCGAAGCCTTCATGCGCGCCAAGGACCCGGGCGCCGAACTGGCCCGACTGGTCGGCTAAGCCCGCCCCAACGCCACCACCCGCCGGTACAAGGTGCTGCGATGCACGCCCAGCGCGCGCGCCGCGGCGCTGACGTTGCCTGCGTGCGCGGCCAGCGCTGCGCGGATGGCGTCGTCGGCAATCGCCTGCAGGCTGGCGGCCGGGGCCGCCGTGGGCGCGGCCGCGACGGTCTGGCCACGCACCTCGGCCGGCAGCATCTCGCGGTCGACCACGCCCGACGCGCCTGCCAGCACATGCAGCGTGCGCAGCACGGCCGCCAGCTGGCGGTAATTGCCCGGCCAGGCGTATTGCACCAGCGTGTCTTCGATGTCGGCCGGCAGTACCGGGCCCGCGCCCTGCGCGGCCCATAGCGCGCGCAAGAGTTCGCGCAGGTCGGCGCGCGCGCGCAGCGGCGCAAGCGTGACGGTGTATTCGGCAATGCGGAAATACAGGTCGGGGCGCACGGGCGCATCCGGGCCGTCGTGTGCCAGCGCACGATGGGTGGCGCACACCAGCGTGAAATCCACGGCCACCGGCCGCGCCGCGCCCAGCGGCGAGACCTCGCGCGATTGCAGCACGCGCAACAGGCGCGACTGCAAGGTCAGCGGCATATCGCCGATTTCGTCCAGGAACAGCACGCCGCCATGGGCCTGTCGCAGCAGCCCCTTGCTGCCCTGGCGGCGCGCGCCGGTGAAGGCGCCGTCTTCGTAGCCGAACAGTTCGGATTCGATCAGGCTTTCGGGCAGCGCCGCGCAATTGACGGCCACGAACGGGCCCGCCGCGCGGCGGCTGCGGGCATGCAACTGGCGCGCGAACACTTCCTTGCCCACGCCGGTTTCGCCTTGCAGCAGGATCGACACACCCGCATCCGACAGATGCACGGCGCGCGCCAGCGCACCCAGCGTGGTCGCGTCGAAACTGGCGATGCCGGCGCGCGCATCGGGCGCCGGCGTCACCGCGGGGGTCGGCAAACGCAGGGAAGGCGCGGGTAGCGCGGGCGTACGGCTGCGCGGCAGGCGCAGGCGCGCGTGGTAGATCGCGCCGGACCGCGCATGGACGCGGCCGGCGGCATCGGGACTGTGTTCCAGGTCGCCTTCGAACAGATCCGCGTAGCGGTAGACCCCCAAGGCCGTGGCGGCCAGGCCCAGCGCCAGCATCGCGCGGCGGTTGGCGCCCACCAGCAGGTCGCCCTGGAAGGCCAGCAGGGCTTCGCCCGGCGTGCCCAGGCCCGAGCGATCGCTATGCAGCCGCAGCACGGCGCAGGGCTCGTGCGCGGCGTCGAACAGCTGGTGCTCGATCAGGTCGACCGCGGCGCGCACCAAGGCCAGCACGTCGGGACGGGCGTCGCGCGCCGGACTGGACAGATCCAGCACGCCCAGCATGCGGCCTTCGCTGTCGGTGATGGGCACGGCCGCGCAGGTCAGGATGCGGTTGGGTTCGAAATAGTGTTCGGCGCCATGCACGACCGTGGGCCGGCCTTCGACCAGGGCGGTGCCGATGGCGTTGGTGCCCGCGGCGGCTTCGTCCCAGGGCGCCCCTGGCATCAGCGCCACGCGGGACGCGCGCTGGGCGAAATCCAGGTCGCCGTCGCTGTCGAGCACCAGCCCTCGGGCATCGGACAGGATCACCAGGCCATCGCGGCCGCCTTCTCGGCGCAAGAGCGACATGGCGGGTTCGGACAGGCGGCGCAGCGCGTCGTTGCGCTCGCGCGCCTCGCGCAGTTCGCCGGCGGTCATGAGTTCGGCGCGACGCGCGCCGCGCATGTCGAAGCCCAGGTCGGCGCAGCGGCGCCACGACCGCAGGATGGGCTCGGCAACCAGCCCGGTCGGGACCGCGCCCTGCTGGTTGAACAGCTGGCGCGCTTGCGTCAGCGATTGCCGACGGGAATGAGTGGCCATGCATGTCTCCTTGGACGGTGTTCTGCGACACCTGTTCCGCGACAGTGTCGCGAAACGCGACACCCTGGGGCGGCTGACCGCCGCCCACGCCCGTTGCTGGCGCGTGGAAATCTACTGTCGCACGCGGCACGCGCCCTTGTCCAGCGGGGAAGCCCCGGGATGGCACGCGGTTTGCTTGATACCAGGCAGGCACTCGACTGCCGCCATCCCGACAATACGGAGACAAGCATGGACATCGCGACCCGCGTCACCCCCGAATCCTATGGCACCCGCCTGGATCTGAAGACCCAGTACGACAACTTCATCGACGGCAAATGGCAAAAGCCCGCCGACGGCGAATACTTCGACAACGTCACGCCGGTCACCGGCCAGGTGCTGACCCGCAACGCCCGCTCGAAAGAGCGCGACATCGAACTGGCGCTGGATGCCGCGCACCGCGCCGCGCCCAAATGGGGTGCGACCCCGGCCGCCCAGCGCGCGCAGATGCTGATGCAGATCGCCGACGTGATGCAAGCCAACCTGGAACGCCTGGCCACCGCCGAAACCTGGGACAACGGCAAGCCCATCCGCGAAGCCCGCGCCGCCGACATCCCGCTGGCGATCGACCACTTCCGCTACTTTGCGTCGTGCATCCGCAGCCAGGAAGGCGGCCTGTCCGAAATCGACAGCGACACCGTGGCGTATCACTTCAACGAACCGCTGGGCGTGGTGGGCCAGATCATTCCCTGGAACTTCCCCATCCTGATGGCCGCCTGGAAGCTGGCGCCCGCGCTGGCGGCCGGCAACTGCGTGGTGCTCAAGCCGGCCGAACAGACGCCGCTGGGCATCCTGCTGCTGATGGAACTGATCGGCGACATCCTGCCCCCGGGCGTGGTCAACGTGGTCACCGGTTTTGGCCTGGAAGCGGGCAAGCCGCTGGCGTCCAGCAAGCGCATCGCCAAGATCGCCTTCACCGGCGAAACCACCACCGGCCGCCTGATCATGCAGTATGCGTCGCAGAACATCATCCCCGTGACGCTGGAACTGGGCGGCAAGTCGCCCAACATCTTCTTTGCCGACGTGGCCGCGCAGGACGACGACTTCCTGGACAAGGCGGTCGAGGGCTTCGTGATGTTCGCGCTGAACCAGGGCGAAGTCTGCACCTGCCCCAGCCGCGCGCTGATCCAGGAATCGCTCTACGACAAGTTCATGGAACGCGCGCTCAAGCGCGTGGGCGAGATCAAGCAGGGCAATCCGCTGGACGCCGACACCATGCTGGGCGCGCAGGCCTCGACCGAACAGCTGGAAAAGATCCTGTCGTACCTGGACATCGGCAAGCAGGAAGGCGCGCAGGTGCTGGCCGGCGGCGGCCGGGCGCAACTGCAGGGCGCGCTGGAAGGCGGCTATTACGTGCAGCCCACCGTGTTCAAGGGCCACAACAAGATGCGCGTGTTCCAGGAGGAAATCTTCGGGCCGGTGGTGGCGGTGACCACCTTCAAGGACGCCGACGACGCACTGGCGCTGGCCAACGACACGCTCTATGGCCTGGGCGCGGGCGTGTGGTCGCGCGATGCCAACACGTGCTATCGGATGGGCCGCGCCATCAAGGCCGGCCGGGTCTGGACCAACTGCTATCACGCCTACCCGGCGCATGCCGCGTTCGGCGGCTACAAGCAGTCGGGCATCGGGCGCGAGAACCACAAGATGATGCTCAACCACTACCAGCAGACCAAGAACCTGCTGGTGAGCTATTCGCCCAAGAAGCTGGGTTTCTTCTGACCGCGACGCAAGGCGGCGCCGGGCCTTCGGGCCCGGCGCGATCCACCCGAACAGCCCCCTGCGGAGCCGCATCATGACAGCACCCACCCCACGCGTGGTCGCCACCGACGCGGCGCGCGAACTCATCGATATGCTGCGCGCCAAGCATGGCCCGCTGATGTTCCACCAGTCCGGCGGCTGTTGCGATGGCAGCTCGCCCATGTGCTATGCGCAGGGCGAATTCATGGTGGGCGGCTCTGACGTGCTGCTGGGCGACCTGGAGGGCTGCCCGTTCTACATGGGCGAAGACCAGTTCGCCTACTGGGAACACACGCAACTCATCATCGACGCGGTGCCCGGTCGCGGCGGCGCGTTTTCATTGGACAGCGCCGAGGGCAAGCGCTTTTTGCTGCGCTCGCGGCTGTACTCCGATGAAGAATGGGCCAACGTGGCGGCGGTCACCAAGGGCTGAGGCCCGATCGCGCCCGCCCCCGCATCGCCTCACGACCCTTGCGGCGTTCCGCCCTTGTCCGCAGCGGTCTCGCTGGCGGCCTGCTTCCATTGGAACGACACGCGACGGATGCGCGCGGCGCGAAATTGCGTGAACGAACGGCCACCGGGCATCGGTGCGCCACGTAGGGGACTGCTGGCGTTTTTCATTGCGGATCAAGCACTGACGGGAAAATCTTGCGGGCGCGACGCGGCCGATCAGCCGGCGCTGGCGGCCCAGGCGCTGACGGGGGCCCGGCGGGTCCAATCCAGGGCGTCTTCCAGACGGTCGTTGCCCCAGAACATTTCGCCATCCACGAAGAAGGTCGGCGCGCCGAACAGGCCCAGGTGACGCGCCTGGTCTACCTGGCGGCGCAGCGCTTCCTTGGCGGCTTCCGACTTGCCGCGCGCGATCAGCGCATCGGCGTCCAGCGACAGTTCGGTCAACAGTTCGTGCACGACGTCTTCGGCCTGGATGTCCTGGTCGCGCTGGAAATTGGCGCGGAACACGGCCACGCAGAAATCACGCCCCCAGGGTTCGTCCTGGCCCAGCAGGGCAATGCGCGCCGGCAGCACGCTCATGCGCGGAAACAGCCGCGGCCGGTTGTAGGGCACGCCGTATTTTTCAGCCAGGCGCGCGATGTCGCGCATCATGTAGGCGCCCTTGCCCGGGAACAGTCGAAAAGGCGTGTCGTTCCAGCCCTGGGCCTGGAAGATCGGGCCCAGCAGGAAGGGCCGCAGGTCCACTTGCACATCCGCCTGCCGAGCCAGGGCGTCGATGCGCTCGATCGCAAGATAGCTGTAGGGACTGGCGAAATCGAACCACATCTCGATGCGGGGGGTGGCGGACAAAGGCGCATTCATCGCAAAAGCTCCGGCGGCGGGACGTGGGAACAGCATAGTCCAGGGCGCCCATCTGCGGGAATCGCATTCCCGCGGTGCAACATGACGGAATCGTGGCAATTCCCCGGCGGCGCTGCCGACTGGCGGTCGCCTTGGCCAAGGACCAGGTTCTATTGGACGCGCCAGGCGTTATATTGCACAAGCGACTTTTCCGCCCCCTACGCATGAGTTTCACGAATGTCATATCCGCTGGCCAAACTGCCTCCGCTTGATCTGGTGCGCGGCTTCGTCGCCGTGGGCCGCCGCATGAGCATCACCCTGGCGGCGCAGGACCTGCACGTAACGCAATCGGCCGTCAGCCGGCAGATCCGCGCCCTGGAAGCCCACCTGGGCGTACCGCTGCTGCTGCGCGGCTTTCGCAGCGTGTCCTTCACCTCGGAAGGCGCCCAGCTATTCCGCATGGCCGACGCCTGGCTCAGCCAGCTGGGCGACCTGACCGAACAGTTGCGCGCGCCCGAGCGCCGCACACCGGTCACCGTCACCACCACCATCGGTGTCGCTTCACTGTGGCTGCTGCCCCGGCTGGGCGACTTCCAGGCCGCATATCCGAACATCGACGTGCGCGTGGCGGCCGACAACCGGGTCATCGACATCGACCGCGAAAGCGTGGACATCGCCATCCGCTACAGCCTGCGCGATACGGTGCCGGACGGCGCCGTCTGGCTGTTCGGCGAATCGGTGGTGCCGGTGGCTCATCCGTCCCTGAAAGCACGCTCCCTGGACGCCCGTGAATTGCAGCGCCACGTGCTGCTGGAATTCGACGACCCCACCCGGCCGTGGCTGCAATGGTCCGAATGGCTCAACGCGCGCGGCCTGGGCCGGGTGCGGCCCAAGGGCATGCTGCGGTTCAACCAGTACGACCAGATCGTGCACGCGGCGCTGGCCGGGCACGGCATCGCCCTGGGGCGGCTGGCGCTGATTGCGCCGATGCTGGCCGACCAGCGCCTGACCACCGTGGGCAGCGCGGCCGCGGATGCGACCGAGCACGCCTATTGGCTGGTGCGCAACGCCCGCCGCAGCACGCCCGATGCCGAAATCGTGACCCGCTGGCTGGTGCAGCAAGGCGCGGCCACCGCGCAGGCGCTGACGGCGGCATGAGTCGGGCCTGACGGGCCCGGTACAAGATCTATACAAACCTTCATACATTCCCGCCTGCGCTCCTGTAGATTGCGGCCTGCGCAACGAGCACGGATCCCCGCCGTGCCGGCTTGCGATGGCATCCTGCCTCGCCGCCTCCCCCTGGCAGCCGGCCCGCGGCCCTGGCGCCGCCGCCCCTCCCGGCGAGCTTCCCCGCAATTCTTTCAAGGCGTAGATGACGCTCTTCCGATCCACCCGCGCGTGGCAAGACTGGTTTTTGAACTTCCAGCGCTCCTTCCTGATCCTGCTGGCGCCATGGCTGGTGTCGGTGCTGGCCCAGGGCGCCGGACGCGGTTACCTGCTGTACGCCTACGCGCCGCCCAACGCCTATGCGGCGTTGCCGCAGGACATCAGTCGCACCCTTGGCATCGGCCTGCTGTTCGACATCAAGGTGTCGGCCATCGCCTTTTCCGTGCTGCTGCTGATTGCCCTGCTGCTGCCCGCCCGCGCGGCGCTGCAAGCCCGCTGGCTGCGCAGCCTGCCCTATGTGGGCGCGACGATGGCCACGCTGTTCGCCGCCAGCACGGTGATCAGCGTCTGCTACTTCGCCACCTTTTCGCGGTCGATCGACATCTTCGTGTTCGGCCTGATGGACGACGACACCCACGCCATCCTGCTGACGCTGTGGCATGGCTACCCGGTGTTGCGGGCGCTGGCGCTGCTGGCGGCAGTGCTGGGCATCACCTTCTGGCTGGCGCGCCGCTGGGGCGCCAGCGTGCTGCGGGCACGGCTGGCGCAGCGGCCGCTGCTGCCCAGCGCCTTGCGCCTGCTGCTGATCATCGGCATTACCGTGCTGGCCTGCCGCGGGTCGCTGGGCACCTTTCCGCTCAACAAGGACGACACCAGCATCTCGTCGCTGCGTTTGCTGAACGACATCACGCCCAACGGCATTTCCGCGTTCTTCTGGGCACTGGACGACCGCGGCAACGACAAGCGCTTCACGCCCGTTACCGAACAGGATGGCGCGCAGCTTTACCAGCGCTTCCTGGGCCAGCCCGGCCACGGGCTGGAACCCTTCATGGCCAGCACCGGCGCCAATCCGGCGGCCCAGGCCCGCCCGCCCCACGTGGTGCTGCAAGTCATGGAGAGCATGGGCCACCACATGAACCAGTACGACCGCCCCGGGCGCGACCTGCTGGGCGCGCTGCGGCCGCACTGGAACGCGGACTGGCGCTTTGACCGCTTCCTGTCCGAAGGCAACGGCACCATCGATTCGCTCAGCCGGCTGCTGGTGCGCAGCCCGGTGCCGGCCATCAGCCAGTCATCGGCGGCCAGCGGCAATTTCGCCAGCAACGCCTTCACGCCGTTCCTGGCGCGTGGCTACAAGGTACTGTTCGTGACCTCGGGCGCGGCCACCTGGCGCAACCTGGGCAGTTTCGCCAGCCACCTGGGCGCGCGCGAATTCATCGACCAGCTGGCGCTGAAACAGCGCTACCCCGAGGCCGAATCCGGCGCCTGGGGCGTGCCCGACGAATACATGTTCCGCTACATCGCCGAGCGGCTGGCGCAGGCCGACCGCGACGAACAACCGCTGTTCATCGTGGCCCTGTCGACCACCCATCATCCGCCCTTCCTGGTGCCCGAGGGCGGCAAGCGCGGCGGCATCAACCTGGACGACGTGAAGGACCTGCCGTACTACGATTCGTGGACCGGCCTGGACGACGCCTTCGACACGCTGCGCTACGCCAACGACCAGCTGGGCCGCTTTCTCACCGGCCTGAAAGCCTCGGCCAACGGCGCCAACACCATCGTTGCCGTCACCGGCGACCACAACATCCTGGGCGTGGACTACCAGGCCGACACCGACGCGGTGCTGGCGCGCGCCGTGCCCTTCTACCTGTATGTGCCGCAAGCCTACCGGGGGCAATCGACCTACGATCCGTCACGTCCCGGCAGCCAGAAGGACATCCTGCCCACGCTGTACCACCTGAGCCTGCCCGACACGCCGTACTTCCGCAGCGGCTGCGACCTGCTGGCCGCCCGGCCGGACCCGCAATGGTGCTTTGGCTACAACAACCCGCGCCTGCTCATCACCCGCGACGGCGCCTATCGCAAGGACCGCCCGGGGCGCATCATGCCGTGGGCTGGCGATGCCGGCGTGGCGCTGGGGCCGGAACAGACCGCCTCGCCCACGCAACGCACCGAAGAAGCCAGGCTGCAAGCCTACGGGCCGCTGCTGAAATGGCAGATCAACTACCAGGTGCAGAACCAGGCGCCGGCCCGGCTTGCGCGCCCCTAGGCTGGCGCGGCCGCCGCGCCGAACCTAATCCACCCGCACCAGCGCGTCGCCCGGCACCATCTCGCCCACCACCGCGGCGTCCTCGAAGCCCTGGTGATGGAACAGGTCCAGCACCGCCTGCGCCGTCTGCGGCGTGCAGGCCACCAGCAGGCCGCCCGAGGTCTGCGGATCGGTCAGCAGCGCACGCTCGACGTCGGTCACGTCCGCCCCCAGGCGCACGGACTCGCCGTACGAAGCCCAGTTGCGGCCCGACGCCCCCGTCACCACGCCGTCGGCCGCAAAGGCCTGCACGCCCGGCAGCCACGGCAAGGCGTCGCGGCGCAGCTGCGCCGTCAGCTTGGCGCCGCGCGCCATCTCCAGCGCATGGCCCAGCAGACCGAAGCCGGTCACGTCGGTAATCGCGTGCACGCCGTCCAGCGCGGCCAGCGCCGCCCCGGGCCGGTTCAACCGGGTGGTCGTATCGATCATCACGCGGTAGCCCGCGGCATCCAGCCGGTTCTTCTTCAGCGCCGCCGACAGGATGCCCACGCCCAGGCCCTTGCCCAGGATCAGCACGTCGCCCGCGCGCGCATCGGCATTGCGCTTGATGCGGCCCGGATGCACCAGGCCCATCGCCGCCAGGCCATAGATGGGTTCGACCGAATCGATGCTGTGGCCGCCCGCCACCGGAATGCCGGCATCTGCGCAGACCGATTCGCCCCCGCGCAGGATGTCAGCAATGACGCTGTGCGGCAGCACGTTGATCGGCATGCCCACGATCGCCAGCGCCATGATCGGCGTGCCGCCCATGGCGTACACATCCGACAGCGCATTGGTTGCCGCGATGCGGCCGAAATCAAACGGATCGTCCACGATCGGCATGAAGAAATCGGTCGTGGCGATCAGCGCCTGCTCGTCGTTGAGCCGATACACGGCCGCATCATCGGCCGTCTCGGTGCCTACCAGCAGGTCCGGATAGCTCGCCGCGGGCCCGAAACGCGCCAGCAATTCCGACAGCACGCCGGGCGCGATCTTGCAGCCACAGCCGCCGCCATGGGACAGCGAAGTCAAGCGCGGCACCGCCGCCGATGCAGCATCCTGGGTCATGTCAGTCTCTCCGTAAGGGGTCTCGGAAAAGGATAGCATCGCCCCCCGGAATGGCCCTATCATCATTGCTGCAGCACGCAGCAACGGACGGCCCGCCCGCCACCGGGCGCACCGACAGCCAAACTTCACCGTGCGTGGGGGCTTTATGGATCGCCGACACTTTCTCCGTTTCTCGGGCGCCGTGTGCGCCACCCAGGCCGCCCTGCCGCTGACGGCCCGAGCGCAGCAGGCTCCCGTCACCGCCGGCTGGCGCGCCTACGAACTGACCAGCAGCATCGACGTCAAAGACCCCGGCGCCCAGACCCGCCTCTGGATTCCGGTGCCCTACGCCGCGAACACCGCCTACCAGCGCGGTGCACAAAGCACCTGGCAGGTCAGCGGCGGCGGCACCGCCCGGTTGGTACAGGCCCCCGGCTACGACGTGCAGATGCTGGCCGTGCAATGGCCCGACGCCCAGGCCCCGCGACAGGTCACCGTCACCAGCCGCTTCCAGACCCGCAATCGCCGCGTCGACCTGACCCAGCCGCCGCCCGCCGGCACCCCGCGCGAAAGCGCCGCCACCCTGCGCGAATTCCTCAAGCCCACCGCGCTCCTGCCCACCGACGGCATCGTCAAGACCACCGCCGACCAGATCACCCGCGGCCACCAGGGCACCCTGGCCCGCGCCCGCGCGATCTACGAATGGGTCGTCGAAAACACCTGCCGCACCGCCGCAACCCGCGGCTGCGGCGTCGGCGACGTGCGCTACATGCTCACCGCCAACGACCTGAACGGCAAATGCGCCGACATCAACGCGCTCTTCGTCGCCCTGGCCCGTGCGTCCGGCATTCCCGCCCGCGACGCCTACGGCCTGCGCGTGGCCGACTCACAGCTCGGCTACAAAAGCCTGGGCAAGGCCGGCGACGTCACCAAGGCGCAGCACTGCCGCGCCGAGTTCTACGCCGACGGCTACGGCTGGATTCCCGTCGACCCCGCCGACGTGCGCAAAGTCATGCTCGAAGAGCCGCCTGGCGACCTGCCCCTGACCGACGCCAAGGTGCGCGCCGCACGCGTCATGCTGTTCGGCGCCTGGGAAATGAACTGGGTCGCCTACAACCATGGCCACGACGTCGTCCTGCCCGGCACCGCCCACGGCCCCGTCCCGTTCCTCATGTACCCCAACGGCGAAACCGCCGACGGCCGCCTGGACAGCCTGGACCCCGACAGCTTCAGCTACAAACTGACCGCCAAACCGCTGTCGACCTGACCTGCGCGCGCCATGATCAGCCGCCGCCAGCTCCTGCAATCCGGCCTGTCGCTCGCCGCCCTGCCCCCCAGGGCCCGCGCCGCCAGCGACAGCGCCCTCAAAGCCGCCACCGGCCCCGACTGGGCCCCCTGGACCACCCCCACCCCACCGCTCGTCCTGCCCGACCTCTCCGGCCGAGAACAGAAACTCTCCACCTGGCGCGGCAACGTCATCATCGTCAGCTTCTGGGCCACCTGGTGCGACCCCTGCCGCGACGAAATCCCCCTCATGTCCGCCATGGCCCGCCGCCACCGCGAAGAAGGCCTGCGCCTGGTCGCCGTCAACGTCGGCGAAGCCCTGGGCAAGATCACCACCTTCCTGGCCAAATGGCCCGTCGCCGGCACCGTCCTGCACGACCGCAACAGCACCGCCTCCAAAAAATGGGACGCCGCCGGCCTCCCCGCCAACTACCTGATCGACCGCGGCGGCACCGCCCGCTACTGGCACCTGGGCGCCCTGGACTGGAAAGCCGAAAACGTCACCAGCGTCGTCACCAAGATGCTGCGCGCGTAGCGAATAACCCACCCGTCATTCCAAACCGCCCGCCCAAACAAAAGGCGGCGCAAAGCGCCGCCCCCGCCAAAATAAAACCCCTTCCGCCACCCCCCACAACAAGCAAACCGTTCGATCAAGGTTCAGCAACGCGACAACCCAATCCAACGTGAGCCGTGGCGTTGCGGGGCGTGTGACAGTGGGCCGTTTAGATTGCGCCCGAGGGAATCCGAAGGAGTCGCCGAAGGCGAGGACGAGGATGACAACGGGGCAGTCCGGAGCGAAGGCTCCGGACCGCAATCGGAGGCCCACTGTCACACGCCCCGCAACGACAGGGCGGCAGAAGAACTCACCCCATCGCCAGCAACAACACAACGTCAGCAAAAGAATTGGCGGAAGGCAGCAGGAGTCGAACCTACCTGGGAACGTCTGACGCCCCCAACCGGGTTTGAAGCCCGGCCGTGCCACCGGACACGGATGCCTTCCGCAGTGACCCGCCTATGATACCCGCAGCACATGCGCATCCCGCACCCGCCGCGTCACCCCCGTCCGATCAAAGAACTCCAGAATCTGGATCGCCCGCTTGCGCCCCAACCCCGTCGCATCCCGGAACGCCGCCGCATTCAACCCGCCCGGCGTTCCCGCCAGCTCGACCGCCAGCGCCACCAATTCCGCCACCCGCTCGCGGTCGTAAAACAGATCCTTCACCACCTGCGCCACCTCCCCCCGCCTGAGCAGCTTGCGCAACACCTGCCGCACCCGCTCTTCCGGCTCGGCAAGCGCACGCGCCATGTCCCGCACCCAGGGCGGGTCGTAGGCCCCCGCTGCCAGCAGCGGCAGCAACCGCTGCGCCAAGGCCGACTCGGCCTCGGCCAGCACCGCCACATGCGTCGGCAGATGCAGCCACGGCCCGTTGCGCACCACCCGGCCGTGCTGCTGCAGATGGTCCAACAGCCCCTGCCACAACGGGTCAGGCGCCGTCGGCATCGCCATGCGGCGCAGACGCGAACTGTCCGGCCCCGGCTCGTCCGGCGCCCCCTGGTGAAAGGCCGCCAGCGCCTCTTCTACCCGGACGTGCAGCGCCTCCCAGTGCGCCGACAGGATCAACGTGCGCGTCCCTTGCGGCGTGCGCGGCGCGATCCAGCAGGCCCCGTGCGGCGCGGCCAATTCGCTCACCGGCTGGCCCGTCAGGCGCTGCAACGCCGCTTCGTCCAGCCCCAGCGTCGCCTGCTCCAGCAACGGATACAGCCCGCCGCCGTCCAGCATCTCTGCCACCGCGCCCAGCCACTTCAGCCGCGGTGCCGCGCGACGCTTGCGGTCCGGCGCGTTGGGATCCAGCACCCGACCGCCGCCCACCGTGCGCGTTGCCTGCGCATTGCGCACGATGTAGCGGTCGCCCGGCATCGCGCACACCGGCTCGTCGAACACCAGTTGCACCCAACTCGACTGCCCCGGCGCCAGCGTTTCCGTTGACAGCGGCACCGCGTGCGCCATGTGGCGCGCGGCGCCGATATGCACGTGCAGCGGCGTCCAGGCCCGCAGCGCTGCGTCCGCCGAATCGAGCAGCGTCAGCGCCACATCCACATGGCGCGACGGCAGAAAGCAGCGTGCGTCCGCAATCCAGTCGCCACGCGAAATCGCGTGCTTGTCGATGCCCGTCAGGTTCAAGGCGCAACGCTGCCCGGCCGAACCCGTTTCACTGGCCTGGTTCTGCGCATGGATGCTGCGCACCCGCACCCGCGTGCCCGCCGGCATCAAGCGCAGATCGGCAGCGTCGTCGCCCGCCCGCGCCCGCCCGCCGTGCGCCGTGCCCGTCACCACCGTGCCGTGGCCCGCCAGCGTGAACACCCGATCCACCGCCAGCCGGAACAAGCCTTGATGGCCGCGCGCCCCCAGCGCCTGCGCGGTATCGTCCAGATGGCGTTTCAGATCGGCCGTGCCGCCGTCATCCGGCTGCGCGGCACAGACCTCGAACACCGGCGCGCCCTGCAGGAAGGTATCTGCCGCCAGGGCCGCGATCTCGCCGCGCACCGCAGCCAGCCGGCCCGCATCGGCACGATCCGCCTTGGTCAGCGCCACCGCCCCGCGCGCCACGCCCAGCAGCGCCAGGATCGCCAGGTGTTCGCGCGTCTGCGGCATGACGCCGTCGTCGGCGGCCACCACCAGCAGGCCGAAATCGATGCCGCTGGCGCCCGCGGCCATCGTGTGCACCAGCTTTTCGTGGCCCGGCACGTCGATGAAGCCCAGCACGTCGCCATTGGCCAGCGGCGTATAGGCGTAGCCCAGTTCAATGGAAATGCCGCGCGCCTTCTCTTCCTTCAGGCGGTCGGTGTCCACCCCCGTCAGCGCCCGCACCAACGTGGTCTTGCCATGGTCGATATGGCCGGCGGTGCCGACGATCATGCCAGCGGCTCCGCCAGTTGCGCGGCAAAGTCGGCTTCGTCGCGCGCCTCCAGGCAGCGCAGATCGAGCCACAGCGCGTCGTCCGCAATGCGTCCGATCACGGGCACCGGCAGACCCCGCAGCCGCGCTTCCAGGCGGTCCAGATGCCGCCCCGGGCGGCCGCTGCCTGTATAGCGCACCGCCAGCCCGAAGCTGGGCAGCTGGTCCACCGGCAAGGCGCCGCTGCCGATCTGGCTGAACATCGGCACCGCCTGCACTTCGTAGCCGGCGCCCACGGCATGGGCCAGCGCGCCGCGCAGACGCTCGGCCTGCGGCTGGATCTCGCGCTGCGGGCGCGTGAGCAGCCGCAGCGTGGTCAGGCGCTGCGCCAGGAATTCCGGCGCGCGATACAGCGCCAGCACCGGTTCCAGCGCGGCCAGCGTCAGCTTGCCCACGCGCAGCGCACGCTTGAGCGGATTCTTCTTGATCTTGCGGATCAGGTCGGCGCGCCCCACCAGCAGGCCCACCTGCGGTCCGCCCAGGAGCTTGTCGCCGCTGAACGTCACCAGGTCGGCCCCGGCCGCGATGGTCTCGCGCACCGTGTCTTCGCGTGGCAGGCCGAACTGCGTCAGGTCCACCAGCGTGCCGCTGCCCAGGTCCACCGTGGCCGGCAGCCCGCGCGCATGCGCCAGCGCCGCCACCTCGGCCACGCTGACGCTCTTGGTGAAGCCGGTCACCGCATAGTTGCTGCAATGCACCTTCATCAGCATCGCGGTACGCGGACCGATGGCGGTCTCGTAATCGGCCGCATGGGTGCGGTTGGTGGTGCCCACCTCGACCAGCTTGGCGCCGGCCCGCTTCATGATGTCCGGAATGCGGAAGGCGCCGCCGATCTCGACCAGCTCGCCGCGCGACACGACCACCTCGCGACGATCGGCCAGTGCGTTCAGCATCAGCAGCACGGCGGCCGCGTTGTTGTTGACCACCGTGGCGGCCTCGGCCCCGGTCAGTTCGCACAGCAGGTCATCGATCAGGTCGTCGCGGTCGCCGCGGCCGCCCGTATCCAGGTCGAACTCCAGGTTGGCCGGCGAGCGCAGCGCGCGCAACACCGAATCCACCGCCTCGTCGGGCAGCAGCGCCCGCCCCAGGTTCGTGTGCAGCACCGTGCCGGTGAGGTTGTAGACCGCCCGCAGGCGTGGCGCGGCCGCAGCCGCCAAGGCGGCCGATACGGCACCGGCAACCGTGGCCTCGGCCAGCTCCGCGCGCGGCAATTCGCCCGCCAGCGCCCGTTGGCGCAAGGCATCCAGGTGGCGGCGCAGCGCGGCCACGACCTGCGTGCGGCCGTGGGTGTCCAGGGCGGCCGCCAGCGCGGGCGCGTTCAACAGGCGGTCCAGCGCCGGAATGTCGGCGGCGGCAGCGTGGTCGGCCATGGCTATTCCTCGTCGGCGCCGTGCCACAGCAACGGGTTGCCGCTGGCCCGCGAGTAGCCGGCCTCGCCCACCAGCACGTCCAGCATCAGGCTGGCCAGGTCGTCGGCCACGGGTTCGACGTGCAGATCCTTGTCCTGGTAGAAGATCTTGCGATAGCTATGGCAGCGGTCACAGGTTTCGGCCTTGATGGCGGGCGAGCGTCCGTCGATGGCCTGGTAGGCCACCGATTCGACGTCTTCGCAATGGCTGCACTTGACCCGCACCATGTGCCATTGGGTGGCGCAGAGGCTGCAGCACAGGTAGCGGTAGCCTTCGAACTGCCCGCCGACCCGCACCACGCTGGCCACCGGCAGGCTGGCGCACACCGGGCAGACGCCAAAGGGCGATGCCACCGGCAGCTGCTTTTCGTCGAAGCGGCTGGCCAGGTCGGTCCAATAGACCTGCAGCGCGGCCATCACGAACGGCGCTGCGGCGCCGTCCACACCGTGGTGCTGCTCGGACAGCACCGCCTCGGCCAGGTCTTCGAGCGATTCCGTGTCTTCGTCCAGCGCGCGGCGCAGCGAGGCACAGACCTCGACGGCCTCGGCCGGCACGTCGGGGCCCGCGGCCACCTCGTCGACCAGCTGGCGCAGAATGTCGCGCCACAGCGGGTCGCGCGGCCAGCCCACCGCCTGCAGCGGCGGCATGCCATGGGTCTGGGCCAGCTCGATACGCTCTTGCGAGGCGGGCGGCGCGGCGCAGCCCTTGAGCGCGCGATGCTGGGCGTCGACCAGCCGGGCCATCAACAGCAGGTAGTCGGCCACCGGACTATCCGCGGCCAGTTGCCGCAAGCGGGCCGCGCGGGTCGCGAAAACCGACTCGCGCGCCGGCAGCTGGACGCGGGGAATGGTGTTGTGGTCTAGCGCTTCGATCTCGCCGCGCGGAAGAATTCGCTGCAATTCGCGTCTCCAGATAAACAAACACGGCTGCCGCCCCAACCAAGGGGAGGCAGCCGTGCGGTCAGACCCGTGAAATCGGCCGGGCGGATTACTTGCTCTTGCCCACCTGTTCCCGGAACCAGGCGCGATGGTGCTTCCACGCCCAGCCCGCGGTCACGTAGCCCCGCAGCATTGCCGTCAGGGAGCCCTTGACCCAGATCGCCGCATAAATATGCACAATGATCGCGCAAATCAGCACCAATGCACAAACGGCATGCAGCACCGAGGCGGCGCGGACGACCCAGATGGGGAAATAGAAGGCGAAGTACTCGCGCCAGATCACGATGCCGCTGGCGAACAGCCCCAGCATGCACAGGATCAGCACGTAGAACAGCAGCTTCTGGCCGGCGTTGTACTTGCCGACCTCGGGCAGCTTTTCTTCGCGGTTGTCCAGCACGTCGTCCAGCTGGCGCAGCCATTGGCGGTCGGCGCGTGTCAGCAGGTTGTGGCGCCACATGTGGCCGGCGAACACAACGAAGCAGACGAACATCACCAAGCCGATGAACGGATGCAGGATGCGGGTCCAGGGGCCGCCGCCGAACAGATTGGTCAGCCAGAACATCGACGGATGAAACAGCGCCAGCCCGGATAACGCCAGCAGGATGAACGTCAGGGCGATGATCCAGTGGTTGGTGCGCTCGCCGGGCGAATACCGCTTGATGCGGCGATGACGATGGTCTTCACTCATGGCGCACCTCCTCTTCGGCGCGGCGTTCGTCTTCCTCGCTGACCTCGTTGCGGCCAACGCGGGCGTAGTGGAAGAAGCCCGCCAGCGCCGTCAGCGCCATGACGGCCACGCCAAGCGGCTTGGTGATGCCCTTCCACAGCGACACCATCGGGCTGATGTGCGGGTCCTTCGGCAGGCCGTGGTACAGCCCGGGCTGGTCGGCGTGATGCAGCACGTACATGACGTGGGTCCCGCCCACCCCTTGCGGGTCGTACAGGCCGGCCTGGTCAAAGCCCCGCGACTTCAGGTCTTCGATGCGTTCGGCCGCGTGCTGCTTCATGTCGTCCTTGGTGCCGAACACGATGGCACCGGTGGGACAGGCCTTGACGCAGGCGGGCTCCTGGCCGACGGCGACGCGGTCGGAACACAGGGTGCACTTGTACGCCTTGTGGTCCTTCTTGGAAATGCGTGGCACGTTGAACGGACAGCCGGTGATGCAGTAGCCGCAACCGATGCAGTTCTCTTCGTGGAAATCGACGATGCCGTTGTTGTACTGGATGATGGCGCCCGGCGACGGACAGGCCTTCAGGCAGCCCGGGTCCTCGCAGTGCATGCAGCCGTCCTTGCGGATCAGCCATTCCAGGTCGCCCTGCGGATTCTCGTATTCCGAGAAGCGCATGACGGTCCAGGAATGCTCGGTCAGGTCGGCCGGGTTGTCGTACACGCCGACGTTGGTGCCGATCTCGTCGCGCAGATCGTTCCATTCCATGCAGGCGCTTTGGCAAGCCTTGCACCCGATGCACTTTGACACGTCGATCAGCTTGGCCACCGAGCCCGTGATGGGTTCACGAATGCCGGGCGGCGGCGTGGTGGTGGCGGAGCGCCGTTTGATGTCCAGGGATTGCATTGACATGTCGGTCTCCTAAGCTTTCTCGACCTGCACCAGGAACGACTTGAATTCCGGTGTCTGGGAATTGCCGTCGCCTACGAATGGCGTCAGGGTGTTGGTGAGGAAGCCCGGCTTGGCCAGGCCCACGAAGCCCCAATGGATGGGAATGCCCACGTGGTGCACGGTCTTGCCTTCGATGGTCAGGGGCCGCAGGCGCTTGGTGACCAGCGCCACCGCCTTGATGTAGCCGCGGTTGGACGACACCTTGACGCGCGACCCGTTGGCAATGCCCAGTTCCTTGGCCATGGCCTCGCCGATCTCGACGAACTGCTCGGGTTGCAGAATCGCGTTGATGCGGACGTTCTTGGTCCAGTAGTGGAAATGCTCGGTCAGGCGGTAGGTGGTGGCCACGTACGGGAACTTGTCCACCGTGCCCATCGCCGCCAGGTCGTCCTTGAACACGCGCGCCGCCGGATTGCTGGTGACGCCCTTGGCCTTCGGATGCAGCGGGTTGTAGCCCAGCGGGTTCTCGAACGGCTCGTAATGTTCGGGGAACGGCCCTTCGGCCATGCCCGCCCGTGCGAAGAAGCGCGCCACGCCCTCGGGGTTCATGATGAACGGCCCCATGCCGCCGTCGGGGTTCTCGTCGCCCTTGAAGTCAGGGATGTCGGCCCCGACCCACGCCTTGCCGTTCCAGGAAATCAGGTTGCGGCGCGGGTTGAACGGCTTGCCTGAGACGTCGCACGAGGCGCGGTTGTACAGGATGCGGCGGTTGGCCGGCCACGCCCAGGCCCAGTTCAGGGTCTGGCCGATGCCGGTGGGGTCGCTGTTGTCGCGGCGCGCCATCAGGTTGCCGCCGGGCCCCCAGGCGCCGGCGAAGATCCAACAGCCGCTGGCCGTCGACCCATCGTCGCGCAGCTCGGCAAAACCGGCCAGCTGCTCGCCGCCCTTGCGGGTGATCTTGGTGGCGTCCTTGGGGTCGGCCAGATCCACCAGCGCCTTGCCCGAGTATTCCTTGGCCAGCTCTTCCGCGGTGGGGCTTTGCGGGTTGGAATACGGCCACGACAGATTGACGATGGGGTCGGGATACTTGCCGCCTTCGTCCTGGTACATCTTGCGCAGGCGCGTGAAGATCAGCGACATGATCTCGATATCGCTCTTGGCCTCGCCCGGAGGTTCGGCGCCCTTCCAGTGCCATTGCAGCCAGCGCCCGGAATTGACCAGCGCGCCGTCTTCCTCGGCGAAACAGGTGGTGGGCAGGCGGAACACTTCGGTCTGGATCTGCGAGGGATCGACGTCGTTGGCCTCGCCCGCGTTGCGCCAGAATTCCGAGGTCTCGGTGACCAGCGGGTCCATGATGACCAGGAACTTCAGCTTGGCGAAACCCTGGTTCAGCTTGGCCTTGTTGGGCGCGGCCGCCAGCGGGTTGAAGCCCTGCGCCAGGTAGCCGTTCATCTTGCCCTGCACCATCAGCTCGTAGACCTGCAGCATGTCGTAGAGCTTGTCCAGCTTGGGCAGGTAGTCGAACGCCCAGTTGTTCTCGGCCGTGGCCGCCTTGCCCCACCAGGCCTTCATCAGGCTCACGTGGAACTTGCTGTAGTTCTGCCAGTAGCTGAGCTGGTTGGGCCGCAAGGGCTTGAGCGCGCGCGCCTCGATGTACTTGCCGTAGTCCTGTTCAGGCTCGTTGGGCAAGGTCATGTAGCCGGGCAGCAGGTTCGACATCAGGCCCAGGTCGGTCAGGCCCTGGATGTTCGAGTGCCCGCGCAGCGCGTTCATGCCACCGCCGGCAATGCCGATGTTGCCCAGCAGCAGCTGCACCATGGCGCCGGTGCGGATGATCTGCGACCCGATCGAATGCTGCGTCCAGCCCAGTGCGTACAGGATGGTGGCGGCGCGGTCGGTGGTGGCGGTGGACGCCAGCATGTCGCACACCTTCAGGAACTTGTCCTTGGGCGTGCCGCAGACGCGTTCGACCATCTCTTCGGTGTAGCGCGAATAGTGCTTCTTCAAGAGCTGGTAGACCGTGCGCGGATGCTGCAGCGACGGGTCGGTCTTGACGAAGCCGTCGTCGCCGCGCTCGTAGTCCCAGCTGGCCTTGTCGTAGCTGCGCTTGTCGGCGTTGTAGCCCGAGTACAGGCCCGCGTCGAACGTGAAGTCCTCGCGCACGATGTACGAAAAGTCAGTGTAGTTGCGCACGTACTCGTGCTGGATCTTGTCGTGATCCAACAGGTACTTGATGACACCGCCCAGGAAGATGATGTCGGTGCCGGTGCGTATGGGCGCGTAGAAGTCCGCCACGGATGCCGAGCGCGTAAAGCGCGGATCCACGACGATCAGCTTCGCCTTGTTATGGGCTTTTGCTTCCGTGACCCATTTGAACCCGCACGGGTGGGCCTCGGCGGCATTGCCACCCATGATCAGTACTACGTCCGCGTTCTTGATGTCGACCCAATGGTTCGTCATCGCTCCACGGCCAAACGTCGGGGCAAGACCTGCCACCGTCGGGCCATGTCAGACACGGGCTTGATTGTCGAACGCCAACATCCCCATGCTGCGCACGGTCTTGTGCGTGATGTAGCCCACCTCGTTGCTGCTTGCCGAGGCGGCCAGCATGCCGGTGGTCAGCCACCGGTTGACTGTCTTGCCGTCCGCGGTCTTCTCGACGAAGTTCGCGTCGCGGTCGGCTTTCATGAGCTTGGTGATGCGCGTCAGGGCGTCGTCCCACGACATCCGCACCCACTTGTCCGAACCGGGCGCCCGGTATTCCGGGTATTTCAGGCGGTTGGGGCTGTGGATGAAGTCGATCAGGGCCGCGCCCTTGGGACAGAGCGTCCCGCGGTTCACGGGGTGGTCGGGGTCGCCTTCGATGTGCATGATGCTGGCGCGGGCATTCTTGGCGCCATCGCCAAGGCCGTACATCAAGAGACCACAGGCGACCGAACAGTAGGGACAGGTGTTGCGCGTTTCCGTCATGCGCGCAAGCTTGTACTGGCGGACTTCTGCCATGGCCGTGCCGGGGGCTACCCCCAGCAAGGCCAGGCTCGAGCCCGCCAGCGTCGTACCGGTCACCTTGAAGAACTGGCGGCGGTTCATGTTGACCATGAAACACTCCTCTCCGGGTGAAAGGGGGGAAATCTGGGACTCATCCGAAGAAAAGCCCTACGAATTCCAAGGATATGCAAGCAAGTATAGGCGCAGCGCGCGCCGGACGCCATCCGCCACGGGGACGGGTGTTCCCGGTGGATTTGGCGGCCAAACCAGGGGTTTTCGCAGATTTTGGATGATCGCGGGGCTGCTACCATTGCCGGCGGCGGGTTCCGGCCCGCCTTTTCCGCCCGTCCCCCGCACGCCTGTTGGAGCGCCGATGCGCCGCTTTGCCCCCCTGGCCCTGTCCCTGTCACTGTCGGCGCTGCCCCGCTTGGCGTGGCCCCGAACAAGACTGCCCCACGTCGCCCTGTGCCTGACGACTCTGGGCCTGGGCGCCGCCCCCGCGCTGGCCGCACCCGCGCTGTCGCCCGCGGCGGCCGCCACCGAGTCCGCCCATGAGGCGGCCATGGAAGGCTATCTGTACTTCTACCCGCTGGTCACCATGGACCTGACGCGGCGCCAGTTCACCCACCCGTCGCAGGGCGGCCAGGGCGCGCCCGCCAACACCTTCCTGCACCAGCGCACCCTGCCGCGGCCCGGCGCGGCCACGCCGTGGGCCAACCCGGACATGCTGCGCAGCACCGCCTGGCTGGACCTGACGGCCGGCCCCGTGGTGCTGTCGGCCCCCGACACGCACGGCCGGCTGTACACGCTGACGCTGCTGGACATGTGGAACGAGGCCTTTGCCACGCTGGGCAAGCGCAGCACCGGCACGGCGCGCGGCAACACCGCCCTGGTGCCGCCCGGCTGGACCGGCACGCTGCCGTCGGGCATGCCGCGCATCGACGCCCCGACGGCCTACGTCTGGGCCAAGAACCTGATCCAGGCCGACGGCCCCGCCGACTATCCGGCCGTCAACGCCTTGCAGGACGGCTTTACCGTGACGCCGCTGGCCCAGTGGAACCTGCCGCCGCAGTCGCAACGGGTCAAGGCGGACCCGTCCCTGGATCTGACGATTCCGGTGCGCGAACAGGTGGAGTCGATGCCGACCGATGCCTTCTTCACTTACGCCGCCGAGCTGCTGCGCAAGAACCCGCCGCACGCCACCGACCAGCCGGTGCTGGCCAAGCTGCGCCGGGTCGGCTTGATACCCGGCCGGCCGTTCGATTTCGACAAGCAGGACCACCCGGTCAAGCAGGGCCTGCGCCGCGGCCTGCGCGCCGCGCGCGACCGCATGCAGGCGGCCGCGGGCGTCACGCTGGGCGGCGTCAACGGCTGGCAGCGCGAAACCGCCAGCACGGGCGTCTACGGCAACGCCTATCTGCGGCGCGCCCTGTCCGCCCAGGCGCAGCCCGGCGCCGGGCTGCCGGAAGACCTGGCCGTGTTGCTGCTGGCCGCCGACAGCCAGGGTCGGCCGCTGGAGGGCGCGCACCGCTACACCCTGCATTTCGCCAGCGGGCAGTTGCCGCCCGCCGGCGCGCTGTGGTCGCTGGCGGCGTACGACGGCCAGGGCATGCCGGTCGCCAATCCGCTGGACCGCTACGCGCTGGGCGACCGCGATCCGCTGCAATACAACACCGATGGCTCGCTGGATGTGGTCATCAGCCACGCCGCGCCCGAGCCGGGCGTGCAGGCCAACTGGCTGCCGGTGGCGGCCACGGGGCCGGTGGCCGTGCTGCTGCGAGCCTATGCCCCCGGCCCGGCGCTGCTGGACGGCCTGTGGGCGCCGCCCGCGGCCGTACGCGACGAACCCGTGCCGGAACCCCTGGTGGAAGCGGAACCGGCTCCGGCGACGCCCGCCGCCGCGCCGGCACCCGCGGCCTCGGCGGCACCTGCGGCGGCCCCCGCCTCCGGGAAGACGCCGGCCGCCGGGAAGAAACCCTAGCAAACGCCGTGAAGACGGCGATATGACAGGCTTTCGCCACTACCATAGGCGTTTTATCGTTGAGTAGAACGCCCGCCATGGACGACGCCTTTAGCCACCAACTGTCGATGACCATCCTGATGACGCCTGACATGGCGAATTTTTCAGGCAATGTGCACGGCGGCACCATTCTCAAATACCTGGACCAGGTGGCCTATGCCTGTGCCAGCCGCTACGCCGGCCAGTACGTCGTGACCCTGTCGGTCGACCAGGTCGTGTTCCGCGAGCCGATCCACGTCGGCGAGCTGGTGACCTTCCTGGCGGCGGTGAACTACACCGGCCGCACCTCGATGGAAATCGGCATCAAGGTGGTCACCGAAGACATCCGCAAGAAGCTGGTGCGCCACACCAACAGCTGCTATTTCACGATGGTGGCAGTGGACGATGCCGGCGCGCCGACGGCGGTGCCGCCGCTGGCGCCGCGTAACCTGGAAGAAAAGCAGCGTTTCGAAGCCGCCCGCCTGCGCCGCGAACTGCGCCAGGAAATGGAACGGCGCCACGACGAGATCAAGCGCGAGACCACGGGCTGAGGCCAGCCCCGCGCATCGCGCAGCGGGCGAGGTTGCAACGCCTTGTTGCGGTAACGCCTGCGCCAAGAGCGACCTGAGCACGCATGAAAAAACCCCCGAAGGTTGGATCAAGTCCAACTTTCGGGGGTCATCACTTTGCCCGGTTTTTTCGTGTCGTGACATCTGCCACGGCCCGCCTGATGCCGACAGCGCCTTACGCGCCCTCAGTCGCCCCCGGCGGGCGCGGCGGAGCGGTGACAGCCGGCTCGCGGTCGCGGCCCACCATGCGTTTGAGCCCCAGCCACTGCTGCGCCCAGAAGCCGCGGCCGTAGTCGCGGCCGCCCAGTTCGGGCTGCTGGTCGTGGATGCCGGTAGGACCGTACCCCACGCCAAAGCGCGCCGAGCGGAACAGCACGTCCCAGATGGGAAACAGCGCGGCGAAGTTGTAGCCGCCGGCCGGCCCCGGCGTGGACGCGTCGTAGGCGATGGAATGGTGATGGCGGTGAAAGCGCGGGCTGACCAGCAGACGCTCGCCGATGGCGCCGAAGTGCATGCGCAGGTTGGCGTGCGAGAAGCTCTGCGCCAGCTGGGTGATGGCCACGATCGCCACGAACTGCGCGGGCGGCACGCCCACCAGTTGCGACACGAACACCACCAGCACGTCGCGCAGCATGTCGTCGAGCAGGTGGTTGCGGTCGTCGCTCCAGATCGTCATCTGGCGTTGGCTGTGGTGCACGGCGTGCAGCGCCCACAACCAGCTGTAGCGGTGTTGTGCGCGGTGATACAGGTAATCGACCAGGTCGAACAGCAGCAGGTAGATGACCAGGCTGACCCAGGCGTTATCGGTGACGCCGGGCCAATACTGGTCCAGCTGGAACGGCGCGAAGCCCCAGATGTGCAACTGCCCGAAGACGCTGTCCCAGAACGGGTCGATGGTGAAGAACAGCGCCAGGCGGAACACGCCCAGGCGGTGGATCAGCGTGTAGAGCACGTCGATGCCGATCTGCTGGCGATCGGTAACGGGTTCGACCGGCCGCAGGCGTTGCAGCGGGCCGAAGATCAGCAGCAGCACGGCCACCTGCACCAGGCCCACCAGCAGCCACATGGTGGCGTCGTAGCCGTCTTCGATGAAATTGCTCAGGCCCAGGTGGAACAGCGCGGGCTGCACCAGGGTTTCGAACAGCCATTGCTGGCAGTTCCCGAACCATTGACTAAGCGTATCCATGATCAGTGATGCGTAGCGATCCAGTCGCGGTAGGCGGGATGCGTATCCAAAGTAGCAAAACAATAGCCCTTGCGCTGCAGGCCTTCAATCAGCGGCTCGAGCACGGCGGGGGCCCAGGGGTCCTGGCGCGACCAGATGCCCAGGTGCGCCAGCAGGATGTCGCCCGGCTTGATGGTGCGCAGCGCCTGGTCCAGCAGCTTGGCGTTGGGGTATTTGTCGCTGGGCAGTTCGTCGCCCAGGAACCCGGCCGGGGCCCAGCCCACGTGTTCGTAGCCGCAGGCCTTGGCGGCGCGCAGGAGGGCCGGCGAGGTCTTGCCGCCCGGGGCGCGATACAGCGGCAGCATGGTCTTGCCCGTCATCTGCTTGAAACGGGTGGCCGACCGGGTGATTTCGGCGCAGTACTGCTCGGCCGTCCAGGTCTGGCGCTTGCCCGTGTCGGGGCCGGCGCTGGGTTTGACGCGGAACTTGCCGTCCGGCAGGTCGCCCTGCCAGTAGACGTGGTCGTAGGTGTGCGAGCCGAACACATGGCCTTCGGCGGCGCGCGCCTTCCACCAGGGCGCCCATTGGTCGTCCAGGCTGCTGCCGTCGGTCAGGGTGCGCTCGTTGGCCAGGAAGAACGTGACCTTGACGTGGTGGCGCGCCAGCACGTCGGCGATCAGCGGGGCCACGCCCATGTGGCCGGTGTCGAAGGTCAGGTAGACGGGCTTTTCGCACGCCGCCGGGGCCGCCGTGGCGGCCGAGGCCGTCATGGCCAGGCAGACAGCGGCGGCAAGGCGTTTAGCGGGTCGGCGCATGATTCAGCGTCCAGACCCCGTGCGGCGACTTGCCCACGTTGACCTGCTTGACGACCTTTTTCTGGTCCAGGTCGACGACGGTGAGCTTGCGCGCCCAGCGCGAGGTGACCAGCAGCGTCTTGCCGTCGGCCAGGACGTCCATGCAGTCCGGGCCGCCCGGCACCGGGAAGGTGTCGACCACGGCCAGCGTCTGCAGGTCGATGCGGCTGATGGAGTTGGCGGTGCGGTTGCTGACGAACAGATGGCGCTTGTCGCCCTGCGCGCGGAAGGCGTGCGCGCCGGCGGCGGTCTTGATGCGGGAAATCAGCTTGGCCGGGCCGTTGCTGACGTCGTAGGCCTCGACGTAGGAATCACCCGTCAGGGCCACCAGCAGCGTCTTCTGGTCGGGGGTCAGGAACACGTCGGCCGGCGTCTTGCCCGTGGAGACGGTCCATTTGGGCGTCTGCGTAGCCAGGTCGATGGCGATGAGCTGGTCGCTGTCTTGCAGCGTGACGTACGCCGTGGTGCTCTTGGCGTCGATCATGATGTGGCTGGGCGTCTTGCCCGCGGGGATGCGCTTGACCAGCTTCAGGTCAAAGCCTTTTTCCAGCGGCTTCCAGGCGTAGATGTCGATGTGGTCCAGGCGGTTGGCGGCCGTGACGAACCATTTCATGTCCGGCGAGAACTGCAGCTGGTAGGGATCGACGATGCCGGTCAGGGTGCGCTGCACCTCGCCGGTGTTGGGGTCCATCAGCGTGATCGAGTCGCCGGTGGCGTTGGCCACCATCAGCGACTTCTTGTCAGGCGTGAGATACAGGTGATGCGGTTCCTTGCCCGTGGGCACGCGCCGCACTTCGGTGTAGGTGGCGGGATCGACGATGCTGACGTTGGCGTCCAGGGAGTTCAGGACAAAGATGGGGGCAGACACCGCCGCGGCGCTGAGCGCCATCCCTGCACCGGCAATGGCGCAGCGGACAAAATGCAAGGGATTCAATTTCCAGGTCCGACAAGAGGGGATCGGGAGCCGATCCCAATGCCCGCCATTTTGGCATAGCCACCTGTCAAAAAACCGTAAGCCAAAACCCAATCCGGCGCGCTCCGGGCAAAGGCTCGGCCGTGTTGCGACCCCGCAACAACGGCGGCCTCGCCCAGCCTGCAACAATCGGAAAAATCATTTGGCGCCAACGGGTTGCGGGCTGGCGTCGATCCAGTTTCCGAACGACACATCGCTGCCCTGGAGCCGCGGCGCGCGGCTGGCGGTATTGGCCCCCAGGTCGGCCTCGCGCACCCCGCCCTGGGCGCCGATGACGAAGCTGCCGATGCCGGTCTGGCCGTAGCGGGCGGGCCAGGCGATGATCCAGTAGCCGTCGCCGCCACGCGCCGGCAGCACCTTGTAGCGATAGCCGTCGTAGGCGTCGGCCACCGGCACGTCCGGCCCCATTGCCAGCGCGTCCGGGCCGAAGGCCTGCGGCGGGTAGCCGGGCAGTTCGGGCCAGTACAGGCCGTCCGTGGTGCCGGGCCGGCTGACCAGCCGGTCGGCGTAGCGGCCCTGGCCCACGCCGTCGCGGTAGCGAGCCTGGGCGGCTTGCAGCGCGTGCAGGGTATCGATGGTGCTCAGCTCATTGCGGCCAATGGTGCGGCGGCGGATTTCGGCCTTGCCGGCCACCGGGTCGAAGCGCCACCCCTGCGCGACGCGCACGATCGGCACCGCCATGGTCCAGCCCGAATCGCCCACGCCCACCCAGGCGCGCCGGTCGCCGTCGGCAATCACGTCGTGCTTGCGGGCCCAGGCGGCCAGGAAACGGTAGATGTCGTCCTGCGCCACGCCACCGGGCACGATCTGCCGGTAGTCCGGCCCCAGCACCTTGGCCATGGCCTCGCGGTCGCTGGTGGCCAGGGCCTGGCCGAACGCGTCGGCCGCCGCCTGGGGCGTGGGATAGGTCTGCTGCGCCGAAGCGGGCGCAGCCAGGGCGGCCAGGGCCAGCAACGCGGCGGCGCCTGCCAGGCGGATGCCGTGGCGGGCGTGACGGGCAAGCGCATTCATCATGGAGACTCCGCTGTTCATGGTGCCTACCTCCGGCCGCCGAAATGACCGCCGCCACCGCCAAGATGCCCGCCGCCACCACCGCCGACGCGTCCGCCGCCCGAACGCGGACCCTCGCCGCCCCGAGGCGCGACCTGCGCGCGATCGGTGCGCTGGGCCTGCTGGCGCATGCGGTCGCCGTTGCCGGCGTCGCGTAGCGCATTGCTGCCGTTGTTGGCGCGGGAACGGTCGCGTGCCGCCGCGGCATCGGCCCGTTGGCGCTCAGCCGCCGCCTGGCGGTCAGCCGAGGGCGCCTGGCGCTGCGCGGAAGGGGGACGGCGATCTGCCGAAGGCGTGCGGCGGTCGGCCGCCGGATCGCGGGCCGCCCCCGGCGCGCGGGTGCCGGCGCCGCCCTGCCCCAGGCGGTCGCCGCCACGGGGTTCGACGTGGCCGGGAATGGATTGACCGGTGCGGCCCTGGAACGATTGCGCGGCGCGGTCACGGGCGGCTTCGCGCGAACCCGGTGCGGGCGCCGGGCGCCCGTCAGGACGTCCCTGGCCCCGGTTCTGCAAATTGGCCTGGCGCTGGCTGTCAAAGCGCTGGCGGCTGCCCGCGTCTGCATAAGGCACGTTGCCGCGGTGGTCCGGGTTGTGCTGCCAGTTCGCGCGATTGCCGTTGGCGGTGTTGATGCGCTGGTTCACGTTGATGTTGTTGTACCGATTGACGTTGATATCGACGTCGTTATGGCCCCAGTTGAAGCCGCCCCACATCGAATCCACGGCCGCCACGCCCAGCCCGAAGCCGATCCCGGCCACCAGCGAGGTGGCGAACACGGACCCCGGGGGTGGCGGGTAGTACGCGGGGGGGTAGGCGGGATAAGGCCAGGCGCCGTAGACCACGGTCGGGTTGTAACTGGGCACGTAGACCACCTGCGGGTCGGCCGGCTCGATCACCACGACGGTCTTGCCGCCCGTGTCGCTGGAGGTGACCTTCTGCTGCGGCGTGCTCTTCAGGTTACCGGCCTGGCGGGCCTGGGCGCGCAGCCGCTGCACCGAATCCATGACGTCGTCAGGCTGCGCCAGGAAGGCATCGCCCAACGATTTCACCCAGGCTGGCTGGCGGCCCATCATATCCATCACCGACGGAAACGCGACCAGCGACTTGACGCTGGGGTCCCAGGCTTCGGGTTCGACGGCCTTGGCGGCCGCGTCGCCGGTCAGATTGGTGTGCGCGGCGGACCACTGCGCGGCCGCGGCGATGTCGTCGGGGTAGGTGGCCCCCATCAACACTTGCGACAGGAGGGCATCGGGATACAGCGCCACGGGCGCCAGCAGTTGGTCGAGCTGTCCCTTGTCGAGCTTGGCCTGCGCCATGGCGGGCAGGCAGACGGCCAGGCCCAGACACAGGCAGCCGATGAACCACGCTTGCAGTCGACGCATTTCCCGTTCTCCATGATCGCAACGCAACTGCTACAAGCGGGGTGGAACCGCCGGATACCGCGCAGACAATATATCCCGAAACCGGCGCCGGGCAAGCGCCGATTTCGGGACGGGCATCAAAGGCCGGGCAGAACGGCCGGGCGTTACAGCTTGGCGACCGAGACTTCGGTGGCCTTGACGAAGGCCAGCACCTCGGTACCCACCTGCAGGTCCAGTTCCTTGACGGACCGGGTAGTGATGACCGACGTGACGATGCCGGCGGGGGTGTCCACGTCGACTTCGGAAACCACCGGGCCCAGGATGATTTCCTTGATCTTGCCGCGGAATTGGTTGCGGGCGTTGATGGATTGAATGCTCATGGTCCTGCTCCTAAGTAATGGGAAAAAAACCGGCGACAAGCGCCTGCGCGTTGCCTGCGCCGGCGCATGGAACCGCGGTGGCGGCCCGGGCTGGACGGATCTAGACCGCCAGCCGCAGGTGCCGTATCTGTATGACCGGCGCGAGGGGCCGGTCCCCTTGCGCCGACGCTTCCTGCTGCGCTTGCTGCTTCATCACCACGCGCAACACGCGCGCTTCCAGCGCCGCGAACGCGGCCGAACCGCGAGCCCGGGGCCGCGCCAGCGTCACGCGTTCGTCCAGCGCCACGCGGCCATCCTCGATCACCAGGATGCGGTCGGCCAGCGCCACGGCTTCGCCCACGTCGTGCGTCACCAGCACCGCGGTAAAGCCGTCGCGCCGCCAGATGTCTTCGATCAGCTGCTGCATGCCGATGCGCGTCAGCGCATCCAGCGCGCCCAACGGTTCGTCCAGCAGCAACAGGCCCGGCCGATGCACCAGCGCCCGGGCCAAGGCGACGCGCTGGCGCTGGCCGCCCGACAACTGCGCCGGCCAGTCGCCGCCGCGGTCGCCTAGGCCCACCTGGCGCAGCACGGCGGCGGCCTGCGCCCGCGCTTGTCCGGGCAGGCCCAGCGCCACGTTCTGCAGCACGGTCTTCCAGGGCAAGAGACGCGCGTCCTGGAACATCATGCGCACCCGGCTGTCCGCCGACCACTGCGGAAAGTTGTCGAACAGCACCGGCGACCGGGTGGGCAGGCCGCCCTGCTCGCCGCTGGCGGTCTCCAGCCCCGCCAGCAGGCGCAGCAGCGTGCTCTTGCCGCAGCCGCTCTGCCCCACCACCGCGACGAACTCACCCGGCGCGAATTCCAGGTCCAGGCCATCGAGCACCACGCGTTCGCCGTAGCGCTTGGCCAGCTTGCGCAGGGTCACGCGCAGCGCGGGCCGGGCCCCGGGCTCGTCGTCAGGCCCGGCATCCGGCTCGATCCGCCCCGGCACGTCCAGGTGCTGCAGCAGCTCGAACTCGTTGGGGTTGATGAACATGGCCGAGGCCTCCTGTGGCGCGCGCCGCGCCCTAGCGGGTTGCGGCCAGCTTCTGTTGGTAGTCGGTCTTGACGAAGCCGGCGAACGACTTTTCGGTCACTGCCAGGAACTCGGGCGAGGCATAGGCCGCGGCGATGTCCTTCACGAAAGGCTTGTCCAGGTCGGCCGTGCGCACCGCCACCAGGTTCTGGTAGGTGGGCGTGGTCTTTTCCAGCGCCAGCGCTTCGGTCAGCTTCAGGCCCGAGGCCAGCGCGAAATTGCCGTTCACGAACGAATAGTCGGTGTCTTCCAGCGAACGCGGCAGTTGCGCGGCTTCCAGCGGGATCAGCTTGATCTTCCTGGTGTTCACGGCCACGTCCTTCTCGGACACCTGCAAGGGGTCATAGCCCTCGCGCAGCTTGATCCAGCCCAGTTCCTGCAGCACCACCAGCGCACGGGCCTGGTTGGTGGGGTCGTTGGGCACCGCCACGCTCACGCCCTCGGGCGCGGCGTCCACGCTCTTGTACTTGCGGCTGTAGATGGCGATGGGCGCGGTGGGCACCTTGACCAGCTCCGACAGTTCCAGCTTGTTCTTGGCCGCGAAGTTCTTCAGGTACACGATGTGCTGGAACGCGTTGGCATCCAGCGCCCCTTGCGCCAGCGCGAAATTGGGCTGCACGTAGTCATTGAATTCGACGATGCGCACGGTGTAGCCCTGCTTTTCCAGGATGGGCTTGATGCCCAGCTTGATCTGGTCGCTGTAGGGGCCGGCGGTGGCGCCGAACACGATTTCCTTCTTGGCCGGGTCGGCGGCCTGTGCGCCGGATGACAGCGACAGCGCGGCGGCGGTCAGCGCCAGGGTCAGGAGATTGCGGGTCATGAACATGGTCTTGCCTCTGGAATCAGCGTTTGTCGATGCGTCGCGCGACGGTATTGCCGGCGAACTGGATGATCTGCACCAGCACGACGAGCAGCGCCACGGTGAGCACCATCACGTCGGTCTGGAAGCGGTAATAGCCATAGCGGATGGCCAGGTCGCCGATGCCGCCGCCGCCCACCACGCCCGCCACCGCGGAATAGGACAGGAAGCTGACGGCCAGCACGGTCAGCGCCAGCACCAGGCCCGAGCGCGCTTCCACCAGCAGCACGCGGCGCACGATCTGCAATTCCGACGCGCCGGCCGCGTGCGCGGCCTCGATGACGCCGCGCGGCACCTCGCGCAGGCACTGTTCGACCAGGCGGGCGAAATACGGAATGGCGGCGAACGACAGCGGCACCGCGGCGGCCACCGGCCCGATCGACGTGCCGGCGATGACCCGCGTGAACGGCACCAGCGCCACCAGCAGGATGATGAAAGGGAACGAGCGCACGGTATTGACCGTCCAGCTCAGCAGCCGGTGCGCCACCGGGCGGTCCAGCGACTGGCCCGGCCCGGTCAGGAACACCAGCACGCCCAGCGGGCCGCCCAGCAGGATCGACGCGGCCAGCGCGATGCCCAGCATCAGGAAGGTCTGGCCGACGGCCACGCCCAGTTCGGGCAGCAATTGCACAAAGGTGTCCAGCATTACGCGACCTCTTCATAGGGGTGGGTGGCTTCGCGGATGAGCTCGCGGCCCAGCGCCGAGGACAGGTGCACGCCGGCACCCGAGATCTCGGCCTGCTCCAGCACCTGGCCGTTCTCCATCACGGCGACGTGGCGGCACAGCGCGCGCACCACGGCCAGTTCGTGCGTGACGATCACGATGGTCACACCCAGGCGCTTGTTGATGTCGCGCAGCACACTCAGTACGGAACGGGTGGTTTCCGGATCCAGCGCCGAGGTCGGCTCGTCGCACAGCAGCACCGCCGGCTCGCTGGCCAGGGCCCGGGCGATGGCCACGCGCTGCTTCTGGCCGCCCGACAATTGCGCCGGATAGCTGGTCGTCTTGTCGGTCAGGCCGACGATTTCCAGGCAGTCGCGCACGCGCGCCGAAATCTGTTCGCGGCTGCGTCCGCCGTGCACGCGCAAGGGGAAAGCCACGTTCTCGAACACGGTTTCGTTCTGCAGCAGATTGAACTGCTGGAAGATCATGCCGATGTTCTGGCGCGCGGCGCGCAGGTCGCGCTTGGCCAGCGCGGTCAGCTCGGTACCGCCGACGCGCACGGTGCCCTCGTCGGGGCGCTCGAGCAGGTTGATCAGGCGCAGCAGCGTGGACTTGCCCGCGCCGCTCTTGCCGATGATGCCGAAGGTGTCGCCCGCGCGGATCGACAGCGACACGTCGCGCACGGCGTCAAAGCGCCCGGCGCGTGTCGCGAAGGCCTTGCTCACGCCATCCAGGCGGATGAGCGGCTGAGCGGCGGCGGCAACGTCGGTCAGGGAAGCAATATCGGTCATCGGATCAGGGAAAGGGTCGTCATGCGTATCAGGAATACGCGGTGGGTTCGGGAATCTGGTCCAGCAGCGCATAGCGGCCCAGGTCGCGGATCTTGTAGGCCACGGGGTCATGCAGCGTGTGCACGCGGGCGTTGCGCCAGAAGCGGTCGTAGCCGTAGCGCGCGGCCGTGGACGAGGCGCCGGTGACGTCGAACAGGCCAGTGCCGACATCCAGCGCGGCGCGATGCGCCAGCACCTTGGCCTGGGCGCCGGCCACGGCCACGTCGCCGCGTTCGTCGGCGGTCAGCGACGGCCCGCGCGCCAGCGCGGCGTCCAGCTTCTGCCCCGCCAGGTCGGCCAGCGCCTGCGCGGCCTGCACCCGCAGCCAGAACTCGCCGAAGCGTTCCTGCACATAGGGGTCGTCGACCTGGCGCTGCACGTCCGACGCGAACCAGGGCCGCGCGTGGTCGCGCACATAGCGGCGCGCCTCCTGGAAGGCGCCGCGGGCGATGCCCAGGTACAGATTGGTCATGATCAACTGCGCCACCTGCGAACGCAGCGTGGCGCGCGGCGTGGGCGCCACGCCCGGGGCCTGCAGCACCTGGATCGGTTCAAGCCGAACGTGATCGAACCGCACGGTGCCGCTGTCGGTCTGGCGCTGGCCGAAGGCGTCCCAGTCGGGGTTGACCGTGATGCCGTCGGTGCGCGTCGGCAGCGCGGCGATCAGCGCCGTACCGGAGGTCTTGTGCCAGGCCGAAAACGTCAGCAGGTCCGACCCCACCGAACCGGAACTGAAATTCTTCACGCCATCGATGCGATAGCCGTCCAGCTCGGCGCGCGCCACCACCCGCCGGTCCAGCGGATTGAGCGCATTGCCCCAGAACAGGTTGCGTTCCACGGTAGGCCGCAGGAAATACGCGTGTTGTTCGGTGGTGCCGTACAGCAGCACGCCCGCCACCTGTAGGTGGTGAAAGCCGAACACGTGCGCCAGGGCGCTGTCGGCCTCGGCCAGCGTGCGCACGGCCGCAAGCACCGTGGACCAATGGGCCCCCGCGCCGCCGTACTGCGTGGGCACCGACAGGCGCAGCAGGCCGCTGGCGCGGATCAATTCACGCTCGGCGGCGGCATGGCCACCTGCCCGGTCGCGTTCCACGGCGGTAGCGGCCAGTTGCGCCGCCAGGGCCTGGAGGGCACCGGCGGCATCGGCAGCGCGGGCCGGCGCGGCCCCGGCGTTCGGCGCCGGGCGTGTGTCTTGGTCTGTGGAAATCTTGGCCATGGAATCTCGTTGCAAAAGTGCGCGCTCAGGCCGGCCGGTAGGCCGGATTCCAGCGCAGCAGGCGCCGCTCAAGCGCCCGGGCCAGCGTGTCGGCCACCTTGCCCAGCAAGGCATAGAGCAGGATGCCCAGCAGCACCACGTCGGTCTGCAGGAATTCGCGCGCGTTCATGGTCATGTAGCCGATGCCGGACTGCGCCGAAATGGTTTCCGTGACGATCAGGATCACCCACACCAGCCCCAGCGCGAAACGCAGGCCGACCAGGATCGACGGCAACGCGCCCGGCAGGATCACGTCGCGATACAGGCGCCAGCCCGTCAGGCCATACGAGCGCCCCATCTCGATCAGCGCCGGGTCGACCGAGCGGATGCCGTGAAAGGTATTCAGGTAGACGGGAAAGAACACGCCCAGCGACAGCAGCACGAGCTTGGCGGTTTCCTCGATACCGAACCACAGGATGATCAGCGGAATCAGCGCCAGCACCGGAATGTTGCGGATCATCTGCAAGGTGGTATCCAGCAGCGTCTCGGCGGTGCGAGACGAGCCGTTCAGCAAGCCCAGCGCCAGGCCTAGCCCGCCGCCCAGCAGCAAGCCCCACAGCGCCCGCAGGGCGCTGATGCGCACGTGCTGCCAGAGCTCGCCCGACACGGCCAGCGACCATGCCGCCGCGGCCACGCTGGAGGGCGCGGGCAGAATCCGTGACGACAGCCAGCCGGCCTGCGCGGCCAGCTGCCACACGAGCAGGATCAGGGCGGGAACCAGCCACGGCGCCAGCGCCGCGCGCCAGCCGCCGGACTTGTGGGCGGCGTTCATCAGCTGGCCGATTCCTTGGGCACCAGTTCGGTGGCCATGACCTCGCCGAACGGACCCGTCAGCACGGTGTTGCCGACCTTTTTGCCGCCCTTGCCGGGCAACAGCGGGAACACCAGTTCGGCAAAACGGTACGACTCTTCCAGGTGCGGATAGCCCGAGAAAATGAAGGTCTCGATGCCCAGATCCGCGTATTCCTGGATGCGCGCCGCCACCGTCTCGGGATCGCCCACCAGGGCCGTGCCGGCGCCGCCGCGCACCAGCCCCACGCCGGCCCACAGGTTGGGCGAAATTTCCAGGTGCTTGCGCCCCCCCTGCTCGTCGTTGAGCTTGCCGCCGTGCAGCGCCGCCATCCGCCGCTGGCCTTCGGAATCCATTTTCGAGAATGCGGCCTGCGCGGCGCGCACCGAGTCTTCGCTGAGATGGCTGATCAGTTCGTCGGCCGCGGCCCAGGCCGCGTCTTCCGTCTCGCGCACGATGACGTGCAGGCGGATGCCGAAACGCACCGTACGGCCATGCCTGGCAGCGCGGGCGCGCACGTCCGCGATCTTGGCGGCCACGGCATCGGGCGCCTCGCCCCAGGTCAGGTAGACATCCAGCTGCTCGGCCGCCAGTTCGTGCGCGGCCTCGGACGAGCCACCGAAATACAGCGGCGGATAGGGCTTTTGCACCGGCGGGTAGATCACCTTGCCGCCCTTGCACACCAACTGCTCGCCTTCGAAGCTGTAGCCCTCGGCCTCGTGGCTGTTAGCCAGGATGCCGCGCCAGATGCGCAGGTAATCGGCCGTGATGGCATAACGCTGGTCGTGGCTGACGAATACGCCATCGCCTTCCAGTTCGCCCGGATCGCCGCCGGTCACGACATTGACCAGCAGCCGGCCTTCGGACAGGCGATCGAAAGTGGCGGCCATGCGCGCCGAGAACTGCGGCGAGCTGACACCCGGCCGGATCGCCACCAGGAATTTCAGGCGTCGCGTCGCGCCGATGAGGCTGGACGCCACCACCCAGGCGTCTTCGCACGAGCGGCCGGTAGGCAGCAGCACGCCGTCATAGCCCAGCGTATCGGCTGCCACCGCCACCTGGCGGAAGTAATCGTAGCTGGCAGCGCGTGCGCCCTGGCTGGTGCCGAGGTAGCGCGAGTCGCCGTGGGTGGGAATGAACCAGAAGACGTCCATGGAGGGCCTGCCCTTGTCTATTTCAGGTCCGACGGCGCGGCGTCGAACACGTTGAGAGGTTTGGGGATGAGCTTGAGCGCGTGAAACGCGTCCGCCACCTGCTGCTGCTCTTGCAGCACTTCCCGCGTGATGGGCTGCACGCCGTAGGCCAGTCGGTCGGCCGCCAGCTCGACGACCGCTTTATCCAACCCCAGCACCGGCTGCAACAGCGCCACGGCTTCTGCACGATGATCGCGCGCCCACAGGTCGCCCTTGCGCACTTCATCGAGCACCGTCCGGATCACGTCCGGATGCGCCTTTTCATAGGCCCGCGCCGCCAGGAAGAATTGATAGTTCTTCACCACGCCCGTGCCGTCGGCCAGCACGCGCGCGCCCAACTGCTTTTCGGCGGCTGCCTGAAACGGATCCCAGATCACCCACGCATCGACCGCGCCACGCTCGAACGCGGCGCGCGCATCGGCTGGCGTCAGGTATGCCACATTGACGTCGCCATAGGCCACGCCGGCACGCTCCAGCTGCTTGACCAGCAGATAGTGCACGTTGGAGCCCTTGTTCAGCGCGACCTTCTTGCCTTTCAGGTCGGCCACGCTCTTGATGGATGAATCCTTGGGCACCAGGATGGCTTCGCTGGTGGGCGACGGCGGCTCGTTGCCGACGTACACCAGCGCCGCGCCGGCCGCCTGGGCAAATACCGGCGGCGCTTCGCCGACGGTACCGAAGTCGATGGAACCGACGTTCAAGCCTTCCAGCAATTGCGGGCCGGCGGGAAACTCGGTCCACTTCACGGTGATGCCTTGCGCGGCCAGGCGCTTGTCCAGGTCACCCAGCGCCCGCACGATGGTCAGGGTGCCGTACTTCTGAAAGCCGATGCGCAGCGTCTTGGCCTCCTGCGCCTGCGCCGCGGGCCACAGCAGCGCTGCGCACAGCAACGCCGCCAACCAGCGGAACACGGAAAGACGGGACACCCAGATCACGCTGCGCATGGAAAACCTCCGTTTCAGACGCTGAAGCCGCCCGCAAGCGCGAGCCGGCCCAGGTCAAATGCTTCGTTGACGACCGCACCGCGCGGCGCCACCTGTTCGGCCAGCCGCTCGACCGAATCCTCCAGCCGCGCCAGCACGTCCGCATCGATCTGGCTCACGCCCGCATCATCGATGCTCACCTGCTTATCGGTGGCATAGACCCCCGCCAGAATGTGCCGCGCACCCAACGCCGACAGCACGGGCTTCAAGCCATACTCCAGCGCCAGCAGATGCGCCGGACTGCCGCCGGTGGCAATCGGCAGCACCACCTTGCCCGCCAGCGCCTTTTCGTCCAGCAGATCCAGCACCGCCTTCAGCCCACCCGAAAACGAAGCCTTGTAGACGGGCGTGGAAATCAGCACGGCATCGGCCGTGGCCACCCGCGCCCGCAAGGCATTGGCGGCGGCCCCGGTGTAATGCCCCTCTACCAGGTCTTCGGCGGGAATGTCGCGCAACCCCAATTCGACGATGCCCAACCCCCGCGCCCGCAACAGCTGCGCGGCATGGCGCAGCAAGGCGGAAGAACGGGAGCGCTGCGACGGACTGCCCGCCAGGGTAAGAATGCTCATGTCAGATGGCCGGTGTAGCGTTGAAGAATCCTGCTCGGCGCCAGGCCGTGTCAGAAGGCGGGAATCAGCGAACCCTTGAATTCGCTTTCGATGAAGGCCCGCACTTCGGGCGACTGATAGGCGGACACCAGCTTCTTGACCCAGGGCTGGTCGCGGTCTTTGGTACGCACGGCAATGACATTGGCATAAGGCCCATCCGCCGCTTCGCGCCCAATGGCATCCCGCGCCGGCACCAGGCCGGCCTGCGTGGCGTAGTCGTTATTGATGGAAGCGGCGGTCAGGTCATCCAGCGAACGCGGCAGTTGCGCGGCATCCAACGCCACCAGCTTGAGCTTGCGCGGATTGGAAACCACATCGAGCGGCGTGGCATTGTTCTTCTGCTCGGCCTCGGGCTTGAGAGTAATGAGCTTATAAGCCGCCAGCAGACGCAACGCCCGGTTGCCATTGGAAGGATCATTCTGAATACCGACGGACGCGCCTTCCGGCAGGTCGTTGAGCGATTTGATCTTGCGCGAATAGAACCCCAACGGCGCAGTGACGGTCAGCCCCACCGGCACAATGTCAAAGCCGCGCGCCTTGATCTGGTTATCGAGGAAAGGCTTGTGCTGGAACGCATTGGCATCCAGGTCACCGGCATTGAGCGCCGCGTTGGGCAGCTGGTAATCATTGAATTTGACGAACTTGATCTCAAGGCCCTGGCGAGCGGCAACCTGCTTGACGACGTCAAAGATCTTCTCGGTGGTACCGACGGAGATGCCGACAGTGATGGTCTTTTTATCTTGCGTATCGGCATGGGCGGCAGGCGCGATTGCAAAGGCGATTGCGGTGATGGCCAGCAGGTTTTTGGCGAACGACATCTTGTTTTTTCCGAGTATGCAAAGAATCGATGGCTGATTCTGGCATCGTGGGGCGGGGCGGAAAAATACTTAGTCGGTATGAAGTTATGTGTTGAAGATTGATCTGGAGGGGAATGGCTTTGTTTTGGAAATATGACGATATTTCTTGGGGTTGTAGGGGGATTGGGCTGTGCGTGGGTTTGAGTTCTTAAGTCGCGCTTGGCGGTGTCGGTGAGCGGAGGGCGGGGCTACGATTGCGGTCCGGAGCCTTCGCTCCGGACTGCCCCGTCCTCATCTTGTATGGTGTAGGTGCGCCCTCTGCAGTGGGGAGGGCGCTGGGGTACGGGACGTCCTCATCCATCAGCCGGTAGCAGCCGGACTGCCACAGCGAGAGCATCCCACCCCGCCTCACAGCGTCGATAAGGAATCTAGCGGCCAGGACCGCCGATTGATCGCAAGGTAACGCCCGAGGCGAGGCTACCCCAGCGGACTTAACGTATCGCAGGGAGAGCAATCATGCAAACATCCGTCTGCTTTATTGGGGTCGATGTCGGTAAATTTGAGCTGCAAGTTGCAGGGCATGAGGGGCAGATTGTGGCGGGCGTGCTGCCCAACAATCGTTCCAGCATCGTCGGTTGGCTCAAGCGTTTGCCCGCCGGCAGCGTGATCGCGATGGAGGCGACCGGGGGCTACCAGGAGCTGCTGGCCCGTACGGCGCACGAACGGGGGTTTGAGGTCTACATTCTGAACCCCACCCATGTGCATCATTACGCCATCTCATTGGGCAACCGGGGCAAGACCGATCGCCTGGATGCCGAGGTTATTGCGCAGTACATCGCGCAGCGGCGTACAACATTGCACCGTTATGAGCCGATATCGCCAGAGCTGCAACAGGCCAAGTCGCTTCAGGCGCTTCGATCAACGGTGGTGCGCGTAGGCACTTCGTTGAGGCTGTCCGCGCAGCGGCATGGTTGCGCCAGCAGCCATCAGAAGAAGGCCCTGGCCAGCTTGAGTTCGTGGGCTGAACAGCTTGAACGGGAGTTGATCGCCACGATCAAGGCAGACAGTGAGTGGGCCAAGACCTACAGCCTGCTGACCGGCATTTGCGGCATCGGGCCGATCAATGGCGCTGCCCTGACGACCTTGTTCAACCGGATCCACTTCGCCAGCAGCGATGCCGCGGTGGCCTTCTGCGGGCTGGACCCCAGGCCGAACGAGTCCGGTAGAAAGACCGGCCGGCGGCGCTTGAGCAAACAGGGTGACAAGGCGGCTAGGACCTTGCTCTACAACGCGGCCAGCTCGGCAGCGCGTTCGATCTACTTCAAAGACTACTACGCCATGCTCCGGGCGCGCGGCCTGGCCTCAACGGCAGCCCTGGTGGTGATCGCGCGCAAACTCTTGCGCATCGCCTACGGGGTCTGGCGCACCGGCCAGCCCTTCGATCCTGGGAAATTGCGGCCGGTTATGGGTTGACCCAAACCATAGAATCTCGTACGCCTTCGGCTCCCTACGGATTCCGTCGGGCGCATCTACACGCCCCGCCCTCCGCTCACCGACACCACCAAGCGCTCACGATTAGGATCGGTCACGGACGCTGGGGCGGGCGGTGTGCTTGGCGTTTTTTTCACGGTCAGTGGGGGTGGGCGGGGTGGGACGGGGCCCGCTTCGTGCCGGCCGCGCCGGCGGCCTTACGAAGCTTACGCGGTGTCTTGCGTGCGCCGATGACGCTCTCGCGTGTAGGTAGTGGTGTTGGTGGTGCCAAGATGTCGCTCTTGTGTGTGAGCGGAGCAGGTGGCATCAGAAACGCTGGTGGTCTGTAGCACTGCTGGCCTGTAGCGGCGCGGATGCCGTGGCGTGTCACATCAATGTGCAGCGCCCGATGGGCGGCGCGCGAGACAGTCAACATGCGCAAGCAAGAGTCTGCCGCGCCGCCCATCACCGCCCCCACCCCCAACGATGTGGACCCAATAGAAAACCAATCTCCAACAGCGCGAAGCGCCGTCGCAACACTTTCCAGCAACGCAATGCCAAACGTGGCCACCCGCGCGGCCGCGGCTTGGCGGCCCCGTAGATTCCATTCCCTGCACACAGGTCTAACAGCGCAACAACCCGAGACACGCGTAGTCCCTCGCGGCGGTGGCATGCGGGGCGGGCAACCTCGATGCGCCCGAGGGAATCGGAAGGGAAGGCCGAAGGCCTGGACGACGATGACGACGGGGCAGTCCGGAGCGAACGCTCCGGACCGCAATCGTGGGCGCCCGCCCCGCATGCCACCGCCGCGAGGGACGACCTACGAAGTACCGAACGCCCTACGAAGCCCAGAGCGACCTACGAAGCACCAAGCAACCGAAGAAGCATCACGCAATCACCCCTCGGAAGTCCCCCGCCACATGCTCCAAAGGCAACCGACTCCGCCCCACCCCAAAAAGCTTCTCCCGAAGCGTCCCCTCGACATAAGAAGTCTTGAAAACCCCACGTTCCTGCAACTCAGGCACCACCAGATCGATAAAGTCCGAATAGCACTCAGGCGTCACCGTACGCGCCAGATTGAAGCCATCGATATCGGTTTCTTCCACCCAGGACGCCAGCTCCTCTGCCACCTGCGCCCCGCTGCCCACCAGCGCCGGATAACGACCGCCCAGCGCCATATCCGCCAGCAGGTCATTCACCGTTCGATCCGTCCTGGCCACCGTCAGATTCTTCACGGCCGACTCGATCGCGTTGTTCTTCACATAGCGTATCGGCTCGTCGTTCCTGTATTGCGAAAAGTCTATCCCCGTTGAACTCGCATAGTGTGCCAGGCCGGCCTCTGGACTCGCGTACCGCAAATATTCCGCGTGCTTTTCCCTGGCCTCGGCTTCCGTCTTGCCCACCACCGCCGTCACGCCCATGAAGAACTTGATATCGCTCGGATCGCGGCCTTCCTTGGCGACCGACTCGCGGACGCTGGCCACCAGCTTGCGCAGGCCTTCCTTGGTTTGGCTCGACACGAACACGCATTCCGCGTGGCGTGCCGCGAACGCCTGGCCGCGGCCGGACGAGCCGGCCTGGTACAGCACCGGCGTGCGTTGGCGTGATGGTTCCGACAGATGGTAGCCCTGCACCTTGTAGTACTTGCCCGCGTGATCCACCCGGCGTACCGCCGCCGGGTCCGCGTACACACGCGCCGCGCGGTCCGCGCGCACCGCATCGTCGTCCCAGCTGCCTTCCCACAGCTTGTAGGCCACTTCCAGGAACTCGTCCGCACGGTCGTAGCGTTCGTCGTGCGCGATCTGTTCCGACAGGCCCATCGCCCGCGCCGCGCTTTCCAGATAGCCCGTCACGATGTTCCAGCCGATGCGGCCGTTCGTCAGGTGGTCCAGCGTCGAAAAGCGGCGAGCCAGCAGGTAGGGAGCCTCGTACGTCAGGTTCACCGTCACCCCGAAACCCAGGTGTCGCGTCGCGGCCGCCATGGCCGATACCGTCAGCAGCGGGTCGTTCACCGGCAACTGGATCGACTCGCGCAGCGTCAGGTCCGCCGAGTCCTGGTACACGTCGTACACCCCCACGATATCGGCCAGGAACAGGCCGTCGAACAGGCCGCGCTCCAGCAGGCGCGCCAGGTCAGTCCAGTAGTCCAGCGTCTTGTACTGCGTCGACGTATCACGCGGGTGCGTCCACAAACCGTGGTTGATGTGGCCCACGCAATTCATGTTGAACGCGTTCAGGAGGATTTGCTTCTTCGCCATGGCGTGCCGCTTTCCAAAAAGTCAGGTAGTGCCGACCCGGCCGGGGACCGCGTCGTTCAGGTAGTAGTTGCCCACCGCGTGGCGCTTCCAGCGCACCGGGTCGTGCAGCGTGTGAGTGCGCGCGTTGCGCCAGTGGCGGTCCAGGTTCAGGTGGTCCAGCGTGGCCTGCGTGCCGGCCAGTTCGAACAACTTCGTGCCCGCCGCCAGCGCCGATTCCGTCGTCAGCGCGCGGGCCTCGGCCACCGCGATGGCGGCGGCTGCCACCAGGTGCGGTTGCGGGTCTGCTGTTGCCACGTCCAGGATGCGGCCGGCGCGCGCCACCAGCGCCCTTGCGGCATCCAGGCGGATCGACAGGCGGCCGAACTCGCTGAGCGTGAGCGGGTCGTCGGCCGCGCGCTCCACGCCCGCATCGATCCACGGGCGCGAGCGGTTGCGCACGAACTCCAGCGCATCCGCCAGCGCCGCCTGGCCGATGCCCAGGTCGATCGCGGCGTGGATGATCTGCGCCAGCGGCTTGATCGTGTTGGGCGGCGCGGTGGGGTCGACCAGCACCATCACGTTCTCGGCCGGCACCGGCACATCCTTGAACAGCACCGTGCCGCTGCCCGTCACGCGCTGGCCAAAGCCCGACCAGTCGTCGATCACCTCCACGCCGGGGCTGTCGCGGCGCACGAAGGCCAGGCGCTGGATCGCGTCGTCGCCCACCGTCGCGGTGGGAATCCACTGGGCATAGAGGGCGCCCGTGCAATAGAACTTGCTGCCGTTGATGCGCCAGCCGCCCTCGCCATCGGGCGACAGGCGGGTGCGGCGTTCAGCGGCGGTACGGGTGCCGATCTCGGCCAGGGCGTTGCCGAAGCGTTCGCCGGCCAGGGCGCGGGCGTAGAAGCGGCGCTTCTGGTCGGCGCTGCCGTTCACGCGCAGCACTTCCAGCGCGTAATAGTGGTTTTGCGGAATCTGGCCCAGCGAGCCGTCGGCCCCCGAAACGATGGCCGTCACTTCGGCTAGCGTCACCCGCGACACCCCCGCGCCGCCGTATTCGCGCGGCACCGTGATGCCCCACAGGCCGGACTGGGAATAGCGCTCCAGTTCCGGCAGCGGCAGGCGCCGTTCGCGGTCGCGCTGGGCGGCCTCCAGGGCGAAGTCGGCCGCCAGCGCGCGCGCAACGCCCAGCGCCTGGGCATCGTTGGCGATGATCGCGGCGCGCTGGGGCGCCAAGGTCGAAACAGGCGTGTCGCTCATGGCTCAGATCCAGGAATGGCGGTTGGGGCGGCGGCCGTTCAGCAGGTAGTTGCCCACGGCGTGGTACTTCCAGCGCACCGGGTCGTGCAGCGTGTGAGTGCGGGCATTGCGCCAATGGCGATCCAGGTTGAATTCCGCCAGCGATGAACGCGAGCCGGACAGCTCGAACAGCGTTTCGCTGGCGGCCAGCGCGATCTCGGTGGTCAGCGCCTTGGCGCGCGCCACCGCGATGGAGGCGGCGGCCACGTCGTCGGCGTCCAGCGTGCGCGGGGTGGCGTCGTCCAGGTGCGCGGCCGCTTCCAGCAGCACGGCCTGCGCCGCGTGCAGGTCGATGAACAGGCGGCCCATGTCGCCGATCACGTAAGGGTCTTGCGTGGCGCGTTCCACCCCGGCCTCGGCCCAGGGGCGGGCACGTTCGCGCAGGAACGTGACGGTGTCGTTCAGCGCGGCCTCGGCAATGCCGGCGTCGATGGCGGCCTGCATCAGCTGGGCGAACGGACCTTGCAGCGCGGGCTTTTCCTGCACGGTCCAGGCGGGCAGCACGGCATCGGCTTCGACCCGCACGTTGTCCAGCAATACCGTGCCGCTGGCCGTGGTGCGCTGGCCAAAGCTGGACCAATCATCCACCACCGTCAGGCCCGGTGCGCCGCGATCCAGCAGCACGGTCACCAGGCGGCCCTCGGTATCCAGCGCCTTGGTGGGTATCCAGTGCGCGTACAGCGCGCCGGTGGAATAGTATTTGCGGCCCGACAACCGATAGCCATCGCCCTCGGCCACCAGCCGCGCCTGCACGTCGCGGGCATGGCGGGTATGGCGTTCGGGGCCGGCATTGCCCAGCCGGCGGCCGGCCAGCACGCCTTCGTAATAGCGCTGTTTCTGCTGCGGCGTGCCCACCTGGCGCAGCAGGTTGAGCGAGCCGAAATGATTCTGCGGAATCTGCCCCAGCGACGGATCTGCCGCGCTGATGATGCGAAACACCTCGGCCAGCGTCACGTGAGACACCTGGGCGCCGCCATATTCGCGCGGCACGGTGATGCCGCCCAGGCCGCTGGCCGAATAGCGTTCGATCTCGCGCCACGGCAGGCTGCGGTCGCGATCGCGCTGCGCCGCGCCTTGTGCGAAGTCGGCGGCCAGCGCGTGGGCGGCATCGAGGGCCTCGGCATCGCTGTGCAGCCGGGCGGCCGGCACCACGCGGGGCGCCTCGTCGTTGTCCTGCGGAAAGGGGGAAGCTGCGGCTTGCGGCATGAGACAGGGCGCCAGGGGTGAAAACATGCAGCCTATCGGCGCGGCCCGTCGCGCGGAAGGACGGATTTCTCATGCGGTTATTTGAAATCGGTATATGCCGCGCAATGCCCCGTGCCACCTGTTAGCAGACGCCGCGGCGGCATAACGAAATCACCAAAGAGTGTTTGCGGGCGGCTTTCGCGCTTGCTTAGAGTCGAGCTTTTCCCAGCCCTGCGCCTTGCCGCCCGCCTTCATGCCTGAACTGGATCTGCCTATTGCCCTGGACTACGACGGCGCGCTGGAAGCCCGGTTGTTCGACGACATCCGCGTCGTGGTGGCGCCCAATGTTCCCGCCACGCGCCTTGAGCCGCCGCGCGACCTGGCCAATGCCGACGAGCGCCAGGCGGCCGGTGAATACGCCATCTGGAACACCGTGCACGACCTGTTCATCACGCAGGTGGCCGCGCATGCCATTGCCGGCTTGTTCCGCGACGACACCGAGTTCCAGTTCGCCCTGGCGCGCCAGCTGGGTGACGACGCGGCCCATGCGGAATTCTCGCGTGGCCGTGCCGCCGTGCTGCTGGGCCGCGACCCCTTGCCCGAGGTCGAGCAAGGCGTGCGCGATGCCTGGGACCTGATCGGCGGCTTTGCGCTGCGCAACTGGCAGAACTTCCTGGCCTGGCAGTTCCATTACGAACACTACATCCTGGCGCGCCTGTTCGTGAACCGGCGCACCGCCCGCGTGCTGGACTTCGGCCATCGCGAATTCGGCGAAAACCGCATCCTGCCCGACGAAGAAGCGCACCGCATCCGCATCACGCAGTGGTGGCTGCGCAAGCTGGCGAACGCCAGCGACGCCCAGCGCCATGACTGGACCGAAAGCCTGGTCCAGGCCGACGAAGACGTGCAACGCATCCTTGCACCTTACCTGCGCGATTCCTGGCAACTGAACCGGCGCGCCACCGGCCTGGATACCCGCGGCCACGTCGCGCTGTACGACGCCTGGCGGCGCGAGCTGCTGGCCACGCTGCTGCGCGTAGCCCCCGACGACCTGCCCCCCTTGACCAGCCTGGCCGCCTGACCCGGCGACGCCCCTCACGACCGAAGGAACCCGCATGACCCAGCCCTTGCCCCCGGCGTCCGCCATCGACACGCCGCAGGACACCGTCAACCCCCTGCGCCGCTGGCTGCTCAGCGCCGGTGCGCTGATGGGCACCGGCGCGCTGTTTCCCAACGTGATCTTCGCGCCGGCCCACGCCGACACGCAGAGCCTGCCCAACACGGTGCAGGGCGCGACCCGCGGCGGCGTGCTGAACGCCGTGGTGCACCCCGAGCCGCCGACGCTCGCCTTCTACCTGAATTCGTCCACGCCTACCGGCACCGTGGCCAGCAAGATCTTCGACGGCCTGGTGGAATACGGCCCCGACCTGAAGCCGCGGCCGGTGCTGGCCGAAAGCTGGACCGTATCCGAAGACGGCAAGACCATCACCTTCAAACTGCGCCAGGGCGTGCTGTGGCACGATGGCAAGCCCTTCACCGCGGCCGACGTGAAATGGTCCGCCGAAGAGGTCTGGCTGAAACATGCGCCCAGCGCACGCCGCGTGTTCCAGTACCTCAAGCAGGTGGAGACGCCCGACGACCACACCGTGGTGCTGCACCTGTCGCAGCCCACGCCGGTGGCGCTGAACGCCATCGATTCGCTGGGTGCGCCGATTTTGCCGCGCCACCTGTTCGAAGGCACCGACATCCAGAACAATCCGTACAACAACAAGCCGGTGGGCACGGGGCCGTTCGTCTTCAAGGAATGGAACCGCGGCAACTACATCGTGCTTGAACGCAACGCGCATTACTGGCAGCCCGAACGCCCCTTCCTGGACCGCATTGTCTGGAAGATCGTGCCCGACGTGTCCGGCCGCGCCACCGCGCTGGAAACTGGCGCGGTCTCGTACGGCGAACGCAATCCGGTGGCCTTCACCGACGCCACCCGCCTGTCCAAGCTGCCCAAGCTGGCGGTGGACACGTCGGGCTACAACGGCTTTGCCGCGTGGCTGTGGCTGGAAGCCAACCTGCGCGACCCGATCCTGTCGAACCTGAAGGTACGCCAGGCGATCGCCCACGCGGTCAACAAGCAGGCGCTGGTCAAGACCGTCTGGAACGGCTACGCCGAGCCCTTCGTCAGCCCGGTGCCCTCGCGGGTCTTGCCCTACCACAACCCCAATGTGCAGCAGTACGCCTACGACCCCGCCCTGGCCGAGAAGCTGCTGGACGAAGCCGGCTACCCGCGCGGCGCCGGCGGCTGGCGCTTTGCGCTGACGCACGACTACATTCCGTTCGGCGACGACTACCGTCGCACTGGCGAATTCGTGCGCCAGGCACTGCGCAAGATCGGCATCGACGTGACCTTGCGCGGGCTGGACCTGGCCACCTGGACCCGCAACGTCTTCACCGACTACAACTTCCAGCTGATCAGCTCGTGGGGCACGGTGCTGATCGACCCGCAACTGGGGGTCGAAACCCGCTACTGGAGCAAGGCTGAAGCCCGCGGTACGCCCTGGTACAACGTGTCCGGCTACAACAACCCCGAGATGGACCGCGCCATCGAGGCCGCCCAGGTCGAGACCGATCCGAAAAAGCGCATCGAACAGTACAACGAAGTGCAGCGGCTGGCGCAGCGCGACCTGCCGCTGATCGGCCTGTTCGAGTTCCGCTGGTTCGGCGTCTGGGACAAGCAGCTGCGCAATGTGACCGACGCGTCGTCCCACTCGCGCAACAACTTCGCCAACGTCTGGCTGGGCAAGGCCTGAGCGCCGCAGGACACACCCGCCATGTTCGCGCGCCTGCCCCGCCCCGTCCGCTACCTGCTGCAGATCCTGTTCGTGGTGGGTGCCACCGCGGTGGCGAATTTCTTCCTGCTCAAACTGGTGCCTGGCGACCTGGTGGACGTGATTGCCGCCGAAAACAGCGGCATCACCCCGGCGCACGTGGCCGAGCTGCGGCTGGCCTACGGGCTGGACCAGAGCCTGCTGGCGCAACTGGGCTATTACCTCAAAAGCCTGGCTTCGCTGGACCTGGGTTACTCCTTTCGCTATGGCGAACCGGTGGCGACGCTGATCTTCGGCCGGCTGCCGGCCACGCTGGCGCTCATCGGCACCGGACTGGCGCTGTCGGTAGCGCTGGGGGTGCTGCTGGGCGTGCTGGCGGCCCGGCGACCGCACGGCCTCCTGGACACGCTGCTGTCGGCCCTGGCCACGGCCGGCTATTCCGCCCCCATGTTCTGGACGGCACTGATGCTCATCGTCGGTTTCGGCGTGCACCTGGACTGGCTGCCGGTCGGCGGCATCCGCGACGTGGGCGCGGCTTACCAGGGCTGGGCGCTGTGGCTGGACTACGCCCGGCACCTGGCGTTGCCGGTGGCCACGGTGGCGATCTACTACGTGGCCATCTACGCGCGGCTGTCGCGCGCATCCATGATCGAAACGCTGCAGGAAGACTACATCCGCACCGCCCGCGCGCGCGGCAACGGCGAGGCCCGGGTGATCTGGCGCCATGCGCTGCGCAACGCGATCCTGCCCGTCGTCACCATGCTGGGCCTGCAAAGCAGCGCGCTGCTGGGCGGCAGCATCGTGGTGGAAACCGTATTCGCCTGGCCCGGCCTGGGCCAGCTGTCGTTCGAGGCCATCGCCAGCCGGGACGTCAACCTGCTGCTGGGCATCCTGCTGATGAGCGCGGCGCTGGTGGCGGTGATGAACATTGCCGTGGATGCCACCTACGGCCTGCTCGATCCCCGTGTGAGAAAGACATGACGCCCGCCCTGCACGCCGTCCTGCGCCTGTTGCGCGCACCGTCCGCCGCCATCGGTGCAGCCATCCTGCTGGTGCTGCTGGGTGCCGCCGCCACCGCCGGCTGGCTATATCCCGGCGATCCGCTGGAGATGGTGGGTGCGCCCTTCACCTGGCCCGGCAGCGATGCCGAGTTTCCCGCCGGCACCGACCTGATGGGCCGCGACATCCTGGCGGGCCTGTTCCATGGCGCCCGCGTGTCGCTGCTGGTGGGCGGCGCGTCGGCCGCCATCGCGCTGGGCATCGGCCTGCTGGTGGGCGCCTTTGCCGGCTACGCCGGCCCGCGCACCGACGCCGCGCTGATGCGCGTGACCGAACTGTTCCAGACCGTGCCGTCGTTCCTGCTGGCAATCGTGCTGGTGGCGATCCTGGGGCCATCGCTGTCGACCATCATCTTCGCGCTGGGCGTCACGTCGTGGACCGGCATCGCGCGCCTGACGCGCGGGGAATTCATTGCGCTGCGCGAGCGCGAATTCGTGCGGGCCGCCCAGGCGCTGGGCGCCGGCCACGCCCGCATCATCTTCCGCGAGATCCTGCCCAACGCCTTGCCGCCCATCATCGTCACCACCGCCGTGCTGGTGGCCAATGCCATCCTGTCCGAGGCCGGGCTATCGTTCCTGGGCCTGGGCGACCCCAACGTGGTCAGCTGGGGCAGCATGGTGGGCGCCGGCCGCGAAGCCTTGCGCACCGCCTGGTACATGACCGCCCTGCCCGGCCTGACCATCATGGCCGCCGTGCTGGCGCTGAACCTGCTCAGCGACGCCATCAACGACGCACTCAACCCCAAGCTGCGGCGCCGCACCGCCGCGACGCCCGCCCCCGCCTCTCTCTCATGAGCACACTGATCGACATCCAAGGGCTGAACGTGGCCTTTCCCGGCCACCAGGCCGTCAGCGGCCTGGACCTGCAGATCCGCGCCGGCGAAACGCTGGCGCTGGTGGGCGAGTCCGGCTGCGGCAAGTCCACCACCGCGTTGGCGCTGCTGGGCCTGTTGCCACGCCACGCCCGTGCCAGCGGCCGCATCCTGTTCGAAGGCCGCGACCTGCTGGCGCTGCCGGAACGCCAGCGCTGCGCGCTGCGCGGCGACCGCATCGCGATGATCTTCCAGGAACCCATGACCAGCCTGAACCCGGTGCTGACGCTGGGCGAGCAGATCGGCGAGGCCCTGCGCCTGCATCGCGGCGCCACGGCCCGCGCCGCGCGCCAGCGCGCGATCGAACTGCTGGACCTGGTGCGGGTGCCGGAACCGCAGCGCCGGGTCGACGATTACCCGCATCGGCTGTCCGGCGGCCAGCGCCAGCGCGCCATGATCGCCGCCGCCATCGCCTGCGAACCCGCCCTGCTGGTGGCCGACGAACCCACCACGGCGCTGGACGTCACGGTGCAGGCGCAGATCCTGCGGCTGCTGGACGACCTGCGCGCCGACCTGGGCATGGGCTTGCTGCTGATCACGCATGACCTGGCCGTGGTGGGCGACTGGGCCGATCGTGTCGCCGTGATGGTCGCGGGCGAAAAGGTCGAGGAAGGCCTGGCGTCGGCGTTGCTGTCGCAACCTCGCCATCCCTACACCCTGGGCCTGCTGGGCGCCTCGCTGCGGCTGGACGATGCCACCCACTACCGCCAGCGCCGCCTGCCGGAAATCCGCACCCGGCTCGACCCCGCCTCCGGGCGGCCCGTCTTCGGGCTGGTCACCCCGCCCCGCGTCGCCGCCGCCAACGACCCCGCCGTGCCGGACGCCGTGCCGCTGTTGCAGGTGCGCGACCTGCGGGTGGACTACCCGAGCCACCAGGGCACCAAGACGGCCGTCGATGGCGTGTCGTTCCAGATCGCGCGCGGCGAAACACTGGGCCTGGTGGGCGAATCGGGTTGCGGCAAGTCGACGCTGTCGCGCACCCTGGTGCGCTTGCTGGCCCCCGCCGGCGGCCACATCCTGTTGCGCGGCCAGGACACCATCCAGCTGGACAAGCGCGAGCTCGCGGCTTACCGCCAGAGCGTGCAGATGATCTTCCAGGACCCCTACGCCTCGCTCAATCCGCGCCATACCGTGGGCGACATCCTGGAGGCCGCGCTGCGCATCCACCGCGTCACCGACCGCCAGGAACGCCGCCGCCGTATCACCCACATGCTCGATGCCGTCGGCCTGCCGCAGGCCGCACTGGCCCGCTACCCCAGCGAATTCTCGGGCGGCCAGCGCCAGCGCATCGGCATCGCCCGCGCGCTGGTGCTGCGGCCGGCGCTGGTGATCTGCGACGAACCCGTGTCGGCGCTGGATGTGTCCGTGCAGGCGCAGATCCTGAACCTGCTGGTGGACCTGAAGGCCGAATTCGGTCTGTCGTACCTGTTCATCTCGCACGACCTGTCGGTGGTGCACTACCTGGCCGACCGGGTGCTGGTCATGAATGCGGGCCGGATCGTCGAAGAAGGGCCCAACGCCACCCTGTGGCGCGACGCCCGCCACCCGTATACGCGCAGCCTGATCGAGGCCCTGCCGCGGGGGCTGGCCGGGGACGGCGAGACGCTGCGCCGCATCGCATAGCGGGCGCCGGCGGGGCAGCCGGCCAGGCCCCGGGCCAGGTGCCCGGCTCGCCTCCCCCTCCTCCCAACGCACTACTGGATTGCGGCCAGGCGCAGGCCTATACTGAATTCACCCGTTGCTGGACCTTCCTTTTTTCAAAGGAGACGCAACATGTACAGGCATCTGCTCGTCGCCGTGGACGGCTCACTCACGTCCGAATCGGCCTTCAAGCAAGCGCTCGTTTTCGCCAAGGAAATGGGGGCTTCGATCACCATCCTGCGGGCCATTCCGGAAGACCACCTGCTGGTCTACCAGGCCGAAATGCTGGGCGCCCACCAGGCCCCGCCCACCGACCAGGCCCGCAAGAACGCCACGGCGTATCTCGATGGCCTGGAAATGGAGGCGCGCCACGCCCTGGTGCCCTGCAGCACGGCGGTCGCCGTCAACGACCATCCCCACGAAGCCATCGTCGAAGCGTCGCTGCAGCATCATTGCGACCTGATCGTGATGGGTTCGCACGGGCGCCACGGCATGACGGGATTCCTCCTGGGCAGCGAAACCCAGCGGGTGCTGGCGCGCACGAAGCTGCCGGTGCTGGTGTTCCGGCAAGACCGGCCGAAGGCGGCTTGAGGGGTTGCAGGCGGGACAGGCTCAATCCTGGCCGGCCGCCACCGCCGCATGCTGGAACGTGAAGCTGTCGGCATACACGTGATCCAGGCTGGCGCCGCGCGCGGCGAGCAATGCGGTGGCCTCGCTGACCATGGCCGGGGCGCCGCACAGGTAGATGGCATGTTCCGACAGGTCGTCATGATCTTGCAGCACCGCCTGCTGGACATGGCCGCGCCGGCCTGGCCAATCCGCGCCCGCGCGCGACAGCACGGGCACGAAATTGAACTCGTACAGCCGCCCCGCCCAGCTTTCGATCTCTTCACGCAAGTACAGGTCGGCTTCGGTGCGCATGCCCCAGTACAGCGTCACCGGCGGGCAATCGTCGCTGTCCAGCAGCGATTCCAGGATGGCTTTGATCGGGGCGATACCGGTGCCCGTGGCCAACATGATCATCGGCCGCCAGTCTTCCTCGTGGTAGCTGAAGACGCCCAGCGGCGCCTCGATCTGCAGCGGCGCGCCGGCCTGCGCCTGGCCCAGCCAGTGGTCGGTATAGCGGCCGCCGGGAATGCGGCGCACATGGAAATCGACCAGGTTGCCGGCCGGGGCCGACGCCATCGAAAAGCTGCGGGTTTCGCCATCCGGCAGCAGCACATTCATGTACTGGCCCGGCGCGTAATCCAGCGGCGTGTCCGGCGGCAGCGCCAGCGTCAGGTGAATGACGTCGTCGCACAGCCGCGCAATACGATGCACCTGGGCGGGCAGGCGCCGTGGCTCGGGGAAGGCGCGCCGGTCGGGCACGCTCAGGCTCAGGTCGCTTTGCGGCCGCGCCTGGCAGGCCAGCGCGTAGCCCTGGGCCGCCTCTTGCGGCGTCAGCGCCATGGGGAACTCGTCGTAGGTCACCGTCCCCGCCGCCAGCTTCACGCGGCAGGTGCCGCAGCCGCCGAAGGTGCATTCGTGCGGCAGCTTCACCGCGGCGCGGGTGGCCGCGTCCAGCACGGATTCGCCTTCCTCGACCAGGAAGGTCTGTTCGGTTTCCAGGATATGCACGCGGTATGCCATGACGTTACCTGCCGGGTGTCGGTTATTTCTTGATGTCCGCCTGCACCAGCACTTTAAGGCCGTGCGGCTCCAGCAGTTCGGCCAGCGCCGTCAACGCCGCCAGGCCGGCCTGGGTGTCCTGCTCGCCGTTGCCGCCGCTCAGGCCCACTCCGCCGATCACCTCGTCGTTGACCACGATGGGAAAGCCGCCCACGAACGCGGCAAACTTGCCCTCGAAGCTCCATTGGATGCCAAAAGCCTCGTTGCCCGGCAGCGCCGGGCCGTTGGGCGGGGTGGTGAACAGGTGGGTCGAGCGCTTGTGGCCCGCGGCGGTAAAGGCCTTGTTCCAGGCGATCTGCGGGCCGGTGATGCGGGCGCCGTTCATGCGTTCCAGCGCTATGGGGTAGCCGCCGTCGTCGACGATGCACACTGATTCCAGCACGCCGATCTGTTCCGATCGGGCGATGGCCGCGCGCACCATGGCGCGCGCTTCTTCCAGTTCCAGGCGATAGATCTGCTTCATGTCTGCGATTCCCAGGTTGGCCGTCAGCCGGCGCGGTAGACGGTCTTGATCTGCGTGTAGAACTCCAGCCCGACGCGGCCCGACTCGCGGAACGTCGACGTGCTGGAACTTTTCAGGCCACCGAACGGCGCGTTGATGAGGTTGCCGGTGGTGGTGCGGTTGATCTTCACGGTGCCGGCCTGGATGTCGCGGGCGAAGCGATGCGCATAGCGTGCATCGGTCGTGGCGATGGCGGCCGACAGGCCGTACTCGGTGTCGTTGGCGCAGGCGATGGCTTCGTCGTAGCCATCCACCGCAATCAGGGCCAGCACCGGGCCGAAGATTTCCTCGCGGGCGATCCGCATCTGCTGCGTCACGTCCGTGAACAGGGCCGGCGTCACGTAAAAGCCGCGGTCGAATCCTTCGCCAGTCAGGCGATCGCCGCCCAGCAGATGGGTGGCCTCCTGCTTGCCCACCGCCACGTAGCTCAACACCGTGTCCAGCTGCTTCTGCGTCGCCAGCGGGCCCAGGTCGAAATTGCCGTCCAGGCCGTTGCCGATGGTCAGCGCCTTCATCCGCGCCAGCAGCTTGTCGGTAAAGGCGGGCAGCACCTTGCGGTCGACCAGCAGCCGGCTGGTGCCGGTGCAGGCCTGGCCCGACAGCGAAAAGCCGCCCTTCACCGCCAGGTCCACCGCACGGTCCAGGTCGGCGTCGGCCAGCACGATCAGCGGGTTCTTGCCGCCCAGCTCCATTTGCGTGCGGGTGGTCAGGCCGGCGCCGCGGTGGATCTGCTCGCCCGCGGCGGTGGATCCAGTGAACGAAATCGCACGTACCGCCGGCGCGGTGGTGATGGACGGCCCCACTTTGGACGCCGGGCCGATGACCAGGTTCAGCACGCCCGCGGGCAGCCCGGCCTGCACGAAGGCTTCGGCCAGCCGGTAGCCCGACAGCGGCGCGTCCGACGACGGCTTGAAGACCACCGTATTGCCGCTGATCAGCGCCGGGGCGATCTTGCGCGCGGGGATCGAGATCGGGAAATTCCACGGCGAAATCACCGTCACCACGCCAAGCGGCTCGCGCTGGCTGTAGACCACCATGTCCGGGTCGTCGTTGACGAAGGTCTCGCCGGTGAACGACTGCCCTTCCACGGCATAGAAGCGGATCGTCTGGGCCGATCGCAGCACTTCGTCGCGCGCCAGCGCCAGGCCCTTGCCTTCTTCGCGGGTCAGTTCCCGCGCCACGCCGTCGACGTGGTCTTCCAGGTATTGGGCGGCGCGAAAGAGGATGGCGGCGCGCTTGGAGATCGGCGTGTCGCGCCAGGCGGCGAACGCCGCCTGCGCCGCGTCCACCGCCCGGGCGCCGTCGGTGGCGTCCGACAGCGGAAACCGCCCCACCACGTCCGTCGTGTCGGCCGGATTGAGATTGGGTGCGGTGGCGCCCGAGGCGCACGCCAGCCACTCGCCGCCGATATGGTTGCGGAATTCCTGCTGCGAAAGATCGTCCACGGGTGTCCTTCCTTTGCCGGGCTGGCCGGGGTGCCCGGAAATGGGCCGTCTGAGGTAGTTTCTGAACATTGTATACTTTAATCCAAGCTATTCGATCGGCGTAAACCCGGAGGCAGGCGGAGCCCCGGAGGGCCGTACCCCGGAAGGCCGTACCCCGAGAGGCCGGACCCCTCGCTCACCGCCAGATCAGGACGGCGCAGATGGTGGACACGAACAGCGCCAGCAGCACCGGCAGCAGCAGCGCCCGCACCAGCGACAGCACGTGCACCCGCGCAAAGCCGGCCACCGCAATCAACGAGGACCAGGCGATCAGCGTGCCGCCGCCCGTCCAGACCGCGCCCATCTGGCCCACCGCCGCCAGCGTGGCCGCGTCCACCCCCACCACCGGGCCCAGCGCGCCCGACAGCGTGCCCGTCAGCGGCAGGCCGGCGAAACCCGAGCCATCGATGCCGGTGATCATGCCCACCAGCAGCACACCGAAGGCGACCAGGAAGTGGTTTTCAGGAATCAGGTGCTGCGCGGCCGAAATCACTTCGAACAGCAGGCCCGGCGCCTGCGCCTGGGGCATGCCCAGGATCTGCGCCGCGGTTTCATTGGCACCCACGAAGAAGAAGCCGGCAATCGGCAGCACCGAGCCCATGGCCTTGAAAGCGAACACGAAGCCGTCGGTGACGTGCTCGGGGCACACGTCCAGCATCTTGCGCGGGCCTTCGGCCGCCAGCGTCACGAGCATCATCACCACGAAGGCCACGCCGCCCACCAGCGCCGCGGCATCACCGCCGCGCAGGGCCGGCAGGCCGGGAACCAGCCGCGGCACCACCATCACGGCGATCACGCCCAGGAATGCCAGCGGCGTCACGACCGCGAACACGCGCGACCAGCGCACGCGGCGCCGTTCGGCCTCGTCCAGCCCGGGGCCGCGCGGCAGCGTGGGGTTGGCTCCCATGGTGCCGCGCGCCAGTTCCGCCTTGTCGAACGAGCCCGAGTGCTCGATCTCGGCCAGGCTGCCGTCCTGCGCCCGCGCCTGCCAGGCCGACAGCAGCGCCGGGTCGGCCGCCACGATGTGCTTGCGGATCAGCAGGTAGGCGGCGGTCAGCGCCACCGCGCCGGTGATCAGGGACAGCACCAGCGCGCGGTCCGCCACCACGGCCGCGCTGACCGCCGCGCCCGCCGCCTTGGCGCTGATGCCCGGCGCCACGCCGATGACATAGTCCGACGACAACGCCATGCCCTGCCCGGCGATGGCGATCGCCATCGCGCCCGCCAGGGGTGGCAGGCCCGCCGCGATGGCCGCGGGCAGCAGGATCGCGGACACCAGCGGCACCGCCGGCGTGGGCCAGAAGAACAGCGAAATTACATAAGTACAGAGCGCCAGGATGATGAACGACGAATGGCCGCCCCGCATCACCCGCCGAAACGGCTGCACCATGCGCACGTCCGCCTGCAACGTCTTGAGCGCGTTGAGCAACGCGGTCATGAAGGTGATGACCAGAAAGATGTTGAAAAGCTCTTTGGCCGCCACGAAGCTGGCCGAAAAAATGCCGATCAAACCACTGATCGGGTTGCCCGTGATGGCCAGCACCACCAGGAAAGTGCCGATCACCGACGGCACCACCACGTTGGCCCGCAGGATCATCGTCAGGATGATGGCGGCCACACTGGCCAGATACACCCAGTGAGCGGCGTTGAGCACGACGTCCGATTGCATGCGTGTTTCCCCTTGTCGACGTGGCTGTTAAGTCGCCACGTCGGTATACTATATTTTGTTTGGCCGCATACCCATCGAAATATGAGATGCCTAGGGAAACCGATAATTCTGAAAATTTCTTGAATATCCCAGGAAAATCAGCGCACTAACGGGTGCATCCTGCCCAGTTTTGGTGCATGTTGATGTTTCACTTAGACTACCGTATACAAAATAGGCGTGCAGGCATGACAACGTTCGTCCCTGATTTATGGCACTACGCAGCCATGGCCGTCGTGGTGTTCGGCGCTGCGCTGGCCCAGGGCGTAGGCGGCATCGGTTTCGCCATGTTCGCCGCACCGGTCGCCGCCCTGTGCTTTCCCCAACTGGCGCCCGGTCCGCTCCTGACGCTGGGCGGCTTCATTTCCCTGCTGACCGCCCTGCGCGAGCGCGCCGCGATCGACTGGCCCGCAGTGGGCTATGCCCTGACGGGCCGGGCCGCCGGCACGCTGATCGCCGTCTATGCCATGGCCCGCTTTTCGGCCCAGGCCCTGGGCCTGCTGTTCGCCACGATGATCCTGGCCGCGGTCGCGCTCAGCCTGGCCGGCCTGCGCTTTACCGCCACGCCAGGCCGCGTGTCGGGCGCCGGCGTGGCCTCGGGCATCATGGGCACCATGACCTCGGTGGGCGCCCCGCCCATCGCCATCGTGCTGCAGCACGCCGAGCCCGCGCGGCTGCGCGCCACGCTGGGCATGGTCTTGTTCCTGGGTTCGATCTTCTCGCTGGCCATGCTGGCGCTGGCCGATCGCTACACCGGCTACCATGCCGGCCTGGCCCTCAGCCTGGCGCCCTTCCTGCTGGCCGGCTTTGCCGTGTCCAGCCGCCTGCGCGGGCTTCTGCCGCCGCGCGCCGTGCGCGGCGTGCTGCTGGGCGCCTGCGCCGTGGGGGCACTGGGCGTCATCGCCAAGGCCCTGTGGACGGGTTGACGCCCCCGCCCGCATGGCCGGGTGATACAACCCGGTAATACAATGAAGACTGTATCCATTCCACCCCACCTGCTCGCCATGACCACCATGCCCGTCAGCCCGCAAGCCGTAGACACGCAGCCTTCTGCCTCGCTGAAGATCGGCGAGCAGCACCCGCAGTTGTTCGCGGTCATCCGCGACAAGCTGCGCGAGCGCATCCTCAGCGGCGAATTCACGCCGGGAGACCGGCTGGTCGAAGGCCGCCTGTCCGAAGAAATGGGGGTGTCGCGCATCCCGGTGCGCGAAGCGCTGCGCGCGCTGGCCGCCGAAGGCCTGGTCACCATCGAGCCGCGCCGCGGGGCGTCGGTGTCGGTGCTGTCCGACGCGGTGGCCTACGACATGGTCGAAGTGCGCGCCACGCTCGAAGGCCTGAACGCCAAGCTGGCCGCGCAGCGTCGCGACGACAAAACGGTGGAACGCCTGCAGGCCTTCCTGCGCGAAGGCACCGAGGCCGCGCGCAGCGAGCAGCTGGACAAGTTCCTGGCGCTGAATTCGCAGTTCCACGAAATGCTGGCCACCATCGGCGGCAACGTGGTGCTGACCGACCTGATGCGCTCACTGCGCGACCGCACCGCGCTGCTGTTCGCGCCCAGCAACATGCACCGGGCCAAGCAGAACTGGGACGAACACTCGCAGATCCTGAACGCCGTCATCGCCGGCAACGGCGACCTGGCCGCGCTGCTGGCCAGCCAGCACGTGCACAACGCCGCCAAGGCCTACACCGACACCCGCCAGGCGCATTCATCGGCCGCCTGAGCGGCCCGGCGGCGCATCCCGCAATCACGAATCCGCCTGTGCGGCGGGCTCCGCGGCCACCGGCGCGTTGGTCGGCTCGACCACCACGTCCTTGCCGTTCTGCCCCCCCCACGACACCGCCACGTCGCCCAGCACGAAAGTCTGGCACGCCATGCGGTAGCCGGCCTCGAAATCCTCGGGCCGCAGATGCTTGCGTTCCTTGGGCTTGATGGCGTCGGTGTTTTCCAACCCCTGTTCGATGCGGCATTTGCAGGTGCCGCACAGCCCACCGCCGCACTTGAACGGAATGCCGCCGCGCTCCTTGAGCGACACGCGCAGCAGATTGCTGTTTTCGGGCGCGCTGGCGACCTTGCCGCCGTTCGAAAGAAAGGTGATCTTGACCATGCTGCTCAATGCTCCGCGGCGACGGCATGGGCGCGTCGCGTCAAAGTGGTGTCGCTGCTGCCGAATCGCGTCAGGTGATCGAGTTCGCGGCGCGCCGCCTCGATCGAGGCGAAGTGATCCAGGAACTTGGACGGCACGCGGTTCACGACGTACGGCGGCGTCTCTTCGGTGACGACCAGCCGCGTCGGCCTGGCCAGCCGTGCAATGCTGAACACCGCGCGCGTTCGACCGCCGCAGGTGTAGTCGTAGGTTTCGATGATCTCGGCGTCCTCGCCCACCTCGGTGCGGAACACGCCGGGCTTGGTCGTCAGGATCACGTAGGGCGCATCGCCTGAATTCATGCGGGCTTCCTGGTGAAGTCGGTCGGGTGCGAAACGCGACGCAAGGTCTTTAGCCTTCCGCGTCCTGGGCCAGCTCGACGTCGTGGCCGATCCATAGCTGGCACACCAGCCGGTAACCATCGTCGATGCGCTCGCCCAGCTGCTTTTTTTCTTTCCAGTTCACGGGCGGCAGGTGTTCGCCCCCCGCCAGCACACGGCAGGCGCATTTGGCACACTTGCCCATGCCGCACTCGTAGCGCAGGTGCGGAAAGGGAAACTGCCGGATGCCGGCGCGCACGACCAGATTGGTGTTGTCCTGCACCTCGCCGGTGTAGGTCTGGCCGCCTTTGTGGAATACAACGGTGGGCATGGATCGGGGTATCCGTATCGGCGGCCGTGGCGGCGCCCACGCAGGCTGCGCAGGCGGCGCCAGGGCCAAGGGGGGATCAGGCGGCCAGGCCCAGTTCGGGCAGCGCGATTTCCTGCTGCACGTAGTCGGTATAGAGCGCGGTGGTGTACAGCAACCGCATCTGCGCGCCGATTTCGCAGATCTTCAGGCAGCGCTGTTGCAGGTCCACCGTGTTGGCATGTTCCAGCACGATCTGGTAGCCGCGTTCGCCGTGGATTTCGTCGGACACGATGTGCAGGTCGAAGAATTCGACTTCTTCGTCGGTAAAGCCGTATTTTTCGCGCAGGGTCGGCGTCTGCTTGCGGTAGATGGACGGCACCTGCGATTCCAGGCCCACCACCAGGCCGGCCACGGCCACGATGGGGTCTTCGCGCATGGCCACGGCGTAGCACCAGCTTTGCAGCGCCCGCGTGGTGGGCGACATGTTGTCGGGGTTGGTCACGCGTTCGCGGGTGGTGCCGCAGGCTTCGGCAAAGCGAATCAGCAGGTCGGTGTGGCGGTCGCCGCCGATTTCCTCTTCGTACATGTTCGCCAGGAGGAAATCCTTGGCTTCGGTGTAGGTGTCCGGCGTGCGGGCATACAGGTAGCCCAGGTAGTCGGCGAACGGACCGACGTAGTGGTAGTGGTTTTCGGCCCAGCGCTGCAGATGCTGGCGGGTGAGCTTGCCTTCAGCCCAGGCAATGGAAAAGGGCGAAGCGTTGGCGCTTTTGCCCTTGATCGCGTTTTCCAACGCGCTACGAAATTCATCTCGGTTCATCAGTTCTGCCATGACGCGCTCCAGGTCCTAAGGGGGAGAGGGGGGCCGGCCGGATGCTGCCCTTGGCCGATGATGAACATTGTATACCGTCTACCGTTTTAGTCGCCTAGGGTATTCCCGTCCGTTTCGGCCATATAAAGGGACCGACCCTCTGTTATCAAGGACTTGCAGCGCCTGCTCGGGTTTGATCCAAGTGTGCGCAGTGCAGTACAATGAATACACTTTCAATGCAATACGGAAATACCATGAAGAACCGCCATCCCCTGGGAGACGCCCCGATCGGCCAGCAACTGTTGGCCCACTACGCTCGCCGCGACGCCGTGCGCCACGCGACGCCGCTGCTGCCCAAGTCCTGGTCGGAATGCTTCGCGCCGCTGCGCAGCGAACGGTTGCAGCCGCTGGCCAAGCCCACCGGCCAGGCAAACAATGGCCGCAATGACGCGCCGGTGGGGCAGGCGGGCTGAACCGCCTGATGGGATGCGCACCACGCGCGCTGGCGTGCTAGGCCGCGCGCAACTCCCGGCGCCGCTGGATTCCAGCCAATAACAGCACCAGGAAAAATCCCAGCGTGTAGGCCAGCATGTCCCACCAGTCGGGCACGCTGCCCAGGACGACGCGCAGCACCGGCTGCTCGATGCGCCAGCCGAAGTGACGGGCCAGGTACTGACCGAACTCCACCGCGTAACCCGTCAACAGCGCGGCCACCGCCAGCGGCAGCACGCCTGCGCGGATGAAGCTGCGATACACCAGGTAGGCCCAGCCCACGGCCACCACGTCGCCCACGAAACCGCGCAACAGCGGGTAGGGCCTGCCCAAGGTGGCGATCAGTGCCTCCAGCAGGGTCACGGCCAGGAGGGCGGCAAAAGCGGATCGGTTGAAGGTCAGTCTCATCGTGTCGGCAAGGGCGGTTGTCACGGCGGCCGGCAGGCCGGCGCCCGTTGGGGCATGTCGTGCGAAAAACTCGGTTATTGGAACGGCGAACATGACAATCCAGGCGCTGTTCACCCCGTTGTCAGCCCGTCAGGCGTAGCCTGATCCGACCGCGCCGCGAGGGGCAGGGTACTAGAAAACAACGAGGAGACAAGCATGAGCACATTCGACCCGGATGGGCGCCGACGCTTCCTGCGTCAAGCCTGTACCGTGGGCGCGGCCGGCACGCTGGCCGGCCACGCCCTGACCAGCCTGGCCGCCCCGGCCACCGTCACGCTGCCGTTCGCCAATGGCGAACGCGACCTGATCGCCTACCCCCAGAAACGCCCCCTGATCCGCCAGACCTCGCGGCCGCCGCAACTGGAAACGCCGTTCGCGGTGTTCAACGACGGCCTCATCACGCCCAACGACGCGTTCTTCGTGCGCTATCACCTGGGCAACATTCCCACCGCCATCGACCCGGCCACCTACCGGCTGCGCGTCAGCGGCAAGGTCGGCACACCGCTGGAATTGTCGCTGGTCGACCTGAAGCAGCAGTTCGGCGCGCCGGTCGAGCTGGTGGCCGTCACCCAATGTTCCGGCAACAGCCGCGGCTTTTTCGAGCCCCGCGTGGGCGGCGGCCAGCTGGGCAACGGCGCCATGGGCAATGCCCGCTGGCTGGGTATTCCGCTCAAGCGCATCCTGGAAAAAGCCGGCATCCAGGCCGGCGCCCGCCAGGTCACCTTCGAAGGGCTGGACCGGCCCGTCCTGCCTGGCACGCCCGAATTCATCAAGGCCCTGGACGCGCCCCACGCGCTGGACGGTGAGGTCATGCTGGCCTACGCCATGAACGGCGCCGACCTGCCCATGCTCAACGGCTATCCCGTGCGGCTGGTGGTGCCGGGCTACTACGGCACCTACTGGGTCAAGCACCTGGCCGACATCAAGGTGCTGGACACCGAATTCGACGGCTTCTGGATGCAGAAGGCCTATCGCATCCCCGACAACGACTGCGCCTGTACCCCCGCGGGCAAGGCGCCGGAAAAGACCCGGCCCATCGGCCGCTACAACGTGCGCAGCTTCATCACCAGCCTGGCCGACGGCGCCCGCGTCGCGCGCGGCCGGCCGGTAGCGGTGCGCGGCATCGCCTTCGACGGCGGCCACGGCATCCGCGAGGTGCAATTCTCGGCCGACGATGGCAAGACCTGGCGCGCCGCCAGACTGGGCCAGGATCTGGGACGCTATTCCTTTCGCGAATGGCACGCCGAGTTCACGCCCGACAAAGCGGGCGCCTACGCCTTGAAAGTGCGCGCCACCAACATGGCCGGCGACACCCAGCCGCAGGACCCGCTCTGGAACCCATCCGGCTACATGCGCAATGGGGTTGAAACCGTGCACGTCGACGCCGCGTAAGGAGCCCGCCATGACCCGATCCCCTCGCCCCGCTTCCCCCGTCCGCCTGGCTGGCCTGGCCCTCGCCCTGGCCGCTGCGGGTGCCGCCACGCCCGCCGTCGCCCTGGACATCCAGCTGCCCGCAGAGACCGCCACCCTGCACCCCGGCACCGGCCCCGGCGCCCAAAGCGCCGCCCTGTGCCTGATGTGCCACTCGGTCGACTATCTGTCGTCGCAACCGCCCATGCCGATCGGCTTCTGGGACGCCGAGGTCAAGAAGATGGTCGGCACCTACGGCGCCCCCATCCCGGCCGACCAGGTGCCGCTGATCGTGCAATACCTGAACCAGGCCTACCCGCCCCCCGCGTCAACGCCCGCCAAGCCCTGAGCCTGCCCCCCCCCAGACGCCGCGCCGCCCCCCTGCGCACGGCGTCGCAATCCCTCACATTGCGGCCTTCGCCTCGACTTAACCGGGACCCCTATTAGGCGTACCATTGGACGGCCCCCGCTCGCCGTTCCCCGGGGTTCCCAGAGGCCTACATGCTCCAGCCCGTCTCGGCCAACACCGATCTGGCCGCCGCGCCGCCCGAGGCGCCCGCCGCCGCCGCCCCGCCCGTCCTGCGGGTCAGCACGCTTTCCCCCTTTGCTTTCCCCGCGTTCCGCATCATCTGGATCGCCAATCTGTTCGCCAACCTGGGCACCTGGGCGCAATCCGTCGCCGCCGCCTGGGTCATCACCACCGAACAGAGCAGCCCGCTGATGGTCGCGATGATCCAGGTGGCGGCGGCCTTTCCGCTGGTGGCGCTGTCCATCCTGACCGGCGTGCTGGCCGACAACTACGACCGCCGCAAGGTCATGCTGACGGGCATGCTGCTGGAACTGGCCGGCGGCATCTTCATCACCATCCTGGCGTTCGCCGGCCTCTTGCACCCGGTCACCCTGATCATCTCGGTGTTCTGCATCGCCATCGGCAGCGCCGTCGTCACGCCCGCCTGGCAGGCCGCGGTGGGCGAACAGGTGCCGCGCGCCCATGTCGGCAGCGCGGTGCTGCTGAACAGCGTGAACTTCAACGTGGCGCGCGCCGTCGGCCCCGCCATCGGCGGCCTGCTGCTGGGCGCCACGGGCGCGCCCACCGTGTTCCTGCTGAACTGCGTCTGCTACGCCGGCCTGATCTGGGCCATCTGGCGCTGGCGCCGCGACATTCCCGAACGGCGCCTGCCGCCCGAACGGCTGTTCGAAGGCGTGATCGCCGCGCTGCGCTACACCCAGCATTCCACCGTGACGCGGCTGGTGATGCTGCGGGCCTTTGCCTTCGGCCTGTCGGCCAGCGCCCTGTGGGCGCTGCTGCCGCTGCTGGCCTATGGCCACGAAGACGGCAACGCGCTGCTGTACGGCTACATGCTGGGCGCGCTGGGCGTGGGGGCCATCCTGGGCAGCGCCGTGGTCCGCCGGTTGCAGGCCGCCTGGGGCGCCGGCGGCCTGGTCAGCGCCGCCGCCGGCCTGCTCGCGGCCTGCCTGCTGGCGCTGGGCACGACCACCACCCTGTGGGTGGCGTTTCCCGCGCTGCTGCTGTCCGGCGGCTGCTGGATCGGGGTGCTGGCCACCTACAACACCACGGTGCAGATGCTGGTGCCCGACTGGGTGAAGGCGCGTTCGCTGGCGCTGTACCAGACCGCCATCTTCGGCGGGCTGGCGGCCGGCTCGTTCATGTGGGGCCATTTCGCCGGCACCATGGGCGTGTCCGGCGCCCTGTCGGCAGCCGGCATCATGCTGGGCATCACCGTCGCCCTGCTGTACCGCTCGCGCCTGCCCGAGCAGGTCGACACGCAATCGCTGGCGCGCGCCGACAGCACCGAGCCGGCCCTGTCGGCCGCGGGCTTCAACACCCAGCACGGCGCGGTGCTGGTCGCCGTGGAATACCTGATCGCCCAGGAAAAGCTCTCTGACCTGATCCGCGCAGCCGGCCCCCTGCGTCAGCTGCGGCTGCGCAACGGCGCCCAGCAATGGCAGCTGTTTCGCGACCTGGAACGCGAAGGCGTCTGGCGCGAGGTCTTCCTGGTGGAAAGCTGGATGCAATACCTGCGCATGCTCGACCGCCTGACGCTGGCCGACAAGATCGTGCTGGACCAATTGCGGGCGCTGCACACGGGCGACAAGCCGCCGGTGGTATCGCGCAATGTCAGCTACCTGGCCATGAACGAAGCCCAGGGCTTCTCGCTGCGCCGCGAACCCGAATCCCTCTGACCCACAAGGCCCGACGATGCTGACCTCTCTTTGGCGTAAATGGCGCGCGTCCAGCCATGGCGGACCTCAGCTGGACGTGATCCTGGCCGGCGCCGATCCCGAAGCGCCCCTGGCGCAGCGCAATCTCTGGATGGTGGACCTGTGCCGCTGGATCGACCGGCCGGCACAGGCCCCGAACGACGACGGACGCCACCCGCAGCACGCGCGCCTGCGCTACGTGCTGCAGGTGCTGGAACACAACCCGGCGCTGGCCACGCCCGTCGCCGCGACGCTGCGCTCGCTGATCGTCGACAACGATCCCACCTCGCTGCTGTGCGATACCGGCGTGGCCTCGCACCCGGGCTTCTGGGGCGAATTCTGGGAACGCGCCCAGGCACGGCTGCTGCCGCCGCCGCCCAACCGCAGCGACATGTTCGGCCTGTTCTCGCTGATCTTCCGCAAGGCCCACGATGCCTCCTGGATCGAAGCGCTGGACGACGACACCCTGACGCGCATGCGCCTGCTGCTGCGCCACGGCGACGGGGTGGCGCGCGCGGACCCGGCCGCCCCCGAACCGCCGCCGCGGATTCTCGAAGAGGCGCTCACCAGCAGCATCCAGGTGCTGGCCAGCCAGGTGCGCGCCACCGGCCTCTCCCAGGACATACGCTCGCGCCTGCCGGGCCGGGTGCGGGAAAATCCGTTCTTTCCGCTGGCCACGGCCGCCGCCGAACTGTGCGACAGCGCCCCGGACACGCCACGCGAGGTCTTCGGCCGGCGCCTGAACGTGTTCCGCGCCCTGCTCGACAGCTGCCGCGCGGCCTCGCAACAGGTCTATGCCGAACTGGAACAGAACGGCGTGTCGGTCGAAGTCGTGTTCCAGATCGAACGCATGAAGCTGCGCCTGGCACGCATCGAGCTGCTGCTGAGCGTATGGGTCGACCCCACCCAGCGCCACAAATACGTGCACCTGGCCGCCGAACTGATCCGCTCGACCCAGGCCCGCAGCAGCATCCGGCACCTGGCGGCCTCGTCGTTCGCGCAACTGGCCCGCCGCGTCATGGAACGCACCGCCGAAACCGGCGAACACTACATCGCGCGCGACCCGGCCGAATACCTGACGATGCTCAAGGCCTCGGCCGGCGGCGGCTTGGTAATGGTACTGACGGTCTACCTGAAGTTCTTCATCGTCTCGCTGCACCTGGACAAGTTCATCGAAGGCCTGCTGGCCTCGCTGAACTACGCCGGCGGCTTTCTCGTGATCCACTTCGCCCACTTCACGCTGGCCACCAAACAGCCCGCCATGACCGGCCCGGCCCTGGCCCACCGGCTGGACGAGGCCAACACCCCCGAGGGCCGCGAGGCCTTCCTGGACGACACCCTGGCCATGATCCGCTCGAACGCGGCCGCCATCCTGGGCAACCTGGCGGTGGTGTTCCCGCTGGCCTGGGCGGTGCAGTGGGTGGCGCAGAACGCACTGGACCGGCCGCTCATCGACGCGCAAAAAGCGCAGGCCACGCTCGACTCGTTTTCGGCCTGGGGCCCCACGCCCATCTACGCCGCCGCCACGGGCGTGCTGCTGTGGCTGTCCAGCCTGATCGCCGGGTGGGCCGACAACTGGTTCGCGCTGCACCGCGTGCACGACGTGATGGCCTACGACCGGCGCATGCGCCACCTGTTCGGCGCGCGCGGCGCGGCCCGCTGGGCGGGCTTCTGGCAGCGCAACATCTCCGGTATCGCCGGCAATGTCTCGCTGGGCCTGATGCTGGGCCTGGGGCCGGCCATCGTCAGCTTCTTCGGCCCACACGTCGAAGTGCGCCACGTCACGCTTTGCGCGGGCCAGATCGGGTCGGCCATCGGCGCGCTGGGCTGGGAAGTCGTGCACACGCATGCGTTCTGGATGGCGGTGGCCGGCACGGCCCTGACCGGCATCCTGAACGTGGGAGTGAGTTTCGCGCTGGCCTTCAACGTGGCGCTGCGCTCGCGCAACCTGCGCCGCGGCGATCGCCAGGCCCTGGCGATGGGCGTACGCCGGCGTATCTGGCAGCGCCCGGCGACGCTGTTCTGGCCGGTCAAGCCGCGGCCGGCGGCGACGTGACGGGTTGCGGCAACGTCAGAACGTAATGGTGGCCGTGACGGTATCGCTGTAGTCGCCCGGCCGCGGCGTCGCCTGCACCGGCACCCGCCCGTAGACCGTGAACTGCTGGTTCGCACCGGTTCCCGTGCGCGCCAGCGGCGTGCCGCCCGTGACGCCGTCGCCCCAGACCGTCGCGTAGTTGCTGTCCTGGTACAGCTGGTAGCTGACCGTATCCGCCGCCGTGGCGTGCTTCATCTTGCGCGCCGATACATTGTTGGCCACCGAACCGCCGCTGAGCGCCACCGAGAAGGCATTGTTGTTGGTGCAACGCACCGTGATCTGGCCGTTGGCCGTCACCACCTGGTTCAACAGTCCCTGCGGCGGAAACGCCAGGTTGGTGGCATTGATGGTGCAGTTCTTCTGCACGGTCGCCTGCACGGTCAGCGGGATGCTCAGGGTCTGGGTCGGCGCCGCAATCGGGCAATTGATCAGCAGCGTCGCGAGCAGGCCGACGGCGATATCGACGCGGGCCGTCGTGGCGTAGGTTTCGCTGTACAGCGTGTTGGCGTTGCCGATGGTCGACACGCCCGATTGCCCGCCCGGCAGCTTGCCATAGAACGAGAACGACGCAGACGCATTACCGCCCAGCGCCGGGCCAGCCAGCAGCACCGAGGTCGGCGCGATGGTCGTCGCCGCGCCCCATACCTGGCTGTGGCCGCTGTCCGTATACAGGTTGTAGTTCATGCGGAAAGCGCCGGCCCCCAGCGCCCGCGCGGCCACCGACGGACTGGTATTGCCCACGCCGGCGGAAAAGCACAGGCGCGCGCCCAGCGCCAGGGCGGTGAAGTTGCACGTCACCGTGACCGTATTGCTGTCGGCGAACGTATCGGCGGGCAACAAGGGATTGACCGTGCCGAAATTGACCGTGCTGACCGTGCCGGCCCCGAGCGAACATGTGGTCGCCTGTGCGTCCACCGACCACCCCAGCCCCAGCAAGGCCCCCACCCAGAACAACGCGGACTTCATTGGCCAGGCTCCTTCAACGGTTGGCACACGAACGGCCCCAAGGTCGGCAACGGCCGCGCGGGATCATGCCGATAGGGAAACTCCACCACGCAGGACACCCCGCCGCCCTTGATGCGCAAGTGGTTCTCCGCTTTGAGGTCTTCGACAAACGCAATGCCGTCGTATCCCACTACCGACTGCTTGCCGCTTTCCACATGGGCCACCTGCACCCCCACCGGCACCGCGCCGCCGTCCGGCAGGTGCAGCACCACCGACGCGGCGGCGTAGCGCTGCAGCTGGAATCTGGCCAGCACGCCGGAGCCGGCCTGCGGCACCACCACGACCTTGGTCGACTCCAGCTTCATGTCCACCGGCAATTCATCAGGGTCGATGGACAGGCGGTTGATCTGGTAGGAATTCAAGTCCGGCACCAGCAGGTGCCCGGCGCTGTTGGTGCGGCCCAGCTTGCGATTCTCGTGCAGCACTGCCACGTCCGGCGTGCCGTCGGTGCTGACCAGCGCGAAACCGTCGTTGATGCGACGCGACGGGGTCAGGGCGCCATCCATCAGCACCACCGCGCCCGAGGCCTGCACCGCCGCCTGGCTCTTGCCGGCGTAGTCCTGCCCCAGCGCGGTCACCTGGCCGTAGCGCCCCAGGAACTGCACCTTGCCCTGGTTGTACTGGCCGCCGCCGCTGCGGCCGTTTTCCACGCCCCAGCCCCAGCCGCCGTCGTAATCCACGGTGCGCTGCGCGCCGACGCTGTAGAGGTTCTGCTCGCCCTGCTTGCCGGCCGACGCGTTGATCTGGGTGTTGTCGCCCAGCAGGATGGACAGGGCCAGGTAGACGCCGTGTGATCCGGTCTGGGCGAAATCGTTGTACGCGCTCACGTTCATCGACACGCGGCTGTGCAGGTTGGCGGTATAGGACGCCGACCCGATCCTGGCGGCCGGCGACTGCGGCATGCGAAAGCCGATATAGCTGAACGCCATGCTCTGCGAGGTCGTGAGCGGCAGCGAGAACGTCACCCGGTCGGTCTGGCGCGGCACCGGCACGTCTTCCCTCGACCCCAGGTCACCGTAATCGCCCAGCGCGCGCACGGTCTGCAGTTCCACGCTGAAGGCGGGCTGCACGTATTGGTAGCCCAGGCTGACCTGCCCGCCGGCATGATTGCCGGCGCTGCCCGACAGCGCGCCGTTGATCACGCCCGCCTGCCCCAGCCGCACCAGGGCGCCCGCGCCCACGTTGTAGACGCCCGCGCTCATCTCGCTATGGCCTTCCAGCGTCAACGCGTCGTCCAGCCCATAGCGGCCGGACGCGGTGAAGGCGGGCCGCTTGTCGTAATCGAAAGACCGCACGCTGAACAGGCGCCGCGCAAAGCCCGCCTCGATCGAATAGCTCGACAGCCCCGCCGCCAGCATGCGCGTATCGATGTACAGCGGCACCGACGTGCTGACGCTGCGCCCCAGGGCGTCGCGCGTCACCAGCGTGGCCTGGCCCGATCCGGTGATCCCCGGGATCTGGTTGACCACGAACGGCCCGGCCGGCACGTTGCCCGAGTATTGCTGCACCCCATTCACATACAGCGACACCGACGACGGCACCACCGACGAGGCGCTCAACGAAGACACCGGAAAGGTCACCAGGTCAGGCCGCAGCGCGAAGTTGCGCCCCCACTGGATGCCCGCCACCCGCACCGAGCGCGACCAGTTCAACGACGACGTGATCGTGTCGCCCACTCGCAGCGTGCGCAGCGTGTCCTGGTCAGATTGGGTCCAGTACGTGTCGTAGCGCACGTAGCGGTCGGCACGGCCGCCCATATAGGCGGTGCCGGTATTGTTGAAGGTGCCGCGCGGATCGAAATAGCGTTGTTCGCTGTACATCGACACCTTGTTGTAGGCGTCGGTCTGGGCATAGGCCTCATAGTTCAGGATCAACCCTCGGCCCGACGTGGCCGGCGGTGTCCTGGGCAAGCCGCGCGTATCCACCTGGTAGGGCTGGCGCAGCGCGTCCGGCACCACCAGGTTCACGGACTGCATTGCCGCGTTGTAGGTGTAGCGCAGGCCGGCCACGTCATCGAGCCGGATCTCGCTGTCGTCCCCCGCGCCCAGCTTGCGCACGTCCACCCCCACCGACCCCAGCGCCCCGGGGCTGGCCGACAGCCGGCCCTGCGCGTCGCGAAAGCGCAGCAACTGGGTGGTGTTCACACCGTTGATACTCACCTCCAAATAGACGTCGCGCTCGGCGATATCGCCGAACGACACCAGTTGGATGGGCACGTCCGCCGCCGCCGCCGACGCCCCGATCAAGAAGAGCGCGAGACGGCATGCGCAGCGCCCGCAAGCACGGATAGCGCGTACTGCCATGGGCTGCCTTCTCTTACCCCGCGGCCGCCGGCAAGGCAGGCGCGCAGCGCAATCAGTCAGTCGACTCGCGGCGTCACGGTGACGGCGCTGCCGTTCACCAGGGCCTTGATTTTCAGCGGCCCTGCCGCGCCGTGTCTGGCGGGTATCCGCCATTCGCGCTGGCGCTGGGCCAACGCGTAGCCCAGCAGGCCATCCACTTTCGCCACCTGTGCATCCGCGCCGCCCACGATCTGCAGCGACGCCACCTGGGCGTAGCGCGTGCCGGTGTTGTCCAGCCGCAGAATCCATTCCTTGCCCGCACGCGTCACCCGCCAGGCCAGCTCGGGCGTCGGCTCGGGCGTGGCGCCCGCCACGAACACCGGCACCGAATAGCGCATGCGCAGCACGACGCCGTTGACCAGCGGCGTGGAAGGGTCCGGAATCTCGTCGATCACCAGGCGATAGCTTTTCTGCAGCGGCGCCAGATCGTTGCCGCTGCGCACCAGCCGCACCAGTTGTTCGCCCTTGGACGGCACCTGGATGATGGGTGGGCTGGCCTGGATCTCGGTCGTGGGCGTGAGCACATCATCGCCCTGCGCCTGGTCCCAGGCATACACGCGCACCTGGCCATAGATGGGCGTGGTCCCCGGATTGCGCAGCATGATGCCAGTGGCGGCCTGCTGCGGCGCCAGGTCCACCAGCACGGGGGATATCTGCAAGGTCGCGGCGTGCGCGGGCAGGGCGCCAAGGCTGCAACCGGCGGCCAGCACAATGCCTGCCAGCCCATGCATCGCGCCGCTTGCGCCCGAGTGATTTCCGATCGGGCGCCGCACTAGAAATACACCGTCGCGGTGACGGTGGACGAATAGGTATCGGGCGCCGGAGTCGCCTGCGCGGGCACCGTACCGGTGACCGTCAACGCCTGGGATGCCCCGCTGCCGGTGCCACCGACACGGTCCGCCGCGCCGGTGTCTCCCCACACCACCGTCTGGTTGGGTGCGGGTTGATACAGCTGATAAGCCACGGTGGAGGCCGTGTTGCCCGTGGCCGTGCCGTTCATGAGCCGGTTGGCCAGGGTGGACCCCGTGCCCGTGCCGGCGCTGAGCCCTACGGTATAGGGAGTGGTATTCGTGCAGGTCACGTTGACCGTGGTGGTATTGCTGAACGCGGTGTTCAACACCCCGTGGCTGCCGAAATTGAGATTATTCGCGGCGATGGTGCAGTTTGCCGTGATGGTCAGCGTCACCACCATGTTGGCGGTGGTTTGCGCCTGGGCCGAAAGCGGTAAAGCGCCTGCGGTTGCCAAGGCCAGAGTCGTCGCGCACAAAGACAAGCGTTTCATGAAATCACCCCCACGAAATACTGTTGCACTATCAGACTTGCATAGGAAACATGGTACGTCGGATACACCGGCGCGGCGTGATTCAGTTAATTTTTGAATGACGCTATTTACCCTTTCTAACCGATCCGATTAACAAATCTCGGCAAATCGACGCGTTTTCTCTATGAAAACAGGCTTCGGGCAGTATCGGATAAATTGTTGTAAATCAGCAAATTAGATAATTTCAGCTAGTAACAAAATCCGCCGACTCGACGCCGATTGCCGCCACGCACGATTATGCGGGCCGATTATTCGACCCACACCAAGGGTGACCATCCGGTCGCATTATCGGGCGCAGCGCCCGCATCCCCCTCCAGTCGTCAGGGCCGTCCCCCCTGGCTGACGAAGCGTTGAATCGCCATGTCGCACTAGAATCAACGCACAACCACCCCCTCACTTCCGGTCGGCGCCGCCTGGCCCCGACGCCTTGCCGCGCGGCTCCTCATGTTCTCGTTCTCACGCAATACCATCTATCCGGCGGGCCAGGGCCTGCCGGCGTCCGAGCGCCTGGGCGCGCTGCTGGCCGTCATGCTGGCCGTCTGCATGGCCAGCCTGGACACTGCCATCGCCAACACGGCACTGCCCACCATCGCGCATGACCTGCAAGCCAGCGATGCGGGCTCGATCTGGGTCATCAGCGGCTACCAGTTGGCCATGGTGGCGGGCCTGCTGCCGGCGGCGGCGCTGGGCGAGATCCTGGGGCATCGGCGCGTCTACATGGTGGGTATCGTGGTGTTCACGCTGTCGTCATTGGCGTGCGGGCTGGCGCCGTCGCTGCCGGTGCTGGTGGCGGCGCGCATCCTGCAAGGGCTGGGCGCGGCCGGCGTCATGAGCGTCAACGCCGCCCTGCTGCGCTTCATCTATCCCGCGCCGGTGCTGGGACGCGGCATGGGCCTGAACGCCATGGTGGTGGGCCTGTCGTTTGCCGCCGGCCCCACCGCGGCGTCCACCATCCTGCTGCTGGGGTCATGGCACTGGCTGTTCCTGATCAACGTGCCGATCGGCCTGCTCGCCATGGTGCTGGGCCTGCGCGGCCTGCCCGAAACCACGCGGTCCACGCACGGCTTTGACGGCGTGGCCGCTGCGCTGTGCGCGACGACGCTGGGCTTGTTCGTGCTGGGCTCCAACGAACTGGCGCACAGCGCGCCCTGGCCGCGCGTCACGCTGGAATGGGGCCTGGCCGCCGCCAGCCTGTGGCTGCTGATGCGTCGCCAGGCCGGCCACCCGGCGCCCATCCTGGCGGTGGACCTGCTGCGCCGACCGCTGTTCGCGCTGTCAGCCGCGACCGCCGTGTGCGCCTTCGCGGCGCAGGCGCTGGCGTTCGTGTCGCTGCCGTTCCTGTTCCAGACCGTGCTGGGCTACACGCAGGTGCACACCGGCTTCCTGATCACGCCGTGGCCAGTCGTGGTGGCCATCATGGCACCCATCGCCGGGCGCCTGTCCGACCACTACCCGGCGGGCATGCTGGGCGGCGTGGGCCTGGCGCTGCTGGCCTTGGGCATGGCGTCGATGGCCTTGCTGCCGGCCGCGCCCTCGGCCTGGGACATTTCCTGGCGCATGGCGCTGTGCGGGGCAGGCTTCGGCTTTTTCCAGTCGCCCAACCTGCGCGCCATCATGACGTCGGCCCCGCCGTCGCGGGCGGGCGGGGCCAGCGGCATGATCGGCACGGTGCGCCTGCTGGGCCAGGCCACGGGCGCGGCGCTGGTGGCCGCGTGCTTCAACGTGTCGACCACGCACGGCGCCGTCATGTCGCTGTGGCTGGGCGGTCTGTGCGCGGCGCTGGCCAGCCTGGCCAGTTTTGCACGGTTGCGCTTCGGCGCGGTGGAACCCCCGCAAGCCGCGGCGACGCGCTGAAACCCCTATTTATTGCGGTTGATTTCGATATATTCCAGAACGGGCCAGACATATACGTAAGATGTGCAACACGCGCTAAATATCGTTCAGGCGGGGCCGTTGTCCGGGTGTAGTCCCTCTCTACACCCTAGAAAGACGCGTATGACACAGTTCCTGAAAGACATCACCATCCGCCGCATGATCCTGTGCACCTTGCTCACGATCAGTGTCCTGCTGGCAGGCCAGTCGGCCATCAGCGTCCATGGATTGCGTGGCGCCGGCGAGGCGCTCACCGCCAGCAACAATCTCCTGAACGAAGTCGCATCCCTTTCGCGAGTCAACGACCAGATCATGCGGGCCCGCTTGCGGCTGGCCCGCCAGCTGGAATATGCGCGGGACGGCCTGGCCGGCCCCGCAGCCGAAGAAGGACGCGGCATCGACGCCGCGCTGGACGAGGCCCGCAAACACCAGGCCCTGTTCCTGGAATCGGCCAAGGCGAACACGCCTGCGTCCATCCTGGAACCACTGCAAGGCGGCTTCGATGCGCTGGTCAATGGCGGTATTGCAGTGCAGCGCAATTTCCTGGCCCAGGACGACATCGAAAAGGCACGTGCCCACGCCAGCGGACCGGTGGTTGCCGCCAGCCGGGCCTTCGGCAAGAGTATCGAGAACTACGAGACCTATGCCAAGAACCGCCAGGACGCACTGATCGAATCGGCCGCCCACGAGCGCCAGCAGGCCTATACCGGGATCGGGGTGGTACTGGCCGTGAGCCTGTTGCTGCTGTTTCTGGGTGACCGCTACGTCGTGGCATTCGTCCGGCGCCCGCTTGACGACCTCAAGCAGCATTTCCAGCACATCAGCCGCGGCGACCTGACCGTGCCCATCGTGCCGTTCGGCCGCAACTGCGCGGGGCAACTGATCCCCTATCTGCAAGACATGCAGGCCAGCCTGGTGCGCACCGTGCACGCCGTTCGCGACGGCGTGGCCGAGATCAACACCGGGTCCAGCGAGATTGCCGCGGGCAACCAGGACCTGTCCAGCCGCACCGAGCAGCAAGCCGCATCGCTGGAAGAAACCGCCGCCAGCATGGAAGAGCTGCTGTCCACCGTGACCAGCAACGCCGACAACGCCCGCCAGGCCAACGCCATGGCGGCCGAGGCCTCGCAGGTGGCGCTTCGCGGCAGCGAGGCGGTGCAAAGCGCCGTGGCCACCATGCGCGAGATCGCGCAGGACTCCGGCCGCATCGAGGATATCGTCGGCGTGATCGACGGCATCGCGTTCCAGACCAACATCCTGGCCCTGAACGCGGCCGTGGAAGCCGCCCGAGCCGGTGAGCAAGGCAAGGGCTTCGCGGTGGTGGCGGGCGAAGTGCGTTCACTGGCCCAGCGCAGCGCCAGCGCTGCCAAGGAAATCAAGCAGCTGCTCGGCGCGTCGGGCGCGACGGTGCAGGCCGGTTCCGTCCAGGTCGAGACCGCCGGGCGCACGATGCAGGAAATCCAGGCCGCGATCGAGCGCCTGACGCTGCTGGTCGGCGAAATCGCGGCCGCGTCGCGCGAACAGGTCACCGGTATCGACCAGGTCAACACCGCCGTCACGCAGATGGACCAGGTGACCCAGCAGAACGCCGCGCTGGTCGAACAGGCGGCCGCCGCCGCCGCGTCGCTGGAATCACAGGCCCAGCGCCTGCAGAGTTCGGTCAGCGCCTTCCGGCTGCCGGGCCCGGATGCCGCCCACGAGACCCTGGCCGCGCCGGCACGGGAACGCCTGGCGTTATCGGCGTGAACGCCCAGGCGAGCCGTCAGAACGGCCCGCCTGTGGGCAAAAGACGCCGCGCCTTATTCCAGCGTGGTGACACACACTGGCTGGCCATGGCGCACCACCCGCTTGGGCAGCTCACCGCCGATCCAGTAGGCCAGTTCGGCCGGGTGCGAGATGTCCCAGGCGACGAAGTCGGCCGTCATGTCCGCCGCCAATACGCCATGCGTGGCCTGCAGGCCCAGCGCGCGGGCCGCGTGCACGGTGGCCCCGGCCAGCGCTTCTTCCGGTGTCAGGCGGAACAGGGTGCACGCCATGCTCAACATCAGCCGCAACGACAGGGCCGGCGACGTGCCCGGGTTCAGGTCGCTGGAAATCGCAATGGGCACCCCATGGCGACGCAGCAGTTCAATGGGCGGCAGCTGGGTTTCGCGCAAGGCGTAGAACGCACCCGGCAGCAGCACCGCCACCGTGCCGGCCGCAGCCATGGCCCGCACGTCGGCTTCGGTCAGGTATTCCAGGTGGTCCGCCGACAGCGCGCCGTAGCGCGCGGCCAGGCTGGCCCCGTGCAACGACGATAGCTGTTCGGCGTGCAGCTTGACTGGCAGGCCCAGGTGGGCCGCGGCCTGGAACACACGCTCGACCTGCGCCGGTGAAAACGCCAGGTGCTCGCAGAAGGCATCCACAGCATCGACCAGCCCTTCGGCCGCCAGCACCGGCAGCATGCGGCGCGCGACTTCATCGATGTAGTCGTCGGCGCGGCCCGCGAATTCCGGAGGCAGCGCGTGCGCAGCCAGGCAGGTCGCCCGCACCGTCAGCGGCAACGTCTGGCCCAGGCGCCGCGCCACCCGCAGCATCTTGCGTTCGCTGGGCAGATCCAGCCCGTAGCCTGACTTGACCTCCAGCGTGGTCACGCCGTCTCGCAGCAGGTGCAGGGCGCGCTTGCGGGCGCTGGCATACAGCTGCGCTTCGGTGGCCTCGCGCGTCGCGCGCACTGTGCTGGCGATGCCGCCGCCCTGCGCCGCAATCACCGCGTAGTCCACGCCTTGCAGCCGCTGCTCGAACTCCTGGCTGCGGTTGCCGCCGAACACCAGATGGGTGTGGCAGTCGATCAGGCCGGGCGTGACCCAGGCGCCGCCCAGGTCGTGCTCGTGCTCGGCATCGATAGGCGGCAACGCGTTGTCGGGACCGATCCAGGCGATGCGTGCACCGTCGGTCACCAGCGCGGCCCGCTCGATCGTCGAATAGCGGCCATCGGCCATGGTGGCGGCGTGGCAGTTGCGCCATACCTGTTTCATGGATGCGCTCCGTCAAAGGCTGGGCAACAGGCCCGGGGGCATCAGGGCGTTCAAGTGGCGGGCCCCGATCAACTGGCTGGCCGCTTCGATGTCGGGCGCGAAAAAGCGGTCTTTCTCGTAATGCGCCACCTTTTCGCGCAGCAACCCGCGGGCCCGTTCCAGCTTGGGCGAGGTCTTCAACCCTGCGCGGAAATCCAGCCCCTGGCAGGCGCCCAACCACTCGATCGCCAGGATATCGCGCACGTTCTCGGCCATGGGCCACAGCCGCTTGCCGGCGTTCGGCGCCATCGATACGTGGTCTTCCTGGTTGGCCGACGTGGGCAGGCTGTCGACGCTGGCGGGGTGCGCCAGCGCCTTGTTGTCGCTGGCCAGCGCGGCCGCAGTCACCTGGGCGATCATGAAGCCCGAATTCACGCCGCCGTTGCTGACCAGGAAGGGCGGCAGCTGCGACATGTGTTTGTCCATCATCAGCGAAATGCGGCGTTCCGACAGGGCGCCGATCTCGGCCAGCGCCAAGGCCAGGTTGTCGGCCACCAGCGCCACCGGTTCGGCGTGGAAATTGCCGCCCGACAGCACGTCGCCCTGTTCGGCAAACACCAGCGGGTTGTCGGACACCGCGTTGGCCTCGATCTGCAGCACCTGCGCCACATGGCGGATCTGGGTCAGGCAGGCGCCCATCACTTGCGGCTGGCAGCGCAGCGAATAGGGGTCCTGCACCTTGTCGCAATCCACGTGCGAATGGCCCACTTCGCTGTCATCGGTCAGCAGGTCGCGGAACACGGCGGCCACGTCGATCTGGCCGATCTGGCCGCGCGCCTCGTGGATGCGGGCATCGAACGGCACGCGCGAACCCAGCATGGCTTCGACGCTGAGGCTGCCACACACCAGGCCGGCGGCCAGCAGGTCTTCGGCCTCGAACAGGCCGCGCAACGCATAGGCCGTGGACACCTGGGTGCCGTTCAAGAGCGCCAGCCCTTCCTTGGCGGCCAGCGTCAGGGGTTCGAGCCCGGCGCGCGCCAGGGCTTCTTTGGCCGGCAGCCATTCGCCGCGATGGCGCGCCCGGCTTTCGCCCAACAGCAGCAGCGACATATGCGCCAGCGGCGCCAGGTCGCCCGAGGCACCCACGGACCCCTTGAGCGGAATGTGCGGATAGACGCCGGCATTGACCAGCGCAATCAGGCTGTCGATGACCTGGCGTCGAATACCCGAACGGCCCCGAGCCAGGCTGTTGATCTTGAGCACCATGATGAGTCGCACCATCGCATCGTCCAGCGGCTCGCCCACGCCGGCCGCGTGCGACAGCACCAGCGAGCTTTGCAGCGCTTGCAGGTCTTCGCGCGCGATCTTGGTGGACGCGAGCAGGCCGAAGCCGGTATTGATGCCGTAGGCCGTGCGGCCGTCGGCGATGATGCGCTCGACGCAGGCGACGCTGGCGTCAACCGGCCCGTAGGCCGCCGGGTCCAGCGTCACACGGCCCGGCTGCTGGTACACCTGGCGCAATTGCGCCAGGGTCAGGTGGCCGGGGTTCAGGTGCAGATCCATTGTTTTTCTCCAGGACGGTGGGTCCGTGTCATGCAGTATCGTGCCGGCCGCCGGCCGCATACGCCATGGTCGCGGGCAGCGGGTCACGGCGGGCAAACAGGTAATACAGGATGCCGGGCACGATCAGCCCGATGATCCAGGAAATATCGACGCCACCCAGGTGCGCAACCAGCGGGCCGGTGTAGAGCTTGGTCGAGATGAAGGGCATCTGCACCAGCACGCCGAACACATATACCAGGATACCGGGCCAGTTCCAGCGGCCATAGCGGCCGTCGGGGTCCGCCAACGCGGCAACGTCGTAGCGACCGTGGTTGACGAAGTAATAGTCCACCAGGTTGACGGCGCTCCAGGGCGTGAAGAACGCCAGCAGGAACAGGATGAACGACTTGAACGCGTTCAGGAACGAATGCTGGCCGACCAGCGCCACGCAGGTCGCCGCGCCCACGATCACCAGCACGAAGCAGAGCCGTTGGCGCCGGGTGATATCGACATGGCCGCGAAAGCCGCTGATGATGGTGGCGATGCACATGAAGCTGCCGTAGGAATTGAGCGTCGAGATCGTCACCTTGCCAAAGGCGATGCTGAAATACAGCAGCGCCGCCATCGTGCCCGTGCCGCCCAGGCCGACGATGTACGCCACCTCGCGGCCAGCGAACTGACCGGCCGCCATCGCGGCGGCCAACACCCCCAGCACCATGGCGATCTGCGCGCCCAGCACCGAGCCCAGGCCCACCGCCAGGAAAGTCTTGAACGACGACGTGCGGCTGGGCAGGTAACGCGAATAGTCCGCCACATAGGGGCCGTAGGCGATCTGCCAGGATGCCGCCAGCGATACGGCCAGCAAGAACGACGTCCAGCTGAAATGGCGAATCTGCAGCAACTGCCCGACATCGCCCAGCGCGATCACCCGGCTGAACAGATACACGAAGGCGATCAGTCCCAGCACGCTGGCGACCCGCCCGATCAGGTGGATCATGCGGTACCCAAACACCGTCACCAGTACGATCACGCTGGCAAACACCAGGATGCCGGCGCTGTCGCTCACGCCCAGCAGCTGGCCGATGGCCTGACCGGACAACACCGTGCCGGTGGCCGTGAAGCCCAGGTACATCAGGCATACCAGCACGATCGGAATTGCCGCGCCATAGACGCCGAACTGCACCCGGCTGGAGATCATCTGCGGCAGGCCCAGCTTGGGCCCTTGCGCCGCGTGCAGCGCCATGACCGCGCCGCCGAACACCTGGCCGATGAACAGGCCGATCAGGGACCAGAACACATCACCGCCCAGCACCACCGCCAGGGCACCGGTGACGATGGCGGTGATCTGCAGGTTGGCACCCATCCAGAGCGTGAACTGGCTATGCAGCCTGCCATGGCGCTCGGTTTCCGGAATGAAGTCGATCGAACGTTGCTCGATCAGCGCGCCTTTCGATGCGGCGCTTGCCTGCTCCATGCGATTCTCCTTGCGGGCGCCGGCCGGCGCCTTTTTTCATTTGGCCTGGCCGTGGATCAACGGCTGGTGTTGATCATCGGCAGATTCAAACCTTGCTCGCGGGCGCAGTCGATGGCGTCTTCGTAGCCGGCGTCGGCATGGCGCATCACGCCGGTGGCCGGGTCGTTGGTCAGCACCCGCGCGATGCGCTCGGCGGCGGCGTCGGTGCCGTCGCACACGATCACCATGCCGGCATGCTGTGAGTAGCCCATGCCCACGCCGCCGCCATGGTGCAGCGACACCCAGGTGGCGCCGCCGGCCGTGTTCAGCAGGGCGTTCAACAACGGCCAGTCGGACACCGCATCGGAGCCGTCGCGCATGGCTTCGGTTTCGCGGTTGGGGCTGGCGACCGAGCCGGAATCCAGGTGGTCGCGGCCGATCACCACGGGCGCCGACAATTCGCCGCTGCGCACCATTTCATTGAAGGCCAGGCCCAGCTTGGCGCGCTGCCCCAGGCCCACCCAGCAGATACGTGCGGGCAGCCCCTGGAAGTTGATGCGTTCGCGTGCCATGTTCAACCAGTTGTGCAGATGTGCGTCGTCGGGGATCAGTTCCTTGACCTTGGCATCGGTCTTGTAGATGTCCTGCGGATCGCCGGACAGCGCCGCCCAGCGGAACGGCCCCACGCCGCGGCAGAACAGCGGTCGGATATACGCCGGCACGAAGCCGGGAAAATCAAACGCATTGGCCACGCCTTCTTCCTTGGCCATCTGGCGGATGTTGTTGCCGTAGTCGAAGGTCGGCACGCCCTGCTGCTGGAAGGCCAGCATGGCCTTGACGTGCGCGGCCATGGATTGCCTGGCCGCCTTCACCACCGCCGCAGGCTCGCGCTGGGCGCGCGCGCGATACGCGTCCCAGGTCCAGCCGGCGGGCAGATAGCCGTTCAACGGGTCGTGCGCGCTGGTCTGGTCGGTCACCATGTCCGGGCGCACGCCGCGGCGCACCAGTTCGGGCAGCACCTCGGCCGCATTGCCGCACAGCGCGATCGAGATCGCGCGGCCGGCCTGCGTGTACCGGGCGATGCGGGCCAGTGCGTCATCCAGGTCGGCGGCCTGCTCGTCGACGTAGCGGGTGCGCAAGCGGAAATCGATGCGGCTTTGCTGGCATTCCACGGTCAGCGAGCAAGCGCCGGCCAGGGTCGCGGCCAGCGGCTGGGCGCCGCCCATGCCGCCCAGGCCGGCGGTCAGCACCCAGCGGCCCGTCAGGTCACCGCCGTAGTGCTGGCGGCCGGCTTCCACGAAGGTCTCGTAGGTGCCTTGCACGATGCCCTGGCTGCCGATGTAGATCCAGCTGCCGGCCGTCATCTGGCCGTACATCGCCAGGCCCTTGGCATCCAGTTCGTTGAAGTGTTCCCAGGTGGCCCAGTGCGGCACCAGGTTGGAATTGGCGATCAGCACGCGCGGCGCATTGGCGTGCGTCTTGAACACGCCCACCGGCTTGCCCGACTGCACCAGCAGCGTCTCGTCGTCGTTCAGCCGGGTCAGGACCTCGACCATCCTGTCGTAGCAGTCCCAGTCGCGCACGGCGCGGCCGATGCCGCCATAGACGACCAGTTCCTTCGGGTTCTCGGCCACGTCCGGATCGAGGTTGTTCATCAGCATGCGCAGCGGCGCTTCGGTCAACCAGCTCTTGGCGGTCAACGCAGTGCCGCGCGGCGCGCGGATCTCAACATCGCGGTATCGGTTCGATTTTTCCAAGGTCGTCTCCATGATCGCAGGCGCCGCGCCTTGCCGCGCAGCCGTTGCAGAAATCATAGGACGCCTATGCTTGTATATACAAGTGAGACGAACGGGTTTGCAGGTCAGGGATTTCCCGTAAGGCGATGTCGATGAGACCGATGCCCCGCCACGGGCGCCGGGGCATCCGCCCCGCGCCGCCTCGCAGCACCCGGCTTACGCGCGCGGCACCAATTCGATCAGGCAAGCATCGAGCATGCCTTCGGATTCCAGCCGATATTCGGCCAAGCCGTCCGGTCCCTCGATATGCAGGCAGTCGTACCGCGAGGGCGCCTGCAAGGGCTGGCCGTCGCACCACAGGCTCAGGTCCGAGCCGGCATTCAACAACAGCACCGTACTGGCCGCGCTATGGAACGTCCAATGCCGTGCCCCGCCGATCCACTGCAAGCGCGCGTGATAGCGGGCCGGCGAATAGATCAGGTTGAAATCGCGGATGGGGCCGTTGACCAGCCGGCAGTCCACCGCCGCATCGCCCGAAAACGCGTAGGCCTGCCGCGGCCCAAGCGGCGCCTGCGCCTGGCCGTCCACCGTCAGGGCGATACCCGCGCCTTCGAGCACGGTGATGATGCGCTGCAAGCCGCTGAACACCGAGAATCCGCCGTCCTGCGCCACCTCGGCGATGGACAGCCGCCAGTCGAACGCCGCGCTGCTGCCGCCCGGGTTGCACGCCACTTCCTGCGTGATGCCACCGCCATTGCGCCACGGCATGCGGGGATAGTCCTGCGCCCGGTACAGGCGCGCATCGAGAGGCTTCATGTGGAAAACTTTCCTTCAAGACGGTGACGCGATCCGGGGTGGATCAGGCGGGCCAACGTCACCACGCGCTCGCCCGACCAGGTGCGCCGACGAATCAGCAGACAGGGTTCGGTGCGGTCGATCTGCAGCAGCTGGCATTCGCGCGGCTTGGCGACGATGGCCTCGACCACGTGTTCGCCTTCGGTCAGCGGAGCCACGCGCGTCAGGTATTCATAGGGCGTATGTTGTGAGAAGTCCTGCTTCAGATAGTCGGGCGCCAGCCGCACATTGACGTAGCGGTCTTCCAGCTGGATCGGCACATCGTCTTCGAAGTGCACGATGATGGAATGGAAAACCGGCTGGCCTTCGCGGATATCCAGCGCCGAGGCCTGCTCGCCGCCCGCGGGCTCTTCGACCAGCCGCACCACGCGGCTATGGTGCCGATGGCCGCGGGCCGCGATTTCATCCGCAATATTGTTGACGGCGAACAGCGCCGAACGCGTCTTGGGCTGCGCCACGAACGTGCCCACGCCTTGCATGCGCACCAGCAGGCCTTCGGCCGTCAGTTCGCGCAGCGCGCGGTTGACGGTCATGCGCGAATAGCCCAATTCCTGCACCAGTTCGCTTTCCGACGGCACGCGGTAATGCGCGGGCCAGGCGCCGCTGCGAATCTGCTGGGCGATCATCTGCTTGAGATGGGCGTAAAGCGGAGCCGGCGGGGCGGTGGCCTGGGCCGGCAGGCGGGGCGGGGAAGAAGCCACGGAAAGGTCCTGTGTCGTGCCGTTGGTCGAAAGCGGATTATAGGGGGGTGATAGACATGTACAGACAAGGGAAGGTGGCACGAAGATCGATCAACTGGACGCGGAAGCCCCGGTTTCGTATACTCCCCCCCTGTATCGACCGGAGCCCGCCGTGCCCCATTCCCCCGCTGAAAAGAAGCGCGTCACCACGCGCCTGCGCCGTATCCAGGGCCAGGCGCTGGCGCTTGAGCGCGCCGTCAACGAAGGCACGGAATGCGGCGCACTGCTGCAGCAGCTGGCCGCCCTGCGCGGCGCGGCCACGGGCTTGATGGCCGAAGTGCTTGAAAGCCATCTTCGGGAAACCTTCCTGCAATCCGCCCAGGGCGGACGACCCGGCGCGACGCTCGAACCCGAAGCGGAGATCGATCAGGTCATGCGCATCGTCCGTTCCTATTTGAAATAACGCCACCCGACCTCGTGGAGCAAAGCTTATGAAATCACGCGCAGCAGTCGCATTCGGACCCGGCAAGCCGCTGGAAATCGTTGAAATCGACGTCGCGCCGCCGCAGCGCGGCGAGGTGCTGGTGCAGATCACCCACACCGGCGTCTGTCACACGGATGCGTTCACCCTCAGCGGTGACGACCCCGAAGGCCTGTTCCCGGCCGTGCTGGGCCACGAAGGCGCCGGCGTGGTGGTCGAAGTGGGCGAGGGCGTCACGTCGCTCAAGCCGGGCGACCACGTCATTCCGCTCTACACGGCCGAGTGCCGCGAGTGCAAGTTCTGCCTGTCGGGCAAGACCAACCTGTGCCAGAAGGTGCGCGCCACGCAGGGCAAGGGCGTCATGCCGGACGGCACCTCGCGCTTCAGCTACGAGGGCAAGCCGCTGTACCACTACATGGGCTGCTCGACGTTCAGCGAATACACCGTGGTCAACGAGATCTCGCTGGCCAAGATCAACCCGGCGGCCCCGCACGAAAAGGTCTGTCTGCTGGGCTGCGGCGTCACGACCGGCCTGGGCGCGGTGCACAACACCGCCAAGGTCAAGGAAGGCGATACCGTTGCCGTGTTCGGCCTGGGCGGCATCGGCCTGGCGGTGATCCAGGGCGCGGTGCAGGCCAAGGCCGGCCGCATCATCGCGGTGGACACCAACCCGAACAAGTTCGTGCTGGCCAGCGCCATGGGCGCCACCGACTGCATCAACCCCAAGGACTACGACAAGCCCATCCAGGAAGTCATCGTCGAACTGACCGATGGCGGCGTGGACTTCTCGTTCGAGTGCATCGGCAACGTGCACGTGATGCGCGCCGCGCTGGAATGCTGCCACAAGGGCTGGGGCGAAAGCATCATCATCGGCGTGGCCGGCGCCGGCCAGGAAATCAGCACCCGCCCGTTCCAGCTGGTCACCGGCCGTGTGTGGCGCGGCTCGGCCTTCGGCGGCGTCAAGGGCCGCACGCAGCTGCCGGGCATGGTCGAAGACGCGATGAGCGGCAAGATCGACCTGGACCCGTTCGTGACGCACACGCTGCCGCTGGACCGCATCAACGAAGCATTCGACCTGATGCATGAAGGCAAGTCGATCCGCACCGTGATCCACTACTGATCCGCCTGCCGCACCACGACAGGCCCGGTGCGATTGCGCCGGGCCTTTCTGTTTGTGTGACCAACGCAAGACATCGCCGCCACGGCCCATGACAGTGCTGTCATTCATCTTCACGTAATCTTGGCCCGCGACCATGCGCCCTCGTAGAACAAGAGGGATGCACGCATGACGACGTGGAAGAGGACTGCCGGCGCGGCAGCATTGAGCCTGATGATGGCGTTGTTGGCCGGTTGCGGCGGCAGCGACGACGATGACGATGCGCCGGCCACGCCGGGCCCGGCGGCCAGCCGGCCGATGGAACTGACGATCCTGCACATCAACGATCATCACTCCAACCTGGACAGCAAGAAGAAAGACCTGAAGCTCAAGAATGCGGCGGGTTCCCGCGTGACCGTGAACACGGACGTGGGCGGTTTTCCGCGGGTGACGGCGGCCTTCAAGGAACTGGCCGCGAAATCGCCCAACGTGCTGAAACTGCACGCGGGCGACGCCACCACCGGCACGCTGTACTTCAACCGTGCGGGCGATCCCGGCGAGGCCGATGCCGCGCTGATGAACACGGTCTGCTTTGACGCCATGACGCTGGGCAACCACGAATTCGACAAGGGCGACAGCGGTCTGAAGCGCTTCATCGAGCTGCTGCATGCCGGCACCTGCCAGACCCCCGTGCTGAGCGCCAACGTCACGTTCGGCGCCAACTCTGCGTTGAATCCATCGCGCGCGCCGGGCATGGTCAAGCCATCCATCACCTTGCAGCGCGATGGCCAGCCGATCGGCCTGGTGGGCCTGACCATCGCCAACAAGACGCAGCAGTCCTCCAGCCCCGACCCCGGCACGCGGTTCTCTGACGAGACCGCCGCGGCGCAACAGCAGATCGATGCGCTGCGCGCCCAGGGCGTGAACAAGATCGTGGTGATGAGCCACATCGGCTATGACTACGACAAGCAGATCATTCCCAAGCTGAGCGGCGTGGACGTGGTGGTGGGCGGCGATTCGCACACGCTGCTGGGCCCGGCTGCACTGTCGACCTACGGCGTCGGCTCGCCCGCGGGTGCCTACCCGACCGAACTGCGCAACAAGGACGGCAAGCCCGTCTGCCTGGTGCAGGCCTGGGAATACTCGCAGGTGGTGGGCGAGCTGAAGGTCAGCTTCGATGAAAACGGCGACGTGACGGCCTGCGCCGGCACCCCGCACGTGCTGGTGGGCGATGCGTTCACCATCGGCGGCGCGACGCCTGCGGCGGCAGACAAGACCGCCATCCTGGCCGACGTGGCTGCCAGCGGCTTCCTGCGCGTGCAGGCGCCCGACGCCCAGGCGACCTCGGTGCTGCAACCCTTCAAGGCCAAGGTCGATGCCTTCAGCGCCAGCCTGGTCGCTTCGGTACCGCAGGAGCTGTGCTCGCGCCGCGTACCGGGCGGCCCGGGTTCGCGCGACTACAACCGCTCCAGCGTGGCCTGCAACACACTGGGCAACGTCAACCTGCACGGCGGCGACATCCAGCAGCTGGTGGCGCAAGCCTACCTGGAGGTGGCCAACGCCAGCTATGGCGGCGCCGACATCTCGCTGCAAAGCGGCGGTGGCGTGCGCGTGCCGCTGCTGGGCAACGTGACGGCCGCCAACGTGATCGAGGTGGTGCCGTTCGGCAACATGCTGTGGCGCCTGGACGTCACCGGCGCCGAGGTCAAGAGCATGCTGGAAGACGGCATGCAGGCCGTCTACGGTCCGGGCGGTTCCACCGGTCCGTATCCCTACGCGGGGGGCCTGCGCTGGGACGTGAACGCGGCGCTGGCCCAAGGCAGCCGGGTGTCCAATATCGAAGTGCACGACAACGCCAGCGGCAACTGGCTGCCAGTGGACCCGACCCGCACCTACAAGCTGTTCGTGCTGAGCTTCAATGCCACCGGCGGCGACGGCTACAAGACGCTGGCCAACGTGCCCGCAGCGCGGCGCCAGGACATCGGCGTGCTGGATGCCGACGTGCTGCAGGCCTACATCGACAAGCAGGCCAAGGACCCCGTGTCCGGCCTGCCGGTGCTGAACCTGCTGCCGATCAGCCTGTACAGCACGAAGACGTACAGCGAATAGGCGGACAGCCCCGCCCAGGCCGTGATATACCTGTGCCGCGTGCGCGGCGCCTGCCTGCCAGGCCCGCGCGCGCCGCACACCAGGAGCCTGCGCATGTCCACCACCGCCACCTTGAACGCCGCCGCCGCGGCGCCCCGCCGCATGACCGCCCCGGCCTTTCGCGCACGCAAGCGCGCCGAGCCCCTGGTCATGCTCACCGCCTACACCGCGCGCATGGCCGAGCTGCTGGATCCGCACTGCGACGCCCTGCTGGTGGGCGACAGCCTGGCGCAGACCCTCTACGGCCTGCCTTCCACGGTGCCGGTCACGCTGGACATGATGATCGCGCATGGCGCGGCCGTGGTGCGCGGCTCGCGCCAGGCGCTGGTCGTGGTCGACATGCCATTCGGCAGCTACGAAGAAAGCCCGGAACAGGCCTTTCGGTCGGCCGCGCGCGTCATGAAGGAAACCGGCGCGGGCGCCATCAAGCTGGAAGGCGGCCAGGCCATGGCGCCGACCATCGCGTACCTGTCGGCGCGCGGCATTCCCGTCATGGCGCACATCGGCCTGACGCCGCAGGCCGTCAACATCCTGGGCGGCTACGGCGCACGCGGACGCGGCGAAGCCGAATATGCCCGCATCGCCGCCGATGCCTCTGCAGTGGCCGACGCCGGCGCGTTCTCGGTCGTGATCGAAGGTGTGGTCGAATCGCTGGCGCAGGCCATCACCCACGCCATTGCGTGCCCCACCATCGGCATCGGGGCATCGGTCGACTGCGACGGCCAGGTGCTGGTCGTGGACGACATGCTGGGCATGTTCGAGCGCACGGCACGCTTCGTCAAACGCTACGACAGCCTGGCCGACCGCATCCAGGCTGCCGCGCGCAGCTACGCCGACGACGTGCGCGCCCGCCGCTTTCCGCAGGCAGAGCACCTGTACTAGGCGGGCCACGGGGCCGGATCCGGCCCCGTTCGCGTTTGTGGCTAGAATCAGGCATTGCCTTGCCCTCTCGCAGCCGCCCATGACACCCCCCCGCCACGATTCCCCCCAATTGCAGGATGCCATCGCGGACGCGATCAGCACCGCCACGCGCGGCGCGGGACGCGTCAACATCCTGGTGGCCGGCAAGACGGGCGTGGGCAAGAGCACCCTGATCAACGCCGTGTTCCGCGGCGACCTCGCCAAGACCGGCGCGGGCAAGCCGGTCACGCAGACGACCCAGGAATTCTCGCGGCCCGGCCATCCGCTCACCATCATCGACACGCGCGGCCTGGAAGTCGGCGACTACGCGCGGTCGCGCCAGCAGCTGGCCGACCTGATCCGCGAACGCTCGGTGGCCGAAGACCAGGACCGGCACCTGCATGTGGCCTGGCTCTGCATCCAGGACAGCAGCCACCGCGTCGAAGACGCCGAAATCGAACTGTGTGCACTGTTGGCCGATGCCGGCATTCCCGTCATCACGGTGCTCACCAAGGCCCGCAAGAACAGCCCCTTCCAGCACGAAGCCGAAAAGCTCCTGCCGCGCGCCCGGCAGGTGGTGGCGGTGCGTGCGCTGCCCGAACGCATCGAGGAACTGGACGCGGACCTGCCGCCGATGGGCCTGGACGCGCTGATCGAAGCCACGGCGCAGTACATCCCTGAATCGCAGCAGCGGGCCTACGCCAACGCGCTGTCGACCCGCAACAAGAAGGCCCTGGAAGTAAAAAAAAAGCGGGCTGAGATAGAAGTGAACATCGCGGCCGGCCTGGCCGCGTCCGCCGCCGCCGCACCGATTCCTTTCTCGGACGCGGTCGCGCTGGTGCCGATCCAGGTGGGCATGATCGCCAAGATCGGCATCACCTTCGGCATGGAATTGAACACCGCCGCCATCAGCACGCTGGTCACATCCACACTGGGCGCCTCTGCCGCCACCCTGGTGGGGCGGTCGGTCGTGTCCGGCCTGCTCAAGTTCATTCCTGGTGCGGGCAGCGCCGTGGGCGGCACCATTGCCGCCACCACGGCCGGCGCCATCACCAAGCTGCTGGGCAACGCCTATATCGCCGTGTTGTACGACTTCTGCCAGAAGCATCCCGGGCAGGACATCGACATCGCCATGATCACGCAGGCCCTGAAGCAGCGCGTCAAGCTCTGACGCCGCCGGCCGGCCATCGCAACGATTCGACTCAATGCGCCAGGATTGGCAAGGAACGGCCTTTTCTCGCGGCGCCGGTAAATAATCGCGGCCGCGCGACGTAAACGTATTGCCGCGAATCCCGCCATACCCCGCTCAAGCCAATGATCATCGACAACTCCGACGTCATGTACCGGCACCTCGTGCAAGGTGTCATCGACTACGCCATCTACATGCTCAACCCCGACGGCACCGTCGCCAACTGGAATGCCGGGGCCGAGCGAGCCAAGGGCTACACGCGGGACGAGATCGTGGGCAAGCACTTCTCGTGCTTCTACAGCCCGGCCGACCAGGCTGCCGGCGTACCGGGCAGGGGGCTGGAAATCGCCCGCAGCCAGGGCCGTTTCGAAGCCGAGGGCTGGCGCATGCGCAAGGACGGCACGCCGTTCTGGGCCCACGTGGTCATCGATGCGATCCACGATGACGCCGGCGCCTTGATGGGGTTCGCCAAGATCACGCGCGACTGCACCGAACGCCGTGAACGCGAATTGCAGCTGCTGCGCGCCAAGGACCTGGCCGAGCGCTACAACACCGAGCTGACCTCGCTGTCGAGCTTCCTCGAAGCGGTGGTTTCGCACATCCCCTCGTGCGTACTGGTGCTGGACGCCGTATCGCGCCGCATCCTGCTGGCCAACCGCCAGGCCGAAACGATGTTCGGCGGCACGCGCGAGCAGATGCAGGGCAAGACCGTGCAGGAATGCCTGCCGCCCGCCGTGCACGAGTTCTTCGACCGCCTGACCAACGACGCGCTGCGGTCCGATGGCGCGCTGCGCGAAGCCGGCCAGGAAGAACTGACCTCCCCGGGCGGCCCGCGTACCTTGCGCAGCAAGACGCTGGTGTTCCACAGCAGCGATCCACGCTCGCGCTATGTGCTGCTCATCGCCGACGACATCACCGACGAAAACGCCGCCCATGCCCAGGTGCGCTACATGGCGCATCACGACACCCTGACCGGCATCCCCAACCGCCGACTCTTCCGCGAACAACTGCTCAAGGCGCTCAACCCCGACTACCCCGCACGCACCGCCGCCGTGCTGTGCCTGGACCTGGACAACTTCAAGAGCGTCAACGACACCCTGGGCCATCAATACGGCGATGAACTGCTGCGCCAACTGGCCCGCCGCCTGGCCAAGAACCTGCGCGAGCAGGACACGCTGGCCCGCCTGGGGGGTGACGAATTCGCCGTGGTGCTGCCCGGCGTGGAGAAAACCGATGATCTGCGCCAGATGGCGCAGCGCCTGATCGACGCGGTGCGCGAGCCATTCCAGGTGGACGGACACACGGTGCCGGTCAGCGTCAGCATCGGCATCGCCACGGCCAGCGCGCAGGAATGCAGCGCCGACCACTTGCTGCGCTACGCCGACATGGCGCTGTACGAAGCCAAACGCAACGGCCGTAACTGCCTGGCGTTCTTCCAACCCGAAATGGAGGCCGCCGCGCTCAAGCGCCACGAAATGGAAATGGACCTGCGCCAGGCGATCCTGTCGCATCAGCTGCACCTGCACTACCAGCCCATCAAGGACATCAGTCACGTCCGCACGGTGGGGCGCGAGGCGCTGATGCGCTGGCAGCACCCGGTAAAGGGGCTGATCATGCCCAACGACCTTCATCTTCATCGCCGAGGAAACCGGGCTGATCCACGAGCTGGGCGCTTTCACGCTGCATGAGGCCTGCCGCGAGGCCATGACCTGGGCACCGCACGAGACCGTGGCGGTCAACCTGTCGCCCACCCAGTTCACCAACAATGCACTGGTCTCGCTGGTGGAATCCGCCCTGGCCACGTCGGGCCTGCCGGCCAGCCGCCTGGAACTGGAAATCACCGAATCGGTGCTGCTGGCCAATTCCGAGGCCAACCTGAACACGTTGAACCGCCTCAAGCAGTTGGGCGTGAAGGTGGCGCTGGACGACTTCGGCACGGGCTACTCGTCGCTGGGCTATCTGCGCAGCTTCGAGTTCGACAAGATCAAGATCGACAAATCGTTCACGCAGGACGTCGAGTCCAGCAAAGAGGCGCTGGCGATCATCCGCGCCATCAATGGCATCGGCCGCAGCCTGGATATCCCGACCACGGCCGAGGGCGTCGAAACCGAAGCCCAGCTGGAACGCCTGACGCAGGAAGGCTGCTCGCACTTCCAGGGCTACCTGCTGGGCCGGCCGGTGTCGCACGAGACGCCCGACGCCCCCCCTGCGACCCAGGCCCTGTCAGCACGGAAAGGAACCTCGCGCAGGCCCTAGTCCTTGAGAACCACCTGGCTGGCCCGGGCTGCGGCCTGGCGGCCACGCACCAGCTCGAACAGGTTCTTCGGATCGGCCAGGCGCGGCGCCACTTCGACCCGTACGCCGATGCCGTGCTTGACCGCGCTGTCGCGCAGCCAGCGCAACGCCGAGAAGTCTTCCAGCGCGAAGCCCACTGAATCGAACACCGTGATTTCCTGCGCGTCGCGGCGGCCGGCGCTTTGGCCGGTCAGCACGCGCCACAGTTCGGTCACCGCGAAATCCGCCGGCATCTGCTGCAGATCGCCTTCGATGCGCGTCTGCGGCTCATATTCGACGAACACCGAGCCGGCGCGCAGCACATCCGCATGCAGTTCGGTCTTGCCGGGGCAGTCGCCGCCCACCGCATTGATGTGCATGCCCGGCTCGATCATGTCGACCGTCAGGATGGTGGCGTAGGCCTTGTCGGCCGTCACGGTGGTCACGATATCCACGCCCTTGACCGCGGCTGTGGTGCTGTCGAAACGCCGCAGGTGCAGGCCCGGCACGTTCGCCAGGTTGCGCGCCAGCTTGTCGGTCGCGGCCGGATCCACGTCGTACAGGTGCAAAGTGTCGATGCCCAGGATGTGATGGAACGCCAGCGCCTGGAACTCGCTTTGCGCGCCGTTGCCGATCAGCGCCATGGTGCGCGAACCCGGACGAGCCAGGGCGCGGGCGGCCAGCGCCGACGTGGCGGCGGTGCGCAGCGCGGTGGTCAGCGTCAGTTCGCTGATCAGCAGCGGCTCGCCGGTGTGGACCTGCGCCAACGCGCCAAAGGCCATCACCGTGCTCAGGCCCGCCAGCGGATTGCCTGGGTGGCCGTTGACGTACTTGAAGCTGTACAGGTCGCTGTCGGCGGTCGGCATCAATTCGATCACGCCGGTATCGGAATGGCTGGCCACGCGGGCGCTTTTATCGAACTCCTGCCAGCGCAGGTAATCGGCCAGCAGATAGTCCAGAAGGTCCTCGAAGACCTTGCGCGGGCCCTGTGCGGCCACGATCTTCGCGACGTCGGTGGTAGTGAGCAATGTCGTCATTATTTTCCCCTGTTGTATCGATAGGGAAATTCTGGCCGATGGCCAGGTCAATGCCTAGCGCCCACTTTCCACACAAAATGCAAGGAACCTGCCATTGTGGCAACGGCCAATGCCACTTGTCGCAATTCGGCCCGGACAATGGCCTGAAACGGCGTTATTGGGCCTTCTGGCCGGCTCTGGCCTTCGAATTTGTGCCTGCTTTGGCCTGCTTGAGGCTTTCGCACAGCTCTGCCGGCAGGTGTTCGCGCATGGTCTCGATGAAACGCCGCAGGCGGGCCGGTTGCAATCGCGACGGGGCATAGACCAGGTGCACCGGTAATGGCGCAGCCTGCCAGTCAGGCGCCAGCAGCACCAATTGGCCGCTGGCCAACTCATCGCGCAGCGCCCACGCCGAGGCGATGCCCACTCCCAGGCCCAGCACTGCCGCCTTGCGCAGCGCATACAAGCCATCGGTGGACAGGCGCGGCTGGATATCGAAACACGCCACTTCGCCGGTCTGCGAATGCGTCAGGCAGACTTCGTCGCGGTAGAACGTGCGCAGCGCCAGCCAGGGCAGGCGAGCCAGCTCGGCAGGATGTTGCGGCACGGGGCCGCCCGCCAGCAAGGACGGCGCCGCCATGACGCTGCGCGGCACCTCGCCCAGCTTGAGCGCGACCACGGAAGGGTCCGACACCGGCCCGACCTTGATCGCACAATCGATGTTTTCCGCCACGAAATCCGGCACCCGGTCATGCAGCAGCCATTCCACGCGCATGCCTGGGTACTGCTGCAGGTACTTGGCCAGGGGCTCCATGAACTGGTTCTGTCCGAACGCGTGCGGGGCCACCACCCGCAGCGTCCCGGCCAATTCCTCGCCCGCGCCCCGCACGTCATTTTCGAACGATTGCCAGGTGGCCATCAACGCTTTCGCGCGTTCATAGCCGCGCTGGCCGTCGTCGGTCAGCCGGATGGCGTGGGTGGAGCGCTGCAACAGGCGGACCCCCAGGGTGCGCTCCAGCAATTGCAACCGGCGGCTGACCGTGGGCTGGGTGGCGCCCAGTTGCAGGGCGGCGGCCGAGAGGCTGCCTGCCTCGACGATGCGCACGAAGGTCTCGACCAGCAGCATGCGGTCAGTGCCGGCAGCCGAGGCGAAATGGGAAAGGGCGGACTTGGTCATACGCCCATCGTATAACGGATCTACCCCGGCGACGGCTACCCAAGGGGCCCGCAGGCGAGCAGAATCTGCCCCATTCGCACGTTGCAGTGCATCATTCCGAACGGATTTCTCATGCCCCCCGACGCTCACACCCCCACCGCTCCCCAGGAGCTTTCCGCCCGGCTCGTGCTGTTGCTGGCCATTGGCGCCGGCCTGGCGGTCGCCTCGCTGTATTACAACCAGCCCATGCTCGGCATCCTGGGCGCCGACCTGCACGCCAGCGCCGCCGAGCTGGGCTGGATTCCCACGCTGACCCAGCTTGGTTATGCGTTTGGCATATTGGCGCTGGCGCCCCTGGGCGACCGCTACAACCGCAAGCGCATCGTGCTGATGAAGGTCGCCGCCCTGGCCGCGGCCCTGCTGTCGGCGGCCCTGGCGCCGTCGGCTGGCGTGTTGCTGGCGGCCAGCTTCGCCATCGGCCTGTCGGCCACCCTGGCGCAGGACATCGTGCCCGCCGCCGCCACGCTGGCGCCGCCAGCCCATCGGGGCCGTATCGTCGGGACGGTGATGACCGGCCTGCTGCTGGGCATCCTGCTGTCGCGCGTGATCAGCGGCCTCGTGGCGCAGCAGCTCGGCTGGCGCGCCATGTTCCTGGCGGCCGCCGCGTCCATCCTGGCGTTGGGCGTGGCACTGTGGCGCGGCCTGCCCGCCTTCGCGCCGACCACGCAGTTGCCCTACACCGAGTTGCTGCGTTCGCTGGGCAGGCTATGGCGCCAGCACGGCGAACTGCGCCGCGCTTCCATCGCGCAGGGGCTGCTGTCGTTGGGCTTCAGCGCGTTCTGGTCGACGCTGGCCGTGATGCTCCATGGCGAACCGTTCCACCTGGGCTCGGCCGCAGCCGGCGCGTTCGGCCTGGCCGGCGCCGCCGGCGCCCTGGCGGCCCCGCTGGCCGGGCGCTATGCCGACCGGCGCGGCGCTCATGCCGTCAGCCGCCTGGGCGCCGCGCTGACCGCCCTGTCTTTCGCGGTCATGGTCCTGCTGCCGCTGCTGTCGCCCCAATCCGGCCTGTGGCTTCTGGCGGCCAGCACCATCGGCTTTGACCTGGGCATCCAGGTGGCGCTGATCGCGCACCAGAGCATCGTCTACGGCATCGATCCGGCCGCTCGCAGCCGCCTGAATGCCGTGCTGATGGTCAGCGTGTTCATCGGCATGGCGGCCGGCGGCGCGCTGGGCAGCCTGGCGCTGGCGAACTGGGGCTGGACGGGCGTGACGGTGGTGGCCACCGTGGCCGCGGTCGGCGCGCTGATGCTGCGCGTGCTGCCGGGCCGGCTGCGCCTGCGCCGCCGCGCCGGTTGCCCGGCGTGATGACGCCCTGACGCCGCACGATAAAAACGGGGCGGGCCCACAGCGCGGCGGCAACGCAGCGCTGTGGGCCCGCCCCGGCCTGCAGATGAACGGAATCAGGCGTCCGGCTGATTGATCTGCGAGGCGTCGATGATTTCCGCCACCAGCACCGTGGCCGGGCCGTGCAGGAAATACTCGGACTCGGCCGGTTCCCGCAGCTTCATATAGCTGGTTTCGCCGATCTGCATCGTGTGGCCCGCGGCCAGCTCGGCGCCGCTATCCAGCATGTACGCCATGATGTTGTTGAACATGCCGGAATACTGTTCGCCCTGGTGGTGGCCCTCGGCCAGCACGGCGAAATCCGGCAGCCCGAACACGTCGCCGCCGTAGGTGCGCATCCACACGCCCTCCGTGCCTTCCACCTCGTATTTCACGAAGCCGCAGTACAGCATGGTCAGCGGCAACGAGCGCAACAGTTCCAGGCTTTCGTCGCCCATGGATTCCCGCGTGAACACGCCGGCCGGCAACGAGGTGTGCGCGTGCTCGTTCAGCACCGCCACCGCGTTGAAGTCCGACAGCGCGCCGGCCACCGCGGCCAGCGCCACGTACTGCTCAAGCGGGTCCTGCTCGAAGCCCGCGTAGTACAGCAGCACATTGCTGACATGGGCGCGCACCTGCGCCTTGACGTCCGCCGGGTAATGCGCGGGGGCCACGCAGGCTTCGATCGATTCCTGCGGGTAGGGCGCATTGAAGCCCACCAGGCGCACGACGTGCTTGCCCCAACCCACCATGGCCAGCAACTCGGGCATGTCGGGTTCGATCTCGGCGCGGGCCTGGCGCATGTCCGGGTGGTAGGCGCGCAGCGCCGCGGTCAGCGCGTCGGCCGTCAACGCCAGCGGGGCGCTGAACACGACTTGCAGGCTGATCGGATCTTCGATGGCCGGGTTGGCCGTCAGCGCGGCAGCGGCGGCAGGCGATTCATTGCGGCCGAAAAAGCGGGAGATGAGACTCATGGTGGGAAAGCGAACCTGTCCGGGGAAAGCGGGGATGCTATCAAGCCCCGGCGGCAGGCTGGCCGACGATGTGCAACAAAACCCCGCTGCGCGAAACCGGACGTTAGATTTCCCAAGATTTCAGGCCGTGTTTCACGGCGCCCCGCTCAGGTTGCCCCACGCACCGCGCCTCGTTTCACTTCAATTCACGCGTCGCGCCAATCACCCGCAGCGTCGGCATCAACTGCCGCCAGGCGTCCTTGGGAATCGATTCGGGCCGCTTCAGCTCGGCAGCCGCCGGGTCGTCCAGCCGTTCGCCCTTGCAGGCGAACACGATGCTGTTGGTCATGTCGTCGTCCACCACTTCGAACATCGACGCGCCGAACGACTCGCGCACGCGGTCCAGATAGTCACGGTGATTCGGGTGGTTCAAGTGGAAATTGATGACCAGGATGCCCTCGTCGCGCAGGGCCGTGTAGCAATCGGCGTAGAACTCGGCCGAACACAGGGCATCGGGAATGCCCGCGTCGCCGTAGCCGTCCAGCAGCAGCACGTCGGCCGCGTCCCGCAAGCCGCGCAGATGGTCGGCCGCATCGGCCTGCACCACCCGGAAGCGGGCATCGTCGCGCGGCACCAGGAAAGCGTCGCGCAGCGCGATCACGCCAGGGTCGATCTCCACCACTTCGATGCGCGAACGGGACAAGTAGCGGTAGCAGAACTTGGCCAGCGAGCCCCCGCCCAGACCCACCATCAGAATGTCGGCCGGCGCCGGCGTGAACAGCACGAAGCCCATCATCATCCGGGTGTACTCCAGGTCGAGCGCATCCGGGTTGAGGGTGGACATGCGACTCTGGATGACCTTTTCCGAAAAATGCAGGGTCCGGGTGGTGCCGGACTCCTGGATGAAGGGGTGCAGCGGCGCTTCGCCACCGGCGTCGGAAGGCTGGGACAAGGAAGGGGACGGATCGTGTCGGGACATGGACGCAGAAGATACCACCGCCGAAGGGTCCGAGCGATTGCCGGACGGATTCTCCTCTGGAAACATAAAGAACGTGCGCCGGCCTGCCGTATATATGGGCATGAACACCCTCCTGGATACGGATAGCCCCTTTTCACCGGCCACGCCACGCCCGGCGGATGCGCGCGCCGCCGACAAGCGGGACGCGGATGCCGCAGCCGACCGTGACAAGGCGCAGGCGCCCAAGGAACTGCCGACGTCGTTTCGGGTCGTGTTGAGCGACGACGCGCTGGAACGGGCCGACAAGGCGCGCAAGGCCATCGCCCAACTGTCAGCCAGCACGGTGCAATCGCGCCAGGACCAGGCCCGCAGCCGCGTCGAGCAGATCAAACAGCGTATCGAGATGCTCAAGAAGATGCTGATGCTGCTGGGCAAGGCCGCGGCCAAGGCCATCCTGGTCGAACTGCGCCAACTGGCCGGTGAACTCGGCCAGGCGGCCGCCGCCTTGAAGGACAGCGGCGGGGCCGCCACGACCGGAACCAGCATGGGGCCGACCGCCGCGCCCGTGGTGCACGGGGCGCCGACGCCCGCCATCAGCGCCGGCATGGGCGCCACCACGCCGGGCGCCGAGGGCGCGTTGGCCGAGTCATCGACCGCATCGGCCGAACGCGCAGCATCCCTGTCCAGCGGCACCGAGGCCACTGCCAGCCAGGCGCCCGCCGCGACCTCCCGCGCGCTGGCGGCCTACGCCGCCGGTGAAGCCGCGGCGGGCAGCCCCACCCCCGACAACCCGCCGGCGACGCAAGCCGGGGCAGCCGCCGCTGGGGCAGCCGACGCCAACCCGGCACAAGACGCCCGTACGGCCCGAGAGGCCGCGGCCGCCGCGGTCGATGCCGCCCTGGGCAACTCAAGCCCCGACGACACTGACCAGACCGATGCGGACCCAGACAAACCGTCCCCCTCCGCCCCCGAATCCCGCCAGGAACGACAGGTCGCCGACAAGCGGCGCCAGGACGACGCCCAGTCCGTCCGCGACGCGATCCGCGCCTTGAAGGAACTGCTGGCCCTGGTCAAGCGCAAGCTGCGCGAGCCCGACGGCCACGAGCCAAAGCAGGCCGCCGACGTCCAGCACGCGCTGACGCAAGCCGAACAGGCCGCCCAGGCGCTGGATGGCGGCGCTTCGGTGACGGTGTCGGCCTGATTCCTCATGCCTTGAACGTGACCCACGGCTTGAGCCGCGCGACCGACCGGATCAGCCCCGCTTCTTCCTGGGCCTGCAACACCGGACCGATCGGCTTGTAGGCGTGCGGCGCCTCTTCGATCCGGCGTTCTTCGCGCAGGGTCACGCATTGCCAGGTGCCCGGCGAGGTCTCGTGCCGGGTCCGGCGCACGTCCTGCCGGCGCATGCTGCGGCCCGCGCCATGGCTGCAAGACCACAGCCAATCCGCGTTGCCCAGGCCGGTGGCCACGAAACTGAAATCGCCCATCGAGCCGGGAATCAACGCCAGGTCGCCTGCGCGCGCCGGCGTTGCGCCCTTGCGGTGGATATTCAGCCCCTGCTCGCGCAGCACCACGTTATGCGGCACGTCCACGACCAGGCGTGACCGCATGCCGCCAAGGGCGGCATCCAGCTCCTGGCGCACCATTTCGCCCAGCACCATGCGATTGGCCCAGGCGTAGCGGGCCGCCGTGCCCATGGCCTGCAGGTATTCCTGCGCCAACGCGCCCGACAGCCCATACAGCTTGCTGTCCGGGTGCTTCAGCCCTTTGGGCCACTCGGCGCGCGCACGGTCCATCCAGCGCGCCCCCACATGGAAGCCCACGTCGCGCGAACCGGTGTGGATCATGACGACGACGTCGCCCTTCACCAGGCCGGCGGCATAGGCCGCATGCCGGTCCAGCACCTCGTCGACGATCTGCAATTCCACGAAGTGATTGCCGCCGCCCGTCGTGCCCAGGCCCGGGTCGCGAATGGTCTCGCGGCCATCCACCATGCCTTGCGGCGCATAGCGGGCCGCGCTGTCGAAATCCGACAGGCTGACGCACTGCGCCAGTTCGGCGTGCAGCTGATCGCGCCGCACGCCCGCCCACAGGCCCTCGGCCGTCAGGCTGTCCAGGAACGCATCCGGGCTGTCGTCGAACAGCGCCTTGAACGCCTTGCTGGGCACCGGCACGTTGCGGCCGTTTTGCAGCAGCACGCGCGTCAGCCGGCGGATCAGTTCCGCCTTGAACGGTTCGACCGCCGTGTGCGCCAGACCGGTGGTCAGCAAGCGCATGCCGCAGTTGATGTCCGTGCCGACCGCCGCCGGGATGACGAAACCGCCATCCGTCGCCACCACGGTGCCCACGGGCGCGATGCTGCCCGGATGGAAATCCGGCGTTGCGCACGCCTTGCAGACGCCATGATCCGCATCGGGCGAACGCACCGACGCAAAGGCAAGCAGTTGATGTACGGCCTTTTCCTCAAGGGGAAGCGCCGCGGGGAGAAGAACAGACGCTTGCGCCTGTTCATTGCTCAGGTGGTACACGCCATGCTGGTGTTCCACCTGGATGCCCTGCCGTTTCAGGGCGGATTTCAAACGGGAGATGTTCTTCACTTTCGCTGCCATCAAACAGGTACAGAAGTGCCTCCGTGTTCCGGAAGGCGTTGTACCCCCAGCAGCAGCGCCAGGAGGAGGCCGAAGTGTACAGAGGGTTCCGCGTCCGTGCGAGAAACGCGGCGTGACGCGTTGCGAAGCCGCAACGAGCCGGTCGCCGTTACCCCAGCGCGTCGATCCGCCGCAATGCGCGCGTGCCCGCCCTGGACACCTGAATGTGCGGATGCGCCTGGCACAGCGCCGCGACCGCGCGCAGCGCCCGCGATGGCCGCCTTTCGATCGCCATCGCCACCGCTTCACCCAGAAAGAAATCGTCATCCCGCGCCAGCGTTTCCAGCAACGCCAGATCGCCCAGGTCCAGAGACGGGATCAGTGTCAGCACCACGTCCACGCCTGATTCCTGTTGCAGCAGTTCGCGGATCAGGCCACCCAACGGCGGCTGGCCATCCACGAGTGGCGACGTATCGGGATGCAGTTCCTGCACATCCAGCCCTTGCTCGCCCGCCTGGCGCACCGCCGCGACAAAGTCCGCCAGGGAATCGAACACCACGCGGCTGTCGCCGTCGTGGGTCAGATACAGCACGCAGCCCGCCAACGGCGCCCGGCCCAGCAGCAGATGGTGATTGCTGGTCTGGGGGTCATCGAGCACCCGCCCTTGCAGCAGGTCGACCACCGGATGCCCCCGCATGGCCTCGGTCAGGTCGCTGGCCCGGTCGCGCGGCAGCAAACCCAGTGCGGCAAAGCCCGGGGCATCGATCGCGGCGAAATACTCGTCCAGGGTCACGGCGTCCGTCCTGTGAGGGAAAAGCCGACTGTAACCCCGGGCACCGACACCCCGTAGGTGAAAAACCTAAGTGACACGGCTGTCCGGCCCCTCTTATAAAGTCCATATTATGAACAATTGACCACATAAAGGACAGGCATGCCGCTAGACAGCCGCGACGAACAGCCCCTGATGCCGTATCAGTACCCCAATCCGTCCGACGCCCTGCCCGAAATCGTGGTCCCCAGCGCGATCCCGGACGACGAACGCGTCTGGGTGCCGCAGGCCGAGAACGTCTGGTTCCGCCCGCTCTGTCTGAACGCCAGCCAGGGCTACTGGACCAACCTGCTGCGCGTGCGCAAGACCGGCGTGCTCAGCCGCCACCGCCACCCGCAGGCGGTGCATGGCTTCGTGCTCAAGGGCCGCTGGCGCTACCTGGAACACGACTGGGAAGCCACCGAAGGCAGCTACGTCTTCGAACCCCCTGGTGAAACCCACACCCTGTACGTGCCGCCCGATGTCGAGGAAATGATCACGTTCTTCCAGGTCAACGGCGTCATGTACTACACCGACCCGTGGGGCAAGGGCATGGGCTACGAAGACGTCTTCACCAAGATCGACATGTGCCGCCAGCACTACGACGCCGTCGGCCTGGGCATCGATTACGTGCAGCAGTTCATCCGATGACCGCGGCGGCAGACACTCGCGCCCGCTACGACTTTCGTGGCCACGTCGCGGTGGTTGCGGGCGGCGCGGCCAAGGCGGGCGTCATGGCGCTGACCAAATCGCTGGGCAAGGAACTGGCGGGCAGCGGCGTGCTGGCCAACGCGGTGGCGCCCGCGGCCGTCAAGACCCGCCTGCTGGAACAGATGGCCCCCCGCCACGTGGAAACCATGATCGCCAAGAGCCCGCTGCGCAGGCTGGGCGAACCGCGCGAAGTGACCGAGCTGGTCGCCTGGCTCTGCTCGGCATCGTGCAGCTTCAACACCGGCGCGGTATTCGATCTGTCGGGAGGACGCGCCACCTGCTGACCGCGGCACCGCCGCGGCTGGCACAACAGCGCGGCAACAACCCAAAAAAAACCAAGGAGACAACGCATGAAACCTCGTACGACTGCCGCGCTTGCGCGGTGCATGGTCGGTGCCGCGCTCGGCCTGGCCGCGTTCGGCGCCCAAGCCCAGGGCGCCGCCTACCCCGCGCGCGCCATCGAACTGGTGGTGCCGTTCGCGGCCGGCGGCGGCACCGACGCCATGGCCCGCGCCTTCGCCGACGCGGCCCGCAACCACCTGCCGCAGACGGTGGTGGTGTTGAACAAGCCCGGCGCCTCCGGCGGCATCGGTTTTGCCGAAGTGGCCGGCGCACGGCCCGACGGCTACAAGCTGGGGCTGGTCACGGCCGACCTGGCCATCATTCCCCACCTGGGCATCAGCAAGACCACCTACGACAAGTTCGTGCCGGTCGCCCAATTGAACGCCGATCCGTCCGCCATCACGGTGCGCGCCGACTCGCCGCACACCACCATCGAAGGCTTCATCGAGGCGGCCAGGAAAGACAAGGCCGGCCTGCAGATCGGCAACGCCGGCACGGGGTCGATCTGGCACCTGGCCACCGCCGCCTTCGAAGACAAGATCGGTGCCAAGTTCAGTCACATCCCCTTCAACGGCGCCAACCCCGCCGTGCTGGCGCTGCTGGGCGGCCACATCGACGCCGTGGCCGTCAGCCCCGCCGAAGTGGCCGCCTACGTCACCGCCGGCAAGCTCAAGATGCTGGCCGTCATGGCCGACCAGCGCGTGCCCGGCTTCGAGAACGTACCGACGCTGAAGGAACGCAATATCGACCTGTCCATCGGCACCTGGCGCGGCATTGCCGCCCCGCTGGGCACGCCGCCGCAGATCATTGCGCAGCTGCAAGCCGCCGCCGCCAAGATCGCGGAAGAACCGGCCTTCCGGCAGACCCTGGAAAAGCAGAACCTGGGCTACCGCTATGCCGATTCCGCCGGCTTCGAAGCCACCATGCGGCGTGACGACGCGACCTTCAAGGCGTTGATCGACAAACTGGCCCTGCGCCAGCAATGACCCGGCGACTCACGCTGCAACCCGGGGCGCGGCCTGACTGCGCCCCGCACTTCTGGAGAGACAGGACATGGATCTGGGCATACAAGGTAAATCGGCGCTGGTATGCGGCGCCAGCAAGGGCCTGGGCTACGGCTGCGCGCTGGCACTGGTGCGCGAAGGCGTGCACGTGCTGATCGTGGCGCGCGGCGCCGACGCCCTGCAGGCGGCCGAACGCCAACTGCAGCAGGCCGCCGCCCACGGCGCCCAGGTGCGCGCCATCGCCGCCGACATCACGACCGAAGCCGGCCGCGCAGCGGTCTTCGACGTGCAGCGCGACTTCGACATCGTCGTCACCAACGCCGGCGGCCCGCCCCCTGGCGACTTCCGCGACTGGGACCGAGACGCCTGGATCAAGGCCGTCGACGCCAACATGCTCACGCCCATCGAACTGATCAAGGCCACCGTCGACGCCATGGCCGAGCGCGGCTTCGGCCGCATCGTCAACATCACCTCCAGTTCCGTGAAAGCGCCCATCGACGTCCTGGGGCTGTCCAATGGTGCTCGCAGCGGCCTGACCGGCTTCGTGGCCGGCGTCGCCCGCAGCAGCCTGGCCGCCCGCGGCGTCACGATCAACAACCTGCTGCCCGGCGCCTTCGCCACCGATCGCCTGAACGCCACGCTGGCCGCCACCGCCGCCAAGACCGGCCGCGACGCCGATGCGCTGCGCCAAGCCCGCCAGCAGGCCATTCCCGCGGGCCGCTTCGGCAACGCCGATGAATTCGGCGCCATCTGCGCCTTCCTGTGCAGCACCCAGGCCGCCTACATCACCGGACAGAACCTGCTGGCCGACGGCGGCGCATATCCCGGCACCTACTGACCCCATGACCTACCAACCTGATCTCTTCCAAGGCAAGACCGCACTGGTCACCGGCGCCACCCAGGGCATTGGCGCCGCCATCGCCAACCAGCTGCATGCACTGGGCGCCCGCGTCATCGCCACCGGCCTGGATGCGGGCGACGGCTCGCTGGCGGTGGGCGTACGCGTCGAACTGGCCGACTCCAGCAAGCAGCAGGACGTCGACCGCCTGTTCGGCACGCTGGACCGCCTGGACATCCTGGTGAACTGCGCCGGCATCATCCGCCGCAACGCCGAACATGACCTGGACGTGTTCGAGCAGGTGCTGGCCGTGAACCTGACCGGCACCATGCGCACCTGCGCCGCCGCCCGTCCGCTGCTGGCCAGGCACGGCGGCGTCATCGTCAATACCGCATCGATGCTGAGCTTCTTCGGCGGCGCGCTGGTGCCGGCCTATTCGGCCAGCAAGGGCGGCGTGGCGCAACTGACCAAGTCGCTGGCGCTGGCCTATGCGGCCGAGAACATCCGGGTCAATGCGGTGGCGCCGGGCTGGATCGCCACCCCGTTGACGCAGGCGCTGCAGGACGACCCCGCGCGGTCCGGTCCGATCCTGCAACGCACCGCGCTCGGGCGTTGGGGCCAGCCGACGGACGTGGCTCGCGCGGCCGTGTTCCTGTGTTCGCCTGCGGCCGGTTTCATCACCGGGCATATCCTGCCGGTCGACGGCGGCTATCTGGCGGCCTAGCGCAGGCCGGGCCAGGGGATGGCTCGGCCTGCCCCAAGACCGGCCTGCCTCGGCCCTCCCGGCCTCACGGCGCTTCGGCGCTGTACGAGGCCGGCGTGTCCCGCAACAACCGCGAGATCGACCGGCAAGCCTCCAGCAGCGGCGCCACATACTTGCGCTGCACGTCCTCTTCCTGCCGGAACAGCAAGGTGCTCACGCTGATGCAGGCCACCGGCGCGCCCTGCTTGCCGAAGATCGGCGCGCCAAAGCAGCGGATGCCCGCTTCCTGCTCTTCATCGTCGATGGCCCAGCCCCGCTCGCGATACAGATCCAGCTGCACACGCAGCGCGGCCTCGTTCATCAGCGTCTGCGGCGTGAAGACCTTCCAGGGCTGCGGCAATTCGCGCAGCCATTGCTCGCGCGGCGCCTCGTCCAGAAAGGCCAGATAGGCCTTGCCGACCGAACTTGAATGCATCGCCACGCTGGTGCCCACGCGCGAAGTCATCCGCACCGCCTTCGGGCTTTCCAGCTTTTCGATATAGACCATCTGGTCCGCATTGGGCACCGCCAGGTGCACCGTCTCGCCGGTGACGTCGCGCAAGCGCGTCAGGTCCGCCATCGCCAGCAGGCGCAGATCCGACCGCTTCCAGCTGCGGTTGGCCAGCTGGATCAACCGCGGACCCAGCTCAAGCCGCCCCGACACCACGCTCTCGGCAAGCAGGCCTTCGGCGATCAGCGCATACACCGTGCGATACACGGTAGGGCGCGGATAGCCGGACACCTTGCACAGCTCAGCCACGGTCATCGCCGCATCGCGGTCTGCCACCAGCTGCAGCAGATGCACGAACTTGGAAAACGCGGCGGTGCCCGCCACCTGGGCGGTGGCGGCCCGCGCGGCGGAATCAACTACTGAGCTCGAGGATCGCAAAGCCTATCAACCTCTGATGTACGTCGGACTGCAGAATTAGACACCTGAATCCGCGCGCTGCGCTTTCCGTGATGGTATTGGCTATTGTCGGCGTCCACCAAGCGGCGTCGTGCCCGTTGCGCCCGCGTGTCAGGCCCCGCGGTGGCAAGGAGCCGAAACCCAGACATGTATGCATTTTTAGGCGATACATGGGCGGCATGTATTACCCTTATGTATGTTTTTTTTAAACGACCATCAATCAAAAAATACGTACAACTGGCACCATTCAACAATATGTATGGATTTAGGCGGTAGAATTTGGCTGCTTATAGGGAGCATGGTGTTCACGCTGCCCGCTCCCAACCTCTTTCAGCGTTGCCAATCCTGACGCAAGCACCAGATTCGTGGCCCTCGCGGCGATCGTCCGTCCTTGCCTGGTCCACGAGCAGTCCATGAAGCTGCATAAGCAGCGTTTTGAGGAAATGATGAATTTTTGGGTCCCTGTCGTCTTCGGTACGTTCAAGCTCCTCGTGTTGGGCACCGGCATGTTTCTGGCCATCAAGTCTCACTACGATGGAGAAAAAAAGGAGAAGAAGGAAAAAGAAAAGGAGATGAAGACACCGTAGAGCAGACCTGGCGGCGATCGGCGACGTCCCGATCGAGGGGTTCGATGCCATGGGGTAGCCGCGTCAGGGGCTATCGTCCAAAGAGCCGTCTGCCCCAGGGGACAGCCGACGTCAGGATGTCTCAATGTACCGATCCTGGAGAACCTCAACTCCGACCCGCTGTCTTTCAGACGTGCACGGCATGGACGGCCTGACCGTGTGGCGGCATTGCCACTCGAACCCGTAGAGCGATGAAGAGCGCGGCGAGGATCATCACGCCTCCTGCCGTCACAAAGACGCCGATCACCCCGCCGAATCCGAACACCATGCCACCCAGTGCAGCCCCCGCGGCGATGGACGACTGCACGCACGCAACCACCATACCTCCAGCCGTTTCAGCCTGATCCTGAACCGCTCGCGCGACCCAGTTCGACCATGCCACTGGGACCCCTCCGAACGCGAGCCCCCAAAGCGCGACCACGAGCATCAGCCCCGTCTTGTCCACCGGAAGCAAAATCATGGCCAGGGCGGCGACGCCGACCAGCGCAGGCATCCAGATCAACGTCGCGCGCAGGCTGCGCTCCATCACCCAACCCGCAAGCAAAGTTCCGACAAAGTTGGCGATACCGAAGCCCAACAACATCAAGGACAGATCCTGTACGTTGATATGCGCAACGCTCTCGAGCGCCGGACGTATGTAGGTGAACAGTGCAAACTGACCTGTGTGGGCCAACACGCATCCGGTCATTCCCGCTGCAATGCCAGGACGGCGAAGCAACTGCAGCACCGTCGCGGTCTGCAGCAATTTGCGCGGCGCCATACGGGGCAACGTGAGCACTTGAAAGAGGAGCGTGACGATGCCCACCGCGGCGGCCGCCAGGAAGGCGCTGCGCCAGCCGTAGAGTTCACCCAAGTAGCTGCCGAGTGGCACGGAAACAACCGTGCCCACAGCGATGCCACTGAAGATAATGGAAAGTGCGCGTGGGACTAGCCTGGCCGGAACCAAGCGCATCGCAACCGCGGCCGCCATGCCCCAGAAACCACCCAAGGCAAGGCCCAGAAGGACTCGCATCGCCAACAGCATCGGCAGGCTCGAGGAAAACGCCACCAGCAGATTGGAGGCGATCATCAATACGGTGAATCCAAGCAAGACCAGCCGGCGATCAAGCCCGCGTGTCAGGCGCGGCACCAACAAACCGGCGAACAGCGCGACAACGGCCGTTACGGTGACGGCTTGGCCGGCAAGGGCCTCCGACACCCCAAGATCCGCTGCCATCGGGGTCAGCAGGCTGGCGGGGAGGTATTCCGCGGTGAGCAACCCGAACACGCCCATCGCCAGAGAAAAAACGGCTACCCACGCGGGCGTGTTCACCTCCTGGGCCCCTGCATCCTTCACATCACTTCTCATTTCAAACGACTCCCGAATATCTATCTCAGCCAGGAAGTCTAGGGCCGCATTCCAGGATGATCTATGATAGTAAGTCCTGATTTTTTAACCGAAACACCTGAAATGACAGAAAGCCGCTCCTTTGCTCTGTCGTCCGACCTCATCAGCGAGCTGCTAACAGGCATGCGTTTGCGCGGGGTGCAGTACCGCCGCGTTCAAACGGGTCCATCGTTCGGCTTCGATTTCGACACCAGGCCTGGATACGGATATTTCCACTACCTCGCGGTCGGCAACGCAGTCCTGCGTACGCATGACGGTGCAGTTCATGAACTCACCGCCGGCAGCGCCGTGTTTTTGCCGCAAGGCGGCGGACATAAGCTCCTTTCCGATCCGAACGCCTCTTTCCAACCGATCGACACGTTCGACGTGGCGCCATTGGGCGAGGCTGTCAGTGGGGTCGATACTTGCCCCAGTACACATTCGTCGCCCAGCGCCGTCCTCTTCTACGGCTGCATGGAGTTCGACCTGGGCGGTATGCAGGGACTGGCAAAGCTGATGCCGGATGCCATGGTGGCCGATACGGACGGGACGAAGTATCCCGGCTTGCGCGAGATCCTGGACGCCATGAAGCGTGAGATATGCTCCGGCCGCATCGGCTTCGCTGGCATCCTGGCGCGGCTTGCAGAGGTGGCGGCAGCGATGATCACGCGTGGGTGGATTGAATGCGGTTGCGAGAGCGCTTCCGGACTCGTAGCTGCCTTGCGCGACCCCCGTCTCGCCCGCGCCATCTTGGCGTTGCATCGCTCGCCCGGTAAGGAGTGGACAGTCGCGGAGCTGGCCGCAGAATCGCATGTTTCTCGATCGGTCTTTGCCCAACGCTTTCAGGCGACTCTGGGGGTTCCGCCTCTGCGCTACGCGACAGAACTCAAGATGCGCCTCGCCAACCAATGGCTGACTCAGGACAGGCTGTCGATCGATGCAGTGGCGCATCGTCTGGGCTATACCTCGCAAGCTGCGTTCAGCCGGGCGTTCAAGCGCATCAGCGGCCAATCGCCAGGCGCGACGCGGCGAATGGCGGCATAACCAACACACGCTTCTTCTCATGCCCGATGTAGAAATGGCCGCGCGAGCGGCCATTTCTACTTTCACGAGCGAGATTGCGACAAGAACCAAGTAAATGGCGGTAGAACGATGCTGTTCACGTTGCGACCGATTTTATTCCGCGCGACCGACTTTATTTCTCGTTTTCAACGGCGGAGCATTTCACTCGCGCGTCATTCCACCGTCACGCTCTTGGCCAGGTTTCGCGGCTTGTCCACATCCGTGCCTCGTGCGCAGGCCGTGTGGTACGACAGCAATTGCAGCGGCACCGTGTGCAGAATCGGCGACAGCTTGCCGTAGTGCTCGGGCATGCGGATCACGTGCATGCCTTCGCCGCTCTGGATCTTGCTGTCGGCGTCGGCAAACACGTACAGCTCGCCGCCGCGCGCGCGCACTTCCTGCATGTTGGACTTCAGCTTTTCCAGCAGCTCGTCCTTGGGCGCGATGGTGACGACGGGCATGTGCTCGGTCACCAGGGCCAGCGGGCCGTGCTTGAGTTCGCCGGCCGGATAGGCCTCGGCGTGGATGTAGCTGATTTCCTTGAGCTTGAGCGCGCCTTCCAGCGCAATCGGATAGTGCATGCCGCGGCCCAGGAACAGCGCGTTTTCCTTCGAAGCAAAGCGATCGGCCCAGGCCATGATCTGCGGCTCCAGCGCCAGCACCGATCCTATGGCCACGGGCAGGTGGCGCAGCGCCTTCAGGTGCTCGGCTTCCTGCTCGTCGCTCAGACGGCCGCGCACTTGCGCCAGCGCCAGGGTCAACAGGAACAACGCGGTCAGCTGCGTGGTGAACGCCTTGGTCGAGGCCACGCCGATTTCAACGCCGGCGCGGGTGATGTACGACAGCTTGCACTCGCGCACCATCGCGCTGGTGGACACGTTGCAGATGGTCAGCGTGTTTTCCATGCCCAGCGACCGGGCGTGCTTCAGCGCGGCCAGCGTGTCGGCGGTTTCGCCGGACTGCGAAATCGTGACCACCAGCGAACGCGGATTGGGCACGCTGTCGCGATAGCGGTATTCGCTGGCGATTTCCACGGCCACCGGGATCTTGGCGATGGACTCGATCCAGTACTTGGCGGTCAGGCCGGCGTAGTAGCTGGTGCCGCAGGCCAGGATCAGCAGGGAATCGATGTCCTTGAAGATCTTGTAGGCGTCGTCGCCGAACAGCTCGGGGGTGATGGCCTCGATGTCCTGCAGCGTGTCACCCACGGCGCGCGGCTGCTCGAAGATTTCCTTCTGCATGTAGTGGCGGTAGGGGCCCAGTTCGGCCGCGCCGGTGTGCACGTGCACGGTGTGCACTTCACGATCGACGTTCTTGCCATTGGCATCCACGATCCAGACGCGCGACAGCTGCAGGTCGACCACATCGCCGTCTTCCAGGTAGATGATCTGGTCGGTGGTGCCGGCCAGCGCCAGCGCATCGGAAGCCAGGAAGTTCTCGTTCTGGCCCACGCCCACCACCAGGGGCGAACCCTGGCGGGCGCCGACCACGCGGTGCGGCTCGTCGCGGCAGAACACGGCAATGGCGTAGGCGCCATGCAGGCGGCGCACGGCGTTCTGCACCGCCTCGAACAGGTCACCGGTGTACAGGTGGTTGACCAGGTGCGCGATCACTTCGGTGTCGGTCTGGCTTTCGAAGACGTAGCCCACGGCCTGCAGCTCGGCGCGCAGTTCGTCGTGGTTTTCGATGATGCCGTTGTGCACCAGCGCGATGCGCGGCTCGTCATTGCCCAGGCGCGAGAAGTGCGGGTGGGCGTTGTGCGTGGCCGGCACGCCGTGCGTGGCCCAGCGGGTGTGGGCGATGCCCGTGAAGCCCTGGACGTGGTCCTGGGCCACCTGGTCGGCCAGTTCGGCGACGCGCTGCGTGCTGCGCGTGCGGCGCAGATGGCCGTCGGCGTACACGGCGACGCCGCAGGAGTCATAGCCCCGATATTCCAGCCGCTTGAGGCCTTCAACGAGGATCGGGGTGATGTCGCGCTGGGCGACGGCGCCAACAATGCCGCACATGGGAGAGACTCCTGAAAGTTCGAGTACGGACGCATTGTGCGCGCACCCTAAAGAAATTTGATTTCTTTATCTGCTGATATTTGACAGTTTATTTACTTACCTATTTGTGATTAAATAATATTTCACTAATGTGTTTTTAATGAATTAATTATTCAAAACACCATGCAAAACCCGTCGCTTTCCCTGCCCGAGCTGGACGACCTGGACCTGCGCATCCTGGAACAGCTCCAGGAAGACAGTTCGCTGACCAACCAGGACCTGGCCCTGCGGGTGCACGCGTCGCCCCCGACCTGCCTGCGGCGGGTACGGCGGCTGGTAGAAGAGGGGGTCATCGAGCGCCAGGTGGCCATCCTGGCCGCCGACAAGCTGGGCAGCACGCTGACCGCCATCGTCGAGATCACGCTGGACGTGCAGGCGGCCGAAAGCCTGGACGCCTTCGAACAGACGCTGCTGGTCGAACCGGCCGTGCTGCAATGCTATCGGGTGTCGCCCGGCCCGGATTTCGTGGTGATCGCCCAGGTGAAAGACATGCCCGCCTACCACGCGCTGGCACACCGCGCCTTCACCGCGCACGCCAACGTGCGCAACGTGCGCACGTTCTTCTCGGTGCACCGGGCCAAGTTTGAAACGCGGATCGATCTGCGGCGTTAAACAGAATCCGACGCAATAACGTCCGAATCACTCGTGAATACGCCGTTCTCGGTGCTTGGCAGAAGACAATTGGCGACATTCCGGCGAAAGACGCCAGACGGTCCCGTACGGAGTATTCGTTGCAGAAACATGCCACCCCATATCTCGATATGATTGCGACGCACCTCAATGCCCCTTACGGCCTGGTGGTGCAAACGGCCCACATCATCGCTGCGTTACGTTCCAGCGACCTGTCATCGGTGCCCGGCGATGCTCTCGTGAAAGAGCTACTGGCAGGCATGTTCATCGAATTGGAGCCTGAATGCATCGGCAGAGCCTGCTTCGAAGCGGGTGTCCGACTCGAAGAAGCGGAAGCGTTGTATCAACAAGCCCGTACGGAATTCGGGTTGCCCAAGGCGGTACGCTGGGAAGCCGCGATGGAAGGGGTGCTGTAAAGTGGGTAACCGACTTTCGACGGACCGCCACACCTCGGGATCTGCAATACGCGCAGATGGCCCTTGCACGTCAAAGGCATTCCACCTCTTGACGTCGCACGCCTAACGGCCTGCCCGCGAACCCATCAGCCGCTCGAACTGCGCCAGATACCGATTGCCCATCTTCTGCACGTCGTGCTCGTTGCGCACGTAGTCGTACGCGCGGTCGGTGATTTCCTGGCGGAAAGCCGCGTCATCCAGGCAGCGCGCCATGCCTTGCGCCATGGCGTGGAAGTCGGCCACCGCGCACAACACGCCGCGGCCGTCGGCCAGGCTTTCCTTCAGGCCGCCGGCATCGGTGGACACCACCGGCACACGCTGCAGGAAGGCGTCCAGCACGCTGCTGCCCAGGGCTTCTTCCTCGGAACTCATGACGAACACATCCAGGATGCTGTAGAAGTCTTCGACGCCCTTGCGAAAGCCCGCGAAGCGGTAGACGTCTTCGATCCCCAGCAGTTGCGCCTCGTCGCGCGCCTGCTGTTCACGATCGCCGCCGGCGCCGAAATGCAGGAAGACGAAGTCGCGGCGCGTCTTGGCCAGTTCGCCCACGGCGCGCACCAGCGTCACCGGGTCCTTGTCGCGGATCAGCGCGGCCGACGTGGCCATGACCTTCTTGCCTTCCAGGCCGAATTCGCGCACCAGCGCGGCGACGTTGTCCTGGTTGATCACATGGGGCTCGACGGCGCTGCGGATGATGATCGAGTCCAGCCCCAGCCGGCGCGGCTCGCTGGCAGCCATGTCGCTGATGGCCACGAACAGATCGGTGTGGCGCCACTTGAAGCCGGTCTTCCATTCCTCGCCTGGCTTGACCACGAACGAGGTGCGGCGCGAAAACACCACCGGACGGCGGTGCAGCCACTTGGTCAGCACCGCCCAGGTGATGGTGTTGGCGGTCTGGGCGTGAATGATGTCGTAGCCGCTGCCCTGCGATGCCAGAAAGCGCAACTGCGCCGGCACATTGCGGCAGGTATGCGCCACGAAGCCTTCCTGGCGCACGCGCTCGGCCAGCGGGCCGCCTTCGCGGCACAGCACTTCGACCTGATGGCCGGCATTGCGGAACGCACGCATGCAATACAGCGTCTGGCGTTCGCCGCCGCGCCAACCTTTCTCGAAGTTGAGCTGCAGGATCTTCATGCGCGGCCGATGCCCGAATACTCGAAGCCCAGCGCGCGCACGTCGGCCGGCGTGTAGAGGTTGCGGCCGTCCAGGATCAGCGGCGTCTTGAGCAGCGCCTTGACGCGGTCGAAGTCGGGCGCGCGGAACACCTTCCATTCGGTGGCGATCAGCAGGGCGTCGGCGCCGTCCAGCGCGTCGTACATGTCGGTGGCGAAGCTCACGCCAGGCTGGCCCGCCAGCACGCGGGCAGCCTCGTGCATGGCGACCGGGTCGTACGCGCGCACCGTGGCGCCGCGACGCGTCAGCTCGGCGATGACGGTCAGGCTGGGCGCCTCGCGCATGTCATCGGTATTGGGCTTGAACGACAGGCCCCACAGGGCGAACTTGCGGCCAGTCAGGTCTTCGCCGTAGTGCTGCACCAGCTTTTCGGACAGGCGGAACTTCTGCGCGTGGTTGGCGGCCTCGGCGGCCTCGATGACACGCATCGGCAGGCCATTCTCGGCGGCGGTGTTGACCAGCGCCTGCACATCCTTGGGAAAGCATGAACCGCCGTAGCCCGCGCCGGGGTACAGGAAGTGGTAGCCGATGCGGGGGTCCGCGCCAATGCCGCGGCGCACCTGCTCGACGTCAGCGCCCAGCGCTTCGGCCAGGTTGGCCATTTCGTTCATGAACGAAATGCGGGTGGCCAGCATCGCGTTGGCGGCGTACTTGGTCAGTTCGGCCGAACGCACGTCCATCACCATGAGGCGGTCGTGCGTACGCTGGAACGGCTCGTAGATGCGGCGCATGACGCCGACGGTATAGTCGTCGTCGGCGCCGACGATGACCCGGTCCGGGCTCATGAAGTCGTTGATCGCCGCGCCTTCCTTCAGGAATTCGGGATTGGACGCCACGCTGAACGGCACCTGCACGCCACGCGCGGCCAGTTCCTGTTCGATCACCGCGCGCACCTTGTCGGCGGTGCCGACCGGCACGGTGGACTTGTCCACCACCAGCTTGCGGCTGGTCATGTGACGCGCGATGTTGCGGGCGGCGGCCAGCACGTATTGCAGGTCGGCCGAGCCGTCTTCCCCGGGCGGGGTGCCCACGGCGATGAACTGCACGTCGCCAAAGGCCACGCTCTGGGCCACGTCGTCGGTGAAATGCAGGCGACCGGCCTGCACGTTGCGCCGGACCAGGTCTTCCAGGCCGGGTTCATAGATGGGGATACCGCCTTGGCGCAGCAGGGCGATCTTGGCCGCATCCACGTCCAGGCACATGACATCGTTGCCCATGTCGGCCAGGCACGCTCCCGACACCAACCCCACGTAACCGGTACCCACGACCGTGATCTTCATGCCTGAACGCCTTAAAAATAGGTAATCGTTGCGCCGGGCATTGCAGACCCGGCGCCGGCGGCCATTATAGAAGCCGCCGCGCCGTTGGGTCTTGCCCCCCCTAGGTGACCCGCAGCTTGTTGAAGCGGACCGTGTTCACGACCACCGCCAGGGCGGCGCAGATCGTGCCCAGCACCAGGGCCAGTCCGGGACCGTGCGCGGCGCTGACGCTGAAGGCGATCGCCACCAGCGCGGTGCCGAAGCTCTGGCCGAACACCCGGGTGGTGGCCTGCAGGCCGCCCGCCGCGCCACTGCGCGCACGCGGTGCCGCCGACAGCATGGCGCGGTTGTTCGGGGTCTGGAAAAAGCCGAAACCCACGCCCGCCACGAACATGCCGGCGATGATAGGCACGTTGCCCACGGACGCCGGCAGGGCCGCCAGCCACAGCATGCCGATCACCATGCCGGTTGCCCCCACGCCGCTCAACGTGGCGGCGGAATAGCGGTCGGACAGACGTCCGGCCACCGGCGCGATCAGGGCCGTGCCCACCGGCCAGGCGCCCATCAGCATGCCCACCTCCAGATAAGGCCTGCCCAGCACCTGCTGGAAATAGAACGGCAGCGATACATAGGACGCCATCTGCGCGGCGAACGTGCAGGCCGACGCCCCCACGGCAAAGGCCAATTGACGGATTCGCAGCAGGTCCACCGGCACCAGCGGCGCGGGCTGGCGGCTGGCCCGGCGCACCAGCACCAGGCCGGCCACGACCGAAATCGCCACCAGGCCGATGCCCCGCAGCAAGTCCTGGCCCATCATGTCGATGCCCGAAATGAACACGCCCAGCGTCGCCATGCAGAGCAGGGCGCTCACCCAGTCCAGCCGCACGTCGTTGCGCGGCACTTCGGGCAAATGGCGCAGGCCGAACATCGCCAGCACGCAGATCGGCAGGTTGACCGCGAAAATCCACGGCCACGGCGCCACCGACAGGATGGCCGAGCCGATGGTGGGCCCCAGCACCGACATCACCGCCACCGTGGTGGCGTTGATGCTGATGCCGCGGCCCAGCATTTTCAGGGGATAGATATTGCGCACCAGGCCGCCGAACAGGCACATCAGCGTGGCCGCCCCCACGCCCTGGAATACCCGCGCCAGCGTCAGCTGCAGCAGCGAGCCGGCCAGGGCGCAGCCCAGGGACGCCAGCGTGAACAGCACCAGTCCGAACGTGAACATGCGACGAAAGCCAATGCGCTCGGCCAGCGCCGACAAGGGCAGCAGCATCATCACCACCGCCAGGTTGTAGGCGTTGACCACCCATACCGCCTGCGCGGGCGACGCGTTCAGGTCGGCCGCGATGGTGGGCAGGGCCACATTGGCGATGGTGGTGTCCAGGACCGACAGGCTGATGCCGGTCATGACGGTGGCCGCCGCCCAGTAGCGGCGGGGCACCGGCAGGCCGTCGGGCGCGGCGGGCTTGACGCCGCCGCCCGATGCCTCGGACGCCTGCGGCGTCACGACTTCTTGACCGGCCGTTGCCAACCGTCGATGGTGACCTGCTTAGCGCGCGATACGGTCAGCTTGTCGGCCGGCGCGTCACGGGTCAGGGTGGTGCCGGCGCCCAGGGTCGCACCGCGACCCACGCGCACCGGGGCCACCAGTTGCGTATCCGAGCCGATGAAGGCGTCGTCTTCGATGACGGTGCGGTGCTTGTTCACGCCGTCGTAGTTGCAGGTGATGGTGCCCGCGCCCACGTTGACGCGCGCGCCGATGGTGGCGTCGCCGATGTAGGCCAGGTGATTGGCCTTGCTGTCCGCGCCCAGCACGCTCTTCTTGATCTCGACGAAGTTGCCGACGTGGCTGCGATCACCCAGCTCGGCGCCAGGACGCAGGCGGGCATAGGGGCCCACGCGAGCATCGCCGCCCACCTGGGCCTCTTGCAGATGGCTGTAGGCCTCGATCTGCGTCCCTGCGCCCACGCTCACGTCGCGCAGCACGCAGTGCGGGCCCACGCGCACGCCATCGGCCAGCGTGACCTTGCCTTCGAACACGCAGCCCACGTCAATGAACACGTCGCGGCCGCAGGTCAGCGAGCCGCGCACGTCGAAACGGGCGGGATCCGCCAACGTCACGCCGGCTTCCAGCTGGCGGCGGGCCTGCTCGGCCTGCCAGCGGCGTTCCAGTTCGGCCTGCTGCACGCGGCTGTTCACGCCCAGCGTCTCCCAGGACGCGCCCGGCTGGGCCGCGCCCACCGGCACGCTGTCCACCACGGCCAGCCCCACCACATCGGTCAGGTAGTACTCGCCCTGGGCGTTGTTGTTGTCGATGCGCGAAAGCCAGTCTTTCAGCTTGGCGGTCGGCGCGGCCAGGATGCCGGTGTTGACTTCCTTGATGGCGCGTTCGGCGTCAGACGCATCCTTGTGCTCGACGATGCGGCAGACATTGCCGGCGGCATCGCGCACGATGCGGCCATAGCCGGTGGAATCGGCCAGCACTTCGGTCAGCACCGCGGCGCCTTCGCCGCGCGCGTCCAACAGGCGGCGCAGGGTTTCGGGCTGCACCAGCGGCACATCGCCGTACAGCACCAGCGTCACGTCGTCCTTGCCGTCGCCTTCCCGCAGCAGCGGCACCGCCTGCTGCACCGCATGGCCGGTGCCCTGCTGCGGCTGCTGCAGCGCGAACTGCAGATCGTCCTGGCCGCCGAAGGCCTGTTTGACCCGGTCGGCGCCATGGCCCACCACCACGATCACGCGGGCCGGTTCCAGTTGGCGGGCGCTGTCCAGCACATGGGCCAACATCGGCTTTCCGGCCAGGGTGTGCAGCACTTTGGGAAGGTCGGACTGCATGCGCTTGCCCAGTCCGGCGGCGAGAATCACTACATTAAGCATAAGTTCTGATGTGTTGGAATCGATCGGGGCGGCACCTTGCTGCCCCGAACCGGGATTGAAAAATTCAGGGCTTGCCGTCGGCAGGCCCCGTGTTCTTGGTCGCGCCCTTGGACGCCGCCGGCTTGCGCGCGGCCTTCTTGGCAGGTGACTTCGCAGCGGGCCTGGCGGCCGCCTTGGCCGTGGGTGCGGCCGCAGCCTGCGAACCACCGGCCTTGCCCTTGGGCGCCTTGTCTGCGTCCGTCGCAGCCGGAGTGCCAGGCATCGATGCGGCCGTGGCGGCGGCGATCTGGTTGAACTGCTGCTGCAGCAGATCCCACCACGCCTTGGAGGCCGATTGCGCCGCCGCGCCCATCTGTTCGCTCATGCCAGGCTGGGGCTCCGCGGCCGCGGTGCCCTCCGCCTTGGCATCGGCGACCTTGTCGTCCGCAGCCTTCGCTTCGCTTGCCTTGGCCGGTGCGCTCCTGGCCGCTGCCGGCGCCGGCTTCAGGCCCAGCACCACTTCCAGCGGCGACGCCGCGCCACTGTCACGCAGCGTGCCCAGGTCCATATTGGCTGCCGAATCCACAAACGCGCGCAAGGTGCTGATGGTGGAGCGCTGCACCTCCATGCCCTGGATCGTGCTGGACAGCATCGACAGGTTCATGCGCAGCCAGTTTTCCACTGATCGCAGCTCGGCAATACGGCGGTCCAGGTCTTCCAGGTTCATGGGAGGCGCCATCGGCAGGCTGCTTGCCAACCCGCCCGGGCCGGTCAGCCCAGCCCACGCCTGGCGCATCATTTCCATGCTGGCCAGCAGCGGGTTGCCCGACAGGTCCGAATGTTGGCCCATCCCGGGCAGGACGAACGGATTGCTGTGTTGGTCGCTCATTCCTGGTCTCCCCATAGATCGCAAAGGGGCTGCCGGCCGGGAAGATCACCCCGGCAGCAGCTGATTATTCTCCACTCGCACGTGGTCGCCGGACGCGAAGGCGAACGGCTGGGCGCTGCGGAATTGGCGCGCGCTGCCGTCGTTCATGCGTACCGTGAGCTCGTAGTGCGTCACCGTTTGTTGCTGTCTGATATTACGCTCAACTTCACGGCCTGCCAAAGCGCCGCCCACCGCGCCCAGCACGGTCAGCGCGGTCTTGCCGTTGCCCCCCCCGAACTGGTTGCCCACGACCCCGCCCACGGCGCCCCCGGCGATGGTGCCGACCAGATGATCGCTGTTGTCCTTGACCGGCACCTGCACCTGGCGAATGGTCTCGACCACGCCGCAGGTGTGGCAAGCCTGCGCCGGCGGCTGTGCGGCGGGCGCCGCAGGGCGGGCCTGGGGCTGCGCCTGGGCGACGGGTTGGCGGGGCGCCTGCGCGGGCGCGCCGGGCTGGGCCGGGGCCAGATTCGCGCCCTCGGGGCCGGCTTGGGCCACCGCAGGGTCCTCGGGGTGAGGCGTGGCCGACGGCGTCGGCAGCCAGCCCATCACGGCGGCAACGCCCACCGAGCACATGACGATGACGGCGATGGCGGCGGCCGCGACCAGGGGATGCAGGGCGCGGCGGGAAGATTCGGTCGGGTTCGGATTCATGACGATGCTCCATCGTTGCTAACCGGCAGTGGTATAGCACCCCGACGCGGTTTCGGCATGTTGCGATGGTGACGCTTCATTGCGGCGCCGGCATTGGACAGCCCCCGCCATTCGTGGACAATAGGCGCATGGATTCCATTACCTTGCCCCAGATCGAAGCAGCCATCAACTACTGGCGCAACGTCTCGCCGTCGGTCGGCGACGAATCGCGCCTGTGCCCCGAGGCCGCCGCGCTGGCCGCCCCCTATGCCCTGATGATCATTTCGCACCGCCGCGACATTCCCGCCGCCGAACTCAGCGACAAGGCCCGCGCCGCGCTGGCGGGCTGGGTGGCCGCCGGCGGCAGCGACTAGCCTGCCGGGGGCTGCCGCCCCAGGCGGGCGGTCTGCCCGCCCCTTTGCGGCCACCGTGCCGGTCAACCTTTGAGCAGCGCCTTGATGTCGTGCACCAGGGCGTCCACCCCGATGTTGTTGTTGGCCAGCACCCGCGATTCGCCCTTGCCATCCAGCAGGTAGAACGCCGCGGTGTGGTCCATCGTGTAGTTGCCGTCCTTGGTGGGCGCCTTGGCGTAATACGCCTTGAACGCCGCCGCGGCCTTCTTGACCTGGTCAGGCGTGCCGGTCAAACCCAGAAATCGGGGGTCGAATGCCGTTACGTATTGCTTGAGCACCTCGGGGGTGTCGCGCTCGGGGTCCACGGTGATCAGCAGCACCTGGACGCGTTCAGCGTCGGGCCCCAGTTTCTTCATCACTTCGGTCAGTTCGGCCAGCGACGTCGGGCAGACGTCCGGACACTGCGTGAAGCCGAAGAACACCACCACCACCTTGCCGGCAAAATCCTGCAACTGCCGCGTCTTGCCGTTGTAGTCCGACAGTTCAAGCCCGCGGCCCAGCTGCGTGCCGCTGATGTCGCTGCCCTTGAACGCGGGCGCATTGTCGCCGCAGGCGGCCAGGGCGGCGGTGAAAGCAGCGGCCGTGGCCAGGCGCAAGGCCAGGCGCCGGCTGGCGGAAAATACGGACATCGACAACCTCCAGGGGGTCAGCGCAGCAGGGCGACCCAGTGGTCCACCAGCAGGGCGCCGAACAGCAGCGCCAGGTAGAGAATGGAAAAACGGAACATGCTGCGCGCCAGCTCGTCGCTGTAGGCGCGATACAGACGCCAGGCATAGGACACGAACATGCCGCCCAGCACCAGCGCCGACGCCAGGTACAGCACGCCGCTCATGCGGATCGCGTAGGGCAGCAGCGTGGTGGCAAGCAGCGCAATGCTGTAGAGCAGGATATGCAGGCGGGTGAACTGCTGGCCGTGCGTGACGGGCAGCATCGGCAGGCCGGCCTTGGCGTAATCGTGGTTGCGGTACAGCGCCAGCGCCCAGAAGTGCGGCGGCGTCCAGATGAAGATGATCAGGACCAGCACCCAGGCTTCGGCCGGCACGGAATCGGCCACCGCCGCCCAGCCCAGGGCCGGCGGCATGGCGCCGGACAGGCCACCGATGACGATGTTCTGCGGCGTGCGCGGCTTGAGGATGATGGTGTAGATCACCGCATAGCCCACGAACGTGGCGAATGTCAGCCACATGGTCAGCGGATTGACCAGGGTGTACAGCACGAACATGCCGGCGCCGCCCAGCAAGCCCGACAGGCTCAGCACCTGGAACGCCGAAATGGTGCCGCGCGCCGTCGCGCGCCGCGCCGTGCGCAGCATGCGGGCGTCGACTTCCTGCTCGATCAGGCAATTGATGGCGAACGCGGCCGCGGCCAGCAGCCAGATGCCGATGGTGCCGAACAGCACCCGGCGCATGTCCGGCACGCCGGGGACGGCGAGAAACATGCCAATCACCGCGCAAAACACCGCCAGCTGCGTGACGCGCGGCTTGGTGAGTACGAAGTATTGGCGGAACAATCCGGTTTGGGGAGCGGCAAGACTGGTCATCATGGACCCTATTTTAAACGCGCACCGAATTGGGGCCGTAGCCCCCGGCGGGCGGCTGGCCGGCCGTGGCCAATCGCACCATCAACACCACCGCGGCCAGCGTCAACCCCGCCGCCCCGCCATTGTGCAGCACGGCGATCAAGAGCGGCCACTGGAAGAAAATGGTGGTCAGGCCGGTCAGCAACTGGGCGCCCAGCAGCGCCAGCATCAGCGTCGCCGGCCCGCGCAGCCCGGACTCGGCCCGCAGGCGCCAGGCCAGGATGCCCAGGTAGGCGAACACCACGAAAGCGAAATTACGGTGCACCCAATGGATGGCCGTCAGCGCCGGCTGCGAGATCATTTCGCCGGAGGGCAGCTCGCCCAGGCCCCGGATGATGGAATAGCCGCCATGGAAATCCATGTCCGGCACCCATTTGCCGTGGCACATGGGAAAGTCCATGCAGGCCAGCGCGGCGTAGTTGGTGCTGACCCAGCCGCCCAGGGTCACCTGGATCAGCAGCAGCAGAAAGCCGCCCACCACCCACGGCTTGAAACGCGCGGCCGCAGCCGCCACGGCCAGGTGCGGCCGCTCGCGCGCCGACAGCCAGGTCATCAGCGCCAGCACCGACAGGCCGAACACCAGGTGTGCGGTCACGACGGCGGGCATGAGCTTGTGCGTCACGGTCCAGGCGCCGAATGCCCCCTGCACGCAGACGGCCACCAGCGTCGTCACGGCCAGGGCCGGCGAGCGGCCCAGTTCGCGGCGGTAGCGCCAGGCCATGTAGACGATGGCGATGATCAGCATGCCCAGAATGGTGCCGACGTAGCGGTGGATCATTTCGATCCAGGCCTTGGACAGTGTGACCGGGCCGAACGGCATCGCCTGGGACGCCTGGTGGATGTCGCCCATGGCGCCCAGCGGGGTGACCTTGCCATAGCAGCCGGGCCAGTCCGGGCAACCGAGCCCGGAATCCGTCAGGCGCACGAAGGCGCCGAACATGATCAGGTCCAGCGTCAGGAACCAGGTGAAGAATACGAGCTTGCGATACCGCGCTTTGATGCGTTCCATGGAATTCAACTAAAAACTCAATCAACCGATGCGCGAGTTATAGACCAGCTTGCTGATGTCCTTGCGCACCTTCACCCCGTCGGCGTCGGCGGGATACTGCATCATCAGGTTGCCCAGGGGGTCGACCACCCAGATCGGCGCCTGCAGGCCGGGCTGGCCCGCGGCCGTGTCGCGCGCCAGCAGGTAGCGCGCCAGTTGGTCCGGATCGGCGCGCAACATGATCGTGCCCTTGTAGGCTTCCAACACCTTGTCGGGCACCGGCCCGTCGTCGGTAATGAACCATACCCGCGCCAGCCGGTCGACGTTCTTGCCCTGGCTGGCGTGCGTATTGCGGGTGATGTAGAGCTTGCGGGCGCAGCTTTCGGGGCAGGCCGCGCCGTCGGCTGCGACGAGCAGCCACTTGCCCTTCAGGCTTTGCAGGTCGAAAGGCTTGCCATCCAGCGTGGTCAGCTTGAGCGCCTCGGGCGCCGGCATGGGTCGCTGCGGCGTCACCAGCTCGCCATAATTGCTGGCGTCCTCGGGCCACCACTGCGGATTCATGTAGACGACGAACGCCGCCACGATGGGCGCCAGCGTGCACAGGAACACCAGCACCATCGGCACCAGCGAACGCTTGGCGGGTTTGGAAGAAGTCAGGTCGCGAGCCACGTTTTTATGGGTCCTGTTGTGGTGAAAGCCAGGCGGTCAGGCCGCCGGATCCTTGGCCGCGCGTTGGCGCATGCGCTTGATGGCGCCCCCCAGCACCACCAGCCAGGCGATGGCGGCAAACAAGGCAAACGAAAACCACTGCACTGCGTAGAAAGTGTTCTTCTGGAAATCCACCGATGGCTCGGGCCAGTCGTGCACGAGCGCGTCGTTTTCACCGGTGCCGAACTGGCTCACCACCACGGGCAGGAGCGTCAGCCCGGTGGCCTTGGCGTAGGCGTCCAGCGGCAGGTTCTGCACCTGCGGCACTGTGCCGCCGGCCACCGGCAAAGTGGCGGGCAGGGCGGAGGCATCGTTGCCGTCCAGCGACCAGATTTCGAACATGCGCGGCACGCGTTCGGACAATTCGCCCTTGATGGTCTGGTCGCCCTGCGGCGTGGCCGGCAGCGTCGGGGCGCCCTGGCCCTGGATCACGCGCGGCAGCCAGCCGCGCAGCACCAGCACCGCGCTGCGGCTGGGGCCATCGAGCAGCAACGGCGTGGCCAGCCAATAGCCCGGGCGGCCCTCGTAGTTGCGGTTGTCCAGCAGTACACTGAACTGCGGCAGCCACGTGCCCGTGGCCTGCGCCACGCGCCAGGGTTTCAGGTCGCCTGGCGGGGTGGACGGCGACAGCGCCAGCGGCGCTTGCTTGCGGCCGGCTTCGATAGCCGCCAGAATGGCGCGTCGCTCATCGGCGCGCCGCAACTGCCACTGGCCCAACGACGTCAGGATCACCACGGCGATCCCAAGCAGAAGTAAAGCGGCTATGGTGTAGCGAGTCGAATGCGGTCGGGCCATTTGTCTTCAATAACTCTGATTTGTCCGGAGACCATCATGCGCGTTTTCGTCGTTCTGGCCTTCATCGGTATCCTGGCCAGTCTGGCATCCGCCCTGGTCTACCTGATGCGGGACAAAGGCACGACCAGCCGCACGGTCAATGCGCTGACGGTGCGCATCGGCCTGTCGGTGGCCCTGTTCCTGTTCGTGCTGTTCGCCCACCACATGGGCTGGATCGAAAGCACCGGTTTTAGATAGGCCGGCGCCCGGCGGGTTCCCTGCGCGCCGGGCGGTTACGCCGCCCGGGCCAGCCGTATTGGAACACGGACTGCCGTCGTGCGAAGGGCGAGACCCGCGGCGCCGGTATTTCCCGGCGGCCCGCAAGCCTCGCCCCGTTCAGCCGATCGGCCCGGGCCCGGCAGCGCCGGACCCGTCCCTTAGAACCAGTAGACGAACAGATACAGGCCCAGCCACACCACGTCCACGAAGTGCCAGTACCAGGCCGCGCCTTCGAAGCCGAAGTGATGGTCGGCGGTGAAATGGCCGCGCATCAGGCGGATCAGGATGACCGTCAGCATCGTGGCGCCCAGGATCACGTGGAACCCGTGAAAGCCGGTCAGCATGTAGAACAGCGACCCATAGGCGCCCGAATTGAACTTGAGGTTCAGCTCGGTATAGGCGTGGTGGTATTCGGCGGCCTGGCAGGCCACGAAGATGAAGCCCAGGATCACCGTGGCGGCCAGCCAGAACATGGTCTTGCCGCGATGGTTTTCACGCAGCGCGTGGTGGGCGATGGTCAGCGTCACGCCCGAACTGAGCAGCAACGCGGTGTTGATCGTGGGCAGCCAGAAGGGGCCGACCGTCTGGAAGTGCTCGACCACGCCCGCGGGGCCGAAGTTGGGCCACACGGCCTGGAAGTCGGGCCACAGCATCAGGCGGTGGTCCATATCACCCAGCCACGGCGTGGTGATGGTGCGCACGTACCAGAGGGCGCCGAAGAACGCGGCGAAGAACATCACTTCCGAGAAAATGAACCAGCTCATGCCCCAACGGTAGGAACCGTCGATGCGCTTGCTGTTCATGCCGGCTTCGGATTCCTGGATGGCGTCGCCGAACCAGTAGTACAAGACGACGATCAGCGCGACGAATCCCGCCAGCACCGACCATTTGGCCCAGCTTACGCCGTTGATCCAGCCCGCGGCGCCCAGGCCCATGAGCAGCAGCGCCACGGCCGTGCGCACGGGGTGCCCCGAGTCGGCGGGCACGAAGTAGTACGGTGCCTCTTTTCCTTGAACCGAGTGGCTTGCACTCATGGCTTTCTCCCTGGTACTGATTTATAGAATTAAGTGATTCAAGTCAGGCTGGATACGGCCCAACGCACAATTAACACCAGCACGGTCACGAAGATGGCCGCCGCCAACAACCCCGCCACGATCACATGGACCGGATTGAGCCGGGCGCTGTCCTCGCGATAGCCTGCGCCCTTGCGGACACCGAAAAACCCCCACGCCACCGCCTTCATCGTCTGAAGAAAGCTCAGCTTGCGCTGGGCGGATTCGCGCAGGTCGTCGCTCATGGCTAGCCGCCGACAGCCTTGCCCGTCAACAGCGCCGATCCGCGAAATACGGTCCAGGCAAACACGGCAATGACGAATACCAGCAGAATCAGTCCTGCGATCTTGTTGCGACGGCGCTGCTCGGGTGTCATTGCTATGCTGCCTGTTGCGTTGTAGGGATCGGACTTACTTGACTTCGGGCGGCGTCTCGAAGGTATGGAACGGCGCCGGCGACGGCACGGTCCATTCCAGCCCTTCGGCGCCTTCCCACGGCTTGGCCGCGGCGACTTCGCCCTTGCCCATGTAGCAGCGCAGCACTGCCCACAGGAAGATCAGCTGCGACAGCCCGAACCAGAAGGCGCCGATGGTGGCGATCTGGTGGAACGTCGTGAACTGCGCGGCGTAGTCGGCGTAGCGGCGCGGCATGCCGGCCAGGCCCAGGAAGTGCATCGGGAAGAAGGTCACGTTGAAGGAAATCAGCGTCGACCAGAAATGCAGCTTGCCCAGCTTTTCGCTGTACATGCGGCCGGTCCACTTGGGCAGCCAGTAATAGGTGCCGGCGAACAGCGCGAACAGCGAACCGGCCACCAGCACGTAGTGGAAGTGCGCCACCACGTAATACGTGTCGTGCACCTGGATGTCGATGGGCGCCACGGACAGGATCAGCCCGGTGAAGCCGCCCATGGTGAACACGAAGATGAAGCCGATCGAGAACAGCATCGGGGTTTCGAACGTCATGGACCCGCGCCACATGGTGGCAACCCAGTTGAACACCTTCACCCCGGTCGGGATGGAGATGAGCATGGTCGCGTACATGAAGTACAGCTGCCCGGTCACCGGCATGCCCGTCGTGAACATGTGGTGCGCCCACACGATGAACGACAGCACGGCGATCGACGCGGTGGCGTACACCATGGAGGCGTAGCCAAACAGCTTCTTGCGGGCGAAGGCGGGCACGATGGCCGACACGATGCCAAACGCCGGCAAGATCATGATGTAGACCTCGGGGTGCCCGAAGAACCAGAACACGTGCTGGTACAGCACCGGGTCGCCGCCGGCCGCGGCGTTGAAGAAGCCCGTGCCGAAGTGGCGGTCGGTCAGCACCATGGTGATGGCGGCGGCCAGCACCGGCATCACGGCCAGCAGCAGGAACGCAGTGATCAGCCAGGTCCAGCAGAACAGCGGCATCTTCATCAGCGTCAGGCCGGGCGCGCGCATGTTCAGCACGGTCACGATGATGTTGATCGCGCCCATGATGGACGAGGCGCCCATGATGTGCATGGCGAAGATGGCCAGGTCCATGCCCGGGCCCATCTGCAGCGACAGCGGCGCGTACAGCGTCCAGCCGGCGGCGGTGGCGCCGCCCGGCACGAAGAACGAGGCGGTCAGCATGATGGCAGCGACCGGCAGCAGCCAGAAGCTGAAGTTGTTCATGCGCGCGAACGCCATGTCCGATGCGCCGATCTGCATCGGGATCATCCAGTTCGCAAAGCCCACGAACGCCGGCATGATGGCGCCGAACACCATGATCAGGCCGTGCATCGTGGTGAACTGGTTGAACAGCTCTGGGCGGAAGAACTGCAGGCCCGGCTCGAAGAGCTCGGTGCGCAGCAGCAGCGCCAGCGTCCCGCCCTCGAGCAGCATGACGAACGAGAAGATGAGATACATCGTCCCGATGTCTTTGTGGTTGGTGGCGAAAAGCCAGCGGCGCCAGCCGGTCGGCATGGCGTGGTGGTGGTCATCGTGACCGTGGCCGTGGCCCGGCGACACGTGGTCTACAGTGACGCTGCTCATGATGGACTCCTTCCTGCTGAGTGCCGGCCCCGTTCCACGGAACCGGCAGGGTATCTCTAACTAAACGGAACCAGCTCTGACGATGGGAAAACGCGGTGCGCTCAACGCGCGGCCGTGACATCCTTCGGCATCACTGTCGGGTCCTGCCCCTTGCCGGCGTTGCTCCAGGCATGGCGCGTATAGCTGATGACCGCGGCGATTTCGACATCATTGAGCTGCGGACCGAACGCCGCCATGGCGGTGCCGGGTTTGCCCTTCAGCACGGTGTTGATCTGGGCCGCCTTCGGGCCCAGCACAACCTTGTCTCCGTCGAGCGCGGGGAAGCTGCCCGGGATGCCCTTGCCGTTGGCCTGGTGACAGGCCACGCAATTGGCGGCGAAGACCTTCTCGCCACGGGCAACCAGTTCGGCTTCCGTCCACTCTTTATTGGGATCGTCGGCGTTTGCCGCCATCTTCTTCTTTTGGTCTTCGACCCACTTGTCGTAGTCGGCCTGCGCCAGGACTTCCACGACGATGGGCATGAAGGCGTGGTCCTTGCCGCAGAGTTCTGCGCACTGGCCACGGTAGATGCCGGGCTTTTCAGCACGGAACCAGGCATCGCGCAGGAAACCGGGGATGGCATCCTGCTTGACGCCGAAATCGGGGATCATCCAGGAGTGGATGACGTCGGCCGCGGTGAGGACGACGCGAACCTTCTTGTCCACGGGCACCACCATGTGGTTGTCCGTTTCCATGAGGTAGAACTCGCCCTTGGCCTCGCGGTTCTCGATCTGGGCGCGCGGCGTCGACAGCGTGGCGAGGAACTTGATGCCGGCGGCGGAGCCATCGAGATATTCGTAGCCCCACTTCCATTGGTAGCCGGTGACCTTGACGGTGAGATCGGCGCTGGAAGTGTCTTTCATGGCGACGACCGTCTTGGTGGCCGGCAGCGCCATGGCGATGACGATGATGAAGGGGATGACCGTCCAGGCCACTTCCACGCCAAGATGTTCGTGGAAGGTCGCCGGCTTGTGGCCGCGGGACTTTCGATGCGCCCAGATGGAGTAGAACATCACTCCGAAGACGCCGACGAAAATCACGATACAGATCGTGAGCAGCATCCAGTGCAGCCACATGACATCACGCGTGATCTGCGTGACGCCTTCGTGCAGGTTCAGCTGATTGACCTTCGGGCCGCCGGGCATGTCTTGCACCTGAGCGCCGGCCACGCTGCCAATCAGCATCGCACAAGCCCCCAGTATCCCTCTCCACTTCTTCATGCTTACCTCGAAACACGGCGCGAGGGCCCTTGTCGCCTAGTGGCACGGATGTCACTGCAACAGGACTACGCGCAATTATTAGATGGCAGGGCTAGGCAGGGAGATAGAGCGGCCCCCGCATTCCCACTCGAAATCACAAAGAAACTGGCGGATTATAGCGGACGCACAAATAGATGTAAGTTTGTGCTCTTGAATTCATGGTACCCGCCCCCATCTGGCCGACCCCTATTGACGCGCCAGGCAAACAGGGTGGCATAAAATCCCGCACAGTCTCATCACGACGGCCCCACGATGCCCAAGCAGTTGTCCGATTTGTATGCCGACCTGAGCGCGCGCGCCCAAGAGCCCGCCCCCGTGGGCGCACACGCTTTATATATAGCGGGGCGCCGCTGCGGCTGGGCCACGCATGCGGCGTGCGATGCCCTGCACGGCGCGGATCACATCGAGGCCGACGACGACGCACTGCGTATCGGCGCCGCGCTGGCTCCCGGTGCCGCGCTGGACGCCGTGCTCGAACAGGCCGCGCAACTGTTGCGCCAAGCCAACTGCCTGCGTGGCTGGCGGGATGAATTGCTGGACGTCCTGGACGGCGACACCGCCATCGGCGCCATCGAGCGCGCGGCGGTACGGCCGCTGGGCCTGTTGACCAAGGCCGTGCACCTGAATGCCTGGACGCCCGACGGCCGCGTCTGGATCGCGCGCCGCTCGCTCAGCAAGTCCACCGACCCCGGCATGTGGGACACCCTGGTGGGGGGACTGGCGGGCAGCGGCGAAGACCTGGAAGCCGCGCTGGTGCGCGAATGCGGCGAAGAGGCCGGCCTGGATGCACCCGACCTGGTGGCGCGCACGCCGCTGCGCACCATCTTGCGCATCCACCGCCGCCTGCCCGAGGGCTACCAGGTGGAAGACGTGCTGACCAGCACCTGTGTGCTGGCAGCCGACGCCCGTCCCGCCAACCGGGACGGCGAAGTCATGGAAATCGCCGCCGTCGACGTGGCCACGGCGGTACGCCGAGTGGCCGACGGCGAATTCACGCTGGAAGCGGCGCTGGTGATTCTCGAAGACATCATGCAGCGCCAGGCCGCCGGCGAAATCTGACGCGCCGGCCTGCCCGCGGCCGCGCTAGCGCGGCTGCACGCCGGGCTCGCCCAGCAGCGGGTCGCGCCGCGCGGCGTCATCCGCGGCCCCATCCCCCGCCTGCAACTCCCCCTGCGCAAGCGGGGCGGGCCGAGCGGCATCGGGCTGGATAACCTCGTGCGGGCTGACGCCATGGTCGCCGGCCTCTCGCAGTGCACGCGACGCTTGCACATCGATACCGCCCGTATCCGCCGACCCCGCCCCCGCGGCCTCGGCCGCCTCGGCGGCCTGCGAAGGCGTCGGCACGGAAGCCGGAGCAGGCACCACGGGCGCCGGCGCGGCGTTCGCCTGCGAAAACTGCTTCCAGACCTCGATGGCGCGCAACCGCTGCTTGGCCACCACCTGGATGCGCTCACGCAAATGCTCGTCGCGCGCCAGCAGCGCGTGGAAATCCCGCGACGACAGCATGAGCAGCTTGCTGTAGCCCAGCGACGTCACTTCCGGCGCAATCTGCTGCTCGCCCAACAGGCCCAGTTCGCCAAAGAATTCGCCGCTGCCCAGCTCGATCATGGTGTTGTCTGGCAGGTGCACCGCCACGGCGCCCGAGGCCACGAAACACATTTCCTCGCCGTGCCGCCCCTTGGTCAGGACCCGCTGGTCGGGCAGCGCCAGGCGCGGCTTGAGCAGCTTGCTGATGGCCCGCAGCGAATCGGCCGACAGGCCTTCGAACAGCGGCACGCGGTTGATCAGGTCGGCCGCGCTCATTTCGATGTCCAGCGGCGGATGCGTGTCGATGTGCGCCCAGCGGCTCTTCAATTGCGCCATCAGGTCGGCGTAGACCTCGCCGCTGATCAGGAACTGCTCGAGCATGTCGCGATAGCGGATGCGTTCAAGCTCGCGGGCCACGCGGCCCAGGTAGCTTTCCTGCAGCCACTGGGCATACGAGGGATATTGCAGGTTCAGCGCCTGCATGGCGTTGTCGATCAGGTCCAGCCGCCGCTGGTGCAGCGACACGATGCGCTGCGTGGCGGCTTCGCCCAGCAGGGGCGTGATCTGTTCGCGCGCGAATACGATCAGGCGCTGCGCGACCGACCGCTTGCTCATCAGGTTGGCGAACCGCTGTCCCAGCTCGCGCGCCAGCCAGCCCTGGAAGCCGAACAGGTAATGCAACCGCAACGCCAGCCGGAACCCGGTGGAATAGCGTACGTCCGCCACGATGGCCCGTTCGAAACCGGGCACGCCGCCCATGCGGATGGCATCCTCCAGCCGTTCGGCCCGTGCCAGCAGCGCCTCGGCCATGCGCCAGTCGACGATTTGCGCCTTGAGAACGTCGAAGAACATTTCCTCTTCGCGCTGCGCCACGATCGCCAGGCCCACCGATACGCGCTGCTCGTCGCTCATCTGGCTGACCTGGCCGTCGTGCACGCTGGTCAGGCTGGCGTCGAACACGGCGCGGATGCGGTCGCGCACCTCGGTGCCGATGTGTTCGGTCTTGGCCACTTCGTCGGTCTTGCCCTGCAGGTCCTCCAGCGCCACCGCCAGCGCCTGGTTGCGGATGGTGCGTTCCACCGGCGACAGCTGGTTCAGCCCCAGCATGCGGATCAGCGGCCGCAGGCTGATGCCATTGACGAACAGCGTCAACAGCACGAAACCGGTGGTGGCCACGGCGATGAACTGGCGCGCCTCTTCGGGTACCCCCGTCTGCTCGGTCACGGCCAGCGCCAACGCCAGCGACACGGCGCCGCGCAGGCCGCCCCACAGCATCACCACCTTATAAGGATTGCTGACCTTGGTGCCCAGCCGGGTCAGCCCCAGCAGGGGCAAGAGGCCGAACACCACGATCGCACGCGCCACCAGGGTCACCACGAACACGACGCCAACCAGCACCAGTTCCTGCCAATCGGCCGCGGCCATCAGCTTGGGAATCAGCATGGCCGCGAACAGGAAGATGAGGGAATTGGCCCAGAAACCGAATTGCTCCCAGGCGCTGGACAGGTATTCGAAGGTGGTGGGCGACATACGCGTGCGCCCGGTCGAGCCGACCACCAGGCCGGCGATCACGGTGGCCACCACGCCCGACACGTTCAAGTAGTGCTCGGAAATGAAGAACGACAGATAGGCCAGCGTCAGCGTCAGCGTAATCTCGGCGGTGGGAAAGCCGCGCAGCCAGGCGAACAGGAAACAGGCCAGGCGCCCCATGGCAAAGCCGGCAATGCCGCCGCCGATGAAGTGCACGATGAAGTCGTTGAAGATGCCGCTGACGGTCAGTTCGCCGTGGCCACCCAGAACGGCCAGCAGCACCGAATACAACGCGATCGACGCCGCGTCGTTGAACAGGCTTTCGCCCTCGACCAGCGTCGTCAGGCGCTTGGGGGCCCCGACTTCGCGGAAGATGCCCACCACCGCCACCGGATCGGTGGTGGCCACGATGGCGCCCAGCAGCAGGCACACCACCAGGCCATAGGGTGAAATGGCGTCCAGCGTCACGCCCACCACCACCGTGCACACCACGACGGCCACGATGGCCATCATCAGGATCGGCCCGATGTCGTCCATCAGCCGGCGCACGTTCATGGACAGCGCGGTCTCGAACAGCAGTACCGGCAGGAAGACCATCAGGAAGGTCTCGGACGAGATCTCGAAGCGTTCCAGCGAATCCAGGAAATCGCCGATCCAGCTGGGCGCCCAGCCGTGCACGTGCACGATGATGCCCAGCAAGCAGCCGACGATAGCCAGCAGCACCGAATAGGGCAGCTTGAGGCGACCGGCCAGGGGCGGCATGAAGCACACCAGCGTCAACAGGCCGGCCAGGCCGAATACGAGAAAACCTACATCCATGGAAAACGCCGCGTCCCGATCATGAAGCTTGTGAGAAGTTCCACAAGAATAGCGGGTTTTCGTGCAAGTCCTGCCGCGGGCGCCTGCACCACCACGTTTCGTTACGCCATCCCTGCCACCGGGCATGCGCCGAGCCGCGACTTTTTCGGTAAGGTAAGGGCCGTGCAGAACTTTGCAGGAGCCGCACTTGGCACGCGTCCACACCCTGGCCCGGCGCAACGATCCCCCGGCCATGCTTGTCCAATTGACCGATTGCCATCTGTTCGGCGAGCCCGAAACCGTGATGCTGGGCGTCAATACCGACGCCAGCCTGCGCGCGGTGCTGCGCCAGATCGAGGCCGACGGCAAGCATCCCGACCTGCTGCTGGCCACCGGCGACCTGTCCCAGGACGGCGAGCCCGCGGCCTACCGCCGCCTGGCGGCCACCCTCGGCTCGGCCCCGGCGCTGGAAGGCGCGCAGATCCGCTGCCTGCCCGGCAACCACGACCTGCCGGCGGCGATGCGCCAGGAACTGCCCGAATGGTCGGCGCCCGTGACGGACGTGGGCGCCTGGCGGGTGGTGTCGCTGGACACCACCGTGCCGGGTTCGAACGCCGGCCATCTGCCCGACAGCCAGCTGGACTTGCTGGAAGCCGCCCTGGCCGAGGCGGCCGGACGGCACACGCTATTGGCCATGCATCACAACCCGATGCAGATCGACAGCCACTGGCACGACTCGATGATGATCGACAACCCGCAGGCGCTGTTCAAGTTGTTGACGCGCTGGCCGCAGGTGCGCGTGCTGCTGTGGGGCCACGTGCACCACGAATTCGATCGCCGCCGGCACAACCTGCGCATGCTGGCCACCCCATCCACCTGCTTTCAGTTCAGCATCCGCGACGGCAAGCATGTGGTGGACAACCTGGCGCCGGGCTATCGCTGGATCAAGCTCTATCAAGACGGCTCGATGGCCACCGGCGTGCGGCGCGTCCAGGATGCCCTGTGGCATACGGCGCAGGCCGAGCCGGGCAGCGCGCAGGCGGCTTAGCGACCTGGTGCGTTTGGCGCGCGCAATAAAAAACGGGGCACCATATGCGTGGTGCCCCGCAAGCATCCGTCTCATAGGGGAGGGGAAAGAGGAGAAGCCGAGACGGATGACAAGACTGCCAACCAAAGTTTGCGGTCTACGTGAAGTTAGGCGGTGCGCACCTCATTAAGTTTCTGGAATCGCGCGTTATTTCGCGATGAATTTGTATCAATTTATTGACATAGGGAAGGGCTCGCACGAGCGGCCTGCGCCCCGCCTCGCGGGGTTGCACCCGCAAATGAAAAGGGCTGCACACGGCAGCCCTTTTACGTGGTGCGACGCAAGCATCAGGCGGCGAGGTTGCCGCGCATTTTCTTCAGTGCAGCCGCTTCGATCTGGCGGATGCGTTCGGCGGATACGCCGAATTCCTGGGCCAGTTCGTGCAGCGTGGCGCCGCCGTCGTCTTGCAGCCAGCGGGCTTCGACGATGCGGCGCGAGCGCGCATCCAGCGCTTCGAGGGCACTGGACAGCCCCGTGCTTTGCAGCTGATCGCGTGCGGCGCGTTCCAGCACGCGGGTCGGTTCCTGGCGGCCTTCGTCGGACAGGTACGCGATGGGCGCGTAGCTGTCGTCATCGTCATCCTGGTTTTCCAGCGACATGTCGCGGCCGGACATGCGCACTTCCATTTCGCTGACGTCTTCGCGGCGCACGTTGAGTTCGCGCGCGATGTGGTCGACCTGTTCGGGGTCGAGCGTCTGGCCGTCGGGGCGCATGCTGCGCAGGTTGAAGAACAGCTTGCGCTGGGCCTTGGTGGTGGCCACCTTGACCAGACGCCAGTTGCGAATGATGTATTCGTGGATTTCGGCCTTGATCCAGTGCACGGCGAACGACACCAGGCGCACGCCGCGCTCGGGATCGAAGCGCTTCACGGCCTTCATCAGGCCGACATTGCCTTCCTGGATGAGGTCGGCGTGAGGCAAGCCGTAACCCAGGTACTGGCGAGCTACCGACACCACCAGGCGCAGGTGCGACAGCACCAGTTCGCGCGCGGCGCCCAGGTCTTCCTGGTCGCGCAGGCGACGGCCCAGTTCGGTCTCGCGCTCGGCGGACAGGACCGGCAGGCGGTTGACTGCGGAAATGTACGCGTCGATCGTGCCGAGTGCGCCCGGATTGGCAATGGCCAACGCCAGGGCGTTGCCGGAAGCGGCCAACGAGGTACTGGGTTGTTTCATAGCGGCGGTCTCCGGAAAGCGAAGGGGTAAAGACATGGATTCGATGTTAGCACTCTAGTAAAGGGAGTGCTAATTCGACTATTGCGGCGCGTCAAAGTTTCCTTCTCGCAACACGTCCCCAATTTAAATTCATAACCGCCCGCCTGCCTGGCCGCCCCAAGGGCGGGCAGCTCCCGCCCCGGGCTCCCCCTACCAGCCCAAGCGTTTGAGGCCCTCGGCGGTGGACTCGCCGTCCGGCCGGACGAACAGGGCGCCGCGGGGGTCCAGGAAGACCTGGTATTTCGCGCCGTCGAAAAGCGGCATGTAGGCCGCGCTGCCGAATTGGACATCGACGAAGGGGAACCAGTTCGGGAAACTTTGCTTGAGCTGGCCCAGGTCCGGCGCGGGCCAGTCGTCCAGCGCGTGCACCGAGCGCGTGGCCGAGGCTTCGCGCGCCGTGTCGCTGTAGCGGCCGGACAGGCGCTCGAGGCGGTACAGCGGCGGCACGCCGGCCATCAGGGCCGGCAGGCGCCAGCGCACGACGCGGGCGTCGATCTGCCACTGGTCGCCGTACAGCACGTATTGCCGGGCGCCCACGCCCGGCGCGGTGGCGCTGACCTGGAACTGGCCATCGGCCTGCTGGCGGGCCTCGATCCGGGCGACCGGCTGGTCGGTGGTCAGCCTGAAGAACTGCACCAGGGACAAGGCCAGCAAGCCGGACACGCCGCCCAGCAGCAACAGCATCAGGCCGAACAGGCGCCGCACCGGGCGGAACTGGAAGGTGCGACGGCCGCGCTCGTCGCGCGGGCCGCCCTTGCCCAGGAGCATGGCGATGCCCGGCAGAAACAGGACGATCGCGGCCAGCAGGATCCAGACGAAGGGAGCGATTCCGTTGATCAAATCAGGCGGTCCTTAACAAGAACGCCGGGACGGGCAGTCTGGTGCACACGGCGCCGACAGCCTGCCCCGGCAGGCTGCCCAGTATAGAAGCGAGACGTCAGGGGGCTGGCTTTCCAAGCCGCTCGACGTGAAACCGGATGTGATCTTCGATGAACGTCGAGATGAAGTAGTAGCCGTGGTCGTAGCCGTCCTGGCGACGCAGGGTCAGGGGCTGGCCCGCGGCGGCGCAGGCGGCTTCGAAAACCTCGGGATACAACTGTTCGGCCAGGAATTGGTCTGCCGTGCCCTGGTCGACCAGGATGCCGCCGGGGAAGGGCTGGCGCAGGCCGCGCATCAACAGGGAAGCGTCATAGGCCGCCCAGTCGTCCGGATTGTCACCCAGGTAGGCGCCGAACGCCTTTTTGCCCCAGGGGCACTGGCTGGGCGCGGCAATCGGCGCGAAGGCCGACACCGAGCGGTACTGGCCCGGGTTGCGCAACGCCAGCACCAGTGCGCCGTGCCCACCCATCGAGTGGCCGAACAGGCCGACCCGCGCGGCGTCGCCTGGCAGGGCACGGGTGATGATGCCGTGCAGTTCCCGCGTGACGTAGCTGTCCATGCGGTAGTGGCCGCGCCAGGGCGCGGTGGTGGCGTCCACATAGAAGCCGGCACCGGTGCCAAGGTCCCAGCTTTCGTCTTCGCCCGGCACGCTGGCGCCGCGCGGACTGGTGTCGGGCGCCACCAGCATCACGCCCAGTTCGGCGGCCAGGCGCTGGGCGCCCGCCTTGATCATGAAGGTCTCTTCGGTGCAGGTCAGGCCGGCCAGGTAGACCAGCGCCGGCACGGGGCCCTGCTCAGCCTGGGGCGGGACGAACACCGAAAAACGCATCGGCAGGCCGATCTCGGCCGAATCGTGGCGGTAATAGCGCTGCGTGCCGCCAAAACAGCGATGCTGGGAAATGAGTTCCAGGGCGGCGGGCATGAGCGATCTCCGGGGGCTGAGGCTGAAATGAACACGGTCGGGATTAGGGTATATCCACGGTACGACGATCCGTCGCCGAATGTTAACCTGCCCGAAACGGGGTCCTTCTTATAAAAAGTATCGATTCCGTGCCCATATTGTGATCACGGGGCTTGACCAGCGTCCACCGTGGCACTATTTATATAAGTACGAGAAGACAACCCGTTCTTCTGGAAGCGCAAGCCCTGACACTATGGCCCGTCTGCCCCGTCTGTACGCCCCTGGGCTGCCCCAACTGGTGCAGGCCAACTTCATTCAGCCGCTGGCGGCGCCGTCCCAGCCCGCCCCGGCCGATATCCTCAACCAACTTGCCGCGTGGCTGGGCGAATCCGCCCAGCGCCACCGGGTCTCGGTCCATGGCTGGCTGCTCGCCAACGACCGCATTCTGCTTTTGGCCACGCCCGCCGACGAAGAAGGCCTGCCGCGCCTGATGCAGACGCTGGGCCGCAACCTGGCCGCGCGCCTGCGGGGCGGCCGCGTCTTCGCGGGCCGCTACCGGTCTGCATTGCTCGAGCCGGGCGCCTGGGTGCTGCCCGCCCTGGTCTGGCTGGAAACCTACCCCGTGCGCAGCGGCGCCTCGCAAGATCCCGATTCCTGGCCCTGGTCGTCGGCCTCCAGCCATACCGGCAACACCTCGGCCGCACCGGCACAATGGCAGTCCGACCACGCCGACTACTGGGCGTGTGGCAATACGCCGTTCGACCGCCAGGCCAATTACCGCAAGCGCCTGCAAGACGGCCTGTCGCGCGAAGAAACGCAGCGCATCGACCAAGCCGTCTCCGGCCAATGGGCGTTGGGCGGCGCGAACTTCATCGCCAGCCTGGCGCACACCGCCAGCCGCCGCGTCGCGCCCGGGCAGCGTGGCCGCCCGCGCAAGAAGCCGGCCGCGCCCGCTGCCGACACCGAACAGGCGGCGACGCCTGCTCCCGTCTCGCCGCCAACCCCATCCGGTTCGACTTCCTGACACAGCGCCTTCGGGCGCTTTTTTTCATTGCCGACACGCGGTAAGCCGCCGCCGGCCGCTTGCGTTCGTGCCTGCCGACGCTGTTCTCCGCAGCGTCCCGGTGACGCGAAAACATCAAAATAAACGGGGACGAAACATCGGGAAAATAGGGATTTCACTACCCTTGGCCTGGCCGCCCGGAAGGCGTGCCCTCGCCAAGCCTTATTTGGCAAGGGCTTTGATACGTCACCATATTAATGCTCTATGACGGTGCATTCTTTTAATTAGGGTCATACCCCTTATATTCCTGTTGCACCCTACTGTTGACGGGGGTATTGTCCGTCTCCTGCACTGCAACATTACGACGCAGGCTCACTGCGGAGCGCGCCATGCCCCAAATTACCCCGAACGACTCCTGTCCCACCCCCAAGGCGACCCCGATCGATGCCACCCGCATCGGCATGCCGCCTGCCCAGGGCCTGTACCACCCCAAGAACGAGCACGACGCTTGCGGCGTGGGGTTCGTGGCACATATCAAGGGCAAGAAAAGCCATGCCATCATCCAGCAGGGCCTGAAGATCCTGGAAAACCTGGATCACCGCGGTGCGGTGGGCGCGGACAAGCTGATGGGCGACGGCGCCGGGATCCTGATCCAGATTCCCGACACGCTCTACCGTGAGGAATTCGCCCAGCACGGCATCACCCTGCCCCCGCCCGGCGAATACGGCGTGGCCATGGTGTTCCTGCCCAAGGAAACCGCCTCGCGTCTGGCCTGCGAACAAGAGCTGGAACGCTCGGTGCGCGCCGAGGGCCAGGTGGTGCTGGGCTGGCGCAACGTGCCGGTGGACGTCGACATGCCCATGTCGCCCACCGTGCGCGACTGCGAGCCGGTGATCCGCCAGCTGTTCATCGGCCGCGGCGCCGACGTGATGGTGCCCGACGCGCTCGAGCGCAAGCTGTACGTGATCCGCAAGACCGCCAGCCACGCCATCCAGCACATGCACCTGGCGCACGGCAAGGAATACTTCGTGCCGTCGGCCTCGGTGCGCACCGTGGTCTACAAGGGCCTGCTGCTGGCCGACCAGGTGGGCCGCTACTACCGCGACCTGGCCGACCCGCGCACGGTGTCCGCGCTGGCGTTGGTGCACCAACGCTTCTCGACCAACACCTTCCCCGCCTGGCCGCTGGCCCACCCGTACCGCATGATCGCCCACAACGGCGAAATCAACACGGTCAAGGGCAACTTCAACTGGCTGCGCGCCCGCGAGGGCATGATGCAGTCGGCCGTGCTGGGCGACGACCTGAAAAAGCTCTACCCCATCGTCTACGAAGGCCAGTCCGACACCGCCACGTTCGACAACTGCCTGGAACTGCTGGTCAATTCGGGCTACTCGCTGGCCCACGCCATGATGATGATGATCCCGGAAGCCTGGGAACAGCACACGCAGATGGACGAAAGCCGCCGTGCCTTCTACGAGTACCACGCCGCCATGATGGAGCCGTGGGACGGCCCCGCCGCCGTCGCGTTCACCGATGGCCGCCAGATCGGCGCCACGCTGGACCGCAACGGCCTGCGCCCGGCGCGCTACCTGGTCACCGATGACGATATGGTCATCCTGGCCTCGGAAGCCGGCACGCTGTCCATTCCCGAAAACCGCATCGTCAAGAAGTGGCGCCTGCAGCCGGGCAAGATGTTCCTGATCGACCTGGAACAGGGCCGCATCATCGACGACGCCGAAATCAAGCTGCAGCTGGCCAACAGCCGCCCGTACCGCCAGTGGATCGAGCGCCTGCAGATCAAGCTGGAATCGCTGCCGGCCCCGCGCCAGGCCGCCGTGGCGACGCAATCGTCCGTGTCGCTGCTGGACCGCCAGCAGGCCTTCGGCTGGACCCAGGAAGACTACAAGTTCATCCTGGAACCCATGGCCACGTCCGGCGAGGAAGTGATCGGCTCGATGGGCAACGACGCCCCGCTGGCCGTGCTGTCCGACCGCGCCAAGCCGTTCTACAACTACTTCCGCCAGTTGTTCGCCCAGGTCACGAACCCGCCCATCGACCCCATCCGCGAACAGATGGTGATGTCGCTGGTGTCGTTCATCGGCCCCAAGCCCAACCTGCTGGACATCAACAACGTCAACCCGCCGCTGCGCCTTGAAGTGTCGCAGCCGGTGCTGGATTTCGCCGCCATGGCGCAGATCCGCGACATCGAACAGGTCACCGGCAAGAAGTTCCGCAGCTTCGAACTGGACATCACCTACCCGGCCGCCTGGGGCCCCGAAGGCATCGAAGCCCGCGTGGCCGCGCTGTGCGCCCGGGCCGTGGATGCGGTGCAAAGCGGCTACAACATCCTGATCGTGTCGGACCGCCTGGTCGACAGCGAGCGCGTGGCGATTCCCGCGCTGCTGGCCACGTCGGCCGTGCACCAGCACCTGATCCGCGCGGGCCTGCGCACCAACACCGGCCTGGTGGTCGAAACCGGCTCGGCCCGCGAAGTGCACCACTTCGCATTGCTGGGCGGCTACGGCGCCGAGGCGATTCACCCCTACCTGGCGCTGGAATCGCTGGGCAAGATGAACGACCCGGAAAAGGCCGTCAAGAACTTCATCAAGGCGATCGGCAAGGGCCTGAACAAGGTGATGTCCAAGATGGGCATTTCCACCTACATGTCCTACACCGGTGCGCAGATCTTCGAAGCCGTGGGCCTGCAGAGCAGCCTGGTGAACAAGTACTTCACCGGCACCTCGTCCAACATCGAAGGCATCGGCATCTTCCAGGTGGCCGAAGAAGCGCTGCGCCAGCACCGCGCGGCCTTCAGCACCGATCCGGTGCTGGCCAACGACCTGGATGCGGGCGGCGAATACGCCTATCGCGTGCGCGGCGAAGAGCACATGTGGACGCCGGATTCCATCGCCAAGCTGCAGCATGCGTCGCGCGCCAACAACTACCGCACGTACAAAGAGTACGCGCAGATCATCAACGACCAGAGCCGTCGCCACATGACGCTGCGCGGCCTGTTCGAGTTCCGCTTCGATCCGTCGCGTGCGATTCCGCTCGATGACGTCGAACCGGCCAAGGACATCGTCAAGCGCTTTGCCACCGGCGCCATGTCGCTGGGTTCGATCTCGACCGAAGCCCACTCGGTGCTGGCCGTGGCCATGAACCGCATCGGCGGCAAGTCCAACACCGGCGAAGGCGGCGAAGACGAACTGCGCTACCGCGCCGAAATGCGCGAAGGCAAGAGCACCATCAAGGACGGCGATACGCTGGCCTCGCTGCTGGGTTCGGACCGCATCGAAGCCGACGTGGCGCTCAAGAAGGGCGACTCGCTGCGCTCGAAGATCAAGCAGGTCGCGTCGGGCCGCTTTGGCGTCACCGCTGAATACCTGTCGTCGGCCGACCAGATCCAGATCAAGATGGCGCAGGGCGCCAAACCCGGCGAAGGCGGCCAGTTGCCCGGCCACAAGGTGTCGGAATACATCGCCAAGCTGCGCTATTCGGTGCCGGGCGTGGGCCTGATTTCGCCGCCGCCGCACCATGACATCTACTCGATCGAAGACCTGGCCCAGCTGATCCACGACCTGAAGAACGTCAATGCGAAGGCATCGATCTCGGTCAAGCTGGTGTCGGAAGTGGGCGTGGGCACGGTGGCCGCGGGTGTCGCCAAGGCCAAGGCCGATCACGTCGTGATCGCCGGCCACGACGGCGGCACGGGCGCATCGCCGGTGTCGTCCATCAAGCACGTGGGCACGCCCTGGGAACTGGGCCTGGCCGAAACGCAGCAGACGCTGGTGCTGAACCGCCTGCGCAGCCGCATCCGCGTGCAGGCCGACGGCCAGATGAAGACCGGTCGCGACGTCGTCATCGGCGCGCTGCTGGGCGCCGATGAATTCGGCTTCGCCACGGCCCCGCTGGTCGTCGAAGGCTGCATCATGATGCGCAAGTGCCACCTGAACACCTGCCCGGTGGGCGTGGCCACGCAGGATCCGGTGCTGCGCAAGAAGTTCCAGGGCAAGCCCGAACACGTCGTCAACTTCTTCTTCTTCATCGCCGAGGAAGTGCGCGAGATCATGGCCCAACTGGGCATCCGCAAGTTCGATGACCTGATCGGCCGCGCCGACCTGCTGGACATGCGCTCGGGCGTCGAACACTGGAAGGCCCAGGGCCTGGACTTTGCCCGCGTATTCCACCAGACCCAGTCCGACGCCGACGTGCGCCAGACCGAAGAGCAGGACCACGGCCTGGCCGGCGCGCTGGATCACCAGCTGATCGAACGCAGCAAGCCGGCGCTGGAGCGCGGCGAGAAGGTCTCGTTCATCGTGCCGGTGCGCAACCGCAACCGCACCATCGGCGCCATGCTGTCCGGCGCGGTGGCATCGCGCTACGGCCATGACGGCCTGCCGGACGACACGATCCACATCCAGTGCAACGGCACGGCCGGCCAGAGCTTCGGCGCGTTCCTGGCCCATGGCATCACCATGGACCTGGTGGGCGAAGGCAACGACTACGTGGGCAAGGGCCTGTCCGGCGGCCGCATCATCGTGCGCTCGCCCAACGACTTCCGCGGCTTCGGCCCCGACCACATCATCGCCGGCAACACCGTCCTGTACGGCGCGCTGGCCGGCGAAGCGTTCTTCAACGGCGTGGCTGGCGAGCGTTTCGCGGTGCGCAACTCGGGCGCCGCCACGGTGGTGGAAGGCACGGGCGACCACGGCTGCGAATACATGACCGGCGGCACCGTCGTGGTGCTGGGCGCTACCGGCCGCAACTTCGCGGCGGGCATGTCGGGTGGCGTGGCATATGTGTGGGACCCCGAGCGCACGCTCAAGCATCGCGCCAACCTGTCGATGGTCGAACTGGAAGCCGTGGTTCCGCATGCGGAACAACAGGCCCAGAACAACATCGACATCTGGCACAGCGCGCAGCGCGGTGGCGAGCGCGAAACGGATGAAACCATCCTGCGCCGCCTGGTGGAAGACCACTTCCGCTACACCGGCAGCTTCCGCGCCCGCGAAATCCTGGGCGACTGGGAAGCATCGCGCGGCAAATTCGTAAAGGTCATGCCGACGGACTACCGCCGCGCATTGGGTGAAATGTGGCGTGCAGCCAACCCGCAACAACTGGCTGCGTGAGGGATACCATGGGAAAGATTACCGGCTTTATGGAATTTCAGCGTCTGCAGGAGGCCTCGGAGGCCCCGCAGAAGCGGCTGAAGAACTGGCGCGAATTCGTGCTGCACCTGACCGATGACCAGGCCAAGCAGCAGGCGGCGCGCTGCATGGACTGCGGCATCCCGTTCTGCAACAACGGCTGCCCGGTCAACAACATCATTCCGGACTGGAACGACCTGGTCTACAAGCAGGACTGGCGCCGTGCGCTGGACGTGCTGCACTCGACCAACAACTTCCCCGAGTTCACCGGCCGGATCTGCCCGGCGCCGTGTGAAGCCGCCTGTACCTTGAACATCAACAGCGACGCTGTCGGCATCAAGTCCATCGAGCACGCCATCATCGACAAGGGCTGGGCCGAAGGCTGGGTGACCCCGCTGGTGCCTGCCCGCAAGACCGGCAAGAAAGTCGCGGTGGTGGGTTCGGGCCCGGCCGGCCTGGCCTGCGCCCAGCAACTGGCGCGCGCCGGCCACTCGGTGACCCTGTTCGAAAAGAGCGATCGCATCGGCGGCCTGCTGCGCTACGGCATCCCCGACTTCAAGCTGGAAAAGCACCAGATCGACCGCCGCATCTCGCAGATGGAAGCCGAAGGCGTGGAATTCGCGCCGTCGACCTACGTCGGCAACCCGTCGGATGCCGTCGCTGACGGCCTGACCGTGCGCACCCCGCAGTCGCTGCTGGCCGAGTTCGACGCCGTGGTGATGAGCGGCGGTTCGGAGACCCCGCGCGACCTGCCGGTGCCCGGGCGCGAACTGTCGGGCGTGTATTTCGCCATGGACTTCCTGCGCCAGCAGAACAAGGCCGTGGCCGGCGACCGCCTCACCAACCAGACGCTGGCCAAGGGCAAGCACGTGGTGGTGATCGGCGGCGGCGACACCGGGTCCGACTGCGTGGGCACCAGCAACCGCCACGGTGCGGCCTCGGTCACGCAATTCGAGCTGATGCCCCAGCCGCCCGAGTCCGAGAACAAGTCCATGACGTGGCCGTACTGGCCGCTGAAGATGCGCACCTCGTCGTCGCACGAAGAAGGCTGCGACCGCGACTGGTCCGTGACCACCAAGCTGCTCAAGGGCAGCAACGGCAAGGTCGAAAAGCTGGTCGGCGCCCGCGTCGAGTGGTTCAAGGACGAGTCCACCGGCCAGATGAAGATGCGCGAGGTCGAAGGCTCGGAATTCGAGATCAAGGCCGACCTGGTGCTGCTGGCCATGGGCTTCGTGTCGCCGGTGCAGACGGTGCTGGATGCGTTCGGCGTGGATCGCGACGCGCGTGGCAACGTGCGCGCCAACACCGACGACTATCGCACCAGCGTGGAAAAGGTCTTCACCGCCGGCGACATGCGCCGCGGCCAGTCCCTGGTGGTCTGGGCCATCCGCGAAGGCCGTCAGTGCGCGCGGTCGGTGGATGCCTATCTGATGGGATCGAGCGAATTGCCGCGCTGATCCCCGGCACGTAACGCCCTGATTTCGCCGCCTTGCGCATCCAGTGCCAAGGCGGCGAAGTCTTTTCAGGCAACCGACACTTTCGTTTCCGTAAGATGCGGCATCGACCCCGCCGCCGCCCCCCGCCATGTCCGCCCCCGAACCCGAGCTTGCCGCCCCGCCGACGCTGCCGCAGATTTTCCTGGCCTTCACCAAGGTCGGCCTGACCAGCTTTGGCGGCGGCCTGAGCGGCTGGATGCTGCGCGAATTCGTGCAGCAACGGCGGTGGATGTCAGAGTCCGATTTTCTCAGCGGCCTGGCGCTGGCGCAGTCGTTTCCCGGCGTCAACGTGGTGAACCTGGCCATCTGGATCGGCTTTCGGCTGCGCGGCGGCCCCGGCGCCTTGCTGGGCGGCCTGGGCATCACGGTGCCGCCGATGGTCGTGGCCATCGGCGTGGCCGCGCTGTTCGCCAGCCTGGCGCAGTCACAGGGGCTGCACATGGCCATGGCGGGCGTGGCGGCTGCAGCGGTGGGCGTGTCGCTGCAGACCGGCCTGCGCGCCGCGCGGCGCGCGCTGGTGGGCTGGGTACCGACCGCAGTCATGGGCATCACCTTCGCCGCGATCTTCCTGTTGCGCCTGCCCTTGCTGTGGGTGGTGGGCGCCATGGCGCCGCTGTCCATCGGCATCGCCTACAGCCGCTTGCGGCGCCAAGGGCGGCGCCCATGAACCTGGCCCTGTTGCACGACCTGTTCTCGGTGTTCACGCCGCTGTCGTTCCTGACGGTGGGCGGCGGCCAGAGCATCCTGCCCGACATCCACCGCCAGGCGGTGGACAGCTATGGCTGGATCAACGAGTCGCAATTCCTGGACTACTTCGCACTGTCGCGCATCACGCCCGGTCCGGCGTCGTTGCTGGTGACGCTGATCGGCTGGCACGTGGGCGGATGGGGCGGCGCGATCGCGGCGTCGATCGCCATCTTCCTGCCCTGTTCGCTGCTGATCTACGCGCTGGCGCGGGTCTGGGCGCGCTACCGCCACGCCACCTGCGTGCGCGCCATCGAAGCCGGACTGGTGCCGGTCGCCGCCGGCATGATCCTGGCGTCTTCCTGCACCGTGCTGCGCGCCGCTGAAGGCGGTGCCTGGGCCTGGGGCGTGGCCGCCGCGTCCACGCTGGTGCTGGTCTATACCCGGGTCAGCCCCTTTCTGATGTTGGCGGTGGGCGCCGCCGTGTTCCTGGCCGCGCTGGCCTGATTCCCCCCTTGCGCTTGCCGTCTGCGCTGCCCGTTGTTGCAGTGCAGCCACGGCGGCGCCGGCTTGCCCGCAGCGTTTGACGCATATCAACCGGCCCCGGCGCCGGGTCTGCGAACCTTTCCACTCACCCCATGGAAAGATCGGAGAAGAAAATGTTTTCGCTGAATGGGCGTATCCGCGCCACCGCCATCGCCGGCCTGATCGCTGCCGGCGCGTTTGCCGCCCCCGCCCAGGCCCACGAAGCCGGCGACATCCTGTTCCGGGTCGGCGCAACGCAGGTTCGCCCCGCATCGAACAACGGCACCGTGCTCGACGGCAGCGTCAAGCTCGATGCCAACAACAACGTGCGCCCCAGCTTCACGCTGGCCTACATGGCCACGCGCAACATCGGTATCGAACTGCTGGGCGCCTGGCCGTTCCAGCATGACGTGCACGGCAGCGGCCTGGGCAAGATCGGTTCGAGCAAGCAATTGCCGCCCACGCTCAGCCTGCAATGGCACATCCTGCCCGACAGCATGGTCCAGCCCTACATCGGCGTGGGCATCAACTACACCAAGTTCTTCGACACCAAGGCCGAAGGCGCGCTGAAGGGATCGGACCTGAAGATGGGCGACTCGTGGGGCGTGGCTGCGCAACTGGGCGCGGACATCAAGATCAACGAACGCTGGTTCATGAACGCCGACATCCGCTACATCGACATCAAGTCGAAGGTGAAGCTGAACGGCGAACACATCGGCACCGCACGCATCGACCCGTGGGTGCTGACCATGGGCGTCGGCTACCGCTTCTGACCCCCATGCCCGCCCATCAAGGGCGGCGCTGCGCGAGCAAGTCCTGGAACGCCTGCAATGCAGGCGTTTCGTCATCTGCGCGCCAGACCAGCTGCGTCTGCGCGCGGCCATGCTGGCCGGACAGGGGCATGACACGCAGCGACGCTTGCGCCCCCAGCACCGCCAGCACCGAGCGCGGCACGATGGCCACGCCCGATCCCGCGGCCACGCAGGCCACGATGGCGTGGTAGGACGCGAATTCCATCACCTTGCCCGGCGCCACGCCCGCCTGGCTGAACCATGATTCCAGGATGCGGCGGTACGAGCAGCCGGCCGTGAACGCAATGACGCTGCGGTCGCCCACGTCTTCGGGGCCGCGGATCTCGGGCCAGGCCAAGGGTGAAATCAGCGCCAATTCTTCCTGGAAAACCGGCTGCTGCGCCAGCCCCTGGCCGTCGAACGGTTCGGCCACGAACGCCGCTTCGATCTCGTAGTTGCGCACCTTGGCGGCCAATGCACCCGACGTGCCGGTGACCAGTTCGATACGCACTTGCGGCCAGGCCGCATGGTAGGCCGCCAGGATGGGCGGCAGGCGCGCCGCGGCCGTGCTTTCCATGGTGCCGATGCGCAGCAGGCCCTGCGGCGCGCCGTCGCGCACCGCCGCCTGGGCCTCGGCCGACAGGCGCAGCAGGCGGTCGGCATAGGACAGCAGCACGCGCCCCTGGTCGGACAGCACCAGGCGCCGGTTCTGGCGCCGGAACAGCGGCGCGGCCAGCGAGCTTTCCAGTTGCTTCAGGCGCGTGGACACGTTGGACTGCACCCGGTTCAGGTGGGCCGCGGCGCGCGCCACGCCGCCGTGGTCGGCCACCGCCTTGAAGATCTGCAACGCGTCGAGGTCTAAGTTTCTCATTTCAAGAACTTAAGTTCTTAATAATTCACTATTCAAGATATTAGTACAGCCGTAGAGTGGGAGCCATGTCAATAGCCGCCCACCCTGATTCCGTCCGCCCGCGCGGAGCCGCCTCGCTGGCCTGGCCCGCCGCGCTGGCGCTGGCCGCCGCCATGGGCATCGGCCGGTTCGCCTTTACCCCCGTCTGGCCGCTGATGGCCCAGGAGGCCGGGTTGTCGTTGGCGCAGGGCAGCTGGCTGGCATCGGCCAATTACGCGGGCTATCTGCTGGGCGCGTTGGCCGCGGCCGTGCGGCCCCCGCGCCATCCACGCACCATGCTGGCCGCCAGCCTGCTGACCGTGGGCCTGTTGACCCTGGCGATGCCCGGGTTCCATGGCGTGCTGGCCTGGGCCCTGCTACGGCTGGCGGCGGGCTACGCCAGCGCCAGCGCCTTCATCTGCATTGCCGCCGCCCGGCCTGTGGCCGCCGACGATCCGCGCCGGCCAGCCGTCGCCGCCATCACCTACGCCGGGGTCGGCGCCGGCATCGCCCTGACGGGCCTGGCCTGCCTGGCGCTGATGGCCGCGGGCGCCGACGCCAACGGCAACTGGACGGCGCTGGGCATCCTGACCCTGGGCTTGTCCGCGCTGGCCTGGCCGCGCCTGTCCCGCGCCGACGCCAAGGCGCACCTGGGAACGGTGGCCGCGCCTGCCCGCCTGCCGCCGGCCATCGGCCGGCTGGCCTTGCACTACGGCATCTTCGGCGCCGGCTACATCATTCCCGCCACGTTCCTGCCGGCCATGGCCCGCGAGATCATTCCCGACCCCGCGGTGTTCGGCTGGGCCTGGCCGCTGTTCGGCCTGGCGGCCGCGCTGTCCTGCCTGCTTGCGCCCCGCGTGGCGCAGGCGCTGAACGACAAGGCGGTCTGGCGCGGCGCGCAAGCGGTGATGGCGCTGGGCATGCTGGCCGCGGCGATCTGGCACAACATCGCCGCCGTCATCGTCGCCGCCATCCTGGTGGGCGGCACCTTCATGGTCATCACCCAGGCAGGCATGCTGGCCGCCCAGCGGCTGGCCGGGCCGGCCGCGCCGCGCGCCGCCGCCATCATGACGTCGTCCTTTGCCGCCGGGCAGATCCTGGGCCCGCTGCTGGCCTCGGGCGCGGCCCGCTGGGGCGCCGGCCTGCCGCAAGTGCTGGCGGGCGGCGCGGTGCTGCTGGCGCTGTCGGCCTGGCGCCTGGGAAAAATCAGCGTCGCCGCCCCCAACGCTGGGCATAATGCGATGGGTTCCTAGGAACCCATCACATTAGAAAGAGGAGTCACCCAGCATGAAATCGCTACGCCCCTTGGTCGCTGCCCTGGCGGCCTTCGCCGCCTTCAGCGGCGTCGCACAGGCCCAGGCCACCGACTGGCCCGCCAAACCCATCACCATGATCGTGCCCTACGCCCCGGGCGGCTTTGCCGATACCCGGGTGCGCCTGTTGGCGCGCAAGCTGGGCGAATCGCTGGGCCAGCCCATCGTGGTGGAAAACAAGGCCGGGGCGGGCGGCGTCGTCGGCACCAACCTCATCGCCAAGGCCGCCCCCGACGGCTACACCATCGGCACCGGCAACCTGGCGCCGATGGCCGTGAACCCGTCGCTGATGAAGGACATGCCCTATGACCCGCTCAAGGACCTGGCGCCGGTCATCCTGATCGAAAACAGCCCGCTGGTGCTCAGCGTGAACAACGAACTGCCGGTCAAGACGCTGGCGGACCTGATCGCCATGGCCAAGAAGCAGCCGGGCAAGCTGTCGTTCGGTTCATCGGGCGTGGGCGGCGCGCATCACCTGTCGGGCGAAATGTTCCGCGAACAGGCCAAGATCGACATCGTGCATGTGCCCTACAAGGGCGGCAGCCTGGCTGCCACCGACCTGATGGGCGGCCACATCTCGATGATGTTCGAAATGGGCTATTCGGCGTTGCCCGCCATCCAGGGCAAGAAGATCCACCCCATCGCGGTGACGTCGGCCCAGCGCCTGGCGGTGCTGCCGGACGTGCCCACCATGGCGGAATCCGGCCTGCCGGGCTTCGAGTCGTACAACTGGCAGGGCATCGTCGCCCCCGCCGGCACCCCCGCGCCCATCATCGCCAAGCTCAACGCCGAGCTCAACCGCATCCTGAAGGAAGCGGACGTGCAGAAGGCCATCGCCGACACCGGCAGCCAGGCCGGCGGCGGCACGCCCGAGGAATTCGGCGCGTTCATCAAGAGCGAAACGGCCAAGTGGGACCACGTCATCAAGGCTGGAAACATCCAGCTTCAGTAACCCAACCAGGAGACTCCCATGGCATCCCGCCTTCTCGATCAGCTCAAGCTCGACCACCCCATCATCCAGGCGCCCATGGCCGGCGGCGCGACGACGGTCGAGCTGGTGTCCGAGGCGTCGAAGGCGGGCGTCCTGGGATCCCTGGGAGCGGCTTACCTGACGCCCGAGCAGATTGACGCGGCCGCAGGCGCGATCCGCGAACGCACCGACCGGCCGTTTGCGATCAACCTGTTCGCCTCGGTGCCGGACCAGCCCTACCACGGCAATGCCTCCCGCATGCTGGACCTGCTGGCGCGCTACCACGACCAGTTGGGCCTGCCGGCGCCCGCCGCCCCCGGGCCGCAGGCGGACCCCTTGCCCGGCCAGATCGACGCCGTGCTGCGCGTGCGGCCGGCAGTCTTCAGCTTCACGTTCGGCCGCATGCCCGCCGATGCGCTGGCGCGCTGCCGCGAACTGGGCATCCTGACGGTCGGCACGGCCACCACGGTGCGCGAAGCCGTGGCCCTGGAGCAGGACGGGGTGGACGCCATCGTGGCCCAGGGTGCCGAAGCGGGCGGTCATCGGGGCACTTTTCTGGACGATTTCGAGCATTCGCTGATCGGCACCATGGCGCTGGTGCCGCAGATCGCCGACGCGGTGTCGGTGCCCGTCATTGCTTCGGGCGGCATCATGGACGGCCGCGGCATCGCGGCCGCCCTGGCCCTGGGCGCCCAGGCCGCACAAATGGGGACGGCCTTCCTGACCACCGACGAAGCCGGCATCAACGACGCCTACAAGGCGGTGCTACCCGCCTCGCGCGCCGAGCAATCCCGGGTGACCCGGGCGTTTTCCGGACGTCCGGCCCGCGGCATCGTGAACTCCTTCATGCGGGATGCCGACCAATTATCAGACGACATCCTGCCGTACCCCCTGCAGAATGCGCTGACGCGGCCGATGCGCACGGCGGGCGGCAAGGCCGGCAACGTGGCCGTTCTGTCCCTTTGGGCGGGCCAGGGGGCCCCGCTGGCACGGCGTGAAAGCACGGCCGCGCTGGTCGCCCGATTGGTCCGCGAAACCGCAACGGCGCGCTCGCGCGGCTGACGCGAGGGCCGGCCGACGGCCCGCCGATTGTTCCCCGGGGCGAAAACACTGTTCCACGAACTGACATACCGCACTGCGGTGACAGTTCGTCGGGCTACAATGGCCCCTCGCCGCTGGGTGCAACAGTTTGTCTTCCTGTCCCCGGCATATGAGTAACAGGGCGCTTCCCGACGCAGCCTGTCTCGCTCGCGCCGGCCATCGTCCCGCCCGCGCCCGAGCGGGGCGGCAGGGCCGCCGCCACCGAAACACCCGTTCTTGTTGCCCATGCCCGCTCAAACCAGCAGCCCCCCGGAATTTGCCTTGCACCTGCAAGGCGTGGCGCTCGGCTACGGTGATTTCACCGTCCTGCGCAACATTTCCATGGAAGCGCGCCCGGGCCAGGTGGTCGCCATCATGGGCGGCTCCGGTTCCGGCAAGACGACCCTGCTGCGGGCCGCCACCGGCCAGCTCGTCGCCAAGGAAGGCACGGTGCTGGCGTTCGGCCAGGACATCGCCCGCGCCACGCCGTCCGAACTGCAATCCCTGCGCAAGCGCATGGGCGTGCTGTTCCAGCAAGGCGCGCTGTTCACCGACCTGAATGTCTTCGAAAACGTGGCGTTTCCGCTACGCGAGCACACGCGGCTGGCCGAGTCCGACATCACCGAACGGGTGCTGGACAAGCTCGATGCCGTGGGCCTGCGCGCCGCGGCCCACCTGAAGGTGGCCGAGGTCTCCGGCGGCATGGCCCGCCGGGTGGCGCTGGCCCGCGCGGTGGTGCTGGAACCCGAACTCATCCTGTACGACGAACCCTTCGCCGGCCTGGACCCGATCTCGCTGGGCATCACCGCCCGCCTGATCCGCAGCCTGGCCGACCGCCTGGGCTGCGCCTCGGTGCTGATCACCCACGACGTGCACGAGTCCTTCGCCATCGCCGACCAGGTCTACCTGGTGGGGCAGGGCGAACTCAAGGCCGCCGGCAGCCCCGAGAGCCTGTCGGCCTCGCAAGACCCCTACGTGCAGCAATTCCTCAAAGGCGAACCCGACGGTCCGGTCGCGTTCCAGTACCCCGAAACGCCGGCTTTCCAGAAGTGGCTGGCGCAACAACAAGGGCGCCGCGCATGAACGCATCGAACAACGCCATCGGCGCGCTGGGCGGCTGGGTGCGCACCCGCATCGCCGGCATCGGCTACTTCACCCGCTTCTTCGGCGCCATGCTGGCGCGCAGCGGCATCGCGCTGTCGCGCCCGCGGCTGGTATCGCAGCAGATCCATTTCATCGGCAACTACTCGCTGCTGATCATCGCCGTGTCCGGCATGTTCGTGGGCTTCGTGCTGGGCCTGCAGGGCTACTACACCTTGAACCGCTACGGCGCCGAGGAATCTCTTGGCCTGCTGGTCGCGCTGTCTCTGGTGCGCGAACTGGGCCCCGTGGTCACGGCACTGCTGTTCGCCGGCCGGGCCGGCACGTCGCTTACCGCTGAAATCGGCCTGATGAAGGCCGGTGAACAACTGTCCGCCATGGAAGTCATGGCGGTCGACCCGATGCGCCGCGTCCTGGTGCCGCGCCTGTGGGGCGGCATCATCGCCATGCCCATCCTGGCCGCCGTGTTCTCCATGGTGGGCATCCTGGGCGGCTGGGTCGTGGGCGTCCTGATGATCGGCGTCGACGCCGGCGCCTTCTGGTCGCAGATGCAGGGCGGTGTCGATGTCTGGAAAGACGTCCTGAACGGCGTCATCAAAAGCCTGGTGTTCGGCGTCACCGTGACGCTGGTCGCGCTTTACGAAGGCTGGCAGGCCAAGCCCACTCCCGAAGGCGTCGCCCGCGCCACCACCCGCACGGTCGTGGTGGGCTCGCTGGCGGTGCTGGGGCTGGACTTCCTGCTCACCGCCTTGATGTTTGGAAACTGAAACGGATCGATCATGTCACGCGAAAAAACCGACATTTGGGTAGGCCTGTTCATCTTGCTGGGCGCGGCCGCGCTGGCGTTCCTGGCGTTGCGCGCCGGCAACTTGAGCACCTTTTCTTTCGCTCCCACCTATACGCTGACGGCCAATTTCGATAACGTAGGCGGCCTCAAGGTCCGCGCGCCCGTGAAAAGCGCGGGCGTGGTGGTGGGCCGGATCGCCAAGATCTCCTTTGACGACAAGACCTTCCAGGCCGTCGTGGCGATCAACCTGGAAACCGCCTACCAGTTCCCCAAGGACTCGTCCGCGGCCATCCTCACGTCCGGCCTGCTGGGCGAACAGTACCTGGGCTTGACCCCGGGCAGCGAAGAAGACAACTTTGCCGATGGCGGGAAAATCCGCTATACCCAAAGCGCCGTCGTGCTGGAGCAGCTGATCAGCAAGTTCCTGTACGGCTCGGCCGAAAAAGAAGGCTCGAAAGCGGCTGCCGCCCCCGAAGCGAACGCCCCGAATTAAAGACAATCCGCCCGATGCGGCCATCGCCGCATCGGGCGCGCGCTGCAATAAGAATAGAACTCTGCTGATAGGGATGCCCTGATCATGAACAAGAAAGCTCTTTCCCGTATCGCCACCGTGGCCGCCGCCGGCGCGCTGATGGCGGGTTGCGCTGCCCCGCAGCAGCCGGACCCGCGCGACCCCTGGGAAGGCTTCAACCGCGGCGTCTACAAGTTCAACGACACCGTCGACCGCGCCGTCTTCAAGCCGGTGGCGCAGGCCTACACCTACGTCACGCCGCAGCCGGTGCGCAGTTGCGTCCACAACATCTTCAGCAACGTCGGCGACCTCTGGTCGGGCACCAACAGCTTCCTACAGGGCCGCGGCCACGACTTCGTCAACACGCTGGGCCGTTTCCTGTTCAACACCACCATGGGCGTGGGCGGCTGCTTCGACGTCGCCTCGGCCAACGGCGCCCGCAAGATCCCGAACGACTTCGGCACGACGCTGGGCGTGTGGGGCCTGGGCCAGGGCCCGTACCTGGTGTTGCCGTTCTTCGGTTCGTCCAGCGTGCGCGACGGCGTCGGCCTGATCGGCGACTGGCAAGGCCGCCAGTACGGCTACATGGGCGTGAGCGCCATCGACAACGTGCCGCTGCGCAACTCGCTGTGGGGCCTGGAAGTCGTCGACACCCGCGCCAGCCTGCTCAACGCCACCGACACCATCGACCGCGTCGCGCTCGACCCCTACAGCTTCATTCGTGACGCCTATCTGCAGCGCCGCGCCGCCATGGTCAAGGGCCAGCGTGTGGACGACGAGTCCAGCCTGCCCAACTACGAAGACGACGAGGGCGACGCGCCCGCCGCCAAGGACAAGGGCGCCGCCACCCCGGCACCCGTGCCCGCAACCAAGTAAGCTGTCAGATTGCGTAATCAGTACAGCAAGGAGTTTTCATGCGGTTTTCTTTCTTTTCCCTGCTCCAGCGCCTGGCCCTGGCCGGCCTGCTGGGCCTGGCGGCCGGCGCCGCCGTGCAGGCGCAACCCGACGCCAATGGCGCACCCGACCAGTTCGTGCTGGGCGTGGCCAATGAAGCCCTGGACGTCCTGAAGGCCGACGGCGCGATCAAGGCGGGCAATACCGCCCGCATCAACCAGGTCGTCAACGAACACATCCTGCCCTACGTCAACTTCCAGAAGACCACCCGCCTGGCCGCCGGCCGCTACTGGCGCCAAGCCAGCGACGCCCAGAAAAAATCCCTGGCCGACGCCTTCCGCGGCACGCTGGTGCGCACCTACAGCGGCGCGCTGACCCGCGTCACGTCCAGCACCAAGGTCACGGCGCTGCCGTTCCGCGGCGACCCCAAGGCCGACGACGTGGTCGTGCGCACGCTCATCAGCCAGGCTAACGGCCAGCCCACCGGCGTGGACTACCGCCTGGAAAAAACGCCCCAGGGCTGGAAAATCTACGACATGAACGTCGAAGGCATCTGGCTGATCGAGAACTACCGCAACCAGTTCGCCCAGCAGATCAACCAGAACGGCATCGACGGCCTGATCCAGGCCCTGAACCAGCGCAACCAGTAAGGTCCTGTCCGGTTGCCTGCCGGCCCGGCGCGCCCTTGCGGCCCGCCGGGCCTGTTATTTTGGGGACACATTACAGCCCATGCCCTACGGTCGCCGGGGCTATCAGCGTGCCGCAAGGCGGGCCGCTTATATAATGATCAATTCGCTCTTTTCCGGGCAACCTCCCCGCCGTCATGTCTGCCGTTAGTCTAGAGAACGTCTCCAAAATCTACTCGCCGCGCCGTAGCGGCTGGGGCAAGCTCACCGGCCGCGCGCCTGGGGCCGGCTTCCAGGCGCTCGACAACGTCAGCCTGAACATCGAGCACGGCGAGTTCTTCGGCCTGCTCGGCCCCAACGGCGCGGGCAAGACCACCCTGATTTCCATCCTGGCCGGATTGGCCCGCGCCAGCGCCGGCCGCGCCACCGTCTGTGGCTACGACGTCGTGGCCGACTACAAGTCGGCACGGCGGGCCCTGGGCGTCGTGCCCCAAGAGCTGGTCTACGACCCGTTCTTCACGGTGCGCGAAACGCTGCGCATCCAGTCGGGCTATTTCGGCCTGCGCAAGAACGACGACTGGATCGACGAAATCCTCTTCAATCTGGGGCTGGCCGACAAGGCCAACTCGAACATGCGGGCGCTGTCCGGCGGCATGAAGCGCCGCGTGCTGGTCGCGCAGGCGCTGGTGCACCGTCCGCCCGTGATCGTGCTGGACGAACCCACCGCGGGCGTCGACGTCGATCTGCGCCGCACGCTGTGGGAATTCATCTCGCGCCTGAACAAGGCCGGCCACACCATCATGCTCACCACCCACTACCTGGAAGAAGCGGAAGCCCTGTGCGGCCGCATCGCCATGCTCAAGGGCGGCCGCATCGTGGCGCTGGACACCACCCAGGCGCTGCTGGCCCGCGTCGGCGGCGTCGACCTCGAAGACGCCTTCGTGCGCATCATGCACCAGGACGACAAGCCCGCCCCGCAACCCGAAGAGATGCCGCAATGACGCAGCCCGCCGCCAACGCCAGCCAGCCGCTGGTGCAACCCCGCCTGGATGCGGGGTCGGGCTTTCCGACCCTGCTGCGCAAGGAATTGCTGCGCTTCTGGAAGGTCAGCTTCCAGACCATCGCCGCGCCCGTCATCACCGCGCTGCTGTACCTGCTGGTGTTCGCCCACGTGCTGGAAGGGCGCGTCATGGTGTACGGCAGCGTGCCCTACACCGCGTTCCTGATCCCCGGGCTCATGATGATGAGCATGCTGCAGAACGCCTTCGCCAACCCGTCCTCGTCGCTGATCCAGAGCCGCATCACGGGCAACCTGGTGTTCATGCTGCTGCCGCCGCTGTCGCACCGCGACATCTTCGCCGCCTACGTGCTGGCGGCCGTGGTGCGTGGCCTGGCCGTAGGCCTGTGCGTGTGGGTGGTGGCGCTGTTCTTCGTGTCGCTGGTGCCCGCCAACCCGCTGTGGCTGCTCGTGTTTGCCGTGCTGGCCTGCGGCATCATGGGCGTGCTGGGCCTGATCGCCGGCCTGTGGTCCGAGAAATTCGACCAGCTCGCCGCCTTCCAGAACTTCCTGATCATGCCGGCCACCTTCCTGTCCGGCGTGTTCTATTCCATCCATACGCTCCCCGCCTTCTGGCAGGGCGTGTCCCACTGGAACCCCATTTTCTACACCATCGACGGCTTCCGTTACGGATTCTTCTCGGTGTCGGACGTCTCCCCCTGGCGCAGCCTGGCGGTGGTGACGGGGGTGTTCCTCGCACTGTCGATCTATGCGCTGCGGCTTCTGGCCAGCGGCTACAAACTCAGGAACTGACGTCCATGCTTCCCACTCCCGCGCAAGTCCGCCAATACATCGCGGACGGCCTGCCCTGTGAACATCTCGACGTGCAAGGCGACGGCTCGCATTTCGACGCGGTCATCGTCAGCGCCGCCTTCGAAGGCAAGCGCCTGATCCAGCGCCACCAACTGGTCTACGCCGCCCTGGGCGACCGCATGAAAGCCGAGATCCACGCCCTGTCGATGCGTACGCTGACCCCTGGCGAGTACGCCCAGGCGGGCAAGTAATCATGGACAAGCTACGCATTACCGGCGGCGCGCAACTGCGCGGCGAAATCACCATTTCCGGCGCCAAGAACTCGGCCCTGCCGATCCTGTGTGCCGGCCTGCTGACGGCCGACCCGCTGTCCCTGTCCAACGTGCCGCACCTGAACGACACGGCTACGATGCTGCGCCTGCTGGGCCGCATGGGCGTGCGCGCCGAGCGCGCGGCCGACGGCCTGGTCACGCTGCAGGCCGACCGCGTCGACAACCTGGAAGCGCCCTACGACCTGGTCAAGACCATGCGCGCGTCCATCCTGGTGCTGGGCCCGCTGGTGGCGCGCTTCGGCGAAGCCCGCGTCAGCCTGCCGGGCGGCTGCACCATCGGCCAACGGCCGGTGGACCAGCACATCAAGGGCCTGGCCGCGCTGGGCGCTGAAATCAGCATCGAGCACGGCTTCGTGGTGGCGCGCGCCAAGCGCCTGAAGGGCGCCTCCATCCGCACCGACATGGTCACCGTCACCGGCACCGAGAACCTGCTGATGGCCGCGGTGCTGGCCGAAGGCCGCACCGTGCTGGAAAATGCCGCCCGCGAGCCCGAAGTGGTGGACCTGGCCGAGCTGCTCATCAAGATGGGCGCCCGCATCCAGGGCCACGGCACCGACCGCATCGTGATCGAGGGCGTCGAGCGCCTGCACGGCGCCGAGCACCGCGTCATTTCCGACCGCATCGAAGCCGGCACCTTCCTGTGCGCCGTCGGCGCGGCCGGTGGCGACATCCTGCTCAAGAATGCCGACGCGAGCATCCTGGGCGCCACGCTGGACAAGCTGGTCGAGGCCGGCCTGACCATCGAAACCGGCCCCGACTGGATCCGCGGCGCCATGTCCACCCGGCCCAAGGCCGTGGGTTTCCGCACCCACGAGTACCCGGGCTTCGCCACCGACATGCAGGCCCAGCTCATGACCCTGAACACCGTCGCCGACGGCACCAGCGTCATCGTCGAGAACATCTTCGAAAACCGCTACATGCACGTGCAGGAACTGCGCCGCATGGGCGCCGACATCGACATCGACGGCCATACCGCCATCGTACGTGGCATCAAGCGCCTGTCGGGTGCCACGGTCATGGCGACCGACCTGCGGGCCTCGGCCAGCCTGGTCATCGCCGGCCTGGCCGCCGACGGCGAAACCGTGGTCGACCGCATCTATCACCTGGACCGCGGCTACGACCGCATGGAAGTCAAGCTGCGCGCCCTGGGCGCCAACATTCAACGCGCAACCGGCAAGGAATCGGCATGAGCGATGCCCAACTCGCGCCCCTGACCCTGGCTTTGTCCAAGGGGCGAATCTTCGAAGAAACCATGCCGTTGCTGGCGGAAGCCGGCATCGAAGTGCCTGAAAACCCCGAAAGCTCGCGCAAGCTGATCCTGCCCACCAGCGACCCCGGCCTGCGCCTGATCATCGTGCGCGCCTCCGACGTGCCGACGTACGTGCAGTACGGCGCGGCCGACCTGGGCATCGCCGGCAAGGACGTGCTGATCGAGCATGCCGCCGAACAGCCCGGCGGCCTGTACCAGCCGATCGACCTGAACATCGCCAAGTGCCGCCTGGCCGTGGCCGTGCGCAACGGTTTCGACTACCAGGCCGCGGTGCACCAGGGCGCGCGGCTGCGCGTGGCCACCAAGTACGTGCAGTCAGCCCGTGAACACTTTGCGTCCAAGGGTGTGTACGTCGACATCATCAAGCTGTATGGTTCGATGGAACTGGCGCCGCTGGTAGGCTTGGCCGACTGCATCGTGGACCTGGTCTCCACCGGCGGCACGCTGCGCGCCAACGACCTGGTCGCCGTCGAAGACATCATGCCGATCTCTTCGCGCCTGATCGTCAACCAGGCCGCCCTGAAAACCCGCGGCGACCGCCTGCAGCCGCTGCTGGACGCCTTCGAAAGAGCCGCCACCCGCAACGCCTGACTTTCGCCCGCCGCGCCCGCGCGGCGGCCGCTCCCTTGCTTGAACCATGACGCCATGGCCCTGATCAACCGTCTCGATTCCCGCGATCCCGGATTCCAATCCGCCCTGTCCAAGCTGCTGGCCTTCGAGGCCACGGAAGACGAATCCATCGACCGCGCCGCCGCCGGCATCCTGGCCGACGTGCGCACCCGCGGCGACGCGGCGCTGGTGGAATACACCCAGCGCTTTGACCGCATGCCGGCTGCCTCGGCGGCCACGCTCGAAATCCCCAAGGCCGAATGGCATGCGGCCCTGGCCGCGCTGCCCGCGGCCCAGCGCCACGCCCTGGAAGCCGCCGCCGAGCGCGTGCGCAGCTACCACCAGCGCCAGCGCGCCGAGACCTGGACCTACACCGATGCCGAAGGCACGATGCTGGGCCAGCAGGTGACACCGCTGGACCGCGTCGGCCTGTACGTGCCGGGCGGCAAGGCGGCCTACCCGTCGTCGGTGCTGATGAACGCCATTCCGGCCAAAGTGGCCGGAGTCGAAGAACTGATCATGGTCACGCCCACGCCCGACGGCGTGCGCAACCCCATCGTCCTGGCTGCGGCCGCCATCGGCGGCGTCGACCGCGTGTTCGCCATCGGCGGTGCGCAGGCCGTCGGCGCGCTGGCCTACGGCACCGCCACCGTGCCCGCCGTGGACAAGATCGTCGGCCCCGGCAATGCCTACGTGGCCGCCGCCAAGCGCCGCGTGTTCGGCGTGGTCGGCATCGACATGATCGCCGGCCCCAGCGAAATCCTGGTCATCTGCGACGGCAAGACGCCGGCCGACTGGATCGCCATGGATCTGTTCTCGCAGGCCGAGCACGACGAACTGGCCCAGTCCATCCTGCTGTGCCCCGACGCCGCCTTCATCGCCGAGGTCGAAGCATCCATCGCGCGCCTCTTGCCCACCATGCCGCGCGCCGACATCCTGCGCGTCAGCCTGGCGAACCGCGGCGCGCTGATCCAGGTCCGCGACCTGGACGAAGCCTGCCGCATCGCCAACGACATCGCCCCGGAACACTTGGAAATCTCCACCGAGCAGCCCGAAACCTGGACCGCCAGGATCCGCCACGCCGGCGCGATCTTCATGGGCCGTTTCAGCTCGGAAGCCCTGGGCGACTACTGCGCCGGCCCGAACCACGTGCTGCCCACCTCGCGCACGGCCCGCTTCTCGTCGCCGCTGGGCGTCTACGATTTCCAGAAACGCTCCAGCCTGATCCAGGTGTCGCACCAGGGTGCCCAGACGCTGGGCCGCATCGCGGCCGAGCTTGCGCTGGGCGAAGGCCTGCAGGCCCACGCCGCCAGCGCCCAATACCGGATCGACAAGCCATGAGCGGCGCCGCCGGCCGCATCGCCGGCACGATCCGGCCCGACATTCTCGCGCTGGCCGCCTACCCGGTGGCGCATGCCGAAGGCTGCATCAAGCTGGACGCCATGGAATGCCCCTACGAGCTGCCCGAGGCGGTTCGCGACGACCTGGCCCGCGTGCTGCGCGACACCCCGCTGAACCGCTATCCGGCCGCAGACTTGTCCGGGCTGCAGCAAGCGGTCAAGACGGCCTTCGGTGTGCCGGCCGACGCCGACGTACTGTTCGGCAACGGTTCGGACGAACTCATCCACATCGCGGTGCAGGCCTGCTGCAACCCGGGCGACGTGGTGCTGTCGCCGTGGCCGTCGTTCGTCTATTTCGACATGGCGGCGCGCTTTGACCACGCCCGTTTCGTCGGCGTGCCGTTGGCCAGCGATCTGTCCCTGGATATTTCCGCGATGCTGGCCGCCATTCGCGAGCACCAGCCCAAGGTGGTGTTCCTGGCCGTGCCCAACAACCCCACCGGCGGCGCCTGGTCCGACGCGGACATCGCCGCCATCATCGCGGCAGCCCCGGGCCTGGTGGTGGTGGACGAGGCCTACCAGCCGTTCACCGACCGCAGCTGGATGCCCCAGGTGCTGGCCGCGCCCAACGTGGTGGTGATGCGCACCGTGTCCAAGATCGGCCTGGCGGGCCTGCGCTTTGGCTACCTGGCCGGCCACCCCGACTGGATCGCCCAGCTCAACAAGGTGCGTCCGCCCTACAACCTGGACGTGCTGACCCAGGCCGCGGTGCTGACCGTGCTGCGCCACAAGCCGGTGCTGGACGAGCAGGCCGCCCGCCTGCGCGCCGACCGCGAGCCGCTGGCCGCCGCCCTGGCCGCGTTGCCCGGCGTCAGGGTATTCCCTTCCGCCGCCAACTTCGTACTCGCCCGCTTTTCCGGCAAGCTGGACGGCAACGCCGTGCATCTTGCCCTGAAAACGCGCAAAATATTGGTTCGTAACTTCTCCAACGCCCATCCGCTCCTGGCCGACTGCCTCCGCATCTCGGTGGGCACCCCGGCCGAGAACGCCGCTTTGCTATCGGCACTGCAAGACATCCTGAGTGCCTAATCGAGTTCTGACATGCGTACCGCAGAGATCACCCGCAACACCAACGAAACCCGCATCCGCGTGGCCATCAACCTCGATGGCACCGGCAAGCAGACGATCGACACCGGCGTGCCCTTCCTGGACCACATGCTGGACCAGATCGCGCGCCACGGCCTGATCGACCTCGACATCAAGGCCGAGGGCGACCTGCACATCGATGCGCATCACACGGTGGAAGACGTGGGCATCACCCTGGGCATGGCCATCGCCAAGGCGGTGGGCACCAAGGCCGGCCTGCGCCGCTACGGCCACGCCTACGTGCCGCTGGACGAAGCCCTGTCGCGCGTGGTCGTCGACTTTTCCGGCCGCCCCGGCCTGGAATATCACATCCCCTTCACGCGATCGCACATCGGCGCCTTCGACGTCGACCTGACCCGCGAATTCTTCCAGGGCCTGGTCAACCATGCCCTGATCACGCTGCACATCGACAACCTGCGTGGCACCAACGCGCACCACCAGTGCGAAACGGTCTTCAAGGCCTGTGGCCGCGCGCTGCGCATGGCCGTCGAAGTCGACCCGCGCATGGGCGACGTCGTGCCCTCCACCAAGGGCGTGCTGTAACCGCCGCGACCTCCCACGCACCAGGTAAATCGAAGTGACCACTATCGCCATCGTCGACTACGGAATGGGCAACTTCCATTCCGTCGCGCGCGCGCTCAAGTACGCCGCCCCCGACGCGGACATCCGCATCTGCAGCCAGCCCCAAGATATCGACGCGGCCGACCGCGTCGTCTTTCCCGGGCAGGGCGCCATGGCGGACTGCATGCGCACCCTGAATGAATCCGGCCTGCGCGAAGCGGTCGTCAAGGCCGCACGCAGCAAGCCGCTGCTGGGCGTCTGCGTCGGCGAACAGATGCTGTTCGACGCCAGCGAAGAGGGCGGCACGTCCTGCCTGGGACTGTTCCCCGGCGTGGTGCGCCGCTTTTCGGGCCCGCGCTTTGCCGACCCGGTGCCGGCCGACGACGAAGCCTGCCTGGCCGATACCGGCGGCGCGGGCCTGGTCGATGGCCGCCCCGAACGCCTCAAGGTCCCGCACATGGGATGGAACAAAGTCCGCCAGACGCGCTCTCACCCTATCTGGGACGGCATTCCGGACGACACGCATTTCTATTTCGTCCATAGCTATTACGCCGACCCGGTCGATGCAAGCCTGACCGTCGGTGAAACCGATTACGGCCTGTCCTTTACCTGCGCAGTAGCGGCAGCTAACATTTTCGCGGTGCAGTTCCACCCGGAAAAGAGCGCCGAGCACGGTTTGCGCCTGTATCGCAATTTTGTAGACTGGCAGCCGTAGGCCGCTTCGGCCCACGCGCTCCAGACCATTCAACCTATATTTTCCCGCTGCCCACCATGCTGCTGATCCCCGCCATCGATCTCAAAGACGGACGCTGCGTGCGTCTGCGCCAGGGCGACCTGGACGATGCAACGGTGTTCTCCGAAGACCCCGCTTCCATGGCCACCCGCTGGCTCGAGCAAGGCGCCCGCCGCCTGCATCTGGTCGACCTGAACGGCGCCGTCGCCGGCAAGCCCAAGAACGAAGCGCCCATCAAGGCCATCCTGGACGCCGTCGGCGACGACATCCCCGTCCAGATCGGCGGCGGCATCCGCGATCTCGACACCATCGAGCGCTACCTCGACGCCGGCATCTCGTACGTCATCATCGGCACCGCCGCGGTCAAGAACCCGGGCTTCCTGCAGGACGCCTGCGGCGCCTTCCCGGGCCAGATCATCGTCGGCCTGGACGCCCGCGACGGCAAGATCGCCACCGACGGCTGGAGCAAGCTGACCCGCCACGACGTGCTCGACCTGGCCAAGAAGTTCGAAGACTACGGCTGCGAAGCCATCATCTACACCGACATCGGCCGTGACGGCATGCTGTCGGGCGTCAACGTCGAAGCCACCGTGCGCCTGGCGCAGCACGTGCGCATCCCCGTGTACGCCTCGGGCGGCATCGCCGGCATCCAGGACATCGAAGCGCTGTGCGCCGTCGAAGAAGAGGGCGTCGAAGGCGCCATCCTGGGCCGCAGCATCTACGAAGGCACGCTCGATTTCCAAGCGGCCCAGGCCCGCGCCGACGAATTGGCAAAATGACCACTCCCAGCAGGTCCCCCGAGGCCGGCGCGCCCACCCAAAGCGCGCTGACCCGCCGCATCATCCCTTGCCTGGACGTCACCGCCGGCCGGGTCGTCAAGGGTGTCAACTTCGTCAACCTGCTCGATGCGGGCGACCCCGTCGAGATCGCCCGCCGCTACAACGAGCAGGGCGCCGACGAACTCACGTTCCTGGACATCACCGCCACCAGCGACGGCCGCGACCTGATCCTGCCCATCATCGAGCAGGTGGCCTCGCAGGTCTTCATTCCGCTGACCGTCGGCGGCGGCGTGCGCCAGGTATCCGACATCCAGCGCCTGCTCAATGCCGGCGCCGACAAGATCAGCATCAACAGCGCCGCCGTGGCCAACCCGGACCTGGTGCGCGCCGCGTCCGATTACCACGGCTCGCAATGCGTGGTGGTCGCCATCGACGCGCGCCGGGTGTCCGCCCCCGGCGAAGCGCCCCGCTGGGAAGTCTTCACCCATGGCGGCCGCAAGGCCACCGGGCTGGACGCCGTGGCCTGGGCCCGCCGCATGGCCGCCTACGGCGCCGGCGAAATCCTGCTCACCAGCATGGACCGCGACGGCACCAAGTCGGGCTTCGACCTGGAACTGACCCGCACCGTCTCGGACGCCGTGCCGGTGCCTGTCATCGCCTCCGGCGGCGTCGGCAACCTGCAGCACCTGGCCGACGGCGTCACCACCGGCCGGGCCAGCGCCGTGCTGGCCGCCAGCATTTTCCACTTCGGCCAGCACACGGTCGGCGAATGCAAGCGCTTCATGGCCGAGCAAGGCATTGAAGTGAGGTTATAGAAATGAGCAACGAACCCAGCTGGATGGCCGACGTCGTCTTCGACGAAAACGGCCTGATCCCCGCCATCGCGCAAGATGCCGACAATGGCCAGATCATGATGGTCGCCTGGATGAACCGCGAATCGCTGACCGAAACCGCCGCCACCGGCCGCGCGGTGTACTGGTCGCGCTCGCGCCAGCGCCTGTGGCGCAAGGGCGAGGAATCCGGCCACGTCCAGCAGGTGCATGAATTGCGCCTGGACTGCGACGGCGACGTGGTGCTGCTCAAAGTGCACCAGGAAGGCGGTATCGCCTGCCACACCGGCCGCGCCAGCTGCTTCTACCGCCGCCTGGAAGGGCAGACGGACCAGGCCGCCTGGGTCACCGTGGACCCGGTCCTGAAAGACCCCGAACTGATCTACAAATGACCCACTCGCCCCTCAGCGCCCACGACATCCTGGCCCGCATCGCCGACACCCTGGAAACCCGCCGCCCCGAAAACGGCGGCGATCCCCAGGCCTCATACGCGGCCAAGCTGCTGTCCAAGGGCCCCGACGCCTTCCTGAAAAAGATCGGCGAAGAAGCCACCGAACTGGTCATGGCCGCCAAAGACGGTGTCCCCGACCGCATCGTCAGCGAAACCGCCGACCTGTGGTTTCATTGCCTGGTCGCGCTGACGCACTTCAACCTGCGCCCCGAGGACGTGCTGGCCGAGCTGGCCCGCCGCGAGGGCCTGTCGGGCCTGGCCGAAAAAGCCAGCCGTCCCCAAGACTGACACGGAACCCGCAAAAATGAGCGCCAACTGTCTTTTCTGCAAGATCGCCGCTGGCGAAATCCCGTCCAGGAAGGTCTACGAGGACGAGGACTTTGTTGCATTCCACGATATCAATCCGGCCGCGCCGGTGCATTTGCTGCTCATCCCTCGACGTCATGTCACATCCATGCAGGATATTACGGACGAGGACGCAGGTTGGTTGGGTAGAATGATGTCGTTGGCGCCGCGGCTTGCCGCTGAAAACGGTTGCCGTCCGGGCCCTGATGGCGGATTTCGCATCATGATCAACTCTGGCGTCGAAGGCGGCCAGGAAGTCCCGCATCTGCATTTCCACATCATCGGTGGCTCGCGACCCTGGAAAGGGCGCGTGGCCCCCACCGCGTAATACGGAGAACCGTCATGGGTAGCTTTAGCATTTGGCATTGGTTGGTCGTTCTGGTCATCGTGGCGCTGATTTTCGGCACCAAGAAACTGCGCAACATCGGTTCCGACCTCGGCGGCGCCGTCAAGGGCTTCAAGGAAGGCATGAAAGACGCCAACGGCGACAAGCCCGCCGAACCGATCGCGCAGCAGCGCGTGGCCGGCGACACCATCGATGTGCAGGCCAAGGAAAAATCCAACCCCTGAGCGCCTGCTCGCCCCCCGGGCCCGGCCTGAACCGGCCGGCCCTCATTGCCTCAATTCCCGAGCGGCCGTCGAATGTTTGATGTCAGCCTCACTGAACTGATGGTGATCGGCGTCGTCGCGCTGATCGTCATCGGCCCCGAACGCTTGCCCAAGGTCGCCCGCACGGTCGGCCACTTGCTGGGCCGCGCGCAGCGTTACGTCAACGACGTGAAATCCGATATCCAGCGCGAAATCGAGCTGGACGAACTGCGCAAGTTCAAAAACGAAATGGAAGACGCCGCCCAAGGCGTGAAGCAATCGCTCAACGACACCCACGCCGCACTGCAGGAACCCGTCCAGCAATTCCGCGCCGAACTCGACGAGGTCGCCCGCGAAGCCAGCGGCAAGCCCGCGGCCGCGACAGGCACCGACGCCCCCGCCGAACCGCTGATGCAGCCGCTCGCTGGCCAGGCCGCCGCGACGGCTGACGCGCCTGCCGCAGGTTCGCCTGCCGCCCCTGACACACCGCGCACCATTGCGCCGCCCAGCCCGAATCTGAGCCTGGACCTGGAAACGCCCGCCTCCATGCCGGCCACACAACCGGCTCCCGCCCCGGCGCCCAGCGCGCCCGCCGCGGGTTCGCCCGCCGCTGGCGCTACCTCGTCGGCCAAGCCCGCCACGCCCTCCGGAACGACAACGTGACCCAGGACGCCTCCCAAGAAGACGGCCAGCAGGAAAGCTTCATCTCCCACCTGGTCGAACTGCGGACCCGCCTGCTGCGCGCCGTTGGCGCGGTGGTGGTCGTGTTCATCATCCTGTTCATCTACCCCGGCGCGTCGGCCATCTACGACGTGCTGGCCCAGCCCATGCTGGCCTCGCTGCCGCAAGGCACCCGCATGATCGCCACCGGCGTCATCACGCCCTTCATGGTGCCGGTCAAGGTCACCATGATGGCCGCCTTCATCGTCGCGCTGCCGGTGGTGCTGTACCAGGCCTGGGCCTTCGTCGCGCCTGGCCTGTACAAGCACGAAAAGCGCCTGGCGTTGCCGCTGATCATCTCCAGCACGCTGCTGTTCATCGCGGGCATGGCGTTCTGCTATTTCGTGGTCTTCCGCACGGTCTTTCACTTCATCGCCACCTTCGCGCCGCAGTCCATCACGCCGGCGCCTGACATCGAGGCCTATCTCAGCTTCGTCATGACGATGTTCATGGCCTTTGGCATCACCTTCGAAGTTCCCGTGGCCGTGGTCTTGCTGGTACGCATGGGCGTGGTCGAGCTGTCCAAGCTCAAGAGCGCGCGTGGCTACGTCGTGGTCGGCGCCTTCATCATCGCCGCCGTCGTCACCCCGCCCGACGTGGTCAGCCAGTTCATGCTGGCCGTGCCGCTCTGCCTGCTGTATGAGATCGGCCTGATCTGCGCACGAATGGTCACCCCCAAGCCCGGGGCCGAAGACGCCCCGGCCGACGGCTCGCTCACCGAGCGCCACTAAGCATCCATCGCCGTGCCATCGGGGGCCTTCGCGCCCCCGGCACCCGCGGCAACTCCCGTTTCACGCGCGCGAATAAACGGACCGTTTCCGCTTGTACCAACCTGGCTGCAATCCTACATTGCAACCATGTCGCTCGCCCTCCGGCTGCGCGCCCTGATGCGGCGGCGTGGCATCAAAAGCCAGAACCAGCTGGCACGCCTGTCCGGCGTGTCGCAGTCCTGCATCCACCGCATTCTCACCCGCGAAGACCACTACTCGCCCACGCGTGGCACCTTGCTGCGACTGGCCCGCGCGCTGGGCACCCACGTACCCTGGTTGACCGACGGCATGGCCGGCCCGAGTGCCGTCCAGGGCGCCGCGCCGTCCGACGAGTACTGCTGCGCACTCTGCACGCTATTGCGGCGCCAGCCTGAAATCACACAAAGGAAAGTGCTGAAGGTCGTACGCCTGATGCTCGAAGACCCCGGCGCAACCCCGGCGGTGCGCAACGCTGCCAAGGCACGCCCCGTGCGGCGTCCCGGCGGCATCTAGCGCGGCGTCACCCCTGCGGGCCTAGCGCGGCAGCCCCGGACGCGTGCCCACCACCACCGCCACCTCGGTCGCCTTGCCGCCGCGCAGCACCCCCAACGTGGCGCGCTGCCCCGGCGGCAGTTGCGCAATTTCGGCCAAGAGCCCCGACGTATCCGTCATCGGCTTGCCGTTCACCGTCTGCACGATATCGCCCACACGCAGCCCGCCCTTGGCGGCCGGGCCGTCGCGCATCACGCCGGCAATGATCACCCCGCGAGCGTTCGCCTCCATCTGGAACGCCCGCGCCAGTTCCGCCGTCAGGTCCTGTGGTTCCACGCCCAGCCAACCGCGCTTCACGCCGCCCGTCTTGACGATCTCGTCCATCACCTTGCGCGCGATATCGATCGGCGTCGCGAACCCGATGCCCAGCGACCCGCCCGATTCCGAATAGATCGCCGTGTTGATGCCCACCAGATTGCCCTGCGCATCCACCAGCGCGCCGCCCGAATTGCCCGGATTGATCGCCGCGTCCGTCTGGATGAAATTCTCGTACGTGTTCAGGCCCAGCCCATTGCGCCCCAACGCCGACACGATGCCCTGCGTCGTCGTCTGTCCCACGCCAAACGGATTGCCGATCGCCAGCACCACATCGCCCACTCGCAGGCCGCGATCCGGTGCCAACGTCGCCGCCGGCAGATTGCGCAGCGTCGCCAGCTTCAGCACCGCCAGGTCCGTATCCGGATCCGCGCCCACCACCTTCGCCGTATCCTTGCGCCCGTCGGCCAACGCCACCTCGATCGCGTCCGCCGCCTGCACCACGTGGTAATTCGTCAGCACGTAACCGTCGTGGTTCACCACCACCCCCGAACCCAGGCTGGTACTGGCCTGCCGCCGGCTCACCCCCGGCACCTGCCCGAACAACTGGCGCAGGATCGGATCATCCGGCAACGGCACCAACGGCACATTCACGTGCTTGGTCGTGTACACATTCACCACCGACGGCGCGGCCCGAGCCACCCCGTCCGCATACGACACCACGCCCGCCAGCGGACGTGCCCCTACCGCCTGCTGGGGCACGGGCGACGACGCCGCCGGCCCGCCCAGCCGCAGCAGATCGGGCCGCAAGGTAGTCACCACGAATAGAATACCCAGGCAGACCGTGACGGCCTGAGCGAATATCAGCCAATATCGGCGCATGTTTCTGATAGGACTAGCAATGAGTAAAGTGGACTCCCACATCCTGGCCAACTGGCTGGACGACACCCTGCAAGCCGCCCGTTTCAAGGACTACTGCCCCAACGGGCTGCAGGTGGAAGGCCGTTCCGAAGTCGGACACATTATCACCGGTGTCACCGCCAGCGAAGCCCTGCTGCGCATCGCCGTCGAACGTGGCGCCGACGCCGTCCTGGTCCACCACGGCTGGATGTGGCGCAACGAAGACCGCCGCGTCATCGGCACCCGCCGCACCCGCATGGCCCTGGCCCTGAAAAACGACCTGAACCTCTACGCCTACCACCTGCCCCTGGACGCCCACCCCACGCTGGGCAACAACGCCCAGCTCGCACGCATCCTGGGCCTTGCCCCCGAACGCCGCGACGACGGCACGCCCCGCACCTGTGGCGCCGACAACCTCGTCTGGCTGGGCTCGGCCCCCGACCTGCCCACCCTGGGCGACCTTGCCGCCCGCGTCCAGCAACGCCTGGGCCGCCAGCCCCTCATCGTCGGCAACCCCGACCAGCCCCTGGCCCGCATCGCCTGGTGCACCGGCGGCGCCCAAGGCATGCTCGCCGACGCCATCGACGCCGGCGCCACCGCCTACATCACCGGCGAAGCCTCGGAATCCACCTTCCACCTCGCCCAGGAAACCGGCGTCGCCTTCATCGGCGCCGGCCACCACGCCACCGAACGCTACGGCATCCAGGCCCTGGGCCAAGCCGTCGCCGACCGCTTCGGCATCCAGGTCGACTTCGTCGACCTGGATAACCCGGTGTAAAGGAAGTGGGGCGGCAAGACGCTCCCACGCGCCGCCCGCCCTGATTCGGACAATCCGATATCGTGGCAACGAATCAGCCGAGCCACGCGCAAAACCACGCAAGCAACAGAACTGGTCCGATTTCGCAGCCCAACGCCAGCGCGCAGCGCCCACCGCCACAACGCCCCACAAGCGCGTAAGCCGATTGCTGGCCGCCCGCGCGGCCGCAAGCGGCGGGCCCCGAAAATCCCGCACGCAATCCTCGGTCTGACGGCTTCGGCATTCGAGAAGCTTTGAGCCCGTCGGGGCTGGGGCACGAAGCCAAACCCGATGCCAGCAAACACTTCCAACAGCCAAAAAAGAAAGCGCCCCGAAGGGCGCCTTGTCTTTACGGCCGCTTGAGCAGATCCCGGATCTCGCGCAGCAGCGCCACATCCTCGGGCGTCGCAGCCGGTGCGGCCGGCGCTTCCTCGGCCTTCGTGCGAGCCTTGTAGATCGCCTTCACCATCCAGAAAATCACAAACGCCAGCAACACGAAGTTGATGATGATCGTGACGAAATTGCCCCAGGCGAACACGTTCGCGCCCGCCTTCGTCAGATCCGCATACGTCATCGGCCCGTTGTATCCCGCAGGCATCGACAGCACCAGGAACTTGTTCGAGAAATCGACAGACCCGCCAAGCACGAAATTGACCAATGGCATGACGATGTCCTTGACCAGCGAATCGACAATCCTGCCGAATGCTGCGCCGATGATCACACCGACCGCCAAGTCAACCGCATTACCTTTAACAGCGAAATCTCGGAATTCTTTGACGAAACCAGTCGCTTTGCTCATAAAAGCACTCCCTTCGTGATACGCCCGCCAGTGGGCTGGCGCTATAATACGCGGTTGCTATGTTGTTACACATTCCCGCGAACCCGATGCCGCAGAAGTGATGCTACTCGTAGAGCGGGCGCATCAACAAGGATAGGAAGATGAGTCAGGATACGCTGGTGCATGACGATGACGGTGCGGTTGATCCCAACCTGCCACCTGATCCTTCGCGACGTTTCTGGGTTACCACCGCCTGTGCTGTGGGTGGCGTAGCAGGTGTCGCAACGGCAATACCCCTAGTAAGCACGTTTTCCCCCTCCGAAAAAGCCCGCGCCGCCGGGGCGCCCGTCGAAGTCGACATCGGCGACATTCCCGTCGGCACCATGAAAACCGTGGAATGGCGTGGCAAGCCCGTCTGGATCATCCACCGCTCTCCCGAGCAGCTCGCCGGCCTCAAAAGCCAGGACGCCCTCCTGGCGGACCCTGACTCCAAACGCGCCGGTTTCACCCCCAAATACGCCGAAAACGAAGGCCGCTCGCGCAAGCCCGAGATCTTCGTCTGTGTCGGTATCTGTACTCATCTGGGCTGCTCGCCCACCGCGCACTTCGAGACAGGTGGCGGTGGCGGCATGGGCGCCTCATGGCAAGGCGGATTCCTCTGTCCGTGCCACGGCTCCACGTTCGACCTGGCTGGCCGGGTCTACAAGAACAAGCCTGCTCCCGATAATCTCGAAGTTCCGCCGTACCAGTACCTCACCGACACCCGCATCATCGTGGGCGTTGATGAAGACAACAAGGCCTGACGCTCGCGTCGCGCTTTTTTCCCGAATTACGTAAGTAAAACAAATACGCCACGTATTAGAGAAGGAGCCGTTACATGGCTGGCGAGAAAACCGTCGAGACGACAGGCCTGTTGGGCTGGCTGGACCGGCGCTTCCCGGTGACCTCCACCTGGAAAGCCCATCTGTCCGAGTATTACGCACCGAAGAACTTCAACTTCTGGTATTTCTTTGGGTCCCTGGCACTCCTGGTGCTGGTGCTGCAGATCGTGACCGGCATTTTCCTGGTCATGCACTACAAGCCGGACGCCGAACGCGCGTTCCAGTCCGTCGAATACATCATGCGCGAAGTCCCGTGGGGCTGGCTGGTGCGCTACATGCATTCCACCGGCGCGTCGATGTTCTTCGTCGTCGTCTACCTGCACATGCTGCGCGGGCTGCTCTACGGTTCGTACCGCAAGCCGCGCGAGCTGGTGTGGATCTTCGGCGTCGCGATCTTCCTCTGTCTGATGGCCGAAGCCTTCTTCGGCTACCTCCTGCCGTGGGGCCAGATGTCCTACTGGGGCGCACAGGTGATCGTGAACCTGTTCGCCGCCATCCCGTTCATCGGCCCCGAGCTGTCGATCTGGATCCGCGGCGACTACGTCGTGTCCGACGCCACGCTGAACCGCTTCTTCGCCTTCCACGTCATCGCCATTCCGCTGGTGCTGGTGGGGCTGGTGGCGGCTCACCTGGTGGCGCTGCACGAAGTCGGCTCGAACAACCCGGACGGCATCGAAATCAAGGAAGGCCCGAAAGACAAATACGGCCGGCCCAAAGACGGTATTCCGTTCCACCCGTTCTACACGGTGCACGACCTGGTCGGCGTGGCGGGGTTCCTCCTCGTCTTTGCCTTCATCGTGTTCTTCGCGCCGGAAATGGGCGGGTACTTCCTCGAGTTCAACAACTTCATTCCTGCTGACTCGCTGAAGACGCCCCCGCACATCGCCCCGGTCTGGTACTTCACGCCGTTCTACTCGATGCTGCGCGCCACCACCGATGAATTCACGTGGGTCCTGGCCGGCGCTTCGGTGCTGGGCGCCATCGCGCTGCTCGTCAAGAGCAACCTGAAGGGCTTCATGCGCATCGCCATCCCCGCGATCCTGATCATCGTGGCCGTGCTGCTGCGCGCCATCGATGCCAAGTTCTGGGGCGTGGTCGCCATGGGCGGCACCGTGGTCATCCTGTTCTTCCTGCCGTGGCTGGACCATTCGCCGGTCAAGTCGATCCGCTACCGCCCCACCTGGCACAAGTGGATCTACGGCATCTTCATGGTCAACTTCCTGGTGCTCGGCTACATCGGTACGCAGCCGCCCAGTCCGCCGTTGAACATCACGTCGCAGATCGGCACGCTGCTGTACCTGGCATTCTTCTTCCTGATGCCGGTCTGGAGCCGCCTGGGCACCTTCAAGAAAGTGCCCGACCGCGTCACGTTCCACGCCCACTGAGCCCACGAGAATAACGGACTAACCATGATCAAGAAGCTGATTGGTGCCGTGGCCTTGATGCTCACGTGTACCGCCACTTACGCCGCTGAAGGCGGCTTTCCGCTGGACAAGGCGCCTTACCGCGTCAACGACGTCGCGTCGCTGCAAAACGGCGCCAAGCTGTTCGTCAACTACTGTCTGAACTGCCATAGCGCATCCTCGATGCGCTACAACAAGCTCAAGGACATCGGGCTGACCGACCAGCAAATCAAGGAAAGCCTGCTGTTCACCGGCGAAAAAGTGGGCGATATGATGCATATCGCCATGACGCCCAAGGACGCCAAGAAGTGGTTTGGCACGACGCCCCCGGACCTGTCCGTGATCGCCCGTGCCAAATCCGTCAACGCCGGCCCCTCGGGTTCCGACTACATCTACACCTACCTGCGCACGTTCTACCGCGACACTTCACGCGCCACGGGCTGGAACAACCTGGTGTTCCCGTCGGTGGGCATGCCCCACGCCCTCTGGGAACGGCAGGGTCCGCGCGAGCTGACCACCGTGGCCATGCACGAGGTCGAGGGCAAGGAAGGCGCCCCGAAAACCTGGGAACGGGTCACGACGGTGTACGATGCTCAAGGTTTTTCCACGGTCAAGGCCGAACCGGTAGCCAACTACCACGGCCATGCCACCTTCGATGCCAAATTTAAGGCCGCCAACCCGGCCCAAGTCGCAACATACGACAACGACGTCGCTGACCTGACCGCGTTCATGTCCTGGATGGCCGAGCCCGTCCAGACTTTCCGCGTGAAGCTGGGCGTCGGTGTCATGTTGTTCCTGCTGTTGTTTTTCCTGGTGATGTGGCGTTTGAACGCCTCTTACTGGAAACACGTGCGCTAACCGCAACGCCCCGCCAGGCTTAACTTCCGTCCCCAATATCGGAGCCGGAAACGGCGGATAGGGCTGTACGCCTATCCCCGCCTGGCAATCGGGGCCAGCGCCTGCTAGATTAAGGCGCTGGCCTTTCGTTTTTCATAAAGGACTTACCGCCATGATGGTGCTCTATTCCGGAACCACGTGTCCGTTTTCGCAACGCTGCCGCTTCGTGTTGTTCGAAAAGGGCATGGATTTCGAGATCCGCGACATCGACCTGTACAACAAGCCCGAAGACATCTCGGTGATGAACCCGTACGGTCAAGTGCCCATTCTGGTCGAGCGCGACCTGGTCCTGTACGAGTCGAACATCATCAACGAGTACATCGACGAACGCTTCCCGCACCCGCAGCTCATGCCGGCCGACCCGGTCATGCGCGCCCGCACGCGCCTCTTCCTGTACAACTTCGAGAAAGAACTGTTCGTTCACGTCTCGACGCTGGAAGACCGCAGCGCCAAGCCGGACGAGAAGAAGCTGGCCAACGCCCGCCAGAACATCCGCGACCGCCTGGCCCAGCTGGCCCCCATGCTGCTCAAGAACAAGTACATGCTGGGCGAGGAATTCTCCATGCTCGACGTGGCCGTGGCCCCGCTGCTGTGGCGCCTGGACCACTACGGCATCGAACTGCCCAAGAACGCAGCGCCGCTGCAAAAGTACGCCGAACGCATCTTCTCGCGTCCGGCCTACATCGAAGCGCTGACGCCTTCGGAAAAAGTGATGCGTCGCTAAGGTTGTTGCGTGATGGGTGAAACTTCGACCAAACCGTACCTGATCCGCGCGCTGCACGAATGGTGCACCGATAACGGCTACACGCCGTACATCACCGTGCAGGTCGACGAGCACACGATGGTGCCCGTCGCCCACGTGCGCGACGGACAGATCACACTGAACGTCGGCACGCTGGCCACCAACCGCCTGGTGCTGGGCAATGAATTCATCGAATTCCAGGCCCGCTTCAGCGGCGTGACCGAAAACGTCTACGTGCCGGTGGGCGCCGTCAGCGCCATCTACGCGCGCGAAACCGGCGCAGGCATGGGCTTCGAAGTGCAGCCCTACGAACCGCCGGCGCCGGGCACGCAGAACGCGTCCGACACCGCCACGCCCGAAGCCGACGCGGATGCCGCGCCTGACGACGACGGCGGCGACGACGAACCCAAGCGTCCGCGCCTGACGATCGTCAAATAGCGAGCGCCACGCAGGGGTCGCGTTTTTTAATTACAATGCGGTCCCTGCGCGTGCCCCGGCACGCCACGCCGGTGTAGCTCAGTTGGTAGAGCAGCTCACTTGTAATGAGAAGGTCGAGGGTTCGATTCCTTTCACCGGCACCATCTGCTTCAAGCAAAAGCCCAACCGAATGGTTGGGCTTTTTGTTTTGCAGATCGACTGCGGTCACTACGAACAGACAAGCCTGTGTAGCACACGGTAAATTTGAGCCGTCCCGCAAAACTGCCGTGAGTAGAACCCGAGCATGGAACACCCCGCACGAAACGGCTCCCAATTTCTCTTCTACGCCTCAGCCGACGGCGACGTTCGCATCCAGGTGATCGCAGAAGACGAGACCGTATGGGCCAGCCAAAAGGGGATGGCCCAGATCTTTGCTGTAGAAGTCCAAACGATCAACTATCACCTGAAGGAAGTCTTTAAATCCAACGAGTTAGATGAAGATTCAGTTATTCGAAAATTTCGAATAACTGCCGCAGACGGTAAAGCCTACCTGACCAACTACTAGAGCCGGGACGCCATCATCTCCGTCGGCTACAGGGTCAATACAGTTGGACTTTTCGCAGAGTCGACCCGCCCCGGGGCATCACCCCAACGCCGGCAACATATTGAACAGCAGCACCATGATCAGGCCCACGACCGACACGATGGACTGCACCACCGAAATGGTCTTGGTGGCTTCGCCCATGGTCATGCCGAAGGATTCCTTGACCATCCAGAAGCCCGCGTGATTGGCGTAATTGAAGAACAGCGAGCCGCAGCCGATCGACAGCGCCAGCAGGGGCAGGTTCAGGTTGGGGTCGGCGCCGGCCAGCGGGGCCAAGAGGCCTGCGGCGCCGACGATGCCGACGGTGGCGGAACCCGTGGATACCGACAGCAGCATGGCGATCAGCCAGCCCAGGATCAGCGGCGGGAAGGCAAACTGCTGGGTCAGGTGCACGATGGCGTCGCCCACCTTGGCGCTGGTCAATACCTGCTGGAAGGCGCCGCCGCCGGCGATGATCAGCATGATGCCGGCAATGGGCTTGAGACTCTGGCCCAGCGCACCGCGCAGTTTCTCGGCGTCGCCGCCGCGCGGCAGGGCCAGGGTGGCCATGGCAAACAGCACGCCCAGCAGCATGGCGACCAGCGGGTTGCCCAGGAAGGCGGCCGCGTGCAACAGGCCCGAGCCCTTGGGCAGCAGCATCTCGGCCACCGCATGCACCAGCATCAGCAACGCCGGCAGCAAGGCGGCCAGCACGCCCAGGCCCACGCTGGCCGGGACGCGACCCTTGGTGGCTTCCTGGGTGGCGGTGAACTGCTCGAGCAGGGCGTCATCAGGCCGGGTGGTCATGCGCGGCGCGATGAAGGCGCCGTACAGGGGGCCGCCCAGGATCATGGCGGGCAGCGCGGCGATGAAGCCGTAGATCATCGTCGGGCCGACCGTGGTCTTCAGGCTGGCGATGGCGGTCAGCGGGCCCGGATGGGGCGGCACCATGCCATGCATGGCCGCCAGGGCCGAAATGACGGGCACGCCCACGTAGACGTAGGCCGACCCCTTGAAGCGCTCCTGGGTCTCGAGCTTGCGCGCCACGCTGAAGATCAGCGGCAGCATCACCACCAGGCCCACTTCGAAGAACATGGGAATGCCGATGACGAAGGCCACCAGCGTCATGGCCCAGGGAATGAGGCGCACGGAGGTGCGGGCCAGGATGGCGTTGGCCAGGCGTTCGGTGGTGCCGGAATCGGCCAGGATCTTGCCCAGCATGGCGCCCAACGCGATCACCACGCCCACCGCGCCCAGCGTCTTGCCGGCGCCGTCGGTGAGGCTTTTGACGATGGCGGTGGGTTCCATGCCGGTGGCAAAACCCACGCCCAGGGAAACGATCAGCAGCGCCAGCAGCGGATGCATGCGGACGCGCGAGACGATAAGAGCGACCAGCACCAGAACGCTCACCAGGGCGGTGAGCAGCAATTGAATGTCGAACGAAGACATGGATAAACCCAGAAAAGACGAGAGAGGTCGCGAACCTTCTGGGTGCCATGATACGGGATCAACCGGCGCCGCCCTGCAATACCCCTGTCACTCGGGACGGATCCCCGCAACCTTGATGATGGCCACGTTGCGGTCCAGTTCCGCTGGGTGCAACTGTTCCACACCGCGCAGGCCATCCGGCAGGGCTGAACCAGGCCGCACGCACCCGTTTTGCATTCCCCGCAAAATTTGTGCATAATTCGGCCCCTCTACCTGTTCCCCGATAGCTCAGTCGGTAGAGCGACGGACTGTTAATCCGCAGGTCGCTGGTTCGAGCCCAGCTCGGGGAGCCAAAGAATGCAGTACTGAAGGGCCCGCAACGTTGTTGCGGGCCTTTTGCATTGGCGGGCCCCATTTGAAGGGCTTTTTGCATTGCGCCCGCCACCCGGCGTAGGATGACGCGCATCCCTGGTTCTACCTGCGATTTCCGATGCGTTCCCATCGTTCCCTGCCCGCCCTGGTTTCGCTGCGCGCCTTCGAAGCCGCCGCACGGCGCCTGAGCTTCAGCCTGGCGGGGGAAGAACTGTTCGTCACGCAAAGCGCGATCAGCCACCATATCCAGCGGCTGGAGACGGAACTGGGCGTGGCGCTGTTCGAACGCCGTACCCGCGCCGTGGCGCTGACGCCGGCCGGGCAGGCCTACTACCAGCGGGTGCATGCCGCCTTTGAACTGCTGCGCCAGGGCACCGAGGCGATCCGCGCGCCGGCCACCGAACGGCGCGTGCTCAAGGTCGGGCTGCTGGCCTCGTTCGCGACCCGTTGGCTGGCGCCACGCTTGCCGGATTTTGCCGCCGCCCATCCCGAGATCGACCTGCAGTTGCTGCCCGATATCGGCCTGGCTGATGTGGCGGGCGGCGAGGTCGACGTGGCGATCCGCTATGGCCGCGGCACGTGGCCCGGCGTGCGAGCGCGGCGTCTGATGCCCGAACGGCTGTCCGTGGTCTGTGCACCGGCCCTGGTGGCTGGCAAACGGCGTCCGCGCACGCCCGACGACCTGCTGCGCTATCCGCTGTTGGCCTCGCACACCAAACACCCCTTCGAGTGGGATGCCTGGGCCCGTCGTTTCGGCCTGGACCTGGGGCGCGCCCAGACGGTGCGCCTGCACGACTACAACATCGTGGTCGAAGCCGCGCTGGCCGGGCAGGGCCTGGCGATGGGCCGTCACCGGATGATCGCCGCACAATTGGCCAGTGGTGCACTGGTCCAGGCCCTGCCGGATACGGTTCTGGAAGACGCCCGCATCGGCTGGTGGTTCATCAGTCCGCGCGGCAAAGCCAACGATACGGCGCAGGCCTTCCATGCCTGGTTGGCAGATGCTGCGGCATCGGACTGAACGCATTAGTTTTACTCATATATACCTGGCAAGAATTGATTGGTCAGCGCCGGCTGCGGCCGATAGCATCGGGGGGATGTCTTTTCCCTTTTCCGTTTCAGAGGTGACCCCCATGACCCGTTCGATCTCCGGCCGCGTGGCCGAACTTGGCCTGACGCTGGAAGCCGCGGCCGCCCCCGCCGCCAACTACGTGCCTTTCGTGCAGGAAGGCAACCTGCTCTATATCTCGGGCCAGATTTCGCGCCAGGGCGGCAAGCCCACGTTCCTGGGCCAGTTGGGCAACCAGGTGTCCGAAGAAGACGGCGTGGCCGCCGCACGGCTTTCGGGCCTGGGCATCCTGTCGCAAGTCGCCGCCGCCACCGGCGACCGGCTCGACCGGGTGGCCCGCGTGGTGCGCCTGGGCGTATTCGTGGCCAGCACGCCGGACTTCAACCGCCAGAGCGCGGTCGCCAACGGCGCCTCGGACCTGATGGTCGAGGTATTCGGCGATGCGGGCCGTCACTCGCGCAGCGCCGTCGGCGTGGCGTCGCTGCCGCAAGGCGTGGCCGTGGAAGTCGAAGCGGTCATCGCACTGACCCCCGCCTGATGCCTTGGCGCCGGGCCGCGGTCCGGCGCCGCTTTCTGGAACTGCCATGCCCGCTGCCCCGTTGACCCCCGACACCTTGCAGGCGCTGCGCGCTGCCACGCCCGGCACGCGCACTACCGTGCACTTCAACCATGCGGGTGCATCACTGCCGTCCGCCGCCACGCTGGACGCCATCCAGGCCCACCTGCGCCGCGAGGCCGAGCAGGGGCCCATGGAAGCGGGTGTGGCCGCCCGCGCGTTGACCGGCAAGGCCCGCGACCTGGCGGCCCGGCTGCTCAACGCCCAGCCCGATGAAATCGCGCTGACAGGCGGCAATTCACCCGGCTGGGGCGCGGCGTTCGCGGCATTGGGCCCATGGCGCGACGGCGACCGCATCCTGGTTGGCCGCCACGAATGGGGCGGCAACCTGGCGGCCATGCGGCTGGCGACACGCGGCGTGGATGTGTCCATCGAAACCATTCCGTCCGATGACAGCGGCTGCGTCGACCCCGCTGCCTTGCAGGCCATGCTGGATGCGCGGGTGCGCCTGGTGGCGCTGACCTGGCTGCCCGCCAACGGCGGCCTGATCAACCCCGCCGCCGCCGTGGGCCGGGTGACACGCGCCGCAGGCGTGCCGTACTTCGTGGATGCCGCGCAAGCGGTGGGCCAGTTGCCGGTGGACGTGGCCGAGGTCGGCTGCGACGTGCTCAGCGGCGCGGGCCGCAAGGCGCTACGCGGCCCGCGCGGCACCGGCCTGCTGTACGTGCGGCGCGACTTCCTGCCGCAATTGACGCCCGCTTACGTGGACACCTACTCCGCGCCCCTGGATGTGGGCGGCGAGCCCCAGCTACGCACCGACGCGGCGCGCTTCGAATCCGCCGAGGCGTCGCTGGCGCTGCGTTGCGGCCAGGCCAATGCGTTGCAGGAAGCGCTGGATATCGGCCTGGATACCATCCGCGCCCAGGTCGACGCCACCGCCCAGGCGCTGCGCGCCGAATTGGCTGCCATCCCCGGCATCGAGGTACTGGACCAGGGGCGCGAACTTTCGGGGTTGGTGTCGTTCAACCTGGCGGGCCAGGAAGCGACTGCCGTGCAGCAGGCGCTGGCAGCCCAGGGCATCGTCATCGGCAGCAACGGCGTGCCGTACACACCGCTGGACATGAATGCGCGTGGGCTGACGCAGATTGCGCGCGCCTCGGTCAGCTACCTGACGCATCCGGACGAAATCGACCAGCTGGTGCAAGCGCTGCGCGCCCTGGCCGGCCAGCGCCGATAAGCCCCATGGCCAGGGCCGCTAAGCCGCCGCCCGGCGCACGAACGGCGTCCATTTCGTGAAGACCAGCAGGTTGCCGAACATGACCAGTGCCAAGCCCAGCAATGCGGGCGCCGTCCACTGGTAGCCTTCGGCGAAGGTGGACACGCTCAGCGCCACCACGGGAAACAGCACCGTGCAATACGCCGCACGCGCCGGCCCCATGCGTCCGACCAGCGTCAGGTAGGCGGTGAAACCGATCACCGACCCCGGAATCGCCAGGTAGAGCAGGGCGCCCACGTAGGCCGAGGACGTGTCGAACCGGAACGGCACGCCGGCCACGGCGCATCCGGCCAGCAGCACGGCCGCGCCGTACAACATGCTGTAGGCGTTGCCGGTCAACGGACGAATGCCCGCCCGTTGCTGCAGCGACGACAGCATGTTGCCGGTGGAAAAGCAGAACGTGCCCAGCAACGCGAAGCCCAGGCCCAGCAGCGTCTCGTGGCTGGCCTGCTGCCCTGACAGCTCCGGCCAGAACAGGAGCACCAGTCCAGAAAAGCCCACCAGGCCGGCGACCATCACGCGCGGTGCGATGCGGGTGCCGAACCACAGTCGCGCATTCAACGCGTTCCACAGCGTCGCGGCCGAAAACACCACCGACACCAGGCCGCTGGGAATCCATTGCGTGGCCGTGTAGAAGCACAGGAAGTTCAAACAGAACAGGCACAGGCCCTGGCCTACACACAGCCAGTGCCCGCGCCGATCCAGGCGTTGCAGTTTGCGCGTCAGCAGCAACACCGCGAACAGCACCAGGCCGGCCAGCGCGAAGCGGTAGAAGATGGACACCGGAATGGCCACCACGCCCAGTTGCAGCTTGATGGCGATCCAGGTGGTGCCCCAGATGACGACGGTCAGGAAATACAGGAAAAGGTTCACTTTGAGACACCCCGCAGGGCAGAAAAAGACATGAGGGCCAGACCTGCGGATAGCGGCCGGCAGCAAGGCCCAGTCTGCCTCGGACGAAGTCCGAAAAATTGCCGGTTCTTGCGGTTTTTTCTTCGTTTGCACATGCCGCACACGCGCGGATCGCAGTAGCATTTCGGTTCCATGGGCACCACCGCTTCGGCTCCGTCCGACTTCTCCGTCTTTCGCACCCTGTCCGCGTCGACCGCCACGCTGGCCCGTGCGGCCTCGCTGGGCGAGGGCATCGCCATCTCGCAATGGGGTCGCAGCGCCCACGAGACGCTGGGCTACGACATGCCGGGTCATCACACACTGTCGCTCTACCTGCATGGCGGCGAAAAATCGTTCCGCGTCGGGCACCCCTTGCACGGTGGCGCCGGCAAGTTCTGCGTGTTGCCCGCCGAGCATTATTCGCGTTGGTGCATGAACGACACGGTGCATTTCCTGCACCTGTACATTGCGCCGGAACGCCTGGCGCGCGAAGCGGTCATGCGGCTGGACTGCGAACCGCGCACGCTGGAACTGCGCGACCGCACCTACATCCACGACGAGTCCCTGACCGACGTCTGCCAGACCCTGCTGGGCACGGACTGGGCCGCGCCCGCCGACCGGCTGGCCGCCAGCAGCGCGGCCGAAACCGTGCTGCACCACCTGCTGAACCAGGGCGTGACGCGCCGCACCGCCGTCCCCGCGCGTGGCGGCCTGGCGCCCGCGGTGCGGCGGCGCGTGATGGACTACGTCGATGCACACCTGGCCGACGCCCTGACACTGGACGAGCTGGCCCGCGTGGCCGCGCTGTCCACCTATCACTTCGCCCGCATGTTCCACGCGTCTTTCGGCGAACCGCCGCACGCCTGGGTGCGCGCGCGCCGGCTGGCCCATGCGCGCGGCCTGCTGGCCACGGGCAAGGGCGACCTGGCCGGCATCGCGCAGGCCTCAGGCTTTGGCAATGCCAGCCACCTGTCACGCGTGTTCCGCGATGCCGTGGGCGTCACGCCCGGCCAGTATCGCGCCGCCCGTCGCCGCCACTGAAGCCTTCTCCCTGCGGCCGCGGCCACCCCCCCCGGGCGGTCTACAATGGCCCACCGCCCTTCGCGGCCTGATCGCCTGCCCTGCCCGCGATGCCATCGCCGACTTCCCGCGACCTTTCCTTCCCCCTCGACGCCCCTGGCCAGTCGCCCGTGCGCGCCCACTGGCTGGCCGAACTCATCCGGCTGCGCGAAGCCCATTGGGGGCCGCTGGAAGACGCCAGCGTGGTGCGGCAGGTGCGCCAACAGGATGTCCCGCTGCGGGACCGCATCCTGGCCCGCGCCCAACTGCTGGCCCAACGCGAAAACCTGATTCCCCTGGTCGATGGCTGGCGCCGCAGCGCACTTGCCGTACTGGCTGTCTTGCTGCTGCTGGCGCTGGTGTCCGGCGTGGGCGTGGCCGCGGGTGCCCTGGGCGACGGCACGCGGCCCGTGAACGTGTTGTGGGCGCTGGGCGCCTTGCTGGGCCTGCATGCGTTGACCTTTCTGCTGTGGCTGGCCAGCTTCCTGCTACGGCCCGCGGCCATGACGCCACTGGGGCGGCTGTGGCTCTGGGCCACGCGCAAGCTGGCGCGCGGCCCGGACGGCGCGCTGGTGCCCCAAGCCTTCCTGAACCTGATGGCGCGCGCCGGCGCCCTGCGCGGGCTGTTCGGCGCCGTCAGCCAGGGTCTGTGGCTGGCCGGGCTGGGTGCGGCGCTGGCAACCCTGCTGGTATTGCTGTCCACCGCCAGCTATCGCTTCATCTGGGCCACCACGCTGCTGGCGCCCGACACCTTCGTCTGGCTGACGCAGGCCATCGGCTGGCTGCCATCCAAGCTGGGTTTTGCACTGCCTGACGCCGCCATGGTGCGCGCCAGCGATGGCGCCCAGGCGTTGGCCGCCGACGCCCAGGTGCAATGGTCGGTATGGCTGATCGGCGTGGTCGTGGTCTACGGCATCCTGCCGCGCCTCGCGGCCTGGCTGGCCTGCCTGGCCGTTGCCCGCCGGGCGGTGCGCACCCTGGCCATCGACCCCACGCTGGCAGGCCATGCGGCGCTGCGCGACCGGCTGGACCCGCCGGTCCAATCCACCGGCATCGACCGGCCGGTGGATCCGCTGCACGAACCGCGCGTGGCGCCGGCCGCGCCGCTGATCCTGGGCGGCCAGCCCGTGCTGCTGGGGCTGGAGCTGCCCGCAGATCTGCCCTGGCCGCCGGCCGAGCTGCCCGCGACCATCCGCGATGCCGGCAAGCTGGATACCCGCGAACAGCGTCACCGCGTGCTGGATGCCCTGGCTCAGGCCGCCGCCTCGCGCCTGCTGATCGCCTGCGACGCGCGCCAGACCCCCGACCGGGGCACCCTGGCGCTGATTGCGGAGCTGGCCGCGCACGCCGGCCAGACACGCGTCTGGCTGCTGGCCCCGGCCAACGCCGACACGCGCGAACCGCTCTGGCGCGAACGCCTGGCCGCACTGGGGCTGGATGCCGGCGCCATCCTGAACGGCGCCAGCGCCCCCTTGGCCTGGCTGGAGCACGAGCATGCCTGAGCACGTCATCGGCATCGCGGTGGTGGGCCACACCAACACCGGCAAGACCTCCCTGCTGCGCACGCTGACGCGCGACACCACCTTCGGCGAAGTCGCCGACCGCCCCGGCACCACCCGCCACGTCGAAGGCGCACGCCTGCGCCTGGAGGGCCGCGCCGTGCTGGAATGGTTCGACACGCCCGGCATGGAAGACAGCATTGCCTTGCTCGAATACCTGGAACGCCTGGCGCCTCCCGAAAAACGACTGGACGGTCCAGCGCGCATCCGGCGATTTCTCGATACGCCCGAAGCCCACGGCCGCTACGAGCAGGAAGCGCGCGTTCTGAAAAAGATGCTGGACTGCGACGCCGCGCTGTATGTCATCGACGCGCGCGATCCGGTGCTCAGCAAGCACCGCGACGAACTTGCCATCCTGGCCGCCTGCGGTCGCCCCTTGCTGCCCGTGCTGAACTTCGTCAACGCGCCCGCCCACCGCGCCGCCGAATGGCGCGAAGCCCTGGCGCGGCTGGGCCTGCACGCCGCGGTGGAATTCGACACCGTCGCGCCGCCGCTGGATGGCGAGCAACAGCTCTATACCAAGCTTGGCGTGCTGCTGGACCGCCACGCCGATACGCTGGCACGCCTGGCCGACAGCCTGGCCCGGCAACGCCGCGAACGCCACGCCGCCGCCTGCGAACTGCTGGCCGACCTGTTGGTGGACGTCGCCGCGCTGCACATCGCCAGCGCCGGTGACGACACGGCCTTGGCCGAGGCGTCGCAGCGCTTGCGCGAGCAGGTGCGCCAACGCGAACAGGCCTGCGTCACCGCGCTGCTGGCGCTGTATAACTTCCGCGCGTCTGACTTTTCGGACGACACACTGCCGCTGCAGGGCGAACGCTGGGGCATGGACCTGTTCCACCCCCAGGCGCTCAAGGACATGGGCGTGCAGGTCGGCATGGGCGCCGCAGCCGGCGCGATGGCCGGCGCCGCCGTGGACCTGTTCAGCGCGGGTCTCAGCCTGGGCACCGGCATGCTGATCGGCGCGGCGGCCGGCGGCCTGTGGCAGGGCGTGGAAAAACTCGGCAAGCGCGTGGCAGGCAAGCTGCGCGGTTGGCGCGAGATCAGCGTCGATGACGCCGTGCTGCGCCTGTTGGCGCTGCGCCAACGGCAATTGATCGACGCGCTGGAACGCCGCGGCCACGCCGCCCGCGACCCATTGCGGCTGCAACGTCCCGACGACGAAGCCCTGCGTCGCGGCCCCTTGCCCGACGCGCTCAAAGAAGCGCGCAGCCGGCCCGAATGGTCCGCGCTGGCCAAAGGCCACGAAGACAGCGAACGCCGCAAGCAAGTGGTGCGCGAATTGGCGAAAACCCTTGCTTCGGACCCCACGCCTGCGCCTTGAGTCCGCGCCCCGCGCCGCCCGCCAAACGCACCATTCCCAGCGTGAAGCAAGCAAGGACTAACCCCAATCCAAACCGATTGACGCTTAAACGAATGCGTCTATAAGATTCGATCTGCATCGGTGCGGTCCGTCCCCGCCAATGACAATCACAAGGGGTTGGATCTACCGTGAACCGCCTTTCGTCGTAAGCAGCAACGCCATGCCCCGGCTCCCGGTGGGGCCAGGGCCCTATCACTTCTGTCGCGCTATCCGCGCATTACGGAGCATGAGGGCTATGCGTACTTTTCCCCACATCAAACAAGCGGCGCTGGCGGCTGCACTGACTGCCTCGTTGGCATTCAGCGCCGGCGCGGCAGCCAAGACTTTTCACTGGTCGTACCAAGGCGACGCCACGTCCATGGACCCGATGGCGCTGAACGAAACCTTCACGCTGGGCTTCCAGGGCAACATCTACGAAACGCTGGCCGGCTACGACGGCAACCTGAAACTGACGCCGCTACTGGCCGAAAGCTGGGAAAATCCCGAGCCCACCAAATGGGTCTTCAAGCTGCGCAAAGGCGTGAAGTTCCATGACGGCTCGCCCTTCACGGCCGACGACGTCATCTTTTCCTGGAAGCGCAGCCTCACGCCCGGCTCGGACATGAAGGGCTACGGCGCCAAGGCGTCCGACATCAAGAAGGTCGACGACTACACCATCGAAGTCACCACGCCCACGCCCAATCCCATCTTGCCGCGCGAATGGGTGTTCCTGTACATCATGAGCAAGTCGTGGTCGGAAAAGAACAAGACCACCGAAGCCACCAACGTCAAGGGCGACAACCAGGGCAACTATGCCAACCTGAACGCCAACGGCACCGGCCCGTTCATGCTGGTCTCGCGCCAGCCCGACGTGAAGACGGTCCTCAAGCGCTACGACGGATACTGGAACAAAGACATCAAGACCAACGTCGACGAAGTCATCTTCCAGCCCATCACGCAGGAAGCCACCCGCGTGGCCGCCCTGATTTCCGGCGAAATGGACCTGGTGCAGCCGGTGCCGGTGCAGGACTGGAAGCGCCTGGAAGACGCCAAGGGCGTCAAGCCGCTGACCGCGCCCGAAGCCCGTGCCATCTTCATCGGCATGGACCAGGACCGCGACGAACTGCTGTTCTCGGACGTCAAGGGCAAGAACCCCTTCAAGGACCCGAAGGTGCGCGAAGCGGTCGTGCTGGCCGTGGACACCAAGGCCATCAACGAAAAGATCATGCGCAACGCGGCCAAGCCGCTGGGCTCGCTGATCGCAACCGCCATCAACGGTTACGACGAATCGTTCGGCGCGCCCTACAAGCCCGACCCTGAACGTGCCAAGAAGCTGCTGGCCGAAGCCGGCTACCCCAAGGGCTTCACCGTCACCATGGACTGCCCCAACGACCGCTACGTCAATGACGAAAAGGTCTGCCAGGCCGTGGCCGGCATGCTGGCGCGGGTCGGCATCAAGATCAATCTGCTGGCACAGACCAAGTCGAAGTATTTCGGCAAGATCCTGCTGCAGGCCGGCAACCAGACCAGCATGTACATGCTGGGGTGGACACCCAGCTCGACCGACGCCCACAACACATTGCTTAACCTGACCTCGTGCCGCGACGCCAAGACAGCCGCGGGCCAGTTCAACCTGGGCGGCTACTGCAACAAGAAGGTCGACGAGCTGACCAGCAAGATCGGCGTCGAAACCGACCAGGCCAAGCGCAACGCGATGATCAAGGAGGCCTTCGGCATCGTGCGCAGCGACTTCGGCTACCTGCCGCTGCACCAGCAGCCGATGTCGTGGGGCGTGAAGGACAACATCAAGGTCATCCAGCGCGCCGATGACGTGCTGGACCTGCGCGACGTCGTCCTGCCGTAGCCCCAAAGGCCGGCACGCGCCGCAAGGCACACGCCGGCCGCATGAAGCGAACGCCGGGCGGCTTGCCGCCGCCCGGGTGCGCCCGGACCAGCCCCGCTTGCCGCCCCAGGCAATGCGCGGCCCGGCGTTATCCGACCAAGAGGGCATCCAACCATGCTTTCCTTTATTGCGCAGCGGCTGATCCAGTCGGTGCTGGTGATGTTGACGGTGGCGCTGATCGCGTTCTCCATGTTCCGCTACGTTGGCGACCCGATCGCCAGCATGGTTGGCCAGGACACCACGCCCGAACAGCGCGTCCAACTGCGCGAACAGCTCGGCCTGAACGATCCGTTCCTGGTGCAGTACGCGCGTTTCGTCGCCAACGCCGCACGGGGCGACTTCGGCATTTCGTATCGCCATCGCCGCCCCGTCAGCGAACTGCTCGAAGAGCGCATGCCCGCCACGCTGGAACTGTCCTTCGTGTCCGCCGTGATGGCGCTGGCGCTGGGCATCCCGATGGGCATCTACACGGCGCTCAAGCGCCATGGCGTACTGTCCAAGGCCTTCATGGCGATCTCGCTGGCCGGCATTTCGCTGCCCACCTTCCTGATCGGCATCCTGCTCATCCTGTTTTTCGGCGTGCAATTGCGATGGCTGCCCAGCTTCGGCCGCGGTGACGTGGTGGGGCTGGGCTGGTGGACCACGGGCTTTTTGACCAAGTCCGGGCTGCTCGCGCTGATCATGCCGGCCATCACCCTGGCGCTGTTCCAGATGACCCTGATCATGCGGCTGGTGCGCGCCGAAATGCTGGAAGTGCTGCGCGCCGACTTCATCAAGTTCGCGCGCGCCCGCGGCCTGCCCGAGCGGCTCATCAATTTCCGCCATGCCCTCAAGAACACCATGGTGCCGGTCATTACCATCACCGGCCTGCAGCTCGGCTCGATCATCGCCTTCGCCATCATCACCGAAACCGTGTTCCAGTGGCCGGGGATGGGCCTTCTGTTCATCCAGGCCATCAGCATGGTCGACATCCCCGTGATGGCCGCCTACCTCGTGCTGATCGCGTTCATGTTCGTCGTCATCAACCTGGTGGTCGATCTGCTGTATTTCGCCGTCGACCCGCGCCTGCGCGTGCAGAGCAAATAAGGGAACCCCCCATGATCGCCCGCATCGCTCCCTTTTTCTCGCGCGCCGCCGACAGCGACCTCTGGCACAGCTTCAAGCGCTCGCCAGGCGCCATCATCGCCGCCGCCGTCACGCTGGTCATTCTGCTGGGCGCGCTGGGCGCGCCCCTGATCGCCCCTCACAACCCGTTCGACCTAGCGTCCGTGAACATCATGGACGCCAACACGCCCCCCGCCTGGGAAGAGGGTGGCAGCCCGGATTTCCTGCTGGGCACCGACGACCAGGGCCGCGACATCCTGTCGGCCGTGATGTATGGCTCGCGGGTGTCGCTGCTGGTGGGGTTTGCCTCGGTGCTGTTCTCGATGGTGCTGGGCGTCACGCTGGGCCTCATCAGTGGCTACGCCGGCGGCCGCGTCGACAGCTTCATCATGCGCATCGCCGACGTGCAGCTGTCATTTCCCGCCATCCTGGTGGCGCTGCTGATCGACGGGGTGGCGCGCGGGCTGTTGCCGCGCGACATGCACGATCAGTTGGCGCTGTACGTGCTGATCTTCGCCATCGGCATTTCCGGCTGGGTGCAGTACGCCCGCACGGTGCGAGGCTCGACGCTGGTCGAGCGCAACAAGGAATACGTGCAGGCGGCACGGCTGATCGGCATCGGCCGCTTCACCATCCTGCGCCGGCACATCCTGCCCAACGTGATGGGCCCGGTGCTGGTCATCGCCACCATCCACCTGGCCATTGCCATCATCACCGAAGCCACCCTGTCGTTCCTGGGCGTGGGCCTGCCGCCCACCGCGCCGTCGCTGGGCACGCTGATCCGCATCGGCAACAGCTATCTTTTCTCGGGCATGTGGTGGATCTCCATCTTCCCCGGCATCGCGCTGGTGGCGCTGGTGCTGTCGGTCAACCTGCTGGGCGACTGGCTGCGCGACGCGCTCAACCCCAAGCTGCGCTGAGGACGTCATGGCCCTGCTCAACATCGAAGATATCCGGATTGAATTTCCCAGCCGCCGCGGCACCCTGGTGGCCGTGGACGGCGTGTCGCTGTCGCTGGAGAAAGGCGAGATCCTCGGCGTGGTCGGCGAGTCCGGCGCCGGCAAGTCCACCATCGGCAATGCGGTGATCGGCCTGCTCGAGGCACCTGGCCGCCTGGCGGGCGGCCAGGTGCTGCTCAATGGCGAACGCATCGACACGCTGACGCCGGCGCAGCAGCGCAAAGTGCGTGGCCGCCGCATCGGCATGATCTTCCAGGACCCGCTGACCTCGCTGGACCCGCTGCAAACCGTGGAAAGCCAACTGGTCGAGACCATGCTGGTACACCTGGACCTGACGCACGAGGCCGCCAAGAAGCGCGCCGTGCAGTTGCTGGCGCAGGTCGGCATCGACCAGCCCGAGCTGCGCGTGCAGCAGTATCCCCACCAGTTCTCGGGCGGCATGCGACAGCGCGTGGTGATCGCGCTGGCGCTGTGCTGCGAACCTGAAGTGATCATCGCGGACGAGCCCACCACGGCGCTGGATGTGTCCATCCAGGCGCAGATCCTGGACCTGCTGAAAAAACTGTGCCGCCAGGAACAGGTAGGCATGATCATCATCACCCACGACATGGGCGTGATCGCCGACGTGACCGACCGGGTGGCCGTGCTGTACCACGGCAAGCTGGTCGAGCAAGGTCCCACCGCCAAGATCCTGGGCGACCCCGACCACCCCTATACGCGCAGCCTGATCTCGGCCGTGCCGCGGCCGGACATCAAGCTCAAGCGCTTTCCGCTGGTCACCTACATCGAAGACGTCAAGACGCCGGCCAAGCCGCTGGACCTGGCCACGCACTGGCTGGGCCAACGCCGCGACTTCGGCGCGGCCACCGGCGGCCCGCTGGTGCAAGTCACGGACCTGTCCATGCGCTTCGTGCTCAAGAACGCGCTGCTCAAGCGCAACCAGCGCACGCTGGATGCCGTCAAGCGTGTCAATTTCTCGATCGGCGAAGGCGAGGTGTTCGGTCTGGTGGGCGAATCCGGCTCGGGCAAGTCCACCGTGGCGCGGCTGATTTCGGGGCTGTATACGCCCAGCGAGGGCTCGGTCAATTTCGGCGGCACCGACCTCACGGCGCTCAAGGGCGAAAAGCAGCTCAATCCGTTTCGCCGGCAGATCCAGATGATTTTCCAGGACCCGTTCTCGTCGCTCAATCCGCGCATGCGGGTGCTGGACATCGTGGCTGAGCCGATCCGCTTCCACAAGCTGGCGGCCAACGAAGCCGAAACCCGCCAGGTGGTGGCCGACCTGCTCGACGTCGTGGGGCTGGGCGACCGCGCCGCCGAGCGCTTTCCGCATGAATTCTCGGGCGGCCAGCGCCAGCGCATCTGCATTGCGCGGGCCCTGGCCACGCGGCCGCGCTTCCTCATCTGCGACGAGCCCACCTCGGCGCTGGACGTCTCCATCCAGGCGCAGATCCTGAACCTGCTGAAAGACCTGCAGGAACAGCTGGGCCTGACCATGCTGTTCATCAGCCACGACCTGCCGGTGATCCGCCAGATGTGCGATCGGGTCGGCGTCATGCGTTACGGCGAACTGCTGGAAGTGGCCGATACCGAAGCCCTGTTCGAACATCCCCAGCACCCCTACAGCCAGCACCTGCTGGGGCTGATGCCTCGATTGCAGGCCATGTCCCGCGAGGGGCTGGAAGTGATCGGCTAGGGGCAGTCCATACCAAGGAGCGAGACATGACGGCAACGCGGCAAACCCTGTTCATCGGCGGCAAGGTGTTCGACGGCCTGGGCAAAGTCCTGCCCAATCACGGCGTGCTGGTTGAAGGCGAGCGCATCGTGCGCGTGGCGCCGGCCGGTGAATTCACCGGCTTCGCGGGGCGACGGGTGGATACGAACGGCCTGACGCTGATGCCCAGCCTGGCCGATTGCCACGTGCACCTGGTCTACACCGGCGGCGCCGATCCACAGATGCAGATGGCCAAGCAAGGACCCGCCCAAATCACGCTGACCGCACTGGAAAACGCGCAGGCGGCGCTGCGCGGCGGCTGCACGGCGCTGCGTGACTGCGGCGGCAAGGACTACCTGGAATTCGGCGTGCGCGACGCCATTGCGCGGGGTGTCTTTCCCGGCCCGACCATCAAGGCCTCGGGCCGCATCATCTGCATGACGGGCGGGCACGGCAACCGCATCGGCCGCGTGGCCGACGGCTGCGAGGAAGTGGTCAAGGCGGTGCGCGAGCAGGTGCATGCCGGCTGCGACCTCGTCAAGATCATGGCCACCGGCGGCGTCATGACGCCGGGCGTCAGCCCCATGGATGCCCACTACAGCTTCGACGAAATGAAGGCCGGGGTGCACGAAGCCAAGCGCTTTCGCAAAAGCACGGCCAGCCACGCGCAGGGCACCCAAGGCATCCTGAATGCGGTTCGCGCCGGCATCGACTCGATCGAGCACGGCATCTTCATGGACGAGGACTGCCTGCGCGAAATGCTGGAGGCCCAGACCTACCTGGTCCCGACCATCGCCGCCGTGCGCAACATCGTGGCCAACGCCGACAACGGCATTCCGGCCTACGCGGTGGAAAAAGCCCGCGCGGTAGAACAGCGCCATCGAGAATCCATCCAGATGTACTACAAGGCCGGCGGCCGCATCGCGCTGGGCACCGACGCCGGCACGCCGTTCAACCTGCATGGCGACAACGCGATGGAACTGGCCTACATGGTCGAGTTCGGCATGACGCCGATTGACGCGCTGATCGCCGGCACATCCCGCGGCCACGACCTGATGGGCATGGACCGGCACGGCGCCGTGCTGGAAGGCAACGTGGCCGACCTGCTGCTGGTGCAGGGCGACCCCACCGAAGACATCATGAAGGCCGCCGACAAGCGCTCGCACGTGGCGGTACTGCGTAACGGCGATGTGGCGGCGGGGGCCTTGCCGGCTTGAAGTCCCGCGGACGCGGACCCTCGCGCGGGTCCGCGGCGTCTCAGCGATAGCGCGGCATCAGCGGCCGGGTCATGAACGCATCGACTGTCATGCGTTCGCCGTTGATTTCCACCTGTCCACCCTCGAAGTTCAGATTGGTGACCAGCTTGTCGCCGTCCTGACGCCCCCATTGACTCTGCAGGAACCGGTCGCGGATGGCATCGGCCTGCTGACGCGCCGCGTCGCGCGCGACCTCGGCAGGCTGCCCCTCTGCCAGGCCACGCACCGAGATCAGGTCCACCAGGCTCTCGGTGGGCACGCTCAGGCGCAAGTCCAGCTTCTTCACGGTTTCCTTGATGATCGCGGCCGGCGCGCGGTTCCACAGCGTAGGCGCATCCAGTGCCACCTCCAGCCGCAGCGTCGCCGGGCCGCTGGGCGTGTCCACCTGCAACGTGTCCACCGCGAAGGCCGGCTTGGCCAGCAGGAACTTCATCAGATGCGCCATGCCCTCCATTTTCTCGCCCATCGATGCGCCGCCCTCGGCCTGCTCCATCATGCCGCGAAAGGCCTCGAACGAGGCCAGGTCCACGTTGGCTGCGCGGGCCGTCATGCGCACGCTGGCCACCTGCGTGCCGCGCACATCGATCCCTGCGACCTGCGCCTTGAACGTGCTGTTCATGGCGCTGCGCGTACCGCTGGCGTCGGCCGTCACGACCAGATCGCGCAACGTGACCGGCTGATCGTCGATCTCTACCGTCCAGTGCTTGATCGCCGCCTGGCTGGTGCTGGTCACCGCGCCGTCGGCGGCCTGGGTCGATTCGTGCGAGAAGTCCAGCCCGCGCAATGACAGCCGGCGCGTACGCGTGACGCCCTTTTCGTCGAACGGCTCGGTGGAATCCATCTTCTCGGCCGCAACGGCAAACGTCGTGTGCCTGCCATCCGGCGCCACGCTGGCCCGGGCCTGCAGGCCCGAGAAGCTGGCCGTGGTGCCGTCCTGCGCATAATCCACCGGCGCCAGCGTCAACGTGCCCGATACCACCCGGCCATAGCTGGCCACGGCCTCGGCCATCGCCGGCGCCGCGCCCTTGGCTCCGCTGAACCATGCGGCGGTCGAGGGCGTCTGGGCCAACTGCACGCGGGCGGCGGCCATGGCGGGCATGAAATGGCCTTCGGCAAGCCGGAACAGGGGAAAAGGGCCATGATCGATGCGCGCCAGGAACTGGACGTCCTGCTTGTCGGCAACGCGGTCCCGCTCGGACGGCGTGGCCAGAACGCGATAGCGGGCGTGCGATGTGAACACGCCCCGCTCGAACGACACCTGTTCGAACGACACGGGCTGGCCCATCACCGTCAAGCCGATCTGCCGCGCCTGCGCATTGGCCGTCTCGGCCAAGGGTCCCAGCCCCGCCTCCAGCTGCTTGCCGGTGTACCAGGCGGTGGCGGTCCAGATCGCACCCAGCGCCACCACCGCGCAGCCTGTCGATACCCACTTTCTCATGATGCCCCTTTTGGTGTTGTGATCGTCACATGAAAAACGGGCTGCCGCGCCCGAAGGCGCCGCAGCCCGCAATGGGCGCCGGCATCCCGCCGGCGCGTCCGATCCGTGCGCGGAAGGGCTTAGCGCATGCCACCCATTGCACCGCTCATGACCATCATCATGAACTGTTGCAGCGGCATCTTCTTGCCGTTGAAGTCCACCTGGCCATCAGCATAGTTCAGGTACGAAACGATATTGTCGTTTTCGACCTTGGCCACGCCCATGGCGGTCGCCATCGTGCCCACCATTTCGGCCTGGCCCTTGGCGGTCTGGGCCGCACGGTCGGCCGGCACGCCTTGCAGTTGCGGCTGGATCGCCATCAGGTCTGCCATGTTGCCCTTGGACAGCACCAGCTTGGCGTCCAGCTTGCGGATCGCCTGCATGGCCACATCCGAGGCGGGCTGGTCCACCGAGGCCGGCTTGGCCAGGCTCACGTCCAGCTTGAACGTCGACGTACCGTTGGTGGTGCGCACTTGCAGGGGCGACACCGACAGGCCGGGGTTGCCGGCCAGCAGCAGCTCGACGTTGGTCTTGAGCACTTGCTGCTCTTCCGGCGTGAACTCCGGCGACTTCTGCTCGCCGCTTTGCACCATGCGGCGCGATGCGGCTTCATACACGTCGTTCAGGGCCTTGAGCGCCTTCGGGTCCAGGTTCGTCAGGCCCAGGGCCAGCTGCACGCCCGCCATGTCCTTGTTCTCGACATTGATCATGCCGAAGTCCAGCATCAACTTGCCGCTCACGCCGGCATCCGCTTCCGACAGGTCCACGGCCACGGTGGTGTCCTTGAACTGCACCGGCGGACGGGTCTTGGACGAAATCGTCCAATCCTTGAAGGTCATCTTCTGGCTGCCCATGAGCATGTCGCTCTTGCCCGGGGTCAGGTCGCTGTTGAACGCGATGCCCTTGATGGTCATGCCCACGATGTCGCTTTCGTCGGCCGGACCCGACAGCGCCACGCTGTCGCTCTTCATGGCGAAGACGCCGTGCTTGGTGGCGGTTTCGTACTCGACATCGCCCGTCATGCCGGCAAAGGTCAGCGTGGTGGCGTTGCTGGTGGCTTCAGCCGGGGCCAGGTTGAACGTGCCGGTGATGTTCTTGCCATAGCTGACGCTATAGGCGCCGGACAGCGGCGTGGCGCCCTTGGTGGCCGTGAACCAGCCCTTGACGGCAGGCGTTTCCTCGATCTTGAAGCGGCTGGCGACCATGGCCGGCGCCAGCTTGCCCGAGGTCAGGTTCGACAGCGGGAAGGGGCCGTGATCCAGTTGCTCGGTGAACTGGACCTCGTGCTCTTCGGCCGGCTTGCCATCCTTGGCGGGCAGCGTGAACTTCACGCGATAGCGCTCGGACGAGGAAAACACGCCGCGCTCGAACGACATCAGTTCGATCACGGCGGTCACGCCCCATTTGTCGGCAACCTTCTTGAGTTCGACGTTGCCTTCGTCAATCGACTGTTTGACGAACGCCTCGGCCTTCTGGCCCGTGTACCAGGCCGTGCCCGTCCAGATTGCGCCCAGCGCAACGACCAAACCCGCTACTGCCGCCTTTTTCATAGCAACCCTTTATTTCTTTATGTGGGAGATAAGCGCTCGGATTATAGGGAGGGTCGCACTAGGGATTACACCTAAATCGTAATAGGAGCTGCTAAATGTTACTTAGTTATACCTCCGACGGGAATTCCGCGGGTGTTGCGGCGCCGCATCAGCTACAATCGCCCTGTGTGCTTTGCCAATCTGCACACGTCCGCTAGGCACTTCGCCGCCAAGCTTCGCCCAATAAGGGCGCTTCCCTTTTCTCCTTATTCGTCCGCCTGGATTGGAGTCTCTCAACTTGAGCGACGGGCTGCCGCTGGAGTTGTTTTGACTACCTCTTCCTCTTTCGCCGACCTCGGGCTGGCTGATTCCCTGTTGCGCGCCATTGCCGACACCGGCTATACCGCACCCACCCCCATCCAGGCCCAGGCGATCCCGCAGGTCCTGAAAGGTGGCGACCTGCTCGCCGCCGCCCAGACCGGCACCGGCAAGACCGCTGGCTTCACGCTGCCCATCCTGCATCTGCTGATGCAGAAAAAGCCCGAGGCCCGCAAGCCCGGCCGCCCCCGTTGCCTGATCCTGACCCCGACGCGTGAACTGACCGCGCAGGTCGCCGAATCGGTGCAGACCTACGGCAAGCACACCTCGCTGACGTCCATGGTGATGTTCGGCGGCGTCAACATCAACCCCCAGATCTCCGCGCTGCGCAAGCCGCTGGACATCCTGGTGGCCACGCCCGGCCGCCTGCTGGACCACTGCGGCCAGAAGACCGTCGACCTGTCCGGCGTCGAGATCCTGGTGCTGGACGAAGCCGACCGCATGCTGGACATGGGCTTCATCCGCGACATCCGCAAGATCCTGGCCCTGCTGCCCAAGCAGCGCCAGAACCTGCTGTTCTCGGCCACGTTCTCGGACGAAATCCGTGCACTGGCCCGCGGCGTGCTGAATGATCCGGGCGAAGTCTCGGTCACCCCGCGCAACACCGCCACCGAACTGGTCACCCAGACGGTGCACCTGGTCGAACAGCACCACAAGCGCGACCTGATCAGCCACATCATCCGCGAAAGCGGCTGGCACCAGGTGCTGGTGTTCACGCGCACCAAGCACGGCGCCAACCGCCTGGCCGAAAAGCTCGTGAAAGACGGCCTGACCGCCGCCGCCATCCACGGCAACAAGAGCCAATCGGCCCGCACCCGCGCGCTGGCCGGCTTCAAGGACGGCACCGTCACGGTCCTGGTGGCCACCGACATCGCTGCCCGCGGCCTGGACATCGACCAGCTGCCCCAGGTGGTGAACTTCGAATTGCCCAACGTGCCGGAAGACTACGTGCACCGCATCGGCCGCACGGGCCGCGCCGGCGCCACGGGCGCCGCGGTCTCGCTGGTGGATAACAGCGAAATCAAGCTGCTCAAGGACATCGAGCGCCTGATCAAGAAGACCATCGAGCGCAAGCCGGTACTGGATTGGACCCCGCCCGCCACCAGCGCGGCGGCCTTTGACCGCCAGGAACGCGACGAAGACGCGCGCTCCCCGCGCGGCGGCAACCGCAATGGCGGCCGCGGTGGCAATGGCAACGGTGGCGACCGCCGCTCGCGCCCGGCCAACGCCGCGCCGCGCAGCGCCGGCAGCGGCCGTGCGCCGGCCCCGGCCCGCGCCGCCGGCGAAGGCCGCGGCAACCCGGCACCGCGCGACGGCAAGCCCGCCGAACGCCCGGCCCACGCCGGCCGCAACGAGGCCCGCCCGCAGCAGAACCACCGCCGCCCCGAAGGCTCGGCACGTCCCGCCGGCAACGGCGGCTCGGGTCGTCCGGCAGGCGCGCCCCGCGCCGCGCTGCTGTCCAAGTAATATCCCAGGCACCTCCCTCACAGCGACCCACGGACCCGCGCCATCATGCCCCTCTCAACCTGGTTGACGTTCTTCCTGGCCTCCTGGGCCATTTCGTTCTCTCCCGGCGCAGGGGCCATTTCGGCCATGTCTTCCGGACTGAAATACGGATTCGCACGCGGCTACTGGAACACGGCCGGCCTCATCATGGGCATCCTGTTCCAGTTCGTCGTGGTCGCTGTCGGCCTGGGCGCGGTGCTGGCCACGTCCGAGATGGCCTTCAACGTGGTCAAGTACCTGGGCGTGGCCTACCTGATCTACCTGGGCGTGCGCCAGATCCGCACCGACGCCGCGCCTGTCGCGGTGGACGCGGGCGATCCCAAGCAGGCCTCGATCCGCGAGCTGGTCATGCGCGGTTTCCTGATCAACACCATGAACCCCAAGGGCACGGTGTTCCTGCTGGCCGTGGTGCCGCAGTTCGTCGATACCGCCTTGCCGCTCACGCCGCAGTACGCGGCGCTGGCGGGCACGCTGGCGTTCACCGACCTGGTCGCGATGGGTGTCTACACCCTGTTGGCCGCCCGCGTGCTGCGCCTGCTGCGCGATGCCAAGCACATCCGCTGGATGAACCGCACCTTCGGTTCGCTGTTCATCCTGGCCGGCGTGTTCCTGGCGTCGTTCCGCCGCCATTCCTGAATTTTCCCGCGCGGGGCACGCGCCGGCAGCGGCGCGTGCCCCGCTTGTTTTGATGCACGATACCGGACCGCGCCGGACTGAAATGCGGCGTTGAGTAGAATCCTCCGATCATGAACATCCCTCAAGAAGTCGCGCGGCGCCGCACGTTCGCCATCATTTCCCACCCTGACGCGGGCAAGACCACGCTGACCGAAAAGCTGCTGCTGTTTGCAGGCGCGATCCAGATCGCCGGCAGCGTCAAGGCGCGCAAGGCGTCGCGCCACGCCTCGTCCGACTGGATGGAAATCGAAAAGCAGCGCGGCATTTCCGTGGCGTCCTCGGTGATGCAGATGGAATACCGCGACTGCGTCATCAACCTGCTCGACACCCCGGGCCACCAGGACTTCTCCGAAGACACCTACCGGGTGCTGACGGCGGTGGATGCCGCGCTGATGGTCATCGACGCCGCCAACGGCGTCGAACCGCAGACGATCCGCCTGCTGCAGGTCTGCCGGGCCCGCAATACCCCCATCATCACGTTCATCAACAAGATGGACCGCGAAGTGCGCGAGCCGCTCGAACTGCTGTCCGAAATCGAAGGCCACCTGGGCATGGACGCCGTGCCATTCTCTTGGCCCGTCGGCATGGGCAAGGCCTTCGGCGGCGTGTTCGACATCCGCCGCGACCGCATGCGCGTGTTCCGCCCCGGACAAGAGCGCCGCTCGGACAATGACGACTTCATCGAAGGCCTGTCCAACCCCGAGATCGGCCGCCGCTTCGGCTCGGCCTTCGAACAGGCCAGCGGCGAGATCGAACTGATCAACGAAGCCGCGCCCGCGTTCGACCGCGCGCAATTCCTGGCCGGCAAGCAGACCCCGGTGTTCTTCGGTTCGGCCATCAACAACTTCGGCGTGCAGGAAGTGCTGGACGCCCTGGTCGAGCAGGCCCCGCCGCCTGGCCCGCGCATGGCCTTGCAGCGTGAAGTGCAACCCGAAGAACCCAAGTTCACCGGCGTCGTCTTCAAGGTGCAGGCCAACATGGACCCGGCCCACCGCGATCGCGTCGCCTTCGTGCGCGTCAGCTCCGGCCGCTTCGAACGCGGCATGCGCCTGAAGGTCGCGCGCACCAACAAGGAAATGCGCCCCAACAACGTCGTGTCGTTCCTGTCGCAGCGCCGCGAACTGCTCGACGAAGCCTATGCCGGCGACGTGATCGGCATTCCCAACCACGGCGTGCTGCAACTGGGCGACGTGCTGACCGAAGGCGAAACCCTGCAGTTCACCGGCCTGCCGTTCTTCGCGCCGGAACTGTTCCAGGCGGTTGAAGTGAAGGACCCGCTGCGCACCAAGCAATTGCGTACCGGCCTGACCCAGCTGGGCGAAGAGGGCGCCATCCAGGTGTTCCGTCCCGAGGCTGCCGGCGGCTCGCTGCTGCTCGGCGCGGTCGGCCAACTGCAGTTCGAAGTGGTCGCCCACCGCTTGAAAACCGAGTACGGCGTAGACGCCCGGATGCTGCCTTCGCGCTACACAATGGCACGTTGGATTACGTCTGAAAACCCCAAGGCGCTGCGCAAGTTCATGGATGCCAATGCGGCTCATATCGCCTATGATGTGGTCGATGCGGCGGCGTTTTTGATCAGTTCTCCCGCGCAGTTGCGCGTGGCCGAGGAACTGTATCCGGATGTGAAATTCCACGCCATGCGAGAGCACGGCGGCAAGGTCTTCGGAGACAAGGCGTAGACCCGTTCGGGTACCGCACGGCACATGAGGGTAGCAATGTCTTGGCGTTTATTATTCGCAACGCTTCTGCTGGCGCTCGGCGCGTCGGCCTGGGGCGGTATTCAACTGGGTGATTGGCTGGTGGCGCATGCGCCGCCCGCCGCGCCTGCGCCCGGCCAGGATGCGGCCGCGTCGCAGCAGCCCGTGCTCGACGCCAACGGGCGTCCCTACGTGGCCCAGCCGCCGCAGCCGCGCATCGACGGCACGCTCGGCGTGCCCGACAAGCCCGCCGACCGCGAATGGGCCATCAACACGGTTTCCCTGTTCGATACCGTCAGCGACCCGGCCGTGAAGCTCTCGCGCGAACGCATCACCCAGGAACAGGCGCGCGAAATCGCCGCCGCTTCCGAAGTGCCGCTGCCGCAGGGGTCGTCCGACGTCAGCACGCTCGATCTGCAAGCGCCCGGCACCGGCACCGCCGTCAACGGCGGCCAGGCCCAACAAGCGCCGGCCCAAGTGCAGGCCGGCGGCTACGGCAACCCGCAGATGGTGCAGCCCCCCCCGCCCAACTCGTCGCCGGCGCCTGGCGCGCCCGGCTGGCAAGATGCGCTCAAGCGCGAACTGGCGCAGTGTGCCTCGCAAGGATTCTTCGACCGCCCGTCGTGTTCCTGGGCGGCGCGCAACAAGTACTGTGCGCCCAATCGTGCCTGGGGCACCATGGCCGAATGCCCGGCCCGTCCGCAGTAAGCCCACCGACCTTGTCGCGCAGGGCGCGAGGGTAAAAAAAATGGCGCCCCCAGGGGCGCCATTTTCATGCCGCGATGGCAATCACTCGGGCACGGACATCTGGCTTTGCAGGTAGTTCTGCAGGCCGACCTTGTCGATCAGGTCGATCTGGGTTTCCAGGTAGTCGATGTGCTCTTCCGTGTCGTCCAGGATGTCCTGGAACAGATCGCGCGACACGTAGTCACGCACGGATTCACAGTGCGCGATCGCTTCCTTGACGGTGGCGTGTGCAGCTTGTTCCAGCTTCAGGTCACAAGCCAGCAGCTCAGGCACGTCTTCGCCGATCAGCAGCTTGTGCAGGTCTTGCAGGTTGGGCAGGCCATCGAGCATGAAGATGCGCGCGATCAGACGATCAGCATGCTTCATTTCGCCGATGGACTCTTCGTATTCGTGCTTGCCCAGCTTGTCGAAGCCCCAGTGGTTCAGCATGCGCGCATGCAGGAAATACTGGTTGATCGCCGTCAGTTCGTTGGTCAGTTGCTTGTTCAGGAACTGGATGACGGTTTTATCGCCTTTCATAATGGACTCCTTGCAGTCAGGCGCGACGCGCATCGCATCGCGACAAGAAGCGCACGATGCCGCGAGTACGCAACCCCGGCAGACTACCATCCTGCGCGGGGCCGCGACTAGCCTTGGCGCGCATTTGGTAAACCGCTTTACGAGCGCTACAAGAAAGCGACAAACAAATGAGAATGAGTATGTGTGCGTGATGATTTGCAGGCACGGCGCAGCTTATCTGCGCCTTGTGAGCGCGCGCATGGCATGAATCGGCCCTCATTCACGGCCGCATCACGCCGTGTTCAAGCAATCCCTCGGCACGTTTGCGCACCGATTTCCGCCACCGCGTCGCGTTGTGCCAGAACAACCCGCGGCAATGATCGCGCCGCGTGTGGCCTCGCCCCAAGATCCGCGCACCATGGCGGCCTGGTAGGACCCCGCGCGTGCACGCCCTGCATCTCAAGGGGCGCGCCGCGTGGCGAGCCAGATACCGAGCGCGATCGGCACGATGCCCAGCAAGTCCAGCCACGACACTGATTCGCGCAGCACCAGCCAGCCGAACAGCAGGCCCAGGGGCGGCATCAGGAAATGCAGCGCGCTGGCGGCGGTGGCGCTGGCGCGGCCCAGGATCATGAACCACAGGTAGTAGCCGCCGATCGACACCGCCACGATCATGTAGGCCATGCTCCAGAACAGACTGGCCGTGAAGCGCGCCTCGGCAAGGTTGTCGTGCAGCAGGGCAATGGGCAACAGCGCGACGGCGCCGGCCAATGATTGAATGCCGGTGGCCGTCCACAGGCCTGTCGCGGGCTTCAGGCGCTTGTAGAGCAGCGTGCCGGCCACCAGTGCCACCAGGCCCCCCGTGACCAGCAGCGTGCCGTGCAGGTCCTCCTGCATGCCCGACAGGCGCGACCGCAACACCAGCGCCACGCCGGCCAGGCCCAGGCACAATCCCAGCAACTTGCGCCAGCCCAGCCGCTCGCCCAGTACCGGCCCGGCCAGCACACCGATCAACAGCGGATTGGTGCTGATCAGCACGGCCGTGAACGCCGACGACACGGTGGTCATGCCGCTCCAGCTCAGACCCAGGTACAGCGCGTTGTTCAGCACGCCCAACAGCACCAGCGCCGCCACGTCACGGCCACTGGGACGCGACCAGCGGCCGCTGGCCACCGCCACCCCCAGCATCAATGCTCCCGCGATCAGGAAGCGCACGGTCAGCAGGGTCAGCGGCGGGCAGTCGCGCACCGCGATCTTGGCCGCGGCAAATGCCGAACTCCACAGAAAGCAAAAGGCCGCGATGGGCGCCCAGGCCACGCCCATGGGCGTGCCGTCGGGTGAGGCCGCGGGAAGCGAGGCGGGAAGGGCAGAGGAGGCCTTCATGGGCAGGTCCAAGGTAGACAGGCAGGAATGAGGAGCCCATTCTGGGCGCGGCCCTATCCATTGACAAACGCTTTATTTGGATCAAAAGTATTTGAAAAACCAATGGAAAGGCGATTGCCATGCTGGATCTGGATCTATTGCACAGCTTTGTCTCGGTGGTGGACGCGGGCGGTTTCACCCGGGCCGGCGAGCGCGTACACCGCAGCCAGTCCACCGTCAGCCAGCAGATCCGCAAGCTCGAAGAGACGCTCGAATGTGCGCTGTTCGTGCGCGACGGCCGCCAGGTGCACCTGACCGAGGACGGCGAACGCCTGCTGGGCTATGCCCGACGCATGCTGGCGTTGTCCACCGAGGTGCGCGAGGCGGTCAGCGGGCGCAAGCGGGTCGAGGTGATTCGACTGGGCATTCCGGACGACTTCGCGGCCGACACCCTGACCGCCGTGGTGGCGCAATTTACCCGCGCCCGCCCGGCCGTGCAGCTGTCCGTGCGTTGCGACCTGACCGTCGCCCTCACTCGCAGCCTGGAACGCGGCGACCTGGACATAGCGCTGCTCAAGCGCGAACCGGGCGTGGGCGCGGCACTGGCCGCATGGCCCGAGCACCTGCACTGGATTGCCGGCCCGGGCGAACTGCCGACCGCGAGCGAACCCGTGCCCCTGGTGGCTTTTCCGCAGGGATGCATCTATCGCAACCGTGCCATTCACGCGCTGGAACAGGCCGGGCGCCGGTGGCGCATCGCCTACGAAAGCCCCAACCTGATGGGGCTGCAGGCCGCGCTGGCCGGGGGCTTGGGGGTGGCCTTGCTGGAACGGCGCTGCATGGCAGCGGGGCACCGTCAGGTGGACGAGGCGTTTCCCGCCGTACCGTCGTCCGAGCTGGCGCTATGCGTGTCGCAACCCGCACGTGAAGCGGTGCGCGACCTGGGGGAAACGATCAGGGAGTTTTGTGAAGCAGAAATGCGACGGCTCGCGGGACCAGGCCAGCGAGCCGAGGGGGACGCCGCCGTTCAGGCGACGGCGACCTGGATGACCGGATAGCTGCTGTTCGCCGCGGCGGCGCCCGGTTCGGCCATGGCGGCCGGCGGGTTGACCGGAACGGCGATCGAGCGCACGTCGCACACGCTGGAGCAGCGGCCGCCCGGCAGGTATTCGGCGGCGGTAGCCGCACAGCAGCCGCAGCACGTGGCGACGCCCAGCTCGAATTGCAGGTCGGAAAGCGACGTCGCGCCCGCGTCCACGCTGGCGCGGACTTGGCGTTCGGTGATGGCATTACATACGCAAATGTACATGAGAATAATTATCGAAAATTATTCCGGTACTGACAAGTCCCCGCATGCAAAAAAATTTGCAACCGATTTGTCACGCAACCCGTTGAAATAAGGGACGTTTTCCAGAAAGTCCGTCCCTGTTTTCAGCGGGCCGAGGCCTGCGCCTTGCGCAGCGCGGCGGGCGCAATGCGTAGCGCTTCGCGGTACTTCGCCACCGTCCGGCGGGCAATGACGATGCCCTGGTCAGCCAGTTTTTCCATGATCTGGCTGTCGGACAGGGGCTTGGCCCGGTTCTCTTCGGCCACCATCTGGCGGATGAAGGTCTGCACGGCCGTGGCCGAGGTGGCATCGCCGCCGTCCGTGGACACCCCCGCACCAAAGAAGCGCTTGAGTTCCAGCGTGCCAAACGGAGTGAGCATGTACTTCTGCGTTGTGGCGCGTGAAATGGTGGATTCGTGCAGGCCAAGCTCGCCCGCGATGTCCTTCAGGATGAGCGGCCGCATGGCCGCCGGGCCTTGGCTGAAGAAGGCCGTCTGGCGATCGACGATGGCCTGGGCCACCCGCAGGATGGTGTCAAAGCGCTGCTCGACGTTGCGGATCATCCACTTGGCCTGCTGCAACTGGGATTGCAGGCCGGCGTGGGCGGATTCCTTCTGGTTGCTCAACATTTGCGCATACAGCCCGTTGATCTGCAGCCGCGGCACGGCGGCGCTGTTCAGCGTCACCTGCCAGCCGCGACGCGTCTTGCGCACGATGACGTCGGGCACGGCGTAGTCGGCCGCCGGCACCGTCCAGGCACGGCCGGGACGGGGCTCAAGACGCAGGATCAGGCTGTGGGCCGCGCGCAGCGTGGCCTCGTCACAGCCCACGGCCGCACACAGGCGGGCGTTGTTGCCGGTGGCCAGCAGCGCCAGATGCTGGCTGCAGACGAGCCGGGCGCAGCCCAGCACCTTGGGGTCGGCCGCCTCGGGCAGCCGCGACAGATCCGGGTTGCGCAATTGCAACAGCAGACACTCCGACATGTCGCGTGCGCCGATGCCGATGGGGTCGAACGACTGCAACAGCGATAGCGCGGCGCGCAGTTCGTCCAGATCGGGCTCGGCATCGGCCGGCAGCCAACCCAGGATCTCTTCCAGGGGCGAGCCCAGGTAGCCGTTTTCGTCCAGCTCGTCGATCAGCAGCGCCGCCAGCGTGGCGTCGCGTGGCGCCGCGCGCGTCAGGACCAGTTGGCCCAGCAGGTGTTCGCGCAGCGTGTCGGGGCGGGCGGCCTCGGGCAGGCTGGAATCATCATCGGGATAGACCCCGCCCGAACCCGGCATTTCATCCACCGGCGTCTCGCGTTCGGCGGCCGGCTCGTCGTCCTGCACCGAAGATTCGCGCTCGGATTCGGCCTGCGTCTCGACCGAGGAGGGTTCGTCGTCGCGTTCCAGCAACGGATTATCCGCAAGCACTTGCGAGATTTCCGCCTCGAGATCGAGCGTGGACAGCTGCAGCAACCGGATGGATTGCTGCAGTTGAGGGGTCAGCGTCAGATGCTGGCCAGGCCGCAGTTCTAAAATTGGACGGGTCATAGGTACAATATTTTGCATGATGAATCAGACTTCGCCCGCACGCGTTCGCCAGGATTGCCGACTGATCGGTCAGACCTTGCTCAAACTGGCGCTTCCCAGAGTCCTCGTGCGTGCGATCGTGATCGCCGTCGCGGTGATCGTCTGGTATCTCGCCGCCTCCTGGATCCTGGATTTCGGCAAGCGCGTCAACTACGAATTCCTGCATTCGCTGGGCCAGCCCACCATGGACATGGTCCAGAAGGTCAATCCGTACCTCTGGTGGGTCGTCGCCGGCATCTGGACCCTGATCGTCTTCTTCATCGTGCGCGCCTGGCTGTCGGCCAGCCTGGCCTCCGGCCGTGCCACGCCGGTCAGCACCGGCGTGCTGGCCGACCTGGCGCCCCAGCTGTCCGAAGAATCCCTGGGCGTGCTGCGCTGGACCTGGGGTAGCCGCGAAGAGCCGTTCACCGTCGGCGACCTGCAACGCTCGCTGTCGGAAATCCGCCACAACCGCATCGGCAAGATCGCCATGGTGGCCGAACAGGCCGACATCCTGGAAGGCGCCGCCGCCAAGCCGCCCCGCGACGACCGCCGCGACACCCGCGCCGAACCCCGCGGCGAACGCGATCGCTACATCGAACCGCGCATCGGCGGCCCGGCCCGCTAAGCCATCTTTCCCGGACAATTTTCCTGCATCCAGGCCGCCGCGAGGCGGCCTGATTGTTTCAGTGCCCTGCCAGCCGGGCTCCCCTATACTGGCCCTCCAGGCTCGCGCAACCGCGGGCCGCGCACCCATCCAATAAAACCACCCGGCTGACGAGACACGCCGGATGCGCGGCCGGCCCCCTGGAGTTGTTTTTCATGTTCCGCACCCCTGTCCGGTATGCCGCCGGCTTGCTGCTGGCCTGCTCGGCCGCTTTCGTCGCCGCCCCGGCATCCGCCGCCTGGCCCGACAAACCCATCACGTTCGTCGCGCCCTTCAGCGCCGGCGGCGCCAACGACCTGGTCGCCCGCATCATCGCCAAGGCGGTGGGCTCGACCCTGAACCAGCCCGTCATCGTGGAAAATCGTCCCGGCGCCGGTGGCGTGGTCGGCGCCGCGCACGTCGCGCGCAGCGCGGCCGACGGCTACACCTACCTGGTGGGCAGCAACGGCACGGTGACCAACAGCCTGATCCGGTCGGACCAGCCCTACAAAGACGAAGAACTGACCCCGGTCGCGCTGTTGACGGTGACCCCGTCGGTAATCGTGGCCAACCCGTCCAACCCCGCGAAAGACCTGAAGGACTTCGTCGAGCGCGCCAAGAAAGCCAAGACGGACCGTATCACGTTCTCGACCGCCGGCAACGGCAGCACGCCGCATTTCGTGGCCGAGATGGTCAAGGAAGCCACCGGCCTGCCGGTCGAACCCATCGCCTACAAGAGCGGCTCGGAAGGCGTGACCGCGGTGATCGGCAACCAGGTCGACGCGACCTCGGAAGCCAGCATCGTCACGCTGCCGCTGATCCAGGCCGGCAAACTCAAGGCGCTGGCCACCACCTGGGACAAGCGCATGGCCAGCGCGCCGGACATCCCCACCACCGCCGAACTGGGGTTCCCCGCAATCCGCATCGGCCACTGGGCCGGCCTGTACGCGCCGGCCGGCACGCCCGCCGACGTGCTGGACAAGATGAACGCCGCCGTCGAGAAGTCGCTGCAGACCAAGGAAGTGCAGGACGCGCTGCGCCAGAGCAGCATCGAGCCGGGCGGCGGCTCGCGCGCCAGCTTCGTTGACTTCGCCGCCAACGAACGCGAACGCCTGGGCAAGGTCGTGAAAAACGGCCACATGCAGACGCAATGACGCCCGCCGGGGACGCATCTGTCCCCGGCTTTTTTTCGCGCTTTCATTTGCGCTTGCCCGAAAAGTATGTTTGACTAGCAACCTATGGCCGCTTACCGCACCCCCCTCGCGATTGCCACCGGACGCTTTGCCGCTCCGGTTGCCGGCCTGCGCGCTTCGATCTCGTCCATCGCGCTATCGCTATACCTACCGATCGGTTGCCGGGCCTAGTGTCCCCGTGGTAGCTCGGCAGCCACGCTTGCCACACGCGATTTCCCTTTTTCAAAACTGAATCCCCTCGCCAGACTCGGCGAACCCCTTGGCATCAGAGCGCCTATCGGCCGCATGCCATCCGGATTCAGCACCCAACCGAAAGAACTGATCGAGGTGTAGTGATGATGCTTGCCAACCCCGCCACCAAATACGTCCCCTTCGCGCCGTTTGCCCGCGACTTTTCCGAACGCACGTGGCCCAGCCGCCGCATCACGCAGCCGCCGATCTGGATGAGCACCGACTTGCGCGACGGCAACCAGGCCTTGATCGAACCCATGAGCGTCGAGCGCAAGCTCCGCTTCTTCGAACAACTGGTCAAGATCGGCTTCAAGGAAATCGAAGTGGGTTTCCCGTCGGCCTCGCAGACCGACTTCGATTTCGTGCGCAAGCTCATTGAAGAAAAGCGCATTCCCGACGACGTGACCATCATCGTGCTGACCCAGTCGCGCGAAGACCTGATCAGCCGCACCGTTGAAGCGGCCGCGGGCGCCAAGCAAGCCATCGTGCACATGTACAACGCCTGCGCGCCGGCCTTCCGCAAGGTCGTCTTCAACATGACCAAGGACGAGATCAAGAACATCGCCACCACCGGCACGCGCTTGATCAAGCAATACGTGGCGCAGCGCCCCGAAACGCAATGGCGCTACGAGTATTCGCCCGAAGTCTTCAGCACCACCGAACCCGAATTCGCGCTGGAAGTCTCCAACGCCGTGGCCGATGTATGGCAGCCGACGCCGCAAAGCAAGATGGTGTTGAACCTGCCCGCCACCATCGAAGCCACCAGCCCCAACCTGTACGCCGACCAGATCGAGTGGATGCACAAGAACCTGGCGCGCCGCGACAGCATCGTGCTCAGCGTGCACCCGCACAATGACCGCGGCACGGCCGTGGCCGCCGCCGAATTCGCTGTCATGGCCGGCGCCGATCGCATCGAAGGCTGCCTGTTCGGCAGCGGCGAGCGCACCGGCAACGTCGACCTGGTCACGTTGGCCTTGAACCTTTACACGCAAGGCGTGCATCCCGGCCTGGACTTCTCGGACATCGACGAAGTGCGCCGCTGCGCCGAGTACTGCAACCAGTTGCCCGTGCACCCGCGCCATCCGTATGCGGGCGACCTGGTCTTCACGGCCTTCTCCGGTTCGCACCAGGACGCGATCAAGAAGGGCTTTGCCTTGCAGCAGCCCGACGCCGTCTGGGAAGTGCCGTACTTGCCGATCGACCCGGCCGATCTCGGCCGCAGCTACGACGCCGTGATCCGCGTGAACAGCCAGTCGGGCAAGGGCGGCGTGTCGTACCTGCTCGAACAGGAACACGGCCTGGTGTTGCCGCGCCGCCTGCAGATCGAATTCAGCCGCGCCATCCAGCGCGTCACCGACGAAACGGGCCGTGAAGTCACGGCCGACGACGTGCACACGATCTTCAATCGCGAATACCTTGAACAGAAGGCGCCGTGGAAGCTGATCCGCCACCGCATCGACGGCAATCCGTCGGCCGGCGAAGGCCAGCACTTCAGCATCGAAGCCGAACTCGAATACAACGGCGAACGCCGCATCGTGACGGGCAAGGGCGACGGCGCGATCTCGGCCTTCGTGGCCGCGCTGGACGTGCCGGTGCGCATCATGGACTACCACGAGCACGCCATCGGCACCGGTACCGACACCCGCGCCGCATCCTACGTGGAACTGCGCGTCGGTGAATCCAGCACGGGCTTTGGCGTAGGCATCGACCGCGACATCGTGACCGCGTCCTTCCAGGCCGTGCTGAGCGCCGTGAACCGCCACATCAACGCGGGCGCCGTCGCCACCACCGAACAAGAGGCCGCCGAGGCCGCGTGATCCGCAACCCGGAAGCAGGGGGCGGGCTTACCGCCGTCGCCCCCCAACGCCGGCCTCTTACCATGAGGCCGTGCTGCACAAGAAAAAGCCCGCCTGTATCCGGCGGGCTTTCTGTTTGCGCGAGGCGCGGGCCGCGCGAAATCAGCCGCGCGGCCACATGTCGGACGCACCGATATCGGGTTCACGCGCGGCCAGCAGGCGTTCATGCACCCAGGCGGCGATGGCCAAGGTGCGATGGTCGTCGTAGCGGGGGCCGATCAGCTGCAGACCCACGGGCAACCCCTGCGGGCCGGTGGCGAAGGGCAGGTTCAGGCTCGGCAGGCCGAACAGCGTCCAGGCCCGGGAAAACTGCGGATCGCCCGTGCCCAGATCGGCGAAGGGCGCCTCGCCACTGGCGCTGGGCGCGAGCAGGATGTCGTACTTGTCGAACCAGCGGTCGACCCGGGCCTGCGCGTCCGCGGCCCGCGCCAGGTTCTTGATGTGTTCTTCGGCGGTGATCTGCGAGCCCGCCTCGAGAATCGCCTGGATCTTGGCGCTGAGCTGCGCGGCGTGTTCCAGCCGCTCGTAGGCAAGCGACTGCGAGGCCTCGAATGCCATGATGTCCGAATGCAGCTGTACCAGCATGCAGTCTTCGGGCGGCAGCGGCACTTCTTCGACCTGGGCGCCGGCGCGCGACAGCGTGGCCGCGGCCTGGGCGAAGGCTTCCTTGGTTTCGGCTTGCGCGTGACGCCACTGCAGGCTGCGGTACATGCCCACGCGCGGCTTGCCGTCGTAGGCCAGGTCCAACATGCGCGGATCGCGCATCAGCACGGATGCAAACAAGGCGACGTCAGGCACCGAGCGAGCAAAACCGCCTACGGTATCGAGCGATTCGGCCAGGCTTTTCACGCCGGCACGCGGAATGGCGCCGAAGGTGGGCTTGAAGCCGACGATGCCGCAATACGATGCGGGACGAACGATGGAGCCCGCGGTCTGCGAACCGAGCGCGAAGGGCACCATGTCGTCGGCCACGGCCGCGGCCGAACCGCTGGACGAGCCGCCGGGCGTGTAGGCCTCGTTGCGCGGATTGCGCGTGGGCCCGGCCTGGTAAGTGGCGAATTCGGTGGTGACCGTCTTGCCGATGACCACGGCGCCGGCGTGCCGGCACAGGGCGACGGCAGCGGCGTCCAGACCCGGATTGTGCCGCTCGTAGATGGGCGAGCCATAGCGGGTCGGCAGGTCGGCGGTATCGAACAGGTCTTTCACGCCTATCGGCAGGCCGTGCAGCGGCCCGCGCAGGGCACCGCGGTCGAGCGCTTCCGCATGGTCCAGGGCGGCCTGCTTCTGCAGCGCCGTCCAGGCGTGGACGGTGTTTTCGCGTTGCTCGATGCGCGCAAAGCAAGCACGCACCAATTGCACCGCAGTCAATTCGCGCCGTTGCAGCTTGCGCGCGGCTTCAAGCGCGCCAAGTCTGTTTAAGGCAGTAGACATGATCCTTTCCTCTATCCCGGTGCCGCGCGATATGCGCGGTACTGATACTTACGCACCCGGTCCCCTTGACCTGGGGTTTATCCCGATCGGCCGCGACATGATGCGCGCCGGTTGTGACAAACCCAGCCATTGTGCGCGTCGCGTCAATTGGGAGAAGCACTGAAAAACTACGTTTTTCCGGGCATTTCCGCTGGCGTCGCGCCTTGGCTTTCTGTTGTTGCGTGGTTACCAGCATAGCGCAAACGCGTGCAACACAAAGGTCATAATTGTCTTGTAAGATGAAAACGTTTTCAGCAAACCGGCAGCAATGTAGACATGGTGTCGCGCGCATCACCCCGCTTTTCCATTATCGAAGTGGCCCGTAAAGCGGGGGTGTCACCCGCCACGGTTTCGCGCGCCTTCAATCAGCCGGAGATCGTGCATCCCGATACGTTGGCGCACATCCGCGCCATCGCCAAGCGCGCGGGCTTCCGGCCCAACCGCGTGGGCCGCAGCCTGCGTTCGGGCAGCACGCGCACCATCGGCCTGATCCTGCCCACGCTGTCCAATCCCGTTTTCGCCGAATGCTTCGAAGGGGCCGAAAGGCGCGCCCGCGAATCCGGCTACAGCGTCATGCTGACCGCCACCGGCTATGACCCCGCGGTGGAATCGGCCGCGGTGCAGGGCCTGATCGACCACCAGGTCGACGGCTTGATCCTGACCGTGGCGGATGCCGCGCGCAGCGCCACGCTGGACGACCTGGACAGCGCCGGCATGCCCTACGTGCTGGTCTACAACGAGTCGGCCGCGCATCCGTATGCGTCGGTCGACAATCGCGCCGCCGCCATCGACATGGTGTCGCACCTGGCGGCGCTGGGGCATCGTCGCATTGCCATCGTGACCGGCCCGCTGACTGCCTCCGACCGCGCCCGCCGCCGCCTGATGGGCGCCCGGGCCTGCGCCAAGAAGCTGGGCCTGGAACCCATCCAGCACATCGCCATGAATTCCCACACGGGCAGCGACGCCGAGGCCCTGAAGGCCGCGCTGCGCGGCAAGCAGGCGCCCACGGCGCTGTTCTGCTCGAACGACCTGCTGGCCACCGCCGTCATCGCGGATCTCGTGGCGCTGGGCCTGTCGGTACCCAACGACATTTCCGTCTGCGGCTTTGATGGCATGCGTTTCGGCGCCTTGCTGACGCCGCCGCTGACCACCGTGGCGCAACCCAGCGACGGCATCGGCCAGGCCGCCTGTTCGAACCTGCTGGCGCAGATCCATGGCCAACCGCCGCAGTCGAACCGCCTGCCGCACTGCATCGTCGTCGGCGGTACCGCTGCGCCCGTGCGCCGCTGATTTCCTTTTCCAGATCCCCCCGCAAGAGATATCCGCCATGCTTATCGCCCAGATCACCGACCTGCACATGCGCACGCCAGGCGACAAGGCCTACGGCATCATCGACCCCGCCGCCTTCCTGGGGCCGGCGGTGCGCGCGCTCAATGCGCTTACGCCCCGTCCCGATTGCGTGCTGATCACCGGCGACCTGGCCGACCTGGGCAAGCCCCACGAATACCAGGCGCTGCGCGATGAATTGCAGGCGCTGGAGATTCCGTATTTCCTCCTGCCCGGCAATCATGACGACCGCGCCGAACTGCGCGCCGCATTCCCGGACCACGGCTACCTGCAAGGGCAGGGGCCGTTCATCCAGTATGCCGTGGAGACCTATCCGCTGCGCCTGTTGGCGCTGGATACCGTGGTGCCCATGAAAAGCCACGGCGAGTTGTGTGCGGACCGCCTGGGTTGGCTGGCGGCGCGCCTGGCGGAGCAGCCGGGCCGACCGACGCTGGTGCTGATGCACCACCCGCCGTTCCAGACCGGCATCGAGCACATGGACGCGATCGGCCTGCTGGCGGGTGCGCCTGAACTGGAACAGATCGTGGCGCGTTATCCGAACGTGGAACGCGTGCTCTGCGGTCACCTGCACCGCACCATCTTCCGGCGTTTCGGCGGCACCATTGCATCGACCTGTCCGGGCACCGCGCATCAGCTGGCGCTGGAACTGGGCGAGCGCCCGACCTTGCAATACATCATGGAACCGCCGGGCTACCAGCTGCACTGGTGGCACGACGATGCCCTGGTGACGCACCACGCGGTGATTGGGGAATACCCCGGCCCGTATCCCTTCGCCTGAAGCGGGATTCTCGATTACAAACACAATGCCATATGTCCGTCATGTTTGCGCTGCACAATGAAAAGGATTTCATTGCACGCGACACGGGGCGGATCTAACAATTAGATCTACGAGACAGCATGTCATCCATCGTTCTGGATAACCTCACCAAGCAGTACGGCAACGCGGCCGCCATCCACGGCGTCAGCTTCACGGTACCGGCAGGCAGCTTCACTGTTTTGTTGGGCCCGTCGGGTTGCGGCAAGTCCACGACCTTGCGCATGATCGCCGGCCTGGACACGCCCACCTCGGGCACCATCCGCATCGGCGACCGCGACGTGACGCAGCTGCCGCCGGCCAAGCGCCGCATTTCGATGGTGTTCCAGTCGTATGCGCTGTTTCCGCACCTGTCGGTGCGCGAGAACATCCTGTTCGGCCTGAAGGTCCGCAAGGAGCCGGCGCGCGATTTCGACCGCCGCCTGCAACGCGTGGCCTCGCTGCTGGGCCTGGGCCACCTGCTGGACCGCAAGCCGTCGCAATTGTCGGGCGGGCAGCAACAGCGCGTGGCGCTGGGCCGCGCGGTGATTTCCGAAGCGCCGGTGTGCCTGATGGATGAACCCCTTTCCAACCTGGATGCCCAGCTGCGCCATGAAATGCGCCGCGAGATCCGCGCGTTGCAGCAAGACCTGGGCATCACGATGGTGTACGTCACGCACGACCAGACCGAAGCCATGAGCATGGCCGACCAGGTGGTGCTGCTGCGCGGTGGCCAGATCGAACAGCACGACACGCCGGACGGCCTGTACGCCCGCCCCGCCAGCGAATTCGCGGCGCGTTTCATCGGCACACCGCCCATGAACCTGATCGGCCTGGCGACGCTGCACGGCGCCACGGTGATCGCCGGCAGCCACGGCCCCGCCGTGGCCGGCGCGCCGGCCGGCGCCGCCAAGCTGGGCGTGCGGCCCGAACACATCCGCATCGACGACGACGGCATCGCCGCCACCGTGGAAAGCGTCGAATACTTCGGCGCCGACTCCATCGTGGTGTGCCGGGTCGGCGATACCAGCGGCGTGGCGGTGCGCGTAGGCGGACACCTGCGCGCCCGCGCCGGCGAGGCCCTGCGCCTGTCGTGGCCGGTCGAGCAACAGCATTTCTTTGCCGCCGATTCGGCGGTCATCAACACCGTCGGGCGCTGAAAGACGCCCAATCCACAGGAAAGGAAACGCAATCATGCGACGCATCGTACTGAAGACCCTGGCCGCCAGCCTTGCCGCGGCCTGCCTGTCGCTGCCCGTGCAGGCACAGCAAAAGCCCGTCGAAGTGGAGTTCTATTACCCGGTCGCCGTGGGCGGCCCCATCACCAAGATCGTCGACGACATGGTGGCGGACTTCCAGAAAGAAAACCCCAACATCAGGATCAAGCCGATCTACGCGGGTTCTTACCAGGACTCGATCGCCAAGGCCCTGACCGCCCTGAAGGGCGGCACCCCGCCGCAACTGGCCGTGCTGCTGTCGACCGACATGTTCACGCTGATCGACGAAGACGCGATCGTGCCGGTGGATTCGCTGGCCAAGAGCGACGCCGACAAGCAGTGGCTGGGCGGCTTCTATGACGCCTTCATGCAGAACAGCCGCACGGGCGGACACACCTGGGGCATTCCGTTCCAGCGTTCGACCATCGTGATGTACTACAACAAGGACCTGTTCAAGGCCGCCGGCCTGGACCCGGAGCGCGCGCCCGCCACCTGGGCCGAACTGGTCGAATACGGCAAGAAACTGACCAAGCAAGACGCTTCCGGCAACACCACGCAGTGGGGCATCGAGATTCCGTCGGGCGGCGCGTTCGCCTACTGGCTGTTCCAGGCCCTGACCACGCCCAACGGCGCGATCCTCATGAACGAAGCCGGCAACGAGGTCTACCTGGACAAGCCGGCCGTGGTGGAAGCCGCCCAGTACTGGCGTGACCTGTCGGCCAAGCACAAGGTCATGCCCACCGGCACGATCGACTGGGGCACCACGCCCAAGGACTTCCTGGAAAAGAAGGCCGCCATCATCTGGACCACCACCGGCAACCTGACCAACATCCGCAAGAACGCCGACTTCCCGTTCGGCGTGGCGATGATGCCGCAGCAAAAACGCGGCGGCAGCCCGACCGGCGGCGGCAACTTCTACATCTTCAAGAGCGGCACGCCCGAGCAGCAGCAGGCCGCGCTGAAGTTCGCGCAGTGGGCCACCACGCCGGAACGCGCGGCTGACTGGAGCATCGCCACCGGCTACGTCGCCGTGACGCCGGCCGCCTGGCAGACCGAGAAGATGAAGAAGTATGCGCAGGAAGTGCCGGCCGCCGCCGTGGCGCGCGACCAGTTGCAGGTCAGCGTGGCCGAATTCTCGACCCACGAGAACCAGCGCGTCACCAAGACCCTGAACGACGCCCTGCAAGCGGCGCTGACGGGTTCCAAGACGCCCCAGCAGGCGCTGACGGACGCCCAGCGCGAAGCCGACCGCATCCTGCGTTCCTACAAGTAGACCGCCAAGCACGATGAGCCGCTCTTTGAATGCGCTTTATGGCTGGCTGCTGTTGCTGCCAGCCATCGTGCTGCTCGCCGCGTTCACGCATTACCCGGCGCTGGCGACGCTTTGGCACAGCTTCTATTCAACCCCCAAGGGCGCGCGCCCGGCCCGCTTCGTCGGGCTGGACAACTACGCGGTCATGCGCGACGACCCGGTATTCTGGCAGTCGCTGTGGAACAACCTGTGGTTTGCGCTGGGCACCATTCCGACCTCGATCGGCATTGCGCTGGTCATGGCGCTGTGGGTGAACCGCAACCTGCGCGGCCGCGGCTTTCTGCGGATGGCGTATTTCACGCCGACCGTGCTGCCCATGGTGGCGGTGGCCAACATCTGGCTGTTCTTCTACACGCCGCAGTACGGGCTGATCGCGCAAGTGATGCAGCTGTTCGGCTCGCCCGGCCCCAACTGGCTGGGCAACCGCGAAACCGCGCTGCCCGCGCTGATGCTGGTGACCGTGTGGAAGGAATCGGGCTTTTTCATGATCTTCTACCTGGCCGCCTTGCAGACGGTATCGCCGTCGCTGCGTGAAGCCGCCATGCTGGAAGGGGCGTCGCGCTGGCAGTATTTCCGGCGCGTGCTCTGGCCGCTGTTGATGCCCACCACGCTGTTCGTGCTGATCAACGCGCTGATCAATGCCTTCCGGCTGGTCGACCACGTGGTGGTGATGACCCGCGGCGGACCCGACAACGCCAGCACGCTGCTGCTGTATTACATCTACCAGGTGGGCTTCAGCTTCTGGGATACCGCCTACGCCGCGACGCTGACCGTCGTGCTGCTGGTGGTGCTGGCGCTGACCGCGCTGATCAAGTTCCGCTGGCTGGACCGCAGGACGCACTATCAATGAAAGACAAGCTCGATACCCTGGGCGCCTGGGCGCTGGGCCTGTTGTGGATTCTGCCGCTGGCCTATGCCATGTGGGCGGCGTTCCATCCGCCGGCCTACGCCACACGCTTTGATCTGTTCGCCCCGCTGACGCTGGATAACTTCGCGCGGGCCTGGCAGGCAGCGCCGTTTCCGCGCTATTTCGCCAACACCTTCCTGCTGGTGACGATGGTGCTGGCCGCGCAATTGGTGCTGTCGACGCTGGCCGGCTACGCCTTTGCGCGCTTCGAGTTTCGTGGCCGCGACTTCGTCTTCATGCTGGTGCTGCTGCAGCTGATGATCATGCCGGACGTGCTGCTGGTGGAAAACTACCGCTCGATGAGCCAGTTGGGCATCCGCGACACCGTGTTCGCCATCGGCCTGCCGTACTTCGCATCCGCCTTCGGCATCTTCCTGTTGCGCCAGACGTTCAAGACGGTGCCGCGCGAACTGGAAGAGGCCGCGCGCATGGAAGGTGCCAATGCCCTGCAGATCCTGTGGAAGGTGTACGTGCCGCTGGCCAAGCCGATCTACGTGGCCTATGGCCTGGTGTCGGTCAGCCACCACTGGAACAACTTCCTGTGGCCGTTGATCATCACCAACTCGGTCGAATCGCGGCCGCTGACGGTCGGACTGCAGGTGTTCTCGTCGACCGACCAGGGCATCGACTGGTCGGTGATCACCGCCGCCACGCTGATGTCGGCGGCGCCCTTGCTGATCGCCTTCCTGCTGTTCCAGCGCCAGTTCGTGCAGTCGTTCATGCGGGCAGGTATCCGCTGACGGGCACGGGGCGGGACTGACGTCCCGCCCCCGCGAGCGCTAGGCCCTGCCCGCCAGGAAAGCCGGGTTCTGCCAATCGCGCAGCTCGCGGATCTGCTGCTGGTCGCCCGCCATCAGGGTCGTCTCGCGCTGCAAGGCAGCGATCAGCGACGACTGATGCGCCTCCAGCCGCTCGCGCGACCATCCCGAGAAGTCCGCCTGCCGCTCGGCCGTTTGCGCCGGGCCGTGCAGCGCCTGGTACATCGACAGCAACACGTCGTGCTCGTTGGCCAACGGCGTGAACACCGGTTGCGCACGCTCGGCCACGAAGCGGATGCGCAGCTCGGTACCTCCGTCGTCATTCAACGCGGTTTCGAACTGCATGCCGCGCGCACCGTCCGGAAAGCCGCGGCGATGGTCGTCCAGCGTCAACCGGCCCGGTTCCCGCGTGCCGTCTTCGCCCGCCATGGCGCCGGTGTGCACCGACGGCGCATGCATCAGGAAGCTGTACAGCTTGCGGTCGGGGTCGGCCACCGACAGGCTGCCGTCCGCGTTGCGCGTGACGGCGGGCGGCTGGGTGCTGCCGCTTTCCTGCGCGTCCGCGGCGGCGGCAAAGTACCAGGCCATGGCGCGCGCCGTGGTCAGGTTGGCCGTGGCCGCGACCTGCTGCGTCCCTTCGCCCACCGCGATCGCGCCGAAGGCGGGTTTGTCGCTGGCGCGCAGGGCGTGCGTCAGGTTTTCGCCGATATGCAATTGGCGACGCACGTCGGTCAGGGCCAGGCTGGCGCCCCCCGCATCGGCGGCGCGCTGCATCACCCGCACGTCGACGCCCCCCTGCACGATGCCGCCGTCACGCGGCGCAGACAGGATGCCGAGCGCACTGCGGCCGGCGCCCTGGGTATAGGCCAGTTCGCTCTTGCCCGCCGCACGGCGTTCGAGCAGGCGGCCCGGCACGTTGGGCAGGTCGGCCAGGAAGCGCCCGGCGCTGGACAGGCCGCGCGCGATCGAGCCGAAGAACGACTGGAACGCCGACTTGGCACGCGCCGCCAGGCTGAGTGTCTGCGTGCGTGCCTGGCCATCACTCAGGGCCACGGGGTGGCGCGGCTCGATGCCTTGGGCGGGCGTCGACGGCGCGGTCTTGAGCGCTTCGCCCACCTGCGCCAATTCGCGTTGCAGCGCGTCCAGGCGCGGGGCGCGTTCCAGCGACACGAGCATCGTGCGGTCGGTGGCGGTCTGGCGCGATGCTTCCTGGGCGATCAGGTTGTCCAGTTCCTTGAACTGCGGTTGCAGCGATTGCAGCGTGCTCTCCACCAGGCTGAGCGCCGCCCGGTTGCTGGCCAGCTCGGGAAAGTCGCGCAGCGCGGTCAGACCTAGATAGGCGCCCCCGAGCATGGCGGTGGCGTTGATGCCGATGGAAGTCGGCGACAGGGCCATCGGCGTGGTGATGACGCTGGTCGCGGTGGGGATGGCCACCGCGGCGGTGGTCCACCCCAGCGTGGTCAGCCCCGCGGACAAGGCGCCGCGCGCCTGGTGATTCCAGCGCGACAGCGTGTCCCAGGTCGACAGGGTGGGTGCGTTGAGCCGTTCGCCGTCGGGCACGCGCAGCGCATCGCCGCCGCCGCCCATAAGGCGCAGATGCTCGTTGAGCTTGGCCATCTGCTCGTCGATCTTGCCCGCGACTTCACCCGCGCGCGCCAGATTGCGCTCGGATACCGGCGTGGTGGCGGCGAGGCTGGCGCTTTCGGTCACCGACGTGCCACCGCCCGGCAGATAGCCGCCGACCGTGCGCGCCACGCTCGAGGCCGTGCTGGTCACCGTGGACGTCACCGCCCCCAGCGCATTGCCGCCGTATCGCAGCAGGCGGCCCATGATGCCTTCCTGTTGCTGCTGCGTCTGCTGCTGCACCGACTCGCGCGCGGGTGGCGTATCGGCCTCGATGCGTACCCCCTGCACCTCGTCGCTATCGCCCAGCAGGGCGGACAGCGGCAGGATCGGCACCTCGTCCAGGGCCGACGCCTGGGACTGACCCGTCGGCTCGCCGGACATCGCCTGGCGTTCCTGCTGGCGGGCGTTGTACGCGGCGACGCCATCGTCGTCGCACTCGAAGAATTCTTCTTCGTCGTCGTCATCCACCTCGGTCAGCGTGTCGTCCTCATCGACCTCGGTGCGCACCTCGTCCTGGACATCGCTGTCGGAACGGACCTCGGCATCGTCGTCGAACGGGTCGCCGTGCATCGCGGCGGTGAAGTCCTCGGCGGCCTGCCAGAAGGCGGACAACACGCCGCCGAACCAGCCGCGGCTCTGCGCCGCGTCATCGCGCAGCGCGGCCGTGCCGCCTTCGCCCACCGACACCATCGCGCCTTGCAGCCCGCCCTGGCCAGGTTGCGGCGACGATCCGGTCCGCGACGTCGTGCTGCCGGGCGTGTCCTGCGGCGACGGAACGTCACCGCCCACCACGCGGCCCGCATTGGGATTGATGAACATGGCGGCGCTCCCGGTCAGGCGGCCAATTGCGGCAGTTGCGGCGTGACCCGGCCCTGCACGACATCGCGCCACAGCAACGCGACATCGGCGAAGGCATCCAGCGCGGCGGCCAGCGCCCGGGCATCGCACAGGGCCAGCGGGGCGCGGGCGCACAACAGCACGGCGCCGGTGCCCGGTTGCAGGCCGAGGGTGCAGCCGCCGGTGCCGACCCACAAGGCGTTGGCTTCCAGCATCAGCTGCAACAGCTGGTCGCGGGCGACCTGCGGCGCCGGCCGGCCCAGGGTGGCGAAGAAGGCGATGTCGCCCGCGTCGGCGTCGCCTTCGGCCGACAGGCCGACGACGATGTCGGCGATGACCAATTCCTGATTGGCCACCCACTCCTCGACCGGTGACAGGCCGACAAGGCGGGCATAGTCTTCAAGCAGCGTCTGATAGCGGGACATGGTTCGTTCCTGTCGCGTAGCGGGTTCAGCGGGGGCCGGCGTCGTCGCCCAACCCTTGGTCGATGGCGGCGGCCCATTGGACCGAGGCGTCGGCAAGATCGCGCCAGGCGCGGGCCAGGCCCTCGGGTGCGGTGTCCAGCGGCAGCCGCCGGGCCAACACCAGGTGGCCGGATTGCTGCAGGCCAAGCGTGCCGCCGCGGGTGGCCGGACCCAAGGTATTGGCCTGCAACAGCATGGGCAGCAGGCCCGCGGGCGGGTCGGCCGGCAAGGGCTGCGCGCCGACGCGGCAAGCGCCTTCGATGGCGCCGCCCAGCCCGTCGTTGACGCAGGCCAGCGCGATGGCGGTGCCGTCGATGACCAATTCCTGGTGGGCGGCCAGCGCCTGGCCGTCCACACCGATGTGATGGGCAAGGTCGGCCAGGGCTGCGTGATAGCGTTCTTCGGACATGGACGGGGGCTCCGGCAGGGTCAGGCGCGCAGATGCAACAGGCCCGCGTCGGCGCTCGCGCGAGCCGTCGGGCGTGTCAGTTGCGCCGCCCAGGTCAGCGCGTCGACGTGCAGGCTCGCCAGCAGGGCGTCCAGCGTGGGCGGCGTCAATGAACCGATCCGCCGCGCGGCGCTGAGCATGACGGTGTCCGGCCCGCGCAGGCCCAGGGTGGCGCCGTGGGTGCCGGCCCAGAGATTGTTGGCCTGCAGCAGCAGCCGGCAGACCGCGTTCGACGGCCCACCCGGAAAACGCGCCACGTCGGTGCGGCACAGCAACTGGCCATCGTCCGGGTCGGCGTCAGGCCCGGCGAGCTCGAACCACAAGCTGATGCGGCGCCCGTCGATGACGACCGCCTGCGCCTGCACCACATCGGCGTGGTCGGGGCGGCGGCGCGCATGGGCGCGCAACAGGGCGAGATAGCGATCCTGGCTCATGTCACGGGTTCCGCAAGAAGGAAATCAAGGGATGGCGCAGCCATCCTTGCCCGTGAGTAACGGCAGGCGCGGATTGGTTCCGTGCGGGGGCAGGCCGCGGCAGGCGGCGAAAAGCGTCGGGAAGGGCCGGATCGCTGGCCGGATCCGGCGTCGACAGCGGGCGGGCGAATGCCGCCCCGTCAGGTCAGTAGCCGACCGTCAGGCCGGGCAGATCCACGGTGATGCGGGGACGCTCCAGCGCCAGCGCCAGGTTCTCGGCGAATTCGCGCGCTTCTTTTTCGTCGGTGGACAGGGTGTCGTAGCCCAGCGCGTCGGCCACGCCCAGCACCTTGTCCAGCAGCAGCACCTTGCCGCTGGGACGCAGGGGTTCGCAGCCCAGGGTTTCCCAGGCGCCGTCGAACCAGTCGCGGGCCTGGTTCTGGCGCTGCGGGCTGGGTTCGACGTTGGCCGAGAGGTCCAGCGAGCGCCGGGGGTCGAAAACAATCGTGATGTCGCTGCGCATGGCAGGGATTCCTTGAAATGGCGTCAGCCGCAAAGAGACGGCAACACGAAGATAGGCAAAAAGCGCCGGACAGATTGTCCGTCCGGCGACATTGCCTACCAGCCGCGGGACACTTCCCAGGTGACTTCGGCGCCGGCGGCCTGCGACTGGCGCATCATGTCCAGCAAGGGGAACGCCCGCTCTTTCAGGCCGACCGCGCGCGCCATGGGGGGCACCGGGGCCTGGTCTTCGTCTTCTTCGTCGGCGGGGTGGCCCTGGCCCAGCGATTCGTCGATGGCCCGCTCGATGCCCTGGATGGCCGGGCCGAGCTGGTCGACGGTGAACACGCCGCGTTCGGGGATCTTGTCGCCGAAAGATTTGCCCGCCGCGTGCAGCAGGGCGCCAGCATGGTCAGTAAGCATCAGGACTTCTGCCACGACTTTGGAATGAAATGTAATCAGCATATTCCCGTCTCCTACATAGAATGCCTTCTCTACACTACCGCAACGTCCCGGAGATGCCAACTGACCTGGCGCGCCAGGCCGTCTTGGACAGGCCCAGCCGCCGGTGGTGGCCGCCAAATCAAGCTATGATTCAGGAGATTCCCGTGACGGCAGGAACCGCAGCGACCGAGAATCCGGCGCCCGTACGCGGATGCGCCCCGCCGGCCGCACCGATTCCCGCCCCCAGGCTCCGCCGGGGTGTTCGCGCGGGCCGCCGGCCCGGCCGCGACCCGTCGCCGCCTTCGTCACCCACCCAGAACTTCTCCAGACGCCCATGCTCCCCGAGCAACAAAAACAGCTTATTTCCCTGATCCAGGCCGCCGTTGCGCAAAGCCTGCCCGACGCCCAGGCCACCGTGCTGCTGGAGCGCCCCAAGGTCGCCGCCCACGGCGACGTTGCCACCAACGTGGCCATGCAGCTGGCCAAGCCGGCCAAGCGCAACCCGCGCGAGCTGGCCCAGGCCATCGTCGAGGCGCTGCTGGCCCAGCCCGGCGCCCGCGACCTGGTCGAAAGCGCTGAAATCGCCGGCCCCGGCTTCATCAACCTGCGCGTCACCGCCGCCGCCCGCCAGGCCGTCATCGCCGCCGTGGCCGAGCAGGGCGCCGCCTTTGGCCGCGCCCCCCGGGCCGGCGAGAAGATCCTGGTCGAATTCGTGTCGGCCAACCCCACCGGCCCGCTGCACGTGGGCCATGCCCGCCAGGCCGCGCTGGGCGACGCCCTGTGCCGCCTGTACGACGCCATCGGCTGGGACGTCACGCGCGAGTTCTACTACAACGACGCCGGCAACCAGATCGAGAACCTGGCGATCAGCGTACAGGCCCGCGGCCGCGGCCTGACGACCGACTCGCCCAACTGGCCGGCCGACGGCTACAAGGGCGACTACATCGCCGACATCGCCCGCGACTTCCAGGCCGGCAAGACCATCCAGGCCTCGGACGGCGAACCCGTCACCGCCACCGGCAACCTCGACAGCCTGGACGACATCCGCGTCTTCGCCGTGGCCTACCTGCGCCGCGAACAAGACCTGGACCTGCAAGCCTTCGGCCTGGTGTTCGACAACTACTACCTGGAAAGCTCGCTCTACACGTCCGGCCGCGTCGAAGCCACCGTGCAGGCGCTGATCGCCGGCGGCCATACCTATGAAGAAGGCGGCGCGCTGTGGCTGCGCACCACCGAGCTGGGCACGGGCGACGACAAAGACCGCGTCATGCGCAAGAGCGAAGGCGGCTACACCTACTTCGTGCCGGACGTGGCCTACCACAAGGCCAAATGGGAACGCGGCTTTCACCGCGCCGTGAACATCCAGGGCAGCGACCACCACGGCACCGTGGCGCGCGTGCGCGCTGGCCTGCAGGCACTGGAAGAGGGCATTCCCAAGGACTACCCGTCCTACGTGCTGCACAAGATGGTCAAGGTCATGCGCGGCGGGCAAGAGGTCAAGATCTCCAAGCGCGCGGGCAGCTATGTCACCATGCGCGACCTGATCGACTGGGTCGGCCGCGATGCCGTGCGCTACTTCCTGATCCAGCGCCGCGCCGACACCGAATTCGTGTTCGACGTCGACCTGGCCCTGTCCAAGAGCGACGAAAACCCGGTCTATTACATCCAGTACGCCCACGCGCGCATCTGCTCGGTGGTGAACAACGCCGGCATGCCGGCGGCAGATGTCGCGGCGGCCGATGCGTCCCTGTTGACGGCCCCGACCGAATTCGCGCTGATGCAGCGCCTGGCCGAATTCCCCCAGATCGTGGCCCTGGCCGCGCAGGAACTGGCCCCGCACCACATCGCCTTCTGGCTGCGCGACTGCGCGTCCGACTTCCACGCCTGGTACAACGCCGAACGCGTGCTGGTCGACGACACCGCGCTGAAGCTGGCGCGCCTGCGCCTGGCCTCGACCACGCGCCAGGTGCTGGCCAACGGCCTTGAGCTCCTGGGCGTGTCCGCCCCCGAGCGGATGTAACATCGGTACATGGCGACCAAGCGCAAACCCACCCGCCGGTCAGGCGAAAGCGGCAGCACCCTGTACGGGGCGCTGGCCGGATTGCTCATCGGGCTGATCGTGGCCGCTGTCGTGGCGTTCTACGTCACCAAGGCGCCCGTGCCCTTCGTGGACCGCGCCAGCCGGCAGGGCGACGCAGGCAAGCTGCCCGACCCGCGCCAGGCGCCGGACCCCAACGCCGGCCTGTATGGCCGCGACGGCGCGGCGGGCACCCCGCCCACCGGCCCCACCGCCACGGCGCCCGCGCCGCTGCCCGGGGCCGGCACCGCACCGGCCGGCAAGTCCGACGACCTGGGCGCCCTGATCGCCACGCTGCCGACATCCAACAACGCCCCCGCGGCCGCGCCCCCCCCGGCGGCCAGCGCACCGCCCACGCCCATCGCCAAGTTGGCGCCCACGCCGGCACCCGCGGCCAAGGCGCCGGCCGCGTCGTCCGCCCCGGCGGCATCGGCCAATGGCTCGTACTACCTGCAAGCGGGCGCGTTCCGCGGCCAGGACGATGCCGAATCCCTCAAGGCCCGCATCATCCTGCTGGGCTTGCCCGTGGCGGTGCAAAAGGCCGAAGTGAACGGCAAGGCCATCAACCGCGTCCGCGTGGGGCCGTTTGCCCGCCTGGACGACATGAACCGCGCTCGCGGCCGGTTGGGCGAAAACAAGATTGAAACAGCGGTGGTGCGCCAGTAATCCGGCGCGCCGATCATGGTTTTTGATTGAACTTATCCGGGCCCGGCCCTGTCTGTAACCTTTTTGTTCAGGAACATCATCCATGCTGTCCCCCAAGCTCATCCGCATCCTGGCAGCCGCCGCGCTGACCGCCACCGCGTTCTTCAGCCCGGTCAGCCACGCCCAAGGCACCCAGGCCTACGTCGCCATCAATCCGCCGCTGCCGTCCGACACCCCGGGCAAGGTGGAAGTGCTGGAATTCTTCGCGTACACCTGCCCGCATTGCGCCGCCATGGAGCCGATGGTCGAAGACTGGGCCAAGACCGCCCCGGCCGACGTGGTGCTCAAGCAAGTGCCCATTGCCTTCAATGCCGGCATGAAGCCCCTGCAACAGCTGTACTACACCCTGCTCGCCCTGGACCGCCCCGACCTGCACGCCAAGGTCTTCACCGCCATCCACGGCGAACACAAGCGCCTGATCGACAAGAAGGCCATGGGCGAGTGGGCCGCCGCGCAAGGCGTGGACCGCGCCAAGTTCGATTCGGTGTTCGATTCGTTCAGCGTCCAGACCCAGGTGCAACGCGCCAACCAGCTGGCCGAGGCCTACCGCATCGACGGCACGCCCTCGTTCGCCGTGGGCGGCAAGTTCATGACCTCGCCGGTGCTGGCGGGCAACAGCTACGAAGGCGCCCTGAAGGAAGTGAACCAGCTGATCCCGAAGGCGCGCGGCAACTGACCCGCACCTGAACCGCAGTCGCCAAGACGCCCCGAACCGCACCGGCCGGGGCGTTTTTCATGGGGTCGTCCCTAGGGCCGGTCGACGTTCCACGGCGCTTGCCGCGGGCTACACTTCCCCCACAATAATTCGCCGCCGACGGCGGTATCCAAGGGTGGAAGACACATGAGACAGCAATTGCTGCGCCGCACGGCGCTGGGCCTGTGCCTGGCGCTTGCCGGCGCCTCTGCACTGGCCAATGACGCCGATGGCGTGAAGATCGGCGTCCTGACCGACATGGCCGGCGTCACTGCCGACGCCACCGGCCGCGGGTCCGTCGAGGCGGCCCGCCTGGCCATCGAAGAACTGGGCGGCAGCGTGCTCGGCAAGCCGGTATCGCTGGTGTCCGGCGACCACCAGCACCGGCCCGACATCGGCAGCGGCATGGTGCGCAAGTGGTACGACACCGACGGCGTGGACGTGGTGGTGGACGTGCCCAATTCGTCGGTGGCGCTGGCGGTGCAGGGCATCGCGCGCGACAAGAAAAAGCTGGTGCTGTTTTCCAGCCCCGGCACCACGGCGCTGACGCAGGCGCAATGCTCGCCCTACGGCGTGCAATGGACCTACACCACCTATGCGCTGTCGCGCGGCACGGCCACCGCCGTCGTCAACGAAGGCAACAAGCGCTGGTTCATCCTGGCGTCCGACTATGCCTTCGGCAAGCAGCTGGCCGCCGACACCGAGGCGGTGGTGAAAGCCAATGGCGGCGAGGTCGTGGGCACCGTGTTCCATCCACTCAATGCGTCGGACTTTGCCTCGTTCCTGTTGCAGGCGCAGGCGTCCAAGGCACAGATCATCGCGGTGGCCAACGCAGGCGGCGACACCATTTCGGCGATCAAGCAGGCGGCTGAATTCGGCATCACCGGCGCCGGCCAGAAGCTGGCGGCGATGCTGCTGCTGATCACCGACGTGCACAGCCTGGGCCTGCAAGCCGCGCAGCAGACCTACCTGACGGTGCCCTCGTACTGGGACATGAATGACGGCACGCGCGCCTTCACCAGGAAGTTCGAGGCCCGCCTGGGCCGCCCGCCCACCTTCCTGCAGGCGGGGGTCTACAGTTCGGTGCGCCATTACCTGCGCGCCGTGCAGGCAGCCGGCACGACGAATTCGGACGCGGTGATGGCCAAGATGAAATCGCTGCCCATTGACGACGCCTTCAGCCTGAACGCGCACATCCGCGAAGACGGCCTGGTCGTGCGCGACATGATGCTGGCGCAGGTGAAATCGCCGGCCCAGTCCAAGGCGCCCTGGGACTACTACAACATCGTGCGCACCATTGCCGGCGATACCCTCGCCTGGCCCCTGTCGGAAAGCCAATGCCCGCTGGTCAAGAAATAAATCAGACGTTTTCCCCGCCGCTGGCGTTGGCCGATTTCGGCAGCTTCTACGCCGGCGGGCGGCAGGTGCGCATCGACGGGCGCGCGCCGCGCGAGATCGCCTTTACCCGCACCGCGTCGCTGCCGTACGACCCCAACGGCCTGTATCACGTCGAACAGGCCTACGTGCAGTACTTCATTCCCGCCGAGCGGCGGCACCCGCTACCGCTGGTGCTGCTGCACGGCGGCGGCATGACCGGCGCCATGTGGGAACAGACGCCTGACGGGCGGCCCGGCTGGGTGCAGCACTTCCTGCGGCAGGGCCATGCCGTGTACGTGGTCGACAACGTCGAACGCGGCCGCGCGGGCTGGACGCCGTTCGAAGAGGTGTGGCCCGAACCGCCCATCGTGCGCAACGCCGAGGAAAGCTGGTCGCTGTTCCGCTTTGGCCATGCAAGCGACTATGCACGGCGCCGTGCCTTTGACGGCCAGCGCTTTCCGGTGCAGGCCTTCGACGCCTTCATCCGCCACGCGGTGCCGCGCTGGCTGGGCAACAACGATGCGGCGCTGGCGGGTTTTTGCGCAGCGCTGGAACGCATCGGACCGTGCCTGGTACTGGCGCACAGCCACGGCGGCGAAGTCGCCTGCCGTGCGCTGCAAGCGCGGCCAGACCTGGTGCAAGGGGTGATCGGCATCGAGCCGTCGGGCTTCTCGGAAGCCGTGGCGCCCGCCAGCGTAGCGGGCAAGCCGTTCCTGTTCGTGTATGGCGACTACCTGGACGCCACGCCGCTCTGGACCCGCCTGTGCCAGGCAGGGCAGGCCTATGCGGCGCAGTTGGCGGCGCACGGCGCGAAGGTCGCCACGTGGCGCCTGGCCGACATGGGCATCGCGGGTAATTCGCACATGCCCATGATGGACGACAACAGCGACGACATCGCCGCGCGCATCGGCGCCTGGATACGGACCGAGGCGGCTTGAGGGCAGGCTAGCCCGCGGTGCGCCAGTAGCGGTGCGCCACTAGCCCTGCGCCACGAACGACCTCAGCCCTGTACCGCCGCCGCCTTGTCCAGCGCCTGCGTCAGGTCGGCGATGATGTCCTGCGGCGACTCCAGGCCGATGTGCAGGCGCACCAGCGCGTTCTGGCCTTCGCCCCAATAGCGGTGATGCGACAGGTCCTTGGGCGACACCAGTTGCACCAGGCTTTCGTAGCCGCCCCACGAAAAACCGATGCCGAACAGTTCGAGCGCATCGACGAACGTACGCGCGGCCGACGGCGACAGGCGCAGTTCGACCGACAGCATGCCGTTCGACCCCGTGCAGTCGCGCTGCCACAGGGCATGGCCCGGGTCTTCGGGCAGGGCCGGATGGAACAGGCGCACGGTTTCGGGCCGGCTCTTGAAGAACGCGCAGATTTCCAGCGCGTGGCGCGCGTGCTGCGCCATGCGGATGGGCATGGTGCGCACGCCGCGCAGCGCCAGCCAGGCGTCATCGGCACTGATGGAATAGCCCATCGCGTACTGCGTGCGGTTCAGTTGCTTGGCAATCTTTTCGTCGTTGGTCACCACCGCGCCCAGCATCAGGTCGGAATGGCCGCCCACGTACTTGGTGCCGGCAATGACGGACACCTGCGCGCCCAACATCAGCGGCCGGTAGATGTAGCCCGAGCCCCAGGTGTTGTCGGTGGCCAGCACCAGGCCATGGCGCTGCGCGAACGCGGCCATGGCGCCCATGTCCAGCATCTCGAACAGGAGCGAGCCGGGCGATTCCACGTACAGCAGCTTGGTATTGGGCTGCACCAGCGCGTCCAGGTCTTCGCCCGCGGCAAAGTAGGTCACGTTGATGTTCATGCGCTTGAGCACGGCATCGTCAAGCTCGCGCATCGGGCCGTAGACGCAGTCGGAAATCAACGCGTGGTCGCCCGCCGAGCACAGCGCCAGCATCACCATGGTCATGGCCGACAGGCCCGACGGCGCCAGGTAGGCATGCGTGCCGCCTTCCAGCTGCGCAAACACCTGTTCCAGCGCCGCGTGCGTGTCCATGCCCATGCGGCCATAGGTGGTGGCGCGGCCGCCCGCGGCCTTGCTGCGCTGGGCTTTTTCCAGCGCGGCCAGGTTCTCGAACCGTACGGTGCTGGCGCGCATCGGCGGCAGCGGCACCGGCGCCGTGCCGGTCTCGGGATTGAACGGGGCGGTGCCCGCATGCTGCAGAACCGTATCGATGTGTTTGGTAGGCATCTTCAGAGGGGAATGCTTGGCGTTAGGACGGGAATCCAGAACCATATCAGGAGCGGGCGGGGCTGTCGCCCCATGCCCTTGTGAACGAGCAGGCCTAGTCGACCCAGCGCACCGTCGACGCCAGGTCCGCGCGGCGGGTGCGGTAGCTGTTGGCGGGGTGGGCGGTATCGGCATAGCCGAACGAGATGGCGCAGACCACGCGGCGGTCGGCCGCCAGGCCGAGTGCGTCACGCAGCACCTCGGGGTACATCGCCAGCGACGCCTGGGCCACGGTCGCCACGCCATTGGCCTGCGCCGCCAGGAGGAAATTGGCGACGTATCCGCCGCAATCGATGGCGCCGTATTCGCCCAGGGCCTCGTCCGTAGTGATGACGGCCACGTGCGGCGCATCGAACAACTGGAAGTTGCGCAGTTCCTGGCGGCGATAGGCCTCGCGGTCGCCGCGGGCCACGCCCACCGCGTTGTAGAGCTGAAAGCCCGACTCGCGGCGCCGGGCCAGGTAGTCGCCCTGGTACTCGCGCGGGAACGGAAAGTCGGGCGTAAAGCCGGGTTGCTGCGCACGTTGCTGCAACGCCTGGCTCAAACGGCGGGCGCCGTCGCCCGAGGCCACCGTCACCTGCCAGGGCTGGCAGTTGCACCACGACGCGGTGCGCGCGGCCAGCGTCAGGATGCGTTCGATGACCGCACGCGGCACGGCGTCGGGCAGGAAGGCGCGGCAGCTGTGCCGTGCGTGCAGCCAGTCTTCAAGTGCGGCGTCGGGGCGCGCGACGGATTCCGGTACGGCGGACATGGTGTCTCCTTGGCTTGCTCGCATTTATTTCCTCGTATGATGCCAGTTCATTTCCGGTGCGCAAGGCGCCGGCCGACCTACCCGAGACCTTCATGCTGCCCCTCGAATCCCTGACCGCGTTCTTCGGCATTGCCGTGCTGCTGTCCCTGACGCCCGGCCCCGACAACCTGTTCGTGCTGATGCAATCGGCCATCTGGGGACGCAAGGCCGGGCTGTTCGTGGTGCTGGGCCTGTGCACCGGCCTGATGGGCCATACCGCCGCGGTGGCCTTGGGCCTGGCCGCGCTGTTCGCCGCGTCGCCCGTGGCCTTCACCGTGCTCAAGCTGGCCGGCGCGGCCTACCTGGCCTATCTGGCGTGGCAGATCCTGCGCGCCCCGGTGCATGCCGAAGACGGCCAGCGGCCCGCGCCGATGAAGACGTCGGCGCTGTACCGTCGCGGCATCGTCATGAACCTGACCAACCCGAAGGTACTGCTGTTCTTCTTCGCGTTCCTGCCGCAGTTCACCTCGCCCAAGCTGGGTTCGGTGGGTTGGCAGACCGTGCAGCTGGGCGCCGTGTTCATGCTGGCGACGCTGCTGGTGTTCGGCGCCATCGCGTTCTTTTCGGGCGCGTTCGGCGAACTGCTGCAGCGCTCGGTCACGGCCAAGCGCTGGCTCAACCGCATTGCGGCCCTGGTGTTCGTAGGCTTGGCGGTGCGCCTGGCGACGTCGTCGCGCTAGCCGCGCCGTTCGGCGCGGGCCGGGCGTTCGCGCCAGGCCCCGCCAAGAACTCCGGTGACGACAACGGCGGCGATCAGGCCGCCGAGAACCGCACGATGCCGTCGGCGCCTTCTGCCCGGGTCAACTTCCCTTCGAAATACAGCGCGTGCAAATGCGCCAGCGCCTCGCCCATGGCGAAGGTCAGCTGGTGCAGGTCCAGCTTGCGCTTGAACAGCACCGGCACGATGTCCGAGGTGGACTGCGGCTGCACCGCACAGGCCTCCAACACTTCGGCCAGGCGGTCGCGGTGATGCTCGTGCTGCTGCGCGATGCGCTCGTGCAGGCCCTTGAACGGGCGGCCGTGCGAGGGCAGCACCAGCGTATCGCGCGGCACGTCGGCGTAGCGGTCCAGCGATCGCAGGTACAGGGGCAGGGGGTTGGCGTCCGGCTCGTAGTCGAACACGCTGACGTTGGTGGATATGCGCGGCAGCACCATGTCGCCCGAGATCAGCACGCCCAGGTCCGGGCAATGCAGCGAGGCGTGTTCGGGCGCATGGCCGTAGCCCACGATGACCCGCCAATCGCGTCCGCCGATGCGCACCTGATCACCGTCCATGATGCGGGTGTAGCGCGACGGCACGGCCGGCACCAGGTTGGGGAAGTAGTTGGCGCGCTGGCGGATCTGTTCCTGCGCGTCCGGGTCGGTCAGGCCATGGCGTGCGAAGTGATCCACCGCGGACTGGCCGCCCGGGCCGCCGCCGGCCTCGTTGCGGCGCGACGACCACAGCGACGCCACCATGAAGTCGGTCATCGTCATCCAGAGCCGGGCGTTCCAGCGCTCGCACAACCAATAGGCCAGGCCGATGTGGTCCGGGTGCATGTGCGTGACCAGGACGCGCAAGACGGGCAGGCCTTCAAGCTCGTTCTTGAAAACGTCTTCCCACAGCGTCTTGACCTCGTCGCGCGAGATGCCGCAGTCGACGATGGTCCAGCCGTCGCGGCCGTCGATGTGGTCGCGCAGCAGCCAGAGGTTGATATGATCCAGCGCGAACGGCAGCGGCATGCGGATCCATTTCACGCCTTCGGCCACCGTGTGCGCCCGGCCGGCCTCGGGCTGGAAATCGGCCCAGGGATACTGCAGCTTCTGTTCGTTGGGGTTCATTGCCTCGCTCTCCACGCTTGACGATCGGGTCAAGTCATCATAATTTACGTTTACGTAAACTGCCACACGCCGCATGCCCTCGTCAACCTGGACCATCTCCGAGCTCGCCCGCGAGTTCGACGTCACGCCCCGCACGATCCGCTTCTATGAAGACCAGGGGATCGTCAGCCCGGCGCGCGAGGGGCGTAACCGCATCTTCGGCCCGCGCGACCGCACGCGCCTGAAACTGGCCCTGCGCGGCAAGCGGCTGGGGTTGCAGCTGTCCGAGATCCTGACGCTGATCGACATGTACGACGGCCCGGGCGACACCGAAGTCCAGCTGCGCCAGTACCTGGCGGTGCTGGAACAACACCGCGCCACGCTCGAGCAGCAGCGCCGCGACATCGAAGACACCTTGCAGGAAATCGCGGTGCAGGAACGCCAGTGCCGCGAACTGCTCGCGCAGCATCCCTGACGGCGGCACCATGGCCATGCTGCAGACCCTGGCGCTGTTCATCCTGACCGCGCTGGCCGAAATCGTCGGCTGCTACCTGCCTTACCTGTGGCTGCGGCGCGGCCATTCCATCTGGCTGCTCGCGCCCGCCGCGCTCAGCCTGGCGCTGTTCGCCTGGCTGCTGACTCTGCACCCGACGTCGTCCGGCCGGGTCTACGCCGCGTATGGCGGCGTCTATATCGGCATGGCGCTGCTGTGGCTGTGGGTGGTGGACGGCGTGCGGCCCAGTGTCAGCGACTACGTCGGCGTGGGCCTGTGCCTGGCCGGCATGCTGGTCATCATGTTCGGGCCGCGCAGCAACTGATCGGCACCCGCCGACGACAGGCCCCAAGAAAAAGCGCGCGATCCGCCAGGAACGCGCGCTTCTTTTTTACAGCGACGCCGATTCAAGCACCTGCGATCATTCCGCCTTGATGTTGCCTTCCTTGATCAGGCGGGCATTGTTGGCGAATTCAGCCTGCACCTGCCTGGCAAAGGCCTCGCCCGACGCGGTGCCGGGCTGCAGGTACGACTTGGCCAGCAGGTCCTTGAATTCCGGACTGGCCACGGCCTTGGCCAGGGCGGCCTGCAACGGGCCGGACACGGCCGGCGGCAGGTTGGCCGGGGCGAAGATGCCGAAGTTCGAGTAGTACTGGGCCTGCGGCAGCTTCAGTTCGGCCATGGTGGGCACGTCGGGCCAGGCGGCCAGGCGTTCGGGCGCCATCACCGCGAGCGGCCTGAGCGCGCCGTTGGCGACGTGCGGCAGCACCACGTCGGTGTTGACCACCAGCAGTTCCACCACGCCGCCCAGGCCGTCGGTCAGCGCCTGGCTGTTGCCGCGGTAGGGCACGTGCAGCATCTTGGTGCCGGTCTGCGCCGTCAGCGCCGCCATGCCGATGTGGGCCACGGTGCCCTGGCCCGGCGTGCCATAGCGCACGCCGTCCGGGTGCGACTTGGCGTAGTCGATCAGACCGGCAAAATCCTTCACCGGTAGCGCCTTGGTGGCGACGATGGCCACCGGCGCCACGGCCACGCTGGCCACCGGCGTCAGGTCCTTCATCGGGTCGTAGTTGGTCTTGGCCAGGTGCGGAAAGATGGTCAGCGGGCTGGTCGAGGCCAGCAGCAGCGTAGTGCCGTCAGGCTGGGCCCGCGCCACGAAATCGGTGCCCACGGACGCGCCCGCGCCCGGCTTGTTTTCCACGATGACCGTGGCATTGGTTTCCTTGCGCAGCACGTCGCCCAGGCGACGCCCGATCGCGTCGGCGCTGCCGCCGGCGGTGTAGGGCACGACCAGGGTGATGGGCTTGGCCGGCCAGGTCTGGGCCATCGCCCCGCCCGCCATGATTGCCAGGGCCGCCCCCGCGGCCGTGAACAGCATCTTCTTTTTCATACTTTCCTTGTGGTGTTGCGTAGCACTGCGTCAGGTAAAGCGTGTTGCAAAAAAAACGTCGGGGCGCATCGGCCCCCGCGGCGGCGCGGGATCAGGCAGCCAGATAGCGCTGCGCCAGGCGAATCCAGTAGGCCGCGCCGGCCGGAATCAAGGCGTCGTTGAAGTCGTAGCTGGCGTTGTGCAGCATGCACGGGCCCAGGCCGTGGCCGGCCATGCGGTGCTCGCCGTCGCCATTGCCCAGGAACACGTAGCAGCCGGGCTTGGCCTGCAGCAGGAAGGCGAAGTCTTCGGATGCCATCACGGGTTCGATGACGCGCGCGCCCTCGGCGCCGGCCACGTCGCGCATGACCTCCATGCAGAAATCCGTTTCGGCCGGGGTATTCACCAGCGCCGGGTAGCGGCGTTCGAAATACACGTCGGCCTCGCAGCCGTGGGCCGCGGCGATGCTACCGGCGATCTCGTGCATGCGGCGTTCGATCAGGTCGACCACGTCGGTGCTGTAGGCGCGCACCGAGCCGCCCAGCCAGGCGCTGCCGGGAATCACGTTGATGACGCTGCCACCGGCCTGCACCTGGGTGATGGACAGCACGGCGGCGTCCAGCGGCCGCTTGCTGCGCGTCAGGATGGTCTGGAATGCCTGGCCGATGGCGAACAGCGCCGGCACCGGGTCGGCGCAATCCTGCGGCGCGGCGGCATGGCCGCCCTTGCCGCGCACGGTGATCTTGAAACCGTTGGCCGCCGCCATCATCGGGCCGGCGCAGACGCCGAACGTGCCGGCGGCCAGGCCCGGCCAGTTGTGCATGCCGAACACGGCTTCGCAGGGGAAGCGGTCGAACAGGCCGTCCTGGATCATCGCGCGGCCGCCCGCGCCGCCTTCCTCGGCGGGCTGGAAGCAGAAATACACCGTGCCGTCGAAACCGCCGGCCTGCTGCAGGTTGCGGGCCGCGGCCAGCAGCATCGCCGTGTGACCGTCGTGGCCGCAGCCGTGCATCTTGCCGTCGTGGCGCGAGCGGTGCTCGAACTGGTTCTCTTCCTGCATCGGCAGGGCGTCCATGTCGGCCCGCAGCATGATCGCGCGGCCTGACGTGCCGCGCTTGATCACCCCGACCACGCCCGTCTTGGCGATGCCGGTGTGCGTCTCGATGCCCCAGCCGCGCAGGGCGTCGGCCACCACCTTGGCGGTGCGGTGCTCTTCGTAGCAGAGCTCGGGGTGGGCATGCAGGTCACGCCGCAGCGCCACAATATCGTCCAGATCGGATAGTTCGAGCACCGCTTACTCCGTCACAAATTTCAGGTTTCAAGGATCGGCTGGAATAGTACCCAGGGCGCTCCCCCGGGACGCAAACATTTGCCTAGGGAAAACCCGACTCAAATTTACGTTTACGTAAACGTAATATTTGCGCTGCATCATTGCGCAGCCCCTGCCGATCGGCGCATCATGGGGTCACGCGACGAGCCGTGGCGCGGTAGCTGGCGCCCATAAAAATGTAAGTACCCACTATCACGGAGACAGCGATGAACCTTCCCGGCCTGAATTTCGACCTGGGCGAAGATCTCGACATGCTGCGCGACGCGGTGCGCACCTTCGCGCAGGCCGAGATCGCGCCGCGCGCCGCCGAAGTCGACCGCAGCGACCAGTTCCCCATGGATCTCTGGCGCAAATTCGGCGACCTGGGCGTGCTGGGCATGACGGTCGGCGAAGAGTACGGCGGCGCCAACATGGGCTATCTGGCCCACATGGTCGCGATGGAAGAGATCTCACGCGCCAGCGCCTCCGTCGGCCTGTCCTACGGCGCGCACTCCAATCTGTGCGTCAACCAGATCAACCGCAACGGCACCGCGGCGCAGAAATCCCGGTACCTGCCCAAGCTGATCTCGGGCGAACACGTGGGCGCCCTGGCCATGAGCGAACCCGGGGCCGGCTCGGACGTCGTCAGCATGAAGCTGCGCGCCGACAAGAAGGGCGACCGCTACGTGCTCAACGGCACCAAGATGTGGATCACCAACGGCCCTGACGCCGACACCCTGGTGGTCTACGCCAAGACCGACCCCGAAGCGCACCAGCGCGGCATCACCGCCTTCCTGGTGGAAAAGGGCTTCAAGGGCTTTTCGGTGGCGCAGAAGCTGGACAAGCTGGGCATGCGCGGCAGCCACACCGGCGAACTGGTGTTCCAGGACTGCGAAATCCCCGAAGAAAACGTGCTGGGCCAGGTCAACGGCGGCGTGAAGGTGCTGATGAGCGGGCTGGACTACGAACGCGCCGTGCTCTCCGGCGGCCCCATCGGCATCATGCAGGCCGTGATGGACGTGGTGGTGCCGTACATCCACGACCGCAAGCAGTTCGGCCAGGCCATCGGCGAATTCCAGCTGATCCAGGGCAAGGTCGCCGACCTGTACACCACGCTGCAGGCCAGCCGCGCCTTCTGCTACCAGGTGGGCAAGAACCTGGACCGCCTGGGCGCCGAACACGTGCGCCAGGTGCGCAAGGACTGCGCTGCACTGATCCTGTACACCGCCGAAAAAGCCACCTGGATGGCGGGCGAAGGCGTGCAGATCCTGGGCGGCAACGGCTACATCAATGAGTACCCGGTGGGCCGCCTGTGGCGCGACGCCAAGCTGTACGAGATCGGCGCCGGCACCAGCGAAATCCGCCGCATGCTGATCGGCCGCGAACTGTTCAACGAAACCGCCTGAGCCGCACCGCGCCATGATCCGCACGTCCGACGTCCAGCACATCGAGCCGGCGCCCGCCAAGGGCCCGTCGCCGCTGGACGTCGCGCGGCTGATCCTGGCGGGTTTCGACCGCCATTACGCGCTGTTTCGCTATAGCGCGCAGCGCGCCAAGGCCTTGTTCGAATCGGGCGACTGGCACGGCATCCAGCACCTGTCGCGCGAACGCATCGAGTACTACGACATGCGGGTGCGCGAATGCGCCACCCAGCTCGAAGGCGTGCTGCGCGGCCGACCCGAAGGCGCGGTCGGCGCCGACGGCATGGCCAGCCCGGCGCTGACCGATGCGCAGACCGCCTACTGGCAGCAGATCAAGCAGGAATTCGTGGGCCTCCTGGCCGAGCACCGCCAGCCCGAATGCGCCGAGACGTTCTTCAATTCGGTGTCGTGCCGGCTGCTGCATCGCGACTACTTCCACAACGATTTCCTGTTCGTGCGGCCCGCGGTGGCGACGGAATACCTGGACAGCCGCATGCCGTCGTACCGGGTCTACTACCCGGCCAGCGAAGGGCTGCAGAAAAGCCTGATCCGCATGGTGGCCGATTTCGGCCTGGCGCTGCCCTTTGAAGACCTGCCGCGCGATGCCCGGCTGCTGGCCCGCACCGCGGTCCACAAACTGCGCGAAATGCTGCCGCGCCACGTCGGCCGCCGCATCGCCAGCGATTGCCAGGTACATGCGCTGGGTTCGCTGTTCTTTCGCAACAAGGGCGCGTATATCGTCGGCCGCCTGGTCAACCAGACCACCGTCTACCCCTTTGCCGTGGCGCTGACGCGCAACCCGGCCGGGCAGGTGCGGCTGGATGCGCTGTTGTTGGGGTCGGATGACCTGAGCACGCTGTTCAGCTTTACCCGGGCGTATTTCCTGGTGGACATGGAAACCCCCGCCGCGGTGGTCAATTTCCTGTCCAGCCTGCTGCCGCGCAAGCCCAAGGCCGAGCTCTACACCATGATCGGCCTGCAAAAGCAGGGCAAGACGCTGTTCTACCGAGACTTCCTGCACCACCTGGCCCATTCGCGCGACGCCTTCGACATCGCGCCCGGCATCAAGGGCATGGTGATGTGCGTGTTCACGCTGCCGTCGTACCCCTACGTATTCAAGCTGATCAAGGACCGCATCGACAAAGACGGCATGGACCACGCCACCGTGCGGCGCAAGTACCAGATGGTGAAGCTGCACGACCGCGTCGGCCGCATGGCCGATACCTGGGAATACTCGCAAGTGGCGCTGCCGCGCAGCCGCTTCGCGCCGGCCCTGCTCGACGAATTGCGGCGCCTGGTGCCCAGCCTGATCGAGGAAACCGGGGACACGGTGGTCATCCGCCATGTCTACATCGAACGGCGCATGACGCCGCTGAACCTGTACCTGACGCAGGCGCCCGACGCGCTGCTCGAACCGGCCGTGCGCGAATATGGCGACGCCATCCGCCAGTTGGCCGCGGCCAATATCTTCCCCGGCGACATGCTCTACAAGAACTTCGGCGTGACGCGCCTGGGCCGGGTCGTGTTCTACGACTACGACGAAATCCAGCGCATGACCGAAATGAATTTCCGGCGGATTCCGCCCGCCCCGAACGAAGAAGCGGAAATGGCGTCCGAACCCTGGTATGCCGTCGGCCCGAACGACGTGTTTCCCGAGGAATTCGGCCGCTTCCTGCTGGGCGACGCGCGGGTGCGCGGCGCCTTCCTGCGCCATCACGCCGACCTGCTGGAACCGGCCTGGTGGCAGGCCTGCCGCGCCCAGGTGGCGCAGGGCCGGATTGAAGAATTTTTCCCTTACGATACGGACAGGCGCCTGCGTCCGGCACCAGCCGGCGCGGCCTCGTAAGCAGACGCTGTCCCGACCCTCACAGGAGCTAGTCATGTCAGATCCCGTTGTTATCGTTTCCATCGCCCGCACGCCCATGGGCGGAATGTTGGGCAGCCTGTCCGGCCTGGCCGCGCACGAGCTGGGCTCGGTCGCCATCAAGGCCGCCGTCGAACGCGCGGGCATCAAGCCCGAGCAGGTCGAAGAAGTCATCATGGGCAACGTGCTGCAGGCCGGCCAGGGCCAGGCACCGGCCCGCCAGGCCGCGCTGGGCGCAGGCCTGCCGCTGGGCGTGGCGTGCACCACCATCCACAAGGTGTGCGGTTCGGGCCTGAAGGCCGCCATGTTCGGCCACGACCTTTTGGCGGCCGGTTCCGCCAACGTCATCGTGGCGGGCGGCCAGGAAAGCATGAGCAATGCCCCCTACCTGCTGCTCAAGGCGCGCCAGGGCTACCGCTTCGGCCACAACACCGTGTATGACCACATGGCGCTGGACGGCCTGGAAGACGCCTACGACAAGGGCAAGGCCATGGGCGTGTTCGCCGAAGACTGCGCCGCCAAGTACTCGTTCACCCGCGAACAGCAGGATGCCTTCTCGCTGGAATCGCTGCGCCGCGCCCGCGCCGCCACCGAAGACGGCACCTTCAAGTGGGAAATCGCCCCCGTCACGGTCGCCGGCCGCAAGGGCGACACCGTGATCGACACCGACGAGGCCCCCACCAAGGCCATGCCGGAAAAGATCCCGACCCTCAAGCCCGCCTTCAAGAAAGACGGCACCATCACCGCCGCGAACTCGTCGTCGATCTCCGACGGCGCCGCCGCCATGGTGCTGATGCGCGCGTCCACCGCCGAGAAACTCGGCGTCAAGCCGCTGGCCCGCATCGTGGCCCACAGCCAGCACTCGCAGGAGCCCAACTGGTTCACCACCGCCCCCGTCGGCGCGCTGAAGAACCTGTTCGCCAAGACCGGCTGGAAGGCCGAAGACGTCGACCTGTACGAAATCAACGAAGCCTTCGCCGTGGTCACCATGGCCGCCATGGCCGATTTCAAGCTGCCGCATGAAAAGGTCAACGTCCACGGTGGCGCCACCGCCCTGGGCCACCCGATCGGCGCGTCCGGCGCCCGCCTGATGGCAACCCTGGTCGGCGCGCTGCGCAAGACCGGCGGCAAGCGCGGCGTGGCCACGCTGTGCATCGGCGGCGGCGAAGCCGTGGCCATGGCCATCGAAATGCTCTAGGCAAGCCCCCACGACGCCGAGACGTCCGCCTGGCCCGATTTTTCGGCAGGGCGGGCAGCTTCGGCGTCGTGGACTGCCCGCCTGGCGGGCATGCATTCCGCTGCGCCTTTCCGGCATGGCGCTGTCCACGGCGGGTCGGCCGCGGGCCGTGCAGGAAGGGCGCACAGGAATGCATCTGCAGAATCCATAGAACGTCCACAAGAAACGCCCGGCCCACCGGGCAGCGAGACAAACCGCTCTCAACGAGCGCCTTCAAATTCCAATCAAGCAGGACGGGTGGAACCCCATGCCCATCATCGAATCCCGCATCAATCCGCGGTCGCAGGACTACACCGACAACGCCCGTGCCATGCAGGCGCAGCTGGATGATCTGGCCCAGAAGCTGACGCAGACCGCATTGGGCGGCAGCGAAGCCTCGCGCGCCAAGCACGTGGCGCGCGGCAAGCTGCTGCCGCGCGATCGAGTGGAACAGTTGATCGACCCGGGTTCACCCTTCCTGGAACTGTCGCCCATGGCGGCCCACGGCATGTACGACGGCGACGCCCCCGGCGCGGGCGTCATCACCGGCATCGGCCGCATCGCCGGCACCGAATGCGTCATCGTCTGCAACGACGCCACGGTCAAGGGCGGCACCTACTACCCGATGACCGTCAAGAAGCACCTGCGTGCCCAGGAAATCGCCGCGCAGAACCGCCTGCCCTGCGTCTACCTGGTCGACTCGGGCGGCGCCAACCTGCCGCAACAGGACGAGGTCTTTCCCGACCGCGACCACTTCGGCCGCATCTTCTACAACCAGGCCCAGATGTCCGCGCAGGGCATCGCGCAGATCGCCGTGGTGATGGGGTCGTGCACGGCCGGCGGCGCCTACGTGCCCGCCATGAGCGACGAGTCCATCATCGTCAAGAACCAGGGCACCATCTTCCTGGGCGGCCCGCCGCTGGTGAAGGCGGCCACCGGCGAAGAAGTCAGCGCCGAAGACCTGGGCGGCGGCGACGTGCACACGCGCCTGTCCGGCGTGGTCGATCACCTGGCCGCCAACGACATGCATGCGCTGCAACTGGCGCGCGGCGCCGTGGCCCGCCTGAATCGCAAGAAGCCCGCGCCGCTGGCCACCGTGCCGGTGCGCGAACCGCGCTACGACCCGCAGGAACTGAACGGCATCATTCCCGCCGACACCCGCAAGCCCTACGACGTGCGCGAAGTCATCGCCCGCATCGTCGACGGCTCGGAATTCGATGAATTCAAGGCCCGCTTCGGCCCCACGCTGGTCACCGGCTTTGCCCACATCCACGGCATGCCGGTGGGCATCGTGGCCAACAACGGCATCCTGTTCTCGGAATCGGCGCAGAAGGGCGCGCACTTCATCGAGCTGTGCGCGCAGCGCAAGATTCCGCTGGTGTTCCTGCAGAACATCACCGGCTTCATGGTCGGGCGCAAATACGAAAACGAAGGCATCGCCCGCCATGGCGCAAAGATGGTGACGGCCGTGGCCACCGCCGCCGTGCCCAAATTCACCGTGCTCATCGGCGGCTCGTTCGGCGCCGGCAACTACGGCATGTGCGGCCGTGCCTATTCGCCGCGCATGCTGTTCATGTGGCCCAACGCCCGCATCTCGGTCATGGGCGGCGAACAGGCCGCCAGCGTGCTGGCCACCGTCAAGCGCGACGGCATCGAAGCGCGCGGCGGCAAGTGGTCGGCGGACGAAGAAGCCGCCTTCAAGGCGCCCATCCGTGAACAGTACGAACACGAAGGCCACCCGTACTACGCCACCGCCCGGCTGTGGGACGACGGCATCATCGCCCCGGCCGACACGCGCCGCGTGCTGGGCCTGGCCCTGTCGGCCGCGCTGAACGCGCCCATCGAAGACACGCGCTTCGGCGTCTTCCGGATGTAGGGCGGCGCCCCCGCCCCACGACGCGTTCACGACGAATTCCAGCCAGGATCACATTCATGTTCGACACTTTGCTGATTGCCAACCGCGGTGAGATCGCCTGCCGCGTCGCCGCCACCGCCCGCCGCCTGGGCATCCGCACGGTTGCCGTGTATTCCGACGCGGACGCCAACGCCCGCCACGTGGCCGCCTGCGACATCGCCGTGCACATCGGCGGCCCGGAACCGCGCGCCAGCTACCTGCGCGCCGACGCCATCCTGCAGGCCGCGCGCGACACCGGCGCCGGCGCCATCCACCCCGGCTACGGCTTCCTGTCCGAAAACGAAGCCTTTGCCGAAGCCGCCGAAAAAGCCGGCATCGCCTTCGTCGGCCCGCCGGCATCGGCCATCGCCGCCATGGGCAGCAAGTCTGCCGCCAAGACCTTGATGGACAAGGCCGGCGTGCCGCTGGTGCCCGGCTACCACGGCGACAACCAGGACCCGCAGTTTCTCAAAGCGCAGGCCGACGGCATCGGCTACCCCGTGCTCATCAAGGCCAGCGCGGGCGGCGGCGGCAAGGGCATGCGCGTGGTCGAATCGTCGGCCGCATTCCTGGACGCCCTGGCGTCCTGCCAGCGCGAAGCCGCGTCCAGCTTCGGCGACGACCGCGTGCTGATCGAACGCTACCTGCAAAAGCCGCGCCACATCGAAATCCAGGTATTCGCCGATACCCATGGCAACTGCGTCTACCTGTTCGAGCGCGACTGCTCGGTGCAGCGCCGCCACCAGAAGGTCATCGAAGAAGCCCCCGCGCCCGGCATGACCGAAGAGCGCCGCCGCGCCATGGGCGAAGCCGCCGTCGCCGCGGCCCGCGCCGTAGGCTACGTGGGCGCCGGCACGGTGGAATTCATCGCCGAGCCCGACGGCCGTTTCTACTTCATGGAAATGAACACCCGCCTGCAGGTCGAACACCCGGTGACCGAAATGATCACCGGCCACGATCTGGTCGAATGGCAGCTGCGCGTGGCCGCGGGCCAGCCGCTGCCGGCACGCCAGGAAGACCTGCGCATCCAGGGCCACGCCATCGAGGCCCGCATCTACGCCGAGAACCCCGACAAGGGCTTCCTGCCGTCGATCGGCACGCTGGCCTACCTGGGCCTGCCGGCCCACACGGCGTTTGCCAACGGCGATATCCGCGTCGATGGCGGGGTGCGCACCGGCGACACCATCACGCCGTTCTACGACCCCATGATCGCCAAGCTGATCGTGCGCGGCGCCGACCGCGACCAGGCCCGCGCCCGCATGCTGCAAGCGCTGGCGCAGACCCAGGCGGTGGGCGTGCAGACCAACGTCGCCTTCCTGTCGCGCCTGATGCGCGACAGCGCCTTCGCCGCGGCCGATCTGGACACCGGCCTGATCGAACGCCAGCGCGCCACGCTGCTGCCCGATCCCGCGCCCGCCGCCCCCTTGGCGCTGGCCTTGGCGAGCGCCGCGGTGCTGGTGCGCCAAGGCCTGGCACAGCCCAATCCCCCGGCCACGGCGCCGCGCCCCGCCGACCCCTGGGACGCCCGCGACGGCTGGCGCCTGGGCAACCGCTACCAGCGCACGCTGCAATGGATCGACAACGGCGAGACCCGCCACGTCGTGGTCACGCGCCGGGGCGGCGACTGGACCCTGGACAGCGGCGCCGGTGAACAACCGTTCACCTGGCGCGTGCAGGCCGACAACGCAGCCGGCACGCCCGGTTTCGTCCATGACCTGCGCATCACCCTGGGCGGCCTGGAAAGCCCCGGCACGGTGGTGCTGCACGCCGACAAGGCCCACGTCTTCGGTACCGGGGACGCCGGCGGCGCCCACGTGCTGGACCTGTACGACCCGCTGGCGCACGCCCAGGACACCCAGGGCGAGCATGGCGGCGGCCTGACCGCCCCCATGCCGGGCAAGATCATCTCCATCGCCGTCAAGGCCGGCGACAGCGTCACCAAGGGCCAGCCCCTGCTGGTGATGGAGGCCATGAAAATGGAGCACACCATCTCGGCGCCCGCTGACGGCAAGGTCGAAGAACTGTTCTATGCCGTGGGCGACCAGGTGACCGAGGGCGCGGAGCTGGTCTCCATCGGCGCCTGAAGGGTCCGGGGCCCTTCCGAGCCCCTACAAGACCCTGCGGCCGGCTGGCGCTTTAGTTTCGCGTCAGCGGGCTGTTTATAGAATGGCGGATTCCGGCGCCGCCCGCGCCTGCCGCGCGTTCTTCCCCGATGCCTGCCCCAGACTCCCCCAGTCCGCTGTACCGTCCCGCATTCCTGCATTTCCTGTCCGCGCGCATCGGCGCGTCGCTGGCCTTCCAGATCGTCTCGGTGGCGGTGGGCTGGCAGATCTACGCCCTGTCCGGCAGCGCGCTCGACCTGGGCCTGATCGGCCTGGCGCAGTTCCTGCCCATGGCGGCCCTGACCCTGGTGGTGGGGCACGTGGCCGACCGCTACGACCGCCGCAAGATCGTCGCCATCTGCATGGCCATCGAAACCCTGGCCACCCTGCTGCTGGCCATTGCCGCCCTGCATGGCTTTGGCGGCAAGCCGCTGATCTACGCCACGCTCATCATCATGAGCTCGGCCCGCGCCTTCGAATCGCCCACCCTGTCCACCCTGATCCCCGCCGTGGTGCCCCGCGAATGGCTGCCGCGCGCCACCGCGCTGTCCTCGTCCGCCGGCCAGATCGCGCAGATCGCCGGCCCGGCGCTGGGCGGTATCGGCTACGGCCTGGGCGCCGGCTGGATCTACTGCGTCGCCGCGGCGCTGTACCTGTGCGGCTTCGCTTCTATCGCCAGCATGTCGATCGACCGTGCCCCCCCGCGCAAGGAACCCACCACCTGGCGCACCCTGTTCGCCGGCATCACCTTCATCTTCCAGCGGCGCCTGCTGCTGGGCACGCTGTCGCTCGACCTGTTCGCCGTGCTGCTGGGCGGCGCCACGGCCTTGCTGCCCATCTTTGCCAAGGACATCCTGGATGCCGGCCCCTGGGCGCTGGGCGCGCTGCGCGGCGCCCCCGCCTGCGGCGCCATGCTGATGTCGCTGACCCTGGCCCGCCTGAGCCTGGGCGAACACGTCGGCCGCCTGCTGTTCGGTGCGCTGATGCTGTTCGGGCTGGCCACCACCGTGTTCGGCCTGTCCACGTCCATTCCGCTGTCCATCGGCGCGCTGGTCGTGCTGGGCGCGGCCGACGCCATCAGCGTGGTCGTGCGCTCGTCGCTGGTACAGCTGAACACCCCCGACCACATGCTGGGCCGCGTCAGCGCCGTGAACACGCTGTTCATCGGCGCGTCGAACCAGCTGGGGGAATTTGAATCCGGCGTCATGGCCGCGCTGTTCGGCGCAGTGCCCGCGGTGGTGATCGGCGGGGTCGGCACGATGGCGGTGGCGGGGCTGTGGATGCGGCTGTTTCCCGAGCTGAGAAAGCTCAAGAGCCTGCATGGGGATTCGGCGCCGGTCTAGCGCGGCCCATCCGTTGCGACTTTCCGAATGCTGGCTACGCCAGCCGGAAATGGCCGCCCTGTGCCGCCCGACAGATCGCCTGGCTCGTCTGCGCGGCATCCAGGCCCGCCACCGGCAACACGTGCTTTTCCAGCTCGCCCAACTGCGCAAACTGCTGATGCAGGGCCGTAATGGGCCCGGGGTCGGACAACTCATCACCCCCGCGGTCGCGGCAACGCCGGATCGCCTCGTCCAGCGTAGGACGCAGCACGACGTAATGCACCGCGCACCGCAAACGACGAAACGCATCAAGAAACCACGGCCCGACGATGCCATCGACCAACACGAAGTAGCCGCCCTGTGCGTAGCGCGCCGCGGCTCCCGCCAGCACGTCGATCACGACCGCGTTCTGGTCATGCGCATCCACCTGCCACGGAGGAATCGCGCCGGCCTTGATGACACGCCAGAAATCATCCGCATGCAGATGCACCTTGGGGCACCCCGGCAACTGCGCAATGCGGCATGCAGCCGTTGTCTTGCCCGAGCCGGGCGGGCCTGTAAGGACAAGGATCTCTTCGGGGTTGAACATGGTGCGCTCCGGCGTGGATCGTTCGGCCCATTGCCCCCGCTAACCCGCTGCCGGATCGAAGGCGCCGCATCGAACGCATTATTCTATGCCCGAGCATCCGATCCCTGGATTGCGCGGCGCGGCTGCGGGCGGCCCGTTGCGGCGCCTCGCCATTGCTTCATCATCACCTGGAGGTTCTTGCCATGACCGCTTCTTCCCAAGCCCCGTTGATCCTGATCACAGGCGGCAGCCGCGGCGTGGGCGCCGCTACCGCTCGCCTGGCCGCCGAGCAGGGCTACGACGTCGCCATCAGCTTTGTCTCGAACGAGTCTGCCGCGTATGACGTCGCCGCACACGTCCAAGCCCATGGCCGCCGCGCGCTGGCCGTACGCGCCGACAGCGCCGATCCCGCACAGGTCACGCAGCTGTTCGCCGCCATCGACCGCGAATTCGGCCGCATCGACGTGCTGGTCAACAACGCCGGCATCATCGCGCAGCAATCGCGGCTGGAAGACCTGGGCTACGAACGCATGCAACGCATCTTCGCCGTCAACGCCATCGGCCCCATCCTGTGCGCCCAGCAGGCCATCAAGCGCATGTCCCAGCGCCACGGCGGCCGCGGCGGCGCCATCGTCAACGTGTCATCGGGCGCGGCGCGGCTGGGCAGCCCCAACGAATACGTCGACTACGCCGCATCCAAGGGCGCGCTGGAAACATTCACCATCGGCCTGGCCAAGGAAGTGGCGCGCGAAGGCATCCGCGTGAACTGCGTGCGACCTGGGCATATCTATACCGAGATGCACGCCAGCGGCGGCGAACCGGGCCGGGTGGACCGCGTCAAGGATTCGATCCCGATGGGGCGCGGCGGTCAGCCTGAGGAAGTGGCGCGCGCGATCCTGTGGCTGGCGGGCGCGGAAGCGTCGTTTGTGACGGGGACGTTTTTGGATGCGACGGGGGGAAGTGAGGCGAGCATTCGCGCAAATCAGCCCTCTTTCAGCTCAATTCAGCTCATTTCAGCTCAATATTTGAGCTGAAATGAGCTGAATTGAGCTGAATTGAAATACCTCGTCGCGAAACCGCTGTCTATTGAATGGCCCCCGCCACCCCATCCCACAACAGCTTCACCGCCGTCACCATCAGCAAGCCATAGCAAGCCCGCACCATCTGCGCCTGATTCAGCCGATGGTGCAGCCGCCACCCCGCCCATACCCCAAAAAACGCCGCCGGCAGGCAGATCGCCACCAGCCCCCAGAACCCCGCCGTCAGTTCCCCCACCGCCAGCCAAGGCCCCGCCTTGAGCAGGTTGCCGATGGTGAAGAACATGCTGGTCGTGCCGCCGTACATCTCCTTGGACAGGCCCAGCGGCAGCAGATACATGGCCAGCGGCGGCCCGCCCGAATGCGCCACCATCGTCGTGATGCCGGACGCGCTGCCGGCCAGCAACGCCTTGTTCTTCGAGCGTGGGCGTTGGCCCGCCACCGCGCCGCCACGCCACCACAGCCAGGCGAAGAGCAGGGTGGTGACGGCCATCAATATCTCGACCACGTGCCGGTTCACGTGGCGCAGCACGACATAGCCAGCCACCACCCCCACCAGCAGCCCTGGCACCAGATACGCCAGGTCGGGCCGCGACCACGTGCGTGGACGCCAATAGCGGAACGCGTAGAAATCGGTCGCCACGAAGATCGGCGCCAGCAGGCTGCCTGCCTTGATCGGGTCCATCACCAACGCCAGCAAGGGAATGCCGATGATGGCGAAGCCGCCACCGAACGCCCCCTTCATAAAGCCGATGACACCGACCGCGACGACGGATACCGCGATGACCTGAAAACTGAAATCCATGATTGAGAACCGCTGACGCTGAAGATCGGATACGCACCGCCCGGTGCGTTGTGCGACGCCATCCTAGGCCCGATAATCGACGCATCCAAATAATCGTCATGGATACGCTTTCCGTGCCTCTGTCCCGCTACAAAGAAGTGGTGGATCGCCTGGCGTCCGACATCCGCGCCGGCCGCCTTCGCCCCGGCACGCGCCTGCCCACGCACCGCGACCTGGCCGCCCGCGAAGGGCTGGCGCTGGCCACCGCCACGCGCGTCTACGCCGAACTGCAGGTGATGGGGCTGGTCAGCGGCGAGTCCGGCCGCGGCACCTTCGTCAAGGAAGCGCTGCCACGCGGCCACGGCATCGACCTGCGCGCCTGGAACGACGACACCACCGAACTCACCTTCAATTCCCCGACCCTGCCGGGCCAGTCCGGCCTGTACCGCACCGCGCTGCGTCGGCTGGCCGCCAAGGGCGATGCCGATGCGCTGCTGCGCTATCGGCCCCACGGCGGCAGCGATGCCGAACGGGCGGTCGTCGCAGCCCATATGGCGGCCCGAGGCGTACCGGCATCCGCGGACTCGGCTTTGCTCGTCAGCGGCGCACAGCATGGGTTGACCATCGCCGCCATGGCCTTGTTCGAACCGGGCGATGTGGTGGCCGTCGACGCGTTGACGTACCCCGGCTTCAAGCTGGCGGCGGAATTCTCGCGATTGGAACTGGCCCCAGTGCCGGCAACGCCAGACGGCATGGATCTGGATGCCCTGGCGGACCTGTGCCGTCGTCGGCGCGTGCGGGCGGTCTACACCATGCCCACCCTGCACAATCCGCTGGGCTGGGTCGCCAGCGACGCGTGGCGCGAGGCCTTGGCGGCGATCATTCGCCGGCACGCGCTGATCCTGATCGAAGACGGCGCCTATGCCTTTCTGGCGGAACACGCGCCGCCGCCGCTCGCGGCAAAGGTGCCAGAAGCCACCGTCTACGTATCCAGCCTGTCCAAGAGCGTGGCCACGGGCCTGCGCGTGGGCGCCATCAGCGCGCCGCCCGCCTGGGTGCCCAAGTTGGAACGCGCCATCCGCGCCACCACCTGGAACACGCCTGCCACCATGACGGCCATCGTCTGCGGCTGGATCGAAGACGGCACGGTCGCGCGGCTGGAAGCCGAGAAGCGGCGCGACGCCGCGCAGCGCCAACGCATCGCCGCCGACATCCTGGGCGGACTCGGCCCCGTCGGCCACCCCACGTCCTACTTCGTCTGGTTGCCGCTGGCGCAAGAAGTGCGTGCCGACGCCATCGCGATGGCCTTGATGCGAGAGCGGATCTCGGTCTCTACCGCGCATCCCTTCGCCGTCACGCACGTGCCGCACGCCATCCGCCTGGCGTTGGGGTCGGTGGGGCGGGATGACCTGCGACGGTCATTGACGGCTGTGGCACGCGTCATCGCAGACCAGACCGACCGGTAGCTCGATACGCGGTTGGCAATCAAATGGGCTGATGAGATTTCAGCCAGTCTTTCAACGCATTGTTGATGCGCGTCTGCCAGCCTTGCCCCGTCGCTTTGAACGCGGCAAGGACTTCCTCATCAAGACGAATGGTAGTGGCCGCTTTGCGGACAGCCGCGGTACTGCCTATCGGCCGACCGCGCCGCCGCACGATCTCCTCAGGCGTGTGCACACGCGCATACTGACCATTGACGGCTTGCTTGGCACTACGCAACAACGCGGCTTCCAATTCAGATATCTCATCGCGTTTCTTGGGCATCAAAGCACTCCTTGAGTTTGGCGAGTACGGAGGCAGAAATACTATCGGCGTTGGCTTTGGCGTACACGACCAGAAGCACCACCTCACCGCTCGCTAGTCGCAAGTAGTAGATCACACGGACACCACCGCGCTTTCCCATGCCAGCGCGCGACCATCGAACTTTTCTGCACCCCCCGGAGCCTGGCACGACATCACCGGCCTCTGGGTTAACCGCGATCCAATCTACAAAGGCTTCCCGTTCGGTATCGCTCCAAACCTTGGCCGCCCATGTGCTGAATTCATCGGTTTCGAGCACGGTCAGCATAATTTATTGTACTAACAATTTATTGATAGGGTTAAGACGCTCCCGCACCGTTGCGGCATGCGAGCCATTTACAGATCGATCATTCGCCGCCGAGCTCAGCGAGCGATCCAGAACGTCTTCAGCCAATCATTGTGCAAGCCATCTCCCCACAATTTGCCCTGACACTGTTGATATCAGACCAAGCAACACAACAAGCCACTGCCAAGTCATTTCCAAGCGTTGGTCGCAGACCAGACCGACCGGTAGCACCCGGGTAAAACCCGTAGGCGGCCTGCTGTGCCACCGCCCCGTTTCCCCCTTATGATCAATACCGCGCCGGCCCTGCCACCCGCGGCCGGCCGCCAGAACGTCATCCCCGTTCCCAGGACCTTCCTATCGGATACCCGCCATGTCCTCACGCGTTGAATCCGGCCACACCCTCGTGCCGGCAAAAACCGCCTTGCTGGTCATGCACTACCAGACCGACATCACCAACCTGTTCCCGTCGGTTGCCCCTACGTTGCTCGCCAACACGCGCCAGCTCTGTGACGCCGCACGGCGCGTCGGCATGCCCGTCTATTTCGCCAAGATCCACTTCAGCCCCGACTATCCCGAGGTCAGTCCGCTGAACAAGAACGGGCAGGGCATCAAGCAGATGGGTCTGTTCACCGACGACGAAATCTCGCCCGAACTCGGCCGGCAGATCAGCGAACCCGTCATCATCGCCCACCGCGCCAGCGTGTTCTTCGGCACCGACCTGGAACTGCGCCTGTCCGCCCAGGGGGTCGATACGCTCATCATGGTCGGCATCGCGTCCACCGGCGTCATGCTGTCGTCCATCGCCTACGCCAGCGACGCGGACTTCCAGCTCTACACCGTCAAGGACTGTTGCTACGACCCGGACCCGGTCGTGCACGAACATCTGTTTGCCACGGCCTTCGCCTCGCGCACCCACGTGCTGTCGCTGGATCACGCCCTGTCGCTGCTGGCCTGACAACACGGCGGCGCACGCGCCAGGCCACCGGCCCGGCGATCCGTGCGTCATGCCCAGCTATTGCAGTCCGACACAATTGGCAAACTGCTGTCCGACGCGGAATCAGGCGGCCCACTAACATGGCGCCGCATATTGCGCCGAGCCGCTGGCGGCATTGAAGATCCCGGCCGTCTCCCGCGGGGGCATCCGCCGGCCACCCATTGCCGGGGCAGGCAAGCACAAGGCGCTTTTAACGAGTCCGACAAGAAGATATCCAACATGTACACCCGTCTGAACGCTCGCTTTTCCACCCGCCGCCTGCGCATGGCCTTGGCCGGCCTGTGCGCCGCCACCCTGGCCACGGTATTCGCGCCCGCCGCCACCGCCGCCGAGCCCGCCGCCCCCAAGCTGGACGTCGCCCAGGCCGCCGCCGTGACGCCGCCCGATGCCCCCACCGTGCTGAACTTCCTCTACGAAGTCGACACCAAAGGCGCCGATTCCTATCAGATCCCCGATGGCAGCGTGGTCAACTACTGGTTCGGCCATACCTTTGACCTGGACGGCACCCGCTACTTCACCGGCTTTGTCTGGGACACCCGCGCGACCTACGGCAAGCCCATCGAAGAAGCCGGCCCCGACACCCGGGTCAACCTGGCCGAAGTCACCTTCACCATGACCGGCTCGTCGCCCGAACGCCCCTGGAAATTCCGCGGCCTGGAATTCACGATCGGCGAGTTTGGCGCCTACGAGCGCCCCGAAAACGTCGACACCCGCCGCAAGCCCCTTGAATACCGCACGCCCGCCGGCAAGCTGTTGCTGGCCGTGCCCACCGAAGGCTTCGAGAACGGCGTCAGCTTCGAAGGCTACGCCCTGTTCGTCTTCAACATCGGCCCGCGCGACGAGTCCAAGGAACACGTCTGGACCTACATCGGCAGCATCCTCACCGGCGACGACAACGCCGCAGCCTGCGACGGCGGCGACGTCATGCCTTGCGCCACCCGCAGCGGCAAACTGGCCTTTGCCGCGCAGGCCGGCAGCGACATGCCCCGCCTGACCGTCACGCCCAGCGGCACGATGATCACCGGCCCGGGCAAGACGCGTCAGCTTGGGGCTGCCGATACGGTCACGTATGTCTACGACGCGGCCACGAAGAAATACGCAGAGAAGTAAACCGCGAGGATCGCATCGCAAGCCTGCGGCGGGCCCCGCGGCTTGCGATGACCCCCGGTGCCATCAAGGACGGGGCATCGTCCGAGACGGCCTGCGATAGCCCAGGTCGCTTGCGAGGGCACACGCGACGGCACGAGCGAGCACATGGGCAAGCGAACGATGCAAAAAATCGAAGGCGCGACATTCCAGATGGCCCACGACAAGGGCCAATCCCGCTTTGAAGACCTGCATCTGCACGACTGCACATTCGACAACTGCAGCCTGTCGATGGTGAAGCTTCCCGCGCGCATGTCGCGCGTGCAGCACGTGCACCTGTCCGGCTGCCGCGCCGTCAATTCAATGATCATGCCCTGCGTGTTCGAAGACGTGGTGGTGCAGGACCTGTCCACCAACCCCATCCTGCTGGTGTGGGCTTCGTTCTTTCGGCGCGTGAAACTGGTCGGCAAGATCGGCAAGGTCAACCTCAACCTCACGCCCGAAGCCTTCTGCACAGACGCCCCGCGCCTGGCGCAGTTCGACGCCGCCCGCGCCGCGTTCTACGCCGACACCGACTGGGCCCTGGACATCAGCGACGCCAAGCTGCTGGGCCTGCGCTGCGAGGGCGTGCCCCTGCCCCTGATCAAGCGCGATCCGCAGACCCAGGTCATTCTCGACAAGCGCGGCCGCTATCCCGGCCACCAGGCCTTGGACAAGCGCTTTGGCCAGGCCTTTCCCATCGCCGCCAGCGTGCTCAGGGGATTCGACGCATCCGACCGCCCCGCCATGCTGATGGCCGCGTCGCTGGCCGCGCCCAAGAAGCGGCGCGACGAAGAGCTGGGCGCGATTGCCGAACTGCGAACGTTGGGGTTTCTGGAAGACGCCTGACGCTAGCGCAGCGCTGCCACGTCGACCGAGCGCGCGCCGCACGCCTGCACCAGTTCGGGATCATGGCTGGCGAACAACACCACGCGATCCTTGGCCCAGGTCTTGAACACATCGGCCAGCACATTGCGCGCCGCCGTATCCAACCCGTTGCTCGCGCCGTCGGCAATCACCACCGCCGGATGCCCCAGGTTTGCCGCCGTCAGATAGACCTTGCGGCGCGTGCCCGTCGACATCTGCTCAAAGCGCTTATCCAGGTGCGGTTCCAGGCCCAGGCGACGGGCCAGGTCGAGCGTGGCGCTGTCCAGCGGCACGCCTTTGTCGGCGGCCACCTGCTCAAGCAGGCCGCGGCCCGTCTGCATTGGCGCCGTCAGGCAGTTGTCCGGCACATAGGCCAGCCGGGCACGGGCTGCTTGCGACGCATGCGTCAGCGAATGGCCGTCGATCCAGACGTCGCCGGCATCCGGCGCGATCACGCCCGCGATGATGCCCAGCAGGCTGGACTTGCCCGTGCTGTCTTCTTCGCACAGCGCCACGCAGCCCGGCGGGAACGTGTGCGTCAGGCCCTGGAAGACGAGATAGTCGCCGTAGCGCTTGGTGAGGTTTTCGATGCGTAGCATGCGGGGGATTTTCGCAGGAATGGGCGCGGGCGGCCATCCGGGGCGGCCCGGATCAGAATGGTTTGAACACCACCAGCAGCACAATCACCACCGGCGCCGTCAGCACCACCGGCAACAGCCGTCCGCGTCCCACCTCGCCCGCATCCCCTGCCGCGTCCGCCAAACGCCGCAGCCGCCCCGCCTGCATGCCATGCACCGCCGCCAGGGCCAACACCAGCGCCAGCTTCACCGACAGCCACGCGCTGCCAAACCATCCCGCGCTGGTCGCCAGATACACGCCGCTGGCCAGCGCGCCCACCATCGCCGGCGTCGTCAGCATGCGCTCCCACTTGCGCAGCAAACGCAGCCGCGCCAGTTCCTGCGGCAACGCCGGCCCCGGCAGCTTGTCGGCCGCCGCCAGCACGAACGCCTGCACCACCATCCCCGACACCCAGAACAGCACCAACACCAGGTGCAGCGACTTGATCAGCAGATACGCCATCGCCTACCCCCGCACCGTGCGGCCCAGCGACCGCGCAATCACAAAGCCGCCAAACGGCACCACCGTCGCCACCAACGTCCACACCAGCCGCTTGCGCGGCCACCCCTGCGCCGCCGCCACATTGCATGCCAGCGCGAGGTAGACCATGAACGCCACGCCGTGCACCGGCCCCACCCACGACACCACATTCGGCACGCCTGCCAGATGCTTGAGCGGCACCGCGATGCCCAGCAGCACCAGCAGCGTCACGCCTTCCAGCATGGCCGCCCACTTGAACAGGGCAGGGGTTGAGGGGTCAGCGTCTTTCAGGGGCATGGCGGTTGTGGCTTGTGATGGGACCAGCCGCATTGTCGGGGGTGACGGCATTGACGGCCATTGGCCAAAATGCCAATCTTCGAAAGAAATCGGCCAAGTGGGTTTTATTGTTGGATCCGTCGGCCTCTGTCGTCCAAAGTGGGTCTGGCGTCCTTATCCGGCGGCTATTGCCGCCCCAAGGGGGCCTGGCGCCCAGATTCGCCTGTCCCTGCCATCCCAAGCGATTCTGGCCCTCTGCTCTGCCGGCCCCTGCCGTCCCAATTGACCCTCCAGCGCACCCCCTCGGAACTTGATGCATGCCCAAGCCAGCTCCCCACCGCGTCGCCGTCCTCGCCTTTGACGGCCTGGTCGCGGGCGACCTCGCCATGCCTTGCGAGATCTTCCAGCTTGCCGAGACGCTGGACGGACGTTTGCCGTACCAGGTCGACGTCTGCGCCAGCCGGCCACGAGTCAAGACCCACGCCTACGACCTGCACGTTCGTGCGCGGCTGGACGTGGCGCGTGCGGCGGATACCGTTGTCATTCCGGGGTTGGCAGATCCCAGGAAAGACGTGCCGAAAGACATCGTGGACGTCGTTCGACAGGCCCATTCAGCGGGCGCGCGGATTGCCTCCATCTGCACGGGCGCGTTCGTCCTGGCCGCCAGCGGCATCCTCGACGGCCTGAAGGCCACCACGCACTGGAAAGCCGCTGACCTGCTGGCACAGCGCTACCCGAAGATCCAGGTGAATCCCAACGTGCTGTTCGTCGACAACGGCCAGGTGCTCACGTCTGCAGGCGCTGCGGCCGGCATGGATCTGTGCCTGCACATGATCAAGCGCGATCACGGCGCGGCCGTCGCGGCCAATAGCGCGCGGTTGGCGGTGGTGCCGTTGGAACGCGCGGGCGGGCAGGCGCAGTTCATCGTCAGGCCGACGCCGACATCGCATACGGATCTGACGCAGTTGCTGCATTGGATAGAGGGCCGGCTGGGCGAGAACCTGACCGTGCGCGCGCTGGCCGACCAGGCCGCGGTCAGCGTCAGGACGTTGAATCGGCGGTTTCAGGAACTGCTGGGGGTGAGTCCGCTGCAGTGGGTGATCCAGGCCAGGGTGAATCGTGCGCGGGGGATGCTGGAGACGACGGACCTGCCAGTGGAACGGGTCGCGATGGAGGTGGGGTTTGGGTCAGCCGTGTCGCTGCGGGAGCATTTCTTGGGGATCGTGGGGACGAGCCCGATGATGTATCGACGGGCGTTTCGAAGGGTGGGGTGAGGGGTGGGTGAGGGGTGGGATGACGGATCGAGGATGACGGCTGGGGCTTGATGCGTGTTGCGCTGTCAGGCCCAAGCCGTCGCAGCAGACCTACTGCATCGACCTGGGTGCGTCGTGGGTAGGGCAGCCGAAACTTGCGTCATCCGCGCAGGCGCGTGCTGATTCCAGCAGGGCGTCGGTCAACGTGCCCACATGGGCGCACAAACCTTCCACGCCGCCCATCAATGCAGCGACGGTCCATGCATCCAGCGGCTGTGCGCCGGTGGCGTCAGGCTCAGAAGCGCTGTTGCCGACAAGGCGCGCAATGGTCTCGATCGCGAAGCGGGCGCGTTCGATGTTGTAGAGCGGGGCGAGAGGAACCAGGCCGTGTTCGGGGTCGGTATCGACCAGCCATGGATTTTGGGTGAGGGGGTGGGATTGCATGAACTTCCTCCGACGATGTGGGAAATTCCGCTACCCCACTTCCAAATGGGGTGGGCGGACACAGGACAAGGTTGGAAGACCGGATCGTCGGAACCGGCGTGCGCAAGCGCACCCCTGCCAAGGCCCGCCCATTGGACGTGCTAAGGCGTGCTGACTTGTGGGGTCAGCACCGACGACTTTACCGGCTTCCAAACCGGGCTACCGGTGGTGCGGTAGTGGGGGGAGTATACGGGGATGACGGATGCTTTATCTGAAAAACGGGGCAATTTGGCCACAGGTATTGCCAGCATAGGCATCAGGCGATGTCTGCTTCCGACTCAAAATGGACATCGATCCCAATGAGATAGCTCGCCAAAATGTGGCAACTGCAAGAGGGGGCTAATTGCTAACCTCCTCATTGCAGGTTGCAATTAACCTCTCTTGAATTCTTCTGTTCGATGGTGCGTCATGTATTTTTCATGTTCGGGTTTCAGTGCGATCTTCATCGAAAGCGTGATTCCAAGTCTAGAGGCCTCGGTCAGGAGAGGAGAAAGGCGGATCAACCCGTTCGTCTCGAACGTGATATACCCCCTGTCAAACGCCTTATCCAGGTTTGGCGAGAGTAGCAGCCCGTTCCATGGGTCCAATCGCTCACTGTTCGTTGATTTTTTCCACGGCTTGATGTGAGATGCGACGAGAAGCCTGGTGTCACTGATCCCCGTAACAGCACAGCCGGTCCAATGCAGCAGCACTCGGTCTCGGAACATGCCCTGCCCAATTCTGGATTTGATCAATGCCGTTTTCTCAGTCATCGTCGTGGTCAGATCGCTGATGATTTGCTCGAGGTCGGTTTGTACGTCGTCACTGGAATTGCTCGCTAGATATGCGGCGAACTGTGACAGCGTGGCGCTGTACATGTTATGGCCACGAACGTTTCTCTCTTTGAAAACAGGCAATTCCTGGATTTGTTGGGAGAGGATGGCAAAGGCTGGAGAACTGGTCGAGATAGATAGAGAATCTGAGATCAAACCGTTGTCTATCGCCCATTCGGACAGTGCGCCACGGAGTGCTCCGTCGTAGCTCCTCGCCGACGATTTCGACAGCCCTTTGTGAATCATCCAGTCGTAGAAATTCATGTTCTAAGTACCCAGTGCGATTCAACTATTCTTGCATCACGAAAACTGTAGTCCGACACTATATTTTTGGAGTCGTATCTGCCAAGCGAGGCAATTTGGCTGCACGCTGTGCTGGCATAGACATCAAGCGATGTCGGCTTTCTACCCGCTGCGGCCGCTCGTACTTCGGTCCCAATGCCCGGTTTGCGACGCTTGCTGTCGGTGGCCCGCCTCCACCGGACTCGTGGTGTTGGCCTGGAAGCCGACATTCGACCGTCAACGGCAGTAATGCATCAGAGGCTTGTACCCACCTGCAATAGAAGTCGTCCGGAAAGCGCACCCTGTTGACTCCGCGCGTGTTCGCTGATCAATGACACAGAGTTGTCGCTGCCTGTCACATGCGCCAGCGAACTAGGAGCGGGTTAGCTTGCGTGCTAGTCGGAACAGCTCTGCCTGGTAAAGCGCGTCATGCAAGGCGTCGTGGTCGCCCTGAAGTGTCGGGTTCAGCCTGCGTGCAATGGCGCTTGAGCGGGTGTCCTGCCACGAGCAGCCCGTCGCGCCCATGTACAGCGCCTTGATATCCACGGCCGTGAATCCGAACGGATTCGCGCCCGTGAACCGGTGGAAGTAATAATTGATGAACGACCAGTCGAAGGGAGCGTTGAGACCAACGAAGACCGGAAGCTCCCATTGGGTGCACTGCGAGTCGATCCAGGCTGCGAAGCTCTGCATCGCGTCACCTGGGGCGAGCCCATCCTTGGCAAGCTTTTCCAGCGACAAGCCAGTGACCTCGAGGGCCTCCTGAACGAAGTTGTCGTTGATGGGCTTGAACGAGCACGAGAACGTCCTGCCTGGATCGTCTACTAAGCACGCACCTAGCGTCAGCATGCTGAATTCGCCGGGGATGGGGCCGGCGGTCTCGATGTCAACTGAAATGAAGACTTCTTGCTTAGTCATCATGGACTCTCCGTTCGTGCTGAAATTGCTCAGCGCGGTCAATCAGCCAGCGCTGGTGATGGGGACGTCAACAATAGCGCCTGTTCAAGATGGGTGAACGTGAGCGCAGTGTCCGGGAAGGCAAGCGCTACAGCCGTAGGGTAAAGACGCGTCCGTATGTCAGAATAGGTCCAAGACGGTTTGGCACCCGATGCACCAGTCGACACCACCAACGATGCGATCTGCGCCAACTTGAAGCCCAGTTCCCCCAGGTCCATCTCGAAGAGCTCCTTGCGCTGACCGGCATCGGGCCGGCGGAAATGCTCAACAACCGCAGCACGGCGTTGGATAGCAGGATCGAGGACCGACATCCGATTGGTGCACAGGATCGTGAAAATGCGACCCTTGCTAGCCCGCAACTCATCGATCGCTTGAATTAGCGTGTTCACCGCCACCTTGTCTTCGTGGTGGCTCTGATCCTGGGCACGGGTCGCGGCCAGTGAATCGCCCTCATCGATGATCAAAATAGCCCGGCGGTCCTTGCCGATCGACTTCTTGATCTCGGCAAAAGCCTCCGAGATCAGGGTTCCCATTTCGCCGACGCTACCCTTGCCGCGGACTCGGTTGCTCAGCTTGAAGAGCATTGAATCCTCGGTCTTCGAGTCCTTGGCGATGCGATTGCCGATTGCCTCCGCCATGGCAGATTTACCAGTACCCACATCGCCATAGAATATGGCGAACGGGTACTGGTCGCGAAGCGTATCCACCAGAGCAAGGCGTTTACCATGGTGCCTCTTGCTCCAGGCCTCGACTTGATCGAGGTTGATGAGCAGCTGCAGCTGCTTGCTGACCCTCAGGTAGAGGCTCTCGAAGCCGAGCAGCCCCTTGGTCTTCGCCGTGATGTCGGCATCAGGAAGAACGACCTTGCTCTCAAAGACGGAAGTGCTCACGTGAAATCCTTTCGGCTGACGCCGAATCCATTGCTGCTGTAGTCCCGGGCGCTGTTCTCTTTAAGCGTCGAGTGGCTTGTGCTGACGTCGGTGGGCGACCAGCTGATCTTGAGCTTCTGCTTGGTCTCCTCTTTCAGCGCAGGCGTGTAGTCGCTCGTGTAGGTCAGGATGATCCGCAGGTGCGGTTGGCTCACCTCTGGCCATAGAACGCCGCCAGCTCGCGAGGGCGTTAGGTCGCTACTACCGATCTGGACGACGTACTGCACGGCCTTGATCTCAACGCCGCCGCTGAGCAGCGTCACGTCGACCATCTTCAGGAAACCGCGCTGCGCCAGGTACTCGACGTCGTGACCGTACTTCGCGGCCTCCGCCTCGGTCATGCTCTTCGAGCTCTCGGCGATCATTCTCAGGTCAGTCGTGAATTTGCGTACCACCGTCGTGACGTCTTCGTTCGTATAAGAGAACGTCTTGGTGCTGCTGCTGGCGCCGCTCATTCGTCGTTCTCCACCCTGAATCGAGGGCCAAAAACCTCTTTCCAGACGTCCAGGTCATCGTCAGCCGAGGCCGCATGGGCGGCTTCCCAGGACTCGTTCGCGGTGCTGACGATCTCGAGGCGCTCCGCCTCGGTGATTCTGGAAGCCACGTTGTTGCTATTATTGACCGGGTCAATGATCACCACAGGATCAGTGAACTTCTCTGCGGGCTTGTCGCGATTCTCAACGAAGTCGATGCGTTCCTTCAGCTCGAACTTGGCGATGTACAGCAGGAAGTCCCTGAAACGCTGCTCGATGCTGGCACCGGTGCCGTTCTTTTCCAATAGGTGCGCCATGATCAGCTCGATATGGAACGACTTCAAGCCGGGCGGCTTCATATGGTTCTTCCATCGCTTGGCCAGCCGGATCAGAGTTCTAAAGTGCGTGTCGGCGTTCTTGCGCTTGGCCACGAACTGAATCGAGCAGGGCGCGCAGGTCAGGCTTTTGGAGCCGTCCTGGATATCGAATTGCCATCCGAAATCTGTGCGGGTGGCGTCCTGCAGCACGGGGACGATGTCCACTGCCAGGCCTGAGCCGACAAAGGTCACCGTTGCCGCTCTTCGCTGGATCTCGAAGTCCTCGACTTTCTTGGTTGGGTATATCTTGATAAGCAGCTGGTAGATCGTCTCGCTTAGCTCGGCAAACGTCTTGTGATCGACGTCCTTGCCAGTGATGTAGAACACGACGTCCACATCCACAGGATCGTCATTGGTCTTCCGCAGGATCGTGTACTTCGCGAACGAACCCGCCTTGACCACCTTGGTAATGGTCAGCTCGGAACGGTTCTCGACGTGTTTGCGCAGCTCCTTGATCAGGCGGTCGACCTGCTCGTGATACTCGGTGCGCTTCTGCTGCGTCAGGCGCAGTATATTGCTGTCGTACCAAAGAAGTTGGGTATTCGTTAAAGGCAAGATGGTCCTCCTACTAGTGCCGTTCGGCGCTTCTGACCGGGTTAAAGAACGGGGAGCGCTCCTAAGAGCCCAGCCCAAACGCGACCATGTCGGCTGCAACGATGGCTGCGGCCCTGGATGCTAGCTCGTGAAATGAGTTGTCCTTCTTATCATCGCCAAAATCGCTGATTCCTCGGATGACGAGCGATGGAACACCGTGTTGTGCGCATGCCGCGAAGATGCCGATGGCCTCCATTTCGGCCACCTCCACCTTGCCGTGAAGTTCGCGTAGCTGACGGAACTTCTCGGGATCACGAAGAAGTTTCTCGCCGCTTGCGATGGTTGCCGCCTTGGGCATCACCCCCTTGGAGACATCTCCAGCCTTTGATGTCTCGGGGTAGTGCAAGCCCTGCTTATTCCATGCTTGGGTCAGGCGCTCAGTGACAGAGCGTCCCGAGGCGAGATAGTTCGACACATCCTGCTGGATGCCGAATGCCGGGCGGTAGGTCTCTGGCCGTGCTTCGATATGACCGCCTGCCACTAGCGCAGCGCCTTCGTAGGCGACAACGCGGTCCGAGATGACCACGTCGCCAAGAGCGGTCTTCTCTCGCAAGCCGGCGGCGATGCCTATCATGATGACCAGCTTGGGCCTGAACTCCATTAGCAGCGTTGCTGTTGTTGCTGCGGCGTCAATGTTGCCCGCGCTACCGAACGTGGCAATGGTGCACGTTGCGAGGTTCCCCTTGGTTGTCTGCAATTGGGCGCGCCAATGGTTCTGGCCAATGTCGGTCTTCGCCGCAGGCGTTTCCTCATCGATTCCGAAAGCGATCTTAGCCGCGCTCAGTTCGATCGCCAGCGCCGTCAAAACGAGCACGTCCGTTGGGGCCGCATACGCCTCGGCAGCGAGCTCGCCCTCTAAGATTGCGACCACTCCGGCAGCAATCTCTGCGATTTGCAGAGCGGGTTCCTCGAGAGAGAGCGCTGGCGTCTTAGACACCGCGCGCGCGCCGGTGTGGCTCAAGAAGGACAGGGGGGTCGACATAAAACGTCTGTGCAGGCCGAGCGCGCCTTCGCCGTCTTCGCTATTAGCTCCGATCTTCAGATCCATTGGGTAGATCGGCAGCCCGCGCTTCATCATCTTGTACGCGCGGTCGGAAACGCCCTTGCCCCCCCCGAGGGCGATCATTCCCACAGCGTGGGCAGCCTGTGCGTCACCGACGTTGCCGCCGGTAACCACCTCATCAGGTATGACGTCGATTTGTGCCACCCCGCGATGCGAGAGTTTCGCAATCAGCGTCCGCTGCTCAGAGTTCATGCTGTCGCGCCTGTGCCTTTCCGCCAGCACAATGACCACGCGTGGCAAGTCGGACTCGCCCGGGAGGCAGGCATCGATCTCGCGCAGGATTGTCCAATCGAAGATCAATGGCTGTTTGGTCTCGTTGACTGGCTCTGCCGCCGTGTAGACGACAAAGCCATCACCGGCTTCCAACACCTTCTTAGTGATCTCGCGGACGAACTCGTGCGCCCGATCGAGCAGCGCAGGTGCGGCGGACTGAGAGGCGCTGCCGGCCAAGAGGAAATACCTTGGTTTGTGACTCGACTGATTCATTCGGCTGTGGAAGACCGCCTGTCAATCAGCCAACGGATGCGCCGCGAATACTGCAAGGCAGGCTCACACAGCACATGGCTGCAGGCTGGTGCCCCTGAGTGCATTGCTTATAGCCTCCAGTTGCTGTCGCAGGTTTCTTCGCTCCGTTTTGCTCAAGGAATACCGAGTGTAACAGAATGATTTTATTTATAGAAGCCACGGTCGCTATCGTGCTTTTCTCGCGCCAATATCGATGTAAAGTCAGAATAGAATATCGTGGATTTTGTGCTGCCAGCCTCAATCCGGCAGGCAATGTTCATACTTTTCCGGAAGCAGACTGTAGGCGCCCCATTTATTTAGCTTATACGCGGGAGTTCCACCATTTTCTTCATATACATTTCCAAAGAAAACTAATACCCGTCCGACTGCGCGCTGATCGAGGTGTTTTTTTTCATCATTCGTTGGCCACGTATACAACCTCACCTGAACACCGTCATCGGAAGCAAGAGTTATCTTGTTTCTACGGTCAAGACGAGAAAAAGAGCTAACGCGACCGAAGTAAAGATAAGGCTCTTTCGGAATATTTTCCGCCAATCTCGAAATATCAAACAGCTTATCTGTTAACCGCATGACATATTGACTATCCGGAAAGAAAAATGCCCGCGATAGGTTCTTATCAAAGTTTCGACACAAGGCCAACACCGTTGTCAACTTGCTCGGCAGAAAAAACTTCTCCCCGGTGTGGCGCCCTAAAGGCACCTCGGTCGAAGGCCCATCGATATCGACGATTTGAGTGAGGTCGAAAATTGCGTCAACGTCGCGTTCATTCAACGTGCTTTCAGGTGGTGCGTCGCGCCAGCCATTGATAATCGCGAGTTCACTATTCTGGACTGCCCGCCTCAATTCTTCTTCTGAAGAATAGTTAAGACCAGGCCCCCGTGACGATCGCAAATCGCAGGGGATTTTTTTGAATGCTGGTTTGTGGCGAAAATGCGCCGTACGACTATTGCTGAACAAGTCCGCCTTCTTCGGCGCGCGGATTAGTGGAGTCTTGCATTTTGGGCAAAACAATGCGTTCTCCATCTCCTCGCGGTATTCGGCCGGCTCTATCTGATCACCCTCAGCCTCCAATTTCTCTTCCGAGTGTGCTCCATACACCCAACCCGTCAGAAACAGCGCGTATGGGATACGATGATTTCCTTCCTGCACATTGCCCTCGCGTGAAAGCCGCTACTCAACTCTATTGCAAAATAGATTTATGCACTCAGGGGACACATTCTGGAAGACTCAACAGATTATTTGGCTGCTCACCATCGTTCTGGGTTTTCAAATATTTATGACCGGCTTGGCTTGTGGCAACAATCACCCATGTCGAATGTCCTGCCACCGATACCCAAAATCGCCATTTCCCCGATTCGATACCTGCGATGGCGTCCGCTTGGGACAATTTCCAACGGGTTTGATCTTCATTCACACCCCCTATGAACTGTATGCGCTCGTGTGCGCTGTAACGATCAGCCTTATTTATGCAGATAACTCGATGGTCTGACATAGCTCCTCCTCTAATTCATGGGGATATGCAATCTAGATAAATCGAAGAGTTTTTCGCATTTTGATTATTTTTGTTTCAAATACGGTACTTCTTCTCGAAAATAAAATCAAGAGGGCCACCGATGGACGCGCCAGTCGTATGCAATCTTCTCTAACTCAAAGGGCTCCTTTGAGAGAAGGGGGCTACCTACCGCGAACCGGATCATGACTAACAACTAGTTGGATCCTTGCACTCCTCGAACTGAACACGCAAGCCCAAGACTGCCGGTTCAAACATACACACATTCCCCACTTTCTAAGCCTCAATCGCCCGAGCAGCGCGTTCCGCTTGAGAAGTGCCCGCCAACGGCCAAACCCGGCTTACTAAATCAACAAAAAAAGAGGGCCGCTAACGCGGCCCCCCCATGATTACTGCCAATTGAATCGAATTAATCAGCCTTTACGCACCTGGCCAATCAACCCATCCAGCTGCTTAAGCATCGTCTCGATCTCCTCACCCGTCACATTCAACGCCGGCATAAAACGCAGCAAATTCGGCCGCGGCGCATTCAGCAGCAGCCCAGCCGGAGCCAGATTCCGCGCAGCTTCAACAATCGCCGGACCATCATCGCGATCCATCACCAGCGCACGCAGCAGGCCCATCCCGCGCTCGCCCTTCATCCCGTACTTAGCCGACAACGCCAACAGCCCTTCCGACAACTGCTTGGCACGAGCATTAACCGACTCCATGAAGCCAGGCGCAGCCAGCGCATCAAACACCGCCACACCGACAGCCGCCATCAACGGATTGCCGTTATACGTGCCGCCTTGGTCCCCATGCGAGAACACGCACACTTCCTGACGCGCCAACAAAGCCGCCAGCGGCACGCCGCCGCCGATACCCTTGGCCAGCGTCATGATGTCCGGCACCACGTCGGATTGTTGGTAAGCGAACATCGTTCCCGTACGACCCATGCCGGTCTGCACTTCATCCACAATGAACAGCAGCTTGTGCTCATCAGCCAGCTTGCGCAGGCCCTGCATGAATTCCTTCGTCGCCGGAATAACGCCGGCTTCGCCCTGGACGGGTTCGAGCATGATCGCGACGGTCTGGTCGTCGATCAACGCGCGCACCGATTCCAGATCATTGATCTCGGCCTTCGGGAAACCTTCGACCTGCGGCGCGAACATCTTGTCCCAGCCCGGCTTGCCCGATGCGGACATAGTCGCCAGCGTGCGGCCGTGGAAGCCGTGGTTCATGGTGATGATCTTGTAGGCGCCTTTCTTGTTGACCTGGCCCCATTTGCGGGCCAGCTTGATGGCGCCTTCGTTGGCTTCGCCGCCGCTGTTGGCGAAGAAGACGCGGTCAAACACCGATGCGCCGGTCAGGCGCTGGGCCAGCTCGATGGACGGCAGGTTGTAGAACGCCGGGGACGGGTTCATCAGCAGCTTGGACTGCTCGAGCAGGGCTTTCTGCATTTCCGGGGCGCAGTGGCCCAGGGTGTTGACGGCCCAGCCCTGGACGAAGTCCAGGTATCGCTTGCCCGCGTGATCCTCCAGCCAGGATCCCTGGCCTCGCACGAACACGAGGTCCGGGCGGGAGGTGATCTCCATGAGGGCGTTGACGTTGAACTGGCTGAATTCCATGGCGGTTCCTGCGGAATGAGAGAACAGGGGTTGAAAAAGGGTGGGAAACGCTAAAAGGTGAATTTAGCACCGGCGGGGGAATGCTATCGTGACGCACCCCCAGCCGATCCGCCCCAGGGCCGCCCCAAAAGGGCCGCCAGCGCGGGGCTCTCTATTTTATGCAACAGGCGCGGCCCTGCGCGGCGCCTTCTGTCGCTTTTTACTGACCGATCATGACAAGAATTCTTTCCAGTCTCGCTGCCGGCCTGGTGCTGGCCGCGGCCGCCACGGCGGCGCACGCCGATTATCCCGACCGCGCCATTCGCCTGATCGTGCCTTTCCCGCCGGGGCAGGCGACCGATATTTTTGCCCGCGCCCTGGCCGAAAAGCTGGGTACGGCGCTGAAGCAGCCCATCGTGGTGGAAAACCGTGCGGGCGCGGGCAGCAATATCGGCATGGAGCAGGCCGCGCGCGCGACGCCGGACGGCTACACGCTGGTGATCGCGGGCTCTGCTGCGGCGGTGAACCAGACGCTGTACAAGACGATCAACTACAGCCTGACGAACGATTTCGCGCCGGTGTCGGGGGTGTTCTCGGTGCCGCTGATGTTCCTGGCGACGCCGGCCTCGGGCATTACGTCGCTCAAGCAACTGGTGACGCAGGCGCGCGCCAATCCGGGTGAGCTGGCCTACGCCAGCGCGGGGATCGGCGGCACGCAGCATCTGTCGGCCGAGATGTTCAAGGCGGCGGCCAATATCGATATCCGCCACATTCCGTACAAGGGCAGCGGCCCGGCGCAGGCGGATTTCCTGGGGCACCAGGTGCCGCTGATGGTGGACTCGGTGACGGCGGGCCTGCCGCACGTGCAGAGCAAGAAGGCGGTGGCGCTGGCGGTGACGACGGCCAAGCGCCTGCCACAGCTGCCGGACGTGCCGACGGTGGCGGAAAGCGGTTATCCGGGGTTTGAGGCGATTGGCTGGGCGTCGGTGCTGGCCCCGCGCGGCACGCCGCCGGCGGTGACGAACTACCTGAGCCAGCAGATCGGCCACGTGCTGAGCACGCCGGAAATGCAGAAGTTCTTCCGCGACCGCGGTGCTGAACCGATGCCGCTGACGCCCGAGGCCACCGGCAAGTTCATTGCTGGCGAGGTCGACAAGTGGGGCAAGGCCGTGAAGCAGTCCGGCGCGCAGGTGGACTGACAGCGCGAGAAAAAGGGCCGGTCGCTGGCACTTGTTTCAGGGGCGCGGCGACCGGCCTGCCAGCTATCCCGGGCCGCGTTCCAAACCGGTGCGTGCAACGCCCTGAGACGACGCGTCGCGCACCAATCGGGTGCGCGATCAGGGGCCTGCTTCCCCCCGCCTACGGCAGCGCCGAAATGGCACGGAACTTGCTTTTCCAGTTTTGTATACCGAATTGGTGTGCAACGCCGAACCCCGTCCGGGGACGGCGCGCCCTGGAGAGTTCCTCATGAAGCGTAGAACCCTGTTGCTGTCCCTTTGCGCCGCCGCCAGCCTGTTGGCCGCGCCGCTTTCGCATGCCGACACGCTGGACGATATCGTCAAGAGCGGCACCATCAAGATCGCCGTGCCGCAGGACTTTCCGCCATTCGGGTCGGTGGGCGCGGACATGAAGCCGCTGGGCTACGACATCGATACCGCCGCGCTGATCGCCAAGCAGTTGGGCGTGAAGCTGGAACTGGTGCCGGTGACCAGCGCCAACCGGGTGCCGTACTTGCAGACGCGCAAGGTGGACCTGGTGATTTCCAGCCTGGGCAAGAATCCGGAGCGCGAGAAGGCGATCGACTTCTCGGACGCGTATGCGCCGTTCTTCAATGGGGTGTTCGGCCCGGCCGACCTGAAGGTGGCGTCGGCCGCGGACCTGGCCGGCAAGACGATTGGCGTGACGCGCGGCGCGGTGGAAGACATCGAGCTGACGAAGATTGCGCCGCCCACGGCGACGCTCAAGCGCTATGAAGACAACAACGGCACCATCACGGCCTTTCTGTCGGGCCAGGTGCCGCTGATTGCGACGGGCAACGTGGTGGCCGCCGCCATCCTGGCGCGCAACCCGCCCAAGAAGCCCGAGACCAAGTTCCTGATCAAGGATTCGCCCTGCTACATCGGCCTGAACAAGGACGAGCCGAAGCTGCGCGCCAAGGTCAACGAGATTCTGGCGGGCGCCAAGCGCGACGGGTCGCTGGCGGCGATTTCGAAGAAGTGGCTGGGCGCTGATCTGCCCAAGGATCTGTAAGGCAGGCGCGAGCGCCGGGGCGCCCTGATGGCTTATCAATTCGACTTCGCTTCCATGCTGGACTACACGCCGGTGCTCATCAAGGGCATCGGCGTGACGGTCGAGCTGATTGCCTTTGGCGCCGTGGCCGGCGTGGCGCTGGGCATCGGCTGCGCCTGGGCGCGCACGCAGGGCCCGCGCTGGCTGCGCGCGCCGGTGACGGCGTATGTAGAGGCGGTGCGCAACACGCCTTTTCTGATCCAGCTGTTCTTCGTGTTCTTTGGCCTGCCGTCGCTGGGCATCCAGCTGGGCGAGATGCAGGCGGCCTGCCTGGCGATGGCGCTGAACCTGGGCGCGTACAGCGCCGAGATCATCCGCGCGGGCATCGATGCCACGCCCAAGGGCCAGTACGAGGCCGGCGCGAGCCTGGCGATGACGCGCTGGCAGGTGTTCCGGCACATCGTGCTGAAACCCGCGCTGGCGCGCATCTGGCCGGCGCTGTCGTCGCAGATCGTGATCGTGATGCTGGGGTCGGCGGTGTGTTCGCAGATCGCGGCTGAAGACCTGACGTTTGCGGCGAACTTCATTCAGTCGCGCAATTTTCGGGCGTTCGAAGTCTATTTCGTCACCACCGGCATTTACCTGGCGTTGTCGGTGCTGCTGCGCCAACTGCTGCGCATGACCGGCAGGCGGCTGTTTCGCAAGGCGGCGCGATGATCGAGTTTTCAACCTGGGACATTGTCCGCAATCTGTTGCTGGCCGCGCGCTGGACCGTCGTGCTGTCGCTGGTGGCGTTCGTGGGCGGCGCGCTGATGGGGTCGCTGGCGCTGATGATGCGCACGTCGCGCGTGGCGCTGATGCGGCGCGTGAGCTGGGCCTACATCGAACTTTTTCAGGGGACGCCGCTGCTGATGCAGCTGTTCCTGGCGTTCTTCGGGCTGTCGCTGGCGGGCATCGAGGTGCCGCCGTGGCTGGCCGCGGGCGCGGCGCTGACGCTGTGGTCGGGGGCCTTTCTGGCCGAGATCTGGCGCGGCTGCGTCGAGGCAATTCCGAAAGGGCAGTGGGAAGCCTCGGCCAGCCTGGCGCTGGGCTACGTGCAGCAGATGCGCTATGTGGTGCTGCCGCAGGCGCTGCGCATCGGTGTTGCGCCCACCGTCGGCTTTGCGGTGCAGATCGTCAAGAGCACGGCGCTGACCTCGATCATCGGTTTTACCGAGCTGTCCAAGGCCAGCACGGTGATCACCAACGCCACCTTCAGCCCCTTCACTGTCTATGCCTGCGCCGCACTCATTTACTTTGCGCTGTGCTGGCCCCTGTCGCGCCTCAGCCTTTTGCTGGAAAGGAAGTTGCATGCCCCTCATCGCCCTTGAAGACGTCCGCAAGAAGTTCGGCGACAACGAAGTCCTGAAAGGGGTGACGTTGCGCGTGGAGCCCGGCGAGGTGATCGCCATCATCGGCAAGAGCGGCTCGGGCAAGAGCACGCTGCTGCGCTGCGTGAACGGGCTGGAACAGATCGACAGCGGCGCCATCATGGTGGCCGACGCGCAGCTGGGCGATGACGAATTGCGGTTGCGCGCCTTGCGGCTCAAGGTGGGCATGATCTTTCAGCAGTTCAACCTGTTTCCGCACCTGACGGTGGGACGCAACGTGATGCTGTCGCCGATGGTGGCCAAGCGGCTGCCGGAAGCGCAGGCGGCCGACCTGGCGCGCGCCATGCTGACGCGCGTGGGGCTGGGCCACAAGTTCGATGCCTGGCCCGAGGAATTGTCGGGCGGGCAGCAGCAGCGCGTGGCGATTGCCCGCGCGCTGGCGATGCAGCCGCTGGCGCTGCTGTGCGATGAAATCACATCGGCGCTGGACCCGGAGCTGGTCAACGAGGTGCTGGCGGTGGTGCGCGAGCTGGCCGCCGACGGCATGACGCTGCTGATGGTGACGCACGAAATGCGCTTTGCGCGCGAGGTCTGCGACCGCGTGGTGTTCATGCACCAGGGCAAGGTGCACGAGATCGGCCCGCCCGAAGAACTGTTCACGTCGCCGGCCACGCCGGAACTGCGGCAGTTTCTGGGGATGACGGACCTGGCGCACTAACCAGGCGCCCGGCGCCGACGCATCGCGGCGCCGGACCGACCCCGCCGCGTCAGCGCGAGAAGCCGCGCGCCGAGATTTCCCAGATGTCTTGCACGATGCCGTCGCGAACCACCACCAGGCCGTCGTGCAGGTTGAAGGTGGGGTCGACGTGCGAGGGCACCAGCAGCAGCGTGTCGCCCAGCGCGGGGGGCTGCGTGCCTTCTGCCACGCGCACGACGCCATGCTCGTCGTTGATGGACGCGTACGTCAGGCCCGGCGCGCCGTGGATGGCAGGCGGGCCGCATTCGGCGGTGGTGGATTTCAAGCCGGCGTCCAGGATGACGCGGTCTGGCGCGGGCGTGCTCATCACGGTGGACAGCACGAAGAGGCTGTTCTGGAAGGTGAGCGGGCCGTCCCATTCGTTGGCGCCGTAGTCGCCGTCCATGAAGGCATACGACCCGGCCTGCAATTCGGTGAAGACGCCGCTGGCGGCGTCGAATTCGGCGCTGCCGGTGCCGCCGCCCGTGATGGTGTCGCAGGCGATGCCGCTTTCGCGCAGCAGCAGCTGGTACGACGCGGCGATGCGCGCGGCCTGGCGGCAGACCTCGGCGCGTTCCTGGCGGGTGCGGAAATGCTGCACCGACCCGTGATAGGCCTGCAGGCCGGCGAATGCCACGCCCGGCAGCGCCCGCGCCTGTTGCGCCAGCGCCAGCACCGTGGCGTCGTCCGCGACACCACAGCGGCCCTGGCCGACGTCCACTTCCACCAGCACGTCGACCTGGGCGCCGGCCGCGGCCATGGCTTGCGAGATCTGCGCGAGGTTGGCGGCATTGTCGACACAGACGCTGATCTTGGCCACGCGCGCCAACTGGGCCAACAGCTTGAGCTTGGCGGGGCCGACGACTTCGTTGCTGATGTGGATGTCGCGAATGCCGGCGGCCACGAAGGGCAGGGCCTCGCTGACCTTCTGGCAGCAGATGCCGCGTGCGCCCAGCGCCAGTTGCCGCAGGGCGATTTCGGGGCATTTGTGGGCCTTGGCGTGCGGGCGCAGCGCGACCTCGTGGCGGTCGGCCCAGGCCTGCATGGCGCGCAGGTTGGCCTCGAACGCGGCCAGGTCCAGCACCAGGCTGGGCGTATCGACGCTGGCCAAGGGATCGCCCATCTGGGCGGGCGGGGGCAGCGCGATGCCGCGTATGACTTCCTGGGACATCTGGACACTCCGATTTCTGCTGTGCGAGAGAAGTCGCCACCCCCAGGTAAACGATAGCCCTGCAAGCATTGGCTGGGGGGTGCCGCCATGCCAGAATTTCACCACAAATAGAGCCCCCCACGGCGGGCCCGCCATGGCGGGCTTTTTGCCGGGCAGGGGCCCAGGCCCCGAAAGGGCCTCGCAGCACCCAGCATGCCCCTTAGAACCCTGGAGAAGCTCGCATGAAATCAAGAAGATGGATCACCACCCTGGCCCTGGCTGTGTCCCTGACGGCTGCGGCCGGCGCGGCGCAGGCGCAACAGTTCTTCCGCATCGGCACCGGCGGCACCGCCGGCACGTACTACCCCATCGGCGGCATCATCGGCAACGCGGTATCGCAGCCGGGCAAGCTGATCGCCACCGCGGTGGCCTCCAATGGCTCGGTCGCGAACATCAACGGCATCATGGGCGGCTCGTTCGAAGCCGGCTTCACGCAATCCGACGTGGCCTACTGGGCCTATAGCGGCACCGGCACGTTCGAAGGCAAGCCCAAGGCACAAGACCTGCGCCTGATCGCCACGCTGTATCCGGAAAGCATTCACCTGGTGACGCGCAAGGGCGCGGGCATCAAGGGCGTGGCCGACCTGAAGGGCAAGCGCGTGTCGATGGACGAGCCCGGTTCGGGCACGCTGGTGGACGTACGCCTGATCCTGGGCGCCTACGGCCTGACCGACAAGGACATCAAGGCCGAATACCTCAAGCCCAACCAGGCGGGCGACAAGCTCAAGGACGGCGGGCTGGACGCGTTCTTCTTCGTGGGCGGCGCCCCCGCCGGCGCCATCGCCGAACTGGCGTCCACGGGCGGCATCGAACTGGTGCCGCTGGTGGGGCCGGAAATCGACGCGTTGCGCGCCAAGCAGGAATTCTTCACGCCCGACGTGATTGCCGCCAACACGTACCAGAACGTGCCCGAGGTGAAGACCATTTCGGTCAACGCGCAGATGGTCACGTCGGCCAAGATCCCCGAGCAGACCGTGTACGAGGTCACCAAGGCCCTGTACAGCGACGCCACGCGCAAGACGCTGGATTCGGGCCACGCCAAGGGCAAGCTCATCACGCGTGACAACGCGATCAAGGGCGCGGGCATTCCGTTCCATCCGGGCGCCGAGAAGTTCTACAAGGAAGTGGGTCTGCTGAAGTAGTCCACAGACCGCAGGCCGCGGACCCCGCCGGTCCGCAACATCCCGCGCGCGCCGCCGCGCGGCGTCGGGGCAGGGCCATGCGGCCCTGCCCCGCAGCCCTTCCCGAGAACCATGGTTATGGAAATCGACCACCAGAAAACCCAGCAGTTGGCGGAAAAGTACGATTCGGAAATCCGCTTTCGGCCGCTGGACAAGACCGCCACGTGGATCGTGTCGGGCCTGCTCGTCACGCTGTCCCTGTTCCACTACTACACCGCCGGCTTCGGCCTGCTGCGCGAAGCCACGCACCGCGGCGTGCACCTGGCCTTCGTGCTGAGCCTGATTTTCCTGGTGTTCGGGTTTTCCAAGGCGCACTACCAGCGCGAGCCCCGTTCCACCTGGTACGCGCCGGGCGGCATTCCGCTGTATGACTGGGTTATTGCGGTGGCGCTGGCGCTGTCGGTGCTGTACATCCCGTACATCTTTGAAGACCTGGCCTTTCGGGTGGGCAATCCGCTGCCCATCGATGTGTTGATGGGGTCGATCCTGTTGATCGGCCTGCTGGAAGCCACGCGCCGCGCGATGGGCTGGCCGCTGCCCATCATCGCGCTGGTGTTCATGGCCTATGCGATGTTCGGGCCGTATTTTCCGGGGCTGTTGCAGCACGCGGGCAACACCTGGCCCCAGATCGTCAACCATATGTACCTGACCAGCCAGGGCGTGTACGGCGTGGCGGTGGGCGTGGTGGCGACCTACGTCTTTCACTTCGTGCTGTTCGGCGTGCTGGCCACGCGCATCGGGCTGGGCCAGCTGTTCCTGGACGTGGCCTCGACCATTGCGGGGCGTTATGCCGGCGGCCCGGCCAAGGTGTCGGTGTTTGGCTCGGCCATGTTCGGCATGCTGTCGGGCTCGTCGGTGGCCAACGCGGTGACCGTGGGCTCGCTGACGATTCCGGCGATGATCCGCATCGGCTATCCGCGGCATTTCGCGGCGGGGGTCGAGGCGGCCAGCAGCACGGGCGGGCAGATCACGCCGCCCATCATGGGCGCGGCCGCTTTCCTGATGATCGAATTCCTGGGCATTCCGTATCAGCAGATCGCGATTGCGGGCATCTTCCCGGCGTTTCTGTACTTCTTCGGCATGTTCATGCAGGTGCACTTCGAGGCCAAGCGCGAAGGCCTGCGCGGGCTGACCGAAGCGGAAATGCCCAAGCTCAAGCAATCGTTCAAGATGCGCTGGCCCACGCTGATTCCGCTGTTCCTGCTGATCGGGGTGCTGGCCAGCGGCCGCACGCCGTACCTGGCGGCGTTTGCCGGCATCACGGGCTGCATCGTGGTGGGGCTGCTCAATCCGTTCCAGCGGCTGCGCCTGCGCGACCTGTACGAGGCCTTCGAGACCGGCGCGAAATACGCGCTGGCGGTAGGCGCCGCGGCGGGGACGGTGGGCATCGTGATCGGCGTGGTGACGCTGACCGGCGTGGGCTTCAAGATCTCGTACATCGTGATCGCGGCCTCGCAGGCGCTGGCCGGCGGTGCGGCGATGTTCATTCCCGATGCGCTGGCCGACATGCAGTCGCTGACGCTGATCGCCGCGCTGATCATGACGGGCGTGGTGTGCATCCTGATGGGTTGCGGCGTGCCCACCACGGCCAATTACCTGATCATGGTGGCGGTGGCCGCACCCACGCTGGTGCAGCTGGGCGTGCAGCCGATTGCGGCGCACTTCTTCGTGTTCTATTTCGGCATCCTGGCCGACATCACGCCCCCCGTGGCGCTGGCGGCCTACGCGGCGGCGGGCATGGCGGGCAGCGATCCGTTCAAGACCGGCAACACCGCGTTCAGGCTGGGCATCACCAAACTGATCGTGCCGTTCGTGTTCGTGTTTTCGCCATCGCTGCTGATTTCAGTGCAGGGCTTCACCTGGTACGACTTCTTCGTGACGCTGTTCGGCTGCATGATCGGCCTGGTGCTGCTGTCGGCGGCGTTTTCGCGCTACATGCTGGTGGGCATGAAAAGCTGGGAACGCTGGCTGTGCACGGTGGGCGCGCTCTTGACCATCATTCCGGGCCTGACGAGCGGCCTGGTCGGCCTGGCCATCTGCATTCCGGTGTTCATCCGCCAGTTGGCGCAGCTCAAGCTGCAGGGCGCTCCCAAGACGGCCGAAGGGGTGGGGCCGTAAGGGGTGACGCAAGCGACGCGGACGTTAAAAAGGGGCAGACCCTTAAAGGCTGCCCCTGGCGTAGGGGAATCGCTTATTTTGTCAGCATCGGGGCGCAGAATGTGTGACTGTAGCGGGCCGGCGACGGCCCGCGCCATTCCGCCTTTTCGCCGGTTGCCCGGGCAAATAAATCAGCGTAAAGTAAAATTCATGTTTGCTGGTCTGCCGATATGCGGGCCGACTGTGCAAACAGGCACAAAACTGCGCCATATGTTCGATATCCTGGTTTATCTGTACGAGAATTACTACACGCCGCAAGCCTGTCCCGCCGCTGACGTGCTGGCCAAACGGCTGGCCGCTGCCGGGTTCGAGCACGAAGACATCGACGACGCGCTTGGGTGGCTTTACGGCTTGGCCGAAACCACCGAACGTTGCGTCGATCTCGCCACGGCGCCCACCACCGGCACCCGGATCTACACCGATAACGAATACCAGCAGCTGGGTTCCGAGTCCATCGGCTTCATCGCCTTCCTGGAATCGGCCGGCGTGCTGCCCGCGCCGCTGCGCGAGATCGTCATCGACCGGGGCCTGGCTTCGCCGGAATCGCCGGTGCCGCTGTCCAAGATCAAGATCATCGCCCTCATGGTTCTCTGGAGCCAGGAAGCCGAGATCGACAATCTGGTCCTGGAAGAGCTGCTCGACGAAGACGGCGTGCGCTTGCTGCACTGAACGGCAGGCGCCGCCCCGCGGCGGGTTCTGTTTTCCGACGGCGCCGCGTGCCTTTGCGCGCGGCGCCTTCACGTCTGCTGCCGGGGCTGGCGTGACCCGTAACGTCCGCCGTCCCGCGCGCCATCATGTCGTCTCAACCCCGTTGACCCCCACCGCCGCACCGTGACCTACATCGGCCGCTTCGCCCCCAGCCCCAGCGGCCCGCTGCACGCGGGATCGCTGGTGGCCGCCCTGGCCAGTTGGCTGGACGCCCGCGCCCACGAGGGCCGCTGGCTCTTGCGCATCGAAGACGTGGACACGCCGCGCACGGTGCCAGGCGCGGACGAATGCATCATGCAGCAACTGCGGGCGCTGAGCCTGCATTGGGACGGCGACGTCATCTGGCAATCGCAGCGCGGCGACGCCTACCAGGCGGCCTTCGAGGCGCTGGCGGCCCGCGGCCTGGTCTACGGCTGCGGCTGCACCCGCCGCGAAATCGCCGATTCCGCCCTGCGCGGCCAGGCCGCCCCCGGTGCGGACGGCGAACGCCCGTATCCCGGCACCTGCCGCCACGGCTTGCCGCCCGGCCGCCAGGCCCGCGCCTGGCGCCTGGTGATGCCGGACGGGCAGGAACGCTTTGAAGACCGCTGGCTGGGCCCGCAAGCGCAGGATGTGGCCCAGGCGGTGGGCGACATTGCCCTGAAACGCGCGGACGGCCTGTGGGCCTATCAGCTGGCGGTGGTGGTGGACGATGGCTTTCAGGGCGTGACCGACGTGGTGCGCGGCGCGGATCTGCTCAGTTCCACGGCACGCCAGCGCGTGCTGGGCCGGCTGCTGGGGCTGCCCCCGGTGCGCTACCTGCACGTGCCGCTTATCCTGGACCCCGCCAGCGGCCTGAAACTGTCCAAGCAGAACGGCGCCCCGCCCATCGACATCGACGCGCCCCTGGCGGCGCTGCAGGCCGCCTGGCGTGCCTTGGGGTTTGCGCCCCTGGCGGCTGACAATGTGGCGGCCTTTTTGCGCGCGGCCACGGCCGGCTGGGCGGCGCGCTTTCCCTGACCCGCACCGCAACCGCCCGACGCATGTCGGGCGGCTGGGTCGCGGTCACAGCGGCTGCAGGTCTTCTCCCAGCATTCGCACCAGCAGCGCTTCACCGTTTTCCGCCACGCGCAGTTCGCCGAACCTGGCGACCTGGTAGCGTTCGGCCTGGCCTTCGGGGAAGAAGTAGGCGTTGGTGACGATGCGTACGCCGTTGTCGCGCAAGCGGTAACGCAGCGGCACTTCGTTGTTGGCGTGCGGGCTCGCGTCGGGCTGGATGCGCACGGCCTGCGACACGCCGCGCGCATCGGCGGTCAACATCACGTAGCCGTCGGGCTCGACGCCCATGACCGAATCGTCGTCCTTGCGCTCGCCGCCCAGACGCAGCCGGGTGACCTCGCGGCCGGCGGCGAAATTGAGCGCCATGTAGTCACCCTGCATCAGGGAGCGGGGGTCGACCGGGGCCAGCTCCAGGATCACGACCTTGCCGGTGGCCAGCAGCTTTTCACGCTGCCAGATGCCGCCGTTGGCCACCACCAGCACCAGGGCCAGGCCCCCCAGGATGGCCAGCGTGCGCCAGCGCAGGGCGCCGGACACGGGCGGCAGGGGCGCGCGGTGAGACGGCGCCTGGGTACGCATCAGGCGCGGCACCAGCCACACCAGGCCGCGCAGCACGAACAGCAGCACCGCCGCGCCGCCCAGCCACAGGGCCTTTTGCAAGAGCGGCACGTCCAGCTGGTAATAGTAGATACCCAGATAGGCCAGCAGGCTCAGCACCCCGAACAGCGCCACCCGCGGCTGGTTCAGGCCAAAACCCAGCAACAGCCAGGCCAGCGCGAAACCCACGCCCGGGCTGGGCAGCCAGAACAGCGCCAGCAGCAGCAGGGCGATGGGCACGCCAACGGTCACGCCGGCCGTGAGCACGCGGCGGCGCGGCCACAGCACCGCCAGGGCCGCGGCCGCGGGCAGCAGCGCGCCCGCGCACACCAGCACCGCGGTCGGCGCATTGACCTGCCACATGGCCGGCAGTTGCAGCACCGACAGGCCACTGGCCAGCCAGACCATCCCTTGCACCGACAGCAGGAAGGCCCAGGCCAGCGGTTGCAGCGCGTGGCTGCGCTTTCCGCCCAGGCGATGGCTGACGGTCAGGAGCACCGCCGTGGCCCAGGCGCCGGTCACCGCGATGGGCAGCCAGACGAAGGCGGCATGCGCCATGTCGAAGTCCAGCAGGGCGTCCAGCATGTCGCGGCGTATCAGTTCAGGCGCCAGACCGCGCCAGATCAGGCCGGCGCCGGCCATGGCGATGAGCAGGCCGCTGAGAAAGCGCAGGATCACGTCCGGGCCCAGCACGTAGACAGCGGTGGCCAGCAGCATCACGAACAGGCACGCATTGACGAACGAGGCCGAGCTGGACATGCCGTAGATGATGAGGATCTGCCCGGCAAAGGCCATGGCCGTGCCGCACTGGCGCCAGAACGGCCCGGCGTCGCTGCGCAGCACCGCCACGCCGGCCGCGCACAGCACCAGCCCGGCGATCAGTGCGCCTTCCTCTGAGTTGATGATGCCGGAGAACGCCACGAACACCAGCAACAGCAGCGTCGCCAGCCAGGCGCTCAGGCCCAGCAGACACTGCACATACCAGGCCGGTTCGGTATGCGGCACGGCGGGCGGGGTCACCTGGGCGACGGGTTCGCCCGCCTCGGCGGGGTCGACCGCGTTACCGGCCGAGGCGGCGGCAGGCTCGGCGTCCGCGGGCGCCACGGCAGCTTGTGGCGACTGGGCGGCCAGGCCGCGCAGCCAGCGGGCCGCCAAGACGGCTTCGGCGATCAGCAGCGCCGCCAGGGGCAGGGCCGCCCAGACGCCGGGTTCCAGGCGCATCAGCCATTCGCCCACGATCGGCAGTGTCACGCAGATGACGCCGGCGGCCAGCATGGCCAGGATGACCAGGTCGCGCCGACCGCGCTGATAGTAGAAGCCCAGGCCCAGCGTGACGGCCAGCCAGGCGATGCCGTTGGTGGTGTTGGAACCGCCGAAGATGAAATCGCCGACCATCCGCGCCGAGACCAGCACGCCGATCACCACCGCGGCCAGGACCCGCGGCCCGACGAGCGTGCTGGCGCGCCAGCGGCGGGCGGCGATTTCCCAGCCCAGCAGCATGAGCAGGTTCAACCCCGCGATGAACAGGCTGATCGGGCCCGGCCCGCCCAGGATCAGCCACCCGTTGAAGGCGCGTTCGCCCAGCCACAGGACCAGCGCCACGTTCATGACCAGCGCCCACAGCAGCCAGACGGCCTGACTGGCCGCCGCCAGCGCCCAGGGCAGCAGCAGGACCGCCCACCAGGCGAACAGTTCCCAGGTATCGGCGCCAGTCTGGTAAGTTTGGCCTAATAACGCGAGCAGGGCGCCGAGCAGCATGCCGGCCAAGGCCAGCAGCGCGCCGGGAATGCTGCGGCGCACGCCCGGCTTGCCGCGCAGACGCAGTCCGGCCCAGGCCGCACCCAGCGCGCTGACGGCCAAAAGGCCCTGCACGCCAGCAAAGCGCTGCACTTTTGTCATGTCTTGCCAGTTGGCCGCGACCCAGCAAACCGCCGCGCTGCCAAGCAGCAAAACGCCTAGCCACAGCGTGCTTCGCGCCAGGAATTGACGCCAAGCGTGCAGTTCGGATCCCGCTTGTCTTTCAGTGCCGACTTGCATCTGGCGAATCTCCGATCTTATTATCCGCGCTACTAAGGCGGGACTACCGCCACTGGATACACATGAATAAAACGCTGATTATTGCCGAGAAGCCCTCGGTGGCCCTTGATATATCACGCGCCTTGGGAGGCTTTGCGCGCGAGGGCGACTATTTTGAAAGCGAACGTTACGTACTCGCGTCCAGCATAGGCCATTTGCTGAGCCTGGTCGCGCCCAACGATCCGGTCAAGGGAAAGTGGAGCTTCACGCACCTGCCCGTGATTCCGCCTGAATTCGAATTGGGTCCGACCGACAAGAAATCGGCCGAACGCCTGAAGCTGCTGGTTCGCCTGGCCAAGCGCAAGGACGTGGATGCGATCATCAACGCCTGTGACGCGGGACGCGAAGGCGAACTGATCTTCCGCTACATCATTCAGTACGCCGGCGTGAACAAGCCGATCCAGCGTCTGTGGCTGCAATCGATGACGCAAGCCGCCATCCGCGAGGCCTTTGCCAACCTGCGCGACGACAGCCAGCTCAAGCCGCTGGAAGCCGCCGCACGTTCGCGCGCCGAGGCCGACTGGCTGGTGGGCATCAACGGCACGCGCGCCATGACCGCCTTCAACAGCAAGGACGGGGGCTTTTTCAAGACGCCGGTGGGCCGGGTGCAGACCCCCACGCTGGCGATCGTGGCCGAACGCGAAGAGCGCATCCGCCGCTTCGTTCCGCGCGACTACTGGGAAGTGCGCGCCACCTTCGTGGCGGCCGCCGGCCTGTACGAAGGCCGCTGGATCGACCCGGATTTCAAGAAAGACGACCGCGACCCTGAAAAGCGCGAATCGCGCCTGTGGTCGCAAGCCGCCGCCCAGAGCGTGGTGGCCGCCTGCCGCGACCAGCCGGGCAGCGTCACCGAAGAATCCAAGCCGTCGACCCAGATGTCGCCGGCCCTGTACGACCTGACGTCGCTGCAGCGCGAGGCCAACGGCCGCTTCGGCTTTTCGGCCAAGACCACGCTGGCGCTGGCCCAGACCCTGTACGAACGCCACAAGGCGCTGACCTACCCGCGTACCGATTCGCGCTACCTGCCCGAGGACTACATCTCCACGGTGCAGGAAACCATGCGGGCGCTGGCCAAGGGCGGCTCGAACGCCGTGGGCGGCCTGTCGCGCCACGCCGAAACCGTGGTCAGCCAGCACTGGGTCAAGCCGAACCGCCGCATCTTCGACAACAAGAAGGTGTCGGATCACTTTGCCATCATCCCCACGCTGCAAATCCCGCACGACCTGAGCGAAGCCGAGGCCAAGCTGTACGACCTGGTGCTCAAGCGCTTTCTGGCCGTGTTCTTCCCCGCGGCCGAATACCGCGTCACGACCCGCCTGACCGAAGTGCAGGGCCACCGCTTCCGCACGGACGGCAAGGTGCTGGTCAACCCGGGTTGGCTGGCCGTCTACGGCAAGGAAGCCCAGGGCGAAGATGCCAACCTGGTGCCGGTGGGCGACGGCGAGACCGTGCGCACCGAAGACGTCGAAGCCGTGGGCCTGACCACCAAGCCGCCGGCGCGCTTTAACGAAGGCACGCTGCTGTCGGCCATGGAAGGGGCCGGCAAGCTGGTGGACGACGAGGAACTGCGCGAGGCCATGTCCGAGCGCGGCCTGGGTACGCCGGCCACCCGCGCCGCCATCATCGAAGGCCTGCTCAACGAGGTCTACCTGCGCCGCGAAGGCCGCGACCTGGTGCCCACCGCCAAGGCGCGCCAGCTGATGACGCTGCTGTCGGGCCTGGACGTGTCGGAACTGACCTCGCCCGAACTGACCGGCGAATGGGAACACAAGCTCAAGCAGATCGAGCAGGGCGCGCTGGACCGCCAGGCCTTCATGCGCGAGATCGCCCAGATGACCCAGGTGATCGTCAAGCGCGCCAAGGAATACGAGCGCGACACGGTGCCCGGCGACTACGCCACGCTGCAGACGCCGTGCCCCAAGTGCGGCAACGTGGTCAAGGAAAACTACCGCCGTTACGCCTGCACCAACTGCGACTTCTCGATCGGCAAGCACCCGGGCGGACGCACGTTTGAGATTCCGGAAGTCGAGGAATTGCTGGCCAAGCGCGAAATCGGTCCGCTGCAAGGCTTCATCAGCAAGATGGGCCGGCCGTTCGCCGCCATCCTGCGCATCAGCGATGAATTCAAGCTGGAATTCGACTTCGGCCAGAACGACGAAGACGACAACGAAGCGGTGGACTTCTCGGGCCACACGCCGGTGGGCAACTGCCCCAAGTGCCAGTCGCGGGTGTTCGAGCACGGCATGAGCTATGTCTGCGAGAAATCGGTCGGCCCTGAAAAAAGCTGCGACTTCCGGTCGGGCAAGGTCATCCTGCAGCAGGAAATCTCGCGCGAGCAGATGGAAAAGCTGCTGACCGACGGCCGCACCGACCTGCTCGACGGCTTCGTGTCCAGCCGCACCAACCGCAAGTTCAAGGCTTTCCTGGTGCGCCAGCCCGACGGCAAGATCGGCTTCGAGTTCGAACCGCGTCCGGAGAAACCCGGCCGTGGCCGTGCGCCGGCCAAGACGGCGACGAAGACGGCCACCAAGACAGCGACCAAGACCGCCGCGAAGAAGGCCCCGGCCAAGAAGGCGGCCGTGAAAAAGGCCGCAACCAAGACCGCGACCAAGACGGCCGCCAAGACCGCCGTCAAGAAAGCGGTGAAGAAGGCCGCCCCCAAGAAGACGGCGGCCTAGGCCCCGACGCACCGCACGCTTGCCGCGTGCGGCGCTTTGCAAACGCCCGGGCGACCGGGCGTTTTCCATTGTTGGACCGGAACCGCTGCGGTATTGTTTCGCCAAACAGCTGCAACCCAATCAACGCCGAGGATGACATGCGCAATCGCCCTGACTTCACCACCCGCCGCCGTGTGCTGGCCGCTGCCGGCGCGCTTGCCGGCGTCAGCCTGCTCGATGGCCGCGTGGCCTTTGCCCAGCCCAAGCTGGGCCGCGTCGTCTATGGCCAGGGCAGCATCGACCCGTTCTTTGCCGCGGGCTACGTGGCGCTCAAGAAGGGCTATTTCGGCGATGCCGGCCTGGAAGTCGAGTACCTGAACTCGCAGAGCGGCCCGCGCACCAACCAGTTGCTGGCCGCCGGCCAGATCGCGTTCGGCGCCACCGCCGCCACGGCCGCGCCCGCGCTGACGCTGGCCGGCAAGCCCGCCACGCTGGTGTTCGGTTTTGACCGCAAGCTCACCTATGCCAACGTCATCGTGCGCCGCGAAGACTTCGACAGCGGCAAGATCAAGTCGTTGAAAGACCTGGCCGGCAAGCGCGTGGGCGCGACCCAGCCGCAGTCCAGCACCTGGCTGATGGCGCTGTACCTGATGCAGAAGGCCGGCGTGGCCGACAAGGTCGACATCCGCCCCCTGGGCGACCTGGCCACCATGCTGGGCGCCCTGAAGACCGGGTCGGTGTCGGCCAGCATGGCCACCATGTCGATGATGGAGCAGGCCCGCCAGGAAGGCTGGGGCGTGCCCATCTTCGATGCCACCACCGAAAGCTCGTGGAATGAATTCATGGGCGGCGACGTACCCGGCATTGCCGCGCTGACGCTGCAGGACACCATCCAGAAGCGCCCGGAAACCGTGCAGGCCTTCGTCACCGCACTGGTCAAAGCGCAGGACTTCATCTCGGGCAACAGCGCCGCCGCGGTGGCCGACGCCATCTACGACGACTACCTGAGCGCGTTTCCGCGCGCCGCCATCGAGAAGACGCTGGGCGTGTACCAGGAGACGGTGTTTCTCAAGGACAACCTGATCACCCAGGACGCCTATGACCGCATGACGGCCATCATGGGCGACGGCCGCCAGTTCTCGAACGACGAAATCAAGACCGTGCCCTACGCCAAGTGCGTCGACATGCGCTTCGTGCGCAAGGCGCGGGGGCTTTGATGATTGCGCTGGACAGGGTCGGCAAGGCCTACCAGTCGCGCCAGGGCACGACCCACGCGGTGGGCGAGGTCAGCCTGGACATCGCGGCGGGCGAGTTCGTGTCCATCGTCGGCCCGTCCGGCTGCGGCAAGAGCACGCTGCTCAACATGATTGCCGGCTTTCTGCCGCCCACCACCGGCCAGATCCGGGTCGACGGCCGCGTGGTCGACGGCCAGGTGCCGCCGGCGCTGGGCTACATCTTTCAGAAAGACACGCTGCTGCCGTGGTTCAGCGTGAAAAAGAACGTGGCCCTGGGGCTGAAGTTCCAGGGCGTGCCGCCGGCCCGCATCGCCAGCCGCGTGGCCGAACTGCTTGAGCTGGGCCACCTGACGGCCTTTGCCGACGCCTTTCCGCACCAGCTGTCGGGCGGCATGCGGCGCCGCGTGGCGCTGTTGATGAGCCTGGCGGTGGAACCGCGCATCCTGCTGTTGGACGAGCCCTTTGGCGCCCTGGATACGCACACCAAGACCCACCTGCACCGCGAGCTGATGGAAATCTGGCGCAAGCTGGGCCAGACCGTGGTGCTGGTCACGCACGACCTGGACGAAGCCATTTTGCTGTCGGACCGGGTGGTGGTGCTGTCCGGCCCGCCCAGCCGCGTGCTGCTGGACGAGCGCATCCGCATTCCGCATCCGCGCGACGTCTTCACCGTGCGCGAAACGCCGCAGTTCGTCACTCACGTGCAAAGCCTCTGGAGCGTGCTGGGCCAGCAGTTCCGCGCCGCCGCCTAGGTCTTTTATGAACGCTACCCCTATCGCCGATTCCCTGCAGGACCAGCTGCGGCTGGACCGCCGCGCCAGCGCCGCGCGGCGCGTGCGCATCACGCTGTGGCAGGTGCTGATTCTTGCCGTCATCCTCGGGTCGTGGGAAACGCTGACGCGTATTCCCTGGTTCACGCAGAACACCCTGTTCGACCCGTTCTTCATCAGCCAGCCGTCGCGCGTGGCCGTGCGGCTCTGGGAATGGCTGCAACCCGGCCCGCGCTCGGTCTGGCCGCACCTGTGGCTGACGCTGCAGGCCACGCTGGTGGGGCTGGTGGTGGGCGTGGGCAGCGGCTTCATCGTCGGCATGACGCTCAGCCGCAGCCGCTTTCTGGCGGATGTCTTCAACCCCTTCATCGTGGCGTTCAACTCGATGCCGCGCATTGCCTTCGTACCGCTGATCACCATGTTCTTCGGCCTGGGCCTGGCGTCCAAGGTGGTGACGTCGTGGTTCGTGGTGTTCTTCCTGGTGTTCTTCAACACCTACAAGGGCGGACGCAGCGTCGAACGCGAGCTGGTCGACTTCTGTCGCACGCTGGGCGGATCGCCGCGCCAGATCCTGTGGCGCGTGCGCATTCCCACCGCGGCGGCCTGGACCTTCGCGGCGCTGCCCAACGCCATCAGCTTCGCGCTCATCGGCGTGGTGCTGGCCGAATTCGTCGGCTCGACCACCGGCATGGGCTATTTGATGATCACCGCGCTGGCGACCCTGAACGCCACCGACATGTTCGCGGCCGTCACGCTGCTGTCCATCGTCGGCATCGCGCTGGTGTATTGCGTAACCTGGCTGGAACGGCGGCTGCTGCACTGGGCGCCGGAGTTCCGCGAATGAACGGAGCCGCCCCCATGACGACTGCCTTGCCCTACCTGAAACAATTCGACCTGAGCGGCCAGGTCGCGCTGGTGACCGGTTCAGCCCGCGGACTGGGCCTGTGCATCGCCCGCGCGCTGGCCGGCAGCGGCGCACGCGTGCTGATCAACGGCCGCAATGCCCAGGCGGTGGACGCCACCGTGGCCGGGCTGCGCGCCGACGGCCTGGATGCCCACCCGCTGGTGTTCGACGTCAGCAACGACGCGGCCATGGCGCAGGCGTTCGAACGCATCGACCGCGAGCACGGCCGCCTGGATATCCTGGTGAACAACGTGGGCGCGCGCAACCGCAAGACGCTGGCCGACACCAGCGCCGCCGAGATCCGCGAATTGATCGACACCGACCTGGTGGCCGGCATCCTGCTGGCCAAGCTGGCCGCCGAACGCATGGTGCGCCAGGGCAGCGGTCGCCTGATCGCCATCACCTCGGTCGTAGGGGAACTGGCCCGGGCCGGCGACGCCGTCTATCCGGCGGCCAAGCAGGGCCTGACAGGCCTGGTGCGGGCGCTGGCGGCGGAATTCGGCGGCCGCGGCATCACCAGCAACGCCATCGCGCCGGGCACCTTCGCCACCGAAACCAATGCCGCCATGGTGGCCGACCCCGATTTCGGCCCCCGCGTCGCGGCGCGCAACCCCACCGGCCGCTGGGGCGAACCCGAAGAAATCGCCGGGGCGGCAGTCTTCCTGGCCTCAAAGGCCGCGTCGTACGTCAACGGCCATGTGTTGGTGGTGGACGGCGGGCTGTCGATACAGTTTTGAAAGGCGCGCCGAGCACCGCACGTCGCGAGCAATTTTTTCAGCGGCGCGCTAGAACAGTCGCCCGGCCGCCCGGCCGCCCGAAGGCCGGGCAGCCCCCTTGTATGCTTTGACGTGTTGGGTATGAAGTTCGTTTGACCGGCCCTGTACAGCCCGTTCCCCCTTTGAGCCTAGAGCTCGTCCCCGAGCATTGGGGCGTACAGTCCGCCGTGTTTGTCACTAAGCCCGAACAGTTACCCGAAGACAAGTTCGAATGTTGCAAGGATGGGACATGACAGACGCGATGGTTAGCCAAGACAGCACCGAAGTCGTAGATTTTGTAGGCGTGGATATGGCCCAGAAGGATTTCGTCTGGAGCTTGCATGGAGTGAGGGGTACCCATGAGGCGAGCAATGACGAAGCCGGGTTCAGTGCCTTTTGTGAGGCGATCAAGGGCAAGCGCATTGGCCTGATCGTGGTCGAAGCGACTGGGGGGCTGGAGCGAGCATTGGCGTGCTACCTGCTTCAGCATGGTCTACCGGTCGCGGTGGCCAACCCGCGGGCGGCACGCGAGTTTGCGCGTAGCCTGGGCCATTTGGCTAAGACCGATGCGATTGATGCCGTGGCCTTGGCGCACTATGCCCAGACCTTGGCTGGCAAGGCAGACCAGGTCGGTGTGCAGTTTGCTCCACCGGATGAGCAGGTCGAGGTGTTGCAGGCGCTCGTGACGCGTCGCGCACAATTGATGGTCATGCGCACTGCCGAGAAGAACCGCCTAACCGGGGCGGTCCGAGTTCTTAAAGACAGCATCCGAGCAGTCATTAAGACACTCGATGCCCAGATATCCAAGCTGGATAAGGATATCAATGGGCACCTGGACACCCACTTCAAAGATCAGACCAAGCGCTTTGAAGCGATAAAAGGGGTCGGAATTACGACCTGCGCCACCTTGTTGGCATTTATGCCTGAGCTGGGAACGATCAGTGGGGCCCGAGCGGCCAAGCTGGCCGGCCTAGCACCGTTGAACCACGATTCAGGCAAGTCACGGGGCAAACGCCACATATGGGGCGGACGCAGCATAGTGCGTTGCACGCTGCATATGGCCATGCTCAGCGCGGTGAGGTTCAACCCCGTTATTAAGGCGTTCTACGATCGTCTGCTGGCGGCCGGCAAACCCAAGAAGGTCGCTCTGGTCGCTTGCTCGCACAAGCTGCTACGAATCCTGAACGCCATGGCCCGCTCCCAGCAACCATGGAACAGCCAATTGCACCTTCAGGCTGCTTGACTGGAAACACAGTTGCTTGGGGGGCAGCAAGCGCGCAAAGCGCGTGCGGCGTGGGGGTCAACCCTCCTCTTGGTACCAGACGCCTTCGGCCAGCATCATCTTCTGGTGGCCGTGGCCGGCGGGCATCATGGGGAAGCAGTTTTCCTGGGCGGTGACCGCCACGTCCAGGAAGTAGGGGCCGTCATGCGCCAGGCACTCGGCCAGCGCGGCGTCCAGCTTGGCCGGGTCGTCCACCCGGGCCGCCCCCCAGCCGAACGCCCGCGCCAGCGCCACGAAATCGGGCAGCGACGCGTTGTAGCTGTGGCTGTAGCGGCCGCCGTGGATCAGCTCCTGCCACTGGCGCACCATGCCCATATAGCCGTTGTTGCACAGCACGACCTTGACGGGCGCCTGGTGCTGCATGGCCGTGGACAGTTCCTGGATGTTCATCAGCACCGAGGCGTCGCCGCTGACGCACACCACCGTCTTGTCGGGATGCGCGATCTGCGCGCCGATCGCGGCCGGCACGCCGTAGCCCATGGTGCCCGCGCCGCCGGACGTGAGCCAGCGGTTGGGCTTATCAAAGCGCAGGTACTGGGCCGCCCACATCTGGTGCTGGCCGACGTCGGTGGACACGATCGCATCGCGGTCCGCCAGCGCAGAATTCAAGCGCGACATCAGGTGCTGTGGCAGGATCGCGTCGGCGGCCGGCGTATAACCCAGGCAGTCCTGGGCGCGCCAGGTCTGCACCCGCGCCCACCAGGGCGCCAGCCGGGCCGGATCCAGCGGCGTGTCGCCCAGTTCGGCGTGCAGCGCGCGCACCAGCGGCAGGCAATCGCCCACCAGCGCCACGTCCACCCGCACCACCTTGTTGATGGATGCCGGATCGATGTCGATGTGGATCTTGCGCGCATGCGGGCAGAATTCGGACAGCTTGCCCGTGATGCGGTCGTCAAAGCGGGCGCCGATGCACACCACCAGATCGGAATTGTGCATGGCCAGGTTGGCTTCCACCGTGCCGTGCATGCCCAGCATGCCGACAAACTGCGGATCGGACGCCGGAAACGCCCCCAGGCCCATCAGCGTCAGCGTGCAGGGCGCACCGCTGGCGCGCACCAGCTCGGTGAACGCCGCGCAGGCCTCGGGGCCGGCATTCACCAGGCCGCCGCCGCCGTAGAAGATCGGCCGCTTGGCCTGGGCGATCAGCGCGGCTGCGCGGCGCACGGCCGATTGCGGCAGCTTGGCCGCCAGCTTGCCCGCCTGGCGCCGGGCGCGCAGCGCGGCCAGCTTCTGCTGCGACGGCGCATACGAGTCATCGTCGGCATCGCGCGGCACGGCCAACTGCACGTCTTTAGGAAAATCGAGCAGCACCGGACCGGGCCGGCCCTGGCGCGTCAGTTCGAAGGCGCGGGCGGTAACGGCCGCCACGTCGTCCACCGCGCGCACCTGCGTATTCCATTTGGTGACTGACCGCGAGATGCCGATGGCGTCGCATTCCTGGAAGGCGTCGGTGCCGATGGCCGCCGTGGTGACCTGGCCGCTGATGCACAGCACCGGGATCGAATCGCACATGGCATCCAGCAAGCCGGACGTGGTGTTGGCCATGCCGGGGCCGGATGTCACGAACACCACCCCGGTACGGCCGGTGCTGCGGGCGTAGCCCTCGGCGGCATGCACGGCTGCCTGCTCGTGGCGCACCAACACGTGGCGCAGGCGCGGCTCGGCGTACAGGGCGTCGTACAGCGGCAGCACGGCCCCGCCCGGATAACCGAAGACGGTATCCACCCCGTGCGCAATCAGCGTATCGAGCAGAATCTTGGCCCCGTTGGCAGGGGGCAGTTCAGGGGCGGCAAGCGCGGTGACGGCGGAGGGGTGCAGGCGATCGTTCATGCTATCCATCTTAGGGGCAAGTCCGAAGAATTTTTATCTTCTTTTCCACGAATTGCCGCCAAACGCAGTAAATTTGTCTTCAAATCGGAGGGAATGAAGAAAATGAACCTGGACAAGTTTGATTTGGCGATTCTGCGGGTGCTGCAAGAGAACGCCCGCGCCAGCCTGAACGACATCGGCGCCGCCGTCGGCCTGTCGTCCACCCCGTGCTGGAATCGGATCAAAAGAATGGAAGCCGCCGGCGTCATCCGCGGCTACACGGTCGACATCGACCCGGCCAGCCTGGGCTTCATGGACACCGTCATCGTCCACGTCACCCTGGAAAGCCACAGCGAAGAAACGCTCTATGAATTCGGCCGGGCGCTCGCCCAGATCCCCGAAGTGCTCGAAGCCTTCCTGGTCTCCGGCGACTACGACTACTACATCCGCATCGCCGTGCGCGACACCCGCGACTACGAACGGCTGCTACGCGAACAGCTCTACCGCATTCCCGGCATCCGCCACAGCAAATCCTGCTTCGTATTGCGACGCCTGAAGGAAACCATGCTGCCCTTGACCGGACCGGCCACCTGAACAGGCGCCGCCGAACCGGGCAGGCCGTCCGCCGAACACCCGCATGCCCGGAACAAATCCTTAGCGCAGCACGTAATCCACCGGCTTGACCGGCTCGGGCAGCGGCCGCACGCCCAGCCCTTCCAGCAGGTCCGTCTCGATCACCCGGGCCAGCGCCGACAGCGGCAGGTCGTTTTCCTCCAGCCCGAACGGGTCTTCCAGCTCGTCGCCCAGCGCGTCCAGCCCGAAGAACGTATACGCAATGATCGTCACCGCCACCGGCATCAGGTATTCCAGCGTGCCCACCAGCCCGAACGGCAGCAGCAGACAGAACAGCCACGCCGTGCGATGCAGCAGCAACGAATACGCAAACGGCGAGGGCGTGAACTTGATCCGCTCGCAAGCCGCCTGGATCGCCGCGCACTGTGCCACCCGCTGCGTCAGCCCCTGGTAAAGAATGTCGCTCAGTTCCCCGCGCCGCAGACAGGCCGCCAGGTCGCGGTTGATCGCCATCAGCAGCGCGTCCGGCACATTGCGGCAGCCGGCCAGCGTCTCCAGCTCGTCCTGCTGCACCCAGGGCTGCGCCGCCGCCACCATGTCTTCATCGCGCAACCGCGCCGCCAACGCATAGCCAAACCCGATACAGCGCCGCACCAGCCTTTCCTGCAACGGATTGGCCGTGCTCGCCGCCAGCAGCACCGCGCTTTCGCGCGCCAGGCTGCGCGCCTGCACGATCAGGTCGCCCCACTGCTTGCGCGCTTCCCACCAGCGGTCATAGCAGACGTTGTTGCGAAACCCCATGAACACCGACAACGCCAGCCCGAACAGCGAAAACGGCACCGCCGACAGATGCGTCGGCGAAAACCATTGCCGGTGATACATCCACACCACCACGCACGACAGCAGCGTGATGACGAGAATCCGGCTGAAGATGCGGGGAATGATGGAGCCGCGCAAAACAAAGAACAGAGCCAGCGCGGAAGGACGCGGACGGACAATCATGGTGCGTATCGGTAAGAAACAAGGCGGCGCTCACTATACGCCTGTCATCCCGTCATAAGCACGCCGATATAATTCTGTTTCGTCTCACCGCCCACCCGCCGCCAATGACCACCGAAGACACCCCCATCAAGCCCTGGCACGTCGTGCGCCGCTCCAAGCTGCACGGCAACGGCGTCTTCGCCGCCCGCAAGATTCCCGCAGGCACCCGCATCATCGAATACGGCGGCGCCCGCATCAGCGCCAAAGAAGCCGACCGTCGCCACCCCACCAACCCCGACGATCCCTTCCACACCTTCTTCTTCGCCCTCAGCTCCGGCCGCGTCATCGACGGCGGCGACGAAGGCAACGACGCCCGCTGGATCAACCACTCCTGCGAGCCCAACTGCGAAGCCCAGGAAGGCAAGCACGGCAAACGCGTCTACATCGTCGCCCTGAACGACATCCCGCGCGGCACCGAACTGTCCTACGACTACGGCCTGGTCCTGGACGGCCGCATCACCAAGGCCCTCAAGCAAGGCTACCGCTGCCTGTGCGGCACCCCCCCGTGCCGCGGCACGATGCTGGCCCTGCCCAAGAAAAAGAAAAAGAAAGAAGCCGAGCAAGAAGCCGCACCGCAAGCCACGGAATAAATCCGGCCCCGGGAACACCACCACGCTGCCGCCCCCCCAAGGACGGCAGCCTATCCCGCAAGATCCTCCACCCCCACCAGCCCTTGGCTAGAACGCCAAGCCCCCCCGAACAACCTCCAGGCTGAAACCGCTCGAGCCCGGGGCGGCGGGGCCTTGGGGTGCGCGGGGCGTGTAGATGCGCCCGACGGAATCCGAAGGAACCGCCGAAGGCGGTGACGAGATGAGGACGGGGGGGGGCGCCTAGCCAAGTCCGGAGCGAAGGCTCCGGACCGCAATCGTAGCCCCGCGCACCCCAAGGCCCCGCCGCCCCGGGCGTCATAAGAACACCACCCCCGCCAGCACAAAACCCACACCCGCAATAAGCATATTCTTCCCCCCTTCGAAGACAGGCGTAAAATCAAAAAGTCGTGAAAAACACGACAAGCAGTACGTCTTCAGGGCGGGGTGCAATTCCCCACCGGCGGTAAGCCATGCAATGTGGCAAGCCCGCGAGCGCCCGGCGTCCACCAGGACACCGGGGTCAGCAGATCTGGTGAGATGCCAGAGCCGACGGTCATAGTCCGGATGAGAGAAGATGTGCCGTCACATAACCAGCTGCCCGGGCCGCCAAGCGCCTGGCCAGCGGCTTTGCGTTCGGCTGTCGAATAGCCCTGAAACGTTTTTCGCCCACTTATTCCGCGAGAGCGTTTCAATGTCCAACACCATCGTCACCCAGCAGTCCCCCATCCCCAGCCTGGCTTCCCAGCCCTTCGCCGTGCGCCTGCAACGCGCCCTGCATCACCTGCGCCTGGGCCGTCCCGTCATTCTCATGGATGACTTCGACCGCGAAAACGAAGCTGACCTCATCGTCGCCGCCGACAAGCTCACCGTGCCCGTCATGGCCCAGCTCATCCGCGACGGCAGCGGCATCGTCTGCCTCTGCCTGCCCGGCGAAGTCCTGGACCGCCTTGAGCTGGCCCCCATGGTCCAGCGCAACCAGAGCCGCTTCGCCACTGCCTTCACCGTTTCCATCGAAGCCCGTGAAGGCGTCAGCACCGGCGTATCCGCCGTCGACCGCGTCACCACCATCCGCGCCGCCATCTCGCCCACCGCCCAAAGCGAAGACATCGTCAGCCCCGGACACGTCTTCCCCCTGCGCGCCCAGGCCGGCGGCGTTCTCACCCGCCGCGGCCACACCGAAGGGTCCGTCGACCTCGCCACCCTGGCCGGCCTGCGGCCCGCCGGCGTGCTGTGCGAACTCATGAACGCCGACGGCACCATGATGCGCGGCGCCGCCCTCGAACGTTACGCCGCCCAGCATGGCCTGGTTGCCCTGACCATCGCCGAACTCGCCGACCACCTGCAACGCCTGCGCGACGGCCAGGCCGAAAACATCGACGACCAGGTCCTGGAAATGGCCGCCACGGTCTGACAAAAAACGGCGCCCGCACAAGCGGGCGCCGTCAGATACGTACCAAGGGATGCGCCAGCGACGCGTCGACGTCAAACGCTCGCCCCTACGCGGCCGCCACCCGGCCCCGCAACGCCATCGCCACCGCCACCGCGCCCAGCGCGCACGCGCCCCCCATCGCATAGACCGCACCGTAGCCCTGGTGGCCGGCCAGCCAGCCCGCCAGCGGACTCGCGATGCCCAGCGCCACGTCCAGGAACGCCACGTACGCCCCCATCGCCGCGCCACGGCTTGCCGCCGGCACCCGCCGCACCGCTTCCACCCCGAACGCCGGGAAGGCCAGCGAATAGCCCGCGCCGCTGAGCAACGCGCCCGCAAACGCCCAGACCGGAGTCGCGCTCGTCCAGATCAGCCACTGGCCCACCGCCTCGATCAGCACGCACACCAGCGCCACCCGTGCGCCGCCCAGCTTGTCCGGCAAGCCGGCGAAAAACACCCGCGCCAGGATAAAGCCGCCGCCAAACAGCGTGAACATCCACGCCGCGCCGTCCCAGCCCCGTTCGGCGAACAGCAGGCTGACGAATGCCGTGATCACCCCGAAGCCCACGCTCGTCAGCGCCAGGCCCAGGCCGGGCAGCAGCACCAGCCCCAGCACCCGGTAGAACGGCGTGCGCACGCCGCCCGCCGCACGCACGCCGCGCTGCGGCAATACCAGCGCCAGCGCCGCCACGGGAATCAGCACCGTTGCCCAGGCAATGCCGCCGAAACCCGCCGCGCCGAACAGGCGCATGCCGGCCGGCGCCCCCAGGCCGAACGCGGCGTAGATCGCCACGCCCACCCAGGCCATCACCCGACCCGCGTTCTGCGGCCCCACGCGCCCCACGCCCCAGCTCAGCGCGCCCGTCACGATCAGGCTTTCGCCGAACCCCATGATGGCGCGACCCGCCATCAAGGCAGCCAACGCCGCCTGGGGCTGCTGTGGCGCCAGGCCATCGGCCAGCAGATAGAACAGGCCCGCGAGCGAGCCCAGCAGAAAGCCCACCACCACCGCGAGCTTGGCGCCGCGGCGGTCCGCCAGCGACCCGGAATAAGCGCGCGACAGCAGCGCCGCCGCGAACTGCATGCCGGCCACCACGCCCACCATCAGCGCGCCTTGCGCCAGCACGCCGTCCACGTACAGCGGCAGCACCGGCATCGGCAGGCCCACCATGAAAAAGCCGACGAAGACAGCCAGCGCCAGCGGCAGTATCTGCATGAAAACGGGACGCGCGGCCCCGCCGGCCGCGGGCATGGCCCCGGCCGTCGATGAATTCGACATAGTCATTCCTGGAAAGTGAGAAGTGCAGCAAGATGCCTGGCCGCCGGAATCGGCGATGGCATAATCCGCCAGTACAGGTCGGACTCAATCTGCCTGTCAGAAATTTTATGAGCCAACGCTCAGGTTTGAAACTCGCGTTCCCCGGATTCCATGACCACCATCCCGCAGCCCCGTAAATCGCCGCGCCAGCAGCGGTCGCAGCAGACGGTCGAGACCATTCTGCAAGCGACAGCTCGCGTTCTGGCCGAACATGGCTACGCCGGCACCAACACCAACCGGATCGCCGAGACGGCGGGCGTCAGCGTCGGTTCGCTGTATCAGTACTTTCCCAACAAGAATGCGCTGATCGCCGCGCTGCACGACCGCCACGACAATCAGATGCTGGATCTCATCGACCAGGCGCTGCTGGGCAACCCGGCGGCCACCCTGCGCGAGCGCGTCGCGGCCATCGTCGGCGCCTCGCTGCATGCGCACCTGCTCGAACCCGCGCTGCACCGTGTGCTGGAACGCGAATTCCCCCTGTTCGACCAGCCGCGCGACCACAGCCGCGCCGACCAGGACATCCATCGGCGCATGCGCCACCTGCTGGAACTGCACCGCGCCGAGATCGCACAGCAAGACCGCGAACTGGCCACCTACGTGGTGCTGCGCATCATCGAATCGCTGGTGCATGCGGCCGCGCTGGAACCGCCGGCCGGCTTCACCCCGGCGCAGCTGGAACAGGCGGTGGTGGATGCGGTGATGGGTTACCTGGGCACGCCGCAAGCGGCTGTCCCGGCCAGGCCGGCGGGCAAGACCGCGAGCAAGCGCGTGCGCGGCGCCAAGGCACAGGCCTGACGCCAGGCAGGCTGCCTTGTCACCCCGAACCGCGGTTGGCCCGGGCTCTTTCCGGATTACGCCCGCGCCATGCGCGCCAGACAATCGGCGGCGTCGCCCACCACGATGTGCGCGCTGCACGCCAGCATCAGATTCAGGTTCATGCCGAAATCCTCGACCGTGAACCCTTGCGCGTCCACGGCGCGTGAGGCGTCGTCGGCAGCCACGCCCACGGCGGTTTGGTCCAGCAGGCTGCCGGCCTGCGAGGTATAGCCCCATACCGGCTTGCCGCAGGCAATCGCGTAGCCGACCTCGAAGGCCGTGCCGGAATCGGGCTCGGCGCCGCGAAAGGGATTCAGGTTCGCCATGACCAGGTCGGCCCGGCGGATCATCGCCACGTTGGCGCGATAGATCCATTGCGCCAGCGGCGCGCCGGCCAGGCCGGGCGGGGGCACGTTATCCAGCGGGTACAGGCCTTCGAACCCATACGTGGCCACCAGCGCCTTGAGCCGCTGGCCGTGCGCCACGGCATCAGGCAGGAACACGTCGAAACCGGCCAGGTAGACGCGGCGCATGGCGGGCTATTCCGGATCGGACACGGAGAACGCTTCGCCGGTGGCGAAGAACGACCCGCCCGCCAGGTAATGCACGGACCGGCGCGCGTCATCGTTGAAATGCCAGCGGTTGCCCGAAAACACATCGGGCGCGGCCCAGGCGGCCACGACTTCGCCGATGAACAGGTCGTAGGCCTGCTGGTTGTGGGGCTCGGGCACGACCTTGCATTCCAGCCAGCCCAGGCAGCCTTCGATCAGCGGCGCACCGATCTTGCTGGCGGCAAAGGTAGACAGGCCCGCGGCCTGGAACTTGTCGGCGTCGGCACCGGAATGCGACCCCACCTGCAAGGTCGCCTGCGCCTGGGCGCGCGACGGAATGCACAACGCGAACTCGCCCGACGCTTCGATCAGCTTGCGCGTGTAGGTGTTCTTGTCCACCACCACCAGCATCTTGGGCGGGCTGAAATCCAGCGGCATGGCCCAGGCGGCGGCCATGACGTTGCGCGCATCGCCATGCGCGCTGGTGACCAGCACCGTGGGGCCGTGGTTCAGCAGCAGATAGGCGCGGGGCAGGTCGACGGGTTCGATGGCGGACATGGGTGGCCTGTGAAAACTAGAACATGCCGTTCTTGTTGGCGGGGTTTTCCGGGATTTCCTGGCTGATGTCCCAGTGCTCGACGATCTTGCCGTTTTCGACGCGGAAGATGTCCACCACGGCCTGGCCGCGGTCTTCGGGCGATTCTTTCCACAGGTTGTGGATGACGACGAGATCGCCTTCGGCGATCACGCGCTTGATGTCGACCGTGGCCTGCGGATGCTGTTCGAAATAATGGGGGAAGAAGTCCACCATGGGTTCGACGCCGTCACGCATGTAGGGGTTGTGCTGCGTGTAGTTGTTCTTGGCCACGTACAGGCGCACCGCCTCGTCGATCTCGCGGTCCTGGAACATCATGCGAAAGAACGCCACCACGATGTCCTTGTTCGACTGCGGCGCGGCCGCCTGCGCCGGCGCAACCGCCAGGCAGCCACAGGCCAGCAGCATACAGAGGGCCAGCGATTTGAACTTCGTGCTCATACAACTACTCGGGTCGTGACGCCTGGTGGCGGTCTGCCAGTTTACAAATAAAAACGGGGCATTCGACCCTACGGGCAGTACGGCAATGCCACAAATGGACGCGCCCCCTTGGGGCACAAGGGGGCGGCAGGGCGGCGCCTATCGCGCGCAAACAACACTGGCGACGTTGCCGCCGAAATCGCTTGCCCGGGTCAGTAGCCCACGGTAAAGCGGCGGCGCGAGTGCTTGGGCGTTTCGATTTCGTCGGCCAGGGCGATGGCGTAGTCTTCCATCGAGATCCAGCTCTTGCCGTCATCGTCGGCCAGCAGCGTGTCGTCGCCGAGGCGGAACGTGCCGGTGCGCTCGCCGGGTTCGAACAGCGCGGACGGCGACAGGAACGTCCAGTTCAGTACTTTTTCCTGGCGCAGCGCATCCAGGAACACGACGCCGGCGCGAGCCTCGGGCTTGTAGGCGTCGGGGAATTCGGGGGTGTCGATCAGCATCTTGCCGGGTGCCACTTGCAGGCTGCCTGCGCCGCCCACCACCAGCAAACGCGGCACGCCGGCGTCTTTCACGGCGGCCAGCAGCGGCTTGGCATCGGCCGACACGAAACGCGAGGCGCTGACCACGGCGTCATGGCCCTTGAGCAGCGGGGTCAGGCCTTGCGGGTCGGTGGCGTCGCCCTGCTGGATGGTCAGGCCGGGCTGCGGATTGACGTCGCCCAGGTTGCGGGCGATGCCCGTCACCTGGTGGCCACGCTTGAGCAATTCGTCTGCCACGCGCGAACCGACGCGGCCGGTAATTCCGATCAATGCGATTTTCATGGTCTTGCTCCTTGGAAGGTTGGACAAAGCCATACTATTCGGCCAGATCGGTTCCAGGAACTCACGGAGACGGAAGAGTTTTTTGCATTCCGTGCACCAATGGCCCCGGCGGCCCGGCCAGATCAGGTCGCGGCGCGCTGCGCCTGATACACCTGCAAATGCGCGTAGGCCGTGCGCAGCGTGGTGGCATCCACGCCCAGCGTCTGCGCGCGGCGCACCATGTCGCCGACGATGTGGTCGGCCTCGACCGGCAGGCCCTGGCGCAGGTCGCGGAACATCGATGCGGTCATGGGTTGGGTCGGATCGGTCAGGATCTTGAGCGCGGCGGCATCGGCATCCGGTCGCACCGCGTGGCCGCTGGCGGCCGCGACCGACTGCGATTCGCGCAGCAGGCCGCGCACGATGTCGGCGCCGTCGTTCGTGGACACGATCTGGCCGACGGTGCCGCGCATCAGGCAGGTGGCGGCGGCCAGGGTGGTCAGGAAGACGTATTTTTCCCAGATGTCCTGGTGGATGTCGTCGCTGAGACGGCTGACGTATTCGCCGCCCGCCAGCGCGTCGGCCAGGGCGGTGCAACGGGCGCTGCGGGCCGGGCCCGCGCGTTCGCCGAAGACGATGCTGGCGTGCTTGCCCAGGTGGATGACCTGGCCTTCGGCGCCCAGCGTGGCGTTGATCTGGCACAGGCCGCCCAAGACCCGGTGGGGTTCGAATTCGCGGTCCAGCACGTCGTACTGCAGCACGCCGTTCATGATGGGCAGCACGGCCGTGTCCGGCCCCACGGCGGGGCGGATGGCGTCGATGGCGCTTTGCAGGTCATAGGCCTTGCAGCTGAGCACCACCACGTCGTAGAAGCCTTGCAGCGTGTCGGCGGTGGCCAATTGGGGGTGCAGCGTGACGTCGCCGAACGGGCTCTGGATACGCAGCCCCTGTTCGCGCAGCCGCGCCGCGCGGGCCTCGCGCACCAGGAAGGTCACGTCCGCGCCCGCCTGGGCGGCGCGTCCGCCGAAATAACCGCCGGTGCCGCCGGCACCCAAGAACAACAACCGCATGCCTGTCTCCTGTGCCCGTCGGAAGCGCGGGCCGATAGCGAAATTATGCGCCCGGGACGGCCTGCGGCGCAGGGCTGGCCGCCCTGGCCGCCCACGGCCCGGACAGCCGGGCGGCGGGTCAGGAAGGTGTCAGGCGGAATGAACGTGGCGCGGCCAGCCCCGACGGCGCAGGACCGGTCAGGCGGGATGGACGTGCCGCGCCCAGGCCTCGTAGCCGCCGCGCAGGGCCCAGGTATTGGGATAGCCGGCAGCCCGCAGGCGCGCGGCCAGCATGGCCGCCGAGACCTCGTTGGGGCAGGCGCAATAGACCACGATGTCCGCCGCCTGCGCATCGGCCGCCAGCGCCGGCAAGGGCGCGCGCAGGTCGACGGCGATGGCGCCGGGGATGCGGTCGGCCTCTTGCTGCGCTTCGGGCCGAACGTCGAACACCAGCGCGTTGCGGCCGTCCTGGCGCCACTGCATCAGTTCGTCGACCGACAGCCGCGGAATCACGCGCAGGTTGCGCTTGAGCACCCAGCGGCGCAGGCCGCGCGCCGTGATGTACAGCGCCAGCACCGCCGCCAGGATGGCCAGGCCCATCGGGCCGTAGGTGCCCAGCACGTCCAGCACATCGTTGACGACGCTGTGGAACAGGCCGCCCAGCAGCAGGGCAGAGCCCGCCCAGATCAGGGCGCCGACCAGGTCGTAGGCCAGGAAGCGCCGGTAGGGGGTATTGGTCAGGCCCGCCATGACGGTGGACAGCGCCCCCGCGCCGGGCAGGAACTTGCAGACCAGCAGGGCGCGCACGCCGATGCGCAGATACAGCCGCTGGGTCTGGCGGATGCAGGAATCCTGCGACAGCGACAGCTTGCAGACCACGCCCAGCAGCCGCGAACCATAACGCCTTCCGGCCACGTACCAGAGCGTGTCGGCCAGCAGGCAGGCGACGGTGGCGGCCAGCCAGGGCGTCAGCCAGCCGCCCGCGCCGGCCAGGGCGCCCGCGGCGATCAGCATGGGGTAGGCGGGCACGGGCAGCCCGGCCTGTTCGACCAGCACGTTGGCGAACACGAGCCACCCGCCGTACTGCTCGAGCAGCAATTGAATGTCTTGCATGATGTTTTCCGGCTTGCCGCGCCCAGCGCGGCTCTTTGCTGGAATTTTAGGCTTCTGCCCAGCCTGCGGACGTTCAAGCGGGCCGCAACAGGCTGTTCCAGCACGAAAGTGTCCACGCCCCGCGACGGTGCGCACCATCTTGGTGCCACCTTTCCCCGCCAGGGTGCCTATAATCCCGCCCGGCCATCAGGATTCCCCCGACTTGCCGCGGGAATGCCCCATGGCATACAACTTGCTTCGCCAGGACTGGCTGCGAACCCGCCCATTCGGATGGGGCGCGCTGCCCCGGCAGCCCCCTTCCGATGACCGATCCCACGCCTTCGTTTCCGCCCGCCCACGCGTGCCGCGCCGCGACGCCCGGACATCGCCGCCTTTCTCCCCATTCCCTTTCCATCCCCGCGAAGGAGCCTTCCGCATGAAATCCTTTTCCCTCCCGGCTGCAGGCGGCATTGCCCGCCGCGGCCTGCTCAAGCTGGCCGCGGCCGCCGCCGCCGGCGCGCTGCTGTTCTCGGGCGCTGCCCAGGCGCAAGCGCCCGCCAAGCTCAAAGTGGCCGCGATCTACACGGTGCCGGTCGAGCAGCAATGGGTGTCGCGCATCCACAAGGCGCTGACCGCCGCGCGCGACCGCGGTGAAATCGACTACACCTTCTCGGAAAACGTCACCAACGCCGACTACGAACGCGTCATGCGCCAGTACGCCGAGCAGGGCAACAAGCTGGTGGTGGGCGAAGCCTTCGCCGTGGAAGCCGCCGCCCGCAAGGTGGCCAAGGACTATCCGCAGACCGCCTTCCTGATGGGGTCTTCGGGCAAGCCGCAGCAGCCCAACTTCTCGGTGTTCGACAACTACATCCAGGAACCGGCCTACCTGACCGGCATGATCGCCGGCGGCATGAGCAAGACCGGCAAGATCGGCCTGGTGGGCGGCTACCCCATCCCTGAAGTGAACCGCCTGATGCAGGCGTTCATCGAGGGCGCCAAGGAAGTGAACCCCAAGGCCGAATTCACCGTGACCTTCATCGGTTCGTGGTTCGATCCCCCCAAGGCCAAGGAAGCCGCCTTCGCCATGATCGACAAGGGTGCGGACGTGCTGTACGCCGAGCGCTTCGGCGTGTCGGACGCCGCCAAGGAACGCGGCAAGCTGGCCATCGGCAACGTCATCGACACGCAGCCGCAGTACCCGGAAACGGTGGTGGCATCGGCGCTGTGGAGCATGGAGCCCACCATCGGCGAGGCGCTCAAGCAGGTCAAGGCCGGCACGTTCAAGGCGGCTGACTTCGGCCAGTATTCGCTGATGAAGTACAAGGGCTCGTCGCTGGCGCCGCTGGGCACCTTCGAAAGCAAGATCCCGGCCGACCTGATCGCCAAGGTGCAAGCCAAGCAAAAGGCCATCCTGGACGGCAGCTTCACGGTGCAGGTCGTCGACAAAGAACCCAAGTCCTCGGCACGATGAACCAAGCGCCTCTCGCCCTGCGCCTTGCGGGGATCACCAAACGCTTCGGCAGCCTGACGGCCAACGATGATGTGTCGCTGACCCTCGCGCAGGGCGAGGTGCTGGCCTTGCTGGGCGAGAACGGCGCCGGCAAATCGACCCTGGTGTCGATTCTGTTCGGCCACTATGTGGCCGACGCCGGCAGTATCGAAGTCTTCGGCCAGCCCTTGCCCCCCGGCCGGCCCGACGCCGCGCTGGCGGCGGGCGTGGGCATGGTGCACCAGCACTTCACGCTGGCCGACAACCTGACCGTGCTGGACAACATCATGGTCGGCACCGAATCGCTGTGGAAGCTGGCGTCCGGCCGCGGCCAGGCGCGTCGCCGCCTGGTCGAACTGGGCCAGCGCTTCGGCCTGGGCGTGGACCCGGACGCGCGCGTCGGTGGCCTGTCGGTCGGCGAGAAGCAGCGGGTCGAGATCCTGAAGGCCCTGTACCGCGGCGCCAAGGTGCTGATCCTGGACGAGCCCACCGCGGTGCTGACGCCGCAGGAAGTGCAGGACCTTTTCGCCACGCTGCGCGGCTTCGTGGACGAGGGCCTGGCCGTCATCTTCATTTCGCACAAGCTGGACGAAGTGATGGCGGTGTCGCGCCGCGTGGCGGTGCTGCGCCAGGGCAAGCTGGTGGCCGAACGCGACACCGCCGCCACCACCCCGGCCGAGTTGGCCGAGTTGATGGTGGGCCGCAAGGTCGCCATGCCGCACGCCGAAGCCATGGCGGCGGCCGGCCAGGCCGCCCCGGTGGTGACGCTGTCGCAGGTCACCGTGCGCGACAGCCGCGACGGCGCGCCGCGCCTGGACAGCCTGGACCTGGTGGTCCACAAGCACGAGATCGTGGCCATTGCCGGCGTGGCCGGCAACGGCCAGCAGGCGCTGGTGTCGGTACTGACCGGCCTGCGCCAGCCGTCGGACGGCACCATCCGCCTGGGCCCCGAGCATGCCGCCGCGCCCACCACGCCGGCCGGCTGGACGGCCGCGCACGTGGGCCGCATTCCCGAAGACCGCCACGGCGAAGGCGTCATCGGCGACAGCCCGCTATGGGAAAACGCCATCGTCGAAGACCTGAAGGACCCGCGCTTTGCCCGCTACGGCGTGGTGCGCGCTGGCGCCGGCCGCGCCTACGCAGCGGCCCTGGCCAAGCAGTTCGACGTGCGCGCCGCCTCGCTGGACGTGCGCACCCGCAGCCTGTCGGGCGGCAACATGCAGAAGCTGATCCTGGGCCGCACGCTGGCGCGAGAACCGCGCTTCATCGTCGCCGACCAGCCCACCTGGGGCCTGGACATCGGCGCGGTCGCCTACGTGCGCGAGCAACTGCTGGCCGCGCGCCGACGCGGCGCGGGCATCCTGCTGGTGTCCGAAGACCTGGAAGAAATCTTCGCCCTGGCCGACCGCATCGCGGTGCTGTGCGGCGGCAAGCTGGTCGCGGTCAAGCCCGTCGGCCAATGGACGCCCGCCACCGTCGGCCTGGCCATGACGGGCACGCGCGCGTGACGCGCCGCGCCCCTACTCATTGAGCATTTCTAGAATGAAACTGACCCTGGAACGCCGCCCCGAGCCCAGCCGCGCCGCGCTGGCCCTGGCGCCTATCGCGGCCATCCTCTTCACCCTGGCCATCTGCGCGTTGCTGGTGGCCTGGGCGGGCGCGCCCGTCGGCCGCACCTACGCGCTGCTGTTCGAAGGCGCGTTCGGCTCGCGCTTTGCGCTGTCCGAAACCCTGACCCGCGCTACGCCGCTGATGCTGACCGGCCTGGCCTGTGCCGTGGCGTTTCGCGCGCGCTTCTACAACATCGGCGCCGAAGGCCAGCTGTACCTGGGCGCGCTGGCCGCGGTGGCCGTGGGCGGCATGCATGACGGCACGGGCTTCGACCTGCCGCTACCTGTGCTGTTCTCCGGCATGATGCTGGCCGCGGCGCTGGCCGGCGCCTTGCTGCTGCTGATCCCCGCCTTGCTCAAGACCCGCCTGGGCGTGGACGAAGTGGTCACCACGCTGCTGGGCAATTTCATCGTGCTGCTGTTCGTGTCGATGATGCTGGATGGCCCCATGAAAGACCCGATGGCCATGGGCTGGCCGCAGTCGGTGGCGCTGAACCCCGACCTGGAACTGGGCAAGCTGATCGAACGCACCCGCGCCCACACCGGCCTGCTGTGGGCCGCCGGCCTGGCGCTGGGGCTGTGGCTGCTGAACCGCTACACGGTGTTCGGCTTCCAGATGCGCGCGGTCGGCGCCAATGCGCACGCCTCGCGCTTCCTGGGGCTGCCGGTCAGCCGCGTCATGCTGGGCACGGCCATGCTGTCGGGCGCGCTGGCCGGACTGGCCGGCGCCATCGAAGTGGCGGGCCGCACCGGCTATGTCACGCTGGACATGTCGCCGGGCTATGGCTACACCGGCGTGGTGGTGGCCATGCTGGCCGGACTGCATCCGCTGGGCGTGATCCTGGCCAGCATCTTCGTGGCAGGCATGCTGGTCGGCGCCGACAGCATGAGCCGCGCCATCGCCGTGCCGAACTACATCGCCGACGTCATCGTCGCCACTTCGTTGCTCGCCATGCTGGTCGCGACGCTGTTCGCGCAGTACCGCCTGCGCCGTCACCAGGCTTGAGGAGCACGCCATGGAATGGATGGACCTGTTGAGTTCCGCGGCCTTCTGGGTCGCCGTGTTGCGGCTGGCGACGCCGCTGATCCTGGGCACGCTGGGCGTGCTGCTGTGCGAACGCGCCGGCGTGCTGAACCTGGGCATCGAAGGCATCATGGCCGCCGGCGCCTTCACGGGCTGGCTGGTGGTGTACCTGGGCGCGCCGCTGTACGTGGGCGTGCTGGCGGCCGCGTTTGCGGGCGCCGTGTTCGGCCTGCTGCACGCCGTGCTGACGGTGCCCCTGGGCCTGTCCCAGCACGTGTCAGGCCTGGGCGTGACGCTGCTGGCCACCAGCCTGAGCTACTTCGCTTACCGCGTCACGTTTCCCAGCGTGAACACGCCGCCCACCATCACGCCGTTCGCGGAAATGAAGTTCCTGGATGGCATTCCGCTGATCGGCCCGGTACTGGCCGGCCAGACGCCGATGACGCTGCTGGCGCTGGCCGCGGTGCCGATCCTGGCCTGGGTGCTGAACCGCACGCCGGTCGGCCTGGCGATCCGCATGGTGGGCGAGAACCCCGCCGCCGCCGAAGGCCAGGGCCTGTCGGTCACGCGGCTGCGCATGGGCGCCATCGTGGCCGGTTCGGCGCTGATGGGCGTGGCCGGCAGCTTCCTGACGCTGGCGGCCTTCAATGCGTTCTTCTTCAATATGGTCAACGGCCGCGGCTGGGTCTGCGTGGCGCTGGTGGTGTTTGCCTCGTGGCGCCCCGGCAAGGCGCTGCTGGGCGCGTTGATCTTTGCGTTCTTCGACGCGCTGCAGCTGCGCCTGCAGCAGGGCGGGGCGGCCTTGCCGGGCCTGCCGGAACTGCCGTACCAGGTGTACCTGATGCTGCCCTATATCCTGTCCATCCTGGCCCTGGTGGTGATGGCGCGCCGCGCCGCCTACCCGCAGGCCCTGATGAAGCCCTACCGCAAGGGCGAACGGTAATCCACAAGGTGTGACTATGCTCGATCTGATCATCAAGAACTGCACGCTGCCCGACGGCCGCCAGCACATCGACATCGGCGTGGCCCGGGGCCGCATCGCCGCGCTCGAACCGGCCCTGAAAGCCGAGGCGGCCCAGACGATAGACGCCGCCGGCCAGCTGGTGGCGCCGCCGTTCGTCGACGCGCACTTCCATATGGACTCCACGCTGTCGTTCGGCCTGCCGCGCGTGAACCAGTCGGGCACGCTGCTCGAAGGCATCGCGCTGTGGGGCGAGCTCAAGCCGCTGCTGACGCAGGAAGCGCTGGTCGAACGCGCGCTGGCCTATTGCGACTGGGCCGTGGCCCGCGGCCTCTTGGCGATTCGCTCGCACGTGGACGTGTGCGATCCGCGCCTGCTGGCCGTGGAAGCGCTGCTGCACGTGCGCGAAAAGGTCAAACCCTACCTGGACCTGCAACTGGTGGCCTTCCCGCAGGACGGCGTGCTGCGCGCGCCCGGCGCGCTGGACAACCTGAAGCGGGCGCTGGACATGGGCGTGGACGTGGTGGGCGGCATTCCCCACTTCGAACGCACCATGCAGGACGGCGCGGAATCCGTGCGCATCCTGTGCGAGCTGGCCGCCGAACGCGGCCTGCGCGTGGACATGCATTGCGACGAAAGCGACGATCCGCTGTCGCGTCACATCGAGACGCTGGCGTATCACACGCAGCGCCTGGGCCTGCAAGGCCGCGTGACGGGTTCGCACCTGACGTCCATGCATTCGATGGACAACTACTACGTGTCCAAGCTGATCCCGCTGATGCGCGAAGCCGGCGTGTCGGCGATTGCCAACCCGCTGATCAACATCACGCTGCAAGGCCGCCACGACACCTATCCCAAGCGCCGCGGCATGACGCGCGTGCCCGAACTGCTGGCCGCCGGCGTGCCGGTGGCCTTCGGCCACGACTGCGTGATGGACCCGTGGTACAGCCTGGGTTCGGGCGACATGCTGGAAGTGGCGCACATGGGCCTGCACGTGGCCCAGATGACCGGCCAGGACGCCATGCGCGCCTGTTTCCAGGCCGTGACGGCCACGCCGGCCGCCATCCTGGGCCTGGACGACACAGGCCTGGCCGTGGGCAAGCGCGCTGACCTGGTGCTGCTGCAAGCGCGAGATCCGGTCGAGGCGCTGCGCCTGCGCGCCACGCGCCTGATGGTGCTGCGCGCCGGCAACGTGGTCGCGACCATGCCGCCAGCCACTGCCACGCTGCACCTGCCCGGCCGTCCGGCCCAGGTCAGCTTCCAGACACCGGCCCGCTGAACTTGGCGGGGATCAGGCTTCCGACACCGGCCCGCCCACATACCCCGGCCGCTTGGCGGCCGTGACGATGATCTCGACCAGCAGGTCGGGCGAGGCCAGCTTGGCCTCGCAGGTGGCGCGGGTGGGCAAGGCATTGGCCGGCGCCCACTCGGCCCACACGGCGTTCATGCCGGCAAAATCACGGTCGATGTCTTTCAACCAGATCTGCACCGACAGCAGCCGCGTCTTGTCGGTATCGGCCTGTGCCAGATAGCCGTCGATCTTGGCCAACACGTCGCGCGTCTGTTCGGCAATGCCGCCGGCCGCCGACGAGGTGACGCCGGCAACGTACACCGTGTCGCCGTGGATCACGATGCGGCTCAGGCGCTGGTTGGAGTCCTTGCGCACGATATCAGTCATGGATGCTGCTCCTTGGGGAATGAGGCCGGCGCCTGCGCGGCGCTGGCGAAACGATCGATGGCGAAGGGCGCGATCGGAAGATCGGTCGCCCCGGTGGTGATCAGGTCGGCCATGATACGGCCCACGACAGGGCCCAGCTCGAAGCCATGCGCCGAAAAGCCGAAGGCATGGAAGGCGGTCTCGTGGCGGCGGCTGCGGCCGATGACGGGGATTTCATCGGGCATGGCGGCTTCGATGCCGGCCCAGCCGCGGTTCACCACCGCGCCGCGCATGTGAGGAAACAGGTCGCAGACGGTACGCGCACCCTCGGCCAACGAACGGAAATCCAGCTCGGTCCATTCGGCATCGCGGTCCACCCAGGCGCGACGGCCGCCACCGATCAGCACCGTGCCGTTGGCGCGTTGCTTGAACGACAGCGGACGGCCGGTGCCCAGCACTACGGCATCCAGGAAATGGTCCATGCGCAGCGTCACCAGCATCATGGGGCTGATGGCGACCAGCGGCACCGGTTCGCCCCAGTCGGCCGCCACGCGATCGGCCCAGGCGCCCGCGCAATTGAGGATCTGAGGCGCGGTGTAGACCCCGGCGTCCGTCTCGACGCGCCATTGGCCGGCTTCGCGTGCGGTGCGCTGCACCCGTACCCCTTCCAGGAAGCGCGCGCCCAGGCTGGCCGCCTTGCGGCGGAATGCCAGCGTGGTCCGATAGGGGTCGGCGGCGGCGTCTTCACGCGCGATCAGGCCACCGTGCACCGACGGCGCCAAGGCCGGAATCATCGCCAGCAGATCTTCGCGCGAGATCCATTGTTCGTGCGTATAGCCATGCGCCTGCATCGTGGCCAGCCGCTCGCGCAGCGTGGCCGCATCCGCCTCGTTCTCGGCCACGCGCACCTGGCCGTGCTGTTCGAAGCCGCAGTCGTCGTCGACCAGCTCGCCGATGCGATACCAGAGCTCGCGTGAGGCCAGCGCCAGCGGCACCTCGGCCAGATGCCGCGCCAGCGTGCGCACGCCGCCCGCGTTGACACCTGACGCATGGCGGCCGACGTAGTTCTTTTCGATCACCAGCGCCGGCACGCCCGCACGCGCCAGATGCAGGGCGGCCGAACTGCCGTGCAGGCCGCCGCCAATGATGATGACCGCGGCCGACCGGGAAGCGTCCGTCATGTCGGCCCTCCTATTTTTTCAGGCGCACCACTGCCTGGCGGGAATCATCGGTCTGCGGCAGCGACGCCAGCTCGCCCAGGGTCAGCGGCTTGGTCGGGAAGCGCAGGCGGTAGTAGCCCACTTCCTGGACCGGCACGCCGCGTTCCTCGGCGATGATCTCCGACACGGTCAGGCCGCAGAACCGCCCTTGGCACGGCCCCATGCCGCAACGCAGGAAGGCCTTCATCTGGTTCGGACCGCTGCAACCCAGCTTGACGGTGTCGCGCACCTGCGCCGCGGTGACTTCCTCGCAGCGGCAGACGATGGTGTCGCCGGTGGGGCGGCGCAGGGCTTCGGGCGCCTTGTACAGCGCGTCGAAGAACTCACGGCCACGCACGGCACGCGCCAAGGCGGCGCGGGGCGCGACAGCCTCGTTGTCGCGGCGGGCAGCGTCGATGCGGCCCAGCAGATGCGCCGCCTGCAACGCGGCCAGGCGGCCACGCTGTTCGGCCGCCAGCGCACCGGCAATGCCGGCGCCGTCGCCCGCCATGCCCACGCCATCCACCGACGTCAGGCCCCAACCGTCCACGTCGGGTTCCCAACAGTCCAGCGCGCCGTTCCAGCGGTGTTCGATGCCGATGGCGCGCGACAGGTTGACGTTGGGCACCACGCCCTGGTGCAGCATCAGCTGCTGCGCCGGCAAGGTCTTGGTCACACCGCCCACGGTGTAACGCACGCTTTCCAGCTTGCCATCGCCCAACGCTTCCAACGCCGTCACGCCCTTGACGATGGGCACGGCGGCTTTCACGGCGCGCAGCAGCGACAGGCCCTTGCCCAGGTAGGGCGAACGCAGAAAGCCCCACACCTTGGGCAGCGCCTGGCGCAAGCGTCCGGGTGGCGTCGTTTCGAGCAGGGCGTCGATCTTCACCCCCGCGTTCAGGTATTGCCAGGCCACCAGGTACAGCAGAGGGCCGCTGCCGGCCAACACCGTGCGGTCGCTGGGCACCATGCCGGCGGACTTCAACAGGATCTGCGCTGCGCCCGCGGTGATGACGCCTGGCAGCGTCCAACCCGGAATCGGAAAGGGCCGTTCCTGCGCGCCGGTGGCCAACAGCAGCCGGCGCGCATGCAGGATGCGCGCCTGGCCCGCCACCGAATAGGCCACCTCGAAGCCCCGTTCAGGTTGCGGCGCGGTGCGTTCGGCCACGGCCCAGACGGTCGCGCCCGGCACATAGCGCGCGCCGGATTGCTGAAACGGCTCGACCAGCGAAGCGCCGTGCCAATAGTCCGGCCCCAGGATCGCGCGGTTGGTCACCGGCGTGGTGGTGATGGCGCGGTAGATCTGCCCGCCGGGCGCGGGCTGCTCGTCCAGCAACACCGTATCCACGCCCAGGCGCGCGGCCGTCGTCGCGGCAGCCAGGCCGGCGGGGCCGGCGCCCACCACCAGCAAATCGCATTGCGTCGTCTCGATCATGCCTGCACCTTGCGCGCGCCCAGCTGGCGCTCGATCTTCATGCCTTCGCGCACGGCCGTCATGCAGCCCTGCTGGTTCGCCTGGCCATCGATGGTGACCAGGCAGTCGTAGCACACGCCCATCATGCAATAGGGTCCGCGCGGCACCTCGCCCACGGCCGTATCGCGACAGGCCTGCATGCCGCCGGCAAACAGCGCCGCGGCGACGCTGTCGCCCTGACGGCATTGCAGGTCGGCGCCGTTGACCGTTACCCGCACCGGCGCGCCCTGCGCCTGGCGCTGAGCCTCATCAAGCCTCTTGAACATGGAACCTCCGGGTCGAGAAGGGCGCCATGTCGTCGGCCAGCTTGCCGGCGGCGATCATGGGCGCAAGTTTGAGCGCGTGCGCGGCGGCCAGCGTCACGCCGCTATGACAGGTGGCCACGAAGGCCCCGGGACACGTTTCGGATTGCTGGTAGATCGGAAAGCCGTCTTGCGACATCACGCGCAGCGCGGCCCAGCTGCGCACCACGCGCACCTCGCGCAGCGCCGGCAGCGTGCGCAGCGCGCGATCGGCTAACGTACCCAGGATGGGCAGGCCCACCAGGTTGTCCACATAGCCGGCTTCTTCCTGAGAATCGCCGATCAGCCAGGTGCCTTCGTCGGTCTGGCGCAAGGTCGACAGCGGCGTTTCCAGCAGGCGGCGGGTGCGTTCCAGCACCACGATCTGGCCGCGCTGCGGGCGCACTGGCACGGCCAGGCCGACTTGTTCGCCCAGCGCCTTGTTGGACAGCCCGCCGGCCAGCACCACCTTGCGCGCGCGCACGGTGCCGGTGGGCGTGGCAATCTCGAACACACCGTCGCGCTGGCGGATCTGCTGCGCCGGACTGCGCGGCAAGTAATCCACAACCCGCTGTGCAAAACTCATATGCAGCGCGCGCAGCAGCTTGAGCGGATTGGCGATGCCGTCGACCGGCGTCCAGGTCGCGCCGCGCACCTCCGGGCCGATGCCGGGCACCAGGTCGGCCACCTCGGCGCGGTCCAGCATCTTCCAGTCGTATTGCGCCATGCCGGGCTGCGCCAGCAGCGTCTTCATGAAGGTGGCGCGTGCGTCCATTTCTTCGTCGCTCAACAGCGCGTGCAGGCCGCCGCGCTGCTCCAGGTGCACGTCGACGCCGGTCTCTTCCTGCAGCAGCGCCGCCAGTTGCGGCCAGGCCGTGGCCGACGTCATGGTCCAGACGCCATAGCGCGGCAGGCCCATGCCCTTGCTCTGCACCCACACCAGGCCGAAGTTGCCGCGCGATGCGCGGTACGCGACATCGCCTTCGTCCAGCACGGCCACGTGATCCAGTTCGCGCCGCAGCCCGTAGGCCACGGCGGAGCCGACCAGTCCGCCGCCGATCACCGCGGCATCGTAGATGCCCCGGTGCACCGGCGCGCGCGGCGCCAACTCTTTTTTGTCCGTCATTAGCGTCCCTTTCCAACAAACAGCTTTTCCAGGCCGACCAGGCGGTCCAGGATGAAGATGGCGATGATCGTCACGTAGATCAGCACGGCCGACACCGCCGTCACCAACGGATCGATGGTGTCTTCGATGTGCAGGAAGATGCGCACCGGCAGCGTAGTGGTCGACGGCGAGGCAATGAAGATCGACATGGTCAGTTCATCGAAGCTGGTGATGAAGGCAATCACCCAGCCGCTCACCACGCCCGGCAGCAACAGCGGCAGCACCACGCGCCGGAACGCCGTCCAGTTCGACGCGCCCAGCGATTGCGCAGCGCGCTCCAGCGCCGGGTCGATGCCGGTGGCCGACGCCAGCACCAGCCGCAGCGCATAAGGCATGACCAGGATGACGTGCGCCACGACCAGGCCCACATACGTGCCGGCCAGGTTCACGGTGGTGAAGAACTTCAGGAAGGCCAGGCCCAGCACCACGTGCGGAATCATCAGCGGCGACAGGAAGAACGCCACCAGCGCCTCGCGGCCGCGGAAACGGTTGCGGGCCAGCGCCAGTGCGCTGGGCACCGCCAGCGCGATCGCCACGGTGGCCGACAGGGTGCCCAGGCCCAGGCTGAACCAGAACGCTTCGACGAAGCGCGGGTTGTCCAGGATGGCGCGAAACCAGCGCAGCGACAGGCCGCCGCTGGGCAGCGAGATGAAACCTTCGGACGTGAAGGCCACCGCGCACACCATCACGATGGGCGCCAGGATGAACAGAATGAACAGGGTGTGAAACACCAGGCCGATCGGACCATTGCGAAAATTCATGTCAGGCCCCCGATTGGTTGAACACCGCGCCGTAGCGACGCTCGATGATGCGGTTGGCCGACAGCAGCACCACCACGGTCGCCACCAGCAGCACCACGGCCAGCGCCGCGCCCAGCGGCCAGTTCAGTGTGTTCAGGAACTCGTCGTAGGCCGCGGTGGCCACGTTTTTCAGGCGGCGGCCGCCGATGATGGCCGGCGTGGCGAACGAGCTGGCGGCCATGGCGAACACCATGATCGCGCCCGACAGAATGCCCGGCATGACCTGCGGCACGATGACGCGGCGGATCACGGTGAACTGGCTGGCGCCCAGCGACAGCGCCGCCGCTTCGGTGGACGGATTGATCCGCTGCAACGAGGCCCACACCGAAATCACCATGAACGGCACCAGCACGTGGGTCAACGCAATGCCCACCCCCAGGTTGCTGTACATCAGGTCAATCGGCGTGGACACCAGGCCGATGCCCATCAGAGCCTTGTTGATGAGACCGGTGGACCCGAACAGCAAGGCCCAGCCCAGTGTGCGCACCACCACCGAAATCAGCAACGGCCCCAGCACCACCATCAGGAACAGGCCCTTCCAGGGATTGGTCATGCGCGACAGCACATAGGCTTCGGCCGTACCCAGCACCAGGCAGGCCACGGTGACCAGCGCCGCCACGCCAAAGGTGCGGGCGTAGATCTCGTAGTAATAGCCGTCGCCCAGGATTTCCAGGTAATTCTTCCAGGTGAACGTGGCCTGCATGCCGCCGTAGAACTGGAAGTCGAAGAAGCTGATCAGAAACACCAGCGCCATCGGCACCACCAGGAAGGTGGCGTACACCGCCAGCGCCGGTGCGCTCAGCAACCAGGGGTTGGCACGCGCGCTCATGGCGTGGGCTTCCCGGCGACAGAACACATGTCCTGCGCGCGCCAGCGCAGGTGCACCGGCTGGCCTTCGGCCGGCACCGGCACGCCGTCGTTCTGGCGGATCACCATCACTTCGCCCACCGACGTTTCCACCTGGCAGAGCCAATGGTTGCCCTGGAACACGCGCGTCTTCATGCGGCCGGGCAGGGCACAGGCGCCCGCGTCGGCAAACAGGATTTTCTCGGGCCGCACGATCACCGCGCCCTGCGGCACCGGCTGGCCGTCCATGGGAATGTGGGCTTCGCCGATGCGTGCGCGCGTCTCGCCTTCGAAGGGCTGCGCGGTGGGCGTGAACACGTTGGCCTTGCCCAGGAAGCCGCCCACGAAATGGCTGGCCGGCCCTTCGTAGGCTTCGAACGGATCGGCCACCTGTTCCACCCGCCCCTGGTTCATCACCACGATGCGGTCCGACAGCGCCAGCGCTTCGGACTGGTCGTGCGTGACCAGGATGGTGGTGGTGCCCACCGTGCGCTGGATGCTGCGCAACTCCAGCTGCATTTCCTCGCGCAGCTTGGCATCCAGGTTGGACAGCGGCTCGTCCAGCAGCAGCACGCTGGGCCGGATGACCAGCGCGCGGGCCAGCGCCACGCGCTGCTGCTGCCCGCCCGACATGCGCGCCGGATGGCGGTCGGCCAGGTGCGACAGGCCCACCAGCTTGAGCGCATCGGCCACGCGGGCCTGGCGCTCGTCCTTTTTCACCCGCTGCATCTCCAGGCCGAACGACACGTTCTCGGCGGCGGTCATGTGCGGGAACAGCGCGTAGTTCTGGAACACCATGCCCAGCCCGCGCTTGTTGGCCGGCATCTTGCTGACGTCCTTGCCATCCAGCACGATGCTGCCGCCGCTGGGTTCGACAAAGCCCGCGATCATCTGCAAGGTGGTGGTCTTGCCGCAGCCGGACGGGCCCAACAGCGAGATGAACTCGCCGCGCTTGACGGACAGGCTCAGGTCCTCGACGGCCGTCAGGTCGCCGTAGCGCTTGGATAGGCGGTTCAATACGAGATAGCTCATGGATGCTCCTGCGGGCGGCGCATGCGCCGCCGTTGCCTCAACGCTCGATTTCCCGCGTCCAGCGCTTGTTCCAGTCGTCCCGGTTCTGATTGACGGTGTCCCAGTCGATCACGATCAGGTCGGCGGCGCGCTTGCCGATCGGCAGCGGCACGCGCGGATCATCGGCCACCTTGGCCTGTTTGTTGACCGGGCCATAGCCGTAGGCGGTGGCGAGCTTTTCCTGCACCGGCGGGCTGACCAGGTAGTTCACGAAGGCCTGCGCCAGCGGGTTGGCGTTGGCCTTGGCCACCGGACACACCGATGACAACAATGCGTAGGCGCCTTCCTGGGGATACACGAAGCCCACGGGGAAACCGGTGTCGGCAAAGGCCTTGACGCGGCCGCTGCCCCAGACCGCGATGGTGGCCTGGCCGCTGGAGAACAGTTCGGTCATCTTGCCCGGCGACGGCTCGTACACCAGCACGTTGGGGCCGACCTCGTCCTTGAAGGTCTTGAAGCCGGCGTCGATCTTCTTTTCGCCGCCGCCGCCTTCGCGGGCGTATTCCACCAGTGCGTGCAGGCCGTAGGTATTGTTCAGCGGCGGCACCACCAGCTGCTTCTTGTACTTGGGGTCCTTCAGGTCTTTCCAGGACGTGGGCGCGGCCCATTTGCGTTCGTCGAAGACCTTCTTGTTGTACATGATGCCCGTGGCGACGATGCCGATGGCCACGGCCTTGTCGTCCTTGTAGCGGGCGGTGCCGTAGATGTCGTCAGCGGGCAGCCCCTGGATCGGGGCGCAAAAGCCCAGGGCGATCGCCTGGTACATGGGGCCATCGTCGATGATCGCGACGTCGATCTGCTGGTTGCTTTTCTGGGCCTGCAGGCGTGCCGCCGTGTTGGTGGAGTTGCCGGCCACATAGTCCAGTTCAACGCCATGCTGCTTGGCGAAGGGCGGGAAGATGTCCTGCCGCATGATGTCTTCGAACGAGCCGCCGTAGCCGGCGACCACCAGTTTCTGCTGCGCCTGCGCGTTCGCGCCCACGCCGGCGGCCATCGTCGCCGCCGCGAGCACTGCAAGTACCTTGCCCATGAAAACCCCCGTTTATTGGAAGAGAACTGCAAGAACTGCCTGATGCCGCCTGATCGGGAAAGGACGCGCCGCTGCAAAAAAAAGAACCGCCCCGCTTGCCCCGCGAACCCATGTCGGCCGTACAATTTGTCCGTACATGAATGTCCGGACAAATAATGGATCGGACGAGACAACGTTGTCAATCGGTTATTGTCCGTACAAACCCCGATAGAACGAGAAAGGAGCCCCCATGACCCGATCCTCAGAACGCGTGGCCGCGCCCCATGGCGCGCGCGAAGCGCGCGGCCGGGCCGAGGCCCCGGATGATGACGCCGGCGGCCCGCGCTACAAGAGCATCTACCAGCAGCTGGCGCGCGACATCGGCGCGGGCCGCTACCCCGTCATGACGTTGCTGCCCACCGAGCACGAACTGTGCGACCAGTTCGGTGCCAGCCGCCACACTATCCGCGAAGCGATCCGCATGCTCACCGTGGCGGGCATGGTGTCGCGCCGGCCCGGCGTGGGCACGCGCGTCGAAACCGCCAGCGCCAGCACCCGCTTCACGCAGCGCATTTCGCAGTTCCCCGACCTGCTGCAATACGCCCGCAATGCCGCGCTGCTGGTGCAGGACGTACGCACCATCAAGCTGACGCGGCGCCTGGCCGAAACGCTGGGGTGCGAGGCCGGCCAGTCGTGGCTGCACATCAATTCGATCAAGACGCTGGGCGACCAGGACACGCCGGTGGCCTGCACGCTGATCTACGCCGACCCCGCGCATTCCGACCTGCGCGCCGATATCCAGCCACGCATCTCGTTGCTGCGCCTGATCGAAGACCACTTCGGCAACCGCATCCACGAGGTCAACCAGGAATTCTCGGCCACGCCGATTGCGGCCAGCATCGCCCGGCAGCTTCAGGTGGAACCGAAGACGGCGGGCTTTGTCATCACCCGCCGCTACTACGGCAGCGGCGGGGTCTTGCTGCTGGCCACCATCACCACGTTCCCGCACGACAAAATGAAGTATTCGATGTCGCTCAACGTGGCGTAGCCTCGTAACCGTAGTCCGCCTGCGCCGCCGCGGCGCTGATCTTGCCGTCGGCCAGGTCGCGTTCGATGCGGGCGCGGCTGCGCTGGGCCGGCGCGCCATAGCCGCCCGCGCCCGGCGTTTCGATGCGCACGCTGTCGCCCGGCGCCAAAGCGATGTTGGCAGTCTTGGAAAACAGCACTTCCTGACCCGGCGTACCGAAATTGCGAATCAGGCGGGCCCGGCGCCCGTCGCCACCGCCCTCCACGCCTGCGGCCACGCCCACCGTATGGCTGTCCGAGCGCGCCGAAAAGACGATGCCCGGTCCCACCGCGCGAATCTGCTTGGCAATGCCCATGCCGCCGCGCGTGCGGCCCGCGCCGCCCGAGTCCTGGATCATCGCGTACTCATCCATCAGCAGCGGGTATTCGTTTTCCAATGCTTCCACGGGCAGGTTCGACGTGTTGGTCATGTGCACGTGCACCGCATCCATGCCGTCGGCATCGAAGCGCGCACCGGCGCCGCCACCCAGCGTCTCCAGATACACGAAATGGCCCGCGCGTTCGCGCCAGCGGCCCGAGAACACGATGGCGGGGCAGCAGTCGTTGCTGGACGCCATGGTCTTTTCCGCCGGCAGCAGGCCGCGGAACGCGCCGAAGATGGCGCCCGCCACTTTCTGCGCGGTGATCGAGCGCGCCCCCACCGCCGCCGGATGTTCGGGGTTGGTGATGGTGCCCACCGGCGCCGACACGCGGATGGGATCGAACAGGCCGGCGTTGGGCGCCAGGTCTGGATCCAGCAGCGCCTTCACGGCGTAGTACACGCAGGCCCGCAGGGCGTTGAACGGCAGGTTCATCGCACCACGCGCCTGTTTGCCCGAGCCTTCGAAATCGAAGTGCAGGCCGTCGCGGCTGACGGTCAGCGTCACCTGGATCGGCACGGGGTCGCCGCCCATGCCGTCGTCATCCAGGTCGCTGCGGAAGGTGTAGCTGCCCAGCGCCAGTTCCTGGATGCGGTTGAGCAGGCGCCGGCGCGTATACGTGATGACGTCGTCGACCGAACGCAGCACGGCGTCCAGGCCCATCTGGCGGATCAGGCCCTGCACCGCGGCCGCGCCGCGGCGGTTGGTGGCCATCTGCACCCGCAGGTCCAGCACGCGCTCTTCGGGGTCGCGGGTGTTGGCGCAGATCAGGCGCAGCAGGTCTTCGTCGACCTCGCCGGCCCGTGCGATGCGGCAGGCCGGAATGCGGATGCCTTCTTCGAAGATCGATTTCAGCCCGCCCGCGATGGACCCCGGCACCGCGCCGCCCACGTCGGAATGGTGCGCGATGTTGGCCGCAAAGAACCGCAGCGTGCCGTCCCAGAACACCGGCGTGACGATGTTGATGTCGGGCAGGTGGCTGCCGTCCGCCAGGTAGGGATCGTTGCAGATGAACACGTCGCCATCGCGAATCTCGCCCTGCGGGAAGGTGCGCAGGATCGCGCCCATGGCGCCGTCCAGCGAGCCCAGGTGCAGCGGAATCTGCGTGCCTTGCGCCACCAGCCGCCCGGCGGCATCGAACAGCGCCACCGAGCAGTCCTTGCGTTCCTTGATGTTGGTCGAGAACGACGCACGCACCAGCGTATTGTTCATGTCCTCGGTAATCGACAGCAGGCGGTTGCAGAACACCTCCATGCCCACGGGGTCGGCCAGCGCCGCTCCCGATTCTTCTTTGGCTTCACGCATCGCAGCCTCCTTGCAGACGGATGATCAGGTTGCCGAATTCGTCGACCACGACGTCCTGGCCGGCGCCAACGACGGTGGTCGAGCTCATTTCTTCCAGCAGGGCGGGGCCGGTGAAGCGCACGCCGGTGGGGACGCGTTCGCGGTCATACACCGGCGTGTCCAGCCAGCCATGGTGGGCGCCGAAATAGGCGCGGCGTTCGCCGATGCGGGCCTCCTGCAACGTGCCGCCGACATGGCGCGGCGCGAGCGGCGCCTTCACGACCTGGCCCACGGCCTGCATGCGGCAGTTGATGATCTGCACCTTGCGGTCCTCGACCGTGTAGCCGTATTCCCGTTCGTGCGCCTCGTTGAAGCGCCGCGCGAATTCCACGTAGCCGCCCGCGCCGGTGTCGTCCAGGCTGACCTGCACTTCGAAATTCTGGCCTTCGTAGCGGGCGTCAATGGCGCTGCGAGTCAGGCGCAGCGAGGGTTCGACGCGTTCGTCGTCCAGCCAGCGCTCGGCCTGCCCGCGCAGGCCCTCGAAGATCGCCGACACGCCCGCCCAGGTGGCTTCGCTGGCCAGCGATATCTCGCTGCGCACGAAGTCGAAAGAGATATCGCTCAAGAGAATGCCGCGCGCACACATGGTGCCGGGCTCCTGCGGCACGATCACCACGGGAATGCCGCATTCCTCGGCGACTTCCACCGCATGCAGCGGGCCGGCGCCGCCGTAGGCATACAGCGCAAACTGCGACAGGTCGTAGCCCCGCTCGGTGGACACGGCGCGGATGGCGCGGCTCATGTTGGCCGCCGCGATCCGCAGGATGCCTTCGGCGGCCGTTTCGCGGTCCAGCCCCAGCGGCTGGGCCACGCGCGCATCGATCACCTGGCGCGCGGCCTCGGCGTGCACCGGCATGCGTCCGTTCAAGAGCGCCACCGGATTCAGGCGCTGCAAGGCAATCTCGGCATCGGTGATGGTCGGCTCGGTGCCGCCACGCCCATAGCCCACCGGCCCGGGCACCGCGCCCGCGCTGTGCGGCCCCACCTTCAGGGCGCCCGCGTCATCCAGCCAGGCAATGCTGCCGCCGCCCGCGCCGATCACGTGGATATCCACCATCGGCGTCTTGACCGGATAGCCGGCCACCTGACGGTGAGACGTGAACAAGGGCCGCCCGTCGCAGATCAGCGACACATCGGTGCTGGTGCCGCCCACGTCGAACGTCACCAGGTTCAGGCTGCCGATGGCGCGCCCCACCGCGGCGGCGCCCACCACGCCCGCGGCCGGCCCCGACAGGCAGGTGCGCACCGGATATTGGCGCACGGTGGCGATCGACATCAGCCCGCCATTCGAATGGATGGTGTGCGGCTCATGAGCGATGTCCAGCTCGCGCACGCGTTGCAGAAAGCGTTCGAGGTAGCGCGCCATCTTCGGCCCTACGGCGGCATTGAGCACCGTAGTGGACAGGCGTTCGTACTCGCGGAACTCGGGCAGCACCTCGGACGACAGGCTCACGTACGCATCGGGCATTTCTTCGGCCACGATGCGCGCGGCGGCTTGCTCGTGCGCCGGGTTTCGGTAGGCGTGCAGAAAGCAGATCGTCACGGCGTCGATGCCGGCCTGGGCGAACTTGCGCGCCGCGGCGCGCACCTGTTCGGAGTCCAGCGCGGTCAGTACGTCGCCTTGCGCATTGATGCGTTCGCGCACTTCGACGCGGAACTCGCGCGGCACCGCCACCGGCGGTTTGCCGACGCTGTAGTCGTAGAGGTGCGGACGCGTCTGCCGGCCGATCTCCAGCACATCGCGAAAGCCCTGCGTGGTGATCAGCCCCACGCGGGCGCCCTTGCGCTCGATGATGAGATTGGTGGCCACCGTCGTGCCGTGGCCCACGTGCGACACCTGCGACGGTGACACCCCGTGGTCCGCCAGCATCTGGCCGATGCCGGTGGCAATGGCCTCTGACGGGTCCTGCGGCGTGGACGGCACTTTGTGAAAGTGCACCACGCCCCGGTCTTCGTCGATCATCGTGAAGTCGGTGAACGTGCCGCCGACGTCTATCCCTATGCGATACATGCTTGTGTTTCCCAGAGAAAAATGAAGGGCGCCGCCGCGTTCAATCCAGGTGGATGCCGGCCTGCTTGACCACGCCGCACCACTTGTTGATTTCGTCCTTGATCATGGTGTCGAAGGCCGGGCCCGACACGTCCGATACCTGCGCGCCCTGCTGTTCCAGATAGGTCTTCATGGCCGGTGCGTGCAGGGTCTGCACCAACGCATCGGTGAGCTTCTGGCGCAGCGGTTCGGGCAGCTTGGCGGGCGCAAGCATGCCGAACCACACCATGGCCTCGTAGCCCGGATAGCCGGATTCGGCCACCGTGGGTACGTCAGGCAGCATGCTGGAGCGCTGCGGCGAGGTCACCGCCAGCGCCTTGATCTTGCCGTCCTTGATGTAGGGGTAGGACGTCATCACCACGTCCATCATCATGTTGATCTGGCCGCTCACCAGGTCGATCAGCGCCGGGCCCGACCCCCGGTACGGCACGTGCACCATGGACACGCCCGCCGTGTTCTTGAACAGTTCGGCCGCCAGGTGGTTGGAGGTGCCCTGGCCGTTGGAGGCGAACGAGTATTTCTCGGGATCCTTCTTGAGCAGCGCCACGAACTCCTGCAGCGTGTTGGCCGGCACCGACTGGTTGACCGACATCACGTTGGGAATGGTGGCCACCACACTCAGCGGCGTGAAGTCCTTGACCGGGTCGTAGGGCAGCTTCGAATACACGCAGGGCGCGCTGCCGTGCGTGCTGACGGACCCCATCAGGATGGTGTAGCCATCGGGCGGCTGGCGCGCCACGTAGTCGGTGCCGACGGTGCCGCCCGCGCCGGGACGATTTTCAACGATGACGTTGGCGGACAGGCGCTGACCCAGTCCTTCGGCGAGCTTGCGCGCGATCAGGTCGGTGGAACCGCCCGCCGCGAAAGGCACGACGATGCGGATCACTTTGTCGGGCCAGTCGGCTCGCGCCGGCAGGGCGGCCGCGGCCAGCGCGACGCTCCCGAATGCAAGACAGCACTTGCGAATAAACGCTGCGTTCATGGCTTGGTTTCCCCTTGTTGATAGAACTTCCTTGCAGCCGGATCATGCGTGTCCAGCCTGAGAGGCATTGCCTCGGGTTCACTGCAACAACGGGGACATCCTAGGCTTGGCGGGCATCTGCCAGCAGCCCTGGCGGTTTATATTGGTATAGATGCCATTTATAGGTGGGCAGTCGTGAAGAATCCGGACCTGAATCTGCTGCTGCATTTCGATGCGCTGATGGCCTGCCGCAATGTGTCGCGGGCAGCCGAGCAGCTGGGCATCAGCCAGCCTGCGATGAGCGCGGCGATGAACCGGCTGCGCCAGCTGTTCGGCGATCCGCTGCTGGTGCGCGAGGGCGGTGCATGGCAACCGACGTTGCGGGCGCAGGAGCTGCATCAGGGCTTTCAGCCCCTGCTCGAAAGCTGGCGCCGCGCCACCCGCACGCGCGAGGTGTTCGATCCGGCGCATTCGTCGCGCAGCCTGTCGTTCTATGCGACCGACTATGTGCAGTACACGCTGCTGCCCAAACTTATCCCCAGGCTGGCGGTGGACGCGCCGCATTTCCAGCTGCTGATCGTGCCGGCGCGGCCGCAGCATGGCTTGAGCATGCTGGACACCAATCATGTGGAATTGATCGCGGGGTACTTTCCCGACCCCGCACCGGATCTGCGCACGCGCTTCCTGTACCAGGAGCCGGCGGTGTGCATCGTGCGCGAAGGCCACCCGTGCCTGCGCAAGCGCTGGAACCTGGATGCCTACCTGAGCTACGGGCACCTGGACCTGGCCGCCCATACGCGCTATTTCAGCACCGCGATCGATCGCATCCTGATGGGGCAGAACCGCAGCCGGCGAATCGTGGCAACGCTGTCGAGCTACATGGTGTGCCCGTTCATCGTCGAGGCCTCGGACCTGATCGCGACGATGCCGGTCAGCATCGCAAAGGCCATGTCGGGCAGCGCGCGCATCGTGACGTTGAAGGCGCCGCTGAGCCTGCCGGCGATCACGGTGTCGCTGTATTGGCACGAGCGCTACCAGGACGATCCGGCGCACGCGTGGCTGCGGCAGTATCTGGCGGGGGTGTTGGGCTAGGGCCTGTCGGGATCGACAGGCCCCGGGGTGTCGCCGTCGCTGGCGCGACGGGCCGCGCTTATTTCAGCGGCATGCAGATGCGCGTCTGCAGTTGTGCGGGCGGGGTGGTGCGCGGGTCGTTCAGGTATTGCTCGAACATGGGAAAGTCGGCGGGGACTTCGCCACTGCCGGGCAGCCATTGGGAGAACATCCAGTTATAGGGCTTGTCCATTTCGTTGTAGGGCCCGGTGTAGGTGAGGATGGCGCAGCGGCCGGCGGGGATCTCGAAGCGTTCGAGTTCGTCGCCCAGGTCGGCGTCGGGCGCGACGGACATGCCGGCCAGGGAACGCAGCTGGCTGACGGGCACTTGTTCGGGGTCGTCCAAGTACACGCCAAAGCCGATGGATTCGGGCATTGCCAGCCCGCGGCTGCCAGCCAGCATGAAGGCGCGGGTGAAGACGGGGCCGATCTCCTGGTAGCTGCCACGGTGCCGCAAGGCGGCCAGAACGGCGCCAGGGAAGGTTTCGATGGTGATGGGGTACATGCGTTGCTCCTGAGGGTCGAAGGGTCGGGAGCGGGCCGCGCGGTAGCGCCCCGGCGAGATGCCGAAGGTGGCGCCGAAGGCTCGGTTGAAGGCGGCGTCCGACTCGTAGCCGGCTCGCTGCGCAACGTCTCGCAGTGAAACCCCGGTGCCGCCCAATGCGACCGCCGCGCGATGCATGCGGATGCGTTGCACGGTGGCGTTGACCGTTTCACCCATCATGGCGCGGTAGACGCGATGGAAGTGATACGGGGACAGGCAGGCGAGGTCGGCCAGGTGGTACAGGTCCGGGTCGGCGTCGGGGTTGCTTGCCAGCCAGCGCAGGACGGGGTCCATGCGGAGGGCGTATTGGGTTTTGGTTTGGGGTTTCACTTGCGGGCTCCTTGGGGAGCAATGTAGGGCGTGTTCGTTTGCAGATTTTGCGGTTTTTTGCTGGTGGCGGGTGGAGTTCTTTAGACGCCTGGGGCGCCGGGGCAGTGGGGGTGCGCGCTTGCGCCGGCGGCTATCAGTAGCCGCGTGCCGGGTCGTAGATGTTGGGGAGGGCTTCGCCGCGTTCGTTTGCTTCGATCAGCCAGGCGGTGTGTCTGGCACGTTCTTCGCGGTCGGGGATCGCCGCGCAGTGGGGGGTGATGATGATGTTGGGGTGGGTCCAGAGGGGGGAGTCTGGGGGCAGGGGTTCGGGGTCGAAGACGTCCAGGACGGCCTGGTGCAGGTGGCCCGAGTTCAGGGCGTCCAGGACGTCCTGGGTGACCATGTGGGCGCCGCGGCCGGCGTTGATGAGGCTGGCGCCGCGGGGGAGTTGGGCGAAGGTGTCGCGGTTGAGGATGCCGCGGGTGGATTCGGTGGCGGGTAGCAGGCACACGAGGAGGTCGGTGCGGGACAGGAATTCGCCGAACTGGGCCTGGCCGGCGTAGGACGGCAGGCCGTCGGGCAGGGTGCTGGCGCCGCGCGACCAGCCGGCGACGGGGAAGCCGACGCGGGACAGCAGGCGGGCGGCGGCGATGCCCAGGTGGCCCAGGCCCATGATGCCGACGCGGATGTCGGCGGCAACGCGCAGGGAGTCGTACAGTTCCCAGTGGCGGCGGGCTTGCTGGTCGATGGCGCGTTTGACGTCGCGGGTCAGCATGAGGGCGCTGGTCAGGACGTATTCGGCCATTTCGGTTTCGGTGCGCGGCGTGACCATGCGGGCGATGCGCAGGTGGCGGGGCCAGGCGGGGTCGGAGACGATGTGGTCGACGCCGGCGCCGGCGCTGATGATGAGTTTGAGGCGGGGGAAGGTGGCGAGGCGGCCGGGGTCGGGGGCCCAGACCAGGGCGTAGTCGACGGTGGCGGGGTCGATGTCGTCGTGCCAATCGACCACGTCCAGGGCGGGCGCGTGGATCTTGAATTTTTCGCGCCATTCGTCGATGGCGCGAGGGCTGCCTGACCTGATGATGAGCCGCATGCCTGGCTTACTCCGTTGCGGGCGCGGGGCACCCTGGGGGGATCGGCGCCGCGCCGTCCTCGGTGGGGACGGCGCGGCGCGCCTTTGGTCAGCGTTCGACGGTGCGGTTCCAACGCGCGTTGAAGGCGGGACGGGTGGCGTTGATCTGGTCCCAGTCCAGGATCTTGGCGTTGGCCATGTAGCCCTGGAAGCGCGTGAGCGCTTCTTCGTTGCCGGCCGGCGGCTGAACGTTCTTATTGGACGGGAAATGGCCGCCCATTTCCAGTGCCTTGGCCTGGGCCTGGGCAGACAGCAGGTACAGGGCCAGTTTCTGGGACAGTTCGGGTTCGCTGTTCTTGGCGATGACGCATTCGCCGACCATCAGGATGACCGAGCCTTCTTTGGGCTGGACGTATTCCACGGGAATGTCGCGCTTTTTGAGGCGGGCGATGGCGGTGGGGGTCAGCGGGAAGATGGCGGCTTCGTTGGACTGGATCATTTCGGCCAGCTTGGCCGAGTTGGGGATGTACTCCAGCACGTTGGGGCCGATGGTGGCGGGCCACTGCTTGAAGCCGGGTTCGGTGTTCTGGTCGGTGCCGCCCTGGATGCGGTTGAACATCAGGAAGCCGTGCAGGCCGAAGGTGCTGCCGGACGCAGACTGGAAGACGACCTTGCCCTTGTATTTGGGGTCGGCCAGGTCCATCCACGAGGTGGGCGGGGCCCAGCCTTTGTCGGCGAACAGCTTGGTGTTGTAGCCCAGGCCGGTCATGCCGATGTCGATGCCGGCGGCCATGCGGTCTTTCATGACGGCGGTGGGGTACAGCTCTTTGAGCACCGGGTCGTCGTTGAGCTGTTCGCACAGGCCCATGGAGATGGCGCGCGCCATGATGCCGTCGTCCAGGAACATGACGTGCATCTGCGGCTTGTCCTTGAAGGCCTGGGCCTTGGCCAGCACGTCGGTGGACGTGCCGGGCACGACGACGATCTTGACGTTGTTGGCCTTCTCGAAATCGGGGAACACGTACTGGGTGAAGGCGCGCTCCATGTCGCCGCCGTTCATGCCGACGTACAACGTCTTTTGCTGCGCCATGGCCCCGACCGACAGCGCGGCCAATGCAGCGCCCAGCAGCCACTTCCCCTTGTGCAGGCGGCCCTTGCCGCCCTGTTTCTTGTCCATCATGGTGACTCCAGCGTTTGCTCACGAACAGGCCCCAACCGAGGCACGGCGCCGTGAGCGGCCCCCGTGTATCGTCCAATGCCGAAGGCATCGATGGGAATGGAAGACCGGCCGTGCACGACCAGTTCGGAAAGCACTTCGCCCACGGCGGGGCCGATCTGAAAGCCCGCGCCCGACAGGCCGAAGGCATGGAACAGGCCCGGCACGGTGGCACTGGGGCCCAGCACCGGGTTGTGGTCGGGCATGTTGCCTTCGACGCCGGTCCAGAAGCGGATGACCTGGGCGCCGCGCAGTGCGGGTAACAGGCGCTGCGCGTTGGCCAGGAGCGGGCCGGTGGCGTCGCGGCCGGGCCGGGCGTAGTCGGGGCCGGACGCGACCGCGCGGCCGCCGCCGATGACGCAGTTGCCGCGCGCCACCTGGCGTGCATAGATGCCGCCGCCCTGCATGCCCAGGCTGACGTCCATGAAGAGGGGCAGGGGCTCGGTCACCATCATGAGCGGATGGATCGAGGTTTCGGGCACGGTTTCGCCAAAGCCCTGGGCGAAGCGGCCGGCCCAGGCACCCGCGCAGTTCAGGAGAAAGCGCGCGCGCACTTCCAGGTCACCCGCGCGCAGCACGAAGCGGTCGCCATCATGAATGGCTTCGATGACGGCGGCGCCTTCGCGCACGTCCGCCCCCAGCGCGCGCGCCGCGCGGCCAAAGGCCGGCGACACCAGCCGCGGATTGGCGTGGCCGTCGTCGGGGCAGAGCGAGCCGCCCACGACCTGTTCACCCAGCCAGCCGAAGCGGCGCGCCAGCGCACGCCGGTCCAGCATCTGCAGGTTCATGCCAAAGCCGCGGGTCTGTTCGCGATAGGCGTGCAGGGCTTGCAGGTCGGCCTCGGAACAGGCGAGCTTCAAATGACCGGAGCGCACGTATTCGCCATCGATGCCGATCAGTTGCGGTAACTGGCCCCAGAGTTCGTGCGCGCGGCGGGCCAGGGGCATCTGTTCCAGCCCGCGGCCCTGGCGGCGCACGCCGCCGTAGTTCACGCCGCTGGCGCGGGCGCCGCACAGCGCGGCTTCCAGCAGCACCACTGGCAGACCCAGGCGGCGCAGGAACAGCGCGGCGCTGCCGCCGACGATGCCGCCGCCGATGATGGCGACTTCGGTGTCGATGCGTTCGATCATGGCGCGGCCCGTCCGGAACGATCCAGGCAGACGATGTCCACCGGGATGGGCTTGACGGGCGGCTGGTTGCGCAAGCGGCCCACGCCGTCGGGCGGCGCGCCGCAGGCATGCGCCAGCACTTCGGCGGCGCCCGCGCCGCACATGCGGCCCTGGCAGCGGCCCATGCCTACGCGGGTCAGCGCTTTCAGACGGTTCAATTCGCGCGCGCCGGTGGTGTGGATGGCGGCACGCATCGTGCCCGCGGTGATTTCCTCGCAACGGCACACCACCGTGTCATCGGCGATGTCGGCCGCCCAGTCGTCGGGAAACGGAAACGCGCGTTCCAGCGCATCGCGCACGCGGCCGTTGGCGGCCAGGCGGGCTTCGAGTTGGCGCGCGCGGCCGCCGGGCTGTGGATAACCCGCATCCTCCAGCAATGCCAGCGCGGCGCGTTCGCCGGCCAGCTCGGCCGCGTCGGCGCCGCCGATGCCCGCGCCATCGCCCGCGACGTAGACGCCGGCAACGCTGCTGCGCCCGGCGGCATCGCGCCGCGGCGTCCAGTTGCGGTCGCGGGCGTGGAAGTCGAACTGGCAGCCCGCCAGGCTGGCCAGTTGCGTTTCGGACCGCAGGGACAAGCCGTAGCCCACCGCATCGCAGTCGATACGGTGCTGATGTTCACCCTGTCGATAGACCAGTCCGGTGACCCGCGCGTCGCCTTCGGCCCGTACCGGCCGCACGCCGCTTTTCAACGGCACGCCATGCGCGCGCAGCCACGCCAGGTAATACAGCCCCTTGGCCAACAGGTCTGGCGCGCGCAGCAGGCCGGGCAGGGCAGCCAGGCGGTCCGCAAAGCGCGAGGTATCGAGCACCGCGGCCACCTTCGCGCCGGCCTTGGCGTATTGGTAGGCCACCAGATACAGCAGCGGGCCGGTGCCCAGGAACACGACGCGCGAGCCGATGGCGCAGCCCTGGTGCTTCAGCGCCACCTGCGAGCCGCCCAGGGTATAGACGCCCGGCGTCAGCCAGCCGGGAAAGGGCAGCACGCGGTCGGTGGCGCCGGTAGCCAGGATCAGGTGCGTGTAGGGCACCGGCGCGCTGGCGCCGTCTTGCAGCACATCCAGCACCTTGCCTTCGGCGTTCCAGACCAGGCTGCCGGGCCGGTAGTCGATGCGCGGCAGCAGTTCGTCCATCTGGCGGTGCAGGGCATCGGCCTTGCGGTGTTCGAAGCCGTACAGCGCCTTCCCGGGCCGCGTAAAGCCCGGCGGCGGCTGGCGGTAGATCTGGCCGCCGGCGCGCGGCGCCTCGTCCAGCACCACGGGCCGCAAGCCCTGCGCGACCAGCGCCTGGGCCGCGCGCACGCCGGCCGGGCCGGCCCCCACGATCACGGGCAGGATGATGCTCATGGCGCGTCGCCCTCGGGCCAGGCCGCGGCCAGCGTGCCCGGCACCGCGGCCGGCAGCAGCGCGCTGCTGCGCAGGCGCATGTCCGGTTCGATATAGGTGGAGCAGGCGCGCAGGCGGGTGCCGTCTTCACGCTGCATCCAGCAGTCCTGGCAGGCGCCCATCATGCAGAACCCGGCGCGCGGCGCGCCGCCGAATTCCGACAAGCGCAGGCGCTCGGCCTGGGTCAGCACCGCCGTCAGCACCGTGTCGCCGGCCAGAGCCACGCAAGGCTTGCCGTCCAGCGTGAACGCCACGGAGGGCCGTGCCGTTTCGGCCAGCCGTTTCAGTATTGCCATGGTTCCCGGGCCTCCCGTCCCGCGTCCGGCCTGGAATTCATTTCTGCCCCACCAGCACCCGGTCCAGCCCGTAGGCGCGATCCAGCAGCAGCATGGTCACCGCGGTCAGGCCGATGACCAGGGCCGACACGGCGGCCATCATCGGGTCGATCGATTCGGTGGCATACATGTACATGCGCACGGGCAGCGTGATGGTCGACGGCGCGGTGATGAACACCGACATGGTCAGCTCGTCGAAGCTGTTGATGAACGCCAGCAGCCAGCCGCCGGACACGCCGGGGATGATGAGCGGCAGCGTCACCTGGAAAAACACCGTGGCGCGGCTGGCGCCCAGCGACAGCGCCGCGTGCTCGATCGAACGGTCAAAGCCCACCAGCGCGCCGATCACCAGCCGCATCACGTACGGCGTGATGACCACGACGTGGCTGAACACCAGCCACGGAAAACTGCCTGTCATGCCCAGCAGCGCGAAGAAGCGCAGCAGCGCCACGCCCAGCACCAGGTGTGGAATCATCAGCGGCGACAGGAACAGTCCATTGAGCGCATCGCGCCCCGGAAAGCGGTAGCGCGTGATGGCAATCGCCGCCGGCACCGCCAGGCACACGGCGATGCTGGCCGACAGGAACGCCAGCCACAGGCTGTTCTGGAAAGCCTGCATGAAATTGGGGTGCTCGAACACTGCGCGGAACCAGCGCAGCGAGAACTGCGTGGTCGGCACCGTCAGCGTCGACTCGGGCGTGAACGCCACCAGGCACACGATGACCAGCGGCGCCAGCACGAACGCCACCACCAGGAAATTGAACGCCAGCGCGATGGGACCGTTCTTCTGCATGATCGTGTCCCCTTCAGCCCAGGCTGCGGCGGTAAGAGCGTTCCACCACGCGGTTGTACGCCATCATGATGATCACGTTGACCACCAGCAGCACGATCGCGATGGCCGCGCCCAGCGGCCAGTTCAGCTCGGTCAGGAACTCGTCGTACACCACCGTGGCCACCATCTTCAGACGGCGTCCGCCCAGCAGCGCGGGAATCGCGAACGAACTGGCCGACAGGCCGAACACGATCAGGCTGCCCGACAGAATGCCGGGCATCGCCTGCGGCAGCACGATGCGCAGCAGCGTCTGAAAGCGCGAGGCATTGAGCGACAGCGCGGCGTGTTCGACGGCCGGATCCAGCTTCTGCAACGACGTCCACACCGGAATCACCATGAACGGCAGCATCACGTGCACCAGGCCGATGATGACGGCAGTGGGCGTGTACAGCAGCGGCCCCAGGCCCACCGCCGCCGCCGCGCGGCCGATCACGCCGCCCGGCCCCAGCAGCATGCTCCAGCCGAACGCGCGCACCACCAGCGAGATCAGCAAAGGCGACAGCACCACCAACAGGAAGATCGAGCGCCACGGCTTGCCCATGCGCGACAGGATGTAGGCTTCGGGCGCGCCGATCAGCACGCAGATCAAGGTGGTGACGCCCGCGATCCAGAACGTGCGCCAGAAGATCTCAAGGAAATAGCTGTCGGTCACCACCGCCAGGTAGTGCTCGAACGTGTGCCCGGGCAGGATGCCCGCGCCGTAGTCGAACGGCCGGAACGACAGCACGAACGTCAGCGCCAGCGGGGTCAAGACCAGCGTCAGGAACACGATCGCCAGCGGAATCGAGCCCAGGATGGCCAGGAGACCATCGGTGCGCGGCTTGGGCGCGCTGGCGGCGCCGGGTTGGGTCAGCGTCGTCATGTCAGGCCTCTTCGGGCACGGCCGGCGCGCGCAGCACACGCAACACACCCTCGGCCCAGTCCAGCCCGATGGCGTCGCCATCTTCGTGCGGCCGGCGGCCGTCGTTGGGCGTCAGCACCGTCAGCGCCCCCACCGGCGAATCCAGGTCATACATCCACTGGCTGCCCAGGAAATAGCGCGTGCTGACCACACAGGCCAGCTTGCCTTGGCCGGCCGCCACGGGAACCAGCTTTTCGGGCCGCAACGACAGCTGCACGCTGTCGCCATGACGCAGGCCCGTGCCATCGACCAGCACACGCAGCGCGCCGGTTTCCACTTCGGCCTGCTCGCCGCATCGCGTCACGCGGCCCGGCAGCAGATTGGTCTTGCCCACGAAGCGCGAGATGAATTCGGTCTGCGGATGCTCATACATGCGGTACGGCGCATCCACCTGCGTCGCGCGGCCATCCTGCATCACCACCACCCGGTCGCTGATCGACAGGGCCTCGGCCTGGTCGTGCGTCACCATCACCGTGGTCGTGCCGATTTTCTTCTGAATGCTGCGCAGCTCGAACTGCATGTCTTCGCGCAGCTTGGCGTCCAGGTTGGACAGCGGCTCGTCCAGCAGCAGCACCGGCGGGCGGATCACCAGCGCACGCGCCAGCGCCACCCGCTGACGCTGGCCGCCCGACAATTCGCGCGGAAAGCGGTCCGCGTGCTTGTCCAGCTTGACCAGGGCCAGCGCATCGCGCACCCGCTCCAGGCGCTCGGCGCGCTCCACCTTGCGCATCTTCAACCCGAAGGCCACGTTGTCCGCCACCGTCAGGTGCGGAAACAGCGCATAGCTCTGGAACACGATGCCCAGGCCGCGCGTGTTGGGCTTGGCATGCGTGATGTCGCGGCCATCCAGCGTGATCGCGCCCCGCGTCACGTCGGCAAAGCCCGCGATCATCTGCAGCGTGGTCGTCTTGCCGCAGCCCGACGGCCCCAGCAACGACACGAATTCCCCTTGCTCGACCGCCAGGTTCAGATCCGACACGACGCGCAGGTCGCCGTAATTCTTCGAGACGTTATCCAACCGCAAAAATGACATAGTCCAACCCCGTGGCCCGATATGGAGCGGTGCGCGGACCCGCCGGCCCAGCCGGACACCACCGCGCATTCGATGAGGCAGTCTAGGAGTCGCCGAAAAGTGCGGTCAATTAGGGTTTTCCGAAGAATCGAATTTTCTTAAAGTTATTTCCGTCTAACCGAATTTACTGATAAAAATACAGCTATATATTTTGATTATCGGAATTGGACAATGAAGAAATCAGAAACCAGCGAAGACGCCGGCGGCCAGGGCGTCCTGCAACGCGCCTTTGCCGTCCTGCGCGTACTGGCCGACGCCAAGGGCGAAAAACTGCGCCTGACCGACATCGCGGCCCGCACCGGCCAAGCCCAGGCCACCGTCCACCGCGTGCTGCAAGGGCTGGTGCAGGAGGGCATGGTCGAGCAACCCGCCCAAAGCAAGGGCTACCAACTCACCGTCGCCTTCTTCTCGCTGGCCGCCGCCGCCGGCAACCACCAGTCCACCCTGCGCTCGATCTACCGCCCCGCCATGCTGCGCCTGTGCGGCATGCTCAACGACACCGTCTTCCTGCTGGTGCGCAGCGGCTTTGACGCCGTCTGCCTGGACCGCATCGACGGCGCCTTCCCGGTGCGTTCACATACCGGCGACATCGGCGGCCGCGTGCCCCTGGGCCTGGGCCAGGGCGGCCTCGTCCTGCTCGCCAACCTGCCCCCCGCCGAACGCGAAGAAGTCCTGCGCTTCAACATCCCGCGCCTGCACCACCTGGGCTTTGTCGACGAAATCTCGATGCGCGTCGGCATCAAGGAATGCCTGGAACTCCAATACGCCCGCAGCAAAGGGCAGGGCGTCTTCCCCAACATCGCCGGCCTCGCCGTCCCGGTCCACGACCCCAACGGCGTCACCGTCGCCGCCCTCAGCGTCGCCGCCCCCGTCGAACGCATCAGCGACGAACGCCTCCCCCTGATCGTAGAAATCCTGCGCCGCGAAGCCGCCGGCATCAGCGCCCAACTCAACCCCTTCGACCCCGCGCTACGCCGCCCCAGCCAGTTCCTGGGCACGGGCAACCGCGAATGAGGGCAAGCGAAGCAACGCCCCGCAAGCGCGCAGCGAACCGCGCCAGGACGCAGCACACTGCGTAAGCTCAGACCCGGCCGCCCGCGCGGCCGGTCTGAGCGGGCGACGCAAGCCTCTCCCCCCCGGCCTCGCAGCGCCCCATTTCTCCGCACCGGGCGGCCTACGAAGCAATCCCCGCCAGCAAAAAACAAAGGCCGAGCAAGTCGCGCTCAGCGACTCCCCCGGCCTAGACAGCCCAAAAGAACTCAGACCGGATAGGTCCCAGGCAGCAAGATGCTCCGATCCCCGACATCGATGCTGCGACGCCCGCACAGCGCCATCGTCGTATCCATTTCCTTGTACAGGATCTCAAGCACCCGACGCACGCCATCCTGCCCAAAGGCGCCCAGGCCGTACAGGAACGCCCGCCCGATCATCGCGCCGCGCGCGCCCAGCGCCACGGCCTTCAGGATGTCCTGGCCGGAACGCACCCCGCCATCCATCCAGACTTCGATCTTCGAGCCCACCGCATCCGCAATACCCGGCAATGCCGCGATCGACGACATCGCGCCGTCCAGCTGACGCCCGCCATGGTTGCTGACGATCAGCGCATCGGCCCCGCTGTTGGCCGCCAACTGCGCATCCTCGACATCCAGGATGCCCTTGATGATCAGCTTGCCGCCCCAGCGCTGCTTGATCCATTCCACATCGTCCCAGCTCAGGCGCGGATCGAACTGCTCGGCCGTCCAGGCCGACAGCGACGACAGGTCGCTCACGCCCTTGGCATGGCCCACGATGTTGCCGAACGTGCGGCGCTTGGTGCCCAGCATGCCCATGCACCAGCGCGGCTTGGTCGCCAGGTTGATCAGGTTGCGGATCGTGGGTTTGGGCGGCGTCGACAGCCCGTTCTTGATGTCCTTGTGGCGCTGCCCCAGGATCTGCAGGTCCAGCGTCAGCACCAGCGCCGTGCAGCCGGCCGCCTTGGCGCGGTCGATCAGGTTGGCCACGAACTCGCGGTCGCGCATCACGTAGAGCTGGAACCAGAACGGCTTGCCGGTGGCCGCGGCCACGTCTTCGAGCGAACAGATGCTCATCGTCGACAACGTGAACGGCACGCCGAATTCCGCCGCAGCCTTGGCCGCCAGGATCTCGCCGTCGGCATGCTGCATGCCCGTCAGGCCCGTCGGCGAAATGGCCAGCGGCATCACCACGTCGTGTCCCACCAGCGTCGTGCGCAGCGAGCGGCCTTCCATGTTCACGGCCACGCGCTGACGCAGCTTGATCTTCTGGAAATCGCTTTCGTTGGCACGGTACGTACCTTCCGTCCAGGCGCCCGAATCGGCGTAGTCGTAGAACATGCGCGGCACGCGCTTTTGCGCAATCGCGCGCAGGTCTTCGATGCAGGTGATCGTGGAGAGATTAGCGGTCATGGTTATTTTTCTGGGAGAAGAGGGACGCATTCCCAGAGCGGCCGGCCTGCTGCGCGAACGCCCCGCGCGCCAATGCGCATTCGCCGTTCGCGCAAGGCGGCGACGCCCTGCGGCGCCGCCCAGTATACGCGCCGGGGCCGGCAAGCGCCCCTTGCCGGCCCCGGTTTCCCCCTGCGTACGGGCCTCGCCCGGGCCCTGCTGCACGCTCGCCGCTAGCGCGGCCAGACCTTGCTGACCGCGCGGATCGTGGCCCATGCCACCCACCGCGGGCTGGTCAGGCGCGCCCCCGGCAGGCGCCGCAGCACATCCACCGCCAGGCCGCCCCGGCGGTGCCATTCCTTCTTGCGGGTCTGGCTGTCGGTCCAGCGCCCCTCCAGCCACGGGAATTCACGCCGTCCGGGCTTGTAGACCGGCGGCGTGTTGTAGATGAGGATGTACGCCAACCGCGGCTGGGGCGAGGTGTTGGCCCCCGTGAAATGCAGCGTGCGCGCATCGTGCACCGTGCAGCCGCCCGGCTGCAGCGGTTCGGCCACGGCCTGGTCGCGCGGAAAGTCGGCGCAGCATTCCAGCGGATGCAGGGTCTTGTCGCCGCCCGGTGAACGATGCTCCAGCACCTCCCCCTGGTTCGACCCGGGAATGAACTGCATGCAGCCGTTTTCCAGCGTGGCCGGCTGCAAGGCCAGCCAGATGCTCAGTTCGTTGTAGACGAAGTCGGGCGAGCGGAACGCCTCGTCCTGGTGCCACGGCGTTTCGGGACCATTCAGCGCCGGCTTGAGCAGCGCATGTTCGCCGTACAGCGCGGCATCCTCGCCCAGCAACTGGCGCGCCAGTTCCAGCGTGCGCTCGTGATAGCTGGTCTTCAGCAGCCCCGGGGCATAATGGCGCGGATCGTGCAAACTGGGAAACTTGGCCGGCTTGGATGGGTCATCACGGCTGATGAAGTCGTATTGAGCCCCCTCGTTGTATCCGGTCTTGTTCGCGAACAGTTCCAGCAGCGTACGCCGGATATATCCCACCTCGTCGGGTGGGCACATGTCCGGCAGGGCTAGGTAGCCCTGGCTTCGATAACGCGCTGTTTCTGCTTCCGACAACAAACTGGTCTCTTCCATAATGGCTTCTCCAAGCTTTGCTTGCGGGTGATCCCGTTGGCACGTTTTGACATGTGCTCTAACGTATCGCTTCGATGCCCAGAGGGCCTATCGACCATCCGCTGTAGCCGGAAGCGCCTAATGCTCCGGTGCGCCGCGGCGCATCATCCGAAGGAAATTTCCATGCAAGACCCTCATTCCGACAGCCATATCGAAACCGTCCACGTCACCGTCAGCGGCACCGTCCAGGGCGTGGGCTACCGCCATGCCGCGGTGCGGCGCGCGCACCTGCTGGGCGCCCGGGGATGGGTGCAGAACATGCTGGATGGCACGGTGCAAGCCCTGGTCCAGGGCACGCCCGACCAGGTGGATCACATGCTGGAATGGCTGCGCCGGGGCCCGCCGGGCGCCTATGTGGCCGAGATCATCACGCGCCGGGAATTCACCGACAAGCGCTACGCCCATTTCGAACAGCTGTAGACGCTGCCCAGCCGACGGCCCCGCCGTCATCCGAAAGCGGGGTGGAGAACGCGGGGAAAAAGGATGAGTCCGGCACGAGAGCCGCACCGGGACGGCGGCAAACGTGGGCGGTCAGCGATTGCGCAGCCAGCGCCCGCCAATCTGGTTGATGATCAGCCCCGCCAGCACGCCGCCCGCCCCCAGCCATTGCAGGGGTTGCAGTTGCTCGCCAAAGGCCGCCGACGCTGCCCACAGGCCCACCACCGGCACCAGCAACGAGAACGGCGCGATCTTGGCCGCAGGGTGGCGCGTCAGCAGTTGCGTCCATAGCGTGTAGGCCAGCAGCGTCGCCAACACCGCCAGGTACAGCACGGAAAGCGCCTCGCTCCAGCCGATGCCGGTGATCATGCCGACCACCGGTTCCCAGCCATCCGCCCATATCGCCAGCGCCAGGAAGGGCAGCACCGGCGCGGCGCTGCTCCAGGCAATGAAGGCAAAGGGGTCGTAGCCCGGCGACTTGCGGCTGGCCAGCCGCACGATCATGTTCGACACGGCCCACATGAAGGCGCCCCCCAGCGTCAGGGTGAAGCCCAGCATGGTCATCTGGCCCGGCCCCTCGCCACGGCCGGCGGCAATGACGGCCAGCCCCAGCGCGGCCACGCCCAGCCCGATCCAGTGGTGGCGCCGTGCGCGCTCGTGCAGCACGGGCGCGGCCAGCAGCAGGGTGAAGAACGCCTGGGTCTGGATCACCAGCGAGGCCATGCCCGCCGGCATGCCGAATTCAAGTGCCGTGAACAGCAGGCCGAACTGGCCCAGCCCCTGCACCAGCCCGTAGGCCGCGATCCAGTGCCACGGCAGGCGCGGCGGCCGCACGAACAACACCAGGGGAAATGCCGCCAGCGCAAACCGCAGCGCGCCGAGCATCATGGGAGAAAGGCCTTTCAGGCCGAACTTCATGACGACGAAGTTCAGGCCCCAGATCACCACTACCGCCAAAGCGCAGAGATAATCTTTCCTGGAGAGGTGGGTCGCGGACATGCGTCATTATCGCATCGCCGGCCCCCTCCCAAGGCCATTTCAACGGCTGGAAAGCACCTTTTTGAACGCCTCGATCGCAGCATCGATGCCCGCGTCATCGATGTGCCGGTGGGTCACGCAGCGCAGCCGCGTACGGCCCCACGGACGGGTCAACAGGCCCGCCGCTTCCAGCGCCGTCACCCAGTGCGCGTTGGTCATCCCGGTATCGGCCGTCTCGACCTGCACGATGTTGGTCTGCGGCACCGTCGCCGACAGCACCGGGTCCAGCCGGTTCAGGCCGTCGCTCAAGCGGCGCGCGCGAGCATGGTCTTCGCCCAGACGGGCGCCCATGTGCTGCACGCCTTCCAGCCCGGCCGCGGCCATGATGCCGGCCTGGCGCTGCGTGCCGCCCAACATGCGGCGCAGCGTGCGTGCCCGCGTCATCACCGCGCGCGGCCCCGACAGCACCGCGCCCACCGGTGCGCTCAGGCCCTTGGACAGGCACAGCGACACCGTGTCGGCATGGCGCGCGATCTCGATGGGTTCTACGCCCAGCGCCACCGCGGCGTTGAAAAGGCGTGCGCCGTCCAGGTGCACCGCGATGCCACCCGCGTGCGCCAGGCCATGGACGGCCTGCATGTGGTCCAGCGGCAGCACCGTGCCGCCGGCGTTGTTGTGCGAAGTCTCCATCGCCACCAGCGAGGTCTTGAGCTTGTGGCCGCCGGACAGCAGCGCGTCCTCCAGGCGGTTCAGGTCCATGGCGCCGTCGGTGCCGGGCACGCCCTGGTAGAACAGGCCGGTGAAGGTCGCCGCGCCTCGCTCCGACGTATACATGTGCGCGGCCGATTCCAGCACCACCTGTTCATTGCGCTGCGTCTGCGCCAGCACGGCCAGCAGGTTGGCCATGGTGCAGCTGGGCACGAACAGGCCGGCTTCCTTGCCCAGGCACGCTGCGACATGGGCTTCCAGCGCACGCACGCTGGGGTCACCATCCAGCCCGTCGTCGCCGATGGGCGCCGTACGCATGCGCTCGTACATCTCGGCGGTGGGCTGGGTCACCGTGTCGCTGCGCAGGTCGACAAGTGCGCGGGAAGGGTCGACGGAGATCCGCTGGGTCATGACGATCAGTGCTGCAAAATTTTGGAAAGGAATTGGCGCGTGCGGGGTGCGCGCGCATCGACGTTGCCAAAGAACTCGTCCTTGACGCAGTCTTCGACGATCTTGCCGCCGTCCATGAAGATCACACGGTCGGCGACGCGGCGGGCAAAGCCCATTTCGTGGGTCACCACCATCATCGTCATGCCGTCGCCGGCCAGGTCGGTCATCACGTCCAGCACTTCGTTGACCATCTCGGGGTCCAGCGCCGAGGTCGGTTCGTCGAACAGCATCACGACCGGGTCCATCGACAGCGCGCGGGCAATCGCCACGCGCTGCTGCTGGCCGCCCGACAGTTCGCCGGGGTGCTTGTCCTTGTGCGCCGACAGGCCCACGCGTTCAAGCAACGTCAGCGCCCGCGCGCGGGCCTCGTCCTTGCCGCGCTTCAAGACCTTGACCTGGCCCAGGCACAGGTTTTCCGTCACCGTCAGGTGCGGGAACAGCTCGAAGTGCTGGAACACCATGCCGGCCACCGAACGCAGCTTGGGCAGGTTGGTGCGGGGATCGCCCACCGCAATGCCGTTGACGACGATCTCGCCCTTCTCGAAGGGTTCCAGCGCGTTCACGGTCTTGATCAGGGTGGACTTGCCCGAGCCCGACGGGCCGCACACCACCACGACTTCACCGCGGCCGACGGTGGTGGTGCAGTCGTCCAGCACCTGGAAGGCGCCATACCATTTGCTGACCTGGCGGATCTCGATCATCGGGGGTTTCGAAGAGAGTTGCATCGTTGGACCTGTGGATAACCCGGGGCGCCTAGCGCAGCACCCGGACGCGCTTTTCCAGCCGTTTGACCAGGCGGGATGCCGTGAAGCAGATCACGAAATACACCACCGCCACGAAGAGATAGAGTTCCACCAGCCGGCCGTCGCGCTGTCCGATCTTGGACGCCGCGCCCAGGAAGTCCGTCAGCGACAGCACATATACCAGCGAGGTGTCCTGGAACAGGATGATGACGCGCGTGAGCAGCGCCGGCACCATGTTGCGCACGGCCTGCGGCAGGATCACGTAGCGCATCCCCTGCCAGTGGTTCAGGCCCAGCGCCATGCTGGCCGATACCTGGCCGCGCGCAATCGACTGGATGCCGGCGCGCATGATTTCGCAGAAGTACGCGGCCTCGAACAGCGTGAACGTGACCACCGCCGAATTGAACGCCCCCACGCGCAGCGGCGTGGGCGAACCGACGATCCAGGCCGCGATGTACGGCACCAGGAAGTAGAACCAGAAGATCACCAGCAAGAGGGGTACCGAACGCATCACGTTCACGTAGATGCCCGCCGGCACCGACAGGATCCTGTAGCGGGACAGCCGCATCATCGCCAGCAGGGTGCCCAGCGCCAGCCCCATCACCGCTGCCAGCAGCGTGAGGGTCAGCGTGAAGGTCATGCCGGTCTGGAACAGGTACGGCAGCGCGCTGCCGATGACGTCGAAATCGAATTTGCCCATGGCTGCTCCTAGCGCCCGTTCTTGGCCGCCGCGCCGATCAGGCCGGGGACCGCCACGTGGCGTTCAAGCATGCGCATACCAAGCACGACAATGCCGTTCAGGATCAGGTAGATCACCGTCGCGGCCGAGAAGGCCTCGAAGATATGGAAGCTGAATTCCGCCATGGAACGGGACTGGCCCGTCAGCTCCAGCAGGCCGATGGTCAGCGCCACCGACGAATACTTGATCGTGCCCATGAACTCGGACGTCAGCGGAGGCAGCACGATGCGGTAGGCCTCGGGCAAGATGATGTAGCGGTACACCTGCACTTCGGTCAGGCCCAGCGCCGTGCCGGCCTGGAACTGGCCGCGCGGCAGCGACTGGATGCCGGCGCGCAACTGTTCGGCCACCCGCGCCGAACCGTAGAAGCCCAGGCACAGCACCGCCGGCACGAACTGCCCCCAGGGTTGCGGCATCTGCTTCATCGCCAGCCCCCAGGCGTGCGGCAGCAGCTCGGGCAGCACGAAATACCACAGGAACATCTGCACCAGCAGCGGCACGTTGCGGAAAACCTCGACATAGGTCGCGCCCACGGCATTGGCCAGGCGCGACGACGCGGTGCGCAGCACGCCCAGACAGGAACCGAGCAGCAGGGAGAACACCCATGCCGTCAGCGCCAGCGCCAGGGTCCAGCCCACGCCGATCAGGATGGTCTGCAGGAAGGTATGCACGCCGTCAGGCGACATCTCCAGGAAGACGCTCCAGCTCCAGTTGTAATTCATGCTTTCGGACCTGTAGAACTGAAAGGAGGCGCCGGCGGACGGCGCCTTGCCCGCACATCGCCGCGATGCCCGACAGGGCATCCGCGGCGTTGCCGGCTTACTCGTAGGCCTTGGGGTCGCCCGAGTCGGTCGGATGAGCCAGGGCGCGCTTGAGCGCGTCGCTCATCGGGTACTTCAGGTTGATCTGCTTGGGCGGGATCGGCGAATTGAAGTACTTGTCGTAGATCGCCGCGACGCGACCGGTCTTGATCAGGTCCAGCACGGCATCGTCCACCACTTTCTTGAAGGCGGCGTCGTCCTTGGGCTGCATGATGCCGTAGGGTGCCAGTTCCAGGCCCTTGGTGCCGATCACGAACACGTCCGGATTCTTGGCCGAGGCCACGGCGCCGTAGGCGATGCCGTCGTCATTGGCCGAACCGGCGGCGCGGCCCGACTCCACCATCAGCAGCGTTTCCGCCGTATCCTTGGTGGGCGCCATGGTGATGCCCAGGTTGCCTTCGGCGTTCAGGCGCGAGATCAGCTTGAACGTCTGGCCGCCGGCCTGCGCCGCGATCGACTTGCCGCGGAACGAGGCCAGGTTGTTCGGGTCCACGCCGCCGTCCTTGCGCGCCACCAGCACGACCTGCGCCACGAACGTGGTGGGCGCGAACGACACCAGCTTGTGGCGTTCCAGGTTGTTGGTGGTGTTGCCGCATTCCAGGTCGATGGTGCCGTTGGCCAGCAACGGGATCCGGGTGGCGGAGGTGGTGGGGTTGTAACGCACGTCCAGCTTGGGCAGCTTGAGCGCGGTTTTGACGTATTGGGCGATTTCCTGGCAGATCTCGACCGTATAGCCCACCGGCTTCTGGTTGCCATCGAGGTAGGCGAACGGCACCGAGGTCTCGGGGTGGCCGATGGTGATCACGCCGGTTTCGCGGATCTTGTCCAGGCGGCTGGGGCCTTCGGCGTGGGCGGTGGCGCTGCCGAGCAGGGCGGCGGCGACCGAGATCGCGGCAAGTGCTTTCATCGTATTCCCTTGGCGCCATGCGAGCGGCGCGTGTTTATGTTCACGAACAGCGGTACCAGACTGCATGCATACCGCCGCGTCCCGCGATGAGCCCCGCGGCTGGCAAAAAGTATCAACTAGCGTTATGGTTTTATCCAGTTCCAATCGGGTATTCCTCTATACGGATTTGATATGGCCATTACACGAATGGGCTTACGGCACATCGAGGCTTTCCGGGCCGTCATGATGACCGGCTCCATGACCGCGGCCGCCAGGCGAGTACACACCTCGCAGCCGCACGTTAGCCGCTTAATCGCGCAATTGGAAGCAATCACCCAGTTTCCCCTGTTCGACCGCAACGGCAGCCGCCTGACCCCTACCCAGGACGGTTCGCGCTTCTTTCAAGAGGTGGAAAAGACCTTCATCGGCCTGGCCGGCCTGGAATCGGCGGCGGCCAGCATCCGCTCGTTCAGCGCCAGCCGCCTGAGCGTGGCGGCCATGCCGCGGCTGGCCGGCGGCCTGCTGGCGCGCATCGTGGCCGCCTTCAAGACCGAATACCCGGATGTGATGGTGTCGATCCACTCGGGCAACGCCAGCGCGGTGCACAACTGGATCAGTTCGGGGTTCTGCGACACCGGGCTGGCCATGCTGTCGGGCGATTCACCCGGCATCCAGGTCGAACCCGTGCTGACGATGAATTGCGTGGCGGTGCTGCCCAAGGGCCACCGGCTGACCAAGCTGAAAAAGCTGAAACCCGCCGATTTCGCGGGCGAGCCCTTCATTGCCTTTCCCAGCGCCACGCCGCTGCGGGAAAAGATCGACGCGGTCTTCAAGGCCGCCAAGGTCGAACGCCAGACGGTGGCCGAGGCCGGCCTGGGCTCGTCCGTCTGCGCGCTGGTCGGCGCCGGGCTGGGCGTGGCGCTGATCAACCCGCTGGCAGCGCGCGAGGAATACGAGGCCAACGGGGTGGAAGTGCGCCCCTTCAGCCCCGCCGTGCCGGTCACGGTCGCGCTGCTGTACCCGCCGTACCACACCCGCACCCGCCTGGTCAGCGTGTTCTCGCGCTACGCTCACCAGTTGATGCAGGAAGAGATGGCCGACCTGAAGGCGCGGCCGGCGCGCTAAATGCCGCAGGCCAACCTGGACGGGAAGCCGGCGGCCGCGCTCGCCATCACGCAGGTGTGCGCGGCGCCCCAGGCGGCGTAGCCAAGGGTGTCTGCGGCGCGCGCAAGTCCAGCCAGGCCACCAGCAGCAGGCCGCCCGCCAGCCCCAGGTGTTCGAAGAAGGCATTGGCGGCCATGAAGCGGTCTTGCCCGATGGGCATTTCCCAGAACCGCAATGCCAGCCCGGTCGCCGCCAGCGTGAAGCCGGCCAGCGCAACCGCCCCCAGCCAACGCAGCCGGCCGGTCAGGATCATGGCCGACGCCGCCAGTTCCAGCACAATGACGAGCACCGCGAAGAGCGGCTCGGGCGACAGGCCGAAATGCGCCATCTCGCGCAGGGCGCCAGGAAAGTCCGTGAGCTTGACCCATCCACCTTGCAGATAGGCCGCGCACAGGCCCAGATACGCCAGGAACCGCACGACGGCGGAACCGAACAGCGGCCGGGCGAGGCTGGCCAGCCGCTGTTCCCAGGAAGCCGTTGCGAACATGGTCAGGCTCCTCAAACCGCCCAGCACGCACAACCCAGCGCGCCGAAAAAGCCCTGCAGATCGGCGCTGGGCGCCTTCGCGGCCCACGCCTTGGCATGGTCGTGGCCGTGCACGCCGCAGGCGCTGGCGCAGCCGCAGGTGGCCATATTGCGGTAGCCCAGCGAATTGCGGCCTGCGCCCTCGGGGTCGCCCCAGGCGGCGTAGCCGCCGAACAGGCGCGTGGGCGACCAGTCCGGCATGGCGGGCGGCAACGGGTTCTCGTCCAGCGGACCGAAATCACCCCCGCCGTAGACCACCCGCCCCCCCACGACGGTCAGGTCCGACGTCAGGAACGAGATGTCGTCTTCGGCGCAGCTGAAATAGTCTTTGCTGGGCACGATGAAGTCGGCCAGCTGGCCGGCCTGGATGCGGCCGCGCTTGCCTTCCTCGTTCGAGAACCAGGCGACGTTCTCGGTCCACATGCGCAGCGCCGTCTCGCGGTCCAGGCAGTTGCGCGCGGGATAGAGGCGGGTGCCGCCCACGGTCTTGCCGGTGATCATCCAGGACAGCGATACCCAGGGGTTGTAGGACGCAACGCGCGTGGCGTCGGTGCCTGCCGACACCTTCACGCCCCGCTGCAGGATCTTGGCCACGGGCGGCGAGGCCTCGGCGGCGGCCGCGCCGTAGCGTTCGATGAAATACTCGCCCTGGTAAGCCATGCGGTGCTGCACGGCAATGCCGCCACCCAGCGCGGCGATGCGGTCGATCGACTTGTCGGAAATGGTTTCGGCGTGGTCGAAGAACCAGTTCAGGCCGGTCAGCGGCGTGTCCTGGTGCACTTTCTCGAACACGTCCAGCGCGCGCGAGATGGTCTCGTCATAGGTGGCATGCAGGCGCCACGGCCAGCGGTTCTGCGCCAGCACCCGCACCACCTCTTCCAGCTCGCCTTCCATTTCCGCCGGCATGTCGGGACGCTCGACGCGGAAGTCCTCGAAGTCGGCCGCCGAGAACACCAGCATTTCCCCCGCCCCGTTGTGACGGAAGTAATCGGTGCCTTGCTTGTACTTCACGCTGGAGGTCCACTTCAGGAAGTCTTCCTTTTCCTGCTTGGGCTTCTGGGTGAACAGGTTGTAGGCCAGCCGTACCGTCATCTGGCCGTCGTCGGCCAGCTTCTGGATGACGGCGTAGTCGTCGGGATAATTCTGGAAGCCGCCACCGGCGTCGATCACGCCGGTCACGCCCAGGCGGTTCAGTTCGCGCATGAAATGGCGCGTGGAATTGAGCTGGTAATCAAACGGCAGCTTGGGGCCCTTGGCCAGCGTGGCGTACAGGATGGTCGCGTTGGGCTTGGCCAGCAGCAGCCCGGTGGGGTTGCCCTGGCCGTCGCGGATGATCTCGCCGCCGGGCGGGTTGGGCGTCGTCTTGGTATAGCCGACGGCACGCAGTGCGGCGCCATTGAGCAGGGCGCGGTCGTACAGGTGCAGGATGAACACCGGCGTGTCAGGCGCGATGGCGTTGATCTCCTCGATGGTGGGCAGGCGCTTCTCGGCAAACTGATGCTCGGTAAAGCCGCCCACGATCCGCACCCACTGCGGGGCCGGCGTGATGGCCACCTGGCGCTTGAGCATGCCCATGGCATCGGCCAGCGAACGCACGCCGTCCCAGCGCAGTTCCATGTTGTAGTTCAGGCCGCCGCGCACCACGTGCGTGTGATTGTCGAACAGCCCCGGCAGCACGCCACGGCCTTTCAGGTCGATGCGCCGGGCGGTGGAGCCGGCCAGCGCCATGACCTCGGCATCGGTGCCGACGGCGACGAAGCGGCCGTCCTTGATCGCCACCGCGCTGGCCTGCGGTCGGGTGCGGTCCAGCGTGGTGATGCGGCCGTTGTAGAAGACGACATCCGGGGTGGCGTTTGAAGTACTTGGCATGGGGGAATCTCCTTGGGATCGGGCAATGGCGTGGGTGCCCAGCAAGCTGTTGAGCGCCAGTGTAGAAGCAACACCAATGAGGTCGCGGCGGGTAGGCATACGAAATTCCTTGGGTGCGTGGACGGGATCAGCCTTCGGCCTTGTCCCCGGGATGGTGCTTTGCCTGGCGGCCGGGCAATTGCCCGAGGACATGGCTCACCGCCTGCTCCTTGTCGCAGGCCGCGACAAACGCGGTGCCGCTGAGCAACTGCTTGCCCACCGGCACGATCTGCTCGCCCACCAGGATGCCGAGCAGGCCGATCAACGCCACCAGCGGCGGCGCGGGCGAGCGCACCTGCAGCAGGCTGTACACCACGCCGACCAGCAGGCCGGCGCCAAGGGAAAGCAGATAGATCTTCATGGGTGTCCTTGCGGGATGGGTAGGATCAGGCATGCGTATCGGCCAGCAGGACTTCTGCATCGTCCAGGGCCATGATGCGCAAGTCGGTTTCATCGTGGATGGCGACGCCATCGCCGCCATCCACGGGCATGTCATTGACGGTCAAGCGCCCCTTGGCGGCCACCAGATAACCGCGACGCGCCCCTTCGGCGAAACGGTAGGTGGCCGCTTGTCCGGCCTTCAGCGCAACCGCCAGCACGCGTGCGTCGCTGCGGATCGGCAACGCATCGTCGTCGCCTTCCATGCCGCTGGCCAGCGTGATGAACTGGCCGTTGCAGGCCTCGCCGGCAAAGCTCTTGCGGCCCCAGCTGGGCGGCACGCCGCGGCGGTCCGGCTCGATCCAGATCTGGAACACCCGCGCCGGTCCGCCTTCCATGTTGAACTCGGCGTGCGTCACGCCGCTGCCCGCGCTCATCACCTGCACATCGCCGACCCGGGTACGGCCGCGGTTGCCCAGGTCGTCTTCGTGCGTCAGCGCACCTTCGCGCACGCAGGTGATGATTTCCATGTCCGTCTGCAGCAGGGGAGGAAAGCCCGCCCCCGCCGCGATCGTCTCATCGTTCCAGGCGCGCAGCGCCCCCCAGCGCATCCGCTTGGGGTCCTGGTAGCCCGCGAACGAGAAATGGTGTTTGGCATCGAGCCAGCCGCGGCGGGCGTGGCCCAGGGTTTCAAGCGGTCGGCGCTCAATCATGGCTGGCCTCTTTGGATATCAGTGTTTCAACGTCAGGAAGTGATGCACTTCCGGTTTGCCGGGCCCCGCATGAAAGCGCAGCGCTTCGGCCTGCAGGTCGGCATCGGCATGCGACACCCGGTGATGCTGGCGCAGGTGTTCGGCCCACGACTCCACGAAGAACCACTCCACCACGCGCTGCGGATCGTTCGTGTGTTCGACCACGCCCCAGGCATAGGCGCCATCACGCAACCGCTCCTGCGACAGGCGCTTCATTGCATCCAGAAACGCCGCACGGTCTTCCTGGCGGATTCGGTATTCCACCTGCACCAGCACCGGCCCGCGGTCGTTGGTCACCGACTCCGCAACCAGCGGCTCGGGCCAGTGGTTGGACGCCTGCAGATCCGCTTCGCCCACCGGCAGGCGGACACGGTGGAACAGCAGCGCCACCACGACCAGCCCGGCGGCGCTGACCGCCAAGGCGTAGGGCACGCCGATCTCGCGGGCCACCAGGCCCCAGCCCAGGCTGCCGGCCGCCATCGCACCGTTGAACACCATCAGGTACACGGCCAGCCCGCGGCCACGTACCCAGTTCGGCAGAATCGCCTGGGCCACGCTGTTGAAGGTCGTGAGCGCGGTGATCCAGCCCATGCCCAGCAACACCAGCAGCGGCACGGCCAGCCACTTGGGCGGCGCAAACACCAGCATCGCCATGACGGCCGCACTGACCACCGAGGCCAGCAGCACCAGCCCGTCCGTATCCAGGTGCGCGCTCACCCGGGGCATCACCAGCGCGCCGATGATGGCGCCGGCGCCCACCGCCCCCAGCAACACGCCATAGAAACCGGCGGTGCCGCCCAGCATCTGCCGGGCCACCAGGGGCAGCAGGGCCCACACGGCGCTGGCGAACAGGAAGAACACGGCGGCGCGCAGCAGCACGCGGTGCAGCTCCTTGCTGGCCCGCGTATAGCGCAGGCCGGCGCGGAAGGCCCCGAGGAAGTTCTCCGACAGGGCGCTGTCGGTAGCGGCCGGGCGCTTCCACCACAGCAGCGCGGCAATGACAAAGACGTAGCTCAGCACATCCATGCCGTAGGTCACCGCGGCGCCGAAGCTGGCCAATATCAGGCCGCCCGCGGCCGGGCCGATGGCGCGGGCAATGTTGATGCCCAGCGAGTTCAGCGCCACCGCGCCCTTGAGGTTTTCGCGTGGCACCAGTTCGGGCACGATGGACTGCCAGGTCGGCCCCATCAGCGCCGCACCGATACCGCCCACGAAGGTCAGTGCAATCAGGTAATCCACCGTCAATGCGCCGAAGTGCGACAGCACCAGCAGCGTACCGCTGACCGAGGCCAGCAGCAGCTGCACGAATATCAGGAAACGCCGCCGGTCCAGAATGTCCGACAGCACGCCAGCCGGAATCGCCAACAGAAAGATCGGCAGCGTCGCCGCCGTCTGGATCAGGGCAACGGCGGTCGGGCTGGCGGACAGGTCCGTAACCAGCCAGGAGCTGGCCACGTCGCGCATGAAGCTGCCGACGTTGCCCAGCACCGTGGCCGCCCACAACACGGCAAACACGGGCTGGCGCAGCGCCACGAAGCTGCCTCCCGCGGATGGGTTCTTCTGGTCTGGCACGGTGCGCTCCTGGATCCGGATTTACTTGGCGGGGTTGGGGCCGATGCGTTCGCCGTGCTGCACGCGCTCGGCCAGCTTGTGGACGTGGGTCACGGCGTAGTCGATGCCCATGCCGTACGCGCCGGAGTGTTCCTTGACGATGGCGGTCACGGCGTCATAGGTCTCCTTGCGGGCCCAGTCACGCTGCCATTCCAGCAACACTTGCTGCCAGGTCACCGGCACCACGCCGGCCTGGATCATGCGGTCCATGGCGTACTTGTGCGCATCGGCCGAGGTGCCGCCCGAGGCGTCGGCCACCATGTAGATTTCGTAGTCGCCTTCCAGCATGGCGCACAGGGCGAACGTGGTGTTGCAGACTTCCGTCCACAGGCCCGCCACGATGACCTTCTTGCGGCCGTTGGCGGCCAGCGCGTCACGCACGTTCTGGTCGTCCCACGAATTCATCGAGGTACGCTCCAGGATCTTGTTGTCCGGAAACACGGCCAGCAGTTCGGGGAAGGTATTGCCCGAGAAGCTCTCGGTTTCCACCGTGGTGATGGTGGTGGGAATGTTGAAGGTGCGCGCGGCCTTGGCCAGGCCCACCACGTTGTTCTTCAGCGTCTGGCGGTCGATCGACTGCACGCCGAATGCCATCTGCGGCTGCTGATCGATGAAGATGATCTGGCTGTTTTCGGGGGTCAGGACTTCGAGGTATTTGCGGTTCGACATGGTGGGGCTCTCTTTCAAGGAATCGGTCAATAAAGGCGGCAAAGTGAATTCGGGGTACTGGCTGGCCATCCGGGCCTGCGCCGCTTGGGCGGTAGCGGAAGTGCCGTTTGAAGCTTCCGTTTGCGTCGTCAGTCGGTAGAGACATATTAGGGATCCGCACGTCTGCTGAGAATCCGCAGCATGGAATTGCATCCATTCCATTTTTTGCATGATCCCTCTGGCAGCCCACCAATGCGTGACGCTTTGCAAGGCGTTCTTGTATGGGCAATAGCCAGCCGCTATCATCGGCGCGAACTGATACATGAGAGTGCACGATGAATAAATTGCCCGATCTGGAAGGGTGGGCGATCTTCGCCAAGGTTGCCGAGACCGGGTCGTTCGCCAAGGCCGCCGCCGAGCTTTCTATCGCCCAGGCCACGGTTTCCAAGACCATCACCCGGCTGGAAGCCCGGATGAAGACCACGCTGTTCCATCGCACCTCACGCAGCATGACCCTGACCGAATCCGGCTACGCGGCGCTGGAGCGGGCCGCCCGCATCCTCGAGGAGGGCGAAGCGGTCGAAGCCGAGGTCACGGAAAAATCCACCAGCCTGCACGGCAAGATCCGCCTGGCCGCGCCCATGTCATTCGGCGTCACGCACCTGGCGCCGATGCTGCCGCCCTTCATGCAGGCGCATCCCGACGTGGGCCTGGAAATCGAATTCAACGACAAGCAGGCCGACCTGGTGTCCGAACGCTTCGACCTGGCGCTGCGCATCTCCAACCTGGTGGATTCCACCTTGCTGGCGCGGCGCCTGTGCTCGGTGCGCATCCTGCTGGTGGGCGCGCCTGGCTACTTCAAGCGCGCAGGCAAACCCAAGCACCCGCGCGACCTGGCGCAGCACACCGCGCTGCAATACATGTACGCCCGCAACGGCGCCAGCTGGCGCTTTCGCCACGAGAAGCACGGCGAGTTCTCGCAAGCCTTGCCGGTGCACCTGAACGTGAACAACGCCGAAGCCCTGGCGCCCGCGCTGCGGGCCGGCATGGGCCTGGCGCTGCAGCCCGAATTCCTGGCCTGGGAAGACCTGCAATCCGGCGCCCTGGAAATCGCCATGGAAGACTGGCAGGTGGATCCCATCGCCCTGCACATCGTCACGCCACCGGGGCGCCGTCGGCCGGCCCGGGTGCAGGCGCTGATCGAATACCTGGCGCAGCGCCTGACGGCCGAGCCGTGGGCGAATGACGTGCAGGGGTAGTCGTCCCGCAGGACCTGATCAATGAAAAGAGGGGCCGCACCTGCGGCCCCTCGATGACATGGCATATGAACTACTTGGAACGCTTGAGTTCGGCTGGCAGATCAAGTCCCAAGAAGTGGTCAAACCCCATCCAACCGTACGTGATGACGATGGCCCAGACCAAACTGAACAGAGAACCGACCAGAAAATATTCCGCGTCGAGCTTCTGATCCAGTTCCTTGAAGCGAGCCACTGTCTTCAGCGCAATGACCGCAACCAGAATTTCCCACGCCCCCACCAACACACCTGCGGCGATAAGCAGTCGCTCAAGGCTGCCTATCAAGTGACCCACCCTGGGATGACTGATCAATGGCGACGCTGCGGGCACCTCACCAGCAGGACCGGAATTCGCCTGCTGGAGCTTGTTCTTCATGGCGGTGATCAGCCCGCTCCACTCGAGCATCCGCTTGCAAATTCTGTTGCCGGCGGCAGTCAGCAGAAATACCGCGACAATCATTGAAGCGATCGATAGTACCCACTCGCAGGTCATAGTAGTCCGTAATGTCTGTCCAGCGCCGCGGCGCTTTCCGTCAACGCACGCCACTCGTGTTCATAGAGTTCGAAACGGCCGGCTCGTCGAATCTTGTAGTAGGTGGCCGTAGACATTCCGAGCTGAGTCACCAGATCTCCGACCGCCTTTCGCTCCGACAACAAAATGACCTGCCTTTGGCGATCGGTCCAATCACTCTCGATATCTGTCAGCGCAGCGCCCACACCGTCCATCAGAATCTGTACGGTTGGTTGATCCGGCAATACAAAACGGTATGCGTTGCCGTCTCGCTTGTCAGCAAGGCGTTTGCGACTCGCTGCAAGACCCGGCCCCATCATGTTCCATGCCCGATCGTTGTTGATGGGTGTTTCCAAAGAGATGACACCCAACACAAACCGGCATTCGAGCAGCTTGAGCAGCATGCCTGCCCTGAGCTTACGCAACAGCGCCAGACCATCGGACAGATTCGCACAAATGCCTTGGAATTCGTCACCCAGTGTGATCGTGAGCGGCGAGACGAGCTTGCGCTGATCGTCTTCATTGACCTGATCGATCACCTCATTGAATACGCGATGCAAGTCGGGCACTGAGGGCGAGCGCTCACTGGATACGAGGTCTCCCATGACAACGGCGTGCGAATATCGAGATGTCATCGTTGGCTGACCTTGCATTCATCGTGGGTCATTGAATTCACAATGCACCTCCTTCCATTACAAGAGCCATTCTCCGAAAAATGACTACGTCCGACCAGCCATGGCGCAAAGTAGAAGACGAAGTTACTGGCCAAGTGTGGCCTGGAGGCATATGCCATGAGAACCCAAAAAAAGTTACATAATTAACCCATATTTGGGATATTTTTGTAATGTAGCCCATTTTTGGTACTCCTGATCGAATCTATCGGCAGGGCGAGAACAGACCAAACCCGACAAAAAAAAGGGGCTGCCTGAGCAGCCCCTTCTTATGTCATCCCGCAGCCCCGGCGGGCCGCTCGATGATGGTCTGACCGCCAGCGATCAAACGTCGATATTGCCCGCCGACAGCGCGTGCGCTTCGATGAAGTTGCGGCGCGGTTCGACGTCGTCACCCATCAGCGTGGTGAAGACTTCGTCCGCCGCGATGGCGTCTTCGATCTGCACGCGCAGCAGGCGGCGCACCTTCGGGTCCATCGTGGTTTCCCACAGCTGTTCCGGGTTCATTTCGCCCAGGCCCTTGTAGCGCTGCTTGGAGATGCTGCGATCGGCTTCGCTGCGCAGCCACTGCATGGCTTCGCGGAAGTCGGACACGACCTGTTCCTTGCGCTTGTCGCCTTCGCCACGAGCGGCCAGGGAGCGCGGGCCGACCTTGCCCGAGAAGCTCTTGGCGGCCTTGGACAGGATGGCGTAGTCGCTGCCGTTGACGAAGTCGGCGTCGATGATGCTGACGCGCACGTTGCCGTGGTGCATGCGCTGCACCGACAGGCGGTGGCGTTCGGTGGCTTCGTCGAACTCGGGCACGACGTCCACGCCGTTGCCGCTGACCGGGTCACGCATGGCATCGGCCAGGCGCTTGGCCGAATCGGCGGCGGCTTCGGCCGAATCCAGGTTGATCTCGACGCCCTCGGCCATGGCCGACAACGCCGCCACGTCGAACACGCGCGCCAGGCGGGCCATCACGCCATCAGCCGCCACGTACTGGCGGGCCAGGTCGCTGAGCTCTTCGCCGCGGATGATGTTGCCGCCCGAGATGATCTCGGCGTCTTTCAGGGCCAGCTGCAGCATGAACTGCGCTTCTTCCTGGGCATCCTTCAGATAGCGTTCTTCACGGCCAACCTTGACCTTGTACAGAGGCGGCTGCGCGATGTAGACGTAGCCGCGCTGCACCAGCTCGGGCATCTGGCGGTACAGCAGCGTCAGGAGCAGGGTGCGGATGTGCGCGCCGTCCACGTCCGCGTCGGTCATGATGATCAGGCGGTGGTAGCGCAGCTTGTCGACGTTGAAGTCGGGGCCGATGCTGGTGCCCAGCGCGGTGATCAGGGTGGCGATCTGTTCGCTGGCGATCAGGCGGTCAAAGCGCGCCTTTTCCACGTTCAGCACCTTGCCGCGCAGCGGCAGGATGGCCTGGAACTTGCGGTCGCGGCCTTGCTTGGCCGAGCCACCTGCGGAGTCACCCTCGACGATGTACAGCTCGCACAGCGCCGGATCTTTTTCCTGGCAGTCAGCCAACTTGCCGGGCAGGCCGGCGCCTTCCAGCACGCTCTTGCGACGCGTCATTTCGCGCGCCTTGCGGGCGGCTTCGCGGGCACGAGCGGCTTCGACGATCTTGTTGCACAGGGCCTTGGCGTCGTTCGGGTGTTCGAGCAGCCAGGTTTCCAGCGTGCGCGCCACGGCTTCTTCGACGGCCGGACGCACTTCGCTGGACACCAGCTTGTCCTTGGTCTGGCTGCTGAACTTGGGCTCGGGCACCTTCACCGACAGCACGCAGGCCAGGCCTTCGCGCATGTCGTCGCCGGACGTCTCGACCTTGGCCTTCTTGGCCAGCTCGTTGTCGGTGATGTACTTGTTGATGATGCGGGTCATCGCCGCGCGCAGGCCGGTCAGGTGCGAGCCGCCGTCGCGCTGCGGAATGTTGTTGGTGAAGCACAGCACGCTTTCGCTGTAGCTGTCGTTCCACTGCATCGCCACTTCCACGCCCACCGACACGCCGCCCGCGGCGGACTCGGTGCTGACCGAGAACACGTTCGGGTGCAGCACGGTCTTGGCGCGGTTGATGTATTCGACAAAGCCCTTCACGCCGCCGGAGAAGGCGAAGTTCTCTTCCTTGCCCTGGCGCTGGTCGATCAGGCGGATCTTGACGCCGTTGTTCAGGAACGAGAGCTCGCGCAGGCGCTTGGAGAGAATCTCGTAGTGGTATTCGATGTTGTTGAAGATGATCGGGTCGGCCAGGAAGCGCACTTCGGTGCCGCGCTTGTCGGTCGTGCCGGTCACGGCCAGGGGCGCAACGCGCTCGCCCTGGCGGAATTCCATCTGGTGCACTTCGCCGTTGCGGCGGATGGTCAGGCGCAGCCATTCGGACAAGGCGTTCACGCAAGACACGCCCACGCCGTGCAGGCCACCGGACACCTTGTACGAGTTCTGGTCGAACTTGCCGCCCGCGTGCAGCTCGGTCATGACGATTTCCGCCGCGCTGCGGTGGAATTCATCGTCCTTGTGGATATCCGTGGGGATGCCGCGGCCGTTGTCGGTGACCGAGATCGAATTGTCGGTGTGGATCGTGACGACGATATCGTCGCAATAGCCGGCCAGCGCTTCGTCAATGGCGTTGTCGACGACTTCGAACACCATGTGGTGCAAGCCGGTGCCGTCGGACGTGTCCCCGATGTACATGCCGGGGCGCTTGCGCACGGCCTCCAGCCCCTTGAGCATCTTGATCGAGTCGGCGCCGTAGCCGCCGTTCTCGGGAGTGGTGTTCTGCTGATCTGACATGTCTGTATCGATAACGCTTTAAAGAACGGCCTGGCGGCCGGACCGCCGACGAGCCATCAGGCCCGTGGCGGCACAAACCCACATGAGCGCGGACTTAGATCCGCATGGGCATGACGACGTACTTGAACTGGTCGTCTTCGGGCAAGGTGATGAGCGCCGACGCGTTGGCATCGGGCATGACCGACCACTGGATGTTGTCCACTTTGACGTTGGCCAGCACGTCGAGCAGATAGCCGACGTTGAAACCCACGTCCAGCGGCTCGTGGCCGTAGTCGATGTCGATTTCTTCCTGGGCCTCTTCCTGCTCGGCGTTCGAGGACGAGATCTTCATCTGGTTCTGCGCCAGCTGCAGGCGCACGCCCTTGAACTTGTCGGTGGTGAGAATGGCCGCGCGCTGCAGGCTGCCCTGCAGGGCTTCGCGGCCCACCAGGAAGTGCCGCGTGTAATTCGTGGGAATCACACGCGTGAAATCGGGGAACTTGCCTTCGACCAGCTTGGACACCAGCTCGACGTCGCCGAAACGGAAACGGATCTGGCCCGGCGCCACGTCGATCGACACGACTTCGTCGGAGTCTTCGAGCAGGCGCTGCATTTCAAGCACGGTCTTGCGCGGCACGATCACTTCGTGGCGTTCGCTGATGCCGTCTGCTTCGGTGGAGCAGTGGGCCAGGCGGTGGCCGTCGGTGGCAACCGCGCGCACGCGACCCGGTTCAAACACCAGCAGCATGCCGTTCAGGTAGTAGCGGATGTCCTGCTGGGCCATGGCGAAGTGCACCATGTTGAACAGGTGGCGCAGCGTACGCTGCGGCATGGTCAGCGACACGTCCCATTGTTCGGGCTGGGCCACGGTGGGGAATTCGCTGGCGGCCAGCGTCTGCAGCGCAAAGCGGCTCTTGGCCGACTGCACCGACAGCTTGTTGCTGGCCAGCGCCAGGCGCACGTCGCCCGTATCGGGCAGGGCCTTCAGGATGTCGAGCAGCTTGCGCGCCGCAACGGTGGTGGACTCGTTGTCGTGGCCCACGCCGAAGTCGGCATGCGTGGTGATCTGTACTTCGAGGTCGGTCGCAATGAAGGCAACCTTGTTGCCTTCCTTGCGCATCAGGATGTTCGCCAGGATGGGCAGGGTATGGCGTCTTTCGACGATGCCCGCCACGGTCGACAGCGGTTTCAGCAATGCATCGCGTGTGGTTTGTACGAGTTGCATGGTCATCCTTTTAGAGTTTGTTCCAACACGTGCAGGGTATGGTTGAGCTCCGCTTGCTTTGCGCGGGCGTCGGAAATCTTGCGTACGGCGTGCAGGACGGTGGTGTGATCACGACCACCGAACAGGTCACCGATTTCCGGCAGGCTTTTCTGGGTCAGCTCCTTCGCCAGGTACATGGCGACCTGGCGCGGCAACGCGATATTGGCCGGCCGGCGTTTCGAATACATGTCGGCCACTTTGATCTTGTAGAAGTCCGCCACCGTCTTCTGGATGTTTTCCACGGTGATCTGCCCATTGGACACGGACAGCAGATCCTTCAGGGCTTCCTTGCAGACGTCCACCGTCAGCACGTCGCGACCATGGAAGCGGGCGTAGGCCAGCACCTTGCGCAGCGCGCCTTCAAGTTCGCGCACATTGCTGCGCAAGTGCTTGGCGATGAAGAACGCCACTTCCTCGGGCATGGGCACGCCTTCGGACTCGGCCTTGCGCAGCAGGATCGCCACGCGCATCTCGAGCTCGGGCGGCTCGATCGCGACCGTCAGGCCGGAATCGAAGCGCGAGATCAGGCGGCTGTCGATGCCCGACAGTTCCTTCGGGTACGTGTCGCTGGTGATGATGATCTGCTTGCGCTGCGCGACCATCGCCTCGAACGCATAGAAGAATTCTTCCTGCGTGCGGTTCTTGCCGGAGAAGAACTGGATATCGTCGATCAGCAGCAGGTCCAGCGAGTGGTAGTAGCGCTTGAAATCGTCGAACGCCTTGCGCTGGTATGCCTTGACCACGTCGGACACGTACTGGTCGGCATGCACGTAGCGCACGCGAACGCCGGTACCCGCCGCCACCATGGCGTTGCCGATGGCGTGGATCAAGTGGGTCTTGCCCAGGCCCACGCCGCCATACAGGAACAGCGGGTTGTACGACGTGCCCGGGTTCTCGGCCACCTGCAGTGCGGCAGCGCGCGCCAGCTGGTTCGCCTTACCCGTCACGAAGTTCTCGAACGTCAGGTCGGTGTTCAGGCGCGAGCGCTCGTACACGATGTTTGCGGCATCCGCATTGACGGCAGCCGCGCCCGCACTGGGGGCGGGGGCTGCCGGGGCGGCGGGCTGCGCGGCCATGCCGGGCGGTGCGCCGCCTGACGGCGTGGCACCGGACAGTGGCGTTTGCGCGGGCTGCTGGGCGCGCACGGGCGCGACAGGCATGCGCGGCGTCGCGCCCTGCGAGGGCAACTCGAACAAAACCTGTACCGGACGCTCGAACCACTCCGCGGCCAACGCTTCGATCTGGTGGGAGAAATTCTTGCGCACCCAGTCCAGCTTGAACCGGTTGGGGGCGGCAACGCGCAGCACCGCCTGCGTCTCGTCATACGCAAGCGGGACCAGCGGTCGTATCCACGCGCTGATTTGTTGGGGGGGGAGTTCCTGCTCAAGACGACTGACGCAGGTCTGCCAGAATTCTTTCAT